>OZ240245.1:0-4924403 GCA_965198175.1 Candidatus Poribacteria bacterium
CCCCCTTATCCCCAGATCTGGCGTGACAGATTTCTCGGAGCTGGATTTTACCCATGAACTATGCCTCCTCAATTAAGACTTCTGTCCTGACTTTATCCCGTGGTATGAATGTTGAATAGTAACCGAGAATTTCGGTAACGTCCTCTTTTCTTAAGCCACGACCAATTGCAGCGGGACCATTGTTGTCAATCGTCTCTAGCTCATGCATAATCTTCCAAGCTTCAGATCGTTCTCGGGTTCTTCCTGCGACGCGGAGACCCACTTCCCAAGGAGCACTTTCGGGTTTCTCATCGGTGGGACCATACAGCGAGTTGATTCCCAAAAGATCGAACCGTATCGCTTCCGCCTTCAAATGCGTGATGAGTTCCAGCCGCTGCTTCATGACCTCTGCGGCTAGTTTCGCCCTTTCGTAGGCTCCGGGGCCCGCGTAGAAAATTGTGCCTTCTGCTCTGTATCCATCTCTTACTCCGAGGTTGACCTTCAGCAGTTCGGGTTTGGGGGTTCCCTTGATGACGCCGGTGATAGCAACTCTGTCTGGTCCCACCTGCTCAAACCCCATATCACTGAAATCCGCAATAACATCAGCCTCAATGTAACTGGTGGGATCGCCCACCTCGTAAAGCATCTGTTCCGCACATGTGGCTGGACTCACAAGCCCGCCGCTACCCGGAACTTTCGTTATGATGGCATCGCCATTGGGAGAAACCTCTGCAATGGGGAAGCCCAAGCGATAAAGATCTGGAACAACTTTGTATGGCGGATCGGCAAAATATCCTCCCGTCAACTGACCAGCGCACTCAAACAGATGTCCAAGGATGATACCCTTGGCGAATGAATCCCACTCATTTTCACGCCAACCGAATTCGTAAATCATGGGCGCCAGAAACAATGAGGCATCACCGACCCTTCCCGTCATGACGAGATCTGCCCCCCCTTCAAGAGCCTCCACGACTGGGTCCGCCGGTATGTAGGCATGCGCCGCAATGAGTCTGTCTCCGAATTCACTTACACCCTTTTCGGTCTCGTTAACTTTCAGATCGAGTTCTTTGGCGAGCGAAAGCACGTTATCACCTAACGCAACAGCAACTTTCACACCATCGAGCCCTAATTGACGAGCAACCCTAATCGCCAAATCCTGAGCAGCTTTCGGATTTGCAGCTCCCATATTGCCGATTATTTTTATGCCTTTGCGGGCACAAATGGGCCAAATTGCTTTGAGCCGTCTTTCTGTGTAAATATCGAATCCCTCATCCGGGTGGCTCAATTTATGTCTTTCAAAAGCGAGCATCTCACTTTCTGACAGGGAATCAAAAACAATATAGTCGATACCGCCCTTCTCGACCAGTTCTACCGCAGGCTCAATCCTTTCTCCCGGACAAGCTGAACCGCCTCCCAATTTTAATACTTCTTTTCTTGGTTCCATTCTATATCACTCTCGAGTTTTGAGTTTTTTATTTCTTTACAAGGCTGCAATTTTAACACAATCCCCCAGATCAATCAATACTAGAATTATTCTGGGAATAGGAAAGTGGTAGCCATCATGTTGATATAGAGCTATTGAATAATCGGGATTGGACGAAACTATTGTACATCTTTCCAAGAAGGTTATCGTTAACACAACATATCTATGAGGCGGACAACCCCGGCAAAGTCGCTCTAAAGGTATGGTTTCAGGATGGTTTCAGAAATTCAAGAGCTCGATTTGCTTGCCCACCCAATCGGTAACTCACAGCAATCTGGTATAAAATCTGATTCGCGTTCTGAGGATTGTAGAAGAGGTATCGATGACATTCACCTGTGGCCCGGAGATAATCCCCTTCACGGTAGAGGGCAGCGGCAAATTTGAGAATGTTATTTGGGTGGTAGTAATCGACTGACGGCTCATCCCCGAATCCTAATCAACGCTGGCAGGCACCAACAAGCTATCGCTGTGTATCTTGAGACACATTTGGAAGGAATCCTAACCTTCCGGATACGCTTCTCAGAAAAGTCATCAGAAAACACATCACTTTTTCAGAGCCTTCGGCGAGTAGTCTTCGACAGAATCAAGGTATTTTCCCGTATGAGGGTGAATCCAGTAATGCGTGCTCCATATTGTCCCATGATCGCATAACAATCGGTCTACTGTGAGCAATAATCCACGAAAGAGTCCATATTTTTTGACAGTTCCCATCCCGAATTGAGAACAGCTTGGTGTAAAATTGCCAAGGGGGAAATCTTGTGCCGAGGGTTCGAGGCAGATTCCCTCTGCAACCTTTTTTCAGAAACTAGCGGCCAAGGCGGAAAAATAAGCTTTAAGAAGTTAAATATGGAGCCGATGTTCTATCACGCACGGTTAGAAATACAAGCCAGCAATCACGGCTTATCCTCTTCCAGGAAAGGTGAGTTCAGCAATGCCAGATTTATCCAATTCTCCTTTACCGATTTCGATCATCCTATCATATTGTTTCTTTGCCGCTTCGGCGAGCGGTAGATTCAAGCCTGCAGCTTTAGCAAGCTCAAGCGCAATCCCCGAATCCTTGGCCGCATGCGCTGCCGAAAAATAGCATTCGTGATCTCGATTTTCCATATCCTCACCATCTGTCTCCAGCACGCGCGAATTAGCGCCGGTCTGGGCAAAGACTTCTTGAAGCATGATCAAGTCGAGACCAAGAGCCGCGCCAAGTCCTAGTCCTTCAGCAAGCCCGGCGGTGTTAATATTCATCACCACATTTACAAGAGCTTTGACTTGTGCAGCTCTGCCCGCATTGCCGATATAGCGGAGCGCAACACTCATCGAATCGAGAATCGGTTTCGCTTTGTCAAAGGCTTCTTTTTTACCTCCGCACATCAGGTAGAGCGTTCCTTCACGCGCTTGCGTGATACTGCTTGCCATACAGCCTTCAAGACTCTGGGCGCCATGTTTTTCGGCGAGTTTCTCAATATCGACATGAACTTGGGGCGCAATTGTCGCACAATTGAGAAACAGCTTGCCTGCTGCGCCTGTAACCAGGCTATCTTCGTCTGCTTCCGAGAAAATTTGTCGCATAGCATTGTCATCGGTCACAACGGTAATAATATAATCAGCAAGTTCTGTCACCCGCGCCGGGCGATCTGCCGCCTCAGCACCAATCTCCTCGGCGAGCGCCCTTGCCGCTGCTTTTACAATATCGTATGCTGCAACAACTGAGAATCCTTCGTCATGCAAATGGCGTGCGATGTTACCTCCCATCCGACCCACACCAACAATGCCGATTTTGTAATCTGAGTGTGCCATCATTTGCCTCCTAAAGCTTCACGGATATCTGCGTCTAATCCTATTACCTGAAAGATGAAAAAAGTGTATCACAACTTTGAAAGAAAGTACAGCGAAAAGGCACTATGATTGCAGGAATCGTAATGCGTAATACCTTTAAGAAGGGCTTCATACTAATTCTGTATGACAATCAATCATAGCCTTTGGCGGGGAAGGAAGAACCCCATTCTTCTATCTAATGCTGCATCTTTATTCAGAAACATTATCTTAACGCATTACGCAACATATGATGATTATGGGTTTGAATTTTCTACTCAGTCAAAAAAAAGCGTGACACTTGTCGTAAAATTTGATACAATTATAATGGAAATTGTAGTTCGTAGATCTTGCGGAAATGCTTCTAATCTTCCCTGGTGGTTTTGCACCATTGAATGAACCGATGGAGATTTTGGAACTCGTTCAGACCGGCAAAATTCGTAAGAAAATATCGGTCGTGATTTACGGATTGGATTATTGGAATGGGATCATCAATTTCACAGCGCTAATCCAATGGGAACAATCAGCAAAGCTAATCTGAACCTTTTCCATTTTACCAAACACGCCTCAGGAAACCACTGAGTTCTTATATCAGACAATCCGACGCTCACCTGACTCACTGGCTGATACAAAGGAACGCTAATGGTTCTATCAGATCAAGACATCGTTAGATATTTGGAGAAAGGGAAAATCAAAATCACTCCTTTTCCGGACCTCACGAAACACTTGGGTTCTTGTTCTATTGATTTCAGGTTGGGGAATACATTTCGTGTATTTGAACATAGCAAATATCCATATATTGATTTCCGAGCTAGGATTGACATTAATGAATTGATGCACAAGGTTGAGGTGCCTGATGGTGAGGCGTTTACCGTGCAGCCGGATGAATTTGTTCTTGCTGCGACGCTCGAAACCCTTGAACTGGCAGACGATGTGATGGCGCGTCTGGAGGGGAGAAGTAGCCTTGGTCGAATCGGCATTATTGTTCACAGCACAGCAGGACTCTTTGATCCAGGTTGGGTCGGCACAGCAACCTTAGAACTTGGCAATCTTGGGCGCATGCCCGTTAAGCTTTATCCTGGAATGCGGATTTGCGCGTTTACGTTTGAAATGTTATCTTCTCCAGCAAAAGTACCCTATCGCCAGAAACCTGGGAATAAATATGCGGGGCAGATTGAACCGGAGGCAAGTCGTTTTGTTGAAGATTTGAATGCCTAGCATCCCATTGAATTAGGGCGCTGGATGCTGAAAGCTTTGGCAACGGTGTGCCCAATAATTCAGCGTCAAGCATTGAAATATCTTCTCAGATGACTTTGCGCTGTCGCATGGATATACCTTGGTAGATATGGGGTAAATGATGCGTGAAGTCTTGAATCGCACAACATCAGTTTTTTGTTTGCAGATCTCTTCAGGCAACTCGATCTAGTCTGAGAGTTGGCATAGCACTTGCTCGTGATTGGCGTATTTGCTGCTGTTTCTGTTGACATAATAGTGTAAACGTTACCTGATTTTTAGAGAAGCGCAAGTTTCTAAAATCTCTAAAACGGTAGATTTTACTGTTTAACCCAGCGCCATAGAAGAATTATTCTTCATGGAAACCCCTTATTTGGTTTGTTCCGATCGATTCGGCTTCATCAACATCGGACAGTTTCATTCAAAAGTTTGTTTTACCATTATTTCTGATTCTTAAAGGAGGATTTGGATGACACCGAGTGACGTGATTGCGTTAGCAAAAGAAAAAGAACTCAAGATTGTCGATCTCAAATTTATGGATTTGCCGGGCATGTGGCAGCACTTTTCGATGCCGGTCTCGGAGATGACCGAAGATTTGTTTGAAGAGGGTATCGGTTTCGATGGTTCAAGTATTCGTGGGTTTCAACTTATCCACGAAAGCGACATGCTGCTCTTTCCCGATCCGGCGACAGCAATTGTTGACCCAGCTTGCAAGATCGACACGTTGAGCCTTGTCTGCAATATTAAAGATCCGGTGACATTGGAAAGCTATTCACGCGATGTACGACATGTCGCCCAGAAGGCAGAAGCTTACTTAAAATCTACAGGTATTGCCGACACCAGCTTCTGGGGCCCCGAAGCAGAGTTTTATCTCTTGAATGATATCCGCTACGGACAGGACCAACATTCAGGGTATTACTTCGTCGATTCAGTTGAAGGAAGCTGGAATACAGGTCGTGATGAAGAACCTAATCTTGGGTATAAGCCTCGTTATAAAGAAGGGTATTTCCCGGTACCCCCATCGGATACACTACAGGATGTTCGATCTGAAATCATCCTCAAGATGATTGAATGCGGGATTGATGTGGAGGTTCATCACCACGAAGTTGGTACAGGCGGACAAGGTGAAATCGACATGCGGTATGATACCTTGACCCGGATGGGCGATAAGATGGCGTTATATAAATACATCATCAAAAACATCGCTCGTGCGCACAATATGACGGCAACCTTTATGCCGAAGCCACTTTTTGAAGACAATGGTTCCGGCATGCACACCCACCAGAGCTTATGGAAGGACAATCAAAACATCTTCTTTGACACACAGGGTTATTCGCTTCTGAGCGAAACGGCACTATATTATATCGGTGGATTGCTCAAACACGCACCTTCACTCTGTGCTCTGATTGCACCAACGACAAATTCTTACAAACGGCTGGTGCCGGGTTTTGAGGCACCTGTCAATATTGCGTATTCTCAGAGGAATCGCAGCGCATGCGTTCGAATCCCAATCTATCACAAGAGTCCAAAGGCGAAACGGGTTGAATTCCGTACGCCGGATCCGTCCTGCAATCCTTACCTCGCCTTCAGCGCTTTACTGATGGCAGGCCTTGATGGTATCCAGAATAAGATCCACCCGGGCGATCCGGTCGATAAAGATATGTACGACCTTGAACCGGAGGACATGGCTGCCATTGATTCGACCCCAAGTTCCTTGTCGGAAGCGCTTGACGCCTTAGAGGATGACCACGAGTATCTCCTCAAAGGCGATGTGTTCACACAGGACGTAATTGATACGTGGATAACTTATAAGCATGAGAACGAAGTCGACGCGATTAATTTGCGTCCGCACCCATACGAATTCCACCTCTACCACGATATTTAATCAGAATCCCAAGCCCTGATTGCCAATCGAGGTTTGCTAAACTTGCCAAAACCGGTTTGGACGAAGGAGTAATTCAAAATGAAAAAACTGGAGTGCATTATCCGCCCCTTCAAACTTGAAGAAGTCAAAGAAGCGCTTAACAACGTCGGCGTTCGTGGGATGACAGTTAGCGAAGTTCGCGGGTTCGGCAGAAGCCGAGGTCACACAGAGCTTTATCGAGGAAGCGAATACACCATTGAATTTGTACCCAAGTTGAAACTTGAAATCGTCGTCCCGGAAGAAAATATTGACCAAGTCATTGAAGCTGTGCAGCAAGCAGCTTCAACCGGAAAGATTGGTGATGGGAAGATTTTTGTCTTGCCAGTTGAGGAGACGATTCGCATCCGTACCGGTGAAAAGGGGGCCGCGGCAATTTAATACTAATTTCGGAGAAGTATCGATTGAAAAGCCTGCAATGGACTGTACCGTTTGGGGGCATATTCCAACCCAAGCAGCACCTCGACTAGAGATTTTCCACCGAATTCAACGCCGGGCTGTAAAGGTAAAATACGCCACCATCATTTGGTCCGGAATCTACAATGCTCCTTCGCTGTGAAATGGAGCGTAATCGAAGGTGAGAAAAACCAGCTCTTCGCTATGCCGGTTGGTCACTTTTGCCTGAAATTGATAGAATCGGCACCCATTGAGAGGAGAATCAGAAAATCACTGACCTGTCAACCGAACTGACTTCGCCATAAACATAGGTAGATTCCCGAACAATCTGCGGGTTGACCCTAGGTCTTACCTCCAACGGTGCCTAGCATCGCTTGGAATCTGTGATTCGATTGAACCGTGTCTCATCTTCGAACATGACCCGCAAAAACGGGCCGCTCTTGTTAAGGTAGAGTTTATCAGAGCGGGGAAGTTTTGACTCTCCTCGAACTTCGACATCGCCTTTGGGATGTTGGGGGCGCGGTGTTACTTTCCGCCAATCATTTCGATGAAGCACCTCATAGGCTGTCGGGCTGCAGGTGCGCCGTTTGTCGGGTGGCTACTGTTTTCTTACAAGAATTTCGAGTTCATCAAAAGGACACTCCACTCACTACCTTACTATCAGGAAGACATGATCTGGCAGAACGTAGCTTCTGCGAACGGTGCGGCACACAACTTTCCCACAACAGCAACAACGCCGACAGTATTGGCATTGCAACCATCACTTTGGTTGACGTCGATGCCCCTCCCGTCCCGCACCCACGGGTGTATCTCAGAAAAGCTGTCACGGGTGGGCTCTGACTACTAGGCGGTTTTATGTCAGAGCAGATTAAAGCTGATAAGAATTATGCCTGAAGGACCTGACATCAAGCACCACCGACGCGATTTGCTGGCTTTTGAGGAAAAACGACTACAGAAAGCAACTTTAACCTCACTAGCCTTGAAATACAAACGGTATCAACAGCAACAAAGCAAAATGGGTTTACTCCATGGAAAAGTCCTTGAAAGACTCGAACGCTGCGGGAAATTCCTAATCTGGTGGTTTGAGCGTTTTCCTGTGCTAAATCATTTCGGAATGACCGGCGTGTGGACCATTGAAAAACCAGCAAAAGCACTGTCAAATGCGATGCCCTCAAAGTACGCGAAAGTGGTTTTGTAGTTTGAGGGCAGCGTCAGAGCTATCTTTGATGATATGCGAAATTTTGGGCGATTTCAAGTTTTTACTTGTGAACAAGACTTACTTGAGCAAGTCCCTAGTGTGAAAACTCTTGGTATCAATGGCTTGCAAGAGCACTTCCCCCAAGAACAGTTTGAACAGCTTTTAAGTCGGCCCATAAATCAGACCAAACCGTTAGGAGTAATTCTTATTTCTTCACGACTGGTAGCAGAAATAGGCTCTCAAGCTCAGAGAAGAGATATCTAGGACAATCAGTCAGTATCATTTTAAGGCGAGCTTTTGAGCAAAAGGGAGCTACAGTCGAAAACTATCAATCCTCTCCTGAAGCAGGACAGTCTCAAGATTTACACTACGTCTATGGGAAGGAAGACAAACCTTGCCCGGCCTGCAAATCTACGATTGAGCGCATCATTCAGAAACAGAGATCGACATATTGCTGTCCCAAGTGCCAAGTGTCAAAATAAGCTCTGCTTAATTACTTAATTAGTTGATTTCATATTAGAAAAACTGGGGCAGACCATCGGATTACTGATAAGGAAGTCCACCACGTTGATATAAATCGTCATTGCTATTGTCGCTTCTAGATTGCTCGACAACGACTCCCTCTGTGCTCCACCCAAAACCAACAATGCCATGGTAGTACCTACAAACCCACAAACATATCAAACACTGAGGCTCGGCATCAACGAGACTGGAGAGCATTCACATAAAAATCAATAGAGGCATCTGCTGATAGCCGGAATGTCTCCAGAGGTCTGTGAAAGTATGCCAAAATTGGATCCAATTTGTCCCTCTTAGTTTCTGTTAGCGAAATCATTCCGTAAATCTAGCAACAGATTTTACCCTCCGAGATTAAACCGTGATATACGCCGCAGAAAGACCCAAAGCCTGATTTGGGCAGTTGCCATTCTTGCCATCAGTGAAGGCCGCCACCTTCACCTCCAGAAGATTCAATCGTCAGCCACCTCACACACCGAATACTGTTTTGAGGTCGAATCACAGAAAAACGCCTTGACAACATCAGCCTCGCGACATATAATGGGTGGGAATCTCTATCAACTTGCATAAGGCAATGTGCCCGTCGTGTGTGTGTTGTGTGTATAGAGTATTGAATTGATAATTTCGGTTTACGCAAGGCTTCCCAGTGTACCAATACGGGGAGTTTCGGCTGAATTTGGCAATGGCTCTTAAGCCGATTACTGAGGAATAAATCGTGTAATAACCGCAAAAAAAATAAGGAAATAAGGAAGAGTACATCCATGAAATCAAAACTAGTGCCTTTAAGCACAATACTTTTAATCCTTTTCTGTTTAGAAACCCAAGCAAAGCCTGGCGATGCCCCATATCACAGACTAAAAGTAAATGCTGCACGAGAAGTTAGCTTCCCATCGACAACCACCGATGTCGGTCACGTAATTGTAATTCAGGGTAACGAACACATCGTCCAACCCAAGAACTTTTTTGATTTAGCGAATGGCAGTTTACGTTTTACCCCCAATGCTGCGGGAGGATACGATGTGTCTAGTCCCGATGAGATTCAATTTGCAGCTGTCTTCGGCGAAGTACTGGATTTGACTGATGACGACAGTAGGAAAATTGCTATCGGATTTCCATTCATATTTTTCGGACAGGAGTATACCGAGGTATTCGTCAACTCTGATGGACACTTGACATTCGGTAAAGGGGACGCCACTGGTCGTGCAAGAGATCTGCAAAACTTCTTGGGGGGACCACCTCGCATTGGTGCGCTTTATGCGGATTTGAACCCGCTCGGATCGTCTGCGTTTTTTGGTGAAGAAGCTACGGCAGTAGAAGTTAAAGATTCTCAGGGCCAAATTACTATCACATGGTTCAATGTCCCATCATTTGAAGCTGCTGATTCCGAGGTTACGATGCAGGTGGTTTTGTTCGATACGGGCGTCATCGACATCCTTTTCGAATCGTCCAGAGTTCGGACAGGCATCGTTGGGGTATCCCCCGGCGGCCTTAACAATGCCTTCCAGGCGACTCTAGTGGACTATTCGGATGATTTGCCACTTGAAGGAACAACGAGTGCCATCGCTGAGGTCTTCGTGGAGGAATCGACAGTCAACATCCAGAACGTTGCGAGAGAATTTTATAAGAGCCATGGTGACGATTTTGATAGCTTGATTCTCTTTACCAATTTTGAATCGGATTTAGACCTCTTTGGTGTCCTCGCCTTTGCGGTTCCCGTCAAAAATGAGGTTCTAGGGATTGGTAGCGGTTATACCGGTAATGGCATTTTTCCAATTTTCGATCATACCGATGATTACGGTAGTCAGGGCCGGCTAAGAACTTTTCTCGTGATGAAGAACTTAAAGGTGTGGTCTGATAATCCCTTAGAGAATGTTAGCGGTTCTGCGACTTCTACCTTGAGTGTCGTGGCACACGAGTTCGGACACGGATGGGGGATTGATATAAATCCAATCCAGTTGTTAGGACGAGGCTTTGCGCATTGGAATTTCTTCCTGCATACCGCTGGTTCTTTTATGGGCGGCAATGATATTCGAGATAATGGGGATGGGACTTTCACCACTTTAGCCCCGAAAGATATATATGGTCCGCTCGATCTATATCTGATGGGACTATTGAAGCCGGAGGATGTTCCTCCGACATTCTTGGTCGTTGACCCCTATGATATAGATATTCCACCACCGTTCGACGATCCGTCTTTATGGGGTAATTTGCGATTTTTAAACCCCATGGCCGATGTGACATTCCGAGGGGAGAAAGAAGAAGTTACCATTGAAGGCATCATAGCGGCAAACGGGGAGCGAATTCCTGACGCCGGATCGTCTCAAAAGGACTTTCGGGTCGCATTTATCCTTCTGACAATGGGGGAATCGACTCCAGCGACTCAAGAAATTGAGAAGGTACAAGCCGTCAGACGATTTTGGCCACCGTACTTCCATCGAGCTACGAGTAATCTAGCGACCGTGGTCAGTACGCTGGATGGTTCTGTTGAAGATGTGGTGTTGCCAGAAGAAGCTACGGGTAAACTCTCGTTTACGGTGCCCTTAAATAGTGGCTTGAATATTATCTCGCCTCCTTTGCGCCCAGCGGAACCGTTTACCGCTCGGAGTTTTATGGAGCTTATCAACGCAACGATGATAATCAGTATCTCAGACGAAGGAAAATTCGTCTCATGGACTCTTGATACTCCTGGCGCTGGATTTCCAATTGAGGGTGGGCGCGGTTATATCGTCAATACACCGAATGGCGGTGATATCACGTTTAAGGGAACAGGATGGACCGATCCACTGGATGGGCAAGTCAACGCCGCCCCATTGGCAACGCCAATTTCGCCAAATTTATGGGCATTCGTTGTTGATGGGGTCATAGAAGGAGAAGGTTATCTTGGCCCCTACCAAGTTACGCTTACAAACCTCAGGACGAACGATCTGCTGACGACCACGAAAGTGGAGTCAGGCAATCGATTGACGTTGGGCTTCGCCGATTTGAATCGAAACCCACTAGTGCAGGTCGGGGATGTGCTGCGTTTGACCGTCACGGACATAACCTCCGGCGAACCAATTGGCAAGCTAGATAGGCTGGTTACGCTGGAGGATATACAGCGGGCTTATTCAATGCTGCATTCAACGCTTGCCAACTTGGTGCCAATGACCACCCAACTGCTTCAGAATTACCCAAATCCCTTTAACCCTGAAACTTGGATTCCGTATCAACTGGCGGAGGAGTCCGAAGTGTCCATTACTATTTATGACGCATCTGGACACAGGATACGTACGCTCCAACTGGGGAATCAAGCTGCTGGTTCATATCTGACCCGGGAGAAAGCCGCTTATTGGGATGGACGAAATGACCGCGGCGAGCGAGTCAGTAGTAATTCATACTTCTACAAACTCGACGCAACAGATTCCACTGTCGTAAGACGGATGGTTATCCTTAAATAGTTGCCCGATTTCAGTTGGGTACTGCTAATTTTAACCGAACCGAACCCGGTATAATCTATGTTACTGTAACGTGTTGACGTGTGTAACTAGGCTAAGGCACCATAATGGCTAGTGCCGATTGGGTTGCTGAACGGAATAGACAATCAAGGATTGAAAACCGAGCTGATTGTCCTAGGAATGTCCCCCCCCCGATTATTTGGTTGTTCATTTCGGGGTGATACTCCTAGATTACGCTTCCAGAACATCAGGCTTGGATAAAGCATCCGGGGCGTCTCAGAAATTCTATAGGCATAATGGAATGTTCTCTTCCGAACTGCTACTTGGGGTACAGATTAGCGAGTTCAACGATGACTAAAAGGTACGAACGGGTGCCCTTTAAGCTTTTGAGGGTCGGGAGATGAGAGTACCATTCCCGTTCTAGTAAGCGTACTTAAACAGCACACCCATCCGAGAGCCGATTGTGGAATACTTAAGTATTCATGCGGGTCGAAGCACGCTTTGCAAAGTGTATCCGACCTTCATACCACGGTTTGGAAGGGCTTCCAAGCGTCGTCCGCAGCAGCAGCTTGACGTTCCAGCTGCCCGCCCCAACCGACTACCTACCCTGCTTTGATGCGCTTGATGTCAAATCCTGCGTACCGGTCCTCGAGCGAATCCCCTAGCTTCTGTGTTTCTGCCCAACGGTCCCACGCGATTTTCATCCACTCGTGTGATAAAGCCTCGCGCACGGCGGGATCGAGTTGCCATGCGTCCCGCGCATCCGCCACTAACGGTTCCCCGGTGAACGCACCCGACCACCTTGACCAACCAATCAATAAAGTGTTGCGTTCACGATTGGGGACGGTGTGCCCAGTGTGAATCGTCGCCCCATTGCGGATGAGGGCTTCCCCAGCTTTGAGCCGGATCGCGACCTGATTCGGTAACGGGTCTACACCGTTCCAACTGGGTGTGTACGGTACCGCTTGGTCCTTCATCGCTTGCGGCAGGAGCACGTCATGCTCAAACGGCGTACGCCATCGATTGTGGCTACCCGGCACGAGCTCGTGGCACTCGTCGTCGACTAATGCCAAGAACATGCTTACCCCGTTCCGCTCCGTGATAAACTTCGCGTTATTTGCAACGATTTCCTTCCATCGGACTTTCTCGGTTTCTTCGGAATACGCCTCAGGTCCCTCCCCTCGGACCTCCCGCTGAGAAAAGTAGGGCTTCCCGCTGCCCCACCACGTCGTGTCTCGGTGCCAACTCGGCCCATACTCGCGCAGCCGAGGATTGCACCAAAGCAACATTCCACCCATCACCACATCCTCAGGCTGGAGTCCGTTACACCAGGAGTGGACGAAGCTTAAGAAATCTGGAGAGCCGTGGAACTCGGCAAAGCTGGACTCCTCGAAAGCAGGATGGATGAGACCCCGAATTGCCCACGGCTCATCGTCTCCCGTGCGGTGCACGTAGCCCTTCGAGCAGTCAATCCTGCAGTAGCCATAATCGGGCGAGCACGCTTCGGTAACACGGCGGCCCGCCTCGCGGAGAATGGGGATCCACGGATTGTCGACAAAGTCGGTGATAACGACGAAACCGTGCTCATTCAAGTGAGCTAACCGTTCTGGCGTGGCCCCGGGAGCCGCAAGTTCGGGCTTCGCATCAGCAAAGACCGAAGCGCGATAATACTTAGAAATCGGCTCAGAATCCACCACCGACAGTGATTGATAAATGTTCATATTCATTCCTTTCGACCCATGCCAAACCTCAAACTATAGTCTTGGCGCCGGGGCAGGCATGATAGATTCGCTTTCTCTGCTGAAGACGCAGGTGAGCCTGCGGCCCGCCCACCAAAGAGAGAGCTAAATCGTAGGGATTTTCAGTGTACTGTTTTTTCAGATTGCTCTTTCGGTTTAGAAACTTCCATATAATCTTTCTGAATCTTTTCGAGATAGCTAGGGGTTATATCTTAAAGGCTGTCATAAATTCATCAAGAATTCCAGAAATGTCTATAAATACGACGCTCAGAACTTAACCGCAGTAGTCATTAAGCTTTCATGAAGTTTTGAAATAATACGAATTTAATTCCCTTTCATCTTTTTAATGTGTTTATCCATTGGGTTTGCGCTGAACATGAGATATTTGCGCAAGTATACACAAGTTTGTGATTCTTTTTCAAGTTAATATTTGCTGCCATTTCCTCAATGCTGATAGTATTGTTTCAAGTAGTAGCGTGATCTGTTGTTCCGAGTTAGAGTGTTTGAATAAATTTTGGAGATATGATATACTTAACCTTACGATGGGGAAATCCTCAAACCTTCGATGGAAACAAGTGAGGCGATCGAGATGTCCCAGTTGATACCATTTCGAAATGCACCGGCTTATCCACAGATGAAATCGGACAGTTGGCAGAAACTAACGAGACGAGGTGACCGGTGTGAGTTGCCGATTAGAATAGTAAGAAAACACAATAGCCAATGCCCCAAAAAATGTCTAAGGAGGTCAGTATGTCTTCAAAGCGGATACTTACCGCAGTCGTATTAACCGTTGTTGTTATATTTTTTACCGCCCAGACCGATGCTCAGCAGCGCTTCTCTGAGATTGTCGGTCCGGTCAGCGTTAAAACAGTCACATCAACGAGCCCACTGGTTGTTCCCTACATCACGTGGGGCGGTGAAGCTGCTCTATTCCATGCCAACGGCGGTTTACTCACTAAACCCGGCTCAATCATGGCAAAGCAGGGATTGAACCTGAAGTTAGTGCCCGGCGATGATTTCAGACAGCAGGTGAGAGACTATCTGTCCGGGAAATCCCCAATCATGCGCGGGACATTCAGGATGATTGCTCAAGCAAGTGAGGTCATTGGACGCGACTCCAGAACAACGGGGGTTGTATTTGGTCAGTTAACATGGTCAGCCGGCGATCATTTCGTTGGGAGATCCAACATCAGAAAAATTTCAGACTTGCAGGGGAAAAAATTAGCAATCCAAAAAGGCGGCCCTCATGTGGGCATGCTTTACGATATGTTGCAGACAGCAAGACTTTCCAAGTCCGACGTAACCATCACCTGGGTCGATGATTTGACGGGTCCCAACGGGCCTGCAGAACAGTTCAGGAAGGATGGGACAATCTCCGGCTGCTTCGTGATTACGCCTGACATGATCGGTTTAACCGGGGGACATCAAAGCGTCGGCAGTGGAGCAGAGGGAACGGTTAAAGGCGCACATGTGGTGATCAGCACGGCGACGCTTTCACGCTCGATTGCAGATGTTTACGCCTGCCGAAAGGATTTCTATGACGCCAATAGGGCGTTAATCGAAAAATTCTTCGCGGGATACTTAAAGGGGGCCGAGGGGGTCGTCAAACTCAAGAAAGACTATGAGTCGAGAGGTTCTAAAGAATATATGACGCTGCTTCAGATGATGCAGGCTATCTATGGCAAGGAAGTGCTTCCAACGCTTGAAGAAGACGCGCACGGTCTGATTGCTGACTGCACATTTGTCGCTCAGCCCGGTAATGTCGCGTTCTTTAATGATTCAACAAATGTCGTCGCCGGATTCGAGGGCTTTAATAAGGCAGGATTGGATATGGCAGTGCGCTGGGGATTTGCAAGTAAGCGATACGATCTGATTCCTTCCGATTTGAATTTTAGTTCGCCAACCTTCACGAGCCTTCTGACGACAACAGTGACAGCCCCAGTTCAGCGAAAGCGTTTCAAAGAGGAAACCGTCAGAGCGGAGATCGAGTCGTTTAATGAAGAAGAGGTACTTGACGAGAAAACGCTTATCTCATTTACCATCCAATTCCAGCCAAATCAGGACACATTTAGGGAAGCTCAATATCGTGACGAGTTCGACAGGGTTGTTGAGCTTGCATCAAAATATGGAAATGCGGCAATTGCCATCAAGGGCCATACAGACCCCTCATTGATTCTGATGGCAGTGGTCAAAACCGGCTTGAAGAAAGGGATTTTAAAGCGGACTGGAACAAGAGGGAATTATGAATACTTCATGAGCGGCAAACCCTTCCGCCTGGAGGATACAAGGAACCTCGTCCGATTAACCCAACAAAAGAAATTTGATGACGGGAGCGATTTTGAAAGCCCATATCAAATCATGAGAAGTGGATTAAAGCTCTCTGAGCAGCGGGCGGAAACCGTCAAACAAGCAGTCGTTGATTATGCACGCAGGAAAAACGTCCGAATTGAATCTGAGCAGATTGTTCCGGTCGGGCTGGGCATCAAAGAGCCGCTGATTGCCAAACCAACTAGCGCGGCGCAAGCGGCGAAAAATCGGCGTGTAGAATTCGCTCTCATTAAGATTTCGTCTGAAGCCATTGTCGCCGCCGATTTCGATTTCTAAGAACCGATTACGACTTCGAAGTATGGTCTTTGAACATATGTTCACATCATCACATTAAAGAGACGGAGAAAAGTTAATCGATGAAGAACGCAAAACGCCCATCTACCCTATTCATTATCCTTCTATTTTCTCTCCTTCTTGCCCCAATGGTCTTGTCGAATGAAGGGGTACACACGGATAATATTGTGATTATCCTTGATGCGTCGGGCTCAATGAACGAACAATTTAACAGCAACCCTACCCGGACGAAGATAGAGGCGGCAAAAGAAGCGATTCGTCAGGTATTAGCAAAAATTCCAGATGGCACGAATATCGGGTTGCTTGTTTTTAGCGGTTCCAATATACAAAATGACTGGGTGTATCCGCTGGGCCCCAAGAACGAGGCGGCGCTGATTAATGCAATTAATCTCCCCATACCTGGCGGCGGAACACCGCTTGGGGCGTATATCAAAATTGGTGCGGACCGCCTTCTGGAACAACGTGAAAAACAGTATAATTACGGGAGCTATCGGCTGTTGATTGTTACAGACGGAGAAGCTAGCGACCGCGAAAATGTCGAAGCCTACACACCAGAAGTCATGGAAAGAGAGATCCGGGTTGATGTTATTGGTGTTGATATGCAGCAAGAGCACATGTTGGCGACGGTTGTCGATAGTTACCGCCGAGCGGATAATCCGGGAGAGTTGGTCAAGGCAGTTTCGGAGATTCTCGCTGAAACTTCTGATACCGGCATAAGTACAAGCGGCGAGGATGTATTTGAATTCATTGCCCCCCTCTCAGAAGAGATTGCATCAGGGCTAATCGCTACGATCACAAAGGTCCCTGAAAATTATCCAATCGGTGAGCAACCAATCTCGCCAAAGACAAAAACGATGAAACCTACAAATGACACTGGACAGGGGAAGGTTGATACGCCCCGAACAGATAGGAGTGAACAGATGTGGAAATTTCTCCTCATCCTTGCCATCGCAATTTTAGTGATTGCCTGGTTGGTCCGCTCCCGTCAAGGGAGCCGTGGCAGTTAATGCCGGACGCTTAACGGGGAATAGGTTCATGAATTTACGCATTACGTTTCATCGTAACATGGCGATAACACAGCGGCGATAAGGGGGGAAAATCTAATGCATGAATCTTCCGCATCCTCAAAAAAAGCGACCAGCAAAATCATCATGGTCTTAAGTTGGCTGGTTATCCTTGGGATTGCGGGGGCGGTCTATAAGTTTTATATTGAACCGAGAATGAAAGGCAAACTGCTGCAAAAAACCAGTACGCAAAGATACAATCACGAAATCAAAATTGCTCACGACTCCTTCTCCGGTTACGCCATCCTCCGATCGCCAGCTGTTCAGAATTTGCTCGATCGCCAGGAAATTAAGCTGACTTTTGTCGATGATAAAGCAGATTATATTCAGAGATTGAAGAATCTGAAGACCGGAAAGGTTCAAATGGCAGTCTTCACCATTGATGCGTATCTAAAGGCAGGGGACGTGATTGGGGAATTTCCAGGTTCGATTCTGCTTGTCATTGATGAGACAAAAGGGGCGGACGCGATTGTTGCTTACAAGCAGAGCGTGCCGCAAATCCCTAAATTAAGCAATCCCCAAGCAAAGATTGTATTAACGCCAGATTCTCCTAGCGAAACCCTTGCCAGAGTTATGATCAACAAAATGAGCCTTCCCAGCTTGCCCCGTGACTGGGCATTTGCAGCAGATGGAGCAGAAGATGTCTACAAGAAGCTGAAGGCCGGCAATCCAAATGATACAAGAGCTTATGTGCTGTGGGAACCCTATGTGACAAAGGCGCTGGCAATTGATGGTGTCCATGTCCTACTGGACAGTTCAAAGCTGAAAGGATATATTGTTGACGTGCTAATCGCCCAGCGACAATTTCTTGGTGAACAGCCTGAACTTGTCGAAACTGTTGTACAGTCGTACCTGCAGGCGTATTATGATTATTCCAATCAGCTGGATGGGATGGTGAATCTTGTTCTGGAAGATGCCAAAACGTACGGGGATTCACTGAAGAGAAGCGAAGCTGAAAATCTGGTAAATGGCATTGAATGGCGGAATACCATGGAGAATTACGCCCATTTTGGTGTGATCTCCGGGCAAGAGGCAAAGGATGCCGATCACCTCGAAGATATGATTGCTAAGCTTATCAGAGTTCTGGTCCAAACCGCCGCAATTTCAAAAGATCCATTGTCGGGGAACTATGGGCAAATTTTTTATGATGGCACATTGCGGTCGCTTCATCGTGATAAATTTCATCCAAGCGTAGCAGCATCAAGTGAGCTTGAGGATATTGTTCTGGGGGATTCTACCGCGAACGCGCTTCCGGAAGTCAGAGGCGTCAAATCCCTACGTGACCTCTCAGATTCTGAATGGAATCGGCTTGTTTCTGTTGCTACAATGCAGATTAAACCCATCCAATTTGGTCGGGGAAATGCAAGAATTCATCTGGGAAGCCAACGGGCTTTAGTGACGCTCGCTGAGGACCTGGATTCATTTCCGCAATGGTACCTCCATGTTGTGGGACATACCAGGCGTGAAGGCGACCCAGAGGCGAATCGAAAACTTGCCCAGCAGCGAGCCGATGCCGTCGCTGGGTTTTTGACGAACAGGGGTATTAACCCGCATCGTATCAAAGCAATCCCAAGCAACCAGCCTCCGAATAATACGGATGGAGGGGCCGCACAAAGCGTTACTTTTGTCCTTCTGGAGAAACCGTATTAAATTGGCGATCGAGAAGTCAATACGAATGAACTCTGAAGAACTCAAGACAAGAACAAGGAGTTTTGTATAGATGTGTTAAGTGAGCCGTTGCGTGCTAAAAACAGCGTTGGGCAACCATATTAGGGACTAGTTAATACGCTGTTCCACCTCAGTGCAGCGAACTATAAATCGGCTACGCTAGCTCAATCAAAAGTCGCCTTTATATCTCAAAGATAAGCATTGTCAAAGAAGAAACTGATGAATCTGCATTCTGATTAGAATTCATCATAGATGAACAAGGAAAGGGTTCTGCCACTCTTTAATGAAGCCGATGAATTGAAGGCGATTTTCATCGCCTCCGGAAAAGCAGTTAGTTTTCGGTTCTCAATTAAGACGGGTAAAGAAATTGATTAATCGAAAGAAATTAAAGGGAAAAATCTTCCTCAATCTCATCGGAAACGCCTCTGTGGTTTTTCCTTTTGCTACTGGAGCCACCTTGGCATTTGCGACCTGGGTGCTCAATCTTGAGCCGGCCATTCTGTTTCTGTTTGTCAGCGGCGTTCTAGGTGTCCTGGGTCCCATCGCCGGATTCATCACGAAATGGGCGACAGGACTGGATGAGATTTCGCGACAAGCATTAAAGGAATTGCAGGATGAGGCGTATAATCAACAGGAGCGTCAACTTGATGCGTTACACAAGCAACTCAGCGAAGATGGGGATGCCAGAACCGAAAGGATGCTCACGGATCTTCGCACGCTGAACCAATCCTTTAAGGCGGAAGTCAGTGAAACCACTTGGTCATCCTCCATCCCTACAAATGTCGCCTTTGAGTTGGTCTACAGGGTTGAGGCGTTATTTCATGAATCGGTAAATTGCTTGAGAGATACCCTCAAACTTGGAGAAAAGGCGAGGGAAACCGCCACGCAAACGGGAAGGAAATCCCTCTTGCAGCATCGGGAGCTTGTTATTGAGGACGTACAGGAAACCATCGCGCAACTCTCCCGAATCTACGCTCAGATGCTTACGCTGGGTACACATAGCGATGAAACCGAGCTTTCAAGGCTCAGAAACGAGCTTGATGAAAATTTAGCGTTTGCTAAAAACGTCGAACAGACAATGCGAGAGCTTGAATCAAGCAATATCCATGAATCGAGTGAGTATGATCAGTATGTTGAAAATAACTCAAATTGACAATTGTCAATTAAAGTTCAATCTTCAATTTTTAATGGAAGGAGAAATATAATATGGCAAGTGGAATCGGGAGATTCTTCAAAGCAATCTGGTATACGCTCTCGGGAAGAGCGCATGAGCTTTCCGATAGGATGATGGAAAACCCTGAAGCTGTCCGAGGGGCTTACGAAGAGATTATTGCGGATAAAAAAGCGAATGTTCAGCGCTACAAGGCGGCAATTGGTCAACTGATGGCGCTGGTCAAGCAAAAAGAGGGAACCGTTCAGAATCTAACCGACGATGTAGATCGGCTCGAACGACTGAAAGCCGGGGCTCTAGCAAAGGCAAAGCGTGTAGCTGACAATCTGCAGAAGCAGGAACAGGCTCAGGAAGCAATTAAACAGAATCCTGAGTACACGCGGTGTGTGGCTGCCTACAATGATTTTAGTTCAACGCTGGAAGAAAAAAATGCTCGAATCCAGGAACTTGAGGCGGATATCGAAAACGCTCAGGGGGACATTAACAGCCATATGATTCAGATTACCGCATTGCATCGAGATTTGGATAAAATCAAGCAGGAACAAGCGGAAGCTGTCGCCGATCTAATCACGGCGAGAGAGCAAGAACAGATTGCTGATATGCTCTCTGGCATCAGCACTGATGGTACATCAGCGGAGCTTGCCAGGATGCGAGATGTCCGGCAAAAGGCGAAAGGCAGAGCGCAGGTCGCGCAAGAATTAGCCGGCACCGATTCTCGCGCCGAAGAGGAAAAATTCCTTGCAGCTGCCAGAGAATCATCAGCCACCGATGAGTTTGACGGGTTAATCTTTGGGGCGCAACAAACCGATCGAGGGGAAAGTCAGGAGCCCCCAGCCGATTCGGAATCAAAGCTTCCTGTTTAAATATCGCAATCTGTATAGATTGCGTCTTTGGCTCTTCTTCGTTGTTACGAAATGAACAGTTACCTTTTAAATCCTGTAGGGTAGTTTTGCCCACCAGAATCAGAAATTGGTTGGCGCTGTTCTACCCTACAGGTTAATCGTCTATCTGAGGAGGAATAGCTTTGGGTAATTCCCGGAAATGTATCTCGATTTTGCTTGTTGTTTGTATGATGAGTTTAACATCTATGGGCATGGCGCAGAAGACGCCAACGTTCAGCCTTGCCTGGAGCGAATATCCATCGTGGAGTGTTTTTGGCGTCGCTCATGAGTTTAAGCTCATTGACGGCAGGAAAAGCAAAATGGAGGGGATCGAAAAAAAATGGGGCGTTGACATTACGCTGGAGGAACTCGATTATGACTCCTGCATGGCACTTTATGCAAGCCTCGGCTGTGATGCTGTATGTATTACAAATATGGACTCTCTGAATCCGGCCTTAGCTCGTCAGTCGACAGCCGTACTTCCTACGAGCACAAGCTATGGTGCTGATGCATGCATTGTTGCTGGCGACATAACTGAGATTAGTCAACTTAAGGGAATTGATGTCTATGGTCTTGCAAAATCGGTCTCTGAATACTGCTTTGTTCGGAACATTGAACTGAATAACGAAAATGAAATGGACTACAAATTTACTAATATGGATCCAGCCGCTGCGTCACTCGCAATGCAGCAGAGACAAAAGGGTTATCGAGCCATCATCGTCTGGAACCCATTTGTACTTGAGACACTGAATAAGAGAAAAGATGCACGGGTTCTTTTCGACTCGACCGCTATTCCGGGGGAAATTATCGACATGGTCATTATGGCTCAAGCTTCCCTGGATAAGCCCGGTGGCGACCGGTTCGCCGCCGCTGTTATTGAGACTTTCTACAAAATTAATGAAATGTTGGCTGACCCAGACCCTGAACTCGCAAATGACACTCTGATTGCTATCGGCGAGAAGTTTTCGCATCTCGGTCTAAAAGATATGAGAAAGGTGATGCGGCAGACACTGTTTTATAAAACGCCGGCAGATGGGAAGAATCTGTTCATCGGCGAAAAACTACCCCAAATTATGGAGACGGTCGTAGGGTTCTGCGTCAGCCATGATATCGTGGATCGGCAGCCAACGATTGCCTACGGTTCCAAAGATCGCACCTCAGTTGCAAATTTGAGATTTGATCCGACCTACATCGAAAAATATATGGAAGGTCAGGGGCAATAGGTCATGTGCGAAGTGCCGCCTGTGTACGTTGTCTCCGGCATATCGCAATGGTAGTGATGCTGATATTTGTAGTCATTACGGCGATGTTAAAGACGTACGACACGCTTTCCGCTGCCGCAGCCAGTGCGCTAGGCTTTTTGAGGATCTGCTTGTGTTGGCGATAGGAGTGTTTTTTTGAAGGAGACCCACAGAACCATCTTTGGCTGATGGACGAAAACGAGCGGCAGCGAACAAGAATAATACACTATGTGAAAGGAGCATTGAAGCACTGAAAAGCATGAGGCTACGTGAAGTTATCCTTATTAAATACGCCTTATACTTTGTATACCTGTTGTCACTTTGCAGTTTTGTATCAGCACAAGTCAATATCTTCGACGCCGAAACCGCGCGGCAGATGGAATCGGGACCCGGCTGGTATAATAACATCGCTCTGAATCTAACGGCTCACACTGGCAATACGGATTTGCTGACGCTGAAAACCCGATTCCGATCGGATTATCTAGTTGAAAAGTACCATCTATTTATTATGGCGAACCTTCATCAAGGAAGAAAGGACAGTAAATCATTTATTGATAAGGGACTGATTCACCTCCGCGGCATTCGATCCGTCAGTCAAGATGTCGCAGTGGAAACCTTTGTTCAGAAGCAATTCAATGATTTTATCCTGCTACAGGATCGAAATTTGGCTGGCGGAGGCATTCGTATCGCGCCGCTGGGGAAGGTCACCAAATCAGAAAGCGATGGGGCGTTTAACCCGTATATCGGCATCGGTGCAATGTGGGAGAATGAGGTCATCAATGATGATACCAGGGAAGGAGAAATCGAGACAAATATCCTCCGTTTGACCAATTATGTCACTTGGACCTGGCGGATTGATGAACGGCTGACCTCCGCTGCAACAGGTTACTATCAGTTTCATCCGAAACCCTTCTCGGATTTTCGGATTCTTTTTGAGGGCAGCATCGGATTTCGTTTGACCGGGAAGCTGGGATTGACCACACGGTTGAATTTTCGGTATGACAATGAACCGCCGACCAATGTCAAGAAGCATGATTTGGAAATCGTGAATGGATTCAGTTTTACTTTTTAGGTAACAGACGACTGCTCGAAACAGGAGGTTCGCGCTTGCTTCCCAGGTAGAGTGATACTATATGATCAGGTCCCCAATTTCAGATAAACTCAGGATTCTTTTAGGTATCTTCTCCGTTGTCATACTAATCGCAGGTTATTTACATCTTTCTCATCGGCAACATCGAATAAATCCCGACGACACAACAATCCCAAGTCTTTCTCAGCTTAAAGAGGGTGTCAAAAAAGCAACCACGCCACACAGGCGCTCAAAGGAGATATGGCTGTTAGAAGACTTGAAAGCCACGGGTCTGAGGCTTGTCCTAGGGTTTTCACTGGGTATCATCTTCGGAGTTATAATTGGATTAATGATGGGGTGCTTTGCCGCTTGGGAAGCCTTCTTTCTCTTTCCGTTGTCATTTACGGCGAAACTCAATCCAATAGCTATGCTTGCCGTATTTTTTGTCATGGTCGGTACCGGCATGGAGATGTATGTCGCGATGATAGCATTTGGGGTAATGCCGAATTTTGCACAGACAGTCTATCTAGCAGCGAAGAACGATGTCGCTGAAGAATTAGTTCACAAAGCCTATACATTAGGAGCATCCCATATTGAAGTCGTTCTGAGTGTTATTTTTCGGCAGATCTTTCCACGTATTCTGGATTCGAGTCGTCTTCAGATTGGCCCTGCGTTGGTCTATCTCATCGCCGCCGAAATGGTTGTTGGACACGTGGGTTTTGGCTACAGAATCAGACTTGAATACAAACTGCTCAATATGAACGTTGTGTACCCCTATATTGTGTTATTGGCGTTGTTCGGTTACGCGGCAGACTATGGACTTCGATGGACACAGAGGAAAGTATTTCCCTGGTATGGACTTAACTCAAGGTAGAGCAAGCTACCAGCCAGCTCAGTGCTGGTAAGGTGCAAAAGGGAGCAGAGAAGAAAAGACAAGCAGGAGACCAATTCCCAGGGACGAGGAGATAGGGAAATTGAAATAGGAAAAGATATGTCTGAAATTGTGCTTGAATGTAAGGGAATTACCCACTATTTTCATGAGAATCGAGTCCTTTATGACATCAACCTTCGCGTGGTTAGGGGAGAAATTGTCTCATTGGTTGGACCCAGCGGGTGTGGAAAATCCACTCTGCTTCGAGCAATCTTAGGAACGCATCCGCCACGCGAAGGCGAAATATTGGTGAACGAAACGCCGGTCAGAAGTCCTGGAAGAGACAGGGGAATTGTTTACCAGCGCTATTCACTTTTTCCGTTTTTGACCGCCCAAGACAATGTAGCGTTGGGATTACTTTTTGATCGGAGTTCACTTTTTGATAGATTCGCCAGATATTTTGTCTGGCGGAAAGCGAGAAAAAGACATCTTGAAGAAGCCGCGGCGCTGCTTGAAAAATTAGGGCTGGGTCATGCACTGCATCTTTATCCCCATGAAATGTCGGGGGGAATGTGCCAACGGGTCGCCATTGCCCAGGCGATCATCATGAACCCTGAAATATTGCTGCTGGATGAGCCTTTTGGCGCCCTTGATGAGGCAACTCGAGAGGAACTTCAGAAGATGCTTCTGAACCTCTATGCGGAAAACATTGATGCAACAGCCCGCGGAGAACAACCGCTGTATACAATCATCATTGTCACCCATGAACTCAATGAGGCCATCTACGTTGCGGATCGCGTGGTCGCGCTTTCTCAACATTGGGACTGGCGTCAAAAAGGATTTGAAACCTTCCCCGGTGCCACAATCGTTTATGACCAAATGGCGCCCGCTTTCGCGCCGACTGATGAAATTGACCGTGCCCAGTTTATCGAACAGCGGACAGAAATCCGGGGGGCGGCATTTGATCCGGATTATCGCCAAGAACGAAATGAATTTAATAAATTCTGGGGGCAGGTCCATGGAAAGAGAGATGGGGGTGCTGAAAAATAGCTGTTAAAAGTCCGAAATATGAGTTTCTATCTCAAGCCGGAACGATAATCAACGCAGGAACCTCAAGAAATCTTATTCTTGCAGGAAACATCCATGATCTTTTCTACTTTCCCGAAACAACGGGAGAGGGGAATTATGTTCCGCTTGTTTCACTCTTAACAAAGAATTGGGATGTGCCAGGGTTTATCCTCATGGTTTATGAACTTAACGGCCCCATCAGGTTCTTGAGAGTCAGTGACAGGAAGAATCTGAAAAACGCTTTCGGTTTATGGCGACAAGATACAGATCAAAACCTTCTCTCCAGAGACACGATTGGCTATCTTATTCCAGACAAAACAATAAACTCCGCGGAAGAGCAATTTGATACATATCTGAAGGGTTCAATTGGGAACCCAACCGTCGCCCTTGAATTCCTCAGGCAATTATGCTTGCTTTCTCGATCGACGGATGCGTTCGACAAAAATCTGCTGATAGAAAAACTGTTGATAATTATTGAAGCGGCGGACATGTTACTTCCAGAGGGTGAAATTCAGAAGCTCTCCCAAGCGGATAGGCATCGGGTCAGCATTGTACAAGATTGGATTCTTGACCCTGATTTCATGAACGGGGAGGACACGGTCATTTTTATCGCAGAATCCAAGAGCTTGATGAACTCCAGAATCACCAAGCTGCCTCAAATGGCAACCGTTGAAACTCCATCGCCCGGCGTCGATGAAAGAAAACATTTCATTTTCTGGTTTAATCGGTTCCAGCGTCCCAAAGAGAAGCGGTTGCGCCTCTGGGGAACGCAGGAACAACTTGCTATACTGACAGCGGGGATTTCCAGCCACGCACTGCGACAACTGCTGATAATGAGTTGTTATTCCGGAAAAAAACTTCAGCCGGGCAATGTCATTGAGAAAGTTTCTGATTTTATTCAGGGGCAACTGGGTGAGGATGTCGTTGAATTTAAGAAGCCTGCCCACGGCTTGAAAGCGGTGGTTGGAAATGAACGATTGGTTTCCTTCATTCAGACCAAGCTGTTACCTCGCATCACGTCGACGGGACCGGATGCAATCTCGGGCGCAGCGGTTTGCGGTCCGATTGGAAGTGGGAAGACGTTTATTTTCGAGGGACTTGCGGGTGACTTGGATATTCCCGTTCTAGTTCTCAAAAACATCAGGAGTATGTGGTTTGGCCAAACCGATGTCATCTTTGAACGTCTCCGGCGTCTACTGGCAGCTCTCGTTAAAGTCATGATCTTTGTGGATGAAGCGGACACCCAATTCGGTGAAATCGGAAGAGAGGCACACGCCACCGAGCGACGATTAACGGGAAAGGTACAGGCGATGATGTCAGACCCTCAACTCAAGGGCAATATCACGTGGTTGCTGATGACCGCCCGTATCTACAATTTGTCTCCGGATCTGCGGCGGGAGGGAAGGGTCGGTGACATGATTATACCGGTGCTTGACCCTGAAGATAAAGATCGGGAGACGTTTATCAGGTGGAGCATCCGCGGCATTTTCAACGGACCGATTAGCAATGCGTTCATGGAAAAGATGTTACAAGTCACAGAAGGATACTCTGCGGCAAGTTTTGCTTCACTCCGTTCTGACCTTAGGGCAGTTGCCAAAGATGGTTCTTTATCAATGAATCAGATTCTTGAGATCGCTGCCGATCGTATTCTCCCGAATATTGGGTCTGTCAGACAATATCAAACGCTGCAAGCCTTAACGAATTGCACAAGGAAGTCATTACTTCCCGAAGATTACTCCCCCCAAATGCGCGATCAATGGATAACGGAGATTCGAAAACTAGAACAGATGGGGGTTGGGGGATAGCTTAGGGGAAATGTAGAGGGAAATCCACTCAACAAATGTGAGTGGATTTATTTCTGGGCATGTAGCTACGTACGTAATCAATGTGGTCATTCTCGAATCCAGAAAAACCTTGGCTCACAGACCTTTTAACTGGTATACACCCCATTTTTCATGACCGGTTGTTTTTCAGCGTCACGCCAAGTTATCTAAGCCAAGGCTTCCAGCCGGTATTCTAAGTTGATTCGGAAGGATTAAAGCATCCCCTTTGTCGAAGGTATACCGCTGATGCGATCCTCGGGACCTGTTGCAATATCCAGCGCCTTTGCAACAGCCTTGAAAATTGATTCGATGATATGATGGCGGTTTGTTCCATACGATACGTTGATATGCAGCGTCGTCCCGCTATGGTTGACAAATCCGTGAAAAAACTCCTCAGCGAGTTCAACGTCAAAGTTTCCCACTTTGCCCCGACGCAGCGGCGTGCGATAGAGCAGGTAAGGACGACCACACAAATCTAGGTCTACCTGCGCTAGGGCTTCATACATTGGGACGACAAAACTGCCAAACCGACGGATGCCGGCTTTATCTCCCGCTGCCTTTTTGAAGGCTTCTCCCAGACAAATACCGACATCTTCAACTACGTGATGATCATCAACATGGAGATCGCCGGTCGCATTGACCTGGAGATCAAAGAAACCGTGCTTGGCGAAGAGTTCAAGCATGTGGTCTAGAAATCCAACGCGGGTGCTGATGTCGGATTCTCCAGTCCCATCAATGTTGAGTCTGAGCGTAATTTGCGTTTCCCGCGTTTCGCGTACAATTTCAGCTTCACGTTTCACGATATCCGTTCCTCATCGGCTTAGGTTGTTTCACGGATCAGCGTCGATAATCCATCTGTTCGGAATCGTTAGTGTAGCATAAGACATGTGGTGAATCAAGTCCAAATCGCTCAGCGATTTGAAAAAGCCGCTGCACAAATATGTTCCTATTCTCCATAAAAAAGGGCTGATATCTCAGAAAAATCAATTATCATCTCCAAATACAACTTGACGAACTGTTCTATAGTCGCCTATAATCGAAGAATACAATGGGGATCCTTGTATCGCTTTACGACACTGTGTTGAGGAGTTTAGCGCGCGACAACAACGAATAACAAAATAGGAATGCTCCCCGGAGGAAAACATGCCGGATCGATTGGCGATTGATGGTGGGCCCCCGGTCATTACGGAACCTATTCCCAGTGGAGTTCTCGGTCCAAGTGTTATTGATGAACGAGAGATTAAGGCAGTCAACGATGTGCTGCGGAGCGGTAACCTCTTCCGATTTGTCGAGAATTCTAACGTAGCCACGTTTGAGAAGGAAACGGCTAAATTATTGGGTGTGAATTATGCCTTGATGGTTAACTCCGGCACAAGTGCGTTAATTTGCGCGTTGACGGGACTCGGCATCGGTCCCGGCGATGAAGTTATCCTCCCTGCCTACACATTCATCGCGACAGCAGCGGCAATTGTTGCCGTAGGAGCTGTTCCTGTGATTGCTGAGATTGACAAATCACTTGGCATGGACCCATCCGATGTCGCCCAGAAAATTACCCCTTACACGAAGGCAATCCTACCTGTTCACATGCAAGGCGTTCCTTGCTGCCTCGACAATCTTATCTCCCTCGCCCGGCAACATAACCTCAAAGTGGTCGAAGATTCCTGTCAGTGTGTCGGGGGGCAATATAAAGGCGCCTACACCGGAACATGGGGAGATGCCGGGGCGTGGAGTCTAAACTACTATAAGGTAATAAGCTGCGGTGAAGGGGGTCTAGTGTTTACAAATGACTACGATGTTTATGAGCGCACTGCCTTCGCTAGCGATCCGGCAATGCCGATGTGGATGAGTGATAAAGAATGGCAAAATCCACCGTTCTCACGTCAATGTTACCGTCCAAGCGAGGTTATGGGCGCAATTGCACGGGTACAGTTTTCCAAAATTGGAGACATCTTGAGTCATACCCGTCGGCTGAAAAAAGCCTTCCTTGCGGAACTGGATGCCCCGAAGGGGTATATTCCACAGTATGTTGATGATCCCCATGGCGAATGCGGTATCAGCGCAGCAATTATTATTGAAGATCCAGATCTAGTTCCAAAATATGCTGAAGCGCTCAAAGCTGAAGGAGTTAGCGCCGGTACGGTCTACAATGAAGGATTTCCGGATCGCCACATATACCGCTACTGGGATTCGATTTTGTTAAAACACAGCCCGCACCCATCAGGGTATCCATGGAAAGACCCGCAATACAAAGGAAATGTTGAGTATTCATGGGATATGTGCCCACAAACCCTTTCAATCCTTAGTAGAGCCTTACGGTTTGGATTCAATGTCAACATGCACAGCACCCATGCGAGGTTAATAGCAGCAGCCGTCAATAAGGTTGATGCAGTTTTAGGATGAATGTGTAATTCTAGAGACGAAAACTGTAGGAGTGACTTATCAAGTTTTTGTCATTTGTTCATTGCTTACCCCGAAGAGATTAATTTCCTGAAACGGATCTTCCCCAAAAGCGTTGGGATAGATAGTAACCATTGGTTAGCACGTGCTTGAAAACGATAGGGAGGACACCCATTTTGGCGCGCCAAATTACGGATGACCCTTCGGATCAAGAAGATACCCAATTGGCCACACTCACCAAGACAGGGGATGAATCTGCCTTTCGCTTGTTGTATGACAAGCATTATAACTGGGTTTATAGCAAGACGTACCGTATGCTTCAAAACCATCAGGACACAGAAGAAGTGTGCATGGATATCTTTTTCAAAATGTGGCAGAAAATCAATAAGTGGGATACCGATCAGGGGAGTTTTCAAGCATGGTTGAATGTTGTAGCAAAGAACACGATTATTGATGCAATACGCAAGAAAGAAAGAATTCGAGAATCACTCTTAAATGTAGAGTCCGATGCTGACATGCCAAGTGAGTACGAGGACAGTAGGCCAACGCCTGACAAACTGATCGAATCCCAAGAAGCTCAGGAGATTCTTGAACAAGCACTTTACCAAGTGACTAAGCCAAATCATCGAACTGCTTGGATTTTACGTCATCTTGAGGGGTGTAGTATCGCTGAGATTTCGCAAACGCTTCAACGGAAAGAAGGTACCGTTAAGATTTGGATCTTTCGTTGCGCACAAGAGTTGAAACAAATCCTAATCAGAAAAGGGACGCATTGGCTATACTAAACTTGGAGGGATTTAGTCATGAACCTTTGGAAAAAGTCAAGGCCAAATTACAGCAGTGATGAGGCTGAGAACGCAGAGATGTTAGAGGTTTACACCCGTTGGCTCAAAGGAGAGAAGCTCTCACGCAAGCAGAAACGATTGCTCAAATTGGGTCGAGAAGATACACAGTTAGGGAATTTGAAGCCACTTATCGATTTTGCCCACTACCGCTTTCGGGAAACAGCAAGTGTCATACCTCATCTCGGCGCAAAACAACGAATCGCCGACGAGTTAATGCGGCGAATGAACCGCAGTGACACTGAAAATCTTCCCGCCGCCGTGGAAGAAATCGAATGGCAACCTGCATACAGTATCGATCCAGTTGGAAGCGATAGTGAACTCGATCATCCACCTAGTGTTGACTACCCTCTGCCGCCTCCACAAAAGGTCGATCCGTCTGCTGAGACGGTAATTATCGAAAGAGAGGGGGAACCGGAAGGAATAACGCTTGCACTGGTGGAAGGCAGTTGCAATCTGAAATTAAGGACAACCCAAAATGATGGATTGGAACAGGAGTATAATATCGCTTTCAAAGAGATAATCATCGGACGTAGTGTTGAGGCAACGATTCAGTTAAAGACGAATGCAGCGGTTTCACGACGACATGCGTTGCTCACAGCTTATGGCGATAATGTTTACATTACCGATCTTGGCAGCAGTAACGGAACATACGTCAATGGTGTGCGAATCTCTGAACCGACCCGGCTTCAGGTTGCATCTACGATTGCTATTGTTGAGCAATTGCTTGAAGTCTCCGAAATTCAGCGGGAGGAAGGCACCCTGCGTCTTTCTTTGACGGAAATCGAAGGTGAAGATGTTGGACAGGTTTACACTGTCTATATCAAAGAGATCACAGTTGGACGGGGAAGAGCTGCATGCCTCCAATTCTCCGATTCAGCCGGAACCCTTTCGCGCCTGCATGCGAGATTCGAGCTGAAAAATGGAGAAATATACATTACGGATCTCGACAGTACAAACGGGACCTATGTGGATGGGGTTCGCATAGAAAACCCAACCGTGCTTAAAAAGGGCACAACCGTTCAACTTGGCAGCGTTATTTGCGATGTCGTCAATATAGAAAATGTTTCATCGGTTTCTGTTTGAGTTTTCACGACTCAAACAAAGAGGCTGTGATGCCGGTTTACACAGCATGCCACTGGAGAAATAGTCTAGCCGAATATATAAGTTATTCCAATTCGACACACCAGTATGAATCAGAAACAACTTGCATTAGCTCATTTTAACCGTGCCGCAAAGTATTACCAAAAAGCGATTTACGTTCAGGCAGTTCGCCACTACCTTGCAGGCTTAAAAATTGACGCAACGCGTGCCGAAATATACGCAGACCTTGCAAAAGCGTATGAAATGCTGGGCTGCTGGGGTCATGCGCTCAGATCTCTGGAAACTGCCTTGCGACTACAACCGGGATATCCGACAGCCCTACGACGGAAGCGGCGGATTCTTGAAGAGCAAGCGGTTTATGCCGCGCGACAAAATCAACTAGACTTAAATCAAGAACCCCCGTTCCGACATCACCAGATGCGACGTGATATTCCACAAAGTGAATCTTCAACAGGTGCAATCTCCGCAATCGAACACTCTTGCTTCACCCTCACTTGTCCCGATACAACCCCCCAAACAACTGTTTCAGCCTTATGCCAACTAGTTGAACGGATTTACCATGAGGTTGGCGAGATGTTTCAGTGTTATCCCCACCACCCAATCCCCATCTCCATCGAAGATGCAAGTCTACCATCTTATTCTGCTCTCAATCGCACACTTCCCGCTTGGGCTGCAGCTCGATATAATGGCGGCATTCAACTCATCCACCGCCCTGGAAACACTGGTTTCGGGATTTTATCGACGTTGATTTGCCACGAATGGGTTCATCTGACTGTTGATTTAATAGCACAAGGACAGTGTCCAAGGTGGCTTGATGAGGGTCTTGCTCAAACAATCGCCCGTCCTCTCATGAATTTTGAGCACGAATGCCTGCTAAACGCAAGACGAAACCAGCAACTTCTGACAATGGATGTATTGAGAAATCCATTCCACCAACTTGATTCCGGGCAACGCCGCTTAGCATATCTCCAGTCAAGTGCGATAGTGGAATATTTGATAAAACAGTTTGGAATCTCCCTCATCCGTGAGCTTCTCAATCGAATCGGAAACGGAGAACCGTCAGAAATCGCAATCCAGGAGACTTTGGGGAAAACGCCGGATGAAATTGTAGCCTCGTGGCAACTGGACAACGACGGGACAAGGCGCGAAACTCAGAGTAACCCTCGAAGAGAGAATCCATTTGTATAAATGGAAACGCTTGATATCGTTATTTTAGTCCTTGTCGGTTTAGGAGGCTTGAATTGTTTGCGAGTTGGCTTTACCCGCAGCGTTTGGGGAATTGCTGCTATCTCCCTCGGCGTGTTTGCTGCAAGTCAATTATGGAGAGAGCTTGCATTGATCCTGCAGGGTGTAATTAAGCACGAAGGTATCTCGAAATGGGCAAGTGTCATCGCTATTACAGCCGTGGTGAGCATAGCGGTGGATAGGGTTTTTGAGCAGATTCAGAAAATTATGCGTCGAGGCGTGTTAGGCTGGCTAGACAACGTTGTCGGGGGGCTGTTTGGCGTTGCGGTCAGCGGCGTGTTAATTGGATTGGCGCTCATATTGCTAAATCGCTATGGTGGGAAAGCGTTTCAAGAAGCTATTGCAGCCTCCCGTTTCGCACCAACGCTTCTAGACGTTGCCCATCAGGTTTTTGATTTCGGAAAAGAGATGATTGAAAAACAAGCAGGTTAAAGTCACTGCAACCAAAAATGACACATATTAATTCGATCAAAAGTGGGTGTCAACCCCCTAAGACTATCGCCTTCGCTATTCACTCAGTTGATCGCTCCTTATCCAGTCGCCTTCGCAATTCGTTCAGTTGATCCCTTCTCACTCATCACGTTTCATACTGAAATGAAATCGTCCTTTCTTGAGTTCTCTTGGATTTGTTCTTTCTGTCTCCTGCCATTTGTCTCTCCTTTAGCATATTCCCACTTTGATGCAGAGAATCTACTCGCCTTCGCCAATTCCCTTTTTCAAGAAGGAGATTATCCCAATGCCATTCATGAATATCAACGCTATCTCTTCCTCTACCCGAAAGGGGGAAAAAACGATCTCGTTCAATTCCGTATCGCTGCAGCTTATCAAAACACCAACCAACTGCAAGTAGCAATAGAATCTTACCAGAAATTGATTGCCATCTACCCGATGAGCCCGTTGACCGAGCGAGCAAGATCCAATGTGACACAATGCCAACTGCTGCAAGGCAAGAAAACCACTGCCATCTCGTCATTGCGGCAGCTTTTATCAGATTCTCCAGATAGCAAATTAGCTCCCCGTGCACAATTTATTATTGGCATGATTCGCATGGAAAATAGGGACTGGTCAAGTGCCGCACAGGAGTGGAAACAGGTCAGTATCAGATACGCCCAAACACCTTTCGGAGCGATGAGCGATCGCCTTTCACGAATTGTTCAGCATGGTGAATCTCTGCCTAAACGTTCTCCGACGATGGCTGGACTGCTCTCAGCATTTGCTCCGGGGCTTGGACAGACATATAGTAACCGTTCTTCTGATGGATTGCGCGCACTGTTAGCCGTTGGTACGGTAGTTGGTGGAACTATATATTATATTGATGAGGAGCGCTACAGCGTTGCAATTCCATTGGCTGCGATTGGGTTTTCTCTTCATCTGCGTAACATTTATGGCGGTGTACAATCCGCGAAGACCTTCAATCAACAACAAGAAAGCAAATTCCTCAGTAAACTGAGAACGCAGATTCACGAATCTAATTTATTCGGTGCATCGGATTAATAGTCTACAAAAACAACCCTCGCGTATTGACAATCTTGATTTTAAGCACTACGAATTGTTAGTTAGTAATTGATAAATCTAACCCTCCAATCTTTTCTTTTTCTTGTATCGCTAGCGTGAATCAACAAGCTTCAGTTCCTACCACGTTTTTTCTCCTTTTACTTCCCATCGTTGTTATTTGTCAACAGGCCTGGGCAGAGCAAGATGATTCTCCTCTACGATATGCAGAATATCTCTTCAATCACGGAGACTATGAATCATCACTGCTTGAGTACAAACGCTTTCTTTTTTATCATCCGGATACGGATGTGGATGACTTTGTACGTTACCGTATCGCACAAGGTTACTATTATCAAGAAGATAGTGAAAAATCCCAGCAGATGCTGGGAGAACTTACGAAGACCCATTCGGATTCCCCGCTCTATCTTCACGCACAACTGATGTTGGGCAAGTCCTACTTTGACGCCGCAGATTACACGAGTGCCCGCATCAATTTTTCCAAGATTATCCATGCGGATGCAGATGATCAGCTATCAGCACAAGCGCAATATCTACGGAGTTGGTGTTATGTTCATGAGTGGAATTGGTTAAAGGGGATTGCGGAATGTCGTAAGGTCAGCCGATTCCAGCCTGGCAGTTCCCTAAGTATGGTATCCAACCAACTTGCAGACACGACGTTAGCGAATACTCCTTTACCACTCAAGTCTCCTGAACGCGCCCAATGGCTGTCTACTGTATTCCCCGGATTCGGGCAAATCTACGTAGGTCAACTCCGAAACGGACTTATCTCCACTGCAGTTAACGCCGTTTTTGTATATCTAGCGGCTGATGCAACTCGTGACGAGCGTTATGTAGATGCAGTAGGTGTTTCTCTAGTAGGTATGTGGTATTATTGGCGCAATCGGTCGAGTGCGAAAGCGATGGCAGTTGAACACAACCGCAAGCTAGCAATCGATCTAGTTCGCGAATTAAGGAAAAAATCGGTGGAGATTAAACCTAAAAAGATTGAAATTCCGGAAGTCGGAGAGGCGCTCATCCAGAGGACAAAACACGTAGGAAAGCAGAAGAACTGACCGCCCTCCATAAAAATTGAGATGGAACGAATCAGGGATTTACAATCATACAGTCCTCTAGCAGACGAGTTCAAAAATATCAGCCATGTTCGGCGTTCATCAACGCCGCCCTAGCAGCAATACACAAAGGGGTAGAATTATAACCACCCTCATCGGAAGCATCCTCATACCCTACACTTTAATGAAGGACTACCGCAACACTTTGGTTTGAAATCTAATGTTTGAGATATAACACACCGCGTTACTCGCGCCAAGCGTGCTGACTAAGAATATCATCCTGGCCCAACTCATCGAAAAGAAGGGCGATATTGCCGCCGTCCGCATCCATAACCCAGATGCCCAGGCTGCCGTTGCGGTCACTGCTGAAGGCGACCTTCGTCCCGTCTGCAGACCAACACGGATAGCCGTTGTAACTGTCCTCGTCGGTCAAGCGGGTTTGAAGCAGCGAAAATAGATCGAGGAAATACACAGCAGCACGGAACGGAGAAATCTCCTTGGTAAATACCAATTTCGAGCCAGCCGGACTCCAATCCGGATGGAGGTCGTTGTTCGTGCTAGAAGTTAAACGTTCAACACCGGCTTCTATTCCTAGTGGATTGGCGACTGGTGCCTGGGGTAGATGATGCTCCTTTTGCCCTGCACGTAGTATTTCATGCGGTTTTGTCTCCGGTTCCGACTCCGGTTCCGGGGTTGGCTCCGGCTCCGGTTCTACTTCCGGTTCTGGCTCGGGCTCGGGCTCCGGTTCCAGTTCTACTTTTGGTGGGAGTGCCGCGTTAGCGGCAAGAAATGCTTCAATGTCCACCACATAGAGATCTCTTTCATAGGAATACGCAATCTGGCTACCGTCAGGCGACCACGTCGGTCTGGATTCAGCGTGGCAGACGGAAAGTCGAACGCGATTTTCTCCGTTTACATCCATGGTGTAAATCGCCGGTTTACGAAGGGTTTTCGCATGAACGAAAGCGATGCGATCCCCATCAGGTGACCAAGCCGGATGCCGATCATTGAAATTGTCTCCGCTGATAGACTTTGTATTCCGACCACGGCTATTCATAACATAGATTTGTGGTGGAGCACCGCCTTCTGAACGACTAAAGATAATTCCCCCACCATTGGGCGACCAGCTAGGCTGGTCGTCGAAAAAGTGTGTAAGCACCGTCTCGTTTGCACGGTTTGCGTTAATAACTGAAATCCCAAAAAAATCTTCGCCAGCAACATTTCCGCGAGCAAAGACAATTTGCCCTGTCATCTTGCGGCGAACAGAAATCTTTCGTACGACATCTCTATCACCGACAGTGATACCCGGCATGTGTATTGTGTCATAGCCCGGCTTTTCTGCGGTCAAATTGTATTGTCCCTCAGAAACGGGGGCAATTTTATATTGGCCTGCAGAGTTCGTAACTGACGCGCGATCACCCAAAGTAATGAGGACATTTCGCACAAGATTGCCGTCGTTAGAAATCACCTCTCCCTCAAACCTAACGCCGGGTTCAAGGCGGAAATCAACGGTTGCCGGATCTTTGCGAGTGACTTTCACTGCCGCTTGTTGGTCCAGATAACCAAGAGCAAAAATGCGCAGGGTATAGTCGCCGCTTTTGAGCGATTCAAATCTAAAGATTCCGTTAGCATCGGTGGTTGTAGATGCGACATCCTCAAAGATGAATTTTTCTTCTGTAACGCTCTTTTTCGTAGCCAACGTGATTGTCGCATCTGCAATTCCAGCATGGGTGACCAAATCTGTAACGGATCCTGAGATGATTCCCTCCGCCGATGACACAATCCTCGGACCGACATCTTCGGAATCGTCACCGCCGCAACCGGAAAAAAACACAAACAGAACAAATACAAATAGAGCAAGGTAAGAGTAGCGGATCAAGTTCTCCATAATAATTCGTGGGTACGTTTATCCGTCAGAGACAGACAAACATGCCACCTCCTCCTTTCAAATTTCGTCTAGTGACAAAAAGCTTCGATTCATCAGTTCTTCTCTCTAAACCAATGTACCAGTTCTTGATTTAATGTTAGACCAGAAATCTACAATTTCTGTGCGACATTTGGTGCTTTTTTCCAACGACTATCGTCGCCTGAATCTTTCAAAACCGTTTCGGGAATGTAGTTGCTGTAATCCGAAATATTCCCGTGTGTAATAGCATAGACGACAATGTTGATTAGGTGCCGCGCCGCGTGGGGCGCGGATTTCTCTAGAACCTGATTATAACTTTGCAACTTGCCATAGAAAGGTTTCTGAACTGCACCATCGACCACATGCATCATCTGTTCGGTATCGACTAACACGGCAAGCCGTCCATCGATAGTGATGCCTTGCAGATCGGAATAAGTACCAAAGTGAAGGGGGATGCTATGACCGCCCATGGTTGTGACCTTGCGCAAGGGAAAACGCAAGGGACCATTTAGCGAATAATAGGTGTTGTAAATCTCGTGGTCATTGCGAATCAAGCCGAGTTGATGCTCCGGCAGGAGGCTCCGAAGTACCTTCCTTGTGCCTCTCATTGCGTTTTCCGCATTCCCATGCGTTGCTATATAGATGAATCCCCCACGATGGATCACATACTCTCGCAAACTTTGGACTTCAGCGTCAGTGTACTTACTTAATCCACCCGGACGCCTCGTATTCCAAATTGGATTACTGTGAGAGTTGAACACTCGCCTCAGATGTTCTGGACTTATATTTGAGCCGCCGGGTATCGGCTCCATGAATATGATTGGTGCCTGGAAGAACCCGGCGTCGTTCATTCCGACTGCATCGGCAAACTGTGTTTTAATCTGAGTTTTTTCATTCAGCGATTGCACTAGATAGGACAGACCTGCCCCAAATCGGAAATTGCCGACACCGCTACCTCATATATCTGCGCTGGGGTGAAGGGGATCTTCAAAACGTGCTAGGTTTAATCGCCCCCTTATATTTCGTCCGCGTCCCACAACGATAGCACCGGGAGTCCCATGGGGGAGTTCAGGCACCCCACCTCCTAGCGCTACCTTTTCGGTGACATCGGAAAGGGCGTCATCAATGTTGGTCGCTCCTTCCGCAGCAACCAGCGAAGTCAGTCCAACCCGGTCCCTTACCCATGTCCCATTCACGTCGCCTTCTGAACTGAAAGCGCCACGTCCAACACTGGTACCAGCTCCTTCGCCATCAGAGAGCGAACCGCTTCCACTCGGTCCTGTGGTTAACGGAACATAAGACTGGGTCGGAAGATCGACTGCAGTGGCAAGGAGTTGCGCGGGACGGCGATTGACGCGAGTAGACTGAACGATTCCTTGGACAGAAATTTCGGCGCGCGCAGATTGTATGGGAGACTGAGAAACCGCGGCATCCACCGACACGGCTTTCGCCGCAAATACGGAGGTAGATTTCATCGGATGGGTTGTCAGAGAGCGGGTTTGCGCCGGAGCCAACTCCGGCTTGATTTGAAAATCAGCCGTAGGAATTATCCGCGTGGCGGTAGGTGCATTGACACGTGGTAATCTCTCTACGGTCGGCACCGGTTTTATTTTCAGAATGCTCACATTTAAGGCATCAACATCTCTCGAATTGGTTTGGTTGATGGCGATGAAACTGATGATAATCGCGAGGCATAGATGTACCGTTAGAGACATGAACCAGAAGCGGTACATGTGATGAGATTTCATAGGTGTAACCTCCTTAAGCGAATAATTCGGCTTGTATTTCCGTATTGGGTGAAGTATGCCTTCTACCTTGACGGAATGCTCAGAGGAACCACAATCCCCAAAACCGACTCGGTTGCCGGTTATTGCAGATGTTACCCCACGCTACGCAATCTTTCTGCGAGTTTAACGAAACTGAACCGTGTTCTTCGATATGGCTTTCTTTATAGCAAATTATATGCCACAATCAAATAGTCCTATCCAATTTGACTTGGTTTCGATTCGACAAGCATGATGTATCAACGTATCTGAGCAGTTTGAAACTTTTCAGCCTGGTGCGGTTACGTTTTGAAGCGGTGTGAAAAGGGATGCGATATTTGCTGACAAAATACCAGCAAATCACGCTGGTAAATCGTGGGAACTCGTACCAAATCTAGCGTTTGGACATTTGGACGATATCAAAACATATTTACAAAATGCAGTAAATGTCGCACTCCTTTTAAGGAGGAGGTGCCGGTGGGAGAAGGCTGTTGATACAGTTTTCCGAAGGAGTGCTCTTTTCCGGTCGAGATGTAACACCAAATTCCACTTAAAAAATAAATATTCATACCCGCATCAATTTCGCCACACTATCCCTGTTAATCCCCAGAAGTTCCCTCCGCAGCCCGGTCCTGCACCAAACGGTGCACTTTGAACGAAATCTTGCCCTCTTCTGTGCACTCAATGGATGAAATCAATCCTCGTTCACGGTATGATTCGGCTATCATTGATGGTATTGAAGTTGTCTTTTGGTAGGAAACAGCATCATTGCCCCCATCTCGTTTGAAGGCAGGACCGACGCGAATAGGTTCAATGGTCCGACTTAAACCCGATTGAACGGGATTTTGCGATTGATTCATACCGTTAGGTGTCAATCTGTGAATACATTACTAAGCGCTCCTGCGTTCACCAATTTTTGCTGAAAAGTAACATTCGGCGGAGGTGCCAGCTTTATCTACAGTTGCAAATTCAGTTGAAATAAGGTATTATGAAAAGGGAAAATGTATAGACATTTAACGGATTAGTTCATTGGCTCTCGACGGAAAGGTATTTCGCCGTATGTCAGAAGTTGACCCTCTTGACAAATTCCTCCAAGAAACAAAAGAGAAAATTGATACGTATATCTTCGATTTTCTACCTCAAGAGCATGAACGCACTGAAGTGCGTCGGCTCTACGAAATGATGAGGGATTATCCGCTGCGATCCGGCAAACGTTTGCGCCCCGCACTCTGTCTGCTTATTTGCGAAGCGTTCGGTGGAAATCCACAGGAGGCATTCAATACTGCCGCGGCACTCGAAATTCTGCAAGACTGGCTCTTAATCCATGACGATATTGAAGACGATTCGGATTTGCGTCGAGGGCAACCGTGTCTGCATCAAAAGCATGGCATTCCAATGGCAATTAACGTCGGCGATGCGCTCCACTGCAAAATGTGGGAAATGCTCCATGAGAATGCAGATTCACTTGGCTACGAGATTGCATTTCAGATTCTATCAGAGTTCTCACGACTCAGCAATCAGGTCGTTGAAGGACAACATATCGAACTGAGCTGGGTTAGCAATAATCGCTGGAATCTGACTGAAGCGGATTACTGGACAATGTGTGTGCAGAAGACAGCCTGGTACACATGTATTACGCCTTGTCGAGTCGGCGCATTAATCGCTGGGGTAACGAAAGCTGAAGCCAATCAATTCGACGATATTGGCATGAATCTCGGGGTTGCCTTTCAGATCCAAGACGATGTGCTCAATCTTGTCGGCGAAGTGGGACGGTATGGTAAGGAGATTGCCGGGGACATCAGTGAGGGGAAACGCACGCTTGTTCTCATCCACCTCTTTAGTTCATGTACAAAGGTAGAGGCGCTGCGTGTAATCGAGATTATGGATAAACCTCGAGAGGATAAGAATCAAGACGAAATTGAAGAGGTGTTACACTTGATGGGGAAGTACAAGTCGATCCAATATGCACAACAGCAGTCCAAGAAACTCGCTCAGACGGCATACACACAGTTCAATCATGAATTTGCTCATCTACCGGATAGCCGGGCAAAAAACCTCTTTTTGCGTCTAATACATTTCGTCATTGAACGAGAGTATTAAGAATTCTGCCATGAATATCGCACAATACTTGCCGTTTGCAACGCTTTGCTTTCAAGCCTCTTTCGCAACAAGCATGCGTGTAATGTAGAGATATTGCTAAAACACTGATTTGACAATTGGCCAATTCGTTATTGGCACGCTTTTACAAATGCCGTAAACAAATTCAGCGCATCAGGGTGTCGTTCCCACATCAACTCCGGATGACACTCCACCCCCAGGGCAAATGAGTGCGTGGGATTTTCGATGGCTTCAATTACACCATCTTTGGAGTGTGCTGTCGCAACAAACCCATCCCCAACGTCTCGCACCGCTTGATGATGGAACGAGTTGACTCGTGTCGACGTGCTGCCGACAATCTGTTGCAGGCGACTGCCGTGAAGAATATCAATCGTATGCGATGCATACCAACCTGGCCCCTTCTGCAGATGGCACAAAGTTGGCTGGGGCATGTCCGATGCAATATCTTGGTATATTGTTCCACCTGCAGCAACACTCAAAACTTGCATACCCCGACAGGTTGCGAAAATTGGCAAGTTCTGATGCAATGCTTTTTGCGTCAGATGGAGTTCCATTTCATCACGCACTCGGTCGACGTTGCCAATCTTTTGGTGCGGCTCCTGACCAAACAGCAACGGATCAATATCTCCCCCACCGGACAATAGGAGTCCGTCAAGCAGCCTGAGGTAATGGTCGATGCAGTCCGAATTTTCAACGTGTGGAAGAAGGAGCGGTGTCCCGCCAACATATTCAATCACGCGAGCATAGTCACGCGCGATTTGGTTGCGTTCCAAAAAATGCATTGTGCCTTCGATATTGGTAACTGTCAAACTACAAGTGATGCCGATAACGGAACGCATTTGCAATTCCTTTGTTTGGATATCAGGTATCAGGTTACACGTAATACCCAATACACCAGTAAGGAGGTTGTCGAAACCGTGTTGATCTTACCAGCAATCGATCTCCGAAATGGAAAATGTGTCAATTTGTTACAAGGTCGCCCCGAGGACGAAACAATCTTTTCGAATCAGCCAGTAACAATGGCAAAGCAGTGGCAAGAAGAAGGCGCCGAATATCTGCATCTTGTAGATCTCAATGGCGCCTTTCAAGGTACAACGGGCAACCTTCCCATCGTCAAGGAAATCGTCGACACAGTTAGTATTCCTACGCAGTTGGGTGGCGGTATACGCACAATGGAGAGGTTGAATCAGATTTTGGACCTCGGCGTAGCACGGGCAATTCTTGGAACAGCGGCGCTTAAAAATCCGCAGTTGGTTGAGGAGGCGTCCAAAAAGTATGGGAATCGAATTGCTATCGGCATTGACGCAAAAGAGGGTATGGTTGCAACAGAGGGCTGGCTGAATATATCTAAAAAAAACGCTCTTGCATTCGCCAAAGAGATAGAAGCCCATGGGATTCAATCCATCATCTACACGGACATTAAAAGCGATGGTATGCTGAAGGGACCTAACCTGGAGGCAACTCAAGCTATGATTGAGACGGTACAGATTGATGTCATCGCTTCAGGTGGAATCACGTCAATTCAAGATGTTGCAGCTCTCAAAACATACGGAGCAGCGGGGGCTATTATAGGTCGCGCGCTTTATACGAACGCTTTAAGGCTGAAAGCCGCAATTGCTGTTGCCCACTAAGAAGAATACCGCCCCTTTTACTCATCTGGACGGATCCAACTTACTACATCTTCGGCTTCGCCGGCTCCACCTTCACGTCCATCACTTCCAAAAGAGATTAAATCGTAGCCGTAGCGATCATGGACGCCGGGACGAATATAGATGTACTCATTCTGCCACGGATCTTTCGTGTAAGGAATCTTCAAATACGGGCCATTCCAATTGACTGGAATAGGCGGTTTCTCAGGTTTCTCCCAGAGCGCAGCAAGCCCTTGTGCGGTCGATGGGTAATCCCCATTGTCTTTTGCATAGCTATCAAGTGAAATGCCGATTGTTTCAATCTCTTCAGCAGCTTGCGCCTGAAGGGCTTTTCCTGCTTGCCCAAGTAAGCGACCGCCGCCAAAAACGATTGCCGCCGCAACACCGATGATTACAATCACAACGAGGAGTTGGGTGGATGTCAGACCAGACTGTTGATTGTCAATCCTACTCAAACGAATTACCTCCATTATCATTGGATGGTCTCATTTTAGCACAACCCCCTTATGCGTTCAAGTATAATCCGATTGACTTTAGGAATTTCCAAAACTTGTAATCGTCGACAAAATGTCGCTTAGCCGCAAGCACAATAATCTATTTGAACCTCAAGAAAATCATCAGAACGGCTGTTCGTCAAACTCCTGTTCCAACGCTCGCACTTTATCCATCCCTGTGAGCTGTGCGACTTCTTTAAGTGGCATTAGCTCATCCACTAACGCTTTTGTGGTACCCTTTTCCTGAAGTTCCTTCATGACTAAAGTAACTGCCCTTGCTGCTGCCATGAGTGCGGTCATGGGGTAAATGACAACCTTAAATCCCATATGGTACAGTTCGTCACTAGTGAGCAACGGTCTCCCGACGGATTCTGTCATATTTGCTAATACATGGGCATAAGGGCCAACTCTCTGAGCAACAATCTTTAATTCGTCGATAGTTTCCTCCGAGTAACCCGGATCGACAAAGATGATGTCAGCGCCTGCATGGGCGTAGGCGATGCCTCGCTGCACCCCCTCTTCCAGTCCTACAGCCCGACTTGCGTGTGTTCGGGCAATCACTACAAAATCTGGGTCCATCTCCGCTCGTACCTTGGCGACGGCTTTCAGTTTACGAGCCATCGCTTTCACTGGGATAACTTTGCTGCCTCCTAAAGATGGCGATCGCTTGGGCGACACCTGATCTTCAATATACATGCCCGCCAGTCCTGACCGAATGACTTCTCGTGTTGTCCGCAGTACGTTGAAGACATCTCCGAATCCATCATCCACATCGCAAATTACAGGGAAATCTACTGTGGCTGCCATGTTTCTGGCATAGTTTATCATTTCGGTGGCAGTAAGCATCCCTATATCTGGCATACCCAGAAAACTTGCTGCTGTATTGTAGCCACCGTGCAAAGCCACCTTGAACCCAGCGCGTTCTATGATGCGAAGGGAAAGGCAGTCATAAGCACAGGGCGCAACAATCACTCCAGGCCGTGCCAGTAACTCACGGAGTCGTGTGGATCTTTTCTTCCCGTTTATCATAGGACTTATAGCGCGAATAAAAGTTATTCATGCCGAGAGTCATCGGTATTAGGTGATTCTGTCTTTACCGTATACGTTCCCAATCCTTCATCAAGTCCCGATACGCTCCAACCGGGCCAAATACAGGAGGCGTATTCACCCAGTAGAGTTCCATTTCCTCATCCCCAGTGTTGATGGCGCGATGACCAACGCCAGGGGCGATGTAAACCGCTGTTCCTTGCTCAACATCTACCACGCGCTCGTCCAATACAAATTGTCCCGTCCCTCCCACAACGTAATAGATCTCTTCTCCTTCGTGCACGCTCAGCTTCGTTTGTTCCTCACCAGCCGGTAATATTACGATACCGGCAGCGATATTAGCAGTGGGTGTGATGTCTCTTTCGAACATCAAGCCCATGCACCGCCGGTGGGGAAGTGGCGCTTTCCATAGCATACACTCATTCGTCTTCACAACATCCTTCATCGGTTTTCCTCCCTTTTTTCCAATTGGTGCTTCGTCCCTGACACAACATCCCTAGCCGACGTTCTACTTTTTGATTCCCTCACATTTCCTCTGCCAACGCCTCTGCGCTCGTAGCTGGTGACATGGCGTATACGCCACCATCCACACAAAGGAGAGAACCGTTCACATAGTCCGATTCCGAAGACGCCAAGAACAAGGCGGCGCGTGCTTGTTCTTCGGGTTTTCCCAGTCTTTGAAGTGGCACTCGCTTTGCCCGATCGGCGCGATATCCCTCAGTTGTCGATTCTAGCAGCATCGGTGTGGCAGTTGCCCCAGGACAGATGCAGTTGACGTGGATATTGTACTTTCCCCATTCGACAGCCAGTGCTCTAGTTAGCCCTGCGACGCCGTGCTTTGAAGCTGTATAATGTGCCATGTAGGGCACGCCACTAATGCCCGCTGTAGATGCAAAATTCACAATCTTCCCAGACCGCTGATCGATCATAACCTTTCCAACTTCCCTACAGCACAAGAAAACCCCCGTCAAATTCACGTCAAGCACTCGTCGCCACTGCTGCAAGGAGAGCTCCGCTGTCGGCGCAAACTCGGCTATGCCGACACAGTTGACGAGGATGTCAATCCTATGAAATTCTTGTAATACGACATCGACCAACCTTAGCACTTGGTCCTCATCTACCACATTTAGTTCTAGTGCTAGCCCATGACCTCCTGCCTTCTCGACTTTTGATACCACATCGTCCGCCTTAGCATCATTTATATCCCCGATGATGACCTTCGCACCTTCTTGGGCAAAAAGTTGAGCGATAGATGCACCCATGCCGGATGCTCCGCCCGTGACAATAACGACTTTGTTCTGTAGCTTCATGCAATTTTTCTCGTTGCTGGCTGATACTGAGGAAATCGGTATCGCTTGGGAATGACACATGCTTCGATTTACTCAAAGTGATGTGCGCGAATACATGCAGTTAACCCGCCATCCACTGGCAGCACAACACCGGTTATCCATGAGGAATCTGGGGATGCAAGGAAGAGCGTAGCTTTCGCGACGTCCGATAACTTACCTAGTCTGCCCATTGGGATAGATCTCAGCATTCCTTCCTTGAACGCCGGACTCGTTGCTTCCATTAACAATGGCGTCTCGATTGTTGCTGGACAAATGCAGTTGACATTTATATTATATGATCCCAAGTCTACGGAGAGAGCTCTCGTGAGCCCCACAACCCCGTGTTTAGCAATGCTATATGAAGCAGCCTGGGGAATTGCTCGAACCGCCGCCGCTGACCCAATATTGATAATCTTGCCGCTTCGTTTTCTCATCATCTCAGGCATCACTGCGTGACAGGTGTTCCAGGTGCCATCGAGATTGGTGGAACGTATCTTCTCCCAAAGCTCCATCGAATAGGCATCAGGTGGCACAAAATGGTTCCAGCCCGCACAGTTGATTAGGATATCAACTGTGCCAAACTGCTGCATAATCTTCTCCATTTCCGCTTTCAATGCCTCACAGTCTGTTATGTCTGTTCTTGAAGCAATAGCTTCGCCATCGAGTTGTTCAATTGCCTTGGCTACCCTGATGCCTCCAGGACCATCAATGTCCATAACGACCAATGCGGCACCCTGTCGAGCGAACTCCATGCAAATTCCTTCGCCGATACCCGATGCGCCACCTGTGACGATTGCGACCTTACCCTGCAATTGACCGCTACTTGATGATTTGTCCCCCATTGATGTCCTCCTGTTGAAGCAGTTTCAGGTTCAATCATCGCCCTATTTTGTGCATATTATACGCGAATTCATCCCAAAGTCAAGTAGAAAGAAAACATAGAAACAACACTCGTTGCCCCCCGATAAAAGAAGAAGCGTCACGATGACCGTGTTCTTACTCGGCACGACACAGTTTTGATATTTCTTCCCAAGATTCGGATTTTTCTCTTGATTTTTAGTACGAAGGCTCTTATAATTCTTGGACTCTAGCACTTGAGCAGAACATGGAGTACATCTGATTCGAAAACAGAATTAACCATCGACATCAATTTCAAAAGGCTCACTTAATGTTGTTTGCTGAGGAACCTAGGCATTTCAACGTGCAACATCCCGCCGACAGTAAGCGGTTGATTCCAGCTCTCCTGCCTCGCGACGAGCGTGGGCATCAGTTTGTCGTCTATGCGGATTGTTGTTCCGGAGTACCTGGCAGCACAAACGAACGAAACTTCGCGGCGGTGAACGCCGTGGTAGCGAACATCCATCCCCAACCTGATTTTATCATTTTTCCTGGCGACCATATCATGGGGTTGACCCAGGATTATGCCTCGTTGCGTCAGCAATGGAACTATTGGCTGCATACGGAAATGGGATGGCTCAAGAACCGGTCCGTAGAAATCTTCCACACAACCAGCAACCATAACACATACGACGTGGAAAGCGAACAAGTGTGGCGGGAAGTCTTTCCTGAAATCCCCCGCAATGGTCCTACTGGTCAGGAAGGGTTATCTTATGTCGTGCGTCGCAACAACTTCCTGCTTGTATGTGTCAATACGGCGTTCTCTGGACTGGGGGGTAATGGCCATGTTGACCATGAATGGCTAGACCGAGTGCTGCGCGACAATGACGATGCCACTTACAAGTTCGTCGCGGGCCACCATCCGGCTCGACCTGTCAATGGCTACGAGCGGTATCCGTTCTGGCGGATTTTCCCCAATGAAGGAGACGCGTTCTGGGACGTGTTGGTTAAACATCGTGTCCAAGCCTACCTTTGCAGTCACATTATTGCTTTTGACGTTCAGGCGCGCGATGGGGTGCTTCAAATTTGCACCGGTGGAGCGGGGACCAACTATGGACCAGGCGGCTTCATGCCCGGTCGAACAGAATACCTCCACGCCGCGCAGTTTGCTGTTGACCCCCGTGGTGTATGCTACCAAGTGCTCGATACAAATGGTGCAATGCGTGAGTGGCTTGAATGGCCTTTATCGTTACCACCGGCAGATGAATGGGAACAGGTTAAGCCAGAGGATGCGGCTACAAAGTTCGGGTGCGCTTGGAATGATTCCAGCCACAAACCTGCCGATGATTGGCTTTGTGTATGGCGCTTTTCAGGAGTGCTGCACGGCATTACGACTGACAAGAACTCACAGACCCTCCTCTGTGGATGGGACGACCTTGAGGGGCCTGCAACAATCTGGATTGGATTTGAAGGCTGTCCGCCGGTGCTCACGATTAAACTCTTGACCGAATCTGGAATGGGAACACAGACTTGGACGGGCACGGCGTTGACACCGGGAGAACCTTTTGATTTCCACTTGGCTCTACACAGCGGGATGGGCCCCGGCGGTGTTCTGTATCGACTAGATGACACATCTCCTTGGTCGTCATTGCAATCATCTGCATCCATGGGGGTGGAAAATCTTGTATGGCCGCGTAAATGGGACGTTGGTCACAGCCAGAGCGGCACATCCGATCGCCCGTTTCTAGGTGACAAACTGCGTATAGCGTGGACGAAACGCCATCTCCCAACACCTACGCTAATCGGTCATTGACCCAGACGGTTTTCTGATAGAGACTTAGCTTGCATTTGGGTAAAAAAAATGAAGGTGCGATTCGTGTTTGCTGTTTCTATACTCTTCTCCGCTGGGCAAATCCTTGTCGCTACAGCGGGCGCGCCGGAGGATTTGCTGATTTACCTTCCATTTAATGAAGGAAACGGGGTTCGAACCGAAGACGCTTCGGGAAATGGTTTTGATGGCAAACTCAAAAATGGAGCTAAGTGGACAGAGAACGGGAAGGGCGGAAGCGCCGTAGAATTTGGGAACGGGAACAATACTCATGTAGCAGCGGAGGGGAAAATTCTCGATCCAATCTTAGAATCAGGGCAATTTACCCTCGGCGCTTACTTCAAACTCACACAGCATCAGGGTTTTGACGCAATTATCAGCGTTGAGATGCAGGGCGCCGGCTGTTGCAAATATCGCATTCTGGTAAGTCCGGGTTTCAATCCCTATTGGAACGCGTCAAATGGACCGCCAAATGACAGAACCTTTGCTGGTTTCAAGTTTAAACTGAATACATGGTACAATTTTGTCTTAACTTATGATGGTCAAAGGGGAAATGTCTATGTCAATGGGAAACTAATAACAGGTGTTGATGAGGTGATAAAACCGCCCATTGCTAGCCCATCGACGCTATACGTCGGGAGAGGCGAAGCTGACGGAATGCATACGTTGGAAGGCGGTGTTATCGACGAAGTTTTCGCTTTCAGCCGGGCTTTAACACAGAGGGAAATTCAAACTATCATGAAGGAAGGTGTAATTCCGGGCGTCAGTGCATTCGCTGTAAACCCAAAAGGCAAAATTTCAACCACCTGGTCCACCCTAAAAACACAGAGAATTGTGAACAGCTATCGAGAAGGAGGTGATGGATTGTAATTAATTGGTTGGCGACACAAAATTATGTTCGCTATCCAGTTAAGCGATAACGCGCTGATATTAACATGCCCCTTTTTACTCAGAAAATGATTCCCCACAAGTTGATTTCATAATCGGGTTCAAAATAACCAACAAGGAGAAAAAACCTAATGGCGAAACTCAACGACGTAAACACAACCGATATTCGTGACGCCATATCTCTGGGCTGTCGAACCATGTGTAACGTTTTCGATGCGGACGACAATGACATCCCCTTTTTCGGGTCGCTCGTGCGCCCTGACGCGAAGTTAAGCTTCGCTCCCTATGCGTCGGAATCCCATGTTCCAGGCCGCCACTTGAACGCACTGTTAAATGCTGAAGATGCTATCGGAATTGAACTAGACGAGGATTCTATCGAAAAGCATGCCAATGCCGCGTTCTTTTCTTATAGCGGGCCCATACCGCTGCCCTTGAACCGCGAGACAATCGACGGCGAACTAAAAAATTGTATTGCACACAACATTCGAGAAGGCTTTCATGCGCTCTACGCTCTTGCCAAGTACCGCAAATCCGAGCGGGCTTGCCGCTTAGCTGAAGACTCCATCGCTGCCATCTTCGAACACTGGGACCCATCGCGCGGCTGGGATCGGGAACACATAGAAGAAATGGGGTTGAGAGCGCCGGGCGATGCATTCGTTACGGGCTTGGCGCGTGCCATTGGTCCGCTGGTGAAGTATTACGAAGCCACAGGGTATGGTCCCGCCTTGGATTTAGCAATTGTTCTCAAGGAGAAAACCATAAACGAAGTCTTCACCGAAGAGGGGGGATACGCCCCGGAGATTTTTGCCACGCATACGCATTCGACAACCTGCACCATGTCATCTCTTGCTCAACTCGCGGACCTAACAAGTGATTCAACACTCATGAATCGGGTGAAAACTTTTTACGACAACGGTCTATGGGACATTCGCGATGCTCTTGGGTGGGTCATTGAGTCTAGCCGCGAGGATGCATCTCCGGATAACGGCGAAGTGAATAACACCGGGGACATCGTCGAAACAGCGTTGATTCTAGGCAGTTGGGGTTACACCGATTATTACGAGGACACCGAGCGAATTTTGCGCGGACATCTGCTGCCTTCTCAACTGCGTGACATCTCCTTTATCCAAGAGCCGCCCAACCCAGAAGGGGAAGATGGCAAGCGCGATGTTGCCAACAGACATCTGGGGGCATTCGGCTTCCCAGCACCTTATGGTCACCAGGCAATTGAAACTTCCCACGTGAGTTTCAACATGGACATCGTCGGCGGTGCAGTGGGTTCGTTGTGTGAGGCATATCGGGAGATCACACGGTTCGATGCCGCAGGACATTGGGTCAACCTTCTTTTTGATCACGAAACCGATGCAATCAAGGTTCAATCCCCTTATACGGGACCGGGATTACGGGTTCGGACAAAACACCCGGCCCCCTTATTTGTCCGTATTCCGTCTTGGGTTGATCCAGCGAGTATAACGGTAGAGGGGACATCTGAATCGCCGCGGCATACTAACGGCTATCTTTTTATCGGCGAGCCTCCAGTGAATCGGGGGTTATCCTTTAATTTCCCCATCCCCGAGCAGGAAATCCAACTCAAACATCGCACAAGGGAGATTCGCACTCGGCTCCGGGGCGATGCGGTAGTTGCAATGCAGAACTTCGGCGCGGATTTAACGTTCTTCGATCCTCTCGATTAACATGTCGCACAAATATCATCTCTACGCGGTGTTACTGCACTCAGCGCGTTGAGTATGGAAATCCGAATAAATGTCTCAAGATTAAGCCAAGCTTGGGGCTTAGCGGAAATTGTAGCGAGTCGTTTTTTTCCAAGCATGCCCAAATCTCACAAATTGGCTATAAATAAGCACTATTCAGACTTGTGAAACGAATGGCTAACCTCCGACTGCTTCCGCAGTCGTCCTATGTCTTCCCAATACCCGGTTTCCCACGAGTGTTGAATCGCAGATTGCACCTGTGCCACTGCTAAAGCCTCTGCAAAGCCGGGCACAGCTTGCTGACCATCTAGGATAGATTTCAAGAATTGGTAAGCTTCAATGACCTTGAGCTCTTCATAGCCTAAGCCAATACCCGGACCGGGATTAAATCGGGCATGGAAGGGATGCTCTGGCCCGCTCACGATGCGGACATAGCCTTCATGGGTTTTGTTCTCATCTGGAAGATAGAGGTGGAGTTCATTCATCCGCTCAAAGTCCCAGTTCAGCGCGCCGCGTGTTCCATTCACCTCGAACGCCATAGGAGATTTCATGCCGCTTATGATCCGGCATGCCTCTAGTGTGCCATGTGCCCCATTGTCAAATTGGACCAGTGCTCCCGCATAGTCTTCGTTAGTGACATCGCCCATCGGTCCTTCTGTGCGAGTTGTCGTATGTGTACCTTCGCCGGACATGGGGACCGGGCGTTGGGAGATAAACGTCTCACGATTGCCAATCACACGCTTAATGGGGCCGGCAATCATATGCGCCAAATCAATCACATGCGACAGCAAATCTCCCAAGGTTCCTAGCCCAGCAAGTTCTCGCTGAAACCGCCACGTCAGTACCGTTTTAGGATTACTAGCCCAACCCGTAAAGAATTTGCCCCGGTAGTGGGTTAGCTTACCCAGACGCCCCGCCTGGATCAGGTGGTGCGCGTACTGTACAAGCGGCGCCCACCTGTAATTGTAACCCACAAAAGTTAAAACGCCCGCTCGGCGTGCTGCCCGGGCAATTTCATCCGTTTCCTGTGGGTTTCGACCGACAGGTTTCTCGCAGAAGATGTGTTTCCCTGCTTCGGCTGCTGCCCGGGCAATTTCAAGATGCACGTTGTTCGATGCAGCAATATTCACCACCTCAACAGCCGGATCAGCAATTACTTGCTTCCAATCCGCGGTGTACCTCTCAAAACCGAACCGCGTTTTCGCTTGGCTTGCACGACTTTCCGCCTCATCTGCGCAAATTACCAGGCGGGGTTGGATGCCACTGTCATGAAAACGATGCGGAATTTCTCGGTAGGATCGACTGTGTGTCATCCCCATCCAACCCAACCCGATTACGCCGATGCCAATCGTACGCGTCATAGTTCCTCTCCTTCGCTACCAAAACTTGGCGAATCCGGTTGAAGTGATAAATACAGGTCGGCGTAATGGATTACCCCTCAACCTCTCCCTGAGCAGAACAGAGCTTGTACGTCCAACTAACCTGCAATCAATCGGCGGATGCGATCGTCGAGCGCTTTTTGGTCGGTGGCAAACGAGGCTAGTCCACCGAGGTTTAAGAGCGTGTCGATCGCTAGTTCTCCTGATTTGACGCGATCTGCCCAGATTTTGTGATTCGGTATTTTTCCGTCGGATGCGATTTGGTCGAGATCTGTTTCAGAAAGCCTGGGGAACAGATCGCCGGCCCCAACATCATGTGCTTGCATCACCAACTCCTCCGCCGTCCGAGGGACATCGGTTGTGAGGCTGTCAACGAACCGACGCTCGGACTCCGAAACTTCCCAGAACGTATGTATACGGAGATCCGATGCACTGACCTCGTCGTTGAGATGTATCGAATAATCGTTTTCACCACTGTGTTCCCACTCTCCAGAGAGTTCATTCTTGGCAGCAGATGCAACCTTTACAGGCATGGTGATAACGTCAATTCCTGCCAAATCCGCAAGCTGTGCAGCTCCTCTCAAGCTCGCGGCGATTTGCTGAGTCGGTTCGCGAGTCCCCTGACTAAGGTTTTTGACGGCTCGCTGGCTCGCAAGGGAAGACTTTTCACCGACCAACTTGCCGTCCCCCAATTGATTATCAACCATGTAAGCATTAAGCCGACCGAGGAAGACGTTAACGAACGAAGGCGCACTAAATGCCGTTGCTATGTAATTATGTCGTGCGCTGAATCCCAAAGTGAAATTAACTGGTACTCCTGATTCTCGCAAGCGTCGCGTGGCAATTAGGCCCGCCGGCGTCAGCGGTATTTTTATGATAAAGGACTCGGGGCAAATGTTGTAATACCGGTAACCATAGGATACGCTTCTCTCAATGTCATGTGCCAGATCCGTATGTAGTTCTACGCTTACCCTGCCGCCAAATCGCTGAGCTAGACGAAGTCCATGATGGGCATTTAGGACAAACGCAATCTCGATAATCCGGGTCTGCATATCCAACCCAGAAAGCGCATCGGCAGCTTTCTGAATCAGATCATCGTAGATGCCTTTTTGCACTTCGGCGTTAAGCAAGGTATTGTTCGTCGTTAGGGCGGTGAATTCATCAGTCCATAGCGGCGTTGCTCCGTCGATGTCACCTGTGTCGAGCCACAGCTCGGTACCAAGGTCACACAATGCTTTCCAGAATGGATCGGATTCGGTGTCAAGACGCTCGGCATGTAAATCAACACCTTCTTTTACAAAATCGTGGATAGGGTCAACGATATTTACAGCAGGTTGCACTGGCTGCGTTAGTATGTTCTCGCTAGACATGATCACTCCTTCCAAAATAGACTGTACCAGATGTAGCCAAAAGGGAAGCCGAGAGAAGCTCTCCGTACTCCCATAATCCGCCGGTTGGAAAGATTTCGTAGAGATGAACCCTGTTTCGAGATGGTTGGGGCTGAGACGATAGGTCCAGAACGATAAATTATACCATTTCTGATAGAAAACTTCCCATAAAATCGGTATAATATCCCGCTTCGTCCCTCATATGTGAGACTATGGCAGATAAAGGAAAGTGGCGAGCAAAAGGACTTCTTACTTTCCACTTGCGTCGTGAAAAGCATGTGGTGTCTAAGGGAAGCCTACGCGTTAAGTAATAATCAGCACTCCATCAGCTACCAATCCTCAGTTCTCAAGAAGATTTCGCCGCACTCGTATCTTGGCTATCCATGCTTGGTTGAGATTTAAGCGTACCGGAATCGTCGCTGCCACGTATCACCACCGCGGTCTCAACGGCTCTAAGCTGCACTTGATCGTCGACCTTAAACGGGCAGCGGTGGTCAGTCTGCACAAAGTAACTGTGTTCTCCGATTTGTACCCGGTATGTCAAATCATGCCCCTTAAACTCGCGCATCACGATTTTACCTCGGAGGCCAGTCGGGTGCACCTCATTGGAATGCTCAATAGCAAGATGCTCAGGGCGAATCGAAAGCAACACCTTCCCCACCGCATGGCAATCGAGTGGAAGTCTGCCCAGCGGAGTGTCAGCACAATCACCCTTGGCTTCGCCCGCAATTAGGTTTGTCTTACCAAGAAACTCCGCCACGAATGGCGTTTGTGGACGGTGATAGATTGATTCGGGTGTCCCGATTTGTTCAATCCGTCCGTTCTGCATTACAGCGATCCGGTTGGCTAAGCAGAGAGCTTCCTCTTGGTCATGTGTGACCAACACCGCGCTCATCCCGGTTTTTTTCAACAGACCCCGCACCTCTTCACGGGTTGTATGACGTAACTCAGCATCAAGGTTAGAAAATGGCTCGTCTAACAGGATTAGCTCGGGACCTGGAGCAATTGAACGAGCCAATGCGACCCGTTGTTGCTCTCCCCCAGAAAGCTCATGAGGCTTCCGATCTTTGATTGAAATTAGGTCGACCAACTCCATCACCTCTAGAGATCGCTGACGAAGCGATTTAGCGGGCAGTTTCCTGAGTCCAAATCCGACATTGTCCATGACGTTGAGATGCGGGAAAAGGGCGTAGTCCTGTAAGACAAATCCGATTCCCCGTGTTTTCGGTGACAGGTGTACTTTGGGGCTGTCAAGAACCCGATCTTCCAGATGAATCTCTCCTGCATCAGGGCGCTCAAAGCCGGCAATCATTCGCAAGGTCGTTGTCTTCCCACAGCCACTCGGTCCTAAAAGCGCGAAGATTTCGCTGGGGTAAACATCAAAGCTCACCCGCACTACTACAGGGCCAAGGTGAGGAGCAAGTTGCTTGGTAAGATTGCGCACACTAAGCAAGGGCTTCATGGTGAATCCTTTCCTGGCTGAGTAGAAGTCCCACAAACAGTGCCGAGATAAGCAGAATGACGAGCGCGTACGGTGCAGCTTTGGCAAATTCAGCTTCTGTTGTATAACTCCAGACGTTTACTGCCAACGTCTCGTATCCCGCAGGAGAAAGCAAGACTGTGAGGGGAAGTTCTTTCATGGCAGAGAGAAAAACCAAGGCGGTACTCGCTGTAAGTCCGCCGCGCAAAAGCGGAAAAGTTGCCTTGAAAAACGCCTTGAGAGGGGCATAGCCAAGAGACTGAGCTGCCTCCTCCAGGCGAGGCGGCGCTTGATAGAGCGCGCTGCGGACGGGACCGATTGCTTCAGCGAGGAAGTGCAATGTGTAAGCAAAGATCAAGACCCAAAGTGTTTGATAAATCCCGGGTATCCGTAGTGTGAAAAAGATGAGCGCAAGTGCGAATGCCACAGGTGGCGTAGCGTAACCGATATATGCCACACGTTCTAAGAACCGGGAGAGGAAGGTGAGGTAACGCACGCCCAAATAGGCAAGCGGCACGGCGAAGCAGGTGGAGAGAAGCGCGGCAGGTGTTGAAGCAAAGACCGATCCAGAGAGTGCTTCACGCAAGGATTGAAAATTTGAAGGTACGTTTTCCTTCAACATCCAGAAACAGATTGTTACAGTGGGAACAATCACACTAGCAAACGCTAAAACGCCGAGGAAAATGTAGGCAGGTGTCTGCCAAGGGCCAAGGGGGATAAGTGATACTTTACGAGGTGGACCACTTCCGGTGCGGTGAAGCTTAGTTCCACACAACAGTTTAGCTTCAGTGTAGATGAAAACGCCGGCGAGCAGGAGAAGCATCAATGCGAGCCAGGCCGCGTAGGTGCGATCGAAGGATTGGGTCTGCGAGTAAAGCGCGTAACTAAAGGTTTCGTAGCGCATCAATGAAACCACACCAAAATCGCCGAGAACGTGTAGTCCGACGATGAGCCCGCCAGCGTAAAAGGTTGGGCGAAGCTGTGGCATAACCACATATCGGGAAACGTCCCATGTCCGGTAACCGAGACTGCGAGCAGATTCTTCGAGCGCCGCATCAAGCCCTAACAGCGCTGAACGTATATTCATAAAGAGATAAGGAAACGTGTAGAAACTGAGCGCGATGAGCGCACCCCAGTAGCCACTTAGACGGGGCAACCTGAGCCCAAAGAGACTCGCAACAATTCCATCGGGACCGCTCAGTCCCAACAAAGTATACGCCATTACGTAACCCGGAATCGCCAGTGGCAAAACGCCCAACAAGGTAAAAATCCGTTTGCCTTTGAGTTCTGTACGGGTGGTGAGCCACGCAAGAGGGGTTGCCAATAGCCCGCCGACAGCGAGGACACCAGCGGCAAGGAGAAATGTATTCACAAAGAGGTACAGATTTCTCGCGCGGAAGACAATTTGCATGAGATCCGCTGTTTCCGCTTGGAAGGCTCGGACGAGTAAGTAAGCCAATGGCAAGAGTACTCCTGTTCCGACCACAATCGCAGGAACAGTGAAGTACCATGGTGAGAGTTGCCGCGCGAGAAGAGTTCTCATAGAAGACCGACCTTCCTCAGTAGTTTCAGCGTACCATCCAGATCGTCCAAATCCTCTAGGTTAAGGGCTGGCATCTGCTTTAAAAGGTTATCCAGCGATAACAGTTTTGCGTTGGGAATTACCTTATCCGTGACTGGGTACTCGAAGACCTCGCTGGTAAAGAACTGCTGGGCTTTGACGGATAGCAAAAATTTGATGAACGCCAACGCGTCTTCAGACCGCTTGCTACTCTTCAGGAGAGCTATGCCAGCTACGTTGACCAGATTTCCTAGGTCGCCGGCTTTGAAGAAAGTCTGCTCGACAGGGAACTTCGCATTGCCCTTTTTGAAGCGCAGGAGATAGTAGTGGTTTGGCAATCCCATATCAATTTCACCGGCGGCAATCGCCTGGATGATTGGGGTGTTTTTTGCATAGCTTTTCGTTTTGTTTGCCTTCATACCTCGAAGCCAACCCTCGGTTTTCTCCTCGCCTTCTAGAACTCGCATTGCGGTTACGAATGCTTGGAATGATGCATTCTGTGGCGCCCAACCGATTCGTCCCTTCCACATGGGCTGGGTGAGATCGAAGATACTATTGGGTAACGCTTCCGGGTTGACACGCTCAGGCGAGTACGCAAGTACGCGCGCCCGACCGCTGGTGGCGACCCAAGTTCCGTCTACGTTTCGAAAACGCTCCGGCGCTTCAGATAAAATCGAATCGGTCAATCGGCTAAAGAGTTTTTGCTTGCTCAACGCGCCGAGCGCACCGGCGTCCTGCGCCCAGAACAGATCCGACGGGCTTTTCGCGCCCTCTTCCAGTAAAGCAACCGCCAACTGCGCAGTGTCGCCGTACCGCACTTTGACTTCGGTGCCGGTCTCCTTCTCAAACTGTTTGATGATTGGCTCAACCAGACTTTTACTTCTTCCAGAATAAATCACCAATTCCTTGGCATCTGTTGTTCCGTAAATTGCCGCGCTTAAGAGTAAACTTAGAACTGCAGCGGAACACCTCAACATTATAATCTCCAATCAGTGTATTGTTGGATTCGAGGCGCCAAGGATTTTCTAGCTTCCCCGCTTGACATCTCGAGCCACGCCAACTATACTACTATGTGTGCACCTAAATTTGAAGGGTTCTGATAAAGGCTAACTCATCCAAGTGTAAAGGAGAAAACAATGGACGGTCATCCCGAAATCATCGAAGTTCTCAACGAAGTTTTGACATCCGAACTCACTGCAATCAATCAGTATTTTGCCCATTCCGAAATTTGTGAAAATTGGCAATACAACCATCTCCATCAAGCGATACGTGAGCATGCGATTGGAGAGATGAAGCATGCGGAAAAACTAATCGCGCGGATTCTGTACCTCAACGCCATGCCTAACATGACGCGTTATTTTGAGATTAAGATTGGCACGACCGTCGAGGAGATGATGGAAAACGACCTTGACCTTGAAAAAGAAGCTGTTGAACGGCTGAATGCCTTCATCGAACTCGCAATTACGCACAAGGACGCCGGTTCTCGAGAACTTCTAGAAGAGATTCTCAAAGATGAGGAAGACCACGTCGACTGGATTGAAGCCCAGTTAGACCAGATTAACCAGATGGGAATCCAAAACTACCTTGCGCAACAAATTGGCACCGAAGAAGCGTAACCATGTGCCGTTATTACCTCAAACGTTAGCGAGGCGCTAACCTCGCGGTGACAGTAGAACCACTTTTGCCCGGGGTGCTTGGCGCTCCTGATTCAGAACCGTCTAATCGTGCGAAGGACAGGGTATAAATTAACCTCTATTATTTTCGAACCTTAAACCACCGGTTTGCTTTCCCACTGCGCTAGAAGCATCATTCTCTTGAACAGTTAGAAATCTGATATTGAGACTCAGTATCATTTGCTGACAACGTACAATTATAGCATCTAGAATAATTGCATGTCAAAGATTTTTGAAATTCTTCTGAATGTCTCAAGTATTCTACTTTAAATTATATATTGGGGTATTCGTTAAAGCAATCGCTCGACTTTTCCTGAATGTTACTCAACGTTTTCCAACATTCTCGCCAAATTTAATATTGGACCTCTCTGCAGCAGTAACAACCTCACGCACGATTCTCATGGTTAAATCGGCTAGGTTCTGTGCAAACATTTGACTAGCGTTATTGGACTCTGCAACCTCACGATATCGGGTTCCACTGCGTAACGTTACCAACCGATGATTCGCAATACCGAGCGCGCTTGAAACCAGTTCGATCGGCACAGTAAGCGTTTCCGTCGAAGGAGTTTCGCTTGTTGGCAGTTCAACTTCAGTAACGGCTTCGACTGACTGCACCGCCTCTGGCTCACCGTCAAGGGGATTACCCGCTAAAAATGCTTCTTGGCGAGACTCTATCGTTTCAAGAACCTGTTCGGCTGCCATCTGTTCCGCAAGTCGCTTTGAGCCGCGAATCGGCGTAGGCGTTATGTAACTGGATTGTCCATACGTAACGGTAACAATCCAGCTAGGCGTCTCCGGTTTTCCTTGCTGAATAGACTCATACACCGGTTCTCTAAGGCTCCTCGCATGACAGAGTTGTTGAAGTATCCCTTTGTAATTCTGAATTTCGCTCTGAGTTGTTATCTCTGACATTTAAATCTCCCAAATCATTCTGTAACGGCGAAAAAGGTGTCCTTCTATAGAGAGTGTCTCTTAATCTCCGTGGAATTGTGATAAGCGGGGTTTGCTACCACCTACACCGGCTCAAATCTCATAGTCGGCTCATTTCGACGAACGACTAGGTGTTTTCGCCAATGCGCGTCATCTCTTTCAGAGAAGTCCTCTCGATAGTGTCCTCCCCGGCTTTCGGTTCGTGCAATAGCTATGCGAGTTATCAACCTCGCCACCTCAAGCATATTCTGAAATTCAAGCGCTTCAATTTGATCTCCCAATGCTTGCTGATCCAACGTTGCTAACGCATCGGCTACTATCTTTAGGTCCTCCCCATTCCTGAGGATACCGGTGTGTTCCCACATCAGTTCACGGACAATGTCTTGGGCTGAGCTGACGTCAACAGTCGCAGCGGCTGTGCCATTGAATTCATCGTCGCTAGATTCTGATTCGTAATCCGACCGAATGCGAACATTCGTGTGCATTTGTGTGCCGACTGTCCCCGCAAATTCAGCCGTGGCTTTTCCCGCACGAGCGCCAAAAACGATGCACTCAAGCAATGAATTACTCGCGAGTCGATTCGCGCCATGGACGCCTGTGCAGGCAACTTCTCCACAGGCTGAAAGTCCACGAATATCCGTCTCGGCATTCATGTTGGTTCGGACACCGCCCATCATGAAATGCGCTCCAGGTCGAACAGGGATTACATCTGTTTTAATATCGATTCCGTACTGACTACACGTTTGATAGATTGTCGGGAAGCGGGTCTGTATAAAATTCGGGGATAGATGTGTGATATCCAAATAGACACAGGGCGAATCCGTCAATTCCATTTCGCTTAGGATGGCGCGGCTCACCACATCTCGCGGCGCGAGTTCTTCCAGTTCGTGATATTTGCCCATAAACCGTTCTCCACGCCCGCTGATTAAGGCTCCGCCCTCGCCCCGCAACGCTTCAGAGATTAAGAAATGGGGCGCGCCCATCAGGAACAAGGTAGTTGGATGAAATTGGACAAACTCCATATCCATCATTTCACAGCCCGCCCGCCATGCTAGAGCGTAGCCGTCTCCCGTTGCGACTTCTGGGTTCGACGTACACCGATAGATACGTCCAAGCCCACCTGCTGCGAGGATTGTGGCTTTGGCAAAGATGCAATGGAGGGTGTTATTGATGAGGGCGACTACCCCGTAGCATGTGTTGTCCTGCGTCATGAAGTCAACCGCGAAGGCGTGCTCAATAACTTGTATCCGCTCTTGCTTCATGAGATGCGTGACTAAAACGTGCGTGGTTTCTGCGCCAGTGGCGTCGCCACGGTGAACAATACGCCGGCGTTGATGCGCCGCTTCCTGGGTGAAACCGAGGGCTTCACCCTCCTTATCGAAATTTGCGCCCCATTGAATTAGTTCCGAGACCCGTTCAATTCCCTCTTCAACCATGATTTGTACAGCAGTTTCATTGCAGAGTCCAGCCCCTGCTTTGAGGGTATCTTCGACATGGAAACCGATTTCGTCATCCGCACTCATGGCAACGGCGATGCCACCTTGCGCATAGCGCGTATTACTCTCCTGAAGCGCGCTTTTTGTGATCAACACGACATCGCCATGATGATTGGCTTCAATGGCTGCTCTTAATCCAGCGCTACCACTTCCAACCACCAAGAAATCGGTGTCGATTCTTGGAAGCTTCGCAGAATCAAAATTGATGAGATATCGGCGACTCATTTTGCTCTAATGCGATTCGGAAATCGCATATAATACCCCTTCGTAACAGTTTACCTAGATGGCTCAAGCAAGAGAGCGGAGCGAACAATATCTAGAAACCCCCAGCGACCTTCATGACTTTTCCGGTTCCTTCAGCGACCTGTGTTCCATCTTGCAGCTTAATCTCCGCCACAACCTCAATGAGCCGCTTTGCGATTTTCAGCCGATTGGCGGTCACAATAAGTTTCTGTCCGGCGGGCGCGGGACTCTTGAATCGAATATCGAGTTGAGCAGTTACCGCGGGACCATCAAAACTAGCGATGCCCACGTATGTTATCGCCTCATCCAACAAGGTGCTCAGGATACCGCCGTGTACGATATTTTCCCATCCTTGGAAGTGGTCTGGCGGGATACATTCAATCTTGACCTGTGTTCCGTCTGGCGCGATATCAGGATGGACTTGCAGACCAAATGGGTTCTCTTTACCACAAGCGAAACAGCGGTTATTGTTCTCAACACGCATCATGAACTGCTCCTGATAATACCGTTGAATCCGTTTTCGTTTTGGCTAAAGCTTGCCGTGCACACGGGGAAATTTTCTTTCTCGATTATCCGTTTCCAAAGTCGAACCTTTCAAGATACTCGTTTATCTTTTGAACCATGAACCTCGCAGATTCCTCGGCTTTATCGGGCCACGCAAACACCGAATTGGTCATAACTCCATCAAAACCGACCTCCTGAAGTGTGCGGAAGAACATCTCCCAGTCAATCTCTCCCTCCCCGATGTTCAGATGCTGATGAATACGGACTGGGGATCCAAGTGGATTGACGATATACCGAACCGGAATCCGGTGATCGAGGGTATCGGCGACATGGACGTGATTTAGAACCGGGGCTGCGTAGCGAATCATCTCGGTCATATTACCGCCCATGTGATAGGTGTGGGGGGCACAATACAGGTATCTGATATAGGGTGACCCAATCGCACGGATAATGTCTACTGAACTGTTACCATCTTCAACAAAGTCGCCTGGATGCGGTTCAATTGCCATGGTGATGTGTTCCCGCTCAAGGATGGGGACAATCTCCTCCATGGAACGCCAGAATGCGGCGTCACACGCCTCCGGGGTGTCCGGGTTCCCACTGAACTCCGAATTTAGGTGTGTGCATCCGAGTTCAACCGCCACCTGGATCGCTTTTTCCCAGTAGTTTACAGCCGCTGCGCGTGCTTCAGGGTTGTCCGGTTCGGACCATCGGTAAACTGTCCACATGGATGCCAATCCAACGTTGTAGTTGCGCAAAGCTCGCTTAAACTCGGCAATGTTTTCTCGATTTGCTCTGGGTCCTATGAACAGGGGCAAGAAATCGTCACGCGGCGACAATTCGATCCACTGGTGTCCGGTATCGGCGGCAAATCTGCAAACTTCAGTCAGCGAACTGTCTCGTATCATCCAGGGGTCAAGCGCGATTTGCATGTGTTTACTTTTTAAGAAGGTTTGTGGGTTAGTCAGTTGATTCGTTTTCGTGTACGCCGTACTTTTTTCCGTGCTCCAAGATTAACTTCCAAACTATTTCCGGCAGTTCGATTCCCTCACGTGAGTGTTTTTCTTCAGCTTGCCGTTCCAGGTCACCGGGAACGAGCACTTCGGAGAAGCCGGGCGCTGGCGGGACAGATCGAATCCCATCCAGGAAAGCGTTGACAGCTTGTTGATACGCGTCGAGCGGTTGGAAAACGCTGATGTCGATTGCTTGAAAGTAGGTGCCGCCCATACGTTCCGATTCGGGGCTAACGGCGGCAAGCCCGCCAATCAGACAGGTCAGTAGAGAGATAGCATAACCCTTGTATCCGCCGAAGACAAGCATATTTCCGCCGTCAAAGAGGTCGCCGGGGTCGACGCTTGGCTGTCCGTGCTTGTCAATAATGCAGCCTGGGGGAAGCTCTGCTCCTTTTACACGGGCGATGTGAATCTTTGCGCCGGAGAGCATAGTTGTTGCGAAATCGGAAATAAAGTGTCTGCCATCCGCGGACGGCACGCCGAGCGCTATGGGATTAGTCGACAACGTTCCATCAGCACCACCGAACGGCACGGCACCGCCTCGACGTTCTCCGCCCCAGCCCGACGTTACCATGCCGATGAATCCGTCCGCGGCAGCTTGTTCAACGAACTCCCCGAGTCTGCCGATATGATGCGTGCGTGTGAGGCTTACGGCGCCTATCCCGTTGGCGCGTGCTTTGTGCATCGCGAGGTCCATGCACCATCGTCCAGCATAGTGCCCCCAACCTACATGACCGTCGACCAGCGCGGTGCTGGGCGTTTCTCGGACAAGTTCGGGCATTCCGTCAGGGATTAGCCTTTCATTTTCAATTGCATCTATGTAGCCCGCTCGAGCCGGCTCTGTATAAGTTGGGATTTGCGACACACCGTGCGAGGTATGTCCCTTGAGGTCAGAGTCAACAAGGATTTGGGCTACCACTTCAGCGACCTCGTGCGGTGTCCCAACCGCCTCAAAGAGGCGTGCGCAATAATCTCGAAGCGTATCTGCTTGAATCCGAAGCGTAGATTCCACGCAATTGTCTCCTTTGGATGATATAAGGAATGGTACTATGGTCCACCCCGTGCTATAAGACAGCGTCAGGTAAACAGTGACAATTTCTGTAGGCGGGGTTTCCTAGCCCCGATGGTCGGGGGACAAGGATTTCCCTTCTACAGACGGATAATACAATCGTTCTAAACTTATCTGACAGTGTACTAGTCGAGTTCGTCTTCGTCCAACACGCAACTAATCACTGCGGCGACCATCGTCTCGTCGCCGACTGCAACAACGTCGTGTTCCACCTTTGCCGGCATATACGCCGAGCCTCCTGGTCCGACAATCTTTTTTTCATCGCCGACAGTGATTTCCGCTTGACCCTCAAAGATATAATAGCACTGTTCCCAGCTTGGATGGTGGTGGCTCCCGTGCGCCTTCCCTGGGGGCCATGTGTGGATGCCAACAATTAATCGTTTCGTGGGAAACGGATTGGAGTCTTGTTTTTCGTACAATTCGCCCTCGGGGCAGGTAATGACGACCGAGTATCCTGCCTCTTCACGAGGTATGCCTGGAATTGTTTCGTCGCCCCATCCCGTAAAACTGTTCTTCAAATCTTCCAACGTATGGATGTATTTCATCATAAACGCCCTCCACATAAATGTCAACACAATAAGAGTGTGTAGTTGGTTGATCGCTCTACCCAACCTACGAGAACTAAGTTTTATATCGGATTGGTTTAAGATTATGTCATAATGTCGAAACAGAAGTCAAGGGTGAAGTCAAAACGGGGGAGAACGTCGGGATTCAAGCCGTTGAGTTATATGTGAACGATATTCCTACGGTTTTCGCGCCGCCGCTCTTCAAGTTCGCGTTGATTTGCGGTTGTTGTGACTCGGGCGCGTAGTGCGCCTTGAACGGCGTCGGGCGCGTCGTTATGCTCTGCAGTCGGGAACTGACGGAACTGCGTCCAAAACTCAGCAGGTAAGCCCTGTTTATTGAACGCGAGCCAACCGTTGGCGATTGCGGGTTCAAGGGTTGCAATCCGCTCTTCTTTATTTTGGTTCTGCAGATGGTAATAGATGTTTTGGTTGAACATCAAATCTTGCGCCGCTTTATTGAACGCTAGGTTACTAGAAGTCAGAATCGTGCCATCGGGGTCGGGCCGTTGTTCGCAAACAAAGTTAGAATCCGGGTTTAGGGGACCTAGCATTGATAGTGCGCGTTGGTGGAGCAGGATGGCGTTTTCCATCTGTTTTGTGAGGGGGACGCGATCCATCCAGCAGAGCAGAATGTATCCGTTGACGCCCGCAAAGGAGTCCACATTCTTATATCCACCCTGAAGCGGCTCCCAAGCAACAACGACAGCGCAGGCGAAAGCGTTTTGGCGACTATCCTTGCCACCCATGGAGTCGAGATAGGTGGTGAATCCGCCGATTTCATGCCAAAAGACGAGGTGTCCGTCGGAACGCCGGAGTCCGTTGGCTTCAACTCGAAATGTTACGGCGTTCTCCATGTCGAAGAGCGACATGCTGGGGTCGCGGGCGATGTTCTGGAGTTCCCGTAAACAGAAGTGGTACCCTCGCTCAACAATCATTTTCCGGACTTTGAGATAGGACAGTTTTTCTTGCCAGAGGGTAACGACGCCGGAGTTCATCGCCTCCGCGTTAGCGTTATAGAATTTGTCCGCGTTCGCTTCGCGTTCAGCGTTATCTAATGTCAAGTCGCGATAAATAGCCTCCCATTCTTTCCAGATATGTTCGTGGGTTGGGTGGTACAGGTCTTCGGGGTAGGGGATGGCTTTGAAGTGTTCGGTCTTCCAGCCGGCGGTCTTCATTAGCCGCATGGATATGCTGTCCGCGTGTTTGACGGTATCGGAGAAAATACAGTTAAGGTTCCCACCGATGTCGGAAGTGAACATGACATCTGAAAAGAACCAATCCCAATCTTCTTCACGCAGGTTAGGGTTCGAGCAGCGTTTCGGGTCTTCGAGGTCGTCGACCAGTACGAGTGTTGGGCGTTTTTCGTCAACGAGCGCGCCGCGCGGGGATTGGTTGCGTCCGAGCGGCAAGAGTGTCACACGGTTTGCGGTCTCGCATTCAACCGTTTTCCATACGGGACCGCGCAGGACTCCGAAGTCACGGACAATTTTGGGATTATCTATTAGCCCTTTGATGTTGCGTAGAATCTTTTTTGCCATGGGCTGGTTGCGGCTGATGATGAGGATAAATTTTTCGTCCGGGACACCTTCAGCGAGTTGGAAGGCTTTGAAACAGATTCGCCAGAGCGGGTACCAGACAGCGCAACAGGTTGTCTTTGCGGAGCCGCGCGGGGATTGGACGTTGACTCTGACACCCGTTTTGTTATACGGGATGAGGTTCAGCAGACGGACATGGTGCGGCTGCAACGGCGACATGGTCATCGGGTTGTGGAAGTAGTATTCCACAAAGAATTCCGGATAGACATAAGCCATGTGGACCACTAGGGTCCGGTCGTCATCATTCCGAATCGCGCCTTGTCGTCGAATCGTCTCGTAATGACTTCGGAGCTTCTGGGAGTTCCCCGTTCGTATCTCCCGGATTAGGTTGGGACTGGGCTGAATTGGCGTCCGCTTCGTCGGCGGGGCGCCGGTGCAACTGAACAGTCCCCGCGAGCGACGATAAGGCTGATTTATGTTTATCATGGATTTGCTGCCTCAATTTAAGTCGTTTAAGATCTTCGATAGTTTCGGCTTTGACCGCCATGTCATCAACTTGTTGCATCCGCTTGAGGGACTGTTCCAGGTTTGGCACGTATTCCGCGACCATAAAGTCGTACTGGTCTCTCACGGCGTCTGCGATGGCGCCGCCATATTTCTGGGTGTTAAAGCGGTCTTTATTTTTTGGATTGCAGACCTGAATTGCAGAGCGTATCGCTTTTCGATCGCGCGCTGCGTTTCCGGTTCTGCAATTTGAGAAGTTAGGATTTTGGTAAATGGCATCTACAGTTTTCGTCGTTCCGAATCTCACGATGTTGTATGCAATATTTTTTCGTATGTCTTCGTCGTTCAAGGCATCGAGCCATAGTGTTTTATCTTGCATTTTATTTTCCTTTGGGTATTTTTTCCGATTATTCGATTACACGGCATTACATTGAAATTACACCGGTGTAATTCTCGGATCGCTGGAGTTTAGTACCGGCGCGGATTTAGCAATTTTCGAATTACACCGCTTTGTTTTTTTTTCGCATCGTGGCAATTGATTTGTGAATTGTACCGCGGGGGTTAGCGAGCAAAAAAAAAACCCAAAAGCGACAGTTTTAGATTCAAGACTGCCTCGTTTGGGTTTGTCTTGCGCGCTTGCGCGCTAGTTATTCAATTGTAGCGATAATTATGCAGGACACCTCTTTGGGTTTATAAAATAGCTTTTAACGAACACCAAATGTTAATGTTTCTATTATACGGGATGGTATCATCAGTTGTCAAGTTATTTTTATCACTCCGTTATTTTTCGTTAAGGAGCATAGTGCATCGCACGGGAGAACTTATTCACTTACTGGAGCTCTCGGCTCACGTGCATGTGCTCGCGATTTTAGTTACTCTTCTCGCCGTTTGGCTTTTCGACGGCGATAACAGACGACGAAATAGAGAGCGACGCATAAACTTAAGCTTAAGCCGAATATGAAATGGTCATGGTCCATGACGTAGATAGTTATGTTGTCAATGTTGTCTCCTAATATTGCCATAATAACAGCTGCTATACCAGCTGTTATTATGAACATAGTGACAATTTGGACGTACTCTTTTGCCATTTTCTTCCACGCGAATAGCTCGTCCTTAATGGCTTTCACTTCGTCTATTAGAGTAAATGTAATGTTCGATATTTTTTCTGTGTTCTTTTGAAGAAATTCTAGGCGTTTTTCCGTTCGCAGAACAGGATCTTCAATTTTATCAATCCAGGAAGCGGCATCCTCACGCTGCAAAAACCAATCGGGATGTTCTTGGAGAAACCGTTGTAGGGCAGGCGCTTTAATTTTCTCAATCCAATGAGCGGGATTATCGCGCCCAACAAAATAATCGTAAGCCCATCCGGGTTTTTCCTCTTCACGTGTCTGGATATCCCGTTGCATGTCAGGATCTTCAATTTTATCAATCCAGTAAGCAGCATCCCAGCGAAGGCGAAGGGTGCCATAGTAATCGTCCAGTAAAAACCAACTGGGATGTTCTTGGAGAAGCTGTTCGGCGCGGTTTTTAAATTGATCGCTATAGTGAACGGGAATTTCAGGGGCATGAATAACACATGCCCGCAACTCTTTTCTAAGAACCTGGTTTCGATAGAATTCGGGCTTATCAATTGCAACATGGAGGAAGTCGTCTTTGTCTTTTTCAAAACATTCCCTGAATTCTTCGGGGGTGTCGATCAAGGCATCGGCATAATATACTAGTCTCAAAGCGATGTCATCGCTGTTTTTCAGGTCATGGCCTTTTCTATTCCGGTAGAGTAGCCTAGCCAAGTGAAAGCGACACTCTACAAAGGGATAAAGAAATTTTTTCAGGTCCAGCGGGGAAAGATAAGATTCTGATATGTTTTCATTTTCGCTCGTCCATCTCTTTATTGCGGCAGGGACATCCATGTCGGGCGGAACATCCATTGTTAACTTTTGTCCCATTTCCGCAAGGATGCGTGCCGAGGAATGATTTACCGGCATCGTCTCGAATAGTTTCCACGCGAAATAATTGGTATTGTGGTTCGAGACAGTGCATTCGATTGCTGTAACCCAGTGGTGATCCCTTAGTATTTCAAAAGGGCCAGATCTCTCGTACAAATCAACCAGTATCTCGCCAGGTATACGTTTATTGCGCAGGAACGACTTTAGAAGTTGCCAAGATTCAACACAAGATTCATTTAGACCTTTAGGCATATAACCCGCTACAAATTTATTGAGCAAGAACGGCGCTAGGTCATTCCAAGATTCATCACAAGATTCACTACAACAGGATTCCAGAATTTCCTCTAAGACGCCCGAACTTTCGACCCAGCTGGGATTCCCATCATTCCGGGTTTTTACCGAGGGCCCTTCCAAAGCCGCCCGCTTAATTGTCTTGTCGCCATACCTAAAAAGCCGCTCCGCTATCTTATCGTCATATCCCCACAATGCCAAGCCGAGATTTATCAGCGGTTCATTGCGAGCAAACAGGGCTTTTCGACACGAGAACGGGGTTGATTGCCGTTCTCTTAACCACTTAAATACGGTATCAGCACTAGCATGAGAAAGCCAGTATTCTAGATAATCCGTATTTTGTAGTATTACATCATCTTCTTTCATTTTCTAAAGCCTCCGTAAAGCAGTGACCAGTGCATAATGGTCAGAATGAAAGGACCGTTACCAAGCACTCAGCAAAATCAAGGCAATCGCAGAATCCTGTTTGCGGCGTGATTGTCTGAACTGTGATTTGTATGATTGAGTGATGGACTATGATTAAGAGCGCACATAAGTATTCGGTGTTGACAGGGAAGGTGATTGGCTGTTGCTGAAGTAGCAAGCATTACTGGATATTCTTACTCGATTCACGTTATTCATGCACCGACATCTTAGAGAAATGGTATTAGCTTTTGTAGGTTGGGTTGAGCCAACGGCGAAACCCAACGCTTTTGAAACCTCCGGACGACAGAAAAGCGTTGGGGTTCGTGCAAGCACTCAACCCAACCTACATTGCTCGCCAAGTATATATAATCGGGTTTTATCAACAAGAACCCGAAATTGCACCCACAATCCAAATAAAAGCCACTATACCTATGAAAGTGAGACAACCAAACCGTTTCATAAAAGGAATTGGGCTTTCTTTAAGAACCTCGGTTTCCACCTTATAAGCCTCCAATTCCCAACCTCTGCCACAAATATTGCAAAGCATAAGATACTTTTTCTCTGTAACAAAGTTAAAAATCCAATATACACCCCAATGTCTATACTGAAGAACAAGATTAAATTGTCGTTCTTTGTCACAAACCTCACAATGCTGAGTGGCGACAGAACCGCAATCAATTACATCACCACCAGAACCCCAAACTATCATTGAACTCCTCCTGTGGAGGCTGCTCACTTCGGGCAATAGTTGCTCGGTTTGATTCAGATGTTGTTTGCTCGAATCTTAACATCAAATGGAAACAGGCCTCCATAGTGTATACCACGAACCTAGTCGTGGCGCGGGTTTAATCGATCCAAGCGGGATCGGGTATCACGTAAAAATCAGTTCCTCCCCGTCAGGAGCTAGTATTGAGGCGGAAATGGGCGATTATGTCTCGAATTGACGCAGTAAAAACGTCAATTCTTTTTGGAAACCCATTTCCACCATATAACAACTAGTATTTGCTTCCAATTCCGAATGTTGAACATGTGTAATCCTCCATGTAGTAGTGGTTAGTGGCTAGTGGCGAGCAAAGGCTTTAAACTAGCCACTGGATACTTTACACATCCTTACTTAACATAATACAAGAAACCCCACTATATGTCAACCCTAAATTTAAAAGCAGTGGTCAGTTGCCAGTGACCTGATTTTTTGACCACTGCCTTTAGATTGTAGGTTGGGTGGAGTGGATTTGATGAGCGGAGAAAACTGAAGAAGACTATCGCACTCGCTATTCGATCGCTTGATCGTTGGGTGTTGCTTCAACATAAACAGTTATCCAACAATCTGAACATACGAATCCCTTGCGGAGTTTTACCATCACCGCTCAACCCAACCTACATGGCTGCTCGCTTTTGTAAGTTCAACCAGCATACCGTGCTGACCCCAGTTATTCCGGCATCCGTATAACCTCACGATCTTCGCCACGCCCACGAGTTATGAGGACTTCACCGCCATGTTCACCTATCAGAAGGCTTGCTGACCCTGCGTTACTAAGCACGCCGACCGATGGGGTATATTCACGACCACTCATAAGTAGCACATTAGGGAACGTACTTATACCTGGGTACAAGTTGACACTAGCAAAATCTCCATTGCTATCGAGCGAGACTCGAACCTGCGTAACTTTATCGTACACATCGTACACTCTGACCATACCGCCAATTTCAAGGACACCGAGGTCCACTTGCCCACCTTTACCTTTCACGATGACCTGACCACCATGTTCATTGATACTAAGAGCCGCTTGAATTTTCCCCTCTTCTCCACCAAACACGTCGACCCGACCGCCAAGTTCATCGGTAACGACACGCACCCCACCTTGCCTATCCTTATCGCTAACGAGGACTTGACCGCCATGTTCATTAACGCCTAAGTCAACCTTAGGTTTCCCATCTTTACTAAGAATGCCTATAAGCCCGCCATGTTCATTAACATATAAGCCAACCTTAGGCTTCCCATCGGTACCAAGGACACTTACAGCCCCGCCATCTCCAACAATACCGAGACGCACTTTACCTATCCCATCTTTATCGTACACTTTGACTTGACCACCATCAACGACCGTCAACCCAGTACACTCAATGTGACCGAACTTATCGCGTTGCGCTGTGACTGGTGAAACCAACAACGCCGTCAACAAACTCCCTATGACTCCACCAATAATACCGCTTATAACCAGATAGTGTTTCGTGTTCATTGTTTTCTCCTTAGTTTTAGAAACAGTGACCAGTAGCCAGTGGCTAATGACCTGTTTTTTACTCTGACCACAGGATACCTTACTTATCTTTACTTAACATAATACAAGGAAAATCGCTATATTTCAACTCTAAATTTTAAAGCAGTTGCTAGTGACCTGTTTTTTTGACGGCTGCCTTTAGATTGTAGGTTGGGTGGAGTGGATGTGATGAGCGGAGAAAACTGAAGAAGACTATCGCACTCGCTATTCGCTCGCTTGATCCTGTTCGGTCGCTTGATCGTTGGGTTTCGTTAATTGTCTATGGAATTACTATCGCGCTCGCTGTCCGCTAGGTTGATCTCTCAACCCAACCTACATTGCTAGAGCTTCAGCCGATAAAGGACACAGTTATTATCCAGTCTATAACCGTGCGTTGTCTGATTGTAAAGAAGAAAATATACTGAGGGGGTATTAGAATGCGAAGCACCACAACCCCCATATCTTGTGTTTATTTGTTGACATGATAACCCATAAGTGATACAATTCCATAAGCGTAAAATATCAATGCCATTATTCTCCCTTAAGCTCAAAGCGAAGGGGGAATCAAAATGGAAGCAGTTACTAGTGGCGATTTGTTTAGAATTGTAATTAGTGGGTTTGTCGCGGTCGTTGCTATCGTTGGGGTAGCGGTTACCTTTGTGACGTTTATGTTTAATCGAATTGATAAACGTTTTGAGGTTTATGAAAAGCTCCTCACAACTAAATTTGAGAACTATCCAACTAAGGATGACATCTATAAGCTACAGGCTCAGATGTCCAAAGACCATGAAACCCTCGCTACAAAAGTAGACGATTTGAATGCGCTACTTTTGAATCATGTAAATAATCCTACTTTACACACTGTTACTGGTTGAGTGCAATTTGCTTCTTCCCAAACGTGTAGCCCCTTCTGGAAACCAGTAGGGGCATTTTTTATGCGAAGCACCCTTTGAGAAACACATCGAAGATATTGGGTGTGTTTCTGTGGTTATGCTTCCAGCGCGCCGTAGATTTCTATATTATGCTACGCCCGTTAATCTTTCATTTGAAAATAAGGAGGTTTAAATTGAATATCAGAAGGTTCACCACATTAGCGTCTATACTAGGTTCTGTTGACATTTGGTTATAAGGTTGTGGCATAATAGAAGAATGATGCCAATAACCTTACCTGATGACCAATGGAGAAAAATATACCAGTTTCTTCTAAGCTGTTCCAACATCTATGTCCGCAACGAAGCCGGAACCCGACGATTCGTCGAAGCCGTCCTGTGGGTGACTCGCAGCGGTGCGCAATGGAGATTATTACCAACTGCCTATGGCAATTGGAACTCCATCTACAAGCGGTTTAGTAACTGGTGTGACATAGGAATCTTCACACAGATGCACCGCTACTTCGCCTCTGACCCAGATATGGAGACACTTATTATTGACACGACCATTTGCCGGGCTCACCCATGCGCGGCTGGAGCCTCAAAAAAAACGGAGGTGCTGAAAACCAAGCGCTAGGACGCTCTCGGGGCGGCTTTAGCACAAAAATTCATATCACAGTTGACGCACTAGGTAATCCGCTTAGACTCCAGCTAACTCCCGGTCAGAGACACGACATAGCTGAAGCCGAAGCGTTGATAGTTGGATATAACAGCGAGCATGTAATTGGAGACAAGGGATACGATTCGGACAGTTTTATCGACGTTATTGAAGCGAATGGAGCGACGGCGGTGATACCGCCTCGACGTAATCGTGGCGCTCAAAGAACATATGACAAACATTTATACAAAGAGAGACATCTGGTTGAATGTTTCATCAACAAGATAAAATGGTATCGTCGTATCTTCTCTCGTTTCGAGAAGCTGGCTGCCCGCTATTTCGGATTTCTGAGTTTTGTCTCTACTCTTATCTGGCTCCGTTGAAATGTCAACAGAACCTAGGGATTGTCGTTTTAATTATGCAGTTTTCTGCCTGTGAGCATATCGCCCAGGTATTGTCCGATGACGATTCGCCTGCGGATGAACCCACGGGCCATGAGATTATTGACGCTACAACGTATGCCATCAAAGACCTGCCAATTGAAGACATTTCAGCAGTGATTCTTGAGGGAGTCCCGATTCAGGTCAATCTCCATATCAAGGGGCACCTTACAGACAGTTGCACAACGATTCATCAGACGACAGAGTGGCGACAAGACAATGCAATCCATGTTCAAATTACGACTAAACGTCCTATTGACTTGGTGTGCGCCACTGTAGTTACTGAAATCGAACACATCGTACCTCTTGGAGCATTTGATCCGGGCGAGTATCAGGCAATTGTCAACGGATTCGTCATCAATTTTACGGTAAATTAGCTCTCGTAGGTTGGGTGGAGTGGATTTGATGAGCAGAGAAAACTATCGCGCTTCCTATTCGGTCACTTGATCTATTCGCTCAGTTGATCGCTCAACCCAACCTACCTTGTTGACCCGAGTTATTCCGGCATCCGTAACCTACCACCTTTATTATCGATCGTCTCGACAAAACCACCATTTTCATTGATATACACCCAACTTTGCCTATCTCTACCACGCGCGGCGACACGACCGCCATGTTCATTGCAACCGAGAGCTGCTAAAGCTACATCATTTTTGCCCCACACTTCGACCAGACCACCAGATTCCTTGACAGTCAGTAGCACCGCAGCACGCCCATCTTTACCGTGCACACTGACCTGACCGCCGCCAAAAATTGGAACTTCACCGAGCATCATTATAGTTTGTCCATTCGGACGGCGCAAGGTGATATCACCGCCAACTTCACTATTAGAGATGGTCACCTCAGATAGGAACGACCCCTGTTTACCGTGCACGTCCACGTGACCGCTATCTTCAAGGCCTAAGAGAGTCACCCCAGATTTCCCATCTGGACCGAGCACTTCGACCTGAGCGCCGCCTTCAATGATACTGAGAGACACTTGATCTTGAACTTGACCTTGACCATCTTTACCGAGCACCGCGACTCGACCGCCATCAACGACCGTCAACCCGGTGCACTCAATGTGACCGAACTTATCCCTTTGCGCCGTGACTGGCGACGCCAGCATCCCGATTATCGTGCAAAGACACCCGAAAAAACTACCGAACCCGATATAGACTAACTTGGACTTCCAATTCTGAAGCGTAAGCATTATGTTTCCTCCTTGTGTGGTTAGTGGAGAGTGGTGAGCAAAGGCTTTAAACTAGCCACTGGATACTCTACACACCTTTACTTAACATAATACAAGACAAATCGCTATATGTCAACTCTAAATGTAAAAGCAGTTGCCAGTGCCCCGTTTTTTTCTGACCACTGCTTTTAGATCGTAGGTTGGGTGGAGTGGATGTGATGAGCGGAGAAAACTGAAGAAGACTATCGCACTCGCTATTCGCTCGCTTGATCCTGTTAGGACGCTTGATCGTTGGGTTTCGCTTCATCCAACAATTCTCGAACTCAATTAACCAACAAACCGATTCGTCATAATCCACCTGTTTCAACCTCATCGCTCAACCCAACCTACAAAAACTATAAGACTTGCGGTCAGAGAAAAACTACTTGACACTTGGGGTGTTAGGTTGTATAATTCATGTTATGAGATACATGTTGCTTTGGTGAGGTTTACTAAAATCATAAATTCAACAAGAGAGAGTTATGACAATGGAGAAAAGAACTAGGAACGGCAATAAGAGCATAGAACTTAGACACGATCAACTTATCTTTAGATTTCCGGAGGTACACAGTGAAGCCGAACTGTTAATTGACTTCCAGCGGACGCTGCGGATTCCGGACGACAACCGCGCATATGATTTGCCGCCGGGCTTAGGAAGGTTCCCGCTGAGTCGCGTGGACGACTACCCGGATAACTTGCCGGACACATGGAACCAACATGGCGGGGTGTTTTTGCCGATGTACCAAGCGGAGGCGCTGTGGATAAATTTTCATGCTGGCTATCCGATGGCTGTGAAGATAGCAGCGGGCAAAGTCAACGCGATAACCGGAAAGGCGTGGAAGAAGGAGCTCCGCAGCGAGCCGCAAGATTACCTAGTTGTACCGGGTCAGGAGTGGTTGGACGGGTTTTGCGTTGAGAAGGGCTTAATCCGACAGTTTGTAGCGATGCCGCTGGGCGAGGGCTACACAGTGGAGGAGCAGTTAACGGGAGAGGCGGAGCACGGCGGGATCCAGATTGCGGTCTATCCTATGAAGCGGGCTGTATACGAGGAAAAGTTTGGGTTCCCCGAGGCATGCCGCATAGAGAATCCGAGCGAACTACCTATTAGTGTGTAGGGAAAAATTGCCAGAGATGGGATTGGCACCCGGCGGTTTGATGCGGCAGGAGATTTACGAGGACGAACACGGCATTGATGCGTGGGATACGTCGCACTGCTCCCGTAGCTTCGTGCATATCGTCAATAGTGTGGATTTCTTTAAGATAACGGGCTGCGAGCCCCCAGGGAAGCCACAGACAGCTCAGGATTACACAAATGCAGGACTGCCTTGGTTCGAGTACTACGGAGGCGACCTAATAGCCCTGGAAGGGGCGAAGGAGTTGACAGAGCTAGACAGTGTAGCTTCCGTAAAACTAAAGAAGGGGGAAGGCTTCCTCCCGGACAATGATCCGGTGACGCCGGCGGTGGTGAAGAAGTTGAAACGATCGATCGTCAGGGAAGGGGTATTCTAAGGCAGGATGTTCGAGATTCTTCGGCATTGGCTGCAGGGAACGGCGACGAACGCTAGACGAGAGTTGTATCATGAATCAAAGGAAGGAATCAGATTCAGTTTTGCAAATTGACGTGGGCACGGGAGAGGTAGTACGAGCGAACGTGTCGGACAATACACTTAAGGCGTATGAGCACGCGAGCCGAAAGCTGGAAAGCTGGCTAGAAGGGCGCAGGCTCACGGACGCTGTGCTGGCGGAATATGTCCGTTTTCTCTCTGCGGAGGGGAAGTCGCCGGCGACAATCAACCTTGTCGTGGCTGCGGTCAAGTGGATGGCTGTGCACCAGGGGGCTGATTACGAAGTTGGACCAATCAGCACGCGCACGCTTTCTGAAATCCGCATCGAAGGCAAAACGCGCGGTCGTCGTCAGGCAGACGGGCTCACGTGGGATGAAGTGGAGCGGATGTGCGCCGCCGCGGAATCGTCAGACACAACAGCGGGCTTGCGGGACGCCGCTATGATTAGCCTGATGAGCGATTGCCTGCTGCGCATCTCGGAGGCGGTTGCTGTCAATGTGGAAGATGTTAAGCCAGAGGGGCTTCTGCTTCAAAGGGACGAGGGGGAGCAGGCGGACGACGCGCTGTACATCTGCGAAGCTACCCGGCAGTTGATAGAACGCTATCGTAGGCGGGCAGGGATTGAGTCGGGCGCGTTGTTCCGGAGGATACGCTACTACAAGCATGTAACTAAGGATCGGCTTGGCGTGAAGGGGGCTCGTGAAGCGATACGGCGGTGGGCGAGGGAAGCGGGCATTGACGGAGCCATCAGCGGGCATTCGCTTCGTATGGGTTCTGCACTTTCGCTCGCTGAGGCTGGAGCAAGCGTGAAGGAGGTGCAACGGGCTGGTCGTTGGCAAGATTTGACGATGCCGGCGCGGTATGTGAGGGAAGCGCCCGCAGAAGAGAGCCCGGTGGAGAAGTATAAGGATGGGAAGTAAAATTGGGATTTGAGAGGAGTTGAAATGGGTAATCAGAATGTGCTGCAACGGAGAAAAAGAAAGGTCCTAACAATTTTAACAAGGGTACAATTGAGGCTTATACGAAAGGAGTTTAATATGCCATCAGAATTACCGCCCCGAACAAACTATTGTGTTACGTTGTAGCAATGCCAGCGAATGAATTCCTACAATTCGAGCGCCTAGCCCTGATGAAGCTATGCAATCGTCCAGGCGCCGATGAACAGCCAACTGAATGAAGCATGTAAAAAAAAATGCGAAATCGTGCAATAACGCGATAAAACGTGATAAATAGCGGATTGGAAAAGCAGGTCAGATGATCGAGATTGGAAGTTCCCTTCTGTTCGAGAGCTAACAAAAGCGTTGGGTTTCGCTAGGCGTCTGCACGAAAGAGGGTGTAGTTTGGATGGCAGAACGTGCACCGTTGTTGATTCTGGAGGTAAAGACTATCGCCTTCACTATTCACTCAGTTGATCCCCATATCCCCTTTTTTGCGGCTTGTGCTTCTCGTTGCGCTTTGAGGAATCGCTTATGTTCGTGAAAGTTGTCACCGTATACACGTCCGAATCCACCCCTTACGATTTCGAGATTGACGAATTGATTATCGGATGTACGATAGACGAACGCAAGCAGACGCCCGTACCGATCCCGCCTCTGACGCCCAAAGCGGAGGACGACTTTTTCACCCTGAAGAAGCCTCTTCGTGAATTCGGTAGCTTCTGCGCCGAACGGCTCCGGCGGTCTGTCTGGGTGCACCGTCTCTGGCGTGTCGACGCCGATGAGCCGTATCGATTCTTTCTTCCCGCCGTAGCAAATCTTTATTGTGTCGCCATCGACGACGCCCAGAACGACGTAACCCGATGTTTTGTTATTGCAACCTAGTCGGATACCTATGCCGAGGGCGACGACAAGCGCCACGAATAGAATCCAACCGCATCCCTTTTTCATGCTTCCCCACTATGTTTACGGACGTTTTTGTGTGCGGCGAGCCCGGCTAGTCGGCATTTTGAGATGAGCCATATCTCTTATTGCTTCGGATTCGGTTAGTGTGAGCCTTGAGTTTCGCCTTTTGTGCAATGGTTTTGAAGGTTATTGTGTCGAAGCGGCGGACTAATGTCAAGTGGAATCATGGATTTAGTGCGAGGGTAGGTTTTGTGTTTGGCGGCAGAACGGATTTTTCCTTGCATTATTTTCTGAGATCAAACTATACTGATGGAGAGTGATAGAAGCAGTGATTAGTGGTCAGCAAGGGCAAGACTGACCACAGACAATTGCTTCGAAAGAAGGGACTATCAATGTCTGACAAAGGTGAACTGAGGTAATGGTCGAAATTGTGAAGGCAGGGATTAAGTATACACACTTTCTGGTGAGCGTTATTGGAGTGGTGCTTTCATTGAGAGTATCGGGCGCAATGGGGGTAGATGCCGACGATGACCAAGCGGCTCGCGCCTACGACGTGAGTTTACGGGCGGCTTTCCGTCAGGAGCATGAAAAGGCGCTCACGGCTCTGAATCGCGCCATCAAGCTGGATCCATCACTAGCGGATGCGCATTATTATCTCGGTATGCTTTACGGAGCGCGGGATGGATGGAATAAGGCGTTGGCAGCATTCCAAAACGCTACGAAGGCAGACCCTGCATATATTGAAGCCTACTGCAGAGTGGGGGAGACTTACCTGATAGAGCTAGCGCGTGTGAATGAGGCAGTTGACCCGCTAGAGCGAGCCGTTGAGATGGACCCTCACCATGCACAGGGTCGTTCGCTTTTGGGGACGGCTTACTTTCGCCAGAACCGCCTTAATGAGGCAATCCGTGAGCTTCAACGCGCGGTTGAACTTGATCCTTCCAGCACCGACGCCCTCTATACTCTGGGACTCGCGTACTTTCGGCAAGGGGAAATTGAGGCTGCGAGTCTGCGCTTCAAGAAGATTATTGAACTAGACCCCTTCTACGCGAAGGCGTACTTGAACCTCGGGAACTGTTTTCGCCGGATGGGTCAAGCAGAAAACGGACGCAAGGCGCTAGAGACGTTTGCGCGGCTTAGCAAGGATGAGGAACAGATAGCGCGCCTTGAGCGTTTGGTGCGCCACGACGATTCGGATGTTGAGGCGTGGTATCAGTTGGGTCGGCTTCAGGTGGCGCGAGGTCAGTGGGATACTGCTGCCGGTGCATTCAGGAAGTGCATCGCACTCAAGCCCAATGAGGCGCAGGGCTACGATGCGCTTGGTTATCTGTATTTCCAACTGAAAGCCTATCGAAAGGCACTACAGATATATGATGATGTCGTTCGGCGTCATCCCAATGTTGCACAGTATCGAAACAGCCTTGGCACTGTTTATATGACGATAGGGAACTATCCTAAGGCGATTGAGCAACTAGAGGCTGCGGTTCAGTTGAGTCCTTCTGAACCTGCCTTTCATCTAAATTTGGCGCAAATGTACAAACGTGCGGGTTACAGCGCAAAAGCGGAAGAGGCGTTTCATACCTATCAACAGCTCAAGTCCCAAAAAGATGGGGGAGCGAACAGCCAGGCACGTGATAAAGCAGGCAGGTGAGTCGGTGAGAATTCGGATTCGGAAAGGTGAAAGAGGATAATTTTGTCAATGCCAATTCAGTATCATTGGGGAGTCGAAGTCTACGGGTTGTCTAAGGATGGCAGAAAATTGTTACCGCCGAACACGCGGTTGAAAACGTGTATCGCGCTGTGCTCGTTCTTGATAGTTCTGTTGAATTGCCTCAACCTGTGCGCGGACAATCATGAAATCCAGTTCGTTGATGTCACAGCGGAAGCGGGAATCGACTTTCGGCATGTGAATGGAGCAAAAGGCGACTACCATTTACCTGAAACAATTGGTTCTGGCGGGGCATTCTTTGACTACGACACCGATGGTGACCTCGACCTTTATCTCGTAAATAGCGGGGACTTAACCGGCACCGCTTCGGAAGGATTGTACACTAGCATTCTCTATCGTAACAACGGCAACGGCACATTCACGGATGTGACCGATTTATCGGGGGTGGGAAACTCTGGAAATTATGGAATGGGCGCCGCCTGCGGCGATTACGACAACGATGGCGATCCGGATCTTTACGTGACGAATTTTGGCGCGAATGTGCTCTATCACAACAATGGAAACGGAACGTTTACAGATGTGACCGGAACTGCGGGCGTGGGAGACGCGCTGTGGGGCAGCAGCGCAATCTTTTTTGATTACGACCGCGACAGTCATCTCGACCTTTACGTCGTCAATTATGTGCGTTATTCGCTTGACGTCTCCTATCACCCCTGCGGCGTTCATGGTATCCGGACTCACTGCCACCCGAAAAACTTTGACGGGGCGCCGGACCGCCTCTACCGCAACAATGGGGACGGCACCTTTACGGATGTCACTCAAGCAGCGGGCTTCGGCGACATTAGCGGACCGCATAGTGGAAAAGGTTTGGGCGTGGTTGCGGCAGATTTCAACAATGACGGCGAGCCAGATCTTTATGTCGCCAACGACGACACTCCGAACTTTCTGTTCTACAACAACGGAGACGGTACGTTTTCGGAGATGGGACTTCTAGCGGGCTGCGCCTTTAGCTTTGACGGTGTGGCTCAAGCGGGAATGGGGGTTGATGCTGGGGATTTCAATGGTGATGGGTTACTTGACATTTTTGTCACGAACCTTTCGCATGAGACAAACGCACTTTACCGGAACAATGGCGATGGGACATTTTCTGATATGGTTTATGAGGCGAATCTAGGAAAGGAGAGCTACCTATTTGTGGGATTCGGCACGCGGTTTTTCGATTACGACAACGACGGTCACTCGGATATCTTCATCGCGAATGGGCATATTATCGAGGCTATTGCTCAAGTAACGGACGTTCTCACCTACGCGCAGCGGAATCAACTGTTTCATAACAACGGCGACGGTACATTTACGGAGGCGTCATTCGAATCCGGAGCGTATTTCCGCCGCGAAGGTGTCAGCCGCGGGGCAATCTTTGGGGATTATGACAACGACGGAGACATCGACATCGCCGTGACGCAGTCGAATCAGCCGGCAGAATTGCTGCGTAACGAAGGGGGCAATCGCCGCAACTGGGTACGGATTAAGTTGGTGGGGGTAGTCAGTAATCGGGACGGTATTGGTGCTCGGGTAACGGTGACAGTAGGCTCTCAATCGCAGTTGCAAGAGGCACACACCGGGTTGAGTTATCTGTGCAGCAACGACCCGCGGGTACTCTTTGGACTAGGCGATCATACAAGCATTGATCGTCTTGAAATTCGTTGGCCAAGTGGGATTGTGCAGGTGTTGGAAAATGTCGAAGCAAATCGGGAAATTGTTGTGGTGGAGAAGGGCGGTGAGTAGACTTGGCACCCCCTTGTTAAGGGAGTGAGTGCTTGTATTCGGTCAGTAGATCGCTCATCCCTACCTACAGACTATCGCACTCCCTGTTCGGTCGCTTGATTTCAATCCACCCTACAAGAACTAAGACTATCGCCCTCCCTATCCGGTCGGTTGATCCCGTTAGTAAGGGGGAGGATTTTTGGATGTAGATAGGAGAAACCGAGTTTTTTGAAAAAACTCGGTTTCTGCTGCTTGTTTATTGGGTTAGTTTTACCAATGCCTCCGCCGCCCTAATTTTTAATTCAATGCTATCGTTGCCTCCGATAAAATCGATTAGAGCGGGGACGACACTCTTATCCCCCAAATTTTCCAACGCATTGACGACCTGGAACCATCGCAGGATGTCAATGTTATCGGTATCGTTGAGAGCATTAATCCATCTGGGCACGAAACGCTTATCTCCCAAAGCTTTTTCGATGGTACGTCGCAAATTATAATTATAATCGTAATAATTGTTATCGTTGAAGGCGTCCATCAAGTAGGTGACGCCACGCTCATCTCCTAATTTTGCCAGTGTACCGGCGGCGGACACTCGCACCCAGTCATCGCTATCGTTGAGAGCATTTATCAAGGCGGGGATGGCACGCTTGTCCCCCAACTCGCCCAACGCGAGGGCAGCTTCCTTTCGCACACTTGTATAGCTATCATTGAGAGCGTTTATCAAAGCGGGGATGGCACACTTATCCCCCAACTCGCCCAACGCGAGGGCAGCTTCCTTTCGCACTAAGCGATCGCTATCGTTGAGGGCGTTTATTAAGGCACGAACGGCACGCTTGTCCCCCAACACCCCCAGTGCGAAGACAGCTTGGCTTCGCACTAAGCGATCGCTATCGTTGAGGGCGACCATCAGGAAGGTGATGCCACGCTCATCGCCCAATTCTGCCAGCGCTTCGGCGACGGTCAATCGCGTTAAGGCATAGTTATCGCTATCATTGTAGGCATTTATCAAAGCGGTGATGGCACGCTTATCTCCCAACATTCCCAGCGCACGGGCAGCATATTCTGACACTAAGTGATCGCTATCGTTGAGGGCATCTATTAAGCAAGGGACAGCGCTACTATCATCCAATTTTCCCAACGCGAGGGCAGTTTCCTTTCGCACTATGAAATTGCTATCGTTGAGGGCGTTTATTAAGGCGAGAACGGCTTGCTTGTCCCCCAACATCCCCAGCGCACCGGCGACGGTCCATCGCACATTATCATCGCTATCGTCGAGGGCATTTATCAAAGCAGGGACAGCACGTTTATCTCCTAACTCACCCAACCGCTGAGCGGCGTTCATTTGCACATCGGGGTTGCTATCGTTGAGGGCATATATAAAGGCAGGAACAGAACGCAACCTGTTCAGCGCAGCAATAGCGCTCCATCGCACATTATTATCGCTATCGTTGCGGGCGCCTATCAAGTAGGTGACGCCACGCTCATCTCCTAATTCTGCCAACGTTTCGGCGGCGTTCAATTGCAAGATGGCATCGTTATCGCTATCATTGAGTACATTTATCAAAGCGGGGATGCAACGCTTGTCTCCTAATTCTCCTAACGCCCGGGCGGCGTGCCGTCGCGCTAAAACATTGCTATGGTTGAGGGCGTTAATTAAGACAGGGACAGCACGATTATTCCCTAACGCTCTTAACACCTTAGCGAGGCGCTCTTGCACCCGCGCGTTATGGCTGCTATGGTTGAGTGCATCCATCAAGTAGGTGACACCACGCTCATCTCCTAATTCTACTAGCGCTGTGGCGTCGTCCAATCGCAGCGGCGAGCCATCACTAACGTTGAGGGATTTAATCAGGACGGGGGCGCCGCTCTCATCTCCTAACTTTGCCAGCGCCCTGGCGGCGGACCTCTGCACTAAACTATCGCTATCGTTGAGGGTATGTATCAAAGCGGGGATGGCACGTTTATCTCCTAATTCTCCCAACGCGAGGGCAGCTTCATATCGCACTGAGAAATCGCTATCGTTGAGGGCATTTATCAAGGCGGGAACAGCACGCTTGTTTCCTAACTTGCCTAACATACGGGCGGCGTTCATTCGCGTTAAAACATTGATATGGTTAACGGCGTTAATTATGACAAGAACAGCACGCTTGTCACCCAACCCTCCCAACATCCCAGCGGCGGACAATCGCACCGAAAAATCGCTATGGTTGAGGGCACCCCGCACGATTTCAAGTAGCAGCTCGGTGGAAATCGTTTCACTCAGCTTATAAAATCGATAATACGCCGTGAATGCGCCCTCGGTACGCCCATCAGCGGCAAGCACCCTCGCCATCATGGCGCGCCCCGTGGGTTTCTCCGGGTAACGGTGAATAAAGTCATCAATCCATTTTTGGGATTTCTTACGGTTGTCCGCGTTGAGGGAGGCACACCCTGCGGTAATTACTCGCTCCAACATGGCATACCCAATGGGTTTCTCCGGATGCTCCTGAAGAAAACCATCAACCAATTTGAAGGCACGCTCACAGTCACCCACCTTTAGGAAGACATCTACTTTCCTTTCTAGCTCTGATTCTTCAGAACCGTAGCCTAGAGGCATCAGCCCGAGATAAGCCAAAGCAGCAATCGTAATAAGAATTGTTATTGTCGTGGGAAATCGTTTCATTTCTTGAAGTGTGCCCCCTCTAGCTCCCCCACCTTAAGCGGGAGAACCTTTGTAAGCAATCAGGAGAAACCGAGTTTGTTTGAAAAAACTCGGTTTCTATACACCGCCAAAGAGTTTTACCATTAAGCCCCAGCCGCTAATCCCTGCGAAGATGATTAGTACGCCTGCCGATACGATTGCGCCAATCAACATTATTGGGTGTGTCCGGTAGGGGGCGGGAAGTTTGAAGTTCAGATACAGCGCGGCGAGCATCATGAGTGCGATCGAGAAGTTTGCAAGGATGAAGCCTGCGATTTGGGTGAGAATGTCGAACGGGATGTTTAGCCAGACGAGGACGATTGTGGCGACGAAGATGTAAGCGCAAACGGTGCGACGGATTTTATGATAATCCCACTCGCGTCGGTGCCAAACCGCTTGAAAGAACTCCTGAATCACGCGGGCGTAGATTTCGGGCAGCGCTTGCAGCGTTCCCCAGAGTGCTACGATGATGCAGATATAGTAGACCCAGACCAGCGACGCATGAATGTTGCTCCAGACGTGGGCTTGATTCGTGAGGAGTCCCCACCCCTCAAACTGGGTTTGGAGCGGATATAGTACGGCAGCGCCGGATAACATAAACGCGCCCGTCACAATGAAAAGCACGATTGCGCCGATGCCGGCATCCCACCGCAACGGTGCAACTAGTTTTCGCAGCTGACTCACTTGCTCCGGCGTGTCCGGCAGGTAGTCAATTGTGTCGTGCGTGAAAGCGTGTTGGCGGATGGCATTAATCTTCTGGTGACCTGTCAATCCCCATCTGTGCATCCCAATCCAGTTTGCATAGACGATGTATCCCATCACGGAACCGCCTACGTATCCGAAGGTTGTTGCCATTGTCAGCAGCGGATTCTTTACAGCGTCTTGCGGCGCCCATTCTGGAAACGGCGGGATGTGTCCGAAACCGATGCTTCCGATGACCGCTTCCGAAAAATTGGGACGCACGATGAGCGTGCCTATGAGCGTACCGGTGACGAGAATAAGGCAGATGATAATTTGCTGTTTTTCTAGCCTTTCAAACGAAAGCCGCAAGCCGAATGCAAGCGCGAGTGTGATAAAGCAAGAGGTGAAAATGTTCTCCCAGATCGGTTCTGCGATAGACGATGCCAGCGAACTTTGCAGTAAGAAATGGAACAGATCGCCACACGGTTTGGCAATGGGTACCCAAGCCAGCGGTGCGCCGAGCATTTCCATCGCCACGATTGCGAGCGGCAGCCAACCACGGGGGCCGGGCAACCGAGCCAAACGGTGCCCGATGTATTCGCCGCTGATGGCTGTGTAGCGACCGAGCAGATAAGTGACGAACACGCCTTTGACAACGCAACTGAGCAGTACTAGCCACATCAGCCTGTAGCCCGCCCACGCTCCGGCGCGCACTACGACAATCGTCTCACCGGCCCCGATGCTGACCGACGCCACAATCGCGGCGGGGCCAAAAACGGCGAGCAGTCCGAACAGTTTCTTAATTGACCACGGTTCACCAAAAGCACCGCTGACCGGTGGGATATCCACCTTGCCTAGATCTCGGTCTTCATTCAATTGGACGCGCTCCTTTCTGTGTGCGGTGCGGTTAGTGGTCAGCGGCTAGCGCATTGTTTTTTGCTGACCACTATCGACTTGCCACTGGTCACCGATGTTTTTCAGCTAAATTAGGAGAACAGCCCATATCTGCTCATTTCATTTAGAAAAAAAGCCCCTACCACTTTGCGTGGAAGGGGCTAGCACTTGAACGTCCCCGACGGGATTTGAACCCGTGTCGCCAGCGTGAAAGGCTGGTGTCCTTGACCAGGCTAGACGACGGGGACGAAAGATGGGCCGTACAGGGGTCGAACCTGTGACCACCTGATTAAAAGTCAGATGCTCTACCAGCTGAGCTAACGGCCCCAAATTGATGGTATTGGAGCTAGCGATAAATACTACCGAATTGCGACCCAAAATGTCAACGCTGAGTTTTGACATCGGTATGGGCACCCCTCAACCAGCAGGTTACTACTCAGATGAGAGAAAATTTGCATCGCAGATAACCGTTTGCTCCCTCTCTTTACCAACGGAAGCCACAACAATAGGAACATCTAAAAATTCAGCGACGTAAGCGATATATCGCTTTGCATTCGTTGGCAGGTCTTCGTATCGGCGAACATCTGTAGTTGGCTGTTTCCAGCCTGGCAGCGTCTCGTAGACCGGCTCACATTCTGCGAGGATACGCAAACTAGCCGGAAACGTCGATTCTACCTTATCATAACGCCTATAGGCAACACATACTTGAATTTCATCAAGGCTATCTAAGACATCAAATTTCGTCAGAACGATGCCGGTAAACCCGTTGATTTGAGTTGCATAGCGCAGCGCGACAAGATCGAGCCATCCACAACGACGAGGACGTTGTGTTGTTGCGCCATACTCTTCTCCGACACGGCGAATCTCCTCATCTAGGTCTGGCGGCATCTCTGTGGGGAATGGACCGCCCCCGACACGTGTCACGTAGGCTTTTGAAACACCCAAAACATGATCTATCGCCTCGGGAGGCACACCAAGCCCTGTACAAATCGCACCGACGGTAGTGTTGGACGAGGTGACATACGGATATGTTCCAAAATCGATATCAAGCATCGTCCCCTGCGCACCCTCGAAGAGCACCCGCTTTCCAGCTTTCATCTCACGGTGCATAAATTCAGGGGTATCAATGACATACGGCGCAAGCTGTTTAGAATATTCGTAGTATTTCTCAAGCAAGGCAACTCTATCAACCTCGCCGCCGATTTGACTGAGAACATAATCCTTCGCTTCAAGATTGAAGTCAAATTTCTTCTGGAATAGGTCGAACTCAATCAGGTCCGCGACCCGTATTCCTGAATGACGATTCATCTTATCGACGTATGTTGGCCCAATGCCTCGAGCGGTCGTCCCTATTTTTAACCCACTTCCTAAATCGTCCCATGATTCCATAACCTTGTGATAAGGGAGGATTAAGTGGGCTCGAGAACTAATCTTCAGACGATCTCCAATCTCAATACCACGTGCACCCAGATGGTTGATTTCAGTGAAAAGCGTCTCCAGATTGATAACTACACCGTTGCCAATTACATTGACAGTATGGGGATGTAGAACGCCAGATGGAAGGAGATGAAGGATGTACTTCTCTTCCCCGATAACGATAGTATGTCCCGCGTTATCACCGCCCTGATATCTTGCAACAATATCGGCGCTTTCAGCGAGAAAATCGGTTGTCTTCCCTTTGCTTTCATCGCCCCATTGGGCACCCAATATAGCGATATTCGGCATTATTTACATCCTCAAATAAGAATTCCACCAATGAGAAGGATCTAGCGTTTGGAGAATTGGAACCGAGCGCGGGCGCCTTTCTGTCCATATTTTTTGCGTTCAACCATTCGGGCATCCCGGGTGAGAAACCCTGCTTTTTTCAGGGTGGGCTTCAAAGATTCGTCCGCCTTAACGAGCGCGCGGGCGAGACCGTGCAGAATCGCTCCTGCCTGCCCCGAAATTCCGCCACCGTGTGCGTTGACGAACACATCGTATCCGCTGTTATTTTCAATCACCCCGAACGGTTGTTTAGCAATCTGGACATGGTCGGCTCGATCGAAGTATTCCTCAATCGGTTTTCTGTTGACAACAAACTGTCCAGACCCACCAACGATCAATCTCACACGTGCGACGGAGGTCTTACGCCGCCCCGTTCCCCAATACTGTTCCACAGCCATTTTGTCTCCTCAATCTCAAGTCTGCAGCCTAGTCATCTGCTGCCAGTCTGTTACTAAATTCAAGCCGAAAAAAGCCCGTCTTTGGCTCCATAGACAGGCGAATCGGAGATGTAGTGAACATTTTGCCTTCGCTGAAGGCTAAAGTTCCAATACTTCGGGTTCCTGCGCCTGGTGCGGATGATTCGGACCGGCATAAACCTTTAACTTCTTCATCAATTTACGACCCAAGCGATTTTTCGGAAGCATTCCCTTCACAGCATGTCGTATGATTTCTTCAGGTTTTTTCTTCATCTGCTCGTTGAAGGTGGTGTATTTGTCCCCACTCGGGTAACCGCTATAACGGAAGTAGGTTTTCTGTTCCGCTTTCTTCCCCGTGACGATGACTTTTTCAGCGTTAACTACAGCGACGCGATAGCCCATATCCGCATGCGGGGTAAAAGTCGGACGGTGCTTCCCCCGAAGAACGGTCGCAATTTGTGTCGCCAAACGCCCGAGTACCTTTCCATTCGCATCTACGACATACCACTTGATTTCCCAATCCGATTCTTTAAAAACGTAAGATTTCATTGTAAGCATAATTTGCCCCTGCGCTTAATCACAGAAATGTGTGCTCTGCTTCCGACGCGGCGCTTTGGCGCCATCTAGTGGTTGAGTCCTTTCGATGAAGCAAGATTGATTCTGAGCACAGCCTGAAATAATATCATAACGGGATTGTTTTGTCAAGATGAAAGAAGCCTAATCTCTTCCAAGAGTTTTAATGGGAACGTATCTTGAACGGTTTCGATCCTGATTTTTCAATTGACACCAGTTTCAGTTTCTGCTAAATTGCCAATTTGTAATGGTGCTGTACGAGTTGTTATATTTTGAAAATCACCGTGAAAACGCGCTTCGGCGTGTCTATTCGATTGTGTGCAGAGCCGTATATGCGCGCTTTTCATGTAGAATTCGTATTGGAAAGGACAGACATTGAAACGAGTTGGCAAACCGGAAGGCAAGTTTAATATCGTCATTGAGGAGGTCCCCACGTCTGAACCTGGTCTGGGCGAAGTTCGTGTCAAAGCAATACGGAGTCTTATTAGCCGAGGATCGGAGATGGGCGGGCGTTACACTCAAGAGTCCGCGATTGACCCGGAACGTATGGGATATTCACTAGCGGGAGTTGTTGACGCTGTTGGTGCAGGAGTTGAACACTTCGCGGTTGGAGACCACGTCGTTGCTTCGGCGCCGCACGCTCAGTATGTCGTTCGACCGGCGCGTGTGAGTTCACCACAGGAGCATGCGCAAGTGGTTCGGATGTTACCGACAGTCAGTTTCGATCAGGCTCCCTACTACCCGCTGGCAGCGGGAGCGGTAGCGTGGGTGGACATTGAAAACATACAACCGAATGACACGGTTGTTATTCTGGGGCAGGGGCTGGTCGGTAGCCTTATCATGCAGGTCGCAAAAGCCGACGGCAATGGGCGTATTATTGCCATTGACGCATTGGACAACCGGTGTCGGTTAGCGGAAGAACTGGGCGCTGACGTGGTCATTAATGGGGCTGATGAAGATGCAGTTCGAGCTGTCCGGCGGCTAACCAATGGCATCGGCGCCGATATTGTCGTGTACGCTGTCGGCGGACCTGGGGGACCCGAGGCATTCAATCAGGGGTTAGAAATGCTCGCCGTTGGCGGCTTGTTGCACCTGATTGGACTGTATGAGGCTGCACCGCTGCCGCTGTGGAGCGGGAAAATTCAGGGACGGCAGATTCTCGGGGGTTACTACGGTCAAACGGTTGGGGCGGGGATATCTCGCCGTGCAATGGAACTGCTTGGCTCTGGAGTCATCCGGACAGAGGAGATGACAACTCACCGATTTCCATACACGCAAGCCACGGACGCATTCGATCTCCTCTACAACAGGATGAACGAAGCGATGGGGGTACTTCTCGATTGGGAGATGGGTGAAGGGTAAAAGCTCAATTTTCGGGTTGACAGAGACTTGCCGATACGTAATAATAACTGTTGTCGTTGGTTAACTTTGGAGCGTTTAGACCGTCAAGCAGTATTACAGGAGACTTCATAATTGAGGTGATCCACGATGAAATACGATAAAATCAATAGAACCTTTGACTGCGAACCTACCCTAACCGACACACAGATTCTGGATTTCTGCCGGGATGGGTACTTAATCCTAGAAGGTGTGATTGATGATGAAACTAATCAACTCACGTGCGCCTATCTAAATGGAGAGCTACCGTCGAACCCAAGTTATATTCCCGATGGACTTACCCGTGAGGATTTAGAGAGAATCCGCAACTCCCATGAACCGAGTACGCTTTATCTAGAGGAATGGTTTATTGACAATGTGGTACACAATCCAGAAGTGACCGGTGTATTGCGGTCACTGTTGGGCAAGAATGTCGGGCTACCGGTTCTCGTGAGTCGGCATTCCACGGACTGTCCGTCCCCTGCACAAGGATGGCATCATGACGGTGGTTTTGTGAATGGGCCTAAAATAAACTTCATTGAGGTATTTTACGTTCCGCAGGATACACTACCAGAAATGGGGCCTACTGAGGTTGTGCCAACATCACACCTGAATCCCCCTTATCCTGCGGAAGAGGCTAAGGGGGTTTCATCTGGCGGACCCGCTGGAACCCTTGCCGTACATTCCCAGAGTATTCTACATCGAAAAAGCGACGCCACCGCAACGGGCGTGCGGCATATGCTGAAATACGACTATTGGCGAACGGTACGCCCAGAAAGAGATTGGATTATTGAGCCGGACTTTGATTTACAGACAGCCCTTATCGATCGAACACCTCCTGACCTTACCAAATATGCAGGTGACATGTACAACTGGCTATGCGGTATAGGCGACGATTTTCTAATCACAGGCGGTCAATCGGGACCTGGAGTAAGCGTGAATCTAATTGGACCGCCCTACGGTCCACATTATAAGGGGGAATCACAACCCGGTTCCATTTAGCGGCGTTCGTCCATCGGTAGCGTTGAGGTTAATTTGTCGAACGCAGACGCAGAAGGCATTAGCATCATGAGATGGGCGCAACTCACCGTTACAACCTCTCAAGAAGCATCCGACGCTGTCGCTAATTACCTGTTCGAGTTGAATGCTAACGGCATCGAACTCAAAGATGACTCCAACTCGTCTCACTCGGCGGTTAAGCTAATCTCCTACTTTCGCATGGATGATTTTGTTGGTGAGCACGTGCAGGCGGTACAGCGTTTTCTCGCACAGCTTCCTGAGTTCGGTATGAATCCACAGCCGGCGGAAGTTTGGCTGCGAGAGGTCGAAGAAGAAGATTGGTCAGTGAAATGGCGGTCTGGGTTCCACCCTCGGCGAGTCGGGAAACGCCTCGTTATCGTGCCAACATGGCATGAAATGACGTACCAGGCATCTGAAATCTTGATTCGATTGGATCCGGGAATGGCGTTTGGGACCGGGCATCATCCGACGACCCAAGTCTCCATGGAGTTGCTGGAGAAGGTTATCAGGAAGGGCGACACTGTCGCCGACATTGGCACCGGATCCGGCATCTTAGCAATAACCGCTGCCAAGCTCGGCGCCATGCTGGTCAATGCCATAGAACTAGATGGGAAAGTGATGCCGATTGCAACGGAAAATATCCAACGCAATGGCGCCGCACCCGTCGTTCATCTAAAGCAGGGCGACGGGCTCAAAGCGCTGTGTGGGACATATCACCTCATCATCTCCAACATCCTGACAGAAGCGATTTTACGTATGATTCCCCAATACCCTCAATTCCTCAAAACAGGAGGAAAGGTCATATTGTCAGGAATTATGGCGAAAGAAGCAAATCAGGTCGAAAGTGAATTGCGAGCAAACGATTTTCACTGCATTGAGATTCGGGAACTAGATGATTGGACAGGCATATTCGCAAAGAAGCGCGGAGAGTAGCGGGGGTTCTAAATGGACGGTTTAAGTCGCAGTTTTGGAAGCCATTAAGGTTCGGGGATGTAACTGTCTAGACGGATTAGGAGGCATAATTCATAAGACTGAATATTTCACTTTTCGATCGACAAGACTCCCTAAGTTTTTTTAGGTTGGGTTGCGGTGATTTTTTTATGGCGAGTATCCGTTGAATCATGATATAATTTTACTTTCGCGGTTCTTGCGGCACATGAAGAATAACAACCAATTCGGAGGTAAATTTTATGAAACGTCAATTGTTGTTGAGTTTTGTTTCAGCCCTTGTTGTTTTGGTGTGGGGATTAGTTTCGCCGGTATCCGCTGATCTCGAAGCGGGGCTCCTTGCTCACTTCGATTTTGAGGGTGATGGGGATGTCCTGATGGACGTCACTGGAAATGGGAATGACGGCTCGATTGTCAGCGCCGAGCGGTCGGATGACGGCTATCAAGGCGGTAAATGCCTGCGCTTTGCCGACCCCGACAGAAAGGCGTCGATTCCCGGCGCCGGTGTTCTGGTTACAGATGGGTTTACGGTCGCCATCTGGGTCAATCAGGAATCCTTTGACCCCGAGGGTGAAAATCGACTGATTTACAAACACGGTCAATATAATTTCGATCTTCTGCGGGGAGGCGGCCGCCTTGAAATCCGAGCGGAAGGCGGATGGCACGGTACTGCTCCCGCTGAGCCGTTGAGCGTGAACGAGTGGCATCTCGTCGTAGCGACGCTCGACGGACAAGAATCGACGCACTACATTGATGGCGAAGTTGTTGGCGGAAACAGCGGAATCCCTGGACCAATCGAGCAAACCGAATCCGATATTGCGCTGGGGAATATCGGACTGAATTCGTTTGTGGGTTGCATGGATAACTTGCGTGTCTACAATCGCGCACTCAGTGCTGATGAAGTATCGTCGTTGTTTCTAGGCAGCGACGGGGAAGCCGTTTCGCCTGATGGGTCACTTGTGACCACATGGGCAACAATTAAACACGCCCCGTAGTAGACTCCCAGCCTCACAATCCAATAGATTGAGAAGAGGTAGGAATATTTCCTGATTCTCGATCTATTGGACTCTTACGCAGGAATGTCGATGATGCTATTGGTCAGTTTATAATTTAGATTTAGGAGGAGAAAAAATGAAATGCCAATTCCTGTTCTATGTTGCGGCGGCGCTCGTTTTGCTGTTAGGAGCATGGGTATCGTACGCCCCCGCCGCCCTGGAAGACGGACTCGTAGGTTATTATCAGTTCGAGGGGAATGATGATGGTCTCAAAGACTCGAGTGGTAATGAGAACCACGGTAGAAATCTGAGCGCCGAGCGGACGGATGATGGTAAATTCGGTAAAGGATTACGCTTTAACAACAACCAGCAGGGAGCCATGATTCCTGGGTCAGATTCTCTATTGGTCAAAAACGACGAATTCACCGTTGCCTTCTGGGCTTTTCCGGAAATTATTCCGGAAGGTGAAAATCGAGCCATCTACAAACACCAACAATACAACGTCGATCTTCTTCATGGCGGCGGCAGGATGGAAATTCGGGTCGCTAATGCCTGGAAAGGGACTGGTGTAGGTAATGTGATGGAAGTGAACGAGTGGCACCTAATCGTGGCTACTGTATTTGAGGAGACAGGAACTTACTATACCGATGGTGTCCGACAGGGTCAGGTTCAAGGCATCTTTAAGATCGATGTTAATGTATCAGACATCCAAATCGGGTTCATGAGCTTGAATTCGTATGTGGGTGTAATGGACGAACTTCGGATCTACAATCGTGGATTTGACGAAGATGAAGTATTGGAGTTGTTTGAATTAGAGCCGGGAGAACAAGCCGTAAACCCCCGTCATTCAATGACTACCGCATGGGGTGCGATAAAGTACCTGCGTTAATACCCAGCCTCGGGTAAGTTGGGCTTTTTGTAAGCGATTGTCCTCACGAACGAAATGACGAATCTCTTTCGCCTAAGACCAGTTTGGGGCGGCGGATGGCAAGTTTGTGGGGGGCGAACCTTTCCCTGAAAGACTCGATCTGACCAGTCTACAGGAAAAATGCGTATCGCTTTGTCGAGCGAGGGAAAATTTGCCCCGTCGCACTCACGCTGGATGAAATCGGCGGAGACGGCTATACTGTAGGGGGTAGTATATCGGCATTCCAACCTGCTCTCGCACATTTCGCTAGAAGGCACCCCCTCTTTCCGCTAAATGCCGAAGGAAAGAAATAAGACATCAAGTAGGCATCTGGTTTCTCAAGAGTTATTTGTTTGCCCGGGCTCTTATTCACACCTGAAGAGAGCATAATGCAAATCGAGCTCGTGTTGGAATTCGCAGTCTAAGCCCCGAATACCGTCAAGCCACAAAGAATATTGAGTTCTCAGGCACATTGGGATGCTCAGAGGTGTGCGCCCATGCCGGATGAAGATAATAGTCTCTCAAAACCCCCTTCTCGTCACCCTTCCTGGAATCCTCATCAAATGTATCTCATCCCAACACCCGCCACATTTGACTGAACTGGTCAGATTGTTCCCTCCAACTCGATTCCATTCCAAGGTTGTTTTACATTGAAGCTAAGAGAATTCAAAAGTTCAGATCGCGGTGGCGATAAACACTATGAAATCGAAAACTATCGTATTCACGGGCAAACAGCGTTCAGAGATTATCGAAGATGAAATATCTGCCCCCGGTCCTGACGAAATGTTGGTACGAACAACAGTAAGTTTAATCAGTACTGGCACGGAGTGTTTCTGTTTTCGCGGCGAATTTGACGAAGACACGGTGTGGTCGAAATGGGTGAAATACCCATTCTATCCGGGCTACAGCGCGGTTGGCGAAGTGATGGAGGTTGGAGGGAATATTTCCCAGTTCAAAAAGGGAGATAGCGTTTATACGGGCGGTGCACACGCTGAATATCGATTGGTTCGTCCCGAACATGTAATCCGATTGCCAGAAGGTATCACAGACGAAGCTGCCTCTTGGTCAACTTTGGCGTTTATCACGCAGACTGCGGTGCGTCGAGCGGAACACACGATGGGCGACACCGCAGTGGTCGTCGGTCTGGGGCCTTTGGGACAGTTAGTGACGCAATATCTTGGAATAATCGGGCTACGTGCCATTCTTGCAGTTGACACTGTCTCTCAACGACTGGAAACGGCTGCTCATTTCGGAGCAACAGCGACCTTCAACGGCATTGCGGCTGATGCGCGAAACTTCGTTGCAGAGCACACCGAAGGCAAACTCGCCGATGTCGTGTACGACGTGACGGGCAACTGGAAAGTCTTTCCGACAGCACTGCCACTCGCCCGCGATTTCGGTCGGACCGTGCTATTGGGCGATTCACCGGAGCCGTCCAAACAACATTTAACGCAGGACATCCTCGCTCGGCAGGTTACAGTGATTGGCACGCACAACGCTAGACTTCAACCCCAATATGCTCACTGGACGAGAGATCGCCAAATCGGGCTGTTTTATGAATATATCAAACGAGGAGTTTTGCACCTGGATGACTTAATCACACACCGATACCAACCCGATGAAGCCGCTCAAGTCTACCGACAACTCCTACACCATAGGCGCGGAACACTTGGCGCTCTATTCGATTGGAGACCATTGTAGTGTTGGCGCGAACCAACCATCGAGCTGACAATGGAACACAAAACAGGAAAATGAACGATCCCCAACGTCAAGAAACGAACTCTGGAGGTCATGATGATTATCGCAACATTGGACTTGGAAAACCCTGACCACTTACAACTGGTTAAAGGGCAGTGGCGCTATGCCGATGGGCTGGTTCCGGGAGAGCCTAACGGCGGTCTAGTCGACCAACTCATGCAATCCCCGGCGCGGCTAGCGGACTATGACGATTCTGGCTGGACGGTATGCCAGAACTTACAAGAGGGAGTTTCAAAAGGCTTTTGCTTCGGCTGGTATCGTATCGGGGTCACACTACCGGAAGGGGTCGGTGGTGTGAACATTCGTGGCACCCAGATGTGGTTTGCGACCTGCGTTGACGATTACGGCGAAATCTGGATTGACGGCGAGTGTGACATTGCGTACGGGGAGTCCGGGCGTGGTGCAATATCGGGCCACAACGCACCACAGCGTGTGCAAATCTGCGAGACTGCGCATCCGGGTGACCGGCACGTCATCGCGTGTCTCGCAGTTAACGGTCCAATCGCGTGCCCGGGCGGTGGTATCTACCTTCGCTACGCGAGGTTAGAGTTTGGGCGGGTCGATTCACAGCCATAATTGACACGGGCAAGCCGTAGTGAATGAGCAGACTCGATCCAATCCGAATTTATCGACGGATACACTTTACTGCAATCTCCAACAGCGAACTTTTGAGCCCACCGCTCCATATCCCCACCTTCGCTAAGCATTGTTTAGCATATCAAAAAGATGACATCTCCTTCACCCACGAGAAGTGTGACTCTCCGCGCCGTGCTGATTGCGCTCATTCTTACCGTCCCCAACACCTACTGGCTGATGATCAGTTGGGGAACAGGCGGGTATGCCAGTGGTCAAAGCTTTCCCACCGTTGTTTCGTTGTACTTCAACGCCATTTTCATCCTTCTGCTGCTGATTGGTTGGAACTATCTGACTCGTTTCGTCGCCCCTCGCAAACAGTTCAGTGATGGTGAGTTAATCGTCGTCTATCTGCTACTCGCGGTAGCATCATCCCTCGCCGGGCACGATATGCTCCAGTTGCTCTGGCCTCTTATACCCCATTCAATCTGGTTTGCAACACCGGAAAACGAGTGGGCAGAATTATTCCATCATCTTATTCCCGATTGGCTAACGGTCAAAGATCGGGATGCACTCGTCCCATTTTATCAAGGGGAATCGACGCTGCATGTTTGGAGCCATCTGGGGCTTTGGATTAGACCTGTATTCTGGTGGTCCTCCTTAATTGTTGTTCTGACGTGGATGATGCTCTGTCTGACAGTGCTCGTGCAACGGCAATGGGTCTACAGGGAAAAACTCACTTATCCTGTCATCCAGATTCCGATCCAGCTTACCGAACGGAATGGGTACGCGTTGTTCAGAAACAGGTTGTTTTGGATAGGGTTCATCTTGGCAGGGAGCATGAACCTGATCAACGGTCTCCATTTTCTATTCCCGGTTGTGCCCAGCGTCGGGGGGATAGGCCACAATCCCTCTAAAGTAGGATTTGACTTGGGGCAACTTTTTACAGAAAAACCGTTCAACGCAATTGGCTATACACCGCTCGCAGTTTATCCCTTCGTGGTTGGCTTGAGTTTTTTCATTCCGCTCAACCTTTCGTTCTCCATCTGGTTCTTCTATCTTTTTCGTAAAATAGTTCAGGTTTGGGGAACCATGCTAGGATTGGGACACCTGCCAGGCTTTCCCTTTCCGCACGAGCAGTTGTTCGGTGCTTGGATCGCACTCGGGATTGCTGCAGTATGGTTAACCCGAAGATTTCTGATTGAGCAGATTAAGACCGCCTTTCGGCGCAGCGACGAAGATACCGAGCATGTTCGCATCGTAAGGCAGGCGGCGATCGGCTTCGCTTCAGGTGTGCTTTTTGTCTTGTTCTTCTGTTTCAGTGCCGGGGTTTCAGCTATTCACGCCTTAGCGTATTTTGGTTTATTCTTTGCGCTTGCGCTTGCGATTACCCGTGTCCGCGCTGAACTTGGGCCACCCACGCATGATGTCCTCTGGCATCCTGGCGGTGCTTTAATCTCCTTTTTGGGAACACGCCGATTCGGCGGAAAAAGCTTGACGCTCTTCACGTTTTTTCGTGGCTTCAACCGATCATACCGCTGTCACCCAATGCCGGTTATGCTCGAAGGCTTCAAAGCGGCAGAATTGCGCAGCATCTCTCCAAGCAAGTTGGTTGCTGCAATCATGCTAGTAACTGTCGTCGGCACAATCTCGTCCGCTTGGGCATACTATGCACAGGGCTACCGTTACGGCGCTGCGGTCTACGGAGAGCAGTGGATTCGGGGGGCGTTTCTCGGTCAGTTGCGCGTTTGGTTGACAACCCCTCAGGATGCGGCACCGCTGGAAATCTCGGCGTCGATTGGAGCGTTCGCGTTTACCGGGCTACTCACAGGGCTGCACCGCCGGTTTATCTGGTGGCCCTTTCACCCGGCTGGCTATGCAATCGGGATAGGCTATCAGACCATGAACTGGTACTGGGGCTCTATCCTTCTGAGTTGGTTGATGAAGCTAATTATATTCCGGATTGGTGGAATTCGCGCCTATCGGAAAGGGGTTCCGTTTTTTACCGGGCTTGTACTGGGTGAGTTTCTTATCGGAGCACTCTGGAGTTTAACCGGTGTCATCCTGGATCGCCCGATGTATCGCTTTATGTTTTAGGTTGCGAATGGACAGTGCATAAGGAGAAGTGATACAATACCGTTAACCGTGATTAGATGATTAGATAAGGAGAATAGAACTGCTGCAAACGAAAGGGGAAATATCATATTTTCGCGCCTTTCTTCTTGGCATCCTGCTGATACCGATAAATCTCTATTGGATTATGCAGGCGGAGACGATATATCGCCCTGTTTTTTCAACCCTATTTACCCTCTTTTACAATGTAACGTTCAGTCTCTTTGTATTAGTGGTATTAAACGCGCTGCTCAAACGGTACACACCGAGGCTCGCCCTCCAACCGAGTGAACTGCTAATCATCTACGTCATGCTTTCCATCGCCACGGCTATCTTTGGGCATGATCTGATGCTCGTGATGATTCAAAATCTCACTGCCTTCTGGTTCGCCACCCCCGAAAATGAATGGTCGATTCTTTATGGTAGACATCTGCCCCAATGGCTGAGTGTGGTTGATGAAAAGGCACTCTTAAGCTATTATGAAGGAGAGTCAACGCTTTATCTTGCTATGCACCTCAAAGCCTGGCTGATTCCCGCCGCGTTTTGGGGCGGCTTTCTGATTGTGCTCCTCTTCGTACTGGTGTGCATCAACACCATCGTCCGAAAACAGTGGACGGAAAACGAAAAGTTGTCCTATCCGGTAATCCAACTGCCGCTGGAATTGGCGAGAGGCGGCACGGGTCTACTTGGCAATCGTCATCTATGGATTGGATTTGCGATCGCGGGTGGGATAGATTTAATCAACGGTCTACACGGCATCTTTCCTGTACTGCCAAGTATAAAGCCGACCTACAATATTGCGCCGCTCTTTACCACGAAGCCGTGGAATGCTATTGGTTGGACGCCTGTAGCAATCTATCCCTTTGTAGTGGGATTGAGTTACTTTTTGCCCTTAAATTTGGCGTTTTCGGCGTGGTTCTTCCATGTATTCTGGAAGGCAGAACTGATTTTTCGGAAGGCGGTTGGGCTGTGGGGCGCACCTGGTCCGTATCGCAGTTTTGAAACGTCAGGTGCCTGGATGGTGTTGGCTGTTTTTGTGTTATGTGGAAATTGGAAATACCTCAAACAGGTGCTCAGTCGCGCTATCCGTGGCAATCATCATTGCAACAAGCCATATGCCGAGGAGCCGATGAGCTACCGAGCGGCAACGATGGGGCTAATACTTGGAATAATCGCTCTAGTGGTCAGTCTCGCATACGCTGGTATGTCCGCTTGGGTTGCCGCCTTGTTTCTTCTAATCTATCTTGTCTACTCCATCGCACTTGCCCGTGTTCGGGCGGAGATTGGACCACCTTCTCACGACGCCGAGATGATTGGTCCAGAGATGGTTCTACTCAACAGTCTCGGCGCACGTCGCATCGGTGTACGGAGTATCACAATGTTCAGTCGTACCTATTGGATGAGCCGAGCATATCGCTCCCATCCGGTAGGTCACCAACTGGAAGGTTTCAAAATCGCACAGACGATTGGGGCTTCTAGCCGCACCTTCTTGGCTGCAATGATTGTCGCCTCTGTTATTGGAACGCTTGCGGGTTTTTGGGCGTTTCTGGATAATATGTACCGGCACGGTGCAGGGAACGTCTATCATAATATCGGCGGCGAGTCGTTCCGTCGTTTGGAAGTTTGGCTGCAAAATCCGCTGGCGGAGAATAATCTTATGCTCAGAGATGTGGGGTTAGGAGCTGCCATAACGGCGTTACTCACGGTGCTTCATCAGCGGTTTGTTGGGTTTCCTTTTCACCCGGTCGGCTATGCAGTTGCCTGTGGATGGGTGATGAGTATAGCCTGGTTTTCAATCTTCTTTTCGTGGCTTGTCAAGTGGGGAATTCTGAAGTTTGGCGGAATCAGACTCTATCGACAAATGGTGCCGTTCTTTTTGGGGCTAATTCTGGGCCAACACGTTGTTGGAGGATTATGGACAATCATCGGCGAAATCCGCGGCGCCCATGTGCATCAGTTTTTCCCTTATGCGTTTTGAAAGAGGACTTCGGGCATGAACTTGAGAAGGCAGGTATCCCCAAAACAACTCCTACCCAATCGCAAACCAAGAACCTGCAACCTATAAAGCCGGTGATTCCAAAGCCTATGCCCGCAGCTTGCGCTGTGACATTTCTGACTAATTTTTCGATCTGTTGAACCGCATACCGTCCCGCCGTTTTTTTGCTTGACCGTGTTGTTTCCCTCATGTATAATTCGTTTCAGGAGCGTACGATTAAACACAGCGAATCTGTGCTTGTGCCATGGAGAGAGTGGTCTAGTAGTTGGAACGTCAATGCCCGTTCCGTCCGCCGTCAAGAAATCCCACCAAAGTCGAAGAAGCGTCAAGGATGAGAATGGAACAGGTCAGTGCGTTTGCGCCCAGCAATATCTCATGTGTTTTCAAGGTTGTCCCGCATGAGGACGCGACCAAAATGCACTCGCTTGGGATGGGGTTTACCATCAATGAAGGGGTAGTGGTGACGGTTTCTCCGTATAGGCAGACCAGTGTTCTGTTTAATAGCGACGAGATACATTTCCCCACAGTGGTCTCTGCCCTTCAAAAATTAACACCCCAACCAATCCGCATCGAAATCACCTCGTCACAGCCTTTAGGGTGTGGATTTGGATTGAGCGGTGCCTCTTCGTTAGCCACGGCGTATGCAGTAAATGCTTTGCTGAGACTCGGCAGATCTCCAAGGGAGCTAGCGATGATAGCTCACGTGGCTGAGGTGGAGAATTTGACCGGCTTGGGAGATGTCTGTGCGCAATATCACGGTGGTTGCCTCGTCAAATTAAAGGCAGGTCACCCTCTCTCGGCAGAGCGTTTGCCCGTTCGAGAACAAACTATCTACTATAGATATTTCGGTCCCATTCAGACCAAAGACGTCCTCACAAATTCTAAGCAGACTGACAACATCAACAGATCAGCCGATAAGACGTTGAGAAATCTAGAAGAACTCGTTAATTCTGAAGCCGTTGACTTCAATACTTGCATCAGATTATCTAAGGAATTCGCTGTCGAAAGCGGACTTTTGAAAGATCGAAATGTCCGATTTATCATCGATCAGATTGAAAGTGAGAACGGGTTTGCGTCTATGATAATGCTGGGAAATGCTGTTTTCAGCACCCAACCTTTTGAAGGATCGAAAGAGGCGATGCTCTCCATAGAACGGGTGAGGTTGTTGTGAGCGATGTTCCTGAAGGTCATCCACGGTATAGATCGCTAAAACTACGAGATGATATTGTCGCAGGCGTGGAGAGCGGGATTACCTCCCGCCATGGTCTGATGGCGCATGGTCGCGGGGAAGCTTTTGACTATCTTATCGGCGAAGAAACGCAACCGTTCGCCAGGCAAGCTATTCACACAAGCGCCGCCATGCTCTTGCTTGCGGAACACCCTGTAGTCTCTGTAAATGGCAATGTCGCAGCACTTGTCCCTGATGAAGTGATAGCGTTAGGAAAGATGCTTAAGGCGCCACTGGAAGTAAATATCTTCCACGCCTCTAAAGCTCGGGAGGAGGCGATACAACAGCATCTATTGAAACACGGTGCAGTTCAGGTGTTGATGCCTACCACCGCTGCCCAGCTTTCGTTTATCGACTCGAACCGAAAGTTCGTCCATCCAGATGGCATTTTCAGCGCAGATGTCGTATTTGTACCGCTCGAAGACGGAGATCGTTGTGAATCGCTACGCAAAATGGGAAAATATGTCGTTACAATAGATCTCAACCCAATGTCACAAACAGCAAACAGATCAAGCGTGACCATCGTGGACAATGTGGTCAGGGCTTTGCCGCTACTGATTCAGGAGATTCACGCGCTGACACACACTTCGCCGATTGTCTTACATCAGATTGTTTCTAGATACAGCAACGAAAGGATTTTAGAAACTGCACTGCAATGGATTCGCAGAGCATAACGAACTAAACCCCGGTTTACTGGGGTGTTATTAAGATTTTAAAAGGAGAACCCCATGGCATGGGAAGCGGAAAAGCCGATACGCGTTGCGATTGTCGGTGTCGGCAACTGCACGAGTGCCCTTATCCAGGGACTCGCGTATTATCGAAAATTTGGCGCAGATGCGCCAGGGCTCATGAACGTTGATATCGGTGGCTACAAGGTCACCGACATTATACCGGTGGCAGCCTTTGATATTGATGCCCGACGGGTCGGACTAGACTTATCACAAGCGATTTTTTCCGGATCGAATATCGCCTATCACTACCCCGATGTAGATGTCCCAAGCTGCGGTGTCGAGGTCCACATGGGTCCACCGTTGGATGGTATCAGTTCCGCATTGTCGGACTTTGTAGAAGTTTCCGACCAACCGGCGGTGAATGTCGCGCAAATTCTACGGGACAGTGGAGCAGAGATGCTACTGAACTTCTTGCCGACCGCTTCAGCAGAGGCGGCGAGATTTTACGCTGATGCTGCTATCAAAGAGGCTCAAATTGGGTTTATCAATGGAATGCCGGAACTAATTGTCTGCGATCCCGCCTACCAGCAAGCTTCCATCGAAAATGGTGTCCCGTTGATAGGCGACGATGTGAAGAGCCAGCTTGGCGGTACGGCTATCCACCGGGCATTGCTTCAACTGTTGCGAGCGAGAGGTATCCACGTCAAACGTACCTATCAGGTAAACTACGCTGGCAATACCGATTTTTACAACCTCGTCAACCGGGGGCAGTCGAAGCACAAGACCAAGCGAGAAGCTCTTGAAACCCTGGTTTCTTCGGATTCAGAAATCTCGACCGGGTTTTCCTACGTTGACTTCATGGGAGACCGTAAAACCGCACTTTTCTATGTTGATGCCAGTAACTATGGAGATGCGCCGCTGCACTTCGAAGCCAAATTGGAGGTTGAAGACAGTGCAAACTTTGGCGGCGTAATGGTAGACATGATTCGATACATGAAGCTGGCGCTCGATCGCGGGACTTCGGGAATACTCCATGCCGCATCCGCCTGGTTGACCAAGCATCCACCAATAACGGTAGACGACGACTCTCTCGCCGTTCAGCAGTTGAACGAATTCGTCACTGGACAACGAGAGCGATAAATAGCACAAGTCTCCTACCTTCAATCGGGGTTACGCGGGCCGATAAGGCGGAGCGGTGGGAGGCACTAACTATACTAAGGGTTACTCAGCCAATAAAGTTACACACCGGTTGAGCTGGCGATTTCAACCGAAATTTTCAAGAAGGCTGCTTGGGTAGAGAATTGGGCGATTTTCAACCCAACTTCCTCAGTTCTTAAGATTCATCGTTGACCTCCCTTCTCTTAATTCGAAGACATTCTTTAAATTAACACATTCTCAGCCGTCTTCATCTGAACGCTTCCCTGCCACCGAATTGAAATTGAATTGTATCCCCTCTATGCATCTACAAATCTTTTTGGTTGAAATTGGCGGGTTTATCTGGTACATTATATGGTAACGGTTTAATATCGAAATTTTCAGATCGTATCTTTCTGGATCGGATTATCCGATACAACCGTCACGACTATCTTTCTGGGCATGGCGATTACTGGCATCAAGAATCTTGTTGTTGCTTGTCTCACGGATTATTGTTAGTATCAGGCATAAGGGAGGGGTTGACTACCGCCTCAAAAACGTCGCAATCGAATGTTCCGGTAAATGCGAGTCAAACTCGAACGTAGCGTTGTCTGAATTAAGGGTCACGTCGTCGTGTGAGGAAACTTCAGAACAGCTAAACCAAACCCCGGCGGATTTCGTTTTTTATAACAGAAACACACAACGGATTTCATCACTTCAGAATCGAATATCTAAATCGACATAAACCTCCAACCCTTCTCTCGAACTTATCCTTGTTCCTGCTTTCCAATTAAGCTTAGTAGAATAGCAATTCAGTTCAGTCGACATCTTGATGAGTTCTCAACGAAAGACTCTTAACAAAGAGGAGAATTTCGAACCATGTCCAATGGTGATGCTGATAACACCGAGGAGTTTCGATATAAAGCAGATTCCTTGAAGTCGAATTCGCTAGATCAGGAACATAAGCGTCCAATCTCTGCAGTTCAGCCGATATTAGATCGACGACAGATAAAGGGGAATCGCGCGTCTAAATCTCTTGCATGGACTGTTTCTCTTGTTTTTCACTTATTCGTAGCGCTGTTTGCCGGGTTACACATTGCCCAAAATGTAGCGATTGACGATGATGATGCGGTGGTAGCCAACATTTTGCGAGCGGAGGACATTCCTAAAAAACGTCGTCTTCGCCAACGGGTAGTCAAGAAGATTGTACCCGATGTACAGCGGACTCAGACGATACAACCCCGGCGGCCAATAACAAAAGTGCAAATTTCACCCGGCGATGGAGCGCTTACGATTCCTTCAGATAGTCTTGAAATTGACTCATCTGATGCACCTCCGGTTATACCGAGGCTTGAAAGACCGCCAGTATCTGGAGGGCTTCGCCCAAACATTGAAACTAAGATACCGAAGATTGCGCCCACCAGGGCTGACAAACCACAAATTCTTGACAAGTTTGAGACAGTAATCACGCAGGTAGAGCTCGAGCTAGAAGAACTTGTCGATGTACCAATCGTGGACACAAACGATAATACAAAGCCACCTAAGTCTCTCCATAAACGCAAGCCCAAGTACCCGGAAGCTGCTCGTCGTGCCGGAAAGGAAGGGGTTGTGCGGTTAGAAGCGACGATTGGTACCGACGGTAAAGCGAAAGATATTAAGGTTATCGAGGGAATCGGATTTGGCTGCGACGAAGCCGCGATTGAGGCGCTAAAGAAGTCACGGTTTACTCCAGCCGAAAAAGACGGTAAACCGGTGGATAGGCGTATAATTATTCCGTATCGGTTCAAGATTGAGGATTAAGAATTCTCAGATAAGTATGCAGGAATAGGAACTTCCATATCTCCGAATTGACGCGATACGTAACAGCGATCGTCGCTCTGTTTCTTGTTCTGTCTCTTAGCCCCTCGGCAGAATTTCCGTTTGAAACTGCACGTCCGCTGTACGTCGGTGCGAGAGCTTTGGGAATGGGAAACGCATTTACGGCAATCGCAGACGACGCAACAGCAGGTTTCTGGAATCCTGCTGGATTGATACAGGGGCAAGGGGTTAAAATATTCGGTGCCAACAAATTTCACAACCGAAACGATTATGCCTTCGATCCAAAAGGAATTGGCTACACCTATCGTGGGTATGGGTTGTTCTGGGGAAACAAGATTGCATTGGGGGTTGAATCGGGAACTCCTGATTTCAATTACTACTCATTTGCCCGTCAGATTAACGCCTACAGCGCTATTGGCACCAGTATCAAATTCAAGCGCAAACACCCAAGTGAACGTTATCAATTCTTCGGTACCCAGCCCTCCTACGATTTTGCCCTGCTAATCAAACCTTACACTAATCTGAAATTTGGACTTCTCGCTCAGCATCTTCCTAACCGGTCCAGCATCCAATGGTTGACGCTCGGCGTAGCATATCGCTGGCGGGAATTGTTGTTAGCTTGCGATACTGCACTGCCGGAATTGCATCTTCGCCGGGCGGATTTCTACCTTGGGGCTGAGTGGAGGTCAGTTTCATTTCTGCGCGTGCGGGGAGGACTGTCAGATCAGCATTGGACGTTTGGGCTTGGTTTGGATTGGAAGCAGGTTAAGGTTGACTACGGGCGCATTCATGAAAGCAATTTTGCATCAGATTTTATCTCAGCGGAACTACGGTTTTGATTGTCCGGACAAAATTAAATCTGGATTTCCAGCCTTGAAGTCCGCGAGTAAAAATTAGGTTTGTTTTGAATTTTCCACTCCAAACGGAGTGAAGTAAAGATTCGGTGTATCTTGCCACAGCACATAAAGAAAAAATGATCTAGGCGGGGCTTTCTCAATTAAGAAATAGGAGAATTTGGAAAAATGTCCAACAACGACACTGAACATACCCAGGAGTTTGAATATAAGGCTGAGATGAAACAACTCCTTCATCTCATTGTACACTCGCTCTACACGCATCCCGAAGTTTTTCTTCGCGAGCTGATTTCCAATGCGTCCGACGCTTTGAACAAAGTTCGTTTCCAACAACTGACAGATCGCAATATTTTGAACCCTGATGTTCCGCTGCGGATTAACATTGCCCTTGACTCGAAGCAACAGACATTTTCCATCACGGATTCGGGCATCGGTATGACAAAAGCTGACCTGATTGACAGAATCGGCACCGTAGCAAGCTCAGGAACGCTAGAGTTTTTTCAGAGATTAAAGACTGAGAACAAGCCGTTCGATGGCAATCTGATAGGTCAGTTCGGTATCGGTTTTTATTCGGTGTTCATGGCAACTGATAAAGTGACGATTCAGACTCGCCATGCCGATTCAGACTCAAACGGATACCAGTGGGAGTCGACCGGCGAGGGAAAATTCACGATTGAGGAAATCCCCCTCGAAGAGAGAGGCACGAAGATTTTCTTTAAACTGAAGGACGACGCTAAGGATTTCAGCGAAGACTATCGAGTTAAGGAGGTCATCAAGAGATACTCCAACTTTGCGGACTTTCCGATCTTTGTCGGCGGCGAGGAAGTGAATACAATTAGTGCCTTATGGCATAAGAACAAGAATGAGATAACAGACGAAGAGCGAGACGAGTTTTATAAGTTTATTTCCAACGATTACAATCCGCCGCTTGGTCATCTGCACCTGTCAATTGAAGGACGAGTGAGTTTTAAAGCTTTAATTTTTATACCTGACACCGCGCCGATTAACTTTTTGAGAGTGGAAGATTTGAGGTCGCTGCACCTGTATTCCACCAGAATCTTTATCCAGGATGATTGTAAAGAACTGCTTCCTGAATACCTGCATTTTGTTTCGGGGGTGGTGGATACCGAAGATTTACCCCTAAATGTATCCCGCGAGGTGACACAGTCCAGCCCAGTCATGGCGAAAATTAGGGAGGTGTTAACAGGCAGAATTCTTTCGCTGTTAGAAGACTGGACGAAAAATGAACCGGAAAAATATGAGAAGTTTTTTGGGAACTTTGGGCTGCTCTTTAAGACAGGAGTCGGTTCGGATTTCACCAACAGAGACCGACTGATTGACCTTTTACGATTTGAGACCTCCAAGGCCGAAAAAGGGAAGTTCACTTCTTTAAAGGAATATGTCGCCAGTATGCCAGAGGATCAGACGGAGATTTATTACCTCTCAGGCGACAACAGAGAAGCAGTTGAACGAAACCCAAGTTTAGAATATTTCAGAAAAAATGACATTGAAGTACTGTTTTTCGTCGATGCTGCCGATATCTTCAACATTCCTCATCTTCACGAGTATGACGGTAAGCCGCTGAAGAGCATCGAAAACGCGGATATCGATCTCAAGCCGGACGAGGAGAGCCTTAGCGATACTCTATCCGATGATGATATAAAATCGCTGATTTCTTTTTTCAAAGAAACGCTTGGTGATAAGGTGGAGGATGTGATTACCTCCAAAAGGCTGGTTGATTCGGCTGTAACCCTGGTTGTTGGCGCAAGCGGCATGGACAGGCAGATGGAACGGATGATGAAAATGATGGGTGGGCAGTTTGACGAATCCAAGAAAATCTTGGAGATTAACCCTGCTCATCCGTTGATTAAAAATTTGGCGCAGCTTCACCGGAGCAAAAGCGACGAGGCAATTCTTAAAAGCTGCACCTTACAACTTTATGAAGGAGCGTTGTTAACTGATGGAAATATGGAAACTCCGACTGACTTTGTCGCCCGGATGACGGATATTATGGAACAGGCAACGCGATGATTCCGAATCCTTCGTAGTCGAATAGACAGCAGTCTGTGCAGGACTCGGCGAAGGTGACATGCCATACCGCTTTTGGTCGGATGCATCACATCGAGATGTCTCTATTAGGTTTACGATTTTTGATCGATTGTCCTAATGGGATTCACATGCATGCCAATTATTTACGCGAAAATAACGATGCAACATTGAAAAGAGTTGGTACGGAACTGGCGCTATCTTCCTTTTACGAATAGGGATGAAGGTGCTTCCCTGTATACGCCACATATATTAAACCGGAGGTAGTCTGCTTTACGTCGTGGATGGCTAGTCGTGTCCACACACGAGGCGTTTATGTTGTGTTTCGTTCACATGAAAATCCTATGGCTCGAAGCATCTGTGGTGAATTGTCTAAAGCGAGCATTGCCATGTCTGAACAGAAAAGGAAAAAAATAGCTTGTATTGTATGCCTCTTGTGGCTTGCACTTCTACCGTCATCAACGGTCTTCGCTCAGAACGAAGACGGCGAAGACAAAGCCATCGAACGCTACAAGCAGATGCTTGAGCGCAAGCCGAAAGCGGGAAGCACATTCGACCGCTTGTACCAATTCTACCTCGAAGGCGCCGGCTTGGACAACATGGTCGCCGATTATCAGACAGCAGCACTAGCCAACCCGAACAACCCAAACCTTCAGTTGATTCTAGGGCACATCTACAAACGGCTCGGTAAGGATAACGAGACCGTCGCAGCGTATCAGCGCGCTGTTGAACTCGCCCCGAACAACTACTATCCTCACTTTGCACTTGGACAGGCGTATGCCACGCTTCGCCAGTACGAGAACGCAATTGCCGCATTGACACAGGCAGTTGAATACGCAACAGAATCGAAGTCTGCCACGCTCGATGACCTGACCGCGCTCTATAAAACCCTCGGACGCGCATATTTCAGCAGAGACCGTGTGGACGACGCTATTTTGGCGTGGGCAAAAATCTCCGAACTTGAACCGGACAACATCTTCGCTCGCATCGAACTCGCTGACCTGTTCCGTGAGCAAGAACTATACGCCCAAGCCATCGAACAGCATGAGGTGATTATTCAACTCAAAACAGATGACCCCTACCGTGTGTGTCTGAGTCGTCGGGAAATTGGGAAGATTCAGGAAGAGAAGGGAGATCATGCAGGCGCCATCCAAAGTTACGACGCTGCACTCGCGTTGACGGGACAGGGCAATTGGCTGCGGAAAGACCTTCAGCGCCGTGTGATTGAAATCTACGCCGTCGCTGGAGATTGGGATGGACTGATTGGATACTATCAGAAAAAACTGGCGGATACCCCGAACGACCCGGAATTGACGAGCTTATTGGCAGACGCATACCTTGAAAATGAGCAGGTAGATGAAGGCATAGCGCAATATCGAAAAAGCGTCGAACTTGCCCCGACATCTGCGCCGCTTCGGCAGAAGCTCATAGCTGCCCTGCGCCGCGCCGAAAAGTTTGCAGAAGCCGCCGCCGAATACGAAACGCTCACCGTTCAGTTGCCGGATGATTTTGGGATTTACCGGTCACTTGGCGCGCTTTATCTCCAACTTGAACAACCTGCTCGTGCGCGTATCGTTTATGAACGGATGCTTGCCCGCGATCCCGAAAATGCCAGCACACACCTCACGCTCGCCGAAATTTACACAGAACACGAGTGGTCTGGTGAGGCAGTCGCTGCCTATGAAAAAGCGATTGCGCTTGCCCCAACGAATTTGGACTATATCGAATATCTCGGCGAATTTTACTTCCGTCGAGGCGATCGCGAGAAAGCACTTGAAACTTGGAATCGGCTTGTCGTGGGAGAGCGAGCTGCCGCTCAGAATTTTGAACGGCTTGCTCAACTACTCCATGCCAAAGATTTCCAAGTGGAGGCAGTCGCTGCCAGTCGTAAAGCTGTGGAACTTGCTCCAACTGAATATCGGTACAGAGAAATGTTAGGCAAGCAGTTGATGGAAGCCGAGAACTTCGATGCGGCGATAACCCAGTTTGCTGAGGCGGCAAAGTATGCCCCCAGCGACTTCTTCACAGAGCAGATGGCAGCACAACAGATTGAAGTTTATCGGCGACAGGGAGTTTTGGGCGACAAAATTGCCGAATTGGAAGCACAGCCGCAAAGTTTCAGCGGACAAAAGTTGCTTGCAAAGATGTATCTGAAATTGAGGAATACCACCGCTGCCATCGCGGCTCTGGAGAAGGCGTTATTGCTCAACCCTGACGACATTCCTGTCAATCGGTCACTTGCCGAGATTTACGCACAACTCAGACAGCATGAAAACGCCAAAGCAGTATATGCCCGCCTCATCACCCTTGATAACAGCAACGCCCGCGAATACCATGCTAATCTGGCGCGTTTACTCTTAAATGTGATGGATTTCGATGCCGCTAAAGCGGCTGCCAAACAGGCGCTCGCGCATAGTCCACGCAATCCGGAAGGACACCAAATTCTTGCCGAAATCGCGCTGACGATGGGGGATTATCCGAGCGCGATTGAGAGTCTAAAGCAAGCGATTCGTCTCCGTCCGCAGGCAATAGAGATTCGTATGGAACTTGCAAAAGCCTATCAACTAGCAGACGATTTACGCCAAGCAGTTGAGCAGTATTGGCGGTGTTGGGAATTGAGCGATGACCTCGATAACAAACTCAGATTCATTAAGCCGCTGTCAGACACATACTATGTTATGGGACAGGATCAGGAACTCACCGAAAGACTTCAGCAGATGTCAAAAGCAAATCCATCTGATATGACACTAGTGCTTGCATTGGCACGGCTGTATCGCATCAAAGGAGACCTTTCTGCTTCCAGAACACAGCTTGCCCGCGCGCTTGAACGGAACAGTGACAACAGCGAACTCCTGAGTCAATTAGTTGACATCAGCCTCAAGCTAGGAGAAATACAAGATGCCTTGACCTATCAACAGCAGCTCGTCGGGGTAGAGCCGGATGCGCACAATCAGCGACGCTTGGGCAAACTTCTATACGACCTCGGGCGTGAACAGGAGGCGGTGCAGGTGTGGACAAAACTGCTCCACGCAAAAAATCAACCATTAGAAGCAATGATGAAATTCGCGGAGTTGCTGATTCAATATAATCAACGTCCTTTGGCGTTCTCTACGCTTGACCGTATAGCGGAGCGTGCCCATAAGCCCCAATCTGTCTATCGACTCGGAGCTATCCTCGTTGAAATAGGAGAATCAGAGCGTGCTCGCCGCTACTTTGAGCGCGTCCTGCAAATGCCCAGACCGCAATCACCCAAAAACGCCAGATTAACTTTGCAACCCTTCCCGTCGGTTCAATTCCTTTACCTTCACATCGTGCATATTGGCAACCGAATTGGACAGCAATTTCACGGTCATGGCGGACCAGGTCAAAGAATGTGGTTGCCGCAGAGTTTTGAAGATACACAAGTCGCTGCATTGGCACAGCTCATCCGGATGGCACGAGAGCATGATGAGTTGGAAAAATTCATCAGTGGTTTTGAAGCTGAGGCGGCAGCGAGTCCGAAAGACCTGCAACGGCTTGAGCGGCTGCTATATGTTTATATGCTGACGACTAACAAAAAAAAAGCAGTTGAGGTTGTCAACCGCTTGGCGACGCTCTCGCCGTATGAACCTACGTATCGGAAAATGCAGTTTCAGTTCGTGATGTGGGATGGCAATCCCGACTACGAAACAGTTAAGGGATACCTGTCCCAAATCCCAGAAACCATTCCTCACGTGCGTCTCCAGTATACCGCACAGTTGGCGATGCGGTTCATCCAAATTCGTAAAACATCTGCCGCAGAGAAACTATTGGCACAATGCAAAAATGAGAAGCCGACTGACTTCACCACCGGAATAGAGTTAATCACTGCTTTCTCACGACTCGGAGACACCGAAACGGCGGAAAGGATGTTCTCGAATTTACCTTTGCTGTCGCCATTGCAAACCTCCGCACCTTTATCTGTCATGAATCGTCCTCAAATCTGGCGCCAATACACCAATGCACACCGAGCCCTTGCAGCAGCGCATATCGACAAAGGACAGACGAATAGGGCTATTGAGATAGTCTGGTCGCTATTCAAGCAGACACAGTCAAATGTCAACATGCCGCATTGGATGGGTTCTTCGGCATACACCTCCTATCGTAACTATTCATCAGACCTCTTATTCCCTGCGCCGAATACCTACTTCGATCGCCATCGTTTTGAGTTGCTTCAGCGGCTATTCGGTTATCTGTGGTTGAAGGACCAACTCGATGCCCTGTATACCAAACTACAGATGGTGTTCGAACTTGGAACCGAACGGGAGCGCATCCTCTCCGGACTGGCGCTGAGCTACTGCTATTGGTGGGAGGGCAGACGCGATGAATCGCAGCAACTGCTCAACACGCTGCAGGCAGAAAATAGCGGAGATCTCACGCTGAAACGGCACATGCCCCTCGTTTTGATTCAGTCGGGGAAACAGGAGGCAGCGATTTCTCTACTAACGGAACTCGCTGAGGATGACCCGCGGAACCGCCAGCAATATAACAACCTCCGCTTTTTTCTTGCGGAGCGGAACGGAAATACGGCGCAACTCCGCGAGCTAGCCAAAGAGCTACTCAACTCACCGGCGAGCGTCCGTGAAATGATACAGTTTTCGCAGCAACTACATGAGATAGGGCTTACACAATACGCTATCGCTATCGCAAAAAAAGCAGCGGACCTTGCAATTTGGCAAAACGACCTCAATTCCCTCAGTGAGCTAAGCCGGCGTCTCGAAACACTCGGTAGGGGACTCGATGCGACAATGCTCGCAAAGCACGTCGCGCGATTCACGAAACTCACTGTCCGCCCCGGTCTAAGAAGACTTCCGCGAGGATACGTAACGCGTCTGACTCCAGAGGAGGCGCGTGAGCGTGAACCGCAGTTCGTTGAAGCTGTTGAAAGGCACCCGAATTCGTTCAAAGCGCTGGTAGAATTAGCGACGTTCTATGAAAACACAAACCAGAACAAAAAAGCCATACCGGTCCTCGCCAAAGCCGTTGATTTGCGCCCAAGAGATTCAAATCTCCGCAATCGCTATGCGGGGATGTTACAGCGTGACAAACAGTTGGACAAAGCAGTAGAACAGTATACTGTTTTGCTTAAAAATGATCTGGATTTTTTCCGCTATAGGAGCCATGGAAACGAGGCGCGTTCGCTTATAGAAATCTTCATGGAGGCTGGAAAATTAAACGAACTCGTCGCCGTTGCAAGGGGGATGATTGACGCGTCTAGTGAAGGGTATGCAACCGAGTTTGTGCGAGCGGTAGCCTGGGAGTGTATGAATAACAACGCTCCGAAAATTGCCGTTGAACTTTATGAAAAGTTGATTGCGGTGCGTCCAGGTATGCCGTATTTACGCCTCGGCCTCTCTCGCGCCTACGTCGCCGCGGGGGAACGCGACCGGGCGGTTGAGTGTATCCATAATGGATTAAATACAATTACCCAGCCCCAGTTGTCGACATACCATCCGCGTCTACTGCAGCGTCTCGTTTCAGAGCTGATTGAGTTGAACAGAGGGAGGGAAGCATACAATTCGTTTATCGCCGGATTAGAGGCGGAATTGGCATCAAAACCGGACAATCTGCCGTTGACTTGGCTCATTGCGTATATGTACATTAAGTCAAGACAGCTTGAGGCATCTGATTCACTTGTTGGAAAACTGTTTGGGAACAAACAGAACACTACCTATTCGGGCTTTGATTCAGAGTGGTTCACTACGCTTGCCGATGAGTACCGTCAAGCGGGAGACCACGACCGCCAAATGAAACTCCTTGAAGCAGTCGTTGAAAAATTAGAAGGTCAAACTTCCTTCTGGGATTTTGAGGGAGGTCGACTAGTTAACTCCCTCTACGAGATGTTAGGAGAAGCCTACGTCCAAAATAGTGAAAAGGAAAAGGCGCGGCAACTCTTTCGCAAATTAGTACCTACACGTGTGGCACTATCTCGGTCGCACCGTGACGCTGAGAAGCAAAGCATCGCGCAGCTTTACATGCAACTTGAGATGTGGGACGACGCGGAAGCACTATTCACCGAGATTGCTAACAACGTCTTTGCGGATGTACATCGGAAAGAGCGCGCACAAAAGGAATTGACAAAAATTAGAAAGGAGCGGGGTGATTTGCCGGTATCGCAGCAACCTGTAGTGGAGGTCCAGGTAATGGACATCAGATTTCAACGCGAAAAAGCAGAACGGTATACGCGGACGGGCGAGCTTGAAAAAGCGGTGGAGATTTACAAGCAACTTATCGCAAGAATGCCCGAAGACCACAGATCAGTCGCTGCGCTAGCCAAGCTCTACTCCATACAAAATAGACACGATGAAGCTATCTCCACATGGCGGTCGTTGCTTGAAGTCGATCCGGAAAACACGCAGTACCGGTCTGGGCTTGCAGAGACCTATCGAGTCGCTGGTATGTTCACTGAAGCACTCGAAATCATACAGAAATTGATCGCGGAGAATCCATCGACTGCTTTTTACTCACAGTTAGCCCTAGTTTATATGGTGGCCAATCGCCACGACGATGCGGTTGCAGCATACCGAAAAGCGATTGAACTTTCCCCTAACGACTGGGGAGTGTATAAAGATTTGGGGAAACTTTACGCTGACACGGGCGACCTTAATGCCGCCGAAAAGACCTACAAAACAGCATTGCGGTTGACGAGGAACTACGACCGTGGGCGACGCATCATAAACAGACAACTGGCGGAAGTCTACCTCCAGCAGAGTGAGCTAGAGGTGGCACTCAAGAAGATGGAAGCAGTAGGAATACTTACTTTTGAAACGTTGAACGAGATAGCGCAGAAGTACCATAATCAAGGTGACTTGGAGGAAGCCGACGTGGTATACAACAAGGCATTCAGGCTGACCACTGACAAGGGTTCTCATATCCGAATCGCCGAGAGTCTGACTCATATTTACCGACAGCAAGGTAGGTTAGAAGAGATTCTTAAGAGGGCGGAAGAAGGGGATACATCCAATGCTGATATAAACATTGAACTGCAGAAAGTATTGGCAAAGGAGTATAAGGAGGCGGGGGAAATCGAAAAAGCGATTGAGATTTCCACGCAGATAATCGCCGGCAACCCCGATGATTACGAATTTCGGGTCGCGTTTGCGAACTTCTGTACCAGGCAGAGGCTGTACGATGAGGCGATTGCCGTTTTGCACGCTCTGATTGAAAGCGCCCCGAAAAACACAGAGTATCAATATATGCTGGTGAATGCCTACGCAGACTCCAGCAGCTTCTCGGAAGCAATTGCGCTTGCACAGGAATTGTGTGTTGAAGATCCGTCCAGATACCGTTATGTACAGTTGGCGCGCGTCTACACGCGGAGCAACCGCATTGACGATGCGATTGAAGCGTATAAAGAAGCAATCAGAGTTGAAATTCCGGACGAATCGAGTATATATCAAGATGCACATCGGGAATTAGGTAATCTTTATATAAAAAAAGGCGACTTTGACGCTGCTGAAAAAGTTGTTAAAGTGCTTGGTGAGGACAACCGACTATTGATAGAAATTTACCGGCATTTAGGCAAGTGGGAAGAGGTACTCAAGCAGGCGGAAGCGGACGGAAAACTCAATACAGTGATATTAGAGGAACTCGCGGAGAAGCACCTTAGACAAGGGAAATTGGAGCAAGCCGCCGCCGCATATAAGAAAGCACTAAGAATGACGAAAAATCAAGACGCGGAGTATCGCAATATTGGTGATCGGCTAATTCAAATATACCGAAAGGAGAGCAATTGGGGGGAGGCAATTGCGAGAGCGGAAGCAGAAGGTATCCTGACTACCAACATGTTACAGCAACAGGCGCGGGCATACGGGAAAGAAGGAAAGCTGGAGGACGCACTCACCGCATACAAAAAGGCTATTGATATAGCTTCTGAAATAACGGAGAAGAACTCATTTATTAATGAAATGATTGGTCTAAACATCCAGCTCGCCGATCTTGATGCTGCAATTGAACTGTACGCAACCTTATTACCGCGCTTCGGCTCAAGATCGCCCAATCACACACAATCCCGTATCGAAGTTGATTACCCCGAAGACAACACGCGCAAGCTGCTAATCACGGCACATAAACAGCAGGGTAAACTCCGGCACCTCGCGAGCTATTTTCAGGGTAGATTCAAGAACGAGCCTGAAAATCCGTCTATAATCGAGATACTCGCGGAAATCTACAACCACCAGAATGAGTATGAAAAGGCGGCGAAGAAGTTCCAGCAACTCAGCAAGTTGAAGGATTCACCGCTTCGCACGTTCTACCTTGCCGCCGCCGCATTTAACAGAAGTGGTCAGGCCGATCGTGCAAAAGACATGCTTCAGCAAGGGGCTGCTGAATTTTCACCTTATCGTAATGAATATCGTTCTCGTTCTGTGGATGCTCGGTTTTTTGGTACAATAGCCACAATTTGCATTGATGGAGGACTCTATGATACCGCTATAACATTCGCAGAGGATGCTGTCACACTGGCACGCAAGAGCGGAGATGAACGGGGGCTTAAGTTCATTTACCCTATACTCGGAAAAGCCTTTATCAATACGGAGGCTTACGAAGAGGCTGCCAAGGTCTATCGGCAGTGGCGAAATATTGATAAAAACCGAGCGGATGCGGCGTCGCAGATGTTATACCAGAAAAATGAGAACCTATTTGAAGAGCTAGTCGCGAAACAGATCGAAGCGGTTGAAGCCAATCCTGACGATACGGACGCCTATTATACCCTCGCACAAACTTACGAATCAAACGGCAAGCACGATGAGGCAATCGCGGTTTATGAAAAACTCAGCCAGCTCCAACCCGATAACGTGGAATGGTTCAAGACGCTCGGAAACCTCTACCAGCAGGGGCGTGAGACAGCGGAATCGGTTATAGGTAGTGCGTTTCGCCTAAACGGTGATGGCAGTTTCCTCGAACTCAATGACAGCGCTGCCCTGAACGCTAGCCATACGCAACTTACCGTCGAGGTATGGATTAAACCGACAAAAATGAAATATGCTGCTATTCTCTACAAGGGCGGCAAGCAGACACCAAACTTCCTCAATCGCAGTTTCGCCCTTTGGTTTACTTACAATGGCATCACATTCAGTGTTTCCGCAGACGGCTGGCAGGAGATTCGCTTATCGTCGCCTACCGGTGCAATTTCGCTTGATAGATGGCATCACATCGCAGGCGTACTGAACACTCAGACAGGTTCGATGAAACTCTACATTAATGGCATGGCAGTCGCCAGCCGGAGCTTTCCGAAGAAGCCTGTGTATAAGAGCCGACTCCCACTCCGCGTCGGTTGGACGCACAGTGATGATGAACACTCTAACCAGCTCTTCTTTGAGGGGGAACTTACCGACGTTCGTATCTGGAGTACAGCTCGCACGGCTCAAGAGATTCAATCTCACATGAATGTTACCTTGACGGGTGACGAACCCAATTTAGTCGGCTTTGTTGATACGCCGCCAAACCACGGCAGCGAAAGGCTTGTTGGCAACGTGGAGGTTGTCCGTTATACCCGTCCCGTTTTCGCTATGCCGACTGTGCGGCATCTGACGAAAGCAGTTGAAGCTTATGAAAGAGCGATTGCGCTGGAGCCGACAGCCCATCTGCTCTACGATGTGTTAGCGAGGAACTATCTCATACTGAACAAGGCTAACGAAGCTGAAGCTACCTATCGGCGTGCGATTGACGCCGAACCTGAGTGGCGAAAAATGCTCGATTCAGCGATTCGCCGTTTGTGGCGATTCTACGCTGAGCGCGCAGAACTGGAGAAAGGCATTGCGACCCTCGAATCGCTCAAGCCGAAGATAGCATTTAATGCTACGCTGCATAAGCTGCTCGGCGACGCCTACAAGGAAATAGGAGATAGTAAAAAGTCAGATGCTGCCTACGCCAAGTGGTTTGAGATGCGCAGAAGGGAAATCTATGGTACTTGGGCACCAAGCTATTCCAGCCTCGCTGCACAACTGCTTGATATAGGATTTATGCCTGAAGAGGCAGTGAAATTCGCTAAACTTGCCAGACCGCATGACAATCATTTCAGGGTTTTGAGGCTGCTCTGTCGTGCCTATATTGCAAATGGGCAGTACACTGAAGCGTTAGATGAATTTAAGTGCGTATTGAGCAATCCTGCAATCTTGGCTTGGCCCGGTGATTGGTCAAGTGCAACGCTTGAGGCTGCTAGCCTTCAACTGTGGTTGGATATTGTGGAAGCGGGTAGGCGGGTAAAAGATAGGGCGCGCTATATTGAGATGATAGAAAACTTGGTAAACAGCATGCCGGACAATCCGACGATTCAGCGCCACGCCAATCTGGAACTCTCAAAATTGTACGATGAGCAGGCGCAATTGGATAAGAGCCGCGAACATCAGAACAAGGCTGGCATGATTACCGGAAGTGGGTTGTGGATTATCGGTCCATTTGACAGCGACGATGGACGTGCCGACTGAACGTATCGCCCAAATTCGATTCGGAAGCAACAGCCAAGCAAAACTCTGGCTCAACGGTAACGAAATCTTCGGACGTGACACATCGCATTTGGCAGTTGTTGATGGGGATATAATCCCTGTTACACTCAATGCGCGGGGGATAATCAGATACTCGTCAAAGTATGTAGGACTGGGATTCCGTGGGGATTCTATCTGCGAATTACGGACGCGGATGGCAAGCCACTTGAGGATTTGACGTTTCCGGAAAACGAATTACAGATTAAGCAGATGACGCGGAGAACACGGATAAGAACCGATTGAACCTTCCGATAAGAATCAATTTTGATTGTTTCGTTCGCCGCGTCTTTCGGGCGCTGGTTTGTGGGTTCGGTCACCCAAATCTTGCAAAGGATAAAATCCATGCTTAAACATAAAAACCAGTTAATAATTTTAGTCCTATGTTGCTCGGCTCTCACCCTCGTTCTCCCAATAATCGGCCTCGCCCAAGACGGTAATATTGCAGACGACAAAGTTATCGAACGTTACAAGCAGATGCTTGAGCGTAAGCCGAAAGCGGGAAGTACGTTTGACCGCCTTTACCAATTCTACCTCGAAGGCGCCGGCTTGGACGCCATGGTCGCCGATTATCAAACAGCAACACTAGCCAACCCAAACAACCCCAACCTTCAATTGATTCTGGGGCACATCTACAGACGGCTCGGTAAGGATAACGAGACCATTACAGCGTATCAGCGCGCTGTCGAACTCGCCCCGAACAACTACTACCCTCACTTTGCACTTGGACAAGCCTACGCCATGCTTCGCCGGTACGAGAACGCAATTGCCGCGTTGACACAGGCGGCTCAATACGCAACAGAATCGAAGTCCGCCACGCTCGATGACCTGACCGCGCTCTATAAAAGCCTCGGACAAGCCTATTTCAGCAGAGACCGTGTGGACGACGCTATTTTGGCGTGGGCAAAAATCTCCGAACTTGAACCGGACAACATCTTCGCTCGCATCGAACTCGCTGACCTGTTCCGCGAACAAGAACTCTACGCCCAAGCCATCGAACAGCATGAGACGATTATTCAACTCAAAACAGATGACCCCTACCGTGTGTGTCTGAGTCATCGGGAAATTGGGAAGATTCAGGAAGAGAAGGGGGATTATCCAAGTGCCATCCAAAGCTACGACGCTGCACTCACGTTGACGGGACAGGGTAATTGGCTGCGAAAAGACCTCCAGCACCGTGTCATAGGCATCTACGCTGCAGACGGGGATTGGGACGGGTTAATCGCGTACTATCAAGGCAAACTCGACGCAACGCCGAATGACCCCGAACTCATCGGACTGCTGGCTTCGGCGTACATTGAGAATCAGCAGCTTGACGACGGGATTGCCTCATATCAAAAGGGATTGGAACTTGCCCCGACGGACGCTGCACTACGCCTTAACCTCATCGCCGCCTTTCGCACCGCTGAGAGATTCGAGGATGCGGCGGCAGAATACGAACTCCTCAGTGAGAAGCAGCCGGACGATTTTGGCATTTACCGCGAACTTGGGGAGTTGTATCTACAGCTTGAGGACGAAGTGCGGGCGAAGGGTGCGTATCAGCGGATGATTGACCGCAACCCGGAGAACGCCGGGACACACCTCATCCTCGCGGAGATTTACGCGGGACACGAATGGCTGGACGATGCTATTGCGGCATACGAAAATGCGATTTTCCTTGCGCCGGATAATCTCGATTACATCGAGTATTTTGGCGAATTCTACTTCCGTCAAGGGTCTCGTGAGAAGACTGTGGAAACGTGGACTCGAATGGTTGCCGGAGACCGAGCAATCGCAGAAAACTATGACCGGCTGGCGCAGTTGCTCGATGCGAAGGACTTTCAAACCGAAGCGATTGGTGCGAGTCGCAAGGCGGTAGAGTTAGCGCCCGGAGAGTACCGCTATCGTGAGGCGTTGGCAAGGCGGCTGATGGAGCACAAAGACTACGAGGAGGCATTAACAGAATTCGCGGAAGCGTCGAAACTTGCACCCAACGAATTTTTCGCTGAGCAGATGTCCGACCAGCAGATTGAAATCTATCGGCGACAGGGAACGCTTGTGGGGAAAATTGACGAGTTGGAAGCGGTACCTGAATCTTTCGACCAACAGAAACAACTTTCCAAAATGTATCTTAAGCTGGGGAACGTGACGAATGCGCTTGAAACTCTGATTCAGGCGAAAGAACTCAAGCCAGATAATGTGCAGGGCAACCGGTGGCTTGCCGATATCTATGTCCAGCAAGGTCTGCGCTATGAAGCGGTCTCTATCTACAAACACCTCGTTGAGATAGATAGTGCGAACGCCCGGGAACACTATGCGAAGATTGCACGATCCCATCTGGACGCGATGGATTTTGATGCGGCAACAGCCGCAGCGAAGCAAGCGGTCGCACATAGTCCACGCAACCCGGAAGGACATCAGATGTTGGCGGAAATCGCCAAACAGATTGGGAATTACGAAACCTCGACCGACAGCCTCATGCAGGCAATCCGCCTTCGTCCAGAAGCCACTGACATCCGGGAAGAGCTAGCAGAGATTTACAAACTATCGGGCAATCCTCGTCAGGCAATCGAGCAATACTGGCGGTGCTGGGAGTTGAGCGAAAGTGTGAACGACAAGCTCAGCTTCGTTAAATCACTCTCCGACACATACTACGACTTGGGACGGGGCGATGAGTTCGAAGAAAAGCTAAAGCAGTTGTCAAAAGCCAATCCGTCTAACGTCGGTCCCGTCTTGGCGTTGGCGGAGGTCTATCAGATGGAAGGCGACCTCCTGGGTGCACGATTCCAATTGGCACGGGCATTAGACCGGGAGCGCGATAATCCGAATTTTCTGGCGCAACTGGTCGAAATCAGCCGCAACCTTGGTGATACGCAGGACGCACTGACCTATCTGCAGCGGCTGGTCAAGGCGCAACCCGACCCAATCCATCAACAACAACTTGGTGAGTTGTTGTTCGACCTTGGTCGAGAGCAGGAGGCGATTCAGGCGTGGACAAAGTTGCTGCACTCGAGAAATCAAACGCTTGAAGCAGAAGTCAAACTCGCAGCGCTGTTGATTCGGCACGGTCTTCTTGATGAGGCACTTTTAGCTCTCAACCGCGCGGGCGAAAAGGTGAAGAACGCAAAAGCGATTTATCAGGTCGGTGCAACGTTGGTTGAAATGAACGAGTTAGACCGCGCGCGACCGCACTTCCAGCGGATTCTGGAGATGCCGAAACCGCTGGCAAATGTAACTCAGACTGTCAAAACGAGTTCGTCTCGATCGGCTTATGGGCCTCCCGGCATCAATATCCGCAAATTTAGTCTCGCCCGTGAGCTTGTCTGGCGGATACAGGAACAGTCATATGGAGGTGGAAGCGGGAAGCCGTGGTTGCCGAAAAGTTTTGAAGAAGCCCAAGCCGGGGCATTGGTGCAGTTGACAACAATTGCACAGCAGCAAGGCAAACTGGGGGAACTCGTCCAGCAATTTGAAGCGGATGCCGAGGCAAACCCGAAGGACATTCAGACCCTCGAAAGATTAGCGCAACTCTACACCTTGACCGAGAACACCGACAAGGTAGCGGAAGTTACCGAGCGACTAATTGCTGCGTCACCCAACGACCCAGTGTATCAAGCAATGCGGTTGAATCAGTCAATGGAACAGAGCCTTGAACCTGAAACGTTTAAGAAGCGTCTCGAGGCAATGACGGGGCTGACGACCCAAGCACGGCTTTGGTACACGGCAACATACGTCGGATTGCTCTACAATCAAGGGCGAAAGGCGGAAGCTGCAAAGGTAGTGGACAATCTTGAAACCGCAAACGTGACCGACCTAAACACCGGTTCGGCACTCGTCAGCATGCTCGCGCAACTCGGAAGAATTGAAGCGGCTGAGAGTCTCCTCGCGCAACTTCCGACTCCGGCGACTCCGACAGGTTCTCAGATTTCCATGATGGGCACGTCATCATTCGCGCAGCAGCAATTGTGGCGGTATCTCCTCATCTACCAAGCTCTCGCCACCGCATATGTCCGCGAAGGACAGACGGACAAAGGGATTGAGCTCTTCTGGACATTCTTTGACAGGACCAAACCGAACATCACAAACGCCCGGAAGGTTGCAACCCTTACATACTCGTCCCATTCCTACAGCGGGTACACCCCCATTCAGTCCAGCTACCCATCGCCGACGACTTACTACGATCAATCCCGTTTGCGGTACCTCCAGCAGGTCTTCAGTCAGTTTTGGATGAAGAATCAACAGGAGGCGTTGTTCGCCAAACTCCGCACCAAGTTGGATGCCGCTGAAGGCAGGGACCGCGTCTATCCCGGTTTGGCGCTGAGTTACTGCTATTGGTGGGTAGGGAAAAGGGACAAGGCACAAGAAATTCTCTCGGCGATACACAGGGAATTCCCGGATGACCTCACACTCAAGGTTAATACGGTATTTGCCTCTATTCAGACGGGACAACATGCGACTGCACTGGGAGCGCTTGATGAGCTCACCGGGTTGGATCCACGAAATCGCCGTCAATACTATGACCTCTCGCTACAGCTTGCTGCTCATACTGGCAACACCGTCAAGGTGCGTGAGTTGATGACGAAAGTTCTAAATTCGCCGGTGGGGGTTCGGGAGCTTTATCAGTTTTCGCAGAAACTTCAGCAGACCGGCTTAACTCAATACGCCATTGCAGTCGCCAAGAAAGTGACGACATTGGCGATGGGACAACGCGACCCGAATTTCTTGATGGAGTTGAGTTCGCACCTAGAGAACCTCGGTCGGGGACAGGATGCGACGCTCATCGCTGAACGCGCGCTGCGGTTCGCCAACCAACGCGACCGGTATGGTCAGACCTTGCACTCTTGGAATTTCCAGCAGGCGGCACATCTGGTGAGTCGTTCCAAAGCGGTGCGCGAGCGCGAGCCTCAGTTGGTCGAAGCAGTTGAGAAGAATCCGGATTCATTCCAGGCGCAGGTCCGGTTGGCATCGTTCTACGAAAGCACAAACCAGGTCAAAAAAGCGGCGGCGGCGTTCGATGCGGCACTCGAACTGCGTCCAAAAGACAGCATGACCCGTCAGCGGTATGCCCAGATGTTACAGCGCAGCGGGCACGCAGCAGATGCCGTAGCCCAATACATGACCCTCCTAAAAGATAATCCGAATGCACTCGGTTACAACTATTGGGAGGTGATGGAAACCTTCTTCCAGGCAGGAAAAGTCGATGAATTGGTTTCAATCGCAAAGGACATGATTGGACCGTCTGTCGGACAGTCCTTCGGCAACGATTTCGCGCAGAACGTGGCACGGCGGTGTATCGAGAGCAATAACGCCAAAGCTGCGGTCGAAGTCTACGAAAAGATTATTGAGGTTCAAGCTAATCAGCACAACACGTATGCTGACCTAGCGTCTGCCTATGCCGCTGCCGGTGAACGTGAGAAAGCGATTGAGTTTTTACGCGAAAAACTAGAAACTAAGTCGACGAAGATTTCGCAAAATCCCCGCTTACAAGCGGGAATTGTAGCTAAACTAACTGAACTCTACAAGGCATCCGGTAACATACAGAGCTTAATAACGGAATATGAAGTCAAACTCGCTGAGGAGCCGAGTGACCCGTCGCTGCTCTATCTAGTTGCGTCAATGAAAATTACGGCGAACGACCTTGAAGAATCAGACACCCTTGTTAATCAACTTCTTGACGATAAAGTTGTGTCAATCAACGCACACCGGCTGAGTAGTTTAGCAGATGCTTACCGAAGCGCAGGCGACCGCAACCGTGAACTTCGGCTGCTTGAAGCCGCCACCGAGAAACTTGATCCGCAGAATTCGTGGCAGCTCTCGGAAATTTACCAGAAACTCGGCGCAATTTACGCCCAGAACGGCGAGAAAGAGAAAGCGAAGGACGCATTCCGTAAGATGGGAATGATGCGTTTGATGATGTATGGCGGAGGAGGCGGGATGTTCTGGCAAAAACAGGAAATTGCCACGCTTTACATGCAACACGAGATGTGGGATGACGCCGAAGCGACGTTCGCTGAAATTGTGAACGATTTGTCGGCAGACAAATGGGCAAGAGATGAAGCGCAGCAACGTTTGATGGAGGTCAAAACCCGTAAGGGCGGGCTCCAGACCACAACGCGACTTCCTGAAAAGCTTGAAGAAATGGCAAAATCAAATCTCGGCATGCAGCGGATGCTAGCACAACAGTATATGCAGCAGAATGAACTCAGCAAAGCAGTGGAGATATACGAGCAAATAGCGGAAGTAATGCCGGAAGACCTCGAATCGCGTGCGAACCTCGCTACCATCTATTCCCGTCAAAGCAAACACGATAAGGCAATTGATACTTGGACAGCGTTGCTTGAAGCCGACCCAGAGAACACGAAGTATCAGGACGGTCTCGTCAACGCCTATCGTGAGGCGGACAGAATCCCCGATGCGCTTGAACTTGCCCAGAAATACATCGAAGGCGAAGCGGATAGCGGCGTCCACTACATCCGCCTAGCCAGAGTCTATGCGGCTGAAAATCATGTAGATGACGCCATCGAAGCCTTTAAGCAAGCGATTGAATTTGGACCGGGCGATGGGCAGGCTTACCGCGAATTGGCACAACTTTATCTCCGTAAGAATGACCTGGATTCCGCTGAAATGGCGTTCGAGGAAGCCGTTCAATACACTGGACGTGAGTGGGAACGACGCGATATTGAAAGGCAGATGATGGACATCTACCGGCGTCAAGGTAAGTTAGAGGAGATGCTACAGAAGGCGGAGGAGGAAGGAACGCTCACGCTTGAGATGCAACAGGAGCGCGCTCGACGTTATCGGCAGGATGGTAAATTGGAAGAAGCCGTCAGTGCCTTCAAGAAAGCCCTTGACATGACCTCCCAAAGCTGGGAGCGGAATCAGCTCTCCAACGAGTTGGTGCAGCTTTACGCGCAGCTCGGCGAGAATGACCTGGCGTTAGAGCTTTACGAAATGCTGTCCCGTTCCGGATCAATGGGCATGTCAATCAGCCACGGTTCCTCCGGTCTCAAAGTCAATTTCGTTGGAGATGAGGCACGCGAGACCCTAATTAACGCCTATAGAAGTCAAGGGAAACTTGAGCAGCTGAAAACTCTTTTTGAAAGGCGCCTTGAGAAAGAGGTAGATAATCCCGCCGTCCTTGAGATGCTCGCAGAAATTTATCGGAACACCAACGCCCACAAGCAGGCTGCTGAAATGTATCAAGCCCTCTGCAAAGTACAGCCGGGCAACGTCCGCAGCTATTACTACGCCGCCGCCGCTCTCAATAAGGGTGAGGAGCTAGACTTGGCGAAAGAACTCCTGGATCAAGGTGAAGTTGCACTCTCAGCCAGCAATCGCAAACAGGACATGTGGTTCCTCGCCGCAGTAGGGTCTATTTGTCTTGATGGCGAGATGTACGCCCCAGCAATCAAACTCGTGGAAGACGCAATCGCTGCAAGTGGAAGGTACGGTCGCGGTAGTTGGGGGCGGGAGCAGTTATACGATATTCTCGGAAAAAGCTATCTTGGTGCAGAACGCTACGAGGAAGCCGTCAATGCGTATCAGCAGATGGCGAACGTTGCCCAAGACGACGGCAGACGAAAAACAGCAGAAGCAGCGATGCGCAGGGCATACAAAGATGGAAATCTGCATGAGGCGTTGATTGCGGAGCGGACACGGGCGGTTGCGGACAACCCGGATGATCCCGATACTCATTTCGCTCTCGCGCAAACCTACGAATGGAACGACATGTCCGACGAAGCGATTGCCGCTTACGAACGCGCCCACGAATTGAATCCCGATAGCACGGTTATCTTGGAGCCGCTGGCAAAACTGTACGCAAGTGCTGACCTCGAGAAGGCGAAACCCCTCTACAAGCGACTCATTGAGCTAGAAGAGAGTGTCCTTAATCGCATCCAGAGACGGCGCGCGCTAATCGATCTGTACACTCGCAGCGGCGAATATGACGCCGCCATTGACGAAATGCTTAACGCGGCGCGTTCCTCCGAAAATGAGGTCGAACGCAGTGTGTTACTCCCTTCGCTTTGGAATCTCTACAGGTCTCAAGGGCGTACGACGGAAGGAATTGCGACACTTGAGTTGCTTGCATCACAATTGGCGGACAGTCCTACCTTGCACGAGGTGCTCGGCGATGCTTACACAGAGACGGGCTTCCCCGATAAAGCGGAAGCCGCTTACACCAAATGGGTTCATCTCCGTCAAGAACTTCTAGAAGATTTCGGAGACTGGCGATCACGCAGTAGGGGATTCGTTGAGCTTGTGTCTAGGCTGCTTACAAAACGAGTGCTGTCCGAAAAGGCGGTTGAATTAGCGGAACATGCGTTACAACTGAATCCTATCTCAGACAGAAAAACGACATTGGGACAAGCGTACCTTATCAACAAACAGCCAGGAAGAGTGAAGGAGCTGATTCAGTCGGAGTCGAATTCGGAAGTAAGGCATGCGTTGGTCGTGTTGCTGGCTAACCATTACCAGCGGCTAGGGAAGATTGACACCGATGTTGACTCACTGCTCCGTAAAGATGCACTTCACGCCGCCTCCACGCCGATGGAGCAAAATGCGGCGCTTAGGGAACTTTGGGAACTCTATGAAGCAGCAACTCGCCCCAGTCAAGTAACTGTTGTAGGCGAACCGGCACCTCCCGTTAAGTTTAACAATTTGATTGGCGAAGTATTCGCACTATCTGATCTCAATGGAAAGGTCGTCCTTCTAAACTTCTGGGCGACATGGTGTCCGCCATGCGTACGGGGGATTCCGCAGTTTATCGCGCTTCAAGAACAATACAATGCTCATGGACTTGTAGTATTGGGTGTTTCGCTAGACAGTGAGGGGGAGGATTGCATGAAGTCATTCGTTGCGGAATATGGAGTGACCTATCCCAACCTCATCGCGGGCCAAGATGTGAAGTCGCTATTCGGCGGCTTAGGTTCCCTCCCAACTACGTTCCTAATCAATAGGGATGGAATAATTGTGAAGCACTATGTAGGTTACACGGATCAATCGGTCTTCCAGGAAGATATCAAAACTGCCCTTGCTGGATCGCGCTGATAGTCCTTTGTGAGAATTCCAAACGCGCGCAAGGCTAGACAACACAGGAGGAAATCATGAAAGCAATTATGGTAAGACTTACGCTCGTCCTTGTAAGTCTCTTGGGATGCAGGTCGATCTTTCCGGGCATGGGCGCTGCCGCCGTTGACACAGGCACAGCGGTTGGCATCTGGCTCTTTGATGATGGCAAGGGGGAAATCGCCGTGGATTCTTCAGGTAATGGCTATGACGGGTTGTTCACAGGTGAGCCGAAATGGACTCCGGGAAAGTTCGGCATGGCGTTGGATTTCAACGGGTTTGGCGATACCGTCGAGATTCCCGGATTTGGAGAGGTGCTTCCGAGCGAGGAAGTGTCCATTGTGGCATGGATAAAGCTTGAGGGGGTCAAAAACCAGGACCTCGTCAGCCTAGTTCCACTTAACAGAAGGCGCGCCGGTTCACTGCTATTTGATCGCTGCTCCATCCACTTTCCCTGGAACCGTCCCATATATAACGCCATCCACTGGCAGTATGGTTGGGACGAACTCACAGTAGCTCGGCCCTTGGACACCCTTGAAAGGTGGGAACACTGGGCATTTACCCTCAGCATACCGGGCAACTTCATGAAGATTCACAGAAATGGCTCAGAGATTGCGTCGACAAGTGGAGCAAGTCGCTATACTCCACGGAATGCGAATTTACATATCGGTGGTAGATTAGATTCCTCCTTTGACGGTCTCATCGACGAATTCGCGGTTTTCAACATCGCCTTGAGCGAGAACGAAATTAGAACGCTGATGGGAGGAATCAACCGCGCCTTCGCCAAAAGCGTGAATGTTGGGGAGACAGTGGCCAGCCCTAATGCTGCCTCCGTTCCTATTGCGGTGTCCGCTCGACTGCCGGGTGAGAACCTTAACGGTTTTAGTTTCGACATGGCTTTCGAACCGTCTATCCTACAAGCAATCAGCATCGAAGAAGGGACGTTTTTGAAACACGATGGCGCGACAACAATTTGGAACGCCCCTGTGATAAACAATGAAGATGGACTCATCAAAGGCATCACATGCCGCCGAACTGGAGAAGATGGTGTCACAAAAGGCGCAGGACCTCTTGTCGTTGTGACTTTCAAGCCCATAAGGACTGGCGGAAGCACGGTCAGCTTACAGAACCTCCGCCTGTTTGCGCCAGACAATACGGAGATTGCTGTAGAAGCACAAGCGGGTTGGGTAGATGTCTTTCCACATGGAAGCATTTCTGGTGTGGTCCGAGACGCTGAGAATCAAACACCAATCGCCGATGCGAAAATTGAAGTTCGAAGAGATGGCTTTTCTTTCGGACTTACGGCGTCTTCAGATGGAACAGGCAAGTATATTCTGGACGGTGTCCCCGTCGGAGATTTCGAGGTAATTGCTTCCAAGTATCCCTATTCTCAAACTGCCACCAAAACTCAGGTCAGGTCAGGTGAAACGATATCCAACATCGATTTTGAGATGAAACCCATACTCTCCCGCAATTCGCAAGATTCGCAAGATTCGCAGAAATAGCGGCACGAGAGTTATCACTTGTGGCTAAATTCCAGTGCCACAACAATCGAATCCATGCAAATTCGGTGTGTTTACCTTCTGCCACGAACAGAATCAGTCCGAAGAATTGGAGTTTATAGATTCACCGACGACTCAAGAGTCAATGGAGAAAGGATGATACGATGTAAGCAGGTTTGATAGTTACCTAACAAACGTCGTAAGGAGAAACTATGAAATATCTGATTGTTTTCATTTCCATTGGGCTATTGCTGTTAAGTTCAATCGCCCCAACACAGGCAAGAGGCGAATCTGAGTCAATGAAAGCACGCTGGAATGAGCGTTATGACCGCGAAATGTTTGTCTACGGCAAAGAACCTGCTGCTTTCCTCAAGCAGAAGATTGGCAGGCTAAATAGGGGGAAAGCGCTCGTCTTGGCTATGGGGGAGGGACGAAATGCCGTCTATCTTGCCCAAAACAGCTTTGATGTAACGGGCGTAGACATTTCCGAAGTTGCTATCGAAAAATGCAACAAGCTAGCGCAGGAAAGAAACGCAGCGATGAACGCTGTCGTTGCCGATTTAACAGATTATGACATGGGCGAAGCGCAATTTGACCTAATCACAAATTTCTACTACTACGACCCGTCTATCTTCCCGCAGGTCATTCAGGCGCTCAAGCCGGGAGGCATGTTTATCCTTGAACAGTTCTCAGTTGACCACCTCAAATATAGGGAAACTAGCCGATTTGGTCCGAGAAACCCGGACTATCTCATAAAACCCAACGAGCTCTTGGAACACTTCAAGTCGTTACGGGTTCTCTACTATGAAGACACCGTCGTAAATCTTGATGAGGGGATGCACAAGGGAACAGCGGCGGTAATTCGTCTCATTGCACAAAAAGTGAAGTAGCTGTTTAACAAATACACATTCCGATATGAACGACATCGAGTCTCAAGGTCGGTGTCTTAAGATTAGAAAGGAGACTAACAGATGCCTGAAGAATTGATTCTAGAAAAGATTCGCAACGTGCGCCGCCGACTGAACGTACAAAGGACGTTCAAGATGCTGGCAAGACTTCTTTTTTACGGCATGATGCTATGTGTGCCGTTGTTTGTCGTCGATAGCTTTATCGTGACGTTTGATATTTCCCCCATCGTCCTACTTTGCACCACACTAGGTATCTCAGCCATCGGGCTAACTGCGAGCCTATTTCGTCCGATTGATCTTCATATCGCCGCCCAGACTATTGATGTCAGAGCCTCCTTGAAAGATCGCGCTGTGAGTGGCCTGGAGTTTATTCAACGGCAAACCGATGAGGTGCTGACTGCGTTACAACTCAAAGATACCTCTGACCGTTTGCAAACACTTCCCGCAAAGGAGGTTGTTCGCTATTCGATTCCGCGCGAAACCAAGTTCGCCGCGTTGGCCATAGCCATGGGGTTGGCGTTCTCCTACATCGAATTTTTCACGCCCGTCGAAGCCCCAGCGACACTCGACTTCTCGCCGCAGATAGCCGCAGAAGCAGATCGTCTACTCGAACAAATTGAGAACGCTGAAGAGGAGGCGGAGCAGACTGGTCTGGAAGACGTGGTAAAAGAGATTAAGGAAAGGGTGCTTGAACTAAAGCAAGAAAACATCACGCCGAAAGAAGCGCTCGCCAAGTTGAGCGAAATCGACGCGGCGCTACAATCCCAGATGAATCTCGGCGAGGTTGCCAAGGCGGATGCTTTGTCGAAGTCGCTCGGCGAACAGCTTGCCGATGACCCCAATTTGAGCGACTTCGGTCATGCGTTAAAGTCAGGTCAGTATGAAAAATCGGCCGAGAGATTATTCAAGTTATCCCAAAAACTCAAATCGTTCAACTCAGAGCAACGCCAAAATGTCTCCGACGCGCTTGAGCGTGCAGGGTCAAATCTGCAAGGGACACAGCTCGATTCATTGGGAACAAACATGACTCAAGCTGGGCGCGCGGTAAGAAAGAAAGATTTGGATAACGCTAAGCAGAATTTACTAGCTGCCGCTCAGAAGCTATCGGATTGTGCAGGGACGAAGAGGTGTAACTCGCTGTTAGCGAAGCTTAAAGCGCAGTGTCAGGCTTGTAAGGCAGGAATAGCCAGCGCATGCAGCGGGAATCGCCCCGGCAATGGAATAGGCACCGCGACAGATTCTAATCCATTCGGCGTGTTGACAGATCTCGAAGCCGCTCGTCAGTTGGAGCGAATCACCGGCGTACAAGGTATCGGAGATTCAACAATTGAAGAGATTACTCAAACACTTGTCGCTGAAGACCCGGAGTCTGCCGGGATGCAAACTGTGGAAAGTTATGAGGAGGCTTATACAAAGTACCAAAAGTTCTCTGAGGACGCACTCGCTCAAGAACAGATTCCGTTGGGTTACAAGTTCTACGTTAAGCGATATTTCGAGTCCATCAAACCAAATGAGGAGTAGGTGCCGTGAAACGCAGTACGTGAAATGTAACAAGAGTACATTGCACTTCACACTTGGCAAATCAAATGTCACCGGATTAACCCTGATTTCATGGGTCTTAAAACCAATTTGATGGAGCGAAAGATCATGAAAACGAGGCGGTTGCTAACGATCATAGCTGCTCTAAGTACATCATTGTCTGTTTTCTTGATTGCATCCAATTCCACAATTTTGGGGGATGAGAAAGCCTCTGAATCGACAGCAAGAGACCTCCTCACAGATCGAGGACCTGCAAGAAGAAATTGAAGCTCTTAAAGTACGTGTCAGTAGACCTGAAAGTAGACAAGGGATATCTCCCACTGTGCCACAAATTGTACACCCTTCGCATCCACTTCCGAACGCGTACGAACTTCTCAAAGGTTCAGTGAGGAGAGAAGTTTACGGCATTCCCTATAACATTATCCCGTTGCAGGACCAAAATGTTGATAAATGAGTGTTGCTTAGCAATCGGAGCATGAGAATCTGAGCCTGGGCGGTTAACCTGACCGATGTGGTGAAATCACAGAGCAGATTGCTGAAAGGTTAGCAGGTCTAATGGGCGAAGCTAATCTTGCGTTAGAGCATTCTACGCTATTGCATTATCCCCCGCAGATGTACCTCATTGTTTTCGAAGTTATGTTAAGTGCTGTCGAAAGGTTTCTATTTCAACGGGAGCCGACTGACTACCATGGAAATTGCACGCCCCTTCTTACTCCTCTTACTGCTTCTGCTGCCTCTGCTTTACTATGGTCACCGCCGGAGCCTCGTCGATCTGGGGCGTTGGCAGCGTCAGATTAGCCTTGCCCTGCGATCTGTGATTATCATCCTGCTCATCCTTAGCCTCGCTGGACTCCAATACTTGAAGATCGATGATAGATTGGCGGTCGTTTTCCTCGCAGATATATCGGACAGTATTTCGGAGGATGGACTGGAAGAAGCGCAGGGATTTATTGACGAAGCGATGGAACACCGTGGGAACGACAGGGCAAGTGTTGTGGCGTTTACTGATGTCGCGCAGGTGCTTCGAGACTTCGCACACGACAATCCTACAACTCACACGAGTGAACCGAAAACGCTTGAAACATTTGACCTCGTTGAAACGCGGGCGGAGTGGCTCGAAGCAGATGAGAGAGCTGGGGATGCCACCGATATCGCACAATCCATTGAGATGGCGTGGGGAATTTTCCCTGCCGACACAAACAGACGCATCGTGCTAATTAGCGACGGGACAGAAACACACGGTAATGGAATTCGGGCTGGGTTACGAGGAAAAAACTTTGGCGTACAGCTTGATGCCGTACCGATATACCCGAGCGATGTGCCAGAAGTGGTGATGAAGCGACTAGATGCACCGGTGCAGGTCAAGCAGGGCGAACCGTTCCATTTGGAAGTGCACATTCACAGCAACCACGAGGATTTCGCTGAGATTCGCTTGCACAGAAATAAGTTCGAGGTTGCCAAGAGGGAGGTTCGGCTGAAGGTGGGCGAGAATCGAGTCAGTTTCGATCAAACCGCGACTGAGAGTGGTATGCTAACCTTCGATGCGAGCTGTCGCTCGATGCAGGACACACGCTACGATAACAACTACGCGCTCGGTATCGTTGTTGTTTCTGGCACACCGAAGGTGCTGCTAATTGATGAGAACGAATCACAGACACGGTATCTAGTGCGTGTCCTTGAGGATGCAGACATCCAAGTCAACGTTCGCAACGGTTTGGGGGTTCCCAACGAGCTGTCTGACCTGCAGAATTATGACCTGTTGCTCTTCAGTGACGTGCCCGCCAACCGATTGAATCAGAGACAGATGGAGCTCATCCACACCTATGTCCAAGACCTCGGCGGAGGGTTCATGATGTTAGGAAGTGAAAACAGCTTCGGGCTTGGCGGTTACTACAAAACCCCGGTTGAGGAGATACTACCTGTCCGCACCGACACAGAAAAGAAGAAGGAGACCCCGAGCATTGCAATGGTGCTAGTAATTGACAAGTCGGGAAGTATGTCGGGGATAAAGGTTGAACTGGCGAAAGAAGCCGCGCGTGCAACGGTCGAACTGCTTGGACGGCGCGACAAACTTGGGGTTATCGCTTTTGACGGGTCTCCACACTGGATCTCCGAGATGCACACCGCAGCGGATAAACTCTATCTCTCCGACCAGATTGGATCAATCCGCGCAAATGGGGGCACGAACCTCTATCCCGCACTTCAACAGGCGTATCTCGCGCTGACCGAGACCAAGGCCAAACTTAAACACGTCATCGTCCTCAGCGACGGACATTCGCAACCGGGCGATTGGTACGGCATTGTGAATTCGATGCGCGGCGAGCGGATAACGGTTTCGACTGTGGGCATCGGCAGTGGTGCCGATATGAACCTGATGTCGAACATCGCAGATTGGGGTAGCGGACGAGCTTACTTCACACAAGACGCCTACAACATCCCCCAGATATTCGCCAAAGAGACCGTCACCGCTTCCAAGTCCGCGATTATCGACGAGCCGTTTGTCCCGCAGGTTGTCAAATTCACACAAGTCTTGCAAGGCATTGACTTGGATTTGGCGCCGTTCCTGCTCGGTTACGTTTCCACACAACCGCGACCAACTGCCGAAGTTTTTCTGGTTTCGGACCGGGGCGATCCGGTTCTGGCGAGCTGGCAATACGGCTTGGGCAGATCTGTTGCGTTTACCTCCGATGCGAAGGCGCGATGGGCAACGGATTGGCTGGAGTGGCCGGGCTACGGAAAATTCTGGACTCAACTGGCGCGCGATACCATGCGTAAATCCGCGACGGGCAACTTCCAGGCACACATTGAACAGGAGAAGGGAGCCGCTTACCTGACTGTTGACGCGCTGAACGCGGAGGGTGATTTTCTCAACGAACTTGAGAACGACATCTCCCTTATTCCACCCAACCTGAAGAAGAAACCACTCGACATGACTCAATCGGCACCGGGGCAATATGAACTCTCCTTTCCGGTCGATGAGATCGGCGCATATTTTGTCAATATCATGCAGAAGCAGTATGGTGAACCCGTCAACACCCAAGTCACCGGCACGGTCGTCTCCTATCCTGAAGAGTATCTAGTGCATACTGCGAATGAATCGCTCTTAAAGCAACTTGCCGCGACCTCGGGCGGAAAGTTCGCACCTTTACCTGAAGATGTGTTCCGCACACCTGAACATCCGGTTTCCATACGGATTCACCTCTGGCGCCTCCTGCTCGCTATCGCTGCATTTCTGCTGCTTCTTGACATCGCTCTGCGCCGGATTGATTGTAGGCGATCGCCTCAGAATTAACCAATCGAACATTGACACTAAACTAGAATTAGTGAAATGTTCGTGAATCTGCATAAATTATGAAGTCGGTCGTGAATACCGATTTACATAAGCCAAACTTTTTTATAATCAGTCATTTCCTTAGCAATCGGTAATACCTCGCTGGTCTTCAGAATGCCTCGATCCGTGACGATGCCACGGATTAACTCCGCCGGGGTAACGTCAAAGTAGATGTTTCTAACGCTTACTTTTGGAACCCCCTCCGAAATCACCTCGGAACCGTCCTTCTCTTCCAACTCGATTGGTGATTCGTTATCGTAGGCTAGGGACTGAAATTTGTCTGTTTGGCAGAGTGCATATACCGGCACGTTTTGCCTCTCGGCTGCGAGCGCAATCAGAAATGTGCCTACCTTGTTGACCACCGCGCCATCCGAAAGAACGGTATCCGCACCGATGAGCACGACATCCGCTTGTCCCGCAAAATACCCCGATTGCGCATCAGTGATGAGCGCAACATCGCACTTCTCCGATAGGCGATTTGCTGTCTTTCTGCCTTCATATAATGGCCTGGATTCAGTTACGATGATGTGCATGTTTTTTCTGCTTGAACCCAAAATCGCATTTACAACCGTTCCACTATAGCTATGTGTCAGGATGGTCATGTTATCTGTCAGCAAACACTGAATTTCGTGAGCGATAATTTGCGAGGCGTTTCTGTAATTCGTTTGATATACATCAACAATTTCAGAGATGTGTGCTTTCAGATTAGAGACTTGCTTCGTTTGATCTAGCCCCTGCCTCGCGCGATAGAGCACAAAAGCAATCGCGTTTGTTAAGGGAGCCATACTTGGCCTCGATTTGCGCAGATGCCATCCAATGTTTGTCAAATGAGCGAGGAGGGCATCTGGGGATTTAGCGGGTACTTCAGTCATTGCGCCTTTCAAGACGTCCAGCGCTATTAGCGCAAGCTCTGACGCTCCATGTGTCCGATCGGCTTCGATGTCAGCAACCCGACTCGCAACCGCTTCTCTCAGATAGATTCTATCCAGCGTTTGCGCAAGATTTGGGACAGTTTGATACGTCGAAATCTCGTCCGGTTCAATCCACTGTTTCTCGGTATGCTCCCAATCGGTGTAGATTTTATCTGGGTTTGGCACATTGTAGAGAAAGGGGTATACCGTCCAAAGCCGATTTCCATCCTTGATTCTCAGCGGTTTGCCTTTTCTGACGAATTGGATGTCTTCCGGGCAAAGTCCGGTCTCCTCCTCTATCTCTTTTAGGACTCGCTCATCAGGGGATTCATCGGCTTGTTCTATTGAACCACTGATGCCTGCCCAGCGACCTGGGTATGTCCTGACTTTGCTACTTCGTTTCAGTAGCAGGATTTTTCCATCATGCGCCAAGAATGCAGTAACAACCCTTCCTTTTTTCATTTAAAGGTCTGCGATCGCCGTCAACTCACATTTTAACATTAAACTGCCTTCAACCATAACGTAAAAGTCGCACCGACCGAATCGAATCTAGTTTCCTCAACGCGGATGTCGCCGCCAAGATCTGTGAGTATTTTCTTTACAATTGCCAGACCAAGCCCCATCCCCTCTTTCTTGGTGGACACGTGTGGCATGAACAACTTCGGTCTCATTTCAAGAGGTATTCCCCGTCCTGTATCGGAAAACTGCACGAACACTTTTGATGCGTCGGCTGACGTAAAGGCACAAATCGTTAGCGTTCGCGTGTTGATTCCCGACATGGCTTCCAGCGCGTTTTTAACCAAATTGAAAAAGGCACGTTTCAGATACTCTGCGTCTGCGATAACGAGAGGCAGCTCAGGTGAAGCATCAATTTGGCAATCAACATTCGAAGGTAGTTCGTCGAAAAGATCCAATGTTCCATCAATTGTCTCGTGCAAGTTGACGGAAGTAATCTGGGGGACTGGCATCCGGGCAAGCAGGGAAAACTCATCGAGCAGATGTCTTAGTCCCTCAACTTCAGTGATGATGGTTTGCGTACAACGATCTAGTAGTGCTCCAAAATCTTCGTCGTCATTTTGGTAGCGACGCTGAAGCCGTTGGGCAGACAACTGAATTGGGGTCAGCGGATTTTTGATTTCGTGCGCCAGCTTTTGCGCAATGTCCTGCCACGCTGCAATTTGTTCGGCGCGTCTGAGTTCTTCTGTGCGCCTTTTGAGGTCACCCCCCATCTGATTGAACGCTTGTGCTAAAACGGCAAACTCATCATCAGTTTGTACCTCAACCTTGTAGTCAAGATTTCCATCGGCGATCTGTTTTGTGCCGGCAACGAGTGATTGGATTGGTGAGTTAATTCCTCTGGTTAGGATTTGACTCACCCAAAAGGACAGGGCAATCACCAAAACCGCTGTGATTGCCAGCGCAATGAACGTTGTTCGCTTCTCTGTTCGGCGGTATGCCGTTCCTTCCTCATCAATATTGATCTCCAGCGTCCCGAGTTTACTTTTGATGTTCCCAAGACTGCTTTTGATGGATGCCATCTGCAATCGCATCTGAGTGCGTGTGAACGGCATTGATTTTCCGACGACAATGGCTCCCAAACGTTGGACACCATCTTCCGAAAAGATTGGCATCCCACATATCAGATACCCTTGATTTTCCAACTCCCCTGAGATTGTAGGCGCATCAGGCAATTCCTCCAGAGGATTCAAGAAATCGGCGAGATTGACCGGTGGTAGGTCCGGGTCGGCGCTGAAGCTGAACACTCTATTCCCGGATCGATTATAAACAGCGATGTGGTAACCTACGTTGCCATCAGCAAGTTCAGCCGCCCGCATCTCAACAGTTTCGAGATTGAACGAATCTAATGCGGCAACCAAATCAAAATCGACCGCTAAATGCTCAGCAGTATATGTCAAGAGCCCGGTCTCGTGAAGTTCAAGGTTATAGGCGAGTTCCTTCGCATCACGCAAAATCACAGCCGAATTTTCCAGAGTCAGGGCAATCTGATGGCTTGCCCACCGTTCAATGCTTCGACTAATCAGATGGTACGAAACGAGAACAAGAATAAGCGTGGGGAGTAGGGTCAACCCCACAAATACCGCCATTAGCTTACGTTGAAACTTCAAATGAGGGCGTATCATCGTTCATTATAATGTAAGAAGGTTCATCGAAAATTTGTGTGGTGGTAACAGAAGCAATCCCAACCTCCGATTGACTTCCTTTCAATAAATCGGGACGCGAAGAAGGGTTGCGTCCCAACGTGCCCACTCTGAATTGTCCGGCGCCTTTGATATTATACTATATAAAGGTCTTAAATCAATATAAAACATATCTTCCGATGACTTCTATTGATATTCCCCCGAATTTTGCTTGACACATCCGGGGCTATTTGCTACCATTTGCGGAAGTCCATCAAAGAGAGGAAAATTGCACAATGAACCCAGCCATTTTTCTATGGCTCGTTGTCTTTCAAATCGGCGTCCTGACGTGCGGTGATATTGGATTTGCTGGTACGTGGCGCGACGATTTTGAAGATGGACGAGAACCAGAGTGGGCTATCTATAATTTGGATCGTCGCGTGGAAAAGTGGTGGGTTGACGAAGGCGAGGCCGTGGGACAAATCTTCGAACCCGGTTTTATGAGCTTGTGGCTGACAGGGGAGCTGGATTGGGCCAACTATTCCCTCTCATGCAGAGTGAAGCTTGTGAAGGAAAAAAACCACCCGGCGAGCGTAGGACTTACTTTGTACGACCGGGGCGAGGTGGATGAGCGTTACCTGTTTTTCATCAATTTCACTCTTGGAACCACAAGAATCATTAAAGCCACACCGCAAATCTGGTTCATTCGGAATTTCCCCTTTGTTGGAGATATAGAGACGTGGTACGAACTAAAAGCATCTGTCAACGGCGATCTGCTAGAATTTCGGATCGATGATGAAGTTTTTGCCGCGCGAGATCTCAATTCCCTTAAATCCGGTCAAGCGGGACTTGTGGTTTCTGGTGCCCAGGCCCGATTTGATCATGTCGAGATTACCGGTGAAAACATTAAGGAGGGCGGTCCAGGACGCCCTCGGACTGTCGATTTAAATGGAAAACTCGCAGCAACGTGGGGCCGGATTAAATCCGAATAAGTTGTAAATCAGATGATTCCATGTGTGCAGAAGTTTCACGCTCTGCAAGATTAGGTATAAAGTCTCCGACACGATAATGACCTCTGGAATATGGAGTACATTTCTCCCTGATCGATTGCGCGATGAAATAGATTTATCGCCGGGGCTAGCGGGGGAGTTTGTCAAAACTTTCATCTCTTTGCACTTTAGTTTTGACATGAGCTACCCTTCCAATATGAAAGAGATAAACCAAATTAGCAGATAGGAGCAAGCTACAAGTTGAAATCCAATCTATCTCACTTACCAATGGGCTTTGTAAGCAAGCTAATCAATAAACAGAATTCACTCGTTGCTCATCCGAACCAACAACAGACCCTTCCGTCTAGGATAGCGAATGTTGATGATAAAAAAAGCTTATTCGCCAAACGGAAGCGCAGAAGCAAAGTCGGCCCGACAAGGGAACAGATTTTAGAATTTCTCCTTGAATGGATCGACACCCTGTCACCCAACGAATCACGCATGTTGCGCGGAATTTTTTCACTTTCGACAACTACTGCGCGAGAGGTCATGATTCCGTTGTCAGAAATCATCGCAGTTCATGTCGCGACACCTATTGAGCAAGTGAAGGCGATAGTGCGTCATTCCAACTATCAATACATTCCTGTCTACGAAGAACGTATCGATCGATTGACAGGAATCGTGAGCATCTCCGAAGTTCTTTATGCTCCCCAGCGACTGAATGGACTGAACTCTCTTATTCGACCAGCGTACTATGTCCCCGAAACAAAGCTTACAAGCGATTTGCTTGAGGAGTTACGCATCGCCGAAGATCCCATCGCAATTATCATTGATGAGCATGCGGGGTGCGTTGGATTTGTCACCTTAGAGGATATTTTTGAGCAAATTGTAGGCGAGATTCATTACAATCACAAAAGACATACCCCGCCCGTTGAGTTGCTCGACAATGGCTCATGGATCGTTAATGCGCGGACATCAATTGAGGCTATTAATTCATCATTAGGCACAAATATCCCGAGGGATCGGTGTGATACAATTGGTGGGTTTATATTGAATCTATTCGGTCGATTGCCGGAACAAGGCGAGAAAATCCATTATAATGGGTTTGAATTTACCATCGAAGAAGTTTTCAGTTACGGGATTGCCGTACTTCATGCAAATCAGATTAAGTCAATGATTCCCTCGGAGCAGCGGAGGAATTAGCTAGATATTATACAATTTCAGAATCATCGGTTTAATCCCATCGAAACAAGTAAGGTGTCGTACTTCTTGCTATTAAGGCACTCTGTGGGTAAGACGAAATCGAAAAAATTGAGTTGGCATTCTGCTTTTTCGCAGGTTGATTTTGGTATCGCTGCTTCCAAAGCGCTCCAATCCAAGAATCGAAAATTCGCACCGGAACCGACTTCATTAAGAACTGTTAGTGGTACATATCTGGTGAAGAATGTTAAAAATCGGAACACAATAGGCAAGATGCCATGAAATTATCAGATCGCTTTGACCAACAGAGGAGACGTAGTTCATGGAAGCGCGTTGTATGGTATCTGATTTTACTCTTTGTGATTTTAGTATTGATGTGGAAAATGCCTACAATCACCCGCCATTTACCTTTCTGATTATCCCGCCGGAGTCCTTTGTACCTGTTCTTTTCAACGTCTTTTAGAAGGATATGCTTATGCGGACACAAAAGCGCGCACTGATACGGACGATATTTCTGATGCTTAGCTTCACCGCTCTTTTACATTGGGGAGAAGCAGCAACAGCCCAGGACAAGCTAGCGATTATTTCCCCACACTGGGAGGGCATCCAAACAGAATTTAGTAGGGCTTTCAGCGAGTGGTACGAAAACAAAGTGGGTAAGCAGATTAACCTTGATTGGATAGATTCAGGCGGGACGTCTTCCGATTTCCGATTTATTGAATCTGAATTTCAGCGTGTTCCTGAAGGCATCGGTCTCGATCTCTTCTTTGGGGGAGGAACAGATAATTATCTTAAGCTTGCAGATAAAGGTCTACTGATTCCCTACAAACTGCCTACAGAACAATTGCAAAGAATTCCTCAAGAGCTCTTTGGGATTCCAGTCTACGATTCGAAATATCAATGGTACGGCACAGCTCTATCAAGCTTTGGGATTATGTACAATGAGGAACTGCGTCAACGCCTCGGCTTGCCCGAAGTCAAGACATGGAAAGATTTAACACACCCCGAATTGATTGGCCGTGTGGGAGCGGCAGACCCACGTGAAAGCGGAAGCGCACACATGATGTACGAAATCATCCTCCAAGGTTACGGTTGGGAAAAAGGGTTTGCATTGATTACGCAATTGGGCGCCAATGTCAGAATGTTCCCCGCTGCCTCAAGTAGGATACCCATAGATGTCACGTCGGGACAAGTGATTTATGGAATGGCAATTGATTTTTACGCCCATGGGCAGATTGCTGTATTTGGAAGCGATGCGATCGGATATATCGTGCCGCCGGATGCATCGGTTGTAAGCCCCGATTCCATTGCAATTCTTAAAGGCGCGCCGAACTTGGAAATGGCTCAAATGTTCATTGAGTTCGTGCTTTCGGATGAAGGGCAAAAGCTATGGATGCTACGTGATACAGACCCCGAAGGCCCAAAGGAGTTTGAACTGAACCGCTCCAGTGTAATTCCCGACCTCTACGATGAACTAGGCAAACGCTGCGTTGTATCCAATCCATTCCAACTTGATTTAACCCCTATCCGGTATGATGCAGAGAAAGGTGGAAAGCGTTGGGATATCGTGAGCGATCTCATCGGTGCGCTCGTTATTGACCCACACAAAGATTTGGTTGATGCGTGGAAAGCGATTAATAAATCTAAAGATAAAGCAACACGCGAGGCAGCAATCCGAAAGCTTGTTGAACTACCAATTACAGAAGAAGAAGCGATGCGAATCGCCCAAAACGAATGGCAAATGCCGGACTTTCGTAATACAAAACTAAAGGAGTGGCGTCAGTTTGCAACCCAAAAATTCAAAGCGGCGAAGAAGCCGTAGGCTTTACGGTTCCGACTTTTCCTGCGATTAGCAGGTAGATGATTTTCTGTTTGTCTGTTTGAAGGTAGGTCTAATTTTTTAGAAAACTTTTTGGATAACGATGGTGTTTCATACGCCCCCAAAAAAACAAAAAAACATCTGTGAACCCCTGTGATAAGCCCCGCGATTCGGCAACTGCTACCTCCCATGAAAAAGGGCAGATTCCACATCTGGGATTTAGAATCGAATCCCGTTATCTGAAATCTGCCCGGTAGTTTATATCCGCTTCAAATTGCTTCAAAACCTCTACGACCACAGCTTATGAACTAATCGTGAGCCTTGAGCAGCGCCCATGTAGTCGCCAATTTATCCTGTGGCAAAACGGCTGTGGGGATTTGCCCACCAGCAAGTGCTCCGATTTCATCGGCAGATAATGCCCGGTTCCAGAGACCGATTTCATCCATCTTGCCATTGTACCATTCCGATCGCCCCTCGTGGACCAGACGGTTGCCAAAGTATAACACCGATCCTGTGGTGTCAGGGATTGGTCCCTCGAACTCCGTCGTGCCCGCCATATTACCGTCAATATACACGACGCTCTGCGCCATGTCGTGCGTCCATGCGACATGATGCCATTCACCAAAAGCGGGAAACAGCATGTCGTCGGAGAATCCAAAGGAACTACCATGACCCCAGTGCATGCGTTGGTCGCCAAGGACATACCACTGCACTCTTACACCGTCACTCTCCGACTTATCCATCAGTGAACCGCCGCCGCGAGGACAGAGCCACATTGCAACAGTGAACCCAGGATCCCAGTTATTAAGGTCCGGGGCATCTTCCACGGTAATCAAGGGATCTCCACCCGCCGTAAAATCCAACGCGGTACCAGAGTTAGAGGCAGTATCGTCTACAAATACAATCCCCGCTGACAGCATACCGGTATGCCCCCCGGCGCTATCGTTGACGGTATTTCCAGAACCTTCATCACAACCCCAGTAGGCGACCAAATTGCCATCAATCGCTGCGAAAGCACTCGAATTGGCGATGACCATGATGGCAATTAGTGTAAGCAGATAAGAAGCGTGTTTAATGAAAAATCTATACATGTCTAACCTCCCTATTCAAAGCATTTAATCGTGTAATTTATCGTACTGAATACCGGCAGAATCGCCGGACAAAATAGATTCTATGAAATCCCATCCCAATGGCGAATCGGGTTTAGAATTCATCAGTTGGAGCGTGTTTACCTGTCCAAATCTGATTAGCGCTAAGGTATATCTTGCACTGTACCTAAACGCTTGGCAAAAGCCGAACTCACCTCCTCTCTCAGTTGCAGCCCAAACACTATGTTTTGGCATGGAGTATGAATTTCCGATCCACACGTGTTGGGTTGAGTTAAGCCCTCTTTTTCGCCTCCACCCCCGTACATCTCGGCAAAGTTGCGAGGCGATGAGCGAAGGTGCAAGAGCTGTACATGTGCTAATTTAAGCGAGTTTTCAGCGTTGCCCACGTAGTTGCTAATTTGCCCTGTGGTGAGACGGCGAGGACATTTGGTAGCCCCACCTTTATGAGCTCGTTGACTTCCTCCTCGGATAACGGTCGATTCCAGAAACCGATATCGTCCAAAATTCCATTGAACCACTCTTGCCGACCTTCCCAGGGCAACCGGTTACCAAAGTGCATATCCCTCCCGGTCTCAGGAACTGCCCCGAGGCGGTTCATGCCAACTTCTTTGCCGTCACGATAGACAATGCTCGCTTCATCTGGCTCATGCGACCATACAAAGTGATACCATTCGTTAAAATTGGGAACTGGATCGCCATCCGAGAACCCAAATTGTCCACCGATACCCCAGTGGTGGCGTTTGTCGCCAAGAATATACCACTGGATTCTCGAACCATCATCTCCCGACTTATCCATAATCGCGCCGCCCTGTTTCGGGTTTATCCAGTGCGCGATTGTAAACCCGTCCTTCAGCCTATCAATGTCCTTTGAATTTTTGACCGTGATGAGCGTTTGGCCTTCAAGCCGATAAGCAGACTTTCCGTTCTTAGCGTCATCAGTCCACTCACCGCCATCAATTTCGCCATCGTGGTCACCCACAGCATCTTTCATAACAGCTCCCTTCCCCTCATCGAGTAACCAAGCGGCAACCAGTCCGTCGACAAGGTCGGCCGGAGCTTTAACGGAAATCACACACACAAATGCAGTAATCGCAATGGAGCAGTGAACTATCCTCCTCATCAGAAATCCCCCTTAGAAATCAAGTGCTAAAAAAAGAGATAGACACATTATTATGCTCAGAGCAACTATCTCATATCCCGTTCTCCGTTAAAGATTATATCATAATTAGACTGTAAATTTCAATGCCTATTATTCCATCTTGAGTTGTCGCTTGTCCGACGGTCACGCGGCGTTAATTCCGAATGTTCTATTATTGTGGAAAGGACTTGAGATGTCAGAAAGTTCGATATTACCGGTGGGCGTTTATGGTTTTTCGCACCTTAATTGACGTACGATTATTTTGTTGGACCTCCTTCAGGGAGAACCGCTCACCGGATTTTCACCGGCCCCTTGATAAAGTTACGTCAACTTGAATCAAATTGTCCAAACTTTAGTTAGCATTAAGGGAGGCTAGTGTAAATCCGAGTGTTTTCCAAAGTATGCGAGAACGGCCCTTGTTTATCTGTTTCCACAGTAACTGTAATGATTCCCATTTCTGTGTCTCGCTGTGGGTCTTCAAGGATTAGCGAACGCGGAATTTCTGAACGAAGTAATCTTAGGTTTGACCTACCAAGCGATCCCCACCGCAAATCAAAAAGTTGACCATCATAGACCTTTTCGCTCTTGGCACCTTGCCGCGTTGAATAGATTGTAGCATCTGTTATAAACTTGGATTCGGAGATCGCGTTAACACCAATCCGTGGGGTCAGGATGCTTTCACTCCAGATGAGAGGGCGACGATTTTTGTCGAGCAGAATAATTCGAATATCAAGATAGCTAAGACGAAAATCTGATTCGATTCTGATGTTGTCGAAGTTTTGAATTTCTCCGCTACTGCACCCAAATATTGCGATTAGGAGAACTGAAGCTAACCCGGAAAAAAGCTGTTCTGTTTTTACATTCCTAAAGCAATACAACTTTGTACACCTGCCCTCAAGCCCAAACTCAACAGAATAAGCGGCTTGTTCGAACAACAAACAATATTTGCTTATCTTTGATATGTACAGTCAAAAAAAGGCAGCCATCAGGCTGCCTTGAGTGGAACATATATATACTTCGAAACGTTATCGAATCTTTGCCAATCTGTTTCCTTGGCAAGCCGTATTTTTCTATTGCCCGATAACACTAACCATGATTAGAACATTCCAAGGAGGCATCTTGACCTAAATCTACTCATCTTCCGAAACGGCTATGGCAATTTCCTGTCCTTCAGGTTTACTAAAACGTTGTTTTGCGCGCTCCATCACATCAATAACAACGCCATGATGGGTGCTTTTGTCTGCTTTGAGGATTAGCGTACTAATCAGATGTTCGTGCGTAGACAGAAATATGTCCATATCGTCCATCGTTAGCATTAACTCGTCATCAAATGAAATTTGACCATCTGCACTGATAAAGAGGTTAAATTTCTTACGGGGAAATTCATGCTTTGTTGCTGACTCCGGTAGGGTGACTGAAAATGGGGGTGGGGTTCGCATGATTGCCGAGACCATAAAGAAAATCAACAGCAGAAACACGCAATCAATCATCGGCGCCATCTGTAACTCTCTATCTTGCCCACCGCCCCGCCGCTTAAATAAAGCCATAAGTTTCCTCCTTTTATCATTCCCTTGCGACCATTGCAAAACCAATTTTATCTATACCAGCTTGCTTTGCAAGATCCATAATCTTAACAATCTGCTCATGTAAAACTGCACGCTCTGATTGGATGATCAGCATATTCTTGATGTCCTCGGGAGCGTTGATGAGCTGGCTAAACATATCGTTGAAACCGACTATTTCATCGTTCAACACCATAGTTCCTTCTCGTACAGTTCCCGTCGGATTGGCAATCCTAACGATAAGTCCCTTCGGCTTATTGGGATTCGGCTTGCCCGGTGGAGGTAACTGTACGCGAATCCCCGGCATTGGCGAAAATGTCGTCGCCACCATAAAAAAGATTAACAGCAAGAAGACACAGTCAATCATGGGGGCCATGTCCATTCTAGGCCCTTTTCTCTCCTTCAGTTTTGTAGAGAGCAATGTCATACGTTCTGGTTTTCCACCCTGAGCCATTTCAATCCTCCTATTGATGGGGGTGATGCCGCCCCTAGTAACTTTGGGTTACAGCCGGGGCGGCATTGAGGTGGGGTTTAGGCGTTACCTATTTGACCAAGCACTAGCTGATTTACGATTTCGTTTGAGACTTGTTCAATCTCAATCACATACCTGTTGACCCAGCTATCAAAAAGGTTGTAGAAAATGAGGCAAGGAATAGCTATCGTTAAACCGCCTGCAGTAGTCAACAACGCTTGAGAAATACCTCCTGCCAATTGCTGCGGGTCACCGGTACCTTCTAGTGCAATCGTCGTAAACGCGCTAATCATACCGATTACGGTACCCAGCAAACCAAACAGGGGAGAAATGGCGGCAATGGTACCGAGTACAGGCAGATTTCGCTCAAGCTCGGGAATTTCAAGGAGACCTGCTTCCTGAATGGCTTCCTGGATTTCTTCCTTGGTAATATCTCGCTCTTCAATTTGTGCCTGGCTGTATTTCAACAAACCCGCCTTCAACACGTTCGCTAATGGACCGCCAGCCTCCTCACAGGTCGAGACAGCTTCCATAATGTTCTCGTTACGCAAAAAGTTCGTGACACTTGCCATGAACTGTTCTGTGCCAATTTTTGATCGGCTTCTCGCAAAAGTGAAAAGCCGTTCAATAATGAAAGTCACTGCCACAACGGAGCAGAGAGCGAGCGGCCAGAATATGATACCAAATTTTGCAAAGAAGGAGAAAACAGTATCTTTTTTCGTCATTTTCATTGCTATATACTGATCGCCGCCGGCTGTAACTGTTACGGGTTTACCTTCTCGAGGTTTGTAGCCATCTCGATAGAAACTCATCAAATACCGCCCAGGGGGAATGCCGCTTTTTTCAAATTCCCCGCCGGAATCTGATTTTGTGTCATACTCGTTCCCGAGGACATCTTTAATAACCACTGTGACCTCGGTAACAGGGTTTGATTGAGCAGAGGTGTCCAGAACCTGACCACGAACAAGACCAGTTGTACTAGAAACATCTACGGATGTTGCGTCATCCTCTTGGGCGAGTACTACTACACCCTGGAAAATCAAAAGGCTAACAAAAATTAGGGTTACACTGAAGCGTTGCATACTTTCCTCCCACAATCTGTAAGTTTAGGTTATTATTATAGAAAAGAGATCGCGTTTCCTATTATAAACCCCTGATGTTTTCAAAAGTTTTGAATGAAATTGAAAAATAGCGCCAAGCATTCGCAATGCTTGGCGCCTTTCATCATGTTAGAATCCCATCATTGCACGGATGAACGTTGTGTTCGTCGTCGTTCGCTCAAAAATGATGCGCGTCCGACGGAAACCTGAGAGTATCACAATGTTGAACCCTAACCATTCTCCGCGCTTAATCATTTGAATTTCAAAGATGCGCGTCCGAATGTCCGGACGGAATAATATGGGCACCGGCTCATCAACAGGGAAATTCGTTAGAAAACTCTTAAAATTATCATCCCGGTTGGTAAACTTACGGTACTGAAAACCTGCAAGAATATTCACTCGTTGTGAGAACTGGTAATCCAGACGAACCCCCAGCACATCCTCACGACTCCGACGATTAAACCGTAAGTATTCTATCGGAGGTAAATCGGTTGGGACGAACAGACGAGGATTCAGTACGTCCCCAATCTCACCACCTTTTCGATCGAACGCTTTCGTCCAGATGTACTTAGTCATGGGCGTGAGCGTTAAATCCTCACCGATTTTGTCTATCCCTGGCAAGTCGCCTAACGGTATCTCATATCTGAACTTGATGACCGTTACTTGGTTGCGAATACTACGCTCCGCATAGCGACGCGGTTTCCACTGCTCGGGATCGTAAATTAGCCCGCTCTGTTGAGCTTCATCGGGATGCAGCGGGTTTAGACCGTGATCGGGATAGAACGGAAATTCACGTCTATCTCCAGCGACACGAACCTGATCTATCGGGATCATCAAGTCAACACGTTCATCGATCTCAGTGTTCACATCACTTTCTTCATCATCCTCGTTGAACGGGATATCTAACGCTATCGCATCCTCAATATCCGGCTCAAACTGTTTTTGGAGTTGTACCAAAAATTTCGTTTCTACCGTCAAATTCGGGATTGCCGTGTAAATGAACTGTAGTGTTGACAGATTCACACGCGCATTGAAAAAGTCCAGTTCATCTGATTCTTGTAGTGGTTCCAATTCACCAGGACGCAGTGTAATCGAGTATTCAGGAATGTCGTCTCGAACGCGAACAAAACGATTCTGGAACAACAACGTGCCAAAATCAGGGATATCACGTTGATAGGTCAGATGCATGTATTTCGAATTGTTTTGACGACGACTCGATATTTCGCTTTCGTTTAACCAACCTACTTTTAGCGTTAGGTTATCCAACAAGTCGTAGCTCGCTGCGACATGGAACCCTTCACGGTCTATACCGTACTCATACTGCGGTTCAAAATCATCTTCGAGCGAATCAATGACCCCGTTGTTGTTCAAGTCGACCAGATCCTGAAAAATTGGCGGATCTGCTTCGAAGATCAGGAAGTCTTCCTGGTAGTCTAGGATGCCATTCTGATCGCGGTCGTCGGCTTGTGGTAAGACACCGTCAAAGTCAATGTCATCTGGCCAGTCATCATCATCATCATCATCTTCAACCAAGATGTAATTGATTTCGTCATACGGCGAGACTTCCGCCGCCGATTCGGGCGTCCGCTCTAGAGAATAGGTCTGATCTCTGTCTGTGTTCGCCCCCCAATTATGGTACGTCGTGGTGTAGCCGGGGTCAATGTGATAGAACGTCTCTTCCAAAAACAGCTTTCCGAAACGTTGCTTGAGGTTGATAAACCACGCCACTTCACGACCCAGTTCACCACTTCCATTTTCGTCGGTACCATCTCCACCTAACCGGGCTTCAAACCGTTCCCCTTCCGTCTCGGAGAACGTCGGAAGACTCGTATCAGTGTTAATCACCAAGCCCGTTGAGGGATCTATCGCGATGTTCGCCGGATCCGTGATATCGGGATTGATCTGGCTGAAACTGACCTTGTCTTTGGGAATGGTCGGATACTGCTTATACTTGCTGTTAACTGAATAGTGGGCGCGAATTAAGGTGTTAAACAGGGTACCTTCCAGGTCCACACCGTACAACACCGCTGCCCTAGCTGCACCGTAGCGATAGCTAACTTTACGAGGGCGTCCTTCACCTTTCCACCCACTTGGATTCCGAAACAGACTGGCGCGATTGTCTGTATACTCGGACGATTGACCGTAATTGCCGGGTGCCTGGATGACATCTCGAAATGGCATTTCAATATGACCATCTGAGGTTTTAATCCATGCCGAACTTACGTCGCCGACGTTGGCGCCGCTGAAGCCGACCACTGAGATATTATAGTCGCCAGCAACTATCATCTCAAACGCCACCGATTTCACCTGACGGGAGTTGATTGGATCGTCCAATGCTTCGAGGTTCAATTCATACTGCATAGCATTGAAGCCTTCGACGATTTTCCATTCGCCGGTCTCGTGGACTGTACTAGCTCCTACCGGCACAATCGCATCGGAAAATACGGTGAATTTTCGCTGTTCTTCCGGCAACTGACGAGCCACTTCTCCAGCTTCCCTTTCGTCGACTGTCAGTTCTTCAAGTCCTTGCGTGACAACCGTCACTGTTATCACCTTAACCGCTGCGCCTACGCCGCCTTGGGCATTTTCTTCGGGAAGGTTGTCAAAGGCTAGCGGGTGGTTATCCTCTGGGGAATCATCGCGGAAAACCACTACGATGCGATCTGGCGGGGTGTTCGCCACGGTGCCCAACATCGAACTCTCCACTCGTTCGGGATGTTCTTTATTGAGGTTAATGTAAGTGAATCCCGCACGGAACACATCCCCCAAAAGTCCCTGAGCCCGAAATCCAATTAGACGCGCGTTTTCAATGTGCCGAACCCCTGCATCATCAGAAAAGCCGTTGCGGCGACCAAAGGTGCCTGCCAACGTGGGTACGGCATCAGAGAGTTGCGATGGGTTAGAAATTCGGGAATTTAGCAGCGTAAAAAGGTGGCGTTCATGGGCAAACGAAATATCCATGCGAAACCCATCGAATTCGGTTTTATACATGATATATCGGTTGGGGAATAACGTAGAGGGCTTAATCCGCATGTTGTCGCCGATGGCGCACTCTGCATGTCTGCCGCGGAATGTATCTTCGGTCAGGACGGTGCGGTCCAACTGTGCAGAGAACCGCTCACTATCGAGTTGCCCGGTCCATCCAACAATCAGTTCGCCGGATTGATCGAACAACTTCTGTTCACGGTAATTATAGACTTCCGACCCTTCGAGCAATTCCTTACCGAAGAGATCGTAGAAGAATTGAGGTTCTTCCTCGAGTTGAAATCGGTCAGAAAACTTGGATTGTCCTTCAATGGAAGGAAGCAGAGGCTCTTGTGGCCCCAGCGATTTTGCCCCACAACCATAAAACACTAAACAGCTGAACAATCCAACGGCAACAAACAACCAATCAAGCGAGGGTTTTAGTGTCTTCATTAAACATGCCTCCTTGAGCAAATAAAATTGTGTATTGGTCAATCGGACGTATTGACGTTTTTGCCCGCTAAATCTGCGGCAGAACGTCCTCCATCGTCTTGACCATTGACAAATAGCTTCATCACAATGCAAGCAAGAAATTATAGAGTTCGTTTGAACATAGACTCATCTCTCACGTTATTCTCTTGTATTTTCTTGACATAAACACAACATCACTTTATCACATTGAAAAGACCAACACAAGAATAAATAACCACAAAATTTGGTTGTCGTTTTGATGCGAAAGATAAGCATTTAATCATAGTCCTTGAACACTATATTGGGACTACGTTGTTGAAAGATGACCGGAAACAAACCACTTATCGCGATTAAATCCTTTGTCATCAACAGTCTACAATGCCGTCACGCAGGGTTTTATGACCTCCTTTCATCGTCTGGGCATTACATAACCTACCTCGAGTTGCTTCCTAATTGCTATGGGTTCTCCCTTATACCGGATTGAATGATGTTTATCAAATACTTCAAAATCTTGGGAGAAGGCTGCGTGTGCCTCAATCAACAGAGACTTTTGCGCAGGGTACCAATTGATGTCTGTGACAATCGTTATTGAGTCCGTCTAAACATCTGGATAGCCGGGGCTATAGAGACAAGGTGTACAATAATAATGAGATGGAAGATATTGGTGCTGTGGTCAAAGTGAAGTTGAAGCCGATACGGAAAAAGAATTCAAAGCGGACATTCCACCATGAAAGACCTATCAATTCAGTTGCCATCACCGCGGTCTGTTGGGACAGATCCGAATTCAATTGAATCATCGATCCGAAATTCCATCCATGCCGTGACGCAAAGGGATTCAAATTACAAGTGGTCTTGGTTGTATTGGCTAGCAGCATCAACCAACTCTGAGTTCACTAACAGATTCGATGAATCGGTTGTAATTTGGGTCACACACTTCTGTGAAGATGCTTTGATTATTGTCCAAAATAAAGGTAACCTTTAAGATAACACTTCTACAATTTTCTGTCAAGACTTTTTTGCACACTTTTACCTGACCCGAGTTGCTACCTATCGAAAATTGGGGTATTTTGCATGTTTTGTTGATATGCTGCTAATGTCACCAGTCGGTATATGGTATGTAACTTTACTCCAAAGAGTTGATTTGTACACCCGGTAACAGCTTGAGTTCTTGATAACAAAAATTCTTCAAAGCTGCTCATTCTCCACGGATGCTTGAAGTGCAAACCGATTCCTTTCAAGGACGATTGCTGTTCGCGCGGCAGAGAATTTCGTCGCGTTTCTGGCTAGGTTGCTATAAACCCCAATAAATGAATTTGGGCATGCATAATCCGATCCTGAGATGCCCGAAGCGTTTCTCGGTGGGTTTGGTCGAGGTCAACTATCAGTACAATAGCATCGGAATGAACACCCAAGATAAGGCTATCTGCTGTTGGCAAAATCGGCGGGGCATCAAGCAAGATGAGTTCGTAGCGTTCACGAAGTTGTTGAAAGAAAACGTTTAAACGAGGCATCCGCAGGAAATCAGTGGGATTTGAGGATAATGTTCTCGCGCTCATCAGGTCGAGATTTGCAATATGTGTGCGTTGAATCGCCTGGTTCCAATCTATTTCTTCGTCTGTAAGCGAGTTTGTCTGACCGGCATCCGATGGAATATTGAAAATTTGATGTTGTGCAGGCTGGGACAAGTTACAATCTACAATCAGAACAGAGCTTTTCGCTGATGCCATTGCCGCTCCTAAGTTTGCTGACACAGTAGAAACCTCCTCGCTAGGATCACAGCTTGCCAGCATGAGAATCTGTTTATCAATTTCAGGATTGGAGAGATTTATATTTGCAGCAACGGTTCGATAGGATTCAGAAATAAACTGTGAAAAGAGATTCTGTTCCCGGGGTTCAACAGCCCCCAAGTAAAACAGACCGAGATCGGACTGAACTTCTTCAGGGTATCTGTAGGTGTCGCCGAAATATTCCATCAGCAAAGTAATAGAAATGCCAACAGCGCAGCCAATTCCGCCTGCAATGATGACAATAAAACCGATGCGAGGGCGAACCGGAATTTTTCGAGGAACTGCTGCATCAACTACCTCAATTCCTCCCTTAACATGTGGGAGACTCGATTCTCCGTCCCGGTAATCTGATTCGGCTTCGGCAACTAGAATTTCTGCCTCAAGGTACTGTTTGGAAATCTCCTTCTTCAATTCATAAAGCGTATTAATCTCGGTTTTTATTTTTGAAAGATTAAATTCATTTTCAGGAATTTCGTCTATTAGTGGTTTCAACTCATGATTTACCTTATCTAATTGCAACTTAATCTGCTTCAGATTATGGTCTGCTTGACGGAGACTCGCCTGAAAATTCATTATCTGATTTCGTAAGCTGATATACTGAGGTAATTCTCCATAGGTTTCAGATGTTGTGTTTAGGTCTGTTTCAAAGTTGTTTAATTTATTCTGGAGATTCCGAATTTCTGCATCAGTTGCTCGCAAATCAGAAGATTTTTCGCCAACCTGTTCCCGGCGCCCAACCTGATATAGTTCTAGAGACATTAATCTTTCATGATAACTTCGCCAGATTGGATCGTTCCTAATAATTTCTGAAATTCTGATATCTTCAGGATAATCCGTAATTTCTTTTTCAAGACGATTAAATTCTAACTTTGTAACGCTTCTCGTTCGTTCAATTTGATCTGCTTGATCAAGCAACCTGACCTGCCGATCAAGCAGACTTGAAAGTTGCGCGTACCACGTTGCTGGATTTCCTATTTTGTTGATAAATTGAATTGCCACAACTTCTTTGTCCTTGATTTGTTCAGAAAGATCGGCAATCTCATCCTTTAGAAGCGTCCGTCGGTGTCTGGCTTTGCTTGTTTCCTCACCACTGCGCAAGGACTGATACTCACGAATCAACTGGTTTGCTAAGAGCGCGGCGTTACGTTCGCCGCCCTCTTCTTCCGTTAGTTCCAGCGAAAGCTCAATGTAATGTGTATCTGGACGTTTTTTCGCTTTCAAATTCCGTTGCAACTGCCCGATTGGAGGGAGATAGTCCGTCCCTTCGATGCCCACAGCCTCTAGGCTTTGGATAGCCGATGATAACATTGATTCCGTAGCAAAACGCTGACCGATTGTCTCCATTTCACTGTGGTCAACGCCGCCGGGCAGAACACTTTGAAAAAGACCCGTGGAGGGTATGGGCGAGCTAGATGTTGGTTGGATAAGCAATATCAGGGCAGAAGCTGAATAGGTTCTTGGTAACCACAAACTAACGACAAGCGCAGTTCCTAGAATGAGCAAAACACTCAAGCATATTATAAAATCATGCTTTCGTAAAATTGCGAGATAATCACGTAAATGTACCTCTTTCTGAGGCATTGAAAGCGCACTTTCTTATTCTCAGATGTAACTAATTTTCAATTTAGAGGCTTAGTATTCTCTGTGTGGTAGATGACTTTGTGAAGATAAAGCGCGCCACACTGAACACTAACGATTGACGTTTCCAAATTAAACGCTTGAAGGTTAGTTAAACCTTTCAAGGAAACGCTACCCTTTATGAACAAACACAGAGAACAAACACAGAAATTGCTGTCTTCAACCACCATCAACAATACCGACAGAAATGACCTTTTTACACCGGTATTTTCTATTCGTGATTAAATCTTAAAGGTTAGGTTGTGTTGACATTCCAACGGAGCTGGATAAGGTTGATTTGCAACACAAAGAATCGGGTGACTGAGAAGAAACGGTGAAGTTATTTTCCATTGTTCATCGGGTAAGCTTATAGATAATACTGCAATTCTAACACGAACCCCGCTTGAATGTCAACGGAACCTAAACCGTTTCGCTACAAATATGTTGGGTCTTGAATCCAGGCTGCGTTGCCGGGCCGAGAATCTCTTTCATGATTGCCGAACGAGTGTTAACCTCGTTAAACACCAAACCGTGCATACAATTTTTTTCTTCCTACTCCTTGAAGCGGTAGCCGATGCCGCGTACCGTCTCAATCAGCCCTCCAAATCGTCCTAGTTTACGCCGCAGGCGACTTATGTGAGTATCCACAGTACGATCAATGCTGCAATACTCCTCTTTCCAAACCGCATCCATCAAAATGTTGCGCGTGAAAACCCGTCCAGTACAACGCGCGAATAAGCTAAGCAGCTTAAATTCTGTAGCAGTCAGTAAAATCGCCCCGTCCTCGCCGAATACCTGATGTTTGTCCAGGTCAATCTTCAAGCCGTGGATCTCAACTATTTCTGAGGGTTTAGAAGGTTTTGTGTCTGCAGGGCGACGTAGTACTGCCCGGGCTCTCAATACGACCTACCGTGAGCTAAAAGGCTTCGAAATATAATCATCAACTCCCAATTCGAACCCAACAATCCGATCGATTTCTTCCCCTTTTGCTGTCAATATGATAACTGGAATATCTGCGGTTGATGCATCCTGTTTTAACAATCGGCAGATTTCTAATCCATCGACTTCGGGAGGCAATAGATCCAATAGGATCAGGTCGGGAGGATTGGCTTTAATTTGGTTAAGGGCAGTCCTACCGTTGGAAACTGCTTCCGTCTCAAACCCGGCTTGATTCAGGTGGTACGCTAACAGCTCAACAATATCGGGTTCGTCTTCGACAATAAGGATTTTCGATACCATGTTAATCTTTCGCTAAGCAGGTTGTGCAACGCCTAAGGTCCTATAGCGGATTATCGGCGCAACTGTGGAAGACATATTATAGCCAAGAAATGTTACGAAATTGTGACATTCTTTTGGCTTTTTGTTGAATGCTGTATTAGGTTCTGTTGACATTTCAACGGAGCCAGATAAGCGTGGAGACAAAACTTAGAAATCCGAAATAGCGGACAGCCAGCTTCTCGAAACGAGAGAAGATACGACGATACCATTTTATCTTGTTGATAAAACATTCAACCAGGTGTCTCTCTTTGTATAAATGTTTGTCATATGTTCTTTGAGCGCCACGATTACGTCGAGGCGGTATCACCGCCGTCGCTCCATTCGCTTCAATAACGTCGATAAAACTGTCCGAATCGTATCCCTTGTCTCCAATTACATGCTCGCTGTTATAGCCAACTATCAACGCTTCGGCTTCAGCTATGTCGTGTCTCTGACCGGGAGTTAGCTGGAGTCTAAGCGGATTACCTAGTGCGTCAACTGTGATATGAATTTTTGTGCTAAAGCCGCCCCGAGAGCGTCCTAGCGCTTGGTTTTCAGCACCTCCGTTTTTTTTGAGGCTCCAGCCGCGCATGGGTGAGCCCGGCAAATGGTAGTATCAATAATAAGCCACTCCATATCTGGGTCGGCGGTAAAGTAGCAGTGCATCTGTGAGAAGATTCCTTTGTCACACCAGTTACTAAACCGCTTGTAAATGGAGTTCCAATTTCCATAGGCAGTTGGCAAGAGTCGCCATTGAGCACCGCTACGAGTCACCCACAGAAGGGCTTCGACGAATCGTCGAGTAGCAGTTTCGTTGCGGACATAGATGTTGGAACAGCTTAGAAGAAACGGGTATATCTTTCTCCATTGGTCGTCAGGTAAAGTTATGGGCATCATTCTTCTATTATGCCAACCTTATAACCAAATGTCAACAGAACCTAGTTATTAGCTTCTGCAATCTCTTCTTTGCTAAACGCTTCATCATGCCATTCTTGAATCCGCCACTCTCGACTCCTTGACTCAAAGATAAACCGGTTATCTCCTTCGGCAAACCAACCTGTATATCCCCCTTCTAGGGACTCACCACTGGCAATAAACCCTTGGATCCTATAGTGATTTTTGACTTCCGCCCTGGTGTGTGCCTCATCCAAATAGTCAATTTCCGGGGGTTCAGAAATCTCAATTTCGATATCCTGGTACAGCCTAAAGACACGAATTGCAGACTCTCTTTCCTGATCCCAATTATCGAATATGAGATCGTCGGTTGTGTCGTCATCTGTTCCCATATCCGATACATAAAGGAATTTGTCCTTCCAATACACGTTCATATACAGTTCGACATCTTCGTTCTCATAACCCTCTCGCCACTGTTTCAAAACTTTATTAATCGCAGCATATTCCTCGGGCTGGACTCGACCGATTTCTTCAACATCTCCACAACTAAAAAGAAACGTAAAAACAACTAATAAGCAGCCTACTTTGGCAAAGCCCCTTAACATGACTGTGTATACCTCCATAAAGTTAGGACGAGCTTACTTGCTCTTCAGAAAGATTTGACAATACCTACACGAAGTTGGGTTGGTGTAACCTCGAATTGCACTCCTAACTCTTCAATCTGTTTGACGTCATCAATAAGCGAATTCGCTTTTGTTTTTGCATTGTATAGGTTGGCGCCAACATAGGAATCGATGATGCTGTACGCCCATACGCCCGCTGCTGCAATTAGGAAAAACTGTCGTAGCTTAAAGCGCTGATTTGCCCGGTTATAGTGGGAAAGAGCCTCTGGAGAATCTCTCTTTATCTTGGCAGCTGGCTCATACTCATTATCATAGATGTCCCGAAAGGATTTGTGAGCCATCAGACTACCAATAAGAAGCCCGCTCGTCCCGACAAAAGACGCACCGCTTTGTAAGTAGCCCTGTGTGTAGAACTGCCCCCAGCCCGGTAGAACGATAGAACGGGCGACCGCCGCAATTGGTGAGACAAGATGTAAATCCGCTTCTTCTGATTCCGCGAAGCTTGCTTGCCCTCCCCAAATCAAGGCAAAAACGCAAACTAGAAGTTGAATCAAAAGCAAATTTACTTTAATAGATTGCCACTTCATAGCTTTTCCGATCTAAGGCATTTCGTGAAAAATTCACAAAGTGACTCAAATTTTGAAAGCAGCGATAATAATAGCAATATTCGATACGCTTGTCAACGAAAAAGTTATCCCAAAGAAAAAGCAGCCAGGGGACAATCCACCTTGGCTGCTTATTCGTGGCATGTTGTAGTTATTTTCTTCGACTATTCCGTTTTGTTCTCGACGTATTTCGACTTCGCTCGCTCTGACGGGTATTCTGCCCGTCATCGTCGTCATTGCTTCTGCTTGTTGTACGTGAAGGCGATTGTCGAGTGGTTGATGTCCGAGAACGTGAGGTTGAGGAAGGGATAGGTTTTGCGCGTGACGTCGTCCTGGATGGGGAGGATCTATACCGTGAAGCAGGAGTCCTCGACGAACTTCGCGAAATCCGAGAACGAGTATTAAGGCGTTTCCGGCGTTCATTGTTTGATCGCCTGATATCTTGCTGACTCTGGTATTGTTGATTAGATCGGCGGTAACGTTGCTTAGATGAAACCCGAGATGGTGGCAAGTATTGGCTCCGGCGCCTTGTCGTAGGATTAAATTCTGTATTCGTTTCAAAAGATCGGCGTTTGCCCGTAGCTATTGAACGCTGGGCAGGACCCGCCGGAATAGATTCTTGATGGTGTTTTGCTATAACGGCTCGCACACGCTTCTGCACATCCGAGTTTCGCCTGCCTCTGACAGTCCTTGACAAACGGCTCCTATTATATTGGTGCCGAACAGTTTCGTGCTCTTCGCTCCATCGGTTGAACCTTCGCTGATGCGTTTTGACACGATTATTGTTGTGTACGTGTGCATTTACACGATTGGAATAGGAACGATAATAATAACGTGGGTAATGGGTGTAATAACGGTGGAGATAGTTGCCGAAGTCGTATCGAATAGAGAGATAACGGCGATCGTAAATCGGATAACTCCATCGAATATAGTAATCCAGGTCCGTACAGTAGTAGAAAGGTCCGTCGTAAAAGTAGTGGTAGGCGTATCTATGCCACGGCTTCCAGTAATACCTACCAGCGTAGCGATGCACAACACGAAAATCCGGCTGCCGTTGATAAGTCAAAAGGTCGATACGTTCCACATCGAGTTGTTCTCCATTTTCAACAACGATGTGCATTTCCAGAAACCCATCATCAACGTGACCGGCAGCAGCAATTTTAATCGTTTCTGATCGCCGTTTGGCACGTAAGAAAAACGTGTCGCCATATCTCGTCTCATCTGCATGTTTATCGTCATATTGGCGTCGGGCGTATTCTCGTTTGGTGTTGCGAACCCAAACGCGCCCCACAACATCTTCTTGACCCTCAAGTTCAGCGTCGTGGGGTTCACCTCGGTAGCGAATTATGAACTCAATATGTTGCGCTTGTCTCGGAATTTCAAAGAAATAGACCGCACTCGCTATGGCAAATTCGTGGTCTTCCTCTTCTTGATTGTGCGCGTCGGCCCAGGCAGTCAAACGGATGCCATCTTCGAAACGTGGGCTCGCAGTCACAGTTGCGTTTCCGCGTTCGATCCAGTCATCAGCATCGCCAGCTTCTCGAGGATCTCGACTCAGAAAATCTGAGAAATAGTCGTATTCATGGTTTGCTTGGGCAAGTATTGTGGACAATATCCCTATAATAATGAGCGGTATAGAGATGTTGATTCGGGATTTCATGACAAACCCTCCGTAAATTTGTTCCAAACTGAGTTGTATAACAGCATGCCACCCCCTATTATATCGGGTACATCCTCACGCGGCATGGAAAAATATTGCTCAATCACTCGTCATGTGCTTACCGATAGCAAGATACATGCCACGATTAATCCGCTTCTCGAAATCAAGACTGAACCGAAGTTCAAATTAGTGACCCGATTGAAGTGTGGCAACAGTGATACAATCTGTGGCGAAAGTAATACCCGCTTCCAGCGGAAGTCTTAAGATCACTCTGTTTTTTCTACCAGTCGGATGCCTCTTTCTGCTGCCAAATCGCGCGCAAGTGGTGTGATAACGACCGGATTGGCGTAGACGAACTCTCGAACTGAAGGTGCGAGATTAGCAATAACTGAGGCGCTAATCACCGTTTTTGACTCTTTTCCATCAACAAGGCAAAAGTTTAAGGAGTCTCCGTTCAGAATTGTCTCAGCTAGTTGTTCAATTGGCACAAACTGAATACCAAAATTTGACAAGGTTTCGAGGTAATTGTGCTCGATTTTTGGAATTTTAGATGCACGCTTTGCTTGGACAAATTCTTTGAGTAAATCAGACGCCGCGACGACTCTGTTTCTGCGAAGCATCGCTTGAAAAATTAGATAAGTGCATGGTGTATCCGCTATTCCCAAAGCAAGTTTCGCCGCCATTGGATGAGATAAAATCGGTATGGCAATTAAAGGGCGACCTTCGGTAAAAGGGGACAAGTTCGTGATGTCTCCACAAGTAAGCACCTTATCCTGACCGCATACCGATTGAATGGCTTCTACGTCTAAAAGTCTGGCAGCGAGATCCGTCACAATTGCTGTTGTAACGTAACCGCCTTCGATGCATGCTTCAAGTTGTTTCAGTAACGGGGCGAGATCGACCTGAGCTGCGTCAAATATTGCCAGAAGTTGCTTATCAGAGACGGTAGGAGAAGTGGAAATTGACCGTTGATCTAGGACAGCTTTAACTTCTTCCTCTATCCGTTGAATGGGCACTTCGCTGTCACCCACTGAGAGAACTCCTAATCTCGCAACAACTCTATGGCTTCACCGCCACGTAATCCTGCACAATTGGCGTCGTCAGTATCTAAGTGCATCTGAAGCACATAACTCGGTGAGAGTTTGGGGCGAATGTTTTCGAAAGTCAAAGCGCGTTCACCAAGAATATGAACTTTTAACAAATCGTCTTCACAAACTCCAAGGCGTTTAGCATCTTGAGGCGTCATGTGAATATGGCGCGTTGCGCAGATTGCCCCTTCCTTCAAGAAAATTGAACCGTTGGGACCGATTAAGGTTATCGGTTCGGAACCTGCAATATCACCTGAATCGCGAATCGGCGGGTCTAGCCCTAAACGAATTGCATCGGTGCGTGCGACCTCGACTTGTGTATAGCCCCTCACTGGGCCCAGGATGCGAATCCCTTCAATAGCACGGATACGCCGACCAACAATGGTCAGGGTTTCAGCTGCTGCAAAGGCGCCCGGCTGATATAAAGGGGCATGGACTACCAATTGGTGTCCCGCACCGTAAAGGATTTCTAGGTGCTCCTGGGTAACATGTGCATGTCTTGCCGACACGCCAACAGGTATTTTGTTCTGTTGCAAGACAGCGTCGCAGGCACGATTCCCCACCGCACAAGTTCGCAAAGCACAGCCGCTACAAGGATGCTCTGTCTGAAGTTGTTCAAGCACCTTATGAGTAATCAACTCAATCAGCGCCTCGTCACGCATCCGCCATCTTCCTTAACTTGACGAATCCCCTTCAACCAAATCAATGGCCAGCGCATTGTCTGATTCTCTTTGAGTAGGTAAAATCAATTCGACTTCCGCATGTGGCCTCGGAATAACATGGACAGATACAACTTCACCTACCCTTGCTGCTGCCTCTGCTCCAACATCTGTCGCAGCTTTGACAGCGCCGACATCGCCGCGAACCATAACTGTAACGTATCCCCCACCGATTGTTTCGCGCCCAATGAGCTTAACATTTGCGGCTTTGACCATCGCATCTGCGGCTTCAACACTTCCGACGAATCCTCTTGTTTCAACTAACCCCAAAGCGTCTCCTGCCATCTAAAAAGTACCCTCCTGAATTTTTTTGTTAGAATACCAGCAGTATATCACAATGTTTAGCCTGATTCAAGTCTTTCTAGCTTAAGCCCGTCACTGCATGTTATGAATTGTTGCTTAAAGTCCAGTCGCTTTTTGTGTCTCATCTAACAGTCATTTCTTCGACAACGTGCTAGAATTTCAAAGGCCCCACTGTCTGAAGAAGCGCACTCACGATGTTCAACCCCTTCGGTGCAATAAGATATTGCTTCAGATTATGCTAGCCTTCAAGAATTTGCCAATCGTCATTTTTGCAGCCCCAGTGTGGAAAGTTTACCATATTACGAGATAGGATTGCAAATACCGTCGGATATTTACAATCCAAGGAGCGAAAGAAAATCGGCGATCCTTACTTAGTGGTATCTAATCGTAGCCCACGTTGTGGTGAGCTTACCCTTCGGTTCAACCGCTAGAGCGTCCGAATCGAGCTTGGCGAGCTTTTCGATTTCCGGGGCGGAAAGCGCACGACCGAAGATTACGACATCATCAATGATACCGTCAATGTACTCCCAGTTGTTGACATCATCACCACGCCCCCGCGACGCTCCGATAAGAATCGGGAAACCGGAAAAGGTCGCATACGGCGCCGTCAGCGCCATCGGGTCCCTACCGGCTGCGCCGTGAAATCCGTCAGTGACATGCGCGGGTTTGCCGTTGAGGAACCCCTGGATGGTTTGTCCGTTTCCAACTTGCGCCATGTGTATCCAAGTACCTAGCTTGTAGGCACCACGAACATTGAACCATCCCTCCGGATTTGCGGCGCCCCGTTCTGGCTTTTTATCCACGGCACCTTTCACATTATTCGAGCCGTACGTCAGGTCCGTGTCGTTGAGGGTTCCCAGCCGAATATGGAAGTTTGGACCCCAACCGATTTTCTCGCCCTTGAACATAACTGCGCCGTGATCGCTAGACCTTCGAATGAACGCCCACACGGCGTGTGTGAATTCATCCGCCATCGCGTTCATTGAAGCATCATCGGGAATCTCGACGTAGGCATCCACCCCGTTGACATCAAGACCGAGTCCGTGCTTACCAGGAGCAAATCCTGCACCGCCTTTTACGATGCCGTCATTGCGGCCAGTTAGGTCGTTTGCGTTTTCATCGTTAAACGTCAAAACGGTAATAACACCATCGCTCAACGCTGCCGATCCGACACTCGTCATGGCGCATAGAGCAACAACCACGAAGTAGTAATTATACCGTAGCATGGTAAATCTCCTTCTTGAAATATGAATTTAGGATGATACCTTCACGAAAAACAGAAACTAAGGAGTTGGATTAACGGGGCGAATGTCCCAAAATTATACACACCAAATCCATAACTTTAGGAAGGACAAATGCTCATGATTGAGATTATATCACTTCCCGCTTGTTTACATCCAGCATTATCTCGCCGAGCAATGCCCAATTTAGCCGAGTCGGATTCGCAGTGCTTGCCGTGCCCGGCGCGCAATGATGACAGGTATCTCGTGTCGGGCGGGTCGTGGTGGACGTTATCTCACCGCCTAACGTATTTTCATCGCCGTTATCCTTTGGACGTTTAGTCTGTGATTTGATTCCAGTAACTCCGATGTCGAGAACAGATATCCCTGCCTTGTCAAAACATTATAGCCCGATGGATTGACTGAGGCAAGCTATATTTGCAAAATCATCGTTGTCAATGGAGACCAGTAGCAGACGCACCGATTGACATCGGCGGTAGATTCAGGTAAAATAACGCCGACGTACGCACCACAATATCATCTCACGACACATAATGAAGACATGACACCTGAGCAAAAAGCACGACAGAACATCGACCAACTACTCACAGCCGCGGGCTGGACGATTCAGGACCGCGAGCAGATGAATCTTGGTGAATCGCAAGGTGTAGCGGTACGCGAATTTCCTATGGCATCCGGGGCCACGGACTACCTGCTATTCATCGACAGTAAAGCAATCGGTGCAATCGAAGCCAAACCGGTAGGCACCACCCTCAGCGGTGTCTCTGAACAAACCGAGAAATACCTCACCGGGATTCCAGCACGGCTTCGATCCCATCAGAGACCATTGCCGTTCGGCTATGAGAGCACGGGAGTTGAAACCTTCTTCCGGGACCTACGCGATCCGGACTCCAGATCCCGCCGCGTTTTCGCCTTTCATAAACCGGAAACCTTGTCGCAGTGGATCGCCCAAGTGGATACACTGCGAAACCATCTCAAGGAACTGCCGTTGCTAGACGCGCATGGCTTGCGAGACTGCCAAATTGAAGCGATTCAGAATCTAGAGAAGTCGTTCGCGGAAAATCGCCCTCGCGCACTCATCCAGATGGCAACCGGCAGCGGGAAAACGTACACCGCCGTTAGTTTCGCTTATCGACTCATCAAATTCGCAGGTGCCAAGAGGATACTGTTTCTCGTTGATCGCAGCAATCTCGGAAGGCAGACGCTCAAAGAATTTCAGCAATATGCCACGCCGGAGGACGGGAGGAAATTAACCGAACTTTACAACGTGCAACATCTCACCACCAACCGGATTGACGGGGTAAGCAAGGTCTGCATTACCACGATTCAGCGGCTGTATTCGATGCTCAAAGGGGAATCGGATTTAGATGAGCAAATCGAAGGACGTTCGCTGTTCGACCTTGGATTGGGGAATCAATCCGCTGCAGAGGTGGAATACCATCCCCATATTCCTATCTCGACCTTTGATTTCATCATCACCGACGAGTGCCCTCGCTCAATCTACAACCGATGGAGGCCCGTGCTAGAATACTTCGACGCCTTTATCGTTGGTCTCACTGCGACCCCATCAAAGCAGACCCTTGGATTCTTCAATCAGAATTTGGTCACGGAGTACAGCCACGAGCGGGCGGTCGCTGATGGTGTCAACGTTGGGTATGAGGTGTATCGTATCAAGACAGAGATTTCGGAGCAGGGTAGTAGCGTCGAAGCAGGTTTTTACGTTGACAAACGGGACCGGCTCACTCGCGAAACCCGATGGGAACAGCTTGATGAGGATATGGAATACAGCGCGACGCAGCTTGACCGTGCTGTGGTGGCTCCAGACCAGATTCGCACCGTAATTCAAACTTTTCGGGATAAACTGTTCACGGAGATTTTTCCCGGCAGAACGGAGGTACCCAAAACGCTTATCTTCGCCAAGGAGGACTCGCACGCTGAGGATATAGTGCGCACCGTTCGCGAAGAGTTCGGGCGGGGCAACGACTTCTGCAAAAAGATTACGTACCAGACAACGGGCGAGAGACCGGAAGACCTACTCGCGAGCTTCCGAAACTCATTCAATCCGCGTATCGCGGTTACGGTGGACATGGTCGCCACAGGCACGGACATTAAGCCGCTAGAGTGTATTGTCTTCATGCGAAACATCAGATCGCCAGTCTATTTTGAGCAGATGAAGGGCAGAGGCACGCGCACGATTTCATCGACAGACTTGCAGGCGGTCACGCCCGACACCAATCACAAAACCCATTTCGTGATTGTCGATGCAGTCGGCGTTTGCGAGAATGATAAAACCGAGTCCCGACCGCTTGAGCGCAAACACAGTGTGCCGTTTGATAAACTGCTTGAATCTGTGGCGCTCGGGTTCCGAGATTCAGATACCTTGACGACGTTGGCGGGTAGGCTCGCACGCCTTGACCGTCAAATCGGAGATGATGCGCAAAGACAGATCGTCGAAGCCTCTGGAGGCACCGCCTTGCGAGGTATGATTAACGGGTTGCTTAAGGCGGTTGACCCGGACCAACATGAACATCTTTTGATATCAACTGACTCATCTGGGGAAACCCCAACACCCGAGCTACTTAGGGAAAGCACGGATCAACGCATCACTGAAGCGTGCAAACCTTTTGACAATCCTGAATTGCGCAACACGCTCATTGAAATTAAAAGGCGGCGGGAGCAGACAATCGACACCGTGAGCATAGATAGCGTCATCGAATCAGGATTTGACCGCGAGGCGAAGGTGAATGCGGAGCGGATTGTGACGGACTTCAAACAGTTTATCGAAGACAACAGGGACGAATTGACAGCGATTCAAATCTTTTACAGCAAACCTTACGGACAGCGCCATCTCACATTTCAACAGGTTAAGCAACTTGCCGATTCAATCGCAAGACCTCCACATCACCTCACAACAGCACGGTTATGGCGGGCGTATGAGCAGTTGGAGCATTCGAAAGTCAAGGGGGCGGGACCGGACAAGTTGTTGACCGACATCATATCCCTGGTGCGTTTTGCGATTGGGGAAACTGAAACGCTTGAACCTTACAAAGAGAGTGTCGATCGGCAGTTTCAGGGATGGCTTACCAAGCAGGAGAGACTGTTTTCAGAGGAGCAGATGGCGTGGTTGGAGATGATCAAAGACCATATTGTCACATCGCTGCACATTGAGATTGAAGATTTTGAATTTCCACCGTTTCAGGCAAAGGGCGGTGCGATTAAGGTTTATGAGCTGTTTGGCGATGCGTTGGGTACGATTCTTGAGGTGTTGAATGAGCAGTTGGCGGCGTAAGACAGATGCCTCAACTGGGTAACATCTTTGCGGCTATTAGAATTCTTTAACGCAAATTCTCAAAAACGTTAATAAGACATTGCGTTATTAACGTAAAGTGAGAAAAACGTTAATAACGCAATGTCTTATTAACGTAAAGTGAGAAAAGATGAATCAGGAAGATTTCAAGAATTCAGCCGCCGGTAGATGTATTCGCACGATAACCCAGCCGTCAAATTGGGCTTATGTGCCGTACCCACTCCCAGCAAAAATCGAAATGGATTGGGAGTTGGCAAATCTTCTATCAAGAGCAGACATCAAACTAGGAGAGTTATCTGGTGCAGGACAACTGCTTCCGAATCCGCATCTGTTGATTAGACCGTTTATTCGGCGTGAAGCCGTAATGAGTTCAAGAATCGAAAATACCCAATCCGGGTTGGACGACCTCTTTTTCTTTGAAGCAGATGAAACGGAATCGCCCCCTGTGTCCGATGTAACGGAAATAATCAACTATGTGAGAGCAATGGAACATGGAATCAAACGATTGAAAGAGTTGCCGATTAGCTCCCGGCTAATCTGTGAAATACACGGAATTCTGATGGAGGGAGCACGGGGAGAACATGCCACACCGGGGGAGATGCGGACAAGCCAAAACTGGATTGGTAGCCCCGGATGTACGTTGATGGATGCCACCTATGTTCCTCCGCCGGTCCCAGAGATGAAAGCATGCTTTTCAGACTTAGAAAAATACGTCCATTCCGACGCAACGGAACCAGCATTGATTCAATGCGCTCTGGTTCACTATCAGTTTGAAGCGATTCATCCGTTTCTTGATGGCAACGGTAGGATTGGCAGGCTTCTGATCGCGTTTATGTTATTGGAGACGAGGTTGCTATCGCAGCCCCTGCTTTATCTTTCCGACTTTTTTGAGCAGCATAGAGATGAGTATTATAGATTATTGTTGACTGTAAGCCAAAAAGGAGACTGGAAAGCGTGGCTCGTGTTTTTCCTAAATGGGGTCCGTCAACAGTCAGAAGACTCCCTTGCAACGATTCGAAAACTGCTTGACTTACAGAAACAATATAGGGCAGTTGCAACCGGTCGAAGGGTGCCGATGGCTGTAAACCGCTTGATTGACCATCTGTTTGCGAATCCTATTATCTCAATTTCAGAACTATCCAAGGCTTGGAAGATACCCTTTCCCACCGTTCAACGGGGAGTGGATTACCTTATCGAAAAAGGCATACTTGGGGAAATAACCGGAGGACGGCGAAACCGTCTGTTTGTTGCACATGAAATATTCAATACCATCATGACCGAGAGGACAAAATCGCTGAATCCACGGAAACACCTAACATGAACGAAACAGATGCGGGTTTATGTACACTGCCCGAAACATTAGCAGAAAAAGCCCTGTTGGATAAATCCAACAGGGCTTTTTCTGTTATGAGATTTCGGCATCTATCCGATAGCCTCGTTGTCGCCAACACCTCGGTAAATGCATCAGATACGTGAACCATCAAGCAACAGAGACATGGTTGATTCGACCGGAGGTACCGGCGCTTCATAGTCTGGGAACAGCCAGAGTTGGTTTGACTCATCCGTGATGTCTTTAACGGATGGTTCGTCGAACGGAATCGCCGGGTTCGCCCAGAGTTCCATCCCGTGTACGCTCGGATTAGCCGTGATTCGAGTGCGGATTCGGGCGCGACGCTCAAGTGCGAGTGTTTCTTCGGCGAAAACCTCTCGCATCAATCGTATGAGTGTGTCAGTAGAAAGGTCGGCTCGCATCATCTCATGGGCATAACAACATATTGAAAGTTTGGCGCCAATTCAAGGCGCATATGCGCAGTCGGTTCCGGGCGCATCCAGAGTGTAACCTCGGTCGCATCGGTCTGCAGAAGCGCTTCTTCAAAGAACCTGGCATCGAATGCTGCTGCTGTATCTACACCCTCATACTGAATCGGTACACAGGCTTTCGAATTCCCCCAGCGGGTTATAATTTCAACAGTCAACTGTCCAGCACTGACGCGAAACTCTGTACGGTTGTGTGGGTGGTCGTCGCCTACACGGATGACTCTGAGTGCCCACAACAATTCTTCGCGGTTCACCTTCACGCGCAGATTGGCGCTGCTCGCTTGTTCAAGGACCCACTTATAATCTGGGAAATCCCCTTTCGGCAAGAGACACCTTAACGAAACTCCTTCAGCCTCAAAACCCATGGCGTTCTCAGTGAAGCGGAGAAGGCAGACGTGCGGATTTAAGGATTCTACCAAATCAATCATCTTCATGCACGCGGCATAAGGCATTGCCCGCATCGGAACAGAGGTTTCTGCTACAGCCGGTTTGTTCGTTAATGGTAAGGTAATCATTGCCATCCGTCTACCATCGGTTGCCACGACTCGCTCTTCACCTTCATGTTGATGAAAGAGTGCCCCTGTAATAAGGGGACGCCGGTTTGCCTCCTCTGAGTCTGATAGCTGTACCGAGGCAAACAGGACAGACTTCAGAGCCGCTCCGAACTGCGGCGCTTGAACTTCATATTCGGGCGCGTCTGCTAGCTCTGCAAGTGCGGGATTCTGCCATTTCTCCCCATGTGTGCGCACGGCATGTCGATGTTGATTGCCCTCAATATCCAAACATCCATGCCATTCGTGGTGACTGAAACGCAGTGTTTCACCAACTGCGTAGTTACAAATACGCGACAGCGTGTCCGGGGGAACAGTTGCCTTGCCGGGGACTTCGACCTCGACTGGGATTGCATGATCTATACGGAAATTTCCGTCGTCGGTGTAGCATCTAAACTGTAACTGTGCAGCTTGCCCCGTCATTGACAGGTGTGTGCCCGGTTCATCAAGTTTCAAAAGGGCTAAGGCACGCTTCAGCGTAGCCACATTACAAGTGAATCTCATCGGTTCCTCCCCACCCGCAAGGCAAGCATTGAGAAATGTCTTTCCCAATTGATGCCTCGTTGGGTGTTTTGCTTTCAGTCTGGAATTAGAACAGGTCTTCGATTGATGTGTCTCTCTGTTTGAGTAACCGCAACACCTCATCGCGCAAGGCATTGCGTGCACGCTGCCGAAGCGATTTAACAGCGATTTCGCTTCGTTGGATAATCTTTGCGATTTCTCTGTTCGGCATATCTTCCAACTCGCCCAACACGAGCACCGTGCGGTCGATTGGTCGTAGTTGAAGTAGGGCAGCCTGCAAGAACTCCCTGCTTTCAGCGCGGATTAATCGCTTGAGCGGAGATTCTGTTGAAGCCAGTGGGATAACCAACATCTGCGCCATTTCTTCCGTAGTCGTCCTATCGAATGAAATCGCCGGGTGCTGTCGACGCTGACGCAAGAGGTCAATACACCCATTGTATGCGATGCGAAACAGCCACGAACGCACCGCTGCCGGGGCAAGTAACTCAGACCAGCCCTGATACGCCCGGAGAAACGTCTCAGCAGTCATGTCCTCGGCATCCGTCGGGTTTCCTAAAAACCGATGAATAAACCGATAGATACCGTCAACATACAACTCATATACTTCGATGAAAGATCCATCCACAAATGAAGCACCTCGTTAGCTTCGCGTTTTCAAGCCTATAAGACGAAATAATTGGGGCAAGGCATCGAAAAAACCGCACCGCCCAAATCCTCGGAAAATCGGTTGATTGGCTGATATAGATGCGATATACTGTTTGAACGCGGTTTCTGATGAAGATTTGGGGGAGATTTGTTATTATGATAAAATTAGGTACGATGTCTTTGAATCTCAGGGATACAAACGCTACTGAATTTGCACGAATAGTTTACGAACTCGGTTTCGATGTCATTGAACTGCACTCAAGCGCTTTTGAATCGACAGATCTCGAGTATCTTCGTGAACTTAAAATGACGTTGATGAAGCAAGGGCTACCGCTCGGCTATATCGGGATTAGCAACGATTTCGGGCGTCGCGTAGATGAACATCCAGAGCAGATTGCGTTAATCAAAAAGTGGATTGATGTCGCGGATTTCATGAGTTGCCCACTCGTGCGTGTCTTCGGTGCGTATGTCCCTGATGAGTGTGAAGATGAAGAAGCGATCTGGGCGCCGATGATTGCTGGATTCCAAGAAGTCGCCGAATACGGATGTGAAAATGGCATCCTAGTCGGGTTACAGAACCACAATCACAACAATGTCACCCGTACCGGTGACGATGTGCTCCGTGCCCTTCGGGAAACAGATCGCCCCTATTTTACACACATTCTAGATACTGGACAATATGCTGGGTCGCCCGGTGCCAGCGGTCATGGAGGTTCGTCTCATCCCGACTACGATTGCTACGACAGCATTGCGAAAACGGCGCCTCACGCTGTATATGTCCGTGCGAAGTTTTATCACATTGACAGCGGTGTTGAGGAGTGGCTCGATTATCCGCGAATTCTTGACATTCTGCGCGAAGTGGGCTACAATGGTCCCCTCTCCGTAGTATACGAAGGGGAGTCCAATCCGATTGAATCTATGGAAAAAGCGGTCGCTTATTTGCGGTCGCTTATCAATGCTTGACAACCGGCACATGACTAGATTTACGTAAGAAGATAAAACGTTGTAGGGGGCGGGAAAAACAGAAAAGCTCAGTTAGATAAAGGCGCTCGCATCGTGGAACATAAAACGTGGTTTACTATTGACGGAACATTAGATCCGATCGACTTCCCTGAGCCCAGTTTCTTCCGCTTTCCACTAGAACTGGCAGAGTTTGTCGTGACTCGATTCTCCAATCCCGGTGACTGGGTTCTTGACCCATTCTGCGGATTTGGGACTACGTTGGTGGCTGCTCAGAACCTTGGACGTCAAGCGATTGGATTCGAGAAAGACTCGCAACGGAGCGCTTTTGCTGCCAAGCGGTCGTGCCCTCCAAGTCGTGTTATTACTGAAGACAGTCGGCGTATCCTAGCGCATGAATTACCGCATTTTGATTTATTGTTCACAAGCCCACCCTATTCGAGTCTTCGCGATGGGAAAACCGAACAACCTGTGCAGGAGTACGCGGTTGATCTTGTTAAGATCTTTGAACCAATCCACGGTTGCATGAAACCCGAGAGCAAGGTTGTCATTGAATTATCCAATGTTCGTCAGGCGGACGGTATTCGACCGACGTTGTGGGAAGCGGGGCGGGCACTCGCTGAACTCTTCTGCCTCGAAGACGAGTTAGTACGGTGCAACACAGGGGCAGAGTTGGCTGGGCCCGGCTACAATCATTCAACATTGCTCATCTATCGGGTTGCATGATTGTAACTTAACCCGTCGTTACGCATCACGTCGCACGGTTTATGTCGCCAATCGATCCAACGCTAATCCCGGCTTTGAAAAAGTGGGACAGAGCTTCAAAACTTACCTATTCATGAAGTCGCTTGATACACTGATACAGCCTATTTCGTAATCTTCTCTACCCCTCTATTCCTCCGTTGCAGATGCGATACTCAATACAATCACAACAGAGAGTACAAAATCAATGAACTCAAGGAAGCATGTGATATGAATGAAGCGGATGCAGGTTTGTCGGAACTGCCCGATGGGTGGGTGTGGACGACGTTGGAAGAGGTAAGCAAACTCAATCCGAGAATTGATAGACAAGGCATTGATGATGATTTAGAAGTCACGTTTCTGCCAATGAAAAGCGTCGAAGAACTCAGCGGAAAGACAGACTTATCTGAAACAAAACGGTTTTCAGAACTTAAAAGGAAAAGCTACACACCATTTCGAGACGGGGATATTCTCTTTGCGAAAGTAACCCCGTGTATGGAGAATGGCAAAATCGCCATTGCCCGTGATTTGAAAAATGGAATTGGTTTCGGATCGACAGAATTTCACGTGATTCGGTTGTCAGAAGCACAGTCAAGGCAATTCTTTTGCTTCTATTTTTTACAACAGAAATTTAGACAAGAAGCAAAAAGGGCAATGACCAGTGCAGTCGGTCTATTGAGAGTGCCAACTGATTACATGAGAAGGGTTCTGCTTCCCCTTCCCTCACTCCCCGAACAACACCGCATCGTCGCCAAGATCGAAGAACTCTTCACGAAACTTGATGCAGGCATTAACGCACTCCACAAGGTACAAGCCCAACTCAAGCGGTATCGCCAATCAGTCCTGAAAGCCGCCTTTGAAGGAAAGCTGACAGGAGTGTGGCGGGGGGAGCATCAGGACGAGATTGAGCCTGTCTCACCAATTGCGAGCGATTTGCCTGATGGATGGGTGTGGACAACAGTCGGTAGTATCGGGACAATTGCAAGTGGTCAAACACCAAAAGGAATCAATGAATCGAATTCGGAAGGTGACATTCCGTTTTACAAGATTAGCGACATGAATAAACTCGGAAATGAGAAATTCATGCGAAACTCAGAAATCGCGCTTCACGATGGCGAAGTCGAGAGATTGAGAATCCATGTTAGGGCACAAGGAACAGTGATTTTTCCTAAGAGAGGCGGCGCAATTGCCACAAACAAAAAGCGGATCCTAACCTGTCAATCGGCTTACGACCTAAATATCATGGGGGTATTGCCTCATATTGTGTCAACAGATTTTTTCTACCAATGGTTGTTATCAATCGATCTTGCTCGATTATCCGATGGCTCGAATGTTCCACAACTTAATCATAAGGATATACATCCGTTGCCTTTCCCTCTTCCTCCACTTGGAGAACAACAAGCGATTGTCTCTGAAGTCGAACACCGCCTCTCCGTTGCCGACGAAGTGGAGAAAATCATTACGGTAGAGCTGAAACGCGTTGAGCAGTTACGTCAATCGATTCTCAAGAAAGCTTTCTCGGGGAAATTGGTGCCGCAAGACCCGCGCGATCAGCCTGCCAGCGTCCTGCTTGAACGCATTAAGGCGGAGAAATCATAGTGCATTCAGAAGAAGATTCGGTTAAAATTATGTTACGCAATTAAACACCCAAAGTTGATAGTCGGGCAGTTAATTGCTCGTTTATCGCGAATCTTTTCTTTAGACCATTTGTTCTGATTGACTGACAAACCCCATCTTAGATAAGAGGCAAGAAAATATGAAGCAATACCAAGAAGCGCAAGTTATCGATCCTCTCCTCGCGTTAGCTGGTACGCTTGAATGTGAAGTGACGGACATAGAAGACCCAATGTCGGCGATGATACGGGAGACTAGCACCAATCAATCGCAGGAAACGCAGGGGGCCGATCTACTCCTAGCATTGGCAGGAACACTTGAATGTGAGGTGACAGATATAGGCGAACGTCACGACGATTATATCGGGGACGCACTGTTAGCAGAGTTACGAGGCGACAACCATCAATGAAGTTTTCTGAGAAACGCACGAATGGACGAGTTTAATGTAATCATTTCTCAATCCCAGAATAGGTGACGCGATATGCAAACACAGCAAAAGAACCTCAATTTCAATCCAACACTCGTAAAAGACTCAGCGGTTGAGAAACAAATGCTTGATCCTTCTTCGGTCGTCGCGCCAGATGTCTTCTCGCTAGAACATGTCCAGCGAGAAATCGCGAATATCCGAGAGGAAGTAGAGGAAACCTGCGTGGTGGCTGACGATGTGAAAGCTGTCCCGGAATCGACGTACGAAGAAACACTGTCTTTATTGAAGCAGTTGCCGCACGATATCCCGATGCCCGTCATGATGTGGTTGGAAGACGGAGGCATTGGGTTGGAGTGGCGTCCGGGGGACGGCATCGCGACGATGAGTATTTACGGCGACAATCTTGTCATTTATGGCGCCTTTTTTAACCAAAAGCGTGAATTCGATGGAATTTGCTCGCTGTCAGACAGTGTCTTTTTGAAGGGGTTTGTTATAATATTGAGAAACCCCCCTCAGAAGAACGCTTGATATGTATGATTTAGACTGTTAGAACTTGCGCAGCAACGGTAGGTCGCGATTCGGAGATCGCTCCTACAAAACTAGAGTCATTCCGAACATGCCAAATGATTCATCAGCCATTGTACAGAAGTTGTGGAATTATTGTAACGTCCTGCGCGACGATGGGGTCAGCTACGGCGACTATGTGGAACAGTTGACCTATCTTCTGTTTCTGAAAATGGCGGATGAGCAGACAAAACCGCCGTTCAGGAAGGAGTCCGTTGTCCCAGCGGGGCTAGGCTGGGGAAGCCTCGTTGACGTGGACGGTGATGCACTCGAAATACATTATCGTCATATCCTGAACGAATTGGGCAAGCAGAGCGGCACGCTGGGGGTAATCTTCAGAAAATCCCAAAACAAGATTCAAGACCCCGCCAAACTCAAGCGAATCATTCAACTTATCAACGATGAGACGTGGAGCGGTCTGGATACTGATGTTAAAGGGGACATCTACGAAGGGTTGCTGCAGAAAAACGCTGAAGATACCAAAAGCGGTGCGGGCCAATACTTCACGCCCCGTTCCTTGATTCAGGCAATCGTGGAGGTGATGAGACCGGAACCAATGCAAACCATCTGCGATCCCGCGTGTGGCACCGGCGGATTTTTTCTGGCTTCCTATGATTACCTTTCCAAGAAAAGCGATCGGCTTGACAGAGCACAGAAGCGGTTCCTGAGATACGAGACCTTTCACGGCACTGACATCGTGGACAACGTAGTGCGGTTATGTGTGATGAACCTGCACCTTCACGGTATCGGCGGAAATGAGAGTCCCGTCGAAACCGGGGATAGCCTTATCTCGGATACGGGTGAGCGTTTTGACATGGTGTTGACCAATCCACCCTTTGGCAAGAAAAGCAGCATCACAATTGTGGATGAAAAAGGCGGAGCGGGTAAAAACTCGCTCATCTACGAGCGGGAGGATTTCTGGGCGACCACCTCTAACAAGCAGCTTAACTTCCTTCAGCACGTCAAAACGATTCTGAAAATCAACGGCAGGGCGGCGATTGTCGTGCCGGATAACGTCCTGTTTGAAGGCGGCGCGGGTGAGACCATCCGCAAGAAACTGCTGCACGAATGCGATGTGCATACGCTGCTTCGACTCCCGACGGGCATCTTTTACGCTCAGGGCGTCAAGGCAAACGTACTGTTCTTTGATCGCAGACCCGCCAGCGAAACCCCGTGGACAGAAAAGCTGTGGATTTACGACCTCCGAACCAACCGGCGATTCACGCTGAAAACGAAGCCGATGCGCTACAGCGACCTCCACGATTTCATCGCCTGCTACAACTCCGACAATCGCCATATTCGGAAAGAGACCGAGCGGTTTAAATCTTTCTCCTACGATGAACTGATGCAGCGGGACAAGGTTAGCCTTGACATCTTCTGGCTGCGAGACGAAAGTCTTGAGGACACGGAGAATCTGCCGGAACCTGATGAATTGGCGGGCGAAATTGTTGCAAATCTAGCAGCGGCGTTGGAACAGTTTCAGGACATTTATGAGGCGTGAACGGGTGTTCACCTATGTCTAGCAGAGAGATCCCGTCGCCTTAAACAGTGCTGTCCTCCTTAGAATATTCCCTCGCAGCTTTTTCCCTTCGCGTTCTTCAAATTCGGCGATGAACCGCTAGCCGCCCCATCTGTTTCAATCCCACCCATCAGCATCATACGCTCAACGATTAGACTGAACTCGCTTATCGGCGAAAGCTGAGATTCAACAGATGTTAGCATTTCAACCCTCATCTGGTCATTTGATACAATTGCGCAGGAACAACTTTTTCAGCGCTCCAGATGGAAAATATATTGACATAGGCGAGAAATGCGGGTAAATTATAGAATAACAATGGGGTTCAGTTTTCCTCGGAAGCGTGCGTAAAAGACGTTACTCCGTATCATCTAGGTTCACATCTCAGAGAATTGGCAGAAGGGTGTTTTTGGTTCAAGAGATGTGGACGAAGGACCAATCTATCGTCTTGAACAGAAAACCTAAATTAAAATCTGAAATGGGAGGGTTTTATCATGGCAGATTACGCTCAACCTGAAGTCTTGGTCAGCACCGATTGGGTGGCACAACACCATAACGATCCAGGCATCCGGCTGCTCGAAGTCGATGTTGATACCGCCGCCTATGACGAAGGACACATCAAAGGCGCAGTAGGACTCAACTGGCAGACCCAACTGTGCGATCAAGTGCGGCGGGATATCTTAACCAAAGAGCAATTTGAACAACTGTGCAGCGATTGCGGAATCCGCAACGGCACCACCATTATCTTTTATGGTGACAATAACAATTGGTTCGCCACCTACGCGCTCTGGCAGTTCCGATACTATGGTCATGATGAGAGCAAGCTAAAGGTGATGAACGGTGGGCGCACAAAATGGATTGATGAAGGACGGGACTTGGTGACGGACCCATCTACGCCCGCTGCCACAGTCTACAAGGCTAAGTTCCCGGACGACAACGTGCGGGCAACAAAGGACAACATCCTTCCAACGCTCAATCAGGGGATTATCAATCTCGTTGACGTCCGCTCTCCAGCGGAATTCACCGGCGAGATTCTCGCACCGCCTGGTTTGTCTGAAACCGCCCAGCGCGGTGGACATATCCCCGGCGCAGCCAATATCCCTTGGGCGACTGCAGTTGCTGAAGATGGGACCTTTAAGTCCTATGATGAACTTATGGCAATTTACGGAGGTGAGGGGGTTGACCCGAGCAAGGAAACGATAGCCTACTGCCGAATCGGAGAACGCTCCTCGCACACCTGGTTCGCACTGAAGTATCTGTTAGGCTACGAGAAAGTGCGCAACTACGATGGCAGTTGGACCGAATGGGGCAACCTAATTGGCGCGCCTATCGCCAAATCGTAACTGATGCACGACGCCCTAATGGTTGATTGGGGCGTCGTCAAACCTTTCGAAGGTTTGATGCGGGAGTTTTACATGGCTAAGTTTGTTTCGGTCCACATTATCGCCTGCATGACTCGGCAAGATGTTGAGCGTTTGCTTGTGCGATTTGCAGCCGAGGAGGACGACGGGGTAAAGAATCTGCGCGTACAGTGCGATACCTTGTCCGGTCGGATGGTCTGCGAATGGGAGGCGCGCGACCGCGATACTCTCGTGAAGTGGTTGAAGAAATGCGATGTGTATTTCCGCGGCGGTAGTGAGTGGCTGATGCGGGTGCAGCTTGAGTCCGTGGACGGCAAGATAGTAACGCTGACACGATCGTAGAGGTCTGTATCTTAAGCATAATTCCTATCATGCATCATCTGACACGCCAAGTTGCCTTTGAGGCATCACACTATTATCGCATTCCTGAGCTCAGCGAAGCGGAAAATTACGCGCTCTTCGGCGCGACTGCGAACCCCAACAGCCACGGGCATAACTATGTGCTTGAAGTGACGGTAAAAGGAGATGTTGCCCCTGAACATGGGATGGTTGTCAATATCGCGATTCTAGATGGGCTCCTCAAAGAACGTGTTGTTGCAGACTACGATCACAAGCTGATTAACCACCAACATCCCGTCTTCGCAAACAACCCCGATTTACAACCGACGTGCGAAAATCTGGCGATACAGATATGGCGGACGATTGAACTGTATCTGAAAGAGGCGACCTTACATCGAGTCCGTTTATATGAGGATTCGACCGCCTTCGCTGACTATTATGGAGAGGGAAAGATGGTTTATCACACCAAGGTCTATGAATTCAGTGCATCACATCGTTTGCACAGCCTAGAACTTGGTGATGCGGAAAATCAGCGAATCTTCGGAAAATGCAACAATCCTCACGGGCACGGTCACAATTATGTGTTAGAGGTTATGATTAAAGGCGAGGTGAATCCACGGACGGGGTTGGTTACGGATCTGGGATTTCTTGATAGAATCATGGAAAAACAGATTTACGCTCGGTTTGATTTCAAACATCTCAACCTAGACACGCCTGAATTTGAGACAATGAACCCAACTTCTGAAAATTTTGTGAAAGTGCTTTGGGATATTCTTGAACCGCATCTAAAGCCGGTCAAACTCTATCGGCTTCGATTGAGAGAGACGGCTAGGAGCAATTTTGATTATTACGGAGAGCAAAGGTTAACCGATGAAAATTTTTCAAGCGGAGTCCTCTGAGGACAATACAACCACTCCAAATCCAGAACTTGAGCGCATCTACACTCAACTGCTGGGGCAAATTGGCGAAGATCTTGCGCGACAAGGGCTACAAAAAACCCCTCAACGCGCAGCGGAAGCGTTTCAGTTCCTGACGCAAGGGTATCACCAAACCATTGACGAAGTGCTGAACGATGCGATCTTCGACGAAGAATATGATGAGATGGTCATCGTTAAGGATATTGAATTTTATAGTGCCTGCGAACATCACCTCCTCCCATTTCTTGGCAAGTGTCATGTTGGCTATATTCCCCAAAAAAAGATTATTGGCCTCAGCAAAATTCCTCGCATCGTAGATATGTTCTCCCGCAGATTACAGGTTCAAGAAAGGCTGACTCGACAGATTGCGTTGGCGTTAGAAGAAGCGCTGAATCCTCTCGGTGTCGCTGTTGTCATAGAAGCTCAACATATGTGCGTGATGTGTCGTGGCGTGCAAAAGCAACACCCGATAATGATGACCAACATGATGCTCGGCGTCTTTCGAGATGAAGATTCAACTCGCGCGGAGTTCATGAGATGCATCCAGACCTCATAGTGTCTGATCCTTAACAGTTCAGATTAAGAACGGAACGAAGAAAATGCAATGTTGAAGAATAAGGTTGCGATAATCACTGGCGCGTCGCGCGGTGTCGGCAAAGCCACAGCACTGGCTTTCGCGGGTGCAGGCGCAAAGGTTGTCCTCGCCGCACGCACAAAACAAGATTTGGATACTGTAGCAAACCGAATCCACACGGAAGGCGGAGTTGCACGTGTTATACCAACGGATGTAAGGCGAGCCGATGACGTAGTGCGCCTAATTCACGAAACGTTGGAGACCTATCATCAGATCGACATTCTCGTAAACAATGCGGGCATCGGCGGCTTCGGTTTGGTGGCGGATTTTGAGGAGACGGAATGGAATACGGTTATTGATTCAAACCTCAAGAGCATTTATCTCTGCTCAAAATATGCACTACCATCAATGCTTGAACGTCAGTCGGGGCAGATTATCAACGTGCTTTCAATTGCCGCGAAAGTTCCGTTCAAGGCATCAAGCGCCTATTGTGCGGCAAAGGCAGGGGCGCTCGCGTTCACAAAAGTCTTGTCGGAAGAAGTTCGGAATCAGAATATCCGAGTTACTGCTGTCGCGCCTGGCGCCATTCATACTACATTCTGGGACACAATCGAAGAACATCCTGCATTTGATCTGATGTTAAAACCAAAGCATGTCGCTGAAACAATCCTCTTCGTCGCCGCTCAACCCCCCGACATGGTACTCGAGGAAATTGTCGTTACCCCACCGCATGGCATCCTATAAGGAGATAAAATCAGGAAATACGAATAGAAAATGGGTATGATGTGGAGAATGCGTATGCGTTCACTCACTTTCCACGTTTCACATCTCACGCGTGATAAAACTGCCGCACTTATTACGGATACGTACGCGCCGGATACTGCGTGCATCTGCATCAGAAATCACAATGATTAAATCATCCGTTTCAATCTCATCGCCCGGTCTGGGAATTGTACTTGTCTGCTCAAGGATAAAACCTGCAATTGTCTCGTAATCCCCTAATGGAATCGGAGCGCCAAACTGATCATGTAAGATACTCACTTCCGCCCTTCCTTCACATTCAAGAATGCGCGGACTGACCAGACGGATATGCGCGCCTTCATCAAGTTCATACGAGAATTCCCCAACAATCTCCTCAACCAAATCCTCGACTGTCACCAATCCGACAACGCCGCCGTACTCATCAACGACAAATACCATCGTGTGCCGGCTGCGCTGAACCTCTTTTAGAAGTACACTGGTATTTTTCGATTCGGGGACAACGTGTAAATCCGTGCGGATAAAACGCTGTATGGTACGCGCATCACCGTTAGCGTAGATGACGTCGAGCAGATGAACAATTCCAACGATATTATAAATTTGCCCTTCGTAAACCGGAATGCGAGAGAATCCGGAATCCGATGCAGTCCGCAGGAACGTCTCAATATCTGTATTCTTCTTGACTGCAACAATATCGACGAGAGGAACCATTACCTGCTCAATGGTCTGGCTCTGCAAGTCGAGAACGCTATGAATCATTCGGCGTTGATCCCTCAGAAGTTCACCTGACTGTTCTCCCATTGTTGCCAATAGACGTAATTCATCGCGCCGGGCATCTGGCGAAGTAGATTCAGTGTTTTTGCCAATAATCTTTACGAGAAAATCTGTGAAGTATGTCACAACATTTACGATAAAGCCTAAGATGAACTCGGAGATTCTTAGCGGATAGGCATAGCGTAAGGTAAGCGCATCCGCCTTGACACGAAAGATGGTTTTGGGGAGAAGCTCACCAAAGATTAGCAAGAGCACTGTTGTGACGCTTGTTGCAACCTGTTTTTGTGTTGTCGCAGACGCCTCTAGCAGCACGACCACAAGCAATAACATAAGTTGCGCGGTAACGACGTTCGCCAGATTGGTTCCGACAAGCGTCAGCCCAAGCATCTTTTCAGGTTTTTTGAGGAAATCTCCGATAATTTGCGCCCGTTTATTGTCTTCTTCGGCGAGTCGATTCACCTTAATCTTATCAACGGAGACTAATGCCGTTTCAGATCCAGAGTAGAAAGCAGACAATATTAGGGAAACAATTAGACCGAGGGTGAGGCAGGCAATCCAAATCAGATTGGCTTCTGTGAGTGAGACGAAGGAATCCGGTGAGGGAATCGCACCCATTAGAAAACAGCAAAAAATCAATAATATGAGGAATTTTAGACGGGGTACTCTCGTTTTATTGTCCTATCGTGACGCCATCCGCACTTTGAGGAAGATTCATAATCACGGCACCAATGAGATTTCCTTCCATTGCAGCAACCTCAAATCGGAGCCCGCGCTTGTCAGTCTGAGATTCGCCGACCAATGGAATACGCCCAAAAAGTCCCAAGACATAGCCACCAATCGTATCTGCAATTCCCTCATCAATTTTCAGGTTAAACTGCTGATTTATCTGTCTTACGCTGACTCGTCCGAAGACCTCAATCACACCAGAATTATCAGGGTGCATGATGATTTCAGGATGAGCCAGTGATGTATCATGTTCGTCAATGATATCCCCAACGACTTCTTCGATAATGTCTTCAATGGTGACGAGACCGGAAATACCGCCATACTCATCTAAAAGAATAGCCATTTTTGTTTTTTCATGCGTGAATTCCGACAGGAGATCGGCAATTTTTTTGGTTTCGAGAACAAAGAAAGGGAGATGTACAAGATTCTGTCCAGATTGTGTGCATCTGAAAGTGTGTCGATTGACGAGAAAATCCTCAATTGTCACGTTTCCAATGTCTGTCTTTCGCCATAAGGGAAGATCTTTGACATGGAAGACGCCAAAGATATTGTCGATTTGCTTGCGGTAGAGCGGAATCCGGGAGAGACCAACTTCCCTTGCTTTATCTAACACTTCGTGGATTGTGGCGGAGGACTCCATCGCGACCATTTCGGTTCGCGGCACCATAATTTCTTTGGCTTCAATCTCACGGAGTTCGAGAATGTTGCCTAGGATTTCACGCTCATCGGCTTTTAACGTCTCCTCTTCATGTGTATTGACGATTGCCTTGAAATCTTCAGCAGTGATGCGATCCTCTCTGGGAATATGACTTCCGCCAAATAGCGGTATCAAAAGGTTGGTGATACCGCGTAGAACGGTGCGTAAAGGGTAAATTAGCACCGAAAAGCCCCAAAGTGGACGTGCTGTGATTCTAGAAAACCCTTCTGCGTATTTTATCGCATACGTTTTAGGAGTAATCTCCCCAAAAATCAGAAGCAGTAATGTAATGAGGATGGTTGCGGTGACAATGACAGGTCCCGATGGGCGTTGGGCGGGCTCAGTAAGCCCTTGACTAAACAGATTGTAAATAAGGGAGGCAGAGATTATCGTAAAAGCCGTGTTAATGAAGGTATTCCCAAGCAGGATGGTGATGAACAATCGGCGGGGATTGTCTACGAAATTGACGATTGCAGCGGCGCTTTTTCTCTTTTCGCTGCGGAGACGTTCAATCTGTACCTTGTTCAGGGCACACAGCGCCGTCTCAGAACCGGAGAAAAAACCAGATAAAAATAGGAGCAGCCCCAATCCAATCAAATGGGGCAAAAGCTGGGCAACTTCCATTTTGTTTGGTGTATCCGTAAGCGAGGCGGATATACAATCGGAGCCTCAGTCGGTCGTTGGTATGGAACAGCAGTCTGATGATTATAAGCGCTTCTATTCCCCAAAACCTGAAACCTCAACATTGTAGCACATTAAGGAACAGAAAATCAAGGAAACTGATAACTCAATCTGAGTTTACTCACAGATTCGATGAATCAGTGGCATTCGGGTTACAATGAACAAATTCAGGGATTATGCTTCTCATTCTACGAATTCCCGAAAGAGGTAATAGATGACAAAACTGGGACACATGCAGCGGATTGAAGCGTGCGGCGTAATCGCCATTATCCGCACAGATAACGCATCTGAGCTAATTGAGGTTGTTGACGCTATTAAAACAATATTATCGAAGTCACGATGACCACGCCGAATGCCTTGAGCGTAATCAGCGATGTGGCGGCGAAGTACGGTGATGAAGTGTTGGTGGGAGTTGGATCGGTGCTTGATGCGGAGACAGCCCGTGCTGCAATGCTAGCAGGCGCAGAATTGGTTGTCAGCCCCGTAACCAAACCGGATATCATCGAAATGTGCAACCGGTATGGTAAGGTTGTTATGCCCGGCGCATTCACACCCACTGAGATTTTAGAGGCGTGGGAAGCCGGTGCAGACTATGTCAAAGTTTTCCCGTCAAGCGGTGTTGGCCCGGGCTACATCAAAGACATCAAAGCACCAATGCCACACATTCCGCTTGTTCCAACTGGTGGCGTCAACCTCAATAATGCAGGAGAATTCATCAAGGCTGGTGCAGTAGCATTAGGAGTTGGCAGCGCACTAGTTAATAATAAGGTTATTGCTGAAGGGCAGCTCAATCTTTTGACAGAACAAGCAAGGAGATTAGTTGAGGCAGTGCAAGTTGCAAAAAGCGAATCAACAAATGAGCGGGCATCAAGATGAAACCTAACCTCTGTCACGTTTCGCAGTTCGCGTCAATTATCGAACCCGCCTTGATCGTGTTTACGTTTATTTTTCAATAGCACAACCCGCTCAAATACGAAATGCTAAAAGCGCACCAGGCAATCGATCCTCTGCTAATTAAGGCTTGACAGCCTATTGGTCATATGCTACGCTTTTTACGCTAGCATACATCCCCGATACTACTAAGCAGCATTAAGGATTATGTAGATGCAATTAGACGGATTGGTCTTAGGAAAATATTGGATTGAAACGCTGATTAACAGCGGCAGTTTTGCTTCCGTTTTTCGCGCGAAAGAGCAACTCACCAACCGCATTGTCGCTATCAAGACATTGTCCAAATCTTCCTATCCCCCGGGGCGGATGCGTTATCTGCTTACCGAGCTGAGCGCGATGGGCTTGAATTGGGGCCATCCGAACATCGTTTCAATTCATACGGTTGAACCCGGAGACGACAATTATATTGCCTATATTATCATGGAGCACGTTGATGGACCAAGTTTGCGGGAACTGATGAATGAAAAGCCGCTCCCGCCCAATCAAGCAATTAGCATTGCATTGGATGTTTGCCGGGGATTGAGTGCAGCGCATGAATGTAACATTATTCACCGAGACGTTAAACCGCAAAATATCCTCTTGACCTCTGATCTCACAGCGAAGATTTCCGACTTTGGCGTCGCACGCATTCTTGAAACATCGAACGAATATGCAGGAACCATCACAGGAACACGCAAGTACATGTCGCCTGAGCAGTACGATGGCAATTATGACCATCGGGCAGATCTCTACTCGACAGGGTTAACGTTCTACGAAATGTTGACCGGCAGATCGCCTTTTCGAGGTGCAGACCATAATGAGATGCAGGCGAAGAAGCGGTCCGCAGCGTTTGACCTTGCTGGCGTTCCTGAAGATTTTCACGAAATCTTGCGAAAAGCATTGCATCCCGATGTGAACGGGCGTTATCGAACAGCTGCGGAAATGTACGATGACTTGGATGAAATTCGTAGAAAATGGTATGCCGCCGCGACGAGAGGCGCCATAAGCAGTTACTCAAATACAGACATTTTATCTGCGACTTTATCCAAAAACAGAGGGGACTTAAGACTCTCTACCGATGCGGCTGAGAAAATCGAATCAGAAATACTATACGAGAGGCGAGTTGAAGCAGAGGGACAGAAACGGATTGAGTGTGAAAATGAGGTGGATAAGCACTATGAACTAGCGACTGAGAATCTCTGTTCTGATTCCCCACAGGTTGCCTTGCAGGAGATGCAACAAGCGCATCGCCTATACCTGACGAATGTTGGTGCAACGAAGAAAGCAGATGCAATATTTCGCGAGCTGTCGAATCTTATTTCCAACCCCAACCCTCCCACAACAGCAAGGGATTTAATCAACTCCATCAATGGATTACCAGCCAACGAGATATTGGAATTGAAGGAGTGGTTTTACAATCAATTCCCGTCCAGTGAGTCAGATGTCTCGTCCTCCCTCGATTCTCAAGTCACAGATAATAAGCATCCACTGCCTCTAGGACAGCCCGCTACCCCAGGGCAAAATCCGTCGCCTGAATATATTTTGAAAAGCCTTCATGAGGAGATACGAAACTCTCACGAAATCGAGGCGACTGAGATATGTCAATCCGCTGAAGAGTATGCTCGACAGAGAAAAGCGAGACGATCTCGATCAGAATATAAAAGACTCGGCGAATTTTATCGAAAACAAGCCGATCAGTTTATCGCATCAGAGGCTTGGGGATTAGCCTCCGAATGTTATGCACGTTCTCGACTCGCCTACATCGCAGCTCGACGCTTTGGTAATGCGAAACAAAGCGCCGGAGATGCCGGCATACACTATGCTACGTCAGCCGCGCTACTTGAAAGAGGACAAAGTTGGGCTGAAGCCGGCAGATTGTATGTACTTTCGGCGGAACAATATGAATACACGGAGCAATCGGAACCGGCTGATGAGAGCCGCATGCGAGCAACAATCTGCTATTTCAACGTCGCTGAGGATGCACGTGCGGCTGGAAAGCTGAAACAGGCTTACGACTTTTGTGAAAAAACCTTGATGATTGAAAAAGAGATGCGCAGACCTTCTAAAGCGGCAACCGGCGCACGAAAACTAATCAACGAGATTGAGGGGCTTTTTTCGCGGTAACTTCGCCTATAAATCTGCTCACCGTACCTTGTGAGGAATAAACCATCCTCTATGCTCAAATAGAAAGTAAAGTGCTCACAATACTTTTCAATGGGCAGATTTAGAGAGAATATCTATCAATTCTTAACATCATATTGTCAAGAGAGATTGGGGGAAAATGGGCGCAAATCAGATTAAATCTACTCTACACAAGGGAGAAGTTTTAATCGGAACCTTTGTAATGGAATTTTCGGTGTCTTCAGTCGCAACCCTATTGGCAAGCGCCGGCGCGGATTTTATCGTTGTGTGTATGGAACACACGACTTTTACGATAGAAACAGTCGGACGCATCATCAGGGCTGCTAGAGGGTCTAATCTGCCCAGCATTGTGCGGCCACCGGCTCTTGAGCGGCATTTCATCTCCCGAGCCCTAGACGCAGGCGCTTCAGGGTTGATGGTACCGCGCGTCGAATCCCGCAGAGATGTTGAAAATATCACCGCATGGGCAAAATATGCGCCGGAAGGCGATCGAGGCGTCGCATTCGGCATCGCGCATACCGATTATGGAGATTTTCGCAAGTTAGATGGTGTCAATTACACAAAGCAGGCAAATGAGGAGATATTGATTGTCGGGCAGATTGAAACCGCCAAAGCGGTCGAAAATATTGATGAAATCCTCGCTAGTGGCGGATTAGATGCCATCTTTATCGGACCCTACGATTTATCAACATCATTAGGGATATCGGGACAGCTCGATCATCCATTAGTCGTCGCCAACATTGAGGAAGTCATTGCCAAAGCGAAAGCCTACGATATTATTCTAGGGAGCTACGTGAACGATTTTGAGAGTGGAAAACGCTGGGCTGATGCGGGCATTCAATTGATTGCTTGTGGCAACGACGCTTTTCTACTGACCTGCAAATTTGCTGAAGAGCACCAGAAATTCAAAGATTACTCAGGTGGCAATCGGGGAATCAACGCACCGGTGAATGGGTGAATCGGTGCCCACCTATATTGCACACAAGGTCATGAACCGATAGAGCACATTTGTACGGAGCAAATACATCACAGCATCTGAACTCTTAGCGAAAGTCAAGGCGGGCGAGTCCGTCCCATGCGATACATGTCACGGAGGCATTCCGGCGGATGACATTGGAAGGATCGCTTTTAAGTTGGGCAAGCTCGCGCCGCGAATGGACAGCGCACGGGTTGGATCGATTGTCTGCGTCCAGTGTCAGCACGATGATCCCAACATGGTGGTTGAACCCCGAGGACCGGATATCAAGTTCGTGAGAGGCGATTAAAGTAGGGTTGAGTTAGGGAGCATCTGCACCGAGAAGTCCCTTTTCTATCAACTCAAAAGTGAAAGATCTGAGCAGGTACATCGGTTCCTGATTTACGGTTACTGGAATCATTTGGCTGTATTGATATTTAACGACGCCAACATTGGGAACGACCCAGTATTTTGCCGGTTCATATCTGGCAACTTCCAGTTGAGACGGATCAGTCGTAGATTGTTTAACAGCCTTTTCCTCCGACAAACCCACAATCTCCTCTTCAATCAGGTATGCATCGTAATCGCCATCGGGAACCGTCACGGGAACATCTTCATCAAGGACACGACGGATTACGTGGGCGGTCGGCTCAGTCACCTTCTCAAGCACAGTCCACGCTTTGCCTGTCTTCAATGGAAAATCCCAGAGTCGGTACGGGGTAAAGTGTTTCAGATGGAGAACCCTTGAAGGAAGGATAACATCAAATGCGGATTCGATTTGAGCCTGTGACGTTTTCAGAAAATAGGTCGCAAAGATTGGTTGTACAATCCGTATATTGGACTGAAAAAAGTAGACGGCGTTTGCAGTAAGGTGATCGATAGGTTCACGGCTGACGCTGTCAGGGTCTCCGGGAATTCCTATTTCGCTGATAGTCATCTGCCGATGGGTCAATCCTTCAACATCTCGGGTGTTCTCAATTCTCAAAGTGAATTCCTGACCGTCATCCACATTTACATAACTCCAAGCAGAGCCGTTGTTGGTGGGAAAATTCACGGCGCGGAGTCCTTCGCTGGAAGGCGGAGAATCGTCCACGTCATCGTGCGGATCTATCAGCCCTTCCTCGCCACAGCCTAGACTGAATTGCAGCAGGAGACCAACAAGCACCACCCAGCGCATTGGAACGAGAAGTATAGTCGCATATTTTGTCATCTATAAGATTCCCTTCGTTTTAACGAGGCAGATTCCCGACTGCCGCGAGTCAAGAAAAGCCTATCGCACTCGCTATTCGATCGCTTGATCGATTCGGAGATTGCTCCTACTTCAGGATGGTCATTTTCTGCGTATCAACAGAATCGCCCGCCCTTAAGCTGTAGAAATAGATGCTACTCGCAGCACGCTCACCTGTACTAGTGCGCCCATCCCAATAGGCTGCCTCTCCTTGCTTGATGTACCGTCCTCGCACTTTCACACCGAGATCTAAGGTACGAACCAACTGACCAGTGATATCGTAGATTTCAATCGAAACAGGTGTATCCTCTGCCAATTCGTAAGGGATCCAAACGTCTGGATTGAAGGGGTTAGGGTAACTTTGGAGCAAGCGGGTGTGTAGCGGCGGTGCAGCAGTGGTATTCGGCGGAGTAAAGGCGGGTGTGATACCTAGTACATCAATGCTTGGCGTTCCCATGAGACCGATAGTATTGACTGGAACTACAGCGTAATAATAGCGCGTATTCTGCGGATCGAAACGAGAATCTTCGACATCAATGTCTTGAAATATGGTCATGTCTTCAAAGCTGGTGTCGGTCGCATTGACGCGCCCGACAATATTGATATCGCCTTCAGAGATACCGTCGCCATTTCGATCCGCGGCAACCAAGACTTCTGATGTATCTTGGAACGGCTGCGGGCTATCATTATCCTGTATAGATGTATACCGTTTTCGAACAATGACGACTTCCCGAATATCGGTCAGATCTTGAAGTGTCCATTGAACTAACACACCACCGTCGCTCGCTTGTGACACAGTGGGAGTAGAAAGCCCGCCAGCGGGTGGACGACCTGCCATATAGTTCACCGATCCACCAAAGGATGCTGGAACGAAACGTCCTCGCACAGATTGTCCCCCCGGAATAATGACCTGTTCAACATCTGGACGTACATTGATTAGGATTAACGTAATCTTTTCGATCGCCCCCCCAAAATCTTTGAACGTGATTTGGGCTTCTTGGGAACGATGATAGGTCAATGCTTCTCGAACTTCAGTTGTCCCATCCCGCTTTTCGACGACAAACTTCGCCCCCCAGCCGCGCAATCCGGTGACTTCATGCCGATCTAACTCCCGTTGAATAGCGTCTCGATCTCCCGCAGAAACCTCGTTCATATCGATTGGGGCGAGATCTGCACCATTAACCTTTATTGCAAATTCGTCTATGACGCCATCGGGCTCGAAAACGATATAGCGGGCTGAGAAGGGCTCGGGCATTGACTCCGAATCGAAGTCTATACGCACGGGGTAGTGCTGATGTACATCGCTGGGATGGATAGCAACAGGCGGGAACCGATGACCGTTGAAATAGTGCTTCCCATCATCCCGATTATGCGTGAAGTAATTCCATTCGGTGAACGTCTTAAATGCTTCAACAAGCGATGTGCCGCGATTCCTGAAGACGCCTTCGAAGTTGCCATACTCGCGGTACGAGCCTTCGGTGGCGCCACCGTAAAATTGCCTGACTATATCGACGCCGAACCGCTCTGTCATGTAAAATACAAAAATCACAGACCCGTATTCATGGTCGCCGACCCGATTTCTGAGGGCGATGTCCGGTTGAAGAAACCAACGGCGCAACTGACCAGAATAGTAGTTGTAAGAGTCAGTCTCACCGATCTCGTCAGGGTCCGGAATGTCGTCAAGATCGTCAATCAACCCGCCGTCGTATACCTTTGATTCTGACCATGTCGCTGACGCCTCCATAAACCATGTCGGCATCAGCGCGTTGTAAGCATACTGCACACCGTGAAAAAACTCATGTGCGCACGTCGTTTCAATAAACCGAACGGCTTCCGACTTTCCGAAATACAGGTGCATGCGTGAGTTGATTGCGAACCATGGAGCGGTGGTTACAACTGTCGACAATACACGTCCATAACTGCTGCTGCTTACTGTCACACCGAGTGCACCGAACGTAAACAGGTATACGTCGTATTTATGATTGCCTCCATTTTGCTTAACCCAAAAGTCATCGAGCGGTGGCTTATAACCCATCAATTCTATCTGGACATGAAATGAGCGCTCCAGCGCATCCGCGCAGATATCAACATAATCGGGAACACCGTTCATCGGTTGGAAGTCGTCGGGCGGTGGCGCGTGGCGACCAACCGTGGTGTAGTGGAGTCGGAAGTGCGGCGTGTCAAACTTTTTGGGGAGATAGACGGATCCAAAGAGGCTTCCGGGCAAACCAGGTCTAAGGAAAATACCCTGAAATTCCCTTTGATAGATTGCTGGAAGGTGATGCCAATTTGCAGCAAGGATATTTAAGCTGTCGGTGAAGCACTCTTCGAGTTCGGTGGAAGTATAACTCGTTTTGAGGTTAATGTACTTTCGAGCGTCTCGAATTGCGCTGTACAACTCCGGATCGGGAGGGAGCGCATCAACAGATAACGCCGTAAGTCCAAAAATGCCGATAATTGATAAAACCAGTAAGCGCAATGTCATCTTGTTCACGCTATCTTCTCTAAGGAAGAATGTTTGTCTAACCAATTCTTGAGCTATTGAAGTTAAACTTCAAATAGTTACACAGACTCAAGTTATCATGCCTTCCCAGGGGCTTGATGCGGACGCATAGAGCTTTCTTGGGATGCGCCCAGCTAAAAACGCCAGATGTCCAGCTTCAATCGCTTTCCTCATGGCTTCTGCCATCAACACTGGATGACGCGCCTTGGCAACTGCGGTATTGAGCAAAACGCCATCGCATCCGAGCTCCATTGCAACGGTTGCATCCGAGGCAATTCCCACGCCGGCATCGACGATGAGGGGAAGGCTAACCCTGTCGCGAATGATCTGGATGTTGTAGGGGTTGCGAATCCCCATTCCTGAACCGATAGGCGCCCCCAAAGGCATGACAGCCGCACATCCCAGGTCCTCGAGTTTCTTGCAGGTGATTGGATCGTCGTTACAGTACGGCAGCACAGTGAATCCGTCTTTGACCAACGTTGCGGCTGCGGATAGCAATTGTTCAACATCGGGAAACAGCGTCTGTTCGTCACCGATGACTTCCAACTTGATGAGATTCGTTTCGAGCGCTTCCCGTGTTAATTGAGCGGTCAGTATCGCCTCCTTTGCTGTATAACAGCCCGCAGTGTTCGGCAAGATAGTATATCCGCACTTGTGAAGCATATTAAACAGATTCTCTTCGGCGCCTGATAACTTCACCCGCCGGAGGGCAACTGTGACCATTTCTACACCAGCTATTTCAAGTGCGCGAAGCATCACATCGAAATTTGGGTAACCCGAAGTCCCCATGATTAATCGGGATTGATAAACGGTGTCGCCAATTTTGAGTCCATTCATCTCTTGCATCTTGTACAGATCCCTGAGCGCATTCACGCAACGATAGATAGCGCATTTTCAGAAAGTGGGCAACCTCCACAAGTCTGTCAAAGCAGACCACGATTGGATACAATCAAACAAACTGATAAAAGAGGGTAGCGTCTCATCATCAAATAGTTAGAAGTTTCTTAGAAAGAAGAACATGCCAATTGCAAAGATTACCGTGATCGCTCCCATCACCAAATTAAAAACACAGGAAATCATATTTGTAGGTACGGACGAAATGCGGAAATACTCGTTCATCGCATTGACAACTTCTCTGAGCACAGGTTGGTGCGCGCGTTGTTTAACCTTGATAATGCCCGTTCCCATCCACGACTGAACAGACACTTGCAGGTCGGCTTCAACAGATGTAAGCCGTATTACGGAGAGACTCTCTTCGTAGGAGAACTCTAGTTTCTGGAGAGCCGCTAGCAGCGCCTCACGAAACGACGTATCTGTAACGCCGTACGCCGTGTAACCCTTTAGTTGATAGTACATCATTAGAAGAAGAGGCCCAATTATAAGAGGGGTTACCCAATTTATGGGGTTGAAACTGCTTGGTAACGATAACGAGAAGTTCAGTAGAATTATTGGAATGAAAACAACGAACAAAATCGACAGCCACCATCTATTTGAAATTAAGAAAGGCCGCTTTGTCAAGATGCCCCGAAGCCCAGTGGTCGAGGAGAATATTGCCATAATTCCAAGCAGTATTGGAAACATCAGGTCGTAGAAATCTAGTTGCATGTTCTTTCTTATCCTCTCTCCAAAACGCCAAACACAATGAAAGAACGGAAGCGTTTCGGCATCAAATAGTCAGAAATTGCTTCGAAGGAAGAACATGCCAATTGCGAGGATAACTACAATCGCTCCCATCACCAAATCAAAAACACAGGAAATCATATTTGTAGGTAGGGACGAAATGCGGAAATACTCGTTCATCGCATTGACAACTTCTCTGAGCACAGGTTGGTGCGCGCGTTGTTTAACCTTGATAATGCCCGTTCCCATCCACGACTGAACAGACACTTGCAGGTCGGCTTCAACAGATGTAAGCCGTATTACGGAGAGACTCTCTTCGTAGGAGAACTCTAGTTTCTGGAGAGCCGCTAGCAGCGCCTCACGAAACGACGTATCTGTAACGCCGTACGCCGTGTAACCCTTTAGTTGATAGTACATCATTAGAAGAAGAGGCCCAATTATAAGAGGGGCTACCCAATTTATGGGGTTGAAACTGCTTGGTAACGATAACGAGAAGTTCAGTAGAATTATTGGAATGAAAACAACGAACAAAATCGACAGCCACCATCTATTTGAAATTAAGAAAGGCCGCTTTGTCAAGATGCCCCGAAGCCCAGTGGTCAAGGAGAAGATTGCCATAATTCCAAGCAGAACAGGCAACATAATTGAAATCATCAGGTCGTAATATTCAGGCTTCATGTTCTTTTCCTCCTTGCAACCAAATACAGTTGCGACGGGGGGTTCCGATAAAGGTTTCCAACGCCCGTCCATCAATCGGAACGGCGGGTTAGATGCTTCGCATCATCCATTACTTTTAATACGAATCGCAAAGCTTCATTCACAGCTTCGTCATTGGGAAAAGCGGCGGCAACATCTGGAGCGAGACGGACAATGTTTGTACCGGCGGCATATTGCTGAGCATATTTCCCACGAATCCCATCTTTCAACAATGTTTCGTCGTACTCGGTACGTAATTCGTCATTAGGTGCGGTTATGTCAGCCATTTTCGTATATTCTCCTTTCTCGACGCTTGGCTTCGCGGGCACTGATGATTCGGATTCGTTGTGTGCGATCTGCGTGGGAGATAATGAGCAAGCGTTTTCGCGTTGACTCACCAATCGTAATATATCGGGATTCATCATCCGAATGATCCGGGTCCGGAAATGTAAGTGACAATGGGTCGCCAAATGCAGTTGACGCTTCATGAAAAGACACATTATGCTTAGCGAGATTACTTACTGCTTTGTTAGGATGCCACTCAAATTCCATGTTTACGACTCAGAAAACTCGCTGTCAACCGTGGCTACTTGTTAAACGCGTACCCTCTTCCCAGGGTGGGCAGAGATGTACGCAGGGATTTTATTAGTGGTAACCAATTTGCGTAAGCGCTCAATAAGAATGACATTTACTAGTGTTTCATATTGGTACACCTTGGACATGGGAACGCTGCATGAGTTCTTCGACAACCTTAAGACAGCGTTGAAGTTCCATTTCGGATTACCTATAATTTTTTCATGACTGTCAAGCCATCACTCCCATCAGGGTTCAGTACAAGTGTATCCTCTGTCCGCTCCCATGTGCCTGTTTCCACCTCATCAAATGTTTCGGTTGTGTAAGCGGAGCCAATCACAGAGTAGTTACCCGGTATCCGATCCGTGCCGACAAGCACTCCCAGAATATCTTCCACCTGCAGTTGCAGCCGGATAACAATTTCTAATTCCATGATTCCAGCCCCGTGAAACGAGTAAGAGATGGAGCCATCATAACCAGTAACACCTTCCCCAGACCAAAACGCTGCTATAGCCTGCTCTCGGAGATTTCCCTCCAGAACCGAACCGTCAGCGTCGAGAAAAGTCCAGTCCTCATCGTCATAATCATCGTATTCGGCAAGCGTCTCTAGCAAACTGAGTCCCTGATAGCTTTCAAGTGCCCAGGTGCCAATCCACTCATTATCTTCAGGTTCAATCGGTTCCGGATCTATAATTTCTGCAACCAACGCCTCAAAATTATCGCAGCCGATGAATCCGAAAAGTCCACAAATTCCAATAACCCCTAAAAACAGATTCATAACAACTTGTCTAAACATTTTCATGTCCTCTTCTTCTTAGTATATTTGGTTGGTTTATTTTTAGAGAAAGTGCAAAACACACACTACGCATAGTTAGCGCCAGTTTGCTGTCCGTCCATAAAGACGATAGCGATTGCGCCCTTGACGGTGGGCTAAATGTATCGGAGTGGTGGTTCAAAGTGCAGTTCCAGTGCTTCTCCTAGATTGACCAACGCCTCTTCTTCGCTTTCACCTTGACTCGCAATATCAACTTCTAAACATTGGGCAATAAACCAGCCATCTTCTTGCCATATACTCGCCGTAAACGTGTGAGTCTTCATGTTATATTCGATTCCTTCGCTCCCCAAACGCACTACATGTCAGATTCTTCAATCTTATTATAAACGTCGCTGCCCATGTTAACCATTTTCTCGCGAATCTCGCGCCAATCGTCCCGAATTTTCTTCCCTTTATCAAGAACAGGGAATATAATCGATACGGGCGTCTCTTTACACTTGAATTCATATTCCGATTCCCGAAATAGCGCCACGATTTCGTTCCGGCGCTCCAATCCGTTCTCCTCCGGGAACCTTAGTTGAATATCGCAGTGGTCATTAAGAAGGTGGAGAATCAGTTGTACGCCCTTAACGCTCTTTGTAACCCAATGTTCGATCTTGCGAGGGATAGGTTTACGGGCGAATAGTCCATTCCCGTCGCGAATCGGCTCCCAGAATTCGCTGTGTTCTGCGCCGGCTTTCTTCTCGGCTTGGATATCTACTGACGGTTTAACAACATGGTGAAAGGAAAGTTCATGGTGTTCATTTGCTTGTGCTTCAATGAGATACCATCCGATTTCGCTATCTTGATTTCGCAGGTCGCAAGTGGCCTTCATAAGGTCTTCAAAATCCTCAGCAACCAATGCAGCAACTGTAGCCTGCTTTAATCGCGCGTAGGCTTCAAGCCTGCCCCAATGATCCCAATCTGCTTTGCCAAACTGGTTCTCAATTACGAGTGTGCCATCCTCACCTTTAGCAACAATATCTGCCTCGCGCGTACCGACCCTAGATTCCGTCTCCGCATCTTCAAAGTTACCGACTTCAAGAGCATCGAGCTCAGTGGAGAGGTCTTCCGAGAAATCCTCTTCTCGTCCGTAGATGCCTGAGAGCGGTATTGACTGTTGAAGGTTCATTTGATTATGATTCTTCTATTGGGGATGTTCCGGTTGAAACCACCGGGGAAATGTTAAAACCTAAGTCAAGCGACTTGTTCACATCAAAAATCCAGACTCACACCCATCATAACCAAGCGCGGCGTACTCCACGAGAGCGGACTCGAATGCTTCTTATTGTTGAGCGGGATACCGTACCGGTCGTATGTGATCGGATCAATCAGGTCATCCAAATTTTTAGTGTTGAAGATGTTCCGAATGTCCGCAAAGACGGTGTACGTCATCCCGGAAAGAGCGATTCGCTTGCTAAGAAGCACGTCAACATTGTAAGTTGGCGGGTAGCGGTTCGAGTTCACGTCAGGTTTGATCGGCGCGTTAGGGTTTGGCGTGAAAGGCAAGCCGCTAGCGTACCTGCCAATGAGGTTGACCGCAGCATTGAGCGGCAATTGAATACCCAGTGTTCCGGAGACAATGTGCCGCTGGTCCCAGTCTAAGGGATGACTTTCAGTCACTTCAGGTTGTGCCCGATAATAGGTCAGGTAGCCCAGATTTCGGCTGGAGCCTTTCCCTTTCGCGACGGAATACGTATAGCTGAACATCCCGGAAACTCGACTCTGCCCCGTGCCCCACTTGCGAGCTGTGAACTCAAATCCTTGAACCCTTCCGTAAATGTCATTGATAAAATAGCTGTAATCGTTTGTAATGTCGACATGCACACTACTCACAAGGTCGTCGATATCCTTCGTAAACCCAGTCAGGTCAACGGTTAAGTCATCGGTGAGTTGCTGCGCCACTCCGACTTCGTAGGCGATTGTTTTCTCCGGTTCGAGATCGGGATTCCCCCTTCTGCGAATGGCGCCCCGCATATCAAAGTAAAGATTTTCGTAGAGATCGTCGCCCCGCGGAATCTGGTAGTAATGCCCGTAAGTAAAGTGCAACTTCGCCCGATCTGTAATCGGAAACGACATACCGAGGCGTGGGGCGAGCGTCTGTTTAACCGAAGCCTCAGCCGGATTCTTGATGATGGGTAACCCGACTTTGTAGACGCTTTTATCTAGCTTGATTGTTCCATCTTCGTTGAGTTCAAGCGGATCCAAGGAATCGGAGGGTGAGATTCCATCTGGACTATACAGATCATACCGCAATCCCGCATTGACAATCATTCCGGCATACTCCATCTTGTCTTGCGCATATACACTCATGGAGCTAGGCGTCACGTCATAGAACTCCATATAGAGGTTTGAACTCCCATAATTTGTCGCTCCGAGATTATAGAGATCGTGCGCCGTAAATCCAACACCTGTCTGGATTTGGTGATTTTCCGTAACTTGGCTGGAAAAATCCGCTTTCAGTATTGATGTCGTCGAATTACGAGTCGTCCAAGCATTTTCATCACCCGCAATGAAGTAGTTTGTATCGTTGTACGCTTGCTGGGTCGGGTTTCTAATCCTTCCCTCTTCCTCATTTTCTTCAACAGATTTTTCGGAGTCCCAAGCGTTTTCATCAAACGTTTTGTCCAACGGATCCCACAATTTCCCCGGTTGATGGCTCTCATAGGAACGATGGAATTGCCCAACCGTCAGCGTGTAGAAGGTGCCTGAGTTGAGATTGTGTGAAAGTTGAACGGACATGCTCCGCCCATCCCGATTCACCACTGGGATCGCGCTGGGTAAAAAGCGTAGGGCACCGCCATAGGAGTCGGATTCACGTTGATCGAACAACCCACTTGCCGTGAGTTTAATCTCGGGTGTTACTTCAAACTTGAGTTTGCCCTGAAACGTGTATCCCCTTGCGCTATTATTGGGCAGGTAGCTTTCATCACGCCGCAACTGGCTGGCGGCGGAAAATGTCAAGCGATTGCCCCATATCGGTCCGCTGAGCGCGAATTCCCCAATATGAGTGGGACGCAAATCGTAGTTTTTCGTCTTGTTGAACAACCCACTGTACTGGTCCAAATCCACGATGTAGCCGTCTAACAGTGTCACCTGTTTTTTCTCATAGTCAATAACGGTGCCATCCGCGTCCTGAAAAGGTTGGCGTGCCATAATGACTTTGCCCGTATCGAGGTTTACTTTGGGTTCACCCGTTTCCGGATCGATAACCGGAAGAAGCGGATTTTTCGTCATGTCCGCATAAACACCGGGGAGAATCTCCGTGAATTCTACCTTTGCATCGCCCTCTCGCTCTGCCAACTCGGTAACGGTAATGCCTTCCCCACGATAAGGCGTTTGATAATTGTAGGGTTTACCGAGGAAGATGCCTCTGAATGGTTCAAGTGCCACTGGTCGAAAGCCGTTGTCCGGATCGAGCCAAGGACCGTACAGCGGGTCGCCGTGGTGCTCTCCCCACTGCCCAACGCGATACCGGATTCGACCAGAAAATTTTTGGGTGCCGGCTTTCGTGATGAGATTAATCACGCCGGATTGCGCATCACCGTGTTCCGCATTGAATCCACCCGTGATGACTTCCATCTGTTCGATTGCATTCGCGCTGACCTGCACACCCAAGCCTCTGCCAATTGGATCATTAATCGGGATGCCGTCAATCAGATATTTAATCTCCATCGAACGACCACCACGAATGTGGAGCGTGCCGGTTGCGTTATCCACCGCGACGCCAGCCTGCGTTTCGAGAATCCCATTCACGGTGTCACGGGGCATGGCGGCGATATCCTCTGCTTCAATAATCCTCGTGCTTTGCGTAACATCCCGCTTAATCAGCGGTTTAGTTGCTGTCACCTCTATCTCTTCGAGGGTGATAATCTCAGCAGCATCCAGCGCGAAGTTTAAGGTTGTGGTGAGTCCGGCGAACACCTTCGCACCCATCACAGTCTCCGAAGCGTAGCCAGTGAGTTCGGCTCTTACATCATAACCTCCCGGTGGGATGTTCGTCATGACAAAATAGCCGTCGTCATTTGTGGTCGCGGTACTGCTTGTCCCGATAATTTTTACTGTGACATTCGCGAGCGGTGCACTCGCCGCTTCATCGGTGATTATCCCCGAAATCTTGCCGATGATGGCGGCAGAGGCACTATGGATGCCTGCCTCAAGCATAAGCACCGCTATACAAGCCATAAGTATCCAGAAGAAAGGTGTCGTTTTTTTCATGGATATCTCTACTGAAAATCAAGCATCGTGGGTTTTAAAACGCAATGAGTCATGTTTAACTTGAATTTTCAATTCTTGATCCGACTACTCTGCACGTCTCGTAAGAACAATAGTTCCGGTTACCCCGGTTGAACTTAGGGTGAGCGTATCTCCTGCTAAACTCCAAGTTGCTTCCTCAATGGAAATTGGGCTTCGCTCTACCGTGTAATTTAGCGAATCCCAGACATCTTTAGGTTCAAGTATTACATTTTCTTCTTCTGCAACGAATGACAACATCGAACCCGATAGAGTATACTTCCCGTTAGTGGTAAACGTCTGCCTGAGCGTGACGAGAACGCCATCACGTTTATTGACGAGCGACTCAAATCCAAGATTGAGAGAATACGAACCATCGGCGGCAAAAACAACCTCATTCGCGGCAATCTTGGTCTCTATTCCTTGTATCTGCCCTTCTTCTTCAAAACCAAAGGCAAACGACAAAGCAAATGAAAGCAAGCTGGCAACTGAGCTAAGGGGTTGGTCACCAATTGATACTATCTCCCACGAACCAACCAATGTTGACTCGTCTTCGTCACTGCTACCGCAACCCATCACAACCAGTAGAATTAGTCCGAACACGGGAGATTTCCGCATCATATCTCTTTTCCTCCATACTTGTAATTAGGTAAGGTGGTCGAAACCACGATACTTTTGTCGCCTTTCAATATGCGATAATTCTTACCTTAAAGGGCTTTCGATTACCCGCGTCTGAATCAACTCGTTCGCGTCAATTTATAACACAGTGGATTTCTTTAGCCAGCCAGCGTTTGAGTTCGTCAAAAGACAAATCTCAAGAAGGGTATGTCCTTCCTAGTACAGCATCAGATAAGAATCGACAATATCTGTAGGATCAACTGAGCGAATAGCGAAGGCGATAGTAAACCCGCACGATAGTCCTGCTTAGATTCTCTGCCCCGATTATCGGGGCAGAGATGTCCCTCCTTCAGTAGAATAATAAAACCGGTCTAAGCTAGTCTGACGGTGTACTTGGGTGATTCGTCTCGAATCCACGGGATTCTTGTCGAAGCCCCATCCAGACGCAGACCGCCATACCCAATAGGACAATGGCGAACGGGAAGCCGGTTGCGAGCGAGGCTGCCTGCAACGACTTCAGACCTCCACCCAGTAGCAGCGCAATGGCGACCAACCCTTCAATCGTACACCAGAAAACACGTTGAGGTACCGGTGCATCCATTTTGCCGCCGGCCGCGATGGTGTCAATGATGAGCGAGCCGGAGTCTGACGAGGTAACGAAAAAGATGATTGTCAGAAGCATTGCGACGGAAGAAAGCAGCCTTGTCCACGGCAGTTCATCAAACATCTTGAACAGTGCAATCTCCAGTTTCCCTGCCTCAACGATCTCGGTCACGCCGGTATAGCCGTCAACAATATGCTGGTGGAGCGCGGTACCGCCAAAGGCGCCAAACCAGAGTAAACATAACAGCGTCGGCAGGAGTAACACAAAGATCACGAACTGGCGTACCGTACGCCCCTTTGAGATACGGGCGATGAAGGTGCCAACGAACGGTGCCCATGCTATCCACCACGCCCAATAGAACGTGGTCCACCCGTGAAAGAAGCCGGTGTCCTCCCGTCCAATCCAGTTGCTGAGTGGCACAATCTTAACAACATAGCCAACAAGCCCATTGAACATACTGCGGAAAATGTAGAGCGTTGGACCGAGAATGATAACAGCCAACAGCAACAGAAACGCGAGAATTATGTTGAACTGGCTAAGACGCTTGATACCGACATTAATTCCCGTCATCACCGATATCAGCGCGATAGCCGTAATCACAACAATCAGCACCACCATCGTGGTGTTGTTTTCGGGAACATCAAACAGATAGTTGAGGCCCGATGTGACCTGTTTCACCCCCAATCCGAGCGAGGTCGCGAGTCCAAACAGGCCTGCGAATATGGCGAACGTATCAATGATATGGCCAGGCCAACCCCAGACGCGGTCGCCGAGCAATGGATAAAACGCCGAGCGGATGGTGAGAGGTAATCCCCGGTTGTAGGCGAAGTATCCGAGCGCAAGTCCGACGACACCGTAGATTGCCCAGCCTTGAAGTCCCCAGTGAAAGACCGTCGCCGATATGCCGGTGACAGCGGCTTCCGCCGACCCGGCGGTAATACCGAGCGGGGGGTTCTTCAGGTAGTACATCGGCTCCGCCACGCCGAAAAACAGCAGACCGATGCCTACGCCTGCCGCGAAGAGCATGGAAATCCAAGTTAAGTTGGAGTATTCCGGTTTCGCATCTGCTCCCCCGAGGCGCACCTTGCCGAGTGGGGAGAACGCCACAGCCAGACAAAATAGAGTGACAAGATTGGCTGTGATCATGAACAACCAATCAAGGTTCGTCGTGAGCCACGTGCGGGTGTTTCCGAAAACCTTTGTCGCACCTTCCTGAAAAACGAGTGCCCCAACGACAAAGGCGAGGATGGCGATTGCGGAAATTACGAAGACTGGCGTCAAGTAGATATCTAAACCGAATAACTTCCGGTACTCCCTGTCCTCCGGCAGTTGTGGTTGCTTTCCTTCTTCACGCATTGTCAATATTCTCCTTCCGGTTGGACAGACACAGAGGTCCGTCACTACAAGCGTAGACGCTTAGAAATAGTAACCGAAGTTAAAGTTAATTCGCCAATTCCACGCGTCATTTCCGTTGGCGCCATAATCACCGGCACCCGTATAGATGTTGGCGTAGTCCTCTTTGTTTCCGTCAGCATTGACGTTACCGACAAAGCCGTTGCCGTTGGAAAGTGCAAAATCGCTATACGTATACAGCGAACCGAAGATTGTCCAACTCGCACCAAGCGTCATGAGCGTACTGTTGTTGAAGCCTTCTACCGTTTTCATAATGGTGCTCCACTCGATATAAGGCGTAACACTATTCACCCACGAGATACCCGATGCATCTATACCGTTGTAGCGCAGAGATAGCGCGGGAATTAATCCCTTGGATGCTATGGGCCAAGCGAAATCGTAAGCACCCATTGGGATCAGGTCGCCGGTTCCCCAGGGCGTTTCATCAGCAATGTTGTATGCATAATAGGAAAATTGAGAGAAGAGCGTGAAATCCGAGAATGTGTTCTTCATATGCGCGGAAAGGGCATAGTGATTCGCGCCATCATCATCCACATCCGTTCCCTTCAACAACCCGTATTGAAGCGACGCGCCCACATCTCCGATTTTCTCAAGCGTATAGATTCCACGCAGGTTAAGTTGATGTTGTTCATCAAACCCGTTTTCCTTTTTCACCTTATTACCATCTTTATCCTTAATAACAGTGCCTTCTGAATCAACCGTAGTGTACCAACTGACAATGTCATAGCTGTACCGCGAACTCGCAAGGCTACTTCCATCCGTCTGGGGTTCGCTCTGAAGAAAGTAGCCCACATCAAGCGCCAGTTTACCCATGGTATCACTCCATCTAATTCCCAGATCCATGTCGTCGGCGAGCCCGACATAAAAATGTTGGTCAAAGAACCAACTGCTTGAAACACCGTAGGGACCTGGACCAAAGGGGACACGTACAATACCCGCTTTGACTGTGCCTAACTCACCGAGGTTATACCCTAACCAAGCGGTATGTATCATGCTGTAGGTGTCGTACCATCGGTATTCGAGTCTACTGATGACATTCCGGTAGTCCAAATCGGCATTCAGGCGGAAAATCTCAAGGTCAACATCACCAATCTTTTCGCCGCGGCGGTGGGGGTTTTCCTCATCCCCGTAGGTGCCGTAGGCATATCCCACCCGCATAGCGCCCCCAATCTTAATCGGGCTTTTTTTGTCCTCCGCAAGCGCAACCCATTGTGAGGCAAACAACAGAGCTGCGATACCGAGACTCAAGGTTCGTCTGTAATTCTTAATTTTCACAGCATGTATCCTTTCCATTTTTGTAAAGACATGATGAGAAAATGTTCTGTCTTTGTCTATCCGATCCGCAAATTCGCGGAACTGTATCATCGATACCTTTTGGCTTCGTGAATTTTTGGATACGAGAACGCTCGTCACCAGAGCAAATCCCCGGGCGAGCCGTAATCAACGAATCCTGTGTCCATTGTAACCCTTGAACAAATTAGAATCAACTAAATTATTATCTTGGGCATTCGGTTTCGGTTTTTATGCCCGAATTTATTGATATCACCCTGCCAACACCGTCTGAATACTTAACGAGAAACGCACAAAGGACAAGAACACACACAATTTTTGAATGATTTCTGTATTTGAAAAAGCCAAGTTGCTACTTGAAAACACTGTCGAGAAATGCTCGGAAGTTTCATAGTTTTCATAGTTTTGCCGAGGAAACGCGAGAATATGATTGAGACAGAAAAGGGTGAGAACTCTTGCTATAACTGGTTTTTGTGCGCTTTGCGCAAGAAGAGATCGGAAAAGCACTATGAAATCCAAGTTGCCACCTTAAGTAGTTTCCTTTGTTAAATTTGACCCAAGCTACTGCCGATTCCAGAGAAACCGTTGAGCCACCGCCCACCAAGCCCTCTGCTAGGCGGTTGTAATAATCGCGATGTCACAAATTGTCACATGCTTTTACCGTGTATGGTCATTAAAGCACGGATTCCTCCCCCACAGTCTAGAACCTGTTTGAAATAGGCTGTCAGGAAACGTAGATATCGTAGCAGTAGGTCCTCATCAAAAGGTAAATCAGCCTTTGGGCAGGTGTTGGCGTTTTCAGTGCTTGAATTTTGTCTAACCCTTCTAGGTGGTACAGCATGTTACTCCGGCAGAGAATGTTCTTTGTGTCTTAGCGCTGTTAGCAATTTAGTTTTTTGATTGATTGTTGTAGGGAACGCGTATTATGGTATCGCCCCTACAGCTCCCGCTCCGATGGCATCACACCTTCTCATATTCCTTGAGAAACCCGACAAATTCTCTCCGATGCTTTTCCTCATCAGCGAGCAATTTGATGCAGAGGTCTTGTGTGACGTAGTCAATGCCGTCGCACAAGCGGATAACCATATTGTAATGTTCAATCGCCCCGTTCTCTGCGTCGATCACGCCGTGGATAGCTGTAACAACATCGGTCGAATCTTCGGGGGGTTGGAGTGTCCTCTGGTCAGGTGCAAAGGAGAGCGACCCGGGAACCCGTCCGCCGATTTCTTTAATCCGATTCGCAAGTTGCTGTGCGTGCGTTAACTCGGCTTGAATATCCGCAGCCAATGACTTCTTGATTTCTTCAGCGCGGACACCATCCAAATCAATTGAAATCGCGAGATAGTTGAGAGTGGTTTCGATTTCCATCCAATAGGCGCGAATCAGTACCGTGACAATTGCGTCACTTTTTTCCATGTCCATAATTAACTATTTGGACTTACGCAAATTTCAAGAGACAGTCAATCATAGCGTCCTTCTATTTTGCGTAAATACAATCTCCTTTCAGTTTGAAATTGGTTCTATTTGATTCGATAAGGCTTCAATGAAGTTGGGCAAGACAATCTGTCTCAGATTTGATGCAAGATAATCATGCCAACGGGCGTGCTTGCAAGTGAAAAGTACAGAGGCGCCAAACGTTGCTTCTGCAAGGATTGGAATGAAAAGGGAGGATGTACCATGAAAACTCAATAACAACGAGCGTGCCCAGCTTCGCCTGCTGAAGTATTATCGCGTAAGTTGAAACTTCTGTGAACATAACGTCCCTCTGGAGCGAAAGCGTCGGAGCTATGCCCATTCTGTCTATTCCAGAAAAACCGAGTTTTTCCGAAAAAACTCGGTTTCTGCGATGCAACGCTCAGAATTTCAACCCCAAGCTAACTCGGTGCGCCCGTTGCAGATGCCCAAAATCAGCAAACGCATAATCGAGAGAAAGCATTGTTGCGGCAAAATTCATGTGGATACCCAAGCCGAGCGTAAGCCCCTCTTCATCATCACTTCGTTCAGCGCCCAAGCGGAATTTATAACCGCCACGGAGGGCTACCATCTTTTTGTACCAATACTCTAATCCGAAATTTATCCGTTCGCTATTGTCATTCGGATGGTTGCCATCAAGTACGATGGTGACGAGGTTTTCGCTAGTATCAATCAAATCGTAGGCGATGCCGAGGCGGAAATTGGACGGCAACGGAAATTCCACAGTTTCTAACTCAGCCTTTCGCATCGGATTCGTGGTATCTGGATAGGGGCGGTAATCCGCGTTTCTCGAATCTCCGGCTACCTCGGCTCCGGTCTCAAGGTCTGGACCGCTGAAACGCATTTCGGCTCCAAAGTTTGAGAAGGACATCCCGATGCGTAAACTTCTCCAGCCAGTGTGGTACAAGGTCCCAACATCAACGGCAACCCCTTTGGCACTCTCCCGATGAATCTGCTGGTGGATGTATTTGGCATTGATACCGAAGGAGAGGCTGACCCCCGATTCTTTTTCGTAGAGTTGTCTGGAATACGCCACCGACACCGCCGCATCCCATGCCGAGAACCAGAGCCCCGTCCCATCCGGCTTTGCAAGGGTTGTGATTTCCATATCCGGGACGTTGAGGAATGTAACGCTTGCGCCCAAGGTGCCTACCTTTTCTATAGGCGTAGCGAACGCGAGGTAGTTGTATCGGATGTCGGCGAGCCATATCGTATGCGTGTCTGAAAAGCTGGTCTGTTTGAGTTGGCTTAGCCCGGCTGGATTCCAGTAGATGCTAGTAACATCGTTGGCAAGCCCTCCAAACGCGCCTCCTAAACTGTCGACCCGCGCCCCGGGACCAATTTTCAGAAACTGTGCACCGGCAGTGCCGACATTGGTGGTCGCATCACTTGGAACTGCCCATAAAAACGTAACGATAACTAAGAGAATAGAAATTATCGAGACAAATTGCCGCAACGCTTGATACTCAAAAATGGTATTGTGCATGTGCTTCTCCTGAAGAGTGCGCTTCCAGGGCGCGTTCCGCTTTGTTATCGAATAATCGCAAACCGACTAATCCTATTTCCGACAACAGCGTCGCTTTCATCGCGCGCCTCAACATGATAGATGTAGACGCCGCTGGCAAGGGCTTGATTGTAGAGATTTAGGAGCTCAAACGTTTCTGTGCCGCCCTTATCGCCCTGTGCTAAACGCTCATCCGGACTGAAGGGTGCGGTGTGTTCGTGCTCAATTTCTCGTACTAACTCACCCGCCGTCGTATAAATCCGAATCGTACATTTCGGCGGAAGGTGCGTGAAAAAGATTCTATCCGTCCCTTCAGCAGTCACAGCCCGGTTGGTGACGAAATAGGGGTTCGGCACGACGCGGATGCGCCCTAGATCCGCTTCGATGTCTTCAGCGGCGAGCGTTTCTTCACCCGTCTTCAAGAGCACCACGTCACCATCCCACGGGGCACTAACACCGCCCATTTCAACCATGAATACATCCCCAGCGGAGATTTCATGGTTGGGATCTTTGATGAAGACGTACCCACCCCGAATGTAAATCCGAAAAAAGTCCGGTGTGTCTTCCCGGCTGTATGTATCACTCCAACCTGCACCCGTCAGAATTGCGTATCCGTCGGCACGCTGGTCGTTGAATTGAATGTCTTCGCCCGTATCTTCGTCCACCACTTTGACGTGTGTATCGTCGATAAACGTGATTGAATAGGTATGCGGGCGGTAATACGTTGCCCAGAAGATGTTGGGCCAAGTGTTCTCTCCGGCACCGGGAGATTGGATATCCACACTCCAGCCCGTTACTGTACCTTCGATTAACTCAACGTTGTTAATCGAGTTTTCGGTTGGACTCTCGTAGGACACGTCTACCCCCTTTATCTTCAAGACGATTCCGTCAAACATCGGGGAGAGCGCCTCAACAGCCTCGCTGTGGTCCGGGTCATACCACCCAAACGCTTGCTGCTCCACTACCGTTTGATTTGTTGTCATGTCAATAATCCCATAAGCGGGTGGCTGATATCCGGGGCCTGTGATATACGCACCGGGACCTGTCTGTTGGGCACCCTGCCAGACGATTTGATATTGATGTCCCGTTACCTCGTTTGGTGCAAGCACCATCGGTTCAACGGTGACAGTCCCCGTCCGACCGGAAGACGTTTCCACTATATCAGCAGTGGCTCCTCGATACCCCGCGGGTTGCGCGCGCGGAATAACATGAACCATCGTCTCAATCTGGCTGCTCTCCATCGCGATAAGACCCGTTTTTGGGTTGCCTGTATCATAAGACGTAACCGCATAGGTGTATTGAATCCCGTTAGTCAACCCTGCGTCAGTGTAGAAATTTTTGATGCCCGCATCTTCACCGAGCGACATTGAAGGCGTAGAAACAACACGGAAGATATCGCCCGCCACAGGGGGACCTGAGGGACCGTCCGTAATTGCTACATACAAACCCCCGAAGTAAATTAGCGCACCCGAGCGATAGGTTTCATCAGGATACGATTCACCCGTATTCGGATCTTTCACGACAACATATCCCTCACCATCCGCTGGGAATTCGGGGTTATACGCCATAACCTCCCAGAGCGTTGTATTAACCACCTCAAAGGATGTGCTGGAATTGAATTGGATTGCGTAAACCGCGTTTTTGAAGAAGTCAGCAAAAAACGGTTCATCGCCCATGCTTTCAATGGTAGCGTCCGACTGTTTACCGACATGCGCGACCGTGAAGAAATTACCGGTTGCGCTTGGTTTATCAAACTCCGCCAGCATTTTCCAATCTTCAACGGGGTTGCCAGTAGATGGATCATAGGACGTATCTCGCCGGTACACTTTATAGCCCTCAAAAACCTTCTCCGGGTCGGTCACATCAACATATTCTTCGATACTTTTACTGACACCTTGGTTCACCCAGCGCCCAGCACTTTCCCAGATGAGCGTCACTTGTCCATCGGCGGGATAAGCCGTTACCTGCGGGGACGGCGGCGGTGCCGGTGCAACATACCCATCGTCATACAACTTCTGCGCCCAGTCAGAAGACGCTTGCAAGCCCTCAAGTCCTTCACCGATAGCCACTGCCGTGATGACGGTAAACTCTTGCCCGGGAGCAATCGATTCTACGGGACCGTAGGACTGGATAAAGCGTTGGTCGTCGTAGTTTGCGGGAAGCGGTTCAACACCAGGGATGCTGATTAAAGCGTACTTTTCCGCATCAGTCGTTGGATCGGTGGATATCGTAATCCGCTTGTGCGCTGCAAAAGGAATTCTTGCCCCGGCACCCTGTGGATTGCCCCCCACATACGCATCTAATACCCGCAAACCGATGTACCCGGTCGCAGATGCATTGGAGAAGCCGTAAGAGAGGTAACGGTTTGGGTGCGCTTCAGGGCTGAGAGCGTCCGGTGTCTCATCCAGCGCAACGAAGTCGTCTGCGGAGTAACTTGCCGTGCCCGTTTCGTTGCTAGAGATGTCCACGTCGTACCGGAACGCCATAAATAGGTCTTCGAGCGTCTCGTTCCCAACATTTTTGACCTTATATTCGAGAATAAAGAAATCGTAGAGCGGTGCATAACTCCATTGGAACCCGTTGACTTCAAGCTCTAACCCGAGAATCAATCCCTTATTCGCTTCAGGGTTCGTGTCCGTGCATTTGAACCGAATCGCTTGGCTCGTCGGCGTTCCTTTTGTTGTTACACCGGGCTTGTTGGAAATCACCTCGGGCACATCGTCAGTGGGCCAGATTTCACTTTGTCTGCCATCTGATTCAGAAACGCCAACCTCGCCGCCTTTTTTGGCACCGATCCAGATATCGCCTTCAAAGATGTAGGAATCGTTCGTTCCCGCGGGCCACCATCCTGAAGGGTTTGCGGTTGGGTTGCTGGGGTAGCCGACAACTGCGGTGTTGTAAACAGCAGACGATAGATTGCCTACATCAAGTGCCTTCCAATCCACGCCAGCCATCACCGGCAGAATTGCTATGATGGATAGCACAGACGTAATCAATGCCAGTTGGCGTCTGCCGTGTCTTATAGGTTTCACTTTTCCTCCTAAATTGAGGTAAAGATACTTCTCTACATTATTGCGAAGGGCAATTCCGCCTACATTGTCCCAATAGGGCACGTTTCAGTTCAACTGCCTTTTTAGAGCGGAAAGTTTATGTTTTGGGTTGGGTGCCACAATAAATGAATCTGTTCTCGCTTTCATTTGGCGATTCTGATGGATTCGTTTTCAATTTTTGCCTCACTTCCATTATCAAGATGATTATAGCACATCTTACGAGTTCCCTTCCATTAAAACCCTTCAGATCTGCTCCACACAGTGAACGCGTTTTCATGGGTAGAGACTATAGACCTTCATGCCGAATGCGACGCCGATGAGGCTCCAGATCCCCCAAGCAAGGAATTGCCCCAGAATGAAGCCCAGAAAAAGGGGCAACGCGCGACGATAGGCGCCAATCCCACCCCCTTTAAAGATAAGCCGCTTGAGTAGCCAACCGCAAAAGATAGAGAACCACATACCACTAATGCACCATCCATACGAAACGGCGAAGCCTACAGGGTAGAACGACCACCAGAGAAATCGACGCTTTAGGAACGCAAGCAAGATTGTGAAGAAGAAACCAAATCCAAATCCACGAATCTGGCGAATGCTAGGGTCGCGCGGATGGGAAATCCAACTCGAAAGAAAATGGAAAGGGGCTATAGCGTCCAATCCCTGTCTGTAGTGATACTGATAGTAAAGGACGATATGCGCGCCAATAGCTATCAACGATCCAACGATGCCGGCAAAAATCATCGCCGCGACGAGGCGATTATCCCGTATCCCCAGCGCTGAACCAATCTTGAATCCTTCGAGTTGGTGGGGCATCGGATGAGAGCGGTAGCCATAGGCGAGCCATTGAAGGAGTGTCGTCAGGGAAAGGCTTTTTGCACCGACAACACGTGTCCCTGCAAACATGATGATAAGGCGATCTGGAAGCGCGTCATGAAGCTCATGCGTGGGTGGACCTAACTCTGCACGCATACGCGCCATAGCGATGCAGAGGAGGAAATGAATGATAAAGTAGAGTGACGCCACCCAGTATGGGAGACCTGCAGCGTGCCAGAAAGCAAGCATGATGAGAAACCCGCCGATTCCCCCATAGATTGCGAAACGGTACAGGGGCTCCTGCTCTGCCGCTTTCTGGCTTCTGCTGAAGAGTCCACGGAGCATTTGCCAGATATGATGTCGACCGGTCCAGAGTGCAATAAATCCAATTGCAAGCCATGCGCCGGCACGCTGTTCTCCATGCCACCGGTCGAGAGGACGCCAACCCATTGCCGCGAAAACAACATGCTCTGCTTTCCAGAAAAGAAAGAAGAACCAGAGCGAGAAGGAAAGTCCGAGCGGCATCAAGTAACCCACTCCCACCGCGAAAAGATAAATCTTCATCGGAAACCACGAGATAGCATTCCACGGTTTCTCAGTCATGTACTGAGCAATTTCAATGTCCTTCAGCGGGAGAGCGGGAATCCAAGGATAGAGATAGTTTAACCCTGCAAACACCTCGATAGTCAGCGCCACAGCGAAACCAATCCACGTGAGCCTGCTAGAGAAGACCCCCGCCGTATCACCAATTATCTCAATGGGAAGTTGCGCAATCGGGTAGTTCAGTCTCTCATGTTCTATCCACTGCCTTCGGAGCACGATGTTGATACAGAGCGTTACAAAGAGGAAGATACTAGTGAAGATAGACCACGCAACGAAAGGCTTAAGCCACGACAGAACAATGAACCGTTGCCAGAAGGGCTCTGTGCCGGGTTCATAATACCCCTGAAGCACGGTGCGATCAGAGATAGTCAGCCAGTTAGGGAGATAGGCGTGGAAAAGTTTCGCCCAGTCGTTCTCAGGTGTCGCAAGCCAAAACCCGTTGATGGTCGTTGGGACGAGTTGGCGGGCAATGTCACGTCCCGAAAGCGCCGTGGCAATGGAAATCATGACGTAGAGCGTTGCAAGTTCGGGTCGTGTCAGTGCAAAGCGGGGGGCGAAGCGTTTTATTCCGTGATTGATCAGCGCAAGCATAAACAAGGTGAACAGCACCGTTGGAAAGAATGAGAAGACCGTGACTTCCCCAACAACGCGGTGCTCTGCCGCGACAATCCAGTAAACATTGAAAAAAATTAGAGGCGCCCCAAATCCGAGCACCCGGGCAATAAAGCGGAATGTGCTAGTTGTGTCGGTAATAGCCGGATTCTTTGTTCGAGACGCTGAAATCATCCTAAACCGTTTCGTCAGGTAATGAAGAGGTTAGATTCAGGGGTCTGAAATACGTTCACACTAAGTCTAAGTTATCCTAGCCGCCTTGAACTGCATGAACAATCTCAACCTCGCTTCCGGGATGGACGACCGTCTCCTGCCACTGTTTTCTGGAAATTAACTCCTGATCGATGGCAACGGCAACTCCTGGTTGGACTGGATCGATTTGCAAATCTAAAAGTAATTGATAAAGCGATAACTCCTGCTCAACTGTCTTGACTTCGCCATTCACTCGTATATCCATTGATTCTTTCCGTTGGACACGTTCAACCGACCGAATAGGGAGGGATCAAGCGAGCGAGTAGCGAGCGCGATAGTCTTCGCTGGCGATCCGCCCCTATGAGCTCAGTTGATCCTTTTTCATGAAAACCTTGACAACTGAAACGGTGCGATGACTTCTGAGGTTTGACCGGTCAAGACGAGTGAAGCAATTTCACGAGCGGTCACCGGCGCCAGAAGAATGCCGTTCCGATAGTGTCCAGTCGCCATAACCAGATTCTCAACAGCCGTTTCACCGAGGATGGGGGCGTTGTCACGGCTTCCCGGACGCAATCCGGTCCACGTCTCTACAATGGGGAGATCGTAAACGCCAGGAACGGCTTCCCAAGCGCCCCGAAGCAGCTCGAATAAACCTCCAGCGGTCAGTCGGGTATCGAATCCCATTTCTTCGTTTGTCGCTCCAATTACCAGACGCCCATCATTCTTGGGGGCAAGATAGACATCCGTCAGATACTTCGCACGAATCGTGCGAATCACCTTTTCGAGAATAACTCCTGCTTCCATCTGTAGCGCGAGTATTTGCCCCTTGACCGGGCGTAGAGGCGGTTTCACAATTCCCGGCAACCCTTCAATCTCGTTAGACCAGCATCCGGCAGCGAGCACAATGACATCGCCATTGTCCAGAACCCCTTCGACCCAAACCCCACGCGCTTTTACATCTCGAATCTCAATTTTCTCGACGGGCATGTTTTCATACAGACTTCCTCCCGCTCTCTGATACGCTACAATCAAGGCTTCAACCATCAAGCGGTTGTCAACCTGATGGTCACTTGGGCTGAAAATCGCGGCGGTGACTTTCGGGGAAAGCAACGGTTCCATCTCCCTCGCTTCAGAACCAGTGAGCCATTTGCACGGGAGATTCAAGAATTGTTGGGATTCATACAGATGCTTGAGTTCACGGGCGTCATCCTGGTCTAAGCCGACAATTAACGTCCCCTCTGTCCGGTAGCCGACGGACATCCCACTATCCGCCTCCAATGCCTCAACCCATTCCGGATACAGCTGAAGACTGAGATTGCCCAATTGAAGGAGCGCTTTCTCTTCAAAGTGAACCTCGGCGAGCGGGGCTAACATCCCCGCGGCTGACCACGATGCCGAACGTCCTGCGTAATTTCGCTCATAAATTGATACGCCACAACCTGCCTTTGCCAGTTGCCATCCGATGCTCAGCCCAATCACGCCACCGCCGACGATAATCACTCGTGGATCTGAATGTGGCTTGTGGGTTTGCATCCTTTTTCTCACTGTGAACGAAACACGAATCGTGAACAGCAAGTCCCAGGCAGTCGTCTAAACTGCTTCTTGAAATCGTGAACTTTGAGTTGCGATTTTCTCACGCCTCACATCAATGATGTTTTTTGACGTTTGACCCGCTCCACTCGGTTCAATTGATTATTGGTCAGCGTACACTTTCGATCCCGCTTGTTTAAATTCTGTGCTTTTTTCAGCCATCCCCAATTCCAAGGCTTCCTGCTCAGTGACGCCTTGTTCTCTGGCATACTGGCGGACATCTTCCGTAATTTTCATGGAGCAGAAATGCGGACCGCACATCGAACAGAAATGGACTTTTTTGGCAGCATCTTGAGGAAGCGTTTCATCGTGATACTCACGAGCGGTTTGTGGGTCAAGGCTAAGGTTGAATTGATCCTCCCATCGGAACTCAAAGCGCGCTTTTGAAAGCACATTGTCGCGTTCCTGTGCGCCCGGATGACCTTTGGCGAGGTCAGCAGCGTGTGCGGCAATCTTGTAGGCAATCACACCCTCTTTGACATCTTGTTTGTTCGGAAGCCCAAGGTGTTCTTTGGGGGTGACATAGCAGAGCATCGCACATCCAAACCATCCAATCATTGCCGCGCCGATAGCGCTTGTGATGTGGTCGTAACCGGGAGCGATGTCCGTTGTCAACGGGCCGAGCGTGTAGAACGGCGCTTCGTCGCAATGTTTGAGTTCAAGATCCATATTTTCTTTAATCAGATGCATAGGGATATGTCCGGGCCCCTCTATCATGACCTGACAATCTTCCTCCCAGGCAATCTTTGTGAGTTCGCCCAGCGTTCTCAATTCAGCGATTTGAGCCTCATCGTTGGCATCGGCGATGGCACCCGGTCGCAAACCGTCGCCCAGCGAGAAGGAGATGTCGTAAGATTTCATAATCTCGCAAATTTCGCGGAATTGGGTATAGAGAAAACTTTCCTGATGGTGTGAGAGACACCATTTCGCCATGATACTCCCACCGCGCGATACGATTCCACAGGAACGATGCGCCGTGAGCGGAATGTATGGCAAGCGTACACCCGCATGAATCGTGAAATAGTCGACGCCCTGTTCAGCTTGTTCAATCAGGGAATCGCGATAAATTTCCCAAGTCAGTTCCTCCGCCTTGCCGCCCACCTTCTCAAGAGCTTGATAGATTGGGACGGTACCAATCGGTACGGAGGAATTGCGCAGAATCCATTCGCGGGTTTCGTGGATATTTTTTCCTGTTGACAAATCCATTACGGTGTCGGCACCCCATTTCGTTGCCCATCGCATTTTTTCTACCTCTTCTTCGATGGAAGAAGCAACTGCTGAATTGCCGATGTTCGCATTAATCTTTACGAGAAAGTTTCTGCCAATAATCATCGGCTCGCTTTCAGGATGATTGATGTTCGACGGGATGATAGCACGTCCTCGCGCGACTTCGTCTCGAACAAATTCAGGTGTAATGTATCGGGGGATAAAGGAGCCGAACGATTCTCCAGGATGCTGATGGTTCAAAAGGTTTCGGGTCTGAAAATCGCCAGAAATTGCTTCATAAGCTTTTTCTCGACCCAAATTCTCGCGGATGGCAATAAACTCCATTTCCGGCGTAACGATGCCGCGCCTAGCGTAATACATTTGTGTGACAGGCTGACCGGCTTTTGCGCGCAGCGGTTTTGGTCTTGAGCCGGTAAAGCGCTCTAACCCGCCCTTCTCCTTCTCACGCTTTCTAGCGAGCGCTTCGTGCCCTTTGGTTAGATATCCGTCGTCCTGAGGTTGGATTTCGCGCCCTTCATACGCTTCAACATCTTTACGTGCAAGAATCCAATCTCGGCGCAACGGAGACAATCCTGACTTGACATCGCACGACTGCGAATCATCACCCCACGGTCCACTGGTGTCATAAACACGCAACACCTCATTGGCTTCAGACTGCCCGTTAGATGATTGCGTGTTTTCGAGCGAGATTTCTCGAAAAGGCACACGCATATCTTTATTCAATTCACCGGAGACATATACCTTTTTGCTATTCGGGAAAGCTTCGCCGCTTTCCGATTTCGATTGTTCACGGGACATTGTCTATTCCTCCTGTCAGTAGGGAAACAATACCGATCAAAAAAAAACCGTCTTCCAGCATAAGGAAAACGGTGTCCTAAACAGAAAGGATCCCATCGCATAAGAACGAGGATTTCCGATCTGAATCAATATTTGTGGGTTAACTCGTGTTTTCCTACGCTGGTATTACCCAGGTCAGGTTCAAAGGGTTTGTTCTCAGCTCTCGCCGACCCTTATAATTTAGAGAGAGCACCCCTAACAACCTATACTGCATGCTATAGTACATCATTTGCAGAAAAAAGTCAAGGAAAAGATAATTCAATCGCCTGCCGCCGTAGAGACCGAAGAAAAGCACATCACGGCTTCATCGGCAAGATGGTGTTTCGAAGCCCGCCCATCAACGCTTTGATTTCGCGCTCACCTAGCGCAACGTCCAATACGGCGAACTCGTCAATAATACCCCCGAATGTACCGCCCGTCAAGGATTTGTGCCGACCTCCGATGTGCAAATCCGCAGTACGGGGAAAATAGTGACACACACTCTGCCTCGACGCTACTTCTGACCCATTTCTGTAGATTTTCATGGAATTTTGGCTCGCGCTGCATACAAAGCCCCAGTGTTCCCACCTGCCCAGAGTATCCAAGGGACGTTCCAACCTAATCTGTTTTCCACCAAATTGCCAGTGAATAGCGTTAGGTATGGGCTTATTCCACGGGAAGTGCACGGTGAAGCGATCATCTATGTCGGGTCTCCAATGACCACTTCGGTTAATTGGAACCAAACTGAAAAGGTCGTGATTTTTGACCTCTTCAAGTTTGACCCATGCCACGACGGTCACTTCGCTACTGGGAACAGACTTCCCAAAATCAGGGACGACGACTGCATCGCCATCTCCACCAAATTGTAGCGCTGTACCAAACTTGCCGGGGACTCGCTTGGGGTGCTCCATCAGGTTCCCATCGTGTCCATTGCCAGACGAATCAGTGGCGATATGGTCGTGGTCATCGTCAAAAAGCCACATGGCGACAATCTTCTCTGGACTGATTATAGGGGACTGCTTTGCGCATCCGATTGTAAAGATATAGAAACGCAATATATAAAACACACACTCTATTTAGCTTCATTTTGGACATCTCCTTTCGTATGGTGCCGCATGGTCAATGGCGCGGTCCATAACATAGAATTTAAGATTACGCACATCAAACGCTGTGCACTTGGATTTTGCAACTTTAAACACCTTCGAATCCGTGGCACCGTAGCAATCCCACAGCAAGTTTTTGTAGGTTGGGCAGATCAACTGCGAATAGATCAAGCGAACGAATAGTGAGTGCGATAGTTTTTCCGAAACCCAACGATCAAGCGAGCGAATAGCGAGTGCGATAGAGTCCTCATTGCTGCAAAAATAACGACGATTCCGAACCTCCTATCACTCGCCCGCCTTAAGTATGATTAACAAAAACATCTCTTTACTTGACGCTTGATAAATCAACTTATCTACTATCAACGCCTCGGAAGGCACATCCGAGACACACGAGGCTTTGTAACAGTCGATTGACGAAGTTGAATTGTCGCGCGGGCTGGCAGGGCTGCTGGGTCGTATTATGGATAATAAAAAGATCGGGTTTGCTAACTAGCAATAGGGTTGGCTTCGTTGCCGAATATGATGCGTTCGCTGGGTTCGTCGAATTGCAAGGCGACTCAATACCGATACTCATAATGGCAAGCGTTGCTCACAATTAAGGACGAACAAGATAAGTGGGGGTTAGGAGGTTAAGATTCGTTGAGGCATCAGGCGCGTTTGAAATCTGTCCAATTTATACCTAATTGACGAATACATGCGCGAATTGTTCCAATTGGCATATCGTTAGTTCCGTGATCAGGAATAACAGTCGCGCTTTCAGTAATGGGGTTGAACCATTTTCGATGAGAGCCTCGTGTTCTGTGTTTCGTTTCTTGACAACCGAGTTTTTTAAGTTTACGCGACATTTCTCGATATGTCATAGTGCTCACGATTTAGAGTTGCTTGAAAGACGTAAGGCACGGGCGAGTCATCAGCCCCTTGTAATTTTGGGGTCATTGTCTGAAACGGGTGAAGTGCTGGTTCTTGTTTTGACTCATGAATAATGTTGTCAGGCAATGTACGTCCCAAATCTTCATATAGTTCAAATGTTGCGATGAATGCGTCTTTGACATTATTTAGCGCCTCATCTACCGAATGCCCGTCCGTTATCAATTCAGGCAATTCCTCACATGTTACGGTATAACCGCCTTCCGGCTCCGGGTTCAACCTCACAGTAATGCAATATACTGTGGTTGGGACGTTCACTGTCAAATCTCCTTTTTGGGTAGGTTTCGGTATATAAATATGATCTGTTACAATGCCAAAGGCGTACAAATTTGCGTCGCCTTTCGGTGGGGATTATACCATTGGGATCGAGACATTGTCAAGAGATACGCACGATGCAATATCAAGATTTTGTAGGTTGGGTTAAGCGTGTATTTCCAACCCCGTTACTGCACCCGTACCTCGTCCCAATTTCTTTACGATGTCCTAAAAAAAATTCGCAGAGCGTAACCCAACGATCAACTGAGCGTATAGCGAAGGCGATAGTTTTCTCCGAAATTTCCAAATTCGTCCCGCCCGGATTTTTTGGGAATTTCGATGGGAATTGAACGGTGGACAGTCAGATTGGGATCTGTTAATCTAAATGTATCGCATTCGTTGAGGAGTGTCACGGTCGTCAACCCCGGCGACCGCCCTCAACCAAATACATGATTAGATAAAATAATTAACTCAATGTTCGTTTTCGGATTTCTGAGGAGTGTTCCCGATGACGCTTAGGAAACCGAACATAAGGAATAAAAAGTGTTCCAAATCCTTCGACTGCTGAGGTCACTACGGTACGCAAAGAACGCTTGGTGCACTGAGGTTCCGTGCTGCCTCTCGCTTGCACATAGGGGCGGTACGGCATTAACCATGTTGAATCCTATTACGAGGGGCACTTAAAGAGGAATCTCAATATGTCCGAACACGAGGCAAAACAACTTGAAAAAAAGAACTGCCCTACCTGTGTGTATGTTTACTGATGGAATCACAATAGAAAAAGGCACAAAATGATGAAGAATGCAAAAGCACTGGCGATGCTCCCATACGTTTTGATTGCAGGTTGTGCAGCCTCTACGTCGTCACCTACTTTGAATGAGGTGATGGACTCATGGATGGGCCATCATGTTTCAGAAGTTATACGGGCATGGGGACCGGCTGATCGGCTCGCTGAAGATGGTGCAGGTGGGAAGATTTACATCTGGATAACGCCAGGAATTTCACCTTCACCACCACGACGGGTGTGGGTTACAGAATGGAACCCTGTGCTAGGGCAGTGGGAAGGGCGATGGAAAGAAGAGTCCACCGGAATATCAGGTGCTATTCGAAAAAGCCTTGAGCGTGAGCTCGCTCGTTCACGCCGAAAGGAATTTTTTGTGCGTCCAGACGGTATAATTTATTGGTATCGCACTGGATACGAAGAATGACACCTCACCATGCGAGCATAGGATATTTGCTGATTCGACAAAACACAAAAATCGCGGTGCGTCGCAATTTGCCGAATATTTAGGCAAGGTGAGGAATTACTCCAGCCACAGCATAAAACTACAGGGGACACAGGTTGGAACCAGTTTTGCGGGTCGGTTACGCTCTCTGCCACGACGAAAAGCGGACCGAAGGTTTGTACAGTAATGTAGGTGGATCTGCACCTCGGTGCCAGTGTCGATTAGCGCCGACCGCATTCAACAGTCGTATCGGCTGAGATGTTCTATTCGAAATAAGGAGGTATACTATGAGCGAAGTTATGCAAATTGAAGTTTTTGTAGGTTGGGTTGAGCCAACGGCGAAACCCAACGCTTTATGATTCACATGTGGATTGGATGTTGGATTTCACTATCGCACAACCCAACCTTACTACTCCCATGTCTGCTGAATGATGGTTCAATGTCTCATCTGTGCGCACGCTAGCACAATTACCACCGCAGACCGTAAGAAACTATATACATGTTAAGTATGCAGGGATAAACCTACCCTACAGCAACGCTTTCAGATTCCATACCCTCCAATCCATCGGTTCTATCGTTTCAGTCTGCGTTTTCCCCTTCACTGTCCGTCGGCGCAGGCAGGGCGTTCGCTCCATTGCCATCCGTCTTCTGCTCAGGCGCTTTAAGTGCAAGTGCCAACTTCTGCAGAACCCCAACAAGCTCCGCACTATCACCGCCAATAGCGTTCTGGTCGGGTGCTCTCAGCGCAAGCGTCAGCCGTTCCAATACCGCAACAAGCTGAGGAGGAGACAGGTTCTCAGCAACCGGTACTTCCACCGCCGATAGCTCTCGCAGGTTCTTAAAAGTTTGCGTCAACGAATTCGTGAGCAGTTGATATCCTTTCACGTCAAGCGATTTCTTCTCCAATATTCGGTTGGTTCGCTCCGCATGTTTGGCTAAAAGCGCCATCTGCTCCTCTTTAGAGGTTAACGGAATGTCGCTCACTGTCTGCTTATACGCCTCCCGAGCTTCGCGCCACAGCGCGCCGTACTTCTTTTCAGGCCACCGCGCCGAACCCGGCTTCAGATACGCTACCCGCGGAATCAGAGCATCACGTAGTCCCTGAGTCCCCATCGCGTCCTTATGCGCCAATCGATTCATAGTCTCGTCTGACCACATCAACTCTGTGACTGCATCAGATGTGGAAATGCCTTGCGCATGTGCACGGACAAAATACTCGCGGTGCGTATCTGTAATGAAAGACGAAATGTACCAACCCAACTCTTCCCTTACTATATCTCTTATTTTATCCAGATAATACGAATCCAACTCGCTAATATCGCCAAAATCGTCGTCTTCGTCCTCACCATATATATCCACAATTATCTCCAGCGCATAACGCTGAATTCGTTCAACAACTGCATTAGCAAGCTCATGACCGCTGCCCGTATTAAACAACTCTTTTACATCTGACCTGAGCTCGGAAAGTCCTTTCTTCTCGGCATCCCCAAGAAGTGCCGCCTTAAGTGTAGTCTTCGGCTTTTCTGTCGCCATTATTGCACCTCGTCTTTTAGGCAAGTTTGATTTTTTCATAGTAAGATTCCGCGTCCCGTCCGATGAAAACCACGCTAAGATCCGACCACGACTGGATTGTCGTCTGTTTTCTATTTAAATCACAACTGCGCGCAACTATGAAAACTATGAATATTTTGAACAACTGTGAAGTTGCAATATCCCTATTGTTAAAATTTGCCATTGCCTGACCTGTTTTGCAACCCTTTTTGCAATTGCTTTTAGGTTAGGTTGAGATCAACCGACCGAATAGTGAGGGATCAACTGAGCGGATAGATCAAGTGACCGAATAGGAAACGCGATAGAGATGTTAGGCGATAGTCTTCTGGTGACTGCGGTAGTTTTTTCCGACAGCACCGCTTCACCTACCGTGAATTTCCCCTTTTTTTATAGACTGTAAAAACTGTAATTTTTTAGTCCCAACTTTGTCATTCACCACATCAAGTTTGGAGGAAGAAAAACATTGACAATCCAATCGACTCTAGTTAAAGTATATCTAGTGTTGTTTCGATAATACCCTTGCCTAAGGATGAGGAGCAATGAACCGCGACACCATTGTCGTTTTAGATTTTGGCTCACAGTATACGCAGTTAATTGCGAGGCGCATTCGAGAACAGAACGTGTATTGTGAAATTCATCCATACCACATTTCCGTTGATCGTTTAGTTTCGATGCGACCTAAGGGAATTGTTTTGTCCGGTGGGCCCTCAAGCGTTTACGCGCCAGATGCTCCTCTTCCCGATACCAGAATTTTTGCGCTTGGTGTTCCGATTCTAGGCATCTGTTACGGCATGCAGGTCGTCGCACATTTGTTAAATGGAGGCAAGGTACACCCAGCCGTTGAACGTGAATACGGTTCGGCAGAGCTGACTGTTGATTTGCCGATTCCGCTGTTTGCCAATCTGCGAGGTCAGTTGAAGGTGTGGATGAGCCATGGCGATCGAATCGAGGTTCCGCCGCAAGGATTCCATCGAATCGCGCACACGAGCAACTCACCAATTGCGGCGATGGGCGATATAGATCGGGATATCTATGGTTTGCAGTTCCATCCAGAGGTTGTTCATACTATAGATGACAACCAGATCCTTTCGAACTTTGTCCTTGAGATTTGTGGGTGCAGCAAGGGATGGACGATGAAATCCTTTGTCGTCGAGGCAACAGAGAAAATCCGAAGGCAGATTGAAGGAAATCGCGTTTTATGCGCTGTGAGCGGCGGTGTTGATTCAACCGTCCTTGCAGTGTTGCTTCAGCGTGCCATCGGCGAGGCGCTTGTTTGCGTTTTCGTGAACAATGGCTTGTTGCGAAATAATGAAGCGGAAAGCGTGCTTGCAGATTTTCGGAAGCTTGGAATTGAGGTGCATTATATTGATGCGACAGATCGATTCCTGAGTTGCCTTGCGAACGTTGATAGTCCCGAAGAGAAGCGCAAGCGAATCGGGTATCAGTTTATCGAAGTTTTTAGGGACGAGTTGGGAACGCTAGGGCAGATCGACTTCCTTGCGCAGGGCACCCTCTACCCTGATGTCATCGAAAGTGTGTCCGTCAAAGGACCTTCTGCGACAATCAAGACCCATCATAATGTTGGTGGATTGCCCAAAGATTTACCCTTCAAACTCATCGAACCTTTCCGAGAGTTATTCAAAGACGAAGTGCGAGCAGTAGGACTTGAGTTAGACATCCCGAAATCAATCCTTGGACGACACCCATTTCCGGGCCCCGGTCTAGCTGTCCGGGTGATTGGCACTGTTACTCAGAAGCGGCTAGATATTCTGCGTGAAGCAGATGAAATCTTCATTTCGGAGATTAAGAAAGCTGGGTTGTATGATGAGATTTGGCAAGCGTTGACGGTGCTTCTGCCAGTCAAGAGCGTCGGTGTGATGGGTGATGAGCGAACCTACGAAAACGTGCTAGCACTCCGCGCTGTTACGAGCACCGATGCCATGACCGCGGATTGGGCGCGAATTCCTGACGAAGTATTGGCTGTAATCTCCAATCGCATCATCAACGAGGTGCAGGGCATTAACCGCGTTGTTTACGATATTAGCTCAAAACCACCGAGCACAATTGAGTGGGAGTGATCAACCGATCAAGCGACTGGATAAAGAGCGATCAACCGAGTGAATAACGAGGGCGATAGTCTTCACCGGCATTAAAACTATTGCGTTCCCTATTCGCTCACTTGAACTGTTTGCCTTGTTTTGCAACCCATTCTTTCTGGAATGCCTGTAACGGCGAATGAAATCTTAATGACAGATCTTCTTGAGTCTTTGAATCCAGTTCAACGTAAAGCAGTGCAACATACCGAAGGTCCCTTGCTGCTCTTCTCAGGCGCAGGCAGCGGCAAAACCCGTGTGATTACCCACCGAATAGCCTACCTCATCCGCCAACACAATATTTCGCCGTTTAATATCCTTGCGGTAACCTTCACCAACAAAGCTGCCGCGGAGATGAAAGGGCGTCTTGAGAAACTAATTGGTGCGGACAGTCAACTCCTGTGGGCATCGACTTTCCATTCGACCTGTGCACGGATTCTGCGCAAGGACATTGAGCGGCTCGGCTATTCCCGCTCTTTCACGATTTACGATACCCTAGATCAGCTTACGCTTATTAAGGAAATTCTCAAGCAACTCCAACTGCGGGAGAGCGATGTTCATCCAAAGGCTGTCCTCAGTACCATCAGTAAAGCCAAGAACGAACTCGCTACCCCTGAAATGTACGCGAAGACAGTCAGCGATTTCTTTGAGGAGCGAGTCGAACAGATTTATCGGATGTACCAGGACCGCCTTCGGGAGAATAACGCCGTCGATTTTGACGATCTCATCATGCTGACGGTCGAGTTGTTTGAATCTCGGTCTGATGTCCTGGGGTTCTATCAGAGCAAATTTCGATATATCCTTATTGATGAGTATCAGGACACAAACCACAGCCAGTATCGACTGATACATGCGTTGGCGAAAAAGCATCGTAACATCTGCGCCGTAGGCGACGACGATCAGTCAATATACTCGTGGAGAGGCGCCGACATCAACAACATCCTCGATTTTGAGAGAGACTATCCGAACACGACTGTCCTCCGCTTAGAGCAAAACTATCGCTCCACCCAAAATATCCTCGAAGCAGCTTATGAAGTTGTACGGAACAATCGGAGGCGAACGGAGAAAAAACTGTGGACTCAGAACAAGATGGGAGAGGGCATCCGCTGCTTTGAAGCTCTGGACGAGACCGAGGAGGCTGACGTAGTTTTGCGCGAGATTGAGCGTTGGCGAGAGAAAGGGGTGAAATACGGAGAATGTGTAATTTTCTATCGAATCAATGCGCAGTCCCGCACGTTTGAGGACGCTCTCAGAAAAGCCAATATCCCGTATCAGATTGTGGGAAGCGTCCGATTCTATGAGCGGATGGAAATTAAAAACATAATGGCATACCTGCGAGTTATTGCCAACCCGGCAGACGCAATCAGTCTTAAGCGCATCATCAATGTCCCGCGCAGGGGGATTGGTGAAACAACGCTACAACGACTGGAGATTTTCGCTCGCGCTGCGGACATCTCCCTGTTCAAAGCTATCAAGCGAGTCGGCGAAGTCGCCACGCTTCGTGAAGCGGAGCGGGACAAAGTCCGCATCTTCGCTCAACTCATCAACTCTTTTGACGTAGACGATGCACCAGCACAGACAGTAGAGCAACTTCTCGATCGATCTGGGTACCTTAAATCTCTGATGCAAGAAGGCACAATTGAGGCGCAAAGTCGAGTCGAGAACGTCCATGAGTTAATCACTGCCGCCGTTGAATATGAAGAGCGTGAGACCGAACCGACGCTAGCCGGTTTTCTGGAGATGATTACGCTAGTCGCTGACATCGACACTATGGATGACAAAAGCGACGTAGTCACACTCATGACCCTGCATAGCGCAAAAGGGCTGGAATTTCCCATTGTTTTCATGGTCGGGATGGAACAAGGGTTATTGCCCCATAAGCGTTCATTTTCCAGCGAAGCCGAACTGGAGGAGGAACGGCGGCTCTGTTACGTTGGGCTTACACGAGCGAAAGAGCAGGTTTACCTGATTTACGCTCGCGAGCGGCGGCAGTACGGCTACACTGAACATTCGATACCCTCGTGTTTCATTGAAGAGATTCCCCACGAATTGCTAAATCGTGAAGAAGTCTATAAACCTTCCCACCGTCCGGTCGTATCATCCTATGACCCGGATCAGCCAAACGATGATGTAGACTATTCATTCGATTACGAAGTTGGAGAGGTTGTGTACCACGCAAAGTTCGGCAGAGGAAAAATTGCCGCCATGAGTGGATATGGGGCTGATATGCGTGTCACTATACGGTTCGCACGTGGAATTGAGAAAACCCTGATGGCGGGTTACGCGAGGCTGCAAAGAGCAGAGCCATAATGATAGGAAGTTTATTTAATCCAGAATCGGATAGCGAATCTACGGCTGAAACTGATGCCCATCGCAATTCTTGGTAGCTTGTAGTTTAGAAAAGCGAGAGGTAGGAGAACCAAGATGGCAACCATCACGACAAACGAAGTGAAACACGTTGCGACCCTTGCACGACTTGAATTTAACGAAGAAGATATACAGCAGTTCGCCCATCAACTCGCCCGGATTCTAGACTATATTGGAAAGTTGAACGAATTGGATACGATCGATGTGCCGCCAACTTCGCATGTCCTTCCCATTCGCAACGTCGTCAAAGCAGATGTTGCGAAGTCCTCCTATCCACGAGATGATGTTTTGGAAGGTGCACCGAGCGCACAGGAGGGATATTTTGAGGTACCGAAGGTGATTGAGTAAACTGTGGAAAAGCGGAAAAGCAGTAGATAGTGGTGAACCAAACCCACTCCTACGCTTCACTAGCTACTGACCACTAACCACTGGGTCTTGGAGTACACGTTTCATGTCACTACACGAACTGACTGCCCACGAACTGCACGAAAAATTGAAAGCACGCGAAATCACTTCTGCTGATCTCACGCAATCAGTGTATGACCGCATTGACGCCGTTGAAGAACAGATACAAGGGTATATTACATTAACAAAGGAGATAGGTTTCGAGCAAGCCGCTGCTGCTGACGCAGGCTTTGAACGCGGCGATGATATGCAGCCGCTCGCAGGAATTCCTATTGCTATCAAGGATGTGATCTGTACCAAAGACGTGTTGACAACCTGTGGCTCGAAGATATTGCACAGTTTCGTTTCGCCCTACGACGCCACCGTTATGACCAAAATCCGTCATCAGGGGTTTGTGATGATCGGCAAGACAAACATGGACGAATTTGCGATGGGGTCATCAACAGAGAATTCGGCGTATAAGATTACGCGCAATCCCTGGAATCTGGAAACCATCCCCGGTGGCTCAAGCGGCGGTTCCGCAGCCGTTGTCGCCGCAGATGCTGCAATCTGCTCTCTCGGTTCGGACACCGGCGGTTCGATTCGACAACCAGCTGCGCTTTGCGGTGTCGTTGGAATGAAGCCAACTTACGGACGTGTGTCGCGGTATGGGCTAGTTGCCTTTGCATCGTCCTTAGATCAGATTGGGCCATTCTCCAAGGATGTGACCGATAACGCTTTGATGCTCAACGCCATCTGTGGACATGATCCGATGGATTCTACCTCCGCGAATCTTCCCGACACGGACTTCACCCACAGCTTAATCAACGACATCAAAGGGATCAAGATCGGCATCCCGAAGGAATATTTCTTAGAAGGGATAGATGCTGAAGTCGAAGCGTGCGTGCGGGACGCGATTGAGGTGCTTCGAGGGTGCGGCGCGATTGTCGAAGAGATTTCCTTACCCCATACCGAATATGCGATTGCAACATATTACATCATCGCTCCCGCTGAAGCGAGTGCGAATCTAGCGCGGTACGATGGCGTGCGCTACGGCTTCCGTGCCAATAACGCCGAAGACCTCATTGATATGTACAGAAAGACACGGAGCCAAGGTTTCGGCGAGGAAGTCAAGCGCCGGATCATGCTCGGCACTTATGCGCTTAGTTCGGGATACTACGATGCCTACTACCTGAAAGCACAAAAAGTACGGACACTGATTAAGTCAGACTTTGACAAAGCCTTTGAAAAAGTCGATGTAATCGCGGCGCCAACTTCACCAACGCCGGCATTTAAGATTGGTGAGCGGACAACCGACCCACTACAGATGTACCTCTCGGACATTCTGACTACGCCAGCGAGTCTCGCGGGTATACCAGCCATCTCCATACCGTGTGGTTTGACGCATAGCGGGTTGCCTGTTGGGTTGCAAATCCTCGCCCCACCGTTTGAGGAGAAAACAATCCTGCGAGTGGCGTACACCTTTGAGCAACACACCGACCACCATCAGAAGAAGCCGAACCTGTGAAATGTGAAGGACATTATGGCTACTTTACACAAAGTTGACTCAAACGAAGAAAATACATGAGAGCAAGCGGCAAATCCACAATCTTATGAGGTATCCGAATGCACTTCGGCTAGGAGGGTAAAACCTAATGATCAATACGAAACCGAGCAACCTTGTTTTTGCGCCCACGGGCGGGTTAATCGGCGCAGTTGTCGGTGGCATTCTATGGGCAAAATATATGCAGTGGACCGGCTATACAGCAGGCTGGGTCGCGTTCGCCATCGGTCTCTTCACTGGACTCGGTGTACTGTTGATGGGCAGATCCCGGGCGATTAGTGTTTGCTTAATCTCCTCACTGTTTGCCATCTTTGGCATCCTTTTCGGCAAATACCTTGATGTCCGGTGGAACGCCATCGAACGAATCAAAACTCAACTAATCAACACGTATGGAATTTCTTCGAATCAAGCCGAACCAATAGCTCAGACCAATATCGCAGGTCTATCTACGTGGGAACTTATGAGGAGTCAGATGGAGTGGGGAGATTTAATTTTCTACGTGACTGCTGCCTTCATCGCTTTTTATGTGGTTCACAGTCGAGTCCTTCATCGGTATTTTTTCAAATCTAAGCAATCAAAGATAGCGCCTCAAGACCCATGAGGCGAAACCAACTAATTGAATTCGATCAAAACCGAAATAGGTGAGAATTTATGAAATCAATGCGACTCTTTCCATTAAGTTGGCTCGGTGGTGCTATAGTATTCGGGTTCATGTTGTCCTTCAATCCGATAATAGCTATCGCACAGGTTGAAGAGCCGACCTCCAGAAATCCGTTAGATGATGAACTTTTGGAACAGATTCAATTGCTTTCAGAAGTTCTAGCACGTATACAGCAGGAACACCGTGACAATCCTGAACCGAAGCAACTCATGTACGGCGCAATCCGTGGTATGCTGCGAACCCTAGATCCTTACAGCCAATTCCTTGAGCCAGAAAATTACGCTGAATTCCGCACAGAAAACCGAGGAACCTATGGTGGGCTTGGCATGGCAATCGGCATCCGAAATAATCAGTTGACGGTCATCGCCCCTTTCAAGGGCAGGCCCGCCGATCAGGCAGGTATTCAAAGCGGAGATGTCATCAACGAGATCGAAGGAGAACGGACATCGAAAATGACAATCGAGGATGCTGTCAAACTCCTTCGGGGCGAGCCGGGGACGGAAGTGAAGGTCACAATCATCCGTGAAGGAGAACTTGAACCGCTAGAGGTGACCATGACACGAGATGTCATCCGATTTCCCAGCGTCGAATCCAAAAACCTCAAGGGAAATATCGGATATATCCGGATTAACCAATTCCGTCAAACAACAGCAGCAGACGTCGATGAAGCCCTTGAGACTTTCAACCAGCAAGACATACGCGGGATTGTTTTAGATTTAAGATGGAATCCCGGCGGCTTACTTCAGTCTGCTGTTGAGATTACCAGTGATTTCTTAGATTCCGGACAATTGATTGTCTACACACAAGGAAGAAAACCGAGGCAAAATTTTGTAGCGGTCGAATCGAAGCAGCGGAAAAATTATCCTCTAGTGGTGCTTGTGAACTCGGGAAGTGCGAGCGGATCAGAAATTGTTGCGGCAGCGATAAAGGATCACGGACGTGGCTTAGTCATGGGAGAAAAAACCTTCGGTAAAGCCTCGGTACAACAGATCTTTCCGCTCAGCGGAGATGCCGCAATTAAGCTGACAACAGCCCACTACTACAGCCCCAGTGGTGTTGACATCCATGATGTCGGTATCTCTCCTGATATTGAGGTGCCGTGGTTCAACCGGTCAGAAGGTAAGATGTTAGACAAACTCCGCTCTCATGAGAAAATCAAGATATTCATCGAGGACAATGGTGATGACATCCTTAATCAGCTAGAAAACGCGCGGTCAGCGCCTAGAGAGGATCGCGAGGCATCGGCAATTCTAAGAAAATACCGACAACTTGTAGATTCACTTGCAAACGAACAAATTATCTTGAGCGATGCAGGTATAAAGCTAGCGATTGCTCGTCAGACAGAGAATGAACTCGATGAGTTTGAATATGATCCTCAGATTTTCTCAGCTATTCAACAGTTGAAAGCCATTGAAATTCTTCGAATAAAGTTAGAGTAGGTTCAACCGAACGAATAGTGAGTACGATAGTTCTTCATTGAGATGTTAGGCGATAGTTTTCAAGTCTTCACTAGTTTTCCGGTTCACGAGGATAAACCATGATTACCAAGCGCATTATCCCCTGTCTTGACGTTCGAGCCGGCAAGGTGACAAAAGGAATCGCCTTCCAAGGAAATATTGATATCGGAGATCCGGTCCACATGGCTCGCTTTTACTATGAGAGCGGGGCGGATGAACTTGTCTTCTACGACATTACCGCTAGCAACGAAAGACGCGATATCATGATCGATGTTGTATCGGCGGTAGCGCTGGAAATCTTCATCCCCTTCTCCGTCGGCGGCGGGCTTAGGACCTTGGAAGATATGCGTCGTGTGCTTCTCGCAGGCGCTGAAAAAGTTAGTATTGACTCTGGCGCTGTGAGAAATCCGCAACTGATTGCGGAGGGGGCGAAGGCTTTTGGCAGTCAGTGTGTCGTGCTAAGTATGCAGGTGAAGCGCGTCCCGAAAAGCGATCTTATCCCGAGCGGTTACGAGATTTATATTGATGGCGGGCGTCGTCCAACAGGATTGGATGCTCTACAGTGGACACAGCGCGGCGTCGATTTGGGAGCAGGCGAGGTTGTTATTAACAGTATAGATCAAGATGGAACTAAAGCGGGATATGAACTTAAGCTAACACAGACAATCGCGGATGCGGTTCCTGTGCCCGTGGTTGCCTCAGGAGGCGCCGGAAATCCAGAACATCTTCGCGATGTATTCGTCGAAAGCCATGCCGACGCCGCCATTGTTGCCTCCATCACACACTATGGGGAATTTTCGATTGAGAACATCAAACGGTATCTCAAGGAGGAAAGTGTTCCCGTTCGCAATAAATGGTAGTCCGTCAAGGTTAGTTTGGTTGTATTGACAACAGTTATTTCCCCTGTTAAAATCGGTATAGAAAGAACTGGGTTGCGTCAACCTATACCCATACGAACTTACGAGATGACCTATATGCACCTAGAGTCGAGCATTGATGAACTATGCCAGGAGGTAACGAGTCATGGAAATCCGGAAAACATTCGCGTGTGCTGTATGCGTCAGTCTGTTTCTCTTGAAGGGCATCGTGCTGCCGCGAAGTGCCCTAGCGGAAGCACCCGATAAACCAACGCTTGCGATTACGGCTAACGCGGCAGGCGGCAATATCTGGTTGATGGACCCCGATGGGAAGAATCCGCGCCCAATTCTAGCGATTAAGGGAAACCCCGTACCCTTGGGTTTAGTGTGGTCACCGGACGGCAAGAAGCTCGCCTTCCATACCGAAATCAAGAAGAACATTGATGTCTATGTAGTCGATGCTAACGGCGAGAATCTCCGACAACTCACGAACCATGAGGCGGAAGATAGTTGGCCGAACTGGCACCCCAGCGGTCAAAAGATAGCGTTCGCCACCAATCGAGACGGAAACTTTGAAATCTACGAGATGACTTCGAGAGGGGAAGTTCCGCAGAACATCACACATAACCCTGCCAACGACAATTATCCCGCATGGTCGCGTGACGGTCGGAAGATTGCCTTCTCCTCCATCCGAGGGAAAACCCTCGGAGACATCTGGGTGATGGATGCGAGTGGCGAAAATCCTAAAAATCTGACCAATCATCGCGCCGAGGATTTCCGGCCCAGATGGTCGCCAGATAGTCAGAAGATAGCTTGGCTTTCCCGTCGGACCGGGAGGGGACACGTTTATGTGATGGACGCCGATGGTGAAAACTTCTTGCAAATCGTAAAACCGCCTAGCTCCGAAAAGCGGGATCCCGAATGGTCTCCGGATGGTAAAAAAATTGCTTGCGTTCACTTCGCAGGAAATCAGGCAAGTATCCTCATATTTGAGGCGGATGTGAAGGAACAAGACGCAGAGCTCGTCGAAAGACTTCCCGCCATAGGTGTCCCGAACCGGGCCCCAGCGTGGTTCAATCCTGACTTTGTCAAACCATTCTCCGTCTCTCCCGCTGAGAAGCGATCTCTGAGCTGGGGCTGGCTCAAGCAGGTGGGAGATATGTTGTCCGGTAGATAGTGTGGTGAAAAGCAGAAGCTATGGGATTGACAATTCACTAGAGCTCGTTGAATTGATATATCCCAATCCTTGGATTGCCTCTTCGGTCGAGAGACCAAGACTTCACGCCTTTTCTTCGCCGCGGATATAGTTATTAAAGTGCTTGTACCAACTGCCTCTATCCCACCAAGCCACGAAGTTGACGATTGCGGATTGACCGAAGAAAATCAATCCAAAATCCACAACTGAGAAGTGCGAATGCCCCAATCCTGTGCCGGGTGATTTGTGAATCAAGCCTCCACTATCGAAAACAGCAAGGCAAGTGGTGTTTCCCTGAGAGCGCTGTTGATTGGCCTTTTGGTGATGACAATCAACGCCTATTGGATTTCGGTCAACGACCTCGTCATAGGGCCAGCGCACAACTATATGTCGCTGTTCAGTAACGCCGTTTTTAGCCTCTTTGTGCTGATTCTCGCCAATCTCCTTGTGAAGAAACTCTTACCGAGATTCGCTATCAGTGCCTCCGATCTATTGGTCATCTATATCATGGTTGTCATGGTGACAACCGTGTCTGGACACCGAATGACCCGGCTGCTAGGGATTCTAGTCCACCCCTTCTGGTTCGCCACACCGGAGAATGATTGGCGGAATCTTTTCTGGAGATATATTCCTGAATGGTTCACGGTCGGGGACAAAACCGCCCTGACTGGCTTTTTTCTCGGCGAGTCCTCCTTCTTCACCCGGCAGCACATCAAGGCTTGGCTTGCGCCAATGCTCTATTGGTCGGCTTTTATTTTTGTCGTCTACTTCGTCCTCATTTGCGTGAACACGATTGTCCAAAAACAGTTCACGGAGCATGAAAGACTCACGTATCCGATTACCTGGCTGCCGTTGGAGATGGGGCGAGATACATCCACTTTCTTAAAGAATAAGTTAATGTGGATGGGCTTTGGCATTGCAGGCGGTATTAGTCTTCTCAATGGTTTGCACACCTTTTACCCGTTCGTTCCTGCTATCCCTGTAGGGTGGCAGCGGCTAGCCTTCGAGGATAAACCGTGGATTTACATGGGTGGGACACTGGTATCCTTCCAACCGTTCGTCATCGGCCTCGCCTTTTTCATGCCGCTAGACCTCGCCTTTTCCGCATGGTTCTTCTACCTCTTAAAAAAAATGACGCAAGTCTTGATGGGGGTTACGGGATGGCACACGCTTTACTTCGACGAACAAGCACAAGGAGCATGGGTCGGATTGGGCATCCTTGCCCTCTGGGTCGGCCGCAGACACCTCAGGTGGGTGTTTACGCAGGCTGTCACGGGCAAGCCGGCGATAGATGACTCCAGAGCGCCGATGCGGTATCGAACCGCTTGTTGGGGCATCATGGCAGGATTGCTCGTTCTAATCTGGTTTGCCTATAAAGCCGGTCTTTCACTTTGGGTCCTTCTGCTTTTTTGCGGCATATACGGTTGTGGCGCCATTGGTGTGACGAAAATCAGGAGCGGCTTGGGCTTACCTGTACATGAGATGCTATGGATCGATCCCGCCCGGACGATGGTGACAGCAATGGGAACTCGGGTATTTGCCCCGCGAAACTTGACCGTTCTCTCCTTCTTCTATTGGTTGAATCGAGAACAGGTTGCCCATCCAATGCCCAATCAACTCGAAGCCTTTCGAATCGGTGAACAGTCCAATATTGATAATCGAAAACTGTTGCAGGTGATAATTCTAACCCTTGCTGTTGGGATACCGGTGACCTTTGTGATATACCTCAGCTATCTGTATAAACTGGGTGCCGTCAGCTCAGGGTCGTACATCCTGGGGATAGGGAGGGAAAGCTTTACTTGGCGGCTTCATCCGTGGTTAAGTCATCCAATGACACATGACTACTTTACGATGAGTGCGATGGGGCTCGGATTTGGTATCACGGGTTTTCTGTTAGCTATGAAGATGCGGTTTCTCTGGTGGCCGTTTCACCCGGTCGGCTACGTATTGGGCGTAAGTCCGGGGGAGATGGTCTACATTTGGGTGCCTGTTCTTGTCAGTTGGGCGCTCAAGTTCACCATCCTCCGCTACGGCGGGTTGAAAGCCTATCGCAGAGCCATCCCGTTTTTTGCCGGCTTGATACTGGGAGACTACTCCATGGGCTGCATTTGGAGTATTATCAGCGCGGTATTTAAAATAAACACGTACAACATGGCATGGCACGGCTAATAAGTCAGACATGCGCGGGCGTGCAGTGGGCAACTAGAGCACGCAGCAGAAGTAGTAGAACAGTTCGTCAGAAAAAGAGTGTCGGGTTTGAAAACCCGACCTACCGTCTCAAGATTTAAGTCAGGCTGTACCAGCGGCGCCATGGACCGATTTGGGATTGAAACTGTCCTTGCTTGTGCTTAGACCGTTGGCAGTGCAGGCACGACATTCTTCGCCAGCAATTCCATTGAGCGCATCCACTTCGCTCTGTCATCCCAGTCATGCGCCATCATCAGGAGTGTGCCAAATCCACCGGTAACGTCCCACAAGGCATGGAGTTGGCGAATGCATTCGTCCACATCTCCGATGATGCAAAGGTGCTTTAGGACGTATTCCGGTGTCACCTCGTCATCGGGTATGTCCAAATCATGCTTCATCAAGTTCAACACATTTCTCGCCCTTATGACCGAGATGAGGTAGTCGAACGAGCGAGCGAATGCGCCATTCAGCACTTGGTTCCAGGCATCTTCGTTAGTTTCGCCAACATAGATGCTGCGCGCTACACGCCAGATTGAGCGGTCAGGGGTCGGTCGGCCCGCTTCTTCAGCGCCGGCGCAGTACGTCCGCCAGTGCTCAGCTACTGTAGTCGCAGCAGGTACGATATTCGTGCTCAGGGGCATATAGCCACGCTGACCAGCCATACGGCACGCCATTGAGGCACCCTGAGTCGCGCTCATCGCGACCGGTGGATGTGGTTTCTGATACGGTCTGAGCATTGCGCCTATCCCACGCTCGGGAATAGGGTTTTCGATTTTGATATGCCAAAATTGGCCTTTGAAGTCGAAGGGCGCTTCAGCTTGCCACAACTTGAGGATCATGTCAATTCCTTCAACCGTCATCAGCCCCTGCGTCTTTCGGTCCGGTAGGTTGAACAATTCCGAATCGGTCGCTATCCCGGTCTGACCAAAACCACAATTTATACGTCCACGAGACAGATGGTCTAGGAGTGCGAGACGGGCGGCGACGTTGGCCGGATGATGGTGGGGAATAATCGATACGCCGGGGCCGAGGCGGATGTTCTTCGTGTGCGGCAGCACGTTGGCGATGAAGACATCGTTAGATGGGATGGGTTCCCAGGCAATCGTGTGATGTTGGCCGACCCAGGCCTCGGTAAATCCAAGCGTGTCGGCATGAACAACCAACTCGATGTCTTCTTCGAAACATTGTGTACGGTCTTTCTCCGGCGGGTGTAATGGCATCATGAACAGCCCCAATTTCATCGTATGACCTCCCCTTCAAAACACGCTATTTCTCGCTGTTTCATAGCAATCAGTGGGCAATGGTATAATCATTATCCCATATAGTATCATAGCCCAACAGTAAGTATCAATCACAATAATCGAGAGTATTGCCTTATGGATAGATTTATGGTCTAATTTTGCTAACAGAAAGAAGGGAAGTAAATTGAATCCGATTGTGGTAATCGGCAGCTTACTTGATGACCATTTGTCTATGCGATTGTTTATCTGTAAACGGACAAAAGACGCGAACTTGTGCATTGTTTCGATTACTTCTTGTTGAGATCGTACCTCGTGGGTGATGTAGGTATTCACTGTGCCAATGGCAAATTAGCAAATTGACGTAACGAGAGGTTTATGTCATGACTTTCGAACATCCGAAACCGCTACGACTTTTTCCTCGTATTAAACTGGGCGATAAAGTCAAGATGGTTTTGTAGCATAGTCGCTAGCATCGCGTCTTGTTTGTCCAATCGTCGATTGATGTCATCTATCCTTCGGTCCATCTCCGATGCCCTCTAATCCATGCGATTTTCTAACATTCTAGCTTGTGTCTGCACCTCATTTTTTTGCCCTCTGCGCAAGTTCGAGATTGCCTTCCACCCGATACCTACTATCACGATAATTGTCCCCGCCGTATGCAAGAAATCCATCAAATACACATCCACGGTTTTCCCCCTTTAGATTTGTCATTCACTCGTTGGTTCGTACTCATCGTAATCTTCTTGCGCTACTGCCGATACCCGTGTTTGTTCAAGGTCAATCTCCGTTTCCATACCGCTCAAAAAGCAAGTTGACACGCGCTAATGCCTGTGTTAGCATGGCGCAGGATTTCATTGTTTGCGCGTTGTGGTGTGGCATAAAGCCCCCTAAACACGTTGCACGTGTCGGTTCCTATTGACGAAAATCACATAAATGGAAATAGGTATCAATTGGGTTTGATAAAAACTTGTAAGCCGAAGGAAGGTGCTTTAGCAGAAGTCTTGTTAATGTTTTAGGAGCGATTCGGGGGCGAAAAAAATGGAGTGCGAAAGTTAAATTTCCGCCAGCCCATACAAGTAAGGAATACATCCATGGACATGAGAATCTCATCATTAGCGAAAACAAAATTTTCGCACGCCTTTGGTGGGGTCTGATTCTAAAGGTGAGTTCGTCGCTTCGGCGCTGAATCCTGCTTGTTTAACAGTTCCTGTAGGTTGGGTAGAGATCAACTGAGCGAATAGCGAAGGCGATAGTCTTTTCCGAAACCCAACAATCAACAGACCGAATAGGGAGGGCGATAGTTTTGAACTGCGACAGCTCTGTCGGATAAGAGTACCACGACTGCTTGACTGATTGTTTACACGAGCGGTTACTGCGTTTACTCAACAGTATGTGCCTTAACCATGCTAAGATAACATCCCACACTCATTAGGAAGGCGTTAATCAATTCATTAAGAACCTGTTTGAAAAGTCGGTGACAGAGCTATTGTTTAGTCATTTGAAGGTCAAAATCATTGAATTGTCAAGACATTTACCCTAAAATGGCCTCTTACGAAGACGGATTTGGACTTTTCAAACAGGCTCTAAGAGCCTGTTTGAAAAAGAAAAAAGTTGTCTGAACGGTTGATGTTTACGTTTACACATTGGAGCAGTTGATTCTGAACCAATGAAAGGAGTAAACATGAACCGTAAGAGTTATCCCAGTGATTTGACCGATGCACAATGGAAGAAACTGTCCCCGTTTCTGCCAACACCTCAACCATTAGGTGGACCTCTAAAATGGGAGATGTGCTTAATTATCAATGCCATCTTTTATGTCGTCAAATCCGGTTGCCAGTGGCGCATGCTACCATACGATATGCCACCGTGGCAAACCGTCTATTACCATTTTAGAAAGTGGGAAGCCGACAATACATGGCTCTTGATTCATCAGGCACTTCACGAACAAACACGTCGTGATGATGGCAAACAACCATTACCTACAGCAGCAATCATTGACAGCCAATCAATTAAGACAACTGAACTGGCAACGACTCGAGGTTTTGATGGGCACAAGAGAGTTAAAGGACGCAAACGGCATCTAGTAACGGATACGACGGGTATTCCATTGATGGTCAAAGTTACTAACGCCAATGTCAGTGACAATCAGATAGCTATTGAGTTACTAACAGAAGTGTTTAGCTGGTACATAACAATTCAGTTGGTGTGTGCCGATGCCGCCTATCGCGGAGAATTAGAAGACTGGTTATATCTTGCTCATCAGTGTCAGCTGCAGATTGCATCTACGCTAGGGCAGCAGGGTTTTGAAGTTGTCCCGTTACGATGGATTGTTGAACGCACATTTTCTTGGTTTGGTTGGTTCCGTCGATTGACTTTGGATTATGAACGCTATCCTAGGACTGCTGAGACTATGGTGTACATCGCTTCCATTTACTTGATGCGAAACCGTATCAAATGACTTTTCAAACAGGCTCTAAGAGCGACTTAGGACAATACCGCGCCGCTATCGCCGATTATGACACGGTAATCCGCCTGAAACCGATAATGCCAAAGCTTACCTCAATAGGGGGATTGCGAAGTACCTACTAGATCGCGCTTGGGAGGCGAAGCAAGATCTGCGAACCGCATTGGAGCTCGCAAACCAGTCAGCCGATACGAGCGTCAAAGCCGAAGTTGAAGAAGCTCTCAAGCTAATCGAATAGCCCGGTCATCCGTGAATCTCTGTTGCAGTCTTTGTAGGTTGGGTTGAGGAATCGTGGAGAGTGTCGAAAATTAGAGAGTGATGTGTTATCATTTGCCTCAAACTGACCAAAACAGAGTTGTACTTTCCGGTTTTAGAAAAACCCGCGCATTAACTTTATTTGTCAAGGCACAAGGAGATTGACTATGCACGAGTCCAACGATAATTATAGTCGAGACCTATCCGTGCTTGAAAAGTCAGTGGAACTTGGAGACAAAGTTTCACAATATGAATCTGAACTATCGAGAATTGAAACTCATCAAGCCACATTAGCAATAGGCAGTCCGCAGTGGAAGGAGGTTGAGAGAGCTAGAATAATTACAACTGCCAAATTGCAGCATTACAGATTTGCATGGTTTTCCCTTACAACTGGCGAACTAGTTGGAACTGAATATAATAACAAGCCTTTAACCGCAGAATCGCCACTCGAAGATTTTATAGCGATGGAATGTGATTTATCAGAACAACGTTATGGCATCAGAGTAATGGACGCCAATTCGGTTACGTTTGTTGGCAATTATGTCCGTGAAACAGCCAATAACTGTCAGACAGTAAATAAAACCGTCAACATGAAAGCAGCCATTATTCTAAAGTTGCTCACCTGTATAGTTTTGGGCGCAATTGCGGGTCTGGTGCTTAACTTTGTCCACGATCCTCACGCACGAGATGATGTGTTAGTGGGTTCGATTTTGATTGGTTCAACTTTTGGACTGTTTTTAGGTATAAGTTGGGCAATCCGACGAAAGAAGGTGCGGGCTGCCTTTGTGGCGCCGGCACTAACAGGCATTTTCTGGAGTCTGGTAGGGATGAGTATACAGAATGCCCTGCTTGTGTATGTGGCAATCCCTACGGGGTTGTTCGTTGGAATTGTGTGGGCCCTTGCATATGCAGGTGCATTTAGAGGCTAATTTCTTACGAAAAGGACGGTTTCCACATGAACACTAAACAGAAGCTAAGCTACATGGTGGTTGGCGGTATTATTGGCGTGGTTGGAATGGTTATCGGAATGTCGGTTCTGTCCGTATCGGCAGCACGGGATAATTTCGGCGATATTGAATGCACTAGTTTGCGGGTAGTTGATAAAGATAGACGGTCTGTAGTAGAAATCAGTGCATTTGGACATGGCGGGATTGTCAGAGTACGCGGGCACGATGGTATGACTCGGGCAGCTCTTAGCGTTGGTGCGAACGGCGGGGTTGTGGCAGTTAGCGATAACGATGGGATGCCTAGGGCAAGTCTCTATGTGAGAAAGAATGGGCAGGGAGGAGGTATCGCGGTAGTTGGCCGCGATGGGAAGACTAAGGCCGGCTTAAATGAAGCTGAACATGGCGGAGTTGTCGCAGTGTATGATAGCAATGATGAGGTACGAGCAGGGCTCTATGTGAAAGCACATGGCGGGGTTGTCACGGTGCACGGAAACGAAGGGAATTCGGGGGCTGCTGTGCTCCATGTAAACGAATATGGGAACGGCGTGCTGTCGCTGTGGGACAAACGCGGGTATCGGCTAAAATAGAGAAACATGGGGGAAAACGATGATGTTTAGCATTCAGAATTGGCAACACAAACTGGTTTTTGCGGGCTTTGGAAGCCTATTTACGCTAGCGGGTGTATTGTTCGCGATGGGTTTACTCACGCCAGCAACAGCACGCCGAGATAAATTTGGCGAGATTGTATGCACGAAGTTGACGGTGGTTGCCAACAACGGTGAGCGTTTGGTAACGATTGGGCTTGGTGCAAATAAAGACGGCGGGGAAATCGAAGTGTATAACACTAAGGGTGAATCCTTGGTTTCGATCGCGGTGGCTGAAAACGTAGCCTATGATACACATCACGGCGGCATTGTCATTGTACGTGGGAAGTCGGTTGACGGGCTTAAGGATAAATTCGGACAGGTATCCATTGGTACGCTTCGCTACGATGGCGGGGGTATAGTAGAAATTATGAAAGAGGGAGAAAATGCTCGTGAGCCAGTCCACAGGGCAACACTGGAGGTGGATGGGCTGTGGATAGGGCGTCACCACTATTGGCCCTGATTCCCGGTAGTACGGTTTTGATGTGTAGCAGGATTAAGACGCTTGAAATGATTAGGAAGAAAATCAATGCTAACTATACGTAGGGCGTTAGCCGTTATTGTAATCGTGATTCTGTCCGTTTGGTGGCTTATGGCGTTATGGTATGGGTGTACCGGACTAATAATCAATCCTTCTCACGCAATCGCAATGCTCTTTTGGGTTGTTGTAATTCCGTTTATCATAAGATGGCTTTGGCGATTCTTAAAAAAAACTAAGCCTTAACTACATAACAAGGACGTTTGTCGATAAAATTGATGAATACAAATCATAGGCTCTGTTCAATGGTAATCGACTAGTTATTGATCGTCGCCGGTGCTATGTGTCAATTTACAATGTGGGTGCGTCAATGTCTTACTTAGGCAAAGGCGCGGACTGGGCCGCCATAGGTATCAACCAAAACGGCAACAGGTCGGTCTCTACTTGGGATAAAAACTGCTATCGACAGTTAGGCAGAGCTATCCCCGACTGCTACCTTAGTTAACGGCGGGTTTGTCGATCGCTTTCAAGTATTGAATCCGGAATTAGCTGATATACTATCGCCAAAATAGATGGATACCATTTAAATGCCATTTCTAATTCCGACTTTCGAATTAATTTGGACACATCATGTAATTACAATTCCACTTCATTTGTATGGTCGTTCAGCAATATCAATCTCATTCTTGATATTTCCCTGAAGTCCAACAGTGTCAATCCTAACCTCTACACCCGGTTTGTCAGTGACGATTCTGTATTCTTTGTTCGATTCTAACCTCACGCGATTATCACCTTTTCCGTCAATATAACAATCGTCAGAAAAACCTTTCTTTTTTAGTTTTTTTAATACAATTGCACACTTCCACTCTCCACTTGAGTTTTTCGTTCGACCCTCAACTGTGACCCTCTCAGGACAAGATTCAAAGTCAATTTTGCATTCTACATGGATATGATGATTAGCACCATCCTTCAAAGTTTCAAAAGGCTTCGATTCGGTTTCTGTTGAATTGAGTTGTGGACAAGGCAATTTATCTTGCATCGTGAATCCTCCAAACGTGTAACAATTCCGTAAAATCTTCTGTTTTAACAATAGTTTAGTAGAATCTCATAGTTATTTTACGATATACACTGCACGGGTGCAAGAATTTCCTGTCGTCAAGGTTACCCTTATTGGTGAAATATTGAGGGAAATATAGTTGAACACAACAAAAATCAACTTCATTTTTAATCTCCTTTTGAATGGGTTGGATTTGCTTTTCAGCAGATATAGACAGATCAAAATGTTCCGCTATGAGACTCCCATTTGTCAAGAGAAAAATGAGGTCAATTTAGGAATTTAACCATGAATGACTGGTTCTGTTGACATTTGTTTATATGGTTGTGGCATAATAGAAGAATGATGCCTATAACCTTACCTGATGTCCATTGGAGAAAAATATACCAGTTTCTTCTAAGCTGTTCCAACATCTATGTCCGTAACGAATCCGGAACCCGACGATTCGTCGAAGCCGTGCTGTGGGTAGCTCGCAGCGGTGCGCAATGGAGATTATTACCAAACGCCTATGGCAATTGGAACTCGGTGTACAAGCGGTTTAGTAACTGGTGCGACATAGGAGTTTTCACACAGATACACTGTTACTTCACTTCTGACTCAGATATAGAGTCGCTTATTATTGACACTACCATTTGCCGGGCTCACCCATGCACGGCGGGCGCCTCAAAAAAACGGAGGTACCGAAAACCAAGCGTTAGGACGCTCTCGCGGCGGTTTCAGCACCAAGATTCACATCACAGTTGACGCACTGGGTAATCCGCTTAGACTCCATCTAACCCCCGGTCAGAGACATGACATAGCTGAAGCCGAAGCTTTGATAGTTGGATATAACAGCGAGCATGTAATTGGAGACAAGGGGTACGACTCGGACGACTTTATCACGGTTATTGAGACGAATGGAGCCACGGCGGTGATACCGCCTCGACGTAATCGTGGTGCTCAAAGAACATACGACCGACATTTATACAAAGAGAGACATCTGGTTGAATGTTTCATCAACAAGATAAAATGGTATCGTCGTATCTTTTCTCGTTTCGAGAAACTGGCTGCCCGTTATTTTGGATTTCTGAGTTTTGTCTCTACTCTTATCTGGCTACGTTGAAATGTCAACAGAACCTAGCAATGAAACGAATTAACCGGAATTTTAACTCCGGATTACAACCATGAATACAGCATCCTCGACCAATCCCCAGGACTACTATCTTGAAGAAATGTCCAGAATTACTAGCGAGATAGTAAAACAATCAGGCACCGCCAACTGCATCTACCGTGGAGAACCTGAAACGTACGATCAAGAACCATTCTGCGGCAAGGTATCCTCAACTCTCTACCGCACTGCCCCCGTCATGCCTGACTCGGGCAAAATCAGTATGCCAAACTTACAGCAAGGAATCCTTTACCAAGTCAGACGCTACATCCCCGCATACGAATATAAAGATAAATTTGAAATATTAACTGAACTTCAACATTACGGAGCTGAAACCAATCTGATAAATTTTACTTCCGACTACAGCATCGCTCTCTTCTTTGCCTGCAACGGCTTTCATGACAAAGATGGTAGAGTTATCTTGATGGAAACAACAGATGAAACAAAAGAAAAATACTGTATTCGCGAACCTGAGAGTGCGCAAAACAGCGTGCTCGCTCAGAAGAGTGTGTTCGTCCAGCCGCCTGACGGTTACATCGCCTCTGAAGACATTCGCATTTTTCTTGTACCGGCCCGCCTTAAACAGTGGATTTTGATTCACCTTGCAAAAATCAGGAACATCTCCACGCAATCCGTCTTCAACGACCTACATGGATTCATACGCCACCGGAATTTGACTTGGTCGGACGGTCCCAAACGACCCCTTTTTCCAGCGGAGAAAACATATAACGAGATGCTTCGTTCCAAACACGCGTCTATCGAAGAAAAGAAGCAAAAGATTTTCCCGCTGATTAAAGCCTACACTTCAGCAATACAATATTCTTCGTACGACGCTACAATCTATGTTAAACTAGCACTATGTTACGCAAAAACGCGTGAACTCAAGAGGGCAATTGAGACCTTAACCAAAGCTATCTATTTGAAAGATGATTATGCCTACGCTTATATGGTTCGCGGTGGGTTTTACTCTCTACTGAAGGAACATGACCGTAGCATAAAGGATTACACGAGCGTGATATCACTCCAACCCAGCTTTCTACCCAAAGTTTATATTTATCGTGGTAGAGAATGGTTAAAATTGGAAAGATGGAACAATGCCCGATCGGATTTACTGTTTGCAAAGGAGAACGGAGAGGAGATTGTTGCTGAATTCAGTTATTACCACACTAGCGTCGGCGACTTTGAGCAGAAATTTGGTGTGAAATTGCCTCCAGACATCGCCGCAATGCTACACCGTGGAGAGCCGCCTCAAACACACGGAGAATAAGCGCATGGATAAACCAACAAACAACCGTGCATATCGGCAGCAAACACACACACCCAACTCGACAATCAAATAGACTGGATCGCAATCGCGCCCGATGTCGTACCTTGTGGTGGATGTGCGCTTTCCCTGTGTCAATGCCTAAGGCAAATTAGCCTATTAACGTAAAAAAGGTTTACGACATGGCTTTCGAACATCCGAAACGGCTATGACTTTTTCCTCGAATGAAATTGGGCGATAAAGTCGAGATGGTTTTGCAGCATAGTCGCTAACATCGCGTCTTGTTTGTCCAATCGTCGATTGATATCATCTATCCTTCGATCCATCTCTGATGCCCTCTGATCCATGCGATTTTCTAACATTCTAGCTTGTGTCTGCACCTCCTTTTTTAGCCCTTTGCGCAAGTTCCCATTCGCTTTCCAACCGAAACCTACTATCACGATAATAGTCCCCACCGTATGCAAAACATCCATCAAATACGCATCCATGATTTACCCCCTTTTAATTGTCATTTCCCATATTTGAACTGTGATTGTCCCATTCTGCCAGCTCTGCACTTGTATAGTGAGCGTACATCTTGGCATCCTTCCATTCTCCAGCAGTCTACATATCCACCACCGGCGATCGATTCCGTTGTTTCGGCAGAAATAATCAGATGATTATCATTCACTCGTTGGATTGTGCCCATCGTAATCTCCTTGCGCTTCTACCGATACCCGTGTTTGTCCTACGTCAATCGCTGTTCCCATATCACTCAAAAAGCAAGTTGACACACGCTAATACTTGTGTTAGAATGGCGCAGTATTTCATTGTTTGCGATTTGTGGTGTGGAACAGAACCCCCTTAACACGTGGCACGTGTCGGCCCCTATTGACGAAAAACCCATCAATGGGAATTGGCATTAATTGGGTTCGATAATCACTTGCTAAGCCGAAGGAAGGTGCTTTAGCAGAAATCTTGTTTAATGTTTTAGGAGCGATTCGGGGGCTAAAAAAAATGGAGCACGAGAGAGGTAAATTTCCGCCGGTCCAGAATGGTAAGCATACATTCATGGACATGAGAATTTCATCATCAGCGAAAACAAAGTTCTCGCACTCCTTGGGTAGGTTTGACTCTAAAGGTTAGTTCGTTGCTGCGGCGCTGAATCCGGCTTGTTTGACAGCGTCAGTAAGTTGTGCAACTGAGGCTTTGCCTGTATCGCACTGGACTACTGCTTTACCTTCCGCTTGGGAAACATCGACACTAATCACGCCAGGCACCTGAGTGAGTGCAGACTGCACTCTGGCTACACAGCCGCCTCATGTCATTCCCGTAACCGCTAACGTGATTTCTTTAGCAGCAGCCATTGATGGCTCTTCAGCAGTGGCATCAGTAGCTTCACTGGTTTGCTGCGATGTTTCTGGAGCCTGTTCCATTTTCTCTGAAGCGCAGCCGATGACCAAAATCATTGCCATGCAACAGAGTAGAGCGAACTGCAATAAACGCATTTTGAGGAACCTCCTATTCAAATAAAGATTTAAGAATGCTGTTATTCTACGTCATTGCATCACATTTTGTCAAACATAATCGGAACGAAGCGTGAAATGTAAATTCAATGCGATCGCAGCCCTAAGCGTTCAGGATATAAACTCAGGGACACATTTAGCCACGCCCTTATGAAACGATTGTCCTGGATTTTCGCCCTATTTCTTGTTTTATCCCCCTCAATTTCCAACGTAACTGCTCAGAGCAGTTACCATGAAACAACGACCTCCCAAAATGACGAAAATATCCACTCGCTCGCGCAAGATGTTCAAATTGTCCCGGCGCCTATCACAGAATCAACCAACTCCCAAGCAAATTTGACATCACCTGCTCCTCGTCAATCAAAAGATTGGAGCACAATTATCAGGTCCGCCGGTATCGAGCCCGATGCCGAAAAGTGTCTAGATTGTCACTTCAACGGACAATCTTCCACGCAAGCGCACTCCGGAAATCACCTGAATCTCCACTGCCCGGAGATATTTGGTTGTACGCTCTGCCATGGCGGGGATGCGGGGGCAACCGAGATGCAAGAAGCACACATTTCTACAGACGAATTTCCATTTTTTAAAGGTCGTCGTGTGGAGGCGGCTTGTGGAAAATGTCACACTGCGCCCGCGGTGCCAGGCGCCCTCTCGCTCTCCGGTGGAAGATTTGTGCTAAATAAATATGGCTGCTTGACTTGCCACGACCTACCCATAGAAATCCCCATAGCGCGGTATGCTCCTCGTCTAGATACCGTTGGCAACAAAGTCACAAAAACATGGCTGAGACAGTGGCTTGAAGATCCAACGATTTATCTTCCAGAATCAAAGATGCCAAAAATTGAGATGTCTGAGCATGAGCGAGAAACCATCGTCGAATTTCTCATGGCCTTACGGAATGATGGACTTTTCCAAACGATTACTGGAACAGGTAACGCCGAAAATGGCAGGAAGATTTTCGTAACGAATGAATGCCAATCTTGTCATGCATCGGATGGAGCGAATGACAGCCCAGGTCCCAATCTTGAACAGGTCGGAACGAAAATAAATCGCTTATGGCTCATGACCTATCTCCGAAACCCCGCGGCGCTCCATCCGCATACAAAAATGCCCGACTACGAGTTTTCAGACCAGGCAATTTTAGATGTGAGTGAATATCTGTTGAGTCATTTTTCTGATGGCAAAACCCCATTGGAAACATTCCCTGATAATGCTTCCAATCCCTCCCAAGCTAGCGAAGGTTTCAAACACTATATCAGCAAAGGATGCGCTCAGTGTCATGGCATCACGAAATATATGGAGGTGAATGTCACTGGAAAACTGAAGGCGTGGGATATTGAGGAAGCCATCGAGCGAATTCAAACACATCGTGGAGTCAACATCGAAACCCCAGAAATTGACATTCCTGAGTCGGACCTGGAATTGATGAAGAACCCCCTTTTGGCAATGCAACAAAATGATACTTATAAACTGCTCAGATACAATTTGGGCGAGAGGTCTCCGAGAGATATAAGTCAATTTTTGTCGAAATTTTGGCAGTTTCCAATCCCTCTTCAGGGTGAACCGCCCGAATATTACAGCAAAACGGTGACTCCACTCACCCCTGAATCCTGTGGAAATTGCCATACCAAACAGTGGGAAGATTGGAAAACCACCCGTCATGCAGTGGCGCTGGGACCTGGGGTTTGGGGACAGCTAATCGGGCAAACACCCCGATTTATTGAGAGTTGCTCTCCCTGCCATGCACCATTAGCTGAACAACATCAGCATTTACCAACGCCGCAAGGTGGACATGTCTTAAACCAACAGTACGATGCACAACTACAATCTCAGGGGCTTGCTTGCGCCGCGTGTCACGTCCGAGCGCACCAACGGTTCGGTCCCCCGTTCTCAGAAATTGCGTCCGCAGCAAGTGTTTTTGGCGAAGGGCACCACGGTGGCGCGGTGGCAAGTCGCGCCTACAAGGATTCTGCCTTCTGCAAGCCGTGTCATCAGTTTGAGCAGAACGGGTTTAGTCTGAATGACAAACTTCTAGAAAATACATACAATGAGTGGATTGACAGTCCTCATGCCAAACAGGGGGAAACCTGCCAATCGTGTCACATGCCTGACCGCCGTCATCAGTGGCGCGGTATCCATGACCCCGATACTGTGCGAAACGCCCTCAATTTAGATGTCCATGTAAAAAATCAGCGCAAAATCATCGAAGCCGACATCCGGTTGACGAATGCGGGAGCGGGTCACTACTTGCCAACCTACATCACGCCCGCAATATTTGTCACCGTGCGGATGCTGGATGCCACTGGAAATCCTGTTCATGACACCGAACAGGTGCGAGCAATTCAACGACGGGCGCCATTGACGTTAGACCGGGAATTATTCGACACGCGCATCCCCCCAGGCGGGACATGGGTGTATACCTATAAAGCTTCGAGATCCGAACAGGCGAAATCCCTTGAAATCCGCATTGATGTCCATCCAGACCACTTCTATAATGGATTTTTTAAGATATTCCGCGCCAAAAGTCCAGAGGCGCAACAACACATTGTCGAAGCGCTTGAAACCACTGAAAAGAGTCCCTACCTATTGTTGACCGAGCAGATACCCTTGGAGTAAAGCAAAATGAGGATTCAATATTTGATTAGATGGCTGTCTGCCCTTTTTCTGTTGATAATCATCGTCTATTGCCACTGTCCCGTTGCTTACGCCGCTCAAGTCCAAAATTCTCCCGAATTTGACCAAGCCGTTAAACGCTACCGGAATCGGATTCACAAAGATCCGAAAAATCTAGCCTTGCACCGCGAGCTGATAGAGCATGCGCAGCAAACTAACCGATTCGAAATTCCACTCCATATCTACAAAACCGCATACCAAAAGCAGCCGACAAATACAATCGTCCTCTACGTCTTAGGATACACCTATCTCAGAGAGGGATCCGAATCGTCGCTCATGAAAGCGGAAAAGTTCCTAGAGACTGCAATAGAAGAGCGTCCACAGTTTGCAGACGCTTATGTTGCCTTAGGTAAGTGCTATGCGGCACAGCGGAAAACCGAAGATGCGATGGAGGCGTACCAAAGAAGCGTACAGCTTAATCCCGAGCTCTGGGAGACTCACCTTGAATTGGGCAATTACTACCGGGATGCAAGAAACTATCAGAGTGCGATTGAACACTACACAGAATCTCTTAGAGCCCGTCCCAAGGCTTCCGAAATCCATTTTAATCTTGGCACGCTGTACCGCAAAACTGGAGACCTTGAATCTGCTCGCCAAGCCTTTTCACTAGCAATAAAACATGACAAACGTTATGCTGATGCTTACTATCAGTTGGGACAAATCTTCGCTTTGCAGCAAAAGCCGAAGGAAGCTCTGAAGCAATATCGTAAGGGACGCGAGTTTGAACCAAAGAACGCGAAAGCTCGCTATCAACTCGCACTCATCTTCTTGGATGGAGACGACGGGCGCCACGCAATCTTGGCTCTACGGAGCGCACTGGCGATTGATGCCAAATACACAGAATACGTGAATCTGTTGAATAATGTGAGCACGTTGGATGCGGTGGAAATTGCCGCACAGATTCTTCAAAAGCATCCTGATAATGCAGAACTTCAGCACTTCGTGGGCATGCTGTTCCTGAAAATCGGCCAATGGGAGACTGCTCAAGCCCATCTCGAACGAGCAAAAGCGCTTGATCCAAACAATGCTGATGTCCGCTTCACACTTGCTGAGAGCTATGAGCAGAAAGCGCCGGACACAGCAATCGAAGAATATAAGCAGGCAGCGGAACTCGGCAAAACAAGACTCGATCTCTTACTAAAGCTGGTTAAAAGGTATCGGCAGGAAAAAAACTTTGAAAAGTTTCAGCAGATCGCCCAGCAGATTTTGACGATAGATGCAAATCAACCCGAAATTCATTATCAACTGTCAAACTATTATGATGAACAATCTCATCGGAAAAAGCAAGCTGGCGAAGAAGAGGAAGCAGAGGAGCTACTCAATTTGGCAATCGAACACGCGAATAAGGCAGCTAAACTAGCTCCTAAGGTTGCAGCGTACCATCTCAAACTCGCAACATTTTTTGATCGACAGAAGCAACTCAAAGCAATTCGTTTCTATGACAAGGCAATCGAACTAGACCCATATAACCCAGAAGCGTATTACCGTCGTGGGATTTTCATGTCCAGTTACACATTTGGTGAGGCGAAGGTATTGCTCTATAATCCCAAAGATGTCATGGACGACCTGCAAAAAGCCATACAACTCGATCCAAATCTAGCAGGCGCTCACTACGCCCTTGGGGTCGCCTACGATCGAATGGGCGACGTGCAAAACGCGATGGTGGAATTCGAGAAAGCAGGAAATCTCGATCACAGCGATCCAAGACCTCATCTTTATCTTGGAGAAAAATATGCCAATGCCGGACAGTTTCACGCGGCGATAGCCGCTTTCGCGAAAGCCATCAAAGCTGCTCCGGAAAATGTCGAAGCCCTTAAAGACTACGCCTTCTTGTGTCTCGCCCACGATGAAGAACGTGGGTGGAGGCAGGCAAAACGCGCGCTCGAAAAAGCCATTCAGATTCGACCTAACGACGCAGAAATCCTGATGAATTACGGATACACACTCTACCTGAGCCGGAATAATAACGAAGCAATTGACCACTATATTCGTTCTATTGAACTCAAACCCGATTGGCCGCTTAGCCGCTATAATCTTGCAATTGCTTATGAGCAAATAGGCAAGAAAGAACTCGCCTTGGCAGAATACCAGAAAGTAGCCAAACTCGATCCGGAAGGACTTCACGCCGAAAAGGCGATGAAACGAATCCAAATCCTGACGGATGAAGATTAATGCAAAAGAAGAATTGAAGTCCCTTCGATACGGAAATCTTGTGTTCTCTACGAATCATTCACATTCAATAGGAGGTTCATTACTATGCCAAAACCCTTACCTTTACAGTCAATCAACCACGTGTCTTTCGATGTCGCCGACTTGGAAGCGAGCATGGCGTTCTATCGCGATGTACTTGGATTCCAGCGAATTCGTCGTCCGCACTTCCCGTTAGCACCAGGTATTTGGCTGTACAATTACGGTCTTCAACTTCATCTGAAGCAACCGAGAAACGCAAAGTTTAAGGAAGTATCACAAGAGCACAAGCTCTCAGTCACTGCGGATCATATGGCTTTTTACGTTCCAGACACCGATGAAGTCGAACGCTTGCTGAAGGAGCATGACGTTCCCTACAGAGCGCTATTCGTCGAGGAAGCAGGCATCACGATGGTGTTTTTTCAGGACCCCGATGGCAATCATCTTGAGGCAGGCACTTACCCGCCGCCCGTCGAGTTTGTGGAAAATTGAGCATGGCACTTCGACGCAAAGACAAAACAGAATCTGAACCCGCCGTTAATACATCACAATCGGCGGATTTTCCAAACGCGCTCCATGCCAACAAATACGGTGTCCGCTTTGATATCCTTCCGGAGATTTCTTATCTAGACGCCCAACTGTGCCGCCTGATTGCTGGCATATTTCCCCTATGCAAAGGCTTTCCTGAGCAGGTGTGGCTCTCGCAGGAAAAAGTTGAAGAGGGGCTTGATTCTTGCAGTGTCAACTTTTGGGCATTTTCGAAAGAACCCGAGGCGATTAAGGACTTTTCAATCTGGTTTGAGAGTTTTTTCAGAGAAGCATCTGTTTCACAATTCTTGGAGCACTTCGTAGAACATGCTCTTGAAAAAGCCGGGGGCGAAGAAGTCATACTTGCAAATTGGTCTCGTATCCATGTGACCGAAGATGAAGTCAGCGCCGTAGTCAAACGCGAAATGGAGATGTCAGAGGAGAATATATCGAAGCTGGACTAACTGATCGAGGAAGCATCTCCCGCCGTGTATCCTATGAATCCGAAAGATAATTTGGACTTCAGTTGTGTACGCCTTTGCTCGGACGAATTGCCACCGCAACTGTCGAGCATCTAGTGTTAAAGGCACACGCGAATATAACGGCGTGCTGGTAATCATCTTGTTGACCATTTCAAAGTCAAAGGGAAAATGTCGTTTGCCCGCGCGATAATTCTGGGTATCGTTTTGATACCGATCAACCTGCATTGGCTCATGCATGCAGAGTCGCTCCATCCCCCTGTCTACTCAACACTCTTCACCCTCTTCTACAATGTGACATTTACCCTCTTTGTCCTTGTGGTGTTGAATGCACTGCTTAAGAAATATACACCAAAGTTAGTATTTCAACCTAGTGAATTGCTAATTATTTACGTGATGTTGTCGATCGGAACGGGGATTTTTGGGCATGACCTGATGATCGTCCTGGCGCCAACACTGACCGCCTTCTGGTTCTCATCACCGGTGAATGAATGGTCGGTCCTTTTCCGGCGGCACCTGCCCGAATGGCTTATTGTCTCTGATGAAAAAGCGTTGCTAGCGTTCCACGAAGGGGAATCGACGCTCTATATTGCAAAACACCTAAACGCCTGGTTGGTACCCGTGGCGATCTGGGGTAGTTTTTTGATCGTGCTCCTCTTCGTGCTGGTGTGTATGAATGCTATCATCCGTAAACAGTGGGCGGAAAATGAAAGGTTGTCTTACCCTGTCATCCAACTGCCGCTGGAATTGGCAAGAGGCGGCACAGGACTACTCGCTAATCCTCGCTTGTGGATTGGGTTTGCACTTGTCGGTAGTTTGGATGTAATCAATGGTCTTCATGGACTTTTTCCAGCATTCCCCAATTTCAAGCTGGTTCAGGACATCCGTCCGCTCTTTGTCACCCAGCCATGGAATGCTATTGGTTGGACGCCCATAGCTGTCTACCCATTTGTGGTGGGATTGGGATATTTTCTGCCGGTCAACCTTGCGTTTTCCGCATGGTTCTTTCACGTCTTCTGGAAGGCAGAGCTCATTTCTCGGAATGCAATTGGATTGTGGAGCACACCCGGCCCATATCGGAGCTATACGACGTCAGGCGCATGGATGATTCTCACCCTGTTCGTATTATGGAACAGTCGGAAATATCTCAAACAGGTGTTCAGGTGGTCAATTCGTGGAACCCCATTGGCGGTAGCTGCCAACGAGCCGATGACGTATCGAACCGCCACCATCGGTATGATATTGGGCACAATCATATTGGTGCTATTCCTCGCTTATGCGGGGATGTCCGTCTGGGTCGCATTCCTATTCCTCCTAATCTACTTCCTTTATATGATAGCGATTGCCCGAATCCGCGCCGAGATTGGTCCTCCAGCCCATGATGCTGAGTGGATGGGGCCAGAACAGCTTCTCCTGAACAGTTTTGGTGCGAGCCGTATAGGTCCTCGTAATATTGCAATGTTTACTCGACTCTATTGGATGAGTCGAGCGTATCGCTCACATCCGGTCGGACACCAGTTAGAAGGGTTCAGAATCGCACAAGTAGTCAGGGCGCCAAGTCGCGTATTCCTAGTGGCGATGATTATCGCCTCAGTTGTTGGAACTTTCGCGGGCTTTTGGGCATATACCCATAATCTGTATTGGCATGGCGCAGGTACTCACGGTAGCTTGGGAGAAGAGGCGTTTCGCCGGTTGCAGGTCTGGCTGCAAAACCCGGGAGCACGCAACGATATGATGCTCAGAGAGGTGGGATTAGGAGCTGGCGTGACACTGTTTCTGTTGGTACTTCACCAGCGATTTGTTGGTTTCCCGTTTCACCCGGTCGGCTATGCCGTAGCTTGCGGTTGGGTAATGAGTGCAGCCTGGTTTTCGGTCTTTTTAGCATGGTTGGTCAAGTGGGCAATACTGAAGTTTGGAGGAGTTCGACTCTATCGGCAGATGGTACCGTTCTTTTTAGGAGTGATTCTGGGACAACATGTAATCGGAGGGGCATGGACAATTATCCGCGAAATTGTAGGCGGATATGGGTATAGCTTTTTTCCTTAGGTCCCGTTGGCATTTTACGTGAGGTATAAGAAAATATATCAAGTCACCGTACAAGAAGAGGTATCTGACACAGGGTTTCACCAATTAAGATAAAGTGGTATCGCTGCATCTCCTCTCGGTTTGGGGAGTTAGCGATCTGTTATTTTAAATTTCTTAACTTGTAACCATCCTTGTCCAGTTTCGTTGGAATATCTACAGGACCCACATTCAACGCCAACTAATTTTCGAATTGTGTAAACTTAAGATAAACAGCCGTTATCAGCTCTGGCATCAGTATTGCCGGAGCATTCCAAGAGAAAAATGTGCCAAAATGTGTAAGGAGGTGAATCGGTAGATTTAGGAGCAAGACCTAGAAAATCCAGAGGCAAAGCGGTTGATTTTCGCCCGCCGGGGCTAGAGGAGGGTTAATCACTTCCGCCGATAGTACATAGACCGTTTCTCTTGAGCTACCCATTGGGTCTTGTCCCCAATACTACTGAGCAGCAGGTATGATTAACAAACCGTCAGTCGTTCTATTTCTTGCCTTGTGTATTTCATTGAATAGTTGTACGGCTTCAAATTTACGTGCGGACACTGTTTTGGAAGAGGCACTCGCGTGGATCGACCGAGATAACTACGCTAGGGCTTCCCTACGATTAGAATCTCTGTTACAAACACCAATTCAAGATTTGGATATCAACAAGGAAGAGATTCATCACGTTCTTGCTTACTGTTACGAAAAACAGGAAAGATGGAAAGAGGCTGTCCAACATTACCAGAAAGCCATCGCACCCACCAATGGGTTGGCAGATTATGCACTCTTTCGGCTTGCGAAATCCTATCAGCAGATGCCAGATTATCCAAACGCTTTGATCTCATATCAACGTTTAATAGACGATTTCCCCCGGAGTTTCCATTTCGGGGAAGCAAAATTTGAGATTGCGAACGTCTATCAGAAGCAAAACAAGTATGCAAGAGCACTCGATTCTTTGTCAAACTTGATTGTTGATAAACGGAGCGGTTATGTTCGGCAATCACTTTATGAACGAGGCGTGGTTTACGAAACATTGGGAAAATGGAAGGAAGCCCTACTCACCTATCAACAGCTTACCAATGCAGACCCAACCGATACGGTTGCCAAAGACGCGCTGGATCGAATTAAAGAACTGGTGAAAGCACATCCTATTTTCGACGTTAACCGTAGCCAACGTATGAACCACGGATTAGTGCTTTATCACCATAAAGACATGACAAAAGCGCGCGCGGAATTTGAAAAGGTTGCCACCGGTTACAAGGATACACTGGCAGGTCGAGCTACTTACTATATCGGTCGGAGTTACTACCGCCAGCGCAAATACGATTTAGCACTCAAGGCATACAACAAGATTGTCTCATTGTGTCCAGCAAGCGGTTATTTGACCCGAGCACTATATCAAACAACACTTTGCTACCGTCGCAGTGAACAGCCCGAAATGGCACAGAAGCAGCTAAAAACTTTCCTCGAACAGTACGCGTGGAGCGCGTTAGCAGATGATGCGTTGTACGATCTCGGTTGGGTGCAGGAGAACCAGAACCAATATGACGAAGCAATCGCAACCTATCGCCGTATGACACAGAAATATCGCCGAAGCGATTTGGTATCCCAAGCATATTGGCGGATTGGATGGCTTCAATTCAAGAAGAAACAATATGCGGAAAGTATCCAAACCTTCGCTACTTTGTTGGAACAGTATCCCAAGGGCGCTTTTAGCACAGCCGCGCACTTTTGGATAGCGAAGAGTCATGAGCGTCAGAATCAGTGGGAAGAAGCGGAAAAAGTGTACGGAGAAATCGTTGCGGCGAACTATTGGTACTATGCCGACCGAGCGCGAGCTATCCTTAAGGATGGACCTCAGCAAGGTGCAGTCTCTCTGAACATCACTGAATCACGAGCAAATGTCGCTTCGAACAGTCCAATCTGGAAAGAAATCGGATCGAAGAAAACGCCGCGTGTTGCAAAACTGATGCGACTCAGGCTCTTTGAAGATGCCTTGACTGAACTCAAGGGGACGATTCGGTCAGATAGGTCCAACCTTCAAGATAGTTACTATAACCTAATCGTCTGCTACCAGAAGCTCAAAGATTTTCAGAAAGCAATCATATATGCGGAAAAGCTGGCAAGTTTTGAATTGCTGCACGATGAAAACGAAGCTATTCCGATCGAACTGTACCAACTACGTTATCCCCTCTACTACAGAGATATTATCCAGAGGAATTCACAAAAATACGAGATTGACCCGCTGTTCGTCGCTTCGATGATTCGTGAAGAAAGCCGTTACAATGCAGAAATCGCTTCTTGGGCAGGAGCCTTGGGATTAATGCAGATTATGCCTGCAACCGGTCAAGATCTTGCCCGCCGCCTCAGGATTCGTCGGTTCCACACTGCCATGCTTTTGAATCCAGAGATTAACATTAAGATGGGCACATGGTACATGAAGAACCTGATGGATAAATTTGAAAACAACCATGCGCTAGTTGCCGGAGCGTACAACGGTGGCCCCGGTCGCATGCAACGTTGGTTAAATGAAATGGACGTTTCCGATTTCGACGAATTCATCGAAGATATTTCGATTACAGAAACCCGCCGCCACATCAAAAAAGTCATTGATAGCTATCGCATCTATAAGGAACTCTACTCAGAACACAATCTTCCGTCGACGCCCCAAAAATTATAGGTGACAAGGGGTAAATGCCTTTAACCAACTTTGGCGATGCCAACAATCATGATTGTTGCCGGCGAGCCCTCCGGCGATCTCCACGCTTCTCAGGTTGCATCCAAACTCAAAGACCTTTCGCCCGGTATCCATCTCCTCGGAATGGGGGGAGAACTGATGGAAAATTCGGGCGTCAGCCTTATCTACCACATCCGCGATACCGCAGTAATGGGATTTGGCGAAGTCTTTACCTCCATCCCCGCCTTTTTGAAGAAACGGAGACATCTGAAGCGATTCATCTGTGAAAGAAAGCCTGACGCTCTGCTTTTGGTAGATTTCGCCGAATTTAACGTGGGGTTGGCGCGTTTCGCTCATAAACTGGGTATTCCCGTAATCTACTACATCCCTCCCAAAGCATGGGCGTGGCGACCGCATCGTGCAAAAAAGATAGCCAAAAGTGCTACTATCGTTGCATCAATCTTTCCTTTTGAGGCAACATTCTACCGTCATGCAGGCGCAAACGTGAAGTTTGTGGGGCACCCACTCGTGGACTTCGCTCAATCAAATTTGAGTTGTGAGGACGCCCGCCGTACTCTGAACTTACGCGAAAATTCGCCCGTTCTAGGGCTAATGCCCGGTAGCCGCTGCCGGGAGGTCGATCGGTTACTACCCGTCATGTTAGAGGTTGCCCATCATATCCGCCAATCCTTGCCGGATTGTCAGTTCATTCTGCCGCTCGCACCAAGTATTCATCCAGAGTTTTTGCCTAAAATGCCGTTTGTAAACCTTATTGAAGGGAGCACCTATGAAGCAATGAAAGCCTCAGACCTGATGTTGATTGCATCGGGGACAGCAACCCTTGAAGCAGCCTGCTTAGGAACACCGATGATTGTAATTTATAAGATGTCGCGGTTAAGTTGGTGGATTGTAAAATCGCTCGCTACCATAGACCTGAGCGGCTTGCCAAACATTGTCGCAGGGCGGGAAATCGTTCCGGAACTCCTCCAGAATGATGCAAAACCGTCGCAAATTACCCCCATTGCACGCAAATTATTGCAAAGTTTAGAAGCGCGGAAATCTCAACAGGAGGAACTTCGCAAGGTCTATGCACAGCTTGGCAATCCCGGGACGGCTGAACGTACAGCCCAAATTATTCTAGATTGTCTCCATTAGCGGTGATTAGGTTAAAGAAAAACGGATTTCAAGCATTTAACCTGCCAAAACCTACCATTTATGCCGCACTGAAGGACATGCCGCATCCAATGCTAAGGGAGCAAGAAGGAATTAGTTCAATGACACCTTTGGAACTTTTTAGCAACCAAGAAAGCTGAATCTCTGGCACAGACTGCACCATCATTAACAAAAAAACACGCCGCCATATGTCATAGAGGCGTGTAGGTATTACAACAATTGCAACACAAAGAATATCTTCGATGGGTTTATTCATCGCTATCCAAAGGATGGGGGTAAGTTCAAGTGCCTCTGAAATTTTTAACATTGTCTCACAAAATCGGACTGAATGTTCAATTAAACTTTCTTTATCTAAGCGAGTATTTTCGGTTATTACCCATGCCATAAAGTATTTAGTTGACTTAGATTTACCTTTTTAATTGAGTTGTAGAAAATAGCCGCCTGACCCCATGCCCAGCGGCTATCCTTCTAGATTCATCAATCAACAACAAGACCACGCCATGTGGTCATAGCGATTAAATCCTATCAATTTCCTTTTGTCAAGTTAATTATTCCTTTTACGGCGTTTATCCTTTTTCTTAAACCCTGCTGAATTTCCTGCCTGATAGCCTTTGTAAAATGCTCTAGCCTCTACTGGGTCATCGGAATAGGTGAAACCTATACTTCGCCAATACCCTTCCTTCGCATCAGCTTTTCCTAGCTTATAGCCTTCCCAGTAAGCCATCTTGACTGGAGTTTTACTTGCCGTACCACAAGCTAGTAGGATAACAACTATGAGAGCTATAGCAATTTTGCTAGCCATTATATTGTCCACTCTCTATTGTTGTGCGCCTCAACTTCAGCAGGTGTAGCCCGCCTAGCCTTGTCCAAAGGTACGTACCAATGTCTATACTTAGGCTCTTTCGGTACACCAGCAATATCTATAATGATGATATGTATGTCCATATCTAACAATACTCTAGGAATAACTACCCGCCCGTTACGGCGTTTGCTTATCGCCTCTTTGATACGAGCTAATACTTTTTCTGTATCATGCTTGTTTATAAACTCTTGCGAAAAACCTGTTTGGCGGAGGTGTAACTGTCCAAATCTACTTTCGCCAATTAGAACATAATCTGAGTCTAACTGATAAAACACATAGGCTTTTCTATTTCTCACGTTAATGCCTACTTGAGGTAATTCTTCTGGGTAATCAATATGGGCTGCTACTTGCAATCTATCTCTTAACGATAACGTATAAAAATACAGTTGTTTATCATCTTCTAGTTTATCGAATACGTGGGGTGGTATGCGGGCTTCGTTGTATATCCAATGAATAAAGGTAAGATGCCGTATGTGCCCTTGATAAGTAGAATTAACTTGTCTAAGCACTTTTTCATATACCACTTCAGGCACTTCACCTTTTAGAAAATCAAAGCGTACACGAATATTCTCTGGTAGTTCTCCTGCTTTAGTCTGAGGAGTAGGGGGTTTAAGGGGTAAATTAACGTTTTTAGGATTTTCACTATCGCCACAACCTAAAACAAAAAGGCTAAGTAGAACAGCAACAAAGGCTTTCATGGTTTTTTTCTCCTTTACGTTAAGCAATGGGGTATACACTATTTGACTAGCATACACCCCATCTAGTTTAGGGACTAGCCTTGTTTAAGAGCTCCCCACGAAGTGGTTAACGTCCCTTTTTGCTTACGTATTGAAGGTGCTGCTGGTACTTCCAACACATCAGTAACCCATCCCTTTATTCTTCCCATTCTTCCACACAATCATAGGCGCCTGGGCTGTGTGTGCGGTTGTAATCCCCAATTTGCTCATCGGTCGCACGGGGCGCATCGTCAAAATGAACTATCCAATCCTTGTATTTCGGTTCGACAGGCAAACCGTCTGCTTTATCTATCACAATGTAGGCGACATGCTCACGCTTGTGCTTGTCCGGAACATCAGGTGTATTCACCTCGCCTTTTTCCACCCAGTCCTCAAGTATCTGATCCAATATAGGAGCGACCATGGGGTGGTCTAACGGGGCAGCAGGACCGCCAAGGGGACCGCTACTCTCTCCAATGCCTCGTTCAGGTTCCCCTTCGTATAGCTCCAGCAGTATTATGTATTTCGATCGCCAGTAGATGACTTTAAGCCCAGTTGGGTCAGGGTCGAATGCGACTTTTACATTATGATTGTTAAACCAAGACGCCACTAAAATTCGACTCCGGTCGTCATACGTAGCTGCGGGGTGAGGTACATCTTTGGCGCGATTGTATGCCGTCTCCGAGACAGCACGCTGTAAATGCAAGTCAACAACAGAGTGATGGAGGTCTCCTTGACAGAGATCGTAAATGTATTGAAGGGACGCCTGAAATTCGGGTTCAGTCATGTCCGACTGAAGATTGGCATACCGCTTAGCAAGCGCAAGCGGTATGTGTGCAGGGATTTCGTACTGGATTGGTATTTCGGTTTCGCTCTGTACAACGGGCTCATGTTCAATCGGAATTGGCGATTCGGTTTCGCTGCAAGCCAAGCACATCACTAAAATCGTGGTGAGAATCAATATGCGTGTCATGACAAATCCTCCTTGTTAGTAGGAAATGGGGAACATCTAACTCATTAGACGTTCCCCATCACAATTGAAGTTTATCCATTTTTCATTGATGCCCATACTGAATTAGTTACTTCGAAATGATTGTAGCGCAAACTATATGCCAAAACTAATAATACCCTTTATTTTAAGCTCTGTTTGGACTCGGAAACCCTTATGTACAAAGGGATACGGGCAGTTAGATTTTTTTTCAGTCTGGGACGACAGCGCTCTGACGGGGTATGGAAAGGGGTGCGCCACAATTCGGGAAAATTGGGGTCGAGAAGCGAGCGAAGCCTTGCTAGGCAAGGATTTGGGCAATGTGCGCCAAATGTGTGCAATAGCGCCAAATGGCACACCCCTTTTGGTGAGAGGACTTGGCGGTAGGAGAAATCGAGCCGGGTGTCGCTCAAAAAATTTCAGAATAGCTCGTTAAAGGCTCTTAAAACAAACACAAGGTGTGTTACAGCGATCGAACCGAGTGTAATCAGAACATCTGTTGGCAATTGGAAAGTGGGGAGCGTTGAGCGTAAGGGGTTTGGAATATGCGAATTGTTGGACTCTCCTTAGAAGCGTTGGGTTTCGCCTTTAGCTCAATTCAAGCTACAAGAGCTTACAAAGCAATACCTCCAGGTGTTCCACACAAAGTCATCAATCATCATAAACAATCCGCAGACGACGAGATTCACTCAAACACGATCGAAGGGCTTTGGTAACTGCTACAGTGGGCATGGTAATGTCAAGAGAATATCATAACAATCTGTCAAATTCCCTCGCTACAGACGCAGGGAATAGATTCACACTTAGGGCATCCATTTGAATAGATCTGCGCGGCGCTTGTGAGATTGACGTTCAGCAAGCTCGCGAGTGTTGATAACCACGCGAACACATCAGCGAACTCTTCCCGCAGTCGATCGGCGTCTTGAGGTTCACGTCGAATCTCTTTAGCAAGTTCGCCCACCTCTTCAACAAACCAAACAAATGAGCGGTCCACACCGCGTCTGGCATCCCGATCAAAATAGATTCGTTCAATCAAATTTTGAAATTCTTCAATGGTCATCGATCAGCTATTGGCGGAAAGGGTCTGGAATCGGGACCGATGTAATCAGCGCGCGGACGGATGAGTCTGTTATTGCTTCGCTGCTCTATGGCGTGCGCAGCCCAGCCGGTAACCCGTGACATCACGAAAATCGGAGTAAACATCGGTGTTGGGATACCGCACAGATGATAGGCTGAAGCGCTGTAGAAATCGAGGTTCGGGAACAACTTCTTTTCGCGCCGCATCACCTGTTCAATACGCTCAGAGATGTCGTATAATTTTGTGTCGCCGCTTCTCTCTGAGAGTTTCTGCGACCACCCCTTAATGATATCCGAACGTGGGTCAGAGGTCGTGTAGACACGGTGACCGAATCCCATAATCAACGTCTTCTTCGCAAGCATATCCAGAATACTGGCTTCGGCTTCGTCCGGTATTTGAAATCGCTCGATTAGCTCCATAGCGGCTTCGTTGGCGCCGCCATGCAGAGGACCGCGCAGCGTACCGATGGCGGCGGTAATTGCGGAATAAATGTCCGATAGTGTAGAAGTAGCGACGCGTGCGGCAAAGGTTGAAGCGTTAAATTCGTGCTCAGCGTAAAGAATTAACGACACGTCGACAGCTCTGCGGCTGACTTCATCCGGCGGCTCGCCATGCAACAGATGGAGGAAGTGTCCAGCGATTGTGTCATCATCTGTTTCGGTATTGATGCGTACACCGTTCGTTTGGAAATGATACCAATAGAGCAACATCGAACCGAAGCTAGCGACAAGCCGATCCGCGATGTTGAACTGATTGTTTGTCTCGTTTTCCGGCTCGATTGTGCCCAGCGCAGAACAAGCGGTGCGCATGACATCCATCGGATGCGCATCGCCCGGCAATTGTTCAAGGACAGTTTTGATTCCGGCGGGCAGACCGCGCATACTTGCCAGCCGCTCTTTGTAATCGTCGAACTCGGACTGCGTGGGCAATGTGCCGTGAATCAACAAATAAGCAACTTCCTCAAAGGTCGCATGCTCCGCTAAACCGTGAATAGAATAACCCCGGTAATTGAGTCCTATGCCCTCTACCCCTACTGTACAAATTGCAGTTTCGCCGGCATTGACGCCAGCTAAACCTCCCGTTTTTTTAGTTTTCATTGGGTTCCCCCTTATTGAGAATGCTAGCTGTTCGCTCTGCGTTTAATAGATTATCGAGTTTCTGCTCGTATTCGTCATAGTTTAGAAACTCATACAATTCCGATCGCGTTTGCATGTTATGCACCACGTCGCTCTGTGTCCCCTGTTGGCGTATGGTTCGATACACATTGAGCGCAGCCGCACTCATTGCACGAAACGCAGATAGCGGATAGAGCGCTAAGCTCACCCCAGACCCTTTGAGTTCCTCCGTCGTGTACAGTGGCGTCTTGCCGAACTCCGTCATATTCGCCAAGATGGGAATTTCAACGGCATCGGCAAACTGACGATACTGACTGAGTTCCGCCAAGGCTTCGGCGAAAATCATATCCGCGCCCGCCTCCTTATAACAACATGCACGTTCGATGGTTTGGTCCAATCCTTCGACAGCAAGCGCATCGGTTCGCGCCATCAGTACAAAGTCTGGATCTGTCTTCGCATCTACGGCGGCTTTAATTCGATTCGCCATTTCTGCTGTACTCACAATTTCCTTGTTAGGACGGTGACCACAACGCTTCGCTTGCACCTGGTCCTCAATGTGTATCCCGGCGGCGCCAGCCTTAATCATCTGCCGGACGGTTCGAGCAATCATGAACGCGTTGCCCCAGCCGGTATCCGCATCAACCAGAAGCGGGAGTCCTGTCGCGCTGGTTATGCGGCGCACATCTTCCAGCACATCGCTCAAGGTAGTCATGCCTAAATCGGGCAGTCCGAAAGAGGCGTTTGCGACACCACCGCCAGAAAGATAGATCGCCCGAAATCCCACGCGCTCCGCCATCAAAGCAGCGTAGGCGTTGATGACGCCGACGACTTTCAAAGGGGTTTCCAAAGATAATGCCTCGCGGAAACGACCCCCTGCTGAAGATGTTTGGATCATATTGCATCTCCCTGAAATGTGATGCGATCAACCGACCGGTATTATAATCTAAAATGCCATGCCTGTCAATTGATGCAAATAGATCTTTTTTTGATGCCGGACTACAACAAACCCATCCACCTCATAGCAACCGCATTACAGCCGAACCTTAATTACCTGACATGACTAATCTTCCCAATATTCTGAATTGACTCGCCTGCCTCCGTGGCAGATATAACGTAAATATAAATGCCGCCGGCAATTGTGTTGCCTTGACTGTTTTTTCCATCCCAGCGGAATTGTTTGGATCCAATTACATTCTGATGAGAATCTGTGAAAATAAAATCGCCAGCAATGGTATAAATCGAGAGCTCGACTTCGTCGGCAAGTTGGAAGCCGGGGATGGTGTAGGCAAAAATCACATCGGCGTGCCCCGCGGGAATAGGATTTGGAGAAACGCGAATACTATCATCGAATTGCCTCCGCATCAATTTCAACGTCCCAGATTCTATCCGAACCGCATCGGCAGTCAGGCGATAGGAATTTGTACTGCTGAAGCCAAAACGAGACTCGACAGAAATGTAAAGCGTGGAAATCCGATCCGGTAGATAGATAATCTGTTGTTCGGTCCCTTCCACCTTTTCCGCTTCTGCAACCGCGGCGCCTTTTGCATCAAGCAGGGATAATCGGTAATCAACTCCTTCGGGAATATTCGTCAGGGTGATGACCACCGCTTGTCCCTCTGCAACATCGAATTGATACAAATCTCGCGGGTCATCTGCATCGAAAATGAAAGATTCGTAAGTTTGCAGCAACTCGATCGGGAAGGCATCGGTGAGCGTATCGTTAGGTTCATAGGTATCGCCAAACGAGACCGAAATCGACATCGTCTGCCCCTCAAAGCCGATGTTCGTGATGAAAATCCCTGAAAAGGCGCCATCATTCGAATTTGTGTTCGGATGAGTCGTTGGCGTGAAGCTAGTTTGGTTGTCGTTAGCCGAATATGCCGCCCCGTCTGTAATTAACCTGATATCCGAGAGCGCGTCCGGATTTTTAGGATCGACGCCGATGTGTTCGGGATCGTTGGGATCTTCCAGCCAGATTTGCTGAGCTGCATTAACACTCCCAAGGGGTCGCGTCTGGGTTTCATCAATGTGCCAGATGAGGATTCCGGACTCAGGCAAGTGCGTATCAAACGTCGCTCCGGATTCTTGATAACGGTTCTCAATGAGGAAGAATTCTGCACGATTCCCGGAGGTCTCAACACTGCTGGAAATATCAACTCTGAAGAGCTTGTCTTGGCTAGGCGGTAACTCAAAACTCGGTATCTGCAAGTTGTTCACATTCTTGCTAATCTCAACCGGTTGAATCCAGCCCTTCCGCCCATTCTCGGGACGGGCATCGAAGTCCCATTTCAAGTAACCCATGATATGGCTCGGTCGCAAACCATCGCCAACACCGTCAATCATATCTCCTTGGTAAGGACCATAGAGGCTCATCAATCCCCATTTGTGATCGTGAGCACCTGTTGCCCCCGGGTTGTATACATCGGGAGCACCGAAATCGTGGAAGAATTCATGAAAGTAAATACCGAGATGGGGCTTATTGAAACTCGGCTCTTCGGCAACGATGACAGCAGTATCTACAAGCACCCCATCAAATCGCCGATTGACGCCGCTCGCCAATATTGACCAGATGTTTGGTCCTACAATTCCCCTGAATGTTGAAGCCTCATCATCGCCGGCGTGAATCACAAAAACGTGATCCACCACCCCATCTTTGTCACGATCATACTGGGAAAAGTCAACAATTTCATCTACCCCCGCACACGCCTCTCGAACCAGTTCCTGTAACCGGTTGTGGTTAATCCGCCCTTGTCCGTAATATCCCATCGGACGCGCCGCACGAACCCATTGATTACCATTGGGAACGACGACGCCCATCGGTCCGGACTCGATATTCATCTGTCCGTAAGAAACCTCACGGTAGTAAGTTTTTAACGAGACCCCTTCGTCCGCAAAAAGAAATTGATCAAAGTCTTTTCCCGGTCGTCTCCCGCGCTGATCATCAAAGTCAATCTTGATAGCAATGATATACTCAATCCCGTCAGTCTGTAAGATGCTCGTTGCACGCGCTTGGCAACAGTCCTGTAAGCTGCCTACAAATGCGGTAGCGTCCATCCCCGGCTTTACCGTCCACTCGCTGGTAGCAGGGTGATAATCGAAAAATAGATTTGCGTTCGGCGGAGCTGCAACACTATGAAGGCACCATGATAAAAATATAAAAATTCCTAAACCGAGAAACGCCGGACGATCAAGCGAACGGATAGTGAGTGCGATAGTTTTTACAGCTTCGAAGACTATCGCCTTCGCTGTTCGCTCAGTTGATCGCTCACTACTGTCGGTTAGAACTATCGCCCTCCCTATTCGGTCGGTTGATCCCTTATTTTTCAATATTTGACTCCGCCGCCGAAAACGTGCAATCGCAGTTGAGTATTTTGTACTGATGTGCGACGTGTTAGAAATCGCTGCAACATTTTTTTTGCTTGCAATCGCATTATAGATCTGTCATAATAAGGAACGTGAGGATAAAGAGTTAAACGTTATTTCGTCCCTCGCTTGCTAGCTTTTTCGCTCATTCCTGGGTTCACATTTTTCTGATATTCCAACGAATCCATCGCAATCATCTATTACCTGTTGAAGCTGTTTTCTTCTCTGGAGGAGCTAAACATGTTAACACACGATTATCACATTCATACAAATCTCTCCCCCTGCGCAGATAAAAATTTTGATTTAGACAAAATCATTCAAATTCAGCAGGAGCACGGTATAAAAGAGGTCGGCATCACAGATCACGACTACAGTTACAATCATAAAGTCAAAAACATCGAAACTGCGAGAAACGCGATTAAACCGTATGAAGGTTCAATTACCGTTCATTTGGGCGTTGAATCTCACATGCTCGAATATCGCGTCGCCTCGATCGATATTCAACTCGCCGCACATTTCGACTATGTTTTGATGGCGCCAAACCATTATCATCTACGGGGTGTTGCAGCCCCTGATGATTTGCAGCATCCGATAAAAGTTGCGATTCATGAGATATACATGTTTGAAGCCGCAATCGCATGTCCACTGACGGATGCGGTCGCCCACCCGTTTGTGCTAATGCCGAACGTCTTTCGTTTGTCCCCAGATGAACTAAAGGCATTCAGTGAAGAGGTCACACGGAACATTGACAAAAAGCGGTTAATTTCTCAGTTGGACCTCGCATCTCATCGGGGTACGGGGATTGAGATGAGTCCGAAATTTGTCCGCTATAATCAATGGCATCTGCTAGAGTTTTATCAGTTGTGCCTTGAGCGAGGCGCAAAACTCTTCATTGGCAGCGATGCACACAACGATGAGGAATTGGCGGAATTGGCGGTACTCGAACCGGTCTTGAAACAGCTCGGCGTCCGAGAAGAGCATCTTTGGCGTCCGAAGGAATGGCGATGGTGATTCTGAGAGGATTCCATAGGCGTTGCAAACGCTGACAAGTCATGACGCCAAGAATTCGCTAATCTGCTTTGCCGTTGGCATTGATGGAGCCGCACCAAGCGCCGTTACGGCGAGCGCCCCAGCCGCATTCGCAAAGACAACCGCATCCTCAAGTGCTTCACCCCGTGCGAGCGCTGTTCCCAAGGCGCCGCAAAAGGCGTCACCCGCCGCTGTTGTATCAACAACGTTGACATTGTACGCCGGGATGCGCGTTGTCATCTCTCGCTTGAACAACAGTGCCCCACTATCGCCAAGCGTCAAAATCACGGCAGAAACGCCCTTATCAAGCAAGATTCGAGCTGCACGTTCAGCGCTTTCCGAGTCTGAAACATCCACCCCGGAAAGGAACTCCGTTTCAACTTGGTTAGGTGTGAGTATGTCAACTTGAGCGAGGAAACTGTCGGGCAAGTCTCGCGCAGGCGCCGGGTTCAGGATGACCTTCGCTCCACTCGATTTGGCGATTTCTGCAGCGCGTTGTGATGCCGCAATTGGGACCTCCAACTGTAGGAGCAGGACATCAGAATCGGAAATCGCTGATGCGGCTCGCTCCACATCCGCAGCGCTTAAACGCATATTCGCGCGCGGCACAATGATTATGCTGTTATCCCCATCTGCATCAATGACCGGCGAGCCAACACCAGTACCCACTTCAGCATCTCTAACGATAAAGCGAGTCTCGACCCCTTCTTCAACGAGCGCACCTATCAAAGTATCTCCAAAGGAATCCCTCCCTAACCGACCAACCATCGTCACATCCCCTCCCAACCGCGCCGCAGCAATTGCCTGATTGTTCCCTTTCCCGCCGCCAAACATCCCAAACTGCTGTCCGATAAGTGTCTCACCCTTTTGCGGCCGCCGCTCGGCTTTTATTACAAGATCCATCATAAAACTGCCTACCACAACAACCTTGGGTTTGCGCTCGTTCATACGAATTGTCCCATGTGCATTTGTAGGATCTCCCCTCTACTTCTGTAGACACGGCATAGGGCAAGATTATAGTCGAGTCGTCTACCTTTGTCAATGGTTAGCTTCCTGTCTTTGCCAAACGCCTTGTTAATACTTCGTGCGACTCATCCAAAATATTTGGTATGAGCCAATCCCGAAAAAAGTTCAAAAAACTCTTGACACAATATATCAACGTGCTAAAATAAGGATATTTTGTGTTATCCATAATATTTATCGCAATATATTGGGGCTCTTATGAAGTGTCCATATTGTGAAAGACCAGTAACGAAAGTCCTTGATAAGCGGGAAACCGACGCGGGACACATCACTCGTAGGCGGCGAGAGTGCCTGAGTTGCGCCAGGCGGTTTACAACTTATGAGCGAGCCGAGGTGCTGAATCTTTTCATCATCAAGAAGGATAAGCGTCGAGAAGCCTTTGATCGGCAAAAACTCAAACGTAATTTGATGAAGGCTTGTGAAAAACGCCCTATCAGCCATGAAACTATCGATCACCTAATTGCAAATATTGAGCAGGAACTCATCAATATGCGCAAGTCGGAAATTGAAAGCCGCCTGCTCGGCGAATTAGTCATGGCGGCGCTCAAGGATTTCGATAAAGTAGCGTATATCCGATTCGCCTCCGTCTATCGAGACTTCAAAGACGTGGAAGATTTTGAGAAGGAACTTCGGGAATTGATCGAGAACGAGAAAACGAAGGAAATTGACAATCTAAGTTGAAGGGAGGATTCCAAAATGTTATTGCGCGATCCCATAGAGGAAATGCGCGAACAACTCGCGGAATCAAGGCGAAAGATGGCACCGCTAAATAGAAAGCGGATGGAAACGATGCAACAAGAGTATCGTGAAGCGTCTAACCCGAAAGTCAAGAAAATGTATAGACAACGCATAGCTAAGCAAGCTAAGAGCATTGAAGAACTTGAGAGATTACTCAATGACGCGACGTTTGAGAAATAGTAGTGGGCTGGATTGAACGATACTGAAACCCAACTTCCTAATCAACAATCTGTAAGTTTGCTATAAACAAAGTCTTACGCCGGCATAATTCACAAATCAGGAGCAGTTACACGACGTAAATAAAATCGAAACGATGTAATTGGTGTAATTCACAAATCGCCGAATCCGCTCCAGAACTAGCTGTCAGCGATTCAGGAATTACACCGGTGTAATTCGGTGTAATCGAAGCATCGCCTCCACACCCGATTATTGGCGGGTCCGTAGGTCTGAATGCTGGGTTTCACTATAACGATTTATAACGCGGCGTTGCTGCGCCGCTAAACCTCTATCGTCTTGAAAAGTAGTCGTAGCCTGGGTTGAACGACAATGAGACCCGACCTCTTAATCAGTAATCCGCAATATTACTATAACAATAGAATTACGCTTTTACAATTCACCAATCAGGAGCAGCCACGCGAGGTAAAAATCCGAAACGATGTAATTCTCGAATCCCCGGATCCGCTCCGGAAGTAGCTTATAGCGATTCGAAAATTACACCGGTGTAATCGAAACATCGCCCCTACACCCGATTATGAACGTGTCCGTGGGTCTGAACGTTGGGTTTTACTGTAACGATTTATAACGCGGCGTTGTTGCGTCGCTGAATCTTTGTCCTCTTGGATAGAGATTAATGCTTTACCGTACAATCCCACCTATGCCACAAAATTACTTCGACAATTCTATTTCATATGGTTTTGGCTAGAGCCACAAGACGCTTGTTGTGGCTGTGCCGGTAAAGCCTTAAGATTGGAACGGATCTCTATGATTATCCTCTATCTTCGTACGCTTCGCATTTATATGCCATCCAATCTGCATCTTCTTCGGATACATAGCCCAAATAGTGGGCTGATTTTCGCTCTAAATTACTGTTGGCACTTCAATTCTAAGTCTCACAAGAAGAATATTAAGACAAAATTCAAACGGAAGGTATTTTATGAAAAGGAATTCTTATGAAAACACTCAATAATGGGGATCGGATTGTAGTCGCACCAGCGGCTGAAAATAAACGGAATCAGAAGCCCGGTTTGAAAATCGACAGATACTTCACGACGCCCGGTGTGCATCCGTTTGAGGAAATTGAGTGGGAACATCGGGACTCCGGAATTTACGACGAGAAGGGCAACGTCATCTTCCAGCAAACGGCGGTAGAAGTGCCGACTGGTTGGTCTCAATTAGCGACTGACATCGCAGCCTCGAAATATTTCCGTAAAGCCGGTGTGCCCGGAACCGGACAAGAAACAAGCGCCCGCCAACTCATTCGACGTGTCGCTCATACCATTCGCCAATCTGGCGAAGAAATGGGGGGATACTTTGCCGCGCCCGAAGATGCCGAGACCTTCGAGGCGGAACTGACCCATCTGCTCATTACCCAACGCGGCGCATTCAACTCGCCGGTGTGGTTCAACTGCGGGCTCTGGCACGAATACGGTATCAAAGGCAGCGGCGGCAGTTACTGCTGGGATTTTGAAACGGAAAGCGTCCAGACAACAAAAAACGCCTATGAGCGGCCGCAGAACTCAGCCTGTTTTATTCAGAGCGTGAATGACTCTCTAGATTCAATGCTCGCACTGCAAAAATCCGAAGTGCGTCTATTTAAATATGGTTCGGGCACCGGTTCCAACTTCAGCCAGATTCGAGCGAAAGGCGAGTCGCTCTCAGGCGGCGGGGCAAGTTCAGGCGTACTCTCCTTCCTCGAAGGCTTTGACCGCTGGGCGGGCAGTATCAAGAGCGGCGGCACCACACGCAGAGCTGCGAAAATGGTTATCCTCGATATGGATCATCCCGAAATTGTGGACTATATCGATTGGAAACTGCGCGAGGAAAAGAAAGTTCAAGCGTTGATCGCCGGCGGTTATCCCGCAGATTTCAACGGTGAAGCGTACCGCACCATTAGCGGGCAAAATAGCAACAACTCAGTGCGAATCCCCGATGCCTTCATGGAATCATACCTAAATGACGGAGAGTGGAAGACGACCTACCGTGTAAGCGGTGAAGTCGCAACTGAATATAAAACAAAGTGGTTGATGGACAAAATTGCGCATGCAGCTTGGGCGTGCGCCGACCCCGGCGTTCAATTCGACGACACTATCCAACGTTGGAACACCTGCAAGAGTAGCGACCGGATTAACGCGACGAACCCGTGTTCCGAATTCGTGTTTTTGGATGATACCGCCTGCAACCTCGCAAGTATTAACCTTGCGAATTTCTTGCAGGATGACGGCACGTTTGACGTGGGTGCCTTTCGTCAGGCTGTTCGTGTCTTCATCACAGCCATGGAAATTATCGTCGACCTGTCAGCCTACCCCATGGAGAAAATTGCACAGCGATCACACGAATTTCGGCCACTCGGTCTAGGCTACGCAAATCTGGGCACACTGTTGATGTTGAACGGAATTCCTTATGACAGCGGCGAAGCCCGCGCTTGGGCAGCGGCAATCTCGGCAATCTTGTCAGGACACGGCTATCGAACAAGCGCCGAGATAGCGGGCAGTGTCGGTCCCTTCCCCAAATTTGAAGTGAACAGCCAGTCGATGTTAGAAGTCATGCAGATGCATCGCGACGCAGCCTACAAGATTTCCGAAGACGTCTGCCCTGATAACCTGCTCGAAGCCGCACGGGAAGACTGGAACATCTGCCTTCAGTTGGGCGAACGCTTTGGCTACCGCAATTCCCAAATCTCGGTCATCGCACCCACCGGCACAATCGCTTTCCTGATGGACTGCGACACAACTGGAATCGAACCGGACTTCGCACTTGTGAAGTTCAAAAAACTCGCCGGTGGCGGTCACTTCAAAATTGTCAACCAGAGCGTGCCAAAAGCCATGGAGCGGCTCGGCTACACCCCAAAGCAAATCGAAGAAATCGTCAGCTATATCGTCGGCACCGCGTCGCTGCGTGGAACGCCAATCAACACAGAAAGACTCAAGGCGAAGGGCTTTACTGACGAAGAGTTGATGAAGATTGAATCGGATTTGCCCACCGCTTTCGATCTGAACATCGCTTTCTCACCCGGCACTCTCGGTGAAGCATGTCTGAAGCGGTTGGGAATTAGCGCCGAAGAAGCGCAGGAACCCGGCTTTAATATCTTGCGTTTTCTGGGCTTCAACCGCGACGAGATTGATGCTGCCGAAGAAATAATCTGTGGACGCGGCACTGTCGAGGGCGCGCCGCACCTCAAGTTGGAACACTACCCCATCTTTGACTGCGCCAACAAATGCGGTAGGATTGGCACGCGCTATATCGAACCGATGGGACCCGTCAAGATGATGGCGGCTGTCCAGCCTTTCATCAGCGGCGCTATTTCAAAGACAGTCAATCTCCCCAGTGAGGTTTCCGTAGAAGAAATCAAGCAGGTGTACGTCGAGGCGTGGAAGTTGGGCGTTAAGTGCATGGCTGTCTACCGAGACGGCAGCAAGAGCAGCCAACCGCTCTCCACAACCAGCCGGCAGGAGACAGAGGAGGAACAACCTGCGATACAGGTTGAATATCGTCCCGTCCGCAAACATCTACCCGACGAACGACAGTCGATTACCCACAAGTTCACCGTTGCTGGGCACGAAGGCTACCTCACAGTCGGGTTTTACGAGGATGGGAGGCCCGGCGAAGTATTCCTCCGAATGTCCAAGGAGGGGTCGGTCATCTCCGGATTGATGGATACTATCGCAACCATGACCTCCGTCGCGCTTCAGTACGGCGTGCCGCTGGAATCGCTTGTCGAAAAATTCAGTCACAAACGGTTTGAACCGTCGGGTTACACCAAAAATAAGGACATTCCAATTGCGAAGTCGATTATCGACTACGTCTTCCGCTGGCTCGGTTTGAAGTTTCTTGCCCAAAGCCAACCTGTGGAAGATGAAAGCCTCGAAGATCAACTTGTAGATCCCCGCCAACTCCACCCCTACGGCGGAATTAGTGACGTTCAGGATGGTAATGCTTCCTCTGCTATACTACCAAGCGGACAGCGCGCACGATTGGAAGCGCAAGAAAAACGAGTCGCTTCCATGCAGTCCGACGCACCGCCATGTCACGCTTGCGGCTCAATCATGGTACGTAACGGAACGTGTTACCGATGCCTGAATTGCGGCGAAACCAGCGGCTGTTCGTAAAGCGCTAGTGCTCCATCATCCAGGACCAGGTTCGTATCTAAAAGGGCATCACGTCGGATTTTAATCCGGTTTCAACGCGATGTCCTTATTGTTTTAGCATTGATTATTACTCACAATTATCTACAATTGTTTTCAGCGAATGGTCTTTTGTCATTAGCTTTCAAACCACAACTTCTTCTAGAAGGAAAAGGTGCTCTGCCGTGCATCAAGATTCTCCCGTTAAACAGCAGTTTTTTTGCTTACTGAACAACTTCGTATCATCGCTAGACCAACATGTTAGCACGGACGATGGGCAGTGGCGTGTAAAGGGGTTTATTGATGTATGCAAGAACATCTACACGATTTCTTCGGATACCAAGATAACATCAAAAATTCTTGAGATACACTTGTTGCCTCAGATACTTGAGTTTGCACAACATATCGGATACCGGGTGGTTCTCGCCAAACATCAGAACTACTATCCAGATATCTCTTTCGTGCATGCCAATGACGAACGCATCAAGTTTGCATTTGATTTCAAAACTACATATCGTCTGTCCGATAATCCGGAATTTTGCAATGGATTCACTTTGGGATCCCATGGAGCATATTTCGTAAATAGGGGTAGTTCAAAGAATATTCAATTCCCCTATGGGCAATACCAAGCGCATTTTTGTCTGGGAATTATCTACAGCCGACATTCGGAATCAAGGGCAAATGAATCTCGTACCTACAAGATTGAGGAACTGCACTCAATTGCGTCCGTAATCAAGAATTTCAGGTTCTTCGTCGCGGAAAAATGGAAGATTGCAAGCGATAAAAGTGGCAGTGGAAATACCGCAAACATTGGTAGTATCACCAGAATCGATGATATAGTATCGGAACGAGGTATGTTTTCAATCTTAGGCGAGAATTGGTTCGATGATTACTGGATGAACTATGGCAAGATTACCATCTCCGAAGATCAAGGCAAAACCAAGCGAATTACTAACTTGCGAGATTTTGTGGCATACAGAGGAGGCGATGTTGGTCTTATTGTACCCAAAGCAAGTAAAAAAGCTGTGAGGCGCGAGAGCTAGTTATGAAAGTCATGATTCCTCCGATAAAGTGCCAAGGGATCAAAAGAAAGATTCTTCCTTTAATCAAAAGGGCAATGGATTGGTCTTTTGAAGGTACGTGGATTGAACCCTTTATGGGGTCAGGTGTCGTTGGTTTCAATATCATGCCACGCCGTGCAATCTTCGCAGATAGCAACCCCCATTCGATTGCCTTGTATAGAGCCATTGCTAGTGGAAAGGTAGATGGCTTTAAGGTGAGAAGATTTCTTGAACGCGAAGGGCAGATGCTTGCAAATTGTGGTGCAGATTACTATTATGAAGTACGCGCTCGGTTTAACGGAACACATGATCCTCTTGACTTTCTGTTTTTGAACCGTTGTTGCTTCAATGGGATGATTCGGTTCAATCGCAAAGGCGGCTTTAATACGCCTTTCGGGCACAAACCGCAACGGTTTTCTAAGGCATATGTCACAAAGATTGTTAATCAAGTTGATTACGTGTCCATTATTTCGAAAAATTCTAATTGGTCAATTGTTTGCCAAGATTTTAGAGAAACACTAAAAGGGGTTTCTGAGGACGATTTCATCTACTGCGATCCGCCTTATGTCGGGCGTCACACAGATTATTTTGATAGCTGGGACGAAGAGAGTGAGCAACAACTGTTCGCGATTCTAAGCCGATTGCCTTGCAAATTCATCCTGTCAACGTGGCATAGCAATCAGTATAGGAAAAACGTATTCCTCGATACACTGTGGTCAAAATTCAATGTCGTAACCAAGGAACACTTCTATCACATTGGAGCGAGGATGGAAAATAGGAAACCCATACTCGAGGCCCTTGTGATGAATTTTACGCCAAGGCACCTGCATGAAGAACCTACCAATCCCCCTGAACAACTAAGAATTTTTGAAAAACTCAAGGAGTATCAAAGACACAAAAGTTCAGATCCAGAAAATCAGTCTCTCTTTCATCCAATGTAAGGCATCCCGAATTCTATCACTTTGGATTCAGATGTCCCATTTGGTTCAACCGAGTTGAGCATTTTGGACAAGCCATTTTGTTGCGGTGCTACGATTGTTTATGATATTACAATGTCGAAAGTTTCATTTCAAATTTCCCCCATCCTAATAGTTCTTGTAGGTTGGGTAGAGCGGTGTTGGCGAAACACACCACATAGGGTAAATCTGTTCCGGGCGTTAAACCCGGTTCAAACTTGTTACGATGCAGCGAAACCCAACGCTTTTCTTGTCACATTGTGATGGAGATGCGAGACATTTGATTGCCGTTCGAAATTGCCGATTTGGTCGGGGAAGCATAGAAATGCTAGGTTTCGCCGTTGGCTCTACCCAACCTACAAGAACTGAGAGACACAAATAACTATGAACGAACATGATGCTGCGCCTGAATTAGGTCATTTCTTAACCCATCGCCATTGGGTAGAAGCCTTGAAATTGTTGAAGTATCAACTTAAAAGAAAAAAGACAAATAGACACTTCCGCACCCTTGAGATGTCTTACTACGAAAAACTAGAGAACTCCTTTGAGAAATTACTGGATGTAGAATATTTCAATACTAGAATAGCGAATAATCTTTTTTACGGTTTGAGCAAAGAATTCGCTGTGGTTCCGTACACGATTCCGAAATCTAATCTAGGATTGCGCCGGTATAAGTTTATGACTTGTCCCATGCGAGTCCTCTACTACGCTGTCGGGATTTATCTGCTTGAACTTTCACAAGCATATCTTCAAGATTACAAATCAAACAAGCATATTCGCTCCGGCTATGGCGGGAATCTGGGGTTCAACGATAAGGGAGAACTCATTCTTAAACCTGATCGCATTTATTACAAATCACACTATAAGAACTTTTGCAGAGAGATAAGAATGCAAAACGATGGTGACACGGCGCGTAAAGTTGTTATTCGCTTAGACATACAAAACTACTTTGATGAACTCAATATACCCATACTCTTGAAGTTGCTAGAGGAGCGCGTCAAACCGAGCATTTGTAAAAAGATGCATTTTTATAAGACCACGCTAGTCCAGCTCGTCTCATTCTTTGATTTCGTCGCAGGGAGCAAATTGGGAATCCCCCAATCAGACAACAACATAATTTCCCATTTTATCGGTCATCTTTTTCTGGTCTTTGGGGATCTATTTCTTGATGAGGAACTGCGTTATAACGAAGAATCAGTAGAAAGCCACGCGATTATCCGTTACGTTGACGATTTATATATTTCAATCACCTTCAAGAAGCAGGACAGGGATTTAAAGACCAAATCTCTCAACTCGCTAGGCCCTCGTATTGCTGACTGCCTTCATAAAGAGTTGGGGCTTCGGCTTAATCCGAAAACAAGGCTTTTCGACCTTGGAAACGAAGACGACAGAGAGGCGCTTGAACGAAATTTGAAGCTGGTTTCAGAAGGCAATGAAATTGCAGATGAAGATAACACTCGGCCCGAAGAAAAGATTGAGAATATTCTTTACCAGTTAACAAAGCTAAAGTGTTTTCCCATCGCTCCTAACTTTCCCGAACATTGCAAGTCGGATTGCGGTGAAGAGAAATTCAATGAAGAAATTTTCAAAGACGCACTCAAAGGGGTATATGATGAGACAGTTCAGCAGATGCTGGAAATGCCTAGGATAAAGTTCCGTTTGAAAGAGATATTTATAGGTTCAGGCGGCTTTGATTTTGAGTTGGTTAACGTATACCCAATGCCAATCATAATTCTGATAATGGCGTGCGCTGACGTACGAAAGGAGTTCAAAGAATTCCTTTGCTCCAAAACACATCTAACGTCGAGGGATATATATCTTGCGCTTAATTATCTTTGTCAGAAAGATTTTACTCAGGACACGTTATTCAATCTACTCAGAAATGACCCCCCGATGAAACAAATTTTGGATATTTTCGACGGAGAGGGGTTGTCATCAGAACTTCTTGGTTATTATGCGTTAACGGAAAAACAAACCCTAAGAATCACTCAACCCAATATAATAGAGCAGATTAGATTAAGAACTTTGGCTGAACAAAAAGCGGACTACTCCGTTGCTTTGAGCCATCTACTTAACGAAATTCACGCTATCTGTCATCTATTGGACAGTAGAAGCTCAACCTTAAGAAAATATGATGCACCGAAAGTGATCGAATATCTCACGAGCAAAAATGTCCCTCACGAAACGAAAGATCGAATTCGGAATCTGTTTGACCGGCGGAATTATAGCCCTGTTTCGCATCCCGATCCCGTTGCTGAGTCAGTCGCTATAGAAGAGTATGAAGTTTATCGTAGTCATGTTGGCAGATGCCTTAAACACCTTCTTAAGATAATGTAATGATGCCTCCGGCTGCGCCAAAGGTGGTGCACTGTGTCGCATCCTACGACATCAGCACATCAATCACCCTGTAGGTTGGGTAGAGTGGTATTGATGACGCACACAACATAGAGAAGAGAGAATCTGTTCCGGGCATTGATGCCGTTCGAATCTTGTTACAATGTAGCGTAACCCACACGATCAAGCGACCGAACAGGGAGCGCGATAGTTTTGGTGTCGGTGAAGACTATCGCCCTCGTTATTCACTCGGTTGATCGTATGAGTTTCGCCACTAGCCCAACCCAACTTACAATAGCCAGATAAGTTTGCGGAGTTGCAAACCCGTTGGCAAACGCGAGCGTAATCTCCATTTTGCGAAACAAACCCAAAACGAACCCAAATTTTCCGCCGACGAATCCTCCTCCTGAAAAGCAAGTCTGGGGAAGTTAGGTTTGTAAGTTACCGGAACACAAACGGCATTTGCTGGGTGGATACGGTTGTTGCTGGTATACGCTTTCTTCCGTTCTGTATTTTAACGAAACTTTATATCATTGCACAAATTTTCTACTTCTGATAAGATATACTGAAGTTTGGACAATTTCACAGGATGCTGACAGGTCTCAATGAGAATCACTTACATTGCGCACTTTCCGAGACGCCACATGGTAGTAGTAATTTTCAAATAGGAGATCCGAAAAATGGTTGATGCAATGCCCTATATTCCTTTTCATCGTGTGAAGGATTGGAAAACTGGTGATAGGATCACCGTGGATGGTAATCCTGGGAAAATCCATGACATTGCTCAATTTGAGAATCCTTCAGGGTCAGGAGAAAAAATTGCGTCCATCGGTGTGGAATACGACAATGAACCAGGTGTTATTAGGCTAGTTGACTTTGATGTCCACCAACTCGAACCCGAACGCTAACAACTACTCATCGACCCCGACCAGAGAAGACGTCGCCCTCCGCCACTATTCAGAATGCAAGTGGCTTCTGCGATCTTGACCCAATCTTCCTACCGATAGAGCGAATTGCCTCACTAAATAATTCGTCAGGAATTGAAGTGGAACAGCAAAGCCAAGCAATATTGACAACAGAGTTATCTGAGCAGATTGCCGCATGCACTTTTTCTAAAGCAGATTTGCAATCCATATGTGAAAAATTGCAAGAGTCGAGTTATGAAGCAGCGGAGGAGGAAATAAGCCACTATATGCCGCTAGATCGGCCGCCGGAACAAATTCTCGCAGACAGAGAAACACTTCGGTTGGGATTTGAACTACAAGTAGCCGTGCGAGGGGTAGGTGATAAACAAGTTGTTGGAACTATTCCAGTGGTGTTTAACTCTCCTCGTTTTCCGGAGAAGGTTAAGAGTCTTTACATTGACAGTGCCCTGAATCTAAAAAATTTATATAATTGGTCTCCGAGAAATCATTTTGAGTTGATTTTGGATTTTACTAAACCCGAACTGTTCAATCTATCACTGTCGCCTTCAGCATCCACCCCAAATGACAGCAATATTTTGGTTTCTGGGCGAAATGAAACTTGGGTTAATGGAGTATACCATGCTGTAATGGAGTTCGTCAAAAACAGAAAAACGCGCCGCCGATTTCTTCACAAACGTGGCATTTATGATTTGCTTGCTATCTTTATAGGGTTTCCATTTGCGTTTTGGATAGCATTCAAGTTATCCGGGTGGATAAACACCTTGTTCGGTGGCTTCTCGGTCTTTGTTCGAAATGGTGCGTATGTCTTTCTATTCCTTGTGTCGCTAAATTTATTCAAAGCTTTGTTTGACTATGCTAGATGGACTTTTCCGATTTTAGAGTATAAGGGCACCACCGACACTGCTCGAAAACATAGATATATCTTGGGTATGCTAGCCCTAGCGGTTTTTGGAAATTTCCTCTATGATGTGATTAAGAGCGTAACCGCCCTAATCCATTAGGTTCCCAGACTTGTCTTAGACGTGTTGACCATATTTCATAGCACAATTTGATTGTCAGTGTTTGCGGTTCAAGCTTTCCCAACCGAATGGCTATCCCCGCCCAAGTAGCCCATCTCGGCTTGTCAATGCCGACTGGTGAGAACACTGTCCCCGCGCACACTCCTACGACCGCTTAGATTCCAATCTATTGAAGACATACGTCAACCTACCGTAGGAGACGTATCCTTACCTCAATAGTCGGGAGGAGAATCTCCTTCCCACACTGCAAGTTTACAGAGTTTTTCTCGGCGCAAAATGAAAGTCTGAAACCCACTTTTTGCGAAACGAACCCAAATTGTTCACGCGAACAAACCTACGGAGAAAACGTCCATCGTCAGTTCCCCTATCCAATGCCGGTGAGGTCTCTTTAGAACGCTTTTATGACCACAATTGAAAACACATCGCAACCCCATGAAAAACGCAATTTCATTGTATTCATTATAAATCAGATTCTGGTGCGCATCGGCTGGATTTTTAAGACCGAAACGGTGGTCATCCCAGGGTTTCTCGATACGCATACCCCATCGGGTGTCATACGCGGGTTCCTGCCGCTTATCTCGCGAGTCGGGCAAAGTTTGCCTCAATTTCTCATCGCACACCAAGTTTCAAAGATGCCTAGGAAACAGGTCGTGTTCATACTTTCTGCGTTCGGCATCATGATCCCTTGGCTCATATTGGGGCTGACATTAGGGTGGACGAGTTACACTGGAAATGTCATCGTAGGGTTCTTTCTGTTATCGTACACACTGCACTGGCTGATGCTCGGCTGCAATATGCTTGCAAACGGTACCCTGCAAGGAAAACTTATCCGCGCTGAGAGGCGAGGGCGTCTCATAGCTTATGCCAATACCATCGGGTGCATGCTCGCCATTGCCGCTTTTTGGTTGGTCCTGCCGCACTGGCTTCAAGAAGGAAACATGAACTATGCGTGGATATTTGGAACAACCGGAGGCTTCTTCGGTCTTGCTGCATGTGCCGGTTTGTATTTCTGGGAGCCGCCGGACTCACGCCTACAGGTAACTCCCCCTCTCCTTAAGTTTCTCGGGTCGGGCTTGATGTTGGTGCGTTATGACCGAGACTTTCGCAGGCTGGCGGCTGTAATCATGTTATTCTACGTCGTATGGTTGCTTTTCCCGCATTACACCATTTTCGGGATGCGGAGGTTGGGATTGGCGCCAGGTAACTTTTTTACGTTGATTGCTGTACAGAATACAATAAACGCCCTTAGTTCCGGCGTGATGGGCAACATAGCAGATCGGCGAGGCAACCGAATTGTGTTGCGTATGCTTATATTCATCGGTTCTCTAGCCCCTTTGGTAGCAATTGTTATCAGCCAGTTGACCGCGGGAGCAGACTTCTATTGGATTGTGTATGCTTTTCTGGGATTCATTCCGGTATCGAATCGTGTTGTGACGAACTACACGCTTGAGATTGCTCCGCGAGAAAAACACCCGCAATACTTGGGAGTGATGAGTCTCTTCCAAGCGCTCCCGCTGTTTGCGTCGCCTCTGCTGGGGCTGTTGATTGACCGATTCTCTTTCGAACCTGTGTTTATCTCCTGCTCCATACTGACCCTGTGGGCAGCCTTGTTAACCTTCCGGTTGACTGAACCTAGACACAACACTCGGATTCTCTAGCCATCTCCAGAGGTCAATCCACCACATTGATTGTATGTAGGTGACCATCGGCTATTTTGCCCTGCAATGCGTATTTCGCAAAATGCAAAGTTTGTTTGCCCAAGCCGCGCTGTTAGTGTTATCATAACAGGCAGCTAGTGTCCAGCACAATTTCCACGCATTGGAGTTTAACATGAAAAAGGGGAGTCGCCCTGAGACCCATCCGGTCCTGCAATCGAGGCTTAGTTTTGTGGAACAACGAATGCGTCGGACGCGTCGGCAGCTCGAAAGGAGAACGCGACGCGCATTGGTTCCGCTTGAGATTCAAGAAACCGTCGGAATTTCCGAAATCAAAGGCGATGTGTTGATCGTCAGCAACAATCCTCATGTTCAACAAAAAGTTGAGACAACGTTGCAGTCCGAAACGTATCAATGCGATGTTGCCCAAACTGGGATCGAAGCGATAGGGTATATGAAGCTGGGAAATTACCGCATGGTCATCTTGGATCGAACCCAACGTGGACGATCGCAAGTTTTTCGGTACATCGAACGCTACCGTCCGCATATCAAAGTAATCTCGATAGTAAATGACCAAGACCGCGCACGAGAATCCATGGTGTGGGGCGGATATAGTTTTCTGCTGAGCGCTGACTTTGATCCGGAACAGTTGCGGACTTGTTTAATCAGCTCGCTTCAACTCAATCACCGGGTTTGCCAGATTTTGGCAAATGGGCAGCCATGCAACCGTTCTTGCATTAACAACTATCAATGGGTAAGCGACCCCAGAGAAATGGAACACGTAAGAGAATACGCGAGAGAAACGGAGCATGTAACAGAAATGGAACACGTAGACCAAGATTTTGATGATGTCGATCCCCTCCAAACTGAGCAATCCGATTTCTTCGAAGAACTGGAGGAAGTTCAGGACGAGGAGGTGTTGGAAGTCGATGAGGAGGAGTTGGAGAAAATTCAAGAGGAGAGGCTGGAGGAAGTTCAAGAGGAGGAGGCTCAAGAGGAGGAGCAATTGGAGTTAACCGACGAAAAATCCTCCCCCTTACCAAGGGGGAGCTAGAGGGGGTTAGGTGTTTTGCACTCGTGATTATAACGCTGAACGCAAAAGACAGAAAGGAATGACCAAGATGAGCAAGCGAGCCAAGCCCTTCGTGTTCGTTACGCTACAAGGTCCCGACGACGGGGGAGATTTCGGACCAAATACAACTGGGACAAAAACCGGTGGCATTCAGGAGGCGCTCGACTACGCCCATGAACACTGTCGAGATGTCTATATTGTCGGTGGTCGAGGCGGTACGCATGAGGGCGAAGGTATACCAGACAACATCTATATGCTCGACGAGACGTTAAGGGTGCCTTGGAGTCAGGATTTCAAGGTCGACAGCGGCAATCCCCTTATGTTTTATCGGAAGGACAGCGGGCATGCAATTGAAATCGACAGCCAGATGAATTGCCGGTACAAGTTCGGTCTCATCGGCTCTAATTCCTGCGATGCCGCAGTTTGCATCAAACCCAAATCGCCGGGGCCCGACGATATGAAGGTCGTTACCGCTTGCGTATTCGACTTTTCGGCAATCGTCACCGGTCACCAAGATTCAGCCGCGCTCCTGATTGATTCGTCCGAAGGGATGATTGTCAACAGCAAAATCTTTGCTGAGGAGACGAACACAATTAAGTGCGGCGTTCATGTCACCGACAACGGCGGTGCCGGGCAATGGATTAGCAACAACCAGATTGAAGTGATGTTCGGAAATCAGATGCACTCGAAAGGCAACTGCACCGGTCTTCAACTGGGCGAAGCCGGCTCGACGAAAATCGTCCATAACCGGTTTGATATGTCCTTCCACGCACCTAGAGGCACCCATTTCGATCCTGAGAAGGCACATGTTCCCAATACAGCGGAGCGGCTCGTTACTTTGGATAACTTCACTCCGCCAAACGCAATCGGCGCAGACATCCATGCCCAGCGAAACATGCTCACCTTGTCATTCTTCGGCATTCGCAACCCTGGCAACGATATCATCTTCCAACCGGATGCGAGAGACAATACAATCTATGCGATGAATCTGCCCAACGGTATCACCAACAACGCGTCATCGCCGTCGAATCGTATTATCCCCAATTGGCCCGTTGGATTCGACGTTGCGACGCCTGATTTTCCCGCTTCCGGGCAGCCGCTCGTGAACACAACATCTTATGCTGTACAAATCATCATTCTCACGGCTGGTCAGATTGATCAGTGGACGCTCACAGACGCAGGAAGTACATCTCAGGCCACTCCTTACAATCTCAGCCTAGTGGACAATCTTATGCGTCCGCCGCGCCCCCTGCAGCCGCCGCGTCCATCCGCATCGGAAACAATCGCTGGCGGTCTATTCCCGGGACAGACGCTCATTCTCAAACCCGGCGAACAAATCCGCTTCGATTACTCGAAACCGGCAACCTGGCGTTGGATGGCTCTCTGATGATTTTGCTCGTGACCTTTTATTGAGGTAACTGCCGGGGCAGAAACTGTTGTGTTGGTCAGGTACGAACCGATCTCGATCGCCTGAAACGTACGTATCATGCTCGATAAGATTCGAAAAGCGACGATTCAACTTCATCGCGCCCCGTCCGCATATTTCGATCTCGCTATCTATGCCGGGTTTCTCATCTTCGTCGTTGCACTTCCGTTCGGTCATTCAACTATCGTACTTTATGCCGGGCTAACGCTTGCACTGTTCGGGTGGATAGGGCGAATTTGCTATGAACGCAAGCTCGAATGGAAACGGACACCTTTGGATATTCCGGTCGCCCTTTTTCTCCTGCTTGCGCTGGTTGGTTCGTTCCTTGCACCGAATCCATCCAGTAGCAGTCTTGGCTATTTCTGGAAACTGTTTCGTGCGGTATTGCTGTTTTATGCGGTGATTCACAGTCGTCTGGGTGAACGATGGCGGTATATCGTTGTTGCATTTCTCCTCGCCGGTGGGCTGTCTTCTGTGCTTGGTCTCTGGTACTACCTCAACGGCACGCATATGGGTGAGGTTCGTCTATTTAGTGTCGAGTCCAAGCTTCAAAGTGACTACGGCGAGGGATTACTCTCAGTAGACTGGCAGCAAGCGTTTGAAATTAACGGTCGTCGATTGTCACAAAATGCGTCCATTTCTCCCGCAAGGAAGGATGCTGAATGGGTGATAAAAGATGAGGAAAACAATCGAAAGTACATTGCCAAGAAAAGCCATGAACAACTCGACGTCTACATTGTTGAACCTCGTCTTGCCGGCACATTCAAGATGCCCAACGATTTGGGCGCCTACTTGGTAATTGCCATTCCGATCGCAATGGGGTATTTCATCTCGGGTTGGCGTAATCGCCGAGACGGCAACCGGGGGGTATCTATACAATGGGGCTGGATTGTATTCCTCGGTCTCATCTTGGGCGTAATGGCGGCGAACCTGGCGCTGACGCTTACGCGAGGCGCATGGATTGCCGTATGCTTTGCGATGATTTATATGGCAATCTGTTTTAAGCGGCGGTTATTATGGGGATTGCTGATTATCGTAGTGCTGTCACCCCTTTTGATGCCTCAAGATGTCAAAGAACGATTTGAGACAATCTGGCAGCGACCTTCGGGCTTTATGAGTGAACGCCCACAATGGTGGAAAACCTCAACTCAACTGATTGCGAAGTATCCGATAACGGGCATCGGTCTAGGCAGATTTCGTCATGAATACAAGTTACATGCGCCGCCGGACATGTACCACGAACCGTATCACGCGCATAACATCTATCTGCAGATTGCTGTTGAACAGGGGATCCCATCGCTGCTCCTATTTTTCTGGATGCTTTCTCTAATCTTTCGCCAACTCTTCGCCCTGCGCAAAACCGGCGATTTCTGGCGTTCTGGCTTGTACATCGGAGGCAGCGGTTTCCTGATTTCCGCCCTGGTCTACGGGCTCGCAGACCATATTCTGCACCAACGACCGATCCTAATGTTCTGGTTCATTATAGGCATAGTTTTTTACGTGAAGTCACATGTTACAAATAGCAACGGTGAAACGACGTTAACTACGGCTCCATCGGCTTGCGAAGCATAGCGGATGAAAATGAACAAGATGATGTCAAATAGACAAAAACGGATTCAAGAACTAAAGCATTTGAAGGAGGTAAAATGAGAATTTGTGCCCATCTCAAACATTTGACCGGCATGCACTTTAGCCGCTATGTCTTGAAAAGTATGTCAAAAATTCGCACATTTTCAGCAGAGATGTTCCATCTGCTGTTAGTTGTCGCCATTGGCATGGCGCTCATGGGTATACCGCCAGTCGATGCCCATCAGGGAATGCACAGCGGAGATTCGCGTATCATCCCGCTAGGTGCTAAGCTAGAAAAACTGTTCGATGGTGCGTTTTTAACAGAAGGCGCGGCTGTGGCGCCGGATGGCGCGGTCTACTTCAGTGACATTACCTTTACTAACCAATCAGATATGCAGGCGGGACACATCTGGAAGTACGATCCCAGGACCGGCAAAACCACTATTTTCCGTTCGCCTAGCGGCATGTCCAACGGGATAAAGTTTGACGCCCAGGGGCGCATGATTGCAGCCGAAGGCGCGGACTTTGGTGGCCGCCGCGTTACTCGCACGGACATGACGACAGGCAAGAGCTCCATCATCGCAGGGCTATACAATAGCCGCCCGTTCAACTCCCCGAACGACATCACAATCGATGAAACAGGGCGTATCTACTTCAGTGATCCCCGCTACCTCGGACACGAGCCGGTCGATCAGCCCGTGATGGGGGTATATCGCATTGATACGGATGGCTCCATCCACCGTATCATCACGGACGCGGGAAAACCGAATGGTGTTGCTGTTTCGCCGGACCAGAAGACTTTATACGTGGTGAGCCACGATAACGGCGCGACAGGCTTTAATCGCATTCCTGAGGAGGCGCCAACCCACAAAGGGCGAATGGCATTGCTGGCGTATGACCTTGCCCCGGATGGAACCGCTGCGTTTAGAAAAACGCTGGTTGACTACTATCCAGAAGATGGCCCCGACGGATTAGTCGTAGATGTGGGTGGAAATCTCTATGTCGCCGAACGAAGCCATAAACGCCCAGGGGTTACCGTCCGCTCGCCGGATGGGAAGGAACTCGCATTTATACCAACCGCACCCGACTTGCCGACCAACGTCGCCTTCGGTCGCGGTGCAGAGCGTAAAACTTTGTACATCACAGCGGGAAAAAGCCTCTACAAAATCAACCTGATGAAGCAAGGGTATCACCTACCATCGAAATAGGAACCAAAATATGGCAGAAGCAGGTCAAAGGATGGCAACCATTCTTTCTAAACAGGTAATCTGCAAACAAGCTGGGAAATATATTGGTTGGCCAACGGTTGCCAAGACGCGCCAAGGCGAACTGCTTGTGGCTTTTTCCGGCGATAGGGATGCCCATCTCTGTCCCTGGGGAAAGACATATATGGTTAGAAGCAAGGACGATGGAATGACATGGGGCGAGCCCGCCCTGATTAACAATACGCCGCTTGACGATCGGGATGCAGGCGTTCTTGAAACACAGAAGGGCACTTTGCTGCTGACATGGTTTTCCTCGACGCTTTTCCAATCCGCGCACAAGTTTCCGCCTCGATTCAGGCGCCATGTTACCCCTGAAATGCTTACTAGTTGGAAACGGCATCAGGAAAAAATTACCACCGGGATAATTGAGAAGTGGCGTCATAGCTGGATTCGCCGTTCCGATGATGGCGGTGCAACATGGGATAATCCAATCAGGTTGCCCGCACACGCGCCGCATGGGCCAATCGAGCTTTCAGACGGGCGGTTTTTGTATGTTGGAAACAGAGGGCACTGGGTCGCCGAGTCTACAGATGACGGTAAGACATGGCAAAAAATTGGAACCGTCCCCCGCTCACCTAGTCTCCCGGCGGTACTTGATGAACCGCACGTCGTGGAAGCCGCGGACGGAACTCTTGTCACCTTGTTTCGCTACGAACCGCCGCAAGCCGATCAACGGTTCATGCACCAGTCGGAAAGTATGGACGGAGGCAAAACATGGTCAATCGCCCATCCCACCACCATATGGGCTGACAACCCGCCACATTTAATCCGCTTGAAAGACAATCGCCTCCTCGTTGTATACGGCAGACGAACGCCGCCCTATGGTCAGCGCGCATGCGTTAGCGGCGATGGCGGCGCCGCTTGGGACTCCGAGCACGAAATAATCCTCTGCGAGGCTCCCAATAACGACTTAGGCTATCCCGCATCAGTTCAACTAGATGATGGTTCTATCTTGACAGTCTATTACCAAGCCAACAGCCCCGACGAGAAGCCATGTCTCATGGGCACGTATTGGCGGTTAGAACCCTAAATCATTAATCATCGTAGTAATTGTGGTTTTTGGGATTTTCCCACCATTTCCTCTGCTTAACTATATACAGCGGGACAGGAGCGGACGCTTCAACACACGACACCCAACCAAAGATAAGCTTCCCATGTTTTTAACAGAATGTGCTTTAGTAACGGAGATTATGGACACTGACAACTATGTCCCGCTTGGTCTAGATTTCCAACTTCAGACCATCTGACGGGATTTAACACGATCAAACGACCAAATAGGGAGTGCGATAGTCTTGACTGTAGGTTAACCCTATCGCCTTCCCTAATCGGTCAGTTGATTCCTCTTTGCAAAGGTGAGGATTCTTCGATGGAAGCAGCGACGTGCGTAAACCGTCCTCTTGACTACAGTTTTTGGCAAAAACCCGGTTTCTGTTCAAGATTTCTAGACACGAATTACTCAGCCAATTACACGCCGATAAGCGGTAACGAGCGACCGCTGCTAGCAAGTCACTTAGACTGACGACTCGATCGCTATTAGAGCAACGGCTTACTGCCTCTTGCAGCGTTGTCAGGTATCTATTTTTCGGGCATCAGTGGTGGTTCTTTCTCGGGCGCTTCGCGTCTTTCCCTTTCGGATTCATCCTGCTCCTCATAGGATTCATCTCGATTTCCATTAGAATCGCCCCGGCCCTTATTTCGCCGATCCTCTCGGACAATTTCACGTTCATCTGGCGCATTTGGAATGGAGGTAGGGTCATCTATATCTTCCAACAACTCCAGTAGCCTCTCCAATTCCTCCGCCTTAACACCGTCAGGCAATTTCCAATCCTCGGCTTGTCCCACCTGGTTGTTCATTTCGGACGGGATGATTGATGCAGGCTGGGGTTGTTCCCAGTCTGCCGGAAATTCCGGCATCTCTAGCTCCGGTACGGCATGGCGTGGTGCAGTCCGAGGTGTTGAGTCGTGCGCTGGCGAGTCGGCTACGGATGACCAAGGTGACGTGCGGGACACGGGCTTCGGTTCGGAAGCATATGCAGGTGGTTGCGATTCTGCCTCTGACGAAGGCGCTGCTTCCGATTCGGAACGGGTAATCTCTGGTCCATCATCGTCAAACATATCAGGAAAATTCTCCCATAACTTCGCCAACCCTCGCCTCGGCGCATCAGCCGGTTTGCCGTCTGGACCCAGAAAGCCAATTTTGACGTTTTTGGGTAGTTTTTCCGCGAAAGGGAAAGGCTGTAGATATTTATGTATAGCTTCTATATCGTCACCAGACAGTCCCATAGCGGGCCAGGTCATATCGCCGATATTTACGTCACCATGACCGTTCAACCTAAAATAGGTTGTGTCCGTTCTCATTGGAAATCGGGTCCCATCCTTGGCTCTGCCTAACATAAAAATGCCTTCAGCCATCTGTCGTGCCAAAGTGGGGTCCTGGTTAGCTTCTTTCTCGTAATAAAAAAATTCGAGATAATCTTGGATCTGAGCCGCCTTGAACGCTTCCCAGGAGGAGTTGGTTGGCAAACCGAGTCCACTTAACCAGAGAATTTTTCCCTCGGCGCTTGCTTGGAGAAACATATTCTCAGCTGAAAGCAGATTAATCCTAAATGTGAGTAAGGCACGATACTCTGCGGCGCTTTCAATAATGACGCCTTTGTCCAGCAACATTTTCAGGAATTCGAATCGCGGATACTTCTGATCGGCTTCTTTCATGCGATCAATGCCGCCGAACTTTGGGTCTGTTGCTACCCCCATTTCATAAGTAGCGTCGTAAGCTTCCATAAGGGCTTGGGCAGTTTGGAGACTCTGATACGAGGTTGAAGCGGAAATCTGACGTATCCGAGAAAGCCCCTTATTCGCCGCCCCAACGACAGATGTCTGCCAAACATTCCACACATGGTTGTTTATTGCAATCTCCTCTGACCTATCGGTCTGCCCAAAAACGGCATGCTGTCGATGTAACAGTGCCGCGAAAACACTTGCTACAACAACAGTCAGCACAATTGCAACAATCTTCCATTTCGAAAGTGGAACAAACATACGCCTAAAAGCTATCGCAATTACCTTGAACCTTGGCAACGATACATCCATATTGGTTGCTCCTTTTGTGTTCTACCTGACGGCAGCCAAGACGTGATATCGGTAAATTGTAGCCGCTAGAGTGCCTCTATTTCTAAGCGGCTACGTAGTTCAGAATCCTCACGCTGCTACGGGACACTTGCGGTAGAAGGGCTAGCACCACCACAACTCCCAGAGGCAGTAGCAGCTTTGCTATGCCAGGGAAACCCCGATACACTTGCGGATTGGGAAGTGCTGGAATAGCTGAACGGATTCATCACATAAAATCCGCCTGTTCCCAATATCACAGTAAACGAGATACGCACAGGCCCCGAAGCACCTTTAGCATGGGGTCCCGAAGTTGCTGTTGCGCTACCACTGCCGCTAGCACTGAACGTCCCAACACCAGGGAGATAGGCGTAGCCTGGATAGCAGGATGCCGACGCACTTGTCCAACCGAAAGAAGCAGAATTAGTACACTTTACCCAACTGCTTGTGTTCGTGTAGCTCTGGGAAGCAGAACTCCAAGCATTGCTAAAGGCATCTCTGACTCCCAATCCTAAGAGTACCACGGACATGACTAACAGCGACTTTACAAACTTCTTTAACATCATTAACTCCTTCCTTATTTGTTAATTGAGAGAAACTTTTGTTCCCATTGCAGACCATTCTGCAACTAAAGACATTACCTATGGCTATTTTACACGCAAATTATATGCCATAACCAATGGCCCCTTCAATTTGGATTCGGTTTGGACTTGGAAAGCCTTATGTGTCAAGGGATACGGACAGTTAGATTTTTCTCAGTCGAGTGCAGTAGTGGTCTGACAAAGGCATGAAAGGGGTGTGACATTTGTCAACACGATTCGGGAAAATTGGGGTTAAGCAGTGCGTTAAACCTTGCCAGACAAGGGTTTGAGCAATGTGTGACAAATGTCTACAATAGTGACAAATGTCACACCCTTTTTGGGTATGGAAGGCAATGCGGTAGGAATATAGCGTAGAAAGCAAGGTTGGGAAAAGGCAAACACCGTTTTACTCATCGTCCGATGATGTTCGGGCGCGGCTTAATCGCTTGTGCAGCGCATATCTTGACATCCCCAAGAGTTGGGCTGCAATCGTCTGGTTTCCATTCGCGCGTTTGAGGGCTTCAGCAATCATAAGTTGTTCTGCTTCCTTCATATCGGGGAGTATAGGTAGTACCGACAATCCCTTCGCAAACGTAACTGCGCTTGTTTTTACCGTCGTGTCCTCGTGGGGAATAGTGGATTGTTCGCTTATCTTTTGCCGAAAAGATGTTGTGGAGAGTATACCCCCTTTGTGCTGACTGACAGCGTCTTGTACCATTCCCTCAAGCTCTCTGATGTTGCCCGGGAAGGGATACGCTCTGAGTAACGTAACGAGTTCCGCTGGAGGCGTGGGTGTTTTCTTTTCTAGTTTCTCAGCGGCGCTTTCGAGAAAATAGGAAACCAATGGCGGGATATCACCCGTTCGCTCACGAAGCGGGGGTAAGTGGACGTGATGGGTTTGCAGGCGGTAATAGAGGTCATTACGAAAAGTTTCGGACTCTCTCAGAAATTGTATGTCTCTATTGGTCGCAACAACTATTCTAGCGTTACTCATTCTCGGGAAATCGTCGCCAAGCGGAAAGTAATTTCTTTCCTGCAGAAGACGCAGCAGTTTGACCTGCGACTCCATGTGCAGGTCTCCGATTTCATCAAGGAAGAGCGTACCGTTTGACGCTTGTTCAATCAATCCCTTGCGAGGCGTATCCGCGCCGGTGAACGCCCCTTTTCTGTGTCCGAAAAGCGTGTCCGAGAATAGGTAGTCGTCGAGTCCTGCTACATTTACCGAAACAAATTCACCCTCCAGCCCGCTCAGCTTGTGAATTGCCGCTGCAATCAGTTCCTTGCCAACACCGGTTTCGCCCGTAATCAACACCGGCATGGGGGTTAGAGCGATTGTCTCGACATACTGGAAAATTGAGTACATTGTGCGGTCTTGTGTGACAATGTCAGAAAACGCTTCAGGATGCTCTAGTGTGTCAGAGAGCACACGTTCCTTTAGCAGACGATTTTGACGCCGCAAGTCGCTCATTTCTAGTCCGCGCCGAATCGTCGCCGCGAGCCTGGTGCTGTCCACCGGTTTCACGAGGTAGTCGAATGCCCCAGTTTTCAGACAATCTACCGCGGTTTCCACGTCTTTTACGCCCGTGACAACCGTTACGGGAAGGTCCGGAAAGTCGGCAAGAATCAACGGAAGCAGGTCCAGCCCTGATAAATTAGGCATCATCAAATCCAGCACGACAACCGAGAAGTCCGCTTTTGACAAGGTAGACATAACTTCGCGGCTGTCTTGACATTGGACGACATGATTAATGCCCTCTGCCCTAAGCGCGCGGCTCGTACTGACCAGAAAAAGTTCTTCGTCGTCGACGAGCAATATTGGACGGGTAGAAAACTGAATTGGATTCATCGGTCACTCCTTGGGTCGGCAGGCAGCTTGACTGTCGCCGTCGTGCCCTTTCCAAGTTCTGAGGTGAAGGTCAAATCTCCGCCATGATTCTTGACGATAGTGTAAGAGATTGACAGCCCTAGACCGGTGCCGCCGATGTCTCGCTTTGTAGTGAAAAAGGCGTCCATGACGCGTGGCAAATTTTCAGAAGGAATCCCTTCTCCCTCGTCGCAAAATTCAATCAGTACATCCTTTGAACTCTTTCGGGTTGAAACCACGACGCTTCTGCTAGGGTCGGGCAGCGCTTGGCAAGAATTCGTGATTAAGTTAATAAATACCTGTTCAAGTTGTTGCGCGTTACCCAGAACCATTGGTAGATTGCGATCCAACTGAGGCGAGAAGCGATTCGTCGATCTTTTTATCAGATTCCGTACAATTACGATTGCAGAGTCAATCACCGTATTGCAATTGACCGGTTGGCTTAAATCCTCGTCACCACGATGTGCGAATTCGCCGAGCACATTCACAATCTCTTGGATTCGCTTCGCCCCGATAATGATTCCCGTAGTCATTTCCCTGATATCAGTTTGTAATTCCGTATAGAGCACGCCAGCGCACATAAAATCCCCATTCTCTTGGTAATATCTCTCAAGAATGGGCATTACGCTGAACCAAGCTTTCTCAAGGGTTTCTCCGTTCAGCAAGATAAAATTGTTCGGGTTGTTAATCTCATGCGCGACGCCGGCGGTCAGAATGCCTAATGAGGTCATCTTATCCGCTTGAATCAACTGGCGCTGCCGCATCGCAGACACTTCCTCGGCACGCTTGCGTTCCGTGATATCTAGTGCAAATCCGGCGACGCGGTAGGGATTTCCGCCTTCATCTTTGACTGGAAAGGCGCGCGCTTGAATCCAGCGGATTTCGCCGTCCGGTCGGACGATACGGAACTCATACTCTACAAACTCGCCGCGCTTCTGTCTTTCAAAATTGGCTAAGACCTGCTCCAGGTCATCCGGATAAATGCTCTCCGCCCACGACATCGGTTCTGCGATTAGGTCGTAGCGGGATCTGCCCCATATCTCATCGTATCCCGGACTAAGGTAGTAGAATTCATCCCCTTCGAGCGACATTAACCAGAAAACCTCGCGGATACTGTCCGCCAACTGGTGAAAGCGTTGGTCGCTCTCGCGAAGTTCCCGTTCGGTCTCTTTTTGCTGCGTGATGTCGCGCCAAATGAACCGACTGTAAAGAGGATTCCCTCTTGCATCACAGAAAGTTGAGGCATTCAAGTTCACATCAATTTTGCCTCCATCTTTTTTCCGCAATGCTAGCTCCACATCACGTATTTCACCGTTATTTACAAGACTAGTGAACATTGTCTTTGCATCTTCGATACAGTCCGGATGATATATCTTGGAAATAGCATAACCGACAAGCTCATCTTCGGTGTATCCCAACGTCGTAAGTAGTGAATGATTACAGTGGAGAACCCTTTCCGTAACAGCATCCGCTGAAGCAAACATCTCCGGGGAATTGTAGTACGGATCTGTCTCCGCCATCCGCTTGAATTGCGCTCTTTCGCGTTCTAAGCTCGCCACACGCTGGCGCATTTGCCGCAATTCACGGATGAGTTGTGCTTGCGTCTTATCCGCGTCTTTCATTTTTCCCCCGTTGTTTGCCGACTATATTCTTAAGAGAATAACACGGTTCTTCATGAATGTCAAGCAGTCTTGAAAGCAGCGGTCAGTCGCCTGTTACTCGTGGTCAGAAAACACTAGCGCCAAACCGCGGGCTACTAGACACCGGTTCTCAATTAATGTCTTCTTAGCAATCGCTTTGCCTTTAGGAGGTCTAATTTTCGGGCGTAAGTGGTTACCCATTGGGCTCGCCCTGTTTTTCGATTTCGAACTCATCACGCCTTTCCTAGGATTCATCTTGAATTCCATTTGGATTGCTCTGGTCCTCATAACGCTCATCCTCTCGGAGGATCGCAGGTTTATTTGGTGCATTTGCAATGGACGCACGGCAGTCTGTATTTTCTCATGCTTCCAATAGTCTTTCCAGCTCTTCCACCTCAATGTTGTCAAGTAAATCCCAGTCTTCAAATTTCACTATCTCGGTCTGTGTCTCCGCCGGCATAATTGATGCCGAGAGATGATTATCGGCAGCTGCACGACATACTTAAGCGGTTCTGAGTTTATTGCAGGTGTTAAGCCCAATCAACGCTTGGTGTTTTACATTACCACCGTTCGTCGGCAACCTTAGCACCAGGCATGGCATAGTGTTCCCCTTTTGTTGCTTCAGCGACACGGAGCTGAAAGACATCCCTCTCCCTACGCCTCGGATGTACGATACCGCCGATAACGTAAACAATTGCACCGGCTTGGCGGCAAACGCCAATCGCCCTTTCGGGTGTGTATCCCTTCTCTCGACGACGGCTGGTTGATTCATCGGTTACAATAATAAGGACAAGCTGCCGATTCTCAGGCGTTTGGAGCTTGGGGACACCTTCCATAATTGCATCGAGCAGGTGTTCATCACCGTGCTTGGGCAGCCGGTACACCTTCTTGACCTGCTCTGCATCCAACGGCGGTTTTGTCACCACAATAGTGCTGCCACCCCCGCCTGCCAGCGCCCAAAACCGGATGATCCCAAATCGATAGTCGAGTCCTCCGTCATCAAGCATAGCCACCATTCTATCAACTCCTATACAAATCTCATCGATTTCGCCTTTCATACTCCAGCTGGAATCGAAGACGAAGACGATATCCGCAGATGGCTTTACCGTTCCAACGATGTGTTCGCCAATGCGTTCGAAAATCCCGTCGATTTTGAGAATCCTCTTATCCATAACAGAGAATGGCGTTCGCCACTCCTGGTATTCGTCAATGGCGTACCACTTGCCGCCGGTTTCCTCCGCTAGTTGTAGCTGCGCCGCTTCATTTACCCCAATAACGTTGATGTGAATCTCATCCTGCTTGCACCGCTCAATAATCCGATTCACAAGCTGCTGTTTTGCATTCGGCGCCTCCCATGCGGTTCGCAACTGCGAATTTGTGACGACAATAATATGCTTGCCGGAATCCGATCTGAAGTTCAGGTCCCTTACCCCCCACATTATCGCCTCCAGGCCATATCCGGCGGAATGGTCGCGCCGAAAATGGGCGTAAAAACCCGCTTGAATCGCACGGATGTCGTTCCTCAATGGACTACCCTCGAATTTTGGACCGCCCTGATTTTGAAACCAGATCGGCGCTAGGTGATAGTCCACGCCCGACGCCTCGAACACACTCAGAACATTGTTGAGATGTCTTTCGATCTCGACAATCGACGCTTTCATTTTTTCGCCGCGTTCGATGACAAAGACTAAATCAACTATCTGGTCCTTACTTTGACGGTTAGCACGGCGTGCGATACTGACAAGGCTTTTTCCGACGTTAACCTTTTTTTCCTCCGCTTTCGACTCTGTTTTTGGGCTAATCATGATTCGTCGTTTTCGGCGGGGAGGCTGCACCTGAGCTCCGGCGATCGCTGAGAATCCATCAATGCCGATCCAGATTGTCAACACCATCAAAGCAATTCCAGTTTTCCAAGTAAATCGTTTCGATGCGGTCATTGATACTCTCTCCTTTCTCTAGTCGTGTAGGTTGGGTTGAACGGTTCATCTCACTCGTAGTAACTTAAGAAACTAGTTTTTAGAAAAACATCGGTTTATCACCCTAACAGTGTAGTCCTACTTGACAATAACCATCCGTCGTAACGCGGTGTAATCACCCGCACGGAGTTGATAGTAATAGGCGCCGCTTGTTACGTACTCTCCGTTTTGATTTCGACCGTCCCAATACGCTGCGCTGGCTTTGTCTCGGTAGACTCCCGATTTTTGATGTCCAATGTCGAGGGTGCGGACGATATGACCGCTCTGGTCATAGATGTTCAAGCTCACGAGTGCATCGTTCGCCAAATGGTACGGTATCCAAGTCTCGGGGTTGAACGGGTTCGGATAATTTTGCAGCAGCGCTGTCCGTTTGATGTTTCCCAGCGTCGTGATGCGTCTTTCCAACGGCTCCACCGCTAATTGGATTGAAGAAGCAACTTCCCAAAGCAACACCGTGCCGTCCCAGCTCCCACTCGCAAGTGTGCGCCCGTCGGGACTAAACGCAACGCTGCGAACCTCATCTGTATGCCCGTTGAGCGTGCGCAGGTGTTCTCCTGTGTCGGCGTCCCATAATCGGACGGTGGCATCATGACCTCCACTAGCTATTGTGCGTCCATCAGGACTGAAAGCGACGCTATAGACCCCAAACGCATGCCCGTTGAGCGTGCGCAGGTGTTCTCCCGTATCAACGTCCCACAATCGAATGGTAGTGTCCCAACTCCCACTAGCAATCGTATGTCCATCGGGGCTGAACGCTATGTCGTTTACCTGATTCCTGTGCCCGTTGAGCGTTAGCAGATGTTTACCACCGGCGTTCCACAGACGGATAGTGTCGTCCCAACTCCCGCTAGCGATGGTGCGACCATCGGGACTGAACGCAACGCTCCAGACCGTACCCGTATGCCCGATGCGCTTTCGCAGGGGTCTTCCCGTATCAGCGTCCCACCAACGGACGGTTTTGTCCCAACTCCCACTGGCGATTGTGCGACCATCCGGACTGAACGCCACGCTCCAGACCGCATGCGTATGTCCGATGAGTGTTTGCAGGTGTTTTCCGGTATCGGCGTTCCACAGACGGATAGCGGTCCTACCTGCGCTAGCGATTGTGCGACCATCGGGACTGAACGCAATGCTATCAGCAGACGTATACCCGGCGAATAGTGCTACCTCTTGATTGGACGCCGTATCGTAGAGCCAAATGCCGATACTGCTGGCGACCGCAAGTCGAGTGCCGTCGGGCGAATACTGTATTTCATTTATCTCACCTTTACCGAGGCGTGCTTTAACACCTTCGGGCAGCCCCCATTGTGGAAAATCTTGGGCGTAGCTGTGCGGTAAACATGTAGCGGTAACGAGGAGTAATGAGCAAATCGTCAAAAACATGGTCTTCTTCATTGGAAATAACCCTCCAAATTTGAATGTTGCATCTAATTCATCTCGCACGCCGCAGCTACAGAAACTAGTTATTTGGAGCCACTCGGTTTTTCACGCCAACTTTGCCGTGCTACTTGACAATAACCATCCGCCGTAACGCGGTGTAATCACCCGCACGGAGTTGATAGTAATAGGCGCCGCTTGTTACGTACTCTCCGTTTTGATTTCGACCATCCCAATACGCTGCGCTGGCTTTGTCTCGGTAGACTCCCGATTTTTGATGTCCAATGTCGAGGGTGCGGACGATATGACCGCTCTGGTCATAGATGTTCAAGCTCACGAGTGCATCATTTTCCAACTGATAAGGAATCCAAGTCTCGGGGTTGAACGGATTCGGATAATTTTGCAGCAACGCCGTGCGTTTGATGTTTCCCAGCGTCGTCAAGTGTCTTGTCGACGGTTCTACTCCTAATTCGGTTGAAGAGGCAAATTCCCACAGCAATACGGTGCCGTCCCCACTCCCACTGGCGAGGGTGCGTCCATCAGGACTGAACACAACGCTAGAAACCCCGCCATTATGCCCCATGAGCGTTTCTTGGTGTTTTCCGGTATCGGCGTCCCAAAGACGGACGCTTGCGTCCTCATATCCGCCGGCGAGGTTGCCACCATCCGGACTGAACGCAACGCTAACGACAGATGTATGCCCGGCGAACAGTGATGCCTCTTGATAGGACACCGTATCGTAGAGCCAAATACCGATACTACCAGCGACCGCAAGTCGAGTGCCGTCGGGCGAATACTGTAATTCACTTATCCGACCCTTACCGAGGCGTGCTTTAGCGCGCTCGAGTAGCCCCCATTGCGGGGATTCTTGGGCAAAACTGTGCGGTAGACATAGAGCGGAAGCTAAAAATAAGCTAAGTCTGAAAAACATCGCTTTCTTCATAGGATTAATCCTCCACATTCTTGAGTTGAGGGTATATCCTCCTTGAGCAAAAAGAGGGTTGGGTGCAAATTTACACACTCAACCCGACATGTAAGTTTATCCATGTTTGAGCGCCTAATGACGCGCCCGAAGTGTCTGTTGATGTAGATGAATGAAACGTAAGGTCATGAGCGCCGATTATTACGTGCATCGTGACAAACCAACAGTAGTCGTAACATGATAGACCTGTTCATTCTTCCACACAATCGTAGGCGCCGGGGCTGTGTGTGCGGTTGTAATCCCCAATTTGCTCATCGGTCGCACGGGGCGCATCGTCAAAATGAACTATCCAATCCTTGTATTTCGGTTCGACCGGCAAACCATCTGCTTTAGCTATCACAATGTAGGCGACATGCTCACGCTTGTGCTTGTCAGGAACATCAGGTGTATTCACCTCGCCTTTTTCCACCCAGTCCTCAAGTATCTGATTCAATACAGGAGCGTTCATGGGGTGGTCCAACGGGGCTGCAGGGCCTCCGAGGGGACCGCTACTCACTCCCAAGCCTCGTTCAGGTTCTCCCTCGTATAACTCCAGCAGTATTATGTGTCTCGCTCTCCAGTAGATGACTTTAAGCCCAGTTGGGTCAGGGTCGAATGCGACTTTTACATTATGATTGTTAAACCAAGACGCCACTAAGATTCGACTCCGGTCGTCATGCGTAGCCGCGGGGTGAGGTACATCTTTGGCGCGATTGTATGCCGTCTCCGAGACAGCACGCTGTAAATGCAAGTCAACAACAGAGTGATGGAGGTCTCCTTGACAGAGATCGTAAATGTATTGAAGGGACGCCTGCCATTCGGGTTCAGTCATGTCTGCCTGAAGATTAGCATAACGCTTTGCAAGTGCAAGCGGAATGTGTGCAGGGATTTCGTACCGGATTGGTATTTCGGTTTCGCTCTGGACAACGGGTTCTGGTTTTGTCGGAATTGGTGATTCGGTTTCGCCGCAAGCCAAGCACATCACTAAAATTGCGGTGAGAATCAATATCCGTGTCATGGCAAAAGCCTCCTTGTAGGTTTCAAATGGGGAACATCTAACTCATTAGACGTTCCCCATCATAATTGAAGTTTATTCATTTTTCATTGATGCCCATGTCGTTGTTAGTGTTCCAATGAGTGGTTCGGGCCTCCGAGGTGCTGCGGGTAACGCGACTGACTCGGTGACTGTAGATAAGGCACCTGTCCCGTCAAACACAGGCTCCTCATCTTCACCAAACGTGTAGATTCTACCGTTATAGTTCACAGCCACTGACGCATCTGAGTTTGCTGCGAGAGCGTCTGCGAGTTCTTGTTCAATCGCAGCACGCGACGAAGAATCGGGTGCAATTGGCTGAAGCGGGATTAGTCCGTTGACCGCGCTTACCTCCTCTGGTATGCCGTTGTTTACCATGGCTTGATTATCAGGTACAACTACACCGGTTGCGCTTGCCATTCGATAGACGTCACCTACTTCGCCAGATACCCAGGCTAGACCCCATTTAGCACCACTGGATACAGTCCAACGACTAATCCCGCCATCATTATCCGACCCTGCACCTTCGAATGTGCCAGGTGTCAACCAATACTGGAACACGTGAACAATGCTTGAATCGTGAGCATCTGTAATGACATGATGTCGAACCAACTCATAGTCATGTGGGTGCTGTTGATCCGCCCCGTGAGGGCCTGTTTTCACATGAACGGTCGTGGAGGTTTCAATTTTTTTATCACTGTATTGGTCAACAGCATCAACGGCTGCACTGGGTATAACCGCGATGTGATCCGCCACAACGATGTGAGCAATTGATGTATCAACAAGAAGAACAAAGACAAACACACAAAGCAAAGTGAAAACCGTGGTCCGTTTCATTGGTAAATCCTCCTTTTTTTGCTGTTGGATATTTGCAACATAATCAAGTTTTCGAAACTGAATTAGTTACTTCGAAATGATTGTAGTGCAAACTATATGCCAAAACTAATAATACCCTTTATTTTAAGCTCTGTTTGGACTCATAAACCCTTATGTGTCAAGGGATACGGGCAGTTTAGTTTTTTTTCAGTCTAGGATGGCAGCGCTTTGATGGGGTATGGAAAGGGGTGTGACGTTTGTTGACAGAATTCGGGAAAATTGGGGTTAAGCAGTGCGTGAAGCCTTGCCAGACAAGGGTTTGGGCAATGTGTGACAAATGTCTACAAAAGTGACAAATGTCACACCCCTTTCGGGTATGGAAGACAAAGCAATAGGAATACAGCGTAGCAAGCAAGGGCGGGAAAAGGCAATCACCGTTTCACTCATCGTCCGATGACGTTCGGGCGCGGCTCAATCGCTTGTGCAGCGCATATCTTGACATCCCCAAGAGTTGAGCTGCAATTGTCTGGTTCCCATTTGCACGCTTGAGGGCTTCGGAAATTATCAGTTGTTCAGCTTCTTTCAAAGCGGGCAGTATTAGGTAGCGCGGATAACCCATCTGTAAACGTAGTCGTGCTTGCTTTGAGCACTGTGTTCTCGTGGGAAACGGTAAATTGTTCGTCAATCTTGTTCCGGAATGATTCAATGGAGAGTACACCGCCTTTGTGCTGACTGACGGCATCCAGGACCATTCCTTCAAGCTCTCTGACGTTGCCCGGGAAGTGGTACGTCTCAAGTAAGGTAAAAAGTTCCGGTGAAGGCGTGGGTGTCTCCTTCCCTAGTGTTTTAGCAGCTTTTTAGAGAAAATTGGAAACCAGCACTCGCAAAGACTAGGTTCTGTTGACATTTGGTTATAAGGTTGGCATAATAGAAGAATGATGCCCATAACTTTACCTGACGACCAATGGAGAAAGATATACCCGTTTCTTCTAAGCTGTTCCAACATCTATGTCCGCAACGAAACTGCTACTCGACGATTCGTCGAAGCCCTTCTGTGGGTGACTCGTAGCGGTGCTCAATGGCGACTCTTGCCAACTGCCTATGGAAATTGGAACTCCATTTACAAGCGGTTTAGTAACTGGTGTGACAAAGGAATCTTCTCACAGATGCACTGCTACTTTACCGCCGACCCAGATATGGAGTGGCTTATTATTGATACTACCATTTGCCGGGCTCACCCATGCGCGGCTGGAGCCTCAAAAAAAACGGAGGTGCTGAAAACCAAGCGCTAGGACGCTCTCGGGGCGGCTTTAGCACAAAAATTCATATCACAGTTGACGCACTAGGTAATCCGCTTAGACTCCAGCTAACTCCCGGTCAGAGACACGACATAGCTGAAGCCGAAGCGTTGATAGTTGGCTATAACAGCGAGCATGTAATTGGAGACAAGGGATACGATTCGGACAGTTTTATCGACGTTATTGAAGCGAATGGAGCGACGGCGGTGATACCGCCTCGACGTAATCGTGGCGCTCAAAGAACATATGACAAACATTTATACAAAGAGAGACACCTGGTTGAATGTTTTATCAACAAGATAAAATGGTATCGTCGTATCTTCTCTCGTTTCGAGAAGCTGGCTGTCCGCTATTTCGGATTTCTAAGTTTTGTCTCCACGCTTATCTGGCTCCGTTGAAATGTCAACAGAACCTAATACAGCATTCAACAAAAAGCCAAAAGAATGTCACAATTTCGTAACATTTCTTGGCTATAATATGTCTTCCACAGTTGCGCCGATAATCCGCTATAGGACCTTAGGCGTTGCACAACCTGCTTAGCGAAAGATTAACATGGTATCGAAAATCCTTATTGTCGAAGACGAACCCGATATTGTTGAGCTGTTAGCGTACCACCTGAATCAAGCCGGGTTTGAGACGGAAGCAGTTTCCAACGGTAGGACTGCCCTTAACCAAATTAAAGCCAATCCTCCCGACCTGATCCTATTGGATCTATTGCCTCCCGAAGTCGATGGATTAGAAATCTGCCGATTGTTAAAACAGGATGCATCAACCGCAGATATTCCAGTTATCATATTGACAGCAAAAGGGGAAGAAATCGATCGGATTGTTGGGTTCGAATTGGGAGTTGATGATTATATTTCGAAGCCTTTTAGCTCACGGTAGGTCGTATTGAGAGCCCGGGCAGTACTACGTCGCCCTGCAGACACAAAACCTTCTAAACCCTCAGAAATAGTTGAGATCCACGGCTTGAAGATTGACCTGGACAAACATCAGGTATTCGGCGAGGACGGGGCGATTTTACTGACTGCTACAGAATTTAAGCTGCTTAGCTTATTCGCGCGTTGTACTGGACGGGTTTTCACGCGCAACATTTTGATGGATGCGGTTTGGAAAGAGGAGTATTGCAGCATTGATCGTACTGTGGATACTCACATAAGTCGCCTGCGGCGTAAACTAGGACGATTTGGAGGGCTGATTGAGACGGTACGCGGCATCGGCTACCGCTTCAAGGAGTAGGAAGAAAAAAATTGTATGCACGGTTTGGTGTTTAACGAGGTTAACACTCGTTCGGCAATCATGAAAGAGATTCTCGGCCCGGCAACGCAGCCTGGATTCAAGACCCAACATATTTGTAGCGAAACGGTTTAGGTTCCGTTGACATTCAAGCGGGGTTCGTGTTAGAATTGCAGTATTATCTATAAGCTTACCCGATGAACAATGGAAAATAACTTCACCGTTTCTTCTCAGTCACCCGATTCTTTGTGTTGCAAATCAACCTTATCCAGCTCCGTTGGAATGTCAACACAACCCAGTTGCTAAACTTCATCTATTTAAGGAATCTAAAACATGAAAAAGTTCGTTGCGCTATCTGTACTCTTCGTATGGTTTGTTGGCATCGGCTGTCAACAAAAACAGCAAGTCGACCATCTCAAAGCCGGACGTGGGAAACTGCTTAATGCCGGACTTGCACTTGAAGCCGTGGAACCTCTAAAAATCGCAGAAACAGAAGAATACGACAAAACTGAACCGCGAACCCTATTAATCCTCGCTTACTCGCACGGACTATCTACCGGTAGCGCTCAATTACATGGATTGGAATCGGAGTTCAATCTTGAACGCAAGCAAAGACTCGAAGCGCTCGGCGATGCGGAGATGGAACGCCTCCTTAACCTCTTGGTTCGACGCTCCCGTGTGCAGAAAGATGCAATGCAAGTCTTAATTGACAAAGGCGCTAGCGCAGTCCCTTTACTTATCGGTGCTCTGGGCAAGGTCGAGTATCAAAATATCCGAGGCGATATCATAGAGATGCTGTATACTATCGGGCCTGATACGCTCAATCTGATAATAGCTGCGATTGGCAATCCCAATACATCGGCGCCAGTGAAGATTTCGCTTGTTCGGTTGATTGGAAGGATAGGCGAGGTTCAGGTCATTTCTGATGTGGAGGCGCTCGGTGAGGGTATGACCGATGCCGGCTTGAAGATGGAAATCAACGCAGCGCTCTATAAACTAGGTCGGAGCGATTACAAGTCAGAGATTCTGAAGGGGTTAAGAGTTAGCGATGTGAATGTGCGTCGTGCTGCTGCGAAGGCGATAATCGATTTTGAGGATTATTCTGGGTCAGATGTCATCATAGCGCTTCAAGATACGGACGATCGGGTTCGAGAATATGTTTCGCAAGTGCTGCAAAAACGGCCGGATAAGGGTGCGGTCCAGCCGCTTGTAGAAGTATTGAAGAGCGGTGCAGATAACGTTGCGAAACGAGCAGCGTTAGAGGCGTTGAAGGTACATGCGGCGCGGGGGTTGGCGAGGAAGTTGGCTGTTGATTTAATCAGGAAGGAGTTGTTAGGCGGGAAAATCAGTGATGCTGAGAATCGGCTTCGCATTGTCCAATTGTTGAGAGAAGAGGAGTTAGTACGTCAGATTGAGGCTGCGCCTGTGGAGTTACAATTGAAATATGACCTCGACCAATATCGGCAACACAAGGAAGAGCATGGGCTAGTGAAGCGTGAGTTGGGACGGCTGCTTGAGGTATTGAGGTAAGCGTCGCTCGGTGTTGCATCAAAAGAAGCTGATGTTACTTGCCGTCTACGCAAGCTTGCCGGCTGAATCAGGATGGAGGAAAGGTACCTAAAGGGATTCGCAAGTAAAATAGAACAAGTCCGGTGGGAGAAATTCTCGTCGGGCTTTTTTTGTACCTATGCTCTGGTACTTGCATTCGCCACAAAATCGTGACGGAATTCCCATCAGTTTATCGCCTAATCTTAAAACCATTGAGATATTCAAAGCTTAACATCAACTTCAGAACTTTAACATGGGATGACCGATCATAGGGCAAACACCTTGACGCCGGCAGACATGGCTTAAAGCCTACTAGACAAAAGGCGTCTTAAATACAGCGCAATCGCTGTGCTAAGACGCTCTAGTCTAAGGAGTATACTCACTCCAAAAAGGAAGAGAAGCAATGAAACGTCCAAGAACAATATCGAGGCGCGGTTTCCTGCAGCAAACCTCTGGTGCGATTGCGATTGGTTTTGCAGGATTACACACACTTTTTGCTAATTCCGCGTCCGGAAAGGGCTCAAGTGGTTTCATCGTAGATCGCTATGGCGATCTCATTCCGGATCCCAACGGAATACTTGACCTGCCCCCGGAATTTGCCTATCGGGTTTTCTCCAGGACGGGCGACCTCATGGATGATGGCCTGCTGGCACCAGGTAATCACGATGGTATGGCTGCCTATCCAGGGCAAGGCGGAAAGACGATTCTCGTCCGCAACCACGAGTTAAGCGCAAACGAGATTGACAAAAGCTCATTCGGCACAGGAAATGAACTCGTCAGCCAAGTGCCCCGCGAAAAAATGTACGACCCGGGGCTTCCAGACATTGGCGGCACCACGACGCTGATTTATGACACTCGAACCGGTACACTAGAAAGCCATTATTTGAGCCTAGCGGGTACAATGCGGAATTGCGCCGGGGGACCGACTCCCTGGAATAGTTGGGTTACTTGTGAGGAAACCGTCCAGAGAGCAGTAGACGGTCATAAGAAAGACCACGGTTATAATTTTGATGTTCCTGCCGACGCGACTACTGGCTTAGTAGATCCCGTCCCCTTGATAGACATGGGGCGTCTCTATCATGAGGCGATAGCCGTAGATCCTAAAAGCTGGATTGTCTACCAAACGGAAGACCGAAGTGATGGACTTATCTATCGTTTCATTCCAAATCAGCCCGCAAACCTTGTAGCAGGCGGTCGTCTTCAGGCAATGGCAATTAGAGATATGCCAAGTGTGGACACTAGGAATTGGGAGAATCAGATGATCCACGTTGGACAGACCATAGACGTCACGTGGATTGATATCAATAATGTCGAATCTCCAGAGGACGATTTACGCTACCAGGGGTTTTCAAACGGTGCAGCGATGTTTGCCCGGGGCGAGGGTATGTGGTACGGCAACGGCGCAATTTACTTCGCGTGCACGAACGGTGGAGCCACAAGGACGGGACAAATTTGGCGCTATATTCCCAGCCAGTTTGAAGGAACAACAGCAGAAAATATTAACCCCGGTCAGCTTGACCTATTCATCGAGCCCAACAACAGCGATCTTTTGGAAAATGCTGACAATGTCACCGTCGCGCCGTGGGGCGATTTGATTCTGTGTGAAGATGGAAACGGTGTACAGTTCCTGGTGGGTGTAACACCAGAAGGCAATCTTTATAAATTCGGAAAGAACTCGCTTAACGATTCGGAATTTGCAGGAGTTACCTTCTCGCCGGATGGTACGACCCTGTTCGTCAACATCCAAATTCCCGGTCTGACGCTCGCCATCACGGGACCTTTTCAACCGGTGCCGACTTCAGGTGAGTCTAGTCAGAAACTAGTCACAACGTTCGGTCAAATTAAGCGTGCTGAGTTGTTCCAAAACTACCCCAACCCCTTCAGCTCAGAAACATGGATTCCCTTTAAGTTAGCAGAGGCAACCCACATAAGAATAGACATCTTTAGCTCATCGGGCAGCCTTGTAAGGCGATTAGATCTGGGATATCTACCCGCCGGCGATTATCGTCACCGATCTAAGGCAGCGTATTGGGATGGTCGGGACAGCTACGGAGAAAGAGTGTCAAGCGGCTCCTATTTTCTTCAGATGCACGCCGGCGATTATACAGGGAGGAAAAATCTAGTAGTGCAGTAGTAGTGTCCAATGCTCGTCACAAAATCGTTGTAAAATCTCCATCGCTTTGTTGCAATCTCTTCATATTACTGTGACAATCAAACGGTAGAATGAATCAAAAGAACCGAAATATGGCTCACATTAGATTTTAAAGCTAACACTAGCGGACATCTCTTAGATGCCATAAAAAAGCCAAAAGATTGTCACAAGTTTGTAACATCCCTGAGTTAGTATTATGCTCGATTGAGTTTGTCATTCCCCAGTTCAATCAACAAGCACCAAAGATTTCCCGGAAGCTCTGACAATGTCCCTATCATCGTCCACAAGTTTCAACACAGAGACAACCGGTGAAAATGTCTTGGATTATCCAGGCGGGAGTTCGGTATCGTACAGGTCGAACATTTTCTTTCTGGATATCTCAGGGCGCTGTCTAACACAAGGTTCACCCCTAAAACAGACTTCTCGTTTTCATTGTCAAATCCCATCAGGAACATCGCAGCTTGCAGCCTCTCGTTCATTTTCTTTTTTTCTTGCAACAGTTTCTAAAGTGTGCTAAAGTAAAGGAAATGATGCACTTACCTTCCCCCATCGTGGCTGGTTTAGAATCACATTTTTGGCGGGGCGCAAGCCTTTTGCTGTTACTTCTGCTCGGTTGGCACTCAGTTGCGTGGGCTGATAACTTTAGCGGCTATTTCTTTGGTGATTACTACTATGTCGCTAAATCTCACGATCCAGCCCTTGACGATCGAAGTGGATTCCAGTACCGCCGCATCTATTTTACCTACGACAGAGCGCTGTCGGATGAGCTGTCCACTCGGCTTCGGCTTGAGATGAATAGTCCCTCCTTTCCCACCGCCTTCAAGGAAAAAAAACGTTTAGAACCGTTTGTCAAACACGGTTATCTCAAATGGAAAAATCCTGCATGGCGAACTACGACCTACTTTGGTCTTGCTGGAACTCCGACGTGGGCTAATATCGAAAAGGTATGGGGTTATCGCGCTGTTGCGAAGACCTTGCTGGATTTACAAAAGCTGGCGAGCAGCACCGACTTCGGCGTCGCAATTAAAGGGGACGTTGATGCAGGAAAGAAACTCAGTTACCATCTCATGATTGCGAATGGCATGGGTACCAGTGGAGAGATTGACCATAACAAGAAAGTCTATCTCTCTATGGCAGCTAGACCTATCAACAGCGTAGTTGCAGAGGCTTACGTGGATGTTGGGGATTCCGAAGGCGGTCACAATCAGCGTACGCTGCAAGGCTTTCTAGGTTATCGGCGAGACATATTCCGACTTGGAGCACAGGCTGCCTATCAGAACCGTGAACAGGACGATAACGCAGATAATCTGGAACTTTTTGGAATATCGGTGTTCACCGCAACGCAGATTGTTGCAAAGAAGGTATGGGGATTTGCACGATTTGATAGGATGTTCTCAGCAAAACCTGACGCTGAAAGGATATCCTATACTCCTTATAGCAATACGGCAAAATCGAATACGATTATCATCGGGTTTGATTGGAAAGTAATCAAAGACCTTAATATTATCCCGAATCTATTCCTTGTTTTCTACGATCAAGCCGACACCGGCGATAAACCAGACACAGATATTATGCCGCGTTTGACAGCTTATTTCAGGTTTTAACCCCAACGGAATTAGTAAGCACACTAGAGCTATCATAGGAACAAGTAGGGCTGATATACAATCTCATTTGGAAGAAAGTTTGCTGCCAGACATCGACCTGATTCGCAGTCAGGGCATGGACATGAGCAGGTTGGTAGAGCGTGGGATAATGAGTAGTGCGGATGCGATGCGCAACGGAAATCGCCAGTTGGCTTACGCAGTTTCACCAAAAAAGCCGGCATTCTGTTAATGGCAAATCATCTTTATGATCTCATCATTATCGGTGCGGGACCGGGCGGTTATATTGCGGCGGAGCGGGCTGGCGCTAAAGGCAAGAAAGTTCTGCTAATCGAAAAAGCCGATCTCGGCGGTGTTTGCTTAAATGAAGGATGTATTCCGAGTAAAACGCTGCTCTATTCCGCAAAGCTGTTCGCGCAAGCGTGCAACTCCCAAGCGTACGGTGTTACCGTTGAGAACCCGCGTTTCAACCTAGCGGATGCGATGGCGCATAAAGGTGAAGTTATTAAGAAACTGCGGGATGGGGTCGCGTTTCAGATAAAGCAACATCGGGTCGAATTACTTCACGGTCAGGCCCGCTTTGTAAATCGCAATACAGTTCAAGCCAACGGCAAGCAATACCAAGGGGAGAATATAATCATTGCGACGGGGTCTTCGCCCGCTCGTTTGCCCATTCCCGGTGCAGATGGGGCGCACGCGCTCACCAGCACGGAAATCCTCGAAATTGAAAATTTACCAGAAAATTTAGTCATTATCGGCGGTGGTGTCATCGGCTGTGAGTTTGCTTCGTTCTTCTCCAACGTGGGCGTGAACGTATCGGTCGTTGAGATGTTACCAGAAATAATCCCGACCCTAGACCAGGAATTTGCGCGGATGCTTCGGAAGTCGATGAAAGATGTAGATTTCCATCTTAGCAGCACTGTGGAGTCTATCGGCGAAGATAGCGTAACCTATTGTCAAAATGGAGAGTTCACAACGATTCCCTGCGATCTTGTCCTGATGTCCGTCGGCAGAAAGCCGAATCTAGAAGGCTTGGGGTTGGAAGAGATTGGGGTTGACCACAATAGTCACGGCGTTAAAGTCAATGACTTCATGCAGACCAACATTCCCCGTATCTACGCCATCGGCGATGTTACGGGCAAATCTATGTTGGCTCATGCCGCTTCGCGCATGGGGGAGGTAGCAGTTAGACACATTGTCAGTGAATGGGATGTTATGCGATACCACGCGGTGCCCTGCGTGGTTTATACTTCTCCAGAAGTCGCTTGGGTTGGACTGGCAGAAGCGGAGGCTAAGGAAAAAGGCGTCGCCGTGAAATGTGCGAAGTTACCGATGAGCGCAAACGGTCGCTTTCTAGCAGAAAATCCGGGGAAGCGCGGTTTATGTAAGGTCGTGGTAGATACCAAAACCCATGTGCTGCTTGGTGTGCAAATGATCGGCTCTACCTGTTCCGAGATCATCTATGGCGCCGCAGCGATGATTGAAGATGAGTTCAGGGTTCAAGATATTCAAGAGGTCATTTTTCCACATCCGACGGTGTCGGAAATTTTCAAAGATGCCTTTACAGCAATGCACTCCTAAAAACCGATATTTGCCCGTCCTGAAGCCGGAGAACTTATCACGCAGCTTGACTTTGTTATCGAAGCGTTAGCTGACTGAGGCGCATCCATGTCGTGTCACGACAGTACCACAAGGAGAAGGAGTCGAAAAGGGAATGCCCAAGTCACTTACAATAGATCCATCTGAAGTTCGCATGAAATCAGTCATTAAAAGCCAGGAAATACCCGTAAACGCCTATGACGCAGATCCAGAGCAGGAAGATATACAATATGGCTCGGAAAACCTGGTTCGCATCTATCGAGATATGCTCTATATCCGGGAATTCGAGGCGATGCTGGATGGAATTAAAAAAGAAGGTGCTTACGAAGGTTTCCAATACAATCACAAGGGACCTGCGCATCTATCCATCGGTCAGGAAGCTGCCGCTGTGGGTCAGTGTTACCACCTTTCCCCAGAGGATTTTGTCTTTGGCTCTCACCGCAGCCACGGGGAGATACTCGCCAAAAGTTTCGCTGCAATTGAAAAGTTGAGCGAAGCAGCGTTGATGAACACGATGGAATCCTACATGGATGGTGCTCCGCTGCGTGTAGTGGAAACGTTTACAAAGGGAAACGTCAAAGATCTCGCAATTAACTACATCCTCTACGGAACACTTGCTGAAATATTTGGTCGAGAAAATGGATTCAATAAAGGCATGGGCGGATCCATGCATGCATTTTTCCTTCCGTTTGGTGTCATGCCCAACAACGCCATCGTAGGCGGTTCCGCCGATATCGCCACAGGTGCGGCGCTCTTCAAGCGGGTGAACCGAAAGCCGGGGATTGTCATCGCCAATATCGGTGACGCCTCCATGGGCTGTGGTCCCGTCTGGGAGGCGATGATGTTCGCCGCTATGGATCAGTACCGCATCCTATGGGACGCGGATGTGGGTGGCAACCCGCCGATTCTATTCAATTTTATGAACAATTTTTACGGGATGGGCGGTCAGCCAAAAGGCGAAACCATGGGCTTTGATGTTCTGGCACGGGTGGGTTTAGGCGTCAATCCAGAAGCCATGCACACGGAGCGCGTAGATGGCTACAACCCGCTCGCCGTGGCAGACGCGACTGCTCGAAAACGGAAGGTGCTGGAAGCGGGGCAAGGACCCGTCATGTTGGATACGGTAACGTACCGGTTCTCTGGGCATTCACCTTCCGACGCCTCCTCTTATCGAGACAAATCGGAGTTAGACCTCTGGAGCCAACAGGACTCGCTGATAAATTACGCGAAATATCTCAAGGAAAACGGTCACGCGGACGATGAGCAATTGGGCGCTTTTCGGGATGACATTTGCGCACGCCTAGTCAAGGTTCTGGAAGCTGCTGCCTCCTTGGAAATTTCGCCCCGCATCAATATTCAAGTAGACGCTATTGGCGATGTGATGTTCTCTAATGAATACAAAGACCGCATGGACGAACGCGAACCAGAGGTACTCATCCCCAAAGAAAGTAGCCGTCTCAAAACCACATTGAGCAAGCATCGATTTGGGTTGGAAGATGGGAAACCGCTGCCAAAGCTTCGGACCTTGACCTACGCCGAGGCGCTTTTCGAAGCCATGATACACCGCTTCTATGAAGACCCTACCATGATTGCCTACGGGGAAGAAAATCGGGACTGGGGCGGAGCTTTTAGCGTCTATCGCGGCTTGACAGAGTGCCTGTCATACCACCGACTGTTCAACTCTCCTATTTCGGAGGCGGCAATTGTGGGGACAGCCGTTGGATACGCGCTCTGCGGCGGGCGCGTGGTGGCGGAGCTGATGTATTGCGATTTTATGGGTCGAGCAGGCGATGAAGTTTTCAATCAGATGGCGAAGTGGCAATCTATGTCCGGCAATGTCTTGCAAATGCCATTGGTGTTGCGTGTATCTATCGGCTCTAAGTACGGGGCGCAGCATTCCCAAGACTGGACTTCAATCGTAGCACATATTCCTGGCTTAAAGGTCATGTTTCCTGCGACCGCATACGATGCGAAAGGTATGTTGAACCTAGCGCTGCGCGGGACGGATCCAGTTGTCTTCTTTGAAAGCCAGCGTCTGTATTCCGAACCGGAAACCGTTGTAGAAGGCGGCGTGCCCACCGAGTACTATGAAGTAGAGATGGGGGAACCGGCGCTCCGCCGCAAAGGCAAGGATTTAACCGTTGTCACGATTGGCGCGGCGCTCTACAGAGCCCTTGAAGCGGCTGACGAACTCGAGGAAAAGCACAGCATTTCCGCTGAAGTGATTGACGCCCGCTTTATCAATCCGCTGAACTACGAAACAATCGTTGAATCCGTGATAAAGACCGGGAGAGTCGTGCTCGTCTCTGACGCCTGCGAACGGGGTACTTTTCTCCACACGATGGCGTCGAATATTTCCCAGTTGGCATTTGACCATTTGGACGGTCCCATAGCCGTGGTTGGCGCACGCAATTGGATTACGCCGCCCGCAGAATTGGAAGAGGCGTTTTTCCCACAGAAAGATTGGATTATTGACACGGTCCACGAGCGAATTTTGCCGATCCCCGATCATAAGGTAACCACTGTACAAACCACCGGAGAAATTCTAAGGCGCAATCGCTTGGGGACTTAGGTCCGACTGTCCTTTGTAAAGGTGTTAGGCGTTGTCAATTAAATGGTAGTCGGCTTTACGCTTTGGTATCGACCATATTTCGGGCTTTATAGGAGGCTGTCGTCGACGACAATTAAACCTTCAGAACGATCGAGGATAGCTTGATTGCGGGTGGTGCAAATGGTTACGTATCTTATTATTGGAACTGCTTATTTCTTCCTTATCGTAGAGATTTTAATCATCATCAAATCGTTTCTATACACACATCGAGAAAGGAAAGCGAAAAGACCCGATTACACGCCAAAGGCAGCGATAATTGCGCCGCATTACGGATGGGATACACAGGCAGCGGAAAATGCGAAGAGATTATTGGACCAAAATTACGACGGGCATTATGAAATTTTATACGTTACACACCAATCGGGAGCGTCAGGGTACGATATATCCTACCCGCCTCTCCTTGAGATTGCCGAGGGGCGCGCCAATGCGCGGGTCCTCTTGGCGCCAAATATCATCGAAAATTCGCTGCCGCGTTCCCAAAAGGTGCAGAATCTGATGACGGCGATTGCGGCGCTGCCGGACGATGTTCAGGTCATCGCCTTTGTCGATGCAGATTCAACGGTTCAAAACGATTGGCTCAAACTACTCGTCCAACCCCTTCAGGATAAGAACGTTGGGGCGACAGTTGGCGCACGGTTTTATGTGCCGCAGCGCTTGAATTTCGCTTCGCTTGTCGAGACGATCTGGGTCAATTTTCAGATTGCCTTTCAAGGAGATCACTCACTCACAATGGTTTGGGGTGGATCGAACGCCATTCGACGTGAACTTCTTGATGTCGGGTCAGTGCTGAAACGTTGGGAAAATGCGCCCATCGAAGATCACAATTTGACGCACGCCGTGCGGGATCTCAAACTTAAAGTGCATTTCGTCCCAGACTGTATTGCGGTCACGCATACCGACAACCGCACATGGAAACAAATCCTTGAATTTACCAATCGACAGATAGTCATGACGTTCAGGATGGGACTCAAAGCACAGTGGATTCTCACCCTGTTGGTATGTTTACCGAAATCGCTAATTATTTTCGCATCTATTCCGCTTGTCTTCTATTATAATCGGCTCATTATTGTGTTCCTGATTCCATTTATCGAAATTCAAAGCTATCGGCTCTTCTCCAAAAATCTACCGCAATGGCTGAAGGATGACCCTCAAGTGCGTGAAAATATCAGAATATCCTCGTTCGCCACGCCTACATCAATGCTTCTTGCGGGATTGAATGCAGTGTACGCCTTATTCCAGAACAAAATCGTCTGGGGCGGTGTGCGCTACGAAATTCTTTCAGCCACCAAATGTCGTATTTTAGGCACGATCAACCGACCGAATAGGGAGGGATCAACCGAGTGAATAACGAGTGCGATAGTCTATAGTTTTCCGAAGACTATCGCACTCACTATCCGTTCGCTTGATCCCCCCACGAAGCGGAGAAGGTTGAAAAGGAGGTTCAATGCCTGAACGAAGTCGAATATCACCTAGGTTTTTTGTTAATCAACTCGCAACCACCCTTCTAGAGGATTGGTGGACTTCCTATACGTTCATCAAGTACCAAATCGCAAAGGAGAGTTTTAACTGGCGGCACCCGTTCGGGGCAAAACACGGTCAAGGCGACGCGGTACAACTGGTTAGTTTGCGGATTACGGATATGTGTAATCTGCGCTGTCACTCCTGCGGTCAATGGGGCGATAACGGTTACCTAGTCGGACAATCCCTAAAAAAGTTGAAACAACGGGAGGTACCCGTTGAAACATACAAACGGCTCGTCGATCAGATTGTTGATGCCGGCTGGTCGCCGCTATGGTATATCTGGGGCGGCGAACCGATGCTTTATCCCGGTCTGATTGAGCTGATGTACTACATCAAGGAGCGGGGAATGCCAATCTCGCTCGTGACCAACTCCACAAACGTCGCTCGACGCGCAGACGATATTCTCGATACCTGCAAAATTCTCTACCTGAGTGTTGACGGTCCAAACGCCGACATCCACAACACACAACGCCCCGGCGTTACAGAGAACTATGATAACTTCAAGGATGTGAAGGCAGCGCTTGAAACTATCAGCGAAGAGAAGAAACGGCGGAATCAGAAATTTCCCTATGTTGTTCCGCTGAGTTGCATCACTCAATATAACATCGACGATGTGGTAGATCTCTACGGGTTCACAAGTCAGTACGCAGACACTCAAATCTTTTACCTGACCTGGTGGATCGATTCGCAGTCTGCACAGGAACACGCAGTGGATTTTGAGCGTCGGTTCGGTTTTAAACCGCAAACCCATTTCGGCTGGATTGGAACTTGGAAAGATTTCGATCACGGCGTCATCCTCGATAAATTCGAGGAGATGGAAAATATCTCCAGAACGCAGGGACGGTGCCCGCCGATGATGATGCCGAAGCTAAAGACGCGAGACGATATCAACCGCTACTACACAGATCACAGCGACGCCTTCGGTTATAACCAGTGCGTCAGCATCTTTATGACGCTGGAGATCGACAGCAACGGCGATGTCAGCCTCTGTCGCGATTATCACGATTATATCATCGGCAACATCAACACGGATGCCGTCACAGACATCTGGAACAACGAAGCCGCCATAAAATTCAGGCGCTCCATCAGCACGGAAGGCATTATGCCGGTGTGCCGCCGCTGCTGTGGGTTGATGGGGTACTAATCAGTTTAAAGAGAAAGGGGAGTCTAAGAGATGAAGATAGGTTTGCGCATACCGGGCGCAGGGGCGCAGATGCCCTTTGATACCTTTTGCAGTTGGTGTGCGGACAACGGTTTTGAAGCAGTTGATGTGGATACCGTCACACCCGAAATCGTAAAGACCGCAGACAGCGCTGGCTTGGTCATTGGCAGCGCGGATATACAGGGTGTCGGCGACCTGTTGAGTGTAGATAAATCCAAGCAGAAAAGAGGCGCAGAAGCGGCGAAAGCCTCAATTCAGGCAGCCGCTGACAACGATGTCCATATCATGTTCTGCGTCCTTGTGCCTGAAGATGGAAGTCTTGGGCGAGTGCAAAACTTTGAACTCTGGAAAGCGACATTCCCGCCGATTGTCGAATTTGCCGAGTCCAGGGGTGTCACCATCGCGCTCGAAGGATGGCCCGGCCCCCCGCCGCACTATCCTACCCTGGGCTGTACCCCTGAAATGTTGCGCCTCATGTACGCCGAATGCCCATCCAAATCGCTCGCCCTGAACTACGATCCCTCCCACATGATCCGAATGGGTGTAGACTACCTGCGTCTGCTCAATGAGTTCGCCTCGTACGTCCGGCACGCACACGGAAAAGACACCGTTTTCGATCCAGAAGCCTACTACCTGCACGGCAATCTCGGTCCCACCTTCTACCAACCTCAGACATTCGGTGAAGATTGGTGGCGCTACTGCATCCCCGGCGAGGGATTGACCGATTGGCCCAAGGTAATCAAACGCCTTGAGGACGAAGGGTTTGATGGAATTATCAGCGTCGAACTGGAAGACATCCGCTACTACAAGGATTGGGACGCACAAGCCGACGGGCTCCGCCGTTCACGAGACCATCTCGCACAATACATGCGCTAGCAGCAGTATTTCACGGTATGAGCACTGTGGGAGGGATCAAGGGAGCGAATAGCGAGTGCGATAGTTTTAGATACCTCTCCCACCGCACATGTGCATTGTCGGTTCTGTCAATAAGCATTCCCCTCCTTGTCAAGGAGGGGCTAGGGGAGGTCGTTTTAGTTGGGTGGACCAATCAAGTCACCCACCAGCGCAACCACAATAGAAATCTCTTTGACATCTTGACACGGCTGTGCTCGACCATTGAATTTCGTAGCGCGCGAAAAAGATGAAAATTGACCATTTCACAGTTTTATTAAAATTGCAATCAAGATAATAGCAAACAGAATTCCTACGAACACTGTCCAACCCGTGACTGACGCCAACTTTGATAAAATTAGTTGATTTGACTGGTTTAACGCCGCTTTTATTTTTGCGATTAGAGGCAATTTCTCTTCGTCATGCCAAGAAGCACTATCATCTTTTGATTTAGTGCCGACTAATTCTTCCGATATTGCTTTTATCTTTTTCTGAAGAAACACGAGGCGTTCCTCGGCGCGAAGTCTCAAATCGCCAATCTCCTCAAACGGAATCTCGCCGTCAAAGTCGGGAAACCATTCGGGTTCGTGTTTCCTAAGTCGATCGTATTGCTCATCAAACATATTGAGATGGAGCTGGAACCCAAATTTCCAAGATTCCCCGTCGTGGTATTCGTCTTTGAATGCGTAATCGTGGCAACAACGGCGTAGTTCGTCTCTAACTTGTTCATTCCGCCGATAGAAGGACAAATTGTAAATTGCCACGTCAAGGAATTTGTCTCTGTCTTTTTCAAAAGCTTCTCTCACTTCTTCCGGTTTGCGCCTGTACCACCCCGTGCCGCCATAGTATGCTTGTCTCAAAGCAATATCATCGCTGTCTTTCAATTTGTCATCTTTGACCAGCCTACCTAAAAATGCTCGGCATTTGCGGAAAAAGCCATGTTCATCATCACCTTCCACTTTCCATCGTTTTATTGTGTCCAGCACGTCCATATCGCTAGGTGCATGTGGAACCCGATCGTCGCCATGCGGAGCTAGCTGCTCTCCAAGACGAGCAAGTACGCGTGCCGACTCTGCATGCACCGGTACCGTCTTATACAAACTCCAAGCAGCTTGGCAGGGGTGTTCAGGCGCTAGGAACTCTATTTCTTCACGATAACCAGACGGGCGGCTAAGCTGAGGATTTGAAATGGTGCATCCTATCGCCGTAAGCCATTGTTCATCGGTAAGCACTACGAATGGGGTGCCTCTGTGGTATAAATTCACCAGAATCTGGCTAAAAAGATCTTTATTTGACAACAAGCTGTAAAGTAATTCAACATCGAAAGACTGAAGGAGTTCCTTTAAGACTCCAGCGTCCTCATCACGCCGGTTACCTTCAATCCAGTCGCCTCCTACTACGCCAGACAAAACTGATGGGCCGGACAATAATGCCTTCTTTACTGTAGCGTCGCAGTTCCTAAAAAGGCTAAGCGCTGTCTCGGATCTCAAACGTGCATACAACGCTAAACCTAAGTTTATTAAAGGTTCATTGCGCTCAATCAGCACCTTTTCAATTTCATCGGCCCTACCTCCAAGGAAATCAAAATATGGCTTCTGCTCTCGTAACCACTCAAATACCGTGTCCGGATTTGCATGGGAAAGCCAGTACGATTCAAACACAGGATTTTCCAGTATGTCTTTTTGTTCATTCATTTTTGTGTTTGTGGGGAACGGAAGTCCCCGATTCCTATGTGTTGTGAGCGTGATTTAAAGGGTTCATGAATCTGATGGGTGTTCGCTGTGTGTATGGTATCACACTTACTGCACCGCCTATCAAGACACCCGGCAAACGGCTCCTGAGCCGGCATCACAGTACCAGAAGCAATCATCCCAGCGGGTCATGCCGTGCGGTTCTGGATGCGGTTCGGGAATTTCTATCTTTTCAATGGTCGAACCATCGTTGAGGTTCAAGCGATAGAAAGCGCGGTAATTTGTTTCAACGCACCAGAGATCATCTTCCTGCCACGCAAGACCGTGCGGACGGCTACCGGGGGCTGGGAATGAATGCAGGACAGCAAGATTGTTCTCTGGATCTAGCTGGTAAATGGTTGCTGAAGGTGGTACTGCCATCCATAACTTGCCATCGCGCCATTCTAATCCGTGCGCCCCTGACTGCTGGGCACCTGCTGCCGTATAGGAGGCAAGGGTCTTTCCACTTGCTGGGTCGACTTTTAGAATTGCGGGACCAGCGGCTTCTATTCGCGTTGGGGCGACGGTTGATGCAAGCCAAAGGTTCGTACCGTCCACCGTGATACCGCTTCCGTGCTCGGAATCCGTGTCGATAGCCCTCAAAGTCTCCCCTTCAAAGGAGACAAGCATGGCTTGGTTTGAAACCTGATCCAGGAACCAGATACCTTCCGCTGTGGCTTGCATACCGTTTGGTTGGCGTCCCGGAAAGTCAAACATCTTCTCTATATTAACTTCCATAAGGAACCCTCCCTCATTACATTTGTGAACTTATGTCCAAGCGCGTTGGTCGCGTAATCCTACCAACTAATCGAAGAGTTTGGACTTCATTTCAATAATCTTTATCCGGCGTTCGGCTTCGGCGATAAGATCGTCTAAAGCCGGATCTCCCTTAGCGAGACGGATAAAGGACTTGTAATGGGCAATCGCTTCCTCATCGTGCCCTTGTCTCTCGTAAATATACCCAAGATTGGCGTATGTTTCTGCCAAGTTCGGGTTGATACGAATTGCCTCCTTGTACGCGGCAATCGACTCATCCCATCTATCCAAATCTTCGTACGCATATCCAAGGTTGTTGTGCGCCTCTGCGTAGTTTGGATTGAGACGAATGGCTGTTTTGTACGCCTCAACCGCTTCCTCGAATCTACCCTGTCTACGATACACGATTCCCAAATTGGTGTGCGCTTCCGGGTAGTTCGGGTCAATCACGATTGCTTTTTTGTACGCGGCGATTGCTTCGTCTAATTTGCCCTGTTGACGATAGACAATTCCAAGATTGGTATGCAGCACCGGATTGTTCGGGTCAATGCGGACAGCTGTTTTGAACGCAGAAACCGCCTCTTCAAATTCGCCCTGTATACCGTAAACTTTTCCAAGATTGTTGTGCGCCGCGGAAAAGTCTGCCTTGATACGAATTGCCGCTTTGAATTCAGGGATGGCTTTGTCAAGCTCGCCCTGCTGTTGATAGACAATTCCCAAATTGTAGCGCACCGCTGCATCGGTCGGCTCAACCTCGACCGCCTTTTTCCATCTGGCAAGAACGTCGCTTAATGCTTTTTTTGCTTCCGGGGTGTCTATCCCGCCAAGGGCAAAAGCAGCGCCGCTCCGATTCAGCGCCTCCTTATCGTTCTGCAACATCTTGGTTAAGCCTGGAATTGCTGCTTTAGCAGGTTCGCCCATCTCGCCCAGGGCAATCGCAGCGCGCTGGCGAACGGACGCATCCGTGGCGTCAAGCTGTTTGATGAGCGTTGCTATACGCAGTTCATCGGCACCAAACGAGTTTATCGTCAAAACCAGAAAACTAAAAAGAGCGAAGATACTCATCCTACGTTTCACAGGAGATTCCTATCGTGTCAGGAAAAATTGAAGTTTTTGTATACGTTCATATGAGTGTGCACACCTGACGGTGATGAAGGCGTCAACCCTAGTGTTCGGGGTTCCCTACTACACGGTTGGACCGCAATGCTTGAGTCTAGATTATTTGTCGGTTAGAACTATCGCCCTCGTTATTCACTCGGTTGATCCCGCTTGAGCCAACCCCAGGTCAAAGCGCGGTTCCGGGCAGGTGATACGGCGAAAACCGTCACAAAATCAGGATCGAACCAGGCTGCTGCACGGTTAAAGTTGCCTATCGGTGGAAGTTCACGAAGATCTCCATTGCCATCGCCATCTTGAATGATAATCTTAGCTATGCCGCCCCCGAAGGTAGTCGCAGCAATCTTCTTACCGTCCGGTGACCATTCAGGGTCTCTACAACACCCGATTCTCATCTGGTTATTGCCGTCTGCGTCCATCACAAAGATTTCAGCATGCCCTGAGCGTTCCGTAATCCAGGCTATTTTTTCATTGTCCGGCGACCATGCAGCGTGGGAGTCCTTGGCGCGATGGTTGGTCAGATTTTGCAGGTTGCCTCCGTCCGCGTTCATGAGGTGGAGGTCCCCAATGGTCTTACCCCGTTTGGAAGAGAAGGCAATCTTCCGAGCATCCCGCGACCACGCGGGTTGGATGTCGTCAGCCGGGTCGTTTGTGAGGTTCTCAATGATTTGCCCCGCCGCGTTCATAGTATAGATTTCAAAGTTGCCATCCCGATTGGAGGTGAAGACTAGCTTCCGACCATCAGGGTGCCAATTCGGCCAACTGTCCTCTGCGGCATGGTCAGTGAGTTGTTTCAGATTCCCTCCATCGCCATTCACCACGTAGACATCGATGTTCTTCTTCGCTTCGGTGTGGAATGCCAACTTGGTACCGTCCGGTGCCCACTCCAGACCTAAGGGTTGTCCGTCAACCAATACCAGTGCGCGCTGATTGTTGCCGTTGGGATCCATCAACCAGATATTGCCCTCGGCTGCGTTGGTGGAGACCGCGATGGTTGGTTTGTCCGGTGCTTTTGACTCGGCACTCGTCAGGCACATCGCGCTGATCAATAAAGCCACACTTATACAAATGACTACTGTTTTCCGGCTTCGCATGGTCTAGACTCCTGCAGAAAGGGGAGAAAAGAAATTTCTCCCAAATAGGATGACACTTGAAACCCTGGTATAAAAATGACTAATCGTTACGTCCAACCTGTTTGAGCCAACCCCAAGTCAGTGCACGCTTCTCCGTAGGTGATACAGAAAATACCGTCACAAAATCAGGGTCGAACCAAGCGGGTGCACGGCTGACGTTGCTGATACCCGGTAGTTCCTGCTGAGGCCCTTTTCCGTCCACATCCCGGATGAAGATTCTTGAGCCGCCCCCAAACGTCGCGCCGGCAATCTTTTCTCCGTCCGGCGACCATTCAGGATCCCGGCAACACGCGATTGCTACCTGATTTGCGCCATCTGCGGCATCCATCGCATAGATATTGGCAGCCCCCGTTCGATTTGAGATAAACGCAATCTTCTTCTCGTCCGGCGACCATGCCGCATGGGTATTCGCCGAGCGGTTATTCGTCAGATTTCGCAGGTTTTCACCGTTCGCGTCCATAACGTAAATGTCTCCAAGCGACCTCCCTCGTTTGGAAGTAAACGCCATTCTTCGACCGTCCCGCGACCAAGCCGGATCGATGTCCTTGACCGCATCGTTCGTAAGGTTCTTCAGTCCATGACCCCCATCCGTCATCGTGTAGATTTCAAAGTTCCCGTCCCGATTCGTGGTGAAGGCTATCGTTCTGCCGCTGGGGTGCCAGCTTGGTCGGCTATCCTCCGCAGCATCGTCGGTGAGCCGTTTGAGGTTTTTCCCGTTAGCATTCACCACGTACACATCAATGTTCTTCCTCACTTCGGTATGGAACGCAAGCTTTCGACCGTCTGGCGACCATTCTAGACCCAAGGGCAGGGGATTAGCGCCAATCGCCAACAGCGGGCGCACATCTTCCCCTTCAAGATTCATCAACCAGATAATTGCGCCTTCGCCTACACTTGAGACCGCGAGAGTTGGCTTCTTCGGCGCCTGCGCATGAACGTGCATCAAAACTACGCCATTGACAAAGAGAAATACGCTAACGAACACAACACACACCTGTGTTTTCCGACTCTGCATTCTAGTTACCTCGCTGTTAGTTTTCCTCGATCCCATTCTTGGCTGAAAAACTTGTATCAACCGGTATCAATCACCGTCACCAATCTGCTTGATCCAACCCCATGTCAATGCGCGTTTCTCAACCGGGGAAACGGAATATTCAACCACGAATTTCGGATCGAACCACGCTGGGGAACGGTTTTGGGTGCCGATGTTTGGGAGATCGCTCCAATTTAGACTACCGTTCGCCGGGTGGATGCGAATATTTGCCTGCCCCCCGCCCAGTGCCGCTGCGGCAATCTCTTTCCCGTCCGGAGCCCAACTCGCTTCTCTGTTAGGAAAGCCGCCCGACTTTGGGTCCTGCAAATCGCTAATCTTCAATATATTCCCGCCGCCAACAGCATCCATCGTCCAAATCTCATCATTGCCGCTTCGACGTGATGTCCAAGCAATTTTATTATTGTCCCATGACCACGTCGGTTGAATATCTTCACCTCGAACATTCGTGAGATTTTCTAAATTCTCCCCTTCCCCATCCATGACATAGATATCCCCAAGCGACCTTCCTCGTTTGGATGCGAACGCAATCAGTCGCCCATTTCGAGACCACGCGGGATACCGGTCCTTCGCCGGGTCGTTTGTCAGGTTGCCTAGAATCTCACCCCGTAAATTCATTGCATAAATCTCAAAATTACCGTCCCGATCGGTTTGGAATGCCATCTTTCGACCGCCAGGGTGCCAAGTCGGCCAACTATCTTCCGCCTCATGGTCGGTGAGCTTCTCAAGGTTTTCGCCGTTGGCATCAACCACGTAGATATCGACGTTGTTTTCCAATTTAGTGTGGAACGCAAGCTGGTTCCCGTCCGGAGACCATTTCAATCCCGAGGGTATCGGATCTCCGTCAATTTCTAATATCAGGCGTGAATTCTTCCCATCGGCGTTCCGCATCCATATACCTAAGCCTTCAAACGCATTTGTCGTGAGTGCGATTTTTTCTATGGCGGGCGCTTGTGCAGCCGCACTCACTAGAAAAATGGAGATGCTCAATAGCAACACCCCCATGAACCCGGCACATATCAACACTATTCGATTTTGCACTATTATCACCTCATTGATTTAAGATTTTTGCGCTGCGGCATTCAAATAATACACGCCTTGGACTACATTCTAACAAGTTAATCGTCCTGCACAACTTGCTTTACCCAACCCCACGTCAAGGGTCGTTTCTCGACCGGGGAAACGGAGAACTCAACCACGAATTTGGGATCGAACCACGCAGGGGAACGGTCTTGGACGCCGATTCCCGGCAGGTCCATCCAATTTAGGTTGCCCTTTGCTGAATGCACGCGAATACTCGCTCTGCCGCCCCCAAGTGCCGCTGAAGCAATCTCTTTGCCATCCGGTGACCAGGACGGTTCCCGAACTCGGAAACCCGCCGCTTTGGGATCCTGCAAATCGCTCACCTGCCTCGCATTCGCGCCGTCTGCATCCATCGCCCAGATTTCCGCAGCCCCGTTTCGAGCGGAGGTCCAAGCAATTTGCTTTCCGTCCCAAGACCACCTGGGTTGAAAATCCTCGCCCCGAACGTTCGTCAGATTCTCCAAAATCTCTCCATTCTGGCTCATCAGAAATATATCCCCCAGCGTCTTACCGCGTTTGGAAGCGAAGGCTATATGTCGAGCGTCCGGCGACCACGCGGGATAATGGTCCTTGACCGCGTCGTTTGTCAGGTTGTCCAGAATGTCCCCGCGTGAAGTCATTGTGTAAATCTCAAGATTTCCGTCCCGATTGGTGTGGAAGGCTATCTTCTGACCGCTGGGGTGCCAAGTGGGCCAACTATCTTCTGATTCGTGCTCGGTGAGCCGTCGGAGGTTATCCCCGTCGCCGTTTACCACGTAAACATCAATATTTTTATCTAATTCTGTGTGAAAAGCTATCTGATTTCCGTCTGGTGACCACACCAAACCCGACGGTCGAGGGTTTCCCTCAATCGGCAATATGAGGCGCGGGTTCCCGCCATTATCGTTCATCAGCCAGATGCCCAGGTCGCCATCACTAGCGATTGCGATGGTTGACCGCTGGGGCGCTTGTGCTCCTACATTCATCGGAATTACCGTGCTGTACAAGAGCAGCAGACAGAAACACATGACACCTAATAATGTTTTGTGAATTTGCATAGCTTGTAACCTCCTAACAAGAGAAGAAGAGATATAACGAGTGAATAGTGAGGACGATAGTATTCCGAAAACTATCGCAGTCGCTTGATCCCCTAACCGTTACCCATTATTTCCAAACCGGTTAACAACTGAAAAACGAGCATTCGCAATCAGCACTCATTAACGATCATCCGACCGAATAGGGAGGGCGATAGTCCTAACTGACAGCACAAGACTATCGCGCTCCCTATTTGATCGCTTGATTCTGCTTGAGCCAACCCCAGGTCAAGGGCTGATTCTCAGCCGGTGAGACGGAAAACGCGTCCACGAAAGCAGGATCGAACCAAGCTGGAGAGCGATCTTCACCGCCCACCGCTGGTAGATCTTGCCACTCCAGATTACCATTCGCAGGGTGGATGCGGATAGTGATTACACCGCCCTGTCCAAACGCTGTCGATGCGACACGCTCACCACCCGGCGCCCAAGTAACATCCCTATTTCTAACTCCCTGTGCTCTTGGATCTTGAAGGTCGCTAATCTTCATCGGATTGCCTCCGTCCGCATCCATTGACCAGATCTCCCCGGCACCATTTCGGCGGGATATCCAAGCAATTCGGTTGCCGTCCCGCGACCACTTGGGCTGGATATCCTCGCCGCGAACTTTGGTGAGATTTTGTACGTTCTCGCCCTGCGCATCCATCACAAAGATGTCCCCCAGAGTCTTTCCACGTTTGGAAGCGAAGGCTATCCTTCTAGCATCTGGCGACCACGTGGGGTGCTGGTCTTGCACCGAGTCGTTTGTGATATTTTCCAACGCCTCTCTCGCCGAAGTCATGGCATAGATTTCAAAGTTCCCATCCCGATTCGTGGAAAACGCAAGCCTTTCACCCTCGGGGTGCCACGCAGGCCAGCTATCTTCTCCCGGATGGTCGGTGAGTCTCCTGAGATTTTCCCCGTCAGCATCCACGACGTAGATATCAATGTTACCTTCCAATTCGCTGTGGAAGGCAATCTGTTTCCCGTCGAACGACCACGTCAAGCCCGAAGGTAGAGAGCCATCGCCAATCTCTAAAGCCAAGCGTGGATTCTCTCCTTCGGGGGTCATGAACCAGATGCCTGCCCCCTTCCTCACGTCCGTAGCAAACGCAATTGTCGGCTCGTCCGGCGCTTCGGCATGAGTGTTCCCGACGAGCACCGCACCAAGTAGTAACAGCCCGGTGGCACATACCGCACACATCGTTGTTCTCTCAATGTACATCCTGTGTTTCCTCTTGTGGTGTTGAAAATTCACGGCATGCGCCAGCGTGTTCTTCCGTTGAACGCGAGAATTCACCGTTAATTGTCCAGTCTCACCTGTTTCAGCCACCCCCAGCTCAAGTGCCGTTTTTTGATAGGTGAAACGGAAAACTCCGGAATAAAATCAGGGTCAAACCAAGCGGGAGACCGATTCGGAAAACCGATGTCCGGTATCTCTTTCCAATCCCCTTCTCCGTTGGGGTTACTCGTAAAAACTACAGCCCGGCCGCCTCCAAAACCCACACCGGCAACTCGTCTGCCATCAGGTGACCATTCAGGATCCCGCTTGACTCCCGCATAACCGATTAGCTCAACGATATTCCCGCCATCCGCGGCATCCATGACGAAGAGTTGGCCATTCCCCGGTCGAAAAGATATCCATGCAATCTTCTGACTATCGGGAGACCACGCGGGTTGGCTGTCCTCCGCCTTATGATTGGTGAGATTGGTTAGGTTTTGCCCATTCGCATCCATGGTATAGACATCTCCGAGCGTGCGGCCCCGCTTGGAGCTAAACGCCAGCTTGCGGCCATCCAGCGTCCACGTCGGGTGGAGATCGTTCGCAGGGTCATCAACAAGTTTATTCAGGATATCCCCATTCGGTGTCATCGTTTGGATGTCAAAGTTTCCGTCACGGTTTGTGGAAAAAGCAATACGTTGACCGCTGGGATGCCACTCGGGCCACGCATCTTCCGCCTCATGGTCGGTGAGTCTTTTGAGATTCTGCCCATCGCCGTCAACAATGTAGATGTCGGTGTTCAACTTCAAATGGGTATGAAAAATCAGTCTTCGACCGTCCGGCGACCAGTTCAAACTCAACGGAACAGGATCGCCGCCAACTTCAAGAATTGGGCGTTGATTTTTCCCATCGGTGTCCATCAACCAGATATTGCCGCCAGCTGCATCACTAGAGACCGCAATGGTTGGTTTGTTGGGCGCCTGTGCTTCAACACACACGATGGGCCCGATTCCCATCAGAATGAACATACCGATGTATACGACGTATATCTTCCCCATTTGCATAGCCAATTACCTCCTTACAGTAAGCTTGTAAATCCAGTTTTTTTCTTCGCATCGAAAAACGAAGCGCTCCGTTTGTGGTAAGGCTTCACACTCGTTCCATCCCACTAAGCATCCAAATTTGTGCAAAACTTAGGCAAGCCTCGTGAGCTTCTCACTTAACTCCCAGAGCCCCTTCTGTAATTACTCGTCATTACATTTGGCAGATATCGCTTCCGGCTTCTTCTTATCAAAATATTTACCGGTAACTCCTTCAACCTCAGTGGAGCTCGCCAAATAGATACTGGTCTGGGCAGCCTTCTCTGGGGAATGGGTAAACATTTTCATGATTTTGTTGAGTACGATTTGATACCACTTCCCCGGCCACACATTCCAAATATCGGTGGAGGCATGGCCCGGGTGCAATGCGTTTGCCGTGACACTTGTACCTTTCAAACGATCGGCAAGTTCCATGGTGAAGAGAACAACAGCGAGTTTAGCAGTCGCATACGCATTAAAGCTTTTATACTTCTTTTTGAAATGTGGATCGTCAAAGTCGATTTCGCCCTGAACATAGGCATTGGACGCAACGTTCACAATGCGGCCTTCGGGCGCTTGTTTGAGTATCGGCAGTAATAAATTGGTGAGGAGAAATGGGCCCAGATAGTTAACTCCCATCGTCCCTTCAAATCCGTCCGGGGTCTCTTCTCTTGTGGCGCAAAAGATGCCCGCATTATTAATTAACACATGCAATTGGCTATATTCCTGAGAAAATTGCTTGGCAAACTCACGAATGGAACCGAGTGATGCCAAATCAATCTGCATCATTTCAATGCTCGTATTGTCACTTTCCTGCTTAATTGATTCGTATACAGGTCTAGCATCGTTTAGATCGATACAAGCCATGACGATGGTTGCACCTTTTTTAGCGAGGGCTTTGGTAATCTCTCTCCCAATGCCACCGTCAGCTCCGGTAATCAGAACCGTTTTTCCGTGCATCGTTTGTGTGCCTTCTGAAGTGAGTTAATACGGCATTTCCTGTGCTACGTAATACGGAACACGTCAGAAATACGTTTTGCAGGCGATTGATTGTTAATCGAGCTGTACCGCCCGCTTGAGCCAGCCCCAGGTTAAAGAGCGCTTAGCCACGGGGAAGACGGAGAATGCGCCGATGAAATCAGGGTCGAACCAAGCAGGTGACCGAGTTCGTGTGCCGATCTGTAAGCGTCCCTGCTCTGCTTCATCAGCCCCGGCAATAGCCAAGATGATAAAACTATCGCCGCCCCCAGCGGTCACGTAGGCAACCATTTCTCCATCCGGGGACCAGGTGGGCTCAAGTTCCTCCCAATGGTCACGAGGAGCGGCAAAGGCATTGAGTTTTGCGGGGTTCCCGCCGTCGGCGTCCATTAGGAAAATATCGCCCGTTCCATCTCGATGAGATGTCCAGAGGATCTTCTCGCCATCCGGCGACCACTTGGGTTGGGTATCTAGAGCACGATGGTTGGTGAGATTTTGCAAGTTCTCACCATTCGCATCCATCACGAACAGATCGCCGAGGGTCTTCCCCCGCTTGGAGGAGAAGACAATTTTTCTGCCATCTGGCGACCATGCGGGGTCGATGTCAATGACGGGGTCGTTTGTTAGGTTTTCGATGATTTCACCCTCGGCTGTCATTACGTAGATTTCAAAATTCTCGTCCCGATTAGACGTGAAAATAATTCGCTGGCTGATGGGGTGCCACTGAGGCCAACTGTCCTCCGCAGGTTCTTCGGTGAGCTGTTTGAGATTCCGCCCATCGGCGTTCATCACATAAATGTCAACATTTCCCTTTACTTCGGTGTGAAACACCAGTTTTCGGCCATTCGGCGACCACGCCAGCCCTAGCGGCAATGGGTTTCCACTTATATCTAGAATGGCGCGTTGGTTCGCCCCATCGGGGTCTATCAACCAAATCGTGCCTCCCTCGCGCGGGTCGGCGGAGACGGCGATAGTTGGTTTGTCGGGCGCTTTCTGCGCTCGCGCGTTCACCAGCAGAATGATGTTCGCCAAGAACAGTAGCCCGACGCACACAATCCACATCGTCGTATTTCGGAGTTTCCGCATTTGTACACCCTACTTCGCTTGCGTTAGTGAAACCCACTGAAAGCCTCACCTACCCACCCAAGCGTAAGGCAACGTTTCCGCCGCGCCCAATACGTTCTAGCACCAGCGGTTATTAATTGTCTCGTCTCACCTGCTTAAGCCATCCCCAAGCTAACGGTTGCTGCTTGACTGGTGAAACAGAGAACTCCCGGACAAAGGCAGGATCGAACCAAGTTGGGCACCCGTGGATTTCCCCGATGTCCGGCAACATAGGGTGTGCGACTAGCTCATCATCCTTGTCTGCCTCGGCGATAAAGATGGGGCTACGGCCGATGTAAACGACCTTTTTACTGTCCGGGGACCACGAAACTTCGCGGTCGTCCCACTGGCCAATATCGTCTTTCCGAACCCCGGAAATCTGCCTTAGATTCTCTCCGTCAGGATTCATCACGAAGATATCACCGTTTCCGTTTCTCTGGGAGGACCAGACAATCCACTGACCGTTCGGCGACCACTTCGGTTGGATTTCCTTCCCGCGAGTATTCGTGAGATTCCGCGGATTATTTCCATTCGCTTCCATTGCCCAGATGTCTCCAAGCGATTTCCCCCGCTTGGTAGCAAAGGCGATTCGTCGACCGTCCGGAGACCATGTGGGTTGAGTATCCGGAGCGGGATCGTTTGTGAGGTTTTCCAGAACCTCCCCGCCTAGATTAATTACGTGGATTTCAAGGTTTCCATCCCTATCAGACGCGAAGGCGAGCCTTCGACCACTAGCGTGCCAGGTCGGCCAGCTATCTTCCCCTTCGTGGTCAGTAAGTCTTTTGAGTTTTTCTCCATCGCCGCTCATCACGTAGATATCAACGTTGTTCTCCACTTGGGTATGGAAGGCAATCTGGCTGCCATCCGGTGACCACTCCAACCCCCAGGACAAAGGAGCACCTTCAATTTCTAGAATTGCGCGTGGATCTCCGCCATCGGGGTCAATTAACCAAATGGCATTATTGCCTCCCGAATCGCTGGAAACTGCGATGGTTGGTTTGTCAGGTGCTCGTGCTTGGGTGCCCACCACGAACACAACGTAAATCAAGAACAGTATGCCGATGTATACAGTCCGCATCAATGCTTTTCGGGATTGCATTTTCTTTCACCTCATTACGTTATTTTGAGAATTCGCAGTCACACTGTTTCAGCCTTGGGATTACCGACTAAGACAATAGAGAAGAAGAAACAAGCAGCAAATCGGACACTTCAGTCCGATTCGTCAGCACAAATATTGTCAGGTTTGGAATCCCCACCGGCTGTCTCAAGCCCGGCTGCGTTAGCTCACCTCGTTCACATCCAGCACACAACCGATTACCGCAGCCACCAGCGGTTCGTCACCGACTGCGACGATGTCGTGTTCAACCTTCGCCGGCATGTATGCAGAACCGCCCGGTCCCACGATCTTTTTCTCATCTCCGACGGTAAGTTCCGCCTGACCGGCGAACACGTAATAGCACTGTTCCCAATTGGGATGGTGGTGACTGCCATGTGTCTTGCCCGGCGGCCATGTATGGATGGCGATCATCAAGCGTTTCGCCGAAAGTTGATTCAAATCTTGCCCATATAATTCATCGGGGCCAGCGATAATTACCGTATACCCCTCCTCTTCATGAGCAACGCCTGGCACTGTGTTATCGCCAAAACCCGTGAAGGTGCCTTTTGAATCTTCTGGAGTGCGAATGTACTTCATGCTGAACTTCCTCCTTGTGAACGATCAAGCGAACGGTTAGTGAGCGATCAACCGAGTGAATAGCGAGGGCGATAGTCTTAACCGACAGTAAAAACCATCGCATTAACTATCCGTTCGCTTGATCGGTTAATCCTGGTCCTGTTCCTGCCGTGCCTTTTGAATCGCTTTGAGCCCATCCTGATAGGTTGGGTTTTCCGGCTGCAGGGTCAGTGCATTCTGAATGGCGTCCTCCGCCTTTGCATAATCGCTGTTGCGGTAGTACAACCATGACAAGGTGTTTAGATAACGCGCCGAATCGGGTTGAAGTTCGACTGCCTTCTCCGCGAGTTCTAGCGCCTTGTGGAGGTGGGTGTTGTGAGTGCCGTATAGATGCGCCAACCGCTCATAAGCAGGGTCAAAGGCAGGGTTCTGAGCAATCGCACGCTGATACGCCTGCTCTGACAAGCCAATCCGATTCTGCGTAGAATAGATTACACCGAGGTAATAGTGCGCCTCAAACATATCCGGTTCGAGATTTACCGCAGCGTTCAGGCTGTTCACCGCTGCATCTATTTGACCACTCTCCAGAGCGATGAGACCTAGTCTATAGTGGGGCTCCGCGAGATACGGATCGTGCTTGATTATTTCTTGATAATGATTTACTGCCCTTTGAAAATTGCCTTGTTGAAAATAAACTCCTGCGAGACGTAAGCGAATTTGTAATCGATTTGGTTCAAGGGATAGGAGTTTTTCATACGCCGCTTGAGCTTCTTGGAATCGGGCAAGTTCAATGGCAATACTACCAATATTCAACCATGTCTGTGGGCTATCCGGTTTAAACTCAGCCGCCTTGCGATAGGCAGTAATCGACTTTTCATAGTCTTCTCGGCGGTCAGAGGCTTGTGCCTTTTTGAGCCAGACGAGTCCCAACCCACTGTGCGCTGAAGCCATATCCGGTTTCAACTTGACCGCCCGCTGCTGTGCCTCAAGTGCATCTTCCAGTCGTCCTCGAGTAGCATAGATATAACCTAGTCCGTTATGCACCGCTGCGACATTTGGATCATGCCAAAGTGCTTGTTTGAACTGCTGCAGCGCATCCTCGAGTTTTTTATCGTGAATGTATTTCCATCCTAGATTGGACAAGGCGGCGGCTTTTTCTGTACCTTGGGATGCACGCAGTACAGCAAGTTCGTCTACCTGATCTTCCCGAATTTGTCGGAACTTCTCCATCTCCTTTTCTGCTTCCGCTTTTTTACCTTGCTTAAAATGTAGCAGCGCGAGTCGGTAGTATGCGCTAGTCATTTGTGGGTCAAAGCGAATTGTCTCACGAAACGCACGCTCTGCTTTATCCTCCTCCTTCTTCCGAATGTGGACGAGTCCAAGTCGGAAATGCGCCTCGGCAAGAGAAGGCTCTAGGCGAATCGACTGTCGATAGTATGCGGCTGCCTGATCGACCCGACCATACTCAAAAGCGATACGACCTAGAAAGTAACTCACCCCGCCTGGTGTTAGCGGATTCATCTGATATGCTTGCTGAATAACGGAGGACGGTGCAAGTCGGTAGCTTGGGGATTCCGACGTTGTCATCAGGGAAAATGCTTCTTTCCAGGCGACTTCTGCTTTATCATAGTCGTGCTGCCGAAACCAAGCCATTCCTAACTGTGCGTAGGCTTGCGCCCAGTCCGGGAAGTAGCGGATCGCCCGCTCAAATACGCTTATGGCTTTTTCGTAGTCGTGCTGCCGCAAGTAGGTTCCCCCCAGACAGTAGTAGGCGGCGGTGTCATTGGCATCTAACCGGAGCGCATTTTCGAAAGTTTCTGCCGCTTCGTCCATCGCGCCGAACGACACATACGCCAAGCCGAGGTTCAGATACGCCTCAACGGAAGTTGGATTTTCATCAAGAACTTTCTGATACTGGGCGATTGCCTCGTCCAAACTAGATGCTGTATCACCTTGGGCTTGCACCTTCATACAGAAATTCAGTAAGAAAACTGATATTACAGCCACGACGCTACAATGGATACGTTTTCTAATGGGGAAGTGATAATTCAAGACCATCCCGCACCTCCGCACCTATATGCGGTCCAGTTCACGCATCTCAAAAGGGGAAATGAACATCCCTGCGAACTCATGTATTCTTGAACACCTCGCCCAATCCGTCTGTTAATCTGTAGTGCGTCTTCACCGGGGCAACACAGGATTGTAATTTACGCCTCGCCGGTTCACACGGGAACTTGTCTATGAAATCCTTTAGGTTTCCACATGATGGGATAACCCGGCGGCCAGCCTTCGCCGCCCAAAATCTCTTTAAATTCATCAGTCATCCCACAGAGCCAGTAAAACATCTCGGCAGTATCATACCAACCACGGAACTGCTGCCGAAAGTTGGGGCCATCTACATTGTATATGGGACTATGATCATGTCCGAAGTCAAAGTCTGGTTCGATAATCCAATCCCGCTGCGGCGGCACCGTTCGCCAATAGCAGTATTTCAGCATATTACGAATACCGTGTGCGGTGGACACCGAGCGGCGATGCCATATCGAATAGACGGTGAGGAAAATCGATCCTGCGGGCGCGGCGGTTTTGACGCCGCCTCGAACCCCCCCGTAGTGCGCCATCCAACTCTGCAAGCAAAAGAAAAAATGGGAACCCGGCACCACTTCCGTGGGGCCCATCTCCACTGGTGCATCCTGAGGGTAATAGAAAACCTGCAAATGATTCAGTTCAGGAGCGTAACGCGAGCCTCCGTCGCGGTGCCAATGCTGATTTGTAGCCGGGCATTCGATACGATGGTTGGCAATCCCTTTGGGAAGTGCAAAGTCCCTGCCCAGCAATGACCGTACCGCACCCGCCGCCTGGGGATTGAGCAGCACCTCCTCAACAAACCATTCCTCTTGCAGAAGGGGGCCTTGTCCATGTGTTTCAATGAATTCAGAGGTTCTCCGGTTAATCTCATCTGGAACGACACCCTTCAACATTACAAAGCCGTTCTTGCAGAACTCCAGAACCTGCGTGTCGGTCAAGGTGGGTTCACAATCGTTCGTACTTTTCAAGGTAAGTTACCTCCACAATGGTCTGAGATATTATAGTCATTGCAACTAAAAATTACACGTGTGTTTATTAACATATCCAAGTTCCCACCCATTCCCGTAGGTCGGGCTTCCAGCCCGACCCGCTCAATGGGAAGCGTCGAAAACCGGGAGTTTGTGAGCTAAGTCGAGTCAATCATCGCTCATATGTGTAAATATAGATGCAAATGACTGTAGAACCGTAAGATTGCTGTGTCCATCAATATTTCAGTAAAGTTTCCAAGTATTCAAGAGTATAAGCTACAGTCAGAGTTTTGCTTCAAAGATTGGAAAGGCGCAAATCCCAACGTTGCTTGTTCTCTTAAGAATGCGATATACATCGTAAATATCACTACCACACAAAATTTTACACGAAATTTCGGTTTTTGTCAAGATCGGTAAGCTACCTAAATAAAATTCAGTATCTTTATAAATTTCCAGGGACATCCGTTCTTAATACGGTGCCTGACCCCAATTTTGTGGGGAATTGCGAAACTGAATTTCTATTGCAAAAGCGAGTCTTTCCGCGTATAATGTCTTGCCTTAACGTAATGATGCCAGTTTAATAGAGCAAAAGCGATCAGCAAACTAACTCGCCACAAATCATATCACACACTTTCTTTCCTCCGCAAATGCCAGCAAATCACCTCAGTTGGACCACAAAATCTGATAGATCAAGCGAACGAATAGTGAGTGCGATAGTCTTCTTGCCGGTCAGGACTATCGCCTTCGCTATTCGCTCAGTTGATTCCTCCAGTTTCTTATTCACAATCTATTGTCTTGTGTTATTTACTGTCAGCACAATCGCTGTCGCGGATGCTACCGTTCAATTCGTCGATGTTACTCAATCTGCGGGCATCCATTTTACTCATGTTGATGGGCGCAGCGGGCAGAAATTCTTCATGGAAACCCTTGGATCCGGTGCTGCATTCTTCGATTATGACAACGACGGAGATCCAGACCTGTACTTCGTCAACGGTGCGCCCTTACCGGGTTATCAGAGCACAGAAGTTCCCATCAATCAGCTTTACCGAAACAGCGGGGATGGGACCTTCATCGATGTGACCGAAAAGGCAGGAGTGGGTGACACCGGTTACGGGCACGGCTGCGCGGTCGGCGATTACAATGATGACGGCTATCCTGATCTCTATGTTACAAACTATGGCCCCAATGTGCTCTATCGAAACAACGGCGACGGCACGTTTACCGATGTGACAGGGAACGCCGGCGTGGAGGAACCGAAGTGGAGCAGCAGTTGTGCATTTGCTGATTATGACCGCGATGGCGACCTCGATCTCTATGTGGTCAATTATATTGAGTTCAGTCTTGAAGACAACCCCTGGTGTGGTCGGAAGGATAAGCGCATCAGGGGTTACTGCGAACCAAATAATTTTATGGGGCTGCCGGATACACTTTATCAGAATAATGGAGATGGTACCTTCACCGATGTGACCCGGCAATCTGGGATTTACAATCCAAATGGGAAAGGTCTGGGTGTGGTGTGGGGCGATTACGACAACGATGGGTATCCGGATATCTACATCGCCAATGACTCGACCGAAAATTTCTTATTTAAGAATAAAGGGGATGGCACATTTGAAGAATTGGGATTTTCCACCGGCGTTGCGTTTAGCGAAACCGGGGTGGCAGAGAACGGGATGGGCACGGCATTTGGCGATTGGAATAATGATGGATGGCTGGATTTGATTGTGACAAATTACGCGGACCAAGCAAACACGCTCTATCATAATGACCAAGCTGGCTTCTTTACCGATGTGTCGACTGCCTCGAAAACGGCGTATGTTAGTTATCCCTATCTCGGTTGGGCAACAGAATTTATTGACCACGATAATGATGGCTACCTAGACCTGTTTGTCGCTAACGGTCACCTCCACGATAATCTTAAAGAGATGGGAAGGGACGGCACCTATGGGCAGCGAAACTTCCTGTTCCGAAATAATCGCGATGGTGCTTTCACAGAAATCGCCAGTCAACTAGGCCCAGGGATGCGCCTTGCAGATGTGAGTCGTGGAACAGCGTTTGCGGATTACGATTCAGATGGGGACATCGATATTTTGGTGACCAATTCCAACAGTTCGCCTAGCTTGTTGCGCAATGATGGAGGAAACAAAAACAATTGGTTGGCTGTTAAGTTAATTGGGATAAAGGGAGTGACAGATGCAATTGGTACGCGTGTGACTGTCAACATGGGCGAATTTTCCCAAATGAAAGAGGTCCGGAGTGGTTCCGGTTATTTGTCGCAAAACGAACTCAAACTCCTGTTTGGACTCGGTAAGTGCACCACCGTCTCGCACATAGAGATTCAATGGCAAAGCGGGGGAAAGCAACACATTAGAAATATCGACGCGAACCAGTGCATCGTTGTTACAGAAGGCGGCGGCTGGAAGCGGAAAGGTTAACCCATAGCTCGATTTACAAAAATCTTATACGCTGCGGTTCTACATGGCTGACTGTGCGATGGCGACATGGCGCCCTTTCAATCAGTAGATGATTCGACTACGCAAGCCACACCACAAATCATGAGTGACTCTGGAACACGAGGCGGATGTGAGTCATATTACGAATGGTTGTGAACTTTCTTCATTCCGGCACATCAATTTCCAGGCTCAACAGGAGGAACGAATACGACTTCCCATGAGTATCGAGAGCCAATGATTTGGTTACCCCACCGCCCAAGCAATTTTCGAGGACAAAATTTAGGGCGGAAACGTTGGGTACTTCGTACCGCACAATCTCGCCATGGCAAATTTCCCGGAACAATGCTCGAACCCGTTCCACGGTGACCTCACGACACACCAGGTCGTAATCCTCTTCCCGGTAGGGGATGACCGACAGATTCACGGCATCCCCCTTATCTCCCGATCGACTATGAGCTATTTCACGGAGTTGGATTCTTTTCATTCACCACCTCTGTCAGGTGTATTCTACGAACATGTTGCTGCGAACGGAGTCTGAACATGGTAATTAAACCCACTGCCGGTGATTTCTTACTTTGAGCCGTTTGGGTCAATAGGGTCGCCGGGTTTCCCATTCACCAGTAGACGAATCGCAAGCCCAAACGTATGTGTGAACAGGCGCCCTTTTTCTTGAAGATGCCAGTTTTCTAAAAGGCATGCGTCGAGAGATTGCGCATCAACCTCAATAGTATCATCGTGGATATTGACTTTCACGCTCTGAACAACCGATTTGTGTTGATGGTCTAGTGCATCCGCGATGCGCAAAATAGCGGCGAGCTTCGTTACCCGTTCCTTTTCAGCATACGAAAGCGCCTGAAAATGAGCGTGCTTCTGTTCATTGGGGAACGCTTTGCGATGATAACGGGCGATATTAGCGATGAGTTCAAGTTGCTGCGGGTGAAGCCCAACAACCTCCGAATTTGTTATCAAGTAGTAAGAGTGTTTATGGTGAGCGCTCGAGTTGATATAGCCGCCAATTTCATGGAGTGTCGCAGCTACACACAGAATCATTCGAGATTCCTGGGACAACTGATGCAAGGGTTGCAATTGATTAAATAGCAACTCCGCCAGATAACGGACTTGTTGCGCGTGCCCCAGATGAAAGTGGTACTTGTGTCCAAGTGCAGTCGCCGCTTTGAGGATTTCTTCTTCCTCCAAGGTAGTATCCCATGAATTTCGGAAGCGATCAGTCATCTCTGCAAGTACTCCATCCTTGAGCCCGACATTCGCGGCATAAATCCCTTTCGCAGCTACTACATTACTCAGCACTTCGGTAAGCACGAGACTTGCTGGCAAAATGACATCCGCCCGATCTGCGCGCATGTCGTAGCGCTTCATACGTTCTCTCGCGCTCTGTTTAGAAATCTCTTTGACGAAACGCCGGAAATCGCGCAGTGGAATAAAACGGACATCCTCCGGAAAACCGTTTCCTTCTTTTTCGGCAATCCCGATTTGTCTGCTGATCTCTTCGACATTTCCACCGGTACCTAGCACTAGGTCAATTTTGTAGGTGTTGATTGCATCTAGAGTCGTTTCGAGCAGTTGCTCCATGTAAGCCTTAAGCAGTAGAACCTGCAGGTCTGAAATGGAATCTGTTCGGAGAAAGGTTTCACACAACCGCACCGTGCCCAATCGCAGGCTGTTGGAGTACACAATCGAACCGCGATCGATGACGTCGAATTCAACACTTCCGCCTCCGATGTCGATGACGAGAGCGGTTTTGTCGCGGAGATTGACTTTCCGCGTTACAGCGAGTTGGACGAGACGGGCTTCCTCCCCACCGGAAATTCGCTCCAATTGGATGCCCGAACTACTGTGGATACGTTTTACAAAATTATCACCGTTGATAGCTTCACGCGTCGCGCTAGTCGCAATGGCACGAGTGGAATGGACTTTCGACTTCTTAAGGACATCTCGGAATTCTCCAAACGCCTCTATCGCTTGCTGGATAGCCTCTTCGGCTAGAAAACCTGTTAAGAAAACCTCATGCCCTAAACGCACAGGAGCCCGGCATTGATAAATTTGTTCAATAGATCCATCCGCTTGCACTTGAACGATTTTAAGCCGCATGGCGTTGGATCCAACGTCAATGGCGGCAAACGATGCGTTTTCCATATTTATTTCCTCAACACCCAACATATTTACAGAACGTGAGTTTAGCACATCTGTCATCATCAAGTCAACTCAATCCCACGCTAACTAGAAATCTCCGATGTGTAACACAAGATGCTATCCTATGCTGCTAATATAGGATAGGCAACTTCTATTATTTTCTAGACGGTTTGACATCAATCGAAAATTCGTGTAAAATTACGGTGGAAAACTTAAATGTCAAACCCTTCCACTTTCGAAGTCTTTAACTCATACCGAGCATCAAAATGCTTCGAAAAAGAGGGAATCCAAACTGAGCAATCACCGTCTCGAAGCCTGTCGAATTAAGTACGATTGCGACGAAAATACTCGGAAGCGAGATTCATGGATATTGGAAGAATCATTGGAACTGTGGTTGCGACTCGAAAGGACCCGAGCTTAATTGGGACACGGCTATTAGTTGTACAGCCTCTCGATGCTAACGGCGACCCTGTAGCCTCCCCCCTTATTGCCGTAGACCCCTACGGCACCGCCGGTTATGAGGACATTATCTATATGGTCACGGGTGGTGACGCGATCGCTGTCATTTCAGGACGTCAAATGCCCGTTGACGTTGCTATTGTCGGAATCGTTGATTCCATGACCGTAGCTAGTACAGAGGACTGAAGATGTTTATTGCAGAGGTAATTGGGAAGATTGTCTCGGTAATTAAGCACTCAGCTTACGAGAATCGAACCCTATTACTTATTCAACCTTTGAATTTAGAATCCAAGCCCGTCAAAACCCCAACAATCGCTGTCGATTACGTCGGGGCTGGCGAAGGTGACATCGTCCTTGTTGGGGCGGGACCGGGCGTAGCTCAGGAGGTCTTTGGCGTCGAAGATGCACCGATTAGAGAACTTGTAATGGGCATTATTGATCGATTTGATGTAGATGAATTAGATGAAACCAAGCACAAAATGTAGCAAAATGTGAAAACATCTAACGCCTTTATACGTTACTATTGTAGCATACACCATATATCTCGTCTGAATCCGGGCGTTAGCGGACTATTCTAATCATCAACTCTCAACAATCGATAAAAGGAAGTCGTACCTTGTTAATTCCATTGCCCAGCCCGCCTCAAGTGGACAAACCTTCTAAAATTCCTCGGACGGTGCAGTTGTTAATTATTGCCAATGTCTTCGTTTTTGCGTATCAACTTTATTATTGGCATTTTTGGGAGTTGAATCTCTCGGAACAGTACGGTACAATTCCCCAAAAGATCAGCGATTCTGTTTTGTTTTTACCGCAACTCCCAGACCTATCTCAGCCAACCCTAATTACTTCCCTATTTCTGCATGATGCATATAGCTTACAAGGGGGCTTTGTCCATCTCATCGGTAATATGCTTTATCTCTCAGCGTTTGGGCCCAATCTTGAGAACGTAATTGGACGGATGAAATTCCTCTTGTTTTATCTGTTATGCGGTGTGTTAGCCACCCTCTTTTATGTCGTGTTTCACTATAACTCCGATGTGCCTTTGATTGGCGCGAGCGGCGCAATTGCAGGGGTGATGGGCGCGCACCTTATCGCTTATCCCAAATCTCGCATTCGATGTCTGTTTCTGATTTATATCGTCTCTTTGCCGGCGAGCGTTGTGCTTGTCCCTTGGATACTAGTCCAAGTGTTTAATTTCGTTTATCTTTCCTCCCAAGGTGCCACGGTGGCTTGGTTAGCCCACATTGGCGGTTTTTTGGCAGGGGTGTTTTTTATTGGAAAATTCCAACTTTCATGGTTACCTCGGAAACGTGAGTCCGCCAATAGCTTAAAACATAAATATTCGAATGCTAAAATCCCGATAATGAAGATTGGCCGCTAATAGTTTAAGCTGCCTATAATCCTTGCACTGCAGCGACCAGTAACACATTTGGGCATTGCATCGTTCCAATCGAGATTTTTTGTGCAATACGCATGACGCGATTGGAAAAACTGTAACTTACAATATTAAGGAGATTGATGAATTGACAAGTAATTATCGACATCTACTTTTAGGGTTGTCGCTTTGTGTATTGTTGATATACTTTTCCGCTCTTGATATTGCAGCCCGTCCGGAGTTTGCAGCACGGGAAAATAAGGATTGCAGTTTCTGCCATATTGATCCGGCAGGCGGAGGTCCGCGCAACACAGTCGGGCAAGTTTTTGAAGATAACTACTTTGAATTTCCCGAAGATTTCGACCCAGCGTCACTTATGGCTGAGGCGAAAGAAATCGCGCAAAGACTAACGACAGCGGTGGATATCCGTACCGCTTACATCAAGACGACCGATGTCGTACACGAAGAGGAGACGCTTGCCAATTGTTCCTCATGTCATTCATCCGTTGATAGCTTTCTGATGATGCAGGGGGAACTGACCGTCAACGCCGAGGCGTCCGAAAAACTCAGATTGACCTTGTCTAACAACTTAGGCGCAATGCTCAACGCTTTTGCGACGGTCGATGCGATTCCGGAACGCCTCTACGTCAAAGTCGGCCAATTCCGAGTTCCATTTGGTCTCAAACAAAAAGACCATAACATTCTCGTTCGGGGTGGATACAACCTCGGATCCAATAAACGGGACGTCGGCATTGAAGTCGGCGGGTCATACAGTAAGTTATTCTATAACGCAGCCGTATTCAACGGTGGAAACGCGACGATATTCTCTGGCGGTCGCGCATCTGATGTGGATGAAAATCACCACAAGGCTTGGGTTGCAACTGTTGGTGGCAATGCTGGACCTTTGCGGGCGGGTGTTTCCCATCTTATCAATAAATCACAAGAGCAGCGCAACATGACCGTTGGAGCGTTTCTGACCGCGGCTCACAAAGACTTGGTTCTCGAAGGGGAATTCAATTTTGGCGGTAACTTCCACGACGGTGAGAGTATCAGTTTCGGGGATGAGGATATCGACTCCAAAGGTTACTATTTCGGCGCCAAATATCATTTGATGCGGGGACTCGTATTGTCGGGTCGCTACGGCTTGTTCGATTTAAATCGAAAGATAGCAGGTGATGCGAAGAAACGTGTTACTATCGCCGCACAATACACGTTTATGAAAAGTGGTTCCCTTGAGTTACTCTATTGGATCAACATTGAGAATAAGAACCGGACCGATAATAATTCGCGTCAACTTCGAGGCGTAGATCAGTTGATTCTGATGTCACACTTTTGGTTTTAGTACCCTGGCTAAATAATGTTAGGACTTGCGCAATTCAGACTGTCGTTGCCCGATTCATAGGGCGCCGCCGGGCATCTTGCCACCTACACACATTGTAGGCGGGGCATCTTGCCCCGCATTCGGGATAAAGCATCGTATTACAACACCTCATCGTTCAACTGCGTACGTCCTATAATGTATTAGATCCACGTAACATCACGTTTTTATTTTCAGCATCCTACAGTAAAGAAAGGATTCAACCATGTCTGTTGCATTACGTATACACGATCGCCGGTTAAAACTTAAGATGACGCAGACCCAGCTCGCACAAAAGGCGAATCTGACGCCTGCAGCAATATCTCAGTTTGAATCTGGCACACGTAAGCCATCATTCGATACACTTTCAAGTTTAGCCGATGCCCTGAAAGTTACTACGGACTATCTACTCGGCAAAAAGGAACAAAGCTACGACGATCTTTTAGCCGATCCGAAAGTCAGCATTATGTTTCGAGGCATCATGGAATTCCCGGAGAAAGACAAAGAGACGATGTTTGAATTTTACGAATTTCTCAAAGCTAAGAATGAAAGAGAGTGAAGCAAAGTATTTGCTGACTGAAGATGGCTGGACGAAATTCCCTAAACTGGTCTAACGCTGCACAGAGGCTGTCACCCAAATCCCGTCATCCTGCTGAATGTGCCCGTCGCTTACTACAAGAGTTAAATATTCAAGCTATCCCAATTCAACCCCGAAATATTGCGAAACAACTGGAGATTGTCATCTGGGAACGGGAGATGGAAAGTCAATATGACGGCTGTCTCATGCGGGTCGGGGATGTTTGGGGAATCCTAATCAACAGCCTGATTCAATCTCAATCCCGAAAAAGGTTCACTATTGCTCACGAATTGGGGCATTATCACTTGGATCGGGAGGAAACAGCGAAGCGGCTCTGCCACGGAGGGGAACTAGGCTTCTTTAACACACGCGGACCGGAAGAGCAGCGCGCTAACCAGTTTGCCGTTGAGTTATTGATGCCATCCCCATTTTTTCAGGACGACGCCGAGAAGCTGCCGAACGTCGGGCTGTCCGCAATCGACACGCTCTCCGCCCGGTATGCGACTTCCCTTACAAGCACGGCAATTCGCTACACCCGCTTGAGCCGGCATAATTGTGCAATAGTGTTCTCCGAGAATCGACACACTAAGTATTTCGCGTATTCAAATGACTTCCGCCGAAATGGCGACTGTTATCTTGTTAAAGACAAGCCGCTTCACCCGGAGGCGTTGGCATGGCACCTTGCTGAAAGCCCCCTTAATGAAATTAGAGACAAGAGGGGGAAGGTACCGCTGTCATGCTGGTGTTCCACAAAATCAGACCAGATGATTATCGAGCATTCTCGCTGCTTGCCTCGTATGAATCAGGTTGTTTCATTCCTTTGGATACCGCAGGAGTGAGATGTATAGCCATTGCGACTAAAAATTATACATTTACTCATTGGTTTGTAGGAGAGGCTTCCTAGCCTCGATTATCAATCAGTTGATTCCGCCTTGTGTAAATATGAACCGATAATGACTATAATTTCAGCCGCACTGAGCAATCGCCAGTTTCAAAGTGTTTTCTAACAAAATTGCTCGTGTCATTGGACCAACCCCGCCAGGCACGGGCGTAATGAACCCCGCCACTTCCTTGACGTTTTCATAGTCCACATCGCCGATGAGTCGATTGTCAAGCCGATTGATTCCCACATCAATTACGATTGCCCCTTCTTTAACCATGTCAGCCTTAATCATTTCGGGTTTGCCGGTCGCAACGACCAAAATGTCCGCGTTTCGCGTCTGTTCTCTGAGATCCCGCGTACGCGAATGGCAGTATGTAACCGTCGCATTGCGGTTGAGTAAAATCAACCCAATCGGTTTCCCGACAAGGCTGCTGCGCCCCACGCAAACTGCTTGTTTGCCTTCGATTTCTTCGCCCGTTGATTCGATGAGACGAACAATCCCCGCAGGCGTGCACGGCAGTACGCACTCGCGATTAATCATCAAGTTGCCCAAGTTCGCTGCGCCTAGACCGTCAGTATCTTTTTCCGGTGCGATTGTGTCAATTACCGTCTGCCCATCAATCTGGTCGGGGACAGGCATCTGCGCGAGAATCGCGTGTATTTCCTTGCGGTCGTTCAACGTTTGCATCTGGTCAATTACCTCTTCTTGAGTTGTTGCTTGGCTCATGCGATAAACTTCCGAATGAAAATGGACACGCTCACAGTCCTTCCGTTTGTAATTGACATAAACCGTTGAAGCCGGATCGTTGCCGACTTGGACCACTGCAATCCCAGGCGTGAATTTCAGCTTTTTCACTTGCCGTCGCGTTTCGCTGCGAATCAATTTGGCGAGCCGGTTCCCGTCAATTATCTCTGCTGGCATTTTTTGAATTCTTTCTCCTCATTCAATAGTATAACATAAGGCAACCCCTATATGAATTCTTGTATTCGTATGAAAACATCTACAATTATATCATAGGCGATATTCTTCCATCTATCACTTTCCATCAACTTGAGGATTTTGATACCTCAATTTCGTAGGAATGTGCTAAGATCTCAAGAGAATTTTACACCTTGACATATCAGACATATTCTGGGATAATCAAAACAACAACAGTCAAAAAAATCTCATGTCAATTTGCAACACACCGCACAAAATCTCGTGGTGTTGTGCAATTTCGTGCCTTGGTAAACAGTGCTTCGTCGAACTGCTTCCACAAGAAAGCGATGGGCAATGAATATTCTTTTCCTATCTATAACAGTTCCTTTCCCACCCAACGATGGCGGACGCATTCGCATATTTAACTTACTCAAGCAGATCGCCTCCAAAAATCAGATTTCCTTTCTAGCACTGGAAACAACACCGACGGATGGCGAAGGAATTGCCTATCTTCGCGACTTGGGAATTGACGCCTATCTGATTCAACAAGCCCCGAATTTGCCGCCATTGCGTCCGAACACTGCATTACGCGCCTTTATAAAAAGACAACCTATTACCGTCGCCCGCTACTATTTCCCCGCATTCAAACAGAAATTGCACTCGCTGTTGTCGCACAATACCTTTGATCTGATTGACCACGAATACCTTCATACGGCACCATATCGCGTAAAGACGGATTTGCCCACGTTGCTCACTGCGCATAATGTGGATTCCCATATTTGGTTTCGGTTATGCCAACAGACAGATAATCCCGTACGAAAATTTCTATTCTGGACACAGAAATGCCTCTTTGATCGATACGAACGCAGGATACTCCCAAAATTCGATGCAATTGCTTGCACCTCCGAAACCGATCGCGCCGTACTTGAGCGCATCTGCCCTAATGTCACCATTGAGGTCATCCCCAATGGGGTGGACCTTGAGTTGTATCAACCAAACCATGCGCTTGAGGAGGAAGCCTCGTTAGTTTTCACCGGCAGTATGGATTGGTATCCAAACGAGGACGCCGTAATCTATTTCGCGGATGAGATTTTTCCACTGATTAAAGCAAGGCGGGCAGATGTGAAATTTTACATCGTTGGACAGTATCCTACGAATCGAGTGCGAAAACTGGCTGGGCAACCGGGGATAATCGTCACTGGGCGCGTGGAAGATCCCAAACCGTATATCGCGCGTGCAACGGTTTACGTCGTACCCCTACGGGTTGGCAGCGGGACACGGCTGAAAATCCTTGAAGCGCTCGCAATGGAAAAAGCTGTTGTATCAACGACAGTAGGTGAGGAAGGCTTAAATCTAATTGACGGTGAAGAAATTATCATCAGCGACGAACCAGCGCGCTTTGCCGATGCCGTCGTTCAACTCATTGGGGATAAACAGATGCGACGGCAGCTCGGAAAAAAAGGCTGGAAGCATGTCGAGGCTGATTACGATTGGCGGCGAATCGGCGAGAAATTGCATCAGTTTTATGAATCAATCGTAACCAATCACTCTACTAATAACACCTGTAGTTGCAGATGAGACCATTTTGAGCGCAATAGCGTCTGTCAGACTATTGACTGTACCAGTTATGGATGACGTAAACCGGATCGGAAGTTATTTCAAGCCGAATCTTAGCGTTATCGGCATCCGCAGTGAACTCATTTCGTAGCGTATTCGGAACATTCGCATCCATATCTGGATCGACTCGCAGCCTTGCCAAATCCCAACGTAGATTCTCACTGCTTGCCACAACCACATGCGGGTACGCTGCAACTAGCGAGACCCGTTGTAATCCCTCGTTTTTTCGTTCTAAGGTCAAATCTGAAACCACAAAGTGAATCGTTTGGAAAACGTCCCGCATTTCAGCACGGTAGGCATACCGAGAAACGGACAGCGTATCATCTATTCGGCCACCCAGATTCGCTAGCGATAGCGACCGGGTTGAGCTTATCGCTTTCACCATTTTATTTGAAAACACCCCAAAACCGAAGCGCATGAGTTTCAAATTGCCAAGGAAGTGATCTGTTTCATACCCATTCGACTGAGGCAACCCGCCGTAGATGATTATCTGGGCGCAGTTGAATTCCTTTATTGCATAGGTCGCCGCCAATTGTCCATCTGTATAATCCTTGTCAACCAGACCAACCCACTCGCGGACGACCTGCATGCCACCTGCTTGGAATTGCTCAATGCCGCTCGTAGCTTGAACCTCATCCAATGAATCGAGATCTCCGATGAGAACCGTTGGGGCAAACTGAGTGCCATAGGTCTGATTGACGTTATGAAAAAATTGCAACCCTGCATCAGCGCAGATCAGAGGGTATTTGTTCTCCAATCCCCACTCGATTTCCTGCCTGTAGAATTCAGGATAGCGAGAATCGTAATTACCGTTCAGAAAGATTAAGGCAGGTTTCATGTTGTGCATCTCGAACCGTTTTTCTCTGCCGACTTACAAATACCATCGGGTATCACAAGTCAGGAAACGCAAGAAAAGCTGATATGGTAGAAAGGGAAGTTTCTGAAACCGATCAAGCAAACGAATAGATCAACCGAACGGATAGTGAGGGCGATAGTTCTTCATAGAGATTTTAGGCGATAGGCTTCACTCACAAAACTATCACCCTCACTATCCGTTCGGTTGATCCCTACAAATACTCACCGAAGGTGAGTATAGTATATCATATCTCGTCCTCAACTCAAGTTTTCTTGTTCGTTGGAACTAGTGGCCTAAAGACTTATAGGGCTGACTTAATTTCTGTCAATCGGATTTACACCGTCGCTCTCTGAACCTAGTGCGCCGCTAGAATTGTCCCTTTGATTTCCAATCGAAATAGAGGACAAGGCAACTCCCACTTGGTTCGCTAGACATTGAAAGGGGAAAGGATTGTTATCCTGGGGTCGCAATTTTCAGTTATTGGCATGCGCTGTCTTTGGAACCGGCGTGTTTTTCGGCATCCAGACGGCGCTTTTTTACAACTTTATTGTGGATCGAATCGGTATTGATTCCGTTGAATTGGGCTATATGGAATCGCTGCGAGAAGTTCCCGGCTTTCTCAATGCGTTCTTTACAGCCATTACAATCTATTTTGCACCACCGATTCTCAGTGGGTTTGCCCTCATCATCATGGGGTTTGGGATAGCAGCATACTCGCAAGCAAATTTATTCCCGGAAGTACTCATCTACTCGTTTATATGGAGCATCGGGTTTCACGCATGGCTGCCCTTACGCGGAGCAATGACGCTTGCATACTCAAAAGGGCATGAGAAGGGTAAATGGCTTGGTCAATTGAGAAGTGTGGAAAGCTTTGCCACACTAGGAGCAATTTTTCTGTGTTTGTTCGGTGTGAAAGCCTTAGAGTTTGAAGGACTGTTCCAAATTGGCGGCGGGATGGTTGCCATCGGTGGTGTTGTATTGATGTTCGCTTCGCGTCAGTTGCAAGCCGAGCGCGAGCATCGGCTTGTACTAAGGAAACGCTATTGGCTCTATTATCTGTTGTCCTTCCTTCAAGGGTGCCGCAGGCAGATTTTCATTACATTTGCGATTTTCGCGCTTGTCAAAGTGTATGGCACCGATAGAAGCTTAATTATTAGACTGGTTCTGATTAATCAGGTCGTAGTTCTGGTCGTTGCCCCAATTGCAGGTCGGCTTATTGACAAGCTTGGCGAACGCAGAATGTTGAGTGCTAGTTATATCGGCTTGTTTTTCGTGTTTATAGGTTACGCAGTCTTCAAAAATGCAAATCACTTGTACATACTCTACTGTATTGATAATTTCTTGTTTATTGGGGGAATCGCGCTAACCACTTACCTGAACAAAATCGCGCCGAAAAGCGATCTCAAGCCAACGCTTGCAATGGGGGTAACAATGAACCATATTGCTGCGGTGGCTGTTCCGTTAATCGGCGGACTAGCATGGAAACAATTTGGCTATCAAATCATCTTCATAGGCGGTGCAATTTTCGTATTAATCTCGCTGATAGCCACACAATGGATTAAAACAACACGAAGCAGCGCCAATTGCCAGTGACTAGTGGAGAGTGACTAGCCACTGTCTTTCAGTCAAGGATTTTTATATTCCCGAATCTATCAGTAGTGGCGACGCCCCCGCCGTGTTCATCGATGCCGAGTGTCGCCCGCGATTCGCCTTCTTTGCCAAACGCATCGACACGTCCGCCGTGTTCAGCGGTGCCGAGTATCGCCTGCGGTTCGCCATCTTTGCCAAACGCAGCGACAGCCCCGCCGTGTTCAGCGGTGCCGAGTATCGCCTGCAATTTGCCTTCTTTGCCAAACGCAGTGAAAGCCCCGCCGTGGTCATCGATGCCGAGTATCGCCTGCGCTGCGCCATCTTTGCCAAACGCATAGACGCCCCCGCCGTGTTCATCGGTGTAGAGCTGCGCTGCCAACTTACCATCTTTGCCATGGACACTGACAGCCCCGCCGTGTTCTTCAATACCGAGCAACACAAACGATTTGCCATCTTTGCCAAACGCAGTGAAAGCCCCGCCGTCTTCATTGATGCCGAGTGCCGCCTGCGCTGCGCCATCTTTGCCATACGCATAGACAGCCCCGCCGTCTTCAGCGATGCCGAGTACCGCCTGCGCTGCGCCATCTTTGCCATACGCATAGACAGCCCCGCCGTCTTCAGCGATGCCGAGTACCGCCTGCGCTGCGCTATCTTTGCCATACGCATGGACAGCCCCGCCGTGTTCATTGGTGGCGAGTTTCACTGCCAACTTACCATCTTTGTCAAACGCAGCGACGCCCCCGCCCTGTTCATCGGTGTAGAGCTGCGCTGCCAACTTACCATCTTTGCCATGGACACGGACAGTCCCGCCGTGTTCACCGATGCCGAGCATCGCCCGCGGTTCGCCATCTTTGCCATACGCCTCGACACGTCCGCCACTTTCATCGCCTATGATACGCACCCTTCTTACGTTGTCATCAACCAATGCGTCCACCAGGCGGCTCGCATGGACATCGGTGCTGAGAATCACCCTCGCGTTACCGTCCGCATCAACGACCTCTAGCCTACGACACTGGATTGTGTCAAACTTATCATTTTGCGCCGTGCCGGACGACACCACCAACGCCGTGATTATACTGCCTACAATACCGCCAATGATACCGCTGATAACCTGATGTTTCGTGTTCATTGTAATCTCCTTTTGGGTTGTTTATAGTCGATACGTTCAAGAAAAAACTCGGTTTCAAATTACAGGGCGGGGAAACCTCTGATTCTCACTGAAATTCTCCACGCACCGTCACTGAACTCGCTATTGATAAGAAGTCTTGCCCCTCCTCGACATGATCGTTGTTATAGCTGAGACCGAGGTTCAGATTCGCACTCAGGCGCGTGCTTAGGTTGTACCGTGTACGTAAAGTTGTCTCGTATCGTTCCGATCTCTCCTCCCGATTCGCCCCGAAGTTCTCCCGACGGATAACTGTCGAGAAGGTATTCGTGAGATCCAGATCGTGCTTGAGAGGAATTCGGCCGAGAATCGGTATTGGAAGTCCCCCTTCTAATCGAAGCCGGTAATCGATGCTGAGATTCGGCGTGATAATCAGTGTGGAAGCGTTAATGCCGTTGCTGCGCACCTGATCTCGCATTGTCATGCGAACGCCGAGCGTAGCCTTCGTTGACGCCCCCAGTGATTGACTCCAACTGATGGATGGTTCTTGTGAGACACTTTCGTTAATCGTCGTATTGATGTTGCTTTGATCGCGCTGCGTATAGCGGTATCTTAACTGAAAGCTGGAGGTATTGCTGGCATTGAACAGCTTGATGTCTCCTTCATAGCTTGTGGTTTGGGTGTCAGATGAAGTGCTTAGCGATTTCGTAAAACCGATGTTGCGGGAGATGTTTGTGCCGAGCGACACCCACGTCCATGGATCGACCGAAGTGCGTAATCCGTAGCGATTTCTCTGCCGAGATTGGGTACGTTCCTCTGTGTCATCTGGGAGTTCCAGAATATCTCGAATTGAGGTCCCCGGAGGGAGTCCCCGGAGGGAGTCTTGCGTATCAAAACTAACATCAGCATTTAACGCAAGACTCTCCATACTTCTACGAAGTAGACTGAATTGTCCTTTGCCCTGTTTGCCCTGCCTCTCCTTAAGCTTGCGTTCTAGTTCAGCTTTGTCTCGGGAAATCCAATCTCCTCTTTGGCTCTCCGCCTCTTCAATCATCTCCATATCAACATCCATACGTTCAAGTCGTTCGAGCTCGCGTTGTCGTTTCTCTTCCAATTGTACCTCTTCTTCAAAGCTGTCGAGCGTCCCTTGGCTTTCGCCCTCGTCAACCTCTTCGATATCCGGCTCCCGGAACAACCACCCGAACCATACCCTTGGGCGTATGCTGAGACCAAAGCGGATATTCGCGTTGATTCGGGCGTTCTTCTGATTGTGAAACCAGTCTTCACGAAAACTGATGCGATTGTTGATTGTCGGGCGCATGCCAAAAAAATCGCGGTTCAAGCGTGGGTTTAGAGAAAGCCGATGTTCACGGCCGCCAATGGTAAACTCCGGTTTGGATTCAGGGGACTCAGGTTCGGGCGTCACCGTTGGGTCAGTTGTTGTTGAATCTATTTCTGTCGTTGGGGTTGTTTGGAACGGCGTTCCAAAACTAGCGGGACTGAATCCACTTGTGCGCTGGAGATTGTCATCGCGCCTTTCGAGTGTACGGCGAATCTCGTATGTCGGATTCAGGCTAAAACTTGCAACCGGACTGATATTGATCGAGATCGAACCGCTGTCAACTTTTTCATCTCGGTTACGACCGTAACCATAACCAGAAGATGAAAAGCTACTACCGCCGGTTTCTGTTGCCGTTGATGGATCGACCTCAACATCTTCGTGTCGGTATTGCACATCAAGCCCAATTATTTGGCTGAGACCGTATTGGAACGTGGAGGTATAGAGATCACTAATCTCAGTCCCCTGACGTTCGTTCCAGAAGTTCTGTCGATTATGCGCAAAACCTAAGGCAGGCAAGAATCGGTGCGGATTAAAGCGCGCGGACAAATCACGGTTATGCGTTCTGTTTTTCCCACTTTGAAAAGAGCTAAACGATCCACGGCGGCTTTCTGTCTCAGATTCCTGTTCGCGGATGGAGTAAGTAATTGGCAGCCAGCGAAAGAGATGGAGATCGGCATCAATATTGTAGTCGTTACTGGTTGTGCTGAACCCTAAATCCTGTCGACGTTGACGTCCTGTTTCTCCGGATGAACTTTCAAAATCTTTGTCTTGTCTTGCAAACCCGCCGCGGACACTGAGAATGGGACCAAGCTCAATTGACATGTTGGCGCGCCGCGCCCATCCCGACCGAACTAGTGGGTTACTCAGGTGGATTTCGTTAACCCAAACTTCTCCACCAACCTCATGTTCCGTGTCGTTGCGAATGCCGACCAGAATACCGCCGATGCTCTTAATTGAGAGTTGAGAACTGTTTGTCCCGCGGACGACAAGCCCATCTGGATGACCATCGGTTTTGTTTGAATCTGTTTGCTCCTCCATCTCCTCCCCGGTGCTGTCAGGCGAAATTCCCTCCTGTTGAGCGGGTAAGTTTAAATCTGGGTATTCATTCCGTTTCACGTCCTCCAAATCGATTTCAATCAGTTCCCAACCTTCAAAATCAATCACGCGAGTATATTCGTAAAAGTCGTTAAGATTCTCAAAGATATTCACTCCTTCCTCTGGCTGCTGATTCGGATCATCAAAAGGACTCGATGAATACAAGGATGAGCGGTAATTGGTGCGAATGCTCGGCGCCAACCGCATCACGAACGTCGAGTGACTCTTGTCGCCATAGATCCACAACTTGAGTTTATCATGTTTTGAGAAATCTTGTCCCTCACCTTGCCGGAGTCCACGCAACTTCTGCGAAGTGACACCGAAAGAACCCGGAAGTAAATTGTAGTTTAACGCCAGTGTTTGTTCGCGCTGCTCCTGCTGGAAACCAAAGACACTGCTGGAAACGAAAGGATGGAGCTTCTTAAATGCCTTGTTGTCTTTAATCTGCTCGTAGGCGTCTTGATAATCATCAAAGTTATAGTTGTCTTTTGTGGCGACATTAAACACCTCTGTTGTGTCGGTAACAACGTTGCCCTGCCGAGTTACAACGCCCTGTTGCCATTGGTTTCCTACAAGCTCGATCGAAGCCCACTCGATAGTCCCACTAACAGTGCCGGGGTTGTTCTTCCGCAGCCAAAAACGGAGGTGTTGCACAAACCCGAGGTTCGGGAGACGGTTGCCTTCAGAGGTCGCTTCGCGCAGCGGGATGCTCAAGAATGTCCAACCACTCCGATTACGCTTTTTGATCCACTCCTCCGGAATATCGTTCAACGGGATAGCAATCTCGAGGTAAGCGTCAATTGTGTCCAGTACCCCATCGCCGTTGAGATCTTCGGCATCGAACTCTTTATTTCCCGCGCCAACTCGCCTCGGCTGGAGCGAAGCATCATAATCCCACCCTTCATCCTCGCCAGTGTCGAGCGATCCATTCGCACTGAATTTTTGGGATGGGAGCAAATTTTCCAGATCGAGGTCTAGCGTATCAACTTTCCCGTCCCCGTTCGTATCTTCCAGTTCCTTCGGGAGATCTTCGGAGTCGAGTCGGTTATCAAGATCGCTGTCCTCGCTGACAACGCCGAGATCGAGATATAACGTCACATCATCATCGCCACGTACTCGCAGCCATATCTCCAATGCCTCTCGATCGGAAAAGTCAGCCCCTGAGGCTGAAAGTCCATAAGAAAATCCACCCCACTCTTCAATGACATCTGTGAAATTATAACCGACTTCCATGACGAGGCGCTGTTCCGTCGATAGTGCGAAGGGGTTAATGGAGGATGCCGGCACGTCACGGTTCCGCATGTAATTGCCGACAGCTTTGGTATCGTCTTTATCTCTTAGCAGAACGCGAAAGAGGGCGCGATTCTCCGGCGTCAACTCTTCTATGAAGGGTGGACTACAGACGCGCCAACTATGCTTAAAGGTGGAGACGCTTGTCGCTTCTCTCGCACCTTCCATGCTATCAATCAACGCGACGCCGACGCTGTTGGGGTTGTTGTGGGAGAATGCTGTCTCGCCACTGAAATCAATTGACAGTGGAAAGTGCTTCACGGCAACAAACGGCATTGGATTCAACAGCCACGCCAGGTTGAAGCTTCGTCCGAAGCTCGTATTGATGTTAAAAGCTTGCAAACGATTAGGGGCATCGTTCACATCAGGAATACGACTCGGTTTTTGCCCTGTATTCAGAATATAGCCTGTCGAGAGGCTAAATCCTTTTCGGAAAACCGGGTTAAAATAGGAGCTTGCGCCCGTGTGAAGCCGTCGTCGGGAACGTCCACCCAAGTTTGAGTAATCGCCGCCAAATCCACCACCAAAGCCGCCGCGCCCGAATTTATCGCCAAATCCGCCAAAGGAAGTTCCCCTGTCAAAGCGACTGCCCTCTTCACGTCTATCATGCCCGCCGCTTAGCCGATCAAATCGATCAGATTGATCTTGTTCATCAGGTGTCTTGGACTTGAGAACGTAGGCATATTCCAACCAAACTCCAGCGACAGTTTGCTGCAACGCGCTGCCGAAAGGAGTGCGTTCAAATTCAACTTCGATTTCGTCAAATTCATCGAGTTTAGTAAAGAAGCGGAGGCTCCCCACCTCATATATCATTGTGTAATCGATATCACGCCGCAGTTCGCGCCCGTTGAGGCGCACTTTTTCGCTGCCCGGAATTACAAAGAGACCCACGTTATGGGTTTCAGATTGGTAGGCGTAATCGCACACAATTGTATACACCTGATCGGTAGGGCGCGGATTTTCAAGATAGATCAGTTCGTTGTTCAGTTGATCGCGGAACGGATAGTAGGGGTTGGTTGGATCGTCAATCACAAATGGTCGCAAGGTGGGAAAGATTAAGAGACCGCGATCGAAATCAATAAACTCCGGATCAACAACTCCATCCCCGTTCTCGTCTAGTCCAAAGATTTGAATATAAGGAATCGGCCCGTCAGGCGTCTCGAACGCTTCACCGCCGCCCTGCTGCAAGATTGCAATCTGATAATCGCGAGGGTTGATATTTCGGTTGCCGAGATTATACACACGCCGAGCTTCAGTTCCACGCAAGCTCTTATCTTTGAGAACCACGTAACCAATTGCTTCGCCCTCTTCATCAATGGAGCCATCGCCGTTTTCATCCTCAAAGACATTCCCCGGCTTACCTACCGCTCCGCCGCCATTCCCGAGATGCTCATAGGCAACGACAATCCGGTAACTCGCCGAAATTGGCGTTAAGAATTCAATCTCTCCCGTTTCATAGTCGATGTTATAGTCCTGGCCCGGGAATTGGAGGTTGAAATATCCTTGCACTGTCCGCTGTCCGCCTTGGTTATTGCCCGCGACGTTATCATCAATGTAGATTTCTTCGCTCCCCTTTTTGATTGGAGGATAGGAGTCGTGGAGTAGACCATCTTCACCCAGTAAAATTGAGTAGAAACGCTCTTTAACGTAGTTCGCATCGGAAATCTGGACGCCGCCGCCATAACCCGATCCCGCACGCCTAGATCGCCCACTGAGGCGACGTGTCTCAGAAATGCCCTTACTGCGCGAACCAAACGCCGTCATTTTGACACCACCAAGCGCCGCTACAGCTTCCAGCCCGAATAAATTCCGGTTGACGTTCAGAAAACGGGTATTGGGAAGATTCAGCGTAATATCGCCAAAAGAGAGTGTTTTGAGGATGTTGTCCTGTCCGCCCTCGTACCAAACGCGAATTTTTTGTTCCTTTGCGCCGCCGAATCCGCCGCTATAGCCGCCGTACCCGCCATAACCGCCGCCCAACGCATCGCCCGAATCGCTATAATCGACCTCCACGTGTGTATGTCTCCCGACGCGACCGTGTAGACCAACCTGTAGGGTTTGCCGGATAGTTGGCCCAGAGGCGCGAGGCACACCCCCAAAGCGAGTCGTCCCAAACCCGCCAAGTCCACTGCCGTAGCCTCCACCATAACCGCCACTCCCATAGCCTCCGCCGAACCCACCCCCGAAATCGTTATAATTATCGTAGCTGTAGGAAGAGTTCAATCCAAGATCGAGCCCTGAACCGAAACCGCCTTGGTACGAGCCCCCGAAGCGGTTAATGTCGCCCTGACCGAAGTAGTGCGTATGATTCATTTCAACGGTCACCGATTTATGTCCCGTAATCTGGAGGGTAGAATTCAAGGGCAGTACTAACCCTTTCTCCTTCTTGTCTGACTTGCTATCGCGCATACGATACAAATCTCGAGGTTCAATCGTGAAGGGAGAATTCTTCCACCGCCGCAACGCTTCAAGGTATGGCGTCACCATTTCTAGGGTTGGTTCTTTTTTCAGTGTGGTTTCAAGTTTTGCGTCTACTTTCCATGGATCTACCCATGTTTCGCGCGTGGATATATGCTTTCTGAAAAAATCGAGTGCGGGCGCCGTACTTTCCGAAGATGATTCAAAATCCTGCGTCACTGATTCACTAGCCCCTTCGCCTTCGAAGGCTTGTGTCGTACCCTCAGATTTCTCCTCCTTGTCATTTGACAGCGCCGATCGGAGTTCTAAATAGCGATGTGTTAATGCAGCATCTTTGCGGACGGGCTCCGCGAAGGCATAGGAGGAAGCGGAGATAACTAAAATCACTCCAGAAGCGATAAGGGCGAAGCGTGGAAAGGCACGTACCGAGATGGGATTTATTATTACCTTCATAGAATCTAGGAATGGAACACGTCGTTAGTTTGTACCCACGGTTCTAATGAATTGATAAGGCTAGGGATTAAACGGGAAAATGAATAGGCTAGTTTACGGCGCGAATGGAAGATTCGGAGGTTAGTGAGGCAATTTGCCCTTCTTGATGCCCTCAAGCGAATGTGGTAGAATCTCAGCCCTTAGTTGAAGCACGGACTCAACCGCCCGGGGAGATATGATACTTGATAAGCCGTTGGATTTCGTGATCCCAACCCAACTACGAACTGGTAGAACCTTGCGAAGGTTTAGAGTCTTCGCAAGGTTTTTGTGTACAGAATCCTAATCAAGACACAAGAAAAAACAAAATCAAGCGAACCTTTGTCTCTTGAGATCCGCCTTGTAGCGTAAAGAGGTCGTAATAATGAGTCGAATCCCAGACAGAGAACTGATTAAACGGTGTATTGACGGAGATAGCCAAGCTTTCTCGATCCTGATAAAACGCATTGAGACGCCGCTGGTGAAGCTTGTCAGGTCCGAAATCCCTGACCCTGTGTATGCCGAAGATGTCTTACAAGAAGTACTTTTGGATGTGTGGCAAGGTTTGAAGGGACTTCGGGACCCGGACAGGTGGGCTGCATGGGTCATGCAGATTGCTCGAAACCGATGTCATGATTTCTTTCGGTCAGCTCAGCGTCGAGAGGCGCCCATGGCGAATAGCGATCTTGAGCCCATCCTCAATAGACGAAGAAAACACGGTAGCTTTCAGACCGACCTGCTTGATACCGTACTCCATACCCTGTCCGAAGCGCCGCCGGATCATGCCGAAGCCGCTCACCTATTCTATCTCGAAGGATTGACCATCAGACAAATTGCGGCGCAGTTGGGGAGGCCGGAAGGAACCATCAAGCGATGGCTTTCCCACACCCGTAGTTTTGTTAGGAGCCGCCTCGGATTGAGGCAAATGAGAACCGAAAGGAGGAAGACTATGACTTCCGATGCATACAAACGCGAATATTACCAACGTAGAGCGCTACGCGATATCGCCGCTTGTCGTGAAGACGGAGCCGCGTCGCTCAACCTGAAAAATCCTGTTGGGTCGAAAGAACTCCCCAGTGAGTTGTGGACGCTGACTCAGTTGAAGGATCTCACCCTGTGGTGGAACAAGCTTGAGAACCTCCCAGAGGATATTGGGCGATTGAAGAACCTGGAGAGTCTTTCTGTAGAGAGTGACCAACTCAAACAGTTGCCAAACCAGATTGTGTCGCTGTCACACCTGAGACATCTGGAAGTGATTGGTAGCCAAATGACGGAATTGCCAGCGGATTTTGGCAATCTTAGTGCATTGCGGACGATTATTCTCCAGCGCACTCAGCTCCATGAATTGCCCAACGGCTTTGGGGAATTAAACCGTCTTGAAGTCGCTGAGATGGACTTTAACCGGTTGGGGAAGTTACCAGATGATCTGAGCGGTTTGACCAATCTCCGCGTGTTAACCCTGCAAGGTCACCAGCTTTCGGCGTTACCCAAAACAGTAGGTGAACTCTCCGCTATGGAAGAACTGTATCTTGGCGGGAACCAATTAGGTAGGTTGCCCAACGAGATTAGTAATCTTCGGAACCTTGAGACGCTGGCAATAGAAAAAAATCAAATCCACTCGCTACCACAGTGGATAGGTCATTTGTCCAAACTACAACATCTTTTCGTAGAGTCAAATCAGCTCACGAAAATCCCACGAGAAATTGAGCAACTTACAGAATTACGGGAGTTGGCACTGAGTAATAATCAGTTAACTTCCATACCGAAAGAGCTTGTCGTCCTCCCAAACTTGCAACTTATAAAACTCCATGACAATCCCCTGCCTAACCAGTTGATTCAGGCAGCGGAAAACGGTATTGATGGGTTCCGTCGGGCCCTCGCGGAGGTCACATAACAAGGTTAACAAAATAGTAGAGCAAAAAATCAATAATTTTCAACTGTGCGAATTTACGAATTCGTGGTATAATCTATGGAGCGTGTGAGTTCTTGTGCAAATGATGAAAGTGAGAACAAAACGAGCTTTGTTTCCTGATAGTATCTACTCCTCGTGATAGGAGTTTATGTGAAAGTTGCTCAAATTGTTGCGCCGCGTCAATTTGAAATCACCGACATAGACGTACCCGACATTTCCCCTGAACCCGGAGGGGCAGTGCTTATTAAATCCCATCTTAGCGCAATCTGCGGTACGGATATGCCATATTTTGCCCAAGAACACCCGGCATCCGATTATCCATTTGCGCCGGGGCTGTCCATGCATGAGTGCATCGGTGTGATTGCCGCAAGTAAATCGGATCGCTTCAAGGAGGGCGACGCCGTGCTTGCTCTACCGCATGAGATGCGTGGACTCTCAGAATACTTCCTGTCGCATGAAGATTTGACCACCCCCCTACCAAAATTCGATCGTGACGATTGCATTTTAATGTCGCAACCGCTCGGCACTGTCATCTGGGCATGTCGGAAGTTAGGCAATTTACTGCATCAGGAGGTTGTGATTGTGGGCCAGGGACCAATGGGATTGCTCATGGCGCATATGTTGAGTAATCTCGGCGCGAAAAAAATTTTTGGGACTGATTTGCTCGATTATCGCCTTGCGGTCTCAAAACAGATGCGTGCCACGCACACAATCAACGCAAGCAAAGAAGATGCGGTTGCCCGAGTTGCGGAGTTGACAGATGGCAGGATGGCAGACCTTGTAGTCGAAGCGGTGGGACACCAGACGGAGACAATCAATAAGTGTCTGGATCTCGTGAAGCAAGGCGGGACAATCCTTGCGTTTGGTGTGCCTGATGACGACATCTACGATTTTCATTTTGGCGACTTTTTCAGGAAAAATGTTCGTTTCATTGCATCGGTTGGGCCGGATGTCCAAAAGGATTTCCCGCTGGCAATGGATATAATCTCACAAGGACGGATCGATGTTTCCCCGATTATCACACACCATCTTCCGTTTACTGAAGCGCAGCGGGCGTTTGAACTGTCGTTATATAAAAAAGATGGCGCAATCAAGATCGCCCTTGAATATGATTAACGCAGCTGATATACAAAGAAGGGAGGAAGAGTCGGCCGGAAGTGGAGAGGCAAACCTAAATCAGTGCTCCTGGTTCCAGCGGCAAGTGGACGATTCTCCCTTCGCGACTGGATTGATAGATGGCAAGGATAATCTCAATCGCCTTTCGCCCCTCACGCCCATCAACAAGGTGTGGCGTATCGGTTTCGATGCTGTAGATGAGATCCGCCATTTGATGTCGATGGTTAACATGGCTAATTGCACGTGGATCAGCTGCACCACCGTTTCCTGATTGCCTCTTTGAGAATTTTTGACGAATCTCGGCATCTCCAGGCAACTCCGGATCGAACTCCCACGTTGTAATATCTTCTTCTTCCAAAACGATAGTGCCGTTGCTACCGGAAATCTCAATACGTTTCAAGAAACCGGGGTATACGGCAGTCGCACCTTCAATGGTTCCTAAGGCGCCGTTTTCAAAACGCAGAGCGGTAACTGCAACATCCTCGACCTCGATTCGGTCATGCGCCAGTGTATCCGTGAATGCTTGTACAGCTTTGACAGGTCCCATGAAGTATTGGAGAAGATCGATGGCATGGATGGACTGATTCATTAACGCGCCACCGCCATCGAGTGCCCACGTGCCTCGCCATCCGCCACTGTCGTAATACGCTTGCGGACGGTACCACTTGATGTAAGCGTCGCCCAAAGTTAGTGTCCTGAACCGACCGGAATCGATTGTTTCCTTTAACAATTGACTTCCTTCGACAAATCGTGAGTTGAAGATTGCACATAAGCGCACGCCGGCTTCGTCACAAGCTTGGATGATTTGATCGCATCGCTCTAATGTGATTTCCAGGGGTTTTTCAACAATGACATGTTTGTGGGCCTTGGCGGTTGCGACTGCCGCCTCCAGATGGACACCGCTAGGCGTACAGACACACACGACGTCGAGGTCATCGCGCTTGAGCATTTCACGGTAGTCCGAATAGCTGTCTACATGATATGCATCTACAAGTCGTCTGACGTTGTCGGAATTTCGGGAACTGACAGCGACTAATTTCCCATGCTCTAGCCCTGTGATTGCTGCGGCGTGGACATCCGCAACCATACCACAGCCGATAATTCCAAACCCATAAGTTTTCATGACTATGACCGCCTCAAGGCAAGTAACTCCCTCTACAGATTATACGGCAGCTTTTTAGAAACTCGCCAACGCTTACGAGGAGAACAAAGAGACCTATATAGTCATTCGGGTCTACCGCTATCAAACTCTGCCCTCTGTTCGGCGGCAAGACGGTAGTAAAATGATTGGAGGTATGCAGAATCGATTATCATGAAGAACGTAATCATGGCTTTCTGCCTCATTGTGACGATTGGGTTTATTTGGATCTGGCACCATCAAATCCAGTTTAACGATCAGTCGCGCAAAGCGTTTTTTCATCTGAACAGTAGCGAATTAAACCAAGCAATTGATGCCTATACGAGCGCCATCAAGCATAAAAAGTATACCCTTTTTTTCTCAAAAGCACCGTCTCTATATAACAACCTCGGTCAAGCCTATCTAGGTACGGAACAATATGATGCGGCAGTCACGGCTTTCAAGCAGGCTCTCGAAATCAAGCCGGATGCAGTGGAAGTTTATATCAATCTAGCGACAGCTTACCTGAAGCAGAATTTGCCTCGTACAGCACTTGAGGCCTGTCAGCAGGCCATCCAGATTGCCCCTCGTTCTCCCCTCGCCCACTACAACTTGGCTTGTGCTTACGCGCTTACTGACGAAACTGAAGAAGCGATTAATTCCCTCAAGAGAGCGCTTAAGCTTGACAAGCAGATAAAAAAGTTCGCACACGAAGAAAAGGCATTTGATACGCTTCGGTCACACCCTCTGTTTCCAAAGTCCAGTCCCTAGTCAACAAGCATCCTGACGTCCGTTGAAAAGAAAGTTAAGACTTTTTGTGGGGAACCTAATCCCCTGGGTCGAAGGCGTATTACACATGCTGCGGCAGTGGATAGATACAGACGTGTTACTCGTCCGCTGGACCGGGTAAGGCGATAGTGCTGGCGTTATAATGCGCAACCATACGAACGTCGAGGCTCACTTTGTTAACTTGCTTCCATACTGACGAGACAAAGCTTCCAACCCAATTTCACCTTTCGCGGCGACAGTTTCAATCCGTCCATCCAGCAGAAAAAGAAAGCGGGAACCGGCAAGGTATCCTAATTCTGTATCGTGGGTTGTAAGGAGAACACCTTTACCACGTACGCGTTCTTTCTCAATCAGCTTGAGCGCAATCTGCTTTGCTGCAACATCGAGTCCCGAAAACGGTTCATCGAGAAGGAGAATCGCCGCATCATGGATAATGGCTTTGGCAATCATAAACCGCTGCATCATGCCACGTGAAAAAATCCGGACAGGTTCATGGGCAAAGGAGGTGAGTTCAACATCGGCGAGGACATCAGAAATCCGCCCTTCCAAGTCATCAATCTCATAAATCCGTCCGAAAAACTTGAGGTTTTCATACGGACTTAATTCGAGATAAGCGAGTGGTTCGTGGAGAACCAGCCCTAACAATCGACGAACGCGCAGGGGTTCAGCAAGTGCATCTACGTTGCCAATCTGGAGACTGCCAGTGGTGGGTTTGATCAAAGTGGAGAGAATTTTAACGAGTGTTGTTTTGCCCGAACCGTTTGGTCCAAAAATCGCAACTACTTCGTCAGGCTGCACGACAAGATTCACACCGTTCAAGATGTTCCGATGACCATAGCATTTCGTGATTTGGGTTGCTTGCAAAAGCATCGTAGGAACATATTCGGATAGGATCAGAATATGATTAACCCCATTGGGATTAACTTAAGTATTAGGACAAATCACGCATTGAGCGTCGGCGCTCTTCTTTCACTTGTTGCTGATATTCCTCATCACTTGTTCGTTGCCACGCGGTTGGTACCCGTGATGTATATTGCGCCACCTCACTTTTCCGCTTGGAGACCCGAAAATACTCAAACCGCGTGAGGGTAGGAGGTATATTGCCCGGACAGAGCGCATGCAAACCAACCTGAACAGGGTCGCCCATGCTGACATGTGTTTTTCCACAGCTTTGCCAGCTGGCTCCATCAGAACTCGCGAATCCAGACAAGAGATTGCCTGTGCGCTCAAGCCGAAGGAAGAGTGCCCGTCCTCGATTATGACTCGCCGACACGCCTATCAATCCCGTACCGCGACTAACAAGGGAGTAGACGCGATTCACATGCCGTTCAAAACGAACATCTCCTCTGAAAGCGTGGGGTGCAGAGGTTTTCTCCAACCTAACAAAGGCATGCGGCCCCTTCCACACAATGAGGCCCCCGTGCTCTCTCTGCTCAGGGGTAATGCGGATTCGGCACTCAATGGCAAAATCGCCGGACACCTCCATGAACAGACGTGGAGCATCCATGTTGCCACCTTGCCCCGGTGGGCTACCGTGCCAGAGATCTTGGCCGGGCTGAACATGCATTTCTAGATAGCCCTGGCTCTCTGACCAGGAACCGCCCCCATGAGGATCCTCCCATTTCCATTCGGGGCGCATCTGGTTACCGATAAATTCATCTTCAAAGACAAGCTCTGGAAATTCGTTGGATGAAGACCATCCCTCAATCTTGATTGAAGAGATTGTATCTCCGAAGTTTTGAGGTAACACATGGAGATTCGGAATTTCCTTTTTATAATCCATAGGTTCCATCTGGATGCGTAACTGAGCACCTTCGAAGTTTGTATGTTGAAAGAGTATCACCTCGGCACCACTAGGTGGAAAATCCGGCCCTTTGAAGATGCGAACAGAAGATACTGCATCGTGAAGTCCTTGTTCCCAGTGAACAATATCACGTAAAACCGTGATTTTCTGACCCTGGAATTCTACATGCTCATAGCATTCGACAATCAGGGGAATTGTTCCCCATTCGGGACCAACCGTTTGCAACACCGACCCGAAGCTAATTGAGGAGACGATATCTCCGAAATCGTAAGCCATGTCATGCAAATTGGCATAAAACCCCGGTCCAAGTGGCAGCCTTCGTCCTTTGAAGTCGGGGTGTTCATGTAGAATGGCTTTATAATTTGGACTTGATGCAAAATTGGACCCCTTATAGACTTTGACCGAGGAGATGTTATCTCGAAACCCAATATCTCCTGTTGACCGGACCGGCTCAATCACAAATCCCCCTCTGCCCTGGAAGTCATGGTGTTGGAATACCTCAACGACGAGGCGCGGTATAACGACTGGCATTTTTTCCCTCGTGAATTAAGATTTCTCGAATTGAAGAATTTAAGTAGTTATCATCCGACCGTGATAGAATCTAACTGCTCCTCCCTTTTCTCTACGAGGGGGAGTATTCGTACTTCTCTGTAATTGCCGCTTGAATTGCTTTCCTCTTTCCGATTCTCGGGTCGGGAAGTTAGGGAAAGGTTTGGAAGCACCGCTCAACGAAAACGTCGCATCATCTTAAAGCTACGACGTATAACGTTCCAATCGGTGCTTACATTCTCGTGCAATCGCCCACGGATCCCATTCCCAGTGCCTGGGGCTAACAAGCTCACAAGACCATATCCCATCAAACCCTGTGGAGTGCACTGCACCAACCCATTCCTCGATCGGAATCTCACCGTCTCCAGAGAGGAATCCTCTGAGCTCCGCTTCATTCCATGGAGTACCTGCTTTGTGTGCGACTCCATCGCAGAAATGAACCGAGTAAATCATTGCTCTATCCAACTTCGCCACCTCATCTGGCGTCGTTTCTCCTCCCGCGTAGAGATGCCAGAAGTCGATTACCATCGCCACGTTATCCCGGCCAGCCTCCTCAATCACATGTAGACTCTGGGAGAGGGAGTGAATAGGTGCCCAAGCGATGGGCTCAAACTGGAACCTAACTCCGTGTTGCTTCCCAATATCCGCAATATCGGCTACGTTCCTGGCAGTAAGCTTCAATATCTCTTTCCACGGCCTCCCTTCGAGACGACAGAAGGCTACGATTTGAATGGTTGGGCATTGGATGATTGCAGCAGCAACGCAGAGTCGTTCAACTTCGGCGAGCAGTTGATCGCGCTCCGAACCGTCCACACGATCAATGTCTCTCACCGAATTTATCATAACAGGCCGGATGCCGTTGGCCTCAAAGATTGGGATTAATTCCTCAGCTTTAAATCCCTGGTCTAGATAACGAAGCAGCTTGCCTACTTCAATCTCCAACGCCTCGTGGTTAGTCTCAAAGGCAATCCGGATATCAGTAATGAGATTGCAGTGCATTGTGGACACACCATGCAACGCAAAGATCATTTATCTCTCCAGTATAAATTCGCACCCAAGCCCATAGGTAGCCGAATCATCCATCATCAGCGCCATATTGGGAAAACTGATGATGCGCCAGCCATCGCGCACTGCCTCAATGACAGATTGATATGGCCAATCAGTTCGGTCAGACGGCAGTGGGATCCGCCTCCCATTCGTATAGAGCGACATCCCCAAAACGGGTGATTCAAGTGCTGTACCTGTCGCTTGAATATAAAGAATGTCCTGAACCTTTGGGCGGGCTTCATCCAGCGCGTCAATGACTGTCTGCAGGTCATCCAGCATCAAACTGCCTTGCGCCAATTTGTTACGACACTGCTCAAGCTGGTTTCGGATTCGGGTGAGATGCACTGTTGGGACCGCCATGGATTGTCTTAATTGATGATGGGTTGGTCAATCAATATCATCGGATGGGGACCCTTATAACACCTAACCCATACAATTCGTACATGCTAAGCTAAGTCGGCGGGTAAACCAGGACAGAATCCTTTCGCTTGTGCCGCGGTTGCTGTTGCGGGCCAAGCGAGTCCGCCAATCCACTCGTAGTTATCCAGTTCCCCGCGCAGCCATAGGTACATCCGTGCTGCATCATGGCAGACGCGCGACCAATCACGGCGGGGTTCTGGTGAACCCGTTGCGAAGTCTGCGTTCTCTAATCTGAAAGCCGGATCGATCACCCAGTCGCGCGTCGGCGCGGCGGTACGCCAATAGGTGTATTTAATCAGATTTCGAATACCTGCGGCTGTGGCAGTAGAAGCACGGTGCCAGATAGAATAGACGGTGATAAAAATAGAACCGGCCGGTGCAGCAGTCTTGTGAGCGTCAGCGATTGCATCAAGGTGTCTCATAAAATGGGATGGCATGGACAGATAGTGGGAGCCGGGCAACAATTCGGTTGGTCCCATCTCAAGAGGCGTCGCTTGAGGGTAGTAAAACAACTGCAGGTAATTGACCTTCGGCACCTGTTGCGAACCGTCGTCACGATGCCAACCGCCGTTGATCGTTCTAGGGCAATGGACGCGATGGTTGCTGATAGAGAGCGGCAGCCCAAAATCACGACCAAGAAGAGATCTCACAGCACCCGCCGCCGGTGCGTTGCACAAAACTTGATCGACAAACCATGCTTCTATCAGGAAGCCGTTAGGGATACCTCCAGGATGCGCATCGCAGTACGCTATGACTCGCTTGTTAATCTCATCGGGTACCACTTCCTCCAACATGAGGTATCCGTACTTACAAAACTCAATTATCTGTTGGTCCGTAAGCGTCGGTTCGCAGTCATAGCTTTGCATCTGATATCCATCATGAGGAGCGATCGTCCCAATACCTAATCCCGGTCAATCCAGTTTACTCCCATTTTTCTAGGATAAATTCGCACCCAAGTCCATAGGTACGTGATTCATCCATCAACAACGCCAAGTTGGGAAATTCAACTATCCGCCAACCATCCCGCATCGCCTCAATCGGGGAACTATATGGCCAATTGTCTTGATCCGGCGGTTCAGTAATCTGACCATCCACAACCATAGTACAACCGTGGGCGCCTGACCCGACGGAAGTCCCGCCGGTTTGAAGATAGAGCAAATTTTGGCGTTTGGGTTTCGTCTCATCAAGCGCATCAAGAACCGCGCGCAGGTCTGCTTCGGTAAGCCCACCCTGTCTAAGCGCCTCAATGCATTGTTCAATTTGCTGTTTTATCTCTTGCATAAAGTAATTCCTCCAATTTGACTTTTACCTCATCAATACACTCGATTCAGCGAATGTTCAATATAAAATCCCATCAGTATCGCATTAGCCATGAGTTAAAATGAGACCAGACCTCCATTGTCTCAAGCACTTCAGAAGTCTAGATTAGGTTACCATTGTGGCGGTCCAGATGGAAACCCATATGATTTATGAATCTGGCTCGCTTGTGAACCCGAATAGGGCCATGATTGACCACCCATTGTGCGAAATTCGTCCGCTTTGCCGCATAGCCAGTAGAGCTTACGCGCTACGAGCTTGGCAGTCCCATGCCCACCATAGTTCGCCGTGTGCAAGTCAAAGTCTGGCTCGATAATCCAATCCCGCTGGGGTGGCACTGTTCGCCAGTAACTCCACTTCAACATATTACGCATCCCCTCGGCGGTTGACTCACTCTTGCGGTGTAGAATTGAATACATCGTGATGAAAACAGTACCCGCAGAGGAGTCCATCAGGCGTCCTCCGCGCCATTCTATGCCTTGACCTGTAGGGGCTAAATGTGAACCAAGCAATATTTCAGTCGGTCCCATCTCTGGCGTAACGTCCTGCGGATAATAGAACACCTGTAGATAATTTACTTCGGGATCGAATACCGAGTCGCCATCGTGATGCCACCCCTGTGCTGGAGCAGGACACTTGGCTCGATGATTACTCATGAGCACCGGCATACCGACGTTTCTGCCAAGTATTGACCTCACAGCACCTGCTACCTGCGAATGAAGCAGCACATTTTCGAGAAACCAATCCTCAAGCATGATTGTGCTTGGTTCTCCGGTCGGATGTCCGTCTAGGTATGCATATGTTTGCTGATTAATTTTGTCTGGAACGACACCTTCCAGCACGATGGCGCCGTGCTTACAGAACTCTAACACCTGGGTGTCCGTCAGTGTAGGATTACAATCAAAAGTTCTGCTCTCTTTATCTAGCTTCATTGTGGACTTACCTCCAATTCTCTATGATAAACTCATACCTAAGGTTCTCGTGGACGCCATTCATCTGTCAGCCTCACGCCCTAATTTGTCCCTTTATTGGGTATTGGGCTTATCGGAAATCTGTAGAACCCTTGGGGCGGATATATCTGTGCCCAGGGTCGAGGCGGCGGGTAACCCATAGGCCAATCTGCACCGCCCAACAAATCTTGGAGTATACTCATATCCCCACACAACCAGCAAAACATCGCCGCGGCGTCATACCAATCTCGGAATTGCTGCCGGGGGATGTCGCCGAAGCTATATTGAGCCATAGCGAAATCAAAGTCCGGTTCGGCGATCCAATCCCGCTGGGGTGGCACCGTTCGCCAGTAGCAGTATTTCAACATATTGCGGAGGCCATGCGCAGTGGACTCAGAACGACGATGCCAGATGGGGTAAGCTGTTATGAAAATAGTACCAGCCGGTGAAGCCATGCGAAGTCCCGATCGAATGTTGCCGTAGTGTTCCATCCAACTCTGCAAGCAAAAGAGGAAATGGGAGCCTGGTACAATCTCCGTAGGACCAAGCTCTACAGGGGTATCCTGTGGGTAATAAAATACCTGCAAATGATTTGTTTCCGAGCCATAGCGTGAACCGCCATCCCGGTGCCAGCCCTGCGCCGGTGCCGGACATTGCAGCCGATGATTAGCCACTCCGACCGGAAAACCAAAGTCCTCGCCTAGAAGCGACCGTACTGCACCTGCCGCCTGCGGATTGAGAAGCACGTTCTCAATGAACCAATCCTCCTGTCGAAGAGGTTCCTGTCCATGCTTTTCAATGAATTCAGAAACTCTCCGGTTGATTTCGTTCGGAACGACACCTTCGTACACCAGGTAACCCTGTTTGCAAAATTCGACAACTTGTGTGTCATTCAGTGTAGGTTCACAGTTAGCTGTTTGTAATTTCTTCTTCCCAATTTTCACCTGTTGCATTACTAGCATTCTCCATCTCAAACGGGAAAAGTTCTCACACAACTCAAATGCGGTATTATACTATATATTGAGTCATACTGCAACCAATAAAAGGACAATACCTGAGATTCTCCTAATCTCAGGTATTGAGTAAATTTTTATCGTCCATGTCCTTTCTACGCATGACCGGTAAATTTCTCATTATAAGCGAAGGCAATTCCCACGAATACGAGGGATTCAGTTTCACGACGGCTCACATCTACTTCATTCCAGATTGCCATCACCCACTAGTGCCTCAAAAAAGAACACTTTCCAGCGAACGTTGTCAGGATTGACTGCCGGCGAAAGGTAGAGCGGATACGTATAAAGCTCTCCAGCCCGTATGGATTTCATTGACGCCCTAGTCGTAATCACGGATGTAATCACCGATTCGCCTTCTGTTACAGCGATTAGTGGCGCCATCACACCAATCGAATCGTCTGGAACAGCGATGATATCCCAATACCTTGGATGTACGGGATTCCGCAATACAGCAAAATAAAACTCCACGTTCTCGCCTCGCCTGGTACTATACGCGTAAGATGATGTCCTTCCATTTGATGAGTAAGGTTCCGGTTGCACACTGGGAACAAGAATAACCTGTTCGACGGTCGTTCCAAAATTTGGGATGGTGAGTTGTGCCTTTCCATCCCCGGTCAACGGCATGTGACGGACCGCTATTGGTAGAGACGCTTGTAGTTCAATCACCCGTATATCGTAAGGGTACTTCCCATCGGTCTCAAAGGCGATATTCAACGCCCCCTCTCCACCGCTGCCTGACAGGCCAATATAGTCTGCCGCATAGACATCAATCCTGTTACCGGTAACGGCAACCGGGTGTGATTGATGGTTACGGTGGAGCCGCAGATTCAGACGCTCGTTTCTATAGCCATACTGTCCTTTTGCAAATTGGGAATCGTCCAGGAAGTTTGCTACCTTCCAATCGGCAAAGATGGTCGAGAAAGTCTTCGTCACGCCACGTGAATGCAACGCATTATTGATACCGGTAATTCCATTTCCACGGTGCTTTATAACTGCCGCGATTGTTTCTGGACCACCGTAATGTTCGTGGAGATACAGCATCCATGTATACGCCGCGCCATAATGCGATAATTGGCTCCGGGTCCTATGCGGCCAATTGACCAATGATACACTTGCATTTCGTTCAAACGGTGTGACATGGTCTTCAGCACTGTATCCACAGATAAACATGGCATAATCAGAACACCCTTCATTGACCCAAATCGCTTCGTCTTTATCGTGCCGCCAGTGGATAAGATGCTGAAACTCGTGAGTTAATACTCCCAACCCCTTCTCACTTCCAGCATCTAGGGGATGGGTGTCAATGTAGATCATGTCGCGCTCATTGCTATGCACCAGTGTGCCGAATTCTGGATGTTGGAGCACTCCTTGCTGCTGATCGACGGGGCTAAAAAATCCACCGATAAATCCACCGCTGACTGTCACGAGATCTCGAATGTCTAGTAAGAGTATATAGATTTTTGTCTCACCATCAATGTTGGGGGGAGGGCCAAATAGTTCAGTTTCAATTTGATAGATGCCTCGCGTTCGATCAGCCGGTGTTGCATCGTCAAACGCATGCCGCACGGTCTCAACCGTTGCTGCATTGACAGTGCGCTTCCACTGCGAATTTTCGACGAAGATATAGCAGAATTTACCAACTTTTTGCAATGTCGATTGAACAATATATTGTTCATGCTTTCTAAAATCAATTGAGAAGAAAGCCTGGCGGTTGCCTACTTTAATTTGAGGTGCACACGGTTGAGCGGGCGCGGAAGAAGGCAATGTTTGGTTAAAGCTGAATCCTTCTCCCTCAAAAAAAAAGGGAGTACCATCAATCCAGCCATGAGCCATTGACACTCCCAATACCGCGAAGATAATCGTTATATGTCGTAATGCGTAATACGTGGAACGAGAAACGTAAAATCGGATTGGATTGACTGTCATTCTTCTCCTCCTCTCCTCATTCCACTATTCCTTCCATCCTGACCTCATAGTTTCTTCTACGCCTACCTTTCTTCACTCTCGCCATTTCCCAGTTTTCTCAGCTTTTCTTGTATTTTCACATTATCTGGTTCAAGTTGAATCGCTTTCTGCCAAGCTGCGATTGCTTTCTTTTTGTACCCGGCCTTCAGATAGACCTCTCCAAGGTGATCTTGAATTTCAACGCTGTTGGGAATGTGCCGAACAGCCTTTTCAAGATTCTCTAGGGCCGCGGTCAGTTTCCCTTGCTTGAAATATACCCAACCCAGACTATCAAGGTAAGCTCCATTTTCCTGCGATTTCTCCAGCGCTTTCTTGATGAGTTCGACAGCCTCGTCTAGGTTGGTGCTATATTCCGCAAAGAGATAACCAAGCGCGTTATATCCTTCATCACGCTCGGGAGCCAGTGCAATCGCTTTTCTGAGATAATATTCAGCTTTCTCAAAGTCCCCAAGTGTCTGATAAGCAAGTCCAATCCAATAGTTTGCATCTACATTGTCCGAATCGTCATCTAAAACCCCTTGTAAAACCTCTATTGCTTTTTCTTCTTTCCACAAGTAGGTATAAAGACTTCCAAGACGAGTACGAAAAACCCTCAGCCCGTAATCGTACTTATCTCGCTCCCCTGGATTAAGCCGGCGCAGTTCTGTATAAACATCGATGGCTTTTTGGAGATTTTCTTCCGCAACTTCTGCGATGTTAGTTGCTCCAGACTGATTCCAAATTTGATTTTCAAGTTTATCATATTCTTTAACATATAATGTTCCCAACTCTTGATACACCAGCGGCATATTCCGATCGATCCTGACCGCCCGCTCGTAAGCGGCGATCGCTTCTTGATTCTTCCCTAATTGAACGTAGGCATTCCCGAGTCTCTCATAGTATATAGGCTGATAAGATTCGATACGCGTGAGTTCTTTGAAAGCATGTACTGCTGATTCGTAATCGTGTCGATTGTATGCATGTCCTCCAAGATATTGATATGAGTCTACGAGGCACCTAACGATTCTTCCCCCAAACTGTACCGTAGCATGATTGGAATTGAGCTCAACCACTTTCTCGAATTCTGCAATGGCATCGTCCAATTTTCCAGTGTTGTTATTATGTCGCTTCAGTAGAATATAACCCAACAGGAAGTGAGGAGCTGGCATTTGTGGATTAATCGCAATCGCCCTACGACATTCTTGCTCCGCTCTTCTGATGTTTTGCAGATCTATCAAAAGACTCGCAAATTGAGTATGAACAAAGGCTGAAGGCTCATATTCATCCAAAACCTGCTTATATGCCCTTTTTACATCGGACTGTCGTTTTTCAATCCTTAAGTAAGTCGACCGTAGGTAAGCAGCCCAAGCTAGTTGTGAATAAACACGTGTCGCCCGTTCATACTCACGGTTTAACGGTCGATTTATCACAGGAGGATTGTCGGTTAAGACTATCGCGCTCCCTATTCGGTCGCTTGATCCTATCACATCCGCTTGGGTAAAGGGAACTGCTAAAATTAGCAAAATGATACAATACGTAATACGTGAAACGTAAAACATGAGAAAAGATGAAGTCAATCGTTCCATTTCCTTTCCCTAATTTCCCTGTATTCTTTTCCTTTATTCCTGCGCATCGCTGTCATTTCCGGAAATTTTTCCAACATCAACGACAATCTCATCGGGACGCAAAGCCATCAGGCGAACCCCTTGAGTGTTTCTTCCAATTGTACGTATGTCGCTTACAGAGATACGAGTCACCATGCCATTTGAACTTATGAAAATTAGTTCATCATCATCCGAAACCATTTTCACGGCAACAACGGCGCCGTTACGCGTGCTTGTTTTAATAGCAATCACTCCCTTTCCGGCACGCGCTTGCAAGCGGTATTCTTCCAAGGAAGTTCGTTTCCCATAGCCGTTTTCCGTAACAACAAGAAGGGTTGGCCCCTCATTAGTAGCAGAAACCATTCCGACGACAGCACCATCATCGGCTAAACGAATACCCCGCACCCCGGCCGCTGTTCGCCCCATACTGCGGACCTCAGCTTCATTAAAGCGAATGGACAATCCGGATTTGGTCACAAGGACAATGTAGTGGTCTCCTTCGGTTAACTGCGCCTCAATCAACTTATCGCCCTCATCAAGATTGATGGCTATAATTCCAGCAGAATATGGCCTGCTAAAAACGTCAAGGCTGCATTTTTTTACAATCCCGTTTTGAGTCGCCATGAAAACAAACCGATTTTCGTCAAATTCCCGCACCGAGACAAATGCAGTAATTTGTTCGTTGTTCTCCACCCGAATAAGGTTGACAATCGCTCGACCAACTGACGTCCGGCTGCCCTCAGGAATCTCAAAAACTTTGAGCCAATAGCACTTTCCGCAATCCGTAAAGAATAGGATATACTGGTGGGCAGAGGCAACAAATATTTGTTCGACAAAATCGCCTTCTTTTGTCCCCATCCCTATAACCCCGACGCCACCTCGATGCTGACGCCGGTAGACTGAGATTGGCATCCGTTTGATGTAGCCGGTATGTGAGATAACCACAACCATCTCTTCATCGGCAATCAAATCCTCAATATTGAACTCTTTGATAGCATCAACGATTTGAGTTCGCCGTTCGTCACCGTATTTGGATTTTAATTCTAATAGCTCTTTCTTGAGAATGTCCGTAATCAGCATCTCACTTTCGAGAATGGCTTTCAGTTCTTCAATCTGTTCGAGGAGATTGGCGTATTCGTTATTAATTTTCTGTCGTTCCAAGCCGGTTAACTGACGTAATGTCATCCCCAAAATCTCGTTTGCTTGTACTTCCGACAGCGAATAATTTCTTATTAGTTCATCCCGCGCATCTTGTGGATTGTCCGCTGATTGAACAATCTCAATTACCTCTTCAATTTGACTTAAGGCGATGCGATACCCTTCCAGAATATGAGCTCGCCTTTCACAGTGATCCAGATCAAACTGAGTTCGACGACGGAGAACCTCTCTGCGGTGTTCGAGATATGCCTTCAGTATCTCTTTGAGAGGCAACACTTTTGGAATTCCGTTGACTAGGCACAACATGATTGCGCTGAAGTTACTCTGCATCTGAGTGTGTTTGTACAACTGATTCAAGATGACCTGTGCAATCTCGCCCCGCTTGAGCTCAACAATAACACGAATTTCCCGATCTGATTCATCACGAATATCCGAAATCCCAGTGATTGTTTTACTGACGACCATTTCATACATCTTCTCAAGCAACTGATTTTTCTTAATCTGGTAGGGAATCTCTGTAATGATGATCTGTTCCCTTCCTCCTGTCATCCGCTCAACTACAACTTTTGCCCGAACCGTGATGATGCCCTTGCCAGCTCCATACATTTCACGAATGCCCTTTTGTCCAACAATTAAACCCGCCGTCGGAAAATCGGGACCCGGAATGGATTTCATCAGCTCTTCAACCGTGGCGTCCGGATTCTCAAGGATTAAAATTAAACCATTGACAATCTCGTTTAAATTATGGGGTGGGATACGGGTGAGATACCCGACGCCAATTCCGGTAGTACCGTTAATAATCAAGTTAGGCAAACATGCTGGAAGCACTGTTGGTTCAGTCGCCGACTCTTTGTAGTTTGGCTGAAAATCGACAGTATTCTTATGAATATCTGCCAGCATCTCATTGGCAATTGGCATTAAACGGCATTCCGTGTAACGCATGGCGCCAGCGGGATCGTCGTCAATCGATCCAAAGTTCCCCTGTCCGTCAATTAAGGGACAGCGCATCACAAAATCTTGCACCATCCCGACCAAAGTGTCGTAAATCCCGCCATCTCCGTGCGGATGAAAATTTTTCATCACCTCGCCAACAACCGCTGCGCACTTGTCGTAAGGACGATTAGCTGTCAGGTTAATCTCACCCATAGCATAAATGATGCGCCGCGTGCTCGGTTTCATCCCGTCTCTCACATCAGGAATTGCCCGGTTCGTATTGACGCTCATCGCATAGGTCAAGTAGGATTCTTTTAACTCTTCTTCGATGTATCTCGTTACGATATTCTGGTTGTCTCTGTCCGATGTTAACACGTTCTATCCCACTTCCGTTGTATTTAACCCATTAGGCATTGCAGCGAGTGAGGACAATTCCTTATTTCCAATCAAAGTTCATGGCTTACGCCCCGTATAAATCGAGATTGACGTGATTTCCATATTTTTCGATGAATTCGCGGCGTGGGGCAACATCATCGCCCATGAGCAATGTAAACACCCGATCCGCCTCAACTGCATCTTCCAGTTTTACTTGAAGTAATACCCGTGAACTTGGATTCATTGTGGTATCTCGAAGTTGTTCGGCGTTCATTTCAGCAAGCCCTTTGTAGCGTGTGATGGCTATGCCACGCCGACCGATATCCAGAATTTCCTGCAACATTTCCCACACATTGTCAGCCCGTCGAGGTTGCCGGTCCCCGTCTCGGATAGTAAAAATCGGATTTTCTTTATTTCCGTTACTACTCGAATGATCGAAGTCATGCGGAAAAATGTCATATTTTCTTAACTTCTCAATGAAGGTATCCAGATCCCGAATGTCATGCATATCCGACACATCCTCGATTACCGACTCGGTTGTTACATCAAGATCAGTAAGCTCGGATTGCGATTGAGTATTCCGCTCAATAAGTTTATCGATTTCTTCATCCTTAAAGCGGTAGAAATTACCCTGATCTGTTTGGATTAAAAACAAAGGCACTTTTTCTTGATCACGGAAATGCTGATCGAATACCCGATCCGTATCAATGCCTTTCCGCTGTAATTCATCTAACGCCCCCTTTATCCCTCGAATTGCCTCAACAATTGTACGAAATTGCAGGGGCGTGTACGATTTGTCACGTCGAATGTTAATCAACTCTGTGTTCTGAATTGAGTGCTCCAAGAGATAATCGTTCATTTCCTCGTCGTTCTGTAGGAACTGGGCGCGACGCCCTCTGCGGATTTGATATAGCGGCGGTTGAGCAATGTATAGGTGTCCATCCCTAACCAACTGGGGCATTTGGCGGAAAAAGAACGTTAACAGCAGGGTGCGGATGTGTGCACCATCAACATCAGCGTCTGCCATTATTATCACTTTGTTATACCGTAACTTCTCGATCGAAAAATCATCCTGTCCGATTCCTGTACCCAACATGGTGACAATGTCGATGATTTGGTCATTTTTAAGTATCTTATCCAAGCGCGCCTTAGCTACGTTGATACCCTTCCCCTTTAACGGCAGTATTGCTTGAAAACGCCGGTCACGACCTTGCTTTGCCGTTCCGCCCGCTGAATCTCCTTCAACGAGAAATGCTTCGCAAAGTGCGGGGTCTCGTTCGGAACAATCAGCAAGTTTTCCGGGCATTGACGCAGAGTCTAGAATACCTTTTCTCCGGATGACTTCCCGAGCTCTTCGGGCCGCGTCCCGCGCCTGTGCTGCTTGTATACTTTTTTGGATCGCCTTTTTCGCAACCGTCGGATTTTCCTCAAGGTAGCTCTTCAACTTATCGTTCACAAGTGTCTGCACAATTCCTTCGGCTTCCGTATTTCCAAGTTTCTGTTTTGTCTGTCCCTCAAACTGTGGGTTAGGCACTTTGACACTGATTACTCCTGTCAATCCTTCACGAATATCTTCGCCTGATAGCGTAATCTTTACGTTCTTCAAAAGGTCTTTCTCTTTCGCATAGGCGTTGAAGGTGCGCGTCAACGCGCTTTTAAACCCGCTTTCATGAAATCCACCTTCGGAGGTCCGGATGTTATTGGCGTAGGAGAAAATATTCTCAGAATAGGAAGCGTTGAACTGCAATGCAATTTCGACGTAAACCTCGTCCTTGATACCTTCAATATAGATAGGCGAGGCATGAAGTACATCTTTGTTCTGGTTAAGATGCTTTACAAATGACGAAATTCCGCCATCGTATTGAAATGTACGGACTTCTCTTTCCTTACCTTCTTCTGTGAGCCGCTCATCTTTGAAGATAATCTTAATCCCCCGATTTAAGAAGGCCAATTCGCGTAAGTGTTCTGCTAAAAAATCATATGAGAAGCTAATAGTTTCAAAAATCTCCGCATCCGGCATAAAGGTCGTTGCCGTTCCCGTTTTTTTACTCACACCCGAAACTTCTACGTCTGTCACCGGGATACCACGCTGATACTTCTGCTGGTAAACCTTACCACCTTGCTTGACCTGAACGCGGAACCACTCTGATAAAGCATTCACTATGGAAGCACCAACACCATGCAAACCTCCAGCCGTTTTATATCCTGCATTTGCACGTCCATCAAATTTACCACCGGCATGCAGCGTCGTATGTACAACTTCTAGTGCCGAAATCCCACTGGCATGTTGATCCACTGGGATGCCACGTCCTTCATCACGTACCGTTGCACTTCCATCTGCGTGAATGACAACTTCTACATTTAATCCGAACCCTGCAGTGATTTCGTCAATTGAATTATCGACTAATTCCTTGATAAGGTGATGTAGCCCTGATGGACCTGTAGTACCGATGTACATACTCGGACGTTTTCGAACCGCCTCCAATCCTTCAAGGATTTGTATATCCTTTGCTGTATAAGAAGAAACCGTCATACTGTGTTTTGCTCCTATTTATCAGTTGATATCTATTTAATAATTCGGGAAGGAAATAGATAAGTCGAGAAGAACACCGCTACACTTTCTGATTCTAAGCAGGTAAACTACGTCAATGTGGGCAGCTGTAGCCGCGCTCAACAGAATCTGTATTGTGATTAGATTGATTCCGGGAGGAGATGAAATTGGAGTGCGATGGGGCATCATCAATTAAAGCGCGTTGGCTCTGTTTGATAAAGACACGTTTTAAGCATGCTTTCAACTCTAGATCTTTTACTTTAGCAACCGTTTTATCAATTCGTTCTAAAATTTGAGGGGAAAGCTCAACCTTTTCTAATCTATTTAGACGCTTGGAAGGTGGACTAGGTTGCATCTTTCGCGGAGAAGGATTGATAGGCTTCACAAAAAACTGCAAGTCTCTTACCACAGTTTGCCCAACAGTGTCGTTAATTTTTTCGATGACATGCTGTTTAAGCAGCAATAGCTCCGTTATCAAAACGGTATTTACCGTATAAACCGTTAATTTCCCGTTAATCAGCGATATAGGTTGGGTATTGCGTGCAACAGGTTCTCCAACAGCACTAGCCCAAGCAGCAAGTCCTTTTGCCTCAAGAATTTTCTGATCGAAACCATACTCGCGCAACAAGTATGAAAGAATTTGTTCAATTTTATGGGTTTTGTCTGATAACTTGTCCATTTTGTACCGTTAAAATGCAGCAATCTTCGAGTGATTTGGTCCAAACCTCCCGCCGGGTCGAAGTGATGAATGTTTGTGAATTTAACCGTTGTAGCAAATCGAACAGAAATGTCGATCGCATCTCATCGAGTTCTGAGATAACATCATCCAATAGTACAATCGGCGTTTTATTTGTTAATCCATGTATCAACTCTAACTCCCCCAATTTTAGAGCTAACGCAATCGTCCGCTGTTGTCCCTGTGAACAGAAGGATTTAGCCTCCTGACGTTGGAAGTAGTCGCCTTGACCTGTTTCTAACATCAGTTTCAAATCATCTCGATGGGGACCTACTGAGGTTGTCCCACGTAGGATATCGTACGATCGAGAACAAGTTAAGGCTTTCAGATAGTCGTCCACAGCTTCCGATTGGCTGATGGAGTCGATACCTTCAAGAGCTTGAGGAGGCTGGTACTCCAAGTCGAGTGTTTCACTCCCACCGGTCAATTCGGCATGTTTTACTTGTGCATACGTTTTCAACCGATCAAGAATACTTTTTCGAGTTTGGATAATAGCAATGCCATCTTCAATGAGTAGCATGTCCCAAGGCTCCAAAAGCCCACCCTTCGCTTGTTTTGCCCGAATTTGCTTCAGGAGCTCATTACGTTGCTTGAGCGCAAACTGGTAATTTTGCAAATGGTTTAAGTAAGCCGGACTGAGTTGAGAAATCAGAATATCAATAAAACGCCGGCGTTCGGATGGCGCGCCCTTCACGAGAGTAAGGGATTCGGGTGAAAAGAAAACAACATTGAACTGTCCAATCCACTGAGAAAGCTTCCGCTGAAGATCGCCATTGAGCTTAAACCGCTTTTTGCCATTCGATTCGTTCGAGACTTCCAGAGTCATGTTAAGCGAGTCGCAATCTTGACTATCGGGCTTGGACGAGGTAGAATAGCAATTTTCAGGGTCAGCAGATGGCTGGCATCCTTCAATATAGTTGGATTGAATCACCGAGTTGGCTAGCGGAAATTCGTGAAGTAGATTAGGGTGAGTTGCAGTGGGTTGGGTTGGTGTAGCCGCATCGAGATCAGCGGTAATCACGCCCTTAAGATAAAACCAGTTTTCGTTATGTCGAATAAGCTCATCATCTGGGTAGGCCCGGTGGGATTTAGCCGTACTAAGAAAGTAAATCGCCTCCAACAGACTGGTTTTCCCCTGGGCATTGCCGCCGATAATCAGGTTACCCCTATTTGGAAAATCAAGCTCGCAATCTACATAATTACGGAAGTTACGCAACACAAGGTGGTTTAGTCGCATCTTTATAAGAAGTTATGTATCAGAACTTAAGATTAGGATTCAAGCCGCATAGGCATAATCAAACCAAGATGATTATCCTCGCCTACAGGTTTTAAAACGACTGCACTCAGCGAATCTTTGAACTCCATAGCCACCTCCTCGGTTTGAATATGCCTTAATACATCCATGAGAAAACGTGCATCAAATGCAATTTCGATTTCGCCATTGCTGCTTTTGAGCGCTATAGTCTCGTAAGCTTCTCCGAATTCCGGTGTTTTTGCGGAGATGTTAACCGCGTTTTCATGGATGTCCAAACGGATGGAGTAATTCTTGGGGTTTGCGAACAGAGCGACACGCCTCAGAGCACTGAAAAACAACTCTACGTCAAGAACAACTTGACCGGTGTTATCTTTCGGAATAATCTGCTCGTATTTAGGATATTCTCCTTCCACCAATCGAGAAGTAAGTGTTGCAACATCATCCGCGAAAATAATCTGATTTTCCCGCAAACAGAGCCGAATTTCCTGCGATTCGGCAAATGTTTTAGCGATCTCCCGGACTGCCTTGAGTGGAACGATGATGCCCAGAGGTTCCTGTGGTGTTGGTGTTAATGGGTCACTTGAAGCAATAGCTAGTCGTCGCCCGTCTGTCGCAACCATCTGAGTTATTTCCGGCGTTAAACAGAAGTAGAGCCCGTTAAGGAAATATCGCGTTTCCTCAGTTGAAGCTGCAAACTCCGTTTTGTAAATCATTGATCGCAGAACTTCTCCTTCAATTGTGAAGAAGCCGTCCTGAATTGTAGGAAGTTTAGGAAATTCGTCATCGGGTAGGCCGATCATTTTGTAAGTGCCTTGGGCACACACAATTTCAATACGATCGTTTGCTGTTGTCGAAAGCTTTATTTCTGCAGGTGGAAGTTCCCGGGCGATTTCAGCAAGCTTTCTAGCGGAAAGAGTAATTGCTCCTTCGTCAGAGATGGTACCCGGAACAATCATCCGAATCCCGACTTCCAAATCCGTCGATGCAATTTCGATTTTCCCGTTAGTTGCACGAATTAAGACATTCGATAGAATCGGGAGCGTATTTCTTCCAGCGGCTACACCTTGTAATACCTGAATTGCTTTTAGCAAATCTTCCTTCTCAAACAATAACTCCATCTTCCCCCTCCTTAGAAAAATGTAATCACAGTTTAAAATTTTTGTTCATCTTTAGATTTAGATGAATCGTCCTTAACCTATTTTCTTACTTCTTCTTTTAATTATATAAATATTTAAATAGTAGTAGTAAGAGCTGTGTACATGTGTATAACTGTTGAAAACCTAGATGTTGATTGACAAATAATAATGTGTAAAAATTGTGGAAAAGTAATGAGTTATCCACAACTTTTGCACAATACTTAATTTATCCACACTCATCCACCGGCTATCCACAACGTTATCCACAACGTTATCCACAATCTATCCACATAATTTTTTGTTAGATAGTTTTCTATTATTTTAACGCAAATGTTAAAATTTTGAAATTCCATAGACGTAGGTTTCTGATGTAGAAGTTATGACTACTGTGGTCGCCATCGAAATTTTTGCCGCCGCGACTATAGAGACTTAGGAATACAATGCCACGATGCAATCGAAATGTTGTACTACGTTTACGGTCTCAACAAATGCTGAGTTCACTCACAAATTGGGCTATTTTAAATCAGTTGTTAAGACATTAATGATCTGATTGAGTTTTGAATCGTCCGGAATCCTTTGTTCAATCTGCTTGTACGCATGCAGAACGGTGGTGTGATCTCGCTTGTTGAAAGCATGTGCAATTTCCGTGAAGGATAGATTTGTCAGTTCTCTACAGAGGTACATCGAGATTTGCCGCGGGTAGACTAAAACATTGGTTCGCGAGCTAGATTTGAGATCGGAGACTTTCAGTTCAAAATAGGTTGCGACCGCTTTTTGAATATCATCGGCTGTGACTGCTTTATGTAGAGTCGGAGATGGCTGTGTGGTGAGAGGACCTAACACTCGAGCGGCAAACTCAACTGTTAATTCTTCTTCAAAGACACTACTCTCTGTAACAAGGCGAATGAGTGCGCCTTCAAGGTTACGGATGTTCGTTTGAACAATCTCAGCAGTATAGCTTAAAACGCTATCATGAATATTTTCAAATCCGTGATCTTCGCACTTCTGGCGGAGAATAGCCACTCGTGTTTCAAATTGAGGTGGACCGATGTCTGCTACCATTCCCCACTCAAAGCGAGATCGAAGCCTCTCCTCAACCCTTTCAAGATTTTTAGGTGGGCGATCACTGGTCATCACGATGTGATTCGAGTTTCGATGTAATTCATTGAAAGTGTGGAAGAATTCCTCCTGTGTCCCCTCTTTACGTTGTAGAAACTGGATGTCATCAATCAAAAGCACATCTGCTGTACGGTATTTATTCCGAAAATCCTGAGCGGTTGTCGGGGCGATAATGGAATCAATGAATTCATTCATGAAAGTTTCGGACGTTACATAACGCACTTTGAGGTGCGAATGATGTTCTTGGATATGATTGCCGACCGCGTGTAGCAGATGGGTTTTACCCAACCCGGCTTCGCCATAGATGAATAGTGGGTTGTATATCTTACCGGGATTTTCGGAGCCAGCAAGTGCGGCTGCATGGCTCAAACGATTACTGGTCCCTACAACAAAACGATCGAAAGTATACTTGGGGTCTAAGCTGGTTTCTTTAGGAGAGGACACAGGCGCTGTCGTAACAGCAGATGGAGAGTCAGGGGGCTGCTTGACATTAGGCTGAACAACCGTAATGTTGAGTCTACATCCTATACTCACATGCTTTTCTAGTAGCTCGTTAATGGATGGTAGAAATCGATCTTCAATTTGCTCCTGTGTGTACTGAGCTGGTACTGAAACAGTGAACTGACTTTCCGTAAGTGTGATAGGTTTGGTCTGTTTGAGAAAAATATTGTCTCGGGCAGCGTCACCGAGTTCAGATAGAATTTTTAACCAGATTTCATTAGGGCTGTGCCGCATAATGGAATTCCTAAATCCGTTAGTGCGGGGAGGTTACCGCACCATCTGGAGTTTCTTTAAATAGTATCAAGCAAGGGCAACAAGCATTAAGAAGCTAATGCAAATGGAAAAATCTATATTAGGAACAACTATAGCTGTGGTGAATTTGGCGGGCCAATTGTCAGAGGGACATTTATATCCACAAGTTATTCACAACTTATCCACAAAATTTATACGACTTAGAAACGTAGTGGTAGATGCACTTTGAATAGCATGTGATATGGTATAAATGTCTGAATAGCTGATGGACGGATATGCTTTATGTTTTTCTCTCTGGGTGTTTATCGTCTTAAATACACCTATTGCAAAAGATTCGCCTCAAGAGAATCGGGGCTTACTCACAACCTATCCACAAAATCTTCACTCCGTCCGCATAAAATCAGAGTTATTTAGTGGAATTAGGATTCTAGTATATCATGAAACCCCAACTTTGCGCAAGTTGAAAATCCAATCTATTGTAGGGAAAAAAGCTTGACAAATTCCGATCGAATAGACTATTATTCTTCTGGTTTTTGTAGATCATTCTTGGAAGGAGTGAGTTATTGAAACGCACATATCAACCTCACCGTCGCAAACGAAAAAACAAATTCGGGTTCCGTAAACGGATGTCTAATCGGCATGGGCGAAAGATTTTGTCTCGACGACGTGCGAAAGGACGAAAAGTCCTAAGTGCCTAGAAATACATACCTGAATTATGCTTGACAATGATACTGCCGCCTGGAAAGCTCAGAATAGATTTCTTGCAGCAAATTCTGCCTCAATCTCATAACGAAGACCGCGTTATTGTTGGACCAGCTATCGGAGAGGATGCTACAGTCATCGACTTTGGAGAAACTTGTCTTGTTGCAAAGACAGATCCGATTACCTTTGCAACCGAAGAGATTGGTTGGTACCTTGTTTGCGTGAATAGCAACGACATCGCAACAATGGGAGCAGTTCCAAAATGGTTGTTAGTGACCATTCTCCTGCCAGAAAATCAAACGACCGAGGATTTAGTTCGTAAGATTATGCGACAAATCACTTCGGCATGCGATCATTTTAACATCACGCTATGCGGCGGGCACACCGAAGTCACTTACGGCTTAGATCGACCAATCGTCATTGGGCAGATGCTCGGCGAGGTCAAAAAGGAGAACTTGGTTACTGCGTCAGGAGCTCAGTCGGGGGACGATCTGATTCTAACGAAAGGGATTGGCATCGAAGCGACCGCAATCATCGCCCGTGAACGGGAAGCAGATCTATCTAATCGATTTTCTCCTGCTTTCCTCAACCGGGCAAGAAGTTATTTAACAGTTCCCGGTATTTCAGTCTTGAAAGAAGCTTTAATTGCTGCCGGTATGAGGGGCGTTCATGCGATGCACGATCCAACTGAAGGCGGTGTGGCGACTGCAATTCACGAGTTAGCACATGCAGCGAAGCTTGGCGCAGTCCTTTGGGAGAAGAAATTGCTCATCTCGGAAGAGACTAAACAACTGTGTGAGGAATTTCACCTGAATCCGTTGGGGGTTATCTCTTCGGGAGCATTGCTCATCGCAGCGGCGCCAACGAAAACCAACGAGATAATGTTTGCTCTATCTGAACAAGATGTCCCCTGTGAGATTATTGGTGAATTATTGTCTCCTGATAGCGGACTCTGGCTTGAGACCAACGAACAACGCCGACCGCTGCCCATTTTTGAAACTGACGAGATTACTAAGATTTTATAGATTATCCTTGGTAAAATGGTACAAATCGTCTTCCCAAAGAACGAGAAGTTAACTAAGGCGCACCAGTACACGGAGGCGCGGGTTGGACTTTCAGGAGTGATATAAGTGCCAAGAGAGTTCGACGTCCCAATTTTCTACCGAAGCTCCATAATTTCCGTCGTCAAGAAGGCGCGCCGGATGACTGATCCGCTCAAGCGGGATCTCTCACCCTCGGTGTTGGACTTTGGCCCGGTTCGTTTCAAAATTGCCAGACACTTTGGGTTCTGCTATGGGGTTGAAAACGCTATTGAGATTGCCTATCGAGCACTTGAAGAAAATCCGCACAAGCGGGTCTTTCTACTATCGGAGATGATTCATAATCCCCGTGTCAATGCGAATTTGCGCCAGCGCGGCGTACAGTTCCTCTGCGACACCGCCGGAAATCAGCTCATTCCTTTCGATACATTGACGCCGAATGATATTGTCATTGTACCCGCGTTTGGAACTACGCTGGAAGTACAAGCTGAGCTTGACCGACACGGCATCAATCCCTATGCGTACAATACGACCTGTCCTTTTGTTGAGAAGGTGTGGAAAAAAAGCCGTGAGATTGGTCTACAAAATTACACCGTTGTTGTCCATGGTAAGCGATACCACGAGGAAACGCGCGCAACATTTTCTCATGCGAGAGCGGAAGCACCTGTAGTCGTGGTACGCGATTTAGAAGAAACGAAAAACCTCGCAAAGGTGATACGCGGAGAAGCATCCAGAGCATTTTTCTTTGCGTATTTCGAGGACCGTTACTCTGATGGCTTCGATCCGAATCTCCATCTCCAGCGTATCGGCGTGGTTAATCAAACAACAATGCTTGCTACCGAGACGCAGGCGATTGCGGATTTGCTTCGAGGGGCGATGATGGATCGGTATGGCGAGGAACATATTGACGAACACTTTGCCGACGCGAAGGACACGCTTTGTTACGCGACGAAAGAAAATCAAGATGCAACTATTGCTCTAATCGAAGACGGTGGCGACTTAGCTGTAATTGTAGGGGGATACAATTCCTCCAATACTAGCCACCTTGTGGAACTGTGTGAACAAAAAATGCCGACTTATTTCATCTGCGATGCTAACGAATTGATCTCGCCAACACGCATTCGTCACTTAGGCATCGACGCAAAAGCCGTGCGTGAAACAGCCAATTGGCTTCTGATGAACCCTCCCGGTGGTGTCCCTACCAATATTGTTCTCACGGCGGGTGCCTCTTGCCCCGATGCCCTACTCGACGAAGTGCTGCGCAAAATTATCTCCTGGTTCCCCGAAGCCTCTTCGATTGATACTGGGCTTGTTCCTTACCGCGATCAAATGCTAGATTAAATCATGCTTGTAACTGTTTCAAATGATGCCATCGGACATCAGGACAAGCATATCGCCACTGTCCGACGAAAGCCTGTTTAGCAGCAAGCTAATCAATTTCCCTTCAAGATGGTGCAATCGAATACCATGCCGACGCTACCCTGAAATTTCACTCGGACATAGTCTTTATCTCGGGTGAGGTCGATAGGAATATCGTAAGTGACATCAAAAAATTCACCGGGGCGGTTATTGCTTAGGGTTTGTGTAGCAATGCACCGATCCTCTACATAAATATCAAAGGTACGTCCAGTCTCACTGCCCCAGTAGGTAGCGCTCAGCGTCATCGGAGCGTCTGGAAGAACAGCCAACTCATAACTAAACCAACCATCTTCTGCTGTATTTCGCCAGTTGCGACCCATGTGTTGTGAAGCTGAACTGTGTTCGCTCTCAAGCTTATGTAAATATTCGGACTCAATATTCGAAATCACCTTGACAGTATCGACGGTTCGCGCCAGTTTTTCCTTTCTTTGCTGTTTTTCGGCTAAGTAGTCTGCATGGGCTTTGCTGCCTATCTGGAATATACGCCAATAAATTGCGTAGCGATCGTCAAACAGTTGATAAAATGGAATGAGTGTCACATCTTCATCTTGCCCAACTGTGCGGAAGGTCAGCAGCTTACCTTCGACCGGCTGTATCCATCTATTGAGGTCATCCGATTCGGCAACGAAAACCGGCGCATCGACCGGTTCGGTCATGCTCGCTTCACCAGCTTTAACGCTAGGGACATCTGTATTACCCAATTCCCCCGCCAACACCAAAGGACCATACATAATCGCCACGAGTGTGTCATCATCCGGCATGGGATGTAGATGTAGACACATTGGCAAACGCAATTTCAACGTGTCACCATCTTCCCAAATACGTTTGAGTGTCAGATAATCTCCGTGACTGGAAAATACCTGCAGTGATTTGCCATTGAGCCACACCTCGCCGCCGTGTTCTGCCCAGTAAGGTATGCGTAGATGTAACGAGAATTCGATAGGTTTCTCTAATGACAGAACAATTTTAGTGTAATCCTCCGCAGGAAAGTTGGTTTCCTGACGCAGGCGGAGTCCTTTATCTTGCCACCACAATTCTGACGCAATGAACTGGTTAATGAAAAGCTCGTCTCCATTATAGAAGTAGATGCTGTCGCTAAGTTTGGCAAATGACTCTATTCCTGTGCCTACACAGCACATGAAGGCATCTTTTCGGTCTGGGCTGTCGTCACTTTCGGGCATGCTAAAGCATTTGTAGTATCCTGAAGCCATAGGAACATACCACATCATCATGCCGTCATCGGGATTTTGCGTGGGGAGAATCCCATTGAACAACGCTCGTTCGTAGTAATCCGCGTAGCGCGGGTCAGCTGTCCATCCAAAAAGATGGCGTGTCAGTTTTAACATGTTGTAGGTCGTACAGGATTCATGTGTTCGATTGCTTAGCTGACATGACAATTTATCCGGGTGCTGCCAGTGTTCATGGTCCGTCGATCCGCCGGTGACGTAAGAGCGGGTGTTGACAATCTGACCCCAAAAGAATTCAGCAATGTCGTGATAACGCTTCTCGCCGAGCAGTTCATACCTGTGTGCAGCGCCAAGAATTTTGGGTATTGTCGAGTTGCCATGAAGCCAGATTAAGACATCATCGTGGCGTTCAGATATCGGGTCAAAGATTCGCTTATGCTCAAATCGCATAGCCAATCTCAGGTGATCTCGATCTTGGGTTGCGGCATACAGATTCAATAGCAACTCCTTCATCCCACCGTGCTCTATATTGAGTATTTGCTGCCAATGATCTTCAGCCAGTCGATCAGTTCGCCATATTGCCCACGCAGCCATATTTTTGAGCACCTCCAACGCTTGCTGGTTGCCAATAAATTTGTACATATTAAAAAGCCCATCCATTATTTTATGGATGACGTACCATGAGACTCTAGAGATACCGGTACGTCCGGGCTCACCGGCTTCGATGTCATCAAAAAAGTCCTCCGGAAATGCGCTGAGGTAACCTCCTCCAATAGCTTGCTGACATTTCGCTAGTTCCGTCACAATAAAATTAGCTTTGTCCTTGAGCGCTCCATCATCGACACTGACATACATTAAGGCGCAGGCTGTGAGGTAATGCCCTATGAAGGCTCCGCGAAGGATAAAGTCCGGACTTTCCCATCCGCCAAGTGGCTCGGCGGTCGATGGCAAACCCGCCGTTACACGAAACATGTGAAGCAGACGGTCGGCATCTAGTGCATGAAGGTATTGGCGATCTCGCAACATAGAATCTTTAAATGGGCCATCGAGCAAACGTACGTTTTGCAGGTCAAAAGGCTGTGCTTGAAATTGTATAGGCTTGGGAGTTGGGAGAATTTCACTTCGGATGGACGCTTTTTCGCCAGTTGGATAGAAAGGGAAAAAATCATTATTGGGAGTAATGCCAATCACTTCATCACCCTGCCAGGTGAGTGTATATTCCACATTATCAGTGATTTCAACTTCTTGATTTACCGGCAAGCCGTATGATAAGTCAATTACGCCCGGTAATTTGTCTTTGGGGATAACGATAAAATCACCAAGCATGTCTGGCGCGAACTCTTCTTCATTTAGGGTCAAGCGGATTGTCTCTTTAGGCGTCCACCGGGGTATTCTTATGAAGGTATTTTCCTGGTTTTTGAGACTGATGTTTACCTTCGCCTGATGCGATCTCATACTTGTGATTTTGAGGTTTTCATCTTCGTAATCAAGATGGAAGTAAATGGTTAATCCCCTATCGTCTGCTACGGCGATATGATGGTAGATATCTATGAACGAGTGTAAAGCAGCAGCGGTGACATCGGTGACGGATTGTTTGCCCGCGTGTGGGGTGCTGTGTAGGCCCCCAATGGCGCCGATAATCCGCTCTCTCACATCGACTAGTGCACCATCCGAATTGGAAGGTTCCAGCGGTGGACTATCGGTAATCTGCGAGGGAATGAGGCGGGCTCTGACGATATGTTCGACATCGTCGAGAAACTCGGTATAGCCGTGACGAACAGCGAGCCAGAGCGCAATCTGAGCGGCGTCACCTGGAGAGGTCACTTCACCTTTGTGTGCGCTATCGTCCCCGAGGTCATGGCATGTGTAACCAGATTTTTTGACAATCTTTGGAACTGTTTCTCGATAAGTGTTAGCAACAACATCAATATATTTGTGTTGACCGGTGAGTTCGCCATAGCGCAACAGTCCGCGCAGCGTGTTGAGATAGGAGTGCGTATGTCCGCGCATGATGTAAGGGTCTTCGGTGGCATCCCATCTTGCGTGGTAGCGTCCATCTGGTCTGGTTGTTTCAGTGAGGTGATACCGAGAAAATTTTTCCGCTAGTTCCAAAGCTAAGGCGTCCGATGATACTTTATAATACTCAATCAGAGCCTCGATCAGGCGACCGTGGGACACAATTGCGGAGAGCGCCCAAGAGGATTGGATTTCGGGGCTGCCGGCTTCACTATAACGGTGAGTCTCTTCGACATTCCAGATACCTCTACCAGGGTTCGCCTCCCAACTTTCGTAGGGATAGAGAATACGATCGATAGACTCCAACATCAGATGCGCTTTTTTTATCGCCCATGGGTCGTTCCGGTATCTAATAAGCCCGGTGAGGGCTAGGAGACTCTCTCTCGGTGAATGGAAGTCCAGGAGTTCGCCATCAACGCGGGGCATATCTAGGGGGCGGAGGCACAAATGATCGGGATTGTCGTAGAATTTCTTTAGGTTCTGCAGCATAGCTGCTTCTATATACGGTGGAATTTTGAAACCCGTGGCATCTTCCAAACGGAGCATAGCATCCCACCAGCGACCAATATTATGACCGGGCGCGAAAAAACGGATTTCTGCCCGATAGTCGTTATCCGCGAAAATCCAGAAGTTGGGCAAATAGTTATTGTCTGGGGCAAGCATATGAATTAAATTCTGCCCTGCTAGGTTCATGGACTCCTTCAAATTCACCATTGTGTAAAGACCCCCTTGATATCGTTTTCGGTTCTAGATTAGCCGATAGACTCCTTCATTGGCTCAAATTTCGGTATGCTGATTTCTGGTGTTACATCATCAAAAGTCACCTGAACACGCATGCCAATCTCGACTTCCATAGGGTCAATGTTGACAATATTGGAGATCATTCTCGCCCCATCATCCAAATCAATAATCGCATAAACATAGGGCACCTCCGGCGCAAAACTCATGTGTGCGACTTGCCGGATAATTGTGAAACTGTATAACGTTCCTAGTCCGGTCGATTTGAGCCAACCGAGGTCTTCGGATAGGCATCGGTAACACATCACCCTGGGGAAGTAGATGACCTCTCCGCAAGCATTGCATTTCTGTAGGAAAAGCTCGTGCCGTTTCGCAGCTTTCCAGTATTCCTCCGTCTCAGGTTCTATCTTGGGCAATGGCTTCGTATATTCGTTTTGTGTCGACATAATTCACCTCCTTCCTCTTAAGGGATGTCCTTTAGCAGGGTCTTGGAATCCAACCCTATTCTCGGTTCGGGGTAAACTACGTGTAGATGGAGGTTGGGGGATAGGTCCGGTATGGGTTTCAACTGAACGATAAGATAATAATAGCACTTGAATGTATCCACAATCCGTATAATTGGTATAATCGGCAGTGAATTTTTAGGGGATCTCATTTCCAAAAATTAATGTGCATTGGTCAGCCATTGAGCCACCGTTGCCGTTGGACAGACCGAACTTTGCCCCGTCGACCTGAAGCTCGCCGGCTCTGCCCATCAACTGTCTCGCTGCTTCAATAGAGTGCATCAGATGGATTCCGGGGTTCGGTTGACCCCTGCCGAGTTGCCCGCCATCCGTGTTGAGCGGAAACTGCCCTTTGTAGGTTAAGTCACTCTTTTCGACAAATTCTGCACCCATTCCTTTTTCGCAGGCGCCGATATCTTCGAGCGCGATGACAACTGTGATAGTGTAGCAATCGTACAACTCGACAAAGTCCATATCCTGTATCCCTAGCCCTGCCATTTCAAATGCGCGTTCGGCAGCCAGCTTTATCGGGGAGGTTGTGAGAGTGCGTTCATAGCCATACGCGGGGTTCCACAATCCTCTGTCGAATTGCTGTCCCCCACCTAACAGATAAACGGGTGGATTTTTGGCGTCTTTCGCCCGCTCTGCAGAAGACACAACGAGGGCGCATCCTCCAACACACGGCATGACAATCTCGAACAGATGAAGCGGGTCACAGATGAGCCTGGAATTCAATACATCTTCTACAGTCACCTGCTTTTTCAACAGGGCGTTCGGGAACTTGGAAGCATGAGATCGCGCATTCATCACCACGTGCGCAAATTGCTCGTCCCTGGCGTTGAATTCGTGCATATACCGCCGCTTAATCATGGCGTATGCAGAATTGTTGAACATGGGCCCATAAATGCTATCGAAATCACGTTCAAACGCGGTCCCTGTTTCCAGACCGAATTCGTAGATGCGCTTGGGATCCATTACACTGCCGGCGACAATCAAGACATTATTGCAGATTCCACCCGCGATGACGGCAGCCGCATACAATATCGCTGCATTCCCCGATGCACCCCCGCGGTAAACATTATCAAGGAACTTCGGGTGTAGCTGAAGGTATTCTTGCAGGTCTTCTGTCCATGTCGGTTCTTCGTCTAGCGGATATATAGAGATCAGCCCATCAATGTCGTCTTTCGTTAACCCTGCATCCTCAATGGCAAGCTTTACTGCCCGACAGTATTCTGTATAGTTCGATCTATTTCCAGGATTGCGTTTTTCAAATTTGGTTTCTCCATAGCCGATAATCGCGGTTTCACCTCTGATGCTCATTTGAAAATCCCTCCGATTCGTATAAGTGAGACTTCAGAAGGCTGCAAAGCTCAAAAGTATATGAAAGCCACACCCTCTCGGTGAACACCCTGAACATGCCAATTGACACACGCCATATTATAGCACGATGCAGGGATTTTGTTAAGACGATTTGTGGACGTGTAATGATTCCTGGCTTGACAGTTTTTCCAAACAGTTACTTTTTCGAGAAGAGGAGTTGATACGATCCTGTATTCATCACCGGACTTAATACAGTATCGAATCACGCGGTTTTAGCGCATATGCCCAAGAACGCGATGAGCTTTTCTGTTTACCTTTCTTCGTAATCGTGCTAAAATGACAAAACTTTCAGTTCATCAAGCTAGATCGAATAGCAATTGTAATGTGTCAAATTGATAAAGGAGGAACGAGCACAAAATGAGACAAGTTGGTTTTGGTAACTTCGTTTATGAGGAAGTTCGGGAATGGGGACAATTTCCTGCAGACTGGGCCTTTGAAGATTGTCCTGGGGTTGCTGTTGATTCACAAGACAGAGTTTATGCCTTTACCCGCGAGACAACAGGTATGGTTGTCTTTGACCCTGAAGGTGCCTTCTTGGGATCGTGGGGGAGAGACCTATTTAAGCGACCGCACGGTATATTCATTGGTCCGGATGACGCGATTTACTGCGCTGACGACTGGGGCCAGTCAATTCGGAAATTTACGACTGATGGTGAACTGCTCATGGAAATCGAGACCAAAGACCATCCGGCGGATACCGGCTACGTGTGGGGAAGCCAGCCGTCAGCCATACGCCGCGCCGGCCCGCCGTTTAACTTTCCGACTTGGGTAACCCTATCCCCAGAGGGCGATCTGTACGTGACGGACGGCTATGGCAACGCTCGGGTACATAAATTCACCGCCGACGGTGAGCTGCTCTTTTCGTGGGGCGAGCCTGGCGACGGTCCTGGTCAGTTTGTCACACCGCATAGTATATGTGTAGATAAAAATGGCTTAGTTTATGTCGCTGATCGACAGAACCTCCGAATCCAGGTTTTCAATTCGCGAGGTGAATTTATCAACCAATGGAGCGACGTTCATTGGCCTTGTGATATGTGCATTGACCCTGAGGAGAATATCTATGTCGCAGAGGTAGGTGGGGTATTCATGAGCACTGGGAAGGTTCCCAATCACGACAATCCATCGGCACGAGTGACTGTGCGCAACTTGAACGGAGAAATTCTGTCCGAATGGGGTGAAGCCGATCCGCTTGGAGAAGGTAGATATTTCGCACCTCACAGCATCGCTATTGACTCGCAAGGCAGCCTGTATATCGGTGAAGTTTCGACATCATACACCGGTGGCACGGCACCGGCTGATTGGCGGGCGTTTCGCAAGTTCGTTCGAATCTGAGCGATTTGGTTTCGATTTCATCAGCTCTTACCACCTCTAAATCTCCTCTTTGTTTCCCAGACCCTCTTGCTCTCACATCCTAACCCTCCAATGTTGAGAGCAAGAATGAGGTGTTCCTGACCTAGAAGGGTGCGAAAAGAGGATTCTATGTTCGAAAGAAATAGCAGCCGCGCATTCGATCAACACATGCTTTCGCCCGAATTCTATGCGAATCCGTATCCGATTTACCACCAGCTTCGCGACGCGGATCCAGTACATTGGAGTGACGCTTGGAAGAGTTGGGTGCTCACGCGCTATGCTGACGTCACCTCCACCTTGCGTGACTTTTCCCGCTTTTCAAATGTGGGTCGGATTGACCTGTTTCTCGAACAGTTGCCAGAGGAGGGACGGGGAAAAATGGGTCCTCTCAAGGGACACTTCTCAAGGGCGATAACGCACTTGGATCCGCCAGATCATACACGGATCCGGAAGTTGTTGAAAACCGTCCTCTCGACGCGCTTAGTCCAGAGCATGTGCCCGCGTATTGAAGCGCTTGTGAACGAGCTAATCAGTGAGGTCCAAAACGCTGGACGGATGGATGTCATTCGCGATTTTGCCTATCCACTGCCCGCCATTGTGCTCGGTGAGATGCTCGGGATACCCCCGGAAGACCGCGACCAATATAAGAAATGGTCTGATGATATTGGGGTTGGACTTGTGGGGACAGGGCGTGCCGCGCTGGACAACGTTCAACTAGCACGGCAGAGCCTATTTGAACTGACCGATTACCTTCGTCCACTGGTTGCACAGCGCCGACAGCATCCCCGGAACGACCTCATCAGCAACCTTATTTCCATTGAGGTGAAAGGCGATCGACTCAGCGAGAGGGAGCTTTTTTCAACCTGTATTACACTCATCCTTGCCGGGCACGGGACGACGACTAACCTGATTGGCAACGGCATACTAGCGCTGCTGCGTCACCCTGATCAACTAGAGGCTTTGAAAAATGACCCTTCTCTGATTGAGGTAGCTGTCGAGGAGTTGCTGCGATACGATAGCCCACTCCAGCGGATTTGGCGGATGGCTACGGAAGATGTCGAGATTGACGGCAAGCACATTCGCAAGGGACAGATTGTCTTACCGACAATGGGAGCGGCAAATCGCGACCCGGCAGAATTTTCTGAACCCGACCGACTCAATATCAGTCGGCAGAAAAATCCACATGTCGCACTTGGTACGGGTATCCATTTGTGTGTAGGTGGCCCACTGGCACGCCTTCAGGGCGCAATTGCAATCAATGCACTACTCCGGCGCCTGCCTTCATTACAGCTTGAGACCGAGGCACTAGAGTGGGAAGCGAATCTGTTTCATCGCGGCTTGAAATCGCTGCCTGTCGTGTTTTAGAAGCGGCTGCGCATTGGTAGGCTTCATCTGGTATTGACTAGACCGCTGAGAATGGCAATATCAATCAGAAAACTGTCTTCGCTTGCGGGGAGGCTGAAACGGACCAAGGATTTTCACCGTGCTATTCTCGTACACTGTCAGATAAGTTTTTGAGGATGTACTGGCGATTTCGTTCTAAGGGTCACCGATCGGGCTTGAGCATCAAGGTGTGAGTGGCGGCGCCCGGCAGGAAAGCGTGAACTTCCCCTTTCACCCAGTGCTTATGTCCATCTTTGTAGTTTGGTGATAGTGGGTGACCGGACTGACCGCCAGGCATGTGTAGAATCCCATCCGCGTGCCGCCCTGGCGAGACGACCAAGCGCTCAGACGCTCCAAAATCCGGTTTCGAAACCCGGACGCAAAACGTACCTCCTGATAGTAAATCTTGAGGCATGTTCAAAAATTTACCCACCACAGGGATGCGTCGTCCTAATGGATGGGCAATATCTGCCGTGTTAATCCGACCCCAAGTCAGTTCATCAAGCGAATTTATATCGTATTCACTGTATAACTGATTAAGCACCTCTTCCAGCTTGCCGCGTATCCATACGTCCCAATTTGGGTAGCTAGTATCCGGAATCAACTCGGGAACTTGCTCTGTGAGCATCATCCGAAGCGGGGGTTCGATGGTGCGCCATGTATAGACAAAGTTTTCATCAACTCCTTTACAGCGGGTCAAGAATGGCGTAAACACATCAGTCGCTAAGCGTTGGTGAAAGTGTACAAGAACGCCGAAACTGACGCTGTCCACCTCTGCCTTACCGCTCCACGCTTCGATATGCCGGCGTACGGCTTTCAACTCTGGCTCATTCACAATAGCCTCGTTCGTCAGCACTGAAAGCGCAAGCTGTTGATAGAAATCGTAGAATTGGCTGGTTGTATCCAACTGGAGTTGGAGCATGTCCTCTTCTGTAATCTGATCCATTTCACTTAGGCGTTCGCTGATTCGGTAGGCGCGATAGCTGTTTGAGTAATTGTGACCGATTACATGTGGGTAGTCTGTTCCAAGCGTCCGATTGTTCGCTGTTACCAAGAAACCCGCAGGCGGATCTATCACGCGCGGCAAGTCATCCGGTGGAATATATCCTTCCCAACCGATTTTCCCATCTGCCCAAGACTTACTCGAAGCGCCGTCAAAGCCCTTTCGAACGGGCGTCCTTCCGCAGTAAGTCCAAGCAATGCGCCCGGTGTTGTCACCCATGGCGGCATTGAGCGGCGGTCCACCAGAACGATTCATGACGTGAATCGCATCTTCAAGCGTGTCGGCTTCATCAATGTATAACAAGCCGATGTCAACCGCTTGGGGCTCAAGCGCTGTCCAATGCATCGCAACGCGTTGCCCCATCAGCGCTGTTTCGCTGACAGGCCCCCACACGGTCAGCTTAACGGGTTGGTCAACTGTCTTGCCCCCTTTTATCCGAATAGTTTCGTTCACAACCTCAAAATGTTTCCAGCCGTCAGGTGTCTTATACTCGTCCGGATTTTCGGGGTTTAGCTCCAGGCCGACGAGATCAAGAAAATCACCACCGATATTGGTAAATCCCCAAGCAACATGCCCATTTGAACCTGCAACCACGCCGGGGGTACCCGGCAAGGTCACGCCTGAAATTTCAACATCTCCATAGCGAAGCGCGGCACGATACCAGATGTTTGGAACGCTAAGTCCCAGATGCATATCGTTGGCGACGATCGCCCGATCATCGCTCGTCTTGGACTTTGCAACAGCCCAGTTATTCGATCCGACACGGGGTTGCATCCGAACCATCCCTGTTTTTTTGTCAGTCGGCGATGGGGCGTATCGGATTGAAGTCAGGGCTTTAATAGGAATCGGTCGAATGGGACGATGAGCGCTCTTCCCGCCCGATAACACAGTCGTATAGTTGTCTGTATCAGGAGTTAGAAAATCCACAACCTCTGGCGGAAGAGATGCAGCCATGATACTCAGCATCCTTTCATCTTCCTCACTATCTCCCGTTAGTTCCTGAAAGATATTCAGTATAATCAGGATGCTGTCTTCGACCGCCCAAGGTTCGGGCTGATAACGCAGGATAAGAAATTCAAAAGGCAGTACTTTTGCCTCTTCGATATAGGCATTTATACCCGAAGCGTAGCTGTGAAGAATCTCTTTTTGGTCTTCCGGGAGATTGGCGGCGATGGCTTTCGCCGCACGAGCAAAACCGATTGTGCGTTGCCGCCTATCGACACCTAAAGCACCTTTACCGAGGATTTCGCTCAGCCTTCCAGCAGCGCGCCGGCGAAGGATATCGATTTGCCAGAGTCGATCGCGGGCGGTTACATAGCCCAGCGCCAGCATAGCATCCAGACGCGAATGAGCGACAATTGTTGGGATGCCGTATCGATCCGCAGTAATCTTGACCGGCGATTCCAAACCCGGAACACGCTCCTCACCGTCAAGCTTCGGCAGGGAAGCCCGGAGCAAAGCTAGAACAAGGATAACACCACCGATAGCAATAACAAGTAACAATAAAACAATGGTAAAAAAGATTCGAACCATATTCATGGTTCCTTATCTTAGAGTATTGTATTAACCTCTCTGGTCCTCCGCTCCCTGAATCGGATAGACAGATTTAATTGGCATTGAAGGGTTGCTGTCCTGGAATACATGGTAGAGACTAAATTGTCCGTTATCGAATTTAACGTTGAGGTGCAAAGAAGAATACGCAATGAGTTGCGTCGTCACTGCGAGTCACTACTACGTACCGTCCAATAAATTGCCCGGATAAAGCGTAATTCCTCGTAACTGATTTCGTCGTTAAACGCCTCGAAAATTGGGCGTAGACGGTTGGGACCGAGTTCGTCGAAGGTTTCTAGGACACGCTCTATGGTCTCGGGTGATAGCGATGACTCGGCGTACAGTCGTTCCACCGGCAGCGGATTCCCTGCCTGCACATACTTGCCCAGATATCTGATAATTGTCTCACGATTTACCCCATAGACCTGCTTCAGTTCGGTTACGGATTCTCCGGACTGAAACCGTTCACCAATTTCTTGAGCGCGCGGGCTTAGAACCGTGGTTGTTGGTCTGACTGCACGAGAAGTTTGTCTCGGTTGCTCTGTCAGTCCGAGTTGTTGGCAGTACACACGAATGATTGGTAGAAACCTATCGGCGTACTTTTCAACTTTTACTGTGCCGACACCGTGCATCGTTTCAAACGCTTCCGTTGAGTGCGGAAAATAGATTGCCATCTCTTGTAAGGCGCGATCGGAGAAAACCATGTAGGACGGAACCCGTTCGGCATCTGCCAATTCTCTACGCTTGGTGCGTAGTTGCTCGAAGAGTTCATGGTCGTATTCACCCGTTTCGTCAGCATCTATATGGCGGCGCACCTGTGTTTCTAGCGGAGTCCCCCACACCTCCTGTTCTTTCCTGAGAACACTCTGCCCTTTCGGCGTTAATTTAACGCTACCGTGTTCTATGTCTCGCGTAAGGAGGTGTTGCTGGATAAACTGTCCCGCTAGCAGTTTCCACTGTGCTGTAGAATGCTCCCGACCAATGCCGTAGGTCGATAGCTTGTCATGTCTGTTTTCCAATACCTTCCTTGCTCGCGAGCCGCACAACACATTAATAATATGATTCATTCCGAAAATCTTGCCCGTCCGCACCACGCAGGAGAGAAATTTCTGTGCTGGAATGGTTAGGTTCACCTGTTCGTTTGGTTCTATCAGACAGTTGTCGCACATCTGGCAGTTGTCCGCCTCGTATTTTTCTCCGAAATAGCTCAACAGTCCAATACGACGGCAATCCGTTGAAGTCGCCCAATCCACCAGTGCGGTTAAACGTTCTCGCCTGCCGGCTTGTTCAGAGACGGCACCCTGCTGGATAAAGTACTGAATGGGGTGGACATCGCCATAACCGAACAGGAGCAGGCAATCTGCGCGAAGACCATCTCGCCCCGCACGACCAATCTCTTGATAGTAGCATTCAATATTCTTGGGCAAGTCTGCATGTATCACAAAGCGCACATCGGGCTTGTCAATGCCCATACCGAACGCAATGGTCGCCACCATAATCCGCACGTCGTCGCGGATGAAAGCGGTCTGATTCTGCCCACGGGTTTCGGCGTCCAGTCCAGCGTGATACGGTAACGCGGAGATATTTTTCTCAACCAATACCTCGTGGAGCGTGTCCACTTGGCGTCGTTTGGCACAGTAGATAATACCGGATTGGTCGCGGCGATCGGCAAGAAAATCAAAGATTTGGCGATATAAGTCAACCTTCGTTTCGACAGCGATGGCAAGGTTTTTTCGGTCAAAGCTGGCGATGAACTCGTTCTCGTTGCGAAACCCCAATTCGTTCCTGATGTCGGTCCGAACGCGGGACGTTGCTGTAGCGGTGAGCGCAACACACACAGCGTTGGGAAATCGTTCGCGCATCTGTGCCAGTTGACGATATTCCGGTCGGAAATCGTGTCCCCATTGGGAGATGCAGTGCGCTTCGTCAATGGCTAGGCAGTCGATCTGACACTCACCGAGCATCTGTAATGTTTCGGGACGCAGCAGTGTTTCCGGCGCGATGTAGAGCAATTTGACCGCGCCCCTTCTAATCCGATCGGTGGTTGACTGATACTCCTCGTAGGCAAGGGTACTGTTGAGGAAAACAGCAGACACACGCAACTGTTGTAGCTGCGTCACCTGGTCCTGCATCAGCGAAATTAGGGGGCACACAACAACGGTCAACCCGTCGAAACGCATCGCTGGAAGTTGGTAGCATAATGACTTCCCACCGCCGGTCGGCATGATAATTGAGGTGTCGCGCCGGCTTATAATGTTTTCGATAATTTCTGCTTGCAACGGTCGGAAATTGTCGTAGCCGAAGACGGTTTGGAGTAAGTGTAAGGGTGTGAAGGGTGTGGCGGAATCATCCAACGGTGGCGTGTCACCCAACGGCGGAAGGTCCTCCTGCGGTAGCGCGTCAATTTCAGAGGGAGAGACAGCGTGATCTATGAATTGCTCACGTTCTCGATCGTCGTCCGCTTCAAGGAACCAGCCCGAAAGTTGGACATAGCACCGATACTCGATAGTAGACCCATCATCAGGCCGCCACCGATGCGCCAGCGAAACGCGCAGCAGGGTTCCTGCTGGAATGGTTTGGAGCGGTTCTTGGAAGCCGACGAAGGTGAGGGTGCATCCCCCGTCTTCGGTCGAATAGCGGTAGCGGACACGCCTGCCAGTGATGTCACGTACCAGCGGTTGGTCGGCACGCCAGGAGGTCGTACTGTAGGATGGGATTCCCCCGCTTTCGGCGATGTACAACGATCCGTTCAGTGTGGACTGCGTGAGACCTTCGTAAAGCACCGCTGGGCCGCCAACTTTGGGAGGCATGAATCTTTCGATGATGGCAATCGGATTCCCGAGGGAGGGTAGTCGCCGTTTTCTATGAACGATGATGTTTTCCACGTGCGGTGGAATGATGTCTGGTGCAGAGGTGGCTTCTACTTCCCACACGTCGCCAACCTCATATTCTAAGCCCGCGCCATCGTGGGCATCGCTATCGGCTGAGATCAACCGAACACTCTCTCCATCTGACGTAATTCCGCCGATACACGCTCCGCTTCCCATGCGGGTCTTCGCAACAATAAGCACTCTCATGGCAAGATATGCTCCACTTCGAGACTCAGTACCTTCGCTAGTTTGTCCGCGACCAGCAATCGGTGGCACGCCACGGGTTCCTGTTCAACGCAAAAGAGTGCCACAACCTGTGCGTCCGGTTTCAGGTCGTCAAGCAGATTTTGTGGTTGGAAGTGCGTCAAGCATTCATACTGGTATCCTTCGATGAACGCCTGCCCCAATCCCGTGCGTTGGCGTTTGGCAGTTTTCGTCGCTTTATCCGCCTCAGCTTGCTTGGCTCGCACGATTTTGGACGGTGCTAGGTCTTTGCGATGCAGGTAGTGGATTCCCAAACCAGCGAGCCGTGCTTGCAAACGTTGGCTATTGGCGAAAGCATAAGTTGCGCCGCGCACCCCTCGCCGGTCACGGATATCACAGAATGTGTCAACCCTTGCGTCCTGTAGTGACCGGAAGAAACCGGCTTCATCAAACCCGTATACGCCAATCGTGACAATTTTAGGTTTCATCTTCACGCCGAGGGTATCGCTTGCGCGATTGGAATGTTGACACACCAAATAGGGAAAGTTGACCGCCGGTCAGCCGCTTAATGATTTCAGCTTGGGACTGGGGTGTGTCATTTTCGTCAATGTGAACGACTGCTATCTCTCTATCCGTCAGGGTTACGCCGATCAGTTTACTCCGGTGGCACTCCTCCGGTTTTCCCTCGCTACACATGAGGGTAACGCGCTGTTGTTGGGAAAAAGCGGTTTGGAGACGGTTGATTCCGTCGGCGTAAAATTGCGCCGCTTTTACCTTCTCGTAGTCCACGACCCCATTGACATAGCAATTTTCATCCTCGGGTCGTCCACCGAGCGTATCGCCCATGAACAGATAGCGAATACCATGTCGCTGTAATTCATCGGCTAGTTCCACTTTGGAAAACTCCGGCTTGTAGCGCGAATAAGGTGCCGAACGCACATCAACGAGGTATGCAATTTCATACCGCTGCAGTACCTCGACAAACTGTTCAATGGAACGGCTTCCGTAACCGATTGTGTAAATCGGAATGGTCATGCTGTGAAATTCCTGTGGTTCATTTAAGAGTGAACCGTTTTTAAGAGCCCTCATATGAATAGTGCCCAAGCAGTATTTCGTATACTGACCTCGTCCAGTGTCCAACCGACTGCACTATGTTGTCGTCAGTATGTTTGGAAATGTCGCTGTCGGTGATTACTAGCGTGATTTCTGGTCGAGAGGGTACCTATGCTACGGTTAACTGTAAGGGTGTTTTTCCCCAATTCGGTGTCGAGTTCGATTGATAGATTGCGCCCGAGTTCAGTCTATGCGTCGATGACCATGCTATTGTCACTCATCACGGTGGTTGTAGTCGTTAAATTCAAGTTGTACCTATGTAGCAAACCTTCCCATATCCAGTACCGCTGCATACACTATTAGTCCGATGTCTCATAGGTAAGCAATTCTAATAGACAGACCATTTTAGCAGAATGCCAAAATTGAATCAACATATTTTCAGTATTTCATCACCCCGTTTGAAACGAATTACTGGCTTCACGTTCTGTAAACGGAGGCGCACCAGTCCCATATTGGAAAAGAATTAACCACGATTGAAGATTTCATCAAGGAGATTCGCTCAACGGGCGAATCCCATTGACTGCACCCTGTATACCTGATATAATTATCCACGTGTGAAGGGACGGTGAACACACAACAACACGGAGGCAGTGGATGATGGAAAAGACCACAATCAATGAGCAACTGCAGGATACAATTAACCAACACGGTTCAAAAGCGGCGTTATCCAGCAAAGTAGATGGAGCGTATCAAGACATCTCCTACGATGAACTTGGGGTTCGGGTGAAGCATCTTTGCCTAGGTTTAATCGAGGTTGGAGTGCAGAAGGGGGATCGGGTTGCTCTGCTGTCAGAAAATCGTCCAGAGTGGGCAATAAGCGATCTCGCAATTCTTGCCGCAGGTGGAGTCAACGTTCCAATGTTCTCTACACTGACGCCCCCGCAAGTTGAGCACATTGTGAGGGATTCTGGGGCAAAGATTATCTGTGTTTCCAGTGAAAAACAGTGGCAAAAGGTTGAGGCTTTTAGAGCAAACATTGACGACCTCAAACAGGTCATCATCTTCGATGCAGCTGATTCGGAAAAGAGTGACGGGGTACTCACATTTGATCAGGTCTGCGAATTAGGAAAGAAGACGGAAGACGGAGATTTGGTTTACCAAAAATCACGCGACGCTGTCACGCCCGACGACCTCGCCACGATTATCTATACCTCTGGGACAACGGGTCAGCCCAAAGGAGCGATGTTGGCTCACAACAACTTCATGTCAAACGTACGCGCATGTTCCGAGATTGTCGGTTTTGCCGATGCGGACGTTTTCCTGTCTTTCCTTCCATTGGCGCACGTATTCGAGCGGATGGGAGGGCATTATCTGCCGTTGAGTTGTGGAGCGACTGTTGCGTATGCTGAAAGTCCATCCTCGGTTGCCCAGAATATGAAGGAAATCCGTCCCACTATCATGATGAGTGTGCCCCGCCTCTACGAACTGATGCATGAGAAAATTATCAGTGCGGTACAAAAGGGGTCATCCCTCAAACAGAAGATTTTCTATTGGAGCGTGGGGGTTGGTGAAAAAGTAAGCCAAGCAATTCAACAGCAGAAGAAACCTTCTGCAATCTTAGGATTAAAGTATGGTCTTGCAAACAAGCTGGTTTTCAATAAACTTCAGGAAGCGACGGGGGGGCGGTTACGCTTCTTTGTCTCTGGTGGCGCCCCATTGTCCAAATCCATTGCAGAATTCTTCCACGCCGCCGGGATCTTGATTCTCGAAGGCTACGGTCTGACAGAGACTTCACCCGTGATTAGTGTGAACCGTCCGGATCAGTGGAAATTCGGCACTGTGGGGACACAGATTGCGGGATTTGAGGTCAAAATTGCGGAAGATGGAGAGATTTTGTCGCGTGGTCCGCACATTATGCAGGGCTATTTCAACAAGCCAGAGGAGACGGCTGAAGCTATTGACGCGGATGGGTGGTTTCGTACAGGCGACATCGGGGAGATGGATGCGGACGGTTTTCTGAAAATCACTGATCGGAAGAAAAATATTATCGTGCTTTCTAACGGAAAAAACATCGCGCCGCAGCCCATCGAGAATCAACTCACGCAAAGTCTATACATCAATCAAGTAATGCTCATCGGGGATCAGCGCAAAAGCGTCTCTGCGCTTATCGTGCCGAATTTTGATGCCATCAAAGAGTATGCCGCAGAAGAAGAGCTTGATACCAAGGACATTGCGCAGCTGATCGAGACAAAAGAAATCCGCCAACTCATCCGTAAGGAAATTGAGCGGCTCTCAACGGCTTTAACCGACTTTGAACGGGTCAAGATGTTTACTTTGCAAGATCGAGAATTTACCCAAGAGGCTGATGAGATGACACCGACACTGAAGCTCAAGCGCAAAGTCATCCTTGAAAGGTACGGGAATAAGATTGAAAAGATGTACGGCGGCGAGAGCAATTGAAGTTTCACCGTTGGGCAATAAGCCTTTTGGTCTGTTTGTCGATAAATCCAGGCATCTCGTTTTGTCAACATGCGCAACGGCAATCCGGTGTTTGACTTTTCGTCCCAGCATGGAGCCATATTAAGAGTAAGAGGAAACGGTGCCAACAGGACGAATAAAATATTACAACCCAGACAAAGGTTTTGGATTTATCGCTCAAGACAACGGCGAAGCCGATGTTTTTTTGCACGTCTCTGCAATTAACTGGGTGGACGACGAGCTTGGAGCGGGACAACGGGTCAAATACGATATTACCGAGGGCAAGCGGGGACTTGTGGCTCGAAACGTTGAGGTCTTACTCACCCAACTTGAGCAAAAGTGGCTTCGTCAAGGCAAGGTGATTATCCCTCGTGATTACCCAAGGTTCACTTCGCGAGAGCAAAGCAAAACCTATGATGAGGGCAAATCGAATTTGTCTCAACAGCCAATTCGACCAGCATCAGTTGTATCGTCGAATTCGCAGACATCGGAACAATCTGTTGAGCTACCGCCTTCCAGACCGGACGTTGAACCGCATGATTTCGAGCCGACCGAAAAAGATAATCCGAATCAGAAGTTAGTAGCATCAACTGCTCAGTCTGAATCTAGCCGCAAGAAACCCGAACATGTTACTTTTGGCAATCTATACATACAAAAACAGATACGGCTCCAAACATCAATGATTTTTGGGCTGTACAATCACGAGCAGCGCTCTAGTACGATTCGCGAATTCACCCAATACACTTTTACGCTGCAAGGAGAAGAAGAAAACCAAGAAATTCCGAAAACGCAAGTTAAATACTGTTATAAAGCTGAAGACGCGGAAGCAGTGCAGGCGCTCATGCGATACGATGAGGAAATCAGATCGCAAGAATTAAAGTCGATTGTGTCTCGGAAGAAACGTTACCAAATCGACACGCGAGAAATTCAGCTGGCGTGTAAGGAAGAATACCCAATCGAAGTAATTATGCACGAGGGGGAGATTTTTCGAGGAATGGTGGATTGGGTCAGCCCATACGAGATTAAGATGGTTTTAGAAAACGGATCGAAAGTTGTTGTTTTCCGGCATGCCATCTGCAAATTTCAGGCATTTCCATCTGAAAAACAAAGGGGTGATTAAGATTACATCAAAACTCGTTAAGATTAAGCAACCGATGGGGACACAGAAGGATAACGGATACTTCAACTCAAACTCGGTGATGGGACAGTATCGACATCTAATGCGGGAAGTCGAAACTGAGACACAGCGTTTGTACGAAGCGCGAGGCAGCTTCCCTTGCCCTTCCAACTGTTTTGATTGCTGCCGCAACACAGCGACGATGTTAATCAGCGAAGTAGAAGGGCAGGACCTCAAAGTAGGACTAAAAAAACTTGCCCCAGAGATACGGGCGCATATCCGTAAGAAAGCCAACCGATCCGTTCGGAGACTTGAGCAAATCGGATATTCTCATGAACAGATGACAAGGGACGCTGGAATGGAAGCGGTCGAAGTGCTGAAAGGGAAACCGGAGGCGGAATGCCCGATGCTTATTGGTGGCGTCTGTTCGGTTTACGAGCATCGCCCATTGATTTGTCGGGTGTGGGGATATCCAATCAACAATGGGAGTGAATTAGCGTGTTGTCGTAAAACTTTTATCGGTCAACGGCGACTTTTCAAACCAATTGACTACGCACGTTACTGGAAGACATGCCGGGATTTAAGCAAAAAGATTGGGACCGAAGAGAAAACACCGAACGCTTATCTTGTTGTTAGGCTGCTCGTTGAAGAAGGGGACGCAAAAGGGTGAGTGGGTATGTAGCTTAAGAGACCTACGGACGTGCTTATGGCGAAGAATTGGTGGAGCTTGAGTTAAGAGATCGCAGTAATTCAAAGGGATAGATACCCGTTTTGTGGCCGTCATTCCAAGTCAAGCGGATTGCATAACGACCAACGGGTTGGATATTAACGACTTTAAGATTCTCGAAAAAATCTTCAGAAGGCAACACCCGCAGTGGGTTCTCATCTTTTCGCACCGCTTTGCAACGGGCACATGGGCACTTTTGCCGCAACAACTTATGAGAATGCTCGCTGCGATGACCATCACTCCATTGAATGGCTATCCCGTCTAATAAACGCTTTATCTGGGTTGGCTGATGTATCATTGTTTGCGCTGCTTGATAATTCGCGGCACAATAACTTCAGAAACGGGTGTCATCTCAGTCCTGTAAACATTAAAGCTGAAATCACTACCCGTCTGAAATTTTGTGAGCAATTATCGCTACTGGAAATAATCCGCGTTGATTTGGGTGAAGCGTTCCCATTCTTCTGGAACATCTTCGTCCATGAAGATTGCTTCGACCGGACATTCTGGTTCACATACACCGCAATCAATACATTCTTCAGGATCGATGTAAAGCTGGTTGACGTTTTCAAAGTTATCTGCCTGCGATGTTGGGTGAATGCAGTCAACAGGGCATACGTCAACGCAGGCGGTGTCCTTGACATCAATGCACGGTTCGGTGATGACGTAAGTCATAAATAGTAAATCCTCCTTGTGAACTGAATTGATGATTTTTCTTCAGACCGTGTGTGCGAAGGGACAATCGTGCTTCTAAGTCTTTGCCTCCTCCTCGACGCAAATCAGTAAGCTTTTTTCTATCCATATCACCAATAAAAATAATCATATCACATCAATCTGGCTTTGTCAAATAGATTCACGCATTTTCGATTTTCCGCATAAACTGGTGATAGTAGAAGGCGAAGGTTATATTCGGGGCATTCAGAGTCGTTAATTTCTCGATTGTCCCATCAAGCGTTCAATTTCACCAATCGTTTTCGGGACTTTAGCAGTCAGAACTTCACAGCCGGACGTGGTGACGAGGACATCATCTTCAATCCGTACTCCAATTCCTAAATACTTCGGATTGATATTTTCGCTGTCGGCGGCGATATAAAGCCCCGGCTCAACGGTCATAACCATTCCCGGTTGGAACGTCTTATGTGTTTCGCCTTCCTGAATTTTCGTTGGGTCGTGAACGTCTAGCCCCAACATATGTCCAATCCGGTGCATGTAAAACTGTTTATGCTTCTCGTCTTCAATCAACTTCTCTTTCTCGCCAGCTAACAAGCCAATTTTCAACATGCCCTCGGTCATCAACGCTATTGACTTCTTATTGGGTTCATCAATTGGTACACCGGGACGGATAGTTTCGATTGCGGCGAGCTGAACATCAAGCACAAGCTGATAAATCTCGCGTTGTGCTTCGGTAAATCTGCCGTTTGCCGGGGACGTCCGCGTTATATCGCCGCTATAGTATTTGTACTCGCACCCTGCATCAATTAAAACTAGGTCGCCATCCTGAATTTGGCGATTGTTAGCAGTATAGTGTAGTGTCGTGGCGTTTGCACTGCTTGCCACAATTGTTGGAAACGCTGGATTACTTCCTTCGCTTTTACGGAAAATCGAATCAATTAACGCCTCTACTTCATATTCGTACAGGCCGGGTCGGAGGGTCTTCATCGCCATGATATGCGCATCAACGCTAATTTCCACTGCCCGTCGGATACGTGTGAGTTCTGCGCCACTCTTGATGAGACGCATTTCGCCGAGAATCTCGCCCGGATCGATCAACGTATTAGGTCCTGTTCCTTGCTGTGCGCGATGACGACCATACTGCTTGCAGAGTTCGATTATCTTTCGATTAAAGACTTCATCGGAGCTGAAACTGTAGTAAATTCGATTCGCATCTTTGAGATATTCGTGGATTATATGGTCAAACTCGTTGATTGGATAGGCTTCATCGGCACCAAATACGGCTTTCGAGCCCTCGACTCCCACACGTTTTCCTGTCCATATTTCCTGCTCTGGGGCGCGAGGGCTGACAAATAAAACATATCGGTGTTCGGGATGGTCTGGCGCAAGGACGCAGATTGAACCCGGTTCCTCAAAACCGGTTAAATAGTAGAAATTACTGTCTTGACGGTATTTATATTCGATGTCATGGGTACGTAGAGCAGGTAATGCGCTTGGGAAAATTGCAATCCCTCCCTTAATCTGACGCATAAATTCCTTGCGCTTACTTTCATTCATTCGTTATCTCTCCTTTTATTCCTCCTGAACCGCGCTAATCTCATCTTGCGAGATCTTGTGGACACTTTTCGGGTTAAACGTCTGTTGTGTCTCGACTCTCAGCGCGACTTCGATTCTCCCCCCGGTCAGGACGAAGAACTGAATTAGAAACCCACCACCCTCCATTGATTCGACCTGATACTGATCTGCCCCTAATCCCTCAACCCACGTCGTCATTGCGGTTGCGAAATCAGAATGATTGATAGCCTCTTGGGGTAAAGCGATGATGAGTGTTCCCGGTTCGTCGCCGATTGCTTCAGTGATAATCGCCCGTGTCTTAACCATGAAAGGCACCACCCGGCTTGCGTACTCGAACTCGTCATCGCTGGTGCGCTCTGGAGGAACAATGCCCCAGGTCAGGTGGTGGATGAACGGGTTCCCGTAGCCTTGGCTGAGCATGTGCTCTAGACCAGGTTCATCGACTGGGTGCACAACTGCAACGTAGTCAAACCAACCTCGACTTCGTGCAGCGCTATCCTCGCGCAATCTTGCGGAAACATTGATATAGTCGTAACCATCCACCGGCGAAGGATAGCAGCGGGCATCCCAGCCCGATATGTAGCCGAGCTGTTTCAAAGGCCCGGCGACGAGATGTGGCGGGTCGGTAAAAATCGCTGCGTGATCGAGGTTAGGCAGCAGTTGCACGCTTGCTGTAGCGATCTTTTCAGCAACTTCCGATGCCTCTTTCAAACGTTCTTGAGCATTTTCAATGATGAGATAATCCGCGAAATCTTCCGGCAAAATAACTGAACTTCCCATGATAGACCTCCAGTCCCTTATAAGTCCAAGTTGGGAGCAGGGTGACGCGTGGAACCTGAATGTTAAGATTGGTTTCGGAATTAAGAATGAGCATCGGCGCTAAATGATAATCGAAATGTATTTGAAAATCAAGGGTTATCCAAACACAAGAGGTATTAACAGAATTCGCAGAATGGCTTAGAAACATTGCAATCGGTGGATAAATGTGATAAAATCGGCGTGTGAATAGCGGCTAGAGCCCGTTGATACTCACGACACCGAAAGGAGAGTAGCTATCCAGATTTTTAGCCGCGGGAACGGATGAAAGCAATTATCAGAACGAGTGATGGTGGCCCGGAGGTCTTAAGGTTGACGGAAATTCCGGCACCTATCCCTGGTCCTAAACAGTTGTTGGTTGACGTGAAAGCAACCGCACTTAATCGATTGGATACGCTTCAACGGAGAGGACTATATCCACCGCCTTCGGGTGAATCTGAGGTTCTCGGATTGGAGATTGCTGGCACTGTCGAAGCGATGGGTGATGAAGTCGCAGGTTTCAGCCGTGGCAATCGCGTGTTCGGCTTGATAGGCGGCGGCGGATATGCTGAGCAGGCTATAATTGATTACCGAATGGCAATTCCGCTTCCCGATGGATGGAGTTTTGAACAAGCCGCGGCGATACCAGAGGTATTCTTTACCGCTAACGAAACTCTATTTACTTTGGGTAGGTTGCGTCAAAACGAAACCGTGCTTATCCATGCAGGCGGCAGCGGCGTCGGGACAGCGGGAACGCAAATGGCGCATCAAATTGGCGCTCGTGTGTTTATTACCGCTGGATCTGAGGATAAAATTAAGAAAAGTAAGGCGCTCGGTTGTACAGAAGGTATCAACTATAAAGCATGCAATTTCGCCGAAGAAATCATGCGATTGACAAAGGGAGAGGGAGTAGACGTTGTTCAGGATTTTATTGGCGCGCCTTATCTCGAACGGAATCTGTCCATCCTGAAGCCGCGCGGACGCCTACTTATAGCGGGACTGATGGGCGGCAACACTGTAGAAACTAATCTGGGACATATCCTGAGAAAACGTCTACAAATTTTTGGATCGGTGATGCGTTCTCTCCCAATTGAGGAAAAGATTCAGATCACGAAGCGTTTCGTGAATCGCTGGCTTCCTCTGCTTAGGGAGGGCAGAATCAAACCGATTATTGATACAGTCATGCAGTTGTCTCAAGCACGCGAAGCGCATGAATATATGGAGTCCAATAAGAACTTTGGTAAGATTGTTCTCAAAATTGAGTAATGCGTTATAATCGACATTGGTGATATCCATGAGTAAGAATAGGACTAGGACATTTCTTCGGGGTATATTGAGCGTTTTACTGCTTGCGATTATCGCCGTTTTGACGCTGATTTTCATCGGAATCGGGTTCGCTGGCGGGCTCATGCTCGCCTCATGGGATGCTATCAAAGATGTAGATCTAGCCGAGTTGGAATATCACAAGGCGGATACGTGGAAGCAGCATCTCAAATTCTATTCTTCCGTGTGTACCGTCCAGCGCGAAGATTCAATCGATTTTCTTTTGGATAAGCTGAAGCGTTTGGCGTACGAGGAGACGTCGCCAGAGTTCACAAAGCCGATTGCTGTCGGAGAATATTCGATAGCCCTTGATTCAGCCGGAGAAACTGGGACTATGTGGGTCTATCTTCAGGGCTTTCACTACCCGCGTGCGGATCGAACCCCTTATCGGGTGGAAATGTCGGTTCTCAATGGAAAGATCGCTTCTATTCGTAATGAAGATGGCGAAGAAATACCACGCTTTGATCTCGAGCCGGAGTTAATTAGCGAAAAATACGACAAGGGCGACGAAGCGCGGGAAATTATTTCTCTCGGAGAAATGCCTGACAAGCTGCTGAGAGCGTTTCTTGCAATTGAGGATAAGCGATTTTATCACCATTGGGGCTTGGATCTTAAACGCATTGTCGGCGCGTTAGTTCATTATGTCCGGACAGGAGATCTACACGGAGCGAGTACAATCACACAACAACTCACCCGGAACATCTATCTGAGTCCACAACGGAGAATTTTACGGAAAATCAAAGAAGCCTTGCTCGCGATTCGAGTGGAAAGAAACTTTTCCAAAGACGAAATCCTTGAAAGGTACCTCAATTTCATCAATTTGGGGAGATACGGTTCTTCGCATGAAGTACTTGGTGTTCAGAACGCGGCGAAAAGCTACTTCGGCAATTCAGTTTGGGAGTTGGAGCTTCATGAATGCGCCACACTTGCAGGCATCCCAAAATCCCCAACCTATTACTCACCGATACGTCATCCGGATCGCGCAAAAGCTCGACGGAATCTCGTTCTCATGCAGATGCTTCGAGCCGGTTTCATCACGCGGGAAGAATATGAGGAGGCTGAGAGTCAACCTCTCGTCATCGAAGTACCTGAGACCGTGCAACTCAGAGAAGCCCCCCACTTTTTGCAGTATGTCCATACACAACTGACCCAGATGCCTGACCTTAAGGATCTATTATACAGTCAAGGTTTAAAGGTCTACACAACAATTGATATGTCCATGCAGAAGGCAGCGGAGAAAGTGGTTGCTGAAGAGTTACGGAAGCGCGACAAAGAATATTTCAAAAGTTTGCCGGATTACGATCTCAACAAGAACAACCCCGGCGGAATTGATCCGATCAAAAGCTATTTACAAGCGGCGTTAATCAGCGTTGAACCCAATACGGGTTATATCAAAGCGATGGTTGGTGGAAGGGATTACTATATTGCACGGCAGAAAATCAACTATTTTAACCGCGCGGTTCAATCTCAGCGTCAACCTGGTTCAGCATTCAAGCCAATTGTCTTTGCAGCAATGCTTGATATACCGCCGTTAGCGACGCCCGCAACAATTATCCGTGATGAAGCGTGGTCTACTGAGAGTGAAGTGGGGGTAAGGTGGGCGCCCAGAAACATCGATGGCAAATTCCGTGGAGAGGTTACGCTACGAAGGATGTTGGAGAAATCGATTAACGTCGCAACAGCCAAAATGATGTGGGAAACTCCCAAGGACGAACACAAGAAACCGGAGGGGCTTAAGCGCACACTCGCGCTTGCTGAGCGTCTGGGCATCCAAACCCGCTTTCACCCCTATCCCGCAATTGCGTTAGGATCGGAGGGTGTGTCTCTACTCGAACTTAGTGGCGCCTATGGCGTCTTCGCCAATGGTGGTGAGCGCGCAAAACCGATTAGTATTCAGTATGTCGAAGATCAGCACGGAGAGATTCTCATTGAAAACCAAGTTGAGCGTGAGAAGGTACTCAACGAAAATGTCGCCTATCTTGTCACACACCTCATGGAAGGCGTAATCAGAAATGGCACGGGGAGAAGAGCCAACTCCGTGTACGGATTAAAACGCCCCGCAGCAGGGAAAACCGGCACGACGAACAACAACAGAGATGGATGGTTCATTGGCTATATTCCCAGCCTCGTTACTGGTGTTTGGGTCGGATTTGATAGCCAGCAGAAAAGTGCAACGAAGACAGGGACTTTTCTAGCTTTGCCAATCTGGGCGCGATTTATTAATGAAGGTGCACGAGGACCTGTCAAGGAGGAATTTCGTGTTCCTTCGGGTATCCTCTTCAGACAAATTGACAAAGAGACGGGATTATTGGAGTCGGAGGGGAAATGTCCGAAAGATAAAATTATCCGTGAAGCCTTTCTTGTAGGTTCTGAGCCCAGGATGTTCTGTAATGTACATGAGTAGATATTTAAGTTAAGGTTTAGCGGTTATCGCTAGATACCTAATCTTGCACTTTGGGGATTAATAAAGGATGGAAAAGTTTGAGTTAGTCTCAGATTACACGCCACAAGGCGACCAACCCCAGGCAATTGCCAAACTGACGGAGGGCTTATTGAGAGGGGATGGGTTTCAGACGCTGTTAGGCGTTACGGGATCCGGGAAGACTTTTACAATGGCTCACGTTATTGCTAACTTGCAGCGTCCAACACTCGTCATATCGCCTAACAAAACCCTCGCTGGACAATTGTACACCGAATTCCGCGAGTTCTTTCCCAACAACGCCGTTCACTACTTTGTTAGTTACTATGACTACTACCAACCTGAGGCGTACATTCCGAGCACAGACACTTATATCGAGAAAGATATTCAGATAAATGAGGAGATAGATCGGCTCCGCCTTGCTTCTACGGCATCGCTGCTTTCACGCCCTGACGTCATCATTGTTGCTAGCGTTTCTTGTATCTACGGTATTGGTTCGCCGAAGGAGTACGATATACAACGGGTTGAACTGAAAACCGGTGACATCATTAAACGAAATAAGCTGCTGCGATCGCTTGTGGATATTCGGTATGGACGGAACGATGTTGATTTCTCACGGGGTTGCTTCCGCGTGCGCGGGGATGTGATTGAGGTTTTTCCCGCCTATGCAAATACCGCTTATCGAATCGAACTCTTCGGCGATGAAGTAGATCGCATCACAGAGATTGACACACTCACCGGAGAAGTTATGGAAGATCATGCAGAAGTTGTAATTTATCCAGCAAAGCATTTCATGACGGATTCCGAGCGATTTGAGCAGGCATTGTTGGACATTGAAGCCGAACTTCAGGATCGGATTGATTACTTCATTGCGAACAACAAGCTGCTAGAGGCGCAGCGGATTGAGGGGCGAACGAGATTTGACCTTGAGATGATGCGGGAGGTTGGCTACTGTTCGGGAATAGAAAACTATTCACGACATATCTCTGGTTTGCAGCCCGGCGAACCGCCTTACTGTTTAATTAACTATTTCCCCGATGATTATTTAGTGTTCGTTGACGAATCTCATGTGACTTTGCCACAACTGCGAGGGATGTATCGCGGCGATCGATCTCGAAAACAGTCGTTGGTGGATTACGGTTTCCGTCTCCCATCTGCCCTAGATAACCGTCCGCTCCGATTCGATGAGTTTCAATCATATGTCAATCATGCTGTGCTTGTCTCAGCAACCCCCGGGGCGTATGAATTGGATAACAGCACCCAAGTCGTGGAACAAATTATCCGCCCAACAGGATTGATCGATCCAAACATTACTGTCCATCCGGTCGAAAGGCAGATCGACCACCTAATGGGTGTCATTCACGAGCGAGTTGCTCAGAATCAGCGTGTGCTGGTCACTACGCTCACCAAACGGATGGCAGAAGGACTGACCGACTACCTAACCGAAGGGGGCATTAAAGCCGAATACCTCCATTCTGATGTCGATACCTTGGATCGTTCCCGTATCTTGAAGGAACTTCGCCAAGGTGTTTTCGATGTGCTTGTCGGAATTAACCTGCTCCGTGAAGGCTTGGATCTCCCCGAAGTCTCACTGGTAGCGGTTCTCGATGCGGATCGCGCAGGTTTCCTCCGATCCGAAACTTCGCTTATCCAAATCGCGGGCCGTGCCGCCCGCAATGTTGATGGCGAGGTCGTCCTGTATGCAGATGAAGCGACACCTGCAATCCGCGGTGCCGTTGATGAGAGCGAACGTCGGCGGAAAATTCAGATGGTGTATAATGAACAGCACGATATTACGCCAGCGACAATCAACAAAGCCATTCACAACCTGCTTGATGAGCTTGCTGCAGATGAGGCAAAACCGTCGAAAGCAACCATGCCTATCATTCCAGTGGAAGCCCATCCGGAAGAAATCCAACCGTTGATTGCCAAGTTGACGAAGGAGATGCAGACGGCGGCGGCAAATCTGGAGTTTGAACGAGCAGCAGCTTTGCGAGATCAGATTTCAGAGATTAAACGCGAGTTTGCAGAGCATTAAAGCAAGGTGAAGTATCGAACGGACTGCTATACTGTTCAAGAACCCGCAACCCCTTCTTAAATGAGGATGGCTCAAGTCAATTTATTTCTTGCATTTCTGAATAAGGTGTGCTAAAATCAGCTTGAATCGGAAAATACTATCGTTCCCATACAGAAAGCGAGGACAATGGATGTTTGTTTGTACTGCTTGTGGGTATTTATGGAAAGCGGCAGAAAGTCCACCCGAGGAGTGTCCGGCGTGCGCTGCGCCCAAAGAGAAATACATCCCTTATGATGACCGGGCAGAACGGTGGGTGAAGCGAACCGTCGCTCAGCATGTAATGTATCCTGATGAGGAGGGTGCCGACCTCCGGGATGAGAATTCAGCCTTGTCTTCTCATATCCGGTTTGCGCTTGTTGGATTTGGTGAGGATCTCAAGAAGCCTGGAGACCTTAAAGGGTGACTTTTTAACATAAGCATTTCCCTCTGCTCAGAAACAATAGTTTCTGGGCTTTTTTTTGGAAGTCAGCAAGTTGTCAGCATCAAAGAGGAATTGTGATGCAACTATTCGGAGTTGCCGTGCCTAAGATTATAAAGGGAATCAACTTTCTCAGTTGGGTTTTACTTATTCTATGTCCCGCAGCGTTAAATGCTGCCGGGTTTGAAGATATCGAACAAAAAATCCGGGAGCATGTTCTGTCTAACGGCATGAAGTTCATCATCCTGGAACGGCATGAAGCTCCTGTTTTTTCAGGACATATTCATGTCGATGTCGGCAGCAGTGACGAGGTCATTGGGAATACAGGGATTGCCCACGTCTTTGAGCACATGGCATTCAAAGGGACAACAACTCTTGGAACAGAAGATTACGCAAAAGAAAAAGCCATTATGGACAAAATGGATGGGGTGTTCGATGAACTCAGAACCGAATGGGCAAAAGGCAATCGTGCGAATCCGGAGAACTTAAAGGAATTAGAAACGGAATTTAAGGCTCTAGAGAAGGAAGTGGCACAATATTCTAACGGCGAAGAATATGCAAAGATCCTAGAGCAAGAGGGCTCTGTGGGAGTGAATGCAGGTACATCTGCTGATCATACAGTGTATTTTTATAGCCTCCCCTCAAATAAGCTCGAGTTGTGGATGGCGCTCGAATCTGAGAGATTTTTTGAACCTGTGCTCAGAGACTTCTTCAAAGAGAAAGAGGTCATCAAGGAAGAGCGACGTCTAAGAACTGAAAGTAGCCCGGTTGGGAGGTTAATTGAGGAGCTCAAAGGACTTGCCTATCTAGCGCATCCCTATGGACAACCGATTATCGGTCATATGTCAGATATTCACACAACGACGCGAGCCGAAGCCCTTCAATTTTTTGAAGAACACTATACACCCAGTAATATGGTTGCGGCGATTGTTGGTGACGTCAATGCCGATGTGGTGATTCAAATGGCGGACAAATACTTTGGCAGGCTACCCTCTCGGCCGGATTTGCCGCTCGTTGAGACAGTTGAGCCGAAGCAGTTAGGTGAGCGGCGTGTGAGAATTGTGGAGCAAACACAACCCGTCATCGTTCTTACTTACCATAAGCCCGAAATCAGACATCCGGATAACGCCGTGTTTAATGCAATCACCGATATTTTGGCTTCAGGGCGGACATCGCGCTTGTATAAAAAATTGGTCCGAGACGAGAAGATCTCGATTTCCGCAGGCGCCTTTCCAGGGTTTCCGGGTCAAAAATATCCAAATCTATTTGTTTTCTATTCGTTTCCCGCTCAAGGGCGTACGAACGTAGAAAATGAAGAAATGATTCTGACTGAGATTGAGACACTCAAAACGGACTTGGTTTCGGAAGTTGAATTAAAGAAGGTCAAACGGCGTGCAAAGGCAGGGTTAATTCATTCACTGCGTTCTAGTAGTGGGTTAGCCAGTATGTTATGTAGTTCTGAGTTTCTCTTGGGAGACTGGCGAGAGCTCTTCAAGTCCCTTGACCGAATTGACAAGGTAACAGCTGAAGATATCAAGCGGGTTGCGAATGAATATTTTGTAAGTTCCAATCGATCCGTTGGGGAGATTGTGACAGAGGCAACCAAGAAAGAAGTGGAGGCAGATGAATGAGAAAAATCGCATTTTATACACTTCTATACGGCTTGACATCTCTACTAGTTGCATGTGCCGGTAAACAGATGACACCTCAGCAGCATTCCGCAGTGGTTACGAGTGACGCACCCAAGCTGTCAGATGCAGAAATAGCACAATCAGAGGCGCGGCGCGATGAATCTTTGGACACTTCTTTAGAAACGGAAGTACCTAGAAAAAAGCCACACGAAGGGCTCGTCTACCCACCATTGAGCCAGCCGCAGCCACCGGTTCCCCAAAGGGTCGAATTGGACAATGGGATAATTGTCTATCTGTTAGAAGAGCACGAGTTTCCGATTATTGAAATTTCCGTGTGGATTCGCACCGGTTCAATTTACGAACCAGCGGACAAAGTCGGGTTGGCGGAGATTACCGGGGCAGTCATGCGAACGGGTGGAACCACAAGTAAAACCGGAGATGAACTCGATGAAATTTTGGAGAGTTTAGCGGCATCTGTTGAAACGAGTATCGGTGGCGATTCAGGCTCCGCGTCAATGTCGGTTTTGAAAGAAGATCTCGATACGGGGTTATCCATTCTCGCCGATGTTCTCATTAATCCTGCATTCCGAGAGGATAAAATCGAGTTAGAAAAGGTGCAGCATCGTAGCACCATTGCACGACGAAATGACAATCCAACAGGTATCACGGCGCGAGAATTCCGGAAACTCATCTATGGTGCAGGCAGTCCTTATGCACGTACAACCGAATATGATACGATTAACAATATTACTCGTGATGACCTCGTGGCTTTCTATCAGAAGTATTTCCACCCGAACAACGTCAAAATAGGTGTTCTTGGCGACTTCGATTCCGAAGCTATGCTGGCAAAGATTCGGGAGGTCTTCAAGGAATGGGAACCTGTAGAGATTGATTTTCCTGAAAAACCTGCAATCCCTGAAACGTATGCGAGGAAAGTTGCTCTGGTAAACAAGGATAACGTGAACCAAACGAATATCCGTATGGGGCACATTGGCTGGTTGCGCAAGAATGAAGACTATCCCGCTCTCGTTGTGATGTCCCAAATTCTCGGGATTGGATTTTCTAGCCGTTTGATGAACACCATCCGAGTTGAAAAAGGGCTCGCATATTCTGTCGGAAACAACTATGGCGCTGGCTACGACCTTCCAGGAATCTTCTTAATCTCATGTGGTACCAAATCGCAAACCACCGTGATGACAATCGAAGCGATTTTGGAAGAGGTCGAGAAGTTGCAAACAGAGGGGATAAAGAATGAGGAATTGAAACAGGCGATTGATGGCTTTATGAATTCTTCTGTGTTTGACTATGATACCAGGGGAGAAATTCTGTCACGTGCGCTCCGGTATGAATACTATGAATATCCACAGGATTTCGTTGAGCAACTCATGGCGGGGATTCGGAAGGTTACAAAAGCAGATGTCAAGCGCGTTGCTAGTAAGTACCTACATCCAGACAAATTTGCGCTCATCGCTGTTGGCAAGTCCAGCGATTTTGATAAGCCGCTGAATTCCCTTGGAGATGTTACAGAAGTCGATATTGCCATTCCACCTCCTTCTCCTGAACTTGTTCCCGAGGCTGGCGAAGAAGCTGTTACAAGCGGTAAGGAGATTCTGGCGTACGTTATCGAAGCGCACGGCGGGCTTGATAAATTAAAGCGGGTGAACAACATCGTTACCAAAAGGAGAATGGTTGTGAATACACCCGGTGGAATGATGGAGCTTGATGGAGAGGCAACAATAGTGTTCCCTACCAAAGCGCGGTTTGATATGGTGATTCCGGCAATGGGGATGCAGATGAGTCGAGTCTATGACGGTCAATCGGCGTGGCTGGTGATGTCTCAGGGGGTTCAGCCCCTCCCTGCAGCTTTTGTTGAAGAGGCGAAAAAAGAAATTTTTAGAGATAGTATTCCCCTGCTGACCTATATTTCTGATAAGGGGGTATCTGTTCAATATCTTGGTGCGGAAGATGTAAAAGGCAAAATGACAGATGTCATACTGGTCAGCAACACGCCAGCCGATTCCCTTAAACTCTTTATCGACCAGGAAACAAAACATATCGTTAAAAAGAAGTATCAAGCACTAACGGAGCAGGGACCCGCCGAGCGAGAAGAGTTCTTGGACGACTATCGAGAAGTCTCCGGCGTGATGGTTGCCTTTCATACCGTTTTGGTCGATAATGGTGAGAAATCTGCCGAAATCACGTTCAGCGAAGTGATGCTCAACACCGAGGTGGATGAATCGCTGTTTGAGAAATAGTCCCATTTTCAGCGAATATATACCTCAATTCTCGAACTCTAGCCGGGTTCACATCGGGAATCCATTGACTTAATGGGCATTCAACCCAAAACGAACGTTTTGTGTGGACTAAGGAGGCGGTAATTGTGCAGTTTCATGAGACGAGGTCGTCGAGCATTGCCTAGATCGACCCTGGCGACGATCTGCTGAAGTAGCAATCTTCCCCGCCGTGAGTAGGATTTTCGATTTTTTTTTGTCCGTTTGCAGGTTTGTCCAATATGTCGATGGCAGATGTAAAGAGTAAACGGGTCCATAGGATACAATTCCTCATATTATGCGTCGCGGCTCTGTGCAATCTCCAACATGATGCAAATCCTTTTTCAGATTAACAACCGATTGAAATTAATTGTTCTTGAGTTGCAAGAATTCACACTTTTCATCGGTCGTGTGATTCGCAGTCTATTCCGAAGACCACGGTATTCGGCTGATCTCTTTGACCAGATGGATATTCTGGGCGTCGGATCGCTTGTCATTGTGCTCATCGCGGGGTGTTGCGTTGGGGCTATTATTTCAATGGAAACCTTGTTCCAACTCCGGTCATACGGTGCTCAGTCTTTCCTCGGACGTGTAACTGGCGATTCAGTTGTCCGAGGCGTGGGGCCCGTCTTCACAGCGATGATTGTTTCCAGCCGTATTTGCCCAGCAACTGCTGCGGAGTTAGGCTCGATGCAAGTGAGTCAGCAGATTGATGCGCTCGTGACGATGGGTATTGACCCCATTCGCAAACTGATTACGCCGCGCATCATCGCTAGCCTTTTTATATTCCCAGCCCTTACATGCGCCCACGCCGTAGCTGCCATCCTGTCAGGTGGATTAGTTGCTCAGTTTTCGGGGGAATTAACACTATTGCGTTTTTTAAGAGAGTCTATGGTCGAAATTTCTTCTGGAGATGTGCTTTGGGGGTTGATGAAATCAGTTGTGTTCGGTCTGGTGGTGGTAACGCTTGCCTGCTACTCCGGCATTCGAGTTTCGGGTGGAGCAGTTGGCGTACGAAAAGGTGCCACGAATGCGGCGGTTAACGCGATTCTGCTCATCCTTGTATTTGACTTTCTGGTGACTAGTCTGGGTCGTTCGCTCTGATATTGGATAACTACGTCAGTAGGTTTAAGTTTTTGAAGTTCGTAGGATTTGTCGCTGCCAAGAGAGTAATGGTTTACTCACTTAACACAAGGAATTGCCTGACTACGAACGTAAATGTAAGAAATTTCATGGAACTTGCTGCGTGGTGGTCGTATAATTAATGATTTTACTGAAAAATATCAACTTTTTCTACGGGGATACCCAAATCCTCAAAAATATCACATTTGATATCCCGGCTGGTGAAGTGACCACGATTCTTGGTCCAAGTGGATCCGGGAAGACTACGCTACTTCGTATTTTAACCGGATTGCTCGAACCTGCAAGCGGTGAAATCTGGATGAGTGGGAAGAGTTTGATGACGTTGTCCAAAACAGAACAACAACAAATGCGGCATAAAATGGCGATTGTCTTTCAGAACGGCGCGCTTTTCGATTCACTCACTGTTTGGGAAAACATCGCTTTCCCGCTTTATGAACGCTTTTCAATGCCTCTGCTAATAATTCGGCAGGAAGTTGACAAACTCCTTGAAATATTTGGTTTGCAGAACGCTGCCGATTTGACAATTAATCAATGCAGCGGTGGGATGCAGATGCGGGTCGCTATCGCCCGCGCGTTTGCCTGTCATCCTGAGATTATTCTCTACGATGAACCGACCTCTGGACTCGATCCGATCGCGCGTGACCGCATCTGTGATTGTATTCAAAAGCAACAGTTCCAGCGCAATGTGACATCGGTACTCGTCACCCATCAGTTGTCCACGGCATTCCGCGTTTCCAAGCGTTTCATTTGCCTCTACGATGGAGAAATTCTTTTTGACGGCACTTCTGATGAATTAACGGCATCAAGAAATCCCTATATCCAACGGTTCATCCAACCTTCGAAGCGGGTTTATCGGGCTCTCGATTTTGATCTGAACCCAATACCCAATGTTTAATGCCGAGTGCCCATTACATAATCCACGGAGATGAAATTCATGCGATTACAAAGAGCACAAGTCACCTGGTCTCAATTGCGTGTGGGAATTTTTACGAGTATCTGTCTGGCAATTATACTTTGGTTTTTATTTTATGGAGAGAATGGACTGAGAGCCATTCGTAATCAATTTACCGTTGAGACGATTATTGATTCTGCATCAGGGGTCAAACCGGGGACCCCCGTCCGCTTGGCTGGAATTGAAGTTGGCGAAGCCAAGAAAGTTGAATTCATTCATCAAGAAGGGCTGCATAAAGTCCGTATCCAGATGGCACTGAGCAAAAATGCAGCCGAACACCTCAGAAGCGATTCGATTGTCCAGGTTAAGTCTGCAGGGCTAACTGACAACAGGGTTATTGAGATTTCATTAGGCACCTCCGAAGGTGCCCTGGTTGCAGACGGTGACACATTGTCAAGCATTGCGCCGATGGAAGCAACTGTCGTCTTGAATCAGATAATGGCGCTCAGCAACAGCATGGATAGCTTCTTGAGTAGATTCGAGAGTCTTGTCAATCAGCTTCAAGTGGGTGATGGTACATTTGCACAATTGCTGAAGGATGGGAAAATCTACCAAAGCCTGAACCAAGCAACTCAAGGTGTTTCCCATCTGATGTCAAATTTAAACGCGGGTCAAGGCATTCTTCCTCAATTACTTTCCGACGGACAACTTGCTGAGAATATTACACAGAGTGCTGCTTCGACAGCAGTTTGGGGCAAACAAGTTACCAATGGAGAAGGCACGTTGGGCAAGTTGAGCACGGATGCTGCACTCTTCAATCAGGCATTAACCCTAGCGACAAAAGGAGATCGAGTACTGGAGAACCTTGAGGCTCGCTTGGAGGCGGCGATTGCTTTGACGGAGGTGCTGGTTCAAAAAATATCCAACGGTGATGGAACGGCTGCAAAGTTTGTCAACACGCCGGAACTGTACAATCAAATTCACGCCACGGCTGAAAGGATGGAGCAGTTTATAGAGATCGCCCAGTCGGGCGAAGGAACAGTCGGGCAGTTCATGTCGGATGCGATGTTTGCCGAACAGGTTTCAGCAACTACGGCCTCCCTCGCAACGTTGACCCAAAAACTCAATACTCCCGGAAATACGTTCGACACACTTGCAACAGGATCGGATTTGGTGGATAGCCTGCTTGCAACGACGGTTCATTTGGAGTCTATCTTGACAAAAGTCAACAACGGAGAAGGTTCTCTGGGCAAATTAACTGATGATCAGCAGACCGCCGAAAGCCTTTCACAACTGATTGCCAATCTCAGGACACTCATTGCAGACATCCATGCAAATCCGAAGAAGTACGTTAAGCTCAGCCTTTTTTAGAATTGACAATAGAAATGTCTCTGAACCTTTCAAATCATACTTCCAGGCTTTTTACTGTTGAGTATGGATCGGGAGGCGCAATGGATCTATTTGAAAAATGTTTCCATTTTACCAGCGGTAAAAGTGTCCTTGGGAAAGGGACCAAAGAAGCACGAGAAGCAGGGCTCTATCCTTACTTCATCCCGATCCAGGAATCTAGAGATACTGAAGTCATTATTAATGGCGAAACAAAGGTAATGATCGGCTCCAATAATTACCTCGGTTTGACGCATCACCCAAAGGTTCTTGAAGCTGCCGCTGCTGCTGCTCAGAAATATGGCTCTGGCTGCACGGGAAGCCGCTTTCTGAACGGAACACTCGATATACACATCGCGCTCGAAGAAGCGCTTGCCGAATTTGTGCATAAGGAAGCTGCGTTGGTGTTTAGTACCGGCTTTCTAGTGAACCTTGGTGTGATTGATGCTATTGTAAAACGCAAGGACATCGCTTTCATTGATGCCTTGAGTCACGCGAGTATCGTTGATGCATGTTTGTTCTCTCGGGGCGAAATGGTACGGTTTTCGCACAACGACTTAGAAGATCTCAGCCGCAGGTTGGAAATAGCGACTTCCCAAGGAGGAAAGCTCATAGTTGTGGAAGGTATTTACAGTATGGAAGGCGATGTCGCTAATCTTCCCGGTATCGTGAAAGTTGCCCAAAAATACGATTGCCGGTTGATGGTTGACGATGCCCACGCAGTTGGTGTTCTTGGACCAACAGGCGCAGGAAGTGCTGAACACTTCGATGTTGAAAACGAGGTGGACCTCATTATGGGGACGTTCAGCAAGTCTTTTGCATGCATTGGAGGCTTTATCGCCGGTGAAGCAACTGTCCTTGACTACCTGAAACACCATGGTCGTAGTTTAATCTTTAGTGCAAGCATGCCCCCATCAGCAGTTGCAACCGTCCATGCGGCGCTAGAAATCATCAAGTCCGAACCGGAACGGCGCCAGCGGCTTTGGCAGAATACCCGAAAGATGCAAGAAGGGTTCCGATCGCTGGGATATGACATCGGTCAGTCTGACTCCCCTATTGTTCCGATTCTCACCGAAAATGACACAACAGCCTTGATACTTTGGAGACGCCTACTTGATGAAGGGATTTTCACCAATCCGGTTCCAAGCGCAAGTTCTGCCGTGCCACCGGGAGGCTCCCGCCTTCGCACAAGCTATATGGCAACCCATACCGACGATCACCTCGACTTTGTACTTGACAAGTTTGCGAAACTCGGCAAAGAATTGGGTATCATATAAATACTGAAGATTGAAAGCAATCTATCCTAGTTATCAATATTCAACATGGAAGTTGTCGTCACTCCTGTTCAGTCGAAATCGGATCTCAAGGCATTCATTAGCTTGCCATGGCAGATATATCGTGGAGATCGAAATTGGATACCGCCGCTGCGCGGAAATCTCAAGAATCGATTAAATCTGTCTAAGCATCCGTTTTTTTATTCCGCTGATGTGGCACTTTTCATTGCACGTTGTGATGGACACATCGTTGGCAGCATCGCCGCAATCAACAACCATAACCATGTTGATTTTCACAAGGAACCTGTGGGTTTCTTTGGATTCTTCGAGTGTGTCCGGGACCAGGAAGTGGCGGAAGCCTTATTTTCTCACGCTGCTGATTGGTTGAAAGCCCGCAACTTGGAAATAATGCGTGGACCCATGAGTTACTCAACGAATGAAGAGTGTGGTTTGCTTATTGATGGATTCGATCGCCCGCCTGTCATCATGATGCCGTATAACCCGCTCTATTATGTTAATCTCATTGAGGGGTTCGGCTTCAAGAAAGCAAAAGATCTGCTCGCATACGAAATCACCGATGAAGTAGCCTTGTCTGAACGCCTGAAACATACCGTTAAATATATCGAAAGGCGAAGAAATATTACAACGCGTCGTCTCAACATAAAACAGATTGATCAGGAGGTTCAGCGCGTGAAAGAAATCTATAACTCTGCATGGGAGAGAAACTGGGGATTCGTCCCAATGACAGATAAAGAAATCGATTACATGGCGGCGGAACTCAAACCGATTATAGATCCTGATATTGTGCGATTCGCCGAAATTGAAGGAGAGGCAGTTGCCTTTGTCCTTTCCTTACCCGACTTCTATCAGGTGCTGAAGTATGCCAATGGACGACTATTTCCGTTTGGGTTGCTCAAAATACTCTGGCATAGCGGCAAAATCTGGCCTGCCCGTGGTAAAATCGACAATATCCGCATACTGACGTTGGGTATCAAAGAAGAATATCGGCGGCAAGGGATTGATGCGCTGCTTTACTACTATTCCTATACTGAGGGTAAGAAAAAAGGTTATCGACGGGCTGAATTGTCGTGGATTTTGGAGGATAACACCCTCATGAATCGGGCGCTGGAAAACATGGGGGCGAAAGTCTATAAACGCTATCGGATTTATGACTATCCGCTGGAATCCCCAGGAATCTCTGTGGACAATTCCACAAATGGCAACTGAAACAAATCATGTCAGCAGGGTCTAGATGGGGCTTCTTAGGTTAGAGTAACCCGTTGAGCGCATTCAACAAACTGGATCTCACCTCTCCGTGTTTGTGGTGGCTTACTACAGGCTCATTAACCAACTAGGCAAACCATTCGGCGTCTCGCGGTTTGTGCCAAGTATTTATTACGTTGCGTCAGATGGTTCCCACCACTCGGAAAGCTGAGCGAAAATCCTAGCGTATCGGCAGCCATCAGACAAAGGTCTGATTCGTTGTCACAAAATTTTAACAACGACGACCGTCATATCATCAGCGAGCTCTTTAGGTGCGGTAAATGTCCGGACATCACTCAGGATGGCATCCACCCACTCCTGCGAGAGTTTCCGCTGGACAACGAGCGTTTTTAGCAAATTCCACATCCGAATTCTCTCGTATTCATCCTCGCTAGCGTTTCTGGCTTCTGTCAGCCCATCGCTGAAAAGCAGTAGCACATCACCCTTTTGCAACTGTATGGGTGTCCCGATATGCTCTGCGCGAAATGAACACCCGAGCGGCACGGTGCTTCTGATTTGCAACTCCAGGGGTTTGCCTTTCCTCAACAAAATCGGTTCGGGAAGCCCTGCGTTGAAATATGTCAATTTATAATCCCGAAGATTGATTTGGGCGAACGATGTCGCGACAAATGCTCTTTTGGGGAGGATTTCTTGAAGCGATTGGTGCATCTTCGCCAGTATATCGGACGGCGAACTTCCCCTGCGGCTTTCTAATTGCAGCATGCCGCTGGCGAGAAATGCCTTCGTTGCTGCTGCCATGCCGTGTCCTGTTACATCCATTAACACGATACCAAGATGCGTTTTGTCCTCGTCTAGCCAGAGGTATGTGAAGTAATCTCCACCAACTTCTGTTGCAGGTTCACAGACTGCAGCAATTTCAAAACCCTCAATATGAGGTGCTGTTTCGGGCAAAAGAGACAGTTGCATTTCCCGTGCTGCCTTGATTTCCTCAACTGCGATACGTTGATAGACGACAACCTGCCTGCGACGTTTGAATAAGAGTATCGTCTGCATCACGAGTATACCGAGCAGAATCGCACTGCCGCCCACCGTTGGTACGAGAAAAAGAGCTGTCTTGTGGAATGGCGTCAGAACCGTGAAATTCAGAGTTGTAGGGATCGAATAGTTCAGATCGCGGTCGACCGCTTGAACCTCAAATGCATAGTCGCCTGGCAAAAGGTTAAAATATTGGATTTCTTCTGTATTTATTGGGGGTTGCCAATCAACTTCTCTCCCGATTAGCCGGTGATAATAGCGCATCCCTGCCGGTCGGGTATTGAAGCTGATGGCGTTGAAACCGAAAACCACACGTTTGACTCCGGCGGGTAACGCGAGAAAATCAGTCGGGGCTTCGTAGACTTGGTCGTCGGCAGTAACTTTCGTTATGGTCAGCGGCAATTGAACTTTCTTCGGTCGGCTAAACCGGATTGCCCCACCGCCGAGCGTTCCGATCCAAACCGCCCCACTGCTGTCCATATACACAGATGTCACGTTGTCATTCGGTAGACCATCCCGCGAATCGATGGTTTGAAATGTTCTGCCGTCAAAGCGACTTACCCCACCGTCAAGTGTTCCAAACCACATCACGCCCCCCATATCTTGAAGAATTGCGCCGATATAGTGACTTCCAAGCCCGTCCGCAATGGTATAGGATGTCCAATTGTTCCCATCAAATCGGCTTACACCGCCGCCGTGCGTTCCGAACCACATGTCCCCTTTTCGGTCTTGGAAAATGGATAAAACCGTGTTATTTGCTAGTCCGTCCGCTGTAGTGTAAGTGATCCAATTTTCGCCATCAAATCGGCCTACGCCGTCCCCAGGTCCGATTTGTCCTCCTGTACCAAACCATATTGCCCCTTGTCGATCTTGAAAAATTGATGAAACAGTGTTTTTGGGCAACCCATCTGCCTCTGTGATTGTTGTCCAATTCTTCCCATCGAACCGAATAACACCTGTGCCGGGTTGCATTTGACTTCCGGTCGCAAACCATATGTGACCATCCGTGTCTTCAAGGATTGCGCTTACACTGTCCACCATAAACCCATTTCGTCGCGTATAGTGTGTCCAGTGCTTTCCATCGAAGCGGCTGACACCTCCCCGCCGCTTCCCAACCCACACCGAACCTTCTTTGTCATGGAGAATCGCGCTCATAGGACCGAATTTCAAATCCTCCTCTCTGGTATAGGTTTGCCAATTTTCGCCATCAAATCGACTGATGCCGCCGAACGTCCCGAACCACATTGCACCGCTTTCATCTTGTCGGATGGCATGTACTTTGTCGCTCGGCAAACCGTCCTTTTGCGTGTAGACAGTCCAGCTTCTCGTATCTAACCGACTGACACCGCCACCGAGCGTGCCAAACCATATGGCTCCCTCTCTGTCTTGCATGAGTGCAAACACAGAGTTGCTAGCTAACCCATCTTCGGTTGTGTATGTTTCCCACTTTTCACCGTCGTACCGAGAAACGCCACCGGTTTCGGTTCCGAACCACAACGCTCCCGTGTCGTCCTCCATCATAGTATGGACGACATTACCAGCCAATCCATCGTTGCTGGTAATCGCGGTCCATTTTTCACCGTCAAATCGCTTAACGCCCCCACCGATGGTCCCGACCCAAATAGCGCCAGATTGGGTTTCAAGGAGCGCGGTTATGCGGTGGATTTCGCCATCTTGTTTCTCTTGAGAGGATAGAGTATAAGGGCCAGTTCGAGAAATTCTAGTCCAGTTCTCCCCATCAAAACGATTGAGTCCATGAATCGTTCCGACCCAGATGTTACCTTCTTTGTCTTGAAGAAGGGCTGTTACCCAACGATACCGATTGGCTCGGTCAACGGTGCGCCACTCTCGCCCGGCATATCGAAGAAGTCCACGTCGTGTTCCTACCCAGATAACACCTTCTCGATCAATAAGAAGAGCCGTCACTTCTCCAGATTTTCTATTCAAGACATCCTCGAAGGTAACACAGCGCCACTGTTTCCCGTCATAACGACTAAGTCCACGATTCGTAGCGGCCCAGATAGCGCCAGTTCGATCTTGCAGAAGCGTGTGAACCGTGGCGCCGGCAAGCCCATCCTTTTCTGTGTAGCCGATCCAATTTCTCCCATCAAACCGACTCATGCCATCTTGTGTTCCAAACCAGATCGCGCCGTCAGTGGTTTGTAGGGCGGAAAACACGGCGTTGTTCGCCAGTCCATCGATATGTCGGTAGGTTCTCCATATACCTACGGTTCGATTTTCCCGTGTGGTGTTCTGTTGCCCTTTCGCGTCTTGAGACAAGACGCTAAGCATGAGGATGGTCAACACACCGATAGGGGTGCCGTACTGCGCGATTTGATATCTCCAATGGAATTTAACGGATATTGGTTTCATGTACTCCTACAGTGTGAGCGTCTTAGGGATTGACTACGGGCAAGTCCGAACCCCATTTCACACTTAGACCCGATGGACGTCTGATCGGGAGGAAATCGGCGGAGATGGAAAGATCTCAACACATTTTTCGATGGTCATAGCTGTTAAGAATGTTCTATAATAATGTAGTTGGCTCGGTATTTCAAGAGAAATTTATTCAAAACTGTCCAAAGTATTGGTTAAGAGCAGGGAGTTCAACAATGAATTGGAATGAAGTATTATTGATCGCAATCGTGGCGATTGCGGTTGGCGCGCTTGCCGCTTCAAACCTGTGGGCCTCGCTTGCAATTAGCGGCTCAGACAGCGAGGTGGCAAAGACCACAATAACCGTCGATAATTCCGGCAAGACTGTCTTTGTTATGTGGACGACCAGGGACTGCTTTCCGCCTCAGCAGCAATGGGGCCTGCACCTGCGTTTCAATTCGTCCTCCGATGGTGGAACCAATTGGAAGGGTCCTCCAGTAGACTTCACACACAATTCCCCCGTTGATTCCAGCGATGTCCTGCCTCAACCGGCTTTCGATGCCCAGAAGAAGCTTCATCTGCTTTGGTCTCGCGGCAACGATAAAATGTCGCCCTACTACGCCTCTTCACTTGACTTGGGGCTTTCTTGGAGCGATCCGAAGACAATTGGCTTGGAGGGATACGGATGGGTACAACTAAATGGTCTTGGTCTGTCGGTAAGCGAGGACGGGAGGAATCTCTGGGCATTCCATAACGACGCCGACTGGACTGCAAACGATTGCGGCTCTAGCGACGGGGGGTTGACCTGGAGGCAACTCGGAAGGCACATAGCCACAGGCAGCGACATTGACGGCGGTAACCCGATCCAAAGCTATTGCTCTGATGCTATTATCGTGGGTGATTACCGGTACGTTTTGCGAAAGCGAAACAATCACCTAAACGTTGTGACCTTCGATGGCAAAAAATGGTCGTCCTCGACTCCCACACCGGTCAAGAGCCCTCTGTCTCTGGCAGACAATCACACCATAGTCGCGGACAGCGAAGGCGCAATCTATATTGTCTTTAGTGACGCAGGCGAGATTTATTGCATGCGTTCTGCGGATAGCAGCGTTACTTGGGAAGATAAAGTGCGTGTGGACGATGATTCCAGAGGCCAACACCTTCTGCCGGTGATTGGGATAATGGCAGATGGGACCTTGGCCGTTGCCTGGCAGGACGGCCGCGAAGCTGTCTCTGCGATTCGCTATGCGACATCGAAAGATGCCGGCAAAACCTGGGGCGCCAGTGAGGTCCTCTCGCCTACGGCAAAGAACCAGACGGCTCCGGACATGTATATAGTCAACGAAACCTTGTACTTCAGCTACACTGATGACGGCAGGGCCTTTTTCGCACGGATTCCGGCCGTACCACCTCTTGATACCTCGAACCTCTTTCCGAATTCCGGATTTGATGTCTTTGGTACGGAATTTGACGGAAGGCTCCCGGCTGGCTGGAGTTTTGATTCCTGGAACCAGGAATTCATGAAAGAAAAGTTCGGCAAAGTTTCTCCTGGGCGGAATGGAGAAGGGTTCTGTTTAGAGCTGCAGCAGGGATCGCCAGCGGGGCCCCTTACAATCCGCAGCCAGCCAGTGCCCGTGACAGCTGATACTGCATATGTTTTCAAGGGGTACTATGCCTCAGTGTGCCAGGGAAAGATGTTGGTTGTGGGACGGTGGCTCGACACAGCTGGAAAGACAGTCGGGAGTTTTGAGGTAAAACTCCCTGATACGCAGGATGACTGGATTGCGTTTTTCGACGAGGTCTATAGCCCGGTTAACGCAGCACAGTTGCAGATAGTGATTACAAAAGAGTGGTGGGACGGTTCTGTGCGATTCGACGACTTTTCCCTGCGCAGAGGTGTTCTACGGGACTATGCATCGGAATTTTCCCTGCCACCACTGAGACCTGCCGAATTGCGTTTTCCTATCTACGGTCTTTTGACCAGCGGCCCGGGCCTCGACGGAGAATGGGAGGCTGAATGCGCCATGGCCAACTTCAGCGTCGGTTCATGGCAATCAAAATATGGGTTGCGAAGGCGTATTTCTGCGGTCTGGGCTTCCACTTGGCATGACTCCGAACTGGTCACAGCCAATGAAGATTCTGAGGTTTATGATATCCCCGGCCACGATGAACCGGGAAAGTGGCAGTATATAGACCTCGCAGAGAAAAGCCGTCGATTCAGGCGACTTGCGCCTTCCAAACCTTTTGTAGTGAATCTGCTTCCATGCTATGGGCCATATTCCCCCTATCCGGTCTACCGAGACTACGTCCGATCGTTTATTGAAACCGTCGAGCCGTCTCTGTTTACTTATGACAACTATGCGCTGGGAGGCGAATTTCCAGCCTACGGCGGGCATTTCTTCGCCAATTTTGAAATCGTGCGCCAAGAAGCCCTGAGAGCAAATGTCTACTTTGGCTTTATCGGTTCAGTGGTTGCGTTTCATAGCATTCGCAGCCCGAGTGAGGCGGAGCTTCGCTGGCAGGCTTATAGCGCTTTGGCTTATGGCGCCCGAGCCTTGGGTTGGTTCACCTACAATACGGAGGTCGAGTATGGCGGTCATAATTGGCGAGATGCCGTTATAGAAAGGGACGGAAGCCGATCCCGGCACTATTCTATGCTGCGCCGGGTGAACGGGGAGATACTCAATCTGGGCGACTCCTTGCTGCGGTTGAAATCCACGGGCGTCTTTCATACCAAGCCCTTGCCGGAACTGACTCGAGATGCGTCAAAATCCAAGCTAATAAGTTCAATTAGCGCGGGACAGTGGGTTGTAGGCGAGTTCGTGGATGGTTCAGGTCAGAGCTATTTCATGTTGGTCAACCGCGACTTCACGAAGGAGCAGAAAGCGGTCATTACATTCAACGGCAAGCCCAAAGGTCTGTTCGAAATTAATAAGACCGATGGCGCACAGACGCCGGTCAAGGGCTTTAGCACGCCAACCCGATCAGTAACTTTGACGGTATCTGCCGGGGATGGGAGCCTGTTTCTCCTTAAGTAGTAGCCAAAGGCTGAAATAAGGCATTGGTACGCCAACAATTGGAATCCCAAAGGAACCGTCCCGAAAGTGGGTGTTAATGATGTAGCGGATTTGTTCGCAATGCTTAAGCTTCGAAACCTTCGAAAGAATTTGACCAATACGGATTTAAAGAATAGTCCCTAGGCTTCACCGATACGTGCTAAACCACATTCCCAATCACAATCCAAACAGAAGCTCACACCCTTCGTGAGATTCTGGATTTTGCCACCGCAGTCTGGGCAAGTGGAACTTTCCGATGCGTTCGAGACAGTAAATACCTGGTGTTCTGAAGTTGGAGAAGATTGGTTCAGGGTTTCCATCAGAAGATGCGTACACTCGTAGATGTGCCGGTTGCACTCCGGACAGCGATAGAAGAAGTTGGAGTGCAAGCCGGTAATATCTGGCGAGATGATGCATTGCAACGCATAGGTTACCGTGTTGTGGCGCACAAGACGTGCTTTCCCCGACCCTTCAATGGCAATCGCATCCCATTCGCTGAGATGGCGCTCTAGTTGAATGACGAGTTCGTCAATTCGATAGGCAGCGGCTGCCCACGGCTGCTCGGTAATTCCGAAGATTGCACTCGTCCGCTGCGGCGCAATCTGTTCAAAAACGCGACCACCAGCGAGTAATTTTGCCGGTAAAAAACCATCTTGAATGGAAAAATGATTCTCAGTCAAATGCATTGAAATAGCCTCTTTTGCGCGATACGGTCACACTCAAATGTGATGCATTCAGGCTGCTAATTCCTTATACTCGTCATCTCCTCAACCAACCATTTTCGAACGTCATGGTCTGATTCACTCGACATTGCGAGTTTTTCCCTTGTTCCCTTTCATGTTGGGTTACCGTTAGTAATTATGTGCAGGTGATGTGTTTTCGTACCTAACCTAATATCCCAATTTTCGAAGATATTCCCGATTCACATCTAGTCTCTCTGCATCGGAGCGATTCTCGACTTGACCGGGGCATACCGTCACCCAGCGGCTATAGTCAATCTCCGCTAAGGTTTTCATAATTGAAGGAAAATCAATTGTCTTTCCACCGCCGATATCAATCCAATCGACTTCATAAGCGGTATCACCTCCACCGGAAGCGTGGCTGTAATCCTGAAGGTGGACATAGATTAACTCATCCTTATACCGGCGTATCGCCTCAACAGGGGCACATCCCCATAACGCAGCATGTGACACATCAATACACAGCTTGCATTTCCGGAGCAGACTCATATATTTTGCCCAGTCCTGAATCGAATCGACAGTTGTGTTCGTGTGGATGTGGTAACAGACCTCCAAACTATACTGGGCAGCGTATTCCGCCCACTCTTCGGAAATGTCTGCCAGCGCAGCAATGTCCGAATTATTCACGGGGCGATCCTTGGGCTTGTCAGCGCCCATGAACATGAAACAATCCGCTCCAACTTCAGCGGCGAATTCAATCCGTCGTTTATTAATCTCGATTTGGTGCCAATCTTTATCAATTGGCAGTCCGTGTGCAGTTACCACAGCGACAGGCAAATCGACATTGTCGCAAATCTGTCTGACTCGTTTGGGTGTGCCAAGCCAATCGAGTGATTGTCTCAGTTCCCACCCATGCCACCCTGCTTCCTTAATCTGAGTTAGAAGCAACTCAAGATTCGGTGTTTGCCATCGCAAAGTGCTATATCCAAGTTTGAAACCCATGCACAATCTCCTATTGAATGGGGAAAAGCAGAAATCAGAAAATGAAAGGAATTTTCTACCTTATTACAATCGCTATAGCTTGTCAAGTAATTTATCAGGAACAGCATGAAAATATGTATGTTCGGTGTTTAGGAAATTTGTTCCTTGACGAACATAGGGTTAGTGTGAGATAATTTAACTGCAGTCGAAAAATTGGTTCAAGCTTCGGCGACTCTTAGCATTCAATATCTCAAGGGGGATTTATCATAGCGATTGCACATGTTCAACCGAAAGTTTTTGATGACGAATCCCCAACAAAAAAATGGGAGAATTGCTTAATAAATCTTAGTGCTGACTGCTGAAGAGTAAGAAACTATTAATAGCTTGGAGATATGAGAACGCCAATCGTCACTGGTAACTGGAAGCTCTACAAGACAATCAGTGAAGCGGTAGAGTTTGTTATTGCGCTACGCGATTTAGTCGCGGATGTTACCGATGTTGAGATTGTTATCGCCCCGCCCTTTACAGCCCTGTCGGCGGTTGCGAGAGTGCTAGAAGGAAGCAATATTCGACTTGCAGCGCAGGATGTGTTCTGGGAAGATAAAGGCGCGTTTACCGGCGAAGTTTCACCAGTAATGCTCAAGGAGTCCGGTTGTGACTATGCGATCATCGGTCATTCTGAGCGACGACAATATTTCGGTGAAACGGATGAAAGTGTCAATCGCAAGGCAAAAGCGGCACACATACACGGATTAAAACCGATTCTCTGTGTTGGCGAAAAACTTGAAGATCGGGACGCCGGAAACACTGGATTGGTCGTTGAAGAACACGTCATAAACGGAACCTCTGGCTTCTCCGAGGAAGAAATTCTGTCAACCGTGATTGCCTATGAACCTGTCTGGGCGATTGGCACAGGCAAAACGGCTAGATCGGATCAAGCGCAGGAAGTTCACGGTTTTGTCAGATCGTTGTTATCAAGAATCTACTCGACCGATGTGGCAAGCCAAGTTCACCTCCAGTATGGCGGTAGTGTCAACCCAGGCAACACTGCCGAGTTGATGACGCAGCCAGATGTGGATGGGGTCTTGGTTGGCGGATCAAGCTTGAAAGTTGAGTCATTTGCACAGATTGTGAGAGCAGCAAACGGATAAAGAAAAGAGAGGATTGTCATGGGAATTTTTATCGGTTTTGTAATGGTTATTTTTGTACCCGTATGTATTTTGTTGGTAGTCATCATTTTGTTGCAAGATAGCAAGGGTGAGGGGCTATCATCAAGCGCGTTTGGTGCTTCTGAAGTACAATCAGTTTTGGGAGGTAGAGGGGCGGCGTCCTTCCTCTCCAAACTTACCACGTGGCTTGCTGTTGGATTCATGTTGATGTCGCTCTTTTTAATGCGTTTCTACGGTGATATAAAAAGTGGCGGATTGAAGCCGCTGGAGGTGGAAGCGACGCATACGGAAAACGCGATTTCCACCGATGATGAGGATAATGAAACAGAAGCAGATGTAGCCATTGATGCCGCTGAAGCTGGTGACGCTGAATCCGATGGTCAATAATCCGAATTTTCAGACATTACGCTTTCACCTTTCGTATTGAGGTTTCAACTCTGAAAATCCACCAATGTCCAATCAAGTAACTCCTCAAGAAAGTTGGACTGTCCACCCGCTCTGCGACAGTTGGAAGCGATCATTAGTCTTGCTCCTTTTCCTCATCACTTTCTTCTCTAGCGTCTATTTTTTCTGGCGGTCTGTGTGGGTTACTCTCTTTTCAGCAATCCTTCTATTGGGTTCTCTGTACCGATATTTCGTGCCATTCCGCTATGAACTCTACGCAGATGGCTTAGTTATCACTTCGCTGTTTTACCGAGTCACAAAGTCATGGTCTGACTTCCATAGTTTCTACGTTGATAGAAGCGGTGTATTACTTAGCCCATTCGCTAAACCCTCCCGGCTTGAGAATTTCCGAGGTCAATATGTCCGTTTTGGATCCAACCGACTCGAAGTGATTGATTTCATCAAACGTAAAATTTCATCATAAAGATGTAAACGGAGGCAAATCACTGCCATCAAAGGTCAAGGCTGATGAAAGACCGTGAACCGATAAGTCCATTTCGGTAGTTAATCATTTCCTGATATTTCCCCCTCGCGATTTTGTGTTTGATTAAAAAATCTAGTTATGCTATACTAAACAACCTAATTGAGCGACAAAACCCACAATAATTTCCATCAGCAGTGATGGGATCAACCGAGTGAATAACGAGGGCGATAGTCTTCCAAGTCGCCAAAGCTTTGAAGTTCCTGCTAAGGAGGTAAGGTCTCTAATGATGAGTTTAAATGACTCTGTAAAGATGAACATAGCTGCTTTGCTTATACTTATTTTATTCGTTGCCGGTTGCATGGGGGGAACAGCGTTAAAACACGAATCACCGGTTCATCCCCCTGAAAAACTACCTGAAGATATCGTGCTTGATGTAGACAACCCTGACTTTTTCGAAATCGCTGCTAAAGGGCCAATACTCTCAATGACGCAGAAGGATATTACCGTTTCACTAACCTATTGGCGAAATGCAGATCTCAATTTCAAATATAATCGTGGGAGTTCAGTCTCACCTTTCTTTGAAACAGAAGCGCTTCATCAGGGCGATAAAACAGACGTCTTTTATGTCAAAATCGAAAACAATAGTCCCCAGAAGGTGGTCTTCAAGGTGCAGGGGAGACGCGCAAGAGATGCAGGCGGAGCGACGGCGATATGTGAAATTGCCGATATGCGAGAGAATCGTTTCCCAGCGTTGAGCTATGTTGATTTGGAGCAACGTCTCAGATACATGAGAAAGGTCGGCGGGCTGTATGTCAAAAATGGACTCAGGATAGCGAGGCAAATCTTACTCGAGCGTCAGATTCCAGACAATGAAATACAACCGGGGACAAGCGCTGAAGGTTTTCTTCCATTTCAAGAGCTGAAACTAAATACCAGAGAGCTAGAAGTTATCATCCCGTTGGAGAAAGCACCGCCGGAAGGAACAGCAGGACGTTATCAGAACGTGGTTTTCAGGTTCCCCTTAGTACACTCCGAATCGATTAGACACGCTCAACCTCCAACAACCAGATACTGATGCTTGTATTATGTTATGAAATAGTTCATCTTCCATGTTGGCTAAACTAATCTTCTCTCCGACCGGGTCTACGCTTTGTTTCGACGGGGGAGGCATGCTTGGCTAAATGTACAACTGAGGACGGATTGCGTTAAACAGAATTACGAAATCCCATCCTATTTCCGCTTGGACACCGAATCATTGAAGACATCAAGTGAAAGTATTGACCATCTCCTTTTCCGCCAGTAGCTTGAGGCATTTTTCCCCTATAGATTGAACCCCGATAATTTCGCTTATCCTCGCTGTAACAAGTCTTGCTTTCAAAAGTAATCTCCTACCTGTTTTGATATCCCTTCAGATTCATTGACTTATTTCTTTCAATAGCGCTGTTCTCAGTAATCAAGATGGGCAGCTTTGCGTGCGCCACAAAAACCGAGTTGTGGCCTCCGCAGGAACGTCTCTCTTGAACGTGAATGGTGTCAAACCTTGAAAATTTCTCCCAGACGATTCCCGAGAAAACGCCCTGCGACAATGAGACATGTCGTCAATATAAGCATCCCAACAACGCCCATTGCACTGGCAACATATGCTCCCCCAACAGGGCGTTGCGAGAGCTTCCAGATGGCTTTGGTAATCGGGTAGAATTGATCGCGCATTGCAAGAATTAAGCTGTCAGCTACTTCCAACATTGAGAATGAGAATACCAAAATAGAACCAGCGATGATATTGGCAATCACCAGAGGAAGTGTAATCTTGTAGAGCGTATATGCAGGACTGGCGCCCAAATTCTGTGAGGCTTCCTCGTAAGTGACACTGGTCTGTTGAAGTCCAGCATAAATCGAGCGAAGCATATACGGCAATCGCCTCACAGCGTAGCTAATGATCAACAACGCAACTGGGTTTTGGCGAGGGTCTAGCATTGATACGATTTGATTCGGGAGATGACGGAGAAGCAGCGTCGTATCCGCGAAGCTCCCGACATAGCCGAAGGCAAGCGCTACACCAGGAAGCGCTAAGGGCAACATCGCGATAGCATCGATCGAATTTTTGAAAGGGATGCGTTTACGGGTGAGCAGATATGATATCAAAATCCCAAAGATGAGCGCAAGTAAGGTGCTGAATGTACTGTAAAGCAAGCTATTTTTAATGCTGGGAAGGGTATCATTGTGAGTGAACACGGTTTCATAATGTTCTAGTGTGTAGCTTTGCGGCAAGACACTGAGGTTCCATTGACTTGCATCGGGGGTTAGAGACGACAACACCACGCTGATGTGCGGCAGCAACGCCATGAGAATAATTCCCCCGACCAAAAAATAAATCACGCCACACATCCGCTTGTTTGCTTCGATTTCACGAGTGCTGACATGACCGCGTCCCAACATCGCATACTGTTTGTTGCTTGTATACCGCTTGGAAAGATAGAAAAAGATTGCTGTGAGTAAAATAACCAAAACAACAAGTGCGTATCCCATCGGGTTAACATTTGCGTCGGTGACCTGCCGGAAAATTCGTACAGCGATAACTTCATTATAATTGAAGATTAACGGCGTTCCCAAATCGGTGAATGCCCAGATGAAAACAAGAATAGCGCCAGCGAAATAGCCGGGCAGCATGAGTGGCAGTGTAACCGTCCAAAGAAGTTTGAGACGCGAAGCACCCATATTTTCCGCAGCTTCCTCCAGACTCCGATCCACGTTGGATAGTGCGGCTACAACGTTTAAATACATGATTGGATAGAGATGCAGGGTTGCTAGTAGCACTACCCCCCAAAAACCGCTGCCGAACCAGTCAATTGGTTCGGCAAAATCAATTAGTCCAATCTTCATGAGGAAAGTATTCACGCTGCCATACGACCCGAAAAACTTCTGCATGCCAATCGCGCCGACAAAGGGCGGCATTATTATCGGAATCAGGATGACACCTTGCAGAGTGCTGCGACCGGGGAAGCGATAACGAGTCAAGAAATAGGCAAGGGGCAGACTGATGAATGTTGAGACCAATGTTACGGCAATTCCAATCTTAAAGCTGTTAATCACCAGTTCACGTGTGTTTCCATCCGTAACTATCAGCTTAAAATACGATAGGCTCAGACGGTTATTGATCCACAAAGATTCTTTGAAAATGTAGAGAAGGGGATATATCAGGAATACGGTGAAGAAAAGAATAATTGGCAGAAGCAGGAGGAAAACGGAGGGATCAATTGAGCGAATAGCGAAGGCGATAGTCTTATCATGTTTGGAGGGCATGAATTTTATTTGGGCGACTTATGCCAATTCTGTAGTAGCATAAACTTCTTGAGAAATTTGAGTCGCCCAGAAGACATAAACCTCACAGCGTCGCATGACATGGATGCGGTGTTGGGCGAACGCTTTGGAAATATAGTGACTATTCTCTATCTGGGCAAAACGGCGAGTTCCCGATTCAGGTTATACATTAACGCTCTACGGTCAAAATCGTCTACGAAGCCGTACAATCCGTAACGAAACGACCCGTCATTTTGAATCGTTTTGTCTTCAAGAGGGTCATATGCGAGGCTTTTCAGAAACTCATTTTTTTCGCCAATCCTTTGGGCAACAAGATTACGCCGCTTAGTAAAATGCACGGCTTTCTCTAGCTGAGTTGGAATCGGTGCGGAAATATTCAGTTTATCCACCTTTTTCCTAATGCAATGTGTCTGTTGATCTTCGTGATTGACTATCAACCACTTGCTGCCTTTGTCTTCAATCGAGATAGTGACATTCTGAGGTAGCGGGATGCCATTGTTTTCAAACGCTTGTCGTAGTTTTTCTGAAATCTTCCGTTCATCCAAGTCAATTTGGAACTCCACCCCAATGCTGGCATGGGACTCTTGACGCGTCTGAAGGAATTTCTTCATTAAGTACCAACGCTTCGGACCGCCGTTATAGAAAGTATAGTCTGTCCAGTGGGACGGATTAAGATCCCGATCAAGGTTTAGTTCACTTCTGAGGAGCGTAGCGTTCTTGCCGTAAAAATTCATACATTCATCATATAAATGATAGGTCTCATCTCGTTTGAGGTGATAAGCTGCTAGAAAAGCGCTGATATGCGGGGCTTTAAGTAGGTTGATATAATATCTCCCCGTAGGGTCTTTCTTGGGATTATTGGTGCCTTTCAATTCCGCTTCCAGTCGAGCTAAATAGTTTTTCCATGTCAGCGGTTCACCCGTCTCTAAATCTTTACCAAGACTAAGGAATTCAAGAAAGGGACTATATACTGGGGAATCTGGACTCATGATATCGCGGATTAACCCTGGTAGAACCGCCAAATTATTTTGTGCAATCCCAATATCATCGTTATTCACTCGGTTGTTATTGCGTCCCACTGCGATTTCATCGAAGTTTGATTCAATCTCAAAAATCCTCAAGAGCCGCAGTGGATCCACGTCAGCTACCTGCCCAGCGACAAGCGCAAATGGGAAATAGCGCCTGCCTTCAAACAGAACATGTCTCAACGTCATAGGGGAATAGCCGGGAACCTTGAGGTCTTTTTGATAGATTAGTTCATCTGTGGTAATTCCGTAGACCCTACGCTCTGTCTCCAGATCGAAATTATTATAAATTCCATAAGCTTGTTCAATCGCTACCACGATTCGCTTCTCAAAGGTCAGTTGATATGACGTACGCTGTATTTCGTCGTAAACCACAACAGACTGCCTATGCCAATCGCTTTGAGAATATCCAGATACCGCGAGTTCAATCAACTTCTGTTGGAGGTCCTTATCGGGCTGCGTAAGATGATTTAGGACATCATCAATTGCCGCGTCCTGTATTGTCTTTTGATTTGTTAGCGTAACAGCGAGCGTCTGATTATTTTTTAGATAATGCCAAACTGTATCATGGTTCTTAACGATACGATACCCAAGGAAAACGCCCAGTGCTGAAATACCTAGAGCAATTAATATAGAAACAAATAGCAGAGTTGTCCGACAAATCTTTTTCGCTATTGCCAAAAAGGAAGTTTTCGGCACAAATGGTGGAATCAATTGATTCAGGCAATCACTCATTGTTTTCTCATCTAAAATGAGTGGTTCGATTGGAGAAGGAGCCGACTTACGCCGGTCGCAATTCAATTTTCGCAGTGATATTCCCATAATCCTAATAAACGGTGATTATTGACGATTAACAACTTTAATTCGTTGATTCACGTTGATTGAAGGGAGAATAATAAAATATTTGGAAAAAGTGGAAGATGAAAAATACTCGAAAATTCGTCCAATCTGTGATTGGGGTTTTTCGCTACCTACTCCGACTGGAAATTTTCGTCACACATTACTCGTGAAGAAAAGTTCCAACTGTTCAAAGGGAGATTCCAACTGTGCCGGCATCAGTTCGTTTACGAGCGATCGAAGTTGCTTTTCCCCGCCGGGAAGAGTATGTAGCTGTAAGTTTTGCATATTTAGGTATTGCTGAAGTTGCTGGATAAGAAATGTTTGCAGCCCGTTCCCTGATTCGTGCAGCTGTGATGGAAGCAGTGCCGGAACGCAAATGCCGCTAATAAAGGTCTCAATTAGTTGGATATACTCATCAAGCTGCTGCGCAATCTGATTGTATTTCTGAGTAGCGTTATCGCGTACCTGCTTGTTGAAATCTGCGACGTCACGCCGAACAAGTTGAACGTATTCTTCGTTCCACTCGTTTTCAATATATTGTCCATTGTTGGTGCAAGTTCCTTTTAATTCCCCGGTAATTTTTGTGAGGCGATTCGATGTTGTATTCTTGATAGTCTTATCAATTTCAGCCGTCAGTTGGGCGAGTGTTCCAATGAATTCACGTTCAAAAGTCCTGATATCGCCTGTTGGTTCATTTTTCATCAATTCCACAAGCTGATTGGAAATCTCATGCAACCCACGGGACTGCTTCAGATGAAGTAGCACAAGTATGTAACTTGACTTTGCCAGGCTCAATGCAACATCGTAGGAAGAATAGAAAGTCTGGCTTTGAATGTCGTGGACTTCTTTTTGGATTTCGAGCAAGTGTTCATAATAACTCACTTGCTCCCCTTGGATAGCGGTGTAAATGCCCGTGTTTGGGACTTCAAACGCTCTCTTTGTAAGAATTTCACGTTTATCATTGATTTCACGATGCCGCTGCATTTCATCCGCGTCTTCTAAGGCTTTGGCTAGCGATTCGATAGCTGGCTGAAGTCGATCGATTTGGATGCGAATCGGCGGATAGGCATCATAGCGTGCATCCGTTGTGATGTTACGAATATTCCCTAGCACCTCGCCGAGTCTTTCTTCATACGCTTGATCTTCGAGCGGGGAGTATACTTCTTCTTTCTCCGATTCCACGCCTATCTCCTCGGAGAGGAATCTGTGCATAAATCGATAAAGATGCTCAAGTTGATTATCTTGAAGCAAACTCGCTTCTACGTAGAAGCAGAGTTTATCTTTGATAATTGTGCAGCTATCAATCACTGAGGCGCGGTCGAGGCTCAAGGCTGCCAAGCTAAGGTAAAAGAGATCTTCCTCAAGTTCGGCAAAATGCTTTTCAAAAGCTAAGGCAATTTTTTCGTAGGCTTCATCGGAAATTGATTGACGGCGGCCTTGGTTCGCGATGGTCATGTCATCCGAACGATGAAAATCACTAGCTTGTTGGCGGGTCTTCGTAATAATCAAAGGCGGATTGTCATCTGCTGAATGGCTGGAAGGTTTACGCATTGACGATTGCTGGTTGTAAAGGTTAAGAGCTGCTTGATAGTGGCGTAGCAATTCGCCATCACCTAGTTCAATCAACAGCGACTCAATAGTGTTTTTCGGATCGATGGAAATTCCTTCCTGTGCGAGCAATCTGTTAGATAACGCGGCGAATCCTTCTCCACCTAAATTCCGAAAAGGGCGCAGCAGATATGCGCGTCCATCCTCAATGTAGATTTTTTGCTTGCCAAGTGGAAAGCGGTTCTTGACGTGCCCGCTGTCGTTATCAAACCAGATTTCCATTGGGTAAGTCTTGTTGTAGACCTGAAAATTGATAGCTCCTTCCAGTAACCGATCGAACAAATCTCGACGGATGTGCTCAAGGTCATTAACGTCAATAAGGATTATCGAAGCGTTATCGTTCGTATTCAGCTTTGCTTCAATGATTTTGTCATTTGGGACCAAATAACGCCGTTCGAAAAAATGAATGCCCGTAACGTTATCATTCGTGATGGCAAGCCTTGGAATATCGTACTCATCGTAATAATAATATGATTTCCAACTGAGCGCACGACGCCTCATCTTCTCAAATAACTGGAAGGACAGACGTTCTTTGACTTTCCTTTCACGTTTTGGCACTGAATCCGCCTCATACGGAACAAGCGCCCCCTTTGTATCAGGAACCTGTAAGCTGAGTTGTGGTAGCGTAGAAGCTTTTTTCTTACCTGGAAGGCGGGTGAGCGCTTTATCAATATATTCATTCCAATCAATCATCTTCATCTCCTTAAGCAACATCATGTGACCCTTGATGCTGATTATTTGTCATATGATTATGAATCTATAGAGTGTTGGCGTGCTGGGTAGGCGACGCTGCTATCAGCGACTTATTGTTGCGTATGCTTGAACCTGAAAGCGATATTATCACTAACGCCTAGGAGCATGTTTGAAAAGTCGGCGGCAAAGCAATGTTTCTAGCCGTGCGGGGTCAGAATCATCGAATTCTCAAGGGATTGACCCGAACTTAACCCTTTCCAAGACGGATCTGGAATATCAAAACGGGCTGGAAGTAAAGCGATGGCGTGAACAACGTGACAAGAAGGTCAAATCTGTTATGAGCACGTGAGTCGGCTAGCTGAATATAGAGCTTGACCAACTGAAAAAACCGTACCGAGCATCCGTCTTGTTTATTTAAGCGTCTGCACTCAAAATGTAGTTTCATTTTGTGAAAAAATATTGTATAATTGAGTAGTATTAGGGCTATCATTAAACGGAGTAAAACGTAAGCAAAAACCCGCTCTTGGCACATCACGATTTCTGCTGTAGCACACATAACATTTCGACAGATAGAGAATTTATTAAGGCGTAAACAATTTCCGTCAATTTAGGAAAACTTGGTGGCTGTATAGAAACATTTAAGGCTCCGACGCACGCCTAAAACTCCAAATATTATAGCATAGCTTCACATGGAAAAAAATAAAAATAAACCCATAGTTGGTCGATGCCAACAATTAGTAATGAGTTACGACCCATCTGTGGTAAAGTTGCCTTCAGAAGAAGATTTAAAGAAGGCACTGTTACTGTTAGATTTGTTGGTAGGGGACTTCGAAAAATCCCTCGGCTTTCTAAACCAATTGGAACACTTTGTTTCGCCGCCTCTCGATTTTAAGACGTTTCATAAGGAAAATGACGAATCTCATAGAAGGTACCAGAGAAATTACTGAAAGGGCACTCGATAATTACCGCACTCATAATGTAGTTTCATTTTATGGCAGTATGTTGTATAATGAATAGGTTGAGGGCTGTTAATTTGAGTAAACCCTAAGCAAAAACCCGTTCTTGACACATCACGATTCACGTCTTAGGACACATGATTTCGGCAAATGTGATGTTTTATAAATGTGTTTTCAACAACCGTCAATTTCCAAGAAACTACGCCGAATAGACCAATTTAGAATTCCGGCGCATGTTCAAACACTCCAAATATTATAGCATAGCTTCACATGGAAAAAAATAAAAATAAACCCATAGTTGGTCGATACCAACAATTAGTAATGAGTTACGACCCATCTGTGGTAAAGTTGCCTTCAGAAGAAGATTTAAAGAAGGCACTGTTACTGTTAGATTTATTGGTAGGGGACTTCGAAAAATCCCTCGGCTTTCTGAACCAATTGGAACACTTTGTTTCGGCGCCTCTCGATTTTAAGACGTTTCAAAGGAAAATGACGGATCTCATAGAAGGTACCAGAGAAATTACTGAAAGGGCACTCGATAATTACCACTACCTCTCGGGAAACCTCAAGGACATTTATACTATTTTTACACAAACCGTTGAATCGGAAAATGCCATCGGTGAAACTCACGAAAGCATCAATGTTCGGTTCAAATTTTGGCTGCACTCATTGCGGACTGAAAATGCGGGCGAGGGAGCAGTCTCAAAGGAAATACAGACCTTTTCTGAATTTATCCAGCTGCTGTTAGATGAACAATCGCGGTATGCCTATTTTTTTTCTCCCCTTGGGGATACGCACTTTCTCATCTGCCAGTATGTCCCTCTTGAAAGTAGTCCAGAGGAAATTGAGCTCCATTTCTCCACTTACGTTGAATCGCCGGCCACTTCCTTTCAAAGCTTAAAACGGGCATGGAATAAAATGTTCAGCGCCGCTAATAAGAGGGTTTACCATCTATTCCGCGACTCACCCCCAAACTCTACAATTGGAACATTCAAGGAACGATTGTCAGTTTCCATCCCGCCCTATACGCCTCATCGCTACAATCACCCGGAACAACTTACCAAGGTTATCTATGACTTCATCAACGTTTACGGCGTTGACGGGCGCCAGCATATCCACCTGCTGAGGCACGATGATAAATTTGCCGTATTCACGACCCATTGTCCAATACGGTTCGATGGACGTTCTGTGGACCTGACAGATGCTGATACCGCTAACGGGTTACTTGGAGACAACTACCACGTGATTATTGAATAAATCGGAGGCTGTGGATATTCATCACCAACGGAATTGTTGCTAGTTGCTAGTCATTACAGTACTAACAATGAGCCTGCAGTGTTTTACTATTCGACAGAATCCAAAACAAAATCCCAAGAAATTGAAGACATTGATAATTCTGCACGTGCAGTAGCGTTACACGTCCTTTGGAAAGCGAATCCCCCGTATGTGACGGCACTAGGGACGCATTACTTTCCAAAGACATCTTGCATCTTTGGGGGCGCAAGAACTGGAGAATTGCAAAGTTCAATGCCCTTGACACAGGCTGGGGATCCGTGTAAAATAGCATCAACCGCTTTTTTGGTTCACCGTAGGGAAATGCCTTCCACATAGGGCAAGCCAAACCAAACTCCAAATGTACGACAATCTGGTGGTGTGATTCTCACAAGCGTCGTCTGTTGAGAGCTGTAAGGCTATATTATCGCAATTATCGCACCGAATGAGAAAACCGCTGCCGTGTGAATTTCAAGATATACCCAATCTAGATTTCAGGATTCTCATTCAGTTGCAAACTTATCAATCCTTGTTAGAAACGCACAGCAGGAAGTTTCAACCTCGTAAGAAGGAGGTGAAAAGCTATGCAAACTCCGAAAATAAACTCAACGGTTGTGTTCGTTGGTGTGCTACTCGTGAGCAGCGTCGCTGTGCTTATGATTGCTCAAGCACAAGCCCCTATACGTTCAACTATTGCCGTTGCTACTTCTGGAGCGGAGGGATTCGGAATCTTTATCGTGGATCCCAAGAGACCGCAAGGCGGTGCAGAGCAGCTCCTAGAGGTTGAAGGGGACCCCATTCCCGGCGGATTAGAGTGGTCTCCGGACGGCACTAAGATTGCTTTCCATACCCAAGTTGGACCGAATATAGATGTCTACGTTGTCGATGGTGACGGGGACGGTCTCAAACAGCTCACCGGCCATGAGGGGGAAGATAGCTGGCCCGCTTGGCACCCTAGTGGTCAAAAACTAGCATTCACCAGCAATCGGGATGGCAACCTTGAAATTTACACCATGACATCGGGCGGGGTAGTTATCGAAAACCTAACAAACGATCCTGCTCCGGATCAACATCCCGCGTGGTCTCCGAACGGTCGCAACATTGCTTTTGCTACCAAGCGCGGTCGTACCATCTCTGATTTGTGGCTAATGGACTCCGCGGGAGGTAACCCACACAATCTAACCAACCACAAGGGAGAAGACGTTGAACCCTCGTGGTCGTGGGACGGCCAAAAGATTGCTTTTACCACCCGTCGGTTTGGATCTGGGCGCGCTATGACAATGGACCCTGATGGCGGTAATCTGCTGAAGATTTCGGGACCGGACGTTGAGCGAAGAGACCCCGAGTTTTCTCCAGATGGGAAAGAAATCGCTACTGTGTGGTTTGGCGGTGGTCAGACACGCTTGGATATATATTCAAGTGATGGCAAACACGCGGATGCAGACCAACACGGAGCACCAGTGTGGGATATCATCGTTCTCGGATTCCCGAGCCGGGGTCCAGCTTGGTTCGATCCTGATTTTGTAGTACCGTTCTCTGTTTCGGCTGCGGACAAACGCCCTTTGAGTTGGGGCTGGCTAAAAAAGGCAGAGCTCGAGAAATGATTCCTCCAATTCGGCAGACCTGACTTTCTCCAAAAAATCAGCTGGCTCATGTCAAAAGCAAATGGATTACGCCAGAATAGGCACCAAAAAACTTCGGGTCTAGGTTAGGACTTCAATTGAACCGGTGTAAATCATCATGGGGAGGATAAATCATGCAACACCGGAAATTGAGTTTGAAGTTAATAATATCTACGGGTGTGCTACTCTTGAGCGGTATCGCTGTACTCATGATTGCTCAAGCGCAAGCCCCTGAACGTTCAACTATTGCTGTTGCTACTTCTGGAGCGGAGGGATTCGGGATTTATTTGTTGGACCCCGAGAAGCCGGCAGCCCCTGCAGAGAAACTCCTCGAAGTTGAAGGGGACCCCATCCCCGGTGGGTTGGAGTGGTCCCTGGATGGCGCTAAGATTGCTTTCCATACCCAAATTGGACAGAATATAGATATCTACGTAGTCAATGGTGATGGGAAAGGTCTCAAACAGCTCACCGACCATGAGGCGGAAGATAGCTGGCCGGCTTGGCACCCTAGCGGTCAGAAACTGGCTTTCACCAGCAATCGGGATGGAAACCTGGAAATTTACACCATGACGGGCGGTGGTGAAATTGTGGCGAACCTAACGAACGATTCTGCTCCGGATAAAAATCCCGCCTGGTCCCCGAATGGTCGCAATATTGCTTTTTCTACCAAGCGTGGGCGGACACTGTCAGATATCTGGCTGATGGACTCGGCGGGAGGCAACCTTAAGAATCTGACCAACCACAAGGGCGAAGATCTCACCCCCTCCTGGTCATGGGACGGTCAAACGATTGCCTTTACTACCCGTCGATTTGGAGCCGGTCGTACAATGCGGATGGACCCTGATGGCGGTAATCTGTTAGAGATTTCTGCGCGTCAGGTTCCGCGGTTAGACCCCGAGTTTTCTCCTGACGGGAAAGAAATCGCCAACGTGTGGTTTGGCGGTGGTCAGACGCGTCTCCATATATGGCCAAGCGATGGGGGGCTGGCGGACGCCGATGAACACGCGGCGCCCGTTTGGAAAGAAATTGCTCTGGGTTTCCCTAGTGCGGGACCGGCCTGGTTTGACCCTGATTTTGTGGTACCGTTCTCTGTTTCCTCTGCGGACAAACGCCCTTTGAGCTGGGGCTGGCTAAAGAGCGCCGGACTTGAGAACTAGCAGGTGATAGACGCTGTTATTGTCCGCTGAGATAATTTGGCACGTAGATGCCATTTTATTCAGTGTATTCACTTCTGTAGTAAATTCCTGCTTAACAGTTGATGAAGAGACATAGAAACGCGGCGGTTGCCGTGAACTTTTAAATCATTCAATCCTGATTTGTGGTCAGGGTTTCGTGAAAGGAGACAAAAGACTATGCAACATCCAGTAACAGTTGTACGTCTAAGCATATTGGCGAGTGTACTCCTCGTGGGTTGTTTTGCGCTAATCCTGAGTGCACATGCTCAGGCACCCAATGGCCCAACTATCGCAGTTGCTAGTATAGGGGACGGTGGCACGCTTTGGCTGGTAGATACTGATGGGGAACGAGCGCACGCAATACACGACATTGAGGGCGATCCGGTAATCTTGGGGCTGTCGTGGTCCCCGGATGGCAATAAGATTGCGTTCTTTTCTGAAAGGAAGAAGGACGTAGAAAGTGATGTGTACGTGGTGGATGCCGATGGAAATGGTCTCAGAAATCTCACAGACCGTCAAGGGTTCGATGGCTGGCCCACTTGGCACCCGAGCGGCCAAAGACTTGCCTTCACTTCCGATCGGGATGGTAACCTTGAAATCTACACGATGTCGGCTCAAGGAGTCATCGGTGGCAACCTCACAAACGATGCTGTTCCTGACCAAATGCCCACGTGGTCACCAGATGCTCGAAAGATTGCCTTCGCCACCAAACGGGGGAAGACGCTAGGTGACATCTGGGTGATGGACACCAGCGGTGGCAACCTCCAGAACTTGACGGATCATAGAGGTCAGGACATCGAACCCCGATTTTCCTTCGATTCCCAGAAAATCACTTGGACAACACGGCGGTTTGGGGAAGGGGTTATCATGGCAATGGACGCCGATGGACAGAACAAGTTACAAATCTCGCCCAATCCTGAGAACGAAAAGCGGGATCCGGCTTTTTCGCCCAACGGGAAAAAAATTATCTACGTAAGATTCGGTGGGGGGCAAGCCCATATCCAGAAACGGTCGGTCAAACAGTTTGCAAAAGGTGCACCGAATGTATGCGCGGGGGATTGTTTTGAACTTCCGGGGATAGGTTTCCCAACACGATCACCGGTGTGGTTCGACCCGGATTTTGTCGTTGAGTGGGCGGTTTCTCCTGCTGACAAACGCCCATTGACATGGGGCTGGATAAAACAGTTGGGACAGAGCAGATAATCACTGGTGCGAAGTCTGTCCACCAGATAATGATGAATCAATACAGACATACCCAGATTGGTTATCTCCTCATCATCTTGTATAGTGCAGTGGTAGTCTTCATAGGCTATTTGAATGTTTTGGTGGGTTTTAACCCGTTTGCCTTAGCCGCTCTAATCGTTATGCTTTTTGTTCTAAGGCTATTCTCCAGTTTGACGGTGGCGGTCGATGACAAGATGATTAAGATTCAATTTGGGTTGGGGATTATTCGTAAGGTTTTTCTGCTACAGGGAATTGAGACTTACTCTGTAGTCAAGAATCCTTGGTACTACGGTTGGGGGATTAGATTCACTCCAAGAGGTTGGCTATTCAATGTTTCTGGTCTCTCGGCCATCGAACTTCAGATGAAGAATGGGAAGAGGTATCGGATAGGGACGGATGAGCCCGATAATTTAGCAAGTGCGCTTACCGAAGCTCTGAATGATGTTCCCGTTCAGTAACTCTACGCATAGGAGGAAGAACGATGTTTGTTCGTATTGTAACAAACGATTCGATTGCGTGCATGAGTTTAGTAGCCTTCGCTTGGATTCTCGCATTATCAGGATTTGCAGAGATTGCCCCAGATACCATTGTAGGGTTGTGGCTCCTCGACGAAGATAAGGGCAGGGAAGCCAAAGATAGCTCCGGCAATGAACTTCACGGGACGTTCACAGGGTCTCCTAAGTGGAGGGAAGGAAAATTCGGCCGGGGTTTGGAACTCCCAGGCGGGGGCGATACTGTCAAGATTGAAGGATTGGCACAGGACTTTCCCGCCGAGGAAGTGACAATCACATCGTGGGTGAAGGTAGAAGGGTTCAAGAATCAAGACCTTTTTAGTCTCGAACCACTTGACCCTAGCCGCGTCACAGTCCACTTTCCGTGGGATAACCAACTCCACTGGCAGTTCAGCACTATATGGATGCATCCACCACTTCCAATTGGTGAGGAGGTTGAAGGCAAATGGCAACATTGGGCTTTCATCCATAGTATTGCGGATAACGTAATGCTTGCATATCAGGATGGCGAGGTGGTCGGAGAATCACAGAACTCCAAAGCGTATGCTCCCCGGGCCGGAGATTTTCACATAGGCGGCAGGCTAGGTTCTTCTTTTCAGGGTTTCGTTGACGAAGTTGGACTTTTTGAGGCTGTCCTTAGCCAAGCTGATATACAAAGCATTATGGAAAACGGTCTTGAGGCGCGAGTCTTTGCGGTTACACCAGCCAGCAAACTTGCGATCTCCTGGGGTCAAATCAAGGCACGAAGAGAATAACTCGCAAACGCCCATTGACTCGTAGTTGGTTCAAGTAGTTGATGTTTGCGCCGTCGAGAAATGTTGTGTGGCTGAAAGGGCAGCCGTAAAGATTTTGAAACATATTAAACTATTTTCTACTATAGGAGTAAAATAATGATGTTTGTCCGTATTGTAACAAGCATTTCAATTTCATGTATGAGTTTAGTAGTCTTGAGTTGTATTCTCGCAACATCAGGGCATGCAGAGATCGACCCAGATACCATTAGAGGGTTGTGGCTCCTTGACGAGGGTAAGGGAAAGGACGCCAAGGATAGATCGGACAATGAACGTCACGGGACGTTCACGGGAACTCCCAAATGGAGGGAAGGTAAATTCGGCCAGGCCGTTGAGTTTGGAGGTGCAGGCGACACCGTCAAGATTGAAGGATTTGGCATGGAATTTCCCTCGGAGGAAGTGACAATTACGTCGTGGGTGAAGGTAGAGGGGTTCAGGAATCAAGACCTTTTTAGTCTCGTGCCGCTTGAGGTTGGTAACAAGGGCCGCGTCACAGTCCACTTTCCCTGGGATAACGCTGTTCACTGGCAGTTCGGCACGCCTTTTACGGGGATTGCACCGGTTGCGCTCGACAAGGCGGTGGAAGGCAAATGGCAGCACTGGGCTTTCATTCATAGTGTTAAAGAAAACGTGTTTCTTGTGTATCAGGATGGCGAGGAAGTGCGAAGAACAGCGAATTCGCAAGCGTTTGTTCCAGGAGCCGCAGATTTTCACATAGGCGGTAGACTGGGTTCTTCTTTTGAGGGTTTCGTTGACGAAGTTGGAGTTTTTGAGGCTGTCCTTAGCCAAGCTGACATAAAAAGCATCATGGAAAATGGACTTGAAGCGCGTGTCTTTGCGGTTTCGCCAGCCAGCAAACTCGCGACCTCCTGGGGTCGAATCAAAGTGCTAAGGGAGTAACTCCGGGCGCGCCGCCGGAGGTGAATCGTTCTATCTTTTTATCACACTTGTCTTTCATTCCATGTGCGGCTGGATTCTTGCGAAGATTCGAAACCTTTGCAAGGGCAAAACTCGTTAAGGTACCTTCTTGGTACCCATAATTTGAACCCTTCGCGAAACTAGCCGAGTAACCAATAGCACGTGAGATTGGAATAATTGGAAATCAACCACAAGGCATACACACGATTGCGAAGCAACGCTGACGGTCGCCCAGGTCATAGAGATCTGAAAAAAACGGTTCTTAATGCGTGAAGGCGTTGTTTCGGATGAAATCCATTGGCAAACTGTTGTTAGGAGGCAAAAAACTATGATTGTTCGTATTGTAACCAGATTTGCGATTGCATGTACGGGTTTAGTAGCCTTCAGTTGGATCTTCGCACCGTCAGTGTATGCGGAGATCGACCCAGATACTATTAGAGGATTGTGGCTGCTTGACAAAGGTAAGGGAAAGGAGGCCAAGGATAGCTCGGGTAATGAACGTCACGGGACGTTCACCGGATCTCCCAAATGGAGAGAAGGTAAATTTGGCTTCAGCGTGGAGTTTCCAGGCGCGGGCGATACGGTCAAGATTGAAGGATTTGGTCAGGAATTTCCCGCAGAGGAAGTGACAATCACGTCGTGGGTGAAATTAGAGGGGTTCAAGAATCAAGACCTTTTTAGTCTAGAGCCGCTTGAGGTTGGCAACAAAGGTCGCGTCACAGTCCACTTTCCCTGGGATAACGGTGTTCACTGGCAGTTCGGATCGCCTTTTACGGGGGTTGATCCAATTCCACTTGATAAATCAGCGGTAGGCAAATGGCAGCACTGGGCTTTTATTCATAGCGTTGCGGAAAACATGTTCCTTGTCTATCAGGATGGCGAGGAAGTGAAAAAAACGCCGAGGTCCAAGGCGTATGTTCCAGGTGCCGCAGATTTTCACATAGGCGGTAGACTGGGTTCTTCTTTTGAGGGATTCGTTGACGAAGTTGGACTGTTTGAGGCTGTCCTTAGCCAAGCTGACGTAAAAAGCATCATGGACAATGGCCTTGAGGCGCGCGTCTTTGCTGTTTCTCCAGCTAGCAAACTTTCGACCTCCTGGGGTCGAATTAAAGAACTAAGAGAGTGACCCCGGGCGTGCTACCGCAGGGGAATTGTCATATCTTTGTATTCACATTTGTCCTACAATCCATGTGTGACTGGACTCTTGCGAAGGTTTAAAACCTTCGCAAGGGCAAAACCTCGCAAGCCTACTATTTTGTCCCTACATCTTCTGGGCACCTTTAACTCAATCATGCGCAGCACTAACCGAGTGACCAATAGCTGGTGACATTGAGAAGATTAGAGATTAACCACAATGCGAACGCACGATTGCGATGCAATGCTGACGGATGCGTAGGTCAGTATGAAATTAATCAGCAAACGATTTTTGGGGGAGGCAATAACGATGTTTGTTCGTATTCTAACAAGATTTTCGATTGCGTGTATAAGTTTAGTAGCCTGCGGTTGGATCTTCGCACCATCAGCGTACGCGGAGATCGACCCAGATACCATTAGAGGGTTGTGGCTTCTTGACGAAGGTAAGGGGAAGGAGGCCAAGGATAGTTCAGACAATGAACTTCACGGGACGTTCACGGGAACGCCCAAATGGAGAGATGGCAAGTTCGGCAAGAGTTTGGAGTTTCCAGGAGGAGGCGATACGGTCAAGATTGAGGGATTTGCACAGGAATTTCCCGCGGAGGAAGTGACAATCACGTCGTGGGTGAAATTAGAGGGGTTCAAGAATCAAGACCTTTTTAGTATGGAACCGCTTGAGCCTAGTCGTGTCACAGTCCACTTCCCTTGGGATAACGCTGTTCACTGGCAGTTCAGTAATACGGGGATTGCGCCCGTCGCGATTGGCGACGAGGTGAAAGGCAAATGGCAACATTGGGCTTTCATCCATAGTGTTGCGGATAACGTGATGCTTGTCTACCAGGATGGCGAGGAGGTACGTAGGACACCGGTCTCCAAGGCGTATGTTCCGCGGGCCGGAAGTTTTCACATAGGCGGTAGGCTGGGTTCTTCTTTCGAGGGATTCGTTGACGAAGTTGGACTATTTGAAGCTGTCCTTAGCCAAGCTGACATAAAAAGCATCATGGAAAATGGTCTTGAAGCGCGTGTCTTTGCGGTTTCGCCAGCCAGCAAACTTGCGACCTCCTGGGGCAAAATCAAGGCACAAAGAGAGTGACCCAGAGACCACCTCGTTTTGCGCATTTTAACACCTGTTCTTGCGATTCATGCGCGGCTAAACCCTTCGCGGGACTAGCCGAGCGATCAATTGCGGGTTAGATTAGGAACACATTGGAGATCAACCACAATGAAAACGCACGATTGCGAAGCAACGCTGACCGATTCGCAGGTCTTGGAATTCTGTAAAAATGGGTTCTTAATGTTTGAAGGCGTTGTTCCAGATGAAATTAATCAGCGAGTCTGTGAGTATTGCGATGAACATGAGGGACAAGTGCCCGCGGGTGAAGATTGGTACATTGAGCATGTAACGCTCAATCCACAAGTGACTGGTGCGATACGATCCGTCTTGGGCAAGGATTTCCGTTATAATCTTTTCGCCGGCAATCATCGAGCCCAGTGTCCGGCCCACATGACCGGGGGGTGGCACAACGATGGGGGGTCTGTATACAAGCCCGATCTTGACTCGCTGCAGGTGTTCTACTATCCGCAGCATACCCCCGTCGAACTCGGGCCGACCGAAGTGGTTCCCGGTTCCCATTTTCTCGTCCATTTGCAACGCTGGATGGGACACTACACGGGCATCAAAGGAGCGGTCTCTACAGAAGCGCCCGCAGGCTCGATTTTTCTCACAATCTATTCTATCTGGCATCGGCGGAGCACCTCCACAGCGAGCGGCATCCGTAATCTGATTAAGTATTGGTATGTACGTACGTCGCCGCCGGAGCGAGATTGGGTTATCGAACCAGATTTTGACCTCGTACGTCCCTATCATTTCCCACCGGGTCCAACCTTCCACAGGGAACATCATCACACAATCAATGACGCCGCTGAGATTTATTATTGGTTGTGCGGAAAGCACGGCGAATATCGCGGGCACACTAACAATTTACCCGTCTATTTCTCTAGATAGGGAGAGTAGCCACTTTGAACGCACATGACTGCGAACCGACGCTCACCGATACGCAAGTTCTTGAGTTTTGTAGAAATGGGTTCTTAATGTTCGAAGGCGTCGTGCCGGATGAAATTAATCGACGGGTCTTTGACTATTGCGACGCACACGATGGCCACGTGCCAGCAGGCGAGGATTGGTATATTGAGAATGTGACGCTTAACCCACAAGCGGCTGGTGCGATACGGTCTCTTTTAGGCAAAAACTTCCGTTGGTCAGGGGCGGGCAACCACCGCATCCGATGCCCGGTTCAAGAATTACACCAGCAATCGAACGGTTTGTGGCATAACGACGGAGGCTCCGTATACACGCCGGAGATTGATTGCCTGCAAGTGTTTTATTACCCACAGGATACCCCGGTGGAGCTAGGTCCAACAGAGGTGGTGCCTAGTTCTCATTTTCTCCACAGTTACCATTTCTGGATGGGGCATTATGGCAGGATTCGGAGTGCGGTTTCCACAGCAGCGCCGGCAGGCTCGATTTTTCTCACCATCTACCGCATTTGGCATCGGCGCAGTCCGTCCACAGCAAGCGGTATTCGCAATCTAATTAAGTATTCCTACATACGAACTGTACCGCCCGAGCACGATTGGATTATTGAGCCGGGGTTCGATCTTGCGCATACCTATCACGCGCCACCCGGTCCTCAGTTTCACCGGGAATACCACCGCACTATAAATGATGCCGCTGAGATTTACTTTTGGCTGTGTGGAAAACACGATCAGTATCGCGGCGCCCGCAATAATCTGCCCATCTATTACTCTTGATGGAGTGGTAGCGATTAATGACGATTGAAGCAGGAGTATCCAGCCCAAACTTATCTGGGATGCGGACACGGTAGAAGAGTAATTCATTGAATGGGCAGGTGGGGGTTTGCTGCGAGAAACATGAATTTGTGGCGGCTCAAAAAAATGAGAACGGATTGATGAATGTAGTAATGCGAGATAGCTTTTATCAAGAGAACTTATAGGGTAATTGATTGATGAAAACTCATACCTGTGAACCTACGCTTACAGACACCCAAATATTGGAGATCTGTAGAGACGGCTTCAAAATGCTCAAGGGTGTTGTACCAGAAGATATTAATGAACGTACATTTGAGTTCCTCGATTTACACCCGCATGGCAAACCAGTTGAAATCCTCAAGGAGGATTGGTTTGTCGAGAACGTAATACTTAATCCGCAGGCAGTGGGTATCGTGCGGTCGCTTTTGGGGAGCAACTTTGCGCTCGCCACCCGGATGGCAAATCATCGCGCTGAGTGCCCAGGACCAGCTCAGCATTGGCACCGGGATGGTGGATCAATACACGGTCCCGAAATGGACAGTTTACAGGTGTTCTATTATCCGCAGAACACCCCGCTAGAGCTGGGGCCAACACAGGTGGTCCCCGGTTCCCACCTGCTTTTCTCTTTGCAGAGCCATATGAGACATTATGGCAGTATTCGAGTTGCTCATCCCACAGTAGCCCCTGCAGGCTCAATTTTCATCACGATGTATTCCATTTGGCACCGCCGCGGTCCGTCCACTGCGCACGGTACGCGCAATCTGCTGAAATATTGGTACCGTCGAACTGTGCCTCCCGAGCGCGACTGGATTATTGAACCGGAGTTCAATCTGCAGCAGGCTTATCATTTCCCACCCGGCTTAACCTTCAATCGAGAAGGTCACAAGACCATTAATGACGCCGCCGAAATCTATTTTTGGTTGTGCGGAAAGCACAACCAATATCGCGCGCGCACTAACAATCTGCCCGCCTATTTCTCTTGAGAGGGGAGTGGTCGTATTGGAAGCACATGATTGTGAGCCGACATTGACCGACACACAAGTGGTCGAGTTCTGCAGGCACGGCTATCTGATGCTGGAAAGTGTCGTTCCAGAGGAAATTAACCAGCGCGTGTGTGAATGTGTGGTGGGCGGCTTTGAAGATGGGCGGCTACTTCAGGAGGACTGGTTTCTTGACAACGTTATTCTCAATCTGCAGGCGGGTGGCGCGGTGCGGTCACTGCTCGGAAAGCATTTTTCCACTCCGGTTGGGTTGTACAATCATCGGGTTGAATGTCCTGCGCCATCTCAACATTGGCATCGGGATGGCGGATCGCGTCACGAACCAGGACTAAATCATTTGCAGGTGTTCTATTATCCGAAGGATACTCCAGTGGAGCTTGGGCCAACAGAGGTACTACCTTGTTCCCATTTTTTGTTCTGCTTCCAGAGTTGGATGGGGCACTACGGCAACATAAAGGGGGCGGTTAAAACAGCCGCACCAGCGGGGTCAATTTTCCTCACGGCATATCCGATATGGCATCGGCGGCCCGTGTCAACTGGGCATGGCGTTCGCGATATGTTGAAATACTGCTATTGGCGAACCGTACCACCCCAACGGGATTGGGTTATCGAACCCGATTTCGATCCAGCCGCCGCAACGTACAGCCTGAAAGGCGCAGCTTCCCACCCGCCTCGGCAGCAGTTTGACGATTGGTATGATGCTGCACAGATGTTTTACTGGTTGTGTGGAAAGTCCAGCGAGTTGCACACAGTATTGGGCGGTGAAGGATGGCCAGCAGGATACCCTCCACCCCGTCCTGACGGCCAGATATATCCGCCCAAGGGATTCCACCGGTTTTAAGTAATTTAATCTCCATCGCGGATTCTCTTCAACTGTAGATTCCCGAAATTGACGCCGAAAAGAGGAGAGCCACAACACCGTGTTGTTGTTGAGGACAGCAAACTCACTCTGCACCGTGGTTAACCATGTCAATACGAGCGACGGCGTGAGGAAGCAAGTTGAGTTCGAGTTTTCCCGCTACGGTTTGCAAGCGTTCGCCCGGTTCCTTGAGAAAGGCTTCGGGGAAAACCATCGCCTTTTGCGCGTTTGTCTCATTCAGTCCGCGTAGCTCGACGGTCTGTGCCATATTGCACACCGTGACCCGCTGTGCTTCAGGGGTCAAATTGGCGAGTAGAATTCGCGTCGCTCCATTCTTGTGGAGTGCGATGCCATCTAGTCTCAGAGTGTCGCTTGATGTCGTTGGTACAACCGTAGCCCCGGCAAACTCCCCCACATCTGCAAACACATGATAGATGGGAAAAACCCAACCGGGGCCGGAAAAAAATGTTTCTGGCAACGGTGAACCTTCCTCTGTCTCCATCACCCCACGCCATCCAGTGGTTTCGTAGTAGGTGGCGCTAAACACTCCGCTTTCGGAAAGATACTTGAGACTCCCCACAGTCCAACCTGCGCCAAACAGCGACATCTGCCGCACATCCACCGGTGCAGGCAATTCATCGGGTGGAAGTTCAGGTTCAGGCCCGATAGCAGCCGGGTTAAACCGAGCTTTTAGCGTGATCGGCGTGATGGCGATGGGTAATCCGCCCATAAATTGTCGGGCGCTTTCAACCGTCGAGGCTTGTGCTTCTAGTGTTTCCACCATTGAGGTGTTGTCAAAGGCGTGAGCTTGTGGATTCATCGAATAACACACTAAATCGAGCGCGGACACGGACGGACGATTGCGGTTTAATTCGGTGAAAAACGCATCTGTACCCGCCCCAATCTTTGCATCCGGGGCGTAACGTTTTAGAGATTTTCTAGCGAGTTTCACCCACTTTTCCGATGTGGATTCTTCTGCGATATGGAAGATTAGCCATGTACAGATGGCCGGTTTTACTTCCTCAAGCACTGCACCCAAGAGACTGAGTTCACCCGCGGCTGCGTCAGAGTGAGTAAGGGCAATTTCCAGCGGTACGCCGAGCGCCTTCGCCTCATTATCAGCCCGTTGTAGTGTCGATTCGTAATTGGGTAGGGTTAGATTGACATCCACGCGCAGATGCGAAAGGTTGAGCCTTTTGAGGTGCTCCAACTCCTTCAGAGTTAGCGGCTGACCGTGATGGGAAACACCTAGCCCGATGCGTGGGAGCCGGGCAGCGGAAGGTCTGCTGATAGAGAAGGTAAGCCCTGTATTTTGATAGCGTACCGTGCTGCGACTGTTTCTTAAAGTTAGGGTGACTGATTGAGAGATTTTCGTCCCTGCACTGATTTCCACGGGATATGGAATGCGCAGTGGTGTGCAATATGTTTTGTAAGAAGCATCTGTCCAATTCCGTTGATCTTCCATCTCGAAGGCGTCGCCATCAAACCGAACATCTGCGTGGACATTGGGGGCAACTTCGTGCGAGATTGATCGCACGTCCATGAACGGTTGATGCGGCGAGATATATTTGGGAAACTCCCCTTGTTCAACCGTACCGTCTACCTTCTCAACGCGGCACGGCAAACCCGCACACTCCCTCATCGGGTGCAGCACGCAGCACCCCACTCGGTTCCGCAGGAAAGTCGAGCGTGACTGACCATCCATGATGAAGGTGATTGTTCCCTGTACGTCGCCGATGATAACACCTTTCCAGAAGAAGTCAATCTCGCCTCGTCTGTTTTCCATGTCGTAAGTGATGCGGAACGAGTCGTTGGTATGCTCGATCTGAAGGTTCGAGAGAGCCGATGGCAAGGTGTTCCAGTTGTGATCTCGAATGGCTACGTACACCCGGCGGAGGATTTCTCGATTGCCCAGCCGAATATAGCGCAAATCGCCGGCTTCAAAGATTAGCGATAATGGCCCAGCGCGAAGTTGCTTCCGCTCGGGCAGGGGTACATCTTTTCCGTAATACAGCGTTCTAAGTGGCAGTTGGTTCATTTTGCCTCTGTCGTTCGTGCTGTGTAGCAACGCAACTTCTCTTGCAGGCTAGGGTGGTCAAGGACTTCACGGTTCACTACGCTGCGTGGAATCTGTCCAGTTGCGACATCCAGAATACTTTGACATGCATCGCGCCCCATGCCCTGGAAACATTCGTCTGTCCAGCAGATGGAGTGAGGCGTGACAATGACGTTGTCCAGCGTCAGGATGGGATGATTTTTATCTATCGGCTCCTCTTCGAACACATCTAGCCCAGCTCCGCAGATGCGCCTTTCTCGCAGCGCGTGGATGAGTGCGCTCTGGTCTACGATGGGTCCGCGGGCAGTGTTGATTAGGTAAGCGGTTTCCTTCATCAGCGCAAACCGTTCTGCGTTAATGAGGTGATGAGTCTCCGGAGTTAGAGCGCAGCAGATACAGACGTAGTCAGCCGTTTGGAGCAAGGTTTCTAGATTCATCAGTTCCGCACCCGTCCCAGCTACTTCTGCTTGGCGCACGTAGGGATCGTATGCCAAGTGGCGCATCCCAAACGGCTGAGCAAGGGCGAATACCTCTCGTCCGATATTGCCCAAGCCGACCAAGCCAAGTGCACGTCCGGTGAGGCCCATTCCCATAGCATCAATCCGGTCTACCCAGCGCCCGGAGCGAGTCAGATGGTCTTTGATAAGCAACTTGTGGCTGAGTGCCAGAACAAAAGCCATGATAGACGATGCCACAGGACGACGTACACCATCAGGCGTGATAGTCAACAACACCCCATTCCTCGTACAGGCTGCCACATCCACTGTGTCGTAACCCACCCCAAATCGCGCTAGAATTGCCAAGCGATCGCACCCATGCAATGTGTCAGCGGTCACCCGCCGCCCCAGCAATAGCAACCCGTCATAATCCTGCACATGGTCTGCGCGCAAGGTCAGTGCGTCATCCGCCAAGAGTTCGTATTCCACACCCGACGCGTTATCCAGCAGGTTCAAGCCCATGTTGTCAAAGCAGAACGTACCATCTGGTCTGACGAAGTCGCGGGTGATTCCGACGCGAAATGTCTGGCGCATTGGTTTTTCTCTCCTTAGCACAGAAAGGTTTCCCATTATTCAACCTAAAACAACAAGTATAGCAGAGATTTGATTGGTGGTCAATCGGATAATATTGTTGAAATCTCATGGCAGAATCATTTAACTCGCTGAAATGTTTGGCAGTTGCTTGATGAAAAATTCAGCATAAATATCCCACGAACACTGGCGGGAAGTGCCGAAATTCGTGAATGCTTCGACAGGACTACCCATGCGAAATGCCTTGTAAGTAGCACAACTAGAACCCAGTCAAACTTGCGGAGTTTGTCGGCTATTTCATCGTGGCATATTTATTGCTCTGTTGCCCATCGCGGTAAAGTCGGTAAATCTGGCAGGAGTGGGGATGGTGTCAAATCTCAGCTTGCCCTTTGGGTTCAGGCGCTAGGAATTTTCTTACGTTAGCAACCTCCCGATTCAGGGGTGACCATCAGGTTACCTCATATTCATACGTTTATCGCCGCTGTCCAAGCGAAGCATTGAGAACAGCGTTCGTACAAAAAAACATTAAATCCACATCAGATTGAAAGGGGAATCTCCAACAATGAGAAAGTTACTGATGAACGGTTCCCGGATATGGGTTACCGTTCTGATTTTCACACTCCTTCTAAGTGTAAACGCTTTTGCGTTGAATGGTAAGGTAGAGGGTGAAGAGATTGACACTTCAAAGTATATTGCTGACACCCTCTGGGTATTGGTTGCTGCATTTCTAGTTTTCTTTATGCAGGCGGGTTTTGCGATGGTCGAAGCGGGATTCACCCGTGCAAAGAATGCAGTCAACATCTTGATGAAAAATTTGATTGATTTCTCAATGGGGTCTATTGCATACTGGGCAGTCGGATTCGCGATTATGTTCGGCACTGGAGGATGGTTCATGGGGTATAGCGGATGGTTTGTCCCAACAGAAACCGGTGCTTTCAGTTCTCTAGAATGGTCTTCTGTTCCGACCCACGCTGCATGGCTCTTCCAACTGGTTTTCGCCGCAACCGCAGCAACAATCGTTTCCGGCGCGATGGCGGAGCGCACAAGATTCAAGAGCTATTTGGTTTATAGCGTTTTCATCACCGGTTTTATCTATCCCATCGTCGGGCATTGGATCTGGGGTGGTGGTTGGCTGGCAAATCTGGGCATGTTAGATTTTGCCGGCTCGACGGTTGTCCATTCAACAGGTGGGTGGCTTGCCTTAATGGGAGCCATTGTGTTGGGAGCTCGCACCGGCAAATACGATGGAAATGGTAGACCGCGTGTAATTGCCGGGCACAACCTGCCGTTGGCGGCGCTCGGTGTGTTTATTCTGTGGCTTGGTTGGTTCGGCTTTAATCCTGGGAGCCAAATGGCGGCAGACGCGAGTGCCATCGCCTTAATCGCAGTTACGACAAACATCGCGGCAGCAGCAGGCGCGATTGCTAGTATGTTCACCGCTTGGGTAAGGCTTGGAAAACCCGATGCCGGTATGGCGCTCAACGGTGCCTTGGCTGGACTCGTTGCGATTACTGCCCCATGCGCGTTTGTAGAACCGTGGGCGGCACTAGTAATCGGTGCAATCGCAGGGGTTGTTGTCGTATTCTCAGTCCTACTGTTTGAAAAGTTAAAAGTCGATGATCCCGTTGGCGCAATCTCCGTTCACGGTACTTGCGGCGCATTGGGAACGATATTACTTGGCGTGTTCCACAACGAGCAAGGAATTCTCTACGCGGCGGATAAGAGCGAAGCCTTCAAATTCCTCGGCGTCCAATTCCTCGGTGTTTTCGCTGTTCTTGTGTGGTGTGTGGTTACAGGGTATATCTTGTTTTCCGCAATCAAAGCGGTCGTTGGTTTGCGCGTCAGCCAAGAAGAAGAGATGGAAGGTCTGGATTTAGGTGAACACGGTGCAAGTGCCTATCCGGATTTTTCGGTATCGTCCATACATTAACCGTGAGATAGTTCGTATAGTGGGATTAGGACTAGGGCTTGTCATCAAACCTGAAGCCCTAATCTCCTTAATACTTGACCTCCAGATTGGCTTGAACACAGGAGTGATAAACAGATGACAAAACTAGAATGCATCATCCGTCCTTTCAAACTCGAAGAAGTCAAAGATGCGCTAAACAGCATCGGCGTTCAGGGAATGACGGTTAGCGAAGTTCGTGGGTTCGGCAGGAGCCGCGGGCATACTGAGCTGTATCGGGGCAGCGAATACACAATTGAATTTGTACCGAAATTGAAACTCGAAATTGTTGTTTCGGAGGAGGATGTTGGCAAAGTCATCCAAACCGTACAGCAAGCCGCTTCAACCGGAAAGATTGGTGATGGCAAGATTTTCGCCCTGCCAATTGAAGAAACAATTCGCATTCGTACCGGTGAGAAAGGCCCTGCGGCAGTCTAACCTAAGTTTGATAAATGTTTAGATTCCGTCGGTCAAAAACCGCGTCGTAGCGTTATTACCAATTCAAGTTTCGACACAGACAAGCAAGAGCGTCCATCTGCAGGAGTGTTATTCTCGCAGATGGACGTTTTTTTGCAGTCGAATGTGTGATCTATAGCGGGCCGCTGGAGACCGCTATCAGGGAGCGATGTATCGGAGCCACCAAATTGAGAGGATTCAACAGCTACCACATTTCAAGGATGCGGCTGTTTAATGGTGTTAATTGACGAAGATGTCCCCCAGCCTGATTTCAACCACTTTACCGACTTTTGTTAACTTCTCCATATCTGTCTTGTTCTGATCTCCGACAATAGATATGAGCTTGTGACGGTTTCGCAGGTGTTCTTCATGGAATTGGAGCATCAGGTCGATCTTGGATGCTTGAATCTGTTCAAATCGCCATTTTCGCGGATCGATTGGGACCTCTAAGCGTTCCCATGAACGCAACGCTCCAATAACGTCTCGGAAGCCGAGTTTGGCGGTACGATAGCGATTCATTATGGAATGACGCGCCTCATCGAAACGTTCGGGCGATTCAGGAAGGTTGTCAATGAGGTCAATGAAGGCTTCCACAGCCAGAGGCGTTTTATCCGCTTGGCAAGCAATATATCCCCACATCGTATTTTGCTCACCTTTGCGACGCCCCGTAGCGTATCTTGCATGTGTTGCATAAGCGAGCGCGCGAGCCTCACGCAATTCCTGGAAGACAATGCCCGCCATCCCACCGGCAAAGTAGGTGTTGTAGAGTTGGAGAGCCGGATTGTCAGCCTCATTATAGTCTTCATCACCGAATTCGATATCTACCTGCGACTGCGCCATCTCTTTGTGAAAGAAGAAGATTTCAGTCTCTTCCGGAAGACGGACTTTGAGAAAATGGTAGGGCGGGGGCGTTTGCAAAGTACCTGAGATGGAGTGGTGCTTTTTTAGGACATCCAGCACTTCGTCCAGCGATAATGAACCCGCGTAACTGATGGTGTGTTTGTAGTTCAAGAGTTCTTTAATCTCTTTGTGGAGTTCATTCACCGTCAGCCGCCGGACAGCTTCACTGGGTAGCAAACGCAAATAGCGAGAATCTTTGCCATATCGATTGTAATGCAGAAGGGCGCGGCGTATGGCACGGTAATTTTTCTTGGCATCTTCTCGATTAACCAGAATAATTCTGATGAGTTCCTCCAGGGTCGTTGCATCAGCGGTTGGGTGCTTCAGAAGGTCTAGTAGCAATACGAGAGATGCACTGAAATTTTCGTCCAGACCTGAAATGGTGATTGCGGTTTCGTTGTCTTCAACGTCAATGCTGATAACAGTTCCCAGTTTGTACCACTCCTTTTTTAGGTCTTCGGCACTGTATTCTGAAGCGCCGGATTTATCGAGCAGTTGAGCGGCGATGTCCAACTTACTATTGTGGCGGCTACCGAGATCGACGGAAATCGTGAATGAAAACAGGTCGTTGATTGGATTCTGAGCGTAGTAGAGTCTGACGTCGTTGTGATAGTTGGCGATCTGATAGTCTTTATCCGAGACAAAGACTGGCTCAATTTCTTTCACTGGCATCGCCAAGATTTTTTTGGCAAAGGTGGACTGTCTTGCAGGATCTATCTCGATGGTGTCAATTTGCGGTTTTTCGATGGATGGAACTTCGTGCTGTTCGTCCACACGATAACCCGCTACATAGTTGTCGCCGAAATATCGGTTGGCTACCGTGACGAGGTCCTGTTTGGTGAGCTCTTCCATACGTGCGATTTCACCGACGGTGTCGTCCCAATCCTGATAAGCCAGAAAAGCATCACGCATCATCGTGACCCTAGCGTGATTTGACTCCAATTGCGCCTTCTGGGATTTTTTAAAGTCGGTCACAATTGCTGGCACCAACCACGCTTCGAACTCACCTTTTTTAATCAATTCAATCTGATCCAAAAGCAACTGTTCAACCGCTTCGAGAGACTGTTCCTCTTTCGGGATTCCCCACAGGTATTGCGCGCCATCGTCGTTATCCATGCTAGGATACGAGCCAGCCTGCCGCACCTTCTGCGCCTGATTTAGGTTCAGGTTAATCAATCCGGCGGTCGCATTATCCAAAATCATATCAATTAGTTTCAGGGCTTCCGCCTCCTTGTGGTTGCGGCCAGCCGTTCGGAATGCGAGCAGGACATACTCTTCACCCTGGTAATTGACGGTTACACGTTCTGCACCCTTCGGCGGTTCTTCTTTCCACACGTTCGCTTGGGGCAGCTCTCTTGACTGCCACCGGGAGAAATGCTCGTCAATCATTCGGATGGTTGCTTCGGCATCAATGTCGCCGGAGATGTGAATTGCCATGTTATTGGGCACATAGTAGGTATGGTAGAATTCGTACATCTTTTTTAGAGATGGATTCTTCAGGTGTTCGACCGAACCAAGAGTTGTCTGTTGTCCGTAGGGGTGATTTTTGTAGAGCAACTTCTTGACTGCTTCACTAATGATACGGCGTTTGCTGTCCAAAGACCGGTTCTTTTCCTCATAGACAGTTTCCAACTCAGTCTGAAAGAGGCGGAAGACGGGCTCAACGAAACGATCGGATTCAATCATCATCCACTGATGCAGCCGGTTCGCAGGCAGATCCACCGTGTAAACGGTTTCTTCTACCCATGTATGTGCATTGACGTGTCGTCCGCCCATCGCTTTGTAGAGCTTGTCGAGTTCGTTGGGGATGCCGTATTGCGCAGCGAGTTGAGATGCCTGATTAATTTCAGCGTAAATTTCCACGCGCTTCTCTGGATTGGTTTCATGGAAATGCGCTTCGTAGAAATCGGTAATTCTGTCTAGATGCGGTTTCTCTTTTTCGTAGTCAACGGTGCCAAAATTCCGGGTTCCCTTAAAGAGCATGTGCTCCAGATAGTGCGCGATACCGGTTGCTTCAGCCGGATCATGCTTGCTGCCCGCCCGCACAGAAATCTCTGCGTAGAAGCGAGGCTCTTCACGGTTTTCTGTGAGATAAACCGTCAAGCCGTTGTCCAATTGATAAATCTGGACCGACATCAGATCTGCAGGGTTCGGTTCATTGATGCGTCTATAGCCAGCCCAGCTAGTGGATACAGTTAAGCTGAGAATCAAAGCTGAAACAAATATCTTGTACAAAACCTCTTTTTCCCGATACATGTCTTGGGTTCCCTTCTTGAGAATGTTTTGAAAATCTACAAATTGCAATTAAATCTCCAATCTTCTTAATATACCCCCACTACAACTGTCTCCTGCAGGTCAGATAGCAACCGGAGATCTCGAACGCCGCCCCAAGGGTATTGCTCAATGGGTTCAACCCGTTCGGCTTCGTCCCTTTCTAAGAAGCGTGGCATAAAAAACTCTAACGTCATCGTCGTCAACATTACCCGACCGGTTTCCCCATAATCGACAGCCTCTTCAGGGTTGTCGCGGTTGACCAATTCAATCACAGCGCGAGGTTGTGGGGGATAGTAGATAATCGCATAGTTGTCAGCGGGATTAAACGGTTTAGAACACGCCAACCCCATCAGTGTGTTCCCGTAAGTCGGGACGAAATCAACCCCCGGTACCAACTCTTCGCGGGCAAAGCGGTGAAACTGGGCATCCATTTCCGTCCCCCCGCAAAAGATGCCTTTAATACCAATCTTTTGTAACGAAATCTTTTCGCACAGCGCCTCAAGAAGTTTGGGAGTTGTAAAAAGACACTGGATATTTTCATGGGCTCTTAAGATGTTCAACGCCTGATTGATGACATGGTCCTTGTAAGCCTCCAATTCTTGATGCTTCCCGTACTTAATCAATCTATTCACCCATCGCGGATCTAGATCCACCATAAAACAGATGCCACCTCGGCGTTGAGCTAAATACTCAACGGCAAGGCGCAGTCGCCTCGGCCCGGTGGGACCCAGCATCAACCAATCGCTCCCCTGTGGAAAACTCTCATCGGAGAGGGTTTGACTAAAGAGATCGTAATCAATCTGAAAATCACGAATGTTGACGCGGGATTTGGGGACGCCGGTGGAACCGCCCGTTTCAAACACATAAACCGGTTCCTTCGCATACGCTTTTGGCACCCAACGTCGTACCGGTCCACCACGCAGCCATTCATCTTGAAAATGTCCCAGAATTTTTAAGTCATCATAGCCGCCAATTTCTTTGCGCGGGTCAAAATCGAGGTTTCTCGCAAATTCTAACCAGAACGGGGCGCCGGTCTCTGGACTGAAATGCCACTGGACAATTTCACGCACGTGGTCATCGAGTTGGCGGCGTGCCGCTGTTATTTTTTGAGATAGAGAAGTGTTTAAGAATTCCATACCTATTCTTTCTGGTGTTAATCACCTCTGGGAGAGACGACCTTGATTAGACAGCAAACCCTCCTTACCAAAAAAGGCGGATACAATCCTCTGCTGAAGCATCCTGGACTATCTTAACCCTTGGAAGTTTCTATTGACACCTTATCGTGTCGTGTGCTAAACTTGAAATTGCCAGTTGATGGTCTATATCTTTTCAAAGGGGATGGTTTATTCGCCATGCCCTCATCCATTTCACGCTTGGTAATCAGCCAGCGCTCATGGCGACTATCTACGACAGACTCGAAGGTACTAAAATGCAAAAAGAGCTAGCCAGTGAACTATCTGAGGATGAGCTTCCACTTTTTCCGCTGCATGTTGTGCTGTTTCCTGGCGCCATACTTCCCCTTCACATTTTTGAACAGAGATATCGATTGATGATTCAATTCTGCTTAGACAACGAACGTCCTTTCGGAGTGGTTCTCATCAAAGAGGGGCACGAAGTGGGTGCGCCCGCCGAACCTTTTCTCGTTGGTACATCGGTGCAGATTGTCGAAGTCGATCGGCTCGAAGATGGTCGGATGAACCTGATAACCCTCGGACAGTATCGCTTTGAAGTCGTAGATATTACGCAATATGAACCGTATTTGGTCGGCAGAGTCAGCGTTCCAGATATAGAGGATATTGAAGCGGACGAAAACCTCCAATCGCTTGCGGCGAAAGCCTTCCAGTTATACCAAGACTATGAATCCCTATTAGCGAAACTGATTCCAGGCTGGGAGGCGCCGCAAGACATTCCGGCATCCCCGTGCCCTCTATCTTACCAGATTGGTGCAAGGCTTCAAGTCCATTTGGCGGAAACACAGCAGTTGCTAGAAACGTTACCGATTGATGAGCTTTTGACTCGCGAAATCGAGATTCTTGAACGAGAGAACCGACAATTGAGAATTAGGCTAATTGCCCAAAGTAACTAAAACCGTGTCTCCAACCCAGAGAATCGCGTTCCCCGATATTGCATTGCAAGCGTTTACTTTCCGAGACTTTGCTAATTCTGAGATAAAGATAAACACATGCACCGCCCCTTAAGTTCAAACAATCCTACCGACATATCCGCCGTCCGAATCAGCGCGCGAGATTTCTTTTATATCAGCAACATTTTGTCCCTAGTGAGAATTGGGCTTATTCCGCTCATCGTTTTCAGTATCATCCGTCACTATTATTTGATGACACTGGTTACAGGGGGTTTGGCTATTCTCTCTGACATGCTTGACGGCTACTTTGCCCGGCGGTTGAATCAACAGTCGGATCTCGGAAAAATTTTGGATCCAGTCGCTGACAAATTGGTAATCGGCGTGGTTGTTCTCGCACTGATTCTATCAAATCCAAAATTTCCTCTATGGGCTTTTGCAATTGTCATCACCCGTGATCTCCTCATCGTTTTTGGCAACATTGTTTTGTTTCGCCGCAAGCGAATCGTTACGAAATCCAATCGTTGGGGCAAGGGCACAAGTTTCGTCCTCTCAACAGCTTTGATGCTTTACGTTTTTGATGACTATTTTAATAACTATTTTCCGGATTCAATACCCTTCTATGTACTAAGCATCGGTTTGGTGTTAGCGTTGATTTCAGCATGGACCTATGGCAAGCGCTGGTTGTATCTCATGCAAATAAGTAATTCGCCCCAGCCGGTGGAGACCATTAACCCGAACAAGTCCCCCTCCTCATAGCGGCAAAAAGGAAGTGCTGTCAAATGCCAACAATAATCACTTTAGCTGAGATTGCGGACATGATAGGAGTCGAGGACGCCATTATCAGACGAACCCTTGATCGCCGTGATGACGATCTTCAGCCCTATCTACATGAAGGCCCTGAAGACAAAGGACAAAACGAAGGGGAGACCGATGCGCCGGTTTCCGAACCGCCAACGCCGCTACTGGATTTAGAGGGGCTGCCGCTCCTGATTACGAAACTGGCTTTCAATATTCCCACATTGGATATTATCGAAAATCTTGCCTGCCAAGTGTTGCATCTCACAGTCCTGCGAGAGGAAAACACAGACCTCACGATTAAAAACCGGGAACTTCAAGGTCAAAATGAGCAACTGCAAGACCGTATCAACGATTTGCAGCATCAAGTTGCGGAACTTCAAAGGGAATTAACCCGGCAAGCAGAGATACAATCTCGCAGTTGGGTCCACAAATTTTTCCGACGCCGCAAATCAGAGCGTTCCTGAAGTCATTCCCTGTCGTCCGAGTGGCTTTTTCCGGAATCTGTATTGGTCAGAGAGGATAGCTTACGCACGTTGCTGCTTGCATCGGAGAATCCTCCCCCTTGCTAAGGGGGAGCTAGAGGGGGTTAGGTTTTGCACCCGTGCTAAATCCGACAGCTAGTCTGAATTTGGAAATCTAGACCAAGCAAGACATGGTTGTCGGCATTTACCATCTCTGTGGCTAAAACACTTTTTCCCAGAACCCGTATCTTCCAATTATAGCATAGTTTCACTCAGCTTATCTACACTTTTGGGTTCTTCCTCGATGAAAATGAATCGCAATCAACTCATCGCACTTGCAACGCTAATTGTTGGCTTGGTGTTTCTCTATCAGCCGCGATATATTCTGCTGAAGGGGATTGCGTTGCTGCTTTTGTCCCTCTCTGCAATCTTATCGGCAACCTCCTTTTCCAAAAGACGAATCATTGAGGTCGCCTCTGCAGTTGTGTTAGCCGCCGGATTTACATTTCTCTATCTACCGGTATCAAAGGAGTCGTCCATCCTTTCGATTCTACACGGGTCAGCCTTTCACCTACTGTTTGCCAGCGCCATCGCTTTCGGTATGACAACAAACCTGAAAAAATCAGCGGCAACTGTAGCAGCAATTATCGTCGTCATTGGCTTAGTGTTCCTTTACCAACCCTATCTTTTTCTGTTCACGCTTGACCTGCCAGAGGAGTTCTATTCTCTCAGACAGCTTGAGGATGCGATTCGGACTGAAGGTCAACAACTGAAAGGACACTTCTTTCAACTTGCCCTCACGCTAAAGAACACCGCACTCCATCTGATGCTGGCAGGTATGATTGTGGTTGCGATTGTGTCACGGCGGAAGGTGTTAATTGAACGCATATCGCTCGGCGGGATTACACTCGGATTGCTCTTTCTTTGTCAACCTTTTTCGATCTTACTTTACCAGACAAGCTTCCAGATTCTGTTAGGTGGGTTGACCGCATTCATTGTCGTCGCGCATCGGTAGGATGTCCTGAGTTGTCACCTGTTTTTAGAGATGGGTGTGTGCCCAAGTGCGGAGTTGACGCGGATCTTCCGGCGGTGCACCGTTTTGGAGCCAAACAAGGGGTTCTTCTTCTGTAAAGACCGGATTCACCCAAACAATGTGTCGGATTTCGCCGACATGTTGAGTGGCGTGGGCGAAACACGCCCGGACGGTTTCATCAAGCGAAATGATGGTCTGGTCTGTTTCCCGTGCCGCCTCAAGGAGGTGAAAATCTTTCCGCATCACTTCGATTTCATTTTCGTGAGTTGTCGTCCCTTCAATTTTGTCGCGCAACGCACGGTTTACGAGAGGTGCGACATAATCGAATCTCTTTCTGGCAATCATAGATTTCAGCCATCCGGCTGCAAATTTCGATTGATTCGCCTCCCATTCCTCGGAAAGTTCTAGCGTCATCACAACATGATGCGGACATTCATCCCTATAGGTCTCAAGAAATTCGGTGCAGTTGATTGATACCGAAGCCGTAGCCTCTTCACCACCGGCGGCCCCTGCAACGGAGGCATTCACAACGAGCCGTTTCAAATCCCTCGATCGCATATCATGCTCTTTCAGCTAAACGCAATTGGGATGCCTTAATATAACGACTCTGCGCCTTCAAATCGACATCATCAAAGTCCTCGGGCCAATCCCCGTAAGCCCCCGCCTCGTCCAGATCGGCGGTGTTGATTTCGGTGGCACCATTTTCACCCCGAGTGAACCAATGCAGCTTCACCAACTCCGGCGAGAGGCTGCCTTCGGCGACAAGAGTTTGAACCGCCAAAAGCAGCAGCGAACTGTGCGTTTCCGCGACGACTCGGACACCGCGTTTCGCTGCATCTGCCAGCACTTGTGCCAACTTGACCTGTGCGCGCGGGTGGAGGTGCATCTCAGGTTGTTCAAGATAGACCAGCCGCCCCGGCTCCGCGACAACTAGGGCAACCAAAACAGGCAGAATTTGGGACACGCCGAATCCGACATCGGCGATGCTGACCATGTCTGTTTCGCTAGTTCTCTCGTCGGAAAGTCGCCCGACTTGAAGTTCGATACGGGTATCGCCAATTTTTTTGGTGCCGACCTGCCCAGTCAACCCAAGTATATGAAGAGCATCGGCTAACGACTGTAAACGCTTTTCTGTTGTCTCCTGCCACTCGTGAATGATACTCGCAGTGTAGTTCTCAAACGTACCGGGGTAGCGTGGACCGCTGCTAGTCAGTTTGTAGAGGCGTTCTGGGTTGCCGCGTAGTCCGGGAAGATGAATACTGTTGAAAATTTGGGACTCAAAGGTTTCGCTAAGATCGTCATACACAATTCGACCATCTTCAGATTCAAGACGCAAAAAACATCTTAAACGCTTTACAACAAGATTTTTGCCAATCGACTTGAGCATCGAATCTAGGTCAGCCTGTAACTCGATTGCTTCAAGTGGCATCCCGGGTTTTAGTGTAAGATGTTCGTCAGGTCTAGTTCTGAATTTAAATTTTCTCGCCATCTCGACAAGTTCAATCCCACTCCGTACCCTTCTGAAAATCGTTCTTACCGACACGGACTGATTAGTCTCAATCTCAATCTGAAAGCAATCTTCTCTGTCTTCATGGGTTAACTTGGACAAAAATTGCTCCGCCGATGTAAACTGAACGTTAGGTCCCTCAAGCAACAGCGGTCCCGGATCATACGGCGCCTCCAGCGTCTGCTTCAGCATCAATAACGGTTGCATAATGCTCGATTTTCCAGAACTGTTCGCACCGGCAAGAATCGTCAGCGGACGAATGTCGATTGCGCACTCGTTTGCAAGCGGCTTGAAGCCGCTCACGGCTATCTTCGTGATGCCTTCAATCTTCTTTTTCGACATGCGTGAGGTACTCCTTTCCGATACCCGGTGTGTGGTGGAACAGGGGATGGCTTATCGCGCTTAAAACTATGCACGGCGCTGTTGGTATGTGGCTGTATCAAGTCCGCGTTCCATAAGAGTTTTCGGAAAAAAGGGAAACTATTTATGTTTTTTCCCTTGGCGTGTTTGTCCTGTCTCTCCACTGCTGCGCTTTTTATGCACAACCTTTTCTACAGCTCGTTGAACTTGACGTTCTGTGAGATTTCCTCGTTTGGGCGGGTCTTTGATGGTTCTTTTTCTTGCCACTTTAATCACCTCCTTAAACCATGTGTCAATCATCAACTTGCCTAATCCTCAACCATTTCGTAAGTATCAAAAGATAATCATTAAAAATCAACTCTTCAACCTTCAATTGAGACTCTTGAGCTATTTCAGGCAAGTCCCCTATAAAGTCTTGGTAACGTCCCCAAATGATGCTTCCACTTGGGATTGTCTGTCGTTTCGATGCAGTGCGGAGCCAATTCCGTACGACTGTTATAATTTCTTCAGAATTATTGTTATGAGCCTGAATATCTTGCCCGGCAATGTCTGAGATAAACAGTTGATACCGGTACCGTTCTTTGTCCAGTATGAGGCAATTTTTCCTTTTTTGTTCGTTTATACCAAATTTCTTTGCTCCAAGAAAAACCCCCAATTCCAAAGGCATATTAAATCGAGGGAAACCTGAAGTCTCGTCTAATTCTGTTCTCGATATATCATGAATTCCATAACGGCAGTCCGCGATGATGTTATAAATTTTATCGATTCGAACTTGGCTTGCGTCTTCCTCTTCAAGGGCACAGCGAGCAATGAAACCACAATCATGTACTGCAAATACCATTGCATCGAATAATTGCTTATAAGCTGAATCAAATGGGCAATTGAGAAATACATTGTCATTATAGTCTCTGGGCGATTTCATGATTTCCCACGTCGGTTTCATTTGCCCCGACGTTTCTTCGAAGCTGAATTCATCCGTCCCAACACGAGTAGGTGATTCCAAAACCTCTTGCTGTCAAGAATGTAACACATTTAAGCCGTTATTTCAAGGTGACTAGTTCATTTTTTGTCCCTTTTGGGATACATCTAAGCTCTCTTTAGCGTAGGGTAAGCACAGAGTCAATTGCGCCGATTTTCAAGGTTGTTTGCGTAAATCGACTATCCGCAGAAGATGGCTTGCAAGGATTATCATCTCAACTGCTTCTTCTGCGGTAACCGGGACTTTTCTGTGACTGTGGGGATTTTTGTAATAGCCGATCGCTCCAGCAAACAGTGCTGATAGAGCCTGCTTTTCTGACTCGGGTTGATTAGGGTCGGTTAGTTTACCATTTGTAGCATTGAATGCTGTACGCATCAAATTAGCTCCGAAATCCGTTTGGGCATAGTTGCCGGCATTTCGGACAGCTATCTCCACCTCCTTGAATGCTTGGAAAATTGCGCAATCGTAGTCTCCTCGTAGGAACAGTGACCAGACTTTTTGAGCGATTATGGGGTGCAGTTGCTGTTTAGGTAGAAGATTTCCCTTGCGATAAGCGTCGAAATCCTCGCGCCTTACCATTGTTTTGCCACGGCATGTAACGAAGAATGTATCAGCGCCTCTGACAGACGATTCGCCCACCAAACTGGTTGGTTTCGGAGCAATAAAGCCTTCGCGTTCCAACCACTGCCAAGCCTCCATGAGCGCAAAGAGAATTTCATCGGCACGACTAGTGGGGTATTTCTCGCGCAACCCTGGCGTGGGTTCGAACGATCTGTCCAAAAGATCGTATGAGATAACATTGTCTCGACTGATGTGGTCGTTGCCCTCAAAAGATAGTAATAGCGGTCCAGCAAGTTCTTCGGGTTCAAGACTGAGCAAATCATCGGCATTTGAAAACATCGAGAATAGCTTTGGAAATATCTGTTGAATTGGTTGCATGGTTACTATATTTCACTCCTCTACCCCGCAAACGCTTTGATTGCATCTGCGGCACTTCAGAAAACAAGATATTTGTCCACCGTTAAGAACAAACTCATGCCTCAAACTCGGCAAATTTACACGAATATTCAAGAAAATCTTGGAGATAATTCAAATCAATTTTGTGCTTTGTGACATCCGGAGGGTAGATTACAACGACTAATTTATCGCAATAAGTGCCAGAGGAGCACGAGGCGATAAAGGAGCGAATAATCTCAAGGAATATATCCTCTCTTTTTTCACCTAACCTAGCTTTTCCCGTACCCAAGAGGGGGATGACAATGTCGCCCTTTGAACCTTTTTCGCTAATATAGTACCAAAGCTTCGCCAGTGATTCCCTGACGTTCTCTATCGTTGTGTTCGCAACCCCGTCGTTGTTAATATGGGTGTTAGCAAGCAAGTAAAACAAGCGGTTTTTCCGATTCAACTGAATTACCGCTCCAATTGGATATTGTCGGTTTTTTCCCACTTTCTTTTGTGGCAATTCTGTGTAAGGGTAATCCTCCCTAGCCAATGCTGAGCCAATATCTAAATCAAGGTGACTAACTTCTGAATCATAAATCTGCCGGGTAAATTCGCCCTGAATGCTATGAGCTTGAGGAATTTTCCCGTCGAAATCTGTATCGAAGGTTGTGTTAATTGGAACGACCAAATCGCCTGAAACCTTAAAAACATTCGCGATGCGGACCTCTATGGTAACGTCTCTGTTCTTCAGTTGATAACTGAAAACAGTTTTCGGACGACTCAAGAAAAAAGCAATTAGAAACCCAAGAATGGCAAACCATTCTCCCTTTGTAGATAGGCGGGGCTCAGCACTTTCCTCAAAATAAGATACAGCTTCTATAACCAACCAGATGGCGCCGAATGAAGTGAGCACGCATTTGATAAAGCCAACCCACCAATCACGGGACAAGAAATAGTGCTTGACCAAGTAAATGTAACCATGAAATTTCATAATCCCAAATTTTCATAAACTTCAAAAGAGTAGTGACGCGCGCTGGATTTACCATCGTGCTTGAGGTTATCATATTCCGTCTTCCAGGTCTCAAGTGCATGTTGAACTATTCGTGCGTTGAAACTAACATGAACAACCAGTTCATCACGAATTATAGGTGGACATCGGTTTTCATCTATTTGCCTTTTTCCATTCAGATTTACAGCGATTATAGGGATATCTAGCCCTAGTGCCTGTTCCATTTCCCACCGCACGAATTTATATAGATATTGGGTGCTTTGACCAATTAGAACAATGAAAACCTTTGTATTAAGCAAACGCTGTCTTAACTTACGCTTGATAGTTTCTTCATTGCTAGTGGGTAGCAATCGATTTAGGTCGTGAGCGTTGTAAAATTGAAAGTCGGTGTTATCGTTCTGCTTCCATGCAAGCATCAAACGGTAATAGTGAATATCATTGTCTGCATCGAAGCACACATAAGTTTTATTTCGGTATGTCATTTATAGAATCCTTTCCAACTATTATTTTGTTACAATTATTTTAACGTATCGAGATAGTGTAATGCAAACAGAAGGTCGGTTATATCGATTGGAATCGGTTCTTCCAACGTACCTGCCACGTCAGGTGCTCTGGGTAATTCGCGTCCACTGGTGTGATGCGTTCAACCGATTCGCTCATTTCCCAATCCCATCCGGTATTTGATGTCGTAGTTGATGATGAAATCTAGTTCCTCGTCAGTGAAGTCGTAGTGTTGGGCAAGGATTCGGTCCATCTTATCTATAATTGATTTAGAATGACGGGGATAGAATTTGTCATAGACGACGCGCCCCGTTGTTTGGTAATTGGTTTCCTTGCGTTGAGCGTGACGTTTGAAATCCCTCACCAAGTCAGTGACAATCGTCGCAAGACCTTGCTTAATGTGCCTATTCATTTCATTGACTCCGATTGGAAAATTCTTAATCTCGCGTAGGTTCAAGTGGCGGCAATCAGAGAGAATGACAAACCACCAAAAGAAAAGGGAACTGTTCAAAGTAGCAACGACCACGGAAGCATCTAATCTTTTTGTTAAGTACAATAGCTTGACCTGAGTCGAAACGTGCGATCCATTTCGTTCGTTCCAGAAATACGGAGCAAAGTCCATTGCCCTAATCCAGTAGCGCGGCGAGTTATGGAAATAGATCTTGTAGGAAGTCGGTTTAGTAGCAAGCCGTGTGCCTAAAACTGGGAATATGGCTAATTTTGTCCAAATGCTCTGTTCAATCTTGCTGCAGATTTTGGGTGCCGAATTTTGAAACGACATTTGAGTGATTTCTGCGTGGTCCTTAACAGCAAAAAGATGCGATCTAAACCGTTCATTCCATCTTTGGTAGCGAGATGAGTACAACGAGTGAGATGCCTTTGAACTCTGCTGAACGATATAGATTGCTAACCGTTGATCTGCTCCCTGAAACAACTTTGCCGGACGGATGCTATATGTTTGTACCCACCCAACTCGCCTTGATTGATGGAATAGTTCCTGAAGAGGTGACATTCTATCGGTACAGTAAGCGGAGTGCGGAATTATCATAGATTTCCAACCGTTTCGCTGGAGAAGACGTAAACTTCTTTCAAATACAAACGCATACAGATTGCCACAACTCACCGTTTCATACCCTTTAATCGTGTAATCCGCTTTAACCTTGTTATACTCGACATACGGCGGATTGCCAATGACCACGTCAAACCCGCCGTTTTTGAGAATGCCGTAAAACTCAACGAACCAGTGGAATGGCTTGTGCGAATCACCCCACTGTCGAACAAATCCTTGCTTTGCCCTCCCCTTGAGGTTAACAGACGTGATGTATTGTTCGGCAAGGTAGCGGTTGAGTTCATCTGTTAACTCGTTGAGCTTATCTTGTAACTTTTGTTTGTCAGCAGGTGTTCCAGCACCGCCCAATTCCGTCTGTTTCTGGCGAAACTTCTCAAACAGGTGCTCAACATCCTCTGCACTCTCTTTAATGCGTTGCATGGTATTGTCGAAGTCTATTCTGTTTTCGGTAACCGCTTTTTCTACCTCGTCATAGGTGGTGTACCCGACCAGCGTGTTCCCGGCTTGGATATTAAAGTCGATGTCTGGCAGGGGTTCAATATCGTCAATGTCGTCGATCTGTGCAACCATCTTGAGAAAGAGGCGCAACTTGCAAATCTCGACTGCCTCATCCATAATGTCTACGCCGTAGAGGTTGTTGATGATAATGGACTTAAGGATGAAGTATTTGCGGTTTGCGTGTTCATCGACGCGATTAAGGATTTCGCGGAAGTCGGCATATTTCTTGAGTGGCGGTGATTCGCCGGCATACCGTAATTCGTCAAGGAAAACCTGCATTCGGTCAAGGCAGGCATCGTAGAGCGGTTCAAGGATATTGAGGGCGGCGAACAGGAATGCACCAGAGCCGCAGGTCGGATCAAGAACCGTAACCTGAATGATGGCGCTCCAGAAGGCACGCAGCAGTTCGGAACCTTCACAGTTTTCAATCACGTCCTGCGCGAATTGACGGATATTGAGGTTATAGGTAATCAGATCGTTGATTTCGTGGATTTCGCAGTTGGACAGTTTTGCGTATATTTCATTGAATCGCGCCCGGCGTGCGACCACCTCCCGCCATATTTCTGTCGGCAAGGCGTATTCGGTAGGCGCGGACGTGTTCCATTCGGTGCGTTCCGACACGTCGTGGATACCAGCGGCGATATCTGGCGGCAAATCGAGTTTTACGCCCTTCTTTACGGCATCGTAGATGTAGCGCCTGGATTGTCTACCAGCAGTTGCCATACGGAGGCGGAGGTGTCGCTAGTAGAGCTGGTGCCTACGGGTGGCGTAAATGCGATTTTGCAGTTTTCTCGCGCGGTATCTAGGAGGAACGGAATAATTGTGTTTTTGCTGATGTATTCGGTGATGTCCTCTTTGGTGTAGTAGGCTCCCATCTGTTTCTGGTTGATGTATTTTTCAAAGATGTAGCCGAGGACATCCGGATTTATTTCGTTATCGTTCCGCAGGGGACGGTCGTCTAGATGCCATTGGTACGCCTCAAAAAAGGTGAAAAGCCCCTCAAATGCCGCGTCAGGAATCTGAATCGTTTCCCCGTGCAGTTCCTCAAGTTGGTGCCATTGAAAGATACCGCCGTTCAGGTAGGGCACTGTTCCGATCAGCCGCCTCGCTTCTGCTTTCCGTTCGGATTCGGGTTTGGCAAACCCGTCAAAGAATAGCGGGCAGAGAAATTCGGTGTAGTAACGATTCGTGCCATGGACTTTGCACTCTGCCAGTTTCGTCTGCAAATAGTTCGAGTCGTCGTTTAGGAAGCCCTTCTTCTGGATAAAGTAGATGAACATCAGGCGGTTCAACATCACTGAGGCATACCAGCGCTGCATCTCATCGTCTGGAATCCCACTGAGGAACTTCAGAAACTGAGCGTGTTCGGTTTTGAAACGGTCATAGAATCGTTTGGTGACTCTTTCAACGTCGAATGCTGCCCGAACACGTCCGGTCACGTCCACCAGTGTGAGGCTTTCTTCCTCCTCGAGACTAAACGCAATTCTTTCGAGTTTTTGAACTAGCGCCTCACCGGATTGTTCACTGTCATAACGGTGTTCACGACATGCGAGGGGTTTCCCCGGTTCTCGTTTGACCGATTGCCAGATTTGCGTGGTTTTTTCAGGGTCGGTGTAGATGATGAGGTGCTCGTGGACAGATTTGGCGACTCGCCGCTGAATTTTACTTCGCGCCGCATGGTCTGGCATACTTCCGTCGATCCTGCCCGAGCAGTGAAAGACAGCCATCCCGCGTTTTTCTGCGACCGCGGTCAGTCGATATTCTCCGTAATCCGCCTCACTCTCTCGGATTTCAGCTTTAACTTCTTCTCTGAGGCGATCCCAGCCGAGTTCCTCAATAAAGAGGGGTTCAAATTCAAAGTCTCGCAGGCGTTGGCGGGTTATGTGCCGATTAAACTGCATCGGTGCTCTCCTCTTGCGGCAAGCCTCGCCGAATAACAGTTTGAAACTTGTTATGATAAATCGAAACCCAACGATTTATTTGTTTATCATCGGATTTAGTGTGGGTGCTGCGCACTCGACCCCCTCTAGCTCCCCCTTAGCAAGGGGGAGGATTTTTCCGAGACTTTTTTTGAAAAACTCGGTTTCGCTGATTCAGGGTGCGTTTGCGGAGAGTCCCAATGAACAGATGATTTGGGGTTCTCGCGTTTCTCTTTCTCCTTCAACGATACAGAGGCGATCTTCATCGCGAAGCGCAATGACAAGTTCCGCTAGGGCTTGGTCGGAGATTCCGCTGCGAAATTGTCGATTGAGGGAATCGGTCGCGGCTTGACGCAGCGGATATTTGTAAATCTCGTCAATTGCGCGTTTCAGTTCAGGCGTGTTGAATAACTGATCTCTCACATCGTCGGCATACCGCTTGAGCCGTTCATATGTACGGTACCGCGCCCCTGATGGTCGTCCCAATCCACCGCCAATCGACCGATCCTCGGATATCATCATCTCCGCCCCTTTTTGCACCAGTTGGTGGTGTTCTGAGAGTGGCGGCAACGCCGCCGCCCCCGGTTCGCAGGCGGCGGCGCGTAGAACCGCAAACTGGGATTCTGTCACGCTATTGCCGTCGCGATCCATCCGTGCCAACACGTCGTTTCCTTCGCCGGTTCGCATATAAATCAATGCACCTTCCGGCTCCTCATCTGTTGGCAAGTGGTATTTTGTCGAATAAACGACCGCTGGAAGCCGGGAGATTGTACGTTTCAGACTGGGATTTTCGGCAATAGCGTTATTCCAAATCTGATAGGCATAGGAGGCGAGATCGACGTCGTCGTCGGTAGCGTCGTCAAGCAAGCCCGCCTTTTCGTCGTAGAGGTTAACAATTGCGGTGGAGTCGTCATCATCTTCAAAGAACGCCTCGTCCGTGCCGACGACTTCGGCGTTCTCAAGTAGACGCGCCCGAACGCGCACGCGTAATCTGATGAGGCGCTCGACACCCTCGGCTGGCAAAAAGGAGTAGCACAGGATTCTCTCGGCTTCCTGACCGATGCGGTCAATGCGTCCAGCGCGTTGCACTAAACGTATAATCGCCCACGGAAGGTCGTAGTTTACGACGACGGAACAGTCCTGCAGGTTTTGTCCTTCACTCAGTATGTCAGTGCTGATAAGGATTCGTAACTCGTCGCTCGGCGTGAATTTGCCTCGCCTATTGTTGCTAACGGGACTGAATCGCCACGCCAACACCGTGGGGTTTTGTGAGTCGCCTGTCACCGCCTCAATATGAGATATGCCTCGCGCAGATAGTTCATCCTTGAGATAGCGGACTGTATCAGCGAATTGGCTGAAAACCAGGACTTTCTTATCCGGGTGGGTTTGGGTAAGTAGGTTCTCAAGCGCATTCAGTTTTTCATCGGCAGCGGCATACCATTCACCGTAGGACTGGAGGATTTTGGTCAAGTGATGCGCGTCGGACGCAAGATTTTCCCGAAGGGAATAGCGAAAGAGATCCGTACGAATCCACTTAAACCGACTCTTATATTGCTCTGCGTAGAGCTGATAGATTTCAGCCGCTCGCGCTCTGAAGTCACCCGGTGTGTTCAAACTGCGTTGCGCTGTGGTGTCCTCTATCTCCTCGTTGTCCTCCTCAAAGGGATTAGAAATAACGTTGAGTGCATCGGAGTCTTCGTCGTAGATACGCGCATCAAGCATCTCAGCATTTTGCGCACCGATTGGCAGTGGATGATTATTTTCGATGGCATAGAGGAAAACATGGTTTCTCAAGATGTGCCGTTCAACGGATTGAATAAACGCCCTACCGCCGCTTTCCAGACGCTTGAAAAGGTTATTTCGACAGAAGCCTATCAGCCGTTGTCCTCCGCGTGAGAGATTCTCCAAGTGTTCCTGTTCAGCACTGGTGGGCGGGTCTGATGGCGAATCGCTGATGTAATTTGCCAATCCGTATCGGGGCAATCTGAGGTTGCCGATGGTATTTACGACAGGTTCAGAATATAGCTGAGCATATTGGTCACTGGGATTTTCGTCATCAATTTTGAACTTCACGGTTTTTGGAATTCGGGTTGGAAAGTATGAACGGCTTCCGTCGGGAAAGGTGAGAAACCTCCGTCCTGTTTCAGTGTCTGTTTCGGCGTAGTTTTCGGAAATGAAGCTACGGGTACGGCGGACAAGAAAGAGCCGCATCAATTCGCGCCAATCGTCAATGTATTTACTTTGTTCAAAGGCTGGAAGCGTTCGGGGACCGCTTTGGTGTTCACGAATGAACTCGGGTTCGCCGCCCAAGGATTTAATATACTGGTTTGGTCGAATCCCCATGTCTCTATGCTCTTCGACAAACAGGCGCAATTGGTTGGAGAGATCGACGTAGTTTTTGTTGTATGGGGTTGCGGAGAGAAGGATGACCTTGCTGTCGTTCTGTTGAATGTATTCTTGAATAGCCCGGTAGCGTCTACCCTCGCGGTTTCTGAGGTTGTGACTTTCATCAATCAACACGAGTCGATAACGCCGGAGGTCTGGCAATCTATCGATTACGCGGCTCAGTGAAAGTACGGTACCCCGCAAGCCGTACTCCTGGCGGTAATCCTCCCACATTGCAACCAGATTCTTCGGACAGATAATTAGGGTCTCAAGTCCGTAATCGTCCTCAAGAATCCGCGCGAGCGCGGTTCCCATCAGAGTTTTTCCTAAGCCGACGACATCCCCTATCATCACGCCGCCGCGTCTATTGACGTGATGCGCCGCGATTTTGACGGCAGCGGTTTGGAACTCAAACAGTTTCCCCTTAAACACGGAGGGAATCTTAAACTCATTCAAGCCGGCACGCGCTTCTTGCGACAGGTGATACGCCATCTTGATATAGATGTGATACGGCGGAATGCGTTCTTCACGCGCCCAACTCTCCTCAATAATCTCAGCGAGTTCTTTAGAGATATCGATACACCAGCGGTCCTCCCAGCGGTCTTTAAACCAATCTTTTAACTTTTCGCAGGCATCTGAATCAAGTACATCAATATTAAGTTCTCCCTGTCTTGCCAGCCCCGCCAAGGTCAGGTTGCTGCTGCCAAGATAGCCGACTATCGGATTGATTGGGTCGGAGCGGTGAATCAGGTAGAGTTTCGCATGGAGCGCATGACGAAGAAACCGTTTAACCTTGACCTTTTGGTCCCGTATCTGATGTGCGAGTTGGCGCAAGCCATCTTCGTCTTCGCGCGTCGGGTAGCCATATGTCAACTGTTCGCGAAACTTTTGCGCCAGTTCACGTTTCATGCGTAAGGCGCTTCGGTTGTCCATTCCATTGCCGAGTTTGTTGATACGCATCGCTTGACGGAGTTCGTCATCAGGCAACTGGTGCATTCCTACGAGGACGCGGCAGCATTCGTCTTCGCCGCCGCTCCAGGCGTCGATGTGGGCGGCGATTGATTTCCACCCGCGCAGGTTAAAATAACCGACGCAGAAATCGGCGCGATCAGCGAGTTCGAGCGTTTCTTTTAGTGCGGGAAGCAGTTGGCGGTCTATGTTGTCGAAGATGCGGGGCATATCAGACTCCTCAGAGGCGCAGTTGTTAGTGACTCATAATTATGTAACACGTTTTATTTCGGCAACCTCACCATTAGACGTGAAAAGAGTTGGGGTTCGCGCTGCATCGTAAGAAGTTTCCAACCGTATCAGTCAACGAAGAGGTAAAGACTATCGCCCTCCCTTTTCGGTCGGTTGATCGCTCTACCCAACCTACAAGAACTGACTCCGCTTATGTCTCAAAGAGAATTGCTGCCCTACCGCGAAGCCTCATGAAATTTAGCACTCTCACTTGACATCTGCTAAATTCTGTGGTAAACTCTCATCACAGTGACAAAGTCCGAAGCGATATTTTAGCGAATCGGACATCGCCTCCACTACCGATCTTTTAGCGTATTATGGCGAAGGCAAAGCGAAACGTGTCATCAAGAATTTGGCCGAGTATTTTGGGATAGAAGAAAAACCCAGCAATCATAAACTGTTTGCCAAAAAATTCGCACCTTTGAATCCCAACCGAAAGGACCGTTCAGAGCACAATCGGACCTGACACGACCAACTCGTCAGAGGGTTCAAAAATGAGCATTCTCAACTTATTTTCTCAAATGCTCACAAATGCTCAACGCCGCAAACCCGCACCCTGACTAGTATTTAGCCCATTTTCGCTTATTTTTCCATGTTTTAAATGCTCACAAAATAAGTAAATCGTATATGCAGTATTTTCCCTCTTTCAAATGCAATTTCAGCGCGACCGTTTATTGACTAAATTCATAGTTTCCGCTATAATTCTAATCATCGTAATGCTGTAGGTTCGGTTGAACGGCAATTTATGAAAGATTACATGCAGCAGAGAAACTCTACTTAGGTAGGTAACCTACGCGCATGAACGCATACGATAAACTTCCGATGCACGTCTGTGATAAAATGTGAAAGGTATCCTCTCCGCGCCCCTTCTTTCTGGACATCCTCAAGCAGTGCCGCTACAAGTGAGGTTTTCGTCTTTTGCCGTCGCCATTGCTTTTTCTCCCTTCCAAAAACAACAGTAAAGTTTCATAGTTAATTTCCTAGTCTCTTCGACGCGAACTACGCTAAGATTAGTGCTAGACTGAATTCACGCCCTTTTCCGCCTCAATCAAATCCTCACGCTTCATCGGAAAACTATGAAAACTATGAAATTTTCACACAATCACTAATTGAATATTACATAACCGATCGCGTTCGTGCAACCTTTTGTTAAGTTGAACCGGCGATAGAGTGCACCACGCGCTGTTTCGGTTGAACCCTGTATCCGCCCGCGTTCCCTCAGATCTCCGAATTTATCCCAATTTAAACCTAAAGATTCATCTTCTGAAACGGCTCACAAGAATACAACGCGTGTAGGTGTTCTCAGAGACGCAATGGCTCGCAGTCAGTAGTTAGTGAATTGTAATGAGTTGTTTTTTTTTGAAACAGCTACTCATCCGGGGGATTCTCACTGTTTACGCTATACTCGGAGATGTCCGGCGAGAGTTCCAGTTGTGCGGCGGCTTTTTCCGCGGGAAGCGCTTCAACCGTTTGCAACTTCCGCTCCATCGCCCGTGTTCGGGTCTTAGTCTGACCGATTGTGTTGGAGGCTGTGTTCAACTGGCGTTCCACCTTATCCATGACCTCGCCGAACTTGCCGAACTCCGTCTTAACGGCTGCGAGAATCTCCCAAACCTCGCTAGACCTTTTTTCAATGGCGAGGGTTTGGAAACCCATGCGGAGGCTATTTAGAAGCGCAGCGAGCGTCGTTGGTCCCGCGACGACAATTCGGTATTGATTCAGAAGTTCCGTCACTTGGCCCGGTGACCGGAGTGCCTCTGCGTAGAGCCCTTCGGTCGGCATAAACATAATGGCAAAATTCGTTGTTTTTGGCGGAGCGATGTATTTGTCGTGAATCTTCTTGGCTTCAGCTTGCACCGATCGTCTGAAGGCACGGGACGCTTCTTGCACGGCGGATGCGTCGGAACCGTTGTCGGCGGCTTCAACCAATTTTTCGTAATCCGCAAGCGGGAACTTAGAATCAATCGGCAGCCACACACAGGAGTCTGGCTCATCGTCTCGTCCGGGGAGGCGAATGGCGTACTCCACTTCGTCCTGTGAATTCTCTATCGTCCGTACGTTTGTGTCATACTGATCCGGCGTGAGCACCTCTTCGAGGAGTGCGCCAAGCTGAACCTCGCCCCACGTGCCCCGCGCTTTGACGTTTGTCAAGACGCGCTTGAGATCGCCGACGCCTGTTGCGAGGTTCTGCATCTCCCCGAGGCCGTGTTGCACAGCTTCAAGACGCTTACTGACGAGATTGAATGATTCGCCGAGCCGTTTTTCCAACGTTGAATGGAGCTGTTCATCAACCGTCTTGCGCATCTGTTCAAGCTTATTCTCATTGCTCGTCTGCATGGCTTCAAGCCTATCATGAACGGTTTTCCTGACATTTTCCAATTGGGCATCTTGGGATTTGCCGAGTTCTCCGACGGAATTTACAAGAGTGTCTGTGGTTTTTTGAAGTTGGTTGGTTACAGTTTCGCGGATACTGTCAAGCCGAGTCTCAGTATTTAGCTGAAAGTCTTGAAAACTTTTCCCCACCGTGGCTCTCATTTCCTCAGCTTGAGTCGTCAGGAGTTTGCCAAATTCTCCAATGTTACCCATCAGCATTTTGGTGGTGGTTTCATGTCCCTTCCGCACCTCGTCTCTAATTTCCCGTTCTGACCGAGATACTTCGTTACGGAGTGAACGCATCTCATCTTGAACCGCCTGTTCACCCTTTTCCCTTCCAATATTCGTCATACGCTTCAACACTAGAAGAACGAGCGCAAGGTTCACGGCTAACAGACCTACAACGACCCAGATAAGCGATTGAATCATTCCCCTTTACCTCCATTTGTTGATTTTATGCCTTACGCAGTTTAACTCAGCTTTCCGATCCAGGTATTGAGAACCCGAGCCATTTCGACGAACACGTCTTCCGCCGTTTTGCGGGAGCGTTTGAGCACTTTGAAACCGTGGTCGGCGGTATCCAGCAGGTGCAAGGTCGCCTTATCACCGAGGTTTTCACAGACGGGTGATAGCAGGCTGAGCTCCGCCAACTTATCCCGTGTGCCAGACAGGAACAGCATCGGGACCGTGACATCGACAAGGTGATTGGCGCGTTCAGTCCCCGGTTTGCCAGCGGGGTGCAGAGGGAATGAGAAAAACACCAGACCGCGTACCCCCTCAAGCGGCGCCTCCGCTGCTGCGAGTGACGACATTCGTCCGCTATAGGAGTGTCCGCCAACGAGAAGCGATAGTTCGTTCGCGGCCTCACGTGCAGCGGCAACTGCGGAGCGCACGGTTGCCAGCGCAACCGCTTGTGATTCCCGACCTCCACCGCCACGTTCCATGTAAGGAAACTGGTAGCGAAACGTGGCGATTTTTATGTCTGCCAAGCGTTCTGCGATTGTCTGGAGGGTGGGATGTCTCATAGTTGTGCTTGCGCCGTGTCCCAGAACCAGCAACCAACTCGAGCCTTCTGGACGAATCAGGAGCGAGGAGACCTCGCCTTTTTCTTGCGTTGCGATGAATTTTGATTCAATCATCTCGTAACTCATTTTTCACACCTCAGAATCTGTCAATGCAGTGCATTTGTATTTTTCACGGTTTGCCTTGTCGCGTTTTTCATCTGGCGCCGCCGCAAAGATTGGACCGGCAATGACGTACTCGCAAACGCCCGGAAAGAGGAATAGGGCACCCACAAGGGGTGCCCCTACAAGAACGGAGGAGTTGGGGTTCTGGACTATTGAATTGGAACAACGAGCGCATTTCCAAGGTAGAAGCAGACAGCACAAATGGCGGATGTGGTGGTGAATGTCAGTCTGAAAATGTTCCTTCGATTCCACCCTCTTATGCGTTGATTCCTGCGTAGTTGTTTAAACTTTCTCTCACGGTCATCTTCCAATCGAAGAGTTCCCCGTAGAACGCCCGAAGCTTGTCTGCGTCCCAGCCTCCGATTTCAAAATGAACCACGGGTTGTCCCATAGATGGTTCTCCATATTCAGTAGGTAAGTTAGAAAACTTTTCAGCGCTCACCGGGAGCAGCATAGCACAATTTTAGAACAGAACTGTTGTTTTCGTCAAGGCGAAATTGATGGAAGGTTTTGAGCCGTGCGGAGAGACTATCGTGGTCAGACCCCCTCTAACTCCCCCTTGTCAAGGGGGAGAATATTCGTATTTCAGCTCCCAAAATTCAAAATGTGCATATGCTACTCGTTTTTGACGCCGGTCTGTGCCCCTTTTGTGCGAAGATGTCGAATCATTTCCTCGCGTTTGAGATCAAGCGCAAAATCGAGGGACGTCCAGCCCGTATCGGTTTCAGCGTTGATGTCGGCGCCCGCTTCGATCATAAGGTCGGCTTGCTCTGTAAAACCCGACCATTCCGCGAGGGTGTGCATGGGACGCCAATTTCCCCAAAATTTAGCTTGAGCGTTGACATCAGCACCATTTTGTATGAGCAATTCGGTAATTCGCACAAAACTATCTTTGGATCCTCGCCGTGTTCGCCCAACCCAATGGAGTGGTGTGAAGCCGTCAACGTCGGTGGTGGTTGCACAGGAAGGATTGCTTTCAAGCAGATCTTGCACGACGCCTAGCATTCCGAAATGCGATGCGGTAAGAATGTCAATTTCTGCGCCTTTCGCGAGTAGATAGTCCATAACGGCTTCGGCTTCTTCACAAGCGCCGTAGATGAGTGATGCACACTGTAGCGGCGTGTAATCGCGAAAATCTCGGGTATTGACGAGATTGGGGTACTCTTTTAGCATGTGGCGAACTGCGTCAAGCAGACCGGCTCTAGCGGCTGTGAAGATGTCGTATTCAGCGCCGTTTTCGGCTAGATACTGTACGATTTTTCGATGCTGTGGGCGATGCCAGACCACCTGTGCTGCGGCAATCTGAATCAGGCTGCCTCCCTCGTCTTGTCTCTGCACAACCGCGAGTCGGCTATCTTCTTCAACGAGCGTTTTTACCGTTGAGAGGTCGCCTTTTCTTACAGCGTTAATCGCTGCGTTCACGCGGGCTTCAAAGGTGTTGTTTCTGTGTGCCATCAATAAAATCTCCTAGCGTCGTTTGTGTCCCCGCAGCGCGGGCGGTTCTGTCCCCGTGCGAGACGTACACGCTCTCATTACCGTGTTTTCCCGGTTCTTTGCGTGTCTTACGTATGATACCATAGGAAAGAAATAAGGTGGTATAAGATGAGACTCTTTTTCTTGATTATGGATTCATTATATGGCATGATAAAGCGCGGCAACAGCGGGGCATTAACACTTGTTGCAGACTAATCGCCACGTTGTTCACTTACTTCAAAAACCCACAGGAATTGGCATTAATCTTGCTCAAAACATGGGAATCGTGGAAAAGTCAATGAATCGGGCTGTTATATTCGATCTCTACGAGACGCTTGTCACTGAAAATTACCCAGAATGGCATGCTGAAGCACCAACGCCGGGCGAGCGGCTCGGTTTATCTCAAGAGGATTTTGATCGCGAGTGGTTTGCCCGCTATCGTGCGCGTATGACTGGGAAATTTCGCCGCTACAGTGACGTGTTAAAGGAGATATGCTGTTCTTGCCAAATTGCGCCGCCTGAAAAAGAAATCTCTTTGATGCAGGCGGAGAAATTGACTGCGAAGGCGCTGCCGTTTGAACGAATCGATCCGCTGGTTGTTGACATGCTAGGTACGTTAAAAGGATCAGGCTATCGCATTGGACTCATCTCAAATTGCGGATATGATGAAATTGCGGCATGGGATTCTTCCGATCTTTCGGTTCAGGTCGACGTGCCAATTTTCTCATGTGTAGAGGGGTTAATTAAACCGGATCCTGCAATTTACGAACTGGCATGTGACAGGTTGAGCGTCGACAACAGTGCTGCGGTTTTCGTGGGTGACGGCGGGAGCGATGAGTTGCGCGGTGCAGATGCAGCAGGATTAAAGGCAATTTGGGCGACGTGGTACATTGAGAAATGGCCCTGGGACTGGGTGGAATATGTAGCCAAAACGTCGGATGCCTTTCCTCGATGCCGCAGAATTTGTGGTTTGCCCGCCCTTTTAGATGACATGTACGCTTGAAGGGGCCAGGAATCGTCGGAGTGGAATGCACTTCTATCTATTCCGATGAAATTTGGCGTAATTCTTGCTCAAGTTGTTTAGTGGAGTTCGCCATATCTGCTTTCACCGGATTCTTAGATAATTTCTATTGAATTTTAAACGGTTTTGAAAATAAACTAGAGAGCAAAAGCCTTGGGCTATAACATTCGAGAGGAAGCGATATGCGCCTGAATCGACACAGCCTCTATTTCCCCGCCGTGACGCTGACCGTACTGACAATCACGCTCACCGTGATTTTGGCAATTTCCACTTACCGGAACCTGCATCGTGAACAGACACAGATGGAGGTATCAATCGATCGCAAGGGGATTGCGCTCTTGCGCCTACTTGAGGCGGTTCTTCAGAGCCACGGTTATAGGGGTAGTGAAGGGATTGCTCAAGTCCAACAGTTGGTATCGGCTGCGGCGCCGAACGAGAATATTGCCTACATTTTTATGTTCAATCAACAGGGGCAGATTTTGGCGCATAGCAATCCCAAAATGGTTGGGAAACTGATTGACGGCGGCATTCCAGAGGGCTCCGAAATTCTTTCGTTTCGGAAAAATGATTCCGCAGAACATCGCCCTGAAATTCGGAGCGGTTTTCACCCCGTTCCATCTGAACCGGCTCTCACTCACTATCTCGGAATTGGTCTTGAGATGGGTACCCTTGAGCGGGCGCATCATGAAGATCGTCGGCACACGATGATGATGGCTGCCATGCTTATCCTGTTAGGTTCAGGCTCGCTGTTTTTTATTCTTGTCGTGCAGAATTTTCACCTTGTCCAGCGCACGCTCAATCAGATGAAAAGTTATATCCACTACGTCGTGGAGAGCATGGCGAACGGTCTGATTTCACTCGATTCTAAAGGTGCAGTGACCACGATGAATCGAGCGGCCCAAGAACTTGTCGGTGTCTCAGAATCCAAATCGAAATCGCTTGAGATTGATAACCTCTTTCCTGAGCACGCCGTTGAGATTCGGAAGGTGCTTGAACATAATCACACCATCCTCAACAAAGAGATTTTTTATCAGCACCCTAACGGTTCCGCCATACCTGTGAACTTGAGCGCAACGCAGGTGAAGGATGAGGGTGGAGCAAAGCTCGGTGTCGTGGTTCTCCTGAATGACATGCGTGAAATGGTGGAGTTGCAGGAACGCGCCAAACGCGCCGAACATCTGGCGTCCATTGGGCGAATGGCGGCGACGGTTGCCCACGAGATTCGTAATCCGCTTTCTTCGATTCGAGGGTTTGCCCAATTTTTTGCCAACCTCTTTAAGGAAAAAACGGAGGAACGGACCTATGCATTGACAATGATGAAAGAGTCGAACCGTTTGAACCGTGTGGTTTCCGAACTTCTAGATTACGCGCGACCGCTGGAATTGAAAGTTGAACCGACCTCAGTTGAGACACTATTTCTCGACATCGTCCGGCGGCTTGAACTGGAAAAGTCTGACTCATGCATTGAGGTTATTCAAGAGATACCATCCGACATGCTGGAGGTGCAGCTTGACCACGACCGAATTCTCCAGGTGTTGCTCAATCTCACGCAAAACAGTATTGATGCCATGCCCAATGGCGGAAAGCTTATTCTTTCTGCTGTGTGGGTTGCAGAACGCAAGTGGATCCAGATTGGCGTGCAGGATACGGGAGAAGGTATTCCGCAAGCCGATCTGCCGAGATTGTTTGAGCCGTTCTTCACAACGAAAACACGCGGCGCGGGACTCGGGCTCGCTGTCGTGCGGAAAATTGTCGATGCGCACGACGGGGAAGTGGAAGTGAGAAGTGAAGAGGACGTTGGGACAGAAGTGATTTTGACCTTGCCGCAAGTTGAGGTATAAAAGGGGATAATCCATCGTGCGGTTAAAAATTCTTATCGTTGACGACGAGCCGTCTCATCGACTGATGCTATATGCCCATCTCAAATCGGTTTACGATGTTTCTGAGGCTTCTGACGGGTTTCTGGCGGTGGAAGCCGTGAAACAGCGGTTCTACGATTTGGTGATAATGGATATCCGTATGCCAAGTATGGATGGTTTGGAGGCGCTTAGACAGATTAAGGAGATTAGTCCGGGAATTGTCGTGTTTATCATGACCGCGTTCCAATCTGTAGAAACCGCACGTGAAGCGCTTCGACAGGGTGCGAGCGATTACATCGTCAAACCCGTTGATGCAGAGGAACTTTTAACAAATATCGAGCGCGAGTTCTCATACCGCGACCTGCAACGGGAGAACACGCTGCTGAAAGAGCGTCTCGGTGAGCAGTTCGCCGAGTCCAACATTATTGCTCGAAGTTCTATGATGCGAGAAGTGCTGGAGAATGTCGCGCTGATTGCACCATCGGATGCGACCGTTCTCATTCTTGGCGAAAGCGGCACGGGCAAAGAGCTAATCGCCAATCTGATCCATGCGCGAAGTTCACGCGCAAAAAAGCCGTTCATCAAGATCAACTGTGCTGCACTCACGGAGACGCTGTTGGAGAGTGAGCTATTTGGTCATGAGAAAGGATCCTTTACCGGCGCAATGGATCGGAAGCTAGGACGTTTTGAGTTGGCAAATCGGGGGTCACTTTTTCTCGACGAAGTGGGGGAGATGAGCCCAGCCACCCAAGTCAAGCTGCTACGAGTTCTTCAGGAGCGGCAATTTGAACGGGTCGGTGGTACGGAACCGATAACGGTCGATATCCGAATCATCGCGGCGACCAATAAAGTGCTCCTGGATGAGGTCGAAGCAGGTCGATTCCGCGAAGACCTGTACTATCGACTCAACGTTGTGCCGGTTCAACTTCCGTCGTTAAAAGACCGCGGAGAAGACATCCCACCGCTAGCTGAGTATTTTCTCAAGTTCTACGCGGCGAAAAATCGCCGTGAAATGAGACAAATCCTGCCCGACGTGCTTGATGCGATGATGCGCTACGATTGGCCCGGAAATGTCCGCGAATTAGAAAACACCATCGAACGCGGTGTTGTCATCGCACGTTCAGAATACCTGACCCCGGACGAACTCCCACCGAACATCCGTAAAATCGCCGTATCGACAACCGGCGAAGGTTCCAAAGTGACGGTTGGCAGCACGATTAAAGAGATGGAGAAGGAATTCATTGCTCGGACGTTAGCTTCTGTCGCTGGAAATCGGACCCGTGCCGCGAAGATTTTAGGAATCGCCCGCAAAACACTACAGAACAAGATGCGTGAGTATGAACTTGACCGCTGATCTGGTTCAAGGTCCTTTTTCTGAATCTCCATCTTTTCGATTCGGATCGCCTGTGTAAAAAGTATCCAGTCAGTCGCGCCGGCCTGTGTAAAAACTACCCACGCATCGACTTGCTTTCCCAATCTTCACATCATCAAGTCCTAAATTGCGCGATATGGCGTGAGCGTGTGCTTAATCCCGTATCTGAAGAGATCCAATCGGTTGTCTAAAGCGATTTTTGCCCTATCAGAATGGGTTGGCATGTGACTTGCTAGAAGTAGAGTCGTAGGAAAAGCATAAGGCTGAGCAAAGGAGGTCACTGAGAATTTCTTTGTTCCCAAATCCAAAACACAAAAAGGAGAAAACCGTGAAAAGAACAATCGTACTCGCAATCTTGATACTCGCGCTTGTCGTTGGATTCTTGTTCTCTGTTTCTTCAATTCAGGCGGATAAGCGCTCACATGATCATACCGAAATGCATCACCACGGTGAGCATGGCAGCAAGGTACGCTGTGCAATTGATGGCATGATGATGAAGGCATCCGCCATGACAGAAATGCGTCATGACGGAGAAAGGTACTATTTCTGCAGTGCCAAGCAAGCGGAGATGTTCAAAGCTCATCCGGATAAATACCTCAAACAGATTTCCATTGGACATCTCACGATTAATCTCAATGTATTGACCGTTGATGAATACAAAGCGATGATGCGGGATATGGGCATGGGCGGAATGATGAAAATGGACGCGATGAAGGGACAAACGCATCGCATGAGTGTTTACACGACGCAACATCATCAGGACGTTTCACTGGAGGGGATTTCTTTTGCATTGCAAGTTGCCGATGCTAAAGGAAACGAAACAACTGTGCCGTTGACCTATAACAAAATGATGAAAACTTATGATGCTTTTGCTGCCGTGCCAGCAGATGGGACACATCGGATTCGGATCCTAATTGCAACGCCTGAAATCAACATCTAGCAGTAGACAACTAAAAGCCTTTGGTTCAAACCCGATGCTGGTTTGAACCAAAGGCTCAGCTTACGTACTTGAGAAGAAGCTGAGAAAATCTCTGAGTGAAATTTTAGGAGCAGTTATGAAAAAGCGGATTTCATTGACATGGCTATTGTTGCTTACGTTCTGGGCGTTGCTTCCAGTCGAGTCAAGAGCTCAGACGGAAGCGGCGACATTGTCGACAGAAGCACTTCCCGACAGTATCACAGAGGCACTGGCTGACGGTATCGATCTGCCGACCCTCGTTCGCCTAGCGGTTGAGCGCAACCCGAAACTCAAAGTCGCCCTAGCAAAATGGCAGGCAACTATTGAGAAGTATCCTCAAGTGACAGCCTTGGCGGATCCGATGCTGGTGTACAGTTACTTCATTCGGAGCGTGGAAACCCGCGTTGGACCACAAAGGCACCGCCTCGGTTTTTCGCAGGCGTTGCCATACCCCGGCACACTTGATGCCGCAGGGCGAGTGACGCTGAAGGAGATTGAGATTGAACGGGTAAAATATGAGCAGGCGGTGCGCGACCTGATTGTCAATTTGAAACTCAGTTATCACGAATTGGCTTACCTTCAGCGGGCGAGCCAGGTTACCTATCAGAATCAGCAACTGCTTTCTCAGATATTAAACATTGCCAACACCCGTTACGCTTCTAGCGAGGCAACGCTGAACGATGTCCTAAAGGCACAAAGCCAGTCGGCGCAATTGTCATACGATCTGATTCTGTTAAGGGAATTGGAGGAGGTCGAAAAGGCTAACATCAATGCGCTCATTAGTGTGCCTTCGAACACGCCGTTGGGCCCACCCGCTCCCGTAGCGTACACCGCGCACGATATTCCAATCTCCGATTTGGAGTCGAAGACGTTAGCGGGGCGCCAGGAATTACAAATCGCCGATTTGATGATACAGAAGGTGGATGAAGCCGTCGCGCTCGCCAAGCTGAAAACGAAACCGAGCTTCAAATTCGATTTGATGACCGTCGAAACTGGTGAGGGGCTGATGCCAGAGACTCACGACAGCGGGAAAAATCCGATCTCAATTGGAGTTGGTATCTCGATTCCGTGGTCTTCTTCAAAGAATCGCAGTCAGATACAAGAGGCAGAGTTGAACCGCGCTGCCGCCATCGAAAGCAAGCGGTCAATGGAAGACCTGACGTTAGCGAATTTGAGAAAGCTCTATTTCCGTCTCGAAAACGCCCGTCGATTGGTTGACCTTTACGAAAATAGTCTTATTCCACAAGCTGAAGGTGCGATGGAAGTTGCTGAAACGTGGCATCAGGAAGGCACAAAGAGTATTGCGGGCTTTCTTGAAACGCAGAGCGTTTGGCTGAACTTTAACCTCGCACGGCTTCGCGCTATCACCGACTATCAGCAGAATCTTGCACGGCTGGAACGGCTAGTCGGGGGGAGTATCTCGCCATGAAACATCACATCCTTCTCCTTTCCGTGTTTCTCGTTGCGTGTGCGAGTGGGAGGAAGGCGACTTATCAAGACCTGCTGACGCAATTTCAGGATGCCCCAACGCCTGAATACTATCGTGCTGAAATCGCAAAAGACATCCCCAAGCTAGAAGTTGATGAACAGGCTGAAAAAGATGCTTTCCTGACTGAAGTAGAAGCGAAAGTGCTGAAAGTTCAGAGGGAATTTCAAGCGCAATTAGAAAGCGAGACGCCGATTCCGGAACCGTTCTACGACTTTTCGGTGCCGCAAATGAAAGCCTATCGGGAACTCACAACGGAAGCAGAGAAAGTTGAGGCACGACTTGCAGAGACAGTCAATCTCGAGTTGCTATTGGCGTTTGGGTATGAGTGGAGCCCTATCATTAAAGTCGCCCGCAAGAAACTGAGAGCTACCCTCGAACAGTATCCCCAAGCAGTCTATCTGGACAACGTGTTACGACAGTACAACGCCTTTACAAAGCAGCTCGACACGAAAATCGGTCAACCCAGGCATAAAGAGATGATGGCGATGAAATTTCCATTCCCGGACATGCTGGCGTTGAAGGGACAGATCGTCACCGAAGATGTTCGGATTGCTCAAAGGGGAATTGATATTGCGCTTCGAGATTTGGTGACGGATATAAAATTGGCTTATTATGACTATCTCTACCTCAATGAAGCTATAGAGATCAATGGGGAAAACCAGGAACTCCTTCGCCAGATGATTCAGATTGCTCAGGCGAAGTTTCGTGCCGGCATCGGCAAATATCACAGCGTAATCATGGCGCAAGTGGAGTTTTCCAAACTCTCCGACTCAATTATCACATTGGAAGAGCGGCGTGAAACCGTCATCGCTCGCATCAACACGTTGTTGAATCGACCTGCCGATGCGCCGTTGGGTGAGCCACAGCCCCTTGCATATGAAGAGGTTACACAACCATTAGGGGAGCTATACACGCTCGCACTCAAGTCTCGTCAGGAAATTCAGAAGCAGAAACTGGTGATAAGCAAGATGAATCTCGTAATTCAACTCGCGACGCGAATGGTGTACCCTGACGGAACACTCGGCGCAAGCTATTTCGAGAAACGGATGAAGTTGTCTCCAACATTTTCTGCGCAACGCACGCTGAATCCGGGTCACTCAGCATCGTTTGGACAGAGAGGCGCATATATTCGGGAAGTCGAGATCAAGGCGGAGGTGATGCAGGAAAAGCTCGCTGAGCTTGAAAACATGACGCGATTTACAGTGAAGAAGCACCATTTCGGTTTGGAGACTGCCAAACGCAGCATTGCATTATACCGCAACGCACTGCTGCCACAAGCGCGGAGTGCCTTGGAAGCAGCGAACACTGCTTATCAAGCAGCTCAGGTTGATTTCATTAGTTTTCTTGATGCCCAACGCACACAGTTGAAATTTCGTCTCGAAGAACAGCGGGCGTTGCGGGACCATCGTCAGCATCTGGCACAGTTAGAACAAGCGGTCGGACAGCTATTGCCAAAACAGACTATGGAGGAGTAAACAATGATTCAGAACATCAATCGGATTACGATAATTTTTCCGCTGTTGCTGCTGACAGTCGGTTTTGTTGCGGGGTGCGGAAGGGGAGATTCCGCGGAAGAAAAAACAGCGGAAATGGCGATGGATAGCATGGCAGAACATGCCGAACACACAGAACACGATCTCGTCCCCGTTATGTCAGAAGATGAGAAAAAGATTAGATACTGGACGTGTGTGATGCACCCATCGGTCAAGATGCCCGATAAGGGAAGTTGTCCCGTGTGTAAAATGGATTTGATTCCAGTTTACGAAGGTGTCGGACTCACACTTACTGAAAAACAGAAAGCCTTGATTCCGGTTCGCACCGAATCCGTTGAATTCCGCAACCTTAGCCGTGAAATTCGAACTGTGGGTGTTCTGGACTACAACGAAACGCGCATGGCATATGCTTCGACCCGTGTCTCTGGCTGGATTGAAAACCTGCACGTTGACTTCACCGGCATCAACGTCCGCGAAGGCGATGAACTCCTTTCGATTTATAGCCCAGAACTGTTAGCGGCTCAAGGGGAGTATCTCACCGCATTGAAGAGTGTTGATGAATTGAAAAATACGCAGTACGCCGAGCTGAAACGCACCGTTGAACAGACCCTTTCTGCGGCAAAATCCAAGCTGGAACTGTTTGGACTGACACCGGAACAGATTGATGACATCCGCGAGCACGGTGAAGCGCGGACAACACTGCCGTTGTATGCGCCTAGTGGCGGAACGGTCATCCACATGAACGTTTACAAGGGACAACATGTGAATCGCGGCACGAACCTCTATCGAATCGCGGATCTGAAAAGCCTGTGGATTATCGCGGATATCTACGAATACGAACTGCCGTGGGTCTATATGGGACAAGATGTCGAGATTACGGCGCAGTCAATGCCTGGCCAAACATTTCATGGGAAAGTCAACTTTATCTATCCATATTTTAACGCGCCAACTCGAACGCAGAAAGTCCACATTGAAGTGCCAAACCCAGGCGGACAGTTGCGTCCGGGGATGTATGTCACCCTTCGACTGAAGCCCACACTAGCGGAAATCTACGCTCGTGAGGCTCATCCCAAAGATGCGTATGTGTGTCCAATGCATCCATGGATAACTTCTGAGATTCCCGGTGAATGCACAATCTGTGGAATGGATCTTGAATCAGCGCACCCTGAAGCGGCGGTCTCGGAGCCGATGGAAACTGTCTGGACGTGCCCGATGCATCCACAAGTGCAGCAATCCGAGTTCGGTGAATGCGACATCTGTGGCATGGACTTAATTGAAAAACAGGTGCCGGCAGATGCCCATGCCGGTCATAGCAACGTCGAGATGAAATCATTGGACGAAAGCGCGATGCAAGAGACATGGATTTGCCCCATGCATCCACAAGTTCAATCGCATGAACCGGCAGAATGCGACATCTGCGGCATGGATCTGATGAAGAGCACGGCTCCAGTTAAATCGACCGCCAATGAAGGAGAGATTTCTGCGCGACGGGAGCCTCCGCTGATTTTCAAGTATGCCTGTCCCGACCACCCTGACCAGTATGCCACACTGCCGGACAAATGTCCTATAGATGGAAAGGCACTCGTGATGACAGGGGGAGTCTTGGCAGTATCTAAACGTGCCGTTATCGACACCGGTCTACGGAAGATTGTCTTCATCGACCGGGGCAAATCTGGCTATGAGTTACTTGAAGTCGAGTTGGGTCCAGAAGCGTGGGCAGAGGTAGAGCACAACGGTCACACAACTAAACAACGATTTTATCCGGTTGTGAAAGGGTTGAATCCCGGGGATATGGTCGTCACTAATGGGAATTTCCTCCTCGATTCACAAACGCAATTAACCGGTTCAGCGGCGGGTGCGTATGGCGGCGCACTCGGTGGAGAAGAAGGATCTAGCACACCATCGCATCGGCATTGATGCCAAACCGTAATCACAGGGAAACGCTATGGTCAACCGAATTATCGAAATCTGCATGGCTAATCGCCTCCTCGTCCTTGTTACATTTGTGTTCTTGACAGCCGCGGGCTGGTGGGCGCTGAATCGAACCCCGATTGATGCAATTCCCGACATCGGCGAAAATCAGGTCATCGTGTTCGCCGATTGGCCCGGTAGAAGTCCGAGAGACATCGAAGATCAGGTAATCTACCCGCTTGGTATTGCCATGCTTGGCATCCCCGATGTCAAAGATGTCCGATCTTCCTCAATGTTCAGTTTCGGTTACATCAACATCATTTTCAAAGAGAACGTGGACTTCTATTGGGCGAGAACCCGCGTACTCGAACGGATGAATCTCGCGCAGAAGGACATGCCCGAAGGGGTCGTGCCGGTGCTGGGACCGGACGCAACCGGTATCAGTCAGGTGTTCTGGTACACCGTCGAAAACGGCTATTACTGTTCTGACCATCCGACAGAACGGTACGATCAATCCGGAAAGTGCCCCGTAGATGGAGAGCCGCTGGTTGCCTCAAGGCTTGACTTGCATGAACTCCGCACTTTACAGGACTGGACGATTCGGTACTATCTCGCATCAGCCGACGGGGTATCGGAAGTCGCATCCGTCGGGGGTACCGTCAAACAGTATCAGGTTGATGTTGATCCGAACCTGCTTTTGGCGTACAACGTGCCGCTTTCGATGGTCTATAACGCGGTTCGTGAAAGCAACGTCGATGTCGGCGCGAAGGTAGTTGAGGAAGGTGGGATGGAGTTCCTTATTCGGGGCTTAGGGTTCATAAAAAGCATTGAGGATATCGAAGACATTGTGGTCAAGGCGCACGATGGTGTGCCGGTGTACGTCAAGAACTTAGGCACTGTGACGGAAGGCCCCGACTTCCGCCGTGGCGCATTGGACAAAGCGGGCGTTCCAGCGACCGGTGGAGTGGTGCTGATGCGTTACGGCGATAATCCGTTGCGTGTTATCGAAAATGTGAAAGCGAAGATTGCTGAACTTGAACCCGGTCTGCCGCCGGGGGTTCGCATCGTTCCCTTCTATGACCGAAGTCATCTGATTCACCGCGCGACAGGAACACTAAAAGACACGCTCATTGATGAAATCATCGTCGCGGCTGTTGTCATTGTCTTCTTCTTAGGTCAGGTGACCAACAGCCTGATTATCGCGCTGGTATTGCCGTTGGGTGTGCTACTCTCGTTTTTAGGCATGAAGCTCGTCGGCTTGCCGTCGAATATCATGTCAATGGGCGGGATGGCGATTGCTATCGGCGTTATGGTGGATGCGGGCATCGTCATGACGGAAAACATCACCCGTCTGCTGCGGGAACCGCATGAAGGCGAGAGCAAACTGGAGGTCGCAACTCGCGCCGCAAAGGAGGTCGGACCGGCAATATTCTTCGCTATGCTAATCATCATCGTCGCGTTTATCCCTGTATTTTCGTTGACGGGACAGGCGGGCAAATTGTTCAAGCCGTTGGCGTTTACCAAAACCTTCGCGATGCTCGGCGCGGCGATTGTCGCGATCAGCCTGGTTCCGGTACTGGCGTCGTTGCTGATTTCTGATCCAACGCGCCGCCCCAATATTTTCGGTCGAACTCTTTCAATCTTCGGTTTGCCTCTGAGAAAATTCGCCGACGGTATCACGTGGGTCCTGAAAACCATGTACGGTCCAATCATTCGATTTGCTGTCAAGAACGTCTTTACCAAACTGGCTGTGGTCGGTTTGGCGGCGGCGATTTCGATCGTCAGTATTCCGCTGACCCCCTTCTACAAAAATATCGGGCAGGAGTTCATGCCGCCACTCAACGAGGGCGATTTGCTGTTCATGCCGGTGCTGTTGCCCGGTGCGTCGATTACGCAAGCCAAAGATGTGATGGCAAAGCAAGACATGATAATGAACCGTTTCCCCGAGGTTTCGATGGTGGTGGGCAAACTCGGCAGAGCGACAACCGCAACCGATCCCGCTCCAATTGGGATGTTTGAAACTATCGTCAACATCATTGACCCTTCTACGTGGCCACGGCGTGCCGTCAAAACAGATGCCACAGCGAGACTGGTTTCCGACATTGCCGAACGACTTCTGAGTGCCGAAATTCTGAGCAACGAGCATGCGGGGCATTTTAGTGCAGATGTTACGGCGCGCATCGCCGCTGATGCGGCGGCACGGATTGATGAAATGGCGACAGAGTATCACAATCCCTATATCACAATTGAAGAGCGTGAGAAGCTGTACCGAATTTGGTTGTTACGGGTGATTATGGAGAAACTTCTCACGCAGATGGACGAATCTAGTCAACTGGGTGATAGCGCATCAGAAAGCCAACTTCACGCACTCGCCTCCGAGATTGAACCCACGCTTGAGCACAACACCTACTTTCGCACAAAAACACGCGCCGAACTAATTAACGATCTTACCGAATCGTGCCGAATGCCCGGCGTTTCTCCAATTATGACCCAGCCGATTCGCAACCGCATCGACATGTTGGCGACAGGTATTCAGACGCCGATTGGTATCAAGGTGTTCGGAACAAATCTGGCAAAGATTGAGGAAATTGCGGTTCGCATTGAGCAGGAATTGCTCAAACTTCCCGGTGCCGTAGGACCGTATGCCGAGCGGATTGGCAACAAACCGTACCTTGAACTTCATATCGATCGGAAAGAGGCAGCGCGCTACGGGATTGAGATTGGGGCGGTGCAACAGATTATCATGACCGCGATTGGTGGCATGAACCTCACAACGACAGTCGAAGGGCGGGAGCGCTTTCCCGTTCGGATTCGCTATAAACGAGAATTGCGTGACAACGTCGAAGCGTTGAAACGGGTGCTGGTTCCAACACCCAAAGGCATACAGATCCCGCTTGGGCAATTGGTCAGAATCGAGCGCCGCCCGGGACCAGCGAAAATCTCATCTGAAAACACGCTGTTGTTTTCCCGGGTGTTCTGCGATGTGGATGCCGATGTCATCGGGCTGGTCAACTTCGTGGAGATAGCGCAGAAGACACTCGACGAGAAAATCAAACCGACATTACCACAGGGATATTTCTATTCGTTCAGTGGGCAGTACGAAGCGGAGTTGGAAGCCCGTTCCCGGTTACTGGTTGTTGTTCCGGCTTGCATCGCGGTGATTTTCATGCTGCTTTATATCAAGTTCCGTTCGCCGTCCGCAATGCTGGCGATTTTCCTCGCGCTTCCGTTCGCTTTTATCGGAGGTATGTGGATGCAGTGGCTGATGCAGTATGTGCCCCCCGCGCTAGGCGGCGGCTATGCGATTAAGTACAGCACCGCCGTGTGGGTCGGATATATCGCCCTTTTTGGTGTCGCTGTCGAAGATGGGATTGTGTTGATGGAATACCTGCTTGAACGGGTACGACGGGGCGAACCGGTCAAGGAAGCCGCCGTCAACGCGGGATTGTTGCGTGTGCGTCCCATCATCATGACGACCGCTACGACGGTGCTTGCACTCGCGCCGATTATGCTGTATGAAATCAGCACCAACACTGGGGCAGAGTTGATGAAACCGATTGCCGTGCCGACGTTCGGCGGGATGATCACTGCGACGGCTGCCAACCTGATTTTAGCTCCCGTTCTGTTTTCACTGTTTTATCGCGTCGAAAGTTGGCGTCCGAAAACGAGCCTGTTATTTTCTTCTTGAGAATTTACTCGAGATTGTCTATCATTCCTGAAAAGGAAATACCGTCGCACAGACTGTCAGAAGGGGTCGCTCTTTCCTACTATTCTCATGACGACATGTGAAATGGAGAAGTCGCCCGTTTTATGAACGAAAACTCTGACCAGAGGAGTATAAAACGAATGAGACATCATTTAACCTCCAGAGTTTTTGCCGTCAAACTGTTGCGTATCGGTTTCGTATATCTCATATCAATCTCCCTTTGCGCTGCACAGGAAACAGGACAAGAAAGCGCTGCCGAACTTATGGCCAAACTTTTTTCTGACAAAGAAGAGATATGGCGTTCTGCTGTCCAAGCTGTTGCTCGGCTAGAGGATAATGTCGTTCTAACCTTGGCTGAAGAAGCAAGAAAGAAACCGGAACGTTCCTACAGAGTGGAGGTAATCTTTGAAAACCTCACGAGTGCAGCGGCAAAAAGAGAACTGATTGCCCTTCTCGACGATAAAGATGAGCGAATTTGCAAGATAGCGGCTCGTGGCTTGATGAAGCGTGGTGAGAGCTCTGTCGCCCCAGCATTGACGAAAGCGATGAAACGGGTTCAGGATAGTTTCGTACGTTGGAACATCGCCTGTGCATTATGGGAAGTCGGGCCGAATGACCAATCTGCTGAAGCAATTTTAAACGTCGCCAGAAAATACAAAGGACAAGTCAAGGACGAATTGTTTATGATTGTAGATAATCCGGTTGGTCGCAGACATATGACCGAAGAGGAAAGGTTAAACTTTTTGCTTAATTACAAATTGGGGATAATCGCTGGGGGTTCTAATGCACTGGAGATTAGCCTGAACCCCCGGGAAGAATTTGAACGGAAACTCTTGTCGGAGGCTGATCGGCTTTTCTCGGAGAAACACCGGACTCAGGTGGTTGATATTATGCTTGTTCGACTGTGCGATAGAGGTTCAACGGTGGCGGCTTTGCTACTCGGCACCTTTAAGGAACCCAAGGCACTTCCATACCTTCAAAAGTGGTTCATTGAATCTGACATCTACTATGGGTGGGAAGGCAATTGGAATGAACTGGACTACTATCAATTCCCTGACCGCCATTGCTATGAGGAAGCCATCAAGCACATCACGGGAAAGCCGATTAACGAGGTCATCAAGTTGACGGAGAAACAGGTGACGCAACTGGTCCAACGATACCGTCAAGCAAAGTCGTACAATGGTGAATCTGAACTCTACGTGTTGTTTCGGTTAAAACCGCATATTGCTCGCGAGGAAGCGACTCGGAAATTCAGGAATTTAACGAATGAGGAGCGTTTTAGATTTTCTCACTTGATGGAAGATCTCTTGCCAAAGGGACTTTTGCAAACTGAAGTCCGTAGGTTATTGGGAAAACCGGACAAAATTCAGGAGTCATCATGGTTTTACGACTGTGGAAATAGCCCAATTGACGTTCCCTATGTTTTGGCTATTACTTTTGATAATGATAGGGTTACAAAAATAGACGTTATAGAAATAGACCGTGGGCCACACAAAGATGAGTAGAAATAACAGCGCATTTGAAAGGCGAAATATCCGATCAAACCATTGAGCATCCAGCACCCCGGTAGAGCGAGGGAATAGGCAAATTTCCGGCTGGGCGAATTGACTCACAACGCAAAAGAGAAAAAGGGGATTGGAAGAAAGGGAAGCGTGAAAGCAATCTTGCAACCTTCCATTCACCATCTCACGTTTTTTGGAGGATGTTATGAAACTGAAAAGGATGTGCGGTCTTGCGCTTCTTACAGGATTGCTTTTAATGCCCAGATCCGGAATCGCAATTGAACTTGATCGAAATCAGCACGTCACCAATCGCGTGATCCTAACTATGGGGGGAGGAATCACGATTTTTGACAAAGAACTCGAATCCGATTTCACGCAAGAAATTACGCTGGGAGCACAGTTAATTCCCAATGTCCTGCACCTCACAGTGCCCCTTAGCTATTATAGAGTTGATACCCTTGGCGGTATTGACGATGTCCTGCCGCTCGGTACACTCAGCGTCAACGCAGTCGGGCTTGCACTGACTTTGGTGACACCGGGGCGATGGTCACCCTTTGTTGGAGTTGGTGGCAATTTCTACTCGTTCGGCGAAAATTTTGGAACGCCCGTGAACATTCAGAATACATTTGGGATGGAAGGTTGTGGCGGCTTGCGAATCCGTCTGATTGAAAATATTTTAGACGCAGCAAAACTCCACGGCGTGATAGGCTATCAATTTAGCCGATTGAAACCGGGCATCAGTATGCCGAACAAACCGGAGATTGATGCCCTGTCCCTGAATCGTCATTATGTGGTGTTTCGGTTGGAACTGTCCGGCTTGTAGCTTACCGATATAGATTAGGTGTTTTCGCATCGCTATCTACTTTGATTCAACCTCCTCAAACTTTTCCTTGACGCATTTGTCTGATTTGTCTAATATAGGGACAATGTTCGCATACACGCCGTGTGATCGAATTTCCTACGCATGAATTCTCTGTGAAGCTTCCAGCATCAGACAGATGTAAATCAAGTGAAATAGAGGGGGATTTTTTATGCCTCAATTTTGGATATCAATTCACGTCCCACCGCAGTTGGCTCAGCGAAGTGGAAAACACTTTCTCCTGCTGTGGCTGCTGTTATGTCCGCTCATTGCGAGCGCACAACCAGAACCGATGCAACCTCGCACTTCAGCCTACCGAATTTCCCGGAACATCAAGATTGACGGGTACCTTGATGAACCGGCGTGGCAAAACGCACAGCCAATCAAGCGATTTCTCCAAATTCAACCGAACCAAGGGGAACCGATGACGCAGCCATCGGAAGTGCGGATTCTTTATGATGAGAAGAATCTCTATTTTGGGTTTACCTATTTTGACTCGGAGATTGAAAAACTCGTTGCTAATGAGATGCGTCGGGATTCTGATGGTCTTCGTTCCAACGACTACGGTTTTCTGCTTTTGGATACCTACAACGATCGGCGAAACGCGGTTTTCTTCCGTTTCAACCCGTTGGGCGGGATGGAAGACACGGCGGTGTCGAACAGCGGCGATAGCCTGAATGGGAGCTGGGATATGGTTTGGGAGTGTCGCAGCAAAATCAGTGTGGACCGCTGGACATCGGAGATTGCTATCCCGTTCAGTCAACTCCGCTTTAAACGAAGCGACGTGATGACATGGGGGTTGAACTTCGGACGGGAAATCGCGCGGAACCAAGAGATTGGTGCGTGGAATCCGGCGCCGAAGACGTATGGCCCGCTGGGAAAGTACCGCACCGCCTATTTCGGCAGTCTCGTTGGTTTGGAGGGTATCTCTCCGTCGCGGCATCTGGAGTTGCTGCCTTATGTGTTGTCGGGTGCAAGTCGCGTCGCAGCAGAGGGGGAGACGGATATGGTGTTTGAGGGCGGCTTGGACCTGAAGTACGGGGTAACCCCGAATCTGACTGCCGATTTGACCATTAACACTGACTTCGCCCATGTCGAAACCGACCAAGAGCAGGTCAACCTCACCCGCTTCGATCTCTTTTTCCCTGAGCAGCGTCCGTTTTTCTTGGAAGGGGCTAGTATCTTCGATGTCGGGATTCCGCGTCCCAGTTTCCATCGCCCGCCGCCCTTGTTACTCTTTTACAGCCGTCGCATCGGCCTTGCCGGTGAACTCGCGATTCCGATACTCGCCGGGGGAAAGATGACCGGGAAAGTCGGAGCCTACAATATCGGGTTTCTGAACGTGTTGACGGACGAGTTTAAGGATGACGAGTCTCGCACGGGTCAGAGTTGGGTCGATGAACCGCGCACAAACTACTCGGTAATGCGCGTGACCCGGGACATCTTTAGCGGGTCATCCGTCGGTGTAATCACCATCAATAAGCAGGATGCTGACGTATACAACCGCACGGCGGGACTTGATTTTTCGTATCGCCCGGAGCGGGATATCAACATCCGTGGGCTTTGGGCGCGCACGTTTGAAGAAGATGTCTCCGAGCAGAGCGACGCCGTCTACTTTGGGGGCGATTGGCGAACTAATCTGTTTCAACTCGACGGGTCCTACACAGACATCGGCGAGCGCTTTAATCCTGAAGTTGGATTCGTACAACGCAGTGGTGTCCGCCGCTTTCGTGGGGACGCTCGCTATACGCCGTGGCCGCGGGCATACGGCATTCGCCGTATTGCGATTGGACCGGAGTTTGACCTGGTTCTCAATCGGGATGGCGAATTAGAGACTCAAGAGATAACCTTCGACACCCGATTTGCACTTGAAACGGGCGATTGGATTAGCTTCCAGGTCCAGAACACGACAGAGCATCTGGGCGAAGCGTTTCCGATTCAAGGAGTCATCATCCCGGTCGGTGAATACAATTTTACGTCATTTGAGACATCAATCTGGACCAGTAACAGCCGGAAGATTTTTGGGGAACTACAGGTTCAACTCGGCGAATACTATAACGGCGACAGACGTGGTTTTCGGATTGAGGCGGCTGTCAAGCCGAGTATGCGGCTCAGTATAGAGCCGCTGGTTGAGCTCAACCGCATCACATTCCCTAATAATAAGGCGTTCAATGCCAACGTTTTCGGGGGGCGTGTGGGCTACTCCTTTTCGACAACGCTCTTTACCAAGTTGTTTGCACAATGGAGTAGCGAAAAGGACGCAATCACCACCAATTTTTTGATTAACTACATCTACCGTCCGGGCAGCGATTTTTACTTGGTTTTCAACCAGAACTACGATACCCGCGGCGGCGGGGCGGATCTCCTCGACTGGACGCTCGTTGCGAAGCTGACGTATTGGTGGAATCCGTAAAGGTACGTGTTCTGCGAAAGGAATCCCCTTAGCGGAGCCATTCCGTGTCGTCCGACATCCCGTACGACTCTGGCTCTGTTTGATGGGTGTATGCCTACCCGCTCAAATGCATAAAACCCATGCTAGAGAAACCCGAAAAAAGACCAAAACATGCAGCTTTGACTTAAGGAGGCACCTAATATGAAAGACGTCGTCCGGCTTTTGTCGTATCTTAAACCGTATTGGCACTTTCAGTTGTTTTATATTTTATCGTCGCTAGGTTCCTCAGGCGCCATTCTCGCTTTCCCGTGGATTCAGAAGATTTTGATAGACGATGTCTTTATCGCCCGAAGCGCTGAGTTGCTTCTGCCGACATGTGGACTCTGGATTTTAGCGGCGGCCGGTGGGTTCTTTTTTACACTCGGGGTTATTTACTTTTCAACGAAGGTTGCTGAAAATGGTTCCAAAGATATTCAGTTGGATGCCTATCACGACCTCCGCAAATTAGGGTTTCGATTTTACGACACCCAGCAAACCGGGAAAGTGATGGCAACATTCACATCGGACACGCCAAAAGCCGTCGAGGGCTTTCGTGTGTTCGCGGGCGACTACATAATAAACGGCATCATGCTGGTTGCTGCCGTCAGCCTCATCACAGCCATCAACTGGCAGTTGTGCCTCTTTACTATGCTGATTGTCGCTGTGAATATCCTTATCCCAATTTTCTTGGATAAGCCGCTGCGACGAATTGGAGAGGAGGTTCAAGAGCAAAAGGCTTTACTCTCGGGCAGCTTACAGGAGAGCATCGCCGGTTCCCGCGAGCTGAAAGGATTAGGAAAGGAGTTCTTTGATTTAAAACAGATCCATAAGTCACTTCTGCGGCTTGTAACTCTCAATCTCAAACAGGTAACAATGCAGGGGGTGGGAAGTATCACCATCGCCTTATACTGGATAGGATGCGCTTTGATATTTCTGATCGGAGGAAGGTATGTCCTGCGCGACGCTATTACGATTGGTGAACTCTTTGCAGTCACCATGTGGTTTGGCACTGTAAATGAGCCTGTGCAGAATCTCATAAGCCTTCATCTTAGAATCCCATCAATATTGGTTGCTGCTCGTCGGGTGTTTGGTTTTTTGGATGAACATGAGGAAGAATCCCAAGACGGGAAACCCATCAGCCAGGTCGATGGAGGAGTTCGATTTTCCAAGGTTTCGTTTGCGTATAGTGACAACCAAACTGTTTTGAAAGAGGTGAGTTTCCAAGCGGAGCCGGGCGAGACGGTTGCAATCGTTGGACCGAGTGGCGCAGGGAAAAGCACGTTGATTAACCTGATTCCACGGTTCTATGAACACCAGCAGGGCGAGATTTTGATAGACTCTACGCCTATCAAGGAGATACAAATCCAATCGTTGCGCACACACATGGGCATCGTTTTTCAAGATCCGTACCTGTTTGCAGACACAGTGGAATACAACATCCGCTTGGGTGCGGAAGACCCGGAAGCGGTGTCACACGAGTCGGTTGTCACCGCCGCAAAGTTGGCAAACGCACACGACTTTATTATGAAAATTCCCGACCAATATAAAAGCAAAGTCGGCGAGAGAGGCATTCGATTATCCGGTGGAGAACAGCAACGGATAGCTATCGCGCGTGTGTTAATCAGAAATCCGAAGATTCTGATTTTGGATGAGGCAACGTCGTCGCTAGATGCGGCATCCGAGGCGCTAGTGCAAGATGCGCTCACGCAACTCATGAAAGGACGGACTAGCTTTGTAATTGCGCATCGTCTATCAACAGTCTTGAACGCTGATAAAATCCTCGTTCTTAGTGATGGGAAACTCGTGGAATCTGGCACACATGCAGAGCTCATTCAACGCGGCGGCATATACAACGCCCTGTTTCAGAAACAGTTTGTCGGGATGAAGTCAGCCGAAACAACACCCCCGTCAGAGCGAGCTTGAATCCGAGGCATCGAACATGCCGTAAATCATTTAGCTTTTGACTAAATAGTCAAATTAGATTATGAGGAGTTCGGCTTTTTACTTACAAAGCCTAAATCATTGATGAAAACTTCCAAAAACAGAATCGCCCTCAATCTTGACGACACAGCAGAAGTGTCTGTCAAAGGCTTCATCGCCCCGATTGAATACACGCAATACAACTTCCATGAGAGGTGGGACGCATTGGCGAATCTACGGGTTGCTGAACCAGAAAAGCAGCATTCTGCGTCAGTTTTTCGTGCGTTTCTCCCGTCCGAAGCGGTTACGGTCGGTGAGGTCTGGCAAATTGAAAAAGAGGGTGCGCTGGCGTTGCTGAGGCAACTTCACCCCAATCCACATCTGGATATGCACATTGATGCAGGGGAATCCTGTGGATTGTGGACATGTCTGCGCGCTTACAATGATCAATTCGCCCACGTCGTGTTCCGCGTTCATGCAGAATTTGCCTTGAAGGACGGTTGGTTCACACCCTCCCAATTCGCCGGGCATCTAGTTATAGATCGAATTGAAGAAAAGATGGTGTTTTTCCAGATGCGCGTTCCTGCTGAAGGTGTAATGAACTTCGATGCTAACTGGGAAACAACAGAAGAAGGGTGGGAACCGTCTATGATAATTACCGATACCGGCTTCTGTCCACGAATGGAATTGCGTGCCGGTATAGAACCCGGTGTACAGAATCTTGAATTCATAGAAGCCATTACAGAAGAAGAAGCAGTGCACAAACTGACACTGTGTTTTTACGAATCGCAGCAGATTCATTGGGTACCGCTGGACGAAGCGCTGGAGATTGCACAATTAGAGCAAAAACCCGTTCACGCCATTTCAGTAGATGGGCCGTTGGCTGACGAGTCATGCTGAGGGAGTGGCAAATTATTGAGAGCAGTTGCTCTCTCACATGACCGGGTCATCAAATTTTTGAACGAAAATTTCATCAACACATGGGCAACCAATGCCGAATTAGGGCGTAAACCCCAATTGCGCGACCCTATTGCCAAGAGACGCGACCGCGAATCCAAGGTCTTTGACACAACGTCCCCCTTGGTACAAGCAATCATGAAGGGCTGGAAGAAAGATTCACCGGTGGATTGTTTAGTCATATCGCCCGACTTTGAACTGAAAGGGCAGCTTCCCCTCAATGAATACTCCACGCACGCTGTAGATGGTGGGAGAACGGCGGCAGAAAATTACCGACTGTTTCTCGTGGAATCCCTAGAAGGGAAACTCCCCGGGTTGAGTCGAGAAAACTCTTTCAGATATTTATTTGGCGAGGTAGAGGATAGCTCCGTCGAACCGCTCTTAAGTGATTTGAACGTTGTCCTCAACAGTATACAACCCTCGTTGGAAGTATTGGATATTTTTCGGACCCCAGCGGCGGATTGTCAGGATTACACTGTCGTAAGAATTGATGTTACAGCGTTTGAAACCGGTGGGACACTAGCGATTGACATCCGAGTTGGCAGCGCTGAACAAGGAGGTTCCTTCTATTTGTACGATGGCGACGTCGAAGTCCCCACGGGGGGCGGGGAACGTTACTATCACTCGTTTGCCAATGCTACGGGTGTGCCTCCCAAGGGAGCAGCGCAAATCCAGTATCCTTTCTATCGGGGTCAGGTGTTTAAGCTGGTAGTTGCCGCGGAGGTAAAGAATGGGGAAGGGAGTGTCAATGCCTTTCAGGCAAGAATTTCTGTAGGGCAGACAAACTGAACTCGCTGCGCGGGTGAACGTGTCTGCAACATGGATGCGTCGTCCATTCACCGTTAAGTCTCATAACGTCAGGACGAGTCTCCGGTTTTTGCGGTTTTCCGAAAAATTTGTCACTGCCACAATCGTGGTTAGCAGCCATTCCAGTGGGGTTGTTCTCACGGGTGGATTCGTCGCTGCCATCCAGAAGACATTCATGTCAATCGCCGGCAACTTTTGCGGTTGCAATGCTACGTAGCCGCTTGCTGTCTTAATACCGCAGGGTAAACGGCGTTTATAGATTGAGCTATCATGTCGCCGATTAATTCGGATTCGGGCGAATTCCCCTGGGGCAATCCAGTTATTTCGCTGTGTGACAGGTCAGCTTCAAATTCGTCCTCCGCAGCCAGAGGCTTATGAATGAAGCGAAGCCCATCAAATACCGTGCGAACGTACTGTTTTGTGGCGCCGATGTTCAGTTCAGCCAGACGGCCACCTTCTCTCATCTTCAGCCGCGCTAGCCTCCTCACTTCAGCGAGTTGCTCATCCTTTGTACGATTGCGAAAGCATTCAAGCCAATTAACGGATAAACCGGTATCATCGGGCCGATTTTCGCGTAGGCAAAGCGCAGACCCGTCCACCTTTCCGTCTGTGCGGACGCTTGTAGGTTTTGCATATCGAAGACATGATTATCGCCCAGTAGATTGTCGCTGGTCATACTTGCAGAAGTGTCTCAAGTTGGAAGGTTCGCACCTGCCGTTTAACTCCGTCGAAAGTGTCCCGTCCAGCCATACGCGAGATATCGCTGCTTCCTCTTCGTCGCCGGAAGATCACATATTGCAGCATGCGGTCCCCACGAAATTGAAGTCCAAAGTGATTGCCATCCTCATCCTCCCAGATGATGCGTAGGTTGCCATTGTCCAAGAGCACTACTTCTGCTTCGCAAACTAAGGGCATAGATAGGATAAATGACCAAAAGTCCATCTCGGACGCCTCGTTCACAGTAAAACCGTCAAGCTCGGCATCGCTGCGCAGTTCTTCAATTCGGAGTCTATAGGTCTGGTGAGTCTGCTGCGTCTGTGGCTGGTTTTTCGACTTTTCCAAGGCGGCCGCTCGCTTTGATTTCAAATATCAGTAACGGAGCCTCCGGTTGCCTTGCCATGGTGGCAGCGCGTATGCCGATATTGGCTTGTAGATCGGTTGCAATTTTGTAGACATAATTACAATTGAACCCCGGAAGCTCGTAAGCGTTGATGTTAGGCTCTAAAATCGAGACAGAGGGGATGTCATTTGCGGTGTCTTGTGGTCCTGACCAGAACTCACAGGGTTCTAGGGCATTGACATAGGTCAGTTCACAATGGTCAACAGCAAGATCTTCCACGGTTTTAATTTCCGTTCGGATAAACTCGCTGAAAAGCCCATAGTATTTATCAAATGTAGTCTTGATATGCCTGTGGAATCGCGGGTAATCCTCGTCTCTGCGACGCCAGTTAAACATGAAAGCATTTTTCTGAATCTGGATAAGATTAGGCTATAATACAGTTTTGCTTATTTTGCGGCAATTTCACACATCCGAAAAAGTCTGCGATGCGGCTGAAAGCTAGATAGAGTACGGGTTTCTGGCGTCTGATTTTCTGAAGTCCCAGCGGAAATAAGTTGAGAATGCTCATTTTCATTATACACCTATAGTCGCTGCAACTCAAAATTACACATATTAATCCGATCAAAAAGGGGTGTCAACCCCCCTAGCCCCCTTTATCAGCTTACTATTACCCACATCTCAATGAGAGCGTGTCATGCTTTATTGGACACAGCGATTTATCGCAAATATCCACATACCGCTCCGCTGGAGCGGGTGAGTCGGGCACGTCTTGGCTATAGACATCGCACTCCGCTGGAGTGCAAGAAATTGTTGCCTATATAGGCGTGATGCGGTTAGAAGGGTTTCCATCCAGCGGATCGACATGTCTATAGAAACAGCATTCATAACCCTATTCCGCTCCAGCGGAGCGGTATGTTACTTGCGCTGTATGATTGCACCCGGCACGACGGGATTTGTTGCTTCAGATTTTCTATTTTGTCAGCGGAAAGCGAGGCTGTAGTTGATAAGCGATTCACTAAAACACTGCTCCCTTATTACGGTGTCAATCGGTTTTTCTGTGGACGCAGCAGGTGGATACCCATCGCACCATTCAGCACCGGGAGTAGGGCATCAAAGAAAGTCCATACCAGCGTGCGGACATCGGCGCTGACCGCGGTAAAATCTTTTCCTACCTTGCTGATGCCGAACCAGTTCCAGAAAAAGAGTATGGCTGCGAACACGAATCCGTAGAATAGCGTGTTTGCTGCGATGAACTCTTGAACGCTCGAATTCTCGCGGGTTCGACGCATGCGAAGGTATCCGAATTCCAAGCCCACAATTATAGAAATCGCAGAGAGTGGGTCAATTATAGCCCAGATGCGGCTGTACGGATGCTCGTGCGAGGAGGTGTGGTAGATTGGCTCGATGACTGTGTGAATGGCGACGATTGCTGCAATTACGATGAGAACTACACCAAAGAATCGCTGAATTCCTTCCATGTAAATCTTCTCCCAATCTACGTTCCCTTCAGCAATCGTGACTGAAGTTGATGGGCTGGCTTTTGAGGCTTTAATCTGGGGTCGGTCCCGATTTTGGATTTGTTCACTTCAATCCGCAGAGACGCGGAGGACACAGAGAAGATCGTCTCTGTGTCCTCGTGATTGTGTTCCTTGGTTGGGAACGGAGATTCGCATTCCCGACGTACGCCACCTCATCTGGCAGTAGGTCTATCAAGGCGGCAACTCAGGTTAGGAATTAATTTGGGTTATTGAAAGACTGTGATATCTTGGTTGTGCCCATCCCAGTTTGTACGGATTCTACACCCTGCAACGCGAACGCAAGGGATGCACCGATTCTGATGACGAGTCACAAACACTGTTGGCTATTCGCTTGCCCTGGAGCGCAACAAGTGGACACCCATCGCACCGCTCAACAACGGGAATAGAGCATCAAAGAAAATCCATACCAGCGACCGAACATCGGCGCTGACAGGGGTAAATTCTTTCCCGACGCCGCTGATGCCGAACCAGTTCCAGAAAAAGAGTATGGCTGCGAACAGAAATCCGTAGAATAGCGCGTTCGCCGCGATGAACTCTGGACCGCTCGAATTTTCGCCTGCACGACTCATGCGACAATAGCCGAATATCAACCCCAGGATTATAGCAATCGCAGTAAGTGGGTTGATTATGTCCAAAATTGGGCTGTTTAGACTCTCGTCGGTGGACGTGTGGTAAACCGGCTCGATGACTGTGTGGATGGCAACGATCGCCGCAATTAGGATGAGAATAACACCTACAATTTGCTTGAAGGCGTTCATGACAATTTCCTCCTATTTGTTTGTCGGTTACAGTTAATACCTGTCCCAAGAAACGAAACCGCGTATATCATATCACATACCCCCAAAAAATCAACGAAAATATGACGCAACAATGCGCTCAACCTCGAAATGGCATTGACATCCCTTTTTCATGTTTTGCAGGCTTTGCATAGCTGCGAAATGCTCCAAAATCGGAGGACAGAATCTCTATGTTGCGCTTGTGACGTGGATTGTCTGCGTACCGAACGGCGCCCGGCGCATTTTAAGGACGACCACGATGCCAACAGCAATTGCGACACCGAGTTCGCGGAGCGTAATCTCCGTGTTACTTCGCGAGAATCAAGTTTAACAATTAAGTAATTTTTTGAGATAAAGGCGGAACTGCTTGACAAAATTTGACAAGTTTATTTTTTACCGCAATTTTACATGATGGATTCCTGTTTTTTCTAAAGAAACAATTGTCCTACTGATTGACGTTCAAAACGGTGGAGCTTGAGATTGAGCTTACACACTCCTTGCGCCGGCGGGTGCAGTAATAGAGTAATTGAATCAGCACTTAGGAGACATGGGTGTAGTAGGTTGGATTTCACTACGATTTGGGAGATTTTAGGCAGAATCAACCCCGCGATCCAAGTGGAACGCTTGGTATGTTTGAGAGGTTCCGCTCAACCCAACTTGCTGTTCTAGGTTTTTCCATACACCTGTAAGATTTCATCTGCGATTTGGTAATCCCAGAGACCGCCTATAGACGATGTGTCACAAAATCTGATAATTGTGGGAATAATGAGTGATTCCTATTCCGAATTGGGTTTAAATAACGGAATGAAAACTTAATCACTTGACTGTTCCTAGTATTTATGCTATACTATAGGGCATAGAAAGGAGAAATCAAGCCATGAATTTGATAGCAATTATGAACCGATTTCCAGACCAAAAATCTTGTATCGCATATCTCGAAAAAATACACTGGAACGACAAACCGTATTGTCCACGTCGCGGTTGTCAATCGGATAGAGTGGCACGAAAAACGATTCGAGGTAAAACCGGGGAATGGAATTGTCACCAGTGCAAATCAACCTTCAATGTTCTAACAGGTACAATGTTTCAAGGGACACGGGTTGAACTTCAGAAGTGGTTTTTGGCTATCAGCTTAATTGCCAACGCGAAAAAGAGTCTATCAAGTCATCAACTTGCACGTGATTTAGACCTTACGCAAACCACAGCCTTGTACATGCAACAGCGAATCCGTGCAGAAATGGGACGCAACACTCCATCCGCATTACTACAGGGCATTATCGAAGCTGATGAATGCTATATCGGTGGGAAACCGCGCAAGCGAAACAAGCGTAAGGATGATGAACCGCCGAACAAGCGTGGACGTGGAACCAAGAAAACTCCCGTCATCGGAGCAGTGGAACGAGGCGGTGAGGTCATGGCTAGAGTAGCCACAGATTTGTCAGGACGCGGCATCTTGAAGTTTATCACCAGAGAACTTGTCAAGACTGAGGAATCGAAGTTGATAACGGACGAATACAGCCCATACAAAGCCATCCGGTCTCGGATGCCACACGAAGTAATCAATCATTCCGAACGTTACGTAGATGGAGATATTCACACCAACACGATTGAGGGGTTCTGGAGTCTGCTCAAGCGTGCTTGGTACGGTACGCACCATCATTACAAATTCACACCCCTATACGTGATAGAGGCGTGCTGGAAGTACAATCACAGAAAAACTAAGAACAGTTTCGATGTGTTCTTGAAAGGATGCTTTGCGTAACCTGTGCATCATTATTAGGTGCTGGCAATTCCAAAACTTTGTGTAATGAAGCGATGGCCTTTGAATCGCGCTTGTTGAAATATTTTTCAGCTCTACCATCTTTGAGCCAATCGTTAAGTTGTGAGTTAAACTCTGTCATCAGTTCATTAGGATATAGCCGAGCCAGAACAACCGGTCTGTGGTCTAAAAATTCGTGAGGGTAGGTTGGGAATGAGTCAGGCTCATGCCCTTGTTCCCGACACCATTTTGAAAACATCTTACCTAAAGCTATATCAGGCATCAGTTTATTTGGAAGAATATATCCGCGAATTTCAAGAGGTGCTAGTAGGCGTAAATACATCTGATTCAGCATGGAAAAATGCGTATGCGGTATCTTGTGTTGATTTATAACATACCGGCGAACATGGTCAGGCAAATTACCCCGTCCGCCAACCCAATCATATACCCACTTGCTAACTTGTACTGCGAATTTAGGTGACAGCCATTGTGCTAGATGAACAGCAACATATGGATGAACCCAAGTACCCTGAAGTTCTGGCACACCACCCCGAATTTGTTGTACAAGTCCCGTTACTGGGATCCCAGTAACGGAAGAAAGTTCCACCAAATAAGCATTTGTGCTACTTAATTGGGAATAATTGTTAAACCGTTTCCCCGCCGCCTTGCACATAGCGGTGGCGTTTATATATCTATCTATAGCTCTTTGATTGATGGTTGATTCTTCAATCTCATGGTAAATAATTGGCAATTGGTATGCGTTAGACATTATAATGCACTCCTATTGCAAGTTTGTGGGGGAGGCGAAATCAACGAATTTACCCACTGGGTGAACACTGTCTCCTACGAAGGTTTTGGTCCGAATCGGTTCTCACCATCTGTGCCTTTAATAAACAAGCATATAAACACGATTATCAATCCAAAAGGCGGTAGGAAAAAGTTAATTAACATCCACCAACCTCTCATATTCACGTCATGAAGTCTTTTGATGCTAGGACATAGAAAAAGGAGGGGGCCTAATAACACCATATAAATTACAAAGAAGATGAACACAGCGTTTATTTCCGGGACAGTCCCTATTGTTCCGAGGGCTACCTTAATTGCGACATCAACAAGTTGGCAAAGCCACATCGTTTTTCGTGAAATTCTCCCTTCGGGAGAAAACAAAAGGTTTGTCCATCCTTGTTGTTTGTCGATTTGCCGTTGTGCTTCTAGCTGTTTTGATTTGTCTATAAAGCGCTCAAGCGCTTCATCACGTTGTTCATTCATTAGAAAGGATTCTCCAAATGGTACTTGAAATTCTAAAAGTGGTACTGTTGCCAGTCGTAATATCCGCAATAGCCTACATTGTAGTCAGACGGACAGAGAAACGCAATGCGCCTAAACTGATAGATCCTGCGCCGGCGCCAGACTGGTTCAAACCCACTCCAACCATTGAGCAGGCAGACTAGTCCTCCTCAGTAAGCATTATGTTGCGTTTCCTTAGTTCCTGAAAATCCTGAACGGGAATGTCCCAGTTTCCTCCTGTTTTGACAATCTTGTACATCATTGGGTTACGAGGCTGGAAGAATAGGTTGACGTAATGCCAGAGACTAAGTCCTGCTGGCGTAAATTGTTTCTTGCGTTTGCTGACGACCTCGACGTTAGCAATCGAGGTATACTCTAACACTCCCTGTGCCTCAAGTGGTGCAATTCTTTTGTGCGATAGGATTCCCCTTTCAAGGATCGATCGCAAGTTGTCTATGACAGTAATGTAGTAAAGTTCCTCTGGGGGAAACGAATCCATAGCTGTTCTCTTTCTAGTCACTACTTTTGACTGCTACGGGTGATAGACTGTGTGCTATCCGACGAACACGAGCAGCAGTCGTGCGACATGTGTTTAAAAGGCACAATCTGGGATTATCCAAACAAGTCGCTGTTTCCTTCCCAAAGAAAGAGGGATGTTGCGTACTGTAACACACGAAATCCATTTCATCCATTCGCGGACCAAATCTGGGCACAGACGCCTTCTTCCTTGTAAGACCATTCGTGGGGTTTCCCAAGAAGTAGAAACACCCGTAGGCCTTGTTCGCAAGAGTGGGCAGCAACCATCACTACGGACCACATCCGATTTATCAGACGACCTCCAACCTAATCATACAGTGTTTGAAAATAAAATTCAAGCGTTTTTCTAAGGGGAATGATTTGGCGTTTCACTGCTTAATCGGCGATTCAGACAATAGAAACTTGTATTCGCTTGAGGTCAAACTCACGTTATAATATGCAAAAGGACGAGTTGAACATAGGATTTGACCGTTCACACAAGGAAGGCTTTGCCATGCAAAAACCGATGCTCTTTCGTTTTTCACTCTACGGTGCGCTCAAGAATCAACGCTACTATGACCCGTTCCTGATTCTCGCATTCCGTGAGAAAGGGCTTTCATTTTTTCAGATCGGTATCTTGATCGGGTTTCGGGAGGTCGTAACTAATCTGTTTGAAGTCCCATCTGGCGCGGTGGCGGACCTCTACGGTCGCCGGCGCTCAATGATTTTCGCGTTCTCAGCATACATTGCCTCCTTTGTGACGTTTGCGCTGAGTAACTCGCTCGCACTGTTATTCGGCGGGATATTCTTCTTCGGCTTAGGCGAGGCGTTTCGTAGCGGAACGCACAAGGCGATGATTTTTGATTGGCTCCGATTTGAGGGGCGGTCGGACGAGAAAACGAAGATTTACGGCTACACCCGCTCGTGGTCGCAGATGGGGTCTGCAATCTCCGTGCTGATTGCCGGCGCGTTGGTCTTTTATCGTGGGAACTTCACGGAAATCTTCTGGTTCTCGATTGTTCCCTACGCCCTCAATATCGTTAATTTTTTCGGATATCCGGCGCAACTGGATGGCGATCGAAAAAGTCACGTTTCACTCAAAGCGGTTTTCACCCTTCTCGGAAAAGCGCTGGAACAGCTCCTCCAATCCGCCCTACTCCGACGACTGATTGTCGAATCAATGGGGTTTGAAGGAATGTACAAAGCTTGTAAGGACTATCTCCAACCCATTCTCAAGCAGACCGCAATAGCATCACCGTTGCTTTTGGCATTTGATGCGGAAAAGCGTACGGCGTTACTGGTAGCGGGCGTTTATTTTGTGCTCTATTTTCTGTCTTCTCTCGCCTCACGCCATTCACACAAAATCGCCGATTGGCGGGGTAGCGATGACGGTGCAGCGCGTTTTATGTGGTGGGTCTACGGTGCCGTATTTGCCCTCTTGATTCCTTCATTGGGGTTCGGTTGGTATCCTGCCATGATTGCCCTTTTCGTCGCGTTAGCAGTCCTTGAGAATTTATGGCGCCCTGTGCTAATCAGCCGATTCAATGCGCATTCCACGCCAGACATGACCGCGACAGTGCTTTCGATTGAATCGCAGTCCAAATCGGTGGCAACGATTGTTCTTGCACCGCTGCTCGGCTGGACGGTCGATCTGGTCGGCGGGTTCTGGACGATCGGTGTTGTCGGGACTGTCATTGCAGCGGCTATTATTCTTACTGGGCTGCCTTTGAATGACCGAGAAAAACGACATGTCCATCCGTAATCGTGCGGTATGTTTGGTGGGCGCGGTTCAACCCAACCCACGACCTCCCCTAACCCCTCCTTGGTAAGGAGGGGAATGAATATTGAATGAACCGAAAAAGGTTGCCCTCTGTGGGAAAGGCATCCAAAACTATCGCGCGGGGTTACCATCGCCTTCGCTGATCGCTCAGTTGATTCTTTATCAGGGGGGTATTTGATAACCCCCGTATCAGCTTGCGAGGAGAATACTAATCAATGACTACGCATTCCATCCGGCGCGTCACTCGAGACCCCCGCGACCATGCGCTGTGGGGCTGGGGAAAAGGCGGTGCCTACTACAATCGACAAGCGCGAACCCTATTGAACGCGCATCAATCCGGTTTAGGCTGGGCTGTTCATCGCCTTCGGGAATACCTTCCGCGTTTTGCGGGCGCAAAAGATGAACGAATTCGCGCGTCTGACCTGTCATTAGAAGAAGCCCAACTCGTGATTGCGTATGAAAGGGGTTTTTCGAGTTGGGCGGAACTCATCGAACGTGCAATCATCCTCGGAGCCGACCCCACCGAGAACGCAGACGAAACCTTGAGAGCTGCGTTTGAAGCTGTCCAGAAAGGCGATGCGGACACACTTGATGCGCTGTTAGCACATGACCCCTCCATCGTCAACGCGATGATAGAGGCGCCCGGGATATCTGAGGATTATACCACGCTTCTCGAATACGCCACCTCGGTCGAAGGTATCTCCCACGATGCGCGGTTTCGCATGATGCGTGCCCTGATTGAGGCGGGGGCTCGAATGGAAAAAGCGTTTTGGACAAACAATCTAGAAGCCGTTGAACTCTTCATCGAAGCTGGCGCGCTACACTCGGACGATTCTCCCGCTTTTTGGCAGATGAAATCAGTCATGTTGCACGGGAGTACAACTGCCGTCAATTACTGGATTGAGCGTGGCATATCCCCGCGAGGCTTCTGAATGGCGGCAGGCACCGGCGACATTGACCTCGTTAAGTCTTACTTTAACGAGGATGCAACCCTGAAGCCGGAGGCGGCATCTGATCGACCGAACCTCGGCGACATCGGCTGGTTTGAAGAGAAGTCTCGGTCGGACGAATCGCAAGAGATTCTCGAAGAAGCCTTGTGTTTTGCTAGTTTGAACGGTCGTGTGGAGGTTGTCGAGTTCCTGTTTGAACGCGGCGCGCGGGTGGATGCGATGCCGCCCGGCTTAGGTGCAGTGTGGACGCCGCTCCACTTTGCGACGTTCAGAGGACACCTGTCGGTGGTCATGCTACTCGTAGATCGAGGTGGGAACCTGAATCTTAAGGACGGTGCTCATCACCTATCCCCGCTTGCATGGGCAGAACATGAAAAACACGTTGAGGTTGCACGGTATCTTCGCGCTCATGGCGCCATTCCTTGAGCGGCAACCGGAGCCGTCGAACCGTGATGCTTCCGGAAAAACTTAACGGAATCAATGAATTTTCCCACGGGACACTTCAGCGTCCTGTGAGTTTTCGAGGTGCCATCCATTGCCTGAAGCAACACACTAGCAGTGCTCACCACGCTTACTCAACAAAGGATACTCCACCCTACCCCGAACCTCTTCCCTCTCGGCTCCTTTACTTTATTTAATCGAGTTGTTTTATCTTGAAACCCCAACTTATATATAGTATACTTATATATAATAGTAAAAAATTGCTTAAACTTTGTTTCTGTAACGGAAAGACGTTGGGCTGTATTCAAGATCGTCCAGTTCGAGACATATTAACAGAGAAATTAGCGTTGTGTTCCTTAGGGTGGGTGGAAGCTGTTGACACCGCTTTGGTGGATGGTGCCGCTTTTCAAACTGCGCTCAAAGCGACTCAACTCTGGCTCGCAGGCAACTATAGCCGCGCTGACCGGCTTTTACAAGGCGAAGATGTAAGTTATACCATTGTGACCGACGCCGACACGTTAGCATCGGTCACACCGGCGCTTGAACGAGCCGATGTGATTGCGATTGACACCGAGACCTATGCACCGGATGATGTCCGATTCGATTTCGAGTGCGCTCATGATCGTTTTGCGCTGTTGACTCAGGAATTTGAGCGTGTTAGAGAATTCGCTAAACGAGCAAAGGGAGAGGCTGAAAAGCGTGCTATCCGCATGGTACGCGATACTATCAAACAGGAATGGAAAGCTGCAAAAGCGAAACTCAAAAGTACGGAAAGCGCCCTCAAACACGCAGGGCTCGACTCGCATCAGGCGAAAGTCCGACTGATTCAGTTGGCGATCGAAAATCGAGCGGTAGCCATGGTCGATCTAAATGCCTTTGATGATATGCTAGACCTTGAGCCTCTGCGTAGGATATTGATGAACGATTCCATTAAGGTGCTTCACAACGCGAATTTTGACCTCCAGATGCTCTGGTCAATCGGTCTTGAAATCGGGGGGAACATCTTCGATACGATGATAGCGGCGAGGTTGCTCAATCCGAAGGAGAGTGCTGCTTTAGATGACGTTGTCAAGCAGTACTTTTCTGCAGGCTCAAGGCAGGCGCTGTCGAAGGCTGAGCAGTTGAGCGATTGGAGCGGCGATTTGACTGATTCGCAATGGCTCTATGCTGCGCGCGATGTGTCGGTACTTTTGCCACTACGAAAGCGGCTTAAATCCGAGTTGATTCGCGAAAATCTTACCCAGATTGTCAAGATTGAGTTTGACTGTGTGAGAGCAACTGCGGAGATGGAGTATGTAGGAATGAAGGTTGATTCCGCTAAAGCAGACACCTACCGACGTCGCGTCGAAGCCCAAATGGCAAAACTTCGATCAGCTTTATACGGTTACCTGGGCGAAATCAGTCTGACCAGCCCAAAACAGCTCAAAATGGCTTTCGCCGGAATCGGTGTCGGTGTTGAGAGTACAGCTAGACGCGCGTTGTGGCAATTGACTGCGGCGCATCCGAGCATACCGCTGTTGTTGGCGTACAAGAAGCTATCCACCCTAATATCCGTCTGCCTTGAGCCTCTGCCCCGATGCGCTTCTACCAAAACCGGTCGTGTCCATGCGAGTTATTGGCAGCTTGGCACCGCAACGGGGCGATTTTCCTGCTCGGGTCCAAATTTCCAGCAGGTGCCTCGGGACTTGGACGTACGGGCTTGTTTTGTCGCTGAAGAGGACAATAAACTGGTCATCGCAGATTATTCACAGATTGAGTTGCGGGTTGCAGCAGAAGTCAGCGGAGATCGGAAAATGACTCAAGCTTACCAGAACGGTGAAGATCTACACACGTTAACCGCTTCGCTGGTTCAAAAGATACCGCTTGAGGAGGTGACCCCCGAACAGCGTCAGGCAGCTAAAGCGATTAACTTCGGTTTGATTTTCGGGATGGGTGCGAAAGGGTTGAGGTACTCGGCGAAGCAGAATTACGGCGTGGAAATGACTTTGGGGGAAGCAGAGACTTTTCGGAATCGCTACTTCGAGTCATATTCGGGAATACGAGCGTGGCATCGGAGGTCCGGATGGGCTTTAAGGTACACGAATGAACAGAGAACCCTCTGTGGTCGGCGGTTCGTCTGGGACGAAGCGGCTTCGTTTACAATCTTTATTAACAGGCAGGTACAAGGTACAGCAGCCGACATTATCAAGATTGCGCTGTCTAAGCTGATATTCGCTTTGAAGGACACCGGGGCGAAAATCATCGCTATGATTCACGATGAAATCATCATTGAAGTCTCTCAAGCCAACGCTGTTGAGGCAGCTCGGGTCCTGCAAGAGACGATGGAAGCTGCAGGTAGAGAAGTTCTAAAGAAGGTTCCAGTCGTGGCAGAAGCCCGCATCGCTGACAGTTGGGCGGAAAAGAAAAAATAGACATGTAATGCAGACGCTCATCTTCGCTATGCTCACCCACAGTCTTTCGTGTCAGTCTTGGTTTGTATCATCTTTCTTGACAAGTTTAATGTGGTATGTTATATGGGTTAGTTGAGAAAGAATAAGCCCACGCGGGCGCGTCAATCCCAGAAGGGACTTCAATTCCAGCCGTCCACTCTGAGAGCGTTATTGGGGTTGGGATGAGTAAAGAGAGGTGTTTATGACAGGGATGTTCGATCTATCCGGACGAGTTGCAGTTGTATCGGGAGCAGCCAGCGGCATGGGTCGTGCGATGTCGCTGGCTTTGGCAGAGGCAGGCGCGGACTTGATGCTTGCGGATATTAACTTGGCTGGTGCGGGGAAGACCGCTGACGAAATTTCGGTGATGGGACGCCGTGCCATTGCCGTTGATTGTGATGTCTCACGTCCGGATCAAATCCGCGCGATGTTTGCACGAGTGGACGAAGAATTTGGTCGGATCGATTTCTTGGGCAATGTTGCGGGCGAAGCGACCAGAGCGAAACCGGAGGTTATCTCGTTAGAAGACGTTGAACAGACTTGGCGCAATCTTGTCTATGGTCGGTTCTGTTGTTGTCAGGAAGCCGGGCGGCGGATGCTTGCTGCTGGTAATGGGAGCATTGTAAGTCTCGGTTCTCTGGCGAGCATCACGGGTATGGGCCGCGGCCACATCGCATATAGTATGGCAATGGGTGCGGTGGTTCAAATGACACGAGAACTTAGCACCGAATGGTCGGGGCGCGGTGTGCGTGTTAATGCAATTTTACCGGCGCAAGTTTTGAACCCAGGGTTGCAGATACGCATCGACGCCGATCCTCGAATTAAGGAGCGGTTCCTCAGCGGCATTCCAATGGGACGATTCGGCAGTCCTGACGATATCCGTGGTCTAGCGGTATTTCTCGCATCGGATGCGTCGTCATGGATTACCGGTGCGATTATTCCGATGGATGGCGGCAACTTGGCGATGAACGCCGGCGGTTCAGTCGGCAGTGAAGTTTTTGATGAGTGAGAACATCAACACGGTGTGTTCCTAGATAACCCCCATACAGAGGTTTTGAATAGCACGCCGGCTTGAGCGATTCTTGGGTTCCCAGTTTATCTTCAAAGACAGGGTTTACCCTGATGTTGCGTCCGTACAGAATCGTGTATCACTCGTCCGCTGCTACGGGTAGCCCGATGAACAGCCGGCTGTCAACATCCGCAAGTGGATCAACTTCGCCGGTTGCAGCGGCGCGGGCGAAAACGACGCCGGGGTGTTTTGCTCGCATCGCACGCACGAGAACGGTGAACCCTTTTGCTGCGCTGCCGTTGCGTAATTCCCATTCTATCCGTTCTCGTTCCAAATTGAGTCGAACAATTCCCTCCCGCAAACCGACGCAGAGCGGGTAAAGTTCTTCTGGCGTTAGACCGTCGCTATATCCGTGCCGAACGATGACATCTCTACCTCGAATGTCTGGAACCGACCCACGCGCCCCGACGCAACAAGCGAGTCGATGAAGTCTACTATGTGCGTCTTGGCTTTTTGCTGCAAGGATGTGCGGTCCCAAGTTGTTGTCTCCGAAATCGCTGCAGGCGGCAAGCCACTCGACAAGCTCTTCTGCATAAGCGTTCCACGCAGGTGCATCGTCGGGTTCTGCCGGAACGGATGGACTGCCGACGGTTTTACTGATAAACGCGCTCATGGAGGCTCCCGATTCTTTGGCAATTTCGAGCCCGCGCTGCATCAGACGTTCGGCAACTTCAATCGTGCGATTTATTCCATCGCGTTTGAGAATGGCTTCCAGTGCCTGAGCTAGCGAAACTTGTCTAATTAAACCGTCAGGGGTGGCGATGTCGGTTCCGACAATCTCTGCGATTTCGCTGCGCCCTTCAGGGGTGAGACTCAGATGCGCCAGTCCCCACATTGCATCATGCCCCGGTGCGAGTGCTTTGTATAAATTTGGGTCGTGCTTCAGATGCCCCGCGATGGAAAGCCGCTCACCAGCTTCCCGTTGTCCGGCTTCAGTGATTGGGAGAAAGACCGCCGCTTGATCGCCATCGAAATTGGCGTTCATCAACTCACACACGAAAGGATGCACGCGGATAACACGGTCGGGGTGCCGCACCGGATGGAACGCAACAAGGTGAGTGAGTGTGTGCGCCGGCGGACGAAGCACAATCACCCACGAACGCGCCATCAGTTCATCAAGGGCATGTGTTGCTTGTTGACTGCGTCGCCGTACTTCCCCGGCATCACCGAGCCTCTTTGTGATATGATGTCCAAAGAGTGCCCACGCCATCTCCTCCGGAATACCGACCTGATCAGCGCGTAACTCTGCGCCAGGCGCAATGACGGCGCGTCCGCTGAAGAGACTCCGTGCCTTAAAGTTCATGACGGTTGGGCTTAGGATTGCATTGACATATTCCGCAACGCGGATTTGGAGTTGCTTGATGGTTTGGCGGGTTAAACTCTCCGGTGTATTACTGGCAAGCATCCGTTCGGTCCTGGTATTGACATCGGCAAGCGCCTGATATTCAGGCATGTCTTCACGGACGCCGACTTCATCAAGGATTTGATCGTGGAGCCACGGATGAGGAACGGGTTGAGCGAACTTGAGCGTATTTCCGTTCGGTCGTGCAAATCCAAAAGTCACCTTGTCGCCGCAAAGTTTAGTTCGGATTCCCACCGCCGAGAGCCGATTCGAGAGGTCAGCGAATAACGGCGTCGGCGGACCCGCCTGTTCAACTTCTCCCCTTGCGACGCGCTCCACTAATGTATGCGCATCCGTCCGTTTCATGGCACGGGTGTTAAAATGTTCCCGCAATGTTTCAAGCACTGAAGCATTTCGTAGTCTATCGTATTCAAGTTCACCAAGAGTCTGATGGTGCCTATGGTCTTCAAGATTGGTTGAGTCGGATGCTTTTATTTTATCTATGGCGATGTGAGCCAGGCGTCCCCAGTACACCCAACCGACTGTGCTGGGTCTTACCAGCTTCTTACCGTCCCGCCCAAGTGTGAGGTATTCCATTCCGTCTTCCGGAAGCCCTGCGTTCTTGAGGCGTTCGCGCAATTCATCTGCGCTCGGTGCATGGAATGGCGGCACGATGGCAGGTTTCCCTTCCGCTCGTGCGATGCGCCCCGTCACCGCTTCTCGTAATTGACCAAGGTTCATCCGCTCGTGCAAGCCCCCGAAACTGAAAACGAGTTCAACCGGTGTACCATCGGCGAGATGCGGCATCTCATCGTCAGGTAAGATGCGCGAAACAACCCCTTTCGTTCCATGACGGTTGCCAATCTTATCGCCGGGTTCAACGGCATAAGGAAAATTCAGACGCGCAGCGCACGACTTGCTAATCACGATGCCGTCTTCGAAGGTATCGCCGCCCCATGAAATAAAAGCGGTCAATAGGTTGCGACCGCACCAAAAGTCAGATACATCCGGCTCGTAACCCGTTTGGACAAGCGCAGTCTCCGGAGCGGCAGCTAGCCTCGGCATCTCTTTGGTTAGGTGTGTTAGAGCTGTCTCCGGGGTTGAAGGCGCCATGCACTGACGCATCATGTTAGCCCCCATAAGTATCTGTGGAGGGTCATTGTGTTCAAGAAAAGGAATCATCGACGATGCTAAACCGAGGCTTGCTTCGGGGTTTTCATCAACCACGACCAATTTTCCATCGCGAATCTCGGCACCCCTAGCAATCGTAAGGATTCGACCTACGCTTGGTCCCTCCGGCGTTTCAAAAGGGCAAGTTCGCCCGAAGTGGGAAGAGGTGAATACCTTCTCGCGGTTCAGAACCAATAACCGTCGGAGATGCGTATACTTGTCAAGCCAATTGGTTTCTTGAAGTATCTGCGCGTAAAATGTGTCACGAAAGAATTCCTCTATCCATTTATCAAGTTGGAGCCATGACCGTACAGGGGCTGCTTCCCACGACAAGTCTAGGGGGGCACCCTTCAAACGCTCTTTGAAATAACTATGCAGTTGTTCTCCAACACATCTAATTTTCGCCTTTTTAAGTTTATAGGTTGAAGCCGTTGGAACAACGACATAGTTTTCTCCGCCGATTTTGAACATCCCTTCCTCGTCCGGCTGTGGGATGTCGGTGTACTCGACTTCAACGTTGCCATCGGTTGACGTGAGGGAGATTTTGATACAACCGGTGTAGATGCCGGTGGGTTCAAAGTGATAGCCAGCTACCGGCAATTGCTCTGCGAGCAAATCTGGCAGCCGATTGTTCGTCAGTTGGTCAAAAGATTTTTTGTGCCAAAATGCAGTGATGTTGTTTGACATTTTGTCCTCCTCATCTTATTGGGTATTTCGTGTTGTGTGAGTGGTGATGTGTAAAGCATAACACGTGACGTGCGGGAATCTTCTCCGCCCCCTTGTTCACTTAACTATCTTCCTCGTATTCGCCTGTAATCTCCTTCCATTCTTTAGCGAGACGCCTTATCGAATAGTGTAAACGCGACTTCACAGTGCCTTCCGGGATGCCAATCTCAGCGGCGACCTCACGAAGGTTCATCTCTTTCTGATATACAAGGTGAAGCACCTCTCGTTTATCTTCGGGCAGTTCTTCAACCAGCCGCCAAAGCAAATTAGACTGCTCAGCTTGTTCCAGCATCACATCGGGGCCACGTAACGATGTGTCAATCATCCAATCTGGGTCGGGCACATAGTCGTCCGCATCATCAAAATCATCCGGCGGTATTTCGAGGGGATGTTGCTTCCGCCGACGCAGGGTGCGCAGGTAATTAAGGGCGAGATTTGTAGCGATGCGGAAGAACCATGCTTTGAAATTACCTCGACCCTCCCACCGCTCGGCGGAAGTCCAAATTCGCAAAAATGCCTCCTGAACCAAATCCTCGGCTGCACTTTCGTCCTGCACGATGCGTATGATGTGTCTGCGGACGGACTCGCTATATCGTGCCCAAAGCGTTTCAAATGCCGCCGCATCGTGTTCACGGATCTTATCAATGAGAAATTGATCGGATTGTATTATAAATGTCCCTCCGCTCACGGAAAAACCAGCTTTCGTTCGGCGATTTTTGGGTTCGCGCACCTCAATTGCTGGCGAAAGGCGGGGTAATGGATTATCCGGTCAGCCTCCATTCAGGAGACTTACATTGTAAATGACACCGCAAGGGATTAATAAGTTCACAAGTTGAACGAAAAATTCAGCAGAACGTTGGTTGAGCGGGAGAACAAGGCGAGATAAAAGACGAAAGCGTTACTTATGTCGGTCGGTGAGAAAAACTGTTTGACACAATATAGGTTATTGTGCAATAATGGTTGATGCCTGCCGAATCTATTCTAACTGAAAGCTGAAAGAAAATCTTCAGATGTCTAGTGCAGTTACAACGAAAAGGACAGAAGCCAAGTTTGAGTGCATCATACCAAGCTTAAATGCCAAGAGTGTTCCTGCCAGTATCGATTATTATGTAAAAGTGCTTGGCTTTAAGAAGGATTGGGACTGGGGCGATCCGCCAGGTTTTGGGTCTGTATCAGGCGACAACTGTTCCATTATGCTATGCCAGGGTGGACAGGGGCAAGCTGAAGCCTGGATTATGATAGGTGTCGAGGAATTGTATGAGGAATACAAGGCGAGCGGTGCTACAATTCGAGAGGTGCCAACAAACTATCCTTGGGCGTACGAGATGAGAGTGGAAGACCTTGACAATCACGTTTTACGGTTTGGGTCGGAACCCAAATCAGATGAATCTCATTCATTGTGAATTCCTTCTTGCGATCGCCTCGATCCCTTTTGAATTACCTGAATGATGTGTGTTAAGATATCAATCCGTTATCGGTTGTTTCACAGGAAAAATTCGACACAATTATATCGCCACCCTGCGCTGACCTCGAAAGGAGGGCGCAACGATGTTTAATGGCAAGTCATCCTGTCGTCTGAAAAAGCGCGCATCAGGTAGCTGTCGTTTTTCTCGCCGATCGTTTATCAAGGGCGCAGCGGGATTTGCCACCTCAACGCTCGTTGTAAATCGGTTTGCGTTGTCGGGCGAAGCCTTTATGGAGTACCTTCCCTATGACTCAACACGAGACGCTCACAAAGGCTTCAGTTATGGCTGGATTGAACACCATCATCCATCGGTCGATCCAACGGGCGAAAAATTCGTCTTTGTTCGGCTAAAATATCCGGGCGGAGACTGGCACACGAATGTTGTCGATTACTGGCGTTGGCCCTCTGATGTCAAATTTGCGGAAAAATTGGCACAACAAACATCAATTGATGTTGAACTTCATGAACAGGCACAATATGTTTCAATTGATGACCCTCATCTTTTCAACTATCCTTTCATTTTCATGACAGGTCACCTGGACATCCGCTTTTCGGCTGATCAAGTTCGGCAACTGCGAGAGTATCTTGAACGCGGCGGTTTTATCCACGCCGAAGATTGTGATATTCGAATTCGACATGGGGGTGGTCGCATGCGCTCGTCAATACATCGTCTGATGAAGCGTGTCTACCCAGACAAGAAATTTGAGCGTCTCGACATGAGCCATCCAATCTATCACACCCTTTATCATCACGATGACTATCTCGGTGGCGACAAGTTGATTCCGTCTGTGTGTGATTTTGATGAGGCAATCATGGTCGACGATCGCATCGTTTTCTACTTCTGTCCGAGCGATCTCAACTGTGCGTGGGAAGGTAAGGTATGTGAGCCGGGAGGCGAGGAACAACGCAGATGGGCATTTGAGCAGGGGATGAACGTCGTAGCGTATGCCCTCAGCCAGTAGGTGTGCCCGGTGTATCCGTTTAATATTGAGCGTTAGTTAACCGTACATTCTGCATCATAAATCCCGCTGAGAGCCGACCAAAGCGCATCGCACATTTTCTCACAGGCGCGAAAAGCAGCAGCTTGTTCCTCTGGTGAGAGTTGCTGCATTCGATGAAGCAGTTTTTCTGATTCGTGCTCATTATGAGAGTGGATTTCAAAGTAGGGTTCCACTTCATCCGGCAGTTGGTAAAACGCTTTCAACCCTTCGAGCTTAGACTGGGACGTGGCGGGCTGTTGGGCTTCAAAGGCATAAAGCGCACCCAGAGCAGTTTCAGGGTTTTCCCAAAGCGTCCGTGCGACGCCAACCAGATTTTTCACCTGCGGAAGATGGGCTTCGCCAACGTGGGTTCCTAGTCCTTGTGCAAAGCCTTCCCACAGTTCGAGATGTTCCCGTTCTTCTTGCGCAATTTCCTGTTCGTTCAATGTCTGCCAACCATCAGGTACAAGTGCGATGAAAGCCCCGTACTCACGGGCGTATGTTTGCAATGCGTCTTGGGGCAACTGACCTGCACTCCAAGCTAGATAAAAAGGATGGTTGAGCAAACTCCAATTCTCAATGATTTGACCTAAGCGTTGCTCTAAATTCATTCGATTGTTCTCCATTCCGAAGCCGTAAACTAAATTTGAGATTGAAAAATCCGCATGGGTACTGGTATCTGTGCATCTGGAATGTATCGTCAGAAAAAACTTCTTATACATGAGACGCAACTGATGACGTACGATTATAGCACAACCGTCTGACCTTAGTCAATACGAAGTTTAGAGCTTGACAAACAATCGTGCGATTGTCATGGGTTTTTCATCCCCATTCAGAAGTATAATGAAGGCAGAAGAAAGAAAAGATGCGGTGGAGGAAAAGCGCCATCGTACCTCTGCCTCCCTCGACGCATCAACTGCTTTATATTCTTTTAAAATACTGGTCGAATAGGGGCGATGGTTGTGCGTGTTGAAGATATAAATAAAGATTGTAGAGAGGATACAACATGTTGGTAATTGATGGTGACTACCCTATGGCATACGGCGCCGTTGACCTGAATCGCGATCTGACCCTACCGATTAAGGAGGTTAGAGCGATGCAGCACGGATCGCCGGAACAAGAGGAGCGGCCGGCTTCTGGAGTGATGGCTTCACTACCAGAGATGCGACGCGGAAAAATTGCAGTGGCTTTAGTTAAAGTTTTGGGTCGTATTCAGCGAGAAGGGAGTCCCATTTGGGGATACCGAAGCGGTGAGATTGCCTACGCTGCGGCTCAGGCACATTTGGCTTACTACCGGGTTCTGGAACGCAGAGGCGAAGCGCAAATTCTGAGGACCCGCCAAGACTTCAAAAAGCATATGCGAACTTGGTTAGAAGCGACTCACCATGCAGTCCTACCGATTGGCATGGTTGTCGGTATGGAAGGGACAGACCCTATTTTGTGGCCCAAACAGGTTCACGAATGGTGGGAAAGTGGACTGCGTGTCGTCAGCTTGGCTCACTACGGCGTCAGCACATACGCCCACGGAACCGGCAGGCCAGGCGGTCTGTTGCTGAAAGCTAAACCGCTCTTGCACGAAATGGAAACACTAGGGATGATTCTCGATCTGACCCATACTGCTGATGAAGCGTTCTGGCAAGCGCTTTCTCTTTTCTCTGGGTCGGTGATAGCTAGCCACCAGAACTGCCGAACGCTGGTACCCGGAGAAAGACAGTTTTCCGACGAACAACTCAAAGCGATTCTGAAACGTGGCGCTGTTGTTGGAACATCAATGGATACTTGGATGCTCTATCCGAAAGGAGATCTGGATTGGGGCGGTCACATTCCATCCCGTCGCAGCCGCTTTCCGAGAGAAGCGGTCACCTTGGAACACGTAGCAGACCAGATTGATCATGTGTGCCAGTTGGCTGGCAATTCGGAGCAAGCTGCCATCGGTGGGGATACCGATGGACAGGGCGGAAAGGACGGAGCGCCATACGAAATTGACACCGTTGCTGATTATCAGAAGGTAGCAGCGGTTCTTGAAAAACGTGGATATGATTCGGAAGCCATCACCAATGTGATGTACCGCAACTGGCAGCGATTTTATGAAAAGTGGTTGCCTGCGTAAGATGCCGTGAACATTTGTTCATCTGCAAAAGGGGATATTGCTCTGTCAACCGTATCTTGAAGTAGATAATACTTTAGGTTGGAAAGCCGATGAGAGATTACAAAGAAGAGCAACGGATTTTTCTGATGAGACCGTGAAACGCACCATGACGTATTCACGTTTTATGAAGTATGATTGTCGAATTATCTGTCAATTGAAGGAGGAAACCCGTTGCATCTCAATCAGATTAAAATAAGTAGTTTCAAGAGTTTTGCCGAGGAGACGGAATTAATACTTGAGCCGGGTGTCACTGTCGTAGTGGGGCCAAACGGCTGTGGTAAAAGCAACGTATCCGACGCCATCCGCTGGGTGCTTGGTGAGCAGAGTGCGCGTGCGCTTCGCTGCGCCAATATGCAGGACATCATTTTCAACGGCGGCGCGAATTTCAAGCCAGCGCCAAAGACGCATGTTTCTCTGCGTTTCACCAACGTCGATGGAAAACTCGCACTCGAATCTCCGGAGATTGAGGTTCGTCGTCAATTGGCACGAAGTGGCGAGAGTGATTATTTTATCAATCAGAGTTCCTGCCTGCTGCGAGATATCACGGAACTCTTTATGGATACCGGCGTCGGTGTTGATGCTTACTCCATAATGGAACAGGCTAAGATTGATCTCATCCTCAATAACCGTCCAGAAGAACGTCGCTTTCTGTTTGATGAAGTTGCGGGTATCACCAAATATAAGCGCCGCAAAAAAGCCGCGATCAAAAAACTGGAAGACACAGAACAAAATCTCGTGCGAATCAATGATATCATTCACGAATTGCAGCGTGAAACCGAATCGCTCAAACGGCAAGCGCAACAAGCTGTGAGTTATCAACAACTGCACGACCAGTTGAAACAGTTAGAATTGGAACTGAATTGTAGGGAGCACGGACGCTTTGTCAAGGAATTGACCGAAACGCAACTGAGCTTGGATGAAATCTTGAATCTGACGGCGGGAGCAAATGCGACAATCCAAATGACCGAGGGACAAATTGAAGACGCAACGGTGAAACGGTCTGAATTAGAAGTTACTATTCGCGATGCACAAGAGGTTGTGCGTCAATTCATGAGTGAGATTGAGCAGACGGAGCGGCAGATTGCGCTTTACAAGGAGCGACAGTTAAATATACAACAGCAGCGCCAGCGTGCGATTCAAGCGATTGAATCTTTGGAAAAACAGCACGCTGAACTCGAAACCCAAAAGGGTGAACGCGAGCGGGAACGCACGCAGATTGATGTTACCCTTAAGCTGGAAGAAAGCCGCCTGACAGCACGACGCCGGGTTCTAGGAGAACTCACTACACGAGTAGATGATGCTGAACAGACAGTGAACACAACAAAAGAGCAGTTGCTTGAAACGAGCACCCAGGTTTCCCAAGCGGAGGCACAGTTCACTTCACTCGAAGGCAAACTGGCATATTCCACGGACAATTTGAATCGGGTCGTTGAGAACTCAAGGACGTTGCACACTGAACTGGATGCCGCAAAGGAAGCACATTCAAAAGCACAGAGACGTGAGCAGCAGTTAGCAGCGGACCAAATTCGCCTCGACACTGAAAAACAAAACGCGGAAGACGAACTGCAACATCATCAGGATGAACTTCGGAAGCTGGAATTTGAGATGCGTGGGTTTCAGGATTCGCTTGGCATGAGCGTTTCGCGCCTCAAATCATTGCAGGAATTACAAGCCGCTCACGAAGGTTATTATACGGGCGTCCGAGCTATTCTAAAAGCCAGAGAGGTACATCCCGATCGGTTCGGTGGAGTTTGCGGAGTCATCGCGGAATTGATTCGTACAGCCCCAGACTACGAATTAGCCATGGAAGTAGCGTTGGGCAGCGCCATCCAAAACGTCGTTACAGAAACTGCCGAGGATGCCCAAGCGGGAATTGCATTTCTCAAGGAGACACGGGCAGGTCGAGTGACATTCCTGCCGTTGGACATTTTGCGTACCCGTTCCTTCCGGGACAACAACCTGCTCCATCAAGCCGGCGTAATCGGTCTAGCATCCGAACTGCTGGATTATGACCCCAAATATGCGGTCGCGGTTCAGCAACTGTTGGGGAATACAGTCGTCATTGAAAATCTCGACAGGGCAATACAATTGACGAGGAGTTTCCGTCCAAACGCCCGCCTCGTCACGTTAGAAGGAGAATTGATCAATACATCTGGCGCAGTCACAGGTGGCTCCAGCAATCATCAAACTAGTGGTCTGCTCAGTCGCCCTAGAGAGTTGGAAGATTTACAGGAGCGAATCAATCAACTGACGGGAGTTGTCAACGAAAAAGACGCTAAACGCAAAGGCCATGTCAAGATGTTAGCGCAACTCCAGCAGACTCGACAAACACTCATCACGAAACAGCATGATAACCATATCGATCGTACAAGCCTGACAAAGGATTTGGAACAACTCCATGACAAAATTACGCAACTCAAACACCAACTGACCGATGCTGAAACGGAAGGTGCGAATCTTCATCAAGAAACTGAGAAAGTCAAAGCAGATCGGGAGACCCTTCAAATCCAACTGGCGGAAGCCCAGAAAACACAACAAACACTGCGACGGCGGATTGAACGGCTATCGGAGCAGATTCAAGTCGAGTGTAAAAAGCGAGATGAAGTGTCGGAATCGTGTCAGGAACTTGAAATCAGTTTAGCGGGCAAGCGTGAGAGATTACAGGGTCTCGGCAGTGAACTCACAACGCTTCAGAAAAATCAGGTGCAAATCCGCGAGAGTATCGGCGAGCATCAAGAAATTATCGACTCGGACAATCAGACGCAACAAAATCTCTCCCAACAGATTGACGAAGCTCAACGCCAATTTCTCCGATCGGAGGGACGGAAATTTGAAGCCGAAGAGTGTGTGAGCCAACTAGAGTCAGAACGTGACGGCTTAATCGAACAAATCTCTGAGGCACAGAAGCTGATGCGCAGAACGAGGAGGGAATTTGATAAACATAACCGCATGCGGCATCACTTGGAGGTAACAACTACGCAATTGGAGATGCAACTGAAGGCAATCTCCACGCGCATTCAAGAAAAGTATCAGGTGTCCATCGATCAGATTGAAATCGAAGAAAATCAAGCCAGCGATCTCGAGTTGATGGACGGAATCGAGACGCTAAAAGTTCAGATTGAGAACATGGGTTCCGTCAACCTCGTGGCGATTGAAGAGTATCAAGAGCACAAAAAACGCGAGGACTTTCTTGCGGAGCAGCGGGAAGATTTGCAGAAATCGCTCGAGTCGACCTATCAAGCGATTCAAAAGATTAACCAAACCTCACGGGACGCCTTTCTCCAAACCTTCGAACAGATTCGCTCAAACTTCCAGGCTGTGTTCGAGGAACTCTTCAACGGCGGGGAGACGGAATTGCGCTTAACGGACGAGTCCGATGTGTTGGAGGCTGGGATTGATATTATTGCCTGTCCACCGGGGAAACGTCCCCAAAGTATCACGCAACTGTCCGGCGGTGAACGGTCACTCGTTGCTATCGCCCTGCTGTTCGCCATCTTTAAAATCAAGCCAAGTCCCTTCTGTGTTCTTGATGAAGTTGATGCCGCGCTAGATGAAGCGAACGTACTCCGCTTTACCAACCTCATTCGGAAATACGCTGAACAGACACAACTCATCATTATCACCCACAACAAACGAACGATGGAGATTGCCGATACGATGTATGGCGTGACGATGGAGCAGGCGGGTGTGTCAAAAATTGTTTCGGCGAAGTTTAGCGGATAGGACGTTCTTGTATATGAACCATTTCGCTCTAATCAATTTCGAACGAAATTCAGTTCATCTACTTCTTCTTAGGTGCCCCATGAAATATTCGCTAACACTGAACAAGTTAAATGTCTCAGGTCGCATCGGCAGGGAGACGGTTAGTGTGTTGTTCAAATGGAAAGGTTCACTTGCTAGCTTCCCGCGCTGTAGTCCGACTTGTGAGAAGGCTGGTCTATCCAACATCAAGGAGGGAACATCATGAAAATTAGATTCGTTCATCTTGCGGCGCTTCTGACGTTCTGTATCTTGCTGGTCGGTTGTGGGCCCGCACCTCGGAGGATGTACATCCCGAGCGCATCAACTTCAGGAGCTGGAAATTCCGTACCGAGAACTGCCCCGGCATCGGCAAGCACGTCATTACCGCGGACAGCAGAAGTAGAGTCTGCACGGCTGCCGTTGCTAAAAACTATTTTCAGGAACCTACCCATCTATTACAGCATTGAAGATTTCTACACAAGGACAAAAAGACAAGACGACCATCTCAGCTTAGTATCGAATTGCGATTTGGATATCTTGAAGGCGTTTATTGCGGCAGGCTGGGCGCCTGTAGTGTTGTTACAGTATGGAGGCGATGTGCTGCAGTTCTGGGCTGTGGTTGGATTCGACGACGGCGATGAGCAAATCCAACTAGCAAATATAGCGAGAGCGCCTTCAGGAACGAGCGATCTAAAGCGTCTTAGGTTAAGGCGTTTTACCTATTTGGATTTTGTCAGGGCGTGGTCGAAAAGGTGGTCTAGAAGAAAATGTATGCTTGTTGCACCAGGGTTAGCATTCACGGAGGCAAAGGTGCGTTCCATCTTGGCGAAGTATCTCACCGCAACTCAAGCCTCTCAAGTCAAGGTTAAAAGCCGATAATTAGGGGTTTGGCACCTCTGTTTTCTCCTAAAGCCGTAGGAAATACCCTCAACTGATTTAGACGATTACACAGTGGTTCGCGAATCCTTCTGAATACATTGCCTCTGTCCGCGGTGAGCTGAATTTTCGCTTGTGTCTATAACATTCTGCTGTCAATTTACACGCCAGCCATTTGTGCTTGAAGTGGGTCCAACTGACCCTCGGTTGGCTCCGCTCAGCAGTACCACGGCTCGGTTATTCGCGGCACTTGGATTCGACTGGGCTGGCAGGTACGCTGTGCGGGACCGGGACGTGACTCACCTCGCATTTTTGCAGCAAGCGCCCACACCCTGTAAAAGATATCTACTTCGTCCTTACCCGCTTGTAAATCCCGTTCTACCAACGAACTGACAATTTTATGGAGTTCATCCATGCGGAAATCGGGGTGAGTCCATTTATAGCTAAAAGATGCATGGTTGAGCATTCCAAGATGAGGCTTCATAGCAGTGCATTCAAGCAGAATGGAGCCGGGCGGAATCAGCAGCCGAATCGCGTATTGTACCGGAGCTACATGGTCAATGAGACTGTGTTTTTGGAGAAATTCCAGCACCTTGATGTAGTCGTCCAAGGTAGTCCACGGTGTGAACATGACCCAAGTCGGACGAAGTGCAATGCCAGTGTCTTGGACAATCTTGAGTGCCTCAACGACATCTTCTCGCCTGTGACCTTTATCCAAAATCTTGAGCACGGTGACGCTAAGTGACTCCACTGCGGAGATTACAAACAAGCAGCCTGACGCCGCCAGTTCGGGGAATATCTTGCGGTGCTCTAGAATATGCTCGATTTTGGCAGTAAAGTCGAAAGTGAGTTGCGGGAATTCCGCATGCATCGCACGGATAATACGCAGCGAGTGTGTTGGACCGTTTAAGAAGTCGGGGTCCCCAAAAGTCAGATGGGTTGCCCCGGCGCTGACCTGCCTTCGGATGTCCTCAAGTACGATTTCCCGTGGAATTACAAAAAAGCGTCCGTCGTAGACCGGCGGAATTGGACAATGCGTGCAGAGATGTACGCAGCCCCGACTTGTCTCAACGTAACCGGCTACGCGGTGATTACCATTGTGCTCCAAATGAGCATACTTTTCAAGCGGCGGCAGTGTGTTACGGTTTGGGATAGCGAAAGATAATCGTCGGAGGAAAGGACGTGCTTTTTTGCCGGGTTGAACAACACCCTCCACCGGAGAGGCGAGTGTTAAGTGGGGGGTGATGTCTCGTGATTGCAATTCAATCGCTTCGACGAGCGCGGTGAGAGGTCCCTCGAACTCACCGCCGATACAAAAGTCCACACCGTGTTCCAGCAGGTATTCTGCGTTCAGAACCGCGTAAAGACCATAGAGGCAGATAGTCACCTCTGGATTGATTTTTCGAATGCGTCGCACGACATGGACACCCAGCCGCAAAGCAGTGTGCATCGGCACTGAGATGCCGATGAATCGAGCTCGCTCAATCTTCGCTGTGTCGAATGCCTCAACCGCAATGTCCATCGACTCGGGTGCAAAACCGGCATCTTCCAAAATTCCTAGCGGCAGACTAATTCCGTGTGGTTGGTGTCCAAGTTCGTAACAGGAGATTAGCAAGATCGCGCCTGGTGACCGTATGCTCATTTGAACTCTCTCTTCTACCATTTTCGTCTCATGCCAGGGTTTATTATTACGTACGCTATTACTACTCCGAGTTTTTCAGCTATCGCTCCGTTGGTGTCGGATGTTGGGTATTTTAGGAGTGCGACCGAACCTCCTCTTTCATACATGGCGGAAATCTGCCAAAAGTGAATAAGGTCGCACAGCGTCCTACTTAGGCACCCAAGCATACTTTAATTATAACATAGATTTTGTGAACGCCAGGCGAAAAGTGGCGAGCATCTCGATAAAATCGTAACTAATCCTAGGTAAAATGGATGTAGATGCCAAACTCACGCCATGGGTACTCTTGCTCGTCTGCTTCTGTATAATCAAGTGCGGTGTGATGGCTATCCTAGCGGAGTATTTAGTGCCCTCGTCGTCGAGCACAGTTTCCTGAACCCGCACAACCATCGTTTCCACGACTCTAGTCCTTTTGCTTACTGCACGCGTAGCGTTGAAACGCATTCTGAAAGAATTCCTCCCACACGATAACACGTTTTCTTGGACAACATCTTGCAAAGTTGTAGCGTTTTCTCATTTGAAAAGTGGTGCTATTTCACCTACTAAAACAACCGTCAATCAGGGCGTATGCAACGCCATCCCCATTTTCAATTTTATACTTATCACACAGGTTAGGGATGACTTCGTTGTGGGCATCTAGTAGGTAAAAAGCGAAGTGTTTACACAACCCCAGGTCAGCTTCGCTTTGAGAGTCATTTGTGTCGAGATTACCATCCCAAAGGGTTTTGAAGTTTTCATGATTTATCCATTTACCTGATAACCAATTCCCCGTGATTTCTCTTATAGCAGATTCAGGTATTTTTATCTGAGTATCAGCATGCTCAGTTTCAACAGTCTCCTCAGTTCTTACTTCTGAGGTATCAAACGCTTCACAATCTGGATTGAAATAGAAATAATTATCAATGGTGTAAAAGCATAACTGTACAAGGGCTTTTGCTTTACATACTTTGATACCTAAGTTTATCTCTTTTGAGATGTGTTTGTAGACAAACGGATGGGTCTTTTTATCGGTGGGCTTGTCTATCTTGACGAATACTTTCAGCCCCCTACCACTGAGCGAGACGATTATGGCATAAACATAGGGTAATTGTGATAATTGATGTTTGAAATGGTCAACAGCATCGCCCAAGTTGTCGTAGTCTAAACAAACTATTAGGCTGTGTGGATCGGGAGATTCGCTGTTTCTAAACTTCAATACACCAGAAGGGATAACCGCTGGAATCAAACGTTCTCGGGTTTCTCTGTATGTCTCTTTATCTTCTGGGGGTATGTCCCGAACTAATCGGATGCGGTCTTTAATTTTAACTGAGAATCGTTGGGCTATAATCGCGTAAAGGAGGGTTTTGTGGGCAAGGTTTGTATCACGTACAGATGTAAGAGTTGAAACTTTTGGTGTATACATTTTATCACTCCCCCTACTTTCGTACTCCCTTTGGATTTTTAAAAGAGAGAGTCAAGGCAGGCTTCTCAAACCCACCTCAACCCTGAGAATTTTAATTTTGTGGGGAGCACAAAATGTAAGTAAACTATGTCAAGTGAAGCGTAAAATGTTCGGTTTATTTGCCTAAAATCGCTCAGGGTGCTTTCGTTTAGTCTCTTGAGTATCAAAACCCATTTGATATGAACTATCGCACCTGTGGCGAATTTGGACGCTTGGATCACCTCCTCAGTGTTATGTACGTTTGATAGAGAAAATTTCAGAGTATTCAGTTTGTCGTAAATCTCCTATGCCTAACCCTTCCTCTCTCACAGCCCCATGAATAGCCCAAAATTGCCTCAGGTGCGATAGTTCCCTATGGATTTGTAATTTACCTATCGCTTGGAATTGAAATATGAGAGGAAATAAAAAAGGCGAGGGTTATTAGCCCCCGCCCTAATCGTTTATTCTGTAAACCCTTTTACATTGCAATGCGCTTAATCAATCCTCAACCATATCTTGATGTGTTCATCACCGACACGATCCCAATGCTGCGGATAGTGTACATTTATAGTCCCTCCTTCTGCGTAGTCGAAACCGAAAACACAAGACTCGACCTTTTCTAAATTGCGCAGATTTTGCTTGGCTTGCTGATGCCAGTCTTGGATTTTGGATATATCTTCTCTCATGTGATGAATTGCGTTTCTATAGCTTCTCCAAATTGCCTTAGATGCTTCAGCAGATTCATTGTTGAGGAGTTGTACCTTCCTAAGTTTTTCAATTGTTTCTGGGAGGTCTTCTTTGCACTCTCTAGCAATGTTATTTCTCTTTGCAGCAAACTTGATAATTCCTTCGTTGATTGGGTGAGTCATCATGGTACAAGCTATAAACAAGCCAGCACGGTAGGTCTTTATGCACTCGTATGATGCTTTTGAGAAATGATGAGCAGCGATGATTTGGTTAGGTCTAATTTCGAAGTGTAACTTTATCCGCGATTTGAGAACGTCGCCAGATAGCGGTTGAAAATCGGAGTTGTACATGGCTTTCATTGCCACTCGGAATTGCTGCTCACTGTTCATCCCTTTATAATACTCATCAAGCCCGTCATGTGACGCTAACACCTCCTGAACAATTTGCATTACCGTGAAATCTTCTGGTCTTGGTTCAAAGTCTGAGTCTGAGGTTTGGGATTGTTCTTCAGTTTCACTCATTGACTTTATCTCCTGCGTATTAGGACGTCTCCAGATTTGCTATGATTATATCCCGAAATAACCGCAGAGACAACCCTTCACAAGATAGAATTAGAGAATTGCGCAAAATTTGATGTACAGCATGTCTGGTTTGGGTTCAAGTGACAATCTCACCGATAAACTTGTTGCCCGCCTTTTTATTTTTACTCCAAAGCATACATCAAGCAGCCCCGCACGGTCACCCCCGCTTCGCCCACAGTTAGCACAGGTGCCTTAGTTGTGCCTACTCTCATTTCTCCCTAATATTGCCGAGAATAGCCCAAATTTCAATCAGGTGCGATAGTTCGGTTTTGGACAAAAATCAGACATAAAAAAAACGGGGTGGTTAGCCCCGACTTATGAGTCATGATAAATTTATCAGAGAGTAATATGAGATTACTACGGAAACGGAATAGGTGGCTTGTCTGGCAATCTGCCCTGTCAATTTCACTGAAGGGAATTCAAGATATATCGGATAGAACAACTGAATGGGGTAGGTACGTGCGATAGTTCTTGGAATGGATCGAGTTCTTTCACCTTTAAATTGGTAGGGGATTGTCACTCTAACCTTGGTTCCAATGTCCATCCTTTTTCCGATGCAAGTTCGGCAAGAAGGTATGTTAGTAATTCAAATGCTCGCCTTTTCTGGTTATTCGATACACAAACGCCAAGATTTGCAAAAATTATCGAGTGAGCAGGATTTTTTGGAGTGGGGTCATAGATAATATCTAGGTCAATAACGAGCTCCTTATCGTGCACTTTGGTTGTCACTTCTTTTGATGCGCGAACATCGCGTGCTGTCAGACTAACAATCCCATCCGTTTCGCTTAACCGAGAGAGGGAGGGGTCATCTCTTAGTTTTGCCCTATCAACCGACGGCTTAAAATTTCTATCGGAGAAAGCTTTAGCACTTAAATTAAGATTTCCTTGTTTGTCGAGATAATACTCGTCATCTTCCAATCTGCCTCGTACGCTGCGATAAAGTTCCTCGTCATCCTTCACGTAGTAGTTGTTATCCATAAAGAAACCATTCCCAGATTGTGAGATAGTCTTTGCTGTGAAGTGTTTCTAGACTCAATTTGATCTCACCATTCTGTCGCCATACTTTAACATATACCGCTTCGTCATCTTCGATTTTGAGATGAAGCTTCCGTACTTCTCCGTACCATGCAAATGTGATGTATCCGTCTTGATCGCTAGATGTCAGCGGCGTGTCACACGCATACCCTTCAGAAATGACAACATCAAAAAATTTATCCATAATGGCTCTTGCATTACTTAAAGCTAGCACGCTTGGTTTCTTGGATTCGCGCCCATCCCAGTTATCTTCTCGTTTAGCAATAACGGCAAATCGCTCTGACAATTCAGCCAAGATGTCATTCTTGAGGTTGTGTTCCGAGTCTTTTTCTGTAGTCAGAGAATTCGTTATCAAACAAGTTGGATAGAATGCCCTGATGAGTTTCGATTGTGTGCCGATATAACGTTGCACAAGATGCCAATATGTTGGAAAATCAGTAAAGCTGACTATATCTACATCTGCAACAGGGAGCTCTGTTACCAACCAATGTGCAGAGTATTTTTCGCTGTCTTCTTGTTGAACTATGAAATCTTTTTTAATATATTTCCTAATGTTTTCATGGTAGGTTCTACGGTTGAGCATGTGCCACGTACCCTTATCCTGTTCAACCGATTCTGATATATTAGGTCTAACTACCCTAATATATTCTTGGTATCGGGTAAACTTGCCTAATGAAAGAAATCCTGTGTCGAGCTGAGCCGTAGCGGAAATACTTTCGTCTAGCATGACTCTCTCCCCCAGAACCGATCTTGGGTTTCATCGCTTATGAGATTTGAAAAAAGTCGAACAATTTCCCCATGGGCAATGTCAAACCACTCTCGCATCGGCTCATACGGTTCGTTACTTTGTGCGGTGAACTCCATACGAATAAGTTGTCGAGCGTCGGATCGTCGGTGAACAGTCTGAATGGTCAATTGTAATTGCCCAAAATCATTTGGCAGACTAAACAACATTTGCCATTGAAATTCTCTTAGGTGCCCTAGCGGTGCATCTTGGACATTTTGCGAGACGAGATTGGGGAACATCTCTCCCAAATTATTGAGCGATTCCCAACCTTCATGCTGTAAAATGTGGTCGAAATATGTTATCTCGTATTGCTTCGGAATAAGATCTTCCAACTTCTCCTCAACGAGAAATTCTTTGAAACGTGACAGATAATTCTCAAAGTTTTCTACCACTCTTTCATAACCTGGATATTCATCATCGGGGCGTCTCTTGCGCCAGTTATGAATGAATCGATTGAACTGTACTTGGACAACTTCGTTCACATCTTTGTGCACGAACCAAACCCGCGAAGGTAGGACCTGATTTCTTCTCTTCAAGTCCTCCTCAGATACAGGTTCAAGGGGGCTGTGTTCTTCAATTTTGGGAAAATCAGGTCTGAATTTCTGCCATAGCATGCCGAATTGCCCTGTGTGTAACCCCTGGATTGGATTGAAAATGATACCGCAAACAATCTCATGTATGGGAGGGTTCTGATATTTAATGGCTGATGGTGCTGTTGTTTCCATTGTTTACTCGTACAAGAAGAATTATAACTATATACTAAACAATCAGAATATTATATACAGTAAAGCATAAATGTCAAGCAAATTATGTCAAGTTTTTTTTCATCTGAATTCACACTTTGTGCCATAGTTTGTTGCATCACATATGCCATGATGCTCATTTTTTTTCAGATTACATGAAATCAACATCTCATGCAAACGCTCAGAGAGGTCGGTTTACAGCCCGCACAAAGCTCCCATATTTGTCACAGGAGCGTTAATTTTGGCTAAATACAGATGCCTTAAAAATTGCTGAGAATAGCCCTGTTTCCCCTGTACTGGAAGGTTTATCAACATGGGATATATCACTAAGAGATTTGGTGTTGGAAAACCACAAAAACGGGAACGGGGAACGGAAAAAGGCTAAAGTTATCGGAGTAATTGAGCGGGGTGGAAGGGTTGTTGCTACAGTAGTTTCTGATTTGTCAGGTTCACAGATATTTAAGTTCATCACTAAACCTGTAAAAGTTAAAGAATCTGAGCTAATGTCTGATGAATGGAGAGGGTAACTGTCAACCAAATCTATAATGCCGCATAGTGTGATTAAACATCAAGAGCGAAAATATGTTGACAGGGATATTCATACAAACACGATTTAGGGATTCTGTGGTCGTTACTAAAGAGAGGTAAAAACGGGCTACATCATCATTACAGCAAAAAATATGCGCCGCTTTATATTGCTAGGGCGTGTTATAAATACAATCGCAGGAAAGATGGAGATCTGTTCTATAAGTTTATGAGAGGTTGTTTTGGGTGATAAAAAAGGGGATAATTTACAATGGTATAATTCCCGACAAAAAATCCAGAGATATAATTCTCTGGCTTATGTTTCAGTAGTGGTGACATAAATTGGTAATTTGTTTTATGTAATGACTTCCCTTGTTATGTTAACTCTGTTCCATCATTTAGTACGAACTCATCAAATGTGGTAAGTGAGTCTGTATTCTCGTGTGCTTTTGACTTTTGTTCTTCTAGAGCTTTGAGAAGTAAAAAAGGTTCAGTAGACAAAAAACTGCCTGTAGCAAGGGTGTACGTACATTCGATTATTGGTTTCTGTACAATGCGTAGGGACTTAACTTCCACTATTTGTGACATTTTATTCCTCCTCAATAATGCTGCGCCCAAGTGGTTTTTTATAAATCCACTGGAATCCATCAAATGGAGTGACAAGAGCAATATCAATATGCCCTCCAACTGTAGGCATTGTCCGAGAAAATCGCTGGTGTTCAATCGTTGTATGAATTAAAAACTCAGCATAGTCAATTGCATCTTGTAAAGCAAAACTACTAAAATTGGCTTGACTAGCAGGATTTTGTTTATATAAATTCCAGATAGCATGAACAATTTCATTGTTACCTGAAAATCCACATCCTACATAACTCAGTTTCTCTACATTCAACATTACGCCCGATATTAACTTCAAATATTTTTGGGTCGGTACCATCATAACCAACAACTTGAGCTCCTAGAGGGAAACTGTTTGGCGATAATGTTTCTAAAGGCACATTCTCTTGTTTTAACTGTTTTATAAGGAGCTTATAGATTTCATCCCCAATTACCTTAGAAACTTCTGTAACATTTGTGGGCTTATACATGTCCCCATTTAACACCCGATGTTCAAGTGAACGAATCGCAAAGTAAATGGATTTTCCAGCTACCAAGCCCATACCAAATGTACCAATGCCAAAGTTCTTGCAGAAAGGAAATACCTTTTGAGCATATGAGAACGTTGTCATTGGGACAGGAGGCAATGGTACATTATGTTGGATTTCATGCTGATGCTGACATTTTGGACATGTTACATCGCTCGTACCTTGAAACTCAGTTTGTCCTATCATTGTTGATAGGCTATCCCCAGCAATTACAATACCATCAGGTACTATAAGGGAAACAATTAGTGTCATAATCTTAACGCCTTTTACTCGATTTCACCATCGCTGGTATCAAACCGCCCACCCGTTAGTAGTGTGAACAGTCTACTATATCATTATACACAGTTAAAAAAGACATTTCAAGGAAATGATGTCTTTTTCTCATAAAACATAGGAGTTACGCATTTGGTTGAAGCGTAAAAAGAGGCTGCACCAAATAATCACGGACAGCCTTTCTGACAATTGAGAGTTTTGCTTCAAACCAACTGGTGCCGGTATGATAACAGTAATGCTCAATTCTCAGAAAGGCTCTCAGCGCTAAACCGATATGATTGCTTTGAGTGCGAGTCGACCGCACTTGTGCCCGTTCGACGCCAACGAATTGCTTAATGCCACGATGATATTCTTCTATTGCCCAAGACCATTCCGTATATTTGAGACGTGTTAACTCGTTCATGTGTAAGTCGTTCGTTGCCCAATATTCAATGTCACCTTCTGGAGTGTCCACCTTGAATACCAAAATCAATCCATAACCCTTAAGATGAACAATCGTACCCGTTGATTCAATCGGCACTGTACTTACAGGACGATTACCGGAATAATCTTTACTGACCCGTCGGTTGGCAGCTAGACGAGTCAGCCATCTCCAACCATAATCTCGGACGGCTTTTAGATTCTCTAGGCTAGCATACCAACTATCAAAGCAAAGACATTCGGGAACAAAGCCACGGTTCTTCGCTTCCGTCAGCATTGCACGGAAATGGTCATTTTTCGTCAAGCCGTCCTTGGCTTTGTTATAGATTCGATAATCACATGGAATATGTCTATCGCCATTCGTCCAAAGCAAAGTGATTAGGTTAATGCCATGCACAACTCGATGGTGTTTCCCCGACCAGTGTTTTGTCACTAGGTCAATCTTTTGGGAATAAGGTTTATCTAGGGTCGAATCATCTATAACTAGAATTCCTGATTTCAATTTCACCTGACTTTTTGATTCGTGCCACAGTTTGCCGGTATCGGGTTCATCTCGATGCAAAAGTCTGGTTATCGAATCATGAGCCGGTGAGTCATCAGTTTGGGGTTGAACCTTTTCTGCCTCAAGACAACTGTAACTTTTCTGAGTGCCAACCAAGAAATTGATATAGTCAATGTCATTATATTTCGATGGATTCATGCTCAAATTATAACCTATTTGCTCTCAACTGCGTAACTCCTAAAAACAATCAATTTATCTATATTCTAGTCCACACAAATCCACACAAAATTAACAGCATTCCAATCATCCGTGTAAAAGGAGATTGAAAGCATTCTCCCGTCCCATTTATAAAGACCGACAAAATCTATAACTTCAAAATCGCTGTCTAAGTAAGACCCTATCACATCTCCGTCTGGTTCAACTGTGTAATAAGAGACATAAGTTTCACCGTCAAGTGTTGTCGTCATTTTGTATCCGTCAATGACTAAATTTCCGCTTACTTCGGGTGGTGTTAGTTTAGTAACCCCCTCATCATTGCTCCAGAACTCAATCTCTACAAGCGTGTAGTTTCCCGATAGCTCACTATACAGTCTTTCTAAATCCTTATCAATTTCGGGTTCAACTATTGGCGTGTCATGTTCATGCTCAACAAATTTAGGCTGGTGTTCATGACTGATTAACTCATGAACATGTTCAATAAATTCGTGACTATGTTGATGCTCATGTGTTTCTAGTGGGTGTTTGTGTTCAGCTAATTCATGCTCATGTGTTTCTAGTGAGTGTTTGTGTTCAGCTAATTCATGCTCATGAGGCGCTTCGTCGTGTTCATGTTCGGTCAGCGGATGCTCATGGCTGCAACCCAAAAAAACAAACTAGAAAAATGACAGAAATAAACTTCATTTTGTTCTCCTTTTCAAGGGTTAAATTACGCTTTACAGCGGTCATTTACAGGATCAGATGATCGCCTTTGTACTGCCCTTTTGTCAAGGAGGAAACGTAGTTTAATTTTGATTTAAGCCACAAACTACCAGATGCATTCTAAAAAGCCGTGCAAGTTCCTCTTACTAAAGTTAAGCCTCCTCCCTATTTTTGTTAGTAGAAAACGGGTGGATAGTTGAAACAGGGGAAAATCTTACCACCTTGAGTTGTGATAGTCAACAGACAATAAAAATGATTTTTTACATCGGGGTTCGCTTAGGTGCTGTCGATTTGTCTATCGAATAGTAAAACCTAATCAACAAAACAAGCGCACCTGGGCGAGTGTAGACGGCTTGGATCGCCTCCTATTTATATCTCACTGTTACATATGAATAGGCGGGGAAATCTCAAAAGTATTCGATCTTGATGAATATCAGCGATCCTGAAAATTATTTTTAGACCGCCTCTCAGTTTTTTTCTTTTAATCGTATCTAACACCTTAGAACTCAGTTATAGACAGGATCTTTCACCTATAATCTATCCGTTAATTCTTAGAAATTCCTCTTGACAATGGAGCACGCCAATCAGTATAATTTATCAATTTCCGTGCGGGTGTAGCTCAGCGGTAGAGCGTCAGCTTCCCAAGCTGAGGGCCGCGGGTTCAATTCCCGTCACCCGCTTCAACGATTTATAGAGGAAATAAAAAGCACCCGACTGATGGAATATCCCAGATTTGTGTTTTAACACCCAGAGGGATTTTTTATCGAGAGTGAGAAATTCCAACTTTTTTTATGAATTTCGTTGTAAACAATTTCATAGCGCGTTTAAGACGCTCTTTGTGTCGGGTCAGTAGAATGAGTCTCTTTTCTGCCCCGAATCCGAAAATCGTGGATATTGTGTCCCTCGTTTTCGACATCGGTGCATCAGACCTTGTCGGAGTGCCAAGGAATGACATGCCAATTTTGAAACCTGTGGAAGTCACACACCACAACAAACCGTGTTTTCTAGGCTGCGAGTTTTGATTCTCCAAAATTTCCGTAGCAAATACATTGAGGAAGCTAATGGCTCAAGGTAACCGTCTAACAAAGGAAGAGATAGAACGAGATCAATTTGTTGAAACTGTCCTCAAATCTTATAATTTTCTCAAGACACACTTAAAATCGATCATCATTGCTGCCGCGGTTCTGGTTGTCCTTGTGGCTGGAATTTCCATCTATTCGCAAGAACAACAAGAGACACGTGCAGAAGCCTCTCTTGAGTTTGCGAAAGCTATTGAAAAATATCAAGAAGCAGAAGACAGTTGGTTAGATCTTGAGAAGCTCGAAACTAGCGGTGAGCAATTTCAGGCAGGAGGCGAGGCGTTTCAAGCTATTTTCCATAAATATTCTGGTACCTCGTTTGCTGATAAAGCGCGATACAACTATGCGAGAACCCTCTATTACCAAGAAGATTATGCGAGGGCAATAGAGCAATTTGAATCCATCAAGGAAAACCATCAATCGGATAATCAAATTCTTGCCTTGTATGCTCAGAAGGCGATGGGCAACTGTTATGAGCAGCAAAGTCAGTATGAAAAAGCGATTGAAATCTATAAAAATCTTCCAGATGTTCCTGTTACGATTCGCGAACACGCAATTGTGGATTTCCAGCTGAGCCAAGCACGTTGCTACGAGAAGCTCGATCGCCTTGATGATGCGGTAGCCATTTATAAAGATGTCATAGATCTCTTTCGTGAAAGTCTAGAGAAAGCCATCCAAGAGAAAAGTCGCGATTTCATTTTCGGACGGAACCTAACTCCCAGCGTGAAATCGCTGCTTGCGTCACTCCCAGAAGCCCCTAGCGTGGTGGGAACCGAAAAGCTAGAAAATGAAGGTGCTTATTACGAAGCCTTCGTTGCATACGCGGAAGCAGTTCATCGCTACAAAGTCAATAAAGATATTCATCGCGGACTAACTAAGGCGTTACGCGAAGGTATTTATAACTTTGAGAAGAAAGCGGATGATTTTCTAAAAAACCTTCGAGATGCTCGTCGTTATGAATCAGAGGGGCAACAGAGCACGGCTTTGTACTATTACGATCAAGCTGTAAATCTTGATTTTGCGCCAAGTCGCAACCTCTACGAAACTGCTCGCTTCCATCACGATAGACTCCAACACACTGCAAAATCTGCTGACACAGACTAGTATCTCCGAGTAATGTTGGAAAAGCTATGGTCGTCCATACAGAAAAAGTTCTAGAATATGATAAGTTGAAATCGCTGCTCAAGAAATACACCCTTTCTCAATTGGGCGCATTAAGAGTAGAGGAGCTAAAGCCGAGTCGTCAGATAGACGAGATTCGACAACAACAGAAGCTTTGTAGTGAAGCAAAGGCTTTGTATCAAACATCGAACGGTTTTCCACTAAGAGGATTACAGGATATTTCTCCTGTTCTCCGAAAGGTTGCGAAGCCTGGCGCGATTTTAGAAGCCGATCAACTCCTTGATGTCGGTCGTGTGGCACACGTTGCCCAGAACGTCAGACGAGGGTTAGCGAAAATCAATGCGAGCGACTTCCCGAACCTCTGCACAATCGTTAATAATCTTCCGACATTTGTCGAGCTGGCCAAATCTATCACCGACTGTATCAGTTCAGAAGGCGAAATTCTCGATCAAGCCAGTCCAACCTTGAGAAATATTCGACGGCAGTTGACAAACACCCGGGAAAAAATCCAGTCGAAACTAGAAACCATCCTACGTTCTCCCCACCATCAGAAATCGCTCCAAGAAAACATCATCACCCTCCGAAACGATCGCTACGTCATTCCCATCAAACAAGACGCTAGAAGCCATTTCCCAGGTATTGTTCAGGGGCAATCCACAAGTGGGGCAACTGTATTCATCGAACCTTTCAGTATTGTTGAACTCAACAACGCCTTGCATCAACTCGCGGAAGAAGAACGTCAAGAGGTTCGTCGGGTTTTATTTGTATTGAGTGAACAGGTTCGTGAGTGCGTAACCGGTTTAGAAGTGGCATTGGACATATTGGGTGAACTGGACTTCCTGGGTGCAAAGACACAATTAAGTCTTAATCTCAACGCGGTTGAACCCCTCCTCAACGCACGTGGGTTTGTGAAATTGATGTCAGCGAGACATCCGTTACTTGAAGCGAATCTACAATTACAGGCCAGGAAGGGCAAAACGCTCAACCGACCGAATAGGGAGGGCGATAGTTTTCGAAGACTATCGCAGTCACTATCCGTTCCCTTGATCGTTCCCACCGATTTACACATCGGCGACTCATTTCATACGATTGTTATTACAGGACCGAACACAGGCGGAAAAACCGTCGTGCTCAAAACAATCGGTCTACTTACGCTCATGGCACAATCGGGACTGCACATCCCAGCGCGGAGTGGTAGTGAAATTGCTGTCTTTGACGATATTTTCGCAGATATTGGTGACGAGCAGAGTATCGAACAGAATCTGAGCACTTTTTCATCGCACATCACCAAGATTATTGAGATTTTAAAGCATCTTGAGCGAAGCGACATCCCTGATCGCAAATCGGAGAAGGGTGAGAAGTCGTTGGTGCTGCTGGACGAACTTGGTGCAGGTACAGACCCTACTGAGGGAGCAGCGCTAGGTATGGCGATTCTTGACCGGCTTGGTCAAAGTGGGGCTCGTACTATTGTAACGACCCATTATGGCGCCCTAAAAGCGCATGCCCATACCCAAGAAGGGATGGAGAATGCTTCGATGGAGTTTAATTGGTTAACTTTAAGTCCTACCTATCGCCTTTTAATAGGTGTGCCTGGAAGTAGTAATGCGATTAAAATTGCCCAACGGTTGGGTATGCCCGACTCGATAACTTCTGAAGCAAAAGCATACATGGGAGATCGGCTAGTCGCCGTTGAGGACTTGATTGTTAGCATGCAAGAATCACAACGTGAACTTGAAGCTGAACGCGAAATTGTTCAGGGGAAAGTTCGAGCTGCTGAAACTATATATAAAAAACATGAAGCTCTCATCAGCCAATTTGAAGTAGAACGGGATGAACTGAAGCGAACGGCTGAAAAGGAGGCTTCCGAGATTCTCAAGAATGCGCGTAAACTAATTGAACGGACAATCGCAGATGTGCATAAGGAAAGCGCATCGAAAAAGAGTGTGCGCTCAGCTGTCACCCACATTGAGAATGCTCAGAAAGAACTCAAGGAGCGCCATCAGCCTAAGGAACAAGCTTTGACAGAACCCCCACCGCTTCCAAAGATTCAGGTGGGAGATAAGGTTCGGCTCAAAGGACTGAATCAGTTTGGGGAGGTTGTATCAATTATAAAAAGCAGTAAGGCACCGTTAAAGGTCCGGGTTCGCAATATGCAGATGCAAGTCTCATACGATGAAATTGAGCTATGTCCGGAGGTCGGAAGCGATAACCCGAATCTAGCTCCTTCAGTATTAGATGTTCAACACCGAAAAGCAGGTGTTATCAAAACCGAACTAAATCTGCGAGGCAAAACAGTCAATGAGGCATTAGATGAGACTGATAAATATTTGGACGACGCTTTCCTCGCTGGTTTATCAAATGTGCGAATTATTCACGGCAAGGGCACCGGTGCGTTACGTGGTGCAATACAGAAATTGTTGTGCGAACATCCTTTAGTTGTAGATTTTCAGGCAGCACCACTTAACGAAGGTGGTGCTGGCGTCACAAACATTATCCTGAAAGATTAGACACAGGGCCGAATAAAGTTGGTGGGTTGAGATGAATCAATCGTCGAATTACATTCCACCCGAACTACTGAACGAAATTCGAGCGCAAAACGATATTGCGGAAGTGATATCTGATTGTGGAATTCCGTTGCGGGCCGCGGGTAAAGAGTACAGAGCCCTTTGTCCCTTCCACGAAGAGCAAAAGCCCTCCTTCAGCGTTTCTCCCGAGAAACAAATCTTCTACTGTTTCGGTTGTAATAGCGGTGGCAATGTGATTAGCTTCCTTCAGAAACATGAAGGTATGTCTTTCATCGAAGCCGTTGAGTGGTTGGCGGAACGTGTTGGAATTTCATTGCCGAGTCAGGACGGAAAATCACGGCAGATAAATCGTAAACGTCTTGAACTTCAGGATCTCAACCGTTTTGCAATGGCGCATTTCCATCGACAACTCTTAACGCCTCAAATCGGTGCACATGCGTTGGCATATCTCAAAAGACGCGGTGTTAAAGATCAAACAATTCGCCAATTCCAACTCGGGTATGCCACCCGTGGACGCCGGGATCTCGTCAGAACTGCAACAAAAGCCGATTTTTCACTACAACAACTCATTGATGCCGGGCTCGTCAAGAACGATGAACAGGGGCCCATGGATCGCTTTCGAGAACGCATCATTTTTCCAATACTTGATGAACGTGGGGCACCTGTCGGATTCGGTGGACGCGCGTTATCTGAAGAAACGCTTCCCAAATATCTGAATTCGCCTACGACAAGTCTTTATGATAAAAGCAAAACGCTCTATAATTTGTACAACGCTCGCCAATCAATTCAGAAAGAAGGGAAAGCTATTCTCGTCGAAGGCTATTTTGATGCAATCATGCCCTATCAGGCAGGTGTGAAACATGTAGTTGCCTCATTAGGAACAGCATTTAGCGAATCACACGCTAGTTTATTGAATCGATTTGCTGAGGAGACGATTATCGTTTATGATGGCGATCGTGCCGGTTTCCAGGCGACGCTGCGAGGGTTACACATCCTTCTGAAGGAAGGACTGCGTGTTCGTATTGCACTTCTTCCGCCTGGTGAGGATCCAGATCAATTTATTCAAACGCAAGGGATAGATGCGTTCAATCAACTCAGCAACACCGCAATGAATCTCATTGAATTTCAGATTCAACGCGCCTCTCAACAGGATGCAATCCGTCGGGTTGATGTGAAAACTCAGACAGTAAAAGAGATTGCTCTAACTTTATCTCATATTGCAAGCCGGGTTGAGCTCAATGAATATATTACATATGCCGCGCAAGAACTCGATATTGAACGTGCCGTGTTATCGAAGGAGCTACAGCGTCTCGGTGTAAAAACAAACCGTTCACCCCAATTGCGTTCCCCATCCGATTATGCCAGAAAGGCAAGCCTCAAACCACGCGAGTCAATCGAATGGCAATTGATTGAATCCCTTATACAGAGCCCAAATCTTATTCCCCGCGTTAAAGAACAATTCCGCTATCAGGATTTTACACACCCCGATTTTGCAATTATTGCTCAAATGCTTTGGGAAGGGTGCAAATCCGAAGACCTACTTGACGTACAAGACCTCATTGACACCTGTACGAATGATAGAATAAAAGGTTTTATCTCCAATGCCCTTCTGCAAAGAACGATCTCACCGAATCTGAAAGTGCGAGTTGAGGGGTGTTTGAAGAAACTCAAAGGATTTTTATTGTGGGATATCGAACGTGGAAGACGTTCCACTGCCCTCACGCAGGGGGATGATAACATTGAGACTCTTGCAGAACTTGTTGAACTTTCGAAGCGAAGGCGACATTTCGTCCATTAATCCCTCTTTTTTGTTAGATGGTGATAATCTCGAAGATTGACACCCTCTAAACCTTAAGGAGAAATTATTAAGAATGGTTTCGACGACTAAAATGAACAACGGCTTGACCGATCCAGACAGAGAGCAAGGTTACTTGGAATATAGTGAACAACCGGATGCCTCACCAGAGGATTTCGAGGATTTGTTATGTTTGGACGTGGAAGAACTCAATCCTTCCAACGACACGGCCGTTCTTGATGAGGGAGATTTGATAACAATGGATTTAAGAGATATTGATTGCAGTGGTGTTTACTCTGACAGTGAGGAAAATGTCGATGGTGGAAACTACGACGATGAGTTGTTAATCAATCTGAACCCGGATAAATTTGACAAGGTTGATGACCCGGTCCGCGTGTACCTAAGGGAGATGGGACGTATCCCTTTGCTGTCTAAGCAGCAAGAAGTCATTTTATCAAAACGGATTGAGGAAGCGCATAGAATTGTCCAAGAAGCAATATTTGAAACCCCATTGGCGATTGCGCAGGTGGGAGAGCTTCTCAACCAAGTTTTGACAGGAAGCAAGAAGCCTTCCGATGTGATTGAAATGCCAGTTTCAAGCGCTTCCGTTAGCGATAAAGAGGAGAAATATCTCAAAACAGCAAGAGAGCTTATAGCCTATTTGAAAGATGTTGAATTGGAAATGCGTAGCCGAGAACACGGGCAAGCATATGAGAACCTTCCTCCTGATGAGGAGGAAACCATTCGGCAAAAACCTGAATCGAATCTCGAAGAGTTGATTAACAACTTGAAACAAGTGAAGATAAATCAGGAAGAAATCAGCAAAATTTCAGGTAAGATTAAAGAAGTTGCCAATACTATAGCCGATTTGGAAAAAAAGATTGAGCAAATTGAGAAGATGTGCAATATGCCCGCCAATCAACTCTGTCAGTTAGTTCGGGATGACGCGCTTGCCAAAATAGGAAGCCCTGATTCGAAGCCGATTACGGAGTCGCTTAAACATCATAATGGAGAAATTGTTAGGGCACAGCGCATGATTGAACAATTAGAATATGAAATTGGCCTTCCACGGGCGGAACTAAACCAAGTGGTTCAGCGAGTTTATCAGGGAGAGATGGGCGCTCAAGAGGCAAAGATGATGATTGTCGAATCGAACCTGCGACTCGTTGTGAGCATTGCGAAAAAATATAGGAACCGTACGCCGGGGTTGGCATTTCTGGACCTCATTCAAGAAGGAAATATCGGTTTGATGAAAGCGGTAGATAAATTTGATTATCAGCGTGGTTACAAATTTAGCACCTATGCAACATGGTGGATTCGTCAAGGCATCACTCGCGCTATTGCCGATCAAGCCCGTACTATCCGTATTCCTGTCCACATGATTGAGACAATAAATAAACTTATCCGCACCTCGCGTTACCTTGTGCAAGAAAAGGGGCGTGAGCCTACTCCGCAGGAGATTGCAGACGAAATGGACCTGCCCCTTGAAAAAGTGAGACAAGTATTTCGCATTGCCCAGGAACCCGTCTCCCTAGAAATGCCGGTGGGAGAAGAGGAAGATAGCCAGCTCGGCGATTTCATTGAAGATAAGGATTCAAAATCACCAGTGAACGAAGCGGCATTCACGATGCTAAAAGAACGGGTTGAAGATGTGCTGACGACATTGACAGAGCGTGAGGCAAAGGTGATTCGCTTGCGGTTTGGAATTGGAGATGGGTACCCCCGGACGCTAGAGGAGGTAGGCGCAGAATTTCAAGTGACACGCGAACGTGTCCGTCAAATTGAGGCAAAAGCTTTGCGAAAACTGCGTCATCCAATCCGTAGCCAGCAACTACGGGGATTTCTGGATTAGCTATCCCAGATGAAACTTCTCGCGTGAATGACGCCTATCTCCCGATTGAGATTTACTATTGACAAATCTACTTCAAACTTTTACAATAAAGCCACAATTTCAGATGGGCCTATAGCTCAGTGGTTAGAGCAGCCGGCTCATAACCGGCAGGTCCTAGGTTCAAATCCTAGTGGGCCCACCACTTTTCCATTTGTTTGTCTTTCTCGCCTTCCTTATGGGGCGTTAGCTCAGGGGTACGAGCGCTACCTTCACACGGTAGAAGTCACTGGTTCAAATCCAGTACGCCCCACCACCCACCTAACAATTTTCCCGCCTGTGAGTTTGAAATTCCGCCAAGCTATTTGCACCTCCTCTGTCATGAAAAATGTCACACTGATACCCAATGTTTCCGACTTTACCCGGCGTGTGAGCAGAACGCCAACGACCTTTCGACAGAAATGTATCCTCAACGTACACGGGAATATGCCGGTCTTTAATATCAGCTTTCCACTTCCCATTCGTTAAGACCCAGCGGAAGAGGCGCGGGGCGCTCCACCGTACTCTGTATCTCGACATACTGACCGGAGTGCGAGGATTTATCAAATGCGAGCATCGTTTCCAGAACGTGTTGCGCTAACGTACCGCTGGCACGGTGCTCTCGCCCCGATCCAATTGCACGAACCATATCAATAACGCCAATCATGCGGCCATTCTGTGGAAATGCGAGCGGAACATCGTACCAATCACCACCGGAATCAGAATTGCGCACTGGCCCCCCGAAATTATTTGGGTCGGGGACCTGCATCGAACCTGTTGTGCCGTAAAGTTCAATGCATGGTAGGCTGTGATTCCACATATCAAAACTCATAATCATTGTGACGATGGCACCACATACAAACTCCATTACACCCGTTAGGTGCGTGGTTGTCTGTACAGGAATGTGTAGACCGCGTACTGGTTCACTAGTTGCTATTCTTTCGTCAAAGGCTTTTGTTGTGATGCCCGCAACCCGCTTGACAGGACCGAGGAGGTTTACAAGCGCTGTAATGTAATAAGGGCCCATGTCCATCATGGGCCCTCCGCCGAGATCGTAGTGAAATGCAGGATTCGGATGCCAGCTTTCATGTCCATGGTTGCACATGAATGCCGTTCCGGCAATCGTTCTGCCAATACTATTTTCATCTATCATCTTTCGCGCTGTTTGAATCCCCGCCCCCAAAAATGTATCCGGTGCACAACCGACGCGGAGTCCTTGTTTGGTTGCCGTATGAAGAAGCTTTTCGCCGCTTTCAATATCGACAGCGAATGGTTTTTCGCTATAGACATGCTTTCCTGCCTCTATCGCCTCGGACCCTACAGCCGCGTGGGCTCTCGGAACAGTCAGATTGACGACAAGTTCAATCTCCGCATCCGCTAGCAATTTGTCTACACTGACAGCTTGGCAACCGTATTTGTCCGCTTGCCTATGGGCAGCTTCCATATTGATATCTGCACAAGATTTGATTTCCAGAACATCCGTGTTTTGGGCGGCACCGAAATAGGTACTGCTAATCATACCACAGCCGATAATTCCGATTTTCATTTTGCCGTGCATTTTATTTCCCCTTTGGTAACCTTTGGCAGTTCTTGGAACACTCTAATCAAGATTGTCATTGCCAAAGGTAAGTTTGGTGTGTATAATATGTGGCGAAACTTGAGGAAGTTCGAGCGCGCAACTGTTGCGATGACAGCCTCCACAGATGCGAAGTTGTATGTCGCCTCTTCAGCCGGCCGCGAAAAGTCATACGAGTTGAGTTTCCTACATGGGGAAACTTCCACCATTTTGTGCGGCCCTGATTTTTCTATGTGTATTGATGACGTTGTTTTCAAAAACAACTTGTCTACAAACATCCAAAACCCAACACGTTTTAAGGGGGTCACTTTCATGCGATCTATGACCGTTACCTTTCTTACTGGCTTTATCATCATGAACTTTATTGCTGTACAGATAAATGCGGAAACCTTTCACTTTGAAGCTGAAGATTTCATCGACTCGGATGGAAAGGAGTGGGAGATTTTGAAACCGCCGTTCAGTGCCCCGGTACAAGTTCATGAACACATGGCAAAGGAGATTCGCGGTAAAGGCAAATATACCATCGCTGAAGCGTCCAACGGCGGCTTTATCGGTATTCCCAACGGTCCGGGTGACAGGCTCAACGTCCTGGGGGGTGCATGGATTAAGTATGCGTTCAATGTCCCGGCAGAAGGCAGTTATTACATATGGTCAAGAACTATCGCGCCGACAGTCGGCGATAACTCAATCTATTGGGGACTGGATATTGATGATGACAAGGTGGTGTCCGAAGACAATAAGGACATGAATATTTGGGATTTTTATGAAGCTGCGCAATTCCGGCAGGAACTGTCCTCTGACTGGGTATGGTTCCAAATCAATAGCCGTTCGGGTCCGTTCAATGGGCCTGAAGCTACGCAGAACGGGCAAAATCCAAAACCTATGAGATTGTCTGCTGGAGATCATACGCTGCACATTGTTCACCGCGAGGACGGGATATATTTCGATGTGATTTTTGCCACCACAAATAAGGCGCAAGACCCGAGTAAGGTACTTCCATCGTTAGCTGTATCGCCGCAAGGGAAATTGGCGATAACGTGGGGTAATATCAGGCGCAAGTATTAAGCTTGAGCTTGAAGAATTTGCGTGAGAGCTAACAACAGCATTACTTACTAGGAGTTTAAAACTCAGTGGCAATCCCTGCTATTCGGCGTTTTTTCGATTGTTTCCCATTAGTCTTTGAGAATTTGTGAGGCGCATCGCCATCTACTCACTTGGGTGGTAAAAATTGGCGCAGATGACGACAACCATAGGCGATACCCTCCAGACCGGGCATTTCCCTGTCCTCATTCTCCACACAGAGCACATAATCGTAGCCTGATTTCAGCAGTGAGTTAATCAACGTGTCCCAATTCAACTGGCCCCGGCCTGGCACCCGGTACTGCCACCACCAGTTGCCAATGATGCCCTGGCGATATAGCATGTGCGGGTTTAACTCGCAATCCTTGACGTCCGCATAATACCACTTGCCAGCGTAGTCTCGGATTACGTCTTCGACCGGCATAATCATCATCCACAACCAGTGCGACGGATCGCAGGACAACCCAAGGTAATCAGAGGGCACTGCGTTCAGAATTTTGTCCCACATCTCAGGGTTGCAGCCGATATTTCCCATGCGCACAGCTACATCCAAAGCAATCTTGATATCTCTGTCCTCGGCTACTTTGACCACCGGCGTGAACATCTCTGCAAAGCGTTCAACTAATTCCTCTGAGCGGTCGCTCGGGTTGCCCGGAGGCGATGAGTACATGCCGTAGAATTGGCCGTTCTTCACCGGTGCGCCGCTTCCAGTAATTACCACTGGGCATCCCAACACGCTGGCTGATTCGATTGCCTTTTTCAAACGGGTTTGTTCGGTCCGTCGCACGTTTTCATCATCGTCCAGCAGATTGCAGTGTGAGCTGATACATGCAAGGTAGAGACCGTAATGGTCGAGTGTCTCTAATACTTCGTCTGGTCCCTCGGTGATAATACGGTCAGACTCCAGTACGCCACTGTCGGTTAGACGTACACAATCGAAGTCGTTCGCCTTTGCCCACGCGGCGCATTCTTCTAGACTCCAGCCTTCACCATCGGCCTGAAAACTTATATCCATTTTTCAGTCTCCGCAGTCGTAGAAATGGGTGCTCTGGAAGTCGAGAGCTCCGACGCTCGACTGGATGCAGTCGTTATGAAGTTCACGGTGACTCTTCAAAGAGGTTCTAATAACCAATAGTGCTAGTTTGAAATTTGGAGGTCAATGGGCACTTAATTTTTTGCGATAAGGACATCGTTAATCAGAATCTTTGTCAATCCAAGGCAGAACGATATGCCCACTCTAGTGGCAGAGCGAGCAAGAATGTAGAGTATCTGGAGATGCCAATAGCCGTAGAACATCTTACATGTTGCGGTTCTCGCTTGCGGATTGAAACCCTATCCTATGCGAAAATATTTTCAATACTCAAGGGGTGAGCCATTTTCTGATTTTCGGCTTCTAATTTCTCACGACTCGCGACGACGCAAACCGAGGCTTTATCCCGATTTCCCTCAAGAACATCAAGCAGGGCGCGTTTAACCTCCTTGGGGGTTGCGCGTCGAAGTTGGGCATATTTTTCTTCAATCACTTCCCGTGTTTGCCCAGAGAGATAATGGGTGAGCGTATCGCTAGAGGCCTGGCTAGGTCGAATTGTCTTTAGAAAATTTCCTGCTCTCGAAATAATCGATCGGTCAATGTCAGTCTGCGTCCACTCTACCTGTTTGACATAGTTAGCTGTCTGAGCGAAAACGTCCAGCGTACGAGCAACGTGCGGATCGAAATGCGAGTCTTGGTAGAGAGCAGCATCAAATGGATCGTATGTGACACCTGCACCGTAAGCATTGCCTTTGAGCCGGATTTCGGGCAATATGTAATCAAACAATAAAATGTGCGAACCGATAGCTAGGAGTATCGAATCCGGGTGCGAATAGTGCGGCGCCGGCATCACCTGCGTGCAGTACCCTACTTGAACGGCTACCGCTAACGCTTCACGCGTAAATGTGCTAAACGGTTTAAATCCTGTGGGTACTGGCGTTATCGCCTCGTCACGCAAATTGCCGATCCACTCGCCGAGTTTTCTTTGAAACGTCCCGAAAGCCTCATCAGAACCAGTGAAACTGGCAGTGATGCGACTCCGTACTAGCAGGTTGTCTCGAATTTGTTCAATGCAATCGCTCAGTCCTTCATGAGATTCATCAAAACGGTTGAGTAACATTTCGATCGTGCGTAGCTGCGAGAGTCCAAAGACAATTTCTGATAGATAAGCCTGCGGCGAAAACCCGCGTGCAGCATGACGATGCGCGATATTTGGGCTGCGATAGCCGTGTATATAGGTCCGATATTGCGCCACTGCTTGATTGAGCACGTCGTAAATACGCCGTTTATCGCTCGGGTTCACTGCGAAAACCAAATCGTTCAGAACACCCAGGGCATCCTCCATTTTATCGTCAAGTGCTTTCATTCGAAACTGCACGCTCCACACTGGTCGGTTTGGATCAAGCACGTGTGTGCCAAAATTGGAAAAGCATTCAACACCTCCAGTAACTGCTGCGGTGCGGTGCGCTATCTGCACGTAATCCATTTTGCCAGCACCGAGTTTGGTAACGGCATCGGTGAATCTTGGCAGGTACTGCCATAGATGTTGCGGCAACCCTTGCAAATCAAAACTTAGCTCAATGTAGTTCACGCCGTTTGAAAAGACATCGCTTCGAATCAAGGGACGTCCGCCAACGAATTCAACAGTGGTAGGAATATGCAACGGCTTTTCGGGAAGGTCAGAGACGTGCAGTTGCGGCAACTTCGCTAAATCCTCCGGAGAGTTGGACCGTCCATTGAGGCGTTCTAACTCGCCGGCATCGGCAGCAATCTGTCGCATTTGTTCATCGTTGAGTTGCGCGCGAATCGCTTTCAGGCGTTCATTCTCCTCCGCATCAAGACGAGCCTGCATACCCGGATCAGGAGAGAGGACAGTTATCAACCGATGTGGGTTGTCAAGGAGTCTCTCACGAATCAGATCGTTGAAGATGCGCGGATTTTGCTCCCGGCGTTGGCGGATAGCAAATAGGCACGTTCCCATCTTTATAAAGAGGGTCGGCTCCTTTTCATATATCCAAGTGTTTATGACACGCTTCATCATCTGAAACGGAAACCTCGGAGTAACCTCCTGATAGTCATAAGTGATTTGTTGGAACGCAGCCTCCACCATTTCCGTGTCAAAATCTGCGTCTGCAATTTCTGTTAATGTATTGACAACCAATTCCGTGAATACCCCAATTCGATCCGCTTCGCTCCCTATCAAACCGATGTGAAAGGTCCTATTCGGTCCTGTTAGTCCGTCAAGGAAACCGTCGTCGAATAGGTCAGTTCCTAGTTTTGAATCAATAATCGCCTTTCGGAGTGGCGATCCCTGGTTGCCAAGCAGAATCAGACTTAAGATGCGGCATAAGACGGCATCCTCCGGATCCGTAGAATCGCCAATAAGCCAACTGAGCATCACGTGTGTCTTTTCGGTGAGTGGTTCATCTGCGCCAATCGGATAGGTGTCTCTCACCGTCCGTGGGGAAATCCACTTCGGCTGGCGTGTAATTTCCGAACGAAGCGGGTGTAGACTCCCGTTTTTTTCAGTATTTGGAATTTCACCCAGTTTGTCAGCGAGAAATTCGAGATAATCGCTTGTTCGAATGCTGCCGTAGAAGAAGAAGAAACTGTTGCTCGGATGATAGTAGGTTTGGTGATAGGTTTTTAATTGTTCGTAGGTAAGATCTGGCAAAACCAGTGAATCCCCAGCACCATTGTGGGCATAGCACGTGTCCGGCAAAAGTCCACGGGTCACGGCGGAATGAAAGCATTCTCTTGGATCGGACGAGCCGATTTTCACTTCATTATAGACGATTCCGTTAATTCTTAACTCTCCTGAGGGTTCTCCTGGGTCCACGGGCTCAAGATGGTGGCCTTCGCGTTTGAAAGTTTCTACTGTCAGCTGAGGGTGAAAAACTGAATCAAAGAAGACCTCAGCGAGATTGAATAGATCTTTTTTGACATTGCTTGAAGTATAGTAAAAGGCGTGATCGACGTAGTTCATGGCATTCGTGCTGTCAAAGCTTGCTAAACTCATCTTCATCATTTCAAACCACACCTCTTTTACCGGATAATTGCGCGATCCCATCATCACCGAGTGCTCAAGGACATGTTGCACGCCAGTATCATCAGGTGTTGGGGTCATCGGACTAATCGAAAACCAGTTTCTGGTGTCGTCTGTATAGAGATGCAGAAGCCGTGCGCCGCTCTTTTGATGTGCGATTTCTATCGCCACCGCTCGCAATTCGTCAATTGGTGTGACGGCTTTTACCTCAAAGCCGTGAAGATGTTGGCCTGGATACAGGTTTACGGGTGGATATTGAGAATCAGTTCTGTCGTGTGGAAATGGATTGTGCGTGCAACTTTGTTTTGAATGCATCGTGACCTCCAAACTAAACTTTTCATGTTTCTAGGACGCGAATGAGACTCGCGGTTTGAAAGAGGAATAGTCTGAACATGTGCGATGGCTGTAGTAATCGTCTCATGCTGTTTCATTCGACAAGTAAGGTGTCATATCCCACAGCAGGATGGTGCCATCAAAACTGCCACTCGCGAGCACGCGACCATCTGGCGAAAAGGCAAGCGACTGAACGTCGGTCGGATGTCCCCAAAAGGTCGCTATATTTTCACCACCCGTAACCTCCCATAAACGAATAGACACCTTCTCTGTGCCCTGCCACCACGCACCGGAGGCGAGATACCGTCCACATGGAGAAAATGTCAACGCAAACGGATTATGGCATCCCTGCGGCTGAAATATCGCCATGTGGGTTTCATAAGTTGTGGAATCCCACAACCGAATTTCGCGCCATAATCCACCGGCAATCATATCACCACGTGGAGAAAATGCGATTGCCCTAATTTTGACAGAGGCTTCCACTTCCTCTTCCAGCCATTTGAGGGCCCGCCGAATTCCACGAGCATCGCCTTTATACTTAGCAGTATCTAGGGGCAAGGTTAAGGGCAACTTAGCCACCTGCTTCCAATGTTCAACATCCCAAACTTGGGCGGTGTTGTCACGTGAAGCAATCGCCAGTCACTTTCCATCCGGCGAGAACGCTACCGAACAAATCCAATCCGTATGTCCCGTGAGCGTGCGTCTCTTGTCCCCGTGCGGCATATCCCAAGCTATCAGCATGCCCGCAGCATCCGCACTTACTAGCAAATCTCTTTTTGGGGAGAACGCGACTGCGTACACCGCTTTTTGATGTCCCTTGAACTCAGCAATCGGCGCGTCTGGTTTCCCAATATCCCATACCCTGACAGTGGTATCGTAGGAACTGGAAGCCAGTTTGTTTCCACCAGGGGAAAAATCAATGGAACGGGAACGAATTAAATCAGAATCCCCATCTGGAAATGTTACCAGCGGTTCGAGATGCTCAACATCCCATAACCTGATGCCGCCTGTCCAGTACCCAGCAGCCAAAGTTTCACCATCTGGAGAAAATTTTACTGACGTGCAAGGAGCGGTATGCTCATGAATTACGGTTCCTATGGTAGAGCATTCTTCTACAGTCCACACCTGAACCGTGCGTGTGCCTGCTATTGCTAATTGCAAACCTGTGTTTGAAAAGCATATCGCATTGAGTCGCTGTTTATATTCCATAGCGCCCAACTTTTTATTGCGCTCTACATTCCACACGGCGAGGGTAGTATCATAAACCCCCGCAGCTAGCAGTGCGCCATCAGGCAAATAGAAGGGTGTCACCTGATACTTCGCGTATTCGGACGACCCCCTCACTTGCTGTCTGCTGTTGATGTCCCACTCCCACAATGTGCCCGCTTTATCCCCGGAGGTTAGGAACTGGCTGCACGGCGAAAAGGAAACACCAGAGACCAAAGCGGTATGTCCGGTGAGGTGGGCGATGCGTTCACCTACCTCAACATCCCACACTGAAAGGGTGTTGTCAGGTGTCGCGCAGGCAAGCAATTTTCCATTAGGCGAAAAGGAAAGCGGGATGAAGGGAGAATGCTGAATTGGCGACGCATTGGCAAATTTTGCAACTTCTTCCCCGGTTTCTGCGTGCCAGATGTAAACGGTATCGTAACCCCCACCGGAAGAGGCTAACAGTTGTCCATCGGGCGAAAAGGCGACAGCACGAACCACACCGCGTTCGGTATCCCACAACGCAAGGGGAGCCTTGGTGGACACATCGTATAACCAGAGCCCGATACGACTTCCGACAGCGAGCGTGTTCGCGCCTTGAGAGAGTGACAGATCTTGTACAACTCCCCGTCCTAATCGGGCAATTGCACCCTCTGGTAATGCCCAAGTGATTACATCAATGTTTGTATGTGCACCGTCGTTATTGACAGTCATTATCAAAACTGGCTCAGACGAAAGCAGAAACGCATCACATTGAGCGAAACAATTGCCTGATGTACCATTCGTTCGGGCGTTTTAAGCGCAAGGTCCATTATCGTCTCAAAAAGCATTGAGATTATAGAGTTGACGATACCTTGTTTGCACGCTTTCGTGTCAATGGTGACGAGTTGACATTTTAAATCTCGGCGGGATGCAAGAAAATATCGTTAGTTAGGCGATACCCTCGAAGGAAGTAATGCATCGTTGTTGGGCTTACTTCAAAACGAGACTAGATTTCACAGAAATAAGGACAACCGGATTGGGATGCCCTTATTTATCTATGTATTGATTAAAATTCGCGTTTGATATCTCCCCACTTTGCCGCTAACTTCCCTTGCGGTTCTACGGAGACCACATCTGGCGCATCCACGTTCGGATCTCGTGCCTGTTCCATGGTTGCCCAAAACATATCAATATAGGCTCGCTCCCGGTCAACGACGTGCCAAGTGTGGCTGCCAGCAGAGATTTCTAGACCCACTCGATTTTCTGTGAGTTGATCGACCTCTAAGCCTGGAAATGGACCGTTGCGGCTATTGATTGGGTACCACAACCAATCGGAACTCCAAGTAAACTGACTTCCCTCGAAGAGATCCCAGATATTTAGGGAAGGACTCTGATCGTTATTACCAGCCTCAATATCTAGTCCCCAATGCCACGCATTTTCTGCCCTCGTCGGTGCAATGGCTCTTGCCCAGATGTACCATGTTCCGGTCGCAGGAACGTTGAACTCATGCTTGATCCAGTCGCCGTCGCATAAACCTTCTCCTTGTGCTGTTTGTGGTTAGAAATGTGACCATCCAATCCTCCTCAATAGGACGATCCCTTCTGATTGTGTTATGGTGAAACTCATGACCTGAATAGTCACGTAGCACTACAAATGGCGCTAGACGTCATCAATTTTAACAGCACCAACTACATTTCATTATAGCATGAACCCCAAAAAATACAAGCGCAAAAAAAGGGTGCCCATTAGGACACCCTGAACTAGCTGTTTAAGTTATGTCTTAACGTATTGGTTAAAATCCGCGTTTAATATCTCCCCACTTTGCCGCTAATTTCCCCTGCGGATCCACGGAAACCGGTGAATCCACGTTCGGGTCACGAGCTTGTTCCATTGTTGCCCAAACATGATCTATTTGGGAGTGTTCTCGGTAGCTGAAGTGGAGGATATGGGTACCAGCCGAAAGCTCCACGCCCTCTCGATCAGCGGTATACTGACCAGCCTCTCCTCCGGGATGCGGCCCTCTGCGGCTAACTAACGGACGCCACGTCCAATCAAGCGTGAATCGGTCGTGGAGGGACGCGTCCTCAAGAACATCCCAGACGTTCATCGGACCGTCACCGCCGAAATCGTCGGAAACGACGTCTTCATCCGCCAAATCGAACGCCCAAAACCACGAATTGTCTGCTTGTGTCGCAACGACGGCGAGTGCCCAGAGGTACCATTTCCCTGTTGCAGGAACACTGATTGAATATTTTACCCAACTACCATCGCCACAGCAGGCGTCCGGTCCATCTGGCCATCCGATGAAAGCGTTGCCGACAGCTTCCGTGATGGTATACTCCCGATTTTCCGGAAGCTCCGGTGCCCTGGCTGGGTTGTCCGATGCCACGGTTGTGAACGGAGGCGTGATGATCTGCCACCGCTCTCCACTTGAAGCGATGAAATCTTCTGCCGCAAATTGGAACTCTTGCGCGCTCGCCTCGTATGCAACAATGCTCAAAAGAGCAAGGCTAACTAGCGTGAAAAAGGTAATGAATCGCATAAGTGACCTCCAAATGTTATAGTCGACTTTGAAAAACGTCAATTTTGTTGGAATGTCCGGTAATACCATAATTGATGCTGGTTACACAAGGGTGAAATTAGTATATTCGTTGCTTGAGATCTGCCCAGGTTATCGCTAATTTCCCCTGCGACTCAACGGCTATGGGTTCGGTCTCATTGGCGTTGAAATTCGCATCTGTTGTTATGTAAAAGGCATCTAAATAAGCTCCGTCCTCTCGGTCCATAACGTGCAGGGTATGAACACCAGCGGATAATTCAAGGGGCGTTGCATCACCGACGCCAGAAAATGGACCACCGCGACTGCCCGCACGGAACCACGCCCACTCATGTATTGCCCCCTCCGGGGGTGGGTTGCCAAGCGGGAAATTCTGTGACGAACCAGCGGCTTCATTAAGATCTATGATGTTGATCTGATCGTTATCTGCTGAAATAGCGTCATCATCAGCGATATCTATGGCCCAGAAGAAAGAATTGTCGCTGGCGGGTGGACCAATAGCTTTGAACCAGAGATACCAATCCCCTGTCACTGGAGCACTAAACGCATACTTGAACCAAGAATTAGAGCTACCCCCTGAACCGTTTGTCGAACCGAGAAATGCGCCGCCGGAAGCCTCAGCAATTGTATATTCCCCCCCATTGGTCTCTGTGTGTGGAGGATTGAAAATCTGCATGCCATCACCACTTCGGGCTGTGAAATTTTCTGCCTCCCAGCCTCTCTGATGCTGGGCATGTGACGGGCAAACAATAACGCTCAAGGCGACAATACTAGCTAATGTGAAAAAGGTGAGTAATCGCATTTATATCTCCCTTCAAGATGTTATTAATTTCGAACTGCACCAATCCAGAATGTCCTATTATAGCATAAATCCGAAAAAATGCCAATAAAAAGCGACGTTGTCTGTCCTATTTCCACTAACGTGAGTACGCACGTTGTGGGAAATTGCTCGCTCAATAACCTCCAACATACCCTCTCAGGTAAAATTCGTTAATCTTGAAATTATACTTAACACCTCAGTCAAGGGATAATTATTCTTCTTGTCTAAGGTCTGCCCATATTGTCGCTAATCTCCCGTGCGGTTCAACGGATAGCTTGCCATCAGGAGGTGTTTCATTGGCGTCGAATGCCTTATCTGTCGTTGCAAAAACGGCATCCAAATACGCTCCATCCTCTCGATGAATGAGATGAAACGTATGTTTACCCGCTGTCAACGCCAGGGGTGTTGGGTTGTCATAAGAGCCCCTGCCTGGGAAAGGTCCGCTGCGACTGCTCAACCGGTACCACGTCCACTGATGTAATATATTCGCCGGCGCTGGATTGCCAAACGGGAAATTCACTGACTCCCCGGCTGCCTCATTGAAATCCCATATGTTGACTTTACCATTGTCCTCTGATTTCGCATCTGCATCACGAATATCCACCCCCCAGAAGAACGAATTGTTGCTACTCGGAGGCCCGATGACCCTTCCCCAGAAGTACCAATCCCCTGCTACTGAGGAATTAAACACATACTTGAGCCAGGAGTTCGAATTACCCCCTGTACCGTTTTCTGAACCGACAAACGCGTTACCAGATGCTTCAACAATTCTATACTGTACGTTATTCGCACCTGTTTCCTGATGCGGAGGATTGAACAGCCCAATACCATTTCCATTCTTTGCAGTGAAATTTTCTGCTTCCCAGAAGATAACCCTCCCTCCGGTAATTAACGGGTGTCTTGTGGGCGGTGATGTAATCTCATCAGGGGGCGGTGCAATAACCTCAAAAGAAAGGAGGACGGAAGATCCCATAACGTTCCCCGCTAAATCCCTAACGCCGAGAACGGCTAGGGTGTGCTTTCCAACTGTCATTGGCTTCTGCGGTTTAAAAATTGCCACTGCGCCCCCAACCTCCACGACCCCTTCAATACCGGAAACCACGATGCCCGCCTGCGCTGAAACAGGATCCACTTCTTCATCAAAACGCACCACAAGGCTACCTGTCGCTTTCACGGACCCGCCTTCGGTAGGAATAGTATTCACAACCCTCGGTGGTATAACGTCTGCGGGTTGTTGTGTGATATCGACTTCAACCGCGTTGAAAAAGATTGAAAAAGGCGTCATTAATGTATTGTCTTCCAAATCCTCAATACCCAAAACCGTCAGGACATAAGCTCCGGTTGTCATCTGCTCTGTGGGTGTGAACTTGACTGCACGGCTCTGCTGCTCAAGGGTGATAACCCCCTTGATAACCTCTGCGTCGATGACGGATCGAACTGAGATTCCCCGTTGTGCGGAGGTTAGATGGACTCTCTTGCTGAATACGAGGATAATAGGCGTATTCACAGGAATCGGCCCACCTTGTACATTAGTAGCTATAAGCGTAGGTGGTGTGGTATTTTTGACAAAGATTGGCGCCGGTGTTTCCTCTTCGCCGCAACCCGATAGGCATAACCAGATACCGATGAAGGAAAAAATCGTAGCCTGCTTCAGGGATAGTTTACAATTCAGTTTACACTTCCGTTTGGCGAACATTGCAAACCTCCTTTTCGCGTGTTGCGGCTTGGATTCAGTAACTTGCGTTCGCCTCAATCCGCTAGCTCCCAGTCGATGTATTTTCGTGTTGCGCAGCGACAAGTGCCCATATGTCGATTCATGGTAGACAGATGAAAGTGCGTTTGCACATACGTTAGAGGTTCGCAATCAGCACCGGCTCTACCGAATCGACAAGCGCAAAGCCGAAGACTTTTGCGTAAAAGTAGAGTTCAGCTTCTAGGGCGCGCTTGATATTTTCGGCGCGGCGAAAGCCGTGCTGCTCGCCTTCAAACGGAATGTATGCGACAGGCAATCCCTGTGCACGCAGCGCCTCAACCATTAACTCCGCCTGATTGGGAGGAACAACTTTATCCTCAAGGCCGTGAAAGAAAATCAGCGGGCACGATAGCTGATTAGTGAAATGAATTGGCGAGCTTTCCCGGTAGAGATCGCGTTGCTCCGGATAAGGGCCAATCAAGTTATCTAAGTAGCGGGATTCAAACTTGTGTGTGTCTTGTACCAGTGCCTCAAGGTCGCTCACACCGTAGTAGCTTGCACCCGCCTTGAAGATGTCGCGGAAGGTCAACGCGCAGAGCGTCGTGTAACCTCCCGCACTGCCGCCACGAATAGCAATTCGGTCCTCGTCAACCGCGCCGCGTGCGACGAGGTAGCGCACGCCGTTCACACAGTCATCAACATCAACAGTTCCCCACTGACCGTTAAGCCGCTGACGATATGCACGTCCATAGCCGGTGCTGCCGCCATAGTTCACGTCGAGTACAGCAATACCTCGGCTCGTCAAGTATTGAATCTCCAAGTCAAACGCTGTCGAAGTCGCCCCGGTTGGTCCGCCATGACTTACAACAATCAGCGGTGGACGTTCACTGAATGGGGGTGTATAGTCTCGGTTTTGGGGTGGATAGAAGAAAGCATGCGCTGTTAGCCCGTGCTCAGTCGGGAACTCAATTGCTTGGGGCACGGACAGATACCTAATGTCAATCACTACATTGCTTGAATGGCGCAAGACCGCCATCCGGCGCGTGGCGAGGTCGAGCCGGACAACAGATACCGGTGCAGTTGGTGAGCCTGCATAGAAAACAGCGCATCCAGAACCACATCGGAGAAACGAGATTTCTGAGTACGGCGTCTCAATCCGTTCGAGCTCACCTGTAGTTGTATTGAGAATCCCCAGATGCCAGATTCCTCGCACGTTGTAGGCGCAAATGATGCGATTGGCTGATTCAAATGCATAAGTGGACATCCCGAACAACCACTGCGCCCTTCCAAACTCCGCCTCGATTTGATACTGCGGCTCGATATGTCCATCGCGCCAGCGGTAGAGATTCCACCAGCCAGTTCGATCGGAGACATAGTGCAGCACGCCATCCGGTGACCACTCGGGTTGGAAAATTGACTCATCTGGACCGCCTGCAACCTGTACGATTTGACCGATAGATCCATCGTCCCTAACCTCGCCGACCCAGAGTTCGCATCCGTCCCACGGCATGTTCGGATGGCTCCAGGTGAGCCATGCGAGCTGAGCCCCATCCGGACTCAGACGCGGACTAGCGTAAAAGTCACACCCAGAGACAAGCACCTGTGCCTCCGGTGTATCCGAAAGCTTGACAGCAACGAGACTGTTGACGGCTTCGTGTTCGACATCAGTATGGTCCTCGCACACACAGATTAACCGGTTGCGGCGGCGGTCAATAATGCCATCTGCATAGCGCAGCGGGACATTGGGCGTAATCGGATACGGCGCGCTACCAGACTTCTGACCGTACAGACGTTGATCTGTGTAGTTCGAGAAGTAAATTGTCCCGCCACTGACGACAAATGCTCCGCCTCCATACTCGTGAACACGCGTGCGAGCGTTAAAAGGGACAGGCGTCATATCGGTTGTTCGTCCTTCTGGTGTACGTTGAACGATGACGTACCGGCCCCCCTCCGTTGGACGGCTCTCAACCCAGTAGACATCCTCTCCATCAAGCGTTAGTCCTCCAAACCGGGTGGTTTCAGACACGATAACATCTGTAGTGATTGGCGATTTCCATGAGCCGTAAGGTGCGACCATACGCTTCCTTTCAGGTAAAAATCGTGAAACAGAAGTATCGTTTTATGGTATTCGGGCCTACTGACAATATTCCGCACGAAAAAGCCCCTTCTCTGATTTCTCGAGAGAAGGAGCCAATAGACCTACCGGTTGTTGAACTTACCGCAACCAGCTCGTTTCGCACACTGCTCAAGATAGATTTTCGCTACTTGCGCTGTAAACGCGACAGTGACCAGTTGGTCAACCAGTGACTTCCCCTTCTATCCAGCGCAACTACTATCTGTTTATCAACGTTACGACATTATACTCGACCGCTCGCATCACGTCAACAAAAAAGCCCCTCCCAGGAAGTGGAAGGGGCATCCCAAACAAGGGGTTCAGGGAGACCAGTTTGGCAGTGAACAGGATGCTGTTGAGACGATTGCCTATTAACTTAACCATATTCGGGCTATTCTGAGAACCGGGACAACATCTATTTAGAGGCCATGGCGAAACATCGCCTAAAGAGGTAGAACGATACTTCAGACGGTAGGAGTCGATTTCTACTTGTCCAATTCGACTACTTGGCTTTATAATACTGGAGATAAGAATAGATTATTGTGTTCGACAATTCAAGCGTAATGATATTCTGCTTAATGCAAACGCCATCACTTTATGATTACGACAACAAATCTTACCAAATGTTTTGGCAAGCTCACAGCCATTGGTGGCCTGACGATGCAGATTGAATCCGGTGAACTCTTTGGCTTCCTGGGTCCAAACGGTGCTGGAAAAACCACAACAATCAACATGCTAACAGGCTTAATCCGCCCAACACTAGGAACGGCGACGATTTGCGGTTATGATATTCAAGCCCAGGGACTACAGGCAAAGGCGATTACAGGACTTATGCCCGACACTCCCTATCTCTATGATACGCTGACGGGACGGCAGTATGTCCGTTTCATTGCAGATTTATACGAGATGCCTTCCCAACGATCTGAGAAACGCATGGAGGAACTGTTGGAGATGTTGGATCTGATTGATGTAGCGGATGAGTTAATCAAAAGCTATTCCTACGGCATGCAGAAAAAGATTCTCTTGACCGCCGTGCTGGTGCACGAACCGCGTGTACTATTTCTTGATGAACCGACAAGTGGACTTGACCCCAAAAGCGCTCGCACAGTGAAGGAGATTTTGCGCCTTCTTTGTGATCGCGGTTGCACTGTGTTCATGAGTACGCATATCCTGGAGATTGCAGAGCGGGTCTGCGACCGAATCGGTATCATCAACAAAGGGAAACTTGTCGCGGTCGGTACGATGGACGAACTGCGTCAGACCAATGCAGCGATGGATAGGAACCTAGAGGAAATCTTTCTTGAACTCACAGGGGGCGTTGAGGATAGAGAGATGGTGAAAATTCTATCGGAATAGTTGCAGGTAATCTGTGTAATTCTACGCATCTGTGTTCTAATTACCAATCATGCACACATTAGCAATTTTACTCAAAAGCAGTTGGTACGGTTGGGCAAATGGCTTTCGATGCGCTTCGGAGGAGAAACGTAAGAAGATTGGAGAGATTATCGGTTTCTTCGTGCTGATTGCTGCCCTCTACTGGCTGGGTCGCGCAGTATTCAGAGCGGCGGAAATCCAACTGAGCGATGCGTATGGAACAACTATTTTAAACTTAATCAACATCTTCATGACACTTGGTGTATGTATCATGATGAAGGATGCGATGGAAGGCGCATTGAAGCAACTCTACGAAGCACCGGATACACCACTACTCATATCATCACCCCTGCCGCCTTCTACCGTTTTTGGGTTTAAATTAATCCAAATCATCGCCTCCAGTTTCCTGAGTATGGTCATCTGGCTACTCCCACCTTGGTTTGCGCTCGGTCAGTTGTTTCATCTGCCCTGGCATTTCTACCTTGCGCTTCTACCGGCGTGTTTCTGCTTGCTTGTCATCATTGTCAGCGTAATTTCCATATTAACTTTGTTGATTGTGCACTTTTTTTCGTCGCGTCTGATGATAAAATTCTTAAAAATTCTCGGTTCGACCATTGGAGTAACCGCAGGATTTCTTATATCAGTAAGCTTCCTCGCCCCGGACCTGGCTGCCCGGTTCACCCTCGACTGGTTGGAAGTACCGACATCGGATTGGCTTCCTCACCTATGGGTGGCAAAATTGATGATGGCTTGGCTTCCTGAATCGAGAACGCCCGCTTTGCGTTGGGCGACCCAACTGGTTGGTGTGGGTGCAGGGGTATCAGTTTTGAGTGTGCTCATTGCCTCCAAGGTTTACTATCGAAGTTGGGAGTATGCTAGACGAGTGGAAGTGAAGGCTGATCGAAAAGGGAAAAAACGATTCGGTAACTCCTTCGTAGGGCGTGGGCAGATTCGTTCGATGCTAGCGAAAGATTTTCTGGTGTTTGTGCGGAATAGGAAACAGATGACAACGGTTGTCATATTGACATTAATCGTCTTAGTAGGAATGGTTCTGACAGCTACTAAAATTCGGGATAGTGGTGCAGAGGATCGAGACGCCTACATCTTACTGGGAATCCAAATCATAATTTATAGCGTGATGGCTAGTGTGATGACAACGCTAGAGTTCACATGGGGCGGGTTCAAAGCCGAGGCGAAAACCTGGTGGATCCTAAAATCAGGACCGGTTTCACCAGAGTTACTTTTCAAGAGCAAAATTTTGATAGCAACCTTTTGCTCGGTTGCTTACACAAATGTCTGTTTTTGCCTGTGGCTGATTCTGTTTCGGGTATCCCTGGTACTGTGGTTGCCAATCCTAATGGTCACAACAATTACGACAGCTGCTGCGATTGCATTCAACACCGCGATGGGTGCGCTGCCTTGGGTGGCGGAGATCGGAGAATCATATCGGGATTCGAGAAAAAGGCCAGTTACCCGAATCGCGACAATTCTTTTGACAATTGTTACTAATGCTGTGTTGCTGAGTCCTGCACTTGTTTGGGGAATTGTTGTGCTTAGCGAAGAGTCGATTAGGATGCTGCAGGGAATCGGTATTGCTGTAACCTTGATAGTGATGATTGGGGTTTGGAGGTTATCTTATCTGTCTGGCAAGCGATCACTACGCAAATTGCTGAGTTAGAATGCGGATTGATAGGATAGCACGAACTAAACAAACCTAATGCGCCGCGCGCCACGTTTTACGTTGAACTTCATTTCATGTGGGAGGGAGAATGCTAATCGCTTATCAAAACACATTGCCGAAAATTCATCCATCGGCTTTCATCGCCGAGGGGGCGATGATTATTGGAGATGTTACCATTGGCGAAGAATCGAGTGTTTGGTTCAATTGCGTGTTGCGGGGCGATTTGGACCGCATCGAAGTTGGGGCGCGCACCAACATTCAGGATGGCGCAGTTGTGCATATGGATAGAAATTTCGCCGCTATGATTGGCGATGATGTGACAATCGGTCATGGAGCAATTATTCACGGCTGCACCATTGGTGACGGCGCGATGATATCAATGGGGGCTATTATCCTCACCGGTGCCAAAATCGGAGCGCGTGGAATTGTCGGCGCTGGTGCTGTTGTACGCGAAGGACAGGAAATACCTCCGGAATCTTTGGTTGTAGGCATTCCTGCACGAATTAAGCGAGAGGTTACAGCGGAAGAACTCGAGCGCATGCAAGTCGGAAAAGATGACTACGTTCTGCGAGGACAGTTGATGAGAGTGGCAAAAGAAAACTGATGCCGATGTGAGGCACATTCGCATTGAAGTAATCGCCTAAAATCCAATATTATCGAACATCAACCTTTCTTTACAAAAGGGAGGGACATGCGAAATCCCTCGCCACAGGAGTTTATCAGATGGAGTACGCATCTCGATCTGACAGCAGGTCAAGCGGTCTGACACTGAGAGCGCTCTGCATCGGCATCGTCCTCATTGTCGCAAATTCGTACTGGCTGAATGAGGCGACCTGGGCGGGGCGCATACTACACACCTATATTTCACTATTCATCAATACGGTCTTCTGCCTATTTGTGCTCGTCCTCATGAATTTCTTGTTGAGGCGAATCCGTCCCCAATATGCATTCCACCGATCCGAACTCCTTGTCATATATGTGATGATCCTCATGGTTTCCACACTTAGTGGAAACACAAATATGGGGTACCTAATCTACATTCTTGCCTATCCCTTTTGGTTTGAGACCGCAGAAAATGATTGGTTGCAGCTCTTTGGAGGTCACATCCCACAGTGGTTTACTGTACGGGATAAGGAGGTGCTGCGTGATTTTTATGAGGGAGAGTCGTCGTTTTTTATTGCTCAGCACGTCTACGGTTGGCTCACGCCGCTCCTTGTATGGTCCGCCTTCGTATTTATCCTCTACTTTACCCTCATCTGCATGAATGTGATTCTCAGGAAACAGTTTACAGAACATGAGCGGTTGACCTTTCCAATCACTTGGCTGCCACTGGAGATGGGGAATAATCCGACAAGTTTTTTTAAGAATCGGTTAATGTGGATTGGATTTGGCATCGCCGGCGGGATTGAGATCATCAACGGTATCCATTTCCTCTATCCACCTACGCCTTCTATCCCTATGGGATTCCAGAACCTTTCCTACCTGTTCCAAGAGAAACCTTGGAATGCCGTTGGCACAATCCTTTTCACTGCTCGTCCCTTCGTAATAGGTCTAGCTTTTTTTATGCCCGTGGATTTAGCGTTTTCTTCATGGTTCTTTTACTTTTTTGGTAAAATCTTGCTTGTGCTGAAGAGCGCTTTGGGCTGGCGTACCGACCTCTATCTTGACGAGCAATCGGAGGGGGCATGGATTGGGTTAGGGGTTCTCGCTTTATGGATTGGACGACGGCACTTGAGGCGTGTTATTATGCAAGCGGTGTCGGGGAAGGGATATGTGGATGATTCAGCAGAACCAATACCGTATAAATGGGCTGTTTGGGGAATGTTATGCGGTATACTTTGTGTCGTTCTGTTTGGATATAAAGCGGGGGCTTCTCTTTTGCCCCTTCTGGTCTTTTTCGGCGTCTACTTCCTGATGGCGATTAGCCTGACAAAAGTCCGGGCTGGCTTGGGACCGCCAATGCATGAGGTGATTGGCAAAGACCCCGCGGCAACGATGGTGTCTGCCCTGGGAACGCGAATGATTGGGGCGAGCAGCTTAACCGTTCTATCCTTCTTTTTCTGGTTGAACCGCGTCAATACCGCACATCCCATGCCGAATCAACTGGAAGCCTTTCATATCGGTCATCAGGCTAAGATAAACAGTAGAAAGCTCCTATTGGCAATGCTAATAGGGTTAGCAGTCGGTATCCCCGTAACGTTTCTAACTTATCTCGGCCTTTCCTATGACTTCGGTGGCTTTGGTGCACGTCACACGCTAGTGCCAATGAGCCATACTTTTCATACACTGCAAAAGCGGTTGATTTATCAGACGGATGTGGATTACGCTGCAATGCTTGCCATGGGCACGGGGCTCGGCTTCACGCTGGTTTTGATAGCGTTGAAGTTGCGGTTTTTCTGGTGGCCCTTCCATCCGATCGGTTACGTCATCGGAACAGGGAGTTGGGGGGATATGTCTTTTTACTGGTTTCCCGTGCTTGTCAGTTGGGCGATTAAGACTGTTGTGCTAAGACATGGCGGTTTGCAAGCCTATCGAAAAGCGATTCCCTTTTTTGCTGGCCTGATTCTTGGAGACTACGTGGGAGGCTCAATTTGGGGTGTCATCGGCGTCGTGCTTAAAATACCAACCTATAGCATGTAGTTCTTTAATGAGTCTCAAGGATCTGTTTGGATAATTGATCCGTGTTTAGGAGATAGGAGGCGTTTTGTAGGCAGATCGACCGAGAAAATTTCGGTCACATGGATGAGCGATTCCTCCGTCTGAGACCGGGCTAACATGTGCATTGGATCTGACAAACTCGCTTGCTTGAGCGGTTGATAGAATGTTGCGATACTCGCAACCGTCACAATCAATGCCAGCGAGAACCCTACAGCGTAGGAGGAGGGGCGTGTCCAGAAACGATACTGCAGCCATGTCAGTGACGACTCCAACCTCCGAAAGGTTCGCCGTATGGACGAAACTCGTTGCCTCTCCATAACGGAGAGGGTTGAAACTTGCCGCATCACGTCGGACAGGAATTCATTCGATGTTCTGACCGGATCAAGCTGGCTCAGGATTTTGTCAGTTTGTTGTAGGCGCATAGCCTCATGCGCACAAGTTGGACATCGCTTGATATGCAGCTGAATCAACCGCATTCTCCATTGCGGCATCTCCCGATCCAAATAAGCGGATACCTGGGGTCGAATATCTTCACAATTTAGCATTAGAACTCTCTCCAATTCCCGCTTCGACGAGGAGCTTTTTCATCTTTTGGCGCGCCCGATGAATAAGGGATTTCACGGCGCTAATTGAACAGTCAAGCACTTCCGCAACCGCTTCATATCTCAAATCGTGATAGGTCACAAGGATTAATGCCAACCGCTGATTTTCGGGCAGACAGTTGATTGTTTGCTGAATGACTAGCTGTTGTTCCTTCTTTTCGTAGAGCTCGTCGGGAAGATTTCTTACATCCTGCATCAGTGAAGCGTAGCTTACATCCTCTTCTTCGGACATCAGATCGTCAAGGAATACAGTATTTCGCCGCTTACGGTTACGAACCTCGTTCCGACATAGATTCGTTGCAATGAGGTAGATCCAATTTTTGAATTGAGATTTAGGTTCATAATGACCTGAATTTCTGAAAACTCTCAGGAACGTCTCTTGCGTGAGATCTTCCGCGCGATGATAATCGCCGATGGACTTGTAAATGAAATTGATAATCACATCCTTATAACGCATCATCAACAACTCAAACGCGCTCATGTCACCGTTACGACATTTCATCATCAATTCTTCATCCGAAGTACGCAAAATGTATTTCCCTTCTTCAAACGATGAGAATCCATCTTCGCGGAATTGAGAAACTTAGGGGTCGCAATTTTTTAACGCCCTCATAAGGTTACCCAAAATACGGAAAAAGCACAAGAAAAATCTGGGGGTTTTCGACTTTTCACGCGCTACCTAGTGCTGTAGAAAGCGGAACAATTCTTTGAGCCGATTCGCGGAACGATGAAATCTAGCAAAAGACCAAACTTAATCGCAGCCGCAAAGGTTTTGATCCGATGCAACCATCCTCTGGAAAACCTGATTACGAAAGATGTATTTCTGATTGCCATACCACTCGATTCGCCAGAGATCAAATCCGCGTTCAAAATCGACGATCCGATCCGGCTTACCCAGTTTAGCATGGAGCGCTTCGACGGTCTGTTCATCCCGGTCGACCAAATACTTCGTCAAAATCGCAATGCCAGATAAAATTGCCGCCAGTGCCAATTTCCCCCGGGTTTTGACGGTGATGCTATGGGCAGTTGAGATGGGAGTCAATAGGAAAACAATCAATAATAGATAGCAAGTGAACTTTTTCATGAGAACGACTCAATTCTCGAAGAACCTGAGAGCAGCAGTTGAACTATCTACGCAGCAGAGGGATAACCCAAGGTTTTCATCACTTGACGGATATAAGGCATACCGATTTTCGAACCCTCCTCCGGGAAAGGATAAAGCCAGAGATCGAGCATCATGGGCCCCTGGTAATGAATCGCTTTCAGTGCGGCGACAATTCCGTCGAGATCCAAACAACCTGTTCCGGGCGCGAAATGCAACTCCGAACTGTGTTTGTCACTGTCCGCGAAATGAACATTGTTGATTCGATGTCCAAGTTTGGGGATGGCATCAATATAGCCATTGGGCAATCCAACTGCAAAGTGGCAGGAGTCATAAGTAATACCGAAGAACGGCGAGTCAATCCGGTCGTAGAGCTTGCAGGCAAAATCCACATCTATACCCACCGTGTACGGGTGTATCTCCACGGTGATGGTGATTCCCTTGGTCTCAGCGTACGAAACCGCCTCGCGGAAGATATTCACGGTTTCATCCAGCACCCAGCCGTGAAGATCGCTGTCCGTCATACTTTCTAACCTTCTCCCATCCCAGCTTAGGAGCTGGTTCATGCCCATTGAAGCCGCGATATCGACGTCTTGTTTTAACCCTTGTACGATTCCTTCGACATCATCTGGGGACTCAAGCGCCTCGAAATAAGGGGGCGCCGCTGAATTCAATCCGACAAGGGACAGCCCCAACGAGGAAATATGTTCTGCAAGCTGCTTCCGTAATTCATCCGTTTTGCACACTTCAATTTGCGGCGGCCAAAGTTCAACGGCGTCAAACCCGAATTTAACCATTGAACGTAGCGCTTCTTCTAAAGGGGACTTTAGGAAAATCATAGGGTTGCCAATAACCATTTGGATGCTCCTTTCTCAGAGGCTTGGTATGAATGCTTTTGCGGACAAACGCGCCGTGTCTTCCTGCCTTGGGACAACAGGGCTTGTCTCAAATTCAAACTCGCTTACTTGCTAGCGGATTCAATGACATCTAGCACTTCTCCGTAGCTGGACGGCGTCCGACCTTCAAAGCGTTCACGCAGCTTGATTTCATCCGCCACCCACCGGAGACGCTGTAGGGTGCCACGCGCCATCAACGGTTCAACGCCGAGTTCCTCCATCGTGTGAACTACTTGTTCCATTTCTGTAGCTCTCCGCGCCGCGTGCTCTACCTGTTCGAGAACGAGCTCAGACATCATCTGCCGGAACGGGAGCAGGAACGGTCCCAGTTCGAGAATCTCCTCTAGTGAGTCAAACACCTGTTCGGTTGCACCGTAACGATGCGCGGCGACCATAAACTCGACAACGATTGCCTCCAGACCCTTGGTGTAGACGCTGCGAATCATTTTTACAGTTGAAGCAAGTCCGATTTTGGCACCGATCGCTCGCACGTCCATCCCCCAGCCCTGTAGTGTGTCTGCAAGTTCTGCGGCACCTTCTCCGGAAACTACGGTGCTCACTTGGTGGCGCTGCCTCTTCAGGGGGCCCATAATCGCGCCGTCAATAAATCGACCGCCGGCTGCTTGTATGACCGCCGCTGCCGCCTCCTTGGTCTTGAGCGAAGCTGCGTTCAGATCAAGATAGAACTTGCCAGCGATTTCAGAAGATGCCTGTTGAGCCACCTCGGGGGCGGCTGTCGGCGCAACTAGAGAAATGATGATGTTTGATGTTGCAGCAACCTCACTAGCCTCGCGGCACAAGATGACGCCTGCAGAATCTGCCCGCGCCTGGACTTCATCGCTCCACGGCTCGCGCTTCCAGACGTGAATCTCCGTCAACCCCTCAGAATGAAGTCCTTTTGTTATCTCGTAGCTCGCAGTGCCGAAGCCCAACACTCCCAACCTCAATTGTTCACCCAATTTTGTTTCCTCCTATCCGACTCAGATTCACACCATACGCAGAGTGGTTCGATATCGCTTGATTGTCGGTCCTAGTTTCAACAAAAAACTTCGCTTACATTTTACCACACGCTAGGTTGAATACCAAACCATTTATCTCGTCATAAATTTCTACTCGTCCGCAGGGGTTGATTGTCTGAACTGTGATTTATAGGATTCAATGATTTGCAAGATTAGAGACACTTGTTGATTGAGCATCGTCCGTCGCAGTATTTGCGAATTATTTTTTTTTAAACTACATTCAGATTGTGGTATGCACAAACTAACAGTTTTCGCTACTAGAGTGCCTCCGATTTTGAGGGTAATTAGATTCTTCTCTACGACTATAAATATAACCAATCTATCTATGCGCGAACACGCTCAGTTTCTGTATGTCTTAGTGCATATCGTCATCGTTCATTAACATACAATCATAATATGTGTAAATATGAATGTAAATGACTATAGATTGAACACCCAAAAAGAGTGAGGTAGGGAATAGTCAGGACGAGCATTATTGTAAATCAGCCAATCCAAATTTGCAAGAGGTTTCCGAAACGACAAAAAAGCCCTGCATCGGCTGATACAGGGCTTTGGATAAGGTTCGAAAGGCTTGCTCACCGCTCCGCTTTGAGATGTCCCCAAGTCGTTAACAACTTCGATTGGGGTTCAACAGACACTGCAGAAATAAATGCTCTCATATCTTCAACACTTGTCGAATCTCCGAACGGCGCTGTAACCTCCTGCGCTCCGCCAATCGAATTCTCGTCAACCCATACCTTGGTTATAATGCCCGCATCACTGGTTATCTGCACATTGTCAACCATCATACCAAATAGCCCCGCTGGATTATCCGGATTCTCTCCGTTATCCGTGCCTACTGTAATGGCAACAATTTCACTTCCAGCAAAATCTCCGAGTGAGACCTTACGATGTTTCCAATCCGCCCCAGCGTCATCATCGACGAGACCAACGATATTGCCATCGGCAGTGTGGACGTAAACACCGCCCTCTGTATGGACGCTAATCCCTGAGAACATCACCTGATATTCAAGGGACATACCCGCTTGTATCTCCATTGTCCCTTCCCAGAGCGCGATGAAGCCTTTCGCTGGCGTGTTTGCGCTCGAAATCGTTGTTTCGAACGATAGCACATCGCCTTCCGGCTCGGTTCTCACAGGTTCGAGCGGTGCGCCAGTAATCGCGCCATCTTCGGTTACCATGTCCAACGACTGCGCGTCCGAATCTAGAAGCGTGACATCCAGACCGAGTGTGGATGTTTTCACAGCGATAACCTCAAACATAACTGTTGCCAGTATTCCGTCTCCATTGACTCCGGACACCGCGCCTAAGAGGGTGGCACCGAAACTAATTTTTCCCTCCTCAACCCTTGTTGGAAGCGTTGGCGGACCAATTGATCCCGGCAGGAACTCGCCATTTTGGACGCTGACATAGGAAAGCGCAGTTGGGTCAAACGTAATGCTAATTTCATATCCAAAGACATTTGCCCCATCCGTGATGTGAATCTCAATTGTAAATTGCTGTGCAACGTTGGGTGATTCCATCACAGAGGGATTGAACGATACGACAGTCTGGGTGTGTCCAATTGCTGGAATCGACAAACAAACGACTACCGCGCAAACGGCAACCTTCAGTAATTGTTTCATTGGTTTTCTCCTTAAATTTAATATGTTAAAGTTGAAGTATTTAAAGTGCTCAAGAGGTAACGCTCAAAAATCTGAAAATCTCAGTTGCATCTAGCTATATCGCCGTGACTTCAGAAAAACTCGGTTTCTCGCCTCAATTTTGCGGAGCTACTTGACAATCGCCATCCGCCGCAACGCGGAATATTCCCCCGCACGGAGCTGATAGAAATAGACACCGCTTGCTACCGAGTAACATCGTCCCCATGACGGATTTCGGTGTTCGCGATGTTGGTGGGCGTGCCCCTGAAGGAAAATTTCATTATGACGGCGGAACCGGGAATCTACTTCGTTCCCGCCCTCCTGGATAATCCCGTGAATCGTGAGCGTTTCCGCAATAGCGTAGCATCGAAATCACTCGACACCTGGCGCCCTGTTGGTGGTGTTTGAATAGAGGACAATGTGCTTATTACTGCGAGCGGACCGCGTGTAATGCCCAAAGAGATTCCAAAGTAGCCACGGGCGGACAATATGAACAGAGCTACTGCTTTACTTCCGCGAGCGTATAAAACTGAACAGTATTGATGCAGCCCATGCCTCTTACCCTTTTTTGTATAATGCGAACAGCATCAGTCTTTAGAGCTACTTTGATTTCAATTGGGAATGCCACAGTCCTCTTGATCTTCTTGATTTGCTTCCAACTGTTCTCTGACCTGCGGGCATAAAAATCAATATTTGTCACAGTTCCTTTGCCTAGGATGACAATCTTTCGGAGGTCTTTTTTCTCTGGAATTGAAAATATCCGCCCATGAAAAAGCATAGTCTCTTTGGCTTCCTCATCAACTTGGATATACTGCTGTTCCGCGAGAAAGGCTGCGCAGCCAGTGACCAATAAACAGACAATGAAAAAAAAGACGTGAAATCTTCTCATGGTTTTACCTCCTGAGATTTACCATATAGCGAAATGCACTTGTAACAAACCCTACGGTAACCTGATATCCCCTACGTTTTCCCCTTCGACGATGCGGACGTTGATGCTCAACTGTTCGCCGATAGCGGGAGACTCCAACGATTGAGAGATGATGCTAACGGGTAGAAGGAACCTCCCACAGCCGGATGGTCTTGTCCCCACTCCCACTGGCGAGCGTGTGCCCATCCGGACTGAAGGCGACGCTCCAGACCCAACTCGTATGCCCTGAGAGTGTCCGCTTTTGAGCGCCTGTGTCGGCATCCCACAAACGGACGGTAGCGTCATCACTTCCACTGGCGAGCGTGCGCCCAGTCGGGCTGAAGGCGACGCTACGGATTGAATCTGTATGCCCTGAGAGCGTCCGCTTGTGAGCGCCTGTGTCGGCCTCCCACAGCCGGATGGTCTTGTCCCCACTCCCACTGGCGAGCGTGCGCCCCTTCGGACTGAATGCGACGCTATGGATTGAATCTGTATGCCCTGAGAGCGTCCGCTTGTGAGCGCCTGTGGCGGCATCCCACAGCCGGATAGTATTGTCATCACTTCCACTGGTGAGCGTGCGCCCCTTCGGACTGAATGCGACGCTCAAGACCCCAGACGTATGCCCTGAGAGTGTCCGCTTTTGAGCGCCTGTGTCGGCATCCCACAAACGGACGGTAGCGTCATCACTTCCACTGGCGAGCGTGCGCCCAGTCGGGCTGAAGGCGACGCTATGGATCCAATCTGTATGCCCTGAAAGTGTCCGCTTGTGAGCGCCTGTGGCGGCATCCCACAAGTGGACGGTTTTGTGCCCACCACTGGCGAGTGTGCGCCCATCCGGGCTGAAGGCGACGCTAGTAACCCACCCGGTGACTGTCGTAAGATCCGCGAGAATCCGCAGGTGAGCGCCCGTGACAGCATGCCACAGCCGGATGGAACGGTCCTCGCTTCCACTGGCGAGCGTGCGCCCATCCGGGCTGAAGGCGACGCTATTGACATCCCACGTATACCCTTCTAGGGTGGTATAGTGATAATTTTGGGCGAAAGTGTTTGGCAGAATCAGGCTCGAAACAAAAAGTAGCGTTAAAATGCAAAATAACACGGTTTTCATTAGGTTAATCTCCTTTTTGAGTTGTCAGTTTTCGGGGGTGTGACCCTCGAATTTTATTCTTAGGGTCCTACACCGCGAATTAAGTGCCGTCCCGAGTAGTATGAGTAAATAGACCTCCTTCTGAGCACTCCAAACAACTGCTTTTCATAGAATGAAAGCTCATCTAATGGGAAGCGCACCTCGTGCAACTCTTCATAAAAGTCTTGGTCAATATATGCCCACACGCCATCCCATCTGCCGTAATCTCCAGGTTCTTTTGGCTGCGATAAATGAGATAGGATTCCTCCGCTTTTTCTGTATGCCCCCAAATTTACTCTTGATAAATATGCATTAGCATAAATTAGCGTGTTGTCGGTTATCCAAAGCAGTCCATCATTGAGAATTTGTGTTGGTTCGCCGAGTTCGTCAACACTCCGTTTAACAATGTTCTTGGCTCCTCTCACTGGCTTATCGGTTATATAACCGGCAGCCCGAAGTCTATCATCCTTAAAGCAATAAACGATTTTGCACTTAACATCACTAATCGAATGATTGAATATAACCACGTTTCCTTTTTTAAGGTGCATACGCTTGCCCTGTTCGGCAAGTATTACCCTGTCTTGGGAGAAGCCCCATCTTGTCTTACGAAAATCGTATGGACTTGACTGCGACAAAGTTGACCCTAGATTGGCACAACCGATAAACAGAACAGAGAGGGCTACCGCAGTATTTGTAAACACTAACAGTCGCTTACCTCCTTTCAACGTAAAATAAGCCAACCTCTTCTTGAATTTCATCGTAAAATTCCTCCTTCTAACGACCAAAGTTCTGTTTTGGTGGGTTGCCGAAAAACAACCCTGCTGTCAACGGAAACGGCTAGTCGTTGGCAGTCAACACACCGAGATGCATTATACAGAACTCTTTATGATCAAACACATTTAGAATACCAATTTACGGACTTCGTAGACAAATCTGGTTTGCATGAAAAGCGTGTCCCAATAATGGAGATTGGGAGATGACTCCTACCGTGGAAGGGACATCCTCGCACGAAGCCTCTCCGACACCAAACCGGTGAGAAACCGAGTTTTTGTGGTGCTACTTGAGGATTACCATCCGTCGCAAGGCGGAATACTCCCCCGCACGGAGTTCATAGACATAGACGCCGCTTGCGACCGATTCCCCGCGTTCGTTGGTGCCGTCCCAATACGCCGCACGGTTCCGTGCGGCGTAGAAGCCCGCAGACTGATGCCCCAGATCTAACCGGCGTACTAACACCCCTTTTGTGTCATAAACCGTGAGTCTCACATCGGCAGCCTGGGCGAGGTGATACGGTATCCAGGTCTCCGGATTAAACGGATTCGGGTAGTTGGGCAAAAGCACCGTGTCTTTCGGGGTCAACGCTGCCAAGAGATGTTCAAGAAAGATAATCCCCCTCTGCGAGGTTGCATCAGTAAGGTCTAGTTGCCGCGCGTGCGCCAGCCACTCGTGCACGTCCGCCGCCCGTAGGCGCGGCATCCCTGCCGCGATACGATGCGCGGAGGGCGCAGTTGCCGCGTTCCCGAACGCAGCGGCAACCAACACCAAATCTTGAATGTTTACCACAGCATCTCCGTTGACATCGGCGTCATTCTGTCCTGTCTGCCCAAGGCTTGAACCAACGAGCACCAAATCTTGGATGTTGACGGCACCGTCACGGTTGACATCTCCGACTAATTGTGGCGGTTCAACCACTTGCCCGTCTTCAACGCGCGGTCGTGAAGCTGCCCCCGCGCTGTCAGAGAGGATGACATCGGATAAGACTAAGGTGGATGCCTTGACGGCGACCACTTCAAAGGTGAGTGTAGCGAGCGTGCCGTCACCGTTGCTTTCACCTGCCAGGGAAGTTGCGGCAAGCGTTACTGTATTCTCCGACACAACGGCGGGCACGGCAAAGGCGCCCTGTGGGAGGTAGTCGGCGTTATCGCTTGAGACGAAGCGGAGCGCGGCGGTATCGAAGGTGACGGTCGCCTGATAGCCGGCGACGTTTTCACCGTCCACGATGGTGAGCGGGAGCGTAAACAGCTCTCCGACGGTAGGCGATGGCACAGGGGAGGGCGACACGCTCACTGTGGCGTTCGTGCCGGCTGACGGGGTGAGTTCCCACAGGAGAATCGTGCCGTCGAAACTGCCACTAGCGGTGGTGCTGCCATCGGGACTGTACGCAACGCTCCAGACCGAATCCGTATGCCCTGTGAGCGTGCGGCGGTGTGTTCCGGTGTCGGCGTCCCAGAGGCGGATAGTATTGTCATCACTCCCGCTAGCGATAGTGCTGCCATCGGGACTGTACGCAACGCTTGAGACCTCAGACGTATGCCCTGTGAGTGTACGCCGGTGTTCTCCGGTATCGGCGTCCCAGAGGCGGACGGTACCGTCCCAACTCCCGCTAGCGATAGTGCGTCCATCGGGACTGTACGCGAGGCTTTCGACCGAACTCCAATGCCCTGTGAGCGTGCGGCGGTGTGTTCCCGTGTCGGCGTCCCAGAGGCGGACGGTACCGTCCCGACTCCCACTAGCGATAGTTCGCCCGTCCGGGCTGAAGGCGAGGCTCCAGACCGAATCCGTATGCCCAGTGAGTGTGCGACGGTGTTCTCCCGAATCGGCGTCCCACAGGCGGATAGTATGGTCATGACGTCCCCAGTTGAACCCACCCCCACTAGCGATAGTGCTGCCATCGGGACTGTACGCAACGCTCCTGACCGAACCCGTATGCCCTGTGAGCGTGCGGCGGAGTGTTCCCGTGTCGATGTCCCAGAGGCGGACGGTATCGTGGTCGTAACCCCCACTAGCGATGGTGCTGCCATCGGGACTGTACGCGAGGCATGAGACCCCAAACGTATGTCCTGTGAGCGTGCGGCGGTGTGTTCCGGTGTCGGCGTCCCACATGCGGATTTCTCCCCAACTCCCACTAGCGATGGTGCTGCCATCGGGACTGTACGCAACGCTCCTGACCGAATCCTTATGCCCTGTGAGTGTACGGCGGTGTGTTCCCGTGTCGGCGTCCCAGAGGCGGATGGTATTGTCCCGACTCCCACTAGCGATGGTGCTGCCATCGGGACTGTATGCAACGCTCCTGACCAAATCCGTATGCCCAGTGAGTGTACGCCGATGTGTTTCCGTGTCGGTGTCCCAGAGGCGGATAGTGTCGGCGTCCCAGAGGCGGACGGTACCGTCGTCACTACCGCTAGCGATAGTGCTGCCATCGGGACTGTACGCGAGGCTTTCGACCGAACCCGTATGCCCTGTGAGCGTGCCGCGGTATGTTCCGGTGTCGGTGTCCCACAGCTGGATGTCGCCGCTCCTACTAGCGATGGCGCTGCCATCGGGACTGTACGCGAGGCTTTCGACCGAACTCCAATGCCCTGTGAGCGTGCGGCGGTGTGTTCCGGTGTCGGCGTCCCAGAGGCGGATAGTATTGTCATCACTCCCGCTAGCGATGGTGCTGCCATCGGGACTGTACGCAACGCTTGAGACCTCAGACGTATGCCCTGTGAGCGTGTGGCGGTGTGTTCCGGTGTCGGCGTCCCAGAGGCGGATAGTATTGTCATCACTCCCGCTAGCGATAGTGCTGCCATCGGGACTGTACGCAACGCTTGAGACCTCAGACGTATGCCCAGTGAGCGTGCGGCGGAGTGTTCCGGTGTCGGCGTCCCAGAGGCGGATAGTATTGTCATCACTCCCGCTAGCGATAGTGCTGCCATCGGGACTGTACGCGAGGCTTGAGACCGAATCGGTATGCCCTGTGAGCAGGGCGACTTCTTCACCGGTGGCTGCATCGTATATCCAAATCCCGATACTGCCGGCGACCGCCAAGCGAGTGCCGTCCGGCGAATACGTTATTTCATGTATCGTGCCTTTGCCGAGCCGCGCTTTAGCACCCTCGGGTAAGTGCCACTGAAGGAAATCTTGGGCGAAGGTGTTGAGTGAAAACAGGGTGAAAAGAATTAGTAAGGTCAAGGTTGTTTTCATGTAAAGTTTTCCCTTTTTGAAAGTTGATTGCCATCTGGAACTGCAGTGGTCAGTGGCTAGTGCCCAGTGACCAGTAATTCGTGACCAGCACGTAGGTTGTGACTTCAGCAACCGATCAAGCGACTGGACAAGGAGTGCGATAGAGTTCTCTTTTGAAGAAACTCGGTTTCTCACCTCAATAGTGTGGTGCTACTTGAGGATTATCATCCGGCGTAACGCGGAATACTCCCCCGCACGGAGTTCATAGACATAGACGCCGCTTGCGACCGATTCCCCGCGTTCGTTGGTGCCGTCCCAATACGCCGCACGGTTCCGTGCGGTGTAGAAGCCCGCAGACTGATGCCCCAGATTTAACTGACGCACTACCGTGCCTTTCGCGTCATAAATCGTGAGTCTCACATCGGCAGCCTGGGCGAGGTGATACGGTATCCAGGTCTCCGGATTAAACGGGTTCGGGTAGTTGGGCAAAAGCACCGTGTCTTTCGGCGTCAACGCCGCGAGGAGTTGTTCCAGCACGACAATCCCCCTCGCCATCGTGGCATCTTTAACCTGAAGCGACCGCGCATCGGCGAGCCACTGTTTCACGTCCGCCGCCCGTAGGCGCGGCATCCCTGCCGCGATACGATGCGCGGAGGGTGCAGTTGCCGCGTTCCCGAACGCAGCGGCAACCAACACCAAATCTTGAATGTTTACCACAGCATCTCCGTTGACATCGGCGTCATTCTGTCCTGTCTGCCCAAGGCTTGAACCAACGAGCACCAAATCTTGGATGTTGACGGCACCGTCACGGTTGACATCTCCGACTAATTGTGGCGGTTCAACCACTTGCCCGTTTTCAACCTGCGGTCGTGAAGCTGCCCCCGCGCTGTCAGAGAGAACCACGTGAGATAAGGTCAAGGTAGAGGCCTTGACGGCGACCACTTCAAAGGTGAGTGTAGCGAGCGTGCCGTCACCGTTGCTTTCTCCGGCGAGAGATGTTGCGGCAAGCGTTACTGTATTCCCCGACACAACGGCGGGCACGGCAAAGGCGCCCTGTGGGAGGTAGTCGGCGTTAGCGCTTGAGACGAAGCGGAGCGCGGCGGTATCGAAGGTGACGGTCGCCTGATAGCCGGCGACGTTTTCACCGTTAGTTATGTTGAGTGAGAGCGTGAGTTGGTCTCCAATTGCGGGCGATGGCACAGGTTCCGCCGAAAAGCGCACCGTGGCGGTGTTGGTAGGCGCGAGTTCCCACAGGAGCACTGTACCGTCCGAACTCCCACTAGCGATAGTTTGCCCGTTCGAGCTGAAGGCGACACTTCTGACCGAATCCGTATGCCCTGTGAGCGTGCGGAGGTGTGTTCCGGTGTCGGCGTCCCAGAGGCGGATGGTATCGTCGTCACTCCCACTAGCGATGGTGCTGCCATCGGGGCTGTACGCGAGGCTATAGACCGAATCCGTATGCCCTGAAAGTGTACGCCGGTCGGCGTCCCAGAGGCGGATTTCTACCCAACTCCCACTAGCGAGAGTGCTGCCATCGGGGCTGTACGCGAGGCTGTTGACCCCACTTGTATGCCCTGTGAGTGTACGCCGGTGTTCTCCGGTATCGGCGTCCCAGAGGCGGATTTCTACCCAACTCCCACTAGCGAGAGTGCTGCCATCGGGGCTGTACGCGAGGCTATAGACCGAACTCGTATGTCCTGTGAGTGTACGCCGGTGTTCTCCCGAATCGGCGTCCCAGAGGCGGATTTTTCCCCCACTCCCACTAGCGATGGTGCTGCCATCGGGGCTGTACGCGAGGCTGTTGACCGAATCCGTATGCCCTGTGAGCGTGCGGCGGAGTGTTCCGGTGTCGGCGTCCCAGAGGCGGATTTCTCCCCCACTCCCACTAGCGATGGTGCTGCCATCGGGACTGTACGCGAGGCTATAGACCGAACTCGTATGCCCTGTGAGCGTGCGCCGGTGTTCTCCCGAATCGGCGTCCCACAGGTGGATTTCATTCCAACCCCCACTAGCGATGGTGCTGCCATCGGGACGGTACGCAACGCTCCTGACCGAATCCGTATGCCCTGTGAGTGTACGCCGGTGTTCTCCGGTATCGGCGTACCAGAGGCGGATTTCTCCCCCACTCCCACTAGCGATGGTGCTGCCATCGGGACTGTACGCGAGGCTTGAGACCCAATGCGTATGTCCTGTGAGTGTACGCCGGTGTTCTCCCGAATCGGCGTCCCAGAGGCGGATTTCTACCCAACTCCCACTAGCGATGGTGCTGCCATCGGGACTGTACGCGAGGCTATAGACAACCCACGTATGCCCTGTGAGTGTACGCCGGTGTTCTCCGGTATCGGCGTCCCAGAGGCGGACGGTCTCGTCCCGACTCCCGCTAGCGATAGTGCTGCCGTCGGGACTGTACGCGAGGCTTAAGACCGAATGCGTATGCCCTGTGAGTGTACGCCGGTGTTCTCCGGTATCGGCGTCCCAGAGGCGGACGGTATCGTCCCAACTCCCACTAGCGATGGTGCTGCCATCGGGACTGTACGCAACGCTTGAGACCTCAGACGTATGCCCTGTGAGCGTGCGGCGGTGTGTTCCGGTGTCGGCGTCCCAGAGGCGGATGGTATCGTCGTCACTCCCACTAGCGAGAGTTCGCCCGTTCGGGCTGAAGGCGACGCTTCTGACCGAATCCGTATGCCCTGTGAGTGTACGGCGGTGTTCTCCCGAATCGGCGTCCCAGAGGCGGATTTCTCCCGATCCCCCACTAGCGATAGTGCGTCCATCGGGACTGTACGCGAGGATTTCGACCGAACCCGTATGCCCTGTGAGCAGGGCGAGTTCTTCACCGGTGGCTGCATCGTATATCCAAATCCCGATACTACTAGCCACCGCAAGTCGAGTGCCGTCCGGCGAATACGTTATTTCTCGTATCGTGCCTTTGCCGAGCCGCGCTTTGACACCATCGGGTAAGTGCCACTGAGGGGAATCTTGGGCGAAGGTGTTGAGTGAAAACAGGGTGAAAAGAATTAGTAAGGTCAAGGTTGTTTTCATGTAAAGTTTTCCCTTTTTTGGTAATTGATTGCCATCTGGAACTGCAGTGGTCAGTGGCTAGTGCCCAGTGACCAGTAATTCGCGACCAGCACGTAGGTTGTGACTTCAGCAACCGATCAAGCGACTGGACAAGGAGTGCGATAGAGTTCTCTTTTGAAGAACCGCGGTTTCTCACCTCAATTTTGTGGTGCTACTTGAGGATTACCATCCGCCGCAACGCGGAATACTCCCCCGCACGGAGTTCATAGACATAGACGCCGCTTGCGACCGTTTCCCCGCGTTCGTTGGTGCCGTCCCAATACGCCGCACGGTTCCGTGCGGTGTAGAAGCCCGCAGACTGATGCCCCAGATTTAACTGACGCACTACCGTGCCTTTCGTGTCATAAACCGTGAGTGTCACATCGGCAGCCTGGGCGAGGTGATACGGTATCCAGGTCTCCGGATTAAACGGATTCGGGTAGTTGGGCAAAAGCACCGTGTCTTTCGGGGTCAACGCTGCCAAGAGATGTTCAAGAAAGATAATCCCCCTCTGCGAGGTTGCATCCGTAAGGTCTAGTTGCCGCGCGTGCGCCAGCCACTCGTGCACGTCCGCCGCCCGTAGGCGCGGCATCCCTGCCGCGATACGATGCGCGGAGGGCGCAGTTGCCGCGTTCCCGAACGCAGCGGCAACCAACACCAAATCTTGAATGTTTACCACAGCATCTCCGTTGACATCGGCGTCATTCTGTCCTGTCTGCCCAAGGCTTGAACCAACGAGCACCAAATCTTGGATGTTGACGGCACCGTCACGGTTGACATCTCCGACTAATTGTGGCGGTTCAACCACTTGCCCGTTTTCAACCTGCGGTCGTGAAGCTGCCCCCGCGCTGTCAGAGAGAACCACGTGAGATAAGGTCAAGGTAGAAGCTTTGACGGCGACCACTTCAAAGGTGAGTGTAGCGAGCGTGCCGTCACCGTTGCTTTCACCTGCCAGGGAAGTTGCGGCAAGCGTTACTGTATTCTCCGACACAACGGCGGGCACGGCAAAGGCGCCCTGTGGGAGGTAGTCGGCGTTATCGCTTGAGACGAAGCGGAGCGCGGCGGTATCGAAGGTGACGGTCGCCTGATAGCCGGCGACGTTTTCACCGTTAGTTATGTTGAGTGAGAGCGTGAGTTGGTCTCCAATTGCGGGCGATGGCACAGGGGAGGGCGACACGCTCACTGTGGCGTTCGTGTCGGATGATCGGATTCCTTCCGCATTAAAAGCCAGCGTCTGCTGAATCTCAGCGACGGAGACCTCGACGGTGTTCGTGCCTGCTCTGCTCCCAAGGGTAAGCGTGGTCTCTGCCCTGCCATCAGCGCCGGTCGTGACGGTTGTTGCACTGAGCGTTCCACCGCCGGCGGTGACAGCAAACGTAACGGCAATTCCTTCAAGCGCGGAACCGTCTTGGTCTGTGACTTTAACGATAAGCGGATTCGCTAATGTCGCACCGGGTGCCCCATGTTGGTCATCGCCTGAGATTTTCGCTAGCGTCGTAGGTATCGCGTCCTTCGGGGCAGGCAGAATGTCAGCCCTCCTGAAAGTAAATCCGCCGCGTGTGATGTTGCCATACACATCAATAACCTGAAGCGTGACTTCATTACTGTAGCGTATTGTCAATTCGGTTGTGATAAATTCAAAAGTGTTGCTTTCACCGTTTAATCGTTTGCAGCTAAGCAATTTGAGAAAGCCTGGGGCTTGATCTTCGGCAGTTGATGGCGTAAGCAACTGGGCTTGATGAAGTCCATCGGTATCGGTTATCTTAAAGCGTAGGCTAATGGCATTCGATGGATATGCTAGTGGCGGAAGCATCTGAATCGTTGCCGGTTCGTTGAAGGCGATTTGGTTGGAGTTGAAAATTCGGTGCACATCCAACCATTCAGCGGCACATTGTGACAATTGGGTTCGGTGTGACCCGTAAGACATAAGGTAGGCATCGTTGCGGAAATCGTGTCCCAATCCAAAAGTGTGCCCGAGTTCGTGGGCAGCTACATTAACGCCAAACGGTCCATCAAAACAATCGCCGGATGCGGGGATAAGTGCGGTGCCTCCCGCGGTTATACTATTTAATGCTCCGTCTCTAATCGACCTGCCGCCGCCTCTGCCGCATACGTTTTCGTGTCCAATGCGTTCGCTGCTAACATCTGCGGCAATCAGATAGACGTGCTTTGATCTGTCAAACTGTTCAGAAATTTCTGCGGTGACTTTGTCATACGTGTTCGTATGATAATAGCGGTCACCGAACTTCCCGTCAACCCGGTGGACGCGGAGGGCGCTGTCCGCATCGGCTTCAAAGGTAAAGGTTTTTCTGCCGAATCCATTGATTTGCATCTGTTCCGCGAAGAATTGCTGTACGTCTCTTATCAACATATCCAGCTTTGTGTCTATGTTATGCTGACGTGAGCGGCCTCTAGGGAGAAAGTAGATTAGCCGGATCATTTCTCGCTGTTGCCGTGTCTGTAAATGGGACTCAATATTCTGAACGCGGACGGTCCTATCATCGCCGCCGCTGGCGATGGCGGTTCCGTCAGGTGAGAAGGCGACTCCGTAGACCCAGCCGGTGTGTCCTGTCAGCGTAGCAATCTTTTCACCGTTTTCGACGGACCATAGGCTGACCGTTTCGTGACCCGTACTCGCAAGTACTTCCCCGTCGAGGGAGAAATCAACTGTATAGGCGGTTCCCCGATTATGGAGCGTGCCGAGGAGTTCCCAATTTGCTACCGCCCACAACCTGATTTGCCCCTGATAACCTGCACTTGCCAGGGTTCGGCCATCTGGTGAGAATGCGACAGAATAAACTACGGTCGTATCCCCTTCTAGCTGAGTGATAGCTTGCCAGTTCTGGACATCCCAAACCTTCACGAGTCCGTTGATGTCGCCGGCGGCGAGTCGCTGTCCATCGCGTGAAAAGGCGACAGCATAAACCCACTGATCGTGTTCAAGCGTATCTATCCCGTTTTGATTGCTGACATCCCAAAGTTTCACGCCCCACCCCGCGGTGGCGAGCAGTTGCCCATCAGGCGAAAAGGCTACGGCTTTGATTTGGTACCGCGTGTGATCTACAACGTGTTCAAGCGTAACAATAGGTTGTCGATTTTGGACGTCCCATAATTTGAATTTGTAGTCATCGCTTCCGCTGGCAAGCAACTTTCCGTTTGGGGAAAATGCCACGGAATTGACTTGACGTGTGTGGCCCCTGAGCGTTGTCACGGTGTCGTTCTGCAAATTCCACAGTTTCACGGTGCCATCTGCACCGGCACTAGCAACAAGCGAGGCATCCACAGGGGAAAATTTTACCGTTCGGACAGCACCGCCAAGCCTAAGGATAGTCGGTTGCTGCGCAAAACTCGGGAGAGAAAAATTTAACAAGGCGGTTATCGTCAGAAATAAGCGTCTGAATTGCATTCAATAATTCCTTTAGGAGTTACGCAGTTGAGAGCAAATAGGTTATAATTTGAGCATGAATCCATCGAAATATAATGACATTGACTATATCAATTTCTTGGTTGGCACTCAGAAAAGTTACAGTTGTCTTGAGGCAGAAAAGGTTCAACCCCAAACTGATGACTCACCGGCTCATGATTCGATAACCAGACTTTTGCATCGAGATGAACCCGATACCGGCAAACTGTGGCACGAATCAAAAAGTCAGGTGAAATTGAAATCAGGAATTCTAGTTATAGATGATTCGACCCTAGATAAACCTTATTCCCAAAAGATTGACCTAGTGACAAAACACTGGTCGGGGAAACACCATCGAGTTGTGCATGGCATTAACCTAATCACTTTGCTTTGGACGAATGGCGATAGACATATTCCATGTGATTATCGAATCTATAACAAAGCCAAGGACGGCTTGACGAAAAATGACCATTTCCGTGCAATGCTGACGGAAGCGAAGAACCGTGGCTTTGTTCCCGAATGTCTTTGCTTTGATAGTTGGTATGCTAGCCTAGAGAATCTAAAAGCCGTCCGAGATTATGGTTGGAGATGGCTGACTCGTCTAGCTGCCAACCGACGGGTCAGTAAAGATTATTCCGGTAATCGTCCTGTAAGTACAGTGCCGATTGAATCAACGGGTACGATTGTTCATCTTAAGGGTTATGGATTGATTTTGGTATTCAAGGTGGACACTCCAGAAGGTGACATTGAATATTGGGCAACGAACGACTTACACATGAACGAGTTAACACGTCTCAAATATACGGAATGGTCTTGGGCAATAGAAGAATATCATCGTGGCATTAAGCAATTCGTTGGCGTCGAACGGGCACAAGTGCGGTCGACTCGCACTCAAAGCAATCATATCGGTTTAGCGCTGAGAGCCTTTCTGAGAATTGAGCATTACTGTTATCATACCGGCACCAGTTGGTTTGAAGCAAAACTCTCAATTGTCAGAAAGGCTGTCCGTGATTATTTGGTGCAGCCTCTTTTTACGCTTGAGTCAACTGCGTAACTCCTATCCTTATTGTTTTGCAGAAATTTTGACTTGAACAACAATGAAAGTCTGCCAACGAAAACAGATATTTCCGAGGCGCGGAGATCAGAATACCACAAAATCAGGCTTGAAGCACGTCTTTGGACGGTAGCCGCCCGACCCGGTAATAGAACCGGATAACGACTCATAACGGAATCCTCCTTGGGCTGATATTTTATTTTTGATTGATACGTATATCAAGGACTTGTGCCGTCTGGTTTAACACTTCAACTTCAAAATCGTCGAATTCTATGGAGGCTAACGCATTGACAAACTGCTGTAGATTCCCGGCGATCGTGACCTCGATTTCAGCGATTTTTCCTTCCACATCAAAATGCTGTCGGCGCACATTTTGGACAGAAGGGATGCGCTTCTGTAGTGCGTCCTCAAACAGCAGTAACTCCTTAAATGTCACATTCTCAATTCTCAAAATTGACAATTTCTGATTGATACGTATATCGAGGACTTGTGGGGTCTGGTTTAGTACCTCGACTTGAAATTCGTCGAACCGTATCAAGGCAAGTTCTTTGATAAATTGATGCAAATCCCCAGTTATCGTGACTTCAATCTCGGCGAGTTTTCCAGTCACGTCGAAATGCCGTCGGTGTACATTTTGGACAGAGGGGATGCGTTTCTGTAGTGCGTCTTCAAACAGCAGCAATTCCTTAAACGTCACATTCACAACCTTCAACGTAAGGGCCCGCTCATAATTGACTGCGATTTCATGCCATTTGTATTCTATTTCTCCAATCAAATAATCAGCAATCTTGCCCGCGACATTCGCAAGGGCTTTTTTAGCGGCGAACTCCTCAGTTAAGTCAAGTCCTTTATCCGTCATACTATGCGTCGCGAGTATTTTCCCGGTGTCTGTCTGAATTGCCTTGGCGACTAATTGCCCGCTACAAGCGACGATGTTGCCTGGAATTCGTCCCGCGGTACGCTGGCTCACGGCTTCACCGACAATAATGATTTCGGCATCAAATTGGTTCGCCAATGCAACTGCAGCAGCAACATCCCCTTGAGCCGCGCGTTTCGCTTCGTCTTTGTATCTGATGTGCTGTATCTGCTGTTGGTCTACGACCGGATAGCCGCGCTCAACAAGTAGGCGGATAATCTCGGTCTCTCCGGCAGGGAAGAGAACGCTGCTTCGACGATAATATTCTGGGATGATTACCATAATGAGCGGTTTACGGGCAGGCTGGGGAGGCGGGACCGTTGAAGCAACATCAGCAGATGGTGCGAGCGATACGTCCTCAACCGTTGGGAGTGTTAGCACAACCTCGCTAGAAATATTACTTGAGATTTGAGGAGTTTGCTGCTTCCTATTTGCAAAAGCCCACGCTTTAACTCTCTCAACGATATGCCTATTGACTTCTGAAACGGTCACACGCTTATCAGAAAGCATGTCTGGTGTTCCATAAAGTGCCTCAAGCAGATAATACGCGAACACCCCATATCCAAGATTATCGTCATCAAAACTTGATTCGTTGACATTACATGATGTCAATGTTACCCGCCCCGTCGCTTTTGAGAGAACGACCTCCGCAAAGGTGTCAGACATTACCCCTAACGGGATTCCCTCGCCTCGGCGGTGTGAGCCACTATGGCACACATCAAAGAAAATAATTTGTTGCCTCGTATTCTGAATCGCCTGATAAACCTTTGAAAGTGGAATTCCTGTTTCAACTGGAGCATTTGCTCGTGTATCGGCAGGTAGGAGATAGTTGATACCATTTTGTGTGAGTCCATGCCCCGAAAAATAAAATATAACAGTGTCCCCTGCTTGGATTATCTGGCTCAACAAGGATAGGCTTTCCAGGATATTATCGCGTGTGGGTTGATTCTCAGAACCACTTGTCAGCAGATGCAGATGCTCTGCCTTAAAACTGCCTGTATGTGGATGAGTTAAAACCTCGTATATCGATCTCGCATCTGGGGTTGAATATTGAAGTTCGTTAATACTAGGATCGTCATAAGCATTAATCCCAATAATGATTCCCCATCGCGTCATCTTATCAATAACCGGTTTGGCATCAATCGCTTGGTCCCCTTCAGTTGCAAAAGAGCTATCAGACGCAGGTACAAGCGCAGCAAATAACAGAAACAAAAAACAGAACCTATTAGTAATGGTAGAAATCATGAGCATTTTGGCAGTTACGGATACACGGCTACAGACGTTTGAGGAAATTTCAGATCTGTATACTTGCATCGCGGATATGCTATCTCCTTATTAAAGTACTGTGATATACTCCCAAGTTGAAGGATTGGAATCCTAAAGTAAGGACGGGCTTTAAACCTTCACCGCTATTGAACCAAGTAGTTAAAGCCATCCTCGCACGAAGCCTCTCCGACACCAAACCGGTCAGCAACCGAGTTTTTCTGAAGAACCTCGGTTTCTCACCTCAATAGTGTGGTGCTACTTGAGGATTACCATCCGTCGCAAGGCGGAATACTCCCCCGCACGGAGTTCATAGACATAGACGCCGCTTGCGACCGATTCCCCGCGTTCGTTGGTGCCGTCCCAATACGCCGCACGGTTCCGTGCGGCGTAGAAGCCCGCAGACTGATGCCCCAGATCTAACCGGCGTACTAACACCCCTTTTGTGTCATAAACCGTGAGTGTCACATCGGCAGCCTGGGCGAGGTGATACGGTATCCAGGTCTCCGGATTAAACGGATTCGGGTAGTTGGGCAAAAGCGCCGTGTCTTTCGGCGTCAACGCTGCCAAGAGATGTTCAAGAAAGATAATCCCCCTCTGCGAGGTTGCATCCGTAAGGTCTAGTTGCCGCGCGTGCGCCAGCCACTCGTGCACGTCCGCCGCCCGTAGGCACGGCATCCCTGCCGCGATACGGTGCGCGGAGGGTGCAGTTGCCGCGTTCCCAAACGCCCCTGCAACCAAGACTAAATCCACGATATTGACAACACTATCGCCGTTCACATCGGCGTCATTCTGTCCCGTCTGTCCGAAACTGGAGCCAACGAGCACCAAATCTTGGATGTTCACAGCGCCGTCTCCGTTGACATCGCCTGTGACCTGTGGCGGTTCAACGACGTGTCCGTCTTCAACGCGCGGTCGTGAAGCTGCCCCCGCGCTGTCAGAGAGAACCACGTCAGATAAGGTCAAGGTCGAGGCTTTGACGGCGACCACTTCAAAGGTGAGTGTAGCGAGCGTGCCGTTACCGTTGCTTTCTCCGGCGAGAGATGTTGCGGCAAGCGTTACTGTATTCCCCGACACAACGGCGGGCACGGCAAAGGCGCCCTGTGGGAGGTAGTCGGCGTTATCGCTTGAGACGAAGCGGAGCGCGGCGGTATCGAAGGTGACGGTCGCCTGATAGCCGGCGACGTTTTCACCGTCCACGATGGTGAGCGGGAGCGTAAACAGCTCTCCGACGGTAGGCGATGGCACAGGTTCCGCCGAAAAGCGCACCGTTGCGTTCGTGCCGGCTGACGGGGTGAGTTCCCACAGGAGAATCGTGCCGTCACCACTGCCACTGGCGATGGTGCTGCCATCGGGACTGTACGCGAGGCTGTTGACCCCACTTGTATGCCCAGTGAGTGTACGCCGGTGTTCTCCCGAATCGGCGTCCCACAGGCGGATGGTATTGTCATCACTCCCACTAGCGATATTGCGTCCATCGGGACTGTACGCGAGGCTTGAGACCGAATCCGTATGCCCTGTGAGCGTGCGCCGGTGTTCTCCCGAATCGGCGTCCCAGAGGCGGACGGTATCGTCGTAACCCCCACTAGCGATAGTGCTGCCATCGGGACTGTACGCGAGGCTGTTGACCCCACTTGTATGCCCTGTGAGCGTGCGGAGGAGCGTTCCGGTGTCGGCGTCCCAGAGGCGAATTTCTCCCAAACTCCCACTAGCGAGAGTTCGCCCGTCCGGGCTGAAGGCGAGGCTGTAGACCGAACCCGTATGCCCTGTGAGCGTGCGGAGGAGTGTTCCGGTGTCGGCGTCCCAGAGGCGGATAGTGCCGACCCAACCCCCCCCGGCACTAGCGAGAGTGCGTCCATCGGGACTGTACGCGAGGCTATAGACCGAATCCGTATGCCCTGTGAGTGTACGCCGGTGTTCTCCGGTATCGGCGTCCCAGAGGCGGACGGTATCGTCCCAACTCCCACTAGCGATGGTGCGTCCATCGGGACTGTACGCGAGGCATGAGACCCCAAACGTATGCCCTGTGAGTGTACGCCGGTGTTCTCCGGTATCGGCGTCCCAGAGGCGGATAGTGCCGTCGTAACTCCCACTAGCGATGGTGCTGCCATCGGGACTGTACGCGAGGCTATAGACCCAAGGCGTATACCCTGAAAGTGTACGCCGGTGTTCTCCCGAATCGGCGTCCCAGAGGCGGATAGTGCCGACCCAACCCCCCCCGGCACTAGCGATGGTGCTGCCATCGGGACTGTACGCGAGGCTGTTGACCCCACTTGTATGCCCTGTGAGTGTACGCCGGTGTTCTCCCGAATCGGCGTCCCAGAGGCGGATTTCTTGCCAACTCCCACTAGCGAGAGTGCTGCCATCGGGACTGTACGCGAGGCTGTTGACCCCACTTGTATGCCCTGTGAGTGTACGCCGGTGTTCTCCCGAATCGGCGTCCCAGAGGCGAATTTCTCCCAAACTCCCACTAGCGAGAGTTCGCCCGTTCGGGCTGAAGGCGAGGCTGTTGACCCCACTTGTATGCCCTGTGAGTGTACGCCGGTGTTCTCCCGAATCGGCGTCCCAGAGGCGGATAGTGCCGACCCAACCCCCCCCGGCACTAGCGAGAGTGCGCCCGTTTGGGCTGAAGGCGAGGCTTGAGACCGAACTCGTATGCCCTGTGAGCGTGCGCCGGTGTTCTCCCGAATCGGCGTCCCAGAGGCGGACGGTATTGTCCCGACTCCCACTAGCGATATTGCGTCCATCGGGACTGTACGCGAGGCTTGAGACCGAACTCGTATGCCCTGTGAGTGTACGCCGGTGTTCTCCGGTATCGGCGTCCCAGAGGCGGATTTCTCCCCCACTCCCACTAGCGATAGTGCTGCCGTCGGGACTGAAGGCGAGGCTTGAGACCCAATCCGTATGCGCTGTGAGCAGGGCAACTTCTTGATGGGTGGCTGTATCATACAGCCAAATACCGATACTACTAGCCACCGCAAGTCGAGTGCCATCGGGCGAATACTTTATCTCACTTATCACGCCTTTGCCGAGCCGCGCTTTAGCACCCTCGGGTAAGTGCCACTGAGGAGAATCTTGGGCAAAGCTGTTGAGTGAAAACAGGGTGAAAAGAATTAGTAAGGTCAAGGTTGTTTTCATGTAAAGTTTTCCCTTTTTGAAAGTTGATTGCCATCTGGAACTGCAGTGGTCAGTGGCTAGTGCCCAGTAATTTGTGACCAGCACGTAGGTTGTGACTTCAGCAACCGATCAAGCGACTGGACAAGGAGTGCGATAGAGTTCTCTTTTGAAGAACTCGGTTTCTGACCTCAATTTTGCGGTGCTACTTGAGGATTATCATCCGGCGTAACGCGGAATACTCCCCCGCACGGAGTTCATAGACATAGACGCCGCTTGCGACCGATTCCCCGCGTTCGTTGGTGCCGTCCCAATACGCCGCACGGTTCCGTGCGGCGTAGAAGCCCGCAGACTGATGCCCCAGATCTAACCGGCGTACTAACACCCCTTTTGTGTCATAAACCGTGAGTCTCACATCGGCAGCCTGGGCGAGGTGATACGGTATCCAGGTCTCCGGATTAAACGGATTCGGGTAGTTGGGCAAAAGCACCGTGTCTTTCGGCGTCAACGCCGCGAGGAGTTGTTCCAGCACGACAATCCCCCTCGCCATCGTGGCATCTTTAACCTGAAGCGACCGCGCATCGGCGAGCCACTGTTTCACGTCCGCCGCCCGTAGGCGCGGCATCCCTGCCGCGATACGGTGCGCGGAGGGCGCAGTTGCCGCGTTCCCGAACGCAGCGGCAACCAACACCAAATCTTGAATGTTTACCACAGCATCTCCGTTGACATCGGCGTCATTCTGTCCTGTCTGCCCAAGGCTTGAACCAACGAGCACCAAATCTTGGATGTTGACGGCACCGTCACGGTTGACATCTCCGACTAATTGTGGCGGTTCAACCACTTGCCCGTTTTCAACCTGCGGACGGAAAGCTGCCCCCGCGCTGTCAGAGAGAACCACGTCAGATAAGGTCAAGGTAGAGGCTTTGACGGCGACCACCTCATAGGTGAGTGTAGCGAGCGTGCCGTCACCGTTGCTTTCTCCGGCGAGAGATGTTGCGGCAAGCGTTACTGTATTCCCCGACACGACGGCGGGCACGGCAAAGGCGCCCTGTGGGAGGTAGTCGGCGTTAGCGCTTGAGACGAAGCGGAGCGCGGCGGTATCGAAGGTGACGGTCGCCTGATAGCCGGCGACGTTTTCACCGTCCGTGATGGTGAGCGGGAGCGTAAACAGCTCTCCGACGGTAGGCGATGGCACAGGTTCCGCCGAAAAGCGCACCGTTGCGGTGTTGGTAGGCGCGAGTTCCCACAGGAGAATCGTGCCGTCGTCACTCCCACTAGCGAGAGTTCGCCCGTTCGGGCTGAAGGCGACGCTGTCGACCCCACTTGTATGCCCTATGAGCGTGCGGAGGAGTCTACCCGAATCGGCGTCCCAGAGGCGGACGGTATTGTCGTAACTCCCACTAGCGATGGTGCTGCCATCGGGACTGTACGCGAGGCTGTTGACCCCACTTGTATGCCCTGTGAGCGTGCGCCGGTGTTCTCCCGAATCGGCGTCCCAGAGGCGGACGGTATCGTCGTAACTCCCACTAGCGATAGTGCGTCCGTTCGGGCTGAAGGCGACGCTGTTGACATCCGACGTATGCCCAGTGAGTGTACGCCGGTGTTCTCCCGAATCGGCGTCCCAGAGGCGGACGGTATCGTCCCCACTCCCACTAGCGATAGTTCGCCCGTCCGGGCTGAAGGCGGCGCTGTTGACATCCGACGTATGCCCAGTGAGTGTACGCCGGTGTTCTCCCGAATCGGCGTCCCAGAGGCGGACGGTATCGTCCCCACTCCCACTAGCGATAGTTCGCCCGTCCGGGCTGAAGGCGGCGCTGTCGACCGATCTCGTATGCCCTGTGAGCGTGCGCCGGTGTTCTCCGGTATCGGCGTCCCAGAGGCGGACGGTATCGTCCCCACTCCCACTAGCGATGGTGCGTCCATCGGGACTGTACGCAACGCTTGAGACCTCAGACGTATGCCCTGTGAGCGTGCGCCGGTGTTCTCCGGTATCGGCGTCCCAGAGGCGGACGGTATCGTCCCAACTCCCACTAGCGATGGTGTTGCCATTGGGACTGTACGCGAGGCTATGGACCGATCTCGTATGCCCTGTGAGCGTGCGGCGGAGTGTTCCGGTGTCGGCGTCCCAGAGGCGGACGGTATTGTCCCGACTCCCACTAGCGATAGTGCTGCCATCGGGACTGTACGCGAGGCTTGAGACCCAATGCGTATGCCCTAAAAGTGTAGGCCGGTGTTCTCCCGAATCGGCGTCCCAGAGGCGGATGGTATTGTCCCAACCCCCACTAGCGATGGTGCTGCCATCGGGACTGTACGCGAGGCTTGAGACCCCAAACGTATGTCCTGTGAGTGTACGCCGGTGTTCTCCCGAATCGGCGTCCCAGAGGCGGATAGTGTCGTCGAAACCCCCACTACTAGCGATAGTGCGTCCATCGGGACTGTACGCGAGGCTTGAGACCCAATCCGTATGCCCTGTGAGCGTGCGGCGGAGTGTTCCGGTGTCGGCGTCCCAGAGGCGGACGGTATCGTCGTAACTCCCACTAGCGATAGTGCTGCCATCGGGACTGTACGCGAGGCTGTTGACCCCACTTGTATGCCCTGTGAGCGTGCGCCGGTGTTCTCCCGAATCGGCGTCCCAGAGGCGGACGGTATCGTCCCCACTCCCACTAGCGATAGTGCTGCCATCGGGACTGTACGCGAGGCTTGAGACCCAATGCGTATGCCCTGTGAGCGTGCGGCGGTGTGTTTCGGTGTCGGCGTCCCAGAGGCGGATTTCTCCCCAACTCCCACTAGCGATGGTGCTGCCATCAGGACTGTACGCGAGGCTCCTGACCGAATCCGTATGCCCTGTGAGCAGGGCGAGTTCTTCACCGGTGGCTGCATCGTATATCCAAATCCCGATACTGCTAGCCACCGCAAGTCGAGTGCCATCGGGCGAATACGTTATTTCTCGTATCGCGCCTTTGCCGAGCCGCGCTTTAGCACCCTCGGGTAAGTGCCACTGAGGGAAATCTTGGGCGAAGGTGTTGAGTGAAAACAGGGTGAAAAGAATTAGTAAGGTCAAGGTTGTTTTCATGTAAAGTTTTCCCTTTTTGAAAGTTGATTGCCATCTATCATGTCATGTCAAGTGTTTGTCAAAAAATGCTCGCAGGCGGATATGGGACTCCTCTTCCACAACCATTCAATGATAAGGGATTCCCGTCTGCGGCGGGATTTAGGAGGATGGCGCTACAAGAAGACAGTTCGGACGTTTCACCGGCACCATCCCTACTATTATTTCTTTGCTTTCCCTGCCTTTTTCCAATCCCACAGGAGAATCGTGCCGGTTTCATCTCCGCTGGCGACGATTTTGCCATCCGGTGTAAAGGCGACAGCCTCAATCCCCCAATAATGCCCACGGAGCGTCGGTAGAAAGCGGCCGGTTTTGGCATCCCACAACCGGACAGAGGCATCCTTACTCCCACTCGCAAGCGTTTTACCGTCACGGGAGAACACCACAGTTTTGACATCATTCCCATGCCCGGCGAGCGTCTGCCGGAGTGTGCCGGTGGGGGAATTCCACATGCGGATGGTGTCGTCGTCACTGCCACTAACAAGGATTTTCCCATCTGGCGAAAACGCAAGGGCTTTCACCGTATCCGTATGTCCCTTAAGAGTTCTGATATGGTTGCCGCGCGCTACATCCCATAACTGGATTGTACCGTCAGAACTTCCACTGCTGGCGAGTATCTTGCCATCGGGTGAATACGCGACTGCGAGTACCCATCGAAACGCGAGTGTGTGAAAGGGGCCGGGGGCACTTTCAAACCCGAAAATATCACGCACCCTAGGCGTCTGCATCCGAGTTTGCGGGGTATCGGCAGACCAGATTTGTTTGCGCGCCTCTGCTGACCATAGACGCACTGTGGCATCTCCACTTCCACTGACAAGTTGTTTGCTATCTGGTGAGAACGCGACAGCAGTAACAAGTCCACCGTGGCCTGTGAGGGTTGCTAAGTTTTTGCCCGTTTTTGAATCCCACAAGCGAACGGTTTCATCCTGTCCGGCACTGGCAATCATTTTACCGTCTGGACTGTATGCGATCGCTTTTACTTCTCCTTTATGCCCCGTAAGCAATGCAACTTCTGAACCCGTATGGGCATCGTAGAGCCAAATGCCCGTATTCGTTGCCGCGGCGAGTTCTTTACCATCTGGTGAATATTGGATATTGCCCGTTATCTTCCCACTACTTTCGATATGGGTTTTGACTCCTTCGGGCAATTGCGGTTTGGCGTTCTCTTGGGCGAAGGTGTTGAGTGAAAACAGGGTGAAAAGAATTAGTAAGGTCAAGGTTGTTTTCATGTAAAGTTTTCCCTTTTTGAAAGTTGATTGCCATCTGGAACTGTAGTGGCTAGTGGTCAGTGGCTAGTGACCAGTGACTTCAGAAACCGAGTTGTTCTAAAAATCTCGGTTAATCACACCAATTTTGTGGTGCTACTTGAGGATTACCATCCGGCGTAACGCAGTATAATCACCTGTCCGGAGCTGATACACATAGACGCCGCTTGCGACCGATTCCCCGCGTTCGTTGGTGCCGTCCCAATACGCCGCATGGCTCCGAGCGGTGTAGAATCCCGCCGCCTGATGCCCCAACTCGAATTGACGCACTACCGCGCCTTTCGCGTCATAAATCGTGAGTCTCACATCGGCAGCCTGGGCGAGGTGATACGGTATCCAGGTCTCCGGATTGAATGGATTCGGGTAGTTTGGCAACAGGGACGTTTCCTCCGGAATACGCCACGTCTCGACGTTCATTAACGCTGAAAACTGACGGAGAAGATAGTCTTGAACTTCCGGTGGCAGCAACTGAAAAGGCGGATAATCTGCGAGTGCTATCGGTTGCGCACGAGGCGCAGCGAAAGCATTGTTTTCGAGAGCATATGCGCCCTCATACGGCGGTGCTGTCTGGAGAGTCAACGGATCGCTTTTTAGAAAGTATTCTTGTTCTACCTTAATCTTTATGTCCGTTACCTGCTTTGGAAGTATTACAATATACTTGCGCTGGTCGTCAGGGCGGCCGGGATTCTCCCAGCGATCAATCTCCTGATTTAAGACAATTTTGGGATCCATGGTGGATTGGAAAATTTCGTTTATCTTTTGCACCCTCTCAATTTCCCCTGTTGCTAGACCTGTCAAAGGGATTAGTTCAAGGAGTCCAACCACTCTTCCCCTATTTGCCTCATCCTCTAGCTCAAGCATTCTTTCTTCTATTGTTTGAAGAGGCAACATAAAGTAGGGTGGCTGGTCTAAGAAATCAAGATAGTCATCCATACGAAGGTGTTCGGCAAGACTATCTAGCGAACCCGGCAGAAGCCACGCCGTGAAATTAAAATTTTGGCGTAAATATTCTATGGCTGATTTCCCAAGAGCAGCAGATAGTGAATTGGGTGGGACCCCCGGGAGGTCAAGTGTTATTGTGCACTTTCCATAACTGACATCGTTCTCAACACGTGTCAGTGTTGGAAATTGAGCTGTCAAGACAAAATAGGTCAAGTTTGGACCAAACGCTACCTCCGAGATGAGATCATTAGGAGGAACTAAACGAATCCCAGGACTATCGTCCCATGATGGCAGATGCGTTCGCCAAACTGCTCTTCCGTCCGAAATTAAATCTCCATCGGGGCTCCAAGCCAAATCGTGGACTTCACCGCTCGCTTGAATAGTAGTCTCTCTCGTAATTGCTGTTACGAGAGCAATCAATTCTGTTCCGATGCGGTAGATTGTTATTTCTGGATCTGTGCCGCCGACAGCGAGGTACTGTCCATCCGGGCTGAAGGCAAGCGCATTTGCTTCAATGTTTGTATCTATCTGCTGAACCCACCTGCCACTATCTATCACATCATATATCGTCACATATAGGTTTTCACCGTCATATCCGTCGGCTGCGAGGTACCTCCCGTTTGGGCTGAAAGCAACTGCTTTGACATTACCTCCAGGTTCAAAACGTTGAACATCCGCATCTTGTCCCCACCAACTGCTGACTTCCCAGAGATCTGCATCGCCATCGTCATTTCCGGTTGCGAGATATTTCCCATCTGGACTAAAGGCGACAGCGTAGACTTCGGATGCACCACGTCTGCCCCACCCCTTCCGCGTACCACTGTCCACTTCCCAGAGATACGCCCAGCGAAGATCGACTCCTATTGCAACATACTTCCCATCTGGACTGTAGGCAACTGAGTTAAGTTTTTTTGCGCTGTCGCTAATGTAACTACTCTTAACCTCCGTGCCACTGCTCGCTTCCAAGAGAATTACTCTAACACCGCCACCGGCTCCGTCGGCGGCGATATACTGCCCGTCTGGACTGAAGGCGACTCCCTGAACCTGACCCCCCAAGTTGGTATAATAGATATTTTCGCCACTGCTGACTTCCCAGAGTCTCACATAACCATCCGTATCGCCTGTTGCGATATACCTGCCATCGGGACTGAAGTCAACAGACACACTAGCATGATAAAGGTCGTATAACTTGGTTTGTGCAGAGGTCGCTTGAACCGTGGCGACTGAAATCAGAACAACGAGCGTAACAAGAATCCAAACTGTATTGGATTGCTTTGTGTGCATTGTGAATCTCCTAACGAAAAAAGTTGAGGTGCGGCGGGTGGTTTGCCGAAAACCGCCCGACAAACCAAAACCCACCAAAACTCGGAAGACACTATAAAAAAAACGCGAATCCCACTGTCGCTTACAACACCTGGTTAGAATCTCAATTTTGCCCAATTTGAGCTGCTAAACTCGGGACAAGATCCGGTGTTCCAAGCGGGACCGAGTTCTGACAGGACATAAAACGCTTCAGCGTCAATTTCAACCCATGTCGAATTCCATGAGTTGCAACCGCAAGCATTGAATAGTTAGAGCAGGTAGGATGGTATCGACACTGAATTCGTCCTTCCACCAGAGCATGTCCGATAGTTTGGTAGACGTGTTCAATGCTACTGACATAAAGTCGTGCAGTGAGTTGAGACGCTGGCGGGTGAAAAGCGTCCACTGTTACAAGCACAAACGCAATGGGGACATGTTGCGCTCCTTTCAAGGCGTTTGTTACTACAATTGTGGCATTCTATCAAATTTCCTGATGGTCTTGATGTGAGATAAATAATCAGACCAATTATGCTCAAAAAGAAAACAACGAGCATCCACATGACGGAATTATCCATTCCTCGTGCTTTGGCATCACGGGCGACCCAAATCAACAGAGCAATCTCAACTACGAAGATGAAAATGATAAAGAAAACATAACCTCCACTGAAATTACCCCCAAAAACTAGACAGTACATTAAGGTGGAAATCGTGCTGGCAAAACGGTGATGTTATGAGTCATAATACGGCTCAGCAATACCAAGAACTACGAAAGGAGTTTGTTTAGCATGGCTCGTAGAAAGCAGTACGATAACCGATTCAAAGCACAAGTGGCAATTGAGGCGATTAAAAATGAACGTACCATGGCGCAGATTGCCAGTGATTACGAAGTTCACCCGAATCAGGTCAGGCAGTGGAAAAGGCAGATTCTGGAGGAATCACCCCAGCTTTTTGCGAACGGACACACTCAATCAACCTCTGACAACGACCGCCTTATAGCTGAACTCTACCGGCAAATCGGTCAGTTGAAGGTAGAACTAGACTGGGTTCAAAAAAAAATCGACTGCTCCATTGAACAGAAGCGACAGCTTGTCAAGCAAGAGAGCGGCTCTCCATCGGTTTCGAGACAATGCGAACTGTTAGGGTTGCCACGCGCTTCGTATTATTATCAACCCGCGGCGGTAGAGTCGCCGGAAAACCTGCTTTATATGCGTCTGATTGACGAGCAATACACCAAGACGCCGTCCTACGGTGTGCCTCGAATGACGGACTGGCTATGTGCTAAAGGCTACGCTGTCAACCGGAAACGGATTGCTCGGTTGATGCGAAAGATGGATTTAGTTGCCATCTATCCCAAGCCCAGTCTCTCCAAGAACGGTAGACCGTCGAAAAAGTATGCTTATTTACTGAAGGATTCAATTACCACTCGACCGGACCAGGTGTGGGCGAGTCATATCACCTATATCCGCTTGAACACCGGCTTTGTTTATCTAGTGGCTATTATGGATTGGTACTCTCGATATGTGTTATCATGGGAAGTGTCAAATTCACTAGACGTATTCTTTTGTCTATCGGCTCTGGAACGGGCACTGAGTTGTTCTAGCCCCTTGATATTCAATAGCGACCAGGGTGCCCAGTTCACGTCTGAAGCCTTTACCACTCGGCTTGAATCGGCTAACATTCGCATCAGTTGGACTGGGGCAGGCAGAGTGTTTGACAACATTTTCATTGAGCGGCTCTGGCGGACAGTAAAGTATGAACATGTCTATCTTCACCAGTATGACTCAGTTCACGCTGCTTGGTGTGGCTTGAACAACTATTTCAAGTTTTATAATGAGGAGCGGCTTCATACGTCGCTCAATACTCAAACACCTCACGAGGTGAATTTCCAACAATATTAGGTGTTGAAGCGTACCGGATTGCGCAGCCTTTACAACTTAATGCACAAGCATGACTGGCTAAACATTCGGGGTAAGTTCAACTATCAAAGTTGTTAACATCCGAAAAAAACCATTCATTTTCATAAAATATCTCCTTTTTAGGTAGATTATCTACAACCTTGCGTTGCAGAGAAGTATGTCAGCAGCAGACTATCCTGCCTCCGACGGATTTGAAATAATCTGAATTCGGTGAAATCTCTTTGCTTTTTCGCTCCACTGAATTCATCAAACAACCAAATTACGCAGTGCAAATACGTTTCTATGGATTCTACTTATAGTTTGTATCAAATGACCCCATGAGCTAAACCAGAAGGAGATGGTATTGCTGTCAACAGCAATACGCTCCTGGAATTCGTTACAGCCGTCCCAATACCCCGGAGACTTTTGTACCACAATCTGTTAGATTGTGATCGCAAACTGACAGTTTGCGCTACCAAACTAATTCAGCATAACCATCTTCCGCCGGAACGAAATACTGTAACGTAAAAAAGCCTACATCTGCTGATACAGGGTTTTGGATAAGGTTTGACAGGTTTGCTCACCGCGCCGCTTTGAGATGTCTCCAGCTTGTTAACAACTTCGATTTCGGTTCAACGGAAACTGTGGAGATAAATGCCCTCATACCGTCTTTCGAAGACGGTTGTCCCAGCGTGCAAGTATTCATCAGCGACAAGATGCCGCTCTGCATCTGGCCATCGATCAAAATGCGATATTTTCCTTTTCCGGCGAAATTATCGGGATAGGAAGCCCTCGCACAAAAACATATCAGGGGAGGAGTCCACCCCCACGGAACCCCAACCAGGGTGATAGAAAACAGTTTGGCATTACGTGTTAGTAGACCTTCTTCTTACGGAGTTCCATGGCTTGATTCTTCACAATTACCATTTCTCTTGGATCGAGATAAACGTAGATTTTATTCAGAATCTTGTCATACTGAAACTCAAAAACGCGGCCAATGTCCGAATAGAAACTGTTATCAATTTCCATCAGTTGTTGCCACGTGATCGCCCCTGGATTTTCGCGCTTTATCGCTGTAGGAGTTACTCTAAATGACGGAATAAGGATGTTTTTCGACCACATAAGTTCGCCAGTCAGACCTTCGTAAGCTTTAAGCTCAACCGTGCATCCAACTTGCACTTGTCCGGAAGGTTTAGTAACCCCAATCGATGATTGAGCCAAGTGTATTGCCCCAATCCCCAGGCCTCCTCCTAAAAGATATAGTGGAGTCTTGTCACTGTCCTTAGGTGTTGCAGCAGCAGAAATTAAAGCGATCAGCGACAAAGGGCTCAGTAAACATCCCGACAAAATGATTTTCCCTTTTTCCTCTGTGTACCGTACACCACTCGTATCAGCACTAAATCTGACTTTTGCTGTGAGGATTAAATCACTACCTTCCTTATCAGGGTAAATCATTTCATTAAGAGTGGGGTAGGTCCCTTTAACAGCGAAGCCTCGAGCTGTGAGTACCTCCTCAAAGTCCTTCGTCATGTTAATAATAAGTTGCTGAAATAGAGGCGGAGGAGAGACCGAAGGTAAGAGCATGCCTTGTTGTAGGGACATCCCTTGTTGATGGGAGGTGAGAGCTACAAATTCCGCTCCAACGATTGCAAATGTCACGTCGGCAGAACCTGGAGCAGCCTCTGTTGTTGGAACATAGTCAAAAGTGATAGTCTCGCGTGGAGGTTGGGCATAACGCCCCGCACAACTTGCTGTAATAAGGCAAACAACAACAATGCCAATTTGCCAAATATATCTCACTGAAACAAATCTCCTTTTTAAATTACATTGAATAGATTCGCCCACCGGCGAAATTTGGACGACAATTTTCCACAAATGCTGCCACAAACACCAATCTGTTGAGCAGTATTATCGACGACTTATCGAACAAGCTTTCGATCGCGCAAGTTATGCGCAGCTTGTTTTACAATTGCCATCTGCTTTGGCTCAAGGTAACCATAAATCTTGTTCATAATCTCAATGTATTGTGCTTCAAGAGCACGGCCAATATCCGTGTAGAATTGGTTTTCATTTACCAGAAGGGTGGCTAAGTTCGCACCATTTGGATACCTCTTTCTGGAAGCGAGTTCTACTGTTGATGGCGTAATTGCTACACTTTTCGTCCATAGGCGATTCTTCGTTAGACTCTCATAAGCCACAAGGTTGACATGGCAACTCACCGTTACTGTCCCGTTCAACATTCCAATTGTGGAATACCTCATTTGAGTCGTATCAGAACTGAAATCAACTTCAGCTGTGAGGACGAGATCGCTCCCCTCCTTATCGGAATAGGTCATGAGATCGTACTCGCTGAAAGGCCCCTTTGCACTAAAACCGCGGGCAGTAAGTATCTCCCCGAAATCCTTTGTCATATTGCTGGCGAAATTTTTGAAAAGAGGTACAGGTGTTTCAATCTGTGCCCCAACGACTGCGAACGTGACATTGGCAGAACCAGGCGTAGCCTCCGGGGGAGTGTAGTCAAAAGTAATACTTGCACGTATCGGTTCTGGTTCAGTATTAACAGGCACGCAACCTACTATTATGCATGCTGCGGCGACTATGCCAAATTGTAAAGTTGAATATCTCATCTAAATGTCCTCCAATGGGTTAAGAGCTTGTTTAAAAAGTAGCTGGCGAGCCATTATGACCAAATGTCAACAGAACCAAGTCCACCCAAGATATGGTATCGGGAGCCCCAATTACCATCCTTATTTCTAAAATATAAACTAATGTTTTATTCATGTCAACATAAAAACATACTATAAGTTTGTATTATTAACTAAAAATATACTCATTCAGTTTATGTTCACTATCCGCCGTAAGTGTTATAATAATATCGTTTCAGTTGGGGATTTTGTTGGGGAGGCGATACGTGCTGAGAACACAAAGTTTGGTATACAAATTAGGAGTTAAGATTCGGACACTGCGAAAAGCGGCGGGGTTGACGCAGGAGCAGCTCGCTGAAGCTGCGGATGTAAGCACCAACTTTATAGGGTATGTTGAACGCGGACAGCGGGCGCTATCCATAAAAACCTTGGAACGGATTGCTCGGCCGTTAAATGTCATCCCTAAAGATTTGTTTGAATTTTCGGAGGGCAGTATAGATGAATTTCTTTTAGAGATGCTCCTCGCAGAGTTGCGCAAGTGTGGCATAGAGGATCTCCGCGCCCTCACACCACTCGCTCAACGATTGAGCAGTCGATTCCCAGACAGATTCAAAGCCAAACGCAAAACGCTTGTCGCAAATCAGGAGAGAAGGGAAAAAAAACGGAAAAAACGGAGTTGATGACGCATATATTTATCAAGGAGGGATTGCTTATCGGGATTACGCAGTTGAGCAGAATTGGGTTATGATTTGAGCAGTCTTCCACATTTAAAATCTGATAATCTCAGTTGCATCTATATTTACACATATGAGCGATGATTGACTCGACTTAGCTCACAATCTCCCGGTTTTCGACGCTTCCCATTGAGCGGGTCGGGCTGGAAGCCCGACCTACGGGAATGGGTGGGAACTTGGATATGTTAATAAACACATGTGTAATTTTTAGTTACAATGACTATAATCCGCTCGCTCGCGGTAACTTCAGAAACCGATCAAGCGACTGGACAAGGAGTGCGATAGAGTTCCCTTTTGAAGAAACTCGGTTTCTCACCCCAATTTTGCGGTGCTACTTGACAATCGCCATCCGCTGGTACGCGACATAATCCCCCGCCCGGAATCGATAGAAATAGACGCCGCTTGAGATCAGCTCTCCTGTCTCAGATCGTCCGTCCCAATAAGCTGCCTTCGCTTGGTTGGTGTATAGTCCCGCAGGCTGATGCCCGATATTTAATTCGCGCACCACCACGCCTTTTGTGTCATAAATGGTAAGCGTCACATCGGCGTCGTGGGCGAGGTGATACGGAATCCATGTCTCTGGATTGAACGGATTCGGGAAGTTTGCAAATAGCTTTGTCTCTAACACGGTTGGGGGAGTCTTTGTAAGATACGATCGCAAATAGTCCGTGACAAGCCGGATGATGGGAGATTGGTCCGGATACGATTCCAACTTAGAAATTGCCTGCTGAATACGCGTGGTATGAACCTTCGCGTTGACGATTGACAATCGACGATTATTGATTATTGGTTGCCGGTTCAGTGGAGCGGCGGAAACGTCTTCTCCAAATCGCTTGGCGACGAGAACTAGATCAAAGATGTCGATGACGCCATCCGCATTGACATCGCCTTCGACTCCAACCCCTGTCTCACTGAAATTGCTGGCGACGAGAACCAAATCAGTGACATCCACGACGCCATCATTGTTCACATCAAATGGGGGCGGCTCAACCGGTTGAATCTGCGCGACTGCAACGAAAGATGCGCCAGCGCCAACACGATATACTCTGTCAAGGGTTTCATTTGGCGCCATGACACGCAGCTCATCCAGTCTTGCGCCGGTCCAATCTGGGACAGCGACATATACATTATCATTCCAATCAACCGCTAACCCTGAACCTCCAGCGAAATCCACAAGTGCATCGTTTCGATCATGTATCCATTTTTCTCTCACGAGGTCGTAAACCATCAATCCCCTATTTGTGAGGAAACCGTCGCTTATAAAGACGTGTTTCATACTATTTATGACGAGCGAGAAGGCTGGTGTTGTTCTAAGCTTAACAATCTTTTCAACTTCATCACGAATCGCGTCAATAATTACAAGGTTGCCCAAGCGGGTAACAAAATCCCCTGCCGAGATCACGAGGACCTTAGACTCGCCATCGTCCGTAATGCCTGTTGCGTTCGTCGGCACATCAATCGCCTTTAAGACTGTATCTGTGCGTGTATCAATCACCGTAACACTGCTATCCTCGTAAGTGACCTGAAAAGAGATTGCATCTACAACAAACGCCGAGTTTGTCACATAAGCCTTGTCATTAATGACCGTTATCCCCGTGGGTTTTAAGCCGCCGGGGATGGTGTTAATAACGCTTCGCCCCTTTACATCCACCACTCTGATGTCATTCGTCCCATTACACGTGACATACGCTTTGGAATCGCTGACGAATGCGATTTGCTGTGGCAAGGCACCATCCCCAATCGGAATCGTTCCGAGACTGACTCTATTCCTCAGATCGACAATCTGCACATTATTGCTGAACGTGTTGACGACATATCCCAAATCGTCTTGAATCTCAACGTCGCTTGGAACCGATCCGATCGGAATAATTTCATTCTCGACAGCTTGTTCGACGTCCGGCTCATCGAGGTCGACAATGGAGAGGGAGGTGGAAATTCCAAGATCCGGGTTTGCCAAGACGTTAACGACAACCGCTAAATTTTGAACCTCAATTGCGGCTGAAGCCGTAACTGTAACAAGCATCACTGCTGTGGCGACGAATATTAACGCATGTTGGAGTCTGTTCTTCATAGATTTGACTGTCCTTTCTTTATGTGGAAAATACCGTTTGACGTGCGGAAGGACTGTTCACGAAAACAGTGTTTTCAGACTCCAGAAACAAAAAACCCCAGCCTTCATATAGAAAACTGGGGTACAGTTCGTTCTTCCTACGCCGCCGCTTCGGCAACAGGAACACAAACCCTGGTTCACAGCCTTCCCGCGAAAACTCTGTGTGAAACTCGCTTCAGGCAGGTCTCTTGACTAGCGACGCCCCGTGTCCGCCTTCCCATCTCAACGTGCTGGGACAGTGGCGTTATGGACACGATTACTCGTCGTTCACAGTGGCGGGGCCGTGGCGGATTCTCACCGCACTTCCCTATTCTCCGCAATCGTAAACGATTGCTGGCACCTGAATCGAAAAAAATATGCAGTTTTAGGTTGGTTCTTCGATGCTACTCAACAAAATCAATATTAACAGATAACTGTCGGCTTGTCAAGAAAAAAAGTAATTGAGTGATGGCCCTTATCGCCGAAAGATTGAAAGGGCGAATTCCATTTACATCCGCCCTGTTCTTGGTCTATAATTATGGTATAATACCGAAGTTCGTGGCGTTTTAGAGCGGTTATAGGCGGATGGGGCTTTCTCACTGTTTTTTTTATTCATAAGGAGAATCACAATGGCACATACATTCGATCACGTTCACTTTCGTTGTAATGACCTCGAATCCACCGTTGACTATTATGTCAAGGTGCTTGGTGGCACGATTATCGCTCGGGTCGAAGTCAAAGGTCGGCCGATTGTTCAGGTTGAAGTAGGTGGACAGAGACTATTCTTCTCCCCCAAACTGGAAGGGGAGGAAGTTGAACCGAACAGCGGAAAACTGCGGTGGGGAGTCTACCAAGTCGCGTTTGCCGTTGAGGACATGAATGCTGCTGTTAAGGAGTTGACAGCACGGGGCGCTGAGTTTGAAGGCGATCCAATTGTCGTCAACCCGTCGTTCACGATTGCCTTCATTAAGGGCCCTGACGGCGTGCAGATCGAACTTCTTCAGCGCTCCTAAGGTTTGCAGTTCCTAATCGTGAAATTCCGTCCGATACAGGAATGAGATGTGAAGTTCAGTGAGCTTTTCTATACAATTCAAGGCGAGGGCAAACTTATTGGGGCGCCGTCTGTATTTTTCCGGACGAGCTATTGTAATCTGAGGTGTGTCTGGTGCGATACGCCCTATACATCGTGGAATCCGGAGAACAAGGATATATCCATTCCCGAAGCGGTGGCGGCAATCACCCGATACGGTTGCAAGCATGTTGTTATCACGGGCGGCGAGCCGTTTATCCAAGCCAAGGCGTTAATGGATTTATGTCAAACACTCGACAGCCAGGGACATCATATCACCATCGAAACCAACGCAACCGTCTTTGCGCCTGTAGCGGCACACCTGATTTCGATGAGCCCCAAACTGCGGAACTCCAATCCGCATCCAGACGACCGTTACTTTCGGAGGCATGAGCGGGGACGCATTTGCCCTGATGTTATCCGAAAGTTTCTCGATCAATACGAATGTCAGGTCAAATTTGTCGTCGATCAGCCCGAAGATCTCGAAGAAATCCGAGCCTTGCAAACGGAAATCGCCATCTCGGCGGAAACTGTCATGCTTATGCCCCAGGGCACGACCTCCGAAGAATTGCAACCCAAACAAGAATGGCTCGTGGAGGTCTGCAAGGAATACGGATATCGCTATTCGCCGAGGGTTCACGTTGATATTTGGGGGAACCAGCGCGGTGTGTGAAAGCGCGAGAAAGAGACAAGCGAGATGAAATACGATATACTGCTTAAAGGCGGAACGGTTATCGATCCCGCCCAGCAACTGCACGATCAGCGAGACGTTGCAATCGCCGAAGGGAAAATTGCCGCGATTGAACGCGATATCCCAGCGAATCAGGCGAAGCAGACAGTTTTCGTTACTGAAAAATACGTTACCCCCGGCTTGGTGGATATTCATGCCCACGTCTACACAGGCGTAACGACATGGGGAATCAAAGCCGACCCGGTTTGCACGACAACGGGCGTTACGACGATTGTTGATGCCGGCAGCCCAAGCTGGACGACGTTCCCCGGCTTTCGAGAATTCATTGCGCATCCTGCCCGAACCCGCATCTTGACCTACATCCACATCTCTGGAATCGGTCTGGTCTACGGTCCGGTTGGCGAAATGCACGAACTCGAATACGCGGACCCCGGCGAGGTCGCTGAGACGCTGATGCGAAACCCGGACATCACAATCGGTGTTAAGGTACGTCAGGCTAAGGAGCAGGTCGGCGATAACGGCGTCGAACCGTTGAAGCTGGCGATTAAAGCGGCGGAGCTAGCAGGTACACCCGTGATGTGTCACATCGGCGCCGGCGTCCCGCTGCCTGATGTGCTGAAACTGATGCGTCCCGGCGATGTGATTACCCACTGTTTTCAAGGTCGCGGCGATAGTATTATTGATGACAAAGGGCGCGTCATTCCTGAGGCATGGTCCGCACGAGACGATGGCGTAATCTTCGATGTGGGGCACGGCATGGGGAGTTTTTGCTACGAAGTCGCACAACGCGCCATGGAACAGGGGTTTATCTCGGATGTAATCAGCACGGACTTGCATACAGGGAACATCAACGGACCGGTTTACGATCTGCCAACGACATTGTCCAAATTTCTGCATCTCGGGCTTTCTCTTGAAGAGGTGCTTGAGAAATCAACCATCGCGGCGGCAAAAGCGGTTCGGCGGGAGGCTGAACTCGGACATCTAACAATTGGAACGGTCGCCGATGTCGCAGTTTTTGACTGTATCTCTGGTGAATTTGAGTTTCGTGACACACACGGCACGGTGTTCGTCGGGGACCAGAAACTGCAACCCTACTTAACGATTCGAGAAGGGAAGTTGTAGCGCATGGCGCGGACCGATAGGCTAAAGGGTTGTTACCGGCGGGTTATAGGTTTTTTGCTGGTTGTTGCGCTGATAATTCTAGCGGCGGGAATTTTCGTCTACATGCGACTCGGCGGCGTTGAAGGCGCGCGATACTGGATGGCGGAACGCGCGCTGAACAAGGTCGAGGAGCATTTGTTGAAGAATCGCCCAGATGGGGTCTCGGAGACGGAGGTTCGTTCGCAATTTCAGAGTGTCCGTTTGGCAAACGCGGATCGGCGAACCAATCTCATCCGTCTCTATCGGGCTCTGAAAGCGTACCAAAACAAATTTCACGGCACAAAACCCTCAACGGGCGAGACGATAGAGTTTCTCAGTAATCTTGAATCGGCAATCTCACCAGAGGATAAAAGGTAATATCGCTTCAAATTTTCAATGGGACTATCGCCGCAACCTTCGGTTACGAAGGGGTCTGCCTCAATCTTTAGCGCACAGAAACCGATCGGCTTGATATTGTCCTTTGGTGGGCATGATACCGGACCTCAGCGAAGCATGACGAACGAAACCGAACTCACGCAAGCAGAACGCTTTTTCTTCGATAACAACGGCTACCTCGTGCTGGAAGGTTTGCTGGGGGGAAACCTTGTCGCGCAGCTGCTGGAAACACTCCATCGTACGGTTGCGCGGAGGCGGGTGCTTCAGGAACGCGAGATTCCGCACACAGGGATGACCGATATTCAGGGTGATAACACACGCATCTTCTACATTCTGGACGACGACCCTCTGTTTCTGGACCTGCTCGATTATCCGGCGATTTTTCCTTACGTCACGGGACTGCTCAATGAACAGCCACATCATCACGCCTCCGACGCAATCGTTGAGTATGGCGCGAAGGAACGCGGGATGGGTTGGCATAGAGATGGTCGGGACAATGGGTTCCGTAAGCTGGGTTCCCCAATTCCCCTGCTACAGCTAAAAATCGGATACTATCTGACCGACATGACTGAGCCGGGGCGCAGCAACCTATGTGTTGTCCCCGGCAGCCACAAAGCGCTGCATGAGCCCGATTCAGCGTCGCTTCAACGAAAAGACCTATTTCCCGGCGCCGTACAAATCTGTGCGCCAGCCGGGAGTGCCATCCTTTTCCATAACGCGCTTTGGCATTCTGCGGGTCCATGGACGCAGGACGATGGAGCGCGAATTATGCTATACTACGCCTATGAACACCCCTGGATGATCGCCTCTCCAGAACATTGGGGCTACAACAAGAGCTTCTACAACCGCTTGACTACGGAGCGTCGCAAACTGTTTCACGGGTTTTTGTTTGACCCGCCGGAGCACCGCTAGGGATAGGATAGAATCACTGGGATTAACAGCTATTGATTGATAAAGTGATCGCACAAGTCCTGTACAGGTTATCGTATCTGTTTGGAGAGGGACCGATGACGCTCCAAGACGTTCGCTGGCTTATCAATCGTTTCCGCTCTGCCCCCTTCCGAGACCAACTCAAGATTTGGGCGCGTCTGATATGTCTACAACCTATCTTGAAGGCGATAGATGAACACGTTCCGGTCGCATCGGAGCGGTTAGTCGATTTGGGATCAGGGTATGGGATAGTTAGCTTAATCATGGGGTTGCGCCGAAACACAACGATACTCGGCATTGAAGCGTCCCCTCTACGTTTTGCAATCACGAAACAAGCGGCTCGCAATCTGGGACAAGTAACTTTTCAGCGTGGCGATGTCGCGCAGATACCGGTACCGTCAGGTGATGTACTCCTGTTAATCGATATTCTATCCTTTTTTCCCGATGAAACCCAACGACACATTCTGACCACCTGTGCCGATTCGCTCAGCCCCCGTGGAATTCTATTGATTAAGGATAACACGACAGTGCCGCGGTGGAAGTATCGTTATGTGAACTTCGAGGAGAGAATCAAGCGAACGATTGGCGTGTATGGGGTATCGACGCAAATCCGACCGAACCACCATCCACCTCAGTTGTGGCGGCAACTGATTCGCTGCGCCAACCTAAAGATCTGTGATGAGATTCTAATCGATTCAGTCGTTCCCTATCCGGGGATTATCTATGTTTGCCAGAAGACGGGTTGAAATTGTGTGGATCGGGGTGCTATCGGTAACGTGTGTCCCCGATTCTGAGACAGATGCGGCGCAGCGGTCTATTGTGCATTTGTTGCTTTCATAGCTGCCAATTGTTGTTCTTGGCGGCAGCCGCTCGCCACGCAGCGACAATGCCCCGAAGTTGTGCGGTGTATGGATTGTTGCTCAGAGGTGAATCCGCGAGGAGATCTATCGCCTTTCGTAATCTCGGTTTTGCATCGCCCCACGCCTGCAAGGTGGATTTGCTCTCTTCACGCTCCGGTTGAGCGGTTGCCTGCAAGAGTCGATAAACGATGGATAGGTAAAATAGCATGTTGTGGTAATCGACTCGAGTCTCGGTTTCGTCCGCACCCCGCGGCGCCATGTGGCACCTATATTCGCCGACAACCTCGCGATTTATGGTGCTGACAAAATTTCCATTCGACCGGTGCGCCCCCAGACTATTGAAGGTTTGAACGAGACGCCTCTCGCCCCAATCCCAACCCACGCTCGCAAAATCGATGAAAGTCGGTCTATCCCCGTCAATCACCACGTTCCGCGCGTTGTAATCCAGGTTTCCCAACCTCGCCGCCGCACCATGCAGACAATTCGACATATCCTCCCAAATCTCGTCAACTATCGCCTGCTCATCTGGACGCATCGGTTCTCCGTTCAGCCATGCTAGATAATTCATCGTGCTTCTGCCCCGGTCCAGTATCGCGTCTAGCGTCTGATGTAGGGGGTAACCCAATGGATAGATGTAAGGTTGGATGACCTCCGTACAGTCGGCAAACCCCAATTCTAGGCGACAGAATTCCTGAACGACGTTGTGCGTGATTGGCTTGAGAGTGTCGGCGGGCGACTCTTGAGCGAGATCGTCAAGCGTTTTTTCGCCGCACCCTTCCAACAGCAGCATCGAATCGTCCTCAGACTTCCAAACAATCTGAGGGACGCGGCAGCCCGCCCGATGTAAAATCGGGAGCACCGCAGTCTCAATCTGAAATGGGGAAAAAGCAGATTTCCCAATCGGGTGAGCGATGAGATGCTGTTTGAGAATATAGCCCTTCTCCAGCGTGTTCAACCGCCAGACGTTGTTCCGTTCGTGCGTGCCGTGCCAGATGGGGGTTATCTGAAACCTGTCTGGATTGATGCGGAGATAATCGGCAATCTGTTTGATTATTGCGGAGAATTCAGAGGACAAGGCTAATCTATCGGAGGCAATCTACGAAAGCTCTCCTCAGTAGGTTGGGTTGAACGGAAAAAAGCAAATCCCTACAAAAGGAAACCAAAGTGCTGCTATTCAACGTTAGTGTTGTGTAGATAGAGTTAAACGCAACCTACGTGCTGAACTTGTGGATGCTTACGAAAGTTCTCCCCTTACTAAGGAAATGAGGTGCGGTGCAAAGCGCCGCAAAGGAGGTTCTTTATACCGATATATTATGGAGTTGAACAGAATCTATTTGGCGGTAAAATCGGCGGTTAATTTTGCTATGTTCATTTAGATGAAATTTTTTCTTCCAATTTCTTTCGATTTGTGGTAGAATTCTCGGCTTAGCGAAACCGATAACAACAGATTTCGCTTTTTTCAGAATAGGAGAACGTATGAAACATAAGATAGAATCGTGGATGATTTGCGCGATGGCGATTTTCTTGCTCTGCGGACTCGTTGTCGCAAGCGTTAAAATCTACCAAGCCGATTTAGAGCGCCAAGAAACTTCCCCAGAAGAGATTGATGCGAAAGCACGGTTGCAAGAATACGACACCATCATCCTTCTAGAACCCGACAATGCAGATGTCTACGTCAGTCGGGGTATCGTGAAGGCGACGTTAAAACAATACGACGCTGCCATCGTAGACTACGACACCGCTATCCAACTTAATCCAGATGACGCTTTAGCGTACCTCCATCGGGGGGTAACGAGGTTTGAGTGGGGCAAACGCACAAGGGATGCGCACCGTAACCTCGCCTCACTTGATGACTACGAAACCGCATTGGCACTCGCCGAAAAGGCAGATGATACAGAACTCACCGACCTAATTTCGCAAATTGGGAGTGAGGTCTGGGGCTGGGAGAACTAATCTCCCCGCTCGTTAAACCAGAAACCTATGACAGCCCCCACCTTCGCGTGTAATAGCACATCACTGTGACTCTACCAACGCAATTCCCCCGCAACCAATCCGTGCACCCGCAGCCCCCGACGGTTGTGACGTAAAATCGTCCGCGCCAGCATGGACGATAACGCCTTTCCCGACAATATCACGGATGGAACCGGTGCCCATTTCCCATTGGTCTGTCGTTAGTTCAATTTTGGCGGTGCCATCTTCACCGACCGTCATATTGCCGATGTCTCCGAGGTGAAATTCACCTTCTCCCCATTTTCCGTGCGGTACGTCTGTGGGATTCCAATGCCCGCCTGCCGACTTCCCGTCGGGCGAACTACAATCGCCGCTCTCGTGGATATGAACAGCGTGAACCCCCGGCGCCGCGTGCTGAATCTCAACGGTGAGGGTGATTGTATCGCCGCTCTGTTTGAAAACCGCAGTACCAGTCACCTCACTTCCGCTCGCCGAACCAATCGTGGCGGTCGCCTGTTTTGACGGCGTCGAAGAGGTCCCTTTCTTCTGTTTTGCATCGCAACTCACCAAAACAATCGAAACCCCAACCAGCAGAGATACAGTTGAGGCGATCCTTCCAAAAGCTACGAAACGCTTTTTCATCCTTAAATCCTCCATGTTATAAATTGAAATGTCGAAGAACATGTTAATTTCTCGTTATTATAGCACAAAGCTGTTGAATCTGTCGAAACAAGTGATGCAGGCGTCAAACTACATTCTTTCCCTTGCTAAGGGCTATCAACTGACCGATTAGGGACGGATCAACCCTACCGACATTACTTGATGTGGTGAATGATGTTGTAGGGCAGAAAATTACAGTTTTTACAGTCTATAAAAAAAGGGGGAAATTCGCGGTAGGTGGAGCGGTGGCTGTCTGAACTGTGATTTGTATGATTGAGTGATGGACTATGATTAAGGGAGCACACAGGCGTTCGGTGTTGGCAGGGAAGGTGATTGGCTGTTGCTGAAGTAGCAAGAATTACTGGATATCGTTACATGATTCAGGTCATTTATGCACTAGCATCTTAAAGAAATGGTATAAGAACTCTATGCAGAACTATCGTGCTCACTATTCGTTAGCTTGATCGCTCAGTTTATCTCAGCTCTTGTAGGTTGGGTAGAGCGGGTTCGGCAGGGGGTGCCTCATAGCGAGGGGTGGTTTCAGGGGGGAAATGGCTTGGAAGTTATCTTCGTGCAGCGAAACCCAACGCTTTTCAACCCTCCGCAAGAGTGCTCGGCATGGCAGTTGGTGAAAACGTACCTAAAATCAGTTGTAAAAAGGGTTGCGAATGCGCGGGTGGAAATCGTAGATTTTAACAATAGGGATATTGCAACTTTAAAGCAATTCAAAAATTTCATAGTTTTCATAGTTTCGCGTAGTTCTGATTCAGAACTGATTTAGAGAGAAAACAGGCGACAATCCAGTCGTGGTCGGATCTTCGCGCGGTTTTCATCGGACATGACACGGCACCTAACTATGAAAAATTCAAATTTTACTAAAAAATGAGGTGGAAAAATGGCGGCAGAAAAGTCGAAGACTACACTGAAGGCGGCACTTTGTTGGGGTTCTGGAGAAGTTAGCCCTTGCACTTAAGGCGCCCGAACAGAAGACCGATGGCAATGGAGCAAATGCCTTGCCTGCGCCGAATGGTAATGACGGGGATAATGCAGACTGAAACGATTGCAGCGACGGATAGCGGGATGGAAGCGCACAGAGTGTCTGTACGGTAATTTTATCCTGACTACTTAATATATGTATAGTATATTTGGGTCAAAGGCGTTAATTGTGCCAGCGAGTGGGGGAAATGGGCGATTCACTATTTGGGAGTTTCAGGTTTTGTAGGTTGGGTTGAGCGGTGTTGGTTTAACACGGGGATAATTACGAAAGGGTTTCGTTCGGTTGATTGCGTTCGTGACTTGTTAGGTGTAGCGTAACCCAACGGTCAAGCGACCGAACAGGGAGCGCGATAGTCTTTCATTCCCCTCCTTACCAAGGAGGGGTTAGGGGAGGTTGTAGGTTGGGTTGAGCCACTGGCAAAACCCAAACAATCAACCCTACTTACACCACTGGATGTCACAAAATCTCACACCATGTCACATTTTGTGAGGTGTTGTGTGATGAGAATAACGGTCGTGTGAGATCCGCTGAAATTCGCTGAAATTCGCTTGTGATGCGGGTTCGGAGGCGTTTCAGTCTTGTGAGATATCAACGAATGTCACAAAACCTCACATATTTTTGGATTTTTGGTCTGAATGAGCGAAATTGAGTGCGTTGGGTTGAACGAAACCGACCAAAAACACCGTGCATTACGCTTAACTTTCGGACTTCGATTCCACATGAAACTTCAGTTTGTCCGTCACCGTGCGAAGTGCGTCGTTTATCTTTTCCAACACCTTCCTTGATGGGGTTTCCCCTTCAGCAGTAACAACGAGCCGAAATTCAAACTCAAGCTCAGGTGCGATTTCGGAAAGGTCGCTAATGGTATTAGCGAAATCCTGAATTTGAGTTTCAGTGAGGCGCGATTCAGCATGACCTACCCATAATGGGAGCCGTACCGGCATTTGATAAAAGTCGTTGACCGACGGACCGTCCGCGATGATTAGTTTGTTTTTTAGTGCTTGCTCGACCGCATAGCGAAAGACACCATCGGAAATGGGAACACCTTTCTTGGATTCGAGCGTGTCTTTTATCCATCCAAGTGTGACATAACCAGAACTATCGGGTGGATTTTGCATCACCGCAACAATCTCGGCGGCATCTAGAATCATAGGCGCTTCCGAAACTTTTAAACCAATCTTGTCAGCATTGTCGGCATCACAGGGCCAAGCGCGACTGCTGTCGGCGATTTCAAAGAGTTTCTTATCCAAACCGTCGTTAACAACATCGACAATCAACGTCCACGGAATCGGACCTCCTCGACGTTTGGCGAGTGCAACCATCACCTTACCGACAGACGAAGTGTTCCCATCCCACGCCTCGGACAGCGTATGTTGGCTGATTTCCGAACCGCGGATGGGTTCTGGCGGGGCGAGCAACTCCAAATCATCATGAATTTCGGAATCAGGCACCCCTTCCTTATAATAAGCGTTGCCCCGGCTGCGTCCCATCAGTAAACCCGCCTCAATTGCCGATTTCACCGCGCCTAACAGAATCGCGTCGGACGCGAGTTTAGGAACGTCGTCTCGCTCGAAGAATTCCCGAATTCCACCTACCGTTATCGGAATATTATCGCTTTGCCACAGTTCCGGTAATTCCCCAGGACGCAATAATTCGGGTCTAAGATTGTGGAGTTCTGCGTGTTCAACCGGAACGATTTCTAAATCTCTTTTTGCGAGATCTTCAGCGGAAGGTGATTGGCGCCAGAATGTGCGCTGAGAGCCGTCTGATCGAACGTCGCGAAGAACAATTCGTCCTGCTGTAATGCCGCGTTGAAGTGTTTCGTCGAATACCTTCCGTCCCAACAATCTAGGCAGCCGGGGAAGGCTGGCAAACATGCGATACAGTCCTTGGACAGGCTTTGAGGTTTCATCTGCTCCCCACAGTTCAAAGAAGCTGTCCGGCGTTAGCAGGTCCGGGTCAAGCGAAGTTGTCAGCAAACGTTCTGCTTCTACCAAAAAGGTTTTTATTCGTTCAAACGGTGATGCTGGTCCCGGTGGTAACAGATGTCCTATAATTTTACCCGCCTCGTCAATCGCAATCAGAACACTATATGTCAATTTGATGGAATCTGCGATGCCGGCTTCATCATCCCGCTTGCGTTGTAGTAGCAGTGCTTTTTGTGGTTCGCTCAAGAGGTTTACCTCATCGCCGCTTTCGATTCCCGCCCAACCAAGAATCTTGCGAATTCGCTGGCGCAATCCTGCCAATCGCGCGTTATCAGGGGCAAGCATGATGATGTTGTTACGGTAAGTCCTATCGAAAAAGGGTTTGAGGGACGGGGGGACATCCGCGCCGGGTACTGCGGGAGACTCGGGACCAACAATCACATAGTGGAGATCGGGATTGTCGGAAATATCGGCGGATGAATCGGGCAACACGTGAACGACCACGTCAGAAGTATTCTCACCGAGTCTGGTATTTCTTATCCGCTGTATCAAATCGTCGTTGATTCGGTCTTCTGTCAGTCGCGCCATTGCCCGAGCGTGCATGCTGGTGAGATTGGGTGTTATCCCTAGACTCCAAATGCTCTGGTCCTCTTTGAGAAACCAGGAAACCTCCCGCCACTCAGCAAGTCCATCCTCCACCGACATCTTGTCGATATCCGGGTGTGCAAGCAGAGGATAGAGGTCTGTCAGATCTGCTTTCTGTCCAAGTGGTTGTGAATGCAGAAAGGTAGAAAGCACCGATGCTTCTATTTCTCGGGATTTGAGCAGGGGGAAACCTCTCTGAATCTCGCGGGCTTTTTGAAGTTCGCCGGCGAGAATTGGTGTCCACTGATTGCCCTCTTCGCACGCTTCAATCAGTTCACCCACCGCATCAGAGAGTTCATCCTCCGTTCCAATTAACGCACTCGGTCCGACAAACGGAGCCGGGTCTTTCCCATCGGACGCCCTCAAGGCGGTTGCAAATGTCCGAAGGACGCCACGCGTCCGTTGGAATTTAGTCAGTTGCGTCCACTTCTGATAGAAAACATTGAGCAGATCCGGGTGAAATGGATAAGATTCCAAGAGTTGATCGTATGCGGCCCGATCTTTCTGCGAATCCCGCAGGGGCAGTCTTTGCATCGCTCCAGTAAGGCTGTCTACGATAGCACGACGTGTTGTCTCAGGTGGGATAGATTCAAATAACCGCCGTCTAAGCAATTCTGAAATGTCTTCCCGCGACACCGGTTCAACCGTTTCTTCGACGCGTCGGAACACACTCTCCACCGCACTTAAAACTTGGGCACCGGTTGAATCGCCCGACACCACATCGGACGTAATGAGGCTAGCAACAATTGCGGTTCCTTCCGTCCTGCTAACCGCTTGTGTGAGTAGTTGGAAAAAATCCTGAAGAATTCCCAATCGCCTCGGATCATCGTTAACCGCACTACGCATATATAGGAGGGTTTCATCAATTAGAATAAGTGTGGATAACCCCGCTGCTTGCGGTGCTTTCAGGAGTTCAACAAGGAGGGGTTCAGCGGGTGTGACATAACCGGCTTCATGCTCAGCGACCTTTGCCAGTCCTTCATCCCCTGCCAACTGATAAGCCAACGCACCCCACGGTGTATTGACTTGTCGTGGCGTACCTTCAGGACTGAATACCGAAAGTCCCGCTCTCACGTCAAATTTATCGAACGGCAGCAGGGCAACTCTCGCTTGTGGCAGTGGATCAATCCCACTGAACCCTATAAACTCCTGCACGGTTCGATGGGTTTTCAATTGATTGTCCTGCTCTGCCAAATGTAACAACGCAATCAATGCGTGGGTTTTACCGCCGCCGTAAGCGACTTGAACCCGAATGACAGGCTTTCCACCACGTCCCGATAACCGCTGAAATACATCTCGCACCAATGTTTTCAGGTTGTAGGTTGGGTAGGTACGGTCAAAAAATAGATCGGGCAATCGATAAACATTCGGTGCATCACCTGTTCGCACTCCGTACAGATCCGCCGCAAATTCTGCGAGTGTGAGTGTGCCTTGACGAACATCATCTCTCAATACACAATGTTCATGCCATGCGATGTTGTCCATGGACTATCTCCTCTTCCAAGTCTGTAAGTGACAAGGGCAACCACAAGAGTTGCCCCTACAGAGAATAAACCCAATGTAAGGGTAGGTCTTGTACCTACCCTTCTAGCTTTCATAGGTTTATCATTTCATTTAAGATGGCGGTGCGAAGTTCTGCCCGGAGTGTACGGCGGGACACCAAATCAACCTTACACCCCAACTTCTCCTCCAAAAATTGTTGGAGACCGACAAGATCAAACACGTTGGCGCCCTCATCGAAATCCACCAAGAGATCAAGATCGCTGTCGGCGTGGAAATCGCCGCGTGCATACGAACCAAAGATGCCTTTTATTTCAGCTCTGTATCTCCGACGAATTTCATCCGTCTCTGCTGCAATTGTGCTTTGTATCTCTGCAATCATGGGGTAATCTCTCGAATGGTGAGTTGACCTTCGGTGTCCTCTGCCGATAGATTTGGGGTGTAATTGATGATTGTCTCCAAAAGCGATCTCTCATCGGAATTCTGTGGACTCATTTCGACGAGGGCTTGAACGACAGACTTAAAGAGGTCATTATCTCGTAAACCTTGCTCGGTGAGATAACTGCTAATCAGCGCTTTGTCGCCAGCCTTCCAGAGATTCATAATTTTATGGAGCATGTCAATCACCGGCAATGCTCCAGAGGGGTGAGTCTGTCCCACTCGATCGGAACGCCGATCGGTATGTTCCAACAGGCGGAGTGCACTGCCCGATGAGGCTTTTTTCAAAATGCCGATTCCGGGTGCCGTCAAATCGCCAAGTGACAGTCCATACCCCTGCGCCAGTAGAATGCACTCTCCCACCGGTGCGTCCCCCGTACCGAAGTGATTCATGTGCATTAGATAGTAGCGTGTCCATTCGTCCAAAGCTTCCGTGCTCGCGCCGCGCAAAATCTGCCCCAATGCAAAGTCCGTCACAATTCGCCGTACCTCTGTGAGAAACTCTGCTACCGTAAACGCTCCACCGTCCATGCGTCGCACCTCCTTGTAGCTGGAATAGCTTTCCAACGCAGGGCCAATCGCCGCCCAAACGAAGTCAGGACCTTGAATTCCGGCATCCCAGAAATACCGCAGGCGTTCGGTAATGCGTTCCTGCATTTTTTCTTTGACTTTGCTGTAATGCCCCACTCTGGCGTTTGCTGGGCGTTTGCGACAGATTAACCAGAGTGATGTGGCAAGCGCCGCAGAATTTACTGCGCGAACCCGGTTTGTTTTTTCTGTATCAATTGGCCATGATGCGGTTACAGTAAAGCCCGCCCCAATGATTGCTTCCAGCAGCGTTTCCCATGCCGCCGGTTCTTTGTGAGCAAAAACGATAACGAAAAGCGCATCATCTGACAGGGCGTGATGTGCCCGCTCAAACGCCTTTTTCATACCCTGTGTGTAATATGTCCTCGCCTCCTCCTTAGACCCGCCGAACCGGGAAGTATTCTGAATTAATTCTCCCTTCTTTGGTACAACTGAATCTGGAGTTTGAGCATCAAGAGTTTCTGGGATAAATCCATTTCTTTTGTTCCAGACAAAGAAGAAATCAGAAGTATCTGCATAAGGAATGGCATCGTAGTATGGTGGATCTGTTACAATTAGCTCCAAATTATGCGGAAGCCGAACTTCAAGAACATCCGCACAGTTTATATCGGGCAAAGGATCGCCGAAGTGAGGCCAATGAAATAAGCGCGACAATACGCGGCTTTGCATGGTTCTATGGCTTTGATAGGAACTGACTGCTTCCCCAATGACATTTGCCTCAACATAATCCCAAACGATTGGTATTCTAGCAGCGTCAAACAAATGGTTAATTGCTTCATCATTATCCTGCCATCTTGCACAGGTACAGTTATAATCTGCGACTTTGTTGATTAGAAGTGCGAGGTATGCCGATACGGCTTCGATCCACTCTGAAGGATAATTAGATTCCTCCATCTCTACCCTAGCTGCTCGCGTCCACTTTACAAATGTCATCAACGCCAACAATTGCCGGGGCGTAAGCAAATCTGACCATTTCTTAAAACCGTAGAGTGGTACACTGAATCCGAGTGTTTTGGGGCCGGGCATTGGTTCATCAGGCATCCCGAGCGGAATTTCATCGGCAATTGCCTCCAACGTTTCTTTTGAGATCTCTGCTCCGTCGATCTCCGCTTGAGTGGGTGGGCGATACTCCTTCCCATATTCCTCTTGATAAACAACTGCTGTCATCTGTGACTTGAGTTTATTCTCATGTCCGCACCGCTTGATGTAGTCATCCGGTTGTTGCGAGCCGCAAAACGGACAGGTCGCTGTCGCGTTGGACATTGTGGGATTCCCAACATCGTCGGCGTCTTTCGGGGTGACAATCTCGAAGCAAATACGCTTCGTCTGAAAATCGGGTTTGAGTTGAAGCGCACGCTTTCCGTTAATCACGGCTTTAGTCCGATTTTTTGTTTTTTTGAATCGGAGAAAGTCAGGTCGCTTTCGATTTTCGGGGGTGTCCGGAAGGGTTTTCTCCGCCTTCCTACAGATCCAAAGTGTCTTGAGCAATGGAACCGTCCCGCTACACTTTGGATCTTGGCACGGAATCGTTCGAGCCCAGAGGTAGGCGACCGTTGGTTTTTCATCAATCACTGGGTAATAAGGTGCAAGGTTCTTACGGGCGTTCTCCAAAACCCACTGCCCCCACAAGCGAACATGGTCAGCAAGGTCCCCATTTTTCAAGTCGGGGTGCCGATCAAGATTGAGGTCGGGAAGCCTATAGGTTTTTCCGGCAAGCCACTGCGGGTATTCTAGGGTGCATTTAAGAATAAACCACGCCACCGGATTGTAGTCATTTGCTATCACGTCGCATCCGAGACGCATTGCCTCAAGCGGAATCGCGCCACCTCCCGCAAACATATCCATCACCTTCGGGGGGCGTTCATTGTATGCCATCCAGATGAGTTCTCTGGCGATTCGTAGTTTGTTGAGCCAGCGCCCTTTCTGATCCTTATCGTCCCAATCAGCCTGCCCATTTTCATCGCCCCACCGTGTCAATGAAGAAATCAGCTTACAAAGATAATCACGCTGTTTGTCAGGCAACGGCGACCCGGAAAGCCGTGTGTATTCTGTCTTCATTGGTTCATAGGCATCAACGGGATCGGGGAGGAGTGTCGCTAGAGTTACCGCTCTACAAACAGCCAAGGGACGTCTCGCAGGCCAATAATGCAAGCTATTCGGTTTTCCCTGACTAACCCTCTGTTCATGCTTTGAGTCCGCAGAAACCTTTTTCAGCGGAAAGGCTTCCTCGATGAGTCTACGTGGCATAGTGGGATTCCTTGTCAGTCTGAATATGAACCGCTACTCGGACTTCAACAATATTTATTGATGTCCCATTTTTCGTCATTCTTGTAGGCTTGGTGGATTTTTTCTATTGTGAGGTGGTGAATTTCAAAAAGCTTTACAATAATCTCTACCCAATTCTCCTGATAGACATAATTCATATTGACTGAATCGTAATGACAATATTTAGTATTGGTATTCTCCGGGTTTGGATCTTTCCCAGGCGGTCTAACTGAGAACACGGTATAAAGGCATCTATGATGGTGTAGGTTGAAATCAAGCCGGGTTGCTTCTTTTACTTTTTCTACGACCTTGCCGGGAAGGAATTTGCCAGCATTCTTTGCTTCTACCAATACTTTCTTGTCTTTAATAATACCCGTGATTTGCGAATGCATCACTGGATCGAGTTCATCCAATCGAACAAATTCGACACTCAGATCGCCTCGTTTCGTGTTGGAGATTTTCGGAGTGGGAATTAGCTTAATCCAATATTCGCGAGAATTCAAGACCTCTTGACTAAGATTAGATCGATAATCTTCGATGTAATTCTGGATTTCTCCCATTTCCGCAGACAATACGTTTTTGCTCGCCTGTTCTTGTTCTCTCGTGCGCATATGTGAAAATTGTAGTGAAAAAGCCAGACTCTCGTTAATTGCGTATTCACTACCAAACAAGCCGATCAAAAGATTTTCGTAATTGAATAGAAAAGCTTGACATTCTTCAAAGATTGAAGTATCCACCTCTCTTTCTGCTACGTTGTGGTGTTCTATTTTGTTTCTTAGCCCGATGAAAAACTGGAGGTTAGCCTTGACTGCCTCGCTAAGGCTTCCGTATCTTTCGTATTTATTGATGCAGGTTTTGAGGTCCCATGCCTTTTGTTGTCCATCAATATATTGATAACGCCCTCTTTCCTTGTAATAATACCTATTGCCTATTGTTTTATTGAAGTACGCATGGAATAGCCTTGTCCAAGCGATAATCATCAATACGATGTAGGCTTGGCTGCGAAACGTTGTACGAGGCTTGTTGTAGACCTCAACAGCTAACAGTGCGGCCTCAATAGAGCCTTCAAGTAAGATTTTGGTTTTTCCACGCCTCAATTTCATGTTGGTTCGCACAGTTGACGTTTTGAATTTGGAGCCAATCACCGTTCCCTAGATTACATATGAGAAAACGAAGAAAGCGTAATTCTTACAACTCTTGATTGCTGATGATGTCGCTCGCGCAGACAATCACACTCTCCTCAGGTTTGCCAATTTCTTTTGCGTAGGGATTTTGGCAACGGTACAACTTCGGACTGCCTGACTCACAGTGATAGACCGTGTAGAGCCAGTAGCGATTCTGATGGTTTTCGGCTTGGCGCCATTCATTCCTCGTCAATTTGACATTCCCCATCCCAGTCCGCCCTTTGACCTCAATATAACGAATTTCGCCATCTGGACGCTTGGATTCCAAATCGAATCCTTTCTTGAGGCTTGGATTAGACACATCATCCACCTCGGCGCCGTGCTCATGTTCATATTCGATTACAGTTTGGAGCGCGATTGCCTCAGCGTCATGTGTTGACTGGATTGTGGTCTCGTCTAGTGCAGGCGGTACGACAAGGGCACGTAGATAGATGATTACCGAACCCAATTGCGTGTTTTCAATTTCCTCAATCAGACTAGCTTCAAGCGCGGCGCGTTTTGTAGTAAGTTGGGCAAGTTCCTGTTCGCAATTGTTCAGTTTCGTTTGAGCCGCAGGAATGGCTCGGGCGACGGCGTCTTTGAGTTTAACCCGCTGATTGAGAAGCTCTGACAGTCTTAATTTATTTGAGATTTGGATCTGTTTTTTCTTGTGCTCCAACTGCGACTGAAGACGTTCGCGGATGCCAGAAAGCTTAGGATTACCTAGTTTTTCTGCGACGAAGGTTTTAACGGGTTGCACAACTTCGGCAAGGTCAACCCATTCGCGGGAGATTGGTGAGTCGTCATCCGTTTGCGGTGTTAACGTTAACAATAGATGGGCAGGCGTAGACTCACAACTTCCATCCGAAAACCGTTTAACGCCGGCAAGCACTTCGTCGAGGACGCGAGGTTCATGATCGCCGTGTCGCAGCACCGGCACTCCTACTAAATAAAATAGATACGGTTTGTCTGTCTGGGGATCGGTGTACACCGCCCCGCGATATCCTTCATCGTCAAATTCTCCCAAGAAGAGGGACAAAACCGACTCAAAGATTGGTTCGCCGGGGTGGAGGTAAATCGCCTGCGGCTGATTGGATTCAGTGGGCAGCGCAAGCGCTTTCGAGAAGGTCAATCGGTCTCGCAGTTGCGTGGGATATTTCTCAATGGCAATTTGCACCGATGGCGGGCAATACGATAGTTTGAAAATATCCTTTACATCACCATCAATCTCGTATCCGACCAACGGGGCGGCGTCTTGAAAGAACCCTCGCACATAAGCCGGCATCATACGCAACGTTTCGGCGGATTCTCTGCGCTTCTGAACTCCAGCGAGTAGGCGTCTGACCTCGCTACTCGTGACCAATTTCTGCTGAGTTTTGAGTTGATTCTTGATGTTTTCAGAAGTGAATTGCGCATTGATGATTTGAATCACGGCATCGGCTTGATTCCCCGTGATGGCTTGCTCAATTAGCTTGGGCAAAGAGATTTCACTGAGTTGTTGACCGACGACATCGAAGACCTTGTCGTCGTTTAATTCCTGGCGCATCCGTTCCAATTTCTCTAGCAGGACTTTCAACACACGTCCCTCACGTGTGTCTTGGGCAACGAGATTTAAAAGAACTACCGTGTGCCGCTGCTTGTAGCGGTGGATGCGTCCCATCCGCTGTTCAAGCCGCGCCGGGTTCCACGGAATATCGTAGTTGACCATTAGCCAACAAAATTGAAGATTAATTCCTTCCCCGGCTGCATCGGTTGCGACAAGATATTGCGCCCCGTTCGGGTCGCGAAAGGACTCAACTTGCTTTTCGCGTTCCTCATATTTCATACCGCCGTGAATTTGGGCGACCCTTCCGGTAAAACCTAGAGCTTCCAGGCGTCCGATGACAAAGACCAGCGTGTCCCGGTGCTCGGTGAAAATAATAACCTTTTCGTCTGGATATGCTTCTAATGCGTCCCACAGTTTCTGAAACTTACTTTCAGTCTTCAGGTCGTAAACCTTCCTCGCCAAATTCGTGAGCGATTGAACACGGACGATTTCCTCTTCTAAATCCTCGATTGATCTAGCACTCGTTGCCTCAGCAAGTTCATCATCAATCTGTTCAGCTTCCTCATGACCATCAATGATTTCCTCCTCATCACCGGTTTTGTCCTCTCTGACGTCAGTTGTTGGGATTTTAGCTTGCCTTTCGTCTAGCGATTCCAACGACAATCGCGCCTCGCGGAGGTCGCGTAGGGTGGTTTGAAGTTTTCCCTCACGTCTGATAAGGCTCTGCCACAGTGCGTAAGTTGAACTGGCAAGCCGCCGCTGAAGCACCATCATCGCCATCTTTGCCGCCGACCGGTTGTATTGTCCGGCGAGATCAAAGTAATTTTCACAATAGTCGGTAACTTCATCGTACAGCGACTGTTCGCTGGTTTCGCCGCGTTTCAGGGGATAGGCAATCGTTCGACTCATCCGAGGCGGGTAAATGAGTTTTTCGTCAAAAGTAATCATCTCCTCCTTCATGCGGCGGAGTAGATGTTTCGCCCTCTCTCCGTCGCCCAACCGATGAAACGCCTTTTGTGCTGCGAGTTGGTCCGGCAATAGCAGCCGCCAAAGAAAGTAGTAGGCGTCGTTTTTCCCCATGTGGGGTGTTGCCGTAAGTAGTAAGAGACTATTTCCGAGCGCAGCAACCCGTTCGGCAAGTTCATATCGCTTTGATTTATCAACCGTACCGTCACTCTCGAATCGTGCCGACAACTTGTGGGCTTCATCGAAGACAATCAACTCGTAAGGCGGCGCTTCAAAGAGGCATTCCTGCATACGCTCTTGTCTCAACGTGTCGAGGCTCACGATGGCTAGGTTGTTCTCTGAGTTGAGAAAAGGGTTGGCGTCTGCGCAATCGGTGCTTGATAGAATGCGAAAACTGAGACGGAAAAAGACACGCAATTCACGCTTCCAGTTCCCAATCAACCCCGCGGGCGGCACAATCAGCACCCGTTCCACCTGCCGGCGCAGTAACAGTTCTTGGATGTAAAGCCCCGTCATAATAGTTTTCCCGGCGCCAGCATCGTCAGCCAACAGGAAACGCAACGGGATATGTTTTAGCAGATGGTCGTACACCGCGATGAATTGGTGCGGCAGCGGATCAATGAGCGATGTTTCTGTGGCAAAGATAGGATTGAACAGGTAGGCGTGTCGGAGGCGATGGGCTTCAGCAACAAGTCTTACCGTGTTCGGATCAGCCCGAAATACACCAGATACAACCTCGAAACGCGATTGTAGCTCCGCGATGGAATAGGTAAACGGTTCATCCTCGGTCTGAAAGTAGAGTCGGACAAACGAATCGTGCCGGTCAACTCGACGAATTACTTTCTCGTTTTTTTGATGCCTATCAATTAGACATACGCCGGGTTGGAGAACGTCGAGATCGATTGTCTGTGTTTCAATCGGTACGGGATTCATTGTTGTTTTCCGCGTAGATATAAAAGATTACGCCCATTCTAACACATAGGATTCGGCTCTGTTCATTACCGGTTAGCAAATGTTTTTCGCAATTCGTCGAGGAGGTAAACGATGCCTCGGTAGCACTTGTCGAACGAATCCGCGTGACGCGCACGGTCGAGGTCAAAGCGTGCTGTGAGCGCGGGTTGATCGAGTGTTTCACGATACGTTTCGCCGCTCTCCATCCGCTGTTTCAACCACCCCTTTGCAGCACGGATTGCCTCCGGATTGTCCGGGGATTGGAGATCGCTTTTTAACCCCCTTTGTCCCTGGAGCGACTCGGCTGCTGCAAGAAACCACGACTCGAATTCGTGTTTTGCCAAGACGACGGCAATTGGCAGATCGCTGCGAACTTGTAGCGCGCGGCAAAGCAGTTCTGGTCCGAGTTGCGCGGGGCAGTCATCGTCGCTGTCTAGGATAATAAAAATACCACCTTGGCTCGTGATATTCCGAGCTGCTAATTCGACCCCTCGTTCAAGTTCACCCTCCTTAACAACTTTATTCTTGGGAATGCGGATGGGGCGCAGCGTGTCAATTAGCAGTTCTGGATAAAGACTTGCAGCGATTCGTCTAATCAGTATTGGGACAGCCTCCACCTCGCTATGTCCCTCGACAATGCAACCAATTTGGACTGTCATTTTCGCTTTTCTGTCTTCTTTGATCGGTTGGAATTTTTCCTCTCGAAATCGAACAGTTGGAGTTGTCTCGCCTTTGCAGCGTTGACAGATGCCGGATCGGGTTGCAATTGATTGAGGCGTAGGAGTTCCCCAGTTGTATACAGTCGATCGCGTACGGCAGACCTTCCTGTCTCGTCCACACGGGCGATCGCCGTAGTGCCGCCACGTGCTTCGACCGCGAGAATCGACTCTGAATCAAGGTTCTTGTCATCAAGCAAGTCGGGACTGTGGCTGGTGATAATAATCTGTGTGTTATCGGCTGCGTCCCGAAGTCCATCGAGCAACACGCCTGCCGCTGCTGGGTGAAGCGCGATTTCGGGCTCTTCAATTCCCACGAGCAGCACGCGTTTTTTCGAATCGTGGCTCCCTTGAAACAGCGCGACAAGAATACCCAACACGCGGAGGGTGCCATCAGACATGTTGTTTGCGAGAAATCGCCATTGGTGCTTTGCGCCTGCGACGCCCTGCCGGAACTGTAACGTCTCCTTGGGTCCAAACTTTTTGACCTGTACCTCATGCACGCCAGGGACAACCTTCGCTAGATATTCCTCTATACGTCCCCTTACGGAGGGTGAAAGCTGGGCAAGGACACTTGCAAGGTTGCTCCCGTCACGAATAAGCAGGTCACCCGGATCGGGGGCTTGAAGATCTCGGATTTTATCGGGGTTGAGACTATAAAATCCCATCTGGGAAATGGCTTCGTAGACGGGACGAAATTCTTTCAGCCCGGAGGCGTTTACCAGATAAAGCCGATCCGTTGTAGCAGCCGGTGCGACCTTAACGCTCGTCTCGGTCACCGTGCCATTCTCAACATGAAAGTATTCTTCGTGGATAGGAATTTGCAGACTAGAAACTCTGCACTCTTCCCTCTGAACTTCGTATCCTCCCGGTGGTCGATCGCCGATGCAGAATGTGTAGTGTCCGGTAGAGTTTTCAGGCAAGGTGAAATCGAGACGAATGCTGATACGGTATGGACGACCGCGGAATCGGCGCCGGACATCGTTAATGCCCCCTCGATCACGTATGGCGTGGTCTAGCGATGAATTCAACGCATCGGCGACGAATCGCAGAGAGTCGAGAAAATTGCTCTTTCCTGCGCCGTTGGGACCCACGAGGAACGTCAATGGGCGCAGCCGCACATCGCACCCGGCGATGCTCTTATAGTTTTTTAGGGCAACCCTTGTGATAAACGTTGAATCGTTCATGTCAGTGTTCCAATCGTACCTTATAGCGCAACCAGCGATCCATTTCTATCAATCGATCAGTCGCGTTCATATAGTATCTCCCCTTCGTGCTGGGCGTAGCGCAACACCGAGCTGCCCCAATCTCGCTTGCGCTCAAGCTCTTCCGGCGTTGAAACAATGATATCTTTAGGCACTGGCATGTCTTTAAGGACTCGTCGAATCTCAATCGCTGCTTTTCGCTTGTCGGCACATTCGGAGAAGACTACGAGCAGATCTACATCGCTATGCGGATGCGCCTCGCCGCGCGCATGCGAACCGAAGAGAATAATTTGCTTGGGATGAAAGTCTCGCACGATGCGATTTGTCATGGTTGCGATGTGATCGTTATTATTTATCTCCATTTTGTTTACTTTCATTCTTGAGGGGATCGTCTTTTGTTAATTCGCCATTCGGCAGTTCGTAGTAGATGTGCCCATTGTAAGAGTACACATTTGGAATGCCTCTTTTGCGATTCTCTTCCTGCGCTTTTTTGACGGCGCGATTGCCGATTCGCAGTAGTTCACGTGTGCGTTTGTAGGTCTCAGGGCTTAATTCGTCTTGACTCATTGTGTGCCTCCATTTCAAGGTCTTGCATAAACAGTTCAAAGCAATCTTCGTTTGTCACCGTGATTCGATCGCCCGCCCCAGCGGCGACATCCTGAAGATGCTCTCCAGAATTATAGAACAAATCCCACTTGTCAACCAGCTTTTTGTAGGTGTACCAAAAGTTATGCTTGCTCCGGTAGAATCGACGCACGATGTCTTCCGCTGGTACATGGTGACCCCCTGCCATCACTCGATTTCGCACACGAGTGATGCACATATCGGGGGATTTGAGAAAAAGAAAGATGATTTCCACGGTGTATCCAGCGCGTTTCAATTGGCGGGTTATCCGCTCAAACCCCTTTCCCGCGAGGGTTACTTCTACGGCGAAATCTTTTTCCGCTTTAATAAGACGTTGGATTTCCGCAAAAAATAGACGGCCCGCTTGAATTTTAGCTTTGTCGAAGTCCTCTGGTGTGGATACCAGTTTTCCCGCTAGCGCGTCGGCACTGATGTATTCAACATCTGAATCGCGGAGATATTCGAATGCAAACGTCGTTTTGCCCGATCCGTTGGGTCCCGTGATGACTGTCACACGTTTTGACAAGGTCCATCCTTTCTACCCTCCGATCGGTGGCTTCGGACGGTCAATCTTACGTCAAACCCGGTCTCAGTAATAACAACTCCCGTTGCGGTGTTCAATCTTGCGCACTACCGCCGTTCGCTATTTTTCCTTGTTATTCTGCACAGGACGTGAATCCGCACAGCTTTGCACGGCGATATAGATTCATCGGGTGTACCGCCTTTTCAGCCATCCCACTCTCCCAAAAGTTCCTTGATTTTGCGCTCTATGTTTGGACTTCGCATCAACGACTCGCCGACCAGAATCGCGTTGACACCGGCTTCCTGCAGCGCTTCAACATCCTCGCGGGTATAGATGCCGCTTTCGCTCACGACAATTTTATCCGCTGGGATGGATTTAATCATGCGGAACGTGGTCCCGATGTCCGTCTCGAAGGTTTCGAGATTGCGGTTATTGACGCCGATGATTTCTGCGTCTGCCTGTAGCGCGAGCGCCAACTCTTCCTCGGTATGAACTTCGACGAGGCTGGCGAGATTTAGCGTTCGAGCGATTTGGATAAATTCGCGCAACTGTGCTAACGTCAAAATTGCGACAATCAGCAGAATTGCATCAGCACCGGCGAGGCGGGCTTGATAAATCTGATAAGGGTCGACCGTGAAATCTTTTCGCAGAAGCGGCAAGTCGACCGCACCGCGTATCGCGGTGAGATGCGTGAGATGACCGTCGAAAAATTGAGGATCTGTCAGCACAGAAACCGCCGAAACGCCCGCCTTTGCGTATGTTCTGGCAATCTCAGCCGGATCGAAATCCTCTCGGAGAACTCCTTTACTTGGCGACTTTTTCTTAACTTCAGCGATCAGATTGAGGCGATTCGGGGTGGCTAGCGCGGACCGGAAATCCCGCGTGGGCGGCTGATCGCCAAGCTGCGCACTCAACTCGGCGAACGGGAGGCGGCGCTGATCTTGTTTGAGTTCCTTGAATTTGTGGTTGACAATGGTATCCAAGATGGACGGCTTTTCTTTACTCATTCAGTTTCCCGATTCGTCTATCGCAGCTTCACTTTTTGCCTGATACTCACGATAAAGAGACTCGATACAGCCGCCGCAGAAACAGTAAACTCTGCTGTACCCTCCGAGCTCTTTTTCCATCAGCTCGTCCACCGGAAATTCCTCATGACAGAGCGCGCACTCCTCCATGGCGATTTGTAGCGTTGGATCCTGCGTTTCACGTCGTTTGGACACATTATGCAGAACAATCCAAACGACGAGGGGGATTACAATGAACGAAATGATAGGAATCAGCATCGTTAATCGTCTCTAAGTAACATACTGCTCCGCTGGAGCGGAAGAGGGTTGTGAATGCCGTTTCTATAGACATGTCGCTCCGCTGGAGCGAAACCCTTCTAACCGCATTACGCCTATGTGAGCAACAATGTCTTGCGCTCCAGCGGAGCGGTATGTGGATATTTGCGATAAATCGCTATTTCTAGGAAAGCATGATACGCTCTCATTGAGATGTGGGCAAAAGTAAGCCTTTCTTGTCGGGGGATATCTGAATTTGTGTAAATGCAAAAGGCTATAAGTCACAATTTTTTGATTTTCATTACAACATAGGAGTTACACAGTTGAACGTCCAAAGGTTCGTAGTAGGGATCAACTGAGCGAATAGCAAAGGCGATAGAGTTCCCTCTTTATTGCCCGTTTTTACATAAAAAATATGTCAGGTGACGTACAAAGAAGTGAACGACCTGCCGGACGCGCAATAAATTGCGCTACTACAAACTGAACTGCGTAAGTCCTAACAGCAGTTAATCCTAGTGAATAGTGCAAAATACACATACAATTGAAAAGAGGCAATCCACGCGGGTGCGCAAATTGCCCCTATTATCTTCTGCTGAATAGACTAACGGGTTGATTGGGTGACCGTTCAACCAGAAATCGCCGCCGCCACAATCAGCCCCTGCGCAATTAGCAGCCCTGCGATGGCAATCCCAGCCGCGGCATTATTATCCTCAGCAATTTCGTGATTCAGGTCGTACGGTGTGACGGCGTCGAAAATCTTATATCCGACCACCAAGACAACCATCCCGACGATGCTGAAAATGACGCTTTCGATGATGAGCAGCGCGAGGTGCTTGAAGTCGATAAATGTGCCTGCGCTTGTGGTTTCACTGCTATCGCCTTGAGCATCAACCGCTGTCGATAGGAACGATGCGGCGACAATAAAAGCGATTGCGACACAGAAACTGAGTAGAACGATTTTTTTTGCCATTGCTGAATTCCTCCTACTTTGAGAGTGATGTTTGTGACTTGAATTGCGGGTTCACGGATATGCTACTTCGTTATTGGGGTTCAGAAACTATATGTATTCTGCCTCCTCCTCGGCAGGATAGACATTCACATCGGGTTGGGAGATTAACGCTCCGACATAGAAGGTCAACCAATTGCCACAGTGCTCAACACACATGAGCTCCTCATCTTCGTTGGCGTATTCGTGTAGCTCTACATCGTACTCGTCCGATGTCTGTGCATTGACAACGGTCATTTTTGCTGGGGTAATCGTTTGACGAACATACTCAACCAAAATCTCCATATCTTCGTCATCAGGGTCCGGGTAGTGGAGTGTGATACTGTCCGGCAGATCGGCGCTTGATCCAGAACCGTCCACAGCTTCTTCGACGATGATATCGGAGCTGTCGTAGTCATCGTCCTCGAAGTAATATTCTTCCTCATCTTCCATCTCTTCCGGGTCGGAGCTGTCGCTATCTAATTCCTCCTCGCTATCGATAATCCATCGAGAGACTTCAAACTCATCTGTGCCTCCGATTTGGTCAACGCCTAAAACCACGACCTCATCCCTGTCCTTGAGCAGGTACATATAGCGCATTAAACTTTCGCCCTCATACTTCTTTCGCTCTATCAGTTCAAACGTGCGGGATGGTGTATCGCTGGTTTCAAAGGTGATAGGATCGGTGAGTTCAATCATACTGCCGATGGGAATTTCTACCAACTCGTGTCGTTCCGGTTTTTGAGTTTTGCGTTTACGCGCAAATAACCCCATGTCCTTCACCTCTATCCCTCATTAGAAGTATCCCTTGTTATACAATACCAAAACTACGATGCCGACGATAATCAGGCTGCCGAACACGATGAGGAACCAAGCGCCGCCAGATGTCTTTTTCTGAACGACGACCTTTCTCTCGACCGTAACCCGCTGGGGTTGTGACTGAACGGCTGCGGCAGGTTTGGAACCGCTCGCTAAAACTGTCTCGCGGAGTTCGCTCTCGTTTGGAAGTTCTTCGACGGTCACAGCTTCAGCGGCATTGGGACCGTAAAACTTGTCGCTATTTTCTTCAACGTGCGATTCGATGTAGTCTTCATCGCGGTTGGTGCCCGGGTCAACATAATTCGAGTTCTTTTCGACACCTTGGCTGTCGTAGTAAGCAAGCCAACGCTCATATTCTGACTGCTTGTCCTTCGACCAGTGTGACCGATCATAATCGTGGTGATGATAGTGCCATAGCCAGCTACGGTGCATCATGTGGTTATAGCGATCGTGGAAATAGATTCCGCCAAGCAGATTTGCATACATAATGCTTGCACCAAGACCGAAGGTGGAATAGCCTCCAAGCGGGTAGTAGCCGCCGAAATTATTGACCGTAATGGGTGAGGCTGCTTGACTGGATCGGCGTCGTTCACGGGCAGTTTCGCGCCGTGCCTGCCTTGTTTGGCGTTTGAGACTGCGGTTCTCTGCTTTGAGGTTTCGGGTCCCTGCGCGACGTTGACTCTGCAGCGTCCGCCTTTGACCACTTGTCATATTTCTCGTTGAGACCGCGGATGAGGTTCTCGCACCGCTCATGGCACTCTGTTTTTGACGTACCGCAGTGCTTTGCCGCGCCGTAGCGCTTCCTGACCGCTGACCAGCGGATTGACCGTAACTTTTGCTCGTGCTGCGTTGACCGGTGGGTGAAGCCGCGCTTCGGTAAGATTTCGACGATGAACGGTTACTGCTCGACGAACGGCTGTAGGTCTTGCTCGAACTGCGGCTGCTGTAACTTCTGCCGAACGATCGACCGAAACCTCCGCCTCCCTTCGAAAAGACGTCGGCGTTTAGGCTAAACACGAATAAAGCAACAATAATCGAGATTGACAGGCGTTGGATAGTTCGGCTCATTTTACATTCCTCCTCACATGTGGATGGTGATTCACTAGCCCGATAGTTGGTAATCGTTATTGCTTACTGCTGGAATCGAGAAAAATCGACTTGACAATTTTCAGCGGATATTATATCATTAAATATCTTAAGGTGTGCCTGTAGCTCAGTCGGATAGAGCGTCAGCCTCCGGAGCTGAAGGTCGGGCGTTCGAGTCGCCCCAGGCACATCAGCCTTCTTCAGCTTCCTTCCTTTTCGCGATCCTTGCCATCGGTTTATAGATTCGTAATAAGTAGTTTTGGTAGCTCACAGTCTTGATTATGAAGAACACTGGTAATTACATGGATTTTTACGTACGTTTCTTGCGTACTGGGTAAATCTCATGACGAGGATCCCACCAAAGTACATAAGCTGAGTTTCCCCTTCGGATTGCCCAAAGCCGCTTCTTGCCATTTAGATGAAATGAAACTAATTCATCCACATCATCATACTTTAGTTCTTGTAACCTCTTTTGTGCAGGTTTTATAATTTTATCCACAGCTATTGCGTGGTGGGAGGAGCCTAATATATCGTTCCACGTCATCGTTTGAAACTGGTTCATCTTACTCCATATGTTCCTCAAGATACGCATCGAATTCCAACCCCATTTTCCACCCACATCAATCCTTGAAAAGTCCCAAACGAGCTTTTTACTTTAGGGGACCTCTTTCTCTTACTCCTCTTCCTCATCTTCTGCAGAAAGTAATGTGCTATAGTAATTTGCCATGAAAGCTAAAGGTATAATTTTGTTACCTCGCTCCATCGGATCAAGTCCTTCCCTTGCTTGAATCCAAGGGTCTTCCATATGTGTAAGGGCAATTAGCCAATGGGCAGATTTATCCCCATAGTATTCAATAATGGCATCAACCGTAGCGCGCTGTTCCTTATTCAACAAACTGGCATCACCAGACGATACCGATGATATTTTGTACTTTCTTTTATGGTAATCAAACAATTCTTTTACCACGGGACCATTTGCCCAAGCCTGAATATCTTCGCTAAATAATGGTTCTTCGTCCCATACCAAAGACCACGCTTGACTATAGTATACTAGTTTCTGAAGTTTCATGGTTGTCATTTTGCCCATTCTCTCCAGAATATAGGCCGCGACATCAAATACACTTACGACGATTGACCTCTTTTCTCAAAAAATAAAGTTCTACGAATTACATATGATTATACGTTACAGACTTGCACAGTTGAACGTTCAAAGCCTCGTGGTAGGGCGATTTCTCGCCGGAAAACGCAACTCCCGACGCCCGATGAATCGGGCAACGACAGTAGGTTTGTAGTAGGGCGATTCCGTCACAACGCGAAATGGATTGCGCTACTACAAACGGAAGTGCGTAAGTCCTACGTTCGATTCAAAATCTAATCAATTATACCCTTATATATAAATTCTGTCAATAATTTGTTGTGGACTTTGCACCGATACAGGTCCATCGCTCTATCATTTTTTGGCTTGTATTATTGTTCGCTGTGTGATACCTTATCACATGAATGACCTGATGTAGCAGGGTAATTTCACGCTTCCTTGTAAAGGAGTATTGTGTGAGTATTGATGTTCAGTATCCAGAACTGTTGGATTTGGTTGATGCCGACGCTCAGGTCGATCAACTTGGAACTGGGTGTCAGTTTACCGAGGGACCGCTCTGGAACACCGCGGAGGAGTTTCTGCTGTTCAGTGACATCCCCGCAAATCAGATAAAAAGTTGGAGTCCTGAATCCGGAATCACAAGCTTCCGAGCTCCATCGGGCAGATCGAACGGTCTGACTTATGATAAACAGGGTCGGCTGATTGCATGCGAACATGGGAATCGCCGTGTCTCACGAACAGAAGCTGATTGGGCAATCATCCCAATCGCCACGCACTATAACGGAAAGCGCTTGAACAGCCCGAACGATGTCGTGGTGAAATCGGATGGGAGCATCTACTTTACCGATCCACCCTACGGCATAATGACTGACAACCGGGAAATCACGGGGCAAGAACTTGATTTTCAAGGCGTCTTCCGACTTTCTGCAGATGGTCGGACACTGACGCTTCTCGTCGATGATTTTGATCGCCCGAATGGACTTTGCTTCTCGCCGGACGAATCGATTCTTTACATTGATGATACCGCCCGAATGCATATTCGTGCTTTTGATGTTCAACCCGATGGCACGCTTGCAAAGGGGCGAATTTTCGCCGAAGAATCCGGTGAAAATGGGGTGCCGGACGGAATGAAGGTCGATCAGCGAGGAAACCTCTATGCGACTGGACCTGGCGGCGTTTGGATCTTCGATCCGTCGGGGAAACACCTTGGTGTCATCGGAATACCAGAAATTACAGCCAACCTCGCTTGGGGCGGCGATGATTGGAAGTCGCTTTTCATCACAGCGACCACTTCAATCTATCGCGTGCAATGCAAGGTCTCAGGCATTCCTGTTCCCTAAAATACCTAAAAGAAACCGGGTTTTTGCCAAAAATGTAATGGTCACGTAGATAGCGGGCGCTCGCAACTTCTAATTCTTGCGCTCCAGCGGAGTGCTATGTTTATAGGACACCGATGAGGGTAAAAATCAAACGGCTCGACAAGAATCTTCCATTGCCGCAATATGCAACCGCCGGTTCTGTCGGCTTTGATTTGGTGTGCCGCGAATCGGTGGCGATTGAACCGCGTACATTGGGGCTAGTTCCCGCGAATGTCATTGTCGAAACGCCGCCAGGATACATGCTGATGGTGACGCTGCGCAGTAGCACGCCCCGTAAACGCGGATTGCTCATCCCGCATGGGGTTGGCGTCATCGATCAGGATTACTGTGGAGAAGACGATGAGATTAAGATTCAAATATACAATTTCTCGGACCGACCGGTAGCGATTGAGCGTGGCGATAAGATTGCGCAAGCGATTTTCGTGCGAGTGGATCAGGTAGATTGGATGGAGGTATCGGAGACGTACTCAAAGACGCGCGGTGGATTTGGAAGCACCGATAAAGCGAACCGCGCGTAGGGGTTTTCCCGAACCTTCCCTGTTTAGAAGGCGGACAATGAAGCAGTATTTGGTTGCGCTGAAACAGATTATGGATCACGGTGTCGATCGCGACGGTCGAAATGGTCTCTCTCGCGCTTTATTCGGTATGCAGATGCGTTATAACATGGCGGACGGTTTCCCAGCCGTCACGACCAAAAGGTTGGCGTTCAAAGTCATGAAAGCGGAACTTTTAGGCTTTTTGAGAGGCTACTCCGATGTCAAAGACTTCCAGAAGTTGGGTTGTCACATCTGGGACGCGAATGCGGAGGCGGATTACTGGCAGCCAAAAGCACGGTTTGAAGGGGATCTCGGGCGAATTTACGGTGTTCAGTGGCGGTCATGGAAGGCACCCGACGGGCAAATCGTAGACCAGCTCTCCAATGCCATTGAAGGGATTAAAACTCAGCCCTACAGCCGCCGCCATGTCGTAACGGCGTGGAATCCGGGTGAGTTCGATCAGATGCCGCTTGAGCCGTGTCATACGCTTTTCCAGTTCTTTGTGGCTGGCGGGAAGCTATCGCTTCAGTTGTATCAGCGGAGTTGTGATATGTTTCTCGGTGTGCCGTTCAATATCGCCTCATACTCCTTGCTACTGCACATGGTCGCACAAATAACGGACTTAGCGCCGTGTGAGTTTATTCACACCTTGGGCGATGCACACATTTACCATGTCCATTTTGAGCAGGTAGAAACACAGTTACAGCGTGAACCGCTTGAACTGCCGGGGCTTTACTTGAACTCGGAGATAAAATCGATTGACGATTTTAAGATGCAGGACATCAAGCTGTGTAACTACAAACATCACGGCATCATTGAAGCGCCGATGGTTGTGTGAGGGGGCGTGCCGATGATTATCTCCATCATCACAGCCATGGATAAAAATCGCCTGATTGGCACAGGCGATGGGCTACCTTGGAAACTGCCCGCCGATATGCAACACTTCTTCCGAATGACCTTGGGCAAGCCTGTGTTGATGGGACGTAAGACTTATGAAACCGTTGGGGAACCGTTGAAGAACCGTATCAATATTGTCTTGACGCACAACCGCCATTATCAGGCAGAGGGTTGCATCGTGGCGAATTCCGTCGAAGAGGCTTTAGCTGTTGTCAAGACGCACAAAGAAGTGATGATATGCGGCGGCGCACCAATCTACGCGCAGTTCTTGCCGCGTGCGGAACGTATCTATATGACGCTGATTCATCACTGCTTTGAAGGCAATACCTATTTTCCAGCGTTTAATTCTGAAGACTGGCACGAGGACAAGCGTATTGACTGTCAGCCTGATGAAAACAATCCATATCCATATAGCTTTCTTTTCCTGCACAGAAAGTAAACCTTACCTAGCCTTCAAAGCCGCTTGAACAGTCTATCCCGCCGCGCGTTAAGCAGGGCGGTCGAGGTTGACTCCCCATCTTACGATATTCCGCTTGACAACCCGGTTTTACCGATGATATAATTATTTTTGGTGTTTACAGGTCATGATGCCCCTGTGGTGGAATTGGTATACACGGCAGGTTGAGGGCCTGTGCCTTAACGGGCATGCTGGTTCGAGTCCAGTCGGGGGCATGAAATAAGGTAGAGGGGGTTACTAGTCTAGTAACCCCCTCTACCGTTTTATCAAGTCGTAATCCGCCCTTCTTTTTACCTGCGATGCGGACAGCGGGCATCGCGGGGAAAGAGGGTTCCCATGTACAAATTCCTTCCATCCATTCCAAGCCCCCTTTTGTTGTTCACAGAAAGCCGATATCGGGTCAGCGCTACAGAGGTTGAAGGCGATATTGGGTTCCGTTGCGCCAAAGATGCGTAAAGCGATAGGGAATAGCCGAGCATCTCTCTATCCGGATATCGGGTTAAGCCTCGTCAGGCATCACTCGGAAATCTTCCACTGTTTTCTTGAGCGTTTCGACAATGTCCGCTTTGAGCAGAAAAACCGTGTTTGGCGAGCGCCATAATCGGGCGTGGAGGTGTTCAGATTCAGTAGGCTTGCCGATTTGCAGCACATGCTCAGTTCCGTCCTTTAGCGTGACGGTGACCTGAATTGCCGGCGCATCAAATCCGGTTCTAGCTGCATCGGGCGTACCCGCCAAAAACTTCTCGACTTTCAACTGATTAATCTGATAAAGGATGCCGCTGACTGTTCCATTTTTTGCATCCTCTTGCACCGGATGAGTGAGCCGCCAGTTTGTCCCCTGTTTCTGGCAAGTTAGGTTGACGTCACCATGCCGAAGCGTGAGCTTAACCGCCGAATCGCTTTCGAAGTCGAGAATCTGTTTGTCTCGCAACTCTGCGACTTCCATCCCAACGAGGTCGATGATATTGCTCTTAACCCCAAAGACAGGATCGGCGCTTTGAGATTTCACGTAGACCATCTCATCCTTTATCTTCCCGAGGTGGAGAACAACTGTATCCGCATCGGTTGCTGTGAACGAAACCTTAATCGAAGGGACGTCTAATCCATACGGCTGAAGGCTTTTGGGGGAATCGGCGACAAATTCGATTGCCTTCAAAGAATCGACGCCGAACAGGAGATCATCGACTGCGGAGGCATCCGCCTTCAATGCAACCGGCGCTTTGATTTCCCATTCGCCATCGCTATTTTTCTCACAGACGATTTTTGCCCGACCCCGCCGCTCAATCTCAAATCGGGTTGTCGCCGTTCGCTGGAAATCAATAACGCGCTTACTTCGGAGATCGAAAACGGTTTTGTTCAGCTTGGCGTAAATTTCCCTGTTGACAGCGTAGACCGAGTCGAAGTCTGCGCGTTTTGTGTAAATTCGACCGGTTGCCTCATCATCGCCGCCGATTAGCAACGCTTGGACGCTGCCGTCGGCTAAATCGAGGCGAGCTTGAATTCGCGGCGTATCGAGTCCATACTCGGCGAGATCTGCCACCCCATCTCCCTCGAAAGCAACGACCTTCAAGGTGTCCAGTGCTGACAGAAGCGACTTGATTTCTTTGGAATCCGCCTCTGTCTCAATAGGCTTGTCCATCTCCCACAGATTCGCCTCACGCTTTTGGCAACGAATCTCACTCTTGCCCGTGACCCGTAGTGTCAACGCCGCAACCTCATCTAGCTTGAATTTAAAGATGAATCGATCTCGCAGATCTGACGCCGATTTCGTGAAATCTTCGAGCGCACTCGATTCGATGAGGAAGATGTGCGACTCAGATGCCTCCTTTGCGTAGACTGAATAGTTAACCGTCTTCTTGCCGATGAGGAAGGTCTTAGCGGGCGTTTCGCCTGTCGTCCAGAGTTCAATGTTTATCTTGGGTGGGTCGAGTTCGTACTCCACCAGCGTTGTCACTTCAAGCGTGCGCTTAATCTTTTTGTTTAGCAGGTCGCCAAGCATCTCGTTAATCTTTGTGCCCTGCGCGTCAGCGACAACGGGTTCTGTCAACTGCCAGGCGCCGTCACCATCTTTTGTGAGTGAAAGCGGCGCATAGGCAGCATCGTTGAATGAGATGTGCAGCCGTCGGATTTCGTCTTTGTCTAGTGCGTAGGCTGTGCCAATCTTCGGTTGGCGGGTGTTCGATTCATCATCAGGTTTGTCCTGAAAGAACAAGAGATACGTCCCGCCAAAGATGATGAATACAAGGAGAATTATCAGCGTTGTTTTGAAGTTCATGGAATTATCTCATCTAAGTCCAATTTAGGAGGGTGTGACGCTCCAAACGCTGCGCGATTCAGTGCTACCTTCCATCTGGTGCATGCGTTGTTCAGGCTGCATATATCTTGCGCTACCGTCGTCGCCACCAGACGACCAACCCGATAAGAAAGATAATCACCGGGATGAGAAAAATCGATGCAATCTGCACGAAGGCAGCTTCGCCGCGCGTCAAGAAGCGCAGGGTTCGCTCACTTGGATCGATCGGACGGATGCCGATCAGATCTTCTTCCAACGTCAGCCAGTTTGCCGCATTTAGAAACAGATCGCCGCCCCCGGTGGCTTTAAAAAAGAGGTTTGAGGCGAAGTCAGCATCGCCTACAGCAACGATACGGGTTTTCGTTTTCTTTGGTTCATCTGCTGATATTTCGTCATCGTTCAACGATTCGACCACGACAGCAAGCGATACTGGTGGCGGTGTGTCTTCGTTCGGTGTATATTCAGGATCGGCGAAAGTACCATCTTCTTTACGATCTGTCTCCCCCCAACTAACGCCAACCGCATCAGTCGTCTTGGCGAGAGACTTGACGTTGAGTTCTGGTCCTTCGTCCTCCTTGGGGGTGACAGAACGCGCAGCCAAAAATGTAACAGGTCGACGCATGTTTTGCACTATCCCGTGGAATTCAAAGTCAATAACAGCGGGCGCAGCAATTCCACCAGCAAAGTCGAGTTGGAATCGATCTATCACGAGATTATTGCCAACCGCAATACCCCACCGGTCCATCAAGCGAACCAAGTTCCGATTCGGATCTTCTGCTCGCGCTATTGAAGGTTCAAACATGATGAGCAGTTTGCCGTTTTTATCGAGGTATCTCGAAATCGCGTTAATCTCGTGTCTGGCAAGCGGGGCTTTTGGACCAGGAATAACGAGTAGCACACAATCGGCGGGGATTTGCGGTTCGGTTGTCAAAACCAGTGCCTCAACAAGATAGTTCTGCGCTTCCAATTTCTCTTTGGCTTGGGTATACCCACTTTGCTCAAAGTCGTCGATTGACCGCTCCTCATGACCTGTTAGGAAGTAGATCTTCTTTACCTCATCGCGAACCACCTTCATGATTGCGCTCGTAAATTTTTGCTCATCAATGGTTGTTACTCGCTCCCGTTTGTCACTACTCTCAAAGACTGTCGTTGCATCGTACTTAATATCATATACCTCGGTCTTCTGCGGATCTGCGACGGGATTAACGAATTCAACCGTGAGTTTGTCCGTTTCTCGCTTGTACCTTTCTAACGTATGTTTGGCGAGTCGATATTGCTGCTGTGATCGTGGATTGTTGGGTGAGTTGCTGAAAAAGGCAATCACGCTGACCTCGCGATCTAATCCGCGCAGGACATTCTTCGTCTGATCCGATAGGGTGTAGATTTTATCCGCTGTCCAGTCCACCGCCTTATCGAATCTCTGAGCAACGATGACGTTTACGATGATGGCAATTCCAAACGCCGCCAAAAGACTGATTGTAACGTTTGCGCCGTAGCGTGCTTGGCGGCTAACAAAGAAATGCAATACTGCCTGAAATCGCTTAGCAACGAAAGCGGCAAATGTAGCAATTCCAAGCACGAGGAAGACCCAGAAGACAGGGGATGTGCGGTAGCTGGAGAGAAATAAGCTAACCAGTGTTGCGAAAAGAAAGATGAGGCTGACAAAGCCGAGCAGTGGCCCCAGTTTATCGCTCGTTTGGGAGTTTGCATCTTTCACGTGTTCGCGGTTCGGGAGTCCGCTTTGCTCACCTGACATCAGGGACTACCTCCATTTTGATGATTCCACAGATTTTACAGTTGCGAACAGGCAAACCGTTGTGAAACTCAAAAAATAGACAACATGTTTGACGCCGACAACGCCGCGAGCAAAGTCCTGAAAGTGCTCAATGAGTGAAAGGTAGACAAAAAATTCACCGAACTGTCCCGCAAGATTCGATAGAGAACCAATTATCCAGAGGGCTAGCAGAATACCGAAGCTGGTCAAAGCCGCGACGATTTGATTCTTGCTCATTGAGGAGATGAGAAGACCGATCGAGAGGAAGGTGGACGCAAGCAGGATAAGACCGAGATACCCACTGGCGATTGAGCCCGTATCGATCTCACCGAAAGCGGCGATGAGGGTCGGAAAAAGTAGAGTCAGCAGCAACATGGTGAACGTCATCACCAAACTAGCCACAAATTTTCCGAATACCATCTCCGTGTCGGTCACTGGCGAAGTCGACATCAGTTCAATCGTTCCGGTCTTTCGCTCTTCCGCAAAGAGTTTCATGGTCAAAGCAGGTGTGAAGAAGAGGAGAATAACGCTCATTGGGCCAAATAAGGCCTCCATTACTACGTTGCTTTGATCTTGGGAGCGAACTACACTGACGAAGATTACAGTAAATAAAATGCCGGTGACCGCTGTAAAGATAAAGAACACAAAGTAAGCAACCGGCGAAACAAAGTAGGTATACAAGTCTTTCATTGCAATTGCAGCGATGTTCTTCATAATCTGCCTTTGAGAGGAGACTGTATTCAGCGGGCAACACGAACCAGAAGCGACGAATGACACCAAACAGATCTGAACATCATTTTTTGACGGTTCTTATTGTGGACACGTTTAGAAATCACTCGACGAATCGACGGGTTGTTTCACGCACTGTACTTCTCATTTCACAACGCTAACGGTTTTTGCCAGCAGACCTTGCCGACGAAGAATGGACCGAGCGATTCGATATATTTGGCGGTCTGCTGTGTCTTCCTCATGTCTTGCACAAGCCGCGACAGAGGGTACAGCTCTGGTCCCACTAATCCAATCACGAACTCATTATCATGCGAATCGAGTCCGAAACATGCCAGTCGGATATCCTGCACATGCCCTGCTTGCGCGTACGCTCGACCAATCATCGCATGTTCGCCCAAAACCTTTCCTTGATCCGATCTTGGAAGCATGTAAAACTCCGGTTTCCGACGGAGTGGATACCAGATCACCCAGGAAAATTCAGGGTTCAAGATGTTCCGACGCGGCTTTATGAGCAGCCAATCCTCCAGATTTGGCTCGCGTCCGGAAGAATATGTCCTGCCAATCATCGTAAATTCAGGCTTTCGACGCAGCGACGCAAACGGTTGTCTCCTCAGCAGGGACCCGAACTCGGTTACCAGATTATTCGGGTTTTCCGTCATAAAGAGCAAGCCTATGCCGGACGGATCGTGTACATCCTGATACAGGGCGATCTCCAGACCGCTGGCTTTTAAGGCTCCAACCAATTCTTGTGGTTTAGCACACCCATCGAACGCCTGAAGTTGCACAAACAATCGCCGAGTACTGACTTGAGGGACGCCGTCGATCGGAGCGCCAATTTCACGGATGTCTAACGTATCGGGGGATTGTGAAGCTTTCTCCGCGTGTGTGGAACTTTGGGGCTGCATCTGTTGATGTACCTCACTCTTTTTTTGGGGGTTCCGCTATTTCGCGACGAGGCTTGGCTTTAACGACAGTATACTACACCGCCCTCGTCAATTTCAAAACTAAATTGCTACAGTATAGCGACAGCATGCCACTCCCTCATTGGAGATGGTATAGCATGAAATAGATAACGACTCCGGTGACAGAAACGTACAGCCACAACGGTAGTGTCAGACGTGCGATACGGCGGTGTTTGGCAAACTGTTTTCGCCAGGCAAGGTAGAGTGTTCTCAATGCGAGCGGGAGGATGAGGGCAGCGAGGATAATATGAGAGATGAGAATGGTAAAGTAAACCGGGCGAATCCAACCACTCAGGTCAAAACTTTTGGATCCAGTGCGGAAATGGTAGACAAGGTAACTGGTAAGAAATAGCGCGGATACCACAAAAGCCGCGATCATGCACTTTCGGTGAGTTTCAATCTTCCGCCCCCGGACCATCAAATATCCAGCAGTCAGCAAAGCCGCGCTAATTGAGTTTAGCGCGGCATTAATCATGGGTAGGTTTAAATCGGCAATCACAGGGATTTTTCTTGGCGTAAGGTTTTGAGACTGATACCGAAAAATGCTTTAACCCGCCGAATCAACCTTCAATGCGTTCGATGGCGGTCTTGGCGCCTTCACGCACCAATCCAGAGGGATCGTTGTGCACAATGTGCTTAAGCTTTGCCAGTGCACGTGTATCCCCGAGTTTTCCCAGCGCGACCGTTGCAAAATAGCGGACATCGTCATCCGTATCGTCAAGGGCTTCGAGCAGAGGATCAAGATCGTTCGACGTTGCAAGGTGGCGGTCCGCATCCCCCATATTGATTAGCGTCTGCGCCGCCTCTCGCCGCGCATCCCGATCGCCGTGCCGCAGCGCGGAAATCAGTGCGTCTGTTCTTTTCGAGACGACCGGCAAATTATCCCAATCGCAATCAAGACAGAACCACGTGCTTTCGTCGACGGTCTCTACATTTTTGCTGTGGCACGCGGGGCATACTGTAACAGTCTGCTGAATTGTCATGACTCCTGCGCCCCATCCAGTTCTGGCAAATCACGCCAGATTTCGGGACCTTCTGGCTTAAAGTTGATTGTTGCGATGAACTGCATGCCTTGGTAGAAATTAATTTTGAATTTACCGCCGCCGAAAGTTTGCTTGATGTAGCCCATTGCATCTTCAATCAACGGACCCATTTCGTCCGCATAATAAAAGGCAAGCGGCTTAAATCGAACTGTGTTTCCAAACGGCTCTTGCACCAAGAGTCTCGCTGTAGTCGCTGGGAACATGACTTTGAAGGCTTCCCAGAGTTGGTCCATTGTCGGTTTGGGGATGCCCAGCCGCTTTTTGAAGTCGTTCTCAAGATATTCGGAGAAAAGATTAAACACCCAGTCCATATTTTGATTGAAAATTTTTGAGTCTTGATTCAGAGCGGAGTCGTTAAAAAATCCTCCCAATGGAAGTGTGGCAGAGGAAACTCCTCCGTGGCTTTACACTGTCAAAAGGTCGCCGCCTTCTCAAAAAATTCTATGTCGACCACATCGACATTCGCAAGGCGGGCATTTTCAGCGACACGTTGGACCACCATCTCCCGGACAAATGGAATCGGGATGCGTTTAACGCGGTGGACCACCTCCTCCGTGCAGCGGATTGAGGTGTTATCTAAGAATGGACCTTTGTGCGATTTCGTTTCAGCCGGATGATCGCACGTCTCCGGCACAAGCTGCTGCAAGCGCATTGAAACGTAATCGGTCACCCAACCTTTGAGTGCTTCCCCTTTCTCCTCGCCAATCCCAGTCGGCTGGGGTTTCTGATCCAGCTTCTGACTGATGCCAACTAGCAAAGCTTCCAAGCGGTTCAATCGGTCTTCGACCGCGGATAGCCGTTCTTCAACTCTGTTTTCACTCTTCATAATTTTTTCTCCTCAAATGTGCGGGCATCGTGCATGATACGTAAAACATGAAAAACTCTTGAACCTCTGAAGGTACGAGGACTTACCGTAGTGGCACGGAAAATTATATCCGTCAACTGTGTTTTACCGCCGAGGTCTAAACGACGGAATTCCTGTTTTATCAAACCGATCCTTGACAGCTCTCATGATTTCCGGCGTAATTTTGAGGTAACCGTGTTCGCGAGCATATTTTTCGACGCTTTTGGTGACCATCCCCCGTGCAAAGGAGGGAACACGTTGCAATCTTTGTTGTGCAGCATCCGTCCATTGTAACTCGTAGTCAGTTTCAGCGGCAAAGGGGGTAGTCTTTTCGAACCGAACGTTCTGACCTCCAATTTGTCCCGGTTGGTATTCGCAGGACGCATCCTCAGCGAGATAGTTTCCGGTGAGAGCGTAGGCGCGGGCGCGGCAACCGCCGCAAACATCCCGAAACTCGCACGCACCGCACTTGCCTTCCAGCAGGTTCCGATCCCGCAGTTCGTTAAAGACCTTCGATTGATTCCAGAGTGTCGAGAAACTCTCCGTCTTCAGATTCCCGACGCTCACGGGCATGTACGGGCACGGCGTCAAATCGCCTTCAGGGGTGATGCGGCAATAATAGATGCCGCAGGGACAGGTACCGCTCGGATAGGCTTGCAAGAAGGGCGAATCCGATTCTTGCTCATAGATAACCCGTTTGTAGTGTGGTGCGCACTTTGCCGCGACGAGCATCTTGCCACGATATTTTGCCTGTAACTCAAAGAGCGTCGAGAGCATGTGCTCATATTGAGCGGGGGTGATGTCCATCACCGTTTTCCCTCTGCCAGTTCTCACAAGGAAATAGAGGTTGAACACTTTTGCACCGAGTTCATAAGCGAAATCGACGATTTGCGGAATCTCATCGTAATTCCAGTGCGTCACAGAGGTCTGCACGAGGAAATCGAGGTTTGCCCGCTTGAGGGCTTCGACTCCGTTCATCGTGCCTTCCCAAGCCCCTTCCATCCCCCGGAATTTGTCGTGATTGACCGCGTCCACTGCATCCAAACTGATGCCTGCGCCAGCAACACCGTGATCGCTCATCCTCTGAACCGTTTCATCGTTCAACAGGACGCCGTTTGTGCCCATCACCACCAAGAATCCGGTTCGAGCCGCGTAATCTGAGATTGTCAGGATGTCAGGACGCAGCAACGGTTCGCCACCTGTGAGAATCAGGAGAATATTGGTATTGATTTCGGCAATCTCATCAATCACGCGGAAGCACTCGGATTGCGTCAGCTCCGCATCTCGATAATACCCGTTCGGAAACTCGTTCGTATCCACAAACCCGGCGGGGAGATAGCAGTGTGTACATTTGAGGTTGCATAGCCGTGTGATATTCCATGAAACGGCTTGGATTTTCGTTTCCATCTATCCCTTTCCCAACAGCGATTCTCTCGATTGACTAACCCGCTCTCAAACTCAAAGCCAATGCGAGCACGACCATCCCTGAAATAATCGTCAAGAGTGCACAGATATTGGTTCGTCTTTCTAGCTTCACGATTGAAGGGGGAACTGTACTGTCATCAGGCTTCAAATCCGCGAGATTTGCCTGTAGCCCCCTTCCGAACACTGAGATGTATAAGCTGTGAAACAAAACCATCAATGCGACGAAGCCCATTTTGACGGTGAAGCGCACAACATAGTCCGGCGAGAACTCCATCCTCGTATTCAACCCAACAATGAAGAAGTTCATTACCCCTGTTATGAGCACCACATGAATTGCAACACGGATAATGATACGCAGGCGATCTCGAATCGCAGCGATGTGTTGAATGCTTTCAACGATTTGAAAATGCTTCCTCAGAATCGGAGTAGCGACGCTGACTGAAAAAAAGATTCCGCAAAACCAAACGATTGCAGCAATGAGGTGTATCCAGCGTATGAAAAGTTCGACGATTTGGCGCATGAATAAGTGTGCCGCGAAACGCAGGGGAGTATCTGCGGAATATGATGAATACAATTTTCCGAATGAAATGTTGCTTCTTTATGCCTCATATGGTTCTATCGACGCATGTGTGAGAAGAACCTATTCCGTTTTCACTGTGATAAACTCCTACATCCCAAAGTTACCACGTGCAGAATTCATCACTTCGGTAGTGATTTCGGTGTGTCCATTTTCGCTAGCAAACTCTTCGATGCTAGTCTTTGCCATCGGGCGGACGAAACTCGGCACGCGCTCCAAACGCGCTAATGCTTCCGGTGTCCATACCGGCCCGGTCGATTCTGTCTCTTGAAACGCGTCTGCGACAACCGATGTAAACGGACACTTGCCGCCTTCCGCCTCGGGCGTCATTGTTGCGGTTGTTTGAGGAATATGATCTGATCCAACGGTTTCTTCCGCCTGCTCATTTAGAAAGGACCGTACCATCTGCATCGGTGGCGCCGCTTCGCTTCTGCCTCCGAGCTGAACATTGAGTGACTTCAGCATTTGGGTTTCCCACGGGTTCATGTGCATTGCGAACTCAGCAAAACAATCCGGACACTCGAAGATTGCCGTTAATGACCCTTGTTCGGGCTTTGTGGCTTCCTTAAACTGCATGGCGGTGTTACATTCGAGGCATAAGAATTTCATGGGTTACTCCGTAGCTTATTTGCAGTTTTGTTATCAAAACACGTCTCGATTTTTTTCCCAACTTCGATTATCGCCTTTCCGGCTGGTGTTTCAGCGTTGTGCTCTAGAAAGTTTGTGCCGTCATCGGCGGCGATTGAAATACGCGGATCGAACGGAACTTTGGCGAGTAACGGAATGTTGAACTGATGCGCCGTCTCCTCCGTATTCCCGGTTGGGAACAAGTCTTCCGTTTTGCCGCAACTGGCACAGATGTATGCACTCATATTTTCGATGATGCCTATTACCGGTATGTGGGGCAATTTCTTTGCCATCGTCAGCGATTTTTTCACGACAAGCTGCGAGACCCCAGAAGGAATTGTGACCACGATGATGCCACCGAGCGTCGGTAGTAGATCGACGAGATTCGGCAAACGGTCTGAGCCGGGCGGAAGATCGATAAGCAGATAATCAAGCGCGCCCCATTCAGTATCAGATAGAAATTCGCGGAGGGCGGTCACCTCCATCGTCCCACGCCAAGTGAATGCGTCCTTCTGCGTCTGGGCTTCCCAGAGAACAGGGGTTTCGTCGTTCTTAAGGAACAGATCCATCGACATCACCTTGACGCCCAATGGATTCACCGCAGGTTTCACACCATCAGCGTCGTAATTAATCTGTGCCGACCTCACGCCCATCATTTTGGCGATCGACGGTCCATTGATGTCAGCGTCAACTACTCCAACATTGTGTCCACGCAATCCAAGCGCTGCAGCGAGATTCGCCGTCATCAAACTCTTACCTACGCCGCCCTTTCCACTCATGATGGCAACAGTATGACGAACTGACGCGAGTCGCTTTTGTAGGCGGATGGCTTGTTGAGTCACTTGCCCAACGATGTCAGAACCGCCGTCGGCGGGTAAGTCTTTGTAGGTTTTCATAAGATACACTAGGTCAACCGTTATGCGCCAACTTGAGTATGTGGAATCTAGCCCCAACCTACAACTAGTCTATCCCTCGTGTGTTGGCGGTTACTCCCCATCTCCAATGGCATACAGCGCCTTATAGCTACGAAGGTAAAGCCTACCGTTCGAGACGACAGGCGACGCAGAGATAGCCTCTTCAATATCATTGGAGGCAAGAATCTCAAAATTTCGCCCAGCCTTTACAACGGTTACACGTCCATCTCTCGCCGTCAAATAGATGTTGCCGTCACTACTAACTGGTGATGCACGATGCCTGTGACGGTGTGTCCGCTCTTTGTACACTTGATTGCCGGTCGCAGCGTCTATGCAGATTAGATCGCCATTTTCCCGGCAGAGATAAACAAGTCCATCGTGGATGAGTGGGGACGGAACATCCGGGGTGCCATCCTCTCGCATCCAGTGGTACCATTGTTTGGAGTCGGTTATATCCCCCTTGCCGTCCGGACGCAGACCGATGACCGGTCCATTCTTCGCAGAAGGAACGACGACGAGACCGGGGACCGCCACAGGCGAGGCAACAAACCGCAGGGAGGTGTTGTAACTATCTTTAGGATTGAGGTTACCACAGCGCCAGATCTCGCTTCCGTCCGTGAGGCGGTGGGCGGTGAGGTAGTCCGCACCGTGAACGAGCAAGAATTCTCGTTTATCGTCTCGATAGAGGAAAGGCGAGGCGTAAGAATGCTCGCACTCTGCGTAAGCATCGCTTTTCCGTCTGTGCTTCCAAATCTCACGCCCGGTCGATTTTTCCAATGCAAGCACAAGCCATGCACCGCTGTGTATGAGCTGGAGATAGAGCTGGTCGCTGTCAAGGAGCGGGGTGGACGCCATCACGAAGTAGAGTTTGAAGCTGCCATACCGATCTTCGAGATTAGTCTTCCAAACCTCGACCCCGTCAAAGTCATAGCAGGCTAAGACCCCAGTGCTGACAAATGCCCAGACATGTTGACCGTCGGTAGAAGGAGAAGGGGAGGCGGCGTTTGCCTCGCCGCCGCGGACGACACGATTTCCAGTTCCCAAGGTGCGTTTCCAGAGAACCTTGCTATCCGTTCTGATGCACAACAGCACCAGATCATCGCCTTCGGTTGAGGTCAGGAAGATGCGGTCGTCCCACACGACCGGTGTAGCACCAGCGGGACCCGGAAGCGGAAGTCGCCAAAGAACGTTCTCAGTCTTACTCCATTGGACTGGAAGACCAGATTCGAGACTTGTGCCGTCATTACGCGGTCCCCGCCAATTTTGCCAGTTTTCCGCTACAGCAGCCCCCATAACGGAAAGGAGAAGGACACCGAGTATTACAGTCGACAACCGTGTTTTGCGTGTTTTGCTCATAGGATAACGCCTCCCAATTTCCTATACAGTCCGCTCAACTGGAGAAGAGCAAAATTGTAGAAAAAACTTTTTGGGTGATCAATTCAAAAGAACTGAACCACATTCGGAGTACACTTCAAGGCTTGGTTGGAAAGAATTCAAAGTCGATGGAACTTTTTTACCTCAGTTTGTTTCAACCTCTACCTCATCTGTCTGCTCAACCTGTTGATAATAGTTGCCAAGCACCTCGTTAGCCAGACTCCGTCCGTCCTCAATCACCTGCGCTGCAAATTCGAGGTTGATTGTTGCGAGGTTCGCTTCCTGTGCTCGCTGCTCGACGCGCGATTGCGTGATGTTCCGCATAAAGCCAGTGGGAACGATATTCAATCGCTCGCGGGCATCCGCTGTCCATTCAAACGGACTTTCAATTGTTTCCCCCTGGGAAGTATTGTCGGGTTCACGAGACTGAGAGACCGCCCTTAGTTCAGGTGCGTCTTCACGGATGGCAGAAGCGTCTTCCATACTCTCGCTGACAATCCGCATGGCGAACTCGTTAGTGATGGTGTCTATCTTCTGCGTCCGTGCCGATTTTTCGATTCTCGCCTTGACATTGCGCCGCATGTAACCGCGCGGAACGATCCGCAACGCCTTCTTTGCCTGATCTGACCACTGGAGGCGAACACCATCGAAGGTCTGTTCCTCACTAGCGCCGCCCTCCAGATCTGCAATTTTCTGGAGCGAGTCTTTATCAACCATCTGGAAATGGTCACCGCCGACGCCGCAGACCGGACATTTCACAGGCTGCTGATCGCTGGCGGCATAGCCACAATCTTCACAGATGTAAGTTTTGACTGCATTGGCTTCCTGCAACGTCTGTGTCGCAACCTCTTTGGCGACTCTCGTCATCCGTTGTGCGGAACGCCCCGGCATAAACGTCTCCATTGCGCCCTCAATGACGCTTTCGGTAATTACCGAATGCCCGCGCTCAAGCGCAAAGCGATGCACTGCCGTTCTAGCAATTCCTTGAATAAGCGGCGGTGCTTTCTCCATACGATCTAAGGCGTCCTGCGTCCAAACGATAGTCTCTTCTGCTTTGACATCAACCTTGGGGACATACCGTTGGCTCGCTAATAGGACGTTGCAAGGGGCAAGCCGCAACAAGTTTTCGGTGTTACTGCCGATGTCCATCTCAGATTCACTGTGCACACCGATTCGACCAAGCACCAACAACCACGGCTCGGTCTTCCGCGTATATTGCAAGATTTTTTCAAAGGCTTTGCCGTCAAGCAAGGTAATCTTGAGATCGTAGCTGTGATCTTCTTTAGCAATTGTGCGCGCGACCTCTAGATGGGACTGATAAATCTTGGCAAGCCCGGTGTCGATTACCTCCTCGTGTAACTGCTCCTGCTCTTTGAATCGAAAGGTTTTGGATGCGCGTTCCGTCAACACATTGACGACTGAGTTAAATACCACATAGTGAAGATAGGGATCGTAGACACCGACAGCCTCAACGTGTCGATTAAATGCTTTCCCGATTTGAATCGCTGTTTTCAATCCCGCAAAGGACTCAGGACTGCCATCAATGCCCACGAGAATATGCCCACGCTGTTCTTCGATGGGCTGGATGTTTCTGACCACTAGTACATCGGTTTGGATTCGGCGGACAACCCGCTCGCACACACCGCCGAGTAGACTGTCTTTGACGGCTCCCATACCAAGAGCGCCCATAATCACCAAATCGTAGTTGCTAGCCCGAATATCCTCCACCAGCTTGATGAAATGCTTACCCTCCGGCATTTTTGCTTCAAAAGGGATATTTTCTTTCAAACATTTTTTCTGCATGACATCAAGATACGAATCCGAGATAAGTTGAAGCCCCATCGTAATCAAGGTGTCATGGATGCGGCGCTGCTTTTCGAGTTCAACTTCGTCTTGATATTCCTCAGGTAGAGTGTACTCCATCTGTTTGAAGCGAACATCGTGCATCTTCGCCGCGTAGACATGAGAGCCAACCAGTTGGGAGGCGAATTTCTTGGCAAACGCGATCGCGAGATCGACACTCGCATCAGAATAATCCGAATTGTCAACAGGCACATGGATTTTCTTAAACATCGTCGCTTCTCCTTGACTGTCGGTTAACACTATCGATCAAGCGAACGGATTTAGTAATGGGTAATACGTAACGCATTACCCATTACTAAGACTATCGCCTTCGCTATTCGCTCAGTTGATCGTTTGATCCTTCTCCAATCGATTATTATCAACTGACGAATTATAATTTCAACTTCCAAGGCTCAATCCCGACATCGCATCCCGCTTTTTCTGCTGGTGCCGACCCCAGAGTCCGCCCAGGATATGCCCAAGTATTGCCGCTGAAAAGAGATAGAGCACCCCGTCCCAATCCCAGTGCAGGATGAAGCGGCGGAGGATTATGTTAATAAGGATGGGGATGTAGATACACCGTCCCCAAGGGCGGGTAAACCGCTTGTAACGAACACGAAAAAATCCGAACGGCAGATTGATAATCAAAACTGCCAGTGAAACACCGAGGAGCATTGCATCAAGATTCACCGTTCGAGGAGTAATTGCGGTATGTCTCGGCGAAGTTTTTGAAGCGCCTCATCTTCATTGCTATCGTAGTAGCCACGTATTTGTCCACGATGATCGACTAAGACAAACCGAGCACTATGAAGAACTTCGGATTCTTGCTGCCCGATGGCTAAGCCGAAGCCTTCTTGTGTGAGGTGATAGATAACTTTCTTTTCTCCTGTTAGAAAAAACCATCTGTTTCCATCTACGCCGAAGCGATTAGCATACCGAAGGAGAACATCCGGCGTGTCATATTCTGGATCGACAGAGAACGAGACGAAGTAAATACCTGACTCCACAAATTCTTCCTGAAGCCTCTTCATCTTAACTGTCATCAACGGGCAAGCCGCAACGCAGCGTGTGAAGATAAAATCCGCAACCCAAATTTTGCCGTGGAGGTCTGATAATGCAAGTGGGGCACCTCGCAGATCAATCAAAGAGAAATCAGGCACTTGGCGATGGACAGCAAGATCTGATTCGGTATTCGCACCTAAGTCTTGATGGAGTGATGACCAGATATTGGCACCAACAATGCCGACGATGACAGCAATCAACGCCCCCCACAATAGTCCATGTCGAAGACGTTCTCTCGGTTTAGGGTTCTGTTCCGGAGATTGTACTTTTGCTTCCATAGGCGTATTTGGAACTAGGCTGAGTACTTAGGAATTCGCGTCAATGAGAGGTTTCAACAGTATGAGAAGCGGAGGTTGTCATTCCCGTATGACGATCCCCTGCCATCAGATCCGGAAGTAGCATAAACACGAGAAAAACGCAGATGATAAACGGTGTCAATGCAATGGCTGTCAAGGTTTTCTGCTCAAATTTCAGGTGCATAAAAAAGAGTGCGACATAAGCTGCCTTAGAACAAGCCATACCAATCAGCAGGAGCGCGGTCACAATCGTTGGAAAAGGCAGGTAAACGACGACAACTTCAGCGATGGTGAGTATGATAAGAATCACAAATATTCTCATGTATTTCGGGTGTTCTTTATGAGCGTGTTCCATCTTGATTCTCCATTCGGCGATTACAATAGATAGACAAAAGTAAAGACCATGATCCAGACAAGGTCAACGAAGTGCCAATATAGCCCCAAAATCTCGACTTTGTGGTTATACGCTGCTGTGTACGTTCCCCGCAGCCCCTGAATCAAGATAACGGTAAGGTAGATGACCCCGCCGGTGACGTGGGCACCGTGGAAACCTGTAATCGTGTAAAAGGTTGGACCGAAAAGCGTGGAACCGGAAAATCCATGCGGAAGCGTGGTGAAGGTGAGACCGTGTGTGATCAGGTGCGTCCATTCATACGCTTGCAGTCCCAAAAAGATTAGTCCACCCAGAATGGTCAAACCGAGGTAGGTACACATTTTCGATTGGTTACCGTTCTGAATGGATTCGAGGGCTTTGACCATTGTGACACTACTACAGATTAACAGAAAAGTCATACCTGCTGTGAGGTTAATGCCTAGCACTTCGGATGGTGCCGCCCACTCCGCCGCACTAGCTCGGATAGCGCCGTAAGCAGCCAGTAAAGCGCCAAACGACATCGCATCGCTAATAAGAAAGAGCCACATCCCCAACTTGCCCAGACTGTCCGGTGTTAGGGATGGTTCGTAGACATCAGCAGAATGATCGAGTGTTGTAGTTTCTTCCAATTTTCACACTCCTTTCATATTTGAAGGTGGTTTATGATTATTGGTCCGATTTGTGTGTTTGTATATGTAGAATACGCTACCGCCAATCAGACCGGAAACGAGATAAGGCATCGCCATAAGGAATAAAATACTCCACTTAAAACCTTGAACTATTGGGTCATCAATCATTTTACATGAGGGACACGCATTGCCAATGGCTGGATCAACCAGAGTAATAACCAGCGCTGCGAATAACAATAGGACGTATTGACGCATCACAAAAACCTCTTTTCAGATGAGATACACAAGAATATAAAGAATGGGCCACAACAACACAACAAACGCCCAGTAAATAGTGCAGACTTCAACACCAACATGGTAATTAACTGAAAACCGACCGGCTATCGCTCCAGCGAAAACAGCTAACAGCCAAAAGACTGCGACCAGAACGTGCAGTGCATGACAACCGATGAGGACATAGAAGATTGAGCCGTATATTCCGGACGAAAGCGTGAATCCATGATGCGCCAAGCGAACCCATTCCGAACCTTGCACAACAAGGAAAATGACGCCAAGGAGCCCCGTGACGAAGAGCCTGTTTCTGAGTTCTTTCTGACGGTCTTGCCGAATAGCTCGCAGTGCATGAAACATTGTGTAGCCGCTCAAGAGCAGGACGACTGTATTCAGTCCTGTCACGACAATGGGCAAACGAACATCAACCTGCGAGGGCGGGGGCCAGGTCGTACTCCCCAAACGAAACACAAGGAATGTCCCAATCAGCCCTGCGAAAAACATGATTTCGGCACCCAAGAGTACCAATACGGCTAAACGCGCATTGCTTATGGGTCTATTTTCTCCTTCGGTGCCTGCGTATGATGTGCGTTCTAATTCATCCATCGGAAATAAAGCGTGAAACGTAAAAAACGAAGAAATCCAAGTTATTATTACGCTTTAGTTTTTTACGATTGCGACAATCGTTGCTAGAGAGAATAAGACGATAAATATCGCGAATAAGAGCAAACCGATACACCGGTTTCGCTTCCGCTTTTTATGGTCGTTCATCTGAATTTTATGCTCCCAATCCGTTACGACATCTTGTCAAGTGCCATCGCTAGAAACACAAGTGGTAAGTATATCAATGAAGCGTACAGCAAGCGTTTCGCTGCTGCGGTCGATCGAGAAATTGAGAGGCTGATGCCAAACCCAAGAAAAACGATGCTCAACGCGAGTGCGGCGAAAAAATAAACGATACCTGCGATGCCGATTAGCGTGGGCAGCAGTGCCACAACGAGAAGGCCGAGACAGTTGCTGACAATCTGCCTCCCCGTGCTCTTGCCATCCGGATCAATTACCGGCAGCAAGCGGAATCCTGCCTGCGCATATTCATCGCGGTAGATACACGCGATTGACAGTGAGTGGGGTAGTTGCCAGAGGAACAGAATCGAGAAAAGCACGCACGCCTCAATATTAAGCGATTCTCGCGCTGCAACCCAACCAATAACGGGTGGTAATGCGCCCGGCACCGCACCCACAACGGTACAGAGTGATGTCTTCTGCTTCAGTGGGGTATAAACGAACAGATACGTTACAACGATGGCGGAGGTGACCAATGCGCTTAAAGCGTTCACGGAAAATGCCATATAGATTAAACCGCTAGCGGTCAGTAAAACTCCAAATGACAGAGCTGTAGTCGGTTGAAGCCGCCGATCCGGCAACGGGCGGCGACACGTCCGCACCATCTGGGCATCCAGATCGCGTTCAAGATACTGATTCAGGGCTAATACTCCCGCTGCTGATAATCCCGTGCCGATAATGGTGTGAATGAACTTCAGCCACTCTAGCGGCTGCGGGGAGGCGAGATAAAAACCGACTGAAGTTGTAATCAGTATCATTGATACGAGCCGTGGCTTTGTCAACTCAACAAAAGTTGACACGCGGCGGCTCATTAGGGATAAATCGCTATCTAGCGTCTCTGTTGTTGGTATCATGCGGATACCTCGTCGGAAACGATCAACCGACCGAATAGGGAGGGCGATAGTCTTAACCGGCAGTGAAAACTATCGCTTTCGCTATCCGCTCAGTTGATCTTGTGAAACGAAACACGTTCAAAACCAATAGGACGGCACTGACCATCATTAACGCACCAATCGCAACATGGGCGGTGGTGATTGCTACACCGGCGACAGGAGACACACCTTCCCCAAGGGCGGTGAACTCGATGAGATATGCCCCGACGCCTAGCGTCAATTGTACGGCGAGTAGACCACTCAATAGCAATATAAGACGAACAAGAAGCCGATTCTCAAGATAATCGTTCAATATCCGCCTCAAAAGCAAGAATATGTGAATTGCCACTAAGCCTGCGAAAAGCAGATGGGCATCCAGCCGATTCCCGGTATGCCTCAACACAGCGCCGAAGATGTATTGGATATAGATGAGACATAATGTGGTGAGACTCAAGCTTCTCAAGCGAGAAGCGTTTGTGGTATCAATTTTCTCCAATGTACCCAACCATCCACGCGAAGTAAATAACGCGAGACTTGCGGTTAGCGCAAAAAATGCTTGGGCAAAACAGGCGTGTATGATGGCGAGTGCTCTGCTGAGGTTTGTGACACGCATGCCGCCCATCACCCCTTGAACAACAACCGCGACGACTGCAATAACGCTTAGCCATTTCATCCATTTCCGATTATCCTTCACCAAGATTGATACCATCAACCAATTCGTCAGAAAACCAACGACAGCCCCAATCAGCCGATGGCTATGTTCGTACAGAACACCGTGAACGTATACATCGAGCCGCTCACCGGATTTGATTAGCGTATAGGTGCGCCCGTTCTCGTCATCCGTGAGCCTCCATCTGCTGCCTCGTTCTTCCGCTGAAATTATAACATTTTCTGACACCGAAATCTTTTTTTCAAGTGCCGTCCGTAGACCGCCGGACAAATTACTGTCATCCAGATCGGCTTGAAGACTTGGGTCAATGCTGAACAGAAATCCGCTGACCGTTTTGGAGAGCGGATAGAGAAACATGTTGTATCCGAAGGTCGTGGGCCAATCGGGTACAGCAAGCCCTGAATCTGTGCTCGTCACAAGCCCGCCCATACAGATCAGGATGAACGTCATCACAGCGGTGAGGACAGCAAGTCCATAAAGCCATCGCCGATACATTGAATCGGTTTTTCCTTCCCACCGTTTAGTGGTTTAGAACGATTAGCAGATCCCTAATCAGCGCTGGCTCCGGCAGGTATCGGTGCGTCGTGCAACGATTCGCCGTTCGGCTGCGTTTGTGGAATCCAGTCCGTTTCAGCACCCGGAACGCTGTATTCATAGGGACCGTGATATACGTGCGGAATCGCTTCAAAGTTGCCATGGGGGACAGGCGTCGGCGCCTGCCATTCCAAAGTGTTCGCTTGCCACGGATTTTGTTCAGCCACCTTCCCGCGGACCATACTCCAAAATACGTTGATTAGCAGCAGAATCTGAGCTGTGCCCAAAATAAATGCACAGATGGTGATGAACTCGTTAATCCCTTGAAGATGTGCCATATCGGTGTCTAGCGGATTATGGATGCGTCTACGAAGTCCGGCCACGCCGAGGATATGCATCGGGAAGAAGACGCCGTTAAAGGCGATGAACGAGATCCAAAAATGAATTTTGCCCAGGGCCTCATTCATGTGCCGTCCAAACATCTTGGGGAACCAGTAAAAGATGCCGCCGAAGATAGCGAAGACGCTCCCACCGAAGACGACATAATGGATATGCGCTACGATGTAATACGTATCGTGGATGAAGATATCTACCGGCGAATTTGCCATATAGATACCGCTGAGACCGCCAATGACGAACATCGAGACAAAGGCGAGCGTGTTTAACATCGGCACTGTGAATCGGATTGATGCACGGAAAAGGGTGCCAAGCCAGTTGAAAGTTTTTATTGCCGAAGGGACAGCGATTATCATGGTAGTAACCATGAAGCTCATCCCCAATGCAGGGTTCATTCCGCTCTGGAACATGTGGTGTCCCCACACAATCCAACTGAGAAAGGCGATCGCCATCATGGCATAGACCATTGACCTATAGCCGAAGATGGGCTTTCTCGAAAAGACAGGAAGCATTTCTGACGCCATACCCATGCCGGGCAAAATGAGGATATAAACCTCCGGATGCGCGAAGAACCAGAAAAGGTGTTGCCATAACAACGCTTCACCCCCGCCTGCCGGAGAAAAGAAGGACGTTCCCGCCATGCGGTCGAAGAGGATTAGCGCGAGCGCAGAAGCCACGACAGGAAATGCAAGCAGAAGAAGAATTGCGACGATAAAGAGGGACCAGATCACAAGCGGAAGACGGAAGTACGTCATCCCCGGTGCTCGCATATTGATAATTGTGGTAATATAGTTGATTGACCCCATCAGCGAGGAGATGCCCATGACGATAAGGCTGATGCACCAGAGATTCTGCCCCCAATCCACTCCGCTATACTCAGGGATTGAAGAGAGTGGCGCGTAGCCAGTCCAACCCGCGGCAGCGTGTCCACCGGGCACAAAGAACCCAGCCATCATGATAACTGCTCCGAGCATGTTGGACCAGAAGGAAAGCATATTTAGGAGCGGGAACGCCATATCTCTAGTCCCAATCATCAGCGGAATCAGGAAATTACCAAACGCACCAACGAGCAGCGGTACAACTACGAAGAAAACCATGATGGTGGCGTGCATCGTAAACAGCGAGTTATAAAATGCCGGTTCTATTATCCCGCTGGGCATGTTTGTTTCTAACCAGGTGTCTTTATCGTCATCATAGCCTTCCTCCCACTTTCGGTCTGCAGCGGTTGCAACTTCACCGGTCTCCAGATATGTTTCGGACACCCCAATTATCGGGAGCGGTCTGCCAGGCCAGGCTAGTTGCCAACGGAAAAGCAGCGCAAGCCCGCCCCCGACAATGAACATGATCAATCCGAAGATTAGGAACTGCTTGCCTATCGTTTTATGATCGAGCGAAAAGAGGTATTTACGAACAAAACTCTCTTCATGGTGATAATCATGTGATTCCTGTGCGTGATCGTTCATTCTACATTGACTCCTTTCTTTTCATTATTCTGGCCACCGTTCACTCATCCACGCAGCGTAATCTTCATCAGTGTGGACAGTAAGGTATCCGAGCATCCCAGAGTGCCCAAACCCGCAAAGCTCCGCGCACGGAATCTCGTATGTGCCGGACTTCGTTGCTTCGAACCAGACGTTGATAAACCTCCCTGGAAGCGCATCCTGCTTGAGACGGAGTTGAGGGACAAAGAAGCTGTGAATAACATCATCGGATGTCAGCCTGATATGCACCACCTTATTAACGGGGACATGAAGTTGGTTCTCAAGTTGCAGGTCGTCGTCAGTTCCCCATTCACCGTCAGGTCCCGGATAAGTGATATCCCAGTTGAATTGCTTACCGTTCACTTGAACGACGGCGCCGGGGTTACCGGGAAATTGGGAGGGGGATTTAATCTTGTTCCATTGTGGCAGGCTGAACATCGCGAGCCCAAACACAATTACAGCGGTCGCAATCGTCCACACAAATTCAAGTGTCGCATTACCGTGGATGTACCCTGCTCTACGGCCTTCCTGAAAGCGATATTTGATGAGGAAAACAATCAAAGTAATCACCACAACCAGAAACGCAATCGAAGTAATCCAGTAAATAGCGACAAACAGGTTGTCAACCCCTCTACCAAAGGTTGATACGTTTTCTGGAAGCCACTCAGGAAAATTCAGCCATTTAAGCATCAAAATCTCCTTTCTTTATTTATAGGATCAACCGAGTGAATAACGAGGGCGATAGTTCTAACCGACAGTGAAGACTATCGCGCTCACTATTCGTTCGCTTGATTCTAACTTGCCGCTGTTCGCGCGGCACCTACATACGTCAAAATACAGAACAAGCTGGTTATTAATAAAGATAGTGCAAGTTGCGGTATCTCCCCGGCGCCTGCAGCATTATCGAGATATAAACATCGGCGTAAAGCTGCGACGCCGTAGGTTAACGGATTGAGTTTCATCACCCATTCGAAATACGCGGGTACTCCGGAGATTGGGAAAAAAGCGCCGGAAAGAATCCAAATTGGGAACAGAATTAAATTCATAATCGCATGAAATCCTTGAGGCGAATCCATACGCCAAGCAATCATCAAGCCGAGGTTTGTCAGCCCAAAGGAGAGTAGAGCAATTATCCCTACTGTTGCGGGCGTAGAAGCTATACTCAAGCTCACACCAACCACGGGCGCGAGACAAAGAAAAAGTACGCCCTGTAGAAGCGCTAAGGTTGTGCCACCGAGCGCTTGACCGAGAACGATAGACCACCTTGGAACCGGTGCAACAAGTACACCCTGCAGGAATCCCTCTCGGCGATCTTGAACAATCGAAATAGTTGCGAAAATCGCGGTAAACAAGAGTACCAGCACAATTATGCCAGCATACAAATATTCAAAATATCCAGTTGTTTCTGGCGCGCCAGTCGGTCGAAACGATTGTCCTAATCCCGCCCCCAACAGTAGCCAGAAGACCAGAGGCTGCGCGAATGCACTGATTAGACGACTTCGCTGCCGGAAAAATCTTATGACCTCACGCCACCATAAGGTCATCACAGGGAGTAAAAGTCTTCTCATGACGGTAAGATCAAGCGAACGGATAGTGAGTGCGATTGTCTTCACTGTCGGTTAAAACTATCGCCTTCGCTATCTGCTCAGTTGATCCCCATTTTCGTTGATGGCTGCTTCCGCGAAGCGATGGCCGGTCACTTTGATAAATACATCTTCTAACGTCGGCTTTCCGAAGCGCACCGATTGAATCTCTTGAGGAAATGCGGCGACTACGTCTCGAGCAAACTCATGCCCTTGAGCACATTCTATGCGTAGCGATTTGTCAACCAAGGAAGAGCCATACCCAAACTGCTGATTGATTCTTGTGGCTAACCCTTCAAGATCTGACGCATCAATTATGACAACGTCCGCACCCACCTGATCTTTCAACGCCTCCGGGGTTCCTATGGCAACCAGCTTACCCTCATCAAGAATACCTACACGATCGCACCACTCGGCTTCATCCAAAATGTGGGTCGTCAGCAAGATGGTAGTACCATCTTGTTCTCGGAGATATGCAAGATGCAATCTAAACTGCTGACGAATCCCAGGATCGAGTCCCGTGCTCGGTTCATCGAGCAGCAGCAAGCTGGGTCGATGGAGAATCGCCTTCGCGAGTTCAACCCGCCTTTGCAAACCACCAGAAAGTGTTTCTACCAGATTGCGGCCTCGCTCTGCGAGTCCCAGTTGATCAAGTACAGTTTGGATTCTGCCTTCGAGTGCCCTGCCCCACAGTCCGTAGAGGTGCCCGTGATGCCGAAGATTTTCAACGACCGTAAGCTTCAAATCTATACTGGGATGCTGAAAAACCACCCCCAAGTGTTTTCTGACTTCGTGGGGCTTGTCAGCCTGATCGTAACCGAGCAATCGCACCCTTCCCTTGTTGGCAGGGATAAGGGTCGAAAGAATCTTAAAAAGCGTGGTCTTTCCTCCTCCATTCGGCCCAAGGATTCCAAAGATCTCACCTTGCGACACATCAAAAGTCACGCCAACCAGCGCTTTCCGAGCACCATAAGCGTGGTGGAGGTTCTCGACTTCAATAGGAGGCATCTTCTTTCCTCCACTTGATGACCTGCAATCCCTACACATCTCCAAGGTTTCCATCAGTCGTTAGAAACGGCGTATCAAGTTCCAGCACCGCAATCCAAAGGTCGTTTTCCGGAATGAGGGAGCGGCTCGTCTTCCTCAACACCATACGACCATAGCATATCATACGATAACTACAGGGCAAACCCGACTTGGGCACCTCAGTTCTTGAGTGTGAGCGCGAAGTCCTGTGTGACTGCACCATCGGCGTCAACGGTCACAGACGCGGGTGACTCCGTGTTCGTCCCACAAGATTCATGCCAGTAACCAAGTTTGTAGGTTCCCGGCGGCACGTTCTCAAGCTTATACTGCCCGTTCTCATCGCTGGCTGCAAAGTATGGATGAGGAATGTAAGCGATCCAGGCTTTCATCCAGCCGTGGACATCGCATTTGACAGGCACAGGCCCTTCCGCCTTTTTTACCGCTTTAACCGGCATCTTCCGCCTGCTGCCCGGCTGCGATTTATTGACGGCAGTGTTCTTTTTACTAAAAATATGGACGTTGTGCATGATTTTGTCGGGGTTGAGCATGGTTAATCGCTGTCCGACGGGAAGCAAGCGAACATGCGGGCTAAAATGACAGCCTTTCTGATCAAGCTCGTATTTGACCTTAACGCCCTTAAGAAAACCTGCGCCTGACGAGATATCCATGAGATAAATGATGGCGTTTTTCAAGCCGTTTCCTTCGCCGACTACAACCGATTCATCAAACTTGTCAGCTAAACCGCAGACTTCCGGATTCTTTGTGATTTCGAGCTTTTTCATTGTAGGGACTTCGCCCTCAAACGTTACGGTGCCGGTGATGGTGCCCCCGTTGGAAACACTACCGGCTTCATAACTTTCGGGGAACACAAGCGATTCGACAGCTTCGCCTTTGCCGGCAGCGATGGCACTGGTGACAAAAATGCCCGCAATGATGAGGGTTAGAATTGTAACAACTTGGGTTTTCATGATTGAACTCCTTTTATAGAATTGTTTTCAAGATATTTCGATGCATAGTAGAGTTTTCTAACAATTTTTGCTGAATTGCCACCCGCCTAACGTCTAAAGGTAGGCAATCCTCCGTTTCCATGTCCACAAATCTATTGTTTCAGTTTCTCTCGTCCTCTTACGCTGCCTCGCAAGCCAAAAAGTAACCCAACGGAGATAAGCGCTACAAGTGGCGGATACACGAAACGCTTGTTCGAAGGAACAGGATCTAGAACGAAAGTATACCACGTCGAAATAGCTCGCTTAGTTTTCACGTCGCCGTTGGCGCCATCCCAGGCGGAGAAAGCAATAGGGATAAAGCTTTCAGGTTCAAGTTGAAGGTCCTTTTTGTCATCTGTCTTAAGCGCTCGCTTGACCCACAGACGGTAACGCCCATCTTCGTAGACACTTTCAACCTGCATCTGGCTTTGTGACAGTTGGACGGTGGCTTTATCAATTCCCTTGGCGTTCATCTCTGTGATTTTGTCAGGTTCAGCAACCTTCCACTGCCAGAGGTAAACGGGACGTCGTCCGCCCCAGATGAAGTACGGCTTGGGATCAGAAGGACTCTTAGGCACCTTTACAGGGAACTGAATGGCAATGGCATCTTCAACGGTTTCCCCCGTCTCATCATCTTCTCGCGGAAGGGTTTTCGTCCGATCGTCCCACGTGAAGAGAAACACGACCTCATTATCGTTATAGAAGGACTTGGCTGTCACCGAATCTATTGATGGGTTGAACTGTCGTGGTTCAATAACAACCTGACCCACGAGCGGGAAGTAGCTCGCCTCCTTGATTTCACTCCAGGCAGCATCATTTAATCCTGGCAGGTCTTCGACGAGATATTGTGAGCGTAGGACTTTGTCACCTACCGCGGCTGGGGGACGTCCATCGCGCCCCAGCGATTTCACGTAATTTGCCAAGTGCCAACTCTTCTCGAATATTGGCTTCATGGCATCGTCAAGTTTTTTCTGCTCATCGGGGGTTATTTCTTCTCCCTCTTCAACTCTGAGCATGATGTCTTCATACTCGTAGGCTTTTTCCTCTAGCTGCGCGTACTCCGCTTCCTCCACCTCAGTCATTTCGTCTTTCTCTTCAAGCGCGATTATCCGCTCTGTCTCGGCGTCGGTCAAACCGAGTCGGAAGGCAGACACAAATGCCGGCATCGGCGACCCGGCAATCCCGCCAATAAACCGTTTGAAAATATCCTCTGTGGATGAGCCACCCCTGAAATTCCAACTGTGCTCCATATTCGCGGGCCAGCTGCGGAATCCCCACTCATCGGTAAGATCTGGTGCAGATGTGCCATCTCCTCGCCCGAGTGCGCCGTGACATTCGACGCAGCCAAGTTTAGCGTAAAACTCTTTCCCTTTAGCAACGCTCTCCTCAGAATAAGGTATCTTACCTGACAGGTCAATCACTCGTGGCGACGCCTCTTCAAAACCCTCAAAGAACGTCTTGATATGGGCAACGAGACTCCATCGCTCATCCTCACTGAGAAGCCCCTTCCATGCTGGCATTGACGATCCTGGCATACCGTTTGAGATTGCCTCAAATAGGTCCTGGTCCGTCGGTAAGTTCCCACTCTCTGTGGAGCGAATTTTGTAGAGTCCGGACGTGAAATCCCTCGGTCTTGGCAACAGGTTTTCGGAGGCGTCCCCATCGCCAGCTCCCTCAATTCCGTGGCAATGAGCGCACTTGTCTATATAGAGCGATTTTCCCGCCACAGAAGCAGCGGGGGCAGTTTTGCCCTGCGCAAAAAGCGAACATGTTATCATTGCAGGAAATAGAAGAAAACCTGCAATATATATAGTGAGTGATTTCTTAGCAAACAATCGGTTCATTTGTCACAGGATTACCGCTCTATTTTATACGAGTAACTTTGTAGAAAAACCCAACACCTCAATCGAAGGGCCACTGTCGGTTTCCATAACCACGGGGTTTTTCTAACCGTGATTGGTTTTCACTGGTGCTTAGTGTTTAGCCTCGCCAAACGTTCTCGGTTTATAGCCGGTGTATTCCGACAAGAAGATGATGACATCCCAGATCTCCTCTTCAGTCAAATAGTTCTCCCAGACCGGCATAGCAGAGTCCCAAGGGGTTGCCGCCGGTGGCAAGCCTGGTCCCCCTTTACTAATACGCCAGAATAGGAACGATTCCTGGAAGTTTGGGATGATACCGGGGTCTTGGAAGTTCGCAGGCAGTGGGTTCAATCCGTGCGCAAAATGCCCCTCTCCATCAAGATCGTCGCCGTGGCAATAAAAACAGTTTTGGTAGTAAACTCGACGCCCGTTATCTGCGTGGCCCTTGAATGCTTCCTTGTCATCTTTTTCAAGGTGCCGGAAGGGGTTCTCCACCTCTTGTGTGGGACCGATAACCTTGTTGTCGCGGTCGGTCAGTTCATCAGGCGGAGCTGGGTGGGCGACGCGTAACGATGCAGGTGCTTCTGCCTTCGTTGATACCTTAGAAAAGGTAAAAAGAAGCATGACCAGAGGAATAAGGACGAACAGTACGGTACATCTTGTCCTTCTATTATCATCAGCCAAAGTTTCTCTGATGGGACGCAGAAATTCCCGAAACCTATCATCTTCAACGGATACGTGAACTAAAATCGCCAATAAAATCAGGCCGAGATACATGCTGATTACGCTAGCAGGCAACGGCACAGACCACACGCCACCGATGAAGAATTTTAAGAAGAGCCAAATCACGGCAAATAGGATTAGGCATTTGGTGAAAAGCGATAATTTTGGCATAACGGCTTAACACTCCTATTCAGCGCTTTCTTCCGCTCCTTCATCTTGAGATTCACCTTCAGCCACTGTCGTGCCTGCTACACCCGTTAGGGTTGATAAAAATGCAAGGAGATCGCTCATGTCCCCAACCGACAATAACAGCGGAAAGTTATTCGGCATCGGGGAAGTTACATCGAGTCGTTTACCGAAGGCGCGGCTGTGGGTCGGTCCCTCGTCAATATCGAATTTGTCAATCGTCTGATCTTCGCCATCCACTCTTAAGGTGATTTCGTCCTCATTTTCCGATACCAGCTCCCCGACGATTACATTCTCATCGAAGTCGATGAGCGTCACCTGAACCTTCACATTCGATTTAGAAACTGTCAGTGTTTCTCCACCTACCTGAAGCGTAATGCTTTCGTCAGCCTCTTCTAAGAGGTCGCCGCTTATAGACGCTCCCGTATCGGCAAGCGTCACTTGGATCCAGAAGTATCCCTTCCCATTTAGATTGGTAAGTTCTTCAATCGGCTCCGGATCAAGTTCGCTCAAAGGTATTGGCTGTTCGGTTTCAACGCCGGCAGCGTTTTTCACGCGCACAGTGATTTTCTCATAGTCTTGCGAGACGAGCGTCCCCTGAATTGAGGCGCCGCCGGTTTTCACCGTAACGGAACCGTATCCGCTCACAATTTGGGCGTTCGGCTTCAAGATTGACTCCTCAATATACCGCATACTGTACAGTTCCGCGATCTCTGTCAGGTCTGGTGCTGCCACAACCTCTACGCCTTCATCAAGTGTTTGACCCGCAGGTTTCTCAACACCGCCAACAGCGTGACATGCAATGCACTTCGCACCATCTACAAAAACCCTTTTGCCGCGCTCAATGTCTCCAGCCAAAATGGGTGGCAGTTCTTCGACTTGCGCTACAGTCCTTCCGATATGAAAGGGCGGCTCGAACGGCATCACATCCACTTCTCCGCCCTGATTCTGTAGGAAGGCGATAACCGTTTCAATCGCTAGCTCGGATAAACTGATCGGCGGCTTCCAGACCGGCGGCATAATGTTGCCGTAGCCGGTGACGAGGAACTTGTGCGGTTCATACGTGGACTCAATTAGATAATCTTTTGCCGAGACGCCGGGTTTGCGTGTCGCGGCTCGGGCGCCGACATCCGATAGATCCGGGCAGCGACTCTTAGGAGCAGAGGGATCAAGTGTGTGACAGGTGTGGCATTTCCCTCTTCCGTTAAAGATTGCTTCGCCTGCCTCAACAAATGCCTCCGGTGTTCGCTCAATACTTGACAGATCCACCTTCGCGGTCGATGTTTCTGGAACAATACTGGCGGCGAACGCATAAAACCAGATGACCATCAACGAGAATGACAGTAGTTTCATCACGCTTTGCCAGAGTATAAGATTAGCCAAAGCAAAGATAAAAAACCACACTGACCACGGCAGCAGGTTTTCCGATGCGATCGGAAAAGCAGGGGCTTTCGCGACGTAGGCGATAAAACTCACGATCATAATAACTAAACTGGCGATTTTTGTGACCGTGTTTGACATCGGTTAGTTCCTATTTCTTGGTTATCAAGGGAGCAGTTATGATTCGCTGGTCAATGCCAATTCCAACGCAAAATTCGTTATGGGTTTAGTCGCGTCTGACGAAACGTGGAACGTATCCTCCAACCGCGCTCCCCCTGTGCCAGGGACAGACAGTACGGGGTGGCCAACCGTCACTGTCATGCCTTCTCGAATCTCAATGCTGGAATCACCGGGGTGAATGGTTGGGGCGGGGGTTTCTTCAAATCCTAGCCCGATGCTATGGCTCATTCCCGACACATAGAACGCGCCATATCCCGCCTTGTCGAAGACCGTCTTTGCTGCTGTATCAATGTCACGAATCCGCGCTCCCGGTTTTAACGCTTGTATGCCGGCAGCTTGGGCATCTCTGTAGGTATTGAACAGCTCTTGCTGTTTCGTCGTTGGGTCGCCGACGACGAAGGTACGGCAAAGGTTCGCACAATATCCTCTGTAGCGTGGCACCAAATCAATTACGACCAAATCACCATCTTCGATTGGTTTGTCTGTCGCAGTACCGTGCAACCATCCGGAACGGATTCCTGAGTTCACAAATACCGGCGTTGCGGTGCCGTGCCCCCCAGCTTTCCGCATCGCATACTCAATTTCGGCGGCGGCTCGGTTTTCTGTCACGCCCGGTTTAAGTGTATCTACCGCCGTTCTCATGCCGATGGCAGCGATTTCTCCAGCGCGACGCATGAGCGCTACCTCAGATTCATCCTTGACCATCCGGAGCTCATCCATCACGGGTGCGATGTTTACGACCTTGACCTGTGGATTAGCTTTTTGAAATAGATTCAGCAGGAAAGCTGGCGTGGAGAACCACATCTGTACGCCAATTGTTATCGTCTCCTTCCCGCCTGTCATTTGACGCATCACCTGAACGACATCTTTAATCTGTTGTCCGACGGAGCCGAAGATTCGGACATCTTCCACGCCGAGAATAGCCCGAACCTCCTCTTCCTCTCCGGTAAATGTTACGACTATTGGTGCACCTTGCGCAGGAATAATTGCCCGCGGCTGATAGCGGTCGTCGCCGAAGAAGTAGATGTAATCATCGTGCGTCAGAATGAGATACGCATCAATATTCTGCTCACGCATACGCGCTTGCGCACGTTGAAGCCTTTTCCGGTTAAGCATGGTATTTCACCTTAATCATCACCTGTGACAACTTCTGCTGCCACAGGCGGGTGTGTCGCTTTTTTCTTGTCACCCCACAAACCGATCCAGAAGATAAAGCCTACCAGAGCGAAGAAAATCACCATAATAACAGCAATGACGTTAACGGCATCCGCAAGAAGGGGTGTAAATGCATCCGGAGAGGTGTCGGGCATCACGCCGAAAATATGCCACGCCTCTCGAAGTCCTGACCGCGCGTAGCCCATCAATCCCATCAGTGACGTAAAAGTGATGGCGAGTAGAATCAGCACGTACTGCGACCGGTCCGTCATCTGTCCCCAGTTGATATCGCTTGAACGCATCGCTTTCCGATACATAATCAGGTCAATTACCGCTACCAATATCATGACCGCTAACGCGATCAGCACTTGTACCGGCGTTAGAACATCAACGCGAAACTTAGTCTCAACTTTGAACCCTACAATCCCAATCGTAACAATCGCTGCGACAGCAAACCCGAAAATGGCTGCGATGATGATATTGCCCATTTTACGCCAACCCACCGTCGGCGCTTTACCGGATCGACGGTAAAACAGAAAGCTGATAAAAGTGGTCAAGATGATGAGATTGACAACCGTATTTTTCGCCGTCATCAAGCCGAAATACCCAATCAGCGGGTGATTCGGTCCACCCATTGCAGCTTTCTCCCCGGAAGTCGCAATCAAACTTCGCGGTGTCATCCAGACCGCGACGCAGATAACAATGATTACCACCATGTATGGACGAAAACGTGCATAAACTTCCCCGCCTTTGATGCGGGTCATTCCAGACCAGAGATAGTAATTGGCACCGATGAACAATACCCCAATCATCACCGCTTGAATAATGAACAGCCATGAAAACAAGCTGCCCATCATGTTGATGCCCATCGTGTTATTGAACTGATAGATTTCCCGTCCTAACCAATATCCGGCGAATGGCAGTGGAATTAGCCCACACAGTGCGATAAAGTTGCCCGTATATCCCATCCAGTCGTAGTGCGCCTTTTCCTCTTGCGTTTTGGCGACCAAAAAGCGAAAGGCAGCGTAGGCGCCGACGATTGCACCGCCGAAAGCTACATTTCCAATGAGACGGTGGATGTTTACGGGCATCCATGTGTAGTTATTGACTGCCTGCCACAGTGTACCGATGAATTCGCCCGTTTCTTCGTCATGGAGGGGAATCGCCTTGTGGTCTGGCTTTGGACCCATAATCGCTGGGCTTGTTTGATATGTCAGCCACGCATTTGAGACGAACATAATCGCCGTACCGAACACGTTCAACAGCACACCGAGAAACAGATGCCACATCTTTGATACCTTGCCCTGCATCCGATCCCACCCGTAGGAGTAGAGATAGAGCGTAAAGGTCTCGCCGAAGAACAAGAAGACGTAGAAAATCATCGTCGGTCCGAAGATTCCCGTCATTTTGTTCATCACTTTGGGGTAGCACCAAATGAGCACGAAAACTAACACACCGCCCATCAGTGCAGTCGTTGAGAACGCGCCCATGCAGAGTTTGATGAACTCCTTCGCCATCTTATCATATCGTTTGTCCTTCGTTTTCATCCCGACAAATTCAATGACCACCGCGAACATCGGCACACCCAAAATGAAGGACCCGAACAACAGATGTAGCTGGGCGGCGATCCACGCAGCGTTGCGGCTGCCAATCTTCGGGAAGACGCGGTATTCCGTGTCGGTCACATCTTGGGTGAAGGCAGCAGGGGCAACCGCCAAGAACAGATAGATGACAAGCAGTCCGAGAAAAAGGACTAGCTTGTCTTTGGAGTTGTTCGGTATAGAACGCATAATCGTGTGTCTCGCAATCTTGACGGACGAATCGAGCATTGTTCGCGGCGTCTCGTCAGGCGTTGACTCAGTGGGTTATTTCGCGGCTTTCTTCTTGAAATCAGCGCTCGTAAAATTGACTTGAAGGTCTCCGCTGTCAGAAACTTCAATAGTCTTGGCTTTTGTTGTGCCGAGCTCCTCGTGCCACGCTTGGATGCGATATTTGCCCGCAGGAACGTCTTTAATTGTGTATGCTCCCTTATCGCTCGAAGCTTCATAACTGTCGGAGCTGATCCACTCGCCCTTAGCGTCCTTATACCCCGTCGCGGCATAGTAGTCATTGTCTACCACAAAGATATATCCCGTCATCCAATTGTGGATGTCGCATGTAAATTTAATTGCCTCGCGCTTTACTAACTTCAAAGGTAGAAATTTCCCGGCAACAGGTATCTGCCAATTCACCGCCTCATTCTTCATGGCATGAGAATGGACGTTATGTGCAACCGGGTCGCTGGACGTTACATCCACTGTGGTCCCTTCAGTTACAACGAGGACATGCGGGTAATACATACAGTTGACCTGATCCATTACCGGGTTTTTGGCAAGCGGTTTGGGCTTCGCCCTTCGCGCCCGTAAATAGACAACGACGTTCTTAATTCCTTTACCTTTGGAGACGACAAGGGCTTCGGATTTACCATTTGCGAGGGCATCAATGCAGTGCTGGTCTTTGGCCGCTTTCATCGCCGGGCGCGCCGGCGCATCCCCGTCATACATAACAGTCCCGGCGATGGTGCCAGCATAAGTGAGCCTTGCGATGAGTATAAAACTGAGTACGGTCAGGGTCGTTGCGGTTTTCATGATCTTAACCTATCCTTTCTTTGTTGGCATGCAATAATGAAACTTCTTATACATTTATGATAGCAGCACACGAAACGGAGAATCAAGAGCGAAAAAGAAGAACTCACGGATATCCGTGATACTCGGTTTAAGTCAATCATGTGTCAGAGCTGGTCGGAAATTCTCTTTGATGAAATCGAGAAGTTCTCGCTGTTCTTCATGCGTTAGATAGTAGAAAAACGCCGGCATGTCATCCTTGCCGGCGTCAATGCTATGAATAAGTTTTTCGTCGCTGCGGCCTTCCCAAAAATCGGCCGTCGTCAAATTCGCGGGTTCCAACTTTTTGAACCGTCCAATCCGCCCATTACCTTCACCGTTGGCACCGTGACAGCCGGCACAATATCTCGCGTAATTGTACTCAACTTTAGAGCTATATCGCGTACTTGGATCCACTGCCCGACACAGCCAAATCAGCAAACTCATGCTGGCGGCAAATATCCCAACGATTATCAGTAAGTGTCGCATCATGGGCCTCAACATCACTCCCCCAACGACAGGAGATAATCTCTGACCAACCGAATCTGTTGTTCGGCGTCATTGATGGCGAAACCGTCAACAGGTTGATGCACGCCGCCAATCTTCGGCCAAGCCTGAGGCATCGCTGTACCCGGTTGGAAAGATGCCGGATCTTTCATCCAGTCGATTAGCCAATCTTCCTTGAGACGACCCTTAGCAAGAGAAAGGTCGGGTCGACCGGTCTTATCACTCCCCGCCGGGATAACCTCACCTTGCTCTGGGTGACATGATATGCATTGCAAGGAGTCAAAGATCTGTTCCCCGACTTTTAGATTTGCTTGCGTCATTGGAGTCAATGTAATGGTTTCATAAGGGAAAGGTTCGTCCGAAAGCGCTGAGAAATACTGAACAAGCGCAGTGGTATCTTCATCCGAGAATCCAAAGGTCGGCATGCGGACATCAAGACCGTAGCGAATCGGCGTTGGATTCTTCAAGAAACTAAACAGCCAGTCCGGGTGAACCTTTGCTCCCTCCGCTCGCAGTGTCGGTGGCGCGAACTGTTTCGCTTGATTCAAATCGAGGTCTTCGCGTCGGTCAGCAATGACCTCAACGAATTCCCCACCCTTCGCTTCAATCTCGTGGCATCCTTTGCAATTGTATTCCTTGACCAACCGACGCCCGGTATCGACCCAGCGAATCCTCTCACTCGGCTGGTGGATATAACTCAGCGGGTACTTTTGGGCTTGGAAACTCTTAAGCAAAACCGCCAGTGCGCGTGCGTCTTCCTCGTCAATCGGAAACACCGGCATACGCTGGATAATGCGGCGCGTTTGATACCGCCTGGGCTGGGTGAGTTTGCCGAGTGTCCAGCCGTGCCAACTGTGTTCAATACCTATGGTATCTCCAAAATCGAATTCGTCAACGGTCTTAGATCCAAAAGCACTGAGCTCTGCACCAACCTTCGGTTCATTTTCGAAGCCGGGAATATTATGGCAACCCAAGCACCCGTAAAGCCGAACTAGTTTCTCACCTTCTTCCGAATCAATCTCCTCGACAAGATTTCCGTAAGAAGCGGTAGTAATCTTCGAAGAAGGAACCGTCGCGGATTTCAGTGCCATCAAATAGGCGACAACATTATCGACCTCCGTATCGCTCAGACGCAGGTCTGGCATGACAGTATCAGCGTCATATGACTTCGGATCGTCAACCCACTGGCGGAGGAAATTGGGGGTAACTTTACTGCCGACATCATCGAGCTTGGGCGCGAAATCGCTGCCCAAGCCGTCAACAGCGTGACAAGCAAGACACCCGACCGATTTGACAGTTGCCTCACCCGCAGCAACTGCTTCTGGTGATGGCGAATAGCTCGGTTCAATTTCATCAATCAAGGAGTCCGTCTGCTGTTCAAGGAAGGCTGCGATAGATTTAACGACATCGACAACCTTATTAACTTCGTCCTCTCGGTGGGAATATTCAGTCCCATCATCTGTCCGAACAATGATCATGCCCTCCTCACTTCTGACTACGCCTTCGCGCTTCACACCGTTTTTCAGATAAACCAATTTCGTCATCTCTTCTGTCGGGAAGAAAACGGGCATCTTGGTATCAGGCAGATACGAACGCGGCTGTTTAAGCCAATCCACGAGCCATTCTATTCCGTTCACCTTACTGCCAACTTTGGCGAGCGAAGGACCAACTTTCGCCAATTTATCTAGCGCAGGGTAGCCTTCAACGGAGTGACAGCCGTGGCAACCCAAATCTTCAAATAGCGCCATCCCTTTCGAGAGATTGGGCGCATAATCTCGTGTTTCCCCTGTTTCGGGAGGAGGGGATGGAAAATCCAACATCATCACTTCGTTATGACAACGGCGACAGTTGGTATACAGATAACCGTGGAGATTGGATCGCTTCTCTTCCAGCTCTTTTTCAAGGCCCGCGATTTTGTGTTCATCCGCTCGTTTGCCTTTCTTTCTTTCTCGCGACAACCGCTCTGAAAGTTCACTGGTATGCTCATCCAAGCCGAGAACAGGCGTAAGCCAAAACTCCTCATGCGTCAAAGCGTGAGCCGATTGTGCCGTAAGGGCTTGCCCTTGGCCGCCGTGACACGGGGTACAGCCAAATCTCTCTACAGGATGGTTACCAAGAAGCACATCTCGGTGAGGATGGGTTCGCAGTACAGCGTCATAGCCGGTCTCATATTCGATTTCCACTTCCGCTCCAAAATCGACAATATCAGGGTCCTCAAAAGTAATCAAACCGTTTTCGCTCAGGATGTACTGATCGCTTTCTGCCTCCTCATCATCAATCAGAACTTTCTCGCTGCCAACTTTCACAAGTGGGTGCATCAATTGCTTAGAAGGCTTCTGCCCTTCATCGCCGCCTTCAACCTCAAATGTTTCCGTGGCGAGATGGTCATAGCCGCTTCGGTCCACCGCAAAATGGCATGTTGCACAACGATCCGCCGTATACTCAAAGTCCTCCAGATAGTATTGAACCAGTGCTCGCGTTTTATGGAATGGACTTTCCAACAGACTTCCCCAGAAACTTCGCTTGAGGGGGGACAATGAGAAAAGCTTCTCTTCGATTTTCTCAAATTCTGCTTCTGCAATTCTATCTTTTCGTAGGGCATCGACTTGGATACGGAGATCGTTAATTTGCGGCGGCAAGGATTCGGATCTGGGGTCGTATTTCTGGACGAGTAATAACTGACTCAATGCCTCTTCCATGTGTCCGCTGGCTTCATAAAATGATGCAGAATCGCGATAGGCATCAGCTAGTGCCTGTTCAGCGGCGACCATATCTTGTGTTAGTTTGCCCTCAATTTGTCTGTCAAATTCGTCTAGTCGCTTTTTCCATTTGTCAACCTCTGGATCGCTCTTATCTCCTGTCTCATGTTTCGCTTTCGCATGATGCAAAGCAATTTGATATTTGTAGTTAATTGCGTCCGCCTCGCTCTGAAGAAACTTGCGTTCTTGCAAAGCTTCGTCAAGATTTATTGTTGCATCGCTGATATTCTGTTCAAGTTTGTTCAAGCGCTTAGAGTCAAGGGGCTTTGAAGTTTCTATTTCTGGCAGATCCTGTTTAGCTCCTTCAAGTGCAATTTTCGTCTTTTCGTATTCATATTGATAGAACCGTTGCTGAATCGCTTTCCACGGTCGCCTAGTAATCGCTTCATTCCAGAAGCCCCACAGAGTCACAAACCCTAATAGAGCGGAAAGGATAAAAAATAAAGCTGCATACGATTTTTCTTCGACAGGGAATTCCTTTTTGCGTCTCACGAACCAGTTGACCTCCTTATCCTAATTCGATATTAGGCGCGGGGCACAAAATTATCTAAACAATTATGTAATTCCTAGCACCTAGGACCCGGAGCCCGATCCTAGATATTGAACCATGGAGAAACCCAGATATATTTTATATTCCAAACCCAGCGGAGAATCATTTTAATCGGTAATGCCATCATGGTCAGAAACAAAAATGAGACAACAATATACCGTATCAATCCGAGTTCCTGTAGGAATCGACTTGTCCTTCTCTTCCAGAAGTAAAGGAGCGGACCCAGTGAAAAGTAGCCCGCGACAACAATGAATCCGAAGATGTTAGCCGTTCGGTCACCTCGGATGCCAATTTTATAGGACAGGTTGACGTTGGTTAGCGGTACAACTTTGTGCGGGTCCCATTCTGTCCACGGTGCGAAAAAGTTCCAACCGGGACCCCTCAGGAAAGTACCGACAACCATCATGACAATCCACAGCATAAAAAATCCGAAACAGAAGGTAGCAATCGCAAACGGTCGTTCTTTAAGCGTATAGTATCCCTTACCTTTGGGGTTGATATCTATATATGGAATAGCGATGAGGCCAGCGATAATCAAGCCTGGCAGCACCACCCCCGCGATCCATGGATCGTAATACACTAACATCTCTTGCAGTGCCAGAAAATACCAGGGAGCTTTGGAAGGATTTGGGGTCTTTGCCGGATCGCTCTGCTCCTCCAGCGGCGCGTCCAGCGTAATCGACCATACACCGAGAATCAACATCACAATCATTGCGCAGATAAATTCAGTTCGACAAAGGTAAGGCCAAACGTAGACCTTATCTTTAAGCGCCGCTTCAGCGGGTGTTCCGGCTCGGTCGTTCCTGCGTCCCTGGCTAAATGCAAGCCATGTAAAAAATGGCAGGAGGAATATAATCGCAACAATTGGAACGTTATCAGGCTTACTAACAAGCACAAGGAAATGTTCCATAGCCTTTACCTCTCTACATTACGACTGGATTGAGACAGGTGGATTATTACAGAGGACCGGAAATACCGCCATCTTTGCGGACACGCCAAAAATGCAGAGCCATCAGCACGCTGGCTAAAATCGGGACAGCCACACAGTGTAAAATATAAAACCGCAATAACGTCGGATCGCTTACCATCGTCCCACCGAGGAGAGCGAAGCGAACATCATTGGACTGCGTGATAGCTTGCGGAACGAACGGTCCCTCGTGTCCCAGGACCGGTGTAGCGCGCGCCATATTCGTGCCGACTGTTACTGCCCATAGTGCGAGCTGATCCCAAGGCAGCAAATAACCGGTAAAGCTGAGAAAGAGCGTGACAACCAGCAGGATAACGCCAACCGCCCAATTAAATTCACGCGGTTTTTTGTAAGACCCTGTTAGGAAAACGCGGAACATGTGAAGCATCACGGCGATAACCATACCGTGTGCCGCCCAGCGGTGCATATTCCGAAGCAGCATCCCGAATGGAATATCGAATTCGAGGTACTGGAGGTCTCGATATGCATATTCACCTGTGGGGCGATAGTAAAACATGAGTAATACACCCGTCACTGCGGTGACAAGGAACATCAAGAAGGTAATTCCGCCCATGCACCATGTAAATCGAAAGTTGATTCCATGTCGCGGCACACGAGGCGGATGCAAATGTAGCCAGACATTCTGGAGAATTTGGAGGGTATATCGCCTCCCAGTTTTTTCGTAGCCGTGGCGAAACATGGAACGCCAAATCTGGGAATTTGTTATCTTTTCCTTAAGTCCGTTACGTCTTTCTTCCATAAGAAATTAGCAGCAACTGCCTGAACAGGATTTCACCACAGTCCTGCCTGGCGAAACTGGATAACCCCTTTCTTTAATCAAATATAATCTCAATAATCTCGCAGTTCAACAAATTCAACTAAGCTTTTAAAGAAGCCTCTGGATTGCCCCACTGACCCTTCTCATATAGGAATTTGATGGACTTGTCAATGAGCAGTTGCCCATCCTCCGCTAACGTAATCTTCACACGTTCTAGTGGACGCGGAGCTGGTCCTTCATAGTTGATACCTTCACGGTCAAAACCGCTCCCATGACAGGGGCACTTAAACTTATTCTCTGACCCGAACCATCGCGGCGTACAGCCAAGATGAGTGCAAATTGCTAACAACGCATAAAATTCGCCATCTTCTTTTCTAGCAATCCAAACCCCATACGGAGTTATTTTCCACCTCTCGCTCACTGTTCCAGGAGGATATTCAGCGGGAAATCCCGCCTTAAAGACAGACGAAGGCTCGAAAAGGACGCGCGGATATAAATATCTAACTAATCCGGGACCGAAGGCAAAACCTAAAGCAGCAGTAAAAATCGCCCAGCCTGACGATTGAAAAAACTGGCGTCGAGATAACACTTTTGCCACCTCACACTTTCGAAGATTGAATTAACCGCGCGTATTATAGCATTCCCAAAAATAGAGATCAACGTTAAAATAAATCAAGTCACGGATATCCGTGACTCTTCTCACGCTGCGTCGCCGAGTTTGTTCCCTGAGATGGTGTGCGCGACTATGTAGCGAGGTTCAGTCCAATTCAATCAGGACATCCATTCGTGATTTGGTTTGTTTGTCCGTAAATCTACGGAATCTTGGAATTGCCAGAGGTTTTTCAGAGTTGACAAACCCTTCCTCAAAAGATTAACCATAGAAGACGAACTGTACCACGCAGGCATAAAAAAATCCCAAGCGCAGCGCTTGGGATTTCTTGGCACAATCATTTGATGAGCCGGCTATCATTTTGACGCTGATCGGTAGGCTGTTGCGAGGGCTAATACCGAATACGAGGTTACCAGTACGGGATCGCGTTCCCACCATCGGGCTTCCGTGTTCTGCCAATATCCCTGGGATTGCTCCTCGGGGGAATCCGTCTCTAAAACAATCTGATCAGAGATAAGCTTTTCGGCGAGCTCTCTATACCAATCATGAGAAATACCCTTAGCATCTACAATGACTGCTTCATCGTAGATCTTGAGCGCCTTTGCCATTGTATGGTAATTATAGTAGAGTCCTTGTTTACCCATACCATAGTTTTCTTCAACTGTGAAATGCTTCTTTATCCAACCGACAGAAGACTGCACACGCGGATCGTTTTTTTCAACGTTGGCATAGATAAAACTCAACAACCCCGCGTACGTCATGCTCGCATAAGATTTGTTGCCCCCAGCTTTACTCTCTCCATCAGGGGCATAGATAAAACCACCGTCGTTCCCAGCCCAATTCTGATCGTTGGTTTCACTGTTATTTTGGCATCTTTCGAGAAACTTGATCGCTTTGTCCCATACAGCCTGATCTTCAACACCGCTCTCTTTTAGGGATTGGAGCGCAAAGTTCAAATTGGAGAGATCGTGGACAGTCTCGCGACTCCCATAACCGATACCACCATAATACACACTTTCCGTATCCTGAACTTGAAGCCCCTTGATGAAGTTCTGCGCTTTTTCAATTGCTTCTTTGTATTTGGGATTGTTCGTATCAGATAGCGCTAGTAACGCGATAGAGGTGTTGTAGTTCGGTAACGCGGGCTGTTTATCTACGTCATAAATCCCGCCATTTGGTTGCTGCAATTTGAGTAAAGTCTCAATCGATTTTTGGATAAAGGGATGGTCAGCTTCCTTAAACCTGTTTTCCGGGTGTCGTAGGAATGCTGATATTGCCAGAGCGGTTAACCCGGGGTGATCACGAAAGAACCCGTCATCTCCTTGCTGCAGTTTCAACCAATTAAGTCCCCGATCAACCGCTTCCAGCACTTGCTGGTTCAACTCATCGTAATCTGAAGCATCGGCAGCTTGACCGGTGCCATAAAAGGGTTGGCTGATGAAAATGATAAGTCCCATTACAATAGTTGCTTGTTTTTTTCGATTCTTCGATGTCATTTGTACAACCTCCATTACCTTTTTGACTGAGATTAAGATTGTGATTCGCCAGATTCGCTTTATTTATCAGACTGGTTTGCACCTCATGAGTTCCACTCTTGAAATCGGACGACAGACAGAGAAAAAATCCACGACAGAATTATGCGACATTATATCTCTAAAAGGGAGCCGTATGCTTCTCTGAATTTAGTGTAGCAAGTATGATGCCAGTTTGAAATGCTTTAAAATAAGGCGGTAAGGGGAAAGTTGCTTGACAAACTGTCCAATAAATGAACAGGATTGTCCACAAACTGAGCAATCTTAACTAGCTGGGTTGATTTGCATATTTGGAAGGCTGAACCTAGTGGAACTACCTTATTTAAGGTTAGTCAATCTGCACAACTTCACCCGTTTCTGCGGAGCGCATCGCGGCGTCATAAATAACCATTGTACGTTTGACCTCCTCCGGTTTAACGATGAGTTCAACCCCCTTGTTCAGAACATCCGAGATGTTTTGATAATACGACTTCCAGGAACCTCTTACAGTCTCTACTACCATCTCTCGATGTTTGCCGCGGGCTTCGGTCCAGACTTTTGCATAGTTGGCAGCATCCTCCTCTGCAGCGTCAATATTTCCCGCCAGCATTGACGCTTGTTGTGGATCTGAACCGTACTTCATCAATCCGCCCCGATCTCCGAGGATGTACCAGTGAGGCTTCTCGACCTTCGCCAAGTTGCTTATCTCTATTTGATAGCGAACGCCATTTTCAAACTTCATGAGGAGATTGGCGTAGTTGCCGATGTCCGTATCCCGCCGTGCGTCGTAATGAATATCACAGAAAACGGTCATCACAGGTGCGGGGACCAGTTGGAGAGCCTGATCTACTATGTGAGCAGGCCAATCAAACAGAATCCCCCCACTCTGTTCCTTCACACCACGCCAACCCCGCGGCGCGTCATATTTCATGATGCTGACCTGAAATAGGTAGGAATTTCCAAGCAAGCCGTCCGCTATGATTTTTTTGACCGTCAGGTAGTCCCAATCCCAACGGCGATTGTGAAAAACGCTCAGCAAGACGTTGTTTCGCCGACTCGCTTCAATCATCGTATCGGCTTCTGCGACATTCATGCACATAATCTTGTCTGTGACCACGTGCTTGCCAGCGTCCATCGCCTGAATCGCAAGTGCGGCATGCGTGTTATGGGGAGTTGCAAGAACGACGAGGTCCACGGCATCATCCGCAATGACCTGATCAATAGTTTCATATATCTTCACGTGATCGTGAACCGCAGATTGACGTCGTTCAGCATTCCGCGAAGCAATGGCATAGAGGTTCAACCCGTTTGCCAAACCGATGAGGTAAGCGTGAAAACCTCGACCGGCGTAACCGTATCCAATAATTGCGGTGTTGATCATTGGACGCTCCTTTGGGCCGTGCGGAAATCGTCAATGGGATTTTGCGGGTGCTTTTGATAAAAAAGGGGTACATGGAAGGTTTTTACCCATTGTACCCCAAATCAACTAAACCGATTAACTTATCTTGCGCTGTGCTCCTACACATACTCTCTTCAAGGGAAATATTGGCAAAAGCGAATCTGTCCGAATGGCTCTTGGACAAAAATTGGAGAACTTAAAGACCGGCAAAATCATCTGTTTGTTCACTATCTTCTTGAATCGATAGTTCCTTCACTCTTGCATCTGCAATCTTTTTCAATGCCCACTGATCCAAAATCTTGATTCGACGATGCCGAATGTCGATAAACCCAAGACGTTCAAATTCATTGAGAAGGGCGCTCGTTGTCTCACGCACAGTTGCAATTAAGTATGCCAGTTTCTGTTGCGAAAGTTTTACGCTCAGCATAATTCCCCGGCTATCGCGGACTCCATACCTTTCTGCTAAAGAAATCAACAGCAGAGCGAGTCGGGAAGACACACTGCGAAAAACCAAATTTTCCAGCTGGTTTTCGATTGCTCGCCTTCGCACCCCAATGAGCTTGGTTGTACGCATTGTTAGCTCCGGCTTTTTGCGAAGCAAATTTTCAAAATTTCGACGGCGTATGACACAGAGTAGCGTGTCATCTAATGTCTCTGCGATAGTATCGCGCGGCCCCTCATCAGATAACCCCATCTCCCCAAAGATCTCGCCTGGATCAAGAACCGCCAGTGTAGATTCTTTTCCTTCTGGCAAAGGCTTGTAGATTTTGACCCGTCCCTCCTTGAGCAAATAGATGACATTCCTTGAGTCGTCTTGACCGCGGACCTGATCGTGGCGATTGTAGCTCTCCGTGCACGTAATTCGATTCAATTCGCCTAAGTCTACATCGGTCATGCCGTTAAAGATGTTAATATGCTTCAAGTACCAGATATTTTCCGTTTCCACTCATTTGCCTTTATGTGCTTCGTGCTGTCTTTAAAAGCACCCTTTCCCGCATCAATGAGTTTGAGATGCACAGGGGAATCGCGCATCATCTTCAAGTCCAAAGGGCAAAAAAATAGGTAACCGTTCTAGGGCTAATGCCGGTCAGTCAGGACTTACTCCGATTAGCGCTGAACGGTTACCAAAACAGAACACAGTATGAAACGTAGAAAATTAGCGCCTTTCACGTTTGCAGGCTACTATCTATTTGCTACAGGGGTTACACGGATTGCAAGGATTCGCCGCACATGGATTGCACGGATTGCAAGGGTTTGCCGCACATGGATTACAGGGGTTACACGGGTTGCAAGGATTTGCCGCACATGGATTACAGGGGTTACACGGGTTGCAAGGATTTGCCGCACATGGATTACAGGGGTTGCACGGGTTGCAAGGATTTGCCGCACATGGGTTACAGGGGTTGCACGGATTGCACGGGTTTTCAGTCATCATCTTGGCGGTTGTGCCAAACAAATCCACACTGACTCTGATGTTGTCGTCCAACTTGAGAAGGACTAACTGAGGCCTTTTGATATTGTAATCGGAGAGCTTCAATACAAGAGCGCCGTCGATGTGTATGAGGTCGCCAGGCATCCTCATCTTGGTGTCTTCATTTTCCTTGAGTAAGGTCAGGGTGATACCTTCGAGGTGCACCTTTTTCTTTACCCCGTGAAGCTCTAGCGTTCCTTTTGCATCCAGTGTTACGGGCTTTTGATCCATAAGCGTTTTGCTGGACGCCTTGGTAACCTTATCTATCGTTAGTACCGCATTAGGGTACTTGTCTGTTTCTAGGAACTGCTCGCGCATATGCTCATCTCGAAGCCCAATTCCCGTTGACATGCTTGCGAGATCCAACTCAAACTTCGCCATTGAGTCGCTGGTGACATCAGTCGGGTCCACACGAATGCGCCCTGCAATTTTGTTGCTCATACCGATAATGTTTTCCAACGGCGCCTTGGATTCAAAAGTGAATGTGTTTCTGTTATCGTCAATTGTGAACATCTTTGCTGCTGCGGCGCACGGGTTGCACGGGTTCGCCGCACACGGATTACAGGGATTACATGGGTTTACCTGCTCCTCACTTGCCTCCGCTGCCTCCGCTGCTTCCGCACAAGGATTACAGGGATTTTCGCCCGCTAAACTCGCTGTTGGTAGAATCAGAGATCCTATCAGAACCAAGATAAAGGTATAAAAGACTAATTTTCGCATGATGTTATTCCTTTCTTCGTCACATTTGCTTTAGTTTTCAAGAATAAGTGTCTATTCCAACACGTCGAGAGTTACTCAGTCGCACCGTGTCTCTTCCACTCGATTGACCGCTTAGACAGTTTGACTCATACATTATACTTTAGAAAGACACTGTGTGCCAACCCAAAAAGGCGTTAATTCGATAGCGCTTAAACTCTCCCTAGATTGTAAAATGTCAATCAGTCAGTCGGATTAACATCAAGGTTGGAAGCGCATTCATCAATGAGTGCATGGGAGCAGAAGCTAACCAGCCGAAGTTTTCAATCTTAAAAAACATCTGCCTCCTCAACTAGCACATTGGGTATTAGAAGGTTTATCGTCAGTGAGTTTGTCGCCTCAATATCTGATGTCAGCGAGAGGGCGAGCCTGCATGAATAGTTTCGCGCCCCGGCAGACATCATCGGTTGGTTCCACGCCGCACAGCCACGCCCAGGTGCGTTCACATCGAATCAAGTCTCGGTAGCATTCCACCTCAGTCGCATAGGGATGACGTCCTTGGTTGACATAAGGCGGCACTTTATCCGAATTTGTCACCCAGTCCCGTTTTGGCGGGGAGCTGCGAAAATACGAATATTTAAGCATCCCGCGTCGCGTCGAATTCAACTTTGGCCCCGCCTTGTGCCAGATGCCATAGTGGGTCATAACAACTGTACCCGCGGGGACGGTCAAGGAGACCTGACCAATAATGTTGCCGTAATGTGCAAGTGCTTCTCGTTCGACCAGTCGATAGTGGGAGCCTGGAAGCACCATAGTAGGACCGTCCTCAAGACTAACCGCTTTGGGATAGTAATAGCATTGAAGATGGTGAACTCCATAACCATATTCGGAAATCCCATCGGAATGCCATAACTGTCCGGAATGAGGTGCTTCAAACAGGTGATGATGAGCTGTGATGGGCACGAGGAAATTTTTGCCTAAAAGTGAACGAGCAACCCCGGCAGCTTCCGGCTGCATTAGAACTTCCTTGAGAAATTCAGGTGTATTAACGAATTCGTCGATCTGCCCGCCCGGCAGCATTTCACATTGGAGATTAAAAGCATCCGAAACAATACCCTCAAGAACGACATAACCGTTTGAAACGAAATCCATCACTTGCTTGTCGTCCATAGTGGGTTGAACATCGATCATCATTTCCCCCTTTTCTTTGAGGTATGGGAACTCTTTTTCTATCCTACCCAAAATTATCTTACGTCCATTTTTCCAAGATGAATTCATAACCCAGATATGCGTTGTCGATATCCGAAAACTGGTAGAGTTTCGAGATGGGGAATTGAACGATTCGCCAGCCGTCGCACACCGCTTCGATAACTGAGGAGTATGGTAACTCCTGTGATGGAAGGGTGGGTTTATCAGGTTCCGTGGGATCGTACAACGCCCAGCTAGCGATGGGTGAACGCATGTTGGTCGATTTCGAATACAAGTAAAGCACTATCTGTTTCGGTTCAGTAAGAAGCGCTTCCAAACGTAAGAGATCGCCTTCTGTCAATTTACCCTCTCGAAGTTTCGCACGACAGCCGTCCATCCACTGTTTAATCGCAGTCTTCATTAAATAACCTCTCTATCATATATTTCTTGAAGGCGTCATCCATGCAGTCAAAGAGCATACCTCTTCTACCAAATCACAGCAAACTTTGTTTCTTCTTGCGCCGACGCGCCGTTTGGAGCGGTCGCGGCGATTCGGCCGATGTAGATGCCAGGGGCAACTTTCTCACCGAACGTCTTTAAACCAGACCAAGTAAAAGAGTCATTAACGCCTAATCTCCCGTTTTTATTCCCAGCAGAAAACTGCTCTTCGAAGACATTCTCACCGAATACGTTATAGACGCCGATAATGATATCGGCATCGCGGCTAAGCGTATATACAAACCTTAAGGATGCCCCGCTTCTGTTGAAGTCGATCGGGTTCGGATATGTGAAGACGTTTTCGACCGTTACGCCCGGATCGGTGACCGACACCGGTGTTTCAATCTGATTGTTGCTGAAATCCGACTCGAGGAAATGTACCTCGCTGTTCGCTGTCGCGAGCAGCGTAAATTCGCCCCAGGCGGTTGGTGTGAAGGTCGCGCTAATCAATTTCGATTCGCCCGCGTTGAGATCTACAGCCTGTTCCAAGAGAACTTCAAAGTCCCCATCGGGCGATTCGGCGACAAACCGAATCTTGATTCCCATCACTGCGATAGATCCCCCGTTCTTAACGTTCGCACGCAGTGTGACTTCATCCCCTTTCGCGGGTGTTGGGTTGGAAAGCTCAATTTCGCTGGATTCCCAGAAAATATCAGGACGCATTTCGTCCGCTTCGCCCGGGCGAATGATTGGACGGGCAAGCTCGGCAAGCGTCGCAACGCCCAATTTAATGGCTAATTCCCCCAACAACGGACGAGAGATTTTCGCTAGACTGTCTTCCTGGCTGTGGATATAGTCGACCGATTCTTCCGGCGCATCAAGCGAAGATTCTTCCGCTACCATTACAGCGGGGACACCAATCTCCCAAAACGGGGAATGATCACTGAAAATAAAGCTCGGATCGTTCTTCTTGCGCAAATTAACCGGAATGTTATATTGCTCGGCAGCCTTGCCGAAGGCGTTGACCAGCCATTGTGATTGTTCGTTTCCAACGACATGGATGTCCAGAATCCCGTCTGGATCATGTCCAAGTAAATCAAAGTTGAGTACGCCCGCAATCTGATCTCCGCGTTGTTTGGCCAGATCTCGATAGTGTCTACTTCCAAAAAGAAACAACTCCTCGCCCGAAAAGGCGATAAATCTGATGGTATGGTCGAAATCTGTTTTACTGAGGATGCGCGCGGTTTGGAGTATTTCTGCGACACCTGAGGCATTGTCCGATGCGCCCGGCGCCGGCAATGTCCGCCAGCTCTGCTCCCAGCCTGGGGTTCGGGAGGCGATGCTATCGTAGTGTGCTGTCATTAGATAGATGCGATCTTTATTTGGCCCCTTGCCCGGAAGCGTTGCGACCACATTCCGCATGACGTAGTCTCCTACTGGATCACCAAGCGCTGTTCGACGACGGTGGGGGAACAAATCAAATTCGACTTGTAAGCCAAAACTTCGGAACTGTTCGGCGATGTAGTCTGCCGCATTGTCACAAGCGTGATCCGGCCTGGGGTTGCCGTCGAGTTGAATCGCTTCGCGCACCCGTAGGGAGTAGCGGCTCCGGAAAAACGTCCCCGGCTGTTCTAAATCTTCGTTTTCAACAAGTGCGATAATCTGTCTGAACCACTGATCGGAATCAACCTGATTCAGCAAATCTCGAATGGCGGATTGATGCTGTGGCGATCCTGTGCTGCTTGGTGCGTACGGAACCAATTCCACTTCCGGTATAATAACATCAGCGGGTAATTTAGCACGATGGTGCACCGGCAAATCGAATAGAACGTGCTCAAAATCGGTTCGCAATTTGAAGAGAAGAAATCCGTCGAGCAAATCTAGAATCTCGCCATACCTCTCAACCTTCAAGCGTTCCTGCGTAGAAGTTGGCAACAGAACGTAGTAATCGAAACCCGGAGAAATCGAATCGAGGATTTCAGCGGACGGTAATTCGGACAGCGTGCTATGGTAAGCTTCAATGATGGAAAAATTCCGCGTGCGATAGCGCAGTTTAATGTTGAAACGCGCTTTCAGAAGGCGGATCTGATGGTCAGATGTCTCTGGAATCTTGAGCAACAGATTCGTCTGGGCGGAAAGGGTATTTGTGATGAAGACTGAAAGAAAGACAATCGGAAAAAGACCTGTGCAAACCAAGTTTCTATGAATGTTATGCAGACTCAGCATTGTGGTCCTAGATTCTATGGTAAAGGTAAAATTTTCACATGCTACCCAAAATCTTAAGGAAAAGTCAATTCAAAAGAGAAGTTCGCCGCGGTTCATAATGTTTTCGGCGTGAGTATGTCTGTGGTAGTTGTTTTGTTGTGTGAGCCTATCATCTACCCAACAGAAAAAATGTGTGACAAAATCTTCAGTGGTCATGAGTTTGAGGCGTCCAGTTAATCGAGATGGTTTGTTACCCCGATTAACGAAACAATTGAGAGAACCGACTCATGACCTCTACATTAATCTAACACCATTGGTTATATAATGGGGTGCTATGTCTTACTTCATCCCTAGGGTGTGTTGACCCATTGACGGATTCGACTCATCTTCGCTCCGAGGGTCTTCGCCTTATACCCAGTGAAGCAATTTTGGGCAACCGTCTCGGTTTATGCTGGATTGGCAACAGCAAAATGTGAACTCGTCCTAGCTACTTGCGTTAAATTATTCCAATTTTAATCTTATGTGCCAACAAATCAGTATGGAGTAAGTTTGTGAAGCGTAAGAAGACGCCTTACGCTTCACAAACTCGCCGTAACTCCCCTAGTTTTCACGTAACGTTCATTTAGAAGACGCGGTAGTTGAGTAGAACGGTAAAATTGGAGGTGATGTCTTCGTCAGGCACCTTTTCGATTTGTTCCGTTGCTACTAGATTGATATTATTCTCGATGTAATAGATGAACGAGATTCCGAATGAATGGCTATTCTCTACATCTCCTACTCCGGGTTTATCCAACCGCAGTAGATGTCGAAGCCGCAGGTCAATACGGTTGGACAACTCATACGAAATATCGCTTGATAATGACAACGCGTAAGCCGTTCCAAAGTTATCAAAAGGCGTGTTGATTGAAACGCGCTCACTGATTTGCCATTGCCAGGCTATTGGACGTGCATAACTAGCACTCACATCGAGATTCGCGACTGGACGGTCCTGGTCTGTATAGGGTGTGGTGATATCGAATTTGGAACCAATGGTCGCGTCCCAGCCGTAAAACCGATCTGCGATATCCTCACGTTCAAGAATCTCCTCAATGCGAAGAACCCCGATAGCACTGAGTCCACCTTCATTGAGCAGACCCGACTCACGCATAACCGTTTCCATGTCTTTATACCACTCTTTTTTGTAAATCTCGCCATATTTGTCTTCATATTCGTTTTCACGATTGATAATCTTGCTAAACTCAAGAATCGCTGTTTTCGGCAGATGTCCGCTAAGTTCTCCCTCTTGAATGAGAAATGCTTCAATACGAACGGCTTTTGCCAGCGATGTCGCCTCAATAAATCGACCATATCCCATGCCAACAATCACAGCGGACGCCGGTCGGTCGTAGCGCCGGTGCATGTCTGAACTGGCACGGAGGGAACCGAAGGTATCTCTAAGCAACTCATTGTTCTCCGCCAGATACTTCTTGACGCCGGCATCTCCCTTTATTTGATAATTGGTGTGATAATCATCCGTCTCTATGTTTTTATCCACCAAGCCGGACCCAATAACATCAATGGAATACCCAAATGGCAAGGAATCATAGAACCTTTTGTAAATACCGCCGATGTTTCCTTTGCTATTTGTCGCAGTGGAGCCTGTTGTTGCATGGTTCATCGAAAAATCAATCAAGAGACGGTCCGCAGCACTAACTGGTACTTCATAGTCGGTAACAGATACTTCTTGCGCAGATACATTGTTCACAACAAGGATAACCTCTCCCAATAACACGAGAAATACACCCAAGAGGACATAAACACGTGTCTTCAACATGACAAATCTCCTTTTTAAGTGTTTTGACAATCAATAAAGTGCTAATGGTAGTTTAAACCGCAAACAAGTAAAGTGAAGTGCCAACGTTAATTTAGGCCACAAATAAGCGAAGTTAATCCAAGTATTGTTTCTCAAATTCAATCGGCGTGAAATAACCTAACGCCGAGTGAGGTCGTTTCTGATTATAAACCTGTACGATAAAATGACCAATTCGTGCTCTGGCTTCCATTATATCATCGTAGTCGTTGAGATACACTTCTTCTTCCTTCAGCGTTCGGATGAGTCTTTCGGCATAACCGTTCTCCCACGGACGCCCCCTATGAGCTAAGGAAATCTCTATCCCATGACCGATGAGAGTGGAAGTATAAGCTGTTGAAAGATACTGAACCCCATGGTCACTATGGTGAATTTCTGGTATGTTTTGGCTTAATGCCCGTTGCAACGGTCTCAATGTGAGCGGTTCTGTCAAGTGCTGACTCAGTTGCCAACTCCTCACCACTCGGGTAAATACATCCATTAACACCGAAACATACACGAACTGCTCCTTGAGTCGGACATAGGTAATATCACCGACCCACACCTGATTGCTTCGACAGATGTCAAGGTCTTCAAGCCGATTGACCCATTGACTACAACCGCGCAACGATTGAGTGGTTTGACAAGTACGGTTTACGGCAACCAACAAATTATCCTCTTTCATCAGTCGGGCGACGCGTCGGTAACCGACAGTGTATCCCATTCGCAATAGCAACTGAGTGATACGCCTATAGCCATATTTCGGATAACGCGCTGCTAGTTGCCCAATCTCATCTCGGAGCCTTTGTTCAAAGGGGTTACTTTTGGGGTGATAATAGAGGCTGCTCCGATTGAAGCCGAGTGTATCACAAATGTGTCGAACCGAGTAATCAGCGTGCAAAGCATCAACCATCTGTCGCTTTTGAGACCGATTCAATTGAGCCAAGTTGAGGCTTTTTTTTGGATGTCTAACGCTAAACTCAATAGGAATCCCTATCGCACTCACTATTCATTCGTTTGATCCCAACGAGTTGTTCCAGTTGAGCAATCTGTGTCCTATAGTCGTTGGATTGCTTGTCAGCAGAATCATAGAGAGTTGCTGCATTATCAAGGAGTTGATGTTTCCATTTGGATAGCTGGTCTTGGCTGAGGTTATGCCGCCGACAAAGTTCCGCTTGTGAACTTTCACCGGTAAGTACCTCAATAACGATTTCAGCCTTAAATTGGGGGGTAAATTTCCTTCGTTTTGCCATCGGAATCTCCTTTCAATCAATTGGAATTGTATCACAATCTTGGTTAAGAGAGTGGTCTAAATTGCCGATGGCATTACAAAGTTATGGCACAAATTCAATCTTTAAACTAGGGCGTGTTGGCATTTGTGCCATAGTATAAGGGCTGTCAACACTTACCCCAACTAATACTCAATGGTAAAAATCTGTGTGCGACAGGTTGTAAACTGAATGGAGATAAATCTCAAACCTATCTACTGTTGTGCAATGTGTGGATATTAACTAGACTTCTTCTTGGTGGCGTTGGATTCCTCCTCATTCTTTTCACGAGAGAGGGTATTTTCCAGTTCCGACGTCTTTTCGACAAAAGCAGTTTTCCCAGCCTCGACAGCTGACTTCACGCTCTCCGTAGCGTCGTTTACTCGCGCCTTTCCTTTACTGACCAAGTCAGTTACGATTTCGGTTGTTGTCGCCCTTGCCGTATTGGCGGTGTCGATGGTTTTCTTTTTGACATCCGTAGAAACATCACGAATTCTCTCTCGTGTCTCTCTGCCAGCCAAGGGCGCAAACAGTAAACCGAGAGTTGAGCCTACTAAGCATCCCAGAACGAACGCAAAAAATACAACAAGACCATTGCCTTGATTTTCGTTATCCCCTTGATTTTCGTTACCCATTTGAATAACCTCCTTAGTTATGGTTAAACGTTTAGACGTGCGTTTACGCCTCTTTTTTTTACAATGTTGCTGATAACAACTTGCCGGAGTGTGTTGACCATTGACGGATTCAACCCATCTCCGTTCCGAGAGTCTTCGCCTTATACCCAGTGAAGCAATTTCGGGCAACCGACTGATAATCATACAATTGAACTTCTCACTGGAGGGTGACATGACACTAGCCCGCCTCCACGGCGAATTACGAAACGACTTACCTCTCAAATCATCTCAATCTACCTACTCCACAAGCGCTAGCTGCGCCATCTCGCGTCCCTGTTCAGTCAAATCCAATCGACCGTCTTGATTGTGAATAAATCCACGACGTTCGGCGTTTCTGACCACCTGCCGGGCAAAATCTGGTTCCCAGTGGAGATGGCTGCTGAGGTGATTAACGTGCGCTTCTCTTTCTGCCTCGCGCAAACCTTCGTGACTGAATAGGTGAATCGCAAGCACCGTCTGCGCAAATTCCCACCGTTGGCTAGCCCGGCGGCGGGCGATGGCGATGATGCCGCGATACGGTGCCAACAAGAACGCCAAACCAAACAAAACACCTGTCATCATCGCAATAGAGCCGGCGATTGAAGCATCTAGATAGTGTGCAAACCAATACCCAGATATTGCGCTGGCAACACCAATTGTACCGCTAAGCCAAATCATTCGGGATAGCTGATTAGTGAGCAAGTAAGCCGTCGCAGGTGGCGCAATCATCAATGCAACGACCAGAATTGAACCGACAGCGTCGAATGCTCCAACGGCTGTGATTGAAACCAATGTCATTAAACCATAGTGAAGGAGTCCAGGTGAGAAACCGAGCGTTGCAGCAAGACCCGCATCAAAGGTCGCCAACTTCAGTTCCTTATAAAAAAACTTGAAAAAGGCGATGTTGATGATTAGGATTGTAACCGTTAACCAAAGCGCACGAGGTCCCAAATCCTGTCCAAAGAGCTTGAAACGATAAAACGGTGCGAAAGCGAGTTCACCTAATAGCACAGCGTCCGTGTCAAGGTGTACATCATCAGCATAGCGAGCAATGAGGATTACTCCAATACTGAACAGGGCGGGGAATGTGATGCCGATAGCGGCATCTTCATATACCAGTCTCGTACGATTTAGCAACTCTACCAAACTTACGGTTAGCACACCAGTAGCCGCCGCCGCAATGATTAAGAGCGGTGATGAAAGATTTTCAGTAATGAAGAAGGCAAGAACAATCCCGACGAGGATAGCGTGGCTGATAGCATCGCTCATCATTGCCATACGGCGCAATACGAGAAACACACCCGGTAAAGCGCAGGCTACCGCGACGACTGCCGCAATTAGTTGAATCTGTAGTCCTTCGAGTGACATCTTGACGCGTCTCACCTCTCCCGATTGGCAATCTGTTGCGCTTGAACAACTCCTTCGGGTGTTAACGCCCATTCATCGGAACTAACGTTCTTAACCCATCCCCGTGAAGCTAATTCCTTGAGACTGTTACGAACGTTGCCCCGATTCACACTCATCGTCCCTAATACAGCAATCGAATGGCTATGTTGGAGGTCTGCATGCTGTGAGGCAAGTGCATAGAGATCCTTCAACACAACTTCAATTTGTAGTTTTCGGCGTTCACGTTGATTGCGTATCCAATTCCACACAATTCCCCGGTTGGGTGCGATGGCAATTGACACAACCACGATTGCACTGATACATAGCACGATAGCGGGGCCTGTCGGCATATGAACCATGCTGCTGCTGATGGCCGCACCGCTTACGCCAGCAATCGCGCCAAATAGTGCTGAGAAGGCAACCATCGCACCGAGTCGATCTGTCCATTGCCGCGCTGCGGCGGCGGGAGCAACAATCATAGCGCTCATCAACACCACGCCGACCGTTTGTAGTCCTAATACAATCGCTACGACGAGGAGCGTAATCAACAGAACATCAAGGATTCGCATCGGGAAACCGAGGCTTGCGCCGAAACTTGAGTCGAAGCACAGTAACTTAAACTCCTTCCAAAAGAGTTGCATGACGATGAGAATGATTCCACCGAGAGAAACCATCGTTATTACGTCGCGCTCCATGAGGGCAGCCGCTTGTCCAAACAGGAATGTATCCAATCCAGATTGCTTGGCAGTCGGCATCTTCTGAATGAAGGTAAGCAAGACCAAACCCGCACCGAAGAAAACCGATAACACCAAGCCGAGTGCAGTGTCCTCTTTGATTCGGGTATTATTCACAATACTCATCACAAGAAGTGTTCCAACCCATCCCGCTATCGCCGCGCCGATTACAAGCACGAGCGGGGCTTTGCTCTGTGTCAGGAGGAACGCCAGCGCTACGCCGGGCAAAGCTGCGTGCGAAATCGCGTCCCCCAACAAACTCTGTTTCCGTAGCACCGCATAAGAGCCAAGTGCACCACTCACAACACCGAGCGTTGCTGAACCCATTGCCACTGTGCGTACGGTATAATCAAAGAACAAGTCTTTACCTAGTTCCAGAATGAGCATTTCCGACCTCCGTCAGTCCTGCATCTGTCGGTTAGGACTATCGCCCTCTCTATTCGGTCCGTTGATCGCAGTTTGTGTTTCGTCAAACTCATTCCCATTTCGATTGAGGAACGCCACACGCCCACCGTAGGTAAGCCGTAGATTCTTTTCAGTGAAGACCTCTTTGACTGGACCGCTGGCAATGCGTCGTACATTAAGGAGCGTGACCCAGTCAAAGTAATCTACGACGGTTTGTAAGTCGTGGTGGACGACAACCAACGTTTTACCCGCTGCGCGTAACTCTTGCAACAACGAGACAATTGCGCGTTCAGTCGTTGCGTCCACTCCCTGAAACGGCTCGTCCATAAAATAAATCTGCGCATCTTGAACAAGCGCACGCGCGAGAAACACACGCTGCTGTTGCCCACCGGAGAGCTGGCTTATCTGTCGCGCTGCAAACTCTTCCATACCAACCTTTTCAAGCGCTTCCAGGGCTAGTGTTCGTTCTTTGGATCTCGGCCGACGCATCCAACCAAGTGCACCATATCGCCCCATCATTACAACATCCAAAACGCTTGTGGGGAAATCCCAATCCACGCTGCCTCGTTGTGGAACATAACCGACTAGACGGCGCTGCGCAGCGTAAGACTGTCCATAAATCGAGACTCGCCCGGCTGCTGAACGAACTAATCCCAAAATAACTTTAATAAGTGTTGTTTTCCCCGCACCGTTGGGACCGACGATCGCCATCAGAACCCCGGTTGGAACGGCCAAATCGACGTCCCAAAGCACCGGTTCTTCACGATAAGCCACTGTAAGATCCTCGACCTCAATCGCTAGAGAACCAGAATAATTTGCCATTTTTTTCCCGCTACGAAGATGTCCAAGGTTGCGAAACAGAGGCTCCGGAAATCTTTGTTGTCATATTCTATTCAATTGGCATTAGCGATTGCACAATCGTATCAATATTGTGGCGAATCATACCGATGTATGTGCCCTCTGGTGTGTTTGCGTTACCCATAGCATCGGAGAAGAGTTGACCGCCAATTTTTACGTCGAATCCCCTCGATTTGACTGCCGCTTGCACCGCCTCAATGTTACGCGGCGACACGGACGTTTCAACAAATATCGCCGGGATACGGGCTTGAGCAATAAAGTCAGCCAGTTCTCGTATATCTGCTACACCAGCTTCCGCGGCTGTGCTGATTCCTTGAAGTCCGCGCACCTCAAAGCCGTAAGCCTGACCAAAGTAGTTGAACGCGTCGTGAGCAGTGACCAATACGCGTCGATTTGACGCCAAACGCGCCGCTTGCATCTGTACGTATTGGTGAAGTTCGCCTAGCTTTACGAGATAATCGTCGGAATTTCGCTGGTAATCTCCAGCGTTATTGGCGTCCGCTTCAACGAGGGTATCGCGCACAACCTCGACCGCCTTCTTCCAAAGTGTAACATCAAACCAGACGTGGGGGTCATAGGCGCCCTTAAACTCAGGAGGCGTGAGTAGCGCTGACCGATTAATACTATCCGTAACAGCAACCGTTTTTGCTCGTCCCGACATCTGTTCTAACACCTCCGACATTTTAGCCTCAAGATGCAAGCCGTTATAGAAAATAATGTCTGCGTTTGACAGGCGGGAAACATCTCCCGCACTCGCTTTGTATAGGTGCGGATCTATGCCAGGCCCCATGAGTGCAGTCACTTTGACGAAATCGCCACCGACAATTTGCGCGATATCGGCGATCATGCCAATTGTTCCGACAATATCAATCTGACCTTTGCCCTCTTTTTTCTTTTTATCTTGTTGCCCACAGGCAGGCAAAAACACTATTGAGGTGATTATCAGCAATGATGCAAGGATACGCATAATATCAGTTTCACTCCCAATCAAGATTCAAGCGATGCGCCGCGCGAATCAACAGTCAAGTAGGTCAACACTGTATCAATTCGATCCGCTGTGCACTCTAAAAAAACTGTTAGGCATGTCTGTGAATATAATTTAGGTTTGACTAAATTATAGGTAATGTTGTGGCTAAAGTCAAGGAAAATGAGGTAAGTGGTTTAATGGCGAGTGCGCAACCATTAAACCTTCACGGTGGGAGGGATACAACTTTATTACCGGTGTTTGCTATTCGTGCGGTTAGTAAGACGCGCATTCGGACTCAGGCATTGGGGCTTGTCCTAATACCTAGTGCGGAACCCCCAACTGGTGCATCCGTCGGTGAATCGCTTCTTTAGCTTCGAGGAATGGACGTTCGAGGAAAGCGAGATGGTCGTCCTCACCGTGATGGTGGGTAACGCTGCCCGGTTGATGGTGGTGCGCTGTTCTGCGGATATACGATAATCCGCCTTCGATCAGCGTCAGCATATAATTTGCCGACTTGATATCGAACAGCCACCACTCACCACCGACGGCAATGTAAATCGGGGATGTATGCGCAATGATGCCTCGTCCCCAGCCATCGTGATGGGGAACGGCTTGCGTGTAACCGGGACCGCCGCAGCGAGCAGCGATCCATGTGTGTTTGTTGATTGGCAAGGAGGTTCTGAGACGTAGTGTCCGCGCGCCCTTTTGTTCGTCAGTCGAGGCAACTACCTTGCCTTGTTGTACAATTTGCAGTGTGTGGAGGGGGAAGATTGATTCTGCCGACGCTTCAAGTTCCACCGTGCCGCCGTTGCCCGGTAGGTTAATCGTGCTTCCAATCGGCTTTCCGTCAACGGTTAGCCGAATAATCGGACCGCCGCTGAGGAAGGTATTTCCCTTGCTAAGATACTTGCACCAGTTATCGTAGTTGAACTCCTCATCTTCAGGGATATGGACGTAGGTTCGGTATATGCCGACCGGCACATTACTAGTCATCTTGTCTGTCCCGCCAACCAACGGCAGCTTATAGCCGCAGTTGAGATACCGATAATACTCGATATGACCGTACATGGCTTCCAACAGATATTCAACGGCATCAACGCGGTCCGTCGCAATCAGCGTTGCGGGTTCACAGTTTGGATTGGGAATATGCGGCAGGATAACTGTGCCGCCCTGCTCATGGCAGGCATCCGCCCAGTGCGAGAGTGTAGTTTCCAGATTGCCGCCAAGTTCAGCTTCGCTGGGACCATCCGAGCACCACGGGCTAACTTGCTTTTTCAAACCAAGCAGCGTAAGATGACCGAGAACGTGTTGACGGTTTTCCTGAGACGCATAGACAATACTGCGTCCATCATCGGATACGTTTGGGCGACCGATGAACTCCTCTGTGTTGGTAAAGAGATGCCCCCACTGCGAAAGCAACAGATTGACTACGTTGAGATCTTCACCCTGCGCCTCAGTGTGCGACCCTTGCGTGGAAAGGAAGTGGACGTGCGTATCCCCGCTAAAGTAGCGTTCGGCATTCATGTTGCACCAGCGCTTCAGCCGCAGCGTCAAGTCGCGCTGCCCCGGTTTAATCTCAATTTTAGTCCGCAGCGGTTCGTATTCATAACCTCGTGCAACATCAACGAGGACTTCGCCGCGCGGCAACCAGCCCTGACAGGTACCGTCAATATAGGCGTAGCTAATTTGTCCAAGCCGAACATCGCCCCCAACGTCGATATGCCAAGTATCCATATTTGAGTTGACGTGTGCGTGGTGTCCGTGCGGCGCGTAGGGCACACCTTGCCCGGATCGGAAGTGGAGGCGGCAAGGCACAGGTTTACCGGTCTGATCATCGACTACCGTTGTATGAACCCAGTTTCTGCCTGTGTCGATAATCTCCACCTGCAGCCGAGAGTTCGGTTCGACGCTACCGCCTTTCTCTAATTCGCCCCATTTCACTTCGCCTAAGGTTTCGCCGCGATTCGAGACGGTGACCGTGGCTGAAGGTGTTGCGGACACTTCAACGTACGCGGGGCTGCTCTTGTTGTTTTGTGCTTCGCCCCACCCTTTGAAGTCGTCACACAGGAACTGATCCGCCGGTTTCTCTGGCAACGGATAGGGATAGGTTGCTACGCCGCGATCAACCCCGACTTCCATACGGAAAGGCTTTTCGGCATCTTCCGCTTTTGGTAAGGTAATCTTGACTTCGCGGGTCGCTGTCCGAGGAATTACATCCTCTTCGAGGTGTCCCAATGTAATAGCAGCGAGGATAAATTTCGGTCCTTCCGGGACGATGTGGACGGATTCGATTGTTTCCGTCGGCATCGGGTTTTCCCAAACCCAGAGGTAATAGTCGTTGGGCCACGCCTGAGTTGCCTCGGTCTGTCGATATCCCGCTTCGCCCCAATGCCCTCTGTCGCGAGGCTGTAAAGCATCCTTTTGATCGGGCCATGCCAAAAACGGAAACTGTCCCCATCCCGGTGGAACAACGGCGATTTCGAAGCGTTCACGAATCGGCGCGCAAATTTCTTCACCGTTCTCATAGCGGAAGATATAGCGTGCGGCTAAACGTCCTACTGGATCGCCCTCAATGATTTTCGATTCGAGCAGACGATGCGCCGCGATTATGCGTTTTGGGTTTGCCTTCACCGGCACGACGATTGAATCGGTGTTGACGCCTTTTCCAAAACCAAGAAAACACTTTCCCTCATTATCCCCCGACAATCCGATTTGGAATGGCAGCCCGTGGAAGGTCTGTCTACCAATCGCGGGATTCGCATTTTCACCAATCACCTCAACACCAACGTTACAAAGTGAGGAAACATCTAATGGTTGATAGTCTTGCATAAAGCACCTCCTTGATACGAGTTTTCCGCTGCTCTGCCGGTATTGGCAAATCCAGACCAAGCGTCGGATCGGCCAAGTTCCGTGCCCTGCCGGCAGTCATTGCGCAAGAATACGAGGTCAAACCTGTTAAGACTAGGCGGCCGGAACGACATGGTTTAGCCGAAACTCAATTCTTATAAACTCGGCGCGACACCACTTTTTGGGTGGGGGATGAGGTTTGGAAATGCTAGAGTAGTAACCAGAAAAATGGTCTATGAATGGCGATTGCCCCTACAGGATAACGCTACCGGGGCGGTCTGTAGTGTTTCTCGCACACACTGTAAATCAATCCCTACGGTTTAGGCCATTAATCCTGCGGTTGACAACCTTTTCCGAATTGACCCGCACAGTTGCAGCGTCAGAACGGAAAATCAGAATCTGTCTACTTGTCTGTTGGCACAGTTTGCCCTTTACGGTGCATAAACGTGGTACGGCTAGGCTCACGTTCCCAATCGAATTGCGTCCTAGCGTCAGGGTGCATTTTCTTAAACCGGCGAAGCCCTTCAACGGGTCCGTATTCATCTAACAACCGTTGTGTCTCTGAAAACTGCTCCGGCGACAACTGTTCCTTGAGTTGTGCTTTGATGGTTTCCGATGTGAGGCTATCGGGCATCGGGGGGATAGCTTCTGTCTCCTCGCTACTTCTAGTTCTAGCAAATGACTGGTCAGCCTCCCGATCGACCCGACTTGTCGCTTCCGATTGTTCAGGCGCGGCTTCAAGGGAATATTCGAATTCATCAATGCTCGCCGCTTCCGCCTCTAAATTTGACAAGTCGCTTTTACGTAACCACCCCGGTATTGGAGGGTAACTAGTATCTGGCAGAAAACTCACTTTTACCGGAGACTTATCAGAGTGCCGCGGTTTTTGACCGAACGCATCTAACAACCGGACCCGTTCATCTCTTGCCGCGTGCGCTGCGGACATTTCATCGACGTGTTGTTTATCTGTGTCAGATAGCGACACATCTAGTTCACCCGCGGCTATCTTTGCCTCAACCTCATCCATTGGGATGCCCAAAGTTGTGGAGTGCGCAAACTTATTAAAATACTCCTCACGCTCATATGGATCCTCTATCTCATAATACTCATCAGGCGCAAAATGCTTTACACCTTCTGGGTCGATACTTTTGGGTAGAATTAATGCTACTCCTCTCGAGGGTTTTGCCGGAAACAAGTTGGGATGGGACTCAGGGGCGACAAGTTCTGATTGTAAGATAGCGTCCCCCTCTTCATACTGATCGTACTCAGGGACAATCACCTGACCCAGTTTTCCATCAGGGGTTACGACACGTTGTAGAACCCTCATTTCAATCTGCTGTCGAATCGCTGCACGTCTCTTTAATTCTTGCTCCACGTACGGGGTCAGTTTTCCCGTCATAATCCACTCATCAAGTTCTAATTCCTCTTTGCTCTTGGGATAACTTGATGCGTGTTTTATACCATTTATCTCATAAAGATAAGGGTACTCGATGTCCCCTGTGGAGTGGTTATGCTCATGTTTGGACATCTTCACTTCACGCGACAAGTCCTTGTCTTCTCCTACGCGCGTGTGGCCTTTAGAAGAATGAACATCGTGCTCGTCAACAGAACGATTAAACGCTTGAACTTCCGAGATGACTTTGTTCACTTCAACATCCCGGTGATAAGCCCTTATGCAAACATAAGAAACAGACAGGATCGCAACAATGCAAATCCCAACGATATAAGGGTTGAAACGACGCTTAAACATCAGATTATCTCCTACTGGGTTCAATTGCGAACGGATTGAAAAACCGCAGTGACAAGATCGAATTCCCTTGTGGCGACACTTACAATCATGCAGATCGTAATCGAAATGAGGACAATCTTGGCGAAAACCTCCAAAGGTGTCAATCTCACAGTTGCCCCATCTCTCGGTTTTTGACAGCTAAACGTCGAATGCCTCCTCATCCAGGAGTCGTAGGAGTTTTCGACAGATGGAATTGCGGGTTTGTGCTCCCCTAAAGAATCTGAATTGGCACAACGTTAACACATGGGAATCATGGTGTCAAGAAATATCCGAGATTTTCTTGAGTAGACTGGCGTTTTTTTACACGCGGAATGCCACTGGTATCATCCAGAGCAATATAATTCCAAAAGCGGGCGTTCTGAAGTACTACGGCAGGAGAACAATTAGTCATCTCATACCCTTTGACCGCAGACACAAATTCAATCCCAATTTGCGTTGACATTGAAGGGCAAATGGGGTATCCTCTCCACTATATCCAGCGAATGCAGAGACGATTGATGATGCATTGAACGAACCTTAAAGGAGGCACGCCATTTCCGGCTACAAAAATCCCTATTCAAATTCATCCCGCTGGTTTCGCGGCAACCTGCATGCACACACCTGCTGCGGGAAATTCATGGACGCCAGCGTTAGCGGACAGATATACGCCAATTTGGGCTATGATTTCCTGGCAATCACTGATCACAATATGGCACATACCCCGGAACAGTGGCAAAAGTGGCAAGCGGAAAACAGTCTTACTATTATCCCAGGCGAAGAGAATGGCAGTAAGGGGCACATCCTAGAGTTAGGCGTTTACGAGGTAACACCCACCGGAACGGACAATTACACCGAACGAGCAAAGCTGCTGCGGCAGGCTGGCGGTTTTGTTGTCGGATGTCATCCCCAAGAATATCCAGGTTGCGGCGAGGATGATATTCGCGATGCTGTCGGAATGCTACACGGCTTTGAAATTTTTAACGGCTTACGGGAGGGGCGAGGCTGCAACGAAATGGCAAATGTGGTTCTCTGGGACCAAATCTTAACCAGTGGCGGACGGATTTGGGGCGTAGCTACCGATGATTTTCATTGCGCTTATGTCACACCGGGTCACGGTTGGGTATCTGTTCAAGTGCCAGAAGACACACCGAATCCCGTTGATTGGGGTACCATCGTCCAGCAGCTAAAAGCTGGTGCATTTATCTCCAGTACTTACCCCGCCCTTGAAAAAATTACTCTTGAGTCCGATGGCACATCTTCCGACAAATTAGTCGTGGAAGCGAGGGGTACGAGAGAACTGCGCGTTATCGGCGACGGTGGCACCATCCTGCACCGTGCTACAGGCAACCATTTAGAATGGAAGGTTGTACCAAACCTGACCTATTTTCGGGTCGAAGCTGTCAGTGGTATCAAGCGGGGGTGGAGTCAGCCTTTCTATCAAGAATCCTAACTTCGGGTGGCAAGCCACTCGGTTACTCCATCAACCGCTAAATAATCCCCAAAGATAAAATAAGGTGAAATATGAAAGTGTTGGTCATTGGTGCCAATGGAAATACGGCGACTCGCGTTGTGCAGCGATTAAAGCGCAGTCCTCATCAGCCGATTGCGATGATCCGCAATCCGGCTCAACGTGGAAAATTTGATGATATGGGTGTTCCAACCGTACTTGCCGATCTAGAGTATCCCATCGACCACGCGGTCAAAGGCTGTGATGCGGTAATCTTTGCCGCAGGATCGGGAGGCCATACAGGCAAAGACAAGACCGTACTCGTAGATCACATTGGCGCGATACGAGCAATGGTAGCAGCTCAGGTGCACGAGACAAGGCGTTTCATCATGCTCAGCGCACTGAATGCGGACGTGAACAGTCGTTCGACAATCGCCCATTACCACAAAGCCAAGGGGCATGCTGACGTTCATCTCCAACAATCCGACCTAGACTACACGATTATCTGTCCGGGCGGGTTGACCGATGGGCCCGGTACTGGCAAGGTCTCCGTCAGCTCTGAACTACATGGCAACGGTCAAACCTCGCGCGACAACCTCGCCGCTGCGCTAGTGAAGTGTCTTGATTTGGAAAACACCATCGGCAAGTGTTTCAGTCTACTTGAAGGCGAAACGCCGTTAGAAATGGCGCTTCGGTCGGCTTAAACTTCGCAGCCGGAATAAATCAATCTTGACTTCGTGGAAACGTTGTTGGACGAGGTGCGCGGGCATCGCTCACGAATCCGCCGCAAATGGAAGTCCCAAGAATGTCTCAATATCTCGGAGTATTGATGTTGTTGTTGACGAGCTCAACCGCTTATCCCCAAGTAGAGAGAGGCTGCTACATTGAAAAAGAGGATGGCAATCTAATCCTCGGCAGCGACGATTTTCGGTGGCAACTCGACCTCTCGAAGGGTGTCCACGCGGTATTCACGGAGAATCTTTTAACCGGTGGACGCATAGACTTGGGCAAAGGTCCTGAGTGCGGACTGAGATTCTCCGCAGCGCAACAGCGCATTGAACTTCTTGGATGGAAACAAGCTGCCGGCGGCAACAAGGCGAGCGCGCCAAATGAGGAGCACGGATTCCGTATCGGGTTTCACCACCCTGAATTTGACGATAGCCAGTGGCAAAACACAGATTCGCCGTGGGTGCTCAGTTCAGGTCCTGGCGGCACACCGCGCAGCCCAAACCCGGACGGCTATAACTGGTACCGGGTTGCATTCGAACTACCGGAGGCAACTGGTGAGTCGGTCTCGTTTGGGCTGGGAGGTTGTGGAATCTACGATTTCGGCGAACAGCGGTTTTTCGTGAACGGAGTGCTTATCGGTGAACGCCGCGTCGAGCAGGCGTGGACAGAGCCCGGTTTGGTGACGCTGAACCCTGACGACTCGCTTTACCGAACGCTTCGCTTTGGGGAGCGCAACGTCCTCGCGGTCCAAGCTTGGTCGCAGTTCGACTGCCGCCCCGCGAGGTTGAGACACATCGATCCTAATCGACATTACGAAACCACGCGCATTTTGCTCTTAGGCGACCAATTCGTATCCATTGGCACAGCATTCCAGGATGTCGTCGTCACCGGAGCGCGAAACGTAGAAGTCCTCGTCGGAACTCGAGAAGCGCACCATATCCAAATCGCTTTGGACACCGCCCCGAGTCTCGGTGAGCTGTACCTTCATTACGAATGGAGGGCGGACGAACCGGCGCTGCGCAAATGGCTCGCGTTCAAGAATACCTCTGATGCCGAACAACTCCTCTTAGATGTTAATCTGGGAGATTACCGTATTGATGTCCCAGTCACCGAAGGGTTCCGGGGACTTCCCATCTACCTTGGTGATGCCGTATTTGCGAGTATCGCACATCCTTCCGGCGTGACACAAGGCAGTGAAGAGAGAGCGCGCTTACGGCTGTTTCCGGGGTGCTATCTACAGCCGGGCGAGGTGTACACTTCGAAACAAGCGGTATGGGGAATGGCGAGAGTCAACGAGGCTCGAAAGGCGTTCTGGGACTACATCGTGTCTCGGTCGATGCGCCGAAAATCCGTGGGAATCAAGACCTCGCTGCATTACGACGCGCTCGGCGCTGCTTGGGGCAGACCGCACGCTTGGGGTCGTCTGGATCCTCCTTCAGAAGAAGTATGCCTCTCCATCATGGACACGATGGAAGAACTACAGAGCCAGTTCGGGCTTCGGTTCGACTACTTCTGGATGGACGCCGGCTGGTGGGAGTACGAGAAGCGGTTCGGACTAAAGGTGTGGAACGAGACAACCTTTCCGAACGGTCCGCGGCGGATCATCGAAAGAGCAAACGAGCTAGGGGTGCACTTCGGGCTCTGGCTGACCGGCGGGTGTACCGTGCCGCCCGAGGTCCAGGACCACTGGAGAAGCGTGCTCTCTCACCATCTCGTCGATTACGGCATTGAAGGCGTCAAACACGACGGGATGCAGCCGCGATGCTTTAGCCATGAGCATGCAGAACAACGTTTGCACCTTCCCGGAAAGTATTCCGTTGAGCCAATACAGGATGCCAACATCCGAATCTATGCCCATGCACGCGAGTTGTGCCCCCATATCTGGCTTTTCCTGTATTGGGGGCACGATTCGCCATGGTGGTTGCTTCACGGAAATACGACATTCGACACCGGTCTGAACATGGAGATGCAGACGCCGAGCGCGTATCCAACGCTCTACGATCGGGACACTTTTATGCTCATGTTGGATCAGGCGCAGCAGTATCGGCACGATACGCCGGTTGTCGGTCGAGATTCACTGGGTGTCTGGATGACCACAGGATGGGCGCCACTCGGTTATGAACGGTGGATCGAAAACCTTGTCTTGGACATCTGTCGCGGTACCGGTGTCTTACATCTCTGGGCAGACCTCCGTCGTTTCTCTGACGAAGACGTTGCTGTGTTGTCTCACATCGCTAAGGTCTTCAAAGCTCATCCCGAATCTTTCCTGAACTCCCAGCCAATTATCGGCGATCCATGGAAAGGCGAACCGTACGGTTACGCTTGCTCCGACGGACAACACGTCTTCGTCGTCGTGAATAATCCCACATGGCAGGATCAGCAGGTGAGCGTCCGTTTAGATGAGAGCCTCGCCGTAGAGAGTGATGGAGAGTGGAATCTCTATCGACACTATCCCAGACCAGCTCGATTGGTGACGCCGCACCGTTCCAAATGGCGCTTCGATGAATCTATAAGCTGGTATCTCCGACCATTTGAGGTTCTTCTTCTCCAGCTTGCACCTGTGAGAGAGGCCCCGGTTTTGAATGAACCGTTTCAGGAGGCACAACTACGTGAGACGCCTCCGCTACCGCCCGCTCAACAACTAAACCTGTCCTTTGAGCGGGCGGAGACTTCCGTTATCCACGTCCGGGGTGACATCGAACCATGTCCCAAGAATGCCGTTCTGGCGCTTGTCTTTCATGCGAGCCATCGTGTCGTCGTGTTGCCCGGGAGCACCATTGGCGATCGAGAGGTCGGTCCCAGTGACTACTCGCTCATTCCTGGGATTCGCTCTGCACCTTGGCGAGTCGTCAGGATTCCGGTTGAGGCGTCCTCCGCTAGCCGAAGGATTGAACTTTTCTTGGAGGCGTCCCACCCTCAGCACGTAAAACAGTCGGCGTTTCTCATTCCAGAAGCTCCTTAAAACGCATCCGCCGCGAAAGCTTCAACTACTTGATTTCCACTGTACCACGCTCATGGAGAATAAACAAGCGACCGGTATCCATTTCGTATAGCCAGCCGGCGGGTGCTGTCATTGAGCGAGATTGTGGGAGAGTCTTGACTTCCGGGATGGATTGGCTGTTTATCGTTACCTGCTTCGGTTTCGAACTCACAACGAGGATGTCCTGACTGGACGTTAGGCTCTCGTAGCGAATCGCCTCGTCATCGTACCTGATCTTCTTCACATAGCCAGAATGATAGAGCAGATGGTTCTCGCCCTCGGGTGCAGTCTCCGGAATCTCCGCCATGATGCGCGAAAGCTGGGTGTTGAAATCTAAAAGCAGGCAGGTCCGATTTTCGATGCCGGAGTTCAGCCCCTGACGGTACTTGCCATCAGCCTGCACCATCCATGTCATCGAGTTCGTGATGCGAAGTGCAAGTTCCTTGGCTGCCGGGTCCCCAGTCGCGCCATACAGCCGGGCATAAGTTTCCGCCAGCCGCATATTGTGATGCGGGAGAAAAGCCGGCCAGCCCGTCTGTTCGCCAATTGCCGGAACACCTCTATGAATACCGTCCGGTATGGCAAATTTCTCTTGGATATAATCGAGGATGCCCCTAACGCCCGTTATATGCTCGTCGTTCTCTTGGAGATGGTCGATCAACCACTGGGCGGTCATTAGCGCGGTTTGCTGATCGTATGATTTCTCGCCTTCAGAGTCAGTGTCCTCCGGGTTGTCCCCATAAAAACCCCACCAACGGTTGGTTTTCACCGGACCGTCAACGAGCCAAGTGAGAGCGCGTTCGCCCGCTTGTCGATAATCCTCATCTCCCGTCAGATGCGCTAAATTCCTATAGAGTTGAGCATGCCACAACTGGCTGGCGGTGTATGCAGCAATGACTTTGCCCGTTTCTAGGCTGACCCGAAACGGGAAACTGCCGTCGTGCCTCTGATGGGGCAACAGAGATTTGGCGATGTTGATGGCCGCTTGAAGATACTTTGGTTCCTCTGTCACGGCATAAAGCGACAGATAGGCGCATCCGGTATAGGAAGCCTTATCCAATTCAATCACATCAGCCAATCCGCCGGTCAGCGCTTTTCCTTCTCGGATGCCAAAGGTCGATTTCGGCAGATTAGGGAACGGGAAATCGTCGGGAGTGCTGAAGGAATCAATCAGCCAGTCCGCCCATTGCCTCGCAGCCTCAAGCGGTCGCGCATCTCCACTGTATAAATAATATTGAATATATCCGAATATCGTCGGTGGACCGTTGTGGGTCGGCCATTGGGTGGGGGAGTCGAAGCCCATATCGTCGAGAACCGTTGCCCATGTGAAAAAGTAGGGCGGCCAGCCGGTCTCTTCCATCATCTTGTCAAAATCCGTGCCTTTAGCTTCTGGACTACCGCCCTCGCTGGTCACTAGATTCCGTGCATTGAGGAACCATTCGGTATAATTTTTCATTATCCACGAATATTGCCAACGCGGCAGGATGCGGCCGTTCCGATCATACGGCGGGTTAAACGCGGTATGCAGCACCGTGTCTTGAGGTAGTTCGCCCACCTCCAAATACGCAAAACGCGCCGTGGTATTGCGCGTAACCAAACCAACCCTGCCGCTCATCTGAAAAACTTCCGGCTCCCACTTTGAAACTAGATGGATGTCTGTGGTCTGGTCCGATACATGAGTGGGACGTCGCACCTCTTCCGGAAACGACGGCATATTCCCTTTCACTAAGGGAAAGGAATAGCTAAGCGTGAATCCATGATTGTACGTCGCCCGCACGTGCGCACCATCGACGAGAACTTCAATCTGATGCATCAGATTGCGTTGATCAGCCGGCAACCGCACCAAATCCCCCGGCATCCGTCCGAAATCATAGCCGGGCCCATATCTTGTCAGTGCTGCGTATAAGGAGCCGCCCTTCCCCCGACGGATGGAGCAGATGATGTAGGTATTTTTGTTTTCTACGTGGACGGCAACGCCGGCTTCAGCCTCCGGTTTGTCAGGGTTATCGAGCTTCACGAGCGCATTTACACGGCACCGATCGAATTTGGGATTGGGTAGGACAATGACCGAACTGCCGTGTTGAAGGTCGGCTGCGCTGCGGGTGGTTGGATTCGATTGGACGAGCAATCCTGATTGGATTTCCCAATTTCCCGATAACACCTCCATCTGTAAGTCGCCCGGGTTTCTAAAATCGCATCGCGCCGGCGTTCGCCACGGCAGACCATCTCCAATCCTTACAACAAGTGCCCGCTCGGCATCAACCTGCAAAGGAATTGACCCTATAATTAGTAAGAAACTTTCAATTATCATCACTCACCTCTGTCCGTTTGAACTTAGGAACTCGTCATAAAATCCTGCAACTTCTGGAAGAATAACGCGCCGCTTGGGAGCGCCAAGGTACATAATATCTAAAACGCCGAAAGCACGCGGATAGTTTCCCAGACCATTTAGCAACGTTTACGCAAAAAAACCGACAGAAGGCATGTAGATGTTGAAAGCCATGCCCACGATGCTAAAGATACTTCGAGGGATATAATCTCCTAAGATTAGCCCGAAAAAGAAGGGAATGCCTTTTCTATGCACTTTCATTCCCCCGTACGTGAGTATAATTGACTTTATCAGCCAGCCCACCATTACAGGAAACCAGAAGTATATCATCCCGCCCCAGGTTCCGCCGGAAAGGACATACCCAGAAGGATGCAGCGGCCACCATAGAAATCTCGCCCGCATTACATACAAGAAAAATACAAATAAGAAGCCGCCTAGCATAGAGGTAACGCCCCTGACGTCCGTCCCTTGAGGATACTGGAGCCAGCTTTGAAGCGGCCTGAAGATTTCCTGACCGAAATGGTAACCCACGCCTCTGCCTTGAGCGCCGTATGTGTAAGCTGCTTGTAGATATGCCAAAAAGGTTGCCACAGCACCTACACCGATAGCCAGCATCATTGCCTGTATCAGTCCGCGGTTACTTGCATTGACCCGTGCCCCAATCTTCAGGGATTCCACCTGACTTGCCATCGGATGGGCTCTGTTGCATCTGTTGAACGCATGAAAGTGTGTCATTATCGTCAAATCCTCTCCGCGGAGCCGCCTTGTGCCGAACATCTTTACCATCATACCTCTGGGGGTTAGATTGATGCCGATTACCTCATGATAGGGTGGACCAAGTTCTGCCCGAACCCTGGCTATAGCTATGGCGAGTAAGTAGTAGAGAACGAAAAAAATTAAAATCGCCCATAAAGACATCCCCGCAAGATGACAGAACAGAGCGAGGAAAGCAAAGCTTACGAAAAACAGAAAAGTTGCTGACCTATATCGCATAGGTTCGCTCGAATCGTCGGTTTGAACGAACCCAAACACGTGCTTGGCAAAACTAATCAAGTGCCTTCTAGAAACCCAAAGCGCAAGGAAACCGATACCCATCCATGCGCCTCCTGCTCGTTCGTCAAGATAGAGCGACTTCATTCCTACCATGCTCGCAAACACGCTTTCTGTCTTAGTCAGCCAAAAGAAGAACCAGCATGAAAAAACCAGATCGAGCGGCATAAAATAGGTAAGCCCGACTACCGGCAGGTTGAAGAAGATTAAGGTATAACCTATGGCATTCCAGGGCTTTTCGGTGAAAAATTGGTCAATCCTGAATCCGTAAGGAATCTCTGGTAGTAAAGGGAAAAGGTCGTGGAAGCCGTTTATTATGCGGACGAAAGCGGAGATGGCAAATCCGCCCCACATCAGTCTAGAATTGAAGAACTTCCTATCCGTTGCCATAGCGAGAGGTAGTTGTACTATCGGATAGCTCAGTTTTTCTTTTTCAATCCACTGTTTTCTAAGAACAGAACTTATGCATAGGAGCGAAAAGTAGAGGAAGAAAATGAAAGCCGACCACATCAAAATAGGGGTTGTCCATGCTTTGAGATGTTGAATTGTGTGGAATTTTGATTCGCCGTAGAAGTAACCTCGCAATATCTCCCTCTCTGAAACGGTAAACCACGGCGGTATATATTGCCAGAAAAGGCGCTGCCACTCATTTTCGGGCGATGCGTGCCAGAATGGATGGCTCAAAGCACCAAGCAGATAATCCATCATCGTATGGCCTGAAATGGTCGAGACCATCGTAACCATTATATAAATAACCAACAGTTCCGCGGGTGATAATGGAATCCTGTTCGAGTATCTGCCGTATGCGAAGTTGAAGACAATAAGGAGAGTGAGAGTAAAAATTGCGTTTGAGCACGGATGTACCAAGGTAAACAGATAACCCCACAGCTCACTTGCAATTCCGATCCAGTACGCGTTTATGACGACTAGAATCAATCCAATTACAACTGCTCTTCGGGTGATATGGGTTTTGGTTGAACTCATAGCGAGTATTGGGTATCGTTGTGGATGTGCGGTAATCGCCGTTTTTTTTGGCGGGAACGCTTAAGCTGTCAACTGAGCGGAGGGTGGCAGGTCTGAGCACGAAAAGGTCAGTTAGGTCACTGCGCTCCTACCCGGCCAGTTGACGGCAGGAAAGAGGAGAGTAAATCTTGTGAGAGATTGGTATCAAGATTAGGCGGTCTTGATGGGAAGCCGTTGAACGCACAAAATTATGTGGTCGTCCACCAAGACAGGCGAATCTCGTTAGCGGTTCGTGGTTGCGCAAGGTGCTCTCATTGTGCCAGAGACTCATAGTAGCTATCCACCAAGTTTCGATATTCTGATGGTACGTCCTCCTTGAACACCTGCGAGAGACGTTTCTTTTCTTGAATCTCTATGAGGCGATCCGCAAGGGCGGTCTTTAATTTATTAAGTTCCCGCAACGCAAAGTCATAGTTGGGAAACGGTGCGTTGCGATGTCCACGACGCATGTCCATTGCATCTATCAGCCCAAGCCAGAGCTCTTTAATTTCTCGGTCAGAAGCTAAGCCTGCTTGCGCATTTTGCAATTCCTGCGCACGCGGCTGCATTTGCGCTTGAAGTTCCGATAGCTGTTGTTGACGCTGTTCCTGCTCAGGCGTCAGTGAGGTCTTCTGATTATCCATCGCCTCTAGCTCACGTTGGATATCCTGCATCCGATCCTGCCACTGTTCAAGCTGTTCCAATGCAACCTCAAGTTGCTCTTCCTCTGTTCTCGACATATTTGCTTTGGCTTGTTGTAGTTCATCTCGTACCTGGAAAAGCGTATCAAGTACCTTTCGCTGATCCTGCTCAGCGGATTTGAAGGTTCGCCACCGTAATCTATGTTGAGCGCTCGCCATAGTTTCCGGCACTTGCTCCTCAACGATTCGATGTCTCGCCTTCAGGACGTTACGCGCCGCTTGCGAATGGTTTTCACTGAATCCCTCTTGCAAGTTGACAAGGCTGCGCTGCACCTGTTCGAGGTTGTGTTGCAGTGCCTGCTGTTGATTAGCTAACTGGGAAGCTCGCTTCAAATCTTCAGAATGCATACCGTTCTGTCTAGTCTGAGCGTCGAGGGCTGCGGTCTGTTCTCGAATCTCTGATTGCTTCGCGATAAGTCGATCCAATTGCTCGGTTGTCTTCTCAAGAGTTGCCTCTGTGAACTGGGTAGCGGTTTTCTCAAGCGTTTCAATCGCCTGCTGAAGATTTTCCTCCGCTTTTTGCCCCTTCGCAGCGCTCATCTGAGGTCTCCGCTCGCTCATATTTTGGGCAGCATCCTGCATCTGCTCAGACGCTTGCTGCATAGCCCGGCTTGCTTGTGTGACACACTGTCCTATATTTTGCCTTGATCCGCCTTGCTCTTGCGTCATCTGCGACAACTGCCGTGACACCTGTCGGGCATCCTGAGCTAATTCTCCCTGTTGTTGGCTATTCTGATGTATCTCGCCTTGCGAAGGCTGCCCCTCGCGTCCCATCTGCTGACTTTGCTGGGTCAGTTGTTCCTGTTCCGCTAACATCTCTTGTGCTCGATTCAGGGCGTCTTCCACCTGCTCACGCATCTGTTCGTCCAGTTCGTTCTCATCTTTCTCAAACGCGCTTTGCAGCGCTTCCATTTCCACTTCCATATTATCTGCAACTTCCCGATTGCCGCTTCCGCGCATCCGTGTCAGCGCTTTCGGGAGTTCCATTTCAACTCTGACCAGCAACTCAAGCGCGTCCTGTTCATGCGGCATTGCTTCTCGGGGTCTGATGGCATCCAGTTCATGATTGGCTTTGCGCATCTTATCAATCGCCGCTTCGAAGTTTATCAGGATTTCCGGATCGATAGAAGTTGTGCGCATAGCGGTGCTAATCTCATTAACAAATCGTTGAACCCTATCTTTTAACTTTGCTTGTTGCTCACCCGTTTTCTTGACTACAAATTTGTAATCGTCCGTAGGTGGTGCAGGTTCAAGACTGCTGCCAAATCGTGGACGAGAATTGATATGCCCCCACGTCTCTTTGATAATCTGCTTCTGCTCTGCGACCAACCCCGCCAGAATTTCTCCCGCTGCTGACTCCGATTCTGCTTCCAGTTCCTCGTATCGTTCACTAAATGGGCGCACTTCGATAAAATGAATCTGAGAGATTCCGGTGCCCGAATTGTTATCGGTAGCTTGAGCGTAGTAAGAAATTACATCCCCCGGTTCCACGTTTAGCTCCTCAAGGTAGAAGTTGTACGAACCAGAGATTGCATTCCTTGCCCCAACGTCAACGGTCGCCATTGGTAATTCTTGCGCTTCACCGGATCCAAGTGCGTACCGCAACGCCATTTCTTCAACTTTGTAGTCGTCTGTCGATTCGACGATAACTTGCACCTCTTCCAGCTTTGTGGCTTTGACATCTCGCCCAGGTTCCCTGATGACAACTTCGGGTGGGTTGTCGGGAATCGCTCGAATCGAGTATTCGATTGGGATCTGGTTTTTGAGCCCATTGACGCAGTGCAGTTCAACGGTATATTTTCCGTCTTCTATCACATCCAGCGACGCCGTGAGAGTGCGCCCTTCAGAAACGCCCATTGATATGGGGTTATTGTCCGTAACGGTGAGAGCCGCGGACTGAATGGCTTTGTTGGTGATGACACGGACTTCCGTCACAGTGCCGGCTACCGCGTGAATATTTCCGTCCCCTTGCTGAACAACCGGCTTCAGTTGCGTGTATTCGGGATACGTGTAGGAAACGCTAATGTCAGTAACTCTAGGTATGTCGAACACTTCAACGATGTAGCGTTCCGATTCCGTATTGTTCGCCAGGACGTAGTATTGCACGTCTTCATTGATATTAAAAATCTCATATTCAAACTTGTCCTTTTCCCCTTCATTTTGCACCATATTGACCTGTTGCTCTGGTGGCGAGTGCCGGTCTAGTTCAACGCGTTCTACGGTAGAAGGTCGGTTCATTCGGGTATAACCAAGCCTTACTTTGTCGGCGCCTTTGCCTGCGACCTCGACATCGATTCGGAGGCTTTGACCGCGAGGGATGCGCGCGTTGCCCGGTTGCACGTTCAATCTTGTCGTAAGAACAGGTGCCGTTTTTTTCCACGGAACCAACAGCCGGTGTAGGGCAGTGTTAATCTCGACGGGAAAAATTAAAAGGAGAAGAATACAGATAGCAAGGGCAGCAACTGCGATGCCGAGGTACTTATGCTTCCGGGTTTTGTCAACGGTTGCGTTGAAGTCCATCACTTCAGCATGCTCCGCAGCATCCGTGACCAGCCTTTGCAGCATGTGCGCCTCAATGGGGTCATCGGTGTTCCGGTCGCCGAACTGTAGCGCGCTAACGAGCCTATCCTCCAATTCAGGATGCTGTCGTTCGACGTTGAGTGCCACATCGCGCAAGGTTAACTTCGTGCGGATCGGTTGAACCACATATCTGTAAAGAGTGTATCCTACCGCTCCAATCGTGCCGATGAGCAGCACTGCGCGAATGCCACTTGGTAACGGCATCAACAAATCAACAACGGCTTCTCCGGCGAGAATCGCAATCAGTCCAACAAGGACAATCGCACACCCAGTCCAAAGCAGTGTCCGTTTCCAAACGCGGCGTGCCTCGAACAGTTTCTCTTGTAATTGTGAGTAACCATCTCTCCTTGCCACCGTCCACTCCTTCGAGGAAAAAGGGTTGTGCCTTCCCTATTCGACACAGAATCGCTTTACTTCGCTGTGTATCCGCCATCGACGAGAAGATGAGTCCCCGTCACAAATGAAGCGTCGTCGGACGCGAGAAACAGGATGCCGTGCGCAATCTCTCGAGGTTGAGCAACCCGCTTCAGAAGAGCCGGATCGCCCCACTCTTTTTGTGCGTCATCGGGCGAAAAATTCAACTCCTCCATTGCCTGATCAAGCGCCGGTGTATGCGTCACACCCGGACAGAGTGCGTTAACCCGTATATTGAAGGGCGCAAGATCCATCGCAAGGCATCGCGTGAAATTTAGCACAGCCGATTTTGAGGTGTTGTAGGGGACATAGTCAGGCTGCGCAATGAAGGAGCTGATGGAGCCAATATTGACGATTGAACCGACACCCGCTGCTTTCATCGCAGGAAGCACCGCCTTAACGCAGAACGCAGGACCTTTCACGTTGACACCCAAAATTCGATCCCAATCCGCTTCTGTCGCATCTTCTACCCGCCCGTAGATAAATGCGGCGGCGTTGTTGACGAGGATGTTAGTTGTTCCAAAAGCCTCAACTGCTGCATCGGCAATCCTTTTTGCATCTGCCTCTTTGGAAACATCCGCTTCAACCGCCACCGCCTCACTAGTTTTCCGTACGTGCTCTACTGTCTCATTCGCACCATCAATGTTGATGTCAGCGACAACCACCTTCGCACCCTCTTCGGCAAAGAGTTGACATGTGGCGCGTCCAATCCCTGAACCGCCTCCTGTAACAATGGCAACCTTATCTTTGACGCGCATGGTTTTCCTTTCGTTTAAGAAGCCGTACCCCGGAAATCGCGGGGGTTTTAAGTCTAATCCACAGTTTGCTCGATAAAAACACCGAATATTTTAACATCAGAAGCGGTAAAATGCAATTGCCTCTTAGTGTTCTTAACCGCTCTGTTCAGGGTGCGAGTTGTTTCGCGGTACATTCCATTCGGATGTCAGGCTGGGCGGAGAATTAGTGACTAATTGTAATGGTCAAGTAGAATGCAGCCGCTCGCAACGCTTCGCACTTACGCTCCAGCGGAGCGCGATGTTTATAGCATTTGTAAAATTTCTAACCTGCTGCCCCAGCGGAGCAGAATGTGATTCTTGAGTAGCAAGTCGGTAGTGCTCCCTATCTTGAAAACTCGGTTTCTACATTTCCTTAGTCCTGAACCTCCTTCAGACGAGGCGGACGACAAGTCGGACACGGCTTATAGTCGATTTGTAGTGCGTCGGATAGAAACAACTCCTTATGTTCAATTCCGACATTGCGGCAGCTCATCCGATGATAATACCCTGATGTGCCCGTTACAACAACAGTATCATCCCCCGACCCCGATACAGCAGTAATCCGACGATAGATTCCGCAGCCAGTGAAATTCACAGTTGCGAATACAAAAGCTGCGACAAACAGGGCGACCATCCAAAATCTCACCTTCATTAGACTCCCCCCTTTTTCATTGGAAATCGACCTATCCTAGTTCAAAACGCATGGACGCTCGTCTATTTCTCCTTGCGAAAAATCAGAATAAACTGATGCAGTTGGTTGGACACATACGCATACGGATAACCAAAAGGATAGAGTTTCAGCGACTTATCATACCAGATTTTGTAACCCCGAAACCGGAGATTCGGTATTTGCGCCAATGTATTGACTACATCGGCATGGACCAGGTTGTGATATTCAGCGGTCGGCTGGAGGTCTTTGCAGAAGACCACCACGTAACCCTTGACCTTTAAGAACTTCATGGATTGTGAGATAACGGATTTCAAGGCTATGTAAAATTGTTCGGGTGGCATGTTTCCGAGGTCGTGTTCTTCGTTTGTAAAAGGTGTGGGCGAATCATCGCCGGTTTTCTTCTTCCGCTCGCCGGTACGCTTTCTTGAGAGCATATTTCCATACGGCGGATCGGTCAGGACGAGATCAAACAGATAATCCTTGCCGCGAAAAATCTCCTCAAGATGCCTCGTATCGCCTTGGTAAACCGTCTGGGGCTCTAAATTCAACGTTTCGGTCGCTTTCTGGTAAAGGTCGAGATACGCTTGGGACAAATCCACGCCCACGCCACGGCGTGCTGCCATCGAACAGCCTAATAACGTGCCGCCGACGCCCACAAACGGATCGAACACCCAGCCATCCCGCTTGGTGAAAAACTCGATGAGTCGCTTCATCAGTTGCGGCGGTTTTGGCGATGGATGCCGCTTGCGAATGTGATGCGCATAACCCGCCTCGCCAGAAGTCGGATAGAACGTGTCAATGATGGGTGCCTGATGCGCCGCCCACTGTTCCTCTGACAGGTCATTGAATCGCTCACCGGTGAGAAGGTCGGGTTCTCCTTCGTTCAATTCGATTGAATTTAAAAAATAGACCCATTCTCTTCCGGTTAAATCGTTGAGCCTGTTGCGCGAATCCTGCACGCCTTTTGGCGTTTCCTTTTCACTCTGTTTGCACATAGAACAGATACTCTTGTACGTCCTTCTTATTTTTATGTGCGCCGTTAGAGTTGCTTTTGAAGCGGCGATAATCTATCGGAATCAGTTCAGGCATCTCCCCTTTTTGACTGAGAACCTCAAGTATCTCCGCATTGCTCATAATACCTTCGCTGTTATAACTCACGATGATGTGCTTTGCTCGCGCTCGCACTATTAACGCCGCAAACGCTGAAAGACACGCCCCCTTTGAGCAGTACGCCGATTTCTCCGCTTCGGAATATGAACGCATTCCAGTTTTGCCATAAACGGAGGGATTATCATAGCGGGCAACGGTTTCGAGGAGATGATAGTTCGTAATATATTGGCGGCTATTGTACGGAGGGTCAATGTAAAGAATATCGCAGTCAATCCGTTCGACGAGTCGGTTTGCATCTTCTTGATAGACGGCGTGGTCCTTGTCCGATGAAATCGCTGAAAACGGTTCAAGCGTTAGGTCCTTGTAGGTTCTCGCATCCCAGCCTTTCAGATACGCGCCATAAGTCCCTGAGATGTTGGTCACTTTGGAGACCGCCTCCAAAAGCGAAAGCAGGAGGGTATAATATTCGTCTTCGGTGATTAACCCATCCCGCCGCCACGCTTCAATCTGCTGTCTGACTGCGTCAACTTTCTGTCCGTTTCTGTCAGACAGGTATTGTCGGTTGTATCGGTTTTCCCCGCCCGGACAGTAGGTGTTAAAGATAAAGCCATCGGAGGTTCCATCAAGCTGGTTCAAATAGTTCAATGTCTTCAAGTACGAATCCATCCCATCGAAGAGATTTGAGGGGAGGTTCCTCAACCGACTAAACTTCGGCTGTTCGCTGTTTTGAATCAGCGCACGCCCGAAGACATATGCGAGGTAAAGCAGATCGTTGGATATAATCTGAAATCCAAGTCTCTTGAAATGCGCTGCGACCGAATGGGTGCCTGCAAAAAGATCGCAAAAGACACCCTCCTGAACGCAGTGGTTTAGCGTTACCTCCTCAATAGAAGATAGTAGATTGTTTTTGCAGCCGATATATCTCATGAGCGCACACTTGCAAAAACAGGTGTTGATTTTATCGTAATTGAGTCCCAAGGCGGTTTGTCAGAGGGACAATACGCGGTTGGGCGATTGACTTTTTAATTGCGCATTTTCCGCCATTCATGTATCCTTTCCATTAATTTCCGCCTCGTTTTCTATTCTGGCTTGTCGCCTTTGCTGTGATCAAAATCATCTGGCGCTTCCTTCTTGTCTAATACCTTAACGAGGTGATAGGAATATCGCCCGACATCCTGTATATAGGGACCGCGGTCTTCTAACCTAACTTCGAGGGTATAAAAATATCCCGGTTCAAAATTAAAACCCTGAATAGATTCGTAGAAAAACTCCCAACGATCTGAGTCTGCATTGTATTCGAGAAAACAATCTTGCTCGATAAATCCCTGACACTGCACCTCGTAGGGTCCCAACGTTAATGTCTCGATATGTTCCCCGCCGCACGCGCACAAAAATGCAAGGGCGAAAACCAACAACATTCTCATATTCGCACCTCCCAAATCCGCTTGTGATGGACGTTTTCTACTCCGGCTTGTCGCCTTTTTTGTGATCAAAATCGTCTGGTGCTTCCTTCTTGTCTATTATTTTAACGAGGTGATAATCATATCGTCCGGAATCTTGATATTCGGTACCAACGTCTTCCACCCTGACTTCTAGGGTATAAAAGTATCCAGGTTCAAAATCAAAACCGCTAATTCCATCGTAGAAAAATTCCTAACGCCCCGAGTCCGCGTTGTATTCGAGATAACAATCCTGCTCGAAAGCCCCTACACACGGCACCTCGTAAGGTGCCAGCGTAAATATCTCGATATGTTCCTCGCCGCACGCACACAATAGCACTATTGCCATAGCCAACAGAATTTTCATTTTCGCACCTCCTAATGCGATTCTGGTAGATGTTTCATTCTGTACGTGCTAACGTAAAACGCGGCGTAACGCATTACAGGATACACCAAAAACCGAACGCCTGCAAGGCACTTCAACCAAATGTAACTCGATTTCCGTCGGAGCCGCATTCCTACGCCGATTCATTGATTTTTCTTGACTTGAGTGTGTGGTATCGTATAATTAAAGCGATTTTAATCCATCCTCTTGCCAACTACAGAAATTTCCGCGTGGATAGCCAAAGCGTTGGAGGGAGATAAGTAAAATGAAACACTCTGAATTGCGATTTCTGCCATTGTCTGTTCGATACCTTACCACACCCGCTTGGAGTGCTGTGGGACAAGTCGAAAATCAGAAGGTTGCTGATGAAGCGAGGAGAATCCTATGGACTATAACAGAAACAAGCCTAACCTTCCAAAGCCGAGGGGTTGACTTGGATCGCCTTCCCCAGCTCCATGCTTTTGCTGTACAGGACGGTTCAGCACTCATCGAATGGATATTTGATGATTTTAGAGTCGGTTTTAGTATTGAGTCAATTCCGTCTGAGTCGAGCTGGTACTTAGTATCGAACGCAAAGTTAGGAGATATAAGCGTTGCAGGAGACATTTCTCAAAACGGATTTGAAACCCAAAATCTAATGTTGAAGCTCTTGACTTTTATTATTTTGCATGTCTAAAATTTATTATGTAGCAAGTTCCGACCTTTCTTGTCAATTGGGGTTGTCGCTTTTGCGAGGCAACCCCTTTTTTAATTCTACGGAGTCTTGAAACGACCCGACCCCTTCTAACTCCTCTTACCAAGGGCAAGAACACTCATTCCCCTCCTTACGAAGGAGGGGTTAGGGGAGGTTCTTAAAACGCAACCACGCAAAGAAACCGAGTTTTTCCAAAAAAACTCGGTTTCTCTCGACTACACCATCACCTCACGCATGGAGGCTCCTCGTGCCGCACGACTCCAACCGTCAAGAAAACATCCTTAACATCCTCCAGAACTTTCACGGAATCGACTCCCTCAAAGAACTGTTCTGGACCGAGCTAAACTACGACCATCGCAACACCCCGCTCTCCTATCAAGGCGGAGACGCCCTCGCCAACGATCCAATCCTTCTTGCAACCGGCGGAACGGGCGGCGCTTTCCATGTCATCTACGTCCATCTCAACTCCGACCGTCTGCTCCTGACGACTGAACGACCCATCATCTCTCGTCTTTTACAAGACCACCCCTACGCCCTGTTCATATTCAGCAACCGTGATCGAACCCAATGGCACTTCGTCAATGTCAAATACGATACGGATGACCCAAAGAAACGCCGCCTATTCCGCCGCATCACAATCAGCCCTTACGAGAAACTCCGCACTGCGTCCGAGCGGATTGCCATGCTCGATCTGGAATCCATCAGCCCCATTCTCGAAACCATCCAGCCCCTCGAAATCCAGACCCGCCATGAGGAAGCCTTCGATGTCGAAGCCGTCACGAAGCGATTCTTTGAAGACTACAAATCCGTTTTCCACATCCTCCAGGACGACTTGGCGGCTCAGATACAAGATCGTCGGTGGGCGCACGACTACGCCCTGCAGTTCCTCAACCGCTGCATGTTCCTCTACTTCATCCAGCGCAAACGTTGGCTCGGCGAAGATACCGGGTTTCTCCGGTCGTTTTGGGAGAGCTACCGTTCGGCGGACGAACCGGAGGATTCGTTTGTCGAACACTGGCTAAATGTCCTCTTCTTTGAGGCGTTCAATAACAGATTCCACGGCGGGCACCGTCAGTTTCCCGACGAGATCCGAAAAGCGTTGGCGTTAGCTCCCTACCTCAACGGCGGTCTGTTCACCGAGAACCACCTCGACGAGGCACACAATTTCCAGATTTCTGATGATTGCTTCACAGGAATTTTTGAATTTCTTGAAAACTACAACTTCACCATTGCCGAGGATAGCCCGCTCGATCAGGAGGTTGCCGTCGATCCCGAGATGATCGGTAAAGTCTACGAAAGCCTCGTTAACGTCTCGCCGGAGACCGATGAACGCGGCGACGCCGGCATCTTCTACACCCCCAGAACCGAGATTGACCTGATGTGCCGCCTCGCGATCGTGGACAACCTTGCAGTTCATATGGGAGAGGAACACAAATCTACGCTGTATGAAGCTGTTTTCGCCTTTGATCCGGACGAGAAAACCGCGGCTGATCTGCGGCTCAATAGCGAGAATCTTTGGGTTCCGCTTAACGAATGCCTGAGAGAAATCGCAATTGTCGATCCCGCCTGCGGTTCCGGCGCTTTCCTCGTCGGCATGCTGCAAATCCTCGACGACCTGCGCGATAGAACGAATCGTGCGCTTGACCGTGGCGAAAGGAGTTTCGACCGCAAAAAGGCTATCATCGGGGCTAACCTCTACGGCGTGGACGTGATGGAGTGGGCGTGCCACGTGGCGGAATTGCGGCTCTGGCTCGCGCTCATCATTGACGCCGATATTCCCCGCGCAGAACTCCAAGTCCGAAATGAGCCTCTCCTCCCACACTTTTCCTTCAACATCCGATGTGGCGATAGCCTCATTCAAGAAATCGGCAGCATGAACCTCGCCCAAATCCGCGCTGATTTCAGCGGAATACCAAGATCCTTAAAAGCCCGTACCACCCGTCTCAAAAATGAAAAACTCAAGTTCTTCAACAACGACAAAACCTGTCGTTACGAATCTGAACAGGAACTAAAACACGAAGAGCTGAACCTCTTCCGCGATCTTGTGGATACTCATGTCGCAGATATCAAAAAGGAAATTGACGCCTTACAGGACCTTATTGATGGTCCCAGAGCGCAACAGATACGGCTTGATGGCACAATCGAAGAGAGAACCGCTCACCAATTTGAACTCGAGGCGACGGAGTGGCGAAAACAGATTGAGGCGTTGACCATAGACTATGACCGTCTTGTTGAAGCTCGCGGCGCCCTCGCAAACGCACGAACATTGCCTTTTGTTTGGGACATCGCCTTTGTCGAAATCTTCGCCGATGACAAAGGTGGATTCGATATCGTCATCGGAAACCCGCCGTATGTCCGACAAGAGAATATTTTGGACCCGAAAATCCCGCGTGAAAAAATCACTGACGCAAACAAAAAGGATTACAATAAGGCGTACAAAGCGAAACTCGCCCGGTCCGTGTATCAAGCCTTCCCGCGCTTCTTCGGCTACAAACGCGAAAAGGATGTCAAACCGGATAACCCGTCCCCCGCTGTCTTTCACAAACTTGACGCCAAAAGCGACCTCTACATCTACTTCTATTTCCACGGGCTTTCGCTTCTCAATCCCAAGGGGTCTTTCTGTTTCATTACCTCCAATTCGTGGCTCGATGTCGGATACGGAAAAGACCTGCAGGAGTTTACCCTCAAGCACTGTCACATCAAACAGATTATCGACAACCAGTCGCGGCGCTCCTTCGCATCCGCCGATGTGAACACCGTTATCTGTCTCTTCGCCACACCCGACGAAAGTCGCCAGTTAGGGTTGGACTGTACAGCAAGATTCGTCTCATTCAATACCCCGTTTGAAGCCATCCTAGATCCCGTAATATTCTATGAGATCGAAACCGCCTCGGAACGGGGCAGGACACAGGAACACCGGATCGACCCAATTTCGCAAAGGTCGCTTTTGAAAGACGGTATTGTTGACGCTTCTCCCAAGCCGAAATATGCGGGAGATAAGTGGGGCGGCAAATATCTCCGTGCCCCGGACATCTACTGGACAATCCTGGAAAAAGGGAAAGGCAAGCTGGTCCGGTTGGGCGATGTCGCTGAGGTGCGGCGAGGCTTTACAACGGGGGCAAACGAGTTTTTCTACCTTGACGACGAAGATATTCGACATTGGGAGATTGAGGAGGAGTTCCTGAAACCCGTCATCAAAAGCCCGAGAGAGTGCAAAAGCATCCTCATCGATCCAAGCCAGTTAAAGTTCAAGCTGTTTATGTGTCATAAGGACGAAGCAGCCCTAAAAGGCACCGCCGCGTGGAAATATATTGAGTACGGCGAATCCAAAGGCTTTGACCAGAGACCAAGTTGTCAGGGCAGAGCGCGGTGGTGGGAGATTAAAGAAACTAAATGGGCAACACATGTGTGGGTAAAATCCATCAATGATCGCCACATGCAAGCTCGTATTCCATTCCACGCACTTGTAGACCAACGACTCTACGTGATGACCTACGCACAATCCGAAAATCTTAATGTTGTCTTAAACTGCACGCTCACCCTCCTATTTAAGGAATTACATGGTCGGGTTAACCTTGGCGAAGGGGCGTTAGATACGGCTGTTTACGAAGCGAACCAAATGCTCATCATCAACCCAGAATCTATTTCGGTAAATGATGCTAAGGAGATTGAAAACACCCTTAGTCTCCGAGATATTCTTCCTATCTTTGATGAAGTCCGCCAACCGGACCGTCATGCCCTTGATTCAATCGTCTTCGATGCCCTCAACCTCACACAAGGGGAACGGGATGCCGTGTATGAAGCGGTTGTAAATCTCGTGGAGGCGCGCCTGCAAAAAGCAAAGAGTTTGCCGGCGTAGCTACAATCTCCAATGATCCATCTCTATCTTCCCTTGCCATAACTTCAAGCCCGTAGAACCACATATATGTAGTATATCATATATATTTACCCACAATATCTTGACATTATCGCGCATATGATGGTATAATGTTTTCTTTCTACCCAATCTTAAGTTTAGTTTGAGCGACGGCTTCGACAGCAAGAGCATAGCGCACAAAATTAGATTGAACAGCAAAATGCACTACAACATACTGGATAGGTGAGATTCTTGGCAGAAGGAATTTGTATTTACTGCAAAAAAGATAAAGGACTAAATAAAGAGCACGCTTTTCCCAATTCTCTATTGCAGAAGTGCGCACCATTGAGCAAATGTGCGCCCGAGTGGATAATTGAAAAGTTGTGTGAGGACTGTAATAACGCTACCCTAGGGAAACTTGATAAGGTTCTAGTAACTAGAAGCCCCATTGCATTCATATGGAGAGCGATTAAGACTGAATGGATGACAGACAAAATAGAAAAACAGAATAAATCTCAAGATTCATCCTTCTATAATGCAAAAGCGTACGGAATTGATCCTGTACGCCTATTTTATCCAGATCCCTTATATGAAAACCGTATTGTTCTGCATGAAGAATTAGGCGCAAGTGCTCACAATTTTTGTCCAACATCTTTGGCACGCGCTCAGGCACCTCAGATGATTTTAACTCTATACACTGAAGGACAGACACCAGAGCAAGTAATAGCGGAACATTGCGAGAAATGGGATGCTGATACATTGCTCATTTCAAAATCTGACATACATGAAGGAATATACTGCATAGCTGGGAATACTTACATTTTCCCGCCAAAGGCGACCAGGTATTTCGTCAGCAACCTTGATAGGGAACGGGAATTCATGTCCAAGTTCATGAAGACACGTGGCTACACTCAGTATTGCTTGAACATCCTATCTCCCGACAATCGAAAGGATTATGGCAAAATTAGCGGGTTCTACAAGCGTCTTAGAGCAACCACTAAGTTACAGATTGAAGCAGAGAAGTTTGAACCGAAGGAGTCCACAGCGAATCTGATGATATTAGCTGATCAAGAAGCCAAGCCATACATCAATAGAGCAATAGCGAAAATAGCATTTCATTGCTTCTTATATTGGCATCCTGAATTCAGTGGTCATGAACCTATATTTGAGGAGATTAGAGCGTTCGTTTTGAAAAGCGGGAATCATCAGACCTCAAATGGCGAAGATTTCGTTACTGGATTAAATGTTCGTGATCGCTTTGTTTGGCCTTCACATGAACATTTTCACATTTTTCGTTTTTATGAAAATGGCGACAATATTATCTGCCAGATAGTTTTCTTTACGGGACTTTCGTTGAATCCCTCTCGCAGTGAGACACCTGAGCCACTTGCCAGTGAGATAATCTTAGCGGGGCATTCACAAAAGGCACGATTCGGTCGTGCTGAAGAGAGAGGAGTTCCTTTCTACGTACATGGGAAAAGCCAACTGAAGAGGAGGATAATTCCTGTATAGAGCAGGAAAGCACCTGTTAGGTTTGGACCGACTGGAAAATACCGTGCGACAAGCAAACTGAAAACACGCAATGGTGGAATGGAAGTCGGCTCTTGATTCTATTGAAAACTTAACATTCGTGTGGTATAATTAAACAACTTCGTTTCGTAATTTTTACTCGTTTTTGTTACATTTGTCTGTATAGTATAATTCACATTTTAGCGGTCAGAATAAGGGAAGTCATTCTATGGCGAAAGCTATTGTGGCAAGAAGAAAAGGAGATGAATACCAAGCTAGAGTCTTCTGGTTAAAGATGCTTGAATTGAGAATTGGTGATTATGTGGAATCCGTGACCCTCGAAAGCGACCAAGTATCTTTCGTCGATGATGTTGTCGTTTCCTACTGTAAGCCAAAGGTGGAAAAACAGACAGGTAAGCGAATTGTACGTGATTTTTTTCAGTGTAAGTATCACATGACGCAAGCCAACGCATTCAACCATGAAAATCTAATCGCCCCGGATTTTATCAACTGCAAGAACTCCATGCTACAACGTTTGTATGATGCGTATGAAAGCTTGTCAAGAGAGTTAGGTCAAGATTCTTTTCGAGTGTACATTTTCTCCAACTGGCACTGGGATCATCGAGACGCCATCGCTAAGCATTTACATGAGGAAATCATTCGTCCAACTTTTTATGAAAAAGGAGCGCAATCCCGGGAGGGTAGGGTACGCTCAAAATGGGCAGAGCATCTTTCGATATCGAATGAAAAACTCTCTGAATTCTTAAACACTGTCCGGTTCAATCTTGGAAGAAGTCTCACAGATTTGGAAAGTGAAATGCGACTACGTCTAGCGTTAGGTGGGCTACAGCCAATTGACTCAACCGTGACTAACATCATTTACGATGACCTTGCGTGGAAGCTTTTTGGGCAGGGGCGTAATGCGTTTGACAGAAATTCTTTTTTGAAGATGATACATGAAGAAAAACTAATAGCTCAACGAGTCGCAGAACATAGCGAAATCTCCATTCAAAGTTTTGCGCAGTTCGCACGGCGACCCAAAGATCTCCAAGTGGATCATCTTGACTTACGCCAATTTTTTGATGAGCGTCTTCCGAAAGATGATTCGAATTGGAACGATGAGATTGCTGAACAAATCTCGGCATTCATGCTTAATGAACGCTTGAGCGATGTCCCTCAACCCATCCATATTTTCTTTGATTGTCATCTGAGCATCGCATTCTTCGCAGGGTATTTGGTTAGTCCCAAACATAGAATTCATTTAATTCCCACACAGAAGACAGGTAACAATTACGTTCTTTGGCCATCTAACGCACCCGCCAACAATGAAGACCTTTGGAAATTCAGAACTGTCGGTGAGATAGACAAGGAATTGGTTTTGGGAATTTCTGTGACGCATCAGATACAGAACAAACTAAAACCCTGCTTAAAAGCTGAAGGACTAAGCGAATTGCCTCAAATCTTAGTTTGTCCAACAGAGGGTGTCGGCCACAACGCTGTTTCTGGAGGAGACCATGCTTGGCAACTCGGATGTCAACTTGCTTCGTGGCTTCGCGACGATCTTCCACATACATGTCGCAAGATACACATCTTTTTTGCTGGTCCGGTCGCATTGGGCTATATACTTGGACACACACTACGTCATATCACAGCGGTTGTTCAACTGTATGAATTCGATTTTGAAGGACAGAGCGGGGAGCAAAGATATTACCCAAGTTTACGTATTCCATAATAACTTTAACCATTAGGAGAGTCCCACCATGGAATTACCAACCTATTTTACAAAATTCCTCCAGGAAATTCGTCCAACGGAGATTCAGAAGGAGAAATGCAAAACAGGGCATAAAACGCTACGTAATCGACTCAAGGCAGATGAAAAGTTGAAACCGATTATCGTGAGTACATTTCTGCAGGGGAGTTACCGTCGCGCTACCGCCGTCCGCCCAAAAGGAGAAGCTAGCTTAGATGTAGACATCATCACCGTAACCCGACTGAGTCGATTTGATTACCCCAACCCGGATAAGGCTATGGATAAATTCGTGCCTTTCTTGGATAAACACTACAAGGGTAAATATCAGAGACAGGGACGTTCCTTTGGAATTGAGCTTTCGTATGTCAATCTCGACCTTGTCATCACTTCGGCACCGTCCGAGGCGGAAGAGGAGATTTACGAAAGCAAGGCAGTCATGACAGACTTAACCCCTGAAGATGTGGATGATTGGCTATTTGTGAAGTCTTGGATTCCGCCGCATGAAAGGACAAATCAAATTGCGTTTCTGGAAACCCTCCATGGCGAGGAATGGAAAGCCGAACCACTGTGGATTCCTAACCGCGATGCTGGAGATTGGGAACGTACGCATCCATTAGAGCAGATTAAATGGACGGCGAAAAAGAATGCACAGTGCAATAAGCATTATGTGAATGTCGTCAAGGCGATAAAATGGTGGCAGAGGATTAATCATGAAGATGACCGCCCCAAAGGATATCCCCTTGAGCACCTCGTCGGGGTTTGTTGTCCTGACGGCATAAAGTCAGTTGCGGAAGGCGTTACACGGACGTTGGAAATGATCGTTGCAAATTACGAGTCGGAAGCTTGCAACAATCAGGTTCCCTATCTTCCTGACCACGGTGTCCCTTGCCACGATGTATTAGAGCGAGTGTCCGGAGAAGAGTTTGCTGAATTTTATGATCACGTGAAGGACGCGGCTAGATTAGCGCGAGAAGCTCTTGATGCTACCGACAAAAATAAGTCTATTGAAAAATGGCGCGAGTTGTTTGGCAGTAAGTTTCCGGATTCAGATGATAACGGGGTTAAAGGGAACAGTTCGTCAGGTCCCTTCACCACCAAAAGTCCGAAGGGAGATACAAGGGTTCGGAGATATGGATAAAACATCCAACCAGAGCGAAATTCCTCAACTTGTGGTGGAGGCATATAATCTTCTACTGCAGCACCGGATTGTTGAAATTACCGATCCGATTCATCGAAAGCTTGACGAAGGTGCTCCGGGCTGGGTATTTGAGTGTGCAGTCAAAGTAACGTGTCCGAATCTGCAAAGTCTCCCCTGTGAAGTCTTCTTACGCGTTTTGGTACCCGGAGTATTTCCAAACGAACCAATCGAAGTCGTTCCTAAATCTGAAGAGGTGAGTGGATTTCCTCATCAGGAGTGGGAGTCGAGAAAGTTATGTTTGCCTGATGAACATCTTGCACCTCAGGACGCTTCCCGGCTTGTTTGCTACGTCAAATGGGCAATCGAATGGCTAGAAGATGCGGCAATGGGTATGCTTCTTAAACCGGGCGACCGGTATGAATTACCTGACTTCCGCCACAAACTTCTGAATTCGCCACTTCTAACCAATTGTCCTTTGGTTTTCGAGGAATCGTCAAATTCTTACGAGCGTTGGGAATCTCATATTGGTACATCAGGACGCGTTGAGTGCTATTGGGGGTTTGGGGTTCAGGCGATATTCGCTGTCAGATTTTGCGATAATGGTGGTTTACTGATTAGAGAATCGGAATTCAGCCCGACCATCCTGAAAAAAGAAGGTATTATCAACGGAAAATGGGTTCTTGTGCCTAATATATGCTATGAAAGACATCGCCCCCCTGAAACATTTGAAGAGATGGAAAACTTGTGTTCAAAAAATGGAGTGAACTTCTATCAAATTCTCAAGGTCGCATGGCGGCTTTCAAATTCATGTAAATTTGGTGTTTTGCTCATTGGTTTTCCAATTCCCAAAATTGTTGGACAAGCTCCCATTGAAATCCATTGGCAACCACTTCTTTTCCCGAATTACGCCGATCCAACGAATCAACTAATTAAGCGCCGAAGCCAAGGACAATCTAGTAAATCGGATCGAATTTGGCAGAAATTGATAAACGACGGATGTTTCTCACGATCTGAACACCTGCCGTGGGGAAAAGTTGAAAACGTAGCAAGCGAACGGTTGTATGCTAGAGGTTCTCATCCGTCAAAAGTCCAATCAACTCCGATCGCTTTTTTCGGTTGCGGCGCATTAGGAAGCGCTGTTGCAGAATTGCTTGCACGGGGCGGCGTAAAACGAGTTAATCTGTTTGACCCGGATTCAATAACGTTCGGTAATCTCTGCCGTCATACCCTTGATGGCTCCTCCGTCGGCTCAAATAAGGCCGAGGCGTTGGCGGAAAAACTTTCTCGTACGAATCCGCTTTCGACGATAATTGGACACGCTGTACGAATTCCGCTAGACTCACGGCAAGATGAGACAATGCGTCAGGCGCTTGCAGATGCTCATTTATTAGTTGACTGTACCACTAGTGAGGCAGCTTTCGATTGGTTGAATGAGTACGCCGTAGAAAACTGCAAGCGTTTAATTTCTTTGTTCTTCAATCTCCGTGCGGAATTGCTAACGATTTGTATATCAGGTGATTCCACGTCATGCGGAGACATATTTGCGGATTTAATGTGCTCTATACAAGAGGAACCGACACCGCTTCATCCCGATGTTTATTTTCACAAACCTTTACAGGAGGAAGAAGTTGTGGAGGGAGCAGGATGCTGGCATCCATGTTTTCCGGCCTTAAATACGCACGTCCATATTCTAGCGGCGCACGCTGTAGATATTTTCAGTCATACTATAGACTCAAACCAAAAAATAGGGCTTGCAGCAATTGTCAAGAGGCGGTCAGCACCGGAAAACAGTATCCAAGCGGGACCACTAGTGGAAGTGGTATGGACAAAAGAATACCCATGAATCAATTTCCGCTGAGATGGCAGTCTGAATGCAAACAGTATACGGTGCTCATATCGGAGTCCTGCCTTCTTAAGATGGTTGGGATTGCACGGAAGTGTTATCCGAGCGAAGTAGGTACATCATTGGTTGGATGTTATTCGGATGATGGCTATCGGGCCAGTGTTCTAGACTTAGCGCCCTTAAGTTCAGACTCAAAAGGTTCCCGAACTTCGTTTCATAGAGGCGTCGCTGGTTTACGAAGTTTCTATAAAAAGCTTCGAAGGATTTTCTCTGGCAAACGATATTATGTGGGCGAATGGCATAGCCATCCTGATGCCACTCCTATTCCAAGCAATACAGATAACCGAAATCAGTTGGAGATTGCGGAGGATACAAAAACAAACTGTCCAGAATGTATTCTCATAATTATCGGCGGTTCACTTTCCAACTTTGATAATATAGGAGTTTTTGTTTATTCACGAAAGAACGGCCGGGTTATTCTCTACCATACGGATAAGTGAAATGCGACTTGGCACACCGGACATTTATTTTAAGGTAATCGTATTGCCTTCTAGGTACATGCACTCCTGAACAACAGCTCAAATCTGCGTCATCCGCGATTCAGACAACATCAGAGAAGTGAACCACCGGGCACAAGAAGAATCGCAACTTCAAGTGGTTTTGTTATCTGTCGGACAAGGGAGCGTCAAAAGGTATTATTCCTGAAACGAAAACATTCGTATGCACATTCAAGACCTGATTCTGTTCGTAATTGGAAGTGAGAATGAGAAAAAAAGCCTCCGGGGACGATCGACCCTCCAAAAGAAACTGTATTTCCTCTCGGTATTAAACAAAACCGACCTCGGCTTCCGACCACACTACTATGGACCTTATAGCAGTCTGGTTGCGGAAAATCTGGACATTCTAGTCTACGCACGATTTCTGAAAGAGATCACGGAGTCTTTTTCGACAGACCGAAATGTCTTTGGGGAAATTCGCCGCCATACCTATTTTTGGACATCCGACAGTGAAGCTGTGATGGGCGAGATTAAACAAAAGGAAGGATACGCGGATTGGAAACGAGCACTTGACACGTTTAACAGCCTCCCATTGGCGAGCGATTTTAATACGCTCTCAATCGCTGCGAATGTACATTACATTGTCCACCAGCAAGAGCGTATCAAACGCAAGCAGATTAAGAAAATTGCTAAAGCGTATGACTGGGATATCAATAAGCAAGAAATTGCAGGTGTGCATTCATTTCTTGAAGCGATTTCGCAAATATCTGTGTGAAATTCCACTTGACCGCAAGGGAATTTACAATTCCCATCGATGAGAAACCGTAGACTTAATTCGCTTATCCTTTAATCTGCGGCAATCCGCGATTCAGACATTAGTAAATTGATTTGGGAATTAGCCATGTTTAGTAGTCTGACCGAACTCACTGGAAAAATATATCTGGGAGAAGACTCAACAATTGAATTCAAAAGGGAGTTGCCTCACAGAGAGAGTCTCGCCGATGAAATCGCTGCGTTTGCCAACGCGAACGGTGGGGTGATACTGATCGGTGTTGATGACGATAACGACGTTGTCGGTATTGACCGACAGGATCTGAACAGGACAGAGAAAACAGTGGTTGAAATATGCGGAGACGACATTGACCCCATGGTTCACATTGTTACAGAAAAACTGCGGATTGATAATAAAAATCTGTTAAAAATCGAAGTGCCTCGGAGCCCGTTTGTTCATAAATCATCTAACGGTTATTTCATCCGCCAAGTTAGCAGCAAAAGAGAGATGACTACCGAGCAGTTGGGGCGATTGTTACAAAGCCGATCGCAGGCACCTAGAATCTCTTTTGATGAGCAGTTCGTGCCGAACACTCACAAAGACACATTAAGGGAAAAGCTATACCAGCGATTTATCACAGAAGGAGTAACGGACCGTGGGAAGATAGAAAATCTGCTACTTAAAAGACGCTTGCTGGTCAAAGATGGTCAGGAGTACTGCGCCTCGGTAGCCGGTCTGCTGATGTGCCATGATAGCCCCGACGATTACCTGTATAACAGTTTCATTCAAGCCGTTTTTTATAATGGCGTGGAAAAGGATGCGAATTACCAGCTTGACGCCAAAGATTTTAGAGGACCGCTCGACCAGCAGATTGTGGATGCATTCAAATTTGTCGAAAGATACAACCAGGTATCGGCTCGCAAGGACGTTGGCAGAATAGAACGGTCACAATACAGCATGAGAGCTGTTTTTGAGGCAGTGGCTAATGCAGTTGTACATAGAGATTATTCAAAAGCCGGATCGAAGATTCGTCTGTTTATGTTCACCGACCGGCTGGAACTCTATTCGCCGGGCGCATTGGCAAATACCTTAGCAGTGGACGATTTGCGCTACAACCAAGCAACCCGTAACGAACTCCTCGCACGCCTACTTTCTGAAACTACGCTTGACGATAATATGGGCAGGCAGGTAACAAGGCGGCACTTTCTTGAGCGTAGAGGTGAAGGGGTCGGAATCATTCTCAATGAAAGCCAGGCGCTTAGCGGCAAAACCCCTTTATATGAACTCTTCGGCGAGGAGTTGCGTTTGACCATTTTCGCTGCGAAGTCCCTACAGGATAGCGATGAGACCTAAAGAAGAAGTAAAGCGCCGATCCCGATGAAGAATAGCGATGTACGTGTAACCATCTCAAACGAATTCCATCCGCGTAATCCTTTAATCCGCGGCAATCCGCGATTCAGACATTAGGTTCTGTTGACATTTGATAGTAGTGTAGGTCGAAGACGCTCCGAACTGAGTTGGGGTGAACCTCACTCATAAAACACACCAAGGCACTCCACTTCGATGTATTTCCTCAAAGGGTGCTTCGCATAAAACGTTGAAAAAAACTCAGATATCAGGAATTGGTGGCTTGAAATGACTAAGGTGACGGGGGCGGGAGTGTAAACCCGTGTAAGAGGTAGCCTTGAGCTTGTTATCTATCTTGAAATTCTTCCCAAGATAGGTCTAAATCACGAACCACTTTCGGTGAGAACCGCGTTTTGGGCGGGATAATTCTTGGCAACCAAGAGTTCTAAGCCTCTTTGACAGTTTCCGATAGTTCATGTGGCACTGTTGCCTCAAACACGTAAGGCAGTGGATACTTGTCAGTTTTATTGGGAGTTTTTGTCGCAAACAAAGAAGCTATATCAGTTGCTGTCCAATCATCTTTTGGAAGTTGTTGCCAAAATTTTGGGAAAGACACATTTGCGTTTGGGTAAACAATACTATCTGGTATTTCTTTACCCAAATCTTCATATAGCTCTATTGTTGCAACAAAAGCATCTAAGGTTTGGTGTAGAGCCTCTTCTATAGTATTACCTTGAGTTGCTAATTCTGGTAATTCTTCACACGTTACCATATAGCAACCTTCCGGTTGTAAAGCTAGATTAACTGTAATTCTATAGCAAACCTTGCCTGTATTATATCGCCCTTCCATTTGCTTTGCCTTTCAAAGAGTGACTGGTTTTGAATCTTGAAGCAACAACGCGGCACGAGAGTTCCGTCTACTTCCGCTCAATTTTAACACTATATGTAGTATAGTGTCAATAAATACAACAAACCCCACAATTTTGTTAGCTGTCATCGGTATTATGTGCTAAGCTAAAATACTGAATATGTGCGGTGAATGGCGAACCGCCGACCGCGGTATTGGTGGCGGCGGAGGTTCCAGTGCCAACTCGAACGGTGGGGTGATACTGATCGGTGTTGACGATTATAGCGAAATTGTCGGTATTGACCGCCAGGATCTCGACAGGACAGAGAGAACAGTGGTGGAAATATGTAGAGACAACATTGACCCTATGGTTCACATTGTTACAGAAGAACTGCGGATCGATGACACGAATCTGTTGAAAATAGATGTGCCGCCAAGCTTGTTTGTACATAAATCTTCTGGACGTTATTTTGTTCGCGTAGCAAGTAGCAAGGCGACACTTTCCGGAGCGTAGGGGTGAAGGAGTCGGAATCATTCTCAATGAGAGCAACGCGCTTAGCGGTAAAACCCCTGCATATGAACTCTTCGGCGAAGAATTGCGCTTGACCATTTTCGCCGCAAAATCCTTGCAAGATAGCGATGAGACCTAAAGGGAAATAAGGCGCCGAGTCCGATGAAGAATAGCGATGAACCTGTCTCATCTCAAACGAATTCAATCCGCGTAATCCCTTTACGCTACACTTGGCAACAAATCCATGGACGGTACAGAAAAGATTGTAGAACACTTGAAGATGACTCAAGCCATTATTAACCGTTTAGCAAACAACTGTGTCTTGGTCAAAGGCTGGAGCATGACCATCATTCTCGCCGCGATGGTTTTAATCACCAAACATGAAATACAAAGCCCATATTTTGTCCCGGTGCTCCTCATTCTTCCTGTTTGGATTCTGGACGGATATTTCCTCCGGCAGGAGAGGTTATTTCGACAAGTATATAACGAAATTAGGGTTAGATGCGACACCGATTTCAATATGGATGTCCAAAAACACAAAAATAAACCGAAATGCGGCAGAGTATCAACTTTCTTTTCCCTTACTCTTGTTATTTTCTACTCGGTAGAGATTGCCTTCATGGTCGGCGTATTTGTCATAATCCAAATGTAAAACTGCTGGACGGCATCATCTCAGTGTCGAGCGATACCCAGAGCGAACCACACAACGCCGAAAAGTAAGCTAAGCAATATAGGCTAACGCAGGCTAATTACGTCACGGAACTGGGGAAGTGTCACTGACCACTGGCATCCAAGTCTGGGAGCGGATTGAACACCGCCTACGTCAATTTCAAATCGACAAATTCAGCCTTTAGCCCAAATAGCGAATCTCGCTTGCGATAGCCTGGAGTGCTAAACACCGATTCGCGACTCACTGGTAACCCAAAGGCGCCCCAACTGCTGTAAAAATTGCGCAAGACATCTTGAGAAAGTAAGCAACAATGGTTACCCAGACGAAGATAGAGTGGACAGAATCGACCTGGAATCCGGTACGCGGCTGCAGCCGCGTCTCCGAAGGCTGTCGTTACTGCTACGCCGAACGTATCGCCGCGCGATTTGCTCAAAAGGGTTTGGCGTATGAGGGCATTGCCAAAATGACGAAGGCTGGACCGCGCTGGACCAATCGCATTCAACGTGTGCCCGATGTATTGGATCAGCCCTTAAAATGGAAAAAACCTCGCTTGATATTCGTTAACTCCATGAGCGATCTGTTCCATGAGGATGTGCCGCTAGAATACATTCAAGAGGTATTCGATGTTATGAGACGGGCTGACCGGCACCAATTTCAAGTCCTCACCAAACGTGCAGAACGCCTTGCAGAATTGAGTCCTAAGTTGCGCTGGCAACCAAATGTGTGGATGGGGGTAAGTGTGGAAAGCACAGAATACACCTTCCGGACAGATTGTCTGCGAGAGACCGCAGCAGAAATCAAGTTCCTCTCATTGGAGCCTTTACTTGGCTCACTTGGTCAACTCAGATTAAATGGTATAGACTGGGTGATTGTCGGAGGCGAATCAGGTCCTAGTGCGAGACCCATGGAGGAAGCGTGGGTTGCTGAGATTCGAGATCAGTGCCGCGACGCTTCGGTCCCACTATTTGTCAAGCAAATGGGTACTGTTTGGGCGCGACAGCGTCCGCTGAACGATGTCAAGGTCCGGAGTCGAGGGCGAAAAGGTGATAACATATCCGAATGGCCCGCAGATCTACGAATACGTGACTACCCGAAATGGAGTTAGGGGTTTTGTGGCAGAGCCGCCCCCGCGGAAAGCAGGAGGTTTGAAAAGGGGTCAGGTAGTTGCCGACAACTCGATTCCCAACTTAATGTGTGTATGATATACTTAACAGAATGAGTTAGAGAATCTTAGGAGCACAAAATCCAACTCTAGCTGGACAACTCAACGACGAAATTTGATTCTCAGACGCATCGGGAGTTACCGTCATGATTACCAATCACCTCATCGCGAAAAACTGGCGTAATTTTCAACAGATTGATGTTCATCTTAGCGAACGTCAATTCATCGTAGGTGCGAATGCGTCTGGGAAATCCAACCTCCTCGACATTTTTCGCTTCCTTCGAGATATCGTAAAAGCAGAGGGAGGCGGCTTTCAGAAAGCTGTCAAGGACCGGGGCGGGCTCTCCAAAGTCCGTAGCTTGGCAGCGCGGCGCGATCCTGAGGTTACAATTGAAATACACCTTGCGGAGGATTCGGACTCTCCTGCAACTTGGAAATATGGACTCGGATTTCGCCAAGAAACTCGCGGATATCGCCGGACTTATCTCACTTATGAGCGCGTGTGGAAAAACGGCGACCAAATCATTAGTAGACCAAATGAAAAAGACGAGGCGGATCGCGACCGACTCACCCAGACTTTTCTTGAACAGATTAATGTCAATGCCGATTTTCGGGAGATAGCGCGTTTCCTCCAAGCAATCAGATACCAGCATTTGGTTCCTCAACTATTGCGGTTTTCCAACTCGATTCAGGGAAGAATCGTTGAAGATGATCCGTTTGGGCAGGGGTTTCTTGAAAGGGTTGCTAGTGTCCCGGAAAAAACTCGCCGTACGCGATTGAAAAGAATTGAACAAGCCCTGAATTTTGCTGTGCCTCAACTTGAGCAATTGGAATTTATTCGAGATGAAAATACCGGTCGCCCACATTTGCAAGCGCTCTATTCCCACTGGCGTCCAAAGGCAGGTTGGCAACGCGAAGATCAGTTTTCTGACGGAACGCTGCGCCTAATAGGACTACTCTGGACTCTTCTTGAGAGTGAGTCAATTCTCCTATTGGAGGAGCCAGAGCTTTCGTTAAACGCCGGCATTGTGGCACACATCGCCTCTCTAATATCTAAGATGCAGAGAAGGAAACGGCGACAGGTCTTTGTGAGTACACACAGCGATGCCTTACTGACCGAACAGGGAATTGATGGCACGGAGGTGCTTTTGCTCACGCCTGCCAAGGAAGGCACAGAGGTCAAAAGAGCCTCCGAAATCTCTGAGGTAGAGTCACTACTGAAGAATGGACTGACAGTCGCTGAAGCTGTGCTTTCAAGAACCAAACCTGATCATCTCGAGCAGTTGAGTTTACTATAATGAGCCTGAACAGCGTAATCCTGGCAGTTGAGGATAGTCTGAGCGATGCGGTTTCGACTAAAATTCTCAAGCATTTCGGCATCGAAATTTTGCTACGAATCCCAAACACTTATCAAGGCAAGTCCTACCTTCAGCGGCGAGCTGCCGAACTCAATCGATCAGCGGTGGGACCGCTTTATGTGTTTATGTTCACAGACCTAGATTCCCCGCAGACCTGTGTCCCGGAACTGATTCAATCTTGGGTGAAAGCACCTCTCAATCCTGGTTTTTTCCTTCGCGTGGCGGTGATGGAAATCGAATCGTGGATTATGGCGGATCGGGGTGCTTTAGCGGCATTCTTATCAATACCAGTAAATCGAATTCCTAGCACCCCAGATAATATTCTTCAACCCAAAGAATTCCTAGTGTCGCTTGCACGAAAGAGCAGAAAGAAAAGCTTGAGAGACCAGCTCGTTCCGAGGAAAGGGGCGGCGACCACAAAGGTTGGACCTGAATATAACAACTGTATTGGCGAATTTGTGCGAGTCCATTGGGATTTAGAACGCGCCGCGGTTGTATCGCCAAGTCTGAAGAGAACATTGAATCGCATCCGCAGTGCAAAATGAGCTTCCAATACCTTGAAGTCGCGCAATGATCGCACGTTCTAAAAAGATGTAGGATGACTCCATGCCGCACGACATCATTGACAACCGCAGCGAAAAGTTGGTTGAACACATCAACCTCCTCCTTGATTCCACAGAGAAGGCAAGGTTCGCGGTCGGATACTTTTTCCTCTCGGGCTTCCAGAGCATTGTTGACGAGCTCCAAGGAGTCCAAGAGCTGCGTCTTCTGATTGGTAACACCACGAATCTGAACACGCTAGAGCAACTTGCCGAGGGGCATCGCAGGTTGGAACAGGTTGTCGAGATTGCGGAAGCGCAGCTCTACGTTAAACGTGCAGACGCAAGGCAAATGGGAGTTGACACCGCAGAAAACATCAGCCAATCCGTGGAATTCATGGATCAGACTGACGAAGCCGAAGCCCTGATAAAGTCGCTTGCTCAGATTATTCTTGAGAAGCGCGTTCTGGTTAGAGTTTATACGAAAGGACGGTTGCACGCAAAAGCCTACATCTTCGACTATCGTGAAGATGGGCGGTACGAGAAGGGTGCCGCCATCATAGGGTCGTCCAACCTCACATTATCAGGTCTAAGCCACAACACCGAGCTCAATGTTGTTGTGCAGGGAGCTGCGAACCACGCCGAGCTTTGTCGCTGGTTCGACAAACTGTGGGACGAAGCTGAAGAATTCGATGAATCTCTAATGGAGGTGATGAAAGCCTCATGGGGGTTCGCACTCGTCAAGCCCTACGACATCTACATGAAGACGCTGTACGAATTGGTAAAAGACCGACTAGAAGGCGGCGATGACCGCGAGATTCTCTGGGAGGATGACATTACCAGACAGTTGGCGGATTTTCAGAAGGTCGCTGTCCGACAAGCAGTTCAGATGATTCGAGACAACGGCGGCGTCTTTGTTTCAGATGTCGTGGGGCTCGGAAAGAGCTACGTCGGCGCGGCGATCATCAAGCACTTTGAATGGACTGAGCATGCGCGTCCGCTGATTATCTGTCCCGCGCCGCTGGTCAACATGTGGGAACGCTACAATGAGGTCTATCACCTCAACGCCCGCGTGCTTTCTATGGGAAAGTTGCGTGAGAGAGTCAGCGAAGACCTTGAGGACATAGATGGAGTGCCCTCCTCAATATTTGACGATGTCAGATACCGTGACCGCAATTTCGTGCTCATCGACGAAAGTCACAACTTCCGCCACTCCGATACGCAACGCTATAAAGTTCTCCAGTCGTTCTTGGCAACCGGACGACGCTGCTGTTTTCTCACCGCGACCCCGCGCAACAAAAGCGCCTGGGACGTGTTCCATCAAATTAAACTCTTCCACCCCGACGACATCACCGACTTGCCAATCGACCCGCCCGATCTGCGGGAGTATTTTCGTAAGATTGAGAAGGGTGAACGAAGACTCCCCGATCTGTTGGGAAATATTCTGATTCGACGCACCCGTAATCACATCCTGCGCTGGTACGGTTTCGATGCTGAGACCGAAAAACCTGTCGATCCGTCCAGATTCCAGCAGTACCTAAACGGCAGTCGAAATGCTTACGTCCTTGTCGGTGGAAAAAAGCAGTTCTTTCCTAAGCGTTCCTTAGAAACCGTATCCTACAGCATTGAGGACACATACCGGGGACTCTATCATGAGTTACGCGGTTACTTGGGGAAGCCGCGCGGGAAAGACTCGGCTTCACTCGCGGCTGGACAGCTTACCTATGCGCGTTACGGGCTCTGGAACTATGTGATTGAGTCGAAACAGAAGCAGGAACCGTATTCTGACCTGCAGCGCTCGGGGGCAAACCTTCGCGGGTTGATGCGGATACTCCTGTTCAAACGTTTCGAATCCAGCGTCCACGCCTTCAGGCAGTCGATACGGAGGCTGCTTAATCTGCACCAGCGATTCGCGGAAGCGCTCGAAAGCGGAATTGTCCCCGCTGGGGACGAGGCGCAAGCGATTCTCTACGAGCCTTCAGCAGCGGAAGAGCAAGAACTAATGGATGCCTTGGCAGCGGTATCCGGGCGATATAAGGTAGACGATTTCAATGTCGATCTACTTCAGGAACACCTGTCCAACGACATAGCGCTGTTGCAGAAAACCTTGAGTCTTGTCGAACCCATTACCCCCGACCAAGACGCGAAGCTGCAATCGCTGCTTGACCGACTGGGACAACCTCCGCTTCAAGACGGGAAATGCCTTATCTTCACGCAATATGCGGATACGGCGCGTTATCTTCATGAGAATCTCAACCCTAACGACCTGCGAGACGATATTGATGTCATTTATAGTGGGGACAAAAGCAAAGAGCGGGCGGTGGGGCGGTTTGCGCCGAAAGCCAATCCTGAGTACCAATTTCAGCGCGGCGAATCGGAGCTGTCCACACTCATCGCCACCGATGTGCTGGCAGAAGGATTGAACCTTCAGGATGGGAACAAGATTGTCAATTACGATCTCCACTGGAATCCGGTGCGGCTCATCCAGCGGTTCGGCCGTATTGACCGGATTGGGAGCGAGCACGATGTGATTTACGGGTTCAACTTTCTGCCAGAAACCGGAATCGAGCGGAATTTGGGGTTGCGGGAGATACTCCGATCCCGCATTCAGGAGATTCACGACTCCATCGGCGAGGACGCAGCAATTCTTGACGAATCGGAGCAACTCAACGAAACCGCAATGTACGCCATCTATGAAGGGCAGGGCGACCAGTTAAGTCTGTTCGATGACGATAAAGAGTTGATGGATCTTAACGAGGCGGAAGAGTTGCTGCGACAGTTGCAGCGCGATGACCCGGGTGAATTTGAACGTATCGCGAACCTTCGAGACGGAGTCCGCGCCGCGGTGCCCAGAGATTCAAAGGGCACCTATCTCTTTTGTCAGGCAGGACGATATCAGCAACTCTTCCTTTTGAACGAGACGGGCGAGATTGTCTCTAGAGACATCCCTCAAATCCTCACCACTATCAAGTGCGATCCCGACCTGCTTGGTGACAAGTTACCCACGGACTACAACGCAACGGTCATGAGCACAAAACGGCTATTCGCCCGAGAGGTCCGAGTTCGACAATCCGAACGGCAGCACAGACTTTCGCTGACGCAAGCGCAACGGTATGTGCTCCGTGAGCTGCAACTTATCTTCGTGGAGGCGAGCGACGAGGACCTTCAAGCGCAAATCAACCTGTTGGAGAGAGCGTTCCGCAGCTCCATTACCGACGCCCTAAACAGAGAGCTTAATCTGCTGCGCCGAAACGGCGTGACCGGAACCGCGCTGCTCAGGAATTTGAGCCAACTCTACCGCCAACACAATATGAGGGAGTGGAACACGAGACAGCAGGGCACCCAGTCCCAAAACGAAGACCTACCGAGGATTATCTGCAGCGCCGCGCTGGTCTAATGGTCTCTCATTTTCAACGAGGTCCCTGCTAGCTCTTGCAACGGATGCGGTAGCCGCATGCCCAAGTGAATCGAATCCAGAGCATCTGGTGTGGACAGAGTTTCTACTCAAGGTCCCAGAGCAGGATTGTGCCGTCCATACTCCCACTCGCGAGCGTGGTGCCATCGGCTCTAAAGGTTACGCTTGTCACACCGCCCGTATGCCCCACGAGCGTTTTCCGAAGTTCGCCCGTGGTAACATCCCACAGTCGGATTGTGGCGTCCCAACTCCCGCTGGCGAGTGTTGAGCCGTCGGCGCTGAACGCAACACTGTTGACCGGCGCCGTATGTCCGGTGAGTGTTTTACCGAGTTCGCCCGTGGCAACATCCCACAATCGAACGGTGCCGTCCCTACTCTCACTGACGAGTGCAGTGCTATCGGCACTGAACGCAATACTGGTAACAGCCTCAGTATGCCCGGCGAGCGTTTTTCGAAGTTCGCCCGTGGTAACATCCCACAGTCGGATTGTGGCGTCCCAACTCCCACTGGCGAACGTTGAGCCATCGGCGCTGAACGCAATGCTATTGACCGGCGCCGTATGCCCAGTGAGCATTCTGCGAAACTGCCCAGTGGCAACACCCCACAGGTAAATTGTGCCGTGCAAACTTCCGTCATTGGCGAGTGTTGAGCCGTCGGCGCTGAACGCAACACTATTGACATCGCCCGCATGACCCGTGATCGCTTTGCGTAGCTCTCCTGTGGTGGCATCCCACAAGTGGATGGTGCCGTCTTTACTTCCACTTGCGAGTAGCTGTCCATCAGCGCTAAACGCAACACAATCGACCTCATCCGTATGTCCTGTGAGCATCTTTCGAGGTTCGCCTGTGGCGAGATCCCACAAGCGGAGGGCGGTGTCCCAACCTCCACTGGCAAGTGTTGTGCCATCGGCGTTGAACACAACGCTCCAGACATCGCACGTATATCCTGTAAGCGTCACGCGCGGCTCTCCCGTGGCGAGATCCCACAGACGCACGGTGTCGTCCTTCCAACCCCCACCGCTGGCGAGTGTTGTGCCGTCGGCGCTGAACGCAACGCTACTGACATCGCCTGCATGGCCCTCAAGCGTTTTGCGGAGTTTCCTAGTGCTGGCATCCCACAGGCGGATGGTATTATCCCAACTCCCACTGGCGAGTGTTGTGCCATCGGCGCTGTATGCAAGGCTAGTGACGGCATCCGTATGTCCCTTGAGTGTTTTGCGCAGCTTGCCCGTGGCAACGCTCCACAGACGGATGGTATTATCTTTCCAACCCCCACCGCTGGCGAGTGTCCTGCCATTAACACTGAACACAACGCTCCTTACGCCGCCAGTATGCCTCGTGAGCCTTTTGCGCAGCTTTCCAGTGGGGACATTCCACAGCATAATTGTGCCGTCCGAACTCCCACTAGCGAGCGTTCTGCCATTGCTGCTGAATGCAATGCTATAGATGTCAGACTCATGTCCCTCAAGTGTTTTGCGCAGTGCTCCCGTAGCGGCATTCCATAGACGAATTGTGTTGTCCTCCCAACCGCCGCCACTGGCGAGCGTTGTGCCATCGGCGTTGAACACAACGCTCCTGACATCGGAGGTATGTCCCTTGAGTGTTTTGCGGGACTCACCCGTGACCGCATCCCACAAGTGGATGGTGCCGTCCGAACTCCCACTTGCGAGCGTCCCTCCATCGGGACTGTACGCAACGCTGTTGACCCAAGTATGTCCGGTTAACAGGGCAGTCTCTTGATAAGTCTGTGCATCATAAAGCCAAATTCCGATACTACTAGCGACCGCCAGTTGGCTGCTGTCCGGAGAAAACTCAACATCAGTTATTGAGCCTCTACCGAGACGTGCTTTCGCACCTTCGGGCAAACCCCAACGAGTGAAATCTTGGGCGGGCGCATGAGGTAGAAAAAGAATAGTGACTAACAACAGAGTGAACCCGAAAAACAAGGTCTTTTTCATCTAATCTTATTGATATGCCTCCGAAATTGCATAAGGAGAAACCGGTCGGTATCTTAATTGTAACGCTTTTCTCTCTGTGTGACAAGCTTTTATGAAAGTGTTGCCTTTCTCATACAGCGTTTTCGCAGGTGTATCGGTGAAATCTCCATCAGAGAAGCTATTTCAAATATACGGATAATTTCCGAGAGGATGATTGATATAATTGACTGTGTATGATACAATCTATTCTCTGTAGGTAACCGAGGCTGTCGGACGGTTCGGTTGTGGAGTGCTGCACGGCGAGATCGCGCGGAACACCTACTCACATAACGAAGTGAATGTATCCGTAGATTCTGTTGACTTTTACTAATCTACTTAGAAGGGACAAGAGGTTATGGGCGATGTCGTTCATGCGGCGGTGATGGTGCACCCGGGAAAAATTGAGATTCAAGAGTTTCCTTTCCCAGAGTTAGAAGATGGGGGTGTGCTTCTCAAGGTGGAGATGTGCGGCATCTGTGGCACGGACAAGCACACCTGGCGCGGGGAGACGAAACAATATGCCGGCACAGACGCCGAATCGGATACGCCATTTCCTATCATTCCGGGGCACGAAGTGATTGGAATCATCGCTGAAATCAACAATCGCAAAAGCCCACGCCTGGATTTTAACGGGGAACGTCTACGGGTGGGCGATCGCGTTGCCCTGTGTCCTGATGTGATTTGTGGCAAATGCTATGACTGCCGGCACACGTTTGCATTTCCTTGGTGTGAAAATCTGCAAGGTTATGGTAATGCGTTTACCTCCGCTGATCCCCCTCACCTGTTTGGGGGCTGGGCGGAATATATGTACATCCTGCCCAACGCCTTTCTATATAAAGTTCCCGAAAATCTTCCGCTGCGAGTCGCCGTCATGGTAGAGTTGATGGCTGTTAGCTATAACCTAGATAAGACGAAAGAGTTCTTCACCCTCACGGGCGAGGGGTTCGCAACGGGCAGCACAGTTGTCATTCAAGGTGTCGGTCCGATGGGAATTTGCCACGTCATCAAGGCGCGAATGATGGGCGCGGGCCAAATTATCGCTACCGATGGTTCGGATTTCCGCCTTGACCTTGCCAGTGAATTTGGCGTTGACCACACCCTCAATGTGACTCAGACCACCCAAGATGAACGAATTGAGTTCGTCCGCTCTCTGACCCATGGGCGCGGTGCGGACATCGTCGTGGAGTGTGCCGGTATTGCTGAGGTCGTACCTGAAGGACTGGAGATGCTGCGCAAGGGCGGTGTTTACATTGAAGCTGGCAACTTTGTTGAGACGGGAGAGGTATCGTTAAGTCCGCACCGTCACTTCTGTTCAAAAAATATTCGGCTTATTGGGATGACTAACCACCCCTTCACCGGCTATACCCCTAGCATGGAGTTAATGCAACGGAATACCACTCGCTTCCCATTTGAGAAATTCGTGACCCATGAATACCCTCTCGCTCAGACTGAGATAGGAATGCTAAAGTCAATGCAACCTGAGCAGTGTATGAAGGTAGTCGTTGCACCATAGGAGAATTAAATAACCTATCACGGTTAAGCATAAAATTTTCAACTGCATCAGACTGCGGCGAAGATTGATTATTGTGTAGACAACGAAAAATAGCCTCTGATGTAAAACGAAGAAAGGGAATTGAAAATGCTTGATAACAGGTATCTCTTCAATGACAATCAGATGCAGGATTTCATTGTCAACGGATATGTGACGGTCAAGACGAATCTTCCCGCTAGTTTCCACGAACACGTCTACCAGCAGCTTAACTCGGTCGTTGAGAGTGAAGGCAACCCGGGGAACAACGTGCTGCCGAGGATTCCTGAGATTCAGGAAGTCTTTGATCAACCGGTTATTCGAGGCGCCTTTACCAGTATACTAGGTCCGGATTATATCATGCACCCGCACCGCCATCCCCATCACAATTTGCCCGGCAGTCAGACGCAGAGTTGGCATAAGGACAGCTATTGGGGGTATTTAAAGATGCGCAACCACCGCCCCTGGTGGGCGATGGCGTTCTACTATCCGCAGGATGTCGCCGAAGAGATTGGGCCGACCGCGATTATACCGGGTACACAATATTACTATACAAATGCATATGGGGATGATGAAGCCGGTGTTCCGCTTTTCGGTCAAGCAGGTACAGTAACGATTATCCATTATGACCTTTGGCACCGGGCGATGGCAAATCGTACCGACAAGCATCGGTACATGTTGAAATTCCAATTCATCCGAATGGAGGCGCCGAAACATCCTACGTGGAACAATGAAATTTCGGACTGGACGCCTGTCGAGAATGGTGGCCCAGCGTACAAACCTCAGATAATGTGGCAGTATTGTTGGAACTGGTTGTCTGGAAGGGAACGATTGCACAAGAACGGTACCCCATCGCACGACGCAAATCCGACGCGGAATGGCGATGTGGCTAAATGGATTAAAGCGCTACGCAATGAAAACCCTATCGACCGTCTCAATGCGGCGGACGAGTTGGGAATGATACGTGATGAAGCCAGCCAAGATGCTGTACCGGCTCTGATAGAAGCTCTGGGAGATACACTAGAACCAGTCGGACTCAACGCCGCCTATTCGTTGGGCGAGATAGGTACTCCGGCTGTGCCAGGGTTGATAGAGGCGTTGAATCACGAGTTGGAGTTGGTACATCGGAATGCAGCTTACGCGCTCAGTGCAATCGGTGCACCGGCTTTACCTGCGCTGACAGGCGCGTTGGAACACAAGCTCGACGCAGTTCGCGGCAATGCGGCTTATGCGTTGGGTGAAATTGGACCACCGGCTCAAAGTGCCGTGTCAACATTAATCCAACTTCTCGAAGACCCATCGGAGGAAGTCCGCCGGCATATGGTTGAGGCGCTGGGGATAATCGGCGCCCCACCCCATGACGTTGTACCGGCGTTGATAGAAGCCTTGCACGATCCGGATGCTCAAGTTCGCTTCACGGCTGCGCTCTCATTGACTCGGATCGGGGCACAGGCGCATGAGGCAGTGCCTGCATTGAAGGCGGCGTTGATCGATGAGAATCGGTATGTCCGTGCGAATGCGGTTGATGCATTGGATCGAATTGGCACGCCTGAAGCGCGAGAGGCCTTATTCCACTTTCTTTTTGCCGCCCGATGGTGCCCCACAACCACCAAAGAGAGCAACTTTTACCCATAACGACCGTAGATTCGGGCGCGTTAAGAATCGAAGAAATGCAGGTAACGCGATTCCGGAACGTCATAGGAATTCGTGTTCTAATGCGACACGAGGTAAAACATGGCATATTCCAGCCTAAGAGATTTTGTGAAAACCTTGGAACAAGAGGGCGAGCTGAAACGGATTAAAACCAAAGTCTCACCCAATCTTGAAGTATCGCAGATTACTGATCGGGTGAGTAAGGCAGAAGGTCCAGCTTTGCTGTTTGAAAATGTGGAGGGGAGCGAGATGCCGTTGCTCATCAACGCTTTCGGATCCTACAAGCGGATGGCAATAGCGCTAGGCGTGGATGACCTCAATAAGATTGCCGATGAGATTGAAGGTATGATTAAGCTTGGTCCCCCGGAATCGCTGCTCGACAAAGTCAAGATCCTCGGTATACTGGCGAAATTCACCAAGTTCCCTCCCAAGACCGTTCGGCGCGGCGCGTGTCAAGAAGTAGTACATACCGGCGATAGCGTGTCATTGGATACCTTGCCGATTATCAAATGTTGGCCTCTTGATGCGGATAAATATATCACGCTGCCCCAAGTCTTTACGCACAGCCTAGAAACGGGTCAGCGCAATGTTGGCACCTATCGAATGCAGAAGATTGATGCACGCACTATGGCGATGCACTGGCAGATTCACCATGACGGCGCGGCACATCACCGAGAATACCGTCAAGCGGGGGTGAGGATGCCTGTCGCCGTTGCAATTGGCGGCGATCCGGTCATGTCTTATATCGGCACCGCTCCTCTCCCAACAGGGATTGATGAAATCCTGTTTGCGGGCTTTCTCCGCAAAGCCAATGTGCCGATGGTACAGGGTAAGACGATTGACATGCTAGTTCCCGCAGACGCCGACATTGTGATTGAAGGGTATATCGAACCTGACGAAACCTGCATGGAAGGACCTTTCGGCGATCACACCGGCTATTATTCGCTTGAGGACAAATACCCTGTTTTTCATATCACCGGTATTACGCACCGTAAGAACCCCATCTACCAGACAATTATCGTTGGCAAGCCACCGATGGAAGATTGCTACATGGGTAAAGCAACGGAGCGAATCTTTTTGCCGTTGATTAAAACACAACTTCCGGAGCTGATCGATATGAATCTACCGTTGTTCGGTGTGTTCCACAATTTTGCCTTAATCTCTATTGACAAACGCTATCCATTCCACGCGAAGAAGATTATGCACAGCTTGTGGGGTCTCGGACAACTCATGTTCAGCAAGATTATTGTCGTTGTGGATAAGAATGTGGATGTGCAAAGTGTAGAAGAAGTGCTCTTCCGCGTCGGCAGCAATGTGGATCCGAAGCGTGATGTAACCATCGTCGAAGGACCCGTTGATGTGCTCGACCACGCGGCCCCTCTGATTGGCGCTGGGTCGAAAATGGGAATTGATGCAACCACCAAATGGCGTGAGGAAGGTTACCAACGCGAGTGGCCCGACGAAATCACGATGTCTCAAGAGATGATCGATTTCGTGAACAAACGGTGGGAGGAGTATGGGCTTGGTGAGATGTAAAGGGCGCGGAAGGTATCAATATTGGATTTAGAAGGAACACAACGTCCCAACTGATGCTATTCTGAAACGAAGAATTGTACTCGCAGCGACCGAGAATTCACGCTTCAACTACCAAAGAAAATAGACAATTGCCCCACAATCAAGCTTGACAAAGCCAACTGCTTGATGTACACTCTAGCAGTTTAAGACGTATCAAAAGATTTGTGTCACCTTTAATGGAATACCAGTAGACATTCTCACAGCAGTTACGGCGCTCAAGAAAATATGGGGTGAAAAACCCCAAGAGTCTCGGGGGAAAAAAGAACTTATGAATGCCCAACCCACAGCGGGAAAAACTGACGATAGTATGCATATGGAAGAGCTTAGTCTTGAGGGAGTAAAAAATGAGCTCTACCAGAGACATCACCCGAGTTTAATGACTGTAGACATAGAGGCGCATGCAGAGACAGTCTACAGGATATTAAAACTCAAGAAAAAACACAACGTGTTAATGCTCGGCCACAATTACATGGAACCGCTTGTGTTTGGTCTGTCTGAAACAGTGGAGCAGGGGGACTCGCTTGGATTAAGTGTGCACGCCGCGAAAACAGAAGCACCGTACATTATCTTTAATGGTGTGCCGTTTATGGCGGAAACGGCAAAGATACTTAATCCGTCAAAGACAGTGCTTGTTGCTGATAAAACGGCTGGATGTTCATTGGCTGATAATTTCGGCGCAGAGGATGTCAAAAAATTGAAGGCGCTTTACCCTGGTGTCCCGGTTATGATTTACATCAACAGCTACGCTGACGCGAAAGCGGAATCAGACATCTGCTGTACATCTGCGAATGCTGCCAAGATTGCGAAGGCAATGCCGGGCAACGAGATTCTTTTTGTTCCCGACATTTTCTTCTCACAAAATTTAGAAGAAGAGCTCAAGGGAGAAAAAACCGTTCTGTATCCGGGCAAAGGCAATCAGGAGCCGGGCGCGGTGTGTGAGGTTCATGAAAGGTTCTCACTCGACGACCTGCTTGCGATACGAGAATCGTTCGACATACCTAAAGGTCATCCGGGCCGAATGCTATATGCGCATTGGGAATGCCGGCCAGAGGTACTTCATGAGGCGGACTATTACGGAAGCACAAGCCAAATACGGAGGGATATCGCAAAGCGGGTGGAAGAAAACACATTGGAACGTGCCTTTATCGCATCGGAATGTGAATTAACCTCCAACTTGGCGCAGGAATTTCCAACAATCCAGTTTTGGACCGCTTGTTCTGTACGTTGCTCGCACATGGCAAAAGTTTCGCTCGACAAGGTACTTCGTATTCTGGAAACTCTAGATAGCGGTAACGATTTAAGCCCCCATGAAGTTACGTTGAGCCCGGAGGTCATTGAGCAAGCGAGAACCCCTATTGAGCGGATGCTTGAAATGAGTGTTTGACATACTCCCAATCGATCTAATTTCCCGCCCAGACTTCACTCCGTATCTAAAGACTCGAGAATATTGGTGACAATACCATCCGTGTTGATGTCCGCTCCCTTACCCTCATAGTTCAAGAAAATGCGGTGGCGCAGAGCAGGAAGTGCAACGGATTGCACATCCTCAAAAGCTACGTTGTAGCGCTCGTCGAGCAACGCCTTAATCTTTGCTGTCAACGTGACTGCTTGTACCCCACGAATGCTCGCACCCAATCCGACGTACCGCTTGGTCATCTCTGGTGCATTGGGGTTATCTGGGTGAGTCCATCGAATAAGTTCAATGATATACCGCTCCACATGTTCTACAATTGGCACGCGCCGGACCAACTGTCGCATCCATTGAATCGTCTGTGAATCAATCACCTTCTCGACAATAACTTCTCTATCCCATGTAGTCCGCCGCATAATCTCAAGCATTTCATCCGCATCTGGATAAGTCACATGAAGCTTAAATAGAAATCGATCTAACTGGGCTTCTGGCAAAGGATACGTCCCCTCTAGCTCCAGCGGATTCTGCGTTGCGAGAACACAAAACGGTTCATCCAGTTTATGGCTTGTCCGCCCTACACTCACTGTCCGCTCCTGCATAGCTTCCAGCAAGGCGGATTGGGTTCGCGGCGTTGCTCGGTTAATCTCGTCTGCCAACACAATCTGCGCAAAAATGGGCCCCTTCTGAAATTCAAACTGTTTGCGCCCTTGCGCATTTTCGATAAGAAGCATCGTCCCTGTGATGTCGGATGGCATCATATCCGGCGTGAACTGAATCCGCGCAAAGGACATACTCAACACTTCGCTTAACGTATGTATTAGTTGCGTTTTGCCCAAGCCGGGGACGCCTTCAAGAAGTGCATGTCCGTCGGCGAGCAGGCACAGTAATACCCCTTCGATGATTTCGTCCTGCCCAACAATGCGCTTCTGGACCTCTGCCTTAACGCGGTTGAAGTTTTCTCGGAATTTTTGTACTTGAGCTTCAGTCTGCATAATAGATGAGTGGCTAAAGGCAATAACTTCTGAATTCCCGTTAAGTAAAATATTGAGAGTGTCTAACCGATAGATTATAGCATCTATCGCTTTAATGAGCTTGTGCTGAAACCTTGATTCACTTCCTCCATAACTCCGGTGCGAATAATACCAATACGGTGTACAGCTCCAGGCGCCCCAATAACATGCAAAAACTGAGGATAAATTTCCCAAACGGGTGGATATGCGCGTAATTGTCCGCGGGCCCTACAGATCCAAAACCGGGACCGATGTTCCCCATCGTAGCAATAACCGACGCCGCCGCACTAGCGAGATCCATGCCCAACGTTGCCATGATGCAAGTGGCAATCGTGAAAATTCCAACGAAAAGGAAGAAAAACCCTAGGATATTCGTCATGACCTCCGGCGGAACAACTCTATCATTGAGTTTAACAGGAAGCACGGCGTGTGGGAGTATTAACCGTTTTATCTCTGTGTGCCCCTGTTTAATGAGCAGCAGAAAGCGCACATGCTTGATCCCACCCCCTGTTGAACCAGCGCACCCACCGAAAAACATCAGTACAATTAAGATGAATCGGGACAAGTAGGGCCACTGTTCAAAATCGGCAGTGCCGTATCCAGTCGTCGTGATAATGGATACTACTTGAAAAGCGGCGTAGCGCAGCGCTGTGCCAAACGAACCGTAGACAACCTCGTCACCAACTTTGGTGCTCGTTGTATTCCAGACAATCAGCCCTGTACAGAGAATGAACATGAGGCAGTAAAACCGAAACTCTGCATCTCGGAGGTAGCCTTTGAAATCACCACGTAAAGCCCGATAGTGTAAGGAAAAGCTCGCTCCAGCAAGGAACATGAAGATGATGATGACAACATCAATATAAACGCTGTCGTAATGGCCAATGCTCGCATTTTTGGTTGCGAAGCCGCCGGTGGCCATTGTGCCGAAGGCGTGGCAGAATGCATTAAATAACGCTTCACCCGTAGTTTCACGAAGTTCAGGCGCAACAAACTTTGTTGCGCCAATCCAGAGAAGGATGACTTCTACAAGCGTAATCAGAACATAAACCACCCAAAGCAGTTTGGCAGTTTGTGCGATGCGCGGTGTCAATCGATCCTTACTAGGACCTGGAACTTCAGCGCGATAAAGCTGCATCCCACCGACTCCTAACATAGGTAAAATCGCTAGCGCAAGCACAACGATACCCATTCCGCCAAGCCAATGCATCAAGCTTCGCCAGAAAAGAATGGCATGGGGAAGATGCTCGATTTCGGTGAGAACGGTTGCTCCAGTCGTTGTGAACCCCGACATGGATTCAAAGTAGCAAAACGAAAATTCGACTAGCCAAGTTCGCTCCGCTTCCTCGAACACACGGCGAAAAAAATAGGGGAACGACCCAAACAGAGCGATAACCGCCCAACCTAATGTGACTACTGCAAACCCTTCTTTGTTTCCTAGCTCTTGACCGGATCTAGTCCTCAACCGAAGCGCTAGTCCAACGAGGAGAGTGATTAGAAAAGAATAGATAAAAGCTCGTAAATCTGATTCGCCATTTGCCGATTGATAGTACACAGCTATCAACAACGGACATAGCATCGTTGCGGCAAGACAAATCAGTAAATTGCCAAGCGTATACAGAACTAATCTTAAATTCACAGCATCAGGGGCAGCTTATACCATTTTGCCTTTATGTAGCTAAAGAATGTAGAAAAAACTGTCAAGCTTGGCTTCATTAACAAAACAGTATTGCGGAATCAATGTTTGAGATTACATCAAAATGATTGTATGGGCGAATCAACCAACCAAGATGTTACGTTTTATATTTCGTCTTTACTTTTCTGAGAACAACGCTTCAACAGCAGGGATTGCATGTGGTAAACTGAAGACAATGACGCGATCTCCCACTTGAATCACGAGGTCACCTGTCGGAACAAAAACTCGATCGCGCCGAACAATCGCTCCGATTAAAGCGTCATCGGGCAATTTCAAAGAGTCAATCTCTTTGTGGGTAACTCTTGAGTTGATTCCCGCAACAAGTTCGATGGCTTCCGCGTCAACCTCTCGCAACGATGCAGCGGAAATAACTGGACCTCGGCGAATCAGACGGAGGCTGTTGTTGACTGCATTTAGGTGGAGACTCACCGCCGCATCAAGCGTCGGAATAGCAGCAAGGATTGGCAAGTAACGTGGCTTTTGGACCAGCGCAATGACACGAGCAGCTCCATTCTGCTTGGCTGTTACACACGCCATAATATCATTTTCATCATCACCTGTTACAGAGACAAATCCATCTGCTTCGTTGACACCGGCTTGCTCTAGGAAACCGGGCTGGAGGTAATTGCCGTGGAGGAGCGTGGTTTTTTTCAAAATGGTTGACGCAGCTTCTGCCTGCCGCCGATCTGACTCAATCATTTTGACTTGAACTCCGCCCTTTTCGAGGGCGTCCGCCAGATATATACCAATTCGCCCAGCACCAACGATTATTACGCGCTTGAGGTTTCGATCCAAGGACACACCGGAAAGTTGAAGCAGGTGCATAACTGCTTCACGACTGCCAATTGCGAAGACCTCATCTCCTACAAGGATGAGGTCTTGCCCTTTGGGAATTATTGTCGTGCCATCCTTACGTTTAATCGCCGTGAATAGTATATTGGACGCGAGTTTTTTATTTCCCCAAGCTACGCCTTCCCTACCGATATGATTCAGAGTTTTGCCCTGAAGCGGATTGGAGGCTGTCACCTGAAATGCGACCAACTGGACTTTACCGTCTCCAAATTCGACGATTTCACGAGCTTCCGGCATATTGAGCAGTCGCAGAAGTTCTTGCGCGCAGAGTAGGTCCGGATTAATTAGCAGGTCAATTCCGAAATCTTTTGGCGATAAGTCTGCTTTGTCCGCGAAGTAATCCGGAGAGGAGACTCGCGCTACCTTCGTCTCAACTCCGTGTTTAGAAGCAATCAGACATGCGAGTAAGTTAATTTCATCGCAGCTCGTTGCGGCAATAAGTAACTCAGCGTCTTGGATTCCAGCCTGCTTTAATAAGCGGGGAGAAGCCCCTGAACCTTGGAGTGTCAAGAGATCTAGTTGTTCCTGAGCACGCCGGCAAGCAGCTTCTGAATGATCAATCAGAACAACGTCATTATTCTCTGCCGTCAACAGTTTTGCCGCATGAAATCCGAATTCCCCCACACCAATGACAATCGCTTTCATACTAGTTCAAATTTCCGTTGAGATTTAAGGCATTTCAAGTTTTGAAATCTCCAGGTAGGCTCCGTTGAATGCCCTAAAATCTACATGGGTGGACAGGCGCAAATCAGATTACGGTCTCCGAGTACCTCATTTATCCGCGCCACGGGGGGCCAAAATTTACGCTCGCAAGTCCACGCCGCAGGAAATGCTGCCTTTTCTCGAGAATATCTGTGAGTCCACTCTGTCTGCGTGACGTGTTTCGCAGTGTGGGGGGCATTTTTGAGTACATTGTCGGAGCGGTCTACTGTACCAGCCTCAATTTCGGCGATTTCTTGCCGGATAGCGATCAGCGCTTCGCCAAACCGATCCAATTCCGCCTTAGACTCACTCTCAGTCGGTTCAATCATCATTGTTTCGGGAACGGGCCACGACACAGTAGGCGCGTGAAAACCGTAGTCCATCAGGCGTTTTGCAACGTCACTCACACCAACACCGGTAGTTTTCTTGAAGTCACGAAGGTCAATGATACACTCGTGCCCCACCAAGCCTTTCTCTCCTTTGTAAAGTACTGAGTAATGCGGTTCAAGAGATTTCGCGACATAGTTCGCATTCACAATCGCAACTTCCGTTGCCCGCTTTAATCCTTGGGCTCCCATCATTGCAATGTATGCCCAAGAGATTGGAAGGATACTCGCACTACCCCAAGGCGCAGCTGAAATTGCACCTATACCATCTTCACCACCAACTGTCACCACGGGATGGGTTGGGAGAAAACGAACAAGATGCGCCTCAACGCCGATAGGCCCCGCTCCAGGACCACCCCCGCCGTGAGGAATACAAAAAGTCTTGTGCAGATTCAAATGGCACACGTCTGGACCGAAATCTCCCGGACGAGACAGCCCCACCATTGCATTCATATTAGCCCCATCCATGTAGACCTGCCCACCGTGCTGATGAACGATGTCGCAAATGTCTCGAATCGGTTCTTCAAAAACTCCGTGGGTTGAAGGGTAAGTGATCATCGCTGCTGCAAGATTTCGATGGTGTTCCTCACTCTTCGCCCGAAGATTTGCAAGATCGATATTGCCATCGGCATCGCACGTCACCACCACCACTCGCATTCCTGCCATCACTGCGCTTGCAGGGTTTGTGCCATGGGCAGATTCAGGAATCAAACAAACGTCTCGATGTCCTTCGCCCTGGCGCTGATGATATTTTCGGATGACCAAGAGTCCTGCGTACTCGCCCTGAGATCCCGCGTTGGGCTGTAGGGAGATACCGGGGAATCCTGTGATTTCGGAAAGCCACGCTTCAAGTTGCTTAAAGAGGATTTGGTATCCCTTCGCTTGTTCAAGCGGGGCAAACGGGTGAAGATGGCTGAACTCGGGCCAAGTGACCGGGAACATTTCAGCGGTTGCATTCAGTTTCATCGTGCAAGATCCGAGCGGAATCATCGACGTTGTCAAGGACAGATCTTTTTCCTGAAGCTTCTGGATGTACCGCAGCATCTCCGTCTCGGAATGATAGGTATTAAAAGTTCGATGGGTAAGATAGGGACTCTTTCGCCGTAATGGCTTAGGAATGTGGTGGAGATCCTGAGGTTTGATTGGGAACTTTGTGAATTGTATATCAATTAAATCTTCGACTTCGAAGGGAAGATTTTTTCCGAGTGCGAATACTTCGAGAAGATCTCGAACATCCCGAAGGGAGATTGCTTCATCGAGTGAAATACCGACATGCGTGCAATCAAGAACTCGAAAAGTAATCTGTTTTGCACGCGCTGCGGACAAAAGATCTTTGAGATTGACAGAATTCAGATTGACCCTGAGTGTATCAAAATAAGGGGTGTCACCGGCTGAGTATCCTAACCGCTTCAATCCTTCACGGAGTGCGCCCGTAAGCAGATGTACGCGTTCTGCAATTCGCCGAAGTCCTTTGGGCCCATGATAAACAGCGTACATACTCGCCATCACTGCCAACAACACTTGCGCCGTGCAGATATTGCTTGTTGCTTTTTCTCTCCGGATGTGCTGCTCCCGGGTCTGGAGTGCGAGACGAAGTGCAAGACGTCCTTCTGAATCCTCTGAAACCCCCACCATTCTGCCTGGTGTCTTACGCTTAAATTCTTCTTTGGTTGCGAAGTATGCTGCGTGAGGACCACCATATCCCATCGGTATGCCAAACCGCTGGGTAGATCCGACAGCAATGTCCGCGCCGAATTCGCCTGGAGGCGTCAAAAGCGTAAGACTCAGCACATCTGCAGCCACTACCAACAATCCATTCGCATCGTGGACCCGTTGAGCAAAATCGGCATAGTCATAAACCACACCATCGCTTGCAGGGTATTGGACAAGCGCCCCCAAAATTGGCGCAGGTCCAAACGTAGCGTCCCGATGGTCGCCAATTAGGAGCTCAATCCCCTGAGGTTCCGCACGGGTCTGAAGGACAGAGATTGTTTGGGGGTGACACGTCTTTGAGACAAAAAATAGCCGCCTCGCATTGGGCTTTTGCACAGCAAGGCACATCCCCATCGCTTCAGCAGCTGCTGTACTTTCATCTAAAAGCGAGGCGTTCGCAATGGGGAGTCCGGTCAGGTCGATTACCATCGTCTGGAAGTTTAGCAAAGCTTCGAGTCGGCCTTGCGCAATCTCCGCCTGATATGGTGTGTACTGCGTGTACCACCCAGGATTTTCAAGGATGTTTCTCTGGATAACGAGTGGGGTAATGCTATTGTGATAGCCCATTCCGACAAAACATCGATACACCTCGTTCAGAGAAGCAATTTTTCTCAACGCCTCAAGGACTTCATACTCGGTCTGACTCTTACCGAGATTTAGAGATCGATTTAGACGGATATCCGCGGGTACAATATCTTCAATCAGATTGTGGAGTGAAGCGTACCCAATCTTTTCTAGCATCAGATTTACTTCTTCCACACGAGGCCCAATATGGCGGTCAACAAAATTGTCTGTGAAATTGAGGCGTTGAATTGCCTGACACTCATCGGCATTTGAAGTAGAGGTCATCTCATACATCACTCTCTCTCCCCTTCGACCAGTGTCCGGTATTCATTAGGGGACAGGAGGTTTTCCAACTCGTCCGGATTGCTCATCCAAATCTTAATCAGCCAACCTAAGCTGTAAGGGTATTCGTTTATTAACTCCGGCGCATTTTCGAGTTCTTCATTCACCTCAATAATTTCGCCGCTGACCGGTGTACAGAGATTAAATGCTGCTTTAACGGATTCAATGACACCAAACTCCTTTTCCGAATCTGCGACTACACCGACCTCTGGAAGCTCAACGTAGACGACGTCTTGGAGTTCTTCTTGTGCGTAGTCACTAATGCCGACAATGACAATATCGCCTTCGCGCCTTGCCCATTCGTGGGTCTCGCGGTATTTTAGGTCTTCCGGATATTTTTGTTCCTCTGACATCTTAACTCCTCAATCAGGTTGATAAAACGGGGTACGTACAACCTTCGCCGGATAGCGTTTCCCTCGGATTTCGATATCGATTCTCGTGTTAATTTTGCTTTGCTCGATTGGAAGATACGCAAGCCCAATATTGCATTTCAAACTCGGCGATGGCAGTCCACTTGTGACTGCCCCGATGTGTTGGTTTTTGTGATAAACCGGGTAGTGAGGGCGTGCAACACTGCGATTCAACATCTGAAACCCAACCAAGCGGCGTTTAATTCCTTCATTACGTTGCTTAATTAGCGCATCTCGACCTATGAAATCCCTCTTGTCGAAGGAGATTGTCCAATCTAATCCCGCCTCCAGCGGCGTTGTCGTCTCGTTGATGTCGTTTCCGTACAAACAATACTTCATCTCAAGGCGCAATGTGTCCCTCGCGCCCAATCCAACGGGTTTACCACCAATCCTAGCCATTGCTTCATAGATGGCATTCCACAAATCTGCACCGCAACCGGTCTTCGCATAAAGCTCGAAACCAACCTCACCTGTATACCCTGTCCGTGAAATAATCGTCGGTATACCAGCAACTTCTCCTTCTGTGAACCAGAAGTATTTGAGCGTCGTGAGTTCGATATTGGTAAGCTTTCGGAGAACTTTCGGAGCGTTTCGTCCTTGCAGCGCAATAAGAACAGTTTCATTGCTTCGGTTCTCAATTTCTGCACCGGTGTCATTGTGATCGCATATCCACTCAAAATCCACCCCAATGTTCGAAGCATTGACAACAAGCATATACCGATCAGCCCGGAAACGATAGATTACTACATCATCAACAATACCGCCGGTGCCATTACACATCGGGGTATAGAGAATCCGCCCATCAAAGAGTTTGCGTTCTGCGTCATTGGTGATGAGTTTCTGAATCAGCGGCAAGGCGCCAGCACCTCGAATTTCAATCTCTCCCATGTGTGAAAGATCGAATATTCCCATGTTGGATCTGACTGTTAAGTGTTCATCAATTATGCCACTATATTGGACGGGCATCTCCCAACCACCAAATTCAATTAGCCTCACGCCAAGTTGTTTGTGAATGTGGTAGAGCGGTGTGCGTTTCAGGCTTTCTTGCATAATGTGTTGAGCTTAGAAAAAAAACGAAATCTTCTCCAGAGCCTATTTGAAAAGTCCATATCCGTCTTCGAGAGAGGCTATTCTGGGGAAAATGCCCTGAAAATCCGATGATTTTCATCTGTACCTATCCAAACGGTGCTTAGGTCCGCGGGGTGAGGAATTGCGCATCCCAAAGCACGCAGGACAATCTTTATTGTTCGATAACTTCCTGATTTTGCAGTTCTGGTTGTCTGTAGGTCAAGATAACGACAACCTTCCCGCCCGCTTCATCTTCAAAGATTAATTACTTTGCTAAATCCAGCTTCCATTCTTGTGACGAAAAAGTCTTGAAACAGGACTCAAAGTTACCGTACCGAAAAATCTCCTTTTATACGTGAATCGGGCATTTTGATGTCGATGTTTGACACTTCTGTCAGCGTTTCTTCAGGCAGCCGGAAAATCTGTTCCTCACGGAACTCGGTGATTGTGACTGTTTCAATAGGTTGAATCAACGCCCCCATTTGACTCGCGCCTTGCAGTTTCAGTCAAAATACAGGTTCGTGGCATTGATTATCACTACTCCTTGGCAATAAGTTCGGCTTGCGTAGAATTGACGACGGTTGCGTTTTCGTGCAGGTAGCCTTGATAAACTTCGTAAGCCCCCCTTGCATCAGATTCTGTTTCATACTGGATGACAAATGCGATCATCGCGTGGGACCAATCTGGAGTGGAGGATTTCTGAGGATACATCGCCGAAACGCCGGAAGAGTTCGCTCCGAATTTTAGCACATTCTCAGGAAGGAAGCGATAAGTCTCTCTTAACAGCGAGTCAGATAGGAAGTATTTCGCGCTATACCGCACTTGATTGCTTTGGGGAAGTAACTTCAGTAGGAGCGGGTTTGGGTCTGGTGCATCTTTGATGTGGTTGGCAATCACTCTGGCAAGCACCTTCATGCCGTCTTTAATCGCACTGGCAAACTCATATCCTTCAATCTGTATGAAGTATTTCCCCTTACAAAATGTGAGCTGATCGCCCGAGAGGATTGCTTTGCTACCGACCCACTCGTGCCGATCTTGGGGGTAGCGATCAAAGCTATAGCGTCCAAAGGCATTCTCCGGTGTTTCCATGTCGAAGATCTCCACCAGGATCAGGGGTTTCGATCCAAGCTTGGGGGTTTGATACTCAACATTTGCCCCTTCGACAAATCCATAGGAATGATACAATCCAGCGTTTCCACCGATGACATCTTTATACAGATGTTGACCCGTATAGGTACTCGGTTCCCGTGAGCGCACCCAATCGGCTGCTTCCCCATTTTTTGGCAAGAGATTTTTTGATTTGACGATTGTGATTATTGGAAGCCGCTTAATTTGGGGAGATTCTACCGCGCATGCAGTCGCGATTTGGCGTGAGAGGTTCTCTGCCGCTTTGGCCGTATGGGCATGCCAAACTCCATAAAGGTAGTGGCCGTTATGATTGACTGCTGTGTAATTGCCCTGGTCTGCACGGCATGAGAGAAAGATTAATGCGTAAACGGTATGAAAAAACCAGAGATACTGCCACCGCTTTCCCATTCGTGGATTTCCGCATTTCCGCTCACAATTTACCACTGTTCAGCGAGCTGATTGTAAAGATCGTCAGTTAGTTCTCGAATAAGGCGTGTCGTTGCTTCCTCACGAGTCTCCGGTTCCTCACCTGTGACTGAAGCAATATAGTAGTCGTGAACTTGTATATAATTCTCCTGACGATCGATAATTCTGTTTTGTATGCGATCTCGAAATTCATATTCAATCTGTAAACTCATACGTAACTGTTCCGGATTGTTGTTGACATCATACTGAATCGGTTCCAGGTCGTAGTCGAGTATAACCAAATCAAGTTGTGCATCGTTTCCGTCGCGCCATTTCTGGTTAAACCGATCCCTGAGTTTCTCGGTAATGATTTCATCGTAGGTTGTTCCTGAATTCGCGTCATAAGAGAAGTCTGGATCTTCAATAGTAATCAGTGGAATATTAAGGGTCTTTATATGTTCAAGATAGGAGGATGTTGACACATAGCCGCAACCGAAGGTGAAATGGGTCAAAATTAATAGCACGAAAAACTGAACAAAGCGAGAAATAAAAGGTTGTTCTTTTTCAGGCATCTGATGTGTACCTGCCTTGTAATTTCTACGTAGGAGAGCAAGAAGATGGGTGAGAGATGAGCTATGAAAGGCGAAGTGAGAAAGTTGGCACAAGTGCCGCTTTCTCACTTTCCCACATTCCGATTGGACGTGGACGGGTAGGAACGGTTTTTTTTCTATGTAGTAACTGCTTCACATGATGCAGTAGCTGTTCTGCATATCGGACGATCGAATCTTTATACCTCAAGGACAGCACAAAGATTGCAATTAACAGAATCAATACAAAGATTAAGAAATGGGTCAACCATTTCTGATCCAGCAAATCTCTTTTTGTCCGAATCGGTCTGCTTGCTTGCATCTAACACGGCTTTCATCAAGTATGTGTATAGACATTAGGGTTAGGATTGGATAATACCCAATTGCCCAAGCCATAATGCCTAAACCCGCCCCTTTGGAATTCTGGGTGGTCCCCGTCGCTGTGACTCACGTGGATTTTCGTTGCGTCCATTCCGATTGTTACGGGAATCACGTTGTCCCCCCCGACGGCTGCGCGACGAACTCCGGTCCGGCGGACTTGATTCGACCGACGACCCATCATTTGCCATTTTTAAATCGACACGACCTTGTTGATCAATTGTCAAAACGCTCACGGTGACTTCGTCACCAACGTTCATCACATCTTCAACCTGTCGGACGTAACCATCGCCCATTTGTGAAATATGAATAAGACCGTCTTGACCAGGCAGAATTTCAACAAAAGCGCCAAACGACGTTGTCCGAATCACTTTCCCAGCATACTCTTTACCGATTTCAGGAACAGCCGTCACAGCAAGAATCCTGTCTTCCGCTTTTTTGGCAGCTTCCGCACTAGTTGATGCCACCTCAACTTTTCCATCATCTTCCACATTAATTGTCACCCCCGTTTCTTCTTGAATTCCCTGGATAACTTTGCCGCGGGGGCCAATCAAATCCTTAATCTTGGCTGGTGAAATTTGAAGGTAGTAAATTCGTGGCGCATACGGGGAAAGTTCTTCTCGCGGTTCAACAATAACTTCGCTCATTTTGTCGAGGACGATTAGGCGGGCTTCCCTAGCCTGATGTATAGCCTTTCGCATTAACTCCGGCGTCACTCCGTCAATCTTAATGTCCATCTGAACAGCAGTCACGCCACCCTTGGTACCTGCCACCTTAAAATCCATATCCCCAAGAAAATCTTCGGCGCCAAGCATGTCTGTCAAAATAATCTCCTGATCCTCTTCCTTGATCAAGCCCACGCCAACTCCAGCAACCGGTTTTTTGATTGGCACACCGGCATCCATCAACGCTAAGGTTGCACCACATACAGTTGCCATTGAGGACGAGGCGTTCGATTCAAGAATATCTGCCACGACGCGGACGGTATATGCAAATTCCTCCTTCGAGGGGATTACAGGTTCAAGAGCTCTTTGCGCGAGTGCGCCATGACCAATTTCTCTTCGCCCCGGGCCCATCATTCGTTTCACCTCGCCAGTGCTGAATGGCGGGAAATTATAGTGTAAAAAGAACGGACGGCTGATTTCCCCTATGAGCCCCCGTTCCACATCAGCATCCCCTGAAGTACCCAGCGTTACAACACAAAGCGCCTGGGTTTGCCCGCGAGTGAACAGTGACGAACCGTGTACTCGGGGAAGAAGAGATACTTCTCCCGTGATTTGACGAATATCTTTAGTTCCTCGTCCATCGGCACGTTTGCCTTCATCCAAGATAGAGCGGCGCATCTCCTCTTTTTCAATTACGCTCAGTATGTAGATGGCGTTTTCCGTTACGACACTGTCTGGTTCCTCGCTTTCATCGTCGAGGATTTCTGAAAGAACATCCTCCTGCACCTGTTCAAGGTAATCCTCGCGATTCTGTTTATTGGTCATGCCAATCGACGCACGGATTTTTGCTGTAGCGAGATTCCGAATTTGCGCATTCAGTTCCTCATCAATCTCCTCTGTCTCGTACTCACGCGGGGGCTTTCCACATAGTGCAACCAAACCCTCCTGAAGTTTGATAATTTCTTTGATTTTTTCATGGGCAAAAACGATTGCATCAATGATTTCATCTTCTGGGAGTTCGTGAGCCCCGCCTTCAACAGACATAACCGCGTTTGTGTTGCCGCTCACAAAGAGTTCTAGCTCAGATGCTTCCAATTCTTCATAGGTTGGGTTAATGACAAATCTGCCATCCAGTTTTCCTACTGTAACCGCTCCGACCGGACCATTAAACGGTATATCCGAGATGCTCAACGCAGCCGATGTCCCAATCAAAGCTGGAACATCCGCTGGGTGAATCTGGTCTGAAGAAAGTACCGTCGCTAAAATCTGGACTTCCGGTTTAAAATCTTTCGGAAAAAGCGGGCGAATACAATGATCTGCCAAACGTGCAACCAAGCGTTCCCGCATACCAGGACGCGGTTCCCGTCTTCCATAGACATTTGGAATCTTCCCTGCAGCATAGGCTCTCTCACGATAGTCAACGGTTAAAGGAAAGAAATCAAGGTTACTTTTCTTTTTTTCGGCAACGGCGGTTACTAAAACAACCGTTCCGCCATATTGCACCCAAGCAGCGCCATCCGCTTGTTTCGCGGCCTTCCCTGTCTCGATTGACAGTTTTTCCTCTCCAAGTTGCATCTCTACCTTCATAATCTTCTTCCTCCTCAAAAAGTCCTACGGTGGACTGCTAGCTTTTCCTTAAAGTGATCGTGTCCCGAATTCCCAATTGCTTGATGAGATTGCGGTACCGCCGAACATCCTCTTTGTAAAGATAACGTAATAAACGACGCTGTTTTCCCACAAGCTTATAAAGCCCATATCTCGAATGATGGTCTTTGTTGTGATTGCGGAAATGCTCCGTCAACTCTCGGATACGGGTATTGATAATTGCAACTTGTACTTCGGCCGAACCCGTATCACTATCGTGCAACCTATATGCTTCGATGAGTTCTTTTTTCCTTTCAGACTCAAGTGCCACTCCAATTCACCTCCTTTAGGCACATTCCCTCAAAAAGCTTCTCCCTGAAGGTTAATATACCATAAACCAGATCGTTTTGTAAATCAACTTTTTCAAGTTAGTTGTAAGCACCACGGTCAATTTTCCCGCCCTTGTTTAAGAATCGTCTGAGTCGTGACGATGTCTTGCTGAATTTGATGCACTAAAGCTCCTTGATTTGGAAACGTACGCTCATCACGAATTTTTTCGACAAAGAAAATTTCGATTTCTTTATCGTAAAACATGTCCTCAACACCGAATAGATGGCTTTCAATCTGGAACTTCACCCCATCAAACGTTGGCCTCATTCCCATGTTCAGTACCCCATCAAACATGCGTTTCCCTAATTTAGCTTGGATTGCGTAAACGCCATTCGGAGGTAGCATCTTATCGCCCGCGTTGATGTTGGCGGTTGGGAACCCAAGTTCGCGTCCGCGGCCTGCCCCTATTATCACTTCACCAAGAATCGAGTACCGGCGCCCTAGTAACTGCGCTGCCAGATCAAGTTCACCTGTTGCGATCGCTGCACGGATGCGAGTACTATGAACAGGTAGTCCATGCAACTCAGTCGGCCCAACGACTTCCACACCAAACTCATATTGGGATCCAAGTTGCCGTAAACCCTCCACATTGCCGGTTCGTCCATTGCCGAACTGCCATTCATAACCAATGACCACCTGTTTGGCCTGCAATTGCCCTAGTAGGACCTGGCGTACAAATTGATCAGGAGACATCCTTTGCAGGTTGGCATCGAAACGGGCAAAAACCAAAGTATCAACACCGAGTCGTTGCAGTATTTCAATTCTCTTCGAGATAGCTGTCAAGGTTGGAGGGCACTTTTCGGGAGCAAGAAAAGCTAGCGGAGGCGGATGGAACGCAAGAACAAGACTCGATAGCTTGGACTTTGCCGCTTGTGTTAATACCTGCTGAATGACAGCTTGATGTCCGATGTGTAATCCGTCGAACACACCAACAGTGACAACAGATACATGACAAAACTTAGACGCTGCTTCTAGATTGTGGAAAATTTCCAAAAGTCAATCTCCAAGTTCTGACGCATTTCGGGGTGCGAAGACAACATCGTACCATCTTCAATTGTAACCGTTCAAGACGACTATGAAATAACAAATATATTGGATTAAAACGCACTTTTTATCTTCAATGGGAAACGGCGATTCAGCGCTTCAATAACATCCTCAATCAGCATAACAGCCTGATGAGCAAAGTCGGGATTGCTTTCAAGACTGTCAAGAGAATGAGAATCGCCGATTTTGAATATTCCAGATTGGGTACGGGTTAGCTGTGAAAGATAAGCACCGCAGACCAGCGCAGAACCAATATCTGCTACAAGTGACCGGATATATGTCCCTTTTGAGCAAACGACTCTGAATCGAACTTCTGGTATTTTGATTGATAGAATCTCAAACGATTTAATGAGCACTTTTTTTCTAGGTAAGTTCTCCACTTCGATTCCTTGACGTGCTAGTTTGTACAGCCGTTTACCCTTAAGTTTCGCAGCAGAAAATATTGGAACAACTTGTTCAATTTCTCCGATAAACTGTTGGGAAACAGTGTGAATTTGATCGAAAGCAACCCCCCTTACGTCCGCTGTGCTGAGAATTCGTCCACTTGAATCAAGGGTATCTGTCGTGATACCTAATGCCAGTGTGCCTTCGTACTCCTTTGTACCAAGCTGTAGCGATTCAAACAACTTTGTCCCATTCCCCAAACAAATAAGCAGAACGCCTGTGGCATCTGGATCTAGCGTTCCCCCATGTCCAGCCTTCCGGACATTGAACAAGTGTTTAATCCGATCAACTGCTTGCCTTGAAGTCATTTTGGCAGGTTTATTCAGGTTGAGAACGCCATCAATCCGCATGGTGGAACGATAGAAGATTATCAGACAAACCGTGATGTGTGATGTGCATACAAGTGTCTGAGCTTGGCATCAGGGGCAATACGGTTAGTTTAGCCAGGCATTAAATTCTTCATACCTAACACCTAATACCTCCTTCAATTTGTTGATGCGTTGTTGAGCACTTGCCACGAGTTGCGCAATTGCTACGTCATAATGCGCATCAATCTCACAGCCTGCGGCGCGTTGATGCCCACCTCCACCGAATTCCGCAGCAATTTCGCCGACATCAACATACGTTTTGCTCCGCAGACTTGCTTTAGACCTCCCATCTACTTGTTCGCTAACCAAAACTGCAAACTCAACAGTATCAATGGAACGGATGTAATTAATGAATCCATCCACCTCCTCGCGGCCCGTTCCGGTTTTGCGGAACATCTCCTGAGTCACATATACCCATGCAATCTTGCCATCGGGTGTTATACCGAGCGTTCGAAGAACCTCACCAAGCAAACGTACCCTTCCAACTGGCGCGGTTTCATAAACCAAGCGATAAATCTCATCAACAGATACGCCTGCATTAATGAGATCGGCAGCGATTTGATGCGCTGCCGGTGTGGAATTCGCATATCGAAAACAGCCGGTATCGAACATAATTCCGGTGTAGAGGCAAAGCGCTCGATCCCTCCCGATTGGAGTCCCGTGATGTTTAATCAACTGATAAACAATCTCAGATGTTGATGATGCTTCTACTTCAATAAAGTTATAACTCCCAAAATGATCTGCCGTGGCGTGATGATCGATATTGACAATCGCTTTTGTTGGGATTAAGGTCCGGCAGAGGTCGTCACCAATTCGTTTCAGCATCCCTGCGTCAAGAACTACTAGAATCTCAGGCGAATGCCCCTGAACTGCTTCAGGGGGTAGAATGACGTCGCAGAAAGGAAGGAATTGGTAGATTTTCGGCACAGCATCTGTATTGAAAATCTGGACGTGTTTCCCTAGGTCTTTGAGGAAAGAATAGAGTGCTAATTCAGATCCAATCGCATCACCATCGGGATTGATGTGTGTTGAAAGCGCAAAATACTGGTGACGATCAAAAACATCTAAGACTGCTTTATAGGTTTCCATATCAAAGAAATGGTTTATGGCATTTCATCACTGCATTCCGAGGAAATGCCGAGTTCTTCTTCTTCAGCACGCACTTGCTTCAGGAGACGGTCTAGTTTCATTAAATGATCGATAGACTGGTCTAATTTGAAACGTAATTCAGGGACATACCGCAAATCAATTTGACACCCGACTTCACGTCTGAGGAAACCGGCGGCGCTTTTCAAACCCGCCATCGTACCCTGCTTCTGTTGCTTATTTCCAATTACACTCACCTTGACATCGGCATACTTCAAATCGGAAGATACTTCAACCCGCGTAATAGTACAGAATTTTACTCGCGGATCCTTTAGAGATCTATGAATAATGTAACTTAGTTCCTTCTGTATGAGCGCGCTCACCCGATCAATACGTCTGCTTTCTAACATTGTCACTTCGTCAGAAGATTAACTCAATCTCGTAATCCGTTAATTCTGCTAAACTGTTTGCTTCAATAAAATTCACTACTTTCGACAGTACACGATTGAGATGCGTTGAATCGTTGGACACTGAAACAATTCCAAGCACAACTCGTTGGTGCACATCAAGCGCATCAATTTCTCCAACAGCAACGTTGAACCGATTTTTCAACCGATTGATGATACTTTTGACGACTCGCCGTTTCTGTTTCAGCGAATAACTCTCTGAAATCGTCAAAAAGGCCTTACAAATCCCGACATGCATAGCGTAGTACGTTGAACGTCATGAATTCGTGGAATGCAACCTAATAACTCATGAATTTACAACACGCATCACACGAAAATGACAGTATTAAGACATTGAATGCCCAATCCTCTACTCCACTTTTCCCTGTTTTTACCTCAGTGTGCGCGGGATATGTTCGTGAGTATAACATTCTAATACGTCATCCACTTTGAAATCGTCGAAAGCACTCGTGCCGATACCACATTCGTAATTCGCGGCAACCTCAGTAACATCGTCTTTGAACCTGCGTAACGAGTCGACCTTCCCCTCATAAATCTGTCGATTGTCACGCAAAACACGGAGGGGGTAGTTATGAATAATTTGTCCCCAATTAACATAAGTTCCGGCAATCATTCCCTTCCGCGGAACCTTGAACAACTGGCGAACAATTGCTCTTCCGATGGAAACCTCTCGAATCTCAGGATCCAACAATCCTTCCATCGCGGATTGGACATCGGAAATCAGATTGTAAATCACATTGTATGTCCGAACATCGATACTTTCGAGCGCCTTTGCTATCAGAGCTTCAGTTGTGGGGCGCACGTTAAAACCTAGCACAATAGCATTGGAAGCAGATGCGAGTAAGATATCTGTTTCTGCAATACCGCCAACAGCTTGATGGATGATGTTGACTTTGACCTCATTGGCGTTTAACTTTTGCAGCGAATCACAAACAACTTCAACAGATCCTTGAACATCACCTTTGACAATCACATTCAACTCTTTGATATCACCCTCATGAATCTGCTGGAAGAGATCGTCTAAATTCACACGACTCTGCGGACTAAGTTGGGCATACCGATGCTCTGCTTGTCGAGATTCGCTGATGGTTCTGGCATCTTTCTCAGAGTCTACTGCATGAAAGCTGTCCCCGGCTTCCGGAACCTCAGTGAAACCAAGGACTTCAACCGGTGTTGATGGAGATCCCTGTTTAATGCGCTGTCCTCGATCATCAATCAACGCCCGGACTTTTCCATAGCAGCGACCAGCGATGAATGCATCTCCAACTTTCAACGTCCCGCTTTGCACCAGCACTGTTGCGACTGAACCTCGCCCTTTATCCAGCTTCGCTTCAATAACAGCTCCCCGCCCCGCTTTATTTGGATTAGCTGTCAGTTCAAGCAATTCCGATTCAAGGAGCAACATATCCAACAGTTCATCAACACCAATGCTTTCCTTCGCAGAAATTTCAACAAAAATCGTTTGTCCACCCCATTCCTCCGGAATAAGACCTTGGTCCGCCAACTGTTGTTTAACATAATCAGGTCTGGCACCCTCTACATCGATTTTGTTGATTGCAACAACAATGGGAACTTTTGCAGCCTTTGCGTGATTGATAGCCTCTATTGTTTGCGGCATAACACCATCATCTGCCGCTACAACAAGGACGACAATATCTGTCACTTGGGTGCCGCGCGCGCGCATAGCGGTGAATGCTGCATGCCCTGGGGTGTCCAGAAAAACAACGTTACCGTTCTCCAATTCCACATGGTAAGCGCCAATATGTTGCGTAATATTTCCAGCTTCTGTTTCAATAATATTCGACTCTCGAACAGCATCAAGCAGTGAGGTCTTGCCGTGGTCGACATGCCCCATAATCGTAACAACGGGTGCGCGAGGAACGAAATCTTTTGGATTATCGGGTTCTTCCTTCAACACTTGTTCCTCTAGCGTTAGTTGACGGACAGCTTCAAATTCAAACTTTTCGCTGATAATTTTCAGCGTGTCGAAATCTAGACGTTGATTAATACTTGCCATAATCCCAAGCTTCATGAGCCGTCTAATCATTTCTGTATCCTTAAATCCCAGAGTTGAGGCAATCTGACCGACTGTAATTCCTTCTTGAACTTGCGGAATTGTTGAGATTTCTTTTTTAGTCGGTGTTGCTTGGGTAATGGCTCCTTCAATCGCCGCTGGGTCTTGATCAGAAAGCGATTCCAGTCTGGTCTTTTTTGCATTCCGTTCGGCTTCAATTAACTCAACGGTTTCCGGATCGAGCGTGCTCATGTGGTTCTTGACGAGCACACCATACTCCTGGACTTCTTCGATGAATGCTTTACTGCTCAACCCATATCGTTTTGCCAATTCGTAAACTCTGATATTCTTGCTGTTCTTGGTTTTATCCTTTTTCATTGACACCTCTTCAGCGCTTATCTAATTCATCAGGTCAAGCAGTTCTTGTTTGAACAGATCAATCGCTCGCTTTGAGTGATTCACTCCCAAGTGAGAGTTGATGATTTTGGGCGCCCTGAAAGCTGCGTTAATACACGCTTGAGATGGACAAACATAGGCACCATAGCCTGGAAATCTACGTTTTGCATCTATTCAGAGGCTTCGGGAGAAACCACAAGCAAATCGAAGTAAGTTTTTCTTGGGGGATTTACCACGGCACCCAATAAAAGTTCGGATAGGTGTCGATGCCATACCAATCACCAACAGCCGCGTAGGCTAAAGTTGAAGCGAAGTTGAGAGAAGAAGCTATACCTTAACTCAATTCCATTTTAGATCGTTACATGAATAACATTAAGGCAGATTGGTGTGCATTCGATTCGTATCGCGGGAAACAGCATTTGTTCTATCAGGAGCGATGAAAGCCCTGCCGCGCGGAATTGCGTTTATTTCAACCTATCTGATTCTATCGGAGGACATCGCTCCGACAATGCCTGAATGCCATCCAAGGTTCAATAAATAGAAATAGCGCTATGCTATTGCTCTCGCCTTTTGGGTTTTGGTATCATTCAACTTCTGCTGCGGAACGCTGAATTCTCTCGGCAGTTTTAGTTCCAACCCCTGGAACCGCAAGAAGTTGATCTAACGTTGCTGTCACAATCGATTCAACTGTCGAGAATCCAAAATCTTTGAGCGCTGTCGCGGTTTTGACGCCTACGCCATCCAAATCGGTCAAATCCACCTCACCATCAGACGCCGCTGCATGGGATGAACTCGGTTGAGGATGGAATAGTTCTGCTGTGATTTCTTCCTTAAACTGTGTCACTGCTTCCGATTCGCTTTTAATGTCAATTTTCCGCCCCGTCAATCTCGCAGCAAGGCGTGCGTTTTGTCCACGCCTGCCGATTGCTAGGGACAACTGATCGTCCGGGACAATGACTTCTGCGCTTTCGGTCTCCTCATCAATGTTCACAGAAGCCACTGTCGCAGGCTGCAGAGCATTTGCAATAAAAGTAGCTGGGGATTCATCCCATTCAAGGAGGTCTATTTTCTCCCCTTCTAACTCCCTAACAACAGCCTCGACCCGAGAACCTTTTACACCAACACAAGTGCCAACAGCGTCAATATTTTCGGACGGCGCAGTAACAGCCACCTTTGCTCGATTTCCTGGATCTCGAGCGATTGCCATGATGCGCACTAATCCGTCATAAATCTCAGGCACTTCCATTTCAAATAGTCGATCAATTAAATTGGGGTGTGTCCGGGAGAGAATGATTTGTGGTCCCTTTGCATCCGCTTGCACTTCCAAGATTAAACACTTTAACATGTCACCACGCTGATGATTGTGCGGCTGAGAAGCTTCGCCATACGGTAATATACCTTCAGTTTGTTCCAAATCAAGGATGAGGTTGCCGCGTTCGACCCGTTGCACATAACCTGTGATAATCTCTCCTTCACGGGTTTTATATTCCTGATAAATCTGTTCCCGCTCAGCTTCTTTAATTTTTTGAACAAGGATTTGACGTGCTGTTTGAGCTTCAATTCTTCCAAACTCTCTTGGATCTACTTCAACCTCGATAGTCTCATTCAACTGCGCATCAGGCTTTATTTTCAATGCTTCCTCAATCGGAATCTCTTTTGCAAAGTGGTGCATAATTTCAACCACTTTTTGGGGAACATAACATTTAATCTCACCCGTCTCAGAATCAATCTTAATGGATACACCTTGAGTTGAGCCATAGCGCCGCTTAGCTGCTGAATATAAGGCGGCTTCGATAGCCTCAATAAAAATCTCCTGTGGCAAATCCGTCTGATTCATGATTTGGCGAATAGTCATAAGCAAATCGTTCGTCATTGCTTTCCACCCAAAGATATTACCACATCAGTTGGACATGAGCTTTAGTAATTTCTGAAAGTCCAACTTGAATTGTCTCCCCTGAACGTTGAGTCAGATAAATCTTTCTCCAGTTGACATCTTCCAGAATGCCACTCAATTGTAGAAATTTTCCGCTTGGGGAGAGGACCTCGATTTGAATATTCTTACTCAAATTTCTGCGGTAGTCTGTTTCTGTACTAAGCGGACGATCTAATCCTAGAGAGGCAACCTCAAGACTGTGCCTATCCAGTTTGAATCCATGCATTTGTAGAACGGGACCGACAATTTCGCTAACGTGTTGGCAATCCTTTATCGTTATACCGTCAGGTTTATAGATTAAAAGCCTTAGCATTCTATTTTTCTTTTGATTTTCATATTCAACGTCAACTAACTTAATCCCTTCACCGTCCAGAATGGGTGATAACAAGTCGAAAACTGAGGTTTTCACTGAGGAACTCATAATAACACTGGAAGTTCTAGCACCTTTAAAAATAAAAGAGCAAGAGATGGCATCCCATCTTTAGAAAATAAAGAAGATTATAACGGCGTGCTAATGAGCTTGTATCACCCTAGAGATTTACTTGTCTTGATTATCAAGGTACAGTGTCAGAGCTTAACACACAAAAAAACAACCGCGATGTTTTTCCCTCTAAGGGGAAGGTTCCTCGCGGTCTAGCTTAATATTATCATATGCAGTTAGGATTATGCAAGTAAAAATTGATTCTCAATTGAACGCCCTAGACGAAAATTGCATTTGCAGAGTTCTGTCTAGCGGCTAGAACCACAGCATTACATGGATTATGGTGGTTTGTCGAATTAACTTCTGATTAAATTAAAGGAGGAGATTGTCTTGTCCTATTTAAGCACCACGTAATTCATACATCACGATTGCCACACTCACAATGCCTGCGGTTTCCGTTCGCAAGACATTGGGGCCAAGTGTAGCAGGAAGACATCCGCTTTGAATTGCAGTTTTAGTTTCGTCAGCCGAAAATCCCCCTTCTGGTCCAACAAAGAGCCCAATTGATTCTGCTCTTTTGTGGCGCTGTAATACCTCCTTGATTTCCCGTCCGTCTTCGTTTTCCCACAGCAGAACCGACAGGTCGAAATGAGTCGCTTGCTCAAAGCACCTTTCTATCTTCTGAGCGTTAAATAGTGTAGAAAATCGCGGACGTCTACACTGTTTGGCAGCTTCATTCGCAATGCGCTGCCATCGCACTTGCAGTTTTTTTTGGGCTGCCTCTGTTCGCTTTGGAATCGAACGTTGACAAATCATGGGTACAATCCGATTAACACCGATTTCGGTTGTTTTTTGTACAATCAGATCCATTTTGTCAAACTTAGGTAAGCCTTGGAAAAGTGTGATATGCGGCGGGGTGTTTGGATGAAACTGGTGTTGGATTATTGAAGCATACAAAGCGGGGACGTGGGTATCACGAAGGATAGCAGTGTAGCTGTTACCTTCTCCATCAATGATGTGCACCGAATCGCCTGCTTTGAGACGGAGCACATTGAGCAGATGGTGACGCTCGGAGTCTCCGATGTGAATTGCATCCTTAGAAATCTGCGAGGGAGGAGCATAACAACTATGCATCATAATTGAAAATTGAATATAAAAAGCTGTTGATTAAGTCATTCGCGTTAAATTCGATTAAAATTCCTTCTTTCATATTCCGTCCCAAACAGTTCTTGTAGGTTGGGTAGAGCCAAAGGCGAAACCCAACCTACAATTGAGCGAAAAGCGAACGCGATAGTTTTCACTCTACAACACCACGGCCAAACAGAACACATTTGCAATAGCTAAAAACGTTGGCTTCCGCTACCCCCGACAATGTCACGAACACATTCAACCGAACGAAACCCGTTCGTGAACATTCCGTGTTAAACCAACCCCGATTTACCCAACTTACAATAAGGCCAATGTCCCCTTTTTGTGTCCCCATCGCGAAGAATCGGCGCCGAAATGACATCCCGGTGAAACAATGAGACGGGGAAAAGGAGGTAGGTATGCGGAGCAGTGAATACAAGACGCTAATTCGGTGCATCTACTTGCTTGCTTCTTCTTCATCGTTAATCTCACACTTCTCCGAGTCTCGACGTCGAAAAAACGCCACATCCCCGTCACGCCACGCTTCGTAGTATTTTTTAAAGTATGTTGTACGTTTTTCCGCGTCCGCCTCCCAATCTATCTCATATTCAGGACAGTTAAGTTTTATAATCCTATCTAGTTCTCGCAGCCGATAATCGTCAAGTTCGACCAAACGATGCTCTTCCGGCGTTAACTCGTCTCCATGTGCACGACGCGCGAGCGCCATTTCTGTTGTTACCACTTGCCCTCGGTAATGCGCACAGTGTTTATACAAACCCTCTTTGTCGATATGCGGCGGAAGTTCTGGGAGCGTCGGCCGCGTTTTTAAAATCCTCGCTGTCTCATCATCAAGATTATCCTCTTTTATCTGTGCATACCGCCGTTTGTAGAACGCTGTCCGCTGCCTTTTCATCTTTCATCTCCTTCCAAAGCCCCGGTGAGTTCCATCATCCATAGCCGCGCCTCTTTGTATGTCGATACCAGTTGTCGTAATTCGCCAATATCCGTTTCGGCTTCCATAGCTTGAAGTTTATCCCGGCACAACGCCTGAACCCGCGACGCAATTTCCATGTCCGCTTCAATAAATGCTTCGATTTCAGATGCGCGACGCGCAGTTAATGCTACTGCAGCCCGCCGTGCTACCTCTGCGTCAAATTCAGCAATGCGCTGTCCCCAATTATTCTGCGCCGACCACTTCTTAATCATCGAAACCGATCGTTTTTTTCCGGTTACCTCTAGGTTACCGAGCGCCTCCAATGACCGCCCTTCCCCCGCGTCCCGGTACAATTCAAAATAGGTGTACGCCAGTACGGACTCCCCCGGCAATCGTCCATTTTCCATTGCTTTAACCTCCTCATTTTAACCTCAATAAAAAAAGGGGAGAGACACCTCGCGGATGTCTCTCCCCTCGCAAACTAAAGTCGTTTAACTATTATACCGAGCCCAATCACGAAAGTCAATCAGAAAATTCTTCTAGGCTCTAAGTTATTGAAGATAATTTTCACAGACACCAAAACTACCACGAGAGAACGCTATCGCCATCACTATTCGTTCGGCCGATCGTTCCTTACTGGGCAGCTTAACCCAACCTATATTCCTTGAGATTGAAAATCCCTGATTTCCGAAACCTTTAGGGCAATGCTCCGCCCTTCAAGCAAGTATGAATTTTCACGGCGCCCATTGGCATTTATGCGTTTGCACAGATCGACAATCCGTCCCAGACCGAATTCCCGCTCTTTTCGCGTCTCGATTGCGTTAACATTCTCTCCGATTTATTTACTGAGAAATACTGTGAAAGTCTTAAATCTCTCCTATAGCGACTGCGAAAATTTTAGCATATTAACCCGTTCAAGCGGCTTTAGTTCAGCGCAAGTTGTCGAAAAATTCCCATACCGCTACAGCAAACGCATGGTTTTTCAAATGCTCGACGTGCTGCAAATGCTTCTGCAGGCCGATCGCCTCAAAGATATTACACCAACAATTTCTCGATTAGCGAGAGTGACAGATCTTTTTTTTGGTTACCTTTTGGTTACCTCGCGATTCCAATGAATGCCCATCACCAGCGGGTCGGTACATTTCACAAAAGGTAACCGGCAACACTTACTCACTCGGCAATCGACCATTTTCCATTTCTTAACCCTCCTGATTTTAACCCGAAAAAAAAAGGAGCAACATCTCGCGATGCCGCTCCCCTTGCTAATTTAAATTGTTCTCTTATTGTTTCCAACCCAATGACGAATGTCAAACTAAAAAGTCTTTTTGACGCCAAGTTCCTGTAGGTCGGGTCCGGATGAGATTGACCAAGTGAATTTTGTCATGTACGAGTTCAAATGCCTACTCAACGGTAACACTCTTTGCGAGGTTCCTCGGTTGATCGACATCGCACCCTCGATGGACGGCACTATAGTAAGCAAGCAATTGAAGCGGAACTGCAACAAGCAAGGGTGAGAGTTCCTCTGCAATGTCTGGGACAAAGATAACTTCCTGAGCGTGTGCATGGATTTCCGTATTGCCTTCGCTAGCGATTACGATGGTGATTCCATCCCGAGCACGCACCTGCTGGATGGCGCTTATAATCTTCGAGTAGATGCTGCTATTGTTAGCGATGCACACGACCGGTACATTTTCGTCGATTAACGCAATTGGGCCATGTTTAATCTCACCCGCAGGATGGCCCACGGCATGAATATATGAGATTTCCTTGAGTTTGAGTGCTCCTTCCAAAGCATTGGGATAGTTGTAGCTTCGTCCAAGAAATATGAACGCTCCGGAGTCGCTGTATTTCTCTGCACACGCCTGAATTTGCTGCTGTTTAATGAATCGCTCCATCAGGGAGGGTATCTTTTGAAGGGCTTCTAGAAAACGTCGAATTTCTTCAAATTTAAGTATTTCCTTAATCTGCCCCATGTGCAGCGCTAGAAGTCCCAGGGTGGCAATCTGAGCGGTAAAAGCTTTGGTTGAAGCGACACCAATTTCCAATCCGGCGTGAATGTCTATCACTGCATCTGCTTCTCGAGCAATGGTGCTGTTAATCATGTTACAAATAGCTAATACCGGCATGAACTTGCTTTTTGCTTTGCGCAACCCCTCCAACGTATCGGCGGTTTCACCGGATTGGGAGATAGCAATGACAAGCGTGTTGCCCTCCAGAATTGGATTTCGGTAGCGGAACTCAGAGGAGATGTCTACTTCTGTATGAATCCGTGCATACTGCTCCAGCAAATATTTGCCGATTAGGCCTGCATGCCATGATGTGCCGCACGCCTGAATAACAATGCGATTGACTCGTGCCAGAAATGCGTCATTCAATCCCAACTCCCCGAAATTAATCTTCATTGTGTCGGTGACATATGCATTGTATAAACGACGCAGGACGTCAGGTTGTTCGTGAATCTCCTTGAGCATGAAGTTCGGATAGTCCCCTTTATCAACCATGTCGTCGCTCAAGTGAACTTGATGAATCTGCGGTTCAATTCGTTCACCTGAAAGCGTTCGAACCTCAATTTGCTTTCGTGTAAGCGCAGCAACCTGATTGTCTTCAAGATAAATGACGCGCTGGGTGTGAGGAAGTAATGCAAGCACATCCGAAGTAACGAAATTCTCATTCTTTCCCAGTCCAAGGATTAGCGGGTTATTTCGTCGAGCAGCTACAATGCAATCCGGAAACTGTTGGTGAATAAAAGCTACGGCAAATGTTCCTTCCACGCGTTGAAGCGCCTTGCAAACGGCACCAACAAAGTCTCCATCCACGGTTTCCTCGAATAGGTGTGCGAGCACTTCTGTATCCGTCTCCGATTCAAATACATGACCACGTGCTTGTAATTCCTGCCTGAGTTGAAGATAGTTTTCGATAATTCCGTTATGAACAACAGCTAACGTTTGTCGTTCGTCTACTTGCGGGTGAGCATTTCGTTCGTTTGGCTCACCATGTGTCGCCCACCGAGTGTGTCCAATACCGATGGTGCCGCGCATAGGCTTCTGTCGAAGACTCTCCTCCAGTACGCGTAACTTTCCAGCCCTTTTTCGGAGATTTAACTCACCGTCACTGATAACAGCAATACCCGCTGAGTCATATCCCCGATATTGAAGTCGTTCCAATCCCGTCCACAAGACAGAATCAGCATACTTATTGCCAATATATCCGACAATCCCACACATCATCGGTGCTCCTGAATTTTGTATGATATAGGATTTTTTAAGCAATCCACATTAGGCATCGGGCATAGACTTGATTACTTCATGATGAAAATATGTCCCTTGAACTGAAAGCACTGGATGCACTAAGCAGCCTTTTCCAAGGATCGTGCCTGGGTTTAGCACCGTATTACAACCTATCTGAGTATCGTCACCGGTGATGGCCCCAAGCTTCCGAAGTCCAGTGGTGTAGGTTTTGCCATCAAGGCTACGGACCATTATATCTGTATCTGTGATCTTGCTGTTTGCGAGCTTGACCCCAGCCCCCAGATTCACGTTAAAGCCGAGGATTGAATCGCCGATGTAGTTCCAATGACCCGCCCTTACTCCATTCATAACAATCGAATGCTTGACTTCAGTCGCATTTCCAATAATGCAATCTTCCCCGATGATTACATTTTCGCGGACATATGCACAATGTCGAATCACCGTCCTGTCACCAATAATTGCGGGTCCTTTGATATAGACATGGGGTTCTATAACAACATCTGCGCCCAATACAACATCAGGGCCCACAATAGCGCCTTGCGTAATTTCTACGTTCTTTTGATGACCCTGTCTGGATATATATGTCGCGATATAATCCTTCAACAGGAGTAGCGCTTCCCATACGTAGCAGACATTTGCAAATAGTCCCTTGTGCTCGAAACATTCGTAATCAAAAAGCGCCTCCGGAAATATTACATCGAGTGTAGTGTTCCTCATCGTGTTCATCCTAAGATTAAGGTACCATTGAGTCGCAGAAATTAGGATTGATGAACATCCTGACAAATTTGTTTGATAGAATTCAAAAATTGGGGCTGATGCACAGGCAGCTAACAGGCTTGTGGGCTTATTGTATAAGATGTATCTTACATAACAGGGAGATGAGTATAAAAATTATAGCAGATGCACTGTCCAAAAAACTAGCGAGAAATGAATTCACCCGCATTCTTTAGACAGAAATGAAGGAGATTTAAGATAGAAAATCCGACCTGTTTAGTCAGAGTTCAACGCCTGAAATTATTGGTAAACATCTGGTATAGTACGAGATAGTTACTCGATTTGCTGGATGCAATCATCAAAATCGGGATTCTAGATGCCTGCGATGAGAATATTCATTGAGACCCAGCAACGCGAGCCAGTTATTTTCCTTGTTTTTTCGGTACTGCTGAGGTACAATTTAACTTACTGAAAGTTGTATCATGCTCAGACAGGGTAAGTTCGTGTATTCAGCAGGAATTGTAGTCGCTTTATCAGTATTACTGTGCCTCCATCCAGTGACTGTGTCCAGCACCAATCAAGCAATTCAGGATGAACAGCACACGTTTTTTGAGGCGAAAATACGCCCTGTGTTGTTGAATACCTGTTTCAGCTGTCACGGCGGGGAGGAGGTCAACAACGGTCTGCGCGTAAATTCGCGGGAGGCGTTGCTCGAAGGTGGTATTAACGGTCCAGCAATTGTTCCTGGCCAGCCGGACGCAAGTTTGTTGCTTGAGGCGATTCGGTACGATGGTACGGCTTATGTTCAAATGCCACCTGATGAGAAACTCCCAAATCACGTTGTGGCGGACTTCGAGGACTGGGTAAGAAGAGGCGCCCTGTGGCCGGCGGAGTCGGCATGGCAAGCAGAAGCGGCTGAACCGAGCGCGCCCCATTGGTCGTTTGTGTCGGTGAAACCGGTTGAACCGCCTGTCCCGTCTACTGCTTGGTCGGATCGCCCGATTGATCGATTCATCAGCGCGGGGTGGCGCGCACATGAATTATCTCCCAATCCCCCGGCGAACAAGCGTACACTTATCCGGCGCGTCTACTTCGATCTCATCGGCTTGCCGCCTGCTCCCGAGGCTATCTCAGCGTTTGTGAATGATACATCGCCCGACGCCTTCAAAAATTGTGTGGAGAATCTGTTAGCGTCACCCCGCTATGGCGAACGCTGGGGGCGCCATTGGATGGATGTAGTGCGCTACGCTGACACCGCAGGTGACAACGCGGATTATCCGATACCAGAAATTCACCACTACCGAGACTATATCATTGAGGCGTTCAATGCGGACAAGCCCTACAATCAGTTTGTTCAAGAGCAACTTGCCGGTGACATCCTCGCCAAGGAAGGTGCGCCAGAACGATTTGCCGAGCAGGTGATTGCCACGGGTTTCGTCGCCTTATCCCGCCGGTACGGCACCGGTCCCTACGAATTGCGTCACCTCATAATTGAGGATACCATTGAGACGATGGGGCGTGCGTTCATGGGATTGACACTCCGGTGCGCCCGCTGTCACGACCACAAGTTCGACCCTGTTACTATGGAAGACTACTATGCGCTCTATGGCATTTTCGCTAGCACACAGTATCCCTATACCGGCTCGGAAATATTTCGGTTCGGGAGCGAACGGCGTATGAATTTCGTGCCGTTATTGCCGCCGGAGCAAGCTCATCCAAAAGTCGAATCACATCGAAAACAGCTTGCACAGATTCAGACCGAAATAGAACAACTCGAACGTGAAAGTTTGCTTGCGAAAAAACGTGATGAATTGAATCTCCTTGTCGAAAGCGTTGGCAAGGAGATTGCTGTACTGAAGGAGACCGGTCGGGATACTAAGGGGATCGAATCGCAGAAACGGATGCTCACAGAGCGCCGTGACAGAGTTAAAGGACAAATTAACAAAAAGAAAGAGGAACTCAAACAACAACTCGCACGTTCGGACCTTCCTGGCGATTTGCCGCAAGCCTATGCGGTTCAGGATGGCCCCCCTGTAGATGTCCCCATTCAACTTCGGGGTGATCCGGGCGAGTCGGGTCCGGTGGCGATGCGAAACACGCCCCGATTTCTTAGCGGCAACAAATCACTTGAAGTCCCCAACGGGCAGAGTGGCCGCTTGCAGTTGGCGGAGTGGCTGACCGACCGAGCGAACCCTTTGACAGCGCGTGTTATGGTCAATCGCATCTGGCAATATCACTTTGGGAAGGGAATTGTATCAACGCCGTCCAATTTCGGACGTAGTGGTGCCATGCCAACGCACCCAAAACTGCTTGACTATCTAGCGGTGTGCTTCGTCGAAAGCGGCTGGTCGATTAAGGCGATGCATCGGTTGATTCTTTCATCGAAGACATATCAACTCGCGAGCGATTATAACGCCCAGAATGCCTCTATAGACCCAGCCAATACCTATTATTGGCGATTCGACCGCCGCCGCCTGGAAGCGGAAGCGATTCGCGATGCGATGATGGCGACCAGTGGTCTGTTGAGGCTCAACCGACCAGGAGGACATCCATTTCCACCCGTAAGGACGTGGAGATGGACGCAGCATTTCCCGTTCAAGAAGAAGACCTATCCATCTAACCATCGCAGCGTTTATCTGATGACGCAGCGACTTCAACGTCACCCGTTCCTCGGTCTATTTGACGGACCAGACACAAACACGACAACTGGCAAGCGTATGCATTCTACAGTCCCGCAACAATCGCTGTTTTTGAGGAATCATCCGTGGGTGCAGGAACAGGCGGAGACTTTTGCCAACCGATTAATTGAATCTTCCAAAGACTTTGCTCAGCGTGTCAACCACGCACATCAATTCGCTTATGGCCGTGAAGCATACACTGACGAACAGCAACGGGCAGTCGCATATATAACACAGATGTCTGAAGAACTCGATGCGTACCACTTGTCGCCTGGACAACGCGAAATAGAAGCTTGGACCAGTTACGCACGAGCCGTATTGACAGCCAACGAATTTCTTTACATTGACTAATTTCAATCGACAAGCAGGTGCAACCATGAACGAAGAGCATCAAATCAATCGTCGTAAATTTCTGAACTATGCACTCACCGGGTGCGCCACGACTATGCTTGGGCCTGTTACCAAACTGTGTCTCGCTGCAGAACTCCACAACGGACATCCACTGGCGCCCAAGCTGACCCATCATCCGGCGAAAGCCAAAAATCTGATTTTCGTCTTCCTTACCGGTGGATTCTCGCATGTCGACACTTTTGACTATAAACCGAAGCTGCAGCAGGATCACGGCAAGAAGATTCCGGCATGGGAAAATACTACACAGCCGGCAATGGGCTCGCCTTTCAATTTCCAGGCATACGGCGAGTCTGGGCTAATGATTAGCGAGTTGTTTCCTCACCTGGGGGGTGTAGCAGATGACTTGTGCGTCATACAAAGCATGCACACGGATCTTGTTGAGCATTTTCAGGCGACGCTTGCTATGCACACCGGATCCGCAACGGTTCCGATGCCGAGCATTGGCGCATGGTTGAGTTATGGGCTGGGCACAGAGCACCTGGATCTGCCATCGTACATGGTTTTGTGCGAGCGTATTCCATACTCGGGGTCGCAGGTGTGGGACAGCCATTTCTTGCCCCCGGTGCATCAGGGTGTACGCGTCATCCCGGGTGACGAACCGGTAGGCAATCTAAAATCCTCTGCGCGGTCGCTAAAGCTGGCAGAGCTTGCACGAATCATGCTGCACGATGTCAATGAACTTCACGCGCGGCGGCGCCCCGGCGATTTGGAACTGCTTGCCCGGATGAACGCTGACAACACCGCAAGGGGAATGATGCGTGTCGCACCTCAGATGTTCGACGTATCGAAGGAGAGCGATGCGACGCTGAACCTGTACGGACTAAAACGTGACGACAACAAATCGTTCGCTTGGCAGTGCTTGGTTGCTCGACGGCTGGTCGAGCACGGGGTACGGGTGGTGGAACTCATCGACACTGGCGCAAATGACAACTGGGATGCTCACGGCAATATGGAGGAACATCGTCCAAAAGCTCGGCGGGTAGATCTACCGCTCTCAGCGCTAATTAAGGATTTGAAGCAACGTGGTATGTTTGAGGAGACGCTCATCGCCATCTGTACCGAGTTTGGTCGCACCCCATTTTCGGACAGCGCTGGGCGCAACCATCATGGCACGGCGTTTTCCTGTTTGCTCGCGGGCGCCGGTATTAAGGGCGGAGTGAAATATGGTGAAACGGATGAATATGGCTTAGGAGTCGTCTCGCAGCCGTGTCACGTCCATGACTACCATGCCACCATCTTGCACCTGATGGGCATTGACCACACAAAACTCACCTACCGTTATGGTGGTCGCGACTTCCGGCTAACCGATGTGCACGGCAAGATTATCCCCGATGTGCTTGCATAATTCCCGGTCTTGCCTCCCTCGTGGATCGCAGAACCGTCTTTATGCCCATCCACCGGTGGCTTGATTCATCTCGAACCATCCAGGGCTTGACGATGGAAGCCTTGTTCGTCAAGTATCTACCAAGCGAAGACAACCCTCAAAGTGACATCCCTACCAATTCACCAATAACACGAGGAGTTTCACATGAAAATAAAACGTCACCCCTTGCTTTGGGCAATCCTTGGAGTTACTTTAATTTCGGCAGTAACTCTCATCACGAACACGGTGCGTGCAGATGATGAAATTGTAAGGAGAAAAATGATGAATAATTATCAGAAGCTTTTTCCCACAGATCTCCCTGAGCGGGAGTGGCTGAGGTTCGAGGCAGAAGGTTTTACAGCGCCGGTTAGCGGCATGATATTTTCCACAAAACGCACTCGGAGCTCGACCGGAATTGAACTGGGACCTCCTATCAATGGTATGCCGCTATATAGACCTCGAGGTTAATGGAACCTTCGGTCTGTGCACGCTGTTCAACTCTCACGTCCCTCGGCGGCTTGTCAACCGCCCCTTCCTAGGTATCAGTGTTGAAGGGCAGCCTCGGTTGCTGACGAAGGCGCACAGCGCCCAAGACTGGATATGTTACTGGGAGTCAGACACCCCGAAACTCCGGAGCCTGCCGCGTGATCCGCTCCGTGAAATCCATTACTGGGGGCATTATCCGGTGGCTGACGTAGAATACGACCTTCAAGACACGCCAATTAGCGTTGGGTTAAGAGCTTGGGCACCGTTCATACCCGGGGACATCGATATGTCCCTCCTTCCCGCTGCGGTCTTCGAGGTGCACCTGCGCAACGTAAAAGATACTCCGCAGCGCGGTACCGTAGCCTTCAGCTTCCCGGGGCCCTCCGATGAGGAGACGGAAGGCGCAACGATTTTTTCTCGTGAATCCGTAGAAGGAACCTTCTCAGGCATCTCAGTGACCAATAGTCGTGACATAGGATATGCGCTGGGAGTGGTAGGAGACGAGAAAATCCGTTCTGGCGGAGAACTCGGAATCAACGGAGAAGCTTGGGCTAACATCGAAAACAAGCTGCCTGAAGCCAAGGAATATAGGGCGGGATCATCCCTAGCGGTTGACTTTTCCCTGGCCCCTCGTGAAACCAAAATTGTCCGGTTTGTCCTCGGTTGGTATAGTCCACGCTGGAAGGGTGGGGGAACACCTACGGCAGGTGGAAATACCTACACGCATATGTACACCACAAGATACCACAGTGCGTTAGAGGCGGCGCAGAATTTGGCTGAAAATCATGAGTCGTTATTGAAACGGATACTGGCATGGCAGCAAGTCATCTATACGGACGAGAAGCTGCCTGGATGGCTGCAGGATTCACTCCTTAATGGCCTCAACCTCATCACTGAGAATAGCATGTGGGCAGTGGCGGAACCTCCGATAGGGGAGTGGTGCCGGAAGGAAGATGGAATTTTCGGCATGAATGAATCTCCCAAATATTGTCCACAGATTGGATGCCTGCCTCCAACCTTTGAGGGGAATATCCCAATCGTCTACTTCTTCCCCGAACTGGCGTTGTCTACGCTTCGCGCATTTAAGGCCTACCAGAGCCCGGAGGGCGCGCCGGCCTTTATGTTTAGCGGGTTTAGTTACCATACGCCCCCCTGTGGCATGGTGAGTCCGACCACTGGCTGGCAGACCGCTACCAACGGGCCCCAATATGTGGATATTGTGAATCGGTATTGGAATTGTACCGGCGATGATGAGATGCTCAAAGAGTTCTACAAATCCGTCAAGCAGACCACAATCTACACGATGAATTTGAGACCAGACCTTGGCCCCGACGGCATAATCAGCGTTGCTCACGAACAGAACGCATCTGTATTAGGTTTCGCACCGGGTTTCGGTACCGACTGGATTGAGATGTGCGAGTTCCACGGAATGACGGCTCATGTGGCAGGCATCCACTTGGCACATCTAAAGATGGCTGAACAGATGGCTGAGAAGATGGGTGATGAAGAGTTTGCTGACCAATGTAGAAATTGGTTTTCTCAGGGAAGTAACTCGTTGGAAAACAAGCTGTGGACCGGAAATTACTACTTGAACTATTACGAGCCCACAACCGGCAAGAAGTCCGACCTAATCCTTGCCTACCAGTTGGATGGCGAGTGGATGGCGAGGTCCGAAGGATTAGCCGGTGTCTTCCGAAACGATAGAGTAAAGACCACGTTGGAAACCATAAAGGGGACAAATGTCGCCCTTACGGAATTCGGCGCGCTCAACTATACTAACCCCGACGGGACGCCGGTGCAGAATATCGGTTTCGGAACCTATACTGTGCTCACTTGCTACCTTCCGTTCCTCGCCATGATGTATATGTATGAAGGAGAACCCGATTTCGGATTGGAGCTGGTCCGCCGTGACTACGACACCATCGTTAAACAAGGCTACATCTGGAGTGCTGCTGGCGGCACCCGAGGTGATAAAAATACTGGCGAAGTTTTCGGCGATTATGGTTCCCATTTGAACTTGATACTATGGGGCTTGCCAGCCGCGTTGAATGGGGAAGACCTTAGCGGCCCAACCAAACCCGGTGGATTAGCGGACCGTATACTTCAAGCCGCCCGCGGCGGATAATAGTTCGGTTGAACAATAGGATCTTGTTGCACTGGTGACGGATGTACCGTCGCTGCGTTTGGCAATGTATATGGCTGGTGCTATGTAGCCGGCTTTTGCTCTTGCGGGAGGATGCCTGTTGTGGTAGAATGCTGGGTATACATCAAGAATGCCGGCTCCTCTACTTCGGCTCAACATCTAAGTCACCTGTATAAACTATGGTTGGTATTTCTCAGACTTATCATTCCATTAAATTGACTGAATAATTAGGAATAAAAGAGGGTAATTTACGATGAAACCGACATACGACTGCAAACCCACAATGACGGACACTCAAGTTCTAGATTTCTGTAAAAAAGGGTTTTTAATGTTGGAAGCTGTCGTTCCTGATGAGGTTAACAAAAAATCGTGCGATTACTGCGAACTCTATTCTTCAGGCGGCCCCTTCAAGGAGGACTCCGCTCGCCTGCCTGACGAGATCTTTGAAACAGATTGGTTCGCCGACAATATAATTCTCAATCCGGAAGCAATTGGTGTCGTCCGATCGTTATTGGGCAAAAATTTTCAACTACCGACTTTCATGGCAAACCATCGTGCAGTGTGCCCAGGAGGGACGGGCGAGTGGCACCGAGATGCCGGCTCGCTTTACGGTCCCAAGATAGATTCCCTGAAGGTGTTCTATTATCCGCAGGATACCCCTTTGGAAATGGGTCCAACCGATTTATTGCCCGGTTCACACTTCCTCTTTGCGGGGGGATATATGGGTCATTATACTGGAATCCGGGAGACCATTCCAACAACAGCACCAGCGGGTTCTATCATCGTCTGCTTCTATAATATTTGGCACCGAAAGGGAGTGGCTACCGCAGCGGGCACGCGTAATCTGCTGAAATACCACTATGTCCGAAACGTACCGCCGGAGCGTGATTGGATCATCGAGTCGGATTTCAACGTTGAACAGATATATAACATGCGGCAGGGTCACTACTTCTACGCGCGGGAAGGGCACCGAGCGTTCAATGACGCCGCTGAGATTTTCTACTGGCTGAGCGGCAATCACGCCGCCTTTCGTGGCATCGACAGCAGTCTGCCCGTTTATTTGGCGTAACAGCGGTGTTGCAGGACTGGGATAGCGCACAGGAATACAATTAGACAATCCAAACCGGGGATTTGTTACAGGGTGAATCACTCGTTCACCTGCTCTCGGGGAAGGCAAACGTTGCGAAACATCGGGACGAGATTCCCACTGCCCATGTATGGGTTTACGCAGACAGCTGCAGCATTACTGTCCGAATTTAGCGAATTCTAGAAGGTTGTCGAGGAGGTTTATATATGTCTGTACAACTCGAATTTGTTGGTCACGCGTGTTTCCGCCTGTTGGAGAATGGTAGGTCAACAATCGTAACGGATCCATACTCCCATCACGATACGAAATTGGAAGATGACGGTTCGCGTCTCGACGCGGACACCGTCATTGTAAGTTCCCTCACGGACGATTCGCACAACAACGTTTCGCTCGTTCGGGGCAATCCTCGCGTCATCAACGCCTTGGACGTGGCGACAGGGGCGGCTTCGGCGACAATCAACGGCGAACCGTTAATTGCAATCGCGACAGCCGAGGCTGCTGACCATGACCTGCATGATCCGATGGACAACGCGATGTACGCCTTCAACGCCGGCGGATTATGGTTCGCACATCTGGGCGATCTCGGGTACGGACTTAGTAACGAAGAGTTAGCGCCGTGGGAGGATAAATGCGATGTGCTGATACCTATTGTCGGTGAGAGGAACACAGTCAAGCTCGATGACCTCGACGAAATGATTGAGTTTCTCAAGCCGACGTGGATCGTGCCCATGCACTACGCCTTGGCGCCGCTCGGAGGTGCCAATGCAGGCGGAATGAAGCCCGTCGATGTATTCATCAATCGCCATCCCCGCGCTTCCGTTTATATCGCTCGCCACCACACAGTGACCCTTCCGATGGCGAAGTCTGCGGTGGGGCGCTCGACCATCATCGTGCTTGAACCTTCAGGCTACAAGCCCACGGGCGGATTTCTGGGGTTCCGGGCATCCTGATGTGCCGTTCAAAATCGTGGTAGGGGCGCACCCTTCGGCAAACTCAGAGTTTTCCCGTTGATTATCACTTTCATGGGAACCAAGATGGACGTGTTTTATGGAATACAGACAACTCACGAGAGATGGAACGCAGGTGTCGGTTATTGGGCTCGGCACATGGCCGTTCGGCGGTGGTATGGGCGCCATGGACGATCAGACAGCGATCGCCATTACGCGAGCCGCTATTGATAGTGGCATCAACCTAATCGACACGGCTCAAGTGTATGGCGTGAGCGAGGAACGGCTCGGAAAGGCGCTGAAGGACGGCTATCGTGATCGATGTTTCCTCGCCACCAAAGTGTGGCGAGAACAGGACAACGACTACTCTCCAGCGGCAATCTTCGCCGCCATGGACGACAGTCTGCGCAAACTGGATGTAGACTATGTGGACCTCTATCAGATCCACCACCCCGATCCGTCCTATCCGCTCGATCAGACGATGGAAGCCCTCGACCGGCTTCGAGAACAGGGCAAGACACGATATATTGGCGTCTCTAACTTCTGGGTCGAACATATGGAGGAAGCCCTAACGACAACTCGCCTCCACACTAACCAGCCGCGCTACAACATGCTCGACCGTCGTATAGAAGCCGAGGTGCTTCCCTTTTGCGAACGTAACGGGATTGGGATCATGGCTCACAGTCCGTTAGCTAAAGGATTGCTAACCGGCCGCTACCGTGTCGGTCATAAGTTCCCGGAGGACGACGAGCGAGCGCGCCTGTCACGCTTCCGTGGCGAGCCGTTTGCCCATTACGTCAAGGTTGCCGACCAGCTTAAACAGATGGCGGCGCATAAAAGTCTCTCCCTCATTCAGCTAGCTATTGGGTGGCTCCTGCGGCTGTCGTCGGTGAGTTGTGTACTGGTCGGTGCAAAACGCCCCGATCAGATCCACGAGCATCTCGGCGCGGCAGGAGTCACGTTCAGCGATGACGAACTTGCCCGAATCGAATCGATTCTTCAAGACACCCCCGCAACGCTGTATGATGATTATGGACGGAACTACCTTAGCGACAGTAGAGGATTTATGATTGCTGGCAAAGGGAGGGACGATGGACGAATACAGTAAAATCAAGGCGCAAGTCGAGCGGTGCTTAGAGGAGTTTATGCGAGGGGACCTCACTCAGGCTAGTCTCCATGGCATTCTCGAAGCGATGGACGAAACGCCGCCGCGGCAACAGTTGTTGTTCCTGCGCGTTGAAGGGTGGACGATTCACTCAGGTGTCATCGGCATGTTGATGCTGGACAACGGCGAGATTAACGAAGGCCCATTGAATCCGGAGGACTGGCCGTACAAGACTGTGATTGATGCTATTCAGGATGGCTGGCGTGTAATCAAATTTCCTGAACTCGCCCTCTGGGTCGATGAGACGCGGACCTATGAGGTCGGTGGCGAGTTTGTGCTTGAAAAGTGGAGATGAGTAATGAGAACTACAGATGATATTCGCCCAACGTTGACCGACTCCCAGATTCTCGATTTTTGTAAGAAAGGCTATATGATACTTCCGGCGGTCGTGCCGGATGAGATTAACCGGAGAGTCATCCAATACACCAATGAAATCGCGCAGACTCGACCGGAGTTCCGGGCGCCGCGACGATCCGGCGAGGTTGAATTTCACCTTCCGCTATTAGAAGAGGACTGGTTCGTCGAGAATGTTCTGCTCAACACGGAAGCAGCCGGTGCTGTACGTTCGCTGCTTGGGAGCGGCTTTACGCTCCCGAACATCATCAGCGACCACCGTGCCGAAACACCGATGCCGAAGCCAGGAGGTTGGCACCGCGACGGCAATTACGTCCTTGAAAAGAAACTGAACTACGTCGAGGTATTCTACCACCCGGAGGACGTACCGATGGAAAACGGCCCCACGGCGATTTTGCCAGGGTCCCATCACCTAGCCTCCGCGCCCGTTGGCCATTACGGTAACCTCAAGGGTGTCGCGTATTTCGCGCCGCCGGAGGCGCCAGCCGGATCTATTTTAATTATGTCGTATAACCTGTGGCACCGTCGAACCCCGTCGACAGCAAAGGGATATCGACACATGTTCCGCTTCAACTACTGGCGGACAACGCCGCCGGTCCGGGATTGGGTAATTGAACCGGAGTTCGATCTGCGAACCGCGGACTATGAGTTCTTCGATCGCCCCACCACGCGGCCGCCGACCCGAGACTGCAACGACGCGGCTGAACTTTTCTTCTGGTTGTGTGGGAAGGGCGGCGAGTTCGCGGTAATGGGCGGGCAGTGCTGGCCCAGTCCGCACAAAGGTCTTGATGGCGTCGTTCGAGGCTTTCCCGGCGATGTCACCGATGAGCGCGTGTGGTCTAAACAAGAGCCTGCATGAGGTGAACACGAGCAGTTATCTGGACCAGGCTCACCACAAATTCAAGGTGCAGTGCGCATCTAAAAGGAGAAAAAATGCTGCAACTTTCGGCGAACATTGAATTCATGTTCCGTGACCGCGAATTCGTCGACCGTATTGATGCAGTGGCGGAACTCGGTCTGACCGCCCTCGAATTTGGTCCGGACCCCGAAGCAACATCGGGTGACCTGGACATGTCGACCATCGCTGAACGAGTCAGGCTAAACAACCTGGTTGTCGCAAATATTAGTGTTCAACCCCGCCTGCGTTTGCTGGACGGAGACCGGATCGACGCCTTAACTCAATCTGTACGGCAGTCCTGTCAATTGGCTAGGCAAATGAGGTGTTCAATATTGGGTCTGCTGGTTGAAGAGGTGAAGTGGACGCCTGGACAGCCTTGGTACGACTACCAGCGCGACGAGAAACAACGCGACCTTCGCCGTCGCCAACGAGAAAACATTGTTCGCGCTGTGAAAACGGTGGCACCAATTGCGGAGGGAGAGGGGATGACCCTCGTGATGGAATGCCTAAACACATTAGTCGACCACGCGGACTATTACCTTGCGTCTTGGCAGGAAGGGGTATCAATCGTCAGAGAAGTGGACAATCCGGCGGTCGCATTGACCTTTGACGCTTATCATCACCAAATCAACGAAGGTAACTTGATAAACAGCCTAACGCAAGACATTGACTTGATTCGCCACATCCATATCGCCGACGTACCCGGTCGCCACGAACCCGGCACCGGCGAAATCAATTATCTGAACGTGCTCACTGCAGCGAAGCGGGCGGGATACGAAGGTTATCTCGGACTCGAGTGTTTTCCGACCGTGAGCGATGTCAGCGTCGCGCTTGCACCAATCAGGGAGATTGTCGACCAAGTTAATCGCACATAATCGTACCGCATTGGTAGGCGTGTCGGAGATGTTGGGAAGAGGAGTTAGGAAGGATTCGGTAAGTTCGCTAAGGTTTAACGAAAAAAACCTTCGGAAGGTTCAGAACCTTCCGAAGGTTGAGGGTTGGCTATTTGGCGCTCTTCATTTTTGCCCATGTGGACGTGAGCCTTCCAGCCGCTTCTACAGCGGTCATAGACTCCAATCCTGCGCGCGCCTCATAATTCTGCGTCGCTTCTTCAGCGCTGAGTGCGCGGTTATAAAGACCGACATCGTCAATCAAACCCTCCATGAACTCATTAGGGTCGGGATTGGCTCCGATGGCGCCATTTCCCATTTGGGTGTTTATGGGTTCACCTAAAACGTTGTTTGTGACCTCTTCACCGTCCAGATAAATGATGTCCGCAGTTCCATCATAGACAGCCGCCACATAGTGCCACTCCCCTAGAGAAACCGTAGGACCTACCGTATCAAGCCCCCATTGGGCAATAAATATCTGATCGCCGCCGCGAGTTGCTACGCCAAAGCCGTTGCCTTTCCCGTCCCAAGTGCCGTAAGCAGCGATATACTGAGACGCACCGCCGTCGCTGACTTCTCTTTTAAACCAACCGGAAAAGGTCCTGGGTTCGTTACCAATGGGGAAACCGTCCATGGGAAAAGTTATGGCATCATCGCCGTCAAATTTCATGGCGTTCGCACCGACGTGACCGGCGACCATCTCAGGATCGCCCACAACCGTGCCGTCGTTAGTTCCAACTTGGTCCGAGATGTCGCCATCCTCGAAAGACCAATAACTAACAAGTCCGTCCGTGACGACTTGCGCCCCCGCGGTAAAAGCAAATGCGACCGCCATTACCACCACAAAAAGAACCGCTAAGCTCTTATACATCATTACGTACCTCCTCAAGCTATTTAGACCTCCGCCCTTTCGAGGACACCGGAGGTTTTAAGTATTAATGTGGAATTGTTCGTAGTTAATCTAATTTTGCCGCGTCAATGGATTGAAATCCGCCGGCAAAATGCCGTCAATCAGAAGTGTGGCTATTCTAGCATACAATTGATTTCGTGCCAAGCGAAAAATTCGCTCTTGGTTAATGAACGGCTGTCGTCGTGGCTAAGGTTCAATTAAAATGGGATTTCGGTCTTGCTTTGATTTTGCCCCATGTGGTTGATATCTTTCCAGCGGGATCCACGCCAAATTTTATGTCCGAATTAAAATTCTGCAAGACTTCATCTGCAGTTAGGGCGCGATCATAAAGCCCGACTTCGTCAACGAAGCCCTCCATCGATTCATCGAAATTCGTATTTGCGCCAATGACACCCTGATTATTATTGGGTACGTTTGGCTTCAACGCTAGATCCCTTTCAGCCACCACTTCCCCGTTTAGATACAGCGTATTGTGTTGCTTTCCGTCATAGACAGCCGCGACATAGTGCCATTCGTCGAAGGTGGTGATATCGGGGCCAAAGGTATCAAAATTTGGGCCCCACTGCGTCATAAAGAGCCGATCAGCTCTATTATGCCCAGTCCCAATACCAAAACCTTCACCACCAGGTCCCCTCCAAAAGCCGTATGTAACAATATACTGAGACAAGGGAGCACTGACTTCTCTTTTAAACCAGGCAGACCATGTCGTGGCCGAACTTCCCTTCGGGAAACCTACGTTTTCAAAAAATACGGCATCGTCCCCAGAAAACTGTAGGGCTTTTCCGGATACCCCTTCAACAAACTTCGGATTGCCTCTGATAGTCCCATTGTTTGGTCCAACCTCGTCCCGGATTTCTCCGCCTTTTTCTTCATCTAAATGCCAGTAGCTCACAAGCCCATCTTCGACGATTTGAGCGCCTGCTGTACAATAAGCCAGAGTGGCTAGACCGGCAACGACAAAAAGTATAGCGAACTTTCTGTTAATCATTGTTTTACCTCCCGATAATGCCGTTGAATCAACTCTCCCACAAGGCAAAATTATTGGAATCACTAATGCGCCTAATCCTCCATTGGGAATTGGCTGACAAATATTCATGCCTTGGACCAACGCACTATATATCTATCCTTTTAGTGTAACATGATTCGTAAAAAAAACAACAGGAAATTCTGCGACGAAAAATATTGGCCCCGATATACCTCTCCTTTTGAAAACTACTGTTTTTTTTCTCGACAAAAAATTGACCTTTGTAGTAAACTAATTGGGTTACATTTTGTGTTACATTTACGAAGTAATGCCAACTTAACTCAACACGGTCGCCGCGATAGGTTCCAATAGGAAGAACTATCCCGGCATGGAGAAAGCTTAAAATGGAGAATACATACGACTGCGCACCAACACTAACGGACTCGCAGGTGCTAGAATTCTGCAGGCGGGGCTTCCTGATGCTGGAGGCCGTCGTTCCCGATGAAATCAACCGGAAGGTGGTTGAATTTTTCGAAGAGCAGCCCAGGGGAGGTAACGCTGCGAGTATAGATGGAGTCGCCGAGAATGTGTTGCTTAATCCGCAAGCAACCGGTGCGATACGATCCCTCTTAGGCAAAAATTTCACTTATCCTTTTCACCTGGGTGAGGGACCTCGAGCCCAGTGTCCCATGCCCGCAGGTCCATGGCACGTCGATGGCGGTGCGGTGTTCGGACCCAAACTGGATAGTCTCCTAGCCTTCTACTATCCACAGGATACCCCACCGGAACTGGGACCGACCGAGATATTGCCGGGTTCTCATTTCCTCATCGCCGACGGAATCCCTTCCATGGCGCATTACGGCAGCATTCGGGGCGCAGTTTCTACCACTGCCCCGGCAGGTTCTATCTTCTTAACCGCCTACACCGTCTGGCACCGTCGCGCCGCGTCCACGGCAAAGGCTGTCCGCAATCTGTCGAAGTATGGGTATACACGAACTGTGCCGCCCACGCGCGACTGGATTCGAGAACCGGATTTTGAGCCTATGAGTGCCAAAGGTCTGCCCGCAGGTCCCACCTACCACCGCGAATATCATCGCGCTATCAATGACGCTGCCGAGATGTTCTACTGGTTGTGTGGGAAAGAGGATGAATATCGCTTGTCCGCGCAGCACAATCAGCCTGTTTTCCTTTCCAAATACCACAATGTAAAGATGTCACAATCTGTAAATGAGTAACCGATCGGCGGTTGTCACCCCGCCGGAACCGGCGGACTCAACTCTAGTTTCAATCAGCCCTTCCCATGAAATACCAGAGCTTTTCGACGCTCATGGATAAAATTGTCCGTTTTACCGAGTCGCCGTTCTACACAACCCTGACCCCGCTCATTTCGACGCTTTTACTGTTGGTAATGGGTGTACTCGCTGTCGCCAATATTAGCGCTGATGACGACGTTGCAGAGGGACCGCCGGCGGAGATTACCTCCCCGACCGACGGGGCTTTGATGCGCCTGATTCCCGCAGGTGAGTTTCAAATGGGAGACCATTTCGATGACGGTGCTGACGACGACCTGCCGGTGCACACCGTCTATCTCGACGATTTCTACATTGATGTCTATGAAGTGACAAACGCCCAATACAAAAAGTTTATGGAGGAAAAAGGACACCGGGCGCCGCCATTTTGGAACGATTCGCAATATAACCTACCCAATCACCCGGTTGTCGGTGTCAATTGGCATGACGCCGTCGCCTACGCGAAATGGGCGGGAAAGCAGCTTCCAACCGAAGCCCAGTGGGAAAAAGCCGCCAGAGGCGGGTTGGTGGGGAAACGTTATGTGTGGGGCGATTCGCCAACCCCGCCGCAAGGAGCAGGGAACTTGGCTGATGAAGCTGCCAAGAGAGCGTTTCCCAGTTGGACAGTCTTTGAAGGGTATGATGACGGTTATGCACGTACCGCTCCTGTTGGCAGTTTTTCGCCCAACGGCTACGGTGTGCACGATATGGCAGGCAATGTCTGGGAGTGGTGCATGGACGAATATCAAGCGGGCTTCTATACGACCGGCCCAAAGAACAATCCGGTGGCTGGAGGATTACTCGATTTTGTGAATGGCTACCTCAGGGGTATAACATCGGATCGCGTTCTGCGCGGCGGGTCTTGGTTCGATATTCCGAGCCACCTGCCCGTGGCGCTCCGCCTCAACTACGATCCCTCGGACAACCAAAACTTCCGCGGGTTTCGTTGCACAGGACTTGATACCCCTTAGCGCCTTATCACCTTCACCGCGTAGCATTTCATCTTGATGGATTGTCAAGGGTGAGATGTTTCTTCGGCCTTAATTTAAGACAAAAACCACAAACATCTGTAGATGTCAGTGGATTGATCTGTTTCTGCGTCCGATATTCACTCCTTAGGACAATTTGCCCCAAAGAGTTTACATACCTTGATGGCCTCACAAAAACTATTGATGGCTGTAACCGGTTTATCCTCCACAGAGAATCTTCTCGCTTAAGCAACGAATCTCTAAAGTGAGATAATAGCGGAGGTTCATACCGGTTTTGAAATCCAGGTGAATTGGAGGAATAGATGCACACACGACTTGAGAAAGACAGTATGGGCAAAGTTGAAGTCCCCGCAGGTCGATACTGGGGAGCGCAAACCCAACGGTCAATCCACAATTTTAAGATTGGTGGTGAGCGTTTTCCGCGCGAGATGATCTGGGCGCTCGGAATCGTGAAGCGTTCCGCCGCCGAAGTGAACGCCCAACTGGGGGAATTGGAACAAGCTAAAGCGAATGTTATCATCACAGCCGCTCAGGAAGTGATTGATGGTATCCTTGATGATCATTTTCCCTTAGTCGTCTGGCAGACCGGCAGCGGCACACAGACGAATATGAACGTGAATGAGGTGATTGCCAACCGGGCGATTGAGATGCTGGGGGGCGTTCTGGGCAGTAACCATCCCATCCATCCAAACGACCACGTTAACAGGTCTCAATCAACCAATGACACCTTTCCAACCGCTATCCACGTTGCCATGGTGGAGAGTATTCACCGTCGGCTTATTCCCGCAGTGACAAGTTTGCAGAGCGCGCTTGCCAACCAAGTCGAAGCGTGCAAAGACATTGTGAAGATTGGGCGCACACACCTGCAAGATGCAACCCCGCTGACGCTCGGGCAAGAGTTCTCAGGATACGCATCTCAGTTGACCCACGCGCTCCGTGCAATAGATGGCTGTCTCGCTCATCTTTATGAATTGCCGATTGGCGGAACTGCAGTCGGTACCGGTTTAAACACCCATCCCGAATTCGCGGTTAACGCTGCGGCGTCAATAGCAAGGCTAACTGCCTTCCCTTTTGTAACGGCGCCTAATAAATTTGAAGCACTTGGTGCCCGAGATGCTGTTGTCGAAGCGAGCGGCGCGTTCAAAACGCTGGCGTGTTCGCTCAATAAGATTGCAAATGACATCCGGTGGCTATCGAGCGGTCCGCACTGCGGAATTGGAGAACTTATCCTGCCATCAAACGGATTGGCGAGTTCCATTATGCCGGGCAAGACCAATCCAACGCAGAGTGAAGCGATGACTATGGTTTGCGCGCAGGTTATCGGAAACGATACTACCATCGCCATAGCCGGTGCTTCCGGCAACTTTGAACTCAATGTGTTTATGCCCGTTATCGCTTTTAACGCCTTGCAATCAATTCGTCTTTTGGGGGACGTTTGCAACTCATTTACCCAAAACTGTGCGCTCGGTATTCGTCCAAACTTGCAAAAAATCAATCGTTATCTAAACGACTCCTTAATGCTGGTAACCGCGCTCTCGCCCAAAATTGGCTATGACAACGCTGCTCTGGTGGCGAAAACCGCGCTCACAGAAGGTAAAACGCTGCGGCAGGCTGCTCTGGAACTGAACCTCTTGAACGCGGCAGAATTCGATCAAACCGTCGATCCCAGTAAAATGATTGGCCCAAACGTGAAGGCAGATTAGCCCTTCCTACTATCAGACGAGGAATCCTATTGATAAGCCAATTACTGACTTTCATGAGACGTTCTTAAATCTCCGTCATTTCTGTCTAACGATGGGGGAAAGTCCAAACAGCAACCTTTCAATGTCGTTTTTTATCGGCATGCAAGGGAACGGACCGGCCCTTTCTTGAATTTTACGACGAACAATTTCAAACAACAGTTCAATTTTATAGAGGGTTGCCTCAGTGATGTTTATCAGGTATAATATGCCTATTAATCTGAATCTTACAAGAAATTTGTAATGGTCAAGTAGAATATAGACACTCGCAAACGCTTTGTTCTTGCGCTCCAGCGGAGCGCCATGTTTATAGCCGCCTAAAATTTCCAGCCTTCTGCTCCAGCGGAGCAGAATGTGATTCTTGAAACCGAGTTTTTTCTTGAAAACTCGGTTTCTGTAACTCCATACCCCTCGGCTTGGATTTCCAAGCCCTCATTGATAGAACCTGTCAATCTGCGGTAGCAGCACAATGTGTAAACCATCTTCGTGACCAATACACGAAATTTAAATGAGAAAGGATAACACCGAATGACCGAAGACCTGAGGGCGCTTCTGAAGCAGAAGGCCAGTAACTTGCGCATTCACTCAATCATATCGACATCCGAAGCCGGATCCGGCCATCCAACGACGTGTATGTCAGCCGCAGATATCGTTTCTACGCTCTTTTTTCACGCCATGCGTTATGATCGTCGTAACCCGCGTAACCCGAACAACGATCGCTTCATCTTATCAAAAGGTCATGCTGCTCCAATACTCTACGCCGCTTGGGCAGAGGCAGGCATTATTTCCGTCGAAGATTTACTCGCTTTGCGCCGAATTGACAGCGACCTAGAGGGGCACCCCACCCCGCGTCTTGACTGGGTTGATGTGGCAACCGGATCCTTGGGACAAGGATTGTCAATTGGCGTCGGAATGGCGCTTAACGGGAAATACTTGGATAAATCCGATTATCGCGTCTACGTCCTGATGGGCGATGGCGAATCGGCTGAAGGTGGAGTTTGGGAAGCAGTTGCGTTGGCTTCACACCACAAACTCAACAACCTAATTGGTATTGTTGATGTCAACGGCAGAGGGCAAAGCCAACGCACGATGTATGGGTTCGACACCGATTCTTATTGCCGCCGCTTTGAGTCGTTCGGTTGGAACGCAATCGCAATTGATGGACACAATCTTGACGAAATTTTATCCGCGCTGGATGAAGCGAAGGCTTCCACAATTCAGCCAACAATGATTGTCGCAAAGACTCTTAAGGGCAAAGGGGTCTCATTTGTTGAGGACAAAGAGGATTGGCACGGAAAAGCGATTCCCAAGGGCGAACAACTCGATGCAGCGCTGAATGAACTCGGTCCTCTCGGCTCAAATGGCGGGTTTCAGATTGAAACGCCGCCTGATCATCGAACAACCGTGAAGCAGGAAATACGCGAGGTCGCACCGCCCGATTACCAGATTGGCGCAGAGGTAGCGTCTCGCAGTGGATACGGCGCAGGGCTTTCAAAATTGGGAGATGTAAACCCGCAGATTGTTGCGCTGGATGCGGATGTAAAAAATTCCACCTACGCCGATCAATTTATGGAGAAACACAGTAATCGGTATTTTGAAATGTTTATCGCAGAACAGAACCTCGTCGGTTCAGGAATTGGGCTGTCAAAATGCGGAAAGGTGCCGTTTGTCTCAAGCTTCGCCGCATTTCTGACCCGATCCGCGGATCAGATTCGTATGTCCGCAATCTCCCAAGCGAATATCAAATACGTCGGCTCCCATGCTGGCATCTCGATTGGCGAAGATGGCCCATCGCAAATGGGCTTAGAGGATCTGGCGATGTTCCGCACGCTTCCAGGATCGGTTGTGCTCTATCCGAGCGATGCAGTCGCAGCGGAGCGTCTAGTCGTCGAAGCCGCGCGGCATGAAGGAATCGTTTATATTCGCACCTCGCGTCCCAAAACCCCCGTAATCTATTCAAACGATGAACCCTTCCCCATTGGAGGCTGCAAGGTCCTTCGAGAAGGTCCGGATGATCAGGCTACCGTCGTCGGGGCGGGTGTTACACTCAACGAGGCGCTGAAAGCCTACGAGGGTCTCAAATCAGAAGGCATCTCCATTCGCGTCATCGATCTCTACTCCGTCAAGCCCGTTGATACGGAGTTGTTACTTCGGGCAGCCGCTGTCACGAATAACACGCTGATTACGGTCGAAGATCACTATCGGGAGGGCGGGCTTGGCGACGCTGTCCTCGACGCAGTCGCATCCGAGGGAATTAAAGTTCACAAACTCGCCGTTAACAGCCTTCCTCGATCCGGAAAACCTGAAGAACTCATGGAGCGGCACGGTATTACCGCGGCGTGCATCGCTCGTAAGGTGAGAGAGATTGCCTAATCAGGTGACAAACTCGCCGAAACCGAGGTTTTTCTTGAAAACTCGGTTTCTTTAACGGGTCAGTATTTTGCTCACTACCTCAATCCCCGACGATTATATGAAATCAAGCGAGACGCCGACACTGGGGCTTGACTGCGCGCAATTCAAACCCAAAACTCTCCCCTCCTCTCCCAAGCCAGACCCTGCACTATTGACGCGGTTCATATTGTCTGCTATAATCCTAATTATGAAACACGGACATCCGTAGGTCCGAAATTCTCCCCATTGCGATGGCGGAGCGAGACGGGATCTCCTCCACCGCGTAGGGAACGCCGCGCTGCATTCCCGATTAAATCGGAAACTTAGCGGTGGTCCTGTAGGTTGGGTTGAACGATAAACCGACCGAATAGGGAGGGCGATAGTTCTTATCTCCAGTATCGAAGTCGAAACCGGTTCCACATCCGATGCACTACCTGTTCTCGATAGACACTTTGCGAAACCCAACGCTTCATCTTTGCACGATGCACTTTCGCCCCACATGAACCAATATCAATTGACAATTAGCGGGCTTTGGGGTGTCGAATCGTTTTCCGCTGGAAGCGCCCGATGAATGGAGCGTGTAGAGTCAATCTACGCTCAACTTTCAGACAAACACAGTTAGCAGATGCCGCGTAAGATAAGAGACCTCATCAAAGACCTTGAAACTGCTGGATTTCTAAACTGTGGTGGAAAAGGCAGTTCATAGGAAATTTGTCCATCCGAAAGTTTCTAAATCTGTGATACTCTCCGGTCAGCCCAGGGCTGATTCAAAGCACTATCAAGAAAAGGATGTCAAAGCCGCTATTGAGGAATCGCAAAAATGAACACAAGCAGCCGTTACGTCAAGATTGTTGAATGGTCTGATGAAGACCAATGCTATGTTGGCAGTTGTCCGGGACTCTTTTATGGTGGATGTCACGGGGATAATGAACAAAAGGTGTTCTCAGAACTGTGTCGCATCGTTGAAGAGACTATCCAACTATTTCAACGAGACGGAAGACCACTGCCTTTAGCGACATCCGGAAAAGACTATGCTAACAAGATGTTGGAATTTGCCTAACAAGCCGTTGCACTTGAGCGGGAGATGTTCTTTTTGGTCCTGTAGGTAAGGTTGAACGGCATCCACGAAACAGACCAAGCATCCCACTTGGATTGCGGCGGTTGATTCTGACTAAAATCTCCCAAATCTAGTGAACCCCAACCTATACCACAGAAATCTATGAATCATTGAGCACCGTTTGTTTTCTCTTGAACGGGAGTCGCATAATCCACACAATCCCCATAGATAAGGAGACAAAATCCGATGGCGAAGATGAAGTGTCCCCGGTGTGGTTCCGAGGAAATCATGCACAACTTGAGGATTCGAGATCGCACCGACACGGTAGGACCTGCAGAAGACTTAGAACTTGAAGTACAGGGTAACCCTGATGCCCTGATTTTCAAGCAAGCCCGCAAAGCGAAACTGAGAGCGACGGTTTGCGGCGGATGTGGTAACGTCGGACTTTCCGTAGACAACCCAAAAGCATTATGGGCAACCTACGCCCACCAAAGGAATTCCCAAAAGGCACTCCATAAACGCTCTTCGTAGGTACGCTTTGATGAAGTGCAAAAATTTGATTGGGTAATTTCCAAGTACCTCTACATAATAGCAACTTCTTCATACCTAACTTGTGCTGCTAACCATCGGGTGTTTCTCGCCAAACATCCCTTCGAAGTAGAGCGAGTGCACGTAGGAGGGAATTCCGATTCCCGACAACCCCCTCCGTCCTTCAGGAAGCTATGAATTTTCACAGTAACCTAGTCACACCATTGTGCGTGTGAGCACATCAATGATCCGTCCTAGACTGTATTTGCGCCCTTTTTTGCGTCACAAAAATGGTCACACGGTTTTCGAATTACTGTGAAAAACTGTGAAATTCCCAATTGTCTCCGAATAAAATTTACCATTTACAATTTGCACTTCCCGTGTCCTGTATCACCTCAAGGAATCACCTTGTTCAGTGGATACTCGATTATGCCTTCCGCGCCAATCCGTCTTAGACCTGGAATCAAATCTCGCACCACATGCTCATCAATAATTGTCTCGACAGCGTACCACCCTTCGTCACTGAGTGAAGAAATTGTCGGATTTTTCATCGCCGGCAGGATTGCCAGCAACGAGTTGAGATTCTCTTGACTAATATTCATCTTCAAGCCAACCTTCTGCTCCGCTGTCAACGCACCCGAAAGTAGCATATACAGGTTCTTCGTCTTAGTCTGCTTCCATTCGTCTTGCCAACTCGCTTTATTCGAAATCAGCGTCGTAACAGATTCCATCACTACATCAATTATTTTCAATCGATTCGCACGGAGTGAACTTCCTGTTTCCGTGATTTCCACAATCGCATCGCACAAGTGGGGAATCTTTACTTCCGTCGCACCGTGTGAGAATTTGACTGTTGCACTGACACCGTTTTGCGCAAAATAGGTTTTTGTCGCCTCGACCAATTCGGTGAAAACGACCTTGCCTTCAAGGTCGGCGACCATTCCAATGGGAGATTCTTCACTGACAGCCAAAACCCATCGCGCGGGTTGGTTTGTCTGTTTGCTGTAGGTGAGCGACGCAATCTCTAGAACGTCCGCTTTGCATTCACGTACCCAATCACGTCCAGCCAGCCCCACATCAATCACACCGCGTTCGACGTAAAGCGCCATCTCCTGAGGACGAAGGAGCATGACCTCAATCTCGTCGTCATCGATCTGTGGATAGTAAGATCTACTGCTGACTGTGATATTGTATCCCGCTTTTTTGAACAGGTTGATGGTGGATTCCTGGAGCGAACCCTTGGGAATCCCCAGCTTAAGTGTATCCATTGGCTTCTACTTAACCCCTCTCTCTGACCGTGCGTCCATCAAGATTGGAATTCAGCTATCAGACAGTATCAAAATTGGTTCTTGGGAAAGGATCGTCAACGTTCAGAACCGACCGTGTTAAAGGCACGGAACGCCTTGTTTAAGTGATGGGATTATAATCCAAAGCGCTTCGTTCTATAAAAGCCGAATAGGTGTCATTTTACAGTAACGTACCACACCTGTTCACCGCGTTTTACACGCAACAAGACGGGCTCTTTGTCCGATCGCACAGCCGCTTCGAAAGCGCCGACGTTTTGAATGGGCTGGTTCTCAACTTCAAGGATAAGATCTCCCTTTCGTAGTTTCTCTTCGGCGTTGCCAGCTTCGGCGGCTGGACTGCCCGGCTCCACACCAGCGATTAAAACCCCCTCATGAGGCTCGTAGCCGAACGCATCCGCAAGCGATTCGGTCAAGGTTTGCAGACTCAGTCCTTTCCAACCAGTTTGACTCTTGCCATGGTGCTTAAAAGAATCACGAACTGCTGCATCCGTGCGTTCGCCAAGCGTCACAGGAATATCGAGTTTTTCGCCCTCGCGCATCACAGTGACGGATACCTTGGAATGCGGCTTAGCCATTGCGATCACGTGTCGCAGATGTTTCACATTCATAATTGCCTCATCATCCACTGCGACAATTACATCTTTCCTTTTTAAGCCCGCTTTTGCGGCAGGCGAATCTTCAAGGATACGTCCTATAATCGCTCCCCTTGGGGTCTCCAGGTCAAGTTCCTCCGCCATTTCCGAATTAACGCCATGAATCTGAACACCGAGCCAGCCGCGTTTCACTTTCCCGTGTTCAATGAGTTCCGTGGCGATGCGCCTAACGGTGCGGATTGGGATAGCGAACGCGCCGTCGGGCGAGGGAGCGAAACTCATTCCGATGACCTCGCCGCTCGCGTTTACGACTGCGCCGCCCCCCGAACGGGAGCGAAGATTAGTGCTGATTTCGATTAAGTTGTCATATTCGACGGTGGGTAGTTGGCGTCCAGTACCACTAATGACGCCAAGGGCTACGGAAAGTTCGCCTGCCCTGCTGTGCCCGAGATTGAGCGCTAATTCACCAATCGCAACCTGCTCAGAATCACCAATCATCGCATTCGGGATGGCATCGCTATTGATTTTGATTACCGCAATGCCCGTTCCTTTGTCTGCTCCAATCAGTTCGGCTTCAAAGCGCGTACTATTCTCAAGCGTGACGGTAATTTCATTGGAATTGTCGACCAGTTGGACTACAGTGGCGATGTGGCCTTCATCATCAAGCAAAATGCCAGAACCAAAACCGCCGGAATCGGGTAAATTCTGCGGGAAATGTGGTCCCGGTAGAGGGTGAAACTCCCGGTTTCCACTTTCCCAATTAGGATCGTGGAAAAAGTATCTATACTTGCCATCCCGCTGAGGAATTTCGTACGGAGTCCAGGATCGCTCTTGCTGCCTGACACGCTTTTCCGATGGCTCCGCTTCAATCGCAACCACCATTTTGCCAGCCTCACCCGCAATCTCTGCGAATGCTTCGCTGAGTTCTTGGAGCGCTTGTCGTTTATCTGCGGCTGGCGCTGCGGCGGGATGGAACATGTTAAAGGCGAACGCCAAGGCAACTGCGATACAGAACGTTTCACGAACATGATATTTCATTTTCTGTTACCTCCTTATCTGTTTGGGAGGTAGCACACGCTAAAATATAGTTTGTTCCATGAAATGGGATTCGCCGCTTGGACAGTTGCGGATTAACTGAAAGTAGCACCAATTTTATTGCCACACTGATGCTTTGAAAGAGGCAGGGTAATCCCCCGTAGATACGTCACATGAGACATGCAGTGGCATTAAAGACAAAGGGTATTTGCCAACCAATCAAACACCACGCGGTCCCGGGAAGATAATTATCTTCTCCCTGTTTAAGTCGAGACTAGGCGGGACAGGCAACTGTCAGCCCTGATGACTTGGAACCGTTTTAGTAGCGATGCATGGTTCCATCCGCCCGCCTTACAATCGGCATGTAGGAAGGTCGATAGGGGAACTGTTTCGCCAGTTCTTCGCTGAAGTCAATTCCAAGTCCCGGTGCATCGCTTGGGTGCGCATAACCGTCCTGTAGTTTACAGGGAGTCGGAAACATCTCGCACAGCGTCTCGTTGCTGCCGAAGTCTGTCCACTCTTGGACGCCGAAGTTGGGAATGACCATTTGTAGATGCACCGCCGCCGCCTGTGAAATCGGTCCCAAATCCGCTGCGCCGTGAAACGCCGACTTAACGCTGAACGGTTCAGCAAGCACCATAATTTTGCGCGCCTCTGTGATACCGCCGACGTGCAGGGGAGCAATGCGGATGTAGTCAATCAACCGCTCTTGAAACAGCAACATGCACTCGTCCCGATTAGTGAACAACTCACCGATAGCGAGGTGCGTGGTACAGGATTGCCGAATTTGCCGCAACCCTTCGCGTTCCTCTGGCATCACCGGATCTTCAAGGAAAAAGAGTCGGTACGGCTCCAGTCGTTTTGCCAACCACGCGGCTTCCGTTGGTGTTAACTGCTCATGTACATCGTGACACAACTCAACTTCCATACCGAGTGCGTTACGTAGCTGCTCAAACATTCGTGGTGTTTCAAGGAGGTAACCCGCCGGTTCAAAGATTGCTGTGCCGGGTACACCGTCACGTATGGGTGGTTCATAATCGAGGCGACCGCTCCCGCCGTAGTCACCGCTCTGGCAGCGGACAATTTTAAAGCCGCGTTCCAAGAATGAACGAACGCTATCTTCTATCTCTTTTGCGTCTCGCCCGCCTGCATGTCCATAAACCTTCACGCCCTTCCGTGACGCACCGCCCAACAATTGGTAAACGGGCAGGTTGGCAATCTTTCCCTTAATGTCCCACAGGGCAAAGTCAATTGCAGACAGCGCCGCTTTAAACACCGGCCCTGCCCGCCAGTAACCGCTGCGGTAAATCAAGTGCCATAAATCTTCGATGTTCTGTGGGTCCTGACCGATGAGCAACTCCTTGATGTGTTCGAGATACCGAGCGACAACAATTTCGCTTCCGTTGAGCGACCCCTCGCCCACTCCATAAACCCCTTCATCGGTAAAGACTTTGATGACAACGTAATTCAGTCCTGCCGGACGGGTGACGAAAACACGCACGTCAGTAATTTTCATATTAGTCACGCCTCTCTGAAAATGTGGGATGGTTCAATTTTCTGACAAGTCTGATAAGGTTGAAATGGACAATCCTATCTGAAGAATCACTTTCAAGTTGTAAATGAAGTAGAATTCTGCTATAGTTCTGACATTACTCAACAAATCTCATAACTCATACTAACTTACAATTGGTAAGGTAGTTAAAGCTGCATTTTTTAGGAGGATTTCATGTCTAAGTTTACGGTCTACAAAGGATACGAGGAAGACGCACCACCCCCCAAGATTCCCAAGCCCGATGTGTCACCGGACCCTATGATTGTAACCGTTCAAGAGGGAATCCCAATTCAATTCCCGCCCTGCGAGGGCGCTGCTGTCCGCGTTCTACATCCCACCAATCCCAACGCGCCGTCGCAGAATTTCGGCATCACCCAACTCTACATGCCGCCGCATTCCGTACTCGCGGCGGGTTCGCACGAACCCGAGGAAGCCTACGTCATTCTCCAAGGCAAAGGTGAGATGACTTTTGCCCACTACACCCGTGAGGTCAAAGCGGGCGATTTCATTTACTTACCGCCCTGGTGCGTACACGGTCTTGAGAACACCGGAACTGAGATGTTAATCGTCCTAGTCTGTACGTCGCCAACGAATCCGTAACAATCAACCCACTGAATAGGATCAAGCGACCAGGGAGCGCGATAGTTTTAACAGCCAGCTGTGTTTTAACAAGCGATAGTCTTAACCTTATTCGAAAGACTATCGCCCTCCTTATTCAGTCGCTTGATCCCGCCCTAACATAATTGGGTGTCAATGAGAAATAATCGTCTGACTGCCCATTTAATATACGTTCGTAGCCAAGTCGAGCGATATTCGATCCCCGTGGGACGTGGAAGGTTGCCGCTGCAAAAATCACATTTTTCCCAAATCGACTGTGGATGGTGCTTGCATACCTCCTCAACCCGTCTCCGACAAACACGGCTGGCTCACTGACGCAATCCAAAAAGGCTTCAATCGAAACACATAGATCTTCAGATTTTCGCTCCATCCTTTCGCCGCCGTGAAAAATTGCGCCATATATTTCATTTCGACGGGCATCAAGAATGGGGCAAATCAGCGCGTTTGTGTAACGCAGGTTGTCAGCAATCGCCGCTAGTGTGGAAACACCGATGATCGGTTTTCTGATTGCATAGCAGAGCGCTTTGACAGCGCCAACACCAATTCGAACGCCTGTAAATGAACCGGGACCCACTCCCACAGCGCACGCATCAAGCTCATGAATGGTCAGGTTTGCCCAGTTTAAGATCTGATCGATTGCTGGAATCAAGCGCGATGAGTGGGTCTTTTCGATATTTAAGCTGTGCTCCCCTATGAAGTTTTCACCGTCGATTAAACCAACGCTGCCGATGGGAGTTGAAGTATCAACACCAAGAATTTTCATATTCGGTTTGATTAGAAACTACCATTCCGTCATGGATTTGTTCTGTTATAAGGTGCATTAATCCACAATCGATTGACGATTCTTCTCTTCAATTAATCGCTCAATGACCCGCCGCATGCCTTCTTTGAATTTCTGACGATTAAATTTCTCCGCATGTTGTACGATACGCTGCGATGAAAACTTAGCTTCTATAGGCTCATAACGCTCTACAGCTTCAACAAGCGCTTCCGGCGTCTGTTCATCAAAGAAAAGTCCCGTTACCCCATCCACTACCGTTTCCAGGGCTCCGCCCCCTTTAAAAGCAATGACGGGGCGTCCTGATGCCATAGCTTCTACAGGAACAATGCCGAAATCTTCTTCACCGGGAAAGATTAGCGCGCGACAACGCGCATAGTGCTCCCGGAGGACTGAGAAGGGTTGTCGTCCTAAAAAGGTTATGTTGGGGGCAGCCGCTTTTCTCAGCCTTTCCAATTGCCCACCGTGACCGATGATAATCAGTCGCTTCCCCAACCTGTTAAATGCCTCTACTGCTAGGTCTACTCGCTTATAAGGAACGAGTTCGCCGACCATTAAGTAGAAGTCGCCCCGTATATTAGACGGCGCAAATGCGTCAGTATCCACGGGAGGTGGAATGACTTCAGATTCGCGGCGGTAATACCTCATAACTCGCCTTGCAACGTAGGCGGAATTCGTGATAAATCGATCGACCCGCGAAGCTGAAGTCAAATCCCACATACGCAAGTAATGAATGACGGGCGGCATTAAAATGCGCTTCAGCCAGCCAGCCGTTTCTTGATAGTCGTGATACATGGGCCACACATAGCGCATTGGCGTATGGCAGTAGCACACATGCAAAGTCTCCGGCGGAATCACAACCCCTTTGGCTGGACCCGACTCGCTGCTTATCACTAGATCATAGTTCTTCAGATTCAGTTGTTCAAGCGCGATCGGCATCAAAGGCAAATAACTCTGATAATGGCGAATCGCCCCGGGCAGTTTATGAATAAAGGTAGTGTGGATTCGATGCTTGTTAATTGTCTCAGAAATAGCGGATGGGTTGTATACATGGGTGAAGACAGCCGCGTCAGGAAAGAGCTCACAGAGCGCTTCCACTACCTTTTCTCCGCCGCGCATACTAACCAGCCAGTAATGGACAATTGCAACCTTCAATACCCAATACCCCTGTTTCAAAAGAACTCGTAGGACAAGTCTAAATCTATCATCGCCCGCAAACAGATTCCAACGTATTCATGTATTAGAGAGCGGAGGACAGGAAGGAAGAGTAGGAATTGACGAAATCAATATGAGTCGTATTGACAATCCTGTCAAATTATTTCACGCAGCAAAAGAGATGTCAAGATAAATATGTGTGGGCAGAATGCCCTTGCACGTCGCAATTCCGCATGCTATGATAATACCCAAAATCAGCCGTGGGAAAGACTTAGGAGAACAGCAATGTCTCAGTTTTGGGATCGAATCGCTTCAGAATACAATGCTGGTGTTTCTCACCAATTTCTGCTCCATTTTAATGTTGAAGATCTTGTCCGTGATGAAGTATGCGGATATTTGCCGATGTTTCCTTACCTAATGGAGCAACTGAATGCCCTAGGCTGCGATTTTGTCATCGGATATACGCCTTCACAAGGCGTCATTTGGCCCGATGTCAATCAGTGGAAAGTTGTCCAAAAGTGGTTGGGATTGCTTCCCTATGAAGAACAACAAGATGATGGATCGCGGGCGCCCATTAACTCAAAGGTCCATCACTGGAAACTGAACGAAGACGCCTTTTTAACAGGCAAACACCCGCCTAGTGACGAGGTGCGGGAAAACCTTGACGCCCTCCTTCATGAGGGGCGTGCTAAGGTTGGGCTAGTCATCAACTTTGTTGAGAAGATCGTTCCGAATACTGAGTTGACGGCGCTTGATAAGGAATCCTCCCTCTTTCTCGATATGTTTCAAGAGTGGGCGGGGGATTTCGATATACGTATGAAAAAAAATGTCGTGCTGCTCATGACGCAAAATCTTGCTGACGTCCATCCGGCTCTGGTGAAGCAATCCGAAATCCCCACAATCGAAATCCCATTTCCTGACTACAATGAGCGGTTGGAATTCATCAAATATCTCATCAATGTCCCAATCCCCTCGCCCCCGCCGACCGGCACCCAAATCACCAAGTCGGTCACCCTTGCCCCCGGATTTAGCGTGGAGCAGCTTGCTCGCGATACGTCGGGATTGAACCTGTTCGGGATACATGACGTTGCGCTGCGTGCTGAAGAAGCGCAGACGGAAATCACACGTGAGTTGACTGAGAGTTATCGCCGAAATCGCGTTGAAATCTTCAGCCACGGCATTGTCGAAGTCCGCAACACTTCGACTGATCTGGATGGAGTACACGGGCTGGACCACGTGATTGCTGTCATTCGTGACGTTGCCGCCGCCATGAGCGAAGGTGACCTTCAGCGCGTGCCACGCGGGTTGCTTTTTCTCGGAACACCCGGCACTGGCAGAGCCATGGCTGCTGAATTGCTCGCAGGTTATGGCAATATGGCGTTAGTGAGGCTCAGAAATATACGCGAAATCGGTGCAGAATACACCTATCCCAGTGGTCAGGAACACGCTTATAATCGTAGCTTGAAGCTCGCCATTAACTTTGTTCAGGCCATTGCGCCCGTTGTTGTATTAATTGATTTGGACGAGGCTTGGGCGATTCGAGCGGGTTTGCAGCCTTCTTCGCAAGACAGCACGTTGCCGATTGAGTTATTGAATGCTATTGATGACCCCTCGCTACACGGTAAAGTGATATGGATTGGAACATCAAATCGCCCCGATCTGATGGACACAATCTTCCGTAGAGATGGGCTTTTCGATCACAGATTGGTCTTTCTTCCACCCACACCAGCGGTACGCGCTGATATTATTGAGAAATTTTTCAGGGATGCCCAGATTGCTGTCCAACACATCGATTTTGGAAAGATTGGTACGGATGGATTTACGGATGGACTTTGCAGTAGCCACCTTTATGTTATCGTGCAGCGAAGTTACAACATCGCGAAACGTAATAATCGACACACCGTTACTGAGGCGGATCTCATCGAAGCGGCAATTGACTTTGTGCCGGAGTTTTCACCCGAGATGAATGAGTTTACTGCACTGCTCGCCCTGCGGGAAGCAAATTCCCGTTCAATGATCCCTGCCGCACTACCCGAAGAATTTCAGGGATTTGTTGCAGGCAATCGAATCAATAAGACAGCGATCAATCAGCGTGTGATAGAACTCGCACAACAGCTTGGGTTGGAGCCATAGTTGTCTCATGTGAACGATATGTTGTTGGCGTTGGTTCTCCATACATGCCCGCCCCCAATCAAGATTAAGGCACTTTGAAGGTGAAACGAAAAGGCTGACTAAAATGTCAATTTGACAAATACTGTATCGGTCAAGAGGATGGTTTACCCACGTTGCTGCTTCTATCGGGGAATGCTCCCCCTCGCTAAGCTTACTATTACCCACATCTCAATGAGAGCGCGGTAGTCTTCGCTGGTGCTCCTTCCCTATTCGGTCAGTTGATCGCCCCGTCGGAGTGCAAGACATTGTTAGCTATGCGAATGTAATGCGATTAGAAGAGCTTCGCTCCAGCGGAGCGACATGTCTATAGAAACAGCAGTCACGCCCCTCTTCCGCTTCAGCGGAGTGGTATGTTACTCTCCAAGTGGCGCGTTTTTAGGATTCTATATTGCCTGACGCCGAAGGCTGACACCATGAAACATATAGGATTGATCGTCAGCTACTTTCGCTTTGCCTCTCGAATTGTGCTGGTGTTATTGATTCTGACACCTGCGCACGGGTGGGGCTTAGAAGATAAGATTGTTTTCGTTTCCAAGCGCAACGCTACCCCCCAAGTTTTCCTGGTTGAAGGCTTGAACGGCAGACCGATTCAGCTCACACGAAATATGTTTGCGAGTTGGCCCTCAATTTCTCCGGATGGGGCTGAGGTCGTCTTCGTCTCTCGCCCGCCGGGCGGACTATCAAATATCTTCAAACTGCACATCGCAACGCGAAAAATCGAGAGATTGACGGACGAAGCCGAATCGAATACAAAATACAACGACCTGGATTGGTCGCCTGATGGGCGGCAAATCCTGTTTCTCAAGCGTCTACGGATACCAAATCCTCTAAATCGTGAAAAAACTGTTCTGTGTGTGATGGACATGAAAACTCGCGATATACGGCATGTCCTTCAACCGCAGCGGCCAACTTCTATTTTCCATCCCAGTTGGTCGCCCGATAGTCAGCGCATCTTATACCTCCATCTCCGAAAATCCCAAAAAGATTCAGAACCGTACATCCTTACGCTGTTTATTACTGACGATAATGGGAATAACGTTGTTGAGGTTAGGCGAGACAACCTGGGATTTCGACCCGAATGGTTATCACCGGTTGCAGTACCCACCTGGTCACCGAGCCGGGTCCAAATCGCCTACCTCGACTTCATTGCGACCATTCAACACCCTCCGAATCCATTCCAAATCTACTCCATGAATCTGGATGATGGGATGGTTACCGCTTTAACATTTGAGGGTGCCGAAAACAGATCGCCATTGGCTTGGCGTTCTGATGGTCGAAAGATTTTATCCCTCATTTCGTCTCCATTCTACCAAAAAGTTCAATCGGCGGACATCTATGTCATGGACCCCGATGGCGAAAACATGATAAATTTAACGCAGTCGCCGGAGAGAGAAGGGACGGCAACCTGGTCACCCGACGGGAAGCAGATTGTGTTTAGCCGGTGGTTGAACAATGGGGGATCGGCGATTTTCGTGATGGATGCGAACGGTCAAAATCAGCAGCGTCTGACGTTTGAGCCCGGTATTAACTATGCACCTCATTGGTCTCCAGACGGGGACAGAATCGCCTTCCAGTCAAATCGAGATGGCGCACTTAGAATTTACATCATGGACACAAATGGGCAAAATGTCCGACAGATTACGCATCGGCAGCGCACAATTGATGGCGGGCCGGCTTGGTCACCCGACGGCAAATGGCTGGCTTTCGGGTCTGGCGATAGAGGGAGTTGGGGGCTTTATCTCATTGATCCACAGGGTCGCAACGAAACACGGATTTTTCATTCCAACGTGAGTGAACTGGACTTTCATTCGACTAGCTATCCTGCCTGGTCGCCCGATAGTCAGCATCTGGTTTTTGTCGACCCCTGGAGGGAAGGCGCTGTCGGCTTAATAAAGATTCGTGTTGACGGAGGATTGCCAACCTCGTTAAGCACGGACGAATTTACACCTGTATGGGGGCCCGCGTGGTCGCCGGATGGAAACAGTCTTCTTTTTGGAGCACGAAAGAATAGAGGACGAATCGTGATCGATGATGAAGCCGTAATGATCTTAATGAACCTCGATACGTCGGAAAGCCGTCATTTCATCTTGCCGGGCATTCACGAATTACTTTTGGAATCAGGTTTTAGTCTTCTCCGATTAGTTTGGGCGCCGGATGGGTCGCAACTCATGCTATCAGTCGGGCAAATAGGGGCAGACACTCCACAGGAAAAAAGGCTCTATTTGATTGATATCGCCAGCGAAACTGTGAGGCCATGGATGACCAATGCATATGCGGCGGATTGGGTCAGACCGGGATTTGTGTATGCTGTCAACCCCCGCGGAAAACGCATTGTTACATGGGGACAAATAAAAACACGGAGGGCCCTGAAACACAAGTAATCCCCTGAAGTCAGAGAATTACATCAAGTGAAACAAATCAAACTAGCGATGACAGCTTCACATGCCACAAAGATTATAAGAGTATTCACTTGAAGATAGATAAGGCTATTTGTTGATACCGAAATTCCTTAAAGTGGCCCCCATAGTCTAGACCGAATCAGCTCACAAATTGTGAGGAAGGTCAGAACGTTGTTGAGTATTTATTTGATTTTCATGAAGCAGATTTCAATATCTCGATTCCGCACGATTTTTTTTCACGTTCAGGAAAACGAAATTTGATGGCTAGGAATAAGATACGCATGAATAAGAGTGAACCGCTCACAGGCAGAATTCTTGTCGTTGATGGGGAAACCTCAGTCGCTGAAGTATTATCGATATTTTTGGAAGAAGCGGGTCATGATGTCACAAGCTCGACCACCGGCGCAGAAGCGATTCAGCTCATCAAAGAAGATGTGTATGACGTTGTTTTGACAGATCTGGTCCTACCGGATATCAGTGAAGGCGAGAGGTTGAGCGGCGGGTTGAAGCTTCTAGAGTTTGCGAAGCAGGTTGATTCCTCTGTTGAAGTCATTATCATTACGAGTCACGGCACGCTCAATACGATTAAGCGTGCAATGCGATTAGGCGCCTACGATTTTATTGTGAAACCTCCGAATTGGGAGGAGGTTATTCAAAACGTTGAAAGCGCACTCGTTAAGCGCCGATTGACGGTTGAACGGGAGAAATTGGCTCGTGAAGTTAAACAGTCCCGTGAAAGCGACATGACGAGACTTCTACAACTTTATGATAATCTTGCCAGCGAAATGAAGCAAGCTAGGGCGGATAATCAAGAATTGTTCGATCTGGCGACGCGCGATGGCGTAACAAACCTATACAACCATCGCTATTTTAAGTCACAACTTCAAAACCTGATGCACGAGCGACCCCTGAAGCAGTCGATGTCATTAGTTATGATTGATACAGATAATTTCAAACTCTATAATGATCGGTACGGACATCTGAAAGGGGACAAGGTTCTTCGAGAAATTGCTAGTGTGCTCACTCGCAACATTCGCGACACTGACATCGCCGCACGATACGGCGGTGACGAATTCATTGTCCTTCTACTTGAAACAGACAAAAACCAGGCAATCCAGTTTGCGGAACGATGTGTGCTTTTGGTTAGCGAACATTCGTTTAATGAAGGGCATCCGGAATATAAATTGACGATTAGCGCTGGGGTTGCCACCTGTCCGGAAGATGCAACCAATCCAGACGAACTTATTGATAAAGCAGATAAGCGATGCTATGCAGCAAAGCAAGCCGGACGCAACAAGGTCCGGGCAGTTGAATCGTGAAATTCGCTTGACAAGTCCAATGTCCGTAATGTACACTCTATACGTTAATTTGTGCTGCAACGCTTTTCTCTCTCTTCTTTCTGCCGGGATGTTGGAATTTGGTAGACAAGCTAGATTCAGGATCTAGTGGGCGCTTTTGCCCGTAGGGGTTCGAGTCCCCTTCCCGGCATTCATTTTAATAGCAACTCCATAGAGTGTCGTTACTTCCCCCCGATTGCTCTCATTTATCCCGGCGCAAGGTTTCTGGGACGAGCCAAAGGAAGATTGCAACTCCCGTATATCCAATTCCTGCCAAAACGAAAGCTGAGGTTGCCAGTCCCCACACCTCCGCGATGTTTCCCACAACCAAGGGACCTGTGACGGCGCCGGCATCCCCAATCAGCCGCCATACTCCGAGGAATTCGCCTGTTCCTTTACTGGGAGCCAGATCGGCGCCAAGCGTCATCATGGTTCCAGATCCAAGTCCATTCCCAAACCCCATAACAATGGTTGCAACGAGCAGTGATGCGAAACTCCCTGTGAACGGTACTATCGCCATCCCCAGTCCAAAAATTAAGAAGCAGGGAACAACAGCGTATCTTCTGCCGAACCGATCCATTATGAATCCAGCCAGCGGAAACATCGACATGTCAACAAATGCGGAAATGCTGAGAATTAGCCCTACTGCTTGAACATCTAGCCCAATGATTTCGCTGCCATAGAGTGGAATAATAATCCCCCTACCTGCCCGAAGCGCTTGTGCGCAGACGTGCGCAGCACCCGCTGTAGCCAATGCACGATAATGCGACTTCAACACATCGACAAATCGTTTCCAATATACCGTATGATGAATTGTTGCGGAATGCAGTTTCCTTCTGACAATGAAGAACAGAGAAAGAAGGAAATTGATCGCCATAATTGTCGAATACAGAAAAAAGGGAGACCGCAGTCCGTAATGTATGCCCAAATAACCCCCGACAGCGGGACCCAAAAAAGTTCCGGTTCGGTTGATACCGCCAAACAGCGCAAGTGATCTGCCGCGCGCCGTAAGTGGGATGGCATCTGTCATGTATGTATATCGAGCAACCGTCCATAGCGCTCCTCCAATGCCTCCAATCAGTTGGTAGACAATCAATTCGAAGAAGGAGTGAGCAAGTCCGATGCCGAGCATGGATAGCCCCAACACGACAGCCCCAATTAACATGGACAACTTGCGTCCAATCCGATCTAGCAAGATACCGGCAGGCACGTCGGCTATTAATATACCGACTTCATGTATGGCGACAGCTAGACCGATTAGGCTGAGGGAGACGTTGAACGATTTCGCGTATAGTGGAAGTGTTGGGATGAGGGCTCCTTGCCCAAAGGAAAGTAGAAAGGTTGGAAGATAAATCGGCAGGCATAGCGATCTCCACGTAAACGGAGTCTTCTGTTGGTTTTGCATTATATCGGTTTTTATGTTAGTCGCATCTCTCACGAAAGATTCTCTCGGCTATTGCCTCATTGTCGTGGAGATATTCCGCGATTTTCACTAAGGGCGCTGTCCAGATGCGATCACGAGCAGCATCAAGATGGGCTAACACCTCCTCAAAATCTGACCGTGCGACTAGCAGGTGACCCTCACCAACCCCGTGAAAGGTGAGGATGCTCCATCCGCCTTGATGTGCAGTCTGCTCAACCAGTCCAATCAGTTCCGTAGCACTGCGCTGTTCACACTTGAATGAGTTCAAGCAGTGCACGTCTGCATGATAGGGTGAATTGATTGAATTGGACATCTCGCCCCCTGCCCGTGCGGCGAAGAATACCTTCGCCACAATTGGGACATAGCTTCTTCGATTAAGCCCTTTCCCAACGAATGTATTATAGCAAGGGTAACAGAAAGTCCATCGCGTCACTTCTGGATAAACGGCTTTGAATCGTTTGTCTGCTTCAACCAATTCAACTTCAATTTCTTCGAGTGTCCGATACTCGAGTCCCCGGTGTTTAGGCGCCATTACACCTGCACTACTACACCAATGATGTATCGAATGGTTGCCAATCTCGTGCCCGGCTTCAAAAGCGGGGCGAAAACGTGCTAACGCTTTCTGCCCATCATCCTCGCCACTTGCCGTGATGTAAAATGTTCCCCGTAACCCGTATTTTTCCAGCAACGGTACTGCTGTGTCGATATGCGAACGCATTCCATCATCAAACGTCAAGCTAATGGCAGCCTGCTTGTCACCGTTCCACAAGAATTCCTGCATTTCTCCACCTCATTATATCTACATACGCTGAATCAATTAACAACATCGTTATCGCCTCGCTTATCAAGCATCTACTAACTCGCTTTCTTGTTGTGCCACAGGTGCTTCTTGGCTTCTTCTTCGTTGAGATCCGTCCCCCAGCCCGGTCCTGTGGGGATGCTCATGTTCCCTGCGACAATCTCCGGCGGATGGGTTACCAGGTCGTTCTTCCAGGGAACATCGTCAATGTCGATCTCCATAATCCGCACATTGGGAAGAACCGCGCACAAGCTAGCACTGATGAAGGAAGCAAGATGGCTATAATAGTTATGAGGCGCAATGTTGAGTTGGAAGACTTCGGCGAGGTCGCCTACTTTCTTGGACTGGGAAAAACCGTTCCAGGGAACGTCCACCATAAATACATCGGCGGCATGTCGTTCAAAGTAAGGCATATAGTCGCGCATATAATACAGGTTTTCGCCGGTGCATATCTTGGTGGAAGTGGACTGCTTAATTTGGAGGATGGCATCTGGATCGTACATGTCAATTTCCAGCCACAGCAGATCGAACTGCTCCAGCATCTTAGCGACCCGCATACACGCTTCGGGCTTAAAATTGAAGTTGAGATCGAGGTTAATGTCTACGTCGGAACCAACAGCATTCCTGAATGTCCCAATTAGAGTCTCAATGTGCTGTAGAAGCTGTTTGGTAATGACCTGGTCCGTCGTACCGGGGCCGCCACCAAAGCCGGGGAAAAATACTTCGGCAGGCACACCGGGCATGACAATGTTAGTTTTGAGGGCGGTAAATCCCCTGCTGACTACCTCATGGCCTAACTCCGAAATGTCGTCCATACTCTTTAGTGGAGGAGTGCTAAGAAGTTCAGAATGGATTGCTCTAGTGGTGGCGCAATGTGACCAGTAGAGGCGCACTGCTTCACGGGTAGGACCGCCGAACAGTTCGACGACAGAGATGCCTAGAGCCTTAGCTTTTATGTCTATCAGCGCACATTCAATCCCCGCGATCGCCTTGGCTGCTATTCCGCCCGGACTCTGGCGTGTGCTTCGAATCATGTCCCAGAACCGCATTTCGTAAGCTCTAGGGTCTTTGCCGATGAGGATGGGCCTGATGTCTTCGATTGTTCCTATGATGCCGTAAGGGCTCTTGCTGTCGCTACACTCCCCATATCCGGTTATGCCCTCGTTTGTCTGTACTTTGACGAATGTCCAGGGCCTCCAGCCGCCGTCCACAACAAAAGTGTCGATATCGGTAATTTGCATGTCACCCTCCAACTATCAGCAATAAAAAGAGTGATAGAACAGGATTCTAAACTTGGAGATTGATTATCGAATTTACGTCCCAAGGATGACGGTAAGACAAAATTGGGATGGTTTACTTTCTGGAGATGTTTCGTAACGTATGAATTGATAAGTCGCCTGCGATGGTCAATTGCCGCCGAGAAGTAAAGGTCCGTGGGCGTGTATAGCCTTCGCCGGTTGGCCCTGCGATGGTCATTGCTAGAAATCCTTCACCGTCAATTGCGGCACAAGCGTAAGAGGGAGCGTTCACAACGACGACGTTTGCGTTTATTGTCCTCGTGAACTGCGTGACTCGTGCCATGTTGTTGGTGTGGAGCACGATAGTGTGCTTCCGCCCGCCATCTGCGGCGACTGCCCCTTCAACCGCTTCGTCGAAATCGCTGACACGCACAACAGGGAGAATCGGCATAAGGTATTCGTTAATGACAAAGTGGTGATTTGCGGGGACTTCTACAATGATGACAACGGTGTTCGCGGGAGCGTTGATGCCTGCGGCGTCAAGAATCAGCGTTGCATCTTTGCCGACATACTCCCGGTTCACCTCTCCGCCTTTGTCAACAACGTTTTGTAATTTCTTGAGTTCGCCCGTGCGGATGAGGTAGCCTCCATTCTGAGTAAGTTCGCTAATGGCTTCATCAGAAACGGATTCAACGACAAAGAGCGCTTTTTCACCGACGCAGAGCAGGTTGTTGTCGAAACTCGCGCCGAGGATGACATCGTTAGCGGCTTTTTTGACATCCGCTGTTTCGTCAATAATTGCCGGCGGATTACCCGGACCTGCCGCGATGGCTTTCTTACCGCTGGACAACGCAGCTCTGACAACGCTCCCGCCACCTGTGGCAACGAGCATTGATACATCCGGGTGACTCATAATCTCTTTTGCCGTACGTAAGCTCGCCTTTGCAACGGTTGTTAGAAGATTGGACGGTCCCCCCGCTTTAACGATTGCCCCATTGATTACGCGCATTGTCTCTTCCGTACATTCCTGTGCGTTCGGGTGTGGGCTGAAGACAACCGAGTTTCCCGCTGCAAGCATAATGATTGCGTGATTAATCACCGTCGATGTTGGGTTGGTTGTCGGTGTAATCGAATTGATGACACCGAAGGGCGCATATTCGACGAGCAACAACCCCGAATCTCCCGTTGTCGTTTCTGATTGCAAATCTTCCACGCCGGGCGAAAGCTTTGCAGCCGCTTCATTCTTCATGGTCTTGTGCTCGACGGTTCCCATATCTGTGTCTTTGACCGCTAGCTCTGCTAACCGCCTCGCATGTTCGAGAGAAGCCTTCCTGATTGCTTCGATGATTTCTACTCGCTTGGTAAACCCGAGTGCCACAAATTCGGACTGCGCCGCTTTTGCCGCTTCAACTGCCCGATCAACGGTAGGATGAACCACCGAGTCGGACGTGCCTGAAAGCGCGGGTGCAGGAGCTTGTGATAAAATCTGACCGTCATCTCGAAGATTCCTGACAACTTGTGCGACGATTTCTTCAACCTGTTTCTGATCGATTTCCGCCATATATACCTCCAAATTAGGTATTTGGAACTGCCCGCCTATGCTGCATCAAGGAGACAAAGATTGGACATGAGAAGGTCGCTGAACTATGAATCGACTTAAAGGCACAAATTTCTGCTAACGAACCGATGCCAAGGTGATGTTGAATTTTCAAGAAGGGCGGTGTCTGTGCTTTGGAATAATGGGAAAAGTGAATGCTAATTCAATACCAAGTTTAAGGACACAACGTAACTATCTGACCGTCGGTCTGAACAGGCACAACATCAACGAGATTCAGCCGCGCACAAAATTCGAGATCGTCTGCCAATCCAATCTCAGCAAGTTTTCGACCATGATAGCAATCTTCCAGCATGCCGAGTAGATTATGGCGATACGTTCGATAGAGGATGTTCGCTGCTTCAGCAGCATCGGTCAGATGCACCGCGCTCAACGATGCTACACACGCACCAGCGAAGACGGTGTCTTCCATGCAGAAACGGCCCTCTCGCCCAGCGCACACAAAGGCAACCTCACCTTCGACTTGCATTAGAAAGTTGATGATAGCTTGAAGATTGAGGAAGCATCCAACAAGTACTTGTTTAGCAGAGCGACACGCCCATAAGGTGCGTGTCCCATTTGTTGTTGTCAAAACGATTCGTTTGCCTGAAACAGCCGTTTTGGTGTACTCACACGGCGAATTCCCAAGATTGAAACCATTAACCTTTTTCCCGTGGCGCTCTCCACAAATTATCGTATTCGGTTGATTCGCGGCAAGCTCAAATGCGTCATCGGGCGTTAAAACGGGGGATATGCTGAGTGCGCCATTTGCCATCGCAAACGTGATAGTGGTTGTAGCACGCAAAATATCCGCAACGACGACAGTTTTGTCGGTGGGCGGGGAAAAAGGTAGAAGATCGGGTGTGAAAATAACATCAATGGAAGCGGGCATTCTCGGATCGCGAATTGGACAGTGAAAACTATACCTTTCTCTACACGCAATACGTTACACTCATTACGAATTCGAATCTAAAAAGTTCGTAAACACATTTCCATTTAGAAAACGTTCATCGTACAGGATTTTCGCGTGTAGAGGCAAAGTGGTCTTGATTCCTTCAATATTAAATTCTCCCAAAGCTCGCTTCGTCCGGGCGATTGCCTCCTCTCTGTTATCCCCATGCACAATGAGTTTAGCAACCAAGGAATCGTAGTAAGGTGATATGACATAGCCGGGATAAATATAGCCATCCACGCGTATGCCAATCCCTCCCGGGGGCATATATGCTTTAACTAAGCCCGGAGAAGGACGGAAATCATTATCAGGGTCTTCAGCGTTGATTCGGCACTCAATTGCATGACCGTTGATTTTAATATCCGCTTCGTTGTACCTGAGTTCCTCTCCCATTGCTAAACGAATTTGTTCTTTTACCAAATCGATTCCGGTAATCATTTCCGTTACTGGGTGCTCGACCTGTATCCGCGAGTTCATCTCAAGGAAATAGAAGTTGTCTTCGGAATTAACGACAAACTCAATTGTACCTGCGTTTGCAAAGCCAATCGACCTTGCCGCTTTAACGGCTGCCTTGCCAATCTCGCTGCGAATCTTCGGGTTTAGTGAAGGTGCAGGCGCTTCTTCAAGCAATTTTTGGCGTTTTCGCTGAATCGAGCACGCCCGTTCACCGAGATGGATGACATTACCATAATTGTCCGCCAGAATCTGAACTTCAATGTGCCGAGCGTTCTCGATCCACTTTTCAATATAGACCTCAGCATTGCCAAACGAAGCCTTTGCCTCTGTTTTCGCGGTGTGGAAGAGATTGAGTAGACTCATACTGTTGTGTGCAATCCGGATACCGCGTCCACCTCCTCCAGCCACCGCCTTAACACCAACGGGAAAGCCGATTTTTTCCGCAAGTCCAACGGCGTCCTCCGCGTTTTCAACAACTCCCTTTCTTAGGCTTCTCCGCAGTCCGTGACGACTACTTCGGCTGCCTGGGACCAACTTTAGCCCCGCTTTCGCCATCGTTTCTCGTGCTTCTGCTTTGTCACCCATTGTCCTCAAATTCTCGATTGACGGGCCAATGAACGTAATCTTGTGAGCCGCGCAGATTTCAGCGAACTCCGCATCCTCTGACAAAAATCCAGCGCCAGGGTGTATGGCATCTGCATTGGTCAGTTCAGCAACCGTAATGATGTTCGCCCGCTTAAGGTAGCTTTCCGCCGGAGGGGGAGGACCGATGCAAGCAGCCTCATCGGCGAGCTTGACATGCAGGCTATCTCGATCTGCAATCGAATGTACGGCAACCGTTTTAATGCCCATGTCTCGACACGCACGAATGATTCGCACAGCAATTTCGCCGCGATTTGCGATTAAGATTTTTTTGAACATAATTTTGAATTTTAACTTTTATTAATACGGAACAACGGCTGATCGAATTCTACAGGCGCGGCGTTTTCGACAAGGATTTCAAGAATCTCACAAGGAAAATCAGGTTTGACTTCGTTAAAAATTTTCATCGCTTCAATCAAACACAACGTATCCTCTTCAGATACGACAGCACCTGCCTCAACAAATGGAGGTTCCTCTGGAGAAGATCCACGATAAAACATGCCGGGCATTGGTGCTCTAATCAGTTCTCCTGATTCGTTAGGCGCTTGTGCGGATGGTGGTTCATGGGTTGGTGGAGCGAATGCGGGAGTTATTGACACGCCTCCTCGGCGGATTCTAAGAGTGACTTCCCCTTCTCGCAGGTAGACTTCTGTTAAATCACGACTTTCCATTATATCGCAGAGCTGGTTAAGCAAATCAATCGCCGATGACGATTTATCTTCAGGCATGAATTAAACCCTTTCTACGTACGTTCCCGTGCGGGTGTCAACTTTGATTGTTGTTCCCTCTTTAACAAACAGAGGTACCTGGACAACCCCACTGGTTTCTAGCTTTGCCGGTTTTGACCCACCGCCGGCAGTGTCACCTCGCAAGCCAGGGTCCGTTTCAACAATCACTAGTTCAACAAATGTTGGCAATTCGACGGTCATCGGTGTATTTCCATCAATTTTGATTTTGACTGTTTCTCCTTCTTTGAGAAATTTCATCCCATCTCCAACAAATTCTTCCGACAAAGAGTGTTGATCGAAATTTTCGTTATCCATAAAATATAACAGATTTCCATCTCTGTACATATATTGCATTTCGCGTTCTTCGAGGCGAACGGTTTCAACCGTATCACTTGCGCGAAACGTCCGATCGATGACCGCTCCGTCGGCAACCCGTTTGAGCTTGGTCCGGGCGAATGCGTTGCCCTTTCCAGGCTTTACGTGTTGGCAATGCACCATGGTGTAGATGATGTCATCCAACCTAATAACTAAACCATTCCGTAAATCATTGAGTGCTGCCATAAGTACCCCTTCGTATGAATGAAGAATTTGAGCATTTTTTCTTTGCGGGCTTGAGTAACGACCATCACTAACCACATCCTTCCAGCCAAGATCTTTTGGTAATCAACATGGTATACTAAAGCAAGGGTTCCTAATTATCTTTAGTCTCCCTTTGGACGGCCTCGTTGTCTCATTTGCTCCCAAATTAGCGATCCAGTTCCGATTTCTGCAAAATGTGGATTATTGCGTTGAGCGCGAGATCGTAACTATACGCGCCAAAACCGCCAATTACACCGACGGCAATGGGGTTAATGTAAGAATGCTGGCGGAAGGGCTCGCGAGCGTAGATATTGGAAAGATGAATTTCAATAACGGGAAGGTTCACAGCCGACAAGGCGTCCCGAATCGCGACGCTTGTGTGCGTGTAACCCGCGGGATTGATAAGGATCCCGTCCGCCCAATCAATATTGTCTCCAATGATGGAGACAATTTCCCCTTCGTGGTTTGATTGAAAGATTTTGAGCTCAACGCATCGCTGCGAGGCAATTTCGAGCAGGTGTGCGTTGATGTCCGTCAATGTCTGATTGCCGTAAATCTCACGCTGACGCCTGCCTAGGAGATGTAGATTTGGTCCGTGAATTAGTAGAACCTTCATGCAGTTACTCCGTTTGACTTAAACCTAGTGGAGTTTGTTCGTTTTTCTCCTCTCTCCCTCTGCATTCTTTGACCAAATTCTCGTCCATATCTCGAAATTGTTCCCTATGTTATCACATCCTTGCGTTCTGCCCTTGTTAAGTGCCTCATAAATCTTTTATCTTACATACATTGTGAAATCGCTGCGGTGATTGCTGCCTCATCTATATCGTCACGAACAACTACTTCGCCAATTTGTGTCGGCAGGACGAGACGTAACTTCCCGCCTTTCGTTTTTTTATCAAGATACATCTTTTCAAGGAGTTGTTCAGGGGCGATTTCCGACGAAAAATTCCCCGGAAGCCCTGCATGCTGCAAGAGATTTCTCTGTCGCTCCCAATCCGCTGAATCCAACATGCCTACATTCGCCGCGAGCTGAGCGGCACAGTTCATGCCAATTGCCACCGCTTCACCGTGGCGGTAGGCATCGTAATCCGTCAGCGCTTCAAGTGCATGACCAAAAGTGTGACCGTAGTTCAGTATTTCTCTCAGTCCGCTCTCTTTCTCATCCTTTCCCACGACGTAAGCCTTATTTGTACACGAGCGAGCAATTACGTCAACAAGGATAGACACATCTAGATCGAGGATAGCATCCAGGTTTGACTCGATCTGATCAAACAATGGCGTGTCCATAATCATGCCGTACTTAATAATCTCAACAAGTCCAGATCGAATTTCACGCGGCGGCAATGTTTCCAGCGTCTTCACATCAATGAGGACGAACTCGGGTTGATGAAACGCGCCAATAAGGTTTTTGCCCTTCGGATGGTTAATTGCCGTTTTACCGCCGACGCTCGCATCCACTTGAGCTAGCAATGTCGTCGGCACCTGAACCCACGCGATGCCGCGCATAAATGTTGCGGCGACGAAGCCCGCGAGATCGCCGATAGCTCCTCCGCCGAGCGCAAGCAATGTAGAAGCCCGATACATCCGATGATTAATTAGCTCATCGTGCAGTCTGGCAAATTCCGTTAAAGATTTGTATTCCTCGCCAGCGGGAACCTCTACAATCCGAAAGTCGAAGCCTGCGTTTGACAGGCTCTCTGAAACCGTTCCGCTATAGTGTTTGCTTACAACAGCATCTGCAACAACAATCACTTTGGGTGATTTTGCCTTGGGTTTAAGCAATTCCCCAATCTGACCAAGATGTCCTTGTTCAATAAAGATTGGATAGCTATTCTCGTCAAGTTCAACGTGAATGGACGGCATGCTGGAATATCTCTACAATTCTATCTGCGACCTCATCAATTGATAAACCAGTTGTTTGGATATCGTAGTCGGCACGAGCATAGTACGGGGCACGAATAGCAAGCATCTGTCGGATTTCGTCCAACGGATGGGATGTCTGGAGCAGCGGGCGGTGGGTCGCATGTCGAACCCGCTTCCAGATTGTCTCTGGAGGCGCCGTCAAGCAAAAGACAATCCCATTTTGCTTAAGCATTTTCAGATTAGATTCCCAAAGGACAATGCCTCCGCCCGTTGAAATGACATGGTTATCTAAACCGGACACCTTGCAAACAGCGTCGCTCTCCAAGTGTCGGAAGTAGGATTCGTCATACCTCGCGAAAATATTCGAGATGACCATGCCACTGTCTTGTTCAATAACGCCATCTGTATCAATTAACGACATCTCTAACTGCTTGGAAATTCTCCGCCCTACCGACGTTTTCCCCGTCCCCATGAAACCGACCAAGACAATGTTTGGCACCCATGCTCCCTCCTTCGCGAAGGTATAAGTATACACTTGATGTGAGAAATTGTAAAGCATTATTCGTCAGTTCCACCTAACTGCCTCAACTAGAGAGCTTAAACACAGGTTTCGGGACGCCTCCCAGAAAGTTCACTATTTGCTGAACTTCGAAGGTGGAACTAAATTGGATAGTCTTTGACTGCAACACAGTTGAGGATTATCGATTCTGGAGGGACTTGTGAAACAATGAACAATATACTTCGGTAGGTAATTAATTCGAGAATCACTTTGGAAGGTTAGGGTGGAATGGTAGTCGAACTAAGAAGGGAAAGAAAACAAGGCTGTGAGGTAAAATCGGCAAATAGCTGAGATAAAGAGAGGGGTTGAACACTGAATGAAATTGAAAAGGGGGAAGTTATTCTCTCTCACCAAGAACAACATGCCGTTTAAGCGTCTGTTGACCTCTTCGAATCTTAATCGTAACCGGCGTATTGGGGTTGGAATTTGCAACGAGTTTTTGCAATTCCCAGCACGAATAAACGGGCACACCTTCAAATTCAGTAATGACATCTTGAGCGAGGATCCCACACTTTTGCGCCGGAGTCTCTTCCAAAACTTTTGTAACACGGACACCAAGAGCGTCCCCATCAATCTTGACTCCCAACCAACCGCGGTGTACTTTCCCATCTCGAATTAGCTGTTCCGCAATGGTTTGAACGGTCTTAATCGGAATCGCAAAACCGATTTCGTTCTCCATCCTAACATGCCCTGCGGAGGGGACAGCGTGCGTAGTGGAAAGCTGTCCATCGGACAACTTGGAGCGAATAGGAATTTGAGACAACGGCGCGAAATAGGGTTCAGCGAGAGCCGCGGTAATTATACCAATAATCTCTCCTGATGTATTAACAACCGCCCCGCCACTATTCCCTGGATTTACAGCAGCATTCACTTTGATGGCGTCATAGGGACGATTCGGTAAGGCTTCCAAGCCGCTAACAATTCCAAATGATAGTGTTGGAGAGTGTCCAAAGGAACTGCCAACCGTAATGACCCAAGACCCTGTACGAATCTGATCTGAATCGCCAATCTTTGTCCGTAGTGAATAACCTTCCTTCAATGCTAGCACAGCGATGTCCGTCAAGGGATCGACGCCCGCGAGTTCTGCAGAACTACGCCGTCCGTTGCCGAATATCACTTCAATTTCATCGGCGCCTTCAACAACAGCGCGGGTCGTCACAATATGGTCCCCTGAATCGATAAGTGTTCCCGATCCGATATTCTGATAATGGATCGTTTCCTGACTATCTTCGACGAAGGAATGCGATACGCCTGAATTCAACGGGAACATTCTAGTTTTCCCTTGCCTTCCAGGGACTGTGAATGTTGCAACCACCTCAACCACAGCCGGCTTCACAGACTGAACAATCGCTTGAAACTCGCTTTCCATTAATTGCAAGACAGTCTTTTCTGCGAACGCAAAGGAAGACCCCGTCACAAATAGAATAATACTAAAAACAATTGACAATTGACGATTGACAATTGATAATGAGTTATGCTTCATTCCGCATCTTTCATTTTGCACGTTGTTTTGTCTCCTTTCCTTAACCTACCAGCCTCCACTTGTAGAGGCATCTGTGTAAGTGACCGTCTGCAAAATGTAATTTCGCTCTACGCGCTGTGGTTGAACTTCTTTTGGAAAAACTGAACCCTCAAACGCCGGAAACTCGACGAGGCGTTGTCGGTTCAAATCAGGAACTAAAGGCGATTGTTTCCACGGCGGTGAATCGTCAACGCGAATTCTTGGTGGCGGTATCACGTGCCGTATCACGTAACGTCTGTCGCTCGGTGTGTTATCGGCACGGGCAACAGTAATATCGTCGTTTCCTATAAGTGTATTTTGGTAAAGATATATGCCTGCTATCATGCATATTCCTATCCCCATTGCAATTCCACTAAATGCCCATACTGATTGAGCACGCATAGCCTCCAAGGCACGACGCCACCAAGGAATCAATTCTATTTGAGAGTTGGCAAGGCGGGTTTGTAAGACCGTATCGAAGCTTGGCGAAGGTTCGATTGATGGCATCCGATGCAATAAATTAACCGATTCGCGGAATAAAATATATCCGTGATGACACAATTCGCAGTTTGCAAGATGCGTCTCAAATGTCTTCGTAGCTTGATAATCAAGTTCGTCTTCAAGGTGTGCGGAGAATTGTTCTTCAACCCCTACGCAGTCCATGGTTCCTCCACAAAGTCTTTTAATTTGTCTCTTAGCATCAATCGTGCTCGGTTGATACGAGACTTCGTTGTTCCAAGCGGCAAGTTCAAAATTTTGCTAATTTCTTCATAACAGCGGTCTTGCAGATCGCGCAGAATCAATGGTAATCTATACCGTTCCGGCAGCTTTGAGATTGCATTATGTACCGCTTGTTGTCGTTCTTTCTGTACCAGTTGGTTTTCGGGTTGGAACGAGGCATGAGCGGGGGCGGTTGCAATCAAATCTTCGCGGAGACTATCATCATGACTGAGGTATTCCTCAGAGTTAACGTTATCAATGAAGAAATGACCACGCCGTCCACGGTTGCGAAGCTCATTTTTGCAAAGATTGGAGGCAATATGATACATCCACGTACTGAACTTTGCCGCCCCAACTCTGTACCGATTCGCAGCTTTGAACATACGAACAAACGTCTCTTGCGCCAAATCTTCAGCGGAATCTCGGTCACCTAAGAACCGCCCAATGAAATTGACCAGAGGAGTTCGGTTTCGACGCACAATGAGATCAAAGGCTTCTATGTCCCCTTGTTGACACCGTTCCATCAATTCATCGTCCAAATCTGACATCATCATTCCTCCACCGGTGATTATTTAGGTATACACCAGTTGATAGCCTAAGTTTCAATTTTTCTTCAGATAAATCGTCTACAACCGGAGACTATCCTTGAGATACTCCACCTACTGCAAGAGAAATTAGCAGTAGATACTAGAACAGAATTATACAAATAAGCAAGCCATTGTTCAATGAAAAATTTAGAACTTAAAGCCAAATGTGGTTGCCTGGATTCGGTGCGTCAGCAACTTGTTGATTTGAAGGCAGAATACCGCGGAACAGAGGAACAGATCGACACCTATTTTAACGCTCCAAAAGGCAGGCTAAAACTCCGGGAAATCAATTATGGTAAGGTATATCTAGTCTACTACGAACGCCCAAACAGTGCGGAATCGCGCTATAGCACCTACCAAATGTGCGATATTCCCAGTCCGGCGGCGTTCAAGGAAATCCTGTCAACAGCCCTCGGCGTGAATGTTACTGTCGAGAAGCACCGCGAGTTGTGGCTGTTCGGCGACACACGCATCCATCTAGATCAGGTCATCGATCTCGGTGAGTTCGTCGAATTAGAAACGGTCATCCACAATCAGTCGGAGCGGGCAGCGTGGGCGGAGCATCAACTTGTGAAAGACGCGATCGGAATCTTGGAGGGAGATTTAATAGCTGAATCGTATAGCGATCTGCTCTACGGGAAGTGGGAACGAAGCTAACTGTGATGCGTTAACTTTCATGTGTCATTCGTCATTCTCTGTCGATGGCAATGGTTCAAGCGACGCGCCAACGGGACGGTTCCCTGTAGGCCGCCACGGAATTGAATCGTAGGCGCGATACACAATATCAAGATGGGGCGTTTCGAGGCGTGCATAACCGCGATAGCGTGATTCCAATGCCACTTCAAGCACGCCTGTCGTCAGCAGGGTTCGCTCAACGGGATAAGTTGGCTCACCGTTAACAAACATCTCTTCGATACTCAAGCTGAGGTAACTAAAATGGGGATGCGGCGGTCTGTTCAATAAATAGAACTCTGTACTATAGATTTCGTTTTTAACACGACAGGCATAAGCGAAATCTGTAACATAGCCATTCAGCATTAGAATTGCGCCCCGCACTCCATCACGGTATTCGATAAGAAAAAGTGCAGGATTCTTGCAATGTTCCTCCATCGATCCAGTGGGCTTGTTCTGAATAGCGTCACAAGCGGCTGATGCCAGTTTGTACGACCACAATCCAATGGTAGCGGTATTCCACACCGCATCACCCTCTAGACACGTCACAGCGGCGACACCAGTTTCGCCGCCGATGCGTCGTTCAAGCATGCATTGTAGCGTTTCTAGCGTATGAAAGCCGTAGCTATCCAACCCCGAGTAACCAATCGCAATAGCCTCCTCAATTGGGGCTTCCAACTCGTGTTCCAGCCATGGATCACGATAGGTTAACGGCAGCGAAGAACCCGCCATGAAGGGCGCACCTAATTGCGCTGCGCGATCAACCATCCACTTGGCATCGTGCCAGTTGTAGGAAAGGTGTTTATCGCAAAAAATGGGAACCGATCTGCCGCTTCTCGCAATGACGCCACAGATTTGCTCCATAAAATATTTCCGCGGATAGAGGTTTTGGTCTTTTTCATTCCACGCATAGTCACCATGCTCCCCGATTAAGAGCACACCATCGACAGCCAGCTCCTCTCCACCAAGCGTCAAGGCTTTGACTATGCTCGGATAGATTTTTGCGTCATGTTCGGCAGCAAGATTTCGGCTCAGATCGTTTTCGGCAAATTGATCGACGTACATTGATACAACGTCAACACGAGGCTGAATGAACCCATCATCTGTCGGAAACCCTTTCAGGAACTTGGTTACAATCACGTCTGCGTGAGACAACGGACGATACTCAGTGATAACTGCTGCAATCTTTTTACGTTTTGCCATGTAGCAGATTTTTCTCCAATTTGAATACCGGCTAGGATTATGGTTGATTTGAAACCTAGATTGAAACTATTTTCAGCACTTCAAAATTCTGCTGTTAGCGTAAAAATGGGAATTGGTATTACAGCTTGAGTTCCTGACAAAGGGCGCTGCTCCCATTTTCCTCACCGTCAATCTCGTAGGTATCTGCATCGTTATGATTCTGCCTTCTATGCGCGTCTCTATATTGGCGCTGCAATCTTTCTGGAAGGGCAAAGATCCTGCTTGACAAGAATTATCAGATCGCATATTATAAATTCTGTCCGAATTTCACTGTGCGAAAGGAGTAGAAAATTGTACACTACCGTCATCGTTCCATTTGAATTCTATGCGAGTCACAGTTTGTTCGTCCGTGAGACGCCACATACTCATCACTGGACGCTGAGGCTATTTGTGAAAGGTATACCGAAAAATGGAATGGTCATCGACATCCTCAAGCTTCGGGAGATTGCCGATCCGCATGTTCAAAAACTTGCCAATACCTATCTGAATGAAAATCCAGCCTTGACCGAAGAACAGATGGCGTGTCCAACTTGTGAAATGCTGTCCGCCTATTTTTATACGCACGTTTCTGAGGAACTGAGGAAATTTGATGTGCAACTCCAAGCTGTTGAAGTGGAATTAGGCGAACCCGAAGGTAAAGAGTGGGGATCCGCGCGAATCGAGGCTGACTGAGAGAACTTAGGCATCGAAAACCGCCGTAATTTCGAACGGATTCTTAACGGCATCGATTTACTTTCTTCATCTGATCGATTCAGTTTACTCTCAAAATTGACGTAAAACGTGATTGAGTTATGCTGATTTTGGCAGGTAGAGGTCAGATGCTTCCGACGCCGTGTGCCAGTCCTGTTTTCCGCCATGCATCTTCAAAACTCTTCTCTAAACTTTTAATGTCTTTTAGGATTTGCTCTGCAGCATAAGCCCGCCGAAACCAGAAGTTATCAAGTTCACTCTGCAATTCAAGTGGATCTATGTAGTGCTGCTTGACTCCATAAGTACTTCTGATTAACTGGACAAACCACATATGGGGTGCCAAAGAGATATCCTTTAGATTGACCTTGTTTGCTCCGCAGTATTCCTTGATTAAAACGACAGCCTTCTCTCTCCAATCTGATAAACAAAGGTTTTCTGGAGGAAGGGCAACTCTTCCGATTTCATACGAGATCAAAAAGGGGGTTGGAGGGTTAAAATCAATCACGGCGGCAAGCTCGGCACCTTTGAACATAAGATTTGGGCCGCCGTAGTCATTATGAATGACCTGAGTCGTTAAATCGGAAACTTTGTTGAGTACTTTAGGCACCTCTTTCAACAACTCTTTCCGCTTTAGAAGCAGTTCGTATGTTTTCTCATCAAAGTCATCTCGCTTCTCCTTATGCTCTATTATCTTGAAATACCCGTCAATCTCTTTCGCTTTCTCGCTTTCATCGAAGTTCAACCACTTCACAGTAGTAGAAGCCCGATTCGTTTTTACACGCTTGAAGTGGCGATGAATGTCTCCAAGAACTCTACCGGCTTCCGCCATCTGGTCAATTGAGAGTCCCTCGTGGGATGTTGCTCCGGGAATGTACTCGAAAAGTGTGAAAGCCATGTCGCCATCCACACACATCAGATTTCCAGATTGCGTCCGAATGATTTCAGGTGTGGGAATACCACATTGATACGCATATTCAGAGAGTTCAAGCGCTTCTCTTTCGCCCCGAAGATCCGAAGTCCTATGATACTCTTTAACGAAAAAGCGACCTTCTAGCGTACACAATAGCCAGTTTCTTGTCCCCATCCCCTTGTATATTCTCGTCAGGGAGTCCACATCCATTTTGTAATGAGCTTCCACGCACCTAGCGATATGCGTTTTACTTTCATTTCTCATCTATATACGTCCCCATACGAAAGCAACGCCTTGGATCGGGGGGATTGCAAATTGCCATTCTGATTTGGAGTGAGTTGTTGGGGTCTTTCTACGAAAGCCTCTATACATGGATTCATTTTATGATGAACACCTAAAAAAGTCAAGTCGTTTCACCGGTACTTCAGATTTTATGCTTCAACACGGTTAGTTAATCTACCCAGTGGAAAAACCCAGCGCCGCCTATATTTTCTTGACGTCCGGTAGGAGTTATGCTATCGTTTGAGCTTACGCGCATTCTGATAACCAATTCAGTTGGTAGACTCAATGCCTACATAAAAAGATATGGAGCTATTGCACATTAATCTCGAAGTTTCACCCGCTGGGAAAATCCCAATCCTTGTAAGAAGATGGGGACATGGGCCCAGAGTGCTGCTTGTACATGGCTGGCTAGATACAAGCCTGAGATGGAACGATCTCAGTGATAGGCTTAGTCGGCATTATGAGGTGTGGGCGCTCGATCTGCCTTCGTTTGGACAAACTCCTGCGCTTTCGCTGTGTTATACAACACTTGAGATTTATGCGGCAATCCTCGCCAAATTTATTCGGCATATTACAAATAAGGAGGAATTACACGGTTTGTTGGGTCATTCAATGGGAGCGCAGCTATCGCTGCTATTGCTTAAGAGTATGCTTCCCGCGAAGCGTGTGATTGTGTGCGGCGCGCCCGTAGCTGGAGTGAAATGGGTCAAACCGCTTACGAATCAGCCGGATTTTGTGACAGAGTGTTTAACAATATTCCAGACCCTGCCAATCGGACTCCAGATACCTTTAGTCAAACTCGGTAAATTCGTTGCACTCAGATCGTGGAACGCTGTGAAAAATGAGCAGCAGACCTTGGATGGTGTCGATGTGCGAGCTGCAGCAGTACTTCTGAAACAGGTGTGTGCCTGCGACCTCCTGGATAATCTCGAGCCCTGTTCAGCAGACGTATTGGTAATTCATGGACAGTATGATCCGTATGTTTCCCGCCCCGTCTCCGAGCGGTTAGCCGAAAAGCTCAACGGGCAATTTTACCAATTTCAAGGCACGCATCACGCACCGATGGTTGAAAAGCCCCAGCACTTTTATCGCGTCATTAAAGATTTCTTGGATAAAGCCCAGCAGTTATGAATTGATAAGGGGAGAAGGCATTATGAAGTTGGCAGGTCGGGTCGCTATTGTCACAGGTGCTGGAAGGGGTGTCGGTCGTGGAATCGCGCTTGAGTTAGCGCTGAATGGTGCCAATGTGGTAGTCGCTGACCTAAATCTGGACACAGCCGAAGCAGTAGCCGATGAGATCGACAGCCTGGAACGGAATGCGCTGCCGCTGCTAGTAGATGTGACCGTTCAATCCCAGATGTGCGCGATGGTGGCTAAAGCTGTCACAGAATTGGGAAGGCTCGATATCATGGTCAACAACGCTGGCGTTGGACACGTCAAACCCTTCTTGGAAATCACTGAGGATGAGTGGGACAAGGTATTTGCGGTAAATCTGAAGGGAATGCTTTTCGGCATGCAGGCAGCAGCCAAAGCAATGATTAACCAAGAGCGGTGTGGTCGAATCGTAAACATCTCCTCGGTAGCCGGCAAATCTGGACGACCCGTCCTAGCATCCTACGCCGCTAGCAAAGCCGCCGTAATCAACCTGACCCAATCGGCGGCGATGGCGCTAGCACCCCACAATATTACAGTGAACGCAATATGTCCCGGCGTTGTGGATACCCACATGGGAAAATCAGTCATTGCTCAGATGCAGGCATACGTGGACGAAGGTAAGATACCGGAAGAACTCATTCGCATACCTGAAGCACCGCTGGGACCGAGAGCCGAGCCCGAAGACATCGCCAAGATGGCGGCTTTTCTGGCGAGCGATGATGCAGATTATATCACAGGACAGTCTATCAACGTTGATGGCGGTAGGTGTACACATTAACTTGATCGAGAAAGGCGCTTGGAGATTTCAGACGACATTCCTAGAACCCTGAAATTGGAATTTTGGATAAGAGAATTTGGAAAACCTCGCCATGCGCGTTACTTCTACCGTACTCAATGCTGTGATTCGAGAGTTGCAGGTGCTTCTCAGGGAGCGGGTTTCCACCTCCGTTGCCGTGCTTGCGGATCGTAGCAGCGATGAATCCTATCATAAGCCGCGGCTTCCAGACGCAGTCTGCTTTCCCTATTCGACGAAAGAGGTTGCGAAAATTGTCAAGATTTGTGCCGCCCGCAGCACGCCAATCGTCCCGTTTGGCACCGGCACCGGAGTCGAAGGGAATGCGATTGCACTGCACGGCGGTATCTGCATTGACCTTTCCCACATGAAGGATATCCTAGCAGTGAATCCCTCAGATCTTGACTGCACTGTCCAAGCCGGCGTCACTCGCAAGCAATTGAATGAACACTTGCGAGACACCGGCTTGTTCTTTCCAATCGATCCCGGCGCTGATGCTTCCATTGGTGGAATGGCATCAACTCGCGCAAGCGGCACCAACGCTGTCCGCTATGGAACGATGTTGGAGAACGTACTTGGGTTTAGGGTAGTGCTGCCAGATGGGGGGATTATAAGAACTTCGCGCCGAGCGCGGAAATCGTCCGCAGGCTACGATTTGACGCGGTTGTTCGTGGGTTCAGAAGGAACGCTCGGCATCATTACCGAAATCACACTTAGACTCTACGGGGTACCAGCGGCAATTTCTGCGGCGGTTGTCTCCTTCACGGATATCGAAGGGGCGGTCAGTGCCGTTATCCGAACAATTCAGTTAGGTGTTCCGGTAGCACGAATCGAACTCCTGGATGAAGTTCAAATGGAAGCAGTTAACAAATATTCTAGCCTCAATTATCCGGTTCAGCCGACCCTATTCATGGAGTTTCACGGCACTGAAGCCGGCGTCAAAGAGCAGGCGGAGATGGTGGAGACAATCGTCTCGCAATTCGGCGGGGGCGGTTTTCAGTGGGCGATTGAGGCAGAAGCGCGTAACAAGTTGTGGCAGGCTCGACACGATGCTTTCTATGCCGCAACGGCACTGCGGCCCAATTGTAAAGGCTGGCCAACTGATGTCTGTGTGCCAATCTCACGGCTCGCCGAATGCATTGTTGAAACCAAAAAAGATCTCCAGGACTCATTCCTAATCGCGCCAATTCTTGGCCACGTGGGCGACGGTAACTTCCACGTGATTTTCCTCATCCGTCCTGACAACCCCAAGGAAATCGCCGAAGCGGAGCGTCTAAATGAACGGCTCGTAATGCGGGCACTGGCGTTGGATGGCACTTGCACCGGCGAACATGGGGTTGGAATGGGAAAAATGAAGTTCCTGCGAGCGGAGCACGGTGACGCAATTGACCTGATGCACGCTATCAAGCGGACAATCGACCCACAGAACATCATGAATCCGGGAAAGGTTCTCAGTACCTAATGGGTTGTTGGTGATTATCACTGGGAAGCAAGTCTCCAATACATCGGAGGCTAGGACTTGGAACCTTTGGGTTTGATACGAACTAATCCTTGAATTCAAATCCTATGCCCAGGTCTGTAGAGACCTTCGCCTGATGTTGCATGTATTGATGCCTGCGGTGCGTCTTCATAAGCGATTCGGTAACACCGGTAGACCCCTCTGTTGATACTAGAACCCGCTGCATACGGCTCAAAGCTGAAACTTAGATACGGGTTTACATATTCCCACACAATCTCGCCCGCCGCCGTAATCTCGAACAGTCGCCCGCCAGTGGCATCCAGGGAGAACGTGTTGCCGTTGGGAAGTCGCTGAATCGACCCCCAAGCTGTGCTAAAAAACTGACTTCTATGGCGGCCCTGCAGGCTAGAGAAATGTGTCCGCTCCCAATTCGGGGGTAGATAGCTGTACTCCCAGACAATCTCGTTGGTTTTTGGGTTTATTTCCAGAAGACGCGTGTAGTTCCGCCATTTCAATGGATACCCGCTTTGTCCGCCGTTATCATAGACAATTATGTTGCCATTTTCAATCATGTTCGGGTGATGCGGACCAACGAGGTTATCATACTTCCACAGAAACCTTCCAGTCGTTTTGTCAACGATGGCAATCATACCAACTTCTCGGAAACATGTTGAGATGTTCCCATCAGGCATAACCTCTAGTGTGTTGGTGTGTAGCCAGTCTACGCCTCCATTTCTAAGCCCACGTTCTCGAATTAGGCGCTTCGCCTCCGGACTAAACTCAAAGTCATCGTAATGGTCGATAGAACGCCATTCCCAGACAATTTCACCGGACGGCGTGACTTCGATGAAGCGATCATCATAGATCGGCTTATCCGATATCCGCGGTTCGCTGATTCCCAACTCCCGCGTAAGTATCATTGTGTTTCCGTTGTCCAATCGAACGAAGTCATGATGCGCATTCTTATCACGGTATTCCCAGACAACGCGGCTATCCCAGTCGAGTTCCTTGACCCCGAAACGGTTAACGAAAACGAGCAGATTCCCCTTCGGTAAATATTTGTGATACCATGTCGTCCCGATCGTGGTCCCGTGATTTTCATCGTCCTTTTGCATATTCACCGCCCACATATGAACCACTTCGCCGTTCATGTCTATCATGTACACATATGGACTGAGATGTGGAGCATAGACAGTGTACCCATTGTAGCATTTCTCGGGCTTATATACGGTCAGCCCCGTAGGCCATTCCAAAACGGACATTTTTTTTACACCTCCGGACATTATGCCGTGAGTTTTCGATGCGTCTACAACTAAAATAACCTTGCGAAAATTTGGAACCATCGCAAGGTTAATCTCTTATAGAAACTCCATGAAAATGCCTTATTTTTCGTTAAGATCGAGGGCGACATACCGATAGCCAATTGCTTTGAGCCGATCCACAATTGATTGGCGCATCTTGACAGCTCGATTAAAATCTGATTCCGGCACCTGGATGCGTACAATAGTTCCATGATGGGAGACCGACGCCCCTTCAATGCCCAGTTCAATCAGATGTCTCTCTGCAAGTTCAATCAACTCATCTACGTTTGGCGTCTGGTCGGTGTTCGATGTCATCCCATCCACTCTCCCTTTGACGAACTGAGTGAGTTTATTGAGTAGTAAATAGAAAGTTTGAGCAAGATTTCCAAAACGACGATTTCGACGGTTCTGACGATTTGCGGATCCACTTAACCTGCTCTTGATAGACACTTCGAGAGTGTAGCATACGCTGGGCAGGATCTCAAGGCAAAAACCGTCACCTCCACGCTTTCCAGTTCCGCTCCCATCAACATTGCCTTTACCAAGTCTCCATGTTAAACTTTAAACGTTAAGGGTGAGAATATAGTCAAACCAATAATAAATGGAACTGTCAAGGAGGCAACAGCCATGAGACTCAATAACAAGCAGCTAATCGCCATCATCGGTGTCCTCTCCGTCATCATTATTGCCGGGGCGGTTTATATTGGAATCCAGAACGCCAAAGGAACGATTCACGTCTTCGTCGAGTCGTTCTCGCCCCAAGGTCAAGTCAAACCGCATGGGAATTTCACCATTACGTTCTCGCATCCTATCGTTGATAATGCTATGCTCAACCAAGATCTGGATGAGTTTCCGGTCAAGTTCTCTCCTCAGATCCCGGGCAAATTTCGCTGGATCGAACAAAACACGCTCCGTTTCTTCCCGGTAGTCTCACTTTCCCCGTCTACCGAATACATGGCTGAGGTATCTCCGCAGACTCCCCCATCCCCAAATTTTACTTTTACTGGGAAACGCAAGTTTGCTTTTTTCACCGAGCGTTTTCAGGTTCGGAGCTCTCGACTTGCATTTGAATACAGTACCAAAAAAAAGAGCCATGCGAAGATTCTCGGAGTCGTCGAATTTAATTATCCTGTCAGTGTCGCAATGCTGAGAGAACAGCTCTCGATTTCTCACGATGGGGGTGCGAAAATTCCTTACCATATACGTACGAGTGAACCAGAGGCTGACATCGTTGAATTAGAAACTGAAGAAGTCGCACGGGGTGACAGCGATCAGCACATCCATATGGTAATCGAGAGCGGATTCAAGCCAATCAACGGTCAGCTCGGTCTTGAGAAGGCTCATATCACACCAATTGTTCTGAAGAGGCACGACGATCTGCTTATCACCAGTGTATCCGCGCGGGGTAGCAGAGAGGGGCGTTATATTCAGGTTCAGGTGAGTTCGAACGTTGATATCGGACGCGTCAATCCGTATCTAACAATCGAACCCGAGATAGATTATCAACTCGCAAGCCAATATCGCTATCTCAAAATTCGGGGCGATTTCAAGCCCGGCGATCGCTATACCGTCACAGTTAAACAGGGATTGCGTGCCAAAGACGACGCAGTGCTCCGGCAGGAGTTCTCCACAACGGTGACCATCCCAAACCTGAATCCGAGTCTCCGTTTCATCGGTGAGGGACGCTATCTACCCAGAGATGGCGCATTGAACCTCGGTTTGGCGACAATTAACGTCAACAAAGTGCAGATTGAAATCGAGAAGGTGTTTGCAAACAATCTTGTTTATCTCGCTAGTGTGCAGAATTGGCGAGACTGGGCACAGAATCTTGGAAGTTCCATCCACCGTGAGGAGGTTGAAATTCAGTCGGTGCTCAATGACGAGGTGACCACGCCCATTCCTTTGAAGGATTACCTATCGGACGATCACATCGGCATCTTTAAGGTGACGGCGCGTGATATCGACCGTCGTTGGCGACGCGCGACGCAGTGGGTCATGCTCACCGACCTCGGCGTCATGGCGAAAAAGACGACGGATGCGTTGTGGGTGTGGGTCAACTCGCTCTCCTCGCTGCGTCCGATTCCTTATGCAAAGATTGAACTGATGAGCCATAACAACCAGACCTTGTTGAGTGGTACGACCAATGCGGATGGTTGGGTCAAGTTTACGTCTATTGCAGAGAAGATTAAGGATTTCACGCCGTTCATGATCACTGCTGCCAAGGGGGACGATCTCGCCTTCATCCAGTTGAATCAGCACAAACTCCCTACAACCGATTTCGATGTTTCAGGCGCGGCGTACCTGAGTGGGGGTTATGAGGCGTTTATCTACACCGACCGCGGTGTGTACCGCCCCGGGGAGGTCACCAACGTCGTGGGGATCGTGCGTGGAGAAAAGCGCGCGACACCGGCACCATTTCCTGTGTTGATACAGGTGTTGGGCCCGGATCATCGAATAATGCGAGAGTTCCGCGCTCAAACCGATTCGGAAGGCGCGTGCGAATTTCAGATTCCGCTGCCGTCTTATGTGAAAACAGGAAGATATACTGCCAAACTGTTGGTTGCCGAACGGGAAATCGGACGTTCCCACTTTCAAGTTGAGGAATTTATGCCGGATCGAATCAAGGTCGAACTCAACGCTGACAAGACGGTCTATGCCCTTGGAGATGAGGCGCAGATTAACGTTGCGGCGGTGAACCTTTTTGGACCACCGGCGGTGGGGAGACGGGTGCAGGCGGCTTGCGATATTGAGGTGGACAACTTTGCTCCGGCAGAATGGCGTTCATTCACATTCAACGATGCGGAGATTGGGTTCCAGAAACAACGGATCAATCTCGGAGAAACGCAAACGGACGAAAATGGTCAATCGACCTATCTGCTCACGATTCCCACGGGTCTGAAATCCCCATCCGCGTTGCGCGGTGTCCTCGTTGCGACCGTCAGCGAGCCGGGCGGCAGAGCCGTGAGTACCTACCAACGCATCACTATCCACCCCTACTCCCATTACCCCGGTATCCGGCGGGGATCGGAAGGGTATGCGAAAATCAACGCGGAGACCCGGTTTGAGTACATCGCCCTCGACAAAGAGGGGACACCAGCGGCAGGACGGGATCTGGAGTTGACGATTTCTAAACTTCAATGGAACTCTATTCTCAGACGTGACAGCCGCGGACGCTATGAATATATTTCAGCAAAGCAGGGCATCCAAGTCGAATCGTACCCGCTGACATCGTCCGACAGTATCGAATCCTTCGTCTTTACACCGGGCGAATACGGCGAATACGGGGTTCAGCTCAGAGATGTGGCATCGGGTGCATCAACGTCAACGAAGTTCTACGTCTCCGGCTGGGGCTACGCGCCTTGGGCGATGGACCAGCCGGGCCGTTTGGAGATTGACCTTGATAAAGCGTCATACCAGCCGGGCGAGGTTGCTAAGGCACAGATTAAGGCGCCCTTCTCCGGCAAACTTATTCTAACAATCGAGCGGGGAAACCCCATAAGTTATCGGACGGTCATGCTGAACGAGAACACAGCCGTGATCGACATCCCGGTTCTCGCCGAGTACAAACCTAACGTCTACATCTCTGCTAGCCTCATCCGTTCGACAAGTTCGTTGGAGAGACACGCCCCCGCGCGTGCTTTTGGTGTTGTGCCGCTAACGATTGATAGCGAGGCGAACCGCTTAACGGTCCAACTCAATGCTCCGGAAAAGATTCGTCCGAACCGGACCGTCGAGATTGGGTTCCGTGTCACAGGAAGTTCTGGCACAAAACATCTCACAATTGCGGCAGTTGATGAGGGCATTCTTCAGTTGACCGATTTTCCGACGCCTGACCCTCACGGGTTCTTCTTCCAACAGCGGGGACTCAACACTGTGTCCTATGACCTCTATTCCGCTATCCTGCCGGAAATAGAAGCTGCAAAAGGGGGTTCGAGCACCGGCGGCGATGGTGTCGAAGCGGGTCGCAAAAAGCGTCTAAGCACTGTCAGCGTGACACGAGTCAAGCCGGTTTCACTCTGGTCTAGTCTTCTCAAAACGGATGCCGCCGGCAGGGGCGTCGTTCGGTTTGATGTGCCATCGTTCAACGGGCAGCTGCGCTTGATGGCGGTCGCGTTCGACGGCAATCGGTTCGGTTCAACGCAAGCGTTTGTCAGCGTCCGCGAGCCGATTGTGCTGACGCCGACCTTTCCCCGCTTTATCTCCGGCGGCGATCGAATCCGCATTCCTGTCACCGTTTATAACGGCACCGGTAAACCGGGCGACTTTGAACTCCAACTGAGCGCAGCAGAATTTGTTGAAATCGCCGGTGAAAGCACGAAAACGGTTCATCTTGACCCTGAAACGGAAAAACAGGTCTTCTTCGACCTCGCGGCGTCCGATGCGATGGGCGAAGTCACCTTTAATCTCTCCGCAAAGGGTAACGATGAAAATGCCGAGATTGTGACCCAACTCCCGCTTCGTCCAGCAGCTCCGCCGGTGACGCTGACGGGATATGGGGTCGTCACTGCGGAACACCCGGCGGACTTTACCTTCCCATCGAACTTCATCAAGGGGACAGCGGCGTACACCCTCACCCTTTCCCCCTTCCCAGCCGTGAAGTTCGCGGGCGGACTTCAGTATCTTTTGAGCTATCCGCACGGCTGCATTGAGCAGACTACCTCAAAGGTCTTTCCGTTGCTCTATTTCAACGAAATTGCGAGTTTGGTTGAACCGGAATTGTTCCAGAGCGGTGGCACCGACTATTTTATCATGGAGGGCATCGCAAGGCTTGAAAGTATGCTTCTACCCTCCAATTATTTTGCGTATTGGCCCGGCGAGACATACACGCACCATTGGGGTAGCATCTACGCCGCGCACTTCCTCGTTGAAGCGCGAAAAGCCGGGTATCAAGTTTCCGATCGGGTCTACGATGCGATGCTGGAAGGACTGAGGAGGGAGGCAAAACAGAGTGCCAACGGTGGTGATGGAAGTCGTGAAACGCAACGCGTCGCCTACGCCTGTTATGTGTTATCGGCGGCGGGACACCCTGAAAAGAGCACGATGGTCTACCTGAAAAACAATCGTCTGCGTGCACTCAGCGATTACAGTCAATTTCAGCTTGCGGGCGCGTTTGCATTCTCGGGTGACCTCAACACTGCGCTATCCATGCTTCCCACAACTGTCGTTCCACGAAGCGATGATGGCGTGCGCGAATCGGGCGGTAATTTGAACTCCTCCGTTCGTGCTCAAGCGATTATGCTCGATATATTAGCGGAAGTGAATCCGAATCATCCTTCAATTCCGAACCTTGTCAAACGTCTCGCCGATTCCGCCTCGAACAACAACCGGTGGTACACGACACAGGAGAACGCCTTCGCATTTCTCGCACTCGGCAAAATCCTCAAAAAACAGATGCGGAGTGATTACACTGGAACGGTCGTGTTGAACGGGACGCAGTTCGCAGACTTCGACGCCAGAGAGCATCAATATGCGGACGAAAACTGGGGCGGAACACAGGTCCAGATGAAGGTTGAAGGCACCGGAAATTGTTACTATTATTGGACAGCCTTCGGTGTCCAAACCGGTTCCTCTATTCGTGAGTTTGACAAGGAGTTGAAGGTGAGACGTAGCTACTTCTCTGAAGGCGGGGTACCCATCGAAGACGGGAATTTTCAGCATGGTGAGCTGATCGTCGCGGCGATTACGATTGAGGCGTTGACCGACACGCTGGAAAACGTCGCTGTGGTAGATGTCCTCCCAGCGGGATTTGAGATTGAGAATCCGCGCCTAGAGTCGCGTGCTGGGGTGCCGTGGATTCCGAAAAAGGGCTTTCAGCCCGACTACATGGACATCCGCGATGACCGTCTTATCTTCTTCGGAAAATTACCGCGCCAGAAGAAGCAGAAGTTTTACTACGCCCTTCGAGCCGTAACCCGTGGCGACTTTGCGCTGCCGCCCGTGGCTGCCGAAGCCATGTACGATCCAACGAAATCTTCAGTGGCATCGAGTGGAAGGGTTCGTGTTGTCGAGTGATGATGTGAAGCTCCTTACACGATAAAGCAGAGAGAGGCGCACTGATATCTTTCAACTGTGACTATCAAACTACCTGATCAGGGGGGACAATGAACAAACGCCTCCATTCCAAACGAATCCGATTCTGCCTCTATCTGATTTCAGGAACCGTGCTCACACCCCTACTCCTGTTCCTGATTGCGAATCGGTTGTTCCCGCTGCCGGTCGAGAAGCTGCACCAGCCGCCGTCAACAATAGTTCTTGACCGGCACGGCGAATGGCTCCGAGCCTTCATCGCGTCCGACGAGTCGTGGCATATCCCCGAACCCTCCTTGGATGAAATTTCACCAAAGCTGCGAACCGCGGTGTTGACATACGAAGACCGCTGGTTTTATCGTCACTTTGGGATAAATCCGTTCTCGATTTTCCAAGCGGCGATCGACAACATCAAGGCAGGGAAAATCGTTCGAGGCGGATCGACCATTACGATGCAGGTTGCGCGAATGATGGAGCCGAAAGCGCGTACGGTTCCGAACAAGTTGATTGAGATGTTCCGCGCCATCCAGCTTGAACTCGCCTATTCCAAAGACGAAATCTTAACCCTCTACTTCAACATGGCGCCCTACGGCGGCAATATCGTCGGATCAGCGGCGGCGTCTCGCATCTATTTCAATAAATCCCAGAACCGTCTGAGCTTAGGAGAAGCCGCTCTGCTGGCTGCTATCCCGAACTCGCCGACGTATCTGCGGCCGGATATTTATCCCGAAAACGCGCGGGTAGCACGAAAGAAGGTTCTGCGCCAGATGCGTAAATTTGGGAAAATTGACTCGCGCGTGCTGCAAGAAGCCGCCAGCGACCCAATCCCGATAAAACGTTATCCAATGCCGTTCAAGGCGCCCCACTTGACGCGGTTGCTGGCAAAAACAGAGTCAGGACACCGAATCTATTCGACAATTGATTCCGATATTCAGGAACTTTCAGAGCGCGTTCTACGGGAAAATATCGCACCGCTGCAGCGGGAAGGAATTTCAACCGGTGCCGTCGTGGTGATGGACACGAAGAGCCGCGAAGTCTTGGCGATGGTCGGCTCTCACGATTTCTTCGATCAAGCTAGCCAGGGGCAGGTCAACGGTGCAACCGCCCCACGGTCCCCAGGCTCCGCACTCAAGCCGTTCATATATGGGCTCGCCCTAGAGCGGGGGCTAATCACCCCCGAACGCCTTTTGCACGATGTGCCCGTCAATTACGCCGGGTACTCCCCAGTCAACTATGACGGTGAATATCGCGGCTATGTGACGGCACGGGACGCACTCGCGCACTCGCTCAACGTGCCCGCCGTTAACCTATACGCCCAACTCGGGAACGACGGCATCTACGCTTTGCTCAAACGGGCTGGGATTTCCACGTTGTCCGAGCCGAAGCCCCACTACGGATTGTCGCTAATCTTGGGAAGCTGCGAGATTACATTGCTGGAGTTGACGGCGCTCTACGCCGGACTCGCCAATCTTGGCGAATTTGCACCGCATCAGTTGACGCGCCGGAACGGAGACACGTTACCCGTTCCTTCCACCAAGCGGCTCTTGAGCAGGGGCGCTAGTTTCATTCTCACTGTGATGTTGACGGAAGTCCGTCGCCCGGATCTACCCGCCGCCTATGAAGCGTCGATGAACCTCCCCAAAGTCGCATGGAAAACAGGCACCTCCTACGGACACAGAGATGCATGGAGCGTCGGGTACACACCGAAATACACGATCGGGGTTTGGGTGGGCAACTTCGATGGACATGGCTCGCCATCGCTCGTCGGATCCGAAGTCGCCGCGCCAATACTATTTGCACTGTTCAACACCATCCCCGCTACAAACCGGTGGTTTACTCGCCCATATCAGGTCAGTACCCGCGACGTATGCGTGTTAAGCGGGATGCCGGTGTCAGAAAATTGTTCGACCACCAAGATCGATGACTACATCTCCAACCGCTCTGTGAACACGCCGTGCCGCATTCACAAACAAATTACAATCGATAACAAAACGGGGGCAGCGCTCTGCTCACACTGCCGAATTGGGAGATCTTCCCATCACGTGGTCTTTGAGGAGTGGCATCCGGCGGTTGGGACATGGTTGAGCAAAAACGGCTTCGCGATTCAACCCATTCCGCCGCACAATCCAGATTGCGTGGGCGTTATTGCCGGACAAGGACCCATGATTCGATCGCCATCAGGAGACAGCGAATATCACATCCGGGAAGGAGTGGATCTTGGATACCAAAAGCTGCTTTTAGCCGCGTCCGTGTCCAATCGAACGAAGCAGATTTTTTGGTTTGTCAATGGAGAATTGATTTTTAAGGGGGCGCCCACCGAGCCGGTTTTCTTAACGCCCGTTGCCGGAAGACATCGACTGACCTGCGTTGATGATGAGGGACGTTCGTCGAGCAGAACGCTAGTCATTAAGGATTAACGGACAAGAAACCGAGTTCTTGTAAGTTGGGTTAAGCGGGGTTTAGGGAAACGCATGATTATACCGCGAGCGTATCGTGGTTTGATTGCGTTAACGAATTTATATGTGGTAGCGTAACCCAACGTTTTTGGTAATTCGGAAGTGTATCGTTGGGTGGAGGTGGTTTAGGTATAGAAAAGCGTTGGGTTACGCTTTATGTATTTTGCCAAGAGCGTGGTTTTGTATTTGTGGCGTTATTTTACCATAGATATTTTTTTGGCACAATCCGCTTAACCCAACCTACAAACGCTAGTGGCTGTCAGATTACATTCTCCCCCTTACTAAGGGGGAATTAGAGGGGGTCAGGCACTTTGCACCTGCGCTAAGTTCAGCGCGACGACGGCATTCCGACCGTTGGCTCTACAGCCCATAGGAGAATTGTTCCGTCCGAACTTCCGCTTGCTAGCATCTTTCCATTTGGCGAAAACGCTACGGAATTGACCACATCCGTATGTCCCACAAGGGTAGCCTTGTGTTTGCCCGTCACGGCGTCCCACAATCGAATCGCAAAGTCGTTAATTCCCGCCCCAAACAACCAACTCCCACTTGCGAGCGTAGCGCTATTTGGAGAATACGCCAAGGAACTAATAAAACCCGTATGCCCCACAAGGGTCTGTTTTTGTTGCCCGGTCACGGCGTCCCACAACCGAATCGTCTTGGCCATGTTCCCACTCGCCAGCGTCCGACCATCTGGAGAATATGCAACGCACGTGACCTTTTCCGTATGGCTGGAAAACTCTCCGACGATCGCCTTAGGGCGTCCCGTCACGGCGTCCCACAGCCGAATAGTTCTGTCATCGCCCCCGCTCGCCAGCGTGCTTCCATCCGGAGAATATACTACAGACGTGACCCGGCTTGTATGCCCCACGAGGGACCACTTGAGTTGTCCTGTCACGGCATTCCACAGCCGAATCGAATGGTCCTTACTTCCACTCGCCAGCGTGTTTCCGTCCGAGGAGAACGCGACAGATTCGACTGAGTCTTTATGCCCCTCAAGCGTAGCCCTGTGTTGACCCGTCACAGCGTCCCACAGCCGAATGGTTCCGTCATCGCTCCCACTCGCCAGCGTGCTTCCATCTGGAGAATACACTACAGAACCAATCCAATACGTATGTCCCTTAAGAATCTGCTCGAGTCGTCCTGTATCGGCGTCCCACAGCCGAATCGTCTTGTCTCTGCCCCCACTCGCCAGCGTCTTGCCATCCAGAGAATACGCCACCGAATTGACCGTACCCATATGCCTAGCAAGAATCTGCTTGTGTCGTCCTATGGTGACGTCCCACAACCGAATCGTATTGTCAATACTTCCGCTTACCAGTGTCTTGCCATCTGGGGAAAACACCACAGAATTGACTACATCTGTGTGTCCCTCAAGGGTGCACATGTGTTGTCCGGTGGTGGCATCCCACAGCCGAATGGTACTGTGATGCCCTCCACTCGCGAGCGCGCTTCCATCCGGAGAATACACGATGGAAATGAAAACGCCACTGAGCCCGTCAAGAGAATGTTTGTGTTGTCCCGTCGCAGCATCTCTGAATGAAATCGACGCGCTATGCTTTTTCCTGCCCCCACTGGCGAGAGTCTGGCCATCTGGCGAGTAAACAAGGGAAAAAATCCTGTCTCCACCCTTATGGCTCCCTTTGTGTTTACCCGTTGCGACATCCCACAACCGAATCGTACCGGCCAAATCCCCACTTGCCAGCGTTTTACCATCCGGCGAGTAAACAACGGAAGAAACCCGTTCGGTATGCCCCCTCAGCGTATGGTTGTGTTTGCCAGTAACGGTGTCCCACAAGCGAACGGTCTTGTCCTGACTCCCACTTGCTAGCGTCCTTCCATCCACGGAGAACGCTAGAGAATGAACCCCCGCCCTATGCCCTGCGAGGGTCCTCTTATACCATCCGGTCGTTGTATCCCACAACCGAATCGTATTGTCGTAACTCCCGCTTGCGAGCGTGTCTCCACTTGGCGAATACGCCACGGAATTAACATAATCAGTGTGTCCGGTGAGCAGTGCGATTTCCGCACCACTGTGCGCATCATAGAGCCAAACCCCGATGCTGCTCGCCACCGCAAGCTGAGCGCCATCGGGCGAATACGCGATGTCATTTATTGTACCTTTTCCGAGACGTGCTATGGCGCCTTGAGGCAAACCCTGCCGCGTGTAGTCTTGAGCGAGGCTATTCTGCAGAAACAGCATAGGGATGACCAGTAGACTGAACTTGAAAAACAGTGTCTTTTTCATCATTTATATTCTTCCTTATACCTTAGCGGGCGTTTGCCAAATTTTGCATTGAAAAATCGCATTTACGTGTTGGAGGGACATCGCTGGCTCGATAATCGGGGCTAGGAAGCCCCTCCTACGGTATTGTTGGTATTAATCTGACTTCGGGCTGAGTTCTGCGACGCCCAACTTGTCAGCAATCTCTTGAATCTGGCTCCATGTTGTCTCATCAACGGCGATGCCGTGTACGGTGCGGTGTTTCTTCTGTCGCGCCTCCGGTTCTCCCGGCACGAGAACTTCACTGAACCCGGGCGCCGGTGGCGACGACTTGACGTGCTCAATCAGTTGCGTTACACGTGGATAGAATTCCTCTAATGGAGTGAACTGCCCAATATCAATAGCAATCATAAAGACGCCGTCGCTATCGGGCTCTTGCGGCGCGCCCGGACGGCAACATCCTATTCCAGAAATTCCCCCCGCCATGATATCAACGATGAGACCGAGCCCGAAGCCTTTGTATCCTAGAGCTCCGCCCAATGGAAGTAACGCGCCTGCCGGGGGTCCATAGAAGTCGGCTGCATTCGTCGCCGGCTGTCCCTGGTGGTCAATAATAAAACCCTCTGGAACTTCCGCCCCTCTGTTGTGCAGGGCGCGAATTTTTCCCTCCGGAGCGGTGCTGGTAGCAATATCCACCACAATGGGATCGCCTTCGCCCGTTGGCACACCGATTGAGATTGGGTTGGTTCCAATACGCTTGGCAATGCCGCCGAATGGGGCAACCCACTGCCCGCATCCGCCCGCATTCACCATCATCATCCCGATTAGCCCTTCATCCGCCGCCATCGCCGTATAACTGCCGAGGCGCCCTGTGTGGAAGCAGTTATATACGCTGACCGCGCTGATAGCGGTCTCGCGCGCTTTTTGGATCGCCAATTCCATCGCCTGATGCGCAATCACCTGCCCGAACCCAAAGTTGCCGTTAATTAGCAATCCAGATGTCGTGTCTCGCACGATTTCCAGCTTGGCGCCCGGCACGATTTTGCGTTCCACTTGGATTGCGTTCACATATTGGGGGATACGAAGCACACCGTGGGAATCTAGTCCAGCTAGACTTGCGTCGATTAGATGATCGCTGACGATCTCCGCTTCCGTATGGGGTACCCCAACGCGCTCAAATATATCTATTGAAAACTCTCTAAGTTTATCTGCTACAAATGTTGGCATATTTTCCTCTGTTGAAAATCAAAGTGTATCCATTCCATTCATATTTACACATGTTTCGGTAAGTGCGGTTTCCAACCGCACCTGCGGACTGGATAAATGCCGGTTCGGTTAGGAAACCGAACCTACCGTGGTGTAAGAATAATTCTTGGTTTTACTATAACGGTTTGTTACCCTGAATCAAAAATATTCCTGCGGGTGCTTTCGACATCGAAACAGGAGAACTGATTGTTCCGCATGATGCGTGTCGCAATCGCCATCGCGTTCTTTTCGGTCATGTACCCCTCGGCGATTTCTGCTTCGAGCGCGCGTTGAATTTCGCGGCGTGCTTGAATCGCGTAACCCACCGTGCCAGTGGGCCAACCCGTATCCCCGCCGAACGCGAAGAGCTTATTTGACGGAACCGCATGGAGAAAGCGTCGCAAGAAGTCGCGTGAGCTATACGGGTCAATGCTCCACGCCCAGCAGAGATCTACCCAGATGTTGCGGTAGTGTTTCGCAAGTGCTACCAGTTCATCGCTGTAGGGATAGGCGATGTGCATCAAGACGAATTTAGCCTCCGGATAACGGGCGAGTAGGGAGCACATATTTCCGGCGGGAATCCGGCTCAAAGGCAGTCGGTCATTGCCGGCGTAGTAGCCGGTATGGATTTTGAACGGCAGATTATGCACAATCGACAATTCGACGCCGCGCGCCCAACACCAATCGCCGAGGCACAGACGTGTCTCGACGCCCACCGCTTCAGCGGGTTTACTTAACACGGTTTCGAGGGCAGCGGCGGCTTCCGCGTCGCTCCGCTCGTTCCAGTTAAGGGTTCGGCTGTAGGCGTGCTGGGACTTGACGGCGATTGCGCACGGCGCCCACTTCTCGAAAATTGCCTCCATTCCTAGTCTCAACGACATCAAGCTTTTTACCTCTACACCGGTTTCGGCGTAGATTTGATTGGAATTAACCTGTCCCTCGCAGAACCCTACCCACGACAAATCGTACAGGAAGAAGTCCGGTCCAGAGTGATCCGGCAGGCAAGCCCAGCAAAAGTCGTCGATTTGGACATGATCGAGGTTGGCTGTGTCGTACAGCAACCGATAACGCTCACCCGGACGCCGCAACTCCTGAAGTTTTTCTTGTGCGGCTGCTAGACTCTCGCCTGTGATTTCTTCAATTCCATATACCGCCTTTGCAATCAATCGCACACCCTCGCCGTATCCGGTGAACTGCGACGCTTCCCACGCCTCTCGGATATCCTCGAAACGCATTTGGATGTCGGCGCCGGTAGGATTCATCAGTTCTGGTGTGCCGCCGGTTGAAGGGTTTGCATAGGAATAAGGTTCGTTAATGCGCATTAGGCGTTGCATCGCTTCTGTCGATGCGCCAGCCGTATGAAGATCTGCGGCAACATAGTTCCCAAAAAGGTCTTGAAGGATATCAGGTCCATTCTCTACCCACTCGTTTTCCTTCTGCAGGTGTTCATGGGTGTCCACCAGAGAAATGCCTTGAATGTGATGTGCAAGATCAGTTGCCATAGTGTTATCCTTTCAGCTTCTTTACGCGCGCGGCACAATTTCCATCGGATACTCGGACAAATTCTCAGCCCCCGCTTCGGTGATGAGGTACATATTTTCGATACGCACGCCGTAGTTCAATGCGTCCGCGTATCCTCCGGGCTCCACGGAAACAACATTGCCAACCTCAAGAGTCCCGCCTCGGTCGCGGTTGAGATCAGGCATTTCATGTGCGCGCAACCCGATGGCGTGACCGCCATGATGAACTAAGCCGGTATCTGCCAGCGCCGGGTGTTCGCGGATTCGCGCGTCAAGTGCGCGCCACACCGCTGTGCCGTCGGTTCCCGGCTTTAAGAGTGCGGGTACTTCTCGCTGAACTGACGCAATGTGATCGAACACGGACTGCTGGAGGTCTGTCGGCGAACCTCCGACGACGAAGGCGCGAGAGAGGTCCGACCAGTACCCTCGATAACAGGTCCATGCATCAACGATGTAGATTTCGCCTTGCACGATGTTTCGGTTTCGGGCGGGACCGTTAAATACCCCGCACTGATAGTCCCCGTCATGAAAGACCTTCTCACCCGCTCCCATCATTGCGCCGCGTTGTCCGGCCGCCAGAACGGCGAGTTCGTTTTCGCCCGGTGTAATCGCCTTCTGCACCGCGGTATACGCTGCCAAATCCGCTTGAATGCTCTTGCGAATGAGCGCTACCTCATCGGGATCTTTTAGCGATTGCATCGTCCTGAGCAGGTTGTCAACGGCTACCCATTCATCAGGCTGCAATCCGCTGTCAACGGTTTGCCTGAGCAGATGCGGCATCGCCTCCGCTTGCCAACCCAGCCGTTTGATTGCCCCCGTACCCTGAATTCGTTTTGCCACAACTCCACTCATGCCGTCCAAAATGTTGGGATTCAACGTGCCCAGTTTGTTCCATTCGTAGGTGGTACAATCGTCCACACACGACACCCCGTCATCCGTGTTCGCCACCAGCCAACAACCGCCGCCGGTTTCTAAGAGCAAGAATATGGGAAACTGAGCGGAGAGCATCCCCGTGAAATAATAGACGTCGCGGTAATCTGTCAGCACGGCTGCGTCAATGTTTTGCGCCGCGAGCTGCTCTCGGAATCTGTGTTGTCTATTGAGACAACCCGATTGTGTCAACATTAATACTACCTCCTGTGAATCAACTAGAAATTCGGTATCTTGAATGCTTCAATCTGCAAATCTGAAAAACCGCTTTGCAGTTCCACCCATGATGTCATTGTTCTCATCGTCGGATAGATTGGGCAACAACTCGTTAATGATGTTTGTGAGCTGACCGTACCCCGGATCTTCCTGAATCCATGGAAAGTCGCTCGCCCACATGAGACGTTTCGAACCGTAGATGTCCACCAGGCGCTCGTGCCATCCTGTTAGGTCGTGATAGGGATACGCTTCCACGCTGAAGGCGTACTGGCCCGATAACTGGAGGGTCACGTTTTCATATCGGGAGAGTCGGTAGGTCGTATGAAATGCGGGATTGTACATCGGCGTTTCAACTTGCGGGCGTCCTTTTTCATCTATGAAGAATTTTCCTTTGCCGGGACAAACCCCAAGATGGTTTAAGACGACCCTAACTTGGGGAAACGCTTCCAGTAAATAGGGGATTAGATGCGCGTCAACCGCTTGGGCGTAAAGCGAGATTAGGTAGTCCTGCGCTGCCGCATGTTCCCAGATACGATAGGTTCTAAATTTCCGAACATCTATTGGGGCAAAGGGGTCCTTAGGTCCTCCAATCGAGAAAAGTCGAAAGCCGATAATCCCTGTCTCCTGCCCCAATTTGTTCATATGCGGAGCCGGGTCAGAGGTGTCCGAGGGTATCATGCCGATGCCAAGAAAACGGTCGGGGAAGGTCTTTAAGCAGTGAAGCAGGTAAGCGTGGTGTTCGATGTCCGCGCCGCCCAACTGTACAAGTACCGCACGGTCAATACTGTGGGCGTCCATCTCGGCGAGCAGGTTTTCGACTGGCGCTTCCAACTCCGCCGGAGCCAGCGCATCGGTTTCTCGCGGAAACTCGGCGGATGGTTTGGCAAAAACGTGAACGTGAGCGTCAATTCGAGGCATCACTCCTCCAGGCTGAAAAGTCTTCGACGCTCCGCCGTAGTACAGTAGTGAGCGATGGAGGCGTGGGCTTCCGGTGGTACACGGTTCGGGGTGTATTTCTCATAAATCAGAATGACGGATTTTCTGGGTGTGCCTGTAGGGTTATCCATAGCGGCATGCCATCCGTAGGAGTTAAACATGATGGCGGTACCTGCTTTGCCGGGAAAGGTTTTGTGGCCGGGCATGCATTCCAACCGGGGCACTCTGGAATAAGGACCTGCGTCCGGTTTGTGGCTGCCCGGCACGAAAGCAAATTCGCCGCATTTGGGTTGCACGTCGTTCACATAGACCTGAACTTTGATATGCAGTGGATTGCTGTGGGGTACGTCGGGGTGCCAACCGGAGTAACTAACTGGCGATGGTGGGACGGTTCGGGCTTGCGGTCCCAGCAAGATTACATCCCCATCCGTGAACTCCTTGAGATAGGGGTAGTAGCTGGGATGGTCAACCAAGTCCACGAAGATTTCGTCCTTTTCAAAAACACTTGGAATGTCATAAAACGTATTCACCGCTTCGCCGGCTTCGGCACGCTCTAGCCAATCGGATTTGCACCGTTCCGCCCAGAAGTCAAAGGCACGCTGAAGTCGTGCCAGCTCTTCAGCCTGAATTGCATTGTCAAATAAGAGATAGCCTTCCTCTTCCCATTGCGCCCGTTGCAATTCAGTACACTTAGCCATAATGGATTCTCGGTTTTAGGATGGGGACTATACCAGTGGTTATGCTTTGTAATAGCCAACCCCAGATGAGAATAGGCGCATTCAGCAAAAAATTGCTTGCTACCAACCCCGCGCCTGTTCGATAATCTTCACATTGTCAAGCCCATTTTCTGCAGTGACGATGAGTTCCTCTTCCCCTCTGACCGCCCGGCTGAAAGCTTCAGCCTGATTCTGGTAGAGCGGTGCCATTGGGGCTTCGGAAACATCCGCATCCGCGCCAGCTCGGCTCTGGGTGACAGTTCCTCCACCACCGAATAGGGTCCCATCCAAGATGCAGTACCCCTCGCTGCCGTAGAGTTCAAGCCTGGGCGCGGGCGCCCCCACTGCCGTAGAGGCATCTGCAACGCCGACTGCACCATTCTGAAACCGTATCGTGACAACGGCGTGGTCATCCGTTTCCAAACCGAAACGCAGGTTGGACAGTTCCCCATGCACCGCAGACGCATCCCCTAAAAACCAGCGGAGGAGATCGATGCCGTGCGTACCGACATCATTTATCGCCCAACCGCCGCTTGTCTCCTTTTTCGCCCGCCAAGTCGTGGGCGCCTCCCCGTATGGGAAGTAAATTTGTGCTCGCGCGTAGATTGGGGCTCCGAATTGTCCCTCGCTCCACCCCTGTTGCAATTCTTGGTGAAGTGGATGATGCCGCATATGATAACCGACGCTAAGCAGTTTGCCTGTCCGTTCGGCTGCGAGTATCATAGATTCGCACTCGGCGGCGGTGACAGCCATCGTCTTCTCACACAGGACATGTTTGCCATGCTCTAGCGCCGCAATTGTCTGCTTAGCGTGGAGGTTTTGCGGAGTGGCGATCCAGATCGCTTCCACCTCATCGTCTGCGAGGAACGTCTCAAGATTGCTGTAGCCCTTTTCCACGCTGTGTTTCTGACAAAATGCGTCTGCGTTTACCTGATTACTGCTCAACACGGCGTGGAGCCGAGCATTACTTGCACCCTGAATCGCTGGGCCAAACATTGAGTCTGCCCACGCCGTTGAACCCATAATTCCCCAAGCAACGTGTTCCATACTGATTCTCCCTTGATTAGCGGGTTGTGTACTATTGCATCTAAAAGGGATAAACAAAAGGAGGCAAGGGAGGGCGATAGTTTTTAATGAAGACTATCGCCCTCGTTATTCACTCGGTTGATCCCTCGCTATTCACTCGGTTAATTTCCTCCGCTTTCGTCCACAGATTCTGTGCTGCTTTCAGCGTCAAATTCTGCGACGGGCGCCTCTTCCTTCAGATCTGCCGATTTCTTGAGCAGCGAATTGAGGTTTGAACTATACAGCATAAAGATCTGTTCTTTATCCTCGCGTTTTACCGGGTTTCTGTCGTTGCCTTCCTCTTGTTTGCCAATGAGCAGGCTCCGTGTTGAAGCGTCGTTCAACTTCGCTGCAACTGTGGCACGTGGGTCATCAAGTTCATATTCCGCGGGGTCGTCCTCTTCTTCGAAATCGTCTGTTTCCAGTGTGCTGAACTTGTCCAAGAGGTTATCGACTTCTGTCTGGTTAACGGCAGAGGCAACTGGCTCTAGCATCTGCCATTTGCCTTCGGCGTCAAGCTGAAGCTCAATATCCTCTTCTTCTGATATGATGGTCAGGTGGGTAACGTCTCCCTTATTGAAATTGAATATTTTCCGATCCTTCCACGTCCGGTACCCTCTGTCGAAAGTCGCTTTGAGATAACCTTCGTCGGTGTAGACGTTATTGGAATCTGCGGCACGAATATAGCTGCTGAAGACACCGGGGGTTGTCTTTCCCACGAAAAGGTGAGCGAGTATATTGTCGTTTGCATCCGAGAACTTAGCTTCCGCACCAGAGCTATCCACTTGAAAGACCGACTGTTTTTCGGGATTCGCGGAGACCAGATCGACGGCTTTGAATCCGGCAACTTTGTCGAACATCTCATCAACGGCTTCCTGATCCGCAGGATAATTGTCCATTGATGCCACCAACCACTGATTACCTTCTTTGACGAGGGTCGTTGTTTCCCCTAATGCGGTGATTTCGATTCGAGTTACGTTTTCGCGCTTGAAGTCGGGGACCAGTGGTAACGCCGCCTCAACTTTCTTCTCGCGTTCGCTCTTACCGAACGGATTCTCAAGCATCAAGACGAGTAACCCTAACACCACCAAAACGCCAATTAAAACCAGGAGTTGCTTCGTTTTCATGATCAAATCTGGGTTGGAATTAACCACAACTAAACTGTACCATAGGCTTCAACCAACCGTTTTGCCCTCCTTCTCAATAGGTAACGAATTAATCCCAAGGCGACCACAAGTATCGGGACGCCAGCAATGCTTACAAATTTAAGGAAAGATTTCTCACTCTCGGAGACCTCTTTTAGCGGACGATCTGTTACACCGTGGGATCGGATGTGGATGAGATCATCGCCGAGCGTGAGCCAATCTATTGTGTTAAAGAAAAATGTCCGCTCATTTTGCCCGCCGAATTGCAAAAACGCAGAATTCCCGACCACAATTATCTGTGTAGTTTCACTTTCCGTTATTGTCGTTCGATCTTCACTTGTCGGTGTTTCCGCTTGAACTTCATCTTGAGCCTCATCGGATGTGCTCGTTTCGTTAGACGGGATATCTTTGTCCGCGTAAAAACTCTTGAAAACCCCTGAGAGCGATGCCGCAACTGTATGACTTTTTCGCGCCGATGATGGGGGCCTGAGTTGAGCATTCGGGGCGATGTCATAGGGACTCTGCACAGTCCAGCTCTCTCCAGTTGTTTTCGCAAGCGCAATCGCCTCAATGGCGTCTTCTTCTTGCGGCAGTAACTCGAGTGAACTCGCCCAATTCAACGTCAAGCTTTCCAACTGGCTGGTGATAATGCTATCATCGGATAACCCTTTTGAAATCTCGCCCGAGCGAAAGCGGAATTGTTTAAGGATTCTAACAAAATACGGATAGTCACTTCTAACGCTGAAGTACCCTTGTGTGTAAGACAGTTGCCCCTGAGAAATATCAAGCACGAGATCATTGCCGAGTTTGACGCCGTAATGCTCCAGCAAATCATTGAGACCGGTCGTTAGTGGAGTTGCTTGTAATGACCCTTCTGGTATACGAATCGCATCCACTAAGAAAATCGACCGCCCGCCGCGCATAATGAACTGATCGATTTCATACTTTTCACCCTCTGTCAACGCTTGCCTCGGACCAGCGACGACCAGTGTCGCAACATCTTTATCGATCTCTATTCCACCGTCAATCGAAACTTTTCTGACATTATACTGCTTGCTCAACTCTCGCCGCATTTCGCCAAACCGTTGGGGGTCATCAATATCCAGTTCATCGTGTCCTGAGAGGAATCCAAGGGTCTTGACTTCCGTTCTCGTCACCTTGAGAATCGCGGAGGTCAAGTCGTATTCAAGCGTGAAGGTGTTTCGGACTACCGGCAGAATTTCCTTTTTGTCTTCATAAATTACGGCAAGCCCCATATAAACGTTGGCGACTTGCGCTTTATCCTTCTCAATGACGTTCACTTGCAATTCAGGGATGCCCATGAACCGAATCTTGTTCTTTTCTCCTTCATCATCGCTGGGATCGATAATGTCGATCTGCAGCTTGTTTGAGAAAGCGCGGTACTCGTCAAGTACATCGCGGACATCACGACGAATTTGCGCGACCCGCGCGGGCTCCCGCGAAAAATAGGCGTTAATTGTTACGACATCGTCGAGACGCTTGAGGACATCCTTCGTCGATGATGAAATGGTGTACCGCTTGTCATCAGTCAGATCTCCTCTCACGAATCGGCGGCTTGACAGGAAGTTGATAGCCACAACAATACCAAATAATACGAGGATAAAGACGAGTGTATTGCCTCCATATTTCAGTGTTCTAGTTGCCACAAGGCTACCTCCATTTCCGACTTTCAAGAGATAAAACGCTCAGATACAGGAAGAAACCGATAACGGATAGATAGTAGATGAGATCTCGGGAATCGATAACCCCTCTTAGAATGCTGCTAAAATGCGCCCCTAACCCGAGATAGCTGAAAATCGGGACAATCCAGTTTGGAGCGTTGAAAAGCACAATATCATCACCGATGATGAGGAGTACAAAGGACATCACGATTCCGAGAATGAGAGCGACGATTTGATTTTCCGTCAAAGTAGAGGCGAGAAGTCCAATCGAAAGGTAAGCTCCGCCCATCAGAATGAGCCCAATATAGCCTCCCACGATTGGACCGCTATCGGAATCGCCCAAGTAGGCGACCGTCATTGGCACCGAAAAGGAGAAAGCAATCGTCAATGTGAGCAGGGCAAAACTCGCGAGGTATTTGCCGATGACGACTTCGTAATCCTTGATCGGTAAGGTCATCAAGATTTCAACCGTGCCTATCTTCTTCTCTTCTGCCCAGAGTTTCATCGTCACTGCTGGTATAAAGAAAAGAAATAGCCAAGGCATTAGCCCAAAGTAGCCCCGCAACTCGGCTTGGTTGACGATGAAAAAGCTACGAAAAAAAAGCCAAGCGGACAAAAATAAGAAAAATGTTATAAAAATGTACGCGATTGGAGAATTAAAGTAGCTTCTGAACTCCTTCTTGAAAATGGCTGCGATGTTGTTCATAAGCCTTCGTATCCAGCCTCCTCGAAAATTATTATTACATGCTTTGGATGTGCTCCCACCAGATATCTTAATAAACCGCTCTCTGACGATAGCCATGTTTGAGACGGAAAATAGTAAGATCTCACGGGTAAGATAGACAACGCTTCTTACGCATTACGCATAACATCCGCAGATTCGCTGCCAGTCAACTGCAGGAACACATCTTCCAGACTAACCGTTTCCTGACGCAACTCCGACAGACTCCAGTGATTCTCAACGACAAACTGGAAAATTTCCTCTGCCGCGTTTTTACCTTCCTTTTGAGACGCAATCCGGTATCCGAGAACCTCATCGTCGGCTTTCACGCACTTGAAGTCGGAGACAAAACTCAGTTCATTGAGTTTCGCCTCAATCTCCTCACGGGGTCCGCGAATGGAGATGTGGACAACTTCTTGCCTCTTTGCGCGTCCCGCTAATTCCTCCGGCGTGCCGTTTGCTACAAGACGCCCCTCATTGATAATCAAGATTCGGCTGCATGTCGCAGAGACCTCCGGCAGAATATGTGAACTGAAAATAACCATCTTCTCTTTGCCGATTTCTTTAATCAGATTGCGAATTTCTATGATTTGGCTAGGGTCAAGTCCAGAGGTGGCTTCATCAAGGATGAGGATTGATGGGGCGTGGATGAGGGCTTGTGACAAGCCGAGGCGCTGTCGATAACCTTTGGAGAGTTCGCCGACATCCTTCTGAATGACTTTCTCAAGCCCACACATGTCAATTGCCTCTCTAATCCGCTCTTTTCGCTGACTCTTTGGAATATTGCGAATCTGAGCGATAAATTTGAGATAATCAATGACGCCCATATCCGTGTAGAGCGGTGCGCTTTCGGGCAAATAACCAATCTGCTTTCGGACTTCAATGGACTCCTCAAAAACGTCGTATCCCGCGACTTTAGCCGTACCTGCATCTGCCGATAGATAGCACGTCAAGATACGCATCGTTGTGGTTTTTCCTGCGCCGTTTGGACCAAGGAAGCCCAATACTTCACCAGCTTTTGCATCGAAGGAAACATCGTTTACAGCGACAGTTGCGCCGTACCGTTTGGTCAAATTTCTGACTTCAATCATATAGGTTTATCACCTCGATTATGGATTTGCGAGAACCGAAGTTTAATGACGAAACGAACACAAATAATATCACGTTGACAAAAATCTCGTCAAGAAAATAATGTACCAATTTACTGTCTTATCAACCAGCCGTAGAGGCGCGCCATGGCGAATTTCCAAAATTCGCGTGGATGCGGCATAATCTGCTATCCCAAACTCCAGCCCCCATCTACCCACAGTTCATGACCCGTGATATAAGTGCTGCGATCCGAGACCAAGAACAACACGGCGTCAGCCACCTCCTTTGCCGAAGCGTGACGCTTGAGTAGGGGCCGTTCCTCCTGCGAAACCCAAAAGTCCTCTCCGAAAGAACGTGAGAGCGGCGTGTCTATCGGTCCCGGAAGGATGGCGTTAGCCAAGATGCCGTCCTTTGCGAAGCCCTTAGCCACCGATTTCATGAGTGCCAAACACCCGCCTTTGCTCACGCCGTAAGCAACGTGCGCGATGATACTGCCGACGCGGCCCGCTGGCGACGACACATAGACGATGCGTCCGTATTTCTGAGTTGTCATGTGGGGAATGACCGCCCTGGTGCAGAGAAACATGCCAGTTACGTTGATTGCCAAGATTCGATTCCAGTCTTCAAGCGTTACGCTGTCCCAGTCTACTATTGGGCACATGCCGGCGTTGTTGACCAGGATGTCAATTCGCCCAAAGCGATCAAACGCAGCCTGAACCATCGCCTCGACTTGCGAGGGATTACAGACATCGGTGGGTGTGGCGATTACTTGTCCCTTATGAGCAGCCATAATCTCTTGGGCGGTCTCCGCCGCTTGATCGGCTTGCACATCGGCGATGATTACCCCGCGTGCATCCGCTTCGACAAAGGCTTCCACCGTTGCACGTCCAAGCCCCTGTGCACCCCCGGTGACAATTGCTACTCTGCCTGTCAGATTCATCGATGACTCCTTTCGATGATATTGATTTTCAATGTCGATTGTGCTATAGTAATCCTAACGATTGTGCAAGAGCGTTGTTATTTGAAAGCGTCTCAACAGCAGATGCATTTGCAGGTTATGTGCGAAACCCAAAATAAAGAAAGGACGTGCAAGATGGTTACGAATAAGATTTTGATGATAGCTTATGTTCTAGCAGTTGTCGCGGCTACACTGACATGCACAAGTATGGCGGAAAGCCAAGTTGTTGAAAAGGGGCTTGTTCATTACTGGTCTTTTGACAAGATTGACAACGATATCGTTCCGGACCTTGCCGGGAGGAACGATGTGGAAATCATACGCGGTAAATCACCGCCTCTGTTAGCCGGCGGAAGAAGCAATCCAAAGGTAGTCAAAGGGAAAATAGGTAGTGCATTGGAGTTTGATGGAGACGGCGACTATGCGCAATCGACGGAAGAGATTGAAATATCCGGTTCCGACCCCCGGACGTTGAGCGCATGGGTTAAATGGAACACAAAGAGCGATCAATTTCACGTTCTCGTTGGCTGGGGCTGGGAAGGCGAAACCGGTCAAGTCTGTAAAGGGGAGTTGTTCTGCATTACAACTTGGCATTCAAACCAGATTACCATGTGGGGCGTGTGTAACGATCATGAATCGCGTTTCGGCGCAAAAGTAGGCAATTGGTATCATGTCACCGTGACATACGACGATAAGACGGAACTGAAAATCTATGTCAACGGCGATGATGTCGTCTATGATAACGCGAAGATACAACCCTTCCAGACCGGTGATAAGACACGAGCGACGTTCGGTAAAAAGATCTTCACCTTCGCTGATCGAGCTTGGGCAAACGGTGCTGTCGATGAAGTTGCTATCTATAATCGCGCGTTGGATAGAGACGAGGTCCAAGCGAATTTTACGTCAAAAGGATTTGCCGTCAATTCTGAGGGTCAACTCGCCCTCACCTGGGGAGCGATAAAGACCCCAAGATAAGCCTTGACACTTTTACACTAAACTATTGATATGAGCCAACACTTGCAGAATCGCCCGGTTACCTATTCACCTTCGATTAACTCTCCGCCCTTCTTCAGGAAAGCGATAGCGCTGCGCGAGACTTCGACCTTTACGTTTTCGGCGATTGCGAGAACAACAAGCTCTTTGTCGACGCCGATGATTTTTCCGTGTAGCCCTCCCGTTGTAACGACTAAATTTCCTTTCGCAAGATTTTCTAACATCGCTTGGTGTTTTTTCCGTTTAAGCTGTTCGGGACGCCAGATCAGCATATAGATAATCGCCACCATCAGAATAATCGGAACAAAAGCGCTAAAAAAATCCATTAGTTAATCTCCTTCAAATTAAAGAATAAGCATTGCATCACCATAGCTATAGAAACGATATTTCCGAGCGATTGCCTGCCGGTAAGCTTCAAGAATGAATTCGCGGTCGGTGAACGCGCTGACCAGCATCAGCAAAGTGGAACGCGGCAGATGGAAATTGGTAATCACAGCATCAACGGCTTTGAATTGATAGCCGGGATAGATAAAAATATCTGTATATCCGCAATAAGGGCGGATGCCTCCATCCGAAGCAACCGCTTCAAGCGCTCGAACCGAGGTAGTCCCAACAGCCACCACCTTTCTCCCCTGCTCGATTGCAGCATTGAGTAGGTCGGTGGTTGTTTGAGGGATGTCAAAATACTCCTCGTGCAATTTATGGTCTTCAATGTCCTCGACTTTGACCGGTTGAAACGTGCCAAGCCCGACGTGAAGTGTCAGGGCGACCCAGTCGAACCCGTCCCGCTTGAGTCGATCCAGCAACGTTTGTGTGAAGTGGAGCCCTGCCGTTGGTGCGGCAACCGCCCCTTCGGTCGAAGCGTAGACACATTGATACCGCTCTCGATCACCGGCGTCGGGTTCTCGTTTGATGTAAGGCGGCAGCGGTATTTGACCGATGCGCGCGAGAATCGACTGAAAATCCCCGTCGTACGTGAATCGGACGGTACAAATGCCGCCCTCCGTTTTTTCGCGTATTTGAGCAGTTAACGCGCCCTGACCAAACGCCAAGCGTGTGCCTCGACTGACGCGCCGACTAGGTCTAACCAGCGCTTCCCAAACCTTCTCCCCTTTCGGACGAATTAACAGAACTTCAATCTTACCACCTGTAGGCAGCTTTGCTCCAATCAATCTCGCCGGTATGACTTTGGTATTGTTGAGGACGAGCAGTGCCCGCGGGGGTAGAAACTCGCCAATTTTCGAGAACTGTGTGTCACTAATTTCCTGTGTGCGCCGATTGATGACCATTAAGCGGGATGCATCCCTACGCTGGAGCGGGAACTGCGCGATAAGCGCATCCGGCAGATTATAGTCGTAATCAGCGAGCTTCATATCTCTAAGGCTTACGCAATTCAACGGTAAGTGCTCGGTCGTTCACCGATGCATCAGCGGCGCACGTAACTTCCAAGGCACAGCGAATTGGGAAACCGCCTCGGTATCATCTGCTGCCCAACACTAGGAAGTGAAGATAACCGTAAGGGCTTCAAGAGGAAGACAAACTCTACAAAAACGACGGTTGGCAGTCTAACGGCAAAGGATAACCCAAATGTTCATAAGCCGAATCCGCCGCTACTCGTCCCATCGGCGTTAGTGACAAAAACCCGATTTTGATTAGGTACGGCTCGATTACTTCCGCAATCGTACGTTCATCTTCGCTGATAGCAACGGCGAGTGCCTTGAGTCCCGCCCGTCCGCGGAATTTTTCAATCAATGTGCCTAAATAAACCCTATCGCCTTTGTCCAGACCGAGTTCGTCGATTTTGAAAAATTCTAAGGCTTCTTGAGCAACTGCATGGGTGATAACCCCGTCGTATTTCACAGCTGCATAATCCCGTACGTTTAACAGTAGATTTTTGGCGATTCGCATCGTGCCGCGTGAGCGGCAAGCTAACTCGCGTTCCGCCTTTTCCTCAATCTCAACGGGAGGTCGCAGCCGATTGCTGTATTGGTTGATAGCAATCTGAATCTCATCGGAGGTGTAATAATCGAGGTGGATGCGGATACCAAATCGATTTTGGAATGGACCCGATAATAGCCCCTCGCGCGTCGTCGCTCCTACCAGCGTGAAACGGGATAGTGGTACAGTAATAATATCCGCTGATGGTCCCTGTCCAACTGCCAAGTCAATTTTATAGTCCTCCATCGCGGGATACATTGATTCCTGAACATATCCCTTCATGCGATGAATCTCATCAACAAATAAAATATCGCCCGCTTCAAGATTAGATAAGATTGTTGCCACATCTAGTCGTTCCATTGTAGGACCGACTGCGGGCTTGAAACCGCCTCCCATTTCGTTAGAGATTATCTTTGCGAGCGTTGTTTTGCCAAGTCCGGGAGGACCAACAAGGAGAATATGCTCTAATGCCTGCTTCCTCTGCTTCGCAGCTTCGATGTGGATGTGCAATCGTTCCTTAACTGTTTCCTGACCGATGAACTCCTTCAGTGTTTGAGGTCTGAGACTATATTGGGTTTCATCGTACGCCTCCAACAGTTCTTGGATCTGTTTGCTCATTTTGAACTCTCATCGACCTGTGGTCCAGATTGCTCCCGCCCGATCGCCAAATCCAGGGGGGTTCTCAACTCGTTTAAATTCTGGACGGTGTCTTAGAGATGTATCGAAGTGCAAGCCGAATCAAATCTTCCAATTCTGCCGCTTTTCCCAATACCTTCTGAGCTTCCGCCATCGCCCATTCTGCGGTGTAATCAGAAACGCCTAAACCAACTAACGCTTTGATGCCTTCTTCTGCTCGTTGTTGAAATCCGCCGCCATCAATTTTTTTATCAAAGTGGATTTTACCGATGGCATTTTTCAGCTTAATGATGATGAGTTGCGCCATCTCTTTATTGAGGCGTGGCACTCGTATCAACGTTGCATGATCGCCGTCACGAACAGCCCGTTGAAACTCAACAGGCGAAAGCTTAGAAACAATATGTTGCGCCACAGATGGACCGATACCTTTTACGGTGAGGGCAATTTCAAAAACTTTCAGTTCATCCCTTGACGCAAATCCATAGAGTTTGACTTCGTTCTCCCGGCAGTGGTGATAGGTGTAAAACTTGACTTCCGATCCGGTCTCGGGCAATTTAACCGCCGCATATGATGGGATTTCAATGCTATAGCCGATGCCATTGACCTCAACAACTGCTCGTTGGTCGTCATTAAACTCCAAAATACCTTTGACAAACGCAATCATCAACTACACCTCTCGCGTAATTGCAGCATTTTGTAGGAACGAGCATGGCAAATAGCAACGGCGAGTGCATCTGCGGCGTGATCCGGGTGCGGGATTGTATCCAATTTTAGTAAGGTTTTCACCATTTCCTGAATCTGGCGCTTGCTGGCTTTACCATATCCAACAACAGATTGTTTCACATGCGCGGGCGTGTAGCCGAACACCTCCCGACCCATATTTGCGGCTACCAGTTTCGCAATCCCCCTAGCTTCACCAACTGCCAGAGCACTGCTTAGTTTCTTATTAAAAAACAGATCTTCGAAAACGAAAAAGTCGGGTTGATATTCAGAAGCGAGGTGGTTGACCCTATCGTAGATGGATTTCAAGCGATGGGGGGATTCGGTTTGGGAATCTGTCGTGATGGTTCCATAATCAATTAGTCTGAGCGGGGTTCCATCGGCTTCAATAAGTCCGTAGCCCGTATTTGCAATTCCCGGATCTATGCCAAGGACGACCATTAGGCAGCCGCTTCCAAAATTTCGTCGGGGATGTCAAAGTTCGCATGCACTTTCTGGACATCGTCATTTTCTTCGAGCGATTCCATCAAGCGCAGCATTCGCTCAGCTACTTTGCCTTCTAATTTCACGGTAGTTTGAGGAATCATACTGAGCTCAGCTACACGAATCGTCGCCCCAGACGCTTCAACAGCCGCTCTCACCTGATCGAATTGCTCGACGGAAGAAACAACCTCAATCTGGTCATCTGAAGGTATGAGGTCGTCCGCCCCGGAATCCAGAGCAAGCATAAAGAGGTCGTCTTCATCGACGCTCTCTTTTGAGACAACGATTAACCCGCGCTTATCAAAGAGCCAAGACACACATCCCCGCTCTCCAATATTTCCGCCATACCTGTTTAAAATGTGTCTCACAGCAGCAATTGCTCGATTTTTATTATCCGTTAAGATTTCAATCATGATTGCGACGCCATCTGGCCCATATCCCTCGTATATTACCTCTTCGTAATCAATGCCTTCGAGTTCGCCGGTTCCGCGTAGAATTGCCTTTTCAATGTTGTCATTCGGTACATTATTTGATTTCGCGGTTGACACCGCAGCCCTCAAGCGGGGATTCATGTCAATATCGGAGCCGTCAAGACGCGCCGCAACTGTGATTTCCTTAATTAGTCTTGAGAAGAGCTTTCCACGCTTCGAATCAACTGCGGATTTACGGTGCTTGATTTGTGCCCACTTAGAGTGACCAGACATTTAATTTTTCCTCTCTAGTTTGTTGAGTCAAACCTATTTTAGCATACGGAAAAGGCGGATGCAAGCAAATTGTTGTACCTCGCATCCTGTCCCGTTTGTCGGATTTTGGTGGTATTTTGCTTATGACTATCTCGTTTTTCTGCAGGATGGCGTTACGACGAATGACGGGGGAAAAATCATTGGACATCTGGGCAAAGATTCAGAGCATTATGGTATGACTGAGTTTGATGAAGACAAAAACGTCAGTTGAAATCAAAAACTGCGGGGTCCTCTGAATCTTCTTCTTGAATCGTGTCTTCGCTCTGATCTGCGCCGTTGGACGGAGTTTCAGCTTGTTCAACCGAGGTCTCAGAAGAAGTTTCCAGCTTGGGAGAACGTCCACCGAGGATGGTAAGCGTTACAATTGCTAGCACGGACAAGCTGGTAATTGTGAGTACAACCGGACGTTTTCGCAGGGGAACCCTCTCACGCTTATCCAAAAAGGGCAGGAGCAGAAGGAGGAGGATAGCAACTGTAGGAATCACGACAGTGCCAATCACTTCAAGCGGTCCCTCGAAATATTTGAGCAATTGAAACAGAAACAGGAAATACCACTCTGGACGTGGGTCATAACTGGCATCCGTCGAATTGGCGGGTTCTTCGAGCGGCACAGGAACAAAAATCGCCGTTGCTGCGAGAACAATGAATAATACCAAAATAGCAACTGTGTCTTCAAAGAGCTGATCCGGATAAAAGGGTTTGCCACCGTGCATTTCTTCAGGTCTATTTTGGGGCAATCCGGAGGAGCCGTAATAGCGCACGAAAAACAGATGGAGCCCAACGAGCACAAAGACGAGCCACGGCAGCCAGATAGTATGGAGAGTGTAAAATCGTGTCAAGGTGACCGCCCCGACCTCTTCTCCGCCGCGAAGAATTTTTGCGACGAAGTCCCCTACCAACGGTACTGTGCCCGCAATCTCCACACCGACCATCGTTGCCCAGTAAGCCTTTTGGTCCCAGGGCAGCAAATAACCTGTGAAACCAAATCCCAACACCACCAGAAACAGAGTTACTCCGACCATCCACGTTAGTTCCCTCGGGGCTTTGTAGGAACCGTAAAGTACAACCCGCAGGAGGTGTAGAAACACGACAATCACCAGTGCACTCGAACCCCAATGATGTAAGCCGCGGACGAAGGCGCCGAAGGGAACTTCCTGACTGATATAGGTCACCGCATCATAAGCGTGGTCGGGTGAGGGCGAATAATAAAGCGCCAAGAACGCTCCAGTGACAGCTTGAAGAATCAGAAGGAAGGTTGCCATACTCCCCAAAGAAAAGAGCCAGTTAATATGTTTTGGAAGCGGTTTTTTGAGATGATTTCCCATATCTCTTAAGGGGAGGCGCGATTCCAAAAATGTGGCGATCCTACATCTCACCTGCTATACCTCCCTGACGTACAGTATGCCATTTTCCACCTTGACCGACCGCCGCTCCAACGGGCGTGGAGGTGGTCCAGCGATGACATTCCCCGCTTCGTCAAAGACACCCCCGTGACACGGGCAGTGGAACTGTCCTTTCTTTTCGTCCCATCGGACAAGACAGCCGAGATGCGTGCAGACGCGAGAAAATACCACAAAGCTCCCGTTGCCTTCATCTGTCACATACACGGAGCGTTCTCTATTCGCCTCAACCCATCCATCTTTGGATAGAAAAGTGTAGTTAATCTTCTTGTGGCGGACCCCTTCAAGCAGATCGACAAGCCCCAAATCAACCCATTTTTTTGTGCTCTTCTTGAACGCCGGGGAAATCGCGGAACCGATTAACGGCACCGCCATCGCCAAGCTAATGACACCGCTGATGAATGAGATGCCGGTTTTGAAGAAGGCGCGTCGTTTGGATTGTCCATCATGTGTTTCAGAAGTCATTTATACTTCTTCTCCGTTATTTTTCTTCCTTCAAATCCTCGTCTAAGTCAATTTCGTCTACGCTGAATCGAAGATGAGCTTGGTTGACCACATCAAGGATGTCCTGCCACTGTTTTTTAGTATTTTCAGATACGCCGTCTTTTTCGAGCGCTTCGGCGAATTCATTGAGTGCATCGTGGACCTTTTTCTGTAAATACAGGTATTCGTCCTCGCTATTCGGATTTTTCGGCGGCTCAAAATCGGCGATTAGCTTCGCATATTTCCCGAGCTGTTTTGCCGCATTTATCGCATCGGCTTTATTTCCGCCGGTTTTGAAGTATTCCCGAATCACAATGTAAGATTCGTGCATCTCGTGCATTAACGCGTCGAGATCTTCAATTTCATCAGCTTCATCCCCATCGTCGTGACTATGTTCGTGGGGATGCCCATCCATATCCGATTTTGGCTCTTCCTTCTTTTTGAAAAAGAGCGCGTAGCTCATCGCCAAGGTTTTTTGAGGCATCATCGCAGCGGCTTGAGAAGCTTTCTCCTCCCCTTCGACTGGTTTAATGTCCTCGCCGACCTTAAATTTGTCGTTGATACCCTTGCCGATGAATTGCGAAAGGAACTCTTTCGCAGCGATTTTGGAAGTTTCTTTGTGCTTGTAAACTTCGACCTTAACCACCTTTCCGCTCATGTTTAGTCCAACCCCGCCGCTCATAATTCCGTGCGGTCCTTGGACCTTGACGAATCGGATTAACCCCATCGGCTTCTTTTTGTCGTTGAACGCGATGTAAAAGATTGGGTTGCGGTCTTCGTCGAGTAACTTCACGCCAATCTTTTTTTCGATGGCGGCGGCTTTATCTGCGGACAATGTCACCTTCTTCTCCTCAAATCTCTCCGCCTTCTGAAACATGGAAGCCAATCTCTTATTGGATAAAGCCTCCTCATCTGCCCACGTGATGTTCATGTTGACGAATGGAAACACCCCCCACAGGGCGATGAGGCAAATTACCACGTCCCTTGATTTCATCTTCTCCCCCTCTAAATCGTTGAAAGTTTAAGTCTGCGACACTGCTTCAGATATTGTAACAATATCTCCCTTGATTTCTCAACCCCAATCCTATGTGTCGAATCAATAAACGGAGCGATGCGGTATGTTCTTCGGACAGTGGTGAAGTCCTCCGTATCTTCCCTCAAGAAGGCAGACTTCCCCACGCCTTATATTTACGCAATTTTCAGAATAGGGCTTGACTTTCGAAAGCCGCAGATTACAAAGGTTCTCCCCCTTAGCAAGAGGGGAGTGCATCCCAAACCAGGCAAGGGGAGTCATGCTTTACTTGGCGCCTCAGTTCATCTTGAGTCTTTTAAGCTAAAAACCGATAATTTCGTTATTGTTTTGCCTTCACTTCACCCCAGCTAACGATACGCTTACCGACGGGCGACACAGAGAGCGCAAAGGCGGGGTCAAACCAAGATGCTCTACGAAAACCGTCTCCCGCTCGGAATAAAACACAATTTTCTCACCGTCAGGCGACCACGCCGGATAGCGGTCATGCGCTAGATGCTTTGTCAGGCGGCGTCGATTTGTCCCATCAGCGTTCATGACATAAATGTCGGCTTTTCCGTTCTTTCTTGAAGATTCAAAGACCATCTTCTTCCCATCAGGAGACCACTCAGCAGGAGGATTGTTTTGACCTACGGGTGTCAGGTAGCGTTGATTTTTCCCATCGGCGTCCATCACGTAGAGTCCACTGCCCTCTGGTCGAGAAGAATAAAAAGCGATTCGCCGCCCGTCGGGCGACCATGCTGGCGCGTAGCCACCACCAGGATGATTGGTTAGATTGCGCTGATTTTTCCCATCGGCGTGCATCACGTAGATTTCGTCGTTGCCACCCCTAAACGAGGTGAAGGCAATTTTAGGCGTTCTGGGCGCCTGACCCCACCCATCGGCGGATAATATGGCACTGCCAAAAAAGACTGAGAAAATAATAACGATGGTAGACCAACGCACTCGATTCATCCCTCCGTTCTGTCGGCAAACCGAGCTATTGTTGCGCCCGTGTTTGGATCGGCGAACTCAAGGCGATTAGAGAGGACGCGCAAAATCCTGCCATCTGGCAAGAAGGTAATTTCCCTAAGTTCACCTTTTCCCAACGAGCCGATGGGCTGGATGTCGGCAAAAACGACTGAAGTTATCGTCAGGCAGAAAATTATTGTGAATACTGTCTTCAACATGGGTTGTGAACCGTGATACTCAAAACATAATTCGCACAATAGTTGGTGAATGCGTCAATCTCCTATTTGACAATCACCATCCGCCGAAACGCTGTATAATCGTCCGCACGGAGTTGATAGTAATAGGTACCGCTTGTGACGAGTTCTCCGTTTTGGTTACGACCGTCCCAATACGCTGCTTTTGCTTTATCTCGGTAGACGCCCGACTTTTGACGTCCAATGTCAAGTGTGCGGACGATATGACCGCGCTGGTCATAAATACTCAAGCTCACGTGTGCATCGTCTGCTAACTGATACGGTATCCAAGTTTCGGGGTTGAACGGATTCGGATAATTCTGCAGCAATGCCGTCCGTTTGATTTGTCCTAGGGTCGTAGTGTGTCTTCCCAACGGTTCCACCCCAACCCCAACGCCGCTTGAAGAGTCAAGTTCCCACAGCAACACGGTGCCGTTCCGACTCCCACTAGCGATTGTGCGTCCATCGGGACTGAACGCAACGCTTTCGACCCCAAACGTATGCCCGGTGAGCGTTCGCAGGTGTTCTCCTGTATCGGCGTCCCACAGAATGATGGTATCCTCGCTCCAACCCCCACTTGCGATTGTGCGTCCATTGGGACTGAACGCTACGGTTTTGACCCCAAACCTATGCCCTGTGAGCGTTCGCAGATGTTTACCTGTATCGGCGTCCCACAGGCGGATGGTACCGTCCCAACTCCCGCTAACGATAGTATTTCCATCAGGACTGAACGCCACGCTTTCGACTGGAGCTGTATGCCCGTTGAGTGTCCGGCGGTGTTTTCCTGTATCAGCGTTCCACAGTCGGATGGTATTGTCCTCGCTTCCACTAGCGATGGTGTGACCATCGGGACTGAACGCGACGCTTAGGACGATCCATGTATGCCCCTTGAGCGTTTGCTGGTGTTCTCCGGTATCAACGTTCCACAGACGGATATCTTCCCAATTCCCGCTAGCGATGGTGTTTCCATCGGGACTAAACGCAACGCTGGATACCCGACCTGTGAGTGTTTTCTGGTGTTTTCCGGTATCAGCGTCCCACAGCCGGATGGTACGGTCCCAACTCCCACTTGCAATGGTACGTCCATCGGGACTGAAGGCAACGCTAGAGACCCAACCCGTATGTCCAGTTAGCGTTCGCAGGAGTTTTCCTGTATCGGCGTCCCACAGATGAATGGTATCGTCCCGACTCCCACTGGCGATGGTGCCGTCATTGGGACTGAACACCACACTATCGACCCAACTCGCATGCCCGATGAGCGTTTGCCGGCGATTTCCAGTATCGGCGTCCCACAATCGGACGGAATCCCCGCTCCCACTAGCGATTGTACGTCCATCGGGACTGAAGGCAACGCTAGAGACCCCAAACGTAAACGTATGTCCGGTGTGCAGGGTTTGCAGGAGTTTTGCCGTACCGGCATCCCACAGACGGATCCAACGCCCAGCACTAGCAATGGTGTGTCCATCAGGACTGAAGGCGACGCTTTTGACCCAACCCGTTCTAGCGAGCGTTCGCACGTGTTTACCCGTTTCGGCGTTCCATAGACGGATAGTATTGTCCCAACTTCCGCTAGCCATGGTATACCCATCAGAGCTGAAGGCAACGCTATTGACCGGCCCCGCGTGCCCCTTGAGAGTATGCAAGAGTTTTCCTGTATGGGCGTCCCACAGCCGGATTGGATAATCCCGACTCCCACTAGCGATGGTACGTCCATCAGGGCTGAAGGCAACGCTCGTGACCCAACTCGCATGCCCTTCGAGTGTCTGCAGGTGTTTTCCCGTATCTGCGGCCCACAGTCGGATGGTAGCATCCTCGCTCCCACTAGCGATAGTGTCGCCATCAGGGCTGAAGGCAACGCTCAAAACCTCAGACGTGTGCCCCTTGAGTGTTCGCAAGAGATTCCCTGTGTCGACATCCCACAGACAGATGGAACGATCCCCACTCCCGCTTGCGATGGTGTGTCCATCAGGACTGAACGCAACGCTCAAGACCGCACCCATATGCCCGGTAAGCAGGGCAACCTCTTGATGGGTTGCCGTATCGTAGAGCCAAATACCGATACTACTTGCAACTACAAGTCGAGTGCCGTCGGGCGAATACTGTACTTCATTTATCCTACCCTTACCGAGCCGCGCTTTAGCGCCATCGGGCAGCCCCCATTGCGGAGAATCTTGGGCGAAGCTGTGCGGTAAACATAGAGCGGAAACGAATAATAGGCTAAACTTGAGAAACATCGCTTTCTTCATGACATGCCTCCGTGGCAAACAGTCTTTTACCATTTCAGAAATTGGGAAGCCGACGATACACGGTTCTTGATTTATCATTCACTTCACGAACAAACACGTTGTGATGTTGGCAAACAACCATAAAACTATCGCAGTCGCTATTCGCGCCTCTGTTCGCTCACCCACGCCGCTCAACCCAACCTATGTGCTGGTACGCTCAGTCGCATCTAATCATCTCACTCGCAGTAACTTCTGAATCCAGTTTTTAGAAAAACTCGGTTTCTCACCCCAATTGCGTAGTGCTACTTGACAATCACCATCCGCCGTAACGCGGTGTATTCACCCGCTCGAAGTTGATAGAAATAGGTTCCGCTTGTAACGGGTTCTCCGTTTTGGTTAAGACCGTCCCAATACGCTGCTTTTGCTTTATCTCGGTAGACGCCCGACTTTTGACGTCCAATGTCGAGGGGGCGGACGACATGACCGCGCTGGTCATAAATGGTCAAGGTCACGAGGACATCATTTGCCAACTGGTATGGTATCCATGTTTCGGGGTTGAACGGATTCGGGTAATTTTGCAGCAAAGCCGTCCGTTTGATGTTTCCCAGCGTCGTTAGATGATTTTCCAATGGTTCCACCCCGACCCCAACGTCGGTTGAAGTGGTAAGTTCCCACAGCAACACGGTGCCGTCCCGACTTCCATCCCCATTCCAACCACCACCGCTAGCGAGTGTGTTGCCGTCAGGACTGAACGCAACACTAAAGACCCAATCATGTACCCCATCCGTATGTCCGGTAAGCGTTTGCAAGTGTTCTCCTGAATCGGTATCCCACAGACGGATGGATCCCTCCGTAGTACCGCTTGCGAGTGTACGTCCATCGGGGCTAAACGCTACGCTTTCGACCGGAAGTGTATGCCCTGTTAGTGTTCGTCTGTGATTTCCCGTATCTGCCTCCCACAGACGGATGGTATCGTCCCCGCTTCCACTGGCGAGTGTGTACCCGTCGGGACTGAAAGCGACGCAAAAAACCCAACGCGTGTGTCCGGAGAGCGTACGGCGCAGTCTACCGGTAACTGCATTCCACAGACGAATGGTGCCGTCCCCGCTTCCACTAGCGAGTGAGTTTCCATCGGGACTAAACGCGACGCTATAAACCCAATCTGTATGCCCGATGAGTGTTTGCAGGTGTTCTCCCGTATTGGCGTCCCACAGACGGATGGTATCGTCCCCACTCCCACTTGCGAGTGTGCGTCCATCGGGACTGAACGCGACGCTATTGACCGTGCTCGTATGTCCCGTAAGCGTGTGCCGGTGATTTCCGGTATCTGTATTCCAGAGGCGAATGGTATTGTCCCAACTCCCGCTAGCAAGTGAGTTTCCATCGGGACTGAACGCGACGCTATAAACCCAATCCGTATGTCCGGTGAGCGTACGCTGGTAATTTCCTGTATCAGCGTTCCAGAGGCGGATGGAATTGTCCCCGCTCCCACTAGCGAGAATGTTTCCACCGGGTCTGAATGCGACGCTGTTGACTGAACCCGGCCTAGTGAGGGTACGCAGGTGTTTTCCTGTATCAGCGTTCCAGAGGCGGATGGAATTGTCCCCACTCCCACTAGCGAGAATGTTTCCGTCGGGACTAAATGCCACGCTTCTGACCTCATTCGCATCCCCGTTGAGGGTACGCAGGTGTTTTCCTGTATCAGCGTTCCAGAGACGGATGGTACCGTCCCCACTCCCGCTAGCGAGTGTGTTTTCATCGGGACTAAATGCCACGCTATGGACCCTAGACACATGCCCGGTGAGAATACGCCGGTGATTTCCGGTATCGACGTCCCACAAACGGATAATGGCCCTACCCCCACTAGCGAGTATGTTTCCATCGGGACTGAACGCGACGCTTTCGACCCCAGATTTATTCTGGGTAATCGTTCGCAGGTGTTTTCCTGTATCAGCGTTCCAGAGACGGATGGTACCGTCCCCACTCCCGCTAGCGAGTGTGTTTCCGTCGGGGCTGAACGCAACGCTATTGACCGAACCCGTATGCCCGTCGAGCGTAAGCAGATGCTTTCCAGTGTAGGCATCCCACAGATGGATGTTTTCGTCTTCACCCCCACTTGTGAGTGTTTTTCCATCGGGACTGAATGCAACGCTATTGACCGTACCTGTATGCCCGTTGAGCGTACGCAGGTGTTTACCGATACCGGTGTCCCACAATCGGATAGTGTCCCCACCTGCACTAGCGAGTGTGTTTCCGTCGGGACTGAATGCAACGCTATTGACCGTACCCGTATGCCCCGTAAGCAGCGAGACCTCTTGATGGGTTGCCGTATCGTAGAGCCAAATACCGATGCTGCTGCCGACAGCAAGTCGGGTGCCGTCAGGTGAAAATTGTAAATCACTTAACATACCTTTACCAATCCGCACTTTAGCACCTTCCGGTAGACTCCATTTCGGAGATTCCTGTGCGAAACTATTCGGTAAAAATAGAGCAGAAACGAACAATAAGCTAAGCTTGAGAATTACCGCCATCTTCATTGCAATAGCCCTCCTTGTTTGAGTGTCGCATCTAGTCGTCTCGCCCGGTTTAGTTTCAGAATCCAGTTTTTTAAAAAATTCGGTTTTCGCTCCAACTGTGTGTCGCTACTTGACAATCACCATCCGCCGTAGCGCGGTGTAATCACCCGCACGGAGTTGATAGTAATAGGTGCCGCTTGTGACAAGTTCTCCGTTTTGGTTACGACCGTCCCAATACGCGGCTTTTGCTTTATCTCGGTAGACTCCCGATATCTGACGTCCAATGTCGAGGGGGCGGACGATATGGCCGCTCTGGTCATAAATGGTCAAGGTCACGAGTGCATCGTTTGCCAACTGATACGGTATCCAGGTTTCGGGGTTGAACGGATTAGGATAATTTTGCAGCAACGCTGTTCGTTTGATGTTTCCGAGGGTCGTGGTGCGCCTTTCCAACGGTTTCACCCCAACCCCAACTCCGGTTGAAGTGGTAAGTTCCCACAGCAATACGGTGCCGTCCCAACTCCCACTTGCGATAGTGCGTCCATCGGGATTGAACGCAACGCTCTGGACCCCCTTCGTATGCCCGGTGAGCGTGCGCAGGTGTTCTCCTGTATCGGCGTCCCAGAGACGGATGGTATCGTCCCAACTCCCCCCACTTGCGATAGTGCGTCCATCGGGACTGAACGCAACGCTCGAAACCCAATCCGTGTGCCCGGTGAGCGTTCGCCGGTGTATTCCCGTATCGGCGTCCCAGAGACGGATGGTACCGCCCCAACTCCCCCCACTTGCGAGTGTGCGTCCATCGGGACTGAACGCAACGCTCGTGACCCAATCCGTATGCCCGGTGAGCGTTCGCAGCTGTTTTCCGGTATCGGCGTCCCAGAGACGGATGGTATTGTCCAATCTCGCACCACTTGCGAGTGTGCGTCCATCGGGGCTGAACGCAACGCTGTAGACTCCAGACGTATGCCCGTTGAGCGTTCGCCGGTGTTTTCCCGTATCGGCGTCCCATAGACGGATGGTACCGCCCCAACTCCCCCCACTTGCGAGTGTGCGTCCATCGGGACTGAACGCAACGCTCGTGACCCAATCCGTATGCCCGGTGAGCGTTCGCAGCTGTTTTCCGGTATCGGCGTCCCAGAGACGGATGGTATTGTCCAATCTCGCACCACTTGCGAGTGTGCGTCCATCGGGGCTGAACGCAACGCTGTAGACTCCAGACGTATGCCCGTTGAGCGTTCGCCGGTGTTTTCCCGTATAGGCGTCCCAGAGACGGATGGTATTGTCCCAACTCCCCCCACTTGCGAGTGTGCGTCCATCGGGACTGAACGCAACGCTATAGACTCCAGACGCATGCCCGTTGAGCGTTCGCAGGTGTTCTCCCGTGTAGGCGTCCCACAATTGGATACTGTCCCCACCCCCACTTGCGAGTGTGTCGCCATCGGGACTGAACGCAACGCTATAGACTCCATACGTATGCCCGTTGAGCGTTCGCCGGTGTATTCCCGTATCGGTGTCCCACAGACGGATGGTACGGTCCCCACTCCCACTGGCAAGCGTGCGTCCATCGGGACTGAATGCCACGGTATCGACCGAACCCCTATGCCCGGTGACTGTTCGCCGGTGTATTCCCGTATCTACGTCCCACAGACGGATGGTAGCGTCCCCACTCCCACTTGCGATGGTGTGTCCATCGGGACTGAACGCCACGCTCCAGACCGATTTCGTATGCCCGGTGAGCGTTTGCAGGTGACTTCCCGTATCGGCGTTCCACAGGCGGATGGTACCGTCCTCACTCCCAGTAGCGATGGTATGTCCATGGGGACTGAACGCCACGCTATTGACCGTACCCGTATGCCCGGTGAGCGTTTGCAGGTGTTGTCCCGTATTAGCGTCCCACAGTCGGATGGTAGCATCCTCACTCCCACTTGCGATGGTGTGTCCATCGGGACTGAAGGCAACGCTATTGAGCGGCCCCGCATGCCCCTTGAGAGTTTGCAGGTGTTTGCCCGTATCGGCGTCCCACAAACGGACGGTACGGTCCTGACTCCCACTTGCAATGGTGTCTCCATCAGGACTGAACGCAACGCTCAAGACCAGACCCGTATCCCCGGTGAGCAGGGCGACCTCTTGATGGGTCGCGGTATCGTAAAGCCAAATGCCAATACTACTAGCGACCGCAAGTCGGGTGCCGTCGGGCGAATACTGTATTTCACTTATCCTACCTTTACCGAGGCGCGCTTTGGCGCCTTCGGGTAGACTCCATTGCGGAGAATCTTGTGCGAAGGCGTTCGGTAAAAACACGAGCGTTGCAAAAGTGAGTAGTGTGAGTGTTAAACACAATGTCGTTTTCATCAATTGGTCCTCCTTTGCCAGCGGGTAGCTTATCCATCTTTACGTGATTACCCTCTTGCAAGGAAATCTAGGTGGCGAAACTAAATCAGGTTCTTCGAGATGTTCACTTTAGCGGGGCAAATTATGTGCCAACAGATAATCCACTTCAATTTTGGCACCGGTAAGCCTGTTGTATTGAGGCGTACGGATAGTTTGAGATTTTTCATTGAGAGAGTCGGTCCTTGCACCAAACGGTGCAGTTTGAACCAACCCTTGCCCTGTTTCGTGCATCTGCCGATATATCGGGTTTATTGAGACAATCAGCCTCTTGGTTCAGCCAATTATCTGCATGAGATTTTGCGGAGCGTTTACCTACGTTTTCCCTGCGCGGTTTTTGTCATTCCCCATAGCGTCAGTAACCGTGTCGTTGGAGAAACCGCCAATCGCCCCGGTGACCATGCAGCCACTTCATCAAGAGCCGGGTTTTGGGTGAGATTAATCGGATTTCCGCCGTCAGCGTCCATGACATAAATCTCTAGATTCCCATCAATCGCTATGTTCCCATTGCGATCCGAACAAAAGGCAATTTTCGTCCCATCCGGAGACCAGCAAGGAACGACGTCCCATCCAGGTTCTCTGGTAAGCCGGATGGGATTGCCACCATCAGCGTCCATGACATAAATTTCAAAGTTCCCATCGCGCTCCGAATAAAAGGCAATTTTCGTCCCATCGGGAGACCAACGAGGCGCCGTGTCTGTTTCGGGTTCTCTGGTAAGCCGGATGGGATTGCCACCGTCAGCGTCCATGACGTAGATCTCAGAGTTCCATTTCTCCTTGCGATCTGATATAAAAGCAATCTTGTTCCCATCTGGAGACCAGTCGGGGACGGAATCGTATGATGTGGGATTATTCGTAAGATTGCGGGGTTGAGACCCATCTGCCATCATTACAAAGATATCTTGATCCCCAGGGCTGTCCCGGTCCGAAGAAAAGGCAATAAATGAGTCGATCGATTGCGCTGGATTAGCCGACATGAGGACAAAGCCCATTGTCACCATGAAACTGCGCGGATGCAGGATTCGGTTCAAGTGTAGGAATTTCATGAGCTATCCCGCCTTCTAAGAATTCATCTTTAGATTATGATAGACGTTCTGCTTTCTCGGTTTCTCACCCCAATTGCGTAGTGCTACTTGACAATCACCATCCGCCGTAACGCGGTGTAATCACCCGCACGGAGTTGATAGTAATAGGTGCCGCTTGTGACGGGTTCTCCGTTTTGGTTACGCCCGTCCCAATACGCTGCTTTTGCTTTATCTCGGTAGACGCCCGACTTTTGACGTCCAATGTTGAGGGTACGGACGATATGACCGCTCTGGTCATAGATGCTCAAGGTCACGAGTGCATCTTTTTCCAACTGATACGGTATCCAGGTTTCGGGGTTGAACGGATTAGGATAATTTTGCAGCAACGCTGTTCGTTTGATGTTTCCGAGGGTCGTGGTGCGCCTTTCCGACGGTTCCACCCCAATCCCAACACCGGTTGATGCGGTAATTTCCCACAGCAACACGGTGCCGTCCCAACTTGCACTCGCGAGGGTGTCATCATCATCGTTGAAAGCGACACTACTGACCGACCTCGCATGCCCGGTGAGTGTTCGCAGGTGGTTGCCTGTGGCAACGTCCCACAGGTGAATCTCTTTCGAGCTTCCTCCAGCGAGCGTGTCGCCATCCGCGCTGAAGGCGAGGCTACTGACCCCATTCGTGTGCCCGTTGAGCATTCGCAGGCGGTCGCCCGCAGTAGTGTCCCACAGAAAAATCTCTTTCGAGTTTCCACTAGCGAGCGTTGCACCGTCAGGACTGAAAGCGACGTTACCGACGGCGCCCGTATGCCCTTCGAGCGTTTTTAACTGCTTGCCCGTGGCAGCGTTCCACAGGCGGATGAGACTGTCTCTACCCGCACTGGCAACAGTGCGCGCATCCGGGTGGAATGCGACACTATTGACAGAACCCGTATGCTCGTCGAACATAAACAAGTGGTTACCCGTGGCGGTGTTCCACAGCCGCGCCCTACTGTCATAACCTCCGCTAACGATTTTGTCACCATCCGGGCTGAAGGCGACGCTATGGACGCTCAAGCTATGTCCGCTGAGCGTTCGCAGGTGTTCGCCAGCCGCAATGTCTAACAGCCGTACAGTACTGTCATCACTACCGCTAGCGATCGTTGTGCCATCTGAGCTGAAAGCGAGGCTATTGATAGAAACGCTATGCGCCTTGAGGGTACGCAGGTGTTGGCGAGACGAAACATCCCACAGCCGCACGGTTCCGACATTGCTCCCAGTAGCAAGCGTTGCGCCGTCAGGGCTGAGTGCGACGCTCCTGAGCGAACTCGTATGCCCGTTGAGCGTTCGAAGGTGGTTGCCCGAGGCAACGTCCCACATCCGGATGGTTCCGTTCCGACTGTGACTGGTGATCGTACGCCCATCAGGACTGAACGTAACGCTATTGACCCAACTTGTATGCCCGTTGAGCGTTCGTACGTGTTCGCCTGTGGCAGTGTCCCACAGATGAATTTCTTCCCAGCTCCCACTGGCAAGCGTTGAGTCATCCGGGCTGAATGCGACGCCATTGACCCCATGTCTGTGCGGTTCGATCGTTTGCAGTAGTTTGCCCGTGGCAGTGTCCCACAGATCAATCTTAAAAAAGTCCGCACTGGCGAGCATTGCACCATCCGGGCTGAATTTAAGGCTATCGACAATACCATAATGCCCGTTGAGTGTGTGCAGGAGTTCGCCCGTGACAGCGTTCCACATCCGGACGGAATCGTCCCAACCCCCGCTTGCGACAGTGTGTCCATTTGGACTAAACGCAACGATTTCAACGATACTAGAATGCCCGCTGAGCGTGTGGAGGAGATCGCCCGTGGCAGCGTCCCATAGACGGATGGTATCTCCCCAAGCCCCGCCGCCGGTATCGTCCCAACTCATACTACTTGCTATGGTGCGCCCATCGGGTCTGAACGTAACGCTTTCGACCGAATCCGATACGGTGATGGTACGCAGGAGTTCGCCCGTATCGGTGTCCCAGAATTGGATAGTGTCTTTGTTCCCGCTGGCGATGGTGCGACCATCGGGACTGAACGCAACGCTTCCTGCCGAACTCGTCTGCGCAGAGAGCAGGGCAACCTCTTGATTGGTCGCTGTATCGTAGAGCCAAATACCGATACCGCTAGCCACCGCAAGGCGGGTGCCGTCGGGCGAATACTGTATTTCATTTATCACACCTTTACCGAGGCGCGCTTTAGCGCCATCGGGCAGACTCCATTGTGGAGAATCTTGGGCGACGCTGTTTGATACAAATGTGACCGTTACAAATACGAGTAGTATGAATCTTACAGATAGTGCCGTTTTCATGAGTTGGTTTTTCTTGTCTCGTTGCATTGTCTCGCTCCTCTTTAATCATCACGCGAATACTAACTTACGAGAATTCTAGTTTACGAAACTAAATCAGGTTCTTCGAGGTGATTAAACGGACACGCAAAATACGTGCCAACGGATACACCACTTCAATTTTCGGCGCGGTAAGCCTGTTTCATTCAGCCGTACGCACAGTTTGAGATTTTTCATTTAGAGATTAGAGATTCGGTCCTTGCACCGAACGGTGCAGTTTGAACGAAAATTTGTTCTGTTTCGTGCATCGCCCAACATCTCAGGTTGTTTAAGACAACCCTTTTTTTATTCAGCAATACTCGGTTTCCGTTGCGCGCACTCCTAACATGAGCCAAGGATTATTAAAACGCGACCATAACGCCCAATGTCGGCAGAATCGGCAACAGCGGCTCTTCGTCAATCTCGCATCTGAGCAGCACATCCGTTTCATCGTCTCGCACCTCACTGAACGCATATTGGTCAAGGTTAGATCGATTGTACAAATTTAAGATCTGGAAATACCAAGTGAGTTCCCACCGGCTGTACGGATTTCGATCCGTAAACCGAAAATCGAGGCTGTGGTACGGTGGCAGCCGCTCTGAATGCGTCGCCCCAAACTGTCGGTCACATACGATTCCTCCTCCCGGCTGCGAAACCAGCGTATGCGTCAACGGCGTTCCCGGTTCACCGGAATGGAAACGCCAAGTGAGGTAGAGATGCCGCCCGTGTGAAAGTTGATGGCTGCTGCTGACAGCGACAGAATGCCGCCGGTCAGACTGTCGAAAAAATGTCTCGCCTCCTGCACTTTCTTTGGCAACCGCGTATGCATAGCCGATTCCCCACGTTAACCGATTTGAAACCACATGCGTCACGAAGACATCTACCCCTTTTGCTTCCCCGGATTCCGGGGGCGTGAAAATCTGGGTCTGTCGTCCAAATTCCCTGAGCCGCCCAGTAAGATTGTCCAGTGTTTTGTAATACGATTCCAAACGGAACAAGAATTTGTCGCTTGGACGGTATTCACCACCGAGAATGTAATGAACCGCCTGTTCAGCGCGCCCGACGGTCTGTACACTATCCTCGACAGGGATATTCATCATAAGGATGGGTTGGTGATAGAATCCCCACGCCCCGCGCAACACTAGTTTCTCTGTTGGGCGTACCGCAAGTGCCACTCGAGGCCCAAGTTCATAGTTTTGGATACCGGCGGCACGATAGTCTTGGAACAGATACCGCCCCCCAAAATTGAGCGCGAGCTTCGGATGGAGCTGCCACTCGTCTTGAATGTACGCCTTGAATTCGCCGCCACTGCCTTCAAGGTCCGCAACGACTCGTGCGTACGTGTCCACTCCAGACTGCCGCTCCCGGACATCGTAATCGTATTGCGCCGCCATCCAACGCCATTCTATTCCGCTGCGTAATTGATGTTTATCCAGAAAACCGGCTGTTAATTCAGTTTTTGCACCCAAGAAACGGAACGAACGAACATCAAAGTCCGCCGTTCCAGTGCGCCGATCTTGGGCTGCACTCCCCCCAAAAACAAACACATCAGACCAGTTCGACGTGCCAAAGCGATGCCGCCACCGTGTCCAAACGGTCAAATTGTCATAGCGCGAATCTAAATTATTTTCGAGGTCGCCTTGCCGAATCCGATTCTTATCCCATCCATAAAGCCCATTGAGCGTGATCGTGTCCATCTGTGTCGGAGCATAGGTAAGTTTACCATAGACATCCGCGTATTGTGGCTTGTAGTCCTCATCGAGATCAATCAGTGCAAGAATCAGGTCAACGTAACCACGGCGTGCTGACAGGCGCCACGACCCTTTCTCTGATAAGGGTCCTTCCACCATGGCGGTTGCATTGATGAGATCAACTCCTAAATTGGCGGAAACTTTCTCGCTTTTCTCCGCCTTTGTTGTAATGTCAAACACACCGGACATTTTGTCTCCGTATTCCGCCGGGAAGCCGCCCATCAACAATTCGATGCGCTGGATTAAATCTAGCCCAACCATTGAAACTGCACCTCCAAAGTCTTGCAGGTGGTACGGATTGAACAGTTCCATCCCGTCTAATCTCACCAAAACGTCGTCCTTCTCCCCGCCGCGTACACTGAAACGGGCGCTGTAATCGCTCGCAACGACCCCTGGGAAAATATGTGCAGCCCGCATCACGTCATTATCAACCAGCGGAAATCGCTCAATGAGCCGTTTTGAGAGTGATATCCTTGAAGGTGTCCCATCATCAATCGCAAACCGGCCCGGTGTCACCACAATTTCGTCGAGTTCAACAGGTTCTGCGTCACCCTGTGCTGAAACGATTGGATTGGATGTTTCCTCCGCTACAGCGTTACCGCAGCAAATCGGCAACAACTGATTGATGATGCAGATTACGGCAAGAGCAATCTGCTTAAAATGTCGATTGAACATGAATGTTCCTCTTTCCAACAACCCTAGGGTATGTAGACAACAATATCTGCTCGGCTTTGACATCAATCGCTTAAACGATGAATTTTTCGGCAGGTTTAGTCGTCATCCATCCACACGCATAACCTCTGTTTTCTTTTTCCGAAATAACACTTGGTTACCTCCCGATGGTTTTTTGAGTCTAATTGCAAAAAGGATATGTCCACAACTATGTCAAAATTAATAAACGGAGAGATGCAGTGAGTGCGTTTTCCGGACAGTGGGGAAGCCGCTGCATCGCTCCGTATTTTCGCTCAAGGAGGGGACTTCCCCACGCTCTATGAGGATTTACCGGGCTATTGTGCGAGAGATTCCTTGCAATACTAAAACCCAATGTCGGCGGGAATATCGCTGTCTAATCGTGCGCAAATCGCTCTAATCGAAATTTCCGCCCGCTCCATGAACCTGAACGACTCTCCTAAATTCCCGGCGATTAAGAGCCTGTTTGAATAGTCCAAATCCCTCTTCAAGAGAGGCTATTCTGAGGTAAATGCCCTGTAAATTCGATGATTATGATTTTCAAATGTTCAAACAACTGCTTTGCTACCTACTTTTCAAACAAGCTTTAAGAGGTAACACATGAAGGAGTTGCCATGAGGAACTCAAAAGGAATCCCAATACTCTTCGTCTGCCCCGATTAAAACCATCAGGAAGGACATTATTGAGGATTGAAATATGAAATTAGTGAGCCCCGTCGATACCCAACGCTTCAGAATCGTATTCAACAGATCGCAAATTCCAAACCACATAACTCTCGACGCCGTCACAATGATAAACAGAAAACGTTGGGTACCGCAACCTCATAACAAGGTTCAAACAGAATCAACCCCCGAATCTCATTCAATCAACTGACGGATAGATTAAGTGACCGAATCGTGAGTGCGATAGTTCTTTATAGGAATCTCAGGCGATAGTCTTCCGAAAACTATCGCAGTCGCTATTCGCTCCTTCACCGCTCAACCCAACCTACGTGCTGATACGCTCAGTCGCATCTAATCATCTCGCTCGCAGCAATTTCTGAAGCCAGTGTATAGAAAAACTCGGTTTATCACCCCACTTGTGTGATGCTACTTGACAATAACCATCCGCCGTAACGCGGTGTAATCACCCGCACGGAGTTGATAGAAATAGGTGCCGCTTGTCACAGATTCTCCGTTTTGGTTACGACCATCCCAATATGCTGCTTTTGCTTTGCCTCGGTAGATTCCCGAAATTTGACGTCCAATGTCGAGTGTGTGGACGATATGACCGCTCTGGTCATAGACGATCAAGGTCACGAGTGCATCGTTTGCCAAGCGATACGGTATCCAAGTTTCCGGGTTGAACGGGTTCGGATAATTTTGCAGCAACGCCGTGCGTTTGATGTTTGCCAGGGTCGTCGTGCGCCTTCCCAGAGAGCTTACCCCAACCCCAACTTCTGTGGAAGAGGTAAGTTCCCAAAGCAATACGGTGCCGTCCAAACTTCCGCTAGCGAGTGTGTGTCCATCGGGACTGAACGCGACGCTCTGGACGCCCATCGTATGCCCCTTAAGCGTACCCAAGAGTTCTCCCGTATCGATGTCCCACAGTCGGATGGTATCGTCCCAACTCCCCCCACTTGCGAGAGTGCGTCCATCGGGACTGAAGGCAACACTCTCGACATCACGCGTATGCCCGGTGAGCGTTCGCAGGTGTTTACCTGTATCAACGTCCCACAGACGGATGGTATCGTTCCAGCTCCCACTTGCAATGGTGCGTCCGTCGGGACTAAACGCAACGCTCGTAACCCAATCCGTATGCCCGGTGAGGGTTCGCAGTTGTTTTCCGGTATCAACATCCCACAGACGGATCGTGCCGTCCAATCCCGCACCACTCGCGAGTGTGTGTCCATCGGCACTAAAGGCAACGCTCGTGACCGAATCCGTATGTCCGGTGAGCGATCGCCGGAGTTTTCCGGAATCGGTGTCCCACAGCCGGATGGCATTGTCCCGACTTCCCCCACTTGCGAGAGTGCGTCCATCGGGACTGAACACAACGGTATTGACCCAACCCTCATGCTCCTTGAGCGTTCGCAGATGTTCTCCCGTGTCAACGTCCCACAATTGGATAATGTCTCCGTCACCACTTGCGAGAGTGCGTCCATCGGGACTAAACGAAACGGCATCGACCCGACTCGTATACTCGGCGATTGATCGCCTGTGTATTCCGGTATCGGCGTCCCACAGACTAATGGTAGCGTTCCCACTCCCACTTATGGTACGTCCTCCATTGGGACTGAACGCAACGCTATAAAACGAACTCACGCTTGCGAGTGTATCGCCATTGGGACTGAATGCAACGCTCCAGACCGAATCCGTATGCCCGGCGATTGTTCGCTGGTGTATTCCGGTATTGGCGTTCCACAGACGGATGGTATCGTCCTGGCTTCCACTTGCGAGCGTGCGTCCTTCCGGGCTGAATGCAACGCTCCTGACCGATTTCGTATGCTCCTTTAGCGATCCCAGGAGTTTTCCCGTATTGGCGTTCCACAGACGGATGGTATCGTCCTGGCTTCCACTTGCGAGTGTGTGTCCATCGGGACTAAAGGCAACGCTATTGATTCGACTCGCATGCCCGGAGAGGGTTCTCCAGTGATTTCCTGAATCTGTGTCCCACAGTCGGATGGTACGATCCCCACTGCCACTTGCGAGCATGTGCCCATCGGGACTGAATGCAACGCTCCAGACCGAATCCGTATGCCCGGCGATTGTTCGCTGGTGTATTCCGGTATTGGCGTTCCACAGACGGATGGTATCGTCCTGGCTTCCACTTGCGAGTGTGTGTCCATCGAGACTGAACGCAACGCTATTGACCGAATCCGTATGCCCGGTGAGCGTTCGCTGGTGGTCTCCCGTATCGGTGTCCCACAGACGGATGGTATCGTCCCAACCCCCACTTGCAATGATGTGTCCATTGGGACTGAACGCAACGCTATTGACCCAACTCGCATGCCCCATGAAAGTTTGCAGATGTTTACCTGTATCGGCGTTCCACAGACGGATGGTACGGTCTTCACTCCCACTTGCAATGGTGTGTCCGTCGGGACTGAACGCTACGCTCAAAACCGCACCCGTATGCCCGGTGAGCAGGTCCACCTCTTGATGGGTCACCGTATCGTAGAGCCAAATACCGATACTGCTGGCGACCGCAAGGCGGGTGCCGTCGGGCGAATAATGAATTTCACTTATCCTGCCTTTACCAATCCGGGCTTTTGCCCCTTCGGGTAGATTCCACTGCGGAGAATCTTGGGCGTCACTGTGCGGTAAAAATAGAGCGGAAACAAAAAAGAATAATAGGCTAAGCTTGAAAAACATCGCTCTCTTCATTGGAATAATCCTCCATATTTGAGTAAGGCGGTATATTCCCTCGATTTCTATTTTTGGAGCACGATCTCGGTTTTAGAGCCTGTTTGAAAAAGAAAAAGTTGCGCGAACGGTTGATGTTTACTTTTACTAATTGGGGGAGTTAATTCTGAACCAATGATAAGGAGCAAATATGAACCGCCGGAGTTATTCCAGCGATTTGACAGATGCACAATGGGAGCAACTATTTTCATTTTTGCCAACCCCTCAACCCTTAAAGCCTGTTTGAATAGTCCAAATCCCTCTTCGAGAGAGACTATTTTGAGGTAAATACCCTGTAAATTCGATGATTTTGATTTTCAAATGTTCAAACAACTGCTTTGCTACCTACTTTTCAAACAGGCCCTAAAACCGATTATCCAGACTGACAATCACATTGAACCCCGGCGCATTGATACCGGAGCCGTGCTCACGGTATCGCTTGTCCAGCAGGTTCTCAAGTGCAAGGGTGAGTCGATTAACTTCGGTCATCTGTATCCCGCCGCGCAGATTAAGCGTCACCCACCCCGGCGAACCTTGTCCAATCGCTTCACCATCGGAATTAAATGTGACTTCACCCGTTTCACGAGTAGTCCCCGGGATACGCGGGTCTCTAATATCGCTGCGACTTAAGCGTCGCTGCTCAGTGGCGCCGCGGACGAACAATTCAGCCCAAAACCGATTTGCTGGCGGATGCCAGCGGAGCCCGAACATCCCGTTGAGTGGTGGTTCGCGGCGAATCCGTTCCTCCCACGGATTGTCGGGATTGGGCGCCGCGCCGTTTATGACTAATACCTTTCCGCGCGTGAACATCGCGTTTCCGTAAACCGACCAACTGTATTGAATGGGAACCATTCCAGCAAACTCGATGCCTTGAATCTGCACTTCATCAACATTGTCGAACACATAGACATCAATGTCCGGATTGTTTCGCTGGATTTCCGTAATCAGGCTTGGAGGCGCCTTTCCAGCGTAAGCGTCTTCGACCGCAACACGGGAGACCAAATCGCTGATGCGACTGTGAAAAAGCGTGAGCGAACCGATAAACTCCTGATAGCGCGCCTTAAAACCCCCTTCTGCTGTCCACCCCGTTTCCGATTCGAGGTCGGGAGAAGGGGAGTCGATGCCCTCATTTGTGACTTCGACAGCGGTCGTGTCATTCAACGAGGGTGCGCGGAACGATGTGGCGAAATTGCCAACGACGTTCAATCCGTCTGTGATTCCCGCGACGACGCCTGCACTGCCCGTCAATGCGTTCCCGGATTCGTTGAAATCGCCAAACTGATGGGAACGCACCGAGAGGTCGGCTTGCGTGTTATAGTGCGTATATCGTCCGCCGAGCGTCAGTTCGATGCGGTCATGCAATTCGATTTCATCTTGGACGTAAAGGTTTGCATCCCAGAAGCGAGAACCGTCGATAAACCGTCCTTTTGTGCTGTCTACCGTCTCAGCCCCAGTCGTGATGTCAGTTTTGACCGTTTGGCTCGACAGCGTATCGAAGTAAAATTCGCCGCCTGCGACAACACGCTGCATCGGCGGAGATGAATTGGTCGCCTGTGCGCTGAGACCAAATGTGTTGACGGTATCGAACCGCTCACGCCGTTCCGACGCATCGCGCTTGAGCTCATTTCGCCCTTCTTTTTGCCTATGAAATGAGGCGGTGAATCGCAACTGGTCAATCGCAGAGCTGGTTGGTTCGGACAGATAGGTCACATAGAGTAGGTCCCGGTGTTGGGGTTCGAAAAAGAACTCATCGAACTCGCGCGGTGCAATCTTATCGTAGCGCGGGGTTTTCGGCTGACGCCAGAGTTGGTAGGCGAGGTTGACTGCGCTGGTATCGCTGAGTTGGTATGCGAGTTTGGCGTCGCCATCGTAAGCGCTCCAATCGAGCGGAGTTTCGGAATCAATCAGCCAACGATCGGGGACATTATAGGGGGGACCTTCGGAGAGTTTCACGCCGGATGGTCTGTCGGTAACAATCTCAAATTTGCGGTTCTTGTAGTGCAGGTCGTAGCCGTTGCCCGGATTGACGTCACCAAACCGTCGAGCGGACGCGCCGACCGAAAATCCGAGTCGATTTCGGCTTCCCATCACCTCAAGCCGTCCAAGCCGCTCTGAAGCCCCGGAAGCGAATCGACCGAAGGCGCGGGACTGGATTTCCCATTTTTCCGTTGCATTGTCCAGAATCAAATCTTTAGTGAACATGCTGATGACTCCGCCCATTGCGCCGCTGCCGTATAGCATCGACCCGGAACCGCGCAGTACTTCAATTCGGTCAAGGCTATCCGGGCTGATTGTACCCAAATACTGATTCGGCCCGGAGCGGAAGGTGGAATTGTTGAGTCGGACTCCATCTATCGAAAGAAAGGCTTGATAGCCGGTGAGTCCGCGCAACAGCGGAGAACCTTGTCCGGCTGTCGTTTGCTGTGCCCAGACCCCCACGGTTTCGCGTAGGATTCGGGGCGCGATGTCGCCGTTGATACGCTCGATTTGCGCTCGGTCAATAACCGAAATCGCGTTCGGCGTTCGGAAGGTGTCTTTTGCGACGCGGGTTATGACCGTAATTTCGTCTAACTCAATGGGATGCGCCTCCGCTTCGTCCGCCCGAGAAAAAGCTAGGTTGATACTAATCAGAAAGAAACTCAATCCTACCCATAGCTGTTTTCGTCTAATTGTCATCGGTTGCTCTCCTTACCGCACGTTTTTTAATTGCTCAATTTTGAAACCGCGTATGAATGGCAGACGCAATCCCCATGCCAAATGGATTTAGCTCGCAAAACCCCTCTATACCCCGATTTCCTACGGTTTTTTCTTTCAGATGCTTTTCCGCTGTTCAATTTCTGGACAGTTGTGTTCACGAGATGAACACGTCGCCGAGTTATAAAATCTCCGGCGCCATCTCATTTTTTTTGGGAAACAGTTTGGGCGAAACCCTAATTCACTCCCCCCAGACCACAGAAAAAATCTTGAATTCTTTGTTCAAACACTGTAAGATTAGCACGTAGGTTGGGTTGTATCGCACTCCCGAAACATATCGCTAGTTCCAATTGAATTACGCGGTACGTGTCTGATTGATGCCTCCCAAACAGTGAAACCCAACACTACCCTTCACAGGAGCCAGAGATAGAGAAATCAAGCGTCAATGTCCACATTATCGTATTTCTTAACGTCCTTTTGCTTCAGGTTGCCTCTGCTGATGCAATCTCGGAATCCGAGAATCAAAAAGCACAGGTATCGACTGTTCTCAGCAACGGAGCGCCAGCAGCTAAAGAGGTGCCTCAGCTAGCGAAACAGATTTGGGAGGAGTTTTTCTTTGCCGATGCACGATTCCGCCAAGAGAGCATCTTTCAAGCGGATTCTCCGAGTCGCTATCGGTATCGTATACGATACCGTACCGGCGGGAACTTTCCAATTCATCCACACGTGAATCTCGGCTTCAGAATGGTCACGGGTGCGACGGATGACCCAACCACAGGCAATGTGGATCTGGGCGATTATTTCTCGAAGAAGGGATTCAACCTCGATCGACTCTTTTTCCGATATTCGCCCAATCCCTTGCTGACGATTACAGTGGGCAAATTTGCCAACCCGTTTGAGCATATTGAGCTGGTTTTTCACAACGACGTGCAGATTGAAGGTGCAGCCCAACAGTTCCGCATAAACAACCTAGGCTTTATTTCTCAGGTACAGGCAAATCTGGGGCAATTCATTCTGGCGGAGACGAAAAGTGAACCAGATACCAATCTTTTTGCGGGGCAACTGTTTTTCAAGGGGTTTCAACTCAAAGGGTTGTCGTTTGGTGCTACGCTCTACGAATATCGGAATGAGGACAACATCGCCCAAGCGGTTGAAGATGGTAGGTTGGCTGGTGGGGATACCAATGCGCGGATCGGCGCAGGTACAGGGACATCAGTCTATCCATTTGGATTCAGGATTATTGAGGGGCTTGCGAAATACGAATTTGTAATCGAAACCATGCCGGTGTGGTTTCTCACTGCTTATGCGCAGAACCGATTGGCAAATTTGGATGATTCGGGGTATTGGTTTGAGATTGGTGTTGGTCCGTTACTTCGCTTACACAAGCTGCGTGCGCTTTACCATTATGTCTGGGTTGAACAACAATCGATGATATCGAACTATAACAATGCGGATATATTTAATCCCAATACACACGGGCATGAACTGAAATTCGCGTTGCCGGTCGAGAAGAATATCAGCGTGGAAGTGTTATATTTCATTGCTAAGAAGATCATCCCATCCGGATTAAATCCCTATCAGCACAAGACTCGAGTACAGATTAAAGCGAAATTCTAATCCGTCACATGGAGAATAGACATGGCATACCGTGACATCTTAGATAAAATCCGGCTCACCTTTCCTCAACCGGTATCGCACCCCATCCATGACTCGTATTTCGTGCATTCCATTATGCGCGCTTTGGATCAGGTTGACGCGCTGAAAACGCATCTGCCGATGCTCGGCGGCGTCGTAACCGGCGATTTCGAGCGTGCAAAAGCGGCGACGCTACCGGATGGAATGTCCTCGGTCGAGGATGTTACGACTAACCTCGTGAGTTACCTCCGAGGCATGACCATCTTTGGGCATCCTCGTACCCAACAGAACGTTGTTCCTCCACCGACGATTCCAAGTCTGATTGGAGTACTCCTCGCTGCTCTGTATAATCCGAATCTGGCTTGGGACGAATACAGCCGCCTGGTTGCATTGGCTGAAGTTGAGGTGGTCGCCATGACCTCACAATTGATTGGATATTCCCCGGAACAGTCAAGCGGTGTGTTTACCTTTGGCGGCACCGGAACGACACTCTACGGCGTGAAGCTTGGCTTGGAAAAGGCTTGCCCGGAGACGATACGTACGGGCGTGCCTGAGAACGCTGTCGTTTTTGTGTCTGATGCAGGCCACTATTGTGCAGCTAACATCGCCGGCTGGCTCGGAATCGGAACGAACAATCTGATTACGGTTCCGACAACCGTCGAAAACGAGATCGATGTCGTGCAACTTGAGCAGCAAGCTCGGACCGCACTGGCAAACGGGAAAAAGATTGCTGCCATCATTGCGACCTTGGGCACCACCGATGCATTTGGGTTGGACGATTTAGAGGCAATTGTTGCGTTACGAGACACTCTGGTTGATGAATTTCAACTGGATTACCGCCCCCACGTTCACGCAGATGCAGTGATTGGATGGGCGTGGTCAGTTTTTAACGACTACGATTTTGAGAAGAACGCTTTAGGGTTTCGCCCACGCACCCTCCGCGCATTGGCAGGTGCCTGCCGGCGAATCCGTCATTTATCCTTAGCGGATTCCATCGGAATTGACTTTCATAAAACAGGTTTTACACCCTATATCTCCAGTCTCGTCCTCATCAAAAATCAGGCGGATCTGGATCTGGTGAGCCGTCGGCAGGAACAGGTGCCGTTTCTCTACCACTTTGGCGAATATCGCCCTGGCATGTATACCCTTGAAACCTCCAGAGCCGGGACGGGGGTCCTCGCTGCCCTCGCCAATTTGCGATTGTTCGGCGAACAGGGGTTGCGCGCTATTCTCGGTCACATCGTTGAAATGACACAACTCCTGCGGGAAAATCTGGAGGGGCACGAAGGCATAACTGTCTTGAACCGGGGAAATTTCGGGACCGTCACGCTCTTCCGCGCCTATCCAGATGATGTGGATACCTTCTCAATCAAGCAGGATGAATTTGAGGATGCTGCCTATCGCGATAGCTTGCTCTCTCACAACGACTACAACCGGAAAATCTTTGAATACGTGCATTCGGAGGCGATGGAGGGGAGGGGAGTTGTCATCTCCACCACGGACTGCTATCGGCGAACCAAATACGGCGAACCGATTGTCGCGTTAATGTCATTTATCCTATCCCCATTTGTTGATGAAGGTGATGTTGAAACTGTGGTTTCAAAGGTTCTGGAAGCTAGAAAGAAAGTCTAATTACCTCCAAAACCTAGACAAATGAATAAGGCGGAATGCAGTTATAGACATTATACAAACAGCCGATAATCCTTTATGCCCAGCAGCAGATCGGGGTTGTATTAAACGCCAAAGTTGTTGAAAACGTCATACAATACGACGAAATGACCAATCGGTGGTCCTTTATGATTGTCTGAATTTGCAAGTGGTTAATAAATCAGTTGCCGATTTGCCTAGTCGTGTAAGCAGCCTAGACTTGCACGGCAACGGACTCGAAACGTTGACGTTAAGGCGGCGATGGGGACGATTCGTCAGATTATCCAAAACCTTGACGGTGCCAAGAATTTAGAAACCCTTCTCGGATACGAAGGCGCGGGAGCTTCCGCCCATTACCGAGCATTTCGGCAATTTCTGGTACACGATTGGGGGTTTACAACGCGCCAATTCCGCCCTCCACCGGATCCAATCAACGCGATGCTCTCGCTCGGCTACACACTCTTACACAACCACATTTACGCCTTCATCAATGTCGTTGGGCTCGATCCGTACTGCGGCTATTTTCATCAACCCAGGCATGGCCATGCCGCATTAGCCTCAGATCTAATGGAGGAGTTCCGCTCAATTATTGTGAATGGATATGTACTCTCGCTTATCAACAAAAATCGTGTCCGCCCCGAGGACTTCAATCAAACTAAAAAAGGAATCCGCTTCACCAAAGAAGCACTAGGACGGTTTCTCACCGGATACTATGGGCGGATGCAGCAGACCTTTCAACACCCAACCCGCAAGGAAAAGACAAACTACCTTCGCTGTATTGAACTTCAGGTCAGACATTTGGCGCGCGTCATAACAAGTGAAGAACCGACATACAAACCGTTTCTCATCCGTGTTTAGAGGAGATTTACCACGTCTGTCCAAACGGAACGTATCACTTAGCAAAACCTTTTTAGACTTTGTAGGAGTGGTTGTTAAGCAGAGGTTCCCGTGGTACGGTTCCTTGATAATCTCTCGTTAATCAATAATTCGTCGTTTTATGCCCTGTCTGTGTGATTTTTGTGCAAAACACTTAACATTCCTGCCGATTTGTAGTATACTTAAACAACACCCAAACACGGCTGATTCACCGGGTGAAAATTTGGCGCAAATTGCCCCAAAAGCTAGGCTAGGTCTGGGTTTTCGGCGTGTTTTGTTGAAAAATCGTGTTTGGATCAGTGTTGGTGGGAGGTTGTGGCGTTTTGGCATCCTATTTTTGCCGTAAAAAATTGGCGCGCAGTTCGTGTTTGGTTTTGGGGTGTGCGAAGCCACGGCCCCACTGGATCCAAAAAGGTAGAGTTTGGATGGGCTTTCCCGTTTGAAGGGAATTGAAACCATTACCGCTGAACCTATCATCATCGAAAAAACAGTTTGGATGGGCTTTCCCGTTTGAAGGGAATTGAAACCCAGTCTCACCGTCAAGTTTATCAATGCTTACTTTGGTTTGGATGGGCTTTCCCGTTTGAAGGGAATTGAAACTCAAAGTCAAAACTTTCATTTTACTCTCCTAAAGGTTTGGATGGGCTTTCCCGTTTGAAGGGAATTGAAACAATATTCAAGAGCACCTGTCAGCCCCATCTTCCGAAGCTGTTTGGATGGGCTTTCCCGTTTGAAGGGAATTGAAACCGTTTGGGCATCCCAAGTACTGTTGACGAGTCTATGTGTTTGGATGGACTTTCCCGCTTGAAGGGAATTGAAACGCAAGAGTAATTCCTGCGTACACGAGGCCAATCCATTTGTTTGGATGGACTTTCCCGCTTGAAGGGATCAACTGAGCGGATAGCGAAGGCGATAGAGATTCCAGCGTGATAGACTGATCTCCAATCATCCCGTTTGTAGGGTGGGCACGGCACGCCAGCCATTCAGGACGACAAAGTGCACCGATTAACACAGAACTTGGGAAGTAAGAAGGTTGGAAGTGAAGACCGAGTTATAGGAGAGGCAAAATTCCATTTTTCGCAATCGTCCACTAGCCCCTGCATTTCCGCTTGAAGGGATCAACTGAGCGGATAGCGAAGGGGATAGAGTTTCCAGGGCGATAGGCAAATCTCCAATCATCGCGTTTGTAGGGTGCGCAGCAGATTCGGTAGGCAGGAGGGTAGGTTGAGTTGAACGGTTAAAATTGTATCCCCATCAACGACAACAGAGGTTCTGCCCTTGGACAAAACGCCCTTACTCAATAGATTCGAGTGAAACCGAACTCAGTCAGGCATTCTCAGCGTTTCTGTGCTACGAGCAGAGATATTCTCCGCTGGCTCGTATATTAAGAATGGTGCAACAGAAACCGAGTTTTCCGAAATAACTGTATTAGTCTAAGAGATGGTTTACACATTGTGCTGTTACGGCGGATTCACAGGTTCTATCAATGCGGGCTTGGAAATACAAGCTGAGGGGTATGGAGTCGCGATTTCTTTAGGCTAACCAGTTACAGAAACCGAGTTTTTCCGAAAAAACTCGGTTTCAAGGAAATGGATGCAGATAGACGGGGACGCTCTCCGGTGGGAGTTGGAACAGTTGTTGCTAATAGCGGAATTCATTGTGCGTAGGGAATGCAAAATTCACCGCTAAGGTAGTTGGCACTTAGCGATAATTTTTAGCAACAACCGTTTGTGGGCATGCCGTTTTTGGAAGTCCGCAAGATAGGTAGACCACTGATTCTGTCGGTCAAGGTGTTGATAGAGTTCCCTTAACTGAGTCAGGTATTCCCCAACTTTCTCGTAATCCTCGCGCTTTCGGGAAAGAGCCGTGTCCTCAATAAGTCTTTGATAGAGTGTGATGACGGCATCGGTGTCGTAGGTTTTGAGAAGACTGAGCAGTTTCTCGGTGAATTGAGGCACACGCTTGACAATCGGATCTTGTAAAAGCCGCCAGTATTCGTCAGCGGAAAGTAGAAATGTTTTAAGTGCCTTCCACGCTGCATCGTCTCGTTGGAGCGCGAAGAGCGTGTGTATCAGTCGATATCCCTCGCCTTCGGATCGGGCGAGCCGGAGGTAATTTTCAATTTGCCCAGATTGAAAATACAACGCAAGCAGGAGCCGAACATGCGCCTGTCGATCTGGGCTTTCATCAAGTTGATGTTCAATCGCTACTTGTAGTCCCTCTGGTTCTTCCATCAAGCAGAGTTCTTCTAGGAAAGACACCAGCAGTGATGTGAAGGCATGCTCCGCCTCAAAACTGAGCCGCAACAGCATCTGGCAGTGTTCAAGGATTGCAACTGGCTCTGGCGCGTTTACGACGATTTGCGTGAACGCCTTTGTGCATTTATTGACGAATCGGGGCAATTCGCTTTTCTGGAGCGTGTCGGAATAGCGCGCGATAGATTGGTGTATCAGCGCGTGAAAAATTGACAGTGCGAATTCCGTTTCGCCTAGCTGCGCAAGTGACTCCGCATGCCGTCTCAAATCTTCAAGTTGGCTTAACACATCATGAAGTTGGTGTTGTTCGAGAAAGCCACCTCCAAAGACGCCGTCAATCTGTTCCCGATAAACCGTGACGAGCGGAAGCGGTCCGGAGCACGGCGGAGTGACGGGAATATCTGAGTATGTCTGAGCAATGGGAACCAGCTCCGGTGCTCGCTTAAGTAGTTCTGAAATGACTTGTAGCAGGCTTGACTTCGGTTTTGCCTCAAGCGTGGTGAGTAAGGCGTCGAGTGAGTAAATCGCGTCCGGCTCTTCAACGTAGGTCAACAGGAGTGCGACAATATGTTTACAATCTCCCTCCCAGTCGTATGGGCATGAACAGTCGGTGGCGGCAATCCCTGTCGGCATCAATTCTACAGTGACGCGATACGGGTCTATGTCTGTACCCTCACATATCGCTGACAGGGTGTAGCCGTGAAGGGTCGGATTGCCAATTGTCCCGGCGTGAAAGTATTCTAAGCCGCGCATGTAGCTCTGCTCTGTGCAGCGTTCCTGAATCCGATCTGGTGTGAGTTGGGGAGGTTGCATGGCTATTCCTAGTAGATTTTGGTGCTAGAAAGCTACACACATGTCGCCCCGCTGGGGCTAAATGAACATATCGACAAATGGTTTTCACGTTTCACGTTATCAACGGTACTTTGTAGGTCGGGCAAGATGCCCAACCTACGGGTATAAGGGTGGGTATCAAACGACAATTATCTTGGGGTCCGGCGTTACATCCCCGATCGCAGGCACTTCGATACGCTCGGCGCAAGCACCGCAGAGCCTATAGTACCGAACCGAATCTTCAGAGGGGTTGATGACGCGTGCAACGGCGCGTTTCAACTCCCCGTACTGTGCCCGGCTCAGATGTGCCTCAAACACACTGTACTGGACGCGGGTGCCGAACCCTTTGAGCGCTTTCGCCAGTTGAACCCGTCTCCGGTCGTCTGGGATATCGTAAGAGATTACATAGAACAACGAATTTACCTCCAGCCGTAGGTCGGGCGTCTCGCCCGACTTGCGTTTTCGGGGCAGGCACAAGGCCCCGATAAAGCGGGATTAAGAAACCCGCCCATACATTGGATTGATTCCTATAGGGGCAACCCTTGTGGTTGCCCTTCGGTTAATATATTGGAGTTTTCTGATAAAGTGCTCTTTTGCAAGGCACAGGGACCGCGCACTACAGATCGTGCTATATTGCTGTGTTGAAGCAAATTACAACCCAAGACGTGGAATCAGTTATGCCTGAATTAATCACTTCCCCACCATTTTTGATAGCTGTCGCCATATTCGCCATATTTCTCGTAATTGCCATTATCAAGCACGCGTTCCGTTTCTTAATCTGGATCTTCGTCATTTTTGTGATTCTCATCGGTCTCGGTATTATGAGACAATCTGACGTGCTCCAGTGGTTTGAGAATCTCCGCAATATGGTAGAGTGACGGGAATCGCGCCAGAGATAACTCCTATAGTAAAGCCCACAATTTTCTATACATTGGCGAGGTTAGGAACCTCGCCAGCGGTTGGGTGGGGCGCGGTTCAATTTTGCGTAAGTCCTGAAGAGTTTAGACGGTACTGTCCATGTCCAAACGCCGTGTGGTGCCCGATGTGCAAATACTCGCCGAGATAGATAAAGGGTAGGAACGGCTCTAACGCACCTATAAAGCGAACGTTGCCGACGAACCCGCCCATGGGGATGGATTTCTCCGTGCGGCGCGACCAACGGTCTTGTCTAAACCATTGAAGGCGGGATTCATGCTTGACGGAACGGGAAGACTCAATCAACCCAGGCGCATCCACGTCAAGGTCTTCGCCGCAGTGGAAATAACTCAGGAAACGGATCCGACGGAGCAGATTGCGGATGAGGTGTTCAAACGTTAGTTCGCTCGTCCACTTTCCGTTGACCTTGATGCTCGTAGGTGTGAGAAATTCCAGTTCAATCTCATCAGTAACGTGAGGCGCGCCGTGCATCACATCGTCAAGCCGAAGAATCAGCCCTTCATCCGTCAGCATCTCGGTCTCCGCCGTGTAAATTGTCCGGCTACGTTTGTAGTAGGGAGACTCATCACCCGTCCTCAGATGGCTGTCCCGCACAGGAAGATTTTCGACAGGTTTCGTAGGAGCAATCTCCTGGTCGCGACTCTCAGGGCTCATAAGACTGTCCCGTGCGGGGAGGCTCTCCACCTTGTCGAGTTGACACCGTCCGCGTTCCCCCCGGAGACCGATACGCCGTTTCCCTATCTCATTGAAGGTGTATACCAGCCACGGCAATAGGCTAATTGCTTCTCCAATGAGAACCAGATTGCAGGCAAAGGTATCGCCCGGCGCATATCTCAGTTGCCATGTGTGTGGCGGTTCGAGGACGAAGGGGTGCGGTGCATACGGTTGCCCTCGGAGGATAGGAGCATCAGCTGGCACTGGCGTTTCAAAGCATTTGGAATATATACATCGTTCTGGGAATTGACACCGTGTGTCGCATTCTTGTGTAGTGCTGACGCATGTGATGTGTCGCAGGATATAGCCGAATCTGGCGCGGAAGACGTTGCCCTTGTATCGGGGCATCTTCAGCGGTTCACCGACGGTGTAGGTGAAACGATAGCGGGCGAAGCGGAAGTTTTGGAGCATGGTCCTTATCCAACATAATCAGAAGTTCATCTCCCAATCACAATCAATTATGATGTGTCAAGTGTTCTATGTGATTCTGGTTGAGATGGCTGATTTCCTCACGGACGAAAATAATCTGTTGGTTCACCTCCATGATTCGCTTATCCATCCGCTCTTCCAGCCTTTCAAGTGCATGATGAAAACCCGTCGATTGTTGTTCCATCCGCTCGTCTAGCCTTTCGAACGCATGATGAAATTCGGTGGCTTGCTTATCCATCCGCTCTTCCAGCCTTTCAAGTGCATGATGAAAACCCGTCGATTGTTGTTCCATCCGCTCGTCTAGCCTTTCGAGCGCATGATGAAATTCGGTGGCTTGCTGGTTCATCCGCTCTGTTAATTGCTTTTGTGTCGCTGCTAATTGCCTTTGTGTGGCATTCAGTCGGCTTATAATCGCGATGAGTTGTCCACAAAACGCGAGCAGCGTAATGGTAACCAGTATTATGTGTGATGGTGACCATGCTGAAAAGTCTATGTCAACCACTCCCTTTTTTCTACGATTTATGGGGCTCAAATATCATTGCTGCTTTGCTTTCGAAACAGGTGATGCCTCGCAGGACATATCCCAGTCGACCACGGAAGACGTTGCCCTTGTATCGGGGCATCTTCAGAGGCTCTTGGACGGTGTAGGTGAATCGGTAGCGGGCGAATCGGAAGTTTTGGAGCATGATGGAGTCTGAAATCTATAAACCGAATCAACCTAATCTACGCGATGCGTTTTTCTGGACAAATTTCTCAAATTCACAGAATAGGTTTTGAATTGCTTCAATTGCGTCAGCAGATTCTTGGGGATCGTGCCGCATGCCGCAATGTGCAAGGTCTCTTCGAATACCATTACATTGATTCCAAAGATCAATAGCGGGCTGATCTGGAGCAAGTTGGGCAAGACCTGTTGCTAATGGATTACCCGCTCGATTTGCGCGTTCATTAAGATTATTTTCAACGTTCTTCCTACGGTCCATATTCAACCAACGATTTTGATTTGTTTCGATGCATTTCCATGAAATTAACCACTCTCGCATCAAGGTTATGGCTTGTAGATAATGTCGATTTTCAACATACCACTTGATTTGCTGATATTGTGCCTTAAGACTCTGTTTTGGCTTTCCAGTTGGATCGTAAACTGCCATTTGCTGATAACTTTTCTTTAACTGGTCTATTAACATTTGAAAGGGTGGAGCTTGTTCCGACTCAAATTTTAAACCATTAAATACACGCGCTGCATCCTGTGCTTCAAGAGTGCGATTTGTGAGAAGGGCATTTGACAAACTGGTCAGTGCACCATCGATTTTTCGGTCAACATTCAAAGATGCAATAGGGCGTGCATCCCCCGTTTGTTGGAACATTGTCACAGCACCAAGCCAATCAAGCAAACTGACGAATGGGGTAAGATCAAAGACAGGTTTCCTTGGATTATTTCGTTCTACTGCATCAAAAGCCCCGTAGATGACTCGTTCAATTTCCACGCCACTTCTAACATTGCGGACGTAGGCAAGTGCAAGAAATGTCAAAAACGGAAGTGATCGAAAACCGTGGGTAATATCGAATAAGACGCTATCATTATCATGGATGTTACTAACAACGCTATCGAAAATATCCCATAGTTCATTTTCATTTGCACCTTCTTTGATCAGGATGTGAACAACTTCAGTTTTGTCACCAAGCAATTTCGTAAGGAAACCTAATCTCTCACATTTATTCTCATCTGAAACAGGTTCCTTTGCCGCCGACTCCGTAGCAATGAAAAACAGTGATTCTGGTGAAAAAAAATTGACAATTGCCTCTGCAAAAAATTGCGTTTCGCACTCCTTATCATGGAAAACGTAGGTACTGTTGTAAAGCGGACCGCGTCCAAGAAATGTGAATGCTTTCATGATGTGCCTCCTTCCGCTAAAGGTTGCCAATCGCACCGAAAAAATTCAAATTCATCAATTGAGAGTTGAAGGGTTTCCTTATTAGCAGGATTTGCCACTCGGTGACGCAATTTCACAATTAGCATTGTGTCACCGGGTGCCAACGTTGCCTGCTCACGCGATACCTCAATCGCAATGCCTGTTATCTGCTCAATCAGTCGTGCAGTTTCGGGATAACCGATATAACTTTTGAAGTTGTCAGTTGCGGCGGCATCTCGTAGCACTTTTTGAAATGTTGCTTCAGAAATCCGTTTTAAAGTATACACCCCTTCGTCGGGCATAACAGCGGAATTGAGTAATAGAATCATGAGTCCTCAAGCGGTGATATTTTGACCCAACCGAGCGGTTCGATCGGGTTTTGTTCACGATATAGAATTCGGCGTGTTTTCGGGAATTCGCGCTTGTCGTAGTGTCCGCGCCGGGAACGGCTTTCACCTAACCGAAAACGATTGCGCAGGTCTAACAGTAATTCTTCAGGTGCATCTTTGTCATCCGTAAATATAGCATTGACGGTGTTGGCGTGGTAGCCTGTGCCCCACCCGATTTGCAGAAAGAACGTGCCTTCTGGAGGGTCGGCATTTTCATCAATTAACTTATCATAGACTTCAGGAATGTTTGGTAATTCATAGTACTCAAAGAATTCTCGTTCACTTTGCATGAGCGCGTCTGCTTCTAACCGACACACTTTAACAATATTTCGCAGCGTCTCTTCTTGTAAATCGCTAAAATGGAGTCGGGTTTTCTCTAATTCTCGGAGAAGAAGTTCATCAATCTTGAGGGTAAATGTTAGATTTTGTCCGGCTTGGATTTGTTGGACATAGTTTTTGTATTCTTTTCCATCGTCTATTTTCTGTACAAGTTTGTTGTCTTGATCGAGTGTAACCGTCCACGCCGTTCCGATTTCAAAGGCATCACTTGCAAGCGGTACGGTATCACTAACTTGCAAAGCACGAAGGATGTCATGGTTCGGGTCTCTTCCGATAGCATCATGTTCAATTTTCTTTGCTGGTGTTTCTCTCCGTGGATTACCGTGCACGGTTTGCCTTGTGAGACTTTGTAGGTATGCCAAATTATTTTGAAAAAGTTTATTATCCTTGACAATGAGCTCGGATAAAAATGCAGTGCGGATCGCACCTTTGATCGTGCTACCGGGAATATACGGGCAATTTCCAATGGTTTTGATCGCTTCCCGAACTTCGCCTGTTTCAGGACTTTGCAGACAAGGTAGGCTATAAGCAGAAAGTTCCGAAGGATTCATGTTTCGTTGGGAAAGATAGCGTTGCCATCTGAAGTCACGTTGTGCCATTTCGGAGGTTAACGCGTTTATATCGGCACTCGGGTGCGCTAAAACCTTGTCCAACTTGATGTGATACCATCTGCCGTTGGAGTAGTAGCCATCCATATGGTTGAACGTTTCGCCTGATCCGATGTGGACAGGTGTGATGGTCTCAAGTTTATATTTCTGTTTCATTCTCCGTTCCTTTGAGTCTGACCGGCCACGCGTATCCGTAGCGATAAACGGGATGTGACCAAGTATCCGGTTTTAAATCGACCAACCGCCCTATCTGACTCTCGCCTGTGTTTAGGACAGAACCTTCCGAGAACATATTGACTTGATTTCGGCGTTGCGCGCTGCCAGTAGCACTCAGCCATCCGGTTGATTGCGTTAAGGTGTAGGCGATATAGCCTTTGAGGAGATGTTCAAGTTGATCCACTGACTTCGGGCATACCGGTGAAAGCGTGACGAATTGGTTACCTGCATCTGCTGTCGGAATTTCAAAATCATCAGCTTCGGCAAAGTCAAACATACCGTATCCAGCGTTTCGTTCGCCGCCGATGCCGCAGTCGCCAAGCACTCGGAGTAGCGTCTCAAATTTCTGTTGCGTTTCGTCAGAATCGAAGTCGGCAGCAAACCAGAGTCCGCAGCATTTATTGAATTGGACGGTTTCTACGTGCCAGATTTCGGAACCAGCATTTTGGCTGCCGATGGTAACACGCGGACGGGTGGCAGTTTTCCAGATAGCATAATCGTCGTCATCTGGACTTTTCAGTTGCGCTTTTTCTGCAGAACTTACCCACACCTTTTCACCATTGATTAGGTTTTCTTCGTCGAACGCAGATAGATTACCAGCGATGATGTCTCGGAAAATGTTATCGGAAACGAACTGGACGCGCTTGCTTTTCTTCGACGATGCCTGGAACGTCAATGGTCTCGGATAGCAGTAAACGTTATGCGCATACGGGAACGCTGATGTCAACGTGAAAGGCAGAGTTGTGTCGTCCGCTGCGTATTTATTGAGAAAAGCAGTGAGGCTTGCAGTGTCGTAAAAAGTCGCCCACATTTGGCAGATCGCTGAAAAGAGGGTATCCGCGGGGATGTAGTTCTCAGTCTTTTGTAAGCCGAGGCTACCCGTTTGCGCCGGACCGGTGGCACGCCCAAGATGTAATTGCGTTTTGAATGTTAAGTGATAGACGGTATAAGTTCCCATATCCGCTCCTATCCGCCAGAGATTCCGGACATAATGTTAACAGTATAATCTGATGCACGTAAGGTAGTAATATTGGTATCGTCAGCGATAGTGATTGGTGCAACATTTGGGGCTTCATAGCATTTTCGGGATTTGAACGTCATCGTCAAGTTCTCAAACGCTATCTGCCCAGAACCACGAGATCCGGATCCACCGAGGTAGTCGTCAACTAAGAGTTCCATACCTTTAAGCACGGTGTCAAAAAGTTTGAGTTCGTCGTTAGCTTGATTGTCCTGATTGCTTCCATGCAGTGTGTAGAGACTATGGACAATCTGGAAGGGACCAAAAGCTGTGCCAGCAGGGACACGTTCTTGCTGGCGTGGCGTGGCAGCAGAGGTAATTCGGTCAATGGCAACTTCCGTTTTGATTTCGGTGAAATCGGTATCAGTGTCTGCCCTGTCGAGTGCCTCAAGTGATTCGGGGGTCAAGAAGGTGTCTCGAACAATTACGCGCGTAGGCATCGTTTTTCCGCGTAAGTCTCTCTGCGGAGCGACCCCAAAGACTTGGCATACTTGACACACGTTGTAATCCGCTGGTGTTTTGCACTCATGAACCCTTACATCTCTGCCAATAGATTTGTTCAATTGCTTTTCAAAATGTCGGTCAAGCAAGCTACGCATCTTTCCTCGTAAGGAAGATCCCGGTATGTAAGGTTGCCGGTTGAAGGCATTCCGTATAATAGGATTATCAATACCACCGATGTCTAATTCACCGGAGTTTCCACCGATGTGTAAACCTGTCAAGGCGTTGATGGTGCCTTGCAAAAAAATCTTACCTTGTAGTTGAATACTTGGCATGTGTCCCCCTTAATCTTGCCCGCCAGCGGCTTTGTGATATGCAAGCGTAGCCTCAAAAAAATCAACGAAGTTTTTGAACCTTTGTGGGTCATCACCGACCCTATCAATAGCCTGTGTTAAAGCATCCTTTAGGTCTGTCACAGCATCATTTCGTGCCGCAGCATACGCCAATTTCGGTTTAAGCATAACCAGGGCATTGCGATGGGACTCGTCACTCATCTGAATCTTCTTTACAGTCCCATACACTTTTCGGACTTGAGAGGTCTTGAGTTTACGATTTTTGAGCCTGTTTCCCAAATCCTCTGCAGCAGTTACAAGGGGTTCTCCGCCTTCTTCAATCACTTTGGGTGGTAAGGTATAGCCTGTCCGCTGACCATGACCACTCCGTCGTGATTGATTCCGTGAGCCGCGTTGGTCTCTATTAGAGTAGTTTTGCATTTTAGTCCTCCTTATTTCTAATACGTAAAGCAGTCCATCTTGTTATAACGTGGATAAATTCCCTTAATTCAAACGTGTTACTGTGGTTAAGTTCGCCCTGTAATTCCCGGATAAACTGTTCTTGAGATCTATTTCTCTCCAGCAAACGATGGAAATAGTAGATAGAACGCCATTTCCATTGCCATGCCTCTAACTCTTTTTTCGAGTAGATTTGACTTAGTCGGGTGAGAATATTGCGAGGCAGTCGTTTTTCTGCTGTCAATGCGTCTAAAAACTTGTGATGCCATTCAGAAACATAGTCGAAATCGTCCCAAGACATCGGTTTTTGCAGGAAAGTTATAGCATTTTTCCCGTCATAATTCTTAGCAGCTTTTTCGGCACTCCCGCTTATATCTGCAAATTGATAGAGCGGAAATTTTTGGTGTTCAATTGCGATGCCGCCCGAAAGCGTGACGTGGTTACCGGTGACAAATTGGCGGAATTCGGACCGGATCTTTTTAGCGATTTCCGGCAACGCACTCCAGCCACCGACAAGGAACAGGTCATCACCGCCAGCATAGATAAGTTCAAGAATCTGTTTATCAGTATTCTGATTGTATTCTTTGCAAAGCTGCGGCACGTATCCTTCAAAAAAGAGACGTAATGCCTCACTCAAGGTGACTAAACGGGAGATAGTTCCGTTGTCAAGTTTTTCAGTGAAGACGGTGCCGAGGTCATCAACGTCCATTCGTAGCGCGCCGAACCATTCTACGCCTTCGGCGGCTTCCGCGAGGTAATTGTAATCAGCGATTGTCCCATCATTTTTGTGGGCAATCACCGGTCTGAACAATCGGAAATCGTAGTTGACGTGGATTCCTTCCCACTGATATGTTTCAATATCACAAAGAAAATCTGTATCTCCAAGCCGGCAGACAATAGCGCGTTTGGCTTGATCGGGTGCTGTCGGTGTTCCGTCCGTATCTGTGCAGATGTGAATCTCCATACCGAACGCCTTTATCGCATCGTGCCAAATCGGGTTTTCTGGAATATCCGATTCTGCCACATCATACATGATGAGATATTCAGGGTTTCGCAATTTCTGTCCGAATTCATCAAATCTCCAGTGATTTTCTTTGTTTTCGTGTGGCTCAAAGAGATTTTCAAACATATTCTGGTTGCCCATCTCTGACCATTTTTTCTGTTTTCTCTGATGAATCTTTTCTGAAACGTTGCTCCACATGTTCGCGAAGTTCTCAACCTCAAAATCATCTGCGCTAACTGACACATAATCTAAAACGCAATAAAGTTCACCGTTGTGTAGTGTCCATAACTTTTCGGATATTTTTTGGTACAGCGTGTCGAATTTCTCTTTGACTTCAGTATACGGGGCGAGGATGTAGAAGTGTCCACCGCTGGCGAGGAGCAGGTTTGTGATGGGGAGTTCTAACGCTCTTAAGACCCAATGTCCGATTGCATCTGTGAGCAATTGCAGGTAGAAAGAACGTCCTCGCAGTTGGTTTGAAGCACCATCAGAGAGTATATGATAGAGAAAACTCTGAATGCCGGAGATGTCGCCTTTGATTAGCGCGCATATCTTGCGGTCTGAGTCTTTTGAGTTGTCAAGTAGCAGATCAACATCAGTGTCAGCGGTGAGTTCGCGCCCGATGCAGGCTGCAATTGCTGCGGTTGTGCGGAGATGGTCATAGAGTGAAATATCAGATTCTGGGTTATCTTCGCCCTGCTCCGATGGCATCCGTGAGGTGTATTTGTGAAGTAGCGCGACAATCGTCTGATAAAACGCCGGTGTGTACTTTTTACCTGTCGTTGCTTTACGAAATTCCGTTTTGAAGTTTTTCCACAAATTGGCATAAACTTCCTGATTTACGTCTGGAGATTCAGTTGGGATAACTGCGTCTCGATGAAAACGGAGTGCTGTGGGGTTGTAGTGGTGTTTCTTGTCTGCACCTTCGATACTTGAAAGTATAGAGACGAGTGCAGATGGTTCCGTCTCCTCGTCTTCGCTTTCAGTAGCGGAGAGGCGGTCGGCTAAAATTACTTGTTTTGTTATGAGAGACTCAAGTTGAGTCGGATCTCCATCGGGGTGGTGATGTTGGATGGCGTCGTTAAAAACAACTCCGCACGGTGCGAAAAAATCAGCAAAATCTTCAGTGATGAATTCGTAGCTATGTTCTTGATGTGTTTTGTTGTGGTCGGTGCCGCGCATCCGAAATTTGCCGATGTCGTGCAGCAGTGCAGCGAGGTGTAATAGCTTGTGTTGTTTCAACGCTTGTTGTCCTTACAGATTCAGAATTGTAGTGGTAGTTTTCGATAGGTTAACGTGAGTTCGGTACAAGAGACAGAAGATTCTGCGGTAGAAAGAGAACTCATCTTAACACTAATATGCCACTTCAGCATAAACACGGATTAGACGGCGAGTTTACATGTAAAAATTACAGGATTTACGCACAACGCGGATATTGAAGGGTGAAAGGATGCGGGAAACTCCGCCCATGCTTCCACCCTTCCAAATCCCGCAAGCAAACCAACGGATTTTGCGTAAGTCCTAATTAGTCTAACATAACATGGTTAAATCCGTATCTCTTAAACCTTCTCTAACTACTGGCAAACAGAGTGTAACACATCGCCACTTTTACATCAACATTTTTTCCGCGTGTCTGGACGGGCAATAAATTGCCCTACTACAAGCCAAGAGCGTTTCGGCTTCAGTCAACCTCCATCCCCTTTGTATTGATAGTTAGTCGATTAGATTCCCAATTACATAGTTGGGATTGGGGCTATGACTGATTGTCACAACGTACTTATTCAACTTCGGGTCGAAACATGCGATGGCTTCAAACAAGTGCGCCACCTTGTGTCCCAAGACCATGGCAACCGGCAAGGAGGCAGGACCATTGACCTTGAGCAACCCACCGCCGCTTAACTCGCCAGCCTTCTGCATATCGTCTAGACGCGCGGCGGCGTCTTTGGCGATTTGACCGTTATGCCCCGGCACCCCAAAACCAACTTGCAGAACACCATCATCATCACGAGTAATGGTGTAGGTTGATTCTAGTGGCTTCCCCGTAAGTGGCTGCATCGTCTCCTCTTTTTCCGATTCGCTCATGTTGAGAAATGGTGCAGCAGCAACCGAGTCTTTGGCAAGCACGGGCGTGGAACCCCCTACAGGGTTTTGGGCAGGCACAAGACCTGCCCCTACGTTTGATTGATTCCCGTAGGGGCAACCCTCGTGGTTGCCCCTCCTGTAGGCTTCGTGCTTTGCTTTCTTTTTACATGAACCTTCCGATTTTGCAGCTTAAATTTGAGATAATTTACCCATTCAACCGAGGGTACCAAAACGCTCGGAAAACCCTTCAAAACAACTCTAGCCTTCTTAACATTTCCTGTCAAGCGAAAAATACCCCGCAACACCCGCACTTCAAAATTTTCCATTGCTCTGTCCATCGGTTCTATGGGTTTAGATTTACTGTATAATTTCGCTAACACAAGGAAGCGGGCCAGATTAGGTCCAGTTGTAGTCTGTTTGACAGTGGCGATGCCTCTATCATCAGCTAATGGCTTTATCAATTGTTACCTGAAAACGCTCAAATTTTGTGCCAATATCCCTCAGATCGTTGAGATCAGAAAACAAGCTCACCTCGGTTCGCATTTCGCTTGAATGTGATGGTTGGGCGTGATATGTTATACTGCAGCGTGCTTTGCGTATTTGCACAAGCACGTAGGGTTAGAATAGAACAGAGAACGGGGAAATCATGATCGCCACACCGAAACAGAAGGTGCGTTGGGGGATTTTGAGCACCGCAAGAATCGCGAATAAGCTGAGTCGTGCGATTCAGTTGGCAGAAAACGCTGAATTAGTGGCGATTGCCAGTCGGACGGTGGAACGCGCTAACGGTTGGGCGTCTGAGCATGGGGTTGACCGTGCTTACGGAAACTACAATGCACTACTTGAGGATGCGGAAATCGATGCGGTCTACATTCCGCTGCCGCCATCAATGCACGCTGAATGGACCATCAAGGCGGCTGAACACGGCAAACACGTGTTGTGCGAAAAACCGCTTGCCGCAAACACAGAAGAAGCAGTTGCTATGGTCGATGCCTGCCGAACGCACAATGTGCAGTTGATGGACGGTGTCATGTGGGTACACCACGAACGTACCTTTGAGATGAAGCAGATTATAGACAACGGCACTTTAGGTCGGATGCGTCGTGTGACAGCGGCGTTCACTTTTAACTGGGATATAATTCCCGAAGAGAACATACGGTTGAGAAAAGAGTTTGCCTGTGGCTGCCTCGGCGATCTAGGTTATTACTGTATCCGCGCGATTCTCTGGGCTTTTGGCGATCTCCCCGTGCAGGTCTTCGCCACTGCACGCTATTACGGCGATGTGGAATTCAATCTGTCCGGCACCCTCTGGTTTCGGGACGAGCGGATGGCTTCGTTTGATTGCGGTTTCGATACAGGAAATCGTAAGTGGTTTGAGATTGCAGGAACCAAAGCCTCCTTGATATGCGACGATTTTGTAGTCCCTTGGAAAGAGGAGACGTCCCGATTTTGGGTACACGACGCACAAGGCAAAGCCGCCGAGCACAGGATTGAGCCTTGTATTCAGGAAGTGCGGATGATTGAGCGGTTTTCGGAGTGGGTTCAGTCTGGACAACTTAATCGCGACTTGCTAACTGAAACCGTCAACACCATGCGCATCTGTGACGCGTTGCATAAATCTGCACGACGGTGCCAAATCGTCGCGTTCGATTCTTGAAAAATAGTGGTGAACGGTGACAGCCACATCATCGACATATTGGAGCTAATCAATTGGTCACGGAACTCTCCCTTAAACCGTTAATCGATTGCGGGTTGGAAGAAACTGCGGCAGCGGATACGCTGTTGCGTGTGAATCAATTGCAATCTACACTTCCGGCATCGGCTTGCTGGGTCGAGATTACTCGGAAAATCCTCACCCCGGATCGACCGTTTGCACTTCACAAGCTGTTGCACGAAACTATCTTTGCCGATTGGGATGTGGCGCAGGGGCCTCCGCCAGCCTGGTTCCCTTCAAAAGACCAAATCCAAACCACGAATCTCGCCAATGTCATGCGTGCGTTGAACCTGAATTCCTACGAAGACCTTTATGCGTGGTCGGTACAGCATCGCCCCGAATTCTGGGATTTTATGATTCAAAGACTCGGGATTCGATTCAAACGGGAGTTCACCAAGGTTGTTGATTTTTCCGATGGTGTAGCGTCGCCCCATTGGCTTGTAGATGCGCAGCTTAATATTGCCGAAAGTTGTTTTAATGCACCGGACGATGCGCCTGCGATAGTCTTCCAACCCAAAGACGGGGCGATTTCAACCGTAACCTATAAGGCACTTCGTTTACTGACGAACCGGGTCGCCAATGGATTGGCGCGCGCCGGATTCTGTCCCGGAGACGCCATCGCAGTTAACATGCCGATGACTGCGGAATCCGTGGCAATTTACCTCGGGATTGTCACAGCCGGGTGTATCGTCGTCTCCATCGCCGACAGTTTCGCGCCGGATGAGATTGCCGTCCGCCTGCAGCTCGGAAATGCGAAAGCAATTTTCACACAGGATTATATTGTTCGTGCTCAAAAACAACTGCCACTATATACCAAAGTCGTTTCCGCAAACGCGCCAAAAGCGATTGTCCTGACCGATGAGAGCAGGCACCCATCTTGCGCTATTCGATTGCGGGACGGTGATTTCACCTGGGAGGAGTTCCTCAGTGAGGATGATCGGTTCGATGCGGTTTCCTGTCAGCCAGCAGACCACACGAATATCCTGTTCTCTTCAGGCACGACCGGAGAGCCCAAAGCGATTCCCTGGACGCAGACTACACCCATCAAATGTGCCGCAGACGGGTATTTGCATCAGGACATTCAGCCAAGCGACGTTGTGACCTGGCCGACATCCATCGGGTGGATGATGGGCCCATGGCTAATCTATGCTAGTTTAATCAATCAGGCGACCATTGGGCTGTGTTATGGTGTGCCGACCGGTAGGGGTTTTGGCGAGTTTGTTCAGGATGCCCGCGTGAACATGCTCGGCGTGGTTCCTAGTCTCGTGAGGACATGGAAAAATACTGGATGTATGCAAGGACTTGACTGGCTGGCAATTAAAGCGTACAGTTCAACCGGCGAGTGTTCAAACCCTGAAGACATGCTGTTTTTAATGTCTCTCGCAGGATACCGCCCGGTCATCGAGTATTGCGGCGGTACAGAGATTGGCGGCGGCTACATCTCGGGGACAATGGTACAGCCCGCCGCACCAGCGACGTTTACGACACCTACCTTAGGTTTAGATTTTTTGATCCTTGATGAGGGTGGTCAACCGTCCGATAATGGCGAGGTCTTTCTGACATCGCCGTCAGTCGGGCTTTCGACGACACTATTAAACCGCGATCATCACGAGGTGTATTTTGAGGGAACCCCTAAATTGCCGCCCGATAAAGGGCTTCCCGATATGCCGCTGCGGCGTCACGGCGATCAGGTTGAACGTTTGCGCGGCAACTACTATCGCATTCATGGCAGAGTGGACGACACGATGAATCTCGGGGGAATCAAAGTGAGTTCGGCGGAGATTGAACAAACCCTCAATTTAGTGGACGGTATTCAGGAAACCGCTGCAATTGCGGTGTCTCCGCCGGGCGGAGGACCAAGTCAATTGGTGATTTACACTGTCTTTCTAGAAGATGCTGACATGGAGAGAGTAACGCTGAAGTCCGCTTTGCAGATGGTGATACGGCAGCATCTCAATCCCCTCTTCAAGATTCACGACATCGTCATAGTCGATGCCCTGCCTCGAACCGCTTCCAACAAGATCATGCGGCGCATCCTGCGCAACAAGTATCAGGACTAGACGGTGGTGCCCTGTGATGCCAACTGACAAGATACCTTCATGACGATAAACACAATAATTGGCTTGACAGCCTCCAAATAAACATAATACCATATCCAATTAAAATTTAGGCATGCCTAAATATGACTAGTTGAGATAATTGGATGGTTTAGTGATGATAACTCATGCGATGGAAGATTATCTGAAGGCAATCTATCTCCTACAAAAAGGAGAAGAAGAGAAAGTGCCCACCTCCGTCATTGCCCAGCAAATGAACGTCTCAGCTGCATCTGTCACAGGCATGATTAGAAAGTTAGCATCGTTGGAACTGCTCAATCACAACTCCTATCACGGCGTTAAGTTGACAGAGGGTGGGGAGAAGATCGCTCAAGAGGTCATTCGCCACCACCGATTGCTAGAACTTTATCTTGTTGAAATCATGGGATTCACCTGGGATAAAGTGCACAATGAGGCGGATAAACTGGAACATGTCATCTCAGAGGAATTTGAGGAAAAGATGGCTGAAGCGTTGGGTCATCCGACGGTAGACCCACATGGACACACCATCCCAACAAAGGATGGAAATCTCAAGGAAGCGTCTTACGAAATCCTGGCGGAAATTGATTCAGGGAGCTTTGTCACGGTGCGACAGGTTAATGATGACATCCCTGAGATGCTGCGCTATCTTGCCGGTTTGGGGCTGGTGCCGGGGACTCCTCTCCAAGTTGTGACTAAGGCGCCTTTTAATGGACCATTATGTCTGAAGATTGACGGATCTGAACACCATGTTGGTCGTGAAGTGGCGCGTAATGTATTCGTCGAATTGTCTGGAAAAGAGACAGACTGGTAAAAAAACGTTTACATTCACATGAAGAAATTCCCGTAATCTTTACACAGAAGTCGAATACAGAAATCGAAGGGAGAGGCAAGGTGTTTTTATCAAGATTTGGTTTTCCACGAGCAGACATCAGGGATTGAATGAAATCAGGAATGTGTTAGGAGTTACCATATATGGAAGTTAAGGTTTCAAGCAACATTGTCCTCTTGAATTTTGACAAAGCGATTGCATTTACTTAAATCTTGAAGTATAATAATGCTGGTATTTGCTTGAACAAACTGCATGGTGCGGAAGTGTGCACCTGCTCAGGTTTATAATCTCTATGTTAGGAGGAAATCACAAATGCCCGGGTCTTTAGGTGGATGGGAAATTCTTGTGATTCTTGTGGCCATCCTCGTCATCTTTGGGCCGAAGCGATTGCCGGAGATGGGACGATCGCTTGGGAAGGCGATTCGAGAATTCAAGAGTGCCGGAAAAGAAATTCAAAACGATTTGGCTAAATCGGTGGACGAAGAAGACACCAATTCAACCAAACGGACGGATAAAGCAGTTTAGCGGTGTAGGGACATGGCATCTGACGACGATAGGTCGATGACCTTCTGGGAGCATCTTGAGGAGCTCCGGCGGGGGATAATCATATCTGCAATTGCGGTTGGTATATCCGTGGTAGCAAGCCTATCGTTTCACAACTTTTACGCTAAAATCTTGACACTTCCATTGAATATGCCAATCAACGCGTCATTGGCAACGTTGATAGATTGGGCCGGCACCTCGGAAGCATCAATCATTGGGTTTCTCGCAATTGTTCTGAGAGCCAGTGGTTCAACAGTTAACGCAGAAATCATAAAGGGCGGAGTTGTCGAAGGAATAATGGCTTACATTAAAATCAGCTTTACCTTTGGCTTTCTGCTTGCTTCACCTGTGGTGCTGTATCAGATTTGGTCGTTTATCTTCCCCGCGTTGACACGTCGGGAGAAAAGGTATGCACTTCCCCTGTTTTTGGTCGTCGTGTTCTTCTTCGTTTTTGGAGCGATTTTCGCCTATTTTATCGTGGCACCAGTCGTGTTGGAATTTTCCGCAAAGCTATTCAAAGAATATGCGAACTTGTGGGAATTGGACAGATATGTGAATTTCCTCACGCGTTTGTTGATCGGGTTCGGCATCGCGTTCGAACTTCCGATTGTCATGGCGTTTCTGTCGTGGATTGGCGTGATTAATTCTCAGGGCTTTCGAGAACGACAAAACTATGCGTTCCTCGGTATCCTTGTAATGTCCGCTATGTTAACGCCAGCGGATCCGGCGTCAATGCTTCTGATGGCAATTCCACTTATCGGACTCTATCAGTTGGGAATTTTTCTCGCTTTTCTCGTGGAAAGCGAGCCGGAAAGTTATGCTTGATTTTGACCTACAAGAACAGTTACCTCTTTTATATGAACTGCAGCAAACCGACACCGAAATTCTGGCAGTTCGGCGTAAGCTGAAGTCCGTTCCAATCAAGATTAAAAGGTTGGAGGAGAGTTTTCAAATATATCAGCAGAAATTGGAAGAAAAGCAAAAACAGTTGACAGACGCAGAAAAGGAGCAACGCTCAAAAGCGGGGGCACTTGAGATGCAGCAAGAACAGCGCCGAAAATCTCAAGCGCGATTGCGGGAGGTGAAGACAAATAAAGAATATCAGGCGGTGGATCAAGAGATTAGTTTTCTCATGGGAAAAGAAGCGGAGATTGAAGACGAGATTTTAGAAATCATGCTACTTATAGACCAACTCAAAGAGGAACTGAATCAACAACAAAAGGCATTCGACATAGAGCAAGCAAAGAATGATGAGCAGAAATCCCACTATGAAAAGGAAACTAACGCGCTCAAAGCACAAATTGCCGGTTATCAAGAAAAGCGTCTTAATTTTCACCCGAAGATTCATCGCGATCTAATAAATCGTTATCAGGAGTGGTTCAAACGCCAAGGCACAGGGCTAATTTCGTTGGTTGTGGACAATGTGTGTAGCAGTTGTCATCTCAGGATTCCGCCTCAGACGTTGCAGCAGGCTCGTAAGAATGAACAGATTATCCGATGTGGGAGCTGTCAACGTATCCTTTATGTTCTACCTTCCCTACCCGATGAAGAGTCTTCTGATTGACTCCCTTCGACAATTGCGGAACAGATCAACTGAGCGAATAGCGAAGGCGATAGTTCTAACCGACAGTAGTGACTGCGATAGTCTCAACCGACAGAACTATCGCCCTCCCTATTCGGTCGGTTAATCACTCACTATCCGTTCGCTTGATCCATCCACGATCAATGAGTGTAACGATTTCTGTGGGAATGAGTTCAACTGACAACATTAAGGCATTGCACGTCAAAGGAATAGAGAACTCTTGACTTCCATTCGTGAAAATTTATTGCAAGTTCAAGATCGAGTCGCTGCCGCAGCTGAACGCGCTGGACATCATCCAGGGGCGGTACGCATTGTCGCCGTGTCCAAAACTAAGCCAGCTTCACGCATTTTTGAAGCAATTGAAGCCGGCGTCACAGAGATTGGGGAAAATCAACTTCAAGAAGCCAGAACCAAATATGATCAGATTGACCGTCCGGTGAAGTGGCATTTCGTTGGGCATCTACAAACAAACAAGGTCAAGGGAGCATTACAGATTTTCGATTTGATTCACTCGGTGGATAGCCTACGGCTACTCGCTGAAATCAATCGTCGATCCACTCAGTTGAATCGGCAGACTGACGTGTTGATTCAGGTCAACACGTCTGGCGAATCGAGTAAGTATGGTGTTCAACCGGAACAGACACTCAACTTCATGGAAAGCTCCCTAAATTACAGAAATGTCCGAATAAAAGGACTAATGACAATTGGACCGTTTACTCCGATTGTGGATGCGGTACGCCCTTCGTTTGCATTGTTAAGCCGAATACAGGAAAAAATTAAGGCGCAGCAGTTCGCGGGGGTTGAGATGGAATACCTTTCGATGGGCATGACTAACGATTTTGAAGTTGCCGTTGAAGAAGGAGCAAATCTTATCCGAATCGGCACAGCAATCTTCGGCAAACGGGAGTAGGAAAGGAGTATAGACAATGGATAGGACACTTCGATTGGGTGCCATAGGCGTTGGTAACATGGGAAGTGCGATTGTTAGAGGAGTGGTAGGCGATTTACTCCCACCCGAGCAAATCTGGATTACGGATATCTACAAACCTCCCGTCAATCAGTTGTGTGAAGAAGTGGGTGTTAATCGCGCAAATACCATCTCTCAACTTGTGGGAAAAGTAGACTGCATTATATATGCAGCCAAGCCGAACAATGTGCCGGATACTTTTCCGGAAATCGCAGCTTCAATCCAGCCCCACCAATGGCTTATCTCTATTGCAGCAGGCGTACCAACAGCCAAATTAGAATCCTATTTTTCTCCTCCTGCCCCAATTGTTCGTGTGATGCCAAACATCACCATATCTGTTGGCGCTGCGGTCTCGGTAATCGCTGGTGGCAGCGCTGCTACAGACAACCATCTTGCTCTAACGCAAGCTATTTTTAATACTGTAGGCAAGTCGTTTGTCAGGGAAGATACATATCTTAACGCTGTTACAGGTTTGAGTGGCAGTGGGCCAGCATTCGTCTTCCTCTTTATTGAAGCGCTCGCTGACGCGGGAGTGCAGGTTGGATTATCCCGCCCGGATGCATATCAACTCGCAGTACAAACTGTGTTTGGGGCGAGCAAGATGCTGGATCAAACTAAGGAACATCCCGCGGTGCTGAAAAACCTTGTGACTACCCCCGGCGGAACAACGGCAGCCGGACTGTATGAACTCGAGCGTGGACGTCTGCGAGCAATTATCGCTGATGCGGTGATTGCAGCGACTAAACGTGCAGAGGCACTTGCAAATTAAATACTTATTGATAAGGAACCTAGACTATGGGTTGGATATTGGGCAAATTGATTGGGCTCTATACACTAATTGTGGTCGCCAACGTGATTTTGTCTTGGTTGGTCCATCTTGGCAACCCGAATATGACGATTCGGAGATTCTATTGGGGGACGGGTCAATTGGTCCATCCGCTTTTAGATCCAATCCGCCAGATGCTCAGACCGCTAATGGGAAATGTCCCCTTCGACATCTCGCCAATCGTTCTGATTCTTCTGTTGACCACACTACGAAATATCGTGCACACAGCATTTTAGTATTTGGGATAGATGCAAAGATAACTCACGGCGCTACTATAAAAAAAGGGATCAGGAATTAGAAGGATCGCTGGTTCCTGAAAAACATAGAGTTACACCATAATTGGATACAAAGATTTCATCGAAGTTGTCGGGGTTTGACATCAATCGATGTTGATCTTGATGTTGAATTCCATCTCGGTTTGTCGCCCGAAATGCTGACTTCCCAATCTACTTCTACTGCACATATGGAGAATCTTGATGAGTTTTACAGTAATCGTCAGCTACCAAGCTAAGTCGGACAAAATTGATGCGCTTCTAGACTTTTTGACCGATTTCCAACCTAACTTGCTCGACGCAGGTTGTGAGAGCGTTTCACTGCTTCAAGATCAAGATCAAAGACATCGTATCTTTGAAATAGAGCAATGGGAATCCGCTGAAGCGCACGAGCAAATGGTCAATCAAGCAGAAGAAGCGAGTGCGTTCGATCTGTTGGCGGAATTATTGGAGGTTCCCTATGTGGCATATTCTCTCGACACGATTCATGCAATGCGGGGCAGTTGATTTTAATGGCGGTTTGTTTGCAACTTCGGCGAAGGTTGGCTAGGTGCAATAGATAGAGCCTCATCCATATCGTGCATAGGGAAAGTTGTCGATGCTGAGAAACGTAATCAAACCTTTTCTTCCCTTACTCGGAATTACCTCTCTCGTTCTCATCGCAGATCAGTTGACAAAGTGGTTCATCCTAGAAAACATTGCGCCGCGCAATCCGCCAGTTATTGTTATTGTTGAAGGGATTTTTGAACTTAGCTATACCACAAACACCGGTGCTGCCTTCGGATTGATGCGTGGGCAAAACTTGATGCTCACGATTATCACCATCGCTGCTATCGGCTTTATTTTTGTCTATTACAAACAGTACCTGCACAGTTTATGGATGAGAATTGCCCTCAGCGTTCTACTCGGCGGAGCACTCGGTAATTTTATGGATCGAATTCGTCACGCCGAAGTCACAGATTTTCTTCGGTTTCGATTGCTGCCGGATTTTTGGTGGCCAACTTTTAACCTTGCTGATGTAGCTGTCTGTATCGGGGCAGCAATGCTCATGATTCACCTGTTTCGTCATCGAGGAGATTACGATGCTGACAAACAAAGTGAAAACTAAACTGTTGTCCGTTCTGATAATTTCGTTGATAGTGGCAGTAAAGCCCCAGGCCCAATCTCAATATCCGCCGGAGGAAAAGCCATCCACCCGCACAAGACAAGGCAGAGCCCCGCAAAGAGAAGTCTATCAAGAGAGCGCATTGCGCCGATTCGAGATTGTGACGCTCGTTTCACTACCGTTCACAGCAATTCATAGCTTTCTCGCTGTACGCGGAGTTGAAATGATTCGGCAAAACCAAGTTGCCCCTCAGCTTGACAGTGCAGATTTTAAAATTATGGGTGTATCAGCCGTGTCACTCGCACTCTTCATTGGTTTCTGGGATTGGCTTCATACACACGATAAAAACTTGTCAGAGCAGCTTATTCCAACGTCTCCACCATCCGCACCGCCTCCGAAAAAAGTCAGTGCACGCGAATGGGAGTTGGACGATTCGCCAGGTCTTTTTGTTCCATTGGTTCTCCTTCGATTTTAGCAGTTTTGTCGATCATGAACCGATAGTACCAAAATTCAACTGGATGTGGCTTATCAATCTGTAGGTCACATATCAAGCTATGGCAATTTTGGAAATTCAGGTCGGTGAGAATACGCCTAATTTACGTGAGAAAGCCTCACCTGTCGAACAGATTTCCGCGGATCTCCCTCAACTGATTCAGGATATGTTTGAGACGATGCGGTCCGCTCAAGGAATTGGGTTAGCTGCTCCACAGATAGGTGTGTCCAAAAGGATAATTATCATCGACATCAATCACTATCACCCTGAGATTCCGCCAATCGCCCTGATTAATCCGGTAATTACGAACGCAGTGGGTGAGGAACTGGGAGAGGAAGGTTGCTTGAGTTTGCCCGGCTACAGGGGAATTGTAAGGCGTGCCATAGATGTTACGGTGAACGGACTGCTTCCGAATGCAGATGAAATCGAATTTGAAGCGAGCGGATTAATGGCACGAGTCTTACAGCATGAAATCGATCATCTCGACGGTATTTTGTTCATTGACCGATTGATTCTTGAGGATCAGGAGTTGCTGGAAGCTCAGCCTGAAAGCGGCATCGAAAAAGGTCACAACGACAGTTAGAGACCGTCGTTGAAAATTTATTCGGATTTTAGCCAATCGTTCATCATACGATGGTATCCGATAATTGGGCGGATATTGAAGAACAAAGCCGAATGGACAGAGCTATTGAACAATGAGAATCGTCTTCATGGGAACGGGCGAATTTGCTATCCCTAGCCTGGAACAACTGATCACTGGAAACTTCGATATCCTCGGTGTTGTGACGCAACCGGATCGACCTAGCGGCAGAGGCAAGCGGCTCAACCCACCGCCCGTCAAGATCTTTGCTTCCGAGCTTGGCTTGTCGATTTATCAACCCGATAAGGTACGTCATCGCGATTTTATTCGTGTTTTAAAAAAACTTCAACCGACAGCTATCGTAGTTGCCGCATTCGGCCAATTTCTACCCAAATCCGTGTTAGCTATCCCACCTTGTGGATGTATCAACACCCATCCGTCTCTACTTCCGAAATATCGAGGAGCCGCGCCAATTCAATGGGCATTAATCAATGGTGAGACAGAGACAGGGGTTACAATTATGCTGCTTGATGAAGGGGCGGATACAGGGGATATCATCTTACAAAAGCGGGTGAAAATTGACCCTCGAGATACAGCTTCAACACTCTCCAATCGCTTGGCGCATTTAGCCGCTCCTCTGTTGATTCAAGCGTTGGAAAGTGCATCGGACGTTCCTCCTCCTCACTCTCCCCAAAATCACGCGGAAGCGACACACGCTCCTCGATTGACAAAAGAGGTCGGGCAGATCGACTGGGAAAAATACGCGGCAGAAATTTGCAATTTAGTGCGTGGAACCGCGACTTGGCCCAGCGCATATACCTATTTTGGAGATAACCTTCGCTTGAAGATAATTGACAGTGCTCCTATCAATCATGCGAATTTATCAGATTTTCCCCCGGGTACAATTCAAATTACCCCTGACAAGGAACTCATTGTATTTGCGGGGAAGGGAGCAGTGCGACTAAATCATGTGCAACCCGCGAACAGACGTAAAATAAGTGGTTACGACTTTATCAACGGTCATCGTTTGAAAACGGGGGATCGATTTTTTCGTAGGGATCAACCGAGCGAATAGCGAGGGCGATAGTTCTAACCGACAAGCAGGTACAATCTCAAAGGAACGAATAGCGACTGCGATAGGCTTCTAAAACTATCGCACTCCCTGTTCGGTCGCTTGATCATTCTAAATGATGAGCCGAAATGCCGTTTTCATTGCGATTATCAAAGTTACCTCGCTCAGCCTCATTGCTGTTGGCATTTTAGGATCGATTTTGTTGTTTATCGTTGTTCCTGGTCTGGTCCGGAGTGACGAAGTTGCTGTTCCTAATCTGATAAATCAGAGCCATCAACAAGCAATTCAGCTTGTCTACAACGCAGGGTTACAACTCGATCCAGAACTTGAGCAAAAGCCAAGCGATGTGGTTCCGGAAGGGCATGTAATTGAACAAGAACCCCTCGCTAACTTCAAAGTAAAACGGAACAAGCCGGTTCGACTGACTTTGAGTGTGGGAAACGAAAGGATAGCAGTGCCTGATGTTGTGAGTCAATCCTTGGGGGACGGGGAAAGAATTCTCAAAAGCGCTGGATTTCGGCGAGGGCGCGTTGCAACCGTCCATTCGGATCGCTATCCTACAATCAATACCGTGATCGCGCAAACACCTCTAGCCGGTTCCACTAATCAGCGCGGAACACTTCTGCATCTGCTATTGAGCTCAGGGCCGCGTCCAAAAATCTTGCGGATGCCGGATTTGCGTCGTATGGGGCTTGATGAAGTTCGTACTTTGCTTGAATCACACCGCCTTAAAATTGGGAGAGAAAATTACGCGCTGCATCCAGATATCAATCAAGGGTTGATTATCAGCCACGAACCGGACGCCGGTGCACTGATTCCCGTGGGTCAAGTTGTTAATCTCGAAATTAGCGGATCACCTATAAGCCCGGGGGAAAAAGGGGAATTCGTCGTCATTAAGCACGAAGTGTCCTCAACAACTACCGCCGCCAAACACGTGACCATTTTTGTGGTGGACGACCGCGGAAAAAAAAGAGTGATTGACAAAAACTACCAGTCTGGATTTCTGATTTCACAGCCCTATAAAGTCGTTGGTGAAGCAACGATGATTGTTTATGAAGATAACATTGAAGTCATGAGGAAGAAACTTTGGTGACCGAAAACAAAATTAAGATTGCCCCATCAATGCTATCAGCGGATTTCAGCCGGATGGGTGAGGAAGTTTGCAAAGTTGTCGAAGCTGGCGCCGATCTTATCCACCTTGATGTCATGGATGCTCATTTCACTCCTAATTTGACGATGGGACCGCAACTTGTCAAATCCATCAGACGCTATACCGATCTCCCTTTCGATGTGCACTTGATGATTACACATCCTCAAGATTACATTGATGTATTCGCGGAGGCCGGCGCGGGGTTCATCACGTTTCATCTCGAAATCAATTTTCCTATTCAGAAAGTGATCGATCAGATTAAAAAAAATGGGATACAGGCAGGCATTGCCCTCCGCCCTGTAACGCCGATATCATCGGTTGAACCGTACCTTGCCGATCTGGATCTCATCCTGCCCATGAGCGTTGACCCAGGCTTTAGCGGTCAATCGTTCATGATGAACACCCTTGAAAAACTAGATCAGTTACAGAAACTTATCCGTGCACAGGATAAAAAGATAGAGATTGAGGTCGACGGAGGCATAACACTCGACACCGCCCGATTAGTGGGAAGCCGTGGGGCAACTATTTTAGTAGCGGGTACGGCAATTTTCCGCAGCGACAATCTTAAACAGGCGATAGGTGGATTGCGAGAAGCCGCTTCCCCATCATGTTAAGTGGCTCTGTATTTTGTCAAGAAGATGGTTTACGCACGTTGCTGCTTCCATCGGAAAGACCTCCCCTTTGTGCTAAGGGGGAGCTAGAGGGGGTGTTTTGCACGCGTGTTCAATCCGACAGCTAGTCTGAATTTGGTATCTAGACCAACAGAGAAATAGTTGTCAGAACTTTACGTCTCCTTTACCATTACGGTAGATTGAAAAAATTCTATCTGCTCTCAGTTTGTGTAAAGGTCGACAAGCTAATTCCACACCTTTTCTTTAATGCGCCACAATTTCCTCTTACCTACCAAATAAACTTACCTAATCTAATTGTCCTCGTCTTTGGACAAGCGAGCTCGCAGAGCAAATTGCAACTCATCGTCTGAAAACGGTTAAGCCAAACTGACATCTTCTTGTCACACTCGAACTCCTGTTGGCGATTGATAACATATCCATAACGTGATAGGATGTGTTGTGATGAACTTACCCCCAATGTTTAGACAGTCATGCTTGTCTATTAAGGTGTAAAGGCTACGCAATCCGGCTATGCTTCAACACCTAATATTGTTGGAAATACACCTTGTGAGGTGTTTTAGTATTGAGCGGCGCATGAAGCCGCTCCTCATTATAAAACTTGAAATAGTTGTTCAAGCCACACCAAGCAGTTTGAACTGAGTCATACGGGTGAAGATAGACATGTTCATACTTTACTGTCCGCCAGAGCCGCTCAATGAAAATGTTGTCAAACACTCTGCCTGCCCCAGTCCAACTGATGCGAATGTTAGCCGATTCAAGCCGAGTGGTAAAGGCATCAGACGTGAACTGGGCACCCCGGTCGCTATTGAAAATCAAGGGGCTAGAACAACTCAATGCCCGTTCTAGAGCCGACAGACAAAAGAAAACGTCTAGTGAATTTGACACTTCCCATGATAACACATATCGAGAGTACCAATCCATAATGGCTACTAGATAGACAAAGCCGGTGTTCAAGCGGATATAGGTGATATCAGTTGCCCACACCTGGTCCGGTCGAGTGATACTTAAATCCTTCAGTAAATAAGCATACTTTTTCGACGGTCTACCGTTCTTAGAGGTGCTGGGCTTGGGATAGATGGCAACTAAGTCCATGTTTCGCATCAACCGAGCAATCCGTTTCCGGTTGACAACGTAGCCTTTAGCACAAAGCCAGTCCGTCATTCGAGGTACGCCGTAGAACGGGGTCTTGGTGTACTGCTCATCAATCAGACGCATATAAAGCAGGTTTTCCGGCGGCTCTACCGCGGGTTGATAATAATACGAAGCGCGTGGCAATCCTAACAGTTCGCATTGTCTCAAAACCGATGGAGAACCGCTCTCTTGGTTGACAAGCCGCCGCTTGTGTTCAACGGAGCAGTCGAGTTTTTTTTTGAAGCCAGTCTAGTTCGACCTTCAACTGACCGATTTGCCGGTAGAGTTCAGCTATGAGTCGGTCGTTATCAGAAGTTGCTTGAGTGTGTCCGTTTGCAAAAAGCTGGGGTGATGCCTCCAGAATCTGTCTTTTCCACTGGCTGACCTGATTCGGGTGGACTTCGTAGTCACTGGCAATCTGGGCCATGGTGCGTTGATTCTTTATCGCCTCAATCGCCACTTGTGCTTTGAATCGGTTATCGTACTGCTTTCTACGAGCCATGCTAAACAAACTCCTTTCGTAGTTCTTGGTATTGCTGAGCCGTATTATGACTCATAACATCGCCGTTTTGCCAGCCCGATTTCCACCTTAATGTACTGTCTAGTTTTTGGGGGTAATTTCAGTGATTTCTTCTTAGCTCACTCAAGTCACTACGTATTGAAAATGGGATGTTTTAGGTGTTCTTGATGTTCTTCGCATATAACTGTTCGGATATGGCATACCAAAGTAGATCCATCCCAAGATGTTCATCTGCACACTCTATTCTACATGGTAATTCGGATTAGCTTGGTAGAAAACAGCCCCGCTTCAGGTTTGACGCGGTTTTTGCTCACCCCTTGTATTTATAACCCCGGCAACCTGTAGCGGACATGAGCATCGGAGACAATCTAAGAACTTCAGGAAGGAATAACATGACGACAAAGGATAATAAACGTGCGTATTGGAGGAAAAACCTGCAATACCTAAGCATCTTACTATCTGTGTGGTTTATTGTATCCTACGGCTGCGCGATTCTGTTTGTTGACCTTCTGGATAGAGTCAAAATTGGTGGTTTTCGCCTCGGATTCTGGTTGGCTCAACAAGGATCAATTTATGTTTTTGTTGTGCTGATTTTCATCTATGTTTATCTGATGAATCGCCTCGATAAAAAGCACGGCGTGGACGAAAGCAATCGGGAGTAAGCATGAACGTACAGGCTTGGACATTCGTGATGGTCGGTCTATCGTTTGCACTCTACATCGGCGTGGCGATCAGGTCGAAGGCTAGTTCCACCGGCGAATTCTACGTCGCAAGCAGCAATGTGCCGCCAGTCCTAAACGGCATGGCGACCGCGGCGGATTGGATGAGCGCAGCATCATTCATTTCAATGGCAGGTCTTATCTCCTTCATGGGGCGGGACGGCGCGGTTTATCTCATGGGTTGGACAGGCGGGTATGTCTTACTAGCACTACTCTTGGCGCCTTATCTGCGCAAGTTTGGCAAGTATACCGTTCCAGACTTTGTTGGTGACCGGTATTACTCGCAAACTGCGCGATTTGTCGCTATCATCTGTGCGATATTCGTTTCGTTTACATATGTCGCAGGACAGATGCGCGGCGTCGGCATCGTCTTTTCACGGTTTCTGAACGTCGATGTCAACGTGGGTGTGCTTATCGGCATGAGCATTGTGTTCTTTTACGCAGTATTGGGCGGAATGAAGGGCATTACTTACACACAGGTTGCGCAATATTGTGTGTTGATTTTCGCCTTCCTTGTACCGGCGATTTTTATTTCCCTCCTGATGACAGGAAATATTGTTCCTCAAATCGGTTTCGGCGGGACACTAGCTGACGGTTCAGGTGAATACCTACTCGACAGACTCAATGGATTGAGCAATGAACTCGGCTTCGACGCATATACCGATGGACGCAAGGCTACAATTGATGTCTTCTTTATCACCGCAGCACTGATGATTGGCACCGCAGGTCTGCCGCATGTTATCGTGCGTTTTTACACTGTGCCGCGCGTTGCCGCAGCGCGCAGCTCTGCTGGGTGGGCGTTGCTGTTCATTGCGATTCTTTATACAACCGCTCCTGCTGTAGCTGCATTTGCCCGAACAAATCTGCTGACTACGATGTCAAATGTAAACTATGAAGACACTCCAGACTGGTTTAAGAAGTGGGAAACTACGGGGCTAATCCAATTCGACGACAAGAACAAGGACGGTATCATTCAATATCGTGGACCGAAATCGAACATCGCAAACGAACTAACAATTGACCGAGACATCATGGTGCTTGCCAATCCCGAAATTGCCAAATTGCCGAACTGGATTGTTGGTCTTGTCGCAGCAGGTGGATTGGCAGCCGCACTCTCGACAGCGGCGGGACTACTACTAGTAATCTCCACATCAATTGCACACGACCTATTGAGAAAAGAACTAATGCCAACCATCAGTGAGAAAGGGGAGTTGATTGCAGCGCGCATTGCAGCAGGAATCGCGGTGTGTATTGCTGGGTTCTTCGGCATGAATCCACCGGGCTTCGTCGCACAGGTGGTCGCTTTCGCATTTGGGCTGGCTGCGGCATCATTCTTCCCCGCTATCACCATGGGAATTTTTTCAAAACGTATGAACAAATTTGGCGCTATCAGCGGAATGATTGTTGGTATCACCTTTACCGCAACTTACATAATTTACTTTAAGTTCATTCAGCCCGAACACAACACCGCAGAACACTGGTGGCTAGGCATATCGCCCGAGGGAATCGGGACGCTCGGCATGGTGCTGAATTTCTTGGTGGCGGGTATTGTCTCTTTAGCGACCCCTGCGCCGCCGCGCGATATTCAGGAACTTGTCGACGAAATTCGCATGCCTCAAGATTCAAACTCTACGCTTCTCTGAGTTTGTGACTTTGGATGAAATTATCTAACTTTTCAAAATGACGCTTAAAGCTTCCCCGATGAATAGGACTGTTGTGGTCTCCCTGTTGTAAGGAGGTTTATGAGATGAAGCGGCTAAACCTGAAATTAATCAGTATTCTCACCCTAAGTATATTACTGGCGTTGGGATTGCTCCAGATCGATGCAATCGGCAACTTGCATCCGATTCTCCGGTCCATCGCTGCATCAATTCAATGGATGGTGGGTTGGATACTAGGTCCAGATTCATCGGATGCGCAACGAATCATTGTGATAGGTAAACAAGGCGAATTCCTCGACGCTAACCGCGCGCAGAGCCGACCCTCACTGCCGTTTAAACCGGCGTTGCCGCGAAACCATACAGGTATGGGTGTGGACAAAAGTGAGACATCAATGATGGAATTTTTGAAAAGAGATTTTGGTTATTCGCCCCAAGACACGACAAATGAGTCGGCGGATTCCCAGACACATCAATTCTTACAAGAATTAGCGGCGCCCGAGGATCCAGTGACAAACCTATTTCCCGAAAATGAGGTTGAATTTGACGACCACGATTTGGAAAATATCTTGACGAACGAAAATGGCGAGAACAATACAGATGCGGCGCTAAACGCAGAAGTTGTTGCCCCCCTGTTGGATGTAATCAGAACCGACCTTGAGGAAAAATTGGAATTGGATTCTCTTGATGAGGTTATGCAAGAAGAGTAGACGGCGTTTCTATAGATTTTATCGTCACCTCATCCGAAAGAGAGACAGGAGGATGGTCGGTTTTGAGCGAACGAAACCTCAAAATAGGAGGGTACTCACCGTTTATTTCTTTGACCGCTCCCCAAGTCGTGTGCAGCTTGTTCTCGGGTGTTACGCTCTGCCCGACAAGAGGTGTTTTCCAATCCGGCGAACGTGTGCATTTCTGAGAAATAGTGTGACGCCTCCCCCGCTCAACCCAGTTACGTAGAAGTTTCCAGAATTTCCGCGGTTAAAAAGGATTCTTTCCCCATCCGGCGACCACGAAATACGTGCTTAATGGATTACGCTCGAAAATCCTGTTTTCATCGAACTCAATTTTTTGGTACGGGGGAGGGTGCAAAATTCCGGAGTAATGACGAACACATCCAAATCCTTCGAAAATCAAGTATCTGGCTCGCTTTTTGTGTCCGTAAGAAGCTTGATTCGGACGGCGTTCTTGTAGGCTGTCACAGCCTCCTGACGTTTTCCTTGCGCTGTGTAGACAGAACCTAGCCGAGAATACACTTCGGCGTTATTCGGTGCAAGGGCAATCGATCGTTGGTAAGACCCGACTGCGTCGTCATATCGTTCTTGCAATTGATAAACAATTCCTAAATTGAGGTGTATCATTGGATCGCTCGGTTCGCACATGATTGCTCGTTTGTATGAAGCCGATGCCTCTTCGTAATCTCCAACCATAAAATATGTCAATCCGAGATAGAAATGTCCTTCTGCGGACTCTCGATTGTGTTGTAATGCTTGTTGAAATTCCCCAATTGCCCGCTGGTAATCTTTGGTGTTAAGTGCATCTATCGCTTGACTCAGGTGCTTCGCCGCCGCCCCATAAGACTGCGCGTGTTCCCGACCGCGCTGTATCACACTGTCACGGGGCATACCTTTATCAATTTGAACATCAGTGGTGATTAAAGCGTGATCTGGATTGTCTTTGTGGCTGTTTTTCATGTCAGGTTGTCGGCAAAACTCATTAGGTGGCTCAAGAGACTACTTCGAGACGCCTCAATAGAAAGTAAAGATGAAATCACCCGGAAAAATTCGTTATTTATAGATATGTTCAGCCTCGTCCTTTACGCCTCAATAATCTCCACATTTGCGCGTGGAAGGGTGATGCGGGCGCCATCCTCCAATTCAACTTCCAATACCCGCACGTGTGCTTCGGTTTCAAGCTGTTGAAGCTCGACTGGCAAGGCGGAAACACGACCAAGTTCCCCAAAGTAGGGTTCACGGATGATGCGAACTGGGGTATCGACTTCGAGCACGCTGCTTGCAACTGCAGTTTCCACGGATTGTTCACGCTGTTCAAATGGAATGACAATTTCAGGACGCACGACTCCGGCTCGAATCTGCGTTGCACCGTTGATTGAGGCTTGCATACCATCCTGATCCTTGAGTAGATTGAATGTACGCTCTGCCATGCTAATTTGCCCAAAACCTTCCGTAACGATAACCGTAATCCCGAGTTCTTCGGATCCCGTGATTACGACGCCGAGTTCGTAACCCAAGAACTTCCGGAGATCGCTGTCGTTAATTCCACCCGCGACGACTCCTTTTACTCCTTGCCGCACGGCTTCCTGTAGCGTGTCATTCCCAACGATAGAACCACCGACGAGGATTTTGTCCCGATGTGCGGACTGAATGGCGTCCGGTGTCAATGGCGCATCGGGCGAATCAACAACTACTTCCAACACGCCTACGGCTTCTCGTCCAACACCGAAAATCCCTTGAATGTACGTCCCATAGGCTTCTACAACGACTCCTTTTTCAGGGATAACCTCGATAATCGAGCCATCAATATACGCCTTAATTGCAACGGGAATCGGTGGTTCACGCATAATCACTTGCCCAGTAACATCGGAGATGGTCTCGATTGTTCCATCAATCGGAGAACGCGCCTGGGATTTGAACAGACCGAAAACCCCCTTTGTCATTGCGATAGTTTCGTCTTTTGCAACGGCTTCCCCATCCGTTTTTTGCATATAATCTCTCACGTCTTCGGGCGGAATACTCAGGAGATTTGCGACGTTCACCAGTTGGACATTCCCCGGTCGGTTAGTTTTTGCAACAACATCTTCCGACCGGACTCTATCGCCCTCCTGCACGAGCACCTCGCCTTTGAGCGGCAGCCTACGCTCTTTCCTAATCGTCATACCTGTTGTAACTTTGAGACCGGGGGTATACGCGTATGCCATCAATCATTCCTCTGAATGCTTGGCTATGAGACTTGATAATTGACCAGTTATATGGAACTGTGTATGATAACAAATCCCCTTTCAATACATTGGGGGAAAAGTCGCTAACTGTATTCACAGGGAATTGAGAAATTAAAGGTGTAACTTTTGGGTTGCCCGCAAGGTAAATCTCAAAGAGCTTAAAGTTGAAAGACAAGACGCACTATCACAAATTCGCAAAAGACCTTCTCCAACTCCTGAACTCCGGTCCGTTGCCTCCACTGATTTCGCTCCGATCATTATAGCACGAAAAACTAGAAAAGTCTTTGACAAATTTCGCTTGAAATATCATTTATCGCTCTAACCTATCTTGAGAAGAGAGGGGGGATGAGGGCACTGCTGAAACAGCACACACGCAGTGCACTGCGGTGTTTTGCGGCATGTTCTCTTACCATGACGCACGATTAAGGCGTGATATTCGTTAAACAAGTTGCTATCCTTTGGTAAAGCGTCCATGAAGATTTTTTGAAGTTTTCCGTAGTGGTATTTTCCCTCGGTCCATCCTAGCCGTGTGAGTAGGCGGTATGTATACGCATCGACCACAAAGATTGGCTTGCCAGCCGCATAAAGCAGAATCGAGTCCGCGGTCTCCTCTCCAATTCCATAAATCGAAAGCATCTCTTCCCGCAACGTCCGCAGGTCTCTTGCCAACAATGAGTCTAAACAATTCCCATAATGATGTCGTAGATGTTCTAGAAACGCTTGAATCTTCTTAGCCTTGGCACGGTAATACCCCGATGGACGGATGAGCGACTCTAGCATATCCTGGGGGCATTTGCTTAACCGTTCGGGTGTGAGAAGCTCAGCGGTTTTGAGATTCTTGATTGCCTGAGCAACATTCTTCCAAGCGGTCGATTGTACCAGAATCGCCCCAATAATCATTTCAAACGGCGTTTCCGCAGGCCACCAATTTTGCGGGCCGTACGCGGCATAGAGGCTATCATATAGTTCAAGTAATTTCTCACGCATGGTTTGACAAAATTCACTACTGGTACCTAAGGATACAAAATTACCTTAGCCGAATCAGAATCGAAGTGGCGTTTTTTCTGATGCAGAGTTAATCTCCGAAAATAACGCTCTCTTTCGCCGCCACACCGAATTTGACGGATTCACATCGAAACGGGTTTATTCAACGCCTGCCCAAACGATGCACTTAAAAACTGGGAGTCTCACAACCTCCTTGACCGGTTGGGTTCCCTTCGACTTTGGGCTTGATCTCCAACTAGCTGTGAGTTATAATTGAGTTGAATCTCCCATCCAAACACAAATGCCACGCTCGAATTACTGAAGGAGAACACCATGGGTTCAGAATATTCATTGACAATTGCTGCGTTTGTTAAAGAACTCGAAGCGCGTCGTCCGCTCCCGCCGCTCGTCCCTCAAAATGATTGGAATAGCGACCTAACAAATCGCATTCAGGAAGTTACCGTAGATGAACTCTTTGATGGTCAATTAGTTAAAGACGAGTCATTCGGCGCCTCTGTGAAGAGTGGATTGCTGCTCTGGAACGATGCCTTGGACGTTTCACACAGAATCTCACAGAATATCGACAGTCAAACCGGCAGCTATTGGCACGGTATCATGCACCGTCGTGAGCCTGACTATAGCAACGCCAAATACTGGTTCCGTCGTGTTGGGGCTCATGTCACTTTTCCGGCGCTTCGTGAACGGGTCTTAGCGTTGCTAGAAGAGCGTTTGTGCCAAGCGACCAAACTCGCCGATTATACAACGGATGTCCAGCAGAAGACAGACTGGGATGCCTTTCAGTTCGTCGATTGGTGTCAGGATGCAGCGAGAGCGTCAGATGACAATTTGGTGGATTTCCTACAAGCAGCACAAGTCGAAGAGATTAAGTTGCTGTTCGATTACTCTTATCGCCGTGCGCTCACTTGAACGCCCAACTGCCAGCACACACCGGGATGTAAAATATTGGGATTCGCTCTCGGGCCATTTTTCTCGTGGTAACCGTCAATTGGTTGTTCTTGTTAACGACAATGTCAGAATTCCAGCTATTGAAGAATGTAGAAGGAGATTTCATCGAATGAACCGTTACATCGCCATTATCCTTTGTTTTTCTCTTGTCGTGCTATTGGGCTGTTCCGACGAACAAGCATTTGACACGGAGGCTGCCCGAAAAAACCAAGCGTTGGGCTGGACTGCCTACAAGGAAGGCGATTTTTCCGCTGCACTCTTGAGTTTTGAGCGTGCGGTCAATCTAGATGCGTCCCTTGCGGATGCGCACAACGGCTTGGGTTGGAGTCACCTAAGCGCATCGCGGACTTCTTCAGTGAATCCTCAAATTGTCGCAAAGGCGCAAGACGCTTTCGAGGAAGCTATACGTCTCGACGTGTCAAATGCAGATGCGTGGATCGGGTTAGCAAACACGCTTTTTCTTCGTCGTGAAAACGCCTCCGACTTTCAAACCGCGCTGCTCGCAATCAATAATGCGGTGAAAGCGAATCACACCTTTCTCTTTCGTCATGATTATCAGTCAATCGCAGATCTCCACGCGCTCAAAGCCGCTTGTTATTACTATCTGGGAGAAAAAGCGCTTGCTATAACGTCGGTCGAAACCTCCATTCAGGTCGAACCCCAGAATGTGGCTGCCTTGTCACTTCGACGTCTGTTGGAATTCTAGGCGATGTGAGTTGTTCGAATCATAGAAGCGAGGATGGTTCATTACGTTGATAACTTGGGTTGACGAGGGTTGATAGAAGTGTTACAATAAAACAATGGAAACACTGACGGGCAGAGGAGCGATCCCGCATCACCGAAAAGTGTCTGCGTAGCTCCTATGCTTGTGAAATGCGAAAAATGAAACGAAGGAACCAGTCATTATGGATGCGACCATTCAGCCGATTTTGGAAAAAGCATTAGCCGGGGAACGCTTGGACTTTGACGACGGTTTAACGCTTTTTAAGAGTTTCGATATATTGTCGATTGGTAGTGCAGCCGACACCATCCGCCAACGGAATCACCCAGAGGGTTACATCACCTACATCGTCGATCGCAATATCAACTACACCAATTGGTGTTACGTGGATTGCGAATTCTGCGGTTTCTATCGCCATAAAAGTGACCCTGACGCTTATGTGATGTCCAAGGCGGAGTTGGGCAATAAGATTCAAGAGACAATCGATTTGGGCGGTGTTCTCATCCTGATGCAGGGCGGTTTACACCCTAAACTGAAACTTGACTGGTACGAAGATTACCTCCAATGGATTAAGGCAAATTATAACATCCACATTCACGGCTTCTCACCACCGGAAATTGACTGGTTTGCTAAGATTAACCGGCTCTCGCTCAAGGAGACGTTAATCCGGCTACGCGATGCAGGTTTGGACTCAATCCCAGGCGGTGGCGGGGAGATTTTAACCGATCATGCCAGAAACGAAATCAGTCCGAAAAAATGCACGGCCGACGAGTGGTTGGAGGTGATGCGCCAAGGGCATTATGTCGGGCTGAAATCAAGCGCGACGATGATGTACGGACATGTCGAAAGTTACGCCGAGCGCGTGGAGCATCTCATCCGCTTGAGAGAACTGCAAGATGAGACGCGCGGTTTCACCGCTTTTATCTGCTGGTCGCTTCAGCCAAATAACACCCGCCTCGAACATATGCCGCCCGCCGGAAGTTTTGAATATCTTAAAACATTAGCCATTTCCCGCCTGATGCTTGACAATTTTGACAACTTCCAGTCTTCATGGGTGACCCAAGGACCAAAAATTGGTCAATTATCCCTCAAATTCGGCGCGAATGACATGGGCGGCACCATGATCGAAGAGAATGTTGTGAGCCAAGCGGGAACGGTTTACTGCATGTCCATCGAAGAAATCGAGCGCACGATTGCCGAGTTTGGATTTGTCCCAAAACGGCGGAATTTTTTCTATGAGATTCTTAACTAACCTCCCTCTGCCCCCATAGTTAAGCTCCCTCACTTGTTCCAATCTTCTTACACAAATCAGAACCACAATCTATACCTGGATTAATAGAATTCGGGAGTGATTCATGTCAAAAAGCATTGTTGCAGAAACACATTTAGCAGACCTAAAGCTCCTCCATAGGGGTAAGGTTCGAGATCTCTACGATCTGGACAATCAGCTGTTAATCGTCTCAACCGACCGGATTTCGGCGTTTGATTACGTACTGCCGAACGGCATTCCTTACAAGGGACGTGTCTTAACCGCACTTTCGGAGTTCTGGTTTGATTACACAAAATCGATTGTCGATAATCATCTGATTACGACAGATGTCGCACTGTACCCTGATAATGTGCGGACCCATGCAGACTCGATTAAAGGGCGTTCCATGCTCGTTCATAAAGCCAATCGGATAGACATCGAATGCGTGGTGCGCGGGTATATCGCCGGTTCCGCATGGACGGAGTACAAAAAAGAGGGAACGGTGTGCGGGGCAAAGCTGCCCGAAGGGTTGCAGGAATCCGATCGCTTGTCTGAACTAATCTTTACACCCGCCACAAAGGCTGAGTACGGGGAGCATGATGAGAACATTTCAATTGCTCAGATGGAGGGTATCATTGGAGTGGATTTGGCGGAACGCATTATCCAAACAAGTGTTGCTCTGTTCAAAGCGGCAAGCGAGCGGGCTGTAGAAGTCGGGCTGATTCTTTGCGACACGAAATTTGAGTTTGGTCTACTTGACGAGAAACTCATCCTCATCGACGAAGTCTTTACCCCTGATTCCTCCCGTTTCTGGCCCAAAGATGAGTATGAACCGGGCAGATCGCAGCGCAGCTTCGATAAACAGTACGTGCGCGACTATCTCAATGAGATCGGCTGGAATAAACAGCCGCCTGTCCCTGAACTGCCGGAAGAAGTGATCCAGAAAACAAGTGAAAAATATCTGGACGTGTATCGCCTGATTGTTGGAGAGGATTTGGTGTAATGAATAACGGGACAGGGTGGATCGTGAAAGCGAAGGATACGCAACACGTAGTACGGACTACATTACTCCACGCTGAAAAAAATGCTCCGCTCAAATAGTCCATCTAAAAAGATGTCTACTGACCATTCGCCGTCGGGGAATCCACCAGAGGGGCGGTCAATAAAGAACCATGTAATCTGATCGCCGATTGAGGAAGTGAAGGACTCATCGTCCTCTCGAAATGGTGGGTCGTCCAAATCTTGCGCTGGTGAATACCAACTCACTTCAGCGGTATGCCTCCCCTCGACAGCCGCCCAATAAATCCATAGGTAGACACTATCGCTTGACTCGAAAAAGGTATCGGTGATGCCAACTGGACGATCATCAATGAGATCTACAGCGAGGACAGCGTCCAAAATCGCAGGTTCCCCTCTGAGAAGATCCAGTGATCCGCTGCCACCCGATGGCGAACTATCGCACCCGCCGAGAATGATACCGCCTAGAAACACGAATAAGTAGAACCTAATCTGAGATTTATCCCTCATTCCATTTTCACCTAAAGTCGTTATATCTGCGTTCCGTAGCACACCTTATTAATCATAACCCAAACAACTCGCCCCTGTCAACTGAAATGTTTCTGCGACGACGAATCAATCCCCCGTAGGCTCCAGAACAATCCGAAATTGCGCATCGACAATCGCACCGTCAGAGTCAATCACAGCGGTGATCGCGCCAAGTGACTCCAGTGGAAAAAGGTTCTTTGCTATGCGCGTTATCAACGCTGAATCAATGCCTTGACCTAAAGCAGATGCAATCAACCCGAGTATCGGGGTGAGACGCTTTAGTTGGGGAATGAAACGGTTGGGTTGGATATAAATATGACTTTCGCCGCGCCGATTAGTTGAATCAGGAAATTCAGTTTCAGATAACGCCCTCTCTCGTCCTGAAAAAGCGTCAATGGCAGTTTTCAATCCATCAAGCGTTGAGCTGATTATCCAATAATTATCAACCATCGCACAGCCGCCCGTAATGGCGAACAGAAATCCGAAACGAAGCTGGACAGGATAAATCTCTGTTCCGTGATAATCTTGAGGTTTAAGAAATTGGAGCGGCATGCCGTCAATGGTGGTTTTACCGTTCCGCAGTTTCGTCAAATCCGCTGCAAAATTAGGGCGATCGCTGATTGTGAGAATTAGCAGCGCCGTAGGGATTGGCGTCGGTTTTTCGCGCTTAGCGTCAAGCAGTGCGAGCGCAAACTCTGATTCGAGATGAAGTGAGAGTTCAATTCGGTTCCCCTGATATTGGATAAACGGGACGGACTCTGTCGGCGTCCACAACGCTATGAAATCTTCGTCCCTGCTTACGCCAAGGAACGTCGTGGCTGCCGGAAGAATCGATAGTAGCTTTTCATCGATTGGACGTAAATCTTTCGGCGGCTCTCGTCTGACCGGGTGGCGGCTTGTGTCTCCCACGAACCGGTGTCGAGAGTGGATAACGCCATTCTCATATCGATTACCGACGCTCCACACATTGACGGGCGCTAAGCGCGGCTTGAGTTCATCGTCGAATGCAAAGGCTTGGGTAAATCTGGAAAAATCGACAAAAACTGTGCTTCCGTCCGCATCGTACTGTTGGCGCATGTATTCCCCGGCTCGATGGTAACTTATGAAATTCTTCGTCCCTTCTGCATGGATATCGATTGTCTCCTTGATTAAAAATTTGTCGAGTCCCAACAGACCTACCTTGCCGATAAAGGCGTAACTGAAATCACGCGGATAGCCGGTAATCGTGTTAATATCAATTCCCCTGTAGTGCTCCTTGATCCGCTTGTATTTCGGGTTGACCAGATCTGTCGCTGTGAGTGCCGCAATCTCTAACTTCTCTTTTGCCCCAACAAGGCTAATTAGCAGGAATGAAATCTCGTCTCCGCGATCGTAAAGGCTCAAAATCGCTTCTTCTCCAAAGTAGCCTTTGAGCGCCTTGAGATTCAACTCCCCACCCATTTCATATTCCCAACGCTCTTTCTGATAGACAACCTGGCGCCACCACAATTCTCGTTGGATTTCCGCAAGGACAGGTATCGTCGTCGTCTGCTTGCCAAACTCGCTGCGCCCAAAGGTCTCAACAAATCCCCCGAGATCTTTAATACTCAGATAGGAGATTGGCGCATCGGGAAGCAGGCTGAGCAAACTCTGATCTGGCTCCCGAAGTGAAGTCAAACGATAAAATATTGCTAGCGTGACTAGCAGGACCAGGAGCCCGCCAATCAAACTGAGAAGAAGCCATCTTTTGGAAAGCAGAATCCGCATTGAAGAATCTCTTACCTCAATCCCGTTTAGCTCATGTTAAGAAATCACGCATCTAGACCTTAATTCCACGGGTTGCCAACACGCATCGAGTCTGACGTGCTTATTTCTGGAATGAACTGCCCTTCTTGATTGCCCACAATGTCTTGAGAAGGATTTTGATGTCAAAGCCGAGCGACCAGTTTTCAATGTAGTACAAATCGTAGCGAAGTCGTTCATCCAGTGAAGTATTTCCACGGAGTCCATTGACTTGCGCCCAACCCGTTAGACCGCATTTCACCCGATGCCGATCTAAGTAGTGAGGGAAGGATTTGCTAAAATCATCAATCAATCCCGACATCTCTGGTCGAGGTCCCACAAGACTCATATCCCCCCTGAATACATTGTAAAGTTGAGGAAGCTCGTCCAGACCCCAACGCCTCATGAAACGCCCGAGCCAGGTTTGACGTGGATCGTTCGGCGCAGCCCATGTATGTCCAATTCCCGCTTCTGCATCTTGCCGCATAGATCTAAATTTGTAGATGCGAAAGGCTGTCCCATCCCTGCCAATCCGTTCCTGACGGAAAATGACTGACCCTGAAGATGTGAGCTTCACCGCAATCGCAATCGCAAGCATAACGGGGCTCAAAATAACCAGAGCGAAGGCGCTCAAAACGATGTCTATTCCCTGCTTGATCAGTCCACGCCAGCCTTGTAGTGGAAGCTCCTTCAACTGAACAACCGGAATCCCATCAAATTCCACCACATGTGTCTTCCCAATCATAACTTCGTAGAGATCTGGGAGAACCCGAATCTGAACAGGCAGCCCTTCGCAATCATGCACAATCTGTAGAATCTCTTCATGAGAGATTGCCGGTGAAGTGATAAACAGTTCGTTAATCTGATATTTTTGAACAAGGCTTCGCACCTCGGTTGTCTCACCGAGGACATGCTGTGGAATTGGCTGTGACGGTAGTTGCTTACCGAGAATGACACCCAGAAATTGATAGCTGTTCCGCGTTTTTGCTTGGATAGACTGGATGAGTTGCCTCGTTGTCGTGTTGAAACCGACAACAGCGACTTGACTCACACCAATACCGAACCGCTGCATCGCGTGCTTAAAACGCTGAATCGCGAGGCGATTTAAGTAGAGAAAAACGACGCTCATCCCGCACGCCAAAAGCATGACCCAGCGGGAATATTCGTGCTGATGGTAGAAGAAAAAGACCGCGCCAAGCGTTGAGATTAGCGCAATGCCTGAAGCCTTCAGAAGAGTTAACCCAGTTTCCAGCGTGACCTCGTTCTCGATCCGGTAAAGTCCCAATCCCCGAAGTGTCAATGTCCAGATGAACCCGTTTAAGGGGATAATCTGAAAATAGAAGGCGATCGGCGGACTGCCCCCCTTGTGGATGGCGACCGCATGTAGCCAGCCCGATTCAAATCTGAGCCAGTAAGCGATGCGGATCGATATTCCAATGAGACAGAGGTCAATGATGACCGTTAAGGCAGTTAGGAGTTGATAGAGTGTTTTATTCGGCATGTTTCTTTCTTCATCTGAAGATATATGAACTTCATGAAATTGTACCAAAGGAACGCCCCTCCATCAACCATAAACTTCCACAGTTGATTTTCCCCCGCAGGGCGCGAATCAACATCTCCTTGCACTTGTCGTATAAGGCCCTTCAGTAGCACTGCCAAGTATTGGTTGGAAATTCACGAGTAAAGGTGATATAATCACACATACTGAATCAGATGCTTCTGAAAGGTGAGGACTCCTCAATCCTATCGCCGTAAACTTGCGTCTTTCATTTCCGTGTCCGGGAGAAAGAAACAGAAGCCAGAAATAGTTGACACGGTTAGCTGAATATGAAAGAACAAAGACATACCAGTTTGGTTCGTGAAGAACATTACGAACCAGACATAACGACCAGTAAATACCAACGGCTCGCGATTGGGAAATGAATATTATGGACTGGACGAATCATCAAGGGGCATTAAATACATAAACGGAGCTTTCAGCATGCAACTCACGACACAACAACTCAACTACTTTCACACCTTCGGCTTTTTGGTTTTCCCCGAACTATTTGGTCCGGATGAGGTCGCTTGGATTACCGATGAGTTCGAGAAAGTTATCCAGACCTGCAGTGATGGTAAGATGCACGATCAATCGAAGCGGACCATGATTGTCCCGACCATCGATCACAGCGAACGGCTCTGCACGCTGCTCGATGATGCCCGCATCGAAGGAATCGCCTCCGGCATTTTGGGAGATGACTTCAACTACGCTTCCGGCGACGGCAACTACTATTCCGGCGATACTGATTGGCACGCTGACGGGGGCTATACCGAACTCTTCGCAATCAAGATGGCGTTCTACCTCGACCCGCTGAACCGCAACACCGGAAGCCTTCGCGTGATTCCCGGCAGCCATCGCCCCGACTCCTTTTGGCGGGCTGGGGATATCCATCCTAGGAACGCGCAGGATTTGTGGGGGCTTCCGCCGTCTGAGATTCCTGGGGCTTTCGCAGTAGAGACGCGTCCGGGAGATTTGGTGGTTTTCTACCACGACATTCTTCACGCCTCGTTTGGCGGATCACCCCGACGGCGAATGTTCACGATGAACCTGAATAAGCACGCAACGACCGAGAGCGAATTGGCGCGTATTGACGAATATCTCCGCTACCACTGCCCCGTCGCCCACGGATTCAAAATTGGTGGCATGTACACTGCCCTGATGCTCGATACCGCAAGTCCACTGCGGATGCGTCACCTCGCTCAGTTGCACGTCCGGCATGGGGTGGTGCACCCGAACGATACCCGCCATTTACGAGAATAGGATCGTCAGCTTACGGACCTCCCCGCGGCGAGCATTCTCATCATCCTCTCGTTTTCTTTCATTTCCGCAAGATGTGTGGGAACGCGCATTCTACAATCTGGCAATACGCTTGTATCTGAATTCAAATATGGGTAAAATTTTACGGACTTAGCAGTTACGGGTTTGTGGATCAAATTTCGAATGTTTTCCAGGTCTCAAGGAGGTGGCTCTGCACACCCTCTGAAATGTCCGCTGTTCGTAATTATCGAACATAACCCGACTTTGACTGGTGAGCGGCAATCTCTTTTGCGCCGAACACTGGCAATTAATCACTTACCAAAAAAAGGGGAAGCGATGAGATACTTCTTTATCAACACTGATGTTAATACGCTGGATTATAGTCCTCATGCGACGTGGATTAAACATGATCATGCCTTCACCGCAGGGGATTATGAAAAATATGGGGAACAGGGACTGGGAGCTCTGGAACCGGGCGATGTTCTTTTCATGTATGTGAATGATGTCGGCGTTGTTGCGGCGGGCGAAGTTACTGCGCCGTGGACGGGCGACAGCTGCAGTGGCAAGGATCGGTTGGTATATCGGCGGTGCAAGGATGAATTGATAGAATTTCGAATTCCTGTGGACTGGTTTCTTCCGACGGTGAACAATCCGATTAGTATAGTAGAATTGAAGGAACGCGACGACGGTTGGACGCCGTCGAGAGCGGTCCATCATATCACAAATGAAGTCTTCGCAACGCGCCTCCTCGAAGAAGTTCAGAAAAGGGCGTCAAGGAGCTGGTAAGGCGGACCGCAATCAATCACACGGCGTTGACCCATAGTCAATGGATACCAGACGCTAGCGACGTTCGCGGATACATGTCAAGAGAAGAAAGTTTCCTTTTTCTCGGCAGTGCCGGCAAACACGCGGTGGGCGTATAAGGGTGCTGTTGACAAATTCACGACGTGGCTTGACGGACGGACGCTCGACGACGGGCTGCTGGCGGAATATATACGGTACTTGCACGAAGAAGGGAAATCGCTGTCGACGGTGGTGTTAATGCCGCCTCCTCTTTTGTGTCGTGTTTTTCACCGATTAGTGAATCTAGTCATTGATGTCGGTCTCGGTTAACGTCCACTCGTCCGCCGTAGGCTTTCGCGACGCAAAGGGCAATTATGCGGGGGCGCTTTCGTCGGCTGGATTCGTTTCATTGGCTGGGATCACAATGGTTTCATCCTGCTGTGGATATTGTCCTTCCCGGTATTGCGGTGGGTTCGCTTCGTTGCCGAAAATGATGTGTTCGCGGGGTTCATCGTATCACATAGTGGCATCACCAGAGACATCACGACGTTGTGGGGTTAGGCAGCGCGGGCGCTTGATGATTAAGGGATTCAGCTTCAATAGTTAAAGAAAGCGCTCAGATGAGAAAATGGAAGGTAAGAATGGGAAACTGGCTTATAGGTTGTGGTTCAGCCACGAGTGCAATAGGTGCGGTGGTGTTTCAATTGCTCAACCACAGGATAAATGCTTAGCGCTTGGACTCCTCGGAAGTTACTTCGCCTTTTTCACTAAACGTATCATTTGCTCGGTGAGAGTGCGTTTCAGAGTCAAAGATGGTTTCTGTCGTTCCTTCAAGAGCGGCTTCCATCGTCGCAATATCGGCTTGCAATCTCTTTCTATGTTCCATTAGGAATGCAAGATGTTCCTCATCATCAAGTAGAAGAATAGATTAGTGACACCGTCTTATTATAATGGTAGTTCCCCATGTACCACAAGAGCCCATTGTCGAGAAGTACGCACATTACGCAAATTACTGCGATTCGAATGGCATGTTTCAATATTCTCATTGCGGTTCACCTCAACGCGCCAAATCAGGATCGGTTATTTGATAAGCTGGAATCGTCTCATTTGATGTTCGCGCGCTGCGCCGACAAGCTCGTTTCCGGTCTTGTCAAGGAAAATGATGTCGATGTACCACGGTATCTTTTTATTTGGAGCCTGCCCCGATCCGCGATGGTGCAGTTCCTGCAGCACCCATTGCGGGACACGGCTTGCGTGTGTAGAGATAGCGTTGCCATCCGTTTGGATGTAAACAGTCCACATTCGATTGGGGATAAAGACGCCTTCTTTCGACAACGACCCGCCGCCCACTCGCCAATCTTTGGCGCTTGCTTCCTTGACGAGTCTATCGAGTTTAACACTAGTCTGAATCTCCGCTTCAACCACCTCATCCCAAGATGCATCTGCGTTCAGATTCAGGCGATCTTTCGTTTGGATGAGATTTTCGGGGTCATTATGAGCGTGCCAGAGCAACGCACGGGTACTCAGGCAACCTGAATAATCGCTATAGTCATCAATGGCAATATCCATTTCCAAGTATTTCTGTAGCCATTCATCAGTGGGAAACAGCTTTTCGATGTCTAAGTGACTGTTACCTACTGATTTTCTGTGCTTAGCGTCAAACTTCAGCATAATTGCTTGGACTTCAGCACTAGCATCGGCAATCATGGGTAAATACACGCTGAGAAAACCTCGCATATCGGAAGTGAATTTGGCTTCGGTAAATGCGTTTTTACTCGTGGCGGGTGTCGTAGGGTCGGCAAAGATCGCTTCCAGCACCACTTGGAGATTCTGCTCTGGCGTCGGTTCGCATGAATTTAAGAATAGCAAAACGGATCCAACTCCAGCAACCAAAAATATCCTTATTAACGGTAGTCTCGATGTCCGTGTCATGCTTTCACCTACTTTTGTGCGTAGCAGTAGTGTGTGCCTCACATCACAAAGCAATTATGCAGTATTGTGCTCAATACTCGATTCGTTCCAAAATCGAACGTGCGTTCTCAGCATCCCACTTACAATCTTGTGTAAGATAAATGAGAATCGCATCTTCCATAGGTATATCGAGACGCCGTTGGTGGCCACGTATTAGTCTAGCAGCTTCCATGGCGCTAGAGACCGAATGACTGAGTTCTGGAATAGTCATCAGCGAATTTCGGAGCTTGTCCTTGGGCGGCGGGTTACTTGCTCTCTTGGAGTATTCTTCAACTAACTTTTCAAGTTGTTTGGTTCTGCCAGGATCTGACCGAAGAAAGCTGTCAATTGCACGTTTTTTGTTGATTCGTGTATGCGGATGCGCGGCAGGATCGGTGTAAATTGTAACAGCACCAATTTCAGCGTGAGTCTCGTTGGTTTGCAGTAGTCTATCTTCTTCGTCCGCTGCCACATCCGTCCGGTCTGATAGTCGATTAGCGCAGCCGGTGCCGACTATCAAACATATCACGATTGTAAGCAACGCCGTCATTCGTGTCATTTTGTCTCCTCCTCCATTTTCCCGCTAACAATCCCAGATACGCTGCTTCAATAGGCACTCTTTTTTCCGAGATTCTCTGCTTGCAAAGCGACCTCATCGAAGAACACGCTGTAAAATAGTAACACGCAGCACCTTAAGTGTCAAGATTATGACAGTCGGAACAATACGCTTGTATTTGTATTGGAATCTAGGTATAATTTTACTCGTTGCTAAGGGTGCAACTGAACCCTTACACTTTACTCAATCAACTCAACACTACCTACCGCCCGCCCGAGTGAGGCGAGAGATGTTTAAGGAGAAGACTTATGAAGAAATACATACGTACACCGGATGACGAGATGCGCTCTGGACAAATCTCTATCGCTGAATTGCATCCGGACGATCACAAGGATCAACTGTCTTCATGGTTATTTGTAGGTCCAGACGAAATTCACGGTAAGTTTAACTTGGGTAACCTGGAATCGAAAAGATTGGAAATCTCTGTCGATACCTACACCCCGGACGGTTACACGGAAGAGCACACCCATCCCGATAAGGAGCAAGCATATTACATCGTGTCCGGTCAGGCGAAAGCCACAGTCGGCGATGAGGAAGGCGTAATCGGCCCGGGCGGAGTTGTATATATCCCGCTGAACATGCCGCACGGGTTTGCCAATGCGGGCGATGAACCGTTAACGGTGGTTATAATCAGCAGTTACGAACTATAGAGTTTGATTTGCACCTTTGAAAAACTTAACTGTTTCAACCCAGCCGGTCTTTGAGATCAGGAGGGGAAACGCCTACATGAAGAAATATATGCGCACCCCAGAAAACCCTGTGCTACCAATCACAGTCTTTTGGGAAAGACGATTTGGGAACCTTCCCTCAAGGGAATACCGGATCGGGAGGGCACTCATCGGCCCAGATAGAATATTTGCCGAGTACAACCTCGGAAATATCAGCTCGAGCCGCATGCAGTTCGTTGTGCTTACCTATGAGGTGGGGGGCGGTCACGACATGCACGTACACGACGACAACGAACAAGCCTACTACATTGTCTCTGGTCAGGCTGCAATTGCGATTGGAGATGAGACATCGGTGATTGGACCGGGCGGCGTATCATTGATTGCATTGGGAATCCCGCACGGGTTCCACAATGCAGGGGACGACCTGCTAACCTTGCTGGATCTCCATAGTTACCAGTTCGACGACGTAAACCCAAGTAAATTGGGGGTTGCGGAGGTGACCTATGGCCTGCAAGGAGGTGTCGATACACACGCTCACTCTGACCGCGAGAAAGCCTACTACATCATTTCGGGACAAGCGTGTGTCAAGGTTGGCGATGAGGAAGAGTTGTTGGGCGCGGGCGGTGTCGCATTTATTCCCCGAAACGTACCACATGCCTATCGCAACGAAGGCGGGGAACCGTTAAAGCTGGCGGTAGTCAGCAGCTACGATGTATAAACCCGTTAGGGCTTTCCTATATTTGGAAAAAACACTTCAGTTAAGTTACGGCGAACCCGAAACATACACCGAACGGCGATTTTACTTCGCCTTTACCCGCTCGCTCAGTTCCGCCAGCCTGCGCTTGCACTCGTTCTGAGCCTCCGTAAGACCATTTGGTGTCGCATCATTCTGGTCCAGATAGTTGAGCACGACGGCTTCTGCGGCGGCGAACTCGGCGCAGCAGTCAACCACCTCGCTGGCAATTTCGTTCGGGATTGTTGTGATGCCGTTGCAGTCACCGTAGAGAAGATCGCCGGGCACTATGGTGATGCCGCCCACATGGACGGGTATCCCGATGGCGGCAGTGTAGCCGTATCCGTGGGAAGAAATCGCGCCGTTGGTAAAGGCAGGAAAGTCGAGCGCCCGTACCTGATCGAGATCCCGTCCAGAACCGCTGGTCACGATTCCCACAACGCCGAAGGTCTTGTACGACTTACACATGATATCGCCGAATGTCGCCGCTACCTTCGGCTCATCTAAGTCTTGGTACACCACCACAGCCGGCCCGGGCAGCACCTCAAAACTCTCCAATTGCTCCTCCAAACTCACCTGCGGGTCCCCTGCCCCCGGATCGCTTGCACACCGCCGCATCGCCGTAGAGGCGTACCCGACCATCGGCGCCATCTCTGGGAAACAACACTTTATATGTTCGTTCATATAACCCACGTCTCGAGGACGCACATCGAATAGCTCGATGACGTTGCACACCGTTGGCGAGTCGTACTGCTTTAGCTGCTCTATCTCCTCTTTGGATAGTCCTTTGTTCGGCATTTTAGCCCTCCTGTTTCAATGTTAGTATGGATATTGGTCCTAGCGTCACTGCTGATCATACCATTTGGGATGTGTTCCATCAACATCTGTAAAACCGTACTCATCTGCCAGATTCTCTGCCCTCGTCACTTTTCCGGATTTATCCATCACATTTCGGTCAGTCGCAAGGGCAGCCACAGCCCGTCCAGCGAATTCTACCGATGCTGTTTTGTGGTATTCCTCCTTACTCGGCGCACTATTGGGGGGTATGCTATTCATCACCGCTTGTGTGCGTGTCCATCCGAGACCTAATGCAACCACTGCGATGTTGTACGCACGCAGGTCAACTGCCATTCCGGAGGCGATGCGGTTAATCGTGGCTTTGGCTATCTCGTAAAACAAGAAATCGCCCGTATATTCCCCGACATCTAGGGTGGTGTTGGCAATAAGCCCTTTACGTTGGGATAGTATCAGACGGACGGCAAAATAACTCGTTGCCATTGTTGACCACACGCCCGCTGAGTGCATTTTGTTCCAACGTTTAATCGACCATTCCCAGAACGGTCAGTAAAAGGCACCATCGTGCTCTTCGTAGCCGCCCCACGCATTGTTAACCAAGATGTCGAGCTGACCGTGCTCACGTTTGACACGTTCAAATAACGCTTCAACCTCCGCCTCGATAGTGTGGTCACAGCGTTCGGGTATACCCAACACCGCCCCGCTCGTTAATTTGCTCCGCTGTGTCATGGACGGTAGTATTGGGCAACTCTCGCCTAGTTGATGCGCCTCTAACACTTCTGCCGGTAACATAGACCGTTGCGCCTGCTTCCCCCAGTACCAGGGCAACACCACGACCGACACCCCGACTCGCTCCTGTAACCACAGCTATCTTCCCTTTCAAGTCTTGCATCATCTGCCTCCAATGCAAAGAAACTGGTTATCAAACAACTTTTTCAGTTATCCAGCAGAATCAGAGATGTCCTACTCCCGTCCGCTGCCGTTATAGCTAAGGGGTGGGCGCTTTGCACCCTAGCGAACTCGACAACTGGTACCGATAGATTGGTACCGGGCTAAGTGAGAAAGTCGAATATTATAGGAATAGCCATATTATAACACAACGACCGAAGCGGAGGACAAAAAGATGAGGATTGTTCGATTAAGGCTTGCTTGCCATTACCTGTTTAGGAACAGTAAAGGTGGGAAATGTGGATGTCGTTAGCGGGTTTATAATCACACGGGGGGCTTGATCCGAGAAACGAATTGACCGGATTTACAAAATCGTCTATACTTCTATAATGTACCTAAGCATTTGCCAATACACAGGAGGAGATTGATTATGACAGCAAACGGACCTGTACCGAAAGCCCGTTCTGAAGGTCGTGGCCCCACAATCTGGCTCGCCGGTACCCCCGAAGAACTGGATGCATGGATGCCGCTGGGAATTGCCGGAATTGTCACCAACACCGTAGTGCTGAACCAGTACGCCAAGCCCTACGGTTCGGTCATTGCCCTGATTAAAGAGTACCTCGCCATAACTGACAAACCTGTGGTCGTGGAAATCGACGGGCACACAGTCGAGGAATTGCTCGCGGTTGGGAAGGTTTTCACCGATGTATCAGATCAAATTATCCTGAAAATCCCCTGCTCGGTAAACGGGCTTAAAGCCTTCAGCATCCTCAAGAAAGACGGAATCGAAACTTTCTGCACGACCGTCTTCTCCTTGACCCAAGCCGCAGCCGTCGCTCAAGCTGGCGTCGATCACATCCTGCCGTTCTGCGATCCGGTCAAGGCAGTGGGCGGCAACCCGACCCAACTGATACGTGAATGCGCACAGATGTTTAGCGGATGGGAGCAGCGCCCCTTTATCATGGCGGCGCTGGTCCGTTCAGTGGAAACGGCGCGCGCGGCTTTCCGTGATGGCGCCGATGAGCTCGTCACAATGTGGACGGTCTACCGTGAGATGCTGGAGCACCCGCTAACCGAGCAATGGAACAAAATCTTCATGGACGAGTGGGTGGATATGCACAAGAACGGGTTGCTGGAAGGCGTGCCGGTCACACTCAGTTGAACCGGGATACCGAATTATCTCGCACGACATCAAAGGGTGCTGGATGACGACGTGAGACAACTTTCACGGGGAATAACGCCGATTCCCGGTCGATCGGGGAGGATGAGTTTCCCTGCCTCAAGCGTCATGCCAGCATAAGGATCGTTCGCAATGAGAAGATGTCCATCAAGGTCTGCGTAATCGACGAGCGGAGTGAGCTGTGCAGCCGCCGTGATGCCAAGCGAACTCTCGATCATGCAGCCAATCATGACCTGTAGACCGTGGGTGCGTGCGACATGAATCATACGCACCGCTTCGAGCAGACCGCCGCATTTAGTCAACTTAATATTAATCCCGTCAACACAACCCTGAAGCGCGGGAATATCGGCAGCGCGTTTGACGCTTTCATCGGCGATGATGGGGACATCTACGTGTTCTCTGACAAATTTCAGCCCCTCCAAATCGTCGGCGCTTGTCGGTTGTTCGATGAGTTCAATCCCGTAAGGGACGAGCTCTCGGATTTTACGGACCGCTGCTTTGGGCGTCCACGCAGTGTTTGCATCGACATAGATCGGCTTATCCGTGGCTTCACGGATAGCGCGCATAATCTGGAGGTCGTGTGGAGTGCCGAGCTTAACCTTGAGGATGGGGTAACCCTGCGCCTCATGCGCTTTTCGTCCCATAATCTTCGGTTCGTCCAACCCAATTGTAAATGCGGTGTGTGGCGTCGCATTGGGATCGAGCCCCCACAACCGATGAAGCGGCACACCTAACCTCTTGCCGAGCCGATCATGTAACGCCATATCAATTGCGCACTTTGCCGCATAATTCCCGCGTAAGGTAGACTCCAACCTACCCATAACGGCTTGGATGGCATCAAGGTTATCATCAAGGCTCGAATCGAAAATTTCAAGAGCCGTCTGAACCGTCTCGACAGTTTCACCGTAGAAACGAGCCGGTGCAGCTTCGCCAAGACCGCCTTCAATCTCGACTGAGATGACCTCACGAAACCGATCAGAGTCCCGCCGGGAGATCTTGAACGGATGGACTAGTTGAAGGTCTGTGACGCTATGCCGGATGTTCATGGTGTTGAGGCGTAAAGGGGTGGTTTTTGTAGGATGCGGTGATGGTGACATCTAATAGCGAAAGAATTTAGAATGCAAATTCCAATTTTAGCACACCGTAAGGTTATCTTGCAATCACTAATTTTCTCGCATCGGATTTGAGAATTGATAGACCGAGGCGAAAAAGTGGTAGAAAAAATCGTGGAACGGTGTCTTTATTTAGGTACAAGAGAGGAATAGACCATAGTGATCAGTAAGGACGATACAATTTCTCGCGCACAATCTGGGGACGAAGGTGCATTTGTCGACCTGATGCGGGCGCATTATGCCTTCGTTTACGCGGTTGTAATCGGAATCGTGGACAATCCCCAAGACGCCGAAGAAATTGTACAAGACACCTTTCTCAACGCCTATCGCGGTTTGCCGGACCTTGAGGATACAAAAAAATTCAAAAACTGGCTGGCAAAAATTGCACGAAATCGTGCGCTAAACTGGCTGCGAGAGCAACGGCTTCTTACCGTATCCATCAATGAAGTGAGCGAACACACACTTCCACCTTCGGACGCACCCGATGAACAGTTGATTCACCGTGAACAGAGGGAACTAATTCGCCGTGCAATAGAGACGCTCTCGCCAAAGGAGCGGGAGGTCGCCCAATCGTACTATCTTGAAGGATCAAGCTACGATGAATTGACAAGGACACACGGGCTGTCGTATAAAGCGATTTCGGTTCGGCTCTCGCGCGCCAAACAGAAACTCGCCAAGCGGTTGGGTCATCTGCTCACTGGTGTGTTCGTTTCTCCGATAACCTCACTCAAACAGATTTGTTCAGGAGGACAAACGGTCATGAAAGTTGGAACAGTTCCCAAAATCACTGCCGGTGCAGTAGCCATCATTGCACTCGTCCTCATCGGGACACGCCAGTTCATATCGTCGAAAGAGGATTCGTCTCCGTCGGTTGAAATTGTAACATCAACTGAATCCACAAACTCGGTCGGTCAAACGGACGCTACTCGTAAGAACGTGCTCACCGCACCCTCACGTGAAGATAAGCCGCAAATCTCCGCAGAGGAGATGGAGCAGATTGAGGACTTCTTCGCCCAACTCGAAGAGGAAGACGCACAATCGGGTGTGGATACATCCCAACTATCGTCAGAATCGGAAACCGAATCCAACACAGCCGACACCAATTCTTCCAGCGGCAGCACAGGCTTATCTGCGGAACAGGTCATGCACGCCTATGTCGAGAGATTACAGAATCTTGATTTTGAGGCTGTATTTCCGTTGGTGACAGGAGATGCCAGACGATGGGTTGAAGGACAGTCGCGTAGTTTGAACAGAAAGATACCTGAAGAAGAGCGAGAGTTTATGTTACAGAATCTCCTAAAAAAACTGGAATCAGATGAAGAGATGCCGAAAGTGGCGATAGAAATGATAGTTCAAGAATTTCGTCGTAAAATGCAACCATCGGAGCAGGAGAGAAAGAACCGAGCAAATCTGGAACGCAGGTTTGGTCAGGTAGAGGTTGTGAGTAACGAATATGTCGGCGATGAATTCCACTTCCGCTTGAGAACGTCAGGTCCGCCGCTGCCGAACCAACTACCGGATGACGCTAAAAGTTTTATTCCGAAATACATAGATGCACTCGTCAAAATGCAAAAAGTCGATGGATCATGGCAGATTTATGAGAGTGAAGACGAGGTGGTCTATCACTAACCCGAGTCCCCAACCCGCAAACTTCACGAGGCGAATGGTTCAATCCATTCGCTTTTTTTATTGATTTGCCCAAAAAAAACTGGTAAGGTATTTCTCTGAATTTGGTCATTAATTATAGCCCAAGTTCTAATCTCAGAACGAATAGAACACGGATCATGCCAAAGGGAGGTGCCAGATGATACGCCTAAATCTCCTCTTCCTTCCGCTTTTAATGCTTGTGCTTGGTGTTACGGTGAACGCACAACCACAAACCTTGTCCACGCGGTTTCGGACCGCCGAGGGTAAACCAATTCACGAGGTCCGGATTCAGGGAAATCAGAATATCACCGAGGCGCAGATTCGAACTGCTCTTGAAAACGGACCCGAGGATATCGTAAAAGCGATTGCAACCTTGCCTTTCCCCGATTTGAATCGGGTCATCCTAAAAATTAAGGATGACGGTGCTAGGCGTGTCGCAACAATTATCGTCGTAACTCAACCGGATAAGCGGATTTCGCCAACCACACCAACGACGTGGTTTCGGACTGCCGAGGGTGAACCGATTCACGAAATCCGGATTCGAGGAAATAAGAAAATTACCGAGGAGGAGATTCGAGCTGGTCTTGAATACGGACCTGAGGACATCAGCAAGGCGATTGATAACTTGACGGACTTTCTGCCCTATTTTAGTCGGGTCACCTTAGAGTATGCGAATGACGCCACGAAGTCCGTTGCGATAATTACCGTCACGGAGAAAGCGCTCTCTTCAGACTATTATCTCCGTCCAGCTCCGCTCATTCGGTTTAATCGTGTCACCGGATGGCTGCTTGCTGCTCGCCTTGAACTGGGGAGGCGGAAGGAGCTGGGACCACTCTGGATGTGGAACATCCCTAGCTCGGTTAGAGCGTATCTGCCAAAACTCTTTGGAGAAGTTGGCTACGGGTTCGGAAATCGGTATCTCAATTATGTGGTGGGCGGGGATGCGATCCGGGGTCAACCCGACAACTGGAATGTGGGCGTCACGGCTCAAATCCATCGCGCCACAACCGTCGTCGCTCCGGATCTCTTCCCGCGCTATGACAGTGGATGGTACGTCTATTATAGCGTTGTGGGTCTGACTCAGCTTCATAACTACTATTTGAGAGAAGGGGTTGAGGTATCGTTTCGATGGGAACCGCGGGTGCCCACGCATTCGCTCAAATTGACGATGCGTGCCGAATCACACGAGAGCCTGCAAAAAACCACGGATTGGCATCTCTACAATTGGGATTCAAAACCGGAGGCGAGAGAAAATCCACCGATAAACCCCGGTCGGCTGCGGAGTGTCATGTTTAGATACGATTTGAATACCCGGAAAAACAGTAACCTCGGTTGGCACAATACCCTGCTCGTCGAGCACAGCAGCCCCGCTATCGGTTCCGATTTTGACTTTACGCGGTTTCAGCTACACCTGCGATATGCGGTGTCGAAAGGCAAGAATATCGTCCGCACACGTTTGATGTTGGGCTTTGCCATGGATGCACTGCCGATTCAACGCCAATTTGTTCTGGGAGGACCTGGACTCTTGAACGGATATCCACTCTATGCGTTTGCAGGCGACCACGGTGCCCTACTCAATATGGAATATATGTACCGTCTATCAAGTCTTTACCATTGGGAGTTTCTGAAAGAGTCGTTCATCGTGTTGTCCCTTAATGAAGCGCAAGTATGGAATACATCTGATAAACCGTACCGCTTTGACCCGAAGGCAGATGCCGGCATCGGTTTACAGTTCTTGGAGCGCGTTCCTGTTTTCAGAATGAACTTTTTCAAACCCCTTGAATCTGGGCGAGGAGTTCAATTCGTTGCAACGTGGTTTTACCGGTTTTAGAGGGAGAATCAGGTGCGGTGATACACAAACCGAGCACTACCTATCACTTTGGGTTTCACCTTATCTTTGTGCTAACGGTTGTACCCCTGCAGATTCGGAATCAGGCGAACGGTTCAATCCATCCGCCGTTTTCATTGATCGCTCCCGAAAAAACTGGTAAGATATTTCTCCGGATGTTGTCATAAATAATAAAGGGGGAATGTGCCCGTGCTCACAGACGCAGAACTGGTTGAATCCGCACGCTCCGGCGATGAAAAGGCGTTTGAAACGCTGGTCGAGAAACATCGTGCACGCATTGACGCGACTATCTCATCCTTTATCAAGAACCCACAAGACCGGGAAGATATCGCGCAAGAAACCTTCATCAACGCCTACCGGAATTTGCACCAACTTGCCAACCCCGATCACTTCAGTCACTGGTTAGTCACGATTGCACGAAATCAGTGCCGGGACTGGATACGCAAGCATCGGAGCCGCACGATTCCAATTGACGAAGTGGATGAAAACCTGCTGAACTCGGATAACTCACCGGAACGTGAGTCCATTGAGGCAGAGCAACAGCAGATTATCGCTCAAGCGATAAAAGCCTTGCCAGAAACAGAGCGGCAAATCGCTTCAGCGCACTATCTCGAAGGCGAAAGCCACAGAGAGCTGGCCAACCGTCACGGCATCTCATATCAAGCCGTCTGTGTGCGGCTCTCTCGCGCCAAACAGAAACTCGCCAAGCGGTTGGGTCATCTGCTGACTGGGGTGTTCGTTTCTCCGATAACCTCACTCAAACAAATCTACTCAGGAGGACTTGCGGTTATGAAAGTTGGAACCGTTCCCAAAATCACTGTCGGTGCCGTAGCCATCATTGTACTCGTCTTCATCGGAACACGCCAGTTCATATCGTCGAAAGAGGATTCGTCTCCGTCGGTTGAGGTTGTTACATCAGCACCAACTGAGTCCGCAAACTCGCCCGCCCAAACGGACACCACGCGAAATGGTGCAGTCACCGCGCCCTTACCTGAAAGTAAGTCGCAAATCTCCGCAGAGGAGTTGCAGCAGATTGAGGATTTCTTCGCTCAACTTGATGAGGCGGACACACAATCGGAGACGGATACGTCACAACAAGCAACGGACGCAGCATTAGATGAGAACACCGATGCCACCGACTCGTCTACAGCGTCAGAAAGTACAACTCAATCCGCTGAAGATGTAATGAACGCGTATCTGGAGGCGTTTCGGAATTTTGACGTTGACGCGATTCTCCCGTTATTGACAGATGCTGCCAAAAAAGAGTTTGAAAGTAGATTGCCTATACTCATGGGAGAGTTACCACAAGAGATGGTAGATATAGCTTATAATAGTGGGTTTCCAGAAGAGATGGTAGATGAGACACTTCAGATGATACGCGGGATGGTGCAACCGATACTTAGGCAGATGTTTAGTCAAGCAGAGATTGTGAGCAGAGAGTATATCGGCGATGAATTCCACTTCCGATTACGAGTGCCGTCACCGGAAATGCCGGAGATACTAGGAATGTTGGGACGGGACATATCAGAGGTGCCGGAGACGATTGAGGTACCCGAGATGCCGGAAATGCCCGACCTTCTTCGTAAGATGCGAAAAGAGGACGGTACATGGCAGATTTATGAGCAGTAGAGTGAAGCTTCATAACTAACTCGCAACTCCACACCCCAAGACTCCATCAGGCGAATGGTTCAATCCATTCGCCTTTTTTCTTTTCAGACAGCGAAAAATCTGTTATCCTGAAAATCCTTTAAACCAGTAAATCCTGATTCAGACAGTTAAAACAAGGAGAATAAAGTGATGAAAGTACCAAACCTCATGTGTATGATTTGCCTCGCTTTGATGCTCGGTCAGACAGCCAATGTACTGGCGGCGAGCGCAAAGGAACAGCTTGAAAGTTCGCCGCGGCATGGCGAATGGGTCAAAATCCCTTCGACCAAGGGGCGGAGCGTGAATGCCTTCATCGTGTTCCCCGAGATTAAAGAGAAGGCGACTTCGGTTATTGTCATTCACGAGATATTCGGACTGACCGATTGGATAAGGCTTGTCGGTGACAAACTCGCGGAGGCAGGTTTTGTCGCCATCTGCCCCGATCTGCTTTCAGGGATGGACGGCGGCGGAACAGAGAGTTTCGAGTCCGGAGACGATGTCCGCAGGGCAATTCGGAATCTCGATTCAGATCAAGTCACAGCCGATCTCAAGGCGGCGGCGAAATACCTTCGAGACCTGCCCTCGACAACGGACAAGGTAGCTGTCAGTGGGTTCTGCTGGGGCGGTGGGCAAACATTCCGGTTCGCGGCGAACGACGATACGATCGCTGGCGCGTTTGTCTTCTATGGGCCTTCACCAGCCGGTGAAGCCATCCGCAAAATTAAATGTCCTGTCTACGGATTCTATGGCGAGCACGACAATCGGATTAACGCCGCAATCGAATCCACCAAAGCCACCGCGAACGCAGCAGGGATCAGCTATGAGCCGGTAATCTATGCCGACGTTGGTCACGGCTTCCTCAGACGCGGGATGGCTGACGATGCAAACGATGTTGCAAAGGCAGCAGTGGGACAAGCATGGGACCGATTTGTGGAATTGCTCAAGGGGCTGTAGTGCAAGGCAATCGCGGGCAGGACAGACGCCGTCTCGATTCGGGAGAAAAGAGACATCAACGATGTTAAGCGACGAAGCGAAAAAACAGTTTCATGACGAAGGATACCTCGTTTTTGAGCAACTCATTTCCGGCGAAAAACTTGACCACTATGTGTCGGTTTTCGATGAATTGGTTGTGCGAAGCCGACATATCCCTGTCAATACCTCGCACTGGTCATTCGAGATCGACGAATGCGGTCAACAGATTCCGGGCTTTCTGCACAAAATTCAAGGTGTCTGCGTCCTCGAACCGCGTGTCGTCGCGCTTGCGAAAGAACCGGAAATCCTTGCCCGCATCGCATCTCTGATCGGTCCGGACATTGACGTGTTTGGGACAAAGTTTTTCCCAAAGCTCCCAGGTGGTGGAACGTCTGTCCACTGGCATCAGGACAACTTCTACTTCGGCTCGAACACGGAGCGGATTGTGAGTTGTGGGATTTACCTCCAAGACGCGGACCGGGAAAACGGCTGCCTGCGTCTGGTTCCCAAAAGCCATAAGTCGCAAGTCATCGCAACACATCACAGGAACCCTAACACCTATGGCAGTTGGGTTAAAATTGATGAATCGGAGTCCATTGATGTCGAACTGCCGGGCGGTTCGGTTGTCCTATTCTCGGCAAACTTGTTACACGGCAGCCACGAAAATCGCAGCGATCGGACGCGCTACAGCGCGGCATGGCATTACACACCCGCTGACCTGCTGCTTGAGCGTTTTCCGCGTGATGAATATAAGGACCGGCACATTGTTCTAGGCAGTTAAAAACGGTTCGTGGTCACCGCAGGAGCGGAGGCTGCGCCTTGAGTTCAAATGGCGCACCCACCCAATCGGCAGTTTTAACCCATGGCCACTCGAAAAAAATGGTAGAAAAAATCGCAGAACGGCGTTTTGGTTAAGGTACAGGAGAGGAACGAAGAACAGTGGATAATGACAGTACACTCATTTGTCGCGCCCAAGCTGGGGATGAAGGTGCGTTTGTCGACCTGATACGGGCATATCACCCCTTCGTTTATGCAATTGTCGTTGCAATCGTGAATAATCCACAAGATGCCGAAGAGATTGTCCAAGACACTTTTCTCAACGTCTATCGTGGTTTGGCGCAGTATGAGGAGAGGGCAAAATTCAAAACTTGGCTCGCAGAGATTGCTCGAAATCGCGCACGAAGTTGGCTGAGAAAACAGCGGATTGATACTGTTCCTATTGACGAATTAAGCCTGCTTGATGAAGTCAGTAAACCCACCGTCAGGACGCAAGATTCGCCGGAAGAACAGTTGATTCGCCGTGAACAGAGCGAACTGATTCGTCGCGCACTCGGAACGCTATCGCCAAAAGAGCGGGAGATTGCACGCTCGTATTACGTTGACGGCGCGAGCTACGACGAACTAATGAGTACACACGGGCTGTCTTACAAAGCGATTTCGGTTCGGCTCTCGCGCGCCAAACAGAAACTCGCTAAACGGTTGGGTCATCTGCTCACTGGTGTGTTCGTTTCTCCGATAACCACACTCAAACAAATCTACTCAGGAGATGTCATGAAAGTTGGAACAGTACCGAAAATCACTGCCGGGGCAGTAGCCGTCATTGTACTCGTCTTCATCGGGGCACGCCAGTTCATATTGTCGAAAGAGGATTCGTCCCCTTCGGTCGAGGTTGTGACTTCAACTGAGTCCGCACAATCGGTCACCCAAAGGGATGCCACGCATAAAGGCGCGGTTACCGCACCCTCGCGTGAAGACAAGCCGCAAATCTCCGCAGCGGAGATGCAGCAGATTGAGGACTTCTTCGCTCAACTCGATGAATCAGACGCACAATCGGAGACAGATACGACACAACTAGCAACGGACGCAGCATCCAATCGAGATTCCGATTCAGATAACGTCACCGATTCATCTATTGCATCAGAAGGCACAAGCTTATCCGCCGAAGAGTTGATGGACACTTATGTCGATGCATACAGGAATTCTGACTTTGAGGCATTGCTCCCGTACGTGGCAGGGGCTGCCAGAAATCACATTGAAACTACTTTGCACATCTTCAGCGGTGGGTTTTCAGAAGACATAGCAAATCGTATTTCAGAAGAGATGTCAGAAGAAAAAGAAGCGATGTCGGAAGAAGAGGTGGTTAGTCTACAGCAGATGATATTGGAGATAACGCAGAGTTCAAAAGTGCAGGCGAAGATACGGGAGATGGCACAGGGGATGTATGGCCAGATAGAGATTGTTCGGAGCGAATATGTCGGCGATGAATTTCACTTCGGATTGCGGGTACCAATGCCGAAACTACCGGGGTTGGCAGAACTACCTCCGGGGTTTCCAGAACTGCCAAAGAGCATAATTCGTCTCGTTAAGATGAGGAATGTTGATGGAGTGTGGATAATTTATGAAAGGGAATAATCAATGAACTCCCAACCCAATTTCACAAGACTTCACGAGGCGAATGGTCCAACCCATTCGCCTTTTTCATTTTCAACCCGCAAAAAATCTGTTATCCTGAGAACCCTTTAATCCAGTAAATCCTGATTCAGACAGTTCGGCAACAGATACACTCTGCTAATAATCTTCTCTTTCTGCCGAGAAATCGTCCGCCCGTGTAATTTTTCGGTCTTTTGCATTGTCTTACTAAATGAAGCCATTCGGTGAGAGGAATAGAACCATGTACACAGAAGATGGATACATCATCGGAAAATGTCTTAATGGGGAACCGGCGGCGTTTGGCTTGCTCGTCGATAAATACAAGTCGAGCGTCTACGCTCTCGCTTACACAAAGCTTAGAAACTTCCACGATGCTGAAGATGTCACTCAAGAGGTTTTTATTAAAGCCTATCAGAAGCTCTCTACCCTCAAGCGGCGGGATAATTTCTTGGCGTGGCTATTCTCGATTACCGTTAATTCGTGTAAAAATTTTCTCACATCACGGGCACGCCGTCCAGATGGGGACTACATCGAAGACCAAGATGCGACGGTCTGGGACGCGCCCTCAATTGATACCTATCGAAGCGAATCCGCAGCCGAATCCATCCGCGAGGCAATAGATCAACTGCCCGAAATCTATCGACAGACGTTGACGCTCTACTATCTTGGTGGTCTGAGCAGCAAAGAGATTGCGCGGTTTTTGGGGACTTCTGTCAACACCGTCAACCAGCGGCTGATGCGAGCCAGAACCAAACTGAAGGAGGAGTTAATCGCGATGATAGACACCACATTTGCAGAGAAAAAATTACAGTCTGGCTTTACGTTCCGAATCGTCGACGCTATTAAATCAACCAAAGTGCAACCAATTTCAACGAAGCCGTTGCTTCCGTTCATCGGTTCGGCGACAGTCGGGATTGTTCTAACCTTTATGCTTTCCAATCAATTTCTCCGTCCAGTCGCTACGCCCGGCGATTTCACCAGTTCACCGCTTCCCAGCGAAATCCAGATGACAATGTTTGGAGAGATTCCAGTTGAACTCGTTGCTGATGCGTCCAAACCGCCGACGGTTCTTGGTGAACGCGGAACGGGGGTTGTCGGCAATTCGCACGAGCAACCGCGTCAGATGAACGCCGCCGCAGTTAAAATTTCAAAGACCGAGATACCGGCGTCGTACAAACTGGACAATGGACTAACAGTCATTCTACGCCCCGTTCCCTCATCAAGCCAAGTGGCGATTGTACTGCTGTACGATTTGGGACGCGACCACGACTCCACCAGCAAAGTGCACGTAATCGAGCGCCTGTATTGGACCGCTACAGCGGGGGACACGCCAGCACTTGACGTCGTGCAGCGTCTGAACCGCTATGTCACGGGCCCGATTGCTTACGCAGGCTTCGAATACACCGTTTTTGGAGGCGTCGTCCAAGCAGAACAATTCCCAGCGGAGTTAAGAGATGCGGCGGCTCGCATGAACCATCTGCGCATCACCGAAGCCAATCTGGATCGCGAGTTGCGCGATGCGCCCGGGCACGTAGAGGCTATGGCTCTTGACGAACTCCAGCAGTTTTGGCAGGATTACTACAAGCCGAACAACGCCGTACTTGCCATCGCAGGCGGGTTTGACGTTGCCGATGCGCGAAGGTTAATTCACCAAAAATTCAGTCAAATCTCGCCCGGAGTATCGCCGCCCGCAAAGCCGCCCAAATCTGAAGCGAAGACTGGCGAGATACGGGTTCTCACTGCAAAACCTCTGAACGAAGATACGAACGGCGTCGCAGCGATCGAATATGCCGCACCGCCACCTGGGAGCAAGCAATACGCGCCGTTCCTGATAGTCGTTTCGCGATTGCTGACAAACCCAGAAAATTTGTCTCAGTCGGGCAAAGCACAACCAATTACTGTGTATTTTGCACCGCTGGAGGATGGGACCACGCTTGTGCTCCAAATCGACCTGCTATCTGACGAAGATGCTGAGTCCGCACTGGAACGACTCGACCAACGCCTAAACATGGCACTGACGCCGAAACTTACGCCGGAGGACAAACAGCGAACGCTCAACGCAATGGCAATGTTGGGCACAGTTGATACGCCGCCGGATACCATGTGGACGCAAAATTTGTACGGTTTAGCTTTCAGCACCGGTCGTCGGTATCAACTGAAACTGGATGGCAACGAGTTGCGTGATGCCATCCAGCGTGTCACTGATGCAGACATGCAGCACTTGGCAACGAGTGTATTCGCTCCAGATAAGCGCGACACCGTCATCGTTGGAGAGAACACCCTCGCTCAAATCGAAGAATCGGAGGTGGACACCTCGCTACTACCGTCAGAATCCGAAACCGAGTCCAGCACAACCGACACCAATGCATCCGCCGAAGAGGTGATGAACGCCTATGTAGAGGCATACAGAAATCTTGACCTTGAGACGATGCTCTCCTATGTGACAGGCACCGCCCGAGAAGTGGTAAAAAGTTTTATGGGCATGTTTAGCGGTGAGATCCCAGAAGAGCTTGTAGATATGTATAAAATTGGGCTTTCAGAAGAAATGGCGGGCTTTATAATTCAGATGTTAAAGGAAATGGCGCAGAATCCGATGATGCAATATATATTTAGTCAGGTAGAGGTGGTGAGCAGCGAATTTGTCGGCGATGAATTCCACTTCCAATTGAGAATACCGATGCCCAGGATAGAGATACCGGACATATCGGAGATTCCCGAACTACAAGGGATAGAACTGCCGGAGATGCCCGAACACCAGGAGATGCCAGATACGACGCTTAAGATGCGAAAAGAGGACGGTGTATGGCGAATTTACGAAATTATTGATAAGTAGTAGAAACGGGGCTCTTTACCAACCCGCAACCGAATCCCCCAAAACTTCATCAGGCGAATGGTCAACCCATTCGCCTTTTTTTCTTTGTAGACCGCGGAAAATCTGTTATCCTGAGAATCCTTTAATCCTGTAAATCCTGATCCAGACAGTTAAATCCCCAAAAAAAGTGCTAGAAAAAATGGCAGAACATCGTTATGTTTGATTAAGGGGTATAAGGAGGAATGAGGAACAGTGGCTAGCACTAAAGCTCTCATTCGCCGCGTCCAAGCGGGTGACGAAGGTGCATTCACGGAGTTAATGCGGGTGCATTACGCCTTCGTTTATGCGATTGTAATCGGGATCGTGAGCAATCCCAACGATGCTGAGGAAGTAGTCCAAGACACCTTTCTAAACGCCTACCGCGGTTTGGCGCAGTATGAAGATCGGGAAACTTTCAAAAACTGGCTGGCAGAGATTGCCCGAAACAGCGCGCGAGATTGGCTGCGAAAACTGCGTGTCAATACTGTTCCCATTGACGAGGTGAGCGAGCATACACTTTCAACCCCGGACGCACCCGAGGAACAGCTGATACGCGACGAACAGAGGGAACTTATTCGCCGTGCAATGCGAACACTCTCGCCAAAAGATGCGGAGATTGCTCGAGCCTACTATCTTGATGGCGCAAGTTACGACGAACTGATTCGGACGCATGGGCTGTCTTACAAAGCGATTTCGTTTCGGCTCTCGCGCGCCAAGCAGAAACTCGCCAAGCGATTGGGTCATATGCTCACTGGTGTGTTCGTTTCTCCGATAACCTCACTCAAACAGATCTACTCAGGAGGATTAACCGTCATGAAAGTTGGAACCGTACCCAAAATTACTGCCGGGGTAGTAGCTATTATTGTACTCGCCTTCATCGGGACACGTCAGTTCATATCGTCGAAGGAGGATTCGTCCGCATCGGTTGAGATTGTAACGTCAGCGCCAAATGAGACCGCAAACTCGGTCGCCCAAACGGACACCGCTCGTAAAGACGCGGTCACCGCAACCCTGCGTGAAGACAAGCCGCAAATCTCCGCAGAGGAAATGGAGCAGATTGAGGACTTCTTCGCGCAACTCGAAGGTGCAGACCTTCAATCAGAGATGGGTACGCCACAATCCTCATCAGACACAGTAGTTGCTCAAAACACTGATGGACAAATCACAACCGACACCGATGTGTTTGCTGAAGACATAGAACAAAGCGCCGAAGAGGTGATGAACACTTATTTGGAGGCATTTAAGACGCTTGACTTTGAGGCACTACGCCCGTTATTGACAGGGACTGCTAAAGAAGACCTGGAACGTAATTTACCTGACCTGAAAAATAATTTGGCGGAAATCAATGAGAATAAGGCAGATCCGGTGCTCAGGCGGATGGTTGAGTTGACGTTAGACCGCATGCGTGGTGGGCTCGAGGTTGTTAGCAGCGAATATGTCGGCGATGAATTCCACTTCCGAGTGAGAACGCTCTCACCACAACTCGGAGCACTGATAGAATTGTTGATGCGGGATATGCCGGAAGAGCTACGGGCGGAACTGCCGGAACCCGATATACCAGAGTTGCCGGAAAGCTTAGAAAACGTTGTTAAGATGCGAAAAGAGGATGGGGTGTGGCTCATTTATGAGGATTGAAGTCGAGCAACCCGTATCCCAATCCCACAAAACTTCATCAGGCGAATGGTTCAATCCATTCGCCTTTTTTATTTTCAGCTCGCGGAAAATCTGTTATCCTGAGAATCCTTTAATCCTGTAAATCCTGATCCAGATAGTTGAATACTCCAAAAAAGCGCTAGAATAATCTCAGAAACTGTGTTCTGTATAGAGTAGATGGAAGGGAATGAATAACGGTGACGAACGACGATACGCTCATTTCTCGTGCCCAAGCGGGGGACGAAGGTGCATTCACTGAATTGATGCGGGCGCATTATGCCTTCATTTATGCGATTGTAATCGGAATCGTGAACAATCGCAACGATGCTGAGGAAGTGGTCCAAGACACCTTTCTAAACGCCTACCGCGGTTTGGCGCAGTATGAGGAACAGACCAAACTCAAAAGTTGGCTGGCAAAAATTGCGCGAAATCGTGCGCTAAACTGGCTGCGAGAACAGCGGATTGACACAGTATCCATCGACGAAGTGAGCGAAGATACACTTCAGTCTACGGACTCGCCTGACGAACAGTTGATACGCCGCGAACAGAGAGAACTGATTCGCCGTGCAATGGAAACGTTGTCGAAAAAAGATAGGGACATCGCTCAATCGTACTATCTTGATGGCGCAAGTTACGACGAACTGATTCGGACGCATGGGCTGTCATACAAGGCGATTTCGTTTCGACTCTCGCGTGCCAAACAGAAACTCGCCAAACGGTTGGGTCATCTGCTCACTGGGGTGTTCGTTTCTCCGATAACCTCACTCAAACAGATCTACTCAGGAGGATTAACCGTCATGAAAGTTGGAACAGTACCCAAAATCACTGCCGGTGCAGTAGCCATCATTGTACTCGCCTTCATCGGGACACGCCAGTTCATATCGTCGAAGGAGGATTCGTCCGCATCGGTTGAGGTCGCAACATCAACACCAAATGAGTCCGCAAACTCGGTTGCCCAAAGGAACGGCACGCGTAAAGGTGCGGTTACCGCGCCCTTACCCGAAGACAAGCCGCAAATCTCCGCAGAGGAAATGGAGCAGATTGAGGACTTCTTCGCGCAACTCGAAGGTGCAGACGCGCAATCGGAGACAGATACGACACAACAAGCAACGGACGCAGTATCTGATCGAGATTCCGAATCAGGCAACACCGATCCATCTGTTGCATCAGAAGGCGCGGGCTTATCCGCTGAAGAAGTAATGAACGCTTATGTAGAGGCATTTAGGAACGTGGATTTTGAGGCAACACTCCCATTCGTGACAGGGACTTACAGAGACCATATTGAAGCTAGTTTACCTATCCTCGGTGGGGAGATTCCAGAAGAATTCGTAATTGAAATCTTAAATGCAATTGAAGACAATATGCCAGAAGGGGTGCCAGAAGCGTTGTTAGAAGAAACGAGAGAATTTGTGATTCAGTCTATACAGAAGGGACTGGATGCAATTCAATCTCCGGAAGGACAGGCGAAGATGCGGGAGGGTTATAGTCAGATAGAGATTGTGAGTAGTGAATATGTCGGCGATGAATTTCATTTCCGATTAGAAGCGCCAACGTCGGATGACCCCGCGAACACTGGATTCGTTCTTAAGATGCGAAAAGTGGACGGGGAGTGGCGAATTTATGATGGGAAGGGTAATATACTGATGGACGAATTATTTACGATGGAAAAGGTAATATACTGATGGATTAGACCAACTCTCACTTCGCTCCGTTAGACTTCATCAGGCGAATGGTTCAACCCATTCGCCTTTTCTTATTTTTCACTTTTTCCAGATATTCACGGATGACCGCTTCATAGCCGATGTCGGTCGGTTCATAGTAGCGTCGCCCGCGTAAGGCGTCGGGGAGATATTCAATGTCGGCGATGTGTTCTTCAAAATCGTGAGCGTACTGGTACCCCTTTCCGTAGCCGAGCTCTCGCATCAGTTGCGTCGGCGCATTTCGCAAGTGGAGTGGCACCGGGTAGGCGGATTTTTCCCGTACATCTTTCTGAGCCGCCAGCAAAGCCAGATAGGAGGCGTTGCTCTTCGGAGCACACGCGAGGTAGGTCGCAGCCTGAGCCAAATTGAGTTGCGCCTCTGGAAGCCCTACGAACTCCACGGCGCGTGCCGCTGCATCCGCAACCAACAACGCCTGCGGATCAGCATTGCCGACATCTTCTGACGCCAAAATGACCATTCGCCGTGCGATGAAACGTGCATCCTCACCGGCTTCCAGCAGCCTCGCCAGCCAATAGATGGCGGCGTCCGCATCCGACCCCCGCAGACTCTTAATGAACGCCGAAATCAAATTGTAATGTTCATCGCCAGCTTTGTCGTGACGCAGCATCCGCTTCTGCGCGGCGCGATGAATAGTCTCCGCATCCAAGTGACGGATTTGCTGCGAATCAGGCTTGCACGTTTGCACCGCGAGCTCCAACGCATTGAGGGCGAGTCGCACATCGCCATCAGCAATCCGAACGAGAGCGTCCATAGCGGTCTCTGAGAGTGCGACTCGATACTTCCCTAGACCCCGTTCAGCATCGCGGACTGCCGTATCCACAATCTGCTGGACGTGGTGCGATTCCAGCGGGTGGAACGGGTAGACCTGCATGCGAGAGAGGAGCGGAGCATTCACCTCAAAGGAAGGGTTTTCGGTCGTCGCACCAATCAGCACAATTGTCCCATTTTCCACAAAGGACAGTAGGAAATCCTGCTGCCCCTTGTTAAAACGGTGAATCTCGTCCAGGAATAAGATGGTGAGTTGATTCTGGACTTTGAGCCGTTCCTGGGCGTGGGCGATTCGTTTGCGCAATTCCGGCACGCCCGTCGTGCTAGCGTTAATAGGCTCAAAGTGCGATTTTGAATACTGAGCGATGATATGTGCCAAGGTAGTCTTCCCACACCCCGGCGGACCCCAAAAGATGCAGGACATCATCACGTCACCTTCAATGGCAAGACGAAGAGGTTGCCCTTTCTCCAACAGATGCTCCTGCCCAACAAATCCATCCAGCGAATTGGGGCGTACCCGATGCGCTAGAGGTCCCGTTCCTTTGTGGGACTGCTGCCCAGAGTCGAACAGATTGATTGGGGTTCCTGCCTCATTCACTAGATGTCCTCCGCTACAATCTGGCGGTTCGGGTTGAAATGGACGATTTATTTTCCCAACGCGCTATTGGATGCATTCTACCATCTGAGGGGATAAGTGTCAATATTTTTGAACCCGCCGGAATATATCTTTGAAGCGTCTTCAGTCCGATGCATCCGCCTGAGTTCGGAGCTTTCTCTGCTCGCAGATGAAGCGCACTATATGATTGACACCGACCCCAATCATGCTATAATGAAAACTGTGTCTCCTGACACGCCGGTTTTCTCATTGATGAAATACAGCGACTCTGGTACAATGGAAAAATGCGGGTTGTGATGACGCAATCAAAGGCGGTGCGAAGGAAACGTTGAGGAGGCAATCTTGCATAGTTATCTGAAATTCAAGTTACCTGTTGGGTATAATCAAGAGCGTTTGATTCGTGAATCGGCTGATACTTCGTACTCCACCAATGAGGAACAATCTATCACAGAGCGTTTTACAATTTTCGATACCTTCGACTGGCGATTATTCAATAATTCTCTTGCCTTGTATGCTCGCGGAAGCGACCTCGTTTTACACCATCTGTCTGAAAACACGATGATTGAAGGTGCACATATCCGCTCTCAACCGGTTTTTATATGGGATTTTCCCGATAGCCGATTGAAAGAATTACTGGCGCCGATTATAAAAGTACGAGCGCTTCTTAAGCGTGCGGAAATCGTTTCTCATTCAACTTCCTACCGCGTCTTGAACCCCGACCAAAAAACAGTCGCGCGATTCGATCACGAAGAGTTCAGACTTAAACCAGACATCGTGTCAGCCCATTTGACCTTGAAGCAGGTTCGAGGATATCGGGGATACTTCCGAACGTTGGTCAACCAATTCAACGACATGGGATTTCCAACAATTGGGGAAGAAGATGTCTATCTTGAAATCTTGGAAGCGGTTAATCAGAAGCCGGGAGATTATTCTACAAAGTTAAAGATACAACTCAACCCCAATATGCGTGCTGATGATGCGACTAAGATTGTCCTGCGGTTCTTACTGAAAATCATCAAATGCAATGAGGAGGGCATCAAGGCGGATCTTGACACCGAATTTCTGCACGATTTTCGCGTCGCTATCCGCCGGACTCGATCCGCTTTAAGTCAGATTAAGTCTGTGTTCCCAGAGGATACAACTGTGCGATTTCGGCGTGAGTTCGCTGCTTTGGGCAAACTCTCGAATTCTCTGCGGGATTTGGATGTTTATCTCCTCAATGAAAGAAGCTACAAGGCGATGCTCCCCAGCGCACTTCGGGCGGACATCGAACCGCTGTTTGACCATTTGCGGGCGAAACGATCAGAAGCGTTAAAGGGTGTTGTTAGCAACCTGAACTCCAAACAGCTTTTGCGGACGCTGCGGGATTGGGAAGCCTTCTTAAACGAACCGTCGAAGAATTCTCCAAGCGCACTCAACGCAGCCGTTCCAATAATAAATCTTGCGCAGAAAAGAATCTACAAGAAATACCGGAATGTCGTGAAACTAGGACGCCTCATCCTTCAGAATACTAGAGACGACTTGTTACATCAACTCAGGATCGAATGCAAAAAACTCCGGTACTTAATGGAGTTCTTTTCCAGTCTATTTCCCTATCCAAAAATTAGTATTTTGATAAGCCAATTCAAAAATTTGCAAGATAACCTAGGGAATTTACAGGATGTGTGTGTTCAGGACGAATATCTTCAGACGATTACTGATGAACTGCCCATAACAGACGCGAAGTCCAAAAGAACAATTCTGGCGATTGGCAGTCTAATCGGAACATTGAGCCGCAAAAAACAGACCGCGAGAGCGTCATTTTTCAAAATTTTCACCGACTTCGCTTCCGCTTCAAACAGAGAGTTGTTCCGCGCACTTTTCGCTTCAGAAAAGAGTGAGGTTGTTGAATGAAAACACTAGCCATCTACAGTAATAAAGGTGGAGTCGGAAAGACTGCAACAACCGTCAACCTATCATATTTAGCCGCGCGAGCAGGACTTAAAACCTTAATCTGTGATCTGGATGCGCAAAGTTCGGCGACATTTTATCTTCGAGTCAAACCCAAGCTCAAATCAAAGACAAATGGGTTCATTAAAGGCGGTAAGCGGATCGAAAGAAATATCAAAGGTACGGATTACGACAATTTGGATCTGCTGCCCGCGGACTTCACGCATCGAAATTTAGCGGTTACTTTTCATAAATTGAAGCGTTCAAAACGGCGGCTGAATCGGATTCTAGAACCTCTTCGAGATGAATACGATTTAATCACGCTGGACTGCCCGTGTACCATCGATCTCCTTGCGGAAAATATATTCGATGCCGCGGACTCACTCCTCGTTCCACTAATTCCAACCACACTGTCCGTGCGCACGCACAAACAGTTACTCGCGTTCCTTGAGAACAGTGGATATGACTTGGATAACATATTCACCTTTTTTTCGATGGTCGACAAGCGAAAAAAGATTCACCATGAGCTCATGGAAGAAGCGTTACGGGAGTTCAGTGGTGTTCTGCAGTCCGCCATTCCGTATCTGTCCCATGTCGAAAGAATGGGAATTAAACGAGAGCCAGTCTCGGTCTTTGCCCCCAAATCCATCGCTGCAATATCGTATCAAAACCTATGGGAAGAGATTAAAGCGCTTCGTCTGAATCGAAAAAGAATTGGAAAGTAAGGGGATTCACAAGATCAAACGCGCCTTCTCCGAGGATTGTCGTCCCAACTTCGTTATCTAGAACCAAAGCACATTGACAATGATACATGTCCCGATTCTACGAGCCGGATGCCCTTATCGTAGTTTGAACGTCCTTCGCGTGTCGCACGTCCAAACAGGCGAACCTATCGCTATGGTGAGTCAGGCAAATCGAGGGTTGATTGCCAAGGACTTAGTCACAGCCGCCGATCACAAACGTGCCCTTGAGACGCTTTCCGTTGCGGAACTGTTGGCAATCTGTAAAAGAGCCGCCCGTTTCTTCATGGAATCGGATCTGCCGCTGGGCGCCGATCTACAATCGCCCCTCGATTATATTCGACAGCTTTCTGGGACGACGGGTATGCCGGAGAGCCTCTGCCGAAAAAATATGAACAAGATTCGGACGGTTCTGGAAGAGATGGAAGCTGTTCTGGGGGGATTGACACGCGGGCTGGATGTATCCATTCTCGACTCCGGTTGGGGCATCCAAGATAAACGTCCCTTGAGCTACGTTCGTCAAACGAATATGTTGGGTGCGGTGCTGCCTAGTAACTCACCAGGCGTGCATTCGCTCTGGCTGCCAGCCATTCCGATGAAAACGCCGCTCGTTCTCAAGCCGGGGCGCGAGGAACCCTGGACACCTTTGCGCATCGCGCAGGCTTTTATCGCAGCGGACTGTCCCCCTGAAGCGTTCGGGTTTTATCCAACGGACTACTCGGGCGCCGCCGAAATTTTACTTCGCAGTGGTCGGTCAATGCTGTTCGGTGGCGAATCGACCGTAGCGCCATGGAAAACGGATCCGCGGGTGCAAATTCATGGGCCAGGACGAAGTAAGTTCATCATCGCGGAAGACAAGATCTCAGATTGGGAAGATTATTCGGGTCTTATGGTCACTTCCATCGTCGATAACGGTGGTAGGTCCTGTATTAACGCCTCCGGAATCTGGGTGCCAGCCCATGGTCGTGAAATTGCAGCTGCTTTAGCAAACCAATTGGCGCAAATCGACGCCCAACCGTTGGCTGATTCGAACGCGCAGATCGCCGCTTTTACGAATCCGAAATTCGCACATCAGCTCTCAAGTCTCATCGACGATCAACTGAAAACGCCCGGTGCAGTAGATTTGACAGCCGAAGTTCGAGGGAACGGAAGACTTGTTGAAAAAGCAGGTTGTACGTATCTTCTCCCAACTGTAATCTGGTGTGAAAACCCTGAACATCCGCTGGCGAACACAGAATACTTGTTCCCCTTCGTCAGTGTCGTCGAAGCACCGCAACCGGAGATATTGAATCGTATCGGATCAACCTTAGTAGTGAGCGCCATCACTGAGGACGAAGAGTTTATTGATGACCTGCTTTGCTCCACTGATGTGGAACGCCTTAATTTAGGGGCGATTTGCACAAATCAAATCTCTTGGGATCAGCCCCACGAGGGAAATCTGTTTGAGCACCTTTATCGCCAACGGGCGTTTCAGATGACCGGTACGAGCCGTGGCTGACAGCGATTCGTGGAAACAATGATTGGAGAGCAAAGTGACTTGCCACTTGAACTTAGAATCGGATTGAGTCAGCCTGGCGTCCATTTCTTAATTGCTATCAACAATGCAACATTTCGATTTTCAACCTAGTACGCGTGTCATCTACGGCGAGAATACACTCGTTCAGTTGGGTGGTTTGGCAAGGGCGCTGGGAGGGGCTCGCGTTCTGGTTGTGTCCGACCACGGCGTCGTTAGTGCCGGTATTGTGGACAACGCGCTCCATTCGCTGAAGCAGGAATCTCTAGAGGTCTCTGTTTTTGATGGCGTAGAAGAGAATCCGACGACGCGGCACGTTGAATCCGGAGTTCGGTACGCCAAAGCACACGGGCGAATCGATCTCATAGTCGGAATAGGTGGCGGCAGCGCTATGGACTGCGCCAAAGGCGTCAACTTCTTGCTCACTAACGGTGGGGTCATGGAGGATTATTGGGGCGAAGGCAAAGCATTCAAGCCTATGCTCCCCTCCATCGGCATCCCGACCACCGCGGGCACGGGCAGCGAAGCCCAGTCTTTTGCATTAATCGCCCAAGAGGGTACCCACCAGAAGATGGCGTGCGGCGACAAAAAAGCCCGATTTCGAACCGTTATTCTCGATCCGGTTTTGACATCAAGCGTCCCAAAACACGTGGCGGCGGCGACAGGCATTGATGCGATCGCCCACGCTGTGGAAAGTTATGTTTCGACGAAGCGAAATCCCATCTCGCAGATATTTGCCAGAGAGGCATGGCGCCTGCTGGAGGGAAGCTTTGAAGCTGTTTTAAGCGATCCAGGAAACATAGAAGCCCAAGGTCGAATGCTGCTGGGTGCGCATCTAGCGGGCGCTGCGATAGAAAACTCCATGCTCGGCGCAGCGCATGCCTGCGCCAATCCTCTGACCGGTAGATATGGGGTCATTCACGGCGTTGCGGTCGGATTGATGCTTCCACAGGTGATTGAATTCAATAGTCAGATGGTAGACATGCTTTATCGAGAACTGTGTCCTTTGCCCTTGCATGATCGCATTATCGAATTGAAAAACGCAGCGGGGTTGCCGGAACAACTGAGAGAGTTCCAAATTGACAAAGTGGAATTGCCCAATTTGGCGAAGGAAGCCGCGAAGCAATGGACCGGGCAATTTAACCCACGACGAGTTGGGGAAGTCGAATTGCTGGAACTTTATGAGGCAGCGTACTGATCCAGAGCGCGATGTGACTTGAAACCGAGTTTTTTCTTGAAAACTCGGTTTCTGTAACCGGTCAGTATGGGGTGGAACCCCAAATATTCGTGCACTAAAATCCGAGAATTGATGAACGACAACGATATATCAAATGTCGATACGAGCAAACGGAGCCTGTTTTCGGCTATCATTCTAGGTACGAGTCTATGTTGCATCTTTACACTTGATGGACAAAGCCGAGCCATTGCTGACGACTGGATGAGCTTCCGCGGAAATCCTCAACTCACAGGGGTAGCCGTCGACGTTCTCCCTGAAGCCCCCCAACTGCTCTGGACGTTCGAGACAGGAGAGGGCATTGAGTCAACCGCCGCGATTTTTGCGGGAACGGTTTATGTGGGGGCTTTAGACGGAAACCTTTACGCCATAAACCTTGAAAACGGAACATTGAAGTGGAAATATCGTGCAGCCGATCAAATTAAATCGTCGCCAGCCGTGTTTAGAAAAACGGTCTATTTTGGTGATGAGATGGGTGTTTTTCATGCCGTGGATGCCGAAACTGGTCAACAAAGATGGATTTTTCGCACTGATGGTGGTATAATTTCATCTGCGAATTTTTCCGGCGATTCTGTGTTGTTCGGCTCGTATGACCAGTATCTTTACTGCGTTTCCGCGGACGACGGGGCTTTAGTCTGGAAATTTGAGACCGAAGGGTACGTTCACGGCACGCCAACGATAGTGGATGTAGGGCACAATGGCAGCTTGCCCTATCCGAATGATGTTGTGGTTACGACAGGCTGTGACGGTTTTCTGCGGGTCATAAGCGTGCTCAGTGGCGAAGAAAATAACAAAATACCGTTGGGCGACTACGTTGCTGCTAGCCCTGCTGTTCTGAAGACGCGAGCCTATGTCGGAACATTTGGTAGCCAAGTCCTAGGTATCGACCTAAAACATACCGAAATCCTCTGGAATTACGAGCCCCCAAAGGGCGGCTTCCCATTCTATGCGTCAGCCGCTGTGACGAACGACGTGGTAATCGTTGGCGGTCGGGACAAGCGCGTGCATGCGCTCAAACCGGAGACAGGCGAACCCTTGTGGACGTATCCAACCAAAGCGCGAGTCGATTCCTCACCGGTTATCGTCGGAAATCGGGTTCTCTTTGGAACAGTGGGCGGTGTCATATTCGCGCTCGACCTCAACACAGGAGAACCGGTTTGGCAGTTCGTTACAGGGTCGTCTATTGTTGCATCTCCATGCGTTGCCAGTGGGAAACTTGTGATCGGCTCGGACGATGGAGTCCTATACTGCTTTGGGAGAGGAAAGCCAAACGATGAGTGAACAAGTGGAAGTGATGAAACCCGAACCGGCGACCGCGCGGCGGGATTCGAAGGAAACTCAAGTCGGTAGCGTCTTCGTTTCAAATTATCCGCCATATTCTTTCTGGCGAAAAGACAACATCCCAGTGTTGATGGATGTCTTAAATTCCTCAACGGAATCTCCCGTTGCAACGCCGTTGGGACTCTACCTCCATATTCCGTTCTGCCGCAAACGCTGTAAATTCTGTTATTTCCGCGTCTACACCGATAAAAACAGCTCGGATATTCAAACCTATCTTGAGGCGTTAGCAGTGGAAGTTACGCTCCACAGTAAAATGCCAAGAGTGCTTGGACGCCCTTTGGCGTTCGTTTATTTTGGGGGTGGGACGCCATCTTACATCAGCGTCAAGCATCTGAAGTCGCTTGTCAATCGTCTTAAAGACGCGATTCCTTGGGATCACGCCGAAGAAATCGCTTTCGAATGTGAACCCGGCACCTTGACACAGTCCAAACTAGTCGCTATCAAAGAAATCGGCGTCACCCGCTTGAGCCTTGGGGTTGAGAATTTAAATGATGAAATTTTAGAAGAAAACGGTAGAGCTCATCTGTCCAAAGAGGTTTATGCAGTTGTTCCCTGGATAAAAGACTTGGAATTCGATCAAGTCAATATAGATCTAATTGCAGGCATGGTGGGCGAGACGTGGACGAGTTGGCGGGATACTGTGAAGAGAACGATTGACTTGAATCCGGACAGCATCACCGTGTATCAGATGGAACTCCCATTTAACACCGTTTACTCAAACGACATCCTCGATGGAGGAACGGATCTATCTGTGGCGAATTGGAAGACGAAGCGCGAGTGGCATCACTATGCGTTTGAGCAATTCGCCGCGGCGGGGTATGAGAGTTCCAGCGCCTACACGATGGTAAAAAAGGGTAGCCCCCTAAAGTTTGTCTACCGAGATGCCGTCTGGCACGGCTGTGACATGATTGGCGCCGGCGTTGCCTCGTTCTCACACGTCGGCGGCGTGCATTTCCAAAATGTCGCCGCGTGGAACGAATATATACGGTTGCTTGATGCCAATCAGTTGCCGCTTGACCGAGCGTTTCCCACGAACCCCAGAGAACAGTTGATACGAGAGATGATACTACAACTAAAATTAGGGAAAATCCAGACCGACTATTTTCAGGATAAATTCGGGGCGGACATTTCGGAACTGTTTGGTTCAACTTACGAAAAACTGCGGGATGAAGGAATGCTGACCTTCACGAGCGAGGAAATCAAGTTGACCCGAAAGGGGTTGCTGCAAGTCGACCAACTGTTGCCGGAATTTTATCAGCCCCAGTATCGGAATGCGCGGTACACGTGATGAGTCACAATCAATTGAGCGAATAGATCAAGCGAACGAATAGTGAGTGCGATAGTTTTGGCGTCGGTGAAGACTATCGCCTTCACTGTCCGCTCAGTTGATCGCTACGATTACATCTAATACTAATTAAAAGGTGATATTTATGTTTCAATCAGTCAACGGCATCATTATTGCCGTGCTTTCACTCGGATTCCTTATTTTTATTCATGAGCTTGGGCATTTCCTCGCTGCGAAGCGATGCGGAATCCGAGTTGAGAAATTCTCTATCGGGTTTGGTCCCAAACTTATCGGCTTCACGAAGGACGAAACCGAATACTGCATCTCGCTACTGCCGTTTGGTGGATTCGTGAAGATGACCGGGGAGAACCCTGAAGAACGTACCGGCGCACCGGGAGAATTCTTGTCCGCGCCAGTGGAACACCGCATGTTTGTTGCGATTGCCGGTCCCGCGATGAACTTCGCGTTCGGAATCATCATCTTCTCACTAATATATCTGGTCGCAGGGAATTATGTCCGAAGCTCTACGGAAACTACGCAGATCGGGTACGTTGCCGATGACAGCCCCGCAAAGCTCGCCGGAATCCGCCCCGGTGACCGGATTGTTGCCATCAACGGACACCGTTTGCAAACGTGGGAAGATTTACATATAAGAGTTATTACCCAACCTGAAAAAGAACTCGAAATTGAAATTATTCGCGATGGTCAAAGACAGACGCTAACAGTAGTTCCGAGAGTTCAGAAAATTAAGGCCCGTGAAATCGGACGTATTGGCGTGTCGCCAAAACAGGATGCGGAGGTTTATTGGGTTGTGGACGGGAGTTCGGCGGCGGCAGCCGGAATCCAAGTCGGCGACTTTATCGATGCTATCAATGGAGAACATATCCATTCGCATCCGGATTTCTACATCGCTGCGAAACAATTCCACGGAAGTGAAGTTACACTCCGCGTTAAACGAGGATTAATCTTCGCACTTGAGCTGGATCGGCGAGGCGAACTGGACGATGGCAAGATTCCGAGCGCCTTACGAAGTGCATTTCGCAATAACGATGTCGCCTTGTCCCAGAACCCGGTTGTCTCAACGCTTTCTCCGAACGAGAGTTGGACGATTTCCGATAAGGATCAAACTTTCGTAGTTAGAGCGGATGGGCGGAAGTTAAACATCTACGAACGTGGCGGCGAACTACTAGAGGTAACCTTGAACGCCGATGCGAAACTCATTGTCGCGGGGGTTAAGAAGGGGAGCGCAGCCGAAAAAGCCGGTGTGAAGATCGGAGATGAGTTCGTCTCAGTAAACGATGAGTCCGTGCACAAGCTCAACCGCGGTGAGGAGTTGCAAGAACTACTAACGCGTGCCAATCCCAATCAGTCTATTCAGCTTGAATTCCGCCGCGGTGATGAGACACTTCGAGCAGCGGTGCCGGCGGGCAATGCGGGCAATCCGATAGAGGGTTGGGGGTTGACCGTCAACACGTGGGTTAGCGGTATTCAACTGACCGAACCGGGACGCGTGGAAAAATATAACATCATTACCGCGTGGGGACGTGGGTTCGGGGAGAGTTGGTCGATTGTCGCGAAGGCGTTTTCTCTCCTCGGTGGTCTCATCAGCTTCGATGTCTCTCCAAAGCTGCTCGCTGGACCGATTGGCATTGTGAGCGCAACCGCTGAAACTGCTCGGTTAGGTCTCCGTGGTCTGCTCTACTTTGTCGCATTCATCAGCATCAACCTAGCGATCGTTAATCTACTGCCAATTCCAATCGCCGATGGCGGTCAGATTCTTTTCTTTGCGCTTGAAAAATTGCGAGGAAAGCCGCTAAGCGTTCGGAAGCAGATGCTTATTCTGCAAATCAGTGTTGGCTTCATCATCGGACTGTTTTTGTATATCTCATGGTATGACATTCTGGGTCTTGAGATCGTGGATCGGATCATCAGATTTCTTCGCGTATAATTTTTAGATATCTCATGGTCATGACGTACTGGGGCTCCTTGACCGGGCAATCTAGTCAGACCTTAACTGTTAGGCAGCCACATTCACCAATGGGGATCAACACGACGAGATATTGAATTTATTACCTGACTATGCTTGATTCAACCCGGGTTCGACGCCGCGACCCAAAAAACATGCTTGACCAACTGAAGCGCTTTCCAGAGCAGTGCGTGGAAGCGGTAGAAATTGTCGAGCAATTCCAACTCGACGGGAGCGCTGAACGGGAGATTCGTAACATTGTTATCGCTGGGATGGGCGGATCCGGAATCGGAGGCGATCTAGTGAGGGCGGTGCTTGCCAATCACTGCCCAATTCCCATTGCTGTCCATCGAAATTATATTCTGCCCGCGTTCGTTACACCGCAGACGCTTTTCATCGCCGTTAGCTTCTCCGGTAACACCGAAGAAACCCTAATGTCCGTTGAATCGGCGTATAAGAGTGGGGCGGAGATTCTTGCAATTACAAGCGGCGGTAAACTCGCGGAATTTGCCGCGCGGCGCCGCATTCCCTGCCTGACGATTCCGGCTCGCGGTCAACCCCGGCCCGCGATCGGCTATCTCTTTTTGCCCATCCTAGCGATTTTGGCGCGACTCGGATTTGCGCGGCATCTGGATTTCGTAGACGATACTAAGGAGGCAATTCATCTGTTGTCGCGATTGGTGAGCGGCTTTCAGCCTGATGTCGAAGACAGCCTTCCAAAACAGCTTGCCCGCCAGATGCACGGGAAACTGCCAATCATCTATGCGCCGCAAGAACTAGGCGCCGTTGCAATCCGATGGACGGGGCAGATAAATGAGAACGCGAAATCGCTGGCATATCACAGCCTGTTGCCTGAGATGAATCACAATGAAATCGAAGGCTGGAAGTTCCCGTCCGATTTAACGCAACACTGCTATGTGGTGATGCTGCGTGACCAATCCGCCCACAGCCAAACGCAGCGTCGGATGGACATAACCGCAGAACTCATTGAGCGGCACACAGCCGGTATTGCGCAGGTTCATTCGCAGGGTGAATCGCTGTTGGCGCGGCTCTTCTCATTAATCGTTGTTGGAGACTGGACCAGCTTCTATCTCGCCATAATGTACGCACAAGATCCAACCCCTGTCGTTCGGATCCAGGAACTTAAACAGCGGTTGCAAATGCGTTAAATCGAGACGTATTTAAAGGATGGGTATAGGCGCTAATAGAAACCGAGTCTTTGCCAAAAACTCTAATGGTCAAGCGAAATACAGATACTCGGGACGTTTCGCTCTTGCGCTCCAGCGGAGCGCCATGTTTATAGCGGCCTAAAATTTCCAGCCTACTGCTCCAGCGGAGCAGCATGTGATTCTTAAAACCGAGTTTTTTCTTTAACACTCGGTTTCTGTTACACGATTACTCAACATTAAGCTAAATTCTAAGTCGCAAAGCAATCGATACACTACCCACTATTCGTCATGTCAGATTCGAGGGATATTGTTCAGGAATATTTGGAAATCGTTGCAACCGTGAGGGAATTTGTGGAAGATCAGATGGAACTCGGTATTACGGAGCACCTTGAACCCAAAGAACAGACGCCATTCGCCGGTTTTAACCTGAAACGGCTGCGTGACGAAGCGATGGGCTGTACGCGCTGCGAATTGCATCAAAACCGTAACACCGTAGTCTTTGGGACAGGTGATGAAAACGCCAAGCTCATGTTTGTCGGCGAAGCGCCCGGTGCCGATGAAGACCGACAGGGCGAACCCTTTGTCGGTCGAGCCGGGCAACTCCTGACAAAGATTATTGAAGCGGTAGGATATGCGCGCGAGGAGGTCTACATTGCGAACGTCATCAAATGCCGTCCACCTGGAAATCGGAACCCAAAGCCCACTGAAGTCGAAACCTGCGAACCGTTTCTCCTGAAACAGATCGAAATCATCCAACCCAAAGTCATCTGTGCGCTCGGCAGCTTCGCCGCGCAGACCCTACTCCGTACCGATCAGAAGATTTCCGCTCTACGCGGTAAATTCCACGATTATCGCGGCGTCAAAGTCATGCCAACCTACCATCCCGCATACCTCCTCCGGAACCCGCACGCAAAACGAGAAGTCTGGGATGATATGAAGATGGTAATTGCCGAACTAAAAAAAGACGGCTAAGAATTCCTCCCCCTTAACAAGCTTACTATTACCTACAAGTCCGGAAAGTCGCACGGAGCCACACTGTGGGAGGGAGATCAACTGAGCGAATAGCGAAGGCGATAGTCTTGTCCGACAGTTCTTGTAGGTTGGGTAGAAGGATCAAGCGAACGAATGGTGAGTGATCAAAGAAGCGAATAGCGACTGCGATAGCTTTAGATGCCTCTCCCACAGTGGACAATCTTTTTCCGTTCATTCAATGTACATTCCCCTCCTTACCAAGGAGGGGTTAGGGTAGGTCGTAGGTTGGGTTTCGCCTTTGGCTCAACCCAACCTACACGAGCTTTTAACAAAGCCTTCAGAAGAGAAACTTTCAGATGAAAGTCACACTCTCATCTTTTTCGTCAATTGCCCTCTTCAGTTTATTGCTGTCCAGTTTTGCACAGGAGCCCACTATTCTGAAGCATGGGGATACCGTCCACTCGGTAGCATTTTCGCCCCTGGATTCGTCCTTAATTGCCAGTGCCGGTGAGGATAACACCATCAAACTGTGGAATTTGCGGCAGAATAGCGTGAAAACACTCAGCAGCCACGAAGGTACGGTCAATTCAGTGGCATTCTCCCCGGACGGCAAATTGCTTGTGAGTGGGAGCGATGATTCCACTGTCAAGACATGGGAAATTTCAGGATGGCAACAAATTGCATCCCATGAACCAATGTCATTCCAAGTTCCTTTTCCCGTGACTGAAGTAACCTTCTCGCCCGATGGACAGCTAATCGCCGTCGCCGGTCAACATGTAATACTGTTCGATGCCATCTATCAGACTGAGATTGCCACACTTCAGCATGGCGCATGGACTTGGTCGGCAGCTTTCTCCCCCAACGGACAACTTCTCGCCTCTGGAGACCATAACGGAATCGTACGGATTTGGAATGTTCAGCAGCGGCGAATTATCGCTCAACTAGAAGGCCATTCAGCGGCCGTTGGTTCCGTTAAATTCTCCCCAGATGGCAACACTCTTGTGAGTGCGGGGAATGATGGGCTGATCAAATTGTGGGATGTGCCAAATTGGGAACGCATCGGGGCAATACAGAACAATGGAGCAGCCTATACTGTCGATTTTTCTCCGGATGGGAAAACGCTTGCTATCTCAGGATGGGAGGTGAGCCTGTGGTCTGTCAAGAGTGGGGAAAAGATATCGACAATGTCAGAAGGCTCTGATTGGATTAGGACGGTAGCCTTCTCCCCCGACGGTTCAGCCCTTGCCAGTGGCGGGAGAGATGGCACGGTCCGCGTCCGGAATATCAAAACTCTTTTGGCGCGTCAAGGTGGGCGCTATTTGGTGCGCCTAATCTACTTCCTCCCCAGCGACCGCTCACCTCAGCCCGATATAGACAGGAAATTTGATAAGTTAATAAGGGATGTGCAAAAGGCTTATGCTGGACAGATGGACTATTACGGGTTCGGCTATAAGACCTTCCGGTTGGAAACCGATGAAGCCGGCGGGGCGGTAGTGCATCTTCTGGAGGGTAAGTTCGTAGATGGGCATTATCATAGCGATACTTGGAACAAAGTCATGGCTGAAATAAATGATCATTTTGACCGCTCGATAAATATCTACGTTGTGGCTTTAGATGTCGGTAGCAAAAGAATTGGTGATAGCAGCAGTAACGTATGTGGTCGTGGCGGCCCCGATGGGGCTTTTGGCGGTACTGTGCTCATTCCAGCCTCCGGCGATTGTTTTGACATTGATGTTACGGTTCATGAGCTTGGTCACGCCTTTGGATTGCAACACGATTTCCGCAATGATTTGAAGCCGTGGGTAGCTTTATACAGTACCGAGCCGATGACTACCTCTATTTGTGCTGCTGAGTGGCTGGATGCCCACCGTTACTTCAACACAAGGCATCCGTTTTTCAACCTGCCCGCAACATTTGAGATGCGTCCGCCGGTTGAAGTTCCGCCGAATGCAATTCGACTTCGATTTGAAGTTTACGATTCCGATGGGCTCCATCAAGCGCAACTGCTTACGCCGGAATTTGAAGATGCAGGTGGTTTAATAGCATGTAGGTTATTAGAAGGCACAAATAGCACTGTAGAATTTGTCATCCCCAAATCGATGCTGAATAAGAACGGAGAAGTGACGCTTCAGGTTATCGATCTACATGGGCGCTTTTCAGGACAGACTTTCCATGCCAACCCTTAAGAAGCCCCTAAGTTCTTGTAGGTTGGGATCAAGTGAGCGAATGGATCAAGCGGCTGTATAAGTAGTGCGATAGTGGTATTTACAATCTTCATTCCCCTCCTTACCAAGGAGGGGTTAGGGGAGGTTATGGATTGGGTTGAGCAATCAACCGACCGAATAGGGAGGGCGATAGTCTTCACTAGTCTTCTCCGAATCCCAACGATTAAGCGAAATTCTGTGTTTTCAGATAGCGCGATTTGAAAAAGCGTTCAGGCGAAAAGGTTCGTTATTCACACCACCACGGAGGCGTCTTAGAGAAATGTTTAACAAACCCAATCGGGTATGTAATTTTTAATTGTGGATTCTGTGAAAATTTCATAGTTTTCATAGTTGTCCGACGTATCGTGAGATTTTGATTAAATCCAAAAGGGGCGTGAATTCAGTCTTTCACTGATCTTCGGGAAGTTAGCATCGAAGTGACCGATGAGTTAACTATGAAAATTTAGTGTTATTTGCAATGGCGGAAGACAATGACTACAGGATAGACGAAAACCCATCTGCACGCAGTATTATTGGGGGATGTAAATCAAGAAGAATTCATGTAGATTTGATTTTGCGGCGGAACGTATCGTCGGGTATCCAGAATTCGCCCCATGTAGGAGCGATCTCCGAATCGCGACACATGTTCATCGCGCGCCACGGCACTTCACTCCCACTTGTGCATTTTCACCTAAACGATTTTAAAATTTGCGGTTGACATACAGCCAATATTCTCGTAATATATTAAGTGAATATACGTATAGCATTTAGATTGTATGTTGGGTTTTACAAAGTGAAACCCTACCAACAGGAACTGTGCCCAGCTTTTGCTGACCACTGGTGGCTAGCCACTGGTCACTGCTTCCAAACTAAGGAGGAATTTTCCATGAAGACGAAACACTATCTGGTTATAAGCGGAATTATTGGTGGAGTCATAGGAAGTTTCCTGACGACGTTGCTGGTTTCACCAGTAACGGCGCAAAAGGATAAGTTTAGTGCAATTGAGTGTAGGAGTTTAACGATTGTGGATGAATCGGGTATAGCAAGAATTATACTTACTACCGATTACGATGACATGTTCAAGCCAGGGATTGTAAAAATCATTGGTAGCAAATTTGGCGGGGGTTCTGTCTTACTCTATAATAGATATGAAAGCACGGATGCCATTCCGACGGTGCATCTCGGCAACGATAACGACGGCGGATTTGTCAGCGTCAATGGAACAGATTTTTATCACCGTACCGAGCTCCCTAACGACATGTTAATTCCAGCAATGGCAAAGCTTTACGTTGGTCCAAAAGGCGGGCTTGTTAAAGTCAATAACAAACATGCGCTTAGCAAAATCGAGGGTTCTCCCGACAAGGGTTGGCATTTTGCCGATAAAGGAAACATGTCTAGCGCGTTATTCGGTGCCAATGAAGGCGGCGGATTTGTTTTTACAAAGGACAAATCCGGACAAGTAAAAATCCTTGACTAGTCAAAAACTAAAGCCTTTTTTCTCCATTTTCCAATTACCACGGACCACTCATAACTCTCCACTGCTTTTCCCACGGGTACTGTTTCACCTAAACAACTTTAAAATTTGCGGCTGACAGACAGCCAACTTTCCCGCATTATATTAGCGGCATACATGCGTTAGTTCGTCAAAACCGCTCAACCCAACGTACAAGAGTTGTTTATATTGAAAGTTCGTGTTCTTGCCATTAATGGTGATTTGGGGTAGGATGTGGGCAACAAATTATGTCAATTCATGAACACGTCGCTTTCAGGTCACACACTAAACAAGGGCGAGTAGAATGACACAAGAGGAAACGGCAGAAATAGAACAACAGAGTAACGACAACGATCGCCGCCTAGCTAAGCGCGGCTATATTATCATTGGTGGATTCATCGCTCTATTTGTTATTTTGGCGATTGTAATGAACATAAATGACACACCGAGAGATCCGGCGGCCGAAGCGAGCAAAAAGCCGCCAGCGAAACGAGCGATAGAGCATTACCGCGCTGAAGAATATGCGGAAGCAATTCAGGCGTACGATGAAGCGATACGGAAAGCCTCAACAGATGAGGATAAAAGTGATCTGTATATCTGGCGGGGGCACGCAAAATTCAAGCTGGAACATTATGAGGCAGCGGTGTTCGATTTTGGCGAAGTGATTCATCTGCAATCAGAACTCTTGTCCTCCACTACTAGCGGATGGGAATCTGCAAACGCTCATTATTGGACCGGGCGGGCGAATACTGAAATGGAAGAGTATTCCGTTGCGATTGCAGACTTCACTACAGCAATAAAAGAGCACCCAGATGCGGATATGTACCTGTGGCGAGGGCATGCAAAATTAAAGGAGGTGAGATCGTCTTCTTATACGGGATTAAAGGAGGCAGGCTATGCCCTCGCGATGGTCGATTTAACCGAAGCGATACGGCGCGAACCGGATCGGGCGTGGGCTTATCAGCTACGGGGCGTTTCCAAAGCGTGGTTAGGTCAACGGGAAGCGGCAATCTACGATTTCAGCGAGGCGATACAACTCAACGGCGATTACGCATGGGCTTATTACACAAGGGGCGAAAACAACAAGAAGTTAGGGCGGAGCGATGATGCGAAGAAAGATTTCGATAAAGCGATGGAGCTAGCGGAAGAGAAAGGCAATACAGACTTGCAGAACAACATTCGAAGAGCACGGCAGTGACAGGCGGTTGGAAGACGACGCATGTTTACAAGGCGGGTATATGCTCGGACGAGAGATACCGTAGTCGCGGTGGATACTCTGAGGGAGATTACCAGACAGACTAGGCGTTACACACAATTTAGCACGGTGTTCAGTAGTTTCGGTCAGGACGTGTCAAACGGCTCTCATTTATTGCCCGTAAGTTTTTGTAGGTGGAGTTGAGCAATCAACTGACCGACTAGGATCAACCGAGTGAATAACGAGGGATCAAGCGAACGAATAGTGAGTGCGATAGTCTTAATTTCCAGAACCGTTGACGATTGCGGATCTGCCCTTTAAGGTCACCGACTTACAGATGCATGTAGTGAAACCCAACTCTTGACAATCTATTTTGCCCTGAAAGGCTACTGTTCAAACTGTTCAGCCGAATCTAAATCGCTTCCTGCGCATGTTCTGAACATAGCGTATTGACGCAGTCTGCTAGTTGTGTTACAATCTGCCTGCTAAGGAAAAATCGGCTGACTCTTGTAGACTTTCATCGCTGGGCAAAGAGACAGTCTGAATTGCAAAGAATTTAGGAGGAAGATGTGTCCCGTTTTATTCTGATTATATGCGCAGTTGCTTTTCTCGTAAGCGCACAAGCGCTTGCACAGGAATTGGAAGATGTCGTTTATTTGAAAAATGGAGGCATTGTTCGTGGAACGGTCATCGAGCAGATTCCGGATAAATCGCTGAAGATAGCAAGATTTGACGGCAAAGTGTTCCGCTACAAGATGAATGAGATTGACAAAATTACCAAGGAGACCGTAGTTGGAACTCGCACTCTCGCCAAAAAGAAAAATCCCATGGTAGCTCTCGGTCTTTCGTTTCCAATGATTGGAGCTGGACAATTCTACAACGGGCAGTATACAAAGGGAGTAATCCAACTCGGTGCCACAATAGTAGGATTGGGGTTTACACTGAGTGCTAGCGGCGATAACTATGACTTGGCGGACGAAGCTGGTAACGTTGACGCAGATGGTGATGACTGGATGAGTGTTCCTGGATATCTACTATTGTTCGGCGGGGCTATCTGGTCGCTGATTGACGCGCCGATGTCAGCCAACAGAATCAACCAGCAGAATCAGGCCTCCTCTTATGGACACCTGTTTCAGCTTGACGGTGACCGGCGCCATGCTAGGCATCTATCCTATTGCATCGCGCAAAGGATTAGGTACTCTACTGACGCTCCGGTTTTAGAGTGCTATAGGTTGGGTCGAACAGAAAAAAAGCGAATTCTATTGTAGCCAATGAAAATACTGCTTTTCAACAACGCGGTCCTACGAATAGAGTAAAATCTCCGTAGAATCGAACCTCGCAATTCAAATGTAAACTTTGGCATTTCTCACTAGTTCCGTTCAACCAACCTACTTTCAACTGTTGGAAATTATGGTGTCAGCAAACCTTGACGGGCATTCGAACGTTAAAGTATAATGATACGTACGAGCGGCGGTTCTCTTTGCCAATCGCTCTTATTCAATCCATCAGACCTCGCGGGTAGTCGACAGACTGAAAGCCACCTTGTGGGAACTAACGGCAAAGCGAATATACAATGAACGCAACAGGACAACGAACTATGAAATATCAGAACCCGCCCATCAATGAAATTGTTTGCGGTATCCTTTTCGATTCAATAAAGGGATTACAAACGGGACATTTCGGCATACTTTGGGAGAAATTCAGACCTGATTTTTCTGGAATTGAAGATCAGAACCCGCTCGCTCCGATATCGGAAGAAGATTTGAATAATCAGACTAAACTTCCACTGCCTCGAGTTTGGTTCGTACACAAAGACGAAAACGAAATCATTCAAATGCAGTTCAATCGTTTCTTGCATAATTGGCGCAGAAGAAGACCCAATGATGAATATCCGGGCTATGAAACAGTCATAGAAAGCTTTGAGAATTATCTGTCTCGTTTTCAGGAGTTTCTCGCCGAGGAAAAGTTGGGAGATCTCGTACCAACTCGATATGAGATAACATATATCGACCACATATTAGAAAATGAAGGTTGGGAGACTCTTAATAATCTAGAAAAAGTCTTTCCTAGTTTTACCTCACTAATGGACCAGAGTATACTTTCAACCGATGTAAGAGAGATTGACTGGCAGATGGTGTTCGGGCTCCCGAATGATCTTGGGCAATTACAGTTGTCAATTCGAAGTGCTCGACGAGTCTTCGACAACCGTCTGCTTCTTCGTGTTGAATTCACCGCACATAGCAGCCAACCGTATGAACCGATGCGAAATTGGTTTAATTCTACTCATGAGGTAATTCTAGAACTTTTCTCCAATCTAATAAGTGAGGAAATTCAAGAACAGTTCTGGGGGAGAAAGTCATGCCCGCCGTAAGCAACGCAGCTACCAACGACCGAGACATTGCGTACTATCCATTGTCCTTGGAAGAAGACATGGAACCCAAACTTTTTGAAAAGGACAAAGGGGCATCGGTCAGACTCAAGTATGGAATTTGGTTTGGAATCGATCAAGAAGATATCAGTGGCGAAGAGGGCATTCAAAGACGTGAGCTATTAGCTCAATTTGATGCCAGAGTCCAATGGAAAACCAGCAGGGCATTCTATACTCTTTCTTCGAGGACAGAATCTCCAATTACCGATGTGGGTTTGGAGCGCATTGACAAGAATACCCTCTTGGACTTCCAAAGACGTCAGATATCAGAGCAATTTGATGTTATTGCTCAACGGGAAGACAACTGGGATGAGTATGAATCGAAAAAGCCAAACAAATTAAGCTTTAATCACGCAAAGCACTTCATGGAAGTATTTCTTGATACCGTCGTTTCTGAAGGATATTCGTGGCTCACACCGTTAATTTCCAGCGATGAGGACGGCAATATATCTGTAGAATGGTACGGGGAAGAACGTCAACTACATCTTCAAATCGAAGCAAATGCAGTGGTGTATATTCAGGTGTGGGGACCGAATATTGAGACCGAGATGAACGTAGACGTGCTTCACAGGAAGGACTATCTCACGATTTGGAAATGGTTACTTTATGGATAAAAATGACTACGTGAGAGATAATGAAGAACTATATCGCAGCATACGAGCCAAATTAGAAGAAAAAGAGTATATTCTCAACGAAGGAAAGCTTAGAATTCTTCCTAACGCTTTTAGTGATAAGCATCGAAAGCCCTCCGTAGACAGAGCAAAACTTAGAGACAATCCCTCTCTTTCTCGGTTAAATGAAACCGATGGCATTGTTAGCCTGATAGCTGGTGATGTTCGCGCATTAGCGGCGGTAGAAACAAAAACCGAAGACAAAGGGATTGTTCACGCCGTGGATGTTATCTATGACCCTACTCCAGAAAATCCTGCCCATTCACACATTGCCATAACTCCTGAATTCTTTGGATCAACAAACAAGCAAAAGTACGCATTTCGCTTACTAAGGATTGCTCTCGCCGAGCTTGCCACGAAAAACGGATGGACATTACGACCCGGGGGAGAGTAAGCATAACAATCCCTAGTCCAAATAGTTCGCTTCTGAACCGACGCATTCCGCCAACATCCCAGCACTGGGATTCGCCCGTCAAGCCATACCGCCATCCCATCAACAACTTTCTTTTACACCGTCTTTGCATTTCGGAGTACCGCGGAATGCAGGAAACCTTTCGTCCCTTGGCTCACATCAGCAAGCGGCGTGCGCCTTTTCGCTTCTGACTTTACAATCAGATTATCGCCGGATTGTAAAGCTCCCAAACTTATCAGCCGTCCCGACACGCCCGGTATGACCATCGGTAAAGAGAAACGCCCTCGTTTGGCCATCTTTGCCAACGGCAGCGACGCGTCCCCCAGTTTCTCCTATGCGGAGAGATGCCTCCGAATGCCCATTCTTGCCATGCGCCGTGACAACCCCACCCTGCTCATCCGTGGTGATTGTCACTCGCACTGTCCCTTCCGCATCAACGACCTCTAACCTAGAACACTGTATCGTTTCCATCGCTTTTTGCGCTGTTACTGGCGACAACAGCATCCCGATGACGGCACATAGGAGGCCGAATGTTGCATAGACCAACTTAATTTGCCAGTGCTGACTGCTAAACATTGTGTTACCTCCTCTATTTCTGTTAGAGATTAAAACCTAAAAAACTTCTCAGTACCAGACGCCTGCGACCAGTGAGTACGTCTTTACTGACCACTCGCCCCTAACCACTAGCCACTGCTTTTTACTGCCGATACCCGTTTTTATCCCATGTAGCCATAACACCGTTGCCATATTCATTGATACTCACAGCCGCGCGGCTTTTGCCGTCTACTTTGCCAAAGACGTCTAACCGCCCCCCGTTTTCGTCCGTCTTAAGTTGAGCCGCACCTATTTCCTTCCCGTAGTCATATCTACGGACGCTTATCAAACCGCTTTCTCCGTCGTCAGTTACTCCTATTGATGCGAGAAGTTTCTTAGGGTTCGACCCATAGATGGACACATATCCACCGTTTTCGGTCGCGGAAATACTGGTCCATGCGCCGTTTTTATGCCAAACTGCACAACTTCCTGTGCCCTCCTCTGAAGTCCGTAGCATAGCGCTCACGTGGGCGTCACCAACTTTCTCATTACTGAACATGATTAGTTTGCCGCCATGTAGGTCCACGGTGAGTTTGGCACCACCACGGTTGTCGTTTGCACCGTAAAGGTATAGGAGTCCGCCGTGTTCATCGGTCTCGAGTTTGGCGGTTGTTTTCCCGGTTAAGGCATCAATCAAAGTTAGCTTGGTACATTCAATATCCCCGAACTTGTCTCTCTGCGCCGTGACCGACGGCAACATTCCGAATGCAAACAGCATCCCGATAATCGTGAAAACACTACCCAACGCCATTAATCCCGCTTTTTGCTTCCAACTGCCAGTGTTAAACATCAATAACCCTCCATTTTGCTGTCAGAGATTAAAACCTCAAAATCATTTCAGTAACTAGTCGAGATTGGTTAGCTTTCACTCTCCACTCGTCACTGCATTTATCGGTTCAACGCGAATCGATTTTGGTGAGGTCGGACAGTGATACTGACACACGCCGCACCCGACGCAGCCCGGCGACATCACCTCTATCCGATCCTGAGCGTCTATCCGTATCGCTTCGTTGCCGATTGGACAACTGTCGACGCAGTCGCGGCAGTTGATTGATTCTGTGCGAAGACACGATTCATAATTGACAACCGCTAACCCAATCTGAATCTCGTTGACCGACAGTTTTTGCAGCGCCCCGCTTGGACATACGTTCATACATTCGAGTGTTTCGCAGACCACACACGGTTGATAGTCTGGATCGATGTAGGGGGTTCCAGCCAGATCGGGGTCGTGTCGATGGATGGGTAGGATTGCTTGAGCGGGGCAACTGTTGACGCACGCTCCGCTGCGCACGCAGGTATCCAAGAACTCATCTTCAGGAAGTGCCCCTGGGGGGCGCAGCAATGCTTTCTCGGTGGGGATATACGCGCCAATCTGAGCATCGACGTATTCTGCGACCGGCTGTGCAAGTCTTGAAATCGCCTCCCGAAAAAAGGATCGTCTGGTGTGTGCCGATGAATCGTCCGATTTTGCCATTTGAGTTTAGCCTCATTGAAATTCTATCGCAACGCATTGGGTACATCTATCCTTCAGTCACAAACTGATGTCGAATCCTTCCTTTTACTGGAGTCACTCAACCGCTTTATCTACCAACGAGTCATCCATGGCTCCGTTGTCAATTTTGGCAAAGGTGCACGACGATGTCAAGGAGAAAATGCCTTCATTAGTTGAGGGCAAGTATGGGATTTTCATTGACAAAACGGATCGCTCACATTACAATGGATAAGTTAGCCGACGTTGTCGTGACAACAACGCTCATGTGAGAATCTAATCCGCTGGATGCTTACGGATTGGCTCCGCGCGAGGTTGCGACGTTCGTAGGCGAGCGATTGAGCAACTCAAAATCCAAACAACGATATGGAGGCAAATATCATAGTACGACAAAATTATTATTGGATAAAGTTCATAATTGCACTGATTCTAGTCGGATCTGCGGTCTTTCTCTCCTGTGGAGACGAGGGCGAACCGCTAACACCCATGACAGATGGCGAGATGCTACCTGATGACGGAGATCAAGACACAGACGACATGGTGGCGGAACAACCGGAGGCTCTCCCTGGGCTCCCTGACTATACCGCCGGATTTGAGACTTGGCTCAAGATGAACGCGGAGCCAATTGTGGGTGGATCGCCTGCACATTTCGGCACGAAGGATATCCTTGTCAATCAGGAACGCGCTGCCATCGCTCCGGACGGAGAGCAGAAGTTCCCTTATCCAGATGGGAGTATCATTGTTAAGCCCGTGTTCCGCTCCGACGATGACTTCATCGGCATCTTCGCGGTCATGCAAAAAGAAGCAGGAAGTAATCCTGCCGCCAACGACTGGACGTTCATCGAATACGCGCGCCGCGATAAAGATGCCGCATTTTCGGTGCTTGCAAAAGGTAAGCTCTGCGAAAGCTGTCATTCGGCTGTCCAAGACACGGATTATGTGTATCAGCGGCTCGAGTAATTGAAGACAAGCCCGCGATTCTGGCGAATGGAGAGAGAGAAAGGTCCTTCCCAAAAAATGCACCATTCTACCGACGTGAATTGTCGATTGTGGATGGAATTGGAAAAAAATGCCTACAGCAGCGCTTATCACCTTCGGATGCAAGGTCAACCAATATGATACACAGTCAATGCAAGAAACCGTGCAGCGCAACGGTTACACCGTCGTTGATGAAAATGAATCTGCAGACATCTACTTTATCAATACCTGCACCGTGACCCACATCGCAGACCAAAAAGGACGTCAGGCTATTCGCCGCGCCATCCGAAAGAACCCTAATGCCAAGGTGCTTGTCACGGGCTGCTACGCCGAAAGCGATCGAGAGGCGATCGCAAATATACCCGGCGTATCGCTTGTATTCGGAAACCGCGAAAAAGCCAATCTTCAAGAATATCTGGATGGGATTCATGCCGATGAGGTGACTGAGGGTGATTCGCCGCTCCTACAGATTAAGCCGGTGCAGCATGACCCGATCCGTGAGCATGCGCGATTTAGTCACATGGGCGTGAGCGGTTTGACGCAACGCACACGCGCGCTCATAAAAATTCAAGATGGATGTAGCGCCTTCTGTACCTACTGTATCATCCCATACGTCCGCGGCCGCATGACAAGCCGCCCTTTAGACAATGTCGTAAGAGAAGCAGAGCAAATCGCCGCAAACGGATACAAGGAGGTTGTCATAACGGGCGTGCACATGGGGACTTACGGAAAGGATATCCGGAGAAAATCAACGCTCGTTGATATTTTGGAGCAGGTCCACTCCATCGAAGGAATTGAACGCATCCGCTTTAGCTCGATTGAACCGATGAATTTTCCCGACGACCTCGTAGATCGGATGGTAGGTTTGCCCAAGTGCATGCCGCATTTCCATCTGCCGCTGCAATCGGGCAGTGACAAAATTCTGCGTCGGATGCGCCGCCAGTACACAACAGCTGGGTATGCACGCCTAGTTGAGAAGTTACGCCTCGCTTTCCCGGAAGTAGCCGCGACCACCGATGTCATGGTCGGTTTCCCTGGGGAGACCGATGTGGATTTTGAAGATTCACTCCAATTCGTCGAGGAGATGGGATTCAGCCAGTTGCACGTGTTTCGATATTCCCCCCGGCAAGGTACGGCAGCAGCCGAGTATCCCAATCAGACACCGCCGCACGTGTCGGCAGAGCGAAGCAAGGCTATGATAGAACTTGGGAAGGGACTTCGGAATAAGTTCCGGCGTCGGATGTTAGGCAAGACATTGGACGTCTTAGTTGAGGACAGCAAGGAGGGTGAAAATCGTCAGTTAGCGGGATTTACAGGGAATTACCTGCGCGTCTTATTGGATTGTCCCAATTCTGCGATTAACCGTATTCTGCCGGTGAAGTTGTTGGCGTTGGATGGTGATTTTATTCAGGGAGAGGTGCTTTAGCACTAGCATCCGAAACACGAGCTGGTTGCGGGGCGCCGCACCGCTAACAGAAATCTCAACCACGAATGGTCGGTCCCCGCGTTAATCGGCACTCTTATCTTAGTTTCACTCTCAAGTGTAACCTATCTCTACTCCTATCGTCTCACAACCACTTACACCTCAACAAGGCTAGTCTATTTGATAAGATGTTTGCTCTTGTGGCCCCGATTCGATTGTCGAACTTTCAGCGCCTACACTAAGCAGAGGTCAGGCTGTTTATCCGTCGAGCAAGGCGAGACTTCTTCCGATTCGCCGTACCCTTTTTGATAACGCCCTTCTGTGCTGCTCTGTCAAGGTGACTGGCGGATTGCCGGTACAATTCCTGCACTTGCTCTAAATTTTTCTCCTCAATCACGGCTTCTGTCTTCTTCAACATGGTCCGCATAGCAGTTTTTTGTCTAAAGTTCCGCTCACGCTTCTTTGGATCGGCGCGAAGGTGTTTTAACCCAGACTTCCTTCTGAAATCAGTCTGCTTTCCCTCTCTTTGAGGCAATTCAAATCCCCTCCTTCCAATGTAACGATTTTCTGTGGTTAATCAAGTGACCGATTGGGCTGCGTTTTGGAATCGGCTAGAGGATTCGTATCCGCTAGCATTCCTTAAATAATAGCATAGTCTGCGTCGATTTGTCCATGTTTCTTTAGAGATGTTTGGAAGTTTTCGAATCCTTTCCTGTTTCCGTCCATACGCGTCAAGGTTATCGCAGCAGTTTTCCCTCTAATCTTCTGTTTGTTACCGAACAAGTGCCAGTTTTTTTATTCTCGAGTACGTCTCTCCGTTGACAGACGCTTCAAATTTACACACGTAAACACCGGTGGCGACCTCTCGCCCCGAGGCATTCTCGTGATTCCACCAGACTCGCCAAATGCGGGGGTCAGCGCCATCCGGTACGCCCGACTTCTGTTTTACTAAGGAACCGTCAGACGCATAGATATAAATATGCATCGACTCCATCGGCAAATTCCCTTCGCCTCGCAATTGAGTCAACTCATCTGTCAATCGAGCGGGATTCGGAAACACCGCCGCGCTTATCCATTCAAAATCAGGTTCAAACAGAACAGTTTGTTCAACAGAACTAGCGCCAAGCGGATACACAACTGTTGCGCGGACGAGATTTTCCCCCGGTTGCATCGTTACTTCCGCCTGATAGGTGCGGCTGGATCGGTCTATTTGAGCGAGTACATTTCCTGGGCTCAGGACGATTTCCACGGGGAAATCTGACTCGAATCTGCCCGTGATTTGGACCGGATTCTGATTAGCGACAGGGATCGAATCAATTGTAACCCTCGGAGTGGAACCACTTTGATGAGATTGACTTGCGAGACCATCCAGCGTAACTAGCACAAGTTGAGTGACTTTACGAACCAATTGCATGTTAATCTTATCAACCGTGTCGCGAAAGGTATGATAAAAAGGATTGGCTTCATAACTGGACGAATCTCGCCTCGGTGTTGTACTTTCAGTGAAGGTAACTGCCCGATAGTCTTCCTCCCAAAACGAACGATGATCGCCTATGCTGAGTGACCCATCACGAATCGGTCGAACCTCCAATCCAATATCGTACCATTTATTTGCTATCAGCGCCATCTCACCAATCCAGACAGACGAGTTGTCCGAGCCATCCGTGAGCACTTCGACGAGATCCGTTATCCAATTAAAGCCGATCATGTCAATATTGATGACAAGAACAATGTTTTCGCCTGCCTGTGACGCTTCTTTGGCGTGATGCCGACTCCCTTGACGCCCGATTTCTGCGCCATCAAGTGCAATGAACCGCAACTCGTGATTGTAATTAAATTGGCTTAACAGATGAGCAATCTCAAGCATCGCGGCGACGCCGGTTGCATTGTCGTTCGCACCGGGTGCTTCTGAAATCAACGGATTCCAGTTGGCGTTGTCTCGATTGGCTATGCTGTCGTAGTGAGCGCAGAGGATAAAGATCCGATCGCTTGTTGAACCGTGTCGTGCGGGCAGCGTCGCAACGACGTTCTTCAAGCCACGGAATTCTTCAAGTTCAATTTGCAATCGCGGCGAGCGGCGAAACTGGTTCTCAATGTACTGGGCTGCGTTATCTACAGCGTCGCGATGGTAGGAACTTCGCGTGCGATAGACAATGGGCTTGTATGATAATACATCCGAAGGTGGAAGGCGTCCCGATTCAGGGGTTGGCGTCTGCTGGACGTTCTCCTGCAAGGTAATGATGTGCGCTTTAAGCTTCTCTGACTGGACTAAGGGTAGGATGTCATCGCCGCGATCGGCGAGGCTAGCGGTTCGTATAGATGAGATTAGGAGAATCGTGGTGCACAAAAGCGGTCTACCTTTTTCACACCAATTTCCCTTCAGTCCCCTTTTCATCGGGGCATGGAATGTTACTAGGAGAATCGTGAGTATTTGTCGGAACTTCATAACTTTCAGTCCCCTTTTCATCGGGGCATTTCCTAGCCGCTGGCACCTCCCCATTATCCAATTAACCGTCCAATTTCCCAAACGACACATGAAACTGCAAACCCAATGTAAATAAGCGAGACGATAATCATAATCACGGTGGATGCGCCTCTCGGCTTGGCAGTCTTCGGCAAGAACCGGTGATTAATATAAAGCGTGAGTGGCACATAGATTGCCATCGCAAATCCACCCATGTAGGCTGCGTTAAAGAGAAAGCCGAGTTCACTGACGCCTTTCTGCTCCATCACAAAGGTAATCAAGCAGCCAGCTACGATCCATGTGCCCGCCACGAGCAGATACCACCAACTCAACTCGCGTTTCTGTGCCCCTTTGAAATTGGTGTAAACGATGTCGGCAATCGACCGTGACACCCCATCAACCAAGGCGAGTTGCGTTCCAAAGAGCGTTGCCACGCCGACAAGTAGAAAGATTACTCGCCCCGGACCGCCCCACACTTCACCCAGCACCCGTGCCTCGTCCCAGATGAGGGTTCCCTTCGCCGGCACGATGCCTGCAGGATGCAAAACAGCGAGTGCACCGACGATGAAGAGCAAGATAGTAACAGTGTTCAACGCCCAAAAGAAAATTAACTGATCTTTCCTGATATAGCTCCACCACGCCTTGAACCGATCGCGATTCCTCTCCGTATCCTCGAAGACAAAACCGGTGGACGGAACCGCCTCGGTCCTGCCCCGAAGCGGATTCTGTAACTCTGGAAGGCGTGCCCCCATGCCGATATTCTTGTCTCGAAGATAAAAGGTGTAGAAGAGGTTCGCTGTACCGCCGGCGCCAGCAAAAACGATTGCGATGAACATCGCTTTCACCGTCATATTTGGAGCTTTGTAGCCGATATTCAAAATGCCCGCACCCAGCTCCTTATACGTATCCGCTGAACCGACAGCGATGGCGACTACGATGAGACCCACCGTGACGATGATGACGAGCAACTCAATCGTCCGCTCAACTGAGTGATAAATCATCTTGGGGCCAAAAAGGAGGAGAGCGACCGTGCCAAAAGTGACCACTGTCCAGAATGTGTCAGTCCCCCAACCTTCCGGGCCAACCAGCAGGGCTTTGAGCGCAAGTCCCGAAGCCCGCGCCCAGCCGGGCGCAATCCAGCTTAGCACGGTGATAAGGATGAACAGCGGCGCAAACCCACGCCACACCCGGCAGTAGCCGGTATAGACAGTTTCACCTGTTGCAATTGTCCAGCGTCCTACCTCGAAGTTAATCCATAATTGTAGAAAGACGCCTAATACAGCTGCCCAGACCATACTGCCACCGTACTCCGCTGCAATCCGCGGCCAAATCACAATCTCACCTGCCCCGATAGAGAGACCGACTAATATTGCCCCTGGTCCAGCAATCTTCCAGAATGGCATTGTTTTCTCGGGTAGGTCCTCGGTCTTGAAATCAGCAAGCGGCTCGTATATTTTGCTCATCCTGATAATCCCTTCTCCCTATCGTTTGACAACTCCCCTTCTGACTCGCTGCGATGTCAGTGAAAGTCGATTCCTTCTGTTGCTCGTGTTGGAAACAAAATCCATTTTACAGCTTTTTCATTGCCTCGTCAACAGAAATCCTCGTCCTCTCCATCGCTTTCAATTGACTGCTTAACCCATATATGCTATATTTTGCTGAAATTGGGAACAAACGAGACCAAGACAATCACGGCAGGCTGTGCTACCCGTGAGTAAGACATTGCTTGCACCCACAATCTGTGGTAAAATCGGGGTTGACGCATTTTCGGTTTCGCTGGTCATACATGCAGATGCGACCTATGCCAATTGCCCCGGGTAACAGTGGCTTTCTCTTATGTTTAGCAACAAAATGATGTTGAGGAAAGACCCAATACAACGATGGGAGAATACGGTGCCGAATAATCATTCCGTGCGGACAGGGTTGAAAAGCTAGAAAAGTAGTGAGAGGTTCTCCACGCCTGCAGAACTTCAAAAGGAGACACATGACCGACGAATTCATTGATATTCGCGGCGCTCGCGAACATAACTTAAAGAACATCAATCTCAAGCTCCCAAAAGACAAACTCATCATCTTCACCGGTGTCAGTGGCTCAGGCAAGTCATCGTTGGCGTTCGACACGCTCTACGCCGAAGGGCAACGTCGCTATATCGAATCGCTCTCTGCTTATGCCCGCCAATTTCTCGGTCAACTGGAAAAACCCGAAGTCGATTTCATCGGCGGGCTATCCCCATCCATCTCGATCGACCAGAAATCAGCCGGTAACAATCCACGTTCAACCGTCGCAACAATCACAGAGATTTACGACTACTTGCGCGTGCTGTTTGCACGTGTGGGTGTGAAGCATTGTCTACAGTGCGGACGCGCTGTGGGCGCCCAAACGACAGAGGCGATTATAAATGGAATTGTGAACCTACCCGAGCAAACGCGAATCTTGGTACTTGCGCCAATCGTCAGCGGACGAAAAGGGGAATACCGCGAAGATCTCGCCGATGCACTCAAGGCCGGATTCGTCCGCGCCCGAATTGATGGAAAGGTTTATGACCTGATGGATGAAATACAGTTAGATCGCAATCAGCGTCACGATATTGAGATTGTGATTGACCGTATCGTCATCAAACCCGACATCCGCAGTCGTGTTGCAGAAACTGTTGAAACCGCGCTGCGAATGGGAGAGGGACGCTTAATCGTCAACATCGTTGAAGAGCAGCCTAACGCCGGCGATCTCCTCTATAGTAAGGATTATACATGCGTTCACTGCAATATCAGTTATGAACCGCCTGCACCGCGTCATTTTTCCTTCAACAGCCCAGCCGGAATGTGTCCGACCTGCAAAGGTCTGGGCACGAAAACAGAAATCTCTCCCAATTTGGTCGCGCCGGACGTAACTAAATCAATCAGAGAAGGTGCGGTTGTCTTTTGGGGCGAACTAGAAACCTTAAACACTCAGCACATTACTTCAAGCTTGGCAGCACACTTCGGCTTTAGCCTCGACACCCCTTGGAACGAGTTGACCAATGCGCAACAGCAAGTTATCCTCTATGGCACGGATGGGGAAAAAATTCCCTTCGTTTACCGCACACGTCGAAAGCGGCGCTACGGGTACGAGATGGCGTTTGAGGGTGTAATTCCCATTGAGGAGCGTAAGTATTTTCAGTCCGATTCGGAGTTGCACAAGCGATATCTTTCAAAATTTATGGTCTCTAGGGTCTGTCCGGATTGCGAAGGGAAACGACTCAAGCTAGAAGTCAAATCAGTGACAATTACTGCAAAATCGATTTTTGATGTGATTGAGATGACGGTCGGGGATTGTCTGGAATTCTTCGAAAAGCTCCAACTATCAGAACGCGAAGCCTTCATTGCAACAGATCTGCTGAAAGAAATAAAGGGACGTCTCTGGTTTCTCATGAACGTCGGGCTGCATTACCTTACCTTGAATCGCACAGCGCCAACGCTCTCAGGTGGAGAATCGCAGCGGATTCGGTTGGCTAGTCAGATTGGGGCGGGATTGCGCGGAGTGCTATACGTCCTCGATGAACCAAGTATCGGATTGCATCCGCGCGATAACACCCACCTCCTTGCAACACTGAAGCATCTTCGTGATATGGGAAATACCGTGATTGTTGTCGAGCATGACGCCGATACAATGTGGGCTGGAGACATGATTGTTGACTTCGGGCCAGGGCCGGGAATTCAGGGCGGGGAAATTGCAGCGATTGGATCGCCCCACGAAGTCGCTGAACATGCAACCTCACTAACTGCCAAATATCTTCGCGGGGACCAACAGATTGAAATACCCGATAAGCGTCGAGTTGTTGGGGGCAACTGGCTTGAAATCTGCGGTGCGCGCCATCACAACCTGAAGCATCTTAATGTGCGCATCCCAATTGGAGCTTTTACTTGTGTGACCGGCGTCAGTGGTTCCGGCAAGAGTTCGCTCATCACCGATATTCTATACAAAGCCCTTGCCCGAGATTTGATGAAGGCACATGAACAGCCGGGGGAATACCAAGAAATTCGAGCGCTAATTGCTGAGGAGTCACATCAGAACAACGGAAATATGGAAGAAGATGAGCAAGGCGAAAGATGCCAAGAACCAGATAGGCGGGAAGAGAGTGGGAGTCGAAATGAGATCTTACACACTACACAACATGCAATACGCGGCATACAATTCGTAATCGACAAAATCATCGACATCGATCAGACGCCAATTGGACGGACACCGAGATCAAATCCTGCGACCTACACGAAAGTGTTTGATCACATTCGTGCGCTTTACGCTCAAATGACTGAGTCGAATTTGCGTGGCTACAAGCAGGGGCGTTTTAGCTTCAATGTTAAGGGTGGACGGTGTGAAGCCTGTGGGGGCAATGGATCACGACGGATTGAGATGCACTTTCTCGCTGATGTGTGGGTCAGGTGCAACGTCTGCCAGGGGAAACGCTATAATGATGAAACGCTGCAGGTCGAATACCGAGGGAAGAGCATCGCTGATGTCCTCAATATGGATGTCCAAGAGGCATTAGAACACTTCGCCAACGTTCCAACAATCTCGAAAATCCTGCAGACCCTCCACGATGTTGGCTTAGATTACATCAAGCTCGGGCAGCCTGCGCCGACGCTTTCCGGTGGAGAGGCGCAGCGAATCAAGCTCGCACGCGAACTCGCCAAACGGAGTACAGGAAAGACGCTCTATATTCTCGATGAACCGACAACAGGGTTGCATTTCCATGATGTGAAGAAATTACTGGAAGTATTGCATCAATTGGTAGATGCCGGCAACACCATTGTCGTAATTGAGCATAACCTCGAGGTGGTCAAAACGGCGGATTATCTCATTGATTTGGGACCTGAAGGTGGCGAGGAAGGAGGCGAGGTCGTGGCATTTGGTACGCCCGAAGAAGTGGGGGAGGTGGAAATGTCGTTTACAGGACAAGCGTTGAAACCCATTTTGAATGGAGTAAGTATCGGAGTGATAGAAGAGGGCAATCACTTAATAGCCCAATCCGCCAATCCGCCAACTTTCCCTTCTTCTAGTCAAATTCATGAATCAGGGGGAATTTACCTGACCGAAAGTGCTAGAATACCCGATAGTCCTCGGTGCATTTCTGTGCGTGGAGCGCGGGAACATAACCTGAAAAATATTGATGTGGAAATCCCCCACAGGAAGCTCACGACTTTCACCGGCGTAAGCGGTTCTGGAAAATCGTCGTTGGCGCTAGATACAATTTACGCGGAAGGACAACGCCGATACGTTGAATCCCTCTCAACGTATGCCCGGCAGTTTTTGGGGCAGTTGGATAAGCCGAAGTTCGAGAAAATTGAGGGGCTTTCACCTGCGATTGCAATCGAACAGAAGTCGCCGAGCAAAAATCCGAGATCGACCGTTGGAACAGTCACGGAGATTTATGACTACTTGCGAGTGCTCTACGCGCGGGTCGGGATACCGCATTGTCCTCAATGTGGGAGGGAAGTCGGCGCCCAAACAGTACAACAAATTGTCGATAAGATTATGACGTTACCAGCCGGAACACGGCTTTACGTACTGTATCCGTTGAGTTTGCGGAGTAATGAAGATTATCCAGATGCCTTTCGGCGCGTCCAACGTGATGGATATGTACGCCTTGAGATCGATGGCGAGATATTCAACATCGATCAGGCGCCGCAGATTGGCAAGAGCATCAAGCACGATGTCAAAATCGTAGTGGATCGCCTAGCTCTTGATTCCGATGCGCGCAGTCGTCTTGCCGAAGCCGTTGAAACCGCAACACGCCAGAGCGGCGGCGTCGTAGCCATAAGAGATATGGAAGAGAGGGATAAGAAGGATAGCCGACCGGCAAAGCGGCGGCGCAATACTTACCAAATTTTCAGCGAGCATTTTGCTTGTGTGCCCTGCGGGCTGAGCTTTCCTGAACTTACTCCGCGCCACTTTTCATTTAACAGCCCTCTAGGACAGTGCAAACGGTGTGAAGGCATTGGCAGTATTATGTGGAGCGGAGGCGCCGTTTGTAGGGAATGTAAAGGAACACGCATTGAGTCGCTTGCACGCGCTGTGACCGTGAACGGAAATACAATCGCAGAAATCACGGCGATGTTAATTCGAGATGCAATTAAATTCTTCCATCACTTAGATTTGCCTCCGCATCAGGAGGAAATCGCCCGTGAACTTCTCAGAGAAATTCAGAATCGACTTCAATTCCTTTCGGACATTGGGTTACACTATTTGACCTTAAGCCGCCCTGCACCTTCACTTTCAGGAGGGGAGATGCAGCGAATTCGTCTGGCAAGTCAACTCGGCAGCGGTTTGACAGGGGTGATGTATATTCTTGATGAACCTACTATCGGGTTGCATCAGAAGGACAACGAACGGCTTTTGAACGCATTAAAACGCCTACGGGATTTGGGCAACAGCGTACTCGTAATCGAACACGACTCGGAGACAATGTTAACATCAGATTACATTCTCGACTTTGGGCCGAACGCGGGTAAGTTGGGCGGCGAAATCGTCGCTGTCGGATCGCCAACTGAAATTCAGGGCAACGAAAGATCGATTACAGGCCGGTATCTCATAGGAGCGCAAAAAATCGAGATCCCAACGAAAAGGCGCGCGGGCAAAGGAGAGTGGATAGAGCTTTTCGATGTCCGAATCAACAACCTAAACGGCATTGATGTCAGAATTCCTCTGGGAACGCTCACATGTGTGACAGGGGTTTCTGGTTCAGGTAAGAGTTCTCTCGTCGAAGAAACGCTCTACCCTGCTCTCGCAGCTAGTTTGAATCGGACACGGATTGGGCAAGCTGGCAAGTACAAGCAGATTCGTGGCATGGATTATCTCGACAAGGTAATTCACATAGATCAGCAGCCAATTGGGGAGACTCCGCGATCAAACCCTGCCACATATACCGATCTTTTCACTAAAATCCGCTATCTGTTTGCCGATCTGCCTGATGCCAAAATACGCGGTTTTGGTTCACGTCGATTCAGTTTCAATCAGAAAAGTGGACAGTGTGAAACGTGTCACGGGCATGGCTATAACAAAATTGAGATGCACTTTCTCGCGGATGTCTGGGTGAAATGCGAAACGTGCGGTGCAACAGGCTATAATCACGAGACGCTTCAAGTCCGTTACAAGGGCAAAAACATCGCTGAAATCTTAGCAATGACGGTTAAAGAGGCGCTGGATCATTTCTACAACGTGCCGAGCATCCGAAAAGCTTTACAGATGTTGTTTGACGTAGGATTGGATTATATTGAACTGGGACAATCTGCAACAACACTTTCGGGCGGAGAATCGCAGCGTGTCAAGTTAGCGCGCGAGCTCGCAAAACGGAGCACTGGTAGAACCATCTATATCATGGACGAACCTACAACCGGTTTGCATTTCGATGACGTGCAGAAATTGCTAGTAGTGCTCAACCGACTTGTGGACAAAGGCAACACCATCATCGTGATTGAGCACAATCTGGACGTGATTAAGTGTGCGGATTGGGTTGTCGATCTCGGTCCCGATGGGGGTGATGAAGGTGGGGAAGTAGTCGCTATGGGAACGCCGGAGGACGTGGTGTCGGTGGAGCGGTCACACACCGGGCGATTTTTGCAGAAGACCCTTCGCGGCTAACACACAATCATTAAATGCAATGGAAAATCACGGCTCCAAATATCAAACTTGTCATCGCCAGCGGTGTAAGCTACCAATCTATCTGTCGATTATCGCTTACCGGTCAGAGGACAAAAACTGACTCAATCACGGTTTGGCTGGGTCAAAAGGGCACAACATCGACTCATACTTGCTTACGTAAAGCCTTATTTGCCGATCGGTAAACGGAAGTATAAGCTGACGCCACTTTCTCACACCTACGGCTTGCAAAACTGCCTACCCCCTTATTGAAAACGACGGCAAATGAATAGCGTGGCTTTCCCTTGACAAAATTCCAATTATGCTTTATACTTTTATTTAGCCAAAAAATGAAAATGAATTTTGGGCGGGTAGCTCAGTTGGCTAGAGTGACGGCCTTACAAGCCGTAGGTCACAGGTTCGAACCCTGTCCCGCCTACCAACCGGTAGTTTTCTTTTCGGGCTCGTGGTGTAGCTTGGCCTAACACATCTGCCTGTCACGCAGAAGATCGCGGGTTCAAATCCCGTCGAGCCCGCCAGCTTATATTTCACGTCTTATCCTAACCACAGGCTGTCTTCGAGCAACCTGTGGTTTTTTCATACCTATAGATCTGGAGAGGATGGGGAACTTTCGTGTTAGATCTAAAATTTATTCGAGATAATCCCGACGCAGTACGAACGATACTAGAACAGCGTAAAATGGGCGCGCCGTTGGACCAACTCATCAACGCAGATCGCAAATGGCGTGAGCTGATGGGCGCGGCGGAGTCACTCAGAAGCTATCAAAATACAGTTTCTAAGAAAATCGCTGAACTCAAGAAAACAAAGCAAGATGCGTCCGAACAGATTGCTGAGATGAGGCAAGTGTCTCAGAAAATCAAGGAACTAAATGAAAGTGTGCAGGTTCATAAGAATGAAGTGGATGAGATTTTAATTAACATCCCAAACATCCCCCATTCAAGTACACCGGTCGGCAATAGTGAGGCGGATAATATTGAGGTCACACGATGGGGTGACCTCCCAACTTTCGATTTTGAACCCAAGCCGCATTGGGAACTTGCAGAGGCGTTGGACATCATCGATTTTAGGCGTGGGGCAAAGGTTGCTGGCAGTAACTTCGTGCTGTTTAAGGGGCTAGGAGCTAAACTAGAGCGCGCCCTGATTAACTTCATGCTTGATCTGCACGTTTCTCAACACGGATATACCGAAGTCTCTCCGCCTTTTGTTGCTAACCGTCCTACAATGACTGGTACAGGACAGTTGCCTAAATTCGAGGAAGATATGTATCGGTGTGATCGTGATGACGCGCATGAGAGTAGCGATCTCTTTCTCATTCCAACGGCTGAAGTCCCTGTCACAAACATTTTCGCCGGTGAATACTTGGATGGTAGAAATCTCCCAATCAATTACACAGCATATACACCCTGTTTTCGTCGTGAGGCCGGTTCTTATGGTCGCGATACGCGAGGCTTAGTCCGTGTCCACCAATTTGATAAAGTCGAAATGGTAAAATTTACCCTCCCTGAGACATCCTACGACGAACACGAACTCTTGCTAACCAACGCTGAAGATGTTGCACAAGCCCTTGGACTGCCATATCGTGTTGTCACGCTCTGTACGGCAGATCTTGGGTTTGCTGCTGCAAAATGCTACGACATTGAAGTTTGGGCCGCTGCAGAGGAGAAATTTCTAGAGGTTTCTTCGTGCAGTAACTTTGAGGATTTTCAGGCGCGTCGTGCAAATATTCGTTTTCGCCGTGAACCGGGCGCAAAACCAGAATTTGTTCATACACTTAACGCTTCAGGACTTGCGTTGCCGCGAGTGGTTATCGCGATTCTTGAGAATTATCAACAAGCAGATGGGAGCATCTGCGTACCAGAAGTCCTTAAGCCTTACATGGGTGGAGTCGGGAGGATTGGATGAACGACAAAGGGTATGTTAATCCACAGTTGCTGATTTCAGCCGAGGCGTTGATTAGCAAACTTGATGATACAAGCATCTGCATTGTGGATACACGTCCGACACATGAATATGTCACAGGGCATATTCCAGATGCAATCCATTTAGATTTGTACGGGATTAGTCTAAATAATACGAGCGAAGCCCCGTTTGCCGCCTTTATGTGGACGATCGCTCATCTCTTTGGTGCACGTGGGGTTGATTCCAGAAAAACGATTGTCTGGTATGAGAACATCTCAGGTATCCGCGCGGCGCGGGGATTCTGGTTCTGTGAGTATTTTGGACATGAGAGCGTTCGAGTGTTAGATGGTGGCTTCAATGCCTGGATCGCCGCAGAAGGGCCTGTGAGCATTGACACTACAACACCTCCTGACGTTCCTCCATTTCCAATCAACCCTCAAGGAGACACGCATATAGGAATGGAGGACATTCTCGCCCAGATGGATAAGGGCAATTTTGCTGTGCTTGATACCCGCAGTGACGATGAACACTATGGACGCATCGCTAGGGCTGCGCGTGGCGGTGCTATTCCTGGATCGATTCACATCGAATGGCTAAACAATCTGGACAGGGATGGGGCATTTAGACCGGCGGACGAATTGCTAGCCATCTATCAAACCGAAGGCATTACGCCTGAAAAACGGGTGATGTGCTACTGACAGGGTGGTTACCGCTCTTCCCACGGCTATCTGGCGCTGAGATTATTGGGTTATCCGAAGGTCAGCAACTACATTGGGTCGTGGAAAGAGTGGGCGGATCGGCTGGATCTGCCGATCGAAATACCGAATCATCTTGATTCGTGAAATTGTAAAGGCGATCGAAATCGATCAAGCTACAGAGAAGGTGCACCATGCCAATTTTCTCTGCAGAGACATTGACGCAGATATGCTTGAAGATTTTTCGTGCTGTCGGTGTGCCAGATGAAGAGTCTGAAGTGGTGACGCGTTCAATGATTGATGCCAATCTAACTGGACACCATTCGCATGGTGTCATTCACTTGCCGAAATATATTCAAGAAATAGAGGCGTCCTTAATCCAGCCAGGTGCAGCTATTGAGTTCAGACGAGAGTCCCCGTCGATGGCGGTTCTAAATGGAAACTGGGGCTTCGGCCCCGTTATCGCAACACATGCGGTGAAATTAGCTGTTCAAAAGGCAAAAAATAAGGACATCAGTTCTGTCGTCGCCTTCCGCTGCAATGAAATAGGTAGATTGGGAGGCTATGCTTTGAAAGCCGCGGAACAGCACATGATCTGTGTCTTGACTGTTAACGACCACGGCGGGGGTCCATGTGTAGCTCCATTTGGCGGCATTGAAGGCAGACTCTCGACCAATCCGATTGCTTGTGCAATCCCTGTGGAAGGACGTGAGCCGATTATTTTGGATATGTCCACCAGTGTGGTCGCTTCGGGGAAAATAGGGCTGAGAAAGAACAGACAAGAAACTGTTTCAGAAGGCTGGCTTATCAATGCCGAAGGAAATCCAACAATCAACACTGATGATTTATATGCGGCTCCCCCAGGCGCGTTGCTTCCTTTCGGGGGGATCGCCGCGCACAAGGGATTCGGGCTAAGCTTTGTCATCGACATTCTTTCGGGTGCATTGACCAGCGCAGGTTGCAGTCGCGATAGTGAGGCTAGAGTTGGCAACGGTTTGTTCGTCATGGCAATCAATATCGCGAGCTTTGTGGATGTATACGATTTCAACGAAGAGGTCAAGCGCTTTATCTCATATATCAAGTCTGCAAAGAAATCACCCGGTGTTGAGGAGATTCTCATCCCAGGCGAGCGCGGCTTTCGGGAGGAAAACAGACAACGTCAAGAAGGCATCTTTATTGATGACAGCACGTGGGCGGCAATCCAAGCGGTTGCATCGAAATATCAGACTAGATTGGCACCCAAGTAAGTTGCTCGGTCGGTAAGTCATTAATTCTAAGCGTCGCATATCACCTTCTGGGATTTGAGCATGATTGAAAGGTCCAACAATACCACTTATCACCTACCGTATCAGACGTAAGGGTGTGACTCATGTCTTCTCGCTCACGAAGGGGATCTGGCAAGCACGGGCGTTGGTGGCTTCTTGCCATCGTCTTCGCGCTCACCGGTCTAGTCATTGTATTCATCTGGATCTCAGAGGCTTCGCACCGGCAAGAACAGGTCATGCAAACAGCTCTTGCTTTGTTCGTTTCGTTCTTGCTGATGTTGATTTGGCTACTATTTTTCTCGAGGCTGCGGTGGAAGATTCGGCTAATCTCTTTTGCGGCGATTGTCCTGATGCTTCTCTGCTCCACAAAGCTATTCCGTTTTAGAGGATTTAATGGGGACTTGGTGCCCTTATTGGAATGGCGCTGGAAGAAGAGTTCATCCGAGATGGTTTCTCCAAGCCCATCCTTCCCTGGTCCCCATTCGAGAGAAGGAGGAGGAACAGTTGAATCGTCATCGGCTGAAGACTATCCGCAGTTTCTTGGGCCGAATCGTAATGCGGTTTTGCGCGGAATTCGATTAGCCCGGGATTGGTCGAAGCGCCCACCCCGGTTGATATGGCGCCAACCTATCGGCGCCGGTTGGTCAGGTTTCGCTGTCCTTGGAGATTCTGCAGTCACGCAAGACCAGCATGGTGAGCAAGAAACGGTTGTCTGTTACGAGCTGAGGACCGGTAAAGTGAAGTGGCGCCATTATGATAGGGCCGAATACGAAACTGTACCCGCAGGAATTGGCCCCCGTGCAACACCCACAATTGTGAAAGACCGCGTCTATACCCTGGGAGGGACTGGAATCCTTAATTGCCTGGATTTCGCAACAGGTAGGCAGATTTGGTCTCAAGATATCGTCACGGATAAGGAAATGGCTGATTGGGGAATGAGTGGTTCACCCCTGGTTTTTGAGGGCCTCGTTGTGGTCAGTGCTGGAAGGATGAACGGCGGGTCTTTGGTTGCTTTCGACAGGCATACCGGGGAAGAGGTTTGGAGCGGCGGCAACGATCTAGCGGGGTATAGTTCCCCACTTCTTACAACACTTGCTGGTGTGCGCCAAATCCTCATTTTCAATTATGGAAGCGTCTCGGCGCATCATCCAGCCACAGGGCAAATCCTATGGCGGCACCCCTGGCCGAGCAGTACTGAATGTGTTGCTCAACCTGTTCCACTTCCTGGGAACCGCGTATTTGTTTCGAGTGGTTACGGGATCGGCTGCAAGCTTTTTCAAATCCAGCGGGATGAGAAAAGCAACCCCGATGGAATCGAAGATATAAGCAACTTGCGAGCATCTCTCGTTTGGGAGACCCCTCGGCTCAAAGCCAAGTTTACGAATGTTGTTTACCGGGATGGGTACATCTATGGACTTGACGACGGTGTGCTCGTATGTTTGGATGTCGACAACGGTCAGCGCAAGTGGAAACGCGGACGGTACGGGCATGGCCAAGTGATATTGGTCGACGACCTGCTTCTCGTACAAACTGAATCTGGTGATGTTGTCCTGGTGGAAGCGAATCCAAACGCACATCACGAACTCACCCGCTTTCCCGCATTGGACAGCAAAACGTGGAATAGCCCCGCACTCGCCGGTTCCTACCTGCTTGTGCGAAACGATCGCGAGGCTGCATGTTATGATCTCCCCTTGGAGTGGCTTTGGCATGATGATAGCATCTCTCTGAAAAATGTAAAGAGCACCGAGTCCCCAAACTGACCGGCGCTCTTTTATAGGTTATTACGCCAAAGGGCAATTTACCTCGTGCGGCAACTGCATCTCTCTTTGCTTCGTTGGGTTTGAGGCGAACTTCACTTACTCTAAAATTCCATCCGATAAAATCCTTTTCATCTAACCCAAAGTTTGCTTTCTAGGCTTTCCCGCTTTCAAGTATCTCAACGAATCCAAATCCTTTCGACCCACCCGCCGGTGTAGGTAGTAATGAAGGTTTCTCGCAGGGATACCCAGTAAGCTCTGCTGTCTCTGCATCTTCTGAAACCTGGAGGAAAGTCAAAGAAGATAGAGATTCCGGGTTGACAGGAAATAAAACAAATGATAGTATAGACCATATAATCCGATCTTTGGCAAGCAACAGGGGTGGTTTCAGAGTTTGATTGGACAAACCTCAGTTCATCGGCTGATCGGGAAGATGTAGTTTCAACAAACAAACCGAAGTTGTGTTCAACGCACGGACAAATTTTTATCCGTGAGGGAGGATTAAAATATGTTTCGCTGGCAGTATGTAATCGTGGCTTTTTGCTTGTGTATTGGTGCGAATGTCGCGTCGGCTGCGCTTTCCGATGGGCTTATCTCCGCATGGACATTTGACGACGGCACCACAAACGATAGAATTGACGGCAATGACGGCACGCTCATGGGTGGTGCAGAAATTGTGGACGCCGATCACGCCGGGTTCGGCAAAGCCGTTAATTTGAACGGTACGGATGCATTCGTCGAGATTCCGCATAGCGCTTCGATGGATGCCATGGCTGACGGGTTAACCGCCGCCTGTTGGTTCTTTGTACGGGGCAACACGCAGGAGTTTCCGTCCTTCTTCTGGAAAGGACTGCAAGTTGGCTGGTCTCCCGGGTTCCTGTTTCAGCTCAGCATTCGCAACCCTGGCACCGCCATCATCCATTATGGTAGTTGTAATGACTCAACTGAAGGATGGTTCAATTCAAACGAGGGGGCGGTCGACGACGGTCAGTGGCACCACGTAGCGACCACCGCTGACGGGGAGTTTCTCAACGCCTATTTCGACGGTGAGCAGCGAATCGAGTTACAGAGCAGTTTTACGGGCGGGAGTGCGCCGCTGGCGCTCGCCGGTCCGTACAACGTCTTCCCAGACCAGCCGATTCGGATCGGAATGAGTCAGGGACTTGGTGGGAACGCCGTCAACGATCCGGCGCCCCTTGAAAGAAAGGCGTACATCGACGGCATGGTTGACGAGGCGGTTATTTACTCTCGAGCCTTGTCGCCGGAAGAGATTAAACAACTCATGTCGAATTCGATTGCGACTGCGGTCGAGCCGACAGCCAAATTGGCTGCTATCTGGGCAAAACTAAAAACGCAATAGATGATGAACTGAAGCCCGATCATAGCTAAATCGGGCTTCCATTCAATTTTTTTCCAACTCTGTAGTCTACGTGCAGGGAGGTTTCGCATGATACGCTGCCGATATATCCTTTACACAATGATTATATGCGTTGTTACGAGTGCCGCTTCAGCAGATTTGACGGATGGTTTAATTTCCGTCTGGACATTCGATAATAGAACCGTGGAAGACAGCCGCGGATCGAATGACGGCGTCCTTCGAGGAGACGCCGGGTTTGCACCCGATAGAAACAAGGGAATGGCTTTAGATCTCAATGGAAAGGACGCTTTCGCAGAGATTCCGCATAGTGACTCGATGGAAGCCATGGCAGACGAGTTGACCGCCGCCTGCTGGTTCTTTGTGCGAGGCAATGCGCAGGAATTTCCGTCTTTCTTCTGGAAGGGATTGGGAATGGGCTGGTCCCCCGGGTACCTATTTCAACTCAGCATTCGTAACCCCGACACTACCGTGATGCAGTATGGAAGCTGTACCGAGGTTGGCGAAGGATGGTTTAATTATCGTGTAGATCCTGTTGATGACGGTACATGGCACCACACGGCGACTGTCGCAAACGGCGAGGAACTCAACGGTTATTTCGACGGTAAAGAAATGGTGCTGCTCAGCAGTTACACCGGGGGTAGGAAACCGCTAGCGCTCAAGGCTCCATACCGTGTCTTCCCAGACCAGCCAATTCGCATGGGAATGGGTCAAGGCATTGGTGGGAACCCCTTTATCGAACCCAAATTCCTTGAGAACAAGTCGTATATTGATGGCATGGTTGATGACGCTGTTATCTTCTCGCGGGCGCTATCGGAGGATGAGATTCAAGAACTCATGGAGACTGACCTGTCTGATCTCGCCGAGGTTGATCCACAGGGCAAACTTGCGACAACTTGGGCATCGCTTAAGCAGTGACCAGCTACCAGAACTATGATTGTAACCGCAGAATTAAAGGGTAATCTGGCACCTGTAAGTTGTGGATAACGGTCCCGTCGTTTTCTCCTTCAAACAACAATTCCTGCTCGAAGCCGTCAAGCACATCAATGCCTGTTACTCCCTTTACGGCAACTCCACGGCAAAACAATACCGCGCTTACTCCAGGCGCATCTTCAACCGGTACATCATCTGTCCAAAGCGCAATTAGCCGGTCACCGTTGGGCAGGGAAAAACTATAATGCTTTAAATTCGGCGCCCTCGTCCGAATTTCGATTGGGGATGTCGCGCTTTTTGCACCTGCCAGAATCGTGCACAGCCGGCGAAAGACTTCAGGACAACTACCAGGAAGTATAGGAGAGACAGTGACGATGACATCAAGACCCAAATGCATCACAACAGCTCTCGCCAAGTATTTTGCCGAGGCAACTTCTGATACCAGTTTCGATGGGTCCTCTGCAGCTTGCTCCGTACGCCACAAAATTTCTTCGACCAAATACTCGCCTGAGAATCCGTGATCGGTTGCTAACGCCTTAATTTCTTCCACCATCTTAGGGTAATTCCGATAATAGGGATCGTCTGCTCGATGCCCGTAGAGAGGATGCCAAGAGATACCATCCACCAATGTCGCGACACCTGAACAGATTACCTCCATTAGATAGTCGTGATGAAACGAATAACGTCCGAACATACCGTAGCCAGGGAACCTTTGTTGCCACCATCCTCCAGTCGCTCCAATGACAACTTTCGCCTCCGGATATTCCTCTCGAATCGCCGGCACAGTATGCTTGATGAGTGCGGTATAGTCGACTGCGGCAATGCGCCCCCATGGAGTACCTGAGTCGGGCTCATTCCAAATTTCGTAGTATTGGACGCGGTCCTTGAAGTGCCGCACCATAAATCGGGCGTACTCGCGATAATCATCCATTTCCTCCGGGGTTCTCAGCCATGTGTCTTTGGGGCGATCGGTCCCTAATCCAACGCCTAGGTTCAGAATGAACGTTATGCCACCGTTTGCTAACTCAGTAATATACTGCTCTGCTTCGGGAGCGACGACATAAGTTCCCGGTGCCCGCCTCACACGGTGCCAATTGAGTGCCGTGTCTCCCCAAAACGCTGTCCTTACCCATTTCAGCCCCAAATCATAGAGTTCGTCAGCTACTATCGGGTAGTCGCCACCGTAGTCTCCCCCAATTCGGTTGTCTGGAATCTCGGTCGATTTCTTCGTCTCTATTTTCTTTCGGATCATTGCGTTTTCTCAGTTCTAGTTTATAGGGTGTCGCGTTCAGCCTGATTCTTGAGATGACCGTCGAGCACCCTGTCTGGAATTTTAACGGCTATCAAATCACCATTCTCTTCTCGCCGGTCTAATCCTCCGCTTGCTCAAAACTTATTGGAGCGACAAAACCCACGGATCTGTCGTAATTGCGTTCAGTTTTGACGTAGTATGTCAGCTATCAGGTGAAGGCCTCATTGGCTAGGCACACCAATTCGTCGATTTGTCAAAAAATCCTCGAGTTCCTCAACAGTGTCGAAGATTTGCTCACATAGATTTTCAAAGAAAAGACTACGCGCATGGGAATGTACAGCATAAACAGGCTTGTTGTAGCGCGATGCAAAATTCATCTCGCTCAACACGCCGGGTGAAAGCTTATCGGTCGGGTAAATGACAACAACAAAATCGCTTTGACGGATGAATTGATAATCTCTTGATATGGTGCGAGTCTTGATTTGCTCGCTAGAGCTCTGATCAAGGCGACTGATGGTCGTGATTTCGGTGTCACCTGTTCCGTCTTGTCCGCCCGATGGTGAAAGCTGCTCTTGGTGGACTAGCTCCATGTCTTTGATAGAGAGCGGATCAAATACGATGAAATCCTTATTCATTTTCTCGCCAAACGAGCGAATTTTCTCGATTTGATCGACAGATTCTCGGATAAGCGTGATTGGATAACTTAAATAGAATTTCTGCTTGCTTGAAAAGAGCAAATCGTAGAAATTTTCCAGATTGTGTTGTCGGGAAACCGTATAGTGAGGCTTCCCTTTGAAACTTGCGAGTTGTTTGGTCAAGAATTCCTCTTCATCAAGCCAGACGTTTATCTCTCCACGTTGCATTCCCGTCCATTGCGGGTTTTCCTGCATACGCTTTTCGATGTCTGCAAGGTTATCCACCACGTTGATGAAGACATCTGCCGGAAAACTATCGATCTCTCGAAGTGCGATTCCTTCCACGAGCACACCCCGCCAGCGAAAGCAGGTGTGCAGACCAATTAACGCATGATCAGCATTATGGGCGAGATTAGCAATTTCATAAAATGCAGATCGGCGTGCTAATGAGAGAACCGCGTGATCAGAATCTAGCACCTTTTCTGTAAACTTGACTCCTGATTCTGCGGCAGTGTGTTTCATGTAATCTCCGACGTTGAAAAAACCAATCTGCACATCTTTCTCGCGGCAGAGCGGTTCAAAGTCTGCCATCAGTTCTTTTCGCCCTGAGCAACTGATGCCTGTGCAAAGGATGTTCATACTATATCCCCGTTATAGCCACTGCGACTAAGAATTACACATCACCATTCAATCCAATCAAAAAGGGGTGTCAACAACTAGTGAAACCTTGAAAACTATCGCGCTCCTTATCCAGTCGCTTGATTGTTCAGAATCGCATGAGCAGAGAGATTCGGTGTGCATCGCCTACATCTTCGTTTGGGACGAAAGCATAGTCGAATTGGAAGTGTAGGTTTTCAAGGGAGGCTTTTCCCTTGCGGCGAACGCCGATCCCTCCTGTTAGACCGTTTTTCGGATTCTCTCCTTGACTGACACTATACCCTACCCGTAGGGCGAGGACATCATAGAACCAATTCTCGGCGCCGATATGGAAGGTCGGGAAACCGCTGAGAATTGGGATATCTACATCGGCGACGATTGCAAAAAGATCTCGCGCCGGTTTCGGATTCGTGAGGGAAAACATCTCCCCTATCTGGTAAGCGATGCCGCAACGAAGAGTCATCGGCAGATTTTCTTCCGTATTCAGGAATCCCAGATTCTGGAGGGCAAGCCCCAGCCCAAACCGATTGTTGAGAGTACGCAAAACACCGCCCAAATCAACAGCTACACCAAACGAGTCCTCAATATCAAGTTGTTGGGAGATGCCTCTTGCGGTCCCACCGATTGAAAGTTTCGGCGATACGGCATAAGCAAATGATGCGCCTGCTGCGAAGCCACCTACTACAACAGTGCTATCAGGTTCATCGGTTGGACGTGTACGACGTTCAATCTCGGTAAATGCACCGAGCAAACTAGCACCCCAAACCCCTTTGCCAACACGCTGGGCATAACCAATAAATTGGTTGCTGATATCCGCAATCGAGAAATTTTGCATGGCAGTCAGTTCTCGCGTCTGAACAGTAGTTAAGCCTGCAGGGTTCCAGAATATCGTGTTGACATCGTTGGCAAGCCCTGCAAATGCCCCTCCCATGCCAACTGGCCGACTTCCCCCCTCGATCTTTAGAAAGGCTGCGCCAGTAGTGCCGGCTTCGTCATGGATATCCGCCGCCCAACCGGAGGCAGCGATAAGAAAAATAGCGATGGTTGCTAGCTCTTTTTTGACCATTGCCCGATAAACGGATTCATCCAATTGTGCATTGATTCGCATCATAACCTCCGAATGCTTTCAAATGACTTGTCAATGTGAAGTCGTCGAGTGGTAGATGCGACCACGAAAAAATTGACGTTTGGTAGTCTAACATTTGTCGCAAATCAAAACGACCAACACCTTGTTAACCGTTTCAGTCCCCCGAACCGATGAAAACGCGAAGATTTACTTCAACTGTCCTGCCTTTCCGGTTATAAGGGAGAATCCTCCGGAAGCTTACACATCTGCCCCATTGGTTCAAAAATTCCGCTAACATCTCTGATAAACACATTGCCGCTGAGTATGTCTACAATCCCCTGCTGGCATTCCGGAAATCGTCTTAAGAATTGGGCGAAACTGAAGTCTTTCGTGTAGAAAGCATACACCAGCTTACGAAAGGCTTCCAGTCCTTTGACAAACTCAGGCCCGAATTTTCCTAATTGTTCGCCGGAAAAATCGTCCTTCTCAAAAGCATCATTAATCGCGTCCGATGCCATTTCACCTGATTTCAGTGCCAAGAACAGACCCGTGGAGTAAACGGGATCTAAAAACCCGAATGCATCTCCCACCAAGATCCAACCTTCTCCGGCGATTCTGCGGGCGCGATAGGAGAAGTCTTTGGTCACTTGGACGGGAAACAGTTGCTTAGCGTTTTCGATTCGCGGTTTCAAAGGTGCACATTTTTCAAGCTCTTCTTCAAAAATCTTTTGTGGGTCAAGCCCATCGCCGCGTAACCGCCGATTCTGTATGAGATAGTCAAGTCCGCCTACCACACCGACACTCACACGGTTATAAGGTAATGGGATGTACCAGAACCACGAATCCTTATTTTCGGTGTGAAGGATTAACGTCGCTCCTTCGTCTATCCCCGTGTCACGAGCCCCATCTTCAAAGTGAGTAAACAACGAAGCTTTCTTCAGTTCGGGTTCGGGGATATTGATTTTCAACTTTCGAGAAACAATCGCGCTCTGACCTGTCGAGTCTACGATGACCTTTGCCGCAAAGTCCGTGATACTTCCGTCTGCGACTCTCGCATTGACCCCGATTGCTCGGTCGTCGTCAAATAACACCTCGTGTACACGAGCTCCACGCCGAACTTCAACCCCTTTTTCCTGGGCGTTGTCGAGTAACATCTCGTCGAACTCGCTGCGCAACACCTGCCAAGTTACGGAGGCTTCGTGTGGATCGTTTTCAAAAAAATAGAACGGGGCAGAGGCTTTTCCTGATTTTGAATAAAACTGGACGCTATACTTTTTCGGGAAATGGCTCGCTTTCAGTTTTTCAAGTAGTCCCAGCCGCTCAAATGTCCAATAGGTCGCCGGCATCAACGACTCACCAATCTTAAAACACGGGGATTTTTCCCGTTCCAAAAGCAACACGCGGTGCCCCTTGTCTGCGACTAATGTTGCAACGGTACTTCCCGCAGGTCCACCGCCGATAACGATTGCGTCGTAGCTGTTATATTTGGACGTGTTTAATGTCTTCATGTTTAGAGGCAGCAATTAGCGGAAAACTCTTGTAGGTTGGTTTGAGCCAACGGCCAAACCCAACGCTCTTGAAACCTCTGGACGACAGAAAAGCGTTGGGTTACGCTATATGAATTACGACAAGTTCGATGTTTGGTGTCTAGAACGGTTACCGACGTAGGAACGACTTTAGAATTACCCGCTCAACCCAACCTACAAAAACTATTGTTGCAACGGTGCTTCCCGCAGGTCCACCGCCGATAGCGATTGCGTCGTAGCTGTTATTTTTGGAGGTATTTAATGTTTTCATGTTAGAAACGGTGTCCAGTGGTCAGTATCTAGTTTTTTTGGTCACTGCGTTTACTGTCGAACGCCGTTTTTGTCCCACGTTGACACAAAGCCATTGCCGTATTCATTGATACCCATTGCCGCCTGTGACTTGCCTTTGAACACCTGGACAATCCCGCCACGTTCATTGATGGCGAGTTCCGCTGCACCCCACGATTTCCCATAATTGCCCCGTGCAGAGATACCCCCGCCGTGTTCATGGATACCTAACGACGCCCACGATTCCCGGTCCTTGCCGCTGACAATGACCCTTCCTCCGTATTCATCGACGCCGATAAATACCTCCGCATGAAACGCTAGGCTATCCCCATTAGGATCGAGAATCAACCTCGTTTTTCCGTCTTTATCAACCAGCCTTAAAAAGTTGCACTCAATATCCCGGAACTTACCGTGTTGGTGTTGGGCAGTTACTGGCAAGACCAACAAAACAGTGATTATACTGCCCGCCATACCGCCCACAATACCGCTGATAACCAGATACTTTTTCATTGCAAATCCTCCTCTTTCGATATACTGACCATTGGGTATTCACGCAAATCTTGCCTGATCTCGACACGCCCACCGTGTTCATGGATACCAAGCTCCGCCATCACTCTGTCCCTTCCATCGACACTGACAATCCCGCTGTGTTCACCGATACTAATTGACGCCTCCTTCGGTGTCCAATACCCGTCCTCCTTGTTGCCAATTACCTCGACAACCCCGCCGCGTTCACTGATGCTGAGTGACGCCTTCTGCGCCTTGTCCTTTTTGTCAGCTACCGCGACACGCCCGCCATTTTCATCGACATCGAGCCACGCTTTCAACTCCCCATCACAGCCAGAAACATTGACAAATCCGCCGATTTCATCGATACCGAGCTCCACCTTCGCTTCACCGTCATTATAGCCATAGGCAGTGCCAAAGACGCTGACAAAACCAGCGTCTCCATTGGTGCTGAGCTCCGCCTTCAGTTCTCCTTCATTGCCCCTAACCTCGACACGCCCGCCGCCGTCTGCATAGACATCAGTCGATAGCGACACCCCCGGTTTCCCATCATTGTCCCTGACCTCGACCCGTCCGCCGCCATCTTCATCAATGCCGAGCGCCGCCTTCACTTCCCCGTCCTTGTCCCTGAGAGTTACACGCCCGCCGCGTTCATCAATACCGAACACCGCCTTTAAATTCCCGTCATTGCCATTGACACCGATACTCCCGCCCCGTTCAGTGCTGCTATGGAGCCACGCCTTCAGTTTACCCTCCGCATCAACAACTCTTAAACTCCTACACTCAATATGTTGAAACTTAGCGAACGTAGCGCGTTGTAACACCCTGATTAAAAAACCGCCTATGACCCCGCCAATAATACCGCTGATAATCAGATACTGTTCCATTGCCAATTCTCCTTTGTGCTTTTGTGGTTAGACGTGGAATCATCTTATATTTTATATTCGATAAAATGTCATTATCTAGATTATGTCCTGGGGTTGTTATTGAGGCGGCGATGATCTGCGAAACGCCTAGCTTTCAGTTCAAAGCGCGGCAACGTACCATGAGGTACCGATTTAGTCTTCACACGCAACCCCAGGGCGTTGCGAATCGCTTTGACGACAGCGGCTAAAATGGCTTCGGTATCCGTTGCTCGGATTTCCAACCGAATCTCCATTTCGTCCAATTCGCCCCGTCGAAAAACGTCCACGACAAACTCGCCCACTTCAGGGAAACCGCGGACGATGTTCTCAATTGTGCTGGGATAGACATTCACTCCGCGTACAATAAGTACATCGTCTATCCGTCCGACAATCCCATCCTTCAGTTGCCTATAGCTGCGCCCGCAATCGCAATCCTCTGTTTGTAACTTCACCCAATCGCCGGTCCGATAGCGGATCGCCGGTGTACCAACCCGACCCAAATTGGTAATGACCAATTCCCCTTCATTCTTAGGTTCACCTGTGTCAGGATTAATTACGTCGAAGATGAACTCACCTTCGTTCAAGTGAACCCCAGATTGAGCTTGGCACTCAAACCCCCACGCACCGACCTCGGTGGCGCCAGTGTGGTCGTAACACCGACTTCCCCAGGCGCTTTCGATACGACGCTTGGTCGCTGGCAGACTCGCGCCAGGCTCCCCGGCATGGATGGTGACGCGGACATTAGAATTAGCGATGTCAACTCCCTCTGCCTCGGCGATTTCGGCGAGGTGTAGCGCATAGGTTGGCGTACAAATTAACACTGAGATGTCATTATACCGAATTGCCCGCACCCGCTGAAGAGAGGTCATTCCTCCCCCAGGTATGGATAACGCTCCCATTAACCGTGCACCTTCATAGGCACTCCAGAAGCCTATAAAGGGACCAAAAGAAAAAGCAATAAAAATGGAATCCGCGGAAGTTACACCGGCTGCACTATACACTGCACCCCAACAACGAGACCACCATCGCCAACTCTCCTCGGTATCGAGCCAACGCAGTGGTTCACCGGTCGTCCCCGATGTTTGATGGAGGCGGATATACTGCTTTCGTGGAAAGGTGATGTTTGTTCCGTATGGCGGATGCGCTGCCTGATCCGCAGAAAGCTCCTCCTTGGTCGTAAACGGTAACTGTCGATAATCCTCTAGCGTTCGTATGTCCTCTGGCGTTTCTACACCGACTTCGTTCAACTTCCGCCGAGAGAAAGCGTTGGTTTTCAACACTTGCGAAAGCATCGTCTGCAATTTCTTTAATTGGATTTGTGTTAACGCTTCCCGATCGAGCGTCTCAACAAAAGAATCCAGATAGCTTGTTTTCATACAATTGATGCGAACATTGGCAAGTGACTTAATTCCCCGCCTTGAGCATTCCCAAGAATGTAATCCATTTGCTGTTAGCTCCGACCCATAAACCGGTTCCATAGCTTTCTACAGTTGGAAGTCCTGGACCGATGCCTACTGCAGTTCCTCCGATGGCATAGAGTATGCCATCTATGGCGCTAGTTGATAAAAACACCCGTGCAGTAGGCATGTCGGGATGCTTCGACCAAGTATCGGTTGCTGGGTCATACGCTTCTACCGTCGCGAGACCGGGCCCTGTCACTGCGGCTGTGCCCCCAATGGCGTAAATCTTCTCGTTTGCCGCGCTGGTGGATAATGCCGTTCTTGGGGTCGGCATATCAGCCGCCATTGTCCATTTGTCGAGGGCTGGGTCATACGCTTCTACGGTGGCAAGCACAGGTCCCTGCACCTCCGCAACGCCCCCAATCACATATATCTTACCGTCCATAACACTTGCAGACGTACCAGCTCGTTCGGTCAGCATGTCGGCTTTCCGACTCCATTTGTCCAGCATTGGATCGTATTCCTCTACGACGGGAAGAACTGGTCCCAGCTGGTCGGAAATGCCTCCAATCGCATAAATCTTCCCATTCACTACCCCAGTAGTGAAGTAGGCTCTTGCAGTCGGCATGTCGGGTTGCTTGGCCCACTGCTCCAAAACGGGATCGTAGGTTTCTGTTGTTGCAAGAAAGGTAACGTTCGGCAGAGCGGTCCAACCTCCAATGACGTAAATTTTTCCAGCCGCGACGCAAGTGGACATGCTTGCTTTTGCCACGAGCATATTGGGTTTCTGCGTCCATTCGTTTGAGACTGGATCGTATTCTTCAATCGTCGGAAGCGGAGGACCTTCCTCTGAGCCACCAATGGCATAAATCTTTCCGTTCAATGTACATGTGGAACACCAAAGCCTTGGGGTCGGCATACCGGGTTTCATCGACCACTCCCCCTCTTCCGCAAGGCTAATTGGTGCAAGCACACCTAACACCAAGGCTAATCCACACAGCGGAACAAAATATATACTCATGACAGATTTCCTAAAACCAGTCGGGGTTGTGATAACAAGTGTTTATGGAAACTATAGGATAAGCAGTGTGATGGGAATTAAGTATTAGGTGAATAAATGTCAAACCTGACACCTAATATCTTGAAACCTTAGACCCGCCCCGAAGTTATAGCCTTCCATTTTTTGCGTCAGACATTTCTTTAAGTCGAGCCATTTGGAAGGCCCCTGTATAATTCTGGCTGGTATAGAAACCGATGAATTTTTCCTCTGTTGCCCGACCGATCCAATCGTAAACACCGCCGTCTTTTTCCCCGAGGTCCACGCTGCCTTTGAAAAGGACGACATCCCCTGTCCGGTGTCCAAGCATTTGTATTGTATACTTATAGGGGCGACCACATTCACCCTCAAATGTCGCTTCCCACTTATCGGGAGTTAACGCCACCACGTGGCAAACTAACTGCCGCTGTGTATCCTGAGCAGCGGTTCTTGTCTGATTTGGATGAAATACACCCCACGTCCCGCCCCACTCCCCGCTGATACTAGGTTGCTCAACCTTCTTTACGGACATAGCGCGCTGTTTACCCACCTCGCTGTATTTTAACTGCGAGGATTTGTCTGAATGGGTACAACCGACCCCAAATATCACGGCAAGGGCTGCTGCCCAAAAAACACTCTGAGGGCAAAGCAGTTCTCTATTTTTCATTATTCAAGCCTCCTTACGTAAAACGTGAGAGTAGACACCATGATTCATTAGGAATCAGAAACTGTCGTTCCGGCTTCCGGAAACCTAATACCTGCTTTGAAAATAGGAAATGTGCAAAAAGGAGTTGTAGAACATTCTGTTAGGTATGCTGTGCGCAATCTCGCGAGTTCATCTGTGAGATGGGACGCAAAGCTATCCCACGGAAGAAATCCCAATATTAGATGGTTCGATAGTCTGGTTGTCTCCATCAAATCATCCCCTCCTGGTGTCGGAGGCAGAGTTTGCCGTGAGTGAACGTTGGAACTTGCGTACGTCTGTCCATGGGAATCAAACTTGGTAGCGAATTAAGCACTGCATAATTAGGCTGCAATTGAATGTGAGGACGTGGCATGGGCTGTTAAGCTTCAATTCCTAATTTAGGAGTCTCCAATTCATCTAGAGTTTGATGAAGATCGCGTGGGAGTGGACCTGCCTGGACTGCGGCGACACTTTCTTCCAACTCTTCGGGTGTCGAAGCACCGACTAGAATTGTTGTGATGCACGGGTCAGCTATCAGGTAGCGGATCGTCAGTTCGATCAAAGACAAACCGCACGCTACCTGTAATTCGTTCAGTCGGATATCGGAACTCCGACCCTGATCAGCTCCAATGGTTTTAAACACGCCCACGGGAATGTAAGCGGTCCCCTTCTTCCGAGCTAATGGCAGCACAGTTCGAAGTGCATTTCGGCACAGTAGGGTGTATTCATAAGCCACAAGACATACATCCACCTCGACCTCGCGTAGAACACAAGCTATTTCCTCCGCGTGGTCCGAGGTGATTCCGAGGAAACGACAGATTCCTTGTGCTTTTGCTTCGAAAAGAACCTCCATCACCGGGGCATCTGCGAAATCATGAGTCTCATCAAGGCTTAATAGTTGTTCTTCCGGAACGCCGGTCTTCCACCAACAAGCTGACTCAGCGAGATGGATTTGCAGGATGTCCACATGGCTCCGTCGTAACGTCCGTAGACTCTCCCAAAGCTGGGAGCGGAGCGCATCCGGCGACCGATAGGCTGCTGGTTCAGCGAGGAAGCCAATCTTCGTCGCCAGTAAATAAGGCTCCGTGCGCCCTTCGAGAGCATTACCGAGAATCACTTGGGATGCCCCCTGACCATAGACTGGTGCGGTGTCGAAGTAGTTAATCCCAAGCTCAAGCGCCCGATGTACAGTGGCGATGCCATGCGCCAAAGAGTGCTTGTCAAGGTAGCCCCCGCCCAGTCCGATAACGGTGACCTGTTCACCGGTCTGTCCGTAAGGGCGACGTTCGAGCGTCCCCGTCACTGTTGCAACCTCCCCATGCTATCGCATAACTATGGCGTATCTTCCGAGCAGTCACCTTGATGTGTCGCCATAATCTAGGCTAGGAAGTCTGTCCTATAGATATTGTCAATACCTATCTCAACGACACATTCAAAACTTATTATATTTGAGCTTGTTTATGCTGTCAACGTTAAAACAGAAGGCATCAACCAATACCATACATACAGAAATCGTCAAGTCTTCTCTTAGCATCAAGCGGAAACTTACGGCAGCACGATTCGTCGACTTTCGTGCATTGATTGCTCGGCTGAAAGGCTAACTTTGATTGCTTCAAGCGCAGTTGCCGCGTCCGCATGTGCTGCGACTGTATCGCCGTCCTGGATTTCGCTCAACCATAGCTCCTGGAGTGAAATACTCGGTGCATCAAGCGGCTGAACTTCCTCAATTTCCAATCTGCTCGAACAGCGCCAACCGTCTTCATTGAAAATTGTTCCACCTGTCAAGACGTAGTGTTGGCGCTGCTCTGCCGCTTTTATTTCAATGCCACCAGCCCACGTCCATTGTCCAATACCTCCTGCCTTGAACCCAACATTAACGGTATTCACAAATCGATCGTATGTCCCTTGATCCGTTAAACCTTCGTAAACTGCCCCTCCTTCAACCCACGAGACACTACCAAAGAGATCGACTACCGGGTAGATTTGATAAACAAAGAAGTGCGCCGGCGGCCCCGACACAGACAGATTGAACAAAATCTCGGGGCGGGCTCCACGCCCCGGTGTGAGGCGAAAAAAGGACGTAAAAAGCAGATTGCCAAGTCCTTGGCATTTCCGTTTAATCGCTTGGTGCAAATTTGACACAATTTCAGGATGGGAGATGCGCAACACACGTTTATTGGATTTCGCCAACTCAATCGCTTCCTCCCCTTCCCTAATTGACCGCGCGAGCGGATATTCGGTAAAAACGTGTTTGTCAGCACCCAACGCTCCAATAGCAATTTCGCCATGACTATCGTTATGGGTGGTAACTACAACGCCATCCAGATTCTCACGCTCAACAAGATCTTGCCAAGCCGGTACAAACTCCGCGTCGTATATCTTCGCTAATTGTGCACCTGTCTGAACATTCCTCGATGCAATGGCAACGACCTCAGCGGCATCAAGCCCGGCAAATTGTTCTGCGTGGCTTCCCGCCATGCCGCCGGATCCAACGATACCAATTCTGATTTTGGACATGTCTCACCCTGATTATGGCAAATGAATTTGTTTAATTTTGGCGGAGACTTTCACTCTAACAACTGATTAGTCGCTTTTTGCTGTCCTCATTAACCTCTCAATCTGTTCAGCAAACTTGACTGCACTATTATCTTCAGGTTCATAACCGATAATTTTACGAGCGTTCACGATGCTCCAGAATCCGTGCGAATTACCGCTAGTCCCGTAGAAGATTTGAAACGGGATTCCATTGTCATCTTCGATGTTTTCGGTTTCAATGCTTTTAATGAAGAGTTGTGCTTGATCCCGTGCGCTCAAGTAGGCGCCAAGCCCCCGGTGGATACGCTTTAACTGATTTGGTTCAACTTCATCAAGAATCGTTTCTCGAGGGGCACCGATTCGAAGCTGTACATTCTGCAGCTTTTTGCCATTGACATGCCCCGTCGCAAACACAAAACCAAGATGCTCATACGCCTCTTTTGCCCAACCGTAGAAGTTGTCAGACAGTGGGCGCATATCCGGCGTCACAACGTCCCATTCATCCGCCCAGATTAACCGTTCATAGTAATCTGCAGCGTGATTTGAACTACAAACAACCACTCGCCGAATGTCCTCCTCAAGGCAGGTCTGATAAACATTGTACGCCATCTGAACGTTTGCAGACTCGTCCTCAAAGCCTCCGCGTTTGAAGGCGCAATGTACAGCGACATCAACATCTTTGAAATAGTGGCGGTATGTGTCGCGATTGGGGTCAGTTAGATCTGCAATCTGAACACCATCGACTGTCTTATTGTCCCGATTGGTCGTTTTGACATCGAGCAACACAAGATTGTACCGTTCACGGAAGGTGGGTAACATTCTTCCTGCGATATATCCCGATGCACCAGTTACGAGAACTTTTCTTTTGTCGGTCATACCCGCATACCTTACTTAATGTGTTAAGTTTGAGATTAATGCGTCAATCTGCCGCTATTTGTCACTCTTTAACGGTAGTTCTCCCTGTTACATCTAAACAGACCAGTTCCTCGTGGTTTCGCACGTAAAGTCTACCACCGGCGAGCGTTGGCGCGGTCCAACATTTGCCTTCTAAGAGTTGAACTTCCCCTTTTTCTTTATATTGCAACGGTGTTGCTTCGACCAACGCGAGTCTGCCCTCATCGCCGAGGACTATTAGATTTCCGTCAGCAAAAATCAGACTGCCCTTGCCGAAGCCGCGCGCCACCCATTGTTCCGCGCCAGTATTGGCTTCAATACATTTCAAGATGGCGTTGTCAAAACCATATAGATAGTTGCCGTGAAGCACTGATGCATTGAAGTGATTCTTCATCACGCGGCTCTTCCACACCTCATCAACCGTGACCGCACCACCGTCGGATTTCATTTTGACAAGGACAGCGCCTTTGTCGTAAGAAGCGGAGACGAAAATTTGACTTTCAGGAATGAAGAGCGGTGTAGCTATATTTATACCTTCGGGCCAGAGATATTTCCAGTAGATTTTTCCATCTGTTGGCGATACAGAAACAGGACCTTGTGATGTGAAAATTATGATTTGCCGAATTCCATTGAATGTAATGGCAATTGGCGATGAGTACCCAGGTTCGTCGGTAGGGGATGTCCAAACCAAATCACCACTCTTTTTGTCGAAAGCTACGACAGATTTTCCATCCTTGCCCCCGACTTCAACCACAAGTAGATTGGCTTCAACAAGCGGTGATGTGGCGAACCCCCACCCCGGGATTTTGCTTCCAAACTCGTCAACCAAATCATGTTCCCATAATCTTTCGCCATTTCTAGCATCTAAAGCGTGGAGTTTCCCTTTCGACCCCAGCGCAAAAACCGCATCCTCATTCACCGTTGGCGTTGAACGCGGGCCATCGCCATGCTCGTTAGTGAATTTGGAATCAGTGCGAAAACGCCACAACTCTTCTCCATTGGACGCATTCAGACAGACCACAAACTCATCTTCCTCTGGGGCGAACATGGTGTAGAGACGTCCGCCCGAAATGGAGATTCCCGAATAGCCGTGTCCAAAAGGGATTCGCCATAAGACTTTGGGCCCATCTTGCTGCCAACTATTGAGAAGCCCGGTTTCTTGGGAAACCCCGTCCCGATTGGGTCCCCGCCACTGAGACCATTCGATTCTTGAGCCGTTTCCCAATGCCGTGGTCAGCATGCTGTTACTGAAATGCCACATTAAAATCAGCAACGCCGCTGCGAAAAGTGTACTCACTTGGTTAAGTCGCCTTTTGTTTTTAATTGGTTAACCCTCCTTCTCTGAATTGACAATTGCCGAGTTAAGCGTACCGAGAAACGATGTTAATTGAGGCAATGAGGTGAATAAATCCCAACATCCCATAATTGCATCTGGAAATCCAAATACTGTACATCGTCAGGGTAGTATACACAAAAAAGCCACGATTTTCCATAGACTTTTTTTTACCCATCGTTTGTGTGCTCGTGGACGTATCATAATCACGCTTGTACGGCTACTGTACAGGTAGTTGTGGGAAACACTATTATTCAGTTTTGCGAACGAACGCTTTCACATTTGACGGTATCAAGCAAGAAACATTATAATTTGGTAGTTCTTTCTGATACCGAGTTTGTATTCAACATACCCCATTACTTCCAATACATTAACAATGAATTTTTTTTTTGCTTCACAGGTGAGATTTGAGCGATGGCATTCGTCTAACATCCACACAGCAATGGTAAAGGGAGAAAGCCATGCGAACGGAAGATGGTTATATCATTCAGAAATGCCTTGATGGAGATGTCGCTGCGTTTGGCTTGCTCGTTGACAAGTACAAAGGCAGCGTCTACGCGTTGGCTTATACGAAACTCGGTAACTTCCACGATGCCCAGGACATAACTCAGGAGGTCTTTCTCAAGGCATATCAGAAACTTCGCACGTTGCAACAGTGGGACAAGTTTCTGTCATGGTTATACGCGATCACTTCCAATTTGTGCAAAGATTTTTTGCGTTCTAAGGCGAGTCGTCCTGACGGAGAGTACGTTGCCGACCAAGAAAAAGAGCGCTTGGACAGGATTTCAATGTGCTCTTATCAAGATGACCAAATCCATTTAACGCTCCAAGAAGCCCTGTCTGGGTTGCCCGAGATACATCGGCAAGTCTTAACCCTCCACTATTTGGGAGGGATGAGTTGCCGAGAGATTGCGCAATTTCTTGGAGCCTCTCCCCATGCGATTGCCATGCGACTCAACCGCGCACGCGCTAAATTGAGGAAGGAGATGTTGGCGATGATGAACACTAGTTTTGAACAACAAAAGCTTCATCCAGCTTTTACTCTTAACATCGTTGAAGTCATTCAGCGAACCCGAATCCAATCGAATCCGCAGACACCTGCCGTTCCCATAGGTATTGCCGCAGCTACCTTACTGACGCTATCAATGTTGTGTCTCATCGTGCCCTTCGATCGAGTTCCGGCGGTCGGTAAGTTGGTCGGCGCACCGATCTCAAGCGAAACCAAAATCACGGAGGTCGGCGAGATGCCAGTGGATGTGGTCATGCTTTCGGAGACATCAATTGTTTCAAGTGGTGATGGCAAAAAGGATTTGATGAAAAATTCTCAACCGACCAACGAGGTGCGGGCGGCAAACGCTCACACCGAAGTGAAAACCGACAGTCGAAATGAACCGATGGCTCGTCTCGGCAACGGCACAGTTCATAAAATAGCCTATTCCCCAGATGGCAAGCTGATTGCTGTCATGGGGGCTATTGGTATTTGGCTCTATGACGCCGAAACACTTACGGAAGTTGGAATGATATCGGGAGGTACGGCTGCTATCGCTTTCAGCCTAGACGGGCAGACATTGGCATCTGGGTCTCGGTCGGATCGAACGGTTCACCTATGGGACGTGCAAACTCAAAAGCGAGTTGGAAGTTTGCAATTCCCGGGTCGGAGAGGAGTAACAGCCCTTTCCTACTCACCTGATGGGAAAACATTGGCGGTCGGTTACGGAAATGGAGATATTGTTATGTGGGATCCAAAAACACATGAGAAAACTGCGCTCCTAGACACTAATTCAAGTGTTCTGTCGACTTTAGCTTTCAGTCCTAACGGAAAGCTGCTGGCTTCAGGAGGGTCTGAAGACCCAACAATTAGCCTCTGGGACGTGCAAACTCAGACGCTAATGGGCTCATTTGATGGACATACGCGTCACGATGGAGCGATACCGGATTCTGAAGTCTCAGCGGTTGTTTTCAGTCCGGACGGAAAAACCTTGGCTTCGGGGAGCAGCATTGACGACACTGTACGCCTTTGGGATGTAGCGAATCGGGCACAGATTGCCCTGTTAACGGAGCTAGAGACTGATGAATTGGAAAGCATAAACTCCGTTACCTTTAGCCCAAATGGCGCAATCTTGGCCTCCGCTAGCGATGACACCACTATCCGGCTGTGGGATGCCCATACTCAAAGACGGCTCGGTGTTATAGAGACAGATGCCGGTGGCGTGACTTCTATAGCTTTTCATCCGGCGGATGGGAAAACCTTGGCGTCTTTGAACGGTCAGTTTGAGAGAGGTTTACGCAAGGGTGGAGATATGGCCCTTCGCCTTTGGAATGTGAAAACCCGTAAGCAAATCGCCGTGGCGCGGAATCACACCGCTGCGATTGAATCGGTGGCATTCAGTCCCGATGGAGCACTTCTAGCGTCGGCGCATCACGATGGTGTCGTTAGACTCTGGGATAGGCAGATTCAAAAGCAGATCGCAACACTAACAGGCCACAAAGCAGCGGTTAGATCTGTTACATTCAGTCCCGATGGGACACTCCTGGCCTCAGGTGGGAAAGACAGGGCACGGCTATGGAATGTTCGTAAGAGAAAGCAGATTGCAGCCTTTAAGCACAAAGAGATTGTGGAGTCGGTTGCGTTTAGCCCTGATGGGAAGACCTTGGCTTCGGTTGATGAAAGCTGTATTCGGCTTTGGGACACGCGTCGGAAGAGAGAGGTCGGCGCGTTAGGGAAGGAACCACCACGCGAAGGGCCGATTCGATTTCGCAGCACCATACGGTCGGTGGTTTTCAGTCCGGACGGAACGTTGTTGGCATCAGGTGGAATTGACAATACGCTTCGCTTGTGGAACGTGCAGAAACGAAAGGAGATTTTCATGCACGAACGGGCTAAGTCGGGTGATATATTGGCTGTTACGTTTAGCCCTGATGGAAAAACCTTGGCTTCGGCGGGGACTCACAAGGAAATTAATTTGTGGCATGTAGCGGAACAGGAGTTAATCGCAACATTAAATACGCAGGCAATAATTTGGACACTCGCTTTCAGTCCTAAAGGGCGTTTTCTCGCTGCCGATGTCGGAGCGAAGATTCGTGTATGGGATATGAAAACCCTGGCAGAGGTGACCACCCTTGAAGGAGGTGTATGGCCGGTCTATTCAATCGTCTTCAGCTCTGACGGTAAAAAGGTCGTTGCGGGCAGCTTGGACGGCACCATCCGATTTTGGGATACCGCCGGGTTTCGGGACGATTGATCCCTTTCCTGAAGAAGAATACGCCTCCTAATGCCACGGATTATTCGGCATTAGGAGGCGTATTTATTGCGACAAATTTGTATTACAAAATAATCGGTGAGATTGCGCCTCTCTCAATCCCGCAACCGTAAATGCCATTAGCCCCAAGTTTTATTGCCTGTCCCTTGACTCTTTCTTTTCCTAAGTTGAGGATTTTAAGCGACTCAAAACCCATTTTTCCAGTCCTGCGGTATTCTCAAAAAACCAACGCCGCAGATGAATTCGATTGTACAAAATCATAGCGACTCTAGTTGCCACTCATCGTCAGAAGAACCGAGTGCTTGTCTTAAGGGTTCTTAACGGAGTGGGAGCCTACTCGAAGACTTCAAGCTGGCCGTTCTCAACGATGAGTACAATCGGGTCGTATCCCGCGTCACCGACGGCGTTAAAAGAGAATTTACCCAGAACGGTGTCGAAATCTGTGATGTTCGCCAGTGCGTCCCGAATCGCGGTTGAATCGGTGGATTGGGCATCGGCAATCGCCTTGGCGAGAATATAGACAGCGGCATACGACTGCGCTGCCCAGGTGTTTGGGTCGACACCATATCTCGCCCGATAATTCTGGACGAAGGCTTGATTTCCGGGTGTCGAAGCGGTGCTAATCCAATTTGCAAAAGTAATCGCCCCCTCGGCAGCATCGCCCGAGGGTTGGATCTGATCCGAGGTCAGGGTAACGGTAATAAGGAAGGGAACATCGGCGGGAATATCAAGTTGGCGACTTTGAATCAGAACCTCTGGAGTCTCTGTAGGCGAAGCGGAGACAAAGATGGCATCCGGATTTGCCTCCTTTATCCGAGTTAATTGCGCGGAAAAGTCAGTATCGCCGGTTTGGAAGGTCTCTGTGGTCAGAACTTCGACACCACTATCAGTGAGGGCTCCCTTCAACACCGCGTTACTATCGGTGGAGAAGAGATCGATTTCATCATATATGGTTGCCACTCTTTGGTAGCCGAGTTTCTCCCGAGTTATCCGGACGCCACTTGGAATCAGTACATCTGTAGTGAGACTGGTGCGAAAGATAAAATCGCCAATCGCGCTCAGACCGCGGGCGGCGGATGTCGGACTTATCGCCACAACCCCATTCTGTTGTGCGATTGGAAACGCCGCTTGAGCCTGAGTTGAGGTGGCGGGCCCGAGGATAGCAGACACACTCTCCTGATCAATCAATTTATTGAAGCCTTCAACAGAGCCCTCAACGGTGCTCTGACCATCCTTGACGATGAGTTTGATTTTTACGTCGCTGAGTTGTGAGTTGTTAATCTCTGTGACAGCGAGTTCAAAGCCGTACCCCACCGGGGGAGCAGCCAAGCCGAGTCGTCCGGTGAGAGGGTAAACAGCACCGATGGCAATCTCCCCTCTGAGACCTTCCATCTGAGGCGTCGCGGGAAGGAGAAGTTGCTGGATCTGGTCACAAGCGGAAAGCCCTGCAATCAGCGCGGCAACCGCCAATACAAACGCAAATCTGGTGAATCCTCTGAATTTATAGTTGCGCTTCCTTGTTTTCATAGAAATCTTCCAATGGAGCGCCGTGTGTGTCGGTCAAAGACCGAGTTGCATGCCCTTCTGGCGTTTAGAGGATTACTCGAAAATCTGAAATTCGCCGTTTTCGACAATCAAAACAACTGGGTCGTAAACCGCATCACCGACGGCATTAAAGGAGAACGCCCCCAAAACGGTGTCGAAATTTTTGGTATTTGCCAGCACGTCTCGAATTGCGGCTGGATCGGTAGATTGGGCTTCCGCAATTGCCGCTGCGACAATATAAACAGCGGCATACGACTGCGCGGTCCAAGGATTCGGTTCGGAGTCATATGTGGCTCGATATTTCTGGACGAAGGCACCATTCCCCGGTGTATCACCGGTGCTAATCCAACCTGCAAAAGAGATTGCCCCCTCGGCAGCATCACCTGCGTTTTCCACGTCGCTTATCAGGCTAGTAATGTAGTGAACCTCAGTGGAAATCCCAAGCTGGCGGCCTTGAATCTGAATCCCAGTCAACTCCGGGGGTAGTGCTGCGATAAAAATAGCGTCAGGATTTGTCTCCTTTATTCGATCCAATTGTTCGGAAAAATCGGTATCGCTACTTTGGAAGGTCTCTGTAATCAGAATCTCGACGCCGCTCTCAATAAGCGTGTCTCTGAACTTTTCATGGCTATCTATGGAGTAGGGATCGATCTCATCATATATGGTCGCTACCTGTTGATAGCCGAGTTTCGCGTGCGTTGCCCTGACACCACTGGGGAGCAGGATATCTGTGGTGAGCCCGGCACGAAAGATAAAATCGCCAAGCGCGCTCAGACCAGAGGCATTTGAGGATGAGCTAAAAGCCACAACACCATTTTGTTGCGCGATTGGAAACGCCGCCTCGGCTTGCCCTGAAGTTGTGGGACCGAAAATAACAGGCACGCCCGCTTGAATCAGTTTATTATACGCTGCAACGGCACCCTCAACGGTGCTTTGGTCGTCTTCGACGATGAACTTGAGTCTTACATCGCCGAGTTGTGAGTTGTTTACGTCTTCAAGAGCTAGTTCAAAGCCACGTTGTATCGGTAGGGCAAACGTGTCAAGCCGTCCGGTAACGGGGTAGACAAGACCAATGGGAATCTCACCACTGAGCCCTTCCATCTGAGGTGTTGCGGGAAGGAGAAGTTGCTGGATTTGGTCACAGGCGGAAAACCCTACAATCAGCGCGACAATCGTAAAGACAAACGCGAATTTGGCAACTCTACTTATATTCAACGTGAACCTCCTTATTTTTTTATTATCCAAATTATACTCTATCTTCTTCCCCTGTTTCTGTTGAGGGTTACTCGAAAATCTCCAATTGACCATTCACCACAATCAATATCTTCGGGTCGTAAACCGCATCCCCGACCGCGTCAAAAGAGAATGGCCCGAAAACGGTGTCGAAATCTGTGATATTTGCCAGTGCGTCTCGAATTGCGGTTGAATCGGTGGATTGGGCGTTGGCAATGGCTTCAGCCAAAATATGGAAAGCAGCATATGACCGTGCCGCGTAGTTGTTCGGCTCCACCCCGTATTTCTCGATATAATTCTGGACAAAGGCGCGATTCCCCGGCGTGTTAGCCGTGCTTGCCCAACCAACAAAGGTAATCGCCCCTTCGGCGGCATCACCCGCAGCTTGCACATCGGCTACGGTCAACGTGCGAATAATAAACGGCACCGAGTCGGGTATACCGAGTTGGCGACCTTGAGCCAGAATACCGGGCTTTTCTGGTGATAAAGCGGAGATAAAGATAACATCAGGATTTGCATCCCTTATCCGAGTTAATTGTTCGGAAAAGTCCGTATCACCACCGTGGAAGGTCTCTGTAATCAGCACTTCAACACTGTTCGCAGCGAGCGATTCCCTCACCGCCTCATCGCTATCGGTGGAGAAGACATCGCTTTCATCATACATCGTCGCCGCTTTTTTATAGCCGAGTTTTGCAGAAGTTGTTTCAACACCGATCGGAATCAGTACATTTGTGGTAAGTGCGGCACGAAAGACAAAGTCGCCAATCGCACTCAGACCGCGGGCGGCGGAGGTGGGGCTAAACGCCACGACCTGATTTTCCTGCGCGATTGGAAACACCGCTTTGGCCTGGCCTGAGGTAGCAGGTCCGAGAATAACAGGCACGCCATCCTGCTGAATCAGTTTATTGTAGGCTTCGATTGCACCCTCAACAGTGCTCTGATCGTCCTCAATGATGAACCCGATCCTCCCACCACCGAGTTGTGAGTTATTAATCTCTGCGAGAGCCAACTCAAAGCCAGTACCCATTGGTCTGCCAAACGTCGAAGCGAATCGCCCTGTGATGGATAAGACGACGCCGACGGGAATCTCTTCACTGAGCTCTTCCATCTGAGGCGGTGCAGGGACGAGAAGTTGCTGAATTTGGTCACAGGCGGCAAGTCCCACAATCAGGAGGACAATTGCTAGTACAAAGGTAAATGTTGTGATTCTTCTGATATTCATCTTGAACTTCCTTGGGTTTGAAATAAAAAAATCAGGCGTGGAACAATCAGGTAAACCTAACCCCCAAACCTGATTCGTTGCGGATTGATGCTTGAAAAAGGCTATCAATAAATTTCTTTAGATTTAAAACCCAAGTCGTAGGGAACAACGATTGTTGTTCCCTACATGATACAAATCTCAATTCTGTTAGGTTGTTCCAAATCCTTCGCTGAGGATTACTCAAAGACTGCAAATTCGCCATCTTTGACAATCAGTATCTGTGGATCGTAAACCGCATCACCGACCGCGTCAAAAGAGAACTGACCTAAAATGGTGTCCAAATCCATGGTATTCGCTAGGGCGTCCCGAATTGCAGTCGAATCGGTAGATTGCGCCGCTGCAATGGCCGCGGCCAGAATACGAAGTGTGGCATACGACTGCGCTGCCCAAGCGTTCGGCTCCATCCCGTATTTCTGGGTATAACTCTGGATGAAGGCTTCATTCCCTGGGGTAGCAGCGAGGCTGGACCAACCAATAAAGGTAATCACACCCTCCGCGGCATCGCCCGCGGGGCGCACCTGTTCTATTGACAGTTCAGGCAGAATAAAGGGAACCGATTCGGGGATACCGAGCTCGCGACCTTGGGTCAGAATCAGAGGCATCTCCGGTGGCAATGTGGAGATAAAGATGGCTTCAGGATTCAACTCCATAATCCGAGTTAATTGCATGGAAAAGTTCGTATCGCCACTTTGGAAGGTCTCCGTGGTCACAATCTCGACGCCGTTCTCAGCGAGAGTTGCCTGGAACCCCTCGTGACTGCTTGTTGAGTATAGATCGCTTACATCATATATGGTCGCCGCTTTTGTATAGCCGAGTTTCTCCTGAGTTATCCTGACACCGCTTGGATTCAGGATATCTATGGTGAGACCCGCGCGGAAGATGAAATCGCCAATCGCGCTCAGACCGGAGGCAGAGGAGACCGAGCTAAAAGCTACAACCTCATTTTCTTGGGCAATTGGAAACGCATGTACGGCTTGAGATGAAATAGCGAGTCCGGTGATAGCAGACACACCATCTTGATGAATCAGTTTATTGAAGGCATCAACGGCACTCTCGCTCTGATCGTCTTCGGTGATGAAAGTGATTGTTGCCTCACCGAGTTGTCCTGAGTTGTTAATCTCGTCTCGGGCGAGTTCAAAGCCATTTAGCATCGGTATACCAATTTCACCGGCGAATCGCCCTGTCAGCGCAACGACGACACCAATGGGAATCTCTGCACTCATATCTTCCATCTCAGGTGGACCGGGGACGAGAAGTTGTCCAATCTGATCACAGGCGGAAAGCCCCGCAATCAGCGCGACAATCGCCAATACAAACACGAAAGGGGTAATTCTTCTGCTGTTCATTTTGACCTTCCTTAGGTTTCAGATGAAAAGGTTGAGACGGGGCAAAATCCAGAAAATCTAGCCCAGCCAGATTCGTTGATGATTGATATCTGGAAAAAGTTATTAAAGCCGAAGGACCTGTTATCAGCGAACGTCTGATAACATAACTCAAGCCATGTACGTCCAACGCTGAGGATTACTCGAAGACTTGAAGTTCGCCGTTCTTGACAATCAGTACAACCGGATCATAAACCGCGTCGCCGATGGCGTTAAAAGAAAACTTGCCTAGAACCGTATCGCAATCTGTGATGTTTGCCAGCGCGTCCCGAATCGCCGTTGAATCGGTGGATTGGGCATCTGAGATCGCTTTCGCTAAAATGTAGACGGCGGCATACGGCTGCGCCGCCCAGACGCTCGGCTCCATACCGTATTTCGCGGTGTAATTCTGAACGAAGGCTTGATTCCCCGGTGTGTCAGCCGTGCTGACCCAATCGGTAAAAGTAATCGCCCCCTCGGCGGCATCACCCGCGCTTTGTATTTCATCCACGGACAAAACAGTAGTAATAAAAGGAATCTCAGAAGGAATCCCAAGCTGACGCCCTTGGGTCAGAATCTCAATCACCTCTATTTGTTGCGCCGACACAAAGATGGCATCCGGATTTGATTCCTTGATGCGAGTTAACTGCGTGGAAAAATCGGTATCGCCGGTTGCGAAAGTTTCCGAAGCTACCAATTCAATGCCGCTATCGGCGAATGTCTTTTTGAATATTGCGTTGCTATCCCGAGAGGCGTGATCGGCCGTATCAGCTATCGTTGCTACTCTTTGGTAGCCGAGTCTTTCCTGAGTCACCTTGACACCTCCCGGAATCAACACATCTGCGGGATGACTTGCCCGGAAGATAAAATCGCCAATTGCGGTCAAGTCGGAGGCGATGACGACGGGACTGAAAGCCACAACCTGATTTTCTTGCGCTATTGGAAAAACCGATTGGGCAACGTGTGATGTCCAGACTCCGAGGATAACTGGGACTTTGTCTTGATAGATCAGTTTATTGAAAGCCTCAATGGCACCTTCAACGGTGCTCCGGTCGTCCTCGATTATGAACTTGAGTCTCACATCGCTGAGTTGTGAGTCATTGATTTCTTCAAGAGCCATGTTAAAGCCATTTTCCATTACTAGGGCACCCGGGCCAAATTCACCAGGTCCTAAATTTCCTGTCTGTGGTAAGACAACACCGATGGCAGTTTCACCACGGAGCCCTTCCATCTCAGGGGGAGCGGGGACGAGAAGATGTTGAATCTGATCACAGGCAGATAGCCCCGCCATCAGCGCGACAATCGCTAGTAAAAACGTGAATTTGGTGAATCTACTAATGTTCAGTTTGAACCTCCTTGGTTTTGAAAAAAATTAAGTGGGGCAGAATCCAGAAAATCGGCCCCAACAGGAATCGTTGTCGATTGATATTCGGGAAAATTTGTCGAAACATTCATCTAGGTCGAGAACGAAAGTTGCAGGGAACAAAGATTTTGCGGTCTATGGCCCAGAGTCTGAGAGTTATTCCCTGCAGGATACAGATCTCGATTCTGTTGGATTGTTCAATGCCGGCGAGTATTACTCGAAGAGTACAAACTCGCCGTTATTCACGCTAAGCACGATTGGATCGTAGACCGCTTCCCCGTTGGGGTCAAAAGAGAATGTCCCCAAAACGGTGTCGAAATCCATGGTACTCGCCAACGTGTCTCGAATTGCCATTGCATTGGTGGATTGCGCTTCCGCAATTGCCACGGCGAGAATATGGAGAGCGGCATAGGACTGTGCCGCCCAAGCAACCGGTTCCGTCCCGTATTTCTCAGTATAACTCTGGACGAAAGCCTGATTCATTGGCGTGTCAGTCGTGCTACGCCAACCGATAGCGGTAGTTGTCCGCTCAGCGGCATCGCCCGCGGCTTCCACCTCAATATTGGTCAGTTCGGGAACAATAAAGGACACATCAGGCATGAGTTGGCGCGCTTGAATCATTATTTGAGGTATGTGGGATCCTAAAGCGGAGATAAAGAGGACATCGGGATTTAACTCCATTATCCGAGTTAATTGCTCCGAATAATCCGTATCGTCACCTTGGTAGATCTCTGTGGTCACAACCTCGACGCCATTCTCGACAAGCGCAGCCCTGAACTCTTCGTCGCTACGTGTGGCGTAGGTATCGCCCTCATGATATATCGTAGCTGCCTTCTGGTAACCGGATTTCTCTAGAGTCGCCTTGACGACAGCAGGGTTAAGCACACCTGAGTTGAGCCCTGCGCGGAAGATAAAATCGCCACGCGCACTCAGATCTGGGGCAGACGAGACTGAACTCAGAACGACAACCCCGTTTTCTTGCGCTATTGGAATTACCTGTTCGAGCTGGGTTGAGATAGCGAGTCCAGTAATCGCAGACACTCCATCCTGATTAATCAGTTTATTGAAAGCTTCAACGGCACTCACGCTTTGATCATCCTCAACAATGAAGGTAAGTTTTGCATCACCGAGTGTTCCTGAGTTGTTAATATGTTCGCGAGCTAGCTCAAAGCCATCTAGCATTGATAAGCCATACGGGGCAGCAAATTGCCCTGTCTGAGCTAAAACGACGCCGATGGGAATCTCTCCACTAAGCCCTTCCATCTGAGGTGGTTGGAGAATTTGCTGAATCTGGTCGCAAGCAGAAAGCCCCGCAATTAGCGCGACAATCCCCAAGACAAAGGCAAATGTTGTGATATTTCTGATGTTCATTTTGAACCTCCGTGGTATTAATTGAAAAAATTATGGCGGGACAGAATCCAGAAAATCTACCCCAACCGGATTTGTTGTCGATTGATAGGGTAAAACTCGAGTTGAAACCTATCGTCAGAAAAACTGCGGCGGCGCATTCCTTCCTGACGTTTCGGTACGAACAACTTGACCTTTACCCAATTTTCCCATAGATTGAAGTCGTTGTCAAACAAAAATAGAGAAGGTTTTTGAGAGAATCGGCAATCTACTCAAAAACCTGAAATCCGCCGTTCTTTACAATTAGAATCTTTGGGGCGTAAACCGCATCCCCGACAGCGTCAAAAGAGAACTTGCCCAACACGGTGTCAAACTCTCTGATATTCGCCATCGCATCCCGAATTGCAATTGAATCGGTTGATTGAGCGCGGGCAATCGCCTCAGCCAGAATATATACCGTGGCATACGATTGCGCAGCGAAGGTGCTGGGTTCGACGCCGTATTTCATGTTGTAATTCTGAACGAACAATTGATTGCCCGGTGTATCTACCATGTTGACCCAATTCGTGAAAGTAATCGTCCCTTCGGCAGCGTCGCCCGCGGTTTCCATCTGATCGGGGGCAAAGGTAACGGTGATGAGGAAGGGAACGTCGGTGCCGATACCAAGTTTTCGACCTTGAATCAAAATCTCGGGAGTCTCTATTATCTGTGCCGAGATAAATATGGCATCAGGATTTGACTCCTTTATCCGAGTTAACTGAGCGGTAAAGTCGGTCTCGCCGGTTTGGAAGGTTTCTGAAGTCAGCACCCGGACTCCGTTCTCAGCGAGAGCCTCTTTTAACACGGCATCGCTATCCGTGGAGAAGACATCAATTTCATCATGTATTGTCGCTACATTCTTATAGCCCAACTTGGCGTGCGTTGCCCTCACGCCATTAGGTATCAGCACATCTGTGATGAGACCGATGCGGAATGTAAATCCGCCCGTCTTACCCAGACCGCGAGCGGCGGCTGTCGGGCTAATCGCCACAACTTGATTCTCTTGGGCAACCTGAAAAGCCGCTTGAGCCTGACTTGAGGTCGCGGGACCGAGGATAACCGGTACTCTGTCTTGATCGATGAGTTTCTTGAAGGCTTCAACCGCCCCCTCTACAGTGCTTTGACCATCTTCAATGATGAGATTGAGTCTTGCGCTGCCGAGTTGTGAGTTGTTAATCTCTTCGACAGCTAGTCTAAAGCCGTATTCCAACGGCGGGTTAGTTATTGACAGTCTTCCTGAATCAGGATGGACAACACCAATGGGAATCTCTCCACTGAGGCTTTCTAGCTGTGGCACCTCCCTGTCCATCCGAGGTATCTCCTCTTCAGACAGAACCTCAATTAGCTGATCACAGGCGGAAAATCCTACAGTCAAGATAGGAATTGCATATACAAACGCAAATCTCATGATTCGATTCATGTTGATGTTAAATCTCCTTTGCCACAATGTAGACCGTGGCATATGAATGCGCTGCCCAAGTGTTCGGATCGATACCATACTTCGCTCGGTAAATTTGGACGAAGGCTTGATTTTTTGGGTTAGGAGCGGTGCTGAGCCAACTTGCAGAAGATAACAGTCCTTCGGCGGCATCGCCCGCAGCTTTTACATCATCTATGCTCAATTCGAGAACAATAAAGGAAACTGAGAAAGGGATTCCGATATCGCGCGCTTGGATCGTGATACCAGGAATGTCGAGTGGTAAAGCGGCGATAAAGAGGGCGTCAGGATCCAATCTCATTATCCGAGTTAATTGGGATGTAAAGTCAGTGTCGCCAGTATGGAAGGTTTCTGTGGTCAAAATCTCGACGCCGTTTTCAGCGAGCGCCTCTCGAAATGCGTTGGCGCCACTCTGGGAAACCAGATCGATTTCATCGTGTATGATCGCGGCTCGCTGGTAGCCGAGCGTCGCCTGTGTTACCCTGACGCTGTTAGGGATATGTGCATCTGAATTAGGGTCACACGGAAGATAAAATCACCAATGGTGCTTAAGCCAGAGGCGGCTGAAGTCGGGCTAAACGCGACAACTTGATTCTCTTGCGCGATTGGAAAAGCCTCCCGGGCCGCGCTTGAGGTCGTGGGACCGATGATAACAGATAATCCATCTTAATGAATCAGTTTATTAAAAGCTTCAACTGCACCCTGCGCAGTGCCCCGATCATCCTCAATAATAAACTTATGCTTTGCACCACCGAGTTGCGCGTTGTTAATCTCTTCAAGCGCCAACTCAAAGCCGTGTTTCATCATTACACCAGTCGGAGCGAGCCGTCCTGTAATGGGGTAGAGAAGGCCAATGGGAATCTCTCCACTGAGACCTGTCATCTGAGGCGTATCGTCAATAGACAAAATCGAAGCGAATTCATCGCAGCCGGAGAACCACGCGATAAAAACCGCGATCGTCAATACAAATGTAACTCTTGTGATTCGTCTAATGTTCACGTTGAAACTCTCTCGTTTTGAAGTGTATTGCATTGCCCATTTCCCGTACAACTTAGGTAATTTTCTTGAACATGTTTCTTTTGCTCTTGACCTCGCTTCAAATAAACGCATTGCGAGAAAAATAGATTCATCTTATCCGCAACCAGATTTACCTCAGAGGTTTCTACACTGAAACTGTCAGAAAATAAATGAACCTTTTGGGCGTATGAGAAGGTCGTCATAGGATAGTGGACAATCACCCTTTTTCTGAATCCCACGATTCCGATCGCAGTTTGGACGAATCATATCAATGGACTCCGCTCACGTTTAAAAAAGCATGCAATAGTGGCGGTAACGGCAATCTCATCAGACATTGATAAGGTTTCAGAAAAACAGTGTGCCCATCCTCTCCAATAATTTCAAGGCAGTTCGAAACCGTCGCATGCCTATGTTGATGAGTGTTTCGGCTGAACTTCACATCGAAGCAGGGAAATGTTACGTTCAACTGCGAATATAAGCATCGCACTCCAGTATAATCACCCTTTCTCATCGAGAGCTGAAATTTTCAGGATGTTTACTTGACACACCCGTTCGAATTTACTAATATACTAGCATATTACCGAGGAGATGATAGCATGCAAGATTATCGCGCCGTCAAACTCGGTCGGTGTGATCGACAGATTATGAAAATCATCTATCAGCGCGGGCACGCTTCCGCCGCACATATCCTCTCAGACCTCCCAGACCGTCCTACCTATTCCACAGTCCGCGCTCTGTTGCGAATCCTAGAAGAAAAGGGACATCTCACACACGATAATGATGGGCCACGCTACATGTATCATCCCACACAACCGCGCCATCAAGCAGGACACTTTGCACTCAAACAGATTGTTCAGACCTTCTTCGATAAATCCATCGAAAAAACGGTTGCTGCGTTGGACTTCGACGCTGATGTCTCCAATGAGCAACTCGACCGTTTAAGCTGTCTCATTGAGCAAACGAATAAAGGAGGATTATGATGCCGTTCATTGAAACCCTAGAATCCAATTTGTGGCTAAAATTTCTGGTAGACGCCATGCTGAAAAATGTGATGAGTTTCGCCGCTAACTGGCATCGGCATCCGTTGACGAAGGCTGTGGTGGCGATAGGGCTGCTCGTCCTCATCGGTTTCGCTGGGGTCGACAGAAGCGGATAACCAAGAGGATGCGTCGTATGAGGAGATTCAGGTAGCGTTGCATTTTCAAATAGAACCCCTGCTAGCAGGCGCAACAGGCGAGGAGAGAGCAGCGCGTAGCGAAAAGTACCAGCAGAATTGGAAACGCGGTCTTGAGCTCTGCGAGGAGTTTCTCAAGACCTACCCGGAGAGCGAGCGGCACGATTCGGTGTCATACAAAAAGCTCATATACCTCCGCAATCTTGGACGCAATGCGGAATTTGAAGCCGGTGTTGAAGCGATTCGCTCTGAACACCCATCATCGAAATACACCAACGAAGTCCGTCGACTCCATGCGTATTACCTTGAGAGTCAATTCAGGCTTCACGAAGCTCTTTCGGAGTGGGACAGCATAGATGAACCTGCGTTGCTACACAAAGTGTACGAACACAAAGGACAAATTTATGGTCAGATGGGCAACTGGGCGAAACGCGTGGAATTTGCCCTGCTTCGCGCTGAACTTATCCTAGGGAAACCCGCACCTGAGTTTTCGCACACAAGCGTTGATGGATTCCCCGTCTCGTTGGCAGACTTACGCGGTAAAGTAGTCATGCTTTGCCACTGGTCGACGCGGGATGGTCGAACCGTGTTACATGACAAAACGGGGGGAGAAATATCGAAACTCAAGCGGCTATACGAGAAACACGTCAAAAACCCCAACTTCGTCCTGATTAACGTCTTTACACAGAGCAGCGAAGCCAAGCTGAAAGAGTTCGTTGAGGCTTACACGATGCCGGGCATCCATTTAATCCTCGAACATGGCGCGGTGCCGTATCAATTTGGCATCGACGGTTGGCCTTACTATGTGGTTCTCGATAAAGCGGGGATACTTCGCGAGAGCGTGCATGGGTACGCGCTTGGACATTTGGAAGTTCAAAGGTTAGTTACAGCACTGTTAGCAGAGGACGTAAACGTACCTGGCGAACGTATAATTCCCCGAGTCTGCCAACTCCGCGCCAAACTTCACATTTTCCAGAACCAAGATGAAAAAGCAATCGCCGAATATGAAAAACTCACCGCATTCACCCCAAGTCCACTTGACCTCATGATGGGGATTCTCTCTCTCAAACGAGAGCAAAATGGAAAGGCGGAAGGGTTAATGAATCAAGCATACGACCGGATAGTTAAGGCGAGTTGGTCGACGCTAGATCTCACCTTCGGTATCAGTCATTACGCTGTTGAGTTGGCAAAACTCTTCTCACAGCAAGGTGACCGAGACAAGACGTGGAGGCTGTTTCAGATTGCGGTCGATGCGAACGATTTCAACCTTAAAACCGAAATCAATTACGCTAGTCTGCCTCCACGACCTTTTGAGGCAATTACACAGGATATGAGCGAACTTCAGAATCTTCTCGTCGAAACGCCAAAGGCCGAGGCGGGCAGTCGATTGAACGAAGCGAGCCGGAAACGTGCGGTGTATGCAAAAGACCTAAAGGCGGCACACAGATCGTTCACGGCGGTAGAAGCGGACGGTGAGATTTTCACGGGGGGCATCTTGAGCCGAGTCGGTCATGTTCTTGTGCCGGCGAGCGTGACGGAAGCTGAAGTCATTCGCGCCAAAATTGTCGATTATCAACCTGCCAAAGTAGTCGCCGTTGACGCGGAGAGTGGATTGGGGGTGGTGCAGGTGCACGGACAGAGATACCTTCGACCCGTTGTCCTAGGAAACGTGGACGACTTGCGGGAATATGTGCCAATCCCGCAATCAAACGAGATGTTCAATAACGCTTACTTTCACATAACGGCGATTTCCGTACGCGGCTATCCCAATTTACCCACGGAAACTCATCAGCGGTGGGTTGGACGACCGTCCAAGCGGTACGGCGCCATCATGCAACTCGAAATTGACGGTGACAGGAAGGTAACAACGCTGAAAGTAGCAAACCTAGGACGTTCCATCGGAATTATCAGAGGCGACGCGCTAGTTTACTACTACGGACGATTGCTCGGGGTCTCGCTTGACAATGAGGCGCGCTATGGTGTATGGGGTTTTAGTGCCGATCTGCTGCCGATTGACCAAATCCGCACCGCTCTTGAACGAATGGATATCATAAACTTGACGGACGAAGGGTTTGAACTGGTGCTTGAGGCGGAGGATTTCACGCGGATGGATGGGGTGAAACCGAAAGTGCAACCGTTCCTTATCACGAACGATCCCACAACCTCCGGAAGCGCGTTCATTGTTTCAAATGCGGCGTTGGATCACCAATACGAACTACCGGACTCGTGGTTGAGGTATGAGATTGAGATTCCAGTGGATGGCGACTACGCAATCTGGCTATATGGGCGAGCGTACACCGGCAAGAGCGACTCCTTCTTCGTTGGTACCGACCTTGAAACACCCCGCGCTTGCGATGTGAACCGCTTCGGATTGTGGGGCGCGGTGCCGGCAGTTCAACGATTCTCGGTGCAGACAGTGCCGGCTTTCCACTTCACACGAGGTAAACACGAAATCCGTCTCTTTGTACGGGAGACAGGCACGGAATTGGATGCTATTCTAATTACGAACGACATGGGTTTAGGAGCAGCGGAGATTAACCGAAGATTTATGTTACAGAACTATCGGTAAATAACGTCTTCTCTCAACCCAGCAATCGAGTCATACGGAAAATGCTTTTTTCCGATTCAAATCTGAAAATTTACTCTCCGCGTGAGGTGTGCTATCCGCCCGCATGTGGGGTTAACGCACTAGACTAATCGAGTGTGGCGACACCAGAACTTACCCAATTGTTTCTGTCGACGCTTTAAGGTTTGGCAGCGATGTTTTCGTCCACCGCACCGCTGTTGAGGATCGGGCAAAGTTCGCAGAGTTGGCTGCTGCAGAAGTTATTGTAGAGATAAATCGCCCCCTGTTGCTTTTTGGCAGAAGGCGAGATTTGCTGAATCGGCTGTTGTTCGGTGAAGATTTGGGCGGTGAGTTTTTTGGTGATAGAGTTCTCCTCTAGCTTTGGATGGTGGTCGTAGAGTTTTTGAACCGCGTCAGACAATTTGGAACTCTGCGACTCTTCCGCCCATACAAACGCGAGCGGTAACAATATATTGATGATGATGACAGAAGCGCGATCTCTTCCTATAAGTGCTGTTCCCTGTCGTGCAATACCTTTTCCAAAATGGGAGTGGCTGAACCAGTAACCGGAGGCAGGGAGCATCAATAACCTGATCAGTTCACGGCGTATCCGCTGTAGACCTTTTTGGTCAGCTGTTGCTGCCGCTTCAATTTGGGAAACGAAATCCGCCATCAAGCTATCCGTGCAGGAACTAATCAACATACTCATCGCGGCGATGCGACGTGCTGGGTAGTTCACCGGTCGGGTTTTTGCAAACCGCCATACATCCGCCGAAATCCGATTCGAATTGTTGTATTGCACGGAAGAAACCCAGAGCGTTTCTAACTGAGAAACAAACGGTGCATTAGCTTCGCAGGGCTGGGGCGCCTTGGATTGCGAAGGGAGCAAGCCTGCAACACCAAGCAGTATCGCTTGAATCTCCTCATTCGACTTGCCTACTAGTTGCGAGATAGGAACACGTTGCGCCAATTCTCGAAAGGATTCGCGATTTAGTGAATACCCCAACGCGTCCATGATTCCCTCATAGAGCAGTTGCTCAAAATCGACTGATACGCGCAGAGTTCGCATCGCATCTGCCTTTGCGATGAGCCGCTCCTGTCCGAGTTGATCGAAAACCGATGTCAGCGGTTCAATTTTAAGCCTTCGACCCGTCACCCGACATTCAATCGGCTTCGATTCTCCTTTCATGTGTTGGTCAATGAGTTCCACTAACGGTGTATCGAGCCGATGTGACAGTTCAAGCGTCGGAATCCGATTACCGTTTTGAGTTCGGGATCGCAGGTTAATATCGTCATCCCAAAAAACAACATGCAGGACAGCGCGATTATATCTCGAGTCGAGATGGTGCTTGTGATCGTACCACTGGGATGAACGAACGTGGATTTCGACATCGCCGGTTAACAATTTCCCATTGACCAGAATTTCAGCTCCAGCGAAATCGGGTCCCTCGTCATGATTCCACTGGCCGGGTTTCAACACTTGCAAGGCACGTCCGTCCGTCGCCTTTAACTCAAAGTCAAAGAAGCGTTGTTCATTCCATAAACTCTGAACGAGTTCTTCGTTGATATTCTTAAAGTCCGGCATCTGTATTGTCCGTTTCTGATTGAAGATTGTGGGATTCGTAAGATTGAATATTGAAATCCCGCACCAATGAAACAACCTTTAGTATTGAAGTCGATCTTCCAAAGGGACCGGGGCTTGTCAAAAACTTAGTCCCTCTTCGCGTATTGCACCTTCTTTTTACGCGAACCACCATGATACTATATCAAAAAAGAGGGGTTGAATCCATAAAAATTCGAGGTCATCATGTTAAAGGCACAAGAAATTTCGCAGTAGCGGTTTTCCGGCATTTGTAAGAATTGACTCCGGATGAAATTGTACACCCCAGATTGGATGCTCCTTGTGCCGGATTCCCATAATTTCGTCCTGATCTGTCCACGCCGTGAGTTCAAAGCAATCTGGCAGTGTCTCCTTTTTCACGATGAGTGAATGGTAGCGCGTCGCCTCAAATGGGTTTTCCAGCGCGTCGAAAATCTCCTTGCCGTTGTGGTGAATCATTGATGTTTTACCGTGCATCAATCGATCGGCGCGGACAACATCGCCACCGAAGGCGTCGCCGATACACTGATGCCCCAAGCAGACGCCGAGGATCGGTACACGTACGGCAAAGTAACGAATCAACTCACAGGAGATGCCTGCCTCCCGTGGCGTGCAGGGGCCCGGGGAGATTACAATCTTTTCAGGCGCGATGTCTTCAATCTGGTCAATTGTGATTCTGTCGTTGCGATGGACAGCAAGATTTGCCCCTAACTCGCCGAGATATTGGACGAGGTTGTAGGTAAATGAGTCGTAGTTGTCAATCATGAGTACCATTGTTTTTCCCCGGACCATGTCTGTAGACTCTCATCATCTTGTTTCCGTTCTAACAAATCGCTTACTCCAATCCCGCCTCCGCTATTTCAATTGCTCTCAACACCGCCTGCGCTTTGTTCAGTGTTTCCTCGTATTCGTTTTCGGGTACAGAGTCTGCTACGATGCCACCGCCGGCTTGGACGTAGGCAACACCGTCCTTGACGACGAGCGTGCGAATCGTAATCGCTGTATCCGTGCTACCGGAGAAACTGAAGTAACCGACAGCACCTCCGTAAGGCCCCCGCCGCGTCGGCTCAAGTTCTTCAATAATCTCCATCGCCCGAATCTTCGGCGCTCCGGATAGCGTTCCGGCGGGGAGACAGGCGCGAATGACATCGAAAGCGGTCTGTCCTTCGCGCAACTGCCCTTCGACGTGCGAGACGATGTGCATCACATGCGAATAGCGTTCGATGACCATCATCTCGCTCACGTGAACCGTATGGTATTCGCAGACGCGGCCGAGGTCGTTTCGACCCAGGTCAACGAGCATCACATGTTCCGCCCGTTCTTTCGGATCAGCGAGCAACTCCTCAGCGAGTGTGACATCTTCAGCAGGGGTTTGCCCACGAGGTCTTGTTCCGGCGATTGGGCGCGTCTCTACAAGACCATTCTCAACGCGCACCATCATCTCCGGAGATGCTCCAACGAGCTGGAGGTCGCCGAATTTAAGATGGTACATGTAGGGTGAGGGGTTAACCGTGCGAAGCGCACGGTAGACCTCAAAGGCATCAACAGAGATTGGGAGGCTGAACCGCTGTGACGGAACGACTTGAATGATGTCCCCCGCCGCGACGTACTCCTTTGCGCGAAGGACTGCCGATTCGTAGCCTGCTTTCGTGAAATTCGATGTAATCTGTGTTTCGGTGTTATTCTTCGCTGCTTCCTTGTTGGGATTCATGGGAAGCGGACGCTTGAGTTTCGCAATCGACAGATCGATTCGATTGACCGCATCCGTATACGCTGCATCAACATCGTCATCAATGTGCGCGTTGGCGATGACTTTAATCCGGTGGTTCACATGGTCGAAGACCAAGAGCGTATCGGCGGTCATGAATAAGCAATCGGGTAAATCCCTGTCGTCATCCGTGTTGTCTGGAAGTTCTTCGACAAACCGCACGACATCATAACTGAGGTAGCCCACCACCCCGCCGTGGAAATGCGGTAATCCTTCGACTTGAACCGGCTGATAGCGATTCATCAGTGCTTCGAGTTGTGTGAGTGCGTCCGTTGATTCACACTCGACGGTTTTGTCGGTATGCACCTCTGTGATTTTCACCTGATCCCCCTTGCTCTGAAACAGGATGGAGGGATTTGTGCCGAGAAAAGAGTATCGGGCGAGATTTTCGCCCCCTTCTACGCTTTCCAGAAGGAAAGCGTACTCATCGCCACCAATTTTGTAAAATGCGGATACAGGGGTCTCCATATCCGCCAAGATGGATTTGTAAACGGGAATCAAATTACCGTGTTGCGCTTTTTCCCGAAAATCTTCCAAAGTCGGGTAATACATTGTGAAGTCTCCTTGCAAGCTGTTGGCGCCCAGTCAAATGCAGGCGATGATTGCGGTCATAAAACTGCTCCCACACGGTCACGAATAAACGGTGTCCGGGTCAAAAACCTTTGTACCAACAATACGTGTAGAATTTCCGTTGGGGGAGACTTCCCGGAAAAAACAGGAGCGGTACCCTTCGTGGCACGCCCCGCCTTTCTGATCAACCTTAATGAGAAGGGTATCGGCGTCGCAATCAAAAGCGAGCGATCGCACATCTTGGGTGTGTCCTGAAGTCTCCCCCTTTACCCAGTATTTTTGGCGGGAGCGACTCCAGAACGTGACGCGACCGGATTCGAGCGTTCGCCGCACCGCTTCACGGTTCATGTAACCCATCATTAATACGTCGTTGTTCTCGAAATCTTGAATAATCGCGGGTATTAGTCCGTTTGAATCGAATTTGAGTTCATCGAGGATTTGCATCGTCATTTGCCTCCTAACAGTTGACACAAAAAAAGCCGTAGACAACGGGAGCGTATGCCTACGGCTTAAATTTATCAAATGAATGCGAAATCTATTTCAGCAAATTCAGCAAGGGCATACTCCTCCCATTCCAGCTTGTATGCCACCAATGCCAGCCGTGTGTTGCCATATCGGAATGAAGGGGAGAATTCGTTGATTTCATCAGCCTTGCCTTTCGTTTCTATTTTCTAAAGAGTATCATAACCAGGATTTACGTGTCAAGGAAAAACTGGAAGCTCGCAAACTTTAATCTAACTTTCTTAGAGCCGGTTTGAAAAAGAACAATTACGCCAACGGTTTGAGTGTAAATATAAACGCAAATGAGACAACAAATAAGAGAATCAATTCTTATCAACACCCTGAAGTTTCCCACGGAGGAAATCCACACATTCCTCTACCTCTACTTCCTTGAGGCCGTGAAGAATGAAGGGGCCGTCGAATCCAACTTTGTGTAGCAGAGACAGATAATAATCGTAATCCAACATACCTCGGCCGGCTGCTTCACCCCCTGCTTCACCGTCGCGGCTCAAGTCTTTGGCATGTGCAATAACGATATCCTCGCCGAGGAGGTGGAACGCCTCATCAAGAATTTCGCGCATGCGCGCAAGCTCGCCTGTATGAAAGATATTGGCGGCATCCATCACCACCTTCAAGTGTGGCGATTTCATCTCATCAAGCAGACGGCGACCTTGTGTAGCTGAATTCACCACATTGGACACCTCAGGCTCAAAGCCGAGTATAACACCGTGTTCTTCCGCGATTTGCAATGCTTCCCTCATTGATTCGAGTAGGTCTTTCCATGCCTGTGGCGAATCGTTTTCAGGGTGATGACGCCACATGTTTTCCGCGTCCCGTGTGCCTGTACACAGCGTAATCACCGATGTGCCAAGCCGTTTGCAGACGGATGCTAGTTCACGCAGCCGTCGTAGTCCGGTGTGGCGGCTCTGAATATCGGGATGAATCATGTTAAACGTACCGGACACTGCTGCCAGTGTGATGTTCCGCGATGACAATCCACGGCGGATGGCGTCGCAGTGTTCGATTTTTATGCAGTCAGGCATAGACGACAATCCTGCGCACACCATGTTGAATTGAACACAACTTAATCCGTGTGCTTTGACAGCATCCAGGGTTTCCTCAAGTGTTGGGCGAACAAACGTCTTCGCGAAAATCCCAATCTGCATTGCTGCTCCTTGGTAGAGACGGACTGAACTACGATCTCGGGTGAGCTGACCGGTGTGCGGTGATTGTTATGTTTTCCATCCTATTCCAGTTTTTCGAAATCTGACCGGATTCTGACGGGCGAAATCCTATTTCATCGTGTATGGCATCACCGATTCTGCCTGACTGGATTAGCATCGACGCGCATCCGCTTGCCTTCGATACGGTGCTACAAGTCATGTTGCACGAATTACAATATACTGCTCTCCAGGAGATTGTTATGGGCAATTAGGGTGATGGACGCATCAGAAATGTGCAAATTGGCAAAAAGGTTAGTGCTTATAGAACACGGCGTAGATGCCGTTGCGACAATTCGTGGTTCCTTCGTCAAAGCTTGTTTGGTTGTGATACACGAAAAGCGGACAAATTTCATGACTCACACGCCTCATATGGATTCAATCTCTCCAATGACTCTAAGGCAGTTGGAGCATATCATAAGGGATATAATCAGTCAACGATAATTTCTGAAATTGTAGATTTTCTATTGACGTAACTAGACCAGAGTGATATGATTGATAATATATCATGCAAGCCGTCAATAACTCAACTACAGGTGTTATACTCGCCGGCGGAAGCAGCCATCGAATGGGGCAAAACAAGGCACTGATGCGTCTCGGATGTGCTACGCTCATTGAGCGCACGCTTTGCCAAATGCGATCTGTCACAACTAATCTCCTGCTGATTACGAACACCCCATGGCTGTATCGGCATTTGGGCTTGCGGATGTATACGGATCTTGTTCCAAACATGGGTGCATTGGGCGGCATTTATACTGGTCTCACCCATGCAGATAATCCCGCCGTGATCTGTGTTGCTTGTGATATGCCGCTGCTGCAGCCGAGACTTTTGTCTTATTTGACGACAATCCTTGGCGAGGACGATGCTGCTGTTCCATATGTCGAGAATCTAGATTCCTCTTTGCCTAAATTTCAAACATTGTCTGCTGTCTATTCCAAGAAGTGCTTGTCTGTCATCAATCAGATGTTCGTAGAGGGCGAACTGCGTGTCCATGCCTTATACAATCGTATCTCTGTCCGTGTCGTCCCGCCCTCTGAATGGAGGCGATTTGATCCGCATGGGCGTTCGTTTTTTAACATCAATACTCCGACAGATTTTGAAAACGCAAGTCGGATAATTCTTTGAACAGGTTATTTTGAGGGTGTAAACAACAAGAGGTTTTTAAGATTGTTTGCTTCGCATTCCCGGCAATATGAATGGTTGCTGAACTAGTCGCCTTGTGGCTAAGGAGAGATGGGCATCCTCACAAATACGCAGCTAATGTCTAATCGCGTGATTGAGACAATACAGAATACTGGCGACACTAGCATTCTAGCGCTTCAGGACTGCGCGCCTATCAAAAGCACCTCGATATTTTCAGGGAGGAGTTGAATTTTGAGAAATTTTCCAATTGTTGATACCCATGTTCATCTATGGGATCCGGGTGTGTTGAGATACCCGTGGCTTGAAGATGCACCGCCATCAATGGCTAGGCCTCATGCGTTAGCGGAATATCGCGCGGCCCATGGTGAAATTAATATTGAAGCGCTGGTCTTTGTGCAATGCGGCGGGTATGATGGTGTGGCGGAAGCAGAATGGGTGGCTTCACTGGCAACAGACGATTCCAGGCTTAAAGGAATTGTAGCGGAAGCACCCGTTTATAATGGGGAGGAGGTCAGACCAGTACTCGAAAAACTGGCTGATATTCAATTAGTCAAAGGCGTCCGTCACGTTCTTGAAGGCGAAAGCATTGAATTTTGTGTACAGCGGAATTTCATAAAAGGGGTGCAGATTCTGGAAGAATTTGGTTTAAGCTTTGACATCTGTATCCGTCACCCACAGTTAGCCAATACCATTCAGATGGTGAAGCAGTGTCCGAATATTCAGTTCATATTGGATCACATTGCCAAGCCTGATATTAGGGAACAAATCTTCGACCCGTGGAGGCGCGAATTAAAGACGCTGTCCAAATTTCCGAATGTCGTCTGCAAAATTTCTGGTCTAGCAACGGAAGCAGATCACGAGAATTGGACTCGAGACGATATGAAGCCGTACATTGAGCATGTGATAGAATGCTTCAGTTTTGAGCGCGTGATGTATGGCAGTGATTGGCCTGTTTCGACGGCCGCAACGGATTATCCGCGGTGGGTCGATACCCTAAAGTGGGCGGTGCGAGACTATTCTGACAATGAAATTAACCAACTATTCCACGACAACGCCATTCAATTTTATAGGTTATCGTGAAACCATTGTAAGGGGCACAATAGGACATGGAAACGACGCATCATTTTCAAGCGAGCCACCTGCATGCAATCGCGCGGCGGTTGTTCATGGCTGCGGGCGCGCCACGCCATATTGCCGATACCGTTGCTGAAATCTTGGTCAACTCCAACCTTGTCGGCCATGATTCGCACGGCGTGCTTCACATCCCCCGCTATTTGCTGGACATCTCAGAAGGGAGACTTGACCCGGCTGCCGAACCGAAAGTGGTCAAAGAAACAGCCAGTACGCTTCACATTGACGGGAACAAGGCTTTTGGGCACTACATTGCACGGAAAGCAATGGATTTGGCTATTGAGAAAGCCAAACAGGCTGATGTCTGCTGTGTGAGTTTTCTGCGCACCGGGCATATCGGTCGGCTGGGAGAGTATGCAGAGGTTGCTGCGCGAGCGGGGTGCATTGGTATAATCACGGTTGGTTACAGCGGGATAGACAAGGGCCTTGTCACGCCTTTCGGGGGTGCAAAAGGTGCGCTTGAGACCAACCCGATCGCCGTAGGTGTTCCGACCGGTGATGATACGCCGTTCATTATTGATTTCGCCACAAGCGTGATTGCCGGCGCAAAGATTGAGTTCGCGGACAGTAAGGGCGAAGATGTTCCAGAAGGGTGCATTGTTGATAAACATGGGAATCCCAGCGTCAAGACGGCAGATTATTGGGATGGAGGTTCCCTGCTTCCATTTGGTAGGCACAAGGGTTACGCACTTTCACTGCTGACCTGTCTGCTTGGCGCGCAGCATGGAGACTTTGATGGTGAGGATGACTACGTGGGCGGCATATTTATGCAGGTGATTAACATAAGTGCTTTTACGTCTGTGGAAGCCTACCAGCGGGGTGTCCGTGCATTCCTGGACAATATCAAGGCCACGCCGCCGGCACCCGGCTTTGACGAGGTCCTGGTTCCCGGTGATTTTGAGCACTGTTCGCGTATGCACCGCCTGGCTAACGGCATTGACGTACCGGACGCCATCTACTACGAGCGTACCCGAGAATGGGCGGAGAAGTTAGGTGTTCCTCTGGGTGAGGAAGTAGTCGAAGCTACCGATGTAAATCGATATCGGACCACGTGAATGCGATAGGCGACATGTAACGCGCATTGTGCAGAAATTCACTACAGATTGATATTATTCCTATTTCTGGAGTAAGAACCCAGCATAATATTCGTGAAGTCTGTTCTTCTTCGCCGTGCGAGTCGATTTTGTTCACGTGAAGTAAGAAATCCGAGACTTATAGGTGCTTATGTTCATTATCAGGCGGATTTCGTATAAAATATCTACTGTAGATGTCACATTAGTTGTTGTAAGTATAGCTCTACCCACCTTGCAGCGGAAATACTCGGTCGATCTGAGTAGGAGCGAAAGCTGTGGAAAAAGCACACCGCTTTCAAGCAAGTTATCTTCATGCGATTACCCGACGACTATTGATGGCAGCAGGCACGTTGCGTCATATTGCTGATGTCGTCGCAGAAGTTCTGGTCAGTGCCAACCTTACTGGACATGACTCACACGGCGTGCTCCGTGTGCCCCACTATTTGTCCGACATTTCAAAAGGTATAATTCATCCTGATGCTGAACCGATGGTGGTCAAAGAGACCGCCAACACTCTGTTTTTTGATGGGCAGTGGGGTTTTGGACACTACACTGTCAGAAAGGCAATGAAGCTGGCAATTGAGAAAGCAAGGGAAACAGATGTCTGTTGTGTATGTTTTGTTCGCACCGGACATATCGGGCGGTTGGGAGAATATGCAGAAATTGCGGCACAGTCGGGATGCATCGGTATAATCACCTATGGTGTGGGCGAACGGGTTGGCAAAAAGACTGTGCCTTTTGGTGGTGCAAGGGGAATGTTGGGAACCAACCCGATTGCGATCGGGGTTCCCACCGGTGATGACGTGCCCTTCATCATCGATTTCGCCACAACAATGATTGCGGGTGGCAAAATTATGGTCGCCAAAAGCAAAAATACGGATCTTCCGCAGGGATGCATTATTGATAAACATGGCAACCCAAGCGTCAAAACAAAGGACTATTACGATGGCGGATTCCTACTGCCGTTCGGTGGACATAAAGGCTACGCGCTCTCGCTACTAACTTGTTTGCTTGGTGGGCTGTCTGAAGGCTTCAACTATGAGCGGGGAGCGATGGGTAGCGTGTTTATGCAGATATTTAATCCCCACACCTTTACGCCGTTGGAAACTTACCAGCAGCATGTTCGTGGATTTCTAGACAACATCAAGAAAACCCAACCGGCACGCGGCTTTGATGAAGTATTGGTCCCTGGTGATTTTGAGCACAGTTCGCGGGTTGAGCGTCTAGTTCACGGCGTTGAAGTGCCGGGCACCATCTATCGGCAGATTCAGGAATGGGCAGAGAAGTTGGATATCTCTTTGTATAACGATGAAGTCGAAGCCGAAGATGCAGCGCGGTATCAGATTCCGTAAAGGGCTGTGCCGAAAGCGCATGAGCTATACAGCATAATCTTCTCTGGCTGATAGTCATGTACGACTGCTTCATGGCATCAATCGTCTTTTCAAGAGAGCTTGGTCACGCACGATGCTTCTTCTGATTCGCTATTAATCGGTCGCGAATAACTCTTCATTATACGCAAATAGTGCGGGTGTTCCCCCGGTGTGTAGGAAAATCACCGTTTCGTCGGATGTAATCTTGCCTTTTCGGATATGATCAACTAAGCCGGCAAAGGCTTTGCTGGTGTAGACCGGGTCCAGAAAGATGCCCTCCGTCTGGGCGACCATTTTCAGCGCGTCAATACATTCGGGGGAGACTACGCCATACGCCTCCCCGACATAGTCGTCTGTGTTGTCCACCGCATCATCAGTAATTGGGAGGTTCAGATTCAGAATCGTTGCCGCATCGTTTGCCGCATTTCGGACACGCTCGACCCGATCGTCCCAACGAATCGGCGTGATTCCAACGGGTTTCAATTTCATTCCTAGCGCTTTTGATCCGAGGATTAACCCCGCTTGGGTTCCGCCTGCCGATCCTGCATAAATCCAGTCCGCCTCAATTCCCAATTCCTCCTGTTGTTCATGGATTTCAGTAATACACCAGGCAAAAGCAACAGCCGCAAGGGCAGTCGAGCGGGGGTGTGCAATCACGTATGGTTGGAGGCCATTCGCTCTCAGTTGCTCCGCCGTGGCGTATTTAATCGCATCCAATTCAGGGCCAAGAGGGGGATCGACCAGTTCAACATCTGCACCGGCCAAGTGATCCAAGAGTAGATTCCCTTGTAAAGCGTTTTTCAGTCCTCGTGACAATCGCAGGTAACACTTCAATCCTAGTCGAGCGGCAGCCGCGGCAGTTTGGCGACAGTGGTTCGATTGTGATGCTGCACCGTGAACGATGGTGTCTGCACCGCGATGGACCGCTTCGCCAATCGTGAAAGTCAACTGCCGGACTTTGTTTCCACCAAATGCAAGCCCTGAACAATCTTCCCGTTTCATAAAAATGCGAGGCCCGCCCAATGCCTCGGATAAGCGAGGGCATTCTTCTAGGGGCGTTGGGAAGTGGCCTATGTCAACTTGGGGAATCAGTTCAATACTTCGACAAAGTTCTTCTCGGGTTACAATATCATTCATAGATTCTCCTTGCGAGAAGGTAAGATGGATTGATGCAGTTGATTTGAAACGTGGACATTCGGATTCCCGATCAGATAAAACTTCAGCGATTGGTCGCTCATAGGAAGTACAAGATATTTACTGATGATTACTTAGCTGCGAATGGAATTTTCCCAAATTATACTTCGCTTGTGCCGATCTGCCCCCTCTCTCACCTGTTCCTTGCCTGCCTTTACGCAGTAAGCAATTCCTTCAGCAAGTTTACCAACTCTTCGTTACCAGCCGCAAGTTCAATAGCGCGTTTTATCTTTGCTTCTCGGTCGATTTCGGGTGTACTGACCGGTTCCCAGATAACTTCTACCTTTCTGGGGTTGAGCCGGTCATAATTTACCTTAACTAAGGTCATCGGATAATCGTCCGGAATGAGTATAATCCAATCAACCGTTTCGCCCCGATCCGAGTATCGTCGATCGATTTTCAAACGTCGATCCTGATACGGCACATTTCGTTTGACCCACTGCTTGCGACCAAATCGATCGGTTTCAAAATAACCAACCTCTAGCCAACTGCGCCCAGCACCGTTCGGTTTGGTGGTGATGTTAATCTGTTGCACAATTTAGCTCCCTCCTTTAGTCTCATCTTCTTCCCTTGGGGGTAGGTACTAGATAACTGCAATCGAACAGGATTGAGCTGCCATATTCTGTCTAGCCAATAATCTGATCCACCATACGATGTGAACGTACACATGACCACATCGTCGCAATCATACCGAATTTACACGTCTGCGCCGATGTGTCACGAAGCCATTTAGCATCTTTCACATTAGCAGGAGGTTATTCAAGGAAAACGTGTTTCCCGAACTCCGTGCAAGTGATTCCTGAGTCTGTGTTCATGTTTTACGGCTAACCCGAATCGACACGGTATCAAGTTCCTCGCTCGAACCATCACTCTGTAATCAACTCTATCAACGCGTCCATGAACCAGGAAAGGAAAGTCGAAGATAAACGAAATGATTTAACACGTCAACGCAGAGGAGATTGTTTCATACAGCATTTTCACCGATTCCGCCTTGTTTTGTCAAGGCATTTTTTGGATTCATCACCCCTAGTTTTTCAAAGGTCACGGATTGATAGGTTTTGAAAAGCAATATGTGTGAGAAACATTGACTTCAACTGGGTGAGGCTATCTCTCTTCGGGAAGTCGAGTGCGAGAAAAAGGGAGAGAGGCAAGACCAAGTCTGCGTCTGCGAGATAACTCACGCCGTCACCGTATTCAATAGAATGGGCTTTCTTGTCGCATTGACAAGTTATGATATTTGATAGCTAATAACCCGTTGGTTATCATGCCATCAGCCATAAACGAAATTGAGTGAGTAGTTTGAGCACAAGATTGGCAAAGCCACCGATGAGGGTTCTAAGTTCGGGGCCAATCTACTCAGGATGTGCAACGCTTTCATTATAAACTGGGAAAATGAAGTTTTTGGGTTAACACTCTAAATGTAAATTATGAGCTTGGAATAACAACTGTAAAATCTGGATGCGCACACCCGAACATCCAAAATGTGCAAGGACTTACTTATATTTACTCAATCTGCGATTAATTTTTGCTTTTCTGATTTATTTACCGTCTTTTTTGAATCCTATTGAACACTTTATACGTTACGTTACGATATAGTGCAATTATAAGATGCTCAAAATGACTAGCGCGAAAAGCCAATCCCGTTCATAACGGCATCATATTTTCAAATAGAGTTGAGGTATTTACCAGTGCGAGTCGGCATGAGATATGGGCGAGTAACCCTGGATATTGAAATTCCCCACCAAAATTTGGCGGGGGTTCTAACTATCCAACAGTCTGTTCCACTTGCCGATCCAGAGCAATCAATTTGGGAAGCGCTCGACTCACCAATTGATTCAGCACCATTGGGGCATTTGGCGGCAAATCGCACCTCCGCTTGTGTGGTTATTTCTGATGTGACACGCCCGGTTCCAAATCAATTGATTCTACCGCCTATCCTGCGAACTTTGGAATTACAGGGCATCCCGCGTGAAAAAATTACAATCTTAATTGCTACAGGAATCCATCGCCCCAATGAAGGCAAAGAGCTAGAGGAGATGGTTGGGTGCGACATCATTAATAACTACCGGATTGTTAATCATCTTTCTCAAGAACCCCAAACACACAAATATCTCGGTTTAACACGGAACGGCACACCAGTCCATATTGATAAAACCTATCTGGAATCCGATCTAAAAATCACTACCGCTCTGATTGAACCACACCTGATGGCAGGATATTCCGGCGGGCGCAAGGCAATCTGTCCTGGCTTGGTTTCAGTCGAAACAATCAAAACTATGCACGGCCCACAAATCCTTGAGCATCCCAAGACATCTGTGGGGGTAATGGAGGGCAATCCATTTCATATCGAAGCCACAGAAATTGCCCTGATGGCAGGTGTCGATTTCAGCGTCAATGTTGCGATTGATAATCGGCGAAGGCTAACCGGTGTGTTTGCTGGCGATTTGGTTACAGCACATCTAGCGGGCGCTAAATTCGTTGAGAGACGAGTAAAGGCGACGCTGCCGCGGACAGTGGACGCTGTGGTCGTTTCGGGTGCCGGCTATCCACTCGACACGACGTTTTATCAAGCCGTTAAAGGGTTGTTGGCTGCCGTGGAGATTGTTAAGCCGAATGGGAGTATCATTCTCGTGGCTGCATGTAGTAAGGGCATTGGCAGTGAATCCTTTACGGACCTCATCCTGAGAACCCAAGACCTCAAACAGTTTGTTCACGATATCTGCGACCCGGCAAATTTCATCATCGATCAGTGGCAGCTTGAAGAATTGGCAAAGGTCGCGAGAAAAGCAGAGATTTACTGTTATACAGATGGTATTCCTTACAATCAATTGAAAAACCTCTTTGTACATCCGTTACGAACTCTTGAAGAGGGAATTGAGCTCGTATTTTCCAAGTACGGATCGGACGCTAAGATTGCGGCGATTCCAGACGGTCCCTACGTTTTGGCAACAGTTGAAAAGGCATCTTAAATAGGGGCGCGGTATACCTTACCCCGCTAATTGGTGATTTTTTGCACAGGGAGACTACCAGTGAAAAACGTGTCACACCCAATTGTCGAACTAAAAGGATTTCGTGACAGCTTACGCCTAATCATTGCTCCAGATGCGTCTATAGAACAGGTAGAGCTTGCGATAAAGAAGCGAATGGCAAACTTGGGGTATTCCCTTGCTGGAACAACGATGAACATTGATATTCGAAACGAAACCCTGAGTGATGATGAATTGAATCGTGTTAAAATGCTGCTTCATGAGACCTACGGATTAGAAGTTGAACGGATTCTAGATGGATTAGATCGGGAAACTGAACCGGCGGGAAATGAGACACATGAGCCCGTGGTGGATTGGGCAAATGGATCGTCGGCGAATCGAAAGATTAGGGGCGCCCCAGCGCTCCATCGGGAAGAAAATGTAGTCAAGAATTATTTCACACCGAAGATAGAAGAAGTTCGGTTTATCCGACATACGTTGCGATGCGGACAGGTTGAACGCTTCCTAGAGGGGAACATGATTGTTTTAGGCGATGTAAACCCCGGGGCGGAAGTGATAGCGACTGGCGATATCATTGTGCTTGGCGTATTGCGCGGTGTTGCTCATGCGGGAGCGCTCGGTGACGCCTCATCAGTAATTATCGCTTTAAATCTGGTGCCGACCCAGTTGAGAATCGGGCATTTCATCACACGACCTCCGAGTGGTCGGCAACATGCACGTCAGAAAGCGGAAATTGCCCGGGTAAGCGAAGAGGCCATCATCGTTGAGGAATACAGTGGACTGTAATCTGTTTGAAGACACCGAATTTTGAGGTGAAGATTAATGTTCTCGAACAACTTATTGAGAATCATTGAATGAAAGGATGGTTAAACACATGGGGAAAGTAATTGTGGTTACCTCCGGAAAAGGTGGGGTTGGCAAAAGTACTTCCACAGCAAATCTAGGAACGGCGTTAGCCTTACTGAACCAAAGTGTCGTTGTTATTGATGCGGACATCGGGTTAAGAAACCTTGATGTCATTATGGGATTGGAAAGCCGTGTGGTTTACACCTCAATGGATGTGATCGAGGGAGCTTGCGATCTCGAAAAAGCACTTGTAAAGGATCGGCGGACAAAGGATTTACATCTCCTTGCTGCTTCTCAGAAGAATAATAAGAATGATATTCAACCCGAACAGATGAGAAAGATTTGTCTTGAGTTGAAAGAAGAGTACGATTATGTCCTTGTTGATTCGCCCGCTGGGATTGAACAAGGGTTTCGGAACGCGGCAGCAGGTGCGGATGTAGCAATCATCGTAACAACACCAGAAGTTGCCTCGGTCAGAGATGCAGATCGAATCATCGGATTGCTGATGAACATGAACGTTGATGACATGGGTTTGATTATCAATCGCCTCTCCCCTAAAATGGTCGAATCGGGTGATATGATGGATCCAAAGGACATCATTGATATTTTATCAATTGATTTGATTGGCGTCGTTACGGAGGATAAAGAAATTGTCGTCTCGACTAACCGAGGGTTACCCTCAACCTACAATCACCATTCGTCCGCTGGACAAGCCTACAGGCGTATTGCGAGGCGGATTGAAGGAGAAGATGTGCAAATTCCAGAGTTCAGAGCTGGAGGCTGGTTGGGGAACTTGTTCAAATTCAAAGCGTTCAAGTGGATCTAAAAGGGGAAAAGGTATGCTTAAACAATTGTTGAGAATAACTCGTCGGGCCCAGAAAAGTAAAAACGTCGCCAAGAGTCGCCTGCAATTAATCTTGGTTCAAGATCGACTTGGCATTGATGAGCAACTCATGAGTTCCCTTCAATCGGACATGACAGCGTTCTTGTCAAAGTATTTTGAACTTGAGCAAGATGGTATTGAGATGGAACTACAACGTGAGGGTCAATCAATGGCGCTCGTTGCAAATATTCCGGTCTCAAGTTTAAAGATTCGCACCCCTCTGCAAGCATGACCACATGCAAGTTGATTTATATCCTCACTACCTTGCGTAACAGGAGTTGTTCAACTGCCGTAGCCACGCCGTCATTTTGATTGGTTTCTGTGATGTAGTCTGCGCAAGCTTTAATTTCATCAACAGAATTGCCCATCGCAATACGAAATCCTGCCACTTTCATCATGCTTTCATCGTTGTAACCATCTCCGAACGCAACAACGAGATTCATGGGGATGTCGAGTTGAGCGGCCAGTGTTTCTAATGCTTGTCCCTTCGACACATGAGGATTCATAAACTCAATATATTCAATCTGCGTTCGTGTAACGTACAGGCGTTTTCCGAAGTGTTCTTTGAATTCAATCAAGAGGCGATTAATTCTTTCAGGGGAATCTATTACCTGCATCTTCGTGGGTGTTTCCCCGTCTAATTGATGAAGATCGTCAAGAACCGTAGCCATAACCCCTGTTCTTTCCTCGTAGAGTTGACTCCACTGATTGCGTATTCGAATATATAACCGATCGTTTAAACAGAAATTGAAATGCAACCCTCGCCTATCGCAATATTCAACAAGCTCAGTTGCAATCAACGCAGGGATAGGACTGTGATGCAGAACCTTCTCTGTCCTGGCATGTTTGACCATTCCACCGTTGTATGAAATAATCGGATTTTCCAGTCCAATCTGATTACTAACCGGTAAAATTGATTGGTGCATCCTACCCGAAATAAGCACCACCATAACCCCCCGCTTCGATAATTTCCCAAGAGCTCTGCGGTTCCGATCCGTCATAACATGATTGTCATTCAGTAGAGTACCATCCAAATCCACAGCCACTAAACGACATGGAATTCTTTCCATTTCTTTGTTTCCCTTTTTTCCACCCTCCATTTCTGTGCCCCAATATTCTTATACGCCTTGCTCTATCGACAACATTATAGAATTAAAATCCAATCGTAGCGGGAATAGTGTACCTGTGCACCGATCGAATCAGCAATCCTGGGACTTGTGCGACTATCAGCGGATTGCTTTTCCTGTATACCAATCAAAAAGGTGTGTGTGCTTCTCATCAAAATCTAGCCAAACGGATTGTCCAGTTGCTACTTGAAATGCGGGGTGAGTGCGCGCTCTGAAGATTATCAGATTGCCTGTCTTTGAATTTTCACCGAGGAATATGTCGATAATATTGACTGAGCCGAGGGATTCAACGAGATGTACTGATGCCTGGATTTTTCCATTGACTGGCTCTTTGGATACAACAATGTGCTCGGGACGGACACCAAAAACCAGTTTGTTGTTTGTTGCTTCGCGCTGAACTTGCGCCATCTGTTTGTCGGATAACGCCAACCCAATATCAGTGTGTGTCACATGTAAGACATCTTCACCGGCTTGCGATTGAATCTCACCATCAATCAAATTCATTGATGGGCTTCCCATGAATTCAGCGACAAACAGACTTTTCGGCTGGTTGTACACCTCCTGTGGTGCGCCAAGCTGTTGTAACCTGCCTTGGTGCATGACGGCGATTCGATCTGCCATTGACATGGCTTCGACCTGATCGTGCGTGACGAAGACTGTTGTTGTACCGATTTCACGCTGTAGGTGCTTGAGTTCTAAACGTGTATCAACCCGAAGCTTCGCGTCGAGGTTTGCCATTGGCTCATCCATCAAAAACGCTCTAGGACGACGAACCATCGCTCTGCCAAGTGCGACTCGCTGCATTTCTCCGCCGCTCAAATACCCTGGCTTCCGGTTCAGAAGGTGCTCAATTTGCAAGGTTGCGGCAACTTCTCCTACTCTGTTCTGGATTTCGGGTTTGGGTACTTTAACTGCTTTGAGTGGGAATGCGATGTTGTCATAGGCGGTCAGGTGTGGATAAAGCGCGTAAAATTGAAAAACAAACGCGATGTCTCGATCTGCCGGCTGCAGATGGTTTACTAGTGTCCCATCAATAAAAATAGCGCCTTCTTCGGGGCAATCTAACCCGGCAATTACCCTAAGTGATGTTGTCTTGCCGCAGCCGGAGGGACCTAGCAAAACGAAAAATTCCCCATCATAAATTTCGAGGGTAAAATCATCGACAGCAACGACGTTGCCGAAGCGTTTTGTGACGTGCTCAAGTCTGATTTCTGCCATGAACAATAATTCGATAATACGCAAATATGCGGGTATAAAGTTTTGAGTTGAGATCTCCACTGTAGCAGATGAACAGCTACATTTTAGCATAGCATAGCAGAAATTGAAAACAAAAATTCGAAAAGGTAGGACGAATACCCACAGCTTGTCCCAATCCGCAGCCCTATATGTTATTTGAGGAATTTACTCGCCGGTATTGAGTCAAGACCGTCAACGCACGAACCCATTCAACGACTGAGGAAAAACGGAAGAAACAGAACAAGGGAGGGAGAAAAGTGCGGAATAGAGGCAGGTGTGCGGGGGAAAAGAAAAGTTGAAAACACTAGATTCATGAAATTCCAAGTATCCGTGTTTACATCACATACCACGCGTCGCGTTTCATGATTTAAAACTGCCAATTGTTAATCATCAGGTGCATCACGATTCCTGAGATTAACGGCATTGTTACATTATCATCCAATCCAAGCGGGAAGAGTTCAATCAGCGTTGCCACAACAGCCCCAGTGAGCGCAATAACCGGATGGAGTTTCATCAATAATGCAATCAATGCGCACACCGCGAAACACGCGAGGCTACCCTCTAAGCTTTTTTGCGAAGCAAGCTTGGTTCGTCCCCAATGTTTGCCAATTATGGCTGCAAACAAATCTCCTAAAATGAGAAAACAGATGCAAACGATAGCAAGCGTTTTCTCGAAAACAAACACACAAAGAAATGATCCAATAAGGTAGTATGTTGCACCGGTAAACCCACCCTTTCGCTCCCGAGGGCGTAACATTGGGGATAATATCCGAACGAATATGTTTAGGAACGATGGGGACAACCACTTCAAAAGCTCAATCAGCAAAGCAATGAAGGTGAGAATACCAACGATGAAAATTATAGTGTGTTGTTCGGTGAAGGAATAGATAATAGGAACAATTAGTCCAAGCAGATGAATGCCTTTGCGTTGAAGTTCCTGCGCCATATATTGCCACCTTCTTCCCTAAAGATTGCTTTCTTTATAGCAAGAAATATACCAATGGTGGCGATAAATCGGCAATTGTCAATTCCATGTCCTATTCTAGGGAATGGTTCACAGGTTGGTTTTGCACCTTTCCACAGTAAGAGCGGTCTTCCTCTACCACCACCAAATCATAATGCATGATATGTAAAGACATCGTTGACGTAGGGCGTATATCACTACGGTATAGAACACACCACAATGATCTTCAATTGCTTATGCGAGTTAAATCTATAGTGCAAACTTTTCATAATTGCGCAAAATTTGCATACCTCAGACTGGAATTGGGCATCAGCGATGTATGTAAGCACCGTAAATATGACAATCAATACGTTCTTGCACCAATTTAATCCTATTGGCAATTAACTGGATTTGTCGAAATTGTGATGGTTTACTGGTGGGGATATGAGTTAGAGAAGCTATTGGGCATTGGGAAAGCGAGGCCATTCGTTTGTTGGGTAAGTATTGATTGAAAATTGCTGCCATTACCGGTGACACCAATCACGTAAGCCCGAATGTCAAAAGATTGACAGATTTCGATCGCATGTTCCGGCGGATGGCTACCTGTGCTGGGTTCATCTGTAAAAGCAAGGAGAACACGGCTCGCATCAGAGCGAAAGCGAAGCTGGGGTAACCCCTCCACGATGGCGTCGATAAAATGTTCATCGCCCCCAAAGGGAAATCTCGTAAGTCTTTTTATCAACCCTTCGCTAATTGGCATCTGCGTGACAACCGTTCCATCAATTGATTTGATGGTGTCCTTCGCTTCAGCAAAACGAATCAGCCCAATTCGATAGTCAATCGGCCAGAGTTCCAATTTTCCAAGAAATTCACTGATGCTGAGCATAACTGCTTCCGATTTTCCGCCCATGCTGCGACTGTAATCAAGCATGATAACAATGTCAACCTTTGCGCGATTTGTTTTCGGCGTCGCCCTTTGTCCGGGAACATTTGCTGGCGACGTTTCCTCTGTATTTTCCTGCAAATTCAGCGCGTAGGGCAACACAGGTAACCCATCTTCACTTTGGTGAGAGGGTTGAGTATGTACCTCAGGGCTGGAATCAAGAACGCCTCGAGCAATATCTTTAACAATTTTTCGCACACTTCTGAGTAACTTTTCATTAGAATGGTATGACGCAGGTAAACCGCCGCGTTGGGTAACACCTCCCGGAATCTCTTGCCAGAGCCCATCCGTCGCTTCGGCGAGACGTTGTTGAAATGAGTCAGTGTGTCCCAGAACGTTGATATGAATGTCTTGTGATGCGTAATTGTCTAGCACCTTGTTACGCATCTCTTTGATTGCACCGGCTTTTCGCAAACTCGTTGTGGCAGGTTCATCCGTCACCAACACCAAGTGTTTGTCAGCGTCTGAATGAAATTGTATATAACTCAACGTAACCATCAATGCGTCAAGAGCATGTTCGTCGCCGCTGAGTTGGACATTCTTCATTCGGTGGCGAAGCAGTGCTACATCCGGCATAAGCGGTTTTGTCTTTACAGACTGTCCTCCTTGTTTTACACTGAATTCTAGCATGCCAAGATAATATTCGAGATTAATGTCGGTATATGCATCAGTCATAGTATAGAGGTGATCTGCAACCTGCTGAATGTTGTCTCGCATACTGGCACTGGTGTCAAGCACAAATACGACATTGACCTTATTTTTCTGTCGTGTTGCGATGATATGATCTGCGATTCGGCGCAATACTTCTGCGAAGGGATTTTCATCTGGTACTGTTCCACCTCCACCGGAGCGATTTCCAATGGGACCAACATCTGCCGTGCCTGTCGATTCGAACATGTTAAGTCCGCCGGATCCATTCCCTTGTACGCGCTGACGAAAACTTTTGACGCCGTCCCCATCTCCAGGCAGTGCGGGGGTCGAAACTGTAGGGATACGAACTTCTCGACTACTGAGTTGCCGAGCCGCTGTCATAACATCGGGCAATATGTCCTGAAGGTGCCTCTTATTAGCCGATGCGCTTTGAAGCAGGAGGCGTTTCGATGGATTGAGGGTTTCGTTAATCGGATGTTGGGTTGCCTGCAATTTGATGGTTTGGGGTTGGTCTGGAACCACTGAGCGGACCTGGTGTGAGGCGAAAAGGCGTGGTGGGGGTTTAAGTATCTTTCGACGTGGCTTTGGCAGGTCTTCTTCGTTGACGAGTTCAACGTCAACTGCATCCTCCAAATCTTCCTCCTGCTGACGATAAAACACGATTGTCCATGTGATGAGTAGGCAAAGATGAATTACCAAAGAGATGAGAAGTGCACGAGAGGATCGTGCTTTGTGCATTCGATCTATCATTGTCTGTTTTCTTTGTGGGCGGAAATGGATGTTGGTGCTATTTCTTTAAGACGATGGGAACGGCAGATTGTTTATTGAATAGCAACTCGATAAATCTATTGAATTTTCTCTGACTAGATGGTATCCTCTTGGAAACATAGAATCGGATATTGAGGATACCTCATGATATATGCTCGGATTGAAGCCTAAGCCCACTCCTTTAAGAAGAAGAACTCAAAACGGCTTCTGATGGCAATAGTATCACCGAAGTTATTGACCTATCTGTCAACAGCGTAACCGCTCCAAAACTCACCGTGGTATTTTATTTGTCTCAAGCGACGATTACATCACCGTTAAAATATCTTCGGCTTAGCTACACCCAAACGCGACGATAGGCGGCTGGGGTAACCAATTTCACAAACAACAACAGATCGTATAACAAGGTGTGGTGTCAATGTTGGGTTTAATCCCGATTCACTACTAAATCCCGGTCAGCTAGATTTATCAAATTATCATGTCCAATCCGGATTAGGGGATCTCAAATGCGCGTAACTCCAGAATCTGAAACTTACTTAGCCAACCAAATCGTCAGTGAAGAACAGATTCAGGAATGGGTTGAAACGTTCCACCGCAACGGATTTTTGTTTATTAAGAATGTACTGCCGCCGGAATGGTGTGCCGAGTTGCGTAAAGATTTGGATTGGACGCTACAAGAAAACCCGAACGGTCTCAACATCACGAGCGAAAAAATCCAGCTGTGCCACCGAATGTTCGAGCACAGTCAAGCCAATCTCATGTTGTTCAATCTTGAGCCAATTGTTAGTTTTGCTGAGGCGCTTGTTGCTGAAAATTGTCACGTCATCCACAATAATTCTTTTCGCTGCTCGCCTGGGGGCGGCATTACCAACTGGCATCAGGACGACGCTCCTCACTTTATCGTCACGGACGGTGAGCCTCCGACAAATGTGCGGTTGCCGGTCCTTTTTTTCACGGCAAACTACTATTTGACAGATGTTACCGAAATAGAACACGGCGGCACAGAGGTGATTCCGGGTTCCCATCTGTTTGGCACTTCACTACCCACCACGTTGGAAGGCACAAGATGGGAAAAGCTGAGTCACTACAATCTGGGAGAAGCTGGTAGTGTTGTGATGTTCAACAACCAAGTTTGTCATCGTGGGGGGCCAAATAAAAGTAAAAGGACACGCTATGTCACACAAATTACTTATGCCCGACGCATAATTGGACACAAATACTATCCGTTTATGAATTACATCATGCCTGAACACATCTACGCAGATGCAAACCCACGGCTGCGTCGTCTCCTGGGTTTCCTTGAGCGTGGGGCTTATGGTTGATGAATGAGCAATATGAAAGCAGTCGTTTTTCACGAACAGGGGGGCATAAACAAACTCCGATATGAAGAGGTCCCTATTCCGGCCATCGCCCCATCAGAAATATTGGTAGAAGTCAAGGCGTGCGCGGTGAATCACCTCGATATTTCCGCGCGTCGTGATCGCCCGGAGGTTCAGCCATTCCCGCATATACTCGGATCTGACATTGCCGGCGAGGTTGCCGAGGTAGGTGCGAACGTCCACAACGTTGCCGTTGGCGATCGAGTTGTCCTGGCGCCCTGCATCCCTTGTGGGCAGTGCAGGGATTGCCTCAACGGTGATGAGAATATGTGTGACTTTCAGGCAATCTTGGGCTTTCAAACCAACGGCGGTTATGCAGAATATGTCAAAGCCCCCGCTAAAAACGTGATTCAAATCTCATCAGCACTTGCGTACTCTCTCGCCGCAGCGATTCCAACGGCTTACCTCACCGCATGGCACATGCTTGTCAGTCGGGCACAGATTCGCCCCGGTGAAAGTATACTTATCCTATCTGCCGGAAGTGGTGTTGGCAGCGCGGCGCTACAAATTTCCAAGCTGTGTGGTGCTACCGTTCTCGTTACAGCAAGCAGCAATGAAAAACTTGAACGCGCGCGCCAGATGGGAGCGGATTTTACAATCAATTATACACAAACCGATTTCAGTAAAGTCGCCCGGGAAGCGACAGATGGTCGAGGCGTTGACATTGTACTTGAGCATGTTGGAGCAGCGACATGGGAGGAGAGTGTGGCGAGTCTTGCGAAAAATGGGCGACTTGTTACATGTGGTGTCACGACAGGAAATATCGCCCCTATCAATATTCGCAAGATTTATCAGAGGCAGTTGACAATTCTTGGATCTGCGCTAGGTTCAACGTCAGAACTGCGCACAATCATACGTCTCGCAGAAGGAGGTAAGTTATCCCCTATTATCGATCGTGTGTTGCCATTACAAGCGGCAGCAGAGACGCATCGTATCCTTGAAAATCGAGATAATTTCGGAAAAATCTGTCTGTGCCCTAATGCTGAAAGGACCTAAATCAGCGTCACATTTATCGTCTACTTGGGAAGCAAATCGAGGCAAATCCGACTGAGAGCAACCTCGGAAGATCGATGTAGGTGGGCATTCCTCATGACCAAGCTTGTAGCAGGAATACTCGCGTTCTACGTGGTGAGTTTGACTAGCCTTCCGTATTGAAGCGGCAAATAAAGAAGTTGGCACATCGTCTTTCATCTCAGAGGGCACTGACATATAAGTAAAATATGAAGTTGCTGGACCGAAAGGCTCGCGGTGCCGTTATGTGTGGAGAAAAATTGCTTATAGTGTTCGATGTTTATATGATAATATGAATCTCAGAACTTCCGTCGCCCAACTGCCGTATTTCCCCCTGCATCAGTAGCCTGGATTGTTATTGTGTGTTCACCGGGCGACAGTGCCTCCGTTTTAATCAATAGTTCTTCACGCTTAGAATCAAAGATTCCATCCGCCGGGAAAATGACCTTCCAATGTTCATCGTTGTCGATTTTATAAACGGACTTTTGGATATAACTCATCGCGTCCTCAACTGCACAAGCAATCTGATATGTATCATCTCCATTGGCGGTCGCAGTAATATTGCCTACCGTTGGCTGTGTATTATCAATATCAAAAGGATTGCTTATTTTCTCGGAAACTTTTGCCAAACTAGGCGGGTTGCTTAGCTTGTCCGTCGCCTCAATTTTAAGGGTGTAGCGTCCGTCAGGCATTGACGTCGTATCCCATGCGTAATTGGGCTGATCCAGCTTCTTTTTGAGTAGCTTCCAATTTGTCTCGTCGATGCTTTTGTAGTAGACAGTGAACTGCAGGGTGTCATTATTCGCATCATCCACTTTCCATGTTGCCCGTCGTTTGCCATTATCGCTTTCAGATTGGCGCTGGGCTCTGTTTTCTCCAGGAGGACTAACGTCAGTGGGCCTGCCGGAGCCTTTGGGTTTATCCCCGCGACGAATCTCAATTGAAGTGAAACGGGGTTCGACATTTGATTGAACAGAAGCAACAGCCACCCTTTTGAGAATTGGAGTCGTCGACGGAGCACTCGTCGTGAGTGTCGCACGCCATTGGATGTATCGCGCTGTTGGACTGGTGATCTGAGCCCCTTCCGGGATTGTCAATGCGTTTGACCAATCGCTCCATGTGTTATCCGGCTTTCCTGTATTTCCTGTCCGCGTAGCGAATGATATTGACGTACCTTCCGGCGAAAGTCCTTCCCACGATAGTTTCCCCCATCTTGAAATGAGTCGGGTATCATGAGGTACGGATTCAAGTGTGCCCGTTGTGTTGTGCTCCATTTTCAATTCAAATAGCTTTCCGGAATTGCCGGTTCCTAGGGTGAGTTTATCATCTGTGCTCCGGTGCATCGCAAGGATCTGGCTTGCATCGCACTTCCCCAATGACACAAAATCCCCATCTGCATTGACTCGAAAAACCTTTCCTTCATCACCTGTTCCAACCAAGAGTTGATTATCCGCTTCGACAACCATTGACAGAATCAATGGAGCTGGAGCCGTCCAAATCATGGAGACGACACCGTCGGGATGAATCTGATAAAGCTGTGATTTCTTTTCTTCGGGTGGCGCGCCTGGAGGAGGGGGGCCGCTTGGCTGCGCTCCCGGCTTCGGTGGAGAAGTTGTGACGGTTCCTGCGTAAATGGTGCCCTGAGGGTCTACAACAAGCGTGTGAACTTCTTTTTGTCCCGTCTGATACACAACTGAAACCCCTCCATCGGACGTTATTCGGTAAATAACACCTTTACCCTCACTTCCAGCGTACAGAGCGTCTTGATGGTAAAGCAGACATACAATGTTGCTTTCTTCAGAATCGAACAGGACACTGTTTTCTCCCTCTGGGGAAATTTTGTAAATCTTCCCGTTTGTTCCCGTCGCTGCGTAAAGATTTCCCCCATCATCAAACGTCATCGCCGACACGTATATTTCCTCGGAACTAAGAAGCGTAATTGGTGGAACACCCTCTTGCGAGATTTTATAAATTAAGCCATCAGGCGCCGTGCCAGCATAAATATTATCATTTGTGTCAATGGCAAGACTCAAGATTGAAACCTCTGGCGAGTCGTAAAAGAGTGATGACTGACCATCGGGAGTAATCCGATAAATTTTACCCTGATTGCCTGTACCTGCGTAGATGTTTCCTTTGGAATCCTCAGCTAGACACCAAATGTATATTTCCTGTGTATCCGTGAAAACAGCGTCCAGTTTAGGCGACAAGATGACTTCGTTTTTACTTGAGATTGATATATCTTTAGGCGTACCTGCTTCAAAATCACGTTGGCGATATTGTTCCCAAATGGACGTTTTCACTGCCAACGCCGATCCAATGTTGGCAACCAAAAGTATGGCTATGGAACTCAACAAATAAAGAACACGACAAAACCTCATGAAGAAACTTCCTCCTCTTAATGAGCAATTGAAGATTGGCAATTTACTATGGGGCGTTACGGTCAATGGTGAATCGTACAAAATGTCCACCAGAGATTACATACTCCGTCGGGACATTTTCAATATGCAAAGTGGTGCCGCGCGTATAGCCTCCTTCGCCCGACTGGCTTGGTGAACTCATCACCGAGAGCATGGACAAAGGAAGTTCTGGGAACTCTTGCCCCTGAACAGTCATGCCAATTTTCGGAATAAAGATTTCCAGTATAATGTTACTATTGCTTGGGTCGTATTGCAGAAGCTGGATGAGTTGATTGATGTTTTTTGGGTAGTAGTTCAGTGGGGCGCGTGTACGCTGCCAGGTTTCATGGGACACCCCGCTTGCAACAAGGAGTGTAGCAAATCCCTCAGGAGCGTCATCTGGAACTTTGATATACCCCGCTTGGATAAATGGGGCTTCCAGATATGGACGAAGGGTTATCATCACCTCAATTTCCTCACCCGGACGATATCGGTTTTTATTTATCCGAACTCCTTCAATAACCGCCGTTTTCCGCTTATCCTCTATTTTGATATCAACGACAACTCCTTCTACCGCAATCTTTTCATATTGATTACTAATCAGACTTGATAAGGGGGAAAAAGCCTGAAACGCCCAAAATCCGGGAGAAGAACTGGATGAGTAAACATTTCTACGCACAATCTCTTGAGATGTCAGATTGGGTGTATCCTGCAGTGTAATTGTCGTATTTATGTTGACGGTGTGATCTCCGCTGTCAATTTCTAGTGCACTAATGAAATTCCAAACCCCTATCGTGGCAATTATCGCCGATAAGCCACGATGGCGCATGACCTCATACTGAATCGGATGGGTTTTCCCATCTGTCGTTTCAATGTTGGCGCTAACCGGCATAAAACTGGGATGTGGTCCGGTTAAACCCGCGATGGCTGTTTGGCGATCCTGCACCAATGTGCCTATCGGTTTAGTTGGAGAAGCGACTTTGATGGACCGAGAAATACTCGGTAGAATGAAATGGACATACCCCCCTGAAATCGGAAGATTTACATGACCCTCTCCGAACATCGAATGACCGAAACCGATTACCTGAGTTCCTTCGATATAGGTCATTGTGCCGTAAGCAAAAGCTGTGAAATCCCCACGTGAATATTCAATACCGACTATCTGACCGGGCTCAATGGGTGCACTTTCGACGGGAGCGCCTCCAGCTGTTCCCTGCATCGGCATCAGTCGATGTCTGTCGAAAATAGGTTTGAGGAATCCTAGCGCTTGAGGATTCATCGTAGACAACGCCACCGGCAGTTGAAGCAGAGGTGACCTGGTATCCGCAGTCGGCATGGGCGGTGTATCCACCAACTCCTTATTTGTAAAGAATTCATCCGAAACTAAGGGCGATGTCTCAATTGGCTTCCAGGCGGAATGCACTCCATGGTTAAAAAGACTACCTCCGAAATAGCTTAAATTCGGCTGCATTCCGCGCTGCGTCACCTCAATCATGGATTCGATGGGCGTAAAGCCGACTAGGTTCGAATCTTCCCGCTGGAAAAAGTAACCAAGGGAAAGGGCGCCGATTAGTCGCCCATTGATATAACCGGGGCTACCGCTCATCCCACCGGCAACGCCGGTCTTCTCAAAACTATCTCCGCTCGCTTCAACCCATATCACGTGCCACTGTGGTAAAAAATTGTATTCGATGCTCACAACTTCAAAGGCAAACTTTTCGACAGTTGTTCCCGAAAAAACGGTGTACGCTTCTCCTTTCATGCCCGGTTTAACTTCTGACAGGGGCATAAATTTCTCCGCATCCCACTTGATTTCCGCTTTCGCTTGCATCACAACCGAGCAGAATACACCAATGATAAGCGAAAAACAAAACTTCATCAAACTTTCACCTCAGTATTCAATCTGATTTTCCCGAAATCGGAGTTCGTTGGTCTGAATCCTCTATTTTATGGGAATTCCAAACCCCTTATAAATCTAGCTGCCAAGACACAACTTGCGAATAATAACAGTGTTTTGAGGTAATGTCAACAAAAATCCGTCCGTCCTGAATACTTACGCTTGGTAGTTTGTGGTTGATGCCTACTGTAATCTCTGGTAAACTACAGAACATCGTTGCCGGCGGAGGAGGGGCTACTGACGCAGGGAAGGAAAAGGCAACCTAAATGGGAGAGATGGGACGGTTCACCGGCAACACTTGTTCCGCGGTGGAGCATATCAATTAGCGAATCAACACGTCATCTGTATTGGTTTCACGCTTTACACGAGAGGAGAGCCATATGGAGACAAAAAAGCATCATCGGCATCAAGCATCGACAATTTGTACACTTGGCGGCGCAGGGCACGGTAAAACAACCCTGGCCGCTGCTATAATAAAAGTGGTATCACAGGTTGGCTCGACGCAAATACAGGCGCGTGATCTGGATTTACAACAGCCGATTCACCATTCAATCGGAGGTCGGCTAGGTGTTAGTTATAAAGCAGTCGATTATGAGACAAGTGGCAGACACTACACACAAGTCGATGCTCTCAGTCACGCGGATAACATCAAGATGTTGATTAGCGGTTCACCAAAAATTGGGGGAGCAATTCTAGTTGTTAGTGCAGTTGAAGGTGTGACATCGGAAACAGAATCGCAGATTCACCTTGCAAGCCGAACCCGTGTTCCCGCGGTAGTTACGTTTTTGAACAAGACGGGACTCCTCAAAGACCCAGAGCTAATTGATATTTGTCAAATGGAGATTCGTGAACTGCTTATGGCTTGCGGCTATGCGGAAGCCAAATCCCCGATAATCCTTGGAGATGCTGAGAGAGCGTTAAAATATAAAGGGCAGAATCTGAGTTCTGATCACTGCAAACCAATTATTGATCTTATCTTTGCGATGAACCGTTGCATACCTCAACCGATAAGCACCTTAGATCTGCCGCTGATTATGCCGATTCGAGAAGTGGTTGATGATTCGAAAACAGGCGTTTCAACACTTCATGGGGAAATTCTTCAAGGGAGACTTGCTGTTGGCCATTCAGTTCACATCGTTGGCAAAGGCGATCGAATCAAAACGCGTTGTGTTGCAATGCGTTCCCACACAGAACTTTCCCCTCCACCGCACCAGGGACAGACCAATCATACGGTTGAAAATCAGGAGGTTATTCAGGTTGACTCGGAACCAGGATGGCTTTCGCCAGGACAAGTTGTTTCGGATCCGAAGAGCATCAAGTCACACACTATCTTTGAAGCTGCGGTTTACGTCATGACCCAGGAGGAATGCGGCGCCCATATTCCCCTTGTTGGAAATGATAAACCAGAAATCCATCTCTGGACAATCAATATTACCGGACATCTACGCTTGCCATCGGACGTAGCTGTCATTAATCCCGGAGAACACGCGACAGTACAAATCACTCTTGACTTGCCGATGGCAATAATGGTTGGTACGAGGTTTGACCTCAAGAAGATGGGGGCGAAGCTTGGAATCGGGGTTGTGACAACGATTGTGGATTAGCTTAAACGATACGATGCAAGTCACATTCGTGAAAAAGCGGAGGTGTCGCCATCGCTGATGCCCGTAAGATTTAGTTAGTCCTGATTTCTATCAAACCGGGTTGTCATCGCGGCTGCATGTCCGTCAAGTCCTTCTACCTGTGCTAGTTTGACCACAGCGGGTGTGACCTTTTTTAGGGCGGATTCTGTATAAGAGATAACGCTTGTTTTCTTAAGAAAATCGTCCACGTTCAAAGGAGAAGCATATCGTGCTGCGCCGCCTGTTGGAAGGACGTGATTTGGTCCGGCAACATAATCACCGACCGATTCCGGTGTGTAGGGTCCGACCATAATTGCACCTGCATTGTGAATTGCGCCAATCCACTCAAATGGGTTTTTCACTTCCAACTCAACATGCTCAGGCGCAATTGCGTTTGCCAGATTGACCGCTTCCGCCAGATCTGCGACGACAAATGCTGCGCTGTAGTTCTCAAACGCGCTTGTGAGTTCAGACTGACGAGACAATACTTTCATCTGTGATTCAACCTCTTTGCGGACCTGCTCGGCGAGCGCTCTAAATGGAGTCACAAGAATCGCACAGCTATCTTCACTGTGTTCTGCCTGAGAGATTAGATCTGCTGCAATGTAAGCCGGTTCCGCGCTTTGATCAGCGATAACGAGGATTTCACTCGGACCTGCCAATTTGTCGATGTCGACCAAACCGTAGACTTCTTTCTTGGCAAGTTGAACAAAAGAGTTGCCTGGCCCGACAATCTTGTCTACTTTTGGTAGAGTTTCCGTTCCATAAGCCATTGCCCCGACAGCTTGGGCGCCACCACACTTGTAAACCTCTTGGACGCCACATTCTGCTGCTGCAACGAGCATATGTGGATTAATCCTCCGATTCCGCATGGGCCCCATGAATACGGCAATCTCTTCAACGCCGGCAACTTTTGCAGGAACCACGTTCATAATCAGCGACGAAACCAATAGCTGGCTTACAGAAGGAACACATACGCCGACACGCTTCAATGGGCGAATCAAATGCCCTAAAAGGACACCGTTTTCTTCGGTAGAGAACCATGAATTTCGTAACTGCTTCTGATGAAATCTTTCGATGTTTTGCCGTGCAAGCCTGACAGCATCAAGAAATTCTGAATCAACGTGTGATTGTGCGTCATTAAATTCTTTTTCCTTTACCCGCAGGTCTTTCACGGATATTCTCGGCGCATCAAACTTTCGCGTATATTTGATAACGGCTGTATCGCCATTTTTACGAACATCCTGTAATATCCGGCGCACCGTTTTCAGAACCGCCTCATCATCGAGTCGCCCGCGAAGACTTAACTGACTAACGAACGCCTGCGCTTCTTCGGTATGCGATTCAAAAATCTTGAACATGGAAAACTCCTTAACTCGACAACGGGGTGCTGCTACGACTTGGATGCATCTACCTATGTTAATCGCTCAACATCAAGTGAAACAGTTTGTTATAAAGTCATCTGATGACACAAACAAAAACGTGAGAACCATCTAATAATCCTTATTATACCATATTTCCCGGTGTAGTGTTGGATCTCTAATCGCAATCATCAAGCATGAATGTCTCTCTCAACAACTGATCATTATTTATCCGACGGCTGGATGGATTCAGTGGTCAATTTACTCAGACACCTTCCACAATAGTACCGTTCCATCCAGTGACCCCAATGCGAGCTTTGAGCCATCGGGCGAGAACGCCACAGCGCGGACATTGCCGGTATGTCCTGGGAATGTAGCGATGTGTGTTCTCGTCAGAACATCCCACAACTCTACCGTGTCATCCCACGACCCGGACGCTAGTTTTGTGCCATCCGCAGAAAATGCGACAGAGAAGCCCGGAGAATGCGCCCCGTCTGTGAGTGCTGGAAGCAGTTGCCCTGTCCCTACATCCCACAGCCTGACGCCATTCCATGACGCAGAGGCAAGTTTCGTCCCGTCCGGAGAAAATGCGACAGATTGGACAGAATCCCTGATGATCTCAGCTTCAACATCAGCGGCATTGTCCATCTGAACTTCGTTGATGTCCTCACGCGGACGGGGAGCGGGTAGCACTTCCACCGGGACTTGGGGGTTATTTATGCCTCCTAGTGTATACAGTGCTTTGCCAGTCGGGATCTCCCACAGACGAATTGACGTATCATCTGCCCCGGAAGCCAGTTTCGTTCCGTCGGGCGAAAACGCGACAGCGTTGATTGATTTCTCATGTCCTTGAAGTATGGCGATATTTTGTCCTGTTTTGACTGCCCACACTTTGATGGTTCTATCCTGTGACGCTGAAGCGAGCAACGTACCGTCGCGCGTGAGTACGCGACAGCGGTCACGAAGTCCGTGTGCCCTTGTAGGATAGTGAGATAGTGTCCCGTTTTTGCATGCCAAAAATTAACTGTATGCTCGGCATTCCTTGCATTTGCTGAACCCGTGGCAAGCGTCGTACCATTCGGGGAATATGCAAGGGAGGTGACAAAATTCGGAGGTCCTGCGAGTGTGGTGATATGTCGTCCGGTGGAAACCTCCCACATTTGGACTCCACTCATCGAATTTGAGGCGAGGGTCAACCCGTCAGGCGAGAAGGCAACAGAATTAACCACCCGTGTATGGACGGGTAAGGCGGTGAGATATTGCCCGGTCTCTACATCCCACAGCTTGACACCATCCCATGCTACTGAGGCAAGTTTCGTCCCGCCAGGCGAAAACGCAACAGAGAAAACATCAATTGAAAGCTCAAGTTTGCCGATATCGATGTGTTGCCGTGTGTAGAGATGCTGCCCAGTCGGTACTTCCAACAGTTTGATACCCTCCGCTGACGCCGCAGCGAGTTTTGTGCCGTCGGGTGAGAACACAACACACAAAGAGTTGCCATCACTCGGTTTCTCTGTAAATGTAGCGGTGTTTTGCCCCGTCTCTACATTCCACAGTTTGACTGTTCCATCGCTCGCGGACCCCGAAGCCAATATCCGTCCATCGGGTGAAAACGCGATCGATGAGATTCGTTCTACAGGCGGTGTAGGGGTGAGGGTGTTGAGGAGTTGTCCTGTTTCGACATCGTAAAACTTGACAACACCTGCCCGGATCCGCTTAACAACACTTATGCCTGTCCCTGCGAGAATCTTGCCATCAGGCGAAAACGCCACATCGAACAATCCGTTATCCTGAAGTATGTCGAGTTGTTGTTTTGTTTCCACATCCCACAGTCTATCTGCCCAAGCCAGTTTTGCGCTGTCGGGGGAGAACGCAACAGAGTCGACCGAACCGCTCTCTACTTGGAATGTAGCGATATTTTGTCCGGTCTCGACATCCCAGAGTTTGAGCGTTCCGGGCAAATTGAAGCCTGACCCTGAAGCCAGTTTTCTGCCATCAGGTGAGAACGCCACAGTAGTAACCTCTTCTTTGTGCCCTGTCAGCAGTGCAATTTCATTAAACGTCTCTGCATCGTAAAGCCAAACGCCGATGCTGGTCGCCACAGCTAGGCGGTTTCCATCGGGCGAAAACGCGATACCTCTGTCGCTGTAACTCACCCCACCCTTCCCCAAGCGGGCGATGGCGCCGTCAGGTAAATTGAGCTTTGAATAATCTTGAATTTGGGAGACAGAAACTGGGGTGAAACTAGACAAGGTAAAGCCGATTAATAGGATAAGTGCGAAACGAAATGTTTGGAATTTCAAACTAAATCACTTCTCCTTGGCCTGCGTTTTAGCGGGTGGATTATCCCGTTCAATGATAGCCAGTCTGGTAGATTGCCATTCCTGGTTTCGAGGGCCAACATCGGACCAATCCGATACTCCGTCCATGCGGACATAGTCCTCATCGCCCGCGCCCGCGTCCATCGGTTCAAAGGGCGCCCAGTTGGTGTAGGTGACCGGCTCACCGCTCGTCCATTTCCATTCGCCCTCCTTCTCAAAATCGGTCAGCCCGATCCAATAGGGACTCATGGCAAAGGTCATCGCGACCCACTTCTGTTCCGCGGCATCGTTTATAGCGACCAAGTATGCATCTTCGGCAACCGCTTGGGTGTTCGCATCGTCCCAACTTTCGCAGCGGATGCTCTTGTAAGCGTGTCCATTTGCCGGATTCACGACCCACACTCCGGCGCCGAGCGGTAACGGAGATGTTGACACAGATGCCGGGGGCGGGTGCGCTACCCCCTCTTCCGGGGTGACATCTGGCATTATCGGATGGCTCGCTAACATGAAGACCAAATCATCTTTTGTTTCACCCTCTTGAAGTTGGAACGGTGCTGCCGTTACCGATAGTCCCTTAAAGTTAACCGTTACCGTGTAGATTCCGGGCGACCTTACAGTTTCCACAAAGTAACCTACGTCGTCTGTCATGGGCGCTGAACCAGTGCTGCCGGTATTCATCCCATCTGGGGAGCGGTAGTGTGTTTCAACCTGAACCCTTGCGTTGGCAAGCGGCGACCCGTTGGTGAAGACGACTTTTCCCCGTATTCGCGCGTGGGGCTTCACCTTGATTTCAACGTCCGAGATGTGTGTCATTGGTTTAATGGATAAACTGATTCCGCCGTCTAATTGATGGCGATGGACAGTCACCGCCCCAATTTTGATGGATTGGATTTCACTGTCGTGCTCAAAGTACTGACCCATGTTAGACTCGGCTTGGGTGGTGCCTCCGATCCGAATCGGGATCGGATCGATACCGGTGATAGAGAAACGTCCCGCATCGTCGGTCCGCGCGACCAAGTCAGGTGCTATCAGCTGTTTTACGCCATCAACGACTTCATAGGATTGAACACCTACCGTAAACCCGGCAACCGGATTCCCCTCCATATCAATAACGCGCCCCGATAATGTACAGGTAGTCTCTTGAGCGGCGATGGGAGATGCCGCAATTTGCAAGAATACAACAATTGTAGCAAGAAGTGTAAAATTTTGTCTGCGAAAGTAAAGAGTCATGGTAAAACCTCCTTTTGAGTAGCTCTGAAATATAAAGATAGCCTAAATGAAGTGGTCAGAACTCGGTTAATTGTCCTCTACGGGTGACTTGCCGGGCAAACTTCCCTTTTCGAGAATCGCCATGCCGGAACTCTCCCAATCCGGTCCTTCTGTGCCAACGTTATACCAGTTCCCGCCTTGAAAACGTGACATGAAGGCGTAATCTGCTTCGTTATTGCCGGTTGTCTTCGGTTCGCCGGGCGCCCAGTTGGTGTATGTGACCGCTTCGCCGCTTGTCCATCGCCACACGCCTTCCGATTCCGCGTCAGTCAGCCCAATCCAATAGGGGCCAGAGCCAAAGGTTCCCATGAGCCACTGTTGTTCCACGGCGTCGTTAATTGAGACCAGATGTGCATCTTCGGCGACAGCTTTCGCTTGTGCGTCATCCCAACTCCTGCAGCGGATGCTCTTGTAACTGTGACCGTTTTCCGGGTTTACCACCCACTCCGTTATGTCGTCCCATTTCGCCTTATTGGGCGTTGAATCGATGGGAATCGGTTCGTTGTCCAGCATCAAAACCAGATCATCGCGTCGTTGTTTAGCTTCAAGCAAAAACCGTTCCGAGATTACCGAAAGTCCTTGAAATTCGACCGCAACCGTGTAGTACCCGGGCTCATTCACATATTTCATAAAGTAGCCCGCATAGTCTGTCTGAGCATCGCTGCGCGAACTACCCGTGCCTGATCCGTCGAAATCTTGTCGTCGAACCTCAAGCCGAACCTGTGCGTTGGCAAGGGGTGTCCCGTCGGCATAGACGATTTGCCCTCGAATTCGCATTCGAGGTCGTATCGTAATTTCGACATTTTCGAGGTGCACTTCGGGATCGATGGAAAACGTCAGTTCACCAAATGGCAGCTCGCTTAACCGATAAGGATAGAGGGTTACCGCTCCGATTTGGATAGAAAGAACGTCAGCATCCGAGATAAGATTGTTGAAGTCAGGCGGCAGTGTTCCATCGTCGGGAAGATGCCCAGCCGGTGCAACGAATACAATGGGACCTGGTCTGATACCTGCGACGGAAAACTGCCCCTCCGCGTCGGTTTTCGATTTAATCAGAGGGATATACGACTCTGGCATGAAATCCTTTAGGAGGGACGCCGGTACCAGCTCGCCGTAGATGTTTGTAAAAGGTACTACAGCTATGGGGAGTTCTGGAATTGGATTGCCATTGACGTCAACCACGTGACCGGATAGCGTACATGCGGCGTCCTGAGCGATGCCGAGTGGCGATGAAAGGAGCGAAAGTGCTACAAGTGCGGAGAGAGTTTTCAGGTTAGGTCTGCCGTATGAAAGGTTCATCGTCTTGCCTCCTTCTGTGTCTATCATTCGTCAGTTGATACGGATTGGTTTGCGCTTTTCTTAATTGTTTCCTCCATAGCGCAAGGCGTTGAGCCTGTGAAAGACGACACCGTGCGGGTTTTGAATCATCGTCATTGCGCTATTTTGCGCTGTGAGAACCGGACACGGCGGGGGCGAATACGGATACTCTAATGTTCTTTTGATAAGTAGTGTAGGTTGGGTTGAAAGGTTATTTGTGTATGAGCTTCGCTTTTAATCCATTTCACCTTTCAAAAACTCAATTTTTCCGGACTGAGATCTAGCAGTGGAGCGGGTTCGCGCGGTGCGAAAATTTACGTAAATGGATTAAGTAATGAAACGCGATATATTTTAATCCTGTCGTGGAGCGGTTCCGGGCGATTTGGATTAGTACGGCAATCCATTTTTAATCCATTTCTAGCGTGCGTCATTGTAAGATTGTGAATCCTCCGCTCCAGAATTAGCCGTCAAAAAACATAAACTACAGCCTTTTGTGAACCTTCGAAGCGGTGTCAGGATTCAGTGGAACCTTTATCGCGCTTCCTATTCGGTCGCTTGATCGTTCAACCCAACCTACTTTTTCTGACACTTTTCAAAATGGATTCAGTCGTCAATTAACTCAGACACCTTCCACAGTAGTGCCGTTCCATCGCGCGATCCCGACGCAAGGGTGTTGCCATCTGGAGTAAAAGCAACAGAGAAAACCGCCTCTCCATGCCCGTGTCGGGTAGCAATATTTCGTTCTGTTTCGACATCCCATAGTTCGATTTTCCCACTTGTTCCAATAGCTAGCATCTTGCTGTCTGGTGAAAACGCAAAGGTGCCCGTACCACCTCGTTCTTTTCGTAACGTTGCGATGTTTTTGCCCGTCGAAATTTCCCAAAGTTTGATGCCATCAAACGACCCCGAAGCAAGGGTTGTCCTATCGGGCGAGAATGCGACACCGAAACTGTAAGATTCTTGTAGCGTTGAGACATTTTTCCACGTTTCGGTATCCCACAGTTTTAAGCCATCATTTGACCCTACAGCGAGTGTTGTACTGTCGGGCGAAAACGAGACATAGATGCCTCTCTCGGTTTGTGCTTCCAATGTTTTGAGACTTCGGCGCGTCAAGACATCCCACACTTTGGGCGGAACAGCCCACAGTTTGACCATTCCATGCGGCGACTCCTCAGTTCCTCTTAAAGCCCCTCTTGATCCCACAGCAAGTTTCGTGCCGTCGGGTGAGTATGCTAGGGATTCGACCTCACCGCTATGTCCACGTAGCATCGCTACTCTTCGCCCACTCTTAACATCCGCGAGCTTGACCGTTCCATCGTATTTGCCCAATGCGAGTGTGTTGCCATCTGGCGAGTATGCCATGGACCAGACATTTTCCTTAGACAGTGTAGAGATATGTTGTCCCGTCATTACCTCCCAGAACTTTACCGTGCTATTCCCCAGCGCCATCGCAAAAGTGCTCCCATTCGGCGAAAACGCCACCGCGTAATTTGTCCCTGTATGCCCTTGAAACGTGGCGATATTTTCCCCTGTAGAGACGTCCCAGAACTTGACCGTTCCATCCGTTCCGCCGAAGCGATCTGTGTTCGCCACGGCGACTATCTTGCTGTCCGGTGAAAATGTGACGGCACCGGGTCTACCCTCATACTTGAATGTTGTGATATTTCTTTTCGTTATAACGTCCCATAGTTTGACGGCATTCCATGACCCTGAGACGAGTGTGGTACCGTCGGGTGAGTAAATCACATCTTTGACATGATTGGTATGCTCAAGAGTAGTTACATTTTTCTTCGTCGAGATGTTCCACAATCTGACGCTCTTACTAGCTGCCGCGGCAAGTGTCTCGCCATTCGGCGAAAAGGCTACGGAAGATACGTTACTAGCATGTTGAAACGTGGCGAAAGTTTCTCCGGTTGCTACCTCCCACAGTTTAACGGTGTCGTCCTCCGCCCCCGAAGCAAGGGTTGCTCCGTCCGGCGAAAATGCCACAGAGAAGATTCGATGCTTATGCCCATTCAACGTCGCAAGATGTGCCCGCGTTTGAACGTCCCAGAGTTTAATTTCCTCCCATGCCCCCGAAGCGAGGGTTTTCCCATCGGGCGAAAACGCCAGGGCGTCAACCGCCCCCGTAGTCCCCCCAAGCCCATGCCTAATGCTTGTAGAGAAGTGTTGTCCGGTTTCGACCGCCCAGAGTTGAATCGTTCCGTCCCCTGACCCCGAAGCGAGTATCTTCCCGTCCGGCGAGTACGCCACAGATCTGGCTAGAGTTGCATGCTCGCTAGTGAGTAACGTGAGTTCACGTCCTGTTTCTACTTCGTAGATCCAGATACCGATACCGCTCGTGACTGCGAGATGTTTTCCGTCGGGCGAAAAGGCAATTGCTCTGTCCGAACCGCCCATGACACCCTTTCCCAAACGGACGAAGGCGCCATCAGGTAATTCCCACGTCTGGCTATTTTGATGGTTAGCGGCTTTAGCATCGTGCGCAATGGAAACCGGTTGGCGCAGCAGCCCTGTCTCAATGAAAAAACAGATTAGTATGGAAAGGCATGTCCACAATCGTGGTTTAGGGGGGAAACAAAAAAATTGTGCGTTCATGGGTTCGTCCTCCCCCGCCCGTAATAACAGGCGTGCCAGAGTACGTTTTTAGGATAACTTTGGTTCAATAGAATAGAATCGGGTTCCAAGCCTATCTTTAGCGCCTAGCAGTAAAGCCATATTATACTTTATTCTCCACAATAAGGCAAAATCATTTGCCAGTCGGTAAGGGTTTCGGTTAGGTCAATCGAGCCACGCACATTTAGGATGTCTGGTTGACTGCGCCATCAATCGGGAAAATGTAAAAGCGGTACGACAAGTCCTACGAAACGGAGGCTGCCAGTGACTGACACGGCTGCCTCAATGGTCGATACGACGCACACTGAGCTTGGGAGCGAACCAAAAAGGATAAGGAGGGTTTTTATTCCATTTTGCACGGATTGCTGCCAGTTGATTTTTGTTCGGTCATGTGTTACACTAGCGCTCGAAACCAGAAACTGATTCAATTTAGTGAAGGTAATCATGTCATCCGTCACCCTACAATCATACCTAACGCCAATTAGTCTCATACTCGCGCTTCTTATCGCATCTTCGTGCGGCTTTGAAGGTATATTTCAGCCGGTTAGCGAAACGCAAGAAGACGAGATAAAGACGACGTTGAAAGGTCGGTCGTTCCGTCAATTTGATCCTGACAAAGACGCTAGTCCGCGCAAAGGGGTTATTCTGGATTTCTTTGACGGAATTAATCTCTGGGCGCAATATGCCGAGGGCGATCACGCAATCAACGAGTGGGAGGTTTTCGCAGCAGATTATCGCGTTGAACAAGCAGGGAATGGTTCAGAGATCAGAATCTATTTCAACGAACCGAGTTCGGAGAAATTACTGCCGACTCAGTGTGAAAATTGTATTGAAACGTCAGGAATCTCTATTTCGGTTAGGAATGTTTTCGATAGCGAAAAGATATCGTTCAAACTGAATGACCCTGATAAGAGTTTGCCATCACCGTTTCCTGTGTTTAAGTCGTGGACAAAATTTAGGGAGGATGAATATTTCGATTAAATTGTCCAGCCTTCGCCTGACACGTACCGGGGCGGCGATCGAAAGCGAGAATCTGAATGGTTGGATTTACTTGTCTTCTTTACTGAGTTGATGCGGCACACATTAAGAGCCAAATGTTCGCATCTGTTGACGTACTTAAAGAAACACATCCCCAGCATGAGATTGGAGATTGCCTTTCCCAGCTTTGGATTTTTTCAATCCGAATAGAGTAAACAAAATCCATCAACACACCCTAGTGTACCCTGAACGCTCCACCGTGCGGTTCTTCCACAAGGTCAGGACGAGCCGTATCGAGAAATACCTCGTGAAGTTCCAATTTGTTCGACTGCGTGAACGCCTCTTTGGGCAATGTTCCAGATTGGGCGTGTCCCTTCCGGAATTCATCCGATTCGACCCAGTTTTCAAAGTCCTTCCGCGATTCCCAAAGAGTAAACACGACGTAAGGGTCGTCTTCATTGACAGGACGCAACACTTGGTTTGAGATGAAGCCGGGCATGCCGTCAACAAGGCGAGCACGACTATGAAAACGCGCCTCAAAGGCTTCTTGATATTCGGGTGCAACGTAAATTCGATTCGCGACAGTTATCACTGCTTTGACCTCCGTTCTGCCTTCGTATGATAGACTCGAATGGGGTTATGTTGAGTGGGCTGGCTCGGTGAATTGATATCAACAAAAATATGCTCCCCGTCAACCTTCACGGGATAGGTCGCAATTTCACATTTCCCTGGCCAGATGCACTTGCCTGTCTTAACGTCAAACTGCCATTGATGAATTGGACAGACGACAACCCCGTCCTTTAACTGACCTGAGTGTAAAATCCCGCCAACATGAGGACAGATGTTATCCACCGCAAAATACTGTCCATCGACGTTGTGGATGCCGATGAAATGTCCCTCTAACTTCGTGTCGATGCAGCTTCCGGGACTAATTTCGCCCGTCTTGGCTGCTATGATGAATCGAGGGGTCCGCGGATTATGTTGAATCTCTTGAACTTGTAACGTCATATTACTCCTCGGATTTTGTTGACATAAACAACGTGCTTCCAAAATATTTAAGGCTAATGTCGAAAGCCTAGAAGGATGAGTGGACCTCATTTCTACAACGATTCCAGAAAAGCGATGAGCGCGTCTCTGTCGGTAGCGGACATCTGCTGAACTGACTCACGCGATTGCTCTGCTTCCCCACCGTGCCACAGAATCGCCTCCAGCAATCCTCTCGCTCGACCATCATGGAGAAAGTTGGTATGTCCGTTGACCACTTTGACCAACCCGATACCCCACAGCGGCGGTGTGCGCCACTCTGAGCCACTCGCCAAAAAATCCGGGCGATTGTCTGCCAACCCTGGACCCATGTCGTGCAACAGCAGATCGGTGTAGGGGTGAATCGTCTGGTTGGAAACCGCCGGTACATCTGCTAACGTCCTTGTCCGCAACGTCGGGACATGGCAACCGGAACAACCCGCACTCTCGAAAAGTTCCTCACCATGTTGAACAAGCGGATCATCAAGATCGCGTCGAGCGGGTACAGCAAGGGTTTGGACGTAAAATGTCACCACATCCAAAATTTCATCGCTGAGTTCCGGATCATCGCCCCGTCTGTCGTATTGCGATTGCCCATCCGAACTTTCTCTCGGTAACAGCGAGGTTGTAATGCCCATGTCGTCGTGGTAAGCAGAAGCGACTTGTTGAATCAGCGTCGGCTGATTCGCCTTCCACCCAAATCGACCTAGATTCCGCCTATTCTCCTGTACATCCCAAACGTAATTCGCTTTCCCTGAAATCCCATCGCCATCCCGATCAGCTTCGTCCACCAAAGCAAGGATGGTGGATTCAGGTATTGCTTCGAGCAGCCCTAAACCAAACACAACGGGTGCGACGCGGGGCGAGATTTCAACGTCGTCCGGCAACGGTTGATATGCGTTTTCAATTCTGTAGTTCGGCGTGCGGAGATGCACCTTCACCCCGTCACTTGTTGTGAGTTCGCCCTCCGTATAATCAATCGTTACTGTTCCCTCCGGGGGTACGCCGAAGATTGCGCGGTTATTGAGTTGGGTGCCGAAACCGGGAACTGGGACAGGTCCTTGTGTAACGTCTCCTTCCGGGTTAGGAAGGCTCACGCGGAAAAGCATTGATGTGAATTTTTCACCCGATGTCGGTGCGCGCCCTCGCCCATCTCGCACATGACAATTGATGCACGAGATATTATTGTAAACCGGTCCGAGCCCCGGGTTGACCTCCGCCGGCACCGTAACAAACACCGCTTCAAATTCAACATCACCCTCTAGGTGCTTTGCGAGTCCATCTGCCGAAAGGTTTGGCGCGGGCGTCGAAAACGCATGGCTCGTCGCGTCAAACACCGTCGTGTCCCCCCCGGAAAGCCCTTTATTCGGGACATCATTTTTATCTGAATCGGTCAGATTATCCGAATCACAAGCGGCGATCAGCATACAAAGTAACATCATAGGGAAGAGAATGTATGAACGATGATTTGGTTTCATGATTTCAAATGTCAATTTTTCGACCATTTTCGTTTTTGGCTTTGCGCACTCTCGCCGCCAATTGATATAACTCCGCTAACTCAAAACGATTTATGTCACAAAATCGTTGAACGGCTTCCTCAATAGGGACGAATTCCACGCTTGCCACCTGTTCGCTGTCTTCAGGGTTTTCGGGGCTGCCGATGATTTCCACCGCTCCATAACCCACAAGCCGATAGAATTCGGGGTGTGGTAGATGCGGGCGATAGGGCTTTGGGGCAGTTGAAAAACAGTGCCAAGCACCGAGTAGTTCAAAGGATATCAGACGGGCACCAGCCTCTTCAATCAACTCGCGACTTATGGCGTCCGAATAGCTTTCGCCCGGTTCCAACGTGCCGCCCGGAACCTCCCATACCCCTGTTTGTAAGCGGAGTACCAACCACCGATCCTCTTTGAACCGATCCTCTTTGAATGGAACAAGATTGACGTTACTGATTAAATTGAGGGGCGGCATCTCGCTGAGACATTTAAATCTACACGTTACAGTTTGCCAACTGGTGGTTCCAAACAGGTTTGGAAAGTCGTTTTTCGATATCGATTTATCCGCTTTTAATCTCATTTCAGTTCCCAGACCTGTACGTCATGCCCTGGAAGGTCAAAAGGATACTCGCCATACTCAAGCAGAGCCAAGCCGGTATCATCCGTCTTGACAACAAGGTGGAGCTGATGCGGTGAAACGCTTGTGTTCACGCGCTCAAGTAACAGGAACTGTGTGCCGTCATCAACCGTTATGTTCACCTTCGTCCAGAGAATACCTTCACCGCCCATATATGTTCCCTCCGACAGCAAAATCTGGTGCGGCGTCTCTGGTGGTAAGGTGAAACTTTCACCTATGACGTAGGTCGAATTTGGATTGGTGTGTTCTACAAGTACCCAAGTCCCAGGTATTGGCACTTCAACACCGTTCTGATTGACAACCCAAACGTGATCGCGTTCTTCTATGGGAGTTGGGGGCTCTGTCTCAGGAACCTGCGGTAGTAGAAGTTGCTGTAGCTGGTCGCAGGCAGAAAGCCCCACAACCATAGCCAATACAACCAAGAGTTTTGTGATTGTTCCGATGTGCATTTTTTCGTCTTTCTAAATAAAAAAGTTGTGCGTGTCAATAAATTATGCAAAGAAGCCGAATATTTCCCAAAAAATCGGCTTCTCTGTCATTCGCTAGCCTGCGTTAGTTGAAATTACTGTCTAACACTAACTTCGTGTATAAGGGGTGATTGAATTTCATGACATTGTCCCTCAGTCAACAAGTATAACGAAAAAGTTCAGTTGCGGGATGGCTGGAGAACAAACAAGACACGTAAACAAAGGTAACTGACCAGTCGTTTCCAAGTAAAATCGCGTCTAACCACCAGTTAGACATCTCAGAAAGGAACGTATCCATGAATCACATCCATAGAACGCTTGTCGTGATTGCCGTCATGTTGGCAGCCGTTATTAGCGGCTGTTCAAACGACGAAGAATCAGGCACTGAACTTGCGCTGAACGAGCATTACGATAATGTCAGAAACGGTGCCCGACTTATGTTGGCATACAACGCTCAAAGTGATACTTTCAAAGGTACAGTGGAAAACACCACCGATAAAACCTTGAAGCAAGTTCGAGTTGAAGTCCACTTGTCAAATGGAACAGAGCTCGGACCAACAACGCCGGTTGATTTAGCACCCGGTGAAAAGAGGGTAATCGAACTAACGGCAACAAGCAAGGACTTTGACGGGTGGACGGCCCATCCTGAGGTTGGAGACTACGGAGGGAACGGTGAGCATGATTGAAAAGACCGACCCTGAAGCCGCCTATCGTTTGTTAATTGAAATTACTGTCTAACACCAACTTCAAGATATCCTCCTCTAGTGTCTGCTGAACCGTGCCGACCGCATCAATTGCTGCTTGAACAGCAGAACGCTGGGCGGTGATTGAATCGCGGAAGGGGTCTGGAATCGCACCGATGGTATCGATCGCGGTCTGGACTTCGGTTTGGAATCTGGTGTCCAAGTCGGCGTCCTTACTATTCACAAATTCGTTAAGCCCCAAACTATCGGCGGTAAATTTCCCCATGTAGACGTTTTGGATTCCGCGGATATTGTCTTGGAAGTCAGTAATCGAGTTGAAACTAAATTGCGATTCGACGAGAGTTGTGTCCCGCTCATTGAACGGATCGGAGATTTTTCCGTTGGCGACTTCATCGGCGATGACAATCATGCCGTTAACCATCTCCTGCATTGCGTCTTTCTGTGATTTATATATTGTGCTTGAGGTGCCGGCGTTAGCAACTTCTGAGGCGTAATTTTCGCCCGATGCCTCCCACGCGTTACGCAACTGACCGGTTTTTGCATTCAGATTCTCCGTCGTTGCGGTGAGGTATTCAAGCTCACGGGGGGTAATATCAGCAGCTTTTCGCTGGTCGCCTTCGCGGAAGAGGAGATACTCGATGGTATGGAAGCCTTTCAGCGTGTCCTCAAGTGCGTCAATTGACGCTGAAGTCAACACCTGCTCACTGGCGAGCACTGCGTCGAGGTCAACCTTATTGACGGGCCAGCTATCGAGCGCCGGGTCAAGACCCTGCGTATCAACTGGACCGAACAGGAACGATTCACTCTGTTCCCACGGTTTCCGCGCTGCTTTCCACGCCGCTTGCGCCTGCTTCAAGTTGGCTTGGGTGGCATCCCCTTCCAACGCCTTGACAGCGGTCAGCAGTTCGCCTGCTTTATTATCCAAGTCGGTGTAAGTGGCGAGCACAACTTTGTTGGCGAAGTCGCTCAATGTGGTGGTTGCATCAAAGGCGGTTCCAGTGCCGCCAGTGGCAGGATCGTCGTCCTCGCCACAACCTGAGAGCCCGCAACCGATGATAAAAATTGACAGGACCACAAGGGATGATAGGTTACAACAAAAGAATTTCGTTAGATATTGATTGAATCTCATTGGATTTCTCCTTTTAGGTTTGAAGTTAGTATTGAAACCCGAAGCCGATCGCGAAGGTATTTTCTTTATTATCGACTTCGGTGCTCAATCTTCGTGCTGAGTAATGTGCCTTGAAGACCAGTTGCGGATGTGGATGATAATTGACACCACATGTCCATGTCTGACGTTCCCAACGTGGATTATCAAAGATGTTACCCTCCACCTCAACCATTGTATCGTAGTTGTCGTAGCGGACGAACAGATCGAGTGCTGCTTCAGTATTCAAGGATGATTTTAAAAACGCCAGCAGATTGTAACCGACTTCGAGGTATCCGCCGTAGGCTTGGCTTCCGACAGGCGTCCGCTTGACGTTCAGGTTGTTTGAGAGATTTCGATTGGCTTTGGAGATAAGGTCTGAATTTTCGAGTGTTCCGTACAGAAACAACCCGCGAACCTTCAACGCACCGATCTCGTAAAATCCGTGCAGGTCAACGATGGAAACGTGGGCGTTAGCTTGGAGGTCCGGTTTCGGACGGTTGTCCGCACTGTCTCCGTAGTAGGCGGAGACACCGAGAACTGTCCCCTCCATGACCTTGTAATCGACTCGACCAACGAGCGCGAAATCTTCAGCATTGGCTGTTTCAAAGCGTAATTGATGACCGCCCACAATCCAACGGCGCGAACTGAAGCCCGTGGAGTCCAAGCCGTTGACGACTTGTGCCTGATAGTTGAACGCGCCAATTTTGCCGAATAACTCAATCCCGTTTTCGTGCCAGATGGTTGGAATCAGATTTGATTCAGATTCGGGGCGGGTGGTCGTGAAGTAGTGTTGCGGGCGATGCCGCTTGGCAGTCAGACCGACTGGAACGATGATGTGACCCACCCGAATGTTGAGTGCCGGGCGAATGTCAAAAACTGCAGCGAGTTTCTCAACGATGACCTCGCCGCCTTTTTCGACTTCCATCTCGAATTCGCCGAACTCCTCGAATTTGTCGAATTCCATTGTGATGCCAGTTCCACCGTGCTCGAACTCAAGTTCCGCTTCAAGCCGGATAGTGTCGGTTATTTGGCACTTCGGTGCGATAACAAGCCGTTCGACGTCAATGTGGCTGCGTCGCTCTGGATCAGTCTGCCAATCGAAGTTGGCATAATTGATTACTCCGTAACCGGAGATTTGCAGACGCTTGGAGTCAGCGGTTACAGCGTGAGCCATCAAGAATATAAGAACACCACAACAAAAGCCTCGCAATTCTACCTCTTTTTTGGTTAATTGCAATTGAGACTCTATTTCAATAAGCTGTGAAATAAAAACACACATACTTATCCGTCATTCGGACTGATTGGTATGAACAACACGTAAATTGTATTGAGACTCATTCTCACAGTGAACCCCTCGCCAAACAGTCATTTTTTAAAATCGCGATAGTATAAATCACAGTGAAGATTTTGTCAAGTATTTTTTCTAAGATTTTCAGTAAAAAATTCCGAGTGCCCTGAAGTGCCTGTTTGAAAAGTCATTCCGATTGATTTAACTTGTACATTTCCAGCTATGTGTGAACACACCTAGTCTTGCACGATTTTCAGGGTGCGTCTGATGTGTTGTAGGGCGCGGCTACTCAACCTTGTTCATTGCGTCTGTAATGTGGTACTCAGCTCCAATCTCTGCGATCAGAACTGGACACGAACCAGCGGCACCCGCAATTCAATATCAGGAATGTGGGAATCTCCACTAGTGATAGGGTAAACAGTCATCGTCGGAAAAGATAGGTTCGATTGCTTCTCAGCGCGTTCAAGATTCAGCAACCCCACGCCACTTTCAGTGAAATAACCTGCTTCTGTGTCGTAGCTCCGGGTAAAATGGGCACCCGCTGTCAACCCGACCATGCCGACGAGTCCCATGAGGGTCCAAAAGGTCCGGTCTTCGGGCTCGATTTCGAGCAGAATATTCGCACCTAAACCGTAGAGTGTGCCTATAATGCCGCCGATGTTAATAAGACGTGCGCGGGCACGACTCATGCTCAGTTTCGTTGACCATGCCCCCATGGTCGACAGCCCCACATTGCCGCCCATCATCGCACTGCCTAGAATAAAGTTGCTGTTATCGTTATTCCTGTCGCGAACAGCCATAGCCCCGCAGATTGCAAACCATGTTCCCCAGACCCCGCCGAAATTAATCAACGTTGCATCACCAGGGCTGATGTTTCTATCTTTGACAATGCTGCCAGCCAATGCCGATCCAATGATACCGCCCGCCATGCTCGCACCCACGGTGGGATTTCCACCGGCATCGGCGAGTGTTGCTGCCCCAACCGCTTGCCAGATGCCCCAAGCCCCCCCAAGATTAATCAATGAAGCCTGCCCATCGCTCAGTTCACTCTCCCGTGTGAGACTTAGAGAACCGATTAATCCGCTCAAGGGACCCGCGATTAGAACGAGACCATAGGGGGCTTCCTCTTCTATGTCCAAAAGAATCAATGTGCCAACGCCTAGCCATGTCGTAAAGAGCGTACCAAAGCCGACTAAACCCGCTCTGCTCATGCCGCTGATTGATTTGGTCTGTCCTAGGAGGAGGGCAATTTCTCGCTTTTTGTCCGTTGCCAATTGTCCGTACGCAGTTTCGGGATACGCAGAGATAACCCAATCCAGTCGTCTGAGGGCTTTATCGTATTCCTCATTGACAACCCGCTTAACGGCATCTTCATAGATTAATTGCGCTTCCATAGCCTTGAGCTCTGATTCAATCTCACCCGCCCACAGAGAGTGTGAGAAAAGAAAAAGAAGTGTTGCGATGATAATATTGATGAGTTGATTCGGCATGTCTTGGATCTTCCTATTTATTGATTCTACGAATAAAAATTCGCGATTAAAATCGGATGCTGAGGAAATTGGCGCGTACACCATCAGAATTCAACTGTAACTCGTGAGGAGGTTGATGCCAGAGTGTCGAATCATTCCGCCGACTCAACCTTTGCGCCTCTAGAGACGGAACATGGCGAGTGGTGTGAGTGCCCACAATAAGTCCAGCGATGCCCCCACCCATCAGGAGACCAAATGCGGCCGCTTCACTAATGTCGTTCTCAGCGATTATCATCACTAAACCACCCGCAACTATAGTGCCGATAACCCCTCCCAGATTAATCAAAGTTGCCCGCGCCAACGTGATGTCAATTTTTGAGGAAAGCGATGCCATTGTTATTGCGCCTATATTGCCCCCGATGAGCGTCCAAGCGAGTAGTTCATCACCATCTGAAAGCCTTGCAACCTTTCCTGCGCTCAAAGATAGCCATGTGCCCCAAAGCGCACCGTAATTGATAATCCCCATGTCGCCTAAACTCGGGTCAATTCTCCTTGTGAGAACAGAGGTCGCTAGAATACCTGACAGTCCGCCGATCATTGCGCCGCCAATCAGCGGCTTTTCACCGTCATCTTCGTCGATCAAAATTGCCCAGCCCAGTCCCTGCCATGTGCCCCAAGAACCACTAAAGTTGATTAAGGCAGACTGACCTTGGGTCAATTTAGCGTTTCGCGTCGCAATTAGAGAGGTCAGAAGTCCCACCGGTGCGCCTATCATCATACCCGCAGCGACGGTTTTTTCGCCATCCGTATCATCAGCAAGCCTCGCCGCACCAATTCCCAACCATGTCGAATATAGGGTGCTGAACACAACGGTCCCAATTCGGCCGCTCTGGTCGATATTCATGCGCTGGATGTCAGGTAGATTCAGTTGCTCCAATCGTCGTTTCCGATCTTCAGCAAACTGCGCATAGACAGTGTCCGGATATCTGTCAATGACTTCATTGAGTTGGTCGTGTGCCTCACCGTAATTTCCTTGAACTATCAGTCTGAAAGCGGTCTCATAAAGCTGTGCTGCCTCGCTGGATTCGGCGAAAACCGCATTTACATTTAGCTGAGAAAATAAGGCGCATACAAGAATTGAGATTAATGCTGCCCCGATCTGTTTATGAATCATCACCTCACCCTTGCAGCCTCCGTCCTGTGATAAAAAGGATTTGAAAAAATCAGGAGGTTCTCATTAGATATCTTTCCAAAAAAGATTTACATAGTTACAGTAATCTTGGAGCATAGAATAACTATGCCGTTTGTCAACTTGTCGAGGCGTGTCTCAAGTTAACAATCGCGGCAATCACATTCCATGTTTTCCCATAGTTGCGATGTTTGGCTCGATAGATGTCTTTGGTGATGCGAAAAATCTTACACCGTCTGACGATATGCTCAATGGCAATCCTGCGTGTTGCCAACCGTCGGTTGAATTGCTTCGCCTCCTGAGTCAACGGCTTGCTCCGATATTCCTTGATGGGCGTCGAACTGTTGGCATACCGTTTGGCTATGCCTTGATAACCACTATCAGCCAACTTCTCAGTATCGGGGGAAATTGCCAGACGGCTTTCCTCTAGAATGCTGTAATCGTGAACACTCCCTTTGCGGCAGACTCTGAAAAATTAGAATCCCCAGCAACCGCTGGGATTATAATTCCGAGAGAAGGAAAGGCCAAATGTTATCGGCATCATGTCTTGGCTTTCCAAACTAAAGAATGGTCTATCCACTCGCAATTCAAGATTCAATCGACTCTGAGTGAGGCGTAGAACCTCTATTCCGACGACACCGTAGATACCCAAGCCACTATCATCTTCTGAATCGTAATCGACATACTCATCCTCGTACCATTCATCGCGGAACCAATCTTTTCTACGATCTGCTTTAATTACTTGCGTTTCGTAGCTGGCTCCGACTATGGCGAGCCCACCGCCCACATAGGGCGAAATGTTCTGTTTGTTGAAGAAGTAGCGTCCGCCAATCGACCAACTGAAGAAAGTAAAACCTTCGCTGTCGTCCTCATCCTCGTTTCCGCTAAATCGTCCCTCGGTCCCGATTGAATAAGATGGTGTCTGGTAGGTCCAACCAAACTGCCAACCGGGTTCGGCTATTATATCTGTGCCCGGAATGGTGGTTCCGAAGATGCCTATATGCCAAAGGGACTCACCCGATATCTTCCGGAGTTCGCGAGCCTCCTGCTCGGCAACGCTCTCCATGTCAACGGTAGCGGCGATTGTCTTACGGTGGACAAGGGCATCAACCAGCCTCGGTGCTGCCGGGATCATCTCTTCGATATTTGCTAGAGTCATCTGCCGCTCAACGATAACCGTTCCGATGGGGCTTTCCTGACTCAAGCGCACGAAAATCTTCTCACCTAGACGGCGCAGTACAACGCGATAGACATTCGCTGGAGCCGGTGTTTCGTAAACAGGCTCGCCGACTGAAATGCCCTGCTTGCGGAGCTCATCACACACCAACATCGCAGCCGTCTGCGCGTCGGATTCGGGGATACCTGGATGGTCGCCAATCAAGCAAACAGCAGCGGCAGGTGCATCAACCTGCGCGAATGCGGGGAAAACAGCTAAAACGAGAAAAACAAGACCAAACAAGCAATTCCATGTTGTTTTCGGATGAAACATCTTAAAGTCTCCTTTTGCGTGTGCAACTTTTATCTTCAAAGTCAAGAGTACCTGTACTTTAATCTATGCGATCGCATTTGTATCTATCGTGTATGCCACACAGTAATTTTCCCGATCGCTGCGCTGCGCTTTTTACTGGATGTCAGCAACTTCTTGCAGTCGCTGCAAAAGTGATTCAGATGCGCGACGGGACTGCCGCAAGTTGAATCGCTTCACCGCTTCTTCGGCGCGGAAGATGTTGCCTCGGTAATAACGCGAGAAAACAATCCCTCCCCACAACGCCGCATCCACATAATGTTGGTCTAACACCGCATCAACGGTGAGATAGCCGAGAACACTGTTCAGTGCGAGCGCGTTTAATCCGTTTCGCCAATTCCCTGCGTAGACTTGGCCTGCCCCCGGGAGGATTGCCGACAACACTTTGGCTAATCTAGTGGATTTCTGCGGCACATTGACTGCATTCTCAAGAAGGGTATCAAGCTTCTCGTCCCTGGTATAGTCCTGTAACACCTCACGCGCCTCCTCCCATCGGAACTGGTAGATAAAGGCAATGGCTTGTAAGAAAAGCGCGCGACGGTAAAACGGTGCGGAAGGGTTTTGCATCGTCACCTTTATCAATTCAAGCCGTCCAAAATCGTAGCTCTGGTTGGCGATGAGTATCACGGCGAGTTCCAGTTGGTATTCCGACTTTTCTTCTCGATTCGCCGCGTGTTGCACCGCAGTGCGCATAGCAGCAATAGCTTCTTGCCAATACCCCTGTTCTCGATAGGCGAAGCCGATGTTGCGATATGTTTCCCCTGCGCGGGGGTCTTCTGGATGAAAGTAGAGGAAACGTTTATACTCAGTAATGGCAGCATCATAATTGCCCAATTTTAAAAAATGGGATCCCAGAGAAAGGGGAGACACTTCTGCGATTGCGGTGAAACCGCAGAAAAGTGAAAGCGTTGCGGCAAGAACGGCAAATACGACACACTTCAGATTCATCGCAACTCCAACTATTTGGCTAACAACGACGCGGGGATAACTCAATACGACAATTTTATGGACAACGTTGCCAAGAATTCGTCCTCTACGTAGCGATTGTAGACACGCGCCGAAATTACGGAGCCGTAAATATTGCCGACATAGAAGATTCCGCTGAATGCGCCGAGTGCCCATCCTTTTACTGATGAAAGCCCATCCCGCCGGAAACCGTCGTAAGCTTGCCATCCTGTTAAGCTGACAGTAAGCAAGGTAGTCAGTGCATCGCCGAAGCGGCCTGTATAGATTCGACCAGCGCCGGGTATAATTGTGGAGAGAATTCCTGCCAAAAATGGACTGCGGCTCGGCAACTGCGTGCCCTGAATCGCGTAATTATGATAGAGTGTTGCGCTTTCCCCGACCCCCGCCACGTTCGATTCCTGCAGCCCGTCGAAGATCTTGTCGGCTTCAAGCCACCTCTTTTGCATCAGAAAAGAGAGCCCGATTAGTTCTTGTGATGCGGCACGAAGCCGTAAATCAGCTATGTGCGGCAACGCTGCATCAAGGTAGTTTACAGATTGCCGAAACTGTTCCATGAGAAAATAGGAGACGCCAATATGATAGTGTGCACCATTCGTCAACTGGCTGTCGGGAAATGTCTGTATAAACGTCTCAAATGTCCGTATTGCCTTATCGGATTTACCACCTAGGCGATAACAGAGGCCAATTCTATAGTGGATTCCATCGTTTTCCCGATGCCGAAAAAAAAGACAGCGTTGATATTCACCCGCAGCGCGGAGGTAGTCACCCTGCTCGTATAGAAAATCGGCGAATTTACGGATATGTTCGGGGCTGTAGTAGTCACTACGCTCCTCAGCACTTACAACAGATAGCTGCGCTGTGCTGAGGAGGATTATGAGAGTGAATCGTCGTAGCTGCATACTATGGATACGAAATCATCCGCCTTCGGTTGCCCTGTAGGGAAGCGATCTTGCAACTTCCTAAATCAACTACTTCCACTCTGCATAATCTGAAACCGGATCGATGTATTTGTCTGTGGCTTCATCTTTATGGTGATGCCTCGACTGCGAACCGTTGCATCGGAGCAGCCGGTCTGCAGTAAGCAATATGCCCGGCAGCATGCCGTATTTCTGAATACACGCCATGCCGAAACGTGAACAACTCGGTACAAAGTTGCACGCTGGGCCATCTTGACTAGAGATGAATTTCTGATACAACCGCATCAATCCGGTCGCGGCGAGTTTCAGTTCCGAAATCTCCTGAGGATTAAAGTGGACAATTTCCTGTGGTTTCGGAGTTGTGATTGGGTTGACCTTAAGGATGAATGCTAAGTCGGCTGCTTCATCCGCTGACGTGGACGAAACGAGGATGATGGAGAATAAACAGAAAGGAACTATAAGGACAGCGCGAGCTGAGACACAAGCAGCTTGACCGACAAAACTGGTTAATTTGGGAATGTTTACCATTTAACCACCTTAACCTTTACAAACTCCGGAATTGTGAAATTTAGCCTCGGGTTCGGCGTCGCCGCGTTCACCTGTGGGTTGCCATAGATTATCCGCTCATGTTGGAAAACTTCAGATTTTACCGCATACGCTCTAGACGTAACCGTTAGCGGAATTATACCCTAAATCCGTCTATAGGACAATGCTCTTTGCTTTATTGGGTATAAGACAGTCCTGGCTGGAACCTACCCCGATGTTTTCTGCAATTTCACTATTAGCTTGCTGCTTCCGTTACTTAGCCCCCAATTATCAATTGTCGGGCAAACGACTCCCACTGCTGCCATTCTCTCCGAAGCAATCGAGTTTTTGCTCGGAATGATAGCATATCATAAATCACAGGACAGAAATGGATGTAACTTTGCTGGGTCGGATGGAGATAGCTTATGATACCAAAGCCATAATTTCGCCAGTGCCTTGTGTTAAGGGTTCCAACGCTTTGCCCAAAATTGCGTTCCGCCTGCGCTCATTCTCATTAATGAGTTCAATCATTTCGTCGTTTCCCATCCCGCTTTGCGCTTCCAGCAACTGGAATTTCATGGCGCAGCCTGATGTCGAGCTGGTGGTTAACCCGTCTCCCGCTTCAATTGGACCGTTCTCATCGGTTACCTTGACCGGAACGCTTCCTGACAGAGTCAGGGGCACTGTCCGCTCATGATTCTGTGGACTAATCCTAATCGCCGGACTTTGAGAGACAACGCCGGCTATAGCAGTCTCATAAGCATTCTCTGACCTCTTTACCGTCAGCCTGTCGTTTGTGTCAATCACCGCGACCTCCCCGGGTTCTAGTTCACCATTGTAGGGGAATGCTTGCGCCAAACCTGTATGATGCGCTGTTCCGCCGACATCTAGCTGAGCACGTGGCGTTTCCGTTCCAACTCCAACGTTGCCTTCCGCACTTACGACGAAGTGCTTACTTTTTCTGCCGTTACTCGTAACCTCGAAAATATCGTCGGATTGCGACGCGGCGGCTTCTACGATAGCTTGTATTTCATCGATCATTCCTCTGACGTGGAATCTGCCTTCAGGTGGACCGTAGTCGTTTGGAGGAAGTCTTCCAATAATGAGCCTCCCGTCCTCATCGAGGACGAAAGCGTCAATCAGAGCGTCGCGAATGATTGCAAACTTGTATCCCGGCTGACTCGGAATCAAGATACACCACTGGTTGGGATGATCCCCTTTCCAGAGCCGGATTCCGACCTCCTTATCATTTCGCGTGTTCATCAGATTCAGCAGGAAGGTAAAGCCGCCATTAGAAACGAAATAGGCTTCGTGCCAATAGGAGTCCTGCTCAGAGTGTTGATAGCCCTTAAAAAAGCGCAGCCATGGGAATCCGGAGGTGTCCTGGATATTGAGGGCATCCACATTGGTAAAATTGAGGGTGTGAATCGGATGGATGCCTACATCCTCTCCTGGCGAAAGTTCGATACTACTGGAGATGTTGCCTTTTTGTATTTTCATTTCTATGTACCTCGTACTTACCGAACAATTACTGATTGGGGTTCGGGTGCGTTATCTTTAAAACCTGGGGTATCCAACAGTGAGCAACGCTTCAGCCACTTGACCGAAGGGGCGCCCGCCAACTGTTACATCCAAGCTGACCGGCTGACGTCGATAGCATGTTCCGACCGGAGGTGTGATAGAGATTTGGATTTCTTTCTGCTCACGAGAGCCAAGTTCTACTTCAATAGATGGGCTTTCCCACCCATCGGGGCAAACCAATCTAGCGGTCGCTTTTTGGGCTGACGGAAAGGGATTGAGTATCCATCCCTGAAACTCCGCAGTTCCTCCGGTTGGAAGATGCAGCCGGTAGGGCGTGAGCTTCCCACCCTGCGACTCCGCTCCAAAATGAACATCGGAATCGCCTAATATCATCAACCGCTGGTGAATTTCGTCGAACGCATTTGCGCCATGTTCGAGTGCCTTGTACCATTCGTCACTGGTTTGGTAGGGCATCGTATGACCGGTCAATATCCATTCCGGTTGAAAACGACGAAGGTCTTCCAAGGTTCGTTTGTAGCAGCCGACATCAAGACCGTTTTTGTAGACGTAGTTGGCAAACAACTTCGCTCCGGATTCAAAATCCTTACCTTCCGTGTCGAAGAAGATCTGGTCTCCGGTATGCGCAATGCGCTTCCCGTCAATCTCCATGCAAACTAGTGTCGCAAAACGGGTGTGGCCTGACATCGGGTACAGGGTGATTGGAACGTCTTCCCAGTAGACTGTCTCAGCGTCGGGCAGGTGCCGGCTGACCTTTATCGGTTCGTGCCAAAGGCACGGGCGATCGTAGCGGTCGGGACGCTCAAGGATGTCGGAAAAGTGTGCTCCTGCCCAGACGGTTGTTCCAAACAGCCGCTGAAGCAGTGGAATGCCGTTCACGTGGTCGTCGTGGAAATGCGTCGCTAGAACTGTATCTATTCGATCGATACCAAAGTGGTTCTTGAGCCCGTTCAGTCCGTGTAGGAATGGACGCCGATTAGACACGTGCTGCTTGGTCGGCGCCAGATAAGCCGCAGTGTGGTACCCATAATCCAGCGACATCACTTTTCCGCTTTTGCTGATGACAAAATGTGTATGAGCCCCTCCGTGCTTGGACCGGTAAAGGCGAGGCAAAATTTCCTCGATGTCGTCTTCGTCCGGGTCGTTGAGCAAAGCCGCAAAACCGGGCACGATCTCATCCAAACGTTTGAGATTATTTTTGAAGGCACCAATTGCACCAGTTGGGTCATCTATGGGTTCGCCGAGGCTAGGAAGCAGCATGTCTGGCTTGGCATCAAGCAAGCGAGAGCAACTGTGCCAGAGGTTTACTGCGCCGCTCATGTCGTTGTAATTGTATTGAAGTGGCGCCAATCGGGCGGTTCGTCCATGACCACAGATTACTTCTCCAACGAAAGCCAATCGCCGCCCGTTAATTGTGACGAGGTAGCTACTCGCTCCATTTGTGACGCCCGGTGTAGGAATGACCTCCCATTCTAGTCCTGCGATGTTTCGCGTTTCGTAGTCCATCATCCCGTCTGTAACCGGTATTGGGCGAATTGGCGAGAACCGGTCCCAGCGGTTATCATACGAATTCCAGATCTGTCGTTCGCGGAAGTGCTGATCAGGGTCCAAGTAATATTCTTCCTCCCAGTAGGGACCGTGTATTTTTGCACCGGCTGCATGTAGTCGAATTGAACCATCCGTATGGTCCCTAAAATGATGGGTAAGTAGAACCGTCACCGGTCCATTCTGAACGACCTCGCCGAGATGGTCCGCTGCTAAACCCGTACCCACATTGATTAGTACCGTTCCCTGAGGGCATTGGACTGCATATACCCGGCAACTATCCTGAAACATAAAGACGCCGTCGTGAATCTTTTGCCAAGCAGATGTGCTCATTGCTTTTCTCCTTTTATTGTCGGTCTATCAGAAATCGTATACCTTTTGCGTATCGCGCAACTGAACGCTTGTGCAGGCTTCAAGTTAAGCGGACAATCGGCGGGGATTGTCTCCAAGGCTTCAGTGGTTGAATGTTATGGTTCTGACCGATTGCATGACCTTTCAGATTTCGTCTGCCCTGCGACAGCCAAGGCTCGCGCACCGACACCCAGAACGGATACGAACCCTTCAGAATCGGCGTGGTTGAAATCGCCGATCGCCTCCATTGAAGAGGTTTCCTCGGAGTAAAGTGAGTGTGGCGCCTCGCCGGCGGCGTGGAAGGCGACAGTGCCTTTATACAGCGCGACAGTAATCACTCCTTGCACTAGGTGTGTGAATGGGTCAATTGACGCAAGCAGCGATTGTGTCGCGGGATCGAACCAGTAGCCTTGATAGATTTGTTCAGCAACCACCGCCGATACCTGCCCGAAAACACGTGTCGCCCGCCGATCCAAAATAAGTTGAAGCAGATATTCGTAACACCTGCCGATCAGTTCCATCCCCGGCGATTCGTAGACCCCTCGACTCTTGATGCCAACAAATCGATTCTCGACTGTGTGTATGCCGATGCCGATTCCGTTTCGTCCACCGATTCGATTGGCTTCTGTCAAAGCTTTAAGGAGAGTGACTGGGCTCCCGTTAATTTCAACCGGAATTCCACTGGAAAAAGTTACGGTGAAATACTCAACTTCATCAGGGGCGTCCTTCGGATGCACGCCCATACCGGGAGTGATAAATCCAGCTGGGGTTTTGAGGGATTCCAATTTACCAGCTTCGTGGGTTAAGCCCAACAGGTTGGCGTCTGTCGAGTAGGGCTTCTCATGGGTTGCCCGAATCGGCAGACCGCGTTCGCTGCAATAATCAATCATCTCCTTTCTTCCGCCAAATCGCTCCAGAAAGGTCGCATCCCGCCATGGGGCGTATACGGACAAGTCGGGATTGAGCATATTTGCAGCGAGTTGAAACCGTACCTGATCGTTGCCGCGACCGGTGCAGCCATGACTCAAGATGCTAATGCCACGCTTCTCCATCTCAGGGAGCAGCGCCTTGACCGTGACATGCCGTGCGATACCGGTCGTATTCCAGTAACCGCCTTCATATTTGGCTTGGCACTGAATCACCTTGATGCCAGCCATTGCAAGAGAATCTTTGGCATTGACGATAACTGCGTCTTGGGCACCGCATGCCAACATCCGCTCACAGATTTCCTCTATATTCTCCTCGTCAGGTTGTCCGAGGTCTGCGGTGAAGCATATGACATTGACGTGATTGTCGACTAACCACCGGGTGATGGTACAGCTATCAAGCCCGCCGGAAACAGCGGCGCCAACGGTTTTTCCTTTTAGTGTTTCTACATTCATTTTTTCTCCTTTTTTCCTTGTCTTAATGATACCGTTTTAATCTCAGACAAGATTGTTCAGAACCAATGGGTTGAACTGGTGCCCATATGGATTGCGCGGGTTCAGCACGAACACAGCCTTCATCTTATCTTTTTTCGCGTATCATGTATTTCCATCCGATCGATGGCTGACAATCCAGAACGCAATCGCGATGTATACCATGGCGGGAAAGGACAGTAGCGTTGTGGATAACGCAATCCCTTCCAAGCCCCAGCGCTTCATGAAAATTAGGTTCAGAATCGGGTTAAAGGCTGTTCGGACCAGCGTCGCTGAGAAGACGAAAGTGACGTTCTGAAGGGAAAGGTGGGCGCGAATCAACAACCGACTGACTAAGCGAGGTAGCGTCCCAATCAGGTAAATTCCAAGCAAGGATGCAACATGAAGCCGTTCGGGCTCAGTCATCGCGCCGTGTCCGTACAGCAAATCTACAATGGCGATGCGGTAATAGTAAAATCCACAGATTAGCGGTCCCATCACGGCGACAATCGCGAGCACTCCCTTCCAAACGCTTTGCCGCAGGAACTGGATGTTGGCGTCGGCGGAGATTGCCGACCAATGGGAGAGCAGCACAGGCATAATAACGCCTGTCACGGTTTCAGGTATCGCACAAAGTCTGAAAGCATAATCCAATTTGGAAACGGAACCCGCACTTAAGGAAGTTGACATTCCTCGATCGACGACAGGATTGGCGCCGGAAGATATTGCAGTGCCCATCATCAGGAAAAACTGCTTGATAAACCGTTTCGTTTTCGAATACGCTTGCCAGTGCCGCTGCGCGTTTACAAGGCTAAACAACCTCTTCAGTTTGAGCGAGAACCGACACACAATAAACAGCGTAATCGCCTGTAATAGTTCGCCGATAATGAGCGCAAAGACGATGCTCATCAAACCAATCGATTGTTTAAACGCGTAGATTAGCCCGATGACGGCAGGTACTGCGAGCGCTTGGACAATCGCCGGCAAACTGAAGCGCTGATAAGCATCCAAGACGGCTCTGAATATCCACCGAATCGAAGCAGAGATCGTGAAAATCGCAAGTCCACAAACTATACCAATGGCGAGGCTGCCGGGGATGTTCGGGTGCGGTAGGAAGAGGCTTGAAACAAAATAGCAAATGCTAAAGATCACGCAGCAGATGCTGGGCATGCCGATTAGATAGACCGAAAAGATTGCTCGCAGACACACACTTGCATCGGCGTGACTCTTCGCGCGTTCCTCCGCTAGCATCGGAATCAACACTGAATACGCGGAAGCTGAACTCAGGATCTGAATAAGAAAGATTGCAATCCCCCAATAGTAATAGAGAAAATCCATCTCCGGATTCACGCCGAACCAGTTGGCGAGAACAGCGTAAATCAGCAACATGCCGCCGCGGCTCATCAGGCTTACCGGGGTCACAATCAGGAGGTTCTTTAGGATGGATTGATGGGGCGCCGAGATGTGGAAGCGAGAGATAAGGTTTTTGGTCGCGATGCGAATTTTGGGATGGATCATTTCCCCGAATTGTGGTTTTCGAGAATTTCTCGATAAACGGCTTCCAATTGCTGGATAGATTGTTCATTATCGAACAGCCGGTGAATCCTTGCCTGTGCTTGTTCGCCCAGGGCTTCGGCGAACGCCCCATCCGTCAAAACACCGTGGATTGCCCGCGCTAACGCCTCTGGATCCGCGGCTGGAACTAGCACCCCACTCTTTCTATCCTCAATTAAGTCAGAGACACTTCCCACGTCGGAAGCGATACAGGGGAGCCCGATCTCCATTGCCTCAATTAGTGCGTTTGGTGCGCTTTCGTGCAGCGACGGAAGAACGAAAAGATTTGCGTCAGATAGAATCGGGAGGATATCCTCACAGAAGCCGGGTAGGCGTAAGCGATTCGAAAGATGATGGCTATCAGCGAAGCGACCTAACTCATCTTTTAACTCACCCTCTCCAAGGATTGTCACTGTGAAATCTGAGAAGTTGAACTTTGTGTTGAGTAGATTTAACGCTTTGATTAGGTACCGGTAGCCTTTTTCAGGGACTAATCTACCGACGCTCACGATGTGTTGCACGGGCAAATCAGGTTGACTCGCGTTCCCAAGTTTACTTTGCCGCACTGATAAAGGAGATGGATTTGGAGAACGGATAATATTCTGAATTGTTAAGATACGCTTTTCGGGATAACGCGCTCGAAGATTGTCCTGGAGGCGATTGGCATTGGTCAGGATAACGTCCGCGTGGTTGTAGATGATTCGTTCTGTCAACCAGAGTCGCAGTCGCCCATATCTAGCATGATAGTCACCGCGCTGTGAGACAATGAATGGAATATCAGATAATATCGAAAATTGACGTGCAAGCCCACAGAGGAAATTGGAATACCAGAGCCAACTGTGAACGATTGATGGCTGGACTACTTTAACAGTCCCCGCGAGTTTGAAGACCTTCGCGATTAAAGCCGATAAAGAACCTCTCCTTCCGATGCGCAGGACAGTAATTCCCTTGACAATCGGGAGTTTTGCCAGTCGTTTTAACCAGACTCCCTCTTCCCGGCTCAACACAACAAAGGCTTCAAAGCTGTCCCGGTTCAACCGCGCTAAGGTCCTGAGTAGCTGTGTTTCAGCCCCGCCTCTTCCCATCGAGTCGACAACAAAGAGAATCCGTATCCGATTCAAGGTCACCCTCAATGCGTGGCACTTGTCAGTTGTTTAGCTCGAAGCGTGGGGCTTTCCAGGACTTCCAGGTTCACAACCGAATCTGGTATCTGCCCTGTTAAAACCTTTGCGACAGCCGTTGCCGCCTTGATCTCAAGATCGTAGATGGACTCCTCTGACATGAACGCGGCATGCGGGGTGATAATGATGTTGTCCAAGCCGAGAAGGGGTTCGTCGGTGGCGGGGGGCTCCAGCGAAAGTACATCCAAAGCGGCGCCGGCAATCCAGCCTTCAGCTAACGCTTTGTGAAGCGCAGTTGAGTCGATGATATCCCCCCGAGACGTGTTGATGATGTAAGCGGTCGGCTTCATTTGGCGGAGTTCCTTCTCTCCAATCAGTCCTTCCGTTTCGGGCGTCAGCGGCGCGTGGATGGTGATGAAATCTGAACGTGTAAGCAATCCGGGAAGATTAGTATACTCCGCACCGTGCTTTTGAGCAATCTGCGGCGTCAATCGTGGTGAAAATGCCAATACTTCTAATCCAAAGGCTCTCGCTTTCGGCGGGATTGCTTCCCCAATTTTTCCGAGCCCGATGATGCCTAGCGTTTGACCGCGCATTCGGTGCATTGATGGTCCCACGTCTCGGTTCCATTCACCGCTTCTCACACCCCGGTCCAACAGGGAAACTTTCCGAGCGCATGCCAACAGAAGTGCCATTGCATGATCGGAGACCTCATCAACGCAGAAAACCGGGACGTTTGTTACAACGATTCCCAACGCTGTTGCGGTCTCTACATCAATATTATCAACGCCGATCCCAGTCCGTCCGATTACCTTGCATTCGCGGGCGGCTTGAATGACGTTGCCGGTCGTCGGCTTCCAATTGGTGAGAATACCATCAGCCTCTGGTGCAAGAGCGACGAGCTCCTCCTCCGTCCCGGTCTCGGCGACAATCAGTTCCGCCCCGATCTCTGCGAGGACTTGGCGCTCTAGCTCGACGGAGGGCCAACCGTAATCGGTCATTACAACCCTATATGTGGAGGACACGGCTGATTTCCTTTCTTTGCGCAGCATTTGCGGCGAAAGTCTTTGAAAAGTAAAGTATATCCGTATTCCGAGAATCTACTCCTCTGCAAACGCTGCATCGAAAGCCGCAGCCGGAGGTTCAAAATCAATAGCCTTGATTCTCGCACACGATTCTTCTGCACCCCGCTCACGATCCATACCGCTGTCTTCCCATTCAATCGAAAGGGGACCAGCATACCCGATGCGATTGAGCGCTCGAACAATTTCCCCAAAATCGATATTCCCGTGCCCGATTGAGCGAAAATCCCAGTAGCGCCGTGCATCACCGAAGTTGAGGTGCCCGCCAAATACACCTGAGGAACGCGGTGTCGATGACCACCAGACGTCCTTCATGTGCACGTGATAGATGCGATCTGCGAATCGATCGATGAAGTCGATGTAATCAACACCTTGATAGCCAAGATGACTCGGATCGTAGTTGAGTCCGAACGCCTCCCGTCCGTTGACCGCCTCCATGGCTCGTTCTGTGCTAACGATATCAAAGGCAATCTCAGTTGGGTGCACTTCAAGCCCGAACTTAACGCCAACTTCATCAAATACGTCGAAGATTGGATTCCATCGGTCGGCGAAATCCTGATAGCCCCCGTCAATCATCTCAGGGGTGTTGGGCGGGAAAGAATAAAGTAGATGCCAGATACTGCTACCGGTAAACCCGTTAACCACACTCACGCCGAGTTTGGCAGCTGCACGTGCGGTGTTTTTCATTTCTTCAGCTGCCCGCTGACGAACACCTTCAGGATCCCCGTCTCCCCATACGTAAGGCGGAAGAACCGCCTGGTGCCGGCTATCAATATTGTCGCACACCGCTTGTCCAATCAGATGATTACTAATTGACCAGACCTTAAGGCCGTATGTCGCTAAGAGATCGTGCCGCCCTTGACAATAGCTGTCATCCTCCAGGGCTTTTTGAACGTCAAAATGATCTCCCCAGCATCCCAATTCTAACCCATCATATCCCCATTGACTGGTTTTTTTCGCCAAATCCTCAAGGGTTAAATCTGCCCACTGTCCAGTGATCAGTGTTACAGGTCTTGCCATTTCTTAAGCTCCTTACAATTTTCTGAGTTTCGATGAGGAATAACGGTGAATCAACCGAAGAACCTTCCAGCCTCGACGGAGGCATTATAACACGATTGGGATTTTCTGTCAATCTCAGCCGGTGTAGATGTCAAACGACATGAGGAAATGAAAGGACAACCTAAACCGTCGCTAACCGCCTATTCTAATTACTATAGATTCGTATTCTCTCTACCTGCTCGGAAGCCTTAATTTAGTTTATCTTTTTGGACGAGAGGTTGGGCATCTTCCGAATCGTTTTCTGAAGCCTTCGTGAAGAAGTTATGTCCCCATTTCTTTAAACGAAGTGAGTTGGTAACAACAAAAACAGAACTACACGCCATCGCCGCAGCAGAAAACATTGGATTGAGCAAGAACGATTCTGGATTCCCGATGTCCAACGATTTAACCACCAGATATAAGGCACCGGCGGCAATTGGAATCCCAAGTACGTTATAGAAAAATGCCCAGAAGAGATTCCACTGGATGGTTCGGAAGGTTTTGCGGCTGAGCTGAATCGCGGTTGCTACACCCATCAGATCTTCTTTGAGCAACGTGATATCAGCGGTTTCGATGGCGACATCCGTGCCGGTGCTGATTGAAATCCCGACATCGGCTTGTGCTAGCGCGGGCGCATCATTGATGCCGTCACCGACCATCGCAACGTACTTGCCTGCTCTTTGCAACGTCTTGACGTGTTCGACCTTATCCTCAGGCAAAACCTCTGCGAAAAATTGATTAATGCCGGCGCGATGGGCAATCGCCCGTGCAGCGTTCTTGATGTCGCCCGTCAGCATAACTGTATCAAGCCCGAAATGGTGCAAAGCGTCCACAGCTTGCGCGGAAGTAGGCTTTAATGAATCCGCAATAGCAATGAGTCCAACAATTCGTCCGTCAATACCAACCCAGATTGGTGTTTTTCCTTCATCGGAGAATTGCAATTCAATCTCAGAATCCTGCGCGCGTAGTTCCATCCCATTCTTCCCCATGAATCGGCGACTGCCAACAAAGATGTTTTGATTATTGACAATTGCACGTACCCCATGACCGCTAATCGCTTCAAACTGTTGTATCTCCACCGCTCCGTCTTCCCCGAACGATTGAACCGGTATCCCGCGATCGCTACAGGCGCGGATAATCGCATCCGCTAGTGGGTGTTCTGATCGAGATTCTAGGACAGCAACAATTGACAACAGTTCTGATTCCTGACAATCTCCAAAGGTGATAATATCCGTCACCGTTGGTGTGCCCTGCGTCAACGTTCCCGTTTTGTCGAACACAACCGTTGTAGTGCGATGCGCCATCTCTAGACTCTCACCGCTCTTGATCAAGATGCCCAACTCCGCGCCGCGGCCCGTCCCAACAGCAATGGCTGTGGGCGTAGCTAAACCGAGTGAACATGGACACGCAATAATCATTACAGCGATGAAATTCTGCAGTGCCATCGTGAAACTGGGACCGAACGTCAACCACAAGATGAAAGTGACCGCTGCAATTCCAATGACAATCGGAACAAAAATCCCAGCGATTACATCTGCTAACCGCTGAACAGGGGCTTTGGAGTTTTGCGCATCTTCAACGCGGCGGATAATCTGTGCCAACATGGTGTCAGCCCCAATCTTCGTTGCCTCAAAGATTAAACTGCCTGACCCGTTGATTGATCCGCCAATGACCCCGTCCCCAACTGTTTTGGGAACTAACATGCTTTCACCTGTCAGCATTGATTCATCAACACCTGACTTTCCTTCGCAAACAACCCCGTCAACGGCAATTTTCTCTCCGGGGCGCATAACAACCCGATCTCCAATCTGAACCTGTTCAATTGCTATCTCGATTTCACGTCCATCTCGTAGGACGTGTGCAATCTTTGGCTGAAGCCCGATTAGCTTTGTGATTGCTTCTGAAGTTCGCCCTTTCGCCTTAGCTTCAAGAAATTTACCAACGAGAATCAAGGTGATTATCATCGCTGCTGTTTCATAGTAGCTCACCGGACTCGGCTGTGGCGAAAAAAATGACATCACCGTCAGGGCAGCGCTGTAGATATACGCGGCTGAAGTCCCAACACTAATTAGCACATTCATATCCGCCGTAAAATGTCGCAACGCCGTGTAAGCCCCTTTGTGAAACTGCCATCCGCTCCAAAACTGGACCGGTGTTGTCAAAAAAAAGAGGAGGATGAGTTTCAGACGCACAGTGACGGGGGCGCTTGGATGATAAAACATTAGCGACATGGCGATGGCAGAAACGAGCGCAGACGCGAAAATCTTCCATTTTAATTGAGACAGTTCGCGCCGATGTGCTTCGGTCTTTGCGGCGGATTGCACTCCTCGCGTTTGAGGAACAGCCATCGCGGTATATCCCGCATCGCGAACCGCCGACTTGAGTGTTTCAAAATCGGCAATCGATCCGTCGTATTCAACTGTCGCTTGTTCCGTGCCGAAGTTGACATTCGCGGTTGACACGCCCGGCACGGATCTCAGGGCTTTCTCGACCCGTGCCACACACGCGGCGCAGCTCATCCCGTTAACAGCCATCGCCCGCCTTTGAAAGAATTCGCCCTCTGCTTCCATCTTGTTTTCCAAAGCCCTCTATGTTTCTCCGTTTTCAGGTTGACTTCCCCGAAGAGAAATCGTTTGACTTACGTCAACGGCGCCGAAACGGCATCTAGTTTTTCGCGTACTGAATCATCGAGCGTCCACCCTAGAGCGCCAACATTCTCTGTAACCTGATCCGTTGTGTCGCAGCCGATAATCGCAACTGTTATTTCCGGGTGCGAGAGCACCCACGCCAATGCCAATTGCGCCGGTGTCTTTTCCAACTCTCCTGCAAGTTGCTTGACGGACGGTATAACTACGTTGGCGACCTCTTGAATTCCGTATTCCAATCGTGGATGGTGGTTCTCCCACCGCGCTTCAGGTGGCGGTAGGGTACCCGATAGATTAACACCGCTGAGGAGCCCTACTCCTAGGGGACTGTAAACCATAACCCCCAGTCCCTCTTCGCGCACAAGCCCAAATATCTCACGCTCAAGGCTACGATTCAGCAGGCTATATTGGTTCTGGATGCACATATACGGTGTCGCATTGATTGTATCCGCAATCCATAGCGCCTTGCAGATCCGCCACGACGCCTCATAATTGCAGCAGCCGATGTAACGGACTTTGCCAGCGCGAACCAGATCATCCAACGCGCGAATGGTCTCGGGAAGTGGTGTCGAGTCATCAAAAACATGAACCAAATAGACGTCGATGTGATCTGTGTTCAGACGAGTGAGAGATCGGTCGACCTCGCGCATGATGTGATACCTAGACAACCCTACATCATTCGGCCCCGATCCAACTGAACTGGCTGCCTTCGTGGTTATTACGACATCGTCCCGTCTTCCCTGAAGGGCTTTACCTAGTACAGTTTCCGAATGGACAATGCTGTCCTGATCTGTTCCAACGCTATATACGTTCGCACAGTCGATGAAGTTGATTCCTAAATCGATTGCATGTTCAATGACCCTTTGGGCAGCGATTGGATCGGGTTGTCTTCTGAATCCGAGACCAAGAGCCAACGGACTGACTTTGACCCCTGCTTTGCCGAAGTTGACGTATTCCACGACGATTGCTCCTTTGCAAGACGGTAACAACATTGGATTTGCCAATTTAGCCGAATCCGCATCGAAACAGACGACATGAAGCGAAGAGACACTACGATCAGAATACCACAAAGGCAGATGAAAAGTCAACGTTTTTCGACACTCGACAATGTGGCTCGAAACAGGAATGTCAAGGGTTTCGCTAATCTTTCCAGTGAGAGGAAGACATGACCGAATAAGCCCCACCCGAATCAAACGGATGGGACTTATCCAAAAATTATATCACTCGCACAAGGTGGATGGTCGTTTTAGTGGGTATCTCTGTTGTTTGTCGGAGAATGTTCAGAAGGGTGTCGTAGCTGGGGCATTTTTGCAGCTGGTGAACTGTGTGGCGTTCACGGGTTGCTTTGGAATCGTGAGGAACGCACTCAAACGCGCTTGTTAGGTGTTCATGCGGGTTCGACGGAGTGCACTAGCAACTCCTGCAGGCGAGGCGGAAAGGTTTCATAAATCTCTCGCTTAACGAGAGGCCACGTCGTGGGCGGTCGATATAGGCACATAGGCGTGTAATATATATTCGCGAACATGCGATGCTGGTCGGTCGACGTGTTTGCGCCGGTTCGATGCCAGAGTCCGTTGTGGTAAACAAATGCGGACCCCTTTTTACCGGTCACCGGGATTTCCTGCGGATAGCTGTCTCGGCTCGGTGCGCGTTGCGTATGATGACTGAAAGGCACAATTCGTGTTGCACCATTTTCTGGGGTGCCGTCCGTGAGCATCCAAAAGACCTGAAGCCCGTTCCAGGGCGGTATAGGAGAACCAGGTCCTGTGCGCAAGGCACCAGGTGTCGGCCAGTCGGCGTGTAGTCCTTGTTCTGGAGTTCCGGGCTTACACCATTTCATGGCGGCGTTATTTGCGATTATTAACCCTTCTCCAAGTACTGCCTCGGCGATGTCGAGAATTAGCGGGTGTATGCACAACTGGGCGAGTTCCGGAATATGGTTGAGCGAGCCCTCCAGACTGATGTAGGCGTTCCCCATCGAATCCATTATCGTGCGTGCAAGACTATCCAAACGCTCTGCCTCTTCGGGTGACAATAGGTTTTCCAAGATGCAGTAGCCTTCGTCCGCCAATCGGCCTTTGATTTCGTTGATTTCCATCATATTTCTCTCTAAAAAGGTTCTCCATTTAGAATTTCGTTAAACAGCTTTGACCACAGGAATATAACCACAAAGTATAGCACGACTCCCTTAAAAGTCAAACAAAAAATAAGTACCAGGCTTGTTGAGGTGGCGATGTCGTGACTGTGGTCGGTCCGAAATCAAAAAGCCTTCTGTACACAACGTTTGGAAGATTGGGCGTGAATATGGTATAATGGAATCGAGAATGGAGCAATGCGTCTTCCTCACGGTCTGATACCAACCTTCTATTGAACTTGCGCCATCCTCATTCTGTTTGAAAAGAAGAAATCGATGTTAATATCTATTACCAGAAAGGAATAACAAATTGGAAAAACTTATCATCACCGTCACGTGTGATTCCGATCTATCGTATCCCGGCAACCCCTACGGTCCAAAACCTAGCGATACCAAGGGCGTTGCCGCGGAGTATGTGCGCTCTATCAATGCGGGAGCGGCTATCGCACACACACACGGCTCATATACCAGTGACCCGGAGATTCAACCAGATGGTCGAAAACTACAACTGCCCATCGTGGAAGGGTGGGTCGAGATTGTAGATGGAATGCGGGCTGGCGGTAGCAACCCGATTGTGCAGCTTGGGCTAGCCAGTATGCGCCTGGAGCACAAGATAGAGCTTTGGGATACAATCAACGCTGACATGAGTGCGATTGCTTTTAACTCACACGACGAGTACTTTCATCCCGATCCAGCCTACCCCCCGAATGAGATATATGCGGTTCACCCCGTCTCGGAACTCAAAGAGTACGCCCGTCTAGCAAACGAGCACAATGTCAAGCTGGAGATCGAAGCGTTCCATACCGGCGCCTTCTGGAATATCCAGAAACTGCGGGAGGATGAAGGACTTTTGCCCGATCCGCTCTGGGTTACGCTATTTATCAGTTGGCCCGGTGGTTCGTGGACACCGCCGAAGGCGGAAGCGATGCTTTACTTGGTAAACAATTTGCCGCCGCGAGTGAATTGGAACATGAGCTGTATGGATCCACCGGTCTACTGGCAAATCGTCAACCAGGCTATCCTACTCGGAGGAAATGTTCGCGTCGGTATGGAGGACTGCCCCTATTTGGAAGACGGTACACTTGCAAAAACCAACGCGGCTCTGGTGGAGAAAGCGGTCCGCATGGCGCGTGAGATTGGAAGAGAAATCGCCTCACCCGAAGAAGCGAGAGAGATTATCGGGATGTCTTAAGTGGGTGTGCGCACCGTGTAACTAAGCGCTGAAGACAAGGCAGGGAGCAAGGAGAGCTTGTTCCCATGCCTCCGCGCGAAAACCCACCGATAAGCGAGTATCGCGGAAAAACAAATAAAATAGGTAAATACTTGGGTTTACTCTGAATCATTAAACCGTTCAGTCACACCGCTCGCGGTCAAACGAAGGTTGTTCGTTAGATAGATGGCATCCAACTGGGTCCTCGGCTCCCGTACGTAAATGCGGATTTCGTGTTTTCCTTTGGTGAGGTATAATGCGCCGACAGTTCGTATCGAATCGCGGTCTATCGCCGCCCCCCATCCCCACTGATTGAAACTTTTTGCATCGCAAGCGAGAAAGTTCGGCTCAACATCGGTTGCGACGAAGAAGGAATCGCTTTTTCCATCGTGAGAGAGTGTTCGCAGCCAAATCGCGTAGTCGTCATCGTCGGGAATGTCAATTTCGTATACCAACCAAGTTGACTGGTTATCATCGCGTAGCGCAGCAAGATATTCGCCGCCTGACGCGGCTTCATCGTTGCGCTTGACGAATACGTCTGGCCGTTTTTCACCGTCAAGCCGCGTAGAATTCTCTGCTTCCACAAAGTAAGAGAACGGTATGTCGGGCATCGGTACCTGCTCGTTTCCGATCAGATTTGTCATACCCATCCGTTCGAGGCTTGCTTGAATCTGATCGATTGTCAGGACGTTATATTTCGGACCGGGAAAGTTATTTGCGAGGGGTTTGTAGACGACCTCATCATCTACACAGAACCCAAGCAGTTTACCATCGTAGTCGACATACGCATCGCTGAGCGAAGATCCGCCCAACCCACCGATTTGGAATGAACTGATGTTTCCTCCATTGTCAACTTCAAGCGTGTGGACGCTTACGCCGCTGTTTACGGTAATTTGTGCATCGCGTCTTTGTCCAGATTGACCATGGGCGGTAATCTGCGCGATTGTAGGGTACGATCTCCCTGGGCGACCGTCCGCGGTTGTGTAGTCAAACGGCGCGTACTCCTTCAAGTCATCAACTGTTCCCATCTCGACAGGTCGCAGGTACTTCGCGCCTTCGACCTTTAGAACAGCTAGTCTTGCCTCTGAATCTCTAGCCATAACCTGAGCCGGCAAATAATCAGTAATCTTCGCCCGGATGGACGTGGCATCAGCGACAATGTCGGGAACAAGCAGGTGCCCCGTTGAGTTTAGTATTACGCCCATGAATGTAACTCCTTCAGCTTCGGCAAGTAGATAGGACTTTCGGGCTTCAATCCGCTCGCTGCGAAATGTGGACCACTTGCGATTCATCTCATCGTTCCGTCTATCAGCTTTCGTCTCAGGAACGGCTTCCATAAGCGCTTTGAATGATGGCCTATCGCTGATTGCTGAGAACGCCCCCGGCATACGCTTTGCCTGCTTCGCTAGACGCCCACTCGGGTCATTTTCCATTGCCATCTCAAACGCCTGCCAGCATTTTTCGGCGTTGTCCCGTTCGCCATAAAACGTGGCAAGGTCAAAGGCAGCATCGGCTAATCGGAATTCCGCTTCCGTTTTGGACTGGTTTGCCTCAACGAGCAGCACCAAGGCCCGGTCGTATAGCGCTAAGGCTTTTTCGCTATGGCTATCTTTATATAAACGAATAAGAGTCATAATGAGTTCAATGTCATTCGGTTGAATCTCAAAGGCTTGCTCATATTCTGTAATCGCCTTCTCGTGTTTGCCGCGTCTAAGGTGCACATCCGCCCGCAACTTGTGAAGTTTGGCGATGTTCGTCTTATCTGGTTCTCTTGGAATTTCGCCAAGCAGAGAAGAAATCACCGAGTCGAGCTCGATGCCGCCGCGCAGGTCGTTTTCGCGTACCAGCCCGTTCTTGTCAATGACCGTGTAGTGTGGAATGCCACCCACATTGAATTTGGCTTGTATCTCATCCGTCCCGCGGATGTTTATCCACGGCATTTCATTGTTTGCGACGAACTTTGCGACTGTTTCGTCATTGACATCTGAACTGATACTGATGAGGGCGAAATTGGGATTATTCTTGTGCCTTTGATAAAGTGCTCTCAAGTCAGGCAGCTCGTGGATGCACGGTCCGCACCAGGTCGCCCAGAAGTCCAGCAAGACGACCTTGCCGCGAAAGTCCTTGAGTGAGACGGTTTTGCCGTTGATATCCTTCAGCGTAAAATCCGGCGCCGGTCTGCCCAATATCAATTCTGCGGCGAGGAGACGGAATTCGGCAGCCTTCTCCCACTCGTTCATCATTGAGTAAAGCCTTGCCTTCTCCTCATACACTTGCTGAAGAGCCGCTGGGTCATCAATTTTGTCTAGCTCGGCGAGCGCCTCCTTGTATTTGCCATCCTGTTCAAAATAACCGATCTTAATTGACCGTATGTCAAACGCGTGTTTCGATTTGGGAAACGCCTTCAAGAACGCATCTAATTCAGTTTTGGCTTCCTCTTGCCTTCGGAGCCCTAATAGGCCTTGAATCTTATACATCCATGCCTCATCACGCTTGTCGCTTTCGGGATACATGCTGAGAAACCGTTTGCTGAGTTCAAACCCTTTTTCACGCTGTTGCGTGAACTGTTCCATCATCGCCTCCCTTTCGGCATCGGTTGGCGTACTCTCAGAGGGGCTTGGCCTCCATAGCACAGCTTCCCTAGTCTGTAGCAGCAATTTTTCGTCGTCAAGCGCTTCGGCAATATGCATGATGCCGAGCGGCAGCACGAGACAGGCGACGGTCAGAATGCTTACGGAAATCGCTGCTTTAGTCACCGGCTGCCGATTGCGGTCTGTCGCCAGAATGACTCGCAACCGCTTTTCAATCCACGAAGGCTGCGCCATAGCTACTGCAGCGCGTGCGGTAAATGCACGCGGCAGCGATTTCCGGGCAATCTCAAGTAGATGTTCGGCATAGTCTGTCGCCCGGTAACCGGCAGTAAGGACGTGGTCGTCGCAGGCGCGCTCACGCTCAAGGCGCATGCGGCGATCAGCCATCCAGACCAACGGGTTAAACCAATAGATGGCGCAGGAGATATGGGCGAGTGTCTGCGTTAGCCAATCCCACCGTTGGACGTGTGCGAGTTCATGCAGCAGCACGGCACGCTGTTGGTCTGTGGACCAGTTTTCCGCATCAGTGGGAATCAGCACTTTGGGACGAATGATGCCCCAAGTCATCGGCATCTTCACCTCGCTCCGCAGGAGCGAAACGCGGCACTTCAAACCGAGTTTTTGTCGGAGTTCACTCATCAATGCTGCCAAGGTGCCATCGGTAACACGTTGACTTCGCTGTGCAATTCTCCAAATGCCGACCAACCCGGCAAACAGTGGAACGAGGACAATCAACATACCGATGAACCAAGCAATTCCAATACAGGTCCAAAGCGCATGCATTGTCCACCATCCCGCGGCCTGTACATCGGAAGTATCGGATACTCCATGCCCCGTGTTCCGCAATCTAGCTGCTTCCCGGTTGGGGTCAATTTCAGAAACCGCTGGGTGTGGAGCGGCTGAACGATGTTCGGACAATGGTAGCTCTGAACTGTCCAGATTCCCCACGAAACCGTGTGTTGCGCCAGTCAAGGTATGCATCTGTGGGACAACTGACAACCGCCAGCTTGGCAAAATCACAGAAATGACGGGCAGACAGAGACAACTGATAACCGCCAGTAACCAGATTAGGTGGCGAAGCGCCGCAGAACTACGCCGCAACGCGAGATTCAACCCGGCAGCAAGTACGAGCACGACTAAGCCCTTTACAGACGCAGTGAAAAACACTTCCAACCAACGAATCGAATGTTCAGAAGATCCGAAGAGCGAAATGAAAGACATCATGGGGTTTTCCTCCTTAAAGTGTATAATTCTGTGGAATTCAAAAGCCTGTTTGCATAATATGGGAATTTGAGTTGCTATATACCTGAAAGCTAAGAAAATTGGGAAAATCGGCAAATTGATGTTCGAGATGTACTTCAATGCAGATTGTGTTCCAAGATATGGATTTTCACATTGGCGCTGAAGGTCTTTCTTTTGACATCAAGACTGTCACAAATTAGAGAAATTAGATTGTCATCTTCGCAGCGAGTTCTTTATCTCTCCCCAAGTCGTAGTCAGATTCCTTTCAGGGTTAACGCTCTGTGGTCGGTCGATATCTGGAATTTCTGGTCCCGTAATTGCTACGTCGTCAAGATGAACAAGCTGCTCAGTCTCCGCCACGAATTGCACGGTACCTGGCACGGCCGCTTCATCTTTATATCGGATTAAGAGATTGTCGTCGAGATAAAACTCAAAATTGCTCTCCTCCGCTACGATTTTAATTGGAATCCATTGATTTAGCTCGATAGGTGGTCTAAGATTTTCAAGCTCAACAAATTTACGGAAGATAGTACCTCCTATCATTCCTTCACGGTCACGCTTTGCATCTGGCGGGGTGGTTGTGATACTTACAGCGTTTAAGGGCGAAATAATCAGTATAGTTTGTTGAGCCATCTCATTAAAATGGCCCTTGCGCCTTCGAACAGAAATGCCAAATGTTGAGGGGATCTGTGGCACTTTTACAAATTTAACTCGACACGTAAGTGTATAAGAATTCCAGTTTTCCGGGTTACCCGCTCTTAATTCCATAAACAGTACTTTAAAGTTTCCCACCGGGTTTTCATTTCTTCCGATTGTTGTATCTATGACTACATTTCCATTCTTGGCTTCAGCAGTAATTCTAGGCGGATTTCCGTAAAGGTGCCACCCATCAAGATTCCTATCATTAAAATCGTCTAATAGCGTACCTGCATACGCTACAATGACATACCATAAAGTAATCAGCAAGATTGCCACAAACCATTTCATGGGAATAGCCTCCACATAAGAACATCGGTCTCTTACGTGTTGCTTACACTCTTGAATGACTAGCCAAATCTGTTCTGTTAAGTCAGGTCGGCGATTTGGTTACGGTACGGAGGCGAACGGCGTTTCCCGAAATATGGGATAGTACACTATTCCAACGGTACCCGTACAATCGTCTCCTAATTAGAGTCCTGCCAATCCAATATGCTGCCGTCCTTCGTTTCCTTACGGGTTGCATCATGCTGCGCGCCTGAGAGCATGAATGGATTGCATCACGGTTCCCCTTCACTTTCCTTGGCTTGTTCGATGAGTGCCGCCAAACGATTGGATTCCTCGTCGGACAATGCTGTGTCAGAGACGTTCAACAGCGCGGCAATAGTTTGCTCAATCGAATTGTCGAAAAAAGTCTGAAGCACTAATCCAAGTGCTGATTCACCGGCATTCTGACGCGGGTAAACCGGGGTGTAGATGAAACGTGCCCCCTTTTTTTCATGCCGAAGATGTCTCTTCTCTTCTAAAATTCTCATCATCGCCCGGACGGCTGAATAGGAAGGAGAATCTTCCAAGTCATTCAATACGTCTGCGACAGAAGCCCGACCTCTGCGGTAGACGATGTTCATAATCTGTCGTTCGCGACGACTTAGGTCACGGGGTGGTTTGTTGATAGACATATTTCCTTTCCTTAAGATACTTTGAATTCGACATCCAAATAATCATTAATGCTAGAATTGTAGTATTCGTTAATACGGCGTGTCAAGTCAAAATGCTAAAATCCCTGCATTATTTTGCTAATTACTATACAATTTCGTTAATCTGGCGATACCGTAAATGCTATGGGGAGGTATTCCTTTGATTGGATAAATTCACAAGATGGTGTTTAGGCGAGAGTTTCGAGAACGCATCAATTTATATCAGCACAATCAGCAAAGTCGAACTCTGGGGGATAGTGCGAGATGCGAACTATTCCGGCGTAATCTTCGGAAGGAGCTAAGATCGAAATTGTAGCGGTATGTCAAATGCACCTGCAACGGAAATCTGACACAAAAACCAAAGCGAATTGACGCGGTACAAAGAAGGTAATTACGAATCTACAGCCGCAGAGCGGTAAAACTGGCTACTTAGGCGAGGTATCCGTCAATCTACGGTTTATTTTTTGACCGCTCCCCAAGTCGTTTGCAGCTTGTTCTCGGGTTCCACGCTCCGCCAGACGCGAGGTGTTGACCAATCCGGCGAATGTGCATTTCTGAGAAAAAGTTTGACGCCTCCCCCGTTTATCCCAGTTACGTAGAGGTGTCCAGTTCCGCGGCTAAACAGGATGCTTTGTCCATCTGGCGACCACGAAAGACGTTCCTTTCCGTATTCAACCTCTTGGGAACTCAAAGTATGCCAAAGGGGTTCTTGATTATTACCATCGGCGTCCACCAAGAATATGCCATAGCGGAAGGTGCGTCGCAGGTTTACTGAAAAAGCTGAAAAGACAATCGTCCGACCAATAGGCGCCCAAACAGCGTTGCGGACACCAATCATCCCAAAATCCAAATCAATTGAGTTGACCTCGCGTGTATCCACATCAAGTATACGGATTTTTTCACCAATTCCTTCGGTATAATGGACAAACAGGATTTTTCTGCCCTCCCCAGACCAACTGATTTTTCCGATTTGACCATCCAATGCCTCAGTCAATAATTGCTTATTCTGCCCATCCGGATTAATTGTATAAATGCGATATACCATTGCATCCTGCTCGGGCTTATTCACAAAGGCAATCTTATCCGCTTGCGGCGACCATACCGGATATCCGTTGTAAACAGGACTATTGTCCAGCCGCATTTGACGGTTCCCGTCTTTGTCCATCACATGAATCTCCCACCTTCCATCTACATCTCGCGCGAAACTAATCTTATCCCCTCTGGGAGACCAAGCTGGCGCATATTCGGAAGATTCACTGTGAGTCAAATTCACAATCCAGCCGCCTTCGGCGTTCATCCTGTGAATGTCAGCGTTGCCAGTTCTTTTAGAAATGAACACGAGGTGTTTTCCATCCGGGGACCAGCTCGGCTGCGAGTCGGAAGATGGGTCACGAGTTAGACGGACAGTTCGCAGGGAATCTTTATCGAATATGTAAATGTCCAAGTTATCATCTCTCCTAGACGAAAATGCAATCCGCTTCCCATCAGGAGAAAAGGCGGGGTTATCGTTGTGGTCGCCATCCATAATTAGGCTTTTTAAGCCGGTTCCATCAGCACTGACTTGCCAAATTTGCCTGACATCGCTTGGCGGGGCCTCGTCAACAACTGCCGAATGGTATGCCACCTCAGTACCATCCGGTGACCATCTCGGGTAGGCGGTACGAAATTGGCTTTCTGTAAGAATCTGTTGGTGTCCCGTTTTGACATCCATTGACCAAACTTGAGCTGTAGCCCTGTGCTGATCAGATGCGAACACGATTTTTCTCCCGTCGGGAGACCAGTCAGGTTGAACATCGTCTCCGCCACTATCTGTCAGGGGAGTGCGATGATTCCCTTTTTCATCCACGGTGTAGAGGTCGTAATCACCGTCAAAATTTGAAGCGAACACAATCCTACTTCCGTCCGGTGCCCAAGAAGGGTAAAGACTCTGACGCCCTGTATTTTGTGAAAATGTCACGCGACGTTGCTCTCGAGACTGTATATCCATAGTAAAAATGTCAAGGTTTCGTCCTTGATTGACTGACGATACGAATGCAATACGTTTACCATCAAACGACAATGATGGTGTTGAATAGCGTCCTTGTAATGTAAGTTTTTTGACTTGACCGCCCGCACCATTTGCGAGGCGTATCTGTTGGGGACCTGCATCTTCAGACACAAACACAATTTGTTCCCGCTGCCTTTGGGCATTTACGGAAAAAGCACTTAAATTCATCAGTAGCAATAATAAAACAAAGCGTGTGACGACCTCAATACTAGCTGGCAAGTAATGATTCGCATCATTCGTTTTAGTTGGTTGATGGCATCTCCACATTGTCATTATCGTCGAGCCTCCTCGTGCATTACAGCACTAAGCAAGTTGCTTACTATTGTTGAATTACCGGCTACAATCGGCGTCGCCGAAAATATCTCCAAGAGTTCGTTCTGGGCACGTTTTATTTCTTGACTTCGCCCCAAGTCGTGTGCAGCTTGTTCTCGGCTGTTACTCTCTCGCGGGAAACAGGCGTTTTCCAATCCGGCGAATGTGCATTTCTGAGAAAAAGTTTGACCCCTCCCCCGTTTATCCCAGTTACGTAGAGGTGTCCAGTTCCGCGGCTAAAAAGGATGCTTTGTCCATCCGGCGACCACGAAAGACGTTCCCCTCCGTAATAAAGCCCTTGGGGACTGAAAGTATGCCAAAGGGGTTCTTGATTATTGCCGTCGGCGTCCACCAAGAATATGCCATAGCGGACGATGCGCCGCACGTCTATTGAAAACGCTGTAAAGACAATTGTCCTGCCAATGGGCGCCCAAACTGCGCTGTCAATCGGAACCTCCATCAAATGAATTGAGTTGACCACTTTTCGTGTCATCACATCAAGTATACGGATTTCGTCAATCCCTTGGTCCAATTTGCTCCAATAGACAAACAGCATTTTTTTGCCATCCGGAGACCATCTAGGGCTTCTAACATCCGCACCTAATGTCTCATATAATAATTGCTTATTCTGCCCATCCGGATCAATTGTATAAATGCGCAAAACCTTTGAATCCTGTTCGGGCGTGTTCACAAAGGCAATCTTATCCCCTTGCGGTGACCATGATGGATATCCGTTGAAAACAGGACTATTATCCAGCCGCATTTGACGGTTCCCGCCGTTGTCCATCACATGAATCTCCCACCTTCCATCTACAACTCGCACGAAACTAATCTTATCCCCTCCGGGAGACCAAGCTGGCATATATTCGGAAGTTTCACTCTGAGTCAAATTCACAATTCCGCCGCCTTCGGCGTTCATCTTATGAATGTCAGGATTGCCCGTTCTGTCAGAAACAAAAACAAGATGTCTACCATCCGGGGACCAACTCGGTTGATAATCGGGAGACGGGTCGCGAGTTAGACGGCGAGTTTCCAGAGAATCCCTATCGAAGATGTAAATGTCCGTGTTATCATCTCTCTTAGATGAAAATGCAATCTGCTTCCCGTCGGGAGAAATGGCGGGGCTACCGCTTTCACCTTCGACAATTAGGCTTTTTACGTCCGTTCCATCAGTTCTGACTTGCCAAATCTGCCAGCCGCCGGTTAGCGCCTCGTCAGCCACTGACGAATGGTATGCCACCTGAGTCCCATCAGGAGACCATCTCGGGTAGGCGGTTGGAAATCGGCTTTCTGTAAGTATCTGTTGGTGTCCTGTTTTGACATCCATCGACCAAACTTGAACTGCTGTTCTGTGCTGATCAGAAGCGAATACGATTTTACTCCCGTCGGGTGACCAGTCAGGTTGGACATCGTCTCCCTCACTATCCGTCAGGCGAGTGTGATATTTCCCTTTTTCATCCACGGTGTAGAGGTCGTAGTCACCATCAAAATTTGAAGCGAACACAATCCGACTTCCGTCCGGTGCCCAAGAAGGATCAAGATTGTAATGTCGATGATTTTGTGAAAATGTCACTCGACGTTGCTCACGTGACCGTATATCCATAATAAAAATATCGCCGTTTTGCCCTCGAGGAATGAACGAGACAAATGCAACCCGTTTTCCATCGAACGATAATGATGGTGTAAAATAGAATCCTTGTAATGTAAGATTCTTAGCTAGACCGCCTAAACCATTTGTGAGGCGTAATTGATTAGACTCATCCCCTTGAGACACAAACACGATTTGCTCCCGCTGCCATTGGGCATTTGCGGATAATACACTGAAATTCAGTAGCAAAAATAAAAAAAAGCGTGTGACGGCCTCAATTCTTGCCGATAGGTAACAGTTCGCATAATACGTTTTAGTTGGTCGATGGCATCTGCTCATGAACATTACCGTCGAGCCTCCTTGTGCTATGTAACCAATGGTGCTAGTTCAATGTAGAGGTCATGAGCCGGTTTCCTAATTGAATCGTTAATCGGGGTAACAAACCGTTTCGATTAGCGGGAGGCTCCCTAACTCATCACCACTGCAAAATTTCTCACACAATTCTTCTGTTGGGCAGATGATAGACTCAAGCAACAAAACAGCAACTCATTTGCTGGAATTATAGCATTTCCTGTTACGGCATGTCAAGAAAAATGCTAAAAGACTTGCATGTTTTGCTAAATGCCTCTGCAATCTCGCCACACGGCGGTTCCATCAATGTATATGGGCAAGAATACCCTTGATTGGGAAAGAGAACATGTAGATATTTAGGCGAGAATTTTTGGGAAGATGTGTCGGGCGAGACAGTGACGAGAGCAGACCATTTAACATTTGCTCAATCAACGAATTAGTATTCTGAGGGATGACTGAGAGGTGCTGTTGGTCTGCTGTACACCTTGGAAGGAGGAAAGGTCGAATTAGTAACGGTGTGTAAGCATGCTTGCACTAATCTTTCAACACCGTTCATTTACCTAGAAGGTGTCGCAGTGCACCTTCGAGTTCAGGATAGTGGAACGTGTAACCTGTTTCCGCCAGTCGAGAGGGTTCCACACGGGTGCTCGCAAGCAGCATTTCGTCCGCCATCTCTCCGAAGATGGAACGAACCATAAAGGCGGGCATACCAAACAAGGTGGGGCGATTTAGCACGCGCCCCAATGTTTTTGTAAACTCACTGTTTGTGACGGCGTGGGGTGTTACCGCATTCACAGGACCGTGCAAACCGTCTTGAGTAAGAACGTGATGGATTACCTCAACGACATCATCCAACGCGATCCAACTAATATACTGCTTCCCATTCCCCAATTTGCCTCCAGATCCCATCCTGAATGGCGGAAGCATCTTTGCCAAGGCACCTCCGTCTGGGCTAAGTACAACGCCAATACGAAGATTTACGACTCTAATACCTGCTTCTGTCGCCGCACCCGTGGCTGCCTCCCATTCGTGACAGACATCGGCGAGAAACCCTGAACCCGAAAAAGCGCCCTCATTGACAACCGCATCGCCGCGATTGCCGTAGTAGCCGATAGCCGACGAGCACATCAATGCCTTGGGCGGCTGCGCTAGCTCGGAGAGCGATTCGCAGAGCAAACCAGTTCCTTCGACACGGCTGTTACGAATTCGGGCTTTTTTCTCAGCCGTCCATTTTCCGCTGGCGAGGTTTTCACCGGCGAGATGCACGACGGCGTCCAGTCCTTCGAGCCCCGCTTTGTCAATGCTGCCTGTGTCAGGCGACCAGTGAATCTCATCTTCTGCGGACGTGGGCTCGGTGCGGACGAGTTTCCTGACCTCATGTCCCTGCTCGGCGAGAAAGTCAACCAGCGCCGAACCAACGAGTCCCGTTGATCCAGTCACGAGGATTTTCATAGACGTGCTCTCCGTATCAAACTGTTGCTATCTGTGATTTCGTGTAGTTCGGTTCGCTTTATATTCGAAACGCACACGGTGGGAAACGACGAATGCGCCCCCCACAATAACCCCGCGTGCACTTCGAGCGAGGTGTTACGCCTCATGCAAACAACTCTTTGACGACTGCGCCGTTGTCAACGACCCGAATCGGACGCCCCATTCTAGAATAATTCTCGTTGTGAAAGTCAATCCCAAGCGCAAAGCAGAGCGACGCAAAAAGATCGGGTACGGACACCGGACGATCAACAACCTCTATACCTTCTGCATCTGTCGCGCCAACTGTCTGTCCGCCTCGAATCCCGCCGCCCGCGAGAACGGCAGACCAGCCGTCCGGGAAGTGATCGCGACCGTCATTCTCGTTAATCTTCGGTGTTCGCCCAAACTCCCCAAGCCATAACACGACCGTCTTGTCCAGCATATCCCGATCTGCGAGATCCTTCACTAGTGCCGAGAAAGCCGGATCGACCACGCCAAGTAGGTTCTTCACCGATTCAAAGTTATTTTGATGCGTATCCCAACCGTCAAGCGAGACCTCGACGAACTTCACTCCCGCCTCAACCAACCGGCGCGCCATCAGGCAGCCTTGCCCAAATTGGTTCATTCCGTACGCTTCTCTTAAGGCAGTCGGTTCATCATTGAGACTGAACGCCTTCGCATTCGGCGAGTTAATCAGTTTATCCGCCTTCTTGTAGACAGCTTGATGGGCTTCCGTGCTGCGCGTGTTTCGCTTTTTGAGGAAATCCTTTTCCAAATCCTTCAACATTTTCAGACGTTGTCGGAATCTATGACGATCCATCTGTGACGGGTACCGGAGATCCTCAATCGGCTTCATCGGATTGCTGACAAGGAACGGATCGTGCGCCGCACCGAGAAAACCGCCCGTAAACGTTGGTGAGTTGATGTTAACGCAGCTCGGTAATTCAAAATCTTCGTCATCCATGTAATACGAAGCAATTGAACCCAATGTTGGGTGCTGCACCGATCCCGTTGGCGCATAGCCCGTATGCAGGAGGAATCTCGCTCTCTCATGATTCCCTTCACGCGAAACCATCGATCGGATAATGGAAAGGTGATGGGCTTGCTCCGCCAACAACGGCAGATTCTCAGAGAACTCAATGCCCTTCGCACTTGTCGAAATCGCCTTGAAAGGTCCCCCGTTTGACGTGCCCGCTTTCGGATCAAACGTATCCAATTGGCTGGGACCGCCGCTCATGAATAGAACAATGCAGTGTTCCGCTTGCGACGGAAGCGCATCCGTTGCAGAGAATGCCGACAGTTGCAGCTGCTGCATCGCTATCATCCCCAAAAAACTGCTCGTACCAAATTTGAGAAAACTGCGTCGTGACATCTCTTTATCGAGGAGTTCTGGGTTTTTATTTTCTGGAAACCATAGCTGCGTGTTCATGTCTTCTTCCTTTCTTCAACATCACAGGATTTTCAGCGTTAAACGCCGTAAGTCTACTAGTGATTCAATGCGAACTCCGCCGAGTTCAGCAACGCCCAATAGAGATCTTCATACGGAAGTTCCTTATCGCGATACAGACTCGAGTTCTCGTAACGTTTGAAATAAGATTGTTCTGATGATGTTGGGGGGCGTGAGAGCGTCCTAAGATAGATTTGCTCTACCCGATCCGCTGTGGTGCGCCACCGTTTGAGAATATCATGGATTAAACTGCCCCGAGTTTTGTGATCTCCGCTATCATTCACCAGCGGCCCGTTGATCATCATCAACGCTTGCGGAACGGTGCCGTTAAACGCCTCAAGTTCCTCCATTTCGCCGTTGGCAAGTAAGAAAATGAAGCGTTCGAGGTAGTCACGTTTCATACGTTCAAGCGCGTCGCGGTCTCGTCGTTTCTGGAGACGATCAAAGCCCGTCGCTTCAATCATCGAATAGAAGAACTGTTCCGATTTCAGCGGTTTGACATAGGCGTGCGAATAGTGTGTTTCGTCATCTGCGTTGCTTTTGTTCGTCGCAGAAGTTCGCTGATAGGCTTGGGAATTCAAAATCGTCCGCATGAAATATTGCAGGTCGTAGTTGTGCGCCACCAAGTCATTCGCCAACGAATCGAGCAACTCCGGATGAATTGCGGGGTACTCTTCTCCAAACCCGTCAAGCGGCTCGACAAACCCTTTGCCCAAAAAATGCGCCCAGATACGGTTGACTATGGCGTTGCTGAAATACGGATTCTCTTTCGACGTCATCCATTGGCTCAACGCACGGCGCCGCTTCGTAGGCGAACCTTTGTACCGTTCACCATCAAGGAAGCGCGGTGAAGTTTCCTCTTCTGAGTCCGGAATGTACACTGACCCGCGCGGAATATCCCTCAAAACGACATCGATTTCCTCTTCTTCGCCGTCATCGTCCTTCCGGTAGATTCGTTCATATTCTGTAGTTGCAAAAAACGCAGCTATGCTATAGAAATCTTCTTGCAGCCACACCTCGGTTTTATGGTCGTGGCACTGGGCGCACTGCATCGGCAGCCCAAGAAACAAACGTGACGTGTGAGCGGTCAAGTCTATCGGAGAGAGATCGTATCGAAGCAAAAAGCCGCCGGCGCCGTTCTCCGTGATCTTCCCTTCAGCCGTGATCAGTGCTGCAACAAACCGGTCGTATGACAAATTTCGCGCCAACGCGTTACGTATCCAGCTCGACAACTCCATACGGCGTTCGATACCACCTCGCCCAACCAACCAGTTCAACCAAATCCGTGTCCAGTTGTCAAGATATGGTTCGCTGCCGAGCAACTCGTCAATCTTTTTCTCGCGTTTGTTCTTAGATCCATCTTCGAGGAAACTCACCACCTGTTCAACGGTGGGAATCTTTCCAGTCAAATCCAAATGGACGCGCCTCAAAAACTCTGCATCACTCGATTGCTTCGACGGCTTAATCCCCTCCGCTTTCAGCGTAGTGTTGATATATTTATCCAGGTGTCTTGTACTAGCGGAGATACGTGCCTCAACCATCCCGCCGAAGCCAAGCAGCATGATAGCCGCCAAGGCGACAATCCGGAAATCCCGCGCTCCTCGTGTAATCCTCATGAGTTAAACTCCTATCCTAATAAACCCTTACTCGGTCAAGTTGCCGGCAACGCCGGCAGGACATCCTTCATCAACAGTCAATGTGATGGTCTAAATTTCGTGACGCTTCTCCGATTTACGGTTGCTGTTATATCTTATTCTTATATGGTACTACCGACAATCAGGTGGTTTAAGTACTGGCTCCCTTCCCATTTTACCGATTTGATTATAACATTCTCTCCTTAAAATCGTCAACAAAAATTGGACTGAGCTCCCTCGGCTGTACTATTGCCGTATAAGCTGCACCATTACCAATCATAGTTGTGTCAGCGGAAGCCTCCAAGATAGTCATTATGACGGGGACTTTTTTAGGGTAGCCGTAGGCTCAAGAGCGGGTGTTTTGTTGTCTATCGTCGTTCAAGCCAACGGTCTTTACCTTTGTACTGTATATGACCGAAGGATTGGCGCAGATATATCTTTGTCTTCGGATTTAAGCTGCCAATATGTCAAAACGACACCACTTCAAAACAACAAACTCCATTTTGCCAGTCTGGCATAGTTGTAAGTTATTGGATTACTGCGGGGCTCTGCAATAACACGATCTATGAGGTTGGCATTGATTCTGCATATGGTTATGCGTAAGACAATCTAATCACACACGGAGGAGCAGATCAACAATGAGATATGATAGGTTTACGATAAGGGCGCAGGAAGCAATACAAGCCGCACAGGACTGTGCGGATCAAATGGAAAGTCCAGAGGTCGGCGCAGAACATCTACTATTGGCGCTGTTAGATCAGGCGGATGGCGTTGTGGCGCCCATCCTCCAAAAAGTCGGTGCCGATGTCCACGCCATCAGTTCAGATCTGGATCAGGAGTTTCAAAGCGCACCCAAGGTGCACGGCAATGGTCAGGAACTTCACCTGTCAACCGAACTCAGAAACGTCTTTGATACCGCGTGGAAGCAGGCGACGAACCTAAAAGATGAGTATCTGAGCACGGAACACCTGCTTATCGGCTGTGTGGAAGAAAAGCGGAGTGCCGCGGGAAAAATTCTGAATGAGCACGGCGTCACTAAAGAAAAGATTCTCAAGGCGTTGGTAGAGATTCGCGGCGGACACCGAGTCACCGATCCGAACGCTGAAGATAAATATCAAGCCCTAACGCGGTTTAGCCGCGATCTGACGCAAGAAGCGATGGCGGGTAAGCTAGATCCGGTCATAGGACGGGACGATGAAATCCGCCGTGTAATGCAGGTTCTGTCGCGTCGCCGAAAAAACAACCCGGTGCTAATCGGCGAACCCGGCGTTGGAAAAACCGCAATCGTTGAAGGGCTTGCACAGCGCATCGTCAACAGCGATGTACCTGAAAATCTGGCGCATAAACGACTCGTTGCGCTCGATCTCGGAGGACTTATCGCCGGATCAAAGTTTCGCGGCGAATTTGAAGATCGGCTCAAAGCAGTGCTAAAGGATATTGAACAGTCTGACGGGCAGATTATCCTCTTTATTGACGAACTGCACACAATTGTCGGGGCGGGCGCGGCAGAAGGCGCAGTTGACGCCTCGAATATGCTCAAGCCTGCGCTTGCACGCGGTGAACTGCGATGCATTGGTGCGACAACGCTGGATGAGTATCGGAAGTACGTCGAAAAGGACGCAGCGTTGGAGAGGCGATACCAGCCGGTTATGGTGGAAGAACCGTCAGTTGAAAACACAATCGCGATTCTGCGTGGGTTGAAGGAACGCTACGAGACCCACCACGGCGTCCAGATTCAAGATAAAGCGATTGTGGCTGCAGCGATGCTTTCGGATCGGTATATCTCGGATAGATTCCTTCCGGATAAAGCCGTGGATCTAATCGACGAAGCGGCTTCACGACGACGAATCGAAATCGACAGCGTCCCAGAAGAGATTGATGAAGTGGAACGCCGCATCATTCAGTTGGAGATTGAACGGCAGGCACTCGAAAAGGAAGAAGATGATGCCTCCAAAGAGCGGTTGGCGAAACTCGCTGAAGAGCTTGCTGACTTGGAAGAGAAGCGCAACCAGCTCAAAGCGAGATGGCAGAACGAAAAGGAAACCATAGACCGTATGCGAGGAATCATGGCGCAGATTGAAGCCCTGAAGACAGAAGAGGAACAGGCAACTCGCGTTGGGAATCTCAACAGAGCATCGCAGATTCGGTACGGAGAGCTCTTCGATCTTGAGGCTCAACTCCAGAACGCCAAAGAAAGTTTAGAAAAATTGCAGGAATTGAACCAGATGCTCAAGGAGAAGATTGACCGAGAAGCCATCGCTGAAATTGTGTCCAGATGGACAGGCATCCCTGTCGCTCGAATGATGGAGGGCGAAGTTCAGAAACTCATTCAGATGGAAGAACGCCTCAAAGAAGAGGTGATTGGGCAAGATGAAGCTGTTGAAGCAATCTCAAATGCGATCCGGCGTTCCCGAGTTGGGTTGCAAGATCCCAACCGACCAATCGGTTCATTTGTCTTCATGGGTCCGACTGGGGTCGGTAAAACGCACCTTGCAAAAGCACTGGCGGAATTTTTGTTCGATGACGCGAGCGCAATGGTGCGAATTGATATGAGCGAGTACATGGAGAAACACACGGTGTCAAGACTGATCGGCGCGCCGCCGGGCTATGTTGGCTACGATGAAGGTGGGCAGCTCACAGAAGCTGTCCGTCGTCATCCTTACGGCGTAGTGCTGTTTGACGAGATTGAGAAGGCGCACGCAGATGTGTTCAATGTGCTGCTGCAACTGCTTGACGATGGACGGTTGACCGATGGGCATGGGCGCACTGTCGATTTCAAGAACGCAGTCGTGATTATGACATCGAACATTGGCACCCAGTGGATTAGCGCAGGAGACTTAGACGTTGATGAAATGCGGAATCGAGTCACAGAGGCGATGCAACAACACTTCCGCCCTGAATTCCTCAACCGCATTGATGATCTGATCATCTTCAATCGACTTGGTATCAAGGAGATAAAAAGGATTGTTACACTCGAGTTGAATCAACTCAGCGCCCGCCTCGCGGAGAAAAATATCACGCTGAATCTTGCGGAGATCGCAAAGGAAGAGATCGCCAATCGCGGTTATGATGAGGTTTACGGCGCCCGTCCGATCCGTCGCACCATCCAGCGAGATATCCTGAACCCATTAGCCGTTGAGATACTTGAAGGAGAGTTCCGCGAGGGAAGCGCGGTTGAAGTCGATTGTGACGATGGAGAATTTCTTTTCCGTGAAGCTAGAGTATAATCTCAATTACCGTGTGCAAGCGTAACATTTATCGCCAATATTTCACTTCCTAGATGCAACTCGGGTCGTCATAGCCGGAGTCGTGGGAGTCACGGTTCTTCCACCCATGCTGGAATTCTCACGAATTCGGCTGCGAGTAGATTCTGATGGCATTGAAAAGTACCACTCACCGCCGTCGAACCTGAGCTGACAGATTGACAGAAGTGCGCACTTTGAATCCCACTCACTATCGCACTAAAGTCGAAGAGCGCTGATAGCAACAGTTTGTGCTTGACATCAAATATTGCGAATGCTATCATTCAAGCGGTCAGGTTTACGTCAAGACTGGCTTGCGTCCTGCACTCCCAAGTCCAAACGTGGTAGATATTCATTCACTCCTCCTCTCCTGAAATGGATGCTGCCTCGTGTTTACCCAATGAATTGATTGTTATGCTGGACAAGTGTGTCGACTCGGCGGGAGAAGCGGGGAAACCCTTTCGTTTTTGGATGACGGTCGGATTGGTTGTTCGATTTCGCGTTCTGGTCGATTTTATGGCAGGTATTACGCATCATGGCAGTTATTCTTGGATTAGACATCGGTGATGCACGAATCGGCGTCGCAATTAGCGATGAACTCGGAATTGCAGCGCACCCGCTCTGCACAATCACGCGGAAGAGTCGTAAAGTGGATCTGGCAGCTTTACATGCCCTGATTGACGCGCATGGGGTAGAGCAAATCGTCATCGGGTTGCCGCTTCGGCTCAATGGTGAGATTGGGATTCAAGCACAGAAGGTCAAAAAATTTGCTGCGGTTTTGGAGCGTACATTCAATCTGCCGATTTCTTTCTGGGATGAACGGTTCACCACGATTGAGGCGGAACAGATTCTGCGGGAAACGAAAAAACGCCGTAAGAAGCGGAAGAGGGTCATAGATCAGGTGGCAGCCGTGTTGATTCTTGATGGTTATCTAGAGGAATTACAAAACTGTCTTTAGCGAGGATGGTATCTTGTATGTCTCTTAAGTGAAGTAATCGCGGTGAATGCCAAGTAACTAATATTGGATTAGGCGTAAAAAAGCAAAAATACAATGAGATTGCGCATCCTTCGTAAGGACGCAGCACTGCGTGTCCCTTCAATTATCAATTTTACAATATTCAGTTTGTCTATCTCGGGCACGATTGCAGCGTTTGTTGCGTTGATGTGCCTGAAGCCTGTCAGTCGAGATGCTAAACCGCAGATATCCGCAATTTCTATCGGCATGAGTTCAAAAGCAATAGCAAAACAGCTTGCTCGTGAAAATCTGATTCGCAGTTCGATGATGTTCCAATTGATGTCTCGGTTCAGCGGAGTTAGTCGTGATTTGAAAGCAGGAACCTACCAGTTGAGCGGTTCGATGACACTCATGCATATTATCGATCAGCTTAAAGCGGGAAGGGTAGAGACGCGCCGATTTGTTGTGCCCGAAGGCTTGACGATTGCTCAGATTGGACAGCTTTGGGAAAGCGAGGGATTTGGAACCAAAGAAGCGTTCGCTCGGTCTGCTAGTGCTCCACAGTGGCGGGCAAAATTCAGGATTGAAGGGGAAACGTTGGAAGGCTATCTTTTCCCAAATACTTACCAATTGGCTGATGGAACACCCCCTCACAAACACATTGAAGTGATGCTCAATATATTTTACCGGTCGTGGACACCAAGGTTGAGTGAGGAAGCCGAATCGCTACAATTATCTACACACGAAGTGGTTACTTTGGCATCAATTGTTGAAAAGGAAGCAAAGCACGCTCATGAACGTCCATTAATTTCAGCTGTTTACCACAATCGCCTGCGTCGAGGTTGGCGGTTGGAAGCGGATCCAACTGTTCTTTATGCGCTTGGAAATCCCAAACGTCGATTGACAAGAGTGGATCTCGAAGTAGATTCTCCATACAATACATACCTTCATAAGGGGTTACCGCCAGGGCCTATTTGTAATCCGGGGATGGATTCAATTTTTGCAGCCTTACGTCCCATTTCCACCTCTCATCTTTACTTTGTAGCGATTGACGATGGAAAACATCACTTCTCAACAACCTTTAGGGAACACCAAAAAATGATTCGCCAAATTAAAGCGCGGGGTACGAATTGACAGGTTTAAACTTGTCAGCCTACAAAGAAGGGAGACGTTGATTTGGAGCAACAACAGACAATTCAGAATGAGGCGAAAATTTCAGGGTGTGGATTGATGCTTGGCGAACCAGTTGAACTGATCTTTAAATCTGCTCCGGAAGATTACGGAGTCGTATTTCACCGAATCGATCTCCCCGGTAAGCCCTCGATTAGGGTTTGCCCCGATAACTATGAAGCAGCGATACCCCGCTGTACTAGCCTACGTAGTGGAGATGCGACAATCAGTAGTGTTGAGCACCTGTTGTCGGCGTTGGCAGGTATGGGGATTGATAATGTGAGCATTGACATTAACGCACCGGAGCCGCCTGCACTAGATGGAAGCGCACTGCCATATGTTCATCTTATAAAACAGTCTGGCATCATTCAACAAAACGCCCCGCGATCCTTGATTGAATTATCGGAACCGTTCGCTGTTTATGACAAGGACAAGCAACTTATCTTACTCCCTTCAGATGTTTTGCAAGTCTCTCTCGTGTACGATCATCCTCGAATTCCGCCTCAAGTGACAACTTACATCATCCAGCCAGAGATATATGAAAATGAGATTGCTCCTGCACGCAGTTTCTGTTTCGCCGATGAAGTCGAGGCGCTCAAAAATCAGGGGATTGGTAAGGGAGCGACTCATGAAAACGTAATCGTTGTTGATGAAGGTCAAAAGACGAGTGATGCTTTAAGGTTTGAGGATGAATTCGTTCGACACAAAATCTTGGATTTGATTGGCGATCTTTACTTGGGTGGTCAGCTTCCCAAATCACATGTCATTGCGATACGATCCGGTCACACTTTACACGCGCAACTGATTCAAATGCTAGCGGAAAAACGACTTATTGGACCGCGGTTAACGAAACCGGTTGAATCCATGGAGATTTATCGGATTCTCCCACACCGTTATCCCATGTGCATGGTCGATCGGGTTATCGAAATCGAACCGGGAAAACGAGCAGTCGGTATCAAAAATCTCACATACAACGAGCAATTTTTTCAGGGCCATTTTCCTGAACAGCCGGTGATGCCAGGCGTATTACAGATGGAGGCGTTAGCACAACTTGGCGCATGGTTGTTACTACAAGAACAAGCTGTTGAGGGACAACTTGGATATTTTGCCTCGATTAAAGAAGCGAAGTTTCGACGCCCCGTAATTCCGGGCGATCAACTCAGATTGGAAGTTGAAATTCTACGGAGACGTCGGACGTGGGCGCGAATCGGTGTCAAAGCATATGTCGATGAAGAACTCACAGCCGAGGGGGAGTTGGCAATTGCGCTTAATGAAAACACAGCAGCGTAAGAAATCGACTTTAACGCCGCTAGCTTAACTTCTGAGTGACTCCACATAGCGCTTGCTGTCAATGATTGTCACTAAATGAAGGAATAGAAACATGCCCTCTGCGCATTTACGGCAGTTATGAATGGGGAGACGACTAGTGAGTAAAATTCACCCGACCGCAATTATTTCTCCAACAGCAGAGATCGGGGAGAACATTGAAGTCGGACCCTTTTCAATCATCAGCGACGAGGTCCAAATCGGTCGTGGAACGGTGATTGGTCCACATGTTCAAATTGATCGCTGGACAATCATTGGCGAAGAATGCCAAATCTTCTTCGGGTGTACCATCGGTAATCCTTCAAAAGATCTTAAATACGGGGGTTGGCGAAGTTATGTCCGAGTTGGAAATCGGAATGTGTTGCGAGAATACGTTTCTATTTCCAGATCTACTGTTGAGGATGCAGTAACGATTGTTGGAGATGATAATTTATTAATGAATTGGGTGAACATCGCCCATGACGTTGTTGTTGGACATCGGACAATTATGGCGAATTTTGCTACTCTGGGCGGACATGTAATAGTCGAGGACGATGCGCGAATTGGCGCGCATGCTGCATTTCATCAATTTGTACGAGTTGGCAAAATGGCAATGGCTGGAGCATGCTCGAAGTTTGTACAGGACGTACCGCCATTCACCATTTCCGACGGTCATCCCGCCCGTGTCCGTGCATTGAATGTGGTTGGTCTCGGATCCTCAGGAATCCACCCTATGGCATCCCTCTCGCCGGAAACGATCAGGCATCTCAAACAAGCCCACCGCATCCTTTTTCGATCTAAGGTCGATTTCACCAAGGCAATTGCACGGGTGAGAAGTGAAGTCGATTCGAACGAGGAAGTGGAATATCTTCTGAACTTTATTGAAAACTCTAATCGGGGTATTGGGGTTTAGACGTAAAAGCGTTAGAAAGTGGACATAAATTTGGATTGGGAGAGCAGGGTTGGAGAAACTCGGAATTGTCGCAGGGATGGGAGAGTTACCCGTGTTGATGGCGCAGGCGGCGATCGATTACGGACGCTTACCGGTTGTCATCCCAATCACGCAAACCCCCTCTAAGCGATTGGCAGATGTTGTTTCCGAGATGTATCCGGCTGGTATTGGACAAATCCAAAAGATTACACGCATATTTCTCGATTCAGGTGTCCGGGAAATAGTGATTATTGGAAAGATCCATAAAAGCGTGCTACTTCGTCCCTTTCTAGTGGATGCGACAGCAGTAAAAATTCTAGCAAGAACTCGGAACAAAGGTATCCGCGCGATCATGGCTGCGGTTATTGATCATTTTGAATCGAAAGGGCTCTCTGTCGTTGAGCAACACCGTTTCCTCAAGGAATTAATGCCTAAAGCTGGAGTATTGACGAAAAAGCAGCCGACGGCATCGCAATGGACAGATTTGCAGTACGGTATGCAACTGGCTCGTCAAGTTGCAAACTTGGACATTGGACAAACAGTAATCGTCAAAGCGTTAATGCCAATTGCTATTGAAGCCATTGAGGGAACAGATCAGGCAATACAACGTGGCGGAGACCTCGGTGGTAAAGGGATAGTTGTTGCCAAAGCCGCGGCTTGCCATCACGATTTCCGAATTGACGTTCCAACTGTTGGAGATGAAACTCTGAAAGTGCTGCGTGAGGTTAACGGAAGCGTTCTGGCTGTTGAAGCGGAGCGTACATTTGTGGTAAATCAGGCAGTCCTTTGCAAACAAGCAGATCTATGGAATATTTCCATCGTTGCTGTGGAGTGAGATTGGAGTCGAAAGTAATGCGCAGTACCCAGCACCTATGATTAGTTCATGTTCCAACATGTCCTGACACACTAGATTCTGAAGGCGATGCAGAGCAGAAATGAAATAAGAGATGCTTGTGGGAGAAAAAAAATAGATTAGGGAAAGTAAGGAAGTGGATGTTTGTGGAACGCAGGGGATGATCCTTACGTTCCACACATAACATAGAAAGCATTCACACCCTGTTTCTTAGCTCGCTTCAATAGCTGAAGTGATCTGCTTCGTGGTTGGAAACTCGCCTGTTTGGAGTTTAGAGTAGATTAGGTTTCCATTACGCGTCACCTCAAAGCAGCCACCGCTGCCCGGGACAAGGGTGAGTCCCTTAATATCTGTCTTGTATTTATCCAAGAGTTCCTGCGTCAAACTGACGGCTGTGGGTAAATAGCCTCAAGCAGTGCAATATTCAATTTGTAGATTCATCGCGAATCCTCCTAAGCAGTCAATTTCCTTAATAGTGGGGCATTAAAACCGCTCCCAATCTGATAATTTACAATTTTACAAAAATTTTGAGCACTTCGCAAGTATTTTCCGCGCTTCCATGTATGAGTATAAGCGGCGAATCGACTGACAATGCACTGCCAATAGATTTACCAGCGCACTCGACAAAATTCCTCATAGTCAATCAGTTCGTGGATAGTCGGATTTTCACCGCACATAGGACATTGGGTATCTTGTCGAAGGTTTAACTTTTTGAATTCCATCGTTAAAGCGTTGAATAGAAGTAACCGACCGATGAGCGGTTCGCCAATGTCAAGCAAAGTTATGATAGTTTCAACCGCTTGTACACTTCCGATAATTCCCGGCAATACACCAAATACGCCTGCCTCTTGACAACTTGGTGCCATCCCCGGCGGCGGTGGCATGGGATAAAGGCAGCGATAACAAGGTCCCTTACCCGGATAGAACACTGTCGCTTGTCCTTCAAACTGAAAGATGCTGCCGTGTACGTTCGGCTTGCCGAGCATCACACAAGCATCATTGATCAGATAACGGGTGGGGAAGTTATCACACCCATCAACAACCAGATCGTACCCTCCAATAATCTCAAGTGCGTTTTCTGAAGATAGGCGTTCTGTGTGGGTAATAACCTTTACATCAGGATTAATATCTGCAATCGTCTCCTTCGCAGACTCAACTTTTGGACGACCGATATCACTCATACCGTGCAGAATTTGTCGTTGAAGGTTGCTCAGATCTACGATATCTTGATCGATGATTCCCAACGTTCCGACGCCAGCAGCCGCAAGATAAAGCCCAGCCGGTGAACCTAATCCGCCTGCGCCAATGAGCAAAACTCTCGATTCGAGGAGCTTGGTCTGTCCCATCCCACCAACTTCTTTGAGGATGATGTGTCGGCTATACCGTTCAATTTGCTCGTTACTGAAATTAAACATCTGAATGTCTCTCCCTCGTGAAACGCCTCAATAGACGCCACTACTAATCCTCCAGATTTGCTAGAAGGTCCGAAACGCTTTTGTTTGAACTCGCAGAAATCCGAATCATGAACCGCTCTCGCGTGTCCTCGGATGCAAGTTCAAGTGTGAAATCATTACTCCCGTACATCTGCTGAAGCACGAAACTCAATTCCTGCCTAATCCCCTCAAAAGACTCATCGGTATTCGGGGCGATATGTCGATTGTTGACCATAAACAGGATGTCATCGCCATTGAACCGAACTTCGTTCTCCAGTTCTTCAGCTTCTTCCAAACAATGGCACCTTTGAAGCGTTTCGACAAACGCTTGATGAAGTTTTTGGCGATTACTCCCTTCTGTCTTATGCTTCCGGTTGTAGAGGAAACCGTGACGGTTCTGGGCGTTATCAATGCTATAATTCGCACGTTTGGAAATCAACAGCACACCGGGACCTGCATGTGTAAAGGAATAATCTGCGTAGTTCAGGTAATCGTCCTGATCTGCTTCCGTCATCCACCGGTTGAAGACTTTAATGAAGTTCTCGTAACTGATACGACTGTCTTCTGTAACGAAGACCTTGATGTTAATCTGTTGTAAGTCCATTAGTAGTTGTATCCGTAAATTCCTTTTCTATAAAAATATGAATTAACACCCAACAGGACCATGAGGAGACGAACAAAGCCGCCTGCTCAAAAATCCAGTTGCTGCGGGGGTGCTGGCTCAATTTGATTAGGGACTTGGAATCCAGTAACGATTGCAAGTTTCTAGTAGTAACTCTGGCGTCGCGCTTTTAACGAATTACCCCTCGCAAGAACGTTGTCTGTCGTGAATAGCTATTATCTCAGTGCTTTCCATCTCCACGTTGGGGCTTCTGAATAGGTGAACTGTATCTTTTCGCCCGGTTCTAAGGTAACTGTCTGTCCAGCGAAAAGTCCGGAGGAGATGGTTTGAGTGCTTGACGGTCGCGGAGGTGGCGGGGAGAGTTGGGGGCGCTTGAGATTATCCGCCAGGCTTAGGCTTCGCGGATAGGTCTGCTGGGTACTTCCGGCGTCCGTCAAGGTCCAATTTGAAACCGTGCCCGGTGTAAGGATAATAACTTGCACGGTATAAGGCGTGGTGTTCATTATAGATTCCCCAGAGGCGGGAACCGGCGGCGTGGAAACATCGAAACCGACGGGCCAGTTGGCAATGATTCGATTGGTTGGGGTTTCGGCTCTGTTTGTGATACCATTCGGCAAATTGAAGGCGAATACGGTGTTGTCTCGGGCATCTGGCTCAAAAACAATGTCGTGTCCGGGCGCACGTTTACCATAAAATGATAGGTTCAGCAAGTTCCGCTGCGCGAAGATGTCCACCCCGATTGCTTCTTCCGGTACAAAATCTTCAGCTGTAACGTACCGTCCTGTCTGCTGGTCCAAATGCACACCTTTCGGTGCATGATATGACATCTCAAAACTGTTATGAACTATCTTCGTCGACCCAGGGTCCCCCAATCGAAGACCGGTGCACCTCTCCCTTGCGTGGTATTGATTGCCATATCTCACATCTATCTGATTGTTACTAATCCAGTGTCCCGTGCCAGCGCCGTCAGTCACATGAACTGCAGTACCCATCGAGTTTGTCTCTTCAGCGACAATTTTGCTGTTGATAATTAACCCTTTGGAGGAGTCTATCAACATCGCGGTACTATCGGGATGATGTGAGACAATCGCCGAAAAATCAAAAATGCTGGCGGTAATAACAACGAAATCGTCGGGGCCCGGCGTTTCAGGCTTAATGCAAACCACAGCGTCACAGGATTGAGAACCGATGAGTCCAAATTTGTACCGACAATTCATCTGGCTGTCAATCTGAATTGCGTGCCCGGTACTTTTTGTATACGATAATACGTAATTTCCACCATCAACTTTGAGGTCCTGGCTCCAGGGAACTCTTAGTGTCTCATCCAGCGTATAAACGTTATCCGGTAACCCTTTTCCGTCGTGCATACCACCTCTGCCGCCGAAAATGTGAACGTCTCTACAATTTTTGTGCGCATAATCAATCGCTTCTTGGATTCCGCTGGTTTTCGTCCCCGGTGTGTTGGGACCAAAATCGCCGTCATCGTCGGGACCTTGTAGTGTAACAAAAATATAAGGTTTACGTCTGTTGCTCATCCTGTTACCTCCTAGTAGAAATTGTGGACAATTTTCTCCTGCTCGCAGCGTCGACAAACAGCATGAAGAGTACATCCTCATCTGTGCTCAATGGTCAAGCGTTCCGATTTTAGTTTTGGCATCTCAAGATACGACATGAGTCCATCAGCTGGGATGCCACCATGTCGTCGAATCTGTGGGGGCGACACCGAGAGATCCAAGACCGTTGAAGCAGTCCGTGTAAGCGTCTGTCCACCGTCCAAAATCAGATCGATGAGATTCCCAAGTTTGTCGCGCACTTCCTGCGTTGAGGTTGCTGGCAGTTCATCGGATTTGTTCGCGCTCGTTGTCGCAATTGGTCTACCGAAACGGTGTAACAGTTTCAAGGCAAGCGTATGATTTGGCATACGTAAACCTACTGTCTTCCCACCGGCAGTGACTTCAGGCGGTAGGTTTTTCGCCTCGACAATCAGGGTCAACTCACCCGGCCAGAATCGATCGGCGAGTTGAAAGAAACACTTCGGCACGTTCTGAGCGACGTGCTCGACATCACCAATCGATCCAAGGAGGATAGGGATGGGTTTATCAATGGGGCGTCCTTTAACCTGATAGAGTTTGCGTACAGCTTCCGGCTGACCTGGATGGACGCCGATACCATATACCGTATCGGTCGGAAAAGCGACTACCCCACCGCGGTTCAGAATCGAAACGGCTCGATCAATGAGTGAATCCTTGAATGGGGCCTTAAAAGACATAGAAAAGTAATAAACAAGTAATTAATGTAGACTTTTTTATCCATAGAGCATCTCACGCAATAGAACTTACCGCATAGGCGTTGAGATCGAACTCATCTCTCAATCCTTCCCGATACTTGTGATAGCCAATGCCTGCAATCATCGCGGCGTTATCGGTGCAGAGTTGAATCGGTGGGAAGTAAACCTTTACCCCAATTTCCTCCCCCATTTCGCGCATGGTTTGGCGAAGTTGGCTATTTGCCGCAACTCCACCCGTCAACGTGATTGCCTTTGCGTTTCTCTCCCTCGCTGCCCGAATAGTCTTTTGTACAAGCACGTCCACCGCGGCTGCCTGGAAACTAGCTGCGATATCCTCGATTGGCGGCAACTTCGCCGTCGCTTTGTCCACAAAATATCGGACAGCGGTTTTCAGTCCACTGAAACTAAATTGATAATCGCCGCTGTTAAGAAGCGGGCGTGGAAAGTCAATTGCTGTGTGCTTTCCCTTCTTCGCTAGCTCATCAATAATTCGACCACCGGGAAAACCAAGTCCAAGGTATTGAGCGACTTTGTCATAAGCCTCGCCGGCGGCGTCATCCTGCGTGCTACCGAGCAAGCTGTATTTACGCCCTTCGTGTATTTCAATCAGCAGTGTGTGTCCGCCGGCAACGGTCAGGCATATATTGGGGAAAAGCAGATCATCGTGTGCCATGAAGTTTGCATAAACATGACCCTCGATGTGGTTAATCCCCATAAACGGGAGATTATAACAGTACGCCAACGATTTCGCAGCGGAGAGACCCACGAGGAGCGCACCGATTAAGCCGGGGCGATTTGTTACAGCAATTGCTCCGATATCCTCGAACGAAATGCCCGCATCAGTCATCGCTTGATCGATGATGTAGTTAATTGATTCGACATGTTTTCGGGACGCAAGTTCAGGAACAATCCCACCGTATTTCTGATGCAGGTCAACCTGTGAAGCGACGATGTTGGAGAGGATTTTTTTACCATCAGCGACAACTGCAGCCGCGGTCTCATCACACGAAGTATCAATGCCGAGGATGTTCATCTGGAACCTTTACTCGATGCCTATTTCCTCTAGTTTATTAGCGGTGAAGCATCATCGAAGGTACGAATCAAGTCGATAGTTGGCTCTTATGTAAAGCTTTACTGCATCCCTTGCATGCTGCTTTCAAAGGTTGTCAACATATCAACTAGTACCTTAAAATCAACGAGCGAAATAAACAGGTTCGCTTCAACGCCGCCTGCGCGACCTTGACCGGAGATACCGATGCTGTAGGTCTCAGGCATATTACCCAGAAACATCATCACCATACCGGCGCTAGGCTCAATTTGCGCAGCCAACTCTACAGTACGTTTAATCGCCGTGATAGGGGAGATTGCCAAAAGGAGATTGTTCTTCAGGGTTAGTGCGCCGGTGATTTTGTCATAACCCGCAGCATTATCGAAGCCTATCCCTATACCTGCGATTCGATCGAGAGCATCCCTGACCGGCTGAGCATTAGCGCCCATTGCGTAGATTAGTTTTCCATTTGTAATAGCGTAGTAAATGTTCAATTCTTTCGGCACGAGTCCTTCCAGACCTTCCATTTCTGGTGAAGTCTGAGCGAAAAGAGAAGGAATGTTCGGCAATGAATAGTGTTTAATCTCCACACCGTTGTATATCTCAGACGGTCCCACTGATGCCTCCGCGTAGATGTTCGAGAACTCGTCAAACCCCATCGCGCGCAGCATGAAATTAGAGGTAGCAAGATAGGAGAGATAATCCTCATCCATGAAACGTACTAGCTTGTCTTCGTTGGTCACATCATAAATGTTTAGTGTGTTGGGCATCAAGCTGCCACTGTATTCGACCGAAAAAGCCACTTCTTCACCCAATGGTTCGTAGAACTTTGTCGTCAATTCGGTAAATTCCTGCGTTGCTTTTTCACTTTCTCCTCCATCGGCTTCTGCATCTGACGAACTGAAGAATGACATCATGCCTGTGCCTAACTTAATCAAGGTCTCTTTTTGTAATCGCATCGCTCCATTGACCATAGCTTGCTGCGGAAGATATTTGAGCTGTGTCAGGTTCACCTGCGCCGCATGAATGTATTCTTGAATTTCGCTGTCGCTCTTGAACTTCAGGACAGGTGAAATCTGCAAATCGCCCTCATTGAGTTGGAGTGTGAAACTCAGTGCATCGGCTTGATCGAGCACCCAGTTAACCCCATCAACCATCTTTGTCGTAATCGCTAGACTCGGCGCGAGTTGCGGGGTCATTTCACCCACGTCTTGCATCCCTATTGCCATCACATCCACAAAGTCCGTCAGCCATTCACGAATGACTGGCGTAACTGATTCCATTGCGACATAGCCAACGAGATCGTTAATGCCAGATTTCCTATCGAGTTCAAACGAGGTGTAGGCGACATCCTTAGCAATTGAAGGCATGGCGTTTCTATAGGTATCAATGGCTTTTTCACAAACTTCCGCGGAACCCGAAAAGACGATGAAATCTCCCAAGGGTACAAACATGGCTCCATCACTTGTTATGTAATATGGCATATCATTATGGGTTACCGACCTACGGTCCATTGATTCAGTTTCGATAAGCTGTTGAACCATCTCCGGATCCTTCAAGTAAGCGGCGGCAGAGGGAACCGAGGGATTCACACCGGTAAAAAATATAGCAAAGTTTTTGCTTAAATCAAAAAAGCCGAGCTTCTGCAGCATTTCAAACTCCGCCCCGAAAAAATCTACCAATCCCATTGCGAGGTCTTCCTGCGGCGGATTATTTGGCGCCAACTCCGCGCAGAGGGCGTTGATTTCATCGTTTAACCCCTGAAAACTAGAGGCGTAAACGAACCCAACAACGTCTGCAGGAATGACGTCCAAAACGTCCTCAAATTCCTTGGGAGTACCAACGGCAACTTCCTTGCCGCCGCACCCGAATAGCACTATCAAAATGGACAGAGTCAGGTTTACGGTTGCTGACAACACGTGCCTTTTCATGATCTTTTTCTCCTCACTAATGAGTTATACAACCTTCCGTTTAATTGATCTTGACAATTATGGAGTCTGATGCTGCGCGGAATCCGCGAACTTAGACTTAATGACTTCCTCAAACTAATTCCTGCACTCGTTCCAAAAAATGTGCTTGCGTCTACGCGGAGGTGTTGTGAACCTTAATCGCTTCAATATTCTCCGCGAATCTCTCAATCTCTGCGTTAGTGGTGAGCACACCGATTTCCACCTCATAGTGCCTGCGTCCGCCAGGTTCGATATACTGCAATGTGCCCTGTTTTCGCTCTTTCGCACGTCCCTCAACCCAACAATTGGCGGGTTCCAAGCCGATGACATACGTCCCTTCACCGTTCATTTTCCACTGGTTAAATTTGGGGAGTTGGGTCTTGTGATACCTTATGTATAGCCCAAACCCTTGTCCGTTGTTGAACGATCGATTCGCGAGCGCGACATGAATGTGGTTATCGTAATCCGCCTGCATCTCATGATAATAAACCTGTTGACCAAAATCGACTGTTGGCGGCTCACACCGGGCGTGATTGTTCAAGCCTTCGGCGGAATGCTCATCAATTGGAAGGACTTCGGTCGATGGCGCAAGCAACTCAGTACCTTCAGCTACAACTGGAAATCCAGCGTTGATATGGAAGAGGTACATGTGAGGCGTATCTTGATAGCCGAGGTTTTCAACAACGTCTTCAATGTGTAGACTCGTTGCACCTAGTTCCGTCCAGATACGGCGGGTTCGACAGAGCTTTCCGCCAAAAACTGTCGTCTCAGTCACTTTGCCCTGTGCCCATAAGGTATACCTGTTGCCCTCCCAACGACTATCTACCCAGACGTTCTTAGAAGGGATATAAGAGATGCGTCCGTGCTGCCCTAGATCCTCTCCTTCATCCTCACAAGGTGCACCAGCATACATCATACCGCAGGTTGTCAGCAAACCTCCGAAAAACCCTCGCAGCCAACCGAAACCTTCCGGTTCGTAATAAGTGGGAGCAACATCTCCTGTACTCGACCTCCAGCTTAATGGGATGTCCTTGTACGATGCATAAGAGATATCCAATCCTCGATCCAGCAAAACGGTAAAATTCAATCCGGCCCCTGTCCAAAAATTGACCGCCTCAACTCCCTTTTCATTGCCTTCTGTAAATTCACATTTTTTGACTCCGGCAATCTGCGAAATATCACCGACATGACGAAGCAATTTGAACCTGTCGTAATCTCTCCCATATAGGTTAATCAAATTATTCCTCCCCTATGAAGTGCAAATCGTTAAGATGGAAGTTGCAACAGTTCGAGCAAATTACAGTTCATGTTCGATTGCTCATTCTCACAAAGCGCAAAATCCATCTTCGAGTAAACAAGTTCGTGTCCGTTAACCACCGTGGCGATGGATGTCAGTAGATTGACGTTTTAAGTGCTTGCCGAAACGACAGTATTGTTCGCGCAAAGTAGCGCAATGATTGTAGGGTTCTGATGCCTGTTGAGGAAATGCCTATTCTGCGAATGTAGTGAGGTTGAATCTGTACGGTTTTTACTTAGACAGTATATCACACCACATATGCAAACTTCAACGCGAAAAGAGGCGATTTCATCTGAAGTATATCACAAGCGGATACCGAAATAACTGTAGGATTTAGAATCGTAAGGGAGAATTGCTGAAAGAAATGTGTTTGGGTGAGTCCATTCCACAAAGTGCAGGGAAAACTGATTGACATCGTTTAGTTGGCTTGCTAAAATGTAACTTGAATTGCTGGGAATCCGAAATGTCGTAATGAATGAGCGATTATGATGAGACCGCGCACGCAAGCAAGAAAATTGGCGCTTCAGATATTATACCAGGCAGATTTGACAAATGATCCAATCAATGATGTCCAAGAGCGTTTCTGGAAAACGACGAATGCTAATGAAGAGGTTAAGACCTTTGCGAATCTTCTTGTTGAGGGCACGCTGGAGCACCTTACTAAAATCAATCTGGCGATTCACAAAGCGGCGGCAATCAGTTGGCCGGTTCATCGAATGCCCGTTGTTGATCGTTGCCTCCTGAGAAGTGCAACCTATGAAATCCTTTATCTCGCCGACATTCCTTCTGCGGTTTCCATTAACGAATCAATCGAACTTGCCAAGAAATATAGCACGGAAGATTCGCCCAAATTCATTAATGCGGTTCTAGACAAGATTAAAGACATGGCAAGTAGTATGGTTGATTTGGAACATTTACACACGAGTTGAGGTGAGCGTTGACACAATTTCGCAATGTATTTTGGATTCTAATTGCGAGTCTGTTGATTCAATCCATTGCATCTACACACCAAGAAGTTAAGTTCGTCAAGGAATTTGGTGGAAAAGGCAAACAGACAGGTCGATTTGGCGAGACCGTCTTCATCGCGTTCGATCGGAATGGAGGTATTTATGTTACAGACACCGATAATTCAAGAATTCAAAAGCTGGATGCCAACGGACATTTCCTCTTTGAAATCAAGTCAACCGATTCAGAGAAATTCATCTTTATAAACCCGACAGATATTGCAGTTGGAGAAGACGGATCAATTTACGTCATGGATTGGATTATCACACAGATTGAGGATAGTGAAATTCTCCATGATGATAGTGGAGGTGCGGGGCGCCCCAAAATTTTTAACTACGGTCCTTGTGTCCACCGATTTGACTCGAATGGAAATTTCATGGTGAGCTACCCTATCCAAGATTTTAGCAAAAGGATCCAGTCGCTGGAAAGGGCAGTGCCGGGGCTTGACGCTGAAGGGAACTATGCACTCGTTATTCCTCAAGGCGATACAGAGCGTTCTTTTCTACTAGCAGTTGACAATCAGGAAAATTTATATATTTTCGATGCTGGGAAAATCCACAAATTAGCAGCGAATAATCAATCTGTGACAACATTCAGCACTGCTCAGCCGCGTGTGGGGCAGGTACTGAAAGCCGCTGATATGACTGTAGACCATCGGGGAAATCTTTACATTGTTGATGAAGCGGCGCATCGTGTGTTGAAATTTGATGCAAATGGTCAGTTTTCGCTATCCTTTGGCGAATATGGCGATCGGGGTGGACAGTTTATCTCTCCTTTCCATCTCATAGCCCTAGACGATGGGACAGTTCTTGTTGCAGATAAGGCAAAATATAAGAAGGATTTTGTGTCTGATTTACCGAGGCGGCTGTACGATCCTTTTCAGTTTGGTGGATATCCTTTCCGCGTCTTTCGTGCGCGGTTTCGATGTGTACAACGATTCTACACCGATGGTCAATTTGCGGAAAGAATTCTGATTCGTTTTAGGCGGGAGAATGAGGTACAGGCACATCTCCGACTCAAAGGCATCGATTATAGCGGGAACCTTTATTTCATTGATACCGAAACCTTAAAGTTTAGACAGTTTGCCCTGACTTCTGCCTTGATTGCTTCCGCATTCCAAACAGAAGTCAAGTTGCGATACGCTGTGAATGTCGAGGATGTCGAGATAGATAACCGGGATGATTTGGATGCCGATCTCTTCAACAAAGCCGATTTTGATGGGCGTGTAACGCTCCATCGCGCCGGTGTGGAGACTACGCTGGCTTATGATTTCGATGAAGACCTACGATTTGCCATCTCCAACGACTTGGTGTACTACAAATCCATTGATGAAAGTTTTTACCGCGCGAGAGATTTTGAGGACTTTCGAGGAACTTTCAATCAGGACGATGAATCCACTGACGAAGTTTGGGAAGATCGTGTGCAATTTGACGCTACGCTCATCCGAAGTCATAATCCCTACACTTACCGAGAAGCCTCGGCATTTACCTACTTCAATATCATACGGACCGACTTCATTAATGAAGCATTTGATCCGCAGAACTTCCGATTTTTTGACTTCAGAGCGCGTCTGTCAGATTGGGGCGCTGGTCTCCGATATGACCTCAGCAAAGCATTTCGTCTTGATTTTTCAGTCGCCCACTTCTTCGGATATAACGAATTTACCTATATCGACGAAACAAACGTTCTGTATGCAACAGGCTTTCAGCAGGGTGATGAAACGAGCGCTGTTCTAATGATTAACGGGGTGTTTTAATCAGCAGGAAGTTAAAAACTCAGTTTAACCAATGTCTCTGCTTACCTTCTATCGTTCCATTTCAAGGCATCTCAAAATGGTAGCGTTATACCCGTTCACAAATGACTTAGCGATGTATTGTGATTAGAAAGGTGTTTTCAAGGGGGCGCGATGCGGAGTCAATCTACAATCCACAGTTGGTAAATGAGGACGAACACGAATATACCCCTGTTAGTTTACGATGACGAATGTAAATTCTGTCGCTATTGGGTTGCGCGGTGGCACCACTTAACAGGGAACCTTGTTAGGTATGCACCGTCATACCAAGTTGCGAGCCAGTTTCCTGAGATCCCGCCGGAACAGTTCGAAACCGCGGTCCAGTTCATTGAACCGGGCGGCGAGGTATTTAGCGGCGCTGAAGCGGTCTTTCGCACACTCACTCATGCTCCGCGCATGGGCTGGCTACTGTGGATGTATCAAAGAATTCCGGGGTTTTCCTCGTCTACTGAGTGGATTTACCGCTTTATTGCGGAGCACCGGGGCATTTTCTCCGTATTGACACGATGGTTGTGGGGAGAAAACAGGGGGCGCCCCGAGTATTATCTGACACGCTGGTTGTTCCTCCGATTGCTCGGCGCGACTTACCTCATCGCATTCATCTCGTTGTGGACGCAGATCGACGGACTGGTAGGGAGCAATGGCATTCTGCCCGCACAGGAATATCTTGAATCCGTGCGGACACAAGTCGGTCACGAACGTTATCGGTTATTGCCAACGCTATGCTGGTTGAACTCCAGCGATGGATTCTTGCACATCCTATGTGCGTGTGGAACGCTATTGTCGGTATTGCTCATTATCGGGGTTGCGCCTATCTATTCCCTAATAGGGCTATGGGCAATTTACCTTTCGCTGACAGCGATTGGCCAGAATTTTCTGAGTTTTCAGTGGGACGTTTTACTGTTGGAAACCGGCTTTCTGGCGATTTTCTTTGCGCCATCGCAGATTTTACCGAAATTCTCGCGCGAATCGCCACCGTCTCGGACGGTTTTGTGGCTGTTGCGCTGGCTTTTGTTTCGGCTGATGTTCGCCTCGGGTGTTGTGAAACTTGTGAGTGCCGATGAGACATGGCGTAACCTGACCGCCCTCAATTTTCATTACGAAACCCAGCCGCTGCCGACGTGGATAAGCTGGTATGTGCATCAACTGCCCGACTGGTTCCAGACTATATCCGTTGTGGGAATGTTCGCCATTGAACTCGGTGTACCCTTCCTGATATTTGCGCCGCGGCGACTACGATTTGTTGCATGTGCGGCATTCCTTGTCTTACAACTCCTCATTATAGCGACAGGCAACTACTGCTTCTTCAATCTCCTGACCATTGTGCTGTGTATCCTGTTGCTCGACGACACCTTTCTTCAGGGCTTTCGTCTGAAACGGATGTTTTCAAGGTTTAATGCACCCGAGGCAGTGACGATGAGCTCACACTATCGAAGCGTGTGGGTTGCCGTGCTAACAGTGGTCGTGCTTCTGGTGAGCGGTATTCGGATGGCGGGTATGTTCCTGCGCGGAGCAAACATGCCAGCGCCTGCCCAACATATCTTGAATTGGGCTTCGCCCTTCCGGACGATTAACTCCTACGGTCTGTTTGCTGTGATGACGACCTCTCGACCGGAGATTGTCGTCGAAGGCAGCAACGACCGTGAGACTTGGGTCGAATACCCGTTTAAGTGGAAACCGGGCGATTTGAGACAACGCCCGCGCTGGGCTGCACCGCATCAGCCGCGTCTGGACTGGCAGATGTGGTTTGCTGCGCTTGGGAGCTATCGTACCAATCGCTGGTTTATGGAGTTTATTGAACGATTGCTGCAGGGCTCACCTGAAGTTTTGGGGTTGCTGGAAGAGAATCCATTTTCCAGAGCGCCGCCGCGATACATCCGGGCGGTTCTCTACGATTACCACTTCACCGATTTCGATACGAAACAGGCGGAAGGTACGTGGTGGCGACGTGAACGAAAAGGGTTATATCTTCCTGAAGTGTCGTTGCGGGCAGGTTAATTGCGGTAGCGTTTGCAGTATAAAACCGTCGCAGATATCTAGGGCGCTTTTTTTGAAGGCTGATGAAGCCTTTGAACAGCTCAAATCAGCTGTGCAAAAGGATTCCACCGCGCATCAGACTAGCGTGAGGACATGTTCGAATCGGTCGACTGGTTTTCGCCGCACCTATCGTGCGCCGCAGGCTTGCAGACAAGCTTGCATGTACCCACGCGACTCAGCAGCGATAACGCAGCAACGTTTGATGTCGTAATCCTTAGCGCCGATAATCTCCAAATTAATTGGCCCAGTATAGCCGTTCTCATGCAATACCCGAATGTAGCCGACCAAATCTATATCGCCTCGGCCGTTTGCTTGCATCTCCGGCTTTCCTGGATTCTGGTCTCGACCCTTGCAATCCCGGATATGCACATGTTTCACGCGGGAAAAAACCGCAGCGATAGCTTCAACCGAGTTCTCTCCTGCGCGATGAATGTGCGACGGGTCCATATCAATCCCGAACGCTGAGGAGGAAATCTCTTCCATGGCACGGAGGGTTGTTGGTGTGTTGTAAATACAGCATCCTACATGTGCTTTCACACATAGAATCACGCCGTACCGCTCCGCCATCTGCGCCAAATCGCCCAGTGCGTTGATAACCTTGGGCCAGGCTTCTTCGTCGTTCGATTTTCCTCCAGGACCGCAGTTGACGATGGGTATGCCGATTTCGACAGCAGCCTGGAAGGCTTGTTCCATTACGACCGGATCTTGCGACGGTTGTTCCATGGCTAGAAGTTCAAGGTCGTATTCCTGAGAAAGGCGTTTGATTTTCGGTGCAAGTTCTCTCCAGCGATCGAGGACGAGGTGTTCGCTCATACCATTAATTGCGGACAACTCGATACCATCGTAGCCAGCTAGCGCGGTATACTTAAAGGCGACTTCCATATCATGTCCGCCGAACAGAACAGAATTTGCTCCTAATTTCATAGAGAATCAAAGGAAGCTCTGCCTATCCCCGTTCTTATGAGGACAGGGGTTTTTGACAGAGAGTTCTTGGCTCCTTACTTTTGCTTGAATGGATTCGTTAGACTATCTGCCTAAAATACAATCGCTCGCCACTTCTCATTTTTCTCCTTCGTTCTCACTGCCTTTGTGCTGTCCAAGCTGAACTAACTCCGCGACATTTTCCATTAGCGATGCAAATATCCCTCTATGAATCGCTCGACGGATGCCTCTCATCAAGTTCAGATAGAAGTGTAGATTGTGAAGGGTATGCAATCGATGGGCAAGGATTTCATTTTCCACAAATAGATGACGAAGATAAGCACGTGTAAAATGTCGACAAGTATAACAGACACAGTTTGGATCAAGCGGCGAAAGATCTGACTTGTATTGGGCATTGCGAATCTTAATCACACCGATGCTGGTAAAGAGAGAACCGTTTCGCGCGTTGCGCGTCGGCATCACACAGTCGAACATATCCACGCCGCAGCTTACACCATACACTAAATCCTTCGGTGTACCGACTCCCATTAAGTACCGAGGCTTATCTTGTGGCAGCATCGGGGCGGTATAGGTTAATGTTTCATACATCAAATCCTTGTCCTCTCCAACGCTCATTCCACCAATCGCATAGCCGGGAAAGCCGATTGCTATTGTTCCTTCCACACTTACCTTCCGAAGTTCCTTTTGCATCCCGCCCTGAACAATACCGAACAGCAGTTGATTTCGATTGCAATGGGCTTTTTTGCTGCGTTCCGCCCACCGCAGTGTCATTTCCATTGAGTTTTTAAGATAACTATAATCGCTGGAGTGGGCTGGACATTCATCAAAGACCATGATGATGTCTCCACCTAAAGCGTTTTGAATCTCAATGGAACGTTCTGGGCTGATAAAATGCTTGGACCCATCAATTTCGGATTGAAACTCAACACCCTCTTCCGTTATGGTGCGCTGCGGTCCCAAGCTGAATACCTGAAATCCACCGCTGTCTGTGAGAACAGGCTTTTTCCACGCCATGAATCTGTGGAGTCCTCCCGCCTGCTGGACAATCCGGGGTCCCGGACGCAAGTAAAGATGGTACGTGTTTGCCAAGATAATCTCTGCACCTATATCGACTAGGTCACGTGGGGTGCACGTTTTGACCGTTCCACGGGTTCCAACGGGCATGAAGATTGGTGTGTTGACAATGCCGTGAGCAGTCCGTAGCTTTCCAATTCTTGCACCCGTGTGTCTATCTTCGTGAATCACTGCGAACTTGCTTTCAGCCATTTTCCATTGTGACTATAGAAGGATTCATCCAAAAGACCTTGACATCAGCACAATCGGTTTGATATATTCAAAAATAGAATTTATCGCATGACATTCGATTGTAAATGACGTGGTGATTACGTAATGCGTAAATCGGTTGTTATGACGTATTGTATAGTGCATAGGGGTTACTGTCAATTAGAAAGATTCTGACGATGAACCGTACCAATGAGAACATGGGGTCGGCTGATGTCAGAAGCCTCTGAAAACGCAGAAAATTAAGAGAATATCGATTTTGTGGATAAGGTCAGAACTCCTCATCATCGGAGATTGGTATTCAGCCTTTCGAACTTAATTCTGTGCACTTTCTGGTCGATGGTTTACTTTTTAGGTTGGCAGGCGGTAAATTTTCGGCTATAATTTGATCTAATGTGTAGGCTTTGGGCTTATACCGCTAAACCTATCAGCGAAAGGAGATATAGCAATGGGTTTTTTTGATCGGGTTTCAACTATCTTCAAAGCCAATGTAAACTCTGCATTGGACAAAGCAGAAGATCCGGAAAAAATGCTAAATCAGATTACAACGGAGATGCAAGAGCAATTGGTGAAAGTGAAGCAACAGGTCGCGGCTGCGATTGCAAACGAGAAGCAACTCCAAAAAGATTATGAGCAAGAACAGGAACAAGCGGGCCAGTGGGAGCAGAAAGCGACCTTGGCTCTGCAGAAGGGCAATGAAGAGCTAGCCAAACAGGCACTTTCTCGCCGTAACGAACATGCAGGCATCGCTAGTGGATACAAGGAACAGTGGGAAAAGCAGAAACAGGCTGTCGAGATCCTCAAAGAGAATCTCCGAACGCTTGAACGAAAAATCGAGGAGGCAAGGCGTAAAAAGGACTTGCTCATCTCTCGACAGAAACGAGCCAAGGCACAAAAAGCCATTCATGAAACTATGGCGGGTATGAAGGATAATAGTGCTTTTGCGAGTTTTGATCGGATGGAAACCAAAGTTGCGGACATGGAGGCTCATGCAGATGCAGCGGCGGAGATGGCTGAACTTGAGCATGACACACTTGAAGATGAGTTCGCGGCGCTTGAAAAGGACGGTAGTGTCGATGACGACTTGGCGGCGCTGAAAGCGAAGATGAACGCTGGCGCCGGCAGTAGTAGCTAAAATTCGGAAGCTGGGACGCAAAGTGAATACGGATTCCGCTTGTCTCCCAGCGTAAAGGAGTCGAACAATGTCAAAGTTAAACACACAGGCGGATATTACAGCCTTTCTGAAAGCGCAGGGATATCGTACCAGCGAAGAAGGTTCAATTCTTATCATCCAAGATGAGGACGGACTAAATATCTTTGCCGCTGTTGATGAATCACAGATTGAATTTATGGTGGACCTATGTAGCGTGAACGATCTCAATGCAACAGACATTGCCGAGATTTACGAAAAGATTCTTGACCAAAATTCTGAAATACTTCCAACCTGTTTCGGGATTGATTCAACTGAGACGGATGATAAGCGTATTGTATTGGTTGACAGTCTGGCATTGGAGAACCTGGATACGAACGAACTTCTCCTTTCGCTGGACTCTCTTGCAGTAAACGTTATCACTGCGCACGATCTGTTATCGTTATATCTCAAGTCACATGCCTGAGAGAGTGCGGTGTTTTTTACCGTAAGTCGAATTTGCATTCGATGCAAGTCAAGCTATGCAGGACGGACTTATCGTTGCCTTTCATCGGTGTCGGGGACCTTTGAGTTGTGGAAGTAACTCGGCGATAAATCTCAAGACATCCAAACCGCTGAACGCCATTTGAAAAACCGGTAGAAATTGGAAGGAGTTCGGGCGAAAGAAGGGCGGGCAGAGCGCATCCGCGGAACCCTATCTTGATCTGTCAATGTTCTGTCTTCTCCAAACGCTAATCGTGCAGATACCCTATCCGTTCAAATCCTTTGAACCTAGCCCTCTCCATTTGGCAGATGTGTGGTTATGTATATCCTAAATTCTTTTGAGTGAACCGTAAATTATAACAGAAGGAGAGTCGTATGGATGATATCCTAGACAACCAAGACCTAGATGAAACAGCGATTTTTCAGGAAGCACCGGACGAAACAACGGATGAATTTGAGCTCAGTCCTTTAGAAGCTGTCGAGAATCGGCTGATGTTTCTTCGTGACAGTAACCAGAATTTTTATCTTGCTTTCAAGGCTTATCACGACGATTACGAATATGAACAAGCGATTGAGGATTTTCAAGCTGCAATTGAACATGAAACGAAATCCACCGAAGATTCTCCAGAACAGGCTGACGAGAATGAGGAACAGCAACTAGAAGATTCGAGCAGTGTGATTGTGAGATCGATGTATTGGCAGGCGGAATCCTATGTCAAAATTGGAAAGATTGACAAAGCAATTGAAGTATTTACAGCGTTATCAAGTCAATATCAGATGCATCATCTTGGGATCGCTGCGGAACGACGTGTCGAGGTGTTGAGGGAATATCATCAGGAAGAAGATTCGGTGTAACGGACAGGAATTTTAGCCTGCGAAGCCAAAACGTTACCAAGCCAATTCCCAGAATGAGCGAAGCGCTGCGCGAAGATCCTCGGAGGCATTCTCCAGACCACTGAGGACATCCCGCCAAACCACGTTGCCATCTCCATCCAAGTTGAGGATCTCCAGGAATATTTGGACAAAGCAGAACGTCTTGGTGCTAAGACCATCGCTGTGTTTGCGGACAACACCGGTTTGCACAAGTTCTAAGTCTATTCGGGGCTGTGGTCGCTTTAATAGCGCGGTCTCATCGCCTCTACGCCAAGCTACTCTGGAATCGGGGTAGTTTGGGATATACGAGTGGATACAACTACGGCATGCCTGCAACGATATTTTGCACTTCTGTTTCTAACTCCAAGGTCACTTGCTGAGTAGTCTGTCTCTTTTCCTTCTTGTAGGATTCGTAAGAAGCAAGCAGATTTTTCGGTGCACCAATCCGAACGAAAGCATCTAGGGGACCTTTGACTTTCGAGCGACCGAAGACCTCCACTTCCAGCCGTGTGATGACTTCCAGAAAGCGCTCTTGGGATGGATGTTCGCCGATGTAGCCCTCGTAGATTGAAATCGAGTTCACAATGCGGCGCAGGTCCGTGTAAAACTGTCGAAACTTGTCAACCCGCTGCGCGTGAACACCCCTCTCATATTCGGTCATCTCATCCACATCTCGATAAATTTCCTCATCTATCCGGTTTTGAATGGCGCGTACCCGTCTGAGTGGATGCCAGCCCGGTTGGGGAACGAGTTCCAGGAAGTTCTCCGTCTGCGACAGAATGTGTTCTCTCATGAGTTCGATTCTCTCATTTAGCGAACTCTCCTCGCTTAACCGAAGGTGATATTCTCTTGCCAGCGTCGTCAGTAGGCTACCTCCCACATTCTTTACGCGGTCGTACAAATCCTTTGGGCGGTCGGCACCTTCAGGCAAGACGCTGTGTTCCAGATTCGTGAGTGCCCCTTCAATTTCATGCCACATATCTTTCTTGTAGATGTACTTTAACCCGACCGGTAGAAGGTAGAGCGGCTTGAGGTTATCCACCTTTTCCATGTCATTGAGCGCCCAGAACCCGAACTGTACAACCCCGCTTTCGAAAGGCATGATGGTCTCGTTCTGATGCGAGATTTCTCCTTCGCCGAAGATAACTAAATTCCGCTCGCCACTGCTCAGGGTTTCTCGTGTCATCCGAAACGAGTCGCGGTCTACGGCGCCGCGCACGACGGAATAGGAACCGAGCCGGGTCATGAAAAATCCTCTGCATTTCAACCCCGCGAGCTTTCGGTCGAAGGTTTCTCGTGCGCACATGAATCGGAATCCCTTGCCGCAACGATTTGAGATGGCAAACATTACATGCGGGTCAGCGCGGCTGGGATGATTCGGCACCAGAATCGTTGGGAATCCATCTGTTGATTTCAGGCGATCAACGGATACGCGGTCAATGTCTACGTGTTGAACCCTCTGGGAAAGCCGCATGAGCAGCGGCAACATTAACTTGACGGTTCCGATCACTACCCTATTCTCTTTAGGCGGTTTGAAATTTAGCATCAAATCACTCCATATTCAAAATCTCGAAAATCAAAATCGGTATAGTTTGCAGAGGCATCGCGTTCACCGTCCAGTTTGTATTAGTTGAGATTGAGAGCGTGTTCTTTAGCCTTGGCATACCACTAATACTCGATTTCTCTGGAGGTAAGCGTTATTGTAAATCATCTCGAAAATCGTGTCAACCTACAAACGCGGCTGCACTACATCTGATTTCGCACATACGGGGAAGGGTTAGACGATTGGGGGTATGCTCCAGACTTACGACTACACGCCTTGTATTCTTGTGAGCCGTTTCAGAGAATGAATCTAGGATATAGTGTTATTCCCATTTATCGGGATGCATCTGAGAAAAAGGTTGCAAAACGCGGGTGGGGATGGTAAAAATTACCGAGAGACATTTGGAAATTTCACAGTTTTTCACAGTAAATCAAAAAGAGTGTGCATATTTTTTCAGAGCTAGTAGTGCGTGAATGCAGTCTGGGACTGCATATCGATCTGTTGATTCCGGAAATTGTGACATGCCTACTGTGAAAATTTATTGCTGCGTGAAGCGGGGAGGAATACAATGGCGACACAAGAGCCGAGCACCGCACTTAAAGCAACACTTCAGGAAGATACTGGTAAGAAAGCGCTTGCTCAACTCAGGTCAGATGTAAGCGAGTTATTTCAAACGTTGAGCGACCGAGCACTTGCTGATGCGGTTATTGAGCGGTTGCAGCGCTATGCGGGCGATGCAATTGCAGAGGCTGTTAAGGAGGATTCCAAGCTCGCGAATTCGGATTTGGTAGCCTCACTCAAGAAAGTGGTCCGCAACGAACTGAGTCGGTATCTTTCACGTTTCATCACAGACGAGCATCGGAAGTTTATCGTACGCAGTCATGCACGGGGGCTCCCTACCTCTGCCGCAGTTTGGGAGTTGATGCTAGAAAACCAGACGATTAACCGCCTGGCGCAAGCAGACGCGATGGGTGGAAGGGAATTGAAAGAGTGTCTTATTCTTCTTATGGCGTATCTGAAGCCGGGTACGGCACGGTGGCCCGAGAAAAAATACGGCGCGGAATGGCACGAAGCAAGGGAGGCGCATAAACAGGAGATGCGCAATATACCATTAACGTCTAAAGCTGAGCAGGTTGCGCTCTTAGCGAAGCATGCCGAGCGAATTGACCGCCAATTGGAGAACAAAACGCACGACGCGAAGGATTTTCAGACGTTGACGAAATCGTTAACTCAGACGATGGAGAGTCTGCGCAAGCTGTCTGCGGTGGACGAGACGGTGCCTGAGAATGTGTCGGGACCTCAGCTTGTTGGGGTACTGGAGCGGTTAACGTTGGCGTTGAAGGTGCCCGAGCAGAATACGGATGGCAATGGATCGAACGTGCTGCCTGCGCCGGGGGATAGTGATGGGGAAAACCCTGACTGAAATAATTGAACCGAAAGCATTGCGGGAATGGCGTTGCAAAGAACGCTTCTAGGGTAATTTTAATCTTGTATACTTAACACGTATATAGTATGTTTAGCGGTTGTCACTAATCGGAAATCGCTCCTACAGGAGGTGCGATTGCAGTGTGGAATGCTTGGTAGGTTTCGTGGGTGCCGTTCTACACAAGCTACGAATTGATATTTTACTTGACATTTGCTGTAATAAAATAAACGATGATGCTAGGGACGAAATTCGGGTTCATCCGTGTGATTGTCGGGCTGCGGTTCGCGCAATCCTATATCCCTAGTCTAGTTATTTGCTACGTAGCTTATCCTAGCCTAGACCAGCCGAATCCTTAACATCGCTTTCTGCCTCACCACCGAGTATCAAGTTGTCCCAATCAGGAAATCGCCCATCTTCCAGGACCTTCATTATTGATTCCCGACATAAATCCTGAGCGTTTTCGATAAATTGCTTAACCTCTTCATGAGTAAAGGGCGTTTTCTTTTTTTTGTTCGGCAGTTTTCCCGTATGCACAACCTTGGAACGCCAAGCATATATTTCACTAAATTCTTTCATTAACACCCTCCGATGTTCTTCATTTTCTCCCAAGTAGCAAGCAGCACGAAGACGGAGTCGAAAAGATAGCTCAGTCGATTCGTCTATATCTGATAAATAGAGAGCTTCAAAGGCTATCCCCAAGTCAATGATTTTATCAATGCGATTCCTATTTGTTTTTGACTCTACCCATCTATCAATCGGTATCTGCAACTTTTCCCTATCGTTTGAATCTAGGTCAACCAAGCTTTCATACAGATATTTGGCTTTCTCTATGTCAGCTTCCTTCGCCTCAGTGGGAGTTCCAAGCCGATTTCCCTGTCTATGCATGCCGCTACCTCTGTGAGGCAGATCGAAGGATTTATCCTCCTCTAATGAGTAGAATCCAATAAAAATTTTAACTGGAGAATCACAAACTAAAGATAGTGCTTGGCAAAAAAGAGTTTGGAAGGAATCGACTGCAGTCACATTTGGAAATTTTACTTTATGCACCTCAACCTGAAATGGGAGATCATCTATCCGGGTTTCGCTCTGAATTGCTTTTTCAGAAAGTTTGCAAAGCATGGAAAATCCAGATTGGTTAATCACAAGAAGCGTTTTTTTGAAAAGGGAGTCTACCTGGTCAGTAAAGGCATGGACAGGAAAACGAAACAGATGCTGTTCCACTTCCCTTGATATTTCCGAAGAAGGTAAAGGGACAAGTTGCACCCCATCAAAGACTTCTACTTCTGTCTCTAGCTTTACTCCTTCAAGTAATCCAACATCTCGAAAAAAAGCATGTGTGCCTTCGGGGCGACTACACCTATCAAAAAACGATACCGCTTCCTCTATTCCTCGGACGAGAGTAATTTCCAGAAGGCGTTCTATAACCATAAACAAAGGAAGCGGCGATCTACCTCCATACTCATATAGACGGTCTCCATGGGTAGAATCGCTTTGTATAAAATAGCTAGCGGTTCGGATACAGTCTAGGTCCGGAGTAGTGCCTCTATTAATGAATAGTGTTAACTCCTCTCTTATGCAGTCAAGAAGGTTCGATTTTGTAGTCCCATCTGCAATATCAGGCGCAAAGTGAATCGAAGATGCAAACGATAAGAAATCTATCCCATAATATGTCCGGTGTTCTTGTAAGTATTTTCTATACACATCTACAGGGATAGAAGGTCCACCATACCTATATCGTATCACCAAACTGCCCATTGCTTGTGCGAGCAATTGCCTCAGTTCTAGTTTTCTTTCCTCGGTCATCCCTTCTTTCCCTTAATCGGCAGATTCAGCAAGAATCGCCATAAAATGCCCGATTCAATGCCTTGTCATCCTCGCTGACGCCAAAGTCTTCGTCCTCTATTTCCGACAGATTGACATACAACTGGTTCTTATCCAGCAGTTTAGCCCGCAGTTCGTTAGGCTTGCCAAGGTTGCCCAGTTAAATAGCAGCATCACGAACATCATCCTCAATCGTCCAGATCCAACAAATCAAATCTGCCAAGACGGAGTAGGTTTTCACGGGCGCGTTCTGCGTTTTGGTGCACGTTTTGGTCATCGCTTCCTAGCCCAGCTTTCAAGATGGTTTTGGCTTTCTCCGTCCGGATGTAAATGTTGTCATCGCCGCGCCCACCAGTCAACTTGGCGAAGCACTCAACCACCTTCGCTGTATGATCCGGAAGCATCTCACACAACGCCTCAAGTTGAATAGCGATTGATACACCTTCCGCCTTGCAGACATCCAGAATCTTGGAAAATCCATCCAATCGCCATTCGGCATCTAAGCACTTGGCTTTCAGCCAGAAGGTATACTGTTGAAGCTCTGTCGGCTCGTGCACCTCAAAACGCCAATCAGAGAAGGCAATGATTTTGTCATTCAACCTTTTTTCCAGTTGTCCACTAATATCCCGCAAGGTTCGACCGACATGGTCGAACAAGTGTGCCCAGTGCTCTCGATTATTTGTCGTCCGTTGGTAATATTGCTCAAGCAGGCTGTTTTCACCTCTCAGCGGATACATATCCCACATATAATAGTTGAACAGATGTTCGCCGAGAACCTCTGCCAGTTTTTTCGCGGAGAAGTCCTGTTTTTTGAAATCTGCCAGATGGTGCAGTGCAAAATCGAAGTCGTCCCCAAGAATCTCAAAAGTGAGCTTCTTGGGGTCATTATAGCATATGAAACCGCTAAATGCTGCTAGCCATTCAGGCAACTTGTCCTGCGGGAAAAAGTCTGATTTGTGCTCGGTTGCCCACCTTTCATTGAGGCTAAAAATACGGTTGTAGTCTCTGCCTAGAATGGCATACTCCGGCAGTGTTAAGGGATGTCCCGTTTCCGAAGCAAACCGCCTTTCAAGAATCGTCGTTACTTCAGGAATTTCAGATTCTGAATCGTGTCTTCTTAACCAGAAACCGAAATTGACCAACGCCTTTAGTGCGAGGCTGCGTGTGTTGTTGATGCCCTCAGCGATTAGGTCGTTTTGGTTCGAAAAGACTCGCTTTTCAAGATCCAACCATGAATCGTATTGTGTGCAAAGCATTCCCAGTAGCTTGCCAAGCTGTTCCCGAGCGGAAAGGGGTACATCCACACCTTCTTCCAGACACAATTCGATTAGCTTATCGACTGCGCGCCGTGAATTGTACCAGTTAGGGATTTCTCGGGACTCGTCGCCTTGTGCGCCTAGTATATAGTCATCAGCGAGCCCTTGGTCAGGGTGCGAAAGTGCCCACTCGCCAAATGTCAACCATTCGTTAAGGCTGTCGAAGTGCTTCTCTTTTACGTCCGTTTGCATCCCGTTAATCATCATCTGCACGTAAATGGGTCGCTCAATTTTTTCACGGTTTCCCATCCAGAACCTTAGCCTCTCGGAATCTGGAATAATCTGCTCCTTGAAGACCGTCTGAAACGCAGTAGTGAGCCCTCCAATATTAACCTCTATCAGATTGTTGCCTTCGTAAAGTTCTTTCTTTTCATCCCATTCGTTGATGTAGGTGAGCAATTCCTCATCCGTGAGCTTTGCAAGGTCCTCAGGGGGGCGTGGGCTGCGATTAGATACCCATCCGCTCCGTGTTTTATATGGCTGATAGTCCTCATCCGAAATCGGGGCGCTGGCTTCATCTTCCAACTGTTGGAAGTAAGTTTTATATTCACCGAATAGCACGGTCGCAAAAGGCTTGAGTTGCTTGAGATGGAAATAACGTCGCCGTTGCTGCAATCTTTCCTCGGCAAACCCATCTTTCGGGGGACCAGTACGGATGCAATCAAAGATATGTTTGCGCTCTTCATCCGAAAGCAATGCCGTACCAAAATGTTCACAAGCACTTCGTATCATTTGTTGAAATTCATAATGGTGTTCCCACCGATGATAATCTTTATGCGCCAGAATCAGTTCCCGAATCCACGGCTTCGTTGTTTCGTTTGGATATTGAGCATAAAGATGATGGCGCAGACGTTTTAATATACGCCAGTGCTGATTCCGCAAGGCGCCATCAAAAACGTGAATTAAATCTGGCTTTTTTTCGTAAACCCGCTGACCAGCGAAGGTGAGCGTATGAACAAGTGATTTATCAGCAGCTTCATAATCACTCTCAGATTCAGCAAGCCGTTCACACCAGTATTCGGAATAGTCGACATCTTTGTCAAAGTCCTCCCGATGCGTTCGCAGACGAATCATATTCGCGGTGGCATTGATAAGGGTGCACGCAACCTTGTGAGGTTCTTTCTCGGCAAGCGGACGAACGCCTTTGGACATTATCTCACAGTATTCCCAGCGGTCAATTCGAGGTGACGGCTCAAGTTGAGTCGCCACCACTATATTGGCTATTGCGGCTGAATCTTGCCGCGTCTCTCCCCGCCGTTTCCGCTTGTCCTTATCTTGGGGATCAGGCACAAACGCAACTAGTATTTTTGAAAGTTGCAATGCAGCCGCTACCTGATTCTCATTTGTCCAATGGACTAACAGCTCTGCGAATTGGTATGTCCTAACCTGATGATTTAGTTCTAAAGATTCAAGTATTTTGGGCATTAGTTTGGCTGAAGACTCCCCGCGGAGTTCCAATGCAATATCCAGAATTTCCTGATAAACCGTTGGGTTATCGACTTTGGGGAGTCCTAATACCAGATTAACAACTTCATCGGGTACATCACGAGACACATTCCTAAGATATTGAAGCTCGGGCCAAGGGGGGAATTGGACATTGCCATCATCAAAATATCTAATTGTTGGGGGCGACTGAAAATAACCGCGCTCGACAAGCGGTTGCATCCAGAGGGGGTTGGTCAGTCTAGAGAAAAAATTCCGGCGACCGGTTCCCTTTTCCACTAAACTTAGGGTTCTATCTATCATTTCACTCGTTGGTTTTTTCCAAGATTTCATTGATAGTCCTCATTCGTCCAATTTCACTGGTTGCAGCGACGTATAGTAATTTATCAAGTGTCCGAAAATGCCTTACTACTTCAAATGATGCTTCGATCTCAAACTCGTTCTCGCGAAGATGAGTATGCTTAAGAAACCATTCTCTTGCAGCCGTCCAATCCTGGAAAAAATTGCGCGGTATCTTCTCGCGGATGTCGTAGCCCAAAAAGATGGTAAAGAAATGGTTAGTGGCTTCTGCGGCTTTGAGACGACCCTCTCGGTGTTTGTCAATTAGGTTTTTTACCATTTCACAAATTTTAAAAGGGATTAAATGTCCGTCTTCAGGGTCAGCTATTTCCTTTAACCCGGCTGCCCCCCAATCATCTTTCCATTCGTTTTCTAGCTTTTTCACAAGATCTTCATATGGAACCCGCCCTGGCTTGATGACTAGGACGGTCCGGGCAAGTCCGTTCATCAAATCCCTACCTGCGTGAGATACAAACATAATGTAGCCGGCCGACTTCCTGCATAGCAAATCACATGCACCTTTGTATACTTCAGCGTAGACCGGTAGTTGGAGTACATCGTTTAGCCAGTTAAAAACAGTCTGCTGTTCTGTTGAAAGCATTATGACTTTACTACTTCTATTATTCAAGGTTGAAAATTATTTCAGGGGTTGCGGGGATCGTTGTGAGATTATTTATCCGTCATAAAAGACCCGATTCAATGCCTTTTCTTCCTCACTGACACCAAAATCCTCGTCGTCAATTTCCGAAAGGTTGACATATAATTGGTTCTTGTCCAGCAGTTCAGCTAGTAGTTTCTTCTGCTTTTCCAGTCCATTTTCGCCCTTGCCTATTTCGATGAATTCCTCCACCGCATCTTCCGGGACTTTTTCGTTCGCGTACCAGTTCAGGAACGAGTTTTCGGCGATGTCTCGCCAGAGTGACACAAGCTCTTCGGATGATTGTGCGGCTTGTATTTTTTCCATAAAGGCTTGGTTGTATGGCATCAGTTCGCAGTAGATGAAGTCACCACCGCCCCGCCAGATGACGGATGCTGAGATGCCACCGGTGTCGTATTCGATTTCCTTGAGTAGCTTGCCTTCGCGCATGACTCTCGTGCCGACAACTTTTTTCAACCTTGGAATTAGTGCGTTTATTCCTTCTTCCAATTGCTCTATCCCTATGAATGTCCTATCCAACTTTAAGCTTGATGCCGCAGTCGTGCCACTACCAAGAAAGAAATCAAGGACTAAATCGCCTGGTTCCGTTGCTGCTTCAATAATCATCTTTAGCAATCCTTCTGGCTTAGAAGTATCGTATTGAGTTTCCTTTGAGTTTTTCACCAACTCCCTTCCCCAAACATCGCCTATAGCTACATACTTTGCATCAGGTGCGGTTAAAAGTTCTATGACTTTCTCTTTGTCGAGATCTACCCTGTCAGAAACGTACGTTTTTAATCCAGATCGTGCTCTTAATTCCCATTCAGCAGGCGTCCGTCCCATTCGACCCCTTGTATAAAACCAGCCTTTCGAATCTTTCTCAATTTGGCTAATAGTGGATTTCTTGTATGGTCCTAACGGTGGGTTCCAGAATCTTGATAACTTATCCTTTGCATAAACAAAAATGTTCTGATATTCAGTCGGCATTGGAGAGCTTTTTGAGTGAGATCTTGAGCTACCTCCTTCTCTTCCCTTGTGCCAAATGATTTCATTTACAAAATTTGCCCTTCCAAAAATTTCATCTAGAGCAATTTTCATGTAATGGGATTCGTTGTTGTCAATATGCACAAAAATATTGCCATCATTACATAAAAGATCGTATGCTACGAGAAGGCGGCTCCGCATAAAAGTTAACCACGCGGAATGTGTAAAACTATCGTTGTAAGTAAAACTGTCCCGTTCGGTGTTAAATGGCGGGTCAATGTAAATAGACATCTTTCCAAAATAGATTTATCAGGTTCTATAGTTACAGTAATCTTGTAGATGATAATAACTATACTGGTTGCCAACATGGGGAGGCGTGTCTCAGGTTAACAATTGCGGCAATCACATTCCATGTTTTTCCATAGTTGCGATGTTTGCCTCGATAGATGTCTTTGGTGATGCGAAAAATCTTACACCGTCTGACGATATGCTCAATGGCAATCCTGCGTGTTGCCAACTGTCGGTTGAATTGCTTCGCCTCCTGAGTCAACGGCTTGCTCCGACAATTCTTGATGGGCGTCGAACTGTTGGCATACCGTTTGGCTATGCCCTGATAACCACTGTCAGCCAACTTCTCAGTTTCGGGGGAAATTGCCAGACGGCTTTCCTCTAGAATTCTGTAATCGTGAACGCTGCCTTTGCGGCAGATAACCGACACTAGTTCTAACATCGCCAAACACGCAATCAATTGAACTTTTATGGTGTGCCGTTTTTTTTACCGCTGTAGTAGACACGTTGTCCTTTTGTTGGACGTTCAATGGGTTGCTCGGTAGCATCAATGACGATTGTTTGGAGATTGCCCGCTAACAAGTGCTTTCGATTCTTCATCGAAAACACGTTAACCAACACATCAAGTATCTGATGATAGATTTTATTTGCATAAGACTCACTGATACCGAACTCCGAGCCTAACCTGGCAAAGGTTGGATAGTGACGCAGATAGGTGAATGTCAATAGAAGGCGATTGGCTAATGGCAACCCCGATTTCTTTCCTCGTTTCTTCATCGGCTGTTCATCTCGAATCCTTTCGAGATGAGCAGCCACACGCTCCAAAATGACATTGAAAGTTGCCTTGTCAACACCAACGGCTCTCAGAAATTGCTCATCTGATAACGCTACTGATTTTTCAAATTGACTCATGGTTATCCTTTCTACAATAGAAGATGTTTGAAAGGAATAACGTAAAATCATAACAAACGGATACTTATTTTGGAAAGATGTCTAATGAGTTTGACCCGTCCGCGAAACTGAGTTTTGAGGGTGTGCAACGCCAGTAGGTTATTTCCCTTGATGAGCAGGTTTTCCCGAATTACGCTGTTGTCGTCCCGTTTAATCTCTGTCGCCTTCTTCTCGCCGTCAACCGTATAGCGTTTCCAACCGGTCAATACCTTCGGGTCAAAGAGGCGGTCAATCTCGTCCTGCGCCAGCACTTCATTGAAGAATATCTCTTTGCGTTTTTCCTCCTCCTTCGTCTGTCCGCCCTCCAGTACACAATCCTTGTAGGGCCAGACCAGAGACACCTCACCCCGCTCCCGGAGAAATTTATCCTCAATATTCAAGCCGATTTTGTTGCGGAAACGGGTGTAGGAGTTTGCGAGGAAGTTTTTGTCGGAGATGTAGTCGATGAAGGTGTTGGTGTTGAATATATAGTGTCCGTCTATTTCTTCAAAGAATTTGGCTTTTATCTCTGGCGCGCGGAGTAGCAATCTCACGAGGTCGTGGTCAAGCTGCCTAGCGTAGCCGTGGATGAGGGTGGTGATGAGTTCGCCGTGTTCGTCCAGAAGCCGCTCGTCGGTTTTGAGGACGTCAATTAGTTTTTGGTGGAAGTTTTTTGGCATGTCAGACTTTCTAAAACTCCTTCAACTTGGATGATTGGTCTATATTGCCGTTAAATACTGGTTTGGTCATTAAGCGATTGGCGCATGGGTCCCCCGTACATCATATGACAACTGAATGAATAGCTTCGCATAGGTTATGAAGAAAATCTACTGCATAAACCGAATCGGTTGAAGATATTGGCCAACGGCTGCCAGGATAACTCGGGTCTACATCCGCCTCATGAACAATTTTGTGGCGACGATCAACGATAAGTTGTAGCTGTGTTTTTGCATCTTCGACGGTCATGCCTAGTTGTGAAGCAACGGAGGACCACAGCTCGCATGAGGAGAAAAGCCTCACCGCGTCTGCAATTCTGTCTGGGTTTTGGAAGGACATATATCCATGTTTTTCGCGGATTTCCGTCTCAAGCCACGTATTCATCCTCGGGTCACGTAAACCTAAGCGTACATTTTCCATTTTGACTTGAAAGCGTTGGAAAGCAGGGGTCAGCGGGCGTTGTCCGTCGTGCACTTCAAGCATTCCAACCCTTGCAATCTCATGAATGTAATGATCAAGCGCACTTACAGCCATGACGATTTGTGTGCGTAACAAATCACTGGCGTCCACGGCAGGGGTTGTCAAAAGACCGAGTGCTTCGTACAAACCCCCGATGGCTCGCACACGTTCAATGTTTTCACGAAGTTGTTGTATCGCACTTTGCATGATTGATTCGCTTCCCCATCCAACCTATGCCCCCGCCGCATGAATTCAAAACCGACAATCAGAAACCTTTTACGACTACCGATGTTTAACTATTTAACAAATTAACGGAATCTCGTGGACTGCACGGATTATAGTTTATACCATTTCGTTTGAATAACAGTGCATATGACGTTTCAGTTATATCATTCTCTTTGTCCGTAGGCGGGGCATCTTGCCCCGCATTGGTGAGATTTGATTAACGCGAATAATGCACTGCAAATATAGAGAAATGGTATTATAAGTTGTTTCACGGTCCTCATTCCGCTTTCGTTACCCAATACTTGTAGAGCAATAACTATAAGCACACATGCCGAATTACTAGATTGTGTGTCGGTTTTTTCTACAAAACAAGAGTCATTAGTCGGTCTGCACCGACGGAGTATAATTCCCGAAACTGTTGCATGGATTTCTTGGTTCTTTCTAACACCACCCCTGTTTGTTCCAATTCCTCGTCCGTCAAACCGAACACCGGTGCTTTGTGTTTTTGGGACAATGCAATGAGGCTATTGAAGTCTGACATTTGGATGAGTGGTTCTCCCGTTTGAAGATCAACTTTTTCATAAGCCCCTTCTGGCAGCAACATATCATTTTCTTTTAGAACAGGGATTAGTTTTGTTTTGACTCCGCCCTCAATTTCCTTAATCCATTTCTGAAATGCAGCGGAAGGAATATTCCCTTCGCGCAATCGGTATTTCTGGATTATTGTACCGAGGAATTTAGGAGTTTTGTCAGGGAAGGGGTAGGTCGCATTTTTTAGAATTGGAAGCGATCTCGCTTGTTTAGCCCAAGAGGACCATTTGGGTAAAATCGAAGCAAGACTGTTTGTTGCCATCACCGAGAAATAATCTGGAGTCATAGGAACAATAAAATAATCACTCGTCATCATCAAATTTTGGTTAATTGGTCCCAGACTTGGGCTCATATCTACAAGAATGAAATCAGCGTCGTATTTTTGAGCAGTTAAAGAAAACAGGTGGTGCACAGAACCTGGCAAATTCTGAAGAGTTAGAAGCGATCCTGAAAGTTCTTGAGCAATACCCAACGTAACTTCGTATTCTGCGAGACCAATGTGGCCTGGCAGCAGATACATATTCGGCTGACCATCAATCGACTCACAGACCACTGATTCGATAGGCACTGGACGAGATTCAAAAGCGGGGGCGAGACCGTCCCGAATGTTTCTTACCATGTTGGACTCATAAATTGGTTTGAAATCCTCAAATCCTTTAAATCCAAGGGCCATTCCTGTGAGATTACACTGCGGGTCACAATCGGCGATGATAACCTTCATGCCTTTATTTGCCAACATCCAGCCGAGGTTGAAAGTGGTGGTTGTTTTGCTAACACCACCCTTATGATTGAAAAGTGAAATTTGCTTTACCATCGGACGCCTCCTTTCATAGTTAAGCGTATCATTGACAGCTAAGATTGACTTTGAACTTGTATACGATATTGATTTTAAGCACGACGAGGCTTTAGAAGGATATATCAGATTACATTGTGGAGTTTCTGTCGTCGTGGAGGAATCTACCTCTCAAACCCTTTCGCAAGGGGGAGAATTTTTGGGCATCCGTCTCGAAAGTGAACGTAACTTCAGGATGACGCCCTACTAGGTGAAATATTCATAGACGCACTTTCAACCCAACCCGCAGGACTGTTCAGAATGTTGCGAAGCGTTTTCTACCCCGCGGCGGAGACTCCCTTTTGTTCAGCCGTCTCCAGCGGAGGATTTTTGGACCTACGGATGTCCGTGTTTCATAAAGCGGATTCAAGACTTTCCCTGAACTCCCTTTCATCCTCGTTGTTATAGAACGGCACGCCTACAAGTCTGTATGATTGTGCTCCGCTACGGGGATTAAACTCCAGTGTTTCGCTGGCGAATTTTTCCTTAATCTGTTTTAAGAAGTCCGCTTTCCATCGGTCGTGATCCTGCAGATGTTTCCCTTTCGGTTCAATGAATATTTGATAGGTGAGGGTGGTTCCGTTCTTCTTGCAAAGGTACAGTACGAAATCTGGCTCAAACGCCTGTCCATCATCAAAGTTGTAGATTTTGAAATGCCTTTCGTTACGGATTAGATAGATACCGTCGTATTTACCCTTTAGCCGACTCATTTGGGCGTCGAGCATTCGGACAAACGCCTTTTCCTCGCTGGTGCCGTAGTTGGCGTTGAACACATACCACTCCCTATCGGAGACCAAACCCTCGTCGCCATCTGCCCTTTCGCTGCCTTCAACCAATCGGAGGGTTTTGTCCGTGAATATTGAACGGATACCTTTCGGCAAAAACGACTCCGTGCCCCTGTATTCCGTTATGTTTTGACGCAAATCTGATGCAATTCGGTTAAGGAGTCCCGTCACCCCGTCAAGGTGGGCGCGGTTGGACAAAGGCATTAGCTCAGAAGCATCACCTTGGAAAGTGATTGACAGACCGCCGAGGTACTCATCCGATTCGATGAACTCGCGGACGGATTTTATGTGCGGGAAATAGGTTTTTAAGGAGTTGAAGGTAAAGAAGGGATTCCGTGCAATAGCACTCTTGACGATATGATGCGGTATCTTTTTCACGGGCACATCTATGCGTTTTGCTTCCGCGAGTGGTTGAACTTCAACCTCGTCCGTCATAATCGCCTCAGAGACTCCTTTGCCGGTTGGCATTGAATACTCGTATCTCTGCGACGACACGCCGATGTCAGCGAATGATTGGACGTGTTCATATTTGTTCACTACCCGTCCATTCATGTAAACTAACCCATGTTGGTAAAAATCCGATTTCTTAAAGGAAGATTTCAGTTCAAGCGGCTTGTCAACTGCCCTTTCGTCGAGGATTCCTTCATTGATTAGTGCGGCGCGAATCTCAGAGATATATCTGGGCTCGTTCTTGCTGTGATAGTGCAACTCCTCCAACACCCGGAGGTCCGCCGTCAGGTTATTGTCGAATTTACGTCTGAATCGGTCGGGATTGTCGTCGGTCGCAAACGGAAAATAACGCGCCCCGCGTCCAATCAGTTGCGCTTCGGACATCGTGGTTTTTCCGATTTTGCTTTTTCCGGAATCTCGCCCTTCATAACACCGAACGATATCGAATAGATTCAGGACATCCCAGCCTTCATTCAGTTTCTGCACGGCGAAGATGGCGCGGATGCGGTTGTCGTGGTCTTCGAGGGTGTTTACCAGAATTTGGTAGTTCTCCTTCTCATTTTTATCGTTGACTGAGAGGCAGTATTCCTCACGAAATTCCTGTTTTAGCCGCTCCGCCAACCCCAAATCGCTGATGTTGTTGTTGTCAAAGAATTGAAACGCCTGTTGTACCAGGGGAATATTCGATCTGCGGAGGTTCGCAACATGCGCCCCCGTTAGTTCATCAGCGAGTTTATGGAATTTCACTTTGTTGGTTTTTGACTGTTCAATGGTGCGCTGCGCTTTGAATAGAATCACCGGTTTGAGGTTTATCTGATGTTTTGCCGCCACTTCTCGCTTGTACTGGTTGAGAATCAGCGCCTGAATGATGCGGTCTTTTTCATCAAATTCCGACCGAACGATATAGATGTCTTTGGAGTAGCGGTCATTCCGGAACTGCCGCAGGTCATACTTGTACAATATCTTGTTGTGGTATTTGTCGACAAGGCTGCTGTGGGCGTAATCGAGGGTGGCGGTAAATTCGAGCAGCAGATTTTCTCGGTTTTGTTGAAAGATACGCTCTACCGTTTTCTCCCAGCTCTCAAAAAATGTCTGTTTCTGTCCAGCTTTTGTGAAAGTATTAATATGGTGCGCCTCATCCGCCAGAAGCACAATCTTTTTGTCACGAAAATCTTCGTAGGTTAAGGCATTTTCTTTCTCTGAATTCAGACTGTTATGCAGGTTGTGAATAGTGGTGAAACAGATGTTGATGTCGTTTTGGTTAACGCCTTCAAAATTGTCGACTGGCGTCACGGGGACGCGAACGGTTCCGAAATGGATGGAATCGTTGAACAGGTATTTGGAGGACAAAGGATTGAGGAAGTTTTCCTTTGTCTTTTCAATGATGTTGGTGGAGTTGACGAAGAACAGAAAGTTGCGATAGCCTTTTTCGTAGAGGTAGAGCATGAGTCCCGCCATGATGAGCGTTTTACCGCTGCCGGTCGCCATGTTGAACAGGAGATGGAGGGGCGACTCTTTGCCCGGAAAATCGTTGTCGAGACAATGAAAGAACCGGGCAAAGGCTTCCGCCTGATAGGGGCGGAGTTCAAACACGGGGTTCAGATTGCCACTGAGATAATCGGGAATCTCTTTCTTCAATCCGCCGAGTTTTGAGAAGGAATCTAGATCTTCATACAAGAACTTTTCAGCCATCATACATCTCGCTTTATACGAGGGGTAACCGTGATTTTCCCACTTGGCACAGACCACCTATTTACTTCGAGTTACGACGGCAGGATTATAGCAGACAGAGTGATTCGCGTCAATGATTTGTCATGCTGGGTGTGGATTGGGATAGGGAGGGGGTGTATTATACGCACTTGCAACTAAAAATTACACATATTAATCCGATTGGGAAAGGGGGTCAACCCCCCTTATCAGGCTTACTATTACCCACAAGTGCGGAAAGTCGCACGAGGCGGACATTCACAAGTGTCAACTAACCACAGTTACATACCGCTCCGCTGGAGCGGGTAAGTCGGGCATGATCAAGCGAGCGACTAGGGAGCGCGATAGTCTTCACTGGTGGTTAAAACTATCGCCTTCCCTATGCGGTCGGTTGATCTTTCGTTATCCGCTCAGTCGATCGTTCAACCCAACCTGCAAAGACTGATAAAATGAACATAGCGCTTTTTTGATTTGGAGAGAACATAGCAAAAAGCAGGGCTTTACTGACTTTCGGAGGTTTCAAAAGCGTTGGGTTACGCTACTGCTAACAAGGTTGAACGTTAATCAACCCTCGGACCTCATTAAACCTTTGCTACGCGTTTAATCAAAACCGCTCAACCCAACCTACAAGAGCTTAAAGACTATCGCGCGCTCTGTCCGGTCGCTTGATCGCTCAACCTAACCTACAAGAACTGGGTGTATGTCAACCCAAAATTTAAAAGCAGTGACCAGTGGTCGCCGGTCAGATAGTTGCGTTTTCGAAGGTTTGCCAGACCAGCCGAATTGCAAAAGCCAACGAGGTGACAACGAGCACAACTTTAATCCATTTTTCTCCTCTGTCAACCGCCCAATGACTGCCGAACCAGGCGCCGGTCGCGTTTCCAAGCGCGAGTGTTAACCCCAAAAACGGATCGACATTGCCGCTCTGAATGAAGACCCCAAGCGCAACAAGGTTGTAAAAAAAACTGACAAACAGCTTAATCGCATTTGCACGAACGAGGTCATAACTATTTATCGATGTCAGTGCAGCGATAATTATAAATCCCACGCCCGCTTGGATAAAGCCGCCATAAATACCAATAAAAAAGTAAACAAACATTGCGGCAATCTTACGCTTCCAACTAACGCAGGGGGTCACACTTTCGCCTTGCGATTTTCTCGCCGAACTAAAGAGTGTCAAACCCAACACCCCTACCATGATAGCTGCCAACATCCTCTTGAACATAACATCAGGCATGTCAACCGCGATATTCGCCCCAATTAAAGCGCCAGCGATTGCTGGAAGGACCAGCAGGGCGCTAAAGCGAAAGTCAGAAAACCCTTTGCGATGAAATCCCGCAACACCGCTTGCACACTGAATGGCGATAGCTATTCGATTGGTACCGTTCGCTTTCGCAGCGGGCAAGCCGAGGAAAATTAGCATCGGCAGCGTTAGTAACGAACCGCCGCCCGACATTACGTTTACGAAACCTGCGGCGATTCCGGTGATTAGAATTAAGGGAATTTGCCAAACCAGTTGCATCTCAGTCTTTATTCCTAATTCTGTAGCAAGAATTTACGGTCAGTGAGTAGTGGCTTGCGGACAGTGGGCATTAAAAGCAAAAAAAACGTTCTTATCCGTTGGCGAGAACATAACGACACCGAAGGCCTTTCTGATGTCGGGAGGTTTCAAAATAGTTGGGTTTCGGAGAAAACTATCGCCCTCCCTATTCAGTCGGTTGATCGCTCAACCCAACCTACAAAAACTTGAAGACTATCGCGCTCGCGGTTCGGTCGCTTGATCTATTCGCTCAGTTGATCTCTACCCAACCTACATAGCTTATCCAGTCGTTTGAGCGCAGACCCCCTCTCGTTCCCCCTTGGCAAGGGGGAGGATATATGAGCATCCTGGCTTGACTCCAAAATCCGACATTTGTCGATTTATTTTGGTTTTATGTAGGAGGCAAGCGTGTCGCAAAATGATAGAAGCGTTAGGTTTCACAACATTAATGTATTGGATTTATATCGTAGTTGCTAGAAAACTATCGCCAAGATTTCTATGCAAAACTATCGCAGTCGCTATTCGCTTCTTTGATCACTCACTATTCGTTCGCTTGATCGCGCTGAAACCCGTCTGCAATCCAATATCCAACCTTGTATACAATCGCGGGCAGAATCGCCAATGGTATCATGAATCCCCAATTAGCCTCAGGGTCACTTGCCAGTGACCCATTCAAAATTAAAAAAATGATTGGGAATATAAACGTGCAGATAATGGTTATTCTTTTAATACCACTTGGCCGCTTGACTTTCATTATTAGTTCCTCCAGAGAGAGTTAGAATTTGTTCTAATCCTTTCGATCGACGATGAGCCTTCCCTGTTGGCGATCAAAGGATAGGGTCGTGTACGTTTTTCCGTCGGCGTGCCAGCAGTCTATGCGCCCCTGTTCGCCGGTTGCGGTGTCCCACTCTTCAAGCAACGCTGCCTCCCATTGTATTTCGACCAGTACCTCAGCCGCTGTCTCCTCACGGTTGAAAAAATAGAAGAGATTAAATTCCTCCGACTGACGGTGTTGAATCGCGATGCAGTTCGTTAGGGAATTATCGGGTTTGCGGTAAACCCGTATCGCCGGTTTTACCCACTTTTGCAGTAGATGTTTGAGACCATCCCTTTTTTCGCGCGACGTTTCGCCGGCTACGATGGATGTGCGCCATTGATAAAGCAGGCGTTCGAGCGGGTAGGGATCGACGCCGATTCTGCCGTTGAGTAGGTACGGCACGGGAGTTAGGGCAATCAGCTTGCCGCGTGCTTTAACAAACTGTGTCAACAACTTCACCGTTCCTTCCTGAAGGGACAGAGAGGTTGGGAGCAAGATGAGTGGATAAGCCGCTTCTTTAAGATGCAGCGAGCGTTTATCGACCGACGCAGCAATCAATTCCGTTTCGGAGGCAACATCGAAGTCGTAACCCAGTTCCCAAAGGGTCTGACAGAGCCAGCTCCATTCTTTTTTGATCCAATCCCACGTTTTGCCATCAGGCTTTGTCCAGAGACTGTGAATAGGCGATATAGTGAGAATCGATCTTCTGGGAACACCGATAGACAGGAAGCGATTCAGGTGTTCCGCTGTACTTGAGGGTGCAGTAGAGGCATGCGCCGTCGATATCCATGAATTGAATCCCAACACACTATCATAAGCGAGTTGAACCGAACGGAAACTTTCGGTCGCATCCCGTTCGCAGACGCTGATGTGCCCAGAGCATTCAGGATGCGGCATGCTAGCGACGCACTTGGTGATTAAGAATCGGTACGGCTGATCCGTCTGTTTGGGGCTGAGAATGGGGCGATCGGCGTGGTTGAGTAATTCGCCGACATCCGCTTCTAGCGCTCGCGCCTTTGCGGGGATATTAATTGCGAGTTGCAGATTCGACTCGCGGCAAAACTTTTTTAGTCCGCCGATACACACCTCTGCAAACCTTTGGGTGAACTTCTCCCAAAAGCGGCTGCGAACTGCCGCTGAGTCGTAAGTTTCGTGAAAAATCAGGGGAAGATATCGGAGAAACTCCTCTGGGGAGACGGTCTCGGAGCTGCCAATGAGTTCTACGCTCCAAGGAATCGATAGCGGTTCGCATCTGAGTGGGGACAGCACAGTTGGCAGGTTGCAGCAGAAACCGATAACGGTACTCCCCAGATAATCGGCGTATTCACGAATGTACGGCTGCAAAACCCGGCCTGCGTGCGCACGAACACCATCTTCGGTCAGGAGATCTTCCGTCTGCACCTCAGTTTGACTGAGTAGAAAGATGGTCCGACCTTTCAGTCTATCGGCGACGGAGAGATCGCCCGCCAGACATTGGGATATATGATTCGTTATATCGTAGCACGGAACTTCTGCATTGTCCTGCGCGAGGAGATAGACACGGTTAAAGGCTTGAGTAGGGCTGAAGCACTGCCGCAGTTGACTCTGGATAGCCTCAGGAGGGTCTGCTTGGGAAAAGGTATGGTCGCGAAAGGTTAACTGGAAGCGTGTGCGGTCTGCCAGCGCATTGACCAAAATCCATGCGTGTTTGCCACTACGGCGCAAACGCTTGAGCGCACCCCGATGGTCATGAATATCCTTCCCTTTTACGGAAGGACTCCATGTAAGTAATACTTCTCCCGCAGCATTCAATACAAGTCCTTGATTTCTTTAGCGCAGCTCATAGGTGGAATGCGCTGCAAGCTGATCTAAAGCCTTCATGTGGCGGTGTGGAAGTCTCGCCTTGACCTGGATGCCGTTACCGCCATACTCCGCCTCGAAAACCTCGCCGTGTTTATACAGGTAGTCCAACGCCTTGCCATCACGGTAGGAAAGGATGAGCGACATATCAATGTCCTGCGTTGAGAAGCGTTCAGCAAGTTTGGTCTTCAGTTGTTCCAACCCAGCCCCCGTCCGCGCCGAGATTTCGAGGCAGTCGGGATATTTGATACGGATGAGTTGGGATTGTTCTTCATTTTCAGACAGATCCATTTTATTAAGTAGAATAACCGTAGCGATGTCATAAGCGTTTAACGATTTGAGTACGCTATTCACGGCTTCGATTTGAGCCTCCGCTTGGGGGTGACTTCCATCAACCACATGAAGAAGCAAGTCTGCCTCTGCAACCTCCTCTAGTGTGGCTTTGAATGCAGCGACCAGATGATGCGGAAGTTTTTTGATAAAGCCGACGGTATCTGTCAACAGGATTTGCCGGTTATCGGGCAAATCAACGATGCGGGTGGTTGGATCGAGCGTCGCGAATAACTTATTTTCGGCGAGCCGGTTTTCACCGGTTAGCGCGTTGAAAAGCGTTGACTTGCCGGCATTGGTATAACCCACGAGCGATACTTTAATCATCTCCTTACGGCTGCTTCGCTGAACGCGGCGTTGCTTTTCAACCGCCTCCAAGGCTTTCTTGAGGCGCAATATTTGTGCACGGATCAGATTTCGGTCAATTTGTAGTTGCGTTTCACCTGGACCGCGAACGGCGCCACCTGTACGCCCTGCGCCGACTGCCGTACTTCCGCCCCCGCCAGTCGCTAAGCGGGAGAGATGGGTCCACAGCCGAGTCAAACGCGGCAGGGCATATTGCAACTGGGCTAACTCCACCTGTAGCTTTGCTTCCTTCGACTGCGCCCGTTGCACAAAGATTTTCAAAATTAGACTGGTCCGGTCGATGGCAACTGTGTCCAGAGTCTTTTCAATGTTGCGTGTTTGCGCCGGTGTGAGTTCATTATCGAAGACGACTGCATCCACACCCGCTTCACTGATTAAAGCCCCCAGTTCCGCTATTTTTCCTTTCCCGATAAAATGAGCGGGATCCGGTGTTTCTCTGGGTTGTACGATTGTGTAAATGACCTCTAGTCCTGCGGTCTCCGCGAGTTGCCCCAACTCTTCAAGCGAATCCTCTACATCGCTTTTGAGTTGCGCTTTTAATTTCACCCCAATAAGTACAACGCGTTCGGGCGAAGGTATCATCGGATAGAGTGCTTCGGGCATAGACTCTCCTTTCGACTGTGAAACTGACACTTTGCAATGTCAACCCAACCTTATATTATGACGAAAGTGTAACCAAACACAGGGATTCGTGTCAACAGAATAAATCCCCAGTAAGCGTCATGAGTGGAACAAATGTACGTTGACGAAGCATGAAGAATCACCTATAATTTGCAATTATAGGTGACGAATTATTCTGATAGCTTTTACATTGGAAAAAGATGCGGGTGTATGAATGAAGCTAGAAGGAATTACAGAGGATGACATTTACGCCCTCGTTGGTCATACTCTAGCAGGGCGTGGATATGACTACTACGAAGCGGGAATGGTGACGAACCTAAAGGTTCGCGGAACTACCATTGATGCCGAAGTGGCTGGCAGGTCATGTCCGAGCTACACTGTCAAGGTTTGGTGTGATGATAATGGAATTGATGGGAACTGCACCTGCCCATATTCACAAGGGTTTGATGTCTGTAAGCATGTCGCCGCTGTCTTATTTGAATGGATTTACGAAAGGGTTGACGAGACACCCGACTCATCCATCAGCGAGGCGCAACTTCGTCAAGCGGTGGAAAACCTATCTAAATCGGAGCTCGCCGAGTTGCTGATGGAGCTCGTGAAGGACAATGGTGCGCTTTATCAGAAGTTGAGGGTTTTGGTAGAGAAAATCGGAGCCGGGAGGTGAAACTTGATGGAAAGGACGATTGTGGGGCACATCTTTATTCCGCTTTTACTAGGCTTCACGCTACTGTCGTGCCAATCACAGGACACGCGGGATGCAACTCCAGCATCGCAATCCGAGGATTCGCGTCAACCGGTGGAAATCGTATCGCCAACGCGGTCCGAAGATTGGCCGATGTTCATGTGCGATCTGAATTTCTCCGGTAGAAGTCCGGATCAGAACCTTAAGCCTCCGCTCAAGCTGCGCTGGAAATTTAAGACCGGGGGACCTATTGTTGGAAGTCCTGCAGTCGCACACGGAACTGTCTACGTTGGGTCAAATGACCACAAACTGTATGCGCTCGATGCGAAAAATTGGGGGATTCGATGGACCTTCCAAACTGGCGGCGCCATCCGACACACACCAACAGTTTGGAATCGCCGCGTCTACGTTAACGCACGAGACAACCGGGTGTATGCTTTTGATGCGGAAACAGGCAAACAGATCTGGCAGTACCAATCCGAGAACTGGATGGATTCCCCGCCGATTGCTTCAGGCGGAAGAATCTACGTCGGTATGTTTCCGAACAAGATTCTCATCATCAATGCGACTACGGGGACATTGCTAGACCAAGTCCGAGGGCGCGTGAGGGTGAATGGTATTGAATATGGCTGCAGCCGAGGGCAACTGCGCCCAACTAGTCCCCAGCATCGCGCCGATCTATGGCGCAGTTACACCCCTGGTACGAGTAGCTATCCGGTCATCGCTAATCAGTTTGTCTACATCGGCGGGCGTGATAATAAGATTCATGCATTTGACATTAAATCACAAGTGGAGATTTGGTCTTACGAAGCAGAGGGTTATATTGATGCGGCGCCTGCAATCGCGGACGGAATGCTGTATATCACATCACACGATGGATTTGTGTATGCCTTTGAGAATCAGGTCTCGCCTCAGGTTCAATCGGACAAACGTCCAATCGGAATCGTCGTTCACGATGAGGCACCGGTTTATGTCAGCAGGGACAGAGGATTTACCGGCGAGTCGAGTTCGGAAAAAACGCCAGACCTACTACTGTTACTTAACGATGGCGTCGAGCTACCAATCGTTAGTCAGTCGGAGGATTGGTATCAGGTTGAACTTCCAAACGGGGAAATCGGCTGGATGGATGGGTTTGGAATCGGCGTGTTTGAAGAAATTGAGGGGATTCGGTTCAATAAGGCGGTCTGTTCAAATGTCCGGACATTGAATCTGATTGCGGGGGCGGAAGCGCCTCACTGGTCGCCCAACGGCAAACTGATTGCGTTTTTGAAGCGGACGAATCTCACTGGACAATACTGGAAAGCGAGCGAACTCTGGCTCACGGATAGCTACGCGAGGCAGTTCCAAAGGCTGTGCGCAGGAAATTTCTACAATCCGAATCTGTCATGGTCGCTTGACAGCAACTTAATCACCTTTGAAGCTTATGAGGGTAAGGACAGCTATGTATGGATTATTAATCGACAGAATCCTCGTTTAATCAAGCTCGTTCCCGGCGATGCGCCGGCGTGGTCGCCTACTGTGAATCAGATTGCGTTCCGACGTTGGGAAGAAGGGGTTGATGTCCTTTATCGAATTAATAGCGATAAATCCCATCTGACGCCGATAGCACGGATTCCGATTGAGGGTCGGATTGGCGCCTTTAGCTATCTAGACCCGCCTTCGTGGTCACCTGGCGGCGATCGAATTGCGATTGGGCTGGATTACCAGCACTATGCCTCCGGACACGCCAGAGTTCGCGTCCACGATATTTATGGCACAAAATTAAATGAGATTTCAACGTCCTCCCAGCGAGTTAAGCAGATTAAGTGGTCGGCTGACGGCGCTAACCTTGCCTACGTGCTTTCAGGAAATCCTGTGTCGGATGCGCTACTTAGTAAGCAACTCCACATCGTTTCTTCGGAGGCAGCGAATGAGACAAGAATTCTCAAACACACTTCTCCTTCATGGTCGCCTCAAGGCAATCGGCTCGCTTACTTGGAACGTGAGGATTGTATGGGGATACGGTGGAAGGTGTGGGTGCTAGACGTGGAAACGAACCGCGCATTACCGATTGCACGTACAACAATCGATTTGGTTAATCTGACATGGCTGCCCGATGGAAAGCGGTTGTGTTTGTGGCACACATCTAAATATCTACGCGATGGAGAGTACAAACCTGCCAATACAGAAGGTTGGGTCGTAAAGGTGACTTGGTGAGCTAACGGGGGACGGATTGGTGGGTGGAGATTGTCATCATTGATTATTCGATTGCATCAGTCTAGGCATCAAAAACAGAAGCTATCATGTTAAAAGATGTCGTCCAACGTCATTCCGATGCTCTTCATTGCCGAAGCTACGATAAACAGAGATATTCGTACTTTGCACAACACGCTGAAATCGAACCGGCATCTGGTCATTTGATACTATTTAAGAATCAGCATCTTCCGTGTGGCGGAAACGTCTCCCGCCTGCAACTGGTAGAAATAGACCCCGCTTGAGATCAATTCTCCATTCTCGTTGCGGCATCCCAGTACGCTGCCTTGGTCCGATTCGTATAATAGCCCGCCACCTGATGCCCTAAATCCAAGTGGCGCACCAACACGCCTCTTGTGTCATAAATCGCGAGTAGCACCTCTGCGTCGCTTGCAAGGTGATACGGAATCCATGTTTCTGGGTTGAAGGGATTCGGGTAGTTTGGCAACAGTTGTGTTTTCGTGGGTATCTCTTGGACAATTAGTGCCGACAACTGAATCCGGTGCCGCTTGACATCTTCAGCCGTAACAGTATGTCGGAACGGCTCCACACTGATAGAGGCATCGGGAGATATGGCGGAGATTTCAAAGATATCACCAATTGCTGCTGCACGCCCACCTTCGATGTCAACAACGGTAAGTTCGTAGGCAGTCTGCGATGAAGTGCCACCTGTATCTCCTCCCATTAGGGTGGTAACTGCGCTACCGGTTGAGAGGTTGTTGACGATAACACGCAAATTATTTCTGTTGACGCCTCTCACACCGTCAACAATCGAACCGCTTAACGCTAATATAGGGGTAGTGCCAGCCGCATTCATGTCCCCTTTCGCTAGCGGTGGCGCAGTCATTGTGCCAGAGGAGGTGTTATTCCACCCATCTCCGGATATAGTCACTGTCGCATCCTCTAAAACGTCAATGATAAAGGCTTGCCCGCCCGTGACCGAGATGTCCCCGTCATCTTCGGCTTTTTCGACTGACTTGAACCTTCCGTTATCGGAAACAGTGACCGCAGGGGCGTTGTCCACAAACCCCTCAAGCGTGAGTAGGTCGCTAACACGAGTTATCCTTGAATCGTTCAGCGGCAATCCTACTAGGTTCTTGCCTTGGATTAAGCGGATGCTGCTCATTCCGTCCGAACCGAGTTCGTCACCTCCGATACGAACCGTTACCGGCATTTTTAAGGTAGCAACGATTCCTAGGTCATCCGTCAAAACTCTGTCCGCGGCACCACCGCTGCTCTCATCCCCGAGGTAGCTGTTCCACTGATGGGTATCCCGGTTATAGGTAATAAGGAGATTGACAGTATCCGCACCGCCGAGCGCGTCGTACAAGTCAGCAATTGATTCGATAGTCCTCGCCGCCCCGTCAACTGTCCTCACCTTTAGCGGAACATGAATCAAGCTGGTACCTGATGGCACGGTTAGGTCAAATTGGAGAAGTTCGGCGACAGCGTTAAAGGTCACAGTTTCGGTGATTCCTTCGACGCTTGCCGTGACCGTGTTTGTGCCGGGTTCGTTACCAAGTGTCAGGGTAGTTTGTGCTAATCCGTCGGCATCCGTGTCTACGCTTGTATGACTCAGCGAACCTCCGCCTGCACTGACAGAAAAGGTTACAGTCACTCCTTCCAACAGGTCGTCATTCTGATCGCGGACTTCAACAACGAAGGAATTAGTCAACGCTTTGCCGGGCAAACCGGTCTGATAATCGTCTAATAGAATCGCTAAAGCCGTCGGCATCGGCGATGGCTGTTGTTGCTGTTGTTCTGAGATTTCAGTTTCCACGACTTCGATCGTCGTGCTCACGGAGCCTATCCCGACTGACGCTGTGACTGTGTAGGTGCCGGAGGAACCGCTCCCCGTCCTCAACGTCGTACTTGCCCGTCCGTTGCTATCAGTTGTGGCACTTGTGGTGCTCAGCGACGCGTTGCCATCGCCTGACGTAATACTAAACGTCACAGTTTTTCCTGACGCGGCACTCCCATCCTCTTGAACTTCAACAGTAAACGTCAATGTATCACCGGGATCGCCAGACCCCGGTCCACTTACCTCACTTATGGACAATTCCGGTGGCGGCGGGGGATTAACCGTTGCAGTTAAACTCTGAGATCGACCATCGTTGATCGTTGCTGTGACTGTGTAGGATCCGGAGGAACCGCTTCCAGTTCGTAGCATAGTCTGTGCTCGTCCGTTGCTATCAGTTGTGGTGCTTGTGGTACTCAGCGACACAGTTCCATCGTTGGGACTCACACTAAACGTCACTGCTAGCCCTACCACGGGTGGTGATTCGAAGATGGGACCAGTTAATCTCTCAACGGCTGCAAAACCGATCGTGAACTCGTCGCCGGGTTTTCCGGACAAATTATCTGAAAACGTAAATATGATTGGCGCTGACGGCGGGGGATTAACCGTTGCAGTACCGCTGGTAGATATGCTGCCAACCGTCGCAGTGATTGTGTATGAACCGGAGGCACTGTTTCCAAGTATCACTGTAGTGGAAGCACGTCCATCACTCCCAGTTGTTGTGCTTGTAGTGCCCAGTGACGCGTTGCCATCGCCCGATATAATGCTAAACGTCACAGTTTTCCCTGACGCGGCGCTCCCGTCCTCCTGAACCTGAACTGAAAACGTCAACGAATCACCGGGATCGCCAGATCCGGGACCGCTTACCACACTTATCGATATTTCTGGCGGTGGTGGTGGGGTGTTAACCGTTGCAGTACCAGTCGTAGATTCACTGCCAACTGTCGCTGTGATTGTGTATGAACCGGACGCACTGTTCCCAAGTGTTAGAGTGATAGATGCCTGCCCGTTGCTACCGGTTGTCGCGCTTGCGGGATTCAGTGACGCGTTGCCATCGCCTGACGTAATACTAAACGTCACAGTTTTTCCTGACGCGGCACTCCCATCCTCTTGAACTTCAACAGTAAACGTCAATGTATCACCGGGATCGCCAGACCCCGGTCCACTTACCTCACTTATGGACAATTCCGGTGGCGGCGGGGGATTAACCGTTGCAGTTAAACTCTGAGATCGACCATCGTTGATCGTTGCTGTGACTGTGTAGGATCCGGAGGAACCGCTTCCAGTTCGTAGCATAGTCTGTGCTCGTCCGTTGCTATCAGTTGTGGTGCTTGTGGTACTCAGCGACACAGTTCCATCGTTGGGACTCACACTAAACGTCACTGCTAGCCCTACCACGGGTGGTGATTCGAAGATGGGACCAGTTAATCTCTCAACGGCTGCAAAACCGATCGTGAACTCGTCGCCGGGTTTTCCGGACAAATTATCTGAAAACGTAAATATGATTGGCGCTGACGGCGGGGGATTAACCGTTGCAGTACCGCTGGTAGATATGCTGCCAACCGTCGCAGTGATTGTGTATGAACCGGAGGCACTGTTTCCAAGTATCACTGTAGTGGAAGCACGTCCATCACTCCCAGTTGTTGTGCTTGTAGTGCCCAGTGACGCGTTGCCATCGCCCGATATAATGCTAAACGTCACAGTTTTCCCTGACGCGGCGCTCCCGTCCTCCTGAACCTGAACTGAAAACGTCAACGAATCACCGGGATCGCCAGATCCGGGACCGCTTACCACACTTATCGATATTTCTGGCGGTGGTGGTGGGGTGTTAACCGTTGCAGTACCAGTCGTAGATTCACTGCCAACTGTCGCTGTGATTGTGTATGAACCGGACGCACTGTTCCCAAGTGTTAGAGTGATAGATGCCTGCCCGTTGCTACCGGTTGTCGCGCTTGCGGGATTCAGTGACGCGTTGCCATCGCCTGACGTAATACTAAACGTCACAGTTTTCCCTGACGCGGCGCTCCCGTCCTCCTGAACTTCAACAGTAAACGTCAATGTATCACCGGGATCGCCAGACCCCGGTCCACTTACCTCACTTATGGACAATTCCGGTGGCGGCGGGGGATTAACCGTTGCAGTTAAACTCTGAGATCGACCATCGTTGATCGTTGCTGTGACTGTGTAGGATCCGGAGGAACCGCTTCCAGTTCGTAGCATAGTCTGTGCTCGTCCGTTGCTATCAGTTGTGGTGCTTGTGGTACTCAGCGACACAGTTCCATCGTTGGGACTCACACTAAACGTCACTGCTAGCCCTACCACGGGTGGTGATTCGAAGATGGGACCAGTTAATCTCTCAACGGCTGCAAAACCGATCGTGAACTCGTCGCCGGGTTTTCCGGACAAATTATCTGAAAACGTAAATATGATTGGCGCTGACGGCGGGGGATTAACCGTTGCAGTACCGCTGGTAGATATGCTGCCAACCGTCGCAGTGATTGTGTATGAACCGGAGGCACTGTTTCCAAGTATCACTGTAGTGGAAGCACGTCCATCACTCCCAGTTGTTGTGCTTGTAGTGCCCAGTGACGCGTTGCCATCGCCCGATATAATGCTAAACGTCACAGTTTTCCCTGACGCGGCGCTCCCGTCCTCCTGAACCTGAACTGAAAACGTCAACGAATCACCGGGATCGCCAGATCCGGGACCGCTTACCACACTTATCGATATTTCTGGCGGTGGTGGTGGGGTGTTAACCGTTGCAGTACCAGTCGTAGATTCACTGCCAACTGTCGCTGTGATTGTGTATGAACCGGACGCACTGTTCCCAAGTGTTAGAGTGATAGATGCCTGCCCGTTGCTACCGGTTGTCGCGCTTGCGGGATTCAGTGACGCGTTGCCATCGCCTGACGTAATACTAAACGTCACAGTTTTCCCTGACGCGGCGCTCCCGTCCTCCTGAACTTCAACAGTAAACGTCAATGTATCACCGGGATCGCCAGACCCCGGTCCACTTACCTCACTTATGGACAATTCCGGTGGCGGCGGGGGATTAACCGTTGCAGTTAAACTCTGAGATCGACCATCGTTGATCGTTGCTGTGACTGTGTAGGATCCGGAGGAACCGCTTCCAGTTCGTAGCATAGTCTGTGCTCGTCCGTTGCTATCAGTTGTGGTGCTTGTGGTACTCAGCGACACAGTTCCATCGTTGGGACTCACACTAAACGTCACTGCTAGCCCTACCACGGGTGGTGATTCGAAGATGGGACCAGTTAATCTCTCAACGGCTGCAAAACCGATCGTGAACTCGTCGCCGGGTTTTCCGGACAAATTATCTGAAAACGTAAATATGATTGGCGCTGACGGCGGGGGATTAACCGTTGCAGTACCGCTGGTAGATATGCTGCCAACCGTCGCAGTGATTGTGTATGAACCGGAGGCACTGTTTCCAAGTATCACTGTAGTGGAAGCACGTCCATCACTCCCAGTTGTTGTGCTTGTAGTGCCCAGTGACGCGTTGCCATCGCCCGATATAATGCTAAACGTCACAGTTTTCCCTGACGCGGCGCTCCCGTCCTCCTGAACCTGAACTGAAAACGTCAACGAATCACCGGGATCGCCAGATCCGGGACCGCTTACCACACTTATCGATATTTCTGGCGGTGGTGGTGGGGTGTTAACCGTTGCAGTACCAGTCGTAGATTCACTGCCAACTGTCGCTGTGATTGTGTATGAACCGGACGCACTGTTCCCAAGTGTTAGAGTGATAGATGCCTGCCCGTTGCTACCGGTTGTCGCGCTTGCGGGATTCAGTGACGCGTTGCCATCGCCTGACGTAATACTAAACGTCACAGTTTTCCCTGACGCGGCGCTCCCGTCCTCCTGAACTTCAACAGTAAACGTCAATGCATCACCGGGATCGCCAGATCCGGGACCGCTTACCACACTTATCGATATTTCTGGCGGTGGTGGTGGGGTGTTAACCGTTGCAGTACCAGTCGTAGATTCACTGCCAACTGTCGCTGTGATTGTGTATGAACCGGACGCACTGTTCCCAAGTGTTAGAGTGGTAGATGCCTGCCCGTTGCTACCGGTTGTCGCGCTTGCGGGATTCAGTGACGCGTTGCCATCGCCTGACGTAATACTAAACGTCACAGTTTTCCCTGACGCGGCGCTCCCGTCCTCCTGAACTTCAACAGTAAACGTCAATGCATCACCGGGATCGCCAGATCCGGGACCGCTTACCACACTTATCGATATTTCTGGCGGTGTGGTACCAGGGATTCACTGTTAACCGTCCTGCTGTACTTCAGTCAGTAAACGTCAATGCATCACCGGTGATTGTGTATGAACCGGACGCACTGTTCCCAAGTGTTAGAGTGATAGATGCCTGCCCGTTGCTACCGGTTGTCGCGCTTGCGGGATTCAGTGACGCGTTGCCATCGCCTGACGTAATACTAAACGTCACAGTTTTCCCTGACGCGGCGCTCCCGTCCTCCTGAACTTCAACAGTAAACGTCAATGCATCACCGGGATCGCCTCGCGATTGTGTATGAACCGGACGCACCGCTTACCACACTTATCGATATTTCTGGCGGTGGTGGTGGGGTGTTAACCGTTGCAGTACCAGTCGTAGATTCACTGCCAACTGTCGCTGTGATTGTGTATGAACCGGACGCACTGTTCCCAAGTGTTAGAGTGGTAGATGCCTGCCCGTTGCTACCGGTTGTCGCGCTTGCGGGATTCAGTGACGCGTTGCCATCGCCTGACGTAATACTAAACGTCACAGTTTTCCCTGACGCGGCGCTCCCGTCCTCCTGAACTTCAACAGTAAACGTCAATGCATCACCGGGATCGCCAGACCCAGGACCACTTACCACACTTATTGATAATTCTGGCGGTGAGTTCTCAACTGTTGCAGTTAAACTCTGAGATCGACCATCGTTGATCGACGCTGTGACTGTGTAGGAGCCGGAGGAATCGCTCCCCGTCCGCAACGTCGTACTTGCCCGTCCGTTGCTATCAGTTGTGGTGCTTGTGGTACTCAGCGACACAGTTCCATCGGCTGGACTCACACTAAACGTCACTGCTAGCCCTACCACGGGTGGCGATTCGAAGATGGGACCGGTTAATTTCTCAACGGCTCCAAAACCAATCGTAAACTCGTCACCGGGTTTGCCGGACAAATTATCTGAAAACGTAAATATGATTTGTGCTGACGCATCCAATGGCATCAAGCCAGAAATCAAACACAACAATACGAAACCAAGCAGTTGTATTTTCATGGCTTTAACTCTCCTTTTATTCGTATGATGATAAGTTCAGAATCAGTCGTAAAGGGTCTAATATGTGGCAGAATGGAATAGCAGGAACAGATTCCCGGCTCATAAGCGCCTGACACCTGCTATATGACTGCATTTCACACTTACAATGATCCCATATTGTTCAAATAATGTCAAGCAAAAACGTACTTTTTTGACACTCCGTTTATTGTCATTATCAGTTAAAATTTGCAGTTGATTAAGTATTTAGAGCCTGCTTGGAAAATCCGACTCCATCGTTGTCGTCCAAAAGCTCTTTCTGGGTAATCGCTAGACACCTCTATCCAAATGCCCCCTTCATCTATCCATGATTTCAAGCTCTCTTTCTCTTAGCTTTAGAATTTGATTGACAATTCACCTAAGAACTGTTTTCTCTGATTTCGTGTGGCGAAGACTTCGTAGAGATCTCCTGAGACATCAAAGTAGCGGCGAGTATAATTGCGGCTTATATCAGCGGGATTGAGATCCGAGTATTCAAGCCACAGATTCATCTTTGACAAGATATCCCAATTTAGTCCGACAGCTAATGAACCGGCATCGCCCTCATCTTCCTGACGTTGCCGATTCAGGTCTTGGTAGATTGCGTTTCTGCCGAGTTCTGTTGTGCCGTCAACCCGTTCGGCATATAGATTCAGTTCCCGGTACCGGTAGGGATTCGGATTTGTGATAAACTTCAGGTTAGCAGCGAAAGCATTGGTTAACGCCTTCGTATCCAGGTCATAACTATCCTCGCGTTTGGGAGGGGTCATGTAACGTTCGTCTTGCTCCCCGTAGCTGAGGGTGTCGACCAGCATCAGATTCCACCGTTCCGAGAGCGCATAAGTCCAGAAAAAGGTGTTATCCATTCGCAACTGATTGAACTGATCCACGACATCCGCATGTTCGTCGATATCTTCGTAGTCTTCGAGAAACTCACTGTCGATGTTGCTTGTTCTGGTGTTGTATAGCGCGTTCATGTGCGATGGCTTAATCGTGAACCCGGTGATAGCGTATTGATGGATAGTCAAATCGCTCTCGTCGCGGAGGTAGATGCGACCCAAGGAATCCAAAGCGAGGAAGGCGACATCGCGATCTGTCTCACTTTGCTTATCGACCTCATAGATTACGCGGTCTTTGTATCTACCACTGCTGTCAAATTTCTGGACTCTCGCGATGACGTTGTGATAGATAGTTGCTCGAACTGCTGCCGCTTTGAGATCCTCATCCTCCTCTTTTTTGTTCTCATCTTTGTCGTCTTCTTCATCGAAATATTCGCTGAAATACCGCCTGTATTCCGCCTCCTCCAGAAGACGGATTCGCCGCTGTAAAATATCCAAATCGCTTTGACCCGGGATGTTTTGACCAAGTATGGTAGGTCTATTCCGAGCGGTCTCCAAAACGGTGTCGGCAATTCCAATGCCTGAAGGAGAGATTAAGGTCAACAGACCACCGGCTGGCAAACCACCCAGATGACGCTTAAATTGGCTGGCATCCTTGACAAGAATTTCGCCGGACCCCAATGCGGCGATTGCAATGGGTTTGGTGAATTCACCGCCGCTGCGCCCTTTTGTACCAAAGCTCAACACAAATTGCCCTTCTGGGTTAAACTTGACCACGCGGTGGTTGCCGGTATCTGCAATCAACACATTCCCTTCGCTATCGATCTCAATGTCTGAGGCGTCGCTGTCGAGTTCACCGTTACCGGCGCCGTAACGTGCGAACGCCGTTAATTTCTCTCCGTCAGCGCCAAACTTATGGACCGTCGATTTCTTCTGATCCAGCACGTAGAGTTGGTTCTGGCGATTGACATCGACAAGCAATTTACGATCATGCAATTTTGGCTGGATGCCAAAGGCGGATTTGCCTTCTTCATCAATCATTAGGTGCGCGGGTAAAACCTGCTTTGGGCGTACATCAACAGGGTCAACGAAATAGGTGTGCATCAACTCACCGCTTGGGCTGAGCTTGTAGACACACGGCGCAAATATGTAGATTTTGGGATTGTCTGTTTCCTTGATGTGGTGCGCTGTGCTATCAGCGACGTAGATGTTACCATCTCCATCTACTGCGATGTCGCCCGGCTTTTTCAGAATATTTTCCAGTGACTTGGGATCCTTAGGGATTTGCATCAAAAACTCGCCTTTCGATGACAGTTGCTGTACCAGCCTGTTATCAGCATCACTCACATGGATGTTTCCTTCAGCGTCGAATGCGATATTGACGTTTTTGCTGAATGCTCCGTTTGTGCTTCCTTTTCCACCGAACTCACGCTCAAATTTCAGAAAACTGACCCCAAATGCAAGTCCGGTTCCCCATGCGAGAATCACACAAGCAATGGTCAAAAGGGCAATTGGTACTTTCATAGCTTCAATTCTCCTCATTTTTTCTTGGCTTTGACGCGCCTCTCCCGATTTGTTACCCTCATCTTAGCACGAGCTGACCAAAAAATCAAGCTCGTTAAGATGGTTCTAGTTCTTACTGTTCGGGAAGCGGATGGTTTGCAATAAAGTGCTTGCCTTTCCATTGTAAAATGAGTTATGTTTCGGGTTTGGGTTCATTCACAGAGGGATTGCCAAACACGGGTGTTGAGCTGTAGGAAGTTAGCGAGCGATAGTTACTGCAACCAAAATTACAAATATTAATCCGATCAAAAAGGGGTTTCAACCCCCAAAACTAGTGAAGACTATCGCACTTGCTATTCGCTCGCTTGATCACTCCGCTGGAGTGCAAGACATTATTGCCTATGTGTGGGTAATGCGGTTAGAAGGATTTCGCTCCAGCGGAGCGGTATGTTGCTTTCGATATGGTGAAACACATTGACGTGAACGGAAAGAATTTCATTGACAACATCATAAAATCTTGTTAAGATAAGATCTATCAATCAGCAGTGCAACCCCCCTATCCCCCCTTGTCAAGCGGGAAAGCCGTTTCACTGCATTTGAGATAGAATAAGAAAGGAAACCGAGGGAGATTTATGATTGAACACGAAGTGCTTGTTATTGGCGGCGGTTTGGCGGGAATGAGCGCCGCGTTGCATGCGAGGCAGGCTGGCGCAGACGTAGCGATGATGTCTAAAGTTTACCCAACACGCTCGCACTCGGCTGCAGCGCAGGGCGGCATCAACGCGGCACTTGGTGTTGCAGACTCGTGGGAGGTTCACGCCTACGAAACCGTCAAGGGCAGCGACTTCTTAGGCGATCAGGACGCCATTGAAATTCTGTGTAGCGAAGGTATTCAGGATATATTCACCCTTGAACATTACGGGGTCATCTTTGACCGCGACGAGGAAGGGCGCATCCACATGCGCGGGTTTGGCGGTACGGACAAGAGCCGTACTTGTCACGTCGGCGATATGACCGGGCAGACTATTCTGCACGTCATGTATGAACAACTGCTTCGGATGGATGTCAAATCCTATGATGAGTGGTTTGTGACCACGCTGCTCATGGAAGATGGTGCGTGCTGCGGCGCAGTGGCGATGGAAATCGTTAGCGGGAAACTGGAGGTCTTTAAAGCAAAAGCGGTTATCCTGTGCACAGGTGGATGCGGCCGTGTTTATGAGCCGAGTACCAATGGGCTCATCGTGACAGGCGACGGGCTAGCTTTAGCTTACCGGGTCGGCGCGCTAATCATGGATATGGAGATGGTTCAATATCACCCGACAACTCTGCCTGCCAACGGCTTTCTCATCACCGAGGGCGCGCGTGGGGAGGGCGCGTATCTACTGAACGCCGACGGCGATCGATTTATGCAGGATCCGGAATATCAAGCAACAACGCTGGTGGAGAAAGCTTCACGCGATGTTGTTTCACGCGCGGAAACAATTGAAATCCAAGAAGGACGCGGGGTGGACGGCTGTGTGCTACTGGATTGCCGACATATCAAGGACCGCATCTTGGAGGCATTCCATCAGATTTACGAACTAGCACAGGATTACGCTGACGTCGATATCACGCGAGAGCCGCTGCCCATTCGACCGGGAATGCACTACATTATGGGCGGCATTAAGACCGACGTGGACGGGCGATGTTATCGACACAATGGCGATGGCGCAGAGGCGCTACCGGGATTGTATGCTGCCGGTGAAGCAGCCTGTGTTTCGGCGCACGGCGCGAATCGGTTGGGCGGCAACAGCCTGCTAGATTGCGTCGCATTCGGGCGGCGAGCCGGGGCACATGCGGCGGAATACGCAAAGAGCATTAATCCTGCAAATGTGTCAGAACAGGTTGTGCAGATTGAAGAGCAGAAAATTGTTGACGTCTTTGCCCGTTCAACGAACCTGCGGGCGCCAGCGTTAAGGCTAGAGATGGGCGAGATTATGCATCAGTTCACCGGCGTGTTTCGCGACGAAGAGGGTTTGCTTGAAGCGCAACGCCGAATCCGTCAAGTTCGTGATCGTTACGCCGAAGTCTCCGTCCACGACAAAGGGCGTGTGTTCAATACCGATTTGTTAGGGGTCTTAGAGTTAGATTACATGCTCGACTGCGCAGAAACAATCATCGTTAGTGCGCTTGCCCGCAAGGAGAGCCGCGGCGCTCATACGCGGACAGACTTTCCTGAACGTGATGATGAAAACTGGATTAAACACGTGGTTGTGTACGAAACACCCGACGGTCCCGCAATTGATTATTTGCCAGTGACGATTACCCAATGGCAGCCGGAGACGCGGAAGTATTAAGGACTGATACAAGATTACAGTGCCGAGTGACTAGTGGTCAGTTAAAAGCACTTGTCTTAACTAGCGACTCGCCACTAGCTACTTGTGTTCCTAAGGAGATGATGAATGATACAAGCGAATCTAAAAGTCTACCGTTACGATCCGCAAAAGGACCAAGAACCGCATTATGACACCTATCAAGTGGACGGTTTACCCGACTTTTCCACGGTATTAGACGCACTCATCAAGGTGCGTGAGGAGATAGATGGCACATTGGCGATGCGATGTTCGTGCCGCAGCGCTGTCTGCGGTTCGTGCGCCTTCCGGGTAAATGGACACGCAAAGTTGGGGTGTAAAACTGCGCTCTCGAAGCTTGCCCCTAACGGTGAAGAGGTTTGTGTGGAGCCGATGGGCAATATGAAGGTAGTCAAAGATCTCGTGACCGATATGGAAATGTTCTGGGATAAGATACGGCAGGTCAATCCGTGGATTGAGACGGCGGGCGAACCGCCCGAACGTGAGTATCAGGTTCCACACAGCAAGATGGTCGAACTACAGCAACCGATGAACTGCATTATGTGCGGTGCGTGTGTGAGTGATTGCACCGTGCTGGAAGAGACCTCAAAATTCTTGGCACCTGCAGCGCTAGCGAAGGCGTACCGTGTCGTTGGCGATCCGCGTCACGCGAAAACCCGTGAGTGGCTAACGGATTTGAGCGAGGAGGGAGGTATATGGGATTGTACACGATGTGTGGAGTGTGTGCAGGTCTGTCCGAAGAGCGTTGCGCCGATGGATCTGATTGTCAAACTACGCGAATTGGCGATTGATGCAGGCTTAACCAACAACGTGGGCGCGAAGCACGTCCTGCACTTTACCGAAAGCGTAGCGCACAGCGGGGTGCTTGATGAACGCACCTTGCCGATTAAAGCAGCGGGAATCGGTTGGGCTTTTCGGAACGCAGGAATCGCAATCAAAGCAACCCTGAAGGGAAAAATTAAACCCCTCTTGCCTGGCACCCACCCATCGGTGACGGAGGTCCAAGATGTCCGCCGCATCCATGAGGAGTTAGAAGCGAAGAAGGGGACAGAGTAGGGACCCCGCAGGGGAATGCTCTCCTTTTGGGCGAAGCGCGCTATAACCATACCTGCTGAATTTCTTCGCTACATTCAAAATGTTAGTTGATGAAACAATATTGATTGTGAACTGTGAATTAGTTTAAAGTTATGTCTCGATTTTCTTCTATTGTTTGGTCCTCGGTTGGGAAAAAATTTCTAACAGGTATAACAGGTTTAGTATTATGTGTGTTCATTCTTGAACATTTGTCGGGCAACCTCTTACTCCTTTACAACGATTCCGAACCTTTTAATCGTTACGCGCATTGGTTACACAGCGTCGGTGAACTCCTCATAGTTATTGAGCTTGGATTCGTCGCAATTTTCGTGATCCATATCATCATGGGGATATCGGTCGCAGTTCGCAAAACGGAGGCTCGCCCACGTGCGATGCGCTATTTCAAAACCGCTCGGGCAGGACACCCTAGCCGAAAGTCTCTGAGTTCTGTGAGCATGATTCTTACAGGATTGGTTTTATTGGTCTTTGTAATCATTCACCTCAAAATGTTCAAGTTTGGTCCTGGCGTGGAAGCAGCGTATGTTGACGCACACCTCACAGAAGTTCATGGGGAAAAGGTTAGGGATTTATACAAATTGGTGGAAGAGGAGTTCAGTAACATTTGGACCGTCATCGGATACGTTGCGGTGATGCTGCTGCTTGGCTTGCACCTTAGACACGGATTCTGGAGCGCCTTTCAATCCCTCGGCATCGGTTACCCACGCTACACACCATTTATCTACTCAGTAGGAATCGTATTTGCTGTCGTCATGGCGGTGGGATTTTTATTGCTTCCGATTCTGATCTATTTTAGGGGAGTTGCGTCTTGAGAAACCGCGAGCACCCCAATTTCGCACTTAATATACATTACAAATGGGAAAAATGACGTTAAATTTGCTCATATGGCGACAGAAAGATGCGGTCAGTCCGGGTAAGATGGTAGCTTACACAATCAGTGATGCTTCACCCGATATGTCTTTTCTTGAAATGCTTGATGTGCTGAATGAAGATCTCATGAAAAAGGGCGAGGATGCAATTGAATTTGACAACGACTGCCGCGAGGGAATTTGCGGTATGTGCGGCTTCGTGATTAATGGGGTAGCTCATGGCCCGAGACGTGCAACTGCCGCCTGCCAAGTTCACATGCGTGAATTCAAAGATGGCGATACCATTACTGTCGAACCGTGGCGTGCGAAGGCATTTCCGGTAATAAAAGATTTGGTTGTGGATCGCAGCGCGTTCGATCGAATCATGGTGGCTGGGGGCTATATCTCTGTAAACGTTGGCGAGGCGCCCGACGCAAACACACTGCCGATACCTAAAGATAATGCAGATCAGGCAATGGATGCAGCTGCGTGTATTGGTTGCGGGGCTTGCGTCGCAGCGTGTCCGAATGCCTCAGCTTCATTGTTCGTTGGGGCGAAGATTGCACAATTCGCATTGTTATCGCAGGGGCAACCTGAGAGAAAGCGGCGGGCGCTAAATATGGTCGAGCAGATGGACAAAGAGGGCTTCGGTGACTGCTCGAACCATGGCGAATGCGAGGCGGTATGCCCTAAGGAGATTCCCATTTCTAACATTGCTTTAATGAGAAGAGAATACCTCAGAGCCATCTTCAGCTAGTGTTTTACCCTATTAAGTGAATCGAGCTTGGACATCTCCAAACCCTCGCTAAGTTTAAGAACCAGTGCGCTAGAGAGAATGGACCATGCACAAAATGATGACAATTCACAATTGATACAGGAGGCGTTAATGAGAGTTGCCTACTTTCCCGGCTGCGTTGCCAAGGGGAATTGTACTGAACTGAACCAGTCCACCCAAAAGATTGCGCCGCTGCTTGGCATTGAGATGGTAGAACTTACCGGCGCCCCTTGTACCGGTGCGGGTGTTCTACAAGCACAGAATCCGGTGCTCGCCGATACCTACAATGCCAAAACCCTTGCGCTCGCAGAGGAGTTAGAGTTACCGCTAATGACGGTGTGTTCGACTTGCATCGGCTGTCTGCGTAAAAGCAATAAGAAACTGACGGAAGATGAAGGCTACCGTGCAGAAGTCAACGAAGTGCTCAAGGCGGGTGGACACGAATATCACGGAAGTGTGGATGTTACTCACCTTCTCTACGTCCTCATCAAGGAGGTAGGTCCAGACAATCTGCGAAGCATGGTTAAACAGCCGCTGACGGGTTTGCGAGTCGCACCATTTTACGGCTGTTACATCCTGCGCCCTGCGGATGTCATGGGGATTGACAACCCTGACAATCCGACCTCACTGGAACGGGTGATTGAAGCGGTGGGCGCGACACCAGTGGATTACTACGGAAAAACTCGATGCTGCGGGTTTCCCATAAACCTGGAGAACGAGGAAGCTGCGTTCAAAATGGCGGGGAAGCACATTGGTGAGGCGAAGGACAAAGGTGCAGACTGTATGGTGACGCCTTGCCCGCTCTGCCACATGAACCTAGACCTCCAGCAACCTTCCGTTAGTAAGGTGGTCGGACGCCAACTCGACCTGCCTGTTTTGCACCTTCCGCAGATGATTGGTTTGGCGCTTGGTTTGGCGCCAAAGGAGTTGGGCGTCAGCAAACATATGATCTCGACGAAAGATGTCCTTGGGAAATTAGGTGTCTAAGCGGAACATAGTTTAGTAATAATGGATACTCCAGCGGTCAAGGTGGGCGCAATCACAACGGACGATTGAGAGTCAGCAAGCTAAACTCACGCTTTCAAAAAGTGGGAAAAACGAAGCCAACCTTTCTCCAATAAGATAGGAGCCATTTTTATCATGGCGAGTAAGAACAGCATCGTCAGAGTCGGTGTGATTGGTCCCGGTGGAGCGGGGCGCGGAAACACATTAGCGTTTGCCACACGGGACGATGTTGAGATTGCCGCGGTGGCTGACAACAATGAACGAAGTATAGATGCGCTGGAAAACGCTCTCCGCGAACAGGTTGAAAACTACAAGGAAGACAGTTTCAAGCGTTACGTTGGCGAATATGAATTCATCGAGATGCTGAACAAAGAGGATCTCGACATCGTCGGCGTTTTCTCTCCACACTCATTGCATGATATCCATTCCAAATATGCTTTACGCGCCGGGTGCCACGTGCTCGTGGAAAAGCCGATGGCGAACATTGTTGGAGATGCGATTACACTCACCAAAATCGCAATGGGAATGGATTTGCATTTGGTCGTCGGGTATCAGCGGCATTATGAAGAAATCTATATCGCTGGCAGAAAGGCAATTTCGGAGGGCTTAATCGGCGGTCTGTCAAAATTTGATGTTTACCTAGCACAACGTTGGCCCGGCAGCGGTTGGCGAGGGGATGCACGTTTCTCCGGTGGAGGGCAGCCGAATGACTCCGGGAGCCATATGCAGGATATTTTCCTCTGGATGACAGGCTTGTTGCCGAAGCAAGTATACGGCACAACTGACACAAAATTTGAGGACGAACAGGGAAATGTCACGATGAAAGCTGTCGAAGTTGATGCCCACTCGGAAGTCACAATGGATGATGGATCGAGCGGTACAATTACAATCCTTGGCAACACGCATATTGCCTTCAAGGAATGGCTTATCCTTGAAGGCAGCGAGGGAATTCTTGAGATTAAAGACGGCATCCGTTTTATTCCAAAGGACGGCGAGCCACAGCCATTAGCAAATCAACGTCCGGAGGGATATCCGCTTTGCAAGGTTGATCAGATTGTTGGCTTGGTGAAGGGGCAATACAATATAAACTACACCTCTGGGATTAATGGGATTCGCACTAGTTGGCTCACCAATTCGATTTTGGAGACCGGTAAAGGGCCAAATGAACGGAATATGGTAGATTGCGATGCCCTGATTGAAAGGGAAGGTTACAACCGTCAATTCCTGTTAGATCTGATTGATGCGTGTGCTCTGAGGAAAATGTACTAAGTACCTGGACAGCATTAAGTTCATAACTGCCAGTCGGTCGAGATTCTGAAAACTAATAAGCCAACCCCAAATCTTTGATCGAGGGTTTACAAGATGAGGAGGACGAACAATGAAATACTGCAGATTCTGCACTTTCTTTTTAGTAATTGTGATGATACTCGCCCACTATGGCTGTATATCCGGTAAGGGAACCGGAGAAGTTGAAATACTCATTGAGGAGAAAGATTATCACGGCGCCATTGAAGTAGCTGAAGCGATAGTCGCGTCAAAACCGGGTACACCAATTGCTCGCCAAGCTCAATTAGCCATAGGCAAACTTTATATTGAAACAATGAACCAGCCTGAAAAAGGTGTGGAGGTTTATCAAGAAATCATCTCTGCAGCGCCTGACAGCGATGAGGCTGCATCAGCGAATTATCGTTTGGGAGTCCACTATTTGAAATCAAAGGAGTTTGAATCCGCGCGGGGATTGTTCGACACGATCATAAACAAATTTCCGGAGCATGAGTTGAGTAGTAACGCTCAGCTCCTACTGGCAAAGAGTTATGAGGAAGCCCAAAACTATGAACAAGCCGCAGAAATCTATGGCAACTTCGCAAACCGATACCCTAAGAGTGACCGGGCAGCACAAGCGCTCGTCAGGAAAGGACAGATCCAAAAGGAACAGCTTAAAGATAAGTCAGAAGCCAAACGAACCTATCAATCCCTCGTCAAAAAGTATGGCAAGGTCGAAGGTACTGAAACGTCCATCAGCGAAGCCAAACGAGAATTACAATTGATGGGAGCGACTATCCCGAAACCTGAGGATCCATTGGCATCGCAGGCCGGACGGAGTCTTGCCAGACGGGAGAAACGGCGTGCACTCGACCGTCCACAGGACGTTGAACGCAGTCGGGCGATGGGAGCTGCACCAGAGGCAGACTCTGGATTTGGCGTGAGTGGTGAACAGATAATGAGAACTTTTCAATTTACAATGGACGGGCAAGGCACGTACTATGATGCGATGCTAATGGTTGGCAACATGCTCTTTCAGGAGGAGGGTTATCGGGATGCCGGGGCATTGTATTTCCGTGCAATCCAACTTGCGAAACAGGCTGAAGCGGAGATTAGTCCATATAGTTATCTCAGCCTATCAATCTGCTATCGCAAACTCGGAATGCATCAGCGTGCTCAGGAGGTACTAAATAAGGCTGTAAGGAGCAATCGAGAAGTTCTTGAAGCCATTATAAAGACGGGCGAGAATCAGTATGCCAATGATGACTACGAAAAAGCGATTGAGACATACCAGTTTGTTGTTGGCTTCAATCCGTTCCGTGATTCAGAGATTTACTGGAGGATCGGGCTGGCTTATAAAAAAATGGGCGATCCACATCAAGCGATGGAGTCTTTTGAACGGGCTGTTGCTGCGAAAACGGATTCTACCGATGCGCTTCAGAGCCTTGCCGAAGTACTTTACTATCAGTTAAACAAGAGAAGGCGGGCGGAAATTTTCCAGGATCTTGTTGATGCAAAAGGCAATACTTATCACGGTGAAAAGGAGCTTGGGGATGTCTGCTATAAATATGGCAACTACACGCGGGCGAAGACCAAATATGAAGCCGCAGCGCGAATTGCCGAACGGCAAAAACAAAATACAACGAGTCAAGCGGAACAACATAAACTCGATGGCTATATTATAGATGCCAAAGTACATGCAGCAATGGCAGCTCACAAGGATGGTATGGCAGATAGAGCGAAGGAAGGAATTGATGCGCTCGCATCCGAATATCCTGAACACGCTTTAATTGCTTATGGGCGAGGACAACTTGCCTTGCTCGAAGGTGACGCTGACGTTGCAGTGGCAGCATTCAAGGAATCAATTGAAAAAGATCCGCATTCCGACGTGGCGTCCATTGCTTTAGGGGAATACTACGTCTCACAAGGTTATGCGGATGAAGCATTGGCGCTATGGGAAGAATTTCTCGAACACCACCGATACAATCAGGAAGTCCGTCGCCGTTTGAACGAGTTGAAAACGAAGATTAAAAGCACAGAAACCTCAAATCAAAAGTCGGAATAATTGTTTGACTTTGCATTTTTTTCTCACTTCACATGTTCGGAAAGTTCATGGGTTGAGGAGCGGCAGGGTTGTTTGATTTAGCCTATTTTTTCCCTAACCCTTTTTTATGGAGTGTTACAAGAAACTGAAAAAAGGATCCATCCGCAAAATGGACTGCTTCCCAATTGGAGGGATGAGCTAGCCAATTCAATGAAGTCAATAAACTCTAATCGCAAGGAACAACCGACGGAATGAATGATCCAACGATGCTTTTAAAGACAGCCGAAGAAATTGCCCGCGAAGCGGGGGGCGTCTTGATGGGTTACTTCGGCAAGGTTCGCCAGATTACGTACAAAGGCATTGGAGATATCGTTACCGAAGCGGATAAGGCTTCGGAGAAGTTGATTGCGGAACGACTCCAATCTGAATTTCCGGATCACGCCGTGTTTGGAGAGGAATTTGGTATGTCGGCGGTAAAATCCGACAACTGCTGGGTTACAGATCCTCTGGACGGAACTACCAACTATGCTGCAAGTTTCCCAATCTTTGCTATAGCGATAGCGCTCTTGCATAAAGGCATTCCGATGCTCGGAGTTGTGTTCGACCCGAATACTAATCGCATGTTTAGTGCAGCGAAAGATTGCGGCGCAACGTTGAATGGTGTTCCTCTTCACGTCAATAACCGCGAAAAATTTGACGCGATTGGTGTGTTTGGGTTTTCGGCAGAGGTCATCACATCACTTAATCGCTTTGTTCAAAAGCCGGTTAAAGGTCGAAGCCTTGGATCCGCAGCACTCCATATCTGTTCAGTTGCGGCGGGCTACTTCGATGGCAGCTTCGATTCCAACACGAGGCTCTGGGACATCGCCGCACCAGCCGTCATTTTGGAAGAGGCGGGCGGTGTTATGACCCATCCTTCGGGCGAATCGTGTTTCCCATTGCCACCCGATGCGCCTGCCTATCGGGGCGAACGAATGCCTTTCCTCGCCACAAATGGTAAAATACATGAGGAGTGTGTGGAAGCTCTGCGGTCAAACAATAGAACCGTTTAACTTGAAGCGCACGGAAGAAAACAGTGTTAAGAATCGGTATTATTGGGATCGGCTTTATGGGAACCATCCACTACTATGCGACCAGAAAAGTCTCCGGCGGTCAAGTTGTCGCAATCTGCACACGCGACCAGAAAAAGCGTGAAGGCGATTGGACCGGCATTCAGGGTAACTTTGGACCCCGCGGCGGTTTCGAAGACCTTTCGCACATACGCAAATATGATGAGATTGATGATCTCCTCGCCGATCCAGAGGTCGATATGATTGACATCTGCTTGCCAACGCACATGCATAAACTAATCAGTATCGCCGCGTTGAAAGCAGAAAAGCATGTGCTTGTCGAAAAGCCTATCTCAGTTAGGCTTGACGATGCAAATGAGATGGTTCAAGCTGCCGAGCAGAGCGAACGATGCTTCATGGTAGCACATATTCTGCCGTTTTTCGCAGAGTATACCTATGCGCAAGGGATTGTCGAAAGCGGAGAATACGGGAATCTGATTGGTGGGCATTTCAAACGTGTCATTTCTGAGCCAAACTGGTCTGATGATTTCGTCGATTTAGAAAAGAGTGGAGGTCCCGGAATCGATCTTCACATCCACGACACCCATTTTATTCAACTGCTTTGCGGGACACCTGATGCAGTGTTCTCACAGGGTAAGCTTGCTGGACGAGACTTTGCCCAATACCTCACAACCCAATATATCTACAATGACAAAGAGCTTTCGATAAGCTGCTCTTCGGGCGCCGTATCTCAGGAGGGACGTGCATTCTCACACGGCTTCGAGCTTTATCTGGAAAAAGCAACCTTGTTGTATGAGTTTGCTACACTTGGCGGCGATCCGGTTACCTCAACGCCGTTGATGCTGTTGACTGAGGATGGAAAGGTTCACAGGGTGGATCTCGGTGAAACAGACCCCGTGGATGCTTTTACCAAAGAGATACAGGCTGCGGTTGACGCAATCAACCAAGGGCATGAGAACTCGGTACTTTCAAGGATTAGCGCCAGAGACGCCTTGCTGCTCTGCCATAAAGAGGCTGAATCAATTAAGACCGGAGAAATTGTGCCGATTGCTTAACGAGAACGGGGAATGCGAATGCGATTTCAGATAACTTGTAAAACAGTTTCTTTGCTTCTGTATCTGCTGTTCATTTTGCGCGGAGACATAATAGCTCAAATCCCTTCAGAGGCTTGGGCTTCCCAATGGGACTGGCCGGGTTGGCGAGGTCCCAACCAAAACGGTGTTTCTCACGAAACTGGACTAATCTCAAAATGGTCTCTGGACGGCGAAAACCTAATGTGGAAAGCGGACTTTATCGGCCGTTCCACACCGATTGTGCTCAACGGTCGGGTATATGCTATAGGGCGAGTTGGAAAGGATATCACCGAGCAGGAGCAGGTCGCCTGCTTTGACGCTAAAACGGGAGAACTTCTTTGGGAACATCGATTCAACGTTTTTCACAGCACTATCCCATTTAACCGACTCGGTTGGGCAAGTTTGGCTGGCGATACGTATACAGGTAATATTTATGCCCATACGATTAGTGGGATGTTTCTCTGTTTTACTGGAAACGGTGAAATTGTCTGGTCACGTTCCTTTACGGAAGAATTCGGACGAATTTCCGGCTATGGCGGACGCATTCATACACCGATTGTGACTGGCGACCTTGTTATCATCAGCTTCCTTAACACAAGCTGGGGCAGTCATGTTGTGCCGAGGCATCGTTATTTCGCTTTCGATAAGAACACAGGCGATGTTGTGTGGGTAGCAGCACCGGGCGGTCGACCGCTGGATACCACCTACTCCACACCTGTTGTTGCAACGATCAACGGACAACTACTCTTGATAGGGGGCAACGCGGATGGAGCGGTCTATGCAATGAATGTTCATACAGGTGAGAAGGTTTGGGGTTTCAAACTCAGCAAACGCGGCATCAATAGCTCAGTTGTGGTGGATGGCGCAAAGGTTTACGCTTCCCATGGCGAAGAGAATATCGACAGCACGGCGATGGGGCGTGTCGTCTGCATTGATGGCACTGGCACAGGGGATGTTACAGAAACACACGAGCTCTGGCGATATGATGGGTGTCAGGTCGGTTATACTTCCCCGGCGATACACGAGGGGAGAGTTTACGTCGTGGATAATTCGGCGAATCTGTACAGCCTTGACGCCGAAACAGGTGCTGTCCGTTGGCAGCACAGCCTTGGCACCGTTGGTAAAGGTTCACCTGTTTGGGCAGATGAAAAGATATATGTAACCGAAGTAAACGGACATTTTCATATTCTGCAACCGAGCGAAAATGCGTGCCAATCCCTCGACACAAAGCAGATTGAAAGGGAGCCGGGACATTATGCAGAAATATATGGATCTCCTGCGATTGCTGACGGTCAAATCTACTTCACTACCGAGGATGGACTTTACTGTCTGGGGTCAAAAGGTGTGAATTCAATCAAAATCGTTCCTACGGAGATTTTAACCCAACCAGGAAAAACAGTTCAGTTCACGGTTCGCGCCTTCGACGAAAAAGGAAGATTTTATACCGAAAAGGCTGGTGAATGGTCGCTCAAGGGATTGTTAGGAACAATTGGTCCTAACGGCAAACTAACCCTCAATGACAGCGGCGGTGGCCAAGCCGGAACCGTGTCAGCGCGGATTGGGAAAGTGCAAGGTTCTGCTCGTGTCCGTGTTATTCCTGAAATGCCGTGGGTGGAAGATTTTGAGTCGGTTGAAGAAGGGAAAAATCCGCTGCACTGGGTCGGGGCAGGTAGCAAATTTATCGTCCGCTCTAAAGATGGAAACAAAGTTCTAGTCAAATCTCCCGTCAAGCGCGGGTTGAACCGATCCAATGTCTATATTGGGCTACCCACGATGAAAGACTACACCATTCAAATCGATGTGATGGGGACAAAGCCTAAACGAAACCTGCCGGATATGGGACTAATCGCCAACCGGTACACCTTGGATCTTATGGGCAACCACCAGCGGTTGCAAATCCGCTCATGGGCTTCAGATCTCAGAATGGCAAAGCATATCGATTTCAGATGGGAACCATACGTCTGGTATACTATGAAGTTGAAGGTAGACATTGACGATGATAAAGCAATTGTAAAAGGAAGGGTTTGGCGAACCGGCGAAATGGAACCTGGAACCTGGACGATTACAACAGAAGATCCGCTGGCAAATCGTGAAGGGAGTCCAGGTATCTACGGCTATTCTCCCGCCGAGATTTATTACGATAACCTTAAAGTTTGGCGTGATTGAGGAATAATTTTCAAATTGATTAACCTGTCTATTGAAACGAACGCACTGATTGGGAAGTTGAGCGAAATTACATGAGCACAGTTCGATGATCTGTAGACCGATCTGGTGATTATCACGCCCGTTAACCATTTGCACATTAAGCGAGAGCGTACGAAGATGAACATCAAGAGAATCTTAAGAACAATGAACGTTAGCATTGTCCAAATTATCATTGGAATAAATTTTTTTGCTGTGTCGAATACCCGCGCCGAAGAAACAAACATGTGGGGGTTCACACCGTCTCGAAATCTGGTCTCCGACGAGAGAAATCTTCCGAAAAAGTGGGATCCCGAGACCGGGTTAAACATCAAATGGAGGGCGTCGCTAGGCTCACAAACCTATGCGGGACCTGTCCTCATTGGTGGTAAGGTATTTGTTGGAACGAACAACCAAGGCTTACGAAATCCAAAACTCACTGGCGACCGCGGCGTAATCATGGCGTTCCGCGAATCGGATGGCGAGTTCCTCTGGCAATCTACACATACGAAACTCCCTTCGGGCAGGGTCAATGATTGGCCCCAGCAGGGTGTCTGCTCAGCACCTTTCATTGAGGGCGATAGACTATACTACGTCTCAAATCGCTGTGAGGTGGTATGCATCGACACCGAAGGATTTCTGGATGGCGAAAATGATGGTCCCTTTACAGAAGAAACCGATGCAAGCGACATCGATGCCGATACAATCTGGAAATACGACATGATGGCTGAACTGGACGTATTCCCTCATAATCTCGCCACTTGTTCCCCAGTTGGCGCTGGAGACATGCTTTTTGTAGTCACTAGCAATGGTGTTGATGAAGGACATATCCATATCCCTTCGCCGTTCGCACCTAGCTTTATCGCACTAAATAAAAAGACGGGCGAACTCGTCTGGGAAGATGCCTCTCCCGGTGAAAACATTCTTCACGGTCAGTGGTCCAATCCCGCCTATGGTGTAGCAGCCGGAAAACTTCAGGTCATCTTTCCTGGTGGTGATGGCTGGATCTACTCGCTTGAGCCTGAGACAGGGAAGCTGATTTGGAAGTTTGACTGCAATCCGAAGGATTCTGTTTGGGAGCTCGGCGGGAGAGGAACGCGAAACAGTATTATCTCGACCCCCGTCATTTACGGGGACCGGATTTACGTTGGTGTGGGTCAAGACCCCGAACACGGCGAGGGGGTTGGGCATCTATGGGCAATTGATGCCACAGGTGAAGGAGATGTCACCGAGAGTAACGCACTCTGGCATTTTGGGAATCAAGATTATAACCGCACGATGTCCACAGTAGCGGTTGATGACGATTTGCTCTATACGGCGGATCTGAGCGGGTTTGTGTACTGCTTGGATGCCCACACCGGTGAACACTACTGGACGTATGACACTTTTGCCGCGATTTGGGGGTCGCCGTTTGTGGCAGATGGAAGGGTCTATATCGGGGATGAGGACGGGGATGTTGCCGTCTTAAAGGCGGGCGAACAGAAGAAGTTGATTTTTGAGGTCAACATGGGCAGTGCGGTCTACACGACGCCGGTTGCCAAGGACGGTGTGCTGTATATTGCAAGCCGCAACGTACTTTTTGCAATAGCAGAAGAGTAAAGGATTGGATGTGATAAATCAGTCGTCCAGCGCGATTCGATGCACCCCCCACCCTCCTGTGCCGGCGTACAAAGTTGAGTCTGCAATCAGCAGCGAAATCATAAAGCCAATGGATGGTTTAACGAATTCCCAAGAATCTTGGTCATTCTTGATCCGAAAGATGCCTTTCTCCCCCGTTGCAAAGAGTGCGTTGCCGAATGCGTCAAGTCCTAACGGAGGCGGCTGCGGCAACCCTTCGTTTGCCGATTCCCAAGTCATACCGTGGTCCAATGACCGGAACACTCCCAACGGTGACCAAAACTCTCCTGACTCAGAAACGGTGATGTAGGTGGATTTCCCTAAAACGGCAAGGTCTTCAATCTCACGACCGTGCCCATCACCCAGCGGGAAAGCCTCGATTTTTGACCATGTGTTGCCTTTATCGTGCGACCGCATGAATTCGCCCTTACGATAAAAATAGACGGTTTCTCCTGACAAAGCAAATCCGCGATCATTTGAATTCAGATAATCATTAGGGCCGAAACCAATATCAGGACTGATATGCGTCCAGAACTGCTCACCTTTCCGCCATCGAAAAAGCCGTTTACCGTTGCCCATCCCCGCAAGGGCGTAGAAGGTATCCCCGAAAATCGCAAGCTCCTCAACGCTGTACATCTGATAATACCCTCTGTGTGGATCGCTATCCATGCGAGCCGTGCGCATCTCGGTTTGCACTGGAATCCATGAATTCTGATTGGGTGCCAAACGGTAAATTCCAGTCGTGCGTGGATTGTCTGTACCGAAGCTAGTATCGTTCAAACCGAGATATAGTTCGCCATCTGAGACAGTGAGCGTTCCTACAAATGTCGTGGGCAATCCCCGATGAATCGGTAGCCATCGGTTTCCACCGTCTACAGATTTGAAAACACTTTTGTGATTGAACGACGAGGCATAGAGTGCGTTCTTGAAATATACAAGACTATCTACCCCAATACCAATCAACCCATCGTTGATTCGACGCCACGATTCATGACCATCTGTCCACCGAAATACTCCAACTGATGTGCCGATACAGACCGTACGCTCTGATAGCGCGACCATGCTCTGAGTCTGGATGTAGTAGTAATTGCCCAATCCGGATGCTTCGGTTGTGCTCCACGACCGCCCATTATCTGTGGAGCGGAGTAACTTGGAGCCTTTGGGCATTCCGCGTGAATCGTTGAGCAGGACGTAAATTGCATCTCCGAACGCCGCGACGCCTTCAATCTTGAGAACTTGATTTTCAAATTCCGGTGTCATCGGCATCCAAGTCCCGCCTTCGTCCGTTGAGCGGCGCAAGTCGGTCTGGCTTCCAACAATCAACGTTTTCTCTTCAGCGATGAGAAATCGGAGTTTTGGAAGGATTGCGATTTTTGTCCACGACGTTTCACCCGCTTTCAGCCGAAAGACATCGTCACTTACCTTGGCGAAAAGCGTTGTTCCAACTGTCATGAGTTTCTCGGGTGGTGCAGACGGCAAACCATCTCGAATGGGCGTCCACGATTCGCCGTAATCATCCGAGTACGCGACGCCATCTTTATCACGACCGATGTAGATTCGCGCACCAATGGCGCCGAATGATTTCACCGCCATCTCCGCCTCACCGGCAGGATACCGCACCCACTGCCACGATTCACCACGATCGATTGAATAAGCGAACTGCTCATAGTTACTGAGATATAGCGCACCGTTCGACTCTGTTATGGTATGCAGGCCGTCGGATGTACAGCCAATCCAATCATTCATCGGTGCCCATGAATCACCGCCATCGCTAGAATGAAAGCCCCCCGGTTCGTAAACGTTAGCGTAGAGTGTGCCATCTGACGCGCGAAAGAGCAAAGTAACGTCACCGCCGTATGGACCGTTTGTCTGCGTCCATTCGGTGTCGTTGCGTTCTTTGTCCGTTTCCACGTTTCCCGCTGCAACGAAAGCGGTTTCATTCGGTCCGGTGCCCTTCTTGCCGTCTCGCGGGTTCAAGTGACCCGCACGATTGACGAGCGCCGGTTTCGTTTCCTGTAGATGCATCATCTGTGCGTCAATGAGTTCTACCCGATTCGCCGGTTCGGGCGCGTCAAGACTGTACGGTTGCTGAAACCGCGTCATTGACCGCTGCCCCAATCCGATGAATAGCGCGACGATAAGCGTTGCCGTCACAGCAATCCACGGGGCTATCGGTTTGCTCTGTGGTGTGGTTGTTGGGGAAATGCGGTCGATTCGATTCATCGTCTGTTGTGTGAAGGTCGGCGGCAATTGAAATGTACCCAATGTTTTCTCCATCATCGGTATCATCTCCTCTTTCAATTGACATCGGGCGCGATAGAGCCGGTCGAGAACCGCACCGCGTGACGTACCAATGAACTGCGCAATCTCCTCGCACGTCATCCCACCAAGATAGTGGAGCGTCAAGACCGTGCGTTGGCTTTCTGGCAGCGTTTCTAGCGCATCGCGTACCGCTTGACGGGTTCGTTGGTCGGTGTGTTTCGCCCACGCCAGCGTATCCATGTGGTGCTTCTCGACGGTATCGAGCGGTTGCGGCACTAGTCGCTGTTTTCGATGCCACATCAAGCAGAATCGTGACGCTATTCTGTAGAGCCAACCGGGGAAATGCCGCCAATCTTTGAGCGTGTGGAGTTTTTGGTAGGCTTTGAGAAAGGTTTCTTGCGTAATGTCTTCTGCGGTGTGGAAGTTTCCGATTTTACGGTAGGCGAGGGCATGAACTGCGCCTTTGTATTTATCGACCAGAAACCCGAACGCGGTATCATCGCCGTCCAAAGTACGTCTGATTAGTTCGGCATCGCTGTTTGCCATTTTCATCGCTCCCGATGTTGAGTGGCTTAACGTGGCAATGACATCAGCGTCATTGCCTTCTATTATATTATGATGCACATTGGGGGCAAGAGATCAGATGCGGATGTAATTATTTTTGTGGAATGAGCGGTGAGAGCGAGTCGTGGGCTGTTAGATAGGTGAGAGATTGCAGGTCACCCATCGTTTGGGAAATGGCCTGAATCAGACAGATTATCAGGATTTTCGTTTCACATGACGATTGATTCTCCGGCGACCAGAGTGTTTGAAACCGGGCTGAAGTAAAAAAATGGATTGTTTAATGGAGTCGAAACGCGACAGATGCTACGATGTTGTCGTAGACCGGCACCAGTTCCTCATACCGGGCGCCCGGGCACCAAAAACTGATCTGAAAAATATTAGATCCACTGCTAACATTTCTGAAGAAAACCGTCCGTTTGATTCGACTGTCATCGACAAGTCTCATCTCAAAATAGTGACCAGGTCTGCCGTCTTTAGAAAAGTGACTTCCCTGCCGAGTTACTTCGAAACTGTCCGCAGGTAAAATAAAGTCAAAAATTTCTATGAGGGTTTCAACGTGCTCTCTCGGTGACCTTATCTCTGAAATTGTCTGTTTTTCGATGAAAATGTAAATTAAAGGGATTTGTTTTTCAACTGCCTCTAAAATGGTACTCGCAAAATTCTGCTCGGTAGTTAGCTGCATGAGCAGAAGAGAGACGACTGAGTTGAGTTGGCCATGCTCACCAGCCGCCGCGATCCAAGCCTCTTTCCAAATCTTATCTATCTCTCGCCTTGCCACATTAGATATTTCCAAGACGGTCCAATCATTAACAGGTAGGTTGGACACTCTGAACACGTACTGTTGATTCTGATACGTATCTCCGTGAAGCCCGTAGGCCACGGCGGGCGGTTCCATTTTCGTTGGGAAAGGCAATTCTTCTTCGTCACCGCCGCACGCGATAAATAAGACCGATATTAGCAGACTCAGAAGGTTCAATAGCCTGTACATTTTCGATTGCTCCTGTGTTGAGTCAAAAAGGATTTTGCGTTTAAGACCATTCTAAGCGCTTTTCAAAATTGGGTCAAGAAGAAAACTAGGGCTAGCTAAGACAAGTGCCACCCCTTTACAAAAATAGCGAGCTGTGCTATTATTGCACCATTACGGGATGGCGTTGACCACCCAGCACATGGACGGGAAAAAAATGTTACACACCAACGATTCATCGCAAGCTAGCAACGAAGAAGCCTCCCCAACGACATCGCTTCATCCGATGGGGTTCACGGACATTCTGGACGTAACGTTCAGTCTCTATCGGAATCACTTCCGACTGTTTTTAGGTATCTGCGCCATCTACTTCGTTGTAGACTTAGGTAGCGCCCTCGTATCGGGTATGGTGTTATTTTTTTTAAACACCATATCGTACAAGGTCATAGACTGGATGATACGTTTCTGTGCTATTCTTGTGTTTTATTGCGTCGCAGGTGGGCTAGTTTTCGCTAGTGCTCAGACCTTTCTGGGTCGGCATATTACAATACGCGCAGCACTTTTGCAAGTCAAACGCCGGTTTTGGCCCTACGTCGGAAGTGGACTACTCTGGTTGTTAGTTGTCGCGGCACCGGGTATATCCATCACCGTTGGAGCATGGATGATTTCCATCATAGGTCCCGACCCCGCTGTCAGAGTCGGGGTATTGGCGATTACTGTCGTTGGTATTGCGGTCGCAATCTATCTTGGAACGCGCTGGAGTTTCTACAGTTTTGCCGCTGTAGTTGAAGAAAACTCGACAATCGGTGCGCTCAGTCGCAGCAGTGAATTGGTCGAAGGCGCTTGGTGGCGCGTCTTTGGAATCATGCTCGCGATTTTTCTGCTCAGTTTCATGATTGGATTGGTACTGATGGTTGCCTCAATATTCTTCCTTACCTTAACTGGGATTGCTAGTGGCGAAGGAAGCCTTATGGAAATGATTAAGATAATATTGGAATCAAGTAATATAGGTGACAGGTTCTATTATGTGATGCAAATCTGCATCATATCAGCAGTCACAATATTTATCGTGCCGATTATGGTCATCGGTACCACACTGCTTTACTTCGACCAGCGTATTCGGAAAGAAGGGTTCGATATTGAGATGAGGGTCGCGAAGGACAAAGTGTGACAGTATTGAAAATTTCTGAATTGCCCCCAAAGACGCAAAATGCGATAAAATTATCGTCTACCAACCTTGTCTATACCGCATGGAAGGGAAAAATGTTACATTCCAACGATTCACCACAAGCTAGCGACGGTGAAGTCACCACAACGACATCGCTTCAACCGATGGGATTCACGGACATTCTGGACACAATGTTCAGTCTTTATCGGAACCATTTTCGACTGTTTTTAGGCATCTCCGCCGTTCATTTCTTTTCACATATTGCCAATTCTACTTTCGCACATTGGGCGAGTCTATTCTGTGATATGGTTGTGGAGAGTTTATGCTACGGTTGGCTTGCTTACGCTAGTGCTCAGGTGTATTTAGGAAAACACATTACTGCCCACGTTGCATTCAGGCAGGTGAAACTCCGGTTTTGGAATTTGTTCGGAAGTAGTTTGTTCTATTGGTTAGTCGCTGTGCTAATGGGCATTACCATTATCGGTGTCCCGTTCGCCATTTACTTTTTGACGCGGTGGGGTTTCTACGTACAAGCAGTTATGGTTGAAGAGACCTCAGCGACGAACGCGATGAGGCGCAGCAGTGCATTGGTCAAAGGCGCGTGGTGGCGTGTGTTTGGCGTCATGTTCGCTTTGTTGCTGCTTTATCTCATGATTGATTTGATACTTATAACCTCCTCAACACTCATCTTCGCCTTATCAGGGATTGCTGGAGAGATCGAGCTTTTGGAGATGATTCGACAGACGATATGGGGTCCCCATGGTTACATCGAGGGGATCTTGCATCTATTGCATGCGATCCAAACAGCAATTGATGCTCTTACGATGCCGATTACGGCAATCGGTTACACCCTACTCTACTATGACCTTCGTATTCGGAAAGAAGGGTTTGATATTGAGATGATGCTGGCAAAGGAGGAGGTGTGACAGTATTGGGAATTTTTGAATTGACCCGAAGGCGCAAAATGCGATAGAATTATCGTCTGCTAACTTGTTTATACTGCATGGAGGGAAAAAAATGTTACAACCCAACGCAAGCAACAGTGAAACCGCCGCAACGGCATCGCTCCAACCGATGGGATTTACGGACATCCTGGACACAATATTCAGTCTCTATCGCAACCATTTTCGACTGTTTTTAAACATCTGCGCTGTTTATTTTGTTTTCAACTTTGGGATTAGCCTGATATTCGGTCTTTTAGGATTTGTCTTTTACAGTACTAGTGGATCGAGCATGGTAGTAGCAGCAATGATGGTGATAGCAACATTGGTGCTAGGACTATTGACTACATTTGTAGCTACTCTTTTTACTATTGGTGGACTTATCTTCGCTAGCGCTCAGACCTATTTGGGCAGACACATCACGGCACGCACCGCATTCAGACAGGTCAAACACCGGTTCTGGCCCTTCCTCGGATGCAATTTACTCTGGCTGTTAGTTGTCGGGGTGTTAACGATAACCATCGTCGGTATTCCGGTCGCAATCTACTTTGGAACGCGGTGGGTTTTCTGGAGTCTAGCCGTTCTGGTTGAAGAACACTCGACTATCAATGCGTTGAGACGCAGCAGGGAATTGGTTAAAGGCACGTGGTGGCGCGTGTTTGGTATCACCTTAGCAATTCTTCTGCTCGCGTTCATGATTCAATTGATACTTGTATTCTCTTTGTTATTCGTGTTGGGACTAACACAGCCGATTGGTGGTGACGGAGACTTGGCAGAGATGTTTCGACGGATGTTCCTGCCCGAACTGACGACCTTGGGCGGCTTAGTCGCTTTCGTGATTCGGAACTTCATCAGCGACGGCATCACTAGCCTGATGCTGCCGATTGGGGTAATTGGTTCTACGCTGCTCTACTTCGACCAGCGTATTCGGAAAGAGGGGTTCGACATTGAGATGCGCGTGACCAACGCGGCGGTGTGACAGCGGGGAAGAGGAAAAGGCATGACTTAGTTTGAAAACCCTGCGGCGAATCGAGCGTGCTTACGCTCGGATATTCATCGGTGAGATCGCCTCGACTTAGAATTTGCGGGACAAGCATGAAAAAAGGGATACTTATTTGCGCAATACTCCTTCTAGCAACCACCTCTCTAGTGCTCGCTGTAGGGGCAGAGGAGGAACGATTTAGAAATGAGGTGGAGGCAAATAGCGCTAAGATGGACGTTTCCTTTGAGAAGTACAAGGATATATTATCCAAGCTCGGCTCGTCCAACGCGCGCAGGAGGGTCAACGAACCAGATGACCGAAATACTAGTACGTTGCACCGCTTCGCGCCCAACACGCCCGGGAGCGTACTGCTCTGGCTCGGAACCCTCGTGTTGATTGCTATTATCGTCTTTTTTATCCGGCAAATCCGCAAGAATCTGATTACTGAGACGCGAGATGCGGTGGATGAATCCTCAAAAGACACTGTATTAACAGAGCAGGCGGCGCTCACTCAATCTGAAGCGGCGGCAGCATCGCATAACTTTCGAGATGCACTCCGCTTCCTCTATTTATCGGCGGTTTTGCACCTCCAGGAAAAGGGCATACTCACCTACGACAAGAGCCTGACCAATCTCGAATATCTCCACACACTGCAGACGCACGCTGAGTTACAGGACGCCCTGCGGCCGGCGATTCAGGTTTTTGATGATGTGTGGTACGGCTACAAGCCGTGCAACGCGGATACCATCGGAAATTACCGAGAACTGTTGCAAAAGGTATATCTTACGAGCGGCTGAGTTCTCTCGTTCTCCTCAACCAGAGAGTGTCAACCGATGAGAAACTCCAAAACTTGCCTCCTCAGCATCGCTCTGATTGTGCTCTCCCTCTTTGGGGCTTCGTGTAATCTGCTTTATCGGGGCAGCACGCTCTACCGAGTCATGCGAGCGTTGAAATTCCGCGTGACGAGCATCGAAGCAGAACAGCCCGCCCGGCTAGATAGGGTGGACGTGCTATTTTTGTGGCGGCTACGTGAAGCCTTAGACGGGAAGGAGATTGAGAAGATACGCCACTTTGTCGAAAGCGGCGGCACCCTGATTGTTGCAGGGGACCACCAAGCCCTCGATTCCTTGTTATTCGATTATGGATTAGAGATGCGGAATGCATCAAAACCGTTGGAGACTTCCCAGCGAATCCCGATTGATCCTATCTTTCCAAACCGTACAGTCAACGAAATTTACTCCAGAACCAACTTTTCCATCCAACCGATTGAACGGGATGTGGCGCCGCTCTTCGGGCGGGGGACAGATTATTCAATTGTGACGTTTCGTGAGGGGAACGGACGAGCCTTTTTCATATCCTGTCCCTATATTTTCAGCTATTCCGGTCTAAGAGAGGATCGGAACGCAACGTTCCTCTACAACCTGATGACGACGCTGCCCCGCCGTGCGCGTATCGGGCTAGCTGAATCCCGATACTACCCATTCCGCCAGACTCACTCCGCTGACCCACCAATCCACTTGCTGTTCAAAACGCCGGTCGGTTTGGGCGTCGTTTATATCGGGCTGATTATTTTCCTGTTTCTGATTCTCCGCGGGAAAAGATTCGGCAAACCACTAGTGGTCGAGGAGACACACAGGCGCTTCAGTTCAGAGTATGTCCTCGCCATGACCGCTCTTTATCAAAAAGGGAACACCCGTTCGGCGATTTTGAAGCAGATTCGCGATACATTCCGATCAGACCTCGCCGCACGGTGGAATATTAACCCGAGTCTAGATACTGCTAGCTTCGTGGATGAGATAGCTAAACGGAGACCGATTGATACAGACGAACTCCAGGATCTTCTAACAGGTCTTGAATTGCACGGGGGCATAACCGAGGCACATCTCCTCGCACTCGCCAAACAGGTTGAAGCCTATCGTGATAAGGAAAAAATTGGACGTACACGACTAGTGCAGCGTTAGATGGGTTCTATCTCAATGACTAGCAGTCAAGGTTGCCTAGAGCTGTTCAGGAAAACTTCCGTTTAAGCAAACTTGCTTACGGTGTACCGTCAACCGCGATATGTAGATTTCCAAGGGCATGTGTAAATATGGACGAAAGGGGCGAAATTCATGGCAACTGAATTGGGATCTCTATTTCGCTTGTCAGCTCCGACCAAGGCGGATATTGATTCCTTTCATAATGATGGCTACATCGCCTATCCCGATGTTCTCTCTGACGATGCAAGAGAAAGCCTAATTTCGGAAATTAAGGAATACGAACCTGTGCGGCATTACCTCAATACGTTAGAGCGGAATGGGGAGGAGCCGAAATCGTATTTCATACGCCCCTGGAACGAACGTGGACTGTATAGCGACCGCCTGATTGACGACCCCTTCATAACGTCGTTGTTACGATCAACTATCGGCGACGATTATCATTTTTGTCATTCTGCCCTGAATATCGCACCACGCGGCATTGGGGCAGTGCCGTATCATCAGGATCATCACCATTGGAGGCATGAGAATCCAATAAACCTCGCTGAACGTGATAAGTATTATGTACAGATTCTGTATTATCCCAACGGATTCACGCTCGGTGACCGCAATCTGAAAGTCATGCCTGGTAGTCACCGTGTTGCACCAACCGAATCCACAACACCGGAACGAATACTGGCGGGCGAGTTGGATGCTGAGGCTGGACGCACGCTCAGAGAGAAACGGCTCTCCTTACCACCTGGTAGTATGGTGTATATTAACGCCCGCATTTTTCATGCAGTTGAGGCGAAACCGTTAAATTCTCCACAACCTCACCGAATCTTCAATATTGACATCTTCAAGGAAGCGGGACCCCCACACCGTTACACCCAAGAGATTCCACCTGAATGGATGGCGCGTGCCAACGCGATGCGCAAGAAACTGTTTACTCGCGAGGCGTACACAGAGGGTTGTTGGACTTCATAATGCACCGATAGGCTTGCTCTGAGAATCTGTCTTGCTAAGGGCTGTGCAGCCTGCTCTGGTAGGATAGCTGACGATCGTTTGCACAAAATGTTGAGGATAGTATGACAACAACGAGTCCCAAGGCGTTTTTGATCGACTTGGATGGCACACTCTATTTCAAGAATGAACCTTACCCAAAAGCAGTTCAAACTGTAAGGTATTTGCGTCAGGAAGGCTATCAGATTCGATTCCTTACAAATATCACAGCCAAGACCCCGAAAACGCTTCATGAACAGATGCGCGCCATGGGGTTTGACGTATATGAAAGTGATATTTTTAATGCGAGCTACGCATGTCTCTTATATTTACGTTCACAACCCCGCGCACGCTGCTACTTTATGGTTGATGATTCCGTTAAAGAATTTTTCAAAGAGATACCAACAAATAGTGACGCTCCCGATTTTGTTGTCGTTGGCGACTATGGACACAGGTTTGACTACAACTCTTTGAATAATGCCTTTCGGTTGTTAATGGGTGATGCTGAACTCATCGCGCTACAAAAATCACCGTATTGGGTCTCGTCAGAAGGGATACGCTTGGATTGTGGCGCATTTGTGGCGCTTCTCGAATATGCTTCAAATAAGACGGCGAAAGTGATGGGCAAACCGAGTGAGCTTTTTTTCAAGATTGTACTTGATGATCTTCAACTTCCTCCTAGAGAAGTCATTATGGTTGGCGATGATATCACAACCGACATCTTGGGTGCAGAAAGAATGGGGCTGAGAAGCATTTTAGTTAGGACTGGGAAGTTCAAACCCGATCAGTTGGAGAACCCAGTGGCGAAGCCGACATGGGTTGTTGATAGTATCTCAGATCTACTCCAGATGTTTTAAGGACGTTATCCATATCCACCGTCGGTTGGTTGCACGCCGGACGTGCATTGAAAAGAGTGAAAATCGGTGATTTTATAATTACGGCTCTAACTCGATTGCGCAAGAAAGAAACCGGTCAAGCGGGTGGACGACGAGTGCGCTAGCGTTCCCTTTTCAAGAAAAAACTCGGTTTCAGAATAGGAGAACTATGTCCAATTTAATTCAGAGCGTCTTTGAAAAGATGAAACGGGAAGCCCAAAAAGTCATCGTTGGGCAAGAGGAGTTGTTTGAGCTGGTAGTGGTCAGTTTCCTATCCGGTGGACATGTTCTACTAGAAGGCGTCCCCGGCACTGCAAAAACGCTCATTGCGAAAACATTGGCGATGGTAGTGTCCGGCGAATTTAGTCGCGTCCAATTCACGCCCGATCTAATGCCGTCCGATATTGTTGGAACTAGCGTTTACGATTTAGCGACGCATCAATTCAACCTCAAGCAGGGACCGGTTTTCACCAACGTGTTGCTGGCGGATGAAATCAACCGTGCCCCGGCAAAGACACAATCGGCACTCCTCGAATGTATGGAGGAGCGGCAGGTCAGCATTGACGGCGTCCGCTACGAGCTATCCACACCCTTTATGGTATTGGCGACACAGAACCCTGTGGAATACGAAGGCACCTATCCGCTCCCCGAAGCCCAACTAGATCGGTTTCTGGTCAAACTTCGCGTCGATTATCCGGGACGAGAGATGGAGCAACAGGTATTGATCAATTATCACAACGGCTTTAGAGCCTCTCAACTCGCGGAGGCCGGCGTTGAAGGGGTCATTGATAAGGATTTACTCCAAGAATGCCAAACAACGATTCAGGCGGTAACGGTTGAAGAATCTATTTTCGATTATATTGTCCGTTTAGCCGAAGCATCGCGCAGTTCCAATGACCTCATTTTGGGGGGCAGTCCGCGCGCATCGATTTCGCTGTTGTTGGGGAGCAAAACTTACGCGGCGATGCAAGGGCGGGATTACATCTTGCCGGATGATGTCAAGTGGTTAGCCCCACACGTTTATCGCCATCGGATTATTTTGAAACCGGAATCGGAAATTGAAGGGCTATCTGCAGACGATGTGATTGACAGACTGCTCGCTGAGTTGGAAATACCGCGTTAATCTGAGTCTCTAGAGTTCGATTCGTGATTTAGACAGGAGGGAGGTCACGTGATGCGATTGAGTAGAAGACTACTCATCTTCCTACTACCGTCAGCGATCCCTATCATGCTTTTCAAGGTCTCCCCCAGTCTGTTGTTCGTTGATGCCGCCTATCTGCTGCTACTGTTGGTCATCTGCGTCGTCGATTACCTGAAAACACCGTTATTTACGAGGGTTGAGGTGAGCCGCGAGATGAACTCCAAGTTTTCGTTGGGGGCGGAAAACGCCGTGACGCTGCGCGTGGTCAACCGTTCTCGTTATCGGTTACAGTTGCGGCTGAAGGACGATTTTCCTCCAACCTTCCAGTTCGCTCGCGTCATCCACGAGGTTTACGTCGGCGCTGCGACCCAAGAGCTTATAACTTACCAACTCACGCCATTGCGCCGAGGCGTTTACCATTTTACGGACATCCACGTACAGTGTTCGGGAATTTTAGGGCTGATTATCCGCCAACGTCAGGTCGCGGCGGCGGCGGAAGTGAAGGTCTATCCTAATCTGCACGCAATCCGACAGTACGAGTTATTGGTCAGGCGCGGGATGCTCAGCCAACTTGGCCTGAAAAACTCGCGGCAATTTGGCGAGGGAACGGAATTTGAGCGGCTGCGCGATTACGCCCCTGATGATGACCTCCGCCGCATTGACTGGAAGGCGACTTCGAGACGCCAAAAACCGATTGTGCGCGAATTTGAGACGGAACGGAGTCAAGACGTGGTGATTATGTTGGACGCTGGTCGATTGATGGCATCACCCATTTTGGCGGAACCGCAAGAAGACGAGACAGAAGGCGCGTCCAGCGCAGAGCCAAGCCAGCAACAAGCGATGATTAAACTCGATTATGCCATCAACACCATCCTTATGACAAGCTACGTCTCAACACTCAAGGGGGACAAAGTGGGATTAATCGCTTTTTCAGACACCGTTCATCGATACCTAGACCCCAAACCAGGAAAAAAGCAGTTCCTCGCCATGCTAGAAGCCACCTACGCCTTACAGGTTTATCCGGTCGAACCGGATTTCGAGACTGCCTTCAAATACCTGGCATCAAAACAGCGCAAACGGGCTTTGATAATTCTTTTTACCGACATCTTGGATAAGGACGCGGCAGAAGGGCTTGCCCGCTATGTGGCGAAGCTCGCCAGACACCACCTCATCGCTTGCGTAACTTTGACAGACTCCAGCATCGTAGCACTCGCCACGCAAAAATTGACGAATTCCAAAATCGTCTACCAAAAGGCGATTGCCGAGAAGTTATTGCAGGAGAAACAGGCGACCTTGCAAATACTTCGCAGAGGTGGTATCATCGCGCTTGATGTTCCCGCACATCAGTTGACGATGACGGTCGTGAATAAATACTTGGAACTCAAGGCGAAGTCTAGGATTTAGTACATGCCAGCAGGGCGTTCTTTACCATCGGGACTTACGCAGGGGAACTGATGATTCGATCGCAGTCCAACGCTACGCCTCCAATCCACGGGCGGATTGGACGACGGACAATACCTCCTGAACCCTATCCCGCAGATATGCCGCTCATCCCGAAGAGCTCAGTTTAGACTCTAACTGCTGTCCCGGTATTGATGTAGCAGCTATTCCGACAAAGGAGAAGTAAGTGTTTTGAGAGACTATCGATCCATTTGTTCCTGAACAGAGGGCGACACTCTACGTTCCAAAAAACAGGGGACTGAATGAATATGTGAATAATCTTCTCAGAGTAATCGGTGTCCGAGATGCGGGCGAGTTCGATCGGACAGATCAGACCAAGGGAATGCTCGACATTGTGTCAGCTCGCGGAGAAGATGTGCCCCAACGTGTTGATGATTGCATCCAACGGGGAGAAGTTGCCTATGGCCTCACTGGAGACGGTCTGTTTGATGAATACATGTTGGGCGCTAATAATTCCCTACTTGGAGTTCTAAATACCTATGATTGGTTCGATCCCAGCGCTCAGTTCAACCGACCTGCGCTGTGTCTGTTGAATCGAGAAGGGTTGATTCCGGACTCTTCGGCGCCTGTGTCCATTGCCGTGAACAAGAAGTATGAACGGTCATCTTGCCAGTTCCTGTCGCAAAGACTGCAATCAAGAGGGATTCGATTCAGTGTCGTTGCCTATTATGCTGGTGACATTGAGAACACTGTGGTGGAAGGCACTCACGACTGGTGTGTTGAGGTCGTATATCGTGGAGATAAATCACCCGATAGTGCAATATCTAGAACAGGTCTGAAAGTCGCCGAAGTTGTGCGGTTTAGCGACATCTCGTTGATTGGACGGAATATCGTCAATCCGTGGGAGGAGGAGTATCGCAGAATTGCTGCAGTTGCTAAAAATCCAACTGGTTCGTCTACTTCAAAGCTTTTAGAGGACAGAAACGAGATTTGTAAGAAAGTAGGCGAGGAATTCGCCGAGTTTGTGAGAGCATTTACCCAAGAGACGGGAATCCCGGAAGAACTAAACGATGTTGTGTATGCCTTGATGGTCGCAGCGTCGAAACTGCAAGTTCCCTGGGCGGAAATTGAGGCGGACCTGAAATCTAGGTGGAAATAGCCCGCTTGTCTGTGGATCGATGCGGCAACAAACAGTGCAGTTTATTCGTACTTTGCCTGTTGGCAACTTCTCGACGAGGTCGGAATTTCAGATGGCGAAAACGATGGCTGTAATGTAAACGTCCAACATTCTGAGTTAATACATGAGCAATCGTTTCAACTTGGTTATCGACGGTACGATGAAATGCGCCGATGATGTGCGCGCTGTCCTGGTAAAGATGGGGCTTGATACCTCTCATCTAGGAACGATCGAGCCGATTCAGGAAAGACATGGTAATCGCCTATTCCGAATTACTCTTGAAGGTTCTTCCTACGTACTGAAGGTATTTGGGAATCCGGAGCCCTCAAGGGAGGTCGGGGCGTATGCCCTCCTGAGAAATCTTGGTGTTCCTACCCTCCGTACCATTGCGGCAACGAATGATGCGCTTCTTCTTGAAGATCTTGAAGTCAGTAGAGAATTCCGGCTTGCGCATGTAAACGATGTCGGAAAGCCTGAAGTTGGCGTCGCTCTAGCATTCTGGTATCGGATCCTTCACGATGTGGGCTCAAGATTGCGGATGGGCCAGCCTGAGACTTCATTCTTACGGCGTGAAATTGACGAATTGACTCCTGCGTCAATCGTAGATGTTGCCACAAAGGTCGGTGGCTCGGGTCAGTCCAAGTGGATTACTCTTGCGGACAAGATTGACAGAATTAAAAACGCCGCGATGGCTTCTGCTGAGACGTTAACATACAATGACTTTCATTGGACCAATTTGTCATTATCCCGGAAAGAGAAGCCCATCAGAGCAGTTGTGTTTGACTATCATCTTCTGGGCTTGGGATTGCGGTATTCGGACTACAGAAACGTGATAGGCTCTCTTGGGCCAAATGCTGCGGTCGCATTCCGTTCTGAATATGGTGAGACCGATCCCAGGGAGAAAATCTTGGACGACTTGATGGCCCCTTTGTATACTCTTGTCATGGCCTTCCGGCGGTCCAAGTTCCCTTCTTGGGCGGAGCCACATCTAAAACTTGCAAAAACAGGGAAAATTCACAACAGGTTTGAACAGGCTATGGAAATTCTGTAGGGGAAGCTTCGAGATTGGGTGTTCTGAACAAGCTATGTACAACGACTATCTTTAAAGGTAGTCAATCAAAAGGGGAAATATGAAATTAGGTGCATTCTCAGTAAGTCTGAATGTCAAAGACATCGAGACTTCAAAATCATTCTATGAGAACCTCGGATTTCAGGTTTTTGGTGGCGATGTATCCCAGAATTGGCTCATTATGAAAAATGGTAGTTGCACAATTGGATTGTTTCAAGGAATGTTCGATAAGAACATTCTGACTTTCAATCCAGGCTGGGATGAAAATGCCACCAAACTTGATTCATTTACTGACGTAAGGGAACTCCAACGGCAGCTTAAGACAAAAGGTATCAAAATAGAGACTGAAGCGGATGAGGAGACTTCAGGCCCGGCAAGTTTTGTTGTAGTCGATCCGGACGGCAATCCCATTCTTGTCGATCAACACGTATAGGATTTTGATACAACCGTGCGGACAACGGTATATAACGGCGAAGACCAGGTTTCGCGTCGTCCACTAAAATTGTCTTTGATGGCAAGCTCTCGACACCAACTTCAGGTATTCGCGGAACGTTAAATACAAGTAAAAGGGGTGAGAGCGAGCTTGGAAAACGACTTGGGTTTCAGATGGATGGCGTTGATCTTTCGCTAGGTATGTTGGATGGGGCAACCGTCGAATATCGCAACTTTCTGCGGAGATCCAGGCGTTAATCCGATCACACCGCCTCGATATGGTGAAATTTTGTTTCAATCAGGAAATCGGGCTGGTAATTCTGGCGGTCAATTCATTTCGCGAACTGAAAACGCCACCGGAACAGAATTCTTGTCTCCGATGCGTCCACAAGTATTTGCGTTCTGGTGTTTTGTTTCTTTTAACAGAACACCGATTTGATCGCGACAGATTCGCCCCACGCGATTATGTCCCCTGGTCAAGCCCAATTACGCACCCAGTAACAAACGACGTGGTTCAACTAATAGCCGTAGCAGGTCTCTCGGAGGATGGCAAGAGAATTAAGGGATTCATGGTGTAATGAACTCAGCACGATTGAAAGCGCTTTAGATATCAGGAGGACCGAATCTTGAAACTCAAGAAGCAAACAATTACTACACTGGCAGAAATGATCTGCGGTGCATCTGGCCGAGCTGGATTTTTGCGGGGAAACTTTCCCTACAGGACGGGCACTGGTCTCACCGAATTCTTCGAAGCCTGTGAATTGGAATTTGTACACGATGGATCGACTAGGAGGTATTGGGTTATGGAGTGCCTCAATGAATTGAACGAATTGCCAGCACCCCAGCCACAGCTTCCCTCGCCAGAGATAACTAGAGTCATCAAAGAGCTACTAGACTATGCAGAACTCAAGGAGAACGGGAAGGATCCAGATAGCGCACTGGAGGATGTCAATCTCGCACTTGGGCGTGATGGCTTAAGTGCATCCTACGATGACGCAAAGAAATGCGATATCCGAAATACAGGAACCCAAATTACCTCGGCACGGAACCCGTTAGAGATGAGGTTGACGCCTAAGGAAATCGAGCGGCGTGCTGAACTCTATCGACACCTTAATGAAATGAGCGAGGGCCAGATTATTGAGGAGTTTCTGCAGCCACTATTCGCACAGTTGGGTTTTTCTCGAATTTCGATAAGTGGTCACACCGATAAAGCTCTGGAGTTTGGAAACGACTTCTGGATGAAGTTTCAGCTACCAACTACTCATTACTTGTATTTTTCTGCACAGGTTAAGAAGGGCAAATTGGATTCTACCGCGAGGAGCCGAAATACCAATATCTCAGAAGTCTTTAATCAGATTCGCATGGTCTTGGATTATCCCATCTGGGATCCAGAAATCAACAAGCGTGTCTTGGTCGATCATGTGTTCATTATTGCAGCGGGCGGGATAACGAAGCAAGCAAAGGCCTGGCTGGAGCAAAAACTTGACCGAGAAAGCCTTCGCCGGGTGATCTTCTTTAATGTAGATGACATGCTCAACCTCGCGGTCGGGATGAAATTCGTCTTCCATCAAGAGAAAGCAGATCAGGGTGAAGAAGTTGAAGATTCCGATGATATTCCTTTCTAAAGTCGACAGTTTATTCATGTAGACGGGACACTGCTCTTCGGCTCTCTAGAGAAAAGTATTAACTTTACCCACGTGGCTTCGACCGTTTTAGACTTTGGATATCTACAGACGAAGTACATGGTAATGAAACTGCATCCGAAACTGTGTTGTAAAGAAGGATGATTAACTACATAGGTAAATGCCAGGGGAATCTCTAGTTGTACGATACATAAGCCGTGATAACAGAACCGGATGTCACGATACGTCCATTGCAGCTTAGCGATGCGGAAGCGGTCCAACGCTACGCCGCGGATGAGCGCGTAGCCCGAACGACTACGATACCCAATCCCTATCCCGCGGATGGGGGTGAGACGTTTGTCAAGGAGGCAGTTGAAGCGCACGCAAATGGAGAGGCGTTCTACTTTGCCATCCTTGCTGATGGTGAACTGATTGGCGTGGTCGGTCTTAGAGCGGTCGATCGTGAAGAACGTAGTGTCCGATGTGGCTATGCAATTGCTGCGTCCCACTGGGGCAAGGGAATCACTACCAGAGCCATGGCGCTTGCGCTCCGTTACGCATTTTGTGAACTCGGAATGGATATCGTTCGGGCGAGCTGCTTGAGGCGAAATCCCGCATCAGCGCGTGTGCTCAAAAAGAACGGGTTTCAAGAAACCGGTGAATTTGCCTCTAATATTTCCAAATTCGAGAACGAACCATCCCTCGCATTTCAACTGACAAAGCAGGAGTGGCTTGCCAATCATCCTACGGCGTGCAGTGGAGATGATATCTGTTGATTGAAGCAACGACCACAGCGACAATTGCTGCTACACCGCATTCGCGCGTCAATCCTTCAGGCAATCTAATTCACCAGATTGGTAATTTGAAATATTGGAACAATAAAATCAAAACCACAATGCCACCACTCGAAACGAATTTGACCCTATGCAAAGCCAATTGAACTTGCCCCAAATCCAACCCTTGGAAGAGAAACATCATCCTGGAATTCTCGCAGTTGCAGAGAACCTACCTGAATGGTTTGACGAGACTGCGAGAACCAAATCAATCCCCATTGACATACGACATCAGGATGGATTTGTCGCAGTTTTTGGACAAAGGGTCGTGGGATTCTTGACACTATACGTGGCAGAGGGTCGGCTTCACATCGGGTGGCTTGGTGTCGCTAGGGAATTTCATGAGCAGGGCATTGGCACTAGGCTTCTTGCAGCCGCGGAAATAAAGGCGCGAGATTTGAGAATAGATGAACTGGCAACGTATACCCTCGGAGACAGTGTAGATTACGAACCCTATGATAGAACGAGAAACTTCTATTGGAAGCACGGATTCAACGTATACAAGCGAGCTAAAACAGATAATCCGGGCTGTGAGGAAGAAATCTGGATTTCAAAGCGTGTAAAACAGGTGGAAATTCGGGACGCCTGATTAAGTGCTTTCTCTACGAGGCGCAAAGATGTCTGACAAATTCAAGCTGATCGCAACCGTCCATATTTTTCTAACGAACAGCGACAATGAGATCCTGCTTTTGAGGCGATTCAACACTGGCTATGAGGATGGCAATTACAGCGTGATTGCCGGGCACATCGACGGTAACGAGGAGGTCAAGGCAGCGGCAGTCCGAGAAGCGAAGGAAGAGGCGGGAATTGAGATTCAGCCATCGGACATCGAAGTGGTCGGGGTTATGCACAGGAAGGGTGAGGATGAACGTGTGGATTTCTTTCTTGCCGCCTCCAGGTGGAACGGAAACATCGTTAACGCAGAGCTAGACAAATGTGATGATCTATCCTGGCGTTCCGTCCACGATTTACCCGCCAATATGGTGCCTTACGTTAGGCGGGCACTCGAAAACTATGGGAAGGGCAAATTTTTTGACAGTGTCGGTTGGGAAAGACAAAAATGACGTTCAGTTAGTTGCCAGGCGGCTAACACGACCGCGCGGGTTGGCTCTTCCAAACCTTTGCCCAACTACCTACGGTAGTTTGTATACGTTGAGAACGTGGGATGACATAGATTGGAACAGATTATTTACTGTAACAGGAAGTGTAAGACATGGGCCTTAATCAAGTCGATATAGAGCGATTTCATACCGCTGGTCTTGTGACTTTGTCGCCGGATTTTCCTCGCGGGTGGCTCAAAGCTGCAAATGATGCTATCGAGGCGCTGGACGATGCCAATTTTAGCCCCGAAAGCGGGAGAGGTTTAGCCGGCTGGTATATGGCTAGCATCCTGCAACCTGAGTTACTGAGACTCGTCTACGATACATTTTTCGAAGATGTCGCCAAGAATATCTTGCGTGCCGATGCAGTCGAATTAGGACTGGTTTCTTTGCGGGTCACGAAGCCTAGACCCAACGCGCTAACAGCACTCGAACCGCAACACGTTGATTTCAAGTGTGGAACAGCTTCTTACGAAAGCATACCCGTTGCGATGCCCTGTAGCTTTTTCGTGTGGCTGACTGATGTTCAGGCAGACAACTGCCCCCTATACTATCGCCCCGGCAGTCACTTGCAAGTGATACGGTATATGGACAGTTATCCGGACGACAATAATCATGAAATCCAGCAAGTGCCGCCCGATCTCCAGTACGCCGACCCCGTTCCAGTTTTTGCGGAAGCAGGACAGGCTTCCCTGCTGTCAGGCACGCTTGTCCACGGCGGATCGGTGACACCAGGGCATTGGGAGCGTAGACTTCTGGTGGTTGAGTTCAGTGCGAAAGGCACCGAATTCCCATTGTATCCTCAGTTAGAGAAACAGATCAGAAGACATTTACAGGCATTGAAGAATCACCTGCCATCTGACAGACTCCATCTTCTTCCTGAATGAGCCAAGTAGGGATATATATTCTTCCGCAGCACCGAAATTCTTACGACATCAAGATGACGATTGACAATCATAATTGTGTTTTTTGCAGAATAATCCGCGGTGAGAGGGATTCTGCAATCATACATGAGGACGATTCGACCTTGGCATTTTTGGATCCTCGCCAAAGCCACGAGGGGCACGTTTTGGTTATTCCAAAAATTCATTACGAGCAAATCTATGACCTAGACAATGACACCGCGTCGTCTCTTGCCCAAACGGTGAGGAACGTAGCCCGTGCCGTACGTCACGTTTACGAACCGGAGGGCTTGTCTATTTGGCAGTCGAATGGTACGGCTGCATTTCAGGAAGTGCCTCATGTTCATTGGCACGTGTTCCCGCGATATTTGAACGATGGCCATCTTGCGGTATATCCTATGCGTGTTGTGAACCGACCGATAGAGTTTTTAAAGGGTATTTCTGGTCCCTTGATGGAAGCACTCAAGAATGACATCGTATAACATCCCGGTTTGGTGCTATGTCCTTGGTGCGGATTTGTCCTTCGGACAATCACTCGACACACTCTGAATTTGCTAACCGACAACACGTTAACCAACAGTACCTTGATTCCAAGTTGAATTGGCGCTTTTTCCCTTGAAGACGATTCAAATCTCCCTACACATGGAGAATAGATATGGAGCTCGTTTCAATTCATGACGCGGCGGCAAGTGGAGATCTTGGTGCAGTAAAGAAGATTCTTGAACAGGACCCACAAGTGGTCAATCAGGATGATGAACATGATTGGCGTCCTATATTTCATGCCGGATTACGACGCCATTATGATGTTGTTAAATATCTGATAGACTGCGGTGCCGATTTGGCAGCCCATGATGGTTATGTTATGCACTATGCTGGGGAAGTGCCAGACAATGAGGAAGTGGTATCATTGCTTGTTGCGTATGGGGGCTTAAATGCGCATACGAAACCATCAAGCGAAACCGCGCGCCAGTTTATATACGCCGTTTTCCTAGCCAATGTGACGCGGGTAAATGCCATGCTCAGTGATAGCTCAGAGTTAGCACAAGAACGCTTCGCCCGCGGCGATACAGCTTTACACCACGCTGCTCGAAACGGCGATTTGGAAATTGTAGAACAGTTGGTTTTCTACAGTGCGGATGTCGATGCGACGTCGAATCACGGGCATTTTCCGCTCTACTGCGCAGCCGGGCATGGACATGTAGAAACCACCCGATATCTTGTAGAAAACGGCGCAGATTTACAAGCTAGACTCAACGATGGAAAAACGGTCACTGAATGGTTAAGGCAATATGCGGATCATGACCGTCGCTTGAAATCTTGTCTGGATGTATTGGAGAGATGACGGTCTAAAATGCCGTTGCAGCCATTGGACTACAGGCAAAGAAAAAGAGAGTGAAAGAACACACTCCAATTAACACCATGTCCTTGTCTTTGGCCCGTTTGGGTCTTCGCGCAATCGCTTCTCAGGTTAGACGCGGCACAAATATTACTAGAATAGAGAGAAGCAACACTGAACTTGCTTGAGTGGACAGATGAAATCTAAGCACAGCTACTACAGTCCGAAGTGGGTAGCCGATTACTTCGATGAATACGGCGAACAGGAATGGGAAAGATTCATTCGGAGACCTGCGGACGAGGTTAGTTTATTCATCCATACCCATTATCTGGAGCAATTCGTAAAACCCGGCTCACGAGTTTTAGATGTGGGTGCTGGACCTGGCCGATTCACCCAAATCATGGCTGACATGGGCTGCCGTGTTGTGGTGGCAGATATATCGCAGGTGCAACTCGATCTGCATCTAAAATTCGCGGAAGCGCTGGGCTTTCAGGGTGCTATAGAGGAACGTTTGCGACTGGATATTTGCGATATGAGCTGTCTGGACAGCGAGTCCTTTGACGCCGTTATCTGTTACGGCGGGCCTTTGAGCTATGTCTTCGACCAAGCATCCGCTGCAATGGGAGAATGCGCACGGGTTTGTCGGAAAGGCGGCCACGTTCTCGTCAGCGTTATGTCTCTCTGGGGCGCGACTCATCGGAACTTGAAGATGGTTCTATCGGTACCGCCGGAAAGTAACCGCAAGATTACTGAGACAGGCGACTTAACCCCTGAGAATTGGGGTGATGTTCTCCATCAGTGCCACATGTTTCGACCTGACGAAGTACGACAGATGGTGCGCCAGGCAGGATTGACTCTTGTTGTAATATCCGCTTCAAATTGTGTTTCAAACTGTTGGGACGATCTACTCATTGAGGTAAAGACAGATCCAGAAAAGTGGCAGGAACTCCTCAGAATGGAGCTTGCAGCCTGCAGCGAGGAGGGGTGTCTAGGCATGGGTTCCCATATCATTTTTGTTGGGCAAAAGCAGTAGGCGAGGTCTAGGGTTTGATTGTTCTCTATGCCTAGTCGGCTAGCACGGTTTCCGCTGTGGTGCTATCGCGTCTGGACCATCGGTGACATATCGATGCACGGATTCGGAAACTAGGAAACGTTGGGGTGCAAGAAAGCCATTGCCTCATTACCCTTCATGGCAAGTTGCTATCACATTATTTATGAGTTAGTCTACATGGGAAGATTTATAGAGGTTGTTGATTACCAGGCAGATTGGTCGCAGCGTTACCAGAGGGAAGCCAGTCTGCTCCGGGATGTCTTCGGTGAGGCTATGGTCCGGATTCACCACATCGGGAGTACGTCTGTTCCCGGTATGAGAGCCAAGGCGATTATCGACATCCTCATTGAGATTGAACTTGGTATCGACGTTGACAGATTTAACCCTCGAATGAGGCAACTTGGATATGATTGCCGCGGCGAGTGTCTTGAGGCTGTTGTTCCCGGAACACCCGGTCGTTTCTATTTCAGCAAAAATGTTGATGGACGTCGGTATTGTCAGGTGCATGTCTGTCACGTCGGTCATTTTCAGATATCGGAATTTCTAGTTCTGCGCGATTATCTCAAATCTCATTCAAACGAAGCCGCCAAGTACGGAGATTTGAAGTGCCGTTTGGCTAAGCAATTATCCCATGACAACGTTGGATATATGCGCGGGAAGGACGAATTAGTTAAGCGGCTAATCTTAAGGGCGACGGAATGGAACAAGACTTTCGGTAAGGAAAGGTCGCGTTGCCCTTCGTAAAGCCTACAATAGGCTGATTCACAAATCAGTACGAGATCAATCTATTAGCCATGGCAGGTAAAAGGACGGTATTGCACTGCGGTGCATTCGTGTTTTCCAGCCAATATCGTAAACCCGCATCCAAGTCCTAAATCGTCGTGATGGCAGTAGAGCTTAGTATTGAACTTTATGCGTCAAGCTCAAGTCGTTCAGAAAACGAAAACGCCCGCCACGGTCGAATCGTTACGGGGCAATCTTAGTGCGCTTGACGTTGGAAGGGCCCCAAAACGTCATGTGCAAGGCATTGACACGATTCTCGCAGCGCGGTAACCAATGAAAGTCAAAGATCTTCCGGAGGCTGTACAGTCTCATTTAATGGGCTATACGTCCGATGAGGTCAATCTCAAGACTGAGTCTTGCGCGGACGTGTTTCTCTACACTCACCCAAGGAAACAGGGCATGTTTCTTAAGGTTAGAAATGCGCAAATGGCACCGCAGGAGTCAAATCTGCGGATTGAGAAAATTGCTATGTCGTGGTTGCAAGGCAAACTAAACGTTCCAGCCGTGGTTTGTTTTCATGAAGAGTGCGAGACGCAATATTTGGTTATGACGCAAATTGTGGGCGTCTCGGGCGGTCACCAACACGAGATGAATGACATTCCGAATCTGATACGCGAGTTTGCTTTCGGTTTACGCGAAATTCATTCAATTAGCATTGGCTCATGTCCCTTGGATCAACGTATGGATGGATATTTTTCGCGAACGGAAGATCTGATTGAATTGGGAGCGCTGGACAATCAGATTCCGGCTGGCAACACTAGGAGTTTCCTTAAAGATGAGTTGTCCAGTATCAAAGCATATCTACCTGCGGAGGAAGATTTGGTATTCACCCATGGAGATTATTGCTTACCCAACATCTTGATCCGTGATGATCGCCTTAGCGGAATCATTGCTTGGGGATACGCTGGAGTCGGCGACCGATATATCGACTTCGTGTCAGTCGACTACACGATTCGGAAAAATATGGGCTCTGAATGGGTACCCGTATTCTTCGAGGTGTATGATATCCAAGACCTAGATCGAGATAAATTGATGGGGTATCAAAAGGTTCACGATTTCATTGACTAAAAATAATGGTATACAGTTCGCATAACAATACAGCTTGTGCTGCGTCGTTGCGTGCCTTCGGCGTCTGAAATCACGCACAGAATAAAACTCAAGCTGGAAGGTGATTCGAATGCTAAAACAGATCTCTTCTACTGTACATATGTGGTCTGAGATTCATGGAGCAGCTAGAAATGAGCCTTATCTTTGGAACAGCTACGTCATTCAGGTGAAGGATCGGGACGTTTTGATCCTGGTCGATCCGCTCCCACTATCCGCTGAAGAACTTCGAGCAGTTGAAGAAATCGGTACGCCGACTCACATTCTCCTTACATGCAACTGGCATCTTCGAGAATCACAAGCATTCAGGCAAAAGTGGGGTTGTGAAGTCTGGCTCCACCAAGAAGGGTTAAAAGACTCAGAGGTACCAGTGGATGGAACATTGCAGGGTAAGGAATTTTTGTGGGATTTGATACAAGTGATCCATATTCCTGATGTTCACTATGTCGAGGAGGTTGCATTTCTGGTTAAGGGGGAAGGAAACACCATGATTGTCGGGGATTTGGTCTGTGGAGGACGAAAAGATAGAAGTGTTCCTGACGGTGAGCTTTGGATAAATGCTTCGGAGTATATCTTTGACCTTCTGAATGCACGAAACTCTCTTCGAAAGTTGAGTGAGTATTCTTTCGAGAGATTGTGTTTTGGCCACGGAACTCCAATCACTCGATTGGCTAAAGATGTGTTCAATGAATTTATCGAAAACGATGGCGCTTGGGAGAAGTTGAAGGCTGAAAAGGTTGAGAGAGCGAATGCTGCCTCACGAGAATTTCTGAAGAACATAGCAACAAGGACATCACGTTAAACGGAAATACACGACGGGATGAGAATGCGTGGTTTCGAGGTATCAACGGTACTCCAAGCAGAAGCCTCATTGTGGTTCTAAGATTGCGCTGAGAACAGATCGCTTCGGTCATTAGGAGGAATGCGTCATGCAATGCGCGACAAATCGATATATCACTCTTATAAAAAAAGGAACTGGCAGGTCGTTTGACTTGATGCTCATCAGCTGGATGTTGCTTCTCGGTTTCGCTTCGGTCGGGTTCACCGATGGACTGAAGCTCGTCACTGAGGTAGAATTTCAACCGTTAGCGTCAGCCACCCGGCGACTCATTGACGCGTTGGATTATCTCGGTTCTCCCCTATCCGAAGACGACGTTTCAGCAATCAGGGAAGCGTTGGTTTCTGATGACCACAAACAGGCGGTTACTGACATCCAAAAATCTCTTGATCCATATTGTCTGGTCGGAGTCCATATCAACCCTGAAAGTCGCGTCAAGGTTGCGGAAGGCACTGCAAATAAGGAGTTAATGCAACACGGTTGGCGTACCTTCTTGGTAAAGGTATATAACGAGGCGGGCGTGACGGCACCGCTCGCGGCAGAGAGCGAAAATTCCGCTCCACTTTATCAGCGTTCCAGCGGAAGTCCTGAACCTCAGATGACCGTGCTCAAAGGTGACATCCCGCATCGATTTCTCGATATTGAAATCTATTCCAATTCGCCGTTGAAGGCGAATCTTTCGGGGTTGGAACTAGAGTATCGTATCATTCAGCTCTATAGCCGCGATTCAGGGAAACGAGAGGCGATGTTGGGCTTTAACGTCGGTCAGGGAACGCAGGACATCGGCTTCCGCAATGCAGTACCTATCTTGTTCCACTGTGTGCCGGCGGTAAAGGTGACATTAGAAGTGTTAGACTTTGACGGGAAGCCAACGACCGCTGCGTTTACGATTCGTGACGAATTGAAGCGGGTGCATCCATCGCCCGGCCGACGCTTAGCACCGGATTTTTTCTTTCATAACCAAATTTATCGACACAGCGGCGAATCGGTTCTCTTGCCGCCTGGCGAGTATACTGTCGAGCACACCCGAGGTCCTGAGTATCAGGTGAAAACCGAAACAATTACCGTGCCCGATACCGAATCCCATCAAGCGACATTTCGTTTGGAACGATGGATTCATGCCGCGGCGGAAGGCTGGCGTTCCGGCGACCATCATATACACGCGGCAGGTTGCTCTCACTATGAAAGCCCGACCCAGGGCGTTAGGCCTGAAGACATGATGCGGCACCTCCTCGGCGAAGACCTCAATGTGGGCTGTGTGCTTTCGTGGGGTCCCTGCTGGTATTTTCAGAAGCAGTTTTTTGAGGGCAAGACTCACGAACTTTCAACCGATGACTACGTAATGCGCTATGATGTAGAGGTTTCAGGCTTCCCCTCCTCGCATGCCGGACATCTTTCATTGTTGGGGCTCACTGAGGACGACTATAGAGGTGTAGAACGCATTGAGGAGTGGCCCAGTTGGGGCCTACCCGTCCTACAGTGGGCGAAGGAGCAGGGCGCTGTAACAGGCTTCAGCCATAGCGGTTGGGGCTTGAAAGTGCCCGGGGACGAACTCCCCAACTACAATATGCCTCCTTTCGACAGCATCGGTGCTAACGAGTACATCGTGGACGTGGTCCATGACGCCGTTGATTTCATCTCTACAGTGGACACGCCCGCTGTTTGGGAGCTGAATATCTGGTATCATACATTGAATTGCGGCTTCCGCACTAGAATCAGCGGGGAGACGGATTTCCCTTGCATTTACGGCGAGCGGGTAGGGCTAGGCCGCGTGTATGTGAAAACGTCCGCTGGCCCGCTCGACTTCGATACGTGGGTAGTGGGATTGCGAAATGGACGTTCCTACGTTGGGGATGGCAAAAGTCATCTGCTAGACTTTATCGTGGGTAATGTACCTGTCGGAGAAAAGACGCCAACCGGAAAGATTAGCCAGTTGGATTTGGAAAAACCGGGCACAGTGACTATTACTGCGCGTGTGGCTGCGCGGCTTGACGAGAAGCCTAACCCTAAGATACGGAATCGGCCTTTGGATCAGAAACCGTATTGGGACCTCGAACGCGCCCGCATTGGGGGAAGCCGAAAGGTGCCTGTTGAACTCATCGTCAACGGTCAGGCGGTTGACCAGCACGATATTGTGGCAGACGGCGAAATCGTACCTGCTCAATTCGAGGTGACCATCAACAGATCTAGTTGGGTTGCGCTACGGATCTTCCCGTCATCTCATACGAATCCAGTTTTCGTCATTGTCGGCGGCAATCCCATCCGGGCAAGTCGCAGAAGTGCCACATGGTGCTTGGACGCTGTGGAGGTCTGCTGGAACAAAAAAGTTGACGGCATCCGCGAGGAAGAACGCGATGCCGCTCGCGAGGCATATAATGTTGCGCGACAGACTTACCGGAATATTCTCGAAGAATCTGATGTGGACTGAAACCTTTGTGCTGGGTTTCGTTTTACGAGCGATTCCAGCCAATTACATCTCTTAGCTTTCGGATATTTAGCATTAGCGATTATGGAGAAAATCTACGGCAAACATTCAGTAAATGCAGTTTTCAGTACTCGCCCGCGCGCGATTCGACGCATCATCCTCCTTGCGGGGAGAAAGTCCTTCCTCAACGAAGAATATATAGAACTTGCACACTGCCACAAAATTAAACCTGAGATTTTGCCGCGCGACAAATTCTTGCGTGCCACGAATTTAACCGAAGACGACAAACACCAAGGTATTTGCATTTTTACCGAGCCGCGAACAATTTACGGTGAGAAAGACTTGGAACTCCTTCGCAACAGTCGGGTCATTCTTGCGCTTGACCAAGTTTCTAACCCTCAAAATTTAGGCACAATGCTTCGCAACGCGGCATTTTTCGGTGCAGATGCGGTTATCTTGTTACGGAATCGTTCAACGGATATTTCTCCGACGGTAACGCGAGTCGCAGTTGGCGCTGCGGAATTCGTGAAAATTTTTAAGGTGATAAACTTAGCGCGAAGTTTGGACGCACTAAAAAAAATCGGATTTTGGGTGTACGGTCTAGACGAACGCGGGCAAAAAACTCTCGCCGAGACAGATTTTGATGAAAGAACAGTTTTCGTCGTTGGCGCAGAAGGGGAAGGACTTCGTCTCCGAACAAAGAAATTCTGTGACGAACTTGTCCGCATCCCTGGTGGATGGCACGGCATTGAAAGTTTGAATGCAGGAGTTGCGACGGCTGTGGCTCTGGCAGAGTTTTTTCGCTAAAAGAAAGGGTAATTTAGCTGCGGTGCTCAAGCAGTCTGCCTCGCACTATTAATCTAGTAAATTAGCATTGCGAACTCTGGCTAGAGAATGCTTCACCTAATCCAAGAAGTGTAGGTTCAGAAAGGGGATAACGACATTGAAAGACGCACTTCAGGAAGACGGTACGTCCTGCGACGATTCGCTGATTGATGCGGTGAGTATCTGTAACGCAGCGCAGGCTGGTAACCTCCAGCGGGTTCAGGAAATTCTCGCCGCCAAGCCGGAGTTAGCCACGCAGGACCTTGCCTCAAATAATGAGCACCAACCGATCCATTTTGCAGCGGAAGAGGGACATGCTGAAATCGTGCGTGTGCTACTGGAAGCGGGCGCCGATCCGCTCAATGGCATATATCCTCATCGTGAGGCGACCAGTGCACTGACAATGGCGAAAGACCGCGGGCACACAGCCGTCGTTGAGGTCATTGAGGGGTGGCTCAATGCGCAGCGTGGAACAACGCCAAAGGGTGAAGCCTTCACCCACGCTGCGGCGCGTGGCGATATGGAACGTATCCGATTGATGCTTGATGAGGATGCAGAGCTAATCAATGCAACCGATGGGGGCGGGGGAACTGCGCTTTTCAGAGCGGTGCATCGGGGCGATTTGTGGCTTGTCCTTGAGTTACTAGATCGGGGTGCCGATGTTGACCATCGCGCCGTGGACGGAAGCCAGCCAATTCACCATTGTCTCGCACACAGTTGGAAGGTACCGGACGAGAAGTACAAAACCTACGCCATCCTCGCAGGTGCCCTGCTGGCTCGAGGCGCATCGTACAATCTCTGGGTCGCCTGCGGAATTGGTGATGTTGAAGGCGTGAAACGAAAATTGGACGCATACGAAGACAATATCGCACTATGTAAGAGTCGTCGGCCGTTTTGGAGCGACTACGAAAACCCGCTTGTCGTCGCCTGCTTTCAAGGGCATGCAGAAGTCGTGCGGTTGCTCATCGACGCAGGGGCGGATCCAGATTCGCCTTTTGAGATTGATGTCGCTGGCGAGAAGGTGAAGCAGTGGGGTCATCCGCTCTGGATTGCGGCGAATCGTGGGCATTGTGAAGTTGTGAAATTGCTCCTTGAACGGGGCGCAAATCCAAACACGGCGGTCTACGCCGCCGGTAACGCCGTGTGCTGGGCGTATCAGTATGGGCACAAGCGCGTTGCGGATCTGATGTTTCAGCACGGCGCGGTCGCCGATCTGTTGAGTTATTGTCTGACAAACAATCTCCCCGCTATTTCAGAGATTCTTCATCGGGATGCCTCGGAGCGTGGCCGTTTACTGTGGAGTGCGATTCTGACGGGTAACGTTGATGTAGTCGCGATGGGACTGCGTGACAATCCACAATACAGTGATGCGAAATGGTTTGACCTGCTGGAGCAATCGGTGCGTGGGTGGCGGCTGGGCGATCTGAAGATTAACAACGAAGGATTCGAGCGCCGCAACTACATCACGATTCTGGGTATGTTACTTGAACAGGGCGTCAATCCGAATCTGAGAAACCCGCGAGATGAGCGGTTCAATTTTACGATTTTGCATCATCTCGCAGGCAGAAGCTGTAACTCCAGAACATACGGGCATACGGAGGAAAAGGTTGTCGAATTCGCTCGTCTGCTGCTTAACCACGGCGCCGACATCAACGCGATAGAAAATAAGCTCAAGTCAACCCCGATCGGCTGGGCAGCCCGTTTCGGCTGCCACAGGTTGGTCGAGTTCCTGCTCGACCGTGGTGCAGACCCCAATCTAGCAGACGCGCCGTGGGAAACACCAATGGCTTGGGCGAAGAAAAAGGGACAGACCGAGATTGCTGAAATCCTCCGTCAACATGGCGCAGAATGGTGTGCCTAAAGCGCAGACAAAAAATTCTACTTTCAATAATCTGATTTAGGATCGACTGCGCGCCTAAACGGTGCGAACACGGTGTTCATGTCTCATTTCAGCCCTTTGTCAAACCACACCACGGCTCGGACATAACTAGGTGATTCTACGAAATAGACAATGTGCTATAGTATTGATTCCATAGTAAGGGTTATTGTTGACAGACCGCTCGGGTCTCGGCATCCTGAACAAGACTTCATCTACCCCGTGAACTACGGGTATATTCCCGGAACACTCGCCGGGGATGGAGAAGAGATTGACGCCTACATTCTGGGCGAATTTGAACCTCTGGATTCTTTCGAGGGTAACGTAATTGGGCTAATTGTCCGTAATGATGACAATGAAAATAAGTTAGTTGTCTCTCAATATGTGGATCGGTATGGAGCGGATGAGGTCAAGGCGCTCACGGAATTTCAAGAACGCTTTTTCGACTTTCATGTGATTTCATTCGTTCAGAAGCCCGGTACGAAGTAAGCAGAAGGACAACCCAATGCGTGAGGGTCAAGTCGTTCAAAACACAAAAATACCTGCCACGCTCGAATCGTTGCAGACCAATCTTCGTGCGCTTGGCGTTGGGACGGGGATGGTATTGTTAGTTCATTCGTCCTTGAGCGCGATGGGATGGGTGTGCGGTGGAGCAGTGGCGGTCATAATTGCCCTTCAGGAAGTCTTAGGCGCCTCCGGTACGCTTGTGATGCCTGCCCATTCAACGGACTTGACAGAACCAAGCGAGTGGCAAAACCCTCCTGTACCTGAGTCGTGGTGGTCGGTCATACGTGCGTCCATGCCAGCCTACCAGCCGGACCTAACGCCCACACGCTCAATGGGAGTTATTGCGGAAACATTCCGAAAGCAAAACGGCGTTCTCCGCAGTTCACATCCGCACCACTCATTTTGTGCGCGTGGGCTACATGCGCCGTTCATTACAAATAATCATTCATTGGCGTTTGGCATGGGAGAGGGGTCACCGCTTGCCAGAATCTACGATTTGGATGGTTTCGTGCTGCTCATCGGTGTCGGTCATGATCGCAATACGTCGATGCACTTTGCAGAATATCGGGCAACCTTTCCAACCAAACGCATCGTGCATGAGGGTGCGCCAATCTCCTCATCGGGTTCAAGGAGATGGACCATCTTTGAAAATATCGAACTTGACAGTTCCGATTTCGAGCGCAGCGGCGAGGACTTTCTTCAATCTGATGCGGGAAAACTGGTGCGACGCGGCAATTTTGGTCTTGCAGCGTGCCAACTCATGCCGCAACGCACGGTGGTAGACTTCGCTGTTGATTGGCTTGAAGCGCATAGAGCAAAGTGAACCGATAACGTATTCGGTGATTCAGTGGAAATTCCAAACATCGTCATCATCGGCGGTGAATCGCGGGCTGGAACATACGTTCTGCGGATTCGCCTCATAGAGGACACCACATTACGGTTCGGGCGGTTCAAGAGTGGGAAGTTGATTTCGCTGCCCGCCGGTGAATATGCCTATGTCGGCTCCGCACTCTCAGAAAAAGGTTCGACCTCACTAGCGCGGCGGCTCATTCGGCACGCAACGCGGAGCCGGGGGTCAACGACCGCACCGTATTCGGGAGGAGATGATGCGCCGATTCGTTGAATGCGGTTTGGGAAACGGAAACCTACTACCAAAGGACGGCAAAGCCCTGTTCTGGAACATAGATTTCCTCTTGGACTTGGATTCGGCAGAAATTGTGAGCCTTTACGTCGTTCGTCTACCTAAACGATTGGAAAGCATGCTCGCCAAACAGCTTGAGCGGGATTCACACACGCAAGTTATCGAACGCGGTCTAGGCGCAAACGATGTCCCAGGCAATACACATCTGTTGCACGTCAGCGCAGAGGAGCCGTGGTGGGAATCACTCGCGATTCAGCTTGCTAACGTAGCAAAAGGTAGTTCATAGTCAGCCTGTGACGGACGATTGTATCCCATCGGCAGCCTGAGCAGGACGAAAGCCGGGTTTTGTAGGAAGCATGATCGTTTTGTGTCCAATCGCCAAGAAATTCCAAAGTTTCAGTATCGATTACCAGCAGATAGATTTCTTCAAGTCCGGAGGCATATGAATGGCATTCGGCTTCTAGGGTCTCTGATATTCAAACTTCTACTTTACTCGGTTTAATATTGACACGAACCTGTTTCAAATGGTCTCATCACATTTGAATGGACTGAAGGTGGGAGCGTAAGCTTTCAGAGTAATCTCAAAGGCGTTCTCACAATGAAATTAGAGCAGGATTTTCTGGATCAGGAAGTAATGGTCTCCACCGAAGTCGAAAAAGGACAAGTCCGCGTCACTTGGTAGCCTTCCAAAAGACAAGATTACTTGGGTATGGGGTGAACCCGGTGGCACGCGTCAAATCACGCACTCTTGCGACCGGAACCAACTTTTTAAGTTGGGTGTTACGGGACATTGGGAAAGAAATGAACCCTGTATTAACGCTTTTCGCGCAAAAATCTCTGTAGAGGAACATTAAATGAAAACTTTACCAGACAAGATTACACTCAATCTTGACCTTGATAGTGACCCAGAAGTTAACGTCAAGGCCTTTATTGCGCCGATTGAGCATACTATATCCGATTTCCATGTAGAGTGGGACGCATTGGCGAATCTTCGTGTCGCTGAACCGGAAAAATGTCATTCTACATCGGTTTTTCAGTCTTTTCTCCCGACGCAATCGGTTTCAGTGGGTGAGTGCTGGCAGATTGCGGAAGACAGTGTAACGGAATTGCTCCGGCAACTGCATCCGAATCCAAATTTAGATATGCACATCAATGCTGGCGATTCTCGCGGGTTATGGGCATGCCTACGTGCTAACAACGATAAATTCGCCGACATCGTGTTTCGGATTCATGCGGAGTTCAAGTTAGAAGACGGTTGGTTTACACCGTCCCAATTTACCGGGTATCTTGTGATTGACCGAATCGAAGAGAAGATCGCTTTCTTTGAAATGTACGTCCCTGAAGGCACAGTAAACTTTGATGTTAACTGGAAGAAAGACAAAAATAAAAGCTATTCTATTACCGATGCCGGTCTTTGCAGGCAAATGGAACTCCGTGCCGGGACACAGAATCCGGTCCGAGATGCCGAATTCACAAGGGATTCCATTACCTATAAAGAAGCGGAACGCATCCTGATACAGCGTTTCTATAGATCAGAACAAATTAACTGGGTGCCGCCGGAGCAGGCGTTAGAAATAGCACAAACAAAACAGAAACCGATTCATGTTATCTCAATAGATGGACCGCTCGCTGATGAGGCGTGCTGAGGGAGCGGCAAAGGTCTGAGGGCAGGTGTGCTCTCTCATGATGAAACTATTAAATTCTTGAATGAGAACTTCATTAATACCTGGGTGTCGAATATCGTATTAGAGCGAACATCCGTAATGCGTGACTATGCGGCACAGAGATTTGAAGACGGATCCAGGGCATTATTTGATAGAACACATCCTTTGGCAGAAGCCATCATGAAGGGATGGAAAGAACATTCACCAGCAGACTGTTTGATTATCTCGCCAGATTTTGAATTGATGGGCAGGCAACTCGTCAACGAACTCAGCGACGACAGCCAGCGTAGCGGACTCTTGCGGCATGAATATTACCTTGCATTCCTCAAGGAAGCCTTGGACGGGAAACAACCCGGATTGGGGAGCCCTATTCTCACCAGAGAGTCTCCTTCGCAGGAGGTGTTGGACGTTTTTCGGACCCCAACGGTCGGTTATCAAGATTATACCGTTGTTGTGATTGACACGACGGACTTTGAAAACGGCGGCGAACTCACTATTGACATTGACGTCGGCAGAGATGAAGGTGAAGGTGGGTTCTATCTGTTCGACGGCGACAGTGAACTCTCTACAGAAGAAGAAACACCTAAAGACATGCTTGCTCGGACATGGGTTGCATCCGGTGACACAAGGCAGATCACGCACCGTTTCGATCGCGGTCAACTATTTAAGTTAGGTGCCACCGGATATTGGGATAGAGAGGAACCGTGTGTCAACGCTTTCCGCGCAACAGTTTCCGTACAGGAAAATTCAGATGAGGGCACTTCAGGCACACCTTCAACTGGCTTGCGTGTTGTACTCAATAGTGCGCAATCGTCACCGGAAATATTGGATATTTTTCGTGCACCCGGGAGCGGTTATCAAGATTATACTGTTGTCAATATTGATACCACGGCGTTTGAAGACGGTGGCACGCTCACTATCTATGTCCGGGTCGGGAGTGCAGACGCGTCCGGTTCGTTTGACCTATTTGATAGCGACACCGAACTCCCGACAGAAGGGATGCCTAAGGAAGCACTCATTTCGGCGTGGGGTCTTAAACCCAATACAGCTACAACAATCAGACATCGTTTTGAGCGAGGCGAAGTTTTTAAGCTGGGTGCCACCGGCGACTGGTTCAGTAAAAAAGGGGACAAAAATGCTTACTACTTAAGGATTTCTGTAGAGGAAAATTGAAATTCAAACACCATTCAGGAATTCGGTGATTCAGTGGATATTCCAAACATTGTTATATTTGGCGGTGAATCGCAGGCTGGAACATACATTCTGCGGATTCACCTCAATGAGGACACTACATTACGGTTCGGGCGGTTCAAGAGTGGAAAGCTGATTTCGCTGCCCGCCGGTGAATATGCCTATGTCGGCTCCGCGCTCTCGGAAAAAGGCGCGACCTCACTGGCGCGGCGGCTCATTCGGCACGCAATGCGGAGTGGGAGTCAACAACCGCACCGTATTCGCGAGGAGATGATGCTCCGATTCGTTGAATGCGGTTTGGGAAACGGAAACCTACTACCAAAGGGCGGCAAAACCTTGTTCTGGAACATAGATTTCCTCTTGGATTTGGGTTCGGCGGAGATTGTGAGCCTCTACGTCATTCGTTCACCTAACCGATTGGAAAGTAGGCTCGCTAAACAACTTGAGCGAGATTCACACACGCAAGTTATCGAACGTGGTTTAGGCGCAAACGATGTGCCAGGCAATACACATCTGTTGCACGTCCGCGCGGGGGAGCCGTGGTGGGCATCACTCCCGATTCAGCTTGCGAACGTGGCTGAAGGTAGTTCATAGTCAGCCTTTAGTGGACGATCGTGTACCATCGGTGTCCTGAGCAGGACAAAAACTGGGGTCTGTAAGGAACAGTATTATTGACCGACCAGATGACTTACATCAATGCTCCAGCCCAGCGTTCCTGAATCAATCTGCTGATATAGAATAGTTTCGCCATCGGGCGACATTGAGAGCGGACGTGCCGTTGGTGGAACGTGAAGCATGACCGCACGTTCCGACGCGAATATCGGTGATGATGATGTACCGTCAAGCGATACCCGCTGCAATTCGCCTTTTCGTCCAAATGCAAGATAATACATGCCGTCTGATGACCAACTCGACGGGATATAGCCTCTTTGTAACTTCTTTGCTTCTCCGCCATCGATTGATGCAACCCATACCTCTTCTGAATTCACCGCTCCTTGTATCACCAACTGGAAGGTCAGCCGCTTTCCATCGGGTGTCCAGGAGATGTTGATTTCCATTCCAGGAGTGTTGGTTATCTGCTTGGAGTCTCCGCCCGTCGCCGGAACAACGAAGAGATCGCCCTCCATCTCATCAGTACCGAAGTGTTTTCCTTTCAATCGGAGATAAGCAATCATTCTCCCATCAGGAGACCAAACGGGTCCCATGCACTGTTCCGAATATGGGAGTGTTTTCACCTGACCGTCGGATACAGAAACGACACAGAGTTGAGACGTGAAATCTCCTGATGTCTCGAATCTCGCGTTGATGAACGCGATTTTTTGACTGTCGGGCGACCAGCGGGGGACGAGACCAAAAAACTCGGTCTGCACCACCTGTTTGGGTGTTCCACCTTCCACCGGCATGATGTAAAGACACGCACTCGCTTCGAGTGATACACCCGCTAGCGCCGGATCAGTCTCCTTGGGCTTCAACTGCACGAATGCAACCCACTTTTCATCGGGCGAAAAGGTTGATTGACCGAAGAACATATCCTCTGGAAGTTCGATGGGTAGCTCGGCAAATTGACCTGTTTCAATGTCGAAAAATCCGGGGCGCCGGTCTTTGCTAGACGCCAGAAACAGACGACTCCCGTCAGACAACCACTGTGCGCCTTCAAGCCGAAACTCCGGATTAGTGTTTATGCGTTGTTGTTCACCGCTTTTCATGCTGAGTGCATAGGTTACCTCTCTTAAATCCTCCTGCAGAAGGATAATCTTCCCGTCAGGGGTCCACCGCAAAAGTCTTGCGTAGTTATCTGAATCCTGCCGCCTGAGTAGAATTGGTTCGCCTGTCAAGTCACCTTCTTCGTTCACAGGAGATGCGATTATATCAATGTTTCCATCACGTAAATGGGCTCTATAGGCAATCCACTTTCCATCAGGTGAATGAATGGGGGTGTCGGAGACATGGACCTCCTCACTTACTACTGTTAATTTCGCTTTACCACCCTGAACAGGCTGTTTCCACACACGGGAGCTTTTAATCCAGAGACCTCGTCTTGATGAATAGAAAATCCATTTCCCATCAGGCGACCAAGATGGGTCAGTGTTCTCCTTCCCATCCATTGTGAAGGGACGCACTGCTCCGTTGCTGAGGGAGACAATCCAAATATCCTTATCTTTCCCTTTCATCTTGACAAACGCGAGTTCCTGGCTGTCAGGGGCCCAACTCAGTCCGTAACCGTGTTCGGCATCGGCATGCGCGAGAAAACGCTTCTCACCGCCTGAAGCAGGAATCAGATACAAATCATAATGTCCGCTGCCTTGATGACTTTGTTCTTGACGATAAAATGCAATCCATTTTCCATCAGGCGACCATTTAGGTCGATCAGGCCATTCACCCCCTGGACCATCTGCATAGATGGTTTTTCGTTCTACCGGTGCATTGGAGTCTAATCTGGTTAATGGATAGAGGGCAATCATCGGCTGCCGCTGAGCCGGCTGTTCCGGAAAAGGTACATAGGCGAATTGTGTGCCGTCGGGCGAAATATCAATGCTCCAGCTAAGGATCCGATCATTGGGCACGTGTATGGCAGTCACCGTTATCTTCTTTTCGTTCGATTCCTCAGTTTGTCCGATAGCAGCAAGCGTCTTGAGCGGCTCCGGTCTCCCCCCAAAATCGCCAGCTTCCCCTTCAGCACCGAGTATCGCAACCCGAGTCGCTTCTGCATCTACGGGGAGGTCGCCGTCTTCAACAACCTGTGTTTTCAGAGGTAAAGAGCCGCCCAGCCATTCGCCCAGCGGATAAAGCGGGCTGTGCGGAAGGCTCAAACTCAAAAGCAGGAGAATTACCCCACCGGCAGCGGATAGTCCCAAAGGTAGCGTGGTCTTGTGGGGCGCTGTCTGAATCTTTGCATTACTGATTAACTCCACCACGCGGGCGGTGAATCCCGGCTGTAATTTTCTTTCGGCAAAAGCGGTACGTATCATTGGAATCATCTCCTCACTTAAGGCAGTTTTCAATTTTGCTCTGGCTCGCACGAGTCGCTGATCGATGGTATTGGGGGAAACCCGCAATGTCTGGGCAATCTCCTTGCTTTTCATGCCAGCCATGTAACGGAGCACTAACACTTGACGGTGCATCTCAGGGAGGGAAGCCAATGCCTCATGCAGTTGTTCGTCTCTCAAATTTTCCAAATGTGCCTTCATGTCCGCACGCTGAATCTCATCGTGGTCTGCAAGGTGTGTCACGTCAACCTTTCTTTTTTGGGCGTAGTGAAAATCCTTACATCGGTTCGCAGCAATCGAATAGAGCCACGGATAGAAGTTATCCCATCGCCGTAGTGTCGATAGCTTCTTATAGGCGTTGAGAAAGACATCTTGAGTGATATCCTCAGCATCTTGAAACTGCCCGATATTCGCGTACACGAGTGCGAATATGCGCTCTTTATATTTGTCAACCAACAGAGCGAATGCTTCCGTGCTACCCGAAAGACATTGACGAACGATATGGCCATCTCCGGTGTGCATCGGTGTTCCCTCGTATGAGATTGGTGTTACTATCTATATAGAAGTCACTCAACCCCGAATTCTGACATCGGGTTGATTTTTTTTGAGGAGAAAAGTCGCAACCGCTACAGTGGAATTGAAAGTGTTCCTGCGAATATTGTACCCAGTCTGAATCAGAATTTACAGGATTTTAGGATTTGCAGGATACGGCATCAGCTCACACGGGAATTGATTGTGCACAGAGGTGATTATTGGGGGCAAAGGTGTGGAAATACACATAGAGCATACGTTCCCGCAAACTGTACCGTATAGAAAAGAAAAAGGCGTCCATCTGCTGTAACACTGGGGCAAATGGGCGCCGCTGTGTGTGCAATAGTCATTGTAACTAAGATTGAAATGGCTCCTTCGTTGGTACTTTGAGTTTGTTTTGCTATCCGATGAGGGTCGTCTGGAGATCGGGATGTGAGATGAGAATTTATCGGCAGCACAAGCTCAATCATCACCGGATTCCAGATTCCACAACAGAACCTCTCCCATTCCTGACGCCGAAGCGAGTTTTGTGCCATCTGGTGAGAACGCTAAAACGGAGACCCAAGCTCTATGCCCCGTCATTAGCGTGGCAATATTTTTTCCTGTCGGCATCTCCCACAGTTTGACCGTACCATAATCTGCCCCCGATGCGAGGGGCTTGCCATCGGGCGAGAACGCTACAGCGTGGACCCAATCCCCATGTTCTAGAATAGCAACATTTGTTTCCGTCGAAATGTCCCACAGTATGACCGTATTATCTTGCGACGCCGATGCGAGAGTCATGCCGTCTGGCGAGAACGCAACGGAGAAGACCGAATCCGAGTGCTCAAATGCCGCGATGCTTGTTTCCGTCGAAACGTCCCACAGTTTGACCGTGTTATCACTTGACCCTGATACGAGTCTTGTTCCATCGGGCGAAAACGCCACAGAGTTAATCGCATCCGTATGCCCCCCTGCGAGTATGCAAATATCTTCTCCTGTTGATACATTCGTCAAAATAATCCTTGTAGGATAAAGCACCGTAGCGAGTATTGAGCCATCCTTGGAGTACCTGTCAGAACGAGTCCAATCGGCGTTTCGTGTGGGTGTGTCAAGAGTTTTTCCTGTTGAAACATCCCATAGTTTTATCTCGTCATGACCCACCGTCGCAGCGAGCTTTGTTCCGTGGGGCGAGAACGCCAGGGAAAAGACACGAGCGTGATGTCCTGTGATTGTGCCAACAACTTTTCCCGCCGAAACATCCCATAGGTCAACGGCTCCGAGATTTTCCCGAGTATGCGCTAGTAGCGCGCCATCCGGTGAGAACGCCACAGATTTGTACAATCCACCCCGAGGCGCTCGAATCATAGTGATGAGGTGTCCCGTATCGGCGTCACACAACCTAACGGTTCCATTATCTGCTCCTGAAGCAAATTTTGTACCGTCGGGCGAGAACGCTACGGAGGACACCCTATCCGGATGGTCGGTGAGTGTGGCGATGTTTTTTCCCGTTGTAACGTTCCAGAGTTTCACCGTGGTATCGCTTGACCCTGAAACGAGTTTTGTACCGTCGGGTGAGAACGCCACAGATTCGACATGATCCGTATGCCCGGCGAATGTGGCAATGTCTTTTCCCGTTGCAACGTCCCACAGTTTGATGGTTTTGTCTATGGAGCCTGAAGCGATATTTCTGCCATCGGGCGAAAACGCCACAGATCTTGGCAATGCTGTGTGTCCGGAAAGTGTGGAAATATTTTTTCCCGTTGCAACGTCCCACAGTTTAACAGTTGTATCCGCTCCAGAAGCGAGTTTTGTGCCATCGGGCGAAAACGCGACTGACCAGACCGCACCCATTTGTCCGTCAAGTGTGGCGATATTTCTCCGTGTTGAAACCTCCCATAGTTTGATACTACTCCCATGCCCCGCGGCAAGCAGTGCGCCGTCGGGCGAGAATACAACAGCACCCTCCCAAGGCGAGTGTCCGCCGGCAAATAGTGCAAGCTCACGAGTTGTCAGCACATCATAAAGCCAGACGCCAGTGGCAGTTGCAACGGCGAGGTGTTCTCCATCGGGCGAAAACGCGATTACTCCCTCACCTTGGCTAATACCCCCTTTTGCAAAGCGGGCGATGGCATATTCCGGTAAACTCCACGTCTGATGATCTTGATATCCAATGGCAGCAGGCATTTTGGGCGGTTTCGGTCTCCGCCCAAAATTGCCATCTTCCCTTTCAGCACCGAGTATCGCAACCCGAGTTGCTTCCGCATCTGCAGGGAGTTCGCCATCTTCGGCAACTTGTGCATTCAGAGGCAGGTAGCCGCCTAGCCATTCTCCTAACGGATAAAGCGGGCTGTGCGGAATGCTCAAACTCAAGAGCAAAAGAATTAGTCCACCGGCAGCGGATAGCCCAAAAGGCAAGGCTGTCTTGTGAGGTGCTGTTTGAATCTTCGCTTCACTGATTAACTCTACCACACGGGCGGTGAATCCTGGCTGTAAGTTTCTTTCGGCAAAAGTAGTGCGTATCATTGGAATCATCTCCTCACTTAAGGCAGTTTTCAATTTTGCTCTGGCTCGCATGAGTCGCTGATTTATAGCATTCGGAGACACCCGCAACGTCTCGGCAATTTCCTTGCTTTTCATGCCAGTCATGTAACGGAGCACTAACACTTGACGGTGCATCTCAGGGAGAGACGCCAATGCGTCGTGAACTCGTTCGTTCGTCAGTTTTTCTGAGTGCGCATCCACGTCTATCCGGTGATTTTCATCTGGCTCGGCAAGAAGCGCCGTGGCGACTTGTCTTTTCTGGGCGCGGTGAAAATTCTTGCACTGATTCGAAGCAATCGAATAAAGCCACGGATAGAAGTTGTCCCATCGCCGCAAGGTTGATAGGTTCTTGTACGCTTCGAGAAAGATGTCCTGAGTTAAATCTTCAGCGTCTTGAAACTGCCCAACTTTCGCGTACACGAGCGCGAAGATGCGCTCTTTATATCTATCAACCAACAGGGCAAATGCTTCGGTACTACCCGAAAGGCATTGATGAACGATATGACCATCTCTGGTGTGCATAGACGCTCCCTCGAATGAGATGATTGTTACTGCCTATATAGTAACCGCCCACCCTCGAATTATTACATCGGGTTAATTTTTTTTACGAGAATAGTCCGTCCTAAAATTGGAGCGTATCTGGGTAAGCCATAGCGATTTTTGAACACATCAATCCTTACATTACAGATGATTTTGTCGCTGGCAAATTTGAGGATAACCACTGCAACTGTCGTACCGTAGGCGCGGCAATCTACAATCAGTCGCCACGGGGGTTTGTCTTTAGGGCATAGAGTTCCTCAAGGAATACCTCGTAATCAATCCGTTTATGGCCTCCCATTTTTCGGGCGATAGGGTCTCCGATGGCGTAAGCTAGCTGCGACCGGCGCAGTTTTGGAAGGGACGCCCGACGTGAGAGATACTCCCGTATCGCCGCCAGCTCAGCGTCGGTTACTTGCTCTGGTTGAATCAAGTCCGCATAGACAAAAGTCGACTTTTGGACCGTCGGGGGATGCACTGGATTGGGAGAAGCCACGGCGTCCTCTTTAACAACGAGTGTACCAGCCGCTAAATCGCCCAGCCGCTGCCAGTTTTTGTTTAATAGCATAGCGACTAGTCCGGCACCGTAGAAGAATGGAAGAAAATCGACAATCCGGACCAAATTCCGTATCGCGGAATCTGAGAAGCCGATTGGATATCCGTGCGCTTTGATTACCCGCAATCCGAGCGCGCGCTTTCCCGGTGACTGCCCATTTGTGGTTATCTCAAACGCCATGTAGTAGCCCCAGAAGAGCGCGAATATAGCTATCCCGGTGATTGCTACCAGCCAGTTGCCAAATTTTTCATCTAGATCGAGTTGGGCACGTCTGGTAACATAGACACCTATAAAAATAAGCGGGATCAACAGGGCGATATCAATGAATGCAGCATAAAAACGGGAACCGATGCCCGCGATACTATAGTTGATTCTGATTTGTTCAGGGGTTTCAACAGATAAATGTTCGTTTATCTCTCTTTTTGTAGTCATTTGACCTCCAGTCACGTTATTGAGAGCAAGTCTTTCACGCATACATGCTCTGCACGGTCTCTATTGCACTTTTCCCACAACATAAACCAGCGGACGACGTTATAACCGATGACTTTAGAAGAATTTATTAACAAGAAACAGCCGATCTGGTCAGAATTGGAAAGGCTATTAAACCGTGGGCGACGGCGCCACATCGGAAACGCTTCTCCAACGCAACTCAATCGATTGGGATATCTGTATCGTCGCATCACCTCTGATTTGGCAGTTGCCCGCCGTGATTTTCCGGATGATCGCTGCGTTCCATACCTGAACACGCTCGCCTCCCGCGCCCATACCGGTATCTACCAAACCTCCCCGTTGAAGCGGAACACGATTCGTCACTTTTTTGGTACTGGATTTCCGACGCTATTTCGCAGTAACCTGCGTTTCATCGCGACGGCGTTTCTACTGTTCACTATTGGGTTTGCGGCGACATATTGGACAGCATTGGTAAACCCACAGTTCGCGGAGAAACTCGCGCCTCAAGCCATCGTTGATACGATTCACGAGAAGGAGATGTGGACAGACATCCCGGAGCTCCAGAGAAATCTCGCCGCCTCTTTCATCATGACCAATAACATTAAGGTCGCGTTCTTGGCGTTCGCTAGCGGCATCATGTTTATGATCGGAACCGTTTATATTTTAGCCTTCAACGGTATACACATCGGCACGATTGCGGGGTTATGTCACGTCCATGGACTTGCTCCTCCACTTTGGACGTTTGTATCGCCGCACGGTTATATCGAATTGACGACAATTTTTATCGCAGGCGGCGCGGGCTTAAAAATGGGGTACGCCCTGATTGGTCCGACGCTGTTCACTCGAAAACGCGCTTTGACCGATGCGGCGAAAACTGCGGTCAAGCTAATCGGTGGGTGTGTTGTCCTGCTCGTCATCGCCGGCGTAATTGAGGGCTTTGTCTCGCCTTCAAGTTTGCCGCCAACTGTCAAGGTCGGATTCGGATTTGCAACCGGCGTGTTGTTGTTCTCCTATCTCTTCTTGATGGGTAGGTCGAGAGGAACGACGATTTTGACCAGCGAGTTAGATTAGACTTGTGTCTGAATTTTAGATTTTCTCGAAGCGTTCATCGGCGATTTCAGACAATCATGGCATTACACATCCCGCTTTTCATATTATCAATGTCCCGCTTCACCGACGTTATCAATCTGTCCCATGCATCACACAGAAAGAGGTTTTCCGCTCTTGTTTGGACTTTTCTGATGTAATTTCCCCTGGTACGTGCTCAATGATTATACCCTGAATATGGAGCGATGCCAAAACGAAAATCCCAGAAGTAAGTCGGAATCTCACCCTCTGGGTCTCTTAAAGCCGACCTGCAGGCGTCAATGCGGATGGGAGCAGTCCATTTAAAGGCCAAACAGAACCAGCACTCTCCTTTACTCAGAGCAATCGACAACGCGATAAACGAATACTTCCGCAGATCACCTGTGCGTATAAATATAATTCCCTTTGCTTTCTATCTGACCCCGGCGGTCTTCCTAGTTATCCTCGCAATTGGTGTATTACTCTTTCCAAGCATTTTCTAACTCGTCGTTTCTGTTGATGGCGACGCACGGCAGTTTGATTCCTATTGACGTATATGTTCAGTATGAATCCGATTCGGTTGAACGACGGTCGTATGTTCCACCACAAATCAATCGCTCTCCATAGTGCCAAAGGAGGCCATCTCTCATGAAGCAATTCACTGACGCTGAAAAACAGATACTGCAAGCCAAGATTAAAGATCAACAGGAACGTCGAGCGTCAAAAAAGGAATCAACCGCGTCGAAATATGGTTTCATGGGATTTCTTTTTTGCCTGTTTGTCTACAATGTGATTTTCCTTCTGTATTTTCGAGATGTCGGTTTCATATTGCTTAGCATCGCAACCGTGATGCTACTATTCGATTGCGTCACGTCTCGCCATATGAAAACAGGATGGCAAAGCCTCGTGATGAAAACGGCTAGATGGATTTTGATAGTTTTTGTATGCGCTTACCTCACTTATAGAAACTGGATCGCGGGCATCGCAGTTGTGCTGATGCTACTGTTCAATTGCATCGAGTCTCATCTCACGAAAAGAGGTTGGCCAGAAATTGTGATTAAAACAGTCGTATGGATTAGGAGGGTATTTATATCCGCTTGCATCGTTTACGTACTTTGGCTCGCATTCGTTGCCTAACCGACCGTTACGTAGGAGGAAGGACAATCGTATGTTCCGCAATTGGTCAACCGCTCTCGGCGGTGCCAAAGGAGGTCAACTTTCATGAGGCAGCTTACCGACGCTGAAAAACAGCAACTGCAAATAAAGATTAAAGACGAAGGGGAACAGCAAAAGCAGGCGGTCAGAGAACTTGCACGAAGAAACGACGGAACACCCAAAAAAAGGGTATCGCCCGCGTGGAAATATGGTTTCTTGGGGGTAATTCTCTGCCTGCTCGCCTTCCACGTGTTTATCCTGCTCAACATGCGAAATCTCGGTTTTGACCAATTTGGCGGTCTAATGTTCGTGTTGTGGATTCTATTTGAACACATCGCAGTTTACTTCACGAAAACAGGTTGGCAAAGACGCGTGATGACAACGGTTGCACGGATTTGGTTTGTATTCACATTAGCCTACGGAGTTTGGATTCTTTCTGAAGTCTCGTTTCCATTGATGGCGGGCTATGTGGTTTTAATGGTAATCTTTTTTGTAGTGTGTCCGAAATTAATTTCGCCAAAGATTTTCCCCAAAAACTCCCGCTACAATTGAATTGATGTCGATGGTTGAAATAGGTGTCGAAATCAGAACAGTTGCATGAATTCGGAGGGAATTTATATGCGCTTGCATCGTTTACGTATTGTGGCTCGTATTCGTTTCCTAACCGACCGTTACGTAGGAGCAAGGACAATCGTCTGTTCCACAAGTGGTTAACCGCTCTCGACAGTGCCAAAGGAGATCATCTCACATGAGGGATTTTACCGACGCTGAAAAACAGGAACTACAAGCGAAGATCGAGGACCAACAGGAACGGCAAAATCAGGCGGTTGAAGAGTTCGCTAGAAGAAAACAAGCAGTTGAAGAGTTTGCCAGAAGATATGAAGAAGCATCAATGAGCCGAACTTTGTCCGTGTTGGGTTCTTTCTGGAAATATGGTTTTCTGGCGGTTATTCTCTGCCTACTCGTCTTCAATGTGATTATGGTGCTAATCTGGCGAGATCCTTTTCCAGGTCAATACGCCCATCCTATGTACGCGAATGTCGTATGTGCGTTGATGCTCTTATTTAATCACATCGCATTTTACATTACAAATGGGGGTTGGCAAAGCCGCGTGATGAAAACAATTGCAGTGATTTTTGTAGTTCTTGGATGCGCTTATGTATACTGGGTTTTCAGAGTTCAGATCGCCCAAACGGCCGTTGCCGGCGGACTGGGCAGTTTAAATTATGTTGTTGGGAGTGTGGCAGGTTTCGTTACTCCCTAGGCGAATTGGCGTATTCCATACGAGATACTTAGATAATAGCATCTTCTTAGATAATAGCATCTTGGAGATTTGCTGTCAAGCTACTCAAAGTGAATGAAAAATATACCTTTTTGTTGACAGAAACTGGTGACCGCACTATAATGTCAATGGAGGTGCGTTTCTCGCCATTAGAAGATACCAGCTGTATTGACAGATTGTCGGCTCAAACGGGAAAATTGAGATGAAATGGCAATATGTCTAGAGATTCCGGTTCTCAAATGAAGTCAGCAGCACTTACCATCCAAGGAGGCAAAAATGAAAAACTTAGTTTTGGCTTCGCTTATAGTTGTTTTAGCGGTAGTTATTGCCGTCGGAGAAGGAAGCTCTCTTGATGGGGAAGCCGTCCTTGCCGCCTATGACTTTGAGCAGATAGAAGGAGGCATAGTCATGGACGTATCTGGAAATGGCAATAATGGTACCCTAGGTGGCGATCCCCAACAAGTTGACGGGGTAATCGGCAAGGCGTTGGAGTTTGATGGTGATGACCATGTCGATTTGGGAGATAATCAGTTTCTGTTGGATGAAGTATCCGTCATGTTCTGGGTCAATGGCATTGGTTCTGGTCCAGGCTGTTGCCCAACTTATTTTGTCGCGAGGTTAGAAAATTGGAATGCGTGTGGTATATTTTGGGCAAGCCCTACCCTGCGCCCCTTTTGCTTGACTGCAACATTTGGTGAAGAGGCTCCACAGTTGGAAGGAACACCCATAGAAGATGATGAGTGGCATCATGTCGCTGCGGTATTCAGTGGCGTCTCTGGAAGGAATTTTTACATTGATGGCGTGGCGGCGAGCAATGCCGACTTTACCGCTGGTTTTGATGATTTAGAAGTAGAAGGGACAACAAACACTTATATCGCCTGGGGCAGGACTCAGGGTACTATTGAGTATGTGATTGGGAGCATGGACGAAATCCTGATTGCTCAGGGCGTTCTGACCGATGAAGATGTACAACAACACATGAACTTCGGTGTGGCCGGGGCGATATCTGTTCAGCCCTCAGGGAAACTTACGACAACTTGGGCGATTATCAAGGAAAGCCTGTAGAGATATAGCTGTGGGTGCTCACCGCAAATTGGCGCGCGGCACGTTGAACGATTAAATTCTCCCGAGAGCCTACCCTTTATCTTCTTTAGGCCACGATTCAAGAGATATGCCCTAAATGGCTAAGGGTGCCAAGTTCGGTTGCCGCATGGCATCATTCGGTGAGCCTGCAGAAGGGGAAAGAATGAAAACCTTGGTTTTAACTTCGCTGGTTACCATTTTGGTGATGGTCTTCTTCCTTGAGGAGAATGGGGCTATCGGCAAGGATTTCATACTCGTCGCCTATGACTTTGAACAAATAGAAAGAGACGTGGTCAAGGACGTATCTGGACGTGACAACGATGGTACCTTAGTTGGCGCTCCCCAACAGGTTGACGGGGTAGTCGGTAAGGCGTTGGAATTTGACGGTGGTGCCGATTTTCTCGATCTGGGAGATAATCACTTTTTGTTCGATGAGTTAACTATCCTGTTCTGGGCGAATCAGATGGGTTCCGGCGCCGACTGTTGCCCAACTTATTTTGTTGTAAGAGAGGCAGATGGAAGCGCCTGCGGTATATTTTCGGCAGGACCACCCAAAACTGTGCGTGCTTTTTGTTTTAAGCCTCCTACTTTTGGTGAAGAGGCTATCGTACAAAAAGGGGCCATAGAAGATGATGATTGGCATCATATCGCGGCGGTATTCAGTGGTGTTTCTGGGCGGGAACTCTACATTGATGGCGATCTCGTTGCGAATAATGAAAAATTCAAATCAAGTTTTGACGATTTGAAAGGAACAAATACATTTATCGCTCGCGGTAGAACACTTAACCCCATTGAACAAGTGAAGGGCGCCATTGACGAATTCGCTATCGTGAAGAAGGCTTTGACCGATGCAGAGATTAGACAAAGTCTCCAAGGTGTAGCGGAAATATTAGCCGTTCAGCCTTTAGACAAACTTACGACTACTTGGGGGTGGATTAAAGAAGGCTCATAATTTGTCAGATACACTGCTCCATATTCTTGAAGATTGGGCTCACCGCAAATTTGCTGCTAACTGAAAAGGGTAAACACAACGATGCGTTATCTGGTCACGGGCGGCAGTGGTTTTATTGGCGCCTACGTCGTCCATGAATTACTCAAGCGTAGACATGAGCCTTTTATCTACGACTCACACGTGAGCGGAAATGCGCTGTCTCTTCTGCTTGATGCACGGACGTTGTCAGAGAGTCAAATTATATCCGGCTCGATACGCGATTTTCACCATCTTCTCAGCGTCATAAAAGAAAACGAAATTCAGAAGATTATTCACATCGCCTCGCCTCTCAGCCCAGTGACCGAACCGTTCCCATCCGTAGCCGTTCAAGATATCTGCTTGAGCATGATGAACGTTCTTGAAGCGGCGCGGTTGTGTGAGATTGAACGCGTCGTTTGGGCTAGTTCAGTGGCAGTTTTTGGACCTGTTGGCTGCTATGCGGGTGCCGTTTCAGATGCATCAGCTCACCATCCGCGGAGCCTTTACGGCGCCTCTAAGTCATACGCAGAATTTCTAGCCCGCCACTACTTTGAGAATTTTCAGGTGGATTCTGTAGGCTTACGTTATATGTTTGTCTATGGTGCGGGAAGACAGCGCGGAAGCGGCATGTTCTGGAGCGATCTTATTGAATCGTCGCTAAAGGGGCGTCCGTGTGAAGCGCCCTGCGGTGATGAGATTTTTACTTGGCAGTACGTCGAAGATGTTGCGGAATTAACGGTGATTGCCGCTGAATCCGGCGCGTTTGAAGGTCAATCTGTGAACACTCCCGGCGACTACCGATCCATGCAGTACATGGCAGACTGCATAAAAGACCTTATCCCCTCTGCTCAAATTCACCTGAAGCCGGGGCGCACGGATATCAATTGGAACTGTAAGTCCGATACAGTGGAGACGGTGTTAGGATTCAGATCTCAATATAGCGTCAAGGCAGGGGTCGCGCGATCTATCGAGCTAATGCAACTTCAGAACGCAGAAGGTGTTTTGCACAGCGCGTTTCGGGTATAACGAAGCTGACTTTGGAGTATCACACGATGAAAATGTCACTCTCTGCACGGATTGCAGAATCGTTCTATGACAAAAAGATAGCCGCCGTGCCATTTGAGGATTTAGCCGAACTAGCGAAGGATAACGGCTATGGTGCAATTTGCATGCGGGCGTCCGTTGCCGGAATACAGTCGTCAAATGAACGCATCACCTCGGTGCGGCAAACACTTGACCGATTGGGTCTCAAGGTCTCAATGGTTACCGGGGACTTCGCTATCCCCGAGAATTTTGAGCGCGGTCCGGATGCGCTTCGGAATATCACCCCCTATCTCGATCTCGCTGAAGCATTCGCGTGTGACCTGCTGCGGATTTGCATGAAGAGTGAAGAAGACATCTCTTGGGCACAGCGAGCGTCTGATGAAGCCGCTGAACGCGGTATGCGCCTCGCCCATCAATGCCACGTTGCGAGCCTGTTCGAGACGATTGAAGGTTCGTTAGATGTGCTGCGCCGTGTGAACCGCTCAAATTTTGGGATTATTTATGAACCGGCGAACCTTAAAATGTGCGGTGAGGTATACGGTTTAGAGGCGCTCAACGCTTTTAGACCTTATCTTTTCAACGTCTACCTCCAGAATTACCTAGACAATCCCGAAGGTAAAGAGCACATCGAAACATGGGTGCGCGGCATGTTTCGTTTCGACCACATTCCCCTTCACGACCCGCGCGGGGTGGATTGGCGTGAGGTCTTCGACGCGTTGGAGACAGTCGGTTATGACGGATACGTCACCGTTCACCAAGCTCTCGCTGAAATCATGGCGCCATCGGAAGCGGCTCGCGTAAGTGCGGACTTCCTGCGTTCACTGTGGGAAGCTGACCTGTAAATCCTATCGACCGATACACCCGCATTGCATATTACCCTTTACAACGGACACATTTACGCGACAACCTTTAGAGGAGGTGTCCAAATGAAGACAATGATTGTGACTTTGGTGACGGCTATTATTGGAATCTCTTTCGCTGTCGAAGAAAGTAGAGCAATTAACAAGGATGTTGTCCTCGCCTATGACTTTGAGAAAATACAGGGCAATACCGTTAAAGACGTGTCCGAAAATGGGAATGATGGTGAACTGATGGGCGACCCCCAACAGGTGGAGGGTGTGATGGGACAAGCATTGGCGTTTGACGGGCTGGATGATTACATTAACGTTGGTGATGATAAGTTCTTGTTTAATGAAATGTCCATCATGTTTTGGACCAACAGCATCGGCGTCCAGCCTAATAATTGGCCGACCTATTTTACCATAAGAGAAGCCGATGGAAGTGCGGCAGGCATCTATTGGGATAAAGGGAGTTCCGAAGTGCGGATATTTGCCCTGAAACCGGGTGTCATTGGCGAGGAGAATTTACGCGATAATGACCCTCAAGTCGTGGCAGATGATGAATGGCACCACATCGCCGGCATCTTTAGTGCGAATTCAGGAATGAAAATCTACATTGATGGGGAGTTAAAGGCGAGTGATGACCTGTTTTTGGGGAGTCCCGCTGATTTGAAAGACACAAACACTTATATCGCACGGGGTAGAACGCACAATGCCGGAGAATATGTGAACGGGTACATTGATGAATTTGTGATTGTCAAAAAAGTCTTGACGGAGGTAGCGATACTTAGCCACCGCGACGGCGGCGTGGAGGGAGCATTAGCACTCAGGCCTTCAGGAAAACTTGCCACCATTTGGGGTAGGATAAAAGAACGTCCGTAGTCACAAGCAAGGTTGTCTCCGAATCGGGGACCGGTGCGAGGATTCATAGCTTGGCTCGGACTTTTTCGGTAAGTAATCGTTCAGGTATAAGACAGGCTGGTGGAGTAGCTTAAGACGTATCGAGACGAAGCGAATCTGGCGGAAGCGCTCACTTAATTTCTTGGTTTCGATATGCTTCGCTATTCAATCAGGGTTTGCGTTTATCCACCCTGAACGGTCACCTTTTCAATTGCCGGTTGAAGACACGGTTAGTGATGGCTGAAAAATTCGTATGAGATGCCGGAGGATGTGTGATGCCACTCGCAATGATAAGATTCACCTTTATATATGCGAGTTTAATTGCACTAGGACTGCTGCTCACCGGACGAAGCAATGCCGCATTTGGCCCGAAGAATGCTCGCGGAATATGGTTCTTTGATGAGGGTCGAGGTAATATTAAAACCAAGGATGCTTCTAGCAACGGTAACGATGGAGAATACATGGGCGGCGAGAAATGGGTGCCCGGCAAGTTTGGTCAGGCATTGCGGTTTGACGGGGAGGATGACCGCCTCAATGTCGGGTCTGATGCGAGCTTAAATCCAACTGACGCCCTAACAATTGTGGCTTGGATATACATAGAAAGATACACCGCCCAAGGTGGGTCAGAACGCACTATTTTTCAGAGATCCAATGTTTACCGTCTTGTAATACTTTCCGCTGCAGGTATGGAAGGTGCGGTACGCTTTGGCCTGGGTGAGGGAAAAGTCATTGATACAATTGATGGGGTCCCGCTTAAGGAATGGCATCATGTCGCCGTAGCGTATGACGGAGACATTGGAATGATTTATGTTGATGGAAAAATTGCAGCAGAAAAGGAACTCCGAGAAAAAATCAGGCTGAGTGTCAATGCAGCTACAACTATAGCCTCCGGTCCCAACGGTTTGTTCAAGGGAATCGTCGACGAAGTAGCGCTATTTGACCTCGCTTTGAGTGAAGGTGACGTAAACCGTATCATCAACCGTGGACTTCAACCGGCAATATTCGCGGTATTCCCTTTGGACAAACTCACGACAATCTGGGGAGAGATTAAGGTAAGCAGGTGAAAGAAAGGCAAGGGGAGAGAGCGTACTTGGTTAATGAGCCCTCCCGAAACATTCAAAGGAGTCTTGACAGATGATTAAAATTGCAGCGCTGACGGCTGCCAAGTACGATTGGAGCCACGGTGTCAATTTCAGCCAGATTATCAACGGTTGCACCCCGGAGCGTGCAAAAGCGGCAGGTATAAAGTTTATTGCGCCTGCCGCTGGACCACTGTGCGAGGATGCCCAAGTGGTTGCGCTCTGGACTCCTGACCCCGATCGAACGCGGGTTGTTGCGCAAGCGCTTAAAATTCCGGATGTTCTTGATCAGCCGGACGAGGCTGTGGGACAGGTGGATGCGGTTATCTCAAGCGACGATGGGTGTGAAGAGTGGGCGGATCGGAACGCGTCTTGGGCGGAACCCTATATTGCGGCTGGCACTCCGGTCTTTCTAGACAAGCCACTCAGCCACTCCGCGAAGCAGTCGGATGAAATTGTCTGCCTTGCGCGGGATAAGAACACGCCAATGCTTTGCTGCTCAGGAATTCGGTATACGCAGGCTGTATTAGACCACAAGGCTGGCTTAGCTGACTTGGGCGACATTATTGCCGCGGACGGCGCCGGCCCGCTGGGTTGGCTTTTCTTCTACGGCGTACATGTTATTGATCCGTTGACATCACTGATTGGCACCGGCGCCCAATGGGTGGAGCATTTAGGTGGAGAGACGCAGCACGTCGTTGTCGTTGGCTACGAAGGCGAGAAAACGGTGTGTTTCCGCTCGTTAAAAATGGCTTACGGGTTTCACTTCAGTCTGTTCGGCACCGGCGGGGTAGCTCGATTCTCTATTCTGCCCGATGAACCCGACTTCGCGGAAGAACATTTCCACGTCCGCACGGTGAAAGCGGCTATTGAGATGTTTCGCACAGGCAACATGCCTGTGTCTTACGATGAACAGTTGGAAGTTGCCAAGATTCTCACCTATGCGAAGGCATCTCTTCTGAGTGGCGGGAAGAGATACCTCCTCAGCGCCCCACCACCCAACTAGAAGCTTGTAGTTCAATGCCTCTTGGCGCGGCACATACCTCGTGGCTTGGTATACCACGAAACGAAGCGAAAGTTCGTTGACGGTTGTCGGTATGCTCTCCTCCTCTGTCCTCCGAAGTTTTTCTGTGTTGTAGAAATCAATTGACACAATTTCCGATTAGTGATAATCTTTCGCTGTTAGACATTCTTATGCCGATTTCGTGCAATGCGAGTGGAGCTTTCACTTTCATTGATAATGAAGAACCCCGGACTTTACTTTGCATAGAAGTTTCTCAAAGGTTCCTTGAGGGAATCTAACACGTTTGTTCGGTTTTTAATACTCTCACATTGAAACACTCAAGCGACGTAACCCAATATCCGTTATCTGGGGCATTGCGGATTGCGGGACTAAGGAGGAACAACAGTGAGAAAAGCATACAATCGATTTGTGTTGGGAAGCGTGTGTTTGCTCATAATCGCAGTGACTTTCGCCGCCATAGGCGGCGCTGAGATTGACACAGCACATGTGGTTGGCGCTTGGCTGCTGGACGAGAACGAAGGCGACGTGGCTAAGGACGTGTCCGGCAACGGCAATGACGGCAAGCTCCTGAACGGCGCCAAGTGGGACAAAGGCAAGTTTGGGTCGGCGCTCTTGTTCGACGGCGTGGACGATACTGTGCAAATACCGAGTAGTGCCGGAGACAAGCTGAATCCAGACACGCAGATTACGATTGCAGCCTGGATACAGCGCCACGATGTCGAGGAGTCTCCGGGCTACATGATTGTGGGACGAATGGACACGGTACAGTCGAGGACCTACTACCTCGCGTTCTGGATGAACAAGTTCCAGATGGAGGTCGCGCACGATGGGACGGTGGGTAACCGGACGGTGATAGAGTCGATTGAGGAGATAGTCGACAAGGAGTGGCATCATTTAGCTGGCACGTTCGACGGCGAGGAGATGCTAATCTACGTCGACGGCTCCCCCGCGGGTCAGGCTCCGCCGTTCATAGCCGGTGAGGGGGGGATTCACCAGAACGACTCCGACGTTTTTATTGGGTACGATAAGGTAGATGGCGGCTTCTTCTTCAACGGCCTCATTGATGAAGTCATCATACTGGACATTGCGCTTGCCGAGAAGGACATCGTCACCTTGATGGAGGACGGCCTTAGACAAACGCTGGCGGTTTCGCCGGCGAGGAATCTCGCAACCCTTTGGGCAACTCTCAAGCGCAGTTAGCACTGAACCGTGAAAGCCGCGTCGAGCCTGTGACCATGAGCAATTGACTCTTCGGAACGAGTAGCTAGCTTGGAAGGACGATCTGGGTGCGATTCGACCAGTCTCTCATCGTTTTCATCCTGGTTGCGGTAGCCAACCCGACGTTCGGTGCCGTGGCCGATGGCATCATCTCCGTCTGGACGTTCGATGACGGAACAGCGCGCGATCTTTACGGCCGCAATGATGGGATTTTGCACGGCGGTGTGCGGTTCGCGGAAGGCAAGAACGGTCAAGCTGCGGACCTCGACGGACTCTTTGCCTACGTCGAAGTGCCGCATAACAACTCTCTCGAACCCCTCGCACATGAATTGACCATCTGTGCGTGGGTGTACGTGCGGGATACCGGCCGCAGCGCAGGCATATGGAAGGGGGAGATGATCGAGGGGGGACCGCACTACTTGTTTCGTATCAGTTTTGCGGCTGAGAACCAAGTCGGGCGGATGGGATGGGGCGGCAACACGGGTGCTGCGAGGGGCGAGGGAGCGTTCTTTTCGGACGAGGACTACGAACGCCGATGGATGCACGTGGCGGAGGTACTCAATGGAGATACGATTCAGGCTTATGTGGATTTCCAGCCCGTACTCGCGGAGCCAAAGCGGCTCAATGCGCCCTACGCGCTCTTTCCTAAAGAACCGATCCGGATCGGGATGTCCCAAGGGATTGCAGGTGTTTTGGGCAATAAGACGTACCTCGACGGCATGATTGACGAGGTCGCGCTCTGGGGGCGGGGGCTGTCGAACGAGGAAATCGCGCAACTGGGAGATCTCCGCAGGTTCTTGGCAGTCTCGCCGGCGAGGACGCTTGCAGCCTCGTGGGGCGCCGTGAAGGCGTACATGCAATAGGCATCGCAGTCGTCGGATTTCCTTTCATATTAGGAGCGAAGCCTCATACCTACGACGTTCCTTTTTCCCTACTACACTCGATGCAGCACTATCCATGCACTCCTTAGGTCCCTTATGCTAGGTCATGCCCTTCCGGAACTTCCCGCCTGCCATCCGTATCAGACATACCCAGCCCATTTGAAATGCGTCAGAGAGTATACTCGCGCATCGGATTATCACCCCTCCTATTGCCACCAGACTCACATTTTAACGTGAGTTCGATATATAAGGATGTAGACCACAAGCAGATCTATGAGGGGACGAGTGTGTGAGCCAGCGAGTGTGTGGATTTCCCCGCTCCTACGTTATCAATATCTGCACCAACACTCGCTTCTTAAGTCGAAATGACGTAAGTCAGCTGCTCACATCTTTTTAAGGCTTACTCCGATTGGATTGTTCTTGCTCGGCATTCGGTAACCGGAGCGTTGCCGCAACACGACTTAAGTAGGCGGACATAAATTTTGGTAGATAATTGTAGCGGCTAGTGATAAAATAGTTTTCTGACTGTAGGTGCAATTTTTGACGTAATCTTAACGGCAATGCAGTACCCTTTTTCTGCGGGAAAGCCTCATGGATTTGAAAGAAGCCAAAATTCGGATTGAGGATGAAGGCTATTGTGTGTTGGAAAATCAACTAGAACCGCGTGAAGCCGAGCGTCTTGATGCACTAGCGCGCCCCTTCATGGACCACAATGAGGGGTATATCAACCTGGAGGGCGCGCTCAACTATATCCCCGAACTCGCGCCGTTGTGTATTCATCCCCCCATGCTTGAACTTGCGGAGCGCATTCTCGGCGTGGGTTTTGTCCTACCAAATGTCTGCATGAAGTGGTGTAAACCCGGGGCGGGGGCTGGAGGGCTGCATGCGGATTGGCCGCTAGGGGACATGCAGAAGCCGTGGCCCAAATCACCGACACTGATTCAAGTCTTCTGGATGCTCACGGATTTCACGGCGGAGAACGGCGCTACCCGCGTAGTGTCTTTCAGTCACCATACAAGACGAGCCCCAATGCCGGATCGAACGTATTCACAGGAGATACCTGTGGTTGGGAAAAAGGGATCTTTACTCATCTTCCACAACAACCTCTGGCATCGGAGTGGCGCTAATACCACCTATGACCAGCATCGTATGGTTATGAATACCGGCTACATCCCCTGGTTTATCGACCGCCCGAAAGAAACCTGGCCCCTGGTGAAGCGTGAAATCTATGACCAATTACCGCCTCGTTTGCAAGAGTTGCTGGGCCGTTCCGTTGAATGATGATCGCGGAGTTAAGCATCGCACCGGCACCGCATAATTGAGGGAGAGCCACTAAAATGAAAACTGCGGTTTTGACCTCGCTAATTGCCATTTTGAACGTTGTTTTGTCAAATCCCCAACCCGTCTCTTGCCAACCCGACAAGATGAGTCTAAAGAAAAATGTGGCATGGGCGATTCCTGTGCAGAACATAGTAGTCGTGGTGAGTGAAGCGCCAACAGATCTCGAATCATACGCATCAAATGAATTGGTCAAATACCTCAGACTGCTTTTCGACATCAGCATATCTAAGGAACATGGGCGAAACCTTGCGGAAGATTCGGCACACCAGCCAGCAATAATCCTCGGCACTCCGCAATCGAATCCATTACTGGTGGAATTATTGACGCGTGACCGCGTTCCGTTTGATGAAGAAGATCCGGGCGACGATGGTTATGTCATAAAGAGCGCAACCTATAAAAACCAAAATGTTGTCCTCATTGGTGGGAGTAATGAAAATGGTGTGTTATATGGGGTGTACGAATTCTTGCAACTGTACGGCATTAGGTTTTACTCAACTGGCGATGTCCTGCCTGATAACCCAAACCCGTTTTCACTTCCAGTTCTAGATTTCAGGGAGAAGCCCTACTTTAGAATAAGGGGTCTGAACAACTTCCTGAACATGGACGTGATTGACTACACGAAGGAACAGCCGGCTGATTATCCTTTCAAAGAATCATATATGGATTATGGGTTTGTGCAGTGGAATGATTATGCGCGGTTTTTCGATCAGATGGCAAAATTGAGATTTAACTATATTCACTTCGGCTTAAATTACATCTATTTGCCAGGACACGACTTCATCCCGCAGTATTGGCATTTTAAGTATAAGGGGTTGGGAACGGACGAACTAGAAACCTCAAAAAATGAAATTGTCCTCCGGCAAGCAATGGCTTATGCAAAAAAAAGGGGATTTACGGTTGCCGTTGGCATTGATTTGACAAACGTGCCGCCTGAGATACGGGACAATTTTGGAGAGTTGAGCGATAAAGAAACCCCCGATTGGCGGGATGCGACAGATCTGGTGCTTCAAGAGATGGAAAGGATGAAGGTCAGAAGGTTGAGAGAAACCTTTCCAGATGCGGATTATCTCTTTGTGTGGTCGGGGGAGGCGCCCGCACCGTGCGGTAATTCGGACTGCGTTGGTTTCATCGATCAATACAGAGATGTGTATGGAATTGACTATGATTCGCTAAGAAAAGGCGGGTATCATCTCACAGGTTATGAGCGGTTTGAACATGTCGCTCTACTAAATGAATCCTTGTTAAAACATCCTGAGTTTTTGACATCTCTGCAACCGGCACATCTTGGGTTCGGCGCTACGGGCATGACTAGTCTGTATCCTTTTCTGGATCAAATAATACAGTCGGATATGATTGTTTTGACCAACTTTTCACACTCAGATTGGGCGTTGCCCGATAGAATAGACGACGCTGCTCCGGTGTTCACGGGTTCATACGACAGGATTTTCAATACGGCGATTGGCTTTGATATGATCCAGGACCATCCGCAGGGCGGGGTCATCCCAGCGAGATTGGGGTTTATCAAAGCAATTCAACACGGTTTTGATGGATTTCACGCGGGGTATTGGCGGTTATGTGGATACGAGCATCTTGCAAGCTACATATCAATAGCAAGTTGGAACCCTACGATAACAGAAGAAGATTTCTTCAGAGACTTTGTGACGAACTTCTACGGCGTTCATGGAAAAGGGGTTGATGACCTAGTGAAAGCCTATTTTCTACTTGAAAGTCATTCATGTTTATTAAACTTGCCGTACGGCACCTTTGGTCCACATCTGAAGGATTCGATTCACAAGGAATACATTCAACCGATACTAGAAAAGTACGGAGATCAATTTGATTATCAGAAGAATCCATATTCTTATTCTAGCAGGGGGGCGATGGAACAAGTATTGGCGCTTTTTCAATCTGCATCGAGTTTTGTTAATACCGATGGGGGCAGAAAAAGGATAAAAGCCTACATTTCCAATGAACTCCAAAGGATCATGGCCGACGAGGAATTGATGTATAATTTTTATCGAAGAGTGGAATCACTTAAAGCGGAATTTGCCGCAGCAGAACACGCCGGAGATAAGAAGGAAGTTAGCGCCCAACTTGAGCAGGTGTTGCATGCGGCGGTAGATTCGAGAATTTCCCAACACCGAGGGTGGTGGCCCAGTATTTCAGGGTATATGCACGACTACGGGACTAAAATCTTGGGAAAATTTGGCGAGGAACTGTCTGACAACGTAATCGACGATTGAATTTAGCAATGGTTAATTCGCGTGATCAGGAAACAGTTGGAATCGGTGGAGAGAACGGGTTTTCGGCTCAGCCGGGACGAGTGCGCCCAATGTGGCGGTCAAAGCTCCGACGCTTGATACGGTTGGACGGGGAGTGGACATTTGCAGTTGATGCCGAGGACATAGGCGAGAGGGACGAATATTATGTTGATCCGAGCCGATTTGTAGACCGAGTTCAAGTCACCGGGAATTGGAACGCCCAAGGGGTGGGAGGAATCGCGACTTCATCGTTCAAGGCGCAAGCTACAGGGCCAATGAAACCGGCGCTGCATGTTAAACTGAGAGGCAGCTATTTTGGAACTGCTTGGTATTGTCGGCACGTGAAGATACCCGCGGACTGGCGAGGGAGCCGCGTGTTCCTCACCTTTGGTGGCATTATGCCGAATCTACGACTTTGGCTCAATGGACGAATCGTTGCGGCGCGCTCAGCGAATGGAACCCCGATACGGTTTGATGTAACCGACTGGATTGCGTACGGCGAAGAAAACTCTATTGTCGTGAAGATTGACAACCGCGAGGAAAACATGGCACTGTTCAGCCACCTGAATCATTATTCACGCTGGGGTGGTCTGTATCACAGTGTTGAGCTCGAAGCAATTAGCTCCATCTGGATACAGTCTCTGCGCGTGATTCCGGACATTGACGCCGAAACTGCGCGGGTGTCGATTCGTGTTTTGAACGCTACATCTGCGACATTCACGGGCGAACTCCGAATCGTGGTGACGAGTTTGACTGACGGGGAACGGTTTACTGCGGAAGCGAGACTTGACTTATCAGCGAATCAGGCGACGGAAGTTACAGCATCGGTGAAGATCCAGCCGGTTCGCCTATGGTCTCCCGAGCAACCGGAATTGTATCGCATCGATTCGGAACTTTGGATTGCCGAGGATTCGGTGGATTCGTATTCAGATCGGTTTGGTATGCGTAAGTTGGAAGACCGGGAAGATAAAGTGTATTTGAACAACCGCCCGTTTTACATTCGTGGCCAGCACTGCAATTGGTTCTGTGCGCGGACGCTTTCTCCGCCTGTCGACAGAGGGGAATGGAGGCGATACCTCTCCAAGTTCGTGGCATACGGCTACAACTACCTTCGTACACCGTGGATTCTGCCGGACGAATTTTTCCAGATTGCGGACGAGATTGGGATTGCTGTCCAACCTTCACTCGACTACGTGAACAACAATCCAAAGTTTGCGTCGTATGGGGATGAACTTCTCGCGCGTCAACTCTCGGAAGTGGTTAGTTGCTTCTTTAACCATCCTAGTTTGTTCACCTACGAACTGAGCAATGAAACATGGGAAGGGAATCCACGAGTCACACGTCTTTATCATCTAGCCAAAAAGTGGGATTCCACACGGTTCGCAATGGATTCCGACGGCGTGTGGCCGGACAATCCGCCCCGACGAACAAACGACCTCCGTCTCGTCCACCCTCACAATCATGGCAAATCTTGGCAGGAATACATGGAAGAAACATCCGAAGTACATCCAGAGGACAAACTCAAGCCGGTGGTTATGCATGAATACCTGAATCTACCTACACTGCCCGATGTTGGAACCATCCCGGCTTATTCGGGAGGGATGGTTGCGCCAACCTACCTTCGAGAAATGCAGGATTGGTTGGAGGGAGAAGGGCTTCTCAAAGACTTTCCGCGGTATTTGCGTAGTTCCTACGCCCTGCAAGCAATGTATACTAAGGAGGGTATAGAGATTTGTCGCAAGCATCCACACAGGGGTGGTTACAGCAATTGTGCATGGAGCGATACGACACCGAATGCAATGACCTGGGGAGTGCTCAATCAGTTTCTTGAAAAGAAGGGGACGACTGCGGTGGAAAGTCGACGCTACAATGGCGCATCTGTTCTTCTTGTGAATCTTCCGACGAGTGGTCGCAGCGGTTCGCGGGTCATTCCGAACTATACATACTATATGGACGAAGATGTCGACGTGGAATTCCTCGCCCACGATTTCTCTGTATTTCCCATCCGCAAGGGCCGTTTGGATTGGACGCTTGATAGCGATGGTGAAGTGTTGGCTGCAGGTGCGTTTGAGTCTGTTGATGTACCTCCTTATTCGCTTTCCACGTGTGGACAAACAACGATACCAGCCGTGCGCCGTTCTCATCCCTGCAGAACGGAGTTGACCGTTCGATTTGAGGCAGAAGAGAAGGTTCTCAAAAATCGGTGGCCGCTCTGGTTCTTTCCGAAGCCTGAACCCGCAGGCTTGGAAACCGAGAGGATTTTTGTCGGTGAGCACGTTCGCCCGGCATTGCAGCGTCTCTTACCTTCAAAACGGTTTGCAGATTCGCTTAACGACGCAACATTGGCAGTCGTGTCAGAACTACATCTGGTGCGTGATTATTTGGATTTGGGTGGACATGTCCTCATGCTATCGGTTGGGAATTTTTCGCATGTGCAAACGGGGTTCTGGCCAGGTTGGTATGTGTCCGGAAATCGTAATCTCGGAGCCGTCGTCGCGCACCACCCTGCGCTGGGGGATTTTCCGCACGATGGATATGCTTCGTGGCAATTCCGCTTTCTCCTAGACCAAGCGGTGTTCCCGCTCGAAAGCGACATCGCTATTAAGCCCGTCGTCTCCGGAATTATTCGTTGCACGCGGGACACCAAAGCGCTTCCAAGATTGGCTGCTCATTTGTTCGGAGCCAAGGTGGGTGCTGGTTTTCTATTGGGGACAGGGATGCGCTTGCTTGAAGCTCGGCCTGAAGCGGAATATCTGCTGGATTGCCTCATTCGTTATCTCATGAAGCATTGACGGTGCAATAGTAACTAATGACGTGTTCCATTAGTTACCGACGAAATTTGTTGTGTGTACTCTATAACTATGAGAAAATAGAAAGGAAAATACCCGAGGGAGATTTGAGATGAAATTGGAAGGAAAAACTGCATGGGTAACCGGCGCTGGTTCTGGGATGGGAAAAGCCGTGGCGACACTTTTTGCATCTGAAGGGGCGAATGTGGTTCTGGCAGAAATGGACGAGGAACGAGGGGAGAAAGTCACTCGCGATATATTGAAGCAGGGAGGACGGTCTGTATTTGTGAAAACCAATGTAGCGGTTGAGGAAGATGTGAAAACAAGCATCAAGGCCGCCCTTGACTCTTATGGGAAACTGGATATCGTCATCAACAACGCAGGGTTGGGGGCGAACTGCCCCTCATGGGAAGATGTGATTCGCGTGAATGTACAAGGAGTTTATTATGGGTGCAAACACGGTATAGAAGCCATGCTCAAAGAAGAGGGCGGCACAATCATCAGTACCTCCACGGCATGGACAGTCTATGACGAGGATGACCAGGCCGCCTCGAGACTAAAGACCGCAATGAAGGAGGAACTTGATGACTGGGCGCAATCGCTTATCGGACTTGTAAACGATTCAATGGCAGCTTATCTATTATCCAAGCGTATGGTCAATCACATCACTAGATACTTCGCAATGGAGACAGCAAAACGCAACGTCCGCGTCAATGCTATTGCCCCCGGTTGGGTAACGACGGAAGGTATGGGGCGCCCGCTCACAGAATCCGAGGAGGCCTACAAGAAACACTCTGCCGTTATGCCGATGAACCGATTGGCAACCCCGGAGGAGATTGCGAGAGTAGATCTCTTTTTGGTTTCAGATGATGCCTCCTTTATTACGGGCGCCATTCTGCCGGTTGATGGCGGATACTCTGCGTCCCAAAGGCTGCAAGCTGGGAATTAAGCCGGACCAATTCAATTTTCGCACTGATGTTGCTGCCACACAGGCGGATGCGCGTTGCATCTGAAAAGTCAGCGTATAGTGCTGGTAAGGGTAATAATCTTTGATCGTTTGATAAATGTATGCGATGTGCAATTGCAACCCCCAAAGACCTGTAGTTCAGCGATACAGTGCCTGTGCTAACTGGACAAGCCGCCGTCACTATCAGGTTCCAAAGCGCGATAAATCACGTAACTACGGGCGAGGTGCGTAATTCCGGTTTGGAAAAATCGTGAAAATCAGCACGAGGAGTAACAATGAAGGTTAATCCACAACATTTGATGGACGATGGCTATATCGTTATACGGGAGTGCATTCCGCGAGATCAGTTGGACGCCCTGCGCGATAATTATGAGACCCTAGTTGAACGCCAAGGTGGTCAATCTTGGTTAGCCACGAGTGCTCAGCCGAGGCTGGCGGCGCATAGCTTAGTTGACGAAGCCACTGCGAATACGGTTGAAATTTGGTTGCACGAAAACACCTTAGGTGTCAGCCAACAACTGCTGTGCCTGCCAGAAGCGGGAGTCACACGAATGTGGATGATGTGTAGTCCGACCCATGACCACGGGGCCTCTAACTGGCACCGAGATGTCCACCCCATTGATATGGCGCCACTACAGGCGCTCCAGATGGACATGCTAGAAAATATGCCCAGGTATCTTCAGTGGAACATCCCGCTCTACGATGATGACGTTTTTTGGGTGGTGCCCGGAAGTCATCGCCGCCTGAATACGGACGCGGAGAACCAGCAGTTACTTGATAATACACGAGTGCCCTTGCCGGATAGTGTCCCTGTGAATCTCAAAGCGGGCGATGGGGTCGTGTATAGCAACTTCTTGCTGCACTGGGGCAGCAACTATAGCACGAACCTGAGACGTACACTGCATGGAGGGCATTCTATTTTCACACACTATCCGGATCTGGGATTCACAAAGTCGCTTTCACCCGGCGCACGAGAACTGTTTGAAGGCTGGGCACGGCGAAGTGCAACACTGCAGAACTTGACGGAATCAGCGCTTCGGGCAATCCTCGACAGAGATGCGGGCGCTTATCGTGAAGCCCTCGAAGGAATCCAGCCGGGCGCTGGGGAAAGGGGCAAGCTAGTATTGACTATATATCTCTGCAAAGCGGCGTATCACATACATATCTTGAAACGCTCGGACTTCGATAGTCTGCCCGAGGAAGTTCGTAGGCGTGCTAGTGGGGAACACATGATTACCCTCAACTGGGGACCGGAATTCAGCAATCGATTCTCACAAGTGGAGGCTGATACGCTCTGGAAGCGATTCGAGACTTTGGACAAAAGACTCCAGGGGGGCCAAGAGTGTTTCGTACCGGGTTTTCAGTCGGGGCCAATGCGCTACTTTTTCGAAGAGATGCCTACTGATTTCGGCGTAGAAGAGTTTATTGCTAGTTGGGACACTTAGGGGACGCTTGTAGAAGTAATGGAACACTTCGTCACAGAAGGAGCTCTGGAATTGAAAATCATCAAGGTTGAACATTTTTTTCCGCGTCAGCGGGCACGTCTAGTTAAAATCACGACCGACAAAGGCATTGTGGGATGGGGCGAGGCAACGCTTGAAGGCAAACCCAAGAGCACAAAGGTTGCTGTTGAAGAACTAGCGGACTATCTGATCGGTAAAGACCCGTTGCGGATTGAGCACCATTGGCAATATATCTACCGGTCAGCGTTCTATCGAGGCGGCAACGTCCTGATGAGCGCATTGTCTGGTATCGATCAGGCATTGTGGGACATCGCTGGGAAACACTACAGTGTGCCGACCTACAAGTTATTGGGCGATGCTGTGCGAGATCGCATTCGGGTCTACGCCCACTGGGGCATTGACAGTATGACCGACGAAGGCAAAGCCCGTGCGAAGGAACGTCTCGAAACGCTTCAGAAGCAGGGAGGCTACAGAGCTTTCAAGTCCGGTCCGGGTGGCAAGTGGCGGGGGCATGAACCGCCGGCAGTTATTGACGCGTTTGTCGAGCGAGCCTATTTGATGCGAGAGTGGGTCGGTCCTGATGTAGAACTTGCCTTTGATTTCCACGGCAAGATGACACCCGCGCTTGCAATTGAAATCTGCCACGAATTAAGAGGTATGCGCCCGATGTTCGTAGAGGAACCAGTACCCCAGGAAAACATAGATGCGCTGAAACTCGTCTCGGACCATGTCACCTTTCCGATTGCTACAGGCGAACGCCTATTGACGCGGTGGGAATTCCGCGAAATCTTTGAAAAACAAGCAGTAGCCTATATCCAGCCGGATGTCTCTCATGCCGGCGGTATCACGGAACTCAAAAAGATTGCCAACATGGCTGAAGTCTACTATATACATATCGCGCCCCATTGTGCGATTGGGCCGGTGGCGTTTTCAGCGTCGTTGCACCTTGATGCAGTAGTGCCGAACTTTTTGATTCAGGAGCAAACAGACTGGGCTATGGGCTCTGGTTTGTTGAAAGAAGATTGGCGAGTTAAAGATGGTTACGTCGAGTTGCCGACGAAACCAGGACTTGGCTTTGAAATTGACGAAAAAGCGGCTGAACAGAATCTCGACACCTACGAAGAAGAGTTGGGCGGCGAACACTATCATGAGTCAGATGGTAGTTTGGTGGATTGGTAGCGGGTTGTTCAAATCAACGCCGTTTCACTCCACTCAATCCACACGTCCCTAGATTCTCACGCAACCCAGATAATCATGAGTAGTTTGTGTTAACAGAAACTGCCAACCGATTTAGAAACCTTTTGGCTGAGCGTTCGACGACTCGACTTAATCTCGCCGAACGGTTGGGTTCATCTGAAACGCTCACAGCAGTCTCAATCGAGTTGTCGAAGCCGAGTCTTTGAGGAAAAATCTCACATCCCCGAAATCTTTCTACGGGTTTGAGCCGTTCTTACCCTTTCCAAATGTCGTTCCAATTTCTCTCAAAACGGCATTCCAAAAAATGTCTGAATAAAAACCACACAATATTCCAGTTTCTTCCAACCATTTCCCTTCCCCACCCGCATCTCACTTCACATTTCACGTATCAGCCAAGTACAGCATATCTTTAGAACGGGGACCGCTATGATAGAAAAATCCGACCACAGTCAAAAATACCCCACCGCATTGGCTTGTAGGAACAATCTGAAATCGTTTGGCGCAAGCTGGCGAGCGATATCGATTGGTCTCCTTTTGATACCGGTTAATGTCTATTGGGTAATACAGATAGAAGGAGTATGGTATGCCGGGATGATTACGCTGATATCGCTGTTTATGAACACAACTATCAGCTTGCTGTTAATCATCCTTATTAACCTCTGTCTTCGACGAATGTCTCTAAGGGCATCATTAAGCCAAGCGGAACTGCTAACGATCTTCATCATGTTGAACCTTGGTGCTTCTATCGCTTCCCACGATTTTATACAGGTGCTTTTTGCAGGCATCTCCCACCTATTCTGGTTTGCTACCTCTGAGAATGAGTGGTATCAGTTGTTCACATACATTCCGGAATGGCTGACCGTGCGCGACAAGCATGTTCTCAATGGATTTTATAATGCGGATTCAACATTGTACACAGCCCGAAACCTTTCGACATGGCTGACGCCTTTCATCTGGTGGACGGCTTTTATTTGTACCCTGTTATTGATGATGTTGTGCATCAATATCCTCGTGAAGAGGCAGTGGACCCAAAGGGAGAAACTGGTGTATCCCATCATCCAATTGCCACTGTCTATGACGGAAGACGGTGGCTCGATGATGCTCTTCAAAAGCAGCGTGTTGTGGATAGGTTTCGGTATAGCGGCTGCCGTTGACATTATCAACAGTTTAAACTTTTTTTTCCCCTCTGTGCCACATTTGTCAATCAGATTTAATAATATTGGTCATCTATTCACAGCCAATCCCTGGAGCGCAATCGGTTGGATGCCCTTCACTTTCTATCCCTTTATCATTGGTCTTAGTTTCTTCTTGCCGCTGAATCTCTCTTTTTCAATCTGGTTTTTCTATCTGTTTCGCAAAGCACAGCGGGTTTTCTCAGCTACTTTCGGCTTGCAGAGCGTACCGAATTTTCCTTTTCTCAACGAACAATCCTCTGGTGCGTGGATTGGTCTTACGCTTGTTCTAATATGGGTGACCCGCAAACATCTCAAAGCAGTAATTTGGACGGTGTTTAATGACAAGACTGCCGAGGATGATTCCCAGGAGTCCCCATCTTACCGATGGGGGATGTTAGGGATTTTCTGCTGCGGAGTATTTTTGCTGTTCTTTTCATATCGAGCGGGTATGTCCATCGGTATCATTATCCTGTTCTTTTCGCTGTATTTTGCGCTTGCCACAGCCATCGCACGGATGCGAGCGGAGTTGGGACCACCATTTCATGAACTCACTTATGTGACACCTCAGAATATATTAACCGATGTGATGGGAACACGCCGACTTGGTGCGCGTAACTTGACGATGTTTTCCGTTTTTTGGTGGTTTAACCGGTCCTGGCGCAGTCATCCAATGCCGCATCAACTTGAGGGGTTCAAAATGGCTGAACAAACCGGAATGTCTACAAAACGTATTGTCCTTGCCATGACGCTCGCCATTTTTGTTGGGACTGTCGCCAGTTTTTGGATTATGCTTGATGGATGCTATCGACGCTTAAATCTGCCGCTCAAATGGTTTGGAGGTGTGATATATAGCCAATTAGATTCGCGGATGGGTAATCCAACGGGGCCTAATTTTCCCGCGTTGGGCGGGATGGGCGTCGGATTCACGCTAACCCTGTTTCTCATGTTCATGCGAAGACAATTTATCTGGTGGCCACTTCACCCAGCGGGATACGCCCTTTCGACCAATCTTATTGGCACCGACTATATCTGGTTCTGCCTCGTCCTAAGTTCCTCAGTAAAACTGGTTCTCATTAGGTATGGTGGATTGAGGCTATACCGAAAAGCAATTCCGTTCTTTATCGGTTTGGTTTTGGGAGAATATGTCGTTGTCACCGTCTTGAATACGATAAGCATAATCTTTAAGACCCAGACCTACGTTTTCTGGATTTATCAATTTTGGTAGATACCTCTTTAACTTCGCTTTCATCCGGACTAACCGATTACAAACTGATTACAATTGAAACCGTTCTCGTGACGGGCGCTATTCTGTCAGTTGATGCTGGCTAGTCCACATCCTACCGGTTGCGAGCCGGGGCATGGCCGAATTCATGCTCATTGTAGATAGGAGCAGGAATGCTCAAGAATCTCCTCAAGATCTTGAGATGTCCTCGCGTTAATCTCAAGTGAATTGTTTGCACATTCTACAGGAAAGTGATACAATCTCAACCGACAATCGAACTTGGCAGATACCACACCACGAAAGCATTCTGGATAAAAGGACCGCCGATACAATTTTTTCAGTTGGCTGAAGTTTCAGCCGAAGGGAAGCATTCAATGACCAGCTTACTTGACCTCCAGAAACGAATTGCTGATGAACGCGAGAAACGTGGTTTTGTTACAGAGCCTATCAAGATAGCCCTGCTTCTGTCCGAGGAGGTTGGGGAAATCGCCTCAGAAATCAAACGCCTTTGGTCTAAAAACTACGACCAATTTCGCGCTGATCGGCTTGAAGAGGAGATAGCTGACACCTTCGTTGTGCTCGTGGCTTTAGCAGATCAATTTGATATTGACATTGAGGAAGCTGTTGAAAGAAAGTTTTTCGATAAAGATGCGCAAAGGGAATGGAAATCCTCCCAAGTCGGTACATTAGCATAAGACATCGCAAGAGAGCCAAGAGGAATGAAAGTGAATGGAGTTGTTGAGAAAGTTACCGCATTTGTAACACGGGAGAGGGATGGGGTGAGAGAGCTACTCGTGTTCAAGCATCCGAAGGCAGGTATTCAAATCCCCGCAGGGACAGTTGAAGACGGTGAAAATCCTGAAACAGCGGTAAAGAGGGAAGTTTATGAAGAAACCGGCCTACAGAATGTAAAAATTGAAAAATCCCTGGGCTATATTGAAAATAAGTTGGAAGAGGGGGAAAGGATAATAGCGCAAGCTACCCAGGTGTATATCAAACCAAATTTAAGCTCAATCCCCTACAAGGAAAAGCTGACTAGAGGGCTCACTGTCGATTACAATTCCACGCACAAAGATTTCAGCTACGTTTCATACGTTGAATACGACAGATTTCCCAATCCGACATGCGTCCTCTATAATATTACAGGATGGGTTCCGAATGAGAACCTAAGTTCGCAAAAAGCGAGACATTTTTTCCAGCTAACTACACTGAAAGAGACGGTAGATGAGTGGGAAGTGAAAAGCGATAGAGACCATATTTTCAAGCTGTATTGGACACCGCTTTCACCGAAGCCTCGTATTGTGTCTCAGCAGGACAAGTGGTTGGATTTCGTCTACGAGAAGATTCATTAAGTGGTCTATGGCTGCTTTTAGGCGTTAGGCTCGGAGCAAACCTTTGGTCGACTTGAAACCTTCCAAATATTGAAGTCATACTAATTTTCATGGGAGAACAGGTATGCCGTTTACAACACGCCCCGTGCTGATGGGTACACACGGCATGGTGACAGCGGGACACTATCTCGCGGCAGCAGCGGGATTCCGAATGCTTGAAAGAGGAGGCAACGCGATCGACGCGGGCGTTGCTGCGGGATTGGCGGTTAATGTCCTCGAACCGCAATCAAACGGAATTGGCGGTGAAGCCCCCATCTTAATCTATTCGGCGCGTCAAAAGCAAGTCTATGCGATCAATGGACAAGGGTACGCTCCAAAAGCCTCCACAATTGATTGGTTCAAATCGCGAGGGATAGATATCATCCCAGGTGATGGATTTTTATCAGCGACAGTCCCCGGCGCATTTGGCGCGTGGTTAACAGCCTTGCAGCACTTTGGGAAACTCAGTCTAAAAGACGTGCTGACACCAGCAATTGAATTGACGGCAGAAGGTTTCCCGGTGTATCCTGAGCTGCACAGTGCAATTGACAGTCTTGCAGATAGATTCCGGGATGTATGGCCAAGCTCAGCGAGGGTTTATCTACCCCATAATCGCTCACCAGCGGTTGGCGAACTCTTCCGCAACGTGGACTGGGCAAACACGTTCAAAGGCGCAATTGATGTCGAAATCAGAAATCGGCGTCGCGGACGCGAAGCGGCAATTGAAGCCGCGCGCGACTACTTCTACAAGGGAGAAATTGTCGAAAGAATTGTCGAATTTACCCAGCGTACGAAGATTCGCGATGCCAGCAATCAGGAAAATTATGGTTTGCTTGCACCGGATGACTTTCAGGTGTATCAAACGAAAGTCGAAACTCCCGTAACACTGAGCTATCGCGGTTACGATGTTTACAAGTGCAATACATGGTGTCAAGGCCCCGTTTTCCTGCAACAGTTGGCGTTGCTTGAAGGATATGACCTTTCATCAATGGGGTACAACTCGGCTGACTATATTCACACCGTGGTTGAATCTGGAAAACTCGCCTTCGCGGATCGGGAGAGATATTACGGAGACCCAGATTTTGTCACGGTGCCACTAAATCGATTGCTCTCGAAAGCGTATGCTGCAGAACGGCGCCAGCTCATCAGTCCGGAAGAGGCGTCAATGGAGCTCCGCCCCGGTGATGCACCGCCGATTCAACTGGAATCCGGAGAAACGCATCCAAACGGCTATACGGGTGATACTACCCATCTAGATGCTATCGACTGTGAAGGCAACATGATCGCTGCTACACCAAGCGGTGGTTGGATTCCGTCCTCGCCCGTTATTGAGGGATTGGGATTTCCTTTAGGGACGCGGGGACAGATGTTCTATCTGGATGTCAATCACGCGAATGCACTTGCCCCGCACAAACGCCCACGCACAACGCTGACCCCCTCTCTCGTAATGAAAGATGGGGAACCGTTTATGGTTTTCGGGACTCCAGGGGGCGATTGCCAGGATCAGTGGACGTTGCAGTTTTTCCTTAACTTCGTCGATTTCGGTATGAATCTACAAGAAGCCATTGACGCACCGAACTTTCACACACGCCATTTCCCAAGTTCTTTCTATCCACACAACGCCGAGCCCGGAAGCGTTGTCCTTGAAGGACGTATTCCTGAATCGGTGCGGGCTGAACTTGCAGATCGCGGACATCAAATCTCGGTTGCAGAAGATTGGAGTCATGGACGGGTGCTCGGCATCACCTTTGATTCAAAGACCGGCTTGATTTCCGCGGGTGCATCGCCCCGTGCTCAGATAGCTTATGCGATGGGGCGATGATAAGGAAACGACTCTCTCACTACATCATAAATGTGAAATCCATAATTGGAGGTATAAAGATGTGTTTAAGACAAGAGCGCCGCCAATTCAGGCGAGGACAGGAAGTTCCAATTCTAATTTTTGCTATCTTTTGGGTAGGATTAGCTTTTATATCGGAGACTCAAGCAGCACACAATTGGACGGAGCAGATTGCTGCCTTCAAACCGATGGTTGTGAACGTGGAAACCTCTTCGGAAGTTGTATTTGAAGCGGAATCGAAGGGTACAAGCTTCGCCACCGGTTTCATCGTTGACGCTGAACGTGGGATTATCGCAACCAATCGGCATGTCACTGGCAGCAGTCCATCGTACGTCAAGATTAATTTTTACGATGGTAGTTTTACAGAAGCGGAGGTACTCTACTATGATCCGACGCACGACTTCGGTTTTTATCGAATCAACTCGGCAGAGGTGCAGTTTGAGTTGCAAGCTGTGGGAATGAACTCGTGGCGCAGCCTTGCTTTGGGCGATGAATTGCTTCTGATTGGCAACAACGAGAAGGAGGAGTATTCAATCAAATTTGGCACCGTTGCAAATCTTAACGTCAACAAAGGCGATCGGCACTCAAGTTACATCCACACGACGTTTGATCGCACAGGCGGGGCTAGTGGAAGTCCTGTCTGGAACACGAACGGAGAGGTCATTGCCATCCATGCACGCGGGACAGATACTTCAAGTTTTGAGTTGCCAATCGACTATTTGACGGACGCCCTAGCGAAAATTCAAAATCAGATTCCGATTCAACGTGGGGAAATCGGGGTAGATTTGGAACTAATCTCCATCGGTGAGGCGATTAAGCATTTCAGACTGCCGGAATCATCGCGTGTGGAAATTGGACCCTCAGAGATGGGAACGCCTAAAGTCATTCAGATTGAATCAATTATTCCTCGGACAACTGGCGAGAAACATCTACGGGCTTCCGATATTGTCTATCGAATCAACGAGAAACTTATCCGCGATGAGCTATATACTTTCGACGCTATTTTGAATGAAAGTGTGGGGCAAAATGTGACGTTGGACATTTATCGTAACGGGCAGGCAATGTCGGTTGAGATGCCGGTCGAAGACCTCGAGTTGAAGAAAATCCGCCGGTTTGTTCGATTTGCAGGTTCAATCTTTCACGACATCACGCCTAGTCTGAGACGGATGCTTTACTTCGAGGCGGATGGCGTTTATTTGACCCATGCGGTTGCAGGCAGCAGTTTCTCACGTATCGGGATGCGCGAGCGCAATGGCAATTCGAAAGTGGTCATTTTGGAAATTAATGGGCGACCAATTCGAGGTTTGGACGATTTTATTGATGCCTGTAATGAGATTTCGGATGGACAACACACGTATGTGGTCATCCGCGATTTCAATCTGTTTGACAGCTCACCAACCCCCAAGAGTGTGACAGTGAACCTGAAGTTCGGTCCGCTACAGGTGTTTTTGTGGAATGAGCACATTCTTGACTGGGAAGAAGCGGGGATTGAGGATCAAACTGCGACAGAATGAACGTCAAGTAAATCACTGGATCTTTAACGAAGTGACACTTGATTCGATCTCCGCGGTCCCCCGGAGTGAATTCAAGGGCAGATAAATCTTGTTTAGTTTGTCCTCCATTTTGCTACGCATGAATTCAATCTCTTCTCGTAATTGAGCGACTGCCTGCTGTTTTTCGGAAGCGGGCAGTTTGGGGGATTTCTGTATGGCTGCGACCTCACGTTCATACTCAAGAATTTGAGGCGACTGATCCCGCAACGATTCTCGATAGACTTTCAGATTCATTAATACCTGTAACGTGTAATCGCCCGGTTCTAGTTTGTAATAGGTATTCAGATTCTCCAATAAGGCTTCCCGAACTGTTCCCGCCTTCAAATCCACCCCTCGAATGCAACTGACATGGTTGCCATTCCGCATCAGGGTTTTGGGTTCATCCGCGAGGGCGATTGGATGCTTAGGTTTAACGATTTCATCCATCTCGTTCTTGACGACTAAGTTTGTAAATGCGCCTTTCCCTTCAACAGCGGCATAAGGCACAAGCAGATCGAATTTCCCCACTTGTATTGTCATCTCAAGAGGAATTGCCTCATCAACGGCATAGATGGGTTTCGATGATGATAAGTGGAGTTCCAAAATTGTTGGAGGCTTTTCTGCCGGAGTGGCTTGCATCTGCACTGACGTTTCGGACTTTCCACCCAAACAACCGATTACAAAGAAACTACAAATGACAAGACAAATAAAAAGTGGATTCGGATAAGATCGGTCTTTCATTGTGTTCTCCTTGTTCAAACCTTAGGAAGGTTCGAAACATTTGTCACCTCGCACCTTTAGATGATAAACATTTGCATGAATTCATTCACTGGTGTAGTTTCCAGCCGTTTCTGGTCAAGACAGAGATTCGTGATAGCTTGAACCCGCTTCGCCGGAAAACGGGTCGCTAGGTTGGCGACAAATTTTTCCTCCAACAATGGAATCCCTTCATCTCGTCTCCGCCGATGCCCAATTGGATATTCGACGGCGACCTTTTCAGTAGTCGAGCCATCCTTGAAGCAAATCTGGAGTGCGTTTGCAATTGAGCGTTTGTACGGATCAAGATAGTCTTTGCTATAGTGGGGAGATTCAACAACTACCATTTTTTCTCGCAAGGCGTCGATGAGCGGATTATTCGCAAATTTATCTTCGTAGTGATCAGCGGTCAACTCGCCGAAGATAAGTCCAACCGCTACCATATACTGTAGGCAGTGATCTCGATCTGCGGGATTGTTCAGCGGGCCGGTTTTATCAATGATGCGAATCGCGGATTCGTGCGTCGTAATTGTAATTGCCTCGATTTCATCCAGCCGATTTTTTATCTGGCTATGCAGCTTGAAAGCACATTCGACAGCTGTCTGGGCATGAAATTCTGCTGGGAATGAAATTTTGAACAGAATATTTTTCATTACATATGTCCCATAAGGACGTTGACGGATGAAAGGCTTTCCCTTAAACAGTACATCGTAAAATCCCCACTTCTGTGCGGACATCGCCGAATTATACCCCATTTCCCCCTTCATCGCTGACAGGGCAAGCCACACGGCACGACTGGTCGCATCCCCAGCCGCCCAGGATTTTCGAGATCCGGTGTTAGGTGCATGGCGGTAGACCCGCAAATTGCCTCCGTCGACAAAAGCGTTGGAAACCGCATTGATGATTTCGTCCGCGCCTCCTCCTAGCATCCTTGTGACGACCGCAGTTGAGGCAACTTTCACGAACAGTACGTGGTCTAATCCAACGCGGTTCAAGCTGTTTTCCAACGCGAGTACACCCTGGACCTCGTAGGCTTTAATCATAAACGTGAGAACATCACGCATCACAAGTGGCGAGCGACCTTCAGCCACGTTTCGGCGGCTCAGATAGTCCGCGGTTGCCAAGATGCCGCCTAGATTGTCAGAAGGATGTCCCCACTCTGCCGCGAGCCACGTGTCGTTGTAATCCAACCACCGAATTAGACAGCCGATATTGAACGCAGCCTGCACCGGATCTAACTCGAACTGTTGTCCCGGAACGCGGGCACCATTCGGAACGTGTGTACCAGAAATAACAGGTCCTAGGTGTTTCGTGCATTCGGGATAGCGCAGGGCTAACAAGCCACATCCAAGCGAATCGATCAGACAGTGCCGGGCGGTTTCGTAGGCGAGGTGGCTATCGATGGGGTAGTCGGCTACATACTCGGCGATATCAACGAGTATTGGGTCGGGTTCAGGGCGGTTGTTAGACGTTAAAGCCGTCATCAGAACTTTGCCCTCTCTTTATTTCAATCATGCTTCATGCTAATTTTTGAGATTATCATATTGGCCCCTAGACTCTGTATGATTATATCGAATTTCAATGTGCTGGCGATCAAAAAAGTACGGAGAGAAGGAATAGGAGCGGGGAAACTGCGTAATGTAGAATTTGCAAAAGGGAGTGGAATTGGTAGATGTAGTGCGTTGTATTAGAAAAGGAAGTGAATGTGTCTTTGCACTCCCTTGATAGAGATGGAGTGGTAGCTCAACTGAGGGATTGTCCGTCAAAAATTGGGTATTGAGAACAATTCAGTAATAGTGACTAGCACACAACTATCAGCAACCTGCGGGAACCTCGTCGATTGTGCAGATTACCTGAAATAAAACAAACGGAAACGTAGCTTCAAAGCACGAATACTTGGAGATTATTCATCTAAAATATAATTTTTAGGGTTCTTCCAACTTCTCTTCTTTGCATGATAGACACCGTAGTGCAAATGCGGGCCAGTGCTCACGCCACTATTGCCCACATAAGCAATGACTTCACCGCGTTTGACCGTTTTTCCTTTACGAACTCCATCGGCATATTTATTCAGGTGTCCATATACCGTTTCCATCTGTCTAGCCTCGTGTCGAATCCGAATCATCCTTCCGAGGTATCGATCCCTTGTGGCCTTAGAGACGACGCCGTCGGCAGCAGCAAGCACAGGCGTGCCAGTCCGCGCCCTAATATCTAATCCTCGATGAAATTGACGTTTTTTCGTAATCGGGTGGGAACGCCAGCCAAATCCCGAAGAATACCAATACGGCTTCATCTTGTTTCCTTCGGGATAAACGTCAAGCTTGCCCCTTGCCTTATAGACTACGTACGTATGGTTGTTAGCACTATCGGCTATCCACCACTCACTATCTTCCTTTTCAGTCGAAATGGAAAAATCTTGAGAAAGCGATATCCCATTAGCTTCAAACGCCTGCCTCAACTCTTCTGAGATATTTCCGCCGTTCGGATCCACAGGGTTTTCTAGTCTGACACTGAAAAGTAACTGCTCTCGCACTTTAATTGGCAAAATAGAGGGCATTTCATTGACTGCTTTCACAGCGCTTACAACATGATCGTAAATTGGTTGAATCTCGTTTTTCAAGAGGCGAATTTGAGCGAGTCTAGAGTTACTTGTGGGGGAATCGTCCGTTGAACCGGGGGCAAATTCTATGCTATGGGTGTCCTGGGGTCGTGTTCTAAGAATAGATTCTTGTTCAGCATCTTCAAATTCTTCCGTATCAAATCCAGCTCCACCTTGTCCGAGAATTCCCTTCTCTGTACTAATTCCCAAAACATGTCCCGTTTTGTCAAACATGTCCCGTACCTGTTCCATCTCATTGTCTAATGATTCAAGCCAACTCTGTTGGTCGGTTTTAAGCAGTTCGTTTTCAGCATGTACGGATTGCAATTGAGTATGGATAGAGTGTACCTTGCTCTTAGAATAAATGCCATAGCCAATTCCGCCTAAGGCGCCAACTAATATAATACAGAACAGAAATTTCAATAACCGGAAAACACCATGTTCAATTGCATATTGGCGCATTGACCCGTTGTCGGATGACATGACAACAATCGTATATATATCCTTCACGAAATTCCCCCCTTAATATCACGGTCACGCAACCTGGATTTTGATGATGACAAGTTTTGAAACGATTTTAGAATAGACATCTTTCCAAAATAAGTATCCGTTTGTTATGATTTTACGTTATTCCTTTCAAACATCTTCTATTGTAGAAAGGATAACCATGAGTCAATTTGAAAAATCAGTAGCGTTATCAGATGAGCAATTTCTGAGAGCCGTTGGTGTTGACAAGGCAACTTTCAATGTCATTTTGGAGCGTGTGGCTGCTCATCTCGAAAGGATTCGAGATGAGCAGCCGATGAAGAAACGAGGACGGAAATCGGGGCTGCCATTGATTGACCGCCTTCTATTGACATTCACCTATTTGCGTCACTATCCAACCTTTGCCAGGTTAGGCTCGGAGTTCGGTATCAGTGAGTCTTATGCAAATAAAATCTATCATCAGATACTTGATGTGTTGGTTAACGTGTTTTCGATGAAGAATCGAAAGCACTTGTTAGCGGGCAATCTCCAAACAATCGTCATTGATGCTACCGAGCAACCCATTGAATGTCCAACAAAAGGACAACGTGTCTACTACAGCGGTAAAAAAAACGGCACACCATAAAAGTTCAATTGATTGCGTGTTTGGCGATGTTAGAACTAGTGTCGGTTATCTGCCGCAAAGGCAGCGTTCACGATTACCGAATTCTAGAGGAAAGCCGTCTGGCAATTTCCCCCGAAACTGAGAAGTTGGCTGACAGTGGTTATCAGGGCATAGCCAAACGGTATGCCAACAGTTCGACGCCCATCAAGAAATGTCGGAGCAAGCCGTTGACTCAGGAGGCGAAGCAATTCAACCGACAGTTGGCAACACGCAGGATTGCCATTGAGCATATCGTCAGACGGTGTAAGATTTTTCGCATCACCAAAGACATCTATCGAGGCAAACATCGCAACTATGGGAAAACATGGAATGTGATTGCCGCAATTGTTAACCTGAGACACGCCTCCCCATGTTGGCAACCAGTATAGTTATTATCATCTACAAGATTACTGTAACTATAGAACCTGATAAATCTATTTTGGAAAGATGTCTAATGTTACGATGAATGTTACGACACGGTAGTATAGCACAAATCCTAACTTTAAGCAAGCCGGTTGTTCAAAATAACTAAGCCACGAAATCGAAAGTCCTAGTTGGCCCACTTATTTGACCAAGTTTCCAGTGCGTAACGGACAATACGTGTGATGTGGCAAAGACGTTTCAGGAAACTCTACGAACCGTGCGTTATCAAACTCGGCGGGTTCTCAATGTTCCTCAATCTTCAGCTTGAGCGGTCCAGTTGTTGTGCTGGGGTAGCATCTGTGGTTAGGAAACTAACAGTGACACATCATGTTTACTATGATATACTTATAGGCATGAAGAGCGCTGCCTGATGGATAGATTTATAGTCTAAATTTGGTTAACAGAGAGAAAGATGTCAAGTTGGATTCAGTCTTATGGAATCGGGATGTTGGGTTGTGCATCATTCATGCGGGTGAAGGATCCGATTTGATAATTTCACTAAGTAACAGAGCAAGATATACGAAACGTAAAATTCATGATTTGCGATTTTGAGGAGGAAAATATTACTCGATGAGTCACTGTCATTGCCGGGCAGATATGAAAGCTGAAATCTACCAAATCGAAGTCCTCTCAGTTCCATCTGGCTTCTCCCAAGGGGCAGGCATACGGGTATTATTTCTACTTAATTTACTTTGTTGTTCTCTACTTTGTGCTTTCGCTGCAAAGGGCTATTCGGCGGTGCATGCGAAATCTGATTCCAATGGGATAACCGTAGAGTTTGACCTACCTGAACTTACTGTTTCAACTATAGAACATCATGGAGTTCGATATCGGTCAGTTCGCTACAAAGGAAGTGGGTTAACCAATGAAGCGGGTAGTCCCCAACTGCCTGTTTCACGTGTTGTGCTGGGTGTGCCGCCTAATGCGAGTTTTCATGTTGAAGTAACTCATGCGACGCACCAAACACGACGCATCTCTCGTATTTCTCCTGTCCCCCACCGTGTTCCGCAAACAGGTTCAGAAGGCATCCAAATCCTTGTGGATGAGTGGCGCGACGATGGTGCCGTCTATCAAAGTGAAGACGCCCATTATCCTCAATCGCTAGCACAAATTGTTTACGATGGCTACATTCGATCGCAACGGGTTATTCTTCTCGAACTTCACCCTGTCCAATATCAACCACGAACGAGATCATTGCTGATTCATCCCCGCTTGGTTGTTCGTGTCCATTTTGATTATGCCCCGACTCGCCCGCGCGCCTCAGGTTACTCCGGCTCCCCTACAAATCGGTCTATTTTCTCGACGAGATCGGTTGAACCAGTAGTGTTCGAGCGGATGTTCCAAAGGCAGCTCTTGAACTACGATGAAGCCGGGCGTTGGCGTGTCCCAAGAGAACAGCAGATTGCGTCTGCTCCTGCAACCCAGCAATCAACTGTCGATGGGCGGTATAAGATTCTCATTGACAAAACTGGTATTTATCGGCTGACAAGTGAAGATTTGCTTCAGGAGTGGAATATAGATTTGAGAGATGTCGATCCCCGATATCTCCATCTGCGACGTTACCACGCAGAACACGGCAACGAGAGTCAAGAAATCCCAATATACATTCGCGGCGAAGCCGATGGACGTTTTAATCGAGGCGATTACCTTGAATTTTTTGGCTTAGATGCCGAGAGCAAATATACACGCTGGAATGTCTATTGGCTCACCGTGGAGCGGACACGCGGGAAGCGCGTCACAGAAATTAACGCCCACCCCGGCGATCCGAGGGCGAAGACCGTACCTGTATTTCGATCTAAGGTTGTCTTCGAGGAAGACCATCTCACCAGCAACCTAGAGCATGTTTCACCTGAAGATGTATCACCCGGGAACAAGCACGGCTGGTTCGAGTCAATTGACTTTTGGTATTGGACAGGCATCAAAAACGCTGGCGACTTCAATGACGATAATCTAGAATTTCCGCTGTATGACCTTACGCAAAGCTTTGTGCAACCTAGAATTCGGGTTTTGCTGCAAGGAGGCGCACCCACAAAGCATGAAATCCTAGTTTCAGTGAATGGGATAAGGATTGACAATGCAATATGGTCCGACCAAAATGTCGCAACGGTCGAACGAACACTGCGCGCATGGGACAATTTGCAAGACATCACCAAGAACGAAAGGAACGTGCTGACGATAACCCGGGTAGATACCACAACGGAAGATGATACCACTCGCTATCCCTACCATGCCTACATTAATTCCTTCGAGGTTGAGTACACCCGTCTGTTAAAAGCGGTCAACGATTACCTTGCTTTCTCCTCCCCAGCTAGTACGGAGCCGTATGCTGTTCGCAAACACCGCACGTTGGAATACACAGTTCAGAGTTTCCTCTCACCGGATGTGGAAATTTTTGAGTACGATGGCGAGGTTCTTACCGCGAAGCTGCAAAACCCCAAAATAGATCGTGTGCATCTCAATCGAGCTGACCGGAATCGCCTTCGGCTAATTTTTCGAGAGAACAGCGATGTAGGAGTAGCGCAGGAACAAACGGTATCTCTAAGTGATATTCCACACCAAGCCTACAACGCAACTTTCCACGCACCGGATTCTCACGATGCCAAGTTCCTTGCGGTTTCGCCCGCCGGTGTGCGCAGGCCCGTTCGTGTCGCATACGTTCCTCCTACTGATTTACTTTCTCCGTCCAACGGTGCGGACTATCTGATTATTAGCCATCCAGTCTTTTTTGAAGCGTCCCATAGATTAGCCGATTGGCGATCGACTTCCAAAGGCGGTGGACACCGCACGAAAGTTGTCAATGTGAACCAGATTTATAATACCTTCAGCAACGGCATGGTAGACCCGAATGCCATTAAAGCATTCCTGACCTACGCTTATAAGAACTGGCAACCGCCTGCGCTCTCTTACCTTGTTATCATGGGAGATGGGACCTATGATCACCAGGGAACTGACGAAGAGATTTATCTCGATCCTCCGGAATTGATAGGGTATATTCCCACACACTATATCTGGACAAGTTCATTCGGACGTACTTCAATTGATCACTGGTATGCAACGGTGAGCGGGATTGACGAACTTGCAGATTTCTATGTCGGAAGACTCAGCGCAGAAGTGCCTGAATCCGCCAATGAGATTGTCGAAAAAATCATCAACTACGAGGGGGAAAGACCCAATGGCAGCTGGCGTCGTCAGATTATTTCAGTTGCGGACGACGAGATTAATAACTCCGGAGATTTCATTTTCAAGAAAAGCTTGACTGAAGTTGCACAGAGCCATACCTTACTCGGCTATGAAACGACACGAATCTTTCTCGAAGACATTATTAAAGAGGTTAGTGCAAATCCTGAAGCTTACGGCAGCAAATTACCTAAGCACGTCGCGAAGGAGATGATTATAAATACAATGGGCAAAGGCGCCGTCATTGCTCAATATGCTGGACATGGTGGAAGAATCGTTTGGGCGCATGAAGCGATTTTTGACAACGCCTCAATTGACCGCGTTGATCAGACAGAGCATCTCCCGTTTATGCTCGTGTTGAGCTGTTACAACGGTTATTTTGATGCTCCTGGCGAACCGAGTATGGCTGAAAAGCTACTTCGAAAAGAGAAGGGCGGCATAATCGGCATGCTCAGCGCCACTCGTTTGACGTACGGCAGTGGCAACGATACCCTCAACCGAATCATCTTCGACAATCTCTTTAAGCGAAACGTGCGTGGACTCGGGGAACTCAGCTTTGATTCCAAAGTGGAACTACTAATCCGTGACGGGATTGGTCAGATTGACGTGATGATGGAGTATACGCTCTTCGGAGATCCAGCGATGAATCTAGCAATAGCGGATTATGAGATGCAACCCGAGGTCAAGACAAAAACGGTAGCGCCAGGTGAAACGCTCAGAATCGCTCCAGGTGAGATTTTTGAGGTCGAATACGATTCCGGACGCAAGCAGAAACAATTTACTCCATTGTCAGATTTTAACGGGACGTTACAGGTCAAAGCTGTATTTCCTGGCACACATAAAATTGTTGAGAGAGAGGAAGGGGCAGTGGAAGCTTACTCCGGCGATGTAATCGTTACTCAGGACACAAGAGTCAGCAATGGAAAATTCCCTGCCATTTCCCTTCCGGTACCTAAGGGTATCAGCGCAGGAAATGCCCATGTTGAATATTACGCTGAAAACACCTCGCACATTGCTGTTGGCGGCGATTCTTTCACAGTGCTTGTACCGAAAATCCTTGACATACAGCCGGAGGTCGTCAGTGATACGACCTTCCGTATTTCAGTACAGGTCTCCGACGAACTTGAGAGTCAGGGAATAAAGGAAATCCACCTAGACTGGCGAAATCCTCTTACGCGGGAGTGGACGCAGGTCACAATGGACAGAGCCCCATCGCGCGGCGGGGGATGGTATACAACCCCGAAGCCTTTACCCTTGTCCCCCAACGGTGCGCCGATTCGGTATGAAATCATCGTGACTGATATTGATAATCACACCACAGCCTCTGATACACTTGAATTCCGCCCGTTTGTGTTCCCGAATATAAGAGCCGTAAGAACCCAGACGTTCTCGGATGGGTTGATTTATTACGGTTACTCATACGAAGCCAACGCATGGACGTTAAACGTAGACATTGAACAGGTCGAAGACCTCGAACTGAAGGAAAGCGTGGAAGTTGCTTTCTTTGAAGGCAACCCAGATCTCAATGAAGATTACGTTGTCGATCACAATGCTAGGGTGATAGACAGAGTGCTGATTCGTCCCAATAGTTGGCAGCGCAGAAATCCGCTTGAACCGCACAAGACCTCAATCAACGGCAACGGTCAAAAGCCCCCGCTAGCATTTAAGGAAACACCGCTCAACACGAACTGGATAGCGACCGCGACAATCCAGCACGAACTGGAGATAGGCGTCCATGAAATTTTTACGTGGGTCGATCCGGTATTTGATTCTGATGTAGACACATCTCAGACAAAGTCCATACAGGGTAAGCTTCGTGAAGGAAACGAGACCGATAATATCAATGTCCGTCGCATCTCCGTTCAAGGAACGGTGGTCGGCCGGTCAGATCGACGCATTTTTAGTCAGGATGGTGTCATCGATTTTCGCGTCCCGGCGCGCAACATCCCGCAGCCTGCTGTGCTGACCATTACGCCGCTGAGCAGCAAGGAACAACCCGCCTCCGCGCAGCAACCAACTCTAAGGCCGATTGGGCTGCCGAATGGAGTTGATACGGTTGCCTACGATACCGCGCTAGAATCTACTCCGTCGGGAGACATTCAACTAAACGCGCCAATTATAGCGGAACTTCGTTTTGATCTCGAAGCATTACGGGCAACAGTCAGAGGTGAACTCGGCTTAACGGATATTTTCAATCTTGAACCGGATCAGGTTGCCGCCATTAACGAAGGGGCTGAACAACAAGCCAAGGAGATTGGCATGTACCTTTGGCTAGAGGTGTTGGACAAATGGGTACGATTGAATTCAGAATTAGTGACTGCTTCTAATGCCTCCATGGAGCTTCAACGGGCTTTAGCAAACGTGAGTGAATCCAATCGCGGAGATGGAGAAATCAATGGCGTTGAAATCGTGCCCACAGGCGCAAAAGTGGGCAGGTGGGTATTGATCTTCACCTCTCCAAACACATACCGTCTATTGATTAGTGAGAACGAAGAGCCGTTAGAGATTATCAATCCGAATCGGAATCTGGAGCAATTCGTAGAAACGCCTGGACGACCAAGTTTGGGTTACGAAAATGACCTAATTATTGGTGTGAGTCCGGGCGAAAGCGAGTTTCAATTTGGTGATGTGCTAACCTTCGAGATTGCGTTAATTGCCAATGCTGAAGGTGGACCTCCCAGCCTTTACGCTTCATCGTTCAAGGAGCGTAACAATGGTACAGGTGCCATCCAGTACATTCGTCTCGATCCAAATTCGTCCATACCTTCAGATTGGTGGGTGATTTTCTTCATGGATTCGAATCACTTTCAGGTGGAAGGAGAAAAGACCGGCATCCTGTCGCAGAACGGTCAACCGATCACCGGTAAAATCGGTGAAGAGTTTGCTTTTTCTGAATTCGGATTGACGCTCAAGATTTTGGCTAGTGAGGAGGCTTTTGAGCCAGGCGACAGTTTTCGGTTCGAAACGAAAGTGGTCGGACGGGTGCGTGCGGAAGTCCCGATACTCGGCAAGTTAGCGTTGATGCGAAGCGACGATACAATCCCTCCAGATCTTCAATTAACCGTCAGCAAGCAGAATTTTATTGATGGCGATCCGGTTTCTAAAGAGCCGCTGATTCAAGCCACACTGACGGACAACAGCGGTATCGATTACATCACCCGCGCGATTTCTCTAGAAATCAATCAGGACAACCGAGAATTTAAACCGATTCCGCAGATGGAGTATCGCCTGAGTCATCGCCCTGGTTCCAACCAAGTTGTATTGAATTACCAATCTCCTGAGTTAGAGCCCGGTGCATACCAGGTTCGTCTCACCGCAAGCGATCTTGAGGGAAATCAATCCGAAGAAGAGATTGAGTTCCGCGTGCATAAGATTCTTCAGTTGCTCAAGGCGATGAACTTCGAGAATCCATTTCGCCATGGGACAACAATTACTTGTGAGCTTACAAGCGCTGCAGATTATGTGACCATGAAGATTTACAGTGTGTCAGGGCGTTTAGTGCGTGAATTTGAAGAACCAGCGCCCGCAGGATTCATGATGGTACGCTGGGATGGGCTTGATGAAGATGGCGAAGAAGTGGCGAATGGGGTTTACTACTGCAAAATCCGCGTCAAGATGTCCGGGGAAAAAGATCTCACGGAATACATCAGGATGATGAAGTTGAAGTGATGTATTTCGGCGACTTAAGGCGACTCATCGAATACGGCGCATCCCCGCGCGCAACCATCTATTTGACAATAGCTGCCAAAGCGCACGCTTTCATACGGGGGAGAGGTTACGTCACGCCCCAAGATGTCAAGTCAATCGGCATGGACGCGCTGCGGCATTGAGTTATCATCACCTACGAAGCGGAAGCAGAAGAGATGACATCCGAGGATATTATCTCGAAAATCTTCAACGAAGTGGAAGTGCCATAAGCGGGAAAGTGTTGTGGCAGAATGCGTACGCTTAGTTTTGTGAGTTGCAGTTCGCTAATGGATTCATCGGTTCAACATTATGAAACGGCTGCTTGAACTCAATGTTGTCTTGATTTTTCTCTTTCTTTACGCGCCAATTTTGACGTTGATTGTTTTCTCGTTCAACACTTCTCAGCCAACTGCTGTTTGGGGACCACTGAGCTGGTACGCAAAGCTGTTTCACAACCGTGATTTGTGGCACGCGTGTCGAAACAGCCTCATTGTAGCGGGATGTTCAACCGTTATCGCAACCATCATTGGAACGATGGCTGCATTTGCAATTGAGAGATACCGTTTTCCACTTCGACTTGCCCTGACGAGAGTGCTCTTTCTCCCAATCATAATTCCGGACATTGTGATGGCGATTGCGCTCTTAACGTTTTATGTGCAGGTTCACATTCCGCTAGGAATCGTTTCGATTATCGTCGCGCACGTTGCGTTCAGTATCTCTTATGTCACTATTGTTGTTCGTGCACGACTCAAAGGGTTCGATAGATCTTTCGAGGAAGCTGCCTTGGACCTCGGCGCGAACAGATGGCGCACATTCCGACATATCACCCTGCCGCTCATCGCACCGGGCGTCATTGGCGGCGCGCTGCTGGCGTTTACGCTTTCAATTGACGATTTTGTAATTACATTCTTTGCCGCAGGCGTCGGCTATACAACCCTACCTGTTCGTATCTACTCGATGCTAAAGTTCGGAATCACTCCAGAGCTTAACGCCATATCAACGCTGCTCCTGTTTAATTCAATCTGCTTTGTTCTCTTATCACTGAAGTTTCAAGGAAGAAGTGAGAAGACAGTGATGAGTAACGAGTGATTGGTTAAAAGTCTTTTGCTCGCCACTGTCTTTATTGCAACTGTTGCACCGACGCCTGACCAGTTGCCAGTAAAAACTGGTCACTCTCCACCAGTCACTGCCTTATTTATTTCCAAACACCCCGGCACGTGAAAGTGACCACACAATCCCAATGAACAAACCCACAGGGGACGCCATAATGAGAACATAAAACAACCTGAACCCTAAGCCTGAGTTGAAAAAAACCTCTAATTCTGGTAGAGCTAACACTGCAAGAATCGTCACCAGAGCAACTATCAGACCCAGCACTGATGGCACAACAAAGGCAGTCCGCACCTCACGCCGCGGGATCGCCCAACTTATCCCAACAAGAAGACCAATACTAGCACCTATTATCACCACCGCCAAAACCGCTGCATCGCCATAAACGACAAGCATGCAAACCACCCCCGCTATTGCGCCCCCAACCGTACACGTGAGAACCTTGAGTAACACTTTACCGACCCTGCGAATACTCATCTCAACTGCCTCCCTTGTTGTTAGGGATTAAAGCCTAAAAAACATAAACGTCTCCCACTGACCGCGGGCTACTGGTCACTAGCGATAATCTCTGTGCCGATTCCCTCTGAAGTAAAAACTTCCAACAAGATTGCATGGCTGATTCGGCCATCGATTATATGCGTCTTGCTAACCCCGCGTTTGAGAGCTGTAACGCACGCTTCGACTTTCGGCAGCATACCGGTGCTGATGACACCGTCGGCGATTAGCTGTTCAATCTCATCAACTTGTACGGTCGAAATCAGCGTCGCTTCATCATGCATATTCCGTAGAATGCCTCGCTGATTTGTCAGTAGGATGAGTTTTTCTGCCTGAAGGGCAGCCGCAATTTCCCCGGCAGTGATGTCCGCGTTTATGTTGTAGGTGCAGCCATCTTCCCCAACACCGCTTGGGGCAATCACAGGGACATATCCCGCCTGATCCAGCGCCATGATAACTTCAGGGCGTACTTCTACAATATCACCCACAAAGCCAAGATCGACGGTCGATGAGTCCCCGGAACCATCGACGATGTGGGCGAAATGTTTTGTCGCACGGATGAGGTTGGCATCTTTTCCACAGAGACCGACCGCGTTCCCACCATGCTGATTTATCAGTGAAACAATCTCCTTATTAATTGCGCCAGCTAACACCATTTCGGCAATCTCAATCGTCTCCCGATCCGTAACGCGCAGCCCCTGCACAAACTCAGCCTCTTTGCCGATTCGCTTCATCCAACGGCTAATTTTCGCGCCTCCGCCATGTACAACTACAGGGTGCATGCCGATGTATTTCATTAAAACGATGTCCTGCATTACGCTGTGCTTGAGTGATTCCTGCTCCATTGCGGAACCCCCATACTTAATCACAATTGTCTTGCCCGAAAACCGGCGGATGTACGGCAACGCTTCAATCAGAATATCCGCTTTTTTTACGAGTTCATCCATTACCACACTCCAATTTCTAAAAGATTATAGCCAATTGGGAGTTCAATTTGTTGTTGACCAGTGCCTGTTTTTTGAATGACCGTTCGCCACTAACCACTAGCTACTGTCTTTTAAGTCCGGTAGTCCGCATTTATTCGAATATAATCGTAAGAATAGTCGCATGTCCACATGGTGACCGCTGCATCACCCGCATTCAGATTGACGGCAATCGTCACGGTATCCTTGGAAAAGGGGTCAGTTGCCTTCTCTTCATCAAATCCCGCGTCCATTCCCTCCTTGACAAGCTGGTAGCCGCCGAGCCACACATCCACTTGATACGGGTCGAATTCCGCTTCCGATTTTCCAATCGCCATCATAATCCTGCCCCAATTTGCGTCCGCCCCGAAAACAGCGGTTTTCACGAGCGGCGACTCCGCGATTGCGCGGGCTACCATCTCTCCTTCCGCTTCGCTCTTCGCACCTTTCACAATCACTTCGACTAGCTTCGTTGCGCCCTCCCCATCTTGGGCGATCATCTTTGCTAGTTCTATACAGACAAAATCCAATCCTTCGCGGAATGCGTTACTATCTTCACTGCCAACTTCTGATATGATTGGATTATCCGCTAATCCGGTCGCCATGATTAGCACGGTGTCGTTTGTGCTGCTATCCGAATCGACTGTCATACGGTTGAAAGATTTTGCAACAGATTCGCGTAACACTGTCTGCAGCGGCTCACTGGCGATATTCACATCTGTCGCCAGAAAAGCGAGCATCGTGGCAAGATTCGGGGCAATCATCCCCGCACCCTTCGTCATGCCGCCAATCCTGACTTTTTTTCCGCCAATCTCAACCTCAGCGGCAATCTCTTTGGAGACCGTATCCGTCGTCATGATTGCAAGGGCGGCATCATGACCACCGTCTGACCGCAATGCCTCCGCGGCAAGACGAATGCCGTTAGCAATTTTGTCCATTGGCAACTGCTCGCCGATGACCCCCGTCGAAGCGACTAACACAAGGCTTGGCTCGATGCCGAGCGCTTCCCCTGCCAACGAGGTCATCTGTCGTGCATTCGTGAATCCAATCTTGCCCGTGCATGCGTTAGCGTTCTTGCTGTTGACGACAATCGCTTGAGCCGTATGGTCATTGAGATTTTCACGGCACGCCAAAACGACTGGCGCGCAGACACGATTTCTCGTGAAGACACCCGCCGCAACCGCAGGTACATCCGCAGCAATCAGGGCAACATCTTTTTGGTTGTCCGGTTTCAGCCCGGCATGTACGCCTGCTGCGCGAATTCCCGGCACCGCTGTAATTCCGCCTTCTATCTGTTTCATCAATAAGCTCCCTGATTGATGCTCCGAACCTTTGAAGACCTTCACTCTTATAGTCAATCCGAGCAATTATAGCGAGTCATCTGAGAATTGTCAATTGCAATTCTATTTTCGATTGCTAACAAATCGCTTTGGTGGTATAATGCCAAGAACCATCCCAGTGACCCATACAGCGAATCTCATAATGTCTAATTCCTGATTCATAGTGAAGGAGTTGACTTGAATAAAACAAAAGTTCTCATCTTTTCCACGCTGGCGATTTTCATCTTCTCCCAACTTACCGCTGCCGCTTCACCGAAAGTGAACACACGCCTCCCCTCTAACTCTGTTGCTGTCAGCGACGATGCGCTGGCAACATTTTTTAATCCGGCAGGCTTAGGAACGGGGCGTAGATTCAACCTCTACTATCTGCGGTCCTACCAAAGCGATCCGGTTGGCGATGACGCCTTTTTCATTTCTACGGCGAAAGCGGGTTTCGGTATGGAATTTGCCAACGCTGGGAATGATATAGATTTCAATCGATATACCGTGTCCAGTGGAGGACGTCTCAGCGGCTCATTATATTGGGGAACAGGTTATAGCTGGGTGAATTCAGATGATGAAGATTATGATAAACTCTCGTCGTTGTCGCTGGGGTTAATGATTCGTCGCCGATATCTTTCAGTCGGCGCCATTGGACGCGATCTCAACCGTCCCCGATTCCGAGGTCAAAAGCTCGGTAGAATCTACGATATCGGAATCGCGCTTCGTCCGAGGACCTCACGAATCACCTTCTCTATTGATGCGCGCAAAGTCGAGGATGTCGATGGGCTGCATTTCAGTTATGCGCTTGAGATTCGCCCTGTTAACGGATTCACGTTGCGGGGCAACCTGAACGAAGATAGCAGTTTCGATCTCCATTTCGGGTTTAACATCGGGCAAATGGGGCTAGGAACCTATAACCGTTTCGACGAGGTTGGGAAACACCAAGAGGGGGTGGGGTATCTTCACCTCTCCCAAGCACTCCACACCACGCGGCACATTCGGCGTAAAATCTTCCTTGATGTGCGTATGGGTCAAATCGAAAAAACGCTCAAAGCGGCGAAACGAGATCGAGAGGTTGTTGGTGCGCTAATCAGAGTTGGTGGGGGAGACTACGGGTTAGCACGTTTACAAGAAATGCGCGATGCAATCCTCGATTTCAAGTCGGCTGGAAAGAAGGTAATCTGTTACATGATCAACAGCTCGACCGGGAATTACACGCTGGCATCGGTATCGGATCGGATTGTTCTTCACCCGTCGGGAGAGGTGCGTTTGATTGGGTTACGATCGGAGGTTTCATTCTACAGAGGAGTATTGGACAAACTTGGAATCCGCGCACATCTAGAACATGTTGGCGAGTACAAATCGGCGTCAGATCTCTTCACGCGCACAAATATGTCAGAAGCGCATCGTGAAATGCAGGAGTCGATTTTAGATGACCTATACGATCAACTCACCCAATTGATTGCAGAAGGGCGCAGTTGGACTCAGGAAGAGGTGAAGCAACTCATAGATCAGGGACCATTTACCGCAAAACAGGCATTGGAAAACGGACTTGTTGATCAGATCGCTTACCGCGATGAATTGGAGGATATTGCCAAAGCGTTAATAGGAAAGCATCATCGGTTGGTCAAGGCACAAACATATTTGAATACCGATGTGTACACCTACGATTGGGAGTCGCCACTGCCGAAAATTGCCATCATCGAAGCAACAGGAATGATGGTGACGGGTGAAAGTTTCACGGATCCGCTCACCGGAACAACAACCATGGGCGCTTCTACAATCGCCCGATCTATCGAAGCTACCCGAAAAGATTCATCAATCAAAGCGGTCGTGCTACGAATTGATAGCGTTGGCGGCTTGGTCATTGCCGCGGATAGAATCTGGCGCGAACTTATACAACTAAAATCAGTCAAGCCGCTGATTGTTTCAATGGGCGATGTCGCTGGATCAGGAGGGTACTATATCGCTGTGCCCGGTGACGTAATCGTCGCTGAGCCTGGAACAATCACAGGCTCAATCGGCGTAATCGGCGGTAAATATAGCCTCAAAGGACTCTACAACAAGATCGGGCTTCACAAAGAGATTATTAAGCGCGGAAAACACGCCGACTTTTATACGGACTACAGCGATTATCCACTCGAAGAACGCATTATCGTGCAGAGGCAGATTCAAGAAATTTACGACGCTTTCATTGACAAAGTGGCGAACGCACGAAATATGACAAGAGAAGCGGTCGATAGTGTGGGCAGGGGGCGCATCTGGACAGGTAGGCAGGCTAAGGAACATGGGCTTGTCGATGAGCTTGGTGGATTAGCGCTTGCGCTCTCAACTGCACGAAAGCGTGCCGGATTAGAGAACAGAGAAGTTCAGCTTGTCCGATTGCCAAAACAGAGTTTGTGGTCGCAGTTGGTTCGCGCCTTTCACGAAGGTTATGGGGCGCTTCCAATGCGTAAGACTACCTCGCTAGACATTTTGTGGGAAGCCTCTCCCGTCGTAGATCTCATCACAAAGCATCGAACATTTTTGCTGATGCCGTACCAAATCACCGCCAACGATTGACAACAAGGATAGATCAAGCGAACGGATAGTGAGCGCGATAGTTTTAGAAGACTATCGCCTAAGATTTCTATCGCACTCCCTATTCGGTCGCTTGATCTATTCGCTCAGTTGATTGTTTTCATCTACGAGAGCGGAATGTAGGCAGGAGATCACGATGCGTTTCCGTGGCAAACAGCCGATGAATGCGCCCTTATCAACGACGAATTCCTATGCGAGTTTGCGAGAAGAAATGGTGCGCGTGCAGATTAAAAAACGGGGAATAAGAAACAGAGATGTTTTAGAGGCGATGCGGAAGGTACCGCGCCATCTGTTCTTGAATCCCGAATCTATCGACAGCGCTTACGAAGACCATGCGCTATCAATAGACGGCGGTCAGACAATTTCTCAGCCGTATATTGTTGCACTCATGACGGACCGGCTTGAACTCGAGCCGGAATCAAAGGTGCTTGAAATCGGTACGGGCTGTGGGTATCAGACAGCGGTATTGGCGGAGATTATTGATGAGGTATACACCGTTGAGATTATCCCTGAGTTGGCGGAAAATGCGTGGCAACGGTTGGCAGCGCTCGGTTATCAAAATGTCCATAAGAAAATCGGCAACGGGTATTACGGTTGGGAAGAGTGTGCGCCGTTTGACCGGATTATTATCACCGCTGCTCCGAAAAAAGTACCGGATCATCTCATCGAACAGTTGACTGAAGGCGGGCGAATGGTGGTTCCCATCGGCGACTTCTACCAAGATTTGGTAATTGTTTGCAAAACCGTTAACGGACTCGAGCGACAGAAGATTTCCGACGTTCGCTTTGTTCCAATGACCTGCGCACCGGAATAGCCGTCACAGGTGCAATCGAATCCGCTTACCAAGACAGGATGATATGCTACAACAACTGCTACAAGAACTTCTCAGGTTTCTATCCACATCAACGGGACAGTGGACGTTGCTTGGAGTTGTAACTGTCGTTGCTTTCGCAGTGGTTTACCATAAAAAGCGGCAGATTGTCGATTTCACGGCTGAAGTGATTGAAGATGATTCATGGTTTATCAACCGCGATGATAACCACAGACTGGCGATTGTCGTCTCCCTTCATCTGATTAACAAATCCGGGGCTCCCGTCCGTATATGGAAATGTACGTTGAGCGGCTATACGCCCAGAGAGAACCCACCACGGTTTGTTCTGAATGGTTATGACAGGACAGTCGAACTCGAACACCCTAAGCATGACCATTTTTACGCGGGGCAAGAGTACGTCGTCAACCCGTACAGTGAGCAACGGATGTGGGCGTATTATGAATCACGGACAGTAACGCTAAGCAATTTGCTGCGCGCTCCCATCATTATCAAGGACGCCAATCGGAAACGAAAATCAGTCCCGGTTGCGATTCCCCGAAACGCACAGCAGATTGAGCTTTATAATGAGGCGGCAAGGAAGTGGTGATACGGGAGAGAATGCGGAAGTCATCGTTCGAAGCCAAGTTCCTGAACATAAGGTGATACAACGGTAACTCAATTGCACATATGAATTTTTCAAATAAAAGCCACTCAATATCCTCCGACCCATCCAAATCTTAGTTCGTGTAAGGCGAAAACCAATCGTACAGATTACCAGCTTCCGAACTACGGCTCGGCCCCTTACGAAGATTCATCTAATCGACCTTCCTATAATGCAAAACCACCTGTGAATACTAAATATTCCGCTACTCACATATGTGTTTACTAAGGCATCAATACCTCGATAGCATTACGAATTTTCTCTTGTAGCTCCTTATTTCCCGCCCTTGTGGCTAGTTCCATCGCTTTATCAAAGTCAGTCTTCGCTACACCATATTCTCCCACTCCGCATTTGGACAAACCTCGATAGAAATAAGCAGTAGCATTATTTGGTAGCAAGCCCATAACTTCGTCAAGGTCTATTATAGCCGACTCGTATTTTTCTAGCATCGCCTTGGCCTGACCGCTATAAAGTAAAGCCGCACCTCGAAAGTCGTCGGCATTAGCCGGAGGCGGCAGGCGCAGCGCTTGGTAATAGTCTGCTACAGCTTCCGTAAGATTTCCCAAATCTAAATTTGCAGCGCCGCGAACAGCGTATGCTTCCGTATATTCAGGATTAAGTTGGATAGCGGTATTAAGTTCAACTATTGCAGCTTCATTTTCTCCCGCCATATGTCTTGCTGCTCCTGTAGCAAGATGATACATACTGGGATTATCATGTTTAGACTGTTCGTTCTTGTTGTGTAGTCGCTGCATGAATTCTCCGAATGACCCGGGTGGTGTGTCTGCATTGTCTTGATCGTCCTGCAATTGGAGAGACTTTTCAAGGTTGGCAAGATTCGCGGTTAGCCCAACAGCTAAGTCCCGTACGGCATAGGCGTCAGCAAGATTCGGTTTCAGTCGTATCGCTTCGTCAAGGTCTGCTATACCCGCGTCGAATACACCACACTGTGCCTTCAGTGTCCCTCGAAGGTAGTAGGCGTTGGCAAAATCCGGTTTTAGGTGTATCGCTTCGTCAAGATCTGCTATGCCAGGGCCAATTTCGTCTAGTTGATTCTTCACCCACCCTCGAAAGTAGTAGGCGTCGGCAACATCCGGTTTCAGCCGTATCGCCTCGTCGAAATCCGCAATGGCATCTGTGTGTTTTCCTGCCTTAATCTTCGCAACACCAGCTTTGAAATAAAGCCAAGACTTAATTGCTTTTAGCATAGGGACTTCCTCGGTTGAATGTTAACCCTCTTATGGCTTTTCGCCCTGTGTGATTAAACCCTCTAGAGCTTTGGTCTTGTCTTCAGATTCTCTCCAGGTGATATGATATCGCGATGAATCTTTGAGGTTGTGGTCCAGTTTTTCAACCTAAACTTAAAACTATAGTTAAAACCGGATTCAAATTAATGACCGTGAACCCAATCGTACAAAAACAATCCCGACGCTTGGCGTCCTCGTTGTCTTCGAGTAAACAGTCCTGGACATCGAAACCGACAAATGTAACGACTTAACGTCGTAGCATTAATGTGTCAATGTGTTCTTGACCACCGGAGGCGCCCAAACGAACTTAAAGAATAACATGAAGCGCACGAATCATAAGTCCCGTTGTCCGCATCAGTAGCCTTAATAGCCGATAGAATTCGTTGTTTCGACGACGCAATCGCCATGTGTATTGATACCCATGAAGGCACCACCTTGTCCTACGACGGGAACCGCTGGCCATTTTCATCCGCTACTACGGAGCAGCGCCCCTTCCGTGCCGCGCACAGTAACACGCCCGCCATGTGCATCGATAATGAGCGCCGCCTTCGTTACTCCATTTTTGCCAACGACATCAACCCGTCCGCCATGCTCATCGCTACGCAAAACCGCCCCCGATTTCCCCTTTCTCCCAAAGACTGTGACACGCCCACCACAGTCATCGCTATACACCGACGCCCTTAACTCCCCATCATTGTCCGCCACCGTGACAAAACCGCCCTGTTCAGAGTTACCTAACACAACCTTCAGTGTTCCCTCCGCATCAACAATCTCTAACCTAGAACACTGTATCGTTTCAAATTTATCTTGTTGTGCCGTTGCCGAAGAATCGCCCTCCGCCTCCGCTTCACAACAGCGAAGTTTATGGCCTACCAAAACCAGCATTGTCCCACTGGTGCCGACCACCATTATAATCATTGTGTCATAGACTGAAGTCAGCAATATCCCAATTATCGTGAATAGACTTCCGATCCCTGCATAGACCAATTTGATTTTCCAATTCTGGCCGTAAAACATTGAGTTACCCTCCGTTTTCTTGTTAGAAACTAAAGCCACAAATGCAACATCGTTTATTACTTTCAACTTCCCTTACTCTTGACCTTCTACTTACCGTCAATTGGGAACACGGTACCGTTCCCATGTTCATCAATAGCGAGTGCCGCGCCCGATTGCCCATCCTTGCCAATGGCACTGACAATTCCGCCATGTTCACCGATACAGAGCTCCGCTGCCCCTTGCCCATCTTTACCGCTGACACGGACACCACCTCCATGTTCGCCATGAATAGTCAGTGCTGCTGCCGGTTTCCCATCTTTGCCCAAAACATAGACCATTCCTCCATCGTCTCTCATATCGAGCCCTGCCCGTTGCCCATGTCTGCCTGAGACATCGACCTGTCCTCCATTTTCATCACTATACACCGATGCCCTAAACTCCCCATCATTGTCCGCCACCGTGACAATTCCACCATGCCCACCGACAGAGAGCGTCGCTGCCGATTTCGTTTCCTTGCCGAATGCAGCGACACATCCCCTTTGATCCTGGGCACCGAGTCCTGCCCTCAATTGCCCATCCTTACCATAGACGCTGACCTCACCGCAATGTTTACCGATACCCAGTTCCACCCTCGATTTCTCATCTTTACCCCGGACATCAACAACCCCGCCATGTTCCATCACCCTGAGCGATGCCCCCAATTTCCCATCATGCCCCTGCACTATGACAGCGCCACCGTATTGTTCCGTCACAGTGAGCATCACCCCGACAGTTTCGTCTTTGTCTAGAATACTGACATGGCCGCCTTCGTTACCGATACCGAGCCCCACTCCAGATTCCCCATCTTTGTCCAAAACACGGACAACACCGCCGCGTTCACCGACGCCGAGAACCACTCCTGGTATTCCCTCCGCATTGACGATTGTCAGCGAGGTACATTCGATCTCGCCGAATTTATCGCATGCCACAGTCACTGGAAACAGACGCCTCCCAATGAGCATCCCGACAATGGTTAATAGACCTCCCACCGCTGCATAGCCTAAAATCTCTAACATAATAAAAACCCCCTTTTCGCAGTGACTTGCAACAACATCCCGACATGTATCAAAAGACTCCCAAAACCCGCATAGACCAGATTGTTTTGCAATTGTTGTCTATAAAACATCCTCTTCTGGTAATTCACTTGCTTCGATCAGACTCTTCAGTTTATCACGAAAACTCTCTAAGCTCTCAACGCTGCACTTGAGTAAGTCTTGATAATGTTGCAATTTTTTATCGGGCATTTTGTACTCCCCTAATATATGTGCGTTTGATTTATTCCAATCTTTCGCTCGATAAAAGGGGTTGTATAACCCAAGCCTTTCTATTGTGTCCTTCGACCACTCTTCCGCTTCCGTAATTAGCTCTATGCAGCCTTTATATTTGAACGGCTGAGTATCATTTGCGGGTATCTTGATGTAATAAAGGCGGAGCTGTTTCCCTTTGCTGATTTGCTGTTCTATCAACCGAAAAAATTCGCTGCGTTCCCTTTGTACTGACATAAAAAACTCTCCTTAATTACTATAAAATGACAGATTCTTGCTTTGACTGTACCCCCGATCAATCAACTCCGCATCGCGCGCCACTGTATTTAACGAAGGTCACGGTGCGAACACGCCGACTTGGACCAGGACCAATTTCGAGAGACCCAACAGCTTCAAACACTTACGGGTCATAATTGCATAGATGTATATTCTGGTGGTCCAGTCAGAAACTCCACGAAGTGGGTGCCAGCAAGGGGTACGCTGACGTATATTTGCCCCTTCTGCACTCCTCACTCGGATGTTGTGAAATTCTTGTTGAGTTTGTAACCTGTCCAACCCTCAACTGGATGTCACAAAACCTCACATTTTTTTATTTTTTGTCTGAATAGGGATTTTTAGGATTTACCGGATTGATTCTATTCGTTTAACGCCTTGATACGCGGTTTCGTATCTCCTTTAGGAGTCCCTCGGCAGCGTCAATTTTTGTAATGGGCTGTAGCGTTTTTGGGGGTGTCCAACCAACAATCTCTCTCAAATCAGCTATACTAATCGGATTGTTGTCAATCGAAAGAAACCAGTCAACAGGGATTCGATTTTCTGTGTATTCCGTATACTGATATACCAACCGATCCCTACCTTGATAACTAGAACCAGCCCGAGACTCAGAAACCTGACCCGCAGCTGCAACACCGCACTTACTGACATACATGAAAAAAATATCGCCCGGCTTGAGTGTTTCAAACGCCTGCGCGCCAGATTCTTCATTGTCTCCCGAAGTAAACGCGAGATCGTATTTGATCCACTTCGCATGAGGACTGTAACCAAGAGCATCAGTATCGGTATTGATGTAATAGTAGGTCATGTTTATCTCCTTTGTAGGGGGCACACACCAGCCGGTATTCGGTTTGGGTTAGGACGGTGTTTACTTGAAAGTTTCTGCGATTTAATGATTTCGCCCGAAAACTTGTGAATAGTATCTTAACATATTGCAAGGGAGGTATGCCCTGAAATTGCGAGTTATTTTGTCTTGGGGGGAATAAATTGGGAAGAGTTGCAAATTATCGCTTGGAATCTGGTGTGGGAACAAATGCGGGTGAAGGCATTTGAATGTGGGGAGTTCTTGCAAAACTTTTGTAGGTTGGGTTGAGCGGATTACACGAATGAGGTCTTTTTTAACAAATCGCTCGGCAGGTTAACCGCGTCCGAGATTTGATGGATGGAGTGTAACCCAACGTTTTTCGTATCCCCCAATCGCTTCCGGTCAACTAAACACTTCGCAATTAACAGAAAGCGTTGGGTTACGCTACATCAATCATAATTTCTAATGCAATCAAAGCACGAAGGGTATGCGAAATACCTACATTTACTCGTCAACACCGCTTAACCCAACCTACAAAAACTTTGATGTCAGTGGGAGGATGCTTGAGTCAACGCACTCACTTCCGCCGCGAAAGATATGATGACAGTGCGTAATCGAAGGGGGTTGACGTGTCGATCTGTACGTAGTCAATTAAGCTTGCCCCGCATCCCCGCCGATAACCTTGAATGAACGCATTGAGTTGTTCGAGATAACCCGCTTTCAGCGCTTCAGACTGGGTTGGCAGCGTTTTGCCGGTCTCTATATCCTGGAAGACAGTGGGACCTTCGAATGGAAATGTCATCTCGGCACTATCGAGCAGATGAAAAACAATAACCTCGTGTTTGCGATGGCGGAAGTGTTTGAGTGCGGAGAGTACCTCTGACTGTTGGTCTAGGAGATCGGAGATGACAATCACCAAACCGCGGCGAACAATCCGCTTGGCGAGTTCATGAAGGATTGCGCTGATGTTCGTTTCATTTCCCGGCTTAGCCTTTTCGAGCACCGACATTATCGCGTGCAGGTGGGGCGCTGCGCCACGGGGTGGAATGTATTCCCGGATATGGTTGTCGAAAACCGCCAAGCCAACGGAATCACGTTGCTTGAGCATTAGATAGGAAATTGATGCAGCGAGGTAGCAACCGTACTCAAACTTGGAGAGAGTTTTTTCATCGTATTTATAGCTCATCGAGCCGCTCGCATCGAGCAAGACATAAGTACGGAGGTTTGTTTCCTCTTCAAATTTTTTGACATAGTAGCGATCGGATTTGCCGTAAACTTTCCAGTCGATATATCGGATTTCGTCGCCGGGCATGTATTGACGGTGTTCGGCAAACTCGACGCTGAAGCCTTGATAGGGGCTTTTGTGCAAACCTGTTATGAATCCTTCTACAACGAGACGTGCAACTAACTCCATATCGCCTAATCGAGAAAGCGCAACCGGATCTAAGTATCTATGGGATGTTCTCATTGAATCACCGTGAAACTTGAAAAGAAATAAGCATGCAACCTACTGCTCTGTCGATTGATTATTGGCGATTTCCTCACACTGCTGATTCAACCGTTCAATATACCGCCTCGTCGTTGAGAAGACCATGTCCAACGTGGCAATATCCCGCACTTCGAGGCGGGTTCTTGAAAATACGCGCCTCAACGAGCGGAGAAACGTCTCCCAGTCACGATTGTAAGGCGAAACGCCAATTTGCTTGAGTAAATCAATTACCCGATTGTAAAACGCTTCAATGTCACCTATCTCAGCATAATTCAGTTCGGCAGGTGGAATATCTCCCGCACTAGCGAGAAAGATTTCGTAGGCGAGGATCTGAACGGCTTGCGCCAAGTTCAAGGATGGGTTTTTGGTTGCCATCGGGATGCTCGCAGTCAACTGGCAACGGCTAATATGATGGGTCGATAAGCCAAAATCCTCGCGCCCGAAAAGCAGAGCGACCGGTTGGTTTTGTGAAATAGCGGCAATCTCCGCGGCTGCTTCCCTCGCAGGGGTGGCAGGAGGTAACTTGGGCTCGCGTAGCCGATGGGTTGCGCCAACGACAAAGTGAATTTCTTCGAGCGCTTCCTCCAGCGTTTCCACGACGCAGCAGTTTTCGACAATCTCCGCTGCTCCGTGCGCCATGTACCATGTTGCATTAACGTCCCAAAATGGGACGGGGTTAACCAGATAAAACTGCGACAGTCCCATCCCTTTTATCGCCCGAGCGACGGATCCAATATTGCCCGGTTCCCTCGGCTCAAACAGTATGATTCGGATGTTATTCAGATTCCTCGGTACGTCGACGTCTATCGCTCGGTAACGCGCGGTAGACTCGGTTGTCTGTGGTTCTTCGGCTATATTGGGACTTGTTGTCATCGGGCAATCTTTTTGTGAAATCAGCAAGGACGTGAATGGGACGCCTGCTGTTTCGCAGTTATGGTAAGCTAATTAAGAATTAAAATACAGAGTGGTTTTTTCTTGACTGAGGTGTTTCTACTTCTTCGATTGTTTATTGCTGTTTCTCTCGTTGTCTTGTGATGTCTGTTTTCCCCATGACGCATAATAGATTGCATTAAACAACAGCTTAAACGTGCCATGGGACTGTGCGCGGTGCTGAGGCTTGAAGCCGAATAAGATGATGTTCCCCTTTCCAAGATTGACATCCAAGAGCGCACCTTTTTGACGGATACGCTTATCTCCCTGAATCCAGCCGCTCATGAGCGGGTTAAAGTCAGGATAGGATGCGACCGGCTTCCCGCCCCTTGCCTCAAGGGCGGGTCCGGACTTAAAAAATACCGCCATTTCGCGATCGAGTCCATACCCAATCGGATGCGTTGTCTCGACAAAAACGCGGAGCAACGATCCAGGGCAGAAGAACGGTTCCGGCTTGGTTCCCTTTTGGTTGGATTCGCTGAGTGCCTCAAGAACGTTGGTAACTTCCAAGCCGAAATAACTCCCTGGGAGCTGCGACGCCCGGTTCAAACAGATGAGGGTTCCACCGTTTTCAACGAACGTGCGAAGATTCGCCGCGCCCTCCAACCCGATTCCACCGATGTACTCCGGCGGCAGAACACCTTCAGCGTGTCCGTTTATCATTTTTGATGCACTCATATCGGGCAGAATAATCGCATCGTATCGCTCGGCTAAATTGCCTGCACGAATCTCAGCATCAGTTAGGCTCCGATAGGGGAATTCGTGTTGTTCTAACACCCACCGAGTCCAACCTTCATCCATGTTCGCGACCCATGGTTTGTAGAGACCCAGACGCGGCTGCTTTAATCTCACATCTCGATCCTTGTTTGGCAGATTAGCCAGCTCGTGGATTTCAATGCCTAGGGATTCGGCAAGTTCTTGGAGATGGGCTGACACATGCAGTGGAATCTGTGTGGTTGTGATAAAAATGGATCCGCGTGGAAATTTCTGACCGCTTATAGTATGTTCTTTGGACGACCAGTGGACTGTGAATCCTTCTGCTCCCAGCAGTCGATTGAGCGCGATGGTCTCTGCATTTGTTTGGTTTTTGAAAAGATACGCAACAGGTTCAGAAACAGTATGCAATCTGCCCTGCACGTTCGGAATTTCCTCCACACGCATGAGATTAGCATCGAAGTCGTCAACTACCGTGACGACTTTAACGCCCATCTGTAACGGGAGTGTCCAGCCAGCGATGTCATACGGACGTTCGGGCGGCGCTTTGGGTCCCGCGCGGCGTTCGGGATAGTTCTGCACTTCAAGCAAATCCTTGACGTGTCCGCGAAATGGCTGCGCCATCGAAATTACATAGGTGCCTGCGGGATATTCGACGCCATCGGCAGTAAAACTTGCATTTGCCCGATGAATCTCTACACCACCGCGCTGCAAGATTCTTAGCATCTTAAGGGCGCTATTGAGGTCGCGTTGGTTCATCGGTACAAGAAATGCTCGTGGAGGTTCATCGTTCCCCTTTTCCACCGCAACACGTCCCATTTTGAAGAAATTTGAGAGAAACATCTCCTTATGTTTGGCAACGCACGAGAGGATTGAATACGACGCAGATATTTCGTAGTCGATGATGTTACGTAACCGCCACCAGCCGCCGGGCCACGGCTCAGGGAAGTTGGTCTGCGACGCATACCTTCCGAGACCACGTCGATGCCCCTTCAAGGTGCTGCGAGGTTGAAAGATTGGCGAAGCAATGTTGACCCCTGCAGCTTCAGTCAGAATACCCACCATGTTGTGCCGATAGGGTACGGTGCGGAAACCTCCGTGCCACCACGTGTCGTATACTGCGTTAGAGAGGACACCGGTGTATCCCTGTGAGGTGAGATCTAGCGCGATTTGTGCGCCGATCAGGGAAAGTTCACGCTGTAGAATCGGATGGATGTTGGGATTGACCGGATCAAAATAAGGTGGAATCACAAACCGCGCTCCTCTATTACCCATCTGGTGAACATCGTAGACCACTTCAGGAAACCACTCCTCATAGAGGATCCGGGTTACAATCTGTGTCTCAATCTGCGTCAGCATGAACCAGTCACGGTTGTTATCGTGTCCGGTGTATTTGTGATAGAGCCACGGCATTGGCGAGCCCTCATACGGCGTTCCAACCCAGCGATCGTACCAATCGATGACCATGTTTAGCCCGTCAGGATTCGTGGAAGGAATAAGTAGGATAATCACGTTCTCCAGAATGTCCCCGACCTGCGGCGTATTTTCCGTTGCCAGTCGATAGGCAAGTTCCATCGACATTTGTGATGATGCAATCTCTGTTGAATGTAGATTGCAGTTGATTAGAACGACTGCTTTCCCTTCACGGCAAAGCCCCTCCAGTTCAACTGCATCCTGTCCGCGAGGATCGGCGAGCTTTTGCTGAATCGCCTTGTAACGTTCCCGGTTCGCCAAATTTTCGGGCGAAGATATTAACACGAGCACAAAGTCGTGTCCTTCTGTAGTTTTGCCTCGATTTTCCAGCATCACCCGATCAGAATGTTCAGCCAATTGTCTTAGATAGTCCGTGATTGTTTCCCAACGTGCCAATTTGTAGTCGGCGCCGACGGGAAAGCCTAGCACATCTTCTGGGCTGTTAATCTGTGCCTCTGCGGAAGCAAGTGCGAAAAATAGACTGATGACTCCAATGAAAAGCTGGGAAAAAGCCTGACGTAACATTATGCGCCGTCTGAGATATGTCTTGCTGAACAATTGGATATAAACAACCTGCATTTTACTCATAATAATCGAAATTACCCAGATTATGCGAGATGACGAACTTGAGCTAGCCGCTAGTGGATAACTCTTTGAGGCGTTGTCTTCATTTCTAGGCGCCACGTCTCCCTTCGTTCTTCGGATTCCAGAAAGCAGAAATCAACGCCGTAATCGGAATCGTTAGCACGAGACCGAGTGTGCCGGCCAGCAGGCGCACAACCTCTGCAGACGCGGTTCCAATACTCAAAAGCTCGACGGTGGGGGATCGGAAGAGATCTAAGTTTGGTGCCGTTGATGCCAAGACAAACAGTAGCTCCACACCGAGATAAGCGAACACCAACGTATTCACCATTGTGCCAAGAATATCGGTGCCGACATTCATTCCAGATGCGATCAATCGCCATGTCGGCATGTTCGGGTTTGCCCGGCGAATCTCTTCCATTGACGACGAAACCTCAATCGCGCCATCTACCGCTACGCCTAGCACGCCCATCAACATCCCTGCGAGTAGCACTTGACGAAAATCAAAAGGCGGTTTACGTATGGCTTCGATGATGTCCGCTGAGACTGCGTTCTCCAACCCGGAGAAGTGGAGGTAGTTCTGCGAGTACATCACGATTAACCCGGCGGCGAGAATGCCTCCCATTGTCCCGAACACGGCCGAGAAGGTTTTGCGACTCGGTCCAATCACAAACACCAGGGACACAAATGCGATTAGACCGGAGGTCAGAGTGACGATAATCACAGCGTTTTTCCCTTGTGAAATCAGAGGGAGCATGAAGAAATAGAGAATGAGCCCTGAAATTCCCATGGCGCAGGCAGTGCGTATCCCTTCGTTTCGCCCCACAACGATGATTGCAATCAGCATTAATCCAAGCATCCACAGCAGGAATCGATCCCGTCCATATTCCTGTACGATATTGACGAGGCTGAGTTGGTCCGGTGAACCACCTACACGACAGAGGATAGTGTCTCCCGGTTCAGCAGGAATGCTCAGTAATGGCATGCTGTGGTTGATGATGTTTCGCAGAACGATCCGTTCCCCCTTGTAGAGCCCTGAGAGCATTTCAACTTCAAGGATTTGATGCTCCGTAATCTCATTCATCGGGTTGGATTCGAGGAGGCGAATGACTTTCCCTTTCGCATACTCGGATCGGAAAGTCAGCTCACCATTCTCATTGCGCTGTTCAATGATTGTTGCTGAAGTATTGTTAACGCGATTGTGAAAGTATTGTATGCCGACGATCGCAACTATCAATGCAATGGGTACCGCCAAACGCGCTTTACCGCCCGGATCACTGCGGAAGCGTTCTTCGATTTCTTCTGCTGACGGGAGGTTCTCATGGATATCTGACGGTTTGACCTTCGTATACCGAGTCAAGATGCCAGCGATTATCGCAGCAATGGGAACTGTCAGGACTAAACCAATCGTTCCGACAATGGCTCGTGCAATAGCGACCGCGGTTGCCTCATCATTCATCAGGCGGATGAACGGATAAAGCGCTCCAACTTCAGGGAAATCAATCCGTGGGAGCAACATTGTAATCATGTGTGCACCGAGGTAGGCGAAGATGAGTGTGTCTGCCATCGTCCCCATGATGTCTCGACCGACATTAAGCCCAACGCGGATTGCTTGACGCACGGTAACATTTGGGTTGACCTGCTTGACCTCGTAAACAGATGAAGAGATGGACATGCCCACGTCCATCATGGCGCCAACCGCCCCCAGAATCATCCCTGATACGAGTATACCCTCGAAATTCCAATTGTGGGAAGCGGGCGTTCGCCAGAGCGCGAGACCGAGTTCGAGAAAGCCAAATTCTTGAGCTAATCCGGTCAGAATCATCGCCTTCAGGCTAATGACGGAAAGAATTCCAACGGCTACCAAACCGCCAAGCGTTCCCAACACGCCGGAGATGACCTTGAAGCTAAACCCGGTAATCAGTACAAAAGTCGCGAGAGTTAGAAAAGCTGAAACGAATAAGGTGACGATTATAGGATTATAACCTTTAATCATCAGGGGAACTAAGACGTAGAGAACAACAAATGCCGTAACAAAGAGTGTCAGGATTGCCCGTAACCCCTTCATGCCAGCGACCAAAATCATCAAGCAGCCTAATAAGCCTGCAAGGTAAATCAAAAAAGGGGTTCGGAAATATTCAAGCATCCGCACATCTTCGATTGCCGTTTGATTTTGGTATCTGAGGGGAATTTCAAGGAAGAGCACATCCCCCTTCCGGAGTACCCGATCTCCGAACGCCCGTCCCGTCCAGATATTCTTGACTTGAACGCTTTTTCCCCGAAATTCCCCTGAAATAAGCTGAAAGGTCAAAATCTGGTCGGCTTCTTCACTCGTATCCACTATTGTCACTCGACCTAGGCAAACGAGGGTTTTCAATGCTCCTTGATAGACAACCTCAGAAAACCGAAACAGTTTAACATGTAGGAACAGAATAATCACGAGGATCGTCAGAACACCAAGAACCTTTAATTTCCATTCCGTCATCCAGATTTTCCTCCTTTCTAAGGTGAATCAAATGGGAGGCGGAAGCGTAGGGGGATTGCGTAAAATGTAACAAGGATTCAGAAGCACATCCTTATCTGTCGTTGGGTTTTTGCTTCCAATGTCCCGTGTATTACAAGAATAACACATAATTCGAGACTGTGCAATATATTAGCAGATTGCACAGAATCGTGCACTTTTGACAGTATGTCAGACGACAGCCGCTGGAAGAACGCGTTCTCAATTTACCCTAATGAATGCAAGGTGATGACCTCCAACAGGTGTTTTGAACAATTGGTGTACGTGGGTGCCCCGTCCGACCTAACGAGTGGCAATTTTCCTTCCACCCACGACCAATGCATTCTACTCAGGTAGAAAATTTAATGGGCGAAGTTTTCCTTTTGGTTGTTTTGGCTGCTGATAATATGGGTGGAGTCGGATTTGATACTCAGATACAGTCATTCCAGTGTAAGCGGCAAAGTTGGGGAATACCTCATATTCACGTAATGATGTATCTAGGGATTGCAGCGAAGGGCTAGACTGTCTATGGTTGCTTCCAAGGAAAAATCGAAACTGCTACCAAGTTGATGCTGAAAAAGAAATTGGGGAGATTGATGAGAGGCAGGATATGCTGACTTTCTGATTTAGCTCGATTTCTAAAATAATTCTAAAACCATTCTTTCATACGTCTGAAGATTTGTTCAAACAAGTTTCCCTTGATAAAGGTGCGTTTGGGTTCGATTTGACGTTGCAAGGCTCCGTAAATAACAAGGCCGACACCTGTTGCATAAATCGGACTGTGAATCCTGTCGGTTAATCCTTTTAGCGGGCGCGGATAACCTATTCTAACCGGGTACGGAAAAATCTGCTCGGCAAGTTCAAGAAGTCCATCAAGAAGCGCGTTTCCTCCTGTAAGCACCACACCGGAAGGCATGTGGAGCTGGCTCTTGGCAATTTCTTGACCGATTAAATCTAGCATCTCTCCCATACGACATTGGATAATCTCAGTTAAATCCCGTTTAGTAACAAAGCGAGTTCTCCGTGTTCCGCCGACAGTTGAGATTGGAATAGTATCATCTGAATCAATTATGTCAACACATGCGCAGCCTCGATTGAGCTTGAGCTTCTCTGCATCCTGATGTGTCATCTTTAACAGTTGAGCAATATCACTGGTCACATGATCTCCACCAAGCGAGAGCACAGCGGTATGATGGGGGGCACCATCCTTATAAACAACGGTATCTGTCGTTCCGCCTCCCATGTCAGCAAGGACAACGCCAAGATTCTTTTCCTCACTTGATAAGACTGATCCGGCGGAAGCGATTGGCTCCAGAACGATATTTTCAACGGAGATTCCTGTGTTATAAACGCTTCTGACAAGGTTCTGTGCTGAAGCAACTGCGCCAGTAATGATGTGGACGTAGGCTTCGAGACGAACACCAGACATCCCCACCGGTTCTTTAATACCATCTTGATTGTCAACGACAAAGCCCTGCGGAATAACGTGAAGTACCTCTCGCTCAACTGGAATCGAAATAGCTTGCGCAGCGCTAATCGCTCGATCTACATCAGACTGGGTGATTTCGCGTCCCTCACCTGCAACGGCAACAATCCCATTCTGGGTTTGTCCGGTGATGTGTCCTCCCGCAATGCCCGCATACACGGATCCAATCTCGACTCCTGCCATTAACTCAGCATTTTGAATTGCTACACGAATCGCTGTGCTGGTGAGGTCAATATCAACGACAACCCCTTTACGTAATCCGTTGGAGGGAGCCGTTCCAACACCAATAATCTCAATTTTTTCCGGATCGCCCTGCCAGGTATTTCCAATAATTGCAGCGATTTTGCTGGTCCCGATGTCTAGTCCGACGACGATGTCTTCTCTATCCATGCTTGCCTCCCCAATAAATTGCATCCTGAAATCTTGCGTCCAAATAGCCCTTCATACGGTTTCGTTTCTTTTGCTTAACAATAGTTGTTCGATTTTTCAAGAAAAGATCTATATGATAAAGTCCAGTGTTTATGAGATCCGATGAGAGCCACACTACAGGCAAGTCATCAAGTTGGAGAATGATTTTTTCAGGCTGATTGGCATTAATTGTACGCAGCTTCGAGGCAATCTCAGGGGTTAGACTCTGCGCGGAATGCAGCACGCTTAGTGCCAGTTGAATGTCTTCTGAGTGAACCTGACTATCGCGTTCAGGTAATTGTCCTTGTCCATCAGCAACAATGGTAACAAATGTATCCGAAGTCTGTGGAGAGTCGATATCTTCTAACACATACCCATCTGGATCTACTTGAAGAAAACGAACTTCATGATTCAGATGGTATTTTAACCATGCAATCGGCTTTCTTTCAGTAATCTGAACTGTCAAATTTGGTTTCACAACACCACTTTTTGAGACATCTACTTTCTTGACATAGCGTAGTTTGCGCTTGAGGCGGTTTTCAATCTCTTGTTCAGGAACATTGCTTTGGTTAGGACTCAATTCTAAAGCACCGACGATGTCGATTGCCTCATAGTGCTCATTGCCAAGCACAGAGACATCCTTGGCTCTCACATCGAAAAAATCGCGTTCGGAGGTGATAAAATAAATGAATGACAATACAGTAACAAACGTCATTCCGATAGCAAACCTCCGTTTAACCTGAAGCCGCGAATCTCCATTTTCAGGGTGCAGCCACACTTTCTGCTGCGTCGGGAGTTGCCTTGATGGCAGGTGTTTGCCTTCAGCACCGTCGCGGGTTTGCGATTGTAATCTATTTGAAGGGGATCGATTATGCATGAACATGTAAGTAAATGTAAGTATGTAGTGTGGAAATTTGAAAATCTGGGAACCGGTTATGACATATTGATTTATTCGGTTGACTTCAGGTGTGCTGATAAATCGCACAAGGGGGTTGGCTCCGTCCTTAATTTTGCCAATAGTTCACGCCCAACACACCAGATGTCCCCGGCGCCAACCGTTATGACAATATCATTGGGACGAACAATCTTCATCAAAGCGCTCGCAATTTCCGCTTTATCCGGAATATAGATTGCATGACGATGTCCATGCGCCTGAATGGCCTGCGTCAGTTTTTCCGCTGTGACCCCTTCAACTGGAGCTTCCTCCGCTCCATAGATTGAGGTGACAATTAGCACATCTGTCTCATAAAACGATTTCGAGAACTCCTCTGCAAGATGCTTGACGCGCTGGTAACGATGCGGTTGAAAGACAGCGACGATGCGACGATTATAACTCTCGCGAGCAGCGCGAAAAGTAGCTTTTAGCTTAGCCGGATTGTGTGCATAATCATCAACCACGATGATGCCATTAGTTTGACCGATGACTTCGAAGCGGCGATGCACGCCCTGAAATGATTCTAGAGCGTCTCGGAGCTGATCGAATGGCACTTCCAACTCCATCCCAACGGCGATAGCAGCTAATGCGTTGGAAATATTGTGCCGCCCCGGCATCTTTAAGTGGACTTCACCTAGAATATCTCCACTCGCTCTTACGCAAAAGTGAGAGGTGGGGCCATCAATCCGGATCTGTTCTGCAGTTAGATCTGCACGATTCTCAATGCCATAGGTCACATAGCGTTTTTCAAGTCGGGGAATGAGGCGCTGGATGTTTACTTGGTCTAAGCACAACACCCCAGTTCCGTAAAACGGCACCTTATTGACAAATTTCAGGAACGTCTCGCCGATTTCTTCAACACTGCTGTAATAATCGAGGTGATCTGCATCGACTGACGTGACCACAGCGATCGTTGGGAAGAATTTCTCAATGGAACCATAAGCTTCATCTGCTTCAACCACCATAATCTCACCGCGCCCAATCCGTGCATTGCTCCCTAGGCTAACCAGTTTACCGCCAACGATCACTGTTGGGTCAAGTTTTTCCAACACGGCGGCTGTCATCGCAGTCGTTGTGGTCTTGCCGTGCGTGCCGCTAATCGCAACACTGGATTTCATCCGCATTATCTCCGCCAGCATTTCTGCGCCGCGAATGACAGGAGTTTTGCGGATTTTCGCAGCAACTACCTCGGGGTTCTGGAGTGGGACAGCGGGTGAAACGACAACAACGTCGGCGCCCGAAATCTGCTCAGCCACATGCCCATAATACACTTTTGCACCTAACGTCACAAGACGCTCAGTGGCTTCCGATTGGCGTAAATCCGATCCAGAAACCCAAAAGTCAAGGCTTAACAAGATTTCTGCTATTCCACTGAGTCCAGCGCCGCCGATGCCAATAATGTGAATATGGCGTGTTGCTCCAAACATAGAGGTGTCTAACTTTCTAAGGAATTACGAGAGAATAAATAGATGTTGCAATTTCCTCACCTGCTTTCGGATTTCCCAATTGACAGGCAGCGTCTGCTATTCGTTGAAGTTCTGCCGAATCGCTAATGATTTGGATGACCCAATCGGCGATGTCATTTCCGGTCAACGTTTGCTCATTCAGTACGAACCCTGCGCCCCGGTCTGCAACCGCTTGAGCGTTTAATTTCTGGTGATCGCCGGTAGCAGTTGACAAAGGAATGAAAATCGCCGGAATACTGCAAGCTGTGACTTCGGAGATTGTCATTCCGCCAGCCCTGCAAATCATCAAATCTACGATGCTATAAACCGACTCGATCGAATCAAAATACGGTTGAATCAAATGCCGTAGTGGCGAACTCTTGTAGCTTTCAGTGACCTCTTGGTAATCTTTTTCTCCGGTCTGATGAATAATCTGCAACTGCTGATTGAGCGTCGCCAGATTATCCAGTGCATCTATTACAATCTGGTTAATTGCGTGTGCGCCTTGACTTCCTCCCATCACGAACACAGTCTTCAGATTCGCATCTAGTCCAAGCCTTTCATAAGTCGAATTACTACGTTTAACAGTGCCAATCGTTCGACGTATGGGATTACCTGTTACCTTGGCAGCCCTCGCTGGAAAATAGGTTACAGCCGTTTCAAATGCGAGGTAAACCGATTTTGCCCAACGTCCCAAGATACGATTTGTGAGGCCGGGATACGCATTCTGTTCTTGGACGATGATTGGGATACCGAGCAGTAAAGCGGCAAAGAGCACAGGGCCACAAACATAGCCGCCCGTTCCCACCACGAGACTGGGTTTCAACCTTTTGAGAAGCCACAGTGAATGTACAAAGCCAGAACACACCTGACCAATAATGGGCAACCACTTCCAGGTCAACTTCCGCGGGAACCCCGCGACGGGGATAGGGAGGAAACGAAATCCGTGTTGAGGAACGATTGTCGATTCAAGGCGATCCGCCCCTCCAATGAACACGATTTCAATCGTCGGATCAAGAGAGATTAGTTCTTTTGCAATACCAATCGCCGGATAAATATGGCCACCTGTCCCTCCGCCTGAAATCGTGATAAGTGGCATCAGTTTTCCTCTTCCTATCAGTCCCTTCCCTTTCCCAATTTTCTCATTCCTAATCCTGCATTCCTCCATTTGTTCCACTTCACTTCTTCTTCTTCACCCGTCCATTTTTTCTCCTCGTTTTCCTGCTCCTCTACTTCTTTACTCTCTATTCCACGTGAGATATTCAGCAAAATTCCAATACTAATTAGACTGACTAAAAGCGACGAGCCTCCATAGCTGATAAAGGGCAAGGTGAGACCTTTTGTGGGCATCATACCTGTCACAACCCCGATATTGACAATCGTCTGGACGCCAATGAGAATGGTAATTCCAAACGCAAGTAAACTCGCGAACCTATCTGTAACATGTAGCGCAATATGGATGCCACGCCAAATAAACAACATGAAGAGAGCAATAACACCAACGCCACCAATGAAACCGAACTCTTCGCCGACAATCGTGAAGATAAAATCTGTATGCGGATATGGAAGATACCGCAAGTGGATGCTCTTACCAATCCCGTCGCCAAATAAGCTGCCATGCGCTAGCGCACCTAACGACAGAGAAAGTTGATAATTTGTATCGTCCGGCGATTTCAGAGAATTGATAAAACCAAGAATTCGGTCCATCTTATACGAATCGTGTTGAATCGAGGCGTAAACAAAAAAACAGGCGATTCCCGTCAGTAAGATAATCTGCGATGGACGAGCTCCTCCTACGAACAGAAGTGTAACAATCACTAAACCTAACAACACTGCCGATCCAAAATCAGGTTGTATGTATAAAAGCAGAAACACGATCGAAAGAATGAGGATGCTCGGCAGCACGCCGTGAATGAGGCTCTTAATTTTGTCACGTTTGCGGCTGAGAAAATGGGCAACATAGATAACCATAGCTAGCTTGATGAGTTCAACAGGCTGAAATTGAAACTTGCCGATTCGCACCCACCGACTAAATTCCTTACCCGTTTCCGAACTAACGTTATGCCCAAGCGGAGAAAAAACGAGCAACAATCCGAGAATGGAAAGAAGAAGAATATGTTTATTGTACCTCTCGTAGAACCTGAATGGAATGTATGAAGCTATGAATAAACCAATCAATCCGAGCGCACCGGCGATTAGTTGCGTCTTCAGAAAACGTAAGCTGTCTTGGTTATACGATTCATAGGCAAGCCTGTTGCTTGAACTGTATACCATTACGAAGCCAATTGCGATCAAGCAAAAAGTGATGAAAAGCAGAAAGTGATCGATTCCTCCCTTAAGTGGATAAGCGTCTTCCTGATTTGAAAGGAGTTTGACTGATTGCCTATTCAAGTCGATTCACAGCCTCCCGATACGCTTGTCCTCGTTCTTTATAATCTGTGTACATGTCAAAACTAGCGTTGGCAGGCGAAAAAAGTACAACGTCACCTGGCGCTGCATGCGTGAATGCAATTTTTACAGCTTCGTCCATTGTTGCAACATTCCACATAACGACTTGCGAATCAAGTGCGTTTCGGATTAATTGCGTGTGTGAGCCGAGTAAGATTAATCCTTTGACTTTAGACTGAATAGGCTGGATTAACGGTGCATAATCATTTCCTTTATCGTATCCACCCATAATCAACAGGATCGGATTTGATAACGATTCAAGCGCAGCCGTGACCGCGGCAACATTTGTCGCTTTTGAATCGTTGATGAATTGGACACCATTGATTGTATTGACCGTCTCGAAGGCATGTTCGAGCGCGGGATATTCAGCCGGTGAAAACCGGCGAATTGTGGATCGCATTTGATGCGGTGTAATACCCAAAATCTCCCCAACGGCTACTGCAGCAAGGACATTTCGGAGATTGTGGTTTCCAGCTAGCGGAATGTCTCGTTTAGTAAGAACACAATGCGACTCACCGTCCCAATATGCAAAAATTTTATCGTTTCGTACATAGGTCCCCAAACCAGCAGGCGAGGAATTTGTCGTAAAGTAAACGGTTTTAGCCCGTGTCTCCGCAGCAAATGCAGCGATGACAGGGTCTTCCGCATTCAAAACAGTCCAATCCTCCGATGTTTGATGCGCGGAAATCTTCAGCTTTGCTGCTCGATAGGCTTCCAACGTTCCGTGTTGATCCAAATGATCTCGTGAAAGATTCAAAATCACACTCACCATCGGGTGAAATGTCATTGTAGTTTCAAGTTGAAAACTACTGGCTTCCACAACGACGAGATCCTCAGACGTTAAATCTTGAACTTCGCTCGACAGAGGAATGCCGATGTTGCCGGCAACACGCACTTTGCGGAAGTTCCCATCTTTCAGAATCGAGGCGGTAAACACTGTTGTCGTCGACTTGCCTTTTGTTCCTGTGATAGCGACGATTGGCGCAGGACATACGCTCGCGGCGACTTCTAGTTCGCCAACGATTGAAATACCCTTTGAACGGGCTTCCTGCAAGATTGGGATATCCAGCCGCACACCCGGCGAAACAACAACCATATCCACCTGATCAATGCAGCGCCGATCGTGTCCGCCGAGGATGAGTTCAATTGACCGATCCTTCAGCGCCTCTACGATTGACCGGAGTTCTTGGACTGATTTTTGATCGGTGACCCGCACTTTCGCGCCAAGGTCGTCCAGCAGTTTGGCAACAGCAACGCCGCTGCGTTGCATCCCAAAAACGGCAATCTGTTTCCCCGAAAAGGTCATCTCAATTTACATACTATGCGTCGCCCTATGACGTAAAACGGAGGCCGTGAAAAACCGCAAGACAAACAGTTTAATCTATTGTAACATGTTAAAAACCCGATTGTCTAGTGCTTTTACAGAGCCACTTCCCAACGAAGAAAAAAAACAGCACTTTTTCGACTGATTCGCCAGTCAAATGTTTTGATGTATCAATGTCGATGATGTGCGATACGGAAGCCGGGTCGCTTATACAACTGCTCGGCGATGCTGCAAGTCACGGCTTTCAGCGTCGAGGCCCTTGTCCCGGAATAAGCAGGGTGTGTCATCAGCTAGGTCGTCCACCTACACAACAGGATGAAAAAGACAGTCTTCACTCGGTTGCTGTTGAACGTCCGTGCACCATCAAAGTCATGGTTGTCACACCACTGAGCACGGAGATTAATCCAGAACTTTTCGAAGGTGTTCATAAACTCATTAGGCGTGGTGACTTTCTCCTACATAGTCAACTCATCTTCCTTTGATTGCTAATTCGTTGGGCCATCCGCCTGAACCGAATTGGGGCATAGCTCCATAATGGACATGTGCTCCTTGGCGGGATCGAACTGCTCTAAGCTCGTAAAGGTTGTCACGGCGTTCGGGAAAAGTCTCTCTGCCATTGTGCGAAGGAGACGAGCATTTATCCAATCCACAGCAGAACCCTCATACTTGGCTGGTCCCTTGAATCCACTTCGATAGAGAGGACGCCCGGTCTTACCAGACACACGCGGAGGAACATGGTGATAGTGCGAAATCTCCTTCACCAGCAGGTCAATAATCTCTAGTACCCCCTGCGGGTGGAGCAGTTGAAGAATCTGTAATCCGCCTTCAATCGCGCGATTGGAAAGGTGAATCCATACATTATGGGGATACTCCGCCAAAATTTCCTGCAGGACTTTCCCTTGGTCCGGAATTTCTGGAGTCTCAATGAAACGCAGGTCCACCAAAGATGGGATGGCAACGTAGCGTTCCTCTAGCTTGAATCCATTCCAGAGGTCCGACCAGAAGTGATAGAACTGACGGTCCCCTTCCTCCGGGCCAAGCTTATTCCGAAAATCCAACTGATAGTGAGTCAGAAACTCCTTCACTTCCGCATCACGCTTTGAAAGTTCCTGGAGGTCTGCTGTCAATACCTGTCGATTCAGATTATACTTTTCCACTAATGCCTCTAATATTTCTACTGGTAGATAGAGGCGAGCCTCAATGTGATAGTGATGTCCGTCTATCTGTGCTACTTTATCCGTCGGAACGTTATCTGTAACGTTGGTTGAATGAACTCGCAGGATACGGCCGGCATAGGGGCTCAGTATCTGCAAAGGAGCTTCAGCGTGTAGGAGCAGATACGCAAGTTGTATCCCGTTCCGCACCTTTCCCAATTCTGCTTCTGCTTCTGAGAGCACCGATTTTGAAAAATCAGCCAGAACATACCTCATCTGCTTCAACAACCGCTCGATTCCTTGTGAACGCGCTAGTTCGCCCAACATTTCAATAAAGATGCGAGCACGTTCCACACTGGCAATACCAATCTCCACGTAGACGTACTCATCTCCGGTATCGCCGATTACTTCAAGTTGATTCAAGAATTTCTCAGCGCTGTAGCGAGTCAACGCCTCATTCATATCCGGCGATCCGTGTATGGAATCGCGATAGTCCCGATTATGCGCCGCCATGAAGGGGGTTTTATTTTGCCAGAAGGCATCATTGAATTGCCAGACAAGACTCCTAGTATAGGGCACATATTCGCCAATTACCACACCGTTGGCGCTCTCTGTCTCTCCGTGCGCCACCTGTTCTAACATCCTTCGGATTGTTTTTGCTAATGCTTCTGTCGATGGGTGCTGGCGCAGATCGATCGCCAGTTCCCATTCCCTTGTGGGGATGACCTCATCCGCTACTTTCTTCACAAAGGGACGAAATGCGATGGGAGCTCGAAAATGGTGCTTGTAAGTAATCCGGTTCCAGTAAGTTCTAAAACGGCCCGGCCGCCATTCAGCTGGCAGTTCCCCTAACGTATTTTTCAGGGCTTCCAATGCATCGCCAAACTCCTCGACGTAACCTGGATCGACGAGCCCCGGCTCGTGGACGACTACTGCGCCCATCCCTTGCAAACGTGGGATGAGTTGTTCAATATCTTCCCGAGCCCGATCCGCTGGTGCCAGTTTCGCTCCCTCAAGAATCTTCTCAATGTCGCGCGAAGCCTGAATTGGCATGAGATGTATCCCGGCAACATCGGGAAGTTCACAAACTTTCTGTATGAGTTCGACAGTCCAATTCCCACGGAATGTGCGGAAAGCTTCTTTGCCAGCTGCTTCCGCCTCCTTAAATTGTTCGAGGAGGGCGTGTGCCCCCGGATTCCGTTGGCTGATGCCGACCAGCAAGAACCAGAAGCGAAGCGCCTTTACCGAGGCGATTATTGGCAGCCCCACCACTATTGGGATCTGTTGTGTTAATCCGCGTTCAAGCGCCAGATGCCACCATTTGGCAAATAGCTCCCAGAGCAGGGGCGGCTGAGTCAGAATCGCTTCAGCCTTAGCGTCTAGCTTTCGTTGCAACCGATCTACCCTAGATGTAACAGATCTACCCGCAAAGGGATTTTCCACCGCCCAAATCGATAAATCGGGCGGAAGCTGGCCCGCGCTACGCATACGGTGGAGGAGTGATAGTATCCTGAAGGAGTTCATCGGTAGAATCTGTGATACTCCAGGAACCTTTCGGATAGGGTGACCGCCTGAAACTACTAGAATGCCCTTTGCTCCACTGTCGATAGCGCGGGTTATTCGATTGACCACTGTTTTGCGTTTCCGAGCGTTGGCTGCAATCGTGAAGATTGGTTCTGGGGTATCTCCCAGAACCGTCAGATTATCCACTTTCCCAGCAAAGCGAGGAAAATCCACGACAGTAATTGCGTCTACCCATCCCTTCCGCACTAGACGCTGATAGCGCTTCAACTGCTTCTGGAAGTTTGGGTCATCGAGTACTTTTGGCGGTTGGAGTTCCACCGTAATCACGAACTGACCTTCTGCGAGGCGGCGCACTGCTGGCAGTGCCGTAAAATGAAGCATCTCTGTTGAGCAATTCTCGTCGGCAGCCAGCCTCTGGGATGATGCTGTCGGTGCGGAAGGTGCCATTTCTACTCCTTCTACGGGGGGATTCATGTCATTCTGCACTATTCGTTCTCCCTTTGTTTATGTAGGGGTACCAATGAGCCTGTTCCGATTTTTCGGTTTCAACAGCTCTCGCACGAATATCTGACATTCAATGTACCACTATTACCGCTGATGTCAGGTTTGGGTTGAGATCATCATCCTAAAGGGCCATCGTCGGGCTTCTGTTTTTGCATCCATCTCTGAATTAAGAATAAACAGCATTATCAAGCAAATTTGGTGTCCCATGCAATTCACTCGAACGTCCGGTAATTCAGAAACGTCTTTCCATTTGCTTCGATTTCCACGCATGGAAGCGTTTCCGTTCGTACATGTCTGCCGCCATCGTCCAGAAAGGAGAGTGTGACGTTGTGTGTTCCCGCGGGAAGTGACATTCGCACGAGAAATATCTGGTTCGGAAGTGTTTCCCAGGAGCGGGTGTCCGCACGCTCCGTGGCGACGTTGAAAAAATTGACGAGGTTGCCAAGGAGATCCCCCTTCTTTTTTGCGCGGCGAAAGGCAAGGTATTTCAAAATCGCGCGCACCACCGTTCGGAGTAGAATCGTCTCCTGCTCGGAAGCGAACGTTGCAAACGCAGCACCCTCAACATCTTCGACCAGCACACCATAAGCCTGAATGTCCGTTGCCCCCGATTCGAGATTGGGGATCTCATGAAGTTCACCTTGAACCCCGACTTTATCGAGTCCTGTTCTGCTAGCATCCTGGTGGAACCGGGATTCGCTTTGAGTCTCAGTTTTATCGGACATAGATTGATTGGATACGGGCTCAATTTCTAATTTGACTCCCATCAATCGGGGGCGATTCGATATATAGACCGGAATTTCCACCCGCAACAGATATTCGAGTTTTACTTTCTCATAACGGAGGTTGCGACGTCGCACGACTGTATCCGCAAATTCCCATATTTCCTCCTCGTTTTCTTCCTCCCTCCCTTCTTCACTTACCATCGGGTCTGTCTTGAAGATGGGAAAGAAGAGGTTTTCCTTGGTTTTAGGAGGGACAAAGCCGTTTTCGTAGATGAAAATGAGTTCACCAAAACTGGAAGGAGACGGAGGAGATTGTCCATAAAGTTCCGTGTAGCGCTCCGCATCTTCATTGAATCCCAACAGCCGTGCGAGCCGAACAAGCGCATATCCGATGTCTTCAGGGAGTGAAACGCCAAGCTGTTCCGCGTAACGCTGATACCCTGCTTCCGCCCATTGATAGGCAATATACGCGTTATTCCAGTCCTCTGCCCATTCATAGAGGATCCCCGAAAGATAGGCGACGAATGCTGCACCTGCAAAATTGTAGGCGGCATCTTCATCGGCGTAGTATTGGAGAAGCTGCCCTGCGCGCCGACATTCCACTAAGGCATCGTCTGGAAGATTCAGATAGACGTAGTTAAGGGCGCGGTAATAGTGGATAAGCAGCCTTTCGTAGCGTGTGCCTGGATATGGACGGACTGCATCTGAGGTCAGAAGCGATGCAATCTCCCGGGAGATGCTTTTCGTGTAAAAATCTTCAGCGATTATCTCCGCGCGCTCAAATACCTGATTACTTTCCTCAAAGCGATTTGCGTAGTGGGCGATGAGACCTCGCTCAAATAGATAGGGGAGATTTCTTTTGTTTGAATTTTCTTCATCAAGATGCGCTAATGCGGTCTCAAATTCTCCTCGTTCAATTGCGAGGCGTACTTCGTGCATGCTGTAACTGCTGCATCCGATTAGGACTGGCAGAATAAGCGAAAAGCCCACTCTCCATTTGAAAAGTTGTCTATATAAGTGTGTCGTCAACAGACGATAGAGAAAAGGTCTATTTTGGCGGGGTTTAACCGACAATTGTAACGATAGAAACAAGGTGCCAATTCGCCGGCTTAAAGGGGCTGTGTGGGGAGAGAATTGCGTCGGCATGCACTAGAAGACAGCCTTCTTACGTTCGATAAGTTTCTTAATTTTCTTCTGCCCCAACCAAACCTTCTCGTTTGTCTCGATATTCGTGAGATTCAGATCCGCTTGGTAATAGGTGACCTGTCTCCCACCCTCTCGATCCTGGATGGTGTTGATTTCGCCGGTCATCATGTAGTCTGCTCCCTGCTCACGCCCCATCCCCTTGATAGTTTCGACACTTGAGAACTCACTCTGATCTTCCTTTTCGGCGCGAAGTTCACCCCGTTCTTCTGCACTAGCGACGACGGCAACTCGACCCGAATTGATAAAAGCACGTTCAATATCGTTGATAAATGTATTAATCGCGATGTGTTCCATGCTCTTGTTACGAATCGCCCCAACGATGACGATAGGCTTCACGCCTCTGGAGTGGGTCATGTGATTCGTGATCCATGGGTGATTCAGGCAGTCCAGAATTATCGCTTCGGAAACCTCACGGGAATCCGTATCGTTCCATCGCCCTGATAGGTCAATCGTGGTGTCCGTTTCAATGCGTTCTACATTTTTTTGGGAACTACATCCAAGAACCATAATTATTACAACAAGGCAACAGACCACAGACAAATGGTGTTTCACTATCTTTTTCATAATGTCTTCCTAAATTTCTTATGGATTTACTCTAATTATACGGTTGTAGGAATGTCTTCAATCTATGCAATTTGCATAATTTGCAGTGGTTCTTTAAGGATAAATTTCGTGGATACAGTATCAAGTGACTTTACATCTATCATCTCATCCATATCGGCATCTCGCGCTACCTACACCGAATTTCAGACGATAGCGACTCCTTGGCAACATACAGGCTTCCTCTACCTCTAACTATTGGCGGATGAACTTCTGGAACCGTCCCTCTACCGCCACCTCGCCTACGTAAAGATCGCCATGGGAGTCCATCCAGATACCGTGTGGCGCACCGAGGAACTCACCGGGCACCTCGCTTTTTCTCGCGCCACCCCACTTAGTAATCGGTTTGCCGTCAAGCGTGTAGATACTGACTTGACCTTCTGCTTCGGCGATGTAAACCACCTCCTCATTCGGGTCGAAATATACCGTATCAGGGCGCCGCATACCGGTCCACTCTGTTAAGAAATGACCGCAAGTATCGAAGATTTGAATGCGATTGTTCTCTCGGTCGCAGATCCAAACACGGTCATGTTTGTCTATCCGCACGCAATGTGATAGTGCGAATTGTCCTTGCCCACTACCTCGCTCGCCCCAAGACAGCAACAGTTTGCCATCTGGCGAATATTTATGGACTCGTGCGTTGCCATAGCCATCCGAAATGAACAACTCTCCGGTTGAAGCAATTGCCAAATCTGTTGGAAGGTTAAACGGGGCACCGTCCTCTGGGGCGGGATGACCAGGAACGCCGAGCGTCATCACTAGTTTTCCATTTGGATTGAGCTTGCGGACGCAATGGGTGTTACGCTCGGTGCAGTAGACGTTGTCGTCAGCATCAATGTAGATACCGTGTGCATCCTCTAGGAAATCATCGCCCCACGATGCCAGAAAGTTACCGTCTCGGTCGCAGACAACCAGCGGGTGTTCGCTGCGCGAGTAAACATAAACGCGATCCTGCGAATCACACGCGACCGCCGGAATCCATCCCCATGTCCAACCTTCCGGCAACGCCCCCCAACCCTCGGCAACTTTGTAAGTGTATTTGCCTGAACCGTATACCATATTGGTTATACCTCTTGAAAAATTTTATAATCGGCAAAAATCAACGTGTTAATAATTCTAACCACAGTAAAGCCTACAACTCATTCACTGGAAAACGCGGTGCCCCGCCTTGCAAAACTGTTACTACATCCTTTACTGCAGTGTCGCACATCCTATCAATAGCCTCTTCCGTTTTATACGCCGTCCACGGCGTCGAGATAACGTTGTCCAGTTGAACGAGTGAATCATCTGGCGCGCAGGGTGCGGGCTCATGTACGTCCATTGCTGCACCTGCAATTTTCTTTGCCTTTAGTACGTTAATCAAGGCATCCTTCACCACAACACTCGGTCTGCTAGTGTTTACCAGATAGGCATCCTTCTTCATCAACTTCAACCTTCGCTCATCTATTAGTCCTAGCGTGTGCTCGTTGAGCGCGGTGTGCAGAGTTACAATGTCGGACTGAGCCATCAATTCATCCAGCGGAACGTATCGGATTTGCCAGTTCTCAGCGAAGGCATGGTCATGATAGATGTCATACGCGAGGACGCTTGCATCAAATCCTCTTGCTCTCTTAATGACCTCCTGCCCTATTGCACCAACCCCGATAACACCCAAGGTTATACTTGACAATTCTCTGCCTGCGAACTGCTTCCACTCTCCGTTTTTCATCTCCTGAACCATTGCGGGAATATTTCTTAATAGGCATAGGATTAGACCAAGAGTGAAATCGGATACAGCATGCATTCCTGCGCCCGGAGTCGTCGTAACCCAGACAGCATTCTTTGTCGCCGCTCCTAAGTCGACTTGGTCATAGCCGGCTCCCGTCCGAGCGATGATCTTCAGCTTGTCAGCCGCCCGAAAGACCTTATCAGTATACTGTTCACCTCCGGCAATGACCGCGTCTATATCCCGTATTTTCCGGCAGAATTCATCCTCCGTTAAGCTACTCAGCGAGTCGTCTATTATCTCACAGCCATTCTTCTCCAAGTAAGTTCTAGCATGATTGGTTAAATAGTGTTGCGTATTAATCACGTTAAATGCCATTGGCTGATACTCTTGCTCCTCTTTAGATTATTGTTACTGTTACACGAGTATGAGTCACAGTATAGAGCATAATAGAAACCTTGTCAATATATTTTTGGGTCATCAAATAAAGATTTGAAAGTTGGTAAAATTTGTTAGGTATAGTGTATAATAGATAATCTTCAAAACCCGAATGGGTGTACAAAAACGGAGTAGGAAAATGTTCACTTCAATCCTACATGGAGGAAAGCGATGACAGCTAGAAACGTGCTCATCACCGGAATGAGTGGGTTGATTGGAGGGGTAGTGTACGATCACTTAAACTCGGTAGGCAAGTACGCATTGAGCGCACTCAACCGTCGTGATGTGCCGGGAATCAAATTATGGCGGGCAGATATCGCAGATTTAGATGCAATCCAGCCAGCTTTTGAAGGAGTGGATGTGGTAGTGCATCTAGCAGCGATGGCCAAAGGGGACGCAACGTGGGAAGAGGTGCTGGAACCGAATATCATTGGAACCTACAACGTCTTCGAGGCGTCACGGCAAGCGGGCGTAAAACGCATCATCTACGCTAGCAGCGGCTCAACGATTAATCGATGGGAATTGGAATTTCCATACAGCGCTCTAGCTCAAGGGCGTTACGACGAAGCCCCCGAAACGTGGGAGAAAATAACGCACAAGTGGCCGGTACGCCCGGATGGACTTTACGGAGCCAGCAAGGTATGGGGAGAGGCTTTGGCGCGGCATTTCTCGGATAACTGTGGTATTTCTACCATCTGCGTTCGCATCGGCGCAGTTACGCCTGAAAATCGCCCGCGACAGCCACGTGAGTTTGCGGTCTGGTGCAGTCATCGCGACATTGCCCAGATGGTAGAAAAGTGCATTGAAGCGCCTGACAGTGTGCGGTTTGACATCTTCTATGCGGTGTCAAATAACAAATGGGGTTACCGCGACTTCTCACACGCCCGTGAGGTCATCGGCTTTGAACCACAGGACTCCGCGGAAACACATCGATAGCCCCATAGCATTATTCTTTTACTGTTTCAGAAACGCAATGTGCTGTGGATTTGAACTCTCGACAAGCTACTTACCGATTTGGTACGTCTTTGATTGCGTCAAATCCTAAGCAATTCCGATTGCCGGATGAACCGGTCGTTTCCTCATTTTAATGCTTTGCCATCTCTTACGCCACAACCGGCTAATAGCACACGTTGAACTGAAAGGTCGTGTGCTAACGTGTAATCTGGTGCCTTGACTCCCCGAATGCAGGCGGACAGTTCGCGCAAAAGCGACGGAAACTCCGCCGGCGGAGCGATTGTCACGTGCTGCCACCCTGTCTGGTAATCCTCAACGGGCCTTTCCAGACATAGACTGAGATAGGATGATCCAATCTGAGTGTGGATGGCAGTGCCTTCGGTGCCGTAGACCTCAATACGGCGCGTCCGATCCATCCCTACATGCATGGCTGCGGTGTCAATGGTGCCAAGACCGCTCTCGAACTCATGTACAACGACCGCGTTGTCTACGTGAATCGGATTGTCTCCATAGTGTTTTCCCAAGACGGGATACACATGCTTCGGTTTCCCCATCGCCGCAACCATCAAATCCACTAAATGACCAGCCATCTCGAAATAGACGGCGCCGTGGTACATACCGAATTCCGATTCCAACTGCAGATGCCACGTCTTGGGCTTCGGTATATGCCCGCGATAGTAGAAAATTTCTCCCAACGCGCCAGATTTGACCAAACGAATAATCTCATGGATAGCAGGATTGTAGCGCCACATATACGCCATCTGAAGCATCAGTCCCTTGCGTGCTGCGATTCCCTGAACGCGCTTTAGGTGTTCCAGGTCCACACCCGCCGGCTTTTCTAACAACACATGTTTACCTGCTTCCAATGCACGTTGAGCATAGTCTAGATTTTGGTAAACACGTCCCTCAACAATCACGGCTTCGGCGTCGCTATCTAGTACGGCTTGGAGGGAGGGAAAAACCGAGATGGAAGGTAGAAATTCAGTCCACTCTTTCCTTTTCTGAATGACATCAACATCAGGATCATACATCCCAATTAGCTGAAACTCGTCGGGACGTTGAGCTGTCTCCCGCACGTGCATAACGGCATGACTATGCCAGACGCCCAGAAAGGCAAATTTGAGTGGCATCCTTGTCTCTCCATATTGATGGAGCGGTGTGAGCGAGTCGTTTTTTTGCGTTTACGGTCTGATGATTGACAAAATCTCAGATTTAGTTAGGCTACGTACGTTGAATTTGAGGTTCTCAAAAAACGGAGTGAGATCTTCGCCGGCTACCTTACTCAAGTAATATACAAGAACGCTCGTGTTCATCCGATGCGGTGTTTTTTCGTATAGCTTCTCTTCTTCAATTAAACGGAAAACCCTTGCGTAAAAGTCTTCCCCAAAACGAGATTTCAGTGCCGAAACGAGCGAATAAGAGTAATCATATTTCCATTTGGTAAGCGCATAAATATCTAGTGTGCCAGATTCCCAATCTTGAACCAAATTTGCGCCGTCAGGGTTGACCTTAATGTTGTTCTCAATGTCAATTTCACCAAAATACCCGCGTTTTACATATTCAACCTCGACTAAAACCGACAGGCCTTCTGCGAACCATGAAGGGATGTTATAGATTTCCGTAAAAGCGTGGGTTAATTCGTGTGCTTGAGTCCCTTTTTGCTGCACCATGTTTAGCGGGAAACGCATTTGCGCGCTAGTAACTTGCTTAACAAGCTCATCCCCTTTAACGGAAATCTGAGAGGTAGAGGCAGTAGTTGCCCTATGTATCCGGCCTTGAATAGGCGGCAGAAGTAAGACATCAATTCGGTAGTTAGGTTCAAATTTCAAAATGTTGTGAACGAATCTGTAGAAACTCTCCAAGGACACCAATATTCCCTGCCCTGTGTCCTGTCGTTCTTGCGCTTCATCGAAATCCTCATGCTGCAGCAGCGTTTCGTGAAAGGTCAATGTGTAATGATCGCTTCTGACCACTAGCCCATCCTGATCTGCGTTATATTCGGAAGTAGCTCGTGCATATAGCACGTGACGTTCTTCTCGATTCTTCTTGATTCGTTCTTGTCTTCGCTGTTGCGCTTCGTTTAAGGCAGCGCAACCCGTGCAGAAGAACACAACCAGAAGCAAAATCAATACATAGCTGAAGCTGCTGCGAGATTGGCTTAGGGATTTCATCGGTTGTTCTCCTTAGTGAAGATAATGACAGGAATCAAAACGCTGCGTCGTAACATGTATCCTTCAAGAAAGCCAGCATCCGCATCCGTTTCGGTGTCGCGTCTTCAAAGAGTTCAGGTGTATAATAGCCCCCGTCCTTATGGTAGAGCCATTTTATATGCTCCTTTTCCTCTGTCGTGCTTGGTTTCTGGAGGTAGTTGATGTAGATTGCTCGTCGTCCCACCCCTTCGCCGAACGCGGCGTGATAGAGTTTTACATTGAAAATCACGACGTCGCCCGGATTGGACGCGATGGGGTAGGTGCCGGGAACATCCTTTCCTAACGGCAGGATATCTCCGATATACCGTTCCATCCGCTGACGGTAAGGCAAAAAGTGGCTGCCCGGCAGCACTGAGAGACATCCGGTGTTTGCACGGACTGGGTCTAGGTAGAGAACAACCTTCAAGTGAATATGTCCTTCGGGCGATACATCGTCATGATGCCACCCCGTGTTGCCGAACCGATAGGCACCTTCGGATGTGCTAAACACAAAGTCCTCGCCGAGCAAATCCTCGACCACCTCACAGACCGCGTCACTTTCAAGCAGGTGGTGATAAACCGCTGGATTATACTCAAAGAACCGCATCACTGCTATGGTCTTCTTGATATTCGTGTATGGTTCCTTCAATCTTTGCCCCGCGGCTTTCCGAAACGTACCATCAAACGCATTGATGTAAGTCTGTATCTCATCCGGTGGGAAGAAGTTTTTCAGAAAGATAAATCCTAGGGTTTCGAAGTGGTGTTTTTGGGTATCAATTAGCATTTCTCAGTCCCCATTTGTTTTATTAACTATACGAATGGATTGAAGATTGGAATTATCATATCATGAAAAAGGAATTATTGCAACGCTATATGGACAACCGACTTTTCATGCTTGCAATCGACCACAGCTTTTGGTAATATACTCAAACCTGAATACTGACACCCAGACGGAGAGGAATAATCATGAAACTACCTAGAATGATTCGTGTGAAACAACGATTTGAGGCGCCAGTCGTCAACAATCTTCCCACAGCTATTACCGCCGAATTGGATCGTATTGATGTCACATCAATTGTGGGTAAGAGTAGCAGCGTCGCCGTAACTGCAGGGAGTCGCGGCGTTGCAGACATTGCTGTAGTCGTTAAGGCGACGGTCGATTACCTCAAACGAATTGGCGTTAAGCCGTTCATCGTGCCCGCGATGGGAAGTCATGGCGGCGCCACCGCAGCGGGACAACGTGAGATATTGGCACATTATGGCATTACCGAAGAAAGTATGGGGGTACCAATCAAGGCTACCATGGACGTGGTGGAAATCGGTCAGACGGCAGACAAATTGCCGGTGTATTTGGATCGATATGCCGCTCAAGCCGATTATATCGTTCCTCTCAATCGAATCAAAGCCCATACTGACTTCAGCGGTTCTGTTGAAAGCGGTCTAATGAAGATAATGGCGATTGGACTGGGCAAACAGAAGGGAGCGAATACGTACCATCGCGCGTCCGTCCATTATGGTTTTGAACATGTCATTACAACGGTAGGTGGTCTGGTTCTTGGGACTGGTAAAGTCGCGTTTGGGATTGGACTTATTGAAAACGCGTACGAGCAGATGGCGAAAGTTGCTGCACTGAGATCTGATGAGTTGATATTTGGGGAACGCGAACTTCTGATTGAGTCCAAAGCCCTTATGGGACGACTTCCTTTTGACACGCTTGATTTCCTGATTGTGGACTATATGGGGAAAAATATCAGTGGGACAGGGATGGACACAAACATCATTGGTCGGCGGATGCAAACTTTAGGGATTGAACCTGAGAAACCCAAGATTTTACGAATCTTTGTCCGAGATGTGACAGATGCTAGCGATGGCAATGCGACGGGAATTGGTCTGGCAGATTTCACGACAACGCGTCTTGTGGAAAAGATTGACCGACATGCAACGTATATGAATGGCATCACCGGCTTGGCTCCTCAGAAATCGAGAATCCCCTTCCACTACGGCACCGATCGGGAAGCTATTGAGATAGCGTTGCAGACGATCGGGCTGACCTCGCCTGAGCGGGCGAGCGTAATTCGCGTTGAGAACACCCTGAAATTGACGGAAGTAGACATCTCCGAATCGCTACTTGAAGCGGCAAAACTGCGCAGCGATCTGGAAGTCATCGGCAGGTTGAGTTCGTTTGAATTTGACTCCGTGGGTAACCTGTTGCCGTTCACAATCTTATAGATTTGCGTAAACGGAATCTAAGAATCTGATGGCTAGCAGAAGCGTTGAGCATGTGATTGATGCATTATCAACTACAATTTAGAGTCAGATTAAGGAATCTCAGACATGGAAGGACATCCAACTGGTTTTCTTCGCCGGGCATTGCACAATCCGTTCATAGGGGGATTGCTTACGGTCGCACTCGTGTTGATGCTAGTCCTCTTTTTTTCACAATGGTACCTGATTACCGAGCTACTGGATTTGACTGTCGATCTTGTCGAGAAAGAACTGATACGGCAGGCACCTGAAGCTGTAGAGGTATCGGAGATTACAAGTACATTTGAAAATGTTAGAGAAGCGCTGATGAAAATGCCGGTGAGCTACATCACAGGCAAGATAAGTCTGAGGAAAATTAAAGCAGCGGCGAATTACGCGAAAAGTGCGAACACGGATGGAGAATGGACTTCAGAAGAGGTCAACACGATGTTAATCATGATGAATGCGGCTGTGGGATTCAAGCGATAGGAAAAGTAGCGGATGGTTGAGCTGACGGATCCCTATGAAAAGTTTGCTTACGCCTACGATCGCATGATGAGCAACGTGGATTATGTGCGTTGGGCAGACTATATCGAGAATCTCTTCAAGCAGTACAAATTCCGCCCTCGAAAAATTTTGGATTTAGCTTGTGGAACGGCGGCTTTGACGGTGTTGATGGCGGAACATGGGTATGAAATATCGGGACTAGATCGTGCGGAGGGAATGCTGGCAATTGCACGTCAAAAAGCCAAAGATCTCGACCTGGATATTCCGTTTTTTCAGGGTGACATGTGCAATTTCGATCTGCAGCAACAATTTGATGCGGTTGTTTGCATCTACGATAGCATTAACTATGCACTCGATGAAGACGAATTAGCCAATGTATTTCGCTCCGTGTGCAGGCATCTCGCTCCATCGGGGCTGTTCATTTTCGATGTGACAACCGAGCACAACATCGTTCGACATTTTCATGCACAAACCTTCGCAGAGAACAAAGATGACTATGCCTATATTTGGAAGAATCTCTACTCCTATCGCGATAATATCTGCCGCACATCATTGGCCTTTTTCCTGCGTGAAGGAGAATGTTTTCGCCGATTTGAAGAGGTGCATCTTCAAAGAATCTTCGGAGTCAACACTGTTAAAGAACTGCTACATCAGACCGGGTACAAAATGCTCAGCGCTTATGACATGTATACGTTTAATCGCTGGAACCGAAATTCTGATCGAATCAATTTCACTGCATGTAAAGATGAAGATTAGCCAAGATTCGAGGTGAATCTAGCCTCAATGTGTGCCGGTTAGCGGTCACACACCAGAGGGTAACCGCGTTACTGCAATAAACCTATCGTAAGCCTCATCCCAACCCGCCGAATCTTGCGGTTCGTAGATAGCAACCTCAAACGAACGACGGATAATCTCGCGTGCGTCAGCAATCGAATTGATTGCTCCGCTAGCAACCGCTTGTACCATGATATTGCCGATTGCAGTTGCCTCTATGGGACCCGCAACGACCGGCGTCCCCGTGGCATCGGCGGTGAATTGGCAGAGCACCTTGCTCTGCGTCCCACCACCAACGATGTGAAGGACGTTTATCGGCTTACTCCAAACAGCTTCGAGCCTTTCCAAAACCCACCGGTATTTGAGCGCAAGGCTTTCCAACGCACAGCGGATGATTTGTCCATTGTCCGACGTGATAGTTTGCCCGCTGCGTTTGCAATAATCAACAATGCGCGATGGCATATCGCCAGCGGGCAAGAAGCTGATGTCATCCGGGTCAATTAGCGCGGCAAAAGGCTTTGCGCTCACAGCCATCTGCGTAATCTGATCGTAGGACATGTCATCGCCCGCTTGCGCCCAAGTTCGCCGACACTCCTGCACCAGCCATAAGCCCATGATGTTTTTTAGGAAACGGAACGTGTTATCAATTCCTCCCTCATTCGTAAAGTTGAGTTCGAGCGCTTGATCGGTAATAATCGGTTCGGGAACCTCAATCCCCATCAATGACCATGTACCGGAGCTGATATATGCCCAGTCTTCTCCCCGTGCGGGTACGGCTGCAACAGCCGAACCGGTATCGTGGCACGCCGGCGCAATAACAGGAATTTTGGGAAGGCCGACCTCGCTAGCAACGGTTGATAGAAGTGTGCCGAATTGTGTGCCCGGTGGCACAATCTCGGGGAAAATTTCGGTTGGCAAGCCAAGTCCGTCGAAAATCTCCTTCGACCACCTGTATTTACGCGGATCGTAAAATTGTGTCGTTGTGGCATCAGTGAATTCGCATGCCTTTCGTCCTGTCAACCAGAAGTTGAAAAGATCTGGCATCATCAGAAACGTCTTTGCAACTTCGAGCAGCGGCGATTCATTTAATACCATCGACAACAACTGATACAGCGTGTTAATCTGGAGGAATTGTGTCCCGCTTCGCTTGAAGATTTCCTCGCGCGATATGCGGCGAAAGGCTTCTCCCAGCATGCCATCTGTACGAGAATCCCGGTAATGATAGGGGTACCCAAGCAACGCGTCGTCTCTACCGAGAAGCGCAAAATCGACGCCCCAGGTATCCGCACCAAGGCTCGTGAGATTTACACGCTCGCGCGCGCATATAGAAAGGGTGCGCTTGATCTCGCTCCAGAGCTGTAAGACATCCCAGTGCAGGCTATCCATCACGCGAATGCCGCCGTTAGCGAAACGGTGTAATTCCTCCAATTCAAGCAAATCGCCATCGAACTTCCCTAACACGCCGCGTCCGCTTTCCGCGCCGAGATCTATCGCTAGGAATTGCTGTGCTTCTCTCATGCCAACTCCCATTCAAGGAAATTACAACTTATTCCTCCTTAAATTTAATGCGAGGCTATCGGGTATCATATCTTGTCTGTAAGGTCAAAGTACGCGCATGAACCTACTCATGGCTGTAGTATTTATCCAAGGCGGCCTTATTCCTCAAAACCTGTTGTTGCTGTATCGCATCAACGAATCCCGAAGGTGCGGCACCAATCGGCTTAAAGATGTAAATACGCTCGACTTTGGAAGCGGCGTCGTATTGAAAATTGATACCGCTTCTCCAATACCAGTGATTTTTGCCACCGTCTTTAATTTCCTCGGCGGGTCCAAATTCGGTTTCAACGCGCTTGTGGGTACTTCTGATACCGTTGCCGCCCAACGTTTTAGCTAAACTTGGCTTGTGGAGAATTGGCCTTATGATATCTCCCTCAAACGGCTTAAAAATATGCAGACTCATGACATGACCAATGCGATCATTGCTAACGGTTAACCCAATATCCCAATAGTTAAGCCTACCGGCTACGCCACCTACTTCCTCGTCCGGTTTTCCATACAGCACTTTCACCCTATCAAATTCCTCCCCTAATTCAATGCCAGCAGCTTCCTTCCCTGGCACAATTAGGGAGTGAATTACAATGATGTCCGCCGGTTTTTCCACCACTTCGTTTATACCATCGTGCACAGTTAACGTAATTGTTGTTGAATTCGCATCAAATGGGACAGTCCATATCGTTGTCGGCATATTCGCTGAACTGAGCAACCCCGCCGCTTCCCAGTTGTAGGTCAGCGTATCTCCATCTACATCATCAGTTATCGCTTCAAGTTGTATACGTGCGCCCGCATTAACCTTGTCCGGGACAAGGATTCGCTTGATAACAGGCGCTGAATTTTGAAGATTTATGGCTATCTTTTTTGACTTAACAGTCGATTGGTTCACACCGTCATTCGCGTGAACGACGACAACTGCTGATTTCGCATTCGTGGGGGCTGTCCATTTCACGATGCGTCCTATACTAGAATCGAGTTTGCCTTCTTTTGCTTCCCATACATAGCTCAACGCGTCACCGTCCGCATCATGTGCAACAACCTGTAGTTCGACACTGGCACCGGGTTCGACCGGCTCATTTAAAACGACGTGATCGATTACAGGCGGGCTATTCTGGAGACCGCTCTCATCATCGCCGCAAGCCAATATGGCGATCAAAATAACCGATAGTATGACAATTGCCTTCATTGATACTATCCTCCTAACGAAAAAGTACCGCTGTCCACGGCGCGAAACCGGAACAGCGTGGGTTTACCGAAATTGTCCGACCAGCTTTTCTTCAATTGGTTTGATGTAGAGTTACATCTGAAAAAGGCAGCGATTTGGTAAGCCAATTGAATTGATGCCCTCGCTTACGATACCGGTGCCGCTTCCCTTTCCATATAACGTTGTTTTACTTCCTCAGCAGCCTGACTTCCCGCACGGAAATTTGGCAACTGTTCGATCGAGGCACCTGCCTCAATGAGTGCTTCAGCGGATTCGGCATACCCGAACTCGATCGCAAGGCACAATGGCTCTCCATCCCCATTTAACCCTTCCACCTTTGCCCCCGCCTCGACAAAGACCCTGACCAGGTCCGCGGCGACTCCGGCATTGTGAGGATGAACGCTAGTAACGAGGGATACCAAAGGTGTTGTCCCGCTCTTACCATCCAAAAAAGTGGCGTCGATATCGCTCCCCGTGGCAAGCAGAGTCTTTGCAATCTCCACAGCGTTTGTGGGAGTCCTCTGGCGTTCGTCCTCGACTCCGTTTGCTGATACATAGTGAAGCAAGGTGGCACGATGATTCCTTGCAGAGCGGGCTTTCGCTAGATCTGGATTGGCAGCAAGCAACTCCGACAACTTCGTAAGTTCGCCAGCGATAATAGCCTCGACTGCGGCCTCAAACATAGCGTTCATCTACCAGTCCTTTCACCCGTAAGATAAATTGTGAATCTCCTGTTGTAAAATTGCAGTTTTGGCATGCTTTAGCATCCATATTTTCCGCATTATATCGCCTTAAGGCACGTCTTATCCAAGTCCAGGATCGCTGTTAAGAAAAGAATTGACACAAAAATCGTAACTCGCCCAAATCATTCCGCTACCCCTGATTCCTCTTTTGATATTGCAATCTTAATCAGGGCACCGGCGGCAATAATGAATGCCAAACTAAGTAGGATGACATGCAGTTGAACATCGACTTGGGGAATTAGGAACCCAATCGGGAAAGCGACAATTGCAAGTAGAAATAGATATCCTGAAGGACGATTCCAACTTCCAATCAGCGCCCAGCCGTAACATAAGGACATCAGAACAGCAAAAAATGTACTTGTCCGCGAAAGAGCTTCCCAGAACTCCTCAGAAACGTGATAAATCAACATTGCGGTTTCACGAGAGGGCGGCTTATCGTATAATTCGCTCAAGGTACGCAGTGGCGCTGTTTGGGAGAGATGGCCGACAATTCCAATGCCAACCCAAAGAAGCGCGAAACCGAGTCCCAGATAGCTGCGCGTCGTCGCTGCTGTGCTAAGCATCGCAAATAGCGCAATGACCGCTGGCGTAATCAGGATGAGACTGACAACGCTTAATCCGTGTGCGATGCCAACGAGTTTCAAATCCGGGGTTCCAAGATACGCCGCCTGCACACGAAACATGAACAGATAACTCGATATGAGCATCAAAATGCCACCGAGCAACCCTGTGATACCACCGACCAGATACAGTTCAATAGGTTTGTTCTTCATAATCGGTACCTCCTTTTGAAAAACATGAGTTAACCGGAAACTCGGGAATTAAGAAATGACGGTCCAATAGCTAAGTTTCATAGCTTCGTCCAACTCCCCCTTATCAAAATCCACTAATTATAGCATCTCTGAAATATGGATGAAAGATGTTTTGAATACTGCCCGTTGCGTATTGGACAGCGTAAGTTTTGAAGAATCGAAATGTCTACCAGCGTGCCGGACCAGACGGAAACCCGTAAGGTTTGTAGTGACAATCCCTACTCCCCGATGGCCATGCCTGACCGCCTATAAACCGAAACTCATCAATTTTCCCAGAGAGCCAGTAAAACATGCGAACAGTCTCTATCGAACCGTAACTTGCCGATTGGAAGTCAAAGTCCGGATCACGAATCCAATCCCGAACTGGTGGCTCGGTCCGCCAATAGTTGTATTTCAACATATGGCGCACCGCCGATGCCGTTGAGGCTGTGCGACGGTGCCATATCGAATAGACTGTGATGAAAATTGACCCCGCGGGTGCAGCGGTTTTGACCCCATCTCGAATAACGCCGTAGTGTTGCATATACCGCGCTGGCCAGTCGTTAAAATGCGAACCGGGCAATACCTCGGTGGGCCCCAACTCTGGACGTGTATCTTGCGGATAATAGAAGACCTGTAGATAGTTCAACTCCGGACCGCACTTTGAACCACCATCCCGATGCCAGCCCTGAGGGGGTGAAGGGCATTCTCCCCGATGCTGGCTCATAAGTATCGGCAAGCCAAAGTTCATCCCAAGCAATGACCGAACGGCACCCGCCGCTTGGGGATTGAGAATTACGTTCTCAACAAACCAGTCTTCCTTCAGGATTTCGGTTGGTTCATAATAGGTATTTGCTTCGAGGTACTCTATTGTCCTGCGATTTATCTCGTCTGGCACTACCCCGTTTAACACGAGAAAGCCGTGTGCGCAAAACTGTAAAACTTGCCCGTCTGTCAGAGTTGGCGCGCAGTCATACGTTCTCTGCGGTATGCTGTACCGCTCCCTGTTTGTTAGTTCCATGGTTAAATCCTCGTAGAAAAATTTTTGAATTGAGATTCATTGTCTTCAGTTTTTGAAAGAGGACAAAAAATCTTGTTTAAGAATTGAGATAACCTCTAAAACCCAGGCAACAATAGCCGATTTTCATTTCGAGGTCGAAATATTAAGATACAAGAGGAATCCTGCCCTGTCAATCATCTCCGAATCGGGTGCCAAAAGTGGGAATAGGTAGGTGCATCGAGAATAATGCCGATGACACTCCAAATTGTCATTGACACGAAATCACCCAGGATTACACCGACAGCCACGGGGATGGTCTTTCGATAAGCACGTAAACCCCCGTATTTCAGAACAATGGATTTTACCAGCCATCCAATGAGGAACGGCATCCACAGATAGTTCATTGTGTGATCATTTCCCATAAGATACCCAACCGGGTGCAGGGACCACCATAAAAAACGCGAACGCATCAAGGCAAGAAACAGGACAACAATGAAACCCTGTGCGACAGTCGCCATGACGGTGTAATTCACGCCGCTCGGGTAGACCAGCCAACGCTCTAGAGTACCATAGGTAATCCAGCCGAGATAGGTTCTGCCTTTAGCGGCTCCAAATTCGAAAAGCGTATGAAGCGATGCCCAGAGCCCAGCGGCGATAGCTACGCCGACTGCTAAGATGATAGCGGCAAACAACTTCGTGTTGTCGATACCAACGCGTTCGGCGATTTTGAATGCCTCCATTTGGTGCGGCATGGGATTGTTCCTGTTTGCGAGGGAAAACCAACGAAGCAGTGCCATCATGCCGAGGTTCTTTGCTCCAAGTCTTCGTGTGCCGAGTGAATAATACAGGAGGTTGCTCGGTCCGATTTCAGGGTAGTAATGTACCGGCGCCCCCAATTCGGCGCGCAACTTTGTAACGCAGATGGAAACTGCACCGTAGAGCGCGAAGAATAGAAAAGCCACGCAGAGAGACATCCCGCCCATATAACAGAACCAGATTAGGAACACCAAACCGAATACGACACCTAGAATAGCTAGTCGAAAGGGAATTGGCTCAGAGTTTTCATCCAATTCGGTGTTTCCCACAAAGACCTTTTTCAAAATCTGAATCAGCCGCTTCCGGCTTGCCCAGATTGCTAGCAAGCAGATCGCCAAATAAGCCCCGCCACTGGCTTGGTGATTAAAAGCCAGCCCTGCAGGTATCGCCCATCCCGTGATATATCTGATGACCAACTCAGCTTTCCAAACGAGAAAGAAAAACCAAGCAGACAGTGAAAGGTCCAACGGACTGAAATAGACTAGGCCAATCATAAAAGGGTAAAAAGAGATGCGCGTCATGCCCATCGCAGTCCACGGTTTTTCTTGAAACAGATGACCGAAATCGACGTACCAAATGGGAACGTGCGGCACTTGAGGGAAGAAGAAGTAGAGACCATTGAAAATCTGGAAACCTAGCACTATGCTGAAGCTTGTCCACATTGTGCGCCGCTTGAAAAACTGTGAGGTATCCTGTGTCATCTCAAGCGGAATCTGAATAATCGGATATGTGAGCCTTTCGGCGTTAATCCACTGACTTCTGAAGAATACGGTTATAACCGCAAGGGTTGAAACAAGAACGAATGCAAAGAAACCCCAAGTGAGGACAGGGATGATAATGCCTCGAATGTGTTCTGCGGTGTATAAGGTAGATTCTCCTGTATAATAGTCCTTGACGACCCTCTCACTGTGAATGATGAGCCATTTGGGCAGATGTGAAATGAAGAGGTTTGCCCAGTCGTTCTCAGGCGTAGCATATGCCACCGGATGTCCGATGGAATGAACGAGGGTTTCTATGAACTCTAAACCACAGATGACTGCTCCAATAGCCATCATCACGTATATAACCATCAATTCACCCTGGCTGAATGCGTGTCGGGGCAGAAATCGTTGCAAGAAGACGTTGAGTATGATTAGAGCGATTAGCCAGATTACCGCGTTCAGAATTAGCGCGACCGTTGTGGTTTCTGGCGAATAACGGACGATTTCCATGTGGTATATCCAGAAAGCGTTCACGATGATGAGCACCACACCAATCAGGGTCGCACGTAATGTTACATGGGAGGATTTTTCTGGGCTAGTGGTCAAATTTTTCCGCATAATGCGAACTTCCTAATTTTTCGAAATGACTTGGATGGCGATGCACGACAATTCCAATCTAAGTTTGGGCATGAATAAATCCTTGTACATTTCTCAGAGCTAACACTCCGAAAACTCAAACAACTATAGTCGATTTTTATTTCGAGGTCGAAATATTAAGATACAAGAGGAATCCTGCCCTGTCAATCATCTCCGAATCGGGTGCCAAAAGTGGGAATAGGTGGGTACATTGAGAATAATGCCGATGACACTCCAGATTGTCATTGACACAAAGTCACCCAGGATTACACCGACAGCCACGGGGATGGTCTTCCGATAAGCGCGCAAACCACCGTATTTTAGCACGATCGATTTGACCAGCCATCCGATGAGAAACGGCATCCATAGATAATTCATTGTGTGATCGTTTGCCATAAGATATCCGACCGGGTGCAGCGACCACCATAGAAAACGCGAACGCATCAAGGCAAGAAACAGCACAACAACGAAACCCTGTATGACGGTCGCCATGACTGTGTAATTCACTCCGCTCGGATAGACCAGCCAACGCTCCAGAGAACCATAGAAAACCCAACCGAGACCGGTTCTACCTTTAGCGGTTCCAAATTCGAATAGCGTGTGAAGCGATGCCCAGAGTCCAGCGGCGATTGCTACCCCGACTGCTAAGATGATGGCGGCAAACAACTTCCTGTTGTCGATACCAACGCGTTCGGCGATTTTGAATGCCTCCATTTGATGCGGCATCGGATTATTCCGGTTGGCGAGCGAAAACCAGCGAAGCAGAGCCATCATGCCGAGGTTCTTTGCTCCAAGTCTTCGTGTGCCGAGTGAATAATACAGGAGGTTGCTCGGTCCGATTTCAGGGTAGTAATGGACCGGTGCTCCCAACTCGGCGCGTAACTTAGTAACACAGATGGAAACTGCGCCGTAGAGCGCGAAGAACAGAAAAGCCACCCAGAGAGACATCCCGCCCAAATAACAGAACCAGATTAGGATTACTAAGCCGAATACGACACCTAGGAAAGCCAGCCGAAAGGGAATTGGTTCAGAACTTTCATCCAATTCTGTCTCTCCCACAAACACCTTTTTCAAAATCTGAATTAGTCGCCTCCGACTCGCCCAGATTGCTAGCAAGCAGACTGCCAGATAGGCGCCGCCGCTAGCTTGGTGATTGAGAGCCATCCCAGCAGGTATCACCCAGCCCATCATATACCTGACGACCAACTCGGCTTTCCAAACGATGAAGAAAAACCAAGCGGACATGGAAAGGTCTAACGGACTGAAATAGATTAGACCGATCATAAAGGGGTAAAAGGAGATGCGTGTCATACCCATCGCAGTCCACGGTTTTTCTCGAAACAGATGACCGAAATCGACGTACCAAATGGGAACGTGTGGCACCTGAGGGAAGAAGAAATAGAGACCGTTGAAAATTTGGAAGCCTAGCACAATGCTGAAGCTCGTCCACAACCCACGCCGCTTGAAGAATTGCGAGGTATCCTGTGTCATCGCAAGCGGAATCTGAATAATCGGATATGTGAGTCTTTCCGCGTGGATCCATTGATTTCTGAAGAACACGGTTATGACGGCAAGCGTCGATACAAGAACGAATGCAAAGAACCCCCAAGTGAGGACAGGAATGATAATACCTCGAATGTGTTCGGCGGTGTATAAAGTAGATTCTCCTGTATAATAATCCTTGACGACTCTCTCACTGTGAATGATGAGCCATTTGGGAAGATGTGGCAAAAACAGGTTTGCCCAGTCGTTTTCAGGCGTAGCATACGCCACCGGATGCCCGATGGAATGAACGAGGGTTTCTATGAACTCTAACCCGCAGATGGCTGCTCCAATCGCCATCATCACGTATATAACCATCAATTCGCCCTGGCTGAAGGCGTATCGGGGCAGAAATCGTTGCAAGAAAACGTTCAGTATGATTAGAGCGATTAGCCAGATTACCGCGTTCAGGATAAGCGCGACTGTTGTGGTTTCCGGTGAATAGCGAACGATTTCCATATGGTAAATCCAGAAAGCGTTCACAATGATGAGCACCACCCCAATCAGGGTCGCACGTAATGTTACCTCGGAGGATTTTGCTGCGTTCGCGGTCAAATTTTTCCGTATAATGCGAACTTCCTATTGTTTCGAAATGGCTCGGATGGCGATGCGCGACAGTTTCCATCTGAGTTGAAGTATCAATTAATCTGTGTACATTTTCAGGGACTTAATTCCCTTCAAACGACGGCATAAAATCTTGCTCTTAGCAGACGGCGACAGGATTGCCAAATGAGCCAGTTGCCCCTTTGATGGGGATCGGCGCGAAAAAGAACGCAAATTCATAGACCGTGTCGCGAATCAGTTCAGTGGTGTTCAGGTTTTCCAAAAGATAGATACCATTCACTGTGATAAATATTTGATGGACAGGACAAAAGGCGTCATGTTCTTTGGTTGGCAAGACTTCAATACCCCAATTGTCCGATCCAACGAGCGTAATCTGCTTTTGGACAAGGAAGTGGGCGGCAGAAACGCCAAGTCCGGGTTCTCCACTCAGATAACCGTGTTCTGAATCGTTATCCCGCCAGCGGCTGCCCCAGCCGGTGTGAATTAGGACCACATCCCCGGAACGGATTTCGAGATTCTGTTTCTGCAGCGCGTGTTTCAAATCTTGATCGGTGATTTCATAATCTTTTTCGAGCGCGGTCTTTCCCTTGAGGTACGGAATGTCGAGTAAGATTCCACGGGTGAAAAATACTCCTACTTGTTCGATGCCCAGTTTCGTCACTCCTTCGGAAGTAAAAAATTCGCGTCGATTGAATCCGTTATAGAAGGTATCTCCAATCCCAACATGAACCAGAGCGTCCATGTGCGTTCCGACATGAATGTTAGCAATCTCCAACTTTTCATGAAAACCTGTTGAGTTGTTTATACCTTGTGGGGGTGATGTTGGGGGGATTGGAATTTGTAACTCCCACTGCCATGGCATGCCCTTTTCGTACATCCGACCGAGCTTATAGATTTTTCCATCTTTGATTAAGCGGACGGATTCCAGTACTTTTTCTGAGGTCATCATGTTAGCTGCGCCACGCTCATCATCGTAGCCCCATTTTGATGAGCCGCGTTCAGGCCCCTTGGGGGGTGAGTACGAACAACCACTTGATTCTGAAAACCCCGGTTTTTCCATTTCAATCTCCTTTCGATTTTGGGTGTTTGGACTTTCTTTCTGAACGATACGCTTGCCGCTCGAATAGTGTTATAATCGGATAGTATCTCGATTCGGCCGAGGGGCTTGAAGCGATTCTGTATAACGGTTTAGCGATTTTGGCGCTTGACGTTGCCACTCAGTATCGGTAGTAAACTATGTTTCTTATTGTATTAGATTTGGGCTATTTATTCAACTGAATTATACAGCAAATCGCAGTATCGCTACTCATGCCCCTAACAAGTCTTTGACGGCAAGCCTGTGATTTTTGAACTTCGATTAGCCGATGTGCCTGACATGGTTGGTAGTGTGAGTCAGGAAAGTTATGCTACTTGACATCTACCGAGAAACTATGTAGAATAGTCCAACCATTTCCGATTTAATCAGCGGGGTAATGCTATCTGAATCTAGTGATTCCGGAAGTGGAGAGATTCCAACGTAGGTGGTTTCGTTAATACGAGGGGCGCATTCGACCCCTATTAAAGGTTTAGGCGTCCTGCACATGTTCTTTCAAACCCAATCAATCCTGAATGAAAACTGAGACACCAAGAAGATGTCCGGAAATAAACTGACGATTTCAAACTTACCAAAGTGAGGTGACAATCAATGTGGATACGGATAACATCCATCTTTTTCCTTTCGGTTGTTGGTTTATTCTTATATAGCATCATGTTTGTAGTGGACAGCGAAGCACAAGCGCCCGACGCGCCGACAATCGCGATTACTACGAACGGAGCGGACGCCAACATCTGGCTGATGGACGCCGATGGCGCGAATGAGCGAGGCCTTCTACATGCTGGCGGGGACCAACCGCTAGGTTTGGTATGGTCTCCCGACGGCACAAAGCTGGCGTTCCATACTGAAGTAGGGGGCAACGTCGATATTTACGTGGTGAACGCGGATGGGCAGAATCTCAAGAGACTCACCGAACATGAGGCGGAAGATAGTTCACCCCATTGGCATCCCAGTGGTCAAAAACTCGTCTTCGAGTCCAATCGGGACGGCAACTTTGAAATCTATACGATGACAGCAGCGGGACAAGTTATTGAGAATCTCACGAACGATCCCGGTAACGACATTACCCCTGCATGGTCACCAGATGCTCGAAAGATCGCCTTCTCCGGCAAGCGGGGCAAAACCCTGGGAGACGTCTTTGTGATGGATGCAGATGGCGGTAACCCTCAGAATATTACGAATAATCGATCCAAGGACCTCGATCCCCGGTGGTCGCCAGATGGAAAACAATTCATCTTTACCTCTGAACGGAATGGAGCCGGTGATATCTTCCTTATGGATATCAATGGGGAAAATCAGAAACAGATCAATTTTGAGCCTGACCCTGGGTTTGTTGGAATTGACGGGGCGCCCATCTGGTCTCCAGATGGAAAGGAGGTTGCTTACGAAGTCTGTGGGGGCGGAACATGCAAGATTCTTGTCATCGATCCCGATAAGCCTCAAAATCGCCTTGTGTTAGCGCAACCGGGTCAATTCAATCGTTCACCTGCTTGGTTCGATCCGGACTTTGTGGTGGAGTTCTCTGTTTCTCCTGCTGGCAAACGCCCTATGACCTGGGGCTGGCTCAAGCGGGTGAGACAGAACGATTAAACAGGAGGTATCGGATACACAAGCAGGCTCGTATCTGTTTAATTCGTCAAAAGTACTGATGTGGATGCTCGACTTGGGTCGAAATAGAGGTTTCTCCGACTAGAAGTTGAGCATCCGTTGTGATGTGATTAAAATAATTCTTTCCTACTACCTGCAGCCTGAACGACGTCTGAAAGGGCTGAATCCTCAAGAACAAAACGGACTCCATCGGCAACCACATTTCGGCTTCTTTCCCAGCCGTTGGAGCAGGCACGAACAACTGACCTCCCACTACTACTTCTACTTCCCTCGGTACGAATATTTGCCGTGCTCAATCCGCGGATCAAAATCGTCCAGCTCGTCCCACACCGGCATCCCTGGCGGCACCTGATGCCCGAACTGTTCCTCATCGGAAGGGTAGGGGGCTTTGCGGCGTTCATGGAAGGCGCGTTGAAGTAGCTTACATCGTTGTGTAATGAATTCAGGGTGCCACCAACGATACTTTTCGTTCCATGCAATTGTGCGCTGATCGAAGTAGATTACGCGGCGAAGCTGACTGCTAGTGTTGTTCTGACTGCCGTGCAGCACCTTCGTATGGTGGAGAAGAACATCTCCGGGTTCCATTTCTGCAGGCACTGCATTTGGCAGATCGAAATTTTTGCGCCCACGTTCAATCATCGCCGCGGCTTCTTCAATACTCCACATATGGCTGCCCGGAACTACCCAGACACATCCGTTGCCGACGGTAGATACGTCAGGGTAGATGTCCACGTTAAAAATACGCAGAGTTTTCACAAAGCGCTGATCGTCACGATGCCACGGCACGGAAGAGCCGTTTCCCGGGAGTTTGAACACCAGTGACTCGAAGCATGGAATGAAATCAGGCCCAACCATTCGATGCAGCAGATCAGCAATGAAAGGGTGGGCAAGCAAGCGAAGCGAAAAGGTGTTGGGGTGGGAATGAAGATACCTCAGATAATAGGGAACACCTTCTGGCCCACGAGAACACCAGGAGTCCGCCGGTCCACCGGCTAGGACTTCATCAATTAAACGTAAGCTTTCCCGCTTAATCTCCCCAAGTTCGTCCGGCTGGATGATTCCGCGCAGGATGACGTAACCGTTCTCATCAAAGTATTGAATATCTTCGTCTGTTATCTTTTTCATTTGAGGTGCCGCTGTGCATTTCTTGCCGAACCTGAATTGCGCATAGGAATCAGTATTGAACTTGCTGTTGCGTGAAATTATGATTCGTGCTAAGATAGAAACGCTCGCAGATCCACAGAATTGAGGAGATAGACTTCATGCCTTGCTGCTACAAGCGGAACATATTATACAATGAGCACTTCAAAGAAGCAACGCATCTTTGAACACGATTCGCATCCAAGGCACGCTTTTCAAGTTCAGAACGGTGTACAAATCCAATTTCAGACGGTAGTATCACCTATGCTCAACAAAGAAATGGTTGTCAATCTCCCATTGCTTCCCGGGGTCTATTTTTTCCGAAGTAAATCCGGGAATATCCTCTACATCGGCAAAGCGACATCGTTACGCAAACGAGTCGGATCCTACCTGCATAACCGCCGACATCACCCCAAGGTTAAGCGGTTAGTACGACACGCAACCCAAATTGATTACGAGGTGTGCGGATCGGAGTTGGAAGCCCTATTGCTTGAATCGCACCTAATTAAAGAACATCAACCGCCATACAATACTACCCTAAAATTCAACCGTCCGTCCTGGTTCATTCGAATTGATCCCAACGATCGTTTCCCTAAAATAGACCTTGTTTTGGAAATTGTTCCTGATGGGGCAAGATATTGGGGCCCATTTTCCAGTCGACGCTGGACAGAGGAAGCAATCGATATATTGCACAAGATTTTTCCAATTCGGACGTGTGAGGGGGAAATTACGCCTCAACTTGCTTTTCGTCCTTGCTTTAGTTACCATGTAAGGCGTTGTGGGGCGCCCTGCGCTGCACGGGTCAGCCAGACTGCGTACCACGTGATGATTGATAATGTCAGCCGTTTGCTGGACGGAGAACATCACCACGTCCTCAATGAACTGACCAATCAACGCAATCGAGCCGTAGACAAATTGCAATTCGAGCGAGCGAAGACCATCCAGAAACGCATCAAGCGCATCCAAAAAGTTTTCGTTTACCTGAACGTACATCGAATAGAGGTCAACACAAGTATTTAGCTGTTACACCGCATGTAGCGATCAGAAACTGAAAAATCGACTAAAGATGAGGCAATTTCAATTGGCGGCGAGGCTGGGATAGTATTACCGACTACAATGATGCGCCGCGATAATTGCTTTAGGAGGAATAATGGCGCCGCTCTATTCCATTTCGGTATGTGGCGGACTCGAAAAGATTGCGCTTGAAGAGATTCAAGCCCGATTTCATCACACAAGCGAATTGGAGGTCGTTGGACAAAAATTGAAACGCATACTCTTTCGCTATTCTGGTGATGCAGAGCAATTGTTATCGCTCCGTGCAGCCGAGAATGTCTTTCTAATTATCAGAGTTTTGAGGAATATGACACGATCTCGTCGCTCCTTAACAGAGCTGAAAAAATCGCTCCGACGGTTTGACTTTCGTCCGCATCTTGAGATTTGCCGAAACGCCGGAGTTCGATTCCGGCATCGGATTACCTTTCGCGTAACAAGTCGGATGTCTACTCGCCATAATTTCCGTCGAATCGACATACAGCGGTCTGTTGAGGAGGTGCTTACAACTTGTGGATGGCATCTGACTGAAGAGAATCCTGCGCTCGATGTATGGGCGGAAATTCACGGGGCTGAGGCGTATGTGGCTATAAGGATTTCCCCAATCGAAATGGCGCAAAGAGATTATAAGCAAGCTCATATACCCGCCTCTCTGAAACCCACGGTCGCTTACAGCCTCGTCCGTCTCTCCGATCCACAGCGGGACGATGTGTTTTTGGACGCGATGTGCGGTGCCGGAACTATCTTAATTGAAAGGGCCTATTCCGGGCGTTATCGTTATCTGCTTGGTGGCGATGTCTTCCCCGGAGCAATTCGGGCAGCACAACTGAATATCAACAGGAAGCATCGTCCGCGTCAGCTCTTCCTGTGGGATGCCCGATTCCTTCCACTGACTCAGTGGAGTGTCGATAAAATCGTTTGTAACCTGCCTTTTGGGGAACGGGGGAACGATGCCGAGATAAGGAACCTGTATCGACGGTTCCTCAAGGAGTGCGAGCGCGTCTTGAAACCAACCGGGCGGATGGTTCTCCTCACTACCCAGCAGTCAACGCTTGAGTATTTGTTGAAACAACGCGAATCTGCTTTTAAGATTAGGCAGAAATTTCAGATAAACCTGCTCGGCTTAAAACCTTGGGTCAATCTATGCCTACCGTATTGATGATTGTGTTTTAAGAAACTTCCCAACAGAACTGTACATAATTATAGAACCATCTGAACACAATTGAATCACTCATCAAGCAACAAAATTGGCAGCAACAGAAAAAGGACAAATGGTGATTGGTGCCACTGCAGATTAGGTCTCGGCAATAATGTGGCATGTAATCGAATAAGACCTCAGTTTGACAATGGACAATTGGTGATTGTCAATAACCGGCACAAGAGGTTAATGAGAAAATTGCGCAATGAAACTCCAACGTGATCTCACGACCATCTTCTATGTTCTTGCTTCCGGGATATATCTCATCATCGGGGCACGGAGTTTTGCTAGAGCGCCTGATACCCCTGAGACCAGCTACTTTTACCTGCTTGGACTAGTGACATGGGTGCTTGCAACGCTTGTGTGGATGCAACAGATAGACAACCGTGCAGCGCGCATTTCCTACATGATGAGTATCGGTTTCATGAGCATCTGCTCGGTTGATGCTACATTCTCAATTGATGAAAGAACCCTAAGCAGTCGAATTTTACCGATTTTCCAGTTTTTGTCGGCAACCATCTTACCTTGCCTTTTTCTGCACTGCTTTCTGATCTTTCCCGTAGAGAAAAGAATCATTCAACGCCGCGAATGGTTGTTAAAATTGTTATATGCACCAGGAATCGTATTATTTTCCGCGATGTCCTTCCTTTATTTGGGTGGGAATGACTATTCTCGCGAGTTTTTCCTCGTACAATTCTTGCAATTACCATTGCTGGGAAATACCATCAGCGGGTTTCTCTGTACCTATTCAGTTGCAGGACAATTGCTCCTATTACATTCTTGTTTTGCAGCCCATTCACCCTCACAGCGCCGTCAGGCACGATGGCTGCTGCTTGGCATCACTGCTGGAACACTGCCACAAGCGGTTTTCACGACGATACCGAGGGTCTGGGATGTGTCCATCGCTTATGTTCACCTTTCGGCTTACGCGCTATGTCTTATCCCTATCTGTTATGTTGTTGCGATTGTTCGTCATCGATTGATGAATATCGAGTTAATCATCAATCGCAGCGTGGTGTATGCCCTTGTGAGTGGATTCGCGTTGGGGATGTATTTGCTAAGCATTCACGGTTTAGCGAGGTTTTTCCACACTGAAGAACGTTCGTGGGCGGTGACGGCTGTATCAATATTTATCGCCGCTGTGCTTTTTGCGCCTGCCAAGACGCGTATACAAAATCTGATTGATCTAGCTTTTAACCGAGAAGCATACAATTACCGTCAAACACTCTTAGCATTGAGCCAAACTCTTCACTCCATTCTCGACTTGGAAATCCTCGTTGATACCCTGCTTCGCCAAGTAACTGAAGCAATGCACATCAGTCGAGGCGTCGTGATGTATCGCGTTTCAACAGCCGAACCAACGTTTGTTACAGAGGCAACTGTTGGCATGGATTCCATCCCAGATGGAGTACAGGTGAGGTTATCACCATCACTAATAGACCTGTTGAAAAAAGCAGAAAAGCCGCTCGATTTTTCAAATCAACCGCCAATTCCGAATAACATCCAATTACTGGAGGACAAAGAGCTTTCACAAGATGTAAAAGGTTTCAGTACCCTTCTGCGATCCGCAATATGGATCCCCTTTGTGACGCGAACGAAGGAACAAGAAAATCTAGTCGGTCTACTCGTGCTTGGACAAAAACTGTCGGAGGAACCGTACACGCAGACAGATCTCGCGTTACTTGGAACGCTCGCCCATCAGGGCGCGACAGCGATTGAAAATGCAACGCTTTATGCTCAATTAAGTGCACGAACGAAGGCAATGGAGAAGGCGCGTGAGCAACTGATGGCAACGTATCTAGACACTTATGGCGGAACAATGCCGAAACCTTCAAGTGAAGCGAAACTCCAACCTACAGAGCGGGACAGTGATTTGGTCTCAGAGTTCAATAATATCGCTGCCGCACTCAAAGATAGCCATGATAAGTTTAAGCAATTAGACGGACTTAAATCTCAATTCCTGGACAACGTCTCCCATGAGCTACGGACGCCGTTGACGCATATCAAGGGATTCGTGGACAATTTGCTCGACGGGGTCGGTGGAGAACTTGCGGAAAGACAGAGAAGATATTTGTTACGGATGAAGGACAATTGCGATCGACTTATCCGATTAATTAATAATCTTCTGGATCTTTCACGAACAGAATCCGGCAAAATGTCATTACAACTTGAACGGAGGCTGCTTTACCCAATCCTCGAAGAAGCAATTGCTGGAATTCAGCCTCTAGTTGATAAAAAAGGGATTCACATTGAGTTGAACTGTGAGGAGACCCTTACGGCATTGGTAGACGCCGATAAGATAAGGCAAATCATGACAGATCTCTTGGATAACGCGCTCAAATATACTGAAACAGGGGGATACGTAGGTGTAGTGGTGACCGCTGTATCAAATCGGGATGTTCAGATCTGCGTCGAGGATACCGGCATAGGTATTGCTGAAACAGACCTCGATTTGATTTTTGATCGCTTTCACCGCGTCACGGGACCGAGAAGTAGCAGTATCGGTGGAATCGGCTTAGGGCTACCGATTGTAAAAAATCTCGTCGAGCTGCACGGTGGGGAGGTCAAGGTTGAAAGCGAAATTGGTGAGGGAAGTCGCTTCTATATTACACTAAAGCTTGGGTCATAGATTTTAATCGATCAATCTTTTCGTCAACGTAGGGTAGGGGATAGTGATGGATCTTTTCGTCTATGGCACTCTAAAAAATCTGGAGTTTATCCAGTTGCTTCTCAACCGTTCCATCGACAAGCCATCAAGAGCAACTATCCAGGGCTTTAAAACTGTCATTTCTGAGTGGGGATATCCTGTCATGATTCCTACTGAAGAGTCTAGCGTCAACGGAATTGTCTGGCGAGATTTGACGGATGAGGATTTTGAAATCTTGGACAGGTATGAGGGGTGTAATACGGAAACATCCGTGTATCAACGTGTAAAGCGAAAGGTCATTGTTGAGGGACGGGAAGAGGAAATGTGGGCGTATTTCGGAACCCAAGCGTTTTTAACGCAGGTGCCTGGTCAGAAAAAGGAACGGAACTTTTGAACTTGTTCCAACTCAGGTGAAAAAGGTATTTGTGAGTAATCACTTCCTTGGGGTGAATCGCTAAGCACCCTAAAGCAAAGAGAAATGTATCAAATGGTCTGATCCTGGACTACAACTACAAACAGTATAATCCATAAAAAAAGGCAGCTAATTGTAGCTGCCTTTTTTTTGCGAGATTTGAAGAAAATCCGTCTAGCTCTACTTAACAATACCAATCTTTGCGGCTTCTGGCGCCCGCGTCGGCAGGTTCTGGTTAGCTAGCTGATCCTCCGGGATATAGTTTGAGTAATCGGAAATCTGACCGTGGGTCAATGAGTAAACAACAACGTTCGTCATAAACCGATATACGCCTGGAGAGTAGTGCACCGAACGCGTTGGTAGGCTTACTGCCTCCATCGCGCACATGTAATCACGGCGAACTAGCAACACCGAAAGTTTTTCACCAACGGAGATTCCTTCGAGGAAATTCCGTTTCGGTGCTTTCGTGCCAAACCAGAAGATATCGAACCCAACCGGCGGACCGCCCATCTCATAGAAGTTGTTATAGACCTCGTGGTCGTTAGGAATACGCTCAACCTGATATTCTGGCATCACATAGCGCATCTGGGCGAGGAATATGCGAACCATCGCCTGACCAGCCGCGTTCACACCGCAATCGTCAAAGACAAGGACACCGCCTCTATCAACAAGAAATCGGCGCATTCCTGCCGCTTCCGGTTCCGTAAATCTGCTGTTCAGCGTCGCACCAAAACCACCCTTCTGAGCGAGTCCATGGGAGCGAACAACTGCGGGGTCATGCCCTGTCATAAATGCCATTGGCGTTTTTTGTAAGTTTGCATCCGTCAATTTCAGGGCACCGCCTTCGACGTTCATGTCCGCCTTAATTTTCGTCCGCTCATTCAGCCATTTAGTTAACGCATTCAGCGAAGATGCATCCGCCCACCAATCAGAGAGGGTATGACGAATGCGGGTAAAACGGAAGACACCTTGAATATCACGACCTTTACCGATGACTCGACCCCCAGGTTCGCCCCTCGGTAGCGGCGGTACTGCAACATTACCGAGTGTGATGCTTTCAACTACATCGCCTAGCGCATCACGTATAGCGCCAACCTGCTCCACCATCATCAAGCCCGGAGGACGTTGGAACCCAGCCTTCACCTGCACTATCCCACCAGCAATCCCACGTCCAATATTCGACGGGCCCGCACTTGGGGCAGACGCAACAGGACCAGAAAATGCCAATGCGCCCGGTGCATCAGAAACTGGCAAATCGGCATGTGTCGTTACTTGAGGTACTGGGGCATTCGGATTAACGACCTTGGGAACATTAGGATTGATGGGTTGGTTGAGTTTGACGACTTTATTCGAGAATTCGAGCACCGTTTGCGGCTCGAAGGTAGTTGTACGAACAACTGCTGCGGTCGTGACTCTAGGCTGGACTTGAACCTGTTCAACGACCACGGTGTTATCAGTTGGAATCGTAGGTTTAATCTGTTTGATAACGGGCCTACGTACTTGTGGTTTAGGTGGATCTGGTGGATCAAGTACTTGGGCGCCGACTAAGTCTTTGAACTGCGGGGTTTGGGTGACTAGATAAACACCGAGAATCAACACAGCGACTCCGTGAAGAATCAATGATGTCATCAAGGCACCTGAGGTTTTCTTGGCACTCATTATTTCCCTCCAAAATTAATTTCATAATGTCATGTTGTGATTGTTAGAACTCCTGAAAAAACCGCCACCTCATAATCTATTACACGGGGCTATTTACAGCATTATTAAAATAGTGAGCAATTTATATGCCACAGTTACATCTTAGTAAATGATGTTACTTAAAACGTTAGCGCTTGTGGGAAACCGGATGAAAAGCGTTTTGTTGTCAGTCCCGCTCCATTACTGCGTTTCGATTGCAGATACGTCTGTTTTCCCGCTTCCCACGTGGCACCATAAAATTTGTTAGTTCTGGAAACGAACTCATTGTTCTGCAAGCGAATATTGAGAATTTTTGCACAGAATGGTTACATTTCGTTATCAAATTGCACCGAATGGTGCAATTTGCGCCTGAATGAAAAAAGGAAACTTTAACGCATATGGTAGCCGATTTGCTACACCACGAATGGCTAGTTCGATGGCCTCCTCGAAACGTTATGTTCGGTTTTTCTGCGGCGGATGTAGCGGAATCATGAACATACCCAATTTCATGGTATTACCTCCCATAGTTTAGAGCGGAGCGTTTTGTGAAGGGTAGTCCTCATATCCTATGCGGCTTCCCGCGCCGGTTGATATAAAGTTCAACCGAGGAACAATTGCGGTGTGACTAAATCGGATTGTCTACCGCACCTCTTTTATGGCCACCCAACGGCCCTTTACTGACGAGCGAACGGCGGCCTCCATCGCTTCTTGCACCCGTAATCCGTCGGCCAGCGTAGGAGCAGCGGGTACGTCTTCTGAGATGGATTTGAGAAATTGGTATTGACATTCCGCGTGCGTGCGCACAAAGCCGGGTGGCATTGACCCGTCTGGGCATTTCTGACCCGCGTAGCGTTGAATGACTTCCAGCTTGCGATACCCGCGCATGTCACCCAGAGGCTGATTGGCATCCCGGGTATCATAGACCTCCAGCCAACTGGGGTCAGCAGCGTTGAAGCGGATAGCTCCTCTGTGGCCAAAAATCTCAAGCTGCAGATCGTTGGTGGTCCCGGTTCCCATCCGTGAAATTTCGACCAGTCCCAGTGTGCCGTCGGCCATGCGGATGTGCATTAGTGCGATGTCGTCAACGTCGACTGCCCCTTTTTCCGTTGTGCCCGCAGCGAGGGGGCGCTGCTTAATGAGCGTGTCGAGTGTCGCCAGCACCGAACCAAAATCGCCCATCAGGTAGTAGATTAGGTCCAGAACATGGGACCCGAGATCAAATAGTGCTCCCCCTCCGGCGATTTCTTTGCGCAGGCGCCACGAGAGTGGCTTGTCGTAGTCAATGTAGCTGGAGCGGTAGTAACGCCCCCGGAAGGAAAAAACGTCGCCCAAAAATCCATCTTCCACTAATTGACGTGCCCGGGTGATGGCCGGGAAAAAACGGAAGTTAAAAGTTATCTGGGTTTTCACACCGGCTTTTTCGGCCGCCTGGACCATACGCTGGCCTTCAGCGACATTCATCGCAAGGGGTTTCTCACAGTAAATCGGTACCCCAGCCCCCACCGCTGCCAAAACAATCTCTTCGTGGGCGTGGTTTGGGACGCAGCAATCAATCAGGTCGACATCATCGCGAGAGAGCAGTTCATGATAATCAGTGGTCCACACCTGACAGCCGATTTCACAGGCGGCTTTCTCTGCGGTTTCCTGGCGCGTCGTTGAAACTCCGACAACGTTAATGGTGTCAGCGGGAAGACCGTAGTGCAGGGGAATGTTTCGGTAGGCCATCACGTGAACACGACCAATTCCACCGTAGCCAATCATCGCAACGTTGAGTTTTTTCATGGGTGGTTTGCCTCCCCTTCGGTATGCTCGCACTATTTCTTTAACCCGTTTTCATCCCGATATTTATCGCTGGCTTCATCCATTACTGCTCGCAGTTTTTTTACTGCGGCTTCAATTTGGCCTGTGCCAGGGACCAACTTCCCCTTGGGGCCTTTGAGCAGTGGAGACGAAAACTCACCGACCGTCATCCCGACTTTGATAAAATCTTCAACGTTACCGATATTGAGCCCACCGTCCTCCATCAACTCCATTTGCTCCTCTAACCCGGCCGCCACAATCATTTCGTGCATCCGCCGGATGTTGTCGACCATAATTGGGTCCATGGTATGCGGGCTTCTACCGGTTTCCTGAGTCCAGAAGTAAGCTCTGCTCTCGTATTCAATGATGTCCACATTTTGCACAACGTATTGTTCAAAGGCAACAATCGGTAAGCCTTGCCAGGCCCAAACCCCGACCTTCAAACCCATGTCCTTGATGAAAGTAATCGCCTGCAAGGTCAGTTCACCCATGGTTTCGATGGGCAAGGTAATTAGATCGACGCCTAAATCAGCTAACTGTCTGAACACATCAAAGCTGGGGCGGACCATCTGCAGTTGCGCTTCAATTCCGAGGTTGGTGCTCTGACGCACCCCTTCGATAATGTCGAAACCTCCACGGGGCATGCCAAAATCCATATATTTACCATCGCGGACTTCGAGGTGAATCCAGTCAACGCCGGCTGCTTCGAGTTCCTGAACTTGAGCTCCCAAGACCGCGTAGTCAGCCCAAAAGAGGCCGGCGGAAATCTTTACTTTTGGGGTAACTTTGCCAATGCAATCTTCTGTTGTCATTTTACCTCCATTCCGAATACTGCGATGATAACCAAGCATAAAACAGCCAAAATGGACGTTTTCGACCCGGGCGGGTTTGCGTTTTCAACCGGATTGATTGTCACCGCGCAAAATAAACTTCCTTGCTGATTGCTAAAAAGTCGAGGCGTTCAGCCAGCCTGGAAAGTGGCTAAAACGTCGTTCACTTTTCCTCGCTGCGACCGTTATCAACGACTTTTTCAATAAACTTCACGCCACGCGCGCCATCATAGACGGTTGGGAGGTCCAGCTCCAATTCAGACGGCTCACTCCCGTCGAGCTTGGCCCGAATGGCGCCGGTAATGCCGGAGCAAACCGTATCGGTGCGCCACTAGGCCTGCTTGCGCTCCCTCAATCTTCTCTAGCAACCAATCTTGGGTGTATTCCACACGCGTTGGAGGTGGCCTAATTTGCCAGCTTTAATCCAATTCCGGGCCTCCTTGACCCTCGGGTAGCCGGTATAATTGTAGGTCACGCCAAAAACGACGTTGTTTTTCTTAACCACCTCGATGAGGCTTTGCGCTTGCGCACTATTGTGAATCATCAGTTTCTCTAGGGCGACATTGAACCCAACTTCAACAAAAGCCAGGGCGGGTTCAAAATGCACGTGGTCGGGCGTGAAATAGAAACCAACTCAATGCGCTCTCCCTCAGGCAAAGTGCTTTTTTTTCGAGCATCTCTTGCCATGTGCCATAGTTCCGTTCTGAGGGCAGGAGTAAATCCGGAACCGGATCGTTTTCTCTGCCAGGATGGCTGAAAAGGGCTCCGGCCCCAAATTCAGTGAAGCCATCAGAAATGGCGGCTCGACGATGGGTGGCCCCAACGAAGGCGTCGCGCCCTCCGCCAACTTGACCAAATTTGAGCTAACCAGAATTAACCTCGCCGGACCATTGGTGTTTTCGGGGGAACCCAGGCCGATAGCTTCGATATGGGCTGGTTCAACCTCACCCGCTTCAAGTGGAGCGCGAAAGGCTTGTTCAATAGCCCTCAATCACAATTTCAGGCTGTTGTTCGGAATGCGCGTGAGTGGTATAACGGTTCAGAATGGGGCCATCTCGACTCACCAAACCGACTGCGATTTTGGTACCTACAACGTCTATTCCAATGGCGTAAGGTTTCATCACATGCCTCCTCGTTGAGGTACTTAACCCACGTTGCCCCCTTTGACACGATTTGCTATTTATTTCGACCAATCACCTAAATTGCGGTGCTATTCGAAGGAAAGGTAGAGTGGAAGTAAGGGAAGGAGGTGTGTATTTACTTCCTATTCTTCTCTTCTTCCCAACAGATTTGAATAGGTAGCAACTCGAGGTACTTAATGTATTATTTTTTCGCCCCAGGAGTGCATTAATTTCTGGAACTTTGGCGCTGACTTGCGCCTACCAGGTAATCTTTAATCCCCTGCTGCCACTTGGGCAGGGCATGAGCAGTGACCAGTTGGTACAGCCGGCAATTCAACACGGCTCTGGCTGGTCGCTTGGCAAACCTCTTGAGCGCCGTGGCTTCCAGAATTTCCACAGGTTCTGAACGTCCCGTCTGCTGCAAAACGTACTGGGCAAACACGGCTCGTGTGCAAGCGCCGATACTCGTCACGTTATATATACCGTAGGCTCCTGTGCCAATCAAGTGTTGTATCGCCTCTGCCAGGTGTCCGGTGTAGGTTGGTGATTCGAGCTGGTCAACCGGCATCCGCACCACACCTTCATTTTCGGCGGTTTTCAGGACGCGCTCAATGTAATTATTGGGCGTGTGTCCAAAAAGCCATGCGGTCCGGACAACATACGTGCGGGGGCAAAGCTGCCGGCTTAGCCGCTCTCCGGCCAACTTTGACCGCCCGTACTGGTTGAGTGGATTCGGCAGAGAAACCTCATCATAATCCGTTTCGGACTTGCCATCAAAGATGTAATCTGTAGAGATGTAAAGCAGCATGCTTCCTACCTGCTGTCCAGCCAGGGCCAGGTTTTGAGCCCCAACCGCATTGATACGCCAGGCCTTATCTGGGTCGGCTTCACAGCCTTCAAGATCAACAAATACTGCTGCATTGACAATAAGCTCCGGGCGCTCGGCGTTCAGCATCTCTAACGTTTTGGGCCGGTCAGTAATGTCAATCTCATCAAGATCCCAGGCCAAGATTTCATGCTGAATTTTTAAAACGCGACATAGCTCCTGGCCCAGCATGCCTTTGGCTCCAATGACTGCGATTTTCATAGAATGTGCTCGGTTTTGGTCTGCAACCCGGAAGTCGAGGCGAAGCAAGCGTTGTCCCCATACGCATTAAGTTAAGGGTACTGTTATAGTGCGAATAGAAATTGAGAGGTATTGGGTTCCTTAATCTCATCATACGAACACAAATTTGTCAAGATAAAAATTGAGGGTATAGAAATTTCGGACAAGCATAAAGAGTTTGTCCATAAGCCTGGTTCAAAAACAGATAATATGTCAGACCATGCAAAACGCCTGAGCATTGCAACGGGAAGAAATGAAAGCAACGGAAGCAAGGCAAGAAAGTCTCCCATTCCTTTTCTTCCTTCGTTGCCTGCGATTCATTTTTTCGATTATTCAAAAGGGCAACCCAATTCAGGCATTCATTTCACCTTTGGCAACGGCTCTGACACCGGAATCACGCCCTTTCTCAGATGTCATGTGTGTTAAAAATACACCGCCAATTTGCGGAAATATCGTCATAATGCTCTGAATGCATACTTTTGAAAGAAGTGTGGTGAGTTCGAAGACGTACCGGCTCAAATGTCGTCTGACTGAACAAAAGGACGATGAGACTAGTCACCTCTGATTGAGACGACTTTTTCACTTAGAAGAACGTGAAGATGAAATGGAAGAAATAGAGGGAAAAGAAGGGAGTTACCAAAGAACTTCTGCGTCGGGCACGTGGTAAATGGCACGCTTCAACGGCGCACTTTTGCCGCGCTGCATGTTCTCACGCTGGTAGGTGGGCGAGATGGTGCCGTTGGGGGAAATGTCCACAACCGTATCGCCCTGCCAAGTAAGCGTGTAGGTTTGTCCGGCGAAGAACTTCCCTTCGACAATCTCCCGTTGCGGAAAGGTTATCGTCACCTTCCGGTCGGGTTTTAAGCCCGTAAGCCGCACAAAGCCATCCTGCCAGTCGCCCGCTGACACGTCTACTAGCCGGTCATCGACCATAACAGACACCTCGCCTTTGCTCACCCAATCAGGAACACGGACGGAGAGAACCGACGCGTCGTGGACGAAGAGTTCTACTTTTCCTTCGTACGGCATGTGGCTATTGACTCGAACCCATTTCGAATCCCGATTCAGAAGGAGATTCACGCTTACACCGTTCGCATCTTGAGTCACGATATTGTGCCAAACGATGTAGAGGGCCTCAGCCCCGGAGACACAGCAGTGCATAATCTGTTGGCTTCCTTTGCGGCTCATCCGCTTCCCGACCCAGTCGTTTGGATCACTCCACCCGGCGAAGCCGCCGATTACCCTTTCAGGAACCTCCCGATATGTCGTTCTCGGCGTCTCATCCGGGCGCGGTCCGCGGCTCTTTACCCAACTCGTGTCTTGCAAATGGCTCTCAACGAGGTGATTTCTTGCAGCGCGTTCAACGTTGTTCCAGTATTCGGTGTAGCCGGCCTTTGCCAGAAGCGTGCCAATCAGCAGCATGCTTCGAATGCAACAAGTCTCGCAGCCCGCGACTCCCGAATAGCCCGTGAAGAAGAGACTTTCAGGGTACCAACCGATGCCACCGCTGAAACTTTCGACATAGTCAAAAACGTTTTGGTGCGAGAATCACGGTGACAGCACCCATCTACGTCAAAAAGTTGCGCCGAGAAATCGAATGGCCGATCTTTTCTTAACGGTCTAGGCATCTGTTTTTCTCTTACAATTCTGATTCGAGCAACTCGAGGGTGATGCCATCCGGGTCCTTAAAATAGACCCATTTCAACCCTGCTAGAGGTCCCTCCTCCTCAATGTTGAGCGGCGATAGGAACTCGATCCCTTTTGCCTCCAATTCCTCCATCTTTTTCGCCGCGTCTTTGACTCGGAAGGCCACATGCATTGCCCCCAGCGTATTGAGTGGCATAGGCTCACCCACTGGAGAATTGGGAGTAACATACTGCACCAACTCCAGTTCCCCTTCCCCTGTGCTGAGAACAGCCTGCCTGACGTTTGTATTTGGAACACCAACACTCTTGGAGAGTTGCTCCCCCTTAAACACTTGGGTCTGTTCCATAATCAACTCCAAGCCGAGTACGTCCCGATAAAATTCAACGGATCTGTCTAAATTTGACACAGTAATACCTGTATGAAAGATTCCCTCCATTTTGTCCTCCTTTCCATTATAACCCTTCTGCAAGACCCACAACCTGCGCCCGGCGTGCCAGCCAACCGCAACCCAGAATGGGTCCATCATCATTCAGTTCGGTTGCAAGTATACGCACCCGAGAACCCACAGATTGATATGAATATCGCGGCACTGTCTTTCGAGCAGGCTCAAGCAACAGGTCTCCGGCTTTTGCCACGCTTGAGCCAACCACGTAGAGGTCAATGCCCAAGATCATAGCCATCGAAGCAATGATCACCCCTAACGCCTCGCCAGCTTGTGCTATAACTTGCGTAGCCAAAGCGTCTCCCTGCCCAGCCCGGCGTGCCACCAGTCCTCCGGTGACAGGTTGCTCCTGCAGGGCAAGATACGGACGCTGCCCCTGACACTCTCGCTCGAGGGCACGTCTGTAGCGCAGGGCCAACCACGGGCCGGATATGTATGTCTCTGCACAGCCCCTGGAACCGCACGAACACATCTCGCCGTGCCGGTCCAGCGTAGTGTGCCCTACCTCTCCAGCGGAACTGTGTGTGCCATAGTACAACTCACCATCAATGATGATGGCTGCACCGACGCCGGTACCAACAACGATGTAAACCATGCTTCGCTCACCGCGAGCGGCACCATAATAAAACTCCCCCAACCCTGCAGCCTTTGCATCATGTTCCAACCTCACGGGTAACTTCAACCGCTCGGTCAGCATTTGTCGTAGGGGCGCATTGTGTAATCCCGGTATATTGGGCGGATCAATGATCTTCCCGGCCTGATGATCTATGGGCCCAGGGCTACAAATGCCCAAGGCAGCGATTGCTCTCCCATCTGGTATTCCCCTTTGGAGTTCGGCGACGCTCTGGGCGATACGTTCTACCACCGCCTGCGGACCCTCATCCGCATTCGTGGGTAATCGGCGATAGGCGACAATTCGATCGGTGGAATCAATTAGGCCCAAAGCGATTTTGGTTGCTCCCAAATCCACGCCCACGACCCAATCACACATTGATTGCCCCTAGCTGTTTTTATGGTGCCATCGTTACACGGCTTGACTGTAAAATTCTCAAAACTAAAAGCATTTCTCCATCTCGTGGTCGCAAAACACTGACATCTGACAAAATACCTCAACAAACCAATTTTGCGAATAAACTCGACATTTCAGAACTGCAGATGCCGGTTGCGGTGCGGCTTTTTTCAATCGAAAATCGTCAATTGAAAATTAGTAGGTTACATCACTATCACAACTTTGATAACGTTTTCCTTATCATTTTCTGCAATTTTCAGCGCCTCCGGAAGTTCATCGAACTTAAATGTATGTGTAATAAACTGTTCAGGATTGATAACATTTTTCTTGAGAAGGTCTATGGCAATCGGAAACCTGAGGTTCGGGATGGAGTGGGTGCCGCGCAACTGAAGCCTCTTGAAATGGAAGGCGTTAGCATCAAACGTGATAGTATTCCTATCAAAATCAATACCATTATAAGCAACAATAGCACCAAAGCGTGCGATTTGAAATGCGTCCGGAATTGTTGGCGGAGGCGAGGTGACTAAGATACGTTCAAATCCGTCCGGAAATTCCCTTTTTACCACATCAAACAGATTTTCTTCATCTACGGCTACTACGCGGTCCACACCCAGCTCTTCCGCCAGAGATAGTCTTGCTTTCGAATGTGAACGTCCTGTTATCAGCATCTTACCCGCACCCTTGTACTTGGCAACTCTGGCAGCCATTAATCCAATTGGTCCCGGCCCAAATACGGCAACGTCGCCGTTAATAGGCACTCCAGCTTCTTCAACGAGGTCAAGCGCTACAGTTAAGGGTTCTGCTAATGCCGCAACTGCAGGGGCCATCCCATCGTGCCTATATAGGCATGTCTTATGTGCACGCACGTAGTCGGCGAAACATGGTTGATTCATTACGATATAGAGATTTGTGCAGTAAACCGCCTGACCATTCTTACAGTTGGTACATACCCCACAGTATGTGTGATTCTCAACAATAACGCTATCACCCGATGTGTAGTCAGACACATTCGAGCCGACTTCTTCGATAGTCCCACAAAACTCATGTCCGATAGGCATCTGCTTGTCCTTTGCAAGGTCACGAGCGTAATGAAGGTCAGTTCCACATATCCCGCAACAGGCAACTTTCACGAGAACCTCATCTGGTCCAATTTTTGGAATTGGAATATCCTTAATTTCAACCTCAAAAGGCACTCTTACAAATGCAGCTTTCATGATCCCTCCCAGTTATACTCCGCATGGCCACAAATCAGTCATCCTGAACCCTTTGCTGTGCTCAAGGAAAAGCTTCGTGAAGAATCTTTCATGTAGCGAGATTCTTCGTTTCACTCAGAATCACATGTTGAATCATGATTCCAATTTATTCCTTTTCCTGTATAATAAATCCTCCGTAACCTCTCCGCTTTTGCATAAATTTCCGCCAGTTTGAACCGCATGCTGACTACAGACTGTGTCTCTGGCACGGACCTGTACTTGGCTTTCTGACTGAATTTGCCGATTGTGTCCTTCACAGCCAATAGTTCTCGTCACTTGTCTTGAGGTATTCAGGCGTTGAGCTGCATTGAATCAGTTTCTACTATGACCTTCATTGCCTGTCCGGCGCGCATCAAGTCAACGCCTGCCGCCAGATCCTTCAGTGGAACTCTGTGTGTAATGAGCGCTGATGGTTGCAGACGCCGACTCTCCAGCAGTTGGATTGTTTGCTCAAAGGGTTTGAGGCCAACAAAGGTCCCGTGGATAGTCAAGTCGTAACGGGTGATGGTATACTGATTGACGGCCGGGTTGTCACGCGGGCGCAAGCCGAACAGAATCACCCGGCCCCCACGCCGAGTCAATTTGATGGCCGTGTCTAGTTGGTTTCCCACCGCATCGACTACCACATCTGCTCCAAGTTCAGTGATATCTAGCACTGCTTGTGCCACATCGACTTCCGTCGGGTTAAACGCTGCATCCACCCCCAACCCTTCGGCAAATCGGAGGCGGTAAGGGGCCAGGTCGGTCACGATGATTTTGCCTGCCCCGAGGGTACGATACATTTGGGCGAAGAGTAAGCCCATCGGTCCCGCACCGATGATTGCCACGCTGTCCCCTGCTTGGGTGGGAACTCGTGCTACCGCGCCAACCACACAGGTCAGTGGCTCGAAAAAGGTGGCATCATCGCGGGGTACTTTGGCGCTGATCTTGAATAACGCGCCTTGAGGAACGCGCAGGTAGGGAGCGAAGGCGCCATCGATAGTTGTGCCGATGGTGCTGGAGTTTGTGCACTGATTGTCGAGCCCCCGGCGGCAATAGCGGCACCTGCCACAGGTGAGTCGGGGCGCAATGACCACCCGGTCACCGGATTGTAGGTTGGTCACGCCGGAACACACTTCCTCCACAACGCCGACCCCTTCATGGCCGATGATGATGTTCGGGGTGGCTCTATGGGCCGGCGGCACAGCCAGAATGTTCAAGTCCGTGCCGCAGATGCCACAAGCTTCGACTCTGACTAGGACATCGCCGATTTCTTTCGGTCGCGGAACGGGGCGCTCCTCGTACACGAGCTGCCCGTCACCCTTGAAGGCAGGAACGTACATCGTTTCCATCTCCACCACGCTCCATGTTCAATACTTCAGTTGCGGCTTGATGAAGAAGTTCCAAGTCGTCACTATGAACTTCGACCTTCACAAGGGTCATCTGGTCATAATTTAAATGGGAATAACCAAACATCAGATACCACCCAAGGAAATAATAGCATTCGAAGATTCTTTGACACCTGCAAAATCACAGTCTGTTTGGGGGCATTATACCAAAAATCGGAAGTGTTGTCCATCCCATTTTTAGCTTCGGTTTATCCCCAGTTTTTTGCTAGCACTTCTATAGCGAAGGTTTCACCTATATCCGTTGCACCAGAACTGAAAGTGGGATTATCCCACAGGTCAAATAGAGGCGAAAACCCCTTGGTTTTAGGGACAGATTTACTCTCAATTCCCGTGGGCATCAGACTTTCTCACCCCTGCGTCCGCTCTGTGTGCGTGATTACAGGGCTCAGAAAAAACTGGGGGTAGATGAACTTTTTGAGCTGGGGCGAGCCATGCCTCGCCCCCTACTTCAAAATGGCGGTTAAACCACATAGGCACTACCGCTAAAAAGGCTCACATGGAACTCAAGAAGGTATTATTCGTCCTGGCTGACCTGCTTGATCCAGCCCCAGGTCAAGACTTGTCTCTTGAGCGGTGAAACGGAGAACGGCACCACTGAATTAGGGTCGAGCCAGGATGGGGAACGGTTCTGCGTGCCTAAAACCGGAAGATCTTCCCATTTGAGATTGCCGTTTGCAGGGTGTATGCGGATGAATATCGGGTCAACCGAAAAGTTCATGGCAGCGATGAGTGTGCCAGCCGGCGACCAGCTAGGTTCCCTATTTCGGGCTCTGCGCCCCTTTGGGTCCTTGAGTTCAGTGACCTGCACTATATTCTCGCCATCGGCATCCATCGTCCATATTTCCGCAGCCCCATCTTGACGAGAGGTCCAGGCGATTTTTTGACCGTCCCACGACCATCTGGGGTTCAGATCTTCGCCGCGAGTTTTGGTGAGATTTTGCAGGTTATCCCCATTTGCATCCATCACCCAGATGTCTCCAAGGGTCTTCCCTCGTATGGAGCAAAAGGCAATCTTCCGACCGTCCCGCGACCAGTCGGGGTGCCGGTCCTTGGCGGGATCATTTGTGAGATTCTTCAGGTTCTGTCCGGCTAGATTCATCGTGTAGATTTCATAGTTTCCGTCCCGATTGCTCATGAAGGCTATCCTTTGACCGCCAGGGTGCCAGGTCGGCCAGCCATCTTCCGCCTCGTGGTTGGTGAGCCTTCTGAGCTTCTGCCCGTCAGCGTCCACACTGTAGATGTCTCCACCGCCGTCCCAATTCTTGTCGATATTCGAATGGAACACAATCTTATTGCCGTCCGGAGACCACACTATGCCACCTGGTATGGTGTCAAACTCTAGGATGAGGCGTGCATTTTTCCCATCTTTGGCGTCCATCAACCAAAGACCAGCAACATTATCCGGGTTAGAGGAGAACGCGATAGTTGGTACCTCAGGAGCTTGTGCCAGAGCGTGCATTAGAAGCGCGGTGCTGTGCAAAAGCAAAACACCGATGTATACAAAACGCATGAATGTCTTCAGTATTTGCATGGTTATCACCTCATTATATTGTGTTGAAAAACCACGGCAGACGCCGTTTATCTTACTTTCGTGCGATACCCGCCGAAAACTATCCGTAACAGGCGATACCGACGGACGAGACTGCCCGTTCAGTAGGGGCGGGTCTCGTGTTCGCCCTTTGTGCGGAGGCGGATACAAGATTCATCCTCCATGTTGATTGTCACAATTCATTGGGAGGTATCAAACGTACCACGCCCCTCAATCAACGGATATTTGATGAGAATTTCCTCGTCTACTTCGATGCCGATCCCCGGTCGCTCGAGTGGGCAGACGCAACTGTCGGAGTCCAGCGTGCACGGCGTGCTCATAAGCCGGGCGCAGAACAAGCTGCCCTGCGACGCATCACCCTCGAAATACCCACTGTTGTCGATGGCGGGAGGAAATGGATGGTCGTGGTCATGTTGAGCACCGTCATGGACGTGTGTGGGTGAATCGGCAGCTTACAAGCAGAGGCTATTCCCGCAATGCGGAGTGCTTCAGTGGGACTTCCGGTCTTCGACAAATCTGGCTGGTGAATTCAAATGTAACCATCCTTGATCGGGCGCGAGAACTCGAAGCGGGTTTAGTGGTCCTCTCCGGCTGCCAGCGGGAATGAGGTCGGGTACGCTTTCACCTCAACAATCCACCCAACATCTGTCATGAGACTGCTCTGTGAAATAAATTATACTAATGTAGATTAAAACGACATTTTTCAAATCCCTCTTTTCCAAAGGGGACAGGGAAGATTTCGCCTCACGTGCTGTGGCAGTGCACCTCTGTCTCGAAATCTACCATTATGAACTGAAAACGGTATTAAAACTTGTGGAACCCCGCAGGCATCCGGGAAGGGGAATAGCCCATTGGCCACTTCCCACCGCCCAAGAACGCAGGGAACTCGCTCGCCTTCCCGCATACCCAGAAAAACATCTCCGCGGCATCATACCAGTCCTGATGCTGTTGCCGGGGAGGCTGGGAAGAGGAACCGTTCACGCTGTATGGGGCAGTCTCCAACTCAAAGTCCGGTTCGGAAATCCAATCCCGTGTGGGCGGCGTTGTCCGCCAGTAGCAGTATTTCAACATATGGCGGGTGCCATGGGCAGTGGACGCCGAACGACGATGCCATATCGAATAGACCGTTATGAATATCGAGCCGGCGGGCGCAGCGGTTTTGACCGCACCGCGAATATTACCGTAGTGAGACATCCAGCTTTGCGCGGCGAAGAAGAAATGGGAACCTGGTACTACCTCCGTCGGTCCAAGTTCCACGGGGGTATTCTGCGGATAATAGAACACCTGTAGGTGATTGAGTTCCGGACCGTAGCGCGAGGCGCCGTCCCGATGCCAAACCTGAGACGGGGCAGGACACTCGACTCGATGATTGTTCGGCAAAGCGGGAAGTCCAAAATTTTTCCCCAGCAGTGACCGCACCGCCCCCACCGCCTGTGGGTTAAGAATCACGTTCTCGACAAACCAGTCCTCCTGAGGCAAGCGCAACTCGTATCTGCTCCGCCTCTCGTTAGATTTAGATTTTATTGAAATAACGGGTTCGCCCTTGTGCGCCTCAATGTACGCACACACTCGCCGGTTGAACTCGTTTGGAACAACCCCCTCTAGTACCAAGAAGCCCTGTTTGCAGAACTCCAGCACCTCGGTATCCGTCAGCGTGGGGTCACAGTCATATGTTTTCATTGATGGGTAATCCTTGATTGCAAGTTTGACTTCACGTTCAGTGGCTTTAGTCTCCAATTACTGCCCAGTGGTTGAAAACATAGGATAGCGTGGGCTACAGGAAAAAGGCACCACTGAAATCTACCTATGGCGTCAATGGCCCTCCCGCTTGACCAGCAAATCACCCTTGTGGGGTTCAAAAAAGACCTGGCTTTTGTTGTTTATAGCCAGCCATTTTCTCCCCCTGGATGACCGAATATGCGCCGTTTGTTTTTATCCCCAAGTATTCAAACAATCATCTCATGGGCAGAAAGTCTAGGTACATGCATATAGCGCCAGTCCCCGTCTCTGTCGGTGCATAACTTTTCCCCTTGATCCCCTATCACCCTTACACGCTTCTATCTTTCCTGTCTTCTTTACATTGATCTTTAAACGTATATTGCGCAATTCCATAGCACCTCTCAATTTTCCGGTTTAATCTGCCTCACTTTAGCAAACAGGCGCCAATTTGTCAAGAAAAATGAGTTGACGAGAAAAAGAGGTGAGGTGTATAATGGGCGTCAGTTCGGTGTCCGTCTATGGAACTGGATTCCATTTGATAGTCATTGTTCATTGCCAATGCCGGTAATCACCTAAAGACGCGACACGGGCCACGTGCTATCTTGGTAGGGTCCGTTGCTTTTTTCGTTACAGTAGCATAGTTTGGTCCACAGAACTGTTGGCTAATCATCTGTCAGGTAGAAAAGAGAAATAAATGACATACAACACGCAAGACTTCAAGATTCCAGTCCAGTCTGACGACTACGCTGATTGCTCTCGATTGGTAACCACGGCAATTTAGGGAATCGTCGAGGAGGCGATTGACCAGGGAAAAACAAGATTTTCATCAATACCAACCTGATGCTCGGGCTCCCGATGGAGAATATCAATAAGATCGCCGCACCGTTTGTCAAAGCATGGGTTGCCCAAACTTTCTATCATGTTCTTGAAGACAAGAACAACAGCGCCAGAACATCACAGATACCTATTGGAGTTGCAGTTTCTGCGTGTTTGAAGGGGTATTGAGCGCGGAGGAACTCAAAGACCTGAAGACAGACTTAGCGCACGTGTTCGACCGTGCACCATACACCAAGGATGCACAAGTTGATGTAAAAGGCCGATCTGCTGTCGAGGCTGAATTTCCGTGGCTGACGTTCAATTTTGCCAGGCCGTTGAGCGACCCGTCAAAAAAAACAATGGCCGCCACCCTGCTAAGATGAGCGAGCCCTTGCCTCCCGCCGACGCCCCAGGTTTTGTGATTTCCTCGATTGCAGGCCCCCTACAGATTATGGATGCCTGCCTAAGGCTCTACGTCCACCCGCAGCTGCTTTCCATCGCAGAACAGATTAACGGCCTCAATTTGACCCCCTTTGCCGAGTCAATCATTGTCAAGCCAGCGGGGTTAGGCATATCTGTGGCTTGGCACCAGGATGGAACCAAACAGTGGGACAAGCCCGACTGGAACCGGGGGACGCACGGGTTCGATTTCATGGCTCAGCTGTACAGAAGCACGGGTCAACGGGGTCTGGGTGTTACCCGGATCGCACAAACAGGGCATAGTCGACATCAAGGCAATGATAGAGGCCAACAAGGGCTCAGGCGGTCAACCGATGGTGAGTGAGCCCGGGGCGTAATCATCTCCAACCGACAAGTCCTGCGCGGCTCTTTCGCCAACACCTCGCCGGACAAGCGGGTGACATTCAACTTCGGGTTCCACCGCCGCTCATCGGTACTCGGTGTTCGAAGGAAGTATTATGACCGGGAAGTGCTGTCCGGCGAAGCGCTCATGTTTGAAAGGTCCCGTTTGATTGCCCCGGCCATTGATGCCAGGTAGCACGTTTTCCCACGAGCCCGCGATACGTTTATCAGCTGTTGGTTGGGCAGGAGGACGCCAATCGGTGGAACGAAGTCGTGTGAGAAAGCATCCTGAAAGACTGCAACCTCAAGAACCTTGTCCCCGTTCCAGAGGAGGCTGACGTGAAGCTCGCCCTCCATCCCGACAATCCGCCCGTGCCGTCGATCGGCGGTGTGACGCGAATCATGCGTAGCCCAGCGGCGTTCAGGTGCGTCCTCGAACCGGAGCCGATCGAGAATCACGACGTCGATTTTTGCCAGAGATGCTTCGGCGAAATGGGGGCAGATGTCCCCGATGAGGTCCGCAACTTCGGCAGCCGTGGCAAGATCTTCTTTGTCGATTTCCGAAAGTGAAGGGTAACACCGAGCAGTTCGCCGAGACGTTTCCCGACAATGGTGATGTGGACATATAAGAATGTATGAAGGCGTATGGAGAAATCGGTTTAGACGGGCCGACGTGTCCGAATCACACCCTCAAGATTGTCGGCGACAGCGGCTGGGGGCACCGCTACTGGTCCTATCCTATCGGCTACACACGGGTCTGGCTCAGGAAATCGGTATCTGAATTGGCGGTTCCAATTAACAGCATTTGTGGGGGCTGGGTCCCAATGAATTGGAGGGTTGCCCCTACGCTAAGGCGCCAATGCGCCGTTTGAAGCTCGCAGTCAAATGTAACCTAATTCCTACTATCATGCTGACCAAGACAAAATCTGCAAAGTCTGATGTGACCATCAAATCCATCATCATCGGGTTGATTCTCGTTGGAATCAATGCCTACTGGTTAAGCATCACCAGTCAGTTGTGGGGTTCACACCCGAACTTGATGAATCCCTTTACCAACGTAGTTTCCAGCATCGTTCCCTTTATTTTGTTGAACTTCTTATTCTTCAAAGCTTTCAATAGGACTCTATTTTCACGTGTGGAACTGTTGGTGATTTACATTATGGCTACTATGGTGACCACCGTGTCGGGGCACGCATTTATAGAGGTCCTGATATCGGCGATGGGACATCCCTTCTGGTTTGCATCGCCTGAAAACGAGTGGGAACAACTCTTCTGGCGGTTTATTCCGTCGTGGTTCACCGTGCGGGATCCGTCTATTATCAGAGGGTATGTTGAAGGGGAATCGTCGATATTCATCGGCAAACATCTTCGGGCATGGCTTATCCCGGTGTTGGCATGGTCGGCGTTTATCTTCGTGCTGCTGCTCGCCCTGCTGTGCATTAACACCATCCTCCGAAAGCAATGGACAGAACGTGAGAAACTCAGTTACCCGCTCATTGAACTGCCGCTGGCGATGACTCAGGACAATTTCCAGTTTTTTCGTTCAAAAATGATGTGGGTTGGGTTTAGCATCGCAGCAAGTGTCCGGATGCTCAATGGCTTTCATAGTTTGTACCCCATCGTTCCTGCCGTACCGAACGGCTATGCCATTGGGTCGTATTCCATGGAACCGTGGAGCGCCATCGGCTACACGTTCTTTTCCTTTAGGTTGTCAATGGTGGGTCTAATGTACTTCATGCCGCTTGACCTATTGTTTTCTTGCTGGGTTTTTTATTGGGTGGGGAAAGCAGAACACCTCGTCGCCGGTATTTATGGATGGCGCGAACTTCATCTCAACGAGCGTTCTGCGGGAGGCTGGATTGCCATGGGGCTAATTGCCATCTGGATCAGCCGTCGGTATCTCATCACTGTCGCCAAGCATGTCATCAGCGGAGGGTCGCAGTTGGATGAGTCGCGGGAGCCGATGCGATATCGCACCGCAGTCATCCTACTAATAGCAAGTTTCGTATTTCTGTTTTTATTCTGTTATCAAGCAGGCATGTCGCCGTGGGCCATCGCCGTGTTTTACTTTCTGTTTTTCGTGATGGGCCTTGGACTGACACGCGTCCGGGCGGAATTGGGGCCGCCATACCATGAGGTAATTTTTGTCAATCCACGGCAGGTGATGACTCAAGTATTTGGTTCAAAACGTCTGGGTGGCGCTAACCTGATGGGGCTCACATTTCTGTATGCCTTCAATCGATGTAACCGCTCCCACCCGATGCCGAATCAACTAGAATCGCTGAAAATCGGCGAACAGTCGAATATGAACCCTTCGAAATTGTTTTTTGCAATGGTTCTGGCGGTAGTTGTCGGCACGGTGGCGGCATTTGTGTCATACTACCAGATTGGGTATAAACATGGCTTATCCGGTCGGGGCTATCTCGACTTTTTAGGATGGGAGTGCTTCAACCCCCTTCAATCGTGGCTGCAATTTCCCAGGCCTACCAACTGGACAAGTGTGGGGTTTATGACCGGTGGGTTTGGGTTTGTGTTGCTGCTGATGGCTATGCGTCAGCTGTTCTTCTGGTGGCCATTACATCCAGCAGGATACGTTTTACTTGGCGGCACATGGGGCGGTATGATTCCCTATTGGTTTCCGGCCTTTGTCAGTTGGTCAATAAAAGCAGTGCTGCTGAGATTTGGGGGGATAGGCGGCTACCGGAACGCTGCCCCGCTGTTTTTGGGGTTGGCATTGGGCGATCAAGGGTTATGGGGGGTATGGAGCATTGTCAGTCTTGTTTTGCAGGTCAGGATACCCCTAGTATAACATCAGCCATTATGCGGCAATCGTCATGCAACAATGAGATACCCCAAACTCGCGAAGCATGTCGGTTCGCGTTTGTGGAAAGCGTGGGGGAGATTGAGTTCTGTTTTGATTAACAATTCGATAGACGAACGTTATAATACTGAATAACCCAAGCTCCAACGCCGGAGCGTAAATGTTATTTTACTTTACCTCCACATCCTGTACAAATACAAAGTAGGCATTACGAATGCCGATACCTAATACGTCTCATGTTCTCGTTGGCTCAGATGTTTTCGGATACTATTGGCTACGTTACGGGGAATTCCTTTGACAGCGAGTAATTCATCCAAACTGGCTTGACGGACCTTTTCAACGGATCCAAAGTGCTGGAGTAATCTCTGTTTCCGTTTGGAACCGATGTTGGGAATTTCGTCAAGGATGGAGTGGCTAATTGTCCGGCTGCGGAGTTTGTGATGATAGGAGATGGCAAACCGGTGTGCTTCGTCACGTAGACGCTGAATGAGGTGGAGCGTTGGATTATCACGTCGAAGAATAATTGCATCCGGGCGGTCAGGTAAAAAGATATGCTCAAATCTTTTGGCAAGCCCGATAATTGGAAGATGGGCGAGCTCGAGGGATTCCAGCGCTTCGCAAGCGGCACTTAGCTGCCCCTTGCCGCCATCGACCAAAATGAGGTCCGGAAAGCGGTTTTCCTCAATTGCACGACGGAATCGGCGGGTAACCACCTCTTTCATCATGGCGAAGTCATTCTGTCCTTCTACGGTGCGAATCTTGAAGCGTCGGTACTCGGATTTCGCAGGTTCACCGTCCTCCATAACAACCATTGACCCCACTGCGAATCGATCGCCGAGATTGGAGATGTCAAATCCGTCGATTCGTTGAGGCGGACGACTTAGATTCAACAACTCTTGCAATTCAATCAGCGCAGGATTATCCCCAGCTTTAAGCACAACCATCTGATCTTTTTGTTCAAGAATCAAGCTCGCGTTCTTCGACGCCATCTCCACTAGCTGACGCTTGCGCCCTTTCTGGGGTATGTGCACTGTCACGCGACTTTCCCGTTTCTCAGAAAGCCAGTTTTGAATGGTTTCCAGCATCTTGATTTCGCCAGGCAATATGACGGTTTTGGGGATGAAGGAAGCATCTTGATAGTATTGTTGCACAAAAGCGGTCAATGATTCACGCCTCGATTCAAGCTGAACATCGGTCAGAAAGTAATGTTCGCGCTCGATTAGCTTTCCATCGCGTACCATCAGCAACTGAACGCACGCCTCATCACCTTTGCAGGCGATGCCAATTACGTCCTCATCCTCTGCAGACAGGTTATCAAGATGCTGTTTGGCAATGCCCTGGTTAACAATTTCGATCTGGTCTCTGTATCTCGCCGCCCCTTCAAAGTCAAGATTGGCAGCAGCTTTCTGCATCTTCTCCGCAAGTTCATGAATTATGTGTTCTGTGTTTCCACTAAGGAATCGGCGGACGTTTTTCACAATCTGGGCATAATCCTCAGTGCTGATAAGGTCCGCGCACGGTCCGGGACAGCGTTTGATATGATAATCTAGACAGACGCGATAATCATTCCCCGATTCCTTCAAATTCAAACCGCAGGTGCGGACAGGAAATGCCTTCGTGAGTTGCTTTACTGTGAGGCGTGTTGCACGGGTATGCACGAATGGGCCGAAATACTTTGCTCCATCGTTTTCGATTCGGCGGGTGATGTAAAGGCCCGCAAAAGGCTCATTGACCGTAAGCTTCAAGTAGGGATATCGTTTATCGTCCTTTAGCTTGACATTGTAGCGGGGTTGGTGTTCCTTGATAAGGTTATTCTCCAAGATTAGCGCTTCAATGTAGGTCGCGGTGAGGACATAGTCAACATTGTGGACATAGCGCAACATCGGCTCGGTCAGAGCATGAGGTGAGGCGCTGCTTTGAAAATACGATCTAACACGTTGGTGCAGGGATGTCGCCTTGCCGACGTACAGAATCTTCCCTTCGGCATCTTTCATCAGGTAGACACCGGAGTTGGTGGGAAGATTTGCGAGTTTGTCTTTAAGTCGCTGGTTCATCATCGCTTCGTTGAACCGATTGGATTGGGTTATAATCCCAGTTTGCGTTTCAAATAGTAAAATTTTTGGGGTTGCCTAATAAACGTGGAAGCCTCTAAAGAGGGGTTAAACCTGTTTGAATCTTCACCCCAATAGTTCTATGGATGTTCCGAAAGAGTCATCGGCACACATCCCTATCTATTTTATGATGCCACAAAACGTACATTTTATCAAGTTGTATGATACTGTTTTGTTAAATAGACAAGTAGTTAAATCCTGGTGAAGCTGCTAGAGGATCGAACCACCCCAACCGAAAATCGGCGGATCTCGGGAAGCCTGAAAAAAAAAGGGGAGCGGAACACAAGTTGTGCGTCGCTCCCCTTACTCGTTTCGTGTCTTTTCTATGCGTATTTAGTACATGTCACCACCGGGCGGCATTGGTGGAGCGGGGGATTCCTTCTCAGGAATTTCCGCAATCAATGCCTCCGTCGTGATCATTAACGCTGCAATGCTGGCCGCATTCTGTAGCGCGACACGGACAACTTTTGTCGGATCGATGACGCCTGCTCTGAACATATCGTTAAATTCATCCTTCAAGGCATCGTAACCGACATTGCCACCCTCTGCTTTTACTTTCGCGATGATAACCGAATCCTCTTGACCCGCATTACGCGCGATTTGACGGAGCGGATCTTCAAGCGCTCGGAGAACAATCTCAGTGCCAACTTTTTCTGTGGCATCTTCGATTGTCAAGTTGTCAAGCGCTCCCATGGTGCGTACAAGCGCCACGCCGCCACCTGTGACAATTCCTTCCTCAACCGCGGCACGGGTCGCGTGCATCGCATCCTCAACGCGGGCTTTCTTCTCTTTCATCTCAACTTCAGTTGCAGCACCGACGTTGATCACGGCGACACCACCGGCGAGTTTCGCTAGACGCTCTTGGAGTTTCTCCTGGTCATAGTCAGAGGTGGTATCCTCGATTTGTCTGCGGATTTGACTGATTCGCCCTTGGATAGACTCTGAACTGCCTGCCCCTTCAATAATCGTGGTATTGTCTTTATCAATAACCACGCGCTTCGCTCGCCCGAGATCGTTCATAGTTAAATTCTCAAGCTTGATGCCAAGGTCCTCGGAAAGAACCCGCCCCTCGGTGAGTACAGCAATGTCATCGAGCATGGCTTTCCGCCGATCACCATATCCTGGCGCCTTAACGGCTGCGCTACGGATGGTTCCGCGAATCTTGTTGACAACCAAGGTTGCGAGAGCCTCGCCTTCAACATCTTCAGCGATGACCAATATCGGCCTACCTTGCTGCGCTACTTTCTCAAGCAACGGAACGAGATCTTTGAGGGCGCTAATCTTCTTCTCATGAATCAGGATATACACATCTTCAAGTACCACGTCCATCCGATCTGCATCGGTGACAAAGTAAGGCGACAGATATCCTCGATCAAACTGCATTCCCTCGACAACGTCGAGCCTTGTTTCGAGACTCTTTGCCTCCTCAACGGTAATCACGCCGTCTTTGCCAACTTTTTCCATCGCGTCGGCAACTAGGTCTCCAATCGTTTGGTCGTTATTTGCCGAGATGGCGGCTACTTGCGCAATCTCAGTTTTCTCAGCAATTTCGCGACTGAGATTCTTTAGCTCGCCGACGACCGCATCAACCGCTTTCTCAATCCCACGCTTGAGCGCCATTGGATTGTGACCGGCGGCTACATTTTTCAAGCCTTCGCGGTAAATTGATTGCGCCAAAATGGTTGCTGTTGTTGTTCCATCACCAGCGACATCGCTAGTTTTGGAAGCAACTTCCTTCACCATCTGCGCCCCCATATTGTCATACGGTTCTTCGAGTTCAATCTCCTTTGCGACGGTAACACCATCCTTTGTAATCGTCGGGGCGCCGAATTTCTTATCGAGGACAACATTCCTACCCTTAGGCCCCAGCGTGACTTTTACAGCCTCCGCTAGGGTGTCAACGCCGCGTTTGATGGCATTTCGCGCTTCTTGATCAAAAGACAGTTGTTTGGCTGCCATATCAATTTCTCCCTTATTTGCTAGCTCATTAGCTCATTTTTGCTAAAATGTCATCTTCACGCAAGATTAGATATTCAACACCCTCGAATTTTACTTCGGTGCCCGAATATTTTCCAAATAAAATCTTGTTTCCCACAGCAACATCAATAGGTTGGCGGTTGCCATTGTCAAGCAAACGACCTTTGCCAACAGCAATCACTTCACCTTCCTGAGGTTTCTCTTTGGCTGTGTCAGGGATAATAATCCCTCCACTCGTTGTCTCTTCATCGTCCTCAAGACGGTTGATGAGAATTCGATCGCCAAGGGGTGTAAGCGCCATTTCGTCTTCTCCTCTCTTTAACATTTTAGATAGATGATTCATACAATAGATAAATGGATAAATGTTAAATTATCCAAACTGGTTATGTTTACAACGCAAGAAATATGCCAACCCAATATCATTGAATCTTCACGCGTGAGATGACATTTTGACACGACAGTTATCGAGCCAAAATGTCGCTATTTTTCCAGACATCAGGTTAAGGGTCATTTTGTCACGGTTAGACAATTAATATCTGCTCTGCGCCGTTCTGCATAATTTTGCTTGCAATGATGAGAATAGGACAGTTGCTGTCATACACATAAACGAACGTCTGACTACAGCCATTCATCGCATTTCACTCTTGAGCATAACATTACGATCTGAACGTCTCTAGTATTAACTATTGAAGTCAAAGTTAGTTTAGAGACTGTAATTGGGCGGTCAAAAAGGTAGCAACCTAGCATCGTTCATCGGGGCGCCCTCGGCATACTTTTCTATTGACAAAGGTAGTACGGTTTGGTACACTTAATATGTGCTTTTGCGGGAGTAGCTCAGCGGTAGAGCTCTACCTTGCCAAGGTAGAGGTCGCGGGTTCAATTCCCGTCTCCCGCTTTCATGGCGGCGTAGCCAAGTGGTAAGGCGAGAGTCTGCAAAACTCTTATACGTCGGTTCGATTCCGACCGCCGCCTTAATTTCTGGGCGGTTAGCTCAGTTGGTTAGAGTACTTGCTCGACACGCAAGGGGTCATAGGTTCAAATCCTATACCGCCCATTAACATAGTTTCCCTTTACCTCAAAGAGCCGAAAGGCTCTTTTTTTATAATGGTAGCTCAAGTTCCTAACTTATGAAGATTCATGGGTTACCTGTGAAAGTTGAGGGGTTCAACTGCAACATCAATGAAATGTTAGTTTAAGAGGTATTGCCTAGAACATTACGACGTTTCCTTGGGACAGATTTATGTTAAAATCAAATGTACTTGAACAGGATGTGCTTTATAAAACCAGGCATAGCACAGCGCATATTATGGCACAAGCCGTAATGGAGCTTTACCCAGATGCTAAACTCGCGATTGGACCGCCCATTGAGAATGGATTTTACTACGACTTTGATTTGGGAACGGATGAAGATGGCAACCTGCTTTCATTTTCGCCCGATAGCCTCGAAAAGATTGAAAAACGTATGCGACAAATTATCGCAGGCAATCACAAATTTATCTATCGCGAAATCAGCGTTGACGAGGCGCGCGATCTGTTCAAGAACGAGCCATATAAGTTAGAGTTAATTGATGGGCTCGTCAAGGGGGGCGCGGATGAATACGGCTACGCAACCGAGGAAACGCCTGTCATTAGCACATATCGTCATGATACCTTCGAAGATCTGTGCCGAGGACCACACGTCGAAGGTACAGACCAGATCCGGTCCGACGCCTTCAAGCTGATAAATACAGCCGGTGCATATTGGCGCGGCGACGAAAATAACCCCATGCTTCAGCGCATTTATGGTACAGCTTGGCACACAAAGGAAGATCTTAAGCAGCACCTCCAAAGACTTGAAGAAGCCAAAAAGCGCGACCACCGCAAGCTTGGTAAGGAATTAGAGATTTTCATTTTCGATGAAGAAGTAGGTCCCGGTTTGCCGCTGTGGTTACCGAACGGCGGAATTATTATCGAGGAATTGGAAAAGCTCGCCAAAGAAATGGAACTAAGAGCGGGTTACGACCGAGTTCGCACACCCCACTTGGCTAAGGATTCTCTCTTTAATCGCAGCGGTCACTTGGCACACTATACTGAGAGTATGTATCCACCGATGGAAATGGAAGGCGTGCGTTACTACGTCAAGCCGATGAACTGTCCCTTTCACCACAAAATCTTCGCCAGTAGCCCGCGCAGCTATCGGAATCTGCCGCTTCGGCTTGCCGAATACGGGACATGCTATCGCTTTGAAAAAAGCGGCGAACTCTTTGGTCTTATGCGGGTTCGATCGATGCAGATGAATGATGCCCACATCTATTGCTCCGAAGAACAGTTTGAGGATGAATTTCTCAGAGTTGTAGACCTCTATCTTGAATATTTTCGGCTATTTGGCATTGAGAAATATGTCATGCGGTTCAGTACACACCACAAAAGCGGTCTTACTAAGAAATATGTGGATAACGAACGAATGTGGCTGAAAACGGAGGAAATGGTACGAAACGCAATGAAAAATGGCGATGTGCCCTTTGTCGAGGTCCCCGATGAAGCCGCGTTCTATGGACCCAAGATTGACGTACAAATCTGGAGCGCCATTGGCCGCGAGTTTACACTTGCTACCAATCAGGTCGATTTCGCCCAACCTGAACGGTTAGGTTTGCGTTTTGTAAACAAGGAGGGGAATCCTGAAGTACCAATCTGCCTCCACCGTGCGCCTCTCGGTACGCACGAACGCTTTATCGGGTTCTTAATTGAACATTATGCTGGTAGATTCCCGATCTGGCTTTCACCAGAGCATGTCCGGGTGATTCCTATCAACGACAATCATAACGACTACGCCCACAAATTGGTCGAACAGTTAAAGGACGCAGGTCTCCGTTCTAAGTCGGATTTGAGTAGCGAGCGGATGAATGCGAAGATTCGCCAAGCCCAGTTGAAAAAGGTACCTTACATGCTCGTAGTTGGCGACAGAGAAGTTAGTGATGGGACTGTGTCTCTTCGAAAACGAGATGGCTCTCGTCAAAATGGCATGCCCTTTCAACAGTTCATCGCTTTAGTGCGAGAGCAAATCGATGCTCGATCCGATTGATTGTTAAGCATATCGGAGTCGAGGCCACAAGGTTCTGGCGCAATATAAGCGGGCAGAAAATGGGCCATAGCGAAAGGACATGACAACAGTTATGATTTTAGGCGTCGATAGGTGAGGATGAAAAATTTATGCAGCGTATCTACTTAGACCACAATGCTACAACTCCAATTCATCCTGAAGTGCGAGAAGCGATGATACCCTACATGATGGAACACTTTGGGAACGGGTCAAGCATCCACGCTTATGGACGCGAAGCACGCAACGCAATTGATACCGCGCGTGAACAAGTGGCAGATTTAATTGGCGCGAAAAGTCCAAGTGAAGTCGTTTTCACGAGCTGTGGTACGGAAGCGGATAATTACGCCATCAAAGGGATTGCCGCGCTCCAAAAAAGTCGAAGCGGCAATAACCATATGATCACCTCCTCGGTTGAACATCACGCGGTGCTGCATACGTGTCAACACCTTGAAAAGCACGGGTTTGAAGTGACCTATTTGCCAGTCGATCGGTATGGACGCGTTCGAATCGAAAATCTGTCCGAAGCAATCCGTGACACGACAATCTTGATTTCAATCATGCATGCTAACAATGAAAACGGAACAATTCAACCGATTGAAGAGATTTGTGAAATCGCTCAATCGCATCGCATTCCTGTGCACACAGACGCAGTGCAGTCGGTTGGCAAGCTGCCGGTCAATGTCCAGGAGTTAGGAGTAAACCTGCTCACACTCTCGGCACACAAATTTTACGGTCCCAAAGGCATCGGTGCCCTGTATATTCGGCGCGGTACCCGTTTGGAGAACCTCCTTCACGGCGGAACGCATGAGCGCAACCGCCGCGCAGGCTCAGAGAACGTCCCTGCGATTGTTGGTATGGGTGTAGCTGCGGCGTTGGCAAAGGAACATCGTGAATCCTATAGCCAACATCTCAACCGACTAACAGGCAAATTGCGTGCAGAGCTTCATGAACGCTTGGAAAATATCTACGAGAACAGCCATCCGGAATACTGCCTCCCGGGAACGCTGAATATTTCGTTTGAGTTCATCGAAGGGGAGAGCCTAATTTTGAGGTTGGATATGGAAGGCATCTGTGTTTCGACCGGTTCCGCCTGTACGTCTGGCTCGATGGAGCCTTCGCATGTGTTGGCGGCACTGGGTCTTTCGCCGCAGTTGGCGCAAGGCACGGTTCGGTTTTCTCTCGGCAAGGATAACACGCAGGACGAAATTGATGAAGTCATCGAAAAAGTGCCCGCGATTGTCGAGCAGATGCGTACCATATCCCCAGCCTATAAAAAGGGGGTGAAGCGTGATGCTAACCCACGGAAGGTTCAATAACTTGTAGGGGTGTGAAGATCAATTACAAGCATAGCCAATCTTTGATATGGCAAGTATCTACACCTATCTCGTTGAATTAGAGCACCATGGTTCCCGATTAGATCGGTTTGTAGAGGAACAGCATGTTGCAGCCCAGCCGAATCAGTTGTCTAGAACAGCTATACAAAAATTAGTCCGCGAAGGTGTCGTGACAGTCAACGGCAAAGCTAGTAAACCTGGCTATAAACTGCGAGTTGGCGATCGAATCACCCTCAGCCTTCCAGATGCTCTCCCGCTGGAAATCATCCAACCCGAACACCTCCCGCTCGATATTCTGTATGAAGATTCCAGCCTGATCGTTGTGAACAAACCTGCGGACATGCTTGTTCACCCTGCTGGCGGTGTTAATTCGGGAACGCTTGTCAATACCTTTCTAGCGCACTGTGGGAATCTGGCTGGAATTGGCGGAGTGCAGCGACCCGGTATTGTACATCGTCTCGATAAGGATACATCGGGCGTGCTCGTTGCCGCGAAGACGGATGATGCGCATCATCGTCTTGCGGCTCAATTTGAAGCCCATACCACCACGCGCGAGTATCTCGCTGTGACCTGCGGTGTTCCCAAGTCAGAAGCCGGGACAATCGACGCCTCAATCCGACGAAGTCGCAGAGATGGTCGAAAAATGACCGTAACAAAGGTTGGAGGTCGTCATGCAGTTACCCACTATCGGGTCCTGGAGGTTCATGACCGGTTCGCTCTACTTCGGTTGAATTTGGAAACCGGGCGTCTTCACCAAATTCGCGTTCATCTCAGTCACATCGGTCATGCAGTTGCAGGAGATGCCGTCTATGGCGGTGGGCGACATCAGGCATTGCGCAACGCCCATTCTGCATCGCTAGTGGAAGCATTTGCGAAGCTCAATCGCCAAGCGTTACACGCACAAACACTTGGATTTAATCATCCTGAAACGGGCGAACGATTGACGTTTTCGGCGCCGATGCCTATGGATATGCAGCGGGTTGTTAATCTACTCAGGAGTGAAAATACGGAGGGAAGATAAAGCGTGATGTATCTTCTTGTTTTCCACTTGACGACGTTGTGGGAATGAGGTATCATTCTCTGTCTGTATTTTCGATAAGATTCCTTATTTAAGAAAACAATGGAGACTCTCCCGCGAAAGCTAGGGCTTGCAGTTGTGAACTTGCGAAACTCTAATCGCGGCGATTTCGTTCAAAAAGAGAGGAGTAAATCACAGTTCTGTAGAAATTCCTAATACTCCAACAATCTTAATTGAAGATTGACTCGCTTGTTGTGCGGGTCATCGAAAAGAGACAAACGCAACATCAACACATAAATAATATGCGAAAACTCATTCCTTAGGTAGTGGCTAAATAGACAACGCCTTTGTTGTCCAAAATTATTGAGTGAGAAAAATGAACAACCAGACAACTGCCCTCGTTGTTGATTCTGATCGGGGACAACGCGACACGATTTGTCACGCGCTTGAAGGCGAAGGCTTGAATGTGCTTGTCACCGACAATCAATATGCAGCGTTAGATCGCATTGAGCGCCTAGAAATCGATGTTCTAATTGCTCCGCTTAAAGCAGACCGAATCGACGGTCTAAAACTACTTGAAGCCGCTTATGGCAGAAATCCAGATGTCGGCGTCATTTTCACAACGGCGGCGAATGTATTAGAAACAGATACTGGCATCAAAGCCACGCTTCATCACAAATCAAGCTTTTTTCTACCGAAGCCACTCAGACCCGTTCACCTGAAAGCATTTCTCCACAAGATACTCGAAACCCGCCGCCTTACCCTAGAGAATCGTCGATTAAAGTCCCAGATTGATAACAGGGTGGGCCCCCTCCAATTAACAGGACACTCGCCGGGGATGCAGGAGGTTCGGCAGATTATCTCGCAGGTCGCTCCGACAAAAGCTACAGTTATAATCCGCGGTGAACGCGGCACCGGAAAGGAACTAATTGCGCGTGCTATCCATCATCGTAGTCTGCTACCAGGCCAACTCGTTGCTTTCAATTGCGCCGGTCTTACCGAGAGCCTCGCTGAGTCTGAGATGTTTGGACATGAGCGGGGCGCGTTTACAGGGGCTGATCGGAGGCGCAAAGGGCGATTTGAGACAGCGCATGGCGGCTCCCTATTCCTTGATGAGGTAGTCCATATGAGCCTATCGAATCAAGCAATGTTGCTCCGCGTTCTTGAAGACAAAAATTTTGAGAGAGTGGGCGGCAATGAACCGGTTAAAGTCGATGTGCGCATCATCTGCGCAACGAACCGCAATCTTGAGGAAGCAGTAGAGGATGGAAATTTTCTGGCGGATCTCTATGATCGGTTAAACGTGATTCAGATTACCTTGCCCACGCTTCGTGAGCGGAAAGAGGATATTCCGTTATTAGTCAAGGTTTTCATTGAGGAATTTAGTAGAGAAAATCGAAAGGCAGTTAGAAATATGACCTCTCGCGCTCTGCGAACCTTGATGAAGCATGATTGGCCCGGAAACGTCCGCGAGTTGAGAAACTGCATTGAAGGTATGGTCGTCATGTCCAATCGAACAGAGCTAAATATCGAAGATCTCCCCGAGCATATTCTAAAGGTGGCTGGTGCGACCCCACCGTTTATTTTCTCGGCACCAACCGCTCTTGATTCAACGCAAAGCGAACTCTCCCCATCCCATTTGGATCTTGAGGTCGGACTGTCACTGGCGGAGATTGAGAAGGAATCAATTCGAGCGACACTCAAGCATGTTGAAAATAATAAAGCCAAAGCAGCAAAGATTTTAGGCGTTTCAAAACGAACTATCTTTAGAAAAATCAAAGAATACGACTTGTGAGATGACTAACCCATCTGGTTCATGCGTTTATCGTATCCCGTTACTACGATATTTCAGTTGTTGGAGAAACGTGAGACTGATATTAATGGTATCGTTGCCGCTTTTCCTGCTTGTCTCAAGTGGATTTTCCCAAGGCGCCACGCTAGATGAAAACCAGACGAGTTTTTTCGATTTGATAATTACGGTAGTCTCGATAATTATCCCAGCGCTGCTTGTAGCGGGGGTTGTCCTTGGAATCTATGCTTGGCTCCGGCGAAATAGGATGAACCTGCCTCGTCTCTTGCGCCGTGATGAATCGACAGAACATAGTGAAATGTTGCACGACAGGATCCCCCTATTGACGCGTAGGGCGAATGCCAATCGGTCGGAAGACAAAGCTACGGAACAGCTTATTCCCTTAGAACCGGAGACCGATACACTCACGCTTGAGAGCACTGCGTTGAAGGAGTTGGAACAAACCTTACGGCTGCGTGAAGATGGTCACATCCTCCAATATTACGAATCCATTGCCATGACCACGAAGCGGTATATCAGCGAAAAGTACCAAATCAAAATCGTCGACACGAGTCTAATTTTAGATAGTCTGCCTCACGATCTGACCGATAGTGTTGCAGATCACGTCGGCGAAATTCTCCGCACATGTGATATGGTTCAGTTTTCCCGCCATCGTCCGTCTAGATCAGAAATGAATAGGATACATCAAACGGCAAAGGAATTTTTCGAAAGCCAGATCGCAGCGTCACCTGCCAAAGACGGAACTCTTGACGATTAACCTTTGGCGTCTGTCTAGAACAAAGTTGCGCGATCAATAAAGAGGCAAACCCATCTTCACCAGGCAGCACGCCTTCCCACTACCCCATAACCGGAAGAATCGAACCACCGTTCGGCATCACGATTATATCGGCTCCCTGCCCCACTTCATCAAACGCGGCTTGCATAGCTTCACGCAGATGAGAAAAGGGGACCAAACCACAATCTCGAACTGATTCGGCTGGGAGAGCTGAGACCAGATAAACCTTAGTTCGACGCAACACGGCGGCAATAGCAGCCGCTTTGTGACCGCCTATCACGAACTTTTGCTGGATTCTGTCTAATACCTCCTCGGGAGAGTTAGCGTTCGTCATCCAAGTCTCGAAGGTCTGGTTGCCGAAGCCCTCGCTGCACTCGGCTGACAAAATGATGAGTCCTCCATCGCGGACGGAGTATTGTGCATTGTCCAACGCCTTCTGTGCTTGATACAGGTTTACGTCGCTAGGATATCCCCCCGCGCTTACCAGAACGATGTCTGCCTGCTTAGGAATTTCGACCGTGCTGCGTTGCGCTGCTATGTCACACCCTCGTCGATGAGCAACGGTTACATCGCCCGCGACAGCACCGATGATGCGATAGTGACCGTCCAAAACCACGTTAAATATAAAGTCGACACCGACCATGGCGACCCCTTCCTCAATGTCACCGCGGACCGGATTACCTTCCAATCGACCCGCGCACGCCTCAGAACGTACCATCATGGCGTGGTTGGCGGTAATCGTTGCTTCCGAAGCGCATCCGGGGAGAATCGCCTTCGCACCGCCAGAGTAGCCCACGAAGTAATGTAGCTCAACGTTACCTAAGCAGATGCGTACATCAGATTCAACAACGGGGCGAAAAATCTCGACTGGTGTGCCGGCAGCAGTAACGCCCAATCGGACGATGTCCCTGGGGTCGTGATTGATTACCGCCACACGGCGATATACATCTGGACCAACCGTAGCCTTTAGTTCCGACTCCGCCATTTGTCGATGCAACCCTAGTGCGATGACGACAGTCACATCCGCGTTGGGGATGCCGCTTGCCGCCAATTCGTCAAGGATAAGTTGCAGCAGCCGCTCAGACGGACAGGGACGGGTCAGGTCGCTGGTCACAATCACTATCTTTTGCCCCGGTCGAACCAAGTCGCGCAGACGCGGAGAACAGACGGGCTTCTCCAATGCTTCGCGCAAAAGTACATCCTCATCGAGCACTTCTCCATCCGCTTGTGGTGTATAGATACCGAGAATATTCTCGGTCGGCGCATCAACGCTTACGGATGAACGCCCGAACGGTAATTCTAGTGTTGTCACATCCATTTTCAGAATTGTTCCTCTCCCCATCTCGGATCTGGATGAATCGCTTTTTCAACACATTCAAGATGACATTCAATCAACGTAATTTTTTCGCTTTGGACGGTTCTTTCATAACATCTTAATAAATGCCTGCAAAACTCAAACTTGATTTCCATCCAATTTTAACCAGCGCTTCCCAAATCCGCTACAGCCTTCGCAGGAACGCCGACAAAAAAATTACGATTAGCCCCAATATTAACGTCAGGTTAATCCACGGCGAAGGGCGTTTTTGGAAGAGGTCAAAAACAGGGTACGGAAACGTGAGGACGATGCCGAGCGTAAAGATAAGAAAAACGATAAAGAGCTTGATGCCCAGGACGAGAATATAATAGGAAAAGTCCGGGGATATCCCCGACACAGTGGTTGCATTTGCGGATCTCAGGAATGAGACAAAGTTGTAGATCCCTGATGCCAAGATGGTTGTCAGGGCGATCCAGACAATAACTCTGAATCGGCGCAACGCTGCTGCGATGAGTTTTAGTTGGTAGTTTTCGGGTAGGCTGCGGGAAGCGGGGAGAAGAACAACTCGAAGGAAGAAAAAACCACCAATCATCAGGACGACAGATGCGATGTGCAGCCACTGTATCAGTGCGGGTAGAAATGTCATGTTGACGTGAAGTGTGATACATAAAACGTTGGAATGGGGGTTAAGCACATAACATCAGGATGACCTAACAGCCGTGTAAGACAGTGTTCGGTATATGGAAGCAAACCAACTCTCTTAACCTCGTCGCATCGCGAAACTTCCGCGCTTCTCCGCGAACACGGCTCTTATTGGTTACGCGCTTCGCGGTTCATTCGCTTACAATTTCTTGAGCTACGACTGTACGCCCGGATTGAAGCAACTACGCAACAATATCGCCGCCAAGCGGCTCGAAGCAAGTTCGAGAACGACCACAGCCTTCCGGCGAAACAAATTTATCGTCTGGACCAACTGCTGCCATCGTGCAATTGCACCAATAGTGCGAGTAAGGGTTGGTTTCGACAAGATTCTGTAAACTCCCACCGGCGATATAAAGCGCCTTTGTGCGTATATTTTGACATATCGGTCGATTCAAGAGGGACAAACTTTTCGCTTCTTCCATGTCAATTCTCCTATACCCTACGATGCCTTCATTGTTGCGCGGCTGACGAGATTTTGGGTTAATGTCACCTTATAACCGTTGTCATTCAGTGGTTCTGCGTCCTTAACGGCTTCTTTTCCCGCTCGCTTTGCAAGGGCTTCGGTGATACGCTTGCCGTTGAGCGCAGCTTCAGCCTCCTTGGATCGCCAAGGAATTGGCGCAACCCCACCGAGCACGATGCTTGCTCTGTGGCAGGTCGTGCCGTCCATATCGAAGGCAGCGGCGACGCTCACCAACGCAAAGTCGAAAGACCCTCTTTCGCGGGCTTTGAGATAGAAACTCTTCGCATTAGTCCCCGGTTTTGGGACATGAACTTCCGCTACGACCTCGTTCGGTTCAAGGACGTTTTCACGTTGGGGATTGACATCTGGCAAGATGAAAAATTCCTCCAATGGCATTGTCCTTTCCCCATCGGGTCCAATAATCTTCACGGTGGCGCCGAGAGCGATTAACGCCGGCGCGGTATCAGAGGGATGGACGATATAGACGGGTCCACCACCGAAGATTGCGTGGTACTTGCTCAACCCATCGACCGCGTAACACATGTCGCCTCCTTTCTTCAAGCAGATGACCTCTGGGTTGCGATAATACCAGCAACGAGGACGCTGGCACAAGTTGCCGCCGAGCGTGCCAACGTTACGAATCTGCGGCGACGCGACCGAGGCTGCGGCTTCAGCGAGGGCGATGTAATGCTTCTGAATTGTTGGGTGTGCAGCAATCTCTCCCAGTGTCGCCAATGCACCAATTGTCAATCCAGACGCATCGGCTTTAATCTCGTCCAGACCGGGGATGGTTTTGAGGTTGACCACCTTCGCCGGAGTTTCGATGTACTCCTTGAGCTCACCGAGAAGATCCGTTCCTCCTGCAATAACCATCGTTTCGCCCCATTCATCGCTCAACAGGGAGGAGGCTTGTTCGACGTTTGCTGCATTGACGTAAGCAAATTTTTCCATATTTCCATCTCCTCATTTCTTTCCAAGTGAAAATTGGAAGGTTTCACGTATGGGGATAGATTTATCCAGATTCTAGTTCCTTCTCAGCCAGCGCGTTGAGTATCTTTTCGGGCGAGATTGGGAGGTCTCGGATGCGGACACCAATTGCGTTATAAATTGCGTTTGCAATCGCACCCGCTGTCGGGATGGTTGCAGGTTCACCGACACCTGTCACTTTCCGGTCGGTATCGAAAGCAATGGACTTTATCTCAGGAACCTCCATTGCTCCCACAACCTTGTAATCTTCGAGGTTCGGGTTGATCATATAGCCTGTCTGTGGGTCCATAATACGGTCCTCAAGCAGGGCGTAGCCCAATCCCATGATAACACCGCCGTTAATTTGGCTTTCGCAGGTCAAGCGGTTCATCACCAGACCGCAGTCCTGAACTGCCACAATCCTGATGGCCTTCACTTCGCCGGTTTCCGTGTCCACCTCGATTTCGGCAAACTGTGTTCCGGCAGCTCCAGGCTCACTGAGATTGTCGTGCCAGGCTCCGTTCCCGGCGATTGTCTCCATACCGAGATGACCCGATGCACCTTTCCACGACACGCTCTTCGTTCGATCCGATGCGGCGTAAATCTTACCATCTACGGCACGCAAGTCTTCCGGTTGGGTTTCCAAAAGTGGCGCTATCCGTTCAAATAGTTTCTGCTTGGCTGCTGTTGCCGCAGTCTTGACTACCGGGGCAACGGAGGGCGTTGTTGTGCTTCCGCCGCTGCCTCCAGAGGGCAATCCTGGTCCGCTGTCACCAATTTTCACACTGATATCTTGGGGTTGTAGACCGAGTTCCTCCGCAACGATTATCGCAATTACCGTTCGGATACCGGTGCCGAGATCTTGTGTTCCCGTGACCGCTTCGACCGTGCCATCTGCGTGGATTGTCACGCGCGCTTGCGTTCCTGCGTGTCCGCCGCCGCCCCAGAGTCCGCTTCCCATGCCTATGCCGCGCTTCTTGGCGCCTTTCCCAGCGCCGGGGACTTTGTTGCGTCGGTGCCAGCCGATTTCCTGCGCGCCGAGGGTGTATTCTGCTTGACGCACATCGCTAGAATCGTTGATTCGGCGGAATTCTAACGGATCTATTCCCAGTTTTTCGGCGAGTTCATCCATCAGCGAGTCCATCCCAAACGCGCCTTGAGGGTGTCCGGGCGCGCGCATTGCACGTTCATTCCCGGCGTTAATTGCAACAGCAAACTTCTCAGACCGAACATTTGGAACACTGTAGACATAGGGACCCGTAAAACCAGCGCCACCGCTGATTCCGCCTGTGCCATAGCCTCGCAGGTCGTAAGCGATTAGGCGACCATCTTTCGTCGCGCCCGCACGGACGCGCTGTGTCATTGACGGGCGATTACCTGCGACAAGATGCTCATCTTTGCGCGTTAGCATCAATTTCACCGGCGCTCCGGCTTTTCGGGCAAGTTCCGCCGCTGCACGTCCTTCGACACCGGGGCTAAACTTACTTCCGAAACCGCCCCCCATGTGCTCAGTGATGATGCGGACCTTGTCTTCAGGTATTTTAAAGTGTTGGGCAAAATCTCGGCGTGTCCCAAACACCGCCTGTGTCGAAGCCCAAACGGTCAGGTTATCCCCGTCCCATTCGGCAACGTGCCCATGGGTTTCAAGACAGACATGGGTTTGAACGGGTGCGCTATAAGTCGTCTCCACTTCCACGACCGCCTCAGCAAAGCCGGCTTCGACGTCCCCGCGTTCCTCAATGCTAGGTTGACTCTGATTCCGGAGCCAATCATCGCGAATTTGTGGTGCATCCTCACCCATTGCCTCTTCAACATCGACGACAAAGGGAAGGTCCTCAAAGTCGTACTGAATTAACCGAGCCGCATCATTTGCAATGTCGTCTGTGATTGCAGCAACTGCGGCGATTTCCTGCCCTTCGTAGCGTAGGCGTTTGCCGGGTTCAATCAGCGGGATGGCAGCTTTGACACCAGGCAGCGCTTCCGCCTCGCTGAGATCGATAGCCGTAATCGTCGCATGTGCAACCGGTGACCGCAGAATTCGACCGTAAAGCATTCCCGGCCGATTGATGTCGAACGTGTACTTTGCTTTCCCCGTGACTTTATCCGCGCCTGACAAACGAGGGATACGTTTTCCAATCAGGCGTGTTTCATGTGCTTCTCCCCACGATGCCATTCGTCTAACCTCCCATCTTACGCGAAGCAGTTTTCACTGCCTCAAAGATAAACGGATAGGTGCCACATCGACAGATGTTGCCGGACAACCCTCCCTTGATTTCTTCGAGGGTTGGAGCCGGGTTGTCATCTAGCAACGACTTCGACGCCACAACAAAGCCCGGTGTGCAGAACCCGCACATCAGGGCGTCGTGTTGAATAAACGCTTCCTGCACAGGGTGCAACTGATCGCCGTTCGCAAGCCCTTCGACCGTCGTGACGTGTTTCCCTGCGGAATCAATCGCAAGCATCATGCAGGAGTAGACCGGTTTCCCGTCCACCTGTACTGTACAGCCGCCGCACTCCCCGCGATCACAGATGGGCTTTGCGCCAGTCAAATCAATGCGTTTGCCGCTGGTGTCGATTCCGTCCCGAAGCACACTCAACAGCGTCGCACGCGGTTCAACTTCAACCTCATGCGTTTCATTGTTAATATGGAGCTTGATTTTGGCGTGGGTAATCGCTTCACCCATTTGGGCGTTCGCCGATCTTTCAACACTGACGAACGCAGTCGGTGCAACCGTCGCTGCAACCGCGCCAGTACCCATACCTTTCAGGAAACCCCGTCGCGAGATGACGGATTCACTTTTCTGATCTAGATCTTTTTCTTTTGCCATGTCCCCCTCCGTAACCTATAGAATTATAGGGGTGTCACAAAAATTCGCTTAGTCCGCTGAAGATAACAGACTGAATTTATCACATTCCGTCATCTTTGTCAAGCGAAAAGCACGATAAGGAGAAAAGTGTTCAAAAAGAGAAATGGCATAAAAATTGCTATTTTGACGGTATGTTGATTCGTAAAGCGTTCTAGCTTATTTCTACCCGCGCAGGGTGAGTAACACTATAGCAAAGTAATTAGTGGTTAAGTGAATGCCGCCGACACCAGTTGTCCAAGGTTTCGGACCGATAATTGAGACGGCCAAATGAAAATTATACATGATGAAGCGATTCGCTAACCGAGATTCATACCGCTGCACCAAAATGTGCACTAAAGTGCACCAAACGGTGCAACTTAATTTTTTGAGGGAGGGTACCGTGAAGAAAAATCTGTTTAAACTCGCATTTCTGATATTGAGCGCATTGTACTTTTGGACAGACATTGCGAAGGGACACCCATTTCCTGAACAGCCGACTATGCGCCTAGGTAAGGGGCGTATCAGCCGTATTGCCTACTCCCCCGACGGGAAGCTACTTGGAGCCGCGGGAAGCGTCGGTGTCTGGCTGTATGACGCTGAAACCATGACTGACGTTGGGTTGTTAGAGAGCGCACCCGACCACCTTTATTCGCTTGCCTTCAGCCCGGATGGAAAGACGCTTGCAGCGGGCAGTGCCTACAAGGCGGTGCAACTGTGGAATATCGAAGACCGGCGAAAAATCGAGGTATTGACAGATTTTTGGGGGCGTGCTTCGCCAGTCGCCTTCAGTCCCGACGGGAGGCGACTAGCGGTAAAGGAAAACAGGGGTATTCACCTGTGGGACATCAGGAAAAAAGAATCAATCACTGTTTTCAAACCGGAGGAAGGTTCATCCTCATTCGCCTTCAGCCCGACGGGAGAGATTATTGCGGAAAATGTCGGTAGTATCATTCGCTTGTGGGATGCGGGGCAGCAACGTGAACTAGGGATATTGGAGGGACATACAGATTGGGTTTTGTTTGTCGATTTTAGCCCCGATGGGCGGACGCTCGTGTCGGGCGGAGTGGATTGGACGGTACGGCTGTGGGATGTAGCCAATCGAAAACAGATCAATCTTTTGAATCGAGCCGCTGTTAATGGTAGGTTTAGCCCTGACGGAAAAATCCTCGCTTTGAGTTTTGATGACATAATGCTCTGGGACGTGTTTCAGCAGAAGGTAATTGGTGTGATATCGTGCGAGATGGAAGGAGGTGTTTCTTCGCTTGTATTTAGTCCCGACGGCAAACGGCTGGCGGCAATCTCGGGTTGGGATTATGATGAAATGCGCATAGGTGTTTGGGATGTTGCGTCCCTGGAATATGTCGCAGGAATCAACGAACACGCGGAATTGATTGAATTCAAAATGTTCAGTGCGGACAGTAAAAACCTTGTTTCAAGCGGAGATTCGATTCGTCTGTGGGATATTGAACGACGTGAGGTGTTCAGTTCACTCCAAGTCGGTTTTGCTGACCCGATTGTGCTCAGTCCCGATGGAAAACTCATCGCTTATGTCGTTCATGAGGAAGGAGACAATCGAATTCAGTTGTGGGATATACGGCATCAGAGACGAATCGACAGTTGGGACGGTCACCTACGAGAGATTTCGATGCTCACCTTTAGTCCCGATGGAAAGACGCTTGCTTCAGGAGGCGGGGGGAATAAGACGATTCGTCTCTGGAGGGTCGAAACACGCAAGATGGTAGATGAGTTGAAACCTATCATCCTGCCGACGGTAGCTCTCCGTTTCACACCCGATGGAAAGACGCTCATCTCCGTTGGTAGAAAGGCGACATCGTTGTGGAACATTGAAACGAGGGAAGACATTGGGCGGCTGAAACAGGGGGCATTGAATGCAACTGCCTTGAGTCCCGATGGACGCATCCTTGCTTCAGCCAAACGAAACGTTCACTTGTGGGACGTACGAGAGCAGAAGCAGATTCGGAGCTCATCAGCGAATGTGTATCCGAATGTGCTTGCCTTCAGCCCCGATGGAAAGTTCCTCGCCTCAGGCCACGGTGCCTTGGGATTTACGCGTGATTCAGCCGTTCGGATTTGGGATGTCGAAACACTGGAGTTGGTCGCTGAACTGCTTGGCCATACTGGTGGAGTGAGCTCCGTTGCTTTCAGTTGTGATGGAAAATGGCTTGCTTCCAGCGGAAGCGACCTTACAACTCTGCTCTGGAAGGTGAATCTGCCGGTTCCAATTGCAATCGAGTCCGAAGGAAAACGGGCGATTCTGCTTGGCGGCCTCAAGCGGACCATGCTGCTGCAAAACTTCCCGAACCCGTTTAACCCTGAGACGTGGATGCCTTACTACCTCACCGAGGATGCGTCCGTAGCAATCCAGATTTGCGACGCGCAAGGCAATCTGGTACGCATACTCGATCTAGGACAAAATTCGGCGGGTGCATATCTCTCAAGGGATACCGCGGCTTACTGGGATGGGAGAAACAGTAGTGGAGAAGCGGTGGCAAGCGGCGTCTACTTTTACCGTCTTCGGGCGGGTGAGTTCGAGGCAACGCGCCGTATGCTCATGGTCAAATAGAACACGCCCAATGGACCGGTGACGCGCAACTTTCGATAAAACCGAGAGGTAAATCGAGCGTGTTGTTCTTACATTCCTAATTATGTTAGAATACGTCTTGCTGATATGACGCTAACTAAGTTGAAAACTTAGAAAGATGTGCGAGGATAAAGTCATGGAATACAAAATTCCAATGCGTATCGTTGTTGTGAATCCTCCAGTCGGAGTCAATTTCTCTCTGGAAAACAACGGAAATTTGGTTTCGGTTGCCCAATCTACAGGGAGTGATATCACGTTCGATTTTGACGCGATTGTGAAAGCGCGTCGCAACACAGGTCTTCCTGACGTTACAGGGGCATTCGCACGAGGAACGCCCTCGAAACCGTTCTTCTACATCAATATCGGGGAAATGGCAGGTCAGGCGGACTGTAAATGGAGCAGAAGGGCAAAAATCTGGATTTCATCGGGCTATCCAAAATTTAACGTCCAGGAGGAAGTGACTTGGCAAATGGTGAAAGAGGTGTCCCAGAATCCGATTAAGGTGCTCATGGCGAGGTATATGGGAACAGATGAGGAAGGTGGACCTCGTTGTGCCAGTATTGAGCTTATAGATGGTGGATGGGTTGTTGCAGATAGGTGATTGCCCACAACTCAAACTACGGGAAATCCAGCGTAATGGTTCATAATGTCACTTAGGTCAAAACTAAAAGGAAATAATCATGGAACAGGAAGTGGACATCAACGAAGCGCTGATCCATGCAGCAAAGAACGGCAATTTTGATGAAGCCCGCCGACTAGTCGAACAGGGGGCAGACGTGAACCACAGCGACATTCCACCATTTTTTTGGGCGTATTTCAAGGGTCACACCGATTTATGCAAGTGGCTGCTCAGTAAAGGTGGTAACATCAATCACGATAGATTCAGCGAAATGACGTTGCTAATGAGTGCAACTGTCAGAGGAGATGTGGAGTTCGCGACTTTTCTGATTGATGTAGGCGCGGATGTAAATTTGCAACTTCCCGCCGGTGGAGAAACGGCATTGCACAAAGCCGCTGTCCGAAATCAACCTGAAACCATGAAACTCCTGATTAAACGCGGCGGTGATGTAAATCGACAAACCAAAGTCGGCGGTAGTACAGAGATGGATTTTTTCGGTAAAGTTTGGGGAGAGACACCGCTTCACATTGCCGCTGTAGCGGCCGATAAAGAAGCAATCAAAGTTTTACTCGATGCTGGTGCTGACAGAACCATCAAGACTGCCAAAGGTGACACTCCATTCGACTATGCACAACGTTATGAAAGACCAGAGGAAATTATTCGCCTGCTTCAGTAGGAGAACGTTTACGCTAGTCCACAAGTGCAATTATCCGCCGAAATGAAACCGATTTGTCAGGGCAGAGCACTTCCCATCGGCAAACAGAGGGGCACGCTTATGCCACATCTTGCGCCGCGTATTATTGTGACGGTGTAATTCCCCCCCAAAACTAGACAGTTGAATGACGTAGATCTCGAACGAAACTAACGACCAGGAGTAAAAGGCTTTTCAAAAAATGAGTCATTGAATTTATAAGAGACCTTTAAATTCTTGCATATAGCTTTGAATAAACGTAAACGGTCGTCCTGACTCTTGCTTTCGTGGTACTTATTTAAAGCGTTTCGGACCGGGACCGAATCGTGAAATACGACGAATACCTCGTTCAATGCGGCAAAAAATTCTTCTCGGGAACGCTCCGCATTACTTTCCCGTCCTTCTGCTATGGCAAAACGGTTGCCCAAAAGTCTACGAAAAGTGTCGAATTTTTGCTTGCGGTTCTCATATTTTCGGTAGAAGCATGATGATACGATGACTCCGATTAACCCAGACAATAGTGAAGCAATTATAGTTACCCAGAATGGGGCCAAAAATCTCACCTCCTCCCTACAGAAAGCTAGCAGCGCTGTAAACTGAAGATTGATTATATGAAATTGAGAGTTTTACCTAAGCTCTAAGGTAAAGACCGTCGCTTTGCTTCTTGATGGGCTGTGGCACATACTGCATCCAAGAAAAACAAATTCTGGATATGGAGAGTCTCTGACAGAAATACCGAATACCTCATTGACTGACAGTGCGGCGGATGGGATAGGGCAACACTTGAGAAACTCGTCGCCCGCGTTTCTGGGTCGAATATCATAACGTACTATTGGAGGACTACAAGACACTACCATCTGCGGGTAAAACTCAACCTTCCGGTCAACCTAGTTTGTTCTTCCGCTTTTTTAGTATCATACCCAACAAGTATGCCGAGCGTGTTATTTTCGCCGTAGCCGATGTTGATTCGCGCACCGAGAATAAAGCTGAGAAGTTTGTCCTCATCGCCTAGACCCAGCACGGCTTCGACTTGGGGACCGACCGCAACGGTCCTGTTCAGGGAATAGGTAACATAGTTTCGGGTGTAGAGTTCGTTGTCCTTCTTCTCATCAAACACAGAATAGAGGGACCCAATCGTCCACGATTTGAAAAAATCTTGCCTGTGGGCAGAAAAACAAACAGGTGTGGGAAGATAGCGGAGGGGCCATCTGGCGCCTTATAATCAAACCCAAGACCGAGCATGGGCAGCACCGTGGGGCTAAAACTGTCGCCTTTAACTGCGGGTATGGAAACACCGAGGTCAAACTCGCCGAGGGTATCGTCAATGTAAATATTCGACTCAAGCGAAATACTGCCGACGCAGTGGGTCGCCCCGATCAAGAAATGCGTGCCTAAACTATCCGTATCGACTCGGAACCAGCCGGGAATGTAGCATTTTTCGGCTGACGCTTCACCTTCCTCGCTTTCTGCGTAGACTGAAAAACTCGTAGTGACCAGGATACAAACGATTATCAAACATGGGTGAATCTGTACATTTTGCTTTGCTGTCCTTTCTTGTCATCGAAAAAACTCAGTGTCTGCTCCCTTTCTAGGTGGCAACTTGGCTTAGAATAACCGTTTAAAACCCGTTTTGTCAACGTGCTTCAACGACCGTGCGATGAGCTTGGTATTGATACCCGCTGCGGCCAGTTTTGAAACCAAAAAATTGGACAAAGCGAATCAACTTGTGCTAAAATACTACCCTGAATTGCCGAATATCGCAACGTTTGAAAGAGGTGAGGAGTCTTGCAAAACGTTCGAATCCGTTTCCATCCCACCCGCTGGGTGATTTTGATTGGGATCGTTTGTTATCTGATAACGGTAAGCCTTGTTGCGCTTACACATGAACATGAGCACGACGTTTTCGGTTCAGATCGCTGTTCCGCCTGCTTTTTCAGTGCCAACCACATCGGTATTGAGCCCCATGCCGTAGACCCCACCAATCTCGATGCCTGCATCTCAACTCACAGCGCCATCAACTTTACTTTCATCTCCACAATCCTTGCCAGCAGCGTCCACAGTCGTGCCCCGCCAGCGATTTCCGTTTAATCTACTCGTTTAACCCATATCTTCTGTCTTTTTTATCCAATCAGTTTCTGTCCTTTCCCGGCTGACTGTATCCAATTGCGGCGGTACTTTGCCTATATTTCGCTGATTCATCGGTCGTAATGCTGTGAGAATCAATCTATCTATATTTGGAGGAAATTATGTTTACGCATGCTTTTAGGTTCACACTGTTGCTACTCGTATCTGTTGCACTATTCGTTGCTTGCGGCGAAGATGACAATCCCATTGTTGACGGTGACCATGACGACGAACCATTTCATGCCGATGCTGACGGTTTTATCCTCAAGGTTGACGGGAACGAGATTTACCGCCAATTTCAGGGGATGGATGAGGGCAGTATCACGCTCAAAGTCGGAGACGAACTTGATGTTTTCACCGCGTTCCTTGACCACAATAGCGATGAATTTTTCCCTGAATCTCCGGAGGAGGAAGACGATCACGACCATGACGAACATGGTGAGGAAGATGTGTTTGCCTTAGCGCTCAGCGGATTTGATTCATCAATCATCGAAGTACACCTCTACGAAGGTGAGGGAGATGAACACGATGAAGCGCACGACGAGGAAGGCGAGGAACACGACGATGAGCTTGCCGAGAAATTCACCTTTGAGGTGAAGGGACTTAAAGCCGGTCAAACGGAACTCAAACTTCACCTCTTGCACGGCGATCATCCCGATTTCACGGCGGCGCTCTTGATTCCCGTAACGGTTACGCCGTAGTCGGAGTGTCTGCTTGGTAGGTTGTTCTGTCGGCTAGCCAAATCCAACGGTTCATCTGGATTTGGCTAGCCAGACCGGCGAATTGATAACTGCCAACCGTACCGGAAGAAATCATTGACAACCGGGGTAGATTTGATTTAATATGTCCGTGATGAAACAATCCGCGAAATCCTTTAATCTGCAACCAGATTGTGAGGTAGGCTGATATGCAAAGTCCAGAATTGGATAGATACGCACACTTCAAAGTCAATCCTTTCTTCAAGGAAGTAGGTGTGTATATTATCAATGGCGACACTTGTAAACCCAATCTGTTTACAGGAGAATTTATCGACCTAATCGTTACATCACCGCCGTACAATGTCGGTATCAATTACGACTCCAATGATGACACGATAAGTTATGAAGATTACCTCGATTTTAGTAGGCAGTGGATAGGGAATTGCTACAAATGGAGCAAACCGCACGCTCGCCTACTACTGAACATTCCACTCGATAAAAACAAGGGTGGTCATCGTAGCGTTGGCGCTGATCTCACCACAATTGCACAGGAGGTGGGTTGGAACTACCACGCCACAATTGTCTGGAATGAAGGAAATATCTCTCGTCGAACGGCGTGGGGCTCATGGATGTCCGCGTCTGCCCCCTTTGTCATTGCCCCTGTTGAGTTAATTGTCATTTTGTATAAGGATTCTTGGAAGAAGCAGCTTGGCAGTAAAGAGTCAGATGTATCACGGGATGAGTTTATAGCATGGACAAATGGGGTATGGACTTTTAACGGTGAGAGTAAAAAAAGGGTAGGGCACCCCGCTCCCTTTCCGCGTGAGTTGCCCTATCGCTGCATCAAGTTATTCAGCTACGTCGGGGACGTTGTATTCGATCCCTTTTTGGGAAGTGGTACGACCTTAGTGGAGGCACATAATAACAGCCGAATCGGCGTTGGCGTTGAAATTGACACGGGCTATTGCGAATTGGCTCAGAAGCGGATTATGGATGGTCGGACTTTGTTTGCAACGTTGAGAGAATCAGAATGACCAAGAAAATCACTCAGACAGAGTTGGTAATGGAATACTTTACGATGCACCCGAATCGTGCCATCAAGCATCCCGAAGTCGTTGACTGGCTTACCAGAGAATACCAAGAGAGAACAGGCAAAACCTTTAGAGATCCCGATCGGGCTATCCGCAAGTTGGCTCAAGAAGGGAAACTGGTAAAACTCAGGAAAGGTCTTTACAAATACGATCCGAATCTCATTACAAATCCTGAATTAGAAGATTTCACACCCGCCCAAAGGGAACAGATTTTCAAGCGAGACGACTACCGTTGTGTAATGTGCGGGAAGGGGCAACGCGATGGTGTCGAAGTTCAGGCAGACCATATCAAACCGAAGGACTTAGGCGGCAAAGCAACAATCGACAACGGTCAAACCCTTTGCGCAACGCACAATTTCCGCAAAAAGAACCTCAAACAGACGGAAACAGGGAAGAAGATGTTTATTCGGTTGTACGAACTTTCAAAATCTGAAAGTGACCGTGAGACGGATGATTTCTGCCGACACATTCTTGAAGTTTTTGAGGAATACAAAGTCAATAATCACATAGATTGGAAACGCTGATACGACGATGGATGTGGTATAGATGTATCTCGAAGCTCCTTAAGCTATGCGAGCAATTGCGAGGAAATGCATGCTGCAGCAAACTATCTCAAACATCCTGGACTGCAAAAATACCATAGAAACGTACCAGTTTGACGAGGCAGCGACCAAACAGTATATAGTCCTACCCATCCTCCGAGCCTTAGATTGGCAAGATAGTAATTTGTACACTTTAGAGGTTTTTCCGGAAAAATTGGTTGGTAACGGAAAAGTTGACTACGCATTACAACGAGGCGATAACATTTTTGTAGTTATTGAGTGTAAGCGTTGGGGTGAAAATATCGAAAGGCATCAAGAACAGATATGCCTCTATGCTTTCATGGCAGGTGTGGGTATTGCCGTCATCACCAACGGCAAAATATGGGATTTCTATCTCCCCGATAAGACATCATTGCCCGGCAGAGTCAATGTTCCGTGGCAAGACAGAATTTTCTGTTCCATCGATCTTGAAGCCCGTCATGAAGCAATATTCGATTTCCAAAAATATCTTACAAAATCACATGTCGAGCAAGGACAAGCAAGAACAGAAGCAGAAGAAGCTTTCCAACCCCAAAGAGTTGATACCCCGCTACCTCGGCAGCGGTATTGCTTACCTATCCTCAAAGCCCTGGAAATCCTTGGTGGGACAGCAGCAACCAGCGATGTACTCACACAGGTCTTTCAACTCATGAACAATGAACTTAGGTCGATAGATAAATCACGCCGATCGGATGGTCAGTTCTATTGGGAAAACCGAGCCCATGACATGCGGCGGGAGTTAGTCAATAAGGAGTTGATGAAGGACGACTCTCCACGGGGGATTTGGGAAATCTCAGAGGAAGGGCGCGAATATCTTCGCACTAACGAAAATTGACACAGCAACACACGGAGAAAATCTGAAATTAAGAAAAAAATCAAAAACATTGTGACATCCAACTGGAAATCCGAAACTTCAAAAACCCTTCAAACCCCCATTATCACAGGCATTGAGCAATACTCAAGTGCATCAAATATCGGCTCACATAACAATCAAAATTTGTGATATAGTGTGATATTGCATAGTGTCTAACTGAGAACCCATCAGCTCCGACAAATCCTCCAAACCCACGTGACGACTGGGCTTAGGCAGCTATCGAAGGACGCCGAATCTCATATCACAAAATATCACACACAATGTCACATAATGTGATATTTTGTGATATCGAAATTGAGAATCTCGAAAATCCGAATTTAGCCAGAAGAATGAAAAAGCGGAACGACCTTAGTAGAGGCGCACAATAACCGACGAATCGGTGTTGGCGATGAAATTGACAGCGGCTATTGCGAATTAGCTCGAAATCGAATTATGGATAGTCGAAGTTTATTTGCAACGTTGAGGGAATCCGAATGACGAAGAGAATCACCCAAACAGGGTTGGTAATGGAATACTATTATGATGCATCCGAATCGCCCCATTGAGCATCCCGAAGTCGTTGACTGGCTAACGAGTGAGTACCCGAAGAGAATGGGCAAAACCTTTAGAGATTCCGACAGAGCTATCCGCAAGTTGGCTCAAGAAGGGAAACTGGTAAAACTCGGGAAAGGTCTTTACAAATACGATCCGAATCTCGTTACAAACCCTGAACTAGAAGATTTCACACCTGCTCAAAAAGAGCAGATATTTAAGCGAGACGGCTACCGTTGTGTGATGTGTGGGAAGGGGCAACGCGATGGCGTCGAAATTCAGGCAGACCATATCAAACCGAAAGATTTAGGCGGCAAAGCAACAATTGCGAACGGTCAAACCCTTTGCGCAACGCACAATTTCCGCAAGAAAAATTACAAGCAGACGGAAACGGAGAAGAAGATGTTTATTCGTTTGTACGAAGTTTCAAAATCTAAAAGTGACTGTGAGACGGAGGATTTCTGCCGACACATTCTTGAAATTTTTGAGAAATATAACATTAGACGAATTTACTATCCACGAACGACTCCATCCCAACGCCAGCGGCTTTTTGAAATATGTGAAGAAACCGGCAATCTCCAAGACGCCTTGCAAGAATCACGAGTAAGCGGAGGCTCATTCTATCGCTGGAAACCCCGCTTTGAGAAAGGGGGATACCCCCGCGCTAGATAAATTTGATAGCCATGCGCCCAACAATCCTCGGCGGATAGCTGAAGCCCTCAAAGTCAAGGTCATTGAACTTCGACGTCGAAACCCAAAATGGGGGAAACGACGTATCGCCGACTAGATGGCTAAAGCGAACAATTGGGTGGCTTTAATCAGTTCGAATACTGTCAAGCGAATCCTCAAAGATTCCGGTCTCTGGACGACTGAACAACCACCGGTAAAAAAGGGAGACCTGTAGCGGTCAGTCGAACCGCTGGGGCACCCGGTCAGACAATCAACGTCGATTTATGTTTTGTGCCTGGCATCCATCAAGCCTCAGTCAAGCTTCCCGCCGTCAGTGGGTCTTCTGGCAAATTAGTCATCGACCCACCGAAAATAGACGCTACTGAATCGGGGTATCCCGGTGCGGTTTTCGCGAATCCGGATTTGGATTATGTACAAGCGATGACTCAATTTGTTGCCGCTTCCGAAAAGGAAATCCAATCGTTGAAGCAGCCAAAGCATGGTGCTGAAACTGGAAGTCAGTCATGTCGTCTTCAGAAACAGCAACTCCGTCACGAAGAAGAGATGTTACGTGGCAAGCGACGCGGTGTCCGTGAACGTCGCAAGCGAGAGGGGGTCGCTCTTTTCACCCATCCACTACCCGGCAAGCGGGATTACATAGATCACAATTTCCACACCGGTAGTCATCAGCAACTGCCTCACCGAAATATATTCGCATGGCTCGCCCGCGACAATTGTCCGCGAGGGCGTAAAAGACCATCTGATCAAGCTGACGACGCCTGCTCCGAACGTAATCCTCAAAGCCCATCTGATCCTCCGAAATTGAAGCAAAGAAGTTGCTATCGCGTAGCAGCTCAATGAGCATCGAATCCTCCGCCCCCCAATACCACAAATACCCATCGCTCTGCAAATCAATCAATTGCTCCATCAAATCGTCCGGACGGAAGTCCAAGTCCCGGCAGAACTCCAAGGTGTTCAATTCGGATCGCGTCCGAAGTTGAGCCAGCAGTGCACGTTGGTCGCCGCTCTCCAGCCCGTAATCAGGGACGAACCGCGTTCGAATCGACAGGTTTGAGGGTATGTCGTACAATCTTCGCAGAAACCCGAGCTTCTGCAAGTGGCTGATGCCGACCCTGATTTTGCCCGCACTAAAACTACTTAACCACTCCAGCTCTTCTGCGGGAATCATGCGGAAACTGCCTAACGCGGGAACGGTTTCAATCAACTTGAGGAGTTTAAGCAGATTTCGCTTGTTCGGCGCATCTTCCTTGATAAACCACTCGCGCAACCGCCGGTCGTGGGGGCAGTAAAACAGCACACAGTGGGAAACCTCACCATCCCGCCCGGCGCGCCCGGCTTCCTGATAATATTCCTCTAGTGTCCCGGTCATCGCCCAATGGATGATGTATCGGGTGTTTGCCTTGTCAATCCCCATGCCAAAGGCGTTGGTCGCCACGATGATGTCTATCCCGTCAGTTCCGTCGTCGAAGAACCCGTCCTGCACCCGTTTGCGATCCGTCGCGTCGCGTCCGGCATGGTAATAGTCGACCCGCCGCCCATGCGATCTCAGATACTCCGCAATCTCCTCCGTGTCGCGTCGGCGTCCCGCATAGATAATCCCTTTGCCTTCGAGTCGTCTCAAACAGTCGTCCAGCAGCGAATACTTCTCGGACTCACTGGAAACCGCACAGACGCTGAATTTCAGATTGGGGCGCTCAATGCTCCGCACAAATACTTCGCACCGATCGACCTCCAACTCGCGCAAGATGTCCGCACGCACATCTGGGGTTGCGGTCGCTGTGAATAGCGCGATTGAACGGGGGTGCACCACCCGGATGGCGTCGCGCAGCGCCAGATACGCCGGTCGGAAATCGTGACCCCACTGCGAAATGCAGTGTGCCTCATCAATGACAAACAGCGAGATTGGGAACGAATCCAGCCGCGCCAAGAACCGACGACTCCGAAACCGCTCCGGGGCGGCATAAAGCAACTTAATCTCGCCGCGCTTCAAGCGGTCCAACTCCGCCTGATACTCCTCCATACTCAGGCTGCTGTTGATTAGTCCGACCGAATGGATACCGCGCTCACGCAACGCATCTACCTGATCCTTCATCAAGGAAATTAACGGCGAAACGATGATCGCGACGCCGGGCTGCATGAGCGCCGGCAACTGATAACAGAGCGATTTGCCATAACCGGTCGGAAACGCCGCGAGCGTATTGCCGCCGTTCAGGATTGCCTCCACAATCTCACGCTGCCCTGATCGGAACGTCGAAAGTCCGAAATAGCGTTCAAGCGCAGCGGGCAACTCGTCCGACTCGTCCGCAGGCGGCGAGGATGTTGCGGACGACACCGGAGAAGGCGGCGCGTCAATGAGCTGATCGATATTTTCAAGGATATTCTGTAGATTCTTCATATGACGTTGTTAGCGCACTTCCATCGGATAACGGTCAGGGCAACCCCATCCGTCCGAATCGCGCCGATGTTCGGCGTTGCATCAGTGCATGAATCGAAAACGGATAATATGGTACATCGCCGCAACCCCATCCTTCCAACTCACTTTCTTGCCCTCGTGATAGTCGCGTCCGTGATAGGTTATCGGAACCTCGCAGATTCGGCACTTCCGCTTGGCGAGCTTCGCGGTTATCTCCGGCTCGAATCCAAATCGATCTGACTGTAGCGGAATCTCCCGCAAAATCGAGGTTTTTATCACCTTATAACAGGTCTCCATATCCGTCAGGTTCAACCCGGTGACCAGATTGGAGAAAGAGGTCAGAAACCTATTGGCGGCGTAACTCGACAGCAGCGCATGCCGCCGTCCCGTTTTGAAGCGCGAGCCGTAGACCGCGTCCGCCGTGCCATCCAAGATCGGCTGAATCAATTTGGGATAATCTTGCGGATTATACTCCAGATCAGCATCCTGAACGAGGGTCATATCGCCGTCCACATACTGAAACCCGGTTCGCAGCGCTGCCCCTTTGCCGCGATTCACATCGTGGTAGAAGACACGGATGGATGGGTCGCCAGACGCTTCAATCCGCTGGAGAAGTTCACGCACGCCGTCGGTCGAGTGATCGTCCACCAGGACAATCTCTTTTTCAATCCCAATCTCTGCTGCTTGGACCTGCCTGAGAATCTCTTCCAGCGTGCCGACCTCATTATAAACGGGAATCACAATCGAGAGCTTATGCCCCATGCCAAACCACCCATTGGACGAACGCAATTTTTACCTTGAAATTGACTACATCAACGCCTAACAATCCGTAGGTTGGATTGAGCCAGCGGTGATACTCAACAAACCAAACCCAAATCTCTTTGCGGCGGGCTGAACCACCTACCGAAACCCAATTCCACAACCTAACGTAACGATTAAAAAGCGTTAGGTTTCGCAACATATGACAAATCTCGCGCTCAATCAACTCCCGAAACACATGTGTCATACTTCATAGGTTTCATCAACACCGCTCAACCCAACCTACAATTTCCACCATAAAAGAGAAGAAGACAGCATAACACATCTGCCCCGTCGAATCAAGCGCATTCGCGCCTCGCCTCTCGTATGTCGTGCGGCGACTTGGGTCTAGGCGCGAGGGGTTCAGGGAATCATGCTAGGACGCCCGTGCCACGCCATGTTATACGTGACGACGTTGAAGGTCGCACTAATGATGCTCCAAATGCAGCCCATCGTGTAATCTCCGAGCACCAAGCCCGCAAAAAATGGGATGGCGCGTCGATACCCCTTCAAGCCGCCATACCGTAGGATGGTGAACTTGAGAAACCAACTGACAAGCATCGGGCACCAGATATAACTCATCTCCGACGGGCTCACTCCCATGACGTACCCCACCGGATGGAATTGCCACCACAAAAACCGCATCTTCATGACTAGCAGAACGGTCGTTATCCCAAACCCGAGACCGATCATGCTCATCGTCAGGTAATCCGGTTCGAGCGGATGGCTCAACCACGGTTGGAGCCGCCGCGTAAAGTAGTCCGTACCCATCCCCACAATGTGTGATGCGGAATTACCCGCCCCGTGGTGATACGTAAGGCTGAGGTATATCACAAAAGTCACCGGTATCCCGATGATTAGGGTAATCAGCATCGCCCACAATACCGTTCGATAATTCGTACCCGTCTGTTCGGCGATTCGGAAGGCTTCGAGCTGGTTCGGCATCGGATGCGCGACCAACTCTCGATTCAGCCAAAAAAGGAAGGTCAGCACCGTCAGGTTCCGCGCCCCGAAGGCGCGTGTTCCGAAGGCAGTCACCATCGTGCGTTGCGGGTCTACCCAGATGATGTGATGGATTGACACCCCCAAGCTCGCCCTGAGCTTTGCCACCCCGATGGCGATGGAACAGTATAACGCCAAGAACATGAGCAGCACCCATGCAGCAAGCCCGGCTTTATACGCGAACCCAAGCAAGAACAGCACCCCTGCGACAATTCCCAAGATTGCGGTCCGATACCGCATCGGTTCACTCGTGTCGTCAATTCCGCCCTTGCCGCTGAACGTGTGGACGAAGACGCGCTTGAGGTGCCGGCGCCCAACCCAGAGCGCCAGAATCCCCAACCCAATCCAACCGCCTTGCGCCTGTTCATCAAAGTAAGGGTTGCGTATACCCATCGCCGCGCCGAGCAGCACCCGTATCAGGAGTTGTAGGATGAAGAAGAACCAAGCGGAAAACGCGAGATCCAACGGCATGAAATACGATAGCCCAATCACGAATGGCTGGAAGGAGACCAGCACGCCGCCCGCGTAGCTCCACGGCTTTTCCACGAAACTGACCCGTTGCCACCACACGGGCACAGCGGGAACGAAAGGGTATAAGGTATGCAAGCCGTTCAGCAGACTGATGCCCGCCGCAATCCCAAAACCCGCCCACATTAACTTGTTCCTCAGGAAGCCGGAGATGTCTCGCCCCATCTCCAGGGGCATCCAAGTAATCGGATAGGTGAGCCGTTCGTGTTCGGTGAACTGCTTTCTCAAAATGACGTTGATACAGATGAGAACGAAGTAGAGCACGAACATGAATGCGGACCAATAGAGCATCGGCGCCAGCCAAGGCTTGACGTACTGCGGGTTAAAGAAGGAGGTCTCGCCGAGGAAAAAACCGCTGAGCGCGTTTGTGTCCCGGGTGGTAAACCAGTCGGGGATATACCCCCAAAACAGATTCCGCCAGTCATTCTCCGGCGTGGCGAACCAGTACGGGTGCGCGAGAATTCCGACCACATGGCTCATGCTCGGATGTCCCGACACGGTTGTCACCGTGACGACCATGACGTAGATGACGAACAGGTCGGATCTGTTGAGCGATGCGCCCGGCAGCAGTCTCTTGACAATCAGGTTCAGCAGAATCAGGGCAAACAGCGTAAAGACCGCATTGCTGAACAGCGACATATAGTTGTGCAACGGTCCCACGATAATGTCATTGATTGCAACCCAATATGCGTTGAGCGCCATCATTATGAGACCGATGACGACAACTCTAAAGCGAACACCGCCTCGCTTCGAGTATTGGATCGGGCTTGTCTGATTCATGGCTCATCTCACGTTGGTTTTCTTTGGAATATCATCCACAACCTCGCGGAAGAAATCCGATTCTGTCCATTCCTCTGGATCGACTGCAACCCCGTTGACGACCATACCCCAGTGAAGATGCGATCCCGTGACCTGACCGGTTGCACCCATTAGCCCGATGCGTTGCCCTTTTTTGAGCGTGTCGCCCACGTTTACGCCGATTTCGCTGAGATGATTATAGCTTGTCGAGACACCTTGTCCATGATCGATGATGATGGCATTTCCGTACAGATGAAGCCTTTCAGCAAGTGTCACAACGCCATCATTCCCCGCGTAGATGGGTGTGCCCACGTCATTCGCGATATCCGTTCCGAGGTGGTGCCGCCGAACCCCGGTGTTATATTCTCGGTATTTGCCGAACGGTGAGGTGAGCAGCCCCTCCGCCGGCTGGGCGAACGTCCCCTCCCATAACTGAGTCGATGCGCTCTTACGATAGGCTTTTGCGCGCTTCGCATTATCTTCTCGCGATTTAGATTTATCCCCCATAACCTTCTGTTTGTTCGGAGAAAGCACGATGTACCCTCCCCGCGCAAATTTCGTCGTGCCCACCGTGACACGAAAGGTCCGGTTCATCTTCTGCCCAACCGAATCCTTAGCCTCTAACGCCAGCGGATAGCGTTTTGCTGGTTGCGTTACACTCACGCCAACTAAACCTCGGTACACGTTTTTCGATCTAAACGGGTAGAACCGAACGATCCGATCGAAAATCTTGCCCTCTAATTCAGCGAGGGGGCCATTGGACTGGACAAAAATCCCCAACGTTTTGCCTTGTCGAACATGGAGAGATTCCGGAGAGAGCTGAAACTGAGGCGGGGTATTATCGACGGAGAACACCAACTCATGACGCACTGTATGTTTCCATAACGACCGATCCGTCGCGGCAACCGTAACCGTGTATTCGCGCTCAGGTAGGGCTGTTGTATCCAGTGTCCAGATGGTACGATTCGCACCATCCTTATCAAGACTAAGGTGTTCGGGGATGTCATCATTGATTTGTACCGTGAGTGTGCCGATCCCCGAACGTTCGTCGCACGCAGAGATATTAAGAGGTATCCTCCCACGATAGGTTTTGCCGGGTTCAACCCCGGTCAGATTAAGCGAAGGCGGTGTCACATCGAACAGAACGTGCCGGAAACAGTAGCTCAACCACAGAAGCAGCCAAATTATAAGGAAGCGGATGACCCCATGGCGATGCCGGAATCTGTTAGCACGGACATGAGGTGCTTTGCCCGTCGCCCCCGTTATGCTCTGCATAAGACAACCTCAATAATATCGCTGATCGTGAGCACTAATTATACCATATCCACGAGGCGATGGGTAAAATTAGATCCGACTCACGGGAACGAATAGCGCCCGATGTTCAGGGGTAAGTCCGCGACGGTTCCCTCTTGCAAAATAGGGCATAGCGGTTTCTCTTTTTTCTCTCAGAGAATCCGCGCGCGTCTAAAGTTTTTACCGCCCACAGTGGCATAATCTGCTGTTTTATGGTATTATATTGACCCGTCTTTCCGATGCTTTCGCGGCGGAGGGGCGGGTAACAACCGTACGATACATCGCAGCCGATTGAATGGCGCGACTGTCGTTTGCCGACACAACTTATGCCGCGATGTGCGAAACGTTTTAGTTATTGAAGGAGATTTTAATGAATATTTACGTCGGTAATTTGTCGTATAATGCCACCGATGACGATGTGCTTAAAGTTTTTGAAAAATCCGGGACTGTAGAATCGGTGAATGTGATTCGAGACTCGTACGACGGGCGATCCAAAGGGTTCGGATTCGTCGAAATGCCAAAGGACGACGAAGGGCAAAAAGCCATACAAGAACTGGATGGTAGCGAGTTCATGGGACGTACTTTGAAAGTGAACGAGGCGCGTCAAAAACCGAAACGAAATCAATCGAGAGAACGTCAAAGGGGTGGATTTGACAGATGGTAGCGCGTACGGTTTGACCATCAATTAACTTGTCAAGCGCCGATTCCGCGCGATGAATCGGCGCTCTTTTATGATGCGGAGCGCTTCGCCCGTCAACGGGCGACATCACCCGTTGGTATTAGAAGCGGAGCAGTAGCTGGCGCAATGACGCCAATTCATTGTACTTCATCGTTAACAATGAGGTAAAAAACCGTGAGCGATGGATATCAATTTCTAAATCACCTGGTTCATGCCGAGTTCACAGGTGAATTTGAAGTTCCGGACGAAGCAGGATTGCAAGTGGAATCCACTAGGGAATTTAGCGAAGACAAAGGAGAGCAAATGCCGGTTTCCGACGTTGATGAACTCATCCCCGCCGCTAGCTCCAGTGCCGATACAGATTTCAGTGTCGAGGATGGTATGGTTCCTTATCTTCGGCAAATTTCGAAAACCCCCCTGCTCACACGCGTCGAAGAAACCCAACTCTTTGAACAGTTTTCAGCCAAGACACAGCGGATTGATGAACTGTTGAACACACTTCCACCTTCGATTCTGGATCACGTCAAATCTCAATCGAACCGCAGACGGAAGGCAAAACCGAAATCCGTGCACCGGTGGTGGACGCCGATGGAAATTGGCGGTATCTTGGAGCTAATCTCGACCGAGATTAGGGTGTGTCAGAACGGGCAAACCGAAGAAAAACCCGATCAGCGAGACGCTATAGAAACGCTCTGGAGCCAGTTGACCACCGCGGTTGAAGAGATGACGACCGTTCGAGAGAAGATAATACGCGCAAACCTGCTACTCGTTGCCAGCGTTGTGATGCAGTATCGCGCTTACACCGCATCGATGACCCTCCTGGATTTGATGCAGGAGGGTAATATCGGTTTGATGAAAGCCGTCGAAAAGTTTGATCTTCAAAAAAAGTGCAAGTTTAGCACTTACGCCTACTGGTGGATTATGCAAGCCGTTCAGCGCGCGTTAGCTCAACAAAGCCGTACCATTCGGCTGCCCTGCTATATTGGAACGGTACGACAATCGATCGCCGAGACCCAGACCCGACTATCCAAAGAGCTCAACCGCGAACCGGCTATCAGCGAGATTGCGCTGGCGATGGGTATGGCGGAAAGTCGTGTCGTCGAAATTCTTCAAAGTGGAAAAGGGACAATTTCACTCGATTCGCCGCTGTTCGATTCAAACGACACGACCGTTTCTGACACGTTAGCTGACGAATCAAGCGTTGCCCCTGATAAGGAGGTGCTTAATCGTTCAGCGAGAGAGTCGCTAGATAAGGCGCTCAACACATTAACTTGGCGTGAAAAAATTGTGATTCAGCTCCGTTTCGGCTTGACAGATGGCACAGAGTATACTCTTGCTGAGATTGGACAACAACTGGGAATTAGCCGTGAGCGTGTCCGCCAGATTCAAGAGGAAGTCCTTCACAAATTCCGACATCCAATTCATTCAAAATCCCTCGAAGAACTGCTTTAATTAACGCGGCGTCCACAAAAATTCGATGTGGGATTCGGCACTTCTCATGCTCCGAACACCGTACAACACAAATATGGGCAGGCACACGCCCAATTTGACACCGAATTGGAACCGATTGTTAACCGCTCAGAAGGATTTCTAAATGGGCAATCGATCCACCTACGATGGATTACAACGCCATATCCGGCACATGGAAACGCCGGAAGTCGAAACTTGGAAGAACGAATACGACGACAGAGACTACACCATTGAAATTACAAACCTAGAATTTACAACAATCTGCCCCAAGACCGGGCACCCCGATTTCGCGTCCATCCGAATTACCTATGTTCCGGACGAATTCTGCGTTGAGCTCAAGTCTTTAAAGGAGTATTTTCTTTCTTTTCGCGACGTGGGAATCTTTCACGAGCATCTCGTCAACAAGGTCATGGAGGATTTTGTGGCTGCATGCAATCCCCGCCGTGTTGAAGTTGAGGGGGATTTTAACATTCGCGGCGGGCTGAAGACGGTCGTTCGCACGAGTTACGACCAATCGGTTTGAATGTGTTTCCCAGCCTACAACTCACGGATTGCATCTCGGTACAGCGTGCATCACATCTGTCAATATCAGGAAAAAAAGCGGTCATATCGTTTGCAGACTCATCCACGCATGTGCTAAACTTTCCCATCTCGGAACGACGCTCCGCTTTGCCGAAATAGGCCCGTGGTGATCCATGCTATTCCGTATCGCAATATCGCTCGCCATCACGTTTTTCGTTATTTGCCCCAGGGGATTGTTTGCCTTAATTGACCTGTCGATTGTACGTCCAAAGACAGATTTTACCACAAACAATCAGGTGTTACCGATTGAGGGAATTGTTGAATCCTCGTTTCCAACAAAAGTTGTTGTCTCGACCAACACGCCCGCCGGTGTTCCCGATTTGGGACAGTTGGCACATTCCCTCCACGCAATCGTTCTTGACCTTGGCAGTTCACATCAAATAAAGGCGGGTCTAATTCGTCCCGTCGCTGACCTTGAGTTCCCGTTGGGACCGAGAACGGTACGAATGGCTTTTTCGCAGGATGGCGCAGATTTCTCCGTAGGGCAACGCCTGAACGTACCCTCCAGCATAGATAAAATCTTCAATCAGACTATGGTTGATTTTCCAGTTATCGTTTCTGCGCGGTTCGTCCAGATCGTGATGCTTGATGGCTGGCAGCGGCAGAGAATCGCCATCGACTCCGTTGAATTCCTAGATACGAACGATCGGATTGTACAAGCCCGTATCCAATCCATTTCAATCTTGCTCGATCTCACGGAGCAGAATCGGGCGCCGTTTTCCATTCAGGTTCTGCTCAAGGCGGGAAAGAACCGACTCTCGCTGTTCGCCAGCGCGCTTTCGCCCCCAGACGGCGATTCGTTTGAAACCGCGGATCGGGCGTCAATTACCCTGTTTTATCTTTCAGAATTGCGACGGGATGCAGCCGATGCAGGATATTTCACCTTGAGCGATGGCGACCAAGCGAAGGTTGTGATTCCGGTTGATGCCTTCGATCAGAAAATCAAAAAACTACAATTCTTTTCAATTCCACGGACGCAGTTGGATTCTTTGTCCTATTCGGGGAACGCGCAGATTGTTGAAGGTACCGCTCCCGTTGTCGCGTACCGATTTGAAGCGTTGAGGCAGGGCGTATTCGCGGCGGAGGCGACGAGCTTCCTACGCGATCAGCCTCCGACGCTCTCGGTTGACGGCATCTTAGATTTCCCTTCGACATGGGTCGCAGGGTTAGTGCCGTTACCTATCGCGCTTACGGTCGATCTGGGCGACGTTTACACGCTGAGCCGTATTATCGTCCACTCGAATGTCACCGAAAACGGTTCTTTTGGACCGCAAAGCGCGAAAATACACGCCTCCAATGAAAATGCGAACTTCACAGAGATCTTTGAATTTTCACCGTTTGATGATCGAATGACGGTGATTGAGTTGCCTTCTCAACTGTCGGCTCGGTATGTCCGACTCGAAATTACGGAGAGCAAACAGGCAAATAACATCCAACTCAACGAGGTCGAATTTTTTGACGCTTCCGACTCAAAGATTGTACCGCTTGTCGCAGCGGATCGAACCCTGCTTCAGCGTCCGGCACTTCTGGAATTGAGCTACACCGCGTCCGATCTGCTCGCCGCGAATATCGGCAGAGAAGTGGACCTGAAGATTTTCGCATGGGACGAACTCGCCCGGGAGTGGCAACTGGCAGGTGGAGAAATTGACCTGGATCGTCAGACCGTCCGTTTAGAACTCAACTATTTTTCCCAATTTGCGTTGTTCCAAGCTGTTACTTCGAAAATCCAGACGACGTGGAGTTTTAACCCTTTTTCGCCCGACGGAAACGGAATCGCAGACGTAACACGACTCACAATCATTAACCCCGACACTTCACGGCTCGGACAAACCGAACTCATCGTTGAAATCTTTGATCTCAACAACAGACTGGTGAGAACGTTGATGAATCGGACCGTAATGAATTCCAACGCCATGAGCGTTGAATGGGACGGTCGGGACGGAACGGGGCAGATTGCAAATATTGGACCGTATATCTATCAGATTCAACTGCAATCCGATGCCCAGACTGACACCCGAAACGGCGTGATCGTGGTGGGAAAATGAAGACTGACTCCTGCGCGCCAGTCCACCGATTCACACTCCTACTCTTCTTATTTGGCGCGGGGGCGGTCAATCTTTCTCCTCGGACACACGCGGCATTCGACGATCAGTTCGTAGGGGCGCGAGCATTTGCGATGGGAGGCGCGTTCGCAGCGATTGCGAATGAATCCGACGGTCTGCTCGTTAATCCGGCGTCAATCTCAAATCTTTCGACGCCCCGGCAGTTGTCCGTAACAATGGCGAGACTTCACCTCGGCTTAACGGACGAGACTTCAATCGCCCAGAACCTGATTAGCTATACGAATCCAGGACCTCTCAGAAGTTCGCTCGGGTTGCTCTGGAAGCGGTTGAACGTCAGCCAACTGTATTCGGAGAATTACTTGGTCGTTGGGTTTAGCAGAGGTTTCGCATTTGGAACAGAAGAGGAACGCCGCTTGTCACTCGGAACGGGGTTCAAGCTGTTGAATTGGGATACAGCGCCCACAATTGGGGCAGACGGTGGGATTGTAGAGGATTTGCCAGGCTCCAGTCGTTTTAGCTTAGACGCCGGCGTGGTCTTTCGTCCGTCTGCGAATATTCCGATAGCGCTGTCGGTCCAGAACATCAATACCCCCAACATCGCTTCGAAATCCTCGAAGATAACGGAGGAGTTGCCGCTGCAGGTGACGCTCGGCATCGGCATTTTGGGGGAGCGGTCTACATGGGGAATGGATCTGGTTTTCAACGGCAACCAGACTGATGTCAAGATTGGGATTGAACAGCAATTTCATGATGGCAAGGTACTGCTGCGCGGCGGGTTTCGGTTGGAAAATCTCGCATGGGGCACAAATCTGACGCTCGGCGGAGGGTATCGCTTGAGCAATAGCGTCCGAATGGATTACGGCTCCGTTTTTCCGATCGGCGGCATTGTAGACACCTATGGCAGCCATCGAGTTAGCATCGTGTACAGCTTATGATATAACCGACCAGTGGACGACGAGTGGAATGCGTGGTTGGGACAGATAAAGAGGAACTGGTAAATGAGGATGGGATTATTCATGCTTCACGCTTCACGAATAATCCATTACGCATTACGCCTGATGTTCTTGTGCTTGTTAATCTCTGACCACTTGCTGGGTTTGGCGCTTGCCCAACGGGTGGATCCACTAGGCAATCCCGTGTTTGATAAAAGTGGAAAAGAACTTTATAAAATTCAGGCGACGTTTGGCGTATTGGGGGGCGATTCGACACTTCGCCGTGATGAGGAATTTCGGAAAAAGACAAGTAATCGAAACTTCTTTACTTTCAACATCCCGAGCGAGAACGTCCGTCATCAGTTGACTGTCGGCAATTTCCCAACAAAATTTTCTGGCTTTACGTTGAACAAGGAACTGTTCGACGCCGCACGCTGGAATATAACGATTCCGAAAGCACGCGGAGGGGTTTCAGCGTTTGTCGGGCGGGTGACGAACAATACCTTTGACATATTAGGAGAGCGCGCCGTACCCATCGAAAACCTTGACATTAGGAGTACCGCGGATTGGTTCATGGTTGGGTTCCGAGCGGAGGCAAACCTCGGGGCACATGGCGTCCGACTGGGGACGTTGCCAGAATTTACGCTACCGCTGCCTCGCCTCGGAATTAACTATGTCAATCGGTTTTTTACCAACTACGACCTCACACGTACAACCAATCCATTTCGAGGGGTCACCATCGCTAATCCTCCGCCGGAGTTGTTTCTCCGTTTCAGTGATGCTTCGCCGGAAAACCCCGGCGGCGCGAAAGTTTTCCATGTGCGCGTCTACGTTGACGGCGCCCTGGAGCACGAGATTGTCGGCGGGCGTGAGCCGCCGGGCGTTCTGCTCCTACCGCATCAGAGCCGACGTGATCATCAGTCACGCCGGGCGGATGGTGAAGGAACCTTCACGTATCGATTTCTCATGTTCAACCCACAGGACATCAACAGCGTGCGGTTTGAGGTCGATATTGCCAACGATTATCGCGTTGAATTGTCACCGAACAATCGGGACTTTCAATTGGAACTCAGCGCCCCAGGCAACGTCAGAGATGAATCGAACCGTCAGGTACACAGATTTCACTACGGGGAATTGACAGATGAAACGACAATGGGGTTCGATCTCCAGACAACACTGTTCGGATTTTCGATTGAGGCGGAGCGCGCATGGTATTCACAGACGAAGCAGTATCCGATTCTTAACGGACAAAGCACACAGCGAACAACCGGCGCATGGTTCATTGATGTGAATCGAAACTTTGGGCCCCTGACTTGGCGCAGCGAATATACACGAATCGATCCCTTTTATACGGCGGATAACTTCGTGGACGACAACGACGATGATGATCCATACGCAGATTCGCGCGAACCAGAGATACTGATTTCAGGAAATACAAAGGATGATCTGGACGGCGATCGCGTTAAGGATTGGGATGACGATTTCCTACTCTTCTTTGCAGACCCGCCGAGATTCCGCTTAGGGCTCAATCGTGAATCAATTGATTTCAATAACAACGGTGAGCCGGATAATCTCGAAGATGATGACAAACCCAACTACCGTTTCGATTACGATAGAGGCTCCTTCGGGCATCACACCTACTTCAAGCTCGATCTGCCATTCAGCGACGGTCTTTCTGTTATCCCCGGATATTATGCGAAACATCTGATTCTCGAACATAAGAGCGCAAAAGGATGGTATAATATATTTGCATACACGCCGAATCGGATTCGTCACTTTGGAACGGTCAAATTCCGCCACACGCTTCGCCGCTCGCGCGACATTATCCCCGATGACGTTGTTATTCGCGGCACTGGGGAGCAGATTGAGGACAATTTGGCGCTCCAAAATTATCTGAGCAATATCTTCACGATGATTGTAGATTACCAGAACATCGAAAACCTCACAATCGTCAGTAAATTCAAATATCAGCGTGATGCGCTGTTTCACAGTCGGCAGCACGTTATTGATACCGCCTTGATTAACCAGATTCGATACGACTACAAAGTGCGCGATGATCTCACGGTCGCACCCGCTTTCCGGAGCGATCGGACAATTGGTTACACCGTCCCGTTTGACAAATTAACGACGGTAGATTTCATCCGAAATGCCTATATCTTGACCTTAACCCATCAAGTTGCGGCACAATTGCAATTAAGCGCCGGTGCGCAGTTTCTCACATGGCGCGACCTCAACGATTCTCAGAATAATTTTAACCGCACCGTTGGCTTCCTGGAGCTTGTGCTACAGGGCGATGTCTTCGGACAAAAGATGGGGCTCTTGATTGCGTGCGACTATGCAATTCAGAGCTTTCTTGAACCCATCGGCGGCTCGGAAAAACGAACAAATATCGGAATTTCGCTATTTTTGCTGTAGTCATTTTTTAACCCCAAGCTAAACCGAGGTTCTTATTCGGTTCACCGAAAGGAGTAAGTTCAATGCAACAGCAATCGTGGGATGATTTGCAGCCGTATATTCGGCTCATCACCACTAAACGTGTTTTTTGGCTCATTCTTATTGTGATCGCCGTCGCTGCAGCCGCAACGAGTTTCTACACCGTTGCAGCCGATGAGGAAGGCGTCGTGCTCCGGTTTGGAGAGTACGTCAGATCTGTCCCGCCGGGGCTGCACTTCAAGGCGCCGTTCGGAATTGAAAAAGCAGTGGGCGTCCCGGTCCGAAAAGTATTTAAAGAGGAATTCGGATTTCGCACACTTCGCGCAGGCGTCCGTACCCAATATGATACCCGAGATTATCCGGAGGAATCTGTTCTGTTAACGGGCGATCTCAATATTGCCGATGTGGAATGGGTTGTTCAATATCGAATTGCTGAACCCCAAAAATTCCTGTTTAAGATCCGCGACGCTAAACAAGCCTTGCGCGATCTCTCTGAAGCTGTTATGAGCATTGTTGTCGGTGACCGCACTGTCACAGAGGTGCTTACCGTCGGACGTGAAGAGATTGCAATGGCCGTCAAACAAAATCTACAGGAGTTATTGGACCTGTACAACACCGGTTTATACATTGAAAACGTCACCTTGCAAGATGTGAATCCGCCGGAAACCGTGAAACCCGCTTTTAATGAAGTCAATGAGGCGAAGCAAGAGAAGGAGCGGTTGATTAACGAAGCCTTGCGTGATTACAACGAATCCGTTCCCAGAGCCAAGGGGCTCGCATTACAACAGATTTCCGAGGCAGAGGGTTATGCCCTGAAACGTGTGAATGAGGCAACAGGGGACGCGAATCGATTCAACTCGATTCGGCAGGAATACCAAGGTGCTAAAGATGTGACCCGCCGCAGACTCTACCTCGAAACGATGAGCGAGATTCTGCCGAAAGTCAAGGAGATTTATATCATTGACGATGAATCGAACAGCCCCATTCCCATTCTGCAACTGGGACAATCAGGGAAATGAGAAAATCGGAAGATTGAAAATCGCAATAATCTTCACGAATTGATTCTCAGCCACACGACACAATTCACGAAAGGAAATCCGCAATGAATGCAAAAATTTTGATACCGTTAATCATAATCGTTGTAATCGCAATGTTTTTCGCCCCATCCATGTTCTATATTGTCCGAGAAGGTGAACAGGTAGTGATTACTGAATTCGGTCGTCCGATTGGCGAACCCATTAACCGCGCTGGTCTAAAAATGAAAACCCCATTCATACAGAAAGTCCACCGTTTCGAGATACGTATCCTCGAATGGGATGGCTCACCGAACCAGATCACGACCAAGGACAAAAGATTCATCAGGCTGGATACCACAGCACGGTGGCGCATCAATGATGCGCTCACATTTTACCAAGCCCTCGGCACAGAGGACTCCGCTCAATCCCGTCTGGACGACATTATCGATTCGGCTGCCCGAGATTTGGTGACGGGGCAACTGTTAATCGAAGTTGTGCGCGATTCGAATCGTGTCATTGAAATGAATCTTGAAGAACAGGACGCAGAAGAGGGCGGTGGTAGTGCTGAACCTCTAGAGTCGATTGCGGTTGGAAGGGAAAAAGTTGCGCAAATGATCCTTGAAAAAGCGCAGCAGGGCTTACCCGATAAATTCGGCATTGAACTCATTGATGTGCGGATTAAGCGGATTAACTATGTAAAGGAAGTCCAAGAGAAAGTCTTTGCCCGCATGATTTCCGAACGGAAGCGAATCGCCGCAAAGTATAGATCGGAAGGCGAAGGAGAAGCCGCGGATATCAATGGTCAAAAACAGAAGGAACTGGAGCGCATTCAGTCTGAAGCCTATAAGCAGGCTGAAGAACTTAAAGGAAACGCCGATGCCGAAGCCATACAAATTTATGCGCAGGCACACGGCAGAGATTCTGAGTTTTATGCCTTTCTCCAGACCTTGGAAACCTACCGCGCAACGACTACTGAGAACACCAGGCTCTTCATGTCGACCGATAGCGATCTCTACAGGTATTTCAAAAAAAGTGGTATACAAAACCGACGATAGTCGTTAAACTGCAACCTGCGTAGATGATGCCTTTTCCCTTAATTTCACTCAGCGCCGCTCCACCCCGCCATACAAAGATTCTCCCCTTTAGTAAAGGAGAGTAAGAAGGGGTATTGCGCAAAGGTTGGACAGGCGTTTCCTGATTTTCCTTGCGTCTATTTTGGAAGCCTTGTGGTAACTTATCCCGACAAATAATTGAGGTTGATGGAGAATGATTCAATCCCTTCCTTTATATGAAACCGACGATGAATCGGCATGTAGGACAAGTAAAGTGTCCGTCCGGCACTCGTCCAAGCAACGCCATCCGCCCTGGATTCGAGCGCGGATTCCAGTGGGACCCAACTATGCGGATCTCAAGGCGATGATGCGCGACTTAGAGCTCCACTCGGTTTGCGAGGAAGCACGCTGTCCCAATATCGGTGAGTGCTGGGAAAATCGAACGGCAACCTTTATGATATTGGGGGATGTCTGCACCCGTCGCTGTATGTTTTGCGCAGTCACCAAAGGCAAACCGACGGGGGTAGACCTCGATGAACCCCGCCGCATCGGGGAGGCGGTCGCCTATCTGAAGCTCAAGCATGTCGTCATCACCTCAGTCAACCGCGACGATCAGGAGGATGGCGGCGCAAGTATCTTCGCCGCATGCATCCGAGAGGCGCGCGGCAATAACCCCGATTGCACCGTTGAAGTGCTAATCCCAGACCTCGAAGGCAATTGGGACGCATTAGCCGTTATCGTGCAGGCGAAACCCAATGTGCTCAATCATAACACCGAAACGGTACCGCGCCTCTATCGACGAGCGCGTCCCCAGGCTGACTATCAACGCTCCTTAGACCTCTTGCGCATCAGCAAGGAGGTTGACAGAACAATCCTCACCAAATCAGGATTGATGGTTGGCTTAGGCGAAACCGACACCGAATTATTGCAGACCATGCAGGATATTCGCCATGCCAATTGTGACATCTTGACCATCGGGCAGTACCTCGCTCCAACCGCACGACACCTTCCGATTAAACGGTATTACACGCCAGATGAATTCAATGTGCTAAAGGTGGCAGGCATGAACATGGGATACCGCCATGTGGAGTCGGGTCCGTTGGTGCGAAGCTCTTACCACGCGGGGGAACAGGCGGCGTTATCGATTAGCATCTGAGTTTAGGAATCCCAGAAAAGCCGATACTGCGTGGGATGCTTCAGTTTCCGGCGAGTTTGGGTTGGCACGTTTGAGATATGGAATGACATGGAATTATCGCTTGACTAAATTTCCCACTTCCGCTATGATAGGAACCCATTCGTCAAATCTTGAAGTGACTAGTGCTGTACGTCAATGTTATCATCGGATAACGCAATGTTAGAATCTGTCCTCAATGTCTCGGATTCTCAGCCGGATTTAAAATCCAAATTGTTGGCAAGGTACAGTTTCGGTTTCCATTGCGATTTAACCTAAGTTGGCAAAAAAGGAGGCTTCCAAATGTTTCGTTTTTTCACACTCACACTTATAGTGGTCTTTGCCGTTTTGGTCATGCCGAGCCTCGCATCGGCAGCGCTGACCGACGGCTTGATTTCAGTCTGGAACTTTGACGATGAATCCGCAAACGACGCGCTTGGTCGTAACGATGGCATACTTAGGGGTGGCGCGGCGTTCTCGGACGGTCAGAGCGGCAAGGCGGTCGATCTCAACGGAGTCGATGCCTTTGTCGAAGTTCCCCACAGCGATTCAATGAACGGTCTCGAAAATGTTTTCAGCGTCTCCGCTTGGGCGTTCTTCCGGGAGCCCGGCAATTTCGTTGGCATTGTCTGGAAAGGAAGGCAAGTTGGCTGGGCAGCCGGATTTACGTTTGAAATCGTAAGCCTCGCAAACAGGAACCCGGAGTTGATGGGTTGGGGCGCTTGTACTGCGGATACCGAAGGGTGGTATCATTCGCTGCACCCCCATCATCAAACTTGGTTTCACGTGGCGCAAATCGCGGACGGTGAAGAACTCCGATCCTATTTTAACGGTGAGCTCGTAGAAGTGCCTCACGCGGGCGAAACTTGGCTCGGGGAAGCCGGTGTCGGTAAAGTGCCGCAGACGCTCGCCGCACCCTACGCACTCTTCCCTGACCAGCCAATCCGCATGGGAATGAGTCAAGGGCTAAATAACAACCTAGACACCAAGACTTTTATGGACGGACTCGTTGACGAGGTGATGCTGTGGGACCGTGCGCTCTCAGAAGATGAGGTCAATCAGGTCATGCGGGGCGAGGTTGTCGCAGTCGAACCGAAGAACAAACTCGCTGTCACCTGGGCAAAGCTCAAATCGCAGCGTCCTTAGTGTGTTGAACGTCTAATTTGATAAGGAGGTTATACACGATGAGAACGATGTTTCATTTCACCGCGATTGTCATTTGTTCGCTTGTCATTCATCTGAGTGCCCCTGCTGACATTCAAGATGGACTTGTGGCGTTCTGGTCCTTTGATGAAGGCGAGGGCAAAATGGCTGGAGATTCCATCGGTGAACATCATGGAGAAATCGAGGGTGCTACTTGGACAGATGATGCCATGGAGGGAACAGCGCTGGATTTTTCGCCGAAAAAAGCCTCATCTGTAATTATCGAACACATAGAGGACATTGATGAATTGTCCGACGGGTTCACGATTGCACACTGGGCAAAACAGCGGGGTCGTGGTGCGATGATGGATAAATCCGAACACGATGGCGCGAGGATTCAATGGTTCTTGCTCGATGACACACGCCTCCATTGGGGGATTGGCCCCACCTTTGGGTTTGCCCCTGGACTCGGTGAGGTGGGAAAATGGATGTACCTGACATGGTCACATGAGCCGGGCGATAGTAAGGTGTATATTGACGGTGAAAAAGCCGGCGGCGGGCCTGAAGGTCCTGTTCCGGTAACCGGTCGACCCATGTATTTTGGAACTCGGATGCCTTGGCAGCAATTCGGTAAAGAACAGCGGTTCAATGGCATACTGGACGAAATCGCTTTTTGGACCCGTCCGTTATCCGCCAAGGAGATTGAGCAAATCACCGAGGAGGGAATGCAGAGAATTCTCGCTGTCTCCCCAAAAGCCAAATTGGCAACCACGTGGGCAACCCTGAAAACCAGACCTTGAGCGCATATCTGAGGACTCCCAAGATGCAACATTACGGGTTCGGTCCTCATCTCTCCCCTTCGAGCCCTGAAGGGCATCTAAAACCTTTCGGGGCTCGCACGCCACGCTACGAACCTACAACCTGAAATCAGTCGAAGTGCAAATTGGGTTTAATGACGATGCTGAAAATGACGCGCCCTATCGTAGATATTGCGATCACTTGCAGCAACTTCTACGAGTCGCTTCGCTTCTACCATGATCTCTTGGGATTTGAAATTGTGATGGAGGTAGATACTTCCGACGAATTGGCAAAAGAGATTGGGCTTGCGCCCCGCGGGTTCCATCAAGTCCGCTTGAAAGCGGGTAACACGCTGATTAAACTGATGGATATTGAATCGCCACCGCCGCCTGCTAATCACGGTTTTGGCACCGGATTGGGGTGGTTCACTGTTCTCATTGAGGACATTGCGGAAACCGTGAAGGAATTGAAGCAGAAGGGAGTGGAGGTTGTGGCTGACCCTGTCGATGCGCCGGAGGCTGTCGTCGCTTGTGTGAAGGCGCCCGATGGAATCCTTATTGAGTTTGTGCAACTTAAATAGTGTAGCCTTAACGTAAATCAATTTCTCTCCGCTCATCTGCGGAGCGATACATCGCCTCTATGATACGAACCACGGTCAAACCAATCGCGCCGGTATCAATCATTTTAACCCGACCTAACACACCCCAAACAAAATGCTGCTGCGGGTCGTCGTAGCCCTCTCCCATATACCCGAGTAATCGCATCCGTCTTTCGTAAGCTTCGATATTGAAGCGCACATCAGCCTCAATACCATACACATCTGTATAGAGCGCGAACGGCTTCTGCGCGGTTTCGTCCGACTTGGTATCCACGTAGAACGCCAACGGTTCTAGCCTGAGTCCCCCCTTCGATCCCATGATGCAATCTCCATCCCCGCCATCTAGATTGACTGCCCATGCCGTCTCTACAAACATCGTGATGTCGCCCTTGAAGCGGACCAAGCCGGTGCCAAGTTCCTCGACATTGTAGCCGCTCTCGCGACGGCGTTTTTCGTCCATATCCAGCGCCTGAAACGTCGACGCGGTCACAGTCTCAATCTCAGGATTATTTAGCAGGTAAACCATTCTCGCTATCTGATAGACCCCCACGTCTATCAAAGCGCCACCGCCGGATTTCTCCTTCTGCACAAAATGGGGGGTGGCGTAGCCATCCACATAAACACGCGCGCGGCGGAGATAACGACTCGTCTTAGCATAGTACGTTCGACCCAGCGCGCCTTCCTCGATTAAATATTTTGCCGTTCGTGTCTCTTTGCTAAAGAGGGTTCTCATTTGCACTGCCAGTTTTTTCCCTGTCCGATGGGCGGTGTCATACATCGTTTGCGCTTCCGCAGAAGTAAGCGCCATCGGCTTCTCACAGTAGACATGCTTGCCGGCTTCCAGGGCTGCAATCGTCACCGGCGCATGCAAGAAGTTGGGGAGACAGACATCGGCGCTGTCAATCTCGTCGATGTTGAGCAGGTCACGATAATCCGAGAATACGTATGTGATGTCGTTTTCTTTGCCGATATGCTGTGCGTCAGCCACATTGATATCCGCTACAGCGACAATCTCGACATCGTCATGCATTGATTGATAGCGATGAATATGGCGTCTGCCGACGAGTCCTGTTCCAATAATACCGACCCTGAGCTTGTCTGACATGGTTTCTCCCCAAGACCCGTCTACCAGCGAACAACTTGATTCGGAATGAAATAGGTCCGAGCGATTTCCGATACACCGTTTTGTACCGGCTTGTCTTGCCACATTGCCCCGACCTTTCCGGGCGGGTCGAAGTCCACAACCTCGTTGCCTCGTAATGTCACAGTCGCGTCCATGTGTCCCACCTGCATCGGCACCGTTCGCTCTGGCAAATCGAAGGTCAACTGAAGTTCATCCCCAACCGACCGCTCTGAAATCGTCACATACGGCCCGTCATGATTGAAAGCCACCGTTTCGCCGGACAATCGGGACGTGATTGTCAACGTTCTGGGGTCGAGCCACGACGGTCGCCGAATGCGTAGGCTTACTTGCTTCTTGATGTAGATGCGGACTCTGCCCGCGTATGGAAGGTCACTCGCTACATCCGCAGATTCCGACGCTCGGTTCAACAACAACTCGACCGTTACGCGGCTCGGTTCTTCGTGAAGCATACGACACCAGACGAAGTAGAGGGCACGCGACGAATTTGCAACGCAGCACTGCGTGATTCCCGGGTTCCAGACGCGGAACTCGTTGGGACCTGCCCAAGCCGCGAAGTTGCCGATGAGCCGTTCGGGAACCTGTCGCACCTCATCCACCTCCGGGTCAATCGGTGTCGTTGGAACGGATTCAAGCGCTTCCTCGATCCACCGGGAACTCGTCAACTGGCACTCGGTAAGCATATTCCGCACGTAACAATCTACATGCTCCCAATAGTCGCCGATTCCCGCCTCAGTCAGCTTAAGCGCAGTCCCCGTCATGGCTGCCGTGTCGCACGCCTCGCAGTTGATGACGCCGCCGCGGTCCTGTGGCCACTCAAGATACTCCGGGAAGAAACCAATCTCCGGGGTGCCGTGTGTCCTGGCATATTCGTATCCCTTTCGAGCGAACTCCGCGAACGTTTGCTCACCCGAAACGAGGGCGTATTCGGAGAGTACGAGAAGCCCATTCGCGTGGCAGTAGAAATGGATGGCAGATTTTGGCCCCAGATACCCCTCGTGGCGTGCTAGAAATCGACCAGCGTCGTCGAAATACTCCGCATGGTGCCGTATGAACCGAGCAAGCCGTCCGGCAAGGTGCGCTGCGGAGCCATCGCCCGTCTCACGGACGAAGGCGCACAGCCCCTGAAGCAGGTAGACGCTGTGTCGCGCGGGCCAGCCCTTCGCTTGTTCAACGCCCGTGTAGTCCGGGCGTCTGCCCGACTGTGTCGCCGGACGATAGTTCAAGTCGTATTTCGCCGGTATATAAGCGTAATCATCTATCCGAGGACAAATCGCGTCAAGGCGTTCGACGACGCGCTGTCCGGTCTCCAACCATGCAGGATCACGCGTGAGTCGGTAATGGAGGGCAATGGCGCATAGACTGCGCCCCATGTACACCGGGTGCAGATGCTCAATACCGTCCCGACGCGCGTGAAGCCATTTAATCCACGCCGCATCGACATCCATGTTTGCTAGATTGCCTGTCATCAGTCGGTTAAGCACGAGCGGCTCGGCGAGCTTTCCCTGTGCTGACTCCCATGTGTGGCTGATTCGCGGCGGGTTCACAATGATATTGCCACGAAAGTACGTGTCGTAATTCCGTTGTGGATTGACGCTGCGCGTGATGGCGTTAAGCGCGAGTTCGGCTCGGTGCGCCAAATCGAGTGTATCAGGAACAACGCGAAGCTGGTAAACCCCTTCAGGGATGGGTGCGGTTAATGTTGCACGCATATCGGTGACCTCCGTTCAAGAATTTGACTCGGCGAGCCTCTGATAAAAGATGAGCGTATGCATGATGTATGTCAACAGTGTGAGATGCTTTTTATCTTGCATGTGTGCGTTGCCTTTCCTCCGTTTAGGAGGGATTGTAAAGAGGAAGACGTACGCCATATCTTAAAAAGACCAATTCTCAACTATTTTAGCACAGATTCTCCTTGAAAAAAATAATTGATTACTAAACAGTCTTTTAGCCGAAACGTCCAATGATATTGACGTCGATTGCTAGACCATGCTTTCTAAGACGAATTTAAGCGATTTTGCCGGGTAACAATCTTACCGGAAAGGAGAAAGAAACAATGAAAAAGCGAATCCGGTCTCACAAGAATTGGGTCCTTGAATCTGTTTTGTTCTTATTAGTATTCTCACTCATCGGCTGCGAAGCCCTAGAGCAGGCACAGCAGCGAAGGAATGAGAGAATTAAGCAGAAGTTCGCTCAAGAAACTTCGACATCAAGTTCTCGTAGCGGAAAAGCTTCGCTCACCAATCAACCGGCGCCATCATTCACACTACAGGATTTAAGCGGCAGTCAGGTAAGTCTAGCAGATTTCAAGGGCAAGCCTGTCGTTCTGAATTTCTGGACGACTTGGTGAGGTTCATGTCGTGCGGAGGTTCCGCACCTGAACAAGCTTTACCAGAAATACAAGGATCAAGGGCTAGTAGTCATTGGTGTGAGCAATGAGACGGACTCCAAGTTGAAGAGTTTTGTGCAGCAGACACCAATCGCGTATACCGTCCTTTCTAACGGGCGCGCAGAATTTCAGGCATACGGCGTCCAAGGTATCCCTTGCACCTATTATATTGACAAAGATGGCATTGTGCGCTATCGCGAGAATGGCTTTGGTCCCGGTGGCGAAGTGACAATGGAGCAGAAGATAAAGGAACTGCTATAACGATGCGCTTAGTGGAAGCCATTCAAGCGCAGACGCGGGGATCTGCGTAAAAGATTAAAAGGTGCCGCCCTAAAACAGCGGATTTACCTCATTGTCTAAACTTGAGGGCTTCGGCGCTTCAGCAATCGAATCAACCGATTCATACCCGGTCACTTCGATTTCGACGATTCGGGCGGTACTCTTTTCCGTCACCATACCAAAAGTCCTTCCCACAACTTTTCGGTCATTGCTGCGATACACAACAAAACGAACTTTGGCGATGGTCATTGGAGAAAACCTGAACTCAATTTTTCCGCCAGCCGCTTTCCCGAAAGAGGCCTGTGTTGTATACTCTATCTTCCCGTTCTTAATTCGACCTTAAGGTTTCCCACCGCTTTTCGCGCCAAACCCGGAGAACTCCCGAATAAATGCCATACCTCGAAGCGGGATACTCGGACGAATCTAGGGTGTGTATCACAATTCGATTGACCCGTTCTGGTTCGGGGAAATGCACTTCAATCCAAGCCCCACCGAGAGTTTCCCGGCGAACCGGACCGTCGAAACGCATCCAGTTCCGTCTAAGGTTTTGCCGTTCAAATTGAACTTCCCAACCTTCCCCATTATGCCAATCTTCCGATGATGTGATACTATTGATAGCCTTTGCAGCCTCATGTCCTGGCGTGGACATTGATGCAAAGACTGTAGCGCCATTTTCAGCGGTGGCGTAGTCAAGTAGTTTCTTGCTGCCCGCACCCGCTTGCATCATTTGCGGGAGGCAGCCAATCCATCCAACAGATACCAACAGAACAAACCCAGTCGTTACCAAAGCACTCAGACCTTTCATGTCAAGTCCTCCTAATCTTGGTTCATTCATATAGGATGGTTCAACACACCATAGTTGAAATGATAATATACGTTCTGAGGGATGTCAAGCAAACGTCTGCGGTGTTAAACTGTTTGTCTTGCAACACGAGATTTAGGAAGCGTAACGCCTTTTTAGAAATCGGGGAACTGAGGGGAAGAAACGGTTAGAGTTCGTCGGATTGCGGTTACGTAAGATTGAGCGGGTTTAGGATGAAAAGAAGGGTTGGACTTACGGAGCGATAGCGGTCAGAAATTTAACGATAACCCCGACAGATTTGAGGCGAGAACACAACTTAAAGAAGCGCAGTGGACGCTCTATCACTACCGCAGTGACGGTAATGAACGGTTAAGTGAAGAAAGTGTGTCGTTAATTTACGAATTTTCCACTTTAACAGGTTTACCCTTTACTCGGTTCGTAGTAGGGATTTGTACCTGCAGCGTGATCTGTGGTATCAATGATTTGAGTAATCTCCGGAAATACGTCCTTAATCATCGATTCAATGCCGTGCTTCAAAGTGACATTCGCCATACCGCAGCCCTGACATCCGCCACCCATGTGTATGTAGATTGCATCATCTTTAACGTCCAGAAGGTCTATTTGTCCACCGTGCGCCGCCACAGCGGGATTAATCTGTTCGTCAATCAGTTCCTGAATCTTTTGAGCTTTGGGGTTATCCCAAGTTGGTATGTTGGGGTTCTCAATATTAAACCCGCTCGAATTCAGGTTTTCCACATAATCGATGGTCGCGCCATTCAGATTTTCAGCACTTTCAGGATCAATCAAGACCTTGCAGTCGCCGCAATCAGTTACGATATCGTCCGTAGCCGCCTCTTCCTCAAGCCCAAGCCCGTACTGGAATGCAGATGCTGTACGTCCTTCAATACGGATTCGCAGCCCTTCAACTTCTACGTCTTGGCTATCAATAATCGATTTTACCTTTTGCTTAGCGGCTTCGGTAACCGTAATAGAAAATTTCCCGTCTCCTGCGTCGGGTTGTCGGGTTCTTAACTTGTTCAGCAGATTTTTCATTACCTTTGCAGCATTCCGTAAAGAATGCCGTCTCCTTTCGTCGTAAGGGTGGTCAAATTGATAACTTGTCGTGAAGAGTAAGCGAATTCCTTCCGATAAACTCGTTCCTTGTGACGGCTGAATCGCTACGCCGCAGATCTATTAGCAGCTTTTGGCAGCAAACGAAGTTCGCCATTTTCATCATGCAAACGCTGAAGTCGGACGATTGCCTCCGTTTCCAATTGGCGGATACGCTCTCTTGTAACGTTGAGTTTCTCTCCGATTTCACGTAAGGTCCTTTCCACACCATCTTCAAGACCAAACCGCATCCGGATGACTTCTCGCTCTCTTTCCTTTAATTTGCCTAGCAGCGAATCAACCAGATCTTGTTCAATCAGCTCTAAAATCGATCCAACTTCAGGGTTCGCCGCCGAATCTTCGATCAAATCTCCTAAGCTATTTGCGTCTCTTTCATCGGTCAGGGGCAACTCTAACGAAAGAATCTCGGAGTTGAATGCGAGAATTTCTTCGACCTGTTTGTCCGTTAATTCGAGTGTTTCGGACAATTCCTCTACCGTTGGCTCTCGTTGCAAATCCTGCCTCAGGTTCGCATAAGTCGAGTCAATTTTATTTACTTTTGCAACGATATACGCAGGCAACCGGATTGAACGTGAACAGTTATCTAACGTTCTCAAAATTGCCTGTCTAATCCACCAAATAGCGTATGTGCTAAACTTAAAACCTCTGCGGTAGTCGAATTTATTCACCGCTCTCATTAATCCAATGTTGCCCTCTTGGATGAGATCTTCCAGCGGGACATTGTGACCTTGGTATTTCGCTGCTACGGAAACCACTAAACGTAGGTTTGACTGAATCAATTCACTACGAGCGGACTCATCCGCTTGTTCAATCCGTTTGGCAAGCGCTATTTCCTCTTCCCGGGATAAGAGTTCATGATGTGACACTTGACGCAGCCAGTTACTTAGGGCATCAATCTGAGTGCACGTCGATTCCTCGTCTGCTAGCGCGGTTATCCATTCTTCTTCTTCTTCACCCTCAGTATACCCTTTGGTCCCTTCATTGATATATCCCTCAACAAATGTGTTACCGCGGGGCTCAATTTCTGTCATGTCCTCTATTTCCTTAATCAATTACACTGATCTGTATTTGCATTTCACATTGTCTACATTCTGAAAAAACTACAAGGATAATATCATCTTATCTAAGTTTTGTCAAGTAAATAACTTAAAAAATAATTTTAACTTGAAAATAGTGAATTTTACTGTTATAATGAATTATAGCATCCGGGGAGGTGAAATAGTGAAGTCACTACCGAGAGAAACGCGGGGTGAGATAGTTTCTATTCTGAAAAAAAACAATGGCATGACTGCGGGTAAAATCGCTACGGAATTAGACCTCCATTCAATGACGGTTCGTCAGCATCTAGCCGTTTTGGAACGCGAGGGCTATATCGAACACAACCGAGAAAAAATCGGGCGAGGTAGACCGGCGTATGTATACCGGCTAGCGGAAGAAGCTGAAAGGCTATTTCCGAGCAACTATCCCCGATTTACGATGGGTATCTTAGATGCGTTAGTAATGATGGATGGTGCGGAGAAAGTCGACCAACTTCTCGCATACGACATGGAAGCAAAAATCTCAACGCACTTCGAAAATATTGAGAATAAGAGTCTGGCGCGAAGGGTAGAAATGCTCGTTGACTTCTTGAATGAAGAGGGCTACATGGTTGAGGTTGAAGAAACACCAACCGCTTTCATCATGAAAGAGCATAATTGCGCACTCGGTCCCGTGGCGGAAAAATATAACCAACTCTGTCAGCAAGAGCTCTCTCTGTTCGAACGGCTACTCAATGTCCCGGTTGAACGACAATGCCACATGGTTACGGGCGATCACCTCTGCAGCTATAAGATTTCCAAAGTGGACAACGCATAGAGTACGGGAAAACAACACGCAGTACATTGTCCACTTCCCGACCTTCCCAGTGCCATTCTTAGCCCAAGGCTTTGTGGATCCGAGTCAGCGCCTCGTCCAATTGGGCATCGGGAACCGTCAATGCGACCCGAAAATATCCTTCACCATACTCACCGTACGCTGCACCAGCAGTAATAACAACTGCCGCCTTTTCAAAGATTAACGTCGCAAAATCGATCGAGTTCATCCCTCTAGGAGTCGGTAGCCAGAGGTAGAATGTCCCCTTCGGCGGCACGTAATCATCCCGGACAATGTCTTTGAAGGTATTAAGGATTTTCTTCCGTCGGCGAGCATATATCTCCAACATTTGACCGATGCTATCTTGGCATTCGGTCAACGCCGCAATCCCAGCGTATTGAATCGCGTTGAATACGCCAGAATCGGTATTTTCTTTAACCTTCGCCATTCCCGAAATGAGTTCTGCATTGCCCATTGCCATACCGATTCGCCAGCCCGTCATATTGAATGGTTTCGACAGTGAATTGAGTTCAACCCCCACTTCCTTCGCCCCCGGTGTCGATAAGAAACTCAGCGGTTTTGCACCATCAAACACGATTTCACTGTAAGGATTATCGTGACAAATGGCAATATCGTATGTTTTTGCAAATTCGACAACCTCGGTGAAGAATTCAGCCGTCGCGATTGCGCCCGTCGGATTGTTCGGGTAATTCAGAAACATCGCCGTTGCGCGCTTGGCTACATCTGATGGGATACCTGCAAGCTTTGGAAGAAACTCGTTGTCTACGGTAATGGGGATATTATAGGGTTCACCCTCCGCCATCAGAATACTCGCGCGATACGCCGGATATCCTGGGTCTGTCATCAGCACCGTATCGCCGGGATTGACAACCGCCAAAATAAAATGATGACAACCCTCCTTCGAACCGATTAACCCCAACACTTCACGCTCTGGATCCAATTCAGCGCCGTATCCGACCGCATACCAATCCGCAACTGCTTTCCGAAACGCAAACATCCCTTTCTCTTCGTCTGTTGGATAACGGTGGTTGGCTGCCTCCGCAGCCGCTTTATTGAGTGCGTCAATCACCGGTTGAGGGGTGGGCTCAACTGGATCGCCGACCGCAAGGCTGATGACATCAATTCCGTCCGCTTTTGCCTTATTGATTTTATTGCGTAATTCCATAAATAGATAAGGCGGAATCCTCTTTAACCGGTTCGCAGTCTGCATATTCTCTCCTACAAGATTATTGAGTATGGAGTTACTAAATCTCTACAAATTCAGCTTCTACAGAATTTGGGATGACTCCAGATTCGTAACCGCGGCGCAGCAGTTCTTTGACGCCATCTCTGCCCTTCTCACCGTAGTCAAGGGTGTAGTCGTTTACGTACATACCAACAAATCGATCCGTAAGTTTCGTTTCCATATCGCGCGCATAAGTCATTGCATACGCCAATCCCTGCTCACGATGCTCAAGCGCGTATCGAATGCTCTGCTTGAGCAGAGATGTAATCTGACGGATTTCCTCGTCTCCGATATTTCGGCGGATCGCATTAGCGCCCAGCGGAAGTGGTAACCCCGTTTCCTCATGCCACCATTCGCCCAGATCAGCAACTTTACACAGTCCCTCGCGCGTATAGGTCAGCTGCCCTTCGTGGATAATCAACCCAGCATCTGCCCGTCCGTCCTGAACGTATTCCAATATCTGATCGAAACGGACAACCTCGGGTCGGAAGTCCGGTTGAAAAAGACGCATCGTTAAATAAGCTGTTGTCATCTCCCCGGGAATTGCAACTGTCTTACCCGAAAGCGCTTCTCTAGACATGGGCTCTCTAGAGACGACAAGCGGCCCGTATCGATCGCCGATGCTTGCGCCGCAAGGGGTCAATACGTAGTCGTCTGCGACATAGGCGTAAGCGTGAACAGAAATCGCTGTAACCTCCAAATCCGCCTTGAGCGCACGACGATTTAAGCTCTCAATGTCTTCAATGACATGCACAATCTCTAGATTATTGGTAGGGATAAGTCCTTCGGCGAGGGCATAGAACATAAAAGCGTCATCTGAATCAGGGCTGTGACCAATTCGAATCTTTTCGGCTTGTCGCATCGCTCCTCCTAAGAAACTCCGAGATGTCTTAAAGACAGATTATTAGTGCATATTTACCTTCAAATATCTGCGCTGATTATAGCAGACTGAGCGATTCATGTCAAGACCTAACCAGACTGGAACGCTTGCTGTTGACATTTCTACTTAGTTATGCCAAAATATCAAAACTTGTTCCAGCAATCAGTGTTCTCTCCCGTAATGATTGATGATAGTTGAGTAAAGGACAAACAGGAAAATGGTTCGATGAAAATCTATACAAAGACCGGTGACACCGGTGATACAGGACTTTATGGCGGGCAGCGCATTCCCAAGGATGCCAAGCGTGTTGAAGCGTATGGCACGATAGACGAGCTCAACGCTTGCATTGGGTTCGCAGAATCACAGGTTCAGGACTCCGAAACCAGTTCGCTCTTGAGCCGCATCCAAAATGAACTCTTCGATCTCGGAGCGGATCTGGCAACCCCAGATGATCACCCAAAAGCAGGTAAACTAAGGATTACCTCAAATCTCACAGCCTCATTGGAGCGGTCCATCGACCGGTTTCAAGGTCAACTTCCGTCAATGACGCGTTTTATTCTGCCTGGCGGTTCCGCGGGGGGCGCCGCGTTACACCTCGCTCGAACGGTCTGTCGGCGCAGTGAACGTTGTATTGTCAGCCTTGCGAAAACGGATTCCATCAACTCTGACATCTTGCCCTACCTAAATCGGCTTTCAGATCTGCTGTTTGTGCTTGCCCGTCTAGCCAACCACCGCTCCGGCATACCTGAACCATTTTGGCGGTCCCCTCTCGAGCGAGTTCAAGAGGAAATCTGAGCTCCGGTCAAACCTTTGGTGCGTCAGGTGCGCTCTGGATCAGGGGAGGCTTTATGAATTGATGAAAGGTCTTGAGTCCGTACACTCCCTCTTTTACAGCCCCGAATTCTTCACAGCTTTCGACAGCTCGTCGACAGTTTGCGGCGCCGAGATTTCTTCTCCAGCAAGCTGCATCGCAAAGAAGTGATCACGTAAGCGTTGCAATCCTTCGGGGTCATCCACATCATACCATGGCGGCAGCAATCCCAAGCGCGCATTGACGGATTCAATCTTTTCAAGCGTCTGGCGGAAAACTGCGTCGGTGCTCCATGAAATATCCTCAAAGACATTGGGAACCGCCAACGCTGCGCCGTGCGCCGAAAAACCTATCAGGTAGTATCCACCATCCATGCTTGGTCCGATAGCCACATCGCGGAACTCCAACAGATTGAATGCGTGCTCCACATACGTGAGCGGAAGTGTCGGACTATCAGAACCCACAAACAGAAATTTTGAATAGTTCTGATTGCATGCCCATCGAACAGCGGCGATTAGACGCTCGCCCAGAGTTGATCCGACTTGGGGGATATAGAACGCCTCTCGACCAATCAATGCTTGCAAAGCCGTAAGGCTGTCAGGAGGAGTATATGCGATAACAAGTTGCGCGGTAGAAATCTTGCGGAGCGCGCTGCACCAATCAATAAGAAAGGCTCGATATAATGATGCGGCGAGATCTGGAGAGAGGAAGGGAATCAGCCGAGTTTTTACTTCGTTGGGAACTGGATTCTTAGCGAACACAATAATGCAATTGACCACATTTCGTCTCTTAACGGGATGGCGCAAAATTTAGTTGGCGCTGTGATACAAATCACCCGCTCAACAAGGGAAAATAGTTCGACAGCACTTATTAGGCAACCGGTATTGCCCACCCTCAAGTTATGATATCTAAACCCTGCCGCCGAAACTTATCATATTTTTTTTCGATTGGTAAAAGACTCGCCGTGTCTTTCGTCGAAAATTTGCTATTTCTGCAATGGTTGCCAAACAGAAGAGTTGATTGCCGATTTGAGACCTCCGAATCGCTCGACTTGGAGGGTTTCAACGCTATCAAAATCGCAATACAGGCGATGATAACAGCAAGGATGGCAATCAAACCTCCCTTCAGCGCGCCGTCGCTGGAATTGATATGATGTTTTGCCACGATGCCAGTGATGACAGCTAGCAGAGACAACCCAAACGCCGCATACCACTGAAAGTGGAAAAAAACGGTCAACAGCGAAATTAACGCGAGTCCTAGGCTGACTAGGGCAAAAGGGCTAATCCGGACAGCAGCATCCGCTAAACTGCTTGTATCTGGTGAGGACGTAGTGTTCCGTTGACGATTGCGATGGCGAGGTGGTGGCACTTCACGATAGGTTGATTCGACCAAACGGATAAACTCAGACATCAATTTTTGTCCCCTGAGCCACTGAAAAAGGTGAAGATATTCATGCCGGAGGAGCATTGAGAATTCTTGACGTTGAGCACTAAGATCTATAAACTCTTCCCATCGATTTTCTTCCACTATCCCATACGGATCGGGTCCAACTTGCAGCTCGTATCCCCGCCCTAGGTAATGAATAATCCTGCCAATACCTTCACGTTCCGCAATCGTAACCTCTTCAAGTGCGGTCGGTGCCGCCTTTGGCGGTTCGTTCTCTTGCCGGAAATCACGATGGTTGTCTTCGAAAACCACCGTTTCTTCGTGTGCAGGGGATGCCTCATCAGCGATGACCAAATCGATGTTGCTCACAACTTCCAAAGCATCAATTTGATCTTCTCGGGAAACGGACAGGACGATTTGGCGTTTTCCGTCGGAATCTCTATCGTATGTGGGGCGGCAACGGATGTGCTGATTCCCTAGCGTTGTCTGAACCAACTTGGATTCCCACTCATCGGTTGTGCGACAGATTTCGACCCAATCGCTGGTGCTGAAAAGTTGATTGTTTTGAGGCACGAGTTCTCCTTTGCCGTTTGCGGTTCAGCCTCTCACTCGCGGTTCTTAATCTGCTTGTTTAATCTCGATGTAAAGTCGTGCTGCATCCAAATTTTAGCACGATTCAAAAAAGTTGTCAACGGGTCAATCCATCTCCCAAGATGAAGTGTTCTGGTTGTGCGGAAGGTCTTTGTAAAGAGCATTGCGGCGTGACAATCGGGCATGACAATCGTTTAATACTTGCATTCACGGAGAAAATTTAGTATAATATAAATGCTAACTGTTGAATGGTTAAAATTAGCATTGCAAGTAAGTAAGTAGTATGAGGGGCAAAACTGAAGTATCTACCCCAGATCTGCTGTCTTTTTGTACCTCTATGCTTCTTCAGGCTTCATGCGACATTTGCAGTATAGAAATTCACTGATGAAAGGAGGTGCAATCCGATGGCGCGTGGTCAAGTTAAATGGTTCAACGACCAAAAGGGTTATGGATTCATAACCACCGATGAGGGGGAAGATGTTTTTGTACATTATTCCGCCGTTGAGGGATCCGGCTTTAAATCTCTCCAAGAGGGACAAGAGGTCGAGTTCAAAATCGTAAGCGGCCCAAAAGGCTTCCAGGCAGAAGAAGTGATGAAGGTTTAATGTGGTAAAGCGCAAAAACCTGTTTCACAATTCGTCTGAATTATGTAGTGAGAGGCTCCCAAGTTTTTGGGAGCCTTTTTTTTGTCGTGGATTTTATAGAGATTTGCTATAATACGGTGGACAGCGTTAATTTTGTACGTGAACGGTATCAAGAATTTGTGCGCACGTGGGATGTCACTGTTTTTTCCGGTGGTATTCCACGTTTTTCGGTATAATCCGTTGATGAAGCGCTCGAGTTGAACGAAATGATAAAGATTGGTAATATAGAGATAGGAGAATTTCCGATTCTATTGGCTCCGATGGAGGATGTCAGCGATCCCCCTTTTCGCAACGTTTGCCACGAAAATGGGGCAGACCTGATGTATACGGAATTTATCTCTTCAGAAGGACTAATCAGAAACGCTGCCAAAAGTGTAGCGAAGCTAGATATCTTCGAGTATGAGCGGCCCATCGGCATTCAGATCTTCGGCAGTGAGATTGAATCAATGAGAGAAGCGGTTGGGATTGCCGAAGCGGTCAATCCCGATCTGATTGACATCAACTACGGTTGCCCTGTAAAAAAAGTGGCGTGCAAGGGTGCGGGCGCCGGAATTTTGTTAGATCTTCCGAAGATGATTAAAATGACGGACGAGATCGTAAAGTCCACCGCATTGCCAGTAACGGTTAAAACGCGGCTCGGCTGGGATGAAAAGACAAAATACGTTGTCGATGTCACAGAACGATTACAGGATGTTGGCATTCAGGCGATTACCGTCCACGGCAGGACCCGGGCGCAAATGTATAAAGGCAATGCAGACTGGACGCTGATTGGTGAAATGAAAAATAACCCTCGCATGAAAATCCCTGTTTTTGGGAATGGGGATGTAGACAGTCCACAAAAAGCGGTTCAAATGCGCAACAATTATGGAGTAGATGGTATGATGATTGGGCGAGCCGCGATCGGTTATCCGTGGATTTTTAACGAGGTCAAACACTATCTCTCCACGGGTCAATTACTGCCCCCGCCTTCTCTAGAGGAGAGCCTCAGTGTCATGCAAAAGCATCTAGATCTCTCCATTAAATGGAAAGGGATGCGGTTGGGTATTCTAGAGATGAGAAGGCATTATAAGAACTATCTTAAGGGCATACGGAACATGAAACCTTATCGTTCAAAGTTGGTGACCAGCGATAATTACGGGGAAATTAACCAGATTATAGACGATATACAGGAACGTGCCAGATATTCAGATTTCGATTAAATCGAATAACATGGAGGATAAGATAATGAAACTCAGACCAAACCGAATCAAGCACAAACTTGCGGCAGGAGAACTCGCCTATGTAATCAGCGGTATCACCCACTCAGACGATATTGACGCCTTCGGTCCGAACGGATTCGACGGTGTGTGGCTCGAAGCCGAACACGGTCCGGTGGATGCGGCGGATCTCGGTAACCTCACTCGCGCGTGCGACATCTGGGACATGACCTCGGTGGTTCGCGTCAACCGCAACGACCAAGCACTCATCTATCGTACACTCGACCGCGGCGCCCAAGGCATCGTCGTTCCGCATGTCAACACAAAAGAAGAAGCACAGAACGTCGTTGACGGTGGAAAATTCGCCCCGATGGGTCACCGCGGTATGTTCACAAGCCGACAGGGCTACGACGTGCCGGATTACTTCGATGTCGCGAACGACGAGACACTGTTTATCGTACTGATTGAAGACATTGTTGCGATCGGGAATCTTGACGAAATCCTAAGCGTGGATGGCATTGACGTGTTCATGGTTGCTCCGACAGACCTGGCAGCTTCGATGGGACACCTCGCTAATATTCAACACCCGGAAGTTCAAGGAACAATAGATGACGCACTAGCGCGCATTCAAGCCGCGGGACGTGTAGCCGGTACGCTAGTCAACAACCAAAATGTCTCCAAATACGTTGCGGCGGGTGTCCGATTCTTATTGACCCAAGTTAAGCCGTGGCTTTCTGATGGCGCTGCCGAATTCATGAGCAACGCCGAGAACGCTAGACGAAGCGAATGAGAGTCAGCCCAAGTAAGTCTAGCGCAAAATAGCCCTGTAAACGGCTGAAGTTGAGTTTTCTATTTACAAGGTGAAGGGTGTTGTTTGAGGGGCAATCCTCGACGCTAGTTTTGTGACATAACCAATTCACATTCTACATCTCACACAACACCTTGTTGCTTCAACCGATCAACTTCATCAGAACCCATTCCCAACAAACCGGTTAGAATCTCTTCCGTATGCTCACCGAGATTGGGGGCAGGCGCATCAACACGACCGGGTGTTTCCGATAGCTTAATCGGAATCCCCGGAATCCCGACAGTGCCCGTTATATCATGTTCAACTTCGACAATCATCTCCCTCGCTAGGACTTGTGGATCGGTTGCCACCTTGTCCACTGTATTGACCGGACCGCACGGCACACCAATCTCCTCAAGCGCTGTCACCCACTGCTCGGTTGAATGTTGACGCATAATCTGCGCAAGGATTGGGAACAGTTCGCCATGATGCTCAGTCCGCAAGGCGTTCGTGCAAAACCGTTCATCGTCGATTAACTCAGGCTGATTGACATGGTCGCAGAACTTTTTCCACAGCACATTGTTCCCCATCGCAATGACCACATAGCCGTCTGCGGACTCAAATGCCTCGAAAGGGGTTATCGTCGGGTGCCGCCTACCCAACGGCTGCGGCACCTCGCCAGTGGAGAGGTATCGCACCATCGCGTTTTCCAAGATTGCCACTTGGCAATCCAACATCCCGACATCAATGAGTTGTCCTTCACCCGTCTGATCACGATGCCGCAGCGCCGAGAGGATACCAATCGCCGTAAACAGTGCCGCCGTGATGTCACTAATCGACGTGCCGACTCGGACAGGCGGACGATCCGGTTCACCGGTGATGCTAATCATGCCGCCCATCCCTTGGATAATCATGTCGTAGGCGCCTCGACCGGCATAAGGTCCTGTCTGACCAAACCCTGAGCAGGCGGCATAGAGCAGCGATGGGCGGTGTGTCTTGAGAGTTTCGTAATCCAAGCCGAGTTTTTTCATTGCCCCCGGGCGAAAGTTTTCAATGAGGACATCCGACTGCTTGACTAATTCCACGAAGATTTCCTTGCCCAATTCGGATTTCAGATTCAATGTCAGGCTCTTTTTGCCCCGGTTGATGCTCATAAAGTAGAGGCTGAAGTCGTTCTTGAAAGGACCAATCCCTCTGGCTTCATCTCCGACAACAGGTTGCTCAATTTTGATGACTTCAGCACCGAGATCACGCATGATCATCGCTGCATAAGGACCTGCTAAAATCCGTGTGAGATCCAAAACCCGCATCCCTTTTAATGGACCTGCCATCTGTTTTCCTTTCTATCCGTGGTGATATTGCCTCCTATTTTAGCACAATTCACCCAACTAAATGGATCGAAAATCGTTACGGTCTCTCTTTCGGTATGTGTGCGGTGCCCCGTCGGCTCTCGCTGGCAAATTTTTGTTGATTTTCAGCCAAACTGGTGTAAAATATACGCTGTGAAAACTTAGATAATCTGATGACGCGAATTTTGGAGGTAACTAACATGCGCCCCAACAAATTGCGGGAGATATTGACCGCCGACCAACCTAGCATTAGCACCCACGTGCACAGCACCTGGCCCAGTGTCGTCGAAGCGATCGGGCATACAGGCATGTACGACTACGTCGAATTCGTTGCGGAGTACGCGCCGTTCGACCTGTACGCGCTCGACAACTTCTGCAGGGCAGTAGAGCTATTTGACATGTCCGCCATGATCAAAGTCGATCAAGAACCCAGATGCTTTCTCGCCCAGCGAGGAATCGGCTCCGGCTTCCAGAGTGTCTTGTTTGCGGATGTCCGAACAGTCGAGGATGCGCACGAATGCGTCCGCGCCGTACGTCCTGAAACGCCTGAAGCCGGCGGCTATCACGGGGTTGCAACGCGCCGTTCCACGTATATGTCCTACGGCGGTACCCAAGGCTACGTTGACGCACTCAATGACATCGTCGTTGCTTTCATGATTGAGAAGAAGCCTACTATTGATGCGTTGGAGGAAATCCTTTCGGTGGACGGGCTAGACATGATTCAGTGGGGCGGGGCGGACTATTCAATGAGCGTCGGTCGACCCGGTCAGCGGGATACCCCGGAGATAAAGGCTATTGAGCGGAGGGTTATCGAAACAGGTCTGAAGATGAATGTGCCGCCGCGAGCCGAGATTGACAGTGTGGACGCCGCAAAGTACTACCTGGACCTAGGGGTTCGTCACTTTTGCATAGGCACGGACATCATGGTGCTTCACAGGTGGATGAAGGAGAACGGAGAGGCGCTGCGAAAAGAGATTGTGGGATAAACGAAACTCTCATAGGATTTTATCTTTAGCCCAACTTCTTTGCATCAAGGAGGCAAACTAGCTGATGAATCGTACGATTTTTCGTATAATGAATACCCTCTTGTCGGTGGCGATCGCCTTCATCTTCAACGCATGCGCGACCGCATCCGACTGGCCGCAATGGCGAGGCGCAAACCGTGACGGCGTCTGGCTCGAAACCGGTCTCGTCGAGAAATTCGATGCTGCCCAACTTCCGATCCGGTGGCGTGCACCAATCTCCAGCGGGTACAGCGGACCCACCGTCGCCAACCGGCGCGTGTACGTGACTGACCGCATCACTAAACCGCAGCAGATGGAGCGCGTCCACTGTTTCGACTGGGAGACCGGAAACCAAATTTGGTCCTATCCCTACCACTGCGAATACCGAAACGTCGGTTACACCGCTGGACCGCGCGCCAGTGTGATTGTTCACGAGGGGCTTGCCTATGCACTGGGTGCCATGGGACATCTTCACTGCTTCAAGGCGGACAGCGGCGAGGTCGTCTGGAAAAAAGACCTCAACATCGAATACAATATCCGTATGCCAGTGTGGGGGATTACTAGCGCGCCGATTATCGAAGGCGACTTAGTCATCGTCCAAATCGGTGGTTCGCCCGGCGCCTGTATCGTTGCTCTCGACCGCGAAAACGGCGAGGAGCGATGGAAAGCGCTCGATGACCGTGCCTCCTACGCCGCACCTATTTTTATCAATCAGGCTGGGGCGCGCGTGCTCGTCTGTTGGACAGGCGACAACGTCGTCGGGCTCAACCCGCAAACTGGCGAGCTCTACTGGAAACACCCTTTTGCACCCACCAAAGGGGTCATATCCATTGCAACCCCCGTATTTCACAATGACCGCCTTTTCGTCACCAACTTCTTTGAAGGTTCGCTTATGCTCAAGGTTCTACCAGACCGCTTGGAAGTCGAAAAGATTTGGCGCCGCAAAGGCGCAGATGAGAAAAATACCGATAGCCTCCACTCCATCATCTCAACGCCAATTCTTTCCGGGGACTACATCTACGGCGTCGACAGCTACGGCGAGCTCCGATGCCTCGATGCCAGCACGGGTGACCGAATCTGGGAAGATCTCACCGCCGTTCCCAAAGCACGCTGGGGCACAATCCATTTCGTGCGGAACGCCGACAAGGTCTGGATGTTCAACGAACGCGGCGAGTTGCTTATCACGACCCTGACCCCGGAAGGGCTTAACATCATCAGCCGCGCCAAACTCATCGAACCGACCCGCGACCAACTAAACAGCCGAGGCGGTGTCTGCTGGGCGCATCCCGCTTTCGCCTACAAACATGTTTTCGCTCGAAATGACGAGGAATTGGTCTGCGCCGCGCTGGCAAAGTAATTAGTTTTAATTTTGAATAAGACTATTTTCCTTGCCGCGCGTTCGCCCCGCGTTTCTCGATGGAAACGGTTGTTCCGAAATGATAGACGGCGTTGGGGTAAGCGGAATATCAGCATGACAAACTTGATGATTCTGTGTTCGATATTGGTAACGAGCCAAAAGGAGGTTATTCCAATGATTAACGCTCTCGAAAACACCCATCTACAGCGGCAGCAGATGGCTGCCGACCCCTACCGCCCCTTATATCACTTCCTACCTCCGGCAAACTGGATGAACGACCCGAACGGAGCAATCTTTTGGAAAGGTGAGTATCACCTCTTCTATCAATATAACCCCAACGGCGCGTTCCACGGCACAATTCACTGGGGGCACGCGGTCAGCGGGGATCTCGTGCATTGGACGGACTTGCCGATTGCATTGGCGCCAACGCCAGGCGGTCCGGACCGGGAGGGTTGCTATAGCGGCGGCGCAGTTGTTAATAACGGGGTGCCAACGCTTATTTACTTCGGCAACCCTGATGGGAATTGCATTGCTACAAGCAGCGACGACCTGCTCACATGGCAGAAGTCCGCCGACAATCCGGTTATCCCGCAGTCTGTGCCCGGCGAGGAATGGCGGGCGTTTGATCCGTGTGCATGGAGAGCAGGTGATACCTGGTATTCGCTTGCAGGAGGGAAGCTCGACGATATCGGGGACACAGCGTTTCTGTTTCAGTCGCCGGACATGATCAATTGGCAATACATGCACCCATTTTATGAAACTTTGGAGGAAAAGGAACCAGAATCGGATTGCGCCGTTCCCGATTTCTTCCCATTGGGGGACAAACACGTGCTCCTTTTTGCAAGCCACGAGCGCGGCGTCCAATATTATATCGGCGCTTACGCCAATCACAAGTTCTATCCTGAGCATCACGGCAGAATGAACTTCGGTGAATTCGGCGGGAACAGTGGTCACCTCTGCGCGAGCATCACCTTGGCGGACGGCAAAGGTCGCCGCATCTTCTTCGGCTGGATCTCGGAGGGGCGCAGCGAGGAGGTGCAGCGCGCTTCCGGTTGGGCAGGGGTGATGTGTACCCCGCGGGTGTTGTCTCTCTCTGATGACAATACGCTGCGCATCGAGCCCGTCCCGGAATTAGAAACGCTGCGCCGCAATCACCGTCGGCTCACAAGCCTGCACATCAGCGGTAATCGTTCTGTGCCGCTTGAAAGTATTTCGGGAGCATGCCTCGAACTCGCCGCTACGCTCGAACCGGGCGACGCCGAGGAATTCGGCATCAAGGTCCGCTGCTCGCCCGACGGCGACGAACAGACAGTCATCGCCTACAACCATAGGGATAAATGTCTGGTTCTGGATGCGGGACAGTCGAGCTTAAGCCCCGATGTGGTGGGCCGCGGCGTACAGCGCGCGCCCCACGAGTTGGATGACGGCGAACTGCTGCAGTTGCGCATCTTCTTAGACCGTTCTATCGTTGAGGTCTTCGCGAACAGCCGGTTGTGTCTCACAAAACGAATCTATCCATCGCGCGAGAACAGCCTCGGCGTAGAATTTTTCGTTCGAGGCGGGGGCGCAATCCTAAAGTCGATAGATGCTTGGCAGATGGCGGCAATCTGGGAGCATTGAGCCCGTTAGTTTACTGAATTGACCCAATTTTGGAGAGAGAGGTAAATGATGACAAAGACAGCAGTAATTGCCGGTGTCGGCGATCAACCGAACGAATAGTGAGGGCGATAGTCTTATCGGAACACCGAATAACTTCCTATGAATAATCAGTATTGCAAAAGGAGGGAGGAGATTAGAATGACAAAGACAGCAGTAATTGCCGGTGTCGGCGATCAACCGAACGAATAGTGAGGGCGATAGTCTTATCGGAACACCGAATAACTTCCTATGAATAACCAGTATTGCAAAAGGAGGGAGGAGATTACCATGACAAAGACAGCAGTAATTGCCGGTGTCGGTGCCGGATTAGGCGCGTCGCTGGCTAAGAAATTCGCGCAGGAAGGTTGCCGAGTGGCGCTGATCGCGCGTTCGCGCAATTACATTGATACACTGGCTGCGGAACTTCGGGAAGCAGGGACTATGAGTCTCGCGCTGCCCACGGACATTACGGACCCGCGCCAAATTGCGGGCAGCTTTTCGGCGGTGCGTGAGGCGTTGGGACCGATAGATATCTTGGTCAACCACGCCGGAACTGCGGCGTGGGGCGATTTTTCTGAGTTGACACCCGAGGCGTTTGAGCATTCTTGGCGCGTCTGCGCGTTAGGGGCGTTTCTGTGCTCCCAGGAAGCGGTTCCCGATATGATAGATCGGGGCGGCGGCACCATCCTCTTTACCGGCGCTACATCGGCGATCCGCGGTCGAGCGGGGGCAATCGCTTTTAGCAGCGCGAAGTTTGCCGTGCGCGGTCTGGCGTGGGCGCTCGCACGCGAGGTCGGTCCCAAAGGGATTCATGTCGCGCATATCATCGTTGACGGTATCATTGACACGCCGGATGTGCGTGCCCGATACGAACTGGACGACGATGAGTCGACCCTAGATCCGGACGACATAGCCGAGACGTATTGGAGTCTTGTGCAGCAGCCGCGCAGTTCGTGGACCTTCGAGTTGGATGTTCGTCCGCATAACGAGGAGTTCTTTACGTAGTTTTCGTAGGTGTGTTCGGTCAGAACCGCCCTAACGGAAATGTGCCGGGCATTACATCTAAGCCTTGGTAGCGATTCCGTTTAATCATCGACGGGAGTCTCAGGTTTGGCAATTTGATCTCGGCGAGCCGACGGTTCTGTTCGGGCGTGAGCGCCGCTTTAATTTCATTGAGGAGCCCCCCAATCTCCTTGAGATAGGCGTTGCGTTGTGTAATGAACTCCCTAATCTTTGTTCTCAGCGTGTTTCGTGCGCGCGCCGACTGCCGATACCTTCTCCGATCACCTTCGTACGGGCTTAGTTGGTCCATCCGTGCTTCACTGCGATAGCCGTGATAGTGCGACTCTAGCACATCCTTGTCAAATTCGTAGTCCTCGACGATGTCCCGAATGATGGAGATTTTGGAGGTAATCGGCTCCTGCTGTTCCGGAGAGAGGTTCAACGCGGCTGTGGATTTCGGGATGTCGAGTAACTTTACCCCGCCGCAGGCGGAGGTTAATGCGACGTAGAAGAGGATGATGATGATCCGTATCATACTTCTTTCCTTAGTTGTTGAAAGAGACCTACGCAAAACGTCGCTTGATCGCCGCTGTTGTGATGGTGTTCGGCATTTTTTTGATTGCCAATTTTTAATTATTCCTTGCGGTTCGATTAGGTGAATTGGTTTAATAACCTTATTTGCCGTGGACCCGCCTGCGCCGTTGTTGCAGGCTACACTTACGGATAAACCCGCACAATCTGAATGATGTTTCAATAAAAATTCCGGTAATTCTACGAAAGATACGGTTCATTCAAGAAATCCATAATCCGCGAAATCTGTGTAATCCATATAATCCGTGATTCAGACAATTTCCCAGAAACCCGCATTCTGCGTAAGCCTATAGCGGCTTGCGGGACAATGCGAAGCAAACGGACACAGCAGCCCAAGCTTACATAATTAAAGAACCTCAACCGAAGGAGACACCTAATTTGACGCTCCGTTCAGGATGATTGTCCATCTCTATATAGGCTTCGACTGAATCTTCAAACGGCACCACCGGATCAACGACGCCTTCACAATCAAATCTACCTTCAACAAGCCACTTCCAGCAGGTATCAACGATACGTCCGAAATCCCAGCGCGGATGATCGCGGTTCGGATCGCTGTTGGCACGCGCAAAGATGATGTTCGGGATGTTGACATGCGCGACAGCACCGAAGTCAAGCCCGCCCGTACACGCTTTTGCGCGTCCAGCGTAGACGATTGTTCCTTCAAAAGTGACACTGCGAATTGCATCATCAAGGGCTTCGTACACTGCACTTGTTTCTACAGCCACATCAACGCCAAGCCCGCCAGTCGCTTCTTTGAGCACCTCGCCGGTATTAGAGGCAGTGGGATCGATAACAAGCTCCGCTCCCGTCTTTTCAGCGACCTTCCGCCGTCTTTCGAGTGGGTCTACGGCAGCGACGAAGTCAGCCCCTGCGATCCGTGCCATTTGCACCGTCATCAACCCAATGGCACCAAGCCCAAAGACAGCCACCCGCTCACCAACGCGTACCTTTCCATCGCGAATTGCGGACATTGCAAAGTGGGCTGGATCATAGCAGACCGCTTCCTTCCACGTCATACTCTCAGGCATCCTGAGGACACCAGCCGCACGCCATGTATGCGTCTCCCTGAGGTGCCCGTGACTGGCGACGCGTTCCCCAATCCCGAAACCCTCAACCTCTTCCCCGATTTCAACAACTTTTCCGACGCACATATTTCCAAGTCCCATCGGAAAAGTTTCGCTGTCATATCCGTAATACGCTGTCAGTTCTGTACCACGCTTGGGCGCGCCGAATTCGACTTGAACCCGGACACTATCCGCGGGGACGGAACCATCTTCGTACTCTCTCAAGACGGGCTGCCGAGGGGCAACCGCGACCAATTCCCTTGGCATCTTTTTCTCCTTAAAGTAGTAGGTATACTACAAAAGCTATGAAGAACTATCGCAGTCGCTATCCGCTCCCTTGATCGCTCAACCCAACCTACATCAATTTGATGCACCTGCCTTCAGGTTACCCCACGTGGTGCTGAGCTTTCCGTGCGGTTGAACGGCGAGAAATCCTCTCAAACCGCCGTCGAAGTGGGCTTCGACCTCATCTTTGCTCAAGGCGCGTTTAATGATGAGGACTTCGTCGAGCATACCGTTGAAAAAGAACGGACCTTCCGACCAACCGATGTTTAGCGCGTGGTCAATCTCTTCAGGGATGTTTACCTTGTCATCAACATCTCCAAACGGTTTCCCGTCCAGATAATAGGTGTATTTTCTGCCTTCCTTAACAAGAAGCATCTGATACCACTGCTTTAACTTCGGATCCCACGCGTCGGAATCGACCCAAGCGACGCCTGCGCCGCCGACGCTATTGATGTGGAAGTCGACGCCGTTTCCGGAATACCACCAAATCCACTTGTTTGTGGAACCGCCGCCCTCATCGTGTCCGAGGAGGGTGAAGCCTGCAGAACCTCGGTTGCCCTTCGGCGGATCTTCCTCGAAGTACAGCCATAGTCCGATGGTGAAGTCGGTTTTGTGCAGGCTGAGGCTGTCGTCGTTCTCAACCTCGACCTGGTTCGTTCCGTCGAGCCTAATCGCTTGCCCGAACTTTCCCTTTTCACGTTTCGCCTTCTGTTGCAGTATGCCGTCGTTGCCGTGCGGGGACACGTCCTTGGCGACGTCTCCCCCCTTTTCTTCGTCAAACGAGATGGCGAGGACGACATCCTTGTCCACTTCGAGTGCCGCCGTATCGCCAAGCGCGAACGCGAGCGCCAAAGCGAGGATTAATGCAATGGAAATCGAGTATCTCATTTTTGTTCTCCTTATTGGGTTTTAAGTTTAAGCCACATTATTATATACGATCCACTGAGCGGATAGATCGAGCGAACGAATAGTGAGTGCGATAGTTTTCCCTGCGCCACAGTCTTCTCCGAAACCCAACGTTATTGAAACGTCCGGACAGCCAGATACGATATACAATCCACAATCCACATTCCGCATTATACCTTGATATATATTATACCTTATATATATCGTATCGGGATACCTATTTTTCCGACGCAGGCGCCGGTGGCGACCATTGGGTATCCGGGGTGTGACCAAAAAATACCGCTCTCTGGGGCGCGGACGGTCTCCTGTGGGTGACCGAAAGCGTCGCAAATCTCGGCGATGGGTTGATAGACCTCGACGCTGTCGTATAGGTTCGCTTTATAGTGGATGAACCCGCCGCGATTGCTCAAGAGCGTGACGAACCGATCGATGACCACCTGCTGGTCAGGAATCTCCGGCTCGCCGTCAACGAACCCGTAATATTTGAGCACATTGAGCACACCTCGCACGCCTTTTTCGATGCTGATCGGGTTCCAACCGTGGCATCCGCCGAGCTCCGGATCGATCGTCGGGACGCCCACCTCCGGCGCGGCTTGCGCCAGTTGTCCCTTCGGACCCTTCTGATCGAAGATGTAGCCTATCCCGAACACGCGGGCTAACGCCAAGCACGCCTCGTGCTGCGGGTGCTTCCCCGATACGCGCACTCTGACCTCATCGATCATCGGATCAATCCCGCATTGATGCAAATCGATGCAGTAGTCCGCCTGCTGGACGAGGTCGTTAAAGAGTCGGTAGGCGATGCGTTCGCTCGATGTGCCTTCGGGCTTTCCCGGGAAGCATCGGTTCATCTTCATCTGATCGACGGGGCTATGGGCTTGTTTGGCGTGAAAAGCGTGGAAGTTGACGATTGGGACAGCGATGATTCGACCGTGTAGGGACGCCGGGGAAACCTGGCGCAGCACCTCGTGGACGACGGCGATGCCGTTCAGTTCGTCGCCGTCGCTGATGGATTGGAGGTAAAGCGTCTGTTTGCCGCAGGTTCCGTTGATGAGCACGACAGGCAATCGGACGGGGGTGCCGTCGGGCATCGATCCGACGGTAAGGTAATCTTCAACCCGTTCGCCCGGTTTTGCGACGAGTGATCCAACGGTGAGGCGGTTGTTGTTTATCCACATTTTGTGCACATAGGTTGTGTATCACGATTTGGTTGTTTTTGTAGGTTGGGTTTCGCCGTTGGTTCAACCCAACCGGCAACCCACCACGACCGCCATCGGTCCCTGCTGCCAGACGCACTCGGCGTCGAACCCGGCGGCGCGGGCGGCTTCGAGTTCCTCCTCAAGCGGGAAGTAGGTGTCTTCCTCACCCCATTGCGCGAAATACTCGCGTGCACGCGGCTCATCGATTCCATGCGCGACCATATGGTCAATCCAACTTCGCCACGTTGCCTCGCGTTCAGGGGGCGCCGCTGGCATCGCCGCGTCGGCATTGACGAAGACGCCGCCTGATCGGAGTGCGTCGTGGATCCGCCGATAGAGCGCACGCTTCGCGTCCATAGTCCGCACATGATGGAGCGCTAACGATGCCACGACAGCGTCGCACGGCGGCAGCGGCGTGTTGAACGACGACTCGGTGAATCGCACCCGTCCGCCAAACCGATCGAGCCGCGTCCGTGCTTGTGCCAGCATCTCGCGGTCAACGTCGATGAGCTCCACAGTGACGGTGTCGCACGCGGAAAGTATCGCCTCAGACAGCGCGCCGGTTCCCCCGCCGAGGTCGAGGGTTAAGCCCGGCGGCGTGCGGGTTATTTCGCGTGCAGCGGCGGCGAGCATCGTCTCGTAGCCCGGAATGAAGCGGCGAATCGTGTCGTCGTAGGTGCGGATTTCAATGCCGAGATGTCGGTGTACGGAATGGTTCATGGGTTTGGGGGGTTGGGTTTCGCCGCGAGCAGGAGTTTTATCACGGTAAAATAATCGGAACAGCCAAAACTCCCACACCCCGTGTTAAGAAGTGTGATTGGGCGGTGTGAATGGAATGATATTTTTCGGCAGCGAGAGTCTAGCCTAATCGCCTTCCCCTTGCTTTGTCGAGGGTCTCAAGTGCGATTCGCGTAGCATCGTTGTTGCCGTCTTTAAGATATTCTTCCAAAGCGGCTTCGAGATAAAGAAGTGCTTCTTCAGGATCCGAAGATAGTTTATCAATTAGGTAATCGCTATAATCTCTCGCTTGACTTTTCACAGTGCCATCATCCCCCATTGTTTTGAATCCAGCGAATTTAGCGATTTTATAAATGGTTCTTGTCCGTCGGGAGTACGATAAATGTGTATGCGTTTGCGTATCATGAGCACAATACGATTAGCATGATATGCGGTATATTATGCCATATTATAAGGACACATATCAACGAAAAACCAAAAGCCAAAATCGTGGGGCGTGCGGGGTCTGTTTTCGTAGGTTGGGTTCTCTAATTTAAGTTGACATTGTAACAAATCCAATGGTATAATCGCAACCGTAAGGCGAGCGGCAGTAGGATTTTTCGGATCGGAGGATTGACAAATGGAGATGGTAGGTAATTACATACCCGTGGTTCTGATAGTTTTGGCCATATTCGCTGCCAATTGGCGAACGACAACGCAATATGGCGATCTAGCTATGAAGTATGGACATATTATGGCGAATATGGCGACTAAAGAAGATATTCAGGATATGAAAAATGAAGTCAAGGACATGAAAAATGACGTCAAGGCTTTGGACGACCGAATAAATCGTTTTGAAACCCATGTGAATCAACAGTTTGCCGAAATTAGAGGCGAAATCAACAACCTAAAACGGGATGTTAATGCGCTTCAACAGTCCTATATAAACCACTTGATCACGGAACACAACGTTAGACCCATGCAACCTAGCGAACAAGCCTGAACGCGAACTAACCTCCAATGAACATTCAGCCGTTGGTGTACGCCAACGGCTTTTTTTATTTGTAGGTTCGGTTGAGCCGGTACAAGTAAATTTGGTTTACCGTAGGTTGGGTTGATCTCTACCCAACCTACAAAAGCTACATTATTCATTCTTTGCCGATTTTGGGGTTGATAGCGATCTTTGTTCCTGCACCCCAGGTCTCATCGTATACGCCGGCTTGGACGTAGCGGTGGAAACTGGAGTGTTCCCAATCCTTTGGGGCATCAGCCAAGCCGTGTTTGACGGGGTTGTAGTGAATATATTCAATATGTCTGTTGTAATCTCGAATGTCTTTGATTGTGTGTTCCCAGAATCTGCGTTGCCAGAATGCGCGCTCCTGTTTGGTTTTGCGTGATGTCGGAGCGGCACGTTCAAATGTGGTTTGGCAACGACGGCTGAAGTAGGTTTTGATTAACCGCCATCGGATTGAGAAGTCGTGGTCGTCGTCAGGCAGCGTCCAGATGGTGTGGAGGTGGTCGGGTAGCAGCACAAAGGCATCGACCTCCATTGGACGGCGTTGCATCGCGTAGCGGAGCGCTTGGCGTAGTAGTTGTACGTTGTCGGGGTGGCAGAGAAAGGGCCTACGATTGTGGGTAACGACGGTGAAGAAGTATGTTGCACCATTGATTTTTGCACGGCGGTAGTTCATGGGGTAACCATTATAGAAGTAAATGTAGGTTGTATTTCGCGGCGGCGAAGAATAATTCGATTTAGCGTAGGTTGGGTTGAGCGGTGATTATGAAATACGCGAAGTCATTTGTAAGCGATTCGTTATGTTTAGATTGATTGATATAAGGAAATGATGAAGCGTAACCCAACGTTTTTTGTTAATTGGGATGTGTGTCGTTGGACGGTTGCGGTTTCAGGATTATGAAAAGCGTTGGGTTACGGAGAAGACTATCGCCCTCGCTATTCACTCAGTTGATCGCTCAACCCAACCTACAAAGGCTACAAAGGCAAGGTCATCGTTCAATTCTTGTAGGTTGGGTTGAGCGGTGATTATGAAATACGCGAAGTCATTTGTAAGCGATTCGTTATGTTTAGATTGTTTAATATAAGGAAATGATGAAGCGTAACCCAACGTTTTTTGTTAATTGGGATGTGTGTCGTTGGACGGTTGCGGTTTCAGGATATGAAAAGAGTTGGGTTACGGAGAAGACTATCGCCCTCGCTATTCACTCAGTTGATCGCTCAACCCAACCTACAAAGGCTACAAAGGCAAGGTCATCGTTCAATTCTTGTAGGTTGGGTTGAGCGATCAACTGAGTGAATAGCGAAGGCGATAGTCTTACCCGAAACCCAACGTTTTTGAAACGTTCCGGCAACAGACCGGCGAATGGCAACACCAGAACGATCGGCACAAGAAAAGCCTAGGGCGCCGTTCGGGATTTGGAGCGCGGGGAAGACTATCGCCTTCGCTATTCGCTCAGTTGATCGTTGGGTTACGCTCCGTCCAGCGTATCTTGCGCGCGGTTAGCCGACAAAGCGAATCGTAATATTGGGCGTGTTTTGGAGAATCCGCTCAACCCAACCTACAAGAACTACCTCAGTTGATCTCTACCCAACCTACAAAAACTATCGCACTCACTATTCGTTCGCTTGATCCCTCGTTATTCACTCGGTTGATCGCTTAACCCAACCTACAGGAGCTATCGCTTCTATCTCCGTTTGTTCGATCTCTCGATGGTTACAACGACTGCCGTATCCTTCCGGCGTTCGGCTTCCTGACAACTGATGAACCTGCCTGTTTTTGCATCGCGCCCGACCTTAATGGTAGTTACACCATGTTTCCGCCCCGCCTCTCCACCACCGTGCTTGCCAAAAACGACCTCTCGTACGGCTCGTTTCATTTCGCTTCTTTTGAGTTTTCCCTTTTTGGGAGGGTACTTGACGATTCTTGGTCTTGCCACGGTAACCACCTCCTTGAACTATGTTTCAATCAGTAGTCGGCTGAGTTATCAGCCATTCTGCAAGCATGAAAATATAATCATTAAAAATAAGCTCTTCAGCCTCCAATTGAAACTTTTGAGCTAGGTGAGGCAAATCCTCCGTAAACTCTTGGTAACGTCCCCAGATGATGCTTCCGCTTGGAATGTTCTTGCGTCTTGATGCACTGCGAAGCCAATTTCGTACGGCGGTTACAATATTTTCTGAATCGTTGTTATGAGCCTGAATGTCTTGCCCCGCAATATCCGAGATAAACTTTTGATACCGATACCGTTCTTTATCCAGTATGAGACAATTTTTCCTGTGTTGTTCCTTTAGCCCAAATTTCTTTGCGCCAAGAAAAACCCCCAATTCCAAAGGCATATTAAATCGAGGAAATCCTGAAGTTTCGTCTAATTCCGTTCGCGAAATGTCGTGAATCCCATAACGGCAATCCGCGATAATGTTATAGATTTTATCAATCCGAACTTGACTGGCGTCTACTTCTTCGAGGGCACAACGGGCAATAAATCCGCAATCATGCACGGCGAACACCATTGCATCAAACAAAGGTTTATAGGGTACATCAATGGGACAATTGAGAAAAACATTGTCATTATAGCTTTTGGGTGAACTCATGATTTGGTAAGTCTGTTTGTTTGATGTCTTCAGCGCAATACGATAAGCATGATATGCGGAATATTATGCCATATTATTGGGACATATATCAACGAAAACCAAGAACAACGGAAGCCAACGATCAGTTTTTGTAGGTTGGGTTGAGCGGTGATTATGAAGTGTGCGAAGTCATTTGCAAGCGATTCGTTATGTTTGGATTGTTTGATATAAGGAAATGAGATAGCGTAACCCAACGTTTTTTGTTAATTGGGATGTGCGTCGTTGGACGGTTCCGGTTTCAGGATATGAAAAGAGTTGGGTTACGCTCTGCGCATTTTGTCAACCACACCGTTCGGCGATGGGAACGGTAATTGTCGTAGGACCGGTTTTGAGATTATCCGCTCAACCCAACCTACAAAGGCAACGAAAATTACAGTTTTTACAGTCTATAAAAAAAGGGGTAATTTTTGTAGGTTGGGTTGAGCGGTGATTATGAAATGTGCGAAGTCATTTGCAAGCGATTCGTTATGTTTGGATTGTTTGATATAAGGAAATGAGATAGCGTAACCCAACGTTTTTTGTTAATTGGGATGTGTGTCGTTGGACGGTTGCGGTTGCAGGATTATGAAAAGAGTTGGGTTACGCTCTGCGGATTTTGTCAACGACACCGTTCGGCGATCGGAACGGTAATTCCCGTAGGAACGGTTTTTGAGTTATCCGCTTAACCCAACCTACAAAGGCAACGAAAATTACAGTTTTTACAGTCTATAAAAAAAGGGGTAATTTTTGTAGGTTGGGTTGAGCGGTGATTATGAAATATGCGAAGTCATTTGTAAGCGATTCGTTATGTTTAGATTGATTGATATAAGGAAATGATGTAGCGTAACCCAACGTTTTTTGAAACGTTCCGGCAACAGACCGGCGAATGGCAACACCAGAACGATCGGCACAAGAAAAAGCCAATGACATCGTTCGGGATTTGGAGCGCGGGGAAGACTATCGCCTTCGCTATTCGCTCAGTTGATCGTTGGGTTACGCTCTGCGTATTTTGTCAACCACACCGATCGGCGATCGGAACGTTAATTCCCGTAGGAGGGGTATTTGAGTTATCCGCTTAACCCAACCTACAAGAAATTATCCGGTTGATTGATGTCAACCCAACTTCTCTGCAAACAGCGAATGATTATGTGGTCTCTTAATCATAAAGCCCATCATTTAATCATACAAATCACAGTTCAGACAGTTTTTGGAAATTTCGGAGAATTTTGGTAATTGGAATCGGTACGGAGAAGACTATCGCACTCACTATTCGTTCGCTTGATCCTTCGCTATTCGCTCAGTTGATCGCTCAACCCAACCTACAAGAAATTATCCGGTTGGTTGATGTCAACCCAACTTCTCTGCAAACAGCGAATGATTATGTGGTCTCTTAATCATAAAGCCCATCATTTAATCATACAAATCACAGTTCAGACAGTTTTTGGAAATTTCGGAGCGTTTTGGAAATTGGAATCGGTACGGAGAAGACTATCGCACTCACTATTCGTTCGCTTGATCCCTCGCTATTCGCTCAGTTGATCGCTTAACCCAACCTACAAAGGCAACTACAAAGGCAACTACAAAGGCAACTACAAAGGCAAGGAAAATTACAGTTTTTACAGTCCTTAAAAAAAGGGGTGAATACGAGACAACAACAATACCATTTTATTATGATTTGGGGGGAGGTTGTCAAGGCGGGGGGATTGTGTGGGAATTTTTATGAAACCGGATTTCGGGGAATGCGTATTTTTGGGTACGATGTCAGGTATAGGATCTCGTTGTCGAAATATGGCGGCGGGCGTCCAAATAACTATTGACAGATGTTAAAATCTGTTGTACTATGAGAGTAGATTCCGAGGACGGATGTCGGGGCGGTTTCGGCTGGGACGAGCGGGGACGAAAACCGCGAAAAAAGTCGGAAGAAAAGTCTTGACAACTTGCGGAATCTGTTATATTATAGTTATGTGTTGCGGCAGGATTGCGCGGCGAGTATGTCTCGCGTTCGTGCGGCGGCACCGGGCTTCATTCTAGACAGCTATTCTCTAGAGGATCAACAAACGAAACCCTCCAGAGACACGTTTTGAGTGAGGACAACATTTCAGTCAGTGTGTGGAGGGTGTTTCAACCCTCTCGAGTGAGTCCCGAAACCCGATGTGAGCGGTTTCGGGGTTTTGTTGATTCTGTTATGATTTAGGAAAGGAACGACTACCAATTATGGATAGTACAACTAAGGCTTGCGAATCTGGCAAGCGAAACAAAATCAAATTTAATCCTTCAACATACAAACATGCAAGGAGGAAACATACAGTCATGTTGAGTAGAATTTCGAAAATGAGTGTTTTCGGTATCGTTGCGCTTATGCTCGCGTTCGGGCTTGCCACTACAGATGCCTTGGCGCAGAAGGGCACCGTAGACGTTAGGGTGGATACTGCAACGTTTCCAGCCGCTTCCGAGCAAACGCTGACGTTTACGGTGGACGTCACTGCCGAACCGACAGATCCCGACGCCGCTGGCGTGGTAAGAATCTCCATTCCCAGCGTCTGGAGCAGACCAGTCAATTCGGACGATGCGGCGGTTGCTGACATCGCGGTCGGCGAGGTGTTCATTGTCGAAGCCGATGGCATCACCGGTACGGTCACCGGTCGCAACCTTGTGGCGAACATCGGGAAAGACACGACGAATCAGATTACGTTCGCCTTCAAAACCATCACGCCGCACCGCATGGGCACCTACACCATCCCGGTGACTTCGTCGCTCCATGAAGGCGCCGCTGCTATAACGATTACCATTGGTGCGGTCGCAGCCGGCTCGGGCGCGTACACTGTCACGAGGACAAACGGGTCGCTCTACTTTCAGGCACCCGACGATCCTCAAGACCTAGATCCGCCGTACCAAGGCAAGTATATCGCCTTTAGCAAAGACGAATTCAGAAACCTCGTGATACGGTTCACCGCGCCAGGTACCATGCCGGGGAATTCCAGGGTTTCTCTTACATCTGTGGGGTTTGCACGCTTCAACGTTGCCTCGGACGTGATCCTCAGCGGCAATGCGGACAAGTCGTTCAGCGACGACGGTCTGACTGTGCATGCGACGCTTAAACCCAGCGGGCTACAAAAGGGAGGTGTCATTACCTTCAGCATAACGAGTTACAACGCCCCTGAAGTTAATCCGGAAGCCCAACCAGCAGCGGGTGCTATTGAAGAGGGTTTTACGATTACCGTACAAACCGACATTGACCCTGACGGCTCCGCCGATGACTCCACAGCGCGGCCTGATTCACCGGAGACGGTTGGAATGGTTTTTGACCTTATCACCACCAAACCTGCCGGTACGGGTAAAATCGTGATCAGTCGTGATGGCAGTCCTCTCACGCACAGTGTGGCGGGCACGGAATTCGATATCGCTACCGCTGCAGCAACGTTGAGCATTAGCTTCGCGGAGTTTGTGGGTATCGGCGACGGCAGTAAATTCGAAATTACTGTTCCGGACGGTTGGCCACAGCCTCTCGCCCTCCTCGCGGGCGCCGCAGCTCGGGACGGTGGTGTGTCGAATGCGGAAATTGAAGGGCGCGTCCTCAAGGGCAATCTTAACAATGACGCTCCGAATGAGACGACCGCCATAACTTATTCCGTGGCGAAAATTCCCGCCGCGGGCTCGTATACGTTTACCGCGAAAGCCACCGCCGGTCCGCACACCTCCCTCGCACCGATCGCCGGTCACATAATTGAAGTTGTCGTCGCTGACGCTACAGGCTCGGTTGCCCTGTTGACGAGCGGCGGCGCGCCGGTGACGCAGGCGTCACCCAAAGCCGCGCTCGGGAATCTCCGGTTCGTCTTTACCCCCGCCGGACGCATGGCGAAAGACGCTATGGTCACGATTGCCGTTCCGATGACTGATGGCTCCCCAGCCGGTTGGACCGCGTTCCGTGAGGATAACGGCGACGGTCAATCTGATCCAGGTGAGGTTTCGGTAGTAGGCACAAAAGCCACCATGGTTGTCCTCCCGGGGCTGATTACGTTGACCGCCACCGAGGCGTGGACACCGGCTGACAGGATTACCGTTAACTACAGAATGGTGAGTGTGCCCGATGTCGCTGCAGCCACGTTTACCTATCAGGCGCAGGCAAAGTCGCACCCGGGTGGAACGCTGGCGAATATCGGCAGTCCCAACATCGGTATTGGCCGCTCCCCCGATGGCGGCGGTACGCTTGCTCTCAGTGCTACCCAAGCCGATGCCGGTTCCTTGATTGGCAATCTGACCGTCACCTACACCGCCGCCGGCAAGATGGAAGCCGGTTCGGAGGTTGTGGTCACCATTCCGCCCAACGGCGATTGGCCCGCGCCAAACGGACTCGGACGGGTGGAGTTGAGCGCCGGTACCCTATCCACCACAGAAACGACGATGACCGCCAACACCGATGTCGAATTGAATACCGGCGATACCATCGTCTTTACCTACAAAGCTATTACTGCACCGGTTGATGGCGGAACCTACACCTTCACCGGTAAGTCGAAGTCCTCACCGACCGGCACGCTAACAGCGCTCGGGTCCGGCGTGACGGTTACGATTGACGAAGTCGCGGCAGGTGCCGTGGCGCTGAACGGGCCGGAAGGAGCCTTGAGTTCCTCCGCTCCCGGTATGGCGCTCGGGAACCTAAACTTCGTCTTTACCGCCGGTGCGCGTATGGAAGTAGGTTCCAAGGTGACGGTAACGATTCCTGTCGCGTGGACACCCGCCTTCCTAGATAACAACGACGGCGTGGATTCAGCCGGCGAGTCGTCTCTCGCGGGCGCAGCCGATTTTGTCGTCTCCGGCGGCGGCGGCACCCCCTGGGTGTTGACCGCAACCACGAACGCTATCCTCGAAAGCGGCGATACTCTGATGTTTACCTACAAACAGGTGACCGCCCCTTCGACGGAAGCCACGTATCAGCTCACCACGATGGCGTCCACCTCTGCGGAGGGCAAGTTGCTGCCGGTACAATCTCAGCCGACAATCGTCGTGAGAGAGCTAGTTACGGCTATCGCCCTGACATCCGATCCGTCCAGCGTTTTCACGGGCGGCGAGATTGGACTCTCCGTGACGCTCTGGGCAGGAACCGCGGCGGGTAGAGCCCTTGGCGGCGTCGTAATCGACCTAGACGATGGTGACGCGGGCGGTACGTTTACGCCAGCCATAATCACTATTGGGGATGCTGGCCACGAAGGCACCGCCACCTACACCAATGCCACTGCGGGTGACTACACCATAACCGCGACAGCGGGCGACCTAGAACCCGTTACGGTTAATGTCGAGGTCAAGTCCACTATTCGCGACCTCTCGGTGAATGGCGAAACAGAGATGGCGCTACTGGCCCAGGGTTCAAGTATCATGGTGCGCGCCACCGGTCCTGTAGGCGGCGGTACTGTGACGATTCTCGATTCCGACGGCGATAAGATCGGTCTCAAGAAAGCGCTTGATCCGGTCGGCGAACCCGATGCCGACGGCGATCAGATATACTCACGTTCCGTTGAGCTGCCTGATGTCCTTGCGGACGGCATGTATACCGTTAGCGTCGAGATTCAGGGCGATGTCAACGATTCGTTGACGATCCAGGTCGTGAACGACCAAGATCCGCCGACGTTGAGCAACGCGAGTGTGTTGCCCACAACAGTTGCGAACGGCACGCTGCTTACGCTTACCGTGAAGGCTTCCGCTTCAAGCGCGAGTAATCCGGTTGAGTCTGTGATGGCAGATGTGAGCGCGGTCGATTCGACGCAAACAGATATGCTTGCGTTGACGGCGCAGCCGGGTACGGACAACACGTATTTCGCCATCCACACGGTTAGCATGGACAACACCAATAATAAGGACGGCGAAAAGACCGTTACCTTCACGGCGACTGATCGGATTGGTAACTCCAGCACGGCGACCGCATCGGTCACGTTGCAGAACGACGTTACTGCTCCCGAGTTGAGCGATGCAAGCGCTATGCCTTCGCCAACCGGCAACGGTAGTATGGTGACGATCTCCGTTAGCAGTGAATCCGGTTTGACCGTCATGGCTGATGCTTCGGCAATCGGAGGCGGCATGGTGGCGCTGACCGAGGGTACGGTTGACGACGGCATGGATGCCAACGGTAACGGTAATGGTATGGATGCCAACGGCAACGGTAATGGTATGGATGCCAATGGCAACGGTAATGGTGATAATGGCATGACCGATACCGCAATGCCTGCCGGCAACGGCGTGTACAGTGGAACGGTCACGGTCACCGATGCTGCAGATGGCGATCAGACGATTACCATCACCGCAACCGATGGCTCTGGCAACGAGAGCAGCGTAGACGTAACCGTCACAATCGACAACACGGGCGCGATGCTGAGCGATGCGAGCGCCGAGCCGTCGATGGCGACAAACGGTATGGAGGTTACCCTCTCCGTTAACGGTAGTGAGTCCGGTCTCACGGTGATGGCGGATTCGTCAGCAATCGGAGGCGGCGCCGCAGTTGCGTTGACCGATGATGATGGCGATAACGTCTATACAGCAAGGGTTATGGTTACCGATGCTGAAGACGGCGAGCAGATGATCATGATTTCCGGTACCGATGCGCTCGGTAATATCGGCGAACCGGTTTCGGTATCCGTTACTGTCGACAACACCGCGCCGACGCTGAGCGATGCGAGCGCCGATCCTGCGGAAGCTGTCAACGGCGACATGGTGACAATCTCTGTGATGGGCGGCGAATCCAGTCTCACGGTAATGGCAGATGCCTCTGAACTAGGGGGCGAAGCCGAGGTTGAGTTGACTGAATCTGCCGATACGGTAGGCAGCTATAGCGGCAGCGTCGAAGTGAACGTCGATTCTGGCGGTGATAAGATGGTTTCAATCACTGCAACCGATGCGCTTGGTAACGCGAGCGAGGCTGTAACCGCCACGGTTAGCGTGCACGAGGTGACAGGCGTTAGCTTCTCACCCGCTCAAGTTAGCACGGGCGATACCGTGACCGTAACCGCGATGGGTACCGCTGGATTGACAGCGACGTTCAGCGTCTTCGATGCGGATGCTATGAATATTGTCGATGGGAAAGCGATGACGGAATCGACCGATGGCGGAACTTATGAAGGCAGTTTCGATATTGTTGTCGATGCGCATCCGACCGGTGAGTATTGGGTGTCTGCGAGCGTGGGTAAGGCTAGCGGGACCGCTGAATCCGCTCTCACTATTGACCATAAAGCCCAGTTCACCCTCTCAATCGCGGCGGGTACGCACGCGATTCACGTCCCGTTGGATGTTACCCATATTGATGGGGAAGCGGGAACAATCGAGACCGTTGGTGACCTGTACGATGCGCTCGGCGAATCGGTCAACTTCATCATCACGCTCGGCGCTGACGGTAACTGGATGAGCTACCTCGGCGATATGAGCGCGGGCAGCATGGCGGACGCGGAAATCGGCGACGATACCGGTCTGATTGCTGTGATGAAGAACGCTAAGACGCTCGAACTAACAGGTAATGCGTTAGGTACCGGCGGCATTTCCCAGATTAGCATTGAAATAGGGAACAACCTCGTCGGTGTACCGCTTGATCCAGCGATAGACATGATGATTAGCGGCGCGCTAGTCGAAGGGGTCGCAGCAATCGCGGTCTCCAACGCTGCTGGCGATGGTTTCCACACGATTACGGAAGCCGGTCAGGACGGCGACGGTCCTCTCATGGGCGGCGTCGGTTACATTGTTGTCGCAACCGCGGCGGCAAATATCCCGATTGTCGGTTCAGCATGGGAGAACGAAGGAGCCCCGATGGCAGCGCCTGCAGTGGCGTTCAGCGGTTCGCAGACGCCGGTACTGCATGTTGACGGCGGCGTTATGGACGAGTTCGACATGTTGGCACAGATTCCGGAATTGCGTGTCACTGTGAGAAACTTGTCTACAGGCGCCTCGGTCGACAGCGTTCTCGGCACGGACGAGTTGGCGGCAGCGTACAGCGCGACGTTTGTTGAGTTCGGACGCCACGCAGCGAAGGTGGGCGATGTGCTGGAGATAGTAGCGCATTCACCGAACCCGTACGTTGGTGTGCGACCGGTTCCGCAGATTGTTATTAGCGCGGAAGAGGTGTTGACGAGCCGTATCAGTCTACCCGACTTGGAGCTCTACGAGATTCCGTCGGAGACTGAGCTGTTGGCGAATTACCCGAATCCGTTTAACCCTGAAACGTGGATTCCGTACCGGTTAGCGCAAGCTGCCGAAGTGACGTTGGATATCTATGATACCACCGGTCGCTTGGTGCGGACCATTGATGTCGGCTTCAAACCAGCCGCAGTGTACGAATCACGTGCATCAGCGATTTACTGGGATGGCCGCAACAACTACGGTGAACGCGTTGCCAGTGGCACGTACTTCTATCACTTAACTGCGGGCGATGATTACGCATCGACGCGCAGAATGGTGATCCTGAAGTAAATGTTCGCTGCAAATTAACCCTTTAGCTGCTAGGCGCGCTTTACTTAACCATTGCGCTTAGCAGCTAATTTTTTGTTTTAGATTGAAATCACCCCCCTCAATCCCCCCTTAGTAAGGGGGGAGGGAAGAGGATGCCTCCTTAGTAAGGGGGAGGTTGAAGGCATCGTCCCCTTGGTAAGGCGAGGAAACATTTTAACCTCCCCCCTTACCAAGGGGGGATTGAGGGGGGTAGTAATTCACTCGGTTGATTGTTGGGTTTCGGGGAAGACTATCGCCCTCCCTATTCGGTCGGTTGATCCCCATTTAGTAAGGGGGGAGAAGAAAAACAGATATCGAGGCTGGGAAGCCTCTCCTACAGATTTTCTGAAAAAAATGGCGGTACGAGGGAATAAACAACTTTCAAAACGGTTGTTACTTATGTTATAATAGATATGTTTCGATGGCTTTATAAAACATAATTTCTTATTTTTTTGGTATTTGATTTTTTTTGTTTCATGAAGTGGTGTGATTGGTCTTGAGATGGGTCGGTGCGGTGCTCACTTTCCGAAACCCGCATGTGAGCCGAATTGATGAGCGAAATTCTTGGGAGGTTGTATAGTGTTTAACATCATGAGTAGGGGAAGACTCGCTAGGTTGCTGATTTTGGTTACAGTTGCGAGTGGTTTGATGATGAGCGTAGCGCAGTCGGTCCACGCCCAATCAGTGTCCGCGTTCCAATTGAACGGGACGCTCACGGATGCCGATGGGGTTGCGCTTGTAGGGTACACCGTGGAGGCGCCGGTCGCCGATTCTATTTTGGACTCGGAGTCCGTAACGGACGAAGAAGGTAGATACTCAATTCTGTATAGCGGCTTTGGGCCAATCGTCAGTGTTGGCGACATAATTGAGATAACGATTAAGGATCCTGACGGGAATGTCGTAGGGACAACGATGTACAGCGTCACTGACGCGAATATATCGCCAAGGATTGGACAGGCGACGCACCATATCGAGTTGTCCGGATTGAGCGTTGAGTTGGATAACGTTACATTGCCAGCAGACGGCGTTTCGACGGCGGAGATAACCGTCTCAATAGCGTCTGACGGTGCGCCGGTTACGGATGCGCCGCCGACGATAACGGCTGAGAGTGGCAGCATCGGCGAGGTGACGAACAACGGAGACGGCACGTATACGGCTGTGTACACGCCGCCGGCGTTGGTGCTCACAGAGCCCACGACGGATACGATTACGGTAAGTTCGGACACAACGGGCGATACGAAGATGGAGACCGTAACGTTGGAGCCGGTACCGACGGTCGTTGAGTTTTCGGTGGAGCCGGACGTATTCGCCGCGGGTGCGGTCGAGGCGGGCGTCATCGCGATTTCAGTGAATCGCGGCGGCAACCCGGTGGCAGACGCAGAACTTTCATTGGGAGTGACGCGTGCAGACGGCGGTGGGGACGCCGGTACGGCGTCTGATGTGACAAGCAACGGCGATGGCACGTACAGCGCGACGTACACGCCCTCCAACACGGCGGGACAGATAAACATTACGGCGTCGGATGCGGTTTCCGGCGCGATTGCGATTGCGTCAGTCACCGTGAATGCGGGTGCTGCAGCTTCAATTTCGGTCAGTGCGGCGCCCACGTCAGTTTCGAGTAACGGAAGCGCTGTGATAACCGCGGCGGTCGCAGATGAATCGGGTAACGGAGTTGGCGGCTTGACGTTGAGCGGCTCGGCGGATAGCGGCGCGGTCGGCGAATTCAGCGCAGGGGCTGCGTTTGGGAGTTATAGCGCGGCGTATACGGTGGGTACGGTCGAGGCGGCAGGAATGGATACGGTCACCGTTAGCGTCGGTGAACTTTCGGGTCAGGCGACGATTGACCTCACGCCGGAACCGCCTAAGGAAGTAGAAATTCTTGTAATTACAGGCATGGTGAACAAGCAAGACGGTACGGGACCCGTCAGCGGTATTGACGTTGAGGTTACGGTCGGCGACATGCCGCCCAAGGCGACGGTGACGGACAGCAACGGGAACTACAGCGTCACAATCGTTAATCCGGGCGGAGTTGCGGGACGTGCTGGTAATGCCGTCACTGTGGTAGTCACGGACGACGCCGGTGAGGAACGAGGACGTAACGAGTCGGTGTTGACGGACGAGGACCTGGGCGACGAGACTTCCGCAGTCGTTGAGCGGAACGTGGATACCAATATCTTGGCGCGCACCACTGCGCTGGCAGTTACCGGTACGGTCTTCCGCGAAGACAGCGCAATCGCCGTTAACGATGTGATAGCGATTACGGTGATGAACACGACCCGCGGGACCGAAGTGTCTGGGATGACGGACGCGAACGGGATGTATAATCTCACCTTCTTCGGCACAACGGTTGTTGCGGAGACGGGAGACGAGCTGGTAGTGACGGCATCAAGAGACGGAGTCGAGGTTGGGAGCAGCACGCAAACGCTGTCTTCGGACGAAATCGAAGCCGGCAGAGCGATGGTGAACATTTCGACGGATATTAAGGCGTCGACATCCGCGCTTGCAGTCAGTGGTCAGGTTTTCTTTGAAGATGGCACGATTGCGGTTGGCGCCGGCGTGACGGTCACGTCAATGAACGGCGGCCGCGGACTGGAAACCTCCGGCATGACCGACGCGGACGGGAACTACAGTGTGACGTTCTTCAGCGCAGAGGGACTGGTTGCGGAAACTGGCGACATGATTAGCGTGACAGCCGTGCACGACGGCGAGCCGGTCGGGACGACGGAACACACGCTTTCAGTGGCTGAAGTGGACGCGCAGCGCGCGGAAGTGGATGTAACGACGAGCGTGAAAGCGTCGACGTCCGCGCTTGTAGTCAGCGGTACGGTTTTCTTTGACGACGGCGGGATTGCGGTTGGCGCCGGTGTGACGGTCACCTCGATGAACGCGGGGAGCGGACAGGAAGCCTCCGGCGTGACCGACGCGGACGGGAACTACAGTGTGACGTTCTTCAGTGCGGAGGGAATTGTTGCGGAAACTGGGGACATGATAAGCGTGACAGCGGTGCACGATGGCGAGGCGGTTGGGACGACGGAACATATGCTCTCAGCGGCTGAAGTGGACGCGCAGCGCGCGGAAGTGAATGTGACGACGAGCGTGAAAGCGTCGGCGTCCGCGCTTGTAGTCAGCGGTACGGTTTTCTTTGAAGACGGCGGGATTGCGGTCGGCGCCGGTGTGACAGTTACCTCAATGAACGGCGGCCGCGGACTGGAAGTGTCCGGCATGACCGACGCGGATGGGAACTACAGTGTGACGTTCTTCAGCGCGGAGGGTCTGGTTGCGGAAACTGGGGACATGATTAGCGTGACAGCCGTGCACGACGGCGAGGCGGTTGGGACGACGGAACATATGCTCTCAGCGGTTGAAGTGGTCGAGCAGCGCGCCGAAGTGAATGTGACAACGAGCGTGAAAGCGTCGACTACTACGTTGGTGGTCACTGGTGCGGCGTTCTACGAAGGCAGCACCATTCCCGTCGGTGCCGGCAACACCGTCACGGTGGTGAACAACGCGAACGGGATGGAAGCCTCCGGGATGACGGACGCGAACGGGATGTACAACGTGACGTTCTTTAGCCCGGACGCGACGGTCGCCGAAACGGGCGACACGCTGACCATCACGGTGACAAGCGATGAGGACGGCAGCGGCAGCATGGACTATTCGCTGACGGCAATTGAGATTGATGCGCAGCGCGCTATGGTGGATGTGCCGACGAACATCAAGGCGACCTCGTCAGCGTTCGTTGTGGCGGGTACAGTGTACCTTGAAGACGGGGTAAGCGGTGCGCCCGCAGGTTTAACCGTCAAAGTCATGAACGAAACGCAGGGGATTGACCTCGAAGGATGGACGGTTCCGGGCGGCGGATACGTCGTGACGTTCCTGGAGACCGAGATGGCGGCGGTGAAGACTGCGGACGAGTTGACACTCGACGTGCTTGTGATGGCGGGCGACGAGACGCCCGTCGGCGAAACTTCCGTTACGTTGACATCGGCGGATGTGGTTGCGGCGCGGATTGAGGGCATTGATATCACGAGCAGCCTCACGGCTGATCCGACGAATGCCTTTGTCGTTGACGGCACCGTCCGGGATCCTTCTGGCAACAACGTTTCGGCGGGGGTTCGGGTGCGAGTTACTCTCGGCGACCACGCTCCCAGAGAGTTGGAGACGTATGCGAACGGTGGTTATTCGGCGACCTATTTTGACGCGCAGATGCCCGTCGCCAGCGTTTACGACACCGTGATGATTGCGGCGGTCGACCACAGCACGGGCGCAGCGGTGTTTGAAACCATGCAGTTAGCTTCGCACCACGTGTTGGCGCAGCGCGCGATGATTAACGTGATGCTGATTCCGGACGATGAACCGCCGGTTGCAGTGGCGAACGTGAGCCAGAGGTTCCTCGACCCGGCGGAGGTCTCGACGTTCGACGCGAGCGCATCGACCGACAACGTCTTTATTGACACGTACGAATGGGATTACGGCGACGGCTCGAGCGGCAGCGGCGCGGTAACGACGCACGCTTACGACGGGGCGGGCCTGTATATTGTAACGCTGACGGTAACCGACCTTGCCCGGAACGTGACCACGGTGTCACGCGAAATCTTTGTGGGCACGGTACGGCTCGGCGGCATTTCGCTCAACACGCGCCATGCGCGCGAGGTTCTTGACCAAATAATCAGCTTGGCAGTCGCTAAGACTGACGTTGCGCAGCAGCTGGGAACGGAACAGCTTTTGGAGTTGCTGCACGCTAATCCGGCGGTTCAAGCGGCTCTGGCTGAAGCGGTTGGCGGGGCATTACCGCCCGGCTTTATACCGATGCAGCTACTCGGCGAGAATTTGCCGCTGATTTTCGAGCAGTACGAAAACATTGATTTGGAAAACTTCGGCAACGCAGTGACCGCCCGTGTTGACGCGAGCGGCGGTATCCTGGGATCAGCAACGCCGGGATTCGGCAGGGTCGTGACCGGCGAGAAGTTGGACCTCTACGTTGCGGCACCGCGCGCAGATGTTGGCAGCGTCACGTTCAGGTTCGACGAGGTTACAGTCGATGCGGACGAGGTCATCGACAGTCTGCCGCACACGTTCCAGTTGGAAGAGGAGCAAGCGATTCTGCTGCTGCCCTCCTGGCCCGGCGTGCGGGGTGGAACGGATGGCGTGTTCTCAGCGGTGACGTTGATGTTGGCGTCTGAAGAGTTGCCGGCGGCATACCACAATCTGATTTCGAGAAATGCGTGGTCGTTCCGCGAAACGAGCGATTATCAGGCTGCGTCCATGAGTCCGAGGACGATTAACGGCAAGATAGTCTGGGATGTCCAAGCGGACATTGAGCCCGGCAAGATATACTACTACTATTACGCAGTCGAACTGGCGAATCCGGTCACACTGAATTTGGGCGAGGGTCAGGATAGCATGGAACTCTCGCAGTACGCATTGACAGACCCGCGTAACCTTCAAATTCAGGATCGTGGAATAGCTGAGGCAGTATTCACACCCGAGCTTCAGGAAGCGATTGCACCGCTGCTGAACCCGATACTTTCGGGAATTTTCAGTGGACAAGCTGTTTCAGTGGAAGATGCCGTGGCGAGCTTGACGCCCGAGGTGTGGGTGAACTTGTTGGGCGCAGCATTGAATTCAGCTGTTCCGCTTCTTGAAGAGATTTCACAGACGATGGAAACGCAGCTGATTTCCGTGTTCACGGTTCCGCTGGTGAACGAAGCGCAGTCGCTCTGGCACACGAGCATCGATTTATCAGTGTTCCCGGACGGCGTTCACACGATTGATGCGAACGTGTTTGATTCGCTTGGTGTTCAGATAGATAACCGACCGGTTTACGGTAAGACCTTTACGTTGGATCGGACTGCACCGGTTTACGATGTGTCGGCTGCACCGGGTCAGAATTCGTCGATTTACATGCGCGACGACGGCGTGTTGATTGCGACAGGATTGCCGCCCGCTGGCGATGGCAGCCCGATGGCGACGCTTCAACTGCTGTCAAGCGCGAACGGCGATGTGAGCGATGCGGCGGAGGGGTTGTACCAGATTATTCGGCACAGCGATGACTCCGTTGAGCAGGTGTCACAAACATGGGTAAACGTTCCTCCAAGCGACATGGCGCCGATGTTCCAGGGGCTGACGCCTGAAGACATCACCGCATTCTTGGTTACGTTCCCGAATCTGCTGACGTTGAACGCGCCAGTGATTATCAACGGGATGGTTCCGGAACAGATGGTTGCGGAACAGATGGAGATGTTGATTCGCGGTGCGAACAGCCAGCCGGAATTGATTGTCGGTGAATACGGGCTGCGCGTCATCGCACGGGATTCGGTATTCAATATGTCAACGGATACCGCGCCGATACGGCTGAACATTGTACCGCCGGATCCGGATACCGCGATGGTTGTGCGGGTATCGCTCGGCGATTGCAACGGCGATGGCGACACAGACGACCTGTATGAGACCGGCGCGCCCGATGTGATGATTCTCTTCTCGGACACGCCGAATGTGATGTTAACCGCCGAGATTATGAAGCAGGTTCACCCGATAACGTCAATCCTCTTCCAATACAGGATGGGGGATGACGGCGAATGGCAGGATGTCGGTATGGTCGACGCAGATATGGTCGCCGGTGCTGCGGTCGGTTCACAGTATGAGGTGGCTTGGAGCATTGACAACTTGGGCGCGTTGATTCAGGCAGGTATGCCGGTCATGGTTCGCGCGGTTGTCACGAATGCGCTCTCCGTTTCGGATACGGAAGCTGCTGAAGCTACGATCGCGGTAAAAGACCATCCGTGCCCGATCGAACCTGAAATTCATGAGCTTGCACACACCGTTACTGACCGTAACGCAGATAGCGACGCGCCGCGCGGTCCGATTATGCTTCAGGCGGTCACCCGCGAACTCACTTCCCCGCCCTCGATGAGCGTAATGTTTGAGGTACTGCAAGGCGAGGTGTGGCAGGCAGTCGGCGAAGTGGCGATAGCGGACAGCGTTGTCGAAGAGTCAATCGTCGATGCGCTCGAAGAGGCGGTTGAGGAGATTGTCGATGGCGAGGCGAGCGCGGTGCTCGTTCCGACGCGCCGTGTATGGTCGTTTGAACTTGATAGCACAACACTCGAAGATACGATTGCGGTGGGAGACGCCGCTGAACGCGACGTAACGCAAGATGATAACCCTTACGTGCTTCGTGCGGTTGCAGTTGACGCGAATGGCACAAGATACGAATCGGCGGAGGAGCTCTCGCAGAGTTTCTCAGTTGACAACGTTGACGATGTTCCGCCGCTTACTGGAACAGAGATTCTTCAAGTTGCGGATGTTGCGGGCGTCATTGAGATGATGGAGGATGTCTTTACCGTCGGCGGTATCGTTGCCGAGGGAGTGGATGCGCCAGTCGCAATGCTGATGGCAATGCCGATAGCGGATCCGAAGACGTATAATCGGGTTGATGTGCTGATTAACCGCCGCAATGACGATGGCAGCCTCGGCGACGCTGTGGCTGAGATGGCGTTCGAAATGGGCGAGGAGAATTACACCTCTACGGTTGATGTCTCAACGCTTGAGAACGGCGCGTATCTCTTCCAAGCGCTCGCGATGGACGAGGTCGGGAATCAAGAGGTGCGTGACCTCGCGTTAGCGATTTCGGTCGATGTAGCGAACTTCATTCCGCCGCCGGAAATCGATCTGAATGGTCAGACGGTTGAGGAAGTTACGGAAGCGTATCCGGGAGGTTTCCCAATCTCTCGGACGTACGAGTTGACTGTGACTGGTATTGCGCTTAACGCGGGCGATATTGACGTTCTGGTCGATGGGCGTTCCGCGAACGAATTGGGCGCACTCACGGTAACAACGGTTGAGGAAGGCGCGTCGAGCACGTTCACGCTGGCGATTGACACAACGCTGCTTGAGGAAGGCTTACACGCACTCGATCTCCAGGTTACCAAACGGAACGGCAGCATCACGTTTGCTCTGGCGCCGCTGTTTGTAGACAACGTTGCGCCCGAGTTGGCAGTGGCTTCGCCGGTGGCGAATAGCGAGGTGAGCGCATTGCCGAACACCCATGCGACTTATAATGACGGCGAAGGGGCAGGGATTGAACTCTCCTCCGTTTCGATCAGCTTGGTTCGGTTGACACCGCCAGATATGATGCCGGTCGAAATTAATATGGGCGGGGTTATGACAGATTTGACCGACCTTGTCTATACGCGCGGCGATATGCTGCCCGGTGGCGTATATCGCGTGAGCGTAACGGTATCTGATATCGTAGACAACGTGAGCGAGGCATCGGCTGACTTTACGGTCGTTACGACGTTGCCGTCCGTCTCAATCCTATCACCGATGCCGGGTCAGATTCTTGACGTATCGTCGCCGTACATCAGCGCGGTTTACACGGGCATTGGCGCGAGCATCACATCTTTCACGCTTGACGGCGCGGATGTCGCTGTAACGGACGAGATGATGAGCGGGAATCGTTTGGAGTATACGCCTGACGCCTTGGCGGATGGCAGCCATACCGTAGCGATTATGATTACAGACGGCGAAGGCAATACGATGGACGACAGCGTGACGTTTACGGTAAGGACAGCAGACACCACGCCGCCTCTGATAACGGCGGCTGGTCCGCAAGGCGTTGTGAAATCTGCGTCCGCGACGTTGTCCGCCGCAGCCTCTGACGAAGAATCGGGGATTGCGAGCGTGTCATACGCCATAGACGGCGGTGCCGCGGTTGACGGAATGACTCGAGACGTTAGCGGACTGACTCCGGGAACTCACACGGTTATGGCGGTTGCTACGAATGGGGCTGGTCTGGAAAGCACGTTCAGTTGGACATTCACCGTTGAATTGGATACCACGCCGCCGGTGATTTCGACTGTTGCGCCGGAAGGCATTATCAAAGAAGCCTCTACAACGATTTCAGCCGTTATCGGCGACGAACAATCAAGCGTGACACGTGTCACAATTTCGGTGGACGGCGCGGCGGCTAGAACGGCGTCACTACGGGATGGTCGTGCGAGCCGCGCTGTGAGCGGACTTACTCCTGGAACGCACAATGTGACGGTTTCTGCCGAGAGCACTGGCGGTACTGCGACGCATACTTGGAGTTTCACGGTTGAACTGGATACCACACCGCCTGTGATTACCCGTGCTAGACCGCAAGGCGTAGTCACGTCAACTTCTGTAACAATTGCGGCAGTGGTGACCGATGAGGAATCTGCTGTCACAAGTGCCACGATTGCCCTTGACGGTGGTAGAGCTATAGACGTGACACCGGCAGCGAACGGGCCGGTGAACCGTAGGGTGACCGACCTGAATCCCGGTCTGCACGGCATAGAGCTCGTTGCAACCAGCGCTGGCGGCACCGCGACGCATACTTGGACGTTTACTGTTGACTTGGATACGACCCCGCCGGAGGTTTCGACTACATCTCCGCACGGCATTGTGCGCGTCGAACAGCCGCAAATCTCTGTGGCAGCGAGCGATGACCGCGGCGGTATCCTTGTAATCGACATCACGCTTAAAGACAGCGATGGTAACGAGCTCAACGGTCGAACCAAAGCAAGTTCTGACACAACTTCAGCGACCTTTACACCGTCGGGACGCCTGACGGGTGGGACGTACTCAGTTGATGCCACGGTGAAAGATAGAAGTCAGAATACGGCATCTGCGAGTTGGAGTTTTACCGTCGAGTTCGATACGGTTCCGCCTAGCATCACGGTTGTTGCGCCGCAGGGCGAATCGCGGATCAGTGAGGAACGCCGACCGGTGATTACGGCAAGCTACTCCGACAATTTATCGGGGGTTGATGCGGATTCCGTGGTATTGATGCTTGATGGGAACCCGGTCGTTCCGAGCGCGGTGTCCACGAGCCAGGTGGTTTACACGCCGCCCGCGGACCTCGCTTTTGGTCGGCACACGGTTATGCTGGAAGTCTCCGATCTCGCAACGCCGTCCGCGAACATGGCGGCGCACGAATGGAGTTTTGTGCTTGAGGACGGTAAGGGACCTGTGTTCCGCGGCGTACTGCGGAATTACCCGAATCCGTTTACGAGTAAGACGACCGTGGCGTTCACCCTTGCCCGTGAATCGACACTGACGATCGAGATTTACGACATCACAGGTCGGCTTGTCAGGGTTTTGGCGCAAGATGAGGTACGAGAAGCCGGTGCTAATGAATTTCCGTGGGATGGGAAGACGTCGGCAGGCGACGTACTGGCTCGCGGCGTTTACTTCAGTCAGATTATGGTGACGAGCGAACCGAAGCCAGAGTTTATTGTCTTGAAAATGGCGCTGTTGCGCTAGTAATCCGAAAGGATTCCTTCGTGATTATGGGAATGGGTTGAGCCTCATTCCCGTAATCACAATCATAAACAGTAGATACGCAATACGTTAAGGGGGAAAACATGTTTCAAAGGAAGCAGCAGTTGTTTTTTTGCGCAGTAGGGTTTATGGCGCTCTTATTCGCCTTCGCACCGATATGTCTCGCCAGCGGCAACGCCGCGCCGTATCTACGCGACGGCGTCGGCGCACGGTCAATCGGGCTAGGCGGCGCATTCACAGCCATCGCCGACGATGCCACCTCCACAATCTGGAATCCTGCGGGCTTACCGGCGACTGAGACTCTAGATTTCACGCTGTCACGGGTGCCAATGGGGTTCAACAACACTAATAAGAACTTCATGGCGATTGTGAAAGGGTTGAGCGAAAACACGTCGATCGGCTTTTCGTGGATGAATGTTGGCGTTGACGATATCATGGAGGTCAGCGCGGATAATGAAATCACGGGTAGACGCTTTAACTACGATTCGAATGCGTTGGCGTTGTCGTTCGGTCATGCGCTGGAAAGTTTTAATCTTGGTGCGAGCGTACGGGTACTTTCTGATGCGGTTGGACTGGATGCGTTCGATGGCGTGACGAGTTTTGGCGGCGTGGATGTAGGAATGTTGGCGCGACCCGATACGTCGTTCAGCTACGGCTTGTCGGTCAGAAACCTCGGCGGTACGGTCGGCGATGAGAGCGTTCCGATTCTCGTAAATCTCGGTGTTGCGTACCATCTATTTGAGGGGCACCGTGCGACGGTCGCCTGTGATGTCGAGCACGAAATCGGCATTCTGGACGAAAGTCCTACAAGCGTTCGAATGGGAACAGAATATCGAATTGCACGAACCCTCGCGGTGCGCGGCGGCACACGGGTGTCCAAGGATCGTCAAGCTCTGTTTGTTGGGTTTGGAGTTGACGTTGGCGGGCTCCAGCTTGATTATGCGTTGAAAGCAGGCGAACGTGCGACACGCAGCTTGCAAGACGCCGGCGAAACCCATTTCGTTTCACTGTCTTACGGTTACTAAACTATAATTAGACGCAAGCGAATTTCATCGCAACTCGGCGTGAAAGGTGTGCTTACGTTTTTATATTGGAAATCATTCAATGTTTTCAAGCAAAGGAGAATGCACGATGAAGATGATGAGATCCACCTTTAGCTTGGCGCTTATTCTTTATCTTTGTGTCTACTTGACAGGCGCGCCGTTCGTACTCACTGCCTCCGCAAAGATTACGCCGATAGATGTGGATGAAACAACGATGTTTTACGAGATTGAGAAGGGCGATACGCTGTGGCATCTCGCCGAAAGATATCGAAAAGATGCGCTGTTGTGGATGGAATTTAAGAAATATAACGTCTTTACGAACCCGGATCTAATTTATCCGAAGGAAAAACTACAGGTTAAGAACGGTTGGGGGTTCCCCGGCGACGAGCCGCCAATGATGATGGAGGACGAGCCTGAGATGATTGAGGAGATGCCGTCCGAAATTTCCCTCCTGAAGATGAGCCTAGATGCGAAATTGGATTCCTTGTCGAAGACGGTCATGAAACTCAAGCATAAGGCAGGTGAGTCCGACAAACATCACAAGATGGTTCGCGATAAGGTCAGTAAAATCAAGGGTATGCTTAAAGAGCATGACAAAGCCCTTAAAGGACATAACGGCGCTATGATGTCGCACGCCAAAGAGACTAAGATGGGGCTGTCTAAGGTGAAGGGCAAAATTAAGGACTTGAACAAGGACCTGAACGCAAGGACAGACAGGTTGCACGAGCACCAGGAAAAGACGATGATGATGCTCGGTGAGACGAACGAATCTATGGCGTCTATAGCAGGTAAGTTCGCGAAGAATGAAGAGCGGCTGAATGACCTCCAAGCCGGTGTTGATGAAATGCACTCTGAGGTTCACCACTGGAGAGGTGAATACAAAGATTCGACGAAGACAGAGCGGATGTTTGGTGCACTCGCCGTCTTGGCTGGCGGGATTGCGGTGTTTGCGCTGAATTCGCTCGGTGAGTGACTAGACTAATTTAAGGCAGCATTGAACGAGTTGTACGTCGCAGGGGCGGCGCGTGAGTAGTCTTGTATTGGATATACTCAGGCGCATTGTCCCTGCTTTTTTTTACCTACAGAGCGGCTCGAAAGATTGGGATTGAAGGGATGGATTCAGAAAGGTTTCAGCGGACGATTGACAAGTTTATTGAACTCTACGGCGACCGCACGGGAGAGATGGGCGATGGGATTCACGGCGGATTGGCGTGGATTGGCGATACAAGATTCATGTTGTTAGCGTCGCGCAGTGATGATTTGGGGAGCGCAGGGGATTGGCGGCGCCTGTCTCGGCTAGCGGGTCTTGCAGGTCACCTTCGGCGTCCGGTGCTTCTGTGGGATTTGCCGCTTCAGGTCTCACCGTCGAAATTGGACGGGGACCCGTTATTGATCAACGAGACGATTCAGAACAGCAGATTGACGTTGCTAAAGGTCCGTACGCCCATCATCAGCGTCTTTGAGAGACGTTTTCCGCTGCTACTCGGATCTGAATTAGCGATGGTCGAGGGCGCGGTGATTGTGTCAGATAAGCCGGGTACCTGTCTTTCTGTACGTGAACATCTGCCGCCCATCGCCGCTGTAAAATCAGGGCAGCACGACTTTAGAATAGAGATTTTGGGACTTCTTGAAGGAGCTACGAGCGTCTGCGATGAAGATTTGGAACGGCGCCGCATCAATCAGGTTCGGACAATCACGATGCAAACCGATTGATTTCTGGATGGATTTGTGTTACTATGGTTGCCGCGATTAGGGCAAGCACAAGGGTTGCCCGTACAGTACCGTGGGTGAGGATTGGGCGGCGAAAGGGTTTGCCCCTACTGTGGGTGAGATTCAGGCAACTAGAACGGTTGCGGCTATCCGCTGGAGGACGTGTCAATTCGTTGATGCGCGTCCGTATTCCCGAATTCCAGAGGGGGAAATGGTAGACTTCTCTCATGCTAGAACGTAGGTTCCGAGGCAAGTTCAGCGCGTTTCTTTCGCTCCTTGCAGCGAAGTTGGTTTCAATCGGCGTGACCGCGAATATGATCACCTTAATCGGGTTTAGCGTTAATGTGGTTGCGGCTTTCTTTCTGGCGACGGGGCGGTTGGTGCTGGCTGGAGTTCTTATCCTGTTCGGCGGTAGTTTCGATATGATGGATGGCGCCGTGGCTCGGGTGGCGCCGAAACCTAACCCGTCGGGCGCGTTGCTGGATTCGGTGATTGATCGCTACTCAGAGGGCGCGGTCTTTTTAGGAGCACTCATCTATTTTTATACCAACAGCAACTTTTATGGGGTCATCCTTGTTTTCGCCGCGATGATCGGGTCCATCCTCGTGAGTTACGTCCGCGCCCGTGCGGAAGGGCTGCGAATCGAATGTAAGGTCGGATTTATGCAGCGCCCTGAACGGATTGCTATCTTGGCGTTCGGTACGTTGACACAGGGTGTGCTTGGAGTTCAGTTTGCCGCCATCCAGTCAAGTGCGTTGGTTCTCATCTGTGTTATTGCAATTCTCGCCATTACCTCCCACATTACCGCCATCCATCGGCTCGTCTTCTCTTTTTTCGAATTGAGTGATCGTTAGCTCCTGTAGCTCTTGTAGGTTGGGTAGAGCCAACGGCGAAACCCAACGATCAACCGAACGAATAGTGAGGGCGATAGAGTTCCCTGCGCGATAGCTCGGGTTGGCTTTTTTGGCAGCGGTGGAGGTGTTAGATGTTGAATGAGTGTATTTCTGCGTCGTTGATGTGATCCGAAAACTTCTGGTCAATTGCACGCACTTGGTCGGCGAGCGTACGATGTTCCGCACTCATGTTTTCGCGGAGATCGTCAATCCGTTTGTTAGTGTCATCAATACGTTTGTCGAGAAAGTCACGCGTGATGGTCAATTCGGCGTGCATATCATCTTTTGTCGGGAAATTCGCCAACTTTGCATCTAACAGATTTTCAAACTGTTCAAACCTCGCATTTGAATGTTTGTCGAGTTGTTCGATGCGTGCATTTGAAGATTGTTCGAGTTTTTCGATACGCGTACTTAAGGATTTGTCGAGTTGTTCGATGCGTGCGTTTGAAGATTGTTCGAGTTTTTCGATACGCGTACTTAAGGATTTGTCGAGTTGTTCGATGCGTGCGTTTGAAGATTGTTCGAGTTTTTCGATACGCGTACTTAAGGATATGTCGAGCTGTTCGATACGTGCGTTTGAAGATTGTTCGAGTTTTTCGATACGTGCGTTTAAGGATATGTCGAGTTGTTCAAATCGTGCATTTGCAGCTTGTTCGCGTGCGATTAAGGATATGTCGAGTTGTTCAAATCGTGCGTTTGCAGCTTGTTCCCGTGCGTTTAAGGATATGTCGAGTTGTTCAAATCGTGCGTTTGAAGATTGTTCGAGTTTTTCGATACGTGCGTTTAAGGATATGTCGAGTTGTTCAAATCGTGCATTTGCAGCTTGTTCGCGTGCGATCAAAGATATGTCGAGTTGTTCGATACGTGCATTTGAAGATTCTTCAAACTGTTCAACCCTTTTATCGAACTGTTCAAACCTTCTGTCAAGGCGTCCGAAAAAGAAGTTCAATACGCCGATAACCAAACCGCCACCCGCAACGATTGGGACCGCAATTGCCACGGTGAGTTTGACAATGTCAAGCCAGCTCATCCCGATATCCTCCATTCGTTGTCACATTTTAAAGATATTATACCACAAAACTCCTTAGAGCGTCGAGTTTTCGTAGGTTGGCTTGATCTATTCGCTCAGTTGATCTCAACCCGACCTACGGACTACGGAGCGAGGTACTATTTGTGAGTAATTTTACGCCGACCGAAAACCGGAAGCCGAGCGGGATTTCGCTCCGAACCTTGGCGATTGGCATCTTCTTCGCTCTGGTTAATGCCTATTGGGTTTCGACAAACGATCTGCTGGTCGGCTTAGTCCACAATTACATGTCGCTGTTCAGCAACGCGGTATTCACGCTGTTCCTGCTGGTTTTACTGAATTTCCTCCTCAAGAAATACGTTCCGACATTCGCGTTCAGCGCTGCCGACCTGTTGGTCATTTATGTGATGACCGTGATGGTTACGACCTTTGCGGGGAATCGAATGAATCGGTTTGTCGGACTGCTCTCCCATCCCTACTGGTTTGCCACCCCGGAAAATGACTGGCGGAATCTTTTCTGGCGATATATCCCGCCGTGGTTTACCGTCAAGGACGAGAACGCATTGACCGCCCTTTTTCACGGCGAGACGACGTTCTTCAGGCGTGCGAACTTTATGGCTTGGCTGGGACCGATACTGTATTGGTCGGCTTTTCTGTTTGTGCTGTACGTCGTCCTGATTTGCATCAATACGCTGATACGGAAGCAATTCACGGAGCATGAAAGACTGACCTACCCGATTACTTGGCTGCCGCTGGAGATGGCGAAGGATATTTCGTTTTTCCTGAAGAATAGGCTGATGTGGGCGGGTTTCGGCATAGCGGCGGCGATTGGTGTTCTCAACGGTTTGAGCGTGTTATATCCGTCGCTGCCGGATATTCCGGTAGGTTGGACGTCGATTAACTTTCGGGAAAAACCGTGGAGCTATATGGGCGGCACCCGGATTTCGTTCCAGCCGTTTGTGATTGGGCTCTCGTATTTCATGCCGCTTGACCTTGCGTTTTCGGCGTGGTTCTTCTATTTCTTGAAGAAATTCACGCAGTTGACCCTGGGTGCGACGATGGGCTGGCGTAACCTCTATTTCCCCGAACAGGCTCAAGGGGCATGGAGCGGCTTGGGGATCCTTGCGCTCTGGGTCGGACGCAGACATCTGAAACGAGTGTTCACGCAGGCATTCACGGGTAAGCGGGTAATCGATGACTCGAAAGAACCGATGGCATATCGGACCGCGATTATTGGGATCGCCGCGGGGGTGATATTTCTCCTTTTTTTCGCGTACAAAGCTGGGCTTTCGTTGTGGATCATTTTGGTGTTTTTTGTAATCTATGTTTGCAGCGCCCTCGGCGTGAATAAGATTAGGGCGGGGCTTGGCGTGGCGGTGCATGAGTTGCTATGGGTTGACCCCGCCGAGACGATGGTTACCTCGATGGGAACGCGTCTGTTTGGCGCGCGCAACTTGACCGCCCTTTCGTTCCTATTTGTGCTGAATCGGGATCAGCCGGCCCATCCGATGCCGAACCAACTGGAAGCCTTTCGGATCGGCGAGCAAGCGAATATCCATCCGAGAAAACTGGTTTGGGCGATGATTCTGACCTTCGCCATCGGCATACCTGTGACCTTTGTGATATTCTTCAATCATCTGTATCAACAAGGGGCTGAAAATTCGGGGACGATTTTCTTACCAATCGGACGGGAAGGGTTTTCGCAGCGGCTGCAGGTGTGGCTAACGAATCCGACGGGGCGTAATTATCCAGCGATGGGATTCATGGGGTTTGGTTTCGCGATGACGGGGTTTCTGTTAGTCATGAAGATGCGGTTTCTGTGGTGGCCGTTTCACCCCGTCGGTTATGTGTTGGGCTCGAGCCCGGCGGAGATGATTTATATTTGGGTACCGGTGCTGATTAGTTGGTGTCTGAAGTTCGCCATCCTTCGATATGGGGGATTGCGGGCATACCGCAGCGCGCTGCCGTTTTTTGTGGGGTTAATTTTGGGGGACTATACGTTGGGATGCCTATGGAGTATCGTCGGGTCGGTCTTCAGGATTACGGTGTATAATATGGGTTGGCACCCCGTGACCTCTTGACATCGCTGTGAAATCAGACTGCTAGGGATTACCTGTGAATCAATCCACCTCCATCGAAAACGGCAAGCCAAGTGGGATTTCTCTCAGAACCTTGGTCATTGGACTCATTGTGGTCTTCGTAAATGCCTATTGGGTTTCCGTCAATGAGTTTATAATCGGCCCAATTCACAACTATGTCTCACTGTTCAGTAATGCCGTTTTCACCCTGTTTGTGCTGGCTCTGCTCAATCTCCTTTTGGAGAAACTACTGCCGAAATTGGCGTTGAGGCCCGCCGACCTTTTGGTCATCTACGCTATGGTCGTGATGGTGACGACCGTGGCTGGATACCCAATGAACAGACTAGTCGGAACGCTCGCTCACCCATTCTGGTTCGCCACGGCGGAAAATGACTGGCGGCATTTGTTTTGGCGGCATATCCCCGAATGGTTTACAATTAGGGACCAAAACGCGCTGAGTAACTTTTACCGCGGCGAGTCTTCTTTTTTCATCCCACAGTACATGACGATGTGGCTTCGCCCTATGCTCTATTGGTCCGCCTTTATGTTCGTCATCTACTTCGTGCTCATCTGCATCAGCACGATTGTCAGAAAGCAATTCACGGAACATGAGCGACTCACGTATCCGATCACCTGGCTACCGCTGGAGTTGGGGCGAGCTCCATTGTCTTTTTTAAAGAATAAGTTAATGTGGACAGGCTTTGGCATTGCGGGCGGCATTAGTCTTCTGAATGGCTTGCACACCTTGTACCCTTCTGTTCCTGATGTCCCTGTGGGATGGCAGAACATCATTCCGCAGGAGAAACCGTGGAGTTATATCGGTTGGACGCCCATATCCTTCCAGCCCTTCGTCATCGGGCTTTCCTATTTCATGCCGCTGGATTTGGCGTTTTCCGCGCTGTTCTTCTTCTTCTTTAAACAAATGACGCGAATGTTACTGGGAGTGATTGGCTGGCGCACCCTTTACTTCCATGAACAAGCACAGGGCGCATGGGTAGGATTGGGAATCTTTGCTCTGTGGGTTGGGCGGAAACACTTCAAGCGGGTATTTATGCAGGCTATCACAGGAAAAGGCGGGCTAGATGAGTCAAAAGAGCCCCTACGGTATCGAACTGCTCTCTTGGGCATCATCGCGGGTCTGCTATTTTTCCTCTGGTTTGCATCTAAAGCCGGTTTTTCTTTTTGGGTGATGCCCCTGTTTTTGGTACTATACTGGTGCGGCGCCGTTGGTGTGACCAAGGTCAGAGCTAGCCTTGGCGTGGCTGTGCATAACGTGCTATGGGTGGATCCAGGACGGATAATGGTGTCGTCTGTGGGAACGCGTGTCTTTGGGCCGCAGAACTTAACGGCGCTCACCTTCCTATTTTGGTTGAATCGAGAACATAACGCCCATCCCATGCCCAATCAACTGGAAGCCTTTCGTATCGGTGAACAAGCGAATATTAATAATCGAAAGCTTGCAGGGGCGATGATAATCACCTTTGCAATCAGCATACCAGCGACCTTTCTGCTATACCTCATCCTTTCGTATCACCATGGGGCTGGCAACTCAATCTCGCACTTCGTGGGGGTAGGGCGGGATTGTTTTACCCGGCGGCTCCAACCGTGGTTAAATTTTCCGACGGGCCCTAATTACGGCACGGTAAGCGCGATGGGAATGGGTTTTGGTATCATAGGCTTTCTATGGGTGATGAAGATGCGGTTTCTCTGGTGGCCATTTCATCCCATCGGTTATGTACTCGGGGTGAGCCCAGCTGAAATGGCATATCATTGGTGTCCTGTGTTTATCAGTTGGTCCGTGAAGTTAACCATCCTTCGGTACGGGGGCTTGCAGGCGTATCGCAGAGCGCTGCCGTTTTTTGCAGGCTTGATATTGGGCGACTACACCATGGGTGGTATTTGGTCCATCATCAGCCCGGTGTTTAACGTCGTAACATATACCATGGCATGGCATCGCTGAGCGCCGATTAGAAAACACGGGCAATCGAGTTTGACCGATTTGAACAACATGCTATCCGAAGAGAGCGAGCAAGAAGCGCTCTGTGTGCTAACCTGAAACGGAGGAAAGAATATGGCAATCCCTACGATTGAAGAGTGGAGAAATAATCAGGAACTGCTCGATTACTACGCCGAATGGCATGACTACTTCCCCTGGCGCCAGCGTTGGAATTATTCCGGAGGAGGCGAGGAGTTCCTTTATTTCCATCGCCAACTCCTCGCCTGGTACGCAGCAGAACGGGTGGGGCGCGGGTTGAGCCTCGTCCCTGACTGGGATGTATCTAAGCCGATTGTGGAGGGACACAAAAACCTGAACCGCGTTATCCGCCCTCCGAACTGGAGAATTCCATGGAATCGGCGGGAGCCGTTCGCACTCCCAAGCTGGTTTACGCCACCAGGTGGAGACAGCACCTATAGCGACCCTGGACTCTGGCTCGCCGGCGGTGACCAGCATGCTCGTGACACAACAAACGTCAATGCACCGAGTGGGCAGTATGGTAGGCTCTCCGACTTCCCGGACGTTGACACCCTGGGAAAAGCACTGGAACATCCGTGGCACACTTATAGTCAGATTGCGTTTGGCGCTCTCTTTGCCGCAGGACTCAGTCAAGGCGACATGGCTTGTGTGCCCACCGCGATAAGAGATGCGTTTTTCTTTATTTGGCACCGTCATATTGACAATGTGTGGCGTATGTGGTCAGAGTTGCCTGAAGTTCAACTGCCCGAAGTGCAGGCAGTCCCAGTGAAGGTGCTCGATGATATCAACAGCCCTGATGTTATCATCCGCCAAACAGCAATTGAGGATGCAGCTGCCGAACTCGGGAACTTCGGTGACCTGACCCCTGAGTCTGATGATATCATTTTTGGGCAGACCGCTTACCTATATGCCCGGGTTGAGAACATGTCAGACCAACCGGTCACCGGACGGTTTCACTTCTTTTATGCTCCGGTATCCCTAGCGCATCACCGGCGTTATTGGGTAGAGATTCCGCTCTCCAACGCCGGACGATGGGGGCGCCCTATTTATCTCAACCCCGGAGAAAAGCAGGTGTTACGCAGCGGCCCGATGTCTGGGGTCGCCGTGTGGCATTCAAGATTTATCCCTGCGCCCAACATGTACCGCCTTTTGGCAGTCGTCGTACCTGATGAGGCACCACGCGGCTATCCATTTGAGCGGGCACTCCCTCCGGGTAGCAGTGTCGAAACGTTAACCCTAAATAACGACTGGATGGCGTCTCGCGATTTCGAGGTACTGGCTATGGAAGAGGCGGTTTCATGTTCGGAAAATGAATCGTTGACCGCTGCTCGACTAAGCTGAACCGTTCTGAAAATTGTGCTTGACATAAACCGAAAATCCGTGTAGACTATATTGTAAGTAATCCTCTTTAATGAGTCGAAGATTGTTCTACCAACCCATCGCAGGGCAACGGGAGTGAGGGAACAACTTAGGTTCGCCAAGTCTCTTTCCATTTTTTTCAGCCAACCACTGTTTCCCGCCAGACCTCTTGCCAGCTTAATGACATCGTAACAGCGCCTGTATCGTAATCTTAAATCGTTCTACCAACGGCTTACAAGCCTACTGCTCCGTCAGGTTGAATCTGATAACATTTCCCATTTTAAGCGCATGCCGACGGGCACCCGGTTTGTCAACTCACGAAGAGGCGAGTGATTCAGTTCTCCAACGTACGCCCGCTATTGATGGGCGAATTGCGCAACTTGGGCTCAGCTGAGAGTTCATCTTTGGAACGAGTGAGGGAATCAACAATGTCAACGATTAAGCTACAGGCGGAACTCCGCGATCAGTTCAAGTATGAGGCAACGAGATTTAACTACACCCAAGTATATAACACTACCAGGACGTACGACTGTGAACCCACCCTGACGGACACCGAAGTTCTAGATTTTTGTAGAAAGGGTTTCCTGATGCTGGAGGGCGTCGTTCCGGACGAGGTTAATCGGCGGGCGTTTGCGTTTCTCGATGAGAATAGCTACAACCAGCCCACCGAAATCCTCGAAGCGCCCTGGTTCATCGAGCATGTAGTTTGCAATCCTCAAGCGGCGGGTGCGGTGCGGTCACTGCTAGGGGCGAACTTCAACTTGCCAATCCTCGTCGCTAACCATCTGGTTAAATGCCCCGCTTCAGCACAGGGATGGCACCATGACGGCGGCTCACAATACAGTCCCGAACTCAATTATCTACAGGTATTCTATTATCCCCAGGACACACCTGCGGAGTTGGGTCCGACCGAGGTGTTGCCCGGTTCACACTATAACGACCGGCGTCCGTCACATAACGGACGCCTTAGGGATGGGGTGCTAACGACCGCACCCGCGGGCTCGATTTTCCTCACGATTTATCCCATCTTGCACCGCCGCCCCCGTTCAACTGTGGAGGGCATACGCAACCTGTTGAAGTATTGCTACTGGCGGACCGTGCCGCCGGTGCGCGACTGGATTATTGAACCGGACTTCGACCTCGCCACGGCGAACTACGGCGGGTTTGGTATGGACGTAGCTATCGCTCAGCGAGTCTTCTGGCTATGGGGTGAGGGGACTGAGTTTAGCTCAATAGGCGGTCAGGGGTGGCCCTTTTGCACTTCCAACTCCAACCAAATGGCTCCGTCTTATGGGTTTCCAAGCGGATTGCCACGGTTCGAAATGCCGTGAAATTGACAGTGCTTTCTTTCCGAGGATAACAAGATGAGGCACTTTATGAAAGGCTTCATATCGATTTTTTTAAGCTCTATGCAGCGTTGGGATACTTTGATTCCTATGAGCAGTGACCTTGAGCCGTTGAGTTAGGCTGGTATTGGGAAAACAGTTGCTATACAGAGTATCCCGGCAGATACCAAAGTTAATTCAATGCTTCAGAGTCGCAACCGCATTTATAATATGCGGGACACATTAACCTCCAACTTTTTTTTCTAGCTAATGTCTAACCTAACATTCTGTTACGCTAGGGTTATACCCTAGCGCGAGCGCGATGGAATAGGGAGTGAGTGCACCTTGTTTCCCTAACTTCTTCAAACCAAGCTAAGATAAGGAAGGTTCTATCATGTCAAGAGCATTGTTAGCAACACTCATCCTCCTCCTGATGACGGGATACATTTTGGGTGTAACAACGGTTTCCGACGCCAAGGTTTTGGCAGCCTGGCTCTTTGATGAAGAAAAAGGCAAAGTTGCCGAGGATGCCACTGGTAGTGGGTTTGACCTGAAAGTCGTCAAAGGGGAATGGACTAAAGGTAAAGGAGCATTTGGCGGTGCCCTGAACTTTGCTGATGTAGGTACTTACGCTGCTGCTGAGGTCCCTACGGTTGATTTCAACTTCAGCAAAGGCGAATTCACAATTATATCCAGAATCAACCTGACAGCAATCACCGAATGCTGTACAGGGATCCCGAGTTGGGGCGTCGACAACATTTCAGGAGACTGGGCGGGAAAGTGGCCTTCAGGCAATACTTGGGTGCTACACCCGGATAAACGCCCCGTCGGGAAAGGGGATTATTTTACCAGTTTTTGGTATAATTCACAGGAAAACGTGGACGGAAAACCCGTGGGTCAAGACGCGGGGTGGACGGCAATTCATACAGGGGCGGTAAATTGGAACGAGTGGCATCAGTTTGCCATAACTTTTGATGGAACAGAGATGAAGATATTTGCCGATGGCGAACTCCAAGACATAGCCAATACTGCGGGTCCGCACGCCTGGCCTCAAGGAGCGCCCGTTCAACTCTCGTTCTCCCGCGACCTCTGTTGCGGCGTCCCCCGCACGCATACCGGCTGGATTGATGAAGCGCTGCTCGCGGATGAAGCCATATCGGAAGAGATACTCAAGAAATCAAGTGAAGTCGGGCTAGCAGAGATACCCGAATTCCAGGAGGCATTCGCTGTTAGCGGTCGGGATAAGCTAGTGACAACCTGGGCCCGTTTGAAACGGCACTACTAATAACTCACTTCTGAATTGTGATGCAGTGATAACGTGCAAAAATCCTTGGACTACGGATTGTCTTATCGTGGCTAGCCCCCGATTCTTGGATTTGGGCGAGCAACTCTTGGTCGTTGAGTTTTGTAGGAGCTAGCACCATTGGTCAATACCAGTTCAATGTGAAGTCATTTTGACTGTGAATCTTATTGTTTGGGCAGGGGTTTTATCCCTGCCCATTCTATATAGTTGAGGGCGTACCCTAGCTCTTCTTTTAAGGTTCAGAACTTAAGGCTGTTGCTGTTAAGCAGGTGAATTCCGATGAGACTGGATTATGCTTTGGTTTTACTGAGTTTGACTTTAATCTGCGCACCGCTTACCCACGCAGATGAACAAAGTTGGGATCTAGCTAACCCTGCGGCAACACTGAGAGATTGGGAAATTATCTCAGGCGATTGGGCATTCAGAGGTGGCTGGTGGGAAGTGCAAAGCCGGGGTGATACGCCGGGCATTGCTGTAATCAAAGAGCAGGTTGCAAAGCCGCTTGGACTCTTCACTCACGATGGCATGATTTGTGAGGTGACCTTCGAAATTTTAGCCGAACAAGGCAATCAATTTATTATTTTTGCCTACTCCCCGGAGGTTGATAAAGACTACGTTTTTCAAGCCGGACAGCGCGCGGAAGGCGCGCCGGGGCGGTGGTCAATTGAACGAATGCATATCCATCCTGACAACGCGAACCGCTTTCGCGCTGCTGAATTTTTTGGGTTTAAGAAGGATGGTGAAGTCCGCGGCAAAAGAGAATTTCGATTTAAGCTCGAAATTCAAGGCGACACGATTATAACATATCATAACGACAAAGAGCAGAACCAATTTACCTTCGGCGAAGATAGGCCGAATTTTGAGCCAGGTGGTGCAGCACAACTCGCGAGACTTTTAGCCTTAATTCGGAAGATGCCTGTGGGTCGAATTGGGCTCTCTAACCTGAATGCACACACCCGCTTCCAAAATTTTAAGATTTCAGGGCCCGATATTCGATCTGTTGAATCAATGAGTAAATTGGCAACATCCTGGGGCAGAATAAAAGCGCTAAGAAATCGAATAGGTTCGCGGGATAAAGAGCCATAGTTATGAGCGAATCATTCTTCGATCCGGATGTTGGATTGAACACGCCCGAGTTGCATTGCCCAAGAATCTGCAAAAGTTGCGCAAGCATTATGCGGCAATGAACAAGACACGCTGAGTTGGCTTGGGAATGTACCCGGTCGTCGGCGATTGACATGGCGCTGTTCCTGGACCCGATCAGATGCGCGGATGGACAGCTAATTCGTCCCGGTAGTCGAGACTACACGGCGCATTCTGGAACTCGCGGACGAGCTAGAATCTCCATCGCATTGACGGCGATCTTTTTCCGATTCTCCTTTTCAAGCAGACAACGGGCACTTTTTGAGTTGCGTTGTTAATTGTTAAGGCGGTGAGTGCCGATGAAATGCACTTTTACTTTGGGTATGCTGAGTTTGACTTTCATCTATGTTCTATTCGCGCACGCGGACGAACTAAGTTGGGACTTGGCGAACCAGGGGGCAACCCGTCGAGAGTGGGAGGTTATCTCTGGCGATTGGGAATTCAAAGGCGGCTGGTGGGAAGTTAAAAGCGGTCTTCATACGCCCGGCATCGCTGTGATTAAAGAGGAAGTTGCAGAGCGGCTTGGACTCTTCACCCACGATGGTATGATTTGTGAGGTGACGTTCGACGTTTTGGGCAAACCGGGCAACCAATTTGTAATCTTCGCTTACGCTCCGGAGACTGATGAAGACCACGTTTTTCAAGCGGGGACGCGCTTTCAGGCGTTAGACGGGTCGTGGTCGATTGAACGAATGCATATCCATGCTAAAGACGCGTTTAAAGGACTCGATGAAATTTTTAAACAAGAAAAGAATCCTGTAAAGCAATCCAATTTCGATTTCAAGCTCGAAATTCAAGGTAACACGGTTATTGGCTATCATAAAGAAAGAGAGCAGATCCGATATACCTTTGGCAAAGATAGACCTCCGCCGATCTTTGGTGCGGGTGGAGATTTAGTTCGAGTTTTAGCCTTGATTCGGGCGATGCCTGTCGGTCGAATTGGTATCGCCAATGAAAATGCACACACCCGCTTTCGAAAGTTTAAGATTTCGGGGCCTGGCATCCGACCCCGACCGGTTGAACCGGGCGGCAAATTGGCAATGATTTGGGGCGGAATAAAAGCGCAATGAAACGGAATGTGCGAATATTTGAACGGACTCGGAGATTGGAGGATTAATTCTTTCGCGAAGATTCTATGAAAATTTTACTTGCCCCGGTCGCGGGGCATCCCCCGCCGGGGGTTGGTACCATATGGGAACCTGATTATGGAAAGAACCATTGATAAATACCACACCCCCACGCCCGTTACGCTCCGTGAGGCAGTCCAGCACTGGATTGCTCAAGCGCAGCAGAAGTTGGACGCACACCTTCTAGGGTCGGACGATTTAGACGCGCTTGCAGAGATTGCCGCTGCGAGTGAAAAGATTCGCCAGCGGTTGCTCTATCTACACACCGAGATGCCAAGCCCACGCAGCAAAGTTGTTGCGATGTATCAGGTTGATCCAGTCGCCGGCGGTGCAGAGTTGCAACTGACCCACGACCCGAAATTCCCCTACACCACCCTTCATGATGCGATTCTCGACGGCTGGCAGGTCATCCAGTTTCCCAACCAAAGAGATGTGTCCGATGATCGCCAGGTCAACGTTCAGGGCTATGAGTTCATCCTACAAAAACTGGAGGTGTACCATGACTGACACCGGTGCAGTTGAGAGTGACAAATCCACAACCGGAGTGACGATTTGCGCCGACCATATCCAGCCTATTCCGCTCACCGACGATCAGGTCATTGATTTCATTATCCGCGGCTATCTCATCGTACAGCCAGACATCCCCGCGGCGGTCCACCAGCAGGTTTGCCGGGAATTCGACCAGAATGGCGGCGTCTCGTTAGACCTTCAGAACGACCCGTTGGGCTTGGAATTGTTAGAGAAAGCGCCGACGCTTGATAAGGTGTTCAATCACCCGGTCGTCCATGGCGCGGCGTTTAGCCTGCTGGGGCCGGATTACTTTGTGTTCCACCGCTATTGCCACGCGGTTCGACCGGGAGATGGCAGGGTGGGCTGGCACCAGGACGACGTTAACGTTCGCCACTACCAACTCCGCCGGCTGATGTTCCTGTATTACCCGCAGGATGTAACTGCCGACATGGGAGCGACCTACGTTGTGCCCGGCACGCACCTCTACAATTGCTGCACCGACCGCATGCAGACGTACGGCAATATCCGCGGTCAGGTCGCGCTCACGGTTAAGGCGGGCAGCGTTGTGATTACGCACTACGACATCTGGCACACGGCTTCGCCCAACCGGAGTGACCGGATGCGCTATATGGTCAAATACTACGTGGACCGGACGCACGAACCGATTGAACCTAACTGGTACCACGAGCCCGACGGTGCTATCCCGCTTGCGATGAACCGGATGCATAACGAACGGATGGCTTGGACGCGATCCGATTTTTACAAGGAACGGCATCTGCGCTGGCGTGTGTGGTCGTATCTGCTTGGGCAGAAGGGGCCGGTGGTCTGGGAAAAGTGGAAAACGCTGCATCCGAGCTCTCGCACGCTGTCTGAGTTGCAGCCGGAGGAGATACAAGGATACCTCGGCGCGCCCACCGCTTGATGATACAATTCTGATGAAATGTTCCCGCATGCGGTAAACTTGGACGAAGAACTTCCCGTTTTACGGGTTTGAGAATCAGACCACAATGAGGAGAGCTAAATAATGAAACGAATCAATCATCTTATCTGCACGGCAGCGATTTTGACCATGGTAGTTGCGATGTCCTCGTCTGTGTTCGCAGGGGCGGGACGCACCGGCGCTCAAATTCTCGAACTCGGCGGCGGGACGCGGGCGGCAGCGTTGGGCGATGCCTTTTCTGCGGTTGATGGGGATGTCACCTCCGCTTTCTGGAACCCAAGTGGATTGGGGATTATCCAAGACAAGCAGGCTGCGATTTCGTACATGGACTACAGCCAACTGTTTGGCGAAGCGAGCGAGGGGCTGTACTACGCATTTTTCGCGGGTGCGCTACCTCTCAGCGCGTCGGGAACGCTCGGCACAACGCTCCAACTGCAAGGGCAGGGCGAGATAGCGATTACCACGGATTCCCCAGAGATAGAGCGGTATGAGAACCTTGGCACGAACTGGGCGTGGACCGTGTCTTACGCGGATACATTGGCTAACGGCGTGTCAGCCGGAATTAGCGGCAAGATAATCCAAATGAAATTGGGGAGACACAGCGGACGCGCATACGCCATCGATTTCGGCGCGCAATACGATCTCCCGAATTTCCTGACTCCGATACGCATCGGCGCCGCCGTCCAGAATTGGGGCACGGAGATTGCGTTCATCGACGCAAACCAAAGCGATCCGCTGCCCCGCAAATTTAGGCTGGGAACAGCGATTACACTCTATGAAGCGGGGCATCATGACCTACGGCTCATTGGGGATTTGATTGCATATATTGACAAACTGAAAGAGGACGACGAGGAGGGAGTCCAGGCGTTTCTGGATGCGAATCCCAACGTTACACGCAATCAGCTTCTCGCAGATCGCGGCGTTGGTAGACATGCCTTTGAGTGGCGGCACATGCAGAAGAGCGTCGGACTGGAGTATTGGTTGGGTAGGCTGCTTGCATTGCGGGTGGGATACAAAACGGAACCAGCGGTCGATAGGCCTGAATTTTCGGATCATTTGACGTACGGACTCGGTGTGCGCCTCCTGAATTATCAGTTCGATTATGCACGCATCCCCGGTGGGGGACCGAACAATCAGCGGCTAAATGTGTTTGCGTTGGTTTTGCGGTTTTAGTTTTTGTAGGTTGGGTTGTTGCAATAAGGAGTGAACTTGAAAAAGATAGGTGAAGTCATTTTATTGTTGAACCTCATGGGGTTGCTTGCCGCGCCTACGTACGCAAGCTCGGTTGACAAGATAGCTTCCGACAGGACTGATTCTGGGGGGTTTCGGCTCATATCTGCGCTTGGACCTCGACACCTAGACGTTAACCAGATCGACGGATCAATGGGCATCGTACGGGTACGGGCCGAGCGGTTGAAGTCGCCGAACCGGGCGTTTTTGTATTCGCTGCTCATCCCGGGTTCCGGTCAGCTCTACCTCGGCGCGAAACGGGGTTACCTTTACATTGCGGCAGAAGTCGGGCTGCTCGCGGCGCATTTCGTCACTCGCAGCGATGCGGAGAATACGCGGGAGAGCTACCGAGAGCATGTGAGAGCAAATGTCGCCTTCGAGGGACCAGGCGGGTTTGACTCGTGGGACCCTGTCGAAGACTACGAGCACGCAACACTGTTTGACAATTGGCACAATATTTATACAGAGGATGGGAATGGCGAACCAATCGACCGAGTCGGCGCGTGGTATTGGAAGGATCGGCAGGTGTTCAAAGACGAAGATCGAGAGGGTAAACACGATTCGCCCCAGCGCAAAATCGCGCGTGAGTTGCGAGATGAAGCCAATGACAAATTTGAACGGGCTCGCACCTTTTTGGGAATCGCTATTTTGAACCACGTGATCAGCGCAGTTGAAGCGCGAATCTCTGCGAAGCGGACCAATCGACAATACACCGCTCAAGTTTCCGTGCCGCGATCCATTGAACTGGATGTGCAGACAAGTCTCTCGCCTTTCGCCGCGGAAACTCAGCTCGTACTGCGAAAACTGTTTTGACCTGAGCGGAGTTTAGATGTTTTTAGGTCTGGTCAGTGTACCTTGCACCCACGATTAGGATTGGGTTCGGGCTTTTGCGGTAGGTACAAAAAAAGGGAAATTGGGTGATTCCCAATTTCCCTTAAACAAGGAGAATGCGAGATGAGCGGCTACATCATCTTTGGGGCGGGTGGTGTAATGAAGATTTCTGCGCGACGGTTCATTGCGGACCCCGCTTTTGTCCTCACGGATGCAGCCGGATCGGTGTGCGCGCGTCCAATCGACTCGATGTCGTTTGCCACGCCCTGCGTTTTGAGGTACTTCACAGCGGCATCTGCACGGGCTTGAGAAAGATGCCAGTTGCTGCGGAATCTTCCACTCAACACCGGCGTCCCATCGGTATGACCAATGACCTTGACCATCGTGTCTGGGTGCGCCTCCATAATCTCCTTAACCGCCATATTGAGTTTCTGCTTCGCTTCCTGACTCAAACGGTTGCCTCCGCTGGGGAAGTTAACCGTTGCAATTAACGTAGGCTTCGCAGCAACCATTGCTTTGAGGGTTTCTGTCTCCTCTTTCACGTCGGCGATCGCCGACTTCATCTCGATGTGATCGGATGCTTGCGCCTTAGACTTATTGTCAAGGCTGCCGATCATCATGCGCAGCTTGTCGTCTTCTTGCATTGCGAATGACTGCGCTTTATCACGCGCCATATTTACGGCGTTCGTCAAGTCTTGATGCAATGCGGCGTCTTGGTCTTTTGCAAAGTGCTTGGCGGTGCCGATTGTGTCCGCATCGCCCTGTTCAGAGGCTGCGACCGCGTCGTTCTTCGCCATCGAGATGTCCGATCTCAAAGAATTTCCTTGCTCATCGACCTTTCCACCAATCATAGCGACCTCTTCGCGCAACTTTGAGTGCTCCGCTGCAGAATCCGCGTTGTATTTTTCCATCTCTGCGCCAAACTCTGTCTTGCTCAACTTGCCACACCCGCTCAGACCGATACCAAGCGCAAGAATGCCAACAATAGCCAGTAAGGCTAAGTCTTTCATTGTTTCCTCCCAAGAATTGAATGCGTTACCATTAGGAATACAGATTTTGAGGATCTGATACGCGCTTCAGCTTAAAGGATAGTTTAGCACAAGTCTTGTCTGAATACAAGAAAAAACGCTACGCATTTTTGGCTGGATGTGTAGATTTTGTGAGATGGTGAGTTACCGAAACGAGGTTTTCTCCATCAGGATCTTGATGGCGGATGATTTCAATTGTCGTCCATCGTTAAAAGAACGTCCTGCTTTTGAGTTGTTACCGGTGTGCGGACAGTTGGATGCTTCCATTCGAGCTGCGTAGCTTGACGGTCGTCTCTCCACCATCGCCAATTTGACCTTCCAGCCGATTGTAGATTTTCTTATTGTCAGGTGTTGGAAAGTCGGACTTGACACGTCCGTTCCTGGTCTTGGCGCTCAGTTGTCCGGCGAAATGTGCCGGGAGCGTCAGACGAATCGTACCATTTTTGGTCTCTGCGGTCACCGGGGCGATGCCGTCGGCAATCTTTACGTCAATGGACCCGTTCGTCGTCGAGAACTCTGCTTTGTCCGCAAGCTGCCCAACCGAAGTCTCGATATTGCCGTTGGTGGTGTGGACGTCAATGGGACCAGTATCACCTTGCACCTTGATTGTGCCGTTGACGGTTTTTGCGGCGATGGCGCCCTCAATTCCGCTGATTCGGATGGCGCTGTTGACCGTGGCTAGATTTGCATCCATTTGGCGCGGGGTTTGAATTTCATAACTGACCGTTACATTGACGCCTTTGGGCGAATTGGGGTGTTCTCTGTAGATTCGAATTTCGTCACCGTTTTGTTCGGCGTGGACTTGAACTAGTTGCGCGAACTCCTCCGCTTCTTCCGCACTCGGGGCGCTGACTTCTTTCAGGGCGAACACAACGACGTGATTTTCGTCGCCGCCATTGAGTGAAATTGAACCGTTGACGGTCTGCGCGGCGATTTTTGAAACATCGGTAGTATCAAGCTGCCACTGAATTCTTTCTTCGAATTTTCGTTTGCCGCTGGTTTTTTCAATGATATCAACCGCGTCGGAGACTGACGCTTTCACTTGTTCGACAACATCGCCAACAGCCCCGCCTACGACCTTTCCGACATCAGCGGTTCGATGCACGGATTCAACGGCTCTGTTAACGCCCTGCCTAATCTCCTGTCTAATCTCCTGAAAAATTTCTGCGACCTCCTTGGATTTTCGATTTTTCGCCCTGTGTTGACTGCCCGATTCGGAACTGTCGCTGATGGCGCGGATGAGCAGCTCCGCTTCTTCTGCATTGATTGTGCCCTCTTCAAGCATTCTGAGAACTTCGCGTCGTTCATCGCTCATGATTTTCCTCCGTATAAATGTGAGTGCCACTATTTGAACGTCTACCGAGTCAAGAATTATTGCTCTTCTTTTCAATTTCCTGGTATAACTCCGGATTCATTAGTTTCGACGTGCCTTCAGTATTGCCGATTCGCGGGTACGACCCGCATGCGTTGGGGGTTTCGGCAAGCTAACGATGAGTTAGTTGTTTGAACTCGTGGGCCATTTCCCGGAGGGTTCGGTTCAAGCTGCGTTTTTGTTCACGCAGAAGTCCCTTTAGGTTCTTGAAGCTGTCCACTTTGACGGCGTCCAAGTGTTTTTTGGAGGTTTCGGCGAAGGATTTCAATACATGAATTACATGAATTGTATATTCACCCCAGTATCCGGCTTTGAAACGATGTGACCGCGCCTGTTGGTCGGTTTCTTTGAGCGCTTGTAGCAGCGAATTCGCCTCCTCCACTGTGATTTTTCGGTCCGATACCAGTTTGAGAATTGCCATTGTTTCCTTATTCATCGGTTTTACCTCCTTTACGGTTAATTTAGTTGATGAATCAGTTCCGCCGCTTCAGCCGCGGAAATCTCGCCTGCATCGAGCCGCTTGAGGATTTCGCGACGTTGTTCAGGAATGTCATCGGTCGGCTCTACACCGAGCTCAAAGCCGAGTTCGGCGATGACGGCGTTCAAGCGGCTTCGGACGGTGGGATAGGAGATTCCTAGCTCCCGTTCCATCTCTTTGACGTTGCCCCGATTCCTGACGAAGATTTCCAAAAACTTGAGACTTTCGCTTGACAGGCGGCAGAAGCGACAGGTTTCATACTGGCTTTCGATTTTGGTATCGCAGGCGTGACAATGTAACTCTGTGATTGTCAGTTCCCCACCGCATGTTGGGCATTTTTCCAATATCTTTCGCAATGTCAACCTCCTCTTAAAAGTTGGTGTGGTGTTTGAAACTATAATTTGCTTTGAATAAAATATACCATAGTTATAAATGTTTGTCAAGATATAAAACAAGAAATCAGAACAAACTGCCGAACACATTAAAATATGCAACATAAAAGGTGAAAATATAAAAAAGAGCCATGAATCATTTGGGTGACTCATGGCTCAATGGACGTATCCTCAGAATAATTGGGGGGAGCTCAGGCAACTGTTGTTTATGTTTCAGATTATGAGCGTCCTATTTGGGAGACACATCTTCAAAAAGGAGGTCGCGTTGAATCCATGAAATGATGGATTCCACGTGTTTTCCGCGGCGCAAGTCTGTGAAGACAAAGGGTCTTTCACCGCGCATACGTTTTGTGTCCGCTTGCATAACCTCTAGGTTAGCCCCGACGTGGGGCGCCAAGTCAATCTTATTGATGACGAGCAAGTCGGAGCGGGTGATGCCGGGACCGCCTTTGCGGGGGATTTTGTCACCGCCCGCGACATCAATGACGTAGATGGCGGCATCGACTAGCTCCGGACTAAAGAATGCAGCGAGGTTGTCGCCGCCGCTCTCCAGGAATAAGATTTCCAGTTTGGGAAAACGGTCAATCATTTGCTCAAGGGCTTCCAGATTGGCAGAGATATCCTCGCGAATGGCAGTGTGAGGGCATCCGCCCGTCTCGACGCCGAGGATTCGGTCGGAAGGAAGTGCTCCCGCGCGGAGTAGAATTTCGGCATCTTCGCGTGTGTAGATGTCGTTGGTGATGGCGGCGAGCTCGTAGTTTCGACGCATGACTTTGCACAACCGTTCGATGAGGGCGGTTTTGCCTGAACCTACGGGGCCGCCAATTCCAATTTTCAGGGGTTTCATGGGTAACAATCCTTTCTCGACAACGCAGATTTACAAGTCTTAAGAAGCATGCAAGGCTCATATAAGTGCTGTCATCTAATCGCATCTTCGTGGATTACGAAATAAAGAGTCTGGAATAGAGCTGTTCATGCTGCATGCTCCGAATATCCAGCCCCGGCGTAAAAGACCCGAGATCCTCGATTTTGGCGTCCTGTGCGTATTCAGCGATTTCCAGGAGATCAGGCTGAAGCGCCCGAATCGTCAATTGCCCTTCGGTTGCGCCAAGCGGGATAAGCCGCACGGCTGCAGAGACTTGACCGACGACGTAGGCATGCAGATAACCGAGCAGTGCGATATGTAGTTCAATTGAAGTTGCTGCAGTAATCAATCCGAAAGCTATGGAATGGTGACCGGCGCAGATCTTCGACCGTATCCGATTTTCGTAAGCATCTACTGATGCATTTGTGACGTGCTGCCGTGCGTTTCGGAGAAATTGCTTGCCGACCTGTACACTGCCATTTCGGGATTCCCGCGGTAGCTTCAACGCTGTGAGACGGGCGTCTAGGCCAGTAATGCTATTTATACTGGCGACAGGGGCATTTTCGTAATTGAGAGCGGATTTGTACGACACGGCTAGTGCGATCGCATCAGTATGTCGTATCCCGGCGTGCAGGGATGTCTTCAGAAGTTCCTCAAAGGATGGCTGATCTGTAACCAACCCACGCTGAACGTATGTTTCCAAGCCAAAGGAGTGGGCGAACGCGCCGGTCGGGAAGAAGCTGTCGACCAATTGAAGCAGTGTGAGCAGAGCACTATTGTTCGGATCGTTGGGTTTCATTCGGTGTCGTCTTTGCGGGTAACTTCTCTGACGATATTCTTAATGGGTGTGCCAACGCGCAGCGGCGCGGGTGAAAACGAGCTCTTCAATGGTATAATCGAATCCGAGCCGAGCTAACTGTTTTTCGAGAACCGGTTCATAAGGAACAAGAATCGCGCCCTCGTGAAAACCGATGGGGCGATGGAGGTTGCCAATCTGATAACACACGAGACCGAACACCTCGCGCATCTCAGGGCGCAGAACGAACACCACTTCCGGCGCTCCTTGTACGACGATTTCAAATTGCTCATTCCGATAGAGGACATCGCCCGGTTGTAAGATTGTTCCGGTGGGTAGCGCCAAGCCAATATCCCACCCACTCGCAGTCGTCAGCCGCTGCCGGCATTTCTGACGACCTTCCCAGGTCAGCGACACAGTGTCCGACGCCAACACGTCATTTTCGGGCTGTTGCGTGATGATATTCTCCACGATAATCATCAGATGTTCTCCGTTGCTCACTGCAGTTCAAGGTTCCAAAGCGGGAAGCACAGCTTATCCTTCGAGTTGTTCTAGACAAACTCGGTTACTTACCGGAGTCAGCGTAATCCGAATCCGCTTTCCCTTTACATCACCACATGGATATCGTATACTTTAACAGATTATGTCGACTTGTGCAACTCCGAATCCATGCCCGAAGGCCTTCGTATTGCCCATGAATCCGTTCTTACCGGAGAAAAACATGAAAACTAAAGCAGTCTTCAAAACCGCACATCCCTATTTAGATGACGCGATGAACCTGCCCGTCGAGAATGTAGAGGAAGCAATACCTTTCTACGAAACGATCATGGGATTCCAAGTCGCATCCAGAGGGAATTCACCTCATAAGTCAGTTGTTTTGTCTAGAGACGACATTCAGATTGGATTAGCCGAGAACGGCGGCGATCCATCGCAAGAAGGGTGCTTCTTTGAAGTCAATGGCGTGGAAGCGGCTTTTAATCAAATGAAAGCCAACGGATTCGACAAGGAGGACCCGGGCTATCGAATTGACATGTACGGAGACACGTCGTTCAAGGTGTTCTTCGTAATTGCTCCGGACGGGCTCTGCTACTGTCTCGGTCAACGGTTGTGAAACCACAAGGCAACCATGCCCAATAAGGACCGCTGAAGTTAAAATGGTTTTACGTTGTCCGCACCTCTCGATTTTATCTCCATCGGGAATCACCCTCGGGAAGTCGCGTGTCCGGCAACGATTGACAAAAGACCGGTCAATCTGATATAATCTGCCAATATCAAGGAATTTTTAAATTTCTTCATCTGAGGGTAAGGGGTATGTCATGGGAAAGATTCTTCCCACTGAACTTGTGGGCAGTTACGCGCTACCGAGTTGGTTGCACATTGCGATTGAGCGCATAGAGCATCAGGCTGATCTTGGAGAAACCGATATTCGCGAAACGCTGGACGACGCGGTGAGTATCGCGGTGTTGGATCAAGATCGCGCCGGTTTGGACGTAATTACAGACGGGGAGATGTGCCGCAGGGACTTTATTCAGAACTTTTACGGCCTTATGACGGGGTTGAAGGTGATAGCGCCTGCACGCCGCTTTGGAGCTGCGGGCTACGATCAGAATCCACGATATGAGGTGGTTGGCGAGGTTTCGGCTCCTGACGGGCTGGGTATTGTCCCGGAGGTTGAGTATCTCAAGCGCATGACCTCCAAGCCGATTAAAGTTTGTGTTCCGGGACCGATGACACTCGCCTTGCCGTTGATTGTCAAGGGGGGACATTCGTCCAAGGAAGGCCTGATTGAAGACATGGTCGCTATCGTCAATGCGGAAATGAAGGGATTGGTCGCAGCCGGCGCGGATTATTTGCAAATTGACGAGCCGCGCTACGCAACTTCTCAAAGGGATGCGCAGCGATTGGTGGAGCTTTTCAATGCGACCCGCGAGGGTGTCTCGGCACGAATTGGTCTGCACCTCTGCTTTGGGAATTTCAAGGGCAGATCACGGGATCGGCGGGACTACGCTGCTATGTTTCCCGCACTGCTGGGTGCACACTGCGATCAGTTTAATCTTGAGTTCGCCAACCGGGAATTCGCACAAATCGAGTTGCTGTCCCACTTCCACGCTGACCAACAGATTGGCATAGGCGTCATCGACATCAAGTCATACTTCGTGGAGACTCCGCAGGAGGTGGCTGCGTCGATTCGTTTGGCATTAGAACACACTGCCCCGGAGAATCTTGTCATCATCCCGGACTGCGGCTTCAACCACTGTCCCCGCCATGTTGCGTTTCGTAAAATCGAAGCGATGGTGGAAGGGGCAGCCTTGGTGCGGCAGGAACTGGGTTGAGCGCCCTATAGTAGAGGACAACCCATTCGTAGAATTCTCGAATACCGTAAGGAGTTCCTTTCCGCTCTCCAGTCTCCAGCTATACTTCCAACCCTTAAACGCTGTATTCTTATATCTCCGAAAGGGGAACATATGCTGAACCCGTTTCGCTTTAGGCACTTGTTCGTTGCGGTTCTGTTGGTTTCATGCACAAACGCAGCTTACAGTGAGAAGTATGCGTCAATTTACCTGAAGAGCGGCGATCGCATCACAGGACGCTGGCTCGGCTCGGATAGCCAAGCCGCTCGGATAAATTTTCACAATCAGGAATTATCCATTCCACTCGACGATGTGAACGCTATCCGGTTTGGGGATAATCTCAGTCTCATCCCTGATGCTGATGCCGAAAAGCACTTCCGGAATGGCGAAGCTCTGTTGGAGTTGGGGCTGCGGGAAGAGGCGAAGCAGAAGTTTCGGGCGGCGATTGAGGCGTTTCCGAAATTTGCCGATGCGCACTTCAAGCTCGGTACGCTTCTGCAAGAGGAGGGAAATATTGATGAAGCCGTGACATTTTTCGGTTATGTCGCAAAGATTAATCCTGAAGCCTACAACTTGGCGATGCAGTTGAAGGGTGTGGGCGATACTTACCTCACGGCTGAAGAATACCGTAAAGCAAGCCAAACCTATCTGTTGCTTTTCAACTATTACCCGACCCACCTCGATGCTGAATATGTAGGTTATACGGCAGGATTTCTATTGGCGGAGCAGCTAGAAGCCAATGAAGAAGCCTTGCAGGTGCTTCAGAGAGCAAAGAGACGTTTTCCGACGAGCCTTTACTTGGAGAAGACCGACTACGTGATTGGATTGCTGCACTCTAAGATGGGACAATTCGAAACGGCGGTCACCATACTGTCCGAGTTTATAATCAATTATAGGGAGAGTGAATTGCTTGATGACGCCTATCTCGCGCGCGGGGAGGCACACTTACTATCGAAGCGAAACCTTGAAGCGATAGCCGACTTCGACCATGCGATTGAAATCACGCAAGATGGGAAACTAAGGAGCGAAGCCCGAAAGCGGCGTGATGCGTGCGTATGGACGGTTTACAGAGTTTCGGATGGTTTGCCCAGCAACCAGATCGAGGCAATTGTCATTGACGGAGATACATTGTGGATAGGTACGCCGAAGGGGTTGGCTCAAGTTGATGTTAGCATCAGCGCGGAATCGTGGCGGTTGATTGCAGATGGAGTCGATTTAATCAACACCATGTTCGATGGTGCTATCAACGTCCGGACGCTCGCAGTTGATGATGCGGAACTGTGGATTGGGACATTGAATCACGGTGTGATTCGGTATGACACGTTCACGAGAATTCCTGAAAACTACGACACAAGCGGGGGGTTTCCCCATAATCAGGTGAACGACATTAAAATTCTCGGGGACGAAGTATGGATTGCTACTTTCTCAGGTGTAGTGCGATTCAATCGATCTAAAGATGAATGGGCGGTGTTCGACAAACGGAATGACGGGTTACCGGCTGATGACATCACTGCTCTTGCTGTCACGTCGAAAGCTGTTTGGATTGGGACCTCTGGGCACGGAATTGCACTCTACGACCGGGGACTTGGTTCCTGGCGGGATTTTGGGGTAAGTGATGGACTGAATCTCAGCGCGGGCAGTTCAATTACCTGCTTTGATGTGTGGCGAGACCGACCTTTCGTCACGTGGTATAATGAGCAGAGTAATGGCTACGCAGAGATAGATCAGCAAGGATTCAATAGTCCTGTGCAGCCAGTTGATGCTGTAGGAGATTTGGTGTCGCTTCGAGATATCTACATCGCCGTGGGCGAAATCTCGGGCGAGAATGCCGGGAAAACAGAGAAACCGCCCCCCCTGTGGTTGGCGAAGAACGATGTTGTGTACCTCCACAATGCGGGAAATTGGGAGCCGTTTGAGTTTCCTGCGGTTCAGCTTGGAAACCCGATTGTGAATTGCATTACGCTTGGTGGCGGCGTTGTTTGGGTTGGAACCTCCAATGGACTCGCCAAACTAGACAGAAACACCTTCGTCAGCGATGAGCAAATCCAGAACGAAGAAGAGTAGACGCACAAGTGAACGCACTTTGCCATCGTACTCCTCGACTTTCATAGTCGGGATGGGTGGTTCATCGCAATGACTCGAGAGGTCAAAAAATGTATCGCAGACAGTTTGGAATCTGCTTTGTCTTAGTGATGTGTTTCGGCTTAGCCGGTTGCGTTTGGCTATCAGCGTTATCAACCCAGTGGAGCGAGAATTTCGCGCTCGAAACTTATGGTACCGAAGCCAACCATCCCTTTATCAATGATGGGAAACTCGATACGGTTGCGATGGTGGGCGGCGGGAATATGCCCCGCGTCTTTACGCTCAAATTTCCCGATGTTCAGAAGGTTCGGAGGATTATTATCCACAACGATAATCTGTTCTGGTTTCATGTGGATTACTTTGATACTGAGACTTCGGAATGGGAAACTTGCTACTCTATGCGGCAACGGCGGAATATTGGGAACCAGCGCACGCAACCCCAGTATCTCGTGGATCGGTTAAACGTCGAGACAAATATGATTCGGATTGATGTATCGCGTACTGTTGACGATGATGTTGTTCCGAAGCCGATAGCGGAACCGGGTGACAAGGTTGTGAATAGGAAGCTGACGGTTGGTCGGCTTTATATGCCGCATTACCGCGTTATTGCGCAAGCGCCTGCGAGAATTCGAGAAATCGAAGTGTATCAGCTTGCGGAGCGATGACCGTGATTGGCAAATCCACGCATGAATGCGAAACTGATGCGGATGACTACCAGATAACCTGTTTCGTCTCGGGAACAAAACGTGTTTTCTTGACTAGTTTTCCAGTTGGTGTATTTTCATAGAGTGGGTATGCGACGCCCTTCGGATCGATTGAGACGACATCCGAACCACGTATAACCAGTTTATAGGGAATTTCACCAAGAACCCGATGGACAACGCGTTCCGGTACCGGGAACTTAAGGGTAACTTGGTCGCCGCGGTTCAGCCAGCCGACTTGTACATAGCGCCCATCAATGAGCGTTCGACGGTCTCGATCACCAACGCTGACGTGAACATCATTTGGATCGCACCATTCCGGTATCCGCACGGCTACTGTCGGCGCATCCTTAATGTGCAGCACCACCTTCCCCTCTACTGGTAGGTAGCTATCCACATCGAGCCACTGGGAAGCGCGATTCAGCAAGAGATTGACTTTCACGAGTCCGTCCGTTTGGGTCACCATCTTGTCCCAAACGCAGTAAAGTGTGCGTGCGCCGTTGGCGGTGCAGCAGTGCATAATGCTTGATTCTTGCAACTTCGGACCCTCGGGCGTCTGGTTGGTTGTCATCGCTTCATTTGCGCGCATCCAACCAAAAAAGGATCCGACAGAACGCTCGCGAATGTCATGATCGTCCCGGTATTGGTGATTATCGGGCTCCGAGTTGTAATAACTCTCTGGGATGCGATCGAACAGGCTCACATCGCAGAGTTGCCCGTTAGCATACACATTGCGAACCCACCGGTCTACATCGTCCCAATAATCGCCTAAACCCGCCTCGGTTAGGTAAAGCGCCAGCCAGACCATATCCGCTACTTCGCAAATTTCTACTGAGTTTCCGTGTCGATCTAAATGCCAATCTGAACCCGGTTGAGCTTCGGGGTAGAAACCAATCAGCGGATCTCCCATCTCGCGTGCAAAGCGATAACACGCATCCACACGTTCTAGAACCTCCCGATCGCCGGTGGCGTAACCGTATTCACATACTGCCATCAATGCGTATAGCCCATGATGAAAGTGCCAGAACGTGTACTCACCATCTTCGCTGTTAAAGACGCGAGCCAACGCCCAGCGAGCCAATCCCCGGCATAATTCCAGCGCAGGCTCATATCCCGTTACCCGATAGAAAAGCCCGGCGCCATGACCTGTCGAACCAATGCAATAAATTATGGTGAACAGATTATCCTTGCTATATAAGCCACCGCCTTCGCCGTCCATTAAGCCTGGTTCATTTGCACCGATTGGTGGGGTTTCGCCCGGTTCGTATTGCGCTCTCCACAGGAATCGAAAATCACCCTTTTCGCGGGTGAGCGACAGGATGCGATCGACTTTGCGTTTGCCAATCTCAATCCATCGTGGGTCGTCGTCAATCTGCGCGAGTGTCGACAGCGCTATGAGTTGCCTGCCTTCACCCCAGATTTCAGCGAACGGAGTCATTTCTCCACTTTCACCTTCTGCAAAACTGGAGATGCCCATGGAAACTTTGTCGAAAATATCAGTTGGGCAATACGTCAGCCCATCCTCACCGACAAAACTCAACTGCGCCGCAAGTACCCCTTGATCGACCTCAAGGTTGTGATTGTTCCCAGATGCTAGTCGGCACAACGCCAACGCCTCGACGAATTTTGGCGGTATATTCAGGTAGACATCAATCAGATGATTGACGAATAGAACCGCTGGATTTCGGGAGAAATCCACGATAAACTTCAACCCCCACTTTGCTTGGGGATCCCAAACGTTCGTTAGTGCGGTAATGGCTAAGCCCATTCTGTCGGCTAAATCGAGTGTGTCCGGCACCTCAGCTTCGTAACGTTCACCGAGCGTACATGCCGCCATTGGATTATGATTAAGCATTCTGTTTTTTCCCTTTCCGACAAAGTAAATTATACAAGTTCGCGGCTGATTCTCTCAGGCTTAATGCCTGATATGAATTATTTCCTCCCTTAAAGCGGGAAAACAAGCAAAATCTTAAACAGTACTTGAGCAATCGCATTTATTTTATTCGTTTTTTGCTTTCCGGTCAACAGAAATATTCCAACGCCGTCGATTTCGTTATCGGGACGAGAAAGCCTCTCCTACGGACATTATCAACACTTACCTGACAGTAAATTCTCCTTGATATATTTAACGTGCTAGTTTATTATAGCTACTGCTCAGACCTGAGTCTCTGTCCACGGCAAGGGAGAAGCTCACCCATCGCCTTACTTACCTAAGTTACCTTGGACTTAACTTTCTTGTTGCAGCATCGAACTGCCGAACGCTTGACACTCTGATTGCACGTCACGGCGTGCGTTTTCCGTCTCACAATGTTTCAGATTAATCATCCTCTCTTTTTCTTACTCCTTATTTCTATCCCGCTTGTCCTAGTAATCAACCGCTACACACGGGTTGAAGCTGCACGGTGGCGGCGATCAGCTCTGCTTGTGCTTCGAATCGGAGCATTGGTGTGCCTGATTCTTGCCGCTGTCGGTTTACACCAGAAGAGTCGATCGGACATACTCTCCGTGACGTTTCTCCTTGACGTATCTGACAGCATTCCGCCTTCGCAGCAAGCGGAGGGAGTAGCTCAGATGAACGCTGTCGTCAGTGCGTTAAACCCTACAGATGAGTTTAGCGTGATTCGATTTGCAGCCCAAGCTTCAATCGCTCTACCTATGCAACCTCTGTTGTCTGCGCCTGCTTTAACGCCGGAGATTCTATCGGATACAGGCATCGACCGTGACGGGACTAATATTGCAAGCGCGATTCAATTGGGCATGGTTAGCTTTCCGGAAGCCCGTCAAACCCGACTCGTCTTACTTAGTGATGGGTTGCAGAACCTCAATGACGCAAAGGAAATATTGAATTTCGTAGAAGCGAGTGGGACAGAGATTTTCACAATTCCGCTGGAATCTAAACGCGAGCATGAAGTCTGGGTACGAGATTTACAACTGCCATCACAAACCCGATCCGGGGAAATTATTCCGCTCCGTGCGATTGTCGAAAGTACAGCAGACACCCAAGTTACGGCACGGCTGTATCGTAACAACGTCCCAGTTTCACCAGCGCAAGTAGTTAAGCTGGAAGCCGGAAAACAGGTTATCGATAATTTTTTGCCACAGCGCATCATCCAGACACAGAATCATGTGTATCGTGTCGACATCTCTGCACCCAGTGATTCAATTTCTGAAAACAACACTGCTTACGGTTCTATTCGTGTGCGAGGGCATCCGAGTGTCCTGTACGTGGAAGGTGAGACAGAATATGCCGTCACGTTAGCGACGGTTCTTGAAAATAACCATTTCTCCGTCAAAGTCATCTCTCCATCCGAGTTTCCAACCGATCTAGCCCTCTTGCGGAGCTATGACACAGTCATATTGAGCAATGTTTCTGCTGATGAACTTTCCGAATCACATATGGTTCTAATCGAAAGCTATGTCCGTGATTTGGGGAAAGGGCTGGTCGTAATCGGTGGAGATCGCGCTTTCGGCAGGGGTGGTTATCACGATACACCACTTGAGCGCGCACTGCCCGTGGATATGACACCTAAGCAGCGGAAAGAATCTGTTGCACTTATGCTCGTGGTTGATGCCTCCGGCAGCATGGAGGACTACGTTGGCGCTGATCAGAAGATTCAGTTGGCTGTTGAAGGGGTTCGCGCTGCTGTTCGCGTACTTGATGAAGCGGACCGCGTTGGGCTAATCGGGTTCGCGGCAAAACCGCCGATTAAGATGGACATCCTCCCTACGACCAATCACGAACTAATCAGCCGTGAAGTTGGGAAGTTATACCCTGGTGGTGGTACGAGAATGTACCCTGCGCTCGAAAGGGCGCATGCTGTTCTCAAAGGAATTGATGCGAAGCAGAAACACATCATCCTGCTGTCGGACGGCAAATCGGACGGCAAATCGGACGGAGATTTTATTCCTTTAGCCAGGCGGATTGCCGCCGATCAGATTGCTGTGACAACAATCGCCATTGGCGATGCCGGTGCACAATTGTTAATGCAAGCGATTGCTAATGAGGGGCAGGGAAATTACAAATACGTGCGAAACGTGAGTCAATTGCCGAAGGTATTCGTAAACGCCGTGAGACAGACGCAGAAATACACGATACAGCAGCTGTTTCAACCCATTATCAGCAAGGCAGGAAGTCCAATCTTAGCGGGGATTGACCAGCTTCCGAGGCTCTACGGCTATATTGCGACATCGGAAAAGGAGCAGGCACAGGTTTACATCCGTTCTCACGAAGAACATCCGATTCTCACTGCATGGAGTTACGGACTCGGCAGAACTGTCGCTTTTACATCCGATGTCAAGCGAGGTTGGGGAGCTGACTGGATTGAGTGGGAAAATTTTGGGAAGTTCTGGGGTCAAGTGGTCAATTGGGTGTTGCCAGCCATTGATGGATGCGGTGAGTTCGATCTCCACGTTTCTCATCGCGACGGCAGGGGGCAGGTTGTAATTGATGACTTCGACGCGGCTCGCTCAGTCCGGTATCATGAAGGGAAAGTTGGGGAAAAGGTTAACAATACAGAAGGGTTTGGCGGGCGTGTTGCCCGACCAGGTGGCGGTGGAGAATCGATTGACTTGCAACGTGTCACGCCGACACGGTACGAGGGGAGTTTCCCGAGTGGAGAGCTCGGAGCCTACCACCTTACCGTGGGTGAAAAACGAAACGGGGAGATTAAAAGTTCGCGGCATGCGAGCCTTGTCGTTTCGTACCCTGCGGAATACGCTGAGTTCAAGAGCAATCGGCAGTTGCTAGCTGAAATTTCCAAGCGAACCGACGGAATTTATGAACCGTCGTCAGACCAGATTGCGGAACGTTCTGGAAAAGGGGTAGAGCACCTGAAGCCGCTATCGGGCGTTATGTTAGGGGCAAGCGTTTTGTTGTTTGTCCTTGAGGTGATGCTCCGCCGCTTAACAGTTGCAAGCGGCTACCTATCTGAGCTTCGGGCACAGTTGCGTGTACTCCGACGGCGAGAGCACGGTGCGTCGCCACCGGCGCTCGCACGTTTGAGCCAGACAAAGTCCGTTCTGCGTCAGCCAACTCGAACACGAGCAGTTCAGCAGAGGCTGGTTCGGGCAGATGCTGTTTCAACGGGACAGACATTTGCAAACGTGAGTGTGCAGCCGCAGATTGGAGACGGAACGGGACGTTTGCTGGCAGTCAAAAGGCGTGCCAGATCGGGTAGAGTAAGGTAACATGTTTGTCCACAACTTTGATAACTTGGATTAGGAGGTATGAACTCTCTGCATTTAAAACCTTGTCATGTCTGATCGTTTTGTCCAACGCGTATATAACTTTATCTTAGAACACCACATGATTAAACCAGAGGAACTTGTACTTGTGGGAGTCTCCGGTGGAGTGGATTCACTCGCTCTTCTCTATTGCTTGCACGCATTACGGCACCAGTTCAACTGTTCTCTCTATGTTGCGCATTTAGACCATGGCATTCGTCCAGATTCGGCTGCGGATGCCGAGTTTGTCCGTAAACAGGCCCACCAACTGAATTTACCAATCTCCGTTGAAAGGATTGACGTGCCGCAACTGATAAGGCATCACAAACTCTCAGCGGAGACGGCAGCTCGGAACGCACGGTATTGCTATTATGAAAGCGTTTCTAAACGAGTTGGCGCAACGAAGGTTGCCTTGGGACATCATCGTGGCGATCAGGCGGAAACCGTCCTGATGCACTTGTTGCGCGGCGCGGGATCGACTGGATTAAAAGGCATGCTTCCGGTTCGAGACGGAAAATTCATCCGCCCCTTGCTCAATTTCTCAAGGCGGGAGATTGAAGGGTTCATAACGGAACTCGGCTTGCAACCACGGAAGGATTCGACAAACCGTGAATCCAATTGCCTTCGTAATCGCATCCGTTTAGAGTTGATTCCACTGTTAGAACAATCGTACAATCCGAATCTCCAAAGTACATTAAACCAAACTGCTGAGTTGCTGCGCGTCGAATCAGATTACTTAGAGGAGATTGCTCGTGAAGCTATTGAAGAATGTCGTGTGAAATCCGATGCAGCTGATGAGGTTGTGTTGGATCGGCAAGCCTTCCTTCAACATCATCTTGCCGTGCGTCAACGCATCTTGCGTTGCGCCGTCGGGGAAATATCTGGTGAGATAAGGAGTTTCTATTTTAATCACTTTGCGGGGATGTTAAAATTGATAGAGGGGGGATCGCCCAACGCATCGTTGAATTTACCCGACAATCTGCGGCTGCAACGCGCATATAATCAGCTAATTTTTCACAAATCGGTAACTGTTCCTGCCAAGTTTGAATACGAAATTGCTGCGCCGGGTTCTACGAACCTTCCGTTGTTAAACGCACGGATGGTTGCCACCGTTGAGGTGTCCCAACCCGCGAGGTTGCCTGACGGCAGATTTCAAGCGGTTTTCGATTTTCTCCAATTTCCTCTTAAAATTCGCAACCGACGGGACGGCGATCGATTTCAACCGTTTGGGATGAAAGGCAGCAAAAAGGTTAAAGATTTTCTCATTGATTCGAAAGTTCCTCGCCATGAACGAGATCGAGTTCCAATTCTCGTGAGTGGTGATGAAATCGTGTGGGTTGTAGGATATCGGACGAGTGAGCGGTTCAAGGTCAGAAGCGAGACAAATCGTTGCCTCTCTCTGGCTTATGTGCCTTATTAGGGATACGCAGATTAAGTAGATGTCTGCACCAGGAGCCACTAAAACGCATATGCACGAACAAGGATAGCCAACAGCGATGAAATCCCAGACTCAATCGATTCTAATAACGGAATCACAAATTGGACAGCGAGTTCGTGAATTGGGGAGGGAAATCTCCGAAGATTACACAAATTGCGACCTTGTACTTCTCGGCGTGCTCAAAGGCGGCGTCGTGTTCCTGACAGACCTCATGCGCGCGATTTCTATCCCCGTTCGCTGTGAATTTGTCCAAATAGCGAGTTATGGTGCTAGGAGTGTCTCGTCAGGGAATGTTCAAGTCATCCACAACATAAAGGGCGATCTCCGCTCCGCAGATGTTCTCGTCGTAGAGGACATCGTTGATACCGGACACTCCTTGAACTTTCTTATGAATTATGTTAGTACGCTGCAACCTGCGAGCGTAAAGGTGTGCAGTTTACTCGATAAGCCTGTGCGGCGAGCGGTGCCAATTACAATCGACTATGTCGGTTTTGAAATCGCTGATGTTTTTGTAATCGGATACGGTTTGGATTACAACCAGCAATATCGTAATCTTCCGTATGTCGCTGTGTTCAATGATTCAGAATCAAGCGGCCAAACAGCTCATTGCCAACCATCTCTTTGAAGATCACAGCGTTGTGAATTAGTCGCAATTGGAGCCGTTTTTCGTTGACAGCGCATGAACCTGCTGATATGATAAAGTATTGACCGGCAAGTTGTTTTCAAAACTTCAAATTCATCAAAAGGAGATGCTTATGCGTAAAGTTGTTGGTGTTGGCTTAATTTCAATCTTGATTCTCTCGCTCGCAGCGTGGGCAAACGCAGAGATGTCCGAAAAAGCCAGGTTGGGTCGTGAACTCTTCTATGATCCATCATTCGGTGGAACGCTCGAACCCAAAAAAATTAGTGGACTCGCCTGTGCAAATTGCCACACTGATTTTGATGAAGAAGCAAATCCTGACGGAAAAATACGGGCGGGACACAGCATCATTGGTGTGCCGCAACGCGGTGAGGCAAAAGGTGGCATGATTAAGGGAGATATGTTCCGACGTGCTGCCGGCGGCGGTGGCTTCTGTTATCAGCATTTCTTACAGCGCATCCCCAGCGACAAGGTAGATCCTACTGCCATCCCAGAGGAACAAGCGGAAGCCTTGATGGCTTATTTTGAGCATGTTTCCGGAGATAACAAGGGGCCCCAATTCGAAATCCAAATGCTTGATAAAGAAGCGGCGGCGGAGGCGGCTGAAAAGATCCTCGCGATGAAGGGTGACCCGAAGAAGGGATGGGTGCTTTTCAGCAGAGCCTGTAACGATTGCCATCCAACGGCTAAAAAAGCCGGGATTGGTACGCAGCTTGTCCGACCAAGACCACCTTCCAACATGAAAAAATGGGAGCACAATATCGCTGCTAAGGTTCGCGGCGGCGGCTATATTATGCCATTCTACGGTGAAGATCGATTGTCTGATCAAGACATTTCTGACATCGTGGCGTTTCTCGGGAAATTAGTCACTGAAAAGAAAAGATAAGCGCAGTAATCCGCTTCACTACATGGTGTTCTACGATGTGAGGTTCACTTAGATGTCAAGCGGACCTGGAAATCTGTTAAGTTCCCACCCGGTTTTATTTCCCCCGCAATTCAAGATAGGAACAGTTAGACCTAGCAGCATTGTGTAGCTGCATCCTTGTCAACTCCATACGCTGTGGAAACGGTGCAACGGTTGTCACCGGTTCAATAGCCAAGCAGATTGATGCCTTCCTGATAGGTGTGAGCGGATGTGTGCAACGCCTGAAGTTCGTCGTCAGTCAGTTCAATTTCGATGATTTCCTCAACGCCGCCTGCACCTAATTTAACTGGAACACCGATATACAGGTCGTTGATGCCGTACTGCCCGGTGAGATGAGTCGAGCAGGCTAGGATGCGCTTTTTGTCTCGGATAATCGCCTCTGCCATTTGGGCGAGGGACGCGCCAGCCGCATAGTAACCGCTCGTTTTGAGGAGCTGGACTACCTCAGCACCGCCATCGCGCGTCCGTTGCGCAAGGGCTTCAATCCGATCTGCAGACATTAGCTGAGTGATTGGAATCCCCGCAACCGTCGTATAACGTGGTAGGGGTACCATTGTGTCGCCATGTCCTCCCAGTACAAATCCAGAAACATCTTCGACAGAAACGCCAAGTTCGATTGAAATGAAATAATGAAATCGTGCTGAATCGAGCACGCCCGCCTGCCCAACGACACGGTTGGATGGGAAGCCGGAAACCTTCCACGCATGATAAGTCATGATGTCCAATGGGTTCGTCAATATTATAATAGTGCAGTCGGGGGAATGCTTAACCGTGTTTTCCGTCGCGATTTTAACGATGTTCGCGTTAATATGCAAAAGATCTTCGCGGCTCATCCCCGGCTTACGGGGCGAACCAGATGTAATGATGACGAGATCTGAACCCGCGGTCGGTTCATAATCCAACGATCCCGTTACGTTGGCATCAAAATTTTCAACAGGAGAGGCTTCTGACATGTCCAAGCCTTTTCCCTGTGGTAGCCCGTCAACGATATCGACCATGACGACATCGCCAAGTTCCTTCTGGGCGATGAGAAATGCTGCTGTTGCTCCAACATTTCCCGCGCCAATGACACTGATTTTTTTTCTAGACATTGGTTTCTCCTCTATTCTGAGACATGCCTATACAGCCCACGTACCCATAAAAACTCAATCAGCTGAGTGTACACCTAGCACACTGTCAGATAGTTTAGAACAGTTGTGTTATTCCACTGTCGGAGGCACATCCGTGTCTCGATAATCGTGGCTGGGACGCGCTTTCTACAGATATTGTCGATTGTACTAATTCGAAAAATTCTCGATTATCGCGGATGCGAACGCAGATGTGCGAATTGATGTTGCCCCTTCCATCAAACGAGCGAGGTCATAAGTCACGCGCTTTTGGATGATTGTCTTTTCAATCCCCTGAATAACGAGATCTGCAGCTTCTTGCCAACCGATGTGCTCAAGCATCATCGCTGCGGACAAGATGAGTGAAGTCGGATTCACGACATCTTGATCCGTGTACTTGGGTGCAGTTCCGTGCGTTGCTTCAAAAAGCGTGGTCTCAGTACCGATATTGCCGCCCGGCGCCATACCAATGCCGCCAACTTGGGCTGCACAAGCATCAGAGAGGTAATCCCCATTCAGATTCGGCGTAGCAATGACATCGTACTCATTGGTCCGCGTCAGAATCTGTTGTAGCATGCTATCCGCAATTCGATCTTTAATAACAACCTTTCCTTCAGGGGCTTGTCCGTTGTATTGGCTGTAGACCTCATCTTCTGTGATTGTTTCATCCGCAAACTCTTCACTAGCGACTTCGTACCCCCAATCCCGAAAAGCACCTTCGGTGAATTTCATGATGTTACCTTTGTGAACAAAAGTGACGCTGCGGCGGTTGTGTTCGATTGCATATTGAATCGCTTTTCGCGTCAGACGCTTCGTTCCGAAAATGCTGATCGGCTTAATTCCAATGCCCGAATCCGCACGAACCTCTGTGTCCATCTGCGTTCGGAGAAATTCAATCGCTTTCCTTGCTTCCGGGGTTCCTTGTGCCCACTCAATCCCAGCGTAGACATCTTCTGTATTCTCACGAAAGATGACGACATCCATTTTTTCAGGGTGAGTTACAGGTGCGGGAACACCTTGAAAATAGCGCACCGGGCGAACACACGCATACAAATCCAACTCTTGACGGAGCGTCACATTTAAACTCCGAAAACCACCACCGACTGGTGTTGTGAGCGGTCCCTTCAAGGCAACTCGGAAAAACTCGATCGCTTTGAAGGTATCCGTGGGCAACCATTCCCCGTATTTCTCATTGGCAATCTCGCCAGCGTAAACATCAAACCATACAATCCGTCTATCGCTACCATAAGATACTTCCACGGCAGCATCAATGACCCGGCGTGTGGCTTTCATGATATCTCGACCAATACCATCCCCTTCAATTACGGGGGTGATTGGAAAATTGGGTACGACGAACCTGCCATTTTCTTTTTCGATTCTCTCACCTACTGTCGGTGGTGTGAGTTTATCAAATTCGATCACTTTTCCTCCTCATCTATTGTGTTTATGGCCTTAGATAAATATTAAACTGAAAAACTCCCCTTTCCACTAAAAGTTCCGGTTCTTATGAGAGATGATTATCATTGCGCCGCAAACGCATCTCGATGAGCAAGCCGGTTATGTATAGCGACAACCACATCGGGCACAGTCGTGTCTTCGCCGCGTGCGGGAATAACGCTAGGGTCCGGCGGGATAACGGGTCGAATAATTCTCTGCTGCAATTGTTCTCTGGCATCCATAATCCAGCCAAACCCCCTAAATATGTAGGTCAGGAGTGTCCTGTCTTCTTCCTCAATTCCCATACCTTCCTGGACAGACCACCCGCCGAAATCGGTGTTTGGCGTTAGGCGGAGCGGCGGACTGTTTTCCTTCCCCGGCTTAATCACACCTTCGACGAAAGCAATTTGATAAATCCGTTGAACCATATTGAGTCTTTCTCTCTGGTTAGCGTTCAGTTCAATCTCTCCGCTATCTATAGCATGGAAAAAGGTTTCAAGGTAGATTGCTGCTCTTGGATCCTGCTGGATTTCGTTAGATCTACCTGCCGCGGCGATTTCCGGGTGGCCGAACGTAGGCAATCCACCGCCTAGCAATCTGGTCTTGATGATTCCTTCGCGTTCTTCCGGGGGAGTTTGTTCAAGTTCGTTAATGAAATGGGTCATGTCGTGAATGGCGCCAAAATGTCGGGCGCCATCGAGGGTTATATGGGCTGCACTCAAAAAATCGGAAACATGCTCTGTATGTAACGTTGTAGCGTATCGGGCAACCATGTTGGATCCGGCAGAGCCGTGATGCGTTTGTATCAGACCCATCTTCTCTAAGATTGCGCTTTCAGTATCATTGGCATGATGTCCGATGAGCAGGCTATAAGCCGCTTGAAATGCGGTTTTGCCAGAATCCGCCATTGTGCTAATGAAATCGTCGGTTTGCCGTGCCAGTCCTTTCGAAGCTAGATCCGGAGTTTGTCTCAGAATACGACGCATATAGACAGAAATCGCCCCTATCGCAACATTTTCCATATGTGTGCCGATCATCTCGACCAGCAGTGCGTTGGGATGTCGCTCATCGTCCACTCCCCGGTCCGGCATTTGGTTTTTCGTGTAATGTGCTTTCCGAAGCGTCGAAAAATGTTGAATGACTACCTCGGGACCTGAGTTTGGAAATTTTCTCGCAAATTCCGAAACCTGATTTATCAACGGACTCCGACCCGCAACGCTATCTCGGATTATCCTGATCGATCTATAGAACTTGCGATTGAATAATGTTTGAAGCATCGCTTCTTCATCCAAACCATCCTCAGTTTTCTCCGGTTTTCGACCGAACAATCCAACGAAAATCAGGTGGGCGGGGCTGATGCTCCCGGCGACAATTTCACCTTCCTGAAGGACGCCGCGAATTCCGAAGCTCCGGATATTCAATATCATTTCCGATCCATCACAGTCAACAGGTGCCTGGTATAAAACCGGATTTGCGAACACCATAGTTGATTGCGGCATTGAGCCAAAATTCTTGAGACTTCCACCAATTTCCTGTTCGCCCAATTGTGTCGCTTTTTGCATCGCATCCGTCACAGGACCATACGCAGAGGGCTTAGGATTCTCTGAAAGCGTCCTCCGTATTGATGCCGCCGATTTCGTCCATAAGCTATGTTCTGCCATAAAGAATCTCCTTAAAGCCTCATTCAAGTTGAATGGGTGTGATACTCCTGTCGATGTCCGAGATTGCTAAACCCGTACTTGCAAAGAAGGTGCAGAAGAACCTTCGCTCATTTAAAGAATCAAACCGTTTCAATAACTCTTAGGTGTACTATCCCATATTCCATACCTGTTATGATGCCTTTCGGATTTTCGACGTGGATCCGCTGCACAAAAGGATTCGTCTGTAGGAAAGGAAAAGAGAGAAAGGGCATAGTGGAAAATGAAAATCACTAGAGGTCATTCACTGTCCCCTGCCCAAGTCGCTTAATGCAGGTCGAGTGCAAGTCGAAGGGAATAATACAAAAGTCTGCAATTTGGAGTGTGAAACGATTGAAAAATTGGGAAAAAAGGACTGGTGGAATCAGGTTGATCGTACTTTCGGAATGTCAATCCCTTATCCCAATGCTAACCCCATAGCCTGAAGTATTCCAGCGTCCTTAGGATCAATTGTATTTTAGCAAAGGCATCTTTGAAAGTCAAGACAAAACAAGGGAGAAAACCGTTATCATCATCTGTCCAAAGGCAAAAGCGTTCCTTGATACAATAACATCATATATTCTCCCCCATCCCGATGTCTAAACATGTCAGAAGGATTGGTTACAGCCGGTGAGAATTTGAGGTAGGTGAATGTCCGAAAGCAGTTTATTCATCAATGAGGTAGCGATTATTTCAAATCGGTTACGGAAAGTATTTGGTCGCAAAGCAAATGAGGCTTGCCACACACATTGATTTTAAGCGGGCTCAGGAATTCCCAAAGCAGATTGATGAATTTTCGTGCTGATGTCTCCAAAAAAAAAGCCGGCAATCTCAATTGATTACCGGCTTCAGCATAGCACTATGTGGCAACGGGACCTTCATCTCTAGCGCGGCTCGCTTCCAGCACTGATGGCGGCTACATCGGAGACACCTTCCGGAAGATTGGCAAGTAAGTATCCCAATTAGATAAGATTTCTTTAGCCCGTTTACTGCCGGTAAGTTCCGCGTGACGTTCAATCTCCGTCACAAGCACCGTGATATCCTTATTGTCAGTCACAGGTTCTAATTTCACAGATTGTGGATTATGATTTTCAGGGAGATTTTGCTTTTCGTCAAGGACATAAGCACTTCCACCCGTCATTCCTGCTCCAAGATTGCGACCCGTCTCACCGAGGATGATGACCACCCCACCGGTCATGTATTCGCAGGCGTGGTCGCCAACTCCCTCTACGACAGCGCATCCACCGCTGTTACGAACGCAGAATCGCTCACCAGCCTGGCCAGCTGCATAGAGGAAACCGCTTGTGGCACCATACATGACAGTATTGCCGATAATAACATTTTCATGGGAACGGAATCGGGCGTTTGCCGGAGGCTTGATGACTAGCTCTGCACCGGCCATACCTTTGCCGACATAGTCGTTGGCTTCGCCTGTGAGGATGAGACGCATCCCTTTGATGCAAAACGCCCCAAAGCTCTGACCGGCGCTCCCTCGGAAATAGCACTCAATCGTACCATCCGGCAAGCCTTGATCGCCATACCGGAAGGCGATTTCACCCGCTACAGTTGTCCCGACGGTTCGGTGGATGTTGCGAATCTCATAGGAGAGGGTAATGGGATTTTCCCCGGTCAAAGCGTCTTTGGCGTCCTGCAAGATTAAATCGTCGAGATGTGAATCTTCAAGTCTATTATTCCGTTCCCTCATGTGACGACGTGGTCGATTCCCGGTCGGATCGGATTGCGCCAAAATTGGGCTCAGGTTGAGGGTCGCTGCTTTCGGATGATCAGACAGGTCGACCTGCTCTAGAAATTCCGGACACCCTGTCACCTCCTTTAAGCTACGGAAACCCAGTTGGGCAAGGATTTCCCGCACCTCTTGGGCAACGCCCACCATAAAGTTAATTACCATCTCTGGAGTGCCACGGAACTTTGCCCGGAGCGAAGGGTCTTGTGTGGCGACTCCTACGGGGCACGTATTAAGGTGACATTGACGTGCTACAATGCAACCCGTTGCGACCATGGCTGTTGTACCGAATCCGTACTCTTCAGCGCCGAGCATCGCCGCAACGACCACATCGCGTCCGGTGCGGAATCCACCATCTACACGGAGTACGACCCGTCCCCTAAGATCATTGCGCACAAGAGTTTCTTGGGTTTCCGCAAGTCCAAGTTCCCAGGGAACGCCTGCGTTCTTAATGGAGCTAAGCGGAGAAGCGCCCGTTCCTCCTTCATGACCGCTAATCTGGATGACGTCGGCGTATCCTTTGGCGACACCGGCAGCAATTGTCCCAACACCAGCCTCCGACACGAGTTTCACGGCTATTTTGGCGCGCGGATTCGCGTGTTTCAGGTCGTAGATGAGTTGGGCGAGATCTTCTATCGAATAGATGTCGTGGTGGGGCGGCGGAGAAATCAGGGGAACACCGGGCGTTGAATGACGAATTGCAGCGATTTCTGCCGTGACTTTGTGTCCAGGAATCTGACCACCCTCGCCCGGCTTCGACCCTTGTGCCATCTTAATCTCTATTTCTTTGGCTGAAGTCAGATATTCAGGTGTGACTCCAAATCGCCCTGAAGCCACCTGCTTGATTGCGCTGGAAGCCAGATCCCCATTGGAACGCCGATGATAACGGGCTGAATCTTCGCCACCTTCTCCGCTGCCTGACTTGGCACCGATTCGGTTCATGCCGATGGCAATTGTCTCATGTGCTTCTCGGCTTAAAGCCCCGAAGGACATGCTTCCAGTTGAGAAACGCTGAAGAATCGATTCAATAGAATCTACCTCTTCAACAGGGATGGGTTTCCCTTCCTTAAAAGTCAGAAGCTCACGAAGACTTGATTGCTCTCCCTTCTCTACTGCTTCTGCGTATGTTTTGTAATCTTCGTACTCGCCGCTCTCCGCTAGTCGATGGAGTGCCTTAAAGACAGAAGGATTAAAAGCGTGAAATTCCCCCGTTCTGCGAAAGCGAAAAGCACCCGATTCCTCAAGCGAATCTTTGCTATTGAGACCGAAAGCCTTCGTATGGAAATGGAGTACTTCCATAGCAATATCTGTAAAACCGATACCGCCCAACGGCGAGACAGTGCCAGTGAAACAAGTATTGATGACATTACTGTTGAGTCCGATTGCCTGGAAGATCTGTGCCCCACGGTAACTCGAAACGGTCGAGATTCCCATCTTCGACATAATCTTGAGAATGCCTTTCTCAACTGTCTGGCGGTAATTTGCCAACGCTTCCTCCAATGGGATGCCTTCAATTTCGCCTATACTCACAAGATGAGCAATTGTTTCGAAAGCCACGTAAGGATTAATCGCGTTAGCACCATAACCGAGCAAAAGGGCGTAGTGATGTTCCTCTCGCGGTTCTCCGGTTTCCACCACCAGACTGGCCTGCATCCGCTTGCCTTCGCGAATAAGATGATGATGAACTGCCCCAACCGCTAGAAGCATGGGAATAGGTGCATGCTCTGCGTTCACGTCGCGATCGCTCAATATTAGGATGGTTACCCCGCTATCAACCGTAGACGCAGCTGTTTGACACAACTCCGTCAACGTTTTCTCTAACCCTTCCTTTCCCATTTCAACGGGGAAGAGGGTGGAAAGTGTGGTGGCTTGGAAATCGCGAGCATCAAAGTTTCTCAGCCACTGCAACTGTTCACGTGTTAGGATAGGGGAGGATAATTGAATCAATCGGGTGTGAGCTTCAGTCTCCTCAAGTAAACTCCGCCGCCGCCCTAGATAGGTCGAGAGAGACATCACGAGCCGCTCACGGAGCGAATCAATCGGAGGGTTGGTGACTTGCGCAAACAGTTGTTTGAAGTAGCTGTAAAGCAGCCGAGACTTTCGAGAGATAACTGCCGGGGGAGTGTCATCTCCAAGGGAACCGATCGCTTCCTTGACTTCAATAACCATCGGTTTTAAAAAGCGCTTCACATCCTCAATTGCGTATCCGAATGCTTTCTGTTGACGGAGGAGAGTTTCAGGCTCTTCAATAGCTGTCTCGCCATTTTCGCTCTCAAGAGACTCTGGCTTTATCAGATTACGTTCCACCCATTGGGCGTACGGTTTTTTCTGGGCGACCTCCATTTTAATCTCCGCGTCCTTCAGAAGTTTTCCCTGTGCTGTATCCACTGCAATCATCTGTCCGGGACCTAAACGTCCTTTTTCTATCACTCGACTATCATCGAGCTCTATTAGTCCAACTTCTGAACCCATAATAACGATACCGTCCTCGGTCACTTTGTAGCGGGCCGGGCGCAATCCATTGCGATCTAAAGCTGCTCCGACAATCACCCCATCACTGAAAGCTACGGATGCGGGGCCATCCCACGGTTCACTGAGACAAGACAAGTATTCGTAGCAGCCTCGCAGCGTTGCATCCATACCAGGCATGTTCTCATACGCATCTGGAATTAGGCACATCGTCGCATGAAGGGGATTGCGTCCAGAGAGAGTTAAAAGTTCCAGGGCGTTGTCAAGGCTCATGGAATCACTGCCTTCAGGATCAATAATGGGTTTTAGTTTCTCCAATAGATTGCCCCATATCGGGGAATGAAGTTCCGGTTCCCGAGCGTGCATCCAATTGCGGTTTCCAAGCAGGGTGTTAATCTCCCCGTTGTGACCTAGCATGCGGAAAGGCTGTGCTAGAAACCAGTCAGGGAAAGTGTTGGTGCTGTAACGTTGATGAAAAATCGCCAGAGCTGTTTCAAATTCGGGGTCGCGTAAGTCTTGGTAAAATCGATCTAGTTGAGGCGCAACAAACAATCCTTTGTATACAACCGTGCGGTGGGAGAAGGATGGAATATAAAAATCTTGAATTCCCTTTTTCACTACATGGTGTTCAATTTCTTTACGTACCAGATAGAGGCGTTGTTCAAACATCTCATCTGTGAAACTACCTGGACGACCGACCAAGATCTGTTGAATTTCTGGCATGGTGGTCAGCGCTTTGTCACCGAGTATTGAGGCGTCTATCGGCACAGGACGCCAACCCAATAAAGGGAATTCATAGTAGGACAACAGCTCTTCGATAATGGTGCGACAACGCTCTTGAGCGGAAAGGTCATGGCGAGGAAGAAAAATCATACCAACGGCCAAATCGCTGCTGGACGAAAGATGTACTCCTAGTTTTTCTAATTCTCTCCGAAACAGCTTTTCCGGGATTTGAGTCAGAACCCCAGCCCCATCGCCGGTCTTGGCATCAGCGTCAACCGCTCCTCGGTGCGTAAGATTAATCACTGATTGAATCGCTAGTCTGAGGATGGCGTGGCTGTGGTTGCCAGAAATGTTAGCGACAAACCCAACGCCGCATGAATCATGCTCAAATTGCGGGTCGTATAATCCTTTATACACATCTCTCATCCTAAACACCACCTTGCTAACCAGTTCAATTTACAAGCAGGAGGAGCTCTCGCTGCTAATGATTCGAAAGCCGACCAATTTTTAAATTCTAGCGTCTATTTTAATTGATAGCCTTCAACCTGAAGGCTAAAGAGCGTCTCAGGTGACTGCTACTCTTAGCCCTATTCTTTGAGGCAAGGTTGAAACAGCCATTGGCAAGTTATGCTGAAAAAGAGAACCGATATGTCATTGTGTTTCCGCACGTCATTCTGAGCGACAACGAAGAATTTCGGACGCCAAAGGTTCTTCGTAACTTTAATCTCAATACTTGAGTGGGACTCAAGGTGACAAATCTATACCCATGCCGATTTATACCCAGAATGGACTTCTGCTAACGTATTTTATTATTTGGATAAGGGAACCGCATGTCTCACAATCCCCTGGGGGAAGTGTTTCCTGCGGCGCATGAAGGCTAGGGAGAAAGGGGAGGCCATCTCGCAGGAAGGGAAGACCATCTTACGGGAATACTGCAAGCTATTCACAGATTGTTGTTTTCGTGGAATCATCCCACACATACAAAATAAATGATACATCAGATTGATTCCGATGTCAAGAAAATTTGATTACGGCAGATATTGGATCGTGGGTTTTGAAAGTAGTGGTTAATACAGCAGCTTGACTGTTGCAATCATCCCATCGGAGACTCCATACTCTCATCATTGAGATTTCACACGGATTACCCCGTGATGATTTGTGTTAGAATTCATCAAGTCAAATAGAAAATAGGCATTATCACACTGCCCTAATTCGGTACGATTGTGTCACTATAGCTCATCGCGAAGGCAAAATCAATTGAAAAAACGAGGGTATGATTGCTTGTTCTTTTTTGGTTTGACAGAAAGAGCGGTTAAGTGATATGATAATACTTTAAATCTGAAATTGATTTCTAATTCTTAATATATAACTGCGGGGAACGCTTGCTAGTTGTCATGCCCATCTCATTTTTGAGGTATTCCAACATCCGGCAAAAACGAAGTGATGAAACAGGTGAACGGGGATTGGAGGGAGAGTTTCAGCGTGCAACACTATGGTCTATACCTAATAGCGTAGCGAGGGATGTCGATTGTCAGCAAATATCTAATGTGCGGCATCCAGCCTCAAACACTAGTGATTTGGAGGATACGAAATGGCACTCACGCCCCGATTAGTTGTTGAAGTTTTTGAGCATGTAAACTTTCAGGGACGCAAAGCCACAATTATTAATTCTGTATCAAATTCGGAAGACGTTGGTGTCCACGATGTCATTTCCTCAATCCGAATCTATAAGGGACCCGGTTTCAATGCATCTCCCAACTACAAAGCGATTTTCCATGAGATCGCCAATTACCAAGGGCGAAGATTGGTTCTTGGACCAGGATTCTATCCAAACATCCACGATATTCCTTACAACTTCGGGGACATTATCTCTTCCGTCAGTTTTAGTCCTGCTGCCAATCCGACCCCGCCAGATTATGGTGCGATTCCGGTCATAATTGAGACATTCCAAGATCTTGACTTTCATGGCCAAACAAGCATAATTATGCGGGATGTCAGCGATCTCCGAGAAATTGGAATGGACAATGCCATTTCGTCTTCGCGGATTCAGCGCGGTCCTAACTTTCCTTTCAGTGGCTGTCATGTGGTTTTTTACGACCAACCCAATTTTGAAGGGCGGCGGATGAACATTCAGTTAACCTCACGCGAATTCCGGGTAAGTATTCGGAATCTCCACGAGGCGCCTCAATCATTTTCGGATATGATTTCCTCCGTGAAAATTGTTCCGCTCGGCGCCTTTCGTGTTCTTGTCGTCGTTGGCTATCGCACCACCCCGGAACCGTCTATTTTAGAATCGCTCACTAAAATTGAAGGACACGAATTCCAATATAAAATAATCAATATTAATCCTAACCCCGATAACTTTGGAGATGCAAACACCGCCGTCAAACTTTCTAGTGAAGTTCTCTCCGAATACGACATTATATGGTTCACATGGTTTGCGGCGGCACACGATCAAGAATACTTTGTGGAAGACGCCGAGGAGGCGATTAAAGATTTTGTAAGGAAGGGCGGGATTGTTTGGGCTTCATCCATGGACAACAACATTGTTCCACCTGATGGCGTATATACTCACGAACCAATGTGGCGTGGAGATTGGCTACCCGTGGATCGGCATCCGATTCGTATCGTCAATTCGGATGATGTGAATATCAACATAACACCCGAAGGACAGAGAACAGGGTTGTTCACGTGGCCCCATCAGGTCGATGTAAATGCGTTGGTAACCGACGATCACTGGGTTACAGATGATTCCGCATATACCCGATTGGCAGTGCGTAGTGACAATGACGAAATTGTGAGTTTTCAATTGCGATGGGGCGATGGGTATTATATCACTTTTGCGGTAGATACCCGCGATGCACGGCGAGCGTCCCTCGCAAAAACGTTGATTGAAAATGCCCTTTGCTATCTGGCGAGTCTTGCGTGGCAATCCTCACCTCGACAACCGCTCAAAGGGCGGCACCGAGCCCCTTCGAGTACTGAGTGGCACGGACAAAATAGATAATGTGCAAAGCGCAAAACGTGACACCTATAGGAAGGAATATTCGTCCACCTTTCTCGTTTTCCCAATATCCCGTTTTTTGTTTTCTTCGTTTCCACCTTTGAACCCTCCACGCTATAGGAGAAGTTGATGCGTTTGATCGGTGTCATCGTAATCACAGTCGTGGTTGCGATAGTCGTTGGAATCTTGGTTAACGAGCAACTAGCTGATGCTATACAAGGGTTGTTCCGCTGGTTGATGATTACAGGCGTCATTATCCTTGCAATCCTCGTTGCCTTTATTGGCTCTGTCATTCGTTACAGAAAACCGAAATCTGATATTGCTCTGGTTCGGACCGGTGGTCGCCGCGAGAAAATTACAATCACCGGCGGTATGTGGATCAACACCATTATCCACGAAGTCAAGGAAATTTCACTGAATACGATGCGCATTGAAGTCGTGCGGGAAGCGCAAGAGGCGTTGATTACCGTCGACTTGAACCGAGCAGATACCGAGGCAGTATTCTATCTCAAAGTGGAACCGATAGCGGATGAAATCTTAAGGGCAGCTCAAGCGCTCGGCGATAAATCGATGACGCCGGAGACCGTACGCGAACTCATTGAGCCGAAGCTCGAAGGCGGATTAAGAAGCGTGGCTGCCGAAACCGAAATCCAGGATTTGTTGCAAAAACGACAGGAGTTTGCGGACAACGTCCAAAGAGCGGTTGGCTTAGATTTGAAAACTCAAAACGGACTTACACTTGAGACTGTCTCAATTATCCGTATCGACCAAACCCCAGTTGGAACGCTGGATACGGAGAACCGTTTTGATGCGGTCGGTATTCGCACAATTACCGAAATTACGGCGGATCAGGCAAGGGAAAAAGAACGCATTGTTCAGGAGAAAGAGGTTGCGATTGTCCGAATTGATGTTGATGCACGCATCCAAAAGCTCGAAGCGGAGCAGGCACAGGCTTTGGCAGAATCCGATCAACAGCGGAACATTGCCATCTACGCGGCGGAAAGAGAAGCCGATACCCTCAAATTCCAATTCGAAATGGAACAGGGTGTTCAAGAGCGTGAGTACGAGATGAAGCAGGAGGTTGAAAGAGCGCGGATTACTCAGGAACAGGTGGTTCAAGAGCGGGAAATCGAGATGAACAGGGAAGTGGAACTCGTCCGTGTAGAACAGGAGCAGGTGGTCGCGGAGCGAGAAATCGAGATGAACCTCATAGTTGAAACGAAGCAGATTGGGCAGTCCAAAGCTGTGGAACTCGCTGAGATTGAGCGAATTCTGACTGTTGAAGTGCAGAGGATTGAACAGGAAGAAACGGTAGCCATCCGAGAATTTGAGAAAACACTAGCAATCGAGAAGGCGCGCATCGCTCAAGAAGAGGGTGTTGAGTTGAGAGACATTGAGCGGACGTTAGTGGTAGAAACCTCGCAGATTGCACAAGAGCAACAAGTACAACTGCGTGAGATTGAGAAGAACCTTTTAGTTGAAACCGCTCAAATCAACCAGACCCGTCAGGTCGAACTGGCGGAAATTGAGAAGACGCAGGCGGTGCAAGAGCGTGAGATGGAGAAGACTCTCTTCGTCGAAAGGGCACGAATCGCGCAAGAAGAAGGCGTTGCGTTGAGAGACATCGAGCGTATATTGGCAGTGGAGACCTCACTATTTGCGCAAGAGCAACAGGTGCAGCAACGTGAAATTGAAAAGAACCTGGTGGTTGAAACCGCACAGATTGGCCAGGCCCGTCAAGTCGAACTTGCGGAGATTCACAAAATCTTGACGGTCGAGCAGGCGCGAATCAGTCAGGAACTGACTGTCACGCTGAGAGATGAAGATCGGAAAATCGATGTCGCCCACAGGCAGCAGGTCACAGCGTTGGCGGAACGAGACAAATTATTGGCACAAGCGGAGGAAGTGGGAGCGCAAGTCACAGTTGCAGCAACCCAGCAGGTTGGAGAGGCTGAATGGCAGCGTGATGTTGCCGTAATTGGTGCAGAAGCACAGGCACAGCCGATTGAACGCCTCGCAGATGCGGTCCTCGCTGAAGCAAGGGCAAAGGCACAGGGTGAGATGGCACACTTAGAGGCGCGAAATGTTGCCGAGCAACGTGTCCTCGTTCAGGAAGCGATTCTGGATCTCATCGAAACATCACCTGAACTTGTTGAGAGACTCATGAAGCCAGTTGAGCAGATCGATAGCATTAAGATTCTCGACATGGGTGGCAGTGACAATCAGGGCGGCGTCAACCGTAGTAACATGGGGCGTCTTGCAAACACGTTGCTTGACACCGGTGCAATTTCACCGATGTTGAAAGAATTGTTCAATTTTGCCGATGTTGATGCTCAACAAGTTGCGGATAAAATCGCTCAATATCTTGCCGAACTGGTGAATCGTCCTAGCGATTCTTAGCTAGACTTAGCACGGTCGGAAATTGTGTTGTCCGCCCAATAATTCAATTCTAGTGATGGCAGTAGATTTGTCCCTCGAAAATGTTATTTGAAGTTGCAGCCCGGGTAGTAGCGTATGAAAATGAGGTCCTCGGATGGCGCGGTTTAATCCTTTTGGGCTACAATGGAGACGACCCAAAAAGAATCGTTGTCGCACCTGCCGAACGGATAATGGCAAGCGCGTATGTCCTGCGTTAAGTGGAGTATTGATCTGTCCAGCGTGTTGTCAAGCAAAACGCGCAAAAATTCCAGGATGTGATGAACGCTGTCGTTATTACACGCCTCTAATTCGCGAAAGCAAAATACACCCGCCGCCCAACTATCCCGTCTATAAATGCTTAATCAGTAACTCAAAAAACACTGGTATGTTGAGCGTTATTGTTGCACGGGAGCGACCTGATGGTAATTTGAAGACGATGTTTCTGCTGCTCGATCTGTGGAAAAGGGGCATCCGAGACTGTTTTGTCGATGCCAATCTGCCCAAGGCTGACCTCGATCGGTATTGTGAGAAACTGGGTAAATCTTATCGCCTTGCCGAGCACCTGCCAGAAAATGAGATTGAAGCGGAGGAGAATTCAATTGATTTGCCCCAAAATACCATCGTTGTCGAAGCAGAATCTGCTATGCAGATGGACGATGGGGTAAGAATTGTTGAGATGGATGGTGCATCGGCTGGAAAAGCAATTGACAGCGCAATTGGTGCGCGAGCAGTGCATGAAATTAACATACCGAAAGCGGGCAGATGGTACGTATGGATTCGCGGATTCTTTCCGGAACGCGCTAAGGATTCGTATTGGATTGGGCTGGACAATGCCGAGCCCCATCCATGGGATAGAGCTGGAGGACCTGGCGCAATAAAAATATACGCCGAACAGGGCGATTCAGCCAGTCAAACGGATTCAGCCTGGGGCGTCTGGTATTGGGATTCCGGTGTGAAGAGCGAGTCGGTCCCTAATTGCTTTTTTGATGTGAAGGACCGCGGGAAACACAGATTGTGGTCCAAAGGTCGAGAACCTGGATCTATATTAGATCAAATATTGTTGACGATGGACGAGAAGTTTAACCCTGAAGAGGCATCCGCAGGAGAGGCAATTCCAGTTCCAATAACCGCATCTTCATTTGAGCCGATTCGGTTTGCCGAATGCCAAGCACTTATCCGCTACGCGCTGGATATGGCGACAGAAATACAAACAGAAATTCCATGGGAATTCGACTACTGGCGTAGCATTGTGGGCGATCTCTCTAATGTGCCTACAATGGAAGGGTCGCTTTACAAGTGTCCCAAGTGTGGCGAGGATTTACCTGAGCCTGCCGTTGATTTGATGAAAGAGCATGCCCAGTCGGACGATATTCAGTTTTATATTCTCTGTCGAAAATGCGGCGGGGAATTTGATTGAACGTCAATCCGCAAACCCCGATCTGAAATTGTCAGAGGAGGTATTTTTTGTTGCAAAGGATCGGGTTCTGATATATAATTATGTATGGTGCGTGTCAAATTTGGACATGTAAATTTTTTTTGCTTACAGTTTGTGATATTTTTCACAAACTCCGTCTGAGAGGCTTTAAAATACATGGATCTTGATTTTGCCAATGTATTAATTTTCCTGGTTGTTGGGTGTGTGTTTGTCCTCCTTAACCTGACCGTTTCCCGCCTACTTCAAACCCGACTTTTCACCGAAGAAAAATATATGCCATACGAATGTGGTGAGGATCCGGTTGGTGACACCCGTATCAAATTTAACGCCCGGTTCTACATCATCGCCCTCATTTTCTTGATTTTTGATGTTGAAATTGTGTTTCTATTTCCTTGGGGGGTCGTCTTTCGTGAAATCGGTGTTCTAGCATTTGTCGAAATGGTAATTTTCATTGGCATTTTGTTGGTTGGACTCGCTTATGTGTGGGTCAAGGGCGATCTTGAGTGGATTCGTTCGATTCAGTCAGCAAGTAAGGAGAGTGAATAACGATGATTATCGAAGAAAGACTCGACAAGAATGCTATCGTGACATCGGTCGATGCAATTGCGAATTGGGCGCGAGCATCTTCACTCTGGCCCATGACTTTCGGGCTTGCCTGCTGCGCGATCGAGTTTATGGCGACTGCTGCTTCTAATTACGATCTCGATCGCTTTGGCGCAGGTGTACCTCGTGCCACACCCCGTCAATCCGATCTCATAGTTGTTTCAGGCACTGTCACGTTGAAGATGGCGACGCGAATCAAACGTCTCTATGAACAGATGCCTGAACCGAAATATGTCATTTCTATGGGGAGTTGTGCCACAAGCGGCGGTCCGTATTGGCAGCATGGTTACCATGTCCTGAAGGGGGTGGATCGCATTATTCCTGTCGACGTTTATGTGCCGGGATGTCCGCCTCGACCTGAAGCGGTTCTCGAAGGGTTGATGAAGCTACAAGAAAAGATCAAAACGCAGACAGTCGCAAAACGTCGCAATATGCCTTTTTTGAGAAAACTTTTTACCAAGACAGAGTTGGCGAACAATGAAGCAGCGATGGAAGAAGCAAAAGCACACCTCGCGGAGCATGAGGAATCTGAACGCGACGAGGCTGCAGACTAAAGAAATAAGGAGAGTTCCTTTTCTGTGACGCCGCAAGAGATTTACACTCGGTTAAAAAGTGAATTTGGAGAATCAATTCTCTCATTTGAAGAAACAATTGTCGATCCCTTTATTGTCGTTGCCCCTGAGTCGATAGCCGATGTCGGAGGATACCTTGCCGAAGATGAGGCGTTGGCTTTCGATTTTTTGATGTGTCTAAGCGGGGTTGATTTGAGTGTTAAGGCTGAAGACCTTGAGGTTGTATATCACCTCTTTTCACTGACCCACCGTCACAACGTTGTCCTCAAAATCATCGTCCAAAAAGAAAATCCCCACGTTCCCACCGTCGAGACAATCTGGAAGACTGCCAATTGGCACGAGCGCGAAACATACGATTTGTACGGGATTGTCTTTGATGGTCACAGCGATCTGCAACGCATTTTGCTTCCAGACGATTGGGAAGGACACCCGCTGCGCAAAGATTATAAAGAGCCTGATTTCTATCGGGGTATGCGGGTACCGTATTGATTCGTGGAATAGGTTGGGGGAAAGTGCTCGTGAAGGCAGGTTGAACAGAATCCACTTTGACAAATTCCTGAACTATTTATGCAGACACTAGCAAATTCACAGAGACCTCTGTATAAACGCTACGCCGGGAAACGCAGTTGAAGCTCTAAGGAAATTCACTATGGCAGCGCCAAAACCGGAAAGCAAATTCATTGAACTGAAGCCGTTTTCAGATGAGATGGTCGTCAACATGGGACCTCAGCATCCCAGTACGCACGGTGTCTTACGGCTTGAACTGAAGCTTGATGGCGAGGTCGTCCGGGAAGCTATCCCCCATATCGGATATCTGCATCGCTGCTTTGAAAAGCATTCTGAAAATCTGTCTTACCCGCAGATTATTCCGTTTACTGATCGAATGGACTATATCGCGGCCATGAATCAGAATTGGGGGTTCTGTTTGGCTGTTGAAAAGCTGATGGCGGCTGATGAAAAAAAAGGATTTGAGGTCCCTGAACGTGCAGAATATCTGCGGGTGCTCATCTGTGAACTGAATCGCATCGGGAGTCATCTCCTATCTTTTGGCACCTATGGCATGGATATTGGTGCGTTTACCCCATTTCTCTACGCTTTTCGAGATCGTGAGAAAATCCTCCTGCTTTTTGAAAAGATCTGCGGTGCTCGATTGACATATAATTATGTGCGTATTGGTGGGGTGTCGAGGGATATGCCACCGAAGTTTCTTGACGAGGTCAAAGAATTTATCGACTATTTCGAGCCGATGATCGATGATTACAACGCGCTCCTGACAAATAACGAGATTTTTATTGAACGCACAACAGGTGTCGCTGTAATGGACAAAGAGATGGCGATCAACTACGGTATCACTGGTCCAAATCTCCGGGGAGCGGGGTTTCAATGGGACTTGCGTAAGGATGAACCGTACTCAATATATGATCGATTCGACTTTGACATTGCGTATGGCAAAGATATACCAGAAATTGGGGCGGTCCTTGGTGATTGCTGGAATCGGTACAAGGTGCGGATGGACGAGTTGAAACAGTCCGTCCGGATTATCCGCCAGATACTTGAGGGTAATTTCCCTGATGGACCGATCATGGCGGAATTAAAAGCGGTTCGTCCGCCTAAGGGCGAGATTTTTTTCCGGAGTGAGGCGCCGCGTGGTGAGCTCGGATTTTATATCGTGAGCGATGGCACCCCTAAACCGGTCCGAGTGAAAGCCAAATCACCGTGTTTCACCGCTTTAAGCGCGTTGCAAGAACTCAGTAAAGGATTAATGATCGCCGATATTATCGCGATTATCGGCAGTATAGATATTGTGATGGGAGAAGTAGATCGCTAAGCATTGTAACGCAGTGCTTCTACTTCTGATACCGTGGTAATAGAACACGTATGCTCCACATAGGGAGTCCGGATGTTTCCTGTTCTACAGCAGTTTATTCAAGAAACCTTTCCAGAATTCTTGGGGCAAGGAAACAATGAAAAGTTGGCAGATTTGGTTCTGGAATTCATGCGGACGCACGTCCCATTTGTGGCGTCGCTTCCTCTCCCCGTGTCACAACTGATTGCGATGCTCGCCGTTTGTGTTATCTTCGTTGCCGTCGTTCCGTTGCTTCCGCTGGTCTTGGTCTTGGCGGAAAGAAAGGTATCCGCCCATATCCAGGATCGGGTCGGACCGATGCGAGTCGGTCCTCACGGTGTACTTCAGACATTGGCAGACGGCGTTAAACTTATTTTCAAAGAGGACCATATTCCGCGGCAAGGCGACAAGATTCTCTTCATCGTTGCGCCATATATAATTTTTGCATGTTCTTTTGCGGTGTTTGCGGCTATCCCATTTGGCAAATCGATCTTGGTGAGCGACCTGAATATTGGAATCTTCTATATCATGGCAATCTCCTCCGTTGTTGTGATCGGAGTAATTATGGCAGGGTGGGCGTCCAATAGCAAATGGTCGCTGTTGGGTGCGTTACGCTCGGCTGCACAGATTGTCAGCTATGAAATCCCTGTCGGTCTTTCGATTTTGGCGGTCGTAATGCTTGTGGAAAGCCTGAAGATGCAGGAGATTGTGAGGAATCAGGGCGACTTGGGGATATTGAGTTGGATCATCTTTCGTACTCCGTTCACTTTTATCGCTTTTTTTGTTTTCTTTATATCGGCGATTGCAGAGGTTAATCGAACCCCCTTTGATCTGCCGGAGGCGGAGTCGGAACTGGTAGCGGGATTTCACACTGAATATAGCGGTATGCGTTTCGCGTTGTTCTTCATTGCGGAATACGCGAATATGTTTGCCGTGAGTGCAATTGCATCAACATTATTCCTCGGCGGTTGGAAAGGCATACTACCCGGCTATGATTTTCTAGGTGGAACGCCTGGCTTCGTTATCAAGACTCTGTTTCTCGTTTTCATCATGATGTGGATACGATGGACGCTGCCTCGGCTTCGTGTCGATCAACTTATGAATCTGTGTTGGAAATATCTTATCCCAATCTCATTCTTTAACATTCTTGGGATTGGAATATGGGTGCTCATTTTTCAAAACGACAAACATCCGGCATATGTTGGTATTAGCTTGTTGATTATTATTTTAGGAATCATCGGTGCATATTTGGTCTTAGGAAGGCGTTCATCGCAAAGTCCCGCACCAGGGGCGAGTTCAGCGTAGGGCAAGGAGGATTGAACATGCGTCAATATTTCGCAAATATCTACATCGGCGTTTACACTGTTTTCGTTGGTATGGCAATCACCTTTAAGCAGATGTTAAAACCTTCTGTGACTCACCAATATCCCTATGAACATTCGTTCGAGCGGAAGAAAAACGTACGTGATATCCCCCAAGGCTATCGAGGACAACTTTACAATCGTATTGAGGACTGCATCGGCTGCAAAAAATGCGAGATGATTTGCCCCGTTGACTGTATTGATATCACCACCGAAAAACTGCCCAAAGGGGAAAGGCTTTGGGATAGCATGAACGTCGTCCACCTCAAAGATAGGACCGAAATCGTGGGAATGATTGAAGGGGACGAGAAAATTGAGTCGAACACATCCGTTTCGATTCAGACCCGGGAGCGGGGTAGCGTGGAGGTTCCAAGTGAACGGATCGCTCGCGTTGTCGAACGAAAGCCGGTAATCTTTTACCTGGATAAGTTTGACATTGACATGTCGCTATGTATGTATTGCGGGCTCTGCACCGAAGTTTGTCCGACAGAATGCCTGATAATGATTGATACACTTGAAGGCATTGAGTATTCAACTTTCGATCGGACAAACTTAATCTTCAAGTTTGCAAAGCCAGAAATGTACGATAAACCGCTTGATGAAGCTACTGATTAAAGTATATGGAACTTAAACCGTTAGTATTTTATGTTTTTGCCCTGCTCACCATTGGATCAGCGGTTATCGTTGTGACAGTACGAAACATCGTTCATGCCGCCTTTTCGCTGATGGTAACGCTCTTTAGCATTGCGGGGCTTTATGTATTTTTACAAGCAGATTTCCTCGCTGCAACTCAAGTAATCGTCTATGTCGGTGGAATTCTCGTGCTTATTCTCTTTGGCGTAATGATGACCAGCGGTCGATTGGACATGAAACTTAAAATGGAGCGCGGGCAGCTTTTCTGGGGAGGATTGGTTTCCATCTTAATCTTTTGGCTGCTTTTGGGTGTTATGAGAAGCACCCCGTGGAACGTTCAAGAAGATTTGGGTTCTGTGGAAGGAACGACTTCTCAGATAGGTAAGACCATATTGCAAAAAGAATTCCTGCTCCCCTTTGAGGTTGCCTCGGTGATTTTGCTGATTGCGTTAATCGGCGCAGTGTTAATTTCACGCAAGGAAGTCCGAGAAGATGAATGACCTGACACCATACCTTGTCATTAGTACAACCTTATTCTCTCTTGGTATCTTCGCCGTTTTGACACGGCGCAACGCCATTAGCATATTGATGGGGATTGAACTAATTCTCAACTCCTGTAATCTCAATTTTGCTGCTTTTTCTCGGTTTGTGACACCCACCGATGACATCAGTGGACAAATCATCTCCATTTTTGGAATTGTGCTAGCCGCTGCCGAAGCAGCCGTGTTTTTGGCGATTATTCTGGCAATCTACAGAGAGTTTAGTACAATTAGCCCAGATGAAACCGATAGCTTGAAAGGATAGATGCTTGTGCGTTTTAGCTGGTGCCAAGTATTGAACGTCTTTCTGTGGAACTCCAGTTTGGCAAATCGCATCGTGCTGATGCGCACTGCGATCCGTTCATTGGCTCCGTTGTGCTTAAAGCGATTGGCTTTGTCGTCGATTGTGATAAGGGTGCGCTGTGCCCCACGCGATCTGGTTTATTTGACTTCGGCATTCAGTCCATAACCCTCTAATTGCGGCTTTTGACCGCGTATTTCGACATCAGGAAGGGTGGTATGCCCGTTGTTCTTCTTTTTAGCATAATTTTGCTTTGTCCGCTCGCAGCGTTCTCGATTTTTAGCCTCCTGTCGTTAACCGGGCGCAATTCCCCCCGCCAAGATCTCATCTCAACCGCGGCAATGCTTATTGCATTTGTCTGCGCTCTTCTGCTATTTACTACTGCCAGTCCTGAAAAACCAGACCACCACACGCTCACATGGTTGCCGCTCGAAGAGGTCAACTTTTCGATGGGGTTTTACTTCGACAGTGTAACAGCCATTATGTTACTGGTCGTCACAATTGTCAGTAGCCTCGTGCATATCTTTTCGATCGGTTATATGCACGGAGATCCACGCTACCCTCGATTCTTCGCCTTTCTTTCGTTATTCTCTTTTTCGATGTTGTTCCTGGTTGTATCGGATAACTTGTTAGGCATCTATATTGGCTGGGAGCTGGTCGGGCTATGTTCGTATTTGCTGATTGGATTTTGGTTTGAAAAAGACTCGGCGGCAAATGCGTGTAAAAAAGCTTTCCTGACAACCCGTGTGGGTGACGTTGGGATGTTCATCGGGATGATGATGTTGTTCGCCAAATTCCGAACGCTAGCGCTTTATGGAGAAGATGGAATTTTCGCACTTGCAGAACATTTGAGGGCGGGTGACTTGACATGGCTTTCAATCGCCGGCGTGCTTATCTTCTGTGGTGCTGTTGGAAAATCCGCACAAGTTCCGCTGCACACATGGCTGCCGGATGCGATGGAAGGTCCCACGCCAGTGAGCGCATTAATTCATGCTGCAACGATGGTGGCTGCCGGTGTCTATCTCGCCGCACGTATGTTCCCGCTCCTAACGCCGGATTCATCGTTGGTCATTGCGTATATCGGTGGAATCACAGCGTTGTTAGCAGCAACAATTGCTATCGTTCGATTTGATATCAAGCGCGTGTTAGCTTATTCCACAATCAGCCAACTTGGCTATATGATGTTGGCAATCGGTGCGGGTAGCTATGTCGCCGGACTCTTTCACCTGACTACGCACGCATTCTTCAAAGCCTTGTTGTTCCTCGGATCGGGTAGTGTCATTCACGCGTTTCATGCCAGCCACCATTCACACAACCACGACAATGAACATGGTCATCCGCATGGATCCCAAGCGCCATTCGCGAGTTTTGGAATTGATCCGGCACAGGATATGCGTCACATGGGTGGATTGAGGCGCAAGATGCCTATCACTTTCGTGACTATGCTTATCGCAACATTGTCAATTTCAGGTGTTCCTTATCTCTTCTCGGGATTCTGGAGTAAAGATGCAATTCTTGTTGAGGTTCTCTACAGAGCGATGTCGTGGAATTCCGTTCACCATTATATTTTGTTTTGCACGGCAGCTCTTGCCGCTGTAATTACTGCATTTTACATGTTCCGCCTGATTTTCATGACCTTTTTCGGTGAGCCGCGCAATCGAGAGATGTATGAGCATGTCCATGAATCTCCGAAGGTTATGACGGTTCCGCTAATTATTTTGGCGATTCTCAGTTTTCCAATTGTCAATAAAGGGATGTTTGAACACTATGTGAAAACTCCGCAACAACCTCACGTTGATTCGCCCGACCATGCGCAGGACAGTCGGAGCCGAGGCGTCCTGTTCGCGCAAGCGGGGTTTTCAGATGCCCATGCTGCTGAAGAGGCGCTCCATCACCATGATGACCATGCAGCAGCAGTGGTACATCACGATCCGATCCATGACAAGGCACATCATATCGTTGTACCTTTATCATTTGTTATCGTCATACTGGGCGTTGGGCTATCCGCATTTTTCTATTACTGGAAAAAGATTTCCGCCGAAGCCATCGCGGCAAAATTCCGCCCAATCTATATTCTTTTCTGGAACAAATATTATTTTGATGAATTCTACAATGGTGTAATTGTTGCGTTGACCGTCGCAAGTTCAAGATTCCTTGGACTTTTCGATTTGCGCGTCATTGATGGCATTGTCAACGGCATTGGATTCACCGTGCGCGAGTTGTTTTCTCGATTAATCGGCTGGTTCGACAACACCTTCGTCGATGGAATCGTCAATTGGGTGGCGCAGGTTACCCTGTTAGTGGGAGGCAAAATCAGGCGAGTTCAAACGGGGATGATTCAAAACTACTTGCTGATTATCTTGGGAGGATTAGTGTTGCTGATTTTAATTTTACGAAGTTTATAACACATGAAATTACGCTTTCCATATGGGTAGCAAATAATCTAAGGCGAATAAATCAGATTTGGATGTATTTATCACGAAAAACAAAGGTCAATAGACTGTAGCGTATTAAACACATTAGGGACTTTTGACAGGAGGATTTCACCGGATGTTCCTATCATTGATGATCTTTATACCGCTCGTGGGGATGGTTGTTGTTTTGCTCATCCCGCGTAATCAAGAAGAGCTGGCGAGGAAGGTGACGCTCGGCATTACACTGATTCCCTTGCTTCTGGCGGTGATTCTTTTTATACAATATGATCGATCGGCTTCAGAACTTCAATTTGAGTTTGAAAGCGTTTGGATCGAAGCGTTCGATATTCACTACCATATCGGCATAAACGGCTTCAGTGTTACCTTGCTACTCTTAACGGCGTTATTGGGACCAATCTGCGTGCTGGCATCGTGGCGAAATATTGAGAAAGGCGTCAAAGCGTATTTCGCTCTGTTTTTGCTGCTGGAGACAGGGATGATCGGCTTCTTTTGCGCTCAAGACCTATTCCTGTTCTACGTTTTTTTCGAGGTGACGCTTCTGCCGATGTATTTCCTGATCGGGATCTGGGGCGGTCCCCGTCGAGAGTATGCTGCGATTAAGTTTTTCTTGTATACGCTGTTCGGTGGGGTTCTGATGCTGATTGCCATCATAGCTGTCTACATTAAGGGTGGAACTTTTGATATTCCGAAGCTGATCGAGCTTGCTAACCAAGAGGGGCATCCACTCGCAGATCGCACTTTTCAGATTTGGGCTTTCTTAGGTTTCTTCATCGGCTTTGCGGTGAAAGTTCCCATCTTTCCCTTCCACACATGGCTACCTGACGCACACGTGGAGGCACCGACTGCAATTAGCGTCATCCTCGCAGGTATTCTCCTGAAAATGGGCACCTATGGGCTGTTTCTTATCAATTTTGCCATGTTGCCGAAAGGAATGGATCTTTTCTGCAACGGCGAGGGCAGGTGGGGGAGTGCCTTAGCAATCCTTGGCTTTGTCAACATTGTCTATGGTTCACTGTGTGCATTAGCACAAAAGGATTTTAAGAAACTTGTTGCTTACTCCAGTATCGCGCACATGGGATTCGTCATTTTAGGACTTGCGGCGCGCAACGAAAGCGGATTGAACGGTGCAATTCTCCAGATGTTCAACCACGGTGTGATTAGCGCAATGTTGTTCCTCTTGGTGGGTGTAGTTTATGATCGCGCGCATCATCGGGAAATCGGAGGTTTTGGTGGATTAGGAAGCCAGATGCCAATATATACAGGCATTACAACCGTAGCGTTTATGGCGTCTCTGGGACTGCCCGGGCTCAGCGGTTTTGTCGGTGAAGCGTTGTCTTTGCTGGGCGCGTATGACAAATTTCCGACATTGACGATTCTGTCGACAATTGGAATCGTTGTTGGCGCTGCCTACTTCCTTTGGACATTGCAACGGGTTTTCTTGGGCCAACTTAATCCGAAATACGCGGATATGCCCGAAATCAATCACCGTGAAATCGTAACGCTCGTACCGCTAGGCATTTTAACAATTGTGCTCGGCATTTGGCCGTCTCTTGCCATTGATATGTTTAATCAGGCAGTTAAGGTTTTGATAGTGCCATAAAAGGTTAGAAACTCTCGGCGGTAGCAACCGGAGTCGGATGGAGGCATATTTGGATTCATTGAACAACGTTCAAAGCATTCGTTATTTTATCCCTGAATTGATTTTAGTTGCATTTGCAGTAGGGGTAATCATATTCGATCTGCTGGGTCGACAGGAAAGCGACAAAAGGGCGGCGCATTTATCACTTGTGGGACTTGCTGTGACGCTCATTGCAATTCTCCTAGTCGGCGCCGTGGATCGCTCCCTTTTCCTTGGTATGATTCAGCTCGATAGTTTTGCGGTGTTCTTTAAGGTTATCATCTTGATTACGACAGCCGTCACTATTCTGTTTTCAATGGGTTCTGAGGAACTCGATCCGCGAACAAGAGGTGAGTATTACGCACTTCTGCTAGCAGTCACGCTGGGTATGTTCCTCATGGCGTCATCAACGCATCTGCTCATGATCTACCTCTCGATTGAAACCGTCAGCTTGGCATCATATATCTTAGCCGGCTTTTTAACGCACAGCCCGCGGTCGAGTGAAGCGGCGTTCAAGTATATCATCTACGGCGCTGTTGCCTCAGGAACCATGCTATTCGGTATCTCACTAATATTTGGTCTGACGGGCACAGGAGATGTCATGCAGGTCAGCAATGCCCTGGCAGAGATATTCAGGTCAGGAGGGGGCGATTATCAATTAGCGGTGTTGGTGTCGATTATATTTGTCCTTGCGGGCGTCGGTTACAAAATCGCTTCTGTTCCGTTTCACATGTGGTCGCCCGATGTGTATGAGGGTGCACCGATTCCAATAACGGCGTTTCTGTCCGTTGCTTCCAAATCTGCCGGTTTTGCGCTGTTTATCCGTCTCTTTTATTCGGGATTTCGTTCGGCAAATGTCCTCGAATCCGTTGATTGGCCCTTGCTGTTAGCGGTCCTTGCCGCTTTAACCATGACCGTTGGAAATCTGGCAGCGCTTCCACAACAGAATGTCAAGCGCCTCCTTGCTTACTCAAGCATTGCGCACGGGGGGTACTTGCTTATGGGCGGGGTTTTATTGACTGCCGAGGGAATTCAGGCAATTCTTTTTTATCTAATCATTTATCTGTTCATGAATCTGGGTGCTTTCTTCGTTGTTATTCTCATCGCGGAACAGATTGGCAGTGAAACCATAGACGGGTACCGTGGGCTTGTTACCCGGGCGCCCTTGGTTGCGATATCCATGGGGATTTTCCTCTTTTCTTTGACGGGTATTCCGCCACTTTCAGGATTTATTGGCAAATGGCTACTTTTTAAAGCGGTACTCACAAAAGAATTCTACTGGTTGGCGATTATTGGCTTGCTTAACAGTGTTGTATCTCTGTATTACTATGTGCGAATCGTCAAAGCGATGTTTCTGGACACCTCGGACGAACCCAAGCCCGTCTCCTTTTCAATCGGCAATCGTGCCTTGGTTGTGGTTTTTGTTGTACCGACTATCGTGTTAGGGCTTTACTGGGGGCCTGTGTATGAACTGTCCAAAGCATCACTCGGAAAAATTCTGGGCTAAGCCTTGACAAGAATCTGAGTTCCTGTTATAATTCAAACTGGCTTTGCCGGGTCGTCTAATGGTAGGACGCATGGCTCTGGACCATGTTGCGAGGGTTCGAGTCCTTCCCCGGCAGCCAATTCTTTCACGGCGCTATCGTCTAGGGGTTAGGACGGGTGGTTCTCAGCCATCAAACCGGGGTTCGATTCCCCGTAGCGCTATCTCCGCAAGATGTGTTTGAATACCCAAAGCCGCATTCGGATGGACGTTTCTCCGCACAATGAGTCCACCGATTGCGGCTTTTTGCGTTGGTGGCTATACACACATAAAATGCCGGTTTGCGGGTTCCTGGTGAGAAAGTTTGCACCGGATTCGGTACACGTAATCTTTCCTGATAGCAGATTGTGTCTCTTCTATCGTTCCCTCCAAAAACTAGACCTAAGATGATTTCCGACTGGCAAAACGGTCGTTATCTGGGTGAAATCAATCAACTACAATTCGTGACTCGCGAGTCCTGTGGGCGGGCTTGTGCAATCTCACCTATGTCAAACGAAAGTAGGTTACATCTTGCATAACCTAATGCGTTGTGATATTCTTTGTCCATGTTAGATTGAAGCGATCCAGCCATCAAACAGTAGACAGAAGACGAGTCTATACTATCTGATTACACCCCAGAGCGTGAGGCGTTAGACCTAGAGCAAATTGAGCAAGGCGCCGCCGAAAAGACCGCCCTTTTTAATCGAGGCAACTACTAGTCAAGACGGTTTTGGATGGTAAAGGAATCGCGGCTGGTATGAAAAGCATCGTAGACAATATCACCATCAAGGATTGGCTAGACTTTAAACCGACTACCGCTCACGATGATTCTGATAGCAAAGTAAAACACTTGACAACCCCATTCCACAATAAGGAGTCTTAATATGAAAGTCCTTGTAATCTTCACTATTTCCGTGTGTTTACTGAGTTGCCAAGTCGACAAGCCGCGAGTAAGTTTGGGCAAGGATGTTGATAAAATTCAGGAGCAAATTAGAGAGCTAGAAAAGAAAGTTGCGAATCTTGAGAAGCGAATTATCGCAAATGAGAAGCGAATTACTGCAATTCAACTGAAACTGATTGTTTCTAAAGCCTACCGCATAGCTATGATTGAAGCCTTGAATAATAACGGCTATGATGGCGAGGGTTGGGCTGCCGAAGTTGATACGTTCTTCGATGGACTTGCTGAGGAACAACGGAAGGAGTTTGCTAAAGTACCGTTGGAAGACTCCGCAGATTTGATGCGTAGGTACAGACTTATTTTCCCTTGGGAACAGTGATTAACCACATGGCAGAGGAGGGAATAGTATCGCATGGAACGTGCTCAACAACTACTCACCGGGACATTTGGCTTCGACCAATTTCTGCCGGGGCAGGCGGAAGTCATCGAACATCTGCTCGCCGGGCGTTCAGCTCTAGCAACCTTTCCGACAGGTGGGGGGAAATCGCTCTGCTACCAATTGCCATCGCTCACCTTCGATGGTGTAACAGTCGTTATTTCGCCGCTGATTGCGTTGATGAAAGATCAGATCGATGTCCTCAAGAGCCGGGGTGTTCCAGCCGAGCGGCTTGATTCAACGCTATCGGCCGATGAAAATCGCTCTGTCATGTTAGCCCTGCGGTCTGGGAAATTGCGTCTCCTGTATGTGGCACCAGAGCGATTTAACAACGAACGCTTTTTGCAAGCAATTATGCACACGAAGGTATCAATGTTCGCTGTTGACGAGGCACACTGCATCTCAGAGTGGGGCCACAACTTTCGACCGGATTACCTTAAACTCGCTCGTTTTGCGCGGGCATGCCGTGCAGAGCGGTTGTTTGCATTGACGGCGACAGCGGCTCCCAAGGTAGCTGAAGACATCTGTGAGGGATTCGGTATACCCGGCGAATGCGTAGTTCGGACCGGTTTTTACCGAAGGAACCTCACAGTGTTGACAACGCCTATCACCGCTGCTGACCGCGATAGAACTTTGCTAGAAAGGCTAAAGGCGCGTCCCGTGGGGCCCACAATAGTCTACGTCACGCTACAAAAAACAGCCGAGCAGGTAGCAGCGTATCTCGCCTCGGCGGGACTACCGGCACAAGCCTATCATGCTGGGATGAAAAATGAGCAGCGGACAGAAGTGCAAGATTGGTTCATGGACTCAGACAATGGGGTCGTGGTGGCGACCATTGCTTTCGGCATGGGAATCGACAAGCCAAACATCCGTTACATTTACCACTATAATCTGCCGAAGAGTCTTGAGAATTTCTCGCAGGAGATTGGGCGTGCCGGGCGAGACGGAGAGAATTCGATCTGTGAGATGTTTGTCTGCTTGGATGATGTTTGCACACTTGAGAACTTTGCCTATGGGGACAGCCCAAGTCGAAACGCAATCCGAGATCTGGTCAAGGATATTTTTTCCTTTTCCGGTGAGTTCGACCTTAGTCTTTATGAACTGTCGAGGCGTCATGACATTCGTCAATTAGTGGCACGGACATTGTTAGTGAAAATGGAACTTTATGGTTATCTACAGGAACTGACCCCATTTTACAGCCGCTACCAATTTCAGCCACTTGTTTCGTCGTCCGAAATTTTATCGAGGTTTGAAGATGAACGTCGCCAATTCCTGATAGCAGTTTTCAAACGAACTCACAAAGCCAAGACTTGGTTTCATATTGATCTCAATGAAGCAGCAGAAGCGATTGATTGCCCCCGCGATCGAATAGTGCGGGCATTGGACTACCTCGCCGAGCAGGGGCTGTTGGAAGTGAGAGCCGAAGGGGTTCGCAATCGCTTTTTAATCCTCCAGCAGCCCGATGACATGGATCAGCTAACCGATACGCTGTTTAATAACGCGCTTGAACTTGAGAAGCGTGAGGTAGAACGGATTGGACAAGTTATTGAGTTGGCATCGTACGACGGGTGCCAAGTAGCACACTTAGCAGCGCACTTCGGTGAAAAACTCCCTCGTCTCTGCGGACATTGTGCCTGGTGTTTAAATGGTCATGAACCTACGAGACTTTTACCCGCGGAACCGGGGGCAATCGATGAAGGAATGTGGAAGCAACTTCTTGATGCGTGGCAAGATCAGGATGAGCCAATTGACGACGCCCGTTCAGTAGCCCGATTCGCGTGTGGAATTACCTCTCCACGATTAACGCAAACTAGAATGTCGAGACATCCGCTTTTTGGATGCTTTGCCCACGTCCGATTTGATGAGTTATACAGGCGTGCCCAAACGGTAGAACAAGATTCAAATCTGTAAGCGACAGCAGAAGTTCCCAATGAAACCAATCACTAAATCCATCGCCCCATTTATTGTGTGTGAATATCCAAACACATGCCTCAAATTCCCTCGGAAACTTCCAATTGAAGGTCGGGTTTGTGCGAAAAAACCACGGGTGTTGTCTAATTCCCGATACGACTTGCTACATTTTCTCTTGTAGATTTTAACTCGATTGACGACAAAATCCTGTGGGAAATCCTCCGCAAACACTCAATTTTGACCATCGAACTAGAAGGTTTACGTTCTAAGGTGCAATTTCTTTCCCATGTTATTCGCTTAATTTTTCGGTTGCCTTTATCACACGACGCAAAACGTCTTCAATTAATCAGTGGATGAGAATCGTTTGTTGATTTCAAATCTGTTTCACTGTGCCTCCCTCGAAGAATGAAAGTCCTCCCGATACGTGTCGAAAAAATCCCTTATCGTCATTCCGTAGTCTGTTTCCAAATATTGTTCCAATTTTTGGGTGTTTCGCTCCCATTCTTGGTCTAGGGGAGCTATGAGATCCGAAATTCGTTCCTTCTCACTTTGAACCTGTAGGAGTTCATCATGTAGCCTTTGGTTTTCCTCTCCACTTGTCCCGTTAATCGCGGAGTTAAGTTCGTCCTCGATTTTACCGAGCTTCGCATATTCGCGCATAAAAGGCCTGATTTCCTCCGCATGGGACACATTTTTGTTCCACAACTCGTTGACGACAATAAAGAGCATTTCTAGCTCCGATCTGATTTCTGATACGATTTCCAAATCTAAATGTTACGGACAATCCAATCGAATCCGGTAATGGATTGAACGATGTCGGACTGAGCCTCGAAGTAAAGCAACCCTTCAACCAACGTCTCTTCCAGGTGTGTCATATGTTCGAAAGATTAGGTTGGGGAAGTATTTCTCCCGCAGTTCGTCCCAGACATGTTCAACCGGATTGAGTTGCGGGCAGTAGGGTGGTAACGTTTCGACCATCATCTGCTCCGGGATTACCAAAGCGGATGTACTATGGCTTGGTGCTTGGTCATATATCATTAAAATGAACTCATACGGGTGTCTTTGGGACACTTCATCGAGGAAAAGGTTCATTGACTAACTGTCCATATTAGGCAAAATCAGAAAATCGCACGCCCCATCAACCGGGCTGACCGCCCCATACGCATAAGTATATTCTCTAACGGTTTGTTTCAAAACCACGGGGCGAATCTCTTTTGGGGCCCAACACCTTTTCGGCTCGTTGATTCGACCAAACCGCGCCTCGTCCTGGAGCATTACTCGTAAAGGCAACCCTTTTTGCTTTGCTTCCTTTTGAGCTTGTTGGATAAGCGTGGGGAATTTTTTTAAAAGTATCGGCAGCTAGCTCATCGTGTTTCGGGTGTTGGGGTCTCGGAACCACTTTTCGCCACTGATGTCGGTGCAAAAGCGCGTAAACCGTCGATTTTCCCACTTTTTCTTGGTAAGCGCGATGAATCTGTGAAACCTCAATGATTTGACCGCTTGCTGCCTTTGTCACCAAGTCGGCGATGAACGCTTGCTCATCAGCTAGGCTCAGGTTTTGATGATTTCTGCCCCCTTTGGGCTTGGGAGATAGCGCGGCAATCCCATTTTTACGGTACTTACTTTGGATTCTTCTCACACTTGCCGGGTGATAGGTGGTAATTTCAGCGATTTGGTTCGAGGAATAACCATACTTCTCCCTTAGATAGACGCATTGAATACGCCGGTACTCCGAGAGGGTTGAGGCTTGTTCAAGTCGTTGTCTAAGTTGGGCTTCGTTCTTTTCGGGCATGACGCTTCCTTTGCTCGTTCGGATGGACGCCCGTCGATTACACAGCAATCGGCTGATTCCAATCAACACTACAGTAAAGTTAGATGCTAGCATTATATCTCTTTGTAACTTATAGATCAATAATTAGTATGAGTCATCAGTTTCAATTTCAGGAGCCGAGGAAAATTCCTTATTTTCTGTATCCTCAAGACTCTCTTGAGAACCTTGCCCTAGGATTTCGACTTCTTCTCTTGTTTTTTCTGTTTCCGCCGGAGTTGGTTGTTCTTGCTCTGCTTTCGAGAAATCGGTGCGGGGAGCGTACTTGACGGAATTGTCTTCCGGTACATGGGGTATTTCCTGCTGCTGTTCGGTACGGGTCCGTAGTTCGAAAAAAAATGTATAGATGAAATAAATGACCGAGGCCAAAAAAACGAGGCACGAAAATAACAGAAATTTCTTGTGCAATTTCTTTTTTCTCCTTTCGTATTCGTTTGAAAAAGAGAAGTGTAATATGAATCAATCAATTGCTTAACGAGTCGTATTCGGACAGGGATTTAATCCTCTCTAAGGTTCGATCCTCATATATTGATTGTTGATTCGTCAAAAAGCCGCTGAATCGCAGTGGCGGCAGTCTGCGTGTCTCGGAGCGGTTTAACGGGGGCTATACCGTTCGTAAATACCCCTTCTGATGCTGTGATTGGTATTCAAAGCAACCTGTTTTTCCATACCCGCCTTTTTATTCCAGCGCCAAGTAATCCAACCCTCTCTTTTTTTACCACCAAATTGCCATTTGTGCGATAGCCGAGCCGCTATGCCGCATCGTTATAATCCCAAAAGAGGCTGCGCAGTTTAATCAATAATTTTCCATAGGAGCACCGTCCCGTCGTCACTCGCACTGGCGAGCACGCCACTCACCGGACTGAACGCCACGCTATTGACCGCACCTGTATGTCCGGCGAGCGTTTCTTTACCTTCACCCGTCATGGCATTCCACAGTCGCACCGTATTGTCTTCACCCCCGCTGGCAAGTACCTTTCCATCAGGACTGAACACTACACTTAAAACATTATCTTTATGCCCAACGAGCGTTCGCTTATTTTCACCGGTCATGGTATCCCACAGATGCACATGTTTGTCCTTCCATAGTTTACTCGCGGTAGCATACGTGGAGCCGTCCGGGCTGAACGCTATACTTGCAATGCTATCCGTATTTCCCGCGAGCGTCCGTTCATGTGTCCACGCCACGGCATTCCACAATCGCACCGTCTTGTCCTCACCCCCACTAGCAAGCACTTTGCCATCTGGACTGAACGCTACGCTTTTGATCTTTTTTGTGTACCCTGCGAGTGTCTCCTTATGTTCACCCGTTGTGGCATCCCACAGTCGTACCGTCCCATCCCAACTCCCGCTGGCAAGTGATTTGCTATGTGGGTTGAACGCTACAGTATTGATCATTTCTTTATGCCCGGTGAGCGTCCTTTTGTGTTCTCCCGTTGTGGCATCCCACAGATGCACGGTATTATCCTCCCATCCCCCACTCGTGTTGGCAAGCGTGGTACCATCTGGACTGAAGGCAACGCTTAAGACCACCTCCATGATTATATCTTTATCCCCGGTGAGGGTTGTCTTGATATCGCCCGTTACCGCATCCCACAGCCGCACCGTCGTTCCCCAACTTCCAGTAGCAAGGGTCCTCCCATCCGGACCGAACGCTATGCTTGAGATAGCATTCCTATGCGCGGCGAGGGTTCTTTCGCGTTTCATCCTAATGCCATCCCACGACCGCACCGGCTTCTTCGCTGGAGGCGGTTCGCTAATCTGCAGCGGCACCACTATGAAATCCCACAGGCGTACTTTCCCGTCTCTTCCCCCACAGGCAAAGATCCGCCCATCAGAACTAAACGCTACGCTTGAAACCGGACTAGTATGTGTTTTAAGCTCCCACGTGCCACCTTGTTTGGTATCCCACACAAGTATACTCCAATCCGCGCCTCCGCTGGCAATAAACTCCCCATCCGGACTGAATGCTACGCTATTGACCACATCTGTATGTCTGGTGCGAGCCCACTTGAGTGCCCCCGTTTCGACATCCCACAGCCGCACCGTCATGTCCCTACCTCCACTGGCAAGCGTCTTCCCATCAGTGGTGAATGAAACGCTCAAGACCTCCGACGTATGTCCGGTGAGTAGAGCAACCTCTTTTTGGGTTGCTGTATCATACAGCCAAATACCGATGGAACCAGCGACCGCAAGCAGAGTGCCATCGGGAGAATACTGAATCACATTTATACTGCCCTTACCGAGGCGGGCAATGGCACCTTCGGGGAGATTCAGGTGCGTGTATCCTAGGGGGTAAGCATATGGCGAAAATAGAGTCAAAAGCATAAGAAATGTCATCGTGATTTTCATCTGGAATCCTACCTTTCTGGAAATGGAATGGATTGGCATAGTGTTTCTATTCCGTTGGCAAAGCAAGTGCCGTTTAATTTTGAATTATGAGGGAGTTCGTTGTTATAATAGATAAACCTTACCAAATCAGAAATACAAATCGTGAACACACGCGCAAGATTGTGTATCGTCACTTCTTGCTGTGGGTCGAATTTGCTGTTGTTCAAGTGGAAAAATACCTGATCCTTACTTTTTCCGCTGTCATTGAGTGTCACCCCATTGTAACAATATAACGCTAACAAGGAGAAGTCTAAAATGAAACACAAAAGATTTATAACATTGGCTAGTTTTGTTAGCCTAACCGTTGTTCTGTCTGTTTTATGTTTGCCGAGTGTGTCTGGATCGTCGATGGCGCCGTATGAAAAGGGTTTTAGCATTGCGAATGTAGTGGATGATTCCGATCTGGTTGTTTTCGGTGACGTGGTGAAAAAGCAGTTTGTGTTTCGTGAGGGGTTCGGGCGCACAACGGACATCTCAATCGATGTCAGAGAGATGATAAAAGGGACTCCAAACGCAGGTGAGGACCATGTAAAGTTTATGATTGATGGAGGAACGGGAACCGATCCAAACACCGGCAGAACTTTGACAAAAGAAGTTTCAGGTACACCCGAATTTGAATTGAACGAGGGGGTTTTACTTTTTCTAGTGAAAAGCACTGAGTTGCAAAAACCGCATGGCGGATATTATGTCTTTTATGGCACCTATGGTAAAAGACTGATGAAAAACGGTAAAGTGACGCTCTATTATACATTGGATAATGATGAGGTGAAAGTAATTGATTTGCCAATTGGCTTAGTTATTCAGATTGCTAAGGCAGCGGCCAAAGATTATGAGGCAGCGAGTCGGTTGGAGAATGATATTAGAGCACACATCATTTTTTTTCAAAAACTTACAGATCGCCTAAAACGTGAAGCGCAACAGATTATGGATAGACAACTGCAAAATCAAGAATAGGAGAAATTAAGTGGACGCTATCTTATATCAACAAAGGTTTGTTAAATTGGCTAGTCTTGTAAGCCTAACAGTTGTTCTGTTTGTTTTTTGTTTGCCGAGAGTGTACGGTTTGTCGATGGCGCCGTACGGAAAGGGTTTTAGCATTGCGAATGTAGTGGGTGATTCCAATCTGGTTGTTTTCGGTCGAGTGGTTAAAAAAGAGTTTGTGTTCCGTGAGGAGTTCGGGCGCACAACGGACATCTCAATCGATGTCAGAGAGATGATAAAAGGGACTCCAAACGCAGGTGAGGACCATGTAAAGTTTATGATTGATGGAGGAACGGGAACCGATCCAAACACCGGCAGAACTTTGACAGAAAAAGTTTCAGGTACACCCGAATTTGAATTAAACGAGACGGTTTTACTTTTTCTGGTGAAAAGCAGAAGATCTGAGCTTTGTACACCGCATGGTGGATATTACATCTTTTATGTTTTCTATGGCAAAAGACCGGTCAATAACGGTAAAGTGTCGCTCTGGTATACATTAGATAATGACGGCGTGGGGGTTATAGATTTGCCCGTTGACTTAGTTATTCAGATTGCAAAGGCAGCCGCCAAAAATTATGAAGCAGCTAGTCGATTGGAAAATGACATCAGAGCACAAATTATTTTTTTTCGAAAACTTACAGATCGTCTCAAGCGTGAAGCGCAACAGATTATAGATGGACAGCCGCAAAATTAAGAATAGGAGAATTTTAGGGAACGCTATCTAATTTCTACTGCATGAGCGCTATTATGTAATAGTGAACCAATATACCAATCAACCAATTACGCTTCGCGTTGTAATTTTCTTTACGTCCCCTGTCCCGTGGTAGAAATCGAAATCGTCGATTATAGATCCGAATGAGATATTGTCATTTTGCCTTATTTTCGTTCCTGCCTTAATTCCCGGTCCTGCCAAGTTTCACGCATCACCCTGTTTGAAACGTCTCAAAGGTTTGTCCTCACTTATTGGTCTTCCATTCGCCAAAAAGCCGCTGAATCGCTGCAGCGGCAGTCTGTGTATCTCGCAGCGGTTTAACCGGGGCTGGATCAGCCAATGCTTGCATGATGTTTTCCGCCAGGTTCTTTGTGTTGCTCCATCTGACCGATGCCCGACGCATGATTTCTTGATAAACTCGATTTCGCTTCGAGGCGCAACGTGTTTTGCGATCAACCTCCAGAATAATCACCTTCCGCCCACTACTTGCCGCTTCGCAGACCATCGAAAAACTGTCTTCGGTGACAACAACGAGATTCGACAATGCAAGAATCTGATTGACAGGATTGACTACACCATTTTCACGGTGCGCTAAGACAAGGATTGGGCAAAACTCTGAATCCGACAGCCGCGCACCAATCAGGTTCTCGACAGCAATCGGGGTGCGGCGGGAAGTTGTCAATAGGATTTGGCAGTTACGTGTGTCAGCGATCCGGCGTAATGTTTCAATAAGATTAACCGTTGTGTTGTTGCTAATCCTCGCGTAGCGATCCTCACCGCCGATGAGCACACCAATTCGCCGGCGATCTGGGTCATTTTCATCCGCCTCGTAAAAATTGGAGTTTTCAAAATGTTGCCTACGCCGAGCGTCTAAATCTTCTGGAGAGATTCGGTTCGGAACGCCGATTGTCTTACAAATGTTGCCTCTGTCCCGGCGGGGCCAGTACATTTTAGGAAGGATAGCAAGATCGAAATGGGAGATGCCGAGGGGCGATGGGCGGCGACAGGTAACAGTCTTTGCACTGAGACGTTGTCCGAGAAGCAAGTTGACAGCGGCGACCGATGACCCTGTTGAGAGGATGAAATCTGCGTAATCAATCGCGTCGAGTTGATTCAGTACCTTTCGTTGCAGCGCCATACGCAGCAAACACTCGATGAGTTCGTGCCGTAGTCGAAATCCTCCAAATATGCGCATTAGCACGCGCAGGAGATTATCTCGCCCCTTGCTGCGGAAGGCGACTTCCAGCAACTGGTAGCTGTACTCAGGGATCTGTTGGATTACACCTAAAGACTGGTTATAATGACCAGGTTTACCGTCACTCAAGACGATGGCATGGATGGTCCTTGTGGACATAATCCGAATGCTAAAACGTAATCGGAAATTGAGGTTTCATTACAGATTTGGGAAGTTCGTACGGTTCGATTATGTGCTTGGGTTTTTTCTGTTCTGATTCGTTGACTCGCAGATCGTTGCTAATCAGAACTCAGCTAGTGCTGCTTCTTCAGAAGCGAAAACATCAATACTTTGGGTCAGACCAATCACGTCAAAGATTTCCCGTGTTTGGTCGGAGGGGTGCGCTACACGCAGAACCTGACCTGTGTTACGTGTTTGCCAAATCAACTTGACGATGAGACCGAAGCCGCTGCTTGTGATGAAACACTGTCGATTGAAGTTAATCAGGATTTTGGTCAATCCCTCGATGTGTACCTGCTGATATGCGATGTTCATCTCCTTTTCCGAGTCTTGTGTTAGGGAACCTGTCACATCATATATCGCAACGTCCCCAACTTTCCTGACTGAGATGTGGGTTCTTGGCACATGCTTCTCCTCTTGGTTGTGTTTTCTCTAATCGAGATTTCAGCGGCTTAGTTCTGATTTTGTGCGTCACACATCATGCTTAACATTTGGCGTTTGTGGGAGTCCGGGCTCGACATACAACGTCTTTTCGCGCGTATATGTCACAAATCCGGGGGCGCTCCCCTTGGGTTTAACGACATACCGCGCCCAAGTATAATCAACCGGCGCATAGCTGGTATGACGCGCCTTGCTGAAGAATGCTGCAATTTGGGCGGCTTGTAGGAGTGTTGGCATGGGAATATCAGGTCTGTTTTCAGGATTTCGGATAATCACGTGTGAACCGTGGATCTGTTTGGCGTGAAGCCACATATCCCGAGCGGTAGCAATTCGGCGGAGTAGGAGATCATTCTCCTTGCTATTCCGCCCCACGTACATTTGAAAACCGTTAAGCGAGGTAAACTTCCGAAATGTAGTCTCACTTATCCCCTTCTTCTTCCCCTGTTTTCCTGATTTTATCCACCCCTTTTTCGCAAACTCTGAACGAATTGCGAGAAGTTCCTCCAGTGTGCTCGCCTTCTCAACTTCTAACGCATAAGCTCGTAATACCTCTTGTTCCGCTTTGTTATCAGCGATTAACTGATCGATAACCGACAGCCCACGTTTTGCCTTTGTATACCGTTTGAAGTATTGCTGGACATTTTCAGATGGACTGCGTTGCGGATTGAGTTCAATCTTAAGAGGACTCAGTTTGGGACTGTAATAGTTCTGCACTTCAACGCACGTTTGCCCCCGTTTGAGACAGTGTAGATTTGCCGTGAGAAGCTCACCCTTTATCCGATAGTCATCAGCCTTTTCTGAATCCGCCAAATCCTTATGCAGTAAGATTAGCTTCCGTTCAATGGCAACGCTAAGTCTGTCTAAGACTTGGTTCAATGTATGTCGCTCTAATTTAATTGCCTCAACACGGGCAATCGTGTCGTAGTAGGCGCTCAAAGCTTCACTCATCGTTTCAAATGGTATGCTTTCCGTATGCGGAAATTGGCGCAACTGCAGCGCAGATACGGCAACCAGTTCATTGTTATCGTTCAGTAACCCGAGCGTCGCCCCAGGTTCAGACATAACGGCATCAGCAGGACTGGAGTCTTGATCGGAACTCGTGGCGCAGAGGGAGTTCGCAATCAATACCTGTGGCTGGCTGTGCACTGGGTTAAACGGTACAATAATCTGCTGGTATGCCTCCCACAATTGATTGGGAGTCGGACTATCGCCGGCGCGGACGATTATTTCTTTAGCGAGCGTTGGACTTAAACCATCAATCCCATTGAATAGGAATCTCCAGTTAAGTTCTTTCTGATTCTCAATCAGGGAGGCGACAATCTCGTAATTCAGTGTTAGCGGATGCAACTTCTCCTGCCTCGGTGGAGGTGTGTAATGTAGACCGGGCAAAATCTCACGATACCGACTTAGCGTTCCGTCAATATGCTTGATGCTCTCAAGGATTTTGCCGGTGGCTTCGTCAATCAGAATGATATTACTGTGTTTGCCCATAAACTCTGCGATGATTGACCGGGGAGACGACTCGATAACATCGGTTTTAAGTTCGATAGTAATTTTAAGCACGCGATCCCAGCCGATCTGTTCGATGGCTGCGATTCTTCCACGGGTGATATGCTTCATCAAGAAATTCGCGAAGTGGGATTCTTCTTGCCCCTTCAAAGGACGTTCAATCAGATGCGTTCGCGCCTGAACGGGATGTGCTGAAATGAGCAGGCGGTAGGTTTCGGCTTTCTGAGAAACCTTCAGCGTAATACTCTGGCGATCCAACTGCTCGACATGACGAATCTGGCCATTGAGAATCGTATCATGAAGTTCATGAACCACAAGATGCAAAGCCAAACTATCGAAAGACATGGTGCATACCTCTTAAGCAGTCAGCAAAGAATGCCAGGGTTTCTCCAAGAAAATATGCAAACGATTGTTGAATTGTGTGTCGTGTGTTGCGAAAAAAACACTTTATACACGCTGCGTTTACAGATTGGATTTTTATTGGGGATTCCTGAAAGCTGTCGTTAATACAATCGTTCCAGATTATTTTTTACTGTCCAATCCCAATCGTCCAGCCAAATCGTCGACGAATTGCCGGGCGACGCGACCCGATCGTCCGCTTGATGCAGCTTCCCATTTCAAGGCTGCACGATGTAGTTCGTCCATCGGAAAAGACAGGCCTTCCTTTTGGGCATAATGCGAAACAATTTGTAGATAAGTATCTTGCGGGATGCGATAGAAAACGAGCCGTAACCCAAATCGATCGCTCAAGGAGACTTTCTCCTCGGTTGTTTCACGCGGATATAACTCATCTTGATCACTGCTTGGGAACTGATTTTCGTGGACCTGTCGAGGCATCAGATGTCGGCGATTTGACGTTGCATAAATAAGTGTGTTATCAGGGCGGGCGGCGATGCCACCTTCCAGCATGGCTTTCAGCTCTCTGTATGCCGCCTCCCCTTCGCTGAAGGAAAGGTCATCGCAATAGAGGATATATCGTTCAGGACGTCCCCATAACAGATCCGTAATCTCCTGCAGGTGTAGAAGACCCTCTTTATTCACTTCGATGAGCCGCAAACCGTCCGACGCGTAGCGATGGAGTATACCCTTGACGAGTGACGATTTACCTGTGCCGCGATCGCCCCAGAGTAAGACATGGTTCGCTGGTAAACCCTGGAGAAATTGTAAAGTGTTCCGATTCAAGATTTCAATCTGTCGTTCAATGTCAATCAGATCAGCGATGTCAACGAGATCAGGTCGTTTGACAGGAATCAACTGCCCCCACCCATCGTGGTTTCTCCACCTAAAAGCGATGTATTTATCGAGGGAATCGGGGGCATTTTCAGAGGGCATCTCAGTCTGTGTCAATAACGACTCCGCCTTGTCTATAAGTCGTTCCAGCCGAGAAATAACCGTTTCCCAATTATCAGTCATATTTTCGGTGATTCTAACCTTCTTGAGATTGTGTGTACCGCTCAATTATACCATAAAAGAACCTTACACCGAAAAAGAAAAAAGCTGAGAGTGGAACTTTCGCTACAGATTGAGAGATTGGTCTGCGACAATAGATGATGAACCAACCTCAATTAGATCTCTGCATATACGGTCTCGGCTCATTCATCCACCGCACACTAAATATGCCCCCTTCTCTTGACAAGGGTGGACAAATACAGTATAATCATCGGCATCTTTGCAGACGGTATAACCATTGGATTTAGCGAGAAACATCTGCCAAGTACCCTTTTTTGCACGCCAGCACACTCAGCTTTCTTCGCGCTTAGCTTGTGATATCAACTCCCGATGGTCTCATTACCTTTAATTGATTGAGGAAAGGCTGATGCAAAGGCAATCAATATGTGTCGACTTGAAAAACGGCAAGAACGTCTACTGATTTGTTTTTCGCCAAGCTGCCAAAGGGATGGAGACGTTATGCGATTTCCTTATGGCTCCCACAGCTCGCCGAACTTGGACTGGTGTTCCGCCATGGGAACAATTGACAACGCTGTGGGCGCCCCTAAAGGACAAGATCTAATTGTCGGAATTCACACGGCGATGCCTTGGGCTATCTGTACTGGAGGCTATCATGCATCTAATTTCCCTTAAAGACTGGTCTACTGCAGATGTAATGGAAGTTGTGGAAAACAGCATCGCTATCAAAAACCACTCTGGACAATATGCGGATGCCCTGAGCGGGCAGAGTCTCGCCTTGCTTTTTCAGAAAACCTCTACACGGACGCGCTGTGCTGGAGAGGTTGGCATGACCCAGTTGGGTGGACATGGCATCTACCTCGACTGGCAATCCACGAATTTCACCCTAGCCGATTTAGGCGATGAAATTCGGGTGCTATCCGCCTATGTGGATATAATCCTTGCCCGTTTCTTAAAACATGCGGATGTCGTGCGTGCAGCCGAGTCCGCAACAGTTCCTATCATTAACGGGTGTTGCGATCGATACCACCCGACGCAGGCATTGGGCGATCTCATGACGATTCAGGAAAAGCTAGGGTGTCTGGAAGGCGTTAAGCTCACCTATGTCGGGGTACATAATAACGTTTGCAATTCGTTGATTGCCGCTGGTCTCACAGTAGGTATGGAAGTAACTGCTGTTACGCCCGAGATCAATCCGGCAGCAGTCGATGAGCAACTGTTTAAGGAGGCACGTAAGTCCGGTTCCTACATAGTGTCAGATCGACTTCAGGCTGCGATCGCGAAAAGTGATATTGTTTATACTGATACCTGGATTGATATGGAATTTTTTCTGGATTCGGCGTTCAAAGCGGAAAGAGAACGACGTATCGAGTTATTTATGCCCTATCAGTTAAATCGGGAGTTGTTGGAAGGACAGGATGTTTTAATTATGCACTGTCTTGCCGCCCATCGTGGCTACGAAATCTCTGACGAAATCATTGACGATCCACGGTCAATTGTGTTTGAGCAGGCAGAGAATCGACTTCATAGCATGAAAGCCCTGATGCTGAAAATTTTAGGCTAACATCACGAGTAAGTGTGCGGTTTCTTAAAATGAGCCGAGGCTTATCCTTCAATCTGATGAAAGATTGTGGATTACTAGATAACTTAAATTGTTAAGCGTAAGCCAGACGTCAACCATTCACTGGATAAAATTCCGACTTCCCACATGTCCCAATCTTCCCTTATTCCCATCAAAACCCGCGATGAGATCGAAGTTGAGAAGTTGTTAACAACGATCCAAGCGAAGCGGGATCAGGTCGCCGAAATGACCCTTGAGCTAGAGGAACTCAAGCTGGATATACGTCGATTTGAGAGCGAATATAATGCTCGTGTTGGACGATTCTATATAGAACTGGACAAAGTTGAACTCGTAACAAAGGAACATCGATTGCGTCTGCGCTTGTTGAACGAGGGCGTATCCACCGATAGCCCAGAAATGGAAAAACGGATTGAATCCTGTTTCCGCTTGGAACGCGAGCGGTTGGCAGATTATGAACGGGGGATAAATTCGGAGGAAGATGCCTTCAAACAATCGAAAACCCAGTTGCTTCCACCGGATCAAATGAAGCAACTTCGCGGGCTTTATCTGAGACTCGCAAAGTTATATCACCCGGACAAAGCGAATTGTGATGACGAACAAGATGAACGGAAGCAGATGATGATGCTGATTAATCGTGCCTACGAAGATCGAGATATTCAGACCCTCAAGCGGATAAACATCAAGATCGGATCGGAAGTCGAGTCAACTGCGGAAACAGTACCACAGAGGAGGAAACGGTTAACACGGGAGATAAATCGGCTGATGCGCGTCCAAGGTGAGTTGCGTCTGGAAATCAATAGAATTAAATCGAGCAAAACTTATCAGTTCAAACAAGAAGTTGGGCGAGCCCGTGAAAGTGGTGTGGATCTCCTAACGAGTCTCGCTAGGGATTTGCAGCAAAAGATTAATGCCAACAAGCGGCGGCTGGCAGATTTGATTGAACGATTCCATCAATTTAGTAGAAAGTTGATGGATAATCAGTTAAACGCCCTTTAGTCCACCTGCCGATTTCATAGAGAGGAATTTGTGCATAATGAAGCTAGCTGGGAGATAGCCGCTTTTCCCATATCAAGCAGCGTCTACAAAAACGCTTGGTTTTAGTTACTCAATGTGTTATAATTTAATTGTTGTGGTGCAGTTGATTTCAATATGCATCTGCGTTTGGATTGAAGAGATTTAACTCCATACCCAAGATCAAGATTAAAACCATCTTTCAAGGAGGCAATCATAATGGCACATGAACTACCCGCGTTACCATATGCTCACGATGCTTTAAAACCTCATATAGACGCGCGAACAATGGAAATCCATCACGGCAAGCATCATCAAGCCTATATCAACAACCTCAATGATGCCCTCGAAGGACTTGATGCCCTTGCGGCGTTGTCCATTGAGGAGTTGCTTTGCAATATCGACAGCGTGCCAGAAGCAAAACGACAAACCGTCATAAACAACGGCGGCGGGCATGCCAACCATTCACTCTTCTGGACGATAATGGGTCCCAACGGCGGCGGCGATCCAACGGGTGAACTCGCTGAAGCGATTGGATCCGCATTTGGATCGAGCGATGAAGCGTGTGGAGCGTTTGCAAAGGCAGCGGCGACCCGTTTCGGATCCGGTTGGGCTTGGTTGGTCGTTGATGAGGCAGGGGGATTGCAAATCTACTCAACCGCGAATCAGGATAGCCCGCTCATGCAGAGTCATACACCGATACTTGGCCTCGATGTTTGGGAGCATGCTTACTATCTGAACTATCAGAATAGACGACCGGATTATGTGGCAGCCTTTGCTAATGTTATCAACTGGGATGAGGTTGCAAGACGTTATGCCGCTGCGAAAGGCTAGTTGATGCATCAAAAGAGAGATGGAAGGAGCAAATATTGATTGCTCATAAAAACCTTGACATCTCTCATCGCCTTATGTATACTTAACGAAAATACCTCGAATTTCATACGGTAAAAACAGTGAAGGGGAGGAGTAGGTCGTCTAGCCTTGACAGAGCGGGGGATCCACCGGCTGAGAGATTTCCTCAAACGCTGCGACTGAACGTCGCCCTGGAGTTGCTAGCCTGAAAATACCAAGTAGGGTTAGTCGGTTGATTTCCGTCATCGCATCCCAATGAGTGCCCTTTTTGACAGCAAAGCTTAACAGAGAGGGAATTGGAGTGGTACCGCGGTAAGATCTTCGAAAGAAGCCCTTTTCGTCTCCAAGTTGGAACGAGAAGGGCTTTTTTGATTCGAGTCACTCGCTCGATATTCTCAGAAGGGAGCATATAGTTTCCAATCTGCTTGAGATGGCTGCAAGAAAGTCGTATTGAGCGAACTCAGAGTAGTATCAATTCTAAAAGAGGGCAAAGAAACGATGGAACAGATGCGAGGTGCAAATCTCCTTATTGAGAGTCTTAAACGAGAAGGGGTCGAGTACATTTTTGGCCTTAACGGGGGCGCGGCGATGCCAATTTTTGATGCGCTCTACGATGCACCGGATATCAAGCTCATCCCGATGCGGCACGAACAGGGCGCAGTGCATGCCGCTGATGGCTATGCGCGTGCAACGGGTATCGTAGGTGTTGTGCTTGCCACATCGGGCCCCGGTGCGACGAACCTTGTCACCGGAATTGCCACCGCCTTTATGGATTCCGTTCCGATGGTGGCGATCACAGGACAGGTTTTTACCCATTTGATGGGCAACGACGCCTTCCAGGAATGTGATATCATTGGGGTAACGCGTCCGGTCTGCAAGCACAGTTTCCTAATCAAAACAAGCGACGAGGTTGCGGATATCGTGGCTGAAGCCTTCCACATCGCTAGTACGGGACGACCGGGCCCTGTTGTTGTTGATTTTGCAAAGGATGCGCAAATAAGCGAGTCCATTTTTCGCTATCCGGAGTCGGTCAATATTCGTGGCTACAAGCCCAGCGTTGATGGACATCCGCGCCAAATCGCCAAAGCTGTTGAACTAATCCACAACGCCAAGCGTCCCATAATCTACGCGGGGGGTGGCGTGGTTCTTTCCGAAGCTGCGGAGGAGTTGCGTGAATTTGCGATCAAAACCGGCATTCCAATCACGGTAACGCTCATGGGACTAGGGGCATTTCCCGAAACTCACCCACTTTCAATGGAGATGCCTGGTATGCACGGCTCCTGTTGCGCAAACTATGCGTTTACGGACTCCGATCTCATTGTCGCAGTGGGTGCGCGGTTCGATGATCGAGTCACAGGAGACTTGAATAAATTTGCACCGAAAGCCAAGAAAATCCATATTGACATCGATCCGTCCTGTATCGGTAAAAATGTTCCGATTGATGTGCCAATAGTCGGTGATGCCAAGCACGTGTTGGCGAAGATGAACAAACTCGTGCATCACGTCAACATTGAGCCCTGGCGGCGGCAAACTGATGAGTGGAAGGAAAAATATCCCTTCGAGTATCATCAAAGAGGGGATAAGATTATGCCGCAGTATGTGATTCAACAAATCTATGAGGTCTATCCCGATGCAGTAATCGTCGGAGATGTGGGACAACATCAAATGTGGGCTGCACAATATTTCAAATTTACCCAACCGCGTCAATGGTTGAACTCGGGAGGACTCGGAACAATGGGGTTCAGTTTGCCTGCAGCGATCGGTGCCCAACTCGGATGTCCGGACAAAACGATTGTCAACATCAATGGCGACGGTTCATACATCATGACGATTCAGGAACTCGTCCCCGCTGTCACCTTGAAGCTTCCGCTCAAGATTTTCATCATTAACAATATGTATCTCGGCATGGTGAGACAGTGGCAAGAACTCTTCCACCAAAAACGGTATTCAGCCGTTGATTACCACGATAATCCCGATTTTGCGCTACTTGCTCAAGCGTTCGGTGCAACAGGTCTCCGTGTCGATCGAATCGAAGATGTTCGACCAGCATTGGAAAAGGCAAAACACATCAATGAAGGACCCGTTGTCATTGACTTCATTGTTGATGAAGATGAGAATGTGTTCCCAATGGTCCCAGCGGGTGCGGGACTCGGAGACGTCATACGAGGTTTAGCATAATGGTCGAGGAGAGACACATCTTTTCCGTCCTCGTTGAAAATCGATTCGGTGTGCTCGCACGAATTGCAGGGTTGTTCAGCGGTCGCGGATATAACATCGATAGTCTGAATGTCGCCGAAACGGATAATCCAGAAGTTTCCCACATGACAATCGTTACACATGGTGATGCGCAGATTATCGAACAGATATACAAACATCTAAATAAGCTGATTGACGTGATAAAGGTGATGGATCTCACTACCGAAAACCACGTCGAGCGGGAGCTTGTCTTGATCAAGATGAACGCATCACCCAATCGGCGTGGGGAGATTCTTCAAATCGTGGAGATTTTCCGCGCTCGCACGGTTGATGTTAGCCCCGCAACATTGACGATCGAGGTCACCGGTGACGAAGGTAAACTCAAGGCTGTGATTGATATGTTGCGTCCATATGGTATCCAGGAGTTGGTCCGCACAGGTAAAATCGCAATCATGCGCGGCGCGGCGAAGTAATTGATGACAATCATCAATTGAAAGGAGAGTTTTATGGCAACAATTTATTACGATAGCGATGCGAATTTTGATTTGCTCAAAGGGAGAACGATTGCCATCATTGGCTATGGAGCTCAAGGACGTGCACAAGCGTTGAACCTAAAGGACAGCGGCGCAGACGTCCTTGTTGGGCTGCGTTCTACGAGTCGATCGTGTCAACAAGCAGAAGCAGACGGGCTGACTGTCAGGAGCGTTGAGGAAGTTGCTAGCGCAGGCGATATTGTCCAGATTCTCATCCCAGATGAGTTACATTCAACGGTCTATGAGACACAAATCGAGCCGAACATGCAAGCCGGGGATATGCTGATGGTTTCGCACGGCTTCAGCATCCACTTTGGGCAAATACTCCCATTAGACAATATTGATGTGGCAATGATTGCGCCAAAGGCACCGGGGGACCTCGTGAGGGATGAATTTGTGGGTGGTGGCGGGACACCATGTCTGATTGCCATCCATCAAGATATCAATGGACATGCGAGAGATCTCGCGCTCGCTTATGCAAAAGGAATTGGCGGCACGCGCGCGGGAGTGATCGAAACGACTTTTCGTGAAGAAACAGAGACCGATCTCTTTGGCGAGCAGGCAGTGCTTTGCGGTGGAACATCGGCGCTCATCAAAGCTGCATTCGATACACTTGTCGAAGCTGGCTATCAACCGGAAATGGCGTACTTTGAATGCCTACATGAGTTAAAGCTCATCGTCGATCTTATCTATACTGGTGGACTCACTAAGATGCGCCGCGTTGTCAGTAACACAGCGGAGTTCGGCGATCTCACCCGCGGCCCCCGCGTTGTTGATGAAAGTGTGCGAGAGCGTATGCGAGAGCTTCTCCAAGAAGTGCAGAGCGGGAAATTCGCACGGGAGTGGGTGCTGGAAAATCGAGCCAATCAGCCCGTGCTGCAAGCCTTACGCCGCAGAGAATCAGAGTTACCGATTGAGAAGGTTGGTAAAGACCTACGAAGTATGATGAGTTGGATTGATCAACCGACCGAATAGCGAGAGATCAAGCGAACGAATAGTGAGCGATCAACTGAGCGAATAGCGATGGCGATAGTTTTCAAGTCTTCACTAGTCTTAGGAGCTTGCCGCCCCTTTTTGGTCAAATCGAGGTGATGTGTAATTTTTAGTTGCAGTGACTATAAACTAATCTTTATCTTGTCGCATCCCACGTTTCCAAAACACTTGTATCATTCACAGATTCATTGTATAATAACCTTCAGTGCCAGTGATTTGGTTTGTGATTTTCAGTCTATGTATGAATCCCTTAACCCAGATTTGAGCCAAATCGGTTAACAAATGGCTAGGAGGCGATTTCATCCGAATCGGAAATGTGACGGATTTTAATCTGCCGCATACGCTCGAGTGTGGGCAATCGTTCAGATGGAAGCGAGTTGACGATTGGTATTACGGTGTCGTTGATGGCAGATTTCTCAGCATTCGCCAAGAGGGTGAGACGCTTATTGTCAAGAGTTCCGCCGATGAAGACCACAATCAGCTTGAAGTTTTTCTTTATCACTACCTCGATCTACATCGTAATCTGCCGGTTGTTCTTCAAGCTGTGGACATTGATGCGACGATTCACCGAGCAATCGAGACCTTCTGGGGGATGCGGATTCTAAACCAAGACGTGTGGGAATGTATCGGGTCGTTCATCCTATCTCAAAATAACAACGTGCCCCGAACCAAGGGGATTATTGAAACGATTTCCGCACGATTCGGCGAAAAACTTACGCTTGCGGATAGAGCTGACTATTCATTCCCAACCGCGCACTCCCTCGCTCAAGCTGGGGTTGACGCCCTGTTTGATTGTCGCATGGGATATCGCGCCCCTTATCTCTGGGAAGCTGCATCAGTAGTCGCAGCGGGCGGGTTCGATCTCCAGGCACTAAAGAACATGTCATACCCTGAAGCGAAGATAGAATTGATGGGATTTAAAGGAATTGGCGAGAAGGTCGCCGATTGTGTATGCGTGTTTTCGTTAGGGCATATCGAAGCAATTCCCATTGATGTGTGGATGAAGCGAATCATAGAGCATATCTACTTACAACGCAGAGCCTCGATTCGAGAGATTCGGGAATTCGCGCAAAACTATTTTGGTGGATATCTCGGTTACGCGCAGCAGTACCTTTTTCACTACGCCCGGACGATTGGATTTCAACGCTCCTTTTCTACAAAACGGAGAAGTGGATAATGCAAAAGCCGAAATCCTTTCAACCTGAGAGCAATCTTACAGAAACATTCACTGCAGTCAATCCAAATTAGTTTCCACCGGGAGATACACGTTATTTGTGGCTTTTCCGTAGCATAGGAAGGGATTTCGGCAACTCCCATCTTTACCATTGTTTTCAACAATTTTGAGATAAGACAAGGAGAATCATAAATGCTCGAAGAATTACGCGAGACTGTGCTTACAGATCTAGAACAGCGTGTTGAACGCGCAATTGACATGATTCAGCAACTGAGGCAAGATAAGCTTACACTGGAATCGCAAATCAGTGAGCTCCACGAGCAAATTCAGCAAAAAGACGCACAAATTGAATCGCTTGAAAATCGGAACGCTGAATTACAGTATGCTGAATCTGAGTTAGAGGCGCTCCAAGTTCAACGAGAGCAAGAACGCGATGATATTGATTTGGAAAAAGCGGAACTTCGAGATCGGCTCGAAGGGGTAATGAAACTACTCAACGGGGTTGAAGACGGACTAGAGACATCTCCGGAACACCCAACTGCTGCGAAAGACGAACCAATAACCACAGCAGTGGACGCATCGTTTGCGGAGGACAAATCGGCAGAAACGTCTGAATCACCTGTAGATGAGGAGTCAACCGAAGCACCTGAATCATCACCGGATGCTGATACACCGGTAACAGAGGACGTGGAAACTGAGACAAAGCGGCATGCGATTAATTAGCCATGGGAATGAGCCCGCTGCGCATTTTAGTCCTATCCCATTCCTATATCATGAAGCCCTATCGTCGGAAGTTCGCCTTGATTGGCGAAAACACCGATGTTGAAATTCGCGTGGTCACTCCTAGTCGCTGGTATGAAAGTTTTCAAGAGATTGTCTTCAAACCCGATCCAAAAACGTGTTGCGACGAATTTCCGCAGCCGGTCCGGTTTTCAGGTTACAGCAGTCGTTTTTACTATCGTCACGGCTTGAAAAGACATTTCCAAGAGTTTCAACCCCACATTATCCACCTTGAAGAAGAAGCGTGGAGTCTGAACGCACTCCAGACCTTACATCTCAAACAGAAATATTGCCCGCACAGCCGCTTAATATTTCGGACTTCATTAAGTATTCCGACTAAACAGCGGTTTGGATTCCTACCAGTCTGGATTGAACGGCGTATCTTTCGGGAGGCTGCTGCTTCGTTTCCCTTGAGCCAAAATGCTGGAAAAATCCTGAGACAACGCGGTTATCAAGGCAAGTTAATCCCCATATCAAACGGTGTAGACCTTCGCCTATTTCGCAAAATTGAGGCGACTAATCCCAAAGCGCAGCTTGGTCTACGGGGTGGTTTCGTAATTGGCTACGTCGGTCGTCTACTGCATATGAAGGGTCTTGATACACTTCTTGAGGCGGCCGCGGCTCTTGATTTTGATTACCAACTGTTGATAGTGGGGCGAGGTGAGTATAAGCCGAATCTAATCAAATTAGCAGATACGCTCGGCATGGCGAATCGAATCGTTTGGGTAGATGGTGTTCAGCCTGAAAATGTTCCGGAATTTATTAACTGTATGGATACGCTGGTTTTGCCTTCACGCACGACGCCGGGCTGGGTGGAGTTTTTTGGGCGTGTTCTTATTGAAGGGATGGCGTGTGAAGTTCCGGTGATTGGGTCCGATTCTGGTGAAATCCCCAACGTCATCGGTGATGCCGGTCTAATCTTCCAAGAGGGGGATACACGGGCTTTGGCAGATCGATTCGGGGAGATAGCACGGAACGAGTCGCTGCGCGCTCAATGCATCCAACGTGGCTTAGAACGTGTTAAGAGGTTTATGTGGGAAACCATTGCTCAAGAAACTTATGCGGTCTATCGTGAACTTGTGCCGGAATAGAGAATACCAATGACAAGATACAGGTTTTCGCACTGAACATTGATGGTACGCCCACTTATGCTTGTGGATAACGGACAGCCTACCACCTTTTGTTTTTCCAAAACCCAATTAACCTTTGAAAGGTTGCAGAATGGAAGATGCAATCTTTGCCGAAAGACAACAGTTTCAATGCACCACAATCTTTTATAGATTAAACCTTTCAAGGAACACTGACGTGAAACCTGATGCGTATTACCAATCGCGTTTCAAGTTTCACGCTCTCGTCAGCTTTTTCCTCACCGTCAGTCTGGTATCTGCGACAAGCAGTTCCGCAGATGTCACATCTCCGCAGAGCCAAAGTCCAACCGATTATGTTGTTGCTGTGGTGAATGATTGGGCAATCACGTTGAGTGCGCTGGAGAATGAACTAATCATTAGAGAGATTCGAGATCCATCGGACAAGGTGAATCGATCGCGCTTGTTGAGAAATCTTATCGAACAAAAACTGTTGTTACAGGAGGCAGACCGATGGGGAATACCCCTTGCACGCTGGAAGGAAAAGGTCAATGCAGAAATTGAAGATATCAAATCAAAATATCTCTCCGAGCCGCTATTCTTTGAGGAACTCAAGGAAAGCGGACTAGAATATAAGGATTTGGAGGAGTGGATAAAGTCACGGTTAATCTTGAATGAGCTGATAGTCCGCCGATTCCATAGCAATATTGACAAGGAGGTCATTGAGCAAGCGGCGATTCAATACTTCAAGCACAATCAGATCCTACAATTCCAATATATCATTGCACTCTCAAGACCTGAAGATTCGCTTGACCAACAAACCCAAACGAAGCAAACCGCGGAGAAGATTTATCTACGTTTACAGGCAGGTGAGAAGTTCGACGACATTCAACAGGCTTACAAAACCAATCCCAATCTCAAGGTGGAATACCAGCCCCAAATCATTGCCGTTGACACGCAGTTGGGACGAACCATTGCAAAACTAGGGAATAATGAACTAAGCCACCCCATTTTAACCCCTGAAGGCTACCTAATCTGCAGATTAATTGACCGTGAGTCGCCGCATTGGAAAACGGATGCAGCGCAGATCGAAGAGATAAAAATCACGATGATTCAGAGGGAGGAGAGAACGCAAGTTGAGGCGTGGCTAAAAGAGCAGTGGGAAATGGGGGATATTCGTATCTTGGATGCCGAACTGGCACAAATACAGACAACCGATTCCGAACCGATTAACTGAGCGGATAGATCAAGCGACTGGATAAGGAGCGCGATAGTTCTCAAGTCTTCACTAGTCTTAGGAGCTTGCCACCCCTTTTCGATCGGATTAATATGTGTAATTTTTAGTTGCATGACTATAAAAACCCATGTAAGCGTCTATAAACACCATTACGCGAAAGGAAAATCAAGAATATGGTTTTAACATCTTTGAATAAACATAGACACATCGGGCTCTTAATTCTCCGTATCGGACTTGGGTGCATGTTCCTCTTTCACGGCGCCCCCAAGCTGTTTGGCGGCCCAGAGAAATGGGAACAGATCGGCATGGCGATGCAAACCCTTGGCATAGGGTTCATACCAACATTTTGGGGACTCATGGCTGCGGTTTCCGAGTTCATTGGAGGCGCCTGCCTAATCCTCGGTCTTTTTTTCAGACCGGCTTGCATCCTTTTAACGATAACAATGATGGTTGCCGCTATCAGACACCTGAGCCTAGGCGACGGTTTGGCGGGCGCGTCGCACGCCATCGAAGTTGGTATCGTTTTTCTGAGTTTCATCCTGATTGGGGCAGGCAAATATAGCCTTGATGAAAAACTGAACCCGCATCAAGGCACGGATAACTAATTCGTCGCTCACTTATCAGAGTGATAGAAAACAAAAGCATGGTTCCCCGTTAACTGACCATCACAAGTTGTGATTTATCCTCCCAAGTCTGAATCCATCATCCATCGTTTCAACGAAGACAGCGTCACCGGTTCTGTCGACGTTCTTGTCTGATAAGAAATCGTGTCATCTCACGGGAATTTCTGAAACTATTGACACTAGCTTGATGTCCATATACAGCCGCCACATCCCATATTATCGTGCTATGAACGTAAATGACCTTAGGAAGCAGCGCTTGCAGGTCACTATTGTACTTATCCAATGCCAATAGCGCTTCTACACATTCCATAACCATTTCGCCGCCTTTATGCTCTCCACCGGCATGCAGTATCATGCTGAATTCTTCTAACGACTCAATGACTATACCAGCCACAGGGCCTATGGCATTTAGACTCACGCGCAACTTCTCTAACAGCGCCTCAATCACAAACGCTTCCGAATAGCCTGAACGACCGAGTAGCTTGACGCAATATTGAGCTAACTTCGCATCCTTCAATCCCTGATGAACCAGAATCTCAATCGCTTCTTGATCCACTTGACCACTCTTGAGTAGCGCCATCGCTAAATACAAACCTATCTCAGAGTTAGATATTTCTCGAAATGCCTCCCTCAACTTTCGACTAGCGCGGGCGTTCTCCCGCGCATACTCTCCCCAAAGTTCAATGACACGCAAGCGGAGTTTTTCATCTGACAATAGATTTACCATGACATCATGCAGCAGGTGGTCCCAATAGTCGAATAACAATAAGCTCTCAACGGCACAAAATCGAACGTAATAGCTCTCATCGGGGTTCTCAACTGTGTGTAATAAAACGGCTTCGATATTCTCATTGAACTGAAGATAAATTGCGCGTCCGAGACCTCTAATGGCAGCGATTTTTATCCTTTTGTCCGTTTGTCTGACTGATGTCTCCTTATCCACCATCGCGCCGGTAAAGATTCGCCAAGCAGTAGAATTTCCCTCCTTCAGATTTGCCAATGACAACAGCGCGGAAGCTCGGACTTCAGGTGCGCCATGTTGCGCCGCTTCCATAAGCGCATTCCAAACTATTCGCTGCATCTTCGGAAAGAACTCACGACGCTCGAGCCGTTCGAGGGAGGAATCATATGGGTGTCCCGTAAGCGCTTTAGCGGCTGCGGCTCGCGCCTTCACACTGCTATCGCTGCGCAACGTATCCAGCAACGCCACTGCGACATCGCTATTTTTACGAGAGTGCCACCCCAGAGCTAATGCACTCGTCTTGCGAAGTTCATAATCTTCATTGTGCAACCATTTAATTAACGGTTTCGTAGTACGTCCCCTCCAAACATGGCTGACGGCATTAACTAGCGAATGAGACGGTTGTGGCGCCCTCGCCATTTCTTCAAGCTGGGTTCTGACCGCCGGGTGGAGTTTATGATAGACCATGTGCTCTTTATCCGAAAGCCCACTTGACGCGTACAACGCTTCTAACGCGTAATCCTGATACCGGCGGTCGGGGTGTTGAAGCATCTCCAAGTAGTATTTCCAGATTCTGTCGGTATGTTTGTCAAGTTTAGCCCATTTCAGCAAGGCTACGGCTGCGAAGCGCCGTAAATCGGGGTCTCGGTCTGATGCAACGATATCCTGAACCGCCCGCACGGTGCCGCGAGTCACGCCGTGTTTTCCGCCGCTAAAGGCTCCCAAGACGAGCAGCGACGTCCACCTCACCTGTTTATTCTTGTCACGTCGCAGTGCATCAACAATACGTGAGAGAGTTATATTTCCCTCCAACCGGTATAGTCTTCCTAAAGCCAAAATGGCGCGGCTACGGATTCCGGAATCTTCATGCCAAGTATCTTTGGTAATTTGGGTTCTAATATCGGCTAGGGCTTTTCCGCTCTGGCCGCTCTTAGTGGATTGTAACCGACGAACGCTGGGTCTATGAGTTTGCGCATTGACATGGGTGCTGAATACAAACAACATCAGTGTCAACAAAAATATCCAGTGCCAGCCGTAAGAATGAACCGCAGGACAACCCTTTCTTTTCATCATTATCACACCATCCTTTCCCAATTTATACGTGAAATACACACCAGATGCGACCTAAAGCCGCCAAATCCTGCCAGACAGAATAGTTCCGATGTATAAGCAGAAACAAGGCAACTTCTTTTGCCTTCAATTTTATAAAATACACTTGTGAAACCAAAATCGGGCACTTCGAAATGGTCTACTCGCAAATGATATGCCATAACGAATAATACCCTGTGCTTACCCTCATTGCTAGAGAAAATGAACGAATAACTGGTTGTTTGTCAGGCGCATATCAAGGGGCCCTGTAGCGATTTTGCTACAGGGCGATACTAGAATGATACGCGATTCAAGTCTAGCAGTTGACATTGTCCCAAGAAGACTGATAGTGACGTCGCCCTTGTTCAGCGGGCACAGGCGGCTGAGGTAGAGATGTTGAATTCAGCTTACCTTTGTGCTATAATAGTGCCTGCTCGTGACAATACCTCTGAGGGAGAAAAAGTTTGTTGACAATGCATCATTTTTATGGCAATCGATCTCGGACGGACAGTATTATCCTGGTGTTAATCTGCATCTCGATTGCACAACTCGGTTGGAGCCAATCGAAATCGGATCTACACAACAGTGTTTCAAACTCCCGAAGGAGTGCGATTGTCAGCGCTGTTGAGGACGCAAGCCCCGCGGTCGTTAACATTAGCACGTTTAGAGAGGTGGTTGAGTTAGTCCGTCGGGACAATTTCTGGTCACCACTCTTTGATTCCCCTTTTCTGTATTGGCAGCGGAAGGAGCGGCGCGGACTTGGGTCGGGCGTAATCTTTGATCGGCAGGGATACGTATTAACCAATCAACATGTGATTGAGGGCGCCGAAACATCGAAAGTAATTCTTTCAGACGGACACGAGTATGAGGCAAAAATTATCGGCGAGGATTTTCTTTCCGATCTGGCTGTGCTAAAAATTGATGCGACAGAGCTGCCTGAGATTAAGCAGGGGAATTCGGATGATTTGATGATTGGCGAATGGGCAATTGCAATTGGCCACCCTTTTGCGTTGGCTGTCGGTAATCCCAAACCGACGGTCACCATCGGCGTCATCAGTGCGACAGACCGTGTCCTGAAAACCGAGAATCGACTCTATCATAATCTCATTCAGACTGATGCTTCGATAAACCCTGGAAACAGTGGCGGACCACTCGTTAATCTCTACGGAGAGCTAATTGGCATCAACACAGCAATCTATTCAACGAGCGGAGGTTCACAGGGCATTGGCTTCGCGATTCCGGTAAATGTTGCCAAGCAGATTGTCGGTCATCTCGTGGCGTATGGTTCGGTCATTCCGCCGTACCTTGGAATCAGCGTGCAAAGTTTGACAGAGGAACTCGCGGAAGACTTAGGATTGGAAGGAAGCATCGGCGTATTAGTCAGTGCGGTGGATGAAGGCAGCCCCGCAGAAGAGGCGGGGCTTAAACGCGGAGATGTCATTGAGGCAATCAATCAGCAACTAATCCTCAACGAAGAGGAGAGATATCTATCAATCACCCGTTTACTGAATAAAGATCAGGCGGTTACTTTTCAGACGTTTCGTAAAGGAAAGCGGGAAAATCTGCGTTTGAAAATTCGGGAACTTCAGTGGAAATACACAATGCCAGGTTGGGGAATCACTGTTGAACAATTGGATCGGAAAACGGGACGGAAATATCGTCAGCGGGGTGTTGTTGTTTCAAAGATAAATCGGCGTAGCACCCTAGCGAAACTCGGATTGCGGCGTGGCGATCTCATTTATCAAATTAGCAGTAGAATTAGCAATAGCACGATCAGGTCGGTTGAAGATTTTAAACTCGTGACTAATGAGTTGAGACAGGACCAACGGATTGCACTTTACTTTGAACGGGACGGCAAGGAATTAATCTTGCGTGATTTGATTTTTCAACGCTAGAGTGCAAAGCCGCAGGACAAACCGGAAATTTCGCAACTGAATTGCCTATCAGGTGTTTGTAGAGACAACCAAACACCAATTCAAAAGAAGTGAGGTGGAACGGAAATGCGCTTACAGCTTCCAACAATCATCTGTGTGTGTTTATCACTCGCTATCTTGATTACGCTTATGGTTTTTATGAAAGCGAATGAGGATGGGATGGATCGCGGAGCCGTAAATTTGGAAAGTGAAGAGTTTAAAATGGCGCGTGATCACGCGTCGGACGCGTACAATGCAAAAAAATATGTGCAAGCGATAGAACTTTATAAAGGGGCTATGCGCATGCGCCCCGAAAACGCATACGTGCATAACGATCTCGGCGCAACTTATTATGAATATGGTCTTGCGCATGCTGGGCCCAATTGGCCCTCTTGGGACAGCGATTTGTCAGGTAGAACATTGGAGGAAGCGCTTCGGGAACTTCAAACAGCCATTTCGCAAACAGGCTCTGGTTATATTGTTTTGAGAACTGATTCCCCAGAAGTTACCAAAGCAATTCAAGAAAAAGCCAGATCGGCAGGGGCGCATTTCAATACGGATACATTCGAAAATAACGCAACCATTAACATCCTCGTTGGGAAAACGAAAGAGTTTTTCTTGAAAGCACGGTCAGCCTATATTCAGGCAATCGATATAAAACCGACTTATCCCAAACCTTATGTTAACCTTGGTGCCTTGTACATGAAAATTGGTCAACGTAACATCGCCGTTGATTATCTAGAAAATGCTTATCGCTTGGATCCGAGGGATAAGGAACTTGAGGAATATCTCAATCAGCTTCGATGATTGCCCAAGGCAGTGCAGGTTAATGAAATCTGAACAACACATCAAGCTCCAACCAATGACAGTCGTAGAGATTGTTTCTTGGAGCCTCCGTTTTTATCGAGAGAATTTCCGCAAACTAATTGTTCTCGTTGTCCCCGGCTTTGCCGGTTGGCTAATTATTTTCTTGTTTGTTTTCCGATATGATGCCATAGGTTCACCGACAGGCACGCACGAATTATATGTGGCGTTATCTCTCTTTGTTTTCCTCTTTTTGTCGGCAGTTGTCGCAGCAGAGGGAACCATCGCGATTTCGGGACAACTTGTGGCGAAAGAAATGAGCGCGGGTAAAGCTTGCATGCGTGTCCTAGATGTCGGTTTCCCGCTGCTCGGTACATTAACGCTTTCCACAATCGTCATCACGATTGGCTTAAGGCTCTTCCTGATACCGGGCATAATCGCTTATGTCTGGTTCTGCTTGGCACCGCCCGTTGTGATGATTGAGGGGGAAGGTGGTTTGGGTGCACTAAAGCGGGGCCGTGCCATTGTCAAAGACTACTTCAGTAAAACATTCCTTATCGTTGTTCCAGTAGCCATCATTGAAATTCTCTTAGCGTGGATCATCCTTTTTTTGCCGAATCTCTTCGGCAACCTTTCCTATCTTAATCATCTGCTTTTATCAACTGTTTTCACCATTCTGTTACTTCTGGCTGCCCCCTTAAAAATCGCAGCAACGACGATGCTCTACTACGACCTGCGTGTTCGTAAAGAAGGGTACGATTTACAGTCTCTAGCAGAAGAACTCGCCGAATTACCTTTCTAGCCCATGGCCTCCTTCTGATACCATTTCCACAGCTTGGCTAACCCATCTGCAACAGCGGTTTGAGGGTTGTAAGCCAATAAACGACGCGCTTGGTTGATGTTGGCAAAGGTGTTTTTCGGCTCGCTCGCTGGTGCGGAAGGTGTGGAAAGGAGGGCTTTGCGACCGACAAGCATTTCGACGATTTTCACGAAATCTATCATGAGCACGGGTTCGCCCCGTCCAAGGTTGATGATTTGGTAGCCTAGTGGCTTGTCGAGAGCAGACACCACACCTGCAACAATGTCGTCTATATACGTCCAATCTCGCCGCATTTGACCCGCATCGAATAGAGCGATTTCCCGTTGGTTCACAATGCAATCAGTAACCATAAAGGGCATCATATCGGGGCGTCCACGAGGACCGTAGACGCTGAAGAAGCGCAGCGCCGTGAAATTGAGTTGGTGCAGGTGATGGTAAGTGTAACCCATGACTTCAACTGCTTTTTTGCTGGCAGGGTAGGGCGCCAAAGGGTGATTGCAGGGATCGGTTTCAATGAACGGCAGTTGTTCTGTTTCACCGTATACGGAGGAGGTAGAAGCAAAGACGAAGTTTCCAACGTCATTGTGTCGGGCTGCTTCCAACAGGTTGATAGACCCTACAATGTTAACATCGGCGTAAAGTTTTGCGCGTCCAATCGAATAGCGCACAGCCCCATAGCCAGCGAGATGTGCCACTGCTTCTGGTTTATGTTCGGCAAAGATACGGTTGATGGCTTCCCGATCTCGGATATCTTCCTCGTACACGATGCAGTGAGGGTGATCGCGTAAACAGGCTACGTTCGCATGTTTGTGGCTCGGATTGTAATAATCGTTAAAGCTATCCAGGGCAATGACGTCATCGTCGCAAGCCAACAACGCATCGCAGAGATGGGAGCCGATGAAACCGGCAGCACCGGTGACGACGATTTTCAAGTGGAACCTCCAGATTAAACGCAACGTGCGATAGAAATGTTGCTTAGTCGTACAACAATTATTCTATAATTTCGGCACGAATGGTGTGATAGCCAACAGCACCGGCAGGTTCTACATCAAAGCCAGTTTCCCGCTGGATTAACCCATCATTAGCAGTTGCTCTGGCGTAAATCTCAATTTCTCCCCAATTCTTTGGCACTTGCCACGTATATTTCCAAAGATACCATGCCAGCGGTGAGTCACTTGCCCAAATTTCCGCCTCTTCCCACGTGTTACCGGCATCAAAGCTTACCTCAACACTCCTGATTCCGTTATGATTTCCACTATCAAATGCGGCGCCACTAATCGTGTATGTCGTCCCGCCTTGGATTTTCTCGCCCTCGGTAGGCGTACCAATTAGAGTTGCTAATTTGACGCGCGCAATCGGGTCCCATCCCCGTTTTTCCCAATACCCCTCGTGCTCTTCTGCAAGAATAATATTGACAATCCATTTGGGATTTTTAGTGCCGTAGTGACCGGGATTGAGTAGGCGAACAGGAAAACCGTGATCTTGAGGGAGAACCTCTCCGTTCATTTTGTACACTAAAAGCGTTTCCTCACGTAGTGCACGGTCGATGGGAACAGCTGTATGGTAGCCGTCAGCACAACGGAACACAACTACCTTTGCTTCCTTCTTGACCCCTACTTTCTGAAGAACATCGGCTAGCGGTACACCAGTCCACATAGTATTACTCATCTGTTCGACTCCGATTAAATCGCCGATACACTTGAGTGTCCGCATCGTCGTTACGGATGTCATGCGCGTGATATCTTCATACCTTAAAATACTTTGTTTTTTCACTAAACCTGTGATCCTCAATCGCCAGTGCGCTGACTTGATGAGCGGCGGTTGACGGATTTGAAGAACGTAAAATTCATCAGTTGGAGTTATCATTGAAGACGGTATAAGGCTGTTTGTTCCAAGCTTTGCCTCTGGACTCTCCGCAAAATGCTGCGGGGGAGGAGAAACGGTGTTTACCGCATTGAGATAACGAAACGGCAGCGTCGTGCCTGCGGCGCTCATAATAGTCATCTTGATAAATTTTCTGCGTTTCATAGTTTATTCCGTGATGTCAGACAGAGCTAAAAACGTGTCCCTTAGCGGGTGATTTGTCCCATGACTGACGGATATAGGGTGCAGGGAGTATTTTGCTGTCCGTTGGTTACAGTGTACAAATGAGGGGAATGAGATACATGTTATCGGCGTAATGCTCGTAATGCCCAGTGACTCCCTTCTTGCTTCAATTGCTGCCTTTATTCTTATTACCATCCAATGAGTTTCAGATACCAGTCCCAAATTGTGCATCCCCAAAGCAAATCTAGCGCCGCGCCGAGTGCGAGAAATGGACCATAGGGAATCGGACTTTGCGGACCCTCCTTCGCACCGAAAATAATTAGCGTCACGCCAACGATTGACCCGATAAGAGCTGAAGACGTAATCACAAGAAGCAGATGTGGCCACGCCCCAAGAAACAGTCCAATCAGTCCCATCAATTTGATGTCCCCCATCCCCATCGCCCGCTTGCGAAAAATTATGCTTCCCAAAGCCCCAATAAGCGCTGTCACGACGCTGCCCGCTACCGCTCCAATCAGATGTTCAATGAAAAATTCGCCATCTTGCTGTATAAACGAAATGGAACTTATAATTGCCAAGCCTGCAATGAGTCCAGCAAAGATAATTGTGTTCGGAATAATATACCATCGTGCATCAATCCAAGCAATTGGAACAAGCAAGATGACGAGCAGACAGCCGTGCAGCAATTGAAGCGAAATGCCGAACCGATAAAACATCAGGACAAAAAGGCTGCCGGTAATCAGTTCGACTAAGGGGTAGATGATTGATATTTTCGATCCACAAGCCCTACAATGTCCTTGCAGAAGAAGATAGCTCAACACTGGAACATTATCGTAGGCTCGAATCGGGGTCTGACACCCGGGGCAAAACGACCTCTGGGGGACATGAATGGAAAGTCCTTCACGCGGTATCCGATAGATGCACACGTTCAGGAAGCTCCCGGTTACTAACCCGAGCACGAAGATTAGGGCAACAGCCATAGAATACTCTCATGCAAATTCACGACATGAGTGCTTCAAATGAGAAAACCTCAATTTAGGGGGTAGCTTGCAACTATTCATTATTTAGATTATACCATTACATCTAAAGAAATGCGAACTTCTTTCAGGCAATCTCGATATTGTCCAAATCAGTGGGTATACGATACGCAGAAAACCATCAGCGTTTTCAATGTTTTCATTTTTTCCCTTGACAGTCAAAGGGATGAATGCTAATATTTATAAGCATTTTATGGTATTTGGTCGGGGCGTGGCGCAGCCCGGAAGCGCGCTTGAATGGGGTTCAAGAGGTCGCTGGTTCAAATCCAGTCGCCCCGATTTTATTGCCCGTCGTTTTTGAGATTCGATAGTTGTTGCCTACCGCATTGATGTGATATGAATTTCTTTCCCAACAGATTGAGTTCTCCACGATTGCCGTGTTTAAGCTCCTTCTCTGCTGTATCAAGACAGATAAAGGCTCTAATGGGATGAGCTTGCTATCGGACTGTTTGTCACACGGCTTGCACTGGGTGTTCAACGGTATAATCGACTACTTTCAGGCAACCTTATTGAGACGGCTTAATTATGTAAGAGATTGAATTTCTAAAGTTAGGCGTTCCCGAATCAAATTTAAGATAAAGAGAGAGTTGTGGATAGATCGAGCATCAATGTGGGGCTTCTGGGCTGGGGGACCGTCGGAACAGGAGTCTCGAAAATTCTGGTCAATCAAAACAGGCGGATTTCTCAGAATGCGGGAGTCCAGCTTCAACTGACCAGAATTGTGAAACGGACGCTACCGGCATCACGTGCCGGGCTCCAGTTGCCCCCAGAATGTCTCACAACAGAACCTGCTGAAGTCGTAGATAACCCCGATATTGATATTGTTGTGGAATTGATTGGCGGAGTAGCAGATGCTCGGCGCTTAATAGTTCAGGCTATCCGAAATGGAAAGCATGTTGTGACAGCGAACAAAGCGTTGTTAGCAGAACACGGCTTTGAGCTTTTTCAGCTTGCTTCCGAGCAGAAAGTAAGCCTCAACTTTGAGGCGAGCACAGCAGGTGGTATCCCAATCATCAAAACATTGAAGGAGAGTTTTGCCGCGAATCGTATTCAATCCATCTGCGGCATCATCAACGGTACATGCAACTATATTCTGACACAAATGCACGAAAAGGGGGCTGATTTCGATGAGGTGTTGCAAGAAGCCCAGACCCTCGGATATGCGGAAGCGGATCCGATGCTTGATATTGAAGGAATTGATGCGGCTCAGAAACTGACACTCCTTACGGCGCTTGCTTACGGTTTTAACATACCGATGCAAGACGTTTACACCGAGGGCATTACGAGAATCACTCAAAAAGAGATTCAGCACGCGCACGAACTAGGGTACGTCATCAAGCTGCTTGCGATTGCCAAGCGAAATAAAGACAAAATTGAGGCAAGGGTGCATCCAACAATGGTGCCCGTACGAAGCATGCTGGCAAATGTTGGCGGGGCGTTCAATACAGTCTGCGTCATTGGTGATGCTGTTGGACCAACCCTTTTTTACGGACAAGGCGCAGGTGAAATGCCAACGGCGAGTGCCGTTGTAGCAGATATCATCGATTCGGCGAAATCAATTTGTGGACACGCTCACGCTCATGTCCCGCGCGGCTGGCTTTCTGAATCACAATCTGATGTTTCATCCTGTCCAATTGATGCAATTGAAACGCGTTACTATGTTCGCCTGATGGCTTTGGATCAGCCGGGGGTCTTGGCTCAAGTCAGCAGTATTTTGGGAACTCATCATATCAGTATTGCGTCGCTGATTCAAAAGGAGCGCCATGAAGCGGATGGAACGGCCTCGATTGTTATGGTGACTCACAAAGCCGTTGAGAAAGATGTGCAAGCGGCTATACGGAAGATTGACGCACTCGATACCGTCAAGCGTGCAAGCCAACTGATTCGGATTGAAGACGAAGTTGCATTTTAGTGTCATGAAAAGTAAAGGGACGTAGGTGTGGGAATCATAGTTCAAAAATTTGGTGGAACTTCTGTTGCTGACGCGACAAAAATTAAGAATGTCGCAAAGCGCGTGGTGCAAACACATGATGAGGGACATCGCGTTGTCGTCGTTGTTTCTGCAATGGGTGATACGACGGACCGATTGGAAAGCCTAGCTTATGAAATCTCTGCAAATCCTCTTGAGCGTGAACTCGCCATGCTTTTGTCCACAGGAGAACAGGTTTCGATTGCCTTGCTTGCAATGGCGGTTTCAGAGCTTGGACACGAGGCAATTTCCCTCACGGGAACACAAGTAGGTATCATTACCGGTGGCTTTTATAGTGAGGCGCGAATTCAGAGTATCAATCAGGGACGTATCCTTTCGGAGTTAGATCGGGGAAAGATTGTTATCCTAGCGGGTTATCAAGGGGTTACAATCGATAACGAAATCACAACGCTCGGGCGCGGAGCTTCTGACACAACCGCTGTTGCAGTCGCTGCAACATTGGGTGCCGATCGCTGTGACATTTATACGGATGTGGATGGAGTTTACACAGCAGATCCGCGCATTGTTCCAAACGCTCGGAAGCTTGACCGGATTACACACGATGAAATGCTTGAAATGGCGCGGCTCGGCGCAAAAGTTCTACATTCCCGATCAGTTGAACTTGCGAAGAAATTCGACGTCCATCTTTGCGTTCGGTCTAGCTTCACCGAAGCCGAGGGTACAATTGTTGAAAAGGAAAGTGAGATGATAGAGGAAGTTATTGTCAGCGGAGTCACGTCGGATAAAGATCAAGCGAAGGTATCATTACTTGGTGTGCCGGACACCCCAGGGATTGCCGCGCGTATCTTCCAGGAAATTGCCGACGCCCATATCAATATCGATATGATTATTCAGAACGTGAGCCATGAAGGGACCACCGACATATCGTTTACGGTTGCTAAGAAAGATTTAGAGTCAACCCTGAAAACCGCTGAAATGCTCAAAGCCAAGATCGGTTGTCAAAACATAAGCACAGACAAGAACATTGCCAAAGTGTCAGCAATTGGAATTGGGATGAAAAGCCATGTCGGTATCGCCGCGCGAATGTTCCGTGCCCTCGCCGATGAAGGCATTAACATTCAGACTATTAGCACGTCGGAAATCAAAATCTCTTGTGTCATTGACGACAGAGAGACTGAATGTGCTGTACGCGCGATTCACGATAGGTTTGAATTGGGGAATACTTCCAATGAAAGCGTTGGAATTCAGGGTTAAGGACATTTATGAGAACGGGGTCGATTTACACGAGCTTCCTGTGTCTCCGATGGGATCTGGCTTGGAGATAGAAGAAGGACAACTTGTAAAGCCGATTCATGGGAATATCCAACTGGCGCGTCGTGTGAACGAGGTTTATGTGAAAGCCGATTTCTCGACATCAATTCAGATTATGTGTCGTCGTTGCACGGAACGTTTTGAAACGGATATTGCCACAAGGATTGAGCTGCAATTTTATCCAACGGAGAAGCCTGAACAAGTAGAACCTTGGCTCCTTGACGTTGGTGAGCGATATTACTCAGGGGAAGTTATAGATTTGACTGAAGAAGTGCGTCAAGCCCTTACGCTCGAAATTCCAATTTGGCCGCTATGTTCAGAGTCATGCGAAGGCTTATGTCCTCACTGTGGCGCCGACCTTAATGTAACGCCTTGCGATTGTTATAAACCTGAGGAGGGCTCATCGCCATTTGCTGCTTTGGTGGATCTTTTGGACACGCCAAAGCGTGCAGTTGGTAAATAGCCTCAATATCCTAATGTCCAATACTAAAACACCAAGGAGGTGAGTTTCTGATTTTTCCAAAAAATCGGAGAAAACATTGGCACATCCAAAACGTCGAACTTCAAAATCAAAAAAACGTATGAGAAGAAGCCATCATGCGCTTTGGGAAAAATTCCTCTCAATATGCCCAAACTGTTCGGAGACAAGTTTGTCTCACCGCGTTTGCCCAAGTTGTGGATACTACCGAGGTAGAAAAATCCTAAAATCTGTTGAAGAAATATAGCTATCCCCATTACTCATGGATGATTACGTCGTTGTATTCCTAAGGGTGAAATTCAACAGATAATTAGGATTATCAATTCAAAAAGGGATTCTGTTATAATGGCTCGATTTGCAGCAATGACTGGGACAGGATCGTACATCCCAGAGAAAGTTCTGACCAATTTCAATCTGGAAGAAATGGTTGATACCAACGATGAATGGATTCGCCAACGCACCGGTATCGTCGAGCGGCATATTGCCGAACCCGATATGGCAGTTTCTGATTTATGTCTCATAGCTGCTCGTCGAGCTATTAAGAATGCTGAGGTTGATCCGCTCGACATTGATGTAATCATTGTTGGCACAGTGACTTCTGATACGCTGTTCCCTTCAACAGCGTGCTATGTACAGCAGGGGCTTGGTGCAAAAAAAGCATATGCCTTCGATTTGGCAGCGGCTTGTGCTGGGTTTGTCTATGGCCTAGATCTCGCTGACGGGCTGATCAAATCCGGGCGTTATGATACAATTTTAGTCATTGGCGGAGAAGTTCTCAGTAAAATTGTCGATTGGACTGATCGAAACACCTGCGTGCTGTTCGGCGATGCCGCTGGTGCGGTAATTGTGCAAGCAACAGATGAGGCGAAAGGAATCTTAGCATCCTATTGCGGCTCTGATGGAGACTACTCCGATACCGATTTGCTGGGAGTACCGGCTGGAGGTTCACGTATGCCCGCGACGTGTGAAACGGTGAAACAGAAACTCCATACCATTAAGATGCGTGGACGGGAAGTATTCAAACTTGGTGTCCGTATCATGCCCGAAGCCGCCCAGCACGTATTGGCCATCGCAGAAATGACGATTGATGAGATTGATCTGTTCATTCCCCACCAAGCAAATGTCCGAATCATTGAAGCCGTAGGCGATCGACTGGGAATTCCACGGGAAAAAGTATACATTAATGTTGACAGATACGGGAATACTTCCGCCGCAACCACAATCGTTGCGCTCGACGAAGCGATTCGTGAAGGGCGGGTGAGCTCCGGCGACATGATTCTCATGGTAACCTTCGGCGCAGGACTGACATGGGGAAGCACATTAATTAAGCTCTAAATCCCTTTACACAATCGATGTGCATCTTGGGGAAATCCGGTTTTAAGTTCACAAGTTCATGTGCTCCGATACGTAATTTATGGTCTGTGATATGGATGTTGCTTTTATATTCCCCGGCCAAGGTTCCCAAAAAGTCGGAATGGGATTGGAGCTTGCTCAAGCGTATGCTGTTGCTCGCGACACCTTTGAAGAAGCAGATTCCTTTCTGGGGCGGCGGTTAAGTCGGCTCTGTTTTGAAGGTCCCGATGAATCGCTGAAGCAGACGGAGAATACGCAATTAGCAATCTTGACGAGTAGCGTAGCCGCTTTGCGGGTGCTCCGGCAACTCAGTATTTCATCAAGCATTGTCGCAGGACATAGTTTAGGAGAACACTCTGCGCTCGTAGCTGCCGGCGTGCTCAGTTTTCCGGACGCACTAAAATTGATCGAATATCGCGCGCGGTTTATGGCAGAGGCCTCTCGACAACAAGATTGTATGATGGCAGCGATTTTAGGGCTAGAAGAAAAGCGGTTGGAAGCGCTCTGCGAAGAGGTTCAATCTGTCGGCGTAGTTGAGATTGCGAATTACAACTGCCCTGGACAACTGGTCATATCCGGTGGAACAGCGGCCGTTCAAAGGTTAATAGCGACTGCGAAGGCGAGTGGTGCTAAGCGTTGCCGCCCGCTGGCAGTGAGTGGTGCGTTTCATTCATCTCTGATGAAACCCGCAAGGGAGCGGCTCAAATCTGTCATTGGTGAATTTTCATTTAGCAGTCCACAAATCAGGTTCGTTGCAAATGTTACGGGGGATTGTGTGCAAACGCCGGACGAGATTCGCCGTTTGTTGATAGCCCAGGTAACAAGTCCGGTTCAATGGGAGAAATCAATCCGAACTATGGGTGCTGCTGGGGTTTCGCACTTTGTAGAGGTTGGACCTGGGTATGTCCTTTCTGGAATGGTTCGCCGCATTCTTTCTCAGCCAGTGTGCTTGAATATTGAGGACGTCAAAAGCCTTGAAAAAACGATAGATGTAATAGGTCAGGCGTGAGAACATAACAGGAGTCAAACACCGATTTTGAGCATGGTCAGCTATTGCTGATTAATTATTATATGAGACTCAAAGATAAAGTAGCAATTGTAACTGGCGCATCACGTGGGATAGGCGAAGCGATTGCCCGAAAGTTCTGCGAAGAAGGCGCGAGCGTGATGCTCTGTTCCCGTTCCACCTTATCGGTTACTGCTGCTGACGCATTAGCATGTGAAGGGTGGAACACCAAATCGATACAAGCCGACATTTCTCAAAAACCAGATGTAGAAGCGCTTGTAGATGCAACACTCAAAGCATTTTCCCGTATTGATATCCTTGTGAATAATGCTGGAATCACCCGGGATGCCTTACTCATGCGTATGAAAGATGATGACTGGGATGCAGTTTTACAGACCAATCTCACAGGAACCGCCTACTGTACACGCGCTGTTATCCGTACAATGATGCGTCAAAAAAGTGGGAAAATTATCAATATTTCATCGGTCGTCGGTTTGATGGGGAATGCAGGACAGGCGAATTATGCGGCTTCAAAAGCCGGTATCATCGGTTTAACCAAATCGATTGCAAGAGAAGTTGCTAAGCGTGGCATTACTGTGAACGCAATTGCACCCGGCTTCATCAAAACGGAGATGACTGCAAATCTTTCAGCACAGGATCGACAGAATATTTTAGAGATGATTCCAATAGGCAGTTTCGGTATACCCGAAGATGTGTCACAAGTTGCTTTATTTTTGGCATCTGATGCTGCTCGATATATCACCGGTCAAGTCATCCAAGTTGATGGCGGTATGGTGATGTAATTTAACAATTAATGTTTATTGCATTGTACCTGATGCCCAATGTCTAACTACCTGAAAAAGGGAGGTTATTAAATCGATGGCAATCGATCGAAATCAGCTTGTAAAGATTATTGCAAACCAGTTGCAAATTGATGAGGGTCAGGTGACTGCTGATGCTTCATTCATGGATGATTTAGGCGCAGATTCCTTAGATACGGTTGAATTAATCATGGCGCTTGAGGAAGAATTTAACATTGAAATTCCAGATAGTGATGCTGAGAAGATTCGGACCGTACAGAATGCAATTGATTACATGAATTTGCATGTCTAATTCCAAATCACAGTAGTAACAGATTACGAAAGGTACAAAGGATTAAGAGGTATAACTCGTGAAGCGAGTCGTTATTACCGGCATCGGAGTTGTCAGCCCTGTTGGCTCATCCAAATCGGAATTTTGGGAGTCAATCGCGGCAGGTAAAAGTGGGATTGACCGGGTCACATACTTTGATCCGACAGATTTTCGAACGCAGGTTGCCGGCGAAGTCAAGGGATTCGCACCGGAGACATTTCTACCGCGTAAAGCTGTAGCACGCCTCCCCTTGTTTATTCAATACGCGCTTGTTGCCTCGATAATAGCACACCAGGATTCCAGGCTAGATCTGTCTCAGATTGACCCCTATCGCGCTGGGGTTGGCGTCGGTTCTGGGATTGGCGGACTCAGTGTTATTGAAGAAAACCACCGACTCTTGCTAGAGCGGGGACCCAAGCGAGTAAGCCCTTTCTTTGTACCTTACGAGATTATAAATATGGCTGCCGGGCAGGTCTCAATCCATTTAAATCTCAAGGGGCCGAACTTTGCGTCAGTTACTGCTTGCGCAACCGCAAACAATGCGATTGGAGAATCGTTTCGGATCATTCAACGCGGGGACGCTGATGTGATGTTCACAGGTGGTACCGAAGCGGCGGTTACGCCATTAAGTTTTGCGGGCTTCTGTTCGATGCGTGCGATGTCTACACGTAACGACGAACTACAGCGTGCATGCCGTCCATTTGACAAGGACCGAGATGGATTCGTGATGGGTGAAGGGGCGGGAATCTTGGTTCTGGAGTCCCTTTCACACGCACTAAAGCGAAACGCCTACATCTATGCAGAGATCGTCGGTTTTGGAATGAGTTCTGACGCGTGCGATATGGTGCATCCTGCGGAGGGTGGAGAAGGGGCTGCCAAGGCGATGCAGTTCGCGTTACAAGATGCCCAAATCGATCCAGAGAGTGTTGACTATATCAATGCTCATGGTACTTCGACACCGGCAGGTGATGTAGCCGAAACAATCGCCATCAAAACAGTTTTCGGTGCGCATGCGAACCAGCTTGCCTTGAGTTCGACCAAATCAATGACGGGTCACTTGCTCGGCGCGGCTGGCGCGATTGAACTAATCGCCAGCGTATGCGCCATCGAAAATAGCTATATCCCTCCCACGATCAACTATGAAACCCCGGATCCAGATTGCGATCTCGATTATGTCCCAAATCAAGGTCGTCCCGCGGATATTCAGGTCGCTATGTCTAATGCTTTTGGATTTGGAGGGCACAATACATCGATTGCGATCCGGAAATATGTAGGGACATAACACGTATACGTGAAGCGTAAAACATTCAGCTTTCGATAATTTGCGCTTCACGATTTTTTCCTCTTGTTCTTTCGCCTTCCTTCTAGGATATACCCATTATTAGCACAAAGTAAATGAGAAATCAGCCGTGACAATCCTATGGGATTATGAAGCGCGCAAGCAATCAAACAAAGCATATCCGCTTCATATCAATTCGGATGATATCTTTTTGCCCGCCTGGATTTCTGATTGCCGCGGCATAGCTGTTTGTTCACCACGACAATCCATCAGTTAATTTGAATTTATAACTGAAAACTCGTATTATTCATCGTTTGCGTAAGGCACTACTTAATCGCAGCTTTTCCGCTTGACGGGTAATGGTCAGTGTAATATAATATCCCAATTAGGCGGTTAAACTTTTCCGGTAGAGTATGAGGAGGTTACAATGATAAGAAATGGAAACTCTTGGTACGGCTTCGCTTTGGTACTCTTCACCCTCGCTTCGGTCGCTGTCGCCAGCATAGACGACGGGCTCGTCCTCCTTTACGAATTTGAAGGCGATGGCGATGTCCTAATTGATTCAAGTGGCAATGGATTCGACGGTAAGCTTGGCACCGCCTCGCGAACGGACGTCGGACTACTCGGGAAAGGAATCGAATTCACTGCCCCGGATCAGTTCGCTGACGCCGCGGTGGATGAGGGATTGGTTGCCAAAGATGTCTTCACCATCAGTGTCTGGGCGAAACCACTCGCGCTGGATCCAGAAGGCGAAAATCGAGTGACCTACAAGCACGATCAATTCAACCTCGACCTCCAGTTTGGACGAGGACGACTGGAAGTTCGTTCCGGGAAGCGCTGGTGGGGCACCGATGCCAGGGAGCAACCGCTTGTGGAATTAAACGAGTGGCTTCATATGGCTTTGACTTTTTCGACAACAGCGGGCGCCGCAATGTACCACAACGGAGTGCGTGTTGCTGAGAACCTGGAAGTTTCTTCGCTCGATGAAACAAACGACTATTGGAGGCTCGGAAATCTTGGACATGCGGCGTTCGTGGGCATCATGGACCAGCATCGGTGGTATCATCGCGCAATGACTGACAGTGAGGTGTTGGAGTTGTTTGAAGAGCCGATTGCCGTCTCGCCCATCGGCACCCTGACGACATCCTGGGGCAATATCAAGCGCATGCGCTAAATTGGACGCTCGCGCTTAGCGACACGGACTCTGGCACCGGACGAGAGTTTGACGCTTTGTCGTGATGAGTTCGCCATTGCAGCCAATTCCTCAATCATAACCTTTACGTCGTACTCTGAATGATTGCGACGTCACATTTTTTGGAGGGATCAACAATGAGTCACCTCCGATTTCAATTCATCGTTTGTATGGTGGTCGCCCTGGCGCTTGGGACGGTCGGGTTTGCGCTTGGAGCAGTAGATCTGGAAAGGGGGCTTGTCCTCTACTACCCATTCGAGGGCAGTGGTGCTAATCAGATTACGGACGTGAGCGGAGAAAACAATCACGGCGAGTTCAGGGGTGCCGTGCGAACAACCGAAGGCCAGTCCGGGAAGGCGCTCGAATTCCCGACGCATGTCGACGGGGCACTTATCCCCGAGTCGCCCAGCTTGCTGGTGACAAACCACGGCGAAGGTTTCACGGTGTCCTTTTGGGGCTATCCGATCGAATGGAACACTGCCGGCAACGGTGAAAATCGTGCGGTGTATCGGCACATGCAGTACAATGTGGACTTGTTCCGCGGAGGCGGGCGATTCCACATCCAAAAGGACGGGACCTGGCCTGGAATCAATGATGCACCAGAGATGCCCTTAGAGACATGGGTTCTGGTCACCGCGACATGGTCGCCGGACGACGGTTCTACGCTTTACCGTGACGGGATCGAAATTGCAAGCAACTCAGACATGCGTGGTGAGATTGACGAGAACAGCGAGTGGACCGCTCTCGGGTACTTTGCTCCCCACGAGGGGTACGTAGGTAGAATGGATGAGCTGCGTATCTACAGTCGCGCGATCGATGCGGACGAAGTATTTGAATTATTTGAGCCGGGTGTGTCCGTCTCACCCGAAGACTCGCTTGCTACGCTATGGGGCATTGTCAAGACGGAGCTCTAAAAACAACCAACAAAATGGCGCCCCGTGCAAAGCGGAGGCTGCAAAAATAGATGTTTCACGAAGGCTGCTCTTGAGCGCAGCGAAGCGTCCAGAATTACTATCCGTCATTCTAAGACGGGAGACAAGTCATGAAACGACAGAAACGCTGTGCTGTACTGATAACACTTCTTGCGCTCACTATCCACGCCAGTGTTTTCGCCGCCGACATCTTAGATGGACTGATTGGTTACTGGCCATTTGACAAAGGAGAGGGTGATGCGGCTCACGATCTGGTTGGAGGACATGATGGATCAATCAAACGCGCCGCCTGGACGGGCAGAGCGAAGTCGGGGAAGTGGGCGCTTCAATTCTCGCCTGAAGACGATGCGAAGGTTGTGATTCCTGATGCCGAGGAACTCGATAATCTTCCGGATGGCCATACGGTGACGAACTGGATCTGGCCGGTGAGCCGGGGCGCGATGATGGATAAGTCCGGCGGTAACCACTTACGAATACAATGGTTCTTCTTTGACGATGGACGCCTCCATTGGGGTAGCGGGCCCAATTTTGCCTTTAGCGCCAAACCCGTGTCGTTCCGAAAGTGGTCCCACGTCGCATGGTCACATTCGGCCGATTTAAGCGTCGTATATGTCAACGGTGAAAAGTTTCACGAAGAGCTGAATATGGGGGCACCTATCCCCACTGGGGAGCCGATGATCTTCGGAAGAAGTGGGATTATAGCGGACGGAAATCCCAGGCAACAGAACTTCGAGGGGATCATGGACGACTTCGGGCTTTGGAATCGCCCCTTATCTGACAAGGAAGTCAAGGAGGTCTTCGAGAGGGGGCTTGGGAACATTCTTGCCGTCTCCCCCCACGGTAAAATGACAACGACGTGGGCGGCGGTAAAGGCGGAAATTAACAATCCCTGAGTGGAGCAAAGGTCCCAAAAGTGGATGCTTCACTTCGTCCAGAGTAACAATCCTTCATTCTGAGAAAGGAGAAAGTCATGAAACGACGGGGACTCTGTGCTGCGTTGATTGTCCTACTAGCGCTCGCTATTCAACCCCTCGTTTTCGCCGACATCTTAGACGGGCTGATCGGGTACTGGCCGTTTGACGAAGGCGAAGGCGAGGTGACCGTTGATGAGATTGGTGGACATGATGGAGCAATCGAACGTGCTACTTGGACAGATCAGGCGATTGAGGGGAAAGCGCTGAAATTCGTGCCGCAAGACGATACAAAGGTACGCGTTGAAGACGCCAAGGACCTCGATGAACTCCCGGACGGATTAACGGTTGCGAACTGGATAAGGCCGCTGAGCCGAGGTGCGATGATGGATAAGTCCGGTCGGGCAGATAGAATGCAGTGGTTTCTCATGGAAGATGGACGTCTCCATTGGGGAGCTGGGCCCAACTTCACCTTTACCGATGGCCCCGTAGTCAAGTTCGGAGAGTGGTCCCACGTCGCATGGTCGCACAATCCCGTGGACGAAAGCGTTGCGTATGTCAACGGTGAGGAAGTTCACAACCAGAAGGGATTAGGGAAGGTTCTCCCCACCGGCGAGCCGATGTACTTCGGAGACATGGGAGTCCTGCCGGGCAACAATCCCAAGCAACAGAATTTCGAGGGTATCATTGACGAGATTGGCTTTTGGAATCGCCCCTTATCAGCAAAAGAAGTCAAGGAGGTGTTCGACAGGGGGCTCAATCAAATTCTTGCCGTCTCCGCCCACGGTAAATTGGCAATGACGTGGGCGGCGGTGAAGGCGAGGAATTAGAATGAGCAGATTTGCAAAGGCGCCGTCTTGTTACGCATTCCCTCGGATTGGAGGGCTCGCGGAGAGTCTAGAGGAGGTTTAAGACATTCGGATCTGAGCCAAATTTGGCTGAAATGGTTAAGTCTAGCCATTTCTTCCTCCCCCTTTTGACCCTCAAAGTCTGAGAGTTGGACAGTAAGGGGGTAATTATTCACCGCAATAGCTAGCATCGCGGTGTAAACAATCGCTGGTTTGTTTGGTTATGGTTGGGGTTGCCCAATCATAACTTCAGTTGTACTACTTCAATGCTATCACTGGATAACCTTAAATAAGTGTGAAGGAAACGGTTGTTTCGCACATAACTACGATACCGTTTGGTTTCGTTTTGAGAAAGGAAAAAATCATGCAACAACAGAAACGCTGCGCTACGTTGATGGTACTTATTGCGTTTGCCTTTATGCATTCCAACGCTTTCTCTGCTCCCGACCTTACAGACGGGTTGATGGGCAAATGGTCTTTTGACGAAGGACAAGGAGACGCGGCTCGCGATGAGATTGGCGGGCATGATGGTGTGGTTGAACGTGCTACCTGGACAACTGATGCAAAAGGTGGTGGGTACGCACTGGAATTTAGTCCTGCGGACGATACGAAAGTGACTGTCGCTCATTCCAACGACTTCTTCGGCGCCGACGGTTCGTTCACGGTATCGAACTGGGCGAAACCGCTGAGCCGAGGTGCAATGATGGATAAATCCGATAAAGCCAACCGAATTCAGTGGTATATCCTTGAGGAGGATCCAGGCTGGCGGTTCCACTGGGGCGGCGGACCTGGGTTTACTTTTTCGCCCTTTGCGGCCAACTGGGGAGAATGGCATCACTGCGCATGGGTGCACACGGCCTCGGCAAGCACCGCGTACCTTGATGGCGTAGCAATTCACACAGAGCCAGATATGGGACCGATTATCCTCACTACGGAGCCGATGTACTTTGGAGACATGGGGATTTTAGCGGCGGGCAATCCCAAGCAACAGAACTTTGAGGGTGTGTTGGACGAATTCCACATTTGGAATCGAGCCTTATCTGCTGAGGAGATTATGCAATTCTTTCAGGGGGGAGGTACTGCCGTCTCTCCGAAAGGGAAATTGGCTATTACGTGGGCGGACTTGAAGGCTTCAGATTAACCACCACCCGCTCCACGCGTGTTGAATGCGATCCATGGAGCCTGTGATGCACCTCCTATATCCGCTTGAAGCTGGATGCGTCGCGGGCTCCATTTCCCGCATGACTTCACCTTAAACAGTCATAAATGGCCGGTTTGTCATTCTGAACAACAGCGGAGAATTGCATTGCCCCGAGATCGTTGCGCAGTTTGGAATCCCGATTATACCTCAGTTCAGGATGACATCTGAAAATATCATTCGCTCGTTCAGTCCTCAGACGCATTGACTACGGTTCCAAAGCGCCCGCTGAAAAACGGTGGCATTTGAAGCCCCGGCATTGCACCTCACCAATCCTTTTGCTCGGCATTCTGCTTATTCCCATCAACGCCTGCCTCCTGTATGCAGAAACGAACCATCCACATTAAAACCATCTGTGCGGTTGCTGTTGGTGCCCTGCTTATTCCGGTGAACCAGTATTGGTTGATGCGCGCCGAAACCATTTACCCGGGCACATTTTCGACGCTCTTGACCATCTTTTACAACGTGACCTTCACGTTGTTTGTGCTTGTTGCGGCGAACACTGCACTTCGGCGCGTTGCCCCGCGTACCGCGTTTGGCCCGAGCGAACTCTTGATTGTCTTCGTCATGCTTACCGTCGCCACGGGAATCTTCGGGCACGATCTAATGCTCGTGCTCGTCCAGTCGCTCGCCGGCACCGGCTGGTACGCAACACCAGAAAATGACTGGGCAAACCTATTTCTCCGCCACCTGCCCTCTTGGCTTCGAATTGACGATGAGGCTGCCCAGGACTATTTTCTCGGAGAGTCCGCCCTTTACTATGAGGCGCACATACGTGCATGGTACCGGCCCGTGCTTTACTGGAGCGCCTTTATTGTAGTCCTGCTCTTCGTTACCCTCTGCCTGACCGCCATTGTTCGGCGGCAGTGGACCGAGCACGAGAAGTTGGCTTACCCCATCATCCAGTTGCCGATCGCGCTCGCAACGGGTAACTCTATTTTGAGGAATCGAATGCTGTGGCTGGGCTTCACCATGGCAGGGACACTCGATCTGATGAACGGCTTGCACGCGTACATCCCGGTCATCCCGGTGTTTACGCCTAGCATGGACATCGGCGCCTACATAACGGAGAAGCCGTGGACAGCTGCCAGGCCACTAGTGGCATGGATTTATCCTTTCGTCGTGGGTTTAGGGTACTTCCTCCCCGTGAATCTGTCGCTGTCGGCTTGGTTTTTCTACCTGATGTGGAAGGCAGGGTTGGTGTTCCGCGCGGCAATCGGCATCTGGGAAACGCCTGGCCCGTTTCGGAGTTACCAGACTGCCGGTTCGTGGATGATTTTGACGGCAATTATTGCGTGGACGGGTCGTCGGCACTTGAGGGGCGTGATTCGGGCAGCTGTTCGTGGCACGCAGGACACTGGAGATGAGGGAGAGCCGATGCGGTACCGTAGCGCCGTTATCGGTCTGGCAGGCGGTGTGGTGCTACTCGTGGCAATGCTTATGATGGCAGGGTTGTCAGTATGGGTTGGCGCATTGTTCATTCTGATTTATCTGGCATACATGATCGCGATCAGCCGCATTCGAGCGGAGGCGGGTCCGCCATCCCACGACGCAGAGTTCATGGGCCCCGAACAGGTTCTGCTCAATATCTTTGGTCCCCGGCGTATAGGACCGAAGAATGTTGCACTGTTTAGTGGGTTGTACTGGATGAGTCGTGCCTATCGCAGCGTTCCCATCGGACATCAGCTTGAGGGCTTCAAGACAGCCCAGGTTGCAGGCGGGTCGGGTCGGGTATTCCTGATGGCGATGGTCATCGCCTCGGTCGTCGGGACGATCAGCGGCTTTTGGATTTTCCTTGAAGCGATGTATCGGTATGGAGCGACGAACGTCCAGCATCAGATCGGGATGGAACCTTTTCGGCGACTCCAGCCGTGGGTCTTAGCTCCGGGGCATCGGAACTATGAGCTCCTGCGGGAGATGGGGATTGGTGCGGTCATCACAGGAGTCCTAGTGGTTTTCCATCATCGATATGTTGGATTTCCCTTTCACCCAGTGGGTTATGCTATCGCAGGCGGATCAGTCATGGAGAAGCGAGCGTGGTTTTCCATTCTCCTCGCATGGGCTTTAAAGATGACCATACTGACGGTGGGTGGGCCGCGACTGTATCGCCGTTTCGTGCCGTTCTTCGCCGGCCTCATATTGGGGCAGCACATGGTGGGCGGTTTGTGGACGATTGTCGGCATCGCGCAAGGAGAGGTCGTCTACCGCTTTTTCCGTTGAGATACTCCATAATCCAACCGGCTGACAACTGACAGACTCGCATGGAAAGGAAAGTGCAATACGTGAAACGAAACCGACGTTTCTGCCAAAAACCTCGGCTTCTGTTGCACCATTCCTAAACATAATCGGGGAAATTTGTGAATCAACCACGTCCGGAGGAAGAATCATGTTTATCAACCCGAAAGAGTTAAAACCCATCAGCACCGTTGTGGATGGTTACGAAGTCCGTGCTTTCGGTCACATTGACGTTTTATCGGTCAGTCCAACGTACTTTCCGGACCTGTTCATCCAGGTCGGCAACGCTCATCCCGTGAAAAAGATACACCCAAAAAAATCGTGGGAAATCGTAGATCACGTCATTGGGATGACACCGAGGCGTATGCCCAGCGCAGCTATCCGTGGCGTTCAGCTCTACCATAACACATATTTCATTGATGGCGACTGGAACACGGTTGGGTTTGCCGGCACGTATCAACATGGTCCAGATACGCAATCGCAAGCGTGGCTGCGTATTCAACTTCCGATAACCTCCCGCATTCAGTCGGTAAAGCTTGTGTCCGCGAAGGGCGCTCTCGCCTTTCCGGTTCACTTCGAAATTCGCGTTTGTCAGTGGCACATATTCTCTCATACACGCCAGTGGAAGACGGTGTACCAGGCCGAAGATTCCACGGAATACAAACCCGGAATGTATGACTGGCCTGCCAGACCACGATTCAACTACGACACAATCAAGCCCGATACTCCGATTCGCATTGACCTTACCTGGAGTGAAGGTGGACACGGCGAAGAGGTCGAAGTGCGAGAATGCGCCTTTGAGCCAACAGAAGCCCGCGAGGTGTGGATACTCTCACCTCAAGACTTCCTAAACGCCGAAGTCGAGGTAATCGACGAATCCGGTCAAAATATCGCTCTGTTATCAAGGGGAGCCACTGCGTCTGTTTCCCGCCCGATTCAGACGTTCTGGGTTGACGCGAGGACGCATGCGGACACGTGGTCGCTGAACTACGATATGGGGGTGAAGTGGGTGAAAGTGAATTTCTGGCTGGAGCCGCTCAACTGGCAATTCGTTGAGCGAGAGAAAGGCCGCTATGAAATTGACCCGTTTACAGATGCCGCCATCACCGAAGCAGTAGAATGCGGTGTCAATATCGTGATGTGTCTGGGCGGTTTATACGGCTTGCCCAATCATCCGGACTACCCGGTGGAAGTTGAGCGCATTGAGGGATTCTGCAACTACGTCCGATTCATGGTCGAGCATTTTAAGAATCGGGTGCAATACTACGAGATTTTCAACGAGTACTATGAGCAGCACACGTATTCTCCTGACTCCGGTCCGTATGAGCTAGCCGCAGCTGAGTATGCTAGGTACGCGGTGCCTGCTGCGAAGGCCATTAAAGCGGTCTATCCCGAGGCGAAGGTGGTCCTTGTGGGCCCAGATCCCCTCGCATGGGACTTTATCGAGGCAAGTCTCAATGCCGGTTTGGCCGGCTTGGTGGACGTTATCTCATGGCATCAATATCAGTGGACTATGCCGCCAGAGGTATTGGACCGCCCAAACTACCCGTGGGTGGGTCCCGAAGTGAAAACCTACGCTGATGCTGTCCGGTATGTCCAGAGAGCCGCTAACGCCTACGGCGTTCACGAGTTTCACAACAATGAAGCCGGCGCCTACGCCTTTTATTGGGGTGAAGAAAGACCTTCCACGCTTGTCTCGGCGAAGTATCTGGCTCGAACGATGGTTCTACACGCGACTCTGAAAGTGCCTACTTTCTGGAATCGCACAGATTCTTACTTCCTACAGAGTGGAGCGTCTTCAGCGGGTGACACTTCTTTGTCGGAAGGTGCGCCTGAAGGGTCGCTGCAGCCGGCCTTTTCCTACTACGTCTGCCGAACACTGTGTGCGTTGATGGACAGTGTGAAGCCAATGGACCTTGACTTCGCGCTCGTTGCTGACCGGGAAGTAGATGTGGAGAAGCACGCCTTCCAGTGTCCCGATGGAGATCTTCTTCTTGCCATGTGGATACTAGATGTCGGCGCCGACGACTACCCGGCTGTTGAAGCAACGCTCTCCGTTGCCGCAACTGCTGCTGAGGTCGTCGGCTACGAGTTGCTCAACGGACAGGAGCAGCCGCTCGACTTCACTCATGCAGGGGAAACGCTGGAAATAAACCGGTTGCTCATCCGGGACTATCCTTTATTGATTCGCTTGAGCAAACACAAAAACTCTAATAGTCAACAAGATGATAGCCCCGTCTCCCCTCTTAATCTTTCCTCTTAGGGGGCAGACATAGAAGGGAGATGGATAAGGCCACCGTATTCTGAGCATACTAAAGGAGGAACTGTCAGATGATTATTGATATGCGGCTACGGCCGCCTTGGAAGAGCATTCCGACTCTGGCCGTTTATAATTTCCCACCCGGCGGTTATGCGCCAGAGATTAAAGGGGCAGAGCGGCCACGCTCGGCCACAGAACGCTCGATGGACCTACTCTTGCAGGAGATGGATGAAGCAGAAATTCGATGGGGTGTCGTCATGGGTCGCCTGGCGGATGAGCAGTACGGCACGATTGAAAACGAGGATATTTATGAACTGGTGGAGGCATACCAGAACCGTTTCGTGGGATTCCCCGCGGTGGATAGTGTGCGTCCACGAGAGTCCCTTGATGAGCTACACCGGGTCGCCAAGCATCCTCAGATGCCGGGGGTTCACTTGGAACCCATGGGAGCAGCGCCAGCTCGCGGAGCAGATGACCGTGTGTATTATCCTCTCTATGCAGAGGCAGAACGCCTGGAGGTCATTGTGGCCATTTCGGGCGGGGGTCTCATGGGCCCCGACTTTACCTATGTTGACCCCATCGCCATTCAACGTGTCGCCAGGGACTTCCCCGGACTCACATTGATCATGTGTCACGGGGGATGGCCTTGGGTCCATCAGGCAATTGCGGTTGCGTACTCTTGCCCCAACGTATATGTGTCCCCGGATATGTATATGATTTATCCTGAGATTCCCGGCGGGCTGGAGTATGTCCGCGCGGCGAACCTGTTGCTAGAAGATCGCATCGTATTTGGAACAGCGTATCCGACACGACCGCTGCCAGAAAGTGTGGAGGACTTCCACCGACTTCCCTTCCGAGACGACCAGGTAAAGCACAAAGTGCTGTATGCTACTGCGGCACGCCTTCTTGGACTGGAGGATTAGTTGTGTGTAAAATAAATCCTGACACATTGTCATTCTGAGCCGCATGCGAAGAATCTCGCCCTTGAGATGCTTCGCTACACTCGGCATGACATGGTAAGTGAGCAACCCCGATAGATCGGGATTCAAAGCAACTTACTCGCTTCAAGCGGGCTGGTAGTGAGATTCTCGCGTGGCGGACTCGCCTTACTTTACTATCGATCCTATGCAACGACGTCCACAAGAGTCAAACCGGAAAATTGTTCCGAATGGTCCAAACCTTCGGAAGGTTTATCCGCTTTCCTGGAGGGAAAAACATGCAAGGAAAAGGCATGAATTACCGGCAATCTACATTCGCTCTCTACGTGCTGGTTGCGCTGGCATATGGGCCCGGCGGGACTGCGCTGGCAGCAGCCGATTTTGAAATGGGGCTTGTCCTCTACTACCCATTCGAGGGCAGTGGCGAGGACCAGATTACAGATAGGAGCGGAGAAGAAAACCACGGCGTCTTCAAGGGCGCAGTGCGAACAAAGGAGGGTAAATTCGGGAAAGCGCTCGAATTTGCCACGCATCACGACGGGGCGGAAATTCCCGATTCGCCCAGCTTGCTCGTCGAAAACAAGGGCGACGGCTTTACGGTGTCCTTCTGGGTCTACCCGATTGAATGGAACGTCGCCGGCAACGCTGAAAACAGAGCAGTGTACCGGCACATGCAATATAATGTCGATTTCCTCCGTGGCGGGGGGCGGTTCCACGTCCAAAAGAACAACGCCTGGCCCGGAATCAATGGGGCGCCGGCGATGCCCTTAGAGGAGTGGGTTCTGGTCAGCGCAACCTGGTCTCCGAAAGAGGGCTCCACGCTCTACCGTGACGGACTTGAGATTGCAGCCCACCCCGGTATCCGCGGAGAGATTGATGAGAACCAGCAGTGGACCGCTCTCGGGTTCTTTTCGCCTCACGAGGCGTACGTAGGGAGGATGGATGACCTACGCATCTACAACCGTCTGCTCAATGAGGACGAAGTGGAGGAACTGTTTGAATATGAACCGCTTCAGGCTGTTTCGCCCGAAGGGTCGCTTGCCACGATATGGGGAACTGTCAAGACAAATTGAAGTTGACAATTGAAGCCTGCCCTAATGAACACGGTCATCTTGATATTCCGATTGCTGCCGGCGCGATTGGGTGGCAAAGAAATTGAGGACAGGAGCAGAGGACGGCTGGTAATGACGCAGTCCAGACAAAGAAGGGGAAATTCACGCGAATGAGCAGGCTCTGGGCTTCGAAATTCCTATGGCGCAACTGCTGTTGGGTTTTCGGTGCCTAAGAATAACATGTAAATCCTCCCTTGAGAGGAGGTCCTCGCTGCCGACGCCGCCTTGTGTTTATGCTATTGTCTCAACACCCTTTAAGGGTGTGTTTCTTGTCACGGGTCAACCTCATCGCGGACACCTTTTACTTCAGCGGGGATTTTGTTTTCGAGTCTTCCCTCACGTAAGATTATCCTTAAGCATCACGGCGATAATTTAAATCGCTACGCCGCATATTACATTTGAATGGGGAGTTACATTCGACATTCGAAGCTAATTCCATCTGCCCTGGGTGACGTTGACCGTATGGAGTCCACAGCCCGTGATGAGCTTATTGCCGAAGCGGAGCAACTCAGCGCTATCGCCGAAAGCATTCAATGTCCGGCGGTTCAATTGGCGTTCTCCCATTTTTAGGAAGCCTTGAGACAGGGGAGTTGAAGCTCACCGCTAAGAACATCCCGGATATCGGTAAGCGGCATGGATTGAAGTTTCAAATGAAACCTATGGCTTGGGCACCTATCCATTCCCTCTCCTAAAGTCTACAAGTAATTGAAGAAGCCAGCCGGGACAACATGATGATGGTAATTGATTATCGGCAGTTGTACGCGGGCGGAGAATCGACGCCTGATGACGTGGAAAAGTTGGACAGTTCAATGATTTACATTGCCCATTTCTGCGATGACATTGCGCACAAGGAAGACGCGGCATAGAATGAAGTGGAACTCTGAGACTTCCTTCCGGGAGACGGTGAGATCCCAGTTCAGGAATAGCTGTACGCGGTCCGCTCGACGGGGTTTAATGGAATCCGATCATGTGAACTTCCGAGTCTCAGTCACTAGGCATAGAATCCCTGAGAGTTAACTCGGGAATACAAGCGTCGCTTGGAATTTTATACTTCTTGATAGGGGTGCCACCCCATACTCAATTGAATTATGGCAGACGTCTATATCAGTTTTGGATCTAACATCGGAGATCGCTTTGCTCACATCAATCAGGCGTTACACCTGTTGCTAGAAGCCGATAGTGTAACGCTGATGCAATTATCCTCTCTCTATGAGACTGAGCCTGTTGGAGATAAGAATCAGGATTGGTTCCTTAACGGCGTCCTCGCCATTGAAACCCACCTATTACCCCACCCGTTATTAGATTTCCTAAAGACAATTGAAAAGCGAATTGGACGAGAGCATCGGTCCCGCTGGGGCCCCAGGGAAATCGATCTAGATCTCTTAATCCTTGGCAGCCAATGTGTTGACACGCCCGACTTGACAGTGCCGCATCCCGAAATTCACCGCCGCCGATTTGTGCTCGTTCCTTTCGTCGAAATCGCGCCGGATGTGGTTCACCCTATCCTTGGGAAAAAAGTCCATACCTTACTATCTGAACTGACAGGTGCAGAGATTGTGCGACGTGTGGCCCCGCCGCCCATCGAATTGTTAATGGGAAGGACTTCAGTGAGAGCGCGATATAACCCCCAAATCCGCTAATCATCTAGAGCAATCGAACGGGTTTCTGGAAGTTAACAATCCACATTGTGAAGCCGTAAGGGACAATCTGGCGCATTTTGCGCAGTTGGAAAAGAACCCTGAACATATCCATACCTATCGCATCACAGTGCTGTCGATATCAATACACCAAATATAGGGTATGGTCATGAATATAAGGCGTGCGAACAAAAAAAAGCCTGTATTATACGAGAATCCGCACAATACAGGCTAAATAGAATCTCCCGGCAACGACCTACTTTCCCACAAGGTTGCCCTTGAAGTATCATCAGCGCTGGAGGGCTTAACTGCCGTGTTCGGAATGAGAACGGGTGTTTCCCCTCCGCTATTGCCACCGGAAGACATCAACATGTTTCTTCAAAAGGAAAATCTATGATCCAAAATTATTGCTTTTAGTGACTATTTGACAACTCTATAGATTTGACGATTTACTCCAATAAGAAAGTATCAAGCCCTCGGCTTATTAGTACCAGTTAGCTAAACAGCTCACACCGCTTATACATCTGGCCTATCAACCTCTTAATCTCAAAGGAGCCTTACCAGATTAACTCTGTGGGATATCTTATCTTGAGGGAGGCTTCACGCTTATATGCTTTCAGCGTTTATCCTTTCCGAACATAGCTACCCAGCGGTGCCACTGGCGTGACAACTGGTACACTAGCGGTTCGTCCACCACGGTCTTCTCATACTAGTGGCAGATCCTCTCAAATATCCTACGCCCGTAACGGATAGGGACCGAACTGTCTTGCGACGTTCTAAACCCAGCTCGCGTGCCACTTTAATGGGAGAACAGCCCAACCCTTGGGACCTGCTACAGCCCCAGGATGTGACGAGCCGACATCGAGGTGCCGAACAGCGCCGTCGCTGTGGGCGCTTGGGCGCTACCAGCCTGTTATCCCCGGAGTACCTTTTATCCGTTGAGTTACGGCCTTTCCACACAGAACCGTAAGATCACTAAGCCCTGCTTTCGCACCTGCTCGACATGTCTGTCTCGCAGTCAAGCTCCCTTATGCCTTTACACTCTACGCGCGGTTTCCAATCGCGCTGAGGGAACCTTAGGGCGCCTCCGTTACGCTTTGGGAGGCGACCGCCCCAGTCAAACTACCCACCTGACACTGTCCTCAATCCGGATGAACGAATTAAAGTTAGAATCCTAATATGACAAAAGTGGTATTTCAAGGACGACTCCACTGAGGCTAGCGCCCCAGCTTCGCAGTCTCCCACCTATCCTACATATGCCACATCAAAACCCAATATCAGGCTGTAGTAAAGGTTCACGGGGTCTTTCCGTCCTGTTACGGGTAACCGGCATCTTCACCGGTATTACAATTTCACCGAGTCTCCCGCCGAGACAGTGCCCATGTCGTTGCGCCATTCGTGCAGGTCGGATTTTACCCGACGAGGAATTTCGCTACCTTAGGACGATTATAGTTATCGCCGCCGTTTACCGAAGCTTCAGTTCAGGGCTTCCAGGATAAACCCTTGACCCATCCCTTTAACTCTATGGCACCGGGCAGGCGTCAGTCCCTATACATCATCTTGCGATTTTGCAGAGACCTGTGTTTTTAGTAAACAGTCGCACGGGCCATTTCACTGCGGCTTCTTTCGGATTCGCATGCAAGACGCTTCACCTACTCAAAGCACCCCTTATCCCGAAGTTACGGGGTAATTTTGCCGAGTTCCTTAGCGGGAGTTCTCTCGAGCGCCTGAGGATTCTCTCCTCACCTACCTGTGTTGGTTTGCGGTACGGGCACCCTTCAGATTCGCTTAGAGGCTTTTCTAGGTAGATAACCAGCCCGGTTTGCGGCCTTAGTGGCCTTCCCATCACCTCTTGGAGTTAAGACGCTCCGGATTTTCCTTGAACGCCCTCCATCGGGCTTAGCCCGGCACATCCATCCGCCGGTGGGACCTTATACCTACGTTCCCCCATCGCTCAAACACCTGAAAGGTGGTGCAGGAATATTATACCTGCTTCCCATCGCCTACGCCTTTCGGCCTCAACTTAGGATCCGACTAACCCTGGGAGGATTTACCTTGCCCAGGAACCCTTAGGTTTTCGGCGAACAAGTTTCTAACTTGTTTTATCGCTACTCATGCCGGCATAATCACTTCTAATTTGTCCAGACAATCTTCCGATTCTCCTTCACCCTACTATAGAACGCTCCCCTACCACTGCCATTAACTGAATTCAGTCAATAGCAATCCGCAGCTTCGGTAACAAGCTTGAGCCCCGAGAATTTTCGGTGCAAAGTCACTTGACCAGTGAGCTGTTACGCACTCTTTCAATGAATGGCTGCTTCTAAGCCAACATCCTGGCTGTCTGAGTAACAAAACATCCTTTACCACTTAGCTTGTATTTGGGGACCTTAGCTGGCGATCTGGGCTTTCTTCCCTTTCGTCAATAGAGCTTATCCCCTACTGACTGACTCCCATGCTTAAGACAATGGCATTTGTAGTTTAACTGGAGTTGCTAACCTGGTGGGGCCGCTAGTCCAATTAGAGCTCTACCTCCACTGCCAAACGCATAAGGCTAGCCCTAAAGCTATTTCGGGGAGAACCAGCTATCACTGGGTTTGATTAGCCTTTCACTCCGATCCACAGGTCATCCCCCAAGTTTTCAGCCTTGGTGGGTTCAGGCCTCCACACACTTTTACATGTGCTTCACCTTGCCCATGGATAGATCACCCAGTTTCGGGTCTACTCCGTGCAACTTATCGCCCTATTCAGACTCGCTTTCGCTACGACTACGCATAAAATATACTTAATCTTGCTGCACAGCGTAAGTCACCGGCTCATTATGCAAAAGGCACGCAGTCATGCATGTCAGGTAAAACCTGACTTAGCACTTCCACAGCTTGTAGGCAATACGGTTTCAGGGTCTATTTCACTTCCCTCTCGGGGAACTTTTCACCTTTCCTTCACAGTACTTTGTTCACTATCGGTTGCCAGGGAGTATTTAGCCTTAGGAGGTGGTCCTCCCAGATTCGTACAGGTTTGGCTATCCCGTAGTATTTGGGAATATTATCCAGGAAGCCAAATGACTTTCGCTTACGGGGCTGTTACCCTCTATGGCAGCTCTATTCCAAAGACTTTCAGCTAGAAATTTGGTTTGTAACTTCCCGGCTTAACCATATTTAAGCCCGATATTATCCCACAACCCCAAATATACAACGCATATGGACTTTAACATATATTTGGTTTAGGCTATTCCCCTTTCGCTCGCCGCTACTCAGGGAATCGAATTTTCTTTCTTTTCCTCAGGGTACTGAGATGTTTCACTTCTCCTGGTTCGCTTTCCGACATAAATGTCGAAACGACAGGTATTCAATTACCTGTCCGGTTGCCCGATTCGGGAATCTCCGGATCAATACGTATAAGCCACTACCCGAAGCTTATCGCAGCTTGTCACGCCCTTCATCGCCACCTGGCACCAAGGCATCCACCGTATGCCCTTAGTAGCTTGATAAACAGTTATAAAGTAAATCTATCAAATCTATACAATTGTCAAAGATCACTGTCTGCAAAAGTTGCAGACCAATGGAGATGAGCGGAGTCGAACCGCTGACCTTCTGCGTGCAAAGCAGGCGCTCTCCCAAACTGAGCTACACCCCCACACTTGAATGGTGGGCTTATCTGGACTCGAACCAGAGACCTCGCGCTTATCAGGCGCGCGCTCTAACCGCCTGAGCTATAAGCCCCTACAAAAACAACAAGCGCTTTAAGAAAGCTAAATAGATTATCAGACTTCCCAATCAAACGAGCTAAACATACCACATGTTTGCTAACAAGTGATAGCCTAAATAAGCTCCTTAGAAAGGAGGTGATCCAGCCGCAGGTTCCCCTACGGCTACCTTGTTACGACTTCGCCCCAGTCGCCAGTCCCATTTTCGACGGCTGCCCCCCTTGCGGGTTAGCTTACCGGCTTCGAATGTTACCGACTCCCATGGCGTGACGGGCGGTGTGTACAAGGGCCGGGAACGTATTCACCGCGACCTGCTGATTCGCGATTACTAGCGATTCCAGATTCATGCAGTCGAGTTGCAGACTGCAATCCTAACTGAGGCCGGCTTTTTGGGATTCGCTCCACCTCGCGGTTTGGCAACCCTCTGTACCGACCATTGTAGCACGTGTGCAGCCCAGGGCATAAGGGCCATGCGGACTTGACGTCATCCCCACCTTCCTCTGGCTCGTCACCAGCGGTCTCGTTAGAGTCCCCAGCATTACCTGATGGCAACTAACGATAGGGGTTGCGCTCGTTGCGGGACTTAACCCAACATCTCACGACACGAGCTGACGACAGCCATGCAGCACCTGTCGCTCTGTCCCGAAGGAAAACCATATTTCTATGGCGGTCAGAGTGATGTCAAGCCCTGGATAAGGTTCTTCGCGTTGCTTCGAATTAAGCGACATGCTCCACCGCTTGTGCGGCCCCCCGTCAATTACCTTGAGTTTTAACCTTGCGGCCGTACTCCCCAGGCGAGGTACTTAATGCGTTAGCTACAGCACAGAGAATATAAAAATCCCCTACACTTAGTACCCATCGTTTACGGTCTGGACTACCGGGGTATCTAATCCCGTTTGCTCCCCAGACTTTCGCACCTCAGCGTCAGTATCGGACTAGAAAGCCGCCTTCGCCACTGGTGTTCTACACGATATCTACGCATTTCACCGCTACACCGTGTATTCCACTTTCCTCTTCCGTACTCAAGCCATATAGTATCAAACACAGTCGCTTGGTTGAGCCAAGCAATTTCACGCTTGACTGATATGGCCGCCTACGCGCGCTTTACGCCCAGTAATTCCGGACAACGCTTGCCCCCCACGTATTACCGCGGCTGCTGGCACGTGAGTTAGCCGGGGCTTTCTACTATGGTACCGTCAAACTAACTGGCTTGTCACCAACTAGTGATTCTTCCCATAACACAGCGGTTTACAACCCGAAGGCCTTCATCCCGCACGCGGCGTCGCATCGTCAGGGTTTCCCCCATTGCGAAATATTCTCGACTGCAGCCTCCCGTAGGAGTTTGGGCAGTATCTCAGTCCCAATGTGGCTGACCACCCTCTCAGGCCAGCTACCCATCGTTGCCTTGGTGAGCCATTACCTCACCAACTAGCTAATAGGACGCGGGCTCATCTGTGAGCGGCAAATCCATAAATGGATCCACCTTTCATTGAGAACTCCGAAGAACTCCCAATCGTATCCGGTATTAGCAACTCTTTCGGGTTGTTATCCCCGTCTCAAAGGTAAATTACCCACGCGTTACTCACCCGTTCGCCACTTTCCTCGTAGCCGAAGCTACGATTCTCGTACGACTTGCATGCCTAATCCACGCCGCTAGCGTTCGTCCTGAGCCGGTATCATACTCTCCAAATAAAACGGTTTGCTAATCCATAGGATTAACAAGAACGTAACGAGCTTTAACAAGCTCTAAACTTCGATGTTTGTAAAAACATCTGGACATGTCACGACAAACTATTTAGCTTTCAAAGAGCGCATGTTATCTACTCTGCTTTACAGAGTGACGCAAAGTATAACACGCGAGGTTTTCGCTGTCAAGATAAAATCAAAAAAACTGTAGAGATTTTCCAGAGCGTCTTGATAACAGTCAATTGGCATGCGTAATGAGAAAACTTATCCACTACACAATACACAAAAAATGGTGCGGTAAAAATCGAGGTATCCATTACACTCGTACGGTTTGTCATATAATCTCAGCCCCATCTTTTTCCCAATGAATGAAGCCGGTTATCGCGACAAAAAAGGCCCACCAATAGCAGTGGATACACTTGACTGATGCGTTTTTTCATTATATACTCTCGTGCGAAAAGTGGGATTTTTCGCAGACACACTCGGGGAAATCGCAACACATTGAATTCCACCGCTTAGAGGCTGTTTGAAAACGAAAAAGTGACGCGCACGGTTGATGTTTACGTTTACTCATTGGGGAAGTAAATACTGAACCAATGAAAGGAGTAAATATGAACCGCAAGAGTTATTCCATGGTTAAGGTCACTGATGCCAATGTCAGTGACAATCAGATAGCTATTGAGCTACTAACCGAAGTCTATAGTTGGCACATAATGATTCAGTTGGTCTGTGCTGATGCTGCCTATCGTGGGGAATTAGCAGACTGGTTATATCTTACTCATCAGTGTCAACTGGAGATTGCACCTACGCTAGCACAGCAGGGGTTTGAGGTTGTCCGGCTACGATGGATTGTTGAGCGCACATTTTCTTGGTTTGGGTGGTTTCGCCGATTGACTTTGGACTACGAACGCTATCCTATGACTGCTGAGACTATGGTGTACATCGCTTCCATTCACTTGATGCGAAACCGTATCAAATGACTCTTCAATCAGGTTCTAAGTGTTGGAATCGGAAAAAAAGAAAATATGAGCTACTCATACCGCACTTGAAGCGATGCGGGTGAGCTTGTCCGCTGAACAATAAATGCAGGAGAACCGACAGATCGTGTTAGAGTAAAGGAAGGAAGAAGGAAATAAGATTAGCAACTGTCAAACACCGAGTTGGCGGAGGTGAAAGGAGTTTTGCATGCGGAATTCGTTATCAATGACGGTAGGTAGACACGACAGTCAGATTGACGGCAGCGACGATCGCGCCATTCAGGCAGGCATTGATTACCTCGCCGCACTCGGCGGTGGGACGCTGAAACTCTTGCCCGGCGTGTATCATCTCAACAACGCAATCTATCTACGAAGTAACATCCGGATTGAAGGGAGCGGCGACGAAACGGTGCTGATTAAAAACCCTTCCGTGAGTACGCCCCTCGCCGTCGATTCGGATTGGTACGATTCGGACGTAACACTAATCAAGAGCGACGGTTTTGAGGTGGGGTACGGGGTTTGCCTAAGAGCAAAGACCCCGCATCACGGCGGATCAAATGTCATCAAGCGCACAATTATTGCAAAAGAGGGAGGCCGTCTCTGGCTCGATAGATTGCTCGAAAAGAATTTCTGGGCAGACCATGAAGCGCAGATCTCGACCCTGTTCCCGATCCTGAGCGGCGAACATATCTGCAACATTGAGATCCGGAATCTTGTTCTCGATGGCAATCGATCCAGCAATCAACACCTTGATGGGAACTATGCCGGCTGCATCTTCATGCAGGACTGTGAGCGAATTCAATTCGACAATGTCGAAGCGCGAAACTATAACGGCGATGGCATCTCATGGCAGATTTGCCACGATGTGACCGTGACGAATTGTCGGAGCCTGAACAATACCGATTTGGGGTTGCATCCGGGCTCCGGATCGCAACGCCCGATCATGCGGGATAATCACCTTGAAGGCAATCAGCTGGGGCTTTTCTTCTGCTGGGGTGTGAAACACGGGGTCGCAGAGAACAACCGGATTCTCAACAATCATCAGTTTGGCATTTCCATCGGACATCGAGACACAGACAACACGATCCGACTCAATCAAATCGAAGGCAGCGGAGAAATCGGTATCATCTTCCGCAACGAACCAAACAAAGGGCGTAGCCCCCATCGGAATTTGGTAGAAAACAACCGGATTGCGAACAGCGGATCGGACAAGGGTGGCATCGGTATTGACATTCAAGGTGAGACCCAATCAATTACGATTCGGGGCAATCAGATAACCGAAAGTCGGGAAGGCGGCGAACATATCGGTGTGCAGATAGGTGAAAAGACCGCCAATATCCTTCTTGAGAGGAACGAGTTTTCGGGATTGGCTGTGGGTGTCAAAGATTTGCGAGGCAAATAGATGTCTCTACGACGTTTGACAGGAAGTTGACAATGTGATAAGATAGACTGCAAATTTTTGCATTTTAACGCGGCAACTTAGGTCATAATTATGGAGAAGTTAAGGGTGTGTGGTATCGCTGGTTTTTTTAGACAAAACGCAAAATAGCAATGCACCCATGGGCAAGACTATTCTCGCCATGCTCATGGCACTGGGAGTGCGGGGACCGGATTCGGCACAAACTACCACAAGTTACGCCGTATCTACGAACAGCGCGGTGTCAAATTCTATACGGAAAACGACTCTGAAATTATCGGCGTCTACCTCGCCGACCAATTGTCTCAGGGATTGAGGTTCAAAGAAGCGTTAGATGCGTCGCTTACCAATTTGGACGGCTCCTTCAGCTATCTCGCGGCGACTGAGGATTATATTGGATTTGCCAAAGATCCCTTCGCTTTCAAACTGCTACTCTTTGCCGAAACGGATGATTTTGTCGCTGTCGCTACCGAAGAGATCGCGATCCGGGCTGCCTTCGAGGGCGGCTATGAGGTGCGCGAGGCACAAGCAAAGGATGTGAGTGTATGGCGGAGATAGCAGGATTACAAATCAATCCACAGGAAATTTACGGGAATTGGCGGGCAGGATACGCTTTGGATTTTTATCGTTTATTTAAGCCATTGGAATACACTAAAATTGGCAAATTGGTTTTTCAAGTGAAATATCACCATGACCGGAACCAGATTCAACCTATTGCAGCAATTGCGGCAAAATTCATCACAGAAGGGTTCGCAGTTGATGGACACCCTGTCCTTCCTTACCTTAGGGCAATTATCCCTACGCCACCTTCAGATACAAAAAGGTCTCTTCAACCCGTCCCCGTAATCGCGGCGAAAATAGGAAGTCTCCTGAATCTACCAGTTTACACTGATGATCTGATTAAGGTAAAACAGACACCATTACTCAAGTTTCTTCCGTCCGTAGAAAGCAAACAGGCGGCAATTCAAGGGGCGTTCGATGTTCAGTCTCCGAATTTGAAAAGACGTTGTGTCTTGCTATTTGATGATATCTATGACTCGGGAACAACCTTGACAGAAGCCACCGATGTGCTCTATAGACAGGGCCGTGTAAGTCGCGTGCTTGTCTTAACACTTACACGGACGTACAAAGATTGAAACGACGAATTCTAGGACTACTAACGCTTACCCGAACAAGGTAGAAAAAATGAACATCGAAAGAGATTATTTCTGGTTTCGACTCTTTAAGACACGTGGAATCGGTCCAAAGTCTCTGATCTCAATTGCCAAGATCCTTAAAAAGGAAGATCTCTCCCCTGAAATGCTGACGTGGAGCCAAAGCGATCTCTCAACCCAATTTCCAGAACTATCAAAATTCCTTAGTAAAATCCGCGAAGAGGATGAGGACGAAGTGCGCGCAGAGTATGACGAACTCAAAAGTGAAAGTGTCGATATTATTCACCCAAGACATCCCGATTTTCCACCGCAGCTCCTTGAAATCGCGCCGATGTTGTTCATTCAGGGACAACGAAAACTACTTAATTCCGATGGGGTTGCAATCGTAGGTTCGCGGGATGTGTCAGATACGGGGATTTGCGTTGCACGGGAGCTTGCGGCTGAAATCGCAAACGCGGAGTTAAATGTCGTCTCCGGATACGCCAAAGGGGTGGACTCAGAAGCCCACTTGGGCGCGCTAGCTGCGGAGGGAACAACGACAATAGTGCTCCCCTACGGTATTAAGGAATTCTGTAAGAAAAAAGCGTTCCGAGTATTCAATTGGCAGCGGGATGTACTGGTGGTTTCGCAATTTGACCCGAACGTCAAGTGGTTGGCTCCCAACGCAATGGTTCGGAACAAGCTTGTTTGCGCTCTCTCCAAGGCTGTTGTCGTGATTGAATCAGGACCTAAGAAAGACTCACAGGGCAAAATGTCTGGCACTTTCAACACCGCACGAACGGCTCTCAGTATGAACTTGCCGTTGTTTGTTCTGGATCCAGAATACTTTGACAATCCCCCAAAAGGTAACGAGGATCTAATTAAGTTAGGAGGCAAGCACTTCTATCCGGCTGATGGTGCAGAGGTGATTGTCAAATGTATTTCTGCTGCAAAAATGGAATCGTCCCCCGTTGAACAACAAGCTTCTTCTGAGCAATTAGAGATTCGTTTCTGAGGGCATAGCAATCCGTGCGATGCTATCCGATGCAAAGATACTCCCATCAAGGCAACATCCACCGATTCGCGATTCGGTTCGTAAATTCCTATTTTATACATCTTCGAGTTCATTACCTCTGATGTGCACGCGGCGTAGTATTATCTTGCTGTGGTGGCCAACCTTCAAGACATGTGCAAGATACCCTTCTTGATCGGTTGCGATCGTGATGTGTCGATTACAGTGGGATTGCCCCCAGTATGCTGTGATTTCCCAATGTCCGTCTTCGCGTTGATGGGCAACGAAACAGTCGCCTAGGCGCACTCTCCAATCCCAATATTAGCTTTCCGGTATCGCCACGTACAACAGCCCAGAACCCCAACCTAATCTTACACGTGTGCATGGATTGAAACCTCCGGCGGACTGCCCATGTACATTTCATCCCGATTATTCCCATCTGATTCTCTGTAAGCCCTGTATTTCGACCTCGCCCCGAATTGGTGTTTCATCTTCACAATATCGAATCTCCAGCAGATGAAGCCGCTTTCGAAACCAGCGTGGCGCATAGAGCACAGAAGTTTGCCTTGACAAAACAATAATACTATGAGATGATAGAAAAATACAGGTTTCACGCCGCTGAAATTCATCAACACATAATCCAATTAGTAAAGACCACATAAAAACCATTATAAGTCAGATGCACATTCCAGACTACTATCGTATATTGGAAGTCAATCGCAAAGCCACAGCAGCGGAAATCAAAAAGGCATTCCGTAAGCTTGCGAAGCGATACCATCCAGATAAGAACCCGGGGCGTGAGGAATTCGCCGAGCGGATGTTCCGTCAAATCTGCACTGCTTACGAGACGCTTTGCTATTCCCAGCAAAGATTGAAATACGACATGACGCTAGACGCCGCAGATGAAGAACATCAACTGCAGGCTGCCTACCTTAAGAATCTTAGAAAGGCAACGCAAAAGCGGCAGAAATACGAACTCATGTTTCAGGAGTTGCTGAACCGAAATGATGAAGCAGGCATCCGGATTTATGAACAGTTGCAGCGTGAGGATAAAAAAGTTCATATTGATGATTTTCTGAATTACGCGGACAGTCGGGACTGTGAATTCCTCATTGCGGAAGCGTACTATACCCTTGGAAACTATCGAACGGCGATGCGAATTTATGAATCGTTAATCTCACATGAAAAACGTCGCGTGTTTTTTCACCATTTTGCTGATGAAATCAAAGCACGGCTTAGACAAGTCTATCTTTACTTTCTCACCCATCCGCAGCGTCTAGAAGACATTCCCGCCGATTTAGAAAGGGTCTGTGCCCTGAATTTGCCAAAACGTGAAACAGCGTGGATTTATAAGAAGCTCGCGGAGTTTTATTTCGACATCAACCGGCACATCCAGGCAGAGCGAATGCTGAATACAGCGTTCGAGCTTTATCCGCGACTAACAGGCGCGAAAAGAATCTGTCAAAAGTTGGGTGTGGAGTACTTACCGTCTCAGCGGGTTTAGCACTCGTGAGTGGGTTCGATATCACTGTTAACACCCGGCCCCCAACCTTGGAGGTTAACCAATCAGCCCGGTCGATAGTGGACGAACAACTCGTACTGCCACCCCAAATCGCATGAGCGGGAAAAGTAAAGTTCATCAAAGGAGAGAACGGAAATTGGGTCGCGGAGACTGTCTATATGAACAACTCAACCAACCAGCTTGAACAGGTATTGACCAATCATATTGAAGGCGAAGTGCGCTTCGATCTGTATTCTAAAGTTCTATACAGTACAGACGCAAGCATATATCAGATTGAGCCAATTGGAGTTGTGATTCCCCGACGTAAAAAGGATGTGCTCAAAACAATTCAAATCGCTTACGAGCGGAATGTGCCAATCCTCGCACGCGGTGGTGGGACGAGTCTCGCCGGGCAAGCAGTTGGTGAAGCCATTATCATAGATATGTCCAAATACATGGACACTATCCTTGAGGTGAACATCGAGGAGCAGTGGGCACGGGTGCAGCCGGGCGTTGTCCTCGACGAATTGAATCACAACCTGAAACCGCATAACCTGATGTTTGCGCCGGATGTGGCGACAAGTAGTCAGGCAACCGTCGGAGGTATGATTGGTAACAACTCAGCAGGGGCGCATTCGTTAATTTACGGGAAAACTATCGATCATGTGATCTCGTTAGGTTTGATACTTACCAACGGCGAGGAGATTACGGTTGAACCTATCTCTCTCGACGAGCTCGAAGCTAAAAAGCAGGGAAATTCTCTTGAAAGCCATCTATATCGTGAAATATGTCGTGTTACGACGGAAAACGCTGAAGAAATCCGAGCACGATTTCCCCGGATTCTGCGCCGCGTCTCAGGGTATAACCTTGATGAGTTCATCCCCGATGCCGGATCAAAAGAAGTAACACCATACAGACGAGATGGCTGTGATGCTAAGCTTCCGTTTAACCTAGCCAAAATCGTCGTTGGATCTGAGGGAACGCTTGCCGCAACGGTCGAAGCCAAGATTAACCTTGTTCCACGTCCCACGAAGACATCGGTCATGACAATCCACTTCGAGACACTAATCGAATCAATGGAAGCTGTAAATCCAATTCTCGCATGCCAACCCACTGCAGTAGAGCTAGTTGATAAGACCATCCTCGATATGACGAAAGGGTCGCTAGAATATTCGCGTCTGCGCACCTTTATTCAGGGAGATCCAGCCGCAATCCTCGCCGTAGAGTTTTATGGCGAGTCAGAAGACGAGTTAGTAGATAAACTCGATTCGCTTGAACGCAAAATGAAGTCGATTGGGTTGGGCTATTCGTTCGTCCGATGTATGACAACAGCGGAGCAAGCACAAGTGTGGAATATTCGCAAGGCTGGGCTTGGGTTGATGATGGGCATGAAAGGGGATTATAAACCCATACCCTTTGTAGAAGATGCCGCTATACCCGTAGGTAGTCTGCCAGAATATGTTCGTCGCTTCGAAAAGCTCCTCGTCGATCACGATACGACGGCTGTCTATTACGCCCATGCGAGTGTTGGACTCTTGCACATTAGACCGGTAATAAATCTTAAACAGGTCACAGACATCCAAAAAATGCGCGACATGGCACACCGTGTTCTGGACATGACGTTGGAATTCGGTGGAGCGATGAGTGGCGAACATGGTGACGGTCTTGTGCGAAGTGAATGGATTGAGACTATATTTGGTGCACAAATCTATAATGCGTTTCGCAAGGTGAAAACTGCGTTCGATACAACGGGTATCATGAACCCGGGCAAAATCATTGACCCGCCGCCGATGACCGAAAATCTGCGCTACGGTTCCAACTACCGGACAATTCAGATTGATACGTACTTCGACTTCTCCAGTCAGGGCGGATTTGCAGGAGCCATTGAGATGTGTAATGGAGTTGGTGCGTGTCGCAAGAAGCTAGCCGGCACCATGTGTCCCTCCTACATGGCGACGAAGGAGGAAGAGCATTCGACTCGCGGACGGGCAAACGTGCTCCGAGCAGTGCTGTCCGGAAGTTTGCCCGCCGAACATTTTAAAAGCAAACGGCTATATGATGTGCTTAGCCTCTGTTTGGAGTGTAAGGGTTGTAAAGCAGAGTGCGCCTCCAATGTGGACATGGCAAAGCTCAAGTACGAATTCCTCGCTCACTACTATAAGGCGCGCGGTCTACCCCTGCGGAACCGGCTATTTGGAAATATCGCCAAACTCAGCGCAATTGGATCTGCGTTCGCCCCGGTATCGAACTGGCCTATGAATAGCGGGGTCTCCAAATGGGCGATGGAAAAAATCATCGGAATTGACCGACGACGAACGCTACCAACCTTCGCTCGGGAAACGTTTGAGAGGTGGTATGCAAAACGAGAATCGCAAAATCGATGGGGGAGCCGTAAACAGGTTGTTCTTTTTCACGATACCTTCATGAATTACAACGAACCTCAAATCGGAAAAGCCGCAGTCGCCGTGCTTGAAGCCGCAGGATTTGAAGTCATTTTGCCGGATAAGCGTTGTTGTGGTCGGCCCATGATATCTAAAGGGATGCTTGAGCGTGCAATCGAAAATGCGCACTACAACGTTAAGAAACTCCTCCCTTATGCTCACGAAGGCATACCGATTATCGGATGTGAGCCGAGTTGTATCTCAGCGCTGCGTGATGATTACGTCGACCTAATCCCCGGCGATGACTCCAAGCTCGTGGCAGAACACGCTTACATGATTGAAGAATTTCTATTCGCATGCCACAAGAATGGAGAATTGCATCTGCAATTTAGGGATACGGAGAAAGATGTATTATTGCATGGTCACTGCCATCAGAAGGCGTTGATTGGAATCTCGCCATCCGTGGAGATTCTGAGTTTGCCGACGGGATACAATGTGGAGGTTATCGATTCCGGATGCTGTGGCATGGCTGGGTCGTTCGGATACGAAACCGAGCACTACGAGGTCTCAATGGAGTGTGGCCGCCAACTTTTCAAAACTGTCGAGGAACAAATCGGCAACTTTGAAATTGCTGCAGCGGGGTTTTCTTGTCGTCATCAGATCGAACACGGCACGGGTAAAACGGCGAAACATCTGATTGAGGTGTTCCGTGATGCAATACGAGAAACGCAAATATAAAAACTTATCTAAAAATCCTTGAGCTCATACATGCAAAAGTTGAAGGTTGGCGTGATTGGGTGCGGGTTCTTCGCGCAAAATCACCTCGCAGTATGGGATGCAATCGAAGATGTTACGCTCGCCACGGTCTGCGATCAGCAGGAACATCGGGCAAACGCGGCGGCGGCGAAGTTCCACGCAAGAAAAGTCTACACCGATGCAGAGGAGATGGTTGCAAACGAACCGCTTGACTTCGTTGACATCGTTACAACGCCGCCGACGCACCGTCCGCTTGTAGAGCTGGCTGCCCGCTATGGACGACACGTCATCTGCCAAAAGCCAATGGCACCGTCGTTGGAAGATGCCAACGCGATGGTCAATGTGTGCCAATCTGCAGGCGTCGCCTTTATGGTCCACGAGAATATCCGATGGCAAGGCATCATTCAGCGTGCAAAACAGATCGTCAATTCCGGAGAAATAGGCGACCCATTCTTCGCGCAAGTGTCATTCCGTACGGGCTACAATGTCTACCCCAATCAGCCTTATCTCGCCACTGAGGAACGGATGGTTCTTTACGATATGGGGGTCCATATGTTCGATCTCGTACGGTTCTTCATGGGAGAAGTCACCAGCCTGTCAGCACAAATCCATCGAATCAACGCGAATATCCGCGGCGAAGATGTTGCCATCGCCCTGCTGCGACACGCGCACAGCACGAGCATTGCGAATATGCACTATGTCTCAGCCGTAGAGCACGATGACTTTATACATATTCCGGTGCGAATCGAAGGCGATCGCGGGTCACTCGAGATTCGACGCGATTATCAACTCAACGTCGTGTCGAGCAAGCAACTTTCTCGCCACCATGTCCCGCCAGCCCAATATCCGTGGGGCAGCCCGTTGGGCGGGGCACTTGTCGAAAGTGTCATGAATACCCAGAAGCACTGGGTGGACTGTCTACACCGCGGCGTGGAGCCATGTACATCCGGCGCCGATAACTTGAAAACGCTCGAACTCGTATTTGGCGGATACGAATCGGCAAGCCAAAACAAGATTTATCATTTCTAAGTGTTGAGGTACATTCTCTATGTGCAAATATGGCATCAAACCGTATCGAAATTTTTTTGTCGCTGCAATGCTCTGGGTTCTCGCCCTATCAATATGCGCCGACGGTGCTACACCAACGATCGGAGGCACACTGATTTTTGGGCGCGGAGGGGATTCCATCGGGCTGGACCCAGCTCATGAAGAAGATGGAGAATCTTTCAAGGTGTGCGGCGTTATCTACGATACACTAATACAATACAAGGATGAGAGCACCGAAGTCGAACCGGCGTTGGCGGAATCGTGGGAATCCTCGGCGGATGGGCTGACCTGGACCTTCCATCTCCGCGATGGCGTCAAGTTTCATGATGGAACACCATTGGACGCCGAGGCTGTGCTCTTTTCGCTTAACCGACAGCACGACCCCAACCACCCCTTCCACCACGTCGGAGGCCCCTACATCTACTGGTCTGACACCGGACTGGCTGAAATCGTAGATAAAATCACGGCTCTAGATGCCTACACCGTCCAGATTACACTGAAACGCTCGTACGCGCCCTTTATTTACACCATCGCGATGACGCCCTTTTCGATTGTCAGTCCAACCGCGGCACGCAAATGGCGGGAGGATTTTACGAATCATCCCGCCGGCACTGGACCGTTCAATTTCGTGCGTTGGGATCGCGGCGATAAGGTTGTCCTTGAGGTGAACCGCGGCTATTGGGGCGGGCGCCCACCCCTTGATCGAATTATCTTCCGATCAATCCCTGACAATTCGGTGCGACTCATTGAGCTACAGAACGGGAGTATCCACGCAATGGAGTTTCCAAACCCCGATGACCTCCCCCATATCCGCGAGGATACACAACTGCAAATCATTGAGCAGCCCGGCATGAACGTCGGCTACCTCGCAATGAATATGGATAAAAAGCCGTTCGATAATCTCAAAGTTCGCCGCGCCATCAATCATGCCATTAACAAACACGAAATCATCACGCAATTGTATCAAGGGATGGGAATTCCCGCCAAAAACCCTATCCCGCCGACGATGTGGAGTTACGATGACTCAATTGAGGAATATATGTATGAGCCTGAAAAGGCAAAACAGTTGCTCCAAGAAGCGGGTTATCCGGACGGTTTCGAGACAACACTCTGGGCGTTGCCGGTGCCACGACCGTACATCCCCGCCGGACAAATTCTCGCGGTCGCTATTCAATCGGATCTGCGTCGCGTCGGAATCAAAGCAAAGATTGTGACCTTCGACTGGGGGACGTATCTGGAGAAAACCAAAAACGGAGAGCACGATATGGCGATGCTAGGGTGGTCTGCCGACATCGGCGATCCGGACAACTTCTTCTACTACCTTTTGAGCAAGGAAGCTGCCCAAAAACCTGCGGGCAATATCTCCTTCTATCGCAGCGATGAAATGCAGGAAATACTCGTCCAAGCACAGTCAGCCACCAATCAAGCGAAACGGGTTGAACTTTACAAAAAAGCTCAGCGAATCTTTCACCGAGACATCCCTTGGGTTCCACTCGCACACGCCAAGCAGATGGTAATCATCAACAAACAACTCAAGAACCTCAAGCTACACCCGACGACGTGGAAATATTTCCGGCAGATCTGGCTTGAGCAGTGAAGCGGAAACCGTTCAAAGTTCATCTCGTTTGATCCAACACGCAATGGACATGTCACAATTTAGTGGTGTTGATTGGGTGACCGGTTAATAGTAAATCCACATCAAGGAGGGTAAAGGGAATCTCTTTCAACAATACCGCCTTGTGGATAGATACCGTGAAACCCAACACCGATTCGAGATTTGGAAGACCTCAAGCAGAATCCAACCCTGCAACCCAAGTCTAATGCTCGGCATTTCTCATCGGTTCCGTTCAACCCAACCTCCGCTTAACTGAAGTGACATACTTCATCCTCGCTTTTGGCTAGTCAGTTGGACGTCATTTTTAGTTAGCTCCTCGCCCAGACATGAGGTAACATTATACCCGATGAAAACGCAACTATGTCGCCTCGTCCTGTGTTCGACGGCGATGTATTTCATCTGCCTGAACCTACCAGTTCTCCCGGCGTCGCCGGGTATCGAAACACATCTGTGTGGCTTTTCCGAGCAGCAGACAATCAACCGTCGATATGCCCGTACCTTTGCGAATCTGGAAGTTGGTGTGCCACGCACAGTGCGGTTAGTCTACTTGCTGCCTGTCGACCGCCCACCGAGGGGTGGCATTGGGGAGAAAATGGACGCCTTGATTAGAGATGTCCGCGAGTTTTACGCGGACCAGATGGAAAATCACGGCTTTGGCAGAAAGTCCTTCAGTACGGAGGATTCAAGGCGGTTGCACGTGCGGGCGATGATGGAGATAATCCCATCACCGGAGGTCAGTCGTTTATCATGGTCGCGCAGTCCGACTCAAAACGCTCAACACGGTATGGAATAGCGAACTGGCTGGCGGGGCAAGGAAGATCGCTATCGCACTCACTATCCGTTCGCTTGATCCCCCGCCTACGGAATGGCGACAATGGCGTAGGCGGGGATCAAGCAAATGAATAACGTGTGCGATAGAGATTCTTCCTGATCCGCCCAATGCGCCACGCCCTGTAGCCGCATCGCGCTACACTCCGTAGGCGGGGATCAAGCGAACGGATAGTGAGCGCGATAGTGATCCGCTTGCCCCGCCTTGTGCCGACACATAATTCAAAGGCAATAACCGTGAACCCGATTCCAAAACGCAGAAACCATCAATTACGATAGGGACGACACACGATATCCGGTACATACTACTTTTTAACGACTGTCACATTCAAACGACGACGTATACTCTCAAGCTCTCACGTCGCACAAATCATTTTCGATGCCTTGCAATGGCTTGAAAACGAAGACCGCATCAGGTGGATATGTATCATGATAATGCCTGACCATATTCATGCGATTATCCAACTGCGTTGCAATCAAACGCTAGCAAGCGTCATGCATTCTCTCAAGAGTTTCACAGCGAGGGAGATTAACGTGTGCGATAGAAATCTCCCTTCCCCCATCCACAGCTCCACACTTTGTAGGCGGGGCATCTTGCCCCGCCACACGGCAGACGGTCATCGCCGCGTACCAAAAAGTGTTGACTTACAACCCGAATTTTAGGACAATAGCCGCAGAGCACGTAGGCGGGCGATTCATCACCCATTGTCTTAATGCGCTCAATGAATGGCACAACTGACTTACCTTAACCGTAAGGAGGTCCCACACTCATGAAAAGCCAACTTTATCGTATCACGTTGTATTCCATACTAACCTATTTCGCCCTATCCGCACCCAACTCAGCCGGTGCCGCCTCCCAACAATCCGGGAGGAACGGGACACACTTTTGCGGTGTTATTGATAATCAATGGAACAAACGGTATTCCGACCAATTTCCCAGCCGTCGCTTTGCCCGATCCTTTGCGCCGAATCTGAACGTCGGTGAACCCCGCACGGTGCGAATGATCTACTTTCTGCCCAATGACTGGCAATACCGCGCCGACGTGGTTCAGAAGATGAAAGATGATATTCGCACCACTCAGACCTTCTATGCCGAACAGATGGGTGTGCACGGTTACGGGGAAGTCCCCTTCCGCATCGAAACCGATCCCCAAGGCAAGCCGCTGGTGCATCGCGTGGATGGGCAACACCCCTTTAGTTACTACGACAATACCCTTGGTAGCAAGGTGTTTTCCGAACTTCAAATGGAATTTGATTTTGGTGAAAACATCTACTTCATCGTCCTTGGTACAGATGCGCTTCGTCAGGGTAATGGCCAGCCTGCGAGCGGTGTCGGGTACCGCCAATCGAAAAATGGTGGGATGTTCTTGGTTCCTAATAAATTTTCTTGGGACTTAGTGGCACACGAACTGGGACACTCCTTCGGATTAAATCACGATTTCAGGGATGGTGCACACATCATGTCGTATGGTCCAGGATGGAATCGGTTATCTGTGTGTGCTGCCGAATTCCTGTCTGTGCATTCCTACTTCAATCCTGATACTCCAATTGAAGAGGAGCAGCCACCCACCATCGAACTCATTTCAGCGCAAACCTATCCGCCGGGTTCAATGAGTGTCCCGGTTCGAGTCCAAGTCAACGATTCAGACGGGCTTCACCAAGTGCTCTTACACGCGGTTGGTGCGCTGCAGCAGTGTCACAAATTAACGGGTGAAAAAGATGCCATCGTTGAATTTGACTATGACGGTGGTTTTGCACTTAGGGGATTTACGAGTTTTTCTAGCGCTGTTACACATGGGATTCGTGTTGATATCGTTGATACAGATGGGAATGTGAGTGATACGTCTTTTTTTAATTGCGGAAGAGTCGCCGCACCACACCGGCACGCTTGAAGGGCATACAGCTCGGGTCAGTTCTGTATCGTTTTCGCTCGATGGAACACTCGCTTCCGGCTCACGAGATGGCACGGTCAAGCTATGGGACGTGGGGGCAATACAGAATATCGCCACCCTAATGCATGGGGATTGGGTTGAAGCGGTATCGTTTTCACCCGATGGGACAACTCTTGCCTCGGGGGGGAATCGTGGAACGCTCAAGCTTTGGGACGTGACGACGCAACAAGAGATCACTACCCTTGAAGGGCATAACAATTGGGTCAATTCTGTATCGTTTTCACCCGATGGGCGAACTCTCGCGTCCGGGGCGGGAGGTTACACCGCTTCCGGCGAGGCAGTGAAAAGCATGGTCAAACTGTGGGATGTAACAACAGGAGTGGAATTCGCTACCCTATTGCATGAGGGTTTTGTTACGGCGGTGTCGTTTTCCGACACGGGGATGCTGGCTTCCGGGTCGGGGGATGGTACGGTCAAACTGTGGGACGTTACGTCGCAACAAAATATAGCCACCCTCCCGCGTGAGAATATTATCCATTCCGTGCCGTTTTATCCCGATATCCTATCCGTGTCGTTTTCACCCGACGGAACGATCCTTGCCTCCGGGGGAAGGGCTGGAATTGAGTTGTGGGACGTGGCGACAAGACAAAATATCGGCACCCTGACGCATGGGGGTACTGTCTCTTCCGTGTCATTTTTCGACGAGGAAACTCTCGCGTCTGGAGGGGGGGATAGAACGGTCAAGCTGTGGGACATGACGACGAGAGCAAGTTTTGCTACCTTCCCGCATACGAGTGTCATCGATTCTGTATCGTTTTCACCTGAAGGGGGGACCCTTGCCTCCGGGACGTCGGGGGGCACGGTCGAACTGTGGGATATGTCTGGGTTGATGGGGGTTCGTCTTGAGGCCTTGGCTGAGGTTGATATCCCCGACCCTAACCTTCGCGCTGCGATTGTGGAAGCGATTGGGTTGCCACCGAGTACCCCCATTGTCCGGGGACACTTAGAAAATTTGACCGACCTTGAAGCAAACAACGCCAATATAAGCGATTTGACCGGGCTTGAAGCTGCAACCAAACTGAGGTCGCTGCTTCTTGAGAAAAACAACATCTCGGATTTCTCAGCGATTGCGGGGTTGACTAATCTGAAAAGACTGGGTCTTGGGAGTAACTCGATATCGGATATCTCAGCGATTGCGGGTTTAACCAATTTGACAAACCTGACTCTTTGGGACAACAACATATCAGATATCTCAGCGGTTGCGGGGTTGACTAATCTGAAAAAACTGGGTCTTCGGAGTAACTCGATATCGGACATTTCGGCGGTATCGGGTTTGACTAACCTGCAGACGCTGAATCTTGGGGGTAACTCAGTATCGGACATCTCGGCGGTATCGGGTTTGACTAACCTGCAGACGCTGAATCTTGGGGGTAACAACGTATCGGACGTCTCAGCGGTGGTGAGATTGACACAACTGACACAGTTGAATCTTGCCAACAACGCTATCTCGGATGTGTCGCCCCTGTTGGCGTTAAACCTGGCAGGGACATCGTGGGACAGCACAGGGTTGCATCTTGAGGGCAACCCCTTGAGTTACACCTCCATCTACACACACATCCCCGCCATTCAAGCAAAAGGGGTTGAGGTAAAGTTTGACAACCGAACGGCTACGACACTTTTGAAAATCACAGGCGCGGTTTCGGCGTCAAATAACAGGCTTACCGTTGAAGTGCGAGATAGTGATGGACGTATATTTGAAGGGGTTCCGGTGACATTTACTGTCACTTCAGGCGGTGGAACACTCAGTGTCACGAACACAACCACTGATAAGAAGGGCAGGGCACAGAGTACGCTCACGCTGGGGAAGGAATCGAATCGCGTTACCGTGTCTGCCGTTGGCACTGAACACACGGTAACCTTTAGCGATGTGGCGGAGGATGGGGTACACATCCCTGACCCGATCCTGCGCGCTGCGATTGGAGCGGCTCTGGACGTGACACCGGGTGACCCAATCAGCGTGGAGGAGATGGCGACTTTGACGCACTTTAGGGCAAAAGACTGGACGGAGGGAGCTTCCATTGGCCTGCTGACTGGGCTCGAGTTCGCAACTAATCTAACAGAGCTGCGTCTTGGGAACAATAGCATAACGGACATCTCACCACTTTCAGGGTTGACCAACCTGACAACGCTGAACCTTGAGACAAATAGCGTAACGGATATCTCCCCGCTTTCGGGCTTAACCAATTTGACAAACCTGCATCTTACCGGTAACCACATAACAGACATTTCGTTTCTGTCAGACTTAACCGGTTTGACAGTACTGCGTCTTGAATACAACCGCATAACGGACATTTCGCCTCTGTCAGGGTTAACCGATTTGACAGAGCTGCGTCTTTCTGGTAATAACATAACGGACATCTCCCCGCTTTCGGGATTGACCAACCTGACAAGGCTGGAACTTCCCAGCGGAATAACGGACGTGCCGGTAATTGTACGGATACTTTCGAGGTTGCCCCATCTGACATCACTGGGACTTTCCAATAGCAATATAGAGGATGTGTCGGCACTTATACCGGTACTTTCCGACTTAACCGACCTGAGAGTTCTGAATCTCTTTGGCACCGGCATGACTGACCTCTCGCCCTTGGCGGGCTTAACGCATCTGACAACGCTGTATCTTGGAAACAACTCAGTATCGGATATCACGCCTCTGGCAGAATTAACCAATTTGACAAGCCTAAATCTTTGGGGCAATAATATATCGGATGTCTCACCCCTGTTGGAAAATACAGGATTGGGGAGTGGAGGCTGGAGTTGGGTTAATGTTCAGGAAAACCCCTTGAGCTACCAATCTATCCACACGCATATCCCAACCCTCGAAAGTAGAGGCGTTACGGTTTACTTTGACAATCAAGCGCATCCCGCCCTTCTGAAAATCTCAGGCGATAACCAGAGACGTACGCCCGGTAAAACCTTGGCGAATCCGTTCGTCGTTGAAGCACAGGATGAAAACGGTTTAGCGCTCTCAGGGATTTCGGTTAACTTTACTGTTACCTCAGGCGATGGCATGCTCAGTGTACAGAGCCCAACCACCAATGCCAACGGTAGGGCACAGAGTACTCTCACGTTGGGGCAAAACTTAGGAACGTACACCGTGCAGGCTTCTGCCGTTGAAATTGAAGTGTCGGTGACCTTTAATGCCGAAGGCACCCGAATACCCAAGAAACTTGAGATAATCTCGGGCAAAGACCAAGCGGGTTTACCCGGTGATGCGCTTGAAAAACCGTTTGTCGTGGAAGTACGAGATGAGTTCGATAAACCCTTGCCGGGAGTTCAGGTCACGTTCACGGTCACTAGTGGCGATGGTACGCTCAGTGCGACAAGCGTCACGACGGACAGCAACGGCAGGGCGGAGAGTATTCTCACATTGGGACCAAATCCGGGGACGAACACTGTTACTGTGTCTGTTACAGGCAGTCAGGAGACACGGACGTTCAATGCCGAAGGCAGCCGAATACCCAAGAAACTTGAGATAATCTCAGGCGATGACCAAGCGGGTTTACCCGGTGATGCGCTTGAAAAACCGTTTGTCGTGGAAGTACGAGATGAGTTCGATAAACCCTTGCCGGGAGTTCAGGTCACGTTCACGGTCACTAGTGGCGATGGTACGCTCAGTGCGACAAGCGTCACGACGGACAGCAACGGCAGGGCGGAGAGTATTCTCACATTGGGACCAAATCCGGGGACGAACACTGTTACTGTGTCTGTTACCGGGAGTCAGGAAACACGGACGTTCAATGGCGAAGGCAGCCGAATACCCAAGAAACTTGAGATAATTTCGGGGGTTGACCAAGCGGGTTTACCCGGTGATGTGCTTGAAAAAGCGTTTGTGGTGGAGGTACGAGACCAGACAGATAATCCCTTACCCGGTGTCGAGGTCACGTTTACCGTCACCGCAGGCGATGGTACGCTCAGTGAGATAAGCGTCACGACGGACAGCAACGGCAGGGCGGAGAGTATTCTCACATTGGGACCAAATCCGGGAACGAACACTGTTACTGTATCTGTTACCGGGAGTCAGGAAACACGGACGTTCAATGCCGAAGGGATTCGAATACCCAAGACATTGGAGATAGTCTCGGGCAAAGACCAAGAGGGTCTGCCCGGTGAGGCACTTGAGAAAGCGTTTGTCGTAGAAGTGCGCGACCAGACAGATAAACCTCTGCCGGGTGTGGAGGTCACGTTTACCGTCACCGCAGGCGGCGGGACAGTCCAACCCGAAATCGCCACCACCGATGAAAACGGCAGGGCGGAGAGTACCCTTACCCTTGGCAGCACGCCCGGCACAAACACGGTTCGCGTGAGTGTTGAAGGAAATACCCAGGCTGTCGCCACACTGACCATCGAAACCGTGAGGGTGTTTGCGTTGTCAATCCCAGCGGGCACGCATCTAATCCATATCCCGTTGGCTGTTAACCAGATTAACGGCGAAGATGCGACGATTGAGACCGTCGGCGACCTATACAACGCGCTCGGCGATGAGGTCAACTTCATCATTACGGTCGGCGACGACGGTGGATGGAAGACCTACCTCGGCGATATCAGCACGGGTACCGTGGCGGACGCGGCAATCGAGGACGATACCGGTTTGATTGTGGTGATGTCCGACGCCAAGACGCTTGAACTCGTTGGCGATGCGTTAGGTACCGACAGCGCTTCCATGATTAGCATTGACGTGGGGAACAACCTCGTCGGTGTACCGCTTGAACCGGACGACATGAGCATGATTAGCGACCTGCTGGTCGACGGTGTCGGTGCCATCGCGGTCTCCAAAGCCGATGGAATGGGATTCCACACGATTAGGGAACCCGGTCAAGACGGTGATGGTCCTATCGTGGGCGGTGTCGGCTACCTTGTTGTCTACATTGGAACGGAGGCAACCAGCATCCCGATAGTCGGTTCCGCGTGGGAGAATTCCGGAGCCGTTTCGGCAGCGCCTGCAGTGGCGTTCGACGGCACGCACACACCGGTGCTGTATGTTGAGGGCGGCGTTATGGACGAGTTCAACATGTTGGCACGGGTTCCGGAGCTGCGCGTCACTGTGAAGAACCTGTCTACGGGCGCCTCGCTCGACACCGTTCTCGGAACGGAGCTATCGGCGACAGCGTACAGCGGGACGTTTGTTGAATTGAGCCGCCACGCAGCGAAGGCTGGTGATGTGCTGGAAATCGTAGCGCATGCACCCAACCCATTCGTTGGTGTTCGACCGGTTCCGCAGATTGTCGTGAGCGCGGAAGAGGTGTTGACGAGCCGTATCAGTCTGCCCGACCTGGAACTCTACGAGATTCCGTCGGACACCGAGCTGTTGGCGAATTACCCGAATCCGTTTAACCCGGAGACGTGGATACCGTATCAGTTGGCAGAAGATGCAGATGTCACGTTGACGATTTATGATACCAAAGGTGTGACGGTTCGTCGTCTGGATTTAGGGCATCAGTTGGCGGGTTATTATGCAGATCGAGGCAAGGCAGCCTACTGGGACGGTCGGAACGATAACGGAGAGTCTGTTGCCAGCGGTCTCTATTTTTACCAATTGGGGACGCCGTCTTTCAGTCACGTACGGCGGATGGTAATTTTGAAGTAGGTGGTTGTTGCCCAAAAAGGAACCCGAGTCAGAGAAGTAACGCCTCACTTGCTAGAAACCGCTTACGTTTTGCGTATACGTTATGATTAAGTACATCTCACAACGACTGCTCTCCATGGCGCTTTCCCTCTTTGGTGTGTCGGTCCTCGTCTTCTTTATGGTTCACCTGATTCCCGGCGATGCGGCGCTCACAATTTTAGGCGAACGCGCCACCGCGGGAGCGTTGGCTGAACTTCGTCAACAGATGGGGCTGGATCAGCCGCTTTATCGGCAGTATGGGGTGTTTCTTTGGGACCTGATCCACCTGGATCTCGGGCGATCGTTTAAGACAAATGAGCGGGTAATTGATGAAATCCTACGCTATTTCCCGGCAACGGTTGAATTGACAGTCGCGGCGATGGGATTATCGATAGTTTTCGGCATCGGTGCGGGCATCATAGCGGCGGTCAATCGCGGCAGGTTTTGGGACTATACCACAATGTTTGGATCGCTGGCGGGAATCTCAATGCCAATTTTCTGGCTGGGGTTGATGTTAATCTTGTTGTTTGCCTACGCGTTTCCGATTTTCCCAAGTTCCCAGCGATTGGACACTGTCTTGGATCTTGAGATCAAACATCGCACCCACTTTTACTTGCTCGACACGCTGCTCTCCGGGAACTTTGCTGCGTTTCGGGATGCAATCTGGCATCTGATTCTCCCCGCGGTGACGCTTGGTACAGTTCCGTTGGCAATCATTGCACGCATGACGCGATCCAGTCTGCTGGAAGTGCTTAACCAACAGTACATCATGACGGCGCACGCAAAAGGGCTTCCCAAATCGACGGTTGTGCTCAAACACGCGCTGAAAAATAGCATCAATCCCGTGTTGACTGTTATCGGTCTGAATTTTGGATACTTACTCGGCGGTGCAATCTTAACCGAACACATCTTTTCCTGGCCCGGACTCGGTTCATGGCTGCGCGCCGCTGTCGAAGCCAGAGACATTCGTCCGGTTCAAGGAGGTGTGCTATTTGTGGCGACGGTTTTCATGACCGTCAACCTGATTGTTGATTTGCTCTACATCTACTTCGATCCACGTATCAGAATTGGAGAAGACGCATGAGCGGGAACCGTCGCAGGATTTATCGAAGACTTCTGAGTCACAGATCCGGCGCGATTGGCGCCTCAATTATCCTCTGCTTTGTCCTCGTGGCAATCCTAGCTCCATTTATTGCAACGCACGACCCACGCGACGCTGACGTCGTCGCGCGTCTCAAGGGATGGTCGTCAGAACACTACTTCGGCACCGATAGGGTAGGCAGAGACGTTTTCAGCAGAATCGTTCACGGCTCGCAAATCTCTATCAAAGTAGGGCTGGTTGCGATGACGTTTTCAATCTCCATTGGTGCGCTGGTGGGAATTATCGCCGGCTACTACGGTGGTTGGCAAGACAACACCATTATGCGCCTGATGGATATGATGCTTGCCATGCCGAGCATTCTGCTCGCCATGGTGATTATCACCATCTTGGGACAGAGCCTCATCAATGCAATCATCGCTGTTTCGATTGTTTATATCCCACAATATGCCCGCATTTTGCGAGCGTCCGTCCTAAAAATCCGTGAGGAAGAATATGTGATGGCAGCAAGAGTCATCGGTGCCAGTGACTTTCGTATTTTGACAACGGCAATTATACCGAATTGCCTTGCGCCGCTAATCGTTCAGGCAACGCTCGGCATGGGAGCTGCCATCCTTGACGCCGCGGGACTCAGTTTCTTGGGGCTTGGCGCCGAAATCGGCGAGCCGGAGTGGGGCGCTATGCTCAACGAAAATCGTGCGCTCATCCGCCGGGCGCCTTGGACAGTCATGACGCCAGGCGCTGCCATTTTCCTGATTGTCTTGGGTTTCAACTTGCTAGGAGATGCCTTGCGCGATGTCTTAGATCCGCAAGTAAAGACGTAATTCGGAAGCCCCGCTAGGATGGCTGAGAAACCAATGAAATCTGAACAAGGAGTATCGAAACATTGCCAATAAATGAAGGGCGGAAATTATCTTATCCGTCCGTTAAACTTCCAATAAAAAAATATCAAACCATCGCTTCGGTTGCCGCTATAATCGGTTTCCTATTGGGTGCACTCATTCCACTCTCTGCCTTTGCTATGGGAATCTGGTCATGCCCGTTTGGATCCGGCGTGGTATCCACCGGCGGATTTATGTTGCTAATGGGTATTCTGGGCGCGGTCCTAATCGGAAATGGAACTGCGCTGCTGTTGATTCTTATTAAGAAACCCCGTCAGGCGTCAAATTCTTGCTACAAAGAAAGGAATAAAGACTGAGATGCAACTGGTTTGGCAAATTCCCTTAATTTTAATAACCGGAATCGCCGCAGGCTTCCTAAACGTAGTTTCGGGCGGCGGTTCATTACTAACGCTACCGATGCTAATATTCCTCATGGAGCACAACGGCTTACCTGCCACCGTGAAGGCGACCGCGAAGGCGAACGGTACAAATCGAATAGCTGTTGCTATACAGTGTGCAACCGGCGTCGTGGGATTTCGAGTCAAAGGATTTTCTGACTTTCGCTATAGCGCTTTACTGACTATTCCAGCAATCCCAGGAGCTATAATTGGAGCTATAATTGCGGTTCTCATTGGCGAGGTCATTTTCAAGAGGGTGTTGGCGGCTATCATGGTGGGAGTGTTGGCTTTGACTTATCTTAGTCCGACGAGAGAACCTGAAGGCGAGGGTAGCACCCAGAGCGTGGGGCGCAGGATTGTCACAACGTTCGTCTTCTTTTTCATTGGCATTTATGGCGGCTTTATCCAAGCGGGGGTTGGTTTTATTATTATTGCTGCACTAACATCGATAAACAGTTTTGATCTCGTTCGTGCAAATGCAATTAAGCTGTTTGTTAGTTTCTTTTTCACGATTGTCGCGCTAGGAGTCTTCATTCAGAGTGGCAATGTCGATCTGTTTTTGGGGTTAACACTCGCACTTGGGAACGCGACTGGCGCGTGGTTCGGCAGTCATTGGGCGGTTGACAGAGGAGAAAAATGGATCAAAGTTGTGCTTGTTGTCACCTCGATAGCTTTTGCAATTCGGCTCGTCTGGCAAACCTTTGGGTAATCGAAAAAACGCAAGTTTCTTTCCAAAATATCAAAGCTTACACGTCACTGGCGAAACCATTGCTAGGTACTTGGACAGATAAAAGTATCAATTTGCCGTTTGAAAACAAGATATACTTAATATCAGTTGACATTGCATGAAGTTTGTGATAGAATTGTCGTAGTTTAACTTCAGGTTTACCGCTCATCTGTAAGGCTTCCCCGGATGTTAAATCGTCTGTAAGTAACTCAAATGCATAATGGGGGTGTATCGAAGTTACATTAACCGCAAATCTGTCTCTTCTTCGATGCTGAAGCTACTGGATCGGGTAAAATGCGTGGAGGTTGGCTGTAAATGCGCCGCTGTGCTTTGCTGTTGTTATTCTGTTGCATCGCTCATCGAGTTTATGCGGAACCCATGCATCCAAGTCCGCCTAATGGTACACATTGGCGCTGTGGGACGCCGGAACTCATTCGGCATACAACACGCCCGGCTCTACAACTGCCGCAGATCCCGGCAGCTCCAGCGCCTGAAGTGCACCTCGGGCAAATTGATCGGTTCTTCACACATATCCCCGAACAATTGGTGAAGGGCACCTGTATTGCTATCGGCGAGCACATCTACATCTACATCGAAAATTCGGTGCTCGGTCTGATAAACGAAGCTCAGGCACGGGACATTGCCGCTGAGTTTGATTCGCGTATCTACCCGCAAGTTCACCGCTGGATTGGCAGTGAATGGAAGCCGGGCTTGGACCGGGATGCTCGAATAACGCTCTTTATACACGACGTGGGATTGAATGATTCAGCTCAGGACATCGGCGGCTATTTCTCACCGACCGATCAACGCCGGACCGATTTCAACAGCAACCGGCGAGAGATTATCTTTGCCGATGTGTTCCTGCTCCAGGAACGGGGACGCTTTATCCTCCACGCCCTCCTGGCTCACGAATTTGCGCACCTCGTCAACTGGTATCAGAACGGTGGAACTACCGATGAGCGGTGGTTGGAAGAAGGGATCGCATCGTTCGCGGAATGGGCAATCTACGGGAATGTCCACAACATCTTTGTCGATGGCTATCTAAGAGATCCAAGCGTTTCGTTAACGACTGGAAATACCCGCGATGTCTATTATGGGGCGGCTTTCATGTTTCTGCTCTACGCATTCGAGAATTACGGCGGTAGGGAGTTCATTCGTGAGCTCGCTCGCCAGGATCTGCTCGGTATAAACGGAATTAACGCGGCTTTAGCGTCGCTAGGTAGGTCGGAACGTTTTGCCGATGTCTTTCAAAATTGGGCGATTGCGAACTTCGTCAACGAAATCAGACGCGGGCAAATTTTCGGGTATGATAACCTACCGAATAAAAGGGTGGAGAGAGGAGTTGAACGTGCGGTTAACAGCTATCCTTCGATTCGATTGGACAACCTAGAGGATTGGGGAGTTCGTTATGTCACCTTTCAGAATCTACCGCTTCAAATCGAAATCGCACTCGATGGTGCTAGCAAGGGGGAGATGTATGCACAGGTTGCGCGCATTCCGAGACGTGGCACTCCATCGACCAATCCACTGCGATTTGATGAAAACAACAACGGTCGCATCGAACTGAACAATCTGAATCCGACAGACAAGGTCATCCTAATGGCAACAACAAACTCCGCGCAATCGTTTCGGTATGCAGGTACGTCTGATGGGAATTCCGGCATCGTCGTAGGCGCGCCGCGTCCGGTTGATTCATCAATCGTTGCGCCGGGCACGGTTACGCGAGCAATAGGCAATCGTGGGCAGCCGATTCAGAAACGATCAAATATTTCCTATAAGTTGGAACCGATGCGTCAGGTACACGTGTCGAGCAGTTATCAAAATGTAGTCGTTGTCGGGAAATACGCCTATGCCGCGAGTGACTGGGGATTGGAAATCTTCGATTTAGCAATCCCAACACAGCCAGCGCGAATCGGGGAAATCGCCACACCGGGAAACGCTCAAGAGGTCGCCGTTGACGGAGACACAGCTTATATCGCAGATGGAGCGGAAGGGCTACAACTTATTAACATTCAGCAACCGGCGGCGCCGCAACTAATCGGGACGGTCAAGGGTTTCACGTTCGCTCATCGAATCCAGATTGCCAACGGCTATGCTTACACAGTAGATAGGGAAAACGGGCTCTTGATTTATGACTTGCAAGAGTTGCACGATGCAATTGAACCGAAACCGATTAGTTCGTTTCACACGGTCGGTGCAGCCCTGGCTGTCTGGGTTGATGGTCATACGGTGTATTTGAGCGATCGACATCAAGGGTTTCAGATTCTCGATTTTGAGAGAATCGACATCCCCGCCATCATTGGCAAGGTTGACGTGATCGGCTTCGATTTTCAGGTCGAAGACGGCTACGCTTATGTTGCATCGGGGGACTTTCGGATTGTCGATGTACGAGATCGATTCAACCCAAAAGTAATCTCGACATTGCGGACACCTGGAACCGCAGCAAATATTAAATTTCGGAATGGGTACGTCTATCTGACCGACGTCGAGGCGGGGTTTTATCTCATTGACGTTCGTAATAAACTCCGCCCTGAATTCGTCGCCCGCCAATCCATAACCGGCAACGCAATGGGGGTGAGCCTATTTACACCTGACGACGGAACCGCCATTGCGTACATCGCGGGTGAAGGTGGAGGTTTGCATACCATCGATGTGAGTCAACTGAGTAATCCGCAGTGGCTGCATCGTTATGACGCTTCGGGCGAAGCTTACGGACTAGATGTTGTTCAAGTCGAAGGCGGTGGGCGGATGGCATACATCGCTGATGGAAGTGGCGGGTTGAAGATTGTCGAAATAGAGGAGGCGTTTGATGCAACCTTAACACACTACATACCGATAGATGTAACTGCAACGGATGTTCGGGTTGAAGACGGGCATGCGTACATCGCGGCAGGTGAAGAGGAAGTGCTCATTCTGGATGTGCGGGATGTCAACCGTCCAAATGTTATTGCGCGAATTTCAACCTCCAAACCGGCGATGGGCGTTGAGATTGACAACGGATACGTATATGTCTGTGCAGGCGAACTCATCGTCATTGATGTTCGAAACCTCAATCGGATTCGTATTGTCGCACGACAGCGCATGGCTGGCAACGCCCATCGAGTGGCAATCGACGGAGTACACGCTTATGTCGCCGCCCTTGACGGAGGCGTACAGATATTCAACGTCCAAAATCCAGCCGCGCCCCGCGCTATCGCGAGTTACGAAACAATCGGCAATGCAACGCATGTTACTGTCGCAGAGGACCGAGCGTATGTGCTGGATAGCCGTGCGGGCGTGCAGTTTCTGGATGTCGCCGAGCCGCAGCGACCGGTTCGCATCATGCAATACGAAACCGATGGACTGCCGATCGATGCCCAAGTGAGCGGAGATTTTCTATACCTGCTAGATGAGACGACCCTGCAGATCGTGGATATACGAAACCTTGAGTTGGTTTCACGTTTCAAAAACTTGCGCTTTCCGTCGGGATTGACGGTCATCGGCGATGCGGTTTATGTTGCGGATCTCTATTCACTCCGAATCTTCAAGATTAACGAACACCTGTTCGAGCTTTCGGTAAATGACCCAACTGTGTTTGGAGAACCGACCCGACTTGACAACACCATTCCGGGTTCGGCGCGGTACGTAAATGAGCTCGGGCAGAATTTCCCAAATCCGTTCAACCCCGAAACATGGATACCGTTCCGCTTGGCGCAGGACGCGAATGTCACCGTGAACATCTTTAACCGGAGTGGAGACTTAGTGAGAACAATCGAAGCTGGTCTCATAGAGGCTGACGTTTATGAAAACCGAAGCAAGGCGCTCTACTGGGATGGGCGCAATGAACTCGGTGAACGCGTGGCGAACGGAACATATTTCTACGCGTTAACCGCGAACCGCTTCTCAGCGACTCGGAAAATGGCAATCCTCAGATAGGCAATATCGCTTGAGAGGGCTGCGTGCGGCATCTGGACGATTTCAAAGTTAAGAACAGAAGGTTACAAAGGTAAGGTAAATGACACGAGACGAAGCATTGCGTATTTTGGGGTTAGAATCAAACGCGGCACTCGACGATGCGAAAAAAGCCTATCGTGACCTCGTGAAAGTCATACACCCAGACAAGGATTCTTCCCCTGGCGCAAATCAACGCTTTATAATTATCAAGGACGCATACGAAGTGATTACGAATCAACAAGAGCAAGGCGATTCTTCAAGAACGGAAAAGGCACGGAGAGAAAAAGAGCGAGAGCAAAGGGAAGCAAGAGCCAGAGCGGAAAAAGAACGCCAAGAAAGAGAAGCGAGGGAACAAAAGGAAAGAATACGTCAAGAAAAGGAGCGTGCGGAACGAAAGCGTCAGAGAAAAGAAAGAAAGGAGCAACAGGATAGAGAAGCCCATGCTGTTAGCTACTTTGAGCGTGGTGTGGAAAAAGTAAAGTTAGGGCAATATGCCGAAGCAATCAAGGATTTCGACGCTGCCATTGGGTTAAAACCAAATTATGTTGATGCCTACTATTGGCGAGGTTGGGCGAAGTATGGGTTAAAACAATACACTGCTGCTATTCAGGACTACGACGCTGCGATACGCTTGAAACCGGATTATGTTGATGCCCACTACGGGCGAGGTTGGGCGAATCACAGCTTAGAACAATACGGTGCAGCTGTTCAGGACTACGGCGAAGCAATAAGGCTGAAACCGGATTATGTTGATGCTTACTATTATCGTGGTTGGGCGAATCACAGCTTAGGACAATACGGTGCAGCTGTTCAGGACTACGACGCTGCGATACGCCTAAAGTCGAATTATGTTGATGCCTACTACGGGCGAGGTTGGGCGAATCACAGCTTAGGACAATACGGTGCAGCTGTTCAGGACTACGACGCTGCGATACGCCTAAAGTCGGATTATGTTGATGCCTACTACTGGCGTGCTGAGGCGAATTATTGCTTAGAACAATACACTGCTGCTGTTCAGGACTACGGCGAAGCAATACGCTTGAAACCGGAGTATGTTGATGCCTACTACGGGCGAGGTAGGGCAAAGTATGGGTTAAAAAATACACTGCTGCTATTCAGGACTACGACGAGGCGATACGCCTGAAATCGCATTATGTTGATGCCTACTACTGGCGTGGTAGGGCAAAGTATGGGTTAAAACAATACACTGCTGCTATTCAGGACTACGACGCTGCGATACGCTTGAAACCGGATTATGTTGATGCCCACTACGGGCGAGGTTGGGCGAATCACAGCTTAGAACAATACGGTGCAGCTGTTCAGGACTACGACGCTGCGATACGCCTAAAGTCGGATTATGTTGATGCCTACTACTGGCGTGCTGAGGCGAATTATTGCTTAGAACAATACACTGCTGCTGTTCAGGACTACGGCGAAGCAATACGCTTGAAACCGGAGTATGTTGATGCCTACTACTGGCGTGCTGAGGCGAATTATTGCTTAGAACAATACGCGGCTGCTATTCAGGACTACGGCGAAGCAATACGCTTGAAACCGGAGTATGTTGATGCCTACTACGGGCGTGCTGAGGCGAATTATTGCTTAGAACAATACGCGGCTGCTATTCAGGACTACGACGCTGCGATACGCTTGAAACCGGATTATGTTGATGCCTACTACGGGCGAGGTTGGGTGAATCACAGCTTAGGACAATACGGTGCAGCTGTTCAGGACTACGACGCTGCGATACGCCTAAAGTCGGAGTATGTTGAGGCGCATTACTGGCGTGGTAGGGCAAAGTATAGGTTAAAACAATACGCGGCTGCTATTCAGGACTACGACGCTGCGATACGCTTGAAACCGCATTATGTTGTTGCTTACTATTATCGTGGTTTGGCGAATCACAGTTTAGGACAATACACTGCTGCGGTTCAGGACTACGACGCTGCGATACGCTTGAAACCGGATTATGTTGAGGCGTATTACTGGCGTGGTAGGGCGAAGTATAGGTTGAAACAATACGCTGGTGCGGTTCAGGACTACGACGCTGCGATACGCTTGAAACCGACTTATGCCGATGCTTCCTACTGGCGTGGTAGGGCGAAGTATGAATTAAACCAATATGCGGACGCCCTCGCGGACTTGGACGAAGCCATACGTTTGAACCCGAATCATGACGCCGACTATCCACAAATCCTCGACTATCTTGATTGGGCAAATGAGGAGTTAAAGGACAAAGCCAAATATGAAGCTCGCCGCCACTATGAACGTGGCTGGGAGAATACACTCGCAGGACAATACGCGGCAGCGATCTCGAACTTTGACGAAGCAATACGGCTTTATCCGAAGTATGCCGATGCTTACCTTGAGCGAGGCGAGGTAAAGTTGTTTCAGTTAAACCAATATGTGGATTCCCTCGCCGACTTTAATGAAGCAATTGAATGTGAAGGGGAAGGCACGGATTATGCCGATCCTGCGTATGTATACTACTGTCGGGGACGGGCGATGTACGAATTAGGGAAATTTGATGCCGCTATAGACGATTATGACGAGGCATTAAATTTGGCACACGACGGTGATGTGTACGACTATTATGGGTATAATGAAATTCATGATGGGTATTTCGACATATACTACAACCGTGCCGAGGCGAAGTTTGGATTGGGTCGATTTGCTGATGCGATTGCGGACTACGACGAAGCAATTGCCTATCCCCCGAATGGTTCCGGATATGAGCGTGATATGGAGAATGCCTACTACAAGCGTGGCATGGCAAAGTTTAGATTGGGTCGATTTGCTGATGCGATTGTGGACTACGACGAAGCAATACGGCACAATGAAGATTATTTTAGGGGTCTTCCAGAACACTTGAAACTGCATTTAAAGCCGGATAATAGCGATGTCTACTACCATAGGGGAAGGGCGAAGTACAAACTGGGACAATACGCCGCTGCGGTCAAGGACTTTAACAAAGCAATACACGTTAAATTAGTTTCTCGCATTGCCTATGTATATCGGCTTCTGACAAAGGCACGAGAAACAAAAAGAAAGCACGGCAATTCCTGCTGATCTTATATTAACAAAACTTTTGGGGCGACGGTTTCCGTCAATGAATACAGGAACGGCGCAATCTCTACATGGGATAAACATGACAATCGTCATCAATAGTGAAGGGAATGGACAATGCAATTCACAGCGAAACAAGCAAATCTTCTGAAAGCCATCAAGTCTCTCCAGTCGCAAGCGGCGCGAGATAATCAGCTATCGTATATCTCCGATGTGCGTGTGCGCAGCATCGGAGTTGATAAGCTAGAGCTTTCAACCACAGACACAAAAATTACAATCGACGCGGAGGTTACGCAAGCGGGGACGGTAATTCTTCCCATCAAACGGCTGAGCGAAGTTATCCGATCGGGCGAAAGCGTCCAGTTCCGAATGCTGCCGGGTGAGCAAATGCAAGTGGATTGCGGAGGACAGACCTACTACCTGAGCGCGTCTACCTACCACGCCACGCCTCCCACAACCCGAACGGCAATAGCGGTCGTCACCCCAAAAAGCCGTAAACTCCGCAATTCGATGTTAATCTCTACGATTGCACACGTTATCTTGGCTATCGCTATCTTCCTGTTCGCAAGGGACGATACGGACGTTATCGAAGATGCGATTGCGGTCGAGATGGTGAAGCCACAGCCGAAGGTTAGGCGTTTGAAAAGGATCAAGCCGAAACCGCCTGAACCGGTGCGTCAACCCGTGCAACCGATTACCCAGCCCGTTCGCGTGTCATCTGCTCCGCGAGTGGCTAGACCTGTCGCGGCAGCGCCAAGCAGTGTGTCGATGGAGGTGTCCCCATTAGTTCCAGATACGATTGTAGACAGTCCTGTAACGACGGTGGCAGACATCGAAGCCAAGCGTAACGAGGAGGTCATTGCCCCTGCAGTCGGTGGGCGTCGAGGTCCCAACACAGGACGCGGGACAGGTACAGAGGCGATTGACGGACGTGGTCGAAGCGGAACGGGCGGTATTGACTCGCTAGTGGGCTCGGTCGGGGCAGCCGACGCGGGTGCTGGAGGAAGTGGCGACGATCCGTTGGCTAAAATCACTACTGTCCCAGATGATAAATTGGGCGCTATCCTGGAGGGTGAGGGGGCAGACATACAGGGGCATATCCGCTTCACTCGGTTAATACATTCCCTAGCAGATTGGTGGCAAGACCCGTCGGCGCTGCCAAGTTTCATGCGGTGGTTATCCGACAACACTCGGCTCCGTGCGGATATGAAACTAGAAGGAGGCGCCATGCGGATGACGGATCCACGAATCCTTGATGCGCCGATTATTGTGATGACGGGGCACGATAAAGAACTGACGACAAGCCGTAATCTGATGCGGGGCGAACCGTGGATGGTCGGTTTCACGCCTGCGGAGCGGTCGGCGATGAGAAAGTATCTCGTGGAACGCGGCGGGATGCTCTTTTTCGATGATTGCGGGTTTAAAGGCTTGTTTGCTGCGCGTGTCGCTTATGAATTGAATAAAATCCTGCCAGAGTATCCACTTCAGTCTATACCCCATAGCCATGAGATTTATTCCATCTATTATAAGCTATCCACCCCTCCGAATGGGTCTGATGTGTATTGGGGATCCGAAAATAATCCGAAAGTCACGAAGTTTAAGTTTCACAAGGGGATTACAGTCGGGCGTCGTCTCGCGGTGCTGTACAATCGGAAGGATTATCTCTGTGCGATGGAGACAGCGGAAATCCCAAGTCGGACGATGCTGCGGATGCGTCGTTCCAGCGACGTGCATCGGTTCATGGTTAATATGTTCGTGTATGCGATGAAGTACGGGGGAAATACCGATCGATCCGCTTATAGGAAATGAGTGCATGTTCCGTTCAACGTTTGATTCGTGATGCTCTTCGCGGCAGCCTGATGAGAGCGGTGTAGATGCTAAATTGGCATTGTAAGTCACAGCTCGAGAAAAAACTTGCCAAAACTCAAGAAACACTAAGAAAAGACTTGACATACAACAATCAGGTTTGGTATACTCTCATTCTCAATGCCATTTTACAATTTGATAAGGCATGAAGGGAGGGATTCTAAGCCAAGAACGCTTCAATAGTGTTTTTACGGTTTACTCATGATAAAGGACCATGTATGAGCCCCTTGAGTCCCCATGGGGCTTTATTTATGCCTAACGGAAATTCACATAAAGCCCCTAACACCGCGTAGCCAACGACCAAATAATTGAGGGAAATATGCCAACGATAAATCAGTTAGTCAAAAAGTCTCGGAAAAAGAGTCGGAAGAAAAGTAAAGCGCCCGTCCTTCAGAACTGCCCACAGCGCCGAGGCATCTGTGTACAGGTCAGAGCCATAACGCCAAAAAAACCAAATTCAGCGCTTCGCAAAGTAGCTCGGGTTCGCTTCACAACGGGTTTCGAAGCGACCTGCTATATTCCGGGCATTGATCATAACTTGCAGGAGCACTCTGTTGTTCTTGTCCGCGGTGGAAGAGTCAAAGATTTACCAAATGTCAGATATCATATCGTTCGCGGTGCTTTGGATACTGCGGGGGTTGAAAATCGAAGGCAGGCCCGATCCAAATATGGGGCGAAGAGGTAATTAAGGAGTAAGGTATGCCACGCCGCAAAGTCGGTGAGAAGCGAGAAATACTTCCGGATCCGAAGTATAACAGTAAACTTGTTGCAAAATTTGTCAATTGTCTGATGACCTGTGGGAAGAGAAGCCTTGCCCGGCGACTTTTGTATGAGAGCTTGGACATCATTGAGAATAAAACAAAGGAAGATGGGTTCGCGGTTTTCCGTCAGGCGATTAATAATGTTAAGCCTGTGCTCGAAATTAGATCGAGACGTGTTGGCGGACAAACTTATCAGGTCCCTGTTGATGTTAGAGCTGAACGGCGAACCACGCTAGCAATTCGATGGATTGTCAAATCTACGCGCCGCGAGCGCGGATACGCCACTGTAAGCCAGCGCCCCGAAAAAACGATGCAAGAGCGACTAGCTGGCGAATTGTTAGATGCTTACAAAAATGAAGGATCTGCCTTCCGCAGAAAACTCGATCAACATAGAATGGCGGAAGCAAACCGGGCATTTGCCCATTATCGCTGGTAGATAGATGGATAATATCGTCCGGGCCAGTTTGGAAGGTGAATTTAGAAAATGACGCTTGCACAAAATGACCGTTCTGCATCCGCAAAACCGAAATTGATAGATCCGCGTCGGTTTCCGGTGGGTAATACGCGCAACATTGGCATTATGGCGCATATTGATGCTGGAAAGACAACTATAACCGAACGGATACTATACTATACAGGTCGAGTCCATCGGATGGGCATAGTTGACGACGGCACTACCGCGATGGATTGGATGGTCCAAGAGCAAGAAAGAGGGATCACCATAACAGCTGCGGCAACCGCATGCCGATGGAAGGACCACCGTATCAACATTATTGATACACCGGGGCATATCGACTTTACCGTTGAAGTCGAACGCTCACTCCGCGTTCTTGATGGTGCCGTTGCTGTATTTTGTGCGGTTGGCGGAGTCGAGCCTCAATCCGAAACTGTGTGGAGACAAGCGGACAAATATGAAATTCCTCGCATTGCGTTAATCAATAAGATGGATCGGACGGGAGCGGACTTTTTTCGAACTATTGAAATGATGATTGAACGGCTCGGTGCACGTGCTATACCAATTCAGTTGCCTATCGGTTCAGCAGAGCGATTTGACGGTGTTGTCGATTTGATTTCACGCAAGGGTTTAATATGGAATGAGGCAAGCCTCGGCGCCGTAATTGACGAAACAGCTATCCCTGAAGAAATGACAGAGATAGTTGAGGAGTACCGAGGGCAGATGGTGGAGGCAGTTGCTGAATGGGATAACGAGTTGCTGATAAAATACCTTGATGGAGTTGAACTTTCTGAGACGGAAATTAAAGCAGGCCTAAGAAATGCCACATTGAACGGTCACGTTGTTCCGGTTCTATGTGGTGCCGCATTAAGGAACAGAGGAATTCAACCGTTGCTAGATGCTATCACTGACTATTTGCCCTCCCCCGTAGATGTCCCTCCAATGACCGGATTCCACCCCCAAACCCACGATGAAGAAAGACGTTCAGCCAGTGATGAAGAGCCATTTTCAGCATTAGCCTTCAAAATCATGACGGATGAGCACGTTGGGAAATTGACGTTTCTCCGTGTTTATTCTGGGGTTCTAACCAAGGGTGCTGCCGTATATAATAGTACCCGTCTGAAGCAGGGGAGAATCGGTAGGTTGATGCAAATGCACGCGAATAAACGCGAGGAACGTCACGCAGTTTATGCAGGGGACATCGCCGCTGTGATTGGGCTAAAGGATATCTCCACCGGCGACACTATCTGTCAGCAGAATTTCCCCATTACTTTTGAATCGATAGTTTTTCCATCACCTGTCATGTCAATTGCGATTGAGCCACAAACGCAATCCGATGTGGACAAAATGAATCTAGCACTCTCGAAGTTGGCTGAGGAAGATCCAACTTTTAAGATTCATCAGGATACCGAAACGGGGCAGACGCTCCTGTCAGGTATGGGAGAACTGCACCTGGAAATCATCGTTGATCGACTAATTCGGGAGTTCAATGTTTGCGCCAATATCGGGAAGCCGCAGGTAGCTTATCGTGAAACCATCCGGCGGCACGCGATGGCAGAGGGACGGTTTGTCAGACAATCCGGCGGACGCGGTCAATACGGACATGTTGTTCTCGAAATTTATCCTATGGCGAAGGGAACTGGATATGAATTCGTAGATGAGATAAAGGGCGGCGATATTCCGGGAGACTATATACCCGCTATTGATAAGGGGATTCAGAATGCAATGAACGTTGGCATTGTATGTGGCTATCCCGTCGTTGATGTTGGCGTACGTCTCTACGATGGTTCTTACCATTCCGTTGATTCCTCCGAAATAGCGTTTTCAATCGCTGCTTCGATTGCTTTCAAAGAGGCGATGAAGCAAGCAAACTCAATCTTGCTTGAACCCATCATGGATGTTGAAGTGATTGTGCCTGATAGCTACTTAGGCAAAGTTATCGGAGACTTGAATGCACGTCGAGCACAAATTCTCCGGACGGACACACAATCAAAATCTCACATACAGCTGATTCAAGCATATTGCCCACTTGCTGAGATGTTCGGTTATGTCAAAACCCTTCGCTCCTTAACACAAGGGCGAGCGACGTATTCAATGGAACTCTCGCACTACAGCGATGTTCCACAAAGCATTGTTCAGGAAATTCTTTCGTCAAAAAATCTATCTTAGCTCTATATTTCAAATCCTTTACCACTTCATGAATGGTAAAGCACCCTGATCGCCAGAGGCTGGCAGAGTAATGGGCGCCCGTTAAAATTCTTATGAATGTGAGGAGATTTACACATGGCAAAAGCAAAATTTGAGAGGACTAAACCACATGTCAACATTGGTACAATTGGGCACGTCGATCACGGTAAGACCACATTGACGGCGGCGATTACAATGATCTTTTCAAAGCTTTCTGGAAAAGACTATGTTAAGACCTACGAAGAAATTGACGCCGCACCTGAAGAGAAAGAGCGCGGTATTACAATCAATACAGCTCACGTTGAATATGAGACTGAGAGTCGACATTATGCTCACGTGGATTGTCCCGGACACGCTGATTACATCAAAAATATGATTACTGGGGCGGCACAAATGGATGGTGCAATCTTGGTGGTCTCCGCTGCTGATGGCCCCATGCCCCAAACCCGTGAACATGTCCTGTTGGCACGACAAGTAAATGTGCCTTCTATCGTTGTGTTTCTAAATAAGGCGGACATGGTTGATGACCCCGAACTTCTGGAGTTGGTTGAGTTAGAGGTTCGAGAACTCTTGACTGCATACGAATTTCCTGGCGATGAGATTCCTATCATTGCGGGTTCTGCACTAGAGGCGATGGAAAGCGGCGACCCCGACAATGAAGCTAGTAAGCCAATTTTAGACTTGATGGGAGCCATTGATGCATATATTCCTGAACCGATAAGAGATATTGACAGGCCTTTCTTAATGCCCATAGAAGACATTTTTTCAATCACGGGACGGGGAACCGTTGTGACAGGGCGTGTGGAACGCGGTATAGTAAAGGTCGGAGAAACTGTTGAAATTGTTGGACTTCGACCGACCCATGACACGGTTGTAACCGGGGTTGAGATGTTTCGCAAGTTGCTAGATGAAGGGCGCGCAGGTGATAACATTGGTCTATTGCTGCGTGGTGTCGAACGCCAGGATGTTGAGCGGGGTCAAGTGGTGGCTGCGCCGAGTTCAATTACGCCCCACACAAACTTTGAAGCTGAAACCTATATCTTGAACAAAGAGGAAGGCGGCCGTTGGACACCTTTCTTCAGTGGTTACCGTCCACAGTTTTACTTCCGTACAACGGATGTAACAGGTGTAATGCATCTTCCTGAAGGAGTGGAGATGGTTATGCCAGGCGATCACATCCATATCAGCGTTGAACTGAGCAAGCCAATTGCATTAGAGGAAGAACTCAGGTTCGCAATTCGTGAAGGCGGACATACTGTTGGGGCAGGTGTTGTTTCAAAAGTTATTGAGTAACACCCCTACATCGTGTTGAAATAAGGATGGGCTGTCGCTGGGAAGAAACACCTAACCACGTGCCCGTAATGAAGACCCTACAGGCTTCTTATTGCTAACACACAAATCTTAATAGGGTATTGGGTTTGCACTGCCTCTCTCAGTCACTATGAGAATTGTAGTGCTAATGCTTGTTTGTCTGATTTGGGTGGTATAGCACGACAGTCGACAGACCTATTGGAGAGGTTGATGGACAACCAGAAAATTCGTATTCGCTTGAAAGCATTCGATCACCGTTTATTAGACCAGTCGGCAGCCCAAATCGCAGAAACCGCGAAGCGATCAGGGGCAGTTGTTTCTGGCCCGATTCCACTTCCGATTAAGAAACATACTTATACAGTTCAACGATCCACCTTTGTAGATAAGAAATCTCGTGAACAGTTTGAAATGCGAATTCACAAGAGGGTTTTGGATATTTTGGAAATAACCCCTAAGACGGTAGATGCCTTAATGCGCTTGGATTTGGCTGCCGGTGTCGACGTTAAAATCATGCTGTTATAGGCTAATTTCGTGGCACCGGCTTCGGAGATGTGTAAATGAGCGATGGAATATTAGGTAAAAAGATTGGTATGACCCAAGTCTTTGACGAATCCGGCACGGCGATTCCAGTTACGGTCGTTGAGGCCGGTCCTTGTCCAATCGTGCAAATCAAAACAAAAAAACGAGAAGGATATAATGCAATCCAATTGGGTTTTGGATATCGAAACGAAAAGAAATTTAATCGTCCGAGACGTGGTCATTTCAAAAAGGCGAATATTACACCTCTTCGGTATTTAAAAGAGTTTCGCGTCAATACAACCGAAGGGTTATCGGTTGGGTCAGTTATTGATGCAAGAATTTTTTCAGCGGGTGACGCCGTTGATGTAACGGGAGTCTCCAAAGGGCGTGGATTTACCGGCGTTGTTAAACGATGGGGTTTTGCCGGTGGAAAGAAAACCCATGGAGGCGAGCAAGATTTAAGACGCGCAGGCTCGATTGGAGCAGGTTCTGATCCTTCACGCGTTTTCAAGGGAAAGCGTATGCCAGGACGACATGGAGGCAAGCAAGTTACGGTCCAAAATCTAGAAGTCATTGAAGCCGACTCGGAAAGAAATCTGTTAGTTATTAAAGGCGCAGTCGCCGGTCCGCCGAATGGATTGCTGGTCATCAGAAAAGCGGTTAAATGAGAGATTACCCTGCCGTGAAAGGAAAAGGCGCCAAGGTCGATTTGGGATGGTTCACAATTCCGCTCACTTGCCTAACCATTTAATGTACCGGAATCAAGACTGAAATTGTGCAACGCATTTTCATTTTTTGTAGAAAGATTAACTATGGCAGCTTTTGATGTGTATGACCGTTCAGGTGCTATTCTCCGACCGAAGGAACTATCGGATGCATTTGTTAATAAATCTGTAAACAAGGCTGTTATACACCAATGCGTCGTTGCATACCTTGCTAATCAACGGAGAGGAACGGCTGCGGCCAAATCACGGTCGGAGGTTCAAGGAAGCAAAAAGAAGCTATATCGCCAAAAAGGAACCGGGCGAGCTCGCGCTGGCGATAGAAAATCACCGACACGTGTACACGGGGGCGTTGCCTTTGGACCAAAACCGCGGAGCTATCGTCAATATACCCCAAAAAAAATTCGTAGACGTGGGCTTCACTCAGCTTTGGCGGATAAATTTCAAAATGACAATTGTTTTTTGATGGAGAATTTCACTTTGGAGCATGCCAGAACAAAAACGATTGTTGAGCTTTTAGACGCCTTTAAACTTGAAGGTAAAATCCTTTTCGTCGTTGGGGCACAAGAACCCAATATTTATCTGTCTGTGCGGAATATTCCTCGAGTGAATAGCTGTACTTGGGACACACTAAATATTTATGATGTGCTTTGGCATGACAAAATCGTCCTCACTGAAAGTGCAGTGGAACAGCTCGAACGTAAATTCGTAGGAACGCAGGAAGTCGAATCGACACAAAATACTTCAAATGAGGCCTGAGCCAACAAATGAAAGAGCCGTATCAGGTTATTCTAAAACCGCTGATTACAGAAAAAAGCACGATTCTTCGAGAATCTAATAAGTACGCTTTCGTTGTTGATTCGAAATCGACGAAATCAGAAATTCGTCAGGCTGCTGAAGAGATTTTCGATCTCAAAGGGAAAATAACTCAGGTGAATACCATGTGTGTTCATGGTAAGCCAAAAGGCAAATTGTTTCGGTACCGGATTGGCAAACGCCCTAACTGGAAAAAAGCAATAATCACCATCCAAGAAGGAGTTTCCATCCAGCTTTTCGAAGGTATTTAAATCTGTGACTTCATGGGCTTACGCCTATATTAACGTTTCATCGGAAGTGCCCATTTCAATTCGCAAAAGGAAATCAGCATGGCTGTCAAAACATATTCGCCAGTGACACCGAGTCGCAGATTGATGACGGGGCACACTTTTGAGGAAATTACCCGTCCTGAACCAGAAAAATCCTTAGTTAAAGGCAAGAAAAATAATGCAGGACGCAACGCTTTAGGACGAATTACTGTCCGGAGGCGTGGAGGTGGACACAAGCGGCGATACCGAATCATTGATTTTAAGCGTGATAAGTTTGGAATTCCAGCAAAAGTCGCTTCAATTGAGTACGATCCGAATCGATCTGCCCGAGTCGCGCTTCTGCATTATACTGATGGGGAGAAACGATATATCCTTGCTCCCTTAGGGTTGCAGGTCGGTGATATATTAAGTTCGGGAATAGATGCGGAGATTAAGGTTGGAAATGCTTTAACACTTGATAAAATTCCCCTCGGAACTTCGATACATAACGTAGAAATGATGCCCGGTAAAGGAGCACAATTGGTGCGAAGCGCGGGCGTTGCTGCCCAACTGATTGATCGGGAAGGCAAATATGCACGGATTCGCCTGCCATCCAGCGAGGTTCGCTTAGTTTTTGTAAACTGTATGGCTACCATTGGGCAAATTGGCAATGTAGACTATGCAAATATCTCCATCGGTAAGGCGGGGCGATCCCGATGGTTAAGGCGTCGGCCAAAAGTTCGTGGCGTCGCAATGAATCCCATTGACCACCCTCATGGCGGCGGTGAAGGAAAGAGTTCTGGCGGTAGGCACCCCGTAACACCTTCGGGAGTTCCGACAAAGGGGTACAAAACACGGAATCCTAAGAAGAAATCGAGTCGATATATTTCAAGTCGGCGGAAGTAGCTACTATCTGTAACCTATCGTCAATTGCACGAAAGCAAAACGTTCAAAAAAAATATATTAGACTGAAGAGGAGAGGTTGATGCCGCGCTCTGTGAAGAAAGGGGCTTATATTGAACCCCAGCTTCAGAAGAAAATTGAAGCCATGAATAGATCCGGTACCAAGCGTGTTATTCGCACCTGGTCGCGTCGTTCGATGATTACGCCGGAATTGATAGGGCATACCCTCGCTATCCACAACGGGAAGAAGTTTTTCCCGGTTTATATTTCGGAGAATATGGTAGGGCATAAATTGGGTGAATTCGCACCCACGCGGACATTTCGATCGCATTCTGGTGGAAGAAAAGCCATTTAACATTTAATGGGGTAAGGAGAGTTATTAGATGGGAGCGAAAGCACGAACTCGAAATGTGCCTGTTGCGCCTCGCAAAGCGCGTTTAGTTGCCGATTTGGTTAGAGGTCGGTATGTCGAAGATGCGTTAAATCAATTAACAGTTACACACAAAGCCATTTCACCGATAATTCGCAAACTAATTCAATCTGCGGTGGCGAACGCACAATATCAGGATGCTAATATTGATGAAAGCAATCTTTATATTAAAACAATTTTCGTTGATGAGGGGATGACCCGAAGGTGGTTCCGTCCAAGATCGCGAGGTATAGCGAATCGGATTTTGCATCGAAGATCTCATATTACCGTCGTGTTAGGTGAAGAAAGGGAGGGAGATGAAGATTGAGAATTTGATGAATCCTCAAAATGAATTGATGGATATTCTTTCCCCTCGTCTGCCTAGAAGTTTCCGCACCAATAAATTTTGTGAGGAGGTCTGATTGGGACAGAAAACGCATCCACGGGGGCTTCGATTGGGAATCACTGAAACCTGGGATTCTAGATGGTACAATGAAAAAGAGTATGCCCAATGGCTCCATGAAGATTTAAAGATTCAGAACTTCGTTAAGGAGCGGTTGTCACGCGCAGGTATTTCACGTATTGAAATCGAGAGAGTTGGAGATAAATGTAGCATTAATGTCCACACAGCACGCCCTGGTATCGTGATTGGGCGGCGTGGGGCAGAAGCTGAGAAATTACAGGCAGATGTGGCACAACTTGTCGGACGTACAATCCGAATTAATGTGACGGAAATTAAGCAGCCTGAACTTGATGCACAACTTGTAGCTGAAGCGGTTGCGCTACAAATTGAGCGGAGAGCGAATTTCAGACAAGCGATGAAAAAAACGATTGCCTCCTCAATGAGAGCCGGTGCACAAGGTGTTAAGATAGTTATTGGTGGTCGCCTTGGTGGTCATGAGATGGCACGATCGGAATCAAATAATGATGGGCGCGTTCCGCTGCACACGTTGAGGGCAAATATTGACTATGGGTTCACGGAAGCAAATACAACCTATGGCAAGATTGGGGTCAAGACATGGATTTTCAAGGGGGAGATTATCGGAAAACTTGGTGTTCCGGACACAACATCGCCCCCAGGTCGCGTAGCAAAGGTTCCCCCAGACCAGACCACATCAAGAAAGCCGTCACGACGCGCTCATGATAGATTAGAAGGTCAAACCCGGCGGCGTGGCTCTCGTCGTGGGAGATCAAGTGAGCCACGGCCTAAATCTTGAGATGTTATGTGATGAATCATCGTACTTCAATAATGGTATTTCTCTTAATTGTTTGGTTTACCGCTGTTGGTGTGAAGTAGACGCGAAAGAAGTATTAGGGAGTTATGTGAAATGTTGATGCCAAAACGTGTATTGCACAGGAAGGTGCAGCGAGGGAAGCGTCGTGGAAAACCCTATCGAGGTTCCCGAATAAATTTTGGTGAGTTCGGCTTGCAAGCAGTTGAGTGTGGTTGGATTACAAGTCGTCAAATAGAGGCTGCGCGTGTTGCGATGACCCGGTATGTACGACGCGGTGGAAAAGTCTGGATTAAAATTTTTCCGCACAAGCCTATCAGTAAGAAACCCGCCGAAACGAGAATGGGAAGCGGAAAAGGACCGCCCGAATTTTGGGTGGCAGTTGTCAAATCGGGACGAGTCCTGTACGAATTGAGTGGTGTCGCTGAGGCAGAAGCAAGGGAGGCGATGCGAAGAGCCGCCCACAAGTTGCCCATCAAAACAAAATTTGTCAGTCGATCTGGAGTATAATAAATCAATGACTGCTGCAGAACTTCGTAGTAAATCAGCAGAAGAGTTAAAAAACGAACTAAGTAATCTCAAAGAAGCGCTATTTAATCTGAAATTTCGAGCGATGCTTGGCCAACTTGAGGATACTTCTCAGTTCAAAAAGGTCAAAATAGATATCGCGCGGATTCACACAATTCTACGGGCACGTGAACTCGAAATTGAAAATTCACCATAGGTTTAAGAGAGGACGAACTTGAGTCGAAAGAATCGAGGTAGACGCAAACTTCGCACGGGTGTTGTGACCAGCGATGCAATGGACAAGACGATTGCGGTCACAATCACCCGGACTTATCAGCATCCATTTTATAAGAAGGTTTTGAGAAAAACAACAGGAGTCCTAGCTCACGATGAGCAGAATGCGTGTCGAGTAGGCGACCTTGTTCAGGTGGTTGAAACGCGTCCGATCAGTCGCCGAAAAAGATGGAAATTTCGTCAGATTGTTTCAAAAGTTGAGCCTGGCAACGACTAAGCCAAATACACAGATGCCAGAAATACCAGAAAGGGACCGATAATGATTCAATCCTACAGCCGTTTAATCTGTGCTGATAATACAGGTGTGAAGCGGCTCATGTGTATTCGAGTGCTTGGTGGCAGCCGAAAACGGTATGGGCGACTAGGAGATGTAATTGTCGCAAGTGTGAAAGAAGCAAGTCCAAATAGCCAGGTAAAAAAGGGAGAGATTGTCCGAGCCGTTATTGTACGCACAGTCAAGGAGTACCGTCGATTGGATGGGTCCTACATCAAGTTCGATAAGAATGCAGCCGTTTTAATTGATGCCCAAAATCAGCCTCGAGGAACACGTATCTTTGGTCCCGTCGCTCGTGAACTCAGAGATAAGGCGTTCACACGAATCATCTCTCTAGCCCCCGAAGTTATTTAGACAGTCATTTCTGTTCTTTAGGAGGTACCCGTGTCACAGGAAAAATTACATGTCAGAAAAGACGATCTCGTGGTGGTCTTGAGTGGAAAAGATGCAGGCAAGAGAGGGATTGTTCTTGAGACTTTACACAGTAAAAATCGTGCTGTTGTTGAAGGCATCCACATGGCAACGATGCACCTCCGTCCCAATCCACAAGGGCAAGGTGGGATTGTTGAGAAAGAAGGTACTATTCACATCTCCAACCTGAAGTTAATCTGTCCAAAATGTAACCAACCAACGCGCACGATACGCCAGGTTTTTGAGAAGGAAATCGGCGGTCGAACGAAGAAACGCCGTTTGCGCATATGTAAAAAATGTGGTGAAGTAGCAGATCATGATTAGTTCCAAACACACATTAATTGCCTATCTCCATATAATTTTAACGTCGCGAGTAAAGATTGATGAGTCCATTTAGGTCGTTTTATAAAGAAGAGGTTGCGCCTGCGTTACAACGACGTTTTGACTATTCAAATATCATGCAGGTTCCAAAACTTGAAAAAATTGCTCTGAATATAGGAGTTGGCGCAGCAACGCAGAATCCTAAATTGTTAGAGAATGCTATCGAAGAACTGACGCTTATAGCAGGTCAACGTGCAGTTATTACGCGAGCCAAAAAATCTGTGTCAGCTTTCAAAGTTCGCGAGGATATGGCTATCGGTTGTAAAATCACTCTGCGGCGGGACGGGATGTATGAGTTCTTCAATCGGCTCGTTAACGCTGTATTGCCACAGATTCGAGATTTTCGTGGGCTTTCTCCGAATTCATTCGATGGGCGTGGAAACTATTCGCTAGGTCTCCATGAACAGGTTATTTTTCCTGAGATCGACTACGATCGCGTGAGCGAAGTCCGAGGATTAAATATTTCCATTGTTACGACGGCCTCAACAGATGAAGAGGGACGTGAATTCTTACGTCTCCTGGGTATGCCATTTAGAGAATGATTTGTGTGCTCTGTCCCGGAAATAGCAGAAGAAAGGAGGTTGGGGTTGGCAACAAAAGCACTCATCGCCAAGCAGAAAAGAAAACCTAAGTTTCGGACGCGGAAGTACAATCGATGCCGTCTCTGTGGACGTTCTCGAGGGTTCCTGCGCCAGTTTGAATGTTGCCGAATTTGCTTCCGACTACTAGCTAGGGCCGGTAAGATTCCCGGTGTGAGAAAGGCAAGCTGGTAAAGGAGAAGAAAACTAATGTCAATGACAGATCCAATTGCGGACATGTTAACTCGCATCCGTAACTCGAATACGGTCCGGCATGACCGTGTTGAAATACCCGCATCGAAACTCAAGTTGGAAATCGCCCGTATCCTACACGAAGAAGGATTTCTTCGCAACTATCGCTTAATTGACGACCGTAAACAAGGTATCCTGAGAATTTATTTGAAGTATGGGGAACGTCAAGAGAAGGTCATTACCGGAATTAAGCGGATCAGCAAACCAGGAAGGCGCGTCTATGTGAATGCGACTGACCTACCTCGGGTGTATGGAGATTTGGGGATTGCGATACTTTCGACCTCTCAAGGTGTGAAGACTGCATTTGAATGTAGGCGAATCAACATCGGGGGTGAAGTCCTCTGTTATGTTTGGTAATTTTGAGTTTTTGAACTTCGGAGATGAAGGCAATGTCACGAATAGGACGAATGGCCATTGAGGTCCCTGCGAAAGTGAAAGTGGTTCTAGACCAAAGGAATATCACTGTTGAGGGGCCAAAGGGAAATCTAAATTGGAAAATACCTGAAAACATAGAGGTGAATTTAGTGGATGGTGTAATTGCGGTTGACCGGCCCAGTAATCAAAAGCTACATCGTTCTCTACATGGACTAACGCGAAGCCTAATTGCAAATATGGTGACGGGCGTAAGCGAGGGCTTTGAAAAAGGACTTCGTGCCGTAGGGACAGGATATCGGGCGGAAATAGATCGGCAGAATCGTCTGGTCTTAAATGTTGGATATTCTCACCCTGTTGTTTATTCTCCGCCTGATGGTGTTACTTTGAGTGTCGGTAGTCCTGAAAACGTTGACGGACAACCCCATATCCCCATCACGGTAAATGGCATTGACAAGCAACTTGTGGGACAGGTTGCCGCATCAATTCGTCAGATTAAAAAACCTGAAGTCTATGAACCGTGTAAAGGTATCCGCTATGAAGGTGAACATGTCCGTATGAAAGAGGGGAAAGCGAGGGCGTAACCCCGAAGACATTGTGGAGGATAGTGTTGGATCGAATAAGAAAGAAGTATATGGCTCGGAAGATGCGAAAAAAGCGCGTCAGAAAGAAGGTTGTCGGTATTAGTGAAAGGCCAAGGCTTGCCGTCTTCAAAAGTCTCAAGCACATTTACACACAGATAATTGATGATGAAAAAGGAATCACACTTGTTGCAGCATCAACCCTATCACCAGAATTAACAAATAGCTTGTCTACGGCAGGCAATATTGATGCAGCTCGTAAAGTTGGGCAATTAATTGCGAGCAAAGCGAAAGAGCGCCAAATTGAATCCGTTGTGTTCGATCGGGGTGGATACCCCTATCATGGAAGGGTTCAAGGGCTTGCAGAAGCTGCTAGAGAAGGTGGATTAAAGTTTTAAAGATTTCATTGTGGAGGTATACTTCTTTGTTGAAGGAAAAAATTAACCCAGATGAGTTTGAATTTGAGGAACGTCCAATTGACATTAACCGTGTAATGCGGGTCCGTAAGGGCGGCAGAACACCAAGTTTCAATGCGCTTTCAGCTGTTGGGAATCGTGACGGTATCGTTGGCATCGGATTTGGCAGCGCCAATGAAATTCCATCGGCAATCAGCAAAAGTATAGCTGATGCCAAGAAAAACCTAATCCGTGTGCCGCTATCGGGAAGTACGATTCCACACGAAATTGTCGGTAAATTTAAAGCGGCTAAAGTCCTACTGAAACCCGCAAGCCCCGGTACGGGAATTATTGCTGGGCTTGCAACACGTATAATTCTGGAGTTTGCTGGCGTCCAAGATATATTGACCAAAAGACTAGGTTCTAGAAATGCAAAAAATATAGCAGAAGCAACCATGCAAGCACTAAGAGACCTAAAGGATATTGAGGAAGTTGCTCACCTTCGTGGTAAAACTATTGAAGAACTTCAAAGTTAATTGGGAATTCACTAGGACAAAATACTGATGAAATTAAACGATCTCAAACCAGCAAAAAACTCAAGACGTCCAAGAAAACGGGTTGGACGCGGGAATGCTTCAGGTTGGGGAAAGACCTGCGGAAGGGGACATAAGGGGCAAAAATCAAGATCCGGTGGGTCTATTCCGGACTGGTTCGAAGGAGGTCAAATGCCTCTTGTAAGGCGGCTTCCCAAGCGTGGTCCGAGAAAAGTGGCGCATAAACACATCACGTATGATGTTGTTAATGTTGAAACCCTAAATCGTTTTGAAAGTGGGAGGACAATCACACTAGAGGTTCTGCGAGAAGCGAGAATTATAAGCAGCAAAAATGCCAGAGTAAAAATTCTGGGGACGGGAAATCTTGAAAAGCAATTAACGGTACAGAGCCATAAATTTTCAAAGTCTGCAATTGAGAAAATAGAGTCGATAGGTGGTAAAATCGAGGTAATGCGACAATGATTAAGGCTTTTCAAAACGCTTTGAAAATTCCGGAATTACGCAAGCGACTGTTTTTCACGGCAATGTTGTTAATTGTTTATCGATTGGGTGCTCACATTACCCTGCCCGGGATTGATGATGCGGCACTGAAAGATTTCTTTGAAGCGTTAAAGGAACGCACAGGTGGAATGATTGGACTCGTAGATCTGTTTTCCGGGGGTGCGTTCGCCCAAATGACCATATTTGCACTTGGTATTCAGCCGTACATCAGCTCTATGATTATCATGCAGCTTCTCACTGTAGTTATTCCCTCACTTGAGAAGCTTTCTAAAGAACCGGATGGACGTAAAAAGATTACGCAATATACGCGTTACGGAACCGTCATTCTGAGCCTTGTTCAAGGACTCACAATTAGCTTTATATTGCTCAACCCCGGAGCTATTGTCGGTTTAGATAGAACAATCGTAACGAATCCGGGTTGGATGTTCCATTTCGTGACTGTCATTACCCTGATGGCAGGTACAGCTTTTGTTATGTGGCTTGGTGAGCAGATTACAGAGCGGGGGATTGGGCAAGGCATTTCGCTAATCATTACGATTGGCATCCTGGCAGGCATGCCGGGCGGAGCAAGTACGTTATTCGATCGTCTATTTAGCGATCCAAGATTTGGACTGCCTCAACTAGCTATATTCTTGGTTTTAGCTATCATAGCCATCATGGGAACAGTCTATATTCAACTGGCCGTTCGTAAGATTCCCGTTCAGTATGCGCGGCGAGTGGTTGGACGTAAGGTATTCGGAGGTCAAACAACGCATTTACCCCTTCGTGTCAACGCTGCCGGTATGATTCCGATTATTTTCGCCGTGACGCTGATCCAATTTCCTTCGACCGCTTTGGGTTTTCTGCCGCAAACATGGGGCTGGGTTGACGACGTGGGACGCGTTTTCAGTTCAGGAAGCCCCTTATATATGATTACCTATGCACTTCTGATTGTGGGTTTCACCTTTTTCTACACCGCTGTCCAGATAAATCCGGTTCAGATGGCTGAAGATTTGAAAAAATACGGTGGATTTATTCCAGGGATTCGTCCGGGGAAGCGGACAGCGGAGTATGTAAACGACACTTTAACTAGGATTACTTTGCCGGGCGCGCTCTTTCTTGCAGGCATTGCTGTTATTCCGATTATTTTCCAGTCGGGGCTCGGTGTTGGAACATTGATTGAAGGTGCCTCAATCTTGATTGTTGTAGGCGTTGTTTTGGACACAATGTCTCAAATCGAGTCCTACCTAACCATGAGACATTATGAAGGATTTCTGAGAGATAGACGTATGAGAGGACGCCGTTCAAGATAAGTACCTTTGGCAGCACAACCTATTTTCATACATCGTTTGTTGACTAAATCTGAACGTCAGCATAGGAAGGGGAGTGTGATGAAAGTCCGCGCTTCAGTTAAGAAAATATGTAATAAATGTAAAGTTATCAAGAGAAAAGGGATTGTCCGGGTGATTTGCCCTGCAAATCCAAAGCACAAACAGAGACAAGGATAGCTTTGTTAGCGTTAGGCGATGTAAGACTTAAGTAATTAAGCAGTTGCTGTTTTATCTCAAGATTTCACAATCCGTTTCGGTCTTGGGAGTATGTCAATAGAATCTTCAATCCATTGAGGAGGAAAACCGTGGCAAGGATTGCCGGTGTCGATTTGCCCCGAAACAAAAGAATTGATATTGCCCTCACGCACATTTATGGAATTGGTCGTAGCACCGCAGCCAACATGGTAGAGGAATTGCAAATCCATCCTGCGACAAAATCAGAAGATCTCACTGAGGACGAAATCAGCCGTTTGAGAAACAACCTCGGCCAAGATTACAAAGTTGAAGGAGATCTCAGGCGTGAAATCGAGCTAAATATTAAAAGATTGGTAGACATCAACAGTTATCGTGGGTTGCGTCATCGTCGGCAGCTACCTGTTCGAGGGCAACGCACGAGTACAAATGCGCGCACCCGCAAAGGAAGAGCAAGAACAGTTTCAGTTGGTAGGAAGGCAAAAGAAGCCGCGCGTAAAGGTGGCTGATACCCATCCAAAACTCGTGGACAATCAGGTATTATGAGATTTTATGATGTAAAATTCCAAATTTAATAAGGAGTTTACTCTTGAGAAAAAGGAAAGAAAAGAAAGACGTTCCTGAAGGAATTGCCCACATTCAAGCAACCTTTAATAACACGATTGTTACGATTACAGATCCAAATGGTCATACAATCGCGTGGGCAAGTGCAGGGATGAACTTCCGTGGCTCCAGAAAGTCTACACCGTTTGCTGCGCAGCAGACAGCGGAGGCCGTCGCGAAGAAAGCGATGGAACATGGTGTGAAACGTGTTGAAGTTCGTGTGAAAGGACCAGGCGCCGGTAGAGAATCCACAATTCGAGCACTTTCATCCGCCGGATTGGAAATTACCTCCTTGAAAGATGTCACTCCAATTCCCCATAATGGTTGCCGTCCTCCCAAACGTCGTCGCGTTTAAATGAATTTTAGATATTCAGAAACTTAACTTCAGAGAGTAAGGATGAGCAGATATTTAGATTCGGTCTGTAAATTATGTCGTAGAGAAGGGGAAAAGCTCTTTTTGAAAGGGCCACGTTGCCATTCCCCGAAATGTTCGTTTGAACGTCGTGCCTACCCGCCCGGTGAACATGGTCAAAAGTCAAGCAAGGTCAAGGAGTATGGGCGACAATTACGTGAAAAACAGAAAGGCAAGCGCATTTACGGTATCTTAGAGAAACAATTTAGAAGATACTATTTGAAAGCGGTGCGTCAAAAAGGGATTGTCGGACAAAATCTAATTGTACTCTTGGAACGTCGGTTAGATAATCTGGTTTATCGCCTAGGTTTTGCAAGTTCACGTTCACAGGCACGGCAACTCGTTAAACACAACCACTTCCTTGTGAACGGAAAACGGGCTAATATTCCCTCCTACTTGGTACCCATTGGGGGTGTCATTCAAGTCCGGGAAAAGAGTCGTAATTTAGCGGTCATTGGTGAAGCCTTAGAACTTGCTCAACACAAAGGGACACCAGATTGGCTAGAACTGAATGTTGATAAACAGGAGGGAGTTGTGCGGGCATTTCCCAAGGTAGAGCAAGTTGCTGCCAACCTCCAAACACAACTGATTGTTGAGCTTTATTCCAAGTAATGATGCAGGGAGATTAAATTGATGACGGGTTGGGAAATTACTAAGCCGCAGCGTCTTGTTGCAGATTTGGACACTTTGAGGGCTGATTATGGAAAATTCATTGCTGAACCGCTTGCAAGAGGATTTGGGATTACACTCGGCAATGCTCTGAGGCGGGTATTATTGTCATCGCTTGAAGGCGCAGCGATTGTCACTGTTGCCATTGAAAATATTAAGCATGAATATTCGACAATCGAAGGGGTTAGGGAAGATATCGTTAAGATTCTCCTTAACCTCAAAGAGATTAGGTTCCATGTCTATTCCGAAGAGATTATTACATTGCGATTGTTTGCAGAAGGCTCATCTGAGGTTACTGCAGCGGATATCCAGCCGAATAGTCAGATTGATATTATCAACCCGGATCAACACATTGCAACACTAGATAAGTGTGATGGTTTGAACATGGAAATGCAAGTGTGTAAAGGGCGTGGTTACGCACTTTCTGAGGAGCATTTGAGTCCGAATCAACCGATTGGCGTTATTCCACTTGATGCCCAATTTTCTCCTGTCAAGAAAGTGAATTTCCATGTTGAAGAAACGCGGGTTGGACACATGACAAATTTTGATCGCCTCATCTTGGAGGTATGGACAGACGCGAGTCTCACGGCAAAAGAGGTGGTGACGCAGGCGGCAGAAATATTACTAGATCAGCTGCGGCTATTTAGTGATTTCGATGAAACTTATGTTGAGCCTGTTATTGAAATTGATGAAGAGAAGATTCAACGCGACAAATATTTATCGAAACCTGTTGCAGAGCTAGAACTTTCAGTGCGTTCCGCCAATTGCTTGGAAGCTGCCAAGATCGTAGCCATCCGAGATCTAGTGCACAAAACCGAGCAAGAAATGCTCAAGTACCGCAATTTTGGCAGAAAATCTTTAAATGAGATTAAGGATATTCTTGCAAGTATGGGACTCTCTTTGGGAATGGTTCTTGATGATGGAAATGATGAGAGAGGTGAGTAGTCATGCGTCATAGAAAGAGCGGACGAAAACTTGGCAGAACGAGTAGCCATCGTAAGGCTCTGTACAGTAACCAAGCAACGGCTCTATTTGAACATGAGCAGATTCGAACTACATTGCCCAAGTGCAAGGAACTCAGGCGAATTGCTGAAAAGTTGATTACGTTAGCCAAACGAGGTGACCTGCACGCACGCCGTCAAGTTGCTCGTGTCATCCACGATCATTACATTTTGCAGAAGTTGTTTGATGAGATTGGCCCACGTTATGAGACCCGAAATGGTGGCTATACTCGCATCATTCGAGGTGAGTTAAGAGGTGGCGATGACGCCCAGATGGCTTATATCAGTTTAGTTGATGAGTAGGGTATACAGCACAGTTGCTACCTTCCACGACCTCCTTACTTCTATAACTGTTCGACCGGTTCCTTCCCCCCTTATATTTGTGCCTCGGTGTGTCCGCTAATTCGCGCCAAGTTTCTTGAGGCCGCTAGCTAGCCTAGCTTTACGCCAAATGTCTACAATCCTCTCTGTGTTTGCTTAGATAACGCCTTAAAATACTGCTCAATCAATCCACGATACTGAGGTGGAAACCCTTCTCGCCCACCAGACTTGAGGGCGGATTCAAGATAGTGTATTTGCTCTAGCAGTTTGGAATCGAGTGGTGGTGCATCTGTTGTGGAATCCGTCGGTTTTTTCGCGACCTCGCTTTTGCGCTTTTTGCTAATCTCTCGTTTCTGTAACGATTTGGAACTTTCGAGCATTCGGGTTAGAATCTGTCGCTGTTTTTCCAACACGCGTTGGTTCAAGTCTCCCCGCTTGAGTTCTGCTTCCACCTCTTTCATTTCATCGGAAACACTATTGAGATCGCCGAGTACCTGTGACATCTTTTCCATCATTTCAGCCAACCGTTCGGTCGCTTCACGAATCATCTGCTGCTCGTAAGCCAAACGATTAAGCAACTGTCCCATCTCGGGTGTCCGTCCTTGCTGCCGCATCTGCTCATGCAGATTTTGAGCCATCTCATTCAGTGTTTCCTGATTCTGTGCTAGTTCCTGAAGTTGCTCCAACATATTCTGTAATCCTGCCATATTCATCTGTTGGTTCATTTGGTCTATTGCTTTGAGGAGATCTGAGATAGCTTGGTTGAGATCCGCCAATCCCTGCTTCTGGATGGGAGTTGCCAAACTCGGTTTTCGATCTTCTAACGCACGCGCCGATCTCTCAAGGGCATCGCTTGCGGCTTTGAGCCTCAAGACGATTTTCAGATCGATTTGCATCTGTTCCTTGCCTAATTCCCAGAGTCGGCTGGCAAGGTCATAGATGCCCGCCCCAATGCTCAACTCGCTCGCTGCAAATCGCTGTAATCGCTTGATTTCCAATTCAATATAACGTCCATGTCCCGATTGCAAGAGTTCGTCGGTTCCATCAATCACCTTCTCGTGGAGATGGGAGAGATAGAGACCGTCACGCACGGCTTCTCGCATAGCAGCTAAAGCTACATCAGCATTCGCCCCCATGAACTCTATCGCGTTGTCTAATCCTTGCGCGAGTTCATTCAATCCTTGTTGCGCCTGCTGTCCTGGCATCATGGAAGCTTGCATGCGAGAGCGCCGAATTTGTGAACTGGCGGATTGGAGTTTTTGAGCGATTTCCTGCTCTCGTGTATTCTGATTTAGCCGCTTTATTTCATCGGCAACACGTTGCAGATTCCCCCGTGTCGACATTTGTTCGCCTAGTTCATCAAGCGCTTCCTGCAGGGATTCCAATCCTTCCATAACGCGATGTTCTTGTTTGGCGAGATCCCCCGACCTCATTTCCATCCCTTCACCGTTTTGATTGGCTTGGTTCATCAAATCTTTTACCGCATCCATCAAGCGTTTCTGACGTTCAGCAAGTTCCATTGCACGCTTTGCCGCCGCTTCCAGTTGCTGCTCAAGAATCATCTGCTGATAGAGTTCTTTCAATCGATTCAGTTGCTGAAGCAGTTGTTCTTGGTTAAAATTGGCTTCCATCAATTTTCTTTCTTGTTCGGACAACTCTCGCTGCTGCAACGCTTCAGACAACTTACGCAGAAGTTCCTTATGCGTTTCTGACAGCGCTTGTTCCATCAGTCCTCGCAATTCCTGATACTCCTGCACGGTCTGCAATTCAAATAACTGATTCTTTTCCATCTGCTCGGCAGTTTGCTTCATCTCTTCGATCAGATCTTTTGAGGTTTTCTCAATTTGTTTCTGAGTCTCAAACACCTGTTGTACTAACTTTTCATCCTTGAGAGTAAGCTGCTGGCTCTTGCGAATCTTGTCCAATAGGTCATTGATTGTCGCTGTCACTTCAGCTTGCTCATTAAACAAGGCTTCGAGTCCTTGATGTTCGAACTCCTGCTCAGCCTCAATTGCTTCATATAGTTCTGCAATGGACGGAAAACGGATTGAGTAGGTGTTGGATTTTCCTACCTTTGGCCCCGTGATATCATCTGAGTCGATTGCTTCGACATGATAAGAAACGACATCTTCAGGAAATAGCCCAATTGAATCAATATCCCAGCTAAAATCGATGTAGGCGGCTGTTTGGGGCGGATTGCAAGTTTTCAGAGGGACAATCGTATTACTTTCATTTTCCCCTTCAACCCTATAGACTAGGCGAATCTCTTGCACCCCATAGTCATCTTCAGCATCAATCTGGAGATTTACAGTCATGGTTTCATCAAGGGTGACATCTTTCCCGGGCTCAACGATTTCAATCTTCGGTTCGGCATCCTTGATTGTATGAATCGTGTAAACAATCGGCTGTGAATTCGAAATGCCATCGGCGTCAATCAGTTCGATATGGTATTTTTCGCTGTGTTGGACAATGAAACTCCCGATTAATCGGTTATCGTCTAAAACTTTGAGTTTGACAGCCGGTGATTGCTCAAAGACCAACATCGCCGAAGCGAGGGATTTACTGCTTGCTCCATCGAACTGCACTTCGGTACCAATGAGCGTGCTGACATCGCCGAAATTTTCTTCCAAAACCTGCGGAGAGAGTTGAGTGTATTTGGGATAGCTGAGTTTAAGCTGAAAACGGCTAACGATTGGATCGCGCGCAACGGTAATTCGGTGGTGCTCTGATTCGGCTTCTTTCTCCTTGATGTAGTATTCCATTGACTGCGTGACATTTTTGAGTGTAATGTGATAGCCAGTCTCCGTATCGTTTTGCTCCATTAAAATGGAACGCCATTTCTCGGCGGGTGAAACAGGCTGTTCAGTCCGCTGATTCGTCGGATTCAGAGCTTGTATTACATGATAGTAAAGATATACTGAGGCACCGAGATGTCCGGTCACCTTCGCTGAGATAGTGATATCTGCTCCAGATTCAACGAGTATATTTCCCGGCTCGATTTCATCGATTTGGGCGACAACAACTTCTTGGGGTGGGTTGGGAAGTTCATTGAATGCCTGCACGAAATTTTTCAAAGCTGCGGGGAAAATAAGGTTAACCAGAATCAGTAAAACCAATGCGCCCACGGCTAATCCAGCGTTTTTCTTGATACTGATTAATTCCTTCTCAAAAACTTGCTTTGTTTTGATTCGATCGAGCGATTGATGTGCCTGTTCGATAAGCTTTTCGATGAATCCCAAGGCGTACCCAAAACGGTTATGCTCCAACTCCGGCTTGAGTTGAACCGCACTCAATAGACGGTTTTCAAAGCTAGAATTACTGGTCTCAACATATGCCGCTACACTATTATTGGTAAGTCTTTGAAAAATCGGGCGGATTAGATAGCGAAACGCTGTATAGGCGGTAATGACTAGCCATAGTAACACAAGCCCAACACGTGGAAGACGCGGCAATTGCATGAGCGAATCAGTCACGAGCACAGTAGCAAGGCTTATGGCGAGCACAGCAAGCCATCGCAATAAACTATGAGATACAAGCAACAATCTCCACTGAGTTCGCAGCAGTTGGAGTCGATTAATGATTACTTCATAGGACTGATTAGTGGTTCGATTTGACATGTTACACCTTCCATGAAATTGAAACGCAGTACATGATGTCCGGTAGATCTTCTAACTTCGCTTTCGGCGCCATCCCCTTCAAGTCTGTTTTCCATCTTGGTTAATTAGGAGTTGCTTGAATGTTTTTTGATTTCTAAATCGAGTCGACGTACACTCCCGTCAGGGGTCAAAGCGCAGGGAACCTAGGTCAAATTTCCTAATAATTCGACCTAGGTTCTTTACAATATGTGTTTTGCTTCCCAGCCACCGTTATTCCCTCTCATCTCACCTAATGTGTTAGCGCATAAACTGCGATATTAACTGCCATCTTCGCGGCGAGCTGACGAATTTCAGGGGTATCATTGGGATGTACCTCTGAATCTTCCAGTCCATCCCCGATGTCAGCGCTATAGGCGTAATAAACTACCATTCGCCCCTCGTGAAATAGCCCAAAGCCTTGAGCCGGTTCAGCATCGTGCTCGTGAATCTTCGGTAAGCCGTTGGCAAAATTGTAAAAACAGTGGTAGATTAGATGCGAATTCGGTATTGGTTGAAGTTTCTGATTCGGGAACACTCGGCGCATTTCACGGCGAAAACTCTTATCGAGTCCGTAGTCGTCATTTACGAAGAGAAAGCCGCCGTGCGTTAGGTAAAAGCGCAATGCTTCGACCTCTCTCTCAGTCAGATGGATATTACCGTGCCCGACAATGTACAGCATTGGGTATTCATATAGGTTTCGATTCGTTAGCTTCACAATCACGCGATCATGGACTGTCTCAATATCAGTGTCCCTGCGAAGCCTTTTAAGCCAGTTGCGGATAGCTGTCTGATCTCCGTACCAATCGCCGCCGCCGTCATATTGAACCTGGACTATCACGAATTTCTCGCCCGCGGCTTGGGTGGATGCGATTAGGACAACTAAACCCAGAAAAAATGTATAGATTGCCTTTTTTCGATTATTATTCATGACGACACTTGTTCTATCGAGGTTAATAATGTTTATCACAGTTAAATTGGCGTCTTTACGGCTGTGAAGGTAGCTTCCTACATGCAACTCATGCTCGCATTTTTTTTCCCGATCCACGTTCCTTTATTTATTGTCAGTTATCCGCAAATGCAGTGTTTACAAGAAGACTTTCGATTGCATTTACACCAGTCCGCTTCGCTTACGCAAAAACCATTCTGCACCTAGCAAACTAACCACAAGAATCAGGACAATCGGGGTATCCCACAAATCCCGTTCCTGAATAGCAAAATCTCGCTCTTCAACATCTTCAATCTTTTTGGGTAGAGATTCCACATCAACAATCGGGGTGTAGATACCGCCTGTTTTTGCTGCTAATTGCTTAAGCAACTGCTCGTTGAGTTGTGGATTTTCAAACTCCGCAAGTGGAGATTGAACGAAGATTTCTGTCGAATCTTTACCCAATGAAGAAAAGTCTTCGACACCCAGGGCATGAATTTGGTAGTTTCCCTTCTGGTTGGCCTCAAATTGAGCGGTGTAGACGCCCGCAATCTGCGAACTAGCAGCGGTACGAACTTGAAACGATTTTCTGTCTGGGGGAATTACGTCAATTTTGAACGCTGCATCTGCCAGCGGACGATAACTCTCATCATAAGCGTATACCGTAATCTGAACCTCGTCCCCGACTAAATAGGTTGTCAAATCGGTCGTAAGGTTAATCCGTTTGGCGTCAGTCCGCGTTGCTGCCATCCAGCGGATAGTCCCTCCCCAAAAGCGAGGATAAGTATCGTCTTCATCTTTGAACCCCCAAACGCCAAATCCCCAAGTCCACAGCCCTTCTGCCGCAATCAGGAGACTCTTTCCTAAGCCAAATCGCTGAAAAATGACGATTGGCATGGATATTTCGGCCCGAGGTTGTTGGTGCACTGCAAGGGTAGTTGCCCCACCCCTGAGACGGAATCCATCAAACCATCGTGATAGGGTTGGCATGTCTCTCCAAATGGCTTCAACTTTTGCTTGCGTATCTCCCAACTGCGTAATTGGATGGTAGAATCCTTGATGGGTAGGTTTCAGATTGAAATCTTCGTCTCGAACTGAGCAACCGTTCGTCGGGATGACAATCGGCAACAGGCGTTCCAGGGAGGTTTCTCTTAAGCCATTAACACCAAGTGAGTTTCGTCCCCCAAGAAAGATAACAGACTTACCCTGATTTTCTACGAAATCAACAATTGCGTCCTGCTGTGCTTTAATCAAGGTATTTGATCGCAAATCCCCGATAATCAGTACATCGTAGGTCAGCAACTCAGCGAGGGTTACTGGAAAATACGCCAGACGGTCCAAGTCGGTTGTCTGTGGATAGTATTGCTTCGTGCGCTCCAGCAGCGTTCCGCGAAGTTGACGGCGCGTCCGACTCGATACAATCATGCAAGTTGGATCGATGTTCGCATCCTGTTCCAACACTCGTTTGAGAAAGGCATATTCCCAGCGAGGTCCTCCATCAATGTAAAGTACACGCAGCTTCGTTTTGACAACTTTTAAGGGAAAGGCTTTCTCGTTGTTCTCATGCGTGAGTTCATCCGGCAGAGTCGGCACGGAAATGATATATTGAAAAACACCTTCTTCATGGGGATTCAAAGTGAATTCGATGACCTGGGTCGGTCGGTCGACCAATGTCACCAACGCTGCGTCAGCCACACGATTTTCTTGCATCAATGAAACACGAATCTTGCTCCCAGCGTAGCCTGCATGTTCGACAGCAACACGGATAGGTACATCGTGTCCCATGTAAACAACAGGACTCACCTCAATTTTTGAAATTTTCAGATCTTTGGGAGGTTGAGGACTACCGACGCCGACCGTGTAAAAGGGTACTTGCATATCAGTGATGCTTTCGAGGTGAAACGTTGAAGTGTTATGGGCGCCGTCAGTAATTAGAATCACACCAGCGAGCCGTTGACCGTGCCACTCTTTGAGCACCTTCTGGATTGAGGCAGCAATATCTGTTAATCTGCCTTTCGCTTCAAGCGGCTCAACCGAGTCGGTGATTTTCTGAGGTTGCGTATCAAATTGGTATAGATGTACCTCAAATCGATTGGCGAGAACCGCAAGAAATTGGCTTGACAGATCGAATAATAGCCGATTCACAAGGGTCAAACGGTTTGTTTGCTGACCGTCTGACTTCACATCGTCAAGCCCCATGCTTTGGGAAGTATCTGCAAGAATCAAAAGATTTGTCCGCGGGGTAACGTCTTTTCTCTCAATTATCACGGGCGCCAGCAGACAAAACAACAATACCGATGAGGCCGCAACCCTTAGTCCGATTAGAAGGAATCTAAACTCTTGACTGAGCGAACGTTGTAGACGGAAGTAAGCATAAACCGTAACACTCCCCACAATCGCCAGCCCTAACGCAGTTGCCCACGCTGGCCAAAAAAAAGCAAATCGCATCAAACTCCCTTTTTTATAAGCGTTGGTGAATTATACCTTACCCGTTGAAAGCCCGTCAACTAAATCCTGAGCCATTAACCTGCATTTCCTACAGCCAGACATCGACTTGTGATGGCGTACTAAATTTAATGGGGAATGCTTGATGCGTAAGTTTTTAGCTCGGCAAGTAGTGCATTCAACACGCGAGCCTTATTGATGACAGCTAAGTGAAACGAGAATTTAGATTCATCGACCTTACGATACTGAGCACTTGGACTGGAGTAGTGGGCGACTATTCAGATGGGAGATGTTGGAAGGTGATTGGTAGGTTGGGGTATATGCTGCTGGTGGTCATATCCTGATTGATTTTCTGATAATTCGTATTCGTAACTTCATCATTCTACTCTAAGCCAATCTTTGTGTTTGATCGCTGTTTTACATCTCCCTTTTTCCATACACAATAACGTCTCTTCACTTGTGTCCTTGATGGATTCTTAATGCGTAATGTCCTGTCCCTCAATGATTACAAGCCGCTGGTTTGCCTGGATATTCCTAAATATCGATGTCTTTCCGTTCAACCAGATTACCTCAAGTAAATCAATTACGCTTCGCGAACCTAGCCCAAACTCCGCAGTCAAACTGTTGCACGATAGGAAACTGGATCCGGCGTTGATTTCACGAAGCTGCGTTAGATTGCTCGTCCTCAACCGGATTTTTGCTCCGACGGCATCACGGTTGCCCGTTGTGCCAATCAGTTTCACGTGCAGCCAGTTGTTTCGATTTCCTCCCTCGTTCCGTAATAAAACCCCTAGTCCATGATTGTTGACAATGAAGATATCGACATCGCCATCGTTATCGTAATCACCGAAGGCGGCACCACGTCCAACCTGCCACGGCAGGTTGGTGATGCCTGCGCTCTCGGTCACATCAGTAAAAATGCCATCACCATTGTTGCGAAAGAGTTGATCTTTCTGTGGAATAAGCCTCTCGCGCTGATTCAGATATGGGAACGTGTGTCCATTGACTACGAAAATGTCAAGGTAACCATCGAGGTCGTAATCAAATAAATCTGTTCCCCAGCCGACATAGTCGAGACTCTCCTCGCCTAGTGAAGCGTTGTACGCTTCATCGACGAAGCGAATAAACCTTGCCCTCTGTCCGTCCGAAACAGAAGGAAGGGACACCTTGTCCGGTTGCGAATTTCTCTCCTTCGTCCAACCCTTTGGATCAGAACTCTTGAACTCCCGTCCTGAGCCAAGAATCGGGATCGGCTGTGCGGGGGCGGTCCGGTCAATATCGCTTTCCTCCTGCCGCAAATTTCTGTAAATCGCGTTTTCCTGATTCATCCAGTGACTCATAAAGATGTCCAGATCGCCATCGTTGTCATAATCTCCCGCTGCCAACCCCATTGAACCACGCACATCCGCCGCCCACGATTGGTTGCTTACATCTGTGAATATCCCATTTCCATCGTTGCGATACAGGGTGTTGGGAGAGAGGTCGTTTGCAATATATAGATCCAGATCGCCGTCCAAATCTAAGTCGGTAAAGAGAGCTTGAAAGCTTCGTCCACCATAATCTTCAACGCCCAGATCGCTGGTGACATCAGTAAACGTGCCGTCGCCATTGTTTCGGTAAAGTATATTATCTTGGGGATCAAAGACAAACGGGTTTAACGCACTTGGAACATATTGGCCATATTGAACCGATTTTTGCTTCGCAGCTTCTAGCTTGCTGAGATCGTAGTCGAGATAGTTAGGTACATAGAGATCGAGATCGCCATCGTTATCGTAATCCCCGAATGTTGCACCGGTGCTCCATCGTGAATCGCCAACACCAGCTTCTATTGTGACATCGGTAAACGTGCCATCTCCATTGTTGCGATAGAGTATGTTCGGACCGTAGTTGGTGATGTAGAGATCAAGGTTGCCATCGTTATCGTAATCTCCAGAGACGCACCCCATGCCGAATTCCTGATCGCCAACGCCAGCTTTTGTTGTGACATCGGTAAACGTGCCATCCCCGTTGTTGCGATAGAGCACGTTCCCAGGAGATGACCTTGTAATCTCGGTGTTAAGTGGACCTGGGTTATTGACAACGTAAAGATCCAAATCACCGTCATTATCGTAGTCAGCGAAGGAGGCCCCTGAACCTACATCTTCCGGATATAATCCGTGGGATGTTTCTTCTAATGATCGGGTATCGTGCGAGTGGACGAAGTGAATGCCCGCTAATGCGGTAACATCTTTGAATATAACAGTCCTGTGGAGTCCATTTTCACGACTTCCAGGGGTTGTTTGAGCGAAAATAGCTCTGCACCATGCAAAAATGCCTATTAAAATCAGTATTTGGATGTAACAAGTAATTTTCAATTGAAAAATCCGCGCGGATTCTCGCATCAGAACATTTGGACCGTAAAGTTAATCCTTGATGAGTTCGGTGACGTTGGCTCAAACACACTGGTGCTCATTAGTAAGGTAAAGTATGGCAACGCTGTCAAAAATTGCCCAAGCCAGATCTGTCATTACTTAAATTGCACTCACACGCACGCGATTATGCTTGATTTAAGAACTGGAAGGGATGACCCGGAACAGTCGGTGTAGATGCTTACGTCAGAGACTAGCAACAATGATGCGCTCCAGCCCTGAATAATCTACAATCACTTGACAGTCATTATACGCCGGATGTGATTGGATAAGGTTTTGAACTTGTTCACTCTGATTATTGGCAATTTCCAAAATGAGGCGACCGTCGGGATTCAAAAACTGTGGTGCCCTTGATATGATTTGGCGGATTATGCTAAGTCCATCGCATCCAGCAATAAGCGCAGTTTTCGGTTCATGTTCGCGAATATCTGGAGGAAGCGTAGGAAAATCTTTCGTGCTGATGTAGGGAGGGTTGGAGGCAATCCAATCAAAACGACGATTTTCTAATGTTTTCACAGGAGCAAAGAGATTGCCTTGCAAAAACGTGATGCGCTCAGTGCAGCCATGGATGACCGAGTTTTTTCGAGCAACATCAAGCACGTCTGCTGACAAATCAGTTGCTACAATCTCCCAATCCGGTAGGTTGGTGGCTAGACTAACTGCGATTGCTCCGCCGCCTGTACCGATGTCAATAAGCCGCCGTTTTCCACTTTGATGCTGCAAAATAGTCTCGACCAGGATTTCGGTTTCAGGGCGGGGGATAAGCACACGCGAATCAACATAGAAGGCTAACGACATGAATTCCTTCTCGTTTGTGAGGTAACTCAAGGGAGTATGTGCTGCCCGCCGTTTAATTAATTCTCGAAATTCCGAAAGCGCCTCTTGGAAAACAGGCATGTCGAAGTTCAAGTAGAGTTGCAATCGGCTCTTTTTCAGGACATACCCGAGAAGGAGTTCGGCATCTAGACGAGAGCTAAGAATATTCTGACACTTAAGGTATTCGGTTGTCCATTGGATTAGATCGATGACACGCCAGGTTTTCACAGCTACAAATGCTTTAACCTCTCCGCTTGATCTGCAGCTATCAAGGTATCAATGAAAGCATTTAGTTCTCCATCTAGAACCGAATCTAGTTGATAAATACTCAACCCAATACGATGGTCTGTCACGCGGTTTTGGGAGAAGTTATACGTGCGTATCTTTTCGCTCCTATCTCCACTGCCAACCATCAATTTACGAGTCTGAGCCCGTTCTGCTTCTTGTTCAGACTGCATCTTTTCCAGCAAACGCGAACGCAAGATTTTCATTGCCTTCGCCTTATTTTTGTGCTGTGATTTTTCATCTTGGCACGTGACAACAAGTCCGGTCGGTAAGTGGGTAATCCGCACTGCAGAATCGGTTGTATTCACGCTCTGTCCGCCTGGCCCAGATGATCGGTACACATCGATCCGCAAGTCCTCCGAATTGATGCTCAAATCAACATCTTCAGCTTCTGGCAACACCGCAACGGTCACAGCCGACGTATGGATGCGGCTGCTCGTCTCCGTTGCAGGGACACGTTGGACCCGATGTATTCCCCCCTCATATTTCAGCTTGCTATAAGCACCCTGTCCCTGCGCTGAGAAGATAATCTCCTTAAATCCTTTCAAACCGGTGTGATGAGAACTGAGCAAATCAATTTTACAGCCCTGATTTTCTGCGTATCTTGAGTACATTCGAAAGAGTTCAGCCGCAAATAAGCATGCTTCTTCGCCACCTGTGCCGGCCCGAATTTCCATTATCACATTTTTCTCATCATTCGGATCCTTGGGGAGTATTAGAATTTTGAGATGCGTTTCTAATCGATTCTTATGATTATTGAGAGAATCGAGTTCATTCTTGGCAAGCTCAATAAATTCTTCTTCGGTCTCTTGCTCAAGGAGCGATAAAGTACCCTCAATATCCTTCTCTGTCTTTTGGTATTCTTTATAGGCAGAGATAATCGGTGCTAATGCAGCGTGTGCCTTGCTGAGTTGTTGTAGCCTTTGGTGATTGGCTATCTGTTCCGGATCGGCTAATGCCTTTTGAATATCTAGATATTTGGATTCAATATCTTTTAGCTTTTCAAACATATCTAGTTAGTACTCTCTTTGTTCACCTTTCACACATAATTGGCAAAGAAATTGGGGTAGTGTACCCTTCTAGATGAATGAGTTACCCCTATCTTTGAACAGAGTAAATTTTCTCTTTACGCAATAACGAAACACGAACTACCGCTAGCAAATGGGGGCATGCATCATCACTTTCTGATGGTTGCTTGCCCCCAGCATTTCTGAATGCATCCATAACATGCCCTGCTTGACTCAGCAATCTTCTGCTATAGGCTCACTCGGTTTCCGCCGAGATCCCATATTTTCTGCGGAAGTTTTCTACACGACCGGCCGTATCAATCATCGTCTGCTGCCCGGTGTAATAGGGATGACACTTCGCGCACACTTCAATACGTATTTGAGGTTTCGTCGAAATAGTCTTGTATGTTGCACCGCAAACACAATTGATGACACATTCCATCGTCTGCGGATGAATATCTGTTTTCACGCTGATAACCACCCCCTTTGAACTGACACATTAACTAAAAGACAAACTACCATTGGTTACGCCCTCGCGAAGGAGGATTTTTCGGCTTGTTATCAACCATCATTTCAAGAAACGCCTCGTTGGTGTCCGTTTTGCCTAACTGTTCCACAAAGAGTTCCATTGATTCAGCGGTACTCATCTGGCCCATGAACTTTCGCAAAAGCCATACTTTGCTAAGGACCTCTGGCTTAAGTAATAGTTCTTCGCGTCGCGTCTTCGATTTATTGATGTTAATTGATGGAAAGATACGTCGATCTAACAAAGAACGTTCTAGGTGTATTTCCATGTTCGCAGTGCCTTTGAATTCCTCATAAATGTGTTCATCAGCACGGCTTTCTGTGTCAATCAGTGCGGTAGCCATAATTGTCAGACTGCCCCCTTCTTCAATCTTCCGCCCAGCTCCAAAAAGCTTCCGTGGTTTAATGAAAGCAAGTGCATCCAACCCCCCTGTCAACGTCTTCCCGCTGTGGGGTGCCACAACATTATATGCCCGCGCAAGGCGTGTCATACTATCCAACAAAATCACTACATCTTTGCCATATTCGACCAATCTTTGCGCCTTTTCAATGACAATTTCTGCAACTTGCACATGACGCTCTGGATGCTCGTCAAAGGTTGAACTGATGACCTCTCCTTTGACTGAGCGGGCGACATCTGTAACTTCCTCTGGACGTTCATCAATCAAAAGGACAATCAACATCACCTCCGGATGATTCGCCGTGACACCACTGGCAATGTTCTTCAAGAGCGTGGTTTTACCACTGTAGGGCGGTGCGATAATAAGGCCGCGTTGTCCCTTACCAATTGGCGACATCAAATCGACGATTCGCGTTGAACACTCAAGCGGGTCGTGTTCAAGTCTTAACTGTTCATAAGGATAGACAGGAGTTAAATTATCAAAAAGAATCTTGTCCTTTGCTAATTCGGGATTCTCACCGTTGACTTCTTCAATCTTTAATAACGCAAAGTAGTATTCTTCTTTGTTGCCATCCTTCTTAGGTGGGCGGATTTGCCCCTGAACCTCATGTCCCGTGCGCAGATCGAACTTACGAATCTGAGAGGGAGACACATAAATGTCATCGTTGCTCTGCAAATAGTTGTATCGAGATGAACGGAGGAAACCATACCCTTGATCTCGATCTGTTAAAATCTCAAGAACACCTTCTCCAAACAACGCACCACTGCTCGCCGCTTTGGCCTCAAGAATCCGGGTTATCAAATCTTGTTTTCGGAGGCCACTATAACCGCTCAGTCCAAGTTTTCGAGCCATAGAATTGAGTTCGGAGATTGTCGATTCTTGGAGTTTAGTAATGTCTACATTCTCCATAGTTTTTGTTACTCCTCATTAACACACAATGTAAGTTGTCCGTAGATAGCTTACGCACGGCTTCATCATTTCAAAGATAAACATGAAGCACTTCTAACAAGCAATTTATCACTAACTCCTATAGTAAAGTAGAACAAAGATAAGGGCAAACCATCGAAACAAATAGGATTGGATCGTCGGGTATGAATATACAAAACTATCTTTGGTTGGATTCTAGTTCAAAGGGGTTACCCAATCTAGTAACATGCAGAAGATACGAATTCTTCATTCAACTTCAGAAGTTTTTCACAAGACCTTTGTCTGTCGCTCGATTTTCTCAAGGTTTGGAGAGACTTTACTACTCAACACAGGGTGCTGGGGCAGTTGAGACTTAAATCACTGACATAAACTTCCGAAATTTGGGGTGCAGATTCCGCCATCACTGAAAAAGTCGCATAGAAGAGGATTCAAATGTACTTTGAAGGAGTAAAGCGGGTTCAGACGAAGCAAATCTCTGCGGTAGATAATTACTGGGGGGAAATTTCCGTCATCAATCATGATATTATACATTAGTAAGTAATAGATCGTCAAGTATTAGTTGTATAAAACGCACAAAAAAAAGAACTGTTTCCAAATAAAGCGTCAATTCGTACACGTTAACCGCTGGTAGAACCAAAAAAACAAGTAACTATCGGCGGCTGAGATTGCACTGTGCTTCTATCAAACATTCATGCAGTGTGTAATCGGTTATGTAAACATTTGACAGATTAGACCAATTCTAAGGTCCTTGAGATGATTTAGGACCAACGCTTGGATTTTGGGGGCGCGTGATGAATACAGCATTTCCTGAATCCACGACAACGAAATGTCAATAGAACCTAGTCAACTTTTACGTTCGACATCTGCTCTAAAGCCAGCATAAGCGCTTGCGTGCCAAGGCGACCGTGACCTTGAGCTTTAACGGCAAGATAAAGCTGATGTACCAGCGCAAGTCCGGGAAGACTCAAGTTCATCTTCTCGGCTTCATCAAGCGCGATGCCCATATCCTTGATGAAGTGCTCGACAAAAAAGCCCGGATCGAAGTCGCGCTGGAGAATACGGGGTGCGAGATTGCTCAGCGCCCAACAAGCTGCTGCGCCGCCACTAATCGATGAGAGCATCGTCTTCAGATCTAAGCCTGCCCTGTACCCGTAGAATAACCCTTCACAGACACCAATCATCGTGCCGGCAATTGTAATCTGATTGCACATCTTGGTGTGCTGACCGGCTCCTGCAGCACCCTGATGGACGATGTTTTTCCCCATCGCTTCGAGGAGTGGCATGATAGTTTCAACAACTTCGGAATCACCTCCCACCATAATGGAGAGCCGTGCTTCTCGTGCACCAACATCGCCCCCTGAAACCGGGGCATCAACGGAGGAAACCCCCTGGGCCCTAGCTTTCTCATAAATTTCTTGCGCCAGCGATGGCTCGGTTGTTGTCATGTCAACGATAATGTTCCCTGTTTTTGCGCATTTTAGGATGCCTTTATCGCCAAGATATATTTCTCTCACATCTGGCGGAAAACCAACGATTGTGAAGATTACATCTGAGGCTGTGGCAACTTTACTGGGGTCATCTGCCCAAGTTGCGCCGCTATCAAGTAATGGCTGCGCTTTTTCTTTTGTTCGGTTGTAGACAGTTGCTGAATATCCGAGATTCATGATGTGCTGGCACATCCAGCGTCCCATAACACCGGTTCCAACCCAGCCGATTTTTGTCTTTTCTGGATGCATCGTTATACCCATAAATTACCTCCTTGTTGTTGAGTAGAAATAAATGGTGCGAAATGAATTAATGGACCTCTGAAGCCTTTATCCTCTTGTCTTATGTCCTCTCTTCCATTATCTTCTCTCCTCCCTGAATTTAGAGCCAACGATTTTCTAGATACCAGTCCGCGGTTTCCTGAATGCCCTTTTGAAGCGGATATGCCGTGGCAAAGCCAATCTGCTGTTGCGCCTTTGTACTATCACAAATCCAGAATCGTTGCTTGAGTTCTCGCATTTTTTGCCGATTCAAAGTCGGGGTTTGGTGCATTACTCTAGCTACGGTTTCTGTACAGATTGACATCAAATCCAAGAGTACAAAGGGTACTTTCAGTCTGAAAGGGCATTTCTTTAACGCGTAAGCTATTGTACTTCCAACGTCCATCCATGAATGCAGCTCGCCATCCGTTAGGAAATAAGCTTCGCCGATAGCAAGATTGGACACAGCAGCAGCGTAGATTCCGGCTACTAGGTCCTTGACATACACCAAACTCAGCAGCCTCTCCTCGTCGCCGAGGATTGGCATCAGCCCTCTATCAACAAGCTGGAAATAGAGAAAAATATCTGTATCCCTTGGACCATAGACAGCCGGTGGACGAATGATGGTAATCGGCAAACAATTAGCATATTCGTTTGTTACAATTTCACCTTTGAGCTTGCTTCTACCGTAGTCTGTCAACGGTTGTGGGGAAGCGTCTTCAGTCATTGGTGTTGCGGAAGGACACGGCCCCATTGCAGCAAGGCTGCTACAGTAAACGAATCGGTCCAAATGAGCATTCGTTTGTAGACAAGCTTTAATTAGGTTCTTTGTTCCTTGTACATTGACGTGATCGTAAGTAGCAGCGTCGGGCGCTTTGGTCAATCCTGCAAGATGAAAAACGAGGTTTGTATCTTGGACCAATTGAGCGAGTGTATCATAATCGCCAATATCCGCCGTAACCAATTCAATCGGGACAATTTCCGCATCCATCAGATGGCTGAGCCAGCGTAAGTCGCTCGTTTTGCGGACAAGGCAGGTTACGTGATAACCTTGATTGACGAGAAACTCCACGAGATAGCTACCAATGAAACCTGTGCTGCCAGTAACGAAAGCTTTCATACAAAAAAACGGGATTGAACGCAGTGCTCAGTATACGAAACTATTTGACTTTTCCCTGCTTCAAGTCCTTTGCCAATTGTGATACCAAAACGGTTCCTCCGATGGCGACAGCAAAATAAGTTGTGAAGAAACGTGTCAATAGTGCGTATAGTCCAACCGCATCGGGTTTAATCAGGTTTTTCATTAGAACGACTGTAAGAAATTCAGCGATTCCACTTGCACCCGGACTTGGTGCAAACAATGTTGAAAAGTGTAGTATTGCTTGTGCGGCAATTACGTCCCAAAACAGCGCGTTTCCGCCTAACACCTGAACAATAATATATCCGCCTACAAATCGGTTTATGTATATGCCACCCGAAAGGATAAGACTCAAAACAAAGACTCCCTTGTGGTTGGCGATAAACATGTTGGTAAACGCTTTGTGTTCCCCAATTAATTTTTCGAGCGATAGAGCCAAACGATTCAACACCTTCGCAGGAAAGCAAGAGCCGCGACGATTCATCAACCGAATTCTCGTCAACGGAAACAGCAGTACGCCGGGCTTGATGACCATGACGAACAAGAACAAGAGCACAAGGGCAAACATCACTAGACTATATTGGCCGATAATGGCGAATCCCTTGGGCAAGAAATGGGGAGTCTGCCAGACGGCGTATCCCGCCGAGCAAATCAGAAACATCAGTGTACCGATAAAGCTGATGATGCCTAGCGTCATACAACCCGATAGTGGTACCCCGCTACGGTTGAAAATGTAGATGTATCCGACTCCCCCGATCTGAAACGGCGTGATCCCACCCACGCAAAGTGTTGCTAAGGTAGCGCGGATGCTGTCAAAGAAGGTCACTTGTGGTGACATCTTTCGCACAAAAATGTAGAAGCGTGTGGCGCCACATAGCCAATCTGAGAGCATGCAGAGCAGTGCAATAAATAAGAACCTCCCGCGTATCGAACTCAGTATGCTGCCTATATTCTTCGTGTCTCCCAACAAAAAACTGACGTACAAGCCAATAAGGGTGCAGAGTATAAAAAACAGAAATCCACGAATAATATTCTTTCGGTTCAGTGACTGACTCAAGAACTCATGCATCGGTATTTAGTTCGATACTATCCTAACTCGAGCTTTAATCCTAATCACTTCAGATTAACCTTAAATCCAAACTGATATCTAATGGCATCGCCGAATGCGTTAACGCCCCGACAGAGATCAGATCTACTCCCGTTTCAGCAACAGCGTCGACCTTGTCTAGCGTTATATTCCCCGATGCTTCTATAAGGACTCGACCAGCGATTTTCTCGACCGTAGTTCTCATGAGCTCCACCGGCATGTTATCAAGCAATAAAATGTCAACTCCTGCACGCAGGGCTTCTTCAACTTGATCCGGCGTCTCGACTTCAACCTCGATTTTCAAGGTGTGAGGGACTGTTAATTTTGCCCTCTTCACGGCTTTGGCGACACTCTCAGCTGCGATGATGTGATTGTCCTTGATGAGGAGCCCGTCAAATAGCCCAAAACGATGGTTGTGTCCACCACCCATACAGACGGCATACTTCTGGATGGCTCGCCAACCAGCGGTGGTCTTGCGCGTATCCGTAATCTGGACATCGTATTTCGCAGCTAGAGCAACAAACTGTGCGGTCAGTGTTGCAGTTCCTGAAAGACGTTGCAAAAAGTTGATGGCAATACGTTCACCGGTGAGGATGGAATTCACGTGCCCCTTTACTTCAGCGATTGGAGTCATCTTCCTGACCCTATCGCTATCGGAAACAAGGTTCCGAAAGTCAAGTGACGAATCAATCTTTTGAAAAACGCGTCGAGCCACCGGAAGTCCAGCAATCACACCGTGGTCCTCGACAATAATTACACCATCCCCTTTTTGCGTAGGGGAAACTGTGGACTCGGTGGTTATATCGCCAGTTCCAATGTCCTCCGCGAGCGCAAGCTCAATGAGTGGATCTATGGAACGAAAGTCTAGCATTTTGGATATCAGATATTAGACTATTGCCGCCGTATCACTTGGTCAAATAGGAATCCCCTTCAACCGCCCAACTATTGCCAAATGGCGAAATCCCTTTGGGCAACTCAACAGTCTTCTCCTTTTGTCCCATTCTATATATTTTTTTTCGGCATAAGTCTAGTATGTGTACAAGTGGTGGCGCGTGTCGTGGAAGTGAGTATGTTTAAGATCGCGTTAAAAGGCCATACCTATGGCGTAATCATCACAGCACAGCAGTCACCCAAATCAGGAGAACCAAAGGTACGCCGATTCGTAGGTAATGGCTATAGTGGTAACCTCCCGGGCCCGTAAACCATCAGGTTTGTCTGACTAACCGAGAGGAGTAGCAAAGCCCCCTAAAGCAGCCACCATAATTACCATCGCAAACAGGCATCAAATTCAAATGGATGAATTTGGCTGTTGACCATGAGCAGCAGCTAGTGAGAAGCATCAATCCTACAGCAAGCAGTGCTGCATTGAGCATGCTCAACCATCCGAAGGTTACGACAAGAATCATTCCAGTCAGAAGTGCTAGCGCCACCCAAGTACGGATGTGACACGGAGGATTAGAATTCTCAACTTGGCTGACGAGAAAATAATCGCGAGAGTTTCGTAGTTGCGCTTCGAATGATGGAGAAGTTTTCAACAAAAGCGTGTCACCGGGATGTAAAATGATGTCGCCAACTTTCTTACGGAGACGTTCACCGTTGCGAGCTACTGCAATCACTACAGCGTTATAAACCGTCCGGAACCGACCTTCGTGGATGGTTTTGTCAACGAGCGGGCAAGTGTTGGAAACAACCGCTCCAATGAGACAATGCTGTGTTCTCGGACTGTCGAGTTTGAAGATTTGATCTTTAGCTGGCGTCAACCCATGTATCTTTTGTAAATCTTTCACCGATTCTACAATGCCGACGAAGATTAGGTGGTCGTGCGCCTGTACGCGCTCGTGGGGCGAAAAAGCCGCCAAGGACTTGGTCTCCTTGGTCAATTTCTATAAGGTACAGCCCTGGCATGTGTCACAGACCTGCCTTGCCTGTTCGATAGTCTGTCCAACTAACGAACTACCTGCATCCACTAGAATTTTTACGGTGTATTCCCTTGGGGTCTCCATTAGGTGAATCGCTGCACGTTGCTCTGGCAGTAACCATCGACTGAATACCAACATGTACGCCAAACCCACTATAGCACCAGGCACTCCAATAATGCAATAATCAACCTTACAACGCCCAGCGTTCCCCACGCTTGCCGACCCAATGCCTCTCCGCACATGCACAATTCTCCTCAGAGTCCCGGTTCACCCAACTGACCGTGTTACTATGATACTGTCGATTTTAGAGAAAGTGTTTAGGTAAGAATTTGTCAACACCCTCTTCACCCGATTATGCCAACAAAGGATAGCATCTGATCGGATGCTTGTCAAGAGTTTTTACAGACTGATAGAATGACAGCCGTTCAAGAACAGAAAGCGGGCAAAAGGCTATTTCAGGAATTCAGAGAAAGAGCTTGCCCTTTTTTCGTAGCCTGACTATAATGTAGAACCACAATCGCGCACAAGCACAATGTAAGGCAGAACAGGGCTACAGCGAGACAACGTAGGTGAGCACTTTGTTCAGGAGAGAGTTTTTTTCCGTAGTTAATTTCGCTTCAAACCTTGTCCTATGACGCAAAATCGTTGGCGTGGGTTTACCCCCTGATGAAATCCATGCCGAAACAGAGAACGGGCAAGACGACGCGTTTCCCTTCCAGTTTACGTAATCCTTTAATGTAGGTTTTCCAAACAGGATTCGACTGATCGAACGGTCTTTCGGCTGTCAAATTGATACTCCTGGAAAATGTGGTGTAATTGAACAGAATATCATCCAGATTTCGCCGAAATCTCTTAGCGAGCTTATGCGCACAGGATAGTTGAAGCGCAAAGAAATCTTTGGAATAGGGCATGGGCATCCTCCGAAAGTTTGATTTTTACTACACTCACACTTTATCTAATTTACGAAGGAATTGACAGTGGAGGAAGTATATCAGGCAATTGAACAAGGTCGTGGAAGGTTATGCAATCTTCTAAAGGAGTTGGTAGCTGTGGATACAACTAACCCACCGGGCAGACATTTCGCGGAAATGGTCGATCTGCTCAAAAAGCGGTGCGAGGGGCTTGGTCTTCAAACAATGGTTTCTACAGTGCCTGTATCAGAGACGCTTAGTGTTGTGCCCCATGCGAGTGCTTATCCGCGCCTGAACTTAATTGCCCGATGGGATGTCGGCGCGGAAAAGACGATTCATTTCAACGCCCACTACGATGTCGTTCCAGTTTCTGGGAATTGGCGGTTTCCGCCGTTTGCGCCTGAAATCGAAGATGATTGGCTCTACGGTAGAGGCGCCGACGACATGAAGGATTCGATTGCTGCCTTGTTTTTTGCGATTTCTGCCATTCGGGAGAACAATCTTCGCCCCGCCTTCAATATTGAATGTTCGTTCACCTGCGATGAGGAAATCGGTGGGGAACTCGGCGCAGGTTATGTGGTTCGAAATCGGATGGTTCAAGCGGATTATGTCGTCAACTGCGAAGGGGGTTCCCTCTTGAATGTCGGTGTCGGTCACAACGGCGTCGTTTGGCTGGAGGTAACGGTTCACGGAGTGGCAGCACACGCGTCACAGCCAGATAAAGGTGTGAATGCGTTTGAAAAGATGGTATCGCTCGTTTCTGCACTTCAACCCCTAAAAGAGCGTCTAGCTCCACCTGATCGCGTTTTCGAAACCGATTCGGGACAGCAACGGCGTCCGACGATTAGTGTCGGCGGCACCTTTCGTGGGACCGAGGGGGATAAAGTGAATACGGTTCCAGCACGAGCCACCTTCTCCATTGACCGACGCGTTGTTCCCACGGAAAGCCCCGAAGATGTTGAACAAGAGATTCGGGAAGTTATCAAGGAGATTTGCATCGCGGATTCGGAGATAAGGGTGGATGTCAATACAATCCTCTCTATTGCACCTTGCATCGTAGATGCGGGGCACCCATTCGTGCAAGCCTTCGGCGAAGCCGTGCGAGCTGTTCGCAAACAACCCGCTAGCTTCAGTATCACAAGCGGATTCACGGATCTTCACTTTTTCGTCGTGGGTGGTGGTCTACCAGGAGTAGGGTACGGCGTTGACGGTGAAGGTGCTCACAGCGTTGATGAACGAGTGAGTATTCCAGATCTGGTTGCAGTTGCGAAAATATATGCGACCCTCATGATGAAGCCACACACGTCTATGCACACTCTATCAAGCTCATGAGATTGACCATCAATCTAGTTGAGTTGCGCTCGACTGCATGCGCTATGCGCGGCAATCGCTTCGACCGGACGCCGATGCAACTTCGCCTTTTGACCAACCAAGACAATAAACCCTGAGATAACTGCCTATTCTACAAGTAGCGACATCAATCGGATTTGGTCTTGGACTGTATGCCAATTCTGCTTGTGTCAATAGGTTGAAATCCGAGCTTAAATGCCGGTGAATCTGGATGCAAGTTGAAGTTTTCGTTTTCTGGTTCTATCAACATTGGATCGGCAATCACCGAAGTAGTGTCGTAACCCATTTTTTGCCATTCATCGAAGGTATACACTACCATGGGTCTTTCCATCCAAGTTTCTCCTATCTGATAATTCTCATGTGTCATGTAGTACACATTTCCCTCTGACTCAGCGATGCGCTTCTCGTTGAGGAGATCGAACTCTTTGTCGTCGGTGTACAGCCACCAGAGATTTCCTTTACCTGACTGATAGACGTTGTTCCGGGCGCGATTACCTACACAGAAGCCCCACATCTCCTTGGCACTTTCCTCAGGACGATGAGTCAAATCATTGGCCATGTAGACCATACACGCATTATCATAGAAGATATTATTCTCTATCAGGTTGTTTTTACCACCGTGGATGGTCACGCCATTCCACACGTGAGAAAAAATGTTGCCGTATACCAGGCAATTGCTCGCCCAGTCATCCAAATAGAACCCCTGCACAGTGTCCGCGATGAAATTGAATCGCAGAATGTGCCCTGCGCGATCTGTTCTGTTGAGGACATAAACGCGGCCATCCTCGCCGATTTCATAGGGATCCATCCACATATTGACAGCCCCTGTGTCATGCAGGACTAAGCAGGTACGGCGGATGTCGTTGTATTCTAACAGATTGCGGCCATAGCCGTTAGTGGCAAGGTTTACACCGTGATGCGGAACGTCATGGATTTCATTATGGGCAATCCAATTACCATTGCTTAGGCCCGCAAAAACAGCGGCTGTGTAATGTAAGATACATCCCGTCCGGTCGAAGTGGTTATTAACGACGTGGTTGGACATGGGATGCGCCTCGGAGGTTCCTATCAGGGCTACGCCATTGGCGCCAATATAGTTGAATTCGTTGCATCGAATCTGGTTCTTTAAGTTATAACCTTCCAAGTAAACCGCATTGCCGCCCAAGGCATAGAAACGGCTATCCTCAATAACGCAATACGATGCGTCCTTCAGGTGAATCGCCTCACCACAGTAGTCCCAGCCTTCGACCGGAAACATTGCCCCGTACCCATCGAGACCAGCACGATGATAATTGTCGCCGCTGGTGGTTTCGGTAAATGTAAAACCAGAAAGTGTAACGTACGAGGCACCCTGAATATCGACCAAATTGTTGAGTCGTGGCAGCACTACGTCACTCTCCGGCGTCAGTGCCGAGGGCGGCCAGAAATAGACAATCTCATCTTCAGTATCAAGACACCACTCGCTAGGTGTATCTAACTCCTCCAGGATGTTCTCCATCACGAACGGAGCGTCACGCTCGCCTCGTTTTCGAAATGGCATGTGTCGATAACGGACAAAATTGTCGTTCTCGCTATGCCACGTGCGGTGTTGCAATTGTACGATGCTATTCTCACGGTCCACCGACGCGACAGAGACAACGTTTGTGCTCCAGCCGCCCGCAACCGTGACAAGCGCTTCTGCCAGATGGGGTTTCTTCCACGCACGAGGAAACGCGCCCTGAACGTATTCAAAAGAAGTATCGCTCTCAGGTTCTGCCGCATCTTCAATGTTCAGATACGCACCAATGATTGGGTTTACTTCCGCGTCGAAATTGGGCAGGCGCGCTCGAACCTGCAATTTGCCGTTATACGTTAACTGGCGGCTCTTGCTGACGCTCCAACTGCCGGGCGGGAGTTTCGCCTTAAAAATACTATCTTGATGTCGTTCCCAGCCGGTGAGTTTCAAACCACCGCTGATAACGACCTCTTCGCCCGGATGGCTCGTATAGATAACCGGAAACTCTCGACCGCCACTGTCCCGGTCGGTCAAAACCAATGGGCTGTCCAGAAAATACTTCCCCCCTCGCACCATGACGGTGATGGGCGTGGTCAATCCGTTGTCTTGTTTTAGCTTACGCACTACATCACGCGCGCGATGCAGCGTCGCAAAAGGTTTTTTCCGCGTACCCGGATTAGTATCGTCCCCGTCCACTGCGACGTAGAACTCCTTCTTGCTCATCTCCTGCATTGAACCCAACCTTTCATGATTGCGTTGTGTAATTGTCGGCGTTATTGTGTCGCCAGTTTGGAATAAAACCTTCCGGTTCTCCAAACCCATAGGTTTTGCCAATTTGGTTCATGCTTGAACCTGAATACGGCCATGCTTGGCCTCCGATTATCCGAAATTCATCCGCCTTGCCGCATAACCAATAGAACATATGCGCAATGTATCTGGCAACACCATGACTCCCATAGTCGGCGGTATGAAAGTCGAAGTTCGGTTCGACAATCCAATCTCTTTGTGGCGGTACTGTTCGCCAATAGTTGTATTTCAGCATATGCCTAACCCCTTTTCCAGTGGCTTCACCTCGGCGATGAAGAATCTGAAAAAAGTGGATGACAAAAGAACCGGCAGGGGCAGTGGTTGAAAGCCCTCTATCCCCCGCGTCACGGTGGGTAGGACGGATATGCGACCCTGGCACAATCTCTGTTGGCCCCATTTCCAATGGGGTATCCTGCGGATAGTAAAAGGCTTGGATAAACCGGACTTCAGGGCCAAATGCGTGGTCTGCATCATGATGCCATCCCTGCGCCGAACCTGGACATTCAGCGCGATGAAGACTCATCAGCACTGGCAATCCGACGTTTCTTCCGAGGAGTGACCGTACTACCCCCGTGACCTGTGGATTGAGAACAACATGCTCGACAAACCAATCCTCAAGAAAGATTGTGCTGGGTTCATGAGAATTACGAATCCGCTCTAAATCCTCATGTGTGAGCCCTTCGGGAATATAACTGGGTTCAGCCGGAATTTTTCCGTCCAGGTAATCACAAGTGCGTTGATTGATGTCATCATTGACAACGCCTTCCAGAATTAGGAACCCATTTTTGCAAAATTCGAGCACCTGTGTGTCGGTCAGGGTGGGTTCGCAGTCAAATATTCTATTGATATTATCGTATTTCATCGTGGAGAACCTCCATCCTTCTCACATACATGTGTGGCGATCTGTTAATAATCTGCTGTATTATAAAGGATATCCATCTGGCAATCCAATCATTTCCCAACCTTTAAGCCGATATTTTATAACTAAATCCACCTTATTATCCGGCTCCTCCCCAATTGTTAGGACAGAAATCGGTTATAGACGTTCCTCCATCACGATGAGAGAAGCTCTTAATGGACGACGCTAATCTCCAATCGTGACATCATCCTCATCCAATACCGGCATACCCTTGAAGCAGAGCAAGAGCTGCGCTACGGCGAGAACGTCCTTCTGGCAGTATCGGGTAATTCGATCCACATCATCCTGGTGCCAAAAGACCGCTCCTACCTCGCTCCCATCAATATCGTCCTTAGGGGTGGGTAGGCCAAAGAGAGAAGAGAGCAGGGCTAGAGAAGTGTAGTTCTTATAGTCCCCAAATTTCCACAGGTTCAGCGTATCTACAAAATTTGTCTCCCAAGGCTTTCGACCTGAAATATCCAATATCTTGGGAAGGATTAATCCATTTACCAGAGCCCTCCGACAGATATAAGGAACATCAAACTCCTTGATGTTATGACCAGCCAAACCGATTTCCGGTGTATTGAAGTGCCGGTGGTTAAGCAACTCAAAGAACCCTTCCAGTATCGGTTTCTCCTCGCGACCTGAAAACGATTTGATACGGAAGTTTAACTTGCCGGTATTTTTATCATCCAAGAAATAACCAACTGAGATGCAAACAATCTTCCCAAATTCCGCAAAGATGCCAGCCCGGTCGAAGAAATGGTCATGCGGCGTCACATCTTCCGGGCGATGTTTCGCCGCCTTCGACTCCCATGCGTCCTGCATCGCTTCCGGTAAAGATTCCAATTCCGGTACGACTGGAGCAGTCTCAATATCTATTACAAGCAGATTCTGTAGTACAACGTGATTAAGCATATTATACCATCTTATATTTCCCACCTACGACGGGTAAAATAGGTTAATAAAGGGACAGTTACGTGCATGTGGAGGTATGGAATGGCAACATTTGCCCTGCCACCAAGACCCAAAAAGGCGAATGGTACTTCACGTATTCGGACCGCAAGCGGGATTCGGACGCCCGGTGGTTTCGGAATTCAGGATAGATCGATAATTGCCCCGAAAAACACTAATTTAGACAGCTTAGAGCTTTCCAGTCGCATGGCTAAGTTTCGTTCCAATCGTCTACAACCTGAATCTATCTCCAGGAAAAAGGCGCTTTATATCCTGTTTATCCTCATAATTACTAGGATTCGACGGCTACCTGTTTTAAGGCATAACCACCTGCAAGGATTTGGCGATATTTGGAAATACAGCGAAATGAACTATTGGAGCAAAAAGCCCTATTTGAGGCAAAGATTGACTCACTTAAGGGAGGTACGATCTGTCTTGAGGCCACCCCACGCTACCGCCAGCTTCGCACCAGGCTCAACTGGCAGAACGCCCTGAATGCCTCCATTGAAATGCTTCAACACGTCCGGGTGGGTCCACGCCTGGTGGGCAACGATCGCTTCATCGATAAGGCCCTCGAAAAATAGGTAGTGCTCTGTCATGCCGATTGTGAGTGGGTTGTTGATTCCCTCGGGAATCTCCTGCTTTGCCGTCTGTTCACCAAACAGTTCACCATCGAGATAATGTGTGTACTGTTTTCCCTTCCTGACAAGCGTGGCGTGGTACCACCGGTCAAGCTCGGGAGTCCCTATAAACTCAGAGCGGATCCAGTCGACGTTATTGTCCCCTCGATTGACGTGGAACACGAGCGTGCCGCCTAAAAACTCCCAGACAGCCTTCTTCGACTCTGCTGCACCGCCATCATCGTGTCCGATTAGGCCAAACACGCCGGGTTCTTTGGAGAAATTTATCCACATCGCCAACGTAAAGTCAGTGCCATGCAGCTGGAAGCTTTCATTATTCGCGACCTCCGCGCGGGCGGGTTCTTTCACGCCCAGGCACTTTCCGAACTTCCCGTTACCCCATTTGGCGCCCTCCACCAGGACGGCGTGGTTACCATGTGGAGAGACGTCAGCGGCCTCTTTGCCTGCTCCTTCGTCAAACGGCAACGCAACCACAAGCGCATCCCGGTCAATTAGTGCCTCTGCTCCAATGGAAAAAGCCCACACCAAAGCGATGAACAGGGCGACGCTAATCAGCGCTCTTTTTATTTGTTCAGTTAGCCCCACAATTTTTCCTCTTAATAGTTTAGTTAGTATTGACTCCGATAAATACTCGGTTCTGTTCACATTTCAACAGAGTCAGATGAGAGTGGAGACAAAGTTACGAACTCCAAAATAACGGACGACTAACTTCTCGAACCGAGAGAACACTCGACGCCCCCTGCCGAATCGTCGAGCTGCCGATGCGTCCGCCGAAGGTTATAGCATCATTCTTTTACTGCCACAACTCTCCATTCAACTGTCAACACAACCTAGGGTATAATTGGAGGAACTACCCTAGAAGTTTGGGAGGATTATCGTAATAGTTCAAGATTTTGTGTCGGCAACAGATTGACTCGTTGACATTTTCCGCTGGCTAGCCTAACTCGCTGTGCTTCTGGCACTAATCCAAAGACCATACCGTCGCGAGTCCGACCATTCTGCGCCTTCCTTAGTTTTGAGCATCCGCGTAACCGTCGCCGTTATTGTATCGCCAGTTCGGCAGATAACCTTCCGATTTCCCAAAGCCATAAGACGGACCGATTTGGTTTCCTGTTGACCACGGCCACCCTTGTCCACCGATTACCCGAAATTCAGCTCCCTTGCCGCACAACCAGTAGAACATATGGGCAACATATCTGGCAAAAGTGTGTCCACCATAATAGGTTGTGTGAAAGTCAAAGTCGGGTTCAACAATCCAATCCCTCGTTGGTAGTTCGGTTCGCCAATAGTTGTATTTTAGCATATGGCGTGTACCTGTAGCAGTGGATGGACCTTTGCGATGTAGAATACATTGATGGTGGATGATAAGTGAACCAGCGGGACCGGAGGATAGAACCCCTCTATCTTCAGGTCCACGATGCGTGGGCTGAATGTGCGATCCAGGTACTAGCTCAGTTGGTCCTAGCTCTACTGGGGTGTCCTGAGGATAATAGAACACTTCCACAAAGTTGAGTTCTGGCCCAAATACATGGTCGGCATCATGATGCCATCCCTGTGGTGGAGATGGACATTGAGTACCGTGATGACTAATCAAGACCGGTAGCCCCACGTTCTGACCGAGCAGCGACCGAAGTGCACCGCCGATTTGGCGGTTGAGAACGACATTCTCTATGAACCAATCCTCAAGAAAGATTGTGCTTGGTTCGTGAGAGTTACGAATTCGCTCTAAATCTGCGGTTGTAAGTCCTTTGGGAATATAACTGGGGTTAGCTGGCAGCCTTCCTTCTAAGTAATCACATGTTCGTTGGTTCGTTTCATCATCGACAACACCTTCCAGGATTATGTAACCATTCTTACAAAAGTCTAGAACCTGTGTGTCGGTAAGGGTGGGTTCGCAATCAAATGTTCGATTTGCTTTATCGTATTGCATCGCTTGATTACCTCAATCTTGATTTTCTGTTGTAAAAAAAAATGAGAGGAATTATAGAGGTCGTTATGCGCTTGAACGATTTCTGACCTCAAGATAGTGTGAAATTATAGCACAACATGGAAAAAAATGCAAAAAATCTGTCGAATTGTCAAGATTTAGTGTCTTCCGCTGTTTGTTAGGATGGATGCGGTGGCGTAAGAAAGACGTTTTGTCGTTGACGGCTATCGTAAATTTTACTAGACTTAGAGAACAACAGACCTGAGTTGTGACTGCTAGCTAATGAGAATTATCTCAGTCAAGAACAGCTTGGGTGACTACACCAAGAGAATACCATGGAAGTTACTAGTGCGCTGTCGGACAAATTCAAAATGGTTGTGCCGTGCACTATGGGCAGGACATCGCTGTTCCAATATTCGCGAGACTAAGCAACTCCTCCGACATGTATTGTCAATACTTAATCTGGCGCTGTATTAGTGATACTTGTATACTAGGTGATGGGATTACCTCGACCCATTCGGGCAACTGTACGTGCTACGCGGCGGTAAACGGTCTACTCCAATGATTCATTACTTCCTTTCAATTTCCCTGCTATCTGGTTCAATTATCGCATACGAAATCACCCTGATGCGTCTGTTCTCTATTGGGCAGTGGCATCATTTCGCGTACATGATTATCAGCCTAGCATTACTTGGATTTGGTGTGAGCGGGAGTGTGATTTTCCTCACGCAGAGTTGGCTGATGCGGCGTTTTCAACGGATGTACAGTATCTCTGGACTCATCTACTCAATTAGCGTCCCCTGTTGCTTTGCGCTGAACCAGTATGTGCCATTTAACCCGTTCATGCTAATCTGGCAGCCAGGTCAAATACTGCCGCTTATGGTCCAGTATCTCATCCTATCCATCCCGTTTTTTTTCGGCGCGGCGTGCATTGGTATGGTGCTCCTGCAGTTCAAGCATCACGTAAATCGGATGTATTTTTTTAATCTGCTCGGGTCGGGAATCGGTGCGTTCGGAATTGTTTTCTGTATGTACGTAGTTGCACCTGCCCAAAATCTCACGGTGATTTCAGCAATTGGGATTTGCGGCGTCTTAATCTCGAATTTTGGTGAACCAAGAACCAATTGGCGTCAGATTAGTCTGATTGTAGTGAGCGGTGTTCTATTTATCGGTTGCTTGCTGCTCAAACCAATCTCAATTAAAGTTTCACCCTACAAAGGTCTGAGTACGACACTGAACTTTCCGGATGCAGAAATTCTGAACGACGCGTACAGTCCACTTGGCGCCTTACACGTTGTTCAGAGCGAGTCGATACGATCGGCGCCAGGGTTGAGTCTGAAATCGCAACATCCGATACCGCCGCAATTGGGTGTATTCACGGACGCTGACGGCATGACGGCAATCACCAATTTCGGCGGAGACCTATCGAAACTGGTTTATCTGGACGATACCTCTTCAGCGTTGGCGTACCACCTGCTTGATAATCCGCATGTACTGGTGTTGGGTGCTGGCGGAGGGGGTGACGTTCTCAACGCCGTATATCACAAGGCAGGTTCGGTTGATGCTGTCGAATTAAATCCCCTAGTTATCGATCTGATAGAACAAGCGCATGGACATTTCTCGGGGAGTATTTACGCACTAGATTCGGCTTATTCGGTTCGGGTTCACATCGCTGAAGCGCGGGGATTTGTGAGATCGACGGCGGAGAAATACGATCTCATCCAAATCGCGCTGCTGGATTCTGTGAACGCATCCGCTGCAGGGACGCACACCCTGAATGAAAGTTACCTTTACACGGTTGAGGCAATTTCGGAACTCTTCCAACATCTGAAACCCAACGGCATCGTGTCGATTACGCGCTGGTTGAAAACGCCGCCGCGCGACATGATCAAGTTGTTTGCAACGGCGGTCGAGGCTTTGGAACGGAACGATGAGGAGAATCCCGCTGAAAACTTAGTTATGATTCGTGGCTGGCGTACAGGGACGCTGCTGATCAAAAACGGGCGCTTTCAACTGCACGAGCGAGCGATCATTCGGAACTTTTGTAGTACGCGTTCTTTCGACGCCGCCTACTATCCCGATATGGAAGCGTCCGAAGCAAACCGCTACAATCAACTTGCCGAACCGTTCTATTTCCGTGCCGCACGTACAATTCTGTTCGGAGATCGAGAAGGATTTTACAAACAGTATCCGTTTCACGTTCGTCCCGCGACCGATAATTGCCCGTATTTCTTTCGGTTTCTTCGGTTCGACACACTATTTCAAATGATTCGTACAATCGGCAGGAACTCCATCCCGTTCATTGAGTGGGGCTATCTGCTTCTGATTGCAACCCTGCTTCAAGCCGTTTTGGTAGGATTCATCCTGATTTTCCTGCCGCTCCTCTTTGTGCGGCGTCAATCCACAGATGTCCCACAACGAAGAGATCCGAACTCTCGAACGCTAACCGATGGTGAACCACGTAGCGTTAGGTATCGGAACGTACTCGGTTATTTCTTCTGCTTGGGCGTCGGCTTCATGTTCATTGAGATGGCATTCATCCAGAAATTTCTCCTACTCCTCTCCTACCCAACTTATGCTGTTGCGGTTGTGCTCTGTGCCTTTCTCATTTTTGCTGGATTGGGGAGTCTTTCCTCTTTGCGATTCAGGGATATGCTCGTAAGATCGAGAGAGACATCTCCGCTACGGCGTCCCATCCCCCTTGCAATCGGTGTGTTATCGACAATTACCCTCCTCTATCTTCTTTTGCTTAACCCAATTTTCCATCGTTTCCTCGCAAGCTCGGACCCAATCAAGATAATAGTTTCGATTTCGCTCATCGCACCGCTGGCGTTTTTTATGGGGATGCCGTTTCCACTGGGGATTGACTTGCTGCGAAGGCGCAATCCACATCTAATCGCGTGGGCGTGGGCAATCAACGGCTATGCCTCAGTGGTGAGCGCAATTCTGGCAACCTGTCTTGCAATTTCATTTGGGTTTAGTGTTGTAATCTTGCTGGCAATTGGTATTTATCTAGCTGGAGCAGCGATAGTCCCGCGTTAGGATTCAAAGAAAAGGATATCTAACCATGCTTGTGGAACGGAAAACCTGTTTACCCTTTCTTCGGGGTATGATATAATAGCCGGAATTGAAACCATGTGGTTATGCCACCCTGCTCTGTGGACCAATCATAAACCTCCCATCCTAATGGTATCATTAACCGGAGACACAGCACACCCACGCTTGCGAGTTTCCAGGGCTTGGGAACTTTGTGACTTATCAGGACGATGGCGGGGTGACACAGCCGCAACTTGGTATTCATTCAGGAGGACATAGATGCGAATCTTCATAATCGGCTGCGAGTATGCCGGCAAAACGACGCTAGTTAACGGAATCACCGGGTGGATTGCGCAAACCATGGGAAGCTATACCGGCTGCCACGACCACTTCACGCTGCCCAATGTGGGTCAAGGTGAAGCTATGGATAGAATCGAGGAGACCATCAGCGGACTCATTGAGACAGTCCCTTCGTTTGTCGAACAGTTTCAGCGTTTCCAGTTCGTTTATCATCTACAGCCTGTCCTGTTCCATCGCGATGATTACCTGATTGTGAACTGGTACTACGCGGACGCTGTTTACGTGCCGTTATATTATCCGAATCTCGGCGGACACGACCGCCAGTACCTCGCGCGGTTCATCGAAAGCGACCTGAAAATTCTGGCGCCAGACATGGTTTTGGTTCTAGTAAGAGCTTCGCCCGATGTTATCCGGGAACGCATGCGTCAGGAGCAGCGTCCCCGGTGTCCGCTCAAGGATCCGCAGGATGTCGAGTTCGTGTTGGATCGCTTCCAGGAAGTCTATACTAACTCAATACTCGATGCAAAAATCACCATAGATACAACTAACACGTCAGCTTCAGAGACTCTACAGGAATTTGTGCGGCAAGTAGAGCCTCACTTGCGGTCTGTAGACCGGCAGCGGATTCTCAGCCATCAGACCCTACAGCAGGCGAAATCCACAACGTGATAAATTGCGATACGGGAACATCCCGCGATAGTTTGTTCAAGGAGATAACAACAATGAAGGTCAATCCCCAACAGATACTCGATAACGGCTTCATCATTTTGCGCGACGTCATTCCCCCTGAACGGTTAAATCAGCTGCGTGACAGTTTTGAACTCACGGTTGAACGACAGAAGGCAATCTGGGCGCAAAACCGCAAGCCCGATGCGCCACCCGGCGGTGAGTGGGAGACGAGTCCGCAGCCGCGAGTAATGTTTTCCACCGTTGCCGACCAAGCGACCGCGGACACAATTGAGTTTTGCCTGCACGAAAATACACGAGGTGTTAGCCGCCAACTAATGCGATCTAAAGAAGCAACCGTGACGTTAATGTCACTTATGTGCAATCCAGTGCGTGACCACGGACCATCGAACTGGCATCGCGATATTCATCCCATCGATCAAGCCCCGTTGGGCGGCTTGCAAACTGACATGCTAGAAAACGCCCCCGGCTATGTGCAGTGGAACATCCCTCTCTATGATGATGATGTGCTCTGGGTAGTACCAGGCAGCCACCGCCGATCCAACACTAATCCGGAGAACCGCCAGTTGCTTGAAAACAACCGCGTACCGCTTCCAGGCGGTATACCAGTGGAACTCAAAGCAGGGGATGGTGTTGCCTATACCAACACAATGTTTCATTGGGGCAGCAACTACAGTCCCCAATTGAGGCGAACAATTCATCTCGGCTACCGTGCGTTCGGAGGTCCCGTCTATCCGTATGTGCCTCACCCGTATTGGAGATTGGATTTTGGCGAGTATCTGTCGCCATGGGGACTGGAAATCTTCGAAGGATATTGCAACCTACTCGCCGAAGAGTGCGATCGTATCGTGTCCGTGTTTCATGCAATGGTTGACAAAGATTCCGACGCATTTCGTGAGGGAATTGCCGCACTCCATCCAGGCGAGGAAGGACGGATGGTGTGTGTCGCGCTGTTGTCCAAATTTGCGTATAAAATTCGATTCGAACCACCGGGATACGGGGGCGATATTACAAGGTCTAGGGAGATTGGCAACCGCCTTTCGCCGGAGCAAATCGAAACGCTCTGGAATCGGTTTGCCCCATTGGATGCTAAACTCCAGTCGGATACGGAGCAATTTCTTCCCGGTTTTCAGTCTGCTCCGATGCGCTATTATTTCTACGAAATGCCTTCTGATTTCAACTTAGAAGACTTTATCGCTAGTTGGGACGCAGGATAGAGCGCGAAACTGCGAGTGCTACGTACGAATTCTCCCCGACAATGCTACGGGTTCCTGCCGACTTCTATCACTTCGGTTACTTTCTGAAGGAGCATCAGCATTAATGAATCAAATGTTCGAAGATGAAAGCACATATACCCAAAAACACCAGCAGCGCACCGGTGATTCCCCGCTCATGACGTTCCAGAAAATGGGAGTGGACGCGCTCAATACCTCTCCGCCCCAAATCGACCAGTAGCAACATGCCGAGCACAGTCACGACCAAGTAGATAACCGAAACAGTTCCGATGCCTAACCATCCCAAAGCACTTGCGGATAAATAGTAGATCTCAATTTCAATGCACGGCGAAAAGAACATCGCGACAGCTAACGAGGTAACGATCGCGAACTTCGATTTCCGAGAGATTTTGTCGTTTTTCGCGTGATGATGCCCGTGGTTGCCTTTGGAGTCCAAGACCAGATAAATCACACCCAAGCCCACTAAGATTAGAGGTGCCACGATGTGTGAAAAAACCGCGTAGGATCCAGAGAGTTTGTAGCCGATGAACCCGACAACAATCCCAATGAGAATTGTGCTCAATGAATGAGCTATCCCGGTGATAGCTGTCACCCCCAGTGTTTCTCGGCGAGACCACTGCTCTGTCTTCCCGATGGCAACCAACGGTATCCAATGGTTGGGGATCAAAGCGTGAACAACACTTAGCAAAAAGCTGCCCGTGAGTACCTGTATAAAGCCTCCCATCTCCGTTCTTCTCCGTTTCCATAGCGGTTGTTATGGATAAGTAATGCTTCTGCGACCGTCCCGATGTTCTGAGGAATAGCAATAAGCGTTCCAGAAATCGCTTGCGGTACTTTTGCCGATAAGCCCTCTGAGAAATGTGGTATGTTTAATGCCGATATGGTATTTACACATGTGTTGCATTGATTTCCATTTTTTCTGCAAAGAGCGGTCAGCGAGTTGACATGACCCTGCCCGTACGATATAGTATATACAATCCGATGAATTCCGGCAACCCTTTTCACGCCGTACGAGAAATCCCTCACACCAACGGAAGGTAAGACGTGCGAGGCGGGACACACGCCAGAAGATTTTACGTTTTAACAAGGGAGAGCACGTGCGGTGAATAACACCAAAGGGGTCCCTTTTGCTTTACCCTGCGTTTTATTAAACACTCTACGAAAATTTGTTCCAAGATGGAAAATCTACCCTTGGAGTAACTGCCTCTGTGAAAGTAGATTGCTTCTCACAATCTCAAGATGAATCCTAAGAAGGAGGAAAGAGCCAATGAAATTCCCACACTTGAACCGAATCTCGCATCTACGCAGTTTTACTTTGATCCTGGGCTTTGCCTTAATGTCGGTCAATCAAGCTCAATCGCTCGATTCAATGATTGCCTTTTCTTCAGACCGTGACAACCCGAGAGGGTATAACGACATCTTTGTAATGAAGCCTAATGGGTCTCAGGTACACAATCTCACGAACAACCCAATGTCAAGTGATATCTTCCCTGCGTGGTCGCCAGATGGGACGAAGATCGCATTTTCTTCATCTCGCGACGGGGACAGCGATATCTATGTTATGGACGCTGACGGTAAAAACCTCATCCGGCTTACTCGAGACCCCGAGTACGACAGCATACCTAATTGGTCTCCGGACGGTCGAAAAATTGCCTTTACCTCAAGGCGCGATGGGAACTTTGAGGTCTATGTCATGAACGCAGACGGCGAAAACCAAATCCGGCTTACGCAAGACCCCTGGAACGATGGCCTTCCGAGCTGGTCTCCGGACGGTCGGAAAATTGCCTTTATGTCGCATCGCAACTCGGAGATATTTGTCATGGATGTCGACGGCAAAAACTTTGTCCGTCTTACCAGAAACCCCGCGTCTGACGCCCACCCTAGCTGGTCTCCGGATGGGCAGAACATCGCCTTTTCATCTGATCGCGCCGGAACTTACGATATCTATGTCATGGACGCTGAAGGTAAAGACCCTGTTCGGCTTACGCCGATCCGCGGGCTGCCCCAGGGACGGAGGGATCGCTGGCAGAACCTCGGGCGCGACCTTCATCCGAGCTGGTCTTCGGACGGACGGAAAATTGCTTTTACTTCCAATCGCGATGGAAACTATGAAATTTATGTCATGGATGCTGATGGTGGCAATCCGATCAATCTCACCCAAAACGCGGCAGAGGATGAAATGCCTGCCTGGTCGCCGGGGCGATTGGCGGTTTCTCCAAAGACACGGTTACTGATGCTATGGGCGACAATAAAAAATTCCCATTGATCGACATGGGAGTTTAAGGACCCCAAAAATTCTCATAGCGATGAATAGATACACCTCTATAACGTATGCCTACCCCCTTTTCCTCACTATGATTCTCACAGCAGTTCTTCGAGTGTCTTATCCCCACGGATTCGATTTGAAGGGTTTAACCCGTTTTGATTCGGCGAGAATTGTCCTACTCGCCAGTTACTAAAACAGTATTGGAAGTGTTATTCCTACTTCATATCGGATTATAGCTCACACTTAACAGATTTTACTTAGCCCATCCCAGTTTCCTCAATACCCAACCTACACTCGTTTACATTCCCCGCCAATGAAGGTATTTTGTTCCAATCTCTCGTGAGAGGTTTTCAAACTTTTTTATTTTCAGGGCGGCACGTGTTTTAAAAGATGTACAATGGTGTAGCGTAATTGACACAGTTCTGTCTGCAAATCGCTACATTGTCAATTCGTTATCTTTATCTCTAGCAGCGGGCACCCTTAGACCTCCTACAAAGATCTTTTCTTGCAACAATGGCACGGTATTTGCGCATTGAGCTGTGGCATAATTCATTGTTGTTGCGCCCATTGTGCATGTGTCAAATCGCTAGAATAACGTTTGCGGATCGTATTTTCTCCATTTCATTGACTCAGAGAATCAGAATTAACTTTCCAAGTGAGAAAATGCAATCATCAACCGTTTGTGTAACTTTTTCTTTTTCAAACAGGCTCTAAATCCGAGGACGTGCCCCAAGAATAGAAATCGAGGGGATATACGCCGTAACTCAAACATGGAGGATTATTCCAATGAAGAAAGCAATGGTTTTCAAGTTTAGCTTATTATTCGTTTCCGCTCTATGTCTTCCGCACAGTTACGCCCAAGATTCTCCGCAATGGGGTCTGCCCGCGGGCGCTAAAGCGCGGGTCGGCAAAGGCACGATAAATGAAATACAGTTTTCCCCGGACGGGACTCGGCTTGCGGTCGCGAGCAGCATCGGTATCTGGCTTTACAATACGGCGACCCAACAAGAGATTGCCCTTCTCGCAGGGCAGACGTATGTCGATAGCGTTGCGTTCAGTCCTGATGGACGCACAATCGCAAGCGGGCGTAGGCACTCTATCCGATTGTGGAACACCCAAACAGGAGAACTCCAGCGAACGCTCGACGGGCATACGAAATCGGTCAGGATCGTTACATTCAGTCCCGATGGCGAAACCATTGCAAGCGGGAGTTCTGACGCTACCATCCGTCTGTGGAACGCCGAAACGGGAGAAAACTTACAAACGCTGGAGGGGCATACGAATGCGGTCAATAGCGTTGCGTTCAGTCCCAATGGACACACAATCGCTAGTGCGAGTGGGGACAATACCATTCGACTGTGGAACGCCGATACGGGAGAACATCGGCGAACGCTCAGCGGGCATACGAATGCCGTCAGTAGCGTTGCGTTCAGTCCCGACGGACGCACCATCGCTAGCGCTAGTGGAAGTGGGGGTTGGAACGGTACTATCCGGTTGTGGGACGCGAATACGGGCAAACCCCTGCGAACGATTACCGGACACAAGTCTGGGGTCAGTAGCGTTGTGTTCAGTCCTGATGGACGCTACCTCGCCAGTGGGGGCGGGTTGGACGGTACCACCCGGCTGTGGGACCCCGACTCTGGTAAATCCCTGCGAACGCTCACCGGGGATACGGGATTGGGTGTTAACGTTGCGTTTAACCCCGATGGCAGCACCATCGCCAGTGGCAGTTGGGACGGTACCATCCGACTGTGGAGCGCGGCCACCGGAGAATTTCTACAAACGCTGGAGGGGCATACGTCGTTTGTCGAAAGCGTTGCGTTCAGTCCGGATGGACTCACCATCGCTAGCGCTAGTTCGGGATTCTGTTGTGGCGCTGCCATCCGGTTGTGGGACGCCGACACGGGGAAAACCCTTCGAACGCACAGTGGGTATCCAGGTACGATTGATAGTGTTGTGTTCAGTCCTGATGGCGGCACCCTAGCCTTTGGAGGTGGGAGCGCTACGCATTTGTTTAACACCGATACGGGATTTCACAAGCAAACGCATCTCCCGCTGGGTGCTGGTTGGGTCGAAAGCGTCGCGTTCAGTCCCGATGGAAACACAATCGCTAGCGGGTTCGCTTGGGACAATACCATCCGATTGTGGGACGCGGGTTCGGGAGAAACCCTGCAAACGCTCACCGGGCATACAGATTGGGTGTATAGTGTAGCATTCAGTCCCGATGGCGGCGCGCTCGCAAGCGGGAGTAAGGATCTTACCATCCGTTTATGGGATGCCGACACGGGCAAACATTTGCGAACGCTCACCGGGCATACCAGTTCGGTGAATATCGTTGCGTTCAGTCCTGATGGACGCACACTCGCAAGTGGAGGTGGGGACACTATCCGATTGTGGGACGCGGGTTCGGGAGAAACCCTGCAAACGCTCACCGGGCATACGGTGGCGGTCTATAGTGTTGCGTTCAGCCCGGATGGACGCACACTCGCTAGTGGGGGTTGGGACAGAACCATCCGTCTCTGGGACACCGATACGTGGACACTTCTGGCTACGCTCAAGGGGCACACGACTTGGGTCCGAAACGTTGCGTTCAATCTCGACGGCGGCACCCTCGCTAGCGCTAGTTCGGACGGTACCGTGATGCTGTGGGAACTTACCTCCTCAACCGGAGTTGGAGTTGGTGTGGAACCGTTGGGAAGGCATATTACGACGCTGGGAAACATCAAAAGGACAGCGTTGCTGCAAAATTATCCGAATCCGTTCAACCCTGAAACGTGGATACCGTATCAGTTGGCGAACGATGCAGCCGTGACCTTGAGCATCTATGACCAGAGGGGACATATCGTCCGCACTCTCGACATTGGACGTCAAATTTCGGGGATCTACCGAGATAGCGCAAAAGCAGCGTATTGGGATGGTCGTAACCAAAACGGTGAACCTGTCACAAGCGGCACCTATTATTATGAATTCCGTGCGGGTGATTACACCGCATTACGCCGAATGGCGATTGTCAAGTAGCACCGCACCATTGGGATGAGAAACCGAGAAAGCAGATCGCCTATCACAATCTCAAAATGAATCCTAACATGGAGGGATAGCTCATGAAATTCCTACAGAAGAACCGAATCGCGCATCTACGCGGTTTCATTGTAATGCTGGGATTTGCCCTCATACCGGTTAGCTCCGCCCAATCGCGCGATTCAATGATTGCCTTTTCTTCAGACCGGGACAGCCCTGGAGATCAAGATATCTTTGTAATGAAGGTAGATGGGTCTCAACCCCGCAACCTTACATATAACCCCACGGCACGGGATTCTATCCCCGACTGGTCTCCAGATGGGAGCAAGATTACTTTTACATCCGATCGCGATGGAAACCTAGAGATTTATGTTATGGACGCTAACGGCGGCAATCCTATCCGGCTTACCACAGAACCCGAAACGGACGCGGCGCCTCGTTGGTCTCCCGATGGGACGAAAATTGCCTTTTATTCGAAGCGCGACGGAAACTTTGAGATTTATGTCATGGACGCGGACGGCAAAAACCCCGTCCGGCTTACCACAGAACCTGGGTGGGATGTCGTTCCTTGCTGGTCTCCCGATGGGACGAAAATTGCCTTTTGTTCGGGTCGCGATGGGAACCTAGAGATTTATGTCATGGACGCGGACGGCAAAAACCCCGTCCGACTCACCAAAGAACCCGCAGAAGACGGTGCGCCGTGCTGGTCTCCGGATGGGCGGAAAATTACCTTTGAGTCGGAGCGCGATGGGAACCTAGAGGTTTATGCGATGGATGCTAACGGCGACAACCCTGTCCGGCTTACCAGAGAACCCGAAAGTGATGGTGCGCCTCGCTGGTCTCCCGATGGGACTGAAATTGTCTTTCGGTCAGGTCGCGATAGGAACCTAGAGATATATGTCATGGACGCTGACGGCGGAAACCCGATTAATCTCACCCAAAACCCGGCTCTTGATGAAGTGGCTGCATGGTCACCGGGGCGATTGGCAGTCTCTCCAAAGGCAACGTTTCTGACACTTTGGGCGACAATAAAAACCACGCAGTGATAAAGATGGGAAATGAAGGGCTCTTGAAGAATTCATAACAATGAGCAGAAACACCTCTATTACTTATGGCAGTTTCTTTCTCCTCACTGTGATTCTCGCAACCGTTCTTCGAGTTTTCCCTCTCCGCTGATTCGATGATAAGGCTTTCACCGGCCCTGATTCGGTCGGCGAGAATTGTCGGACAGGCAAAACTAATCCCCGGAGAACGGAGCGCTTTCCGTTCGTGATTAGATGTTATCCGCTCTATTTGAATGTCCACTACGGTTGATTTTCGACATCGAATCTTTTTTCTGAATTTTCTTCTTCTGTTGGACTGAAAACTGAAGCGAAAAAGTGGTAGAATAAATCGTAAAACGGTGTTTTATTAATATGAAGAGGAGGATAAAGAACAGTGACAGATGTCAAAACCCTCATCTTGCGTGCCCAAGCAGGCGATGAACAGGCATTCGCAAACCTAATGCAGGCGCATTACGCCTTCGTTTATACGATTGTCATCGGAATCGTGGACAATCCCGAAGATGCAGAGGAAGTTGTGCAAGACACCTTTGTCAACGTCTATCGCGGTTTGGCGCAGTATGAAGAGAGGACCAAATTCAGAGGTTGGCTGGCAAAAATTGCGCGAAATCGTGCCTTAAACTGGATGCGAGACCAAAGAAGTGAAAACGTGTCCATCAACGATGTACAAGAACACAAACTCCAGACCTCAGACGCGCTTGCCGAACAGTTGATACTCGCCGAACAGAAGGCACTAATTCGCAGTGCATTGGAGACGCTCTCGCCCAAAGATAGGCAGATTGCTCGTTCGTATTACCTAGATGGCGCAAGCTACGACGAACTGATTCGCACACACGGTCTGTCATACAAGGCGATTTCAGTTCGGCTTTCGAGGGCAAAGCGGAAACTCTCCATACGGCTGCGGCATCTACTCACTGGGTTATTCGTCTCTCCAACCATGACACTCAAACAGATATACTCAGGAGGACTTACGGTCATGAAAGTTGGAACAGTTCCCAAAATCACTGTCAGTGCAGCAGCCATCATTGGGATCGGTGTCATCGGGACTCACCATTTCATATTGTCGAAGGAAGATACGTCTCCATCGGTAGAGATTGTAACATCAACGCCAAGTCACTCGATAAACTCAGTCCCGAGAACAAATGCTACTCGTAGAGCGGTCGTCTCACCTCGAAGTGCAGACTCGGCGCAAATTTCCGTTGCGGAGATGGAACAGATTGAGAGGTTTTTTTCTCAACTCGACGCAGCGGATGCACAAGATATAGAAATAGCAGGAGAAGAAGCTACTTCTTCTGAAATGGACATTGAATCAGAGCAAGAAATCTCAGAAACCGATGTGACCGGGTCTTCAGAGCGTCAAGAGCGGATCGCCGAAATAAAGCGACGAATTGAGTGGCTTTCCGAGCAGCTTAAGCAGTTGGAAGAAGAAGAAGAAACACTACCGCCGCGTTATCCACGTGGTCAGGAACCAACCGAACAGACGCCCGAAGAGATGGAGAGAGATAGAGAAAACGACACTCGACGTCGGGAACTACGATTGAAGCAGGCGGAACTTGGCACTGAGAAATACCACTTGCGCCGTGAGTTAAGAGAATTGCAACAAGAGCCTTAGTTTGTACATTTAAGTTAGGATGACACACGGTGTCAATTAAGCGTTGAAGAAAAGTAGTGATCTGGTCTTTTTGGTTGACCACTTTCAAACAGGCTCTAAATTCCGAGGTCGTACTCCAACAATAGAAGTCGAGCGATATACCCTCTAACTCAAACATGGAGGATAATTCCAATGAAGAAAGCAATGTTTTTCAAGCTTAGCTTATTATTCGTTTCCGCTCTATGTCTACGGTACAGCTTCGCCCAAGATTCTCCGCAATGGGGTCTACCCGAGGACGCTAAAGCGCGCTTCGGTAAAGGCGATATAAGTGAAATGCAGTATTCACCCGACGGCACTCGACTTGCAGTGGTAAGCAGCATCGGCATTTGGCTCTACGATACGACGACCTATAAAGAGGTCGCCCTAATCAACGGGCATACATACTATGTCAAGTGCGTTGCGTTCAGTCCGGATGGACGCACAATTGCTAGCGGGAGTTGGGACTATACCATCCGTCTGTGGGACACCGATACGGGAAATCCCCTGCGAACGCTCAACCATGGCGATTGGATCTTTAGCGTTGCGTTCAGTCCGGATGGACGCACCATCGCAAGTGCGGGTTCGGGCAGCATCCGTCTGTGGAACGCCCATACCGGAAGACTCCTGCATATACTCAGGGATGGTATGGATGGGGGTTGGCGCTCTTTGGTCGATAGTGTTGCGTTCAGTCCAGATGGTCGCACCATCGCAAGTGCGATCGGGGACAATTCTATTCGACTGTGGGACGTCGATACCGGAAAACTCCTGCGAACGCTCAAAGGGCATGAAGATGACGTCTTTAGGGTTGCGTACAGCCCCGATGGACGTACCATCGCAAGTGCGAGTTACGACAAGACCATTCGTCTGTGGGACGCCGATACCGGAAAACACCGTCGAACGCTTATGGGACATGAATCTGTCGTCTATAGTGTTGCGTTAAGTCCGGATGGCGACACCATCGCCAGTGGGAGTGGGGACGATACCATCCGTCTATGGGATGCCGATACCGGAAAACACCTGCGAACCCTCATGGGGCATACGGATGATGTCAATACCATTGCGTTAAGTCCGGATGGACGTACCATCGCAAGTGGGAGCGAGGACGAGACCATCCGTCTGTGGGACGTCAATACCGGAAAACACCTGCGAACCCTCACAGGGTATACGTTAGCGGTCTATAGCGTTGCGTTTAGTCCCGATAGCGACATCATCGCTTACGGCGGTAGGGACACTACTATCCGTCTGCGTGACGCCGATACGGGAAAACATCTGCGAACGCTGAAGGGGCACACGTCAAGCGTCTATAGCGTTGCATTCAGTCCCGATGGACGCACCATCGCAAGTGGAAGTGCGGACGATACCATAGGTCTGTGGCACGCCGATGCCGGAAGACACCTGCTAACCCACGACGGGCACGGGATGGGGTTCAGTTGCGTTGCGTTCAGTCCGGATGGACGCACAATCGCTAGCGGGAGACGCGACGGTACAGTCCGTCTGCGGGACACCGATACCGGAAAACGGCTGCGGACCCTAAAGGGGCATAAGAATGAGGTCGAAAGCGTTGCGTTTAGTCCCGACGGACGCACGATTGCTAGTGGGAGCCGTGACGCTACGGTGTGTCTGTGGGACACCGATACCGGGAATCACCTGCGGACGCTCAAAGGGCATTCGAATTCGGTTATGAGCGTAGCATTTAGTCCGGAAGGCGGGACGCTTGCGAGCGGGAGTGGGGACAAGACCATCCGTCTGTGGGACACCGATACCGGAAAACGTCTGCGGACGCTCAAAGGGCATACGAATTGGGTCTTAAGCGTAGCGTTCAGTCCCGATGGGCGCGCACTCGCCAGCGGCGGTGTGGACTGTACCATCCGCTTGTGGGACATCAATACGGGAAAAAAACTGCAAGTGCGCGCAGGGCATACAGGTGACGTCTGGAGCGTTGTGTTCAGTCCCGATGGACGCGCACTGGCCAGCGGGAGTCGGGACGGCACCGTATTGCTGTGGGAACTTTCCTCTTCAACCGCATTTGGGGCGGAACCGTTGGGAAGGCGGATTACGACGCTGGGAAACATCAAGCGGACGGCGCTACTGCAAAATTATCCGAATCCGTTCAACCCCGAAACCTGGATACCGTATCAGTTGGCAAACGATGCACTCGTGACCTTGAACATCTATGACCAGAGTGGTCATATCGTCCGCAAACTCGACATTGGACGTAAAAAGTCGGGAGTCTACCGAGACAGAGCAAGCGCAGCGTATTGGGATGGCCGCAACCAAAACGGAGAACCCGTGACAAGCGGCGCCTATTACTATCAACTCCGTGCGGGCAATTACACCGCGTTACGGCGAATGGCGATTGTCAAGTAGCACTACGCAATTGGGGTGAGAAACCGAGAAAGCAGATCGCCTATCACAATCTCAAGATGAATTCTTAGAAGGAGGGATAGCTCATGAAATTCCTACAGAAGAACCGAATAGCGCATCTACGCAGTTTCATTGTAATGCTGGGATTAGCCCTCATGTCGGCTAATCCAGCGCAATCGATCGACTCATTTATTGCCTTTTCTTCGGACCGGGACAGCCCTGGGGATCAAGATATCTTTGTAATGATGGCAGATGGGTCTCAACCCCGCAATCTTACGAATAATCCCACATCATACGATTCCGTCCCCGACTGGTCTCCAGATGGGAACAAGATTGCTTTTATATCAGATCGCAAGGAGAAATGGAACTCTGAGATCTACGTCATGGACGCTGACGGTGGCAATCCCATCCGGCTTACCAGAGAACCCGAAACAGACACGGCGCCTCGTTGGTCTCCCGATGGGACGAAAATTGCCTTTTATTCGGAGCGCGATGGGAACTTTGAAATTTATGTCATGGACGCTGATGGTGGCAATCCCATCCGGCTTACCAGAGAACCTGGATGGGACGTCGTTCCTTGCTGGTCTCCGGATGGGACGAAAATTGCCTTTTGTTCGGATCGCAATGGGAACATAGCGATTGATGGGAATCTAGAGATTTATGTCATGGACGCGGACGGCAAAAACCCCGTCCGGCTTACCAAAGAACCCGCAGAAGACGGTGCGCCGTGCTGGTCTCCAGATGGGCGGAAAATTACCTTTGAGTCGGAGCGTGATGGGAACCTAGAGGTTTATGTGATGGATGCTAACGGCGACAACCCCGCCCGGCTTACCAGAGAACCCGAAAGCGATGGCGCGCCTCGTTGGTCTCCCGATGGGACGAAAATTGCCTTTTATTCGGAGCGCGATGGGAACTTTGAAATTTATGTCATGGACGCTGATGGTGGCAATCCCATCCGGCTTACCAGAGAACCTGGATGGGACGTCGTTCCTTGCTGGTCTCCGGATGGGACGAAAATTGCCTTTTGTTCGGATCGCAATGGGAACATAGCGATTGATGGGAATCTAGAGATTTATGTCATGGACGCGGACGGCAAAAACCCCGTCCGGCTTACCAAAGAACCCGCAGAAGACGGTGCGCCGTGCTGGTCTCCAGATGGGCGGAAAATTACCTTTGAGTCGGAGCGTGATGGGAACCTAGAGGTTTATGTGATGGATGCTAACGGCGACAACCCCGCCCGGCTTACCAGAGAACCCGAAAGCGATGGCGCGCCTCGTTGGTCTCCCGATGGGACGAAAATTGCCTTTTATTCGGAGCGCGATGGGAACTTTGAAATTTATGTCATGGACGCTGATGGTGGCAATCCGACCAATCTCACACAAAACCCGGGGCATGATATAGTGGCTGCATGGTCACCGGGGCGATTGGCAGTTTCTCCGAAGGCAAGGCTACTGATGCAATGGGGGACAATAAAAACCACGCAGTGATAAAGATGGAATGTCAAACGCTCCAAAAATCTCATGCCGATAATTGGTTGAACCAAGAGGCTGATTGTCTCAATAAACCCGAGATATCGGAAAGTGCACAAAACAGGGCAAGGGTTCATCCAAATTGCACCGTTTGGTGCACGGACCGGCTCTCTAGATGAAAAATCCCAAACTGCTTGTTGCCTTGATACATCAGACTTCTATGCCCAAAATTGAAGAGCATTATCCGCTGGTGCATAATTTGCACCTGAAAACATCTCAAAGACCCCAATTCAGTTTCGCTAACTGGACTTCCTTGCAAATACAAATCTATCAAAAAGTAGGATTTCCTATGAAAATCATCCTGTTGGCGACGTTATACGGCGAATCTATCTATGAGTTTGTACTCTCTCGGTATTTTGTTTAGTTTGCCTCATAGCCTTAAATTCCAAGGAGGAACAAAAAAATGAATAGAGGAAAATATCTAGTTACGGTTTGCATTCGCGCCGGAATGTTATGCAGTGTTGCTTTATGGAGCAATGCTTGGTCACAGGCAGACCGAACCGCACAGATCGTCTTTGTGGCTTATGGACGAGGACTACACTTACATGGGAATCAGCCTGATATATTTATTATGGATATTAATGGGAAGCAGCAGAAAAATTTGACAAAGCACGCTAGCCGAGATTTACATCCAACATGGTCGCCGGACGGACGAAAGATTTCCTTCTCTTCAACTCGGGATAGAAATTCAAACATTTATGTAATGGATGCAGATGGGAACAACGTCCAACGACTGACAAATCACCCAGGCAAGGACAGCGAGCCAGCCTGGGCACCCGTTGGAAATAAGATTGCTTTTTGCTCTTCCCGAGAAAGTATAATGGGATCTTCTAACATTTATGTGATGGATGCGGATGGTAAGAACGTCCGTAAACTGACAAATCATCTCGGGGGCGACTCTAGCCCGGCGTGGTCTCCAAATGGACGCAATATTGCTTTCAGATCTTGTCGTCAAGAAAGGGGCTGCGACATCTATGTGATGGATGCGGATGGAGAAAATGTACGCCGATTGACAGACCGTTTCGAATTCAATATTACGCCCGCGTGGTCTCCCAACGGTCGAAAGATTGCTTTTGTTGCTTACAGTGGCGACGACGATCGGGTTTCTGGCATCTACACCATGAACGCCGACGGCGGCGGCATTGCACGAGTTACTAATTATAGTGGCGGGGATCCTGTCTGGTCACCTGATGGTGGTCAACTCGCATTTTACTCAAACAAGGACCCAGAAGGGGTTCCAAACAGCGACACAGAAATCTATGTGATAGACGCGGATGGGAAGAACGAGCGGCAGCTAACCCACAATCAGACTGGAGACGTATGTCCTGATTGGTTTGACCCGGCGGTTCCTCGCGCCGTTTCTTCTGTGGGTCGGCACGCTACCATTTGGGGGTGGGTAAAGCAGTTGAATCAGCCGAAATAGGCGCATCAGGGACGGGGAACTTACCAGAAAACGCCGAGTGAGTTTATGGTTCAGACCAGAGACGTATTGGTGGAAGCAGGCAAAGAATACCGGTTTGAAGCGACCTACACACCGACAGCGTCTTCACGCAAGTCGATTCGAGATGTCATTGAGCTTCATACCAACAGCAAAAAAAACAGCCCTTCCCGAAGTTCCCATTGTTCGGTCTCCCTTAAACAACTCCTACAAGCACAAGTCTGGAAAGTTCGAGCATAACTCCAAACTGCAGTGTACAGCCAATACATGTTATACTCGCAGTAAAATTCAGCGCATACCTCCATGCCTAAAGTCAAAAATCCTCAAGAAAATCTGTCTCGAATGCATCTGAAATGGTAACACCCAATTAATCCGCATTTTAGGGTTGACAAGCCGATTCAAAAAAGTGCTAGAAAAAACCGAAAAACTGCGTCTTGATAAGATATGACGGAGGAACATACAACAGTGACGGCTGACAAGACACTTATTTTCCGTGTCCGAGCAGGTGATGAACAGGCGTTTACGGACCTAGTGGGGAGGTATCATGCCTTCGTTTATGCGATTGTTACCGGAATCATGAAGAATTCCCACGACGCGGAAGAGGTTGCGCAAGATGTTTTCGTCAACGCCTATCGCGGTTTGCCACAGCTTAAGGATACGACCAAATTCAAAGGCTGGTTGGCGGAGATTGCCCGAAACAGCACGCGAGATTGGCTGCGAAAACAGCGTGTCAACACCGTTCCCTTGGATGAAGTGGACGAACACATGCTTCAATCCTCGGACTCCCTAAATGCGGTGTTGATACGCGACGAACAGAGAGCACTGACTTGCGGCGCAATGGACTGCGCTAATGGAAATGGAAGTGTGTAAGTCCTATGAATGTGATTGTAGGGGTTTGTACCTTCGTGTTAGGAAAAGAAGCGGCCATAAAACTAGTGAAGAGAGATGTTACCTCTCATGCATACCCTGAATTATGAACAGAAGTTGCCTGTCGTGCCATTCTAGCTAGGGCGTTTGCTTTTGATAATGATATCGTTGCAGGTTACATTGGGCCTGCTAAAACGGGAATTTGCAAAGAATCTATTGAGCGCAATCTCCGGAGCGTCGTATCCCTATATCAGGCTCCCCCTCCGAAAAGGGATGTTCTTTACCTACAACGAAACTCAGAGATAAAAGGAGCGACGCCCGCACAGAATGAAGCGTATCGACATCTGCTCATTGAACGTGAAGTGGCAATTCGGCGCAATCAGAAATTGGCTATTACCGAAGAAATTGCCAACGTTTTGGGCGAATTCAAAGAAGAATACAAGGTTCGCATAGTTGGTAGTGACAGAAGATTGATGTCAGGTAACCCAGATTAGCCTTCGTATCAAACAGACGGAGATTACCTTAGGAGGAATTACAGAAATGAAGAGTCAGGAAACTTATCACAATGTGTTTGTGATTATCCTTCTGTTGCTATGGCCCACTTCCAAGGCTCTTGCACTTGAGCTTGAGCCGTCCCCGGCTGGGGGTGGCTGGCTCGAGGTCGAAAAGCGGGGTGGGTATGCAGTTGCTAACGACCATGATGATTTTGACGCCAATCTAGTTGATGAAGCCACAATTGAAATGTGGATTTGCCTCAAAAGGCCACCCACGTGGCGCGAGTCGTGGGTTCTATTACACAAAGAAGGCTGCTATCTAGTAATATTAGGCGGGCATACTATTGACTTCTTTGGAGAAGTTAATCGCTTGGCGGCGGATCAGGTTTCTAATCTGACTTTCTACGTGGCGCATCCAAAAGGTCGTAAGAGAAGTTCACGCGCCCAGTTTAAGGAAGACCTACCGTTGAATGAGTGGCATCATCTGGCTTTTATTGTGGGTAACAGAGGAAACGCGCTCTATCTCAATGGAGTGCAGAAGCTCGGCGGTGCAGTTCCTCTGCCCGGTCCTTTGGCTGATTCAGAATTCCCACTATTTATTGGCGGGACGGGCATCGTGGAGACTGAATTCTTGGCGAACGTCGATGCTAAGTGGAATAGATTTGGCTGGCTTCGATTTACCGGTGGCCTCATTGATGAAGTGAGAGTCTCAAACATAGCCCGCTATCTACCGGCGGAGTTTTTTGTTGCGACACCACGCGGTCGATTGGAAGCTGATGAAAACACGCTTGCCCTCTGGCATTTTGATGGAGGGCGATCTGAATGGCTCAAGGATGCTTCCGGAAACGGACACACGTTGACTGATGTGGATTTGGCATATTTACATGTCGAGGGTCATGGGAAACTATCCACGCTTTGGGGGAAAATCAAAAAACGTGAAGCGATGTCACGTTAGGAGGACCGCTTGGCTGGGGTTTTTCGGTATGTGGTTAGTGCCGTTCTGTTTCCGTTTCTAACTCTAGTTAGGAGTTACGCGGAGCAGATAGACACGGACAGTAAAAAGCAGTAAAATAAGGAACGAGGAGGTAAGTATGGTGAAACCAACCCGGCTTGATTACTGTCAGTATCTGCTGAGCAGTCCAATTAACTATACCTTAACGCACTTCGCCGACCACAGCGAAGATTTCAGTCATGATATGATAAACCGTTATCTGGCGGGAGATTGTATTCCTCCTCGCTTGGTGTGGGAAAACGTTAAACCTCATCTGGTTCAAGTTGAAGAAGGATATGTCATCTTTGATGACACGGTTTTAGATAAAAAGCACGCTAGGCATATTGAGTTAGTACGTCGTCAATACAGTGGCAACGCCCGGGGTGTTATCAACGGCATCGGAGTAGTTACTTGTGTCTATGTGAATCCACTGCTAGACCGTTTCTGGGTAATTGACTACCGGATTTACGACCCAGAAGGAGACGGCAAAACGAAGTTAGACCACGTCAGAGACATGTTATCTCTACTGGTCTACCAGAGACAACTTCTCTTTCAAGCAGTGCTAATGGACAGTTGGTATGCTACCAAAACCGTGATGCTACACATTGAAAACTTGGGAAAAGTCTACTACTGCCCACTAAAAACCAATCGGCTGGTTGACGATTCAAACGCCAATAAACCGTACCAACGCATTGACAACTTAGCTTGGACACCGACCGAACTTCATGAAGGCAAACGTATCAAAATCAAAGGGTTTCCCAGAGACCACAAGGTGAAATTATTTCGGGTGGCGTCTGATACCGGACGCACGGATTATGTCGTCACTAACGACTTAGCACAAAACGACACTTCAGTGACACAACAGGCGTGTAACTGGCGGTGGAAGATTGAGCAATTTCACCGTGAAGCCAAACAACTCACCGGTCTCGAAAAATGTCAATGTCGATTGGCACGGATTGTTCGCAACCATATCGGTTGTGCATTGTTAGTTTGGATTCGACTTGCAACTATGGCGTACCAGACTGGACGAACCATTTATCAGGTTAAACACGGGATGCTGCAAGCGTATTTACGACAACAGTTAAAATCTCCGGCTATTAACATGGTGCTTGCGTAAGTCCTATTATTGTTAGAATGAGCATTTTCAACAAGTTGAATTTTTCAGTTGTCTTGGGTGTTAAGGTTCCCCCGCCGAAAAAGCTTTTTCGACTTAAACGCTACAACGGTGACTACCATTTACACACCAACACAATTGAAGAGCAAGAAGTAGAGGGTTTTCACATTCACACCGCGACAGAGAAATATCAGATGAACGGGACAAGAGAGGAAGATTACGCTGAACCGACAAAACGCTTTAATGATGTCAACGGTGCTTTGACATGTCTTTTTGCGGATGCAAATTTTGAAGACCCTTATGAGTTACAGGGCACCTTATTTGAGGAGGGCTAAGCAATGTCGATAAAATCTATAGAACAAGACTTTATTGATAAAGTCTCGGCGAAGGTTCGGGTTTTACCTGATGGCATGGACCGTTTTCGCGTGTTTACCCCTTTCCGGTTTGACGACGGCGACCATATAACCATCGTTCTAAAAAAAGAACAAGCCAGTTGGGTACTCTCGGACGAAGGGCATACCTACATGCACCTTACCTACGATATTAGTGAAAAGAAATTATTTAGTGGAACACGCCATCAAATTATATTGAACGCCCTATCTACGTTTAAGGTTGAAGATCGTTTTGGCGAACTAATTTTTAAGATTCGGGATGCGCGCTTTGGTGATGCGTTATACTCCTTTGCTCAAGCACTTGTGAGAATAGGTGATGTCTTGTGCTTGTCAACGCAGAATGTACAATCTACATTTATGGATGACTTTCAGGCACTGTTGTATGAAAATGTTCCGGAGCCGCGCAGGAATTTCAACTGGAGCCATCCAGAACATGATCCCGAATGCATATACTCAGTAGATTGCCGAATCAACGGAATGCCGGAGTCACTCTTCGTGTATGCGCTCCCTAGTAACACTAGGGTCAGAGACGCCACAATTGCGCTGCAACAATTCAAAGCGTGGGATATACCATTTTGTCCACTGGGCATCTTTGACGATCGGGAGGAATACAGTCGCAAAGTACTGGCGCGCTTCAATCCAGTGTGCGAGAAGCAGTTTCCCAAGTTTTACGAAAACCGAGAAGAGATTGGAGATTATCTAGGTCGGTATATCTGAGAATTCCCAGATTTACAACAACATTGCGGAATCGGATTGAAGGAGATTCATGATTGGGTAGCGCCAGAAGTTTATCGGGTTGTAGCGCGACTAGAGGCTGAACGCAAGAAAAGCGACATTCAGCCTCTTGTGGAAAGGCTGCAAGATATTTTATTGACATGGCGCAAGTAATTTAATGGGAGCAGCGAAATGGACACGATAGGACAAAAGGAATTCTTGACACAGCGGCGCGTGATTTCATTCTTCCAACTTGCCCTGGGCTATAACTCTCTTGGCAATTGGAAGGAGCGCACCGGCAATCGCAACGTCGAGGATAAGCATCTCATCCGCTGGTTGAAGGATCAGGGGCACAGTGACAAAATCATTGAGAGAGCTGTATCTCAGGTACATAAGGCTGCCGCGCTCGGCGGGAGCAGAACGCTCTATGACGCTAACCGCGAGGTCTATGGCTTGCTCCGATACGGCGTAAAGGTTCAGCCTGAAGTGGGCGAGCAACACAAGACGGTTTGGCTCATCGACTGGGAAAACCCCACCAACAACCACTTCGGCATCGCCGAGGAGGTGACCGTTTCCGGGGAAAACGTCAAGCGCCCCGACATCGTGCTCTACGTCAACGGAATTGCGCTCGGAGTGCTGGAATTAAAGCGTTCCACGGTGTCGGTTGCCGAGGGCATCCGCCAGAACCTCGACAACCAAAAGCCGGAATTTATCGGTCACTTCTTTTCGACGGTGCAACTTTTAATGGCGGGGAACACGAGCGAGGGAGTACGCTACGGTGTGATTGGGACGCCTGAGAAACACTGGCTGCGCTGGAAAGAAACCGACGACATTACCGACGACCCCTTGCTTCGGGAGTTACGTCAACTCTGTAACAAGGAACGGATGCTTGAACTGCTGCACGACTTCGTCGTTTTCGATGCCGGGATGAAGAAAATCTGCCGTCATAATCAGTATTTCGGCGTGAAGGCGGCACAAGCGCGCATCAAGAAGCGGGAGGGCGGCATCATCTGGCATGCACAAGGCAGCGGAAAGAGCCTGACTATGGTCTGGTTAGCGAAATGGATTCGCGAGAACGTGACCAATGGTCGTGCACTGATTATCACGGACCGCACCGAACTCGATGAACAGATTGAGAGGGTTTTCAAGGGCGTCAACGAGGATATCTACCGTACTCAGAGCGGTACTGACTTGGTAGGCGCACTGGGTGACACGACTAAATGGTTAGTCTGTTCGCTAATCCACAAGTTCGGAAAGTCGGGGGAAATTAGTGACCAAGATGTGGAGAAATATGTTGAGGAAATCAAACAGAATCTGCCCGCCGATTTTCACCCCCGCGGCGAGTTATTCGTCTTTGTGGATGAATGCCACCGCACACAGTCGGGCAAACTCCACAAGGCGATGAAGGCTATTTTACCGGGGGCAATGTCTATCGGCTTCACCGGCACCCCACTGCTCAAGCGCGACAAACCCCAGAGTATCGAAACCTTCGGTCCGTACATCCACACCTACAAGTACGACGAGGCGGTTGAAGATAACGTTGTCCTTGACCTACGTTATGAGGCACGGGACATTGACCAGCACATCACCTCGCAGAAACGGATTGATGAGTGGTTTGATCGCAAGACACGTGGGTTGGCTGATGTGCCAAAGGCACAACTCAAACAGCGTTGGGGCACGATGCAGAAAGTCCTGAGTTCACGGGATAGGTTGAACCAGATTGTCGCTGATATTCTGATGGACATGGAGAGACGCGATCGATTAGTGAGCGGTCGAGGAAACGCAATGCTGATATCCGACAGCATTTACTCGGCATGCCGGTTTTATGAGATGTTTCAGGGAACTCCACTGCAGGGTAAATGCGCTATTGTGACCTCCTACAATCCGTCTCCGTCTGCCATCAAAGGTGAGGAAACTGGCGAGGGATTAACCGAAAAACTTCTCAAATATAACATCTACCGGAAGATGCTCGCGGCGCACTTTGGCGAACCGGAAAACGCTGCGATGCACAAGGCAGATCTGTTCGAGCAAGAGGTCAAGAAGCGTTTCGTCGAAGAGCCGAGACAGATGAAACTCCTGATTGTTGTGGACAAACTGCTAACCGGTTTCGACGCTCCGCCAGCGACTTATCTGTACATTGATAAGCACATGCAGGACCACGGTCTGTTTCAGGCAATCTGCCGGGTCAACCGTCTTGACGGCGAAGACAAGGAATACGGCTACATCATCGACTACAAGGACCTGTTCCGCTCACTAGAACAGTCAATCTCGGACTACACCGGAGAAGCCTTCGCCGCTTACGACCCGGAAGACGTACAGGGGCTGCTGGAAAACCGACTTGAGAAGGCACGCGAACGGCTTGAGGAGGTACGCGAGGCAGTCAAGGCGCTCTGCGAACCGGTTGAACCGCCACGCGACACGGCGGCTTACCTGCGTTTCTTCTGCGCCGTCGAGAGCGGCAACGCCGAGCAGCTTAAAGCCAACGAGCAAAAGCGCCTAACCCTCTACAAACTGGTTGCGGGGTTCCTTCGCGCCTACGCCAATGTAGCTAACGAGATGTGTGAGGCGGGTTATAGCCATGCCGAGGCACAGGAAATCAGAGACGGAGTGGACTACTACGAGAAGGTGCGGCAGGAAGTCAAGCTGGCGAGCGGCGACTATATTGACCTGAAAATGTATGAACCAGCTATGCGTCATCTGCTGGACACCTACATCCGGGCGGAGGAGAGTGAGACACTCTCCGAGTTCGATGACCTGACGCTGGTGGAACTGATTGTTAAGCGTGGCGAAGCCGCAGTTGATTTGCTGCCCGGGGGAATCAAGAAAAATCGCAAAACCGCGGCGGAAACGATTGACAATAATGTCCGTCGGGTGATTATCGACCGGACTCCAGAGAATCCCAAATATTATGAGAACATGTCCAAGTTGCTTGATGCTCTTATCCAACAGCGAAAAGAGGAAGCAATTGACTACAGAACGTATCTGGCTAAAATCGTCGAACTGACTAAGCGGATCGATACCTATGAGACTAGGAAATCCTATCCTCCTGAAATTAACAGCGGAGCGCAACGGGCGTTATTCGACAACATAGAGATATCCGACGATTCGGAGATTGCAGAGACGCTCGGTCAGAACGAAAGTTCCCGATACCGAGTGATCAGAGCGCGGGCAGCAATTGCACTGGATCAGGCTATCCTCAATTCGAAGGAAGACGATTGGAGAGGACACAGACTCAAAGAACGGAAAGTACGCCAAGCAATGGCTAAGGTTGTCGCGCAAGAATTTAGTGAGTTCGCTGTTGACCTTAACGCCCTCTTTGAGCTAGTGAAGAATCAGCATGAGTATTGAGATTGATAGTCGACGTATAGAAGTCGCAGGAATACCGGTAGAAGTTGTTCGCAAGGAGATTAAGAACCTCCATGTCGGCGTCTATCCCCCGAGTGGTCGGGTTCGGGTGGCGGCTCCTCTGCGCCTTGATGATGAGGCGGTGCGGCTCGCCCTCATTTCACGCCTTGGATGGATTCGCCGTAAACAGGCGGAGTTCCAACAACAGGTTCGTCAATCTCAGCGCGAGTTCGTAACCGGTGAGAGTCACTACTTCGAAGGCAGACGCTACCGGCTCAATGTGATCGAGCGCAACGCGCCACCAACGGTTAAACTGCGCAACAACACAACACTTGAATTAGGTGTTCGCCCGAACTCTGACCGCGAAGTAAGGGAAGCGGTGCTTCACCGTTGGTATCGCCGCCACCTGCGTGATCAGTTGCCGCCACTCATCGCCAAATGGGAAGCGGAGGTCGGTGTGACTGTGCATGATGTGCGGATCAAGAAAATGAAAACGCTCTGGGGATCTTGTAACATTGAAGCCAAACGAATCTGGCTAAATCTCGAACTAGCGAAAAAACCGAGTTCATGTCTGGTGTACATCTTCGTGCACGAAATGGTACATATCCTTGAGCGTCAGCATAACGATCGGTTTCGCGAGTTGATGGATAACTTCATTCCACTATGGCGCACCTATCGGGACGAACTGAATCGTGCGCCGCTTTCTCATGAGAATTGGCGATATTGAATACAATCGCCATCACATGACATCCTAGCCGGCGAGTCGCGAGAAATCCCCCTTGCATTGCGTCGCCGTCGATGCGATATTGGTTTCGCCAGCAGATCTTGAGCGATACAAGGACAGCCACGCTTTGGTCATCAAGCCTGCCTTGCAGGAAGGTAGGTTCGTGTGTGAGGCTGCCTGAAGATTTCCGCCCGATGATTCGTGAGAAGGGTTAAACTGCGCCAGAAGCAATCGAGTTTGGGTTGACAAGGAGGTTATGGCATGACTAAGGAAGGAACTATTCCCGAGGCATCGGATTTTCTTCAGTTAGTTTGGCGTCAAGAGGATGACTGTGAAGTCGAGACCGGTAAGGCGCTCAATGAACTTGGAATGAAGGCTCCCGCCTGTCTTCAACAAATTGGCACAGTGCTTTCGCTTGCCGATCGAATGGCTTCCTGTTGGTGGGAATGCCGCGGCGGCGACCATGTCATCGAGTACATTTGTGGAAGAGTCACATCGAACGCCCGTGCAGCATTACGCCTGCTCAGATTCGGCTTCTACGACGAATCATTGCTCCTGAGTAGGTCGTTAGGTGAGACCGCGAATCTTCTACAATTGTTCTTTCAAGAAGCGGGAATTCTTCAAGATTGGAAAGCGTCATCCAAAAAGGAGCGGATGGGGAATTTCAGCCCCGTGAAGGTTCGACTCCGACTGGAAGAACTTCAGACAACTCCAGTGATTGATCAGGAACGATACAGTCTATTGTGCGAGCGAGCAGCGCACGTGCAACCTGAAACCCGACCTCAAGCACACAATATCTTGGGCCTCCCGATGGTAGGCGCAAGCTTTCAGGAAGAAGGCGCATTAATGTGTTTGAACGAGATTGCGTTGCCTCTGGCAACTGCGGTTTTATTCGGTGCGGCAGTTTTGGATTTGGACGAAAAGATTAAGAGCGAAATATTTGCCGCCACGAAGGGTCTTGTAGAGAAGGTCGGCGGCGCGACGATTACGACTATCGATGATTACCACAGCCGTGTTCTCGAAGATCCGCAGGCCCGCAATGCGATCAATAAGGTGGCTAATCTTCTCCGACGAATACAGTCCGCTAGGTCAACTCGTGCGTAGTCACCTCAAATCGGCGGGAATCCCGCACTACCTATATAATCCTCACGACCATAGCCTCGTTACCTTGGTGCTGGGCGAGGAAGCGGAACTGTGGCGGTCGTTCTAAATCCGATCGAGTTTTTCTTCAGCGGCATTAACGTTGACTCCGCGCTAAAGCAATGTTATAACAATGAACATCGACAGGTTCTAGCACTTTTCTGTAGGAGGAATTTATGGCTCTAAACACGTACTTAACTTTTGAAGATAACTGCCGCGAGGCGTTTGAGTTCTACCAATCCATCTTCGGCGGCGAGTTCGCATTCATCTCGACATTCCGTGAAGGTCCAGAAGACATGGAGATCCCGGAGGAGGAACTTGACCGCATCATGCACGTCTCTCTCCCGATTGGGTCAAGCGTCCTCATGGGCAGCGACAGTTGTTCATCGTTCGGTCCCCCGCCCGCCGTAGGGAACAACTTCTCGCTCTCCTTCGAGGCAGAGGGCAAAGAGCATGCGGACGAGATTTTCGCGAAGCTGTCAGACGGCGGCACGGTGAGTATGCCGATGGCTGACGCTTTCTGGGGCGCATACTTCGGCGCTTGCACCGACAAATTCGGCATCAACTGGCAGGTTATCGCCGAGCAATCGCAAGACTGAACAGGCACGCGTCCAACGGCACGTCATGTTTACCATTTTCTATCGGTGACAAAGCACGCGGGGCACACGGGTGAGCGCAACGTGTTTTCGAAAGTTAATGGGTTTGCCACAAACACGGCGTTGTTCGGGGGTTAACGGCATACGCCAGTTCATGCTACTCACCATTCGAACTTTCCCCCAATGTGATATTCCCGAACACGGCTTCTACAGCAAAAGCAAAAAGATAACGAGGTCGACATGTCCAAAATCGAGAACCCTGATGTTGCGCGAGTATTCGACAGCTACCCGGAGCCTATACGCAAGAAAATGATGCGCCTCCGGCAACTCGTCTTGGACACGGCATTGGAGACGGAGGGCGTCGACGCGTTAGAGGAGACCCTGAAATGGGGTGAGCCCAGCTACCTCACCAAGGGCGGCAGCACTATCAGAATGGACTGGAAGGAAAGGACGCCGGACCAGTACGCGATGTACTTCAATTGCAACACGTCGTTGGTCAACACGTTCAAAGCGGTCTACGGGGATGTGTTCACATTCGAGGGCAATAGGGAAATTGTATTCGGCGAAATCGACGAGCTGCCTGTCAACGCGCTGAAGCACTGCATCTCGCTCGCTCTGACGTATCATCGTGTGAAACACTTACCGTCACTCGGCGCCTGACCGATACGCTCAGCGGTCCTTTTTCAGAAGGTATCTCATGGAAAAAATTGACTTCAAGAAGACGATGAAGGATCTCTATCGTGCCACGAACAAGGTGGAGCGCGTCAAGGCAGGCGAGGGTTCCTTTTTGGCAGTAGACGGGCAAGGAGCTCCTGGCGGCGAAGCGTTTGAAAAGGCGATTCAAGATCTCTACTCGGTTGCCTACACGGTGAAATTCTCTCTGAAAAAGGCGGGGACGATAGACTTTGTTGTCCCTCCTATGGAGGCGCTTTGGTACGACAATTCGGATGAAGTTCCTGACATGTCACAGTGGCGTTGGAGGACGTTAATCCGTGTGCCAGAGCGTGTGAAAAGCGAGCACATGCAAGCGGCGCAGGAAACAATCTTAGACAAGAAGGGAACTGACACCTCCAATGTCCGATTGGTAAGGTGGGCGGAATGTGAAAGCCTCCAGGTTCTACATATTGGACCGTACGACCAGGTGGGACCTATCTACGAACAACTTCACCGTAGAGCGCTAGTCGAAAACATCGCTCTGCAGCCTCCGGGACATGAGATCTATCTCAGCGATCCCCGTCGTACGGCACCGGACAAACTCAAGACAATTGTGCGGATGTCCATAGCTGGAGAATCTCCGCCCAAAGTCGGCGGGGCAAGATGCCCCGCCTACGGAGAAAGAGATTGATATAATTAAAGCATCATACGCACTATTATTGAAGCGAAATGGTATAACAATGTCAAGTGAGAGAATTGTCGAGCTAGAAAGAAATATCGGCGAGTTAATGGGAGAGCTCAACGCGCTACGAAAGACTAACCCGGGGACGTCGGTTCCCAACTATACCTTCGAGACGCTGACCGGTCAGGTGTCGCTTCTCGAACTGTTCGGCGGAAAGGACAAGCTGCTGGCAATCCACAACATGGGGCAGGGCTGCCGCTATTGCACGTTGTGGGCGGACGGCTTCAACGGCTTGCTAGTCCATCTAGAATCGGCTCTGTCCGTGGTCCTGATCTCGAAGGATCCGCCGGAAGTTCAGCGCCGGTTTGCCAACGCGCGCGGCTGGCGGTTTCGCTTGGCGTCGCACGGAGGCGGGACATATATTCGTGAACAGTCGGTGTTTAAGGGAGATGACAATTTCCCGGGCGCCGTGGTCTACGAACGGAAAGGTGACACCATCCTGCGCAAGAATTCGTGCGTGTTCGGACCTGGTGACCTGTATTGTTCAATGTGGAGCCTTCTCGGCTTGGCAGGACTCGGCGAAGAGGAGTGGACACCGCAGTACACCTATTGGCAGCGCCCCGCCGAACTGGATGACGGCGGCGCGAACGTGCTTGACTGAGCGCGGTAACAAGCCGCTGCCGAGACTACCGAAATGGCACAAGACCTTCTAACTCAAGCCGCCGCTGCTGCGCGCGAGGGCGACCTTGACGCGCTTGAAGACCTGCTCTCGTCCGCCCCGGCGGTTCTCACGGCGAGAGATTCCGAGGGACGCACGCTGCTCGATTTTGCCTGCCGAGCTGCGACGGAAGACATCGCCATGCCCTTGAACCCGGGCACGCCTGAACAACATGCCGCCGTTGACCTCATTCTGAACGCAGGCGCAGACCCGTCCGCCTCCGACAACGATAACTGGTCGCCGCTCCACACCGCAGCCATGCACCTGGCAGCGCAGTATAACTGCGTGGGCTGCCTGAACCTGCTGCTCGACCGAGGAGCCGATCCGACCATTGTTGACGGCGCCCATGGTGGCACACCGAAAAGATGGGCAGAATTTCAGGGTGCGGCGGACGCAATCGAAATACTGAAGCGGCGAGTCGGATAACGTGTCAGTCTACATTGTGCGGAACCCATCGTTGACTCGATACGCCGTGCGTGTGTTGACCTTCGCGCTGTATTTATGGTATACTCACGTGTGTCTATAGATTTTAGCACTTTTTTATCGGGAGGAAACGACCTCTCTCGACACGTACTTAAACTTTGTCGACAACTGCCGCGAATTGTTTGAATTCTACCGTTCCATCTTCGGCGGTGAGTTTGAAACACTTATGACGTTCCGAGAGGGACCGGATCACATGGACATCACGGAAGCGGCAAACACACAAGTCGGAGCAATCATCGAATGGCGGCAACCGCCGAATCATAACCATTAGCCAGAATTTGCAAAAACCTTCTGCTTTAGCCCAAGCCATAACGTCGTCAACGCAGGCTACGACTGCATTTAGTAGCTTGTCTCCACCAACTGAACCGCCCAGCTAATCTTTATCTGGGCTAATCCGGGCTAAAATCGGCGACAGCCGGACTTCCGCCTTTTCGGAGGAACCAGAATCCCATGACTCGTTCAAAGCGCGATACGAATGAACGGTATGCAGTCTTGATTTTCTGCGCGGGGTGGGCATCTGCCGAGTTGTGAGAGAGCAGGAAGAGGGACGAAAATAAGAATGACGAACGAGACACGACTCCTAGGGGCGACGATCGTTCCGGGTCTGCGCTACGTGGATGCGCCAGCCGCGATAGAATTGCTGTGCGCGGCGTTTGGCTTCGAGAAGCACATGGTTGTGCCGGGTGACAATGGCAAGATTGCCCACGCCCAGCTCACCTTTCGAAACAGCATGATTATGCTGGGTTCGGTCCGCGAAGGGGAATATGACGACTTGCTAATCCAGCCGACAGATGCTGGCGCGGTAACCCAGGCACCCTATGTGATTGTCGATGATGTAGATGCCCATTGCTCACGCGCACGTGCCGCCGGCGCCGAGATCGTGATGGAGCCGGCTGACCAGGATTATGGCGGTCGACTCTATAGCTGCCGCGACATTGAGCGCCACTTGTGGAACTTTGGCTCTTACGACCCATGGGCAGATTCCGGCTGCTAGAGAAATGCCCAAGTCCGGACACCGTGATGCTTGCCTTGGACGAATCATTCCTCTCAGAGATGCCTATACGGTAGACATCGTAGGATTGAAATGATTAGCGGTGTCTGAAGCGCCCGGTCGATTGCCGTTGTCTCACAAAGAGCTACAGGACGGGAGTGTATATGTGAAGTCCGCAAACTCTGAATCTACACGAGAAGGTCAGACTCGACTGCATTCTTCTCGTGCGCTCTGTCGTGCACTGCGAAAAGCGCTGCGCGAAAACGCTAATCCCGAGAAGGCGCCGGGGATGCAGGCATACATGAAGTCGGAGATGCCTTATCTCGGCGTGCAGGCGCCCGCCCTGAAAGCCGTGTGCCGCCAAGTCTTCGCTGCCCACCTGATCGAGACGCAGAGCCGCTGGATCGACACCATTCTCGCCGTCTGGCGAGATGCGGATTACCGTGAAGAGCGTTACGCTGCCATCAAACTTGGCGAATATCCTACCTACCATGAGTTCCAGTCCCTTGAAGCGCTTCCCTGTTACGAGGAGATGGTCGTCGACGGTGCGTGGTGGGACTATGTCGATGCCATCGCGCCTCGGCTTGTCGGCGGACTGCTCACACGCTATCCGGAAGAGATGAAAGTCAAGATACTTGAATGGGCGCACTCATCCGATATCTGGAAACGGCGCACTTCTATCATCTGTCAATTGAAATTCAAAGATACCACAGACGTCGACCTGCTTCAAGCCTGCATCGAGCCGTCCATCGAACGGCGTGAATTCTTCCTGCGCAAAGCGATTGGCTGGGCGCTGCGCGAGTACGCCAAAACCGATCCAGAGCAGATCATCGCCTATATTGAGAAGAACGCGTGCAGACTAAGCACACTGAGCAAACGCCAAGCGTTACGCATCCTCCTCAGGACAGGCAGAGTCGACGCCGTACCCTAGAAGTTCGATTTCGCAGGTAATACGCGTGCAGACGACACGCAGGGTCTAATATGCCCCACATGTCAATCGCATTGAATCAGTTGAATATGGAAAGTCACGAGGTAAAAGCGTGGTCACCAGCCTATGAAAATTACACACTAATTGAAGTTGACGGCAGTACTGAGTTAGTTGTTGATATGGAGGTAACTTCAGCGGAACAGGGCTTCTTCGAAGACGTGTGGACCAAGGCGCTGAAGATCATTAAAGAATTAGCTGAAACATCGGAGGAATCATGATTGGACATACCTTTATAAATCTACCGGTCAAAGATCTCGACCAAACTAGGGAATTCTTCTCGCAGTTGGAGTTTGAATTTGATGATGACTTTAGCGGCGAAGAATGCGTGTGCATGGTAATCGCTGATGGGTGCCGTGCTATGCTGGTCGTTGAGTCTTTTTTCCAACGGTTTACCAAGAAAGAGATTGCCGACGCATCGAAGACAACAGAGGTCGTCACCGCTTTATCTGCCGATAGCCGAGAAGCGGTAGATTCGATGATGAGCAAGGTACTCAACGCAGGCGGCGCCGAACCGATACCTGTCGAAGACCATGCCTGGATGTACTGCAGGACGTTTGAGGACCCAAATGGACACATGTGGGAAGTGTTCCACATGAGCCAAGGGGAGGAGTAATTCACCGATTCCAAGACACACATCCCGCCCGGGGCAGAGAATCGCGTCCGGTCCAAAGCAGCGTTATAGATACGCGAAATCTGTCTCGCGACGAGGGGAAGGATAGCATGACTAAACACTACAACCCTGTAGGCTGGTTCGAGATTCCAGTGCTAGATTTGGAGAGAGCCAAGCGATTCTACGAATCGGTAATGGATTTCCAGCTTACCCTTACCACAATGGGATCTGAGGAGATGGCGTGGTTTCCCTCTGTCGAAGCCGGGATTGGTGCCTCCGGTACCCTTATTAAATCGGAAGGTTTCACGCCATCTCACGCCGGTACGTTGATCTACTTTACTGCGCCCGATATTGAGGGGACATTGGCGCGAGTCAACGCCAACGGCGGAAAGACACTCCTGCCCAAGACTAGCATCGGCGAATACGGGTTCATCGCCCACTTCGAGGATTCCGAAGGAAATCGACTGGCGCTGCACTCTAGGAATTGAGTTTCTTCCAGAGGTGCACACCGTACACCGTTGAAACAAATTGGCACTAATGCAATGTCGCAAGGAGGCAAATGTGATTCCTATCACCGCTGCCATGCTCTATGACTTAATCCAGTGCGAGCACCGGCCGACCATGGACCTGTTCTCCGGCCCTGCCAAGCGCGATGAAATCAACCCGTTCGTCAAGCTGCTTTGGGAAAAAGGTATCGCGCATGAGCGCGATGTAATCGCTCGTATTGAAATTCGCATACTAAATCTGTCGTCCTATAGCGGTGAAGAACAGGAACAAAGGACGTTTGACGCCATGTGCCAAGGAGAGCCGCTAATTTACAGAGGGCGCATAACCGCAGATGACCTTTTGGGAGAACCTCCTCTGTTGAGACGCGATGGCAACGGCTACGTGGCCGGGTCCATCAAGTGCGGATCCGGGGAACATGGCGACAGCGACAGCGATGATTCTAAACCGAAGAAGCACTACGGGGTACAGTTGGCGCTTTACACCGACATTCTTGAGCACCTCAACTTGGCAGGCTCACGGCGTCCGTTCGTGTGGGACATTCACGGAAAAGAGGTCACTTACGATCTTGAGGAACTACAGGGCAAACATAATCCCTGGACGATGTGGCATGTTTATCAGAAAAAGCTGAAGCAAGCGAGACAAATTGTTGCGAAGTCGTATCAGAGTACGCCGGCCTATGGTTCAGGTTGCAAGTTGTGCCATTGGTATTCCGCCTGCCTCGCCGAGCTTGAAAAATCGGACGACCTCACTCTTTTGCCCGATCTTGGTCGGAAGAAACGCGACGTGATGGTCGACTTGATTCCAACTATATCAGACTTGGCAGCCGCGGATATTAATCAATTCATTTCAGGCAAGAAGACTAAATTCGCGGGAATAGGTACCGCTACGCTCCACAAGTTTCACCGACGAGCCAAACTTAACAAAACCGATAGTGCGCCCCCTTTCCTGACAGAATCGATAAACCTTCCAAATAGCGAAACAGAACTATTTTTCGACATAGAAGTTGACCCGATGCGAGATTTCTGCTATTTGCACGGATTTGTCGAACGCCGCGGCGGCAACAACAGAACTGAGCGTTACATTCCCTTTTTCGCGGATGAAATTACGCCTGAAGCGGAGGAGCGGGCGTTCCGCGAAGCTTGGGAATATATCAAGAATAGACAACCCTGCATCATTTACTATTACTCGAAGTATGAGCGCACAGTATGGCGAAAGTTACAGCTTAAACATCCAAGCGTGTGTACCGAGGAGGAAATTGAAGAACTATTCGATCCTTGCCAATCTGTAGATCTATATTTCGATGTCGTTAGGAAGGCGACAGAATGGCCGACTCGAGATTACTCAATCAAGACACTGGCGACATTCCTAGGCTTCAACTGGCGGGACCCGCATCCCTCCGGTGCGGCATCAATTGAATGGTTCGATCGTTGGATTGAAACCGGAGATCTATCCATCAAACAGCGGATTCTTGATTACAACGAAGATGACTGCATCGCCACTCGGGTTTTGCTTGACGGCATACGCAACCTCCAATTGAAACAGGATGCCAACTAACGGAGCTAGCGGTCTCCGTTTAGTACCCGGCTCCTTTGACGAATTTATCGCAGCGAATCAAACCTCTCCTGAATCCGCAGGACGAATTTCTACGTTGAGATGATTGCCATCGCCAGCCAACAAAGGAGCCAATCATGAAGATTCAACTGACTAGTGTATTTGTGGACGATCAAGACAAAGCGCTTAGATTCTATGTCGAGGTTTTGGGTTTTGTTAAGAAACAAGATTTTCCGGTCGGGAAATTTAGATGGATCACGGTGGTTTCGCCGGAGGGACCGGATGATATTGAGTTGGTGCTTGAACCGAACGACAACCCGGCAGCCAAGGCTTACCAAAAGTCGCTCTACCAGCAAAGAATACCGCATACGGCATTTGCCGTTGACGATGTCCGAAAAGAGTACGAACGATTGAAGGATTTGGGCGTCGTATTTACGATGGAGCCAACAGAAACAGGGCCGGTGATTAGAGCCATATTTGATGATACCTGCGGCAATCTCATACAGCTCTATCAGGTCTAATCGACGTTCGGTAAACCTTGAGAAATTCAACAGTAAACGTCCGGCGCCAGTGATCGTCAGGCTTGGGCGCTGCGACGCCGTGAGACGGAATTGGAGCTAACTTAAGATGAAACCCGCGAAAGTACTTGCAGCCGCAGCCGCGGCAGGCGACCTCAAAACCATGCGTGCCATGCTCAACGAAGACGACGCGAGCGCCACCGACTGGAAGCCGATAATGGATGCTTGCCACGTCGGACAAGCGGACGCTGTAGCCCTTCTGCTTGAGCATGGCGCCGATCCGAATGTGAAATCCAAGCGGGGGGGTCACCACTACCGTCCCCGCCACCGTACAGTGGAGCACAAGAAGACAGCCCCCAAGCACGACGGTCATCATCAGGTGGTTAATCTGTTGCTCGATGCTGGCGCCGATCCATTGACGCCGGGCAGCTACTGGCTCATTAGCGCGATCGCCCTCTGTGCCACCGGCGATTCGACCGAATTCCTGCCGGCGCTGCTGGATAGGGTTCCCAATCAGCACGACATCTTTCACGCTTCCGTGCTCGGCGACGCCGGGCGCGTGAACTCTCTTTTGAAGGACGACGCATCCCTAGCGAAGGCGCATCACGAGGGAACTAAAATCTGGACGAGTGACGAGGGCTGGACGCCACTGACCTACTGCGTCAGTTCGCGCGTGGGAAGAGATAGCGAGAAGAAGCGGAAAGCACTGGAACAGATTGCGCGGAGCTTGCTCGAACACGGAGCCGATCTCACCGGCTGCGTCGACCAAGCTATCTACAGCAACAACCTGGAGGTATTCGAGACACTCCTCAAAGCAGGGGGAACTTGCGCCGACGACGACACGCTCAACCACGCCGCTTGCGACGGACAGTTTGACGCACTTGAACTGCTGCTGAAGTACGGAGGGGCGCTCGATGGCACCCGCGGCACCGATCATCATGGCGGCTACACCCCGCTCGGCTGCGCTGTCTCGTGCCGCAGCATTCAGGGAGCGCGGTGGTTTCTGGAGAAGGGTCAGGATCCGAACAACATCAAGAGCAAGGACGGTGAAAACTGCCTGCACGTGGCGGTACATTTCGGTGCCAGCGATAAGATGCTGCAGTTGCTGCTCGATCACGGAGCCAAGATTAACCAGAAGGACAAACAGGGGCGCACGCCACTAGCGCGAGCGCAGGAGAAGAAGCACAAGAAGGCGATTGCCTTCCTGGAAGCAGCCGCCGCAAAGGCGTGTGTAGAGTGGAATCACATGAACCGTCGGCGGGGATAAGACTGGGGATGGGAAAACCACGACACACTTTCAGAACTTTCAGATGCAATTTCCCCGGTGACAGAATGATTTACACTTGACAACTATGTTTTTGTGTAGTATATTTTAGGGCATGGCACACGCCCACTTAAACATAGAAGAGCACGCGGCGCGTTCGGTCTTGATGCCCCAAGACGGTATCCCGGTCAGCGGTTACACCCTCAATCCGTACATCGGCTGCGGCATGGGATGCGCATATTGCTATGTCATGAAGTACCACTATGCCCGCGAGCACCCTTTGCCCTGGGGCACTTGGGTCAAGCCCAAGATTAACGCCCCCTTCCTACTCGGCAAGGCGCGCGCTAAAATTTGGGGTCGTCGGATTTTCGTGGGTTCAGCCACTGATCCGTACCAATACATCGAACGGCAATACCGGCTCACTCGGCGCTGTTTGAAGATAGTGTTGGAAAGCAACCCGAAAAGCGTCGTGGTGCACACGCGCAGCCCACTCATCCTGGACGACCTAGAGATGTTGCAGGCATTTGGTAGCCGCTTGCGGGTGGGCTTTTCCGTACTCACCGACGACGATCGGGTGCGGCGCAAACTGGAGCCGCACGCCCCGCGCATTGGGGTGCGCCTGAGAACGATGCGGCGCCTCAGAGTCGCGGGTATTCACGTAATGGCATCATTGACGCCGCTACTCTACTGTAGACCCGCACGATTCGCGGAATTGCTTAAAGATGCCGCAGATGGCGTCTACACCGGGTCGATCCGCTACCTAGACAAAACGCGCATACACCAGATGGAGCGCGCCAAAGCCTATTTCCGCAGCGCCCAGTACGAGGAACTGCTCAAAGAGATGAACCGCTGTTTGGAGGAAGTTGGGCTGCTGACGGATTGCACCGACGAAGAATAAGCTCGCAAGGAGGAAAAAGCCGTTGAGTCTGTTTTTCGAACGGACTCAAACTAGTTGCATCTGCAAATCATCCAAGAACTCCGAAGCGGGCTCAACACTCGTGACTAACAGGTGGTCGCGCGCACGTGTGCATGCGACATAGAGTAGATGCCTCTCGGTGTTGTAGACCTCCTCAAGATCCGCATCGTCCGCGACGGTTTCAATCCGTTCCTGCAGCGGAATTACCTCGTCGTCACACGCCATGACTACTACCGCGCGAAACTCTAAACCTTTCGCCAAGTGCATCGTGCTGATTGATACGCAGTCTTCGCGTGTTCCCGCGCCATGATCCAAGACCCGATATGGCAACTCAGCGCCGTGCGCCGCCGAACAGGCTCGGTCAAGCTCCTTCTTCGATCGTACGAATATCCCAATCTCCTTAGCCTCCACACCTTCATCCCGGCGTTCCTGTAGCCATGTCCCAACAACGTTGCCTTCTTCCTCTTCGCCCTCGGATCGGCGTATTGCCGGATGTTCGCCGTTGAATGCCGAGACCGTTCCCCGCCGATCTTCAACGTTTCCATCAACGTCCGTGACTTCGGGTCCCAGCAACAGATCCGCCCGCATCCGGATTTGGTGGGACGTCCGATAGTTGAGTTTGAGCGTCTGAGATCTTCCTCTGATGTCAACACCCAACGCACTCCAGGAAAACGGCGTCTGGAAGATGCGTTGTCCTAAATCGCCCGCGAAAAAGAGGCTGTTTCGCCGGCTGCCGCCCAATGCGGAGATGAACCGCAGTTGGGCGGGTTTGATGTCCTGCGCCTCATCCACAATTGCGAAGTCAAACGGAGGGTTCCGGCGATCGTTGAGCGTCTCCGCAAGCAAGCTGAACAACTCTGCGCGAGTCACGAGACCTCGATTTCGAAGTTCAGCCTTGACCCGTTCAAAGATGGACCAAAGCGCAGAACGCTGCGTTACGGGCAGACGTGTTTTGCGCCCTAGTCTTCTGACATCGCGATATGCCTCCCAACTATCCAACTGCCATGCGTCAACAACGTTCTTCCACTCGCTCAACAGAAATCTGAGACTGAAGTGATTCGTCTGCTCTTGGCTAATAGCATCCGCTAGAATTGACTTAAATTGCTCCTGAGTTACGATTTTTGGTGAACCGAACTGAGCCCGATAAAGCCGCTCTCCAACCGCGTCAATTGCATCAACCTCCACGCGCTCTGCAAGTTTAGGTTCGTTGTAGATTAGTCGCTTGAGTTTCGTCCGTAGCGCATCAGCCAACGTATCAGAAAAGGTGGTGAGTAGAATCCTAGCGTCCGGATTGGCGCGTGCGAGGAATACGGCGCGGTGCATAGCCACCACAGTTTTCCCGGTGCCGGCTGAGCCAGCAACACGGAACGGACCGTTGTAGTCCTTCTCTACGATTTGCCGTTGCGCCGGGTGGAGGAACACTGCCCACTTTTCCCAAGGATAGTCGAGTGCACGTTGCAGTTCTTCCACATTCGTCATCAACCGGAAGCGGCGCTGCGCGTCGGGATGATCGAAGGGATTAGTGGTGGGAATTATGGGTGGAATCATCGGCGGCGTTCCGCCAACAGCTAACTCAAGCAGTGCTTCCGCCGCCTCGCGGGGCAGTCGCTCGCAAAGTTGTAGCAGACTATCTTCATTCGCTTTTCGCACTTTCCCCAACCACTCACTCGGCACGCCGTAACCCAGCAGATCGCTTTCGGGGATGTCCGTGAATAGGAACGGTTTGGGTGGTGCCTCTTGTTCTGTTTCCACATAGACGGGCACGGTGATTTCTTGAACCGTCTCCCGCACTTCGACTATTTGAGCTGCGCCGGTCTTGGGGTGGGTCTCTAGTTTGCGCCGTTCCGCCCATTGGTAGGCGTCGTCGTGATGATCAACGTAGCACAGTACCAAGCTGCTCTGGCTCCGATGCACAATCATTCGGAGGTCACGGCTGACGCGGACAGACCAGAAATTAGGCTCTCTTGCCCTCTGCAGCTTGTGGAACTGTAGTCCCGGCTGCGCCGGATTCATTTGGAGGTCAAAGGCTGTGGTCTTGGCAGCCTTCTGCTCGCTGCCCGTCAGCTTGGCGAGGCTGTCAACGAAGGTGCTGGCAATTCGGAAATCCATCTCAAATTTCCACCTCGGCTGTTGCCTCAACCTGGTTCGCGACGGCAGTGTAGAGATCCACTTCGACCTCGGGCGCCCTGATGCTAACAACCAGAGAATACCTTGCGGATTGATCGAATCGCTCAAGTTTGGTTCGTGTTTTCCACCATCCAGCCGCGGGATAGACCGCAATAACGCCTTGGCTCGCAAGATCTGCTGCGGTGCCTCGCCAGATATCGCCGTGAATCGATCCCCTATGACGCCCTTGTACTCCAATTAGCCACGGTGAATCGTAATCAGTCTGACTGCTACCGTTATCCGCTGCTTCCGCGGCCGCATTAACTCGTCTACGAAGGCTGCTAGTCGTTTCCAGCGGCCGCTTCACATCAAAGCGGAGGCTGTGAGAAGCATATCGGTATTTTGAGTAAACTCCACGTTGCGATGGATTGGGCTCAATGAAATACGATAGCGTGACACGCATTTCAACCTCTGTATCTCCGAGGCTCTCAAGTACGTCAGACGGCCAAGGCAAACTGTGGAGGTGCATGTCTCGGGTCACGGGATTTTTACTTCCTTCTCGTTTGAATGGATGTAATGATTCTTGAACAACCATCGTCAACGAGTCTGCGACGCTCCATAGAGCGAGTTCAAGATTAGGAACACCGAACCCGCACCGCCGCACGAGTTGCAGGTGGTCAGCCTTTGACCATTTGCCGTGAGCTGGCATGAACGTACCTTTCATGGCATCTGTCCATTCTGCCGAATGTACAATAAGAGCCCGAATTGCCTCCGGCCATAGATCGGGATAAACAGCCATTACTTGGGCTGCGAGGCGGGCAGCTAGGGCGGTGGCGGCACTGGTAGCGTTAGCTGTTGTGAACAGTCGGTCTGTCGGTTGATGATGGGTTGTCAGCAGGCTGAGACTCGACATCGAAACGGCACTTAGTGAATCCTTCGCGGCATTGCCACCTTCTAGCACAATATCGGGTTTCAGTGGCCAGTAAGGCTCCCATATCAGGGAGGTTGTGCTGAATGGGCTCAGTCCACCTGCCGGAGCGACTGGTGTGTAGCCAATGGCGTCTTTCTCAGTGATTCGCGCGAGGTTCGTAGAAGCCCCAACGGTGAGCGCATTCCAAGCCTGAGCTGGGTCATGTATTCCATCCGAGTCATTGCTAGCAGGATAGTTAGACCAGGCATTCAAATCCTCTACGTTCCCAGCGGATACAATCAACAGGCGCGGATAGGCTCCGTCTCCGTCGACATCTGCCGCCAGCGAGTCAAGCGCTGCCGACCATGCAGACGGCTTCCCCCTGTCGCGATTGTCACGGGCAGTGATAGTCATGCTGAAAACGCGGCGCCGTAATGGCGCGGTAATCTCGGGTCTCGCTACAGCTTCCTTCGTCAGATATCCGTGGTAACTTGAATCTTCTTCGTTGGCGCCATCGTGCGGTAGTAGTTTCACCGATTCGAGACGATGATTAAGTTCCACTGAATCGCTGCCCGCTAGGAGTTCTGTCAAATCGCCCGTAAGCGCAAGTCCTGCCATCTGTGTCCCATGACCGTGGGTGTCATCAACTCCCCACGTGGGGGCGACCGTATGTAAATCGTCAGCAACAAGCGCCGGAGTGAGTAACGGGTGACCTCTGTTGACACCTGTGTCAAGCAGGCAGATGCAAGGTACGTTTTCTTCCTTGGACGGATACTGGATGCGTGCCAGCAAATCATTTAACCATTCGTGCTGCTCATCAATCAATTTGCCCTCAAAAAAATCCGCGGTCTCTTTCGCACGCCGTAATTCGGCAATGTTGTTCAGGATGGCCAAGGAACCTTGCATTTGCTCAAGCGAGGCTCGCACCAACAGCACAGTACGCTCTGGAAACATAAGGCTGCCTTGTGTCACTTGCATACCAAGGGCTTCAGCGCGCTCGCGAAAGGCCTCGGCGGTTGCCTCCTGATTCCCACGGATGGGTAGCCACACTTCCCACCACAACGGTCCCTCATCTTCAGTGGGGAATACCTCGGCGTCGTCAGTCCAGAGCGCCCGATGGCTTGCTGCCTGAATCTGTTGGATAGCATCAATCAATCGTCTGTTGTCACTCGCATGGCCGCGACTATCTTTTTTCTCCGACAGATAGTCGCGAATTAAGCTTTCAAAGTGGTCAAGCTTACCGTCAGGCACCAACACGGTCGCGTACGTTTTCTTGTCTTCATGACGTACATTCTGCAGTTCAATCCCCGAACGCTCTCGCGCTAGGCTTTCAAAAGCCAACTCAATATCGGGAAAACTCTCAAACTCCACTTGAATCCCCAAACTCTCTTCCATCCCGGCCTCTTGCTGGGCCTGCCGGGCTGACTCAGCGGCCGTGCGCACCTCATTCATCTGGCCTTGTAACTTCCGGGCATGCTGCGCTCGATTCCGCTCCGGTATCTCTGGACGATCGCCACCTCCCCGAGAACGATATGCCTCTGTCTCCGATGTACCGCTCAAAATAAAGTGTCGATATTTAGTACCGTTTCCGTTTGCCATGTCGTCTCTGCTCTTGGGTGCTTCCGTTACTGCGTTCCTAACCCCGGTGCTGGTTTGTTCCTAGCTTCTCGGCAATTTTCTTCCTTTCATTAATCATCGCCCGAATCTCCGTCTCGCCGATTTGTGAGGTTTGTTGAATCAGTGCCTCTTTCAGCACCTCGTTTGCAGCCCGTGCCACTTCCGCATAGTTGAGTCCCAGGCCATCGTTACCAAGACTTCGCCAACGGACTCTTTTGGTGGCAGTGCGAGCTAAGCGAATCTTTAGTAGAGTGGTAATCTGCCGTTCGTCCGGAAGTTCGTAGTGCAAAACATCATCAAAACGACGAAATAGTGCACGGTCAAGAATATCCGCATGGTTTGTTGCTGCGACGATAAGACTATGGGAACAGTTCTGCTCTATCATTTGCAGGAAGCTGTTCAGCACGCGACGGATTTCACCTACGTCGTTGGCGAGTCCGCGCCGCGAACCGATAGCGTCGAACTCATCAAATAGGTAAACCCCACGCGTCGGATATGTAAAATCGAAAACTTGACGCAGTTTAGCTGCCGTTTCCCCCATGAATTTGGTAATGAGCCCATCAAGCCGGACCTGCAGAAGCGGGAGACCTAGTTCTGAAGCAATGACAAACGCGGTTAGTGTTTTGCCAGTGCCGGGCGGACCTACGAACAGCAGTTTGCGTCTTGGTGATAGCCCATGCTCCAGAATTATCTCAGCGTGGCGTTGTTCCCGGATAACACGCTGAATCTGATCTCTAAGAGAATTGTCAAGGATCATGTCGCCTAGCCGGGCTTTCGGGTGTGATACTTCTAGAAGATTTCCTAATTCACCGCGTGCGCGACCAACCGGCAAGGACTTACCTGTGCTAGTTAGACTCTTTGCCGCATCGATTATCGTGCGCAGATCTTTGGCGAGTATGCCGTGGCCTAACCGAGCTTCGTGGGCGGCAACCTGCATGGCAACCGAGAAGAAACGCTCGTCGTCGCCGTCCAGATGCGACTGCAGCAACGCTTTGAGTTGTTCGGCGCTAGCCATGGTGAAACTCCTAGTTTGGAATGGGACGAATTATACCTTAATCACCTTTGTTACGTCAATTTTTAACTGATAGTAAGACTTACGTAGCAACAGGAGGTTGGGATGGGGAGGTCGCGATTCGGAGATCGCTCCTACAGTGCAGAGAGGCGGCCGCTTAGCTCATTTTTCTCCCAGAGTTGACCGAGGCTATAATCCCCCAGCCAGTTTTTCAGTTTTTCTTCTTCCAGCCTCGTGAACTGCGTCGTACCATCCACACGATCAGTTACGAGCACGTCTTGGGGCTCGAAATGGTCCAGAAAAAGAGATGACTGTGTCGCAAGGACAATTTGGGTTTCCACAGACGCCTGTTTGATGATGGAGGCTAGAATCGTGATTGCGGAGGGGTGCAATCCGAGTTCCGGTTCGTCCAATAGAATCACCGAGGGGCGGAGTACCTTTGGTTGCAGCAGCAAAGTCGCCAAAGCGACGAACCGCAAAGATCCATCGGAAAGTGACGCGGCGTCAAAATAGCTGTCGGATCCACGATGCCGCCATTCGAGGCGAATCGCATCTTCGTTCAGTGCAAGCGGTTCCAGGATGAAGTCGTCGAAGAATGGCGCGACAAGTTGTACCGTGCGGCGTATCATGCCGTACGAACTATCATGTTTTTCGCGCAGGTAGTATAGGAAAGACGCTACGTTTGAGCCATCTGGTCGGAAGTAGTTATTATCGTTAATTTTCATGTTTTTCTTTATCGGCGCTCCTGAGCTAGTATCGTGAAAATGGTACAAGCGCCAGTGATCTAGGTGTTTGCGAACGTAAAGAATTGCATCGGATTTCTCCGGCGAATTAAATATCCCTGCCTCGCGATTCCGCCCGAATAGCGCGTAAAGCGTAGAAGAGGCGTAATCGGGAATCGTCTCTTGTTTTACCGAAGTATAAACGTTTTCGTCTGAAGGAAACATACCATCAGCATCATCCGGCGCCAGCTCTATATTGTACTTTCTTTTGCCGTTATCGAAGTTGATTTCAATACTTAGATTCCGAGTTGTCTTTGAACCAAAGTGGAGGATTTTGTTAGCACCGCCAGTCCGCATCACATAATCCCGTAGACCCCCTAGGCGTATGGCGTTGAGGAATGAGAAGACACCAATGAAGTTCGACTTCCCTGCGCCATTCGGACCGATAAGGACGTTAATTGGACGAATCTCCAACCGCTCAATGGAATTGATACTCTTGAAACCATTTACGGTAATCCAGTCAAGTGCAGGCATGACAACCTCTCTATACCCGAAACGCTTTCATTACTTCGTCCCCAAGGTGATTGATGATTTTGACGGCAATCCGCCCCGATGCCGGCTTCTCAAACGGCCTCGAGGTGTCGCTGTGGAGCGTTTCCCAAGCTTCGCGGTTAATCTCGGCTTTCAGCGTTGTCCTGAGGGCTTTATACGGGTCGTTCGCGCCGAGGAAATAGGCGTGGCGGACGAAAAAACTCTCCGCGTTATAGTCGGTATCAATGAACCAGCAGGCGATGCCGTCGGTGCTGTCGCTGCGAATCTCGCCCGTGTTGGGATGGAACACATCAACACCGTGAACAGTGACCTGTGAATAGTGACGAGTGGTTAGTGGCGAGTGGAGAGTGATTTGATTAGCGCGTTGAGCATCTTGTTGATCTCGACGCAGTCGTTCAACAAGCGCTCGGAATCCTCCTGGGTTATCATGTTCAACCTTGTTGATAATGTCAGAAAGGTTTCCAGCTCTGCCAGAGACCCCCGCGCAACGCCAAGCGACTGAAGAAACTCCCCCGTCGTTCGCCTCGCCTGTCCCTCGGCGATATTTGCCGGAATTGACGCCGCCGCACGCCGCATCTGCGAGGTAATCCCATATCTCTCCTCGGCAGGAAACTGCCGCGTAAGTGCGTAAATCTTCACTGTTAAGTCCATTGATTTCTGCCAAACTATCAGTTCCTGATACGAGCTTAAAGATTTCATAAGGGGCAACTCCTCTGTTTAAACTATCCACTCGCCACTGCAACATCCGGTTCTCCGAAAATCACAAACAGATTCCCCTTTCCTGTATTGCTCAGATCGGCAGCCATGTGGAGATCGGCGTTCATCCTTGCTTTGAGTATCGGGATTTTACCGAGTTTGTGGAGATCAGTGGAGTGCGCTTCGTAGGAGAATGAACAAGCTATCAGGAGGTCAAAGTCGGCTTCCGCCGCCTCGCGGGCAGATTCGACAAGGTCGAGACGGGAGACGGTGCCAAATTCGGGACCGATGAAGATGCCGGCGCGTTTCTCGTCGCCGGAGTCGGAGTCGCCGTCAACTATCGCCTTCGCTATCCGCTCAGTTGATCCCTCGAAATATCGTCCTTCGGCACAGACTAGGTCGCCGGGCCAAGGTTTGATGCTGGAAAAAGAGATGCGGTCCTCCTTATGCGCCTGTTGGACGCCGGAGGTCTTGAGGTGCTCCAGGATTACGGTGGCGAAATCCTGCACCCCGCCGTAGCCGAGCTTATCTTCAGCGAGGTTATCGATCAGTTCGTCGTCCTCGTCAACCCCGAGCACGCGGTGCGGCGAGAGGCTTTCAACAGTGAAGGGACCCGCCACGCGAACTTTCTTGTTGTCTTTGTAGGGTTTATCGTAGAGGTATTCATACTCGGCTTTGGCAGCGATGGAGGCGTCAACCTCGTTCTGGCGGGCGAGACGCAGTTCCCAATATTCGGTGAGCAGCGGCTCGGCGGCGGCGTTCCAATCATCGGGGCGTTCGCGCGGTACCTCCCACTCCTGAAGCGTTTTCGGCTGACCGCTAATGTACGACAATTCGGCGCGGAGCGGTGCCAGTTCCTCCTCATACCGCTCCCAGATCACATCAATTTCGGCGTTGTTGGCGATGGACTTGAGCGTGATGTGCGGCACCCGTTCGTAAACAAACCCATGGCGGATATCGCCGTAAGTTGAGGCCTCCGAGGGAACTTTCCCTTCAATCTGCGCCGCCTTGAGTTGTCCTTCGCGGCTGTCTGAAAGGAGGTGGTAGTCGTATCGCGCTCCCATAATGCGGGCGCGCGCCAAAGCCAGTGCCACGCGCGAGGTGTCAATCGTAATCCAGCGCCTGCCCCACTGCTCGGCGACGTAGGCGGTGGTGCCAGAGCCGCACGTTGGGTCGAGGACGAGATCGCCCGGATCCGCTGTCATGAGAAGACAACGCTCAATGACTTTTGTGTGCGTTTGTACAACATAGTGCTTGTCACCACCAAATTGCGTATCACCCCATTTGTTATGAATCAGAGAAACAGGAAAGTCATCCTCGTAGACCCTTGCCCGTACATAATTGCCCTGAATTTCAATTCTCTCCTTTGGCAGTCGATTTGGATTTGTGCTCCAGTGCCGCCTAGATGGCGGGGTGAAGACCTTGTCTCTGAAATGAAAAGGTTCTGCGTTTCCCAAGCCTTGAGAAGATAGATCTCTAAGGTAGTAATGCCTACCCGCGTCATCGGTTTTATTAAAAGGGCTCTCTTGACTTGACTTTCTGGTATATAGCTGTCGGTACTTCAAGTTGCTCAAATCTTTAGAATACCACACTAGATAGTCATAAATTTGATTAAGATATTTTGCCGTCCTAGCTGTTGTTGTATTGAAGGCAATTAAGCTTACAAAATTGTCCTCTCCAAACGCCTCATCCATCAACCCGCGCACGCGATGCACATTTTCATCCCCAATCTGGACGAAGATTGAGCCACTTTCCGTTAGTAAATCCCGCGCTGCCGTCAACCGGTCGCGCAGATAGGTCAGATAGGAGTGAATCCCGTCCCGCCACGTATCCCGGAACGCTTTCACCTGCTCCGGCTCGCGCGTGATATGGCTGATGTCCCCATCCCGCACGTCGCGGCTGGTGGTTGACCACTGGAAGTTGGAGTTGAACTTGATGCCGTAGGGCGGATCGATGTAGATGCACTGCACCTTGCCGCGCAAGCCTTCGCGCTCCGCCAGCGACGCCATCACCCGCAAGCTGTCGCCGAGGATCATCCGGTTCGACCAGTTGGCGTCGTGCTGGTAGAACTCCGTCTTGGCTTCCTCGCTCGGCAGTCCGTTGAAATCCGCAAACAGGTCGAGTTGCTCATTTGGCGTCCCGCCATCGTGCTGCGACTGGCGCATCAGGTCGTCAATCAGCACCTTGGGATGAACCTTTTCTTGGATGAACAGCGGCGGCGCCTGCACGACCAGATCCGACCAGTCCTGTTCATCCTTCCCCCGCCACACGAATTGGGGATCGAGGTCGCGGTTGCGCTCGTAGATGACTTGGACTGGGTCGTCGTCCTCCATCACCGGCTGAAGTTCGGCGGTCGGGATATTGGCACGCACCTCGTCGGTGTGCGTGAGTGTTTCGACGGTCTTGGTTTTTGTGCTCTTTTTGCGTTTAGTAGACATAGGTCAGTAGTGAAGCAGGTATAAGTGGTTAGTGGCGAGTTAAAAAGCTGGTTTTGTCGCGCATATTTTTCGTTTTGTGTCTGACAAACGAATTTGTTGCTCATCTGTGCACAACAAATAGATTTGTTGCTCATATTTTCGATTTTGTGAGCAACTATGAAGATTTGCCGGTCTTATTTCTCGTTTTGTGTCCGGCAAACAGATTTGTTGCTCATCTGTGCACAACAAATCTAATTGTAGGACATATTTTTCGTTTTGTGTCCGACAAACGAATTTGCTGCTCATACGCGAGCAACTAAAAAAACCGTCCCCGTGAGTTCGATTGTGCCCCGAATAAAGAACGTCCGCCGTGGGTTTCCTAGGTGTTCCTAGATATTGATAACCTCCCGCGCTACGTAAGGGCGTAGTTCCACCCGAAACGCCTTGTCTGTGACCAGGTCGACCGGAAAGCGTACCAGGTCTTCCAAGAGTAAAACTGCACCCCGAAGTAGGCTTTTGAGGTTGCCGGTCTGTCAAACCGTATCAAGATGTCAATGTCACCATCCTCAGACATCTCGTTACGCGCGACTGAGCCAAATAGGGCGAGATTTGCCACGCCAAAGCGTCGCGCAAGAATCGCTTTGTGCGCCCGGAGCACCTTCAAGACTTCATCTCGATTCATCAATCCACCAGCGGTGTAGGTTGGGTTGAGCGATCAACCGAGCGGACAGCGAGGGCGATAGAGATCGATCGGCAATCATCATAGGTTTCAAAATCTCACGTTATCCTCAGGTGGTCATACCGGTGTGAAACTCTAGCTGTACCCCGATGTTGCGAAGGACATTATAACCGTTCCAAGACAAAACACACTTCAAGCGTACGTAGCATCGCAAAAGTATCATAGCACTTGACGCCGAACTGTTGGCAAACGTTGGGAAGAGGCACTCTTTTTTTTACATCCGCGCTGAACACTTCGTGCGTAACAACCACGTTGTTATAGACTTTCGCGTAAGCCGCAACCCATCCATCAGCTACTCTGGCGAACTTCTCTTTTGCTTGAGGCTGGAACTGCTCATTTTCCCTTACCCATTTGTTCATTTCCATGAAGGTATTTATAATCGATTCCTCCGCTGTAGATACAAAGAGATCGTCCGGTGCCTGCTTCGCCCACTTCGATAGTTGATCCGGATTAGGGTTCATTCCTTGAGATTGATTTGGGTTCGCGATTATTTCTCCACCGACTCGATCAATACTCCTCACACGATTCTCGTAGCAATAATGTGTCAAGCATTTCCAGAATCCTGGACACAAGTCCAATGCGTAGTAGCGGCGATGTGCCTCTATAAAGACATTTGTATCCAGTACGAACAAGGGGCGACGGTTGTTCATCAAATCGGCACCCCTAGCTTCTCAGGTATGTTTTCGAAGGTTTCTCCCTTCAACCCGGTCAGGTTGTACGCCTCGCGATAGAGCAAACGCCCTTCCCTAACCGCTCGCACAATTGCCGTGGCAAATCGGGGCCCTATACGCCATTTTTGCGTATTCCAAAAGTGTCCGCCATCTGATTCGTCCTGCGATGCCTTAGCCTTGTATTGGCGATAGAACTTTACGAAAGCATCCGATTGAATCAATTTGAGATCGAACGCACGTCGTGCAGCCACCACAGGACTCACCTTGAATCTGCGGGCAATAGCCTGATAAGGATTGTTCGTGCCTGCTTGTGACCAGAAAGCGCGTAAATCCTCCTCCGGCACCAGAAATTCTGCCGCAGTCTCGTCGCAAAACTGTTCAGTGTCATCTGAATCCGGCTGAAGTTCTTGGAAAGTAGAAACGCCGCTCTTGGCGATGAAGAGGTGAGCTAGCTCGTGAGCCAAAGTAAACATCTGCGAGGCTTTGAGATCAGCGCCATTTACAAATACGAGTGGTGCATACTCATCCGCGAGGGCAAGGCCCTGAAATTCATCCGGATCAAGCGCTCGTTGCGTGTTGTTACCCACCACGCCGTTAAAACAAACCAGCACGCCAGCGGCATCAAGCCGATCTAGGAGCAATCTGAGCGCATCGCTCCAGGTGCGCTGCGTTTCTGCCAACCCATCGGTAAGTTGGAGAGTCGTGCGCATAGCGCTTGCAACGTCCTGAGGTTGGGAATGCAACCCGTAAGTTCCGACAAAATTCAGCGTTTCAACCCCGTCTTCAATGAGTTCATCACGCATCCACGCTTGCCGCCGCTGCATCAGATAAACCGTCTCAAGCAGATCGGGGCTTGGCGGCGGAGTGCCCTTTCGTGTTCGAAAGTCGGCGATTGGCAAACGCTCCTCAAGCGGTTCCTTTAAGTATAGAAACCCCAAAGGCGTATAGGTGTGCTTGGCGAGCTTGTCCACCTGTGCAACGCTAATCAGCCCATCGCGCTCCCACTTCAACACGCGCTCATGCCGTTTCACGCCCATCTTCTTCGCCAATTCTTCGGGCTGGAGTCTGGCTCGCTCTCGTGCCCAACGCAACACGTCAGGCTGCAATGTTATTTGTAAGCGTCGACCACTCATGGTTCACCTAACCTCTACCTAACTCCGGAGATTGACGTGTTCTTCAATCATGTTGTTGAACTCGGCTTCGACTTTGGCTTCAAAGTCCGACTCAATCTCGTAAACATCCGTAAACTCCGCAAATTCCCAGCGACCGTAGCTGCCGTGGCGATTCACGCCGGGCACCCAGTACGTTTCCATTGTGGATTTCTTGTCCTTGGCGTCCTCTCCGCGATAGCCTTTGATTTCAACGATGAGGTGTAAGGGGTTGTCGTCTCCTTTGCCGTCGTCAACGAGGACGATAAAGTCCGGAATGTACGTCCGCGTTTCGGATCCGTAGCGGTAAGGAACCTCAAGACCGAGGTTGTGGTTCTTGACGTAGGCTTTGACGCGCGGATGGGATTCCGCGACGCGGCAAAATTCCGCCTCCCAGTCGCTATCTAGGATGACCCAGTTGATGTGGCAGCGGCGAGAATCCGTTTCATAGCGGTCTGTCTTGGAGGTGCTGAAATTGACGTGAGCGGTAGAGCCGACAGGGTTGTACGGGTCGAGTACCGCTTTGACGGGACGCTCGCCGATTTCCTTTCGCGTGATGGCAGCCATAATGCGTTCGCATGCCATGTCAGCCAACTCTTGGTACATGAGTTGGGCAGGGAAGGTTCCCCCCTTGCACACGAGATAGTTGTCGATCCACTGTTTGGTGATGCGCTTGAGTTGCCCAAAGAGGTGGAAGTTGGGTTCACCGCCCGGATCGCGCCACTTTGTGATGAGCAGCCGTTGCGTGAGATTAAGCAGCAGCGTTGAGTTCCGAAGGTCGCCGGTGTGAACCAGATTGAGATCGACTCCTTCGCCGATGATGCCTTGATTCTGTGTCTTCGACGGACCAACCAGATCCGGACTAAGTTCCAGCACCGAATCCTCGTTAAAGTCAGCCTCGAGCCGCTCCTCGGACAATTCCACGCGATAGCCTGCCACCCGCGGGAATCGGATTTCAAGCGCATCCCGCTCGGGCCGCATCGCCTTCACTTGAATCGTCGGTTTAGGCGGTATGGGTCGGACAACCACAGGCTTCGCCGTGAAATCGAAGGGTATCCCCAATACATCCGCGTATTCCACATCAAACAAGCCTTCGTCGTTGAGATCGTAGGATTGCCGCCGCAGCGCGCGACCGACGACCTGCTCGCAGAGCAACTGCGTCCCAAAAGCGCGAACGCCGAGTACGTGGCTCACGGTCTTGGCATCCCATCCTTCGGTGAGCATAGAGACCGACACGACGCAGCGAATCGAATCCCCGAGAGTTCCCGGTTTGCCAACCGTGTTCATGACTTCACGCAGGAGAGCTTGGTCAGTGATTTTGTCGGCTTCCTCGCGATTGCCGGTGCGCTCAATAATCTCGCGCCGAAACCGCTCAATCTCGTCGCTCGCCATCTTGCGGAAGTTTTTATCTAGCGCGTCGCCGGACTCCAACTGTTCGCTGTCGATTAGCAGCGTGCGGGGTCGGGGGTACTGATTGCCGTATTCGTCGAAGTTGCGAAACAGTTCGAGCCGTCCGGCTACTGGCGCTGTTGAGCCATCGTCGTTTTCACGGTGGAAACCGGAAATGTAATCGTAGACCAGCTTGGATGTCGACGTGTTGTTGCAGACGACAATGAAGCAGGGCGGAACCTCGATGCCGGCGTCTTGCATGAGTTCGAAGGTCTTCGCATAGTGCCCGTATAACGCTGCAAGCGCCGTTTGGAGTACCACCGGCAGACTCAGCGGATCAAGATTTTTGGCTTTACCCCGCCCTTTCTTTGGCATGTCGGCGCTTATATTTTTCCACAACTCGCGAAACTTGGGCATGTCGCCGCCGGGGATGTTGTCTGCTACCGGCACCCGCGGTAGTTTGACAATCCCGCATTCGATGGCATCCATGAGCGAGAAGTCGCTCATCGTCCATGGGAACAAGGTGCCCTCGGCATAACCTGAGCCGCGCAGGAAAAACGGCGTCGCCGATAGATCCATCACGCGGTTGATGCCGAGCCTCTTGCCTACCATCTCAAGCCCCGAAATCCAGAGGCGGGCTGCTTCCGTGTTCTTCTTGGCTTCCTGCCTGTCATCCGCAGTGAGTTTTTCCTCGTCCGGTTCGCCCGGCTTCTCGCGGTAGCAGTGGTGCGCTTCATCGTTGAGAACCATGAGATTCTTAATCCCCATGAGTTCGGGCATCACCCGCTGCAGCATTTGTCCCGCGGTTTCGGTGGTCGCGATTGGCTTCCCGCGTCCCTGAAGCAGAGCACGCCCACCCTTTGAGAGTTCTGTACGCTCGCGCAGCTTGAAAGCATGATAGTTCGTGATGACAATCTTCGCCTTTTCCAAGTCGGGAAGCATGTCGCTTGGCAACAACTCGCGGCTCCGGTAGTAGCTGTCCGGATCGTTGGGCTGCAGCACACGCAAGCGATCCTTTATGGTGATTCCGGGCGTAACCACCAAGAAACCGCGGGTGAACCTTCCGCTCTGCGGATGCCGGGCGGCGTTAACCGTTTGCCAAGCGATTAACATCGCCATGACGGTGGTCTTTCCGGCGCCCGTCGCTAGCTTGAGCGCCAGCCGTGACAGCTCCAGATTGGTGTCGTTATTGGCGTTCTTGAGGTGCTCAAGGAAGCGATTGCGAGCTTGGGCGATTCGTGGCGCAACCTCGATGAGCCAAATGGCGGTCTCAAGTGCTTCAACTTGGCAGAAGAAAGGTCGGATGCCGCTGAATTGGTGGTGGCGCCAGTGCTGAAGCAGTCGTGCAGTTTCAGGCGTCACCTGCCATTGGTTTGGGTTCGGCATGTTTCGCCACTGTTCAACGTGGCGGCGTACCTCATTGATAATCGCTGTAGGATCGTACTGCTGCTCCTGTGTTGAAAGCCCCTTCCCCTCGTCGAATACAATCTCCGTTTGGTTTGGGGAGGATTTCCTTCGCTTCTTCGGCTTGGGCACCGGCGTGATGAAATCTGCCCGCCTTCGGTTGTCTATTCTATTCTGGGTTGGCTGTCCCGTCTCATCTAGCTCCCAGTGACGGCTTGGGGGCTCGTATGGCGAGTTGAGGATGGGATGATCAAAGAATGGATTCGACATTGGAAATTACCGTTAGATTCGGCGTTTCTCTCGCGTACGGTATTACATTCGCAAAACCACTGGCTGAATGCGTATCTTCTAGATTCTGACGATGTTTGAAATTATAGCAGGTATGGCGTTTGAGATTCAAGGATGAACTGAAAGCGATTCGGTTTTCTGTTGAGCCGCGGCGGTATCTCTGTTATAATCTGTGTTGACAAAACCGTGAAGGAGATCGCAATGAAAATTGTAATCGCACAAGCTCAAAACCGTGACCTAGTGGATCGCATCCAGCAGATAGCTCGCGCACATCCGGAGCAAGAGATAGAAGTCACACTCGCCTCATCTCGAGAGGAGTTGCTCAGAGAAGTTGAAGATGCTGAGATTCTTTTTCCCGTCTTCGATCGGGAGTTGTTCCTGAAGGCGCGAAAATTGAAATGGGTGCAGACCTACAGCGCCGGTGTCGATATGTACCTGTGTCCCGAATTCATTGAGAGCGATGTTGTTCTCACGTCTGGCAAAGGCTTCGTTGGGATTCATCTGGCGGAACACGCCTTCGGACTGCTGCTCGCTTTGACCCGCGGCATTGCGCCCGCCGTTCATCACCGCAAGTGGGGCGGCTATCCGTTTGAAAGCCAGGAGTTGTACGGAAAAGTAATGGGCGTCCTCGGTTTTGGTGGAACCGGGCGGGAAGCCGCAGTGCGTGCACATGCCTTCGGGATGGAAGTTCTCGCGATTGACATCAATGATGTCCCAATACCGGACTTTATTGAGGAGATTTGGGGACTCGATCAGCTACCGAGACTCCTCCGCGAATCCGACGTAGTGATGATTGGGTTGCCGTTGACTGAGCAGACGCGAGGGTTGTTCAACCGGAAAACGTTCCAGCAGATGAAACGGACAGCATATCTAATTAATGTCACACGCGGGCAGATTATGGATATGGATGGGTTAATTGAGGCGCTACAGGAAGGCGGGATTGCCGGCGCGGGGCTGGATGTCGTACCCGAAGAGCCACTGCCGCCGGACAACCCGCTCTGGGGCATGGAAAACGTCGTTATCACACCGCACTGCGCGGGCGCATCTCCGATACGACTAGAGCGGAGTTGGGATCAGTTCATAGAAAACTTATCTCGGTGGATAAACGGAGAACCCTTGTTGGGCACGTTTAATCGGAAACAGGGATTCTAGCACGCGCTTCACACATCACTCTTCCTGCACGAGCGATTGACACAACTCCCTTGCTTCTTCTAGTTCCTCCGCTTGACCGTGTCGGACTTCGATGACCTTGAGAACGTCTGATGGGATCTGTGCCATAATCGCCTTGAATTCAAGATCGCCGAAGCCGGGGGGATAATGGACTTCGAGGTCTTTGAGATCGTGCAGGTTGACGCCGATGAGATGGTCTTTGTACTCCTCCAGCCAACGATGTGACCAACAGAGCCCAATGCGTTCTTGCAGAGCCGCATGTCCGACATCATGCCAATATCGCATATTGCTTCCTTCAAACTTTTCCAGGAACATCCCCATCTCATCGAAATTTGGGATTTGATAGTAGCATGGTCGATTTTCAACCGCTAGATGGAGGTCCATCCGTAGCGCCAGTTCATTTAAGGCGTCGAGGCTGAAGAGCGCGGCGTCCTGATGTTTGGCTTGCTTGCGTTCACGCCAGTCGGTTGCCTCCGCAACCTTGCGACTGAATGCCTCAAATTCCCGCTCCCCGTATTCGTAGAGATCTGTCATCAGGTAAGACCGATCATGGGTATCCACTTCCCCTAGATGGAGCACAACAATCGGGATCTCAAGATCGACAGCCAGTTCCATCGTTCGGATGGTCCACTTGAGCGCTTCGTTCCGCTCATTCACGTCCAGACTAGACAAGTGAACTGGATCGTTTTCCGCTTCAGATTGCGGGATGTTGGGGAGAACGGGACAGAAATTATGGACGGAACACGGCTTCGTCTGCTTCAAATGTGGTTTGAGCTGTTCAAGCTGCTCCCTCGTTAGGTGTCGGCTTAGTTCGATGGTACTAAATCCGAGGTCTTTGAGTTCATCAATCATCGCTGCCCCATCGGATTGATTTGTCGCATTCCACATTGTCGAAATAGCTATCATCTTAGGCTTCTTTCACCGTGACCTTTCGACCGACAATTTCGAGCTTACGTTCCGCATACCATTTAACCACTTTCGGGTAAATCTGATGCTCTTCAATCTGAATTCGTGCGTGCAGGCTTTCCTCGTTATCATTGTCGTATACAGGAACCGAAACTTGGGCGATAATAGGACCGGTATCGAGCCCCTCATCTACAAAATGGACGGTCGTCCCGCTGACTTTGACCCCATAAGCCAGGGCATCGGGTAACGGATGTGCGCCCGGGAAGGCGGGCAGCAGCGATGGATGGATATTGATGATGCAGTTACGATACTTTTGCACAAACTTTGGCTGAAGCACCTTCATAAAACCTGCTAAGACAATCAGTTCTGCTTCGTAGTCGTCAATAACTCTTGAAATCTCTGCATCAAACGCATTTCGATCTGGAAAATCTCGTAGCCTTACCACATGGGTGGGGATGCCCGCTTGCCTCGCACGGGTGAGCGCGTAGGCAGTTGGTCGATCGCTAATCACCACGGAAATCTCAATGTCACACGTGGTATCTCTGTGCAGCTGATCGATTAAGACTTGTAGATTGCTGCCGCTGCCAGAGACTAAGACTGCGATTTTCATGGTTTTTGATTTACATCCTTCCGGTTAGCGAAAATAACAGGTTGAACCCCGTTTGTGGGCAGTTTCATACAACGATTGTAACGGCGTTTTATTGTAGCACAAGGGTAAATCTGAGTAAAGCGATTTCAGCCCTTTTTTGTTTGACCCCATCTACGACAGAGTGATATAATCAGCGCCGTTCCTATGACCGATGAGAAGAATGAACAGGTGCCCGAAACCAACGGAACCACAAGATTTCAGGCTTTGGGCAACTTGGTTCCTCAGTTGATACTACCTTGCAAGGAAGGTTCATGATGCAAACATCTGCAATCGGAACAATCGAAAAGTTTCGACTTGATGATAAAGTCAGCATTGTTACCGGCGCAAGTCGCGGAATCGGGTTAGCAATGGCGGAGGGGCTTGCTGGGGCGGGTTCGGATCTCGTCATTGTTGGTAGAAGATTAGAGACGCTTGGATCGGTTGCTGAACGCATTGCGAGTGACAGCGGTCGACACGTGATGCCGATTCAAGCTGATGTCGGCAATCTTGATGATATTGGTCGGATCGTTAGGCAGACGATAGATCGGTTTGGCAAGATTAACGTTCTCGTAAACAATGCAGGAATCAACGTGCGTCGTCCCGCTGAAGCGTACACCGAAGCTGACTGGGATACCGTTACAAATGTGAACATCAAAGGAACCTTCTTCCTTACGCAGGCTTGTGGGCAAGTGATGATTCAGCAAAAAGCGGGAAAAATTATCAACAACCTTTCATTAGCCTCCGCGATTGGTCTGCCTACTATCACAGCGTACACTGCTTCCAAAGGCGGATTGATGCAAATCACAAAGCTGCTAGCGGTGGAATGGGCGCTCCATAATATTCAAGTCAATGGAATCGCCCCCGGTTTCATCCGAACCGCGCTCACTGAACCGATGCGAGCGGATATGCGAAACCAGTGGGTATTAAATCGCACACCTGCCAATCGCTGGGGAGAGCCGGAGGATCTCGTCGGCTTGACGATATTCTTAGCATCTGAAGCTTCTAATTTCGTAACTGGCGAGGTAATCTTCGTTGATGGCGGTTATATGGCAGGGAGTGATTGGCGGTACCAGGCATGAAAAACGAACAAGCGAGATATGCAGATGCGCAACTCAACTTCCTCGCAAATACGAACTAATTTTGTAAAAGCGAACGATAGATGCACACATGTCAGTATCCATGTGGATTCTTCAATCTTAAAATTTAATTATGCTGCTTCGTGTGAATAACCTAAAAACCTATTTTGATACAGACGATGGTATTGTTCCCGCTGTCGATGACGTTAGTTTCACACTGGACGAAGGGGAGACACTTGGCATTGTCGGTGAATCAGGATGCGGTAAAAGTATGACTGCACTTTCGATATTGCGTCTTGTGCCACCCCCCGGACAAATTGTGGCTGGGGAGATTTGGTTGAAGGGTGAGGACCTGCTTGCCCGAAAAGAATCCGAAATGCGCAAAATTCGCGGAAATGAAATTTCAATCGTCTTCCAGGAACCGATGACTTCACTAAATCCTGTACTCACTGTCGGCGACCAAATTGCTGAGACAATTAGACATCATCAAGGTCTAGATAAAAAAACAGCGTGGCAAAAGAGCATCGAATCCCTTGCCGCTGTCAGCATTCCCACGCCCAAGGAGCGTGTGCATGATTATCCCCATCAGATGAGCGGCGGCATGCGCCAACGCATTATGATTGCGATGGCGATTTCCTGCTCCCCTTCCCTCCTCATTGCCGACGAACCGACAACCGCATTGGACGTCACGATCCAAGCACAGATTCTTGATTTAATCAGCCAACTTCAAGACGAAATGGGCATGGCAGTGTTGCTGATTACCCATAATCTCGGTGTGATTTCAGAGGTAGCACACCGAGTTTTAGTCATGTACGCAGGGCAAATCGTGGAAAGCGCAAACGTCGACAAGCTATTTGAACGGGCGTGCCACCCCTATACCAAAGGATTACTGAGCGCTGTTCCCAAGTTAACGGGAAGCGCCGACCGTCTGGTCGCAATCCAAGGCAGTGTTCCAGAGCCCACGCAAATGCCTAACGGTTGTCGGTTTGCGTCACGATGTGGGTTTGCAACTGATCAATGCAGGAGTGAAATGCCTAAATTGGAGCCGGTTGATTCGGATCAGATGGTGCGTTGTTTTGAATGGCGGCAAGCTATGCAGGCGAACTGACACATCGGTGGGCCTGAATCGGATGATAAGCGGAACGCACATTGTTTGCGTTTTGCAAGGGGCGATGTTACCGTATAAAGCATTCGCCTACAGCGAATATTGCCAATTGGTCACGCGACGATCGGATTAACGGAACTGCCCTCTAAATCGACGCTGCGAGAGAATATCTTACAACGTCAAGAATGGCGCTCTTGAACCCCATCGTTAAATTGGTCTCAAACGATTTTGGATTGAACCCAACGTTGGTATGTTTGTTGTATGTGCTCCTTCGACAGCGAATGAGGCTGCGCAGTGGGCAAAATTGAGAGCCTCCTGCGGTAACCGAGTTTCATAATATTTGATTAGGAAGGCGGCAGCAAAAACGTCGCCAGCACCTGTAGGGTCAACTTCATTCGCAGGATAGGCTTGGGAGCCCAAAATCCGACCATTTTCATAAAGAGTCGCGCCATACTTTCCCTTTGTTACAACGACAATTCTTGTCAACTCAATATATTTCTCAAGCTCATCGGGATATGCGCTCAAGTCCTCGTCACTCAAGATTAGCACGTCAGCATACGGCAAAATAGCAGGAGCGGAATCCCATCGCTTGGGGCGAACAACTTGCGAGTCGCCATCCCGCTGCCGCATCCAACCTTGCGGCGTGACACCGATTAAGGCGCAATTGAGGCTGTGGATACAATCCGGATCAACTTCATCGGCGATTGGACACAAATAAGCAACTTCTGCGTTACAGGAATCTCCCGCGATGTTGTGCGGCATCAATCTGGTACCCAGAGCTAAGATTAATTGTTGACGACCACCATCTACGTCATACCGGTTATCGAAGATAGTCGTGTTTGACGATTCTTGGTAAATCACTTCGACGCCATCCAACGTCGGATTCTGTTGGTCAAAATCACTGCCTACAGCCGTAATGGCGTGTGCACGACAGCCAAGATTTCGTGCGGTAATCGTCGAATATGCCGCCGAACCCCCAAGAACATAACCACAGGATGAAACATCATAACAAAAGTGTCCGATGGCGAGGAACGTTGGTGTCATTTTCCTGCTTAGCCTGCGTAAATCCCTTAAGTAGCCTCGCGTTACTGATGAAGCGAGATGAGTTGGCGACCTCAACGGATTAGGAGGTGGAAACGAACTCTGAAACTCAACTCATCTATCTCCTTCTGATTGTGGGAATCCAACAAACATCAGCATTCCCAACTTATCTGGTCATTTGATACTATTTCATGATGAGCATTTTCCGCGTGGTGGAATAGGCGCCTGCGGATAGGTGATAGAAATACACACCGCTTGCGACCGATTCCCCTTGATTGTTACGACCATCCCAGTAAATCGCTGATGCACGCGACTCGTACCCAGCGGCTGGTTTGAAGCCGACATCAATGGTCCGCACCAAGCTACCGTTGGTGTGATAGATTTCTAACGTCACTTCGGCAGCTTTCGCTAACCGGTACGGTATCCACGTCTCCGGGTTGAACGGATTCGGGTAGTTCGCCAACAGCTCGGTCTCCGACGGAATCTCATAGAGTTCCACGTCGGGTAGGCTAATACGGTACGTCAACACCTCTTCCGCGCTAACCACAATCTGCGGTACCGGTCGCACGCCGACGTACGGGTTCGGTGAATGCACTGCAATTTCTATCACATCACCAACCTTCGCTGCGTGGCGGCTCAATTCAACAAACGTCCCGCTGTAGGAAGTCGCTGATGTCTCCGTTCCGAGAACGGTGTCGAGCGAGGCGCCCGTGGACAGGTTCTTCACAGTGACACGGAGCTCAAGAACCCGTGACAACATGTTGAACTCGTCCATCACGCCGCCCTCAACATACAGCACCGGTGTGTGCGTGCCGTCGAACACCACTGCGGGCGCAGCCGAAACGGCTCCGGAATTATCCCACGGCGAACCGACTATCGGGATGCTGGTTGCTTCCATTCCAGTGTAGACAACAAGGTAGCCGACCCCGCCCATGATAGGACCGTCACCTTCTTGACCGGCTGCAGTAATCGTGTGGAATCCCATTCCATCGGCTTTGGAGACCGCGATGGCACCGACACCGTCGACTAGCAGGCCGCTAATCATTTTGGGACCCGCTGCCGGTTTAAGCGGCAAACCGACGAGATTGTTCCCCACGTCAATGTTAATCATGGAATCGCCGCCGGCACCTAACGCATCGCCAACGAGTTCAAGCGTCTTAGCGTCGGACATCACCACAATCAAACCGGTATCGTCCTCGATTGCCGCGTCCACTGCGCTGCCCGCGCTGATATCGCCGAGGTAGGTCTTCCATCCACCGTCGTCGCCGACCGTAATGATGTAGTTGACCGCATCGCCGAGCGCGTTGTATAGGTCGCCGACGGTCTCAATCGTCGCATCTTCGCCGTTAATCTGGTTAACAGCCAACGGGATATGAATCGCATGTGTGCCCGCTGGGATTGACAACGTAAACATCGGCATCCTCGCGGCTTCGATGGTCAGTAAAGCGACAGTCTCGGAATTTCCTTCGACACTCACGCGAACCGTGTTTGTGCCGGGCGTGCTGCCAAGGGTGAGTGTACTCTCCGCCCTGCCGTTTTCATTGGTCGTAGCACGTGTGGTACGGAGCGTTCCACCGCCTGCAGTGACAGTAAACGTGACCTCGACACCCGGTAGAGGTTTATCAGTCTGGTCGCGCACTTCTACCACAAACGGTTTTTCAAGCACCTCACCGGGTAAACCCTCTTGGTCAGCCCCAGAGATTATCTCAAGTTCCTTGGGTATTCGGCTGCCTTCTGCATTAAACGTCCGTGTTTCCTGACTCCCGGTAACAGACACAGTAACAGTGTTTGTTCCCGGATTTGGGCCCAATGTGAGAACACTCTCTGCTCTGCCGTTTGCGTCAGTGGTTGTGCTTGTAACACTGAGCGTTCCCCCGCCCGCGGTGATGGCAAATGTAACGACAACCCCTTCAAGCCTGGAACCGTCCGCATCGCGCACTTCCACGACAAACGGTTTTTCAAGCACCTCACCGGGTAAACCCTCTTGGTCAGCCCCAGAGATTATCTCAAGTTTCTTAGGTATTCGGCTGCCTTCGGCATTAAACGTCCGTGTCTCCTGACTCCCGGTAACAGACACAGTAACAGTGTTCGTCCCCGGATTTGGGCCCAATGTGAGAATACTCTCCGCCCTGCCGTTTTCATCGGTGGTGGCGATTTCGGGTTGGACTGTCCCGCCGCCTGTGGTGACGGTAAACGTGACCTCGACACCCGGTAGAGGTTTATCTGTCTGGTCTCGGACTTCTACGACAAACGGTTTTTCAAGTGTCGTGCCGGGCAGCCCCTCTTGGTCTTTTCCCGAGATTATCTCCAATGTCTTGGGAACTCCGATTCCTTCGGCAGTAAACGTTTGCCCTTCCTGAATCCCTGTAACGGCTACAGTGACAGTGTTTGTTCCCGGAGCTGGCCCCAACGTAAAAGTACTCTCCGCTCTGCCGTTCGTATCAGTCGTTGTACTTGTGACACTGAGCGTTCCCCCGCCTGCGGTGACCGTAAACGTAATTGGAACCCCCTCAAAGGCAGCACGATTCTCATCCTGTACTTCAACGACAAACTGGTTTGCGAGCGGTGCACCAGGTAAACCTACCTGTGCGTCGCCTGAGATTCTCCGAATTGTCTGAGGTGTTCGGTCGTCAAATTCTACCACAATTCCTCTACCTTGGAGGGTTGGAATATGGGTCTTTATTGATGTGTAGCTAAGGGGGTTTCCCCGAACATAGATCTCATCTCCACTTCCCAATCCCGTATTGGCTGCCAAGGGCAAGAGGTCTAATATCGCGTTGTGGTTAAGTTTCAGCAACGTCAGATTCGTCAAGCCTGCCAAAGCCGAGATGTCTGATATGTTGTTGTTGTCAAGCCCCAAGCGGCTCAGTTTGGTTAATCCCGCAAGGGGTGAGATGTCCGATATCGAGTTGCCGTTAACCCACAGTGCCGTCAGGTTTGTTAATCCCACCAAAGCTGACACATCCGAAATAGCGTTATTGGCTGCAAACCCCAGATGTGTCAGTTTGGTTAGGCCCGCTACAGGCGAGATGTCTGATACCGAACTTTTCCAAAGGTCCAGATGTGTTAGATTGGTCGCATGTTTCAACCCGGTCAGATTGTTGATGCCCGCCTCCGGTGCGTCAAGGCGCGTCAAAGTTGCCATCTCCGCGGCGGTAATTGTGACACCTGACGCTTTGCCGAGGGCGGTCTCAACCGCAGCGCGGAGATTGAGATCGGGGAGGTCTACCGCGGGCTCCACCACGGCGTTAAAGGTCACCGTCCCCTCAATTCCAGCGGCAGACACGGAAACAGCATTTGTTCCCAGATTTGTTCCCAGTGTGAGCGTACTTTGTGCTCTACCGTTTTCATCAGTCGTGGTGCGCGTAACACTGAGCGTTCCATCGCCTGCGATGACAGCAAAAGTGACAACAATTTCTTCAAACGCAATACCATTCTGATCTATGACTTTAACGACAAGTGGGTCAGGCAGCGGTGTGATGGACATGCCATGCTGGTTATCGCCTGAGATTTTTTCTAGTGTCGTAGGTATTCGGTTGGTTGGGTCAGGCAGAATATCATCCTTCGTAAAAGTGAATCTGCTGCGTGTAATGCCTCCATAGACATCGATAACATGAAGTATTACTTCAGTAGCGGGTTCCACTGTTAATTCGGTTGTGATAAATTCAAGCGAGCTGTTTTCGCCTCTCAAGGATTTACACCCATGTAACTTAATACTTGATCCTTCTACGGGATCTCTGGCAGTTGTTGGGATAATCAACTGTGCTTGATGGAGTCCATCAGTATCCGTTACTTCAAAGCGGAGACGGATAGCATTCGAGGAATATGCGAGGGGTGGGAGTATCTGAATCGTTGCAGGTTCATTGAAAGAAGTTTGGCTGGAGTTGAAGAAACGATTGGCATCTAACCATTCAGCAGCACATTTAGAGAGCCGGCCCCGCTTTCCATAAGACATGGTGTACACATCGTTGCGGAAATCATGCCGTAATCCAAAGGTGTGTCCGAGTTCATGGGCAGCAAGAGAAAGGTTAAAGCAATGGCCGGAGGCAGGCATGACAAACATCTTGTCGCTCCTATCCACAGGTAGGGCTTTTGCCTCCCCGCAAAGACGTTCGCTACTAATATCTATCGCAACCGCGTAGATACGGTGGGGCGCATAAAACTGTTGTTGGATTTCTTCCCGGACTTTGTGAGCAGTATTCTGGTGATAATGTGAATCGGTGAACTGCCCGTCTACATGATGCACCGCAGCTTTTCCATTCACATTGGTTTCAAAGGTGAAGGTTTTCCCCTCAAAGCCGTGGCGTTCCATCTCATCGGCGTAAAACTGTTGGACATCTCCGATCAGCGTATCCAACTTTGTGTCTATGTCTCGCTGGGGAGAGCGATCGCTTGGGAGAAAGTAGATCAACCGTACCGTGTGTGGTTCACCGACATTCAAATTCTTTGTGTTGTCAAACTCAACCGTGCGGGGTTCGTCGACGTTCAAATTCGTAGTATCGTCAAACTTAACCGTAACTCCTCTACCCTGGAGGGTTGGAATGTGAGTCTTGATTGATGTGTGGCTAAGGGGATTTCCCCGCAAATAAACTTCGTCTCCACTTCCCAATCCTGTATTTGCTACCAAAGGTGAGAGGTCCGAGATGCGGTTAGCCTCAAGAGTCAGCGATGTCAGATTGGTTAATCCCACCAAAGGCGAGAGATCCGATATCCCGTTGCCGTCAAGAAACAGTGATTCTAAGTTGGTTAATCCTGCTAGAGGTGAAAGGTCTGATGCCGAGTTTTCCCCGAGATACAGTCCTGTCAGTTTAGTTAAACCTGCCAGAGGTGAGAGGTCTTTAACCGAGTTTCTCCAAAGATGTAGGGCTATGAGATTGGTTAAGTTCGCTAGTGCCGAGATATCTGATATTGAGTTGTTGTCAAACTTCAGGACTGTCAGGTTGGTTGCATGTTCCAACCCGGTCAAATCGCGAACCCCCGCCTCCGGTGCTTCAAGGCGCGTCAAAGTTGCCATCTCCGACGGCGCGATTGGCTTCCCCTCTGCTTTACTGAGAGCGGTCTCAACTGCAGCACGGAGACTGGGGTCAGGGATGTCGACGCCTTGTGCCGTTGCAGTCAGCGGAAGGGTGAAGCACATCAGCAGGAAAAAGGTGAAATAAAGAAGTTCTCTTTTCATGAATTTTGATTCCTTTTTAAGACGGGATATGTATAAGGGATTTCCTTGCCTTGATGCGGAGACCGCGATGGTCACAATATTATAAAATCAGGTTGGAAGTCAGCGCTTTTTTCGTACTTGACCGATGATCGTCTGTTGGCATGAGGCGGGGCAAGATGCCCCGCCTACGTGTGATGGATTCCATTAACCGGGGGCAAGCGGATCGCTATCGCGCTCACTATTAGGATTTACTATCGCCTTCGCTATTCACTCAGTTGATCGTTCGCTTGATTCCCGCCAGTTCGCTGAATCGGTACAAGACAACAATCACACCGGCAGCATTCCCAAGAGGCTCTGGGGCGTTAGAAACAAAATCTGCCTTGCGATGGAGAGTGATTCATCAACAGTGTACTGCCCTTGACCGACTTTCTGAGCAAATACCTCTGCGAGTTGTTTTCGGACAAGTACTGCTTTCGCGTAAGCCCACTCCATCGTATAAGCATCGCTGAAAAAGCCAATCTGCTTGTTTGCCGCTACCATGTCCAGTCTGTCTGCTATGACTTTGCGGATGGTTGATGGAAAGAAGCTATGCCACCAATAACCGGCGAAAGAGAGGTTAGGCAACTCTCTAGCCAATGTGCACAAGGGCGGACTCGCATGCTCGCTCGCTAGAAAAACCTGAAATCTCAGCCGCGGATGACGTTGAAAAATCTCAGCCAATTGGAAGATAGTTTCCTGTCTGAGTTTGCTTCCCGTTTCATAAGGCAAGGGCTCTGCGCCGAGGGAAAACTGATAAACAATCTCGCTAGCATGCTTATCTAGTTCTGTCAGGAAAGCTTCAAGGATGTAGTTCGCATAGATGTCGCGTTCCTGGATTGTGGCGTTCTCTCGGCGGCTTAGGGCGGTTTCCATCTCGTCGTCGCTTACCAGACGGTAGTTGATGTCCGTTGAGAAATGTTGCGCTGTGCTCAACACCCGCCCATATGGTATTTTATCGCAGTAGTGCTGAATAGCGCTATGCACGTCGTCAATGGTGTGGATGACACGATTTAGTTTTGGGCGGGATTCCAAGGTCACAGGCAGGGGCGGGGACGGCTCGTCTTCATTCCACGCCTTCTCCAATTCAAAAAGCGGGATGTCGTTCTGTCCCCATTGCGTGCGAGTAAAAAAAGCCCATTCCAAGCTATACTGTAATATATCGTCGGCGGAACCGTCATGACCGCGCCACAATTCCGTGCCAATGCGGCGACTATTCGCTTTGCGCATAACCTCACGCGGCCAGTCTGAATCCGTCGACCGTTCCTTTATAAGGGCATCCAGCGTAAGCCAATTCTCCTCAGAAATTGGTTCCGTCCAGTTGTAGAGGTCCTTTAGGATGATTTTCAATCCCCAAAAGCAACTGGTATTCTGGATATATTTCAAATACGGGATGGCTTCCGACAACCGACTGCGAACTTCGTTCTTGTCAGGATGTTCGGAGAGGCGGCTGCCGTTTGGGCAGCCGGCGCTATACAAGTCAGAGATAACCATGTGGTAGAGGAGCACATCGTGGAGCCCACGCGCTGAGAGGTGAGAAGCATCAATGTGGGAATGACAATCAAGGGCAGGGATTTCGGCTAGCCCCTCCTCAAGCATGCGTGTCAAAGAACCGTTCTTCATCGTTTAACCTCCTGATTCGCATGTAGGACGATGCTCCGGTAATCGACGGGCGTAAAATCGTCGGATTATGAATTTCGACCTATCATTTCATTACACCATTTCCCGTTCTCTTAAGAATCGTTCAACAGCGGCGCGATCCGGGATTCCAGCACGTCCGCCTGTTTTTGTGGCTTTGATTGCCGCGGCGGCAGAGGCAAATCGAATACACCGCAAAATTGACCATCCCCACGTTATACCTGCTGCGTATGCACCGTGAAAAACATCTCCGCAGCCGGTCGTATCTACGACCTGAACTGTATACGCCGGAACATGCCGGACGTCCCCGGGCGCTTCTCCGCAGGCGTACCAGCAACCCTGATGGCCGGCGGTAACAATTGTACAAGTGCGAGGTGTCTGAACTGCTAGATGTTCAACTGCCTGAGCAGGGTCATTTTTGCCGGTGAATTTAGCGGCGAAACTTGCGGAGAGTATGAGATAGTCGATGTGTGCCATCAATGCGTCGGTTCGAGGGTGTTCACCGAGTTCAATATCGGCAATCGTCGGAATACCCATCTTTTTGGCAATTCCGGCTGCGTACAACATAGTCTCGACGCAAAGATGGTCTATAAAGAGCAATCGGGTTTGTTCAATAAGCGGTTCATCTATACTTCCTAACGGACGCGGTATAACTTCTGCGTCTGAATAGAAAATGGTGCGGGTCTTACCTGTTTGGTCAACAATAATGACAGAGTGGAATGGTCGAGCACCGGTCTGACGAATCACCGGTCCACAATCAACGCCTTCGCGTTCTAACTCCTCAATCGTCCAAGCGGAGAGTGGATCGTCGCCTAATACACCGCCGTACGCACATTTCGCCCCTAATCGTGATGCCGCAACCAGGGGGGTCCCTGTTAAGCCGCCGCCTTGACGGATGTTGGACAATACAGGGATTTTCGTGTCGGGTGGAGGATAGCTTTCCACGGTGAGAAAATCATCAACAGCAACAATGCCACAACCGAATATATCCCAACTCGGCATGTCTACCATCCCAATTCGTGAAATATCGCGTGTGAAAAATAACGAACGCGGACCTAATCTCCACCCCTTCTATTGGAAATCGATCTACGGAACAATGGCTCAGTTCGTGATGAGCGCCCCATATTTCAGTTGTTAAGGGGGGTTCCGGTTAGCCACGCCCAATGTAAGGCATCTTCGTCGCCATGACAGTCATGAATAGTACTACGGTATCTAGTGGAAGGCTAGCCATGTAGATCACCGCACGTGCGACATTGTCTGCGTCCATTCTCGGTTCAACCATGACGGAGCCATTTGCCTGCGGAACCCCGTCGTTCATCCTTTCAGTCATTTCGGTCGCAGCATTACCAATGTCGATTTGACCACACGCGATATCGTACTTCCGTCCGTCGAGAGCCGAGGAGCGGGTAAGTCCGGTCATCGCGTGCTTGGTGGCTGTATAGGGTGCAGAGTTCGGTCGTGGTACGTGCGCGGATATCGAGCCGTTATTGATGATGCGCCCACCCTTAGGTTGCTGGCTCTTCATAATCTTGAAAGCCTCCTGGGTACACAGAAACGCGCCGGTCAAGTTGACATCTACAACGGCTTTCCATTGCTCGTAGGTTAAATCTTCCAAGAGTACGGGCGGCGCTCCAGTTCCTGCATTGTTAAATAAGAGATCAAGCCTGCCAAAAACCTCCTTCGTCTTGGCGAACAAGGCTTGAACGGAGGTGGGCTGGGTCACGTCAGTGGGTACAACCAACGCTCGGGAACCGGACGGTCCCGCCTCCGTCGCAGCCATCTCTAATGTCTCTACACGACGCCCAGCCAGCGTAACGCAATATCCTTCCTGCAAAAGAGCTAACACCGTTCGCTTACCAATGCCGGTCCCGGCTCCAGTGACGATGGCGACTTTCCTAACAGAACTCATCTATCATACGCCTCCCAAGGATCGGGACGCATGAATTATTGAGACCCAATCCATTTTAGAATAGGGTAGCAAAAATCACCTATCCCGTCAACAAAAATCGCTACCCTTAACGCAGCACCATCGTTCCCCAAGCGGGCGCTGCTAAAGAAAATCGGTGAGCATTACTTGAATCCACCGCAAAAGCTGCCACAACGACTACAGGGTGAAAGAAGGGCAGTGAGCCTATTTGGAAATCGGCTTGAGCAAGTTTTGGTCTACGAACTCTTTGAGATGGCTCATTGTCAAATTCTCTACGTCTTACGAACCATGATTGCATCGTCACGCTTCAATTCGAGCAAGTTTGCAGCGTTTCCTTGGTTGACCGAAATCTCGAGCCGCCCGGAACTGCCGATAATCGCTAAACACTCTCCAGCTTTAGACTCAGCGTAAGTGCGATTGAGCCGATTAATCTCGACATTTCCTGCCTGGATGACGAAATTCTCATGGACGATTATTGATTCGAGGATTTCACGGGAAATGTTGGTGACTAGGTTGCCGAAACGATCAATCCAGATGACGCGCGCGATAATTGAGGTCTTTGTCACTTGAGCCATAGAGCTAGACAGTCGCACGAGGTCGTTAACCGCACGCCCGAAGTCACTTAGGGGAATCCCGCGTGATAGGTGCGCGGCAACGGGCGCGAAAATATCTCTGCCATGAAAGGTATTGCTAATCTCAGGTAGGCAATAGACGGTATTTTCCACAACGACCGCGCGATACAGCATATTGTCATCAAGAACGTGGCTCAAAACACCGTTGTCTGGGCAGACGAAGTATGCCGTTTCTGTTTGGCAGACGATAGCCCGTCGCATACTACCAACACCTGGATCCACGACGACCACATGGATACTTCCGGTTGGGAAATAACGGTACGCTGAATGGATGATGAATGCAGCACCATGAATGTCTTGGGGCGGAATCGCATGCGTAATGTCAACGATTTGAATTTGTGGATTGATATTCAGAATCACGCCTGTCATGGCGCCGACGTAGGAATCGCTCTTTCCAAAATCGGTTGTCAGTGTGATGACGCCGGACGGAGCAGTATCGATTGTAAATCACCTCGCAGAATTGACAGGATCGCCGAAAGTGTATCAAAAAGAAAAGCCAAGAGCAAGACGAAATATTCGCTTGCACGACAACATACTCTGGGCTATAATACTGATATCTCATCTTAGGGAATGGAGTGGAGTCTCAAGAATAGGCAAGTTAGAGCGATTCGCTTAGATAAAAACTTAAATGAATTCGATGTCAGTTTAGCGTGTTAAGCGCATCTAATGGGAGGGTAGGCGATGGAATCTAACAAGGAAGAGTGTCAATTCAGAGCAACGGCTCCGTACTTCATGGTACGAAGTCTAAAAGCATCGCTGGACTATTATCACAACGTGCTCGGTTTCGATATGCCGCCGCTTTGGGGTGAACCACCTTCGTTCGCAATGCCGTCCCGGGACAGGTTTATCATCATGCTCAAAGAAGTTAAGCAAGGTACCGAGATAACAACCAACCGTAGCCAGGGTGGTTATTGGGACGCATACGTTTGGATTAACGATGCCGACGCGCTATTCACGGACTACAAAGAAAAGGGAGCCATCGTTGACTATGAACCATGCATTCGGCCAGAGTACGACATGAAAGAGTTTGGCGTTCGCGATTCAGATGGCCACGTCATTGGTTTTGGACAGCACTACCAAGGGGGAACCTAACGGGATTCGTCTGCTTTGTAATGTATTTGTAACAATCTTGACGCCTTCCGACATCGGAATCCAGATCAGTTCCGAGAATTCCCGCGGAGAAAAGGAAAAGGTGACTTACCTACGGCTGGTATGCGAGCGAAAATGACACGACCGATGGTCTCAGGTTAGAAAGTGAATCCATTCGCGAAGCTGTCTACCAAATAACATTCACCATCGTGAAACTCGAGGCACCGTGCTCCATTCCAGCTATGTGGTTTGGTCGTCCGGTACCAAGGGAGGCTCCCTCTATACATCTTCTGCACCCTCTGGTCTGACAGGATCGACTCTCCAGCAAGTGTCCCGCAGCCTACCAGCGAGTTGTTCATTTCAGCTAATATTGTGTATTGGGAGTTAAGCATGCTGCATAGACAAGCGGCGAATTCATGCTATTCGTGTCTATCAGAGTTTGTCCTGCGATTCTGGAGCGTCTAGTGATGGTTCGACTTCCAATTACTCGCTGCAATCCTGAACAATGAAAGGTGGCACTTTTCCCCGTGTAGGTATTTTAATGTGGAAGTCATATTCGACACGGAGAAACAGAGGAGTTTACTTGAATGGAAAATAAAGATTCAATGACAATACCTCAAGCCAGTGAGTGGGCAACGGACTATATTAAAAAAAATGTAACAACTTCCAATATCTCTTATCTTATCCAATATGGAAGGATTCGGAAATATGACAACAATGGAACCACAACGGTCTCTAAACAGGATTTAATCGAATATTATCGCTCATATATCGGCAAGCGAGAAATCAACTGGAAAGCACAATTAGGCGAAGACATCAATTGGGGTTTGTCATTTGATTATCTGAAAGAAGCTGATACGACGAAACATGTCCATAGACTCCACCCATATAAAGGCAAGTTCATTCCCCAACTGGTTGAATACTTCTTAGACAATCATACAGATGATTTCAAAAAAGATGTGTGTTTCACGCAAGGTGATATAATCCTCGATCCGTTTTGTGGTAGCGGCACAACACTGGTACAAGCTAGCGAGCTTGGAATGCACGCTATCGGCATTGATATTTCCGCATTTAATGCGCTAATTAGCAACATCAAAATAGAAAAACATAGTCTCCTTGATGTGCAGGAAGAAGTTCGCAACATCACAAACGCTCTGAAACGGTTTATCAGCCAATCCAATGTTGCTCAATTTGAAGCACAGCTTGCTGAAGAACTCAACGAGTTTAATTACGAATATTTTCCGTCACCTGATTTCAAATACAAAGTCAGGCAAGGACTGACCGATCAAGAGAAATACGGAAAAGAAAGGGAGGAGGAATTTTCGCTCAGGTATTTTCAACTAATTAACCAATATGGGATTAAGTTGTGGCAAAGAAAATCAGAGAATTTCCTCGATATGTGGTATTTATCACCTGTTAGAGAAGAAATTGATTTTGTCTTTGAGCGCGTCAAACACATCCAAAATCGTGAAACACAGCGGGTAATCGAGATTATTTTGAGTCGAACGATCCGCTCTTGTCGGGCAACAACACATGCAGATTTGGCAACCTTAAAAGAACCTGTAACGGCAGTCTATTATTGTTCCAAGCATGGGAAAATGTGCAAACCGTTGTTTTCCATATTGAGTTGGTGGGAACGATACAGTCAAGATACAATACAGCGTCTCGTTCAATTCGATAAATTAAGGACAAGCACGTTTCAAACCTGTCTGACTGGTGATTCCCGGACAATTGATATTATCGAGGCATTAGAAGCAGTTAACCCAGATATTGCTCAACTGGTGAAGGAGCAGAAGATTAAAGGGGTTTTCTCTAGCCCACCATATGTTGGACTAATCAACTATCACGAACAACACGCCTACGCCTATGATTTATTTGAATTTGATCGAAATGATGAACTAGAAATTGGACCGCTCTTCAGGGGCAAGGCAAAAGAAGCCAGAGATCGGTATATCAGAGGTATTTCAGAAGTGTTGAGGAATTGCACGAATTTTTTGGCAAAGGATTATGATGTTTTTCTGGTGGCAAATGACAAGTTCAACATGTATTCAACGATTGCGGAGCGTTCGGGAATGCGAATTGTCAATCAATATAAACGACCTGTTCTCAACCGAACGGAAAAGGACAAAGGCGCATACTCCGAAAGTATTTTCCATCTGAAGTCAAAATAGCGTACAGATTGTGATAAATATGCCGTTATCCGAAGAACAAATAGCATCAGTCGAAGCAACAATCAAAAGAAGTTTAAGGAAAAAATTTCAAAATTACAAACGAGAGTCTAAAAACATGCCCTTTCACTACCGCCTGTTAGGGAAAGACAGGATGGCTCTTTACTCATTTATTCAGTCGTTGAATACAACATTTGGCACATCTATTTTTGAACCAGTGGCAGAGACACTAGCCAAGACCCGTTTCGTAAACGCACAATCACAATATGTTGTTGGCAACGAAATTAGTGAAGTAGCCCAAAACGAAATTCAGGGCATTATGAATAAACTAACAACTGGAGAAACAGATCCTGATAAACGCGAAGAAATTCAGAGGATTAGGACTGTGTGTCAAAAAGGTCAGATGAATAGATTGCGAACTGTGAAGGCTGATCTGTTTGTTGAAAACGATGAAGGTTCATTATTATTTTTCGATCTGAAAACAGTCAAGCCAAACAAGGGCGACTTTGAGAAGTTTAAGAGAACACTGTTAGAATGGTGCGCAATCGCTTTAGCAAAGAATCCAGACCTTGATATTCACACTATCATTGCAATTCCTTACAATCCGTATGAACCGGAATCTTATAAACGCTGGACAGCAAAGGGGATGTTGGATTTGGGACAAGAACTAGAAGTTGCCAACGAATTTTGGGATTTCTTAGGTGGCGATGGTGCGTATCAAGATTTGTTAGACTGTTTTGAAAAAATCGGCATTGAATTACGGCCTGAGATTGATCAGTACTTTGAAAAATTCAGAAATTGATTCAAATCCGAAACAGGAGCGACAATGGAAAGAAATCTACCGATAACAGACTCAAACCTTCACTCCATCCACGACAAAGTGCAAGTGAAGGAGCGTCTCTCATTTGACGACGGTGTCACGCTCTATGAAAGTCCCGATATCACAGGCGTCGGGTATCTCGCCAACATCGTGCGAGAGCGCCAGAACGGGAATTTCGCCTACTACAATCTTAACCAGCATATCGACTACTCGAATGTGTGTATTTTGCATGCACGCTGTCACTTCTGTGCGTTTGCGCGTAAGAACATAAAGACGGAAGGGGCGTGGGAGATGAGCGTAGATGAATTTCTTGACAAGGCGACGTATTCGATCGACCACGGTTGCACGGAAATTCACAGCGTCGGCGGATTGCATCCGAAGTTGCCGTTTGAATACTACCTCGACATGCTGCGTGGACTCAAAAAACGGATGCCGCAGGTCCATCTAAAGTTTTTCACGGCTGTGGAGATTCACCACTTTTCTCGGATATTCAAGATGTCGATTGAGGAGGTCTTGATTGCGTTGCGTGAGGCGGGGCTAGATTCGCTTCCTGGCGGTGGTGCGGAAATCTTCGCGGAGGAAACGCGGGAAAAAATTTGTCCCGGCAAACTGAGTGCAGAAGGGTGGCTTGAGGTGCATGACATCGCACACCGGCTCGGTATTCCAACAAACGCAACGATGCTCTACGGGCACCTCGAAACGGTCGAAGATCGGGTAGACCACCTGATTCGTTTGCGCAGACGACAGGACAGGTCGGGCGGTTTTGTTACGTTCATTCCGCTTGCGTTTCACCCAGCGAACACACGCATGGCGTACCTACCGAGCACGTCGGGCTTAACAGATCTACAGAATATTGCAGTATCCCGCTTGATGCTAGACAACTTCCCTCATATCAAAGCCTACTGGATTATGATTGGGCTGAAGGTTGCGCAGGTCTCATTGAGCTATGGCGCAGACGATATCGACGGGACAGTGACGGAGGAGAAGATTACTCACATGGCTGGCGCGACGACACCCGAATCTATCACAGTGGCGGAGATTGCCCGCTTAATCAGAGAGGTGGGAAAGATTCCCATTGAACGTGACACGCTCTATAACGAAATCATTCGAGAGGGGCATCGATGGTACAGAAAGGCCGCGTAAGGGTCGGTGCGGTTTCATACCTGAACACAAAACCTCTAATCTATCCACTCTTAAACAATTCCCAAAATCTGACCAATGAAGAGATCGATCTTTTCCTCGATTATCCCAGCCGTTTGGCTGACGACTTGAAAGCTGGCAACCTTGATGTGGCGTTGATTCCAATCATCGAGTATTTCCGGAGCCCCGGCTATCGGATTGTTCCCAACATGTCAATTTCCTCTCGGGGCCCTGTCCGTAGCATCCAATTTTTCACCCATGTACCGATTGCCACCATCCGCCGCATCGCATTTGACACGAGCTCACGAAGTTCTTGCGCCCTTGTGCAGATTTGGCTCGCTGAGAAGTACCATCTCTACCCTGAGATTATTTCATGTCCACCTTCTACCGACCCACGTTCAGTTGATGCGGACGCGGTCTTACTAATTGGCGATGCTGCGATGAGATGCCGGTATCCAGCAGATTCTGCCTTAGATCTCGGTGCAGAGTGGCAGGAGTTCGTGGGCTTGCCATTCGTCTATGCATGCTGGGTGGCAAGAGAAAATGTCGAGCTCCGGAATGTGACTCACATCCTACAACGTGCTAAGCAAATTGGCATCAATCAGATTCCAGAAATTGCACATGCGGAAGCTCAAAAACTCGGGTTTCCGGATGATATGTGTCAGGATTATCTAACTAATCATATATATTATGACCTCGGTGAGCTGGAAATTGCAGGTATGATGAAGTTTTACGAACTTGCGGTTAAATACGGTCTAGCACTGCCGGATATAACCCCGAAGTTTGTGTAAGACAAAGCTCAAATCTAAATGTTATACGTATTCTTGAGGTATTGTGCAACATGGTTGAATCGACTCTCTTTGATTCATCTTATGAAACCCGGAAACGTCCGCGGCTGAACCAGGTTCTGGATCAACTTCGTCCAATGTACTCGTCGGATGAACTGAAAGTATTGCGCATTGACAGAATCAGTGAGGAGGTCCTGTCTCTGCGCTCCGGACGTGGGTTTGTCAATCGGGAAATTCTCGAAATCGTACTAGGCAATCTGTTAGAATGTGTGGCGCCCGGTTCGCACAACGCCCCGCATCCGTTGCACCAAGAGCGTGAGTTGCCAGAAGCAATTGAGGAAGTTGCAGACCAGCTCTACGCGATGATTACCCAATCCTTTTTGGCTGCTGGCGACGAAGACACTTTGGAAGACCGGGCACTAGACATTACCTTTGCGCTGCTCTGGGAACTTCCCCATTTTAAAATGCGCGCGCAATGGAATCGCTTCGCTTCCTTTAAAGACCCAGCCGTGTGGGATGCCTACCTCCTTCATGGCGGTGTTTCCCGCGAAAAACTCTCTGAACTTAACATCGGCGCACAAATAGACAAGGCTATCGCTGCAAGGGACTTTCAACCCTATCAAAATGCCCTGAATCGTCTTGATTTGGCATATGCTTTTGACTATCAGATGCAACTGGTTATGAGTACCTACCCCGGTTGGCGGTTGCTCTTATACCACGATGTCGCCCACGCTTTGACAAAATCGGGCTCCGTCGAAGGCAATCCCGATCTCTATCGAACCCCCGTACCATTCTTGCCTCGTGCAATGTCTGAACTCGGAGGACGCTACTATCAGGCAGACCTACACCCCGAAACCCAAATCGACGACGCCAACTTTCTCGATCACCCTCACCGTGGCATCACCACCGGGCAAACTGGAATCATTGGGTCGGGCTGCGTTATCTATCCCTGCACGCTCGGGGGCATGAGTGTCAGAGTGAAGCAACGTCATCCCATCATCGGCGATTTTGTACGGATTGGTACGGACGCAAGTTTATTGGGTCCTGTAAAGATTGGAGATCACTCTACCGTCGGACCTAACGCGGAACTTCATGGTTTTGTGGAAATCGAGGCTGGCTGTGATATCGGTTCCTCGGTGGTAATTGGTACCGTCAGAAACGCATCTGTCAAACCGGGCATGATTCGCATAGGACGAAGCGTCCGCGTCGGCGATGGCACAATTATCGAAAACATTTCCGCAATAGATCTCATTATTCCGGATAAGGCAGAGATTCCCGCACGCAGCCATATTGCTAACGATGGCTTTGGGCATCCCAGATACTTAATGTAAAAGGACTCATGGTAAGATTCGGCAGAAGTATTTAATCGTTAATGTCGCAAGCCAAAACCTTTCGGCTTGCATTTTTTCCCAGCTTCATATACAATAATGCAGATGAAAAAGGGAGAGTGATATCGTATTGCAGAATCGAGAGTCCTTGAGCGTCCCGATACAGGACCATGCTGAAGCACAAGTGCTCTTCGGTCAAGCGGATGTTTTTCTGAAAATTGTCGAAGATAGCTTCAACGCCACAGTTATTCTGAAAAGCGACGGCTTGAAAATTGTCGGCGATGATTCCAAGGATGTTCACCGTGTTGGGAAGACGTTTGAATCGCTACTCAATCTTGTTCGAAGCGGTCAACAAATCGACGCGAGCGATGTCAAACACGCGGTACGGGCTTCGAAAAGCGAGATACTTGTTCAGTCGGAACAAACAGCAGAAGCAGCGATTCCCGTATATTCCAAACGTGGAATTGTGCGCCCGAAGACCCCTGGACAGAGACGTTATGTGGAAGCGATTAAGAACCACGATCTTGTCATTGGGATTGGCCCAGCAGGAACGGGAAAAACCTACCTTGCAATGGCAATGGCTGTTTCAGCCTTAAAAGGTGGACAGATTAGTCGAATTCTTTTAACCCGCCCTGCTGTTGAAGCGGGTGAGAAGCTCGGTTTTTTGCCTGGGGACATTGCTGCGAAGATTGACCCTTATTTGCGACCTTTGTACGATGCGCTTTACGATATGATTCCCCCTGAATCCCTTGAGCGTTATCTTGAGCGTAATATAATTGAAGTTGCCCCGCTCGCTTTTATGCGAGGACGTACTCTCAATAACTCTTTCGTTGTTCTTGACGAAGCGCAAAATGCAACCGTTGAGCAGATGAAGATGTTTCTCACTCGGCTCGGTTATGATTCCAAGGCGGTTGTCACTGGAGACATCACCCAAACGGACTTACCTTTCGGCAAGATGTCGGGGCTTGCTGACGCTCAAGCAGTGCTCTCCACCATTGAGGGAATTGCGTGTATCCACTTTTCAAGCGAAGATGTCGTTCGACATGAGCTAGTCCAACGGATTGTTGAGGCTTACGAAAGTCGTGAAGTTGGTCCATCCCAAAACCCCAACCACTCTGAGGAAAATGAACGTCAAACTTGAACAGTCGCACCGATGATTCTCACCAGCAATAACAGTCAGAACCCCGATTTGGATGAAACAACTATCTATAAGGCGGCGTTGGCATCGTTAAGAACGCACGGTTTGGAAGATTGCGAAGTGAGTATATTGGTAACGGATGACCTTGAGATTGAAGCCCTTAATCGGCAATATCGTCATATTACCGCGCCAACTGATGTGTTAGCCTTTGCGATGCATGAGGGCATTGATGGCGATTTGCATCCGCAACTGCTCGGTGATTTGGTAATATCTGTTCAGACCGCTCAACGCCAAGCCGCTGCCCAACACCATTCCCTCGAAGTTGAACTCGCCTGGCTTACTGTACATGGCATGCTTCATCTCCTCGGCTACGACCATCAAACTCCACAAGAAGCTGAGATTATGTTCGAGAAACAAGAAGCGATTCTCCGACTGATTTAGTCATAATCACTACGCAACTTTGTTCTGGGAGCGCAGTTTTTCACCTTGCATAATTTTGAAGGCTCAACTTTAGGAGTGTGATTTCACACTTGGATGACATAGACAGTATCCTTAAACTGGTTGGTTTGTTTGCTCTGTTTATCTTAGCAGCATTTTTTTCAGCCGCAGAAACACTACTTAGCCGACTGACCAGGAATGATATTCTGAATATAGCAGAAGCGGGTGGCAAGCGGTATGAGATTTTGGCTTCTCTCCTTCGGGATTCACGGAGATATTCAGCGACGATTATCATCGCCAAAAGCGGATTAATCGTCGCTATTGTTGTGATATTCATGTCCATGGTCAGTGTTGGGCCTCCGGGAATCAGGAGTGTTATTGGGGCGATTCTTGCCGCAGTCGCCATTGTAGTCATCACCGAGTTTATCCCGAAAAACTATGTCCGAGGAAGTTCCGAGAATTCAACAATTCATGCCTTACGCTTTCTGCGAATTACCTATTGGATTCTATATTTTGTAATCAAACCGTTAACCTTGCTTGGATACTTCGGTGTGCGCATTCTGGGTGGAAAGGTTCAAACTGAACAAGATAGTATCGTTTCACCAGAGGAGCTAGAAACAGTAGTCAATGTTGGAGATAGCCAGGAGATTTTAGAAGCGGAAGAACGAGAAATGATTTCGCGTATACTAGATCTGCCTGACATCGTTGCACGCGAGATTATCATCCCCCGAACAGATATGGTATGCCTAGAGGTTTCCACATCTGAGGAAGAAGTTCTCCGGACAGCCATTGGGTCAAGACATTCCCGAATTCCTGTTTACGAAGAAACAATCGATTATATCATCGGTATCCTTAACGTGAAGGATATGTTGGATTATTGGGCTGAAGGCAAGGCGATAGATTTAAGGGCGCTCGTCACGGATAGGCCTCCGTTTTTCACACCCGAAAGCAAAAAAATCTCGAATCTCTTTCGCGATTTGCGTGCTAATAAGCAGCATATGGCAATCGTTGTCGATGAATATGGTGGTACCGCCGGAGTTGTTACCTTGGAAGATATTATTGAGGAGATTGTCGGTGAAATTCAAGATGAATACGATTCCGACGAGCAGGAAGAATGCCTTCCGTTGGGCGAAAATGTGTATTCGGTTGACGCGCGCATGAGCATAGACAATCTGAATGAACAACTCGGCACACAGATACAATCGGAAAACGTAGACACTGTCGGCGGATTTGTAGTCGATTACTTCGGGAAAGTTCCTGAACAAGGAGATCGATTTTCTTATCAGGGCATGGAGTTTACCGTATTGGAAGCGGATGAACGGCGGGTTCACCGGATTCAAATTCAGACCCTTAATATGACGAAAGGCGAATCTAACCGGACTGAAATTATCGGACAGTAGGTTCTTCTTTTTTATTTGTCAACGCACATGGAAGGCATAACAAAGGAAGCTTGACAGGCTCTTAGTGATTATGATACAATCAGGAGCGCGATGCATTGGTTTTTAACCCAATCGGGGCGTAGCGCAGTCCGGCTAGCGCGCCTGCTTCGGGAGTAGGAGGTCGGAGGTTCAAATCCTCTCGCCCCGATCCACAATGTCATGGGACAATGGCTCGATCAATCAATCGGCCTATTGTCCCATTTTGTTATCGTAAAATGCCAGTCCAAAAAACACCTGCGATTGTCATTCGATTTTTCCCTCTCCGTGAATCTGACAAAATCATCACATTTTATACAGCTGATTTTGGCAAGATTAAGGCTGTCGCCCGAGGTGTCAGGCGTCCGAAGAGTCGTCTCGCGGGGGGACTTGAACTCCTGAATTACGGAACGCTAGTATTTTTTGAACGTCCGAATAAAGATCTCCAGATTGTCAATGATTTTGATTTGATTAGTTCCTTTGAAGGAATCAAAGCGGATTTCGATCGGACAACTTACGGCTGTTATCTAGCGGAGCTGATTGGCGCAATTGAGTCGGATCATTCGGTAAACCAACGGATATTTCATCTGCTACAACACGGGTTTGAAACGTTGACGCAGGTTGATGATATTGCGTTATTTGCTCGTGCTTTCGAGTTACAATTGCTAGGTTTAGCAGGATATGCACCGCAGCTTTCTCACTGTGTGGCTTGTACCCACGTTATTCAGGATGCAGCGTTGCATTTTAGTTCCCGCTTTGGTGGATTACTCTGTGTGAGATGTAGAGATCGTGATGCAAGTGCGCTATCGATTTCACGAGGAAGTTGTCAGTTAATGCAGCAACTGCAAAAATCTAGTCTATCGCGTTTAGGGCGCTTTCGCGCATCAAATCTCAATCATCGGGAGCTCAAATTTGTGCTTTCAACCTTCATCTCGTATTATATTGAGCGTGATTTGAAGAGCTTAAAATTCATTGATAGCCTCAATATGTAAAATAGTTTATGCATTAGGTTATCGTATGACACTCATTAGAGAAGTAAAATGGCAATAATTTCCCCACACATTACACATCACGCCTTAATTTCTAGATAGAATCGAAAGGAGTTTGCAAATGAAACGCAGGTTTCTCCTGTCCATCAGGTTCGTATTGGTTATCGGTTTACTCGCTGGATGTGGTGAGAAAGAAGATGAAGACTTGCTTGAGGCGCGAAAGGCGATGGATGATGCAAATTATACCGTTGCTCAAACTGCGATACAAGCCGCGCTTTCGAGCAAACCCGATCACCTCGAAGCCTTATCACTACAAGAATTGCTTCAGTTACGCGCAGCCTCAAGCGCAGGCTGGAAAACGGAAGCGATTGACTGGCACAGCGCGATAGAAAAAATTCTCGGTCATTTACAACCCCTGAAGAATGAGATTTACGTATCGGAGTCACTCGAAGATCCAGATTCGGATGAGTTGGATCAACTCGAATGGCTTATTCGATCTCGAAATTCGATTGTTGGAGCCCTTGCTAACTCACTCGCCGAAGCTGTTGAGCAAAACCCGAAGCTCCTTTCAGCTTTAGCTAGTCAAGCAAATTCCGTTGTCATTACGATGTTACTGGAGGCAGAAAATTGCTTTCATCCAAAGCATCGTCAAGCCTCATTCACACTAATCCAGCAACTTAGTAATAAAGGATTGGTTTACAATCTGTTGGTTGATGAAATTCAAAACCCCGATGCCGCAATAAGAAAACAGGCGATAAAGCATTTAGGAAACCTGAAAGATCCGAGGCTCATTCGGGAACTAGAATTCGTTCTGAAGAAAAAAGACGAATCTCCCGATGTGCTGTACGAGGCAATTGTGGCTCTAGAAGGGTTAAAAGACCAGCAGATGATTATCCCCGCACTGAAGCTCGCAACAAAAACTAACGTAGCACAAGTACGCATGCTAGCCGCAAAGTTGCTCGGTCTACTGAATGCCAAAGATCCCATAGCAGATTTAGTCCGGTTGCTCGCAGATGCCAATGAATACGTAAAAAACAGCGCGATGACCGCCCTGATTCAGATTGGGCCGTCATCAATCAATCCTTTGATTGCGGTACTAGATTCAGGGGCTGAAAACGTAATTCCAGAGGAAGACGACGACCCTAATTTCAGAAATGAGTATCAGTACATTGCAAATGTCTATATTGATACAGACCGGCTGAAAAACCGTCGGATCAGCACCCAAGCCGCAGCGATTCAAACGCTTGGTGCCTTAAGAGCTAGGAAAGCTGTTGGGCGGCTAGTCAATCTTTTTGAAGATGATGATTTACATGGAGATGCAGCCAGTGCGTTGACCGCAATGAAGGAAGTTGCTGTTCCCCATCTGATTCAAGCGCTACGTTATCCGTCGTTTAGTGTCAGCGCTGTGTTCCAGAGCGATTTAAACAACGGAAACATCTCAGATAATTTGCAACGGGCGTTGGAAAATCATGGCATCTCCCTTTCCCAAAATGCCTCCATTTTCATTGAGGAGGAAGGCAGCAAATGGTTGATAACTGATAAAGCTAAGCATAAAAAAAGAACATATACCGTCAGAAAGGAAGCGGATAACCTAAAAGTTTCGAGAGATGTTGTCAGGATTCGGACTGCTGAAGTGATGGACAAGATTGGGGATTTGCGAACGTTGAACTCTCTCAGCCAAGCCCTAAAGAACGATCCGAGAAAGGAAGTCAAAGCGGCAGCGGCTAAGTCCCTTGGTACAATGAAAACCCCTGGCAGGAATAACATCGCTGTTGATGCACTAACTCAGTCCCTTAATCTAGATGATACAACTGCGACTAACGCTGCCATTGCACTCGGGCATATCAATATTAAGAATGAGCGAGCAATCCGCAAACTCATCGCAATGGCGATTGACAAACGTGGACGCGAGACGATAAGGAGGGCAGCACTTTCCGCATTAAGTCAACTCAAGCCAATCGAAGCCGTTCAGCCAATGATGCGGTTGATGTTTAGCGATGAAACTAGCGAAATCATTCGGAAGGAAGCGGTGACGGTCTTGGGAGAAATCAAAGCGCAAGAAACGGTGCCTGCGCTTTTATGGGTTTTGTCCACACGCTATGAAGACGTTAAGGATTTTCAACGGCACATGAAAAGGCAGCACAAGACCCTTGCGGAATTGGGTGCTGCTGTTGATGCCTTGGGTATTCAATGGACGCCTGAATATCCCCAACCCGATTACCAAAAGTGGGGAGAGTTAAAGCCGATTCCGGGACCTGTTAGAAGCGAGGCAGCCATCACACTTGGTAAGATCAAAGGAAACTTGCAGTTTACTAGCACTGAATTAGCGATGTATGTCACCGATCTGAACAGTGGCAAGATTCCAGAAAATTTACGACAAGCATTTAAAAATAATGAAATTGCACTTTCTCAAAACCCCACTATTTCAGTTGACCGAGCAAGTGAGATTTGGTTTGTAACCGATAAGGAAAATCAGCAACGGTACCATTTCCGGAAAGTTGGGGACAATCTAAACATCTACACCCAAGGTGACGCGGTATTGGATGCGCTGTTCAATGCCCTGAAGGACGACGAGCGTGCAGCTGTGCGTCGGAGTGCTGCGCTAGCTTTGGGAGAAATCAATGGAGAGTCCGTTATCTCCCCTTTGATAGATGCGCTTAAGAAGGATGAGCAAGGAATTGTGCGGCAGGAGGCTGCGGCTGCGTTCAGCAAAATCAAAGGGGAGAAGGTGGTCGGGCCTCTGTTAACGTCGCTCAAAAAGGACAAGTTTGAAAAAACTCGTAAACAAGCAGCAATAACTTTGCGTGAACTGAAGCAAGAGTTAGCGGACGCTGGGTTGGTCAATGTGTTGAAAAAGGGCCTGGGTCCCTTCGAAGAAAAGCACGAGGTCCAATCCGTTATGAATGAAGTGATTGCTTCTCTCATCAAAGATGGCAATGAGTCTACAGTCAATTTTCTGCTTGACGCGCTGAAATCCGTCGATGATGATGAAGAATGGATACGCTGGGCAGCTGTGCATACAATCGGAGAAATCCGAGCAAAGTCAGACAAGGTAATAATGACGGCTGTGCTGCATCAAGACATTACGGCTGCGATTCGCCAAGAGTTGGCGCATGAGAGCTACCTTATTCGCAAGGAGGCAGTTGCTGCGCTTGGAAAGCTCAAAGATCGAAAAGCTGTTGCAGACTTAATCAAGGTGCTTGAAGATACGTATGAGTCTAAGTCAATTCGAGCGTCGGCTGCCACGTCATTGGGGATGTTGCTTGACGAGCATGCATCCGCCCCACTCCTTGCTGCGTTAGATGACGAGCATGCTGAAGTTCGATTGCAGGCTGCGACAGCATTGGGCGTTATCAAAGGCGCCAACGCTGTCAATAAACTAGTTGAAATTCTCCAAACCCCTTTGGAAGATTCATCAGTGCGGGCGGCTTGTGTAACAGCGCTTGGATTGATTGGCGACAACAGCTCGGAAGCTGTAATCCTTCGCATTTTCAGGGCAGAAACTGGAACTGCCTACAGCAGCGCAATCACGACACTAGGAAAACTTAAGAGTAGCGGAGCCGTGATAGAATTGATAGCGATTCTCGAAGATCGAAGCATGGAATCAGACACCCGTATAAAAGCCGCCGATGCGCTCGCGGCAATTGGCGATAGCCGTGCTGCTGAATCAATAAGCAGACGGCTCGTTGACGACACAGAATATGGAGTGACAATAACACCGGATACATTTTCCCACAACCCGGTGTTTGAGGCATTCGTCAAAGCTTCCAAATCGTTTCAACTGCCGGCGTTCGTTGCACACAAGATGATTGAGCGAATCGAGAGGAGTAAACCTGAAAGTTGGCCTATTAAGACTGCAGCCGCTAATGCACTTGGAAGGTCCAAAACTCCAGAAGCCATCTTGAGGCTCAGAGAACTGCTGACTGACCGGAGAAAAGAAGTCCGTCAGTCCACAGCGCTTGGCATTGGTGAAGGCAAGCTTCAAGAACTTCAAGATGAAATTGTGAAAATAATGAAAGGTGAAACAGAAGCGGATAAAGATGTGCGACGCGGGGCGACGCAAGGTGTGGGTGAATTTGCAGACCCATCGACTGTGCCAGATCTCATCGAAGTATTCAACACTGAGACTAATAATGAGGAGATTCGTCGCGATGCTGCAATTGCGCTTGGAAAAATAGGGACTGACGCCGCTGTATCCGCATTGATTGAGAAAATACAAGCCCTTCCGGCTAGTCAGACGACTAAAAATCTGAGGCTAGACATCATCAAGGGACTTTCCGCATCCAAGCATCGAAGCGCTATACCTGTACTCGAAACGGTTTTGGACGATGAAGATCCTGAGATTCATTTCTGGACAGCAGACGCCCTATTCCAAATTACCGGTAAAGGGTATCGGTATCACCGCGCGGGCTAGACTGTAAGTGCGGGTCGGTTGGAGCGGGAGAGCAATCGAAAGGGCAATTGCCGTAAATGCGCCGAAGCTGAAGGATTCAGAGCTTACGATATTGATATGGCTGCTCTAAGGCAGGATAATCGCCGTGCACACTTCTAATCAAATCCTGGTGTAAGATTACAAGTCAACAGGGTGGATTATTACATGTTCTATACCCGATTGCTCCGTTTTGGTACGCGTGAACGGTTACCTTTTAGTCTTCGCATTCGGTACGATTTGTATCTTCTACAACAGTGCCTTCCTTCAGGAAATCCAGAGCCTTGGTATAGCTTCGACGTTTCAGATAGTGAATCAGCATTGGCGGCGCCGTTGTTGCAATTTCTTGATGAATTTTCTCAATTTGGTTAAGTGCTTCGATGATATTCTGCTTTTTTGCAATGCTGTCAAACATCGATTCCAGATTTTGTTTCAGGGTTATTGTTTGTTCTGCTGTCATGAGATACCTCCATAAAACGTTGAATCGAAACTCAAATCTATTACGATTTTAAATTATACCGCATCATTCACCTCCCGTCAAAAAAAATCTCTTCGACCACCCACTGCCATGAACACCTTCAGATTTTCTTAGCAGGGCTGCATTGTTGACTAGGGAAAAACCTATGAAAAGCATTGGTGTATTCCATGTCATCACCGATACAACCACCCAAACTCAGTTCACCCATTACCAGTTAGCAGAGATGGCAATCAAAGGCGGCGCCGATACCATTCAGTTTCGGCAGAAAACTGGGACGACCCGTCAGTTGGTTGAAACAGTGCAAGGACTTCAATCCATTTGTAGGCGGTGCGGGATTCCCCTAATCGTCAACGATCGAGCGGATATCGCGCTATCCGCTTGCACGGCAGGAGTACACTTTGGACAAGACGATCTACCAATTGCAATCGGACGTCGAATCTTCCCACAGAAGACCATCATCGGTGCCTCTGCGCGCACCCAAGAACAGCTACTGCAAGCCGTCGCAGATGGTGCTGACTACATTGGGTTCGGGCCCATTTACAGGACATTTTCGAAACCGGACGCCGAATCTCCAAGAGGTTTGGAGGCTCTTCGAAAGATGTCCGAAATTGCCAATTGCCCTGTCATTGCGATTGGCGGTATCACTGCTGATACTGCTTATGAAGTCATCCGTGCAGGAGCGCATGGAGTCGCTGTCATTTCAGCCGTGTGTGCACAACCGGATCCAGCTCTAGCAACACGTCAATTCCTTGCCGAGATTGAGCGTGCAAAACATGAGTGATACAGCATTGTAACGTTACCTGCCGGAAAAAAGAGATTTTGTTTCTCAACACAGAACAGAAATTCGTATTGGTTGTTCTGCTTTTTGCTGTCGCGCGTCGAAGAAAGTTCCATTTTCTTTTTCACGAATTGATGGAAGGGGTGTATGAACTCACGAGATGCAAATTAAGCCGCTAATTTCCCCAGATGAATTTGTAGGGCTAGAAGGTGTCACACATCTGTGCGTGGGCGGTGAGGCGCCTTGGCTGAAAGCTCAGGAATTGGTGTACGCAGACTTTGCGCGATTGAAAAGTGCTGGTTCTGACGGACGGGTAGAGATTTACGCGCGAGGCGAGCGATGCAGAGGACGGATGTCCCTACTTTGGAACGTTTCGCCGGATCGGATTGCATTCATGCCATCAGCGGCGGAGGGGATGAACTGGTTGGCGCGTGGTCTCGACTGGCAATCGGGCGATAACGTGGTGACAACGAACTTGGAGTTTCCATCGGTGGCCTACGCTTGGAGACGCCTCAAATCTCAGGGAGTAGAGGTTCGGTTTGTGCCTCACCGCAACTGGATTGTACACGAGGAAGATTTGCTGGAGGCGGTAGATGCCCGAACGCGGGTATTGGCAGTAAGTCATGTGAGTTTTTATACAGGACAATGTTTGAACCTTCAACAGCTTTCGGATGGAGTGCGGTGGAAGGGTGCGCTCTTTGCAGTGGATGCAACGCACTCATCAGGAGTCTTGAGCGTACCTGCGGAGTTAACAGATCTGACGGTTAGTAGCAGTTATAAGTGGATGCTCGCTACGCATGGGGTCGCACCATGCTATTTAAGCACTCGGGCGGAGGAACAGATTGACGCTTCTTGTTTTGGATGGCGTAACTTAGCGGTATGGCCAGCACAACAAGCTGAGCGACTACCGGAGACAGCGGAAAAACCCATGCCCTATCTTTTAGAGCCGGGAAATCCTGCGATGCTAGTGATGATGCATCTTGACGGGGCACTGGAGGTTTTGCTATCGATTGGCATAGAACGCATTGAGCATCACGCCCGCTCTCTGTCCGAACAGGTCAGTGCTGGACTGGAGCATCTGGGATTTACGGTTATCACCCCTCAGCACCGTGCCGCGCGATCGGGCAATACCTGTTTTCGGATTGAGGATGCTGAAGGCATTCAGAATCAACTGGCTGAGCAGAGAGTGTTGTGCTGGGGTGAATTTGGCCGCGTGCGGATTTCGACTCATGTCTACAATGGGAGTTCTGATGTTACATATTTTCTTAAAGTGCTGTCAGAATTGTAACCAACTGAGGCGGGGGTTGCTAAATTCTGCTTTCACCCAAAGCATGCAAGCCACAGGATGTACAGATAACCCCAAGGAAAACACTTAACAGATTCCTCTGATGAATAAAACCAAAGTGCACACGGTCGGCATAATCATGAACGGGGTAACCGGTCGGATGGGAACCAATCAGCATCTGCTTCGCTCAATCTTAGCTATCATTAAGCAAGGCGGACTGGAAATTGGCGATTCGGAAGTCATTATGCCTGATCCGATACTGGTTGGTCGTAATCCTGCCAAACTAGAGGAACTATCTCAATTATCCGGCGTAGAAAAGTGGACGACAGATTTGGAGAACGCACTGTCCGATTCGGCTTACCCCGTTTATTTTGATTCGCAGACTACTTCAATGCGGGTCGATTCGGTGCAAAAGGCGATTGCCGCCGGGAAACATGTCTATTGCGAAAAACCAACGGCTACCACTACTCAGGAGGCTTATCATTTATATCAACTCGCGGCGAAAGGGAAGCTCAAAAACGGTGTTGTTCAGGACAAGCTCTGGTTACCCGGCATGGAAAAATTAGAACGCCTAATTGAAAAGGGAACTTTAGGCAGAATCCTGTCGGTTCGCGGAGAGTTCGGATATTGGGTTTTTGAAGGGGACACTATTCCCACACAGCGACCATCTTGGAACTATCGCAACGAGAACGGAGGTGGGATTATCCTAGATATGCTCTGTCACTGGCGTTATTTACTCGACAACCTTTTTGGAAATGTAAAAGCAGTCTCCTGTTTCGGCGCAACACATGTTAAAACTCGCTGGGATGAATCGGGAAAGCCTTATCAATGTACCGCTGAGGACGCCGCATATGCAACTTTTGATTTGGAAGGCGATATTGTGGCTCAATTCAATTCATCTTGGGCGGTACGGGTACGACGTGACGATTTGCTAACCCTTCAAGTTGACGGAACAAAAGGCTCTGCCATTACCGGATTGCGAGACTGCTGGATTCAACCGCTTGGGGGAACCCCGTATTCCATTTGGAATCCCGATATCGAACAACCCATTGATTTTTGGGAAGGTTGGCTTAAAGTTACGGATCAGGAAAGTTACGACAATGCATTTAAGGTGCAGTGGGAACTTTTCCTCAAGTATGTTGTCAAAGATGAGCCATTTCCCTGGGATTTTTTGGAAGGTGCAAAGGGCGTGCAGTTGGCTGAAAAAGGGATGGAATCCTGGAAAACGCGCGCTTGGGTCGATTTGCCTGAACTTAAGCCGATGTGATACCGAATTACGTTCTTGAGTTTCAAATAAATCTGCAGCATCAGTTGGAACATCAGCACACATCAACATGCGCCGTGGAAGCACCAAAAATCACGGCGATTGAATGATTAGTTACTATTACTTCGTGAGAAGCGTCATCTATGCCCTTGTGATGCGCATAGAATTGCAATCCACACGCCTAGGAGGCGATAACAGAACATGGAAATACCACTGGCAAAAATTGACGAATATCGATGGCGCATTCCAAAAAGCTATATGCAGGGGATGCGTGTTGATGGGATAGTCTATGCGAATGAGAAATTGCTCCAGCAAGCTAAGAGCGACGAAGCGTTACAACAGGTTGCCAACGTGGCGCATTTGCCGGGAATCGTCAAGTATTCACTTGCGATGCCAGATCTGCACTGGGGTTATGGCTTCGTGATTGGTGGCGTTGCGGCGACAGATCCGCACGCGGATGGCGTCGTCTCTCCGGGCGGAATTGGCTACGATCTAAACTGCGGTGTGCGTCTGGTACGTACTAACCTCGACATAAAACAGGTAGAAGGCAAAACCAAAAGTCTTGTGGGGAAGTTATTTGACAACATTCCTTGTGGCGTTGGATCGAGTGGTAGGATACGGCTCTCAGTTCAGGAAGAGAAGGAGATGCTTACGAAAGGATCGCGCTGGGCGATTGAGCGCGAATACGGACATATCGAAGATCTCCAATTTACAGAGGCAAACGGATTTCTGGAATTCGCCGACTCTGACGCACCTAGCAAACGCGCACTAGAGCGTGGGAAAAACCAACTCGGCACGCTCGGTTCCGGGAATCACTTCCTAGAAGTTCAAGTCGTCGATCGAGTTCTCTATCGTGAAGCTGCAGAGGTCATGGGGTTAACCGAAGGTCAAATTTGTGTGATGATTCACACGGGTTCACGTGGTTTCGGCTACCAGGTGTGTGACGAGCATGTCAAGACATGGATTGAGGTTGCCCGAAGGTATGGAATCAATCTCCCCGACCGCCAACTCGCAGCCGCGCCAATTAACTCAAGAGAAGGAGAAGACTATATCGCGGCAATGGCTTGTGGCGCAAACTATGCCTGGAATAATCGTCAGTGCATCATGCACTGGGTACGTCAGGTATTCATGGCTTTCTTTGATGCTAGCGAAGATGAACTAGGACTGGAGTTAGTTTACGATGTTGCTCATAACATTGGGAAATTTGAGAAACATCTTGTCGATGGTGTGGAACGTGAACTGTTCATACATCGCAAAGGTGCGACGCGAGCGTTTCCAGCCGGTCATCCTGAAATTCCTGAGAAGTACCAGAAAATCGGGCAGCCTGTCCTGATTCCCGGCGACATGGGAACCGCATCTTACGTCCTCGTTGGCAGCCCATCGGCGATGGAACAGACTTGGGGGACAACCTGCCACGGCGCAGGACGTATGCTATCCCGTCGTAAGGCGGTGGAGTTGACAAAAGGTCGTGCAATTGCTCAGTATCTTGAAAAACAGGGAATTTTTGTGCGGGCAAAAGGCCGGCGCACACTCCACGAGGAAGTTCCCGAAGCTTACAAAGATGTCGATGAGGTTGTCAAGGTTGTTGATGCGGCAGGTCTCTCACGGCGTGTCGCGCGCTTGCGTCCAATCGGTGTCGTAAAGGGCTAATAACCTTTAGTATTCGTCAAAATTCACAACCTTCCAGTGACCATTGATTAATTCCGTATAAAGCACAGCATTGCGAGACGGAATCGAGCTCTCAGCATCCTTGATTATCAGTCGATACCTGAAAAATACTCGCTTTTGTTCGACGACGCGGTCCACCTCTCCACCAGATATTGTCATTGTCTCGCCATCACGGGTTTTAATTGTGACTGTTGTCGGTACGATATCTTCATTTCCTTCAACTACGCCGATGATTTCTGTCCCGTTCTTGAGCCGGACAACGCTTTCATCATAGATTTTTTTCCCGATCATTTTATACTTGATTTTCGGTTGGGCTTCCGGCGCTTCACCCGGTTGCCGAACATCTCGCAATAGCTCGATTTCCGATTTCAACTTCTCTTCAGCCAACGCTGCGCTCAAACGCAGGGCAGCTTTCTGGTTCGCTCGCAGATAGTAGTTATAGATGAAATCTTCAGCAACGTCTTCCGGCAAGTTTCTATCTGAACACGCAAACGTAAACAATATGAGGCTGGAGCTAATCCATAACCTTTTCATGCGATATTCCTAATACTTCGCGCCTGAGTTCCCCATATTTTCGGAAGACTCAAACCTGTGATGTGATTCATAAATGGGAGACAATCGGATTCATCATCCTTAACTTTGAGTTTGTCCTAGAATAGTGAATTAGTAGTAGTTTAATCAGATTTCTAGCCCCGATTCAAGGAGCGGGGAAAATTGCACGATACTCGCACAACGATGCTCATGCTCTTCTTGTAACGCCAAAAACCGTCTATTTCCACAGGGTTTGAGCTGAGGTGCTCGTATACTTGTTGTACCTGTCGATGTAGTCTTCCCGGGGCGGAGAGAAGATATCCAGAACGCGCGCTGGACCTTCTACTACAATCCCCGAATGCACCACGTCAGGGGGCACAATGAAAGCATCCCCTATTTCCATGAGGTATTCCTCTGAACCAATCTTGAACTGCAACTTCCCCGATAATACTATACCGGCTTGCTCGTGTGGGTGGCTGTGTGCCGGAACTTCGCTCCCTTCCTCCATTTCAAGGAAAGAGAGCAGCAGATGTTCGCCGGAGACAATGCCACTGAGCGCGCCGGGAAATAATTGCATTCTGGGTAGTTTCTCAGAAGCGATAAACGGCATGTTTTCCCTTTCTATGGATGTTACACGGACAAATCGAGTGTTGTATGTTGACCGGATAGACCGGCAGTCTATCTCAGACTCGATCATTTATTGACGACCGTAATCTGCTTTCGACCGCTGTCCAGAATCTCAACTTCGAACAAGGTGTCTAATTTACCGAGGGAACGGCAGCCGTGCCAGAAAGCGGCATTGCTCTCGGCAATGAGGAAGCATGATGATGCACCATCTTCCAGTCGCTCTCTTCACGTTTGAAAATGTTCGTTGCTTGAGCAAAGCCTATGCTCATCCGCCCACCGGCAAGAGTGCTAATTGTTTCTAGGCACGTCATCCATGCGAATTGTTGATCGACATAGATGGAAACTGCGCTCGGGTGAATATCCATTTGGCTTGTATTCCGGAAAATATCCCCCCAACTCTTACAGATTTTGACCCAACCGGTGAGCGGTTCCCAACCCGGGTGAATGCACTGCACCCAATCCACATGCAGCCAAACCCCGCCCATCATGTCGTTACTCAAATGGCACATTGCTCGATAAAAGTCTTCGTTTGCTTGTTCAACTCTTTGCTGCTCCATCATTGATTTGTTCACTTTCTTTTCCTGTGTTTTGTTCTGCTTTCTTCAACTTTTTCTTAAGTACCTGCCGATTGAATCCTCTCCGGCCTTTCCAACCATCATAAATCGCATAGATCCAGAGGATAATTCCTTGAATAAAACCACTAATTTTGAACTTCCAAGATGGGCGATACATTAACTTCTTGACGGCATAAATGTTTAATCGCCCATCTACCTTCCTGACAACGTATGCGCGATCGCCATGCGTGATTACCCATCGGCTGTTGGTCTTTTTTGTCAAGATTACAGCCTCCTTAGAGAGTAGGATGCCGTTATCCTTAAATGTCTGTCGCAATTTCTCTGAGAGATTTCTATTGTCTAAATCCTTTTGGAACTTCAATCCAATGTAAAACAGCAAATTGTCGTCAAATGTGTATAAATGGTAATCGCGCTCCTGTTTTTCTTTCGCCTCCGTTGCAACAAGTTGGGACTTTTCTGGATCTTCCTGTGTCTCTATCTCGGCTTGCCGAGTTTCCCACCATGTTTCAAGCCCATCCAAGCGCATCAAGTCACGCCAATCATTTACTGGAAGCGAGCTGATGTAAATTACCGCGCATGCAGAGAGAACTCCCAGAAATAGGATTGCACCTTTCAGCGGTTTACGCAGATAGAGTTGTCCCAGCCCTGGAATCATTGATAACAACATCGCGAGGTACGATCGCTTCGCGGTATTCATCCTTACTACTTCGACCTCCCCTTGTATCAGTCGCTGCGAGCAACCAGATAAACACCGATACAGATTACAATCGCCCCGATGATTCGAGTCTTGGACACGGATTCTTTAAGAAATAACCACGACAGAAGAATTGATAAAACATAGCCGAGGCTAATCATTGGGTAGGCGACACTCAGTCTAACGCGCGATAAGATGACAAGCCAAATCATCGTTGTAAATCCGTACACTGAAATTCCGCCAATGACGAATGGGTTCAAAAAGGCTTGGACCAGCTTAGGAATAGTGTCTTTTAACGACTGAACCGGCCCCACGGCGATCATTCCTCGTTTGAGTAGCAGTTGACCGCCAACTGTTAATAACACATTAAAAACGAGTAGTAGGAAAATTCTAAAACTTAAACCGTTATTCATCAACGAGGCATATTCCTTCTCTTCAGATGATGTCGCGGATGACGTAAATTGGCTTTTTCTGGGATTCGTGATAGGTCCTGATTATCAGTTCTCCTAGAAGTCCCATTGTGATGAACTGGACGCCTGTGAACAGAAGAAGCACACCAAAAATCAGCAATGGCATACGTTCAATTAGGCTAAATCCACGCTCGCCTGCTGCCGCGTAAAGGTATGACAAAAAGCCTGATTGAACCCCTGCGGGAAAAAACAGCTTGCCGATTGAAAGATAGCCGCAAATGCCTATACCCGAAAGGAAGAAAATTAAGCCAACTAGACCAAAAATTTGGATTGGGCGAGTTGAATAACTCATTAGAAACTTAACTGTGATGAGATCCAAAATGACCCGAATTGTGCGAGAGATACCATACTTCGATTTCCCGCGCGCCCGTGGACGATGTATCACCTTGACCTCCGCAATTTCAGCGCCGATCAGTTTCGCAAACGCGGGGATAAAGCGGTGCAGCTCCCCGTAAAGATTGATATTTTCGAGAACCTCACGCCGATAGGCTTTCAGGGTACAACCAAAATCGTGGAGATAAACACCCGTCATCCATGCGATAAGGCGATTTGCGAGGATTGATGGTAGGCGCCGCAGAACAAATCCGTCTTTTCGACTCGCTCTCCAGCCACTGACGATGTCGTAGCCTTCATCCAGTTTTTCAAGCAGCCGTTCTACGTCAAAAGGATCGTTCTGGAGATCGGCATCCATCGGGATAATCACTTTTCCACACGCATAATCGAAACCTGCACTCATCGCGGCTGTCTGCCCGAAGTTTCGGCGAAAACGGATGGCGTGAATATTAGGGTGCATCTGTGCAACCTCTCGCAAAATCTCAAAGCTGCAATCAGCACTTCCATCGTCGATGAAGATAATTTCATACGATTTCTTAAGTTTTACAAGCGCATCTGTTAGTCGATCGTAAAGCTCGTGGAGATTCTCCTCTTCATTGAAAACGGGAATGACAATCGAAAGGTCAACTTTTTCTCTATCGTTCTTTTGAGAATTGGACATGTTGAAATCAATTTCCTATACGCTTAGCCTGAACTCCACCGGGGCTGCGCCATCTCTTGAGCAACAGCCGTTCGAGTGCGTTAAAGTCATCCACCTGTAAATAATAAAAATCTGAAATTTGTATGCGTGATTTTATGTTGATTATACAATAATTTTTCAACAAAGTAAATGGATTTGTTGAAGGCGATTGACGAAAACTTGATAGCCACAGCAGCCGTTGCAGTTGTTCAGACAATGGAAAGTGGTTGCGACATTTGAAATCTCCGATCGAATTCTGAAAAATGATATTTGACATTTACGACAGTGTGGAATATAATTATACTTACGCTATTGGTGCCTTCAAGTTGTAACTTGAAAACATTCAGATATTATGTATACGCAACAGGTTATTGATCATTATGAAAATCCGCGCAATCTCGGCACGATTAAAGATGCTGATGGAGTGGGCATCGTAGGTACACCCGCTAATGGTGACATGATGAAGCTCACAATCAAAGTCTCCCAAAATCAAATTGTTGACGCAAAATTCAGGACATTTGGTTGTGTTGCCGCGATTGCTGCGAATTCAGTGTTAACAGAACTCATCAAAGGGCTTTCAATCGAAGAAGCATTAAAAATTACAGATTCGCAAGTCGAAGCGGTGCTGGGCAAGCTGCCACCGGATAAAATTCGATATATTGTTCTTACCGAAGAAGTGTTGAAGGTCGCAATTCATGACTATGTTTCGCGCGCAAATGCGGAAGTTTAGAAAGGAGGATGACTTGTATGATCTCTGTGACGGAATCTGCCGCCAAAAAAACGCGCTCATTGCTAGAAAAGGCAAAAACGGAAGAAGAATACGACGCTGAGAAAGAATATGGCTTGCGTATGAAGGTTGTTGGTGGGGGGTGTTCCGGTTTTCAGTACGAGCTTGGATTCGACGAGCCACGAAGTGGTGACAAAGTCTTTGAACATCACGGGGTAAAAATATTTCTGGATCCACGCAGTACGCTCTACCTCGCTGGTTCAACGCTAGACTACGCAGACGGCTTAATGGAATCGGGTTTCAAAATTACCAACCCCAATGCGAAGTCCACATGTGGTTGCGGAGAGTCTTTCAGCGTCTAAGTTCGTTTTAATGAAAAATATCGGGCAGGAGGTTCAAATTGAGCCTCCTGCCTTTTTTTTACCTGGAAATTTTGGTTAGATGTCGCATCTCATTTTTCATACGCTTCACTTTGGAGATTTTTTCCGAAATGACAAGCGATTTTCATCATATTACTAGAAAAAGGATTCATGTAAAGGAGAATCAATCTTCGCTTGAGTTTAGGCGGCATGAAGTTTGGGCGCACAAATGTCGATTGGTTCTCAATACGTCGCACACCATGGTTGATTGACATCTTTGCCAAGGAACGGTAAGCACTTGTCCCGATCATTGCATGTGCTGCCTAATTTTGTCTGCTGCTTCCACAATCTGATTCATATCGCCTTGTTGGGGCCGCCATGGCAGAACGAGCGAATCGTCTTCCCAACGCGGGATGAGGTGTAGGTGAAAGTGGAAAACCGTTTGGAATGCTGCTGACTCGCTGGATTGCAACAAATTCAGCCCATCCGGATTCAAGGCAGTTTGGATGGCGCTGGCAAGCTGCGTTCCTACCTGCATAATCTTGCTAGCAATCTCTGCGTCAATGTCAAAAATATTTCGGTAATGCTGTTTCGGAATGACAAGGAGATGTCCCGGATTCGCCGGGTTGATATCCATAAAAGCGAGAATCTGGTCTTCTTCGTAGACCTTCGTTGCCGGTACGATATCGTCGGCTATTGCGCAAAAAATGCAGTCCATAATTTGCCTCATTTCATGTTGGTGTACTGTAGTAAAGGCGAAGCGTACTTGCCCTCTTCTTACTACTATTCAGTTTAACAAACTTCACTCATGAGATCAAGCTGCTTTTGAATTTTTGTGGGAATCACAACAATTAGACTCAATTGGTGAGGAGGGTCAACAAGCCAATATTGCAAACGTCTGCGCGCAGTGGTATAATACAGCAAAGTTCGAAGTTTTTTTAGTTGGCTCACAGAATATTCCGAGAAAAGGATTGAGAGGATGAACAAAAAACAGTGGTTCTTCGGAACAACTATTTTTTCAGCATTTACGCTGATGATACTTATTTTTAATCACGCACAAAGCCAAAGTGACATGGTCAAGCGCGGAAAATATCTAGTGGATGCGGTTGGTGCTTGTGGTCAGTGCCATACACCACGTGCAGGAGCCGAACCTGACATGAGTATGTATCTCGCAGGACATCCCGCAAATGCATCATACCCAAAGTACGATATTAGCTTGATACAACAGGATATTTTCATGGTAAGTGCACCAACACTTGCTGCATTTTCTTTCCCCTTTGGAACAACCTTTGCCGCGAATCTGACGCCTGATAAAGAAACAGGGCTCGGTGACTGGACAGAAAATATGTTCATTAATGCAATGCGGACCGGACATCATCAAGGTGACAAACGTAATCGAAGCATCCTCCCACCGATGCCCAAGGACGCGTATGCAAATATGAGCGATGCCGATCTTAAGGCGATGTGGGTTTATCTGAAAACAACTAAACCTGTTAAGAATGAAGTCCCGGCGGCTCTCAATCGGATGGGCAGACCCTTCTAGACGCCAAGTCGGAAACGAAACAACGATTCCTCATCTATCAACATTCGTCAGTCAGTTCCTCCACAGCGAATTCATGTAATGAAGCACATTACCGACATGGGTGTTCTTGACATGGTTCATGTTGTATTCAGAACCGGTTTAGCCTTCAGCGAAACGAAGGGCGCGTTGACATCGTTAATGCCTAACACTAGAAAGTCATTTTGCTGGTATCATGGAATTGTCGATTTATCTTCAGGGATGCTTGATACGATATGACACCGGCGGATTAGATTACACAAGGAGGCTGTACGATGGATAGATTCGTCATCAACGGTGGCAAACGACTTGAAGGCACGGTATCCGTTAGCGGTTCAAAAAACGCAACGCTTCCCATTGCCATTGCTGCAGCAATTTTAGCAGATGGGGCAAGCGTCATCCACAATGTTCCTAATCTCAGGGACGTTGAGACGTTATGCGGTGTCCTTGAAACGCTAGGAGCGACGACGAAGTACAAGAATGCCACACTCTATATCAAACCGATAGATCGTATTGCTTATGAGGCGCCTTATGATTTAGTTCGGAAGATGCGCGCATCTATCTATGTTTTGGGGCCCCTCGTCGCGCGACTGGGTAAGGCAAAAGTCGCCTTCCCTGGAGGCTGCTCGATTGGTCCGCGCCCCATTGATTTGCACTTGAAAGGGCTAGAGTACTTAGGGGCTAGAACAAAAATCGAAGGTGGTTACCTCACTACAGAAGCGAATCGATTGATTGGCACACAAATGGATTTGAGAGGAAGATATGGGCCAAGCGTTGGTGCAACAGCGAATGTCATGATGGCTGCTACCTTAGCGAAGGGTACAACAATCATCCGCAACGCGGCCCGTGAACCACATATCGTCGATCTCGCAAAGTTCCTTAATGCGCTGGGAGCAGAGATTTACGGCATTGGAACGCCAGTTCTGAAAATACATGGTGTCAGGCAATTACGCGGGACTGAATATACCGTCATTTCAGACGACATTGAGACAGGCACATTCATGGTGGCAGGTGCAATCACGAAGGGAGATGTCTTTGTGAAGAATGCCCTCCCTGTACACCTTGGTGCAGTATCCGACAAGCTACTTGAAGCAGGCGTTCAACTGGATTGGGAAGAAGGTGGAGTTCGTGTGACAACGCCACGCCAATTAAACGCTGTCGATGTTCGTACTGAGGCGTTTCCAGGTTTTCCGACCGACATGCAAGCACAGATAATAGGACTTCTAAGTGTTACTCATGGAATCAGCACAGTTACGGAAACTATTCATACAGATCGATTCATGCATGTCAGTGAACTCAACCGCATGGGAGCCAATATTGACATTGAGGGGAACCACGCCGTAATTCGCGGCGTCCCTAAACTCAGTGGAGCGCCTGTTATGGCATCAGATCTCCGGGCCGGGGCAGTTTTGGTGCTCGCGGGTATGGTGGCGGAAGGTGAGACGGTTGTAGCCCGCGTGTACCACATCGATCGGGGATATGAATCCATCGAAAGGAAACTAGCTGGTGTTGGTGCAGATATTGTCAGACTGTAGAACTTAGGTGTATTGTCCGCACTAGCAACCAACAATTATTCATTGTCAATCTTTTTTGCTGTTGACAAAGCTCGTGTTAGCCTGTATACTAGAGGATATTATCAATTGAATTTAGCCTCTTGTATCACTAGGTGACTTTGCATTGGGTGATTTTTAAACCTTAATTGTTCAGGAGAAAAACGCATGAGGAAATTCAGAAATATCACAACAGTTGTTGCTTTGACATTTGTGGCTGCATGGATATCCGGCTGCTCGGGTTGCGCTCCTCCACCTGAACCTCAAAGTATGAGCCCAACGGAAGGGCCGGAGACAGGTGGGACAACGGTCAGGATCTCAGGCGACAAGTTTGACATGAAGAAGGGTATGATTGTGACATTCGATGGGAAAGCGGGCACAAATGTGAATGTTCCAAGCAAAACTGAAATTACGGCGGTAACGCCAGCGGGAGCAGCGGGGCAATCTGCTGAAGTCGTTGTAATAAATAACAGTAAACCCGATCAGCCTGTGACATTGGGTCAGAAATTCATGTACACGGATGCTACTCCGCCAAGAGTTACTACGACAGAACCCTCTGATGGCGAAACAATATCTGAGTATGAAGATTCTCTCAATGTAAGAGGTACTGTGTCGATTGCCTTTGACGAAAACGTTGATAGTCAATCAGGGTCTATAGCAGTTCAAGTTGATTCAACCCCGGATTCAATGAGTCAGGAATCCGGTGCGGTCTCGGGAAGTATCGGCGGATCCGAAAATTTGATAACATTTACTTCGGATGCACCAATGCGGGCCGGGCGGCAATACAGTGTTACTGTGTCCGGTGTCACAGATATGTCCGGCAACGCTCTTGCTGAACCTTACACTTTTAGTTTCACCATTACTTCCCCAGACAAGGTCAGCCGATACAGTGTTCGTAAAGGTGAAACCCTTGCAGTGGTTGCTGCTCGCCCAGAGGTTTACGACAACGCCAATCTCTGGTCAAGACTGGTTGAAGCCAATCAAGATGATTACGATTTTGACCGCGATCGAATTTATGAAGGACAATGGTTATGGGTACCCCGCGGAGAAGCATGGGGAGATAAACCGGAGGTTGCCACAACGGGCCAGTAGTTAGCAGCCCATATGCTTTAAGCAATAGTCTTGACTTTAGCATTCGTTTATGCGAGTTTCAGATTGCTTTCAGTCGAGGGAATCGAGTAAATTTTTTCGAACATTTTTCGAACATTTAGTGATAGTTAAGAAATTCCAACCGAAATTTTTATTGCAAAATTTTCTGAAATGTGCTATACTTGCGCCATTCTCGCTAGGAGAAGGGCAAAAGCTGCTGTTTGTTTTGTATTGAATTTCAGTCTGACATGTCTTAACTTGCAGTTAGGGTATGGTGGGGCTGGAATAAATCATTATATGTCCGGAAGAGAATTTTGGCTCGCGCTTGCATCAGTCGAGGGCGTTGGTCCAATGCGAATCAAGCGGTTACTAGATCGCTTTGGGACCATTGATAGCGTCTTTGAAGCTGATCTCCCCGAAATTGCGCGGCTTCCACTTTTTAATCCTTTGTTGGCAGCACGGATTTTGAAAGCAGGAATACGGATTGCTGAATTTCGCTGCCACATCAAATGGCTCCAAAATCGTGGTATTAAGGTTCTTTGCTTGGCGGATGATAAATATCCTGAAAAACTCAAGAGGATTCCGGACGCACCGGCTATCCTTTGCCAAAAGGGTAACCCCGCGCAAGTGAGCCAACAGGCTGTAGCCATTGTTGGTACGACGACTCCCACTGAGTCGGGCATTCTAACAACGCTTGAGATTTCAACATTGCTCGTTGAAGCAGGATTCATCATTGTCAGTGGACTTGCTAAGGGTATTGATACATCCGCTCATTTAGGGGCACTTTCAGCAAACGCAGTGACTATTGGTGTTCTTGGGTGCGGTCTGTTCTCGATCTACCCAACCGAAAACGGCGAACTCGCAAACCAGATTTGTAAGAACGGCGCGTTATTTTCCGAACACCCTTTTACGACATTGCCGACACCCACAAATCTGATTTTGCGGAATCGGATTATTAGTGGGCTTTCAATTGCAACAATTGTCATTGAATCAAGTGAACACGGTGGTGCAATTCATGCAGCAGAATCTGCATGGCAACAAAATCGCCTTGTGTTCGCTTTTGATTGGGGACAATCCCATCAGCTGAGTTGGGGCACACGTCGTTTGATTCGGCGTGGAGCTTATCCGATTGGTCCCAATCAATTGAGTGAGTGTGTTGATGCTTTATGCCTGAAAACTCAACACGCGTATGTAACGGATCAGCAGATGGAGCTATTCTAACAGCTATCCACCTGCATGGTGAAAGAACCTTAATCGCCAATCCAAAAATTAACCGCTAGATGACCAAATTTTTTCAAATTATGTGAAGATTTTTCTTTACAAAAATTGCAAAATTTGGTAGACTATAACCCACGTTTCAGGAGAAGCAAGACTAAAGAGCGTTTGTCAGGTTGAAATGCTCTCATCTCATTTCAAACAACCATTGAGTATCAATATGAAATGGTTGTTAAGGACGAAGGCGTTTCCGGCAGCGTTCTAAAGATTCTTGTTAACTATCTTCCCGCTAGGGAATACAAAGAATTTGATGTTGAAAACTGTATCAGGTTGCAAAAATTTGACACAGTCATTTTATTGTTCCTTAAATTTCCTATGAAGGAGTAGACAAATGCAAAAACTGTTGAGAACCTTAGCTGTTATAATGGCTGCAATGCTAGTTGTTTTTATGGTCGGTTGTGGTGGCGATGAGGGAGGTGAGGAGGAAGGTGAGGATGGAGATGTAGCCCCGCCTTCGGCGACGACCGCTAGTACTTCCCCCGCAGCAGGTAGTGAAGTTGCTCCGAATGCGACCCTCACAATTACGCTTGATGAAGCGGTTGACGGTGTGACGGTGAACGGTACGGCTGCTACGGGTTCGGGGAAAACTTGGACCCTTAATCTTGCGGGTCTTAATTTGCCCGCGGGGAGTGCAACTCTGAATATTGGCTGGACAAACAAAGATGGCAGCGCCGGTGCAGGAGCGAGTGCCGCCTTAACCATACAAGCCGAGGCAGACACGACAGCACCTAGCATTGATAGCAGTTCGGTGAGTAATAATGACAAAGATGTCGACCCGGCAGGGCTGAATACGGATGGCATCTCAATTACGTTCAGCGAAGATGTCAAAGCAGGCGATATCTCAATCTCAATCGAGGGTGGAGATGCGCTCAATTGGTTGGATGAATGGAGTGCGAACTCCGTAAAAATTGTTCCTGCAAAAGGTGCAGAACTCGGCAACGAAACAACGTATGAAATTAAAGTTTCGACCGAGGACGGAGCCGGGAATAAAGTGGATGCAACAATTTCATTCACAACCAAAGGCAAAGAATAATTGCAGTTTATATTTTACGCTGTAAGGTTCCAATATGCAAAAAAGGACAATATGTATACGACATATTGTCCTTTTTTGTTTTTCATACCGTTCGCCAAAGATAGACGATTTTGATTGGGAATGTTGGTTGGTGAACCATTGATCTCGCGTGACGTGAAGGAAATTCATATTTGCCATGGTGCTGTGTATCCTACGACATGCTATGTTTAGTCTCGGAGCCCTTTGGTTTCTCTTATGGGCGATAAGTTGTTCTCTGCGACCACCCACGTCTCGGATTGATGGACAGCTTCCCAAAAGTGACCCTCAAAGTGCGATTGCCCACTATCTGCAGATTATGCGAGCCAATCCCGGTTCGGAACAGGCTAGAACCGCCCATCTCAAGATCGGGATGATTTACGATGGAAAGCACGGTGAAGGTGAAAAGGCAATCAAGATTTTTAAGAAAATCGTCCAATCTTATCCGACAAGTTCACAGGCGGGTGATGCGTTGTGGATGCTTGCAAATCACGACTATGAAAACGGAGACTACGAAACTGCTCGAAAGAGATACTTTCAATTTATCTTAGATTTCTCCCAGGACCTGCGAACTCAAACAGCGCGATTACAACTTGCCGATTGCTACTTCCATTTGGGATCGAACGCGGTTGCGCTCAAAACTTACTCGGATTATGAAGCCCGTTATCCCGCTGATTCGCGTATTCCTGCGGTGTTTTTGAAGGTCGGAAGAATTTATGAAGCCCTTAATTCGTCAGAAAATGCGGTGGTAACCTACCGGCGTGTAATTGCTGAGTTTCCAAATGCGACGGAGGAATGCACGCTTGCTCAGCAACGGCTTGGAACGCTTAGTGGTGTTGTGGTTACTGGGACCGAAACATCAGCAGTATCAGCACTTGAGTCGCTACCGCATGACGAAGGTGAAACACCTACCCAGATTCGCCAAGTCAAGCCAAAGACATCCCTAAATCCACGGGCTGAATTAGTAAGTTGGGTTACTTCACCAACATTCGGATACAATCCACGTCGTCTGTTGACGGCAAGCGGTCTGCTTGAGGGACCAGACGTACGCGCAAGTATGGCTGGAGACGGCGCTTTGCTGAATGATGTGATTTATAATCTGGGTTTAATGTATTATATGTCGGAAGATTACAAGCGTGCTGGTGCTTGTTTGGAAAAAGCCGTCGTTCTTGGGGTTCGCGATGCAGACCTTCCGGACATCTATCTTAACCTTGGTATTTGCTATAAAAAGATGGCTGCATGGGATAAAACCAAGGAGATGTTCCGGCAACTTGCATCGGTAGATATGAACGCAACTGAACGGTTAATTGCCGCTGGTGAGAGCGAATTACGGATAGGAAATTATCTGGATGGAGCTAAATTGCTAGAAAGTTTGCTGGGCATTTCCGATCGATACGATTCGCGCATCTCCCAAGCGCTGCGTAATACCAAAAGGATGCAAGAAAACAAAGAGCGAGACGAACTCGGGGAAGGAGACAATGATTAGATAGCCGATAAGGTTGCGTGGAGCGTGAAATATATACGCTGAGAGCCTACAGCGTCAGTTATCTAACCGACTGCCGACCGTAACTTGCGGAAGCAACAGTTTTTCGGGTTTATCTTGCGTTCAAGTTTAACGGTTGTCGCAGAATATTAATCTTCAGCAAGCAACCGAGGCAAGCTCGTACACGTAACAAATCGGGATTTCATTTTTGGGACAGGTGGGTTGAAACTCACAAAGTTGTACACATTCTTGGCAAGCAAATTATCGCTGTGGTATTCCAGAATCTGCGAAGTATTCGCGATAGATTTGCGTTCACTAGCGGTGTTTCGCATTGCGATTGCCACTTTGATTCTGATTGACTTGTTGACGCGCGCAGGAGATTTAACGGCGCATTATACCGACCATGGTGTATGGCCGGTGGAAGCAGCACGTAGGCGACTTCCCATATGGGGATTTTCGCTACACTTGTTTAATGGTACCGCTGAGTTTCAAGCTATTTTATTCCTCATCACGGGTGCGTTTGCCCTTGCGATGCTTGTTGGTTACCACACCCGCCTTGTGACACCGATTGTTTGGCTCTTGACGTTGTCGTTGCATCGGCGAAACCCGCAGGTTCTTCAAGGTGGCGATCATGTACTGCGTATGTTGTTGTTTTGGAGTATGTTTTTGCCTCTCGGGAACCGGTACGGAATTGATGCCTATCGAAACCGGTGTTCCCGTCACGCCTCATGTTCCACCCGTTCCATGAGTGCTGTTGCAATTTTGCTCCAGGTCTGCGTGATATATTGGTTCGCTGGGCTATTGAAATCGCGCACTACATGGTATCTCCAAGGCGACGGTGTCTATTATGTGTTGATGCTTGATCGATATGTGACGCCCATCGGTAAGTGGCTCCTTGATGTTGACCCGATCTTGTTGAAGTTGCTTAACTATAGTACATTGGGTCTTGAACTATTAGGGCCATTACTCGCACTTTCCCCTATTGCCAAAGGTCCGACTCGATGCGGCATTATCGTGGCGTTTTGGTTATTTCACTTGGGTATGGGGCTCTGTTTAGAATTATGGTTGTTCGGATACATCTGTAGCGCGGCTTGGCTGCTATTTATCCCAAGTTGGTTTTGGGAACGCTTGCAGAAGAAATCACATCCCATCGATTGCAAAGGAAATAAGACGATTCGGGGGCGTCTATTGAATGGTGTCGTCGCGTTTCTACTAATTTATGTGTTGTTTTGGAACCTTCGAACCACTAACAAACCGCTCTATCGATTTTACCCTGACGTTATCAATCCAATTGGGTATGCCCTAGGAATAGGTCAGTCGTGGGGCTTATTCACAGGACCACCAAGGAAGAACGGCTGGTATGTTATCACTGGGCAACTGAAAAACGGTACTAGGGTAAACCTTTTGATGCCTGGAGAATCGGTTCATTGGGAAAAACCTGAACTGGTGATTGCACTCTACGAGAGCCCGCGATGGCGGCGATATATGCGAAAATTCGTGAAGTTGGGAGATCCGTATCGAGTCTATTATGGAGGTTACATGTGTCGCCGTTGGAACGAGTCACACACCGGAATGACACAGCTTCATTCCCTCCATGTGTATTATATACATCAACAGAATTTAGCTAACCGCCAAGTCTCGCCGCCTGAACGGGAATTGTTGCTGAGCTACACATGTGATTAGTACAGCACATTGTCACCTTCCGCCGATATATTTTTCTTGAAAATGGCGATGGTCTACTTCGGTAGGCATGAGAAAACATTGAGAAATTTTTGAACGGTTTGTGAGCCTTCGTTGTCTAATTTAAATTGAAAGCAGCAAGTTAGGGAGATAATGTCCCGTGGAACGAACCGAAGTTCTGCTAATCGAAGATCTCCGCGCAGGAGATATGACAGCGTTAGCGGTTCTTGTCGAAAAATACAAAAGGCTTGTTTACCGCCTCGCTTTCCAGATTACTAAAAATCATGAAGATGCTAACGATGCCATGCAAGATACGTTTTTGAAAGTCTACGAATCGATTCATAGCTTTCGGCAGGAGTCCGCCTTTGAAACTTGGCTTTATCGCATTGTTGTCAATCAGGCGATGAATCTTGTCAAGCGTCGGGAACGCCGTCGTGAATCCTCAATCTCAGAGGCAACTGAATTTCAGATTCGTCCAGATCTGAAGCGAGCATCCGATTTGAGAAATAACCCTCATGTGAGCGTTGAAAGGAAAGAACTACAGAGACAGGTTACTCAGGCAGTAAATAGCTTGCCAATGAAGCATCGAATGGTAGTCATTTTGCACGAGTTTGAAGGATTAACGCACCCCAAAATTGCGTCGATTCTCAACTGTTCTGAAGGGACTGTGCGATCGCGCTTGCACTACGCCAGAAAAAAACTCAGGGATCGGTTGAGATCTTATGTGGAATTGACTGATCTGTCTCCATAAGCTGTAGTGCTGTTACCTTTTACATTGAACAATGAGGTAAACATGAAACCTCGATGTCGATCCGTTCAGCGTTACTTATCTGATTACATAGACTGCACACTCTCAGGAGGGCAAACTGTCACCGTTGCTCAACACCTCCGAATTTGTCACGGTTGTCGGGACGAAGTGAAGTCCTTAAGAAATACGAAAGCCTTACTCCATTACTACGTTCTCCCAACTTCCCCTGATGGCTATTACGGTCTATTTTGGCAGCAACTTCAGCGGATGATTGAGGAAAATCCCCGACCGACATGGTGGAGAATAGTTGTTCAATCGCTGTCATTTGTTTGGGGAAGTCCACAAGTTTTCGACCGATGCTGCTACTTTTTGAATTTGCTAATTAAACACCCCATTCAGTGGGGTTGGCGATGGGCGAGATTATCGCCCGTTTATGCGGTTATATTTCTCGTAACCTTTGCAACTTTGGTGGTGTATCAAGGTTTCCAAGCTAATCGGAATGATCGACATAATCCAACCAGTGTGCCACAGTTTTTGAATGCGTCTTCTAGTTATCTGACGCATGTTAAGGGGAGCCGAAAGCTAGTTAGGGGCAATCTCAAAAAGATTACGAGGATTCCCCCATCTTTTCCCAATCGGATTGCACATAAAACCCTGCAGCAGTCAAATCTTACTGATTTGACAACAGAAAACTTGGATTGGAAAGGTAATTCTTCCAGTTCAGGAAGTGATAGTGAAGAGTTCAAGGAGATAATAACTCATGATACCTCTTCCGATTCACTAGTTCTCGCTCAGCTATCAACCCCAGACTCTATTCTCTCTAGAGAATATTTTTCGTCCCCCTTGGGGGTTGTGATAAGTATTCCGGATAGAGTTAAAAGGGAAAGCAACCGATTGAGCAGCTTTACGAGCGAAGTGATGGCGGATGTTCCGTTACCCGCTCTATCACTCGCAAAAAGTTTATGATGCTGTGAAACTTTATCTGGAGCTACGAGGTGTTAGATGTTAACGCCTCGAAGTGCCTCATGCTTAACTCAAAACTCAAAAGGAGATTGTGATGAACCCCAAAACACTAGGAATACTTGGCGGAGTTGCTTTACTTGCTGTTTTGTTTTGGCCCTCCGGCAGCTCCAAGAAGGTCGAACGGTTATATAACGAAGCAGAGGAACTCTTTAGTCAAGCTGATTACGACCGAGCGATTGAAGGGTACAACGAAGCCCTTGAAGAATCAACGAAATGGGGCGTAAAGACTGAAGTCATTGATAAGGATTTCCCTACACTTGCGCATTACAAGATTGCGGTCAGCTATTCTAAATGGGCAGAACAGAGCGGTGATGTTAACTACTATGACACAGCGGTGGGACATATTGAAAAGGTTGCCGCCAATGCAAGCGTCCCTAAACACCAAGAGGGGTTAACTTACCTCTGGGGTCATATCCTATATAAGCAAGAAAAGTACGAGCTATCAGAACCCAAATTTCAGGCATTGATCGAAACCTTCCCGAATAGCCTGTTTGTTGAAAATGCTTGGTATGCAATCGGACAACTCAACTATAAATTGCTAAAGTATGAGGAATCCCGCCACGCCTTCAAGGAGGTGCTTGACGGATTTCCAAACTCAGATTTCAAGGATGACGCGCAACATCTGATTGCTCAATCCTTCCTCAATGAAAAAAACTATGAACAATCTTATCAGGAATTTGACAAGCTCGCGACTGAAGAGTTTAAAAATTATCCGGAATTGCAAGCAGAAGCGATGTATAAAGCTGCTTTCTGTTTGAACCAACTTGCCCGTGATGAAGAAGCGATTGGGCGTTACACGACATTCATTACGAAATTCCCGGATAGCCAATATGTCACTGCTGCTTATTTTGATATGGGTACAATTTACGCCAAACAGAGAGACTATGACAACGCGCGGGTCAACTATGAACTCGCCTTGCAAAACACAGAAGACCGGGATTTGCAGGCGGAAATTCAAGCGACGATCGGCCGCACGTATTACGATCAAGAAGATTATCCAAACGCAATCGCATCTTATACTAAGCTGTTGGAAGAGTATCCTGAGAGCAACTTTGTCGCCGAGGGCAAATTGGGAATTGCGGATAGCTACTTCAGGTTGGAAAATTGGAGTGAAGCTGTAGCGGCATACCAGCGCGTCCTTGATGAACACTCAGATCAGACCGATTTTAAGCCCTATGTTACCTATCAATTGGGAGAATCGCACTATCAGTTGGCATCTAATTTGAAAGACTCCGGTCAGGCCGATCAAGCGAATGAACACTTTGAAACGGCGTTGGGTTGGTATCAGAGGGCGATTGATGAGTTTCCAACAGACCCTGTTGCTCCCCATGCCCTTTACGGCGCAATCTGGGCATTGAACGATCTCGGGCGAAAGGATGAACTCGAAAGAGTCGCACGAGAATTTATTGATAAGCACCGTTCCGATGCAGAGTTCGATATTCTCGCAGGGGAAGTTCAGCTAAAGTTCGCTGAGATTAAATTTAACGACTTTATGCAATACGAGGCAGCCGCAGCAGAATATGCCAAACTTTGGGACTATGCTGAGCTACCGAAATTCCACACGATCAAATTGATCGCAAAATTCCAGGAAGGGCGTGCCTACTACGAAGCTAGCAAGCCGGCGGATTACCGTGAGGGAGATCCGGAAGCCGTATTCAATGAAACGCTGCTTCAGAAATCAATTAACGCTTATCAGCAAGCAATAGATAAGTTCAAAAATGAAGCATTTGTGGACGGAGTGGAAGATGGTCGCTATGATGACTTTGCTGATCGTCCCCAGCAGCTTGAAGCCTGCAAGATGAACCAGGCACTTGCATATGAAAAGCTAAATCAGTGGGATGATGCACGTCAACTCTACGCATTTATCCCTGCTGGTAGTGAAAATTACGAACGGGCTCAGTTATTAATCGCGCAAAGCTACGTCAGAGAAGGAAACCCATCGCAGGCTGTGACAACATATCAATCAATACTTGACTCTTTAAGCCCGGATAACCGCTCGCTGGCGGAGATTAAGTTAGCAGACCTGTTGCGTTCCGAAGGACGATTCGCTGAAGCTGCCGTTCAATACGAGAGCATCGTCGCAAGAAATCCAGAAGGTGAGTATGCAGATGACGCTCAATATCTCATTGGACTCTGTTACTATAAAGCAGCGAGCGACGATTCAGCCTTACTAGAAAAATCCGTTTCTGCATTCCAAAAAGTGGTTGAGCAATACGGTGACAGCCCAAATGCTATTGAGGGATATTATGGTCTTGTCCTCGCCTATCGGGATTTGGCTAAACAGGGTGATACCTCGCAGTGGCCCAAAGTGCTTGAAGTGGCGGATCTCGCCGCCGACAAATACGGTAGCAGTGACGATGAAAAGATTAGAAGGACGTTGGGGCATATTGACCTCGTAAAAGCCACGGCGATTGAACAGCAGGGCATTGATTCCGAAGAAGAGATGGCTGAACACGTCGCGAGTCTAAGGCGTATTGCAATTAATACGGCAGCGCCTGAGGATGCTCGCTCACGGGCACAGTTAAAAATCGGACATTCGTTTTACAGCGCTGGCGAGCACCAAAAAGCGCTTACCGAATATCAAATGTTCGTTGATATGTTTCCCAACAACGAGCTTTTGAAAAATGCGTTATACCAGATCGCTGTGTGTTACTACCAGATTGGGCAAGACACGGCGGACGAAAGCACCAAAAAATTAGCATTCCAGAATTCTACCACGTATGCTATGCAAGCTGTTGAGATAAATCCCGGTGTTGATGCCATGATTAGTGCTTACTACACATTAGGGCTTGCTAAATTTGGCTTGGATGATTTGATGGGTGCAATTGAGGCGTTCCAGAAAACTACCGCGTATGAAGGACAGACGGAAGATGAAGCGCGTCAACGTTTAATCCATCAAGCCCACTCTCGGCTCGCGGAGTTGAATACAAGTGTCGGAAATCACGCTGCCGCTGTCGAAGAATATCAGCATGTTATTCAACATACAGATGACTCTGACCTCAAGGGCCGCTCTTATTTCGCAATGGCTTATGCTCAAGATGCGCATCTGAAACAGTATAGTGATGCTTTGCTCAGCTACCAGAACGCCATTCAATTGGTAGGCGATGCGCTCGTTAAAGCGCAATCATACTATCGTACAGGGCTGATCTATGAAACTAAGCTGAAGGAGCTTGAACACGCATTGCAGGCATATGAGGTCGTTACGACCGATTTTGGCAATGAATCCGACAAAAATATTCTGGCTATGGTGGCAGACGCTGGCATTCGTAAATCTGACCTCTACGTGAAATTAGGACGTTTAGAGGAGGCAATTGCTCAAGCGCTGAAGGCGCGAAAGGTCGCCCAATCGGTACCACAGAAAGTTTCCGCCCAGTATAACCTCGGGTTCCTATACTTCGACAGAGCGTATGAACTCTTTTCAGATCAAGTGGGCGCCGATATGAGGCCGTATATCGTTGGAAGCCGTGACGCTGCGGCTACGTACTTGGAAGTCCATGATATCGCTTCGCCTATTGAAAAGGCTGATAAATCCGTGATTCCATTTGTCCAAAACGCGCTGTTCCAAGCGGGGCAGATTTCCTATTCGGTTGGTTCTCAGATTAAGCTGACGGAAGAACCCAAGGTGGATCTTGAAATGGCAACCAAGGCGCTGACGCTGTTCATGGAATATGTCGACAAAGACGTATTTCCAGCCTCAAGAGATTTGACGGACAATATCAAGACTGCATTGACATACATTGGATCGGCCTATTTTGAACTGGGCCGGGTTCAGCTCGGTCTTGACGCTGAATACTCCGATCAGACCATAACCTATTTTGAACAGGCGGTTCCCTCATTTAAGGAACTGGTTCGTCGGTTCCCAAGGGAGGAAGACGCTCCATTGTGGCAGTATCAGGCTGGGGAATCCCACTTCGCCGCTCAGAAGTTCTTAAAGGCAATTGATGAGTATGGAAAGGTCCGAGCCTTAAATCCGCAGCATGAGAAAGCGGCAGAATCACTCAACGCGATTACTTCCTGTTATTCAAGCTTGGCTACAGCCGCGGGGGACGATACGGCAACGAAGGAAAAATGGAATGCGAAGATCTTTGAAATAAACGAGATTCTCGCTAAGAACTATCCGAGCACACCCTACGCTGCTCAGGCGTTCATTAACCTTGGCAACGATTATTTTAACCAGGGATCAATCGCAGATATTGACAATGCCGAACGCATCCGTCTCTACGACTTAGCTGTTGAGCAATACCGGCGGTCGCTGGAAGTACCGGGTATCGATTCAGATTCTAAAAGTACTGCCTCAGGGTACTTGCTGGAAACAGAAACGGCGCTCGCGAGTTCGTTTTATATTCAATCGGCGTCCAATTTTGCTAAGGCAAAGGGGACGCGTGGTGATGCCCAGAAGCCAGCGATCGAAAAAGTGATTGCTGAGTTCAACGACATCATCAATGCTTATCCCAATACTAAGTTCGGCGATCTGTCTCATGTTCAGATCGGCGAAGCCTACATGCTATTGGCGGATCAAGACGATAACTATTTCCACGATGCACTCGATTGGTTTGACAAGCTGTGGAAAAAATACGAAACAGAGCCTCCGACGAGTGTGCAGGTCAACAAAGCGTTAACACTAGCACAGCAGCAAATCGCATTAATTACAAGCTACATGAAATCGGAAGGCATTCCTCGGCGTACTACCGGTGGAGGCAGTGGTGAATAATTGAGCACATCCTCCAATGCAATCCATAACAGAACTTAATTCAGGTTTTGGATTAATTTATGAGCGGTGGATTTTGCCCACTGATCAGCAGCTAGAATATCACTGAGGCTCGGCTGAAGTTCTACGTCATGTTGATTCATGACTGTTTCGACGATTATCGGAATGTCCATAAATCCGATGTGCTCATTTAGGAAAGCGCGTACAGCAACCTCATCGGCACTGCTAAGAACGGTGGGCAATGTCCCACCAACTTTGGTAGCAGTATAAGCGTGGGACAGGCAGGGAAACTTCTCAAAATCAACAAGCTCGAAATGGAGTGCGCGGGTTTGAGCAAGGTTGAGATGGGTAGCAGGGGTTGGTAGATGGCGGGGATAAGTTAAAGCGTATTGGATTGGCACCCGCATGTCAGCAACACCGAGTTGAGCGAGGAAGGAGCCATCGACGAATTCGACCATCGAGTGGATGATGCTTTCCGGCTGGATTATCACATCAATTTGTGACGGTTCTATATCGAATAACCATCTCGCTTCGATGACTTCTAGTCCTTTGTTCATCATCGTTGCGGAGTCAATTGTAATTTTGTTCCCCATGTTCCAGGTCGGGTGCTTCAACGCCTGTTGAGGCGTCACCGAATGGAGTTGATCGATAGGAGTTTGGCGGAACGGCCCTCCGGAAGCGGTAAGAATGAGGCGATGAATCTGGTTATGTTTCTGATTATCTCCGAGACAACCGGAAAGACACTGGAGAATCGCGCTAATTTCGCTATCCACAGGTAACAAGCGGACACCGTACTCTTCGACCGCCCTCATAACCAACGAACCGCACATAACCAGCACTTCTTTGTTGACAAACGCCAAATCCTTGCCGGATTTAATCGCTTCCAACGTCGGTAGCAATCCTGCGCTACCTCCGATGGCCTCGATAACCAAGTTGACCTCCTCCATCGTTGCAATCGCTAGAACCCCTTCTTTTCCTGAAAGCACTTCAACAGATTTCAAGTCCTTCAAGCGTTCCCTAAGCTGATTAGCAACATCTCTATCGTTCAATGCCGCAAGCCTAGGGCGAAATTGGCGTATCTGTTGTTCCAGTAGGTCAACAGAAGTATTGGCAGCGAGTCCAGCGACCGTGAACTCACCAGGGTGGGCTTGTACAACGGAGAGAGCATTTTTTCCAATTGATCCCGTTGAACCGAGAATGGCCAGGCGTTTCATAACGAACCTACGAATCAGGGGTTAATGACATATTGAAAGTAGTAATAGAGCGTTGGGGCGGAAAAGATCAAACTATCACAACGATCAAGAAAACCGCCATGCCCAGGGATTAGGGTACCTGAATCTTTGACTTCAGCGGTTCGTTTGATAATTGACTCACTTAAGTCGCTGATCTGGCTAACAATTCCCAGCAAAATTCCAAGACCCAATGCGTGAGCAAGGCTCAACATCTCTTTCAGCAAAAAGAACCAAATGCTAAGTCCACCGAGGGCGCCAATGCACAAACCTGCAATGGTGCCTTCAACCGTTTTTCTGGGACTAATTTGGGGTATCAATTTGTGTTTGCCCAACCATCTTCCCAAGATATAGGCGGCTGTGTCTCCGCACCAGATAACTACAAGGAGAAATAAAATCAACTCACTACCAACCGGCTTGCCTGTAGAATCGATTAATTTGCGCAATAACATCAGATGATACCCAAACATCCAGCCAATATAAACAGCGGCTGTCAAGATGCTCGTTACCGCAATGAATGCTCTGTTGACCTGACGATGGAAAATTTGGATGACAAAGGCTAAGAAAAGCGTAAAGGCGAGAACAAGCTCAACGGAAAGACGCTCGATTAGTGCAGATGCACAAAATAGGATTCCTGATGCAACAACCGCAATCCGAATCTGCTCCAATCCAATCGACTTGGATAATCGGCAGAACTCGACCAGCATGAGGAACGTTACGCCGATTACCAGAGCGAAAAAAAGACGGGTTTCGCTCCACTGAACAGCGAAGATGACGATAGGGATGAGGACGATGCAACTGACTGCTCGCTTCCAGAACATCGGCTACGGATGAATACAGCCATGGGGTAATTGGGTCATGAGGTCACAGAAAAATGAGTTGGCCGGAAAATGAACCCATGCGCACGTTCCGACTGACTTATCTTTGCAGTTTACATCTTACGTTTCAAACATCACTTTATCTGATTCCCACGTTGCACGCGAGAAGGTACTCCTCTACAGAATCGGATTCAGATTTTCATGAGGGTAGGTGGGCAACACACATCAAGATAGCTTTAACACAAGAGGTCTACAACTCCATAAGTTCCTCTTCTTTCGATTTCAGTAGCTGACTGATTTGATCGATATACTTGTCCGTTATCTTTTGCACTGGATCATCGTCGCCCTTTCTCTTTTCCCCTCCTCTTTCTTTTCCTTTCCTTCCCTTCGATGAAGCATCTTCTGATTTGTCGAGCTTCCGAATGGCGTCATTCGCATCACGCCGAATGTTCCTTATGGCGATGCGTCCCTCCTCAGCTAACTTGCTGACATATTTCGCCAGTTCCTTTCGCCGATCCGTTGTCAGATCAGGGACCTGGATACGGATAACGTTGCCGTCACTATTCGGATTTAATCCCAAATCCGATCGGGAAATCGCCTTTTCAATCTCCTTACTAACTGTCTTATCCCAAGGTTGGATCATAATGACACGGGGTTCGGGGGTTGTAATTGTTGCAACCTGATTTATTGGGTTCTTCGTTCCGTAGTATTCGACATATACACCGTCCAATAACGAGGGGGAAGCTCGACCTGTCTGTACCCGTGCAAAATTATTTGCAGTGGACTCTACAGCTTTCTTCATCCGCATTTCTGCATTACGAAAAATCGTTTCAGACATTTGGAAACTCCTCTCTTAAGGATGTTTTTTCAACACGTTAACTAAGAAGGCTGGTATACCTTTCGCCCAAATCATAAAATTTATATTACTCGCACCACTGGTTACCAACACGCTTCGGATATGACCTTAAGACGATGCGGCGATACACCGTCCCGAACTCATCGGATTGATTGTAAGAATACCCGCGTTAAGGCGTCATAATCGCCCGCTGTGTTTATTCGCTTTGCGCTAACACATAAAGTGTAAAACGCCCTACAACAATATTCTCCCCAAGCTGTGCAACCCCTTCTTGGACAAGTTTATTGACAGTTGTATCGGTGTCCCGAATGTAAGGCTGTTCTAGCAAGCAAACTTCAGAATAGAACTTCGAGATTCGCCCTTCAACAATTTTGTCAGCGATATGTTCCGGCTTTCCCTCTTCCAGAGCTTGTTTTCTCAGGATTATTTTCTCGGATTCCAAGGCGCTTTCTGGGACATCCGCTTTGCTGATGTACTTCGGCTTTGATGCTGCGACCTGCATAGCAATGTCCTTTGCCAGCTTCTGAAATTGTTCTGTTCGAGCCACGAAATCTGTTTCACAGTTCAATTCAACAAGTGAGCCGATTCTGTTACCGGGGTGAATATATGAGACGATAAGTCCTTCAGAAGCAGTGCGCGCACTTTTTAGTTCGATCGCTTTCAGCCCTTTTTCCCGCAGGTATTGAATTGCAGTTTCCAGGTCGCCGTTAGATTCCATCAGGGCTTTCTTACAATCCATGATCCCCGCGCTTGTGCGGGCACGCAACTGACTGACCATTTTTGCGGTAATAATATCCATTAATTTGTTAACCTCCGTTCTGTATTGACAGAAGACAGTACCAAGCCTTGAATCAGCTTGCTTGTCCACCTGTGGTGCTTTCGCGAGATTATTTTCTCCAACGGGTGCGTAACGAGAGAGAAAAATCATTAATCTCCGGCAGGTTCCGGCGCTTCTTCGTGAGCTTCCTCATCGGTTTTTGGCTTGGGTGCCCCGCCTTCCGGCTGTGACATTTCCAGGTCATCCGCACCCTGCAAAGCACTCGCTCGCCCTTCGATAATCGCGCTTGCGAGGACAGAACAGATTAGCTTAATCGCGCGAATGGCGTCGTCATTCCCAGGTATTGGCAAATCAACAGGGTCTGGATCCCAGTTGGTATCAACAATCGCAATTACCGGAACTCCAAGCTTATTCGCCTCCCGAACGGCTGTCTGTTCCTTGCGGACATCGGTAACAATAATGGCTTCGGGAAGACGTCCCATAGTCTTAATTCCGGCTAAGTTATTGTTCAATTTAGTCTGCTCACGTCTTAACTGCATGGCTTCCTTTTTCGGAAGTCTCTCAAAGAGTCCGCTCTCCTCGTCAGTTTCCAGTTTTTTCAACCGATCGCTACTGCGTCTGATAGTTTCAAAATTCGTCAACATGCCCCCTAACCAGCGATGGTTGACATAGAACATTTGACATCTCGTCGCTTCTTCCACTACTGTTTCCTGAGATTGTTTTTTAGTGCCAACAAAAAGCACTGCACCACCGCGCGCAGCAACTTCTTGCAGGAATTCACACGCCTTTTGAAGCAATGCCAAGGTTTTCTGGAGATCGATGATGTAAATCCCATTACGCTCGGCAAAAATGTATTTTGCCATTTTGGGATTCCAGCGTCGTGTCTGATGGCCAAAATGAACTCCTGCTTCCAGAAGTTCTTTCATCGTAATTGTCAAAAAATCCTCCTTAATGTCTGGGTTTTTCTTACACTTCCCTCGTATTCACGTCCAACTCCCAAAAAAGAGCACCCATGGTGAAATTAGGAAGCATGTTTTTTTGTTCAAGACCGCACGAAAACTAAAATATAACATATTTCTTGAAAATGTGTCAAGCATAGAAAACATACGAACACGGCAACTTTGTTAAACGTCAAGAAAAATTATCGCGCATCAAAATTGGATATCTTATCGCTTCAACCTTTTGTTACAGCGGATCGCCGCGAATCCGGCGAAAGGCAAGTTTTTAGTGCATCTCATATACCTCGGCTTTGGTCCTCCCGCGCCGAAACGAAAAGAGTTTTTGCATCTCCGGCGGCATACGTTCGTATGTCTCAGGCCACATTGGTTCAATGTGGGTATTGGCGTAATGATTGAACCATCGGGCGTGATACGCGATATTCAGCCCAACACGGATCTGATCTCCGGTGTTGGGTGTAGCAGTATGGAGTGTGCCGCCGTGCCACAGAAGAACCGAACCCGGTTGACCGGTAGCAACTTTGACTAGCGGACTCTCAAAGGGGATTTCCGTCGGCTGAAACTTGAAACGACATTTGTGGCTCATCGGTACAACCGCGGTGGCACCATTGTTCTCCGTGAATTCGGTGAGCATCCACATGGTGTTAATTAGCCACGGAACGTTGGGTACCTTGTGAAAGAAATTGGCTTCATCAACGTGCAGACCATATCCGAGCGACCCAGGCCATATCGGCTTCGCACATACCTCGGTGACCCGGCAATCCGAACCGAGGAAGTGGTGTGCGACTGCAAGCACGTCCGGATGGGTCATAAATTGCCAGACCCGATCGTCCAAGTTGTACATACCCGATATCGTTGTGCTCTCATGAGGGGGGCCAGAGTTGTAGGCTTGGTATTGCGGGTCGTCCTGCATCTCCAGACAACATTCGGCAATCTCAGCCACAAGATCTACGGGCATTCGATCCGCGAGTATACAATAGCCATAGGTATCCAAGTGGTGAATTGCCGATTCGATTTCATTTGTCATCGTAAGTACTCTCTATCATCTATTCTTCGATCTGCTTGCTGATCAAGACGTGGCGTCCGCTTCCTCACTTTCCCTTGACGATTTCAGGGACGGGTCGTATAATTTGCTCCACGATGTGACTTAAATTTTATCAGATCTTGGAAGCCGATTCAATCGAAAAATTCTCAGTAAGAATTTTAGGCGAGTGTTCTTTCTCGATATACAGGAACACAGAACATGACTGACGCACAAATCAAAAAGAGAGAAATCGAATCCGCTTTGGCGAAAATTCGCACCGGCGACTACATTTACCGTGGCGAACCTGAACATTGTGAAGAAAAACCATATTTCGGAAAAGTCTCCTCGACGCTCTACCGCGGTGGTCCGGAAGCATTCGATTCAGGACGATTCAATCTAATGCGTACCCAAGAAGAAACCGTGAGAGAGGCCAGAAATTACATCCACAAATACGAAAAAATTGACTTTGAAATCTTAACTGAACTTCAACATTTCGGAAAGAAAACCAACCTGATAGATTTTACCACGGACTACCACATAGCCCTCTTTTTTGCCTGCGATTGCTCACATGACAAAGGTGCCAGGGTTATCTTGCTAAAAAAAACCGAAGAGATAAACGAGAAATACCAAATCGAAAACCCAGAAAGTCCACAAAACCGCGTGATGGCTCAGAAGAGTATTTTTGCTCAACCGCCCAACGGCTTCATTGATTCCAGGGATATAACCATTATTTCTGTTCCCGCGAACTTTAAACAGTGGATACTAATCCATCTGCGGAAATTTCAAGACATATCTACCCAAAGTATATACAACGACCTACACGGATTTATTAGACATAGCAATTTGCGTTCGTCAGAGAAAGCCCTTTTCCCTATTGTTTTTGCAGATATGATAGTTAAAGATATGGCGGATGCAAGTCTTGAAGAACGAAACGATCAGTTTCAAAAGGCAATTGACTATTATACTGAAAGAATTCAATATGCTCCGTATGACGCCGCAAACTATGTGAAACAGGGTCAGTGGTATGCCGAGATTGCCGAGATTGATCGCGCCATTGAGACTTTTAGCAAAGCCATATTCCTGAAACCCGATTATGCCATTGCCTATAACAATCGCGGCGAGGCTTATCGCAAAAAAGATGATTATGACCGTGCAATCGAAGACTTTAACGAGGCAATAAAACTGAAACCCGATTATGCCTACGCCTATTACAAACGCGGTTGGGCTTACGGCAACAAAGGTGAGAACGACTCTGCTATCAAAGACTTTACCAAACTAATAGAACTAAATCGGTGTAATCCTGAACCCTATTTTTATGGCTGCATGGTTTACCATTCCAAAGGGGAGTATGACCTCGCCATCGAAGACTACACCAAAACGATAGAACTCAAACCCGATTTTGTTGATGCTTATCACACTCGCGGTTTGGTGTGGTTGCCCTTGGGAAAATGGGAAAGAGCCAAAACAGACCTGACGATTACCAAGGAGAAGGGAATAGATATTATCGCTTTATATCGGAACTTTTATCCAAGCGTTGAGAACTTCGAGCAGAAACATGGTATTCAACTACCGGCAGACATCGCCGCAATGTTGACGCCCCTACAGGCATGAATGTTGACAAACTGACATGTCCGCTTGACGATGAGAACCGGACGGACATCAAGGCGCCGTTGTAAGTGAATACGGTGTTGTGATTGGAGAGTGAAAGATGGCATGGATTCGCACCGTAGATGAGGCAGATGCGACTGGTATCGTAAAAGAGGAATACGACGCGGCAATTGCGCGAGCGGGACAAGTTTACAATGTCGTCAAACTTTTCAGTGCGCGACCGAAAAGTATGCGCGCTTTTATTGAACTCTACAAAGTCGTGATGCACGACGAAGAGTCCCCACTTAGTCGGATGCAACGCGAAATGATTGCCACCGTTGTATCGAAAGTGAACGAATGCCACTACTGAGTGATAGCGCACGCGGACGAGTTGCGGGAACAACTCACAGACAGACAGATTGCCCAGATCGTGTCGGATTTTCAGACAGCTGATATTGACGAAGCCACAAAAGCAATCCTTGAATTTGCCGTTAAGGTAACAAAAGCAGCACCTACTGTTACACCAGCAGACTTAGAGCACCTCCGCGGTTATGGACTTACCGACGAGGTACTCTTCGCGATTGTGGAGGTCGTCGGTTTTTTCAACTATGTCAATCGGATAGCGGACGCGTTCGGAATTAAATTAGACGATTTTCTGGAAGTGAGAGATTTTAATGAACCTAACGAATAAAATTGCGGTTGTGACAGGACAGGGCAAGGTATCGGTAAAGCGATTGCGATCAGACTTGCGAATGCAGGTGCAAAAGAAATTGTCGCAATGTGAGTGCGATTTCCGTTTTTACGAAACGAACCCAAACCAATCTGTGATAAGATAAGAAAGGATGCCTGCAAAAAATCCTGATAATCCTAAAATCCAGTGAATTCCGATCCAGACAACGCATATCGGGGCATAAAATGGAAAAATCAGCGCATGAACGGGCAAATTGAAATATGTAGCTTAGCAGACTACATCATCCAAATTGACACGAAAACTTGCCCCGAAAAGAGTTATCTCTATCGAGGGCAGGAAAATGAAGACTGGCAAGTGAACAGCAGCGCATATCGTCGCTTAAAAGAACAATATGATGGTCCCTCTGATGTGTTACGTCGTCTGTGGCGGGTCTATCTTTAACAAAGCATCAATGAGATTCAACTAAGGTATCCATCTACATACAGGGGCCTGTTCCCGTTAGAGTGTATGGCACGTCTGCAACATAACAGAGTGGCGACAGGACTGATTGATTTTACATACAGTCCCTTGGTCGCCCTTTGGGTTGCCTGCACCAATAAGGACAATAAGGATAAAAGAGGCAAAGTGTTTCTGTTAGAAAATGTAAGTGAGAAAATTAAAGAAATAAACACATTTGAAGCGCTGCAGCAAGATCTAGAGACGTATTTCGGAGAGGATCGAGAGCAGTGGTATCTTTGGTCGCCTACATTGAACAGTCGAACGGTGGACACTGAACGCATGACCATGCAGCAATCCGTATTCCTATTTGGCTTACCCGAAATGGATGGAGAGATGGTTGCTCAAGAAATCGTCATTCCCGCTGAACACAAAGAAAATCTGAGATTGGAATTGGCAAAAATGGGAATCTCGGAAGAAACGCTATTTTCCGATCTGCTCGGTTTCTTTGAGAGAAACACTCAAGAACAACCTTATGACCTAGGACTTGTCACATTCAACGATGGAGAAACCCTGCCGTGAAAAATAGCTCAACAGCCGAAGATAAGCGCTACTACAACTATTTTCAACGGGGCAATGTTAAATTGGTCACAAAGGAATACGATGGAGCCATTGAAGACTACGACAAGGCGATTGAACTTAAACCGGACTACGCGCCCATCTACAACTTTCGCGGCTACGCTTACCGGGAAAAGGGTGAGCACGACTGTGCCATCGCAGACTTGAACAGAGCGATACAACTCAAAAACCATTATGTCGACGCCTATATCAATCGTGGGGTTGCTTACGGGGTTAAAGGCGAGTTTGACCTTGCCATCGCAGATATGAACACAGCCATACAACTCAAACCAAACCTCGCCTCAGCCTATTACAATCGTGGAGAGGCTTACTATAAAAAAAGCGAAATTGACCGCGCAATCGAAGACTGTACCAAAGCAATACAACTCAAAAACGATTATGCCGATCCGTATAACAATCGTGGTAATGCTTACCGAGATAAAGGTAAGGTTGACCGCGCCATAGTGGACTATAACAAAGCCATAGAACTCAAACCAAACCTTGCCGCATCCTATAATAATCGGGGTTTTGCTTACGGGGGTAAAGGCGAGTTTGACCTTGCCATCGGAGACTATACCAAAGCCATAGAACTCAAAGACGATTATGCAGGTGCCTATAACAATCGTGGCATTTCCCACTACAACATAGCTAATTTTGACCGGGCTATTGAAGACTGTGACAAAGCGATTCAACTCAAACCGAATCTTGCCGAAGCTTACATCAATCGGGGGGTAGGTTACGGCAAAAAGGATGAGTATAACCGTGCCATTGAAGACTATGACACGGCAATAAGACTCAAGCCCACGCTTGCTGAAACCTACAACAATCGGGGGATAGCTTTCTACAAACAAGGCGATTATACTTGTGCCATCAATGACTATAACAAGGCAATAAGACTCAAACGTGATTACGCTGAGGCCTATTACAATCGCGGTGAGACGTGGTTACCCTTAGAGGAATGGGAAAGTGCTAAATTAGACCTGACTGTTGCCAAGGCGATGGGGGTAAATATCATCGATGCATTTCGCAACGACTATGCAAGCGTTTCGGACTTCGAGGAGAAACATTGTGTGAAGCTGCCGGAAGACATCGCCGCAATGCTGAACCCTAGTGAGCATGAATGTGAGGAACTGACAAATCCTCGCCCGCATCAACCGAGACGCGGACATTATCAGCCTTGAAAATGGGATTGAAGATCTGGTATACTTGTTATGGTGACTTACTCCGATGGGGATCGCCATCGCGGAGGAATAAAGGCGATTAACCAAATTGGAGAAGCTGCCTCAATGGAAGCATTTGAATTTGGGAAAATGATTGTAGGTTGACAATCAGAGAGAAGGATCGTTAATGACATCCAATGAGATTCGATTGAGCTTTTTGGATTATTTCCGGGAGCGTGGTCATACCATTGTTCCCAGCGCACCGGTGGTGCCTGCAGATGATCCGACTCTAATGTTTACAAACGCTGGTATGAACCAGTTTAAGGACGTGTTTTTGGGTGTTGGTCAACGCGAATATAAGCGTGCGGCTGACACTCAGAAGTGCATTCGCGTCAGCGGCAAACATAACGATTTAGAAGAGGTCGGTTACTCTAAGCGGCACCATACCTTTTTTGAAATGCTGGGTAACTGGTCATTTGGGGACTACTACAAACGCGAAGCTATCACGTTCGCTTGGGAGTTGGTTACGGAAATCTGGAAAATTCCGAAAGATCGATTGTGGGCGACCGTTCATTTGGATGACGATGAATCCGAAAAACTGTGGACGGAAGTAACCGATGTGCCCGTGGGACAGGTGCTCCGATTCGATAAGGACAACTTCTGGGAAATGGGGGATACCGGTCCGTGTGGCCCCAATTCAGAAGTTCACATAGATCTCGGACCTGAGGCATGTCCAACCCTGGATACGCTACACGAGTGCAGTGTAAATAACTGCGATCGGTACCGTGAACTCTGGAATCTCGTGTTCATACAGTACAACCGCGACGCGGAGGGAAAACTGTATCCGCTACCAGAAAAACACGTTGATACCGGTATGGGTTTTGAACGCGCAGTTGCAATCTTGCAGGGCGCCGATTCAAACTACAAAACTGATGTGTTCATTCCCTTGATTGATGCCATTTGCAATATCACGAATCGTGCCTATTCGGAGGATATCCTTGGTGTTCCCCACCGCGTCATTGCCGATCACGTGCGGTGCCTGACGTTTTCGATCGGCGATGGTGTGATGCCCTCTAACGAGGGTCGCGGCTATGTGATTCGACGAATTTTGCGCCGAGCGGTCCTTTATGGAAAACGGTTAGGGATGGACGCCCCTTTCATTTATCGACTCGTGGATAACGTCATCGAATCACTCGGCTCTGTCTACCCAGATATCGCCCCACGTCGGGAGTTTGTGAAGCAGATTATTCAGGGCGAAGAAGGGCGATTCCATCAAACCCTTGATCGGGGGCTGGAGATTCTGGGAAAATCACTTGATGAACTGGAAGCGCAGCAACGTTCTGTCGTTCCCGGTGAAAGCGCGTTTGAACTCTACGATACGTTTGGATTTCCGCTGGATCTCACCGAGATTTTGGCGCGTGAACGTGGATTGTCAGTCGATGAGAAAGGCTTTGTCGAGGGCATGTCTACGCAGCGAGAGCGCAGTCGTGCCGCTTGGAAAGCCACTGGTGGCAGTGGGAAGGACGATGAGATTTATTTAGACATTCTCAAGGAATATAAGAAAACCGAATTTTTGGGGTATGATGCGGGGGTTGCAGAGGCAGAGGTCATCGCTTTGATTCGAGGTGATGAGCTGGTATCGGGAATCTACGAGGGTGATGAAGTTTCCGCCATCCTCGACCGCACGCCGTTTTATGGCGAATCGGGCGGTCAAGTCGGTGACATCGGAACAATCGAGAGCGAAAGTGCTAAGCTTGAGGTCGTCGATACTTTCAAGCCGAACCCCGATTTGATTGTTCACAAGTGCAGGGTTATCGAAGGAGAGATTGCTCCGCAGACGCCTGTCACATTGCAGATTGATGCGGAGCGACGGGGGCATATTGCTGCGAGCCATACCGCAACGCACGTGCTTCACAGCGCTTTGCGTAGGGTACTCGGAATACACGTCAGTCAAGCGGGATCGCTTGTTGAGCCGGGGCGATTGCGCTTCGACTTCGTGCACTTTCAGGCTGTCACAGACGATCAACTCCACGAGATTGAAGGTTTCATTAACGATTGCGTTCGTTTGAATGACAAGGTTGAAATCGACTCTATGTCCTTGCAAGCAGCCAAGGATAAGGGAGCACTTGCGTTCTTCGGCGATAAATACGGTGACGTTGTGCGTATGGTCGAGATTGGCGACTACAGCATGGAGTTATGCGGCGGCACACATACTCACGCGACCGGGGAAATTGGTCTCGTCAAGATTATGAGCGAAAGCAGCATCGCCGCCGGTACTCGCAGAATTGAAGCCGTAACGGGAAGGGCAGCCTATCAACATATCTGCTCCGAAGATGATATGCTTTCTTCCATCGGAAGCATACTCAAAACCCAAAAGAATCGTACGCCGGAACAGGTGGAAAGATTGGTTCAAGCCAATCGAGAACTTGAGCAGCAGATCAAAGAACTACAGGCAAAACTCGCAAAATCCCGGGTCTTTGATCTTGCGAATCGAGCCGTTGTCGTGGACGGTTTCCGTGTCGTGGCTTCCGTTGTGGACCATACAGATCGGGATGGGCTACGCCGACTCGTCGATGAACTGAAAAATCGCATCGAATCCGGCGTTGTCGTACTCGCTTCGGCAACTGGGAACGAAGTCGCATTCATTGCTGGCGTTACTCCTGATCTCGTGGAACATCGCGGCTTGCAAGCCGGTAAAATTATTCAAGCGGTCACCCGTGTTGCTGAAGGGCGCGGCGGCGGGCGCCCCGAACTTGCTCAGGGAGGCAGCAAGGATCCGAGCAAGATGAAATGCGCGATAGATGCCGTCGTGAAAATTGTTGCCAATCAGGTGGATTGAAGAGTTTAGCGCCAGCCTGACATATAGGGCAATCCGTTGATGTAGAAAGGAATAAAATATGGAATGGGCTTCGATAGTTTGGAAACTCAGTCTTGCCGTTTTCCTGATCGTACTCAGTGGCGCAGTTGTATATCTGGTTGTACGCTTAGGTAGCGTGCTTGGAGACCTTGGCGCCACCTTCAAATCAGTAGAAGCAATTGTGGACAAAGAGATGAACAGCTTGCTGAAGGACGTCGATCAAACCGTCAAGGAACTGAATAGCGAGCTGCCAGAACTGCTTAAAAATATCAGTGCGATTACAGCATCCATCCAGCAGATTAGCGAATCTGAAGTCCAACCGATAACGCATAACATTCATGAAATGACTGATGTTGTGGGTCAGAGTGTTGCCAAGCTGGATGAGTTGGTGAACTTGCTCGGCGATTTTTCCCAAAACACGGTCAAACATGCCGAGTACTATCGCGATCAACTCGCTGTTCCTATCACAGACATCATTAGTCTGTGGAGCGGAATTAAAACTGGTTGGGAGGTATTTAGTCAATCGCGGAAACCAGATGAATAGGATGGTTCTAAATAGCGCAAGGAGGAAACATCAAGCTTTGGAGAAAGGAGGTTATCAAGGTGAACAATGAAAAACAAGGAGGCGGACTTGGGCTCGTAGTTGCTTTTTTCATGGGTGGTTTAGTTGGTGCTGTCCTCAGTTTACTGTTTGCCCCATTTGCGGGCAGAGAAACGCGAGAAAGGATTCGTGAAGTTTCTACGGGCGCTAAAGAGTTGACTGTTGATGCGGTTCACACCGCGAAGGGCAGAGCGACTGAACTTGTCAATCAAGGTAAAGAGCGAATCAATGAAACAAAAGGCGGTATGAAAGCAGCGGTTGAAGCGGGCCAAAAAGCCTTCGTCCAAAAGAAGGTTGAGTTGACAGATGAGGCTGTTCATGAGGACGAGGATTCGAGTGAAACCGATGGAGAAACCGCGAGTTAAAATTTCTCGGCTTATGTTCAGGCAAAGTGTGAATTCCCATTCGCCCCTGACTTTTATTCGCACGCATTGTTGACCTAAGCCAATTTCTAGCGCATATCGACGAAAGCGGAAGCCACAGGTCGTATTTCCACCTGTGGCTACTTTTTAATCACGAATTTCGTATTACGGTTCGTATGAATCTTGATAAACTAAAAACGCTCCTTGAAAGTGTTCAGCACGGTGAAATTGACGTTGATGCGGCAATCCAATCACTACGCTATCTGCCGTTTGAAGACATACATTTTTCTAAAGTCGATCACCACCGTCAGCTGCGGAAAGGCTTTCCAGAGGTTATCTTCTGCGAGGGGAAAACCGTTAATCAGGTGACAGAAATTAGCAAGCGGATTCTGGCAGCAGGTCACCTCCTATTTGCGACTCGCGCCACACGAAAAATTTACGAAGCGGTGGTTACCCTTGACGCATCTGCGCGCTTTAACGAACTCGGACGAACGATTAGCGTTAGTCAACCATCTGACGAATTGCATGATGGAATCTTGGTGATATCGGCGGGCACATCGGATATTCCTGTTGCTGAAGAGGCTGTGGAAACCGCCCAGATTATGGGGAACCGCGTTGAACTTCTGTATGATGTCGGCGTCGCGGGATTACACCGTCTGCTCAGTAACCACGAAAAGCTGGTCAATGCATGCGTGATTATTGTTGTAGCGGGGATGGAAGGGGCACTTCCGAGTGTTGTCGGTGGATTGGTGGATAAACCTGTGATTGCCGTTCCAACAAGCGTCGGGTATGGCGCCAGTTTTGGAGGTATGGCTGCGATGTTGGGTATGCTGAATAGCTGTGCTGCTGGCGTAACCGTCGTCAATATTGATAACGGGTTTGGTGCAGGCTATAGCGCGGCGTTGATTAACCAACCGTACAACCCTGCTACAAAAAATCCATGAACACTTCATTGGCGAGCATCAGCCCCTGACCGGTAAGTCGCAGAGAACCGTTTCGCCATTCTAGAAGCTTCAGGTCTGTCCACTTCTCTATGATTTCGCCAAATTCTGCCTCAATTGGCTCGCCATACCGGCGCTGATAGCTGTTGCACTGGATTCCTTCCCGCTTTCGCAGACCCAACATAACGGTTTCAGCCTTTTCGTCTCGACCGGTGAATCTCTCTGAATACGCAATCGGCTTCTTGTATTGCGCGAGGCAATCAACATAGTCGGTTATACTGCGAATATTTGAATAACGCACCCCATTGAGATAACCCCATGCGCTAACCCCCAGACCGATACACGGTTCATTGTTCCAGTATACCAGATTGTGCCCGGCTGCATGGCTCGGCTTCGCAAAATTGGAGATTTCGTAGTGTTCATAGCCCACATGGGTCAACATCTCAATTGCAAGTTCATACATATCAGCTTCAAGCTCATTTGAGGGAAGTTTCAGTTTCTCCGCTTGCCGCCACTCGTAGAAGACCGTTCCTTCTTCCAATACCAAGTTATATGTTGAAATGTGCTCGGGCTGAAACGCAATCACCGCTTGCAAGGAGGATTTCCACTGCGCAATGGTTTGGTTTGGCAGGGCAAAAATCAGATCGATGTTGATGTTATCAAATCCGGATTCACGCGCTAGTTGATAGCTTTGAACCACATCGCTGACTTTGTGGATACGCCCAATTTGGCGCAAGATTGTGTTATCCATCGCTTGCACGCCGAAACTCAACCGATTGATGCCAGCAGAACGCATCACCTGTAACTTTTCTCGACTCACCGTACCGGGATTACACTCAACCGAGATTTCTGCGTCAGGGCAGATTTGGAAATAGGATTGGAGTTCAGTAAATAGGCGATCTAAAGTCCCTGCGGAAAGGATTGAAGGCGTGCCGCCTCCAAAGAAAATTGTCTTTAATGACGGGCCGGCACCTGCATAAAGCACCATCTCTGTAGATAGGGCGTTGAGATAAGATTGTGCCTGTTCATTATGGAAGGCGTGAGTATTGAAGGCACAATAGTAGCAGTTCGTGGTGCAGAAAGGGATATGAATATATAATGATAAAGGATGTGTCATAGCTTGTTCGGGGGAATTCAACGCTCTCGTTTTTTCACTCTTCATCCTCATCAAATTCGGGATGGCGGTCACGTTGCAGGTGAAGATGGAGTAGGTTGGGCACGTTGCGATCACAACCGGTGGGAGGAACCCGGCGCCCGCCAATTCGAGCCCCACTCCAGAATTCTTGGCAGCCTTCTAAGACCTCAATTTGCAAACTGGGGTGGACTAAACCGGAGTCAACAATCTCCGGTGGGATTGCTTAGAATGCTGCGGGAGTTTTGGGCTCCATTGTACGTTTGTGGGGTAGTCTTCCACAACAGGGGATGTGCTTCCGCAGCCGAGGGTTAAAGCGATTATCGCAAAACATACGCATTGCCGCAAGTCTGTCTTGAACACCTGAAGCACCTGAAAAATCACCCCCTTAAGTTTGAGGATGTTGATTCACGAAGCGTTATACGACTCTGTAAGAATAACCTCAACCTATATCATCAGCAGCATATTTTTACCGGAGATGGTCTATATAATCTTTGGCAGCTTTTAATCCAGCACCTGTGTGCTTCACAACTCGTTGCATCGCCTGAACCCTCTTTCCTTGGTTCAGCAACGATCGAATTTCCTGCTCTTCTGATGCTGATAATTCAATCTGTTTTGGGGAAGGATCCTGCGTGTCCACCGATTCCTTTGGTTTGTTGAGACAGCATTTTTTATATTTTTTGCCGCTTCCGCATGGACAAGGTTCATTTCTCCCGACTTTATCCTTCTTTCTGGTCTCTTGCGGCGAAACAACCGCTTTTAAACCAGGGAAAAACCGGTCTGCCAATGTTGGGTAATTAGCAGGGGTAGATCTACGGCTTCTTAATCCCAATTCGATTTCTACATCTTCGATATCGCCATAGACTGCGTAGTCCACACAGTCTTCCTCATAAGCTTTTCGTATGCTTGATATGGATTCCACTGCTTTCAGATCGATCATGTGAGCAATCAAGAGTGCATTGAAGTCGGGAGCTTGCTCCGTAAACCGGCCCAATTGCCGCGTCAGAATGGAAACACATTCTTCCCGCGCCGCTGGGATTGTGTCACCGATACGCTCTAGACCGTGAGCCGCACTAAGACGTGGATAGATGCCGTGAGAAGAATCCGCTAGATACATAGCGAGCGCAGGTATTGCCTTGACACCAATCATGCCGTAAACTATGGGAAGCTCTTCACCTACCCAGTCATTCTCTTCTAATTCATGGAACAAGCTCATCAACGGTTCAATCGCTTCTTCCGCTCGCAATTGCCCAAGAGTCCGCCAGGCATGCACAGGCGCCCATACTTCCAGACCGTCTGAGTCCGCCCAATTCAGCTCTTCGTCTGTAGCCATTCGAATCAATTCAGGAATGTGGTCTCGGGTGAGTCCGAGTTCCAGATAGTTTGGCCATTCCTGAGACTCACGACAATCGCCATAAGTCAATAATTGGTTTACGGGGGATGTGTAGGTCGAATTCATCTGTTATTGCCCCACAAGTTATCACAGAACAGCGACAACCTGAAATGGGCGCTATCGGTGGAGTAGCGTGGTTTATGTTAAGAATTACTTTCCAAGCTAGCCTTGTTTAACGCTCTAAGGCTGCGGAGGAAAGACGCATCGTGCTTGAACCTCCTACCATAAGTGCTTCAATCGCCCTGTTCTGGCGGATGAAAGAAGATAGATTTATCGTGAGGTGCTCGCCAATTCACTGCACGATTTGGCGAGCTTTCCCCATCGTGATCCATTCTGTTTCCGGCGTTGTCGGTCGCAGTCGATAACGCAACTTTGCCTCAATTTGTGCTTGGCTGCCAATCTCATAGGTGAACTGCCGAGTTGCGCCCGGCTGTATGCGGTTATCGCTTCCACCTTCCCCCGACGTGCCGGAAATTGAAATTTGTTCATGGCAGATCACTGAGCCACCAGATTCGTAGATTTTCACATCAAGGAGAAGGTTGCGCGTCCACCCACCGGGGAGAACATGCCCTGACTTGTTGGTGATGTGAATCATCGCTTTACTCTTGGCGAAGGTAATTTCCAGATTCGCCGCGCTTTTTAGCATGTCAACGCTGCGACTCGCAATCCAGGTGTGACGCCCGCCTGGGATTGGCTCGTTACTCCGAAGGCTTTGTAATCGTTTAATGGCAGGCATGTGACAGGTCGCGCAGTGTTTACCTGCTTTTGCGGCGGGGCTATGCTTAAAGCTAGCCAGTTGATTGTATTCAGGAACACTAGGCTGACCGTGACAGGTACCACAAAGTTCAGTAGGGTTCTGGTGAGCTTCATCGGTGATGTTGGCATGTACGAGAGCGTCAATGCTTGCCGGGGGACCGTGCATCCCGCCCTTTGCATCTACATGACACACGAGGCAGGACACGCCAGAGCCTCGATCCGTCTCCCGCAACTTCGGCATCTTTTCGATTCCGGTAATCAAAATCGGTTGAGGTGCATGGCATGGATCGCAGCTTTTTTCCCGATCAGGGATTCTTCCCGCAGTTTCTTGATAAATTGGATCCTTCCATGCCTGTGCATGCCTAGATTTCTCCCACTCCCGCCAGATTGCCGGATGACAATTCCTGCACCTGCCTCTTTTGAATTCTTCATGAATACCATCGTACGCGAAATAGGCGCTACCGAGTTGTCGATCCGCATCCTCCCCGGTCCCGTTCGATTGTTGTGCGTTTGTAACAAATATCGGAGAGACACAAATCAGGATTATTAAGTTAATCAATGTAACAGATGATGCGCATTGCTGTGTCCTCAAAGTATGAAACGCGAAAGGTGGAATAAGTCTTTTTCTCTCTCCCATTGTCCCCAACACCTTAGTCCTATAGCTTGCTAAACTAAACTCGCTGGCAATAGAATCAATGGAAGACCCGTTAATTGAGCGTAACGCCTTCCTATAATACGTGCCTAGCCTTTCCCTTGGAAACCAACTGAAATGACCGGCTTTCGAGTCATTAGAAGCGGATGGAGCAAGCATACTTCGGTATTCACCGTATATTATATCTTAATCAACGACTCCCTTGGTATGATCTGACGTGAGGTATTGCAACAGATCATACGCAGCTTGTTCTCCGCTATGGATGCAATCCGGAATGCCGATACCTTGGTAGGCGTTACCAGCAAGTGCAAGTCCGGGGAGTCTTTTCACTTGCGCTTTAATCTTCGCCGCTTTGTCCAGATGACCCAAATGATACTGTGCCATTGCGTCATTGTGTTTGCTCACGATCGCCAGCGTTGGTTCCCCGTTAAATCCGAGCAGTTCCCGCAAATCCTCAAGGACTGATTCAACCATTTCGGATTCTGATTGGAGAAAGTAATTCGGTTGCAGCGCGCCTCCTACAAATGCCCTCAGAAGCACGCCATCCGCGGGTGCACGTCCGGAAAACTTGACACTGCTGAATGTACATCCCAAGATTGATCGTCCTTCGATGGCCGGAACGACAAAACCCGTACCATTTAGTGGATGTTCAATTTCTTTTCGGTGAAACGCCAGGTTGACTGCAGCAGAGGAGACGTAAGGAATGGAGGCGAGAAGGTCTGAAAGGTTGGGAACAACAGTTTTGATAAGCGTCGCGGCTCGCGGAGCGGGCAGCGCAATACAGACGAGATCTGCGTTCATGTTCTCCTGATTATTGAGATGGATACACCAGCCATCTCTGCTAACAAGCTGTTCAATCCGATTGACTTCTGCCCCAAGCTGTATAGAATCGTCAGGCAAACGCTCAACAAGGGCGTCAATCAGCGTTTGCATCCCAGATTCAAGGGAAAGAAACAAGCTGTAGCGAGGACCGCTCGTACCGCTGATTTCTGCCTTGGATTGTTTCTTTGTCCCAATCAACGCTTTGATGATGCTTCCGTACTCTTGCTCCATCTCAAGGAATTGGGGCAACGTCGCTTTCAAACTCAGATGCTTTGCATCCCCTGTATAAACTCCACCTATCATCGGTTGCGCTATCCGTGTGAATGCCTCTGTTCCCAATCGACGCTTGACGAAATGTTCTACGGACTCCTCTTGACCGTCCCGACGACGCGGGATGCACAAATCCATCGCCATTCGCACCTTCCCTCTCCAAGTGAAAATTGGCGACTTTACAAATGGCAGAATCGACGCGGGTGCCATCATGTAAAAGCCTTCAGGAACGGGATGCAGCACGTCTTTGTGGAGGATAAAGCTGCGTCTTTGTTTCGGGTTCGTGCCAATAAGTTTATCGCCGATTCCAAGTTCTTCACACAACGCTTTCGCCCACGGCTTAGTGGAAATAAAGGCATCAGGACCGTGTTCGACGATGAAACCATCTTGTTTTGAGGTCTGGACAACGCCTCCGACCCGATCACTCGCTTCCAACAGTTTAACATCAAGTGGAATGCCACGCTTATGGGATTCGGTACTCAAGCGGTTACAAGTCGCCAGTCCAGTGACGCCACCGCCGATAACGACAGCTTGCCACACGTTGCCTCGCTTTACTGCCATTGAATTTCTCCGTAACCACCGAACTGTTTTGCCTTTTGAAAAGGCGGCAAATCGTTTCCTAATCCCATATCTTGAGACCTAACCCACATCACACCGGTGAAACGCCGCTCTTAACCCTTCAATCGGATTGCCTTTGGCGATAAATTCGTGACCAACATAGAGGTCGTAGCCGGATTCTTCGATGGCTTGTATCACAGCCCGGCAGTTAATCTCCTGTGTTTCGTCCATATCCCCCCTGCCTGGATTACCGGCGATGTGGAAGTGTCCAATATACTGGATGTTCTCCTTAATATTGCGGATGAGATCCCCCTCCATAATTTGCATATGATAGATGTCAAAGAGAAGCTTCATCCGAGGTGAGTTCACACGCTCACACACCGCTATGCCCCATTCGACATGATCGCACTGGTAACCGGGACAATCGATTTTACTATTGAGCAGTTCCAAGCAGAGGTTCACCTCTTTTTCTTCTGCAACGCCGATAATCCGGCTCAATCCTTCCACGGTGATATCAATTCCTTCTGCATCGGAAATGTCGTTGTACCGGTTACCGGCAAAGCAGATTACGCTGGGAACATCGTTTGCAGCGGCGAGCTCAATGTATTCGATAAGCTCTTGACCGAGCCAACCGTGGTTTTCGCGTCTGTTTAGCCCGATTGAGTGCACTGGCTGCCCCGATCGGAGTCCTGACCGGTAGATAATCGCAATCTGGAGTCCCAGCGATCTCGCCAACGACCAATATTTTTGATCGATCATCTCGACCGCTGACAGACCAATCTCGGCTGCGCCTCTGATAAATTGATCGGGGGTAGTACCGTTTCGAATAAAACACCATGCAGCTGCGGATTGCTTGACTTTCGTCATCTTGCTCTCTTCTCTGCTTAACAGCACCGGTATTCTTCAGCTTTATCTGAACGCTCTCCACCTCCAGGTTGGGGTGTCCGAATAGTTAAACTTGATTTTATCGCCCGGCTCCAAGAGAAATGTCTGACCAGCGGAAAGTCCAGCTGCCAGAGTCTGCGCGTTGCCCCCGGCATCAACAATCGTCCAATCTAAAACCTGTCCAGGTGTTAGAATGAAAACTTGTACCAGATAGGCGGAAGTGTTTACGAGATATGTTCCTGAAGCGGGTACCGCTGGAGTGGAAACGTTAAAACCGACAGGCTCATTTTGTATGATTCGATTGGTGGGAATCTTCGCCTTATTTGTGATGCCGTGCGGTAGGTTCCAGACAGATACTGTGTTGTCTCTCGCTTCCGCTTCAAAAATGATGTCATTCCCAGGTGCTCGACTTCCATGGAACGCGAATTCAAAACGGTTATTTTGGGCGAAGATATCCGCCCCAATTGCACCCGCTGAAGGTTCAAACACTTCTGGGGTCGTGAACTTTTTCGTCTCTTCATCAAAATACACACCCGTGGGCGCATGCAGAGACGAAAAAAAACGATTATGGGAAATTTTACTAGATCCAGGGTCCCCTATGCGGAAGCCAATGGCGTCCTCGGTAGCATGGCATTGGTTGGTAAACATTACCTGTAACCAATTGTTGCTAAAAGCCCCCTTCCCCGAACCGTCGTCTCGTATATAGACTCCTTTGCTAAAGGTGTTTGTTTCTTCAGCGAAAATCTTACTATTAATAATTGGTCCTTCGGAAGTGTCGATTAATATGCCAGTCCCACGTGAGCATGCCGCTGAAAAATCAAACACGCTGGCGGTGATTACAACAAAATCATCAGGACCGGGGGTTTCAGGCTTAAAACGGACTGCAGCGCCATCGGAGGCGCTGGCAATGAGACCAAACTTGTACCTGCAGTTCATTTGGCTGTCGATGTGAATCGCATCCCCGGAGCTTTTTGGATATGATAGGACGTAATTACCGCCATCCAATCGGAAATCCTGGCTCCAGGGAACTTTCAACGTTTCATCAAGCGTATAAACGTTGAGGTTCACGCCTTCTCCTTCATGCATACCGCCTCGACCTCCGTAGATATAGACATCTCTACAGTTGTCATGCGCGTAGTCTATGGCCTCTTGAAGGCCGCTCGTTTTGGTACCCGGTGTGTTCGGCCCAAAATCGCCGCCGTCATCCGGTCCTTCAAGTGTCACAAAGACATAAGGTTTGCGCCTTTCGTTCATTTTGTTACCTCCATGTTTTTTGTTAAATCATATTGCATCTTTTGCATACAAGTTCTGCCAGCATGTTGATAAATTGGGGATGATCGCCGACTGTCCTGGCGCGAATAAAATGGATTCCACATTCGTCGGCAGTCGATTTGGCTTCTATGTCGAGGTCGTAGAGCACCTCGACGTGATCACACAGGAATCCAATCGGAGACACAATAACGTCATGAACTCCTAATTGTTTTTTCTCTCGAATTAGGTCATTGATATCGGGCTGCGTCCAAGGAATGTTTGTATTTTCGGCTTGACTCTGATATGCGAGATTGTAATCCTTCTTACCGATTAGGGTAGCTACAGCCTTCGCAGTTTCATCGAACTGCTGGGCGTATGGCGAGGTTTTCGCGACAGATTGTGGGACAGCATGCGCGGTAAAAATTAAGGACGCCTTATCGCGGCGGTCTTTTGCCAGATTCTTGCTGGCAACATCAATCTGATTGGTGATGGCGCGAATGTAGCCCGGATTCGTGTACCAGGGAACTAAGTAGCTTATTGTTGGCTGCTCCACATCTAACGCCTCTATCGCTTCGTTCACTGTTTGCTGATACCAATCCCAACTTACCTTAGACTGATGAGGTGCCATGATGATGCCCAGTATTCTACGATGCTTTTTTCCGGCCATCGCCGCAATCACTTCGTGAATGTGCGGCATCCAATGCCGAAATCCAGCGTAGACGGGCAAATCAGCTCCCCTGTTCTTCAAATTCGATTCAATCGCCTCAGCTTGTTTGAAGGTGAGTTCGTTAAAAGGAGAAAAACCACCGAGCGCGACGTAGTGGCTGGTAACTTCTCTGAGCCGCTCCGATCGAGACGCCGCTGTACCGACAATTCCCTCGACGAAACAGTACGCTTCCCCCGGGCAGGCGTCATATTTATGGCAGCAACCGGGTGTTGGACCTCCAAATGCGATTAATAATATACTATCATATCCGTTGACATTGGTCATTCTGTTTGTTGTCTCTTTAGCGCCATACGTTAAACGCAGCGTGTATTACTACTGATGAATTACTTGCAATTTTCATTGTGTCACATTTAATGGTGTTGGTGCGTAGCCGCGGGTTCAAGCGATATTCGCCAGTTGAGCCGGCATAAACTTCGGATCTGCCGCAATTGCTTTGGCAAAAGTGGCTTTCGCCTGCGTCTCATCACCGTTGGTGCGGTGTGCGAGTCCCACGCATAAAAAGGCTTGAGCGAGTTGTGTATTTGTGAGATTCAGATTCAGCGCTCGACGAATATGTCGCAATCCAGGCGCGGGATCGTCTCCATTGCGATGAGCGGTTGTAATGAGCGACTGACCGATTAAGAGCAGAGCAGGGACATGAGTTGGGTCTAATTCCAATGCCCTTTTTATGGCGTTTTTCGCTTCTGCGAAAAAATCTCCTTTTTCCAAGATACTTGATATAATACGGGAACTCCGGTACAGCAATCCGGCAAGTTCCACCCATGTGGCGGGATTGTCGGGATACCGTCGTGTCGACTCACGCAGCATCTCAACTGCTAACCCGATGGCGCCGCCTTCCTCCGCTTCTTCAGACGCCTGGCGGTAGCCTTCGTAATTCTCAAGCCCGATTGTTCTCGCCTCGACTTCAGCTTCATCTGCCGAAGGAATCGCCGATGGTTTCAGATGTTGCCACCCCGGCTCTGGATCGTCAATCAATCCACGATACACACGCAAGATTGCGTAACGGGGTGTTCCCCAGACCTCAGCGATTTGGGTAATCCAGTCGGGCAACGCCTCCTCCAGATCTGATAAGAGTTCAGGCAAGCTCATGCCACGCTCAACTCGCTCTGCGACTTCCTTGAGGAAATAAGCTTCAATCTGAATCAAGAAATCTATCTCCGCGTCATGTGCCAGGGGTCCATGTCCCGGCAGCACATGTTTCGGCTGATAGGTTCTCAGTTCCCGAATGGTATCTATCCAATCGTGGTTTGCCGTGAGTCCCTCATTCATCACCGGTTGACCAAAGATGGGAAAGCTGCCCGTCATAATTGTGTCGCCAGAGATGATACAGCCTTCTCTTGGGATACGAACGGCTGTTGCATCATCGGTTTCCGCTTTGCCGAGGTGAATGAGGTGGAGGGGCTGACTACCGAGATCGATTTCCGTTTCTATTGAGAAGGTCTGATCGGGCAGATAAGGATCATCTCCCAACTCAAATCCGCGTGATTGGAGAAACGCTTTTTGACGAGGGGCACGGTTGACGATAAATTCTTTCGTCTTTGCCCTTGAGAGAATCGTTGCTCCCTCGGCGTGGAAGATGAAATTTCCATTGGTGTGGTCCCAATGGTAGTGCGTATTGATGGTGTAAAGGATTGGTTTTTCGGTTACGGTGCGAACCGCCTGAAGCAAGCGACGTGCCATTGGTTGATTGACCTGTGTGTCAATCACAGCTACGCCGTTATCGCCGATAACAACGGATGAATTGACAATGTTGCGAAAGAGATAGACACGGTCAGTGACTTTTTCGAGGCTGCCATAACCCCTTGGGGCATAGGGATTTTCTCGCGGTGGTGTCATGTGTTTCCCTCAGATTGATGATGGGTTTTTGGCGGTTCATTTATCCCAGACATACGCTTTGCCAGCCTCCACAAAATGTTTCACATTTTCGAATGGGGTATCGCGGTGAAGCCCGTGGTTGAGATTCAGGATATGGCCAATCTTGCCGACCTGTCGCAGGCATCGGTTGACAGCAACCGTAATGTCATCGGCTGTACCGTCTCGGAGGATTTTATTGTCCACATTTCCTTGAAAGGCGACTTGCCCCGCAGCTTGCGCCTGTGCTTCTGCGAGATCTACGCATGTTCCGACGCTCAAAACGTCCGCACCGCTTTTCAGCATGAGATCCAAGTGAGGGCATTCTCTCGTAAATAGAATAGATATCGCACTGGAATTTAACTCAGCGAAGATTTGTTCGTGATAAGGCTGGACAAAGGATTCATAGCACATGCGATCAATGCCATCTGCGATGGATTCAAAGAGTTGCACTATTTGCGCGCCTTCTGAAATTTGGTAGTTCAGATAATCAATTGTCAGTTGCGTCAAGCGTGTCAACAGATTATGAAACAGACGCGGTTCCTCACGCATCAACTGAAAAACGACGATCGATTCGTTTGAGACCCCATTTCCCTGATTCATGGGGCTTTTGCCTGCAACCATGAAAAAAGCCAGTGTCAGCGGGGCACCGGCAAAACCGACTACTGGTAATTCGCCATCCAGCCCCTGACGCAGCCCGTTCAAGATTTTCCCAACAAATTTCAGGTCTGCTGATGGCTGGACGGGGCGTAGTGCCTCGATTTGTGCTCGCGTACGAATCGGTGTTGCCAATACGGGCCCCGGTGCAAATCGGAAGTGCACCCCCATTGGGGTAAGCGGGGTTAGAATGTCCTGATACATGATGATTGCATCAACTCCGATGCGTTGCGGCAAAAGCGAAATTTCAATTGCCCGCTCGACATCCTGAAATAGGTGTTCTAAGGGGACTTGTGCACGCTTGCGTAAAGCCCGATAAGCCGGATCTGAACGCCCGGCTTGACGCATCATCCAGACCGGTACCCGTTCCACTGGAAGTCGGCGCGCCGCACGAAGCAGGAGGTCATTATTTGGCATGGGCCTTGTAATCGTTTTTGAGTTGACAGCGGGTTAATGATTTTTCCATAACCTCATTCCCCCGTTTCCTCTTTCTGATGTCGTTCAAGAAACTGCCTGAGTTTCACGAAACTTTTGATGTTCTTCATAATCCGGCCACTTTCCCGCTCCTCAAGATAGAGAAAAAACCCCATCAAGTACAGACTGATGAAAAATAGTAGAAAGCCGAGTACACATTGGGTGATTGCAGAGGTGTTCGCTTCGAGATTCAGCTTGGGAATTCCGTTTTCCCACATTACGGAAGCGAAGTCGCGACACCCGGTCACCCCCATGGATAGAAAAATAATTGATAGCGCGAAGACGATGAAAAATTGAATGCCCATCAGTTTAACCGTCAATATAATACTGGATTGTGGATGCCGGAGATGGTGTGGATTCGCTTGTGGTGAGTCTTCCGCAATCCACATCTAGTTTGTTGAAAACAGTTATATTATAGCACACAGCGCCACTATCGGTAAACCTATATTCCCGCACACATCTGTAAGCGGAGGTGAGGTCAAGGTTTGTAGCATGGGAGTTCGGAGGTTGTTATATTCACGGAAATATTATATAATAACGAAGTTCCAAAATGCCGGAGGCACTCCTCAAAACGATAATTGACCGTAATCCAAGCGAATCCTAACTATCAAGATTTGCCCTCGTTATTTACCATTAGCCACAAATGCCCGAAGAAAAACTGACAGAAAAACAACACGCCGCTTTACGCCACATACCCGCCATGGAACAGTTGCTGATTCATGGTTCGTTTGTCGATATGCAGAAACAGTATTCTAGAGATCTGGTAACCGAAGCGTTACGTTCAGTGGTTGCGGAGATTCGGGCTCAAATTCTCTCCAACCAAGAAATTTCGGATTTTCCTGATGATGCGCAACTTGCCGATCTTACCCACGCTAAACTTGAAGCGATAACCTCTTCCACCTACTTGCCTGTGATTAACGGGACCGGGACAATTATCCACACAAATCTGGGCAGATCGCTCCTCAGCGCATCTGCCTGCGAAGGACTTCTTCAAGCCGGGGGTAACTATGTCAACTTAGAGTACGATCTTGAGAGAGGGGATCGCGGACACCGAGATCAAATCACTGAACCCTTACTACAGCGGTTGACCGGCTGCGGTGCGTCAACGGTTGTGAACAACAACGCGGCGGCAGTTCTGCTTACGTTAAACACATTGGGGCGAGGCAAAGAGGTCATCGTCTCTCGTGGAGAACTGATTGAAATCGGCGGCGCGTTTCGAATTCCGGATGTTATGGAGGCGAGTGGGGCAATCCTGCGGGAAGTGGGCACAACGAACCGGACTCATCTCAGGGATTACGAAAATGCAATCAACGAAAACACCGCACTTCTGCTGAAAGTCCATCCCAGCAACTACAAAATCGTAGGCTTTACCATGACCCCTGAGATTGAGGAAATTACTGAACTTGGCAATCGGTATGGGATTCCAACTATGGAGGATCTCGGAAGTGGGACATTGATTGATTTGACGAAGTACGATTTACCTTATGAGCCAGTTGTTCGTGAGCGGGTTGAGGCTGGCGTCGATATCCTAACCTTCAGCGGCGATAAGCTGCTGGGCGGTCCACAAGCGGGGATTATCGTCGGCAAATCGGATCTAATTCAGAAAATTCGCAAAAATCCACTGATGCGGGCGCTACGCGTTGGAAAGTTGACAATCGCTGCACTCGAAGCTACTTTACGGCTCTATCTCAACGAAGACAACCTAACCGAAAAACTTCCCATGCTTTATCGCTGTACCCGATCGATTGACGAGCTCCGAATCATCGCAGAGAAGCTAGTAACGCTCCTGCGGGAAATCTTTGGTGAGGCGATTGCAGTTACAGTCGAAGAGAGTCATGCACAGATTGGCAGTGGCTCGCTGCCAACTGAGACTTTGCCAAGCCTCGCAATAGTTTTGGAGTCGCAACACATTTCTGCGGAAGCACTCGCTGCGAGTTTCCGGGCACAATCGAGGCCGGTAATCGGTCGAACGCAGAGCGATCGGTTCTGGATGGACGTGCGAACGATAGGCGAACAAGAATTGGATTGGATCGTCGATGCGGCGAAAAATGTCCTGGGGACCAGCACTATAATTTAGGATAACGCTATGCGACACGTCATCATCGGTACTGCCGGTCATGTTGACCACGGTAAAACGGCACTTATACGCGCCCTTACAGGAATCGAAACAGACCGGCTCAAGGAAGAGCAAGAACGAGGACTGTCAATCGAGTTGGGGTTTGCCTATTTCGATCTGCCCGACGGTTCACGCGCCGGAATCGTGGACGTTCCCGGACATGAAAAGTTCATCCGGAATATGCTCTCTGGAGCCTATGGGATGGACGTTGTGCTACTTGTGGTTGATGCGAAGGAGGGTGTACAGGAACAGACGTTCGAACACCTCGAAATTCTCGATTTGCTTGGCATTTCGACGGGTATCTTGGTGATAACGAAAGTGGATTTGGTGACGGAGGAGGAATTAACTGAATCTACCGAGATGGCTCAAGAGATGTTGGCGGGGACCTCTCTCGAAGGCGCCCCTACAGTTCAAGTATCGGCTGTGACAGAAGAAGGGGTAGATGACCTCAAGCAAACCATTGTCGATAGTGTGAACGCCCTTGCAGAAAAAGAGAGCCGCAATGGTATCCCACGTCTTTATGTGGATCGAATTTTTACGATGCCGGGGTTTGGCGCGGTTGTTACAGGAACGTTGATTGACGGTTCCATTCACCGGGAACAACGGCTTATGATATTGCCACAGGGACGCGAAGTTCGTGTGCGCGGCATACAAGTTCACAACCAACCGGCAGAGGAGGCGCATGCAGGACAGCGTACCGCTTTAAATTTATCGGGCATCACAAAAGAAGATGTTAGTCGCGGGGATGTGCTTTGCACAATCGGGTTATCAAAAGTGACAGACAACATTGATGTCTCTCTGCATGTGCTGTCGTCGTTCCCAAGAATGCTCGAACACTGGACGCGGCTACGGTTTTATCTCGGTACAAGCGAAGCGTTTTGTCGGGCGATTCTGCTTGTGGATGAAGCGGTCTTGCCAGGCGATACGGCTCAGATTCAATTGCGCTTAGAGAAACCGATTCTAACTTTTAGAGGCGATCGACTTATCGTTCGTGATTTCGCATCACAGTATACCGTCGGAGGCGGGACGGTGATTAATCCGTTTGCACCGCGCCACAAGCGGTTTACGACAGAGACATCGGAAACACTAGATCTATGGAAAAAGGCTGATGATGTGGGGGTGATAAATCTGTTATTGGCACAAAGCCGCGAACTCTGCACGACAGAAAGTTCTCTGCGATATTATCTTAGCCATCCTTATTCGACTCTGGGAGAAATTCTGAAAGCACTTGAGCGTGAGCACAAAATATCGCGATGGGGCGGCAGCACTCCACTTATTTCCGCTAGGGATCGAGCGGAAACGGCACAAACCAATCTCAGCAATGCTTTGGATCAATTCCACGAACGAACACCACTCGCCCCCGGTCAAAATGCCGCACAACTCCGTCTCCAACTAGACCTTGACGTAACTGCCTTTGAGAAGATTGTGGATGATTTGATTCGGCGGAAGCGAATCGTTAAAGACGGAAATCTCCTGCGTATGGCGTCCCACCAGATTCAGTTTTCTGAGCAAGAGGAGGCAGTCAAGGAGAAAGTTGAGGGAGTCTTTTTGGATGCAGGAATGAACGTTCCGAATATGAAAGCGCTAATCGAGCAACTTCCAGAATATGCCCCTCAATCAGTTGGGGCAACTTTCTACGCACTTGTTAATCTTGGACGGCTCGTCAAGATTGCGGATGACTTCTTTGTCCATATACAGACGTTCGAACGAATCATGAATTTACTTACGGGTTACCTTCAAGAAAATGACATAATTACTATAGCTGAATTCCGCGAGTTCGCCCAAACCAGCCGAAAATATGCTGTGCCGTTTCTTGAATACTGTGACGGAGAAGGCATCACGATTCGTGAAGGGAACCACCGCCGTCCGCGGAAATCGGCGCAGCAGCGAGCCTAAGCCGCGACAAGTTGAAACTTGTTCGAAAGCGGGTTGACAGTTTATTATGGGAGGGGATAGGGTCCGGTGGCTCTACTGGTCTTCAAAACCAGCTTGCCCATGCAAGTGGGTAGGTGGGTTCGACTCCCACCCTCTCCCGCCATCAGGAATAAGACATCAGTGACTGTCGTTACGCGCCCAGATTTACCGAAGGGTTGCGTGCGCTGTGTCAACCCTTAAAATTGGCGAGCACATCACGGAGTGTTTCGAAGATCCGATCCGCCTCTTTGGTCGTCAGGATTAGCGGTGGGGCAATGAAGAGGATATTCTCCGGTTCATCTACAGCGCGGCTGATTTTCCCAATTAGGATGCCTTTTTCTCGCATTGCCCCAACAATCTGGTTTGTATTCGCTGTATCAAAATGAGATATTCCATTTTGAACCAACTCGATTGCGATCATGAGCCCTTTTCCTCGGACATCTCCGACAATCGGCAACGATCGTAGCGTGTCAAGTTTCTCCAAGAGGTAAGTCCCTACTTGTTCAGCGTTTTCCCATAATCGCTCGTCTGTGAGAATTTTCAGGTTTGCCAAGCCGGCGGCACAGGCGACAGGGTGCCCAGCGTAGGTGCATACTTGTGCGAACTCCCGATTCTCCTCTGGGGCGCCGAGAAATTCTTCAAAAACGTCAGCGCTTACCACACAAGCGCCGAGCGGAAGGTAGCCACTCGTCAGTCCCTTTGCCAATGTGATAATGTCAGGTTGTATTCCCCAACGCTCACACGCAAACAGTGTTCCCGTTCTGCCGAAGCCCGTAATCACTTCATCAAGAATGAGCAAAACTCCATAGCGATCACAGATTTCTCTTAGTCGTGAAAGATAGTCATCCGGCGGGACTATCACTCCTCCGCCGCCAATGATTGGTTCAGCAATCACCGCGATGACAGTTTCCGCCCCTTCCCACTGAATGACCCGCTCGATTTCGTCGGCGCAGAACATGTTACAGTCCGACTCACTCAAACCAAACGGACATCGATAGCAATAAGGCGGGTGCACGTGCAGGAAACCCGGTGCGAGCGGTTCAAATGCCTTTTTTCGCTGGACCTGCCCGGTTGCGGACATCGCCCCGTAAGTGAATCCGTGATAGCCGCGATAACGGGCAATAATCTTGTAGCGGTTCTGGTCCGGATATCTTTGCCTGCCGTACTGCCGCGCAATTTTTATTGCGGTTTCGTTGGCTTCAGAACCGCTATTGCTGAAATAGACGTGGTTGAGGTTCCCAGGTAAAAGCTCGGCGAGTCGTTCCGCCAACAGTGCTGCGGGAATGTTAATCTGCGTGTGTGGGTAGTAGTGCAATTGCTGCATCTGTTCGTAGACCGCTTGGGCAATCTCCTGCCGTCCGTATCCAACGTTGACATTCCATAGACCGGAATAGGCATCCAAATATTCGTGTCCGTCCGAGTCGATTATCGTTGTCCCGTGCGCTGATTGGAACACTATCAGATTCGTCTGATTTAAGAGGTCATGCTGAAAGAGCGGGTGCCAAACGTGCGCCTGATCGATTTTTCTGTAATCTTGTGTGGATAGTTCATTCTGTGAATTCGCCATCAATTTTCCTTTCCAAGCGTTGAAGGTGAAATGCTGAGGTATAAACTCTCACCTTATCTTTTAGGTTTATGCGATACTAGAAGATGTTATGTTTTCTGCGGCTTCTTCTTTGCAGCCGGAAACAGGATATTATTCAAAATGAGACGATAGCCCGGTGAGTGTTTGTGGAGATCCAAATTGGTCGGAATCCTTCCCTCCCCGACGAGATGCCGGTAATCCTCTGGATCGTGTCCACCGAGAAAAGTGAACGTCCCTTTTCCTAATTTCCCATGGATGTATTTTGCATAGCGAGTTCCTTCGATGTCGCCCAAGATGGTCACCGTATCGCGGATGGTGTCTCGATTGAACGAAGTCGTCTGACCAAGAAATCCCCGCACCTTACCCACGTGATTCTGGGTAAGCATCGTGGGGATGGGATCGTGCTTTGCCGAGAACTCGAATAACGTGAAGTCTTCTAAGCCTGACAGCGGGTTGGGCTCTGGTTTCGGGTTATCGATATTGGAAAATTCGTATCGATTCGGGCTCGTATACAACGTAAAGTTTTCGAAGCCGAAGGTTTTTCGGAAATTGAGTTGGGATTGATAGTCCGGCTGGATGGGGGTTCCGTCAAGTTCAGGACCGACAATATCGACACGCCCTCCGTCCGCTGCGATCGTAATGTCCAAGGTTTCCGGCGCTGAGCACATCGCAAACAGAAATCCACCGTTGAGAACATAATCCTGAATCTGTTGCGCGATATGTCCTTTGTGTCTCGGCACCCGGGAAAAACCTGCCTCGGCAGCCGCTTTTTCGAACAGACGTACTCGCTGCTGATACCACACCTGTCTCCTGAAGGAGCCGTAGAACTTCCCGTGCTGTCCAGTGAAATCTTCGTGGTGTAGATGTACCCAGTCGAATCTTTCCATGAACAGGTTGCCGTTTTCGACTTCCTTATCCCAGATGACATCATACGGAATGTGTGCATAATCCAAAGCAATCTTCACCGCATCGTCCCACGGATCACGGTAGGGCGTGTTGCCCGGAGGGGCGTAAACAGCAATCTTTGGTGCTTTTTCCAAGATGATTTCGTCCATATTGCTGTCTTCCATCTCAATGAGAATACCGCCATAATCGAGATCGGAGATGGGTTGAACATGAACCCCCATCGCCTTCGCCTTGACATGTACGTCAGATGAATCTTTCAGAAGGAAGGCGCCGCCGCGATAATTCAGAAGCCACATCGCTTTGTACTCCCGCGGCGTTTGCAGTGTCCAGTAAGTCAGTCCGTAAGCCTTCAGGTGGTTGGTCTGCGTTTTATCCATCGGCACGAGCAGCCATTGGGCAAAGGTGCTGCTCGCTAATACGAAGGTAAGGAATGCGGACAGCGATATGCTTTTTGCAGAAGGCATCAATTATTCTCCATTGTAGCTTTAATCAGCGGTGCTCATTCAAGATAAAGCTGCACTGAACAGCAAATCCACCGATGGATTGTGGACGGAAGGGGCTATCCCAAGCACAATCATCTCGGTATCATTCAGCGGGCAGTCCGGCGTCCATGAGCATTACAATCCTGTTCGCAATCTCCCGGCGCAGTTTGTCGAGCTCCGGTTCGGGCAAGATAGCGGGACGCTCAGGAATATCGGCGATGCGCTTCGCAAGCCAATCCGACGCATCGCGAGCAAGCTGCTGATGCTCCAAATTCACGGAGGACTCACCCTTGGCAATCAATGTACGCAGGGTCGCGCCGTAGCGAGCATCGTCAATACCTTCCTGTACCGCTTCCCAAGTAATCGTGCTCAGCAGGTTCCCACCTTCATCTTCAAAGGCATAGTGACAACCCTGCCAGTTAATCATCTGGTCGTAAGGTCGATAGAGCGGAGCACCGTAGTAGGTCCATTCGGTAAAGCCGTGTAGCCCCATGCGGTCGAGTCCGAATCCCGCGAAGTGACGCGGGAAACCGTAGGCATTGTGCTGACACAGCCAGCGGATGCCCCAGAGCTGTGCGTTGTCGGCTTCGGCTCGCCGCAGGTCGTCGTCGCTAAGCCGCCACAGCTCCCCAACGCGCACATCAAGCGGGACACCGATCGCATCAATCACGTCCTGTGAGTAGGCGGTGCAGAGCATTTTCTCACCGGGGCATGCTTCGTGGAAGAGCGGGAACTCTACCTTTGCCCATTCAAGCTCACGTGCATGGATAGCTGCGGCACCAGGTTCATCCACGAGAAACCAGAGGATTTCGGGCCATCCTGCTTCTTTCGCGTGGCGAACCATCTGGCGAAAGAGATCTTTGAGCACCTCCTTGAGATCCTCGGGATAGTCTTCCGCCTTATAGTTGATGCAGCGCTGACCGTAGTAATCGGCGGGCTTGAATTTCTTGCCGTCCACTCGATCGAAGAGATCGAGCACGCGGCAACTTAGCAAGCGAGGATAATACGGCACCGGTCTGTTAAACCCCTGACGTTTGAGTTCAGCCATGAGCTTGTCGGTGCGCGGAAAACTCGCGACGACACGGTCTCCGATTCGCTCAAGGACGGGAGACACGTGTCCCGGGGGACAGATAAGCATCGAATTGACGCCGTGTGCTTTCATGTCGGCGAAATCCTGCGCGGTTTTCTCGCTTGGTAAGCCATAGTAGTAGATGCCCCACCAGCGGCCCGTCACCAGCCTAAAGGGATAGACCAGCAATTCGAGCTTCAGCGCCGCTTCACCGCCATTCTCAGTTCGAACATGGACGTCCCCTGCATAACGACCTACCGGGGTCCCCGGAGTGATGTGGAGTCGCATCCAAAACTGCTGGCTCTGTCCGCTTGGCACTCGGGTTGCGGCGTCTTGATGGTCTATAAGCTTGGGTGCCTCGACAAAGAACGGGTCCCAGTAGTTTCTCCAGATACCGATGCGCACCGGTCGAACCGTGATGGCGGAAGCCGGTAGCGTGCCCCCATCTTTGCTCGACAATGTTCCAACTTCCACATGTACCCGTCCCAAATCTCGAAGTGCGTGAATTGCAAACTGCGTGTGCCGTTTCTCGTTCTGGCTGGCGGCGGTAAAGAGCGCGACAGTCCGCTCGCTCTCTTGGGGGCTACTGAAGCGAAAGACGCCGTCAGACTTCGATCGACGATAGACGATGAAACCGCGTTCGACTTCCTCAGCTGTGATACCCTGCGGATCCGGTTCGGGTTTAGGGGTCCGATCCTCGATTTCATCGCCGTTGACGACCAAAGTCCGTCGACCGTCTTGGTAGATGCGCTCCACGACTCTCTCGTGAAGCCGCGTCTCGCGGTAGCTCTGTTCGGCTCCGCACGACATGGCAACACTGAGACTAACAACCACACAAATTCCAATAAAACACAGAATGAACACCATCAATTATACTCCATGAAATTCTCTAAATTGTAAAACCCTTGTGCAAATCGTCCAGGTATTATAAGTATGCTGTAAGTGCGGCGAGGCTCTCCACTACAAGATTAGGCGAAATCTCGTCTGCCTGCTGGAGTGATTCGGGGGTTGTTTCACCGCTCAACACAAGTACCGTCATTAGATCGGCGTCGCAGCCCATTTTTATATCTGTATACAGCCTGTCGCCGATGATGGCAACGTATTTCGCTTCCAGATGCAGCCGCTTCAGCGCCATCTGGGCCATTAGCGGTTGAGGCTTACCGATGACGAGCGGATCGACATCAGTCGCAGTCGAAAGGAGAGCGGTCATCGCGCCACAATCCGGAATATAACCGTATTCAGTGGGGCAGACCTTATCCGGATGGGTTGCGACAAATGGAACTCCTTTCCGGATTAACAGTGTTGCAATCTCAAGCTTGCGATAATACAACGTTTTATCGAATCCAAGAACAACGCAATTCGGATCCTCGGGCGTCAGCAGAAATCCAAGTTTCTTTAGCTCATTTTCAAAACTAGGCGTCCCCAAAACAAATAACTTGGTATAACCCATTTGTGCAAGGTACATCGCCGTGGCATCGCCGGAGGTTAGGACATCTCCACCCTGTGCATCAATTCCAAGATGACGCAGCTTTTCCAAGTAGGTATTCGCGGACTCAGAAGAGTTATTCGTCAAGAACAGATAGCGCTTCCCCAGTTTCCGGACGGCTTCAAAAAATAGCGGTGCGCCTTGGATGGCGCTATTCCCTACATATGTCGTGCCATCAAGATCAACGAGGAAGCCTTCAAGTTGGGCGAATCTATCTCGGATCTCTTCAGGCGGCGCTTGCGAAAATTTCATTAGCTAATGTCAAATCGGCGAAATTGTCAATCTCCACGCAACGATGCACTCCAATATCAAACGGTCTAAACTCGATGAGTTGTAAAGCTTCACTAATTGCAACTTCGGTCCACAGATTTCTCTTACCCTCGTCAACGATGATTCGAGTTGCTATCTTTAATATCTCTCTGCATGTAAAAGGGCAAAACTTGTAGACGTCAATCGAAACCCCATAAGCGCTGGAAGCAGAAACCGCTTTGCTCAGTTCAACGACTCTGTGCTGCGAATCGACGACAACTTTCATGGCTTCATCATCGTACCGATTCGGTTGCACGCTTATGAGATTGCCCCATTCGGATTTCAGCAGCGATGATATAATTTCAGGTTCAAAAACAACATCTCCGTTACACAACAATACGGACGCCTCACCAAGATTTTCAGCCGCCATATAGAATGAATACATGTTGTTCGTGTTCGCATACTGCTCCTTGACTACGACCTTAACGACATCCGGGTAATTCTGGCAAAAACTGAGGACTTGATCGGACTTATATCCGGCAACCACAATGATTCTGCCGATTTCACAAGCGAGAAAAGCCTCAATCTGCCGTTGAAGGATTGGGATTCCAGCGACCTGGACCAGGCATTTCGGTACGTTATTCGTCAACGGTCGTAATCTTGAACCGACACCAGCCGCTAAGATGATACCGATTGACGTTGACATACCCGCCCCTTAATTTAATTCTTGGGCTTCCCCAGGATTCCAGATGGCTAGATACCCTTCTCGGGGCGGCAGCCCACTGTATAAAACTTGGTATAACTGGTCTACGATTGGCATTTCGACGTTCAATTCACCCTTCACTTCATAAAGGGCTTTCGCCGTCCGAATCCCTTCAGCAACACGACCGTTCAGCGCGGCTTCTGCCTCCTCGAGCGTCATACCGCGCCCCAAGTTTTCACCCAACGTCCGATTTCGACTATGGGGACTCAGACAAGTCGCCATTAGGTCACCGATGCCGGACAATCCGAAGAATGTATCCGGATTTGCGCCCATCATCGTGCCGACCTTAATCATCTCTCTTAGCCCCCTTGTAATAATCGCCGCCTTTGTGTTGACGCCGAAGCCGAGACCGTCACCGATTCCCGCCATGATTGCAACAATGTTCTTTAACGCCCCTCCTAACTCTGTACCCACCATATCCGGGTTTTCATAGACCTTCAAATGCGGGGTCGAAAACAAATCCCTGAGTATACCGAGGTATCGATAATTATTGCACGACACGACGGTCTTGGAAGGGATCTGCCGGACGATTTCATAGGCGATGTTCGGACCTGAGAGCGTCGCAATCGGATGATTCCCGTTAGTTTCCTGCTGCATAATTTCGGAACAGCGCAGCCCCGTACACTCTTCAATACCTTTCGCGAGGTTTAGTAGGATGACCTCTTCTTTAAGGTCGGGTTGTGTCTGTTGAACGACAGCGCGCAAGGATTGGGCGGGTATGGCGTAAATAATTAGTCCCGCATTATGAATGCCTTCTGATAGGCTGTGGGCAGCGTGCAGATTCGGACTCAATGAAATTCCGGGGAGATACTTCGGATTATTCTTATGGTCGGCAATGTGACGTGTCAGCCACTCCTCACGCGCCCAAATAGAGACCGCTAACCCCTTTTCAGCAAGCAGATTTGCGACCGTTGTTCCCCAAGCACCGCCCCCGGCGACAAAAATCTTTTGGATGATTGAGGACATAATCGCAACCTTCTCGTCTGTCAGAATATGGTATTAAACACCCTTCAAATTACCGACGCAATCTCACTCCAATCGCGTGGGGACCAGTTCGATCAGATTTTTGAAGGGGTCGAAACAGAAGACTGGTACTCCTTGATACATCCTCATCCATCCGTCAATCATGTTTCGTGAGAGTTCATCGTCAGGTTCAACACGATTGGGACCGAAGAGTATTTCGATACCGTTCTCTTCCAAACGGGCTTCAAGACCGTCCCAATCGGAAACTGCCAGGGCTACATGGCGATGGATGTGGCGTCGGGTAATGTCTGAAACGCCGCCAATATCTATGAACAGGTCTTCATAGTAGAGGGGACGTGAAGCGATGATGATATGAATCTCCTGGTTCCCGGAAGTGTAGAACAGTCCGGGAAACTTGAAACTGGGACGCGCTTTTTCTTTAAGCCCCAAGACTTCACCATAAAACCAAGCGGCACGCTCCTCATCATCCACAAGAAGTGTTGCGTGATGGATTCCGGTAACCTTCATTTCATGCTTCCTTTCGCGTTGCTAAGTTCTATACACTGAACTTTCCGCGGTGTGATCGGTTTTGTCAGGCAGGTAGACCCTAGCGCTTTTCGATTTGGGGCAATGTCAAGCTACTCCGGTGTCTTCATACACTTGCATGACTTCGGTTCTGATGCCGTCGGGGGCTTCAAAAAATGCGAACTTCCGTTTGCCGAAGTCGCTCGTAATGACCATGGGACCCATGATGAATTTCACACCGGATTCACGCAGTTTCGCTATTTCGGCTTCAAAGTCGTCTGTTTCGTAGACGACGTGCAAAAAGCCCAGCGGCAAGTTCAGACCGAGGTCATCTTCATAGGGGGCTTTGTCGAACAGAATAATCCGCGTCTCGCCCATCCGAATGAGCGTATATTGGCAACCCAAGACTTCACTTTTTATACGCACTTCGGCGCCCATGTAGCGCGTGTAGAATGCCGTCGTTTCCTCGATATTTTCGACTTTGACTCCGTAGTTCCACATTCCTTTTATCATCTATTTTTCGCGGTAGGGATATTGTCCAGATCACTTCTTTCACTAGGTTCGGACACGATCGGGACAGGGTGGAAACCGCACCTCCTCGCTTCGTTAAATTATACAGCAGTTATGCTTCTATTATATCTAACTCCATATGGGAACGCAAACGTTAAAACAGTTTCACGAGCGCGGCGTTCTTTTCCGCAGCCACCGCCAGCCGCGCGAAATGAATCTGAGCCTGCCCCGCATGTATCTTAGCTGTCCGCCCAATCTGGTCAACCTCCGGCTTGAGACGACCCACCAGAGCAACCGGCCCAGCCTCCGCCTTTTCAGGTTGTTCAGAACCCTTAGCAGAAAGGTTATCGTATTGAGAATTTTCAATGTTCGCCATAACATGGTAATGACCGTATTTTAACTTTGCAGGCAGCACGCCAGATTGGTATAGAGCGTAAGCGATGTGCTATTGCACTTTCAGGTTGCCCCAGGTAGTGGCGAGTTTTCCATGAGATTGAACGGCGAGGACATGTGCCAAACCGCCTTTGAAGTGAGATTGAATTTCATCGTCGGTAAAAGCCCGCCGCGCGATTAGGACTTCGTCGATAATGCCGTCCATGGCAATGGGACCTTCAGCCCATCCGACCGTCAAAGGCGCTTCAATGACTGGTGGAATCACCAAGTCATCGGACGCCATGCTATGCGGTTTGCCATCAATATAGAAAATGTAGTCGTCGCCCTCCCTCACGACAGCGACCTGATACCACCGGTTCGGTGCGGGCTTGGGTTCCCACAACTTCGAATCAAGTTGCGCAGCGCGCGCGGGTGCGCTGTTATATGCCACGAAATTCAATTTCGTACTTTGGGCTTTGTTGTACCGAAAAATCCACTTGTTTTTCGACCCGCCACCTTCATCTTGACCGAGAAACCCGTGTTGTTGGACGCTTGTCTCCGCCATGTTCACCCAGGCGGCAATCGTGAAGTCTGTGTCGAACAGACTCAGACTCTCATCCTGTCCGGCATCCACAAAGCTGACCGGCTCGAACCGCAGCGCACTGCCAAACTTTCCATCCGCCCATGTAACATTCCCGTTGAACGTGCCGTGATTTTCGTGAGGGGAGAGGTCTTTAGTGTCCTCGCCGGCGCCTTCCTCAAATGGCATCGCAAGTACCACATCTTTGTCAACCGCGGCTGCGGCTTTTTCAAAAGAGAATACCACAATCAAAACGGTTGTCAGCAAAGTCAGAACCAGTGTTTTCATTTTTGTTCTCCTTTCAGCTTGGAACTGTCTGCGTTGTCGCTGAAACATAAAAGCACGTAAGTTCGGATGAACGGCACCCACCGAAAACACCTAGTGCGGCATCTATCTTTCACAGTTCGGCAACGCTTGAAATTTCTCAGATTTTGGAAACGCAACGGTTAATCGTGTCGTGTTTCACTGGGCGTCTGCGGGATTTCTATCGCAGTCGCTGTTCGCTCACTATTCGGTCGGTTGAACGCTCCTTATCCAGTCGGTTGATCGCTCAACTCAACCTACTACTAGGCAATTTTTTTTGCGATTTATTGACATGCTTCACCAGTGGACGTACGTTTACAGGCGGAGGACAACTTCAGCAGTGGCACCGGTACATCTCCGCCGGCGATGAGTAGGGCGTTAAGCATAGGCTCTGGGACAAGCTTAATAAAAACATTCAAAACCGCGCAGTTCCAGATAATCTTCTGATGACTCATACTCTACAGAAAAATAGACGGGACGAAATTTCAGATTTATCTCCAGATCGATTTCAGCTAACCGTTCGATCCGATCTACAGAATATTCTGAAAGCACGATAACCACGTTGGCGTATTCCGGGGCAGAGATGTTAATGTAACCTTCTTGCACATAAGGGATTTCTTCCAATTTTTCTTTATAGAGTTGTTTCAGTTCTTGCCAAGCCGCGGGTTCAACTTCTTCGATAATTCTTTTCAGGAACGTATATTCCTGAGACGTAGGAGCACTTTCCCCCAACTGTTCATAACGGGAGACAATTTTCGCGCACAAGTTTGACTTTGCCTCTTTCACGCTTGCGCCTGTACCGCATCGTTAAACGTCATCATAGGTAGCGGTCGCAGCATCCTCCGCCCTTTCGATTGTGATTGGAATTGGATGTCGTAAGTGGTAGGCGTAATTTCGAAGATTTTGGATCCAACGTCTTTCAGGAAGCTGGCGAAATTCTGAACGAATTATTTCTCTAACTTGCTCAAGCTCAAACTCCTCAAGTGCCACGGTTTCCTCCTAACTGTCATCAATAAAATCATCCTCAAAAGTATAATAAACAACCGATTCAACAACAATTCAATAACAACCACGGCGCTTTTAACTTAGAGCGCCTGTAGGGTGTGCCGACCCCGGCGGGAGACAGGACCGAGAATGAGTTTCTGTAGGTTGGGTAGAGCGGATAATTCCAAAACGGTTCAGGTAGCAATTAACCGTTTCGAATTTTTAATGATGCTGCTGTCAATACACGCAGTGCGAAACCCAACGTTTTTATAACCTCCGGCAACCCTGGCAAATTTCGAATACAATACATCGCTCCGAATTCCAAATACTCTCATTGTTTTTCATTGTTCCCATCGTTCTGGTGTTGGCGTTTGCCGGTTGGCTATCTGGACGTTTCAAAAACGTTGGGTTTCGCTCCACCTTAACATTTACCAAACAGTCTCAAACGTATGTACTGCATACGAAATACTACGCATGATTCACCATATCCGCTCTACCCAACCTACAAATACTGTTAATCGTGTCGGGTTTCACTGGGCGTCTGCGGGATTTCTATCGCAGTCGCTGTTCGCTCATTTGATCTTCAGGAAAACTATCGCCCTCGTTATTCACTCGGTTGATCTCTACCCAAGTTACTATAGCTTCGCAATGACAGACGAGAAAAGCGTTGGGTTACGGAGAAGACTATCGCCCAAGTTCTCTATCGCGTTCCTACTCGGTCGCTTGATCTATTCGCTCCCTTGATCGCTCAACCCAACCTACGAGGACTCGCTACTACTGTTCCTTATTTTCATCCTTCGGTAAATATTGACTCCATTGGCTCTTCACGTATTCGTAGAAACCGTCCACAGGCTTACTGCCGCATATCGGGGCAAGTTCCTGTCCGATTTTTGTAAGAACTACCTTTCCAATCGCTAGCTCGTTACGAGTATCCTTGGGAAACTCCAAGAACAGTGGTTTACTATAGTAGTGCACAACAAGTCTTTCGGGCAAATCGTAACGACCGAAACCAGAAGCGCCAGCAGATTGAATTAGTCCAATACTCTCAAGGTGAATCAGGGAATTGAGGTTAATTCCGTGTTTGGTGTAAATTTCCGCCTTCTCATCAAACACCAAAGGCACAACATTTCCTATCATCCAACGAAATCCACAGAGCTTAGTGAATAGTTCAGCATCGCTCTTGTCAAACCCTGCAATAAGATTAACGGTCCGCTTTGAGTAGGTACCAGGAGTATTCGCTTCGCCTGCCAATACGCGTGACCACAGGCTCTGCATATCGTTGTCATATACTATCCGAGATTTATTAAAGAAGTTGGATATCCAGTCGTCATCCATGGCGTCGGGTATTGCTTCTTCTTTCAAATGAGGAACTGCTTTAGCGATAATGTCCTCCATGTTCTTTTGGTGACGCTCATCTTCTTCAATACGCCGTTGTGCAGCTCGTTGACGCAAATCAGTTGTTTCAATCTCAAATTGTGCTTTTATTTTTGCGGCGTCAGCTTCCGCCCGAGCAACTCTTTTAATCTGCCAGGGCGCAACGGTGCCACCGATGCCGTTCGCTATTTTCTTGACCAGGGTATCAACAGGCTTCGATAGTTTACCCAAGTTCACAATAGAATTTGGCATTGCTGAGCATCCTCCTTATCTATTCTAATTCTAAACCCGGCAGACCATCCACGATGTTGACGGTTTCTAGGCTGACGGTGATTACTTTGGCGAGGAGTTTGACGATGTATTGGGGGTCGTCGTCGCGGTTGGGGTCGTTGACAATGCCGCTGCGTTTGTCCGTCTTGAGGCGATACTGGTCAATCACCCATTCCAACGCCGATCGATTGCCAAGCCGATAGTCAAACGCCTTTGCGGGTATCCCGTCGAGGGTTAGGAAGTCGTTGTATTTTATTTGTGTTTTGTCTTTGGACAACTTCATCATTTCGACGCGCCAATTGAGCTGTGTATCCGGTGTTTCAATGTAGGTGAGCGGATATTCGCCAACGTCTTCATAGCCGACGTGGATTTCCCCCAAGCGTTTACCCGCTTTGGCGAACCCCCAGAAGTCGGGTGCATAGGGAAGGCGCGGCAGGTCACGTTTTAGGTTCGCAGCATACCGCTCCCGATATTCCGGGTGGTGGAGTAGACCGTAGACGTAATGGAAGATGTCCAACTTGCCGATAGTATCGTCTCGGTAATGTGACCGGAATTGTGCCAACGCCCAATGAGTGATATTCTCCCGGCGGTTCATTCCATCCTCGTCGTAGGTGTAGAAGGGGAAGCATTGGGCTTTTTCAAACGCTAAATCAAAGGCGGTAATCCTGTTTGTTGTAAAACATCCGAAGCCTTTTCTATCACCAACGCCAGCAACACAAATCACCCGATTCTCTGTTTCCGTCTCCAGCGTTGGGAAAATGGATGGAAATACGAGCACCCGATCGTTTGTCATTCTATCAAAGTAGAGGTTCGATTTCACAAACGGGCGATAAAAGGATTGTCTGATTATTGCTTCTGAAAACTCCGTAATTTGCCCGCTTTTTAAATTCTGTTTTAAGCCCGAACTCCACTTGATTCTCGTGTCATCGTAAATCACGAAGTCATCAACTGTTGCCTCCCGATTTCCTTGACGTTTCCACCTATCAACCTCCTCGTTGAAAACTCCGATCATCCCGCTCATAGTTTCAGCCAGCGCCTTTCGGTTGAAGTTGTATACCCACGCATCTCGGTTGGTTTTGACACCACCGCTATAAATCTTAAAAATCACTTCACCTGCATCACTATTTGCCGCCTTCGCTTCCTTAGTTCCCATCGGAATAAGGGTCTCAAATTCGGCGTGGAGTCCTTCGGCGAGCCACGTATATCGTTCGTCAGGTTGAACGGTCTGCCACGTTATATTGCCGATGTGTCCGCGTTCATTTAGAAAATCGAATTTCTGTTTTTTGTTCCATCGATCGTCGGTGCGATAGCAAAAGATGCGGGCTGCACCACAGGATTCGTCTTCGGTTGTAGCCGCAGTTACAGGTCCGGTTTTCACAAATAGGTTGATGCTCACGCCGACCCGTATCCCGAACACATTGGCATCCGATACGTACAATCCCTTCCGCGCATTCCCGCCCATGTCCAGAATGTAAATCGCGTCGAAATCGTCCGCGAGGTGTTTCCTCATCCCGTCAAACGCCACACCGTCAAGAAAGCTGTTGTTGGTCACAAAGGCGACAATCCCCTCCTCACCAATTCGATTCGATGCCCACCGAATAGTCTTGACATACGGATCCGCCAATGCCTTTTTGTTCCTCGCCTTGGAATCTTTCCCATAGGTCTTAGCCACGTGTGCAGCCATTGTCTCATAATTCCGGTTTTTGTTGTTGTCGTTCTCGTTGACCTGACCCACGTTATATGGCGGATTGCCGATAACCACAAACATCGGCGTCACTTTCTGACTCTCAACGCGACGGGTGTTCTCCTCGGCAAACAGAGATTGATAGTCGTCCGGGTCTTCCACCAACTCAAAAGTATCAACGAAGCAGGTACCCTCAAAGGGACGATATGCCCCCGTCGCTTCGTAAAAATAATGCTCGATGTTCATCGACGCGATGTAGTAGGGCAGCAGCATCACCTCGTTGCAGTGGAGTTCGGACTGATATTTGTCTGCCAGTGCAGTCTTCTGAATCTCGCGCATAACTCGCACGATGAAATTACCGGTTCCCACAAACGGGTCGATGATGTGAACGCCAGAATCGGAGAGAGATCGATTGAATTCGGTCTTTAGTATCTGATCGACGCTTTTCACCATAAAGTCGACAATCGGTTGCGGTGTGTAGACAATTCCGTGCGTGTCTGCAACCTTCACCGAAAACCCCTGAAAAAACTGCTCGTAAACCGTGTTGAGAAAACCCTGTTTTTGGGAGAAGTCGCTGATTGTCGCAGCGGTGCGTTCGATTGCGATGTAAAAGTGATCGAGGCTACGAAGAAAACTGTCGCGGCTAAACGACTGCGAGGTGAGGGCATCAATCACTTTTTCGATTTCATAGGCGATGACGTTGCGGCGGGCGAAGTCGGGGTTATCGAAGACGGTGCGGAAGATGCGTTCGGTCAGAAGGTGCTGAATTAGCATCTCCTCGACTGCGGCTTCGGCGAGGTTGGGGTTGATTGCTTGACGACATTTCTCATGGAATTCGGCAAAGGCGACCTTAAACTGAGGACTGATCTCCCGTTCCGTTTGTATGAGGGACGCCAAGCTGTCTCCGAGTGCAGGCACAACCGCTTTGAACTGCGCGACCGCATCCTCCCATTCGGCGTATTCCTGCGGACGGTGGGAAAAGAAGGTTTCGAGCGTCCCTATCAGTTCGGTAGGGTTGGTCAGGTTAACATCGAGCACCTGCTGGGTGTTTTGCCAAAGGATGGCGCGATGCGGGGTTTGGAAGAGGATGTTGTCGCAGGGGTAGCCCGCCTCAAATTTCTGCTGTACTTGGGTTGGTAGGTCGTCGTGGATGTCCTTCGCTTCCCAATAGCCATGCGGCAGCCGGAAATCGTCAATCAACGCGCCGTCAACGGCAATCCGCTTGTTACGAGGGGCATTCATCGAATGCTCAGGCACGAGAGTCCATTTTAACTTCTGTGCGCAGTGTTGAAGCAGGGATTGGAATGCCGAGCGGACCGCCGTCTCGTGGGTAACGCCGAGCCGGTTGAACTGATCGAGCGCGGCGTAGTAGTTTTTAATTGGTTTGTGAGTTGGTTTGAGGTTGAGGGTTGGCATTGTGTTGGTTTTCGTAAATTTTCTAATTCGACAGATTCGCAGTTGAGGCTTCTATCTGTTCATAAGACAGTTCGGGTAGACTTGCCTGTTGATGGGCATGTTCAATGGTGATTGCCACTAGATTCCCAGAGGCATCCAGATCGACATAAATATTCTCGTTAATCTCTTTTGTCTCGGTCACTTCTCGCCCTGAGAATTCAACCAAGGCGGTGTCTGTATCGTGAAAATATTTGACTTTCATTGGTTTACTTTTCCACCCTTCCTACAATCGTGCGCCGAAGAAATCGGAGATTTCTAACGCCGAATACATAACTTTCGACACGGTCAAAATGACAGACAGGAAAAGCGTTGGGTTTCGGAGAAAACTATCGCCTTCGCTATTCGCACAGTTGATCTCTACCCAACCTACAATCAACTGTGCACTCGCAGTCGTTTATCCATATCCTAATAAAATTACAGAGGAGTCTTTTACCTGTGGGAGAGGCGTCTAAAACTATCGCGCTTCCTACTCGGGCACTTGATCCTCGACAATCGGGAGAAGGATCTCCCTCCCACAGTATTGCCCTGTGTGACTTTGCCATCCGTTGGGAGCAGCAACGTGTATAGGCGGTTTTCTTGACTAATACAGTTTCGGAACAACACCTAGCTATCAAATAACTTAGGCTGCTCATCAAATAACTCAAGCTGCGCAAAACTGTTTTTCTCTGCAAAGAAGTCCTCGTTAGCCTCCTCGCTTTGTTTTAACTTCTCAAGCGCCTTTTTCCGACCGTTATGGGCTTCGGCATTATCCGGTTTCAAGCATATTGCTTCGTGGAAATCCTTGACCGCTTCTCTATATCGCGCTACTTTATATTTCGCCCAACCTCGATTGATAAAGACATCGGCATTATCCGGTTTTAATCGTACGGCTTCGTCAAAGTCCTTAATCGAGTCACTGTATTGTCGTAAATTATACTTTGCCTTACCCAAATCCCTGTAAAATGCGAAGTCCTCATCTTCGTAACCAGTCTTAACATGTGCTGTCATTTTGCCACCCCATCGTTGCCCGCAGCCCAAATCCCTTTTTTGGCGGCTTGCGCTAGTCTCTCAATTTCAATAAACGTACCTTTGCCGGGATAGTCAAAATCGCGGATTGCCTTACCGTAACCTTGTCGGATAATTTCACGATTCACGAAAAGAGTGTCACGCACTCGATAAAGAAACGCCAACATCCGACGGTATCGATCCTCTTCCTCGAATCCAAAACCGAAGAAAACTCGCTCTCCTCCGAGTATGTTGGTCAGGAAGTCGGATGCTTCGCGCCCGTAATATTGGACTGGTTTATCTGGGTGCACCGTTTCAGGAGCGTCCGCGCCGAGAAGGCGAACATAGGTCTCCGTCCCGTCGTAGTTTACTACAATTGTATCCCCATCAACAACGCGAATAACCTCGTACGACACCGCACCTGCAAAATTCCACTTTCTCCGCTGATTTGGATCGGATTTAGCCCTTTTCGGATTCAAACGTTTGGCTAGGTTAATGTCCTTGACCGAGCGTTCCACATTCCCTAATTTTTCCCACGCACGCGCCCGATTTTGATAGAATCTGGCATAACCTGGATCTAAGTGGATTGCTCTATCAAAGTCCTCGATTGCGCGTTCAAATTCTCCTAATCTTTCCCAGGCACGCCCACGATTTTGATTATATTGTGCCATTTGTGGATTCAAGCGTATCGCTTCATCGAAATCCTTGATTGCACCTCGGTAATTTTTCTGGGCGTAGCACTTGAGAATTCCGCTTACGTAAAAATCTTTCGCGCTTTCCGGCTTCTTTCTCATTCTGACGCTTCCTCCGAGCTAGCAGCCCAAAGTCGCCTCTTTGCAGTTTGCGTTACCTTGTTTTGTTAGATAAATCTCTGTATTTTAGATAGTTAGCGTCCGATTTAACTACCATAGTGGAGCCATCAAAAGCATCTGTGCCTTAAGTACAATTCCCCTCGATTGTTCGGATTGATTTTTAAGATTATGTCATAATGGCGAAACAGAAGTCAAGGGTGAAGTCAAAAAGGAGGAGAATGTCGGGATTCAAGGCGTTGGGTTATAGGCGAACGGTTCGGGTTACGTATTCGCGTTCGCGCTTTCGTTGGCGTTCTTGTGGGGTGGTGTTGATTCGTGCGCGGTTTGCGCCTTGAACGGCGTCGGGCGCGTCGTTGTGCTCTGAGGTCGGGAACTCACGGAACTGCTTCCAGAACTCCGGCGGCAAGCCGACCTCATTGAATGCGATCCAGCCGTTCTTGATGGAAGGCTCCAGTGTTGCAATGCGCTCCTCCTTGTTTTGCGTCTGCGAGTGATAGACCAGTGTCTTCTCGAACTTGAGCTTTTCCTTAAGCGCTTTGAATGCGGCATCGTACGCTCGGACGATGGTGTAGTCTTTGTCCGGAGGCTTCTCAACCACAAAATGCGACTCCGGCACGGCTCTGGATATCATGGCTTCCGCACGTTGGTGGAGCAGCATTGCATTCTCGAACTGTTCGGTGATTCCTTTTCGTGCCATCCAGCAAAATAGAACATAAGCGTTAATACCAACCATAGAGTCTGGGTTAAATTTGTGTCCGCCCGGCAGCGGCTCCCACGCGACGACGACGGCGCAGGCATAGGAATTCTGCTGCGCGTCGCGCCCGCCCATGGTGTCGAGGTAGGTGGTGAAGCCGCCAATCTGACTCCATGCTACGATGCGTTTGTCAGCATGTAACAAGCCGTCCTCGGTTAGCTTGAACGTCATGGCGTTCTCCATGTCGAACAGTGACATGCTTGGGTCGCGGGCGATGTTCTGGAGTTCTCTCATGCACAGGTGGTATCCGCGTTCAACAATCATCTTGCGGACTTGGAGATACGGTAATGCTTCGTGCCAGAGGGCAGTAACGCCACAGTTCATATCCTCCGCATTGGCATCATAGAATTGGTTTGCCTTCGTTTCGCGTTCCCCGTCATCTAATGTCAAATCTCCATAAATTCCCTCCCATTCCTTCCATAGATGTTCGTGCGTTGGGTGGTACAGGTCTTCAGGGTCGAGGATAGCTTTGAAGTGGACGTTCTGCCAGCCTGGCGCCGTTGTTAGCCGCATGGACATGCTGTCGGGGTGTTTGACGGTATCGGCATAGATACAGTTGATGTTTCCTCCGATGTCAGAAGTGAACATGACATCTGAAAAGAACCAATCCCAATCTTCTTCACGCAGGTCGGGGTTCATGCAGCGTTTCGGGTCTTCGAGGTCGTCGACGATGACGAGCGACGGCCGTTTTGCGTTGACGAGCGCGCCGCGCGGGGATTGGTTGCGTCCGAGCGGAAGGAGAGTTACGCCGTTGGCGGTCTCGCATTCAACCGTTTTCCACACTGGACCGCGTAGCACTCCGAAGTCTCGGACAATTTTGGGATTTGTCATTAGACCTTTGATGTTGCGGAGAATCTTTTTTGCCATGGGTTGGTTGCGGCTGATGATGAGGATAAATTTTTCGTCCGGGACGGCTTCAGCGCGTTGAAAGGCTTTGAAACAGATACGCCAGAGCGGGTACCAGACAGCGCAGCAGGTTGTCTTTGCGGAACCGCGCGGGGCTTGGACGTTTACTCTGACACCTGTTTTGTCGTGCGGGATGAGGTTTAGCAGACGGACATGGTGGGGCTGCAGCGGCGACATCGCATCCGTGTCGAGCAGGTAACGTTCGACAAAGAGTTGCGGATAGACGTATGCGACGTGAACGCGGCTCTCGCGGTTGTTAGCACGTAGCCGGGCTTCTTCGAGCGACAGGTTTCGAAATTCCCGAATCAGATTTAGGTTCGGTCGGACCGTCGTTTTAGTCCTCTTCCGGATCGGGCTGATTAGAAAAGTATGTGAAGATGTTGAGATTCTTTGCATAGAATTCGAGAAACAGTTTGTGTACACGTGCGCGGTGCAGCAGGTTTAATTGTTCGGAGGTATTTATCTGGCTTGCGAGTTGGTTGGCTTCTTGGAACCAATTGATGGTTTGAACGATTTGCGGCATTGTTTGGGCAAGCGCTATGTCCAGCATTTTTGAAAATTCTTCACGGATGGCGTCGCCGAATTTTTCTCTATTGAAGCGGCGGTTGTGCGGGTTGCAGTTCCGGATTGCGTTTCGAATGTCGGTTTCGTCGGCGGTTCTATCGGACTCGGGGTCGCCCTCGTGACGTTGGCACTTTGGGAAGCGCTCATACAGCGAATTGACGACAGCACCAACACCGGTCGCGACGATGTCGCATGCGATTTCGGTTTTTAGGGCGTCGTCTTTGAGTTTGGTCGCCCATTTATAGCGTCTCACGGTTTTTTTGAGTTTGTCATGCATTTTTCCCTCCATTTTTAATCCATTTTAGCATTCACATTTCAGATTTTTTCGGAGCGTGATTGCGTCATAGCGCGGGTTCCCGGGATTTAAGAGTTTAGATGAATGGATTAAGAACGAATACGCTAAATCAGTAAAGCCTGTTGTGGAGCGGTTTCGGGCGATCTGACATTTTTGGTAATCCATTTTTAATCCATTTTCGGCACGTAGCGCGTCACAACTTCGACCACGGTTTTCAAAAAAAAAAATAACCCCACAGCGGCAGCAGTTGGCAGAAGCCGTGAAACTTCTGCGGCGGGCGATTTCAAAGACGCGATCGATAGCGCCTTTTGAATCGAACCGTCGCGGAACATAAACGCAACTTGGTTTGTCAGGGACATTGTATGTCCTCCTTAATAAGCCGCGTCGGGAAACAAAAAAACCCGTAGCGGCAGCGTTAAATGTTAAGAGCTGCCTCTACGGGTTTGCCCTTGTTAAAACGATAGAGTGAAGATATAAGGTTTTAGACCTTTCGCCATCGTGTAAGCTACCTCTACGGGGTTAGCGCCTACCGGGCGTTATTTGGTTAAAACAGATGTTACAATACAATAATACAACACGAATTCGAAAGTGTCAAGAGCTTTTAAGTCGGCTATTAAAGGATGTCAAGTTAAGTATGCGTCTTTTTGCAATTTTTCGTCTTTTTTTCAAAATGTTGCTTGGCATGACGCAAAATATTTTTTCGACGGTCGATTTTTTTCCAGCGTTTCAAGTTGAATTTCTGATTTCATTCCAACCTACTCGGCAAAAAACAAGGGAAAAAAGTTGAAAATGAGGTAGACAAAGTAAACATGTGTATAGTATAATTTAATGGCTACGTTTCGACAATTAACTAACTTTCTCATTTCGGAAGGGGATTTTACTATGTGGAAGAAGATAGAAGTTACTCAGGAAGACATTGACCGCGGGCGGATTGCGGACCCTCGCAACTGTGCTATCGCTGTGGTATTGAAAGATGAAGAGGCGTACGAAATTTCAGTGGCGGGCTTTATTGTGATTGGGAAAGACGGTTACAAAGCGACACCAGAGGTTCGTCGCTGGATAAGTGCCTTCGATAGGGGCAAAGCCGTCAAGCCGATTACCATTGAGTTTGTGCCGTATAAATTTGGGGAAACCCCTAATGGCGGCACGTATAATCGCGGCAAAGGTCGGGACCCGGTTTTCATCTGCGGCGAGGCGCGTATGGCGGGCGAGGACAATAGCCCGGTCCCCCTAAGCAAAAAGCAACTACATGCTGATGCGGAGCATCTGGCTGCGTTCATAGGCAAAAAGGGCTGAAATGCATGCTTGGCAGCAGTCAATCCAAGAGAAACAAGCGCGTATGCGGGAACTGCTGGGAGGACACCGTCAATGGCGGTCACAAACCTAATTAACAACAACTTTAGTGTACAGTGAAGGCCGAGGAGCGTGGCTAGTTGCCAGTGATCAGTAAAAAAACAGGTCACCAGCCGCTAGCCACCGTTTCTCAACAAAGGAGGATTTGCAATGAATACGAAACACTATCTGATTATAAGCGGAATTGTTGGTGGCGTAATAGGGAGTTTGTTGACGGCGTTGTTGGTGCCGCCGGTAACGGCGGAGCGGGATAAGTTTGGGGAGATTGAGTGTAGGAGTTTAAGGGTTGTTGACAAGCATGGGCAAGCACGGGTTCTCCTAACTACCGATATTCTTGATGTGGCTAAAGACTTCCGTTCTGGCGAATTGATGGTATTGATCCTTGGCACAGGAATCGGGGGGCGTGTTGTTACCTATGGAAAAAATGGTGAAGCGAGCGAATCGCTATCTTCATCTGTGTATGATTACGGAGGGTATGTGAGCGTATTTGACAAAAATGGGTATCCGCAGGTGGATCTCAAAGTAGATAAAAACGGGGACGGTGTAGTCACCGTTGGTGAAGAAGGGAAGCCAGAAGTGATCATCAGTAGCAGTGGGCATGGCGGGTTAGTTTCTGCCTATGGCAGAGATGGAAAGGCGGGGGCGACGCTCGCTATCGCTGAGCATGGTGGTTTTGTCTACACCTGCGACAGAGAAGGACAATCATCGGCGTCGCTGGGCAATGATGAACACGGTGGGCGGGTCGATGCCTATGGCAAGGACGGAAAATCGTCGGCGGGAATGACTATCAATGAACGTGGCGGGGCTGTCAGTGTATTCGGCAAAGACGGAGTATCCTGCAAAGACGGAAAACGGAGTATATCGTCGGCGATACTTGGTATCACTGAACACGGCGGGCAGGTCGAAGTATTCGGCAAAGGCGAGGGTAAGGCGGGAATGGGCATCAACGAATACGGCAACGGCGTGGTGGCCACTTACGATAAAAACGGGTATAGGCAGAAATAACGCAAAACTCAAACACTGGGAGGAATTCTGATGAAGTCAACAAGAGGAAAATTGGCAATTGTCGCGGTTGGATGTATAATCGCGTTAGCTGGGGTATTGGGCGGGTGTAGTCTGACGATTCAATCTACGATTGAATAGATTGCGGATTCAGATGTGATTTCGGATGGGGCGCGGTCGAAAAGCTCTCGACCCCCTCTTGCTCCCCCTTGGCAAGGGGGAGGATTTGATGAGTGGAGAAGACTATCGCAGTCGCTATTCGCTCCTTTGATCGTTGGGTTTCGCGAGCCCGTTCAACCCAACCTACAAAAGCTGTTCGGTCGGTTGATTCTACGAGAACTACAAGCACTAACGCCGCAGAATTCGCCGCAGACCGCGTCATGGATTCATCGGCGAGACGGTATTTTGAATTCCGCCCATCAACGCTATGATTTCGCGCTCACTTAGCGCAACGTTGAAGACGGCGAACTCGTCGATAATTCCGCCGAACGTACCTCCAGGAGTACCACCCAACAAGGATCTAGGCCGCCCACCGATGTGCAAATCCGCAGCACGGGGAGAATATTGACCCGCACTCTTATACCACGCCACTTCGAATCCATTCCTGTAGATTTTCATGAAATTTTGGCTCGCGCTGCATACAAATGCCCAATGTTCCCACCTGCCTAGAGTTTCCGAGGGACGATGCATCCAAATCTGTTCCCGACCAAATTGCCAGTGAGTCGTGTTCGGATTGGGTCTATTCCACGGGAAGTGCACGGTAAAGCGATCGACGATGTCGGGTCTCCAATGACCAGTTCGGCTAATTGGAACCAAACTGAAAAGGTCGTGATTTTTGATTTCTTCAAGTTTGACCCATGCCGCGACGGTCACTTCGCTGCCGGGAACAGACTCACCAAAATTAGGGACGACGACGACATCACCGGCACCATCAAATTGTAAAGCTGTGCCAAACTTGCCGGGGACTCGTGTGGGGTGTTCTCTCAAGCTCCCATCGTGTCCATTGCCGGACGAATCAATGGCGATTTGGTCGTGGTCCTCGTCAAAAAGCCACATGGCGACAATCTTCTCAGGGCTAATCATGGGGTAGTTGGACGACATCTGCTTTGCGCATCCGGTTGCAAAGCATAGAAACGGAATATATAAAACACAGAATCTATTTAGCTTCAATTTGAACCTCTCCTTTCGTTCGGTACCGCAATTCTAATGGCGCGGTTCATGACATAGAATTTAAGATTACGCACATCTGTATTGGCGCTGTCATGGGGGATTTTTCTTTGGCAACTAGAATCTGTAGATTTTTTGGATTTTTCGCCCCAAAAGGTGCAATCCAAGTTGATCGTTGGGTTTCGCGAGCCCGCTCAACCCAACCTACAAGAGCTAGATTGCAGATTCAGATTTGATTTTGGATTTAGCGCGGGTGCAAAGTACCCGACCCCCTCTCGCTCCCCCTTAGCAAGGGGGAGGATATGATGAGCGGGGAATACTATCGCCCTCGTTATTCACTCGGTTGATCGCTTTAACCCAACCTACAAAAGATTGATCTATCCGCTGAGTTAATCTTATCCCAACCTACAAGAACTACGATTCATTGAGGGGGGAGAAGAAGTCGAGGAATTCGAGGCGTTGGCGCCATCGCAATCGTCTGGGGCTGGCGTCTGGAGCCGACCACCAGGCTGCATCGTACCATGAACCAACAGGCAGGTCGAACTTTTCGAGATCGGATTTCTTTCGTTTGTGAAACGCCCAACGAAGCGCTTTTTCTTCTTCAGGGTTTGTGGGGTTGTGGTAATACACAACAGCGCCGAGGCACCGATCATCTCGACCGCCGCGGCTGGCATGCGAGAGGCGATGGTCGAAGACAATGACATCGCCCGGCTGTGATTCGATGCTGAAGCCGGGCACCTCATCTATAGAGGCGCCATCGGTATTTTGGTGCGCCCTCCTGAACTCGCGCATCTGATCGAAGTAGGGACGATGATGCGAGCCGGGGACAACCCGAAGCGCTCCGTTCGCGGCGGTGAGGGAATCGAAATAGAAGACAAACTTTACGCCGTATTGATGGTAGCTGTCGGTATCCGCATGCCAAGGGGTATTGCCGACATGACGATTACCTGTCGCATTGATGCCGAGGATGTCCGGTCCTCCGAGCGACTCGGCGACCGTGATGAAGCGCGCGTCTTCGAGCAGGGACGCAAAGAACGGGGTGTTCGTTTCCATCAGGTAGGTGTGGTGCATCTGCGTGCCGTCGAAGGGCGCATGACGGTACTTACTCTCAAGCCCGACTTCAAACTCGCGGCGCAGCGTGTCCATTTCGGCGGCGTCAAACAGACGACGCAACAGCACGAATCCGAAAGAATCAAAGTGTTGTCGTTGTCTTTGCGATAACATAATTATTGGTAAGCGTTTACACGCATGTTAATTCGATTACCATTGGCAATTATAGTTACTGCAACTAAAAGCACACATTACCTTCAATCCGGTCAAACTGGGGTGTCAACCCCCCTAGCCCCCCTTATCAGGGGGGTACATGTGTAAACCATCCTCGTTGCGTTAGGATTAGCAGCGGAAATTTCAGCGTAATGTGTTTGCCTTGATGGCGCCCCAGACGGCGGCGGATTTGCCTTCCGGATGAACTGCCAACCCCAACACACCTTTGACGCCACTATTGAAGTGTGTTGTAATCTCTTCTGCAGTGAAGGCTCGCTTCGCAATCAGGACTTCGTCAATAAAGCCGTCGAGCCAGATATCTTCTTCAGCCCAACCGATTGTGATCGGCGGTACCTCTCTGAATTTTGGAAGGAGGGGATCGGGCAAATTCGAATCCACCTCAAACCGCGCATCTAGTTTGCCATCAAGGTAAAACGCGTATTCCTCCCCCAACCCATTCCGGAATCGGCGCCGGACCATAGCTACTTGATGCCATGTTTTAGGCTGCACCTCACCACCGAAGTGTAAGAACGTCTCAATGCCTCCATGGGCGATTGGATCAAGTGAATAAATGCCGAACGTCGGATTGCCGTTTAAACTGTATTCAAGAATCCACCTGCCCCCCTCGCCTTCATCCTGAGCGATGAACGCGTGGCGACTGAATCGGGATTCTTTCATGTTGACCCACACAGCGAGCGTGAAGTCTGATCTAAACAGACGCAGACTCCTATCATTACCGGCATCCACATATCCAACCGGCTCGACGTGTATTGCGTTACCGAATTTACCTACTCCCCAACTTGCGTTCTCCATAAGGGTGCCGTGGTTTCGGTGGGGAGAAAGGTCCTTGGCAAATTTGCCTTCGCCTTTATCAAACGACATGGCAAGCACGATGTCCTTGTCGGCGGCTGCGTCGGTGTCTGCAATGCAAATCGCCGAGACCAAAATAGTAATCATCAAGGTGCGAACTAGGGCTTTCAAAATTTTTTCCTGCCTAACGTGCGTCAGGGAATATAGTCACTGCGACTAAAAATTACCCTGCGATCTCTTTCCGATTAAAAAAGACTATTGCGGTCGCTATTCGCTCCCTCGATCCCTTATCAGGCTTACTATTCCATACATCTCAATGAAAGCGTATCATGTTTTACTGGAAACACCGCTCTGTCGCAAATATCCACATACCGCTCCGCAGGAGCGGCGAAGGGTTGTGAATGCCGTTTCTATAGACATGTCGCTCCGCTAAAACCCTTTTAGCCACATTACGACTACATAAGATAACGATGTCTTGCACTTCAGCGGAGCGGTATGTAACTCATTGCGTTAGGGTTAATATATGGGAAATTTCAGCGCAATATGTTTGCCTTGATGGCGCCCCAGATGGCAGCGGATTTCCCTTCTGGCTGGACTGCTGTCAGCAGTTGTTGGACACCCCCATCGAAGTGCATTTGGATTTCATCAGCGGTGAAGGCTCGTGTCGCGATTAGTGCTTCGTCAATGAGGCCGCTCATTGCAATGGGACCTTCCGCCCAACCGACAGTGACCGGTGCGTCGATGACAGGTGGAACGGGGAGATCGTTCTCTAACTGCGCGCTCTGTTCGCCATCGGTGTAAAACGTGTACGCGTTTCCCGCTCTAACGACAGCGACCTGATGCCATGTGTTAGGCTGCACATCCCAAAGGCCGGGTTCAAGCTGCATAGACCCGCCGTCGGCTGTATTGATATGGAAGTTGACACTCTGACTGGCGCCTCTATTGTATCGGAGAATCCATTTGTTATGCGGTCCGCCGCCTTCATCTTGAGCCATGAACCCGTGTTGGTGACCGACAGTATCTGTCATGTTGACCCACACAGCAAGCGTGAAGTCTGTACCAGACAGGCTCAGACTTTCATCATTTCCGGCATCCACATAGCCGACCGGCTCAAACTGTACGGCGTTACCAAATTTACCTGCTCCCCAACTCGCGTTCTCCATAAGGGTGCCGTGGTTTCCGTGAGGGGAAATGTCCATGGTGGTCTCGCCTTCGCCTTCTTCAAACGGCATGGCGAGCACAATATCTTCGCCGCCGGCTGCTCCGGACTCTCCAGCGCAGAAAACGGCGACCATAGCGGCAATCATAAAAGTCGAAACTAACGCTTTCATAGGTTATTGCTCCTTTATTGGGTTTGTATTGGGAAATCTCAGCGTAATATCTGCGCCTTGATGGCGCCCCAGACGGCGGCGGATTTCCCATGGGGCTGAACTGCCAACCCCAGCCCACGTTTGAGACCGCCTTGGAAGTGTGCTGTAATTTCATCGTCGGTGAAGGCTCGTTTCGCGATCAGGACTTCGTCAATGAGACCGTCCATCGCAATGTCTTCTTCCGCCCAGCCGATTGTGATGGGTGCGTCGATGAATTTTGAAAGGAAGTGATCATCCGCCACATTCGATCGTGACCTCGACCATGAAATTCGTCTGCCATCCAAGTATATTATTTTCTTTTCTTCCGCCATGCGCGGGAATCGGCGGCGCACCACAGCGATCTGATGCCAAGAATTCGGCTGCGCTTCCCCACCGAAGCCGGTAAAACTCTCCTTATGTCCATCGTCGAATACAATGCGTGTATGGAGGTTAAACATCGGATGGCCGTAAAAACCGTATCCAAGAATCCACCTGTTCATGTCCCCGGCGCCTTCATCTTGAGCGATGAACGCGTGTCGGTTTCCGAAAAGCGTTTCTTTCATGTTGGCCCACACGGCAATTGTGAAGTCTGATTTATACAGCTTCAGACTCCTACGATTACCGGCGTCCACATAACCCATTGGCTCGAACTTTACAGCGTTACCAAATCTGCCAACTCCCCAACCCGCGTTCCCTTTGAGCCTGCCGTGGTTCTCGTGAGGAGAGAGGTCCTTTGCGGTCTCGCCTTCGCCTTCATCAAACGCCATGGCGAGCACGACGTCCTTGTCGACGGCTGCGTCGGCTTCTGCAGTGCAATACGCTGCGAACAATATGAAAAACAGTAAGGTGTAAACTAAGGCTTTCATCAGTTATTCCTCCTTCATAGGGCTGTTGTCGGAGATCTAACGCAATGCCCTCGCCTTGATGGCGCCCCAGACGGCAGCGGATTTGCCTTGGGGCTGAACTGCCAACACCTGTTGGACACCGCCGTCAAAGTGCGTTTTAATTTCATCAGGGGTAAAAGCTCGCTTCACAATCAGGGCTTCGTCGATAAGACCGTCGAGCGCAATAGGTCCTTCTGCCCAACCGACTGTCACCGGTGCGTCAATAAATTTTGGAACGGCGAGATCGCTCTCTAACTCCATATCCCGTTTGCCATTGATGTAAAACGCGTACTTGTTTCCAGATCTAACTACAGCGACCTGATACCATGTATCGGGCTTGGCTTTCCAAACGCCGGGTTCAAGCTGCATAGACCCGCCGTCGGCTCTATGGATATGGAAATTGATGCTCTGAACCCCACCTTTATTGTATCGCAGCATCCATTTGTTATTCTGGGGCCCGCCGCCTTCATCCTGAGCCATGAACCCGTGTTGGTGGGCGACAGTTTCCTTCATGTTGACCCATACGGCAAGTGTGAAGTCAGTGTCAAATAGACTCAGGCTTTCATCTTTACCAGCATCGACATAACCAACCGGTTCGACCTGTATGGCGTTACCAAACTTACCTATTCCCCAACCCGCGTTCTCCCTAAGCGTGCCGTGGTTGCGGTGAGGGGAGATGTCCATCGTGACCTCGCCTTCACCTTCATCAAAAGGCATGGCAAGCACTATGTCTCCGATGCCGGCTGCTACGGCTTCTGCCGAGCAGAAAGCGGTGACCCAAATGGTTATCAGTAAAGTCGAAACTAACGCTTTCATTGGAAATCTTAACGCAATATCTGCGCCTTGATGGCGCCCCAGACGGCAGCAGATTTCCCTTCGGGCTGAACTGCCAACACCTGTTTGACGCCACCTTCAAAGTGTGTTTTGATTTCATCCTCGGTGAAGGCTCGCGTTGCGATTAGGGCTTCGTCGATACGACCGTCGAGCGCAATGGGTCCTTCCGCCCAGCCGACTGTGACCGGTGCGTCGATGAATTCCGGGACGGCGACATTGCTCTCTAACTGCCCATCTGGTTTGCCATCGGTGTAAAACGTATACTTATTCCCGTCTCGGACCACAGCGGCCTGATACCATGTATTGGGCTTGGTTTTCCAAACGCCGGGTTCAAGTTGATTAACGCCTGCGGCGTCGGCTCTATTGATATGGAAGTTGATGCTCTGACCGCCGCCTTTGTTGTATCGAAAAATCCATTTGTTCGTGGGGCCCCCGCCTTCATCCTGAGCCATGAACCCGTGTTGGTGGACGACGGTATCTTTCATGTTGACCCACACGGCAAGCGTGAAATCCGTTCTAAACAGACTCAAACTTCTATCGTTTCCGGCATCTACATAGCCAACCGGTTCAATGATTATGCCGTTGCCAAATTTACCTTTACCCCATTTAGCGTTCTGCATGAGGGTGCCGTGGTTACCGTGGGGAGAGAGGTCTTTGGTGGTTTCGCCTGCGCCTTCGTCGAAGGACATGGCAAGCACTATGTCTTCGTCGACGACTGCTTCGACTTCTCCAGCGTAGAACGCCGCGACCAGAATGGTAATCAGTAAGGTAGAAATTAAGGTTTTCATGATTTGTTCCTCTCTTTCATAGCGTAAGGGGTAATTCTGTACAGATGGTGCGCACTAACTACCTTGGGCATTGAGATACCGGTGCGCGGTAAGTATGATGTTTGTGTTGTTACCGCTGTTGTCCTCCCATGCGAAGTCTTCCAGCGGTGGATGGACTTCAATTACGTTTTGGCGGGCTCCCGGATCTAGGATTACCGCCTTGTTGACACCTTCATAAGTCCACGTGCCCATGATTACGTACCATTTCCCGTGCGTCGCCGCGGTCCGAATAGAGAGGGAATCGGGGATGCTCGCGTCGACATTTACATTCCACACATTGTCATCGACGCCTTTTCCGAGTTCCTGGATACCTATGTTGCATATCCGGATGTAGCTGAACCAGAACCAGTTGGTATCACATTTTGCGATTGCATCGCTGACATACACGCCGGTATCGAAGCCCATGATGTCGGTGCCTTCGAACCGATTGCAGCAGACGCCCGACTGGGTAGAATTGAGGTATAGCCCTGTTCCACTCTGTTCACTTCCTAGCAGACCGGTAAAGCTGAGAAAACTCATGAGCGCTGGCATCTCTGCGGTGGGTTTCACTAGGATTGCAGCGCCGGTCGAATGGGTCTCGATAGTGCCGAAGTAGTATCGGCAGCGATTCATCCCGGTGACGACGACTGCATCGCCTTCCGAGGGTATGTAGTGGAAATATGTTCCCTCTGCCTGAATGGCAACATCTGCGGCGTCGGGGATAGTCAGCGTCTCTCCCAAATAGTAGTCTCCGGGAAGCCATTCAACCGAGTGCCTGCCGTAACACTCGACGCCCGCCTGTATTGCAGGGGCAGTGTCTACCTTAGTTGGGAATCGGTTCGCCTGAGTTACGGAGGCGAGTAGCTTGACCTCGTCGTTAGTTCCGTCACAGATGTAGTCTGCACGGTCTTTTGATTCAGTTGAAGAATTTGAAGCGGCGACGATGATGGAAGCCGCCTGACTCGCCGACGCCGAAACCAACACCAGCACAGCCGCTGCAGCTAGTATTTCAAGAATCATATTCACCCTTTCTCAAGAATAACGAATTCATTTCAAGTTGAGCGAGCTACTTCGCTCAAGGTCAGATATTGAAAACCTCCAGACTGATGTGTGCGACGAACGCAGCGGTTAATTGTTTCTGGAAGCGCGTCCCATAGCGTCCGTTTGAACGATTGCGTCATGCACCATGTCGGCATCTATTGATAATGGAGTATAGTATATCGAGCTGCCTGGCTCCATAGTGAATTCCACGCCGGCGTCAATCATCGCTTTATCCACGGCGACGAGCCGTCTATCGTCGAGGGCGACTGGAAGGTCGACCGCATTGTAGAATGCGAGCATATCATTGATGAATTCGTTTGAACGCCCCTCTAGAACCAGCTGTACAATCGTGAACCAAGCGACCGCTTCGCCGTGGAGCGTGCCGGTTTCGCGGAATCCGTCGACAAGTTTGAATCCGTTCCATAGACCGTGTGCAATAGATAGCCCGCAGTTTTCGTATCCCACTCCGCTCAAGAGGGTATTTGCTTCAACGACTTTTTCGAAAGCCTCGGACAGGCGCCCCTCCTCGTTACAGCGCTTCGCCTCAATCCCGTGTTCCATTACGATGTCATAGCACAGTTTCGCGGCTGCGAATGCTAACTCTGTGGCACGCCCTTCTCGAAAATTTGGCGCGGACGATTTGATGCATGCCTCCGCCTCAAAGGGAGTTGAGAGCGCGTCGCCCATCCCGGAAACGGTGTATCGGACTGGGCTTTTCACGATAATCTCTGTATCAACGATGACCAGATAGGGACCGCCCGCGCAGGGCGCGTCTGTTGAGGCGACCGTCGGCACCTGGACAAGCCGAAGTCCTCTGCTATGGGCAATACCTTTTGAGGTGTCTAGCGCTTGACCGCCGCCGATTCCGATCACGACATTGACACCAGATTCATCAGCGACGTTCGCCAACCGCTCAATCTCATCGTCGGTATGCTTCCCTCGGAACGAATTAACAACAGTGTCAACATTATGTTCTTTCAGACTGTCGGATATCGCAACCTGAGTCAGGGACAACGCCGTGGGTCCGCCCATGAGGAGGGCTTTGTCTCCCAGACCCGCGGTGAATTTTCCTATCTCATGAATTGCCCCCGGACCCTGTATGTATCTTCCGCGCATTTCAAGGGTGTAGTGCATAACGTTTTCCTCCATCGGATTGAAAGGGGGTGTCGAGCGCCAAAACTAGTAAAGACTATCGCGCTCCTTATCCAGTCGCTTGATCGCTCCTTATTTTGTTGGAAATGAAGATTCTAATTGGGGGTTCCCAATTCTATTCCATCTACCCGACTCGAATATTTCACCATCTTATCACAGCATGAAAAAAAACGCAACAAGAATTTGGCGTTCTCTCAGCGGGTTGATTTGTTGGAAATAAGTTTCGCCTTACCGCGTCCAGATGGCGTACATCGGGGTCCGCAGCGCAATGCCGGTGAGGCTCCAGATACCGCCGACGACAAAATCGCCAAGAATGAGTCCAGCAAAAAATGGGATTGCGCTCCGGTAGACCCGCAAACCGCCGTGCCTCAATAGCAGGGACTTGACCACCCAAGCGAAGAGTACGGGAAGCCAAATGAAGGACATATCGCCCCAGTTGCCTGTCCCAATTACATAGCCAATGGGATGAAGGGGCCACCACAGAAACCTTAGCTTCAAAGCAGACAGAAGCATCGTCACGCCGAAACCCGTGCCCATGGCAATCATAGCGAAACTGTCCACGTCTGTTGGGTTGCTGAGTCGGCTTTCCAACAGGTTGAAGTTCTGCCAACCGATTCCGACCGTATGGAACGCCCCGGCGCCGCCGATATCATATGCCATGCCGAGATATACGAGAAACGTCGCCGGGATGCCGACTCCGAGCGCGATGAGCATCGCCCATAGCAGCCTTCGATTGTTGATTCCGCCTTGTCGTCCGATGTGAAAGGCTTCGAGTTGGTTCGGCATTGGGTGCGCGGTGTTGACGCGGTTCAGCCAGAAAAAAAAGGACAGTACCGTCAAATTCCGCGCACCAATCGTCCGCGTACCGAGCGCAGCGACCATTGTGCTCGCGGGGTCTTTCCCGATAGTTTCGTGCAGCGGGGGACCGAGTCCTGCGCGTACCTTTGTTAAACCGATAGCCATCAGGAAGTAGAAGCCAAAAAAGAGCAGCGCCGCCCAGAGAGAAACGCCGGCTTGGCACGCAAATAATGCGATGAAGATGAGTCCGGCGACGATTCCGTATAGTGCCCATTTGTACGCCATCGGTTCGGCTAAATCATCAGTCGATTGCCCTCTTCCAAGCGCTTGTGTGAACACCCCTTTCAAATGTCTTCGCCCCACCCATAAAGCGAGGATTCCTAATCCGATCCAGGCGCCCTGCGCCTGCTCATCAAGGTAGAAGCCGGTGTGCCAGCCCAAAACTCGCCTCCCTACGAGTAACGCTTTCCCAAGAAAATAAAAGAACAGCGCGGAGAATGACAGGTCGAGCGGCATAAAAAAGGAGAGGCCAACTATGAAAGGATTGAATGAGAGAAGCATCGTTCCGAGCGCATCCCAGGGTTCGTCGTGGAACAGGTGGATATTGTCCCAGGGCTTGATTGGAATATATGGGAAGGCGGGGTACAGATAGCTTACGCCGTTGAGAAATTCAATTCCTCCAGCCACGCCAAAGCCAATCCACATCAACCTGTTCTTGAAGAACCCTTCCGGATTCTTCCCAATCTCCAGGGGCAACCGGGCAATGGGATAGCTCAACCTTTCATGTTCCGAGAACTGCCGTCTGAGAACGGCGTTCATGCAGATTAGAACGAAGTAGAGAAAAAACACAAAAGCCGACCAAACGAGGAACGGCACCAGCCAGTTGTAGATATTGGGTGCGGTCAGGAAAACGGATTCGCCCTCATAAAAACCTTTTAGTACAGATCTATCCCGAACGTTAAACCATTGGGGGATGTACCCGCCAAAAAGTCGGCTCCAGTCGTTCTCTGCGTTGGCAAACCAGAACGGGTGCGCGACGATATAGACGAGATAGCCCATGTTTGTGTTGCCACCTACGGTCGAAACCATTAGCACCATGACATAGATGACGAGGGCTTCCGATTCGTGCAGGGCGTATCGGGGTAGGATTCGTTTCAGAAGAAGGTGCAAGAGCACCACGACCGCAAACAGAGTGAATACTGTGTTGGCGAACAGCGACATGTAGGTGTGCAAAAGCCCTCGCCATATGACATGATTCAGCCAGTAGGCGTTTAGGACAACCAAGACCGCACCGATGACTACTGCCCGGGGCGTAACACCGCTCGGGGTGCCGGCTGTGAGTTGGGGTGATGTTTTCATGATTCAGAAATTGAATGGTGGGTAGGCAAAATGTGTTCGATTCAGGCGATTTGGATATTCACTGGATCCGAGCAACGTTGGAAAAGCACGGTCCGAGATGTACAGATTATAACGGTTTTGAGACTTGTGTCAACAACAAATGACGGAACCTGAATCGTCCGATACGCTATTCACAATTTGCTTGACTTCAATCATGATTTGATGTAGGATTGCAGTAATCAACAGATTCCTCTATCATAAAAGACTATCGAGCGATTTTACAATTTGAGGAGTTGTTGCGTCCCTTGTTAGGAAATCGACACTAATCATGCATGAACACCCAATATTTGCACCGGATCAGCAGGAAGAGGTGCTGGACTTTTTCCAGCGGAACAACTATGCGGTCACATCGGATGCGCTCACGTCCGATGAAGTGGATTTTCTCAATGACTTTGTGGAGGGAAGTAAGCAGCGGATACCGGAAGAATGGGGTATTGGCACCCGCGATATTCACGACCACGGACAAATCCTCGTCGAACACCCGCAGCTAGACGACTTTGTCCAGCATCCAACCACCTTTCCACTCGTGGAGGCAATCCTCGGTGAAGATGTGCGGTTTGCTCAGTTCGATTTTCGAGAGTTGCCGGATGGCGATGGAAGGAATCCCATGCGGTTCCATCAGGACCATTCCTACCTTACCCGCCAAAACTGGGATCCAAATCACGCTTACCAGTGCCGCTATCTGTGCCGCATCTTCTACCTGACCGATGTAACTGAAGAGACGCCCTGTTTCTCTGTTGTTCCGAACAGCCACCCTTACGCCACGGCGGAGGAGGCGAAATTGGAGATGGCTGCCTATCGAGAAATTCCAATCCGAGGCGCCGCAGGCACTGCTATTCTTTACAACATCGCAATCTATCATGGGCGGTTCGCTGGGATGACCGATGCAGGCAGGCGCACACAACACACCTATTATAGCCGCGAGGCAAGTCCTGTTTTGACGGAGTGGGTACTGATTCCAAAACGGCTTGCACAGCATCCGGATTCGGCGCAGCGCGCCTTTTACAGTCAATGGACACCTGCGACTCAGAGATACGCCGACTCCGGCTTCAAACAAGATTGACCTAAGCCAAGAGAATCCGACGTTTACCCATCGGATTTGCACCTAACGAACCGGTCAACAATCTCTAGGTTTAACCCTCCCGATAACATAAACATGAAGGAGTATCGCAAATGTGGAAACTTTGTCTTGGAATAAACGGCTTCGCCGTGGTAGGTCCTATCCACAACGTCAAAGTCACGTATGAAGAAGTGCTTGAACACGCGGCAGAGCTCGGTTATGATGGTATCGAACTTGACGGCAGGGACGGGGCTGGAATTGCGCCTTATCCTGACGTTCACGATGCGGTGGCTGTCGCTGCTTATGCGCGGAAGGTCACTTCGTACGGATTGGAAGTGGTGGGCATCCAGGCAGGAGTGACACGGGGCGAAATTGGTTCCCCCGATCAATCGAGTCGATTGGAGTGGGGTCAATGCGCAGTTGAACAGGTGGAGTTCTGCCACGCGATGGGTGGGGTTCAATGCGGTTTTTGGCCCGCAATGAAACAACCCGACCTTCCGCAGGAGGAAGTTGTGTCTCGAATGTCTGAAGCTCTCCGTCCTGTTGCCGCGCGGGCGGAGGAGCTCGGATTGATGACGACGATTGAGCCGGAGGCTATCCAACTTGCGTACAACTACGCGCTCGCCGCGCGGGTAGTTGACGCTGTGGGCTCACCCAACTTTCGTCTGATTTACGACTGCGGCCATGCGCAGATGCTTGACGGGGACGCGCTCGAAGCGGTCACGAGGTATGCTGGCTACATTGGTCATGTGCACTTCTGCGACTCAGATGACAGCAACTTTCAAAATGTTGCGAGGCATCTCGGTACTGGCGAGGGTACTCTTGACCTTAACGCAATCCTCAATGCACTGCGTGACGTTGGATATGACCGGTGGGTTCAGGCGGATGTGTGGGGCCACCCGGAGCCGTTTCGGGCGTCTCGACTGTTAAAAGGTACACTTGATGCGTTTCTAGCGGCATGAAATGCGTCAATCCCTCGCAAAACCTTTGAACGACTGGGGCTATCGGCGAACAGATTTTGGATTCACAAATGGAAGGAGAAGGACCATTGACGAGCACAATTGAAACGCGTCCTTTTGGCAGCACGGGAGAAAATGTAACGGTCGTAGGCTTGGGCGGCTCTCATCTCGGGGATATTTCCCTGAACGACGGGGTGTCCACGGTGCATTGCGCGCTTGACCTCGGCATCACCTACTTTGATACCTCTCCCCTTTATGGGGCTTCCCAAATGATTCTCGGAGTGGCGTTACGGCCCCGCCCGGACAAGTACGTCTTGGCAACGAAGCTCGGGCATTTCCGCAATCCACGGCATTTCCGATCTGTTGAGGCGATTCATGTTCAGATTGGTGAAAACCTGCGTACCCTACAGCGAGATAGCGTGGATGTGCTTCAGGTACATGAAGCCGATTGGCGTGCGTGGTGGTCAGATGACGTACCACACGACAAAAACGTTGACCCCGATCAAGACTACGATTTTGCCAATGCGGCTGTCACGCAAGCGCTTCGCGAGGCGAAGGAGCAGGGTCTCTGCCGATTCACCGGGGTCACCGGCAACAGCGCAACTGAGACGGCTCACGCTTTACGCCATGTGGATGTGGACGCTTATCTGGTCGCGGGTCACTACGACCTGTTATGGCGAGACTTGCGCCGCGAATCCTTGCCGCTTGCACGTGAGCGAGGCGTAGCAATGGTGTTGGGAGGCGCACTTCGGGGCGGAACTTTTGCAGCATCTCAACAGAAAATCGCGGAGACTTTCCCGGCGGTTATACGGTCGCGATTCGAGCGGCTATACGCGCTGCAGCTCGAGAGCGGTCTTTCGATTGTCGCGCTCAGCGTCCGGTTTCTCATGGGCGACCCTGACATCACGACGATGTTAATTGGCGCCAAAAATCCAGCCGAGGTAGAGGAGAGTGCCATCGCTGCACACGCGGGGCCTCTGCCGTCCGATCTACATCAAGCAATTGAAGCATTGGGCATCCCGTGATTCCCTGCCGTAGTCGCCCGATGTTGATAATGAGAAGCGTTTGAAGGGGTTGAAGTGTTCGTTATAGGCGGGATGGGGTTGTGATTTATGTTTCATCGTCCCTGTCGATCTGCGCGAGCAACTGTTCGATCGCTACATTGAGTTGGCTGTCTACACCTCGATCGGCTTCTCCAAGCGGGCGGTCCACTTCGACATCAACCGGTCTGCCTACCCCTTCGACATTGTCGCCCTCAAGGGTTGTAACCTTAAACCGGGGAAGACGGAACCATGTCCCGTCGAGCAATCTCCAGTTCGTTGTCCAGATTACTGCGCCGGCAGTGGGCACCCCGACGACCTTACCGAGCCCCAATCTGCGGAATCCCTCGCTGAACATCTCTGCATTGCTTGCTGAATGCTCGTTGACGATCAATATGACAGGCTTCTCAAGGATGCGGCTGCCAGCTAGGTGGGTGTCCGGTGTGGCGATGCGCGCGCGATAGCTCGATCTTGTATACGCTTTCCGGTGCAGCACGTCAAGGATGAACGGTGCGATGTGCCCGCCACGGTTGAAGCGAACATCAATGATGACCCCCGCTTTGTTGTGCGTTTCGGCATCAAGATCTGCGGTGAACTGGATGTAGGCGTCATAGGACATCATACGGATATGGACGTATCCGAGCCGCCCATTACTCTTTTCATGAACATATTCACCATTACATCTCACCCAGTGCTTGTAACGCAGGTCGGCGTATCGTGTTCCGTCAATCGGTTGAACGATTAGGTCGCGTGCGCCTTCAAGCTTAGGATTGTCGTTGAGTTTTACGCTGACTCGCTTTCCACGTTTGCGTTGGAGTAGCTTGGGGAGGTTGACCTGCGAATTGAGTTCGACACCATTGACTGTGACGAGATATTCGCCGACGCGAGCGGGTTCTGGCGGCAGGGTCAACGGCGAACCCGGTAGGAGATGGGTAATCTTGAAATGCCCGCGATCCTCCAATGCGTCCTGATCGAAATCCGCACCGAGATAGCTGTCAGAGGTGTTCCTGTTGCCATCAAGTGCCCCGAGGTGTGAAGCGTTCAGTTCACCGACCATGAGGTTCAAAATCTCGCGGAAATCTGTTTTCGTCTGGATGCTCTGAACAACCGGTCGAAATTTTTCCCACAGCCCCTCCCAATCACAGCCGTGATATTCTGCGTCATAGAAGCTATCCCGTATCATCCGCCACGCCTCATTGAAGGCTTGCATTTTCTGGAGATGAAAGTTGATTTCAACCTCCGCTAACGTTTCGATTGCTCTTGGATCGCCTTCTTTACCCCCGTCTTCGCTCATTCCAAGCGAATGAATACGCCCGCCATCGTTGTAGTAAAGTCTTTTGCCATCTGGCAGAAAATGGACATTTCCTTTGCCTGCTGCGGTTGAAGTCAACTGTTTGGGAAGTTCACCACGCGTATCAACCTCTAGTGGCATACTCCAAAGATTGGGATGACCGCTCATGGCGGCGCGGAAAATCAGCGTTTTACTGTCAGGGTGAATGCGTATCGCCTCAGCATTTAGTTTAGCGTCGGTGAGAAAGCGGAGTCGGTGCTTGATAGTTTCAAATTCAATCTCAACGTGTTCGATTTTCTTTTTTTCGCCATCTTTTTCGCACTCATTTTCGGAATCTGCCGCAGCCGTTTCTGGTCTATCCTCGCGGTTTTCTTTATCTTCGTCCGTTTCAAAGAGTCTATCGAAATCCTCTTCCTTAAAGATTGGTTGAATTGGCTTGAGGTCTACCCGTGCAATCTGGTTTTCTGTCCGGTACTGTCTCGTATTGAAGATGATAAACTTGCCATCGGGCGACCAATGCAGGTCGTCAGCGCTGACGTTGCTCAAGAAAGTGAGTTGTTTGGGCGTACTCTCTTCGATATGTTGGACGTAGAGGTTGCTGAAGAAATTTAGGTCTTGGGCGATGAACCCAAGCCATTTGCTATCGGGCGACCATTCGAAATCTGTCGGCACGGGGAGATGGATGAACAGCTGATTAGTGACGAATGGGCGCTTTTCCTGTGTTTCGTTATCCAACAACCAGATTTCGGCATTGCCCTGAATGTAGGCGAGCCATTTGCCATCCGGCGAGAATATCGGGGCGTATTTCTGTTCGGGGGAATTGGTGAGTTGGGTTTCTTCACGCGCTTTGAAATCGTGCTCGAAGAGCTGGTTGTTCCCACGGCGATCCGAAACATAGACAAGCCGATCGCTATCTGGATGCCACCGCAACTGACTCTCACGGGCGGGCGTATCTGTGACCTTAAATGAATCGCCTCCTTTTTTGACTTTTTCCCCCTTGTCTGCGAGATCGGCAAAAACCTCTCCGTGGACAATGAATCCAACCTTTTTGCCGTCAGGAGAAAGTTGAAATTCGTTGATGTCGCCAGTGAAAGTTCGATGGATAACTGGGTTGGATTTTTCATCTGTGTGCACAGCGATTTCTATCGGTTCAGATTCTCGATTGCTGAGGTTTAGCCGCCAGAGCTGAAAGTCACGCTCGAACGTAATCCATTTGCCGTCCGTAGAGATTGATGGACGCAACAGACGTCCGTCGGCAAAGTGGGTAATCTGTTCAGCGGTACTATCGCCATCCAGTCGCACAAACCAGATATTTTCCTCACCGTCTCGATCGCTAAGATAATAGAGTCCATCTCCTTCCGCGCTCCACATAGGGTTGAGATTTTTGCCGAGGTACCGCGTTAATCGCTGGCGATCGATTCCGGTAACGTTCATCGTCCAGATGTCGGAATGTCCCGAGGGATATGGACCGCGCCGCCACCATGCCTGTCCGTTGTTGTTAAACGCTAACGTACCTCCTATGGGGGAGATTGCTAGATTATAGTGAACTTCCAAGGGGTCGCCAGCAATCCGGATGGGGGTGCCGCCCTCAACCGATATCTTATAAATCGCGCCGCAGAGACCATCGTACAACGACGCAAAATAGAGCCAACGCCCATCGGGGGACCAACAGGAAGGCGGGGTTGATGCGCTGTGATAAGTCAAGCGCCTCGGCGGCGAGCTAGAATCGAGGGAGATTACGTAGATATTTCCCTCGCCTGTACGCTGAGAGGCAAACGCCAATTTGCTCCCGTCGGGAGAGAAGAGCGGATGTGAATCATCGCTTGGGTGTGTCGTAATTCGCCTAGCCTGCCCACCTGCGGCGCACGCCATCCACACATCGCCCGCATAGCAAAATGCGATTTCGCTCCCATTCGGTGAAAGGTTCGGTTGACACAGATATGGGAAATGCGCGGTTTCGGATCTGTTTGCATTATCTGTTCCGGCAGTGTAGAGGGTTGATAACATCGTCAAAAAGGGACGACTCAAATTGGTCATGCACATTCCTTTCTAAATCAACCTTGAACTAGGACTACCATCCCACCACATAGCCATCCTGGCGCGGATCAGATCCGCCAATGAGCGCATCGGAGTGGGGGTCGACCAGAATTGCCTGGGCGTTGCCGGGCCCCTCCCAATCTCCCAGAATTTGGAGTGCGTGACCTTTCCGAGCAAGTCCCTCGCGGACGTCTTCGGTAAATCGCCCTTCTAACTGAAGCACATCCGGGCAGGTATGCGGGATTGTTGATTCCATTGGATTTTGCAGGTTACGCCAACGAGGCGATTCAACCGCTTCCTGTGGGGTCATTTTAAAATCGATAATGTGCGTTATCGACTGGAGGTTGGTTTGCACCTGTGTATCTGCTCCCGGTGTGCCACAAATCAGGAAGGGTTTATTATCTTTCGTCACGATTACAGGATTCATCGTGTGACGCACGCGCTTGCCGGGCATCAGGCAATTGGGATGACTGGCGTCAAGGTGCCAGTAGGTCATTCGATTGTTGAGCAAAATCCCGGTATCCCCCGCGATGAGGCTTGAGCCGAACCCAGATTGAATGCTCTGTAGCATGCAGACGGCATTTCCCCATGGATCGGCGACACAGAAACAGGTGGTGTCTTCAAACTGTTCAGACATGGTGGTAGGAACATCAGTCAACGTTCGATTGGGATGGATACGCTCAGCTTGTTTGGCAGCATAGGTTTTAGATAACATGCCTTTCAGTGGGATATGTCGCCAGTCTGGGTCTGCCGTATGTTTCTCCCGATCGGCAAATGCGAGTTTTTTCGCTTCAACCATCAAGTGGACGCTTTCTGCCGTGTTGCAGCCCATTGAATCCAAATCGAAGAGTTCAACGATATTCAACTCCTGCAACAAAACATGACCACTCGAATTGGGCGGCATTTCATAGACTTCATACCCTCGGTAATTCGTGTGGATGGGATTCACCCAACGTGCACGGTGATTCGTGAGATCTCTTTCTGCCAGCAGCCCATCGTACGCCTGGCTAAACTCGACGATTGCTTTAGCGATCTCCCCCTCGTAGAAGGTATGGCGTCCCTCGGCTGCGATTTTTTGCAATGTCCTACCAAGGGCTTTCTGGTAAAGAATCTCTCCAGCTTTGATCGGGTTGCCATCATTGGTAAACACGGCGCGTGTGTATGGTTCTGAGGCGAAGCGTAGCGTTTCGCTTTCAAGTGCAGCAGCGAGTTGGCGACTTACAGGAAAGCCATTTTCACAGAGCAAAATTGCCGGTTCAAATACCCGATTGAGATTAAGCGCACCGTAACGCTCATGGGCAATGAGCCAGCCATCGACCAACCCCGGGACCGAAATGCTGCGAATCCCTTTCATCGGAATGCCGCCATCCCGGAGGTAGACTTCACGGGTTGCCGCGTATGGTGCAGCGCCGGTCGCATTCACAGCCGTTAGTACGCCGGTCTCCGCCCAATAGATTAGGATAAATCCATCCCCACCGACGCCGGAACAGTGTGGTTCAACCACACCCAACGCTGCCGCTGTTGCGATAGCGGCATCAACCGCGTTCCCACCTGCCATCATTGCCTGAATTCCCGCTTGTGATGCGAGTGGATGTCCCGATGCCACCATGCCGTTCCTGGCCATCACATTCGGTCGAAATGCTGGAAATTGGATACCATGTGGTGATTGCAATAAAGTGTATCCCCCTTCAGAAATGGTTGACGATCGCAGTTTGGTTAACGCTTTCTCCACGGTAGTGACTTACCCTTTAGCAAATTGACAAGGCACATGTGATATGCAATGCGTAAGATAAGCAATTCTTCTACAATGTATAAACACAGTCACCATCTGTTTCCGGTTCGTTGAAAAGGGGAAAAAAAATACTGGACAATCGGGTCGAGAAGTGGTACTCTCTTTTCTAGAACGACTCGCGAAAACGGAAGGAAAAATACCGATAAATCGTGAACATCATAACCGACCTTTCACCTGCTGTCAAGCACTCTTTGATCTGCTCGAAAACAGGTGATAGAGAAAAATCAAGCCCAAGCCGTATAACAAAGATTGAAGGAGCCTTACCGTGACATTTGTACGTCCTCCACAGTCATCTCAGTGTGAAGCCATAACTTTTCCAGACATGGAACTGTGGTTGAGGCAGCACGATCTCTTGTATGAACGTCCGCCGGAAATTTGGGACGAAGGGATGCTGCTCGCCAACGGCGACATCGGCGCTGTGCTCTGGCTTGAAGAGGAACGGTTGAACATCTCGCTTGACAAGTGCGACCTTTTCGAGACTAACCCTCAGACAAGAGATATTCACCCCGACTTCCATTGGAGCACCCTCGTTACGGGCTTAAAAACAGCACAGTGGCAGGATACGGAAGCTATTTTCTCCGAGAGCTGGCAGCTCGTCTACCATCCGCCCGTTGGTCGAATCGTAATAGACCTCGGTTCGCCGCCGACGGAGTTTCGAGGACGGCTCCGGTTGAGTCGGGCGCAGGTGGAAGCACGGATGGTTTCAGCAAACCGAAATCTCAACCTGTCAGCCTTCATTCCCCCGCAGCGAAACGCGCTCGTAATCACCATAGAATCGGATGACGGTGCGTTTTCGCCTACGGTCACTTGTCTACCAGCAAAGGTGGAATTGAGTCAATTCCGCTTCAGCGGTATGCCGGGCGATGTTAGAGCAGCCGGACCCGGGCAGCCGAGCGCGTATCCTTCTGCCGAACTCGACCTCGGCGTACGAGAATGGGGTTGGAAACAGACGATGCTGAACGGGGAGGCGTTGTATGTCCGCGGCACAACCGACCAATCAGCGCCGAATCGAATTGTCTTCTACATCACTTTGGCAAGTTCCACAGAAGGTCCCAATCCTGACCTTCGCGCTAGGGAGACGCTTCGAGAAGCGAAGCGTGAGGGACCCGCATCGATTTCTGAAGCACATACCGCTTGGTGGGAAGCGTATTGGTCACACTCCTTCATCTCCATTCCTGATCCGCAACTTGAAAATCTTTACTATTTGGGTATCTACCAACTCGGCTCGGCTTCGAACCCTGGGAAGCACTGGCCGATGGGACTCTTGGCGCCTTGGACACCGGATACCGACATGGTAGTTGGCGCTGGACGACCGCACTTCGATCTGCCAATGTACTATTGGCCGATCTATACTTCGAATCACCTGGAGATGGCGAACGGCCTCTGTGAATGGGGTTGGAAATACCTCCCGGACTTCTGCCGACGGGGTAGGGCGTTCGGCTGGGAAGGACCATGGCTCGGCGGCGCCCTTGGAGCGGATGGGACGATTAGTTTCATGGGCGATGCGAGCACCACCTTTTGGCCCGGTTGCGGGGCATGGGTGTGTCATTTCTACTGGCTGCGTTACCGCTATTCGCTCAACGAAGATTTTCTCCGAGAACGCGCCTACCCGATTATGCGCGAGTTCATGAAGACTTACCTGGGTATGCTCGAGCGAGGCGGCGATGGACTGTGGCATCTCCCGTGGTCATGCTCGCCGGAATTCACCCCCGGAGATGGGATTCCGTGGGGACCGGACTCATCAGCGGATTTGGCACTCATCCGATTTCTAGCTGAGTCGCTTCTTGAATCGGTGCAGATTCTCAAAATAGACGATCCGGATGCGGAAAATTGGCGGGATGTTCTGTCGAACCTCACCGCCTTCCCACACGGCACGGATGGGCTTCATATTTGGGATGGGCAACCGCTAGACCGTCCGCACCGCCACATGACCCACCTGTTTCCGATATATCCGATGCACCAGATTTCGATTAACAGTGAAACCGAACAGAAAAATCTCATCGATCAGAGCCTTGCACAGGTTGAGTCTCAGGGATTTGTGACGGACTGGCAGTGCTGGTCCTACGTTTACCTTGCGATGATTTATGCTCGCGTTGGGAAGGGTGAAGCGTGCGTTGAAGCCCTTAAAGCGTATGAGAGCTATGTTACCCCCGTCGGTCTAGCCACCAACGCGCCATACGAACGAGGCAGGGCTGCTGAAGGTGTGCCGTTGGAACCGAGCCTTGGGGCGCCGGCGGTAATTATGGAAATGTTGCTCCAGAGTTGGGGTGGGATTATCCGCGTTTTTCCGGCGCTGCCCGAGGCGTGGAAAGATGCCTCTTTTTGTCGGCTCCGTACGGAAGGGGCGTTTCTGGTCTCCTCACGTCTGAAAGCTGGTCAGGTCAAATTCGTGAGCGTCGAGAGCACAGTTGGGGGGATCTGCCGCATTGTGAATCCTTATGCGAGTCCCGCGAACGTGTACGGACTAACAGGCGACCTCGTCCGGTCGTTCACTGATCCAATTGTTGAATTTCCAACGGTGCCGGGAAAGGACTACTTACTCTTGTCGATTGATGAGAATTTTAACACTGTGGATTTCGATTTGTACCAGCCGAAACGACCGGCGGCGGAACAGAACAGATACGGTGCCCGTTAGATCGTAAGCAGTGAGAATCTAAGACATAAATTCCATCGAAGTTTCCGTATATCTACCCGATACGATATCCGCAGAACTTACAGAGCTTCCTTGCTTCATAGTAGTATGCGGGCAGATTGTTCCGGCGCGCGCGGAATTCACTGTGCGTACCACACATCCAGTAGAACATCTCCGCAGTGTCAGAAATCGAAACATGATAGGCGTGCTCAAGTTCAAACTCCGGTTCGATAATCCAATCGCGCTCCGGCGGAACCGTCCGCATGTACCAATACTTCAGGAGATTCCGGGTAGCGCTAGCTGTAGAGATGGTTCGTCGGTGCCATATCGAATATACGGTGAGGAAAATCGACCCAGCCGGCGCCGCCGTAGAGACCGCATTTCGAATGCTGCCGTAATGGCTCATGGCGCTTCCATCAGCGTAGCGGAAGTGTGACCCCGGCACAACCTCCGTCGGTCCAAGTTCTAATGGCGTATCCTGTGGATAGTAGAACACCTGTAGCGAATCGAGTTCGTGACTAAATACCGAGCCTTTGTCGCGATGCCAACCCTGAGCTGTCTCCGGACACTGGACTCGGTGATTCGCCATGTAAGGCATGGTCAGCGCAAAATTCCTGCCTAACACCGACCGTATTGCACCTGCAGCGTGTGGATTAAGGATGACATTGTCGACAAACCAGTCTTCCTCCAAGATTTGTAACGGCGTGTGCTCCGGATGTTCTTCAAGATAATCGAACGATATTCTGTTAATCTCGTCCGGAACGACGCCTTCAAGCATCAGAAAGCCTGTACGGCAAAAATCCAATACTTGTGAATCAGTTAACGTTGGCGCACAATCGTACGTTCTCATAGTTGTGTGTTATCTCCATAATTCTGAATATTTACCGCACGCGATACCCACAATATTTGCAGAGTTTTCTCGTTTCAAGGTAATAGACGGGCAAGTTGTTGCTTCGTGCACGGTATTCGTTGTGCTTTCCACACAACCAGTAGAACATCTCCGCAGCATCATTACGCGCTCGATGCCCTTCCCGGTTGAAGGTGTTTTTGACAGGGGCGTGATAGGCGTGTTCGAGATCGAACTCCGGTTCCATAACCCAGTCACGCTCCGGCGGCGCAGTGCGCATGTACCAGTATTTGAGCAGGTTGCGGGTACCACTGACTTTGGATGCACCGCGACGGTGCCATATCGAATAGACGGTGAGGAAGATTGATCCAGCCGGCGCCGCGGTAGAAACTGCATCTCGGATACCCGAGTAGTGCGTCATAAAGCCTTGTAGGGCGAAGAGGAAATGGGAGCCCGGGACCACTTCAGTTGGACCCATTTCTAAGGGGGTATCTTGCGGATAATAGAAAACTTGCAGCGAATCGAGTTCGTGACTGTATACGGAGCCTCCATCACGGTGCCACCCTTGCGCTGGCCCCGGACCTTCAGCTTGATGATTTGCCATATAAGGCATGGTCAGGGAGAAATCCTTGCCAAGCAGCGAACGCACTGCGCCCGCGGCCTGAGGATTGGCGAGCACATTGTCAACAAACCAGTCTTCATCCACAATTTCGCCGAATCTTTCTCCTGTGCGTTCTTCAAGAAATTGAGTTGTTCTTTTGTTAATCTCGTCCGGAACAACCCCTTCTAGCATCAAATAACCGTTATGGCAAAATTCCAGAACTTGTAAGTCGTTCAACGTCGGTTCACAATCGTACGTTCTCATGGCAACCTCTGGTGTTTCAGGATAAATCTCGGAATGGTCAAAACGGTGCGTTGAGATGTGAAACCTTCGGAAGGCTCAAGACCTTCCGAAGGACAGTACATTCATATCAGTTTCAAATTCGGATAAATTTTTGTAAATGATGTCGATTCGGCGATTCTGGCATTATGCCGACTTCTCCCACGTACAAGTCTCCATGAACATCAAGATAGATCCCGTGCCCACCTTGAAAGTCACCCGGTATGTCTGCCCCGCCACCGGAACCCCATCGAGCTTGGAGTTCACCATTGAGATTAAAGATACTGACACGGCCAGGCAGTTCTGCTACGTAAGCGTAGTCGTCGGAATCAATGAAAAGCTGACACGGAGATTGGGTATCTGTCCATTCGTCTAGATACTCACCATCAGCGGTGAAGATTTGGATACGGTTGTTCGATCGATCCGCAACGTATACCTTCTCATTGCGGTCGACAGCAACGCCGTGTGGGAGAATAAACTGTCCGGGGCCATTGCCGGGTTCGCCCCATGAAAAGAGGAGTTCTCCGCCAGCCGAAAATTTGTGGACACGAGCGTTGCCATAGCCATCTGAGATATACATCTCCCCACTCTCGGAAAGACCCAGATTGGTCGGCAAATTGAAGGGTGGCCCAGCGCGTACAACGGTGCCGGGATCCATGTTAATTACGCCGGTATCGGAACATTGACCGCTGACACCCAAGGTCAAAAGGAGTTCGCCGTCGGTGGTGAACTTCCGAACGGTGTGGTCGAAATCATCGGTGAGGTACACTGCATCGTCAGGTCCGATAAAGATGCCGTGCGGTCGGGCGAAGTTTCCCTCACCCCAGGAGTTTACAAACGTGCCATCGCGCTCGAAGATAATAACCGGGGGCTCGCCACGGTGGAAAACATAAACACGGTCGCTTGAGTCTACGGCTACGCCAGGTACTTCGCCAAAACGCCACCCGTGCGGCAACTGTTCCCAACCCTGGGCTACCTCGTATCTAAATCCTCCAGTACCCTCAATTTCAACTTCGGAGTTGCGGTTCGTTGTTGTTTGGTCCATTATAATTCTCCTGTAATTATGTATCAGATTTCCAAAAGCGAAGGGGCAATCTGTCGCCTTGCTATTGGGCTTAATTCGATATTATACCAAATTTTCCAACAGAATTGTGCATAAATATTTGTCCCGTTGAGCGCAGGGGATGGTTCTTGACTTGGTTCAGAATGGCATTTTCCGCACTGATTGCCGACTGATTGGGATTCGAAACAACTTGTCGAATGACCTAAAGTGAAGGTGAGCCTCTGTATTGGTCTTTGAGGACAAATCGGCAATCAGTCGGTTTAAATTACTCAACAACGAGAATTTTGCCGATTGCATTTGTGCGTTCTTTGGCGCCAGCCCGTTGTGCTTCAAGGCGGAAGACATAGACCCCGCGCGCAACGTCTGCCCCCGATTGATTTTCAAGATTCCAGGTCACGAGTTGATCGGTTCGACCGGCGCGAATATCTTGAAATTCCTCATAGAATACAAGATCACCCGCGAAATCATAGATGCTAAGGAGAACATCTAGCACTTCGTCATCGGTGGCGTTGACATCGAAGGAGAAATTAGCGGTATCGCCGGCAGCCTGTCTCACGGGATTGGGCCAAGCGTATGTTGAACCCTTGAATGAAAGCGAAACCGCGAATGTCGCCGTCACTCCGTCAACGACTGTGGCGTTTCCGGCGCGATCGGTGGCACGAACATCGAGGTTATATACCCCGGATTGCGAGGGCAGAAAATCGAGCGACCAACGGCTCCACGGTTCTTCCTCTGCCTCGCTCTCATCTTGAGCGATGACAGAATTGATTGGGATGCCGTTGGGACCGACTCCAACGATTTCGACGAGTAAAACCCCGGAAGCAGAAACTTCATCAGTTTCTGGGTCATGAGCTGTTCCCTTTAAGGGAATCGGTTCATTTTCAAGCGTCGTGACCCCGCCGAAATCCGTCAGTGCGGCAACCGGTTCCGTTCTTTCATGGAGAAACTGCATAGAGATTGAATCGCTGGGTTGAAAGCCGAGATTCTCCTCATCTAACCCAACGCTCGTGATAGCAACTTGATAAATTCCTTCTACTGTTAGGGCGTCAGATTTGAACTCAATTTCATCGACGCCGTTCTGACGCAAGCTGCCGTTAATCGGATTATCATCCGGGCCACGTAACGTAATCATTGATTGAGACAGATCCACTCCAAGTCCGCGCCCTCCATCTAGGGTAATATCTTCAAGTCTTGACCGAATGACTACGCCACTACTGCTGTTGGTTGCCGATGGGTAGTCGGGACGGTTTCTATCGTAGAGCAGAGGCAGGTCGTTTATTTCCAGGGAGTCGGTAATGATTATCGGCGGGCGTGTGTCGTAGAAAAACTCGTAAATCACCGGTTCAGAGACATTTTCGGCGCGATCTTCAGCAAGTAACGTTACTCGATACTGCCCATCTTGACTTCCGTCACTAGCAAGTGGGGTCGTCAGTCGGAAGGATAGCGTTTGCTGTCCATCGCTATACAAGGTTCCGCGAATCTGCTGACCTGTCTCGATTTTCTCGAGCGTGAGCCAAGACTCAGCTAAATTGTCCCAATCAATTCCCGAACTCGGTTCGTCGTCAGTAACGGGAACCTGAATCTCGTTGAGTGCGTTATTAACGCCTGGCTCCGCTACAATCAACGATACCGTATCCGGATCAACCTCGGGTGGCACCGTATCGTAGGCAAAGGTAAATTGGCGCGGCGACCCTTGTCGTCCGGCACGATTGACTGGTATCACCGAAATGGCATACATTCCATCGTCAGATCCATCAGCGGCGAGTGGACGCGATAGCCGATACACCAACCTGCTTCCTGCTTCAGTCTGTATGCCCGCCACACGTGTATCATCGGGGGCAAGCAGGGCAATCGTTGAGCGACCCGAGACGCCGCCATCCAACTGAAGTTGGGCTTCAACTTGTCGAAGTGGACGATTCGTAAATGCCTTTTCCGAGGGTGAGGTTGCTGGAACGGTTGAAACGACAGCAGGTATACTTGACGAAAAAAGGAAACTTGCCATGAACGGTGTATCGGCACCATTTCCCGCGCGATCCACGGCTTGAACGCGGATGGTATAATTCCCGTCCTCCACAAGCCCTGGAATCCGCAGCATCATCCTCGCTCGCCCATCGTTGTTTGGCTCTCCGGCAATTTCGACGCCGTTTGCGTCCAAAAGGGTCAACGTGGAAGCACCAAAATCGATGCCGCTGTCACCGGTATCCTGTAAATCGGCTGTAATTAAACGAACATCATCACTGATTGCCTCCCCATCTGCGGGATGCGTTTGCACCCTTGGGGCTATCGTATCATACACCAGTTGATGCGCAATCCCACTTAGATTGCCCGCATTATCGCTGAGAACAACAACAACGCTGTAGGTACCATCGTCGCTGCCATCGGTCGCGAGCGGCTGAGAAAGGGTGAAGATAATCAGTTCGGTCCCGTCATCGGTTAAGTCGCCTGAGATAAGGTTTCCGTGCGCATCCCACAGATGAAGCCTCTGTTCATCAATTTTTAGTCCAGCCGGACCGACATCAACCACCAATGCGGCGATCTGGGAAATTTGCTCACCGATATAAGAGACCGCTTGGGTGAGATCGATTGGCGCTATCGCGCTCATCACAGGAGGCTGAGAATCGAATATGAATTGATGGCGCGCCGGAACGCCCGCTACACCCGCTGAATCAACTGGAGTTATTGTTGCCGTATAGGTGCCATCCATCGTACCGTCCGATGCCAGTTGCAACGGCGTCCAGACAATCTCATTCGTTCCACTTGTGCTCTGAATTCCGTCTACTTCGCCGTTGGGACCTACCACGGTGATATTAGATCCGTCTGAGGTCAAGTCTAATCCAACGCCGCTGACATCTACAAGCGAGGCAGTGATAGCGTCCAGTGCATTGACAAATTCAACTGGCACAGTGTGTCCGCTGACCGTGATTATATCAACACGGGGAGGCGCTAACTCAATGCGGAATTTGTAAGGGACGACGTGCCCGGAGACATTGCCGGCGCGGTCACGCGGTGTAATTTCGAGCGTGTACGTGCCGGAACGGTTCAGGCGAGTAAAACTGATAGTCATCATGTCAACACCGTCATCGGTAGTATGTACGTCGACCTGAATGTCGCCCAGCGCGATCAATCTAACCTCCGTTCCCACAAGGTCTACACCACTGACCTGCCCTATCTCATCATTTGCGTCAGAGAATCTGACTGTAATCTCGCTCAAAGACGTATCTATGATTTGTAGCTGTTCAGCTGGGATTGGCGCCGGGGTTGCGGTATTTGCCGTCACGGACACAATCTGTGGTATTTGTGTATCGTAGATAAACGTCCTCGAAACTTCCACGAGGTTTCCAGCCTTGTCGACAACCGTCAGTCCGATGATGTATTCCCCATCTGCGTCCCCGTTTCGAGGCAGTGGGGAACCCAACTCCAGCGTAAGTGTCGAAGTCGATTTATCCACCCGCATCCGACCGGGGAGAGTGTTGTCGTTAGGTCCCTGAAGCTGAATCGTCGAATGGTCGAAATCAATTCCTCCACCGCTGTGATCCAACAACGTCGCGCTTACAGACGTGAGTTGGGTCGCAGTTGAAAACTCAGCCGGCGTCGTCGAAACAATCTCTGGCTTCTGTGTACTATAGAAGAACGGAAACTCGATTGGACTGGTAAACATGTTTCCCGCCAGATCAGCTAGGGTCACCAGGATTCGGTAACGCCCATCAGCTAATCCATCCGCCCGCAGCGGATTAAAGCTGAAGAACACAGTTCCAGCTCCATCATCGGTTTGATTTCCGCCAATTTCGTCTCCGTTTGGGTCCACTAGACGAACTGTTGTTCTTGAGAGATCCATTCCACTGCCATCTTTGTCCGAGAAGACAACAGTAAGTTGTTGGATGGGGGAGGTAATGACTGTAGGTACTTGAAAGAGGACATCAATACTTGCACCGTCTATCTGTGCAGCGCGAATGGAATGCACGTTTGGCGCCTGAGTGTCGTAACGAAGGGTGAAGATTCTGTCTTCAAGATTTCCGGCTTTATCGAAGGCTTGGACACGGATTGAATAGGGGCCATCGGCATCGCCGTTGCGTGAGAGAGGTGTATCGAGCAGCCACCAGACCGTTGCGTTACTGTCGTTATTGAGGGCTCCGGGAACCGCTTCACCGATGAGGTTCAATAACTGAACTGATGTGCGATCAAAGTCTATTCCTGCACTATCATCGCCGAGGACGACCGTGACCTGTGTCAACAGGTCGCTGACATTGGAGGCGTCCCCTGTGATGTCGAGCGGAATAACACGGGACAGCGAGACCACACTCAGCGCCTCAATGAAGGGTTTCTCCATATCGTAGGTGATTGCGAATGTCTGTGGAACCCCCCTGTTTCCTGCGAAATCCATCAGCGTTACAACGAGGGTGTATGCGCCAACGCTCGGAAGCACGGCAGATTCAAACGTGATGCGACTCATTCCGTCATAGGTCTTTTCGCCGTCAATTGGGGTATTGTCTGGGGCGAGCAGTTGAACCTCTGACGCAACGAAATCGACGCCCGATCCATCGCCAACATCCTCATTTGACTGGGGCGCTGGGTCTATTACCTCGAATTCGACTTCGATGAGATTCCGGGTGGTCGCGCTCTCCGCAGGCATACGGGAATCCGGGGTGATTATCGGCGGTTGGCTATCATACAGAAAATGGCGCGTGTAGTTTGCTGTTGTTCCGAGTTTATCAACGAGATTGAAGTCGATAGTGTACTGCCCATCCACCGTGCCGTCGGTTGGAAGTAAGGTTTCCAGCGTGAGTGTCAGAACGCTATCATTTCTCAAAGTGCCCATAATTCTTTCTCCGCTGGGGCCTTTCAAAATGATTGTAGATTTCGAAAAATCGATTCCACTTCCGCTGTTATCAATCAGCATCGCAGTAATCTCTTCCACTCGGTTGACAATCGCGTTGTCTGCTGGCGCCAGTGTGTCAATCTCTGGGGCTCTTGTCGCGAAGGTAAATTCAAATTGGAATGGGGCGTCCGCAACGTTCCCCGCTCGATCGGCGGAGGTCACTTCAATGGCGTAAATGCCGTCCGCAGTTCCATCTGTCTGGAGCGGATTGAATTGCAAGATAATCGTGTCAAGACCGTTATCCGAGATGTTTGACAAAATCGGCGAGCCATCAGGTTGAATTAGACGCACCTGGGACACACCGAGATCTATGCCACTTAGGTCCGACTCGAATTTTACAAGAGTCTGACTCAACTGGGAGACGTAATCACCGGCTGACGGGGTTGTGCTTGCAATGGTCGGAATCTGCGTGTCAAAGGTAAAGGTAAACTCTTCGGTGAAAGCACTGCCGGCGAAATCTTCATATCTTACGCTGACGGTGTATTCACCATCTGCTGAACCGTTGCGAGGAAGAAGCGTATCAATCGTCCATATCAAGCGTGCGTTTTCTGCATCGGACGATACGTCCTTGGGTAGTACAACCATCCCATCCGGTCCTATCACTTGAATTGTCGATTTGTGGCGCAAGACGCCGTCTTGCAGTACAGGGGAAAAATAGATTCCGGGACCACTGTAACCCAAGAGTTGCGTTTCAATTGTCGTCAGGGTGCTGATTTGAGATTCGCTGGGGGTATTGAGCCGAATCTCTGGGGCTCTTGTCGCGAAGGTAAATTCAAATTGGAATGGGGCGTCCGCAACGTTCCCCGCTCGATCGGCGGAGGTCACTTCAATGGCGTAAATGCCGTCCGCAGTTCCATCTGTCTGGAGCGGATTGAATTGCAAGATAATCGTGTCAAGACCGTTATCCGAGATGTTTGACAAAATCGGCGAGCCATCAGGTTGAATTAGACGCACCTGGGACACACCGAGATCTATGCCACTTAGGTCCGACTCGAATTTTACAAGAGTCTGACTCAACTGGGAGACGTAATCACCGGCTGACGGGGTTGTGCTTGCAATGGTCGGAATCTGCGTGTCAAAGGTAAAGGTAAACTCTTCGGTGAAAGCACTGCCGGCGAAATCTTCATATCTTACGCTGACGGTGTATTCACCATCTGCTGAACCGTTGCGAGGAAGAAGCGTATCAATCGTCCATATCAAGCGTGCGTTTTCTGCATCGGACGATACGTCCTTGGGTAGTACAACCATCCCATCCGGTCCTATCACTTGAATTGTCGATTTGTGGCGCAAGACGCCGTCTTGCAGTACAGGGGAAAAATAGATTCCGGGACCACTGTAACCCAAGAGTTGCGTTTCAATTGTCGTCAGGGTGCTGATTTGAGATTCGCTGGGGGTATTGAGCCGAATCTCTGGGGCTCTTGTCGCGAAGGTAAATTCAAATTGGAATGGGGCGTCCGCAACGTTCCCCGCTCGATCGGCGGAGGTCACTTCAATGGCGTAAATGCCGTCCGCAGTTCCATCTGTCTGGAGCGGATTGAATTGCAAGATAATCGTGTCAAGACCGTTATCCGAGATGTTTGACAAAATCGGCGAGCCATCAGGTTGAATTAGACGCACCTGGGACACACCGAGATCTATGCCACTTAGGTCCGACTCGAATTTTACAAGAGTCTGACTCAACTGGGAGACGTAATCACCGGCTGACGGGGTTGTGCTTGCAATGGTCGGAATCTGCGTGTCAAAGGTAAAGGTAAACTCTTCGGTGAAAGCACTGCCGGCGAAATCTTCATATCTTACGCTGACGGTGTATTCACCATCTGCTGAACCGTTGCGAGGAAGAAGCGTATCAATCGTCCATATCAAGCGTGCGTTTTCTGCATCGGACGATACGTCCTTGGGTAGTACAACCATCCCATCCGGTCCTATCACTTGAATTGTCGATTTGTGGCGCAAGACGCCGTCTTGCAGTACAGGGGAAAAATAGATTCCGGGACCACTGTAACCCAAGAGTTGCGTTTCAATTGTCGTCAGGGTGCTGATTTGAGATTCGCTGGGGGTATTGAGCCGAATTTCTGGGATTTGTGTGTCAAAGAAGAACCGATGAGCACGTACTGTTCCGATGTTCCCGGCACGATCGGCGGGGGCGATTTCGATAGTGTACTCGCCATCGTCCGAGCCGTCTGTCGCAAGCGGTTTCGCCAAGGTAAGCGTCACGGTGTCTTGACCGTTATCGCTGGTATCAACGCCAATCTCATTTCCTTCCTGGAGCAGTCTGACGGTGGTGGATGAAAAATTAACCCCGCTCGACACATCGTTGAGGCGAACGGACACTTTTGAGAGAGATGAAACGGTTTCGTTGTCGCCTGGTGTTGTTGAAACAAGCACAGGTGCCTGCGTGTCATAAATCAGAACAGCGTCCGTCGTTTGCGTGTTGCCCACATTGTCCACAAAGCTCACTTGAACCCTATATGTGCCGTCTTGACTCCCATCGCGGACTTGAAGCGGTTGGTTCAACCGAAAGGTTAGTGTATTGTTATTCAAATCCGGAATCAACGCCCCTGCTTCCGGCACCCAATCATCCTCTTCTACGTGGCGCACCATCTCAATTGTCGTCGTATCAAGATTGACCCCGCTACCATTCGCATCGTCAAAAGCGGCGGTTATCAGAGAAAGCGGAGTGTTCTGGAAGGTTTGCGGTTCCGAAATCTCAATCGGCAAAAGGGAGATTAGTTGGGGCGGTTGGGTGTCGTAAACAAAGGGGATCTGCCACTGTGAACCTTCGTTTGCTGCGTTATCGAGCGGCGTGACGATGAGGGTGTACGTTCCATCGTCAGTTCCGTCTGTCACTAGCGGGAAACTCAGCCACCATCGGATACCGTTCTCGCCAATGGGGCTCTGTACGCCGTCCACTTCTCCTTTAGGACCATTGAGGCGGATGGTCGAGACATTGCGATTAAGTGCAATGTTATCTGCAAGGAAGGCATCGACAAACATCAGTGGTGTCTTGATGGCTGCTCCTGGTTTTAGTTCCGCCCCGTTAGCAGTGACTTTAGTCACAATCGGCGGGTTTGTATCGAAAGTGAAATTCACGATGCGCTGAGCATTGTTCCCCGCCAGGTCCAACGCATCGGCGGTGACAGTGTAAACCCCGTTTTCATCAAGATCATCCAAAGGTGAATTGAGAGTCAGGGTAAGACGGTTTTCGCTCTCGTCGCTGTTGTGACTTCCCGCGATTGAATCGCCGTTTTCATTTTCCAATGTAATCTTTGTCGATGTCGGGGTGAAATCAATGGAGGTTCCGCCATCTGGATTGACTATCGCCTCGATTACTGAAATCGGTGTGTTTTGAAAGGTGTTGTCGCTAGGCGTTACCTGCGAGATGGACGGTGGTACAGTATCAATAGTTACCGCGCCAATGGTGAACATACCGATGTTGCCGGCTCTATCACTCCCCCGAAGGTGCAAATTATAAATACCGTCGCTCAGCGCTATGCCAAAACTGTCGTCCCCCTTCCAAGTGTAGGTGTACCTTCCTTTTGAGCGGCCATGAAATAGAATTGCGGGTATGTTGGTCTCGATGAATTCTAATTGGAGGGTTGCCAAATCTTCAGAGAGGGTATAGCTGATTTTCGTTGAATCTTCGGTACCATCCCCGTTTGGTGAGAACTCGCGTTGGGAAACTTGCACAGACGCCCCGGGCGAAGTTGTGTCAATAGTAGCAGAACGGGTATCGGAGGTGTATCCAAATATCTCGTCCACTCTACCGTCTTGGAACGCATCAATATCAACACGGATCTCGTAGGACCCGTCCCTAACAGTACGAGCGGTGGGCGGCGACTCTTGGTCTGGAGACCGATCCTTGCCGTCCCACTCCTGACGGATAACTTTGGGCGAATCGCTCTCGGCGGCTCCGGAGCCTATGGCGCCTTTGATTAGCCAATCATCGTCGGGGTTGAATTTTCCATCAGGCGGACCAATCCCCCCCGCGCCATGCACGTCGATTATTATTCGGAAATCCCCTAGAGAACCATCCCCCGCAAAGCTGATAAGTAGCTTATCCTGTACGCCGTCTCCGTTTGGGCTGAAGACGGTATCTTCGTCCGCGTCATCAATCACCTGCAGAGCTGATTCAAAACCGAGCCCCCAAGCTAGCGACTGTTCCGGGGCACAGGGCAAGCGAAGTTGAAGCAGGAGAAAGAAAATAGATAGACGCAGAATAATATGAAAACGCCCTACGGGCGAAATTCTTCCAGCGCAATGATGTTTCAAGGTTTTGAGAATAAACACTTGTCTCCTCTTAAGTTCAGGACATGGTGCTTGGGGCTACGAAGAATCCTCATCTCAACGATGTTATTTTGACGGAACGTTCAATTTGTCTTAGACGTAAAAACATCTGTTTGGTTGAGGTATTGGGCGGAACAACAGGTGGATGTCTGGCGGGCGGCGCCGACATCGACTTGTGCCAGTCCACAACTGGTATTTCAGTGCGTAGGTTAGGTTGAGCGCTAGAGAAACCCAACAAGATTATCAAGATTATCGCTGCATCGGATAGGTTTAGGCGTTGGGTGTCACTAGAATCCCAATCGATTACTCAATCCAGAACGAGAAGAGACGCGCTTGGTGAAGATAAAACTTCAGGCGCACCGGCTTCTCAAATACCAAGTCGTGTGGGTATTTCCATCGAATCTTCGCTTTGGTGCTGTCGCCGGTAAACGGCGGCGGTTCCTCGCCCGGTACCCAGAATCCCTCATGTGGTCGCTGTGTCTCTGCATCGACAATCTCGCTGTAGATCTCGCCCCAAGTCGCATCCGCATTGATGTAGACATCCTCGCCCTTCAACTCAAACGGCTTTGTTACAATTGTGCCGCATTCACCTCCGTCGATAGATACAAAGCCGTCAGGTCGAAGCTTGGCGAGCATCAACGCGCTCGCATCTTCAAAGTGATCGGGTTTGACATTGAGCCGGAACAACTCCTTGGCACGGTTGAACTCTTTATACTGCTCGATATTTGAAGGCATGCGCAAGGCGTTGTAGTAGCACCAGATTTCACCGTCCTCACGCACGATGGGATGCCCCGCCATCAGGAGCTGGTTGCACCCATAATTTTCGCCATCGAACGGTTCAAGCTCAATGAACAACGCACGATCAGCGACACGTCCCCAGTGATTGAGGTTGCGTGAGACCGTCAATTCGATCTGGTTAATGCGGGTGTAGTTTGTTTCCGGTGGCGGAATGGCACCGACAGGATTGAAAATTGTTGGGAAACCGATATAGAACCCTTGGTACGGCAGGACAGCCATGTTGTAGCACTCGGCGATGTAATCCTCGTCGTCGATGATGGGCGGGGTGATATATGCCGGGTCTTCAATTATTTTGCGGACACGGCGGCGGCGGTTCTCCCGGTCAATCTCGTCGGTGTGGAAGATCAGTTGGGGTTCGGTGAAGGTATTGAAATCGGAACTGGTAGAGAGCCACACCGAACGTCCCCATTCCGTACTCAGCTTAACCATGGCGAGAAACTGGTTCGACTGGAGGTCATGCGTAAACTGGGACTCGTCTTGACTGGGAATGGGAGGCGTATCAAGGAGTGTCCAGTCAAATCCGTCCGGAGACACAGCAAGGCGGCGGTTGTTGGCGTTGAACAGCCCTTTGTAGCGGCGGCGGGGATCTGGATCGGTTTCATCGCGCACAACGTGAAACGGGAGCCCCTGTCCCATATCTTCCGGGTCGAAGGCGATATTGTTTTTCTTGGAACCGTCCAATTCGTATAACCCCAAGGCGGGCTTTTCCCAATGCTCGCCGTATTCAGAGACCGCATAGTACGAATGCCGACCGAAGTACCACCATTCCCACAGTTTTTTCGCCGAATTCCATTGTGGGCAGGAACGGCTCTGAATCCCCCCGCCGTGGATGACGGGACCCCATTTCTTTGGGGAGTGTAGCGTACGCGTGGTGCTATTCATGCTTTCCACGGCGAAGTCATCCAGAAAAAGTTGGCGGTATTTCATGGGGTTAATCATTTCGAGGGACACTGGTGTTTCTCCTTTGGGTGGTGAGGGTAGGAGCAGGCATTACCCAATCCCAAATAGCCAAACTTATTTCTTTTAACTTCATTAAACCTCGCCCGTGGGAGCGCCAATTACCCGCTCTCAGAGGAAGTTTCTTCAAAGATTGGGGCGAGGTAAGCAGGGTCGGCAGGATTACGAAAGAGGATGTGCAAAGCTTCGAAATCCTGTTTATTCTTGTCGGGATGTTTCTGTATGAGTGTCGGCAAATCAGTTGTCGAAATGATATAGGAATCCATGTTAACAGTCTTCTCTTGAATGCGTTGTTTCTCAGAGAGCAGGCGGAGTCTTTTGTAAAGTGAGATTTTGTCATTGTATTTATTGATGGCTACATGTACCATGCCATGGGGCTCAATGAAAACTATACGCTGCTTTTGACCATCAAGAACCCAGAGAATAAAGTCAGGATAGAAGCCTTCGTTCTGGTAGAATCCCACGCCTCTACCTCGGCTTTGATTGCGTAAAAGGAATACCTTTTTTTTTACGAGAAGTTTCTCGCGTTGTTGGCAGACGTAACGACGGAGGTCTTCTACAAAGTGTTTCTCGCTCTCTTGCAAAGCTGGCGGTGCTGTATTCCACGAATCGACCGCTTTGTTAACTACGAGAAGCGGTTGATAAAGGTGGTTCTCAATATAGACTGCGAGCGCGGGCTTTACCATCGGATCGTAGGCGATTCCTGATTCAGTTATCCGCTTAATTTCCTCGGTGTAATCCCTCAATTGCTGAATCAGTTGTGAATCCTCTTTGCGAAAGCTAATTTTCCACTTGCCGAAATTGAGGTTGGGGTCATGCTTCTCCAATGTCTCTAAGGTCATGTTATTTGTATTTGCTTGTTGCTGCGTTAAGCGAAAAAATTTGGCAACATACTTCCGCAAGATAGTAAGCACGAGCAGTTCAAGGCGTTCAAGGTCCGCCAGACTTCGCGGCTCAAATACAGATTTTTCTGTTACAAAGAGTTGATACAACCCCTTGTCTGGATCGAGAATTTGTTGAACAACATTGGTGTCAAAAATAAGGTTATGAAACCCTTGTTCTTGTTTGTATTCAAGAAGTTGAAGATAGATCCATTCCCAGTTTATCAGTTTTAAACTCTTGGCGGGGATGGGTACATGCTGCCGATTAGGTCCGGCTTGAGTTTCTTGGATTCCAACCGGCTGATAACTCTGGATGATGTCTATAATTTGCGTACTGTGCATAATCTTGCTCGCGCGATGGGCTTGAAGTTGTACGCACTGCCCCAACGCCGATTCGCGATAGGATGGAGCTTTTGGGTAGCATATATCTTGGTCCGAGTTAAGAATTCTAGGACTAGTTGTAATGGGTAACTCTATTTCCATTTGCCCTTCGTACGGAATTTCTTCGCGGTTGAGGTATTCTCGAAATTCGACCATGAAGTTAGCACGGATAGCAAAGATGTTCAGGGTTTCCAAGAGCGATAGATTGCGCGGATGCTCACCTTCAAGTGCGGCACTGCGTTTAAGGCTCAAGTTCTTGCCGCGCAGGCGCACCCCTCTGCCAAACAGTTGGATTATTTGGGAGCCTTCGTTTTTGCCTACGTTGAGCAGTCCCATGGCAGTGACACGCCAGCAGTCCCAGCCTTCGATGAACTTTTTCGCGCCGATGAGGATGTTGATGGGGCTTGTAGGGCCGTTGATGTTGCTGAATAGACTCGCGGTAAGGACATCTTCCTGCTTAGTGTCGATGCCGGCGTTATCGTTTTCGACCAGTTTTTTGAAGGCGGGAGTATCGCCAATGTAGATTATACCAAAATAGCTATGACCGTTGGTGGCTTTCAACCCAATTTCACCTGGGGCGTTGCGGACATTGTGGAGATGCAATGCGCCGCTAGTAGTGGTATGGAATATCTCGTTGAGGATACCGGAGTATATTTCTACGGGGCTTTCGCCGAGTTCTTTGAGATACTTGAGTCGACTGTAGAAGACATCGGTATTGTTCTCGTCAGATAAGCCGGAATCACCGTTGAGAATCCTATTAATGGTGTGGATTACCCAGTTGCCTTCGTTTCTTAGAAACCTGTGTAGGAAGCGAATGACGTTGAGAACATCGGAACGCTTTTTGTTGTCATACACAACGTTAACACTGCCACCGACGAATGCCCATAATGGAGAGTCTAAGCCGTAAGCGCGCACCGCTTCAGTATTTCGCTTGTAATAACGTCGCTGTTGGTAAAAACTGAGGAGATTACCCAAGAGGAGTGTCTCGGTTTGAGTCTCTTCATCGTGGCGGACATTAAGAATGCGGAAGTCCTTGCCGTATCCATCGCTGTAGAAATAGCGATAGGAGTAATCGAAAACGATGGCTTTTCCGTATTCCTCAACGAGGTCTGCGTTGTTCGCGGCAGCGAGTGCTTGCCCAAAGGTTGCGCTGTATTCAAAGGTGAAACCGGTTTCGGCGAGATCTTCGCGATATTTTCGCCACACTTTTCGCCCACTGCCTTTGTGCCCTTCGTCGACAAAAATTAGGTTATGCCCTTCAAATGCCTCGACTGGGACGCTCACGCCGCCACCTGTCTTCTCGTCCACTAACTTTGTAATTTCGATTACCTGCACTGCGTTGTGGAAGCGCGAAAGGCGATTACCTTCAACGTTGAAGTGATTACTCCGAATGTCGGAATTTGCGAGTTCGCGGAGATGCTGCTCACTCAATCCTTCGCTAGGTGTGATGAGGACAATGTTGTCTATCGCGGCCTTGCAGTAGTGGAGGTACTGGTGGTAGTTGATGTGCATAATCAGGGTTTTGCCCGCGCCGGTTGCCATCCAAAAGGCAAGTTTTTGCAAATCGGCGCCTGTGAAGGGATTACCCATGGCATCGCCGGGGGCTTTCGTGTCGTTACAAGCTTGCACAAAATCGTTGAGGCGATGCAGGAATTCCGCCTGTCGGTTAAATTTCCAGTCCAAGAAAATCTCAGTGTAAAATAGTGCGAGGTATTGGAAATAGCGGAGGACTATCGGTTGCGTACGTTTGTAGTTTATTGTGGCTAGGTGTCGTTTGATATTCGCATCGTAGGTTGGAAGTGCTTCCTCGATTTTGGAATTTGGTTCTGCGCGGAACATAAGGAATTCACAGATTGGTGAGCGTCCGTCTGGATTGAATCCTTCGTCCACATTATTTTTTACATCGTTGAGGAGGGAGCGCGTTGTCTCGTACCTAAACCACTTGTTGAGCCATCTGTGTAGTGTGAGGTGGCTGTCAAGTTGGCTTTTTGAGTTGTTTCCAGGCATATGCGGTTCATCCTTAGACAAGATTGGTTACCATGTCTGTAACAAAGATTAAACAATTTACACAATTGAAGTTGATTTTATTGTGAAAACATCAAACGTTTAAAGAGTGGATCTAAAGGTTTTGCCTCTGGGACGATACTGTCTGTATTGACGTAGACATCGGATGCGCCTTGGGTTAATCCCTCCTCCTGGATGAAGTTGTAATCTCGTTCCCAATTTGCTTTGTTCCAACCTTTGGTCTCGCGCCAAATAATGACGACGTTTTTCAGCCCGACTGTGCCGTGATAGATGAGGTAACGTCTCTCATCGTCGTACAGACAACGCCGAGTTTGGACCGAGATGCCGAGGAGATAGTTGAAGGTTTCAGGTAAATCTACAGTCTGCGTTCGCGTCTGCAAATTGTTTGTGATATTAAGTTGATAGCTGAATGGGTTTTGGAGCTCGGCAACGCTCAAAAACGTTGAACTTTCGCGAGTTTCGCTCCCTAACCAGTAGCTAAGCAGATGTTTATCGAAAAGCGAATTTTCACGTTCGGTAAATTGGATATTGTTGAGTGCGTCTTCATAGGATTCGATTCGCTGGCATTTGATCGTGTGGGAAAGGCGGCTTTCACGGGTAACGGGTTTGGCATCCTTCCATTTTTCGGCGTAGACTGCTTTCATAATGCGTGGTTTGAGGACAGTATCGAAATGATGCCCCATTTCAATGAGGATATATTTGCGCTTGCCGTTATCTTGACGGTTAAGGTTGATGGTGGCATGGGCGGTGGTGCCAGATCCTCCAAAGTAGTCCAACACAATATTGTCGGTATTGAGTGATGAGACACGGAGACAGTCTTCAAGTAGGAAGATGGATTTGGGAAATGGAAATGCAAGTGCGTCGCCTAGCATATTTTTTAAAAAACCGGTCCCATGTGCTGTTGCTGAGTATTTTGTCTTATCTGTGTTGCCCATCTCCCGGTTATCTCCTTCATTTTCCATATCTTCATCGTCATTGAATGAGTATTCCATTTTGCCCCACCACGTTGTCGGTAAGGTTCCTTCCTCGTTCAGAAAACGTTTAAATCGAATTGAGATCTTGCCATTCCGGTCTGTTTTTGCAGAGATCTCAGATAATTCCAGCTTTTCTTTAAGCGTTTTAACTTCATAACTCCATGTCATCTCTCCGCTTTTTTCGTCAATTGGCAAAACCGGTGTTTCACCATGTTGCGGTGCTTCTTCGAGACACCACTCCTGGGAGGTGGTATTCCAGTTCATTTTGGGAATTCGGATGCGGTTATCCTTGACAAAAACCGGATAAAATAAGCGTGGTCTCGCTACTCGCCGTGCATTAGGCCCACCAGATTTCCTAAAAGGTCTCCATTGGAAACGACGACCCTTTTCATCAACATTTCTGTAGTTTTCAAGTTGTTTTGCTGTCCATTCAAGACGACTGACCTGTGAAGCCTCCGTTACCCCAAAGAACATCGCGTATTCATGAGCAGGGGCAAAACCTTTTGGTCTTTTACGGCCTCCCGGATTGGAACAGACTGCGACAATTCCGAGTTCGTTCTCTTTGCCAAAAAAATGCTGGAGGAGGTGTCGGAGATTAGAAGCCTCTACATCATCAATTGCGGCACAGAGGATCCCGTTGTCAGTCAACAGTTCGCGGGAAACTGTGATTCGATCTTCCATTAGCGTCAGCCACGAGGAATCTTTATAGTTGTTTTTATACAGGATGGCGGAGGCATCTGTGTTATAAGGCGGGTCAATGTAAGTCACTTTTATGGATTCTCGGTATTTCTCTGTTAGTAGGTTTAATGCTTGGAAGTTTTCCCCGTGAATTGACAGCCCGTCTGTTTCATTGTCCAAATTTTCAAATTGAGCTAAAAGACAATCTTTGAAAGCCGTATTAAAGTGACGAGTGTCAAGAACGAGATTGGGATTCTCTTTGAGGAAGGCAACGGAAAGCGGCTCGCCATAGGCGGTGTCAACGAGATTGCCAACTAATTCGTGTATACCAAAAAGATGCTTCCACTCCTCGCGCTGGGCAGTATTCTGTGTAATTTCAGGGTAGAATTCTTCTGGCACTCGATCTAGTGTGATGCAGTAGTCTGTGGAAAGGACGAATTTCTTTTTGAGCCAGAGGCGTTTCTGGAATTCTTCGATCTGGGAGAGAAAGCCGATAATTTGGGAGGCTATATCGTAAACAGCTTTCGCCGTTTCAAGCCACCCTAGATTTTTATCCGTTAATATGAAATCGGATAGCGAGATGACTTCGTTTTTGATATAGACATCTAGCTCGCGGTTGAGGAACTGGTTGAGGTCCTTGTGGATGAAGAAGTCTGCGGTACTGCGCCGGGTGTAGATTTTTAAGTACGGTTATTTGGTCTATGCGCCGCTCTAACGCAGCATAGGCTATGTAATCGCTCCTAACGCACTTTAGGATTTCCAATCCTGCGGTCTCATTGATTTTGTCCTGCTGTTTTTGTCTTCCGTAGAGAGACTTTTCTTCCTCGGTGAGGGGACGGTATTCAAAGGGAATCGATATCTCAGCGAGTTCGGGCGAATAAATTATCTCAGCAGATAAGGGGATGAAGAAGCGTTTTGCGCCTTGGACGTTGTCTTTTTCAATATCTACATTACGAAGGTCGAAGGTGACGGTGATGCCCCGGGACTTAAAGCGATAGGCGGAGAAATTTTCGCTACTCTTGACATAATATTGGTCTCGGTTTGCCCAGTGGAGGTATACCTCTTCGCCGTTGTATGGGATAGCGTAGCGTTCGGTTTGGGAGTAGCGTCGGCGTGGGATGAAGTCACCGTCTTCGTAGTAGCGCGAGAAGAAAGTGTAGAGGTGGTTGAAGATCGCATCTGCGCGCTGGTATCGGGATTGTGGCGCGCCGAGTTGTTCTCGGGTTTCAAGGTATTGCCGGACAAGGGGTGCTTCGCTGTACATCTCGTTGACGAGATTTCCGTCAGCATCTAAAACATTGTCACCGAGGGTTTGGCTAATCTGTTGTGCGAGGTCCCCCATTTCTTGGCGTGCGGACTCCGCTGTGCTGTTTGCCTCAAGGACATCATTGACGATGGCAGGGAGTTTTAGGTCAATGAAGTTTTGGATTTGGTCGCGTCGATAGTTAATGATGCGATAAATGCCGAAGTCGAGGTCTGCGTTATCTGCACGGAAGAGTTGTTGGAGAAGTTCTTGTAGTTTTTGTTGGGAGGTCCGCATGTTGTATGTAATGGCGTTGTCTGAAGAATGGGATTTTAGATTGTGTTTTGATTATAGCAGAGTTACGCAGCTGAGTAAACGGAAATTTTGGCATGAATCCATCTCACCAGAGAGGTCAAACGTGAACTGTGCGTGCAGATTGATAGCCTCCACCCGCAGCCCGACGCTGGTAGATCTAGGTAAGTTTTCTTCTATTGAACGCGCAATAATGCTTTCTTCCCGGTGTCCCGGTATACCTTGGCGCTAATCTTGAACGTTGATGTTGACAGTGATTGTGTCGAGCGGGGTGGTTGTCATCGGTGACCGAAACCATGACCGTATGGGAGGAAACGGGTTTCACACCAGCTATCCAAATAACAGCATCGGTGAAAAACCCAACCTACGATTCTGCTAATGGACGCGACCGCGGGCGACGATGTCCCATCGATCGACGATCTGTCCATCTTTTAGCACCGTGTAGGTGTCTAATAGGTTTGCAACGACACATGCGTGGTTTGGTACTAATCGAAGTTTAGCGCCTATTTCCAGGTCGAAGTTCTTGCGTACTACGAACCCATGCTCTTCGGAAAGTTTTTCGACAATCATCTCATAATCTTTATCCTCGAACCGATTAATGGGATACGCGAGTCCGAATCCCTCCATCCCCGACATTCCGTGTGCGCCTTTATCAGAACTCAAGGTTTTCGATCCGGCGTCGATAATAAAGTAGTCCGAGTTTTGACTCACCACCGTTGCCAGCACTGAGAGTGCAATCTGGTTTAACTCAATGAGCTTGAGACGCAGCGGCATTCTATCCATAAAGACGTAGTTGCCCGGTCGAATTTCCGTGATGCCGTCGTAACTATCGCTCGCAAGGGTGCCGGGTGTGGATCCGACGGACATTTCCGAGACTTCGATGCCGACGCTCTCAAGGTTTTTCTGTATGCGCATCAGGATTTCGCACTCTTCTTGGGCGATTTTTCGCGCTGCATCCGCGTCTTCTGCCCCATAAGTATGTCCAGCGTGTGACAAAAGCCCTAAAAAATTCAGAGCGGGTTCTTGGACGATTTTTTGCACCAACTCGACCAAGCTCGGATCGTCCTCCGCTAGTCCACAACGGTGCAGCCCCACATCTATCTTCAGGAAGATACTGATTTGTTTTTGGTGTTTCTCCGCAGTTTTGGCGATTGCAACTACCCCTGCAGAGCTATCCACGATGAGTCGCAGATCGACATCATGTGCGAGTGCGGCGGCTATCAGACGGTCTAGCTTTGAAGCAACAACCAGGGGATACGCCACAGTGACGGAGCGGATCCCGTTTTTGATAAAAACGAGTGCCTCGTCTACCTTAGAAGCGGTAATTCCGACCGCGCCCGCCATTATCTGTTGCCGGGCGATTTCAAGGCACTTGTGGGTTTTGATGTGTGGGCGGACATTGACGCTGTGCGTATTGGCGATGTTCTGAATCAATTGGATGTTTGCTTGCAGCCGCCCTTGATCCAACAAGATGTGAGGGGTTTCGATTTCTAAGAGCGATGTGTCTATCTGTCCCATATATTTACCTCCAGGCCAAGTACGTCCGGGGTAACCCCGCCCAACGCTTGAAAATCGTCACAGGCGTCGGATTGATTGAGTTGGGTTTCCCTATGGTTCAACCCAACGTATATTATTGGTAAGACAAGTCATGGCGAGAGCCCTGTATTAGGGCAGTCGGACAGGAGGGTTGAAAAGTTTTTACTTAGCTACTCATGCCGCAGCGCTTCAATTGGAGACAGTTTCGCCGCTTTCCATGCCGGATAGGCGCCGAAAAAAATACCGACCCATCCCGCAACGAAAAACGCTAAGCCGGTGTAAATCGGAGAAATTATGGTTCGCCACTCCCACAAGGAAGGCACCATCCTGGCGCAAAACACTCCTACACCAATTCCGACCAAGCCGCCGATTACAGATAGCGCTGTTGACTCAATCAAAAACTGAACCAGGATATCGTGGCGCTTAGCGCCCACAGCCTTCCGCAAACCAATCTCTCTTGTACGCTCGGTTACGGAAACGAGCATGATATTCATTATGCCAATGCCGCCAACGATTAGCGACACAATTGCAATGCCGAGGATCATGTAGGTGAAGGTTTGTCCGGATTCCTCCAACGTCTCCAAGAACATGGCTTGGTTGCGAACATGAAAGTCGAGCGATTTATTGGCGGGAAGCTTGTGCTGTTTCCGCAGCAGGTCTTCGATTTCAGCTTGTGCCGGTTCCATGACTTCACTACTGGCGGCTTGCACACTGATGGTCGACAGATACTCAGTTCCGAAGACGCGTTTCATAGCCGTGCTGACAGGAATGATAATCTGGTCATCGGGATTGCGGAACCCAGATGCGCCTTTTTCCTTAAGCACACCGAGCACATAGAAGTTGTGCCCTTTGATCTTTATGGTTTTCCCAATCGGATTACCGTTTTCGCCAAACAGCTCATCAACTACTGATTTTCCGAGCACACAGACCCGCTGCCGTCGGCGAACATCGTTATCGGTGAAGAACGACCCGCTCTCAACGGGGAAATTTTCGGTGTGCTGAAACGCGGGCGTTGTACCAACTACGCTTGTGTTTGTGTTTCGGTTCAGGTATTTCGCTTGGGTGCGCTGGTTCACCTGGGGAGCAACATGCAGGGCATTTTTCATGCGGCGTTCTAGCACGTCAACATCTTTATATTTCAACGTTCGCCGGCTTTCGCCGAAGCTGCGTCCCCTAAATCGAGTCTGTCCGGGTCGGATGCTGAGAATATTTGCGCCCAACGTTTTTATGCGTTCAGTGATGTCGGCTTTCGCACCCTCGCCAATTGCGGTGGTCGTCATGATTGCTGCCACGCCGATGACGACTCCGAGCATTGTCAGTGCAGATCTGAGTTTGTTGGCAAATAAACTGCGGACAGCGTTCGCTAGACCTTCAAGAAATCCCATATTGTACTCACTCTATAGAAGTTGTGTCGTGTGTGAAACTCTCCGCCTGTTGGTATCATACTATTGTTTGAGCCGCGTGGTGGAAATTAGTGCTACAGACTGCAACATCAGGCTGATCAATCAAGAATTCAGTATGGTGTGACTCATTGCATCATCACTATACTGCGGTCGAACATGGGCGAACTCATCGCCCTCGTCCTCTTCCGCCACCCATTCGGCGCATAGTGGAAGCGGGATTCTGCATCATCCTTCGAAATCGCTCCATATCCGCGTCATTACCGGTAGGACGTCCGCCTCCAATGGCAACTCGCTGCCCCTCTTCAGCACCAGAGAGGATTTCAGTTGTGTCAAAGCTGGCGACACCGGTGACGATGGGTTGCGGGCGTCCCGGTTGCCCATCTTCGTTGATGGGACGAATCATCATTCGGTCGCCGAATGAGAGAATAGCCTCATTGGGCAAAAGCAACACCGCTCGTCTGCTTGCGGCAGAAATCTGAACGGTCGCGTTCATGCCGGGCTTCAGGAACGGCGCCTCGACCTGTTCATCGGTGCGGCTCGGGGACGCCTCTTCCGAGCTACCGCCGGCCATAAAGCTGTCCATCATCGACATCCACGGATCGGATTCATCGGGACGTTCCGTGCTCTTGTTTTCCGGTGGGGAACGCTCGGCGGTTACAGTTTCAGGCTGCTGACCGCGCATCTGTCGAAATTGTTCGCGCTGCTCTGGTGTGAACCGATCCGGATTAAAGCTGCCTGCACCACGTCGGAAACCACTCCGGCGCTGAGTCCTGGTGTTTTTTATTTCGGTAATGACGTTAAAGGTTGTCACATTTTGTACCACCTGACCTTGCGGCGCAATCCGAAGTATTTCTCCTTCAAACGGTTGATCGGGATAGGCTTCCACAGTAATGGTCACGGGCTGTCCAACCTTAACCTTTCCGATGTCAGTCTCATCCACTTCGGTCACCACGTAAACCTTTGATAGGTCTGCCATAGTTACAATTACCTGACCTTCGGATGTGCCGAGTGACGATCGGCTGCCGCCTGCGAAGCTAGAGAATATGATCTGACCCTCCTCAACCTTCTTTTCGAGGATGGTTCCGGAAATTGGAGCTCTAATTTCCGTATCTCGCATCTGTTCCCGAGCTAGTTGTAACTGCCCTTCGCTACGCTTTACCTGCGCTTGGGCGTTCTCAAGCTCTTTCTCCTTAACGTTAATCTGAGCCTTGTTTGCAAGTGCAAGCTTCAAGGAATCCTTCGCCTGTTCGACGCGATTGATTTGGATTTCGATGTCCATGTCGCGATATGTCTGTTTTTCAATCTGTTCCAGTGCTGCATCTAGGAAAAATTTCGATTTGTCAATTTCTGCCTGAGCTAACTGTAGCTCCGCTTCGCTAGCCGGTTGTTTGACCATCTTCGCTTGCTCAACAGAGGACTGATGTTGCGCCTCTGCGGATTGCCATTGCGTTTCAGCAGCATCGAGTTCCGATTGCGAGATAAGTTTTTTTTCAAAGAGCCCCTTTTTCCTTTCATACTCTTTCTTTGCAAGATCTCGACTCGCCTGTGCCTGGTTGACAGCCGCGTTTGCACGGTTTATCTCTTCAGCGCGAACAGTCTCCGAGGTCAGTAGTTTGAACCGCAGAGACGCTATTTTGAGATTGTTTTCAGCATCAGCGACCTGCCGTTTATTGGTCCTCTCTTTTTCGATGCGAATCTGCTCGCTGAGTTGCTCAAGCTGTTTTTTGGTTTCAGCGAGTTTTTCTTGGGCTTGTTTAATCTGAATTTTCGACTGATCCTTTTGCAATTGAATATTGATTTCGGCTTGCTTGAGTCTTGCCTGTGAGGCGCGAAGGTCGGCTTCTGCTTGTTCAAGGTCAACAGCCACATAGGTGGTTTCAATACGTGCAATCACGTCGTCTTTTTCGACGGAGTCTCCTTCCTCTACGGTCAGAGAGAGGATTCTGCCACTTGCTTTGGAACTAACCTCGACAATATTTAGTGGTTCGATCGTACCCGTTGCATCAATCACGACGTCAATATCACCGCGTTCGACAGTGGCAACTCTTAAGTTCGCCGGACTGGTCGACTCATCTCTGGTTGACGATAACAGCCTGTCATACAGCAAGAAACCGCCAACTCCGATAACGCTGACCGCAATGATGCAAATGATAATCCATTTTTTTCCCATCGGTTCGTCTCCTTACAGGACAAGGTGGCTGAAGCGTGGCTAGAACTGGAATGTTTCTAGTGCAATAAGATGTGACTTTGGGAACGAGGTTTATGAAAGCGAGACACGTGCAGAAGATCGGTAAGAGACATTGTCACAGGTAACCCCCATTTCTTTTGTAGTGTGGTGCCAGTATATTACGGTTTTATAGCCTAGTCCAACGGGTCGGCATAACCCTTCGGGACTAGCTGAGTATTCACCTGGATGCGTCTTGAAGCCTTGAGGGAGCAATGGCCTGTTTTATAACTTAGCGAGCACGCCCGCCGCCTCGCCGATTCTGCATCCGCTGCATTCGTTGTTGCTCCAACTCATTGAGCTTTGCCAATTGTTCTTCAGTCAGAACCTTCTCCAGCTTCGACTTAAACGACTCGCGGACTTCCATCATCGCTTCTCGCATTGAGCTATAGTCTCCGCTGTCACGCGCCTCTTTCATCGCTTTTTCTAGGGCGTCGCGAGATTTCTGATACACTGGTCGGGCTTTGATGAGCGTTTCATTATCGACTTTGATGACGAACGTCAAGTCAACCCACGAACTATCAATCAGAGAACTTGGGGAAAACCCGCGCCCACCACCTCCAGGACCGCGCATTCCGCCGCCCGGTCTGTCTCGCATTTCGCTCCGGTCGGGCCGTTGGGCTTGGGTAATTTGATTTGTCATGAAAACGATAACTGCTGTGACTGCAAGTGCGGTGGGAAGTAAAAACCACTCAGAATATCGGGATTTTGCAGTGCTCAATCTGTTTATCATGGTAAATTCTCCTTTTATGTTCAGGTTATAGGAATTCTTCTAATGTGAATCCACGTCCATCCTTTAGACAAACAAGTTTGGATAAAGTTCGTCTTTATTGCGATCTGCCAACCTTGGAAGAACTAAATCCGCGATTGGAATGCCTCGCGCGCTAATGCTCCAATCCGCTGACGATCAGTCGAATTGACAATGTGTGGAACTACCGCATCGACATCTCTGGACTCTTAATCTCCCGCCGCAGCACCACGCCCCACTGTCCAACAGCCCAGAGTGTATTGCCTGACTCAGCTATAGCGATTCGGTATAGGTCGTTGCTGATATCGGTGTGCTCTCGCTCCCATGTGTCGCCGCCATCGGTCGAATGTAGAATTGTGCCTTTGGCTCCGACAGCATAGACCCGCTGATCGGTCAGTGCAATTACGCTGTAGAGATCCGTAGTGACACCACTCGACAAGGGTTCCCAACTAAATCCACCTCCAGTGGTCCGGAGAATGATGCCGTAGCGTCCGACCGCCCATCCTCTGCGTTTGGTGATGAAGAACACACCATTCAAGTCGTAACCGGTATGCGTTTCATGATATTTCCAGTAGCCACCGCCGTTGATGGTTCTTTGTACTATGCCGTCGCGCCCGACCGCCCATCCGAGCGGCGCATAATTCATATTGATACCTAGCAGGTCGTTTGCAGTTGATGTTCGCTGTGGCGTCCAGACAGGACCGCCATCTTGGTTGTGGATTATCTGTCCCTCGTCGCCAGCCGCCCAACCTTGGGAAAACTCGCCAAACGCAACGTCGTTGATTGAGAATCTCCTCGGCGGATCTTCTTCGAATAAGCCGGGACGCATCGGCGTTGGTCCGGAAGACCATTTTGAGCCGTCAGTTGTGTAGAACACTGTACCATCACGTTGCATCACCCAACCCCATTTTGGGGCGAGGCTGGGAAAATGTACGCCGACAAGCGATTGCCGTGTGACAACGTTCAAGGTTTTCCAAGTGACTCCGCCATCATGTGTTTCCAGGAGCAGACCGTTATCGCCGGTCATCCAGCCCTGTTGGTCGCTGAGAAAGAGGACATCTATGGCGTCATCAAGTTTTTCACCGAGTTGCCGTTCCCAGGTTTCTCCACCATCCGCGGTGTGAAAGATATGTCCGGCATCGCCAACTGCCCAGGCAATTTTGTCATTGACGTAATATACCCTATTAAGTAAGCGGTTGCCACGTCTTCTATCGGGTGGACTCGGGCGATCTTGTTGCGCATTCCTCTGCTGTCTCTGTGCTTCGTTGGAAGATGGTACGTTCTGTCCACCCAGGTCACCTTCTGGCGTGAAGCGTTCGGTGCGTTGACGCCTATCGGTCATCTGCGATTGAATCTGTTCTGCGAAATCCACATCCAATCTGGAATTGTCGGTGTTACTCGGTTGGTCATTGCCTTCGCCGCTTACTTCTTCTCCTTCGCCAGCCCAAAGCGCAAACCAATCAATATCCGCTCCGCCAGCTATCCGAGGTGTGGTTGAGCCTTCGTGCTGTGGTACATTCGCCGCTTCCCACGTTTGACCGCCGCTACGCGTGATGAAAAGTGAACCATCTCTACTGAGAGCCCACGCCTCTTTATGGTTTCGGAAGGTTACCCGCCGAAGCCGGCCCGGTGACCGTCCGGGCTCTGAATTGACCCTTTTCCACGTTGCTCCTCCGTCATGAGTAGCAATTGATGAGCCGTTAGCCATGACGACCCAACCCGAAGTTGAATCGGCAAAATAGACGCCAATTCCCGCTTGATTGGTCTTATCGAGTATTTTCCAGTAATCGCCTCCGTCGATGGTATGAAGAACTAGTCCACCCTCACGGCGATCGCTTAGTACCGCCCACCCTTCATTCAGATTGATGAAGTGAATGTCTGCAATGGGTTGGTCGGAGATGCCAGTCTGCTGACGCTGCCACGTCAACCCTCCATCGGTTGTACGGAGTATCCGCGCGGTATCAACCCCAAGCCACCCATCTTTTGAGTTCAAAAACTGCATTGCACTGATGCGTTGAAGGTTTTGCAGAACGCCTCTGACCACCTGCCATGTAGTTCCGCCATCCTCGGTCCGCAACAACATGCGACGCCCCGTAATCCATCCGTGCGATGAGTCAACAAAGGTTACTTGAGAGAGGTCTGTCTCAACACCGCTATGCTGCGGAAGCCACGTTTTTCCGCTATCCGTTGTGTGTGCAATAACGCCACCTTTCCCAACCGCCCAGCCGGTATGCTCATCAAAGAAGTATGTATCTGAAAAGTCGGTTTGCCATGCGGCACGACGGACGATGTCCCAATGATAGGTCACTTCCTCGACTGTTACATCGTCTTCAGGGGATTCGGGTTCTTCAACTACTGCCACGGGGGGCAGAGTCACGGGGAGTTCTGCTGAATCAACGGAATACCGCATGGCGATACCACCGCGACCGACCATCACCACTCCTTCCGGTGAGAGCGAAAAGCCCATGAGGTCATTCTCCGTGCCACTCACCTGTTTTTCCCAGCTTGCGCCGCCATCAGTTGTCGTTAGAATTGTCCCTTTGTCGCCGACGATGATGCCGTGCAAAGTATCAGCGAGGTAGATTTTATTGAGATTCTCCTTTATACCGCTCGGCTGGAATTTCCATGTTTGGCCGCCGTCCTTCGTGCGCAGAATCTCTCCGAACTGTCCAACGATCCAACCGTTATTGCTGTCCGTAAAGTGGACCGCGTAAAGTTCGTTGAAGGTTCCGGACGTCTGTGGTGTCCATGACATCCCGCCGTTCGTCGTGTGATTGACGATCCCCGGCCAGCCGACGGCCCAGCCCTCTTTCCCATTCAGAAAGAAGACCCCTTTGAGCGATAGAAATTCCGTCGCTGTTTGGGAAACCCAGGATTCGCCGCCGTCAGCAGTGTAAAGCACTGTGCCGAGTTCACCGACTACCCACCCCTTCTGCGGCGTCACAAAGTAGACACCGTTAAGCATGTGCCCCTGGCCGGCGTATTGCCGCTCCCACGTCCGTCCTCCATCGGTCGTGTGGGCGATCATGTTCCGTTCGCCAATCAGCCAACCTTGTTTATCGGATATGAAAAAGACGTTTCGAATATTGTCCCAGATGTCAGTATCAATCTCCTCCCACGTTTGCCCGCCATCTTCCGTGATTGCAATCGTCCCTCGCTTCCCGACAGCAACCGCGCGGTTCTCCGAAGCGAATTGAATGTTTTCGAGGTCGTTTGACGTGGTTCCGCTTTTCATCGTCCACGTACTTCCACCGTCCTTCGAGAGCATAATCGTGCCGTGCCATCCGACCGCCCACGCTTCACTCTGGCTTGTGAACTGAACCGCCATCAGGTTGTTTTCTGTGCCACTCTCTAATAATTGCCAGTTGTTGCCCCCATCTTCGGTGAACGTGATAAAGCCGATATCGGCAACCGCCAAACCACGGTGTTTGTCCACAAAGTGAAGTCCGTTGACGGTCTCCCTAACATGACCATTGATGCTCGGAATTCGGCTGTCCTGACCCTTCCATCTTGCGCCGCCGTTCTGCGTGTGGTAAACTGAACCATCGCTGCCAGCCATCCAGCCTTCGTTATCGTTGATGAAGAAGACACGTCGGTTGTCATTCACCAATCGATTTCGCACGATACCTTCGCGAGTAGTCTGTTCTCGCCAGGTGTCACCGCCATCGTCTGTGCGACGCACGCTCTCATATTCACCGACAGCCCAGCCCCGACGATTGTCGACAAACCAGACGCCGTTTAGGGTAAAGTCGCTCACATATTGCTGACGCTCCCACGTTTTTCCGCCGTTCTTTGTAGCAATCACGTAGTTATCTTCTCCCACTACCCAGCCTTCGCCAGAATTGGCAAAGACAACGTCTCTGAGCATGGCTGAAGTGTTGCTTTTCTGTAGATGCCAGTGTCTGCCACCATCATCGGTTGCGACGATTACGCCATTGTCTCCTACTACCCAGCCGTATTTTCGGTTCGTAAAGTAAACGGCTTTAAAATCTTCCTCGATCCCAACTTCTTCACGGGTCCATGTCTTGCCACCATCAATTGTGTGAATGATAAACCCCTTTTCTCCGACGATCCAGCCGTGTTTGGGGCTGGTGAAGTGGAGATCTGTGAAATGAGTTTCCCAATCAGCCTTGCGGGTGACCTCCTCCTTACATCCGATCAGTAGCACCGCGAACGAGAAAGAGACTGTCAAGACTTGACAGATGCGTTGAAATGTCAGTTTCATCTATGTCCTCCTGACGCATGTTTTGAGCGCTTCAAACCTGTTTGGAGTCGCTGGACTTAGTGGGTGTAGACTCACTGAGCGGAAATCGCTCGTTTATTAACATTATCGGTTGTCCATCGGCGACGATGCGATAGGCGCGAGTAAGGAACGGTTTCTCCCGCAAATGAGCAAGATGTTCCGGCAAATCTTTCGGGCGTTCAAAACCGCACCACAGTAGGTCACGACGAGTTTCCAAGCCACTACGCTTCAACAGTTCCCCTAAACCATCACTCTTGAGTTTTAAGCCTTGCTCAATGATTGTTGGGGTTCGGTTCAGCACAATGAGGGAAGTCGCATAGGTATGGATTGTCGGGGGTTGACCAACATTCTGCTCCGTTTGCAATGACACCTGACGTCGAATTACAGCCGTGCCTTTTTCGGTTTCGAGCCAAACGTGATCTGTAGAGAGGGTTTGCGTTTCCTGCGTGAGCAACACAACATTGACGGGCGAAAGTGTATAGGCTTCGAGGAACCGCGTAACTGTCCCATCGGTGACCAAGAGCGCACGATGTAACGGTGTTAATCGACTCAGGTCGATTTCCTCTAGGTCCGCGGGTTTTTCATATTGGGCGATAAAAAGATTTGTTATTTGCTTTTCGGTATCATGAGTTACTTCGCCAATCTCATTCTCATTTGATATCACAATCTTTTACTCTACTCCGTCCGTTGACGCTTCCAATATTTGATACAGTTCAAATTCAGGGGCACCGGCTTGTACCTTCATCTGTTCGCCATATTCTCTCAAGTCTGCTGGCGTTGCGGCCAACAGCTTAAGAAAATCGCTGGCATGCGCTAGCTCCGCCATCATTACGAAATCGGGCTGATTGGTTTGGAACTGTTCCGATCGTCCGGGCATCTGCATCCGCTTCAGTGCCGTAATTTTTAAGCCTTCTATCCCTTTTGCCGCAGGCAACAGTTTCTGTACCATCAGTTTTTCGGCAATATCTGCGTCTCCTGTCGGGGTTAGGCGCAACTTGCCAAACACAAGGATGGAGTACTTGGGCGAAGCCTTTTGTTGGGCTTTAGCCATGAGGGAGACGCCTATTCCCGAGATACATACAAGAACAAGCCCAATACTTATAGTTTTGAAAAGCGATCGCGTCATTGTTGTTCACCTCGTTCAGAAATTGAGTATTTGAATCGCGTATATATTCAACGCGCCGAATGCACCTTTAGTTCAGGCATTCTCCGTCGTTTACCGTATACTTAAGGACGGATTAAGTTCAAAAAGCGTTTACCTCGCCTGGATTGCAGAAGACGGATGAGCCCTTTACGGTGGAATAATACAACGGTTTCTAAACTTATCTTACGGTGCACTACGTCCCGTTGAGGACATCTGCGACCTTCACCCAGCGTTCTTCTTCAATCGACTGACCGACCGCCTCAAGGACAGCCTGCACTCCTACCGCTTCACGGAAATCAGGCGACGGAGATTTGCGCTCGGCGACACCGTTGAGAAAATCGTAGACAGTATGTACAAATGCCGCGTCGTACCCAATCCCCAGTCCGGGTGGCCACCAATGGCTCCCATAAGGGTGATTGTCCTGACCGATGAAAATGGTGCGATAGCCTTGGGTTTGAACGGGTTCACGCCAAGAAAAGAAGCGCAATTCATTCATCCGTTCGAAGTCAAAATACAGGCTGCCTAGGCTGCCGTTAATCTCGAATATGAAACGATCACGGCTGCCACCTGCGAATCGGGTCGCCTCAAAGCTACCGATTGCACCGTTCTCGAAACGCGCCAGGAATAGCGCGCCATCGTCCACGTTCACCGCTCCCGTTGTGTATCCGGATTTTTGCTCAGAAGGAAGCAGAGGGCGTTCCTTGACGAAAGTTTCAGTTAATCCAATTGATTTCTCAATAGGACCAATAAGGTAATGCGCCAAATCTATCAGGTGAGATCCCAGATCGCCGAGCGAACCGCTGCCGGCTCGCTCGCGTTGAAATCGCCAGGTGATAGGGATTTCAGGGCTAGTAGCCCAATCTGACAACCAGCACCCACGCCAGTGATAGACTTCGCCAACTTCGCCCGCTTCTATCAACTCACGAGCCATCACAACCGCGGGGACTCGACGGTAGTTAAAATTGACCATGTTAACCACGCCCGCCGCCTCAACCGCTTGAGCCATTTCTAGCGCATCTGGCAGAGAGTTAGCCAACGGCTTTTCACACAAGATGTGCTTGCCCTGTCGCGCTGCCGCTAGCGCGATGGGGCGATGCATATCTCCCGGCACCGAGATGTCGATGATTTGAATGTCATCACGCTCCACAACCTCCTCCCAGCAAGTGCTGTACTCCTGCCAGCCGTAGCGGGCAGCTGCATTGCGGACTCCCGTTTCGTCACGACCGCAGATTACCCGCGGTTCAGGTCTTACTTTCGGATCAAAGAGCCCGATGGCATCACGGTACGCCCGCGAGTGGACCTTTCCCATAAACTTGTAACCTATCATTGCTACGCCTAGAGTCTCCATATATAACTAATCCTCCTTTTAGTCAAGCGATGTATCCACCCGTGTGCCACACTAGGACGTTGAAATGAATCGATTCGATCTTCGCCTTGTTTCGCGGACCCAACCAGGAAGTTTTTTTCTGACCGACTGCATTTACTACATTTTTCGGCTCTGTACGAGCGGATTTAATTCGGCGTTAGCATCTCAATCTTGGTTCGGACAGCTTTCCGATCGATAAAGGCCGTATACATTGGAGTTATTTCACGAACATACTTTCGCGCCCCACCGCCAGCTGCAGGCCCGTTGAGAAAGAGACTCTCAACCTCTTCGCCCACTCTTTCCGCTTGACTCCGTGTGCCTGCTCGCCCGCTGATACGCAATCGAATTTCAGATGGTGGACTTTGCAACGATAGGGAATTCCCTTGATACAGATGATTCACGCCAATAAATTCAACTCGCAGTTCACTCAGTTCGACGCATTCAGATTCCAGCCATTCATGCACACATGTTGCAGCAAGTTGAGCCCGTTCATAGGCGCCGGGACCTCCATAGGAAATTTCACCTTCTCCAATATAGCCTTCTTGAACACATAACAGCACACGAAGCCTGTCCGGATGCGACCTTCCTTTCCCACCAAACACCTGCACCCGGTCTGGACCCACCTGTTTGAAACGCACATCGGTCAGATCTGACACTGCGTCGGGAGTTATCAGGCTTGAGGGATCGCGGACCTCATATAACAGTTGTTCTTTACATGTACCCACGCTGACTTGTCCTCCGCTGCCGGGCACTTTTGTGATATAGGCGCGTTCGTCCTCATAAATCTCAAGGACGGGATAACCGAGACGTGCAAGATTGTCCACTTCCTTATAGCCGGGATCGGCATAGTAGCCGCCGCTAATTTGGCAACCGCACTCCATGAGATGACCTAGCATGACCGTGCGACCTACCCGGTTCCAATCATCGCTCGCCCAACCGAATTCATACAGCAAGGGCGCTACGAACAGCGAGGGATCCGCGACACGACCCGTGATTACCACAGCCGCACCCTGTCGCAGCGCCTCTAGGATGGGGCACGAGCCGAGATAGATATTCGCCGACACCAATTTCTCTTGAATCTCCTGAGAACTGAGTTCCAACTCATGGAGTAGAAGATCCCCGCGTTTCACCTCGTCAAGAATATCGTCGCCAGTGACAACCGCCACGACGAGGTTGTCGATCCCCATTTCTTGCATCATATGAACCACCAATTCGCCCGCCGCTCGTGGGTTCGCTGCTCCCATATTCGTAATGATCTTTATGTTCTTTTTCGCGCACGATTCTAGTATGGCACGCATACGTCTCTCGAATAAAGGGTCATATCCTTTCGACGGGTCAAGCCGTCTACGCTGTTGGGCAAGCATAATCGTTCGTTCAGCGAGGCATTCGAATACGATGTAATCGATATCGCCCGATTCTACCAACTCGATTGCAGGCGGAATTCTGTCTCCCGAAAAACCGGCACCTCCGCCGATTCGTATCTTCTTCATTGCATCCTCGGAAAATGCTTTGTGTTGCTTCGAATATTGATATGGCTGGTCCCAGCCCGAATGTGCAAGGCGCCGCTCGACGCATCGCGCACTGCTTTGTCAAATTGCGCGATTCTCATTGGAATACTCGTCGTTCGTCTGACCGACGCCTATCCATACGCCACGAAATAGGGTCCGCCGCTTTGGCGGCATCGCCATGACAGTTTCGTGAGGTGGTGCCCCGTAATGCCACTTTGCCGATGCGTGCATATAGTGGAAAAAAAGCGCCATACGTTCATTCTCCGGATCCAGCCACTGTGGACCTCCGTGACAAATCGATTCCGTGAAGAACAACACAGAACCTGCTGGACACTCATAGGTTTCAAACAATGGGCTGTCAATCTGACGGTGCTCCGGTGGGATTGGGAAGTTACTTTTGTGACTCCCGGACATGAACAGTGTGCCCCCCATCCATTTCTTCACAAGGTTCAACTCCCACACTACCCGAGTCACCGGCGAAGCAATGCTACCATTGAACACACGGAAACTGTGAGTTGGGAACATCTCAACTCCACCGTTATGCGGCGGTGATGGCGGCGGATCTGAGGCGCTGCGAGTCGGATCATAGGTTCGGCGCGTGAGATTCCAGGCATCGCAACGGAAACCGTAAGTTTTCGGCTCTTCACCTAATTCTGGAGGCACGTCTCGGTCGCGTGACTTCTGCCGGGAAGCGATAATCTCGTTTAACACGCCCACTACGACCGGATGATCTAACAGTTGGGAAGATGCTCCCCCACAAACATGCCTTTCTCTCTCAGGAAGCGACTCTGGGTTAAATTGCAAGGCATCTAGAAATTCCTTAATCTCTCTAATCTCGTCTGGTTGTAACACCGATGGAATCAGCAGCCAACCCTTCAAATCAAAGATAAACCGCTGTTCGTCGGTCATAGAATAAGTCATGATTCAAATTCCTCTATAAGTGGGGAAGATTTGCTATTTATTCTCAAGGCTGGAACCACAGTGCTAGTGCTATTGAGAAACTGAGTCTTGCGTAAAGTGTTCCGCACGTCCAAGCCTAATTTAGTTGACAAACTTCGCTCTGGCGGGGGAGCGTTTTGTAGAACTAGACAACTATTACGATTTAACACGTAGCGTCTCATTTCAGATTATCTTTACTCCATCCGTTTGGCTTTAGCGCCTTTACATCCTTTTTTGTTGCAAAATTGTCACCTAATTGCTATAATTGCATGATTCAGGGGCAAGGCAGAACGTAGAGCATTTACCACAGGTGCCTACATATTCTGCCGAGATTAGAATACTAGATGAAGTTCGTATAGCCTTAGCAATGAATGTACATCGTCAACTAGATTAGGAGGCAAAAGACAGAATCCATGAACGATGATATCAGAGCTGCGATTGACTCAGTTAACGCCTACGGCTACTGCGTCCTAGAAAATCTCATTTCCCAAGACATGGCCCGCAGCATGGCGGAGCGATTCTTGGAAATTCACGCAAATCCCGAATACGGGCGCTATAACACCGGCGACCAATACTATCAGACGCTGTTTGGCATGTTAAACTTGGACGACCGGGTCTGGATCTGCGCCAGTCATCCGGACACCGTAGCCATTTGCAGACATTTTCTAGGTGAAAATTGTCGTGTCGCCGAGGCATGTTCCAAACCAACATGGCCTGGAGCGGGACCTCAAGGGCTGCACGTCGATTCCGCCGCGCATTTCGTTGAGGTACCGGACGTACCGTGGATAATGAATAGTATCTGGATGCTCACAGACTTCACCATTGAAAACGGTGCTACGGGCATTGTGCCCATGAGCCATCGGTCCCGTCTCAAGGGCCCACCGCCAGGAATTACTCCGGATAGCCCGCTTATCAAGCCGGTCACGGGCCGCGCGGGTTCCGTGATGATGTGGCACGGAGGTTTGTACCACATGGCTCGCCCCAATTCAACCACCGACGAGATTCGTGTGGGGCTAAACATCGCTTACTACCCGCGTTGGTTCAACAACTGGAACGAAGGTGGCCACCAACCGCTCTGGCCTGAGACGTATGAGCGCATGCCTCCGGAAATGAAGCGCCTGTGCCCCGGTCGTCTGGGGCATAACCGAGCAGATGTCTACGAACATATTTGAACCGTATTCCTCGGAATATCGGAGTTCGACCACTTCACTTGGTTCGGATCTTCGTTGCGACAACCTGTAATTAGAAAGAGTTGCTGCCGCTGGGGACTTAATACCTAATCTTGGTTGAAATTTCCCAGCTTCCCATCACAGCCCCGAGTAAGAAACTTTGGAAACCCTATCGGGGCTACGATGGGAAAGAGGTAGTGTGATCTAAGTATCATTATGTAAAGTATAGCATATCAAAAAAGCACAGTACCCGTCAACCGAAAACACTGCTCTGACGAGAACCGACTTGACGATAAACTGAATTTGAACTAAGGTGAGACCGATACATTTCATGATGATGAAATCCAAGTGTCTCCCAACTAGCACTCCCCTTCGCTCTTGACAATGCTGCCGCTGTCTGAATGCGACTGATACAAAAACTAAGCGTTCAGCCTACCAAAATTCCAATTGCGGCGCCCTTGTCCCCACCTATTGTTGAGAAAATCTCAACCCTGTCACGGACTCGGCTGAACTGTTGTATTGAAAGTTTGGGAAGCACGACGAATTCTATAGTGTCCTAAACAGAAAGAATTTGCCGGTCTGTTGAGCTTGAGAATCGGTTTCACCTTTAGCAACTAGCGTTGCGGTGTGAAAGGTCTTAACTCCTCGTGTGCTCCCGTACCAGGCTCGCCTTACAGATTCCGAAAGCGCGTACTGTGGGTCTCTGGCTTTCGGCGACACGGTGAGAGATTGTCTATTATCATGAATCAGGCTGGGGTTTGTGGCAGGATGTCGAAACCCATCGCGGGAAAGAAACGTGTGGGGAGGTTCTGACGGACACATGGTTCCGAACTCCTTACGGTGCCATTTTCGATTCGCCGTTTTTTTCGACTGTTTGGCAGGTAAATTCGAATGAGGCGAAGAATTAGGGTCGGCGTGTGGCGATAGAACTGAATCTGAGGATTGCGCTAAAACTTTTGAGCGTTCAGAACGGTGTGCGGTTTGAGCTGCCTTTCAAAGATTGATCACTGGGGTCAACTAAGACTGGTTTCGATGAAATGTTGTTCTTTATATCCTCCGAGAATACAAAGAGCATACTACCCAATGGCGATTGGTACAGTGGAAGGTGGCACCGATGTATAATCACCACTCTTAATCGGGTTGAGGAGGGGTAGCTTACCTTTTTCCCATCCGTTAAGTCGACTCTAACATCAGCAGTAAGAGGTTCAGTTCTTCTTTCACCATGTCATTTTGTTCCTTATCTTGAAAATATTTCCAGAGATTGTATTCAAGATTGTCCTCTGATGGATGGGCTTTAATCCGAGTCCGGAGTTCATTGGTTTTGAGAATCTGAACAATCCGCAGCCGATCATTTGGTTCGTTTATCCGATCCAATTCATTGATTAGACGCACGTCCATGTTTTTCCCCAACCCCTTTTCAGCGTGGGCAATCAGCGCCCTTGTTGCCGCTTTTTTTGTATCCGCATTGGAATCCGTTTTGAGGATATTGATTAGCGGATTCACTGCATTCTCGGTTGGAAATTTTTGAAGCGCTTGTGCGGCATGCATACGCACTTGAGCGTCAGGGTCCTTGAGAACGCTGACAATTTGAGCCGCTGGGGAATCATTCAACTCCGACAGCGCCTTCGATGATGCGCGACGTACAACAACATCGCTATTACTCAAGCCTGCGATAATTTCCGGTTTGTATGTTGACTTTTTGCCAAGCTTATAAAGGGCAACGTTGAGTTCCATTATCAGCCCTGCATTGCTGCTGTCTTGACTCTTTCGAAATGATTCCAACTCTGGAAGCATTTTCGGATCGTTAATCTTTCCAATCAACTGAACAAGAGCAGACTTCACAGCAGCCGGTGTGTCTGGCTCTTTGAGTGCAGCGATCATGTGGTCTAATCCTTGGGAGCCAATGTGATAAAACATTGCCATCAATTCACCTTCAATTTGTGCATATTTCCAGGTCTTACCCAGGCTTTCAATCAATAAAGGAACGGCTTCACTCCCTTTATCGATTAACACTTGCATTGCATCTTTCTGGACACGATGGCGTTCATTGAGCACATCAAGGATTTTCCTCATTTCAGCCGTGTTCATCTCGGCTAACCTTTTCTGCCGTTCTTCTTTATAAATCTTGTCACGAAGTGCGGTCTTAGCGTCCCCACTTGAAAGCGCGGTCGTATAGGCAATCAACAATAGCGCTCTCGGTTCCACTTTTTCGATTTCAGACTTGGCTTCTTTGGTTTCAGCCAATTTTAGGTGTTCAATAGCTTCGATTTCCAGACCTGCGCCGAGCAGCTTATCTCGACCGACTTCCAATTGCGTAACCACCTGTTGTTTGTTACACCCGGCACCAGCAACCAACAAAAGAATTATCGGTATCGTCAGTAACCTCTTCATGTTCTATTTTTCTCTCCTCTTCAGAAATTTTTGGTAATCTGGTTCTTTTCGTCAAGCATGACACGGAATGGAAGGGTGTTGGGATACAACTCCGATTCGCCGCTAACTACTATTGACGCTAAGTTCTATTAGGAAGATAAATCTTAACATTCTGACAAAAGCCTACATTAAGGTTGTTCCGCGCATTTAGCCAAGCACGCCTGACTATCCGAGCCTTCCCCACGACGTTGAAAGAAACGGCAAATCTGAATAACTAGCTTAGTTTACAAAATATTGACTTTTCTGTCAAGCATAAATTCTTCCTAAAAGGTGCTTTTAATTCCGGACTAACGAAGGCTGATGGATTCACAAAGTTTATCTAAATCAAGCAGACGTTGGCGGCGATAGGGTTTTGGGTACGCAATGGATAACCTGAAATTCTGAACGGAAGAATGTGAGATTTGATACGGACCAATATTTTTCTCGACGCTTATATGCATATTTGATATAATGGGAGATGGATGTGCAAGGTGCGATGATATGCTAACATGAGATAAACAACGGCGTCACAGTTAATCGGTTAACGGTGTGATGTATTTTGAAAAACAAGTATTGAAAAAAAACTTCTACGGTGTTACATATGCCGAAATTCTTATTACACATTCTGCAGAAGTAGTAGGACCGCGTTAGAGAATTAGTAAAAGTCCTAGAATCATCACAACGGAGATATCAAAAATGAAAATCTGTCTCGGTGAAGGATTTCAGTTTGGACAATACCCCTTCGAAGATGCAATGAAAGCCATCAACAAAATTGGCTATGACTACGTAGAACTTCTCACCGGTTCCCATCTTGATCCAAATGCGTCTGATGGCCAGATTAAGGAAAAAGCGAAGGTCATGGATAATTACGACATCAAGGCAGCAGCTGTATTGGGAGGTGGACCGCTCGCCTCACTTGATGCGGCAACCCGGCATCAGGCGGTGAAGAGTTTCAAACGCCAGATTGTTGTTGCACGCTTGCTGGGATGTGACTATATAACCAGTGAGATGAACGGCGGTACTTCGCTACAACTCCATGACTGTATCGGGGCGTTTAAGGCATCTATGCGCGAAGTAGCTCCGGTGCTCGAAGGAGAGGGTGTACAGGCTTCCTTTGAAGCCCATCCCGGCGATTTCGTTGAAGATAATAATCTGGGAGTGGATATTCTCAGGGAAATTGGGCACAAGAATATCGGATACTTGTACTGTGGTCCCCACACATTCATCCTGGGCGAAGACCCTGTCGCAATGATTGAGTATGCCGCCGATATTTTGAATTGGATTCACGTCGCTGATTCGTATCGAGAGGAGCGTATCATCATCAGCTTTGCCCCCAAGGGATATGCAACTGTGGGAGGAACTCCGGAATTCAAGAAAACAAGAGGACATTTACATCTCGTTCCTGGCGATGGTGAAGTCGACTTTGCACGTGTCTTTCGCACCTTAAAGAAAATTGGATATGATGGCTTTGTTAGTGCAATACCTTTCGACTCAACAACACCTGTTGAGGCTGCGACACAGTCCCTCAAAATGATTCAGGAGTACATTTCGGAGTCGTAAGAAGACAATCCCGTGCTAGTTTTGTCACCGAAGTTATGGCGTTCGTGGTCACTCCACAATCGCCGGGGGATGAGCGGTGTAGCAAATTCTTCGGCGCCTGGTTGTCCACTCGCCACATTGCACACGCCCAACTGGGTGTTGCTAATTGTCGGATTAAAACTGTATTGGTCGGAAAGATGGTTGATACTACACCGATAGAGTGGGATGCCCGCGCACAGGGCTGTCCTAATTTGACGACATAAACATCAGAGAAAAGGAGACGTGGAAATATGAAAACCTGTCTTGGTGAAGGATTTCTGTTCTCAAAATATTCCCTTGAGGCACGAATGGAGGAAATCAGCAAGATTGGCTATGGGCATGTAGAGACTGGCGTCAACGCTCACGCACCTCAAGCCGAAATCGAGGAAATTGCGAGCGTTATGCAGCGCTATGGGATAAAGCCCGCAGCCATTGGGGGTGGCGGACCGATTGCGTCACTCAACGAAGAGACCCGGCGTCAAGCGGTGGAAAATGTCGAACGGCAGATTGTAGTCGCACGTATGTTGGGCTGCGATATGGTTACCTGCGAGATGAGTGGAGGCACTTCAGACCAACGAGATGAATGTATTCAGGCATTCAAGGTGTCTTCAGAAGAATTGGTGCCGGTATTGGAAAAAGAGCGTGTACAAGCTGCATTCGAAGCGCATCCTGGTGACTTCGTTGAGGACAACAATACAGCGGTAGATATCCTCAAGGAGATTGGGCACGACAATATCGGATACCTATATTGTGGTCCTCACACATTTATTTTAGGAGAAGACCCCGCCGCGATGATCGAATATGCCGCCGATGTCTTGAAATGGGTTCACATCGCTGATACTTACAAGCAAGAGCGAATCATCGTCAGTGACGCCTCCAAGGGATACGTTAGTATGGTGGGGCTTCCAGACTACAAGGGGTTAACCGCACATATGCACCTCGTGCCAGGCGATGGAGAAGTCGACTTTGGAAGCATCTTTCGAACTCTGAAGAGAATTGGATACGACGGTTTTGTCAGTGCGATACCGTTCGACTCTATCACACCTGTTGAAACTGCAGCACAATCTCTCAAGATGATGCAAAAGTACATTGACGAGGCGTGATGAAAGTAAACGAACAACCGGCAATTGGCTATCCCTCGTTTTCATGAGGGACGTACGTCAATTCCATAGAGACAGCAATGGATTGGAAAACGGAGCTTGCTTCAATTATTCAAAATCACTCCAGTGCCTCAAAGCTCCGCTTCGACGAGCCGATGAGGAAGCACACTTACTTTGGAATTGGCGGGACTGCAACTGCTTACAGTGAAATCGCCACAGTCCAAGAACTTGCCGCCGTGGCAGAGTTGAAAAAACGTTGGCGAATTCCAGTCGCCATCATCGGTCGGGGTTCCAATCTGTTAATCAGCGATGCGAGGTATGAAGGGATCATCATTCGACTAATCGGGGAGTTCGATCAAATCGAGTTTGACGGAAACCGTGTCTGTGCAGGTGCAGGCGTTTCTCTACCCAAACTGTCGAAAACTACCGCGCGCCGTAGCTTGAGTGGCGCCGAGTTCGCGCTTGGTATTCCCGGTTCTATCGGCGGAGCGTTGACTATGAACGCAGGCGCCTGGGGAAGTTGCTTCGGAGATCTTGTTGAGAAGATCCAAGTGATGTTAGATGACGGCGGATTAATCGACATTTACCGTGATGACGCACAGTTTAGCTACCGCCATAGCCAGTTGCAAGCCTACTTCTGCACTACGGGTGTCATTCTCAACCTCACTCCCGGCAATGCAGAAACGATTACTGCGCACATGCAAGAACTCTACAAGCAGAAAATCGAAAGTCAGCCATTTGTAGAGGAGAACGCAGGGTGTATGTTTAAAAACCCGTCCGGTGCTTCCGCGGGGCAGCTAATTGACGAATGCGGCTTGAAAGGGTATCGAATCGGAGGAGCGGAGGTTTCCAAAATTCACGGAAACTTTATCATCAATATCGATTGTGCAACGGCGCAGGATGTACTCGATCTAGTTCACCACATCCAAACGCATGTCAAGAAGAAAAAGGGTGTCGAGTTGCAAATGGAAGTCAAACTATTGGGGTTTGATAATCAGTGAGCACAATGTCACCAAATTTGGTGAAGACCACCTTATATGCTCTCACCGCCTCGTCATTTGCCCGACACGCACCTTTTTCCTCCTAGGATTTTCGTAATCGGGACCGTATCTTCTTCAATCCCTCCTTACTTTCCCCGTTTCTTCCAGTTTTCTAATCCGGTTGCCTGGCAGCGGGTGCTCATTCTCACGCTGGCAGCAGCTTTCGCCTCCTGTTTAGGTACAGTGTTGATTGATTTAATCCGATGAAAAGAGACCCCTTTACCAAAATCAGCAAGCGAGCTGTGCTAATCGGCGTATTACTAATTATTGCCAACAGTTACTGGATTGCCTACGTCGAGATGATATGGCATACCGCACATCTGACCATCGTTGCGTTGTCGGTCAATGTCGTGTTTGCCCTCCTGCTGATAACATGGCTGAATATGGCTGTCAATCACTCCTTCCCGAAAGCCGCCCTGAGTCAACAGGACCTGCTTACCATCTACGCCATGCTTGCTGTCGGGAGTGCATTTACTGGACATGATTGCATTCCGCGTTTGATGGGATTGATACCTTATGCTTTTCGTTTTGCAACCCCTGAAAACGATTGGGAAGCATTGTTGTTTCACCACTTACCCGAATGGCTGGTTATCTCCCATCCGAAAACGGTCACAGATTTCTATGAAGGCAAGGTCAACTTTTTTACAGGCGGATACTTGCAACATTGGATCGCGCCAATCTTATCGTGGTCGATTGTTATTTTCCTATTGATGATAGTTTTCCTCTGCGTGACGATAATTATCCGACGACAATGGGTAGCACATGAAAAATTGGCGTATCCGATTATCCAGATTCCACTTGAAATCACTGGGCGTTCAGGAGCGATTTTCAGAAACCGATTGCTGTGGATTGGGTTCGCGATTGCCGCAACAATCGACTTGATAAATGGGCTTGAGTTCTTCTTTCCAGCTCTACCGATGATTCCTGTCAAGAAATATAACCTGGCTGTTTATTTTACTCAAAAGCCGTGGAACGCGCTGGGCAGCACACCGCTTAATTTCACCCCCTATCTACTCGGCCTCGCTTTTATCCTCCCTTTAGATCTTTCATTCTCCTGTGCGTTCTTCTATCTCCTCCAAAAGGTGCAGCTTCTCTACGGCGGCATGGCTGGTGTCGCAATTTTGCCCGGGTACCCCTTCTTTGGTGAACAAGGCGCAGGTGCGTTGCTTGCTTTACTTGCGGTGGTATGTTGGCACAGCAGAAAGCATTTTGCTCGTGTCATCGCTCGGATCGTTCGCCCAAATCAAGAAGAAGAGGCAAGTGAACCCATCCCTTATCGATGGGCAGTGATCGCGTTGTGTGTCTGTCTTGTGCTGTTGCTAATCTTCTGCGTAAAAGGCGGAATGTCAATTTGGGCGTATGTCCTCTTCATTGGGGTGTATCTGTCAATCGTTGTAGGGTTGGCTCGCATTCGAGCCGAATTAGGGCCGCCACTGCATGCGATCGGTTATCTCACTCCGCAGCACTTGCTCGTCTCAATGCTTGGCACGCGGCGTCTCAGAACAGGAAATTTGACAATGCTCTCCTTGATGAACTGGCTCAGCGGAGCGGCCTATGCCTCGTTTCGCACTCATCCCTTGGCGGATCAACTCGAATCCTTTAAGCTAGCCGATCAAACTGGCATTAGAAATCGAACAATGCTAATTGCCCTGCTCATTGCCTGCATCGTGGGGATAGAATCAAGTCTCATCCTCTATCCATACACGATTTACAAGGAGGGAGTTGCGGCAGGTTCAGAGCAGATTCACGCCGGGGGTGCGGATACTTACAATTTTCTCTCCTCATGGTTAATCAATCCCAAACCTACGGATTGGGTAGCCATGATTGTCTTCGGCTTTACGTTTGTATTGAATCTCGGCATTATGTTCCTTCGCGCGCGATTTGTCTGGTGCCCGCTTCACCCGGCGGGCTATGTTATTGGCATTGCTCCCGGTATAACGGATTCTCTCTGGCTTCCGTTAATGCTCGCGATGATCGTTAAGTGGTTTATACTCAAGCATGGCGGGATTAAAGCCTATCGTCGAGCGATTCCTTTCTTTGTGGGTTTGGTACTCGGTGAAGCGCTGATGGGGTGTTTCTGGCCAATCGTTAGCCTCATTCTGCGATCGGCCGTGTATTCAGTAATTTAACCTAAATTGCCGCCGATTGAAAATCTATGCTTTTTCCGCTGGAAATAAGGACTTCAATTCTAACCTCAAAGGCAAACCCTCCCTATAGACGTGCAAATTACAACTTTCCTGGTGCTGTGAAATTTTCTTGACATCTGGGTTGTCGTTTGCTAACGTATTCTCCAGGATAATCAATAAGCTTGAAGGGCTCGGAGAAACTGAAAGTAACGCTTCAGTTATGTTTCGCTGCAGTTGCATATCAAGGGAACAGGATGTTTTGGTGCCATCGGATGGTTTTTTCGCCCGGCGGAAATCATATTGTTTGCTGGTCACTGTTTTCACGCTGCCTCTTAGGGACTCGAATCGGGAGGGGAATTCAGTATCTCTTGGATACTCACAAATACCTACTAGTGGATGGGTATGGCAACTCTCTCCGCCGCCATTGCGCCGCAATCGAATAGACTTTCATTACTTCCATGTTGTCCCCCAAACAGCAGACAGGAGCGACACATGCCGCAAACATGCCAAGCAACCCTTAATCGTACCAGCAAGAGTGCCATCCCAACCATCATAACGCTTCTCCTATTTATGAGTCAGTCCAAAACGATAGCCCGGGACAATGGCCACCTACCTGAGATTCGCAATATCCACGCGCAACAACGCTTCGGAACTCGCCTTGCAGACATCACCTTCGATCTCTTTGACCTTGACGAAGAACCGCTCTCTATCATGCTATCTGCATCGGAGGATAACGGCGGGTCATATACGATTACCCCGCGCACTCTCCGCGGTGACGTTGGCGAAGGAATTCACCCCGGCGAACGCAAACGAATCGTCTGGGATGTGGGGGTCGACCTTCAGAGTGTGAAAAACCCAACGCTCAAAGTGCGTCTGATTGTAAGCGATAGCCACAGCCTCCCGGAAGAAACTATTTCCGATATTGATGGCGCGTTGATGAGGTTAATTCCCTCGGGCGATTTTGAGATGGGGGATCCGTTCAATGAAGACACTTTGCCTGAACGTCCAGTTCACACCGTCTCCCTCGACGATTTCTACATGGATGCGTTTGAGGTATCCAATGCACAATTTAAAAAATTCGTTGATGCGAATCCGGAGTGGAGCAAAGATTTCATCCCGCGTGAATATCATGATCGGGACTATCTGAAAGACTGGGACGGGAATAACTACCCGAGTGGTCAAGCGAATTATCCGGTCACTTGGGTCAGTTGGTATGCTGCTGCCGCTTATGCCCAGTGGGTGGAGAAACGTCTTCCGACCGAAGCGGAGTGGGAGAAAGCCGCGCGCGGGGGACTAGTTGACAAACGGTACCCGAATGGGAATACCATCACGCGTGATGAAGCGAATTATACGGGTATAGGCGGCAGAGATCAGTGGCACGGAGCGTCTCCTGTAGGCAGTTTCCCGCCGAACGGCTATGGCTTGTATGACATGGCGGGGAACGTTTGGGATTGGTGCATGGACGAGTTCATACCTTTGTTCTACCTAATAAGCCCAAGGAATAACCCACTAGGGGGTGAAATTTTCAATTTTGTTGATGACGACTTCACACGCATTAACAAGCCTCGCTCTCTACGTGGTGGAAGTTTTGAAGGTCATACGCGCCACATGCGCACTTCGCTCCGTGTTGCCGCCCGACCAACATACACGGATGTATACGTCGGTTTCCGCTGCGTAAAAACGGATAATCTGTTCAGAAATGTAGTCGAAGAAACGCCTTCGTTCGTCGTGGAGACACCGAAAGGGACGCCGGCGGATGTGAACCGGGATGGCGTCGTAGACATATTCGACCTGGTGCTTGTCGGAAACGCCCTTGGAACCGCAGGGATAGGTATTTCTGCGGACGTGGACGGTAACGGGCTGGTAGATGTCTTTGATTTGGTGATAGTGGCTAAGAGTATTGAGGCAAAATCCTCCACTGCACCTCACCTACCGGTTATTCGACAGCCAATTCCAGTTGCCGATTGGTTAGTTGATGCACAGGCAGCAAACGATGGATCTGCAGGTTTCCAGCAAGGAATTGCTCTCTTGGAGAATCTCCTGATGCTTGTTACCCCTGAAACGACTATGCTGTTCCCAAATTATCCGAACCCCTTCAATCCAGAAACGTGGATTCCGTACCAAATCAGCGAGGCGTCGTCGGTGACGATGACAATCTATGACACGCTTGGTAACGTCGCCAAGCAGCTTGAATTAGGTTATCAGCCGAAGGGAGTCTATCGAACACCAAACCGCGCTGCACACTGGGATGGCGTCGATAAAGCCGGTGAACCTGTAGCTAGCGGTGTCTACTTCGTTGAGTTAAGGACGAAGGGGTATCAGCAAACCCGGCGGATTGTTTTGCTGAAATAGGAAACGAGTTAATGTCGCCGATTGGTGGATCGGGAGATATTGGTGGAGGTACGAAACACTGAATAGGCGGGGATCAAGCGAACGGATAGTGAGTGCGATAGAGATTTTCCTTGCCCGCCTTGTGCCGACATCCGTTTTAAGAATGGGCAGAGCATCCTGCCCCGCCGCGAACCAAAGAGTGTTGACTTTCAACCCGATTATTAGGACAATAGCCGCAAAGCATGCAGAGGAGCGATTAATCACCCATTTTCTCAAGACGCTCTATGGATTGCACAACTGATTTTCCTTAACCATCAGAGGTAACCAATTCCATGAATACACAACTTTTCCGTTTCACCTTGTATACCATAATTGCATATCTCGCTCTATCCGCACCCAAACCAGCCGGTGCCGCCTCCCAACCATCCGGTGTAAACGAGACACTTTTTTGCGGTGTAATTGATGATCAATGGAACAAGCGGTATTCGGACCAATACACCAATCGTCGCTATACCCGAGCCTCTACGGCGAATCTGAACGTCGGTGAACCCCGCACGGTGCGGATGATCTACCTCTTACCCAACGACCGCCCGTACCGTGCAGACGTGGTTCAGCGGATGAAAGATGAGATCATCAAGGTTCAGACCTTTTTTGCTGATCAGATAGGTATACACGGTTACGGGGAAGTCCCCTTCCGCATCGAAACCGACTCCCAAGGCGAGCCGATGGTACTTCGGGTGGACGGGGGTCACCCCGATAGCCACTACCTTGATAACACAGAAGGTACTGTGCTCGATGAGATAAACCTAGCTTTTAATCTTGAGGCGAACGTTTGCCTCATCGTTATCGACAATAGTATAAATGGAATTGATCTGGGTGCGAACCGGCGTGCCGGAGGTGTCGGAAACAGACTGGGGAAAAATGGTGGATTTGCGCTAGTTTCTGGTGAATTTGGCTTTGAATTGACGGCACATGAACTGGGACACGCCTTTGGACTGCAGCACGATTTCCACGATGGTGCGTATATAATGTCGTATGGTCCAGGACAACAGGATCGGGTATCTGCGTGCCATGCTGAATATTTGTCCGTGCATCCCTACTTCAATCTCAATACCCCAACTGAAGTGCGGGAGGGACCTACCATTGAACTTACCTCGCCGCGTACCTATCCGGTAGGTTCACATAGCGTCCCAGTTCGACTCAAGGTCAACGATTCAGAGGGACTTCACCAAGTGCTCCTATTTGTTAGCACAATAGAACCGCATTTCGCCGCCGGATCTTATGAAGTGAAGGCATGTCGTGGATTGGCGGGCGACAGGGATACCGTCGTTCAATTCGATTATGACGGCGTTATTCCATCCGATGGCTTTACGAATCTTTCTGACCCTGCTATACATCCGATTTCTGTCCATGCCGTTGATACGGATGGGGATATAAGCTATGCCTCTTTTTGGCTTGAAGAAATTTCGCCACACCATATCGCTACTTTTGATGAGCATACGTCTGCAGTCCATTCTGTGGCATTTTCACCTGTTGATGCGATCCTCCTCGCTACCGGCTCAGGGGATGGGACGGTTAAGCTGTGGAACGTGGTGACGCAACAAAATATTGCGACCCTACTAAGGCCTGCAGGTTCTTCCATGGCATTTTCGTCCGATGGGGTGACTCTTGCTACCGGCTCATGGGATGGGACGGTCAAACTATGGGACGTAGTGACGCAACAAGATATCGCTACCTTTAAGGTACATACGGAGGCGATCACTTCTATGGCATTTTCGTCCGATGGTGTGACCCTCGCAACCGGCTCATGGGATGGGACGGTTAAGCTGTGGGACGTGGTGTCGCAACGAGATATCGCTACCTTTAAGGTACCGGAGGAGATCACTTCTATGGCATTTTCGTCCGATGGTGTGACCCTCGCAACCGGCTCATGGGATGGGACGGTTAAGCTGTGGGACGTAGAGACAGAACGAGATATCGCCACTCTCGGGCATGGGGATCCGGTACTTTCTGTGGCATTTTCAAGCGATGGGGCAATTCTCGCTTCCGGATCTCATGATAGGACGGTTAGGCTGTGGGATGTGGCGACACGACAAAATATCGCCACTTTTGAAGAGCATGCATCTAGGGTCACTTCTGTGGCATTTTCATCCGATGGGAGTACCCTCGCTACCGGGTCATGGGACAGGACGGTCAAGCTGTGGGACATAACAACGGGAATAAATTTCGCCACTCTCGGGCATGGGGATCCGGTACTTTCTGTGGCATTTTCAAGCGATGACACAACCCTTGCCACCGGGACGGAGGGGAGCACGGTCGAACTGTGGGATACGTCAGGGTTGATGGGGGTTCGTCTTGAGGCGGCCTCCGAGGTTGACATCCCCGACCCCAGCCTCCGCGCTGCGATTGCAGAAGCAATCGGGCTGCCGCCAAGTACCTCCATTTTCCGAGGGCACCTAGAAAATTTGACCCGCCTTGACGCAAGAAACGCCGATATAAGCGATTTGACCGGGCTTGAAGGTGCAACTAACCTGAGAATACTGAATCTTAGTGCGGAGTATGTGGAGGCAGAGAATCGTTGGATTAACAGCAACTCGGTATCGGATTTATCGCCTTTAACAGGCTTAACCAATTTGACAAACCTGACTCTTTGGGACAACAACATTTCGGATATCTCATCGGTATCGGGTTTGACTAACCTGAGAACGCTGGATCTTGGGAGTAACTCGGTATCGGATATCTCATCGGTGGCAGGCTTAACCAATTTGAAAGACCTGAATGTTGGCAACAACTCGATATCAGATATCTCATCGGTATCGGGATTGACTAACCTGACGTGGCTGGATCTTGGGAGTAACTCAGTATCGGATATCTCATCGGTGGCAGGTTTAACCAATTTGAAAGACCTGATTCTTTGGGACAACAACATTTCGGATATCTCGCCTGTGTCTGGTTTAACGAACCTGACAACGCTGATTCTTTCGGGCAACAACATCTCGGACCTATCGCCCTTAGTAGCCAATACAGGATTGGGGGAGGGATATATAGTTGATGTTTGGGGAAATCCCCTGAGCTACACATCCATCCACACCCACATTCCCGCTCTCCAAAGCAGAGGGGTCACCGTACACTTTGACAATCAAGCGCACCCCGCCCTTCTGAAAATCTCAGGCGATAACCAGAGACGTACGCCCGGCGAAACCCTAGCGAACCCGTTTGTTGTCGAAGCACGGGATGAAAACGGTTTAGTACTCGCAGGAATTTCAGTGAGGTTTACCGTTACTTCAGGCGATGGTATGCTCAGTATACAAAGCACAACTACCGATGCCAACGGCAGGGCAGAGAGTACCCTCACGTTGGGTCCAAACTTGGGAACGCACACCGTTTTGGTGTCAGCCGTTGGAATTGAAGTGCCGGCGACCTTTAATGCCGAAGGCAACCGAATACCCAAGACATTGGAGATAATCTCTGGGGTTGACCAAGAGGGTTTACCCGGTGATGCACTTGAAAAAGCGTTTGTCGTAGAAGTGCGAGACCAGTCGGATAAACCGTTCCCGGGTGTTGAGGTCACGTTTTCGGTCGCTAGTGGCGATGGTACGCTGAGTGAGGTAAGCGTCACGACGGACAGCAATGGGCGTGCAGAGAGTACCCTCACATTGGGACCAAATCCGGGAACGAACACCGTCGAAGCGACTGTTACCGGGATTGAGGAGAAGCGGACGTTTACTGCCGAAGGCAACCGAATACCCAAGACATTGCAGATAATCTCGGGCAAAGACCAAGAGGGGCTGCCCGGCACGACGCTTGAAAAACCGTTTGTGGTAGAAGTGCGCGACCAGACTGATAAACCTCTACCGGGTGTCGAGGTCACGTTTACCGTCACCGCAGGCGGCGGGACAGTCCAACCCGAAATCGCCACCACCGATGAAAACGGCAGGGCGGAGAGTACCCTTACCCTTGGCAGCACGCCCGGCACAAACACGGTTCGCGTGAGTGTTGAAGGAAATACCCAGGCTGTCGCCACACTGACCATCGAAACCGTGAGGGTGTTTGCGTTGTCAATCCCAGCGGGCACGCATCTAATCCATATCCCGTTGGCTGTTAACCAGATTAACGGCGAAGATGCGACGATTGAGACCGTCGGCGACCTATACAACGCGCTCGGCGATGAGGTCAACTTCATCATTACGGTCGGCGACGACGGTGGATGGAAGACCTACCTCGGCGATATCAGCACGGGTACCGTGGCGGACGCGGCAATCGAGGACGATACCGGTTTGATTGTGGTGATGTCCGACGCCAAGACGCTTGAACTCGTTGGCGATGCGTTAGGTACCGACAGCGCTTCCATGATTAGCATTGACGTGGGGAACAACCTCGTCGGTGTACCGCTTGAACCGGACGACATGAGCATGATTAGCGACCTGCTGGTCGACGGTGTCGGTGCCATCGCGGTCTCCAAAGCCGATGGAATGGGATTCCACACGATTAGGGAACCCGGTCAAGACGGTGATGGTCCTATCGTGGGCGGTGTCGGCTACCTTGTTGTCTACATTGGAACGGAGGCAACCAGCATCCCGATAGTCGGTTCCGCGTGGGAGAATTCCGGAGCCGTTTCGGCAGCGCCTGCAGTGGCGTTCGACGGCACGCACACACCGGTGCTGTATGTTGAGGGCGGCGTTATGGACGAGTTCAACATGTTGGCACGGGTTCCGGAGCTGCGCGTCACTGTGAAGAACCTGTCTACGGGCGCCTCGCTCGACACCGTTCTCGGAACGGAGCTATCGGCGACAGCGTACAGCGGGACGTTTGTTGAATTGAGCCGCCACGCAGCGAAGGCTGGTGATGTGCTGGAAATCGTAGCGCATGCACCCAACCCATTCGTTGGTGTTCGACCGGTTCCGCAGATTGTCGTGAGCGCGGAAGAGGTGTTGACGAGCCGTATCAAGCTGCCCGACCTGGAACTCTATGAGATTCCGTCGGAGACCGAGCTGTTGGCGAACTACCCGAATCCGTTTAACCCGGAAACTTGGATTCCGTACCGGTTAGCGAAAGCTGCCGAAGTGACGATAGAAATCTATGATACCAACGGTAGCTTGGTGCGGAGCATTGATGTCGGCTTCAAACCAGCCGCTGTGTACGAATCGCGTGCATCAGCGATTTACTGGGATGGTCGCAACAACTACGGTGAACGTGTCGCAAGTGGTGTGTATTTCTATCACCTATCTGCAGGCGCCTATTCCGCCACGCGGAAAATGCTTATCATGAAATAGGAAACGAATGAATAGGCGGGACAAGAAAGATTTCTATCGCACTCACTATCCGTTCCCTTGATCCCCGCCTACGGAATGGGGACAATGGCGCCTGGGGGATTAAGCGAACGAATAGTGAGTGTTCAACCGACCGAAAAGGGAGGGATCAACTAAGCGAATAGATCAAGCGACTGGATAAGGAGTGCGATAGGTTTCCTAAGGATCAAGCGAACGGATAGTGAGTGCGATAGTCTTAGGGGGTTGACACCCCTTTTTGATTGAATTAATTTGTGTAATTTTTATAGTGAAACCAATAATTATTTATACACTGCGGTAGGTTCGGTTTCCTAACCGAACCGGTATTTATCTAGTCCGCAGGTGCGGTTGGAAACCGCACCTACCGAAACATGTGTAAATATGAATGGAATTGATTATAGTTGTTTTTAGTTGTAGTGATTATAGATGGCTCCAAAGTTCGTACTCAGAGCAGGGAGACGATTCATCACACGCCTTCTCAAAACGCTCAACACGTAATGGAATAGCGAACTGGATGGCGGGGCAAGATGCCCCGCCTACGAGAGCCATCGAGGGAGGCTACCCCATTCACGAAACCTAGGGGATATGATGCGCCGAACACAACACTACACCCCGTAACCACGTAGGGCGGGGCATCTTGCCCCGCCCAATGTGCGGACTATGTTGAAGCAGTTTGGAGAAAATCGATGAAAGTCGTTATTGCACCCGATTCGTTCAAAGGGAGCTTGACTGCGCTGCGTGCGGCAGAGGCAATGGAGATAGGGTTACGCCGCGTCTTCCCTAGTGCAGAGGTTGAAAAGGTTCCGATGGCGGATGGTGGTGAAGGCACAGTGCAATCCCTGGTTGACGCAACGGGAGGCATGGTCATCACTGAGCGGGTTCTCGATCCGCTCGGGGTAGAAATTGATGCACAGTACGGTGCTCTTGGCGATGGCGTGACAGCCGTAATCGAAATGGCGGCAGCTTCCGGTTTAACACTGGTACCACCCGATAAACGCAATCCCCTCGTTACAACGACATATGGTACAGGACAACTCATCCAAGCAGCTTTGGATCGCGAATGTCGGAAGTTAATTATCGGAATTGGCGGAAGTGCGACAAACGATGGCGGTGCGGGTATGGCACAAGCACTTGGCACTAGGCTGATGACGGCTAGCGGAAAACAAATAAAATGGGGTGGCGGCGGTTTAAGCGACCTAGTCTCAATTGATGATTCTGAATTGGATCCACGCCTCGCCGAAACAGAAACAATCGTCGCTTGTGACGTCAACAACCCTTTAACGGGTGAACACGGCGCTTCCCATGTTTACGGGCCCCAGAAAGGCGCAGCCCCTGAAATGGTCGAACTGCTAGATGCAAACCTAGCGCATTTCGATAAGATCCTGCGGCACGATCTCGGAAAATCTGTCGGGGACATCCCCGGCGCAGGGGCAGCTGGTGGATTAGGCGCAGGTTTGCTCGCTTTCCTTGATGCAACGCTAAAATCCGGTGTTGAGATTGTTATGGAAGCAACCCAACTTGAGCAAAAAATCGAAAGCGCTAATCTCGTCATCACTGGCGAAGGGCAGATCAACTTTCAAACAGTTTTTGGCAAAACGCCGGTTGGTGTTGCAACGCTTGCCAAGACGCACAACATCCCTGTCATTGCAATTGCCGGCAGCATTTCGAATGACGCCGGTGGGGTTTACGACGCGGGAATTGATGCGATGATCGACATTGTGTCTGAGCCAATGCCATTAGAAGTTGCGATTGAAAATGCGGCACCCTTAATTGCTGCTGCGGCAGAACGGGCAGGGCGGATGGTCGCAATCGGCTTGAGGATGCATGATAGGAAGGAGGGTTTCGTTTAGAGGGCACATAAGCTGCGAATAGACGGTAGGTTGTCAGATACAGTTGACCAAGATACGCCTGCGTCACTGCTGGCGTAGAGTTCGCCAGAGCGCAAACCGCACAGAACCTGATCGGCAATTTCGCGTGAGAATGTGATACCGTGCGTGTCGATTTCCGAATCACTCTCTTCAGGCAGCCCATGGGTCACTTTCTTCCAATGTTTTCCGTCATCAGTGGTTCGGAAAAGGGAAAACCGTTTTCCGTGGGTTCGCCATCTCCCCGGAGATGTTGGCGAACCACTAATCAGGATGGTCTTTGGTTGGTCTGGATGGATGGCAATGCCGCGTGCATAGCGATTTTCTAAGCCGTCATTGCGAGCTTTCCACGACTCGCCGCTATCCTCGCTCAGATAAAAGCCATCTGCGGTCGCCGCGTATACGGTGTTCTCACGCTTGTGGCACGTAGCAACTTCATGTACATCCAGATCAAGCCCTTCATTCGTTGGTTGCCACGTTGTCCCGCGATTCAGAGTTCGTAAAATACCGCCAACGTGAATATTGAGATAGAGCCCCTCTCTGTTTGCTGGCGCAACACTCCGCACGGCAGGTGGGCCACCCCAGGGCGTGTACCAAGTTTTAGCGATATCAAGCGTGCTCAAGTCTATTACTAATTCCCAGTGTTCATTGATGCAGTTGTAACGGTAAATCTTGGGCGGTTCGGTGCCAAAGTAAATATCGCCGTCAATTGGGTGAACGAAGAGCACAGTAATCTCCTCGTTTATGGGGGAGTCGGCAATCCCATCCCAAGATTTTCCCTGATTACTGCTTACCCAGATAGATTCTTCAGCATCGTGAGCAACTAGCGTTCCGTCGCTCCTGGCGGCGACCTGGCGAATATCTTTGCCTTCAAGAGCATTAAGATTAAGAGTTTGGCTGGATTCATCCCAGCCGTAAATTCCGTTTCGTGTGCTGACTAAAATCATGGGTATTGGTCCCTTTCAATGCCAACGACCCTGTTGTGCTGACGTTTTGACTGGAAAAGACATTCAGGTTATGTAAAAAAATACATGATTGAGGAATCTAAACCGATAACTGCCGTTATTTTATATACTTTCCACGGTGTATGTCAACATTTTTTCGCTGCATGTAACGAAAGGACTATCCCAATCAAGCAACAAAATATTAACTTGCAACGCGCAATTCACGTTGACCAACATGTATTATTGAATCGATCATCGGCTTTACAAAAAAGAGATTGAAAGGGGAAAAAATATGATAAGATTGAAGATCGTCATCTCTGCAATTGGGCTATTAATTGCGCCTAGCGGTATAGCTCTCGCCGCATTCAACGACATCGGTGTGGGAGCCCGTCCGCTTGGATTGGGTGGCGCGTTCGTCGCAATGGCGGACGACGGCAATGCAGCAAATTATAACGCAGCAGGACTCGGCTATATTGATGATATCCAGTTAAATACAACGTATGCACAGCGGTTCCAAGGACTTATCCGTTACAACTACATTGGTGGGGTGTTGCCGCTTGCCACTGCCGGCGCGGTAGGAGTGAGCATCGGTATTCTCAGCGAAGAAGCTGATATCTATCATGAACAGACAGTTAAAGTCTCTTACGGCAAGGCATTCTCACAGAAATTGGCACTCGGCGTAAACTTCAAATCCCTAGGGACTCGCTTCGATGAAGATAATGAATCCGTTCGCGCCAATCCGTATTTTGCGGAGAAAACCTCCGCTTCTGCCCTTTCACTTGATGTTGGTATACTAGCAAAACCGGTGTCAGGACTGAGTCTGGGACTCTCAGCGGAAAACCTTCTCCCTGCCAATGTGAGTATTTCTGAGGCGAATGAAGATAAGGTTCCTGTGAATATTCGCAGCGGCTTAGCGTATAGTCTTGGCGCGATTGCAGAGACCATTGCGCAGGAATCTTTACGTGAGGCGCTAAAATCGGGTGTAGGTCTCCTCGAAATTACTTTCCGAGATGGTAATCGTCAGATTCACGCCGGTGCAGAAGTGTGGTTCAGCCAATCAATAAGCATCCGCGGCGGCTATGCGGTGAAGAGCGGTGTGAATAGCGCGACTGCCATCGTAGTCGGAGGGAGCGCGAAAATTCCGGCTTCCGTGTTCAACCTTCAACTGGACTACGCCTTCCAAATTCTCACAGGCGATCTTGAGGACAACACGACCCAGCGCGTTTCGTTAAATCTGATATTTTAGGTCAAAGGAGGAAAACATGACACAACGCCATTTCACAATTGGAATTATTACCTTTCTTGTTCTGTTTACGGCGATCGGTGCTAACGCCGCTGTAGACTCCAGAGGAGAAATTAACGTCGAGGGCGACAATCAAGGACGTGCACCGGCAAGTTCGACAGTTACGTTAATTGTAGCCCTTACCATTGATCGGTCGCTCGCCGAACCCGGCAGAGAAGATATCAAGACAATAGAAATCAGATTGGTACAAACAGTGAAGTTCTGGGAGACAGAATTCCGCTTCGTGGCTCGAGATGGCAAGCCAATCGCTGTAGAACCAGCGGTCACAGGTAATATCTTGCGAGTTGTTCTCACCAATCCAATTACGGATCTGAGTAACGCATTCTACGAAATTGTCTTCGACAGCAGAACTCCTGAAACTACGGGACGAGCCGATTTTAATGTGCGACTCAGAAATAAGGAAGATCGCCCGATTGGCGAATCTATCAAACCGGGCAATGTAGACGGAAAATCAAATAATAATGACTTCTCCCTGCAGGTTATTCCCAACGTTCCTCCTGACCCCGTACAGGGGTTTGCTGTTGAGATGGATTCAACGGGTGAGAACGATGTGATTATCAGATGGCACAAGTCGGCTGATTCGGATGTCAATGGCTATTTCATTTATCGTGACGCGGATCCGCCAATCAACGTCGAACCCCCATCTGCAACGGTTTTTCAGGATGTGAATGTTCCTCTAGGAACGCACAGCTATACCATCACAGCCTACAAGACACCGCTCTTGCAATCCACTCGTTCCGAGCCCATCTTCGTTAATGTTCACCAAGATACAGCTTCGCCAGAACCACCTGTGGGCGTTACGATTAATGCGGTTGGTGGTCGGATTGAGGTGACGTGGGACAGCAGCCCAACTCGCGATGTTGCGGAATATCAACTCCTTTTCTGGAGGTTGGGAGAGCTTCCCCGACCTTTAGTGGACGAGGAAGGAAATGAGGTGAGAAAGATACCTGCCGATGAATCTCGCGAATTTATTGATGGGCGAGCGCTCGGCGTTGGGGTCTTTATCTACGCTGTCGAAGCGATCGACGAAGCGGGCAACAGGTCAGAACAGACCTCTCAAACCCTGCGGATTCTCGGCGAACCGTTTCCCAATCCCTTTACTCCTCTTTCGAGCAATGCCGATTTCAACCGTGTCGTGTTTCCCGCCCGTGCCATTGAAGATGCTGAAGGGGAGTTCACCGTCCTAATTTTCGACATCAACGGCGGGGTTGTCAGAGAACTGAAAGGAGATGCGGGCGCACGCGAGCTAGTTTGGAACGGCGAGGATGAGGATGGCAACGTCGTCGAAAGCGGTGTTTACGTTTATCAGATGCAAGTCGGTGAAAGCTTCAAAACGGGCACAGTAATCGTGGCAAAGTAGAAAGTACTACGATTAACCGAGTGGATAGCGAGGGCGATAGTTCTGATCGGTAAAGGCTATCGCCTTCGCTATCTACTCGATCTATTGATAGCAGGACCAATTCACTTTAAGGAGATACTTTATAAATGGCAACTCCAGATACACCTCTACCAGGCATCACTTGGCTATACTTTGTGCTAATTACCGTCTTATCATGGGGACTTTATGGTGTTTTTCTTCATACCGGTCAGACATCTATGGGCGACCCAAGCAATGGACGCTACAAAGCATTTCTCTTCGTTGGGGGCGCTTATGTATTAATAGCAGTTGTGGCGCCGACAGTCATGTTAATCACCAACGGCGCTTCATGGAGCTTTCCGGTAAAAGGTATGGTCTGGTCAACCCTTGCAGGTCTCGTTGGAGCAGTGGGGGCGTTCTGCGTCTTATTGGCGTTTGGGGCGAGAGGGATACCGAGCGTAGTGATGTCTATCATTTTTGCCGGTGCGCCGATTGTCAATGCAATTGCTGCGATGGTGATGCACCCACCCGCCGGTGGACTGAGTTCGCTGCGTTGGCAATTTATTCTCGGTATCCTGTTGGCAGCGTTCGGCGGTTGTCTCGTGACCCTTTTTAGACCTGAGTCGTAAGCGATCAAGCGAACGAATAGTGAGCGCGATAGTACTAACCGACAGACAGGTACAATCTCAAGCGACAGGATAGTGACCACGATAGTCTTCGAAAGCTATCGCAGTCGCTATTCGTCTTTTTATCCCTCCTTATTCAGTCGGTTGATGGCATCAGATACTTACGAATGGTTATTTAAGGCTTTAGGAGATTACCATGTTGGAACTCATCGCTAGTTTGTTGGAGAGGTCAGGCATAAACGCCGCGGCAGCGGATATTCTGGCAAGAGGTGCGATCATTGCGCTTATAATCGTTCTCAGTGTGCTTACCAACTTTCTGGTTAAACGACCGATTCTGGCTTTCTTGACCAATCTGATTGCTCGCACGCATACGAAGTGGGATGACACTTTTCTTGAGAAAAAGGTTCTGAACCAACTTGCCCATCTCGGACCTGCGCTGGTGATTTACGTCATGGCGCCGCTAGCATTAGAGGGAAATGAATGGGCGATAGATCATACTACCGATGCAGTGCAGATCTATATGATTCTTATCGGGAGCCTAGTCATCAATGCGTTTCTCAATGCTGTTCTTGAAATCTACCGAACCTTCGACGTTTCCAGAGAAATCCCAATCAAGGGTTTTGTCCAAGTCGCAAAGATAGTCATCTATTTCGTCGGCGGTATTTTCGTCGTTTGCATCATAATGGACAAAACACCGCTCTTTTTTCTCAGCGGACTCGGCGCGTTGACCGCTATACTCTTGCTGGTTTTCAAAGACACCATTCTGGGATTCGTCGCCGGCATACAATTGATTACCAATAAGATGCTATCGCCGGGGGATTGGATTGAAATGCCCAAGTACGGCGCGGATGGCGACGTGCTGGATGTTGCCTTAACAACAGTCAAAGTTCAGAATTGGGACAAAACGATTACGACAATTCCGACCTATGCACTGATTAGCAATTCTTTTAAAAACTGGCGAGGTATGGAAGAGTCCGGTGGGCGCCGAATCAAGCGGTCGGTATATATTGATGTCAATACGATTAAGCTGTGCACAGAGGAGATGCTGAAGCGTTTTTCCAAAATACAATACATTTCGGAATATATCGAAAGGAAAAAGGCAGAGGTCATTGCGTATAACGCGGCATCTCACGTTGATGAGACGAGCGTTGTGAACGGGAGACGGCTCTCCAACATTGGGACATTTCGTGCGTATGTCATCGCCTATTTGAAGAACCACCCGATGATAAATCAAGACATGACCTTTCTTGTCCGCCAGTTGGCGCCCACAGAACACGGTCTGCCCCTCGAAATTTACGTGTTCTGCAAAGACAAGGTCTGGGCAAACTACGAAGCGATTCAGGCAGATATATTTGATCACATTCTGGCGGTCGTGCCTGAATTTGATTTGAGAGTCTTTCAACATCCGACAGGAAGTGATTTCAAGGAATTCGCCAGGGAGAAATGAGGCACGCCCATAACTCACCAGAGCACAAATCATGCCATACGAATACCACACAAAACGAAGAATAGAGTTCTCTGACACCGACATGGCTGGAATTGTTCACTTTTCCCGGTTCTTTGTCTTCATGGAAGCCGCGGAGCACGGATTCTTACGTTCGTTGGGTACGAGCGTTACTACGGAATGGAATGGCGACATAATCAGTTGGCCAAGGTTAGCAGCATCATGTGAATATCTCAACCCAGCGAAATTTGAAGATGAACTGAATATCCATCTGACGGTTCGGAGAAAAGGGACTAAATCCCTAACCTACCAGTTTGTTTTTACGAAGGGCGATGCGGAAATCGCTCGGGGAAAATTGTCCGCTGCGTGCTGCATCTGTAACCCCGGAGAAAAGGTGCGCGCTATCCCGATACCGGACTTTATCGCGGATCGGATTGAAGAAGCCCCACACATCGATATCGACGGTTGACGCTCAACTAGGAATTCAACATCGAAAGGCTGACCTATGGCGACATCAGATTCAACCTCACTCAAAGTCTCGGAAGTCTATAAAAACTTCGGGCGTGAACAGTGTACAGTCGAGGTGCTTCGCGGTGTTTCGCTTGAAATGAGTGAGGGACAATCTCTTGCAATAACCGGTCCCTCTGGCTCTGGGAAAAGTACGTTGCTTCACCTGATCGGCACATTAGACAAACCGTCATCGGGAACAATCAAAATCAACGATAAAGACCCGTTTGCGATGCCTGAGCCGCAACTCGCCAAATTCCGGAATCAGGTGATTGGCTTCATCTTTCAAGACCACCATCTGTTGCCGCAGTATTCCGTCTTGGAAAATGTACTCATTCCCACCATGGCTTTCAAGCGTCACAACGGCGACGCTGAGAAGCGAGCGCAAGGATTGCTGGAAAGCGTCGGACTTGCTCACCGACTGAGCCATCGCCCTGCTGAACTTTCCGGAGGGGAATGTCAGCGCGTAGCTGTAGCACGCGCTCTAATTAATCGTCCGAGCCTTCTCCTCTGCGACGAACCCACGGGAAATCTCGACCGTTCTACGGCGGAAACGGTTGCTTCGCTCCTATTTGAACTTCACCAAGATGAACGAAATATCCTGATTGTCGTAACACACAGCTTCGAACTTGCAAGTCGACTTGGACGCCACCTTGAATTGGTAAATGGTACAATTGTATAGGAGTAAACCAAATTCGATTGAAATTAATTTGGAGGGTTCGCCGTGTCTGTAGATCGTTTGATTCTATGCGATTTTTCCTTTCAACAGCCGAGCGGCGAGACGCTGTTGGATACGTCCCCTAATCAGAATCACGGTCAAATTCATAATGCGACGTGGGAAACGGTCAATTCGCATGAGTACAGCTTGTCATTCGATGGTTCAGGTTTCGTGCGAGTGCCGCACCATGAATGCCTGAACCCGTTCGAACCCTTCACAATTGAGGTCTGGGCAAAGGGAACCGGGTCCCCACTCAGTTGGCGGGAGATGACCACCGGAGACCCACCGACCCGGGATCTCTATTTTCAAGTCGTTGGCGAACGTATCTACTTCGCGACGAATACGGATATTCCCCATCCTGAAAAGCGTCGCCGCATCGCACATCATCTGATTACCGGCTCGATTGATACCAATGGGGAAAACTGGACAATACGGGAGCATCAGGTGACTCCTTTTTTCCCAATCGAGCCGAAGATGCAGGTCGTCGGCGATCAGATCTATTATAACTTCTTCGCTCTTGACCACTCACGACCAGATGTCACTGGGACTCGTTCAATTGGGGAATTCTACACAGCACGTTCAAATCTGGACGGGAGCGATTTTCATGCGACGCCGCGATTAACGCCTGAAGAATTCGGACGACGTACTGAACAGAGTGGCTTACAGGTCCTTGGCGAACGTATTTACCACGCCTTTGTGAAGATGGATCAACACGGGAAATGGCAGATGTGGACAGCGCAGTCGAATCTAGACGAGAGCGGCTGGCAAACCGTTCAGCGAACAACAGATGGCGGTTGGATTCCGCGGTTTCAAGCGACAACTGATGGTATTTACTACTACTACGGTCGTTATTATAAGACACACCCGCAGGATACCTTCTACATCGCAAAATCGGACTTTGACGGGCGCGATTGGCAGGTGATTGCTAAGTTTCACGATGAATTCGCTCGTCCGTTGGGTCGGTTTCTCGTCGCAAACGGATGGATTTATGTGACATACACTGCGCTTGACTACGACAGAATTGCCCGATTTTACACCGGACGCCTTGATGTCAATGGTCAGCGGCGTCAGTTTATCAAGCGAACCGACCATTTGACCGATGCCGGTCCCGGACACATCCGCATCATGGGAGATCGCCTTTATTACTGCTATGCGAAGCACAAAACATCCGATACACCCACGCAGTTTTGGCTTGCAGAATCCAATCTAGATGGCGGAAATTGGGGGATAGAACCAATCACCAACCCCAATGTCCGCCATCTCATGAATTACGGTGCCTTCCAGATGGTCGGCGGAAGAACTTACTGGTCAGCCAACCGTGCACCCGATCTCTATTATGATCAGCGAGTCCTTTTCGGAACGTCGGGTTCGAACCTCGTTAACAAGGACGGTGCATTCGGGATTGGTTTGACTGAAAAACAGCGTGCAAGAGCGTTCATTAACTGTGGGCAGGGATATTTACAGCGCGGAGAGACGATGGATGGTTACTACCGTCACGTGATTGAGACGGAAGTTGATGACGATTGGCATGCTTATGTAATGTCGTTTGACGGAAGCACATTGACGTTTTGCATGGACGGCGACGTTGTTGGAAAGAGATTGGTTGATGTCTCTGTTGAGATGAATGCGGCGCCAATGGTAATCGGCGAGGGTTTCGTCGGAAACATTGCGCGGCTGTCTATCCGAAAAGGAGTGGACGTTAGGAAATTCTCGAAACCCCTGTTGAGATGGACTTGAAATGTTCGTCAAATGGAAATTGTATAATTCAGAATTTCTAAAATACCTATTCTCATGTATCGAAGTTTAATCCATTTCTGGCGAATCCACATTGCTGTATTGCTCGGTACAGCGGTAGCGACAGCGGTTCTCACCGGTGCGCTTCTCGTCGGCGATTCCGTTCGAGGTAGTTTACGAGATTTAACGGTCGATCGATTGGGTCGCATTGATTATGCGTTGGTATCAGAGCAGTTCTTTCGAGAAGAACTGGCGGCAAATTTATTGAACGCACCAGCGCTTGCGAATCAATTTGAAGACGCAGTACCCGCCATTCTTCTGGGTGGGACCGCTATTAACACCGACACCCGTGCCCACGCGTCTCGCGTCCAGATTCAGGGAATCGACGAAGGATTTTTGAACTTATGGTCGGACTCTGAAACAGCCAATCTGGACGACTTTCTGGCAAAACAACCAAGGCAATCTTTCCCGTCAGTCATCATTAATCAATCCCTCCAGAAGGAATTAAACGTCCGGGTTGGAGCGTCCCTCCTGATCTCTTTTGAAAGGCAGGGCGATATCCATCGTGAGTTTTTACTTGGTCGCCGCGATTCCTCCGATGTCGTGCAAACCCTCCGATTCACTATTACGAAAATTATCCCCGATCGAGGTATCGGTAGATTCAGCCTACGTTCCAACCAAAACCTCCCACTGAATGCCTATGTCCATCTACCTATTTTACAAAAAGCAATTAGACAAAAGGAACGGGTAAACGCGGTCTTCGTCTCTCAGTCGTCTCATTCGCCGGACCTGACAAATGATGTCATAAAGTCCCTACAAAACAGATTGCATCAGGTTTTGAAACTGGAAGACCTTAACCTGATGCTGCGGCAGGGGTACGGTTACTTTTCCCTCGAAAGCAAGCAGTTCCTGCTCAAACCGAACGTCATTGAGGTCGCTAAAGCGGCTGCGATTGAGAGACAGATGCCGTTTCTTCCTATCCTGACCTACTTAGCAAATACCATCGCAACGGATGAGCGGTGGATTCCGTATTCGACGATTTCAGCGTTAGATCCGGAACGCGCCGTATCTCTCCGATTAAGGGGCGGTTCACCGGCGCCCGCACTTGAAGAGGATGAGATTCTTATCAATGAGTGGGCTGCCGAGGACCTAGCCGCAAAGGTCGGGGACCAGATCAACGTGAGCTATTACGTTATAGGACCTCGGGAAGAGCTATTAACGCAACACGCCCAATTCCGTCTGAAAGGTGTTCTCGCTTTGGAAGGCTTAGCAGCAGATCGGGAATTGACCCCAAATTTCCCGGGTGTCCACGACGCAGATGATATGTCTGACTGGAACGCTCCGTTTCCAATCAATTTGAGCCAAATCCGTTCCCAGGATGAAATTTACTGGGATCTATACCGTGCCACCCCGAAGGCATTTGTTTCAGAAGAAACAGGACAGCGGTTGTGGCGAAGCCGATTTGGAAGTTTGACCGCTATGTGGATTATGCCCGCTTCCAGTGGCGATATTCAGCAAACCAAAGCAGATTTTCAAAAGGGATTATTGGAAAAGATTTGCCCCGAACAGGTCGGTTTCCTGTTCCAGCCGGTCAAAGCCCAGGGCTTAAAAGCCGCCACGGGCGCCACAGACTTTAGCATGCTATTTATCGGGTTTAGTCTGTTTCTCATCGTGTCCGCAGTCCTTTTGGTGGGTTTGCTATTCAGGCTGGGTGTTGAAGGACGGGTGGGTGAGATAGGGCTGCTGTTGTCTTCGGGCTATCCTATCTCCACCATCCGTTTGCGCTTTATTAAAGAGGGTTGCCTGCTCGCCGGAGTTGGCGGTGTGATAGGTCTCGGAGGCGCTGCCATTTACGCATGGCTCTTGATGGTTGGTCTACGAAGCTGGTGGTTGGCGGCGGTGGGTACGCCTTTTCTGGTACTTCACATCAACCCGTTGAGTTTGGGGCTTGGTTACTTCATCGCCATCATCGTAGTTCTACTTTCAATCGGGTGGACGGTTCGAAAATTCGGTAAATCGCCAGTTCGCGCTCTGCTTGCGGGCGACACCATCTTGGAACACAAGACCGCTGGACGTTTCGCACCGATTTTCGCCTTCGCTAGCTTGGGGCTCGCCGCGGGCTTGATTTTATTTGCGCTTGTTTCTGGAAAGACATCCTCTGCGCCGCTATTTTTCGGAAGCGGCGCACTTTTACTCGCTGCGGGGCTGGCTTTCTTCTCAATATGGCTCCGAACTCCCTCTAATTCTCTATTTCGTAGCCAAACACGGAGAATTGTGCAAATGGGCGCAAGAAATAGTGCACGCCACAAGGGGCGCAGTATGCTCTGCGCGGCGCTGGTTGGCTGCGCCTGCTTTGTGATTGTTGCTGCCGGCGCCAATCGTCACAGCGGTACTGAACATGATTCATTGCTGCAGAAGGAATCAGGAACTGGCGGATTTGCACTGACTGCGGAATCAGATGTCCCATTGCATCACAACTTAAATTCCGAAAAGGGGCGGTTTGAACTTGGGTTCTCTGAATCTGACGCTGCGATTGTAAATCAGTCCGAGATTATCCAGTTCCGAGTTCTGCCGGGAGAGGATATTAGTTGTCTCAACCTCTACCAACCTAGAAAACCTCGCATCTTGGGTGTTCCCGGCGAGTTAATCGAACGCGGCGGGTTTCAGTTCCAGGGGGCATTGACAACGACTCCTGAGGACAGTGCAAATCCGTGGCGCATGCTTGAAGTTGAGGATGAATCCGGCGTGATTCCAGCCATCGGCGATTACAACTCTGTCCTCTGGATTTTGCATCTCGGACTTGGTGAGGATCTTATCGTTCAGAATGAATTTGGAGAAGCGTTAACGCTTCGTTTGGTGGGGCTTTTGCGAAGCAGCATCTTTCAAAGCGAGCTGTTGATTTCTGAAGCCAATTTCAAGAAACACTTCCCAAGTCAAAGCGGATATTCGTATTTCTTAATCCAACCCCCTTCAGAAAAAGGTGCCGTCTTTGAGCCTAGCGAAGGACCTGAAGAAATGGCGCAAATCTTGGAGTACACGTTGAGCGATTACGGCTTTGATGTTACCTCGACGACCGAAAAACTAGCCAACTATCGTGCTGTTGAAAACACATATCTCTCCACCTTCCAAACACTTGGTGGGCTTGGACTGCTTCTTGGAACATTGGGGTTAGGGGTTGTTTTGCTGAGAAACGTAATTGAACGGAGGGGCGAACTGGCGACCTTGCGTGCGTTCGGTTTTCGCCGATCGACATTATCGTTAATGCTTCTGGCGGAAAATGGATTTCTCCTTGTGGTAAGTATGCTGGTTGGCAGTTTTTCCGCAATTGTAGCCGTGTCTCCACACGTTATCGCCCCAGGCGCACATATTCCTTGGCTTTCGCTTGCAATCACTTTAATTGCTGTGTTTCTCGTTGGAATCGTTGCAAGCGCCGTATCAGTTTTCTTTGCACTGCGAACACCGCTGCTGCCTATGCTTAAAGCAGAGTAGATGGGGAAAAATGGGCGTGAACGCTGACCGGTGAGAATCGCTTAGGGGTCAACCTCTGAACCCTCAAAGCACCAGGGCGCCGCTTGGAACAGATTTTCGGTTGACACCAAATGGATTTTGGTGTACTATGAGTTCATCTCCCATTAAGAGAATGACATGTAATGAGCATTTGGTGTACACAGCCCGATATGTTAACCGAGACGCAGCGTTGGCTACCCCTTCCCCCGAATTTCTCACCAAACCCATCCGTCCCAAGTATCAATGAAAAAAATCACACCTTCTCTTGACGTTTCTGTGTCAAGTGATTTGAAAGGAGATGATAATACAAACAAGCGTGCGGCGAAATCAGAGTCTTATCACAGTTGTCGCATGGTTGATTGGTTCCACAACTCTATTTGCTGATCAGACGAAAAAAGGATCGGATATTCAATTTTACGGGATTTTGCGCATTTGCGGACTATCAAGATTTCTCCAAATTTCTTAGCATCAGAAAGGATATTAGATGAGGTTTATTTTCACAACATGTCAAAAATTGGGGGCGCTGCTGCTAATCACTATCCTCTGCACTTTGACGGTGTGGAGCGCCGAAATGACCTTCACCGCCATTCCGGACCAAGATACCACTCGGCTGCAGAAGCGTTTCGGAAAGATTGCCGATTACCTCTCGGATAAATTGGGGATTGCTGTAAAGTATATCCCCGTGAAATCTTACAGCGCCTCGGTTCAAGCCTTCAAGAACCACGAGGTTCAACTCGCTTGGTTTGGTGGGTTGTCAGGTGTTCAAGCCCGCATCGCGGTTCCGGAATCCGTCGCCATCGCTCAAGGTGCAGAGGATCCTGACTTCATCTCCTATTTCATCGCCAATACGAGCACAGGCTTATCGTTTTCCGAAGAATTCCCGAAAGCCATCAAGGACAAGACATTCACTTTCGGCTCTAAGGGCTCGACATCAGGCCGCCTCATGCCCGAGTATTTTATCCGAGAGGCGTTTGGAATGGCGCCTCGTGAGGTCTTCAAGCGTGTCGGCTTCAGCGGCGACCACTCCAAAACCCTTGCTCTGGTTCAAGCCGGCAGCTATGAAGTCGGCGCGATGAATTTCAAAGTCTGGCAGAAGGAGGTTGATGCGGGTAAAGTCGACCCGAACAAGGTGCAAGTAATCTGGCGTACCCCGCCTTACCCGGACTACAACTGGACAATTCGTGGTGATGTTGAAAAGACTTACGGTAAAGGGTTTATCAATAAAGTTCAGCAATCCCTCATCGAAATCACGGATCCAGCTATACTTGCCGCTTTTCCGAGATCTAGCTTCATCCCTGCTGATAATTCGATGTACAAGACTATCCTCGACACCGCGATCGAAGTTGGGATCATAAGAAAATAAGTGAAGCCATATTGCTGGTTACCAGCAATCCTGTTTTTTTGAATGTTAGATTCAGGGATTAGGGTTTCCGAGCGAAACACCAGTTCGAGTTGCAAGCAGAGAGGGGGGATACGATGACGTTTTCCATCGCCATATTAGTCATAAAGGTAGTCTTAGCGAATGTTGCAGGCGTCGAGGCAGATGCGATGACGACATTCGATTCCAGAGTGGAAACACTGTGGACAAAGCCAAAGGGTATAGACGAATCTATACCATTCATTTATCACCTTTCCATTATAGATGATGCCGGTAAAGAGTACCGTTATGTCGGGAAAGCTAGACATTACGGACGCCTCAGAGAATATAAGCGAAACATCCGCAGAATTCATGACCGGAAACCCCGTAGAACGACGCCCGGTCAAGAAGAATATCGGGCAGTTCATTTTGTTCTCTACAAAGCAATCGAAAACGATTGGGACATCAATTTCTATATCATCAATCCTCTGAAAGCACCCTCAAATGATGTATTGAATGTAGTAGAAAACCAATTTATTGACAAGTTGAAATGCAACCTAAATAAACGCTATAACCCCAAAGCCGGCGGTTGGGCAATTGAAGACCTAGATAGGTTGAAAATCGAAGAATTCGTCCCAAATGATTGACTCGGGGCGAGCGTTGTAGATTGAGTTGAACAGTAAGAGGCGAATCTCTATGAAGGCAACAATGGATGGAAGTTGGGTTTTACTACTGTTTGGGCGACTTTTAGCAGAATCGCAGCCCGAAAGCCAAGCCTAGTCATTGGTATTTTTCGCTGGTATCCGCTCAACCCAACTTACGCGCTGCATCTGGCATCTGCAGATGACAGCGGATCTCATTTGTCGTTAGGAGGAAAGAATTATGAATCCAGAGCAATCGACTCTCTTTCCAATTGCTGATGTCCATCCCCCCGCAAGAGCAAAGCAAGGGAAAACGACAGAGCACCTAAAGAGACTAGATACGGATGTTGAACTCAGGAAATTACTACACCCGTATTGCCGACTGAATTACGGTGATATTTGGGAGGATTCAATAAGTGGCCACAGAGTTGGTGTGCTTGACGCGACAAATCAGGCAGATATCGATCTGATTATGGGAGGCGAGAAGACTGGTTTAATCATCAATGATCCACCCTATAACGTTGTAGTCGGAAATGCAAATACCGCCAATCTCTCAAAAGTTGACCTCGCCTCATATCTTGACTTCTCTAAAAGATGGCTTTCTAATGCGCTTCAAACCTCCAAGCCGGACACCCATCTTTACGTCTGGATTGGCGCTGACTATAAGGATGATTTTCAACCGCTTCCAGATTTTATGATTCTGATGAGGGGGTTTAGAGATTTTAGCCCAAGGAATTTCATCACGCTCCGGAATCAGCGAGGTTATGGCACACAAAAAAATTGGATGTGGGTTCGGCAAGAATTGCTTCACTACGCGAAAGGTCGTCCCGATTTCACCGTGACTTATACGGACATTCCGAAGATTCTCCGAGGATATTACAAGGAGGTGGGTGGTAAAGCGATGGAGAATCTTGAAAGAAGTAAATCAGAAACCATACGCCCCGGTAATGTTTGGGTTGATGTCCAGCAAGTGTTTTACCGAATGGAGGAAAACGTCGCCGGTTGTTATGCCCAGAAGCCCCTGAAAGCGATTCAGCGAATCGTGCAAACAAGCAGTAAAGAAGACGATCTCATTGTTGATTATTTCTCCCATTCTGGAACAGTTCTAATTGCCGGAGAGCTTTATCGTCGGAGAGTTTACACTTTTGACATTGACCCTATCTTCGCGGAAATTACGATACGTCGCCTGGAGCATTACCGAAAAACAGGCAAAACTGGCTGGCAGTGGCATAATCCTTTTCCGGAAATCGAATCGGATTTACCGGATTTATCGGAATAACCTTCAATCTTAGAAGGAATAATTAAAAATGGAAACTACTCGGATACCAGAGGTAAACTTACGTCCCGGCGAACAACTGCACGGCTTTGAAGTAAAAGCCGTCACACCGATTGACGAATTGCGGGCGGTGAACATTGCATTAACACATCAGCATAGCGGTGCTCGCCTGCTACATCTCTACACAAACGACACTGAAAATCTCTTCTCTATTAATTTCCCGACGCCGCCATCGGACGATACTGGCGTACCCCATATCCTTGAGCACGCGGTATTGGCAGGATCACACAAATTTCCGCTTAAAGAACCCTTTTTTGAAATGATTAAAATGAGCATGGCAACCTTTATTAACGCCATGACAAGTGCCGATTTTACCTGCTATCCGGTATCAAGCAATGTAAAAAAAGATCTCTTCAACTTAGCAGAAGTCTATTTTGACGCGGTCTTTCATCCGTTATTGACGGAAAATACTTTCAAGCGTGAAGGACATCACCTCGCACCAGTCGATCCCGATATCCCCACTGGCGATCTAAAGATAACAGGTATTGTCTATAATGAGATGAAAGGGGCATTCTCAGATCCCGAAGCTCGGTTATACCGATCGGTGATGTGTAAGCTCCTTCCTGATACGCTCTACGCCTACGAATCTGGTGGTGATCCAGATGCCATTCCGGATTTGACATACGAGCAGCTCAAAGGGTTCCATGAAACCTATTATCACCCAAGCAACGGCTATTTTGTCCTCTACGGCGACATTCCAACGAGCGATTATCTTGCCTTCCTTGCTGATAAGTTAGATAACATCCCGAAAAACGCTGCGAGTGATGCCTTGCGTCCATTGCGACCGGAGGTCACACACCAACCGAAGTGGAATGCTCCGCGGGTTGTAACGGATAGCTATCCTGTCGGGGCGGATGAGCCGCTTACGGAAAAGACGTATCTCATGCTCAGTTGGATTATCGGGGATGCGACGAACCCAGAAGAGGTTGTCTTGGGTCGAATCTTGAGTCTCATTTTGTTCGGCAATGAAGCTGCACCTCTCCGTAAGGCGATTATCGATTCCAAACTCGGTGCCGACATTGTATTTTCCGGTGCCAGTTCTATTGGACCCGCAGCCACTTTTGACATCGCACTCAAGGGGAGTGAAGCGGATCGGGTTGAAGCGTTTACGCAACTGGTCAACGACACCCTAACACAGATTGCAGATTCAGAAATTGTTAGCGAAAAGGTGGAAGCAGCATTTCAACAAGCGACCTATCACTGTCAAGAGGTCGCGTCAATGTTCCCGCTCCGTATGCTCTACCGTGTCATCCAAGGCTGGATATATGAAAAGGATCCCGATACCTTCCTGAAGATGGGGCAAAGCCTCGCTGATGTGCGTGAACAGTGGCTGGAAAATCCATCAATTTTCAGCCAATTGATCCGAGAAAGATTTATTGAGAACCCACATCGTCTGACAAATATACTATCTCCTGATCGGGACATGCAAGCACAAGCGGACACTGAACTCACCGAACGGATGAAGGAGACGCGGGCACAGTTGACTGATGACGAAGTACAGCGAATTGCCGCTGATGCTGCCGAACTTGAACGCCTTAATGGCGTCCCTAATTCGCAAGAAGCACTCGCAAACCTGCCACAACTCCAAGTCAGCGATCTCCCTGAAAAACCGAAACATATTCCTACAACGGTTGAAAATGTGAGTGGTCAGGATCTGTTCCGCAACGATGTTTTTGCCAACGGTGTTAACTACCTCGTGCTGAACTTCGATCTGCAAGGGTTGCCGGAGCATCTCTGGACTTATCTACCCAGATATGCAGATGCTATTAGCAAACTCGGTGCTGCTGAAATGAGCTATGAAGAGATGGCACAGCGAACATCGGCAGTCACCGGTGGTATTGGATGCGCACCGTGGTTTTCTACACAGGCTCTTGATCCTAATCGTTCCATGCAGGGTCTGTCCTTTCACCTTAAAGCACTTGATAACAAAATGGATGCCGCGCTGGATGTTCTGCACGATCTACTTTTTGCAGTGAACCCACGCGACACGGAACGTCTCCGAGATGTCTTGGTTCAAGCCGTTGCGAATTATCAGACAGAGATGATCCATGACGGCTCAAGTACCGCGATTCATCACGCTTCACGCGGCCTCTCACCGAACGGGCATCTTGCGGAAACCATCTACGGTCTACCACAGCTCCGCAATAGCGAAACGTCTCTTAACAGTTTTGACGAACTTAGCACCGACCTAATGGGTCACATCGAAGGGATTCGTGATTTCTTGCTAACACGTGGACGGGTGACCGCCAGTTTCACCGGTTCCGATACCGATTTTGAAACAATGCGAACAAAACTCAATGGGTGGCTTGACGCGATGCAGGATGAACCTGTTACTTCAGGATCAATTACATTCCTCCCGTTTGGGACACCACCGCGAGAAGGGTTAGCTGGTCCCATTCAGATTGCGCACTGTGCACACGTGATGCCGGCACCACACTATTCGCATCCGGATTCAGCACTGCTGACAATCGGTGCGCATCTCATCCGACTCGATTACATACTGAGCGAGATCCGTTTTAAAGGTAATGCTTACGGTGCGAGGTTCACCTACAGTCCGTATGATGCATTGCTGTCTCAATCATCGTATCGTGACCCACACGTCGCACGCACGGTCAATGTCTTCGATCAAACCGTTGACTATATTAAACAGGTGGAATGGACACAGATAGACATAGACCGAGCGATTATCGCTACGGCGAAAGACGGCGAGAAACCGATCCGTCCTAGTCAAGCTTCAAGCGACGCACTGAGGCAACATCTTGTTGGGCAAACACGCGAGATGCGAGAGGAACGCTATGCGCAACTCCGACGTGCCACCCCTGCTGGGGTGAATCGTGCATTGCTCCAACTCTTGGAGGAAAACGGAGATAAAGCTGCGGTGTGTGTCGTTTCGAGCCGTGAGAAATTGGAAGCTGCGAACAACGAATTGGCGCAACCTCTCGTCATTGAGGACATTTTAGCCTAAACCTGTTTATGCAAGCATACCTTCGCTTGGTAGGTGCGGTTTAAAACCGCGCCGCCTTTAAATTAGAAAATAAATGGAATTAAATCGGACTTTGAAAATGAACCAAGAAGAATTACGCGCTTACCTTGAGCGTCTTATTGATGGTTTGGAGCGCGGAAATCAAGAATTGCTGCGAGTTCGGTTGGAGAGTCTTGTATCCGTTTTTCCCTTCAGTGAGTACGAGTATATAATCACCTTTCTTGTCGATCGCCACGTAATTTCATTCAACGAATATGAAGCACTCCGCGACAATTATGTATCTGCAAACCGTTATCTAGACCTTTTCAGTTTAGCTCCAAGGGTTTTCGGTCAAATTTGGGGTGAAAAGCACCTCATGGATCTTGATGGAAGGTTCCAGAAACCAGGCAAGAATCTTGATCCTCAATACGAGGGGCAGTATGACCTCTGGCTTGAAGGAATTCGAGTTGAAGTCAAAGCCGCGCGAGCCATCCATACCAAAAAGCGTGGTGCTATGGCGTCTAAAGCACTTAACTGGGGCGCAGAAGCTCCTTTTTGGATGAATTATCAACAGCTAAGACTTGATATTTGTGATGTTTTCGCCTTTATTGGTGTTTGGGTTGATTTAATCGTCTATTGGGTAATGTCCAACGAAGAAGTGAAGCAAAATAACTATCTCAGCCATCAACATCGGGGTGGAATTGAGTATCAGATTGGTATCAGAAACAAAAATATCCAAGAATTCGATGCCTTTAAGGTTGATGCAACAGCATTGGCGCAAGCCGTCATTAATAAAGCGAATAACTGAAGCATTGATACTCAGTTGATTTATACGTCATCTAGAGTTGCTTCTACAAGACAAAATTCTGTCGACTCGAGAGCGATGCAGAAAGGATTGGCATACTAAAATTATGGTCAAGAACAATTGTCTGTTCTCGGAAACTGACTGGTTCGCAGTTGAGGCACATCGGCACAAAGAGTTGGAGAAGGAGGTAGCTGATATAGACGGAAATCGGTTACTCAATACATCTGTGGATGACCTTTGTGGGTATCTTGTCGAAAAGTACCGAATTGATGTCCCCATCCTCAATAAGGATAGGATTCACGTGGACCAGCGCGAAACACAGATCGACGTCAGTAGAGACCCAATGCGCGCCATTTCCGATCGAAGTCGACCATTTTACATCCCCGGTACCGAAATTGAAATCACTGTGGCATTCATAGGCGATGCCGAAGTATTCAGGTTTCGGCTACCAGCCTATGAACTCAATCCATCTCCACCACGTGGTAACGTCAAAGGTATGACTATTACCTTCTTTATTACCGGCGCGGATCTCGTAGCTAACGATGTGCGCCGGGAAATTGATAATACAGTGGATAGAATCGACAGTCACCTGACACGCCTTCGTGGGAAGGTGGACATATTCGACAATAAGCTTGACTCGATCGTACGCCGATGTATTGAGCAGCGTCGCGAGAAACTCTTGGCGAACCAAAACCTCGTTGAGTCTCTGGGGTTCCCGCTAAGAGAACGCAATGATTCACCGAAAACATATCAAGCACCCGAAGTCCGTCGGAAGATTAATCCGACACTGCCCCTCGCAAGTTCAATGCCGTACAAACCGGAACCAACCCTTGATGAAGTAAATTACAAACACATCCTTGAAGTCATTGAAAACATGGCTCAAGTAATGGAATACAGCCCTTCAGCCTTCTCGGCAATGCCTGAAGAGACTTTGCGATGGCATTTCGTGGTTCAACTCAATGGACACTACGAAGGGCAGGCAACTGCCGAAACATTCAATTACGAAGGAAAAACAGACATTTTGATTCGCTCTCAAGGGAAGAATATTTTCATTGCTGAATGTAAATATTGGGATGGCTCTAAAAAATTTATATATGCAATCGATCAACTTTTGAGTTATAGTTCTTGGCGCGATACCAAAGTGGCCATAATAATTTTCAATCGGCACAAGGAATTCACTAAGGTATTGGAGACCATAAAATTAACGACAAAAGCCCATCCGAACTGCAAACGAGAGCTGGACAAACGATCTGAGACCTCCTTCCGTTTTATCTTTTCACACCGTGACGACACAAATCGAGAGCTTACAATTACCACAGTGGCATTTGATGTCCCAAAATGACCTCATTCGCCGTTAGGTTATTTGACGCCGGTTGAATTTGAGAAACAATACTTGTCTTAATTTTGCTTATTTCTAGTCTAAATTACCGTTGACACTTCAAATTGCCTCCGAAAAATGCGTAAAACCTGCATCAACGTTGCTTTGCAACAACGGGTGGCAATACACGTCGGTGGAGACATCAGATTAAAGGGATTATAGTGAAAAGGAGGAATTTCGTCATGCAAGCTGTGCAAGAACTTCAATCAGCCGTTTCCCAACTTTCGGCAGAGGAACTTGCCCGTTTCAAGGCATGGTTTGATGAATACGATGCCGAAGTTTGGGATGGGCAGTTTGAAAAGGATGTGGAATCAGGAAAGGTAGATCGACTTGCAAACCGTGCAATTGCAGATTTTCGGGCAGGGAAGCGCAAACAATTATGAATCACTTCGCAGACCTTTCATTTTGGGAGTGTTATCGAAAACTCCCGCAAAATATTCAAGAACTGGTAGATGAAAATTTCAGACGCCTAAAGCGAGACTCGACACATTTATCCTTGCATTTGAAGAAATTCGGACGGTATTGGTCCGCATGCAAAATTTGATAGCTTCGAAAGCTAGTATAAATGATGGGAGACCAAACAAAATGAACGAATTTGGCGAATTGAAAAAAGTGCCACTGCGTGGAATATGGTCGCATGAGGCACACGACTTCACGCCGTGGCTGGCAGAAAATATAGAAGCGTTGGGAGTTGCACTCGGACTAGAGCTTGAACTCACCGGCAGAGAAGCATCGGTTGGCGGATTCTCTGCCGATTTGCTCGCCAAAGACTTGAATAGTTCGCGAACGGTCGTCATTGAGAACCAACTATCCCAAACCGATCACGACCATCTCGGCAAACTCCCCACCTATGCTGCTGGATTCGATGCTTCAATCGTCATTTGGATTTTTGAGGAGATTCGGGATGAACACCGTCAAGCATTGGAATGGCTAAATGAAAGAACGAATACAGAGACACACTTTTTTGGTGTCGAGGTGGAAATTCTGAAAATCGACGATTCAAAACCTGCGGTTAACTTCAAACCAATCGTATTTCCAAATGAATGGCAGAAGTCTAAACGGCAGCAAATTTCAACGAACATATCACCTAAAGATGAGAAGTATCAATCATATTTTCAATTCCATTACCCTACGTTGGCAATCGAATCCGTCGTGGTATCATCTAAAGATGAGGGGTATCAATCATATTTTCAAGGGCTCATTTGTTATTTAGAGGCAAAAGGCATATTAACCGGCGGTCACGCTGGTAGATCGAAGAATCGATACTCCTTTCCGTCCCGCATTAGCAATCCAGGCATTCCAAAGATCAGTTACCGAGTTGCCTTTCCAAAGGTTGGTAAGGTGTCCAAGGCATCCGCAAGCATATACATCGAAGGGGAAGACAAGAACCTCCTTTTTGATGCTTTAGGAAGTCGGAAAGCGGAAATCACATCCAAATTTGGGGGGCAACTTGAATGGGAATGCCTTGACGAGAGGAAACACGCAACAATTTCTGTTTATCGTGATGGTGGCATTGGGTCGTCTGATAGTGAATTAGAAGAAATCAGAGAATGGCACATTGAAAATTTGTTAAAATTAAAAGAGGTGTTTACGCCGGAGATAGAGCGTGCATTGGAAGAAATAGGATTGACATCGGTGCCACAGTAGAGAGTGCCAAATTGGTGGAGTATCGGATAGTGTATGTGGTGAATCTTGAAATAAACTGAGACTTGTGTTAAGATTTCAAGTAGATGAGGAGCCGCTGTTTTCGTCTGGTTTGGCTTCGAAGCGTTGGATTTCATCTCAGATTATCTTGTGCGGCGTGAATTGTCACGCCTGCCAACTGTTGTCCCTTTCTCACACCTACCGCACATGGAATCCACTCACAAAAAAAAGAGTCACTTCATTTCACCCGCTATAAGAAGGAGGTAATCGAAATGAAAGTTACATTGACGTTTTTATCCATGGTATTCGGTCTCGTGGTTTTCGGATTTATACTGACTGTGGAAAGCGATGCAAAGGTTGAATCCGCTGGCGCTTGGCTTTTGGATGAAGCTAAAGGAAATAAGGTTGAAGACGTTTCCGGTAACGGCATCAATGGAGAAATCCAGGGTGGCTATAAATACGTTAAAGGCCAGTTCGGAGATGCGTTGGAGTTTAATGGACAGGACACGCTTGTTCTGTTCGAGAATGGCGATCCGAATCAGGCATTTGTTCTCCACCGTGACAAGGATGTTTCATTAATATTCTGGCTCCAACCTTTTGATGTCGACCATAGATCCATTTTCTGGACAAGAGGTAATGCCGCCGATACAGATAGATTTAATTTCTATTCAGGTCCTGGCGAAACGTTTGGGTTCGATTACAGGGAAGCGGATCGGGCGGCGATTCACCTTCTCAGCCAAGAGATAGAGCTTCCCCCAAAGGAATGGTCCCATCTTGCGGTCGTAAGAGAAAGTGAAAATTACAAGGTTTACAGAAACGGGAAGGTAGTCTCGCAGAAGACAGATGCAAGTCCAAAACTGCCTGAGGCTACAAGCTGGATGATGTCGGGCAGACTGAATTTTAATCTTTTCGGGCTCATGGACGAAGTCGCGTTCTTCGAGTTCGTTCTGAGTGAAGCCGATATCGCCAACATTATGAATAATGGACTAGTAGAATTTGCCGTGGAGGTTGCTGTAAAACCTTCAGACAAACTCACGACGGCTTGGGCACGGTTGAAGACCGGTAGATAACGCCGCTTATGAGATTTAATCTAGATAGAGTATGCCTTATGGATAGATTTATGGTCTAGTTTGGCTAACAGTAAAGAAGGAAGACAACTTAGATTCAGTTGTAGTCTGCTTTGACAGATCTATAGAGAGGTTCCTGCTATCAGTAAATGGTTTTTCTATATGCAAGCTGTACAAGAGCTTCAATCAGACGTTTCCCAACTCTCGGCAGAGGAACTTGCCCGTTTCAGGGCATGGTTTGATGAATTCGATGCCGAAGTTTGGGATGGGCGGTTTGAAGAAGATGCAAAATCAGGAAAGTTAGATCGACTTGCAAACCGTGCAATTGCAAATTTTCGGGCAGGGAAGTGCGAACAATTATGAATCACTTCGCAGACCCTTGATATTGGGAGTGTTATCGAAAACTTCAGCAACATATTCAAGAACTGGCAGATGAAAATTTCAAACTCCTAAAGCGAGATTCGAGACATCCATATGAACGACTTTGGTGAACTGTGAAGAGGGGGATGGTGTTTGGCGCGAGCCTTGAAATAATCTGGGACTTGTGATAAGATTTCAAGTAGATGGGGAACCGCTGTTTTCGACTGGTTTCGCCTCGAAGCGTTGGATTTCATCTCAGATTATCTTGTGCGGTGTGAAAAGTCACGCCGTACCGATTGTAACGTGTTACACATATCAATCTGTTGTCGAAGAGGAGAAGTATGAAACAAATTAGCCGCATTTTGAGAATATACCCCTTTTGGGCATTAGGACTACTTTTAATCTGTGGTTGTGACTTAGTTCAGGAAATTATCATTTCAGAACCATCAAGCGGGATGGATCCTGGATCGATTCACGTTACTATGGTATATCCAAGCGACTGTGTTGGGGATTCATCATACTGTGATAGTTTCCATATTGGGGTTAAAACTGCAGAGGCAGAACTCGGGATTAGCTTGACCGAGCTAGACGGAATGGAAAGCGATCCGGCAGCAACAGAAATGTTGTTAAGAGAAGCCGCGCAGAATTCAGACCTCGTTTTAGCGGCGGGTTACCAAATGGGAGCGCCGCTTGCTCGCGTGGCACCCGAATTTCTCGATGTCAAATTTGCAATTTTTGATGTTGTCCTTGATGTCTCAAACGTAGCCTCCATCAACTATAAGGCAAACGAAGGCTCATTTCTGGTCGGGGCGATTGCGGCTTTGAAGACGGAAAGCGGTAAAATTGGATATATTGGCGGCGCAGATGTTCCGTTATTACACGAATTTGAAGCCGGTTACGTCGCAGGTATTCGTGCTATCAATCCGGATGCAGAGGTTCCCATAGAGTACATCAGCGAAAATGAAGCCGGTTTCAACCAGCCGGACAGAGCGAAAGAGATAGCGTTATCGCAATATGAGAGCGGAGTTGATGTCATTTACGTCGCTGCTGGCGGATCCGGTCAGGGAGTACTCGAAGCTGCCCAAGAGCAGGGAAAATTTATCATTTGGGTTGACTCCAACGGCAATTATCTCGCCCCGGGAATCGTCCTGACGAGCATGGTCAAAGAGCTTTCGGCTTCTGTAGAGAGAGTCATCAGCGAAACCGCTGACGGCAATTTTATGGCAGGGGTCCGATACCTCGGGCTTGAGGATGGCGGAGTCAGCTATGCCGTTGATGAACACAACCAAGCCTTGCTTTCGGATGAGATTTTACAGACTGTTGAATTATTGAAAGCAAAAATCATCGCCGGCGAAATTAATGTTCCGAATGAAGTCTCACTCCCCCGCTAACTTAACCGGTCATCGCATGGCTGTGTGACGGTCATCCACGTGAGATGGCGCGGCGGTGGAATCTGTGAGAACCGATAACACAATAAGCACTTCTTTTTCAGCCCGATATGAGTTTGATGAACACCTCCGACACTGAATTACAGTTTCATCGTGATTTCTCACGATTTTAGGACATTGTTTGGTTCAATACGGGTTGGCGTAATGAACTTCTTCAATCGGGAACGAAAACTCTTTGGCGATAGGCTTGAACCCGATGCCCCGAAACTTAGCGCACCGCTTGAGGCAACGAGTGAGAACGCGCCTCAAGAAGATGAATCTCACGAAGCGGAGAACGCGAAACAGGGCACGCTCATCTTCACCAATCGAGCGTCTCTTTTTTCTCAAGAGGCGTTGGATACCTTTTTCAACCACATCTCAGCCTTGATTCGCGGTGAGAAGAAATACGGGCGCGTACAGACATCGGATACAATCCGCGACTATTATGAGCAGGGGCGTTGTGTCATTGGCACTTCCGACTGTCAAGTGTGGGGATATGCTTGTGTCATACCAATCAACCACGAAATAGATGTCCTTGAAGCGACGATACGACGGGATTTCCAAAATACCCAACCCGCCAAACAGTTGGTCGAACTCCTTGCGCAGGGGCTGCTGTGCCCTGAAAAAACCGCCTTCGCGCTTTCGTGGACATCTTATACAAAACGACTCTTCGGCAAGTTGGGCTGGTTACCTTGTCAAATCAAAAGACTTGATTGTGGCACGAAAGAAGCACTTACAACCTATGATGAATTCGTCGAACGATACAATATCTTCATGCCCTGATGTCTCTACGATAGAACCGTTGTGATGAGGGGTAATTCTTCAGCTTTCATTTTCAATTCCTAACACATGAAATCATCCGCCGGTATACCGCTGTTTAGTTTGGTTGCAGAAAGTGTAGCCTACCAAGACACCGTGGCGTTGAAAAATATCACGCTGCAAATCGACAAGGGCGAAAAGGTTGCGCTTGTTGGTCCGAGCGGCGCCGGCAAAACCACTTTACTGCGCACACTCTACGAAAGCGTTGCGGGTCAGCCTTCATTCGTGCATCAGCACTATTCGCTTGTGCCGCAACTCTCCGCATTCCACAACATCTATATTGGGCGGCTCGATCGATATTCAACAGCCTATAACCTCCTGAACCTGATAAAACCGCAGAGGAAGGATCTGCAGGAAATTGTTCCTATCCTGCGCTCATTGGGGATGGAGGAGAAAACCTTTGACAAGGCTGGCGCGCTGTCTGGAGGACAGCAGCAGCGGGTCGCCGTTGCACGCGCGATTTACCGTGGAGAGGATATCCTATTGGCAGATGAACCGGTATCCTCCGTAGACCCTCATCAAGCAGGCACGGTGATGGAGCTCATCATGCAGAATGCGGAAACCGTTGTGGTGTCGCTGCACGCGGTGGAATTCGCTCTAAAGTTCGCGCAGCGAATGGTTGGGCTTCGCGAAGGAAAGGTTCAATTCGATCTGCCAGCCGGGGAAGTGACTCAGATGATGCTTACGGAGCTGTATCGGAATGAGAAAACCCTTTGAATTCCGTACGTCTTAACGGGTATACTATCTCCATGTTGAGAACCAGCCTCGTTTTCGTCGCGATTGCACTGATTGCTCTGCTACTGGCGGATCTCGAAATCTCTACACTTAATCCTTGGACGGAACTGAGCCGGCTGGCTTGGGGGGCAATCACCCCGGATGTTCCTGCCCTCTGGGGTTTTAAATCCGCACTGCTCAACACGGCGATCTTTGCCGTCTGCGGTACTTTTCTCGGTGTTGTGCTCGGTATCGGGCTGGCGTTCGTTTTCCGTCTCAGGCCCGTCAGATTGTTCTGCGCCTTTATCCGCGCCATTCACGAGATTTTCTGGGCGTTTATCTTCTTGCCTATCGTTGGACTCAATTCAACCTGCGGTGTGCTTGCCATCGCGATTCCGTATGCAGGCATCTTTGCCAAGGTATATGCAGAGATTATCCAAGAATCGGATCGGGGTCCGCTGGAAGGGGTTCCTAACGCGTCCGGCGGGTTGAGCCGCTTTGTCTACGGCGTCCTGCCGGTCATCTATGCCGACACCAAACACTACACCGGCTACCGTTTCGAATGCGCCCTGCGCTCCAGCGCCATTCTCGGATTCATCGGACTGCCGACGCTCGGGTTCCACCTTGAGACCGCTTTTCGCGAGGGCTTGTATTCGGAGGCTTGGGCACTGCTCTATGCCTTCTATATCTTGATTGCCTCCCTCAAATACTGGCTCAAGCCACGCCTTGTTCTACTTTACGTTGCAGCGTCGTTCGTGTTGTTGTCAAAGACAATCACTGTGTTGTGGGAGAACATTGTTCGATTTTTCACCTACGACATCCTCCCGTGGCCCATGCGTCGGGATGGATTCCACGACGGCACGCACGCGGTCTCGTTTGCGTGGGAGTCAATCCCGAGCTGGGCACACGAGATTTTTGTCCAAGAGGCTTGGGAGGGGATAGGGAATACCGTGGTGTTGACCCAGATTGTGCTGGTAGGAACGGGCGTATTTGCACTGCTCAGTTTTCCCTTCGCGTGCCGACACTTCTCAGGGAAAATCTTCAAGCGAATCTCGCACTACGGACTGATCGTCATCCGCACCACACCGGAGTACATCCTAGCGTATATCCTTGTACAACTCTGGGGACCGTCTATGCTCCCAGCTGTTTGGGCGATTCTTCTGCATAACGGAGCAATCCTTGGGTTCCTGGCCAGCAACAACGCTGATCTGGTCTCGCTACAGGTAGATGCTCCCCAGAGACGGTTAGACCGGTATCTGTACGAAATCTTGCCACGCGTATACGGACAGTTTCTCGCGTTCCTGTTTTACCGTTGGGAGGTGATGATGCGGGAGTCCGCCATCCTCGGCATACTTGGCATCTACACGCTGGGATTCTACATCGAGAGCGCAATTTCTGATGACCAGATTGATAAGGTAGTTTTGCTGATTCTCATCACAGCGATACTCAATATGGGCATCGATACTGTGTCACAGTTTGTACGGCGTCGCCTCAAAATCTCAACGAAGCTGGTGACATCTTCATGAGACCCTGGACATGCGTTCTCTCACGTCTGTGAGAAAACCGATGTCCACCGACTTTCAGTAGCAACGGGTCAATTCGCTTCACCTTTTGTTATCGTGTGCGAAGACGAAGATAAGTATCTCCTTGTCACAGGATTTCAGACATTCTTCGCGGTGTTTCAGTAGAACAGAGTACAACTCATAACCACTTAACCGGCTTACAATGAAAGGAGACACGACTTAAATGACTGAGAAGGAAATACTTGAAGAACTGGAGGCGCTCGGCACAGCGCAGAACCGAAAAATCTATAAACGCCACGGTGCCGATGAGACGGTCTACGGCGTCAGTTTTGCCAATTTGAGAAAGATGCACAAACGGATTAAAGTCGACCATGCGTTGGCGCTAAAGCTCTGGGAAACGGGCCAGCTCGAAGCTCGGCTCATCGCCTCCATGATCGCCGACCCAAAGTTGACGAATGAGGCTCTGCTGGAAGCTTGGGCGAATGACTTGAACAGTGGAATGGTAGCCGGTGAATTTGTAGACCTCGTCAGCAAAACGTCCTTTGCCCGCGCCAAAATGGAGCAGTGGAGCAACACAGAGGGCGAATGGATTGGGCGTGCAGGCTGGCAGCTTCTTGCTCACCTTGCCATGAAGGACGAAGGGTTGTCCGACGATTTTTTTGAAAACTATCTTCAAATCATCTGGCAAGAGATTCACACGCGGAACAACATGGTGAGGGACGCCATGAATTCAGCGCTCATTGCCATCGGAATTCGCAACAGCAATTTGGAGAAACAGGCGCTTGCCGTTGCTGCTAACATCGGGAAGGTAAATGTCGATCACGGGGAGACCAATTGTAAGACACCCGACGCCGCCGAATATATTCGTAAGACCCTCAATCGGAGACGGCAGAAAAATAAAAAAACAGCAGCTTGACCTGCTGTTTAAGACGGATTGCAATTGGAATAATGGAACGGGACACAAAACGTATGCGCGGCATAAACCGTTTGTATTCACAGACCTGCGCCGCGCCAGACGGGTGGATTCTATGACTTCATGGATTCAACTCAACCACCGATTTGAATATGTGCCGCCCGAATAGAGAGCTTACCGGCTCAAAAACATTCTTAAAAGATTACTTTCATTGAGCCATGAGTCATCAAAAAAGATTCATGGCTCTTTTTTAATGTTTGTCTATATTATATGATATTTTATAGGTATTGGCGAAATTGTATGAATTATTGTATTATGTCTTGACATACATTTATAACTATGGTATATTCTATTCGCATCACAGCAACCAATAGATTCAAACATTTCATCAACTTCTAGGAAGAAGTTGACCTTGCGAAAGATATTGGAAAAATGCCCAACATGCGGCGGCGAATTGACAATCACAGGCTTGCATTGCCATGACTGCGATACCAAAATCGAAGGTCAGTATGAAACCTTCATCTTCTGTCACCTGTCAAGGAAATGCCTCGGCATTTTAAAATTCTTCGTCAGGAATCGGGGCAATGTCAAGTTGGAGCACTTGAAATATGCTTGAAGCCGACATCTAACTCAAAAAGCAGCTAGTTAGATGCAAGCTGTATTTTGGAGCAACTGGTCTGTGAACTATACGAAGCACAAGATGTTATAGCCATTGCAACCAAAAATTTCATGTTTTCTCATTGGTTTGTGGGCGCGGTTTCTTATAGTCAATTCCATTCAAATTTACACATGTTTCGGTAGGTGCGGTTTCCAACCGCACCTTCGGACGAGATAAATACCGGTTCGGTAAGGAAACCGAACCTACCGCAGTGTATAAATAAATATTGGTTTTGCTATAGGAAGTCCCGTTAATTTCCCTCCTTAATGCACAACCAGTTTTTTGCCATCCTTTTTGGGTTTCAAGAGCTCTAAAAAAAGGGCGCACCACTACGATAGCAGGCGTCTGATGGCATAACAAAATAACCAAAAATGAGAGGAGATCTAGATGACAGAGGTTATGCTGATTGTAGCAATTGTGTTTGGAAGTATTATGGCTATAACGCTTGGATGTGTCTGGATGGGCACGTCCTACTCTACAAAGAAACGCGGCTTTACAAAGGGCGCGTCCGAACGCGAGATAAAGCAACTGCATGAGCAAGTAGCGCAAATTCAGCAAGAGGTTCAGTTTCTGCAAAAAGAGGTGAAAACACTCATCCAAATCGCAAAAGGCATTGAAGAGTAAGGGAGGGATGTTGCATGGCACTGTTGCTTCTACTGCTTTTTCTAGGGCTGATGCTCTTTTTCATCATCAAATTTTCAGTGATTATTACAGTGATGGTAGCGATTGCTTTGGGCAGCATAACGGTCACGGTTCTTGTGATTGTCTGGTTGACAACATCTCGTTCACTCAAAATAATGGGATACCATCGGTACAGCGCGCAAATGACCTATCAACGGGTAAAATCGGATTTAAGTCAGATTTCTGAGGATTTGAACGAGATTCGCTCGCAGTTACAAGAAGCTGCCCCTCGATTACAGGAAATGGAATTTCTGAAGTATTCGCGACGAGAGGACAGTGCGCATCGTAAGACTTCATAGACCTACCGAAGCGACTCCACAATCAAGGTTTCTCATGCATCTGCTAGTCATTTCCATTCTGAAATATGCCCCGGACATTCTGTTTGCCGTTGGCGTGTAGTGAACTTAATTCCTCCTAGCGCTTGTGCTTATCATTACTTACGAATACTTGAGTGAGGTCCATAGCACCTCACTAACACAAGGACGCGCCAACTTGTTGGGGCACGACGTATATACCGCCCCACCTAACAAATGGTATTGAGGTAATGCGAACGATCAAACACCGGTTTTTGGCGAGACCTGACGAGCGAATTAACGCATTAAAGAATCGGAATTCACTCAGGCAAATTTGCCGCTACGATCGATGTTTTTCTAGCGTCCTCCCCAGAAAGAAAATGAGAATGCCTACAGCCAATGAACCCATCTCAGCGCCCATCGCTTTGCCTTCGCTTAGTCCATGTGGATTGATACATCCAATATACAAACCTGCCCCGAGAAACGCCATGCCGATTAGTTCTAACGTTTTGCCAACAAGAAACACGGTTCCTCCGAGGTCAAACGAGATATCGTGAACAAATGATTTGATGCTTAGGTTCAGTAAAGACTTTTGATGCTGCCCCACTGCATGGCTTTCAGGTTGGTATTTAGCTTTAGCTTTGCGGTGAATATCAAATCCGCGAGCGCGTTTTCTTCAGTAGACGCAGTGAGCGCCCAGCCAATTTTATGGTGCAGACGCCCGCCATCTACATCGTTATAATAGATGCCAAACCCGATAGCGTCATCTTTATTGGGCGACTGCCTCAAGTTAACGCTCAGTTCGCAAGATTGCCCATCGTTGCTCCAGGCTACCATTATGATGGGTGAGTTAGGGTCAGGGTTATGCTCACCAGCACGGAGAATGTGATGATAAAGGGTGTTTTTGTATCCTGTATGATCTATATCAAGATAGATTTCTAGATGATCCTGGCGAGAGAGCTTTTCTTCATGAGTTTCGACTTGATCGTCAGTCAACTTGATTGCAATGTAAAGGAAACTATTACGCCACACAGCAACAAAGGTTCCCATGAAGTCATCTGAATTCTGCTCCCAGTGTTTATTTTCTATCGTGTCCCACTCCATGTTACCTAATTCTGCTGCTTCCCAGGCTGGGTCGTCGAGGAATCCATCGACTACGGGGGCGATCTCCGCTAAATTGGCTCTATATTGAAAAGGAAATCCAGTGTCCGGATCGACAATATGGGCATAGCTACCGCTCACTACAGTAAGCATGAGCAAAACCATGATATGCTGTTTCCAAGCTCTCATAATTCTTCCCTTTCTTTACAATCAAATTGGAGATCTTATGCGTAGTATACTGTCAGGTAGGTGGACTGTCAAGGTAAAATAATTCGGTTTATTTTGGGCGAGGCTCGTTTGCGCGCTATACGTTTTCACTTAATTCCGTCTCGCATGTATTGCTTCAAAGCCCCCCTTCTCCAAATTATGTCCTGTACATTTTCGACATATCTAGTGTATAATCAGTATCAGGTACGCTAGAATCCAACAGAATCTTTGAGGGTGTTGAAATAGGTTAAGCAAAAAGCCGCTCAAATCGCATGGGCGATATTGCCCAAACGTTCCGTAAGTAGGGCGTTTTCACGATAGTCTATCGGAACAACGACAAGACAGGGTCGATCTGCAGCAAAAGCTTCCTCTAAAGCCGGCACAAGGTCGCGAGCGTTCTCAACTTGGATTCCTTTCCAGTCGAAAGCCTCTGCTAACTTAACGAAGTTGGGATTGCCAAACGACAGATCTGTATGATGCCCGAATTCGTCCCGCTGTTTCCATTCAATCAAGCCATATCCGTGGTCTTCCCAGATCATCACGACGATATTCGTTCCAATCCGCCTAGCGGTTTCTAGGTCTTGTACATTCATGAGAAAGCCGCCATCGCCGCAAATTGCAAGCACGCGCTTGTTCGGCTGGACCAGCTTAGCGGCTATGGCTCCAGGTAGAGCAAACCCCATCGTGCAGAAGCCGTTGGAGATTAAGCAGGTATTTGGCTCGTCACAGTGATAGTACCGGGCAATCCACATCTTGTGCGCCCCGACATCGCTTAGAAGTATATCTGTGGGCCCCAGCACCTGCTGCACATCCCAGAGCACTTTCTGCGGTCGGATGCTACCTTCTGTGTCATCGTCTTTGTGTTCAGCAAGGTCAGTTAGCATGGCATCTCGAATCGGTTTGTATTCGTTTACATCGTAGTGGATCGGTTCCGCTTTGATGCGCTCGTTGAGCATCCAAAGGGTGTGCCCAAGGTCGCCAACAACCTCTACATCTATACGATAATTTTCGTCGACTTCGGCGGGAAGAAAGTCGATATGAACGATTCGTTTATCTGCCTTCGGGTTCCAAAGCCGAGGGTGATATTCCACCAAGTCATACCCTAGTGTGATGACGAGGTCCGCGGCATCAATGGCTAAAGCGATGACATCCTTGGCTTGCAACCCGATTGTAAAGAGGTAATTCGGTGCGTGGCGAGATATGCATCCCTTGCCCATGAATGTACTAATCACGCCAATGCCAGTGGCGTCCGCGAACTGGCGCAGTTGCGTACTCGCTCGTTTGCGAATGGTTCCGTTACCTGCTAGGATTACTGGATTTTTTGCACTGCGAATTAAAGCCATCGCCTGATTGACAATCTTGTCATCTGGCACCGGGCGACGCATGCGCTGGCTGGGGATGGGTCTGTTTTCGACGGGTAACTTCGCGATGTCTTCGGCAAGTTCAATATGGCACGCTCCGGGTTTTTCGGTCATCGCTAACTTGAATGCTTTGCGGACAACTTCTGGTATGTTCCCTGGGTGAATAATCGGCATTGCCCACTTGGTGACAGGCTTGAACATGCCGACCACGTCCATGTTTTGATGGCTCTCTTTATGCTGCCTTCGGCTGTCAGCCTGCCCTGTGATAACAACAAGCGGTGCGCGATCCATGTTGGCGTCAGCCACTCCCGTTATAAGATTTGAAGCGCCCGGTCCCAGCGTGCCTAGACAGACAGCCGCCTGTCCGGTCAGTCTTCCATGCACATCCGCCATAAAGGCGGCGGCTTGTTCGTGCCGAGTGAGGACAAACTCAATGGATGAATTCTCAAGGGACATCATAAACTCGGCATTTTCTTCACCCGGTACACCGAAGATATACTTCACGCCCTCGGCTTCGAGACACTGTATAAACAAATCAGCAGCTTTCATTGGATAACTCCTCTTGGTTCAGAATCGAAAATCGAATATGTCGCCAGTTAATATTCAAAGCCAACACTAAATCTTCAACCTTTCCTGATTTGCGCCGTTTTGTATAAGTGTTAATGATGGTTGATATTATATATCAAAATCCCAATATTGCGAACAAATTCGCTCTTCTCGCGCAACAGATACAAGACAGAAACTGAATTTCCGAAGGAAACAGACCTTGAGTACCAGCCAAGCGGATGTTATTATTATTGGTGGCGGTGTCATCGGCTGTGCAATTGCCTACAACCTCGCCAAAGCGCAAGTAAAGTCTCTCATCATTGAGAAAGCAGCGGGAGTTGGGCAAGAAGCATCACAGGCGGGTGCAGGCATCTTGGCTTCCCATGCCTCAACCCGAGAACCGTATGCGGAGTTGTGTCGTGCAAGTCTTGCGCTTTATCCGTCGCTGGCGGAGGAGTTAAAAGCCCAGACCCAGATTGACATTGAGTTTATCCAATCCGGCTCAATTGCTGTATTTTCCACTGACGCAGAAAAAAAGAGATTGATAAGTCTGGCAGAACGACGTGTCGAGCGTGGGTTTTCTGCGGAAGTGCTGACTGTCGCGCAGGTGTGGGAGTTAGAACCCGCCATTTCAAGAACGGTGGCTGGCGGTGTTCGCTTTCCCCACGATGCTCAGGTCAGAAGCACCAAGCTTTCCAAAGCACTCGCGAAGGGGGCGGCACGGCTCGGGACGCGGTTTTTGTTCGGCAATCCAGTCACCGCTTTTTTGCGAAAGGCGGAACACGTCATTGGGGTTGAGGTTAATGGCGAAGCGTACTACGGAGAGTCCATCGTGATCGCCGCGGGGTGTTGGTCAGGCACAGTCGCCGGTCTCCTCGGCTACTCTCTGGCCATCGAGCCTGTACGCGGGCAGATTGTGTTGACTGAAGCAATGCCGCCGCTCCTTCGGCATATCATTGACGGATTTGGCGTTTATCTCGTCCCTCGATCTGACGGGAAAATCTTGATTGGCGCCACAGTTGAATTTGTCGGCTACGACAACCGAACAACGTTGGGAGGCATACAGGGGATGGTTCAAGCCGGTACTAAATTGATGCCAGCGCTCGCTGAGAAATCGCTCGTTGAGGCATGGTCTGGATTGCGCCCCTATACAAAAAGGGTTCCTATTCTTGGGAGACTTCCCGGATTCGATAATGTGATTGTCGCATCGGGGCATTACAAAAATGGCATCCTCCTCTCGCCGATTACAGGCAAATTAATCTGTGAGCTGATTATGACGGGTCGTCCATCAATGCCGCTTCAGCCATTTTGCCTTGATTAAGCGAAAGCTAATCTCAATAATCAAAGTAACACGTTGGCGGGGATTGACCTGTTCTAACTCCCGCTTGCGGGGAGGATAAAGGGAGGTAAGGAACCCGGGAGAAAGATTTTCATCGTGCTTTACTAGACTTCGACAGTCTCTCTCAGTGTGAACATGATACAAAACAAGCCTCTGATAACAGTAGCGGCGTCGGAAATCGTTACAATCCTGTTGCTTCTGTCTTTCTTGACGGCACCCTTCATCGGCTGTGATGATAACAACCCGTTAGTCAAAATCGGTGTCAGCGTGCCGGAGACGACAGCACCGGTTTATCTACTCATGAAACAAGCGATGATTGAGCATGAACAGGAACACGAGGTCGAAATTTTGTGGAATGAAGTGCGGCATGAGGGACCGCAACAGGATAACGTTGTATTGGAAAGGCGTCAAGTCCAAGAGATGTTTGAAGCTGGGGTTCGGGCACTGATCTTGAAGCCCGTCGATGGAAGTGCCGCCTATCCGATTTTGATGGAGGCGCGTCGCTGGCGTGTTCCTGTTATTTCCCTGGATCAGATGTTAGTGAGTATGCCGGTGCGAGGTCATATCACCGTTGACGAGGTGATGCTCGGAGAAGAAGCTGCTCGATACGCGGTCGCGAAGATTGGAAATAAGGGAAATGTTCTACTTCTGGAGGGATCTGCTGGAAATGAGTCCCTGCGGAACATTGCGATAGGTGTTTACCGCGTTTTAGACCAATACCCTGACGCAATTCATGTGTTTGCGCGCCCATCGGCGCTCACTGTGGAGGCAGCATTCGACTATACCAATCGGATGCTGAAGAACTATGCGGGGAACATCCAAGCGATTATTGCAGTGGACAGCACACTCGCAGTCGGTGCAGTCCGTGGTGTTCAGTTGCATGAGCTTGTAGATAGAATCATCACTGTCGGCGTTGGGGCGGGCGAAGAGGCGTGTCGTCAGATTATGTCCAAGCAGCACGACGCAGAAGTCGATCTGATGCCTTATGAACGAGGACTCGCAGCGTTCAAAGCTGCTATCAATGCCATGCACGACCAATCATTTGCTTATGATGCCCAATTGCCCAATGGTGAAATCTTTACTAAAACGAAATTTGGTCCGGTTCGCCTCATCACTTCCGTGAATTTTAGAGTGCTTGAACGGATGTGGCCAGATTTGTTCCTCCAGAAATAAACGAGCTACATCAACAAATCGGGAAGGAGAACCTCATGATGGGAAAGCTAGTCGAGTTATTAGTTATCGGCTTTGTCGCTTGCGTTTCCACTGCGGCAAACCAAGAGGAAGCTAACAAGCCACTCCAGGTTGGCGATAAAGCACCGGATTTTGTGCTGCAAGACGCCACCGATCAAACGCATTCGCTCAAGAAGTTGCGTGGCAAGGTTGTCGTTCTAATCATGGGAAATCGTAAGATACAGAAAGAAGATGATAAATGGGCACATGCCTTTCATAAGGATTATCAAGGGAACAATCGAATCGTAGCATACATCATCGCTGATATGCGGAGCGTTCCTCGGTTCGTTCCCAAAGGGCTCATTAAGAGACAACTCAAGAAAAACAAACCTCCAGTAACGCTGTTACTCGATTGGAAAGGCGAAACCCATGTAACTTACCGGACGCAAAAAGAGAAGCCGAACCTCTATATAGTGAATCCCGATGGTAACATAGCATTTCACATCAAAGCGAACTTCGGTGAAGACATGTACAAAAAACTGAAAGCCGTAATTGTGAATGAAATTGCCAAAATTAAGAAATGAAAGGGAACTGCATGGCACCAAAGACTATATCATCAAAAAGTACATTGGTCAGCATTGTTATGGGAAGTGATTCGGATCTTGAGTGCATGGCTGAAGCTGCCAAGATTCTAGAGGCGTTTGAAGTTCCGTATGAGATAACAATTTCGTCAGCCCACAGATCGCCGGAACGAACGATAGACTATGCCACAAATGCCCGAAATCGGGGAAATCATGTGATTATCGCAGGCGCCGGTCGCGCCGCCCATCTTGCTGGCGTGATTGCTGCCCACACAACACTTCCTGTCATTGGGGTTCCGGTTGATGGAGGACCACTTAACGGGGTCGATGCACTCTATGCAACAGTGCAGATGCCGCCAGGCATTCCTGTGGCAACAGTGGCGATTGGATCCAGCGGGGCGCGAAACGCGGGCATTCTCGCTGTCCAAATTCTCGCACTGAAATTCTCGGAACTCGACGTTAAACTTGAAGACTACAAAGCCAAACTCAGCGAGGGGGTGGCACAAAAAGCCGCGCGGTTATCGGAGATTGGCTATCAGAAGTACTTAACGAAATAATATTCATGCACATTTCGATAATTTCCAGATATTTCAAATTCTGAATCAATTCTATTGTTCTTCTAAAATGGCTCAAACTTTTCGCACGCATAGTCCGGAAGAAACGCAAGCAATCGGGGAGCATGTCGGGCAAATCCTCAAACCCGGTGACATTGTTGCCCTCATCGGCGATCTCGGGGCGGGAAAAACTTGCCTGACGCAGGGCATTGCACGCGGGGCGAAAATCGATCCCAATCAGATTGTCAACAGCCCTTCTTACACCCTGATAAACCAATATACAGGCAAAATCCCAATTTACCATATAGATCTCTATCGGCTTCACCGCCGGGAAGAGATTATAGATCTCGGCTTAGAAGAATATTTGGAGGGAGACGGCGTCTGTATTATTGAATGGGCGGATCGAATGCTTGACCTGCTCCCTGAAGGTTACATGGAGATTAAGTTAAACTGGGAGGATGAGTTTGTACGTACTATCGAATACAACTACTAGAACTTGGGTTTATCAGAAAGTGGGCCAAGAAAAAATGTGGGGAGCAAACAGAGGCATCCCTTCACGATTTCAGTCCGAGCGAATTCGCCGTCATTGAACAAAACGACAATCCCGAACAAAATCAATAACGAAAGGAGGAGTGGCATATTAGCACGCCTCACATTCCCGTGAAACAACAACCCAACATCATACTCATGGGGGTTGACTCCTTGCGAGCCGATCACATGAGCTGTTACGGCTATCAGCGCTTTACTACACCGCACATCGACCGATGCGCCCAAAGTGGAACGCTCTTTGAGCGAACTTACAGTCCACATATTCCGACGACAAGTGCCTATGCGTCAATGCTCACCGGTATGGATTGCTTCAGTACGCAGGTCGTAGCGCTGCTACATAAAGGACCACTCAGACCGGAAGTGAAAACGCTGGCGGAGATACTCCGCGACGCAGGCTATAACACCACCTGCGTTGGCTTCGGCGGAAACCCGAGCTCACGCGGTTTTGACAAATACCTAGACTATCCAGGCTGGGGTAGTTGGGCGGAAGGACGCAGCCCGAAAGCACAAAATCTCAACAACGTGGCGATCCCAGAACTAGATCGGCTGATTGACCAGCATGAACCTTTTTTCTTGTTCCTCCGCCACATGGACCCGCACGCCCCCTATTTGCCGCCCGAACCATATGTGCGCATGTTATACCACGGGGACGAATGTGACCCGAACAACAAATCGATGGAACCTGTGATGAACTTTAAACCGTTCTGCGATTTTTTCGCCAGTTGGATGCCACCCGGCATAACGGATAAAGATTACGTCATCGCCCAATACGACGGGGCAATCGCTTATATGGACGCCTGTATTCAGACAATCTTCACAGCGCTCAATGCCCGTAGCATCTTGGACGAAACCATCGTCATCATCAACGGAGATCACGGTGAAACGCTCTACGACCATGAATGCTGGTTCGATCATCATGGGCTCTACGACCCCACCTTGCATGTGCCCTTGATTATCCGGTACCCCAGTAAGATTCCCGCCGGTGTGCGGGTCAGCGGTTATAACCAGCACAAAGACCTCGTGCCAACCATTCTCGAACTGGCAGAAATCGGGACTGAGGTCGAATTTGACGGCAAGAGCATGATCCCGATGGTCAACGGTGAAGCTGCTTCTTACGAAAGTGAATTTTACATCACCGAATGCACTTGGATGCGGAAGCACGGCTGGCGCACGTCAGAATGGAAGTTAATTCGCGCCCTTGAGCCTGACCTCCATTTTAAGCCGATGGTAGAACTTTACAACCTTATTGAAGACCCTCGTGAAAATCACAATCTCGCGGAGGCAAATCCAGATATCGTTGCTACATTTGAGACACGGATGCAAAGATGGATTGAAAGGCGTGAGCGCGAAACTGACATGGAAAACCCGATGATGACTCAAGGCGATTGGCACGGTCATGAAGGGGTAGGTCCTTTCAAAAGCTCCCAACAAGCTTATGATACCATGCACATCGGCGATCCAGGTCAGGCAGCACGAATGCAAGCTGAAGCCAGAAAATAAAAACATTTTATATTGAGTGTGACCGATGATTTGTCCTCTCATCTTAGTGTTGTGTAACAATGTTCAAATCTTGTATTTAAACTTACTGAGTTACTCCATCTTCTAAGGAGGGAAAAACAGATGCCAATCTATGAATATGAGTGCAAAGCATGCGCATCCAAATTTGAAACCTTACAGCGCATCAATGCAGATAACCAAGATCTCGTTTGCCCAATTTGCGGTGCACCTGAACCGAAAAAAGTCTTTTCACGCTTTGCATCTTTGGGAGTCGAGAAAGGAGCGGCATGTCAGACAGGATCGACATGAGCGCTACCTGGGCCGGACAGTTAGTCCAAACGGGCAGCGGAAGTTGAAAATATCCCGAGTCTTCGCGAAGCCTTTGGCGTTAATTTCGAATATCGCTTAAAATTCAGACAGCATATTGCATAAAATTTGAGCAATATGCTGTCTTTTTTTTGTTAGCAGTGATTGAGTACGGGTGTTTTACAATACAAACTTGCCGCTAGTGAAATCGTGTTGAAAAGTGCCGTGAACCTTGGCAGTTTCTATGATTGTGTTGAGAAAGACGAGACGCTGTGATTCGATGATTGTAGCGCGCTAGAAACCAGAAGAGATTTTGGCATCTCTCTTGCTTGTCTTATTTAGATACTGTGTTACAAAACAGGATTCTTTACCTGTTTTCAATATTCCTTAAAATCTTTGTTAAAACCTGTGACGCTAAGGTATATCCTCGTTAAGATTTTGGTTTTTGGAGTTTAGCGGAAGGTTATACAGGTTAACAAGGTGAAAGGTAGAGATTTTCCATCACAAATTTGGAGATTTTTTCATGAAAAAATTCGCACTACCCACACTGCTTTTTGTTGTTCTCGCGTTCACCACAGGCAATCTCAGCGCAGAAATAAAATTGACGGACAACCTGTCATTATCGGGTTTTCTGGATATGTCAACCGTTACGACAATGGGTGATGAGACCGAGGTAGGTCTGTATTTTGATCAGTTCGAGTTAGATTTCCATCTTGACTACGGTTCAGTTACTGGGCGTATTGATGTTGATAGTACAGATGATGCACAGGGAATCAAACTGGAACAAGGGTTTGTGACATACATGCTCCCCGAAGATGTCATTTCCGGTGTAAGTATCACCGCTGGTAGATTTCTCAGTTCGTTCGGCTTTGAGGCTGCAGAGCCGACAGGTCTCTATCAATATTCCTTTTCTGAGGGTATTCCTTATCCTGGGTATCAGAACGGTGTCGCAGTCAATGTCAACCCCGTTAAAGAGATAGGAATTTACGTCGCGCTGTTGTCCGGCGTCTGGGATGTGAACGACACGGATGTGAAAAGCCCGGGTGTTGAGGCACAACTAGCGCTTATGCCAATCGATCAAATTACCGCGAAGGTCGGCTATGCGATGGACAAAATGGATGACTATTCACAGAGTGAAATCAACGCTTGGGTGCAATTCACCCAGGGACCGTTAACCCTCGCTGGAGAAATTGACCTGTTGGGTAACTGGGATGCTGACGGGAATAACGGCATACACTTTTTGGGGATGGCAAATGTTTCGCTGGAAGATGCGATTTCAGCGCCTGTTGCTGTAACCGTCCGTTTCAGTGGCATTAGTCTGGATGATGCGGACAGCTCCACAGAGTTCACGTTCAGTCCATCTTATACAGCGACGGACAACTGGTTACTTCTCGCCGAATTCAAACAGCGTATTGACGCCGAAGAAACAATCATTGCAGCCGAATCCCTTTTTACGTTCTAAATGAAAACCTCGTAGGTATAAAACTCTTAAGGAGATCACTGTATGTTTCGGTTTAAACCAAAATTGCGCAGTACCGTTACGATTAGTTTGCTACTTTTGGCTGTTGGAATGCTGGGCGTCACGCAGGTGAATGCCGGGCATCATGAAGTAAAAATTGGGGTACTACACTCGTTAAGTGGTACAATGGCAATCTCTGAGACCTCTCTCAAAGACGTTGTCCAGATGGCGGTTGAAGAGATTAACGCGGATGGCGGCGTGATGGGTAAGCAGATAAAACCAGTCGTCGTTGACCCGGCTAGTGACTGGGACCTGTTCGCTGAAAAAGCCAAGGATTTAATTGTTAAAGAAAAAGTCGCAGTTGTCTTCGGGTGCTGGACATCTGTGAGCCGGAAATCTGTCCTCCCTGTTTTTGAGGAAAATAACTCTCTGCTTTTCTACCCGGTTCAGTACGAAGGTGAAGAGCAGTCGCTTAACGTTTTCTACACTGCCGCGTCTCCAAATCAGCAGTTGGTTCCTGCGGCGGAATACATGATGGAAGAAATCGGGTCCAAAAAATTCTACCTTCTGGGAACGGACTATGTATTTCCACGTACGGCGAACAAGGTGTTGAAAGCGTTCTTGAAGACGAAGGGTGTCCCCGATGAGAACATAGTCGAGGAGTACACGCCGTTCCACCACCAAGATTATCAAACCATCGTAGGGAAGATTAAGACATTCGCCGCGGGTGGCGACGCTTGTGTGCTTTCCACGATTAACGGCGACAGCAACGTGCCTTTCTACAAGGAATTCGCCAACCAAGGGTTGACATCCGACGACTGCCCGATTATGGCGTTCTCTGTCGCGGAAGATGAGTTGCGAGCGATGGATGTGCCGCCTCTCGTTGGACACCTCGCCAGCTGGAATTATTTCCAGAGCATAAAAACGCGCGAAAACAAGAAATTTGTTAAGAACTTCAAGGCGTTCTGCGAGCGGAATAATCTGCCCGGTGGCTCAGACCGGGTCACGGATGACCCGATCGAAGCCGCTTACTTTGGCGTATACGTCTGGAAGGCGGCTGTTGAGAAGGCAAAGTCCTTCGATGTTGATAAGGTCCGAGAGGCTGTCTACGGCTTGGAATTTGACGCACCCGGCGGCAAGAAGATGATGCACGCAAGCAACCAGCATACGCTCAAGCCGGTTTACGTCGGCGAAATCAAGAAGAACGGTCAGTTCAAGATTGTCTACAAATCAGATGGATTAGTTTCGCCCGATTCCTACAGCAAATATCTCCACCCGGATGGCAATTTCCCCGCACCGACCGGCGGTCCAAAGGCTAAGGATGGAGATGTAGCCGTTGAATCGTCCGAAGAATAACTGAGCTTGTGCCCCGCCGTTAGAAAGTGGCTCTTTTGCCAAAGTCTAATGGCTTTTTATTTTAAGAGAGTTCGGAAAGCGTAAGGTGTCTTCGGATGCTTTACGCTTTCCGAATTACATCTTGCAAATCGAACTTTCGCAAGGTCAAAATCCTCCCACTTTCTTGCGAAGGCGATCTGAGGTGTATCCCCATGCCGAAAGTCAGTATTCTCTACAAAATCCTCGCACTCTCTCTCTTACTACAACTCATCAGCGCTTCTTGTATCCGTTCCGCTCGTGCAGACGATGGGTTCATCCGCTCTGAAATCCACAAACTCATCAGCGAAAACACTGCAGCCCGCAGAGCTGCTGTCATCGCGCTGGCAAAAACCGGTGACATGCGCGTGGAGCCAATTCTCGAATCGTATAAATTGGGCGAACTTTATCTTTGGAGTGATATGGTTGTTCTCTGCAAAGAGATTATTGAGGACGAGGATTTCAACGAATTCTGCCGTGTCTCAGACGTACTGACCGGCGAACCAATTTTGGATGCAAACGGAGAGTCGCATGATGTCCCGGTGGAAGAACTTGAGGAGATTAGCCCATCAAGGTCAGAACGCAAACTTGCAAATAGTGCTAAGTTTCTTCTCAGGCTGTCATCGCCAGATCGCGAGGTCCGGATGTCAGGCGCTAAGAAATGCGGTGACCCACTGGGCATTGCCGAATCAGTACCCCAACTCCAGGAGATGTCAAAGAGCGACCCGGTCAAAAAAATGCGGTATATCGCCAAGGAAAGCCTGCTTCTCATCCGCTTAAACCAGAAGTCCTTAGAACTAGACCCTCGTGCCCATCTTGAAATTGCCCGTGAGTTGGGAAACATGAAAAGTATGCGGGGGCGACCGCAGTTGCAAGTACTGTTCGATAGACTGATGAAAGGCGCCAACGAAGCCAACCTAGTTAACGAAGACGCTGGGAAAACGTATAAATTCGCGATTGACCAGATTGACGGTTATCAAGGTTTCGTGGGGGGGGTCGGCAATATATTTCGTGGGATTTCGCTCGGATCTGTCCTCATCCTCATGGCGCTGGGACTTGCGATTACCTTCGGTCTGATGGGGGTCATCAACATGGCGCACGGCGAATTGATGATGATTGGGGCTTACGCGACTTTTGAGATGCAAAGATTGTTCGGTCATACGCCAGATAACCCATCTGACTGGTACTATGTCGCCGCGCTTCCTGTATCATTTCTGACAGCGGCTCTCGTTGGCTATATCATGGAGGTGTTGGTCGTCCGTTACCTGTACCAGCGTCCATTGGAGTCGCTACTAGCAACATGGGGGATTGGGCTTGTCCTGATTCAACTTGTCCGCATTCGATATGGCGATAACATCGGCGTCAACGCCCCGACTTGGGCACGTGGGGGACTTGAAATTGTGCAAGATCTCATCCTCCCTTACAGCCGTTGCTTTATTATTGTCCTGTGCGGCATGTGCGTGCTGCTAATCTATTACCTGATGAACTACACCAAGTTGGGTTTGCGGATGCGGGCGACCATGCAGAATCGTAATATGGCAAGCAGCGTAGGGGTGAACACACAACGCGTGGACCGGTACACCTTTGCCTTTGGCTCCGGGATCGCTGGAGTTGCAGGCTGCGCTTGGACGCTTATCGGCGGTGTCACACCGGATATGGGACAGACCAATTTCATCATTGATTCGTTTCTCGTCGTTGTCACCGGAGGTGTGGGTGAACTTATCGGCGTTATATGTGCGGGACTGGGCATTGGTGTGCTGACGAAAGTGGTTGAACCGACGCAAATCGGTTCTTTCGTTGTCGGTGCGATTTGGGCAAAAATCATACTTCTGATTCTTATTGTCGCATTTATCCAGTTTAAGCCAGCAGGTCTGTTTGCACCGAAAGGCAGGCTCAGCGATGTTTAGAAAAACTGTAACTGTGCAGTCAAACAATCGAGGGGCTGACGAAGCGAGGTTCCAATCTATCCGGGCAAATGGACTGAGATTAAAGATGGAAAATGCGGAAAATGCAGTAACCAGTGGATGGTCAATTCTTCTCCAGCGCTATGTTCCGTGGACGCTACTTTTCATCGGCTTAGTCCTCATTCCGCTGTTGTACTACACAGGTCTAATCACCATCGGGACAGTGAACATGCTCGGTCGGTACATGGCGTTCGCAATTGTCGCAGTGGGGCTAGATCTCATCTGGGGCTATACTGGCATTCTTAGCCTCTGCCAATCTTTCTTCTTCGCGTTGGGCGGCTACGCGATGGGGATGTATTTGGCGCACCACGGTGGTCCGGAGGGAATTATAGACGCCAATAGCTGGAAAATCCCCTCCTGCCTGTACGTCGTTTATCCGTACAAAGTCGGCGAAGCACCGGGGGACGCTTTGGTTCCATGGTTCTGGAAGCCCTTCTATACGCTTCCGGTGACAACGCTCCTAGGTTTGCTCATCCCAGGGTTAGCCGCTTTGGCGATCGGTTATTTCGGTTTTCGGAGTCGAGTTCGCGGGGTCTATTTCGCTATTCTGACACAGGCAATTACGGTGGCAGGGTGGTTAGTGTTCTGCATGAACAATATGAAACTATGTGGCACGAACGGACTGACCCGGTTTGATCGAATTGCGGGGTTCAAATTAGCAAGCCCTAATGTCAAAGTGAGCCTGTATATCCTCACACTTCTCTCGCTTGTTGGCGTCTACGCCCTTTGTCGTTACGTCGTTAAATCTCGTTTAGGACGTGTCCTCATCGCCATTCGAGATGACGAAACTACCTTGCGTTTTTCGGGTTACAAACCCTACATCTATAAGCTATTCGCTTTTGTCCTTGCGGCCATGATCGCTGGGCTCGGTGGGATGCTTTACGCGCCGCAGATGGGTATTTTTACGCCGACGAACATGGTGGCGAGTGCGTCCATTTTGGTTGTTGTCTGGGTCGCAGTTGGCGGGCGCGGCTCTCTTTCCGGCGCGATTCTCGGCGCGTTAACGGTAAATCTACTTTATAACTTTTTTACCTCTGAGAAGAACTTCTTCCTGTTTGTCTGGAAGGCAGAGTATTGGCAGTTTATTTTGGGCGGGCTATTCATTGGGGTTGTGCTCTTGTTCCCCGGTGGTTTGATTGATTTGTGGCGCCGCTTGGTGGGTACTGCGAGATGAGAATCAAAACCGAGAAAGGGGAAACCTCGTCTTTCGGAAAAACCCGGTTTCTCAGGGTGAAGGGGAAAGCGTGTTCGCGTTTCTAATCTTTGCATCCCTGCACAGCCCCAAGAGACTCAATTCTCTACCCTAGGTCGGGGAAAAAATTGTCCAGAAATGTCATTGTGACTACCCCTCAAAAATAGATTGAACAAACCGGTTTTAATATGGACCAAGCCCAACGAATCGCCGAATATAGAGAGTACAGCCCCCGAGCTAGTCGACTATCTGAAGAGCGATTTCTACTCTTTCTGGAAGGTGTTACCGCGAGCTTTGACGGATTCAAAGCGTTAGACATAGAGGCATTGGGAATTGAACATAACGAACTCCGTGTCATTATTGGTCCCAACGGGGCGGGCAAAACAACACTCTGCGACGTCGTAAGCGGTAAAACTCGACCGACAACCGGATATGTCTTTTTCGATGGCGCCGATATTACCTATCAGACGGAAGAGGAGATTGCGTTGCGGGGAATCGGAAGAAAATTTCAGACGCCGACCGTTTTCGACAGCCTCACGACCTACGAAAATATGGAACTCGCCCTTCCCGGTCACTACCATTTGTGGCCCAACCTGTTTGGGGACACAACGAAAGCCCAGCAGGAGCACATCTTGGAGATTCTAGAGCGTGTGGGGCTCGCAGATGCGTTAGATCTTGAAGCCAAGTACCTGAGTCACGGACAACGTCAGTGGTTGGCAATTAGCACGCTCATCCTATCGAACCCCAAGTTGCTCCTCGTTGACGAACCTGCCGCCGGTTTAACGGATGCCGAAACGGCGTTGACTGCCGAACTCCTCCTCGAACTGAAGGGTGACCATACGCTTATCGTCATCGAACACGATATGGATTTTGTACGCCAACTCGATTCATTCGTGTCCGTGCTGAATGAAGGTGTTATCATGGCGGAGGGAACAATGCAAGAGGTTCAGCAAAACGAGGAGGTCATTGAGGCGTATCTCGGACGGTAGAACCGACAAAATAGGCAGACAAGAACAAAAGTAATATCGGTCCAGCAGTACAGAGGTTCATTGGGATTTACGTTTTACGCATTACTCGTTACGCATCGCGTATCACCAAAATCATGCTAACAGTCTCAAATCTCTCATTCTCATATGGAGAAGTCCAAGTATTGCGGGGGGTAGATATCTACGTGCCCGCCGAGACAATTGTCTCTATGATGGGACGCAACGGTGTCGGCAAAACGACGCTGCTGAACAATATCGTCGGACTGCTCAAACCGTCGTCCGGCTCGATTAAGATCGAAGGGCGCGAACTCGTGGGTGTTGCAACACACCGGCGGATTCGCGCCGGGTTGGCTTACGTGCCGCAGGGACGGATGATCTTTCCGAAACTGACCGTTGAGGAAAATTTGAGGGTCGGGCTCTCGGCGCGGGCGGATAAACGGACACAAATCCCGGATGAGATATATGAACTCTTCCCAATTCTCAAAGAGATGGGAAGCCGGATGGGCGGCGACCTTTCCGGAGGACAGCAGCAACAGCTTTCCATTGGACGCGCCCTAGTTACCGATCCGAAGGTTCTCATCCTCGATGAACCCACCGAGGGCATCCAACCGAATATCATTCAACAGATTGGGGCGGTGCTTCGACAATTGGTTGAAAACAGAAAGCTAACAATTCTCATCGTTGAACAATACCTCGATTTTGTTCGGGAATTCTGCCAGCAGTTTTACATTATGAACCGTGGCGAGATTGTCGCGCACGGTGAAACCGACTCGCTCAACCAGAACATGATTCGGGAGTACCTCAGCGTTTAAGATGTCACGCATCAAGTCTACCGCCGGGCGCCACGGCGAACTCAAGCTCGCCTTCGCACAACGAAACGGGGATACCGTGTTGGCGGAGAGTTTCTTTCGGGTGCCGTTACAGGTGATGAAGCCGCGTTACGACGTGTCGGGTTGTGCTTGTGTATACCTTTTGAGTCCAACGGGGGGCATAGTCCAGGGCGACGACTACCAGATTGAGATTACCCTCGCCGCTAACACTCACGCAATTCTGACGACGCAAGCGGCGACGAAAGTTTACGCCATGCCCTTGCAGGGCGCAGCGCAGTCTATGCGAGTTCAGGTAGGGAAAGATGCAATCTTTGAATACCAGCCTGATTCAACAATCCTGTTTCGAGATACGAACTTTAGTCAACAAATCTCCTTCTCTCTAGAGCGTGGGGCAAAGGTTGTCCTGCAGGAAATAATCATGCCGGGGCGATTGGCACGAGGCGAAACGTTGGCATTTACACGCTATCAGAGTTGCATTGAGGCTTCGGATTCGGATGGGTTGTTGCTTTATGACGCATGCTGCATCCAACCGGATCGCCAACCTTACCTAACCAAACTAGGAGTGTTAGAGGGATATACCTGCTGGGGAAGTTGGTATCTAATCGGCGATTTTGAAATGCCCGAGTGGGAGTTGCTTTGTGAATATTCCGAATTGCTGCTCAATCAGCCTTCAAAATCGTCCGGTGGATTATCTCAACTGCACCGGGGCGGCATCGCTATCCGGATGCTCGCTCACAACGCAGGAACGATTCATTCTGCCTTTCAAACGATCTGGGATTGGCTGAAGATAGAACATTTCGGACTCACAAGCGTTGATCTGCGAAAGTATTAAACTCGGAGGATATGATTCGTGAACCTAACGCCCCGTGAACAAGAGAAGCTAATGATTTACGTCGCGGCACAGCTTGCCAAAGATCGGCGGGCACGTGGCTTAAAACTCAACTACCCTGAAGCCGTCGCCATTATCACCGCCGAAATCCTGGAGGGCATCCGTGAAGGGAAATCGGTCGCAGAATTGATGCAGTACGGCACCACCCTACTGAACCACGACGATGTGATGGAAGGCGTGCCGGAGATGCTGCACGAAGTGCAGGTTGAGGGTACGTTCCCCGATGGCACGAAGCTCGTCACTGTCCACGATCCGATTCGGTAAGAATGAACAGTTAAGGAGTAATAAAGATGATTCCCGGAGAATACATACTTGCGGAAGAAAACATTACTGCCAACGCTGAGCGTAAGACTGTTGAGTTAGCTGTTGCTAACATCGGTGACCGACCCATACAGGTCGGATCGCACTTCCACTTTTTTGAGGTCAACGCCGCGCTACAATTCGATCGAGAGAAGGCGTTCGGTATGCGGTTGAATATCCCGTCAGGCGTCGCTGTACGCTTTGAGCCGGGCGATGAAAAAACGGTGACGCTCACAGAATTGAAGGGTAAGCGAATCGTGCACGGATTGAACAATCAAACCAACGGGGCGCTTGATGAAGCGTAAAGGAAAGGACAATGTCGCTCAACATCCCACGACGCACCTACACAGACATCTACGGACCGACCGTCGGCGATAAAGTTCGCCTCGCGGACACCGAGCTATTTGTCGAAGTCGAGAGAGATTATACAACTTACGGCGATGAGTCAAAATTTGGAGGCGGCAAGACTCTGCGCGATGGCATGGGACAGATGCCCGGTGCTACTAGCGCGGAAGGCGTCCTCGATCTCGTTCTGACAAATGCTCTAATCCTAGACTATTGGGGAATTGTCAAGGCAGACATTGGGGTGCGTAACGGAAAAATCGTTGGGATTGGCAAGGCAGGGAATCCGAACATTATGGATGGCGTCAGCGACGGAATGGTTGTCGGTGCGGGAACTGAGGTCATTGCCGCCGAGGGGATGATTGTGACGCCAGGGGGACTTGATGTCCACATCCATTTCATCTGCCCCCAGCAGATAGATGAAGCCCTCTCATCGGGGATCACGACGATGATTGGCGGTGGGACGGGACCAGCAACTGGCACTAACGCCACCACCTGCACCCCTGGCACGTGGAATATTGAGCGAATGCTTGAAGCTGCTGAAGGGTTCCCAATCAATCTCGGTTTTTTGGGAAAGGGTAACTCATCGCTGCCGGAGTCTCTCAATGAACAGATTGAGGCGGGGGCGTTGGGGCTGAAACTCCACGAGGATTGGGGAACAACGCCCGCTGCGATAGACTGCTGTCTATCCGTCGCCGATAAATACGATGTGCAGGTCGCCATCCACACCGACACGCTCAACGAGGCGGGGTTTGTCGAAGATTCGATTGCCGCATTCAAGGGACGAACGATTCACACCTACCACACCGAAGGCGCAGGTGGTGGACACGCGCCGGATATCATCAAAGTCTGCGGTCAAAGCAACGTGTTGCCCTCCTCGACCAATCCCACGCGACCGTTCACGGTCAACACCATTGACGAGCACCTCGACATGCTGATGGTCTGCCACCATCTTGATGCCTCCATTCCCGAAGACCTTGCCTTCGCGGAGTCACGGATTCGTCCGGAGACAATCGCCGCCGAAGATATTCTGCACGACCTCGGCGCCTTTAGCATGATGGCGTCCGATTCACAGGCGATGGGACGTGTCGGCGAGGTAATTCTGCGCACATGGCAGACCGCCCACAAGATGAAAGTACAACGCGGTCGTTTCCCTGACGAAACAGGCGAAAACGATAACGTCCGCGCAAAACGGTACGTCGCCAAGTACGCGATTAATCCGGCGGTTACCCACGGCATCAGTGACCATGTTGGATCGATTGAAGTGGGCAAACTCGCGGATTTGGTGGTCTGGCATCCGGCGTTTTTTGGCGTCAAACCGCAATTGGTGCTAAAAGGTGGATTCCTCGTCTGGGCGGCGATGGGCGACGCAAACGCCTCGATTCCAACTCCCCAGCCAGTGCTAGGGCGTCCGATGTTTGGCGCTTTTGGGCGCGTGCCGTATTCCGCTTCCTACACCTTTGTTTCGCAAGCGGGGGTTGAGAGAGAGGTCGGTGTCCGTCTCGGTCTACAAAAGCCGACTGTTGCCGTGAAAAATTGCCGTGACTTGGACAAATCGTTGATGATAAACAATACCTACTTGCCGAAGATTGAGGTAAACCCCGAAACCTACGAAGTCCGCGCAGATGGCGAACTCCTCACCTGCGAACCTGCCGAAGTCCTTCCCATGGCACAGCGTTACTTCCTGTTTTGAGGTCAAGTCCCGTTACCCAGGATCCCTGCAGCGCACTTGTCCTCTGCCCGTCCCTACGTAATACTTGAATTTCACTCTGGATTCGACTATAATTAACAGTAGGTTTCCGCATTCCAAATGTCACTCCCTTTGAAAAACAATCGCTGTAGAAACAGGTGGAAAATCCCGTCTACTCAATAACTCAGTTGATTTCTTTCCCGCGCAAGGGCTGTTAGGCTGTGGAGAAACTGGAAATGGATGACCAAATCCGGCACTACGAAGAGAGATTGAGCTACGAAACGGATTCGTGGGACCTCAATGAAGCCATCGAAAATGGCGAGAAGATTGTCGTAATAGACGCACGCTCTCGCGAAGCATTTCCTGAAGAGCATATTCCCGTAGCGGTCAATTTGCCGCATCGGACGATGAGCCGAGAGACGACATCGCATTTGGATCGAGAGATTCTCTATGTCACATACTGCGATGGTATCGGTTGCAATGCATCAACCAAAGGCGCACTCAAGATGGCGCAGTTAGGATTTCGCGTAAAGGAACTTATTGGCGGCTTGGATTGGTGGAAGCGGGATGGTTACCATACGGAAACTACTGATGCAGGTTTAGATACGCAATCAACATCCTGTGGTTGTCAATAATCCTAAATCCTACAGTGCCAGCTATGAGGTATCCTAAGGAGTCTTTCCATTGCCTCATCTCCAACTATACATTTGATCGAACGTCCGCTGCAATCTACAATATGAAATTATGAGGCTGATATTGTGAATTGTCCGTTCTGCCCTCCATCGGTAAACGACAGGTTCGTTCGACTTGAGAATGAGTTGAGTCTCTTCATCGATCTTCAACATTCGATACTGCGAGGGTCTGGAATCATTGTTCCAAGAACTCATCGACAATCAATGTTTGATCTCTCGGTAGAAGAATTTGTCTCCACATTCTCACTCCTGACCGAGGTCAAAACATTGATTGATGCTGAATACCATCCACAGGGCTACAATTTGGGTTGGAATTGCGGTGTCGTAGCTGGGCAAACGGTATTCCATGCTCATTTGCATGTCATACCGCGTTTCGAGTCTGAGCCTTATGCAGGTAGAGGAATTCGTTACTGGTTCAAGCAGGAACCCAACCGGCGCAGCACCTAACGAGCTATTGCAGTTAATGGTGGAAAGCTAGCTTTTATCGATGTTATTGGAGTCTGCAGCGGGTTTGGGTTGTTGAACGTCTCTCGCCAAAACCCCAATCTGCTCGTCCGACTCATCTGCCAACTGAACATTTTCCGTTAAACAGTTATGATTAGGAGAATCCGGACATGAACAATGCCAAAGCGCTTATACCACTAGGTTTCTTGCTTGCACTCGGTCTTGTGATATCGACCTACCTCGTTACAAGCGTAGCACGAGATTTACTCATGGCTCGCCAGATTATCAAGGTAAGGGGATATGCCGAGATTCACGTCGAGTCAGATTTAGCGATATGGCACATTACGGTCAAAGCGAAGGACAGGTACATGTCAAAGGCATACCCGATTCTTGCCGCACATCGTAAGAAAGTGATTGCTTTTCTAGAGGAGAATGGAGTGAAACCCGAGGAGATCAAAATCATTTCAGTCCAAGTGCGTGAACGAAAGAAACTGACAGAAAAGGGATACGAAACAAGCGAGATTGAGGCATTTCAACTTTCCCAAGATATTACGGTCAAATCCAAAGATGTGCACAACATATCAAAAATATTGACAGCGATAGCCGACCTTCTTGGAGAAGGAGTAGACCTAAAGGCAGAAATGCCTAGCTACTATTACACGCGGGTGAACGAGTTGAAGAGCACGCTACTAGTGGAAGCGACTAAGGATGCACGGATGCGAGCAAAGACGTTGGCTGAAGGTAGCGACGTGAATCTAGGACCGCTCCGCGCCGCGCGTCAAGGTGTATTTAGCGTCCAGTCTGCGGACGCAAGCAGTATTGCCGAGAAAGCTGCTGATGACGTTGCATCTATCCCAAAGAAAATCACTGCCGTGGTAACAGTCGATTACGCGACGCGATGAAAGATGACTTCCTCCTCACCGCAGCTTAGACTACAAACCTAGGTTTCATGAAGGTTTTCAAGGGGTCGGTAGCGTTCCGTTCTTTGGATGTTATTCCGCGAACTCCCACAGCGACTGAACTCTGATTGTTGGAACAGGTAGAATGATCGAAAAAGAGGTCTTCATATACACCGATGGAGCTTGTCTCGGCAACCCGGGTAGGGGCGGATACGGCGTTGTGCTCTGTTATAATGCAAACCAGAAGCAGTTATCTGGAGGATTCCGTCTCACAACAAACAATCGGATGGAAATCATGGCAGCGATCGTCGGATTAAAGGCGCTAAAATCTCCCTGTACGGTTACGCTTTATACGGACTCAAGATACCTCGCTGATGCCATCACAAAAGGGTGGGCACGACGATGGAGAGCGAAAGGATGGTGGAGAACGGACAAAGAAAAAGCCTTAAATGCCGACCTGTGGAAGAGATTACTGGAATTGTGCGACCAACATACGGTCAAATTTCGCTGGATAAAAGGGCACGCGGGGCACGAATGGAATGAGATTTGTGATAAGCTTTCAAAGGAGGCAGCAAGTGCCCCTAATCTTCCTGATGATGATGGATATACTGCAAAGCCTAGACCAGGCGTAGAGAAAGCGAGTTCGCCTCAGTGTGTGCAATTTAACGGGAAAAATTATACTTGGGATTCGGCGAACTGGTACGATACCGAGACACATCTAAAACCACCTGTGTCAGCGATTTGTGAGCTAAATAAGTGTTTGTTGCCTTTATTAGAGGAAGAAGACCAACAAATCGGGGATTTCCATGACCTGCTTGTGCGTGCCAAAGAAGCTCGAGACTCCAAACAATACGCAAGAGCGGGAAAACTCGCTCGGCGTGCGGTTAGACTGTCTCCTGATGACTTGGGTGCATTGGCTATACTATCCTCTTGCCTACGCGCTCAAGGGAATCCAAGAGAAGCCCTTAAGGTAACCAATCGTTTTAAGTCTACACTTTACCTACCATTACTGAGTTCACGCGTGGCCGCACTATGTGACCTAGACAGATGGGAAGACGCGAAGAAAGTTGTTGACCGTGCGCTTTCTATCGGAACGGACAAAGAGAAATTCTCTGAAATAGTCGACCGAATAAAGGCTGCTAAACCTGAACTTTACAGCGAGTGATGGATTCAAGGGCACAGTCCATGACAAAGCGTTGCAGTTGAGACGACTTGAAGTGCGGTTCTAACGGGGTTTTGAGAGGCGGCGCGTTCTGGTTTGACGAACTTCATTTCACAAGAGAACAGAGTAATGATTCGAAAAATTGCTACATCAGCAGTCTATGTGACCGATCAGGATGCAGCCGTCCAGTTTTGGGGGGAACAAGTCGGGTTTGAAATACGTCGAGATCTGCCCATGGGGTCCGAAGCGAGATGGATTGAAATGGCTCCGCCAGGTGCCGAGTCCTGCATCGTTATTTACCCAAAAAGCCTGATGGAAGATTGGGCTGAACGAAAGCCATCAATGGTGTTTGAATGCGAGGATATAGAACAAACTCACAGGGAAATGGCTGGGCGGCGTGTAGAATTTTCACAAGCTCCTAAGGAAATGCCTTGGGGTGCGTTTGCCATCTTTTTGGACCCTGAAGGCAATTGGTATGGGTTACGGGAAAGGTCCAAATAAACCACCCTACTTTCACTTGCACTTTTGAAATCTGCGGCGCCGTATTCTCACTTTGCCGACATCCAATTGTCTCCAATCCCTACCTCCGTCCGAAGGGGAACTCGCAACGCCATCGCACCCTCCATCTCCTCACGCACAACGGCTGCGTGTGTCTCAGCGAACGATTCAGGTGTTTCATATACCAATTCGTCGTGGATCTGGAGCAACAGTTTCAACGGCAAACCGTCTTGATCAATCCGGCGCTGCACGTTCACCATTGCCGCTTTGATTAGGTCTGCCGCGCTGCCCTGAACCACGGTGTTGAACGCTAACCGCTCACCTTGACTCTGACGGTTCCGATTCGGCGAGTGAATCTCCGGGATAGCGCGTCGCCGCCCGGTGAGCGTGAAAACATATCCGTGTTCCAAAGCCTGTTGGATACAACGGTGCAAAAAAATCTCGATTCCCGGAAAGCGTTGCTTATAGTCGTTAATCAACGCCGTTGCAGTTTTCACGTTCATGCCCTTAATCCGCCGGGCGAGCCCAAATGGGGACACCCCATAAATAATTCCGAAGTTGATTGTCTTAGCACGGTCGCGTTGTTCACGAGTCACACTTTCAATCGGGACACCGAACACCTGCGAAGCCACGGACGTGTGGATGTCGAGCCCTCGCTCAAACATCTCGATTAAACCGGGGTCCTCACTGAAGTGGGCGAGTAGGCGGAGTTCAATCTGCGAGTAGTCGGCGCAGATGAGTTTGTTGCCTTCCGGGGCCTTGAACGCCTTACGAAGTTGGCGTCCTACGTCTGTCCGCACCGGGATATTCTGAAGGTTTGGTCCGTGCGATGCCAACCGCCCTGTGGCGGTGGTGAGTTGATGGAATGTGGCGTGAATGCGCCCCGTCTTCTTGTTCACCGCGTTCCGCAATTGATCGAGGTAAGTGCTTGTCAATTTGGTCAGTTGGCGATACTCGATGATAAGGCGCGGCACGGTCGTGTGTGGCTGATTCAAGTCCTCCTGCGCGGTCAGTCGTTCCAGCACGGTCACATCCGTTCCCCATCGACCGCTCTTCGTCTTTTTCACTGGCTCGAAGCCCAGCTTGTTGAAGAGCACCTCTCCAAGCTGCTGTGTGGACTCCAGATGGAATTCGCCGCCGGCAAGCTCCCAAATTTCCCCACGGAGTGCGTCGATTCGCTCGTTGATAACCTCGCCCTGTCGTGCCAACTCCTCTGGATCGCATACGACGCCGTTGAACTCAATCTCGGCAATAATCGGCGCGAGTGGGGATTCAATGTCCCGCACAAGGGCGGTAATGCCCATCGCCTCCAACTTGGGTAGCAGGTGATGATATAAGCGAAGCACGATGTCAGTGTCCTCCGATGCATAGGTCGTAACCTGTGCCAGCGGAATTGTGTCGATAGCTCTCTCTTCCTCGCTCTCCCCAATCAGGTCAGCGATGGGAATCATCTTGTAGTTCAGGTGGAGTAGGGCGACGGTATCGAGCCGGTGCCCCGGTTGTTCCGGATCGATCAAAAGGCTGGCGAGCATCGTATCGAGCACTACGCCGCGTAGCTTTGCACCGTTTCGCAACAGCACATGCGAATCAAACTTCAGGTTATGACCACACTTGGGAAGATTGTTGTCCTCCAAAATCGGTTTCAGGGCTGTTAAGATAGTTTCAGCATCAAGGTGTTCGCTCGGATTTGGAGAACGAATGGGGACGTAAACGCCGTGCCCGGGCTTCCATGAGAAGCTCAAACCGCAGAGTGCTGCGTCTCGCGCTAAACTGGTCGTCTCCGTATCAACGCTGATAATCGGCTGAACACGGAGTGTCGCCACAAGCTCCTCTAGCTGCCCCGGTGTCGTGATTGCGGTGTAGTCGCTCGTGCTAGCGGTTCCGTACTCGCCTTTTTCCAGAATCGCTGTCGTTTGCTCCTCCAAAACTGCGACTCGCTCCTTTCTTGTTGTGGAGGTGGGAGCTTTTGGGGAAACTAAGACTTCGGTGCCGGCCGTAAGTTGCTCCAGTTCTTTCCGATATCGATTAAAGCCCAACTGCTCAAACAGCAGCAGAAGTTTCTGGCGGTCAATTGAGTCAACTCGCGCTTGCTCCAGTGAAAACGGGAAATCGGCATCGCGCTTCAGCGTCACAAGGGTACGCGAAAGGGGCAGATGAGCACGCGCCTTTTCTAGATTTTCCCGGCGTTTGCCCTTAATCTTGTCGATATTCGAAAAGATGCCGTCAATTGATCCAAAGTCTTGTATCAACTTGGCAGCGGTTTTGGGTCCAATGCCCTCAACACCTGGTACGTTGTCCACCTTATCGCCCATCAACGCGAGCATATCAACAACCTGCGCCGGTGTGATACCTTTATCCTTTTGAAGCGATTCCACATCAATTGTCTCGTCGGTATGGATATCAAACATCGTAACGCGGTCGCCGAGAAGCTGCTCAAGATCTTTGTCTTTGGAGACGATGCGGATTCGGAGGTCGTCGCGCGAAGGATCATCGTGGATGCGCTGGGTAATCGTAGCGATGACATCGTCCGCTTCTAGTCCCGGCACACCGATGATAGGGATGCCAAAAAGGTCGGTTACCTCCTGTATACGAGGAATCTGTGCGATCAGATCGTCCGGGGTGGTTTCACGTGTGCCTTTGTACTCGTCATAGAGGTCATCGCGAAACGTCTTCCCCGGCATATCCATCGCCGCTACGACATAGTTTGGGCGAAACTGAGAGAGGAGTTTGATTAACATGCCCGTGAAGCCGAAGACAGCGTGGGTCGGTTCCCCGGTAACAGAGCTGCGCAATCCGCCACGAATGGCGAAGTACGCACGGAAAATCTGGGCGTGTCCATCAATTAGATATAAAGTTTCAACCGGTTCATGTTCCGATTCCATATTCGTCTCCTTCAGTAACTCTAACCATAGCGCTTTTCACAGCCTTTTCGATTGGGGATTATTTTACACTGTGCTATAATCTGCATAAGGCTTGGATAATCGAGGTGAGCGAAGAGTCCATCCGCTCAGAAGCCCGCCAAGGGGTCCAAAGAAGAGTGAATCAATACCATCTTCTGCCCAAACGGTATTTTAACCGAATTCCCTCTATTATGCAACCCACAACTTCCCTGTTCCGAGCATTCAACACCGATGAACGAGAGAACTCTGACAATGTACTAGGTGTACGCTAAATGCTTAATGAAGAACGAAACCCAAAAAGCCGTACTAGATAACTTCTTTTCTGAGAATGATGATGTGCGCGTGGGCAAAATGTTCGGCTATCCCGCATATTACATAGGTCGTTCGATGTTTGCCTGCCTTTATGAAGGAAAGGTGGGGCTAAAGCTACCTGAAGCGTCGGCGAATGAAGCGAGAGGGATCAAACGAACGAATAGTGAGTGCGATAGTCTTCACTAATTTCGGGCGTTCCCAATCCTGTTTTTTCGCATCAAATTGTGCAATTTTCAGTTGCAGTACCTAAAATTTAGGGACTGAACCGCAAAGTCGAAACAAAAAAAGGTCTGCGGAACGAATGGCAGACCCTCTTCCTATGGACAGTATGTAAATCTTCAGACTCAAGGGAGCTGAACGAAAACACTGTCTTTACCCGGCACGGCTTCATCATTTACTTTGCTGTGGCATGCGTGGCATCCGACGCCTCTTTTTCCATTGATGTCGCCAGCAACGCCGATGAACGCGGCATCCGCTGAATCGCGCTGATACTGAATGTACTTCCAGTCGTTGTGGTCAGCGTACATCGTATCGTCTACCTTCCACATGACCGCGACACGCCGAACGAAGCTGTTAGCGTCATCCATGATCTCTTTGACAATCGTGGTTCCGCTTTGATAGGATTGCTCGCTCGTGTCTTCCAGGGTGTCGACGCCCGTTGGGTTGATATAGACGGTTCTAGTTCCCAGTCCGTGTGCGCTGCCACTTTCCTGCGGCACTTCAAATTCCGCGGGCGGCGCGGCAAGCTCAACAGCTCTCCAGGACTCGTACCCGGCTATGTCTGACGGTAGTCCTTCTGCCAGCATTTCTTCCTCATCGTCCTCCGAATCGCCACAAGCAACGAAAACAACGCATCCAATCAAGATCGCAATCAGTGCACTTTGTCGATTTAGCATCTCGAATCCTCCTTCCTGTTTTTTTTTGACGTAACGTCCTCGTTGTTGTCAATCTGCTCAAGTAGGTTGAACTCTTAACTGTCACAGTTGTCAACCTTTGTGGATTCTGTAGAGCAGAACCAAGCCATTTTTAATTTAGATTCGCAATCCGTAGATTGAGGCTTGGCTATTTCTTGACAAACGGCGAATAGTATACATTATGAGTTTGTTGAAGTCAACCGCAAATCTATTCACTAATTTCAACCGTTTACCCAACCATGCGTCCCGGAGGAGCCCCTCGTGCGGACGTACCAGCCCCCAGAATCCCGCAGTTGCCGCATCTCTAACAAGCCCCTTGACGGAACCTCTACTGTGAGACTATAATTATCCGCAGGTTCTGAATTGGACGATCGCATCCGATTTCAGAAATGAGCGCAACAGGAATATGCAGAAGATATTAAGTCTAAAATCAACCTATGGAGTAACACCTATGGCAGACCAATTCGGTATTCTCGATCTTCTGACCCTTCGTGGTTTCGATCCGCACTGCGAATCCAAACTCGTTCGACACCAAGACAATGACGGCACGCTTATCAACGAAGGCTGGCTTGACCGCTACCAAACTCTTCAAAGCAAGCCTGTCTTTCGCGACTGCGACTTCATCGTCGCGTTAATTGGAGATGGTGGTACGCGTGCAAGGTTTCATGGCGTTTACCGCGTCCTTGAAGAACGTGCAGCAACTCCGGACGACATTCCGGCGGATTCCCCAATCGCGGAGTGGAATTATCAGGATCTCTATTACTACGAACTCGAACATCAATCACAATACGTTGACTTCAAAGGGCGCGTCGTAATCGAGTGGGGTGCGGGTGCATTAGCATGGCATCAATACATGTCAAACAAACCTGTTATTGAGATATTTCCGCCCGGTAGAGCACTGCAGCCGTTCTCCGATTATCTGGATTTCACGCTGTCGTACCGAGAGCTGCAAGAACTTATGGCGAATCCGGCTGCTCACAGAGATTGGCAATCTAGCCTTTCGGCGGTGGCGGGCATCTACTTAATCCTCGCTGAAACAACCGGTGAGCAATATGTTGGTTCAGCGTACGGTCTCTCTGGAATTTGGGGGCGTTGGCAGCAGTATGCCACGAATGGACATGGAGGTAACAAACTACTTGAGCACATCGTTAAAGACGATGTGGCGTATCCGAACGCTTTCCGGTATTCTGTTCTTCAGGTCCTGCCCAAAAGCACAAAAGACGCTGAGGTCATTCGCTGGGAATCACAATACAAAGTGAAACTTGGCAGCCGAGCAACAGGGCTCAACGCCAACTGAACCACTCCATTACAAATCGCCTAACACAAGTACGTAGATTGAGTTGAACGGATATCCATGGAGCAACGCCACATAGACCGAGGGACTCAAGAGAACCCCAACGCCTCTTGACGTGGAAGCCGCCTCATCACGTGGAAGCCGCCTCATCACTCCCCCTGAAAAGCTTGCTATTACCCGCATCTCAATAAGAGCGTGTCATGTTTTCCTAGGAACAGCGATTTTTCGCAAATATCCACATACCGCTCCGCTGGCGCGGGTGAATCGGGCATGTCTTGACTATAGACATTGCACCCCGCTTGAGTGCAAGACATTATTGCCTATGTGCGGGTAATGCGGTTAGAAGGATTTCGCTCCAGCGGAGCGACATGTCTATAGAAATGGCATTTACAATCCTCTTCCGCTCCAGCGGAGCGGTATGTTTCTGACACAATTATAAACCCGATAAAACAAGAAGGGACAAAAAAGTCATGTTCACAAAGTCAGCCGCAGACATCACATTTTCGGACATTGAGGAGTTCTGCCGAGAGTTCGGCGAAGGTGGTCGGGTGGAATACAAACGAGAGATTGAGGTCAAAAAGCACATCCCTAAAATCGTTTCGTCTTTCTCGAACACATTCGGCGGGTTTTTTGTTATTGGTGCAGATACCGATGAAGAGAATAAAGTCATATTTCCCATTCCGGGTATACCTAAGAGAGCCGGAATTGAGGAGCAAATCCAGCAGAGCGCACTCACCGGCATTTATCCCGCAGTCGTCCCTGAGATAATAATTCGTGATGTTCCGAACACTGACAATGTCGTTGTCATCGTTCGGGTTGATGAGAGCGTACAAGCCCCCCATGCAATTCAAAATTCTACGAGAGTCTACATCCGTACCGGTAGCATAACCCAACCGTATGAGCTTGCAGAGGTTGACCGTATCGAATACATGTTGAAACGCCGTGAGGATTCGCAGCAAGTCACACGTCAAATTCGTGATCGGACTAAGGAAAGAATAGAATCTCTGTTTGAGACGAATGAACCGAACCTCACAGTAGTTGCCCGTCCTGTATTTCCCTATCGCCCAATTATTTCAACTCGAGATATTTTTGATTTTGAAAGTCATAATGAATTTTCGCTGAAGTCTTACTCATCAAGGATTGTGGGGGGGATTTATGTTTTAACGGATAAAGGCCTAGACTCGAAAGGTTACTGGGAATTGAATGAATATGGGATTGTCTATCATTGGGCTAGCTTACCCAGGATGCCATCAAGGTCTGCTAACACTGAAAAGCGAGAACCTCTTGACTTTCAGCATTTTGTTTCTACGATTGGTGAGTTGATTAAAAAATCACGATCTTTTTACGAAAAGTGTGAGTACTCAGGAAATATTGAGATTACAGCCCATTTGCGACAGGTTTTTAACGAAAAACTTAGCGTTTCTGCATTCGAACACCCTAATACGGTGGGATTGTCTGCTGATGCGGAAGTTTTAGCCGCTACGCAATGTCTTCCGCGCGACCTTTCGGAAAGAGAAAAATTCCTAGCGGTTGTTGATGAGTTCGCAAGTCAACTGCTCTGGGCATTTAATATTGGCGACCCCATTGAGGATACTGCCGCAAAAAGAAGAGAATTGGTAGAACGTATTTTGGAGACTGCGGGGCTAATTGACAGAATCATGATAACAAATGAGAACGGATGAAATGCATCTAGTAAATCCAGATTCAGACAGTTTGCGGTGATGATTTTGGGAGAGATGATGTGATAGAGAAATTGCCCAACGGTTGGGCGACTAAGGAACTTAATGATGTTATTTTGGACATTATTGATTATCGTGGTAAAACGCCCAAAAAATTGGGCGGGCACTGGTCTAAATCGGGCATTATTGCTCTCTCTGCGATGAATGTGAAACAAGGACAATTGGTAAAACTAGATAAGGCACAATATGTCAGTGTCGAATTATATCGAAAATGGATGAAGTCAGAAGTTAGAGCGGGTGATATTTTGATGACCTCTGAAGCACCTCTCGGTGAAACTTACTTTGTAGCAGACGGGAGAAAAATCTGCTTGAGCCAGAGGCTATTTTGCATCCGAGCAAACCCTAACGTCATCCAGCCGCGCTTTCTTTTCTATTATTTCAACTCACCGTTCAGTCGGAAACAGGTTGAATTGAGAGCAACAGGAACAACTGTTTTGGGTATTCGCCAACCAGATCTTCGAGAAACACCGATAACTCTACCCCCACTCCCCACCCAACGCAAAATCGCCGCTGTCCTCAGTGCCTACGACGACCTCATCGAAAACAACACCTGCCGCATCAAAATTCTTGAAGACATGGCGGCTATTATCTACCGACAATGGTTCGTCGAATTCCGCTTTCCCGGACACGAAAACGTCCCAATGGTAGAGTCAGCGTTGGGCTTGATACCGCAAGGGTGGGCGGTAGGAATACTCGGAGATTTGGCGGAATCCGTTAGGCGAAATATCAAGCCAAGTGACATGAATCAGCAAACACCTTATTTCGGTTTAGAACACCTACCTCGGAAATCAATTGCCCTTTCAAATTGGAACTCTGTTGGTTCGATTAACAGTACAAAGTTGGGATTCAGAAGAGGTGAGATTCTTTTCGGTAAGATACGCCCGTATTTCCACAAAGTCGGTGTTGCTCCACTAGACGGCATTTGTTCATCAGACACAATCGTGATACGTCCCAAAAGAAGCGAATATTTTGCGATAACCTTGTCCTACGTTTCCAGTGAGCACTTTATCGAATATGCAGCGATGACCTCACAAGGAACAAAGATGCCACGAGCAGATTGGAAAGTGCTGGAAAATTACCCACTTGTAATTCCACCAGACCAGATTGTCCAACGTTTCAGTGGTTTTGTTCGAGATGTAATCGACAAAATCCAGAATCTAATTTTTCGGAACAAGAACCTCCGCCAAACCCGAAATCTTCTCCTCCCCAAACTCGTTTCAGGGGAGATTGACGTATCCGAACTTGACATTAACACCGAAGGAATATTACCGCAAGCAAATGCGAACTCAAACCCTGTATCCGTTGACAGCACAACCGCGCACTCATAGGTGGGACGATTGATATTACCGTTATGTCCCGTTGCTTGGAAAAACTATGAAACTTTCATAGTAACATTTTTCCTAAAAGTCGGCTGAACCCGCGCCCCATATAGGTTTACTGGTATTTTTCGTCCACTCCTTTTTGCAGTTTACTATGAAAACTATGAAATTCTGTCACCAAAATCGCAGAGCGCTTCACCGTTACGCTAAGTTCCCGATTTTGCCAAAAACTCGGCATGAATCAGGGACGGAAACATGTTGGGCGTCAATCTGAAGAGATGCCTAATTTAACTTCGCTTTTAACCTTCGCAGTGCGATAAAGGCGGCTTCATAATCTGGCATTTCGTACAAGGCGCGTTTGTAGCTTGCTACGGCTTTATCCCATTCCAACCGATGTTCCCAGACGCGCCCAAGGTTCATGTGAGGATATCCCCGCGGTTCATATCGGGGCGCGCGGGTCGCCTGCTCTAGCCAAGGAATAGCGGCATCGTATTCGCCCATTTCAATCAAATATGCGCCGATGTCGTTGTATGGGTTGCCGAAATCCGGATCAGCCCGAATGGCTTTTCGACACTCCTCAATAGCATCTTCGACGCGCCCCATCATGCTATAGGTCCATCCGAGATAGGTGTGTGCCTCAGCAGTCGGGTAAATTTCAATGGATTTTAGATACAACCCGATGGCATCGGAAAATTCGCTCTTCTGTTGATGCTCCAAAGCGTCCTGCCAGTAGAACAACGCCTGTTCTTTTTTATAAACAATTTCATCGTCGTATATGTTGAGTCTATCGCCATCTCTCTTAACAGTGTAGACTCGGTCGTTATCTTTGTCGACGATCAGCCATTCACTATCTTCCTTTTCAAGCGAAACCTTGACATTCCTAGAGAGAACGATCTTATTCCTTTTGAATGCTTGGCGTAGCTCGTCCGGGAGCGTCCCACGGTTCAAATCGGTTTGGCACCTCAATTCGACATCAAACAGCAACATCTCATCCGCGTCCACAATTCGTACTCCTTTCTAAGCAGTGTGATGCCATAAAACCAAACAATGCACTTTCGCAGGCGAAGGTCCCATGTTGCCCTAAGAGGGCAGCCACAAGGGTTGCCCCTACCGGCCGCTGCAAACCTTCTCCCTCTTGCCAAGAGGGAGCGAGAGGGAGGTCTCTTCATGTACCCATTCGCATGCACATCGCTCCACCCCTGTCTTCAGTTCCCTAACCTCAGTCCAACTGATTTTCCAATTCCACGAGATCTGTCGTAGGCGCTTTACAGGCGTAATTCTCACATACATAGACGGTCGTTTCGCCGTTGATTTGCCGCTTGCTTTCAAGGAGTGGAACGAAAGCCTCAGTCTCCTGAGCCGCCTCAGCGGTTTCATCCAACAACGCCATGACCTTTTGAGGGATAAAACGGCTGTGAATGGTATGCAACGCTGTTTTCGTCTCCTCGTTGTTCGGTTGCCCGGCAATTGCAATCTCTTTGGGGGTCGATAGTAGAAAATCGAGTTCGCACAGCAGTTGAGCCGAACCGCTTGGTGCCGATTCCATCTGGTGCGAATAGAGTCCCAACGCCGCTTGCGCCTTTTCACTCAAATCGGGTTGATTGAGTAACTTCGCAAGCCGAAGTAGACTGTGGACAGCGATTGAGGTGCCGGAAGGCGTAGCGCCATCGTATGCCGATTTCGATCGGACGATCAGCGATTCGTGACCTTTGCTGGTGAAGAAGAAACCACCCTTCGCATCATCCCAGAACTGTTCAATCATCATCTCGTTGAGGCGTTGGGCGTCCTTGAGCCAGTGAAGATTGAAAGTTGCTTCGTAGAGATTGATTAAGCCGGCGATGAAATACGAGTAATCTTCAAGATAAGCGTTCAGATGGCTTTTACCGGCGCGATGGGTTCGCAGCAGCCCGTCATCATGTGAAAGTGCGGTCAACACAAAATTGGCTGACGCTTCCGCAGCTTCCAGATAGCGGCTGTGTCCAAGAATCTGGTATCCTGATGCCATACTCCGAACCATCAAGCCGTTCCAGCTTGTGAGGATTTTGTCGTCCAAACCGGGCTTCACACGCTGTTCGCGGACTTCAAACAGTTTCCGCTTCCCTTCAGCGAGAATCGTCTCCAACGCACTCAAATCAATTCCCAGTTTCCTTGCGAAGACGTCCGGCGGGGTCTGGACGTGAAGGATGTTCTTTCCTTCAAAATTGCCCGATTCCGTAATATCATAATACTCACAGAAAATCCTCGCGTGCTCCGCCCCAAGTAAATCTTTAATTTCATCAATCGTCCAAACGAAGAATTTGCCTTCGACGCCTTCGCTGTCCGCATCTTGTGACGAGTAAAACCCACCCGTCTCTGGGTTGTACATCTCGCGCAAAACGTAGTCGAGCGTCTCTTCAGCGATACTGCGATAAAACGCCTCCCCGGTTGCCTGATATGTTTCCAGATAGGTTGTCGCTAGCAACGCATTGTCGTAGAGCATCTTCTCGAAGTGCGGGACGAGCCAAGTCGCGTCGGTCGAATAGCGATGGAACCCCCCGCCGATCTGATCGTACATTCCACCCCGCGCCATTTTTTGCAGCGTTAATTCGACCATCTCAAGCGCGTTCGGATTTCTAGTGCGATGCCAGTGACGCAGGAGGAGGGAGAGCCCCATGCTCGGCGGGAACTTAGGCGCACTCCCAAATCCGCCGGATTGAGAGTCAAATCGTGAGCGGTAATCCTGATAAGCGTGATTGAACACATCGGCGTCTAAGTGCTGATCACCGGCTTCCGTCTCCGATAGTTGATTCAAGCCGGCTGTGATCCGATTGGCTTGTTCTACCACACTTTCATGGCGTTCACGATAAGCCTCAACGACTCCAAGCAGCACACGCGCAAAACCCGGACGACCGTAACGATCATCTGGAGGGAAGTAGGTGCCGCCGTAAAACGGTTTCAGGTCTGGCGCAAGAAACATGGTCATCGGCCAGCCTCCAGAGCCCGTGAGCATCTGAACAGCGTTCATGTAGATTTCATCGAGATCTGGACGCTCCTCGCGGTCTACCTTGATGTTAATGAAATGTTCGTTCATGACCGCAGCGATTTGCTCGTTCTCAAAGGATTCGTGCTCCATCACGTGGCACCAATGACATGCAGCATAACCAATGCTCAAAAGAATCGGCTTATCTTCGCGCCTAGCACGTTCCAATGCCTCCTCGCCCCACGGATACCAATTGACTGGATTGTGAGCGTGCTGCAGGAGGTACAGACTCGTCTCGTTAATAAGTCGGTTTGTATGTTTTGGGTTTTCAGACATTCATATCCCTTTCTGAGGGTGTGGAGATGGCATCCCCACCGCTACCGGTTTTTAGGACGACATAGCTCCGATATCGAACTGGGCTGATGTCGCCCGTATTTACAGCCTCGGTTACCGTGCAACCGGGCTCATGAAGATGGATGCAATCGTTGTATTTGCATTCGCCAAGGTAGGGATCCATTTCCGGAAAATAGCGGTCGAGATTTACAGTATCAACCCCCCACAAGCCGACCTCTCGAATGCCCGGCGTGTCTGCCACTTCGCCGCCAATCTCCAAGGAAAAGAGTTCAACCAACGTCGTGGTGTGGCGTCCTTTGCCCGTTTTCAACCCGATTTCACCAACGCGCAGACCGAGTTCCGGTTGCACCGCGTTGAGAAGACTCGACTTCCCCACCCCCGACGCCCCGACAATGACACTGAACTTCCCTGTGAGTACACCTTGAAGATAATCAATACCCTTTACAGCCTTGACGCTAGTGTAGATTACCTGATAGCCGAGCTGGTCGTAGACATTCAGCATAGAGGTCACCTTTCGTTGTTCCACTGAATCAATGAGATCCATTTTGTTCAGACAGACCACTGCGTCCATCTCCCCTGCTCCGGCTAAGATAAGGAATCGATCAAGAAATCGGAAGTTAAGATCGGGTAACCGGGTTGAAACAACAGCCACCACCTGATCGGCGTTGGCGACAACGATCTGCTCAATTGTCTCACGCTTGCCGGGGTATCGGCGCGAGAGTTTTGTCCGACGTGGCAGAATCTCTTCGATGACGCCCCCTTCATCATCGAGCCGAGTAATCAACACTTCATCGCCGACCGCGACAGGGTCAGCGTAGATTTGCTTGCCTTCGTCCGATCGACGTTCGCGCTTCACACGCCCACGCAGGGTACAACGAAGTACGCTATCGCCAAGCTGCACATCGTAAAAACTTGTTCGGGCGCGAATAACTCTTCCTTGATTTCGGTCCATATAAAACCTTGTTGACTTAACGCTTATGTCTCCCAATTAACACAGGAGTTGGAGTGAACGCTTGGAGGGCTTCCAGGTGATTGCCCAATGTAAGACAGTGTCGATAAACGAAATCAGGAGAGCGGCAATGATTGTGTTAAAAAAGCCTTTAACCTCGAACCCTTCAATCAGCATCGCTGTAATCCAAAGGAGAAAAGCGTTAATAACAAAATAGAATAGCCCCAGCGTCAGAATAACCAACGGCAGAGCGAGGATAACAAAAATCCTGGTGAACATCGTTTTCAGTATACCGTAAACTAGCGCAACAACGATTGCAGTTGCGAAGTTCTTGACATGGATTGACGTTAAGATATGCGTTGCAACAAAGACTGATGCGCTGAGGATTAGGAGTTCGATTAGCCAGTGAACTGTGCGGCTCCGGTCAGTCAATCTCAATTTTTCCTTTTACGGACAAAATGGTGTCGTTCTAGGTATTCCTTACTTCCCGAACCGCCGCTGCCGTTGGCTATAGTCCCGAATCGCGCGGAGAAGGTCAATCTTTCTAAAAGACGGCCAATACGTATCGCAGAAGTAGTATTCTGAATACACGCTTTGCCAAAGCAAGAAGCCTGAGAGTCGGACCTCTCCGCTGGTTCGGATAATCAAATCTGGATCCGGCAAATCGGACGTGTAGAGATGCGGGCTAATCTTATCGACACTTAGCTCTTCTGTGATTTGGGCGGGTTCACGCCCTTTCGCGAGTTCCGATCTTAAGTGGCTGCGGACCGCTTCGACAATCTCTTCACGCCCACCATAAGCAACAGCCACGTTCAGAATAAATCTGTCGTAATTTTTTGTTGCGCTCTCTGCAGCGTGAATCGCCTCTTGGAGGCTCTGCGGCAGCAGTTCGACTTTTCCCATCGATCGAATTTTTATCTGGTTGGTGTGCAGCCCTTCAATAGTCACAACTTCCCGCATCTTCTTCTCTATGAGATCCAAAATTTCTGTGACTTCGGACTGTTCGCGCCTGAAATTGTCGAGGGAGAAGATCCAGATTGAGACAATCTTTACACCCAACTCATCACACCAATGGAGCATTTCTTCCAGTTTTTGGGCGCCGTCATAATGCCCTTTGATGGCATCAATGAAGCCCTGCTTCTTAGCATAGCGGCGATTACCATCGAGGATAATGCCAATATGGTGGGGGATGTGCCACTGACTGGCTTTCTGCTCAAGGCGTTTTTGGTAAACCGCATAGAAGAATTTCTTGAGAGGATTCTTGATAATCTGCAATGGGCGCATGATGAAGACCTCGAAAAATCAGTTCATCTTGATTATACCATACAACACAACGTGAGAAAAAGCCAAAACCTTCGATGCTGTCCAGTCTAATAATGGTATGACCCTCTTTCTGAAGCTGTGCTAAGACAATTAGGACGAATTGGCATAATCCGTGCGCCAGATGCTCTTTACAAAAGACACTTTTTTTGCGCACCTGTTGCGTTTTACTTTCCGTTTGAAGTTAAACATGGTAAAATTATGGGGTCAAGTAAAGCATCAGAATCTGCGAAGATAATCTTTCGCAGCGCTTGCGTCGGGTTGCACGGATTTCGGAAAAGTATAGCCGGCTGAGTACCAGAAGATGCATTGAGAAGCCCCGATAATCCGAGCTAAACCCCTTCGACAGATATTTTCAAAACCAATCTGACGCTGTCCTAAAGTTTGGAAAGGAAACAGGTTCATGCCTGACGTTGTTGTTGGACATATCGAAGACCTAGAAAGCCTTGAGCCTGTATTTTCTGAATTTGAACGACATCACCCCGGCTTCAAGATAGGGTGCGGACATTTCGATAGCGATGATGGGCAGCTTGTTGCGGAATACGGCGGCGTCCGATATATCTGGATTGATCGGGGCGAGGGCGAGGTCTTTCTGGATTCAGGCTATCGGACACAAGAAGGGGATGGCGAGAGCTTGCCCCCGATTTACGAATCGGATCAATGCGATAACGAGAATTGGTCAATCTTGCAAACATTGGCAGAGAATCTCGACACACTCCATGAAAGGATTAGACCGCCCATCGAGGCGATTTTGGATCGGATATCAGAACGAACATTGGTCGGCGACATCGCCAACGAGATTTGGTTGATGGAGGAAAGCGAGGTTCCTCGCGAAAAAAGGGCGAACCGCCCGAAGGTGCGCCGTACCTTTGACCTTCTGTTGGAAAACTATTCTACTGTGGGTTGGTCTACGAAACAGATGAGTTCTTTTGAATCGATCCAAGTTGGCGACCAGCTCGCCGCACTGGATGATGAACCGGTTCGGGTGCGTGGAAAATTTTATTATTGGTGGATTGAGAACACGAATATCTTCATGACGCACCTGACAACGGCTCGTCGTTTGCGCTATCTGCGAGATACGGCTGGCGGTTGCAATTCTGAATCTGACTCTTTTCGACGCTTAACGATGACATGGCATTGCAACACAGCGACTGCAGATGAGGCTGACGGCATCAATACGGTTAATAGTCATGTTGTTAATATTGCTGCCCAATCCTCGCGGACCCACTATCACCCGGCGATTCCGGTCGGCGGCGGAAAGCCGCAGTACGAGATCTACTTGGTGCTCAGCCCAAGCGTGTATTCGCTGAACGCAGATGGGCGCGAGGGCTACCTAAATGTCTTCCCCGACATTTCAAATCTCACGGTTTACCAGCAGATACCTCTCAGCCCAGGAGCTATCGTCTATATTCCGCCGGATACCGGGCATCGCGCTGTAGATGCCTTTGTCAACGTCGTAACTCTGCCCGGCTTCAAGCCGCACAATGAGATTGATTTAGATGCACAAATTAAGGAGACAACCAACGGGAGTGCTCCCTACAATGTGCACCTTCTCCACCGATAAAGAGCCTGTTTGAAAAGTGGGTGGCAAAGCTATTTTTTTTGGTCGTTTGAGAGTCCAAATCATCGAATTTTCAAGGTATTTACCCCAAAATGGCCTCTGTTCTGTTGGATAACCCTCTGTTGTGCTAAAGCCTGCGCCGATTTAACGGCTATGGGGCGAGCCCTCCCACCGCTTTTCTGAGCGTATTGCACCACTGGTAAAAATTGTGGAGAATGCCCGATATTCGGAGAAACTAATGATGGATGAGAAGATGCTCAAATATTACGAGAAGGGTGAAGAGGCAACTCGTCTCAGCGAGGGAATCCACCGTGTGGAGTTTGAAAGAACGAAGGAAGTCCTGCTCAGATACTTGCCGCCGCCACCAGCACAAGTTCTCGATGTCGGAGGTGGTCCAGGCGCTTATTCCTTCTGGCTGGCGGAAAAATCGTACACAGTGCATCTGATTGACATCGTCCCCCTCCATGTAGAGCAGGTGAAGACCGCAGAAGCTGGGGCGCTTCTTGCCAGTATTGGCCAGGGAGATGCCAGAAGACTTGATTTCGAATCTGACTCTATGGATGTGGTGCTTCTGCTCGGACCGCTCTATCATCTTCCAGATCGTTCGGATCGAATCCGGGCACTGGAGGAAACTTGTAGAGTCTTAAAAAGAGGTGGCTTGGTTTTCTGTGTTGCCGTTTCGCGGTTCGCATCTCTTCTTAGCGGCTTGAAGCGGGGTTTCTTATCCGATCCAGAGTTCCGTGAAATTGTCCAAAGAGATTTGAAAGATGGAAAACACCTCAATCCAAAGGAAGTCCCAGGTTATTTTACAACCGCATATTTTCACAGGCCAGAAGAGCTAGCAGAGGAACTCAAAGAAGCAGGACTTAGCCATTTGAGAACAATAGGGCTACAAGGGCCATCTTGGCTCTTGGGAGATTTTGACGAGCAGTGGGAGGACCTAGAACGGAAAAAGATTATCCTTGAAGTGCTTCGCCTAATAGAAGATGAGGCAACGCTTCTCGGTATCAATGCACATCTTCTAGCACTCGGTAAGAAGGAATAAAGAACCGAAGCTATCTGATTCAAATGACTTTCAAACGAGCTCTAAGGTGTAACAATGGAAAAATGGTATATCAGCAAAACCGTTTTGAATGGACTCGCTATCATAATGCTCATCGGATTTCTGGCGTATGTTTTTCAACCATTTCCTCTTATTAAACGGTTCGGGCTTATCTTCTTCCTAACCGCGGGAACGTTGGTCATGGTTAGAGGCGTCGTAAAAATCACGATGGGGATGCAAAAGGGCGGCATATTTCCATTACGATCGAAAAAACGGGATTGATTATCCGCATTCTAGACTACATCTCAGTCGGGTAGGCATAATCATTATCGGAGGCAAATCATGATTGATAATCGAACGAGAGTTGGACTTGCTCGCAGGCAAAATCGACGCGAAAATGTCTTCACCGCGCTCGATCTGGTGCGCGACGATGTTATTCCAGAGCTGCGGAATCAGGTGATGTTGAAACCCAATTTCCTTTCAGGCGATAACCAGTTGGCGTCAACACACGTCGATGCCATCCGCGGTGCAATCGATTTTTTGCTAACCGCCGCAGATCCACCACAGGAGATTATTGTCGCAGAAGGAGGCAACGAAGAGGTACCGGGAGAGGCGTTCGATAACTTTGGTTATCACGCTTTAATTGACGAATATTCCATCCCAATTCGGTTAGTCGATCTCAATGGGGAGGAGAATTGGAAGGAGGCGTACATCCTTCTCGCAGATGGCAGTGAAGTTCCTGTGTACATGCCCAAAACCGTGCTGGATTGCCCGTGCACAATCTCCGTCGGCGTTGCAAAAACGCACGATGTCTGTGTAGTTACACTTGCACTCAAAAATATGATTATGGGGACACTCCGCAAACAGGATCGCGTCAAGATGCACGGCTACCGCGGTCACGCAGATCGAGAACTGCCCCGAGAGGCACAGACACTGAATATCAATCTCATGCGGTTGTCCCGATATCTGCGTCCCGACATCGCCGTTATCGACGGATTCGTTGGGTTACAAGGAAATGGCCCCAATGGAACCGATGCCGTTGATTTCGGGATTGCTGCCGCGAGTGCAGACGTGTTTGCTGCTGACGCCGTGATGGCGAAAGCGATGGGTTTTGAACCGTTGCAGCTTGGATTGATGCACTACGCCAATGAGATGGGCTATGGAACGGCTGATCTTGATAAGATTGACGTGTTGGGAACCCCCGTTGAATCAGTTATCACAACTTTCAAGCCGCATGAAACCGTACATCTCCAACTGCAATGGCATGAACCCCATGCGATGCGTTATTTGGCATATGATGTGTAAGTATGGCAATCGCTTTTGACCACAATCATTACCATTTGCGCGTCTTGCGATGGTGGGCTGATAAAAACGACCTAAATTCGGTTCCGCAATCATTATTGTTCAGAATGCCCATCATCGAAACAGATTTCGATGGTGGGCGTTTTTATTTTCGATGAAATGTCTGTTAGCTTTCGGAAAAATTTAGATGTTCCCAAGGTTAGCGTTAGGGAGGAAGAGTGTATGTTTGAAGAGGTACCCAACACAATCGATTTCGTCGCGCAGGAGCACCAAGTGCTTGACTTCTGGCGCGACAGCGATGCGTTTCATAAGCTCAAATCGTTACGAAATAACGGTCCGCGCTGGAGTTTCATTGATGGTCCAATCACAGCCAATAATCCCATGGGGGTTCACCACGCTTGGGGACGGACCTACAAAGATCTCTATCACCGTTTCAAGGCGATGCAAGGCTACCAAACGCGCTATCAAAACGGGTTTGATTGCCAAGGGCTTTGGGTGGAGGTCAATGTCGAACGTGAAATCGGTTTTAAGAGTAAAAGGGATATTGAATCCTACGGGCTGGCTGAGTTTGTCAACGCATGCAAGCAGACGGTGCTTCGATATGCTGCAACGCAAACAGAACAATCGATTCGGTTGGGTTACTGGATGGAATGGGATGACCCTCAGCAGTTACGATATTTGGAAGCCAAGATGGCGGAAGATCCATCGGCGATGGTCACCGTAGAAGGACCGAATGGCGACATAACCGCTACAGTGGAACAGCTTGTCGGGCGATTGGGCATGGCAGAATTGGGGGGATCTTACTTCACCTTTTCAGATGAAAACAATTACACAATCTGGTCGATGCTCAAGAGTTGCTTCGATCGCGGCTGGGTTTACAAAGGTACGGATGTCATGCCTTGGTGTACTCGGTGTGATACGGGCATCAGCCAACACGAGATTGTTACTGACGGATACCGAGAGTTGAGTCATAAAAGCATCTTCCTGCGCTTCCCGTTGCGTAATCGCCCTAACGAAAGCCTGTTAGTTTGGACAACGACGCCGTGGACACTGACTAGCAACGTAGCAGCAGCGGTGCATCGCAATCTAAGCTACGTCCTCGTTGAACAGAATGGACATCGCATGTGGTTGGGCAAGGGGGCTTTGGAGAATGCCGTTCGAGGTCCTTTTCAGGTGCTTGAAGAAAAATTGGGCGCTGCGTTAGAAGGATGGACCTATGATGGCCCCTTCGATGAGCTACCCGCCCAACAAACCGCTGGGGCAGCCGCACAGCACCGGGTCGTCTTGTGGGACGAAGTGGGCAAAACTGAAGGGACGGGCGTTGTCCATGTTGCGCCGGGGTGTGGCGCAGAGGACTTTCAGTTAAGCAAAGCACAGAATCTGGCAGTTATCGCACCATTGGAGGCGGGCGGAATCTATGGCGAAGGGTTTGAATGGTTGACGGGTCGGTATGTGCATACCGTCGCCGAAGAAATCTTTGAAAATCTGAAGCAGAAGGGTATTGTGTATCGCCTGGAAGACTATACCCACCGTTATCCGGTGTGTTGGCGATGTGAGGAGGAACTGGTCTTCCGCCTCGTAGACGAATGGTATATCTCAATGGGAAAGCAATTCGATAAGCCCTATGAGGAGATTACGGAAGCGGAAAAGGAACAGAATTTACGCTACCAGATGATGGAGGTTGTCCTAAACCAAACCAACTGGTATCCCGCGTTCGGACGCGCACGCGAACTTGATTGGTTGCGCAACATGCACGACTGGATGATTTCTAAGAAACGGTACTGGGGTTTAGCACTGCCAATCTACGAATGCAACGAATGTGGACACTTCCATGTCGTTGGGACCCGAGAAGAATTGAAGGAACGCGCGGTTGAAGGCTGGGAGCTGTTTGAGGGACATACCCCACACCGCCCCTGGGTTGATGCAGTGAAAATCGCCTGCCCACAGTGTAACGCCCCCGTTTCGCGGATTCGAGATGTAGGCAATCCGTGGTTGGACGCGGGCATCGTCACTTTCAGCACGCTACAGTATCGCACCAATCGAGACTATTGGCAGAAGTGGTTCCCCGCAGATTTAATTAGTGAAAGTTTCCCGGGTCAGTTTCGCAATTGGTTCTACTCGTTAATTGCGATGAGCACAGTCATGGCGAAGCAAGCTCCCTTCAGACATATCTTCACTTACGCGACTCTGCTTGGGGAAGATGGGCAACCGATGCACAAATCCTCCCCAAATGTAATCTGGTTCGATGAGGCAGCGGAGAAGATGGGGGTGGACGTGATGCGCTGGATGTATTGCGTCGCGAAACCGGAGCAAAACCTACTCTTTGGGTATAAGCGAGCGGATGAGGTTCGGCGCCAGTGCTTGATTCCCCTGTGGAACGTATACAGCTTCCTCGTCACTTACGCGAATCTTGACGGGTGGCAACCGGACAACAAACTCTGGGCGGCGCCGGCTGACAACTTGCGCTGCAATACTTTGGATCGCTGGATACTATCACGTCTGCAGGTCACGGTCCTCGAAGTGACAAACGAGCTAGAGACATTTGAGCCAGATAAAGCCTGCCGTGCGATTGGTCGTTTTCTTGACGACCTATCAAACTGGTATGTGCGGCGGAGTCGCCGTCGATTCTGGAAATCAGAAGCGGATGCGGACAAGGAATCCGCCTACCGGACGTTGTACAGCGTCATGGTCACGTTCACACATCTGCTGGCGCCATTCCTTCCCTTCGTCACGGAGGCTATCTATCAAAATCTCGTCCGCCGAGTTGACCCGGCAGCACCGGAATCAGTACACCACGTCGACTGGCCTCAACCACAAGAAGCGTTGCTGGATGAGTCTCTCATTGAGGCGATGGGAACAACACGCACAGCCGTGACATTGGGGCTTGCCGCCCGCGCCACTGCGAACCTAAAGGTGCGGCAACCGCTGAGTCGCGCCTTAGTTCACGTCCCCGGTAGGCAGAAGTTAGACGATGAGATGATTGTGTTGATCGCAGATGAACTCAACGTGAAGGCGGTGGAGTTTGTGGAAGATGCCAATCAGTTGCTCCGATACCGCCTGCTGCCGGATAATCGCAAACTGGGACCGCGATTTGGAACGCGCTTTCCAGCGGTGCGACGAGCATTGACAGAGTTGAATCCCCAAGACACGACTGAAGCTGTGCGGCAACTGGAAAGCGGCGGAGCGATTGCGATCGAACTGGACGATGGGATGGTCGCGCTCGCCGCAGACGAGGTCCTCATCCAACACGAACAACCGGAGGGACTGGCGGTTACGACGGGTCAGGGGATGACGGTTGCTGTTGACACACAACTTGCACCGGAACTGGTATCGGAGGGATTGGCGCGTGAGGTAGTGCGCCACATCCAGAACTTGCGCAAAGCAGCCGACTTCAAGCTAGATGATCGCATTATCACCACATATCAGGCCGACGAAGAACTCTGGCAGGTGATTGCTGATTGGTCGGCGTTTATCGCGAACGAAACGTTGAGTCTGGAACTTCGTCCGGGCCAACCAGAGGCAGAGGCCGCGCAAGCCGAAGACACCGTATCTGGACTCCAGTTGAAGTTAGGGGTGCGCCGGGCAAATGTGTAGCATATCGCACCGATACCGATTTTCGGAAGGAGGGGGAGGACGGTCCTTTCCCGTCTTCTATAACACATGGATACCCTCTCACTTCCGTGTCGAATGCGTGGGCGGTCTCGTAAAATGGCACTATTACAGGAGGTGAGGTAAGGACGAATCTCAAAGATTCCAGAGATAGGACATTTTGATCACGAAAACCCGATCGTCCAACCTCAATTCTTCTTCATCAGTAATCCAATCTTCGTTATAAGCAACAAAGATATGGCTTTTCGGGCTGTACTCCCAGCCGAACAGTACGCTGACCAGATAGTTCTTCTCAGTGTGTATCTTGTCGGAGAAGGTTTGTCCACGTCCAACTTGGGTGAACACCCTCAGAAATGCATCCCGGGTAAACAGATAAGTGATACGCAACGAACTTACGAAGAAACGTCCGTTGATGCCAGCTTCTCGATCCAAGCTCTGGGCGTAACTGCCCGATAATACCGTAGTGAAATTGCTCTGAGGTCGTAGAGTGCTAAATAGAGAGAGTTGCCGTTTCTTCCCGGTGGCTTGTCTCGCAAAATTGTAAAAATCTCCCAACTCCCCCATCACACCTACCGAAGCGGGGCGCGCACTGTTGGTTTCAACAAAGAATCCGTATCCGTTTGCCGTGAATACATCCGTCAACTCAACTTCCCGCGCCCGTCGATAATGCGCACCTAGGACATCAAAAAACGACTCCGTAAACTTTACACCCGCTGAGAGGTCTCCTTCGCAAGCAATCAAATCCTCTTCAAACTCTGGAGAAAGTGTGCTGTTCGGATTTTTCTCCTTCCAGTTGGTAAAATACGCCTCGGTGTAAAGCCCTTGATGACCGCTGCCATGTCCTTCCAAAAAAAACTGATGTGAACCCAACTGAGGAGTGTAAGCCGCTTCGACATTGACACCCTGCACCCCGCGATACATCTCCTTTTGCAGGAACCCTGTCTGATTGGTTTCAAACAAGGGATCGATCCGTTCAACCCCTACCGTGGCGTTCCAGAGGTAATTGCGCTGACCAAATTCGATGAGATAGGCGCCGTTCTTCGTGTCAGGTCCGGGATGAAAGCTCCGACCGTATTGTGCTGACAGTCGATAGGTTTTATGAAAGAGCAAATTCGCGTCCACCCCTCCCACGCGGCTATAATCTCCCTGATTGTCATCATTAATGTGTTCTTTATTGGCGACGATAAACCCAATATTTGAACGCTTCAAGATATCTTTTTTGAGTCGGATTGCTGAATACAACACCGCTTCCTTGTGTTCTGACGGCTGTCCAAACCCCAGCGCATCGAAACTGCCGGTTTGGCTGCCGAGCAAACCGATGGAGTAATCTCCAACCTTGCCGGTCGTCTTCGCGCCCCAGAGAATATCCCCACGACTGCCAATCCGTCGGCTGAAAAAGAGGTCCAACGGGGTTTCAAAGAAGCTGTTTCCCTCAATGAAGAAAGGGCGTTTCTCTGGAAAGCGTGTCGGAAAGCGTGTCAAGTTGATTTCCAGTTGGTCGGCTTCCACTTGGGCGAAATCAGGGTTAACGGTAAGGTTAGTCTTAAATGACTCTGTCAAGTTATACTGAATATCCAGACCTGTTCCTAGTTGATGCTCCACCCCTTCATCCTGTTCAGAGACAGATTTTTCGTTGTCACCCTTGGACAATCCTCCTAAGAAGTAGGGAGAGATTTCAAACTGTTTGCCCGCTTCGATATCTCGAACTCGCGCCAAATGACCCAAGTCAGCCATCCGCGTAACTGCGCCGGACTGGGACATCTGCTTCCAAACGGTGACCTCGTTTTTTCTCCGATTCACGCGCTCAACGTCGAATCCCCACACCGGTTCCTCCCTCGCTGTAAATCGGAAATTTGCAAACGGGATTTTAAACTCAGCAGTCCACCCCAGTTCATCCCGCTGTGTTTCAACCCACCAAATTCCTTGCCAACTGGAGTCCGACTGGGCGTCATTATAACGATAGGCGTCGCTTTGCACGCCGCCGGGCGTCGTGGCAAATTTGTAGCCGGTGCGGTGGTCATGATGTGGATCTAGGAAGAAGGAGATAACATCCGACTCATACACATTTCCCCGACGGGTGATGCGATTGATAATTTTATCGGGAGCGGCATCGTAGCAACGGAAGCCCACGTAGAGATGATTACGGTCATAGGCGATAGCGAACGCGGTATCATCGGTCGCAGGCTGACCGCGGTCGGGGGTGAGTTGAGTGAAACCGCGTACGAACCTTGTGCTTTGCCAAGCGAGATCGTCCAATCGTCCATCAATTTTTGGGGGCGGTATGTCTTCGATTCGGTGAGCTTCCACAATATGCGTTCCTAATCCATCTTCATGTGCCCATAGTGGATTCGGAACTAGTAACAACAGCGGCAAGATGAAAGCGGATACCTGACACTGACCTTTTTTCACAACGCAACCTTATCGTGATACGAGATAAGCGCAAAAAAACACCAGAAAAGCTGAGTTAATCATCCAGTGGGTTAAGATTCGATTTTGAGTACTGCGCGAGCTGCTCTGAACCAATATTCTTAAACTTTCCGTTGTTCTGATTTGTCAATGAGATCAGCAGTTGCGCCCCCCTCGACTTTTGTAAATTGATTTCAAGCCCCACAACATAAATGCTCGCATCATTTACGTTCTTCGCCCTGACGGTTTCAAGGATTTTCCTAGAATCTGTTTCGATGTAGTCTTGCCTGTTGCGGCTCGCTGTTGGAAGTCCATCAGTCACCAATACGATGATAGATGTTTCGATTTCAAGGGCTTTTTCGATGGATTCGAGGAGGTTTGTCCCTTGAAAATTCACGATGCGTTCAGGGGTGAACCGATTGAGGTATTTCGACGCTTTTTCCATATTCTCGATCGTCGCTGGAAGCAGCGACTTGCTCATCAGTGTGGCATTAGCCGAGAAAGTGATAATATTGAAATAGTCATCGTTTCCAAGCGAAAACATTGATTCTTTAATCGATTCGAGTGCGAGCTCGAGCTTCTTCAATCCTGCCGCTTGCATGCTAGCAGAGACATCAAGGCAATAGACAATGTGTTGCGGTCCTTCAAATTCGTCGAGAAAATCGATAATACCCAATCTATCGGCAATTCCTGAATTTCCACCCCCGCCAAGGAGTCCGTCTTTGGAGTCGCCGTAGGAATCAATCCCGAATATCCCGTTGCGTTGCCCACGTACCCGCACACGTCCTGTGACCTCACCCTGCCCGTCAACCCGTCCACGGTGGGACACTAGTCGTTCAAGATTTGAAGCTTCGGCATCCCGAAGTTGCGCGTCGGTCATTATTTCAGGAATCTTCTCATTTGGCGCTGCTGTGTTCATTTCGACATTTTCGTACACAATCCGTTCACTGAGACGCATAACCTCTCGCATTTTGTTCGGTGATGACTCGGCGAGTTTGTTTTTTGCCTCGCGTGCAAGAGGTTTGTCGGGGCTATAGACTTTCATTTTCAGCGGCGGTTTGGTCCGGAGCTTTCGCAGTTGCGGTTTAGGTACGTTCTTGACCCATTCAACTGCTATGCTATCGTCGTGTTCGACAGGCTCCTGCTGGAGGGCAAAAAGATAGATGATTGCAGCAATGAGGTGTACGATTAAAGACAGAAGTAACGCCGATCGACCCCGAATTTTGCTGCGCTCAATCTGCTCTTGTCTGGTAGCCAATGTTGCCGATTGTAAAGGCGCCATGATGGATTCCTCTCATGATGGTTTCCTCTGTTGATCGGGCAAACCTTTAAAACTTAGATTGACTTGCCATAGGTTGCGGGAGGCTTACGCTATCACTTGGTGAAACTTCAAGTTAACGGCTTAAACGGCTCATCCAGACGAGACTTGGTGTTGTCACATAAATTCAAATCTTAATCTGTTCCCACCGGCTGCTGCGGAAGCGCAGAAAGTAAGTCATTCCAAGGAGTATGACATAAATCGTGGCTCCCACCCACGCACCCACAACACCGAACCCTAAAAAAACGCCAAGCCAATAAGCGAGCGGAAGAAATAGCAACCATGCGTAACCAATGCCAACCCACATCGTGAAAAGCGTATCCCCCGCTCCTTTGAGCGCGCCCACCGAACAGATTCCGAATGCATCTGAAATTTGGAAGATAGCGGCAAAAAACAGGATGTGCTTTCCAAGTCGCGCGACCTCCACGTCCGGCGTAACTAACGAGAACAGCCATTCCGGAACTGTAAAGAACACAATCGCAGCCACCAAGGTGTAAGCAACCCCCATTTTGATTGTCGTGTAACCGCTCTTTCGAGCGTAATGTAGTTCATTGGATCCGATATATTGTCCGACCAATGTTGTCGCCGCCAGAGAGATTCCGTGTAGGGGCATAAACGACGTGGAAATTAAAGTGATTACCGCAGTATTCGCCGCAAGTGCTACATCGCTCATCTGCCCGATAAAAGCGGTGAATACCGTAAAGCTCAATAGGTCCAGAAAAAACTGAACCCCCATCGGCGCTCCAATTCGGAGAATGCGGCGCAATTCGCTGAAATCTAGCTGAAAACAGGAGCGTGTTTTGAAGGTTTGGTTGGATTTCCGTGAGAGGAAAACAGCGAGATAGCCAATTGCCGCGACGATACCCGCAATGACCGTGGCAATGGCGGCACCCGCGACTTCTAGCCTAGGGAAACCGAAATGTCCAAATATGAGTAGTAAGTCGAGGACGATGTTTACGATGTTCGCAACTAGCTCAATCCACATCGGGGTTTGTGTGTCGCCGATGCCGCGTAGAAAGCTACTCACCCCAAAGGAGATGAAGAGGTTAATCCCACCGTACAACCGTATTTGTGTGTAGATGACCCCCAATCGTTGAACTTCTGCAGAAGGGTTCATCACGGCAAAAAGAAATTCCGTGAATCGACTCAACAGCAACACCACTAGGTACGATCCGAGCGCCAAGTAAAGTCCCTGCCAAGTTGCAACGGCGACACCGCGTCGATCTTCCGAACCGTAGCGTTGTGCAACGAAGGTATTGATGCTGACGAGCAATCCGTTGAAGAAAGAAAACAGTGTCCACGCCAATAGTCCAGCAAACCCGACTGCCGCTAGTTCAACCGCGCCGAGCCTTCCGACCATCGCCGTATCCACAAACATCATCACGGTACGCGACGTCATCGTGATTACAACGGGATACCCCAAAATCCAGACTTCACGGTAGCCACCAGGAGCAATTATACGCTTCTTGCCATTGAGCCGCTCTTCGTTTTGCTGCAATCATACCTTCCTATTCAATCAGCCCCTATCCTACAAGTTTCGACGAAATACGTCGCTGTCTTGTTTACTAGCATCTTGTGTCAACCCATTTCTTTCAAACATCTCAATCCACTTTTCTCCTCTAGGGGTCAATTCATAATAGGTATGATTCCGGTGCTTAATCCATTTGCCTTTGACGATATTCTTGCGATATTGGATGATTCGCCTTTCGACACGTTTCAAGCCGCCTATCCCCCGTAGTTTCCGATGCTGTTTGTAGGTTTCTTCCAATGGAATTGCGAGTGTTTCTGAGACAGCGATTGAATAGTCGATCCCAAACGTTTGATGATGCTTGAGGATAAGGTAATCTATCTTGTCTAGTGTGCCAAACACCGCATCGACTTCAACCGGTTCAGCGTCTGTTGCTGTCGTCTGAATCTCCTGCCATGTCACATCGAGGAGTCGTTCTTGCCGCAGGTGTTTTAATGATGTGCAACTGGAACGGTGAACGGCAATTGCACCATCTTCCTTAAAGTATCCGATAACGTGGTTTCCAACCTGTGGCGAGCAACACTTGGCGAGTTTGTAGGTGAGTTCTTCAGGCATTTTTTCACCGCTTCAGTAAGATGCACCTTCACGTCTCACGAATCTCTGCCCAATACCCGATGCCCAATGTCCTTCCGAAAATGGGCTCGATCGAAATGGATTTCTGCGACTCCGTTATATGCGCGATCAATCGCCTCTCTGACGTCACTTGCCAGCGCTGTAACCCCTAGCACACGCCCGCCATCAGTGACGATATGTTCATTTTCCGACTTTGTGCCAGCGTGAAAGACAGTCACGCCACCCACCGCATTTGCAGCTTCTAACCCGGCGATTGCTTTGCCTTTCTCGTAAGCACTTGGATAACCGCCGGATGCCATAACTACACAAACCGCCGCTCCCGGTTTCCATTCAACTTGAATCTCATCCAGTCCTCCGTCGACGCACGCATCGAGCAACGGGACAAGATCGCTACCCATACGCGGCAACAGCACCTGCGCTTCTGGATCGCCGAAACGACAGTTGAACTCCAATACTTTCACCTCCGCCCCGGCAATCATCAAGCCGACGTACAGCACACCTTTGAAAGGACGTCCCGCCTCACTCATCGCCCTGATAGTCGGATAAACAACCGTATTCATCACTTGGATGTGTATTTCAGGGGTGATAGCAGGCGCCGGGGAGTAGGCGCCCATGCCACCGGTGTTCTTCCCTCGATCGCTGTCCAGTGCCGGTTTGTGATCTTGAGAACTGACCAAAGGAAGACAATACATACCGTCGGTCAACACAGTGAACGAAGCCTCTTCCCCAGCTAGAAGTTCTTCGATGACGACCTTACTCCCTGCGCTTCCGAAGGCGCGATCTACCATAATCTGCTCAACTGCCCTGATGGCTTCCTCCGGCGTTTGACCGCGAATGGCGCCCTTGCCTGCGGCGAGCCCATCCGCCTTGACGAAGACAGGGGTGTTAATCCCTTTGAGATACGCAATCGCTGCATCTGGATTATCGAATGTGTGGTGTGCTGCCGTTGGAATGTTGTTGTCAACCATTAACTGCTTGGCGAAGTCCTTGCTGGCTTCAAGGATTGCCGCCTTCCGACTAGGTCCAAACGCTCGGAGTCCACGTTCATGAAAGACATCGACTAAACCATTCGCCAACGGCTGCTCGGGGCCAACGACAGCCAGATCAATCCCTTCAGTTTCGGCAAAGTCCGCGAGTTCTGCAAAGGTTTTTTCCAATGGAATCGACCGGCAATCGGCGATTTGGGCAATGCCGGGGTTACCCGGAACGCAATATACCTTTTCAACAGCCGCGCTCTGGGAAATCTTCCACGCGATGGCGTGTTCTCTTCCGCCCCCGCCGATAACTAAAACTTTCATTTCTCTCCTTCTGATTTCTTCATACTTGTTGCCTCACGCCCATGAATTCCCAATTTTCACAGGGAATGGGTTTTGATGAGACATCCGATACAAACTTAACTGCTATCGGTTAAGCCTCCTCATGCGCGAAGAGCGCATCAACAAAATCGCGCGGAACAAAGTCGCGTAAATCGTCGAGTTTTTCACCGATCCCAATCAATTTGACAGGCGCACCGATTTCCTCCTTCACGGCAATGACAATTCCACCCTTCGCGGTACCGTCAAGCTTTGTCACAGCGACGCCCGTAACAGGCACGGCTTCATTAAAGGTTTTCGCCTGCATGATTGCATTCTGACCGGCTGTCCCGTCGAGGACAAGCAGGACTTCATGCGGGGCATCCGCAAGTCCACGCGCCATGACTCTCCCAATCTTCGATAACTGGTCCATCAAGGGCTTCTTCGTATGAAGCCGCCCTGCAGTATCGACGAGAAGCACATCAACCTGTCGCGCCTTCGCAGCTTGGACGGCATCAAAGACAACCGATGCAGGGTCTGAACCGTGGCTGCCTCTGATAAGTTCGCTACCCGCGCGATTGCACCAAATTGCCAGTTGATCCTCGGCAGCCGCGCGAAACGTATCTCCAGCTGCCACGAGCACACGCTTTCCCTCAGATCTGAATCGATGCGCGAGTTTGCCAATTGTCGTTGTTTTACCAGAACCATTAACGCCCAATATCAGAATCGTGTACGGCTGACGCCCTTCGACATCAATGCGTTCTTCCGTTTGTCCGAGCACATCCAGAATTTCCCCCTTGAGAATTTCTTCTAATTCGGAAGGTTGCTTTAACCCCTTTGTCTTGACCGCCTCCCGAACGTTATCCATTAACTTCATCGTAGTATTGACGCCAACATCGGCTTGAATCAGGATCCCCTCGATTTCTTCCAGCAAATCTTCATCAATGCTGTTGCCGCTGCGCAGAAGACTACCGATCTGACCAATGAGATGATGCCGTGTTTTTGCCAGTCCCGCCTTAAGACGACTGAACCAGTTGCGCTTCTCTGTTTCCACATCGCCCGATGAATCAGTCTGTCGAGATGATTGCGTACCCGGCTTCTCAGCAGGTATTTCTACGGCTTCAGAAGAGATTCCAGATTCCGCCGATCTCTGCTGCTCCTTCTGGGTTTGTTCCTGTGATTTGTCAGCCTTTTCTCGTTTGAATGGGTTCCTTAACATTGACGCCTTTCTCATGAGTAGAATTAAATGGGACTGCCAAAAACTCGGTTCCCCTTCACGTTTTTCACCTTCTTATTACACAAGCCGGACTATTTTATCTCACATTAGGGGCGATTGATAATCCCCGACTCCGTTGTAATCTTCGCTTTTCGCTTCGGTCTTTCATGTAAATGCCCATGCCCTGGTAGAGCCATCCCCAAACGCACAGATGGTTTGTCTCCTTTTGGGAAGATGTGGTGGAAACATCGTGCTGGGACATAGACAAAATCCCCTGCCGCTGCCTTAACCGGCCGATCTTCGCGCCCCTCAATGACCCACTCAATCTCGCCTTCAAGCACCACCCACCACTCATCATAATCGTGGCAATGACGGTCGTTAATCTGCCCTGGATTCTGGTAAATCACCACGCCTACCACGTGTTCTGTCAGGACAACTGGATGAGACCAGGGCGGAGGTCCCATCTCACGCTTGATTTCCTCAAGACTGATATTGTTAAGCGTTGCACTCAGAATCGGCGTGTTCAGCGGCATGGTATTCTCCTTTGGAGCTTTGTGGACAACGACAATTTCTACCTTATTAAGAAAAGAAGGCTGAAGGGTAGGAAAAACCTTCAGCCTTCATGAGCTTATCGCTTCATTCCTGACGTATCTTTGTCTAGAGAGTGGCGAACTTTAGCCTTTCTCGCGGATGCTGATTTTCGTAATTTTGTCGCCTGGCTTGAGTTCATCTAGCACATCAAGACCCTTGACGACTTTTCCAAATACTGCGTATTGACCAACGGGCTCAAGCTCAATGAGGCAGATGTAGAATTCGGAGGCGTGTGATTCTGCAGCCCCATCGCCTGCCATCGCAATAGCCCCTTTTACATGGCGCTGATCATTTTTCTCCAATGGAATTGTGTCAGCGACTAAGGGAGAACCTGCTTGAATGGTTTCGCCGGGGTTGTCGGTGTGAAACGACCTACCGTTGTAATATCCCAACCGGGCGTTCTTGATGAAGTTCTTTACTGTTTGGGATGCATCGGCGGGATAGAATTCCACTTCCATCATTCCTTTAGCTGTCTCAATAACAGCGATAGCGTTGTGAATGTCAATCTGCGGGGCTTTTTTCTGCACTGGCTGCACACTTCTCGTCGGACGCGCTTTCGGCGCGGGCGGCTCTTTTTTTTCTTGTGAGCAACTTGCGAGAAATATAACCCACAGCGTTACGAGAAACATCGAAGCAAAACGCATGATGCACATTCGGTTGCTACTGAGGCGTAACATACTTTGACTTCACCTCCAATCGAACGGTTTTCATGATGTCGCCAATCTCCAACAGATCGACAACGTCCATGCCTTGGATGACCCGACCAAACGTTGTATATCGTCCGTCGAGATGAGGTTGCGGTTTGAGGCAAATGTAAAATTGACTCCCCGCTGAGTTAGGGGCGTTTGTCCGAGCCATTGCGACTATCCCTCTCAAGTGAGGACGTTGGTTCGGATGGGTATACTCGTCAACGATGGTATAACCGGGACCACCGGTACCATCTCCGTTTGGATCGCCTCCCTGAATAATGTTCAAACTTTGATTGTCCACCTTGCGATGAAATGTAAGCCCATTGTAAAACCGTTTCTTGATCAGTTTTTCGAAGTTCTCAACGGTGACAGGCGCCGCATCCGGGTACAACTCAATAACAAACTTCCCTTTCGTCGTTCTCATCGCGACGACCTGCTCCTCTGAAGACTCACTGGCGCCCGAAATCATCGAACAGGCCGTCCAAACGGATGGGGCGATCAGAAGAACGAGAGCATCAATGGTAAACAGAAGATGTCTTGGCATCAACTCCCCTTTTTTGGTTGTGAAGCGATAGTAGTTTGCAGAGATGATTTTTTTCCGGTGCTTATTAGCATAGCAAAAAGCCAATGAAAAGTCAAGATTTTCGTGCAAATTCTCGTTTCCTCCTTTCCGCTTGATTTTTTTCCATGCTTGATGTATAATTTCGCACGCCAAAAACACGAAGACCTATCGAACCCCTATGACATTTGAAAGCCCAAGCGTTAGGAGACAAGATGAAACCGAGGACGATGTTTGAAAAGATTTGGGACGCTCACATTGTACGTGAGGCACCGGGGGAAGCGACAATTCTATATATTGACACACATCTCATTCACGAAGTCACCTCCCCCCAAGCGTTTGAAGGCTTGAGACTCGCCGGGCGAAAAGTGCGATGCCCGCATCTCGCTTTTGCGACGATGGATCACAATGTGCCGACAACGGACAGATCGCTCCCAATCACGGACCAGATTGCTGCCAAACAGATAGAAACGTTGGCGAAAAATTGCAGTGAATTTGGGGTTACCTTGTACGACCTGCATAGTGCGAAACAAGGTATAGTCCATGTGATTGGTCCTGAACTTGGGATTACGCAGCCCGGTAAGACGATTGTTTGCGGCGACAGCCACACCTCGACACACGGCGCGTTAGGGGCGCTTGCCTTCGGCATTGGAACTAGCGAGATTGAGCATGTTCTCGCGACACAATGCCTCCTGCAGCAGCGTCCAAAAACCTTTGAGGTTCGAATCGAGGGGCAACTGCCTCGACACGTAACCGCGAAGGATGTTATTCTGTCGATTATTGGCAAAATCGGAATCGGTGGCGGCACGGGAACCGTGATTGAATATGCAGGTTCAACGATTCGATCGCTTAGTATCGAGGAGCGGATGACGATTTGTAACATGTCCATCGAAGCCGGTGCGCGAGCCGGCATGGTTGCACCCGATGACACGACCTACGAATATTTAGCGGACCGCGAGTTTGCACCGAAAGGAGAAGCCTTTTATCGAGCCGTCGAGCGCTGGAGCAGACTGTCGACCGACGACGGGGCGCAGTATGACAAATCAATCACCATTGATGCGGGAACGCTTGCACCACAAGTCACATGGGGAACCAACCCCGGTATGGTGACCGATGTGACAAGCGTTGTCCCAGATCCGGACGACATGCCGACACTCGATCAGAAAAGTGCAGTCCAACGTGCGCTTGAGTACATAAATCTCACACCGGGAACACGAATGACAGATGTTCAGGTTGACAAGGTGTTCATCGGCAGTTGTACAAATTCCCGTATCACGGACCTGCGAGCAGCAGCCGAAACGGTTAAAGGACGCAAGGTCGCTCAGACGGTGAATGCACTTGTTGTACCGGGTTCGCAAGCCGTCAAGCGGGAAGCCGAATCGGAAGGCTTGGATGACATCTTCCGCGCCGCCGGCTTTGAGTGGCGTGAGGCTGGATGTAGTATGTGCCTCGGCATGAATCCGGATATCCTGATGCCGGGACAGAGGTGTGCGAGCACGTCGAACCGAAATTTTGAGGGCAGGCAAGGAAAAGGCGGGCGAACACACCTTGTCAGTCCGCAAATGGCTGCGGCGGCTGCGATTGCCGGGCATTTCGTCGATGTTCGGACGTGGGAATAACACTTAATCGCAACACGCAACAATTTTCATCGGTTAGCCAACAGGAGACAGGAGAATGGAAGCTTTTCGGAAGCACACGGGGCTTTGCGTCCCACTAAATCGAATCAATGTCGATACCGACCAAATTATCCCCAAGCAGTTTCTCAAACGCATAGAACGCACCGGTTTTGGCGCGTTTCTCTTCCACGATTGGCGTTTTCTTGACACCGGCGAACCCAATCCGGACTTCGTTTTGAACACCCCGCGATATCAGGGAGGTAGTATCATCGTCGCAGGGCTCAACTTTGGCTGTGGAAGCTCTCGTGAACATGCGCCCTGGGCGATCCAAGATTACGGTTTCGAGGCAGTTATCGCGCCGTCGTTCGGGGATATTTTCAGCAACAACTGCTACAAGAACGGCATCTTACCGGTCGTTTTGTCCGAGCAGACTGTTGCAGATCTCATTAGACAGATTGAGGTGCAAGAAGGCTACACGTTGACAATCGATCTCGAAACGCAGAACGTAACTCAACCGGACGGGGTGATACACCCGTTTGAGATTGGTGATTTCCAGAAACAGTGCCTGCTAAACGGCTTGGATGAAATCGGTTGGACACTCCAGTTTGAATCGTCTATTGCTGAGTACGAGAGTCGAAGGGAAATCCATTAAGGTAGCGTGAATGCCCATAGATGCTATAGTCAATTCCATTCATATTTACACATGTTTCGGTAGGTGCGGTTTCCAACCGCACCCGCGGACTAGATAAATACGGGTTCGGTTAGGAAACCGAACCTACCGCAGTGTATAAATAATTATCGGTTTTACTATAGCGGTCAAAAGTCGTAGAATAATGGCTATAGATGTGAACACTGCCCAACCGGCTCGACACGAATCCTATTTGTATCCGCTCAGAAACCCAACCAAAGAAACCAACGCCTATTTCACTGACCGCAACCACTGTTTCCGTCATTAAATTTTCAGATGGACACAACTAGACGGCTTTTTGACCACGACGTGTCTTGTCAAGTATCATCTCATTGTTAGCGGCACCCCCATAAGCGATAGCGGTCAACTGCGCCTGACTCGATAATGTTAGCCGGTAGGTTAGGCACATAATCCACGTCTTTCGCTTCGTGGATCAATACGGTAGGCGTGTCTAATTCGGCGGGATGCGGTTTCGCGTTAGGAAACAGGTTCTTGATGCGCTGGTCTACAGTCCAGGGTTGCGATAGTTCTTTAGCCTGTGCCTCGGTGATTGTAACCTCAGTCTGTTCCTCTACGTCACTGTCAGCTCCTCCCTCGGATCTTCCACCATGTTCATCCTCAGTACGTCCATCAGGGCGTTCGCTCCCTGTTCCGGTGTCTGTGCCTTCTCCAGTCTTGCTACTATCCCCGTCGGTATCTTGTCCGGACTCGTCAGAAGGTACTGTTGGGCTTGTTTCGGTGGCATCCCCATCAGGTCTCCCACCTTTATCTGGTACTCCTCCTGGTTCTCCAGTTGTTGTTCCTCCAGTATCCCCCACTCCAGAAGTCTCAGGCTGTGTAGTTGTGCCGGGTCGCTTTCCCCCCCCATCCCCTTCACCTGTTTCAGTAGTTCCCCCGCTTTCTGATTGAGGGGGTGTCGATTCAGTATCTTTACCGCCTGGTTCCGTTTCTGTCTCCATTTCTGTATCTGTAGTTCTCGCTGCCCCATCTTGCCCTTTAGTGTGTTTTCCCTCAGAGGGACAATACTCCTTTCTTCTAATGCACGCCATAGTCCCTCTAAAGCACGTACGCGATTCAGATAGAAGGCAGATTGGCGAACCCGGAAGAACTCCCAACCGCAGCGTTCCAACTGTCGCTGGCGAAACATGTCGGCTTCGTATTCATCAGGTCCGTGCCATGCATCGCCATCACACTCCACTGCTAAACGTGCATTTCCGCCCTCAATAACGAGATCGATTCGCTTCGTGGCAACTTTGTACTGCGGTATGACGTTGAACCCTCTTCTCGCAATTTCCAACGCGACATCAAGTTCAAACCAACTTTCGAATGGGGCCGGCGGATTGACGATGTGCCGGTTATTTTCTCTAGCCAGCCGTTCCAGTGTCGCTAAATCGATTCCATCAATCTGCTGCGGTGTAGTGTTTTCGAAGAATTCCAGCAAGCGACGTCTTAAGCACCTTTCGCTAAGGTCTTCACGTATGACTGAATGGAAAAGGTACATCTGATCTTTAGCGCGACTTGCGGCGACGTTGAACCGTTGTTCATCGGTTACTCTTGCAAACGTTCCAATTCGCTCGTTTGTAGCGGCTACCAGTGATAGGAACATAATGTCACGCTCGTCACCCTGAAAACTGTACGGGTTACCGCACACCAACTTTCTTCGATTCATCTCTTCTACACCTAGTCGTTTTAACAGTTGTCTCTCAATCAAGCGCGCTTGTTCCGCGCCTTGCAGAACCACGACCCCCATAGTTTTATCGTCATATCGTCCAGTAGAATCATTGCATAACTCGAATATTTTTTCGACAATAGCCTCGGCTTCCGGGCGATTTATTACGCGGTTTCCCGAACCCTCTCGATAGCCGCCACTTACAAACACACGCTCAAGGGGGACCAATCGATTTGGCCCATATTGTCTCAAGGGAATCAACGGTGTATCGGAATAACAGAGATTGTTGCTGAAGCTTATTATTTCGGGCATACATCGAAAATGCTCGCGCAACGTGATGTGCTGCGATCCATATCGTAGTTTGCCGTGGTCGAAAATACTGCTCTCAACACGGAAGGCTGCCTTGAATTCGTAATCGTAGAGAAATTCTTCAGTTAGGTGATTCACAGCGTCGCGGGGTAGCCCCACGGCCTCCGGGCTAATCTGTTTGTCGTCGCCCACAATCAACATCTTCTTTCCAAGATAGAACAGTGGAATTGCCTCGATTCCGCATTGTGACGCTTCGTCAACAATGACAACATCATACATCCCCGGCGCTGCGACCGCCGTGTCCCAAACGCGATGTAATGGCATGACCCACGCAGGCACCGCTTTATAGAACTGCTCGAAGTGTTTTTGTGCTGTACGCAGTTTTTCTGCCGCGCGGGGTCCCGTGCCTTTTCCATAATGTCGCATTGCCTGGCACCATGCTTCCATATGACGCCGATGATATTCAGTCAAACGCGAGAAAAAGAACGACCAAGCACGCCGTTCGGCAAGTTGAGCAACTACGGCGTTAATTTCGTCTTCAATTTGCTTGGCTCGCCGAGCAAGCGCCGGGGCATCTTCTTCGGCGATGAAGTCTTCAACCCAAAATCTAGCATACGCCCAATGCCAAGCGTTCTCAATTTTTCCTAATCGCTCATCCCAATACGAGTCATTACACGTTCGCACAAATTCATCCATTAGCTTCGGCAAATGCTGGCGTAATGCTGACAGATACATATTTAGTTCTCGAACGTGTTCTTGTTCGTCACGCAAGTTTTGTAGCTTGTTTGCAATTGTTGCAACACTGACCGTATTGCGTTCGCGAATTGCATCGAGTAGGTTGCGGGTTAACGGGTGTGCGTTACTATTGGCGGCGAGTGATTCAATCGAATTTTCAATTTTCCGAATCTCATGTTCACGCGTTCGCCTATGTTGACGGGCAAGCGCAAAACGACAAGATGCGATCAGCGTTTCGACCTGTGATTCATCAAGCCAAATCGGTTCGTGGATTGCCGGATACTGGCGAATTATCTCGCGGCACTTATTGGTTAGCTCCTCAAGCGACAATGCCTTTTCAAGAGCGTCGCCTAACCTCTTGAGTTCAAGCATTTGTAGTTGGAAAGGTCCTTGAGGTTTTTCGGCGCGTCCTAGCCAGAAACCCCATGCCTTCTCACATTCGCGGCGAACTCTTAATGCCATTTCCAAGTCCTGAAAATCTTGAAGTGTAGAGGGCCGTCTACCATTGACGCGAATTTTCTTGATTAATCGACGATTCTTTACGATTGGCTCCGGCAGGATGCAGAACAATGTGAGTTTGCCGCCATTTCTGAGGTGAAGTAGAAGCTCGGTAGACGCCTGATGCAGTGAGTTGAGATTGATTTCCTTAGGGTTATTTATATCAGTGTTATCGGCGACTTCAGCCAGCGGCTCAATTGTGGTTAATGTATGCTTCGTAGCCTCCAAAATCTGGCGCCATGAATCGGTATTGCCTGCTATGGCGTCACGTACTACCCCCTCCATCCATGAATATGCCAACGCCATCAAATTTCGGCGCATATCGAGAAACTGATTGAGCGTGTCTCGAATGCTTTCAATATCGGCGCCAGTCTGACTTGACAATACAGCCGCCACACGTTCATCCGCGCCGTTCTCAGCAATGTTTTCTTCTTCAATTGCCTTCGCCTCGTTCTCAACGAGGTTTTCCCACAACGTTGAGGAAGGCAAGTTGTCTGGCAAATCAAGTTCTAATTCCTGCCGTTTTTCCGGTGTAAAATACCGTAACGCCTTGAGGATTCTATGCAAATCATCGTCGCTGGTTGGGCAGGTTCTGTCTTCAGTTACGTCGTCTTTAAACCATTTATAGGCGTTCCTATGCCTGTTGACAGCCTCTGCAATTTCGGTAGCGGTCCCTGAATAAGTGCCCTCCGCTATAGATCTCGCCTGAGTTTCAGATTCGCGAATGTCGCGAAGCCGACGGTCGATCTTTGCCTTTTCCTCTCGCAATTTACGAATATTCGTCTTAAGTTGTTCGCATTCACGGCGCGATCTGTCTTGGTTCCACGTATCATGTTTATGATGTATTTTTTTGACGCTAGTTTCTAGAGAACCACCTTTTCCGAGACCTTCGTCAATGAGGTTGATACATAGAGCGCGCAATTTTTCTGGAACAAGTTCTTCAAGCACTTTAAGCGCTCGCGGCGTCTTGGCGGTAATGAGTACCCGTTGTCCCGTGGCGAGTAGATGGCAAATCAGATTCGCAATGGTGTGTGACTTCCCAGTTCCAGGCGGTCCTTGGACGACTACGCCGTTTGTTGAACTGATTTTTTTCACGATATCGCGTTGTTCTTCATTTGATGGCTTTGGGAAGAACACTTCGTCATCAAACTCCGAATCTGTTTGGCATGACTCACCGTTGGTGTGTTGATCGTTTGTCAATGGAATCTCGGCAAGGTCGCGAAATTCGTTAGGAATGTCCTCTCCGGTTTTAATTTCTTCTCTGATGCGTTTGAGCGTATCCGTGAGCCCTTTGACGGAGCGTTTTCTCAGAATCAAGGCCGGCGCATAAACAACGACTGGATTATCACGAAATGGTATGTCAGTAGCATTCAGCGAACCGCCAAATCTACCGTGGGTATCAAACGAGTGTACAAGCGATTTCAGCACCCCGTCAACTATCTCTATTTCCCAAGGATCGTCGCTTCCTTTTAGCGCATTTATCGCCACTGTTTCGGCATTTGGGGGGCACTCTTCAGCGTCCAGCATGTCGAGTTCCGGTCGAAGTTTCGCGCCTTCTGCATGCGGCCTAACAGTAAACTTTCCCATTTTCGTTTCAAACTTAAGCATGGCATTTGAAACGAGTAAGTGCCGTCGGATGTGTTGTCCGGAAGGCGATCGCCAAATGAGAAGACCTAAACTAAGCACCAATTCGTATTCCTCACCTAGCCGGCTCTGTTCGCGATCAATTGCAAAGAGATGCGAATATACTTTGTGGATCGACGCCCATGCCTTATAATCTGCCGCCCAATTTAGCCACTTACTTTCAACATACGAGTCCCATGCCTTCTGCACCTCCGGGTAATCTTCAAGGCGCTTGGTGTGTGGGATTGGTTCCGGTTGTTCTGAATCTTCGCTCCTATCTGGGTTATCAATCAGTACGGTGATTTCGGGTAATATCTCAGGTAAATCGCTCGTGTTGCGTAGCGATTCAATGTTGACCCAGTCTTGGCAAAGATCTGGAACAGTGGGTAAATCGGGCTCATTCGGTCTCTGGATTTCAATCCAGATGTCAGCACCATGATTCTCATCACGTCCCCACGCCTGTGTAAAACATCCCTTCTGGCGTGGAACATCGTTTAGCCAAAGCACACTTTGGTAATCATCAACATTCCTCACAACCTTCGATCGCAACAGGGCAATCCGTGTCAAATAATCGACAAGGCGAATTGCCTTTTCTCGCTCGGCACTGTCTGTTATTGGATTGTTCAAAGAATCGCTCACGTTTTCTGGTTGATGTGTTAGGCAACTTTGCCGGAGAATGATACTTTATTCTTCGGAAGTATGTCTTAATGGCTTGAAGGATGGATTTCGACGAGGTAAACCCCGCACCGTGGGCGAATACAATCCACGGTGCGGGCAATGAATCTCAACGAATCAGCCTCTAGAGAATATCTAGCTTTCCTGTTGAGAAACTGTAGCAGCGGCAGCGGCGAGCGCTTCTTCGACCCGACGATTTGTCTCCGCATCAATGGCGTTCGGGTGAATGGCAGAGATTGGACCATCTTGATGAAGGTCGCCAGCGATGACAGTAATCTGATCGACAGGAAACAAATCAAGCGTTTGTGCAAACGGTTCGATTAAATCCTCAAACTTCTCAATGATGTAGGTTGTCAACCCCTGATCACCCGCCGATCGGAGGATTTCGATGGTTCGCTTAAGTTGGGTGAGTTCGGCTTGCGCCTGTCCTCGTATTGTCGCAGCTTGGGCTTCTGCCTCTTGAATCATCTTCTCCTTTGTGGCAGCCGCAGGGACGATGGTATCCGCCTCACACCTTGCCCGCACCATCTCAATACGCTGTTTTTCAGCTTCAATCTGCGCTTGGATTCCCGCGACCTCAGAGTCTGCGTTACGGGTTTCTTCCTGCACATCAATGGCACCGCGCTGATTTTCTTCAGCCATCTTGACTTTTGCCTCTGCGTCAATCCGCTGATGCTCGTTTTCAAGTTCACGCACAGAAACTTCAGCTCGACGTTCCTCCGCCTGCTCTTTTGCTGCGGCACGTGCATTCGCTTGTGCTTCGCGGGACTGTGTTTCGGCATCGGCAGTTTGTATCCGCTTGAGTAACGCGATATACAGATCGGGCTCTTCAACCCCTTTGAGCCGATGATCGTCCACGTCAGCGATATTCATCGTGGTGATTTCCAGACCGATGCCTTCTAGATCGGATTTGCAGACTCTGATCATGTTCTGGATAAGCTGGTCCTTTTGGCTCATCACCTCTTCGGGCGTCATTGCTGCAATGGAGTCGCGCAGATGTCCTTCAATGATAGAGGTGGCAATCGCTTGGAGATCATTCCAGTTCCTGGTCATGTTCAGGATGCGCTTGACCGCATTGACGAGCCCCTTCTCTGTCTTCGCCACGGCATAACTGACAGTTGCCTTAACGGTTAAGGGGACAATTCCCTCGGCGATGGCGGACTCCACAACAACCGTCGTCGTTTGGGGGGTTAGATCCATGGTGCTAAAACGGTTGATGAGTGGAAACACGAAAACACGCCCGCCTCGGAACATGCTGAAACTACCGCCTTTACCGTGCACCACTCCAAGTTGGCTCGGGGGTATGAGCTTCATCTTCATTACAAGTTGAAGAATTAGCGTAACGAAGATGAGTAGGCCGAGTGTAATGAGGAAGAGTATCATGATACACCTCCTTCTTGGATTGTCGCAGATTCCGTGGTGGGGGGATTTTCTGCCGCTTTCTGGGTGATGAGGTGCTTTACACTAATCCCAAAGCCCTGCTCAAAGCGTTTCAAGAAATCGACAAATGCCGCAGGACCTCGATTGACAGCGCTATTGAAGCCATCTTCTTCGTTGAGCACTAGCAGGTTATCAACCTTCAATGACTTCGCGTGTGTGCGATACGCGTCGAAGAGGTGTGGCAACTGCGTGATGAACAACGCGATTTTGCCCGTATCTCCGGTGTCCTTGAGTAAATCCACTTTCTGTTGAAGAAGCCCATTTTCTGTCTGTTGAACAACCTCAACCGCTTTTGCCTCGCCTTCTGCAAGAATTTCCGCGGCGCGGCGCTTGGCTTCAGCCTCCACAATAACCTCAGAGCTGTTCTTCAACTTTTGAAGTTCCGCTGTGACCTCTTCTATCCGACGTTGCCCCGTGCTGCTCGCTTTGACGGTGGCACTATCCGCCTCAAGCTTTGCGCGGTGGATTGCTGCGTCACATTGGCGGCGAAACAGTTCAACGTCTTGTCGGGCTTGAAGGATTTTCTCTGTGGCACGATTTTCATCCACTAACATGCGACGTTTTGAATCAGATTCGGTGCGCTCGGCACGCGCTTGCAGACGTGCTTCCTCGATTTCTACCTCCTGACGTTTGCGCGAAAGGGTTTTGTTCGCAAGATTCGCGATGTAGTTGGATGTATCCCAAATCCGTTGGAGCGATACTGAGACCACATTCATACCAAAGGCGCTCAAGTCCTCACGACAATCCTCAAGCAACAGATGTCGGAAGATTGCCCGATCGCCGTCTTTCGTTTGGGGCGTTTCGGCTGAAGGTTCATTGTCCGCTCCTTGCGCACGATCAGCTAAATTCTCTTCCGAAGACAACTGAGTGGTCGTAGCGGCTGACTCAGTCGATTCTGGCTGCTCTATGCTGTCTACGCTCTCGTCCATGCCGATTGCCTGCAACGGCGTGGTTTTGTTGAGCGTAGCGCGAAAGTTGCCAATCATCGTCTGCTGAATCTGTTCTTGGATCTGCACACGCGATTTTCCGAGCAGTTGTTGCACAGCGCTGTAGAGTAACACCTTGTCCATGTCGTCAATGCAGACACACGCCGTTGCGTCAGATCCGACGGTGATACCATTTGCAGAATTCACATTATCAACCTGTACGTTGATTGGGATGATTGTGATATCAATGAATTGGGCGCTCTGAATGAATGGAATGACGAAAGTCCATCCGCCTTTTTGGAGACGGAAGCCGTATTTTTTGCCTTCAACGACGGTTTCTACTCCTCCAGTAACGACAAGTATGTGGTTAGATGGACAGACACGAATCAAAGCGCGCAGTCCCGCAATCAATACGAGGAATACAATGAGCGCGAGAACACCGCCGACAATGCCACCGCCCTGAGTAATGATTTCTTCCATTATTATTTACTCCTTTGTTATTTGTTCGTGCTCAACGTACACACACTCCGGGGTAACGTTGGTCACCCAAACCGTATCCCCTTTCTCAAACTGGGTATTTGGTTCGGCAGCCAGCGCGTATTGTTCGGTCACATTCATACCGACCCGCACCCGCACTTTGCCCATCGTGTCGTGTGTTAGTGGAACGATAACCGTTGCTTGCTGGAAATACAGTTCTTCTGATTGTAGGGATGAATCCGTATCGGTGCGCTGGAAACGGAAGAACGCTCGTGCCAACACAAAGGCAGCCATCCCAGCTGGCACCGCCCAGATTAGACTCTTTCCCGCACTATTTCCCATTGCGATAGCTGCCCAGCCAGTAGGTCCAAAACCGAGACAGAAATAGACGAGGCTGCGCAGATAAGAGAGCACAGACAGTACAGCTACCCTGCCGGTTGGGTGAGTGATGTCCGCGGGTGCTGTTTGCCCGGTGTGAGCATCATCTGGCGGGAAATCGCTGTCGAAGTTCATATTTCCGTGCTCAACTTCGCTTCCTTGCACATCGCCTGCATCGTGCCCGTCCGCAATGTCCTCACCACCATCTTGACTTCCACTTAGAAATCCAAGGAAATCAAGGACTGTAATACTCACGGAAAACAGGGTACAACCGATGTAAACGCTATTTAGCCAGACCATCGGACACCTCCTTGTAACGGGGAAGTTGGAGTGATGGGGGTAGATGCTTATGCTGCTCTCGGAATACCTTAATGGTTTGCAGTCCTGCTTTGTATCAGCCAGTAACTTTGACTACTGAGCACCACTCATGATATCCATCGAGGCAAGATTAACACAAGAATCTAAATGTGTCAAGCATTCTAAGGCGATGCAGCGCACGATTTTACCACCCTATAGGGTTGTGGGGTCTTGTGGCAACGGGGATAAGGGAAGGTAGGAGAGAAGAGAGGGAATAGCAGAGGCATATTGATGTATACCCCTGAAAAAGAGAGATTGCTTATCACGAGTCGAATTTTATACTTTTCGAGCGATTTCACACCTCATCTTTGATAGCGGCTTGTGCCGCCGCGAGGCGTGCAATCGGAACTCGAAACGGCGAACAACTGACATAATCCAACCCTAAACGATGGCAGAACTCCACTGAACTCGGTTCGCCGGCGTGTTCGCCGCAGATACCGATCTTGAGACCCGGGCGGGTTTGACGTCCCCGATCTGTGCCAATTTGCACGAGCTGACCCACGCCATCCTGATCGAGGATCTGGAACGGATCGTCTTCAAAGATGCCGCTCTCAACGTAATGCTCCAGAAATTTACCGGCATCATCTCGACTCAGCCCGAATGTGTTTTGCGTGAGATCGTTTGTCCCGAAGGAGAAGAACTCCGCTGCTTCTGCGATTTCGTCGCCTGTTAAGGCAGCTCTCGGCAGCTCAATCATTGTGCCAACGAGGTATTTGACTCTGACGCCACTTCCTTTGAATACCACTTCAGCGGTATCAATGACAATTTGGCGTTGCAACGCCAACTCTTTGACATGTCCAACTAAGGGGATCATGATCTCAGGGATGGCTTTAATCCCACGTTTGGTTGCATCCACGGCAGCTTCAAAGATGGCACGCACCTGCATTTCCGTAATTTCTGGATAGACAATACCCAGACGACAACCACGGTGCCCCAGCATCGGGTTTGTCTCTCGCAGCGATTCCACTTGCTTGCGCAGTGTTTCGGGGGAACAGCCGATTTTATCCGCAAGCGCTTGAATCTCCTCATCGGCATGCGGCAGAAATTCATGAAGCGGCGGGTCAAGGGTTCGGATTGTGACGGGATAGCCGTCTATTGCCTCAAAAATGCCGATGAAATCCTCCAATTGGTATGGAAGCAGCTTCGCCAATGCGCGTTTTCGCCCTTTCTCATTTCGTGCGAGAATCATTTCGCGCATCGCATCAATTCGATCTCCCTCAAAGAACATATGCTCTGTACGGCAAAGCCCGATACCTTCTGCACCAAATTCTCTTGCCTTCTGTGCGTCCGACGGTGTATCGGCATTTGTACGAACACCAAGTTTCCTAAATTCATCCGCCCATTCCATGAGGGTCGCAAATTCATCGCTCAATGTGGGTTCAATCAAATCGACTGCCCCGGCAATAACTTCACCCGTTGACCCATTAAGCGTAATATAGTCGCCTTCCGCGAACCACAGTGTATCAACGTTAAATTCTTTCTTCGCCTGATTGACGACAATAGCGCTGCACCCAGCAACACAGCATTTTCCCATACCGCGTGCGACGACAGCGGCATGAGACGTCATTCCCCCGCGTGATGTCAGAATGCCCGCCGCCGCATACATTCCGCCGATGTCCTCTGGGGAAGTCTCTGTTCGCACTAGGATAACGTCCTCACCTTCGTGAGCCAGTTCCTCGGCGCGATTCGCAGTGAAAACGACTTTGCCGACAGCAGCCCCGGGAGAGGCGGGCAGTCCTTTCGCAATCACGTCAACGGTTGCATTGGGATCAATCATTGAATGCAACAGTTGGTCGAGATCGTTCGGTGGAACACGCATCACAGCGGTCGCCTTATCAATGAGTCCTTCATTGACCATTTCAACAGCGATACGCACAGCTGCATGCCCCGTTCGTTTGCCTGCTCGGGTCTGAAGCATAAAGAGGCGTCCTTCTTGAATGGTGAACTCCAGGTCCTGCATATCGCGATAGTGCGTTTCAAGCCTACCCCCAGTTTCCACCAGTTGATTGTATGCCTCTGGCAGAGTGTTGTGGAGGTCGTCAATGGGGAGCGGCGTGCGGATGCCAGCGACGACATCTTCGCCCTGCGCATTCATTAAAAACTCGCCGTAGAAGCGATTTTCCCCTGTTGATGGATTGCGCGTAAACGCAACGCCAGTCGCTGAATTTGCACCCAAGTTTCCAAAGACCATCGCTTGAACATTGACAGCGGTCTGTCCTTGATCGTCGGGGATGTTGTTCAATCGACGGTAGATAATCGCCCGTTCATTATTTGACGATTCAAACACAGCGTCACGAGCCATATCCAACTGCTGACGCACGTCTTCTGGAAAATCCGCGCCTGTCACCCGTTTGATAGCCGATCTGTACTCCGAAATGAGCTCTCTGAGATCTCGCGCCTCTAATTCGCTATCCAGTTTAACGCTCCTTGCCTCCTTCTTGGCTTCCAACAGATGCTCAAACGTATCGTGTGCCACATTGAGGACGACATTGCCAAACATCTGTACAAACCGGCGATAAGCGTCGTAAGCGAAACGATCGGAGCCCGATTTGGCAATCAAGCCCTCGACCGTGTCATCGTTCAAGCCAAGGTTGAGAATCGTGTCCATCATGCCCGGCATCGAGATTGCGGCACCCGATCTCACAGACACGAGCAATGGATTTTCTGGATCAGCGAACTTTGCCCCCATTGCAGCTTCGAGCTTTCGTAAATATTCATCAATCTGCTGCTCAAGCCCTTCTGGATAACCTTTATGATTGGGGTAATAGAATTTGCAGACTTCAGTGGATATGGTAAAACCGGGGGGGACTGGTATGCCTAAGTTTGTCATTTCCGCGAGGTTTGCACCCTTGCCGCCCAGCAGGGCTCTCATCTCAGCGCTTCCGTCGGCTTTCCCCTCACCGAAGAAATAAACATACTTGGGTTGAGACATCTTAACCCCTCCTTTGAGACCTTTGGTATGTGCTGAACAATAGTTACCGCTGCAACTTTGAAAATCGAAAAAAGAAAATCCCTCCGTGTAGGGAGGGATAATATAAACTCAGATTGGAAGAGACCGCCATCCTAATCTAAATCGAATAAATCATACGGCTTGCTTCCTCATATTCCGCCTGCAAGGGGTCCGTTGAAAGGAAGAGCTTTTGGTAGGGTTCGTATAGTTGAATATAGCTCCAGTTGACACCGCAGAGGATCTTCCTTTCATTCGCTAATTTTACAAAACGCCCCCGGAATTTTGCACGGGTGGTTTCAGGAGGATAGTGCATAGCATGCTCAATTTGCTTATCGGTAACGATTTGCTTAACGAGATCTTTTTTTTCAAGTTTATAATACAAACCGCGATCCGGTCGGATATTGTGGTACTGTAAATCGAGCATCATGACCTTTGCAGAATCCCATTTAAGGCGGCGTTTGGCGACATAGGTTTCAATCAATTTCTTCTTGACGACCCAATCCACTTCCCGATCTAGTTGCATAGGATCTGTTTCCAAACAGGTCAGAATGTATTCCCAAGCCGCCATAATCTGGTTTGTGATGGGATCCGATTCTTCTTGCTCAAAATAGAGTTTAGCGCAATCGAGATACTCCCGTTGAAGTTCGACCGCCGAAAGTCGTTTGCCACTCTCCAGCTCAATCTGTTGGGTACACGTTGTATCCTCTGAGATTTGCTGAATCGCTTGAACAGAATCGCGCAAAGCCAAACGTCGTTTAATAAAATTGCCTTCAATCATCCGCAGGACGATTGAAGTGGTTCCCACCTTTAGAAAGGTAGCGAATTCAGACATATTGGAATCGCCGACGATAACGTGCAACCGTCTGTATTTTTCCCGATCTGCGTGCGGTTCATCACGCGTATTAATGATACCCCGAGCTGTTGTCGTTGCAATTGAGATTTCCTCACGAATGTGCTGTGCCCGCTGAGAAATCACGTATTTGCCTCGGTTGGTCGGTTTAACTTTGCCAGCGCCAGCAAAAACTTGTCGAGTGACGAAGAACGGAATCAGTTGTGAAGCAAGTTGACGGAAGCTGACGTGCCGTTCCATTAGGTAGTTTTCGTGACAACCGTAGGTGTTGCCGGGGGTATCCGTGTTATTCTTGAAAACTGAGATTCTCCCAAGGAACCCATCCAATCGCATCTTACGCTCTGCAGAAACGGATAGCCGTTCAATAATCCGCTCACCAGCTTTATCATGAATCACAACATCTAATACGCTGTCGCATTCGGGGGTTGCATATTCCGGGTGGCAACCAATATCCTGATAAAATCGAGCCCCATTTTCCAGAAAAACATCCGGATACATTCTGCCTGAAATAATTTCACGGAAGAGATACATCACCGCATTCTGAATCGATAGAGCTTTTCCACCTCGTCGATCGGATGTGCAAATAATCCCGTATTCATTTTCTAGTCCATAAATTCTACGTTTCATGGTTCTATAATCTCTCTGAGTTCATTGGGGAGGAGACGCCTGAATTTGCGTCTGTTTCTGTTTTCATCAAGGATAGCGACTTCTAGTGTGTCAGCCGAAATGTGATATCTCTCTTCCTCATCGGCCTTCGCCTCAACGGTTTTAAAGCCTTTCACAGCAAGCTTCACCGCTTCCTTCAACTCCAATCCATCTTCGTACTCGCGCTCAAGAATCTCCGCAATTTCATCCGATCGCCCTCCAATAATCGCGTACTTCTGTTCTTCCCAAAAAGTGCCGTCAAACGAAAGCTGGTAGATTCTGTGACTCAATTCAGGGTCCGATCGAAGTTCGCAAAGAAGAAGTTCGACTTCAAATGGTTTGGTATCTAGTTGCCAGAAAATTGCTCCAATCCGCTGTGAGAAGATATTGTTAGTCAACCATTTCGCAGTGACATCTGCACGATTGAACGTATAACCCTTGATTTCTGCTTCTTGGATGCCAAGGTATCGTAGGGCTTCATATTCTGCGATACGGCCGGTAGCGGCGAGGGCAATTCGATCATAAATTTCCGAAATCTTGAAGAGTGTCGTCAGCGGGTTTTCCGCAACCATCACAATCCCATTTTGGTATTCTAGAACAATAACCTCTTTGGCTCTTTCGATGCCTGTACGGACAAAATCTGCTTTGTCCTGCATGATTTGTTCCGGCGACACATAATAAGGTGCGGACATCAACACTCCTTCTCGTTACATCTCTCTGAGGTTTTCAATTAACTCAACGTAGAGCCCCTTGACCTCTGAATCCGCAACGTCTGAAACGCCCGTTTCATCGATGCTTTTGATTGTTGGGAAGATTCCACGAATCAAATCCGGCCCCCCTGTCCCCAAGTCCTCATCGGCAGCATCCCAAAGGGCTTCAACAACGACCTTCAAAATCTCCTCACGGGACATATCCCTACAGTAGCGTTTTTTTAAGGTTGTCTGTGCATCCTTGCCGCCGGATCCAATAGCGTGATAATCCGCTTCTTCATATCGCCCACCGGTAACATCATATTTGTAAATTCTGGCTTGTTTCTCCTTCGAATCATAACCGGCAAAGATTGGGATGACATATAATCCCTGCAGCGCCATACCAAGATTCAATTTCACCATGTTTGACAAATGATTTGCCTTGCCTTCCAAACTCAGGGCTGTACCTTCTATTTTTTCGTAAAACTCAACCTGAACTTGGAACAGTTCTGCCATTTCAATACATGGTCCAGCGACGCCGGCAATAGCAATTGCTGAATGGCCATCTACTTCATAAACTTTCTGGATGCGTCGTTCACCTACTTGAAACCCTTCTACGGCTTGGCGATCGCCGGCGATTACCACTCCCTCGTTATAAACAGCTGCTAACACCGTTGTGCCCTTGAGGGGATCGAGCGAAGAAGCATGATGCTGCGCGTTCGGTAAAGACACAACAGGTAACGCCTCTGTACTGAATGCTCCATAGAGTTCAGGACGTCTCCGTTTGAGGATCTCAAGGAAATCGGAGTTTCCGAAGTCTGCCACATCTAGCAGCACTACTGCCCTCCTCTTTGAATATAATTCTCAACAAATTCTTCTGAATCTTCTTCTAGAATTTCGTCAATTTCGTCGAGAAGTTGCTCAAGATCTTCTTTGATTTCCTCGCCCTGTTCAGTAACTTCCGGATCAGGTTGGATTTCCTCAGCATCTTCAGTCCATTTATCTTTGTGTTCTTGCTGTTTTTCGGACGGCATTAATCTCCCCTCCTTTTAGAAATTGTTGTTAGAGCCAAGAATTGCATGAACAAGTTCGGATGCCGTACAGGTTCTCAAGAGATCGCCGACAATTTCGTGAGTGCCAAAGTGTGGGCGGTCCATTAAGACCTTATCTAAAGAAGAACCATCAAGAGAAAAAATCATCGAATTCCAACTCGCGCTGTGAATTTCGTGGGGGTATTTTTGTAAACACATACCCCGAAAATAGGCGCGTGTATCAACCGGCGGATGGGTGACAGCGTTAACAATTTCCTCTTGATCGAGTATTCGTTCTACCCGCCCATTTTTGAGTAGCCTAACATAGAGCCCCTTGTTTGGTCGTATATCGTGGTACTGCAAATCCATCATCCGGACGCGGGGGTGCGCCCAACTGACACCGTGACGCCGGATATAGGCGTTGATGAGATTTTGCTTAATCACCCAATCAAGATGCCGATCTAGATGCATCGGATTAACGTCGAGCTGATCGAGAACAAACGCCCATTTTTCCATCACATCCTTCATCCCAGGCGTCAAATCCACCTTAGGAATATGCTTATGAGCTAGTTCAAGATACGCCCGCTGCACTTCGATCGGTGTCCACCTACGCCCATCTTCCAAATCGAGAGGATTTTTACATGTCAAATCTCGTGACACAGTTTTGATTGCAGCAACAGGGTCTGAGAGTTTGAAGTCATCTCCGACAACACCCATCTCAATTAGCTTCAGGGCAATTGATGTGATTCCAACTTTCAAATAGATGGTGAACTCGGACATATTGGAATCGCCAACAATAACATGCAAACGGCGGTATAGTTTTTCATCGGCGTGGGGTTCATCGCGTGTGTTGATGATTGGACGAGCCACCATAGTGCTCAACCCCACTTCCGTTTCAAAGAAATCTGCACGCTGAGAGATTTGATAATCCGTTTCCGCCGTCCCGTTCTCGGCGCCAACTTTGCCACTGCCTGTGATAGTTTGCCGCGTGACTAGAAAAGGCGTCAACCCATCAACGATGTCCTGAAAGGGTATACTCCGATTCATCAGGTAGTTTTCATGACTGCCGTAGCTATGCCCTTTATAGTCGCTGTTATTCTTATAAATAATGATGTCCTGGTTCGCGGGCAATAGCTCTTCTGCAGCCATGCGACTTAAATCCAATATCAACTCTCCAGCCTTTTCATATTTCACAAGATCCCGGGCGTTTGTACATTCAGGCGTGCAATATTCCGGATGGGCGTGGTCAACATAGTATCGCCCGCCGTTGATAAGTATATCGTTGATGAGGCTGTTGTTCTCTTGATCGGGAGAATTAATTTCCCCCTCAGATATGAACCCCCTCGCATCCATCAATGGATTTTCCTGCTCATAATCCCATGTGATTCCCTTCAGCCCTCGATCTTTATAGATATTTACGATGAGTGTCGAAGCCGCAACCGGATCTTGATCGCGCGCATTTTTTACCGAGATACCATACTCGGTTTCGGTTCCAAAGATCGTCGGTGTTGTCATAAGCTATTGAAAACAGATGATTGACAATTTTAAAGGTACGCACCACCTTTTACGACTCTCACATCTTTCCTCTTGCGATCCGGCTCGCTCATCAAAGCTCTAATATTGACAATCCGTTCGCCTTTTCGTCCTGATATCTTCGCCCAATCATCAGGATTCGTTGTGTTTGGTAAATCTTCGTTTTCCTTATATTCCTCTCGGATAGCTTGCTGGAGATCCTCAAGCGTGATACCTCTCTCCGCTTCATCGGAATTAATCAGGCGCTTGATCGCTATCTTTTTGCTGCGGGAAACAATGTTATCAATCATTGCACCGCTTACAAAATCTTTGAAATATAGTGTTTCGCGTTCACCACGCGCATAAGTCACTTCGATGAATCTATTTTCTTCTGTTGCGGCGTACATCTCATCTACTGCTTGATTAATCATGTGCTGTATCGCTTCTTCCGGATTGTGCTCAAACTTCTCCAATTCAGACGGTGCAATGGGTAAGTCGGGGGTCAAGTATTTAGAGAAAATGTCCTTCGCGCCGTCTGCCGTGGGGCGGTCGATTTTGATCTTGATGTCCAATCTCCCAGGGCGTAAAACGGCGGGATCAAGAAGATCTTGTCGGTTACTGGCTCCAATTACAATCACATCATGCAATCCCTCGACACCATCGATCTCAGCGAGGAATGTTGGAACAACCGTCGACTCCATATCTGATGAGATACCCATCCCCCTTGATCGAAATAAAGAATCCATTTCATCAAAGAAAATGATAACGGGCATCCCGTCTGTCGATTTTTCCTTGGCTTTCTGAAAAACTTCTCGAATCTTCCGCTCAGTCTCTCCAACATACTTATTGAGAAGCTCCGGACCTTTGACATTTATAAAATAACCTCTGATATCATCTCGGCCTGTCTGTTGGCGCACCCGTTCCGCCAAATTATTGGCGATGGCTTTGGCAATTAAGGTTTTTCCACAGCCTGGCGGCCCATATAGCAGGATACCAACCGGGGAGGTTAAACGGAACTCCTTGTATTCATCCGGATACAAGTATGGCGTTTCAATCGCATCGCGAATTGATTCAATCTGTGGATTCAACCCACCAATATTTGCATACTTAATGTCCGGCACCTCTTCGAGTAATAGATCTTGCACCTCGGCTTTGGGAAGTTTCTCCATAACCATCCCGGTTATATGATTAAGCAGCACGTGATCGCCAGACCGAAGCGGCTCTGATTTTAGCAGATCGGAAATCTGAACAACCCGCTCTTCATCCGCACGGAGATTCACAATTACACGGGTCTCATCAAGCATCTCCTTGACTTTGACCACCTCGCCTTGCTGGTCAAAATCCCTAACGGCAACGATGTTCATAACACCGTTGACAATAACCTCTTGCCCTTTTTGAAGTTGCTCGGTGTTGATGTCCGGATCGACATTGACTTTCCATCTTTTGCCGGAGAGATCGATGTCAACTGTTCCGTCGTCATTGGATTGGAGAAATGCACCGTAGTTATTGGGGGGAGCGCTCAATTGTTCTACTTTTTCTTTCAGGTGCTCCAGTTTCTCCTTGGCTTCCTGAAGTGTGCTTGTCAATTTCCGATTTCGGCGGTGCGCCTGCATTAACTCGCGCGTCATTTCATAAAGCCGGATTTCGACATCGTCAGACGGGACGGCATTTAACCGCCTTCTTAGACTATCGACTTCGCTTTCCAGAGATTCGACAGTGAACTGCAATTCACGAATCCGTGTTTCATACGAAACACGATCTGATGAAGAAGGTGTCAGATCCAAAGTTTCCTGAATGTCTTCACGAGTTGTGGAACCTCTTTTTTTGGTAGCCATAATAGTTACCCAACCTAATTTTTAGTATTGCGATTAAGCTCATTAAGGGATGTCGCTAGCCGTTACAACTCTATCAGGTAAAATTGACACTCGCTATCTGATATTGCGCGTTTGCCCGTTGAACTGGGAGGAGGGAGTTTAGATTGGTAGGGCGTGCATTGAACATATCCAATTCTTCCTGTTCACTTACTTCTTAAAGATGTCTTATCAAAGCAACCAGACGGAAAATACAACTTATGCTTGAAAATTTTCAGTAGCTAAAACTACCCACCATCCTCGACATTAGCATAATCCGTACCACGCCTAGTTGAACGTTTGCGTCAGGTTTTGTATCGAAACCGTGAAGCTTTGTCCTTCGGTGAGTGCAGCCAACAGCAGCTATCTTCCTAAAGGCTCCAAGGACAGTTAGATTATAGCATTCGACTATAATTGTGTCAAGAAAAATATCCAGAACTAGCAGGGGTTGCGCTGTTTAGATACAGGGACGGAAGCCTTGTGGCATACCATCTCTAACGACAATTTAACCATCGTTCAATCAGGTTGTTATCCCTCCGACATTCTTGGAGAATTCAACAATACTTTAAGGTATCTAATTCCTTAAAGTGAATCCTCAACTAAATCTTCAAAAATTGCACTCGACTGGGTATCGCGCTTCGTCGAGACTGCGACAAATCTCGGACGTTGCATTTTCCCGTTCCCTTGGTGCAACCCAATGCCTATTCTTCAATGGGTTCGCCACCATCAACCTCCTCACGGACGGAGGCAGTGCCTGGTGGGCTATGAATTCCCAGATTTTCTCGAATTTTGGCTTCGATTTCAGCAGCAATTTCGGGGTGCTCTTTTAGGTAGAGTTTGACATTATTCCTGCCTTGTCCAAGCCGCTCGCCTCCATAGGCAAACCAAGAACCGCTTTTCTCTATAATGCCTCCATCCACACCGACATCAAGAATACTTCCCTCCTTCGAGATGCCATCACCAAAGGTCAGATCGAACTCAGCTTGCCGGAATGGCGGAGCCACTTTATTTTTGGCAATCTTGACGCGGACGCGGTTCCCAATCGCTTCGTTTCCTTCTTTTAGGCTTTCGATTCGACGCATTTCAAGCCGCACAGAGGCGTGAAATTTCAGCGCTAGTCCGCCGGGGGTGGTTTCCGGGTTGCCAAACATAACACCAATCTTCTGACGAATCTGGTTGGTAAAAACAACGCACGTTTTTGACCGATTCGTAATACCGCTGAGTTTCCGCAGCGCTTTAGACATCAAACGTGGCAATAATCCTACGTGAGCATCTCCCATATCTCCCTCAATTTCCGCCTGAGGTGTCAACGCTGCCACCGAATCAACCACAACAATGTCAATTGCTCCGCTGCGAATGAGGGTTTCCACAATGTCCAACGCTTGTTCGCCGGTATCGGGTTGAGAGATGAGTACCGCATCCATATCCACACCGATGCGTTTTGCATAGGTGGGGTCAAGTGCGTGTTCAACATCGACAAACGCAGCAACCCCGCCTTTTTTTTGTGCTTCAGCTACAACATGGAGAGCAAGGGTTGTTTTTCCGCTGGACTCATGACCAAAAATTTCGACGATTCGACCACGAGGAACTCCACCCACACCGAGCGCAATGTCTAGCGCAAGTGAACCCGTTGAAATAGATTCGATAGGAACAATATCTTTACTGTTAAAGCGCATTATCGCACCTTTACCGTGTTGCCGTTCAATCTGCGATATGGCGAGATCAATTGTCTTGTTCTTTTCATCTCTTGTCATCTCAAGCCTCCGTATTCAATCTACAAGATTTTAAGGGGGTATAAACCGCACCTTTCAAATGAAGTTGGCTCCGCACAAGTGTAATCTCGTGAACTGTTATTGAGGCGCCTTCAATTTCCTCATATCGGTTAAACGTGTCAGCAAAAGGTCTTAGATCCATCCGCCCCTTAATTCTGGCGATTGTTAAGTGAGGGTTGGACGTCCTTTCATCGCGGGGACATCCGCACCGATCTAGTTCAAGGTTGATTTCTCGGGCTAGTTCGTTCATCTCCGCTGCCCCAACTTTAACGCCACACCAAACCACCCTTGGGCGTGCCAGACTCGGAAATGCACCAATTCCGCCAACCTGTAGCGTAAAAGGGGCATGATTCGTCGCCACTTGTCCGATGGCTGCTTCGACGGTATCAATTTGAGATTGTTCAACCTCTCCCAAGAATTTTAGCGTGAGGTGAAAATTCCTGGGGTTAACCCATGACGCTTGGCGGATACCTTTTCTGAGTATATCTTGAATCTGTGCTAACCTATCTTGAATCGCACACGGGATTTCGACCGCTACGAAACAACGAACTCGTTGCGTTGTGTTTTTCATGATCCCTAACATTGAAAAATAGTAATCACCAACGTCACGGCTTGGCATCAATACTCATGCCTGATGCGAACAATTTAGAGATCGTCATCGGTGTATATATCCACTGACCGCATCAGGTCATACAGCGCCTTCCGATTATTATACAAGAATTCCAAACCGGACACCACTGTTAAAATGAGCGGGATGTACATCATAAAATAGATAGGTCCGAACGGGTGCACAATAAGATCGGCGGGAAGAACTGGTAGTCCCCCGAACTCATAGATAACAAGTAAAGCCAAGCTAATTGTAATGACAACCATCTGGGAAGATGTCTTATATTTCCCCCACTTAGCTGATGCGACGACGGTCCCGTGCGTTGCAATAAATGCAATCCGTAGCCCTGTAACGACAAATTCACGTCCTATGATTGTAATAACCATCCAGCCTGGAACCAATCCTTCTCCAAACCGGGTAAGACAGATTAATGCTGCACCAACAAGGAGTTTATCCGCAAGTGGATCCATAAATTTTCCAAAACTGGTTGTTCCTTGCCGCCGTGCAATTCGTCCGTCAAAGAAATCCGTAAGCGACGACACCACAAATATGATGAGCGCCGCAAGCAAACGTTGGTAGCGAAAAGAGAGCATCAAAAGCGGTACCATGACGATGCGTGACATCGTTAGGTAATTCGCCAGGCGCATGAGGCTGTGAATGTTCATCATAAGACTTTTGTACGTCGTGAGCTATGCAATTCACTCATCGGATGAAAGATCAATGACTTCGACATCGTCGGGAATCACAAACTTAAAGGCATCAGGTGCTACTTTCTCATCCCGCCGAATTTTTTTCAACGAAACTGTTACACTGAGGGCGCTTCTGTCTTCCCTTTCAGATCTGTAACCAAACTGCACAGGCAACCAATCACTTGACTGAACCCATACCTCTAAGGTTTCGCGCGCGGGACGGGTTTCATCTACCGGTTGGGTTAACATATGAGGCTTAGGCGTCAATTCGATCTGGTAGACGCCTTTCTTGTTGGCAGTGGGATCTGGAACTAGGCTCATATCATAATTCTCCTGGACATCTTCCAATGTAGCCCCGATTCCCGGTAATAATTCTTTGCGATCCGGATTGTTCCAACGCATCTTATTGACCTGATTCAGCATCGGCGTATAAGACCAAGAGTGATCGCCATCAAGTATAATTAATTGTACAGTCTGAGTTGGATCCTCTCGGCTCAAATACTCCTTGCGCAACAGGTTGGGCTTGCTAAATACCAATCTTCCACTCGCAATGCTTTTGTTGCCATCTTGAAGCGTCGTCTCCTCAAACTCAGCGCTAAAGCTCCTGGACGTTTCATAAGCAGCTTTAAACTTGTGAAATATCTCATCAACCGTATAAGCAAATCCCAACTTCCCACCGGCAATCAACAAGAACACCAGCATTTTTCCAAAACATAGCCGTTTCATCATCTTAATCCCCCGGACTTTAATTCTGGATTTACGGTTGCAGTATAGCACCTGCAAACCTATTTGTCAACGCTGTTTTTGAAGTCTGTCACTAAATTTCATTAGACGTCGGGGTGTGTCCGCAGTTGGAAAAAAAGGCGCATCCCGGTTAGCTTACACTGTCCGTATCCGCGATTATACGTCAATGTGTCTTGAAGCCATCAAAGCGTCGCTTGAATGCATTCACACCCTCATTTACCCCCGGCTACCAGCGTTTGTTCCGCATATCTACAACAACCATGGCTCGCTCCGATGGCAGCTAAGTCATTTCGCTCGACAATCTACCACTCCTGTGGACCGGTGGTTTTGGGATTTGGTTGGTGAAATGTGAAGCTAGTGTCTTTTCCCTCCAGGGAATTAACGCTCGGGTGATTGCATCTGCTGAGTTGTTCCACGGGCTTGAGCAGAACCAGACGTAACGTCTCAGAAAATACAATCGTCTTTCTTTTTGTAACTTTTCATTACGGGATGCGTTTGGTATGGATAGAATTAACCCAAATTAAGGATTGGGGCTGATTCTCCCCTATTCATTAACGAGGAGACTATTTCAAATGACCAACAAACATTATACTTATCTAATCACCTGTGTCAGGAAAACGTCGATCGAATGGGGCATTGAATTTAAATCACTCGGCGATTCAGTGCCACCGAAAGTCGTTCGATTACCACACCTGGCGCAACCGCTAACTGAAACGCCATATTTTCAATCGAAATGTAACCCGGTAACTTATCTTAAGCAGCTAATCAAGGGCATGACGGACATGCTTCGTGACTACCACACACGCGTTTTCAGAAAGATTCAAAGTAGACTTGAAGAGTTGCAGATTGGGGAACGTTGCTATGTCCAGGTTTCCTACACCGATAATGGTGCGGAAATCAAACCTCATAACTACGAAATTCAACTTCTTCAGCACCCACCCTCTGAAACGCGAGACGCAAATCGTGAAAAATCAGTTGCATTGAATGCAAATAATCTATCTGTTCCTCATGGCGTTGAGACCGTCCTAGATTGGAAAGACACGACTCGATCGAGTGCGGGCAATCAAAGAAAACTTCCTGTTGAAAATACAACTGAGGTAGTGAAACAGATTACGCAATTGCGGGAGCGTGTTAGGCAACTGCAATCCGACATGGAGTTGATGCAGGAGCGACTTGCCGATGGGCGACGCTTGTCAGAAAGGATTTTGAGTGAAAGGGAGCGACATACATTCAATACGTCAGGTGTTACCGGAGGACCCAATGCGCCCCGCATTGGGAGCAGACGGATGTACATTCGTCCTGTCGGAGGAAGAGACCAACAGAAAAAGGATAGCATTATGCTCAATCGGGATGAAAGTACTGCTATCCAATACATTATGGACCAGAAAGTTATAACTGAATCCCAGCTAAGGAGGCAATACCATATTGGTAATGCATCTGAAGTTATGGCGGGCTTGATTGACAAGATGGAACAATACAATTCCCCCTGGATTGATGTTCAGAGAGATGAAAATGGGAAATTGATTTATCACTGGACGCAGCCGGATGAAGGCGCGATGGCTATGGCAAATACTCCTTGAGGAACGGGATCCGCGCCTCGGCATGAACCTCATGTCCATCTTGCAAAGTAGTCTAAAAGGTAAGATTTTCTCGAAGACTTGACGCTGTGTAAATCTACTTTGGCATCTGACTTGATAAAGTATGTATCATCAGGTAGGCATCGCAGCTAAATCTAGCAAAGGTTCATCCAATTTCAACTGAGTAGAGCGCTCTTCCGAAGTCTAACTTTCTAGCGGTGCGTCAATCTCCATCTCAAGCAGAATCGCGCTAAATCCCTTACCGTGCCCATCAATCATCAACGAACGCGAAACCCCGCCTCCAAGTGCGTTACGAACAACGAAGTTTAACGCGCCAATTCTCGGCAGTTCGTAGCGCTCTATTTGCCCGTGCGGTATGTCCTTGAGAAAGTCATCTACAGCTTCAACCGTCACGTGTTCCTTCACCCACTCGTAGTGAGCTTGGTTGTAGACAATCAGCCCGATATTGACGGTGTCCGCCTTGTCACCCGATCGCGAGTGACATATCTGTCTAAGTTTAATCCGATCAGCCATAGTAATTCCCCTTTCACTCCACAACGAATTCGTGTACGTCAAACTGCACGGCTTCTTGTGGCAACAGCGTGGTATAAAGTCCAATGACTTGCTCTGGCCCCGCTTGGTAATCGAGCCGCAGTCCTTGGCTTACGCCCGCCGGTCCGTTCAGAGCGAGTGACTCAACGTCGTGCAATACTTCCCACGCCTGTTCTTGGGTCTCAAAATAGCCGCTCACTCTCAGCTCAACTTCTTTTACGGCAGACAGATCTATATCCGGCCAGGGGAAGAGTGCGTTGACCCCAACGAAATCGAACCGCAAGGCAGATCTGTCAATACCGTGAACGTGGGTTGCCCGCTCGGCAATTGTATCGGCTGCTAGCTTTGCTCTCGCATACGCCCCAGTTCCACCATAGTAGGCTCGGCTAACTGCCACAAAGTTTTCACGCACACCGAGAAGTACCTTGACCATTGAAGGTCGAGGATGCCCTCTCGTCCCGGTTACGCTAACTCGATTTGAGCCAGCTTGTTTAATCTCGGTGTTGGTGAAATCGACTACGCCATCGTTATGGATGTAGTTGCTAGGGTCATGAAGTTCGTAGAGCAGTTGCTCTTTGACAGTTCGCTCGGATACTACCCCACCGGTATTGGAAACCTTCGTGATAATGGCGTCTCCATTCGCTTGCACCTCTGCGATAGGCATTCCAATGTCGTCTAAACCCGATACATCCTTCATCCCGGGATCTGCGTGGTATCCACCGGAAAGCTGTGCACCGCACTCCATCAAGTGTCCAATGCTAAGCCCTCTCGCCATCAGATCCCAATCATCCAGCCGCCAATCCATTTCAAATATCAACGGCGCGAGAAATTGGGTGGAATCACCGGCTCTGCTCGTAATCACGATATTTGCGCCGCGCCGCAACCCCTCAACAATCAGCGGTGCACCTTGATAGGTGATGGCTGCTACAAGCCTATCGCCGAAGGTAGAGACTGGTTCACCTGTCTCGGTTGTTACTGGATTTATTTCTTTGATGAGATCGGCACTACTGTCCGGCTGGGTATAAGCGACTTTGATGCCGCTAATGTTCAGCTCATCGCAGATTTCGGCTGCTAGCTTAACCGCACCCTCTACATCTGCACTTCCACCATTGTGAATAATCTTAACACCATTCTTGACGCATGTTGGGAGTACAGTTCGCAGTGTCCTACCAAGCGTTACATCGTATCCGATATCACCCTTTGCCTTGCGTAGGGCGGATTCAGAATACGCTTTTTCCGACTGAGCGTCAAAAATTAGATAATCAATCTCACCATACTCCGCTAGTTTAAGTGCGGCGTCTATGCGATCTCCACCGGCGCCGGAGCCGCTTCCTAACCGAACTGTTGATTTTCGTGTTTTTATTGTCTTACCCTCCTTAACACTTAGCAGTGTGAATTTCGAAGACCGACAACCTTTCGACACGCCTATCTCTACTCCCACCACCTGACGGGGTGCCAGCCCATGTTATACGTCATGATTTTGAATGCTGCGTTCATGATGCTCCAAATGCCCCCCATGGCGTAATCTCCTAGTATCAAACCCGCAAAGAACGGGATGGCTTTTCGATACGCTCGCAAGCCGCCATACCGAAGAATGGTGAATTTTAGACACCAACTTATCAGCACGGGCACCCAGATATAGATCATCTCCGCAGGACTCACCCCCAGAACATAACCGACCGGGTGAAATGGCCACCACAGAAAGCGCATCTTCATCGCTAACAGAAATCCCGTGATTGCCGCACCTAGTCCCATAAAGCCGATTGTCGCGTAGTTTGTTGTTGTTGGAAAAGTTAGCCACAGCTGGAGACGTTGTGCAAAGCTTTCCCGTCCCATGCCCCCGATTTCCGATTGATTCTCAACGCCAAAGTGGTACGAAAGACCAAAGTATATCACAAAGGTTGCTGGTATGCCGACGGCAAAGGCAAGAATCATCGCCCATGTTAGCTTTCGACGATTAATATTCGCGTGTTCACCGATTCGGAAAGCTTCCAGTTGATTTGGCATCGGATGACCGGGCTGGTCTCGATTAAGTCCAAAAAAGAAGGACAGAATCGTCAAGTTTCGGGCTCCAAAGGTTCGCGTCCCCAGTGAGGTTACCATTGTTCGCCCCGGATCCAGCCAAAGCAGTTCATGCACGGGTAATCCAAGTCCACTCCGCATCTTGGTAACGCCCAGGGCACCACAGCAGTATAGCGTTAAGAACAGCAGGATGACCCACAGAGAAAGTCCGGCGTTATAGGCGAAAACGAACAGAAAAGCCACACCCGCTAGGATACCCAGGATTGCGGCCCGGTACGACATTGGCTCCATCGCATCATCGATTGCCTCCTTTCCCGTGAATATCTGCGAAAAGACCCGCTTGAGATGTCTCCGTCCAACCCACAGCGCTAGAATCCCCAAGCCAATCCACGCCCCTTGAGCTTGTTCCTCGAGATAAAGTTCGCGCCAGCCCATTGTGACGCCCAGCGACAATTGCGTCATTTTTTTGAAAAAGTAAAAGAACCATGCCGAAAACGCGAGATCCAGCGGCATAAAATAGGAGAGTCCAATGACAAACGGCTGGAAGGAGATTCGGGTTCCGTGCATATAACTCCACGGCTTTTCCGGAAAATTGATCTGCGTCCAGCCGACCGGTATATAAGGGACAAAAGGATAGAAAGCCTTCAGACCGTTAAAAAGACTAATGCCAGCCGCAATCCCAAAGCCTACCCACATTAACCGATTCTTCAAGAATCCAATCGGGTCCCGCCCCATCTCCAGCGGCAACCAAGTAATAGGGTACGTGAGTCGCTCATGATCGGAGAACTGTCGTTTGATAATCGTGTTGATGCAGATGAGAATGAAGCAGAGGACAAATAGAAAGGCAGACCAGTAAAACAGCGGACCAATCCAAGCCTTGATGTACTGTAAGGAAAAGAAAGAGGTTTCACCAAGAAAAAAGCCTCGTAGGTCATTTTCGTCCTCGACGGTGAACCATCCCGGGATATAATGCCAGAAGAGATTACGCCAGTCGTTTTCCGCTGTGGCGTACCAATAGGGGTGAGCGATTGGCCCAAGCAGCCGCGTCATTCGGTGTCCGGATATGGACGACACCATGACGACCATGACGTAGATGACCAACAAATCGGAGTGTTTGAAGGCGTATCTTCCAACAATCTTCTTTGACAGGAGATTTATCAATATCAGCACAAACAGCGTGAATACCGCATTACTGAACAGCGACATATACGTGTGATTTAGCCCTTTTAGGTAGTCGTTGGCTGAGATCCAGTAGGAATTGACGACCACCAAAATCACGCCGATAGCCAGCGCACTAAGGGAAATCCCACTTGGCGCTTGGCTTCTAGTGCCTGGCAAATTATCCAAAAATAAGTCCTCACTTTAACAGATGCGTACTATCGTTCAATCCATGTTCAACGGCACAACCACTGTTCTAACATATTTCATAACTGAGTGTAATAGCGTAATGCGTAAAGATATCAAGAGACTATACCGAAGCATTACGTATATTCTCGAACTCGATACATCGCGGCTTTGGAAATCCGTCTCTCAAATTTGACCAATATAACGTTGCGGCGACGGTGTCGGACATTTGACGCATTGTTGATTGTTCCGCACACTAGGTTATATTATAAAACTTTCGCCCGTTGTTGTCAACACACTCAATGCTTGGCATTTTCAGTTGAAATTTGGGGTTTGTTGGGATATTATTTTAGTGCCACGATACGAAAACTTCATCCAGCAATTCGAGCTTGTCAACACAACTTAGAAGACATAAAAGTCCAACCGAAATGACGGGGCTGTTTTTTGCTAAATAGGCACGCCCCTTGTCTGAGTTTCTATCTCTAGATTTTTTCTGTTGACATCTCTGATGTTTTTGATTAAGATAAAGCGTGTGACAAACAAGTGCCGTAAAATGTGCAGCCCCGGTCGATGATCGGGATCCCACTGCGCTCACCAAGTTCCACTTGTGAACCATCTATCTTGAAAGGAGATTGATGCCTTGCGAGCGTTTGACTATATTCCCGCAAAAACCGTTAATGAGGCACTGGCTTTGCTCGCTGAAAAAGGCGATCAGGCAAAACCACTGAGCGGCGGAACAGATCTCATTGTTATGGTTAGAGAGGGCAGGCGGCAGTTAGAATTGATGGTAGATGTCAAAGACATCCCCGAAACCAACGTGCTTGCGTATTCCCATGAAACCGGCTTACATCTCGGTGCGGCTGTACCCTGCTATAAAATCTATGGAGATGATGCTATTTGCGCTGCATATCCGGGGCTTGCAGACGCTGCCAAGATTATCGGTGGCACCGCAATTCAAGGCAGGGCGAGTGTCGGCGGCAATTTGTGCAACGCCTCGCCTGCTGCGGATACGATACCACCGTTGATTGTGCTAGAAACTACCTGCGTCATTGCGGGTCCAAACGGGACGCGCGAAGTCCCGGTAGTGCAGTTTTGTACAGGACCGGGGCAAACAGTCTTGGAACGGGGAGAATTTCTCCTATCGTTCAAGATTCCCCCACCAAAGAAAAATTCAAGTTCTTATTATCTTCGATTCATCCCACGCAATGAAATGGACATCGCTGTTGTGGGCGCTGGCGCATCAGTCGTTCTGGACGACGCAAAATCGTCGTTCGTCTCAGCCCGAATCGGACTGGCTGCGGTCGCCCCAACACCATTATTCGCCGAGGAAGCCAGCGCGTCGCTTGCTGGGGTGGAAGTTTCCGACGAAGCAGTCAATGCAGCGGCTGAAGCAGCGCGCCAAATTGCCCGACCAATCAGCGACATGCGCGGAACGATTGAACAGAGGGTTCACCTCGTTGAAGTGCTGACGCGTCGCGCCTTAAATGGCGCAATTCAAAGAGTGAAGGAGTCGTGAAAATAGATGCCCAGAAAAGTTCATGTTCAAACGACAATTAACGGCGAAACAGTTGAATTTCTGTGTGAGCCTCGCCAGAGCCTGCTTGAAGTCTTGCGAGATGAACTCGGGTTGACCGGCGCCAAAGAAGGATGCAACAACGGCAACTGCGGCGCTTGCAGCGTAATGCTTGATGGACGGCTGGTCAATTCCTGTATTGTGCTTGGCGTTGAAATAGAAGGGAAATCGGTAGAAACCGTTGAAGGTCTCGCCGAACCGGGCAAACTCCATCCGATCCAGGAAATCTTCCTGGAAGACGCTGCGCTTCAGTGCGGTATCTGCACGCCCGGCTTTATCGTAGCAGCAAAGGCGCTGCTGGACAAAAACCCTAACCCAACTGAGTACGAAGTCCGTTACTGGCTGGCAGGCAATCTGTGCCGTTGTACCGGTTACGATAAGATTGTCCGTGCTGTGCTCGATTCGGCTCAAATCGTGTCTTCGGAGGTAGGTACATAATGTCAGAGAAGAAAGAATACAAAGTCCTCGGAACCCGTCCCATCCGTCACGACGGTGTCGATAAGGTGACAGGTCGTGCCCTCTACGGCGCAGACTTCCAAACCACAGGTCTGCTGCACGGCAAGGTTCTGCGCAGCCCACATGCCCATGCACGCATCAAATCGATTGACACTAGCCGTGCAGAAGCCCATCCCGGTGTGAAAGCGGTCGTGACCGCGGAAGACCTCCCTACGGCGGCGGATAAAATCGCCGATCTCGGAGAGGGCGCGGTCAATCTGAAATATCTGTGTGATAATATTCTCGCGAGCGACAAAGCTCTCTACACAGGCCATGCAGTTGCTGCACTCGCAGCGAACGACCCCCACACCGCTGAAGAAGCGCTCGAACTCATTGATGTCGAGTACGAGTTGCTACCGCCGGTGCTTGAGGTGCGCGAAGCGATGAAAGATGATGCGCCGCTGCTGCATGAGAGTCTGAAAACCGACGCGATGGGAGAAAAGTCTGAAAAGTCGAGTAATATTGCGAGTCATTTCCAACACAAAAAGGGAGATATCGAGGTAGGTTTCGCAGAAGCAGATATTATCATTGAACACGATTTTGTCACAGGGACCGTGCATCAAGGCTACATTGAGCCTCACAATGCAACCGCGTTGTACAATCCCGACGGACAACTCACCATCTGGTGCAGCACTCAAGGCGCATTTACAGTTCGGCAACAAATGGCAGAAATTCTCCAGATACCAATTTCCAAGATTAAAGTGGTGCCGATGGAGATTGGCGGCGGATTTGGCGGGAAGATTAGTGTTTACCTTGAGCCGGTTGCCGCGCTGCTTTCCAAGAAATCGGGTCGTCCTGTCAAGGTCTTGATGAATCGGACAGAAGTTTTTGAAGCCACCGGACCAACCCCCGCATCTTACATCCGTGTAAAAATGGGAGTTACTAATGATGGGCGTATCACCGCGGCGGATGGATACTTGGCTTTTGAAGCTGGCGCGTATCCGGGTTCACCCGTTGGCGCAGGAGCGATGTGTATTTTCTCTCCTTACAATATCCCCAATGGGCTGATTGATGGGTATGATGTTGTCGTTAATAAACCGAAAAGCAATGCATATCGCGCCCCCGGCGCAACAAATGCTGAGTTCGCCGCTGAAATCGTCGTTGATGAAATCTGTGAAAAAATCGGGATGGACCCGCTCGAATTCCGTATTCTCAACGCAGCAGAAGAGGGTGTCAGTCGTATTGATGGTCCGGTATTCCCGCGTATCGGTTGCATCGAAACAACTGAAGCGGCAAAGGAACACCCGCACTACGCAGCTCCCCTCGAAGGGGAAAATAGAGGGCGCGGCGTCGCTTCCGGTTTCTGGTTCAATGTCGGTTTGAAATCAAGCGTCTCAATTAACGTGAACCCCGATGGGACGATAAGCCTTGTCGAAGGTTCGACTGACATCGGCGGCACACGGGCTTCGATTGCAATGCAAGCCGCGGAGGTATTGGGGATTCCCGCCGAAGCGGTTTATCCCACCGTGGTCGATACAAATTCGGTCGGTTATACAGATGTGACCGGTGGCAGCCGTACCACATTTTCGACGGGATACGCCGCTTATGAAGCCGCTCAGGATGTCAAGCGGCAGATGGTGGAACGCGCAGCAAAATTGTGGGACGTAGATTCAGGAGAGGTGCAGTTCGCCGACGGCGATTTTATATGCGTGAACGGCAAAGATGAACGTATGAGTTTCAAACAGTTGGCTGCGAGACTTGATGAGGTCGGTGGTCCAGTTACGGGACGCGCCTCCGTCGATCCAACGGGGGTTGGCGGCGCATTCGCAACCCATATCGTTGATGTTGAGGTCGATCCAGACACCGGGAAAGTTCAAATCCTGCGCTACACAGCGGCGCAAGACGCTGGAAAAGCCGTCCACCCCAGTTATGTCGAAGGGCAGATGCAAGGCGGCGTAACGCAAGGGATTGGCTGGGCGTTGAATGAGGAATATATCTACAACGACGAAGGAAGAATGACCAACGCTAGTTTCCTCGATTACCGCATGCCAACCTGCCTAGATTTGCCGATGATTGACACGGTTATCGTTGAAGTTCCCAACCCTGGTCACCCGTATGGTGTCAGGGGTGTGGGGGAAGTCCCAATCGTTCCGCCCCCCGCAGCGATTGCCAACGCAATATATCGTGCCGTAGGCGTTCGGATGAAAGAACTACCGATGTCACCTGGTCGGATCCTCAAAACGATGGGAAAGCTCTAAATATCGGGCTGGTTAAAAAAAGTGCCTGCCCTTAATCGGAGCGAAGGGGCAGGCACGTTTCACACACTATTCTCTGTATTCCCAACTTCCCCGCATTCATGAAAGGCTATACCATGCCAATTGTATCAATCCCCTCCCTCATGCAGAATCTCACCAATGGCGTAGATAAAGTTAACGTGGACGGCAAAACACTGCGAGAAGTGATTTCCAATTTAGAGGAATCCTATCCAGGCTTTGCAGCACGTCTCTGCGATGGCGATCGAATTCGTCAAAATATCTCGTTGTACATTGACGGCATCATCTCACGGGAAGGGATGCGTCAACTTGTAAAAGCAGATACGGAGATTCACTTTATCCCCGCCATCAGCGGTGGTTGCAGCCCCATACCTGCCAAGGTTAGTCAATAAATTGCCGTCTAGGCGCAGCACATTTGGGATCATGCTTAAATGGTGCCCAATTCTCGCCCAACTGCGCAATCCTTAGCGCTAGTGGATACGGCAAGGCATATCGCGTTCACACCCCAACACCCCGCGCCTACTGTGGTACCCCCGCGTCGCCAAAGGGAAGCCCTCACAATTTCTTCGCAAGAATCGGTTGATTTGTAGACCAACCACCGCTAGTCCCATAGACAAACGGAGCAATCATGACGCAACAAGACACCATCCAAACGATACTCAAGGACAGTGATTATCATCTTTCCTTGTTTAAGGAAAACGAGATTGAAGTGCTGTGCGACAATACCTTCATCAAAACTGTTAAAGGTGAAGAGAAGCCATTTGTAAACTGCATCGTGCGGGATAAAAGCATTCAGCTCAAACCAGAAGAAGTCGTCCGCCAGCTTTATGCAGCGAGGCTAATCAATGAATACGGCTATCCCAAAACACGATTGGCTTTTGAGCATTCTGTAAACTTTGGTCGGCAGAAGAAAAGTGCCGATGTTGTTATCCTCGACAAAGACCGCCCTGATACTGCCTATATCATCGTTGAGTTGAAAAAACCCAAACTCAAGGACGGAAAAAACCAACTTAAATCCTACTGCAATGCGACCGGTGCCCCAATCGGTGTTTGGACAAACGGGGAGCAGATTTCTCATTACAATCGCAAGGATCCGAATTTCTTTGAAGAAATCACTGATATTCCCAACGTTGACCACGGTCTTGAGGATATCCTCGCCGAACACTTCACGCTGAAAGATCTAATTCTCAAAGACAAAATTGCCAATGAGCGGAAATCCTTGAAAAGCATCGTTCTGGAAATGGAGGATGAAGTACTGGCAAATGCTGGGGTGGATGTCTTTGAGGAGGTTTTCAAACTCATATTCACCAAACTTTATGACGAATTCCGTAGTCGCGACGACAAGAAGGTAATCAACTATTTCTTGGCGCCAGTAATCAATACACTCGTGCATGATGAAGCCGACACGAACGATGTCGGCGCTGAAGATTACGATGTGCTCAAAGCAGAGGTTGCGAAGATTGTAGATGACCGCTTTCGAGTAATGGAGTTTAGGAATACCGGGCAGACCGACACCGAGCTAAAAGTTAAGATTCAGCGTCTTTTCGAAGCGGCGAAAAACCAATGGCCGGGCGTTTTTCCAGAAGGTGCTGCTTTTGAACTCACGGACAGCCATTTAGCCATCTGTGTATCTAGCCTGCAAGATATAAAGCTCTTCAACTCCAATCTGCTGGTGGTGGATGAAGCTTTCGAATACTTGGTGAACAAATCCGCCAAAGGGGAAAAGGGGCAGTATTTTACACCCCGCCATGTGATTGATATGTGCGTTCAGATGCTGAATCCCCAACCCGGTGAGTATATGATTGACACCGCGTCAGGCAGTTGTGGTTTCCCGGTGCATACCACTTTCAAAATCACCGGCCACCTTTTTTCCAATCAAGAAATCCCAGAAACAGATAAGCAGGAGGTACGCAAAGTCTTTGGCATTGACTTCGACGAAAAAACTGTGAGAGTTGCCAGAACATTGAACTTAATCGCCGGGGATGGAGAAAGCAACGTCTTACATTTGAATACGTTGGATTTTGAACGTTGGAGGGACAGGACAGAGAGTGACAGAAAATGGATAAGAACTTATGGCGACGGCTTCTCGCGGTTGGAGAAACTGAGAACCGACACAGAGGAAAATAAACGATTTAACTTTGATATCCTGATGGCAAATCCGCCCTTTGCTGGAGACATCAAAGAGAGCCGCCTGCTGCATCAATACCAACTCGGTTTCAAGGCAAACGGTGCGGCGCAGAGTAAAGTCGGGCGTGACATCTTGTTTATCGAGCGCAATCTGGACTTTCTCAAGCCCGGTGGACGCATGGCGATTGTGTTGCCGCAGGGCAGATTCAACAACGCTTCCGACAAACGTATCCGCGATTATATCGCCGAACGTGCACGTATCCTTGCGGTCGTCGGTTTACATGGCAACACTTTCAAACCCCACACCGGCACGAAGACCAGCGTCCTGTTTGTGCAGAAGTGGGATGACAAGCTGTGTCCCAAAGTGGAAGACTACCCGATTTTCTTTGCCGTGAGCGAAAAGGCTGGGAAAAACAATTCGGGTGATTATGTCTATGCAAAGAACTGTAACGGACAGTATAAATTAGACAATAACGGCCATCTGATTGTTGAACATGATTTGCATAGCCATGAGGGAAAATTAGATGATGGCATCGCTGAAGCCTTTGTTGAGTGGGCAAAGGGTGAAAAATTGTCATTTTCGCGTGATGATTAATGGTCCCAACAGAATTCAAATCGGCTATAGAATTAGGTTTACTCGCAAGCAGGATATTCGCGCTCATTTTCATGACACGGCGTATATTTTATAAAACATAGTCGTTTCAGGTGGGGGATAACTAGTGCATTTTTCAATTGCCGCTTATTCGGAATTAGAACGAACCAAGAGAATTGATGCTGAATTTTTTTTGCCTGTGTATCGTGAATTGAATAAGGTGTTGTCTGCGAAGACAGTTCAGCCATTAACGGCATTGTGCAATGTATCAGATGGCAATCATATGTCGGTCGCTCATCATTTTCAGGACGAAAAGGGTATTCCTTATTTTCGAGGACAAGATATCAATACAGATTTCTTTATTGAGAATGCCACACCTACATTCATCCCGGAGAACATTTACGCCCTCCCCTATATGAAAAGGTCATGGTTTCAAAATGGAGATATATTGTTATCTATCGTTGGGACAATTGGGAGCTTGTCTATTGTCACGGATAAAATCAAGAAATCTACTGGAAGTTGCAAAATTGCTATTCTTCGCCCCAAGAGAAAGAGTAGTGAATATATTGCTACCTTTCTACAATCAAAATATGGCCAATTCCAAATAAAGCGAAATACGAGAGGTGCAGTTCAGCAAGGTCTTCTTTTGGAAGACATGGAGCAGATTAAGGTTTATATTCCATCAGAAAAGTTGGAGAAATCCATCTGCAGAGATATCCAAGCTTCTATTGAATTAAATAGATCTTCAACAGAGATGTACAGAGAAGCCCAAACCCTCCTACTTTCAGAACTCGGACTTAACGACTGGCAACCCAAACACCGGCTGACCTTTGTCAAAAACTACTCCGACGCTGAACAAGCTGATCGCATCGATGCAGACTATTTTCAACCAAAATATGAGGAAATTGTCCAAATTATCAAAAGCTATTCTGGCGGTTGGGATACGCTGGGGAATCTGGTGACAATAAGGAAATGTGTAGAGGTGGGAAGCAAAGAATACCGTACCGAGGGTGTTCCTTTTGTGCGTGTGAGCAATCTAAGCCCTTTTGAAATCACCGAAGAAAAGTACATTTCCGAGGAATTGTATGGAAAAATTATACAGTATCAACCTGAACAGGGCGAGATACTATTCAGCAAAGACGCAACCCCAGGCATAGCCTATTACTTGAGCGAACAACCCAAGAAAATGATACCCTCTGGCGGGATACTCCGCCTGAGAAGCAAAACGAATAAAATCAAGAACGAATATTTGATGCTTGTGCTCAATTCAATACTGACAAGAGAACAAGTAAACCGTGATGTCGGGGGATCCTTAATTCTACATTGGCGCCCAGAACTGGTCAAAGCAACAGTCATTCCATTGTTACCCGAAGAAAAACAAATCCAAATCCAGCAGAAGGTCATTGAATCCTTTAGCTTGCGAAGACAGTCCAATCACCTAGTGGAATGTGCCAAGCACGCGGTGGAGATGGCCATTGAGCAAGACGAACAAACCGCGATTGACTGGCTGGAAAATAAAACGCAGGAGGTAACCTGATGAACATCACTCAATTCACAATAGAGGAAGTACGCTGTTTTGCCGGACGGCAAGAGTTCAACATTCGTCCCTTAACGTTTTTAGTCGGGGAAAATAGTACCGGCAAGACCACAACATTGGCGTGTTTTGAGATGTTAGCAAATTACTTGGCAACGGGAGAAATAGATTTTAATTCGCACCCTTATTCAATGGGAATCTTTAAAGATATTGTCAGAAGGACCACAAAAAAAGACAAAGCCTTTAAGCTTGGACTTGCCTTTAGGTGGCCTGGGAAAACTGGTCCCGTTGAACATACCGTTGAATTTGTTGAAAAAGAGGGAGGCATTGAACCCGCTGTCAGGTCAGTGACGCTGAAATTCACTGACGGCGAAATCGTGATTAGCGCTGATGATACAAGGGAAGAGGGTGTGCCTTTCATCTCCTGTGATAAAGAACAGAATCAGTATCGTATAGGAGTGCATTCTGCTATTCTAGATAGGCGCTCGCCACTCTTCTTTTTAGACAGACCTGTTCATAGAGAGGAACAGCCGTCTGATGGCGAAATGGCCTTAGCGAACTATTTACAGGAGAAGCGTGGAGGTATGATATACCCATCGTGGAGGACAAGGGCTGGCGCCGTATTTAGTACTTCGCCGGTTCGTTCTCAACCGAAGCGGACCTATGACCCGACAAGGGAATTTGATGACCCTGAGGGCAGCGATATTCCGATGCGGTTAATGCGGATAAAGGCTACGGATGAAAAGAAATGGGAAGACTTGAAAGCGGAGTTGGTTAAATTTGGTAAAAGCTCGGGTCTTTTTCAGAACATAGAGGTTAAAAACCTTGGTAGATCTATGGGCAGCTCATTCCAATTGACAGTCAAAGTAAGGGGACCAAACTCCAATATCATTGATGTTGGCTACGGAGTCAGTCAAATTTTGCCGATTTTGGTGTATATTTTTGATCAGCCTGTCTCTCGGCGGCGTATTTATAGAAGCGGAAGAATTCCCTTCTTTCTATTACAACAACCTGAGGTCCATCTGCACCCGAGGGCGCAGGCAGAACTCTCTTCTTTACTAGCTAAGTCGGCACGCCGGGGTCCGAGTGGGTGGACCTTCATTGTTGAAACGCACAGTGACTATATGATTGACCGGGCACGCGTTGAAATCAGGAAAGGCAATATCCGCCCTGAAGATGTGTCGCTGATATATCTGGAGCCAAAGGGGCGTGTTGTCAAGGTGCATAATATCAGTTTTGATAAGATGGGCAATATGGAGGGGGTGCCGCCGCATTACAGAGAATTTTTCCTGAACGAAACCGACCGCCTCATGGGTTTTGAGGATTAATTATGTGTATTATCTTGGACACCAACGCGTTTGGTGAATTTAAAAAACGAGACAAGGGGAAGAAAAACAAACACATGGCGCCTATATGGAATTGGTTGGACGGAAAGCACGGCAAAATTGTCTATTCTCCTACCGAGAAGATCAAAAGAGAATGGCTAAAGGGAGGAATGAAAAATCATATGAGAACATTAAATCAAGCCGGGAAACTCAAACTTATTCCCGCTAAGGATGTACAAGCGAAAGCTAATGTATTAGACCAAACAGGTGCACTCAAATCTGATGACGCACATATTATCGCGCTGGCGATGATTGCGAGAGTAGAGGTATTGGTCTCCGCTGACAAGGCATTGCACGCCGATTTTAGGGCTATGGTCGGGGGCGAAGTGTACATGACAAAAAGCCATTCGCACTTGCTGACTAGAGATACCTGCCCTTAGTAGGGAATAACGATCCTTACGCTGGGATCCCAACATGCACTTATCCCAAAAACCGACATATGCCAAGCGAGCGGTAGAGATTGGTGGGCTTCATCGTTAGGTGTTTCACCCTTCCTTGCCGTTGAGGCCTGGGGATATTCGCCGTAACCTAACGCAGCAAACACACAGGAGAATCACATGACAGATGTCAAATCGTTGGTAGTTGGCATGGATGCGCCGGACTTAGAGATGGAAGATGCGGATGGCGTTGTCCATCGCCTGCGCGATTACGTCGGGAAGAAAAACGTCGTTCTGGCGTTTTATCCCAAAGACTTTACCAGTGGCTGAACGGCGGAGGTTTGCTCGCTCCGGGATGAGTCGAGCCAATTTGCAGCGCACGATGTACAAGTTTTCGGTGTTAGTGTACAGGACGCTGAAAGCCACAAAAAGTTTGCGGAACAGTACGACCTGAACTTTCCGCTTCTTGTAGACACGGACCGCTCATTCAGCTTGCTATTCGGCGCTACTGACCAGCCGGATGGCATGAGTAGCCGTATGACGGTCGTCATTGATAAAGCCGGAAAGATTATCAAGCTTGATAAGCAGGTCAACGCGAAAGCGCACGGCAAAGATTTAATCGACTTCTTCGAGTCGAGGTAATCCGATAACGCTCTCGAACGCGGAACGTTTGCCCGACTTTTACCGCTAGCCGGTATTCGACATGAAAACTGGCGCTTTTTGCGCTCGGGATCGCCTCCGGGGGAAAAGTGATTCACAAGGAAACTTCCTTCAACTGCCATCCCTCCGATTTCAACTAAATCTGGTCTATCCCAGCCATCGGCACCGAGGAACGTTGCTAGAATGCTGAAATCGGCGGACTTTGCCTGCTTAACTGCCACCGGGAATTCGGAACCCAAGCCGGCGAGAAAGACAACATCAACCGCAGGATCAACTGCGGCAATTGGTGTCAGTTGCTCGGTAAAATCTGTTGCGCCCGTGACGTAAAATTGTTGAATTGTAATTGTGCCGCCTTGCGCAGAAAAATGTTTAAATAAAAGCCTTCGAAACTCCCTCCGAGTAAGCATCACCTATTTCTGTGAGCACTGCCGCCGTCGATGCCCCCAACTGTTGCGTAGCGAATCTAGCTACCACCCCCGCCTGAAACGGATCGGTGTAGGCACCCATGAACGAAAAATTTACCGGGCCGGTAACTTTAGGATTTGTTGGATAGGTTGTAACCATCGGAACGCCGTGCTGTAAAGCAACCTTGCCCACCACCACACCTTCTTCATCGTAGTCGGGACCAACGATTGCGGATACGCCCGCAGCAATCAGTTCTTCTGCGTGTTGGGCGCTGAGTGAAGGATTCCTTTTGTCATTTCGAACGAGGGGTTCTATCGGTATGCCGCTTATGCCTCCGGTTTCATTTGCAAGGGCGACAGCCAACTCGGCACCATTCCGAGTCGTGCCTGGATCAGGCGGACTATAGCGGACTATAAATGAAACCTATTTTGACTGTTACTGCGCTGTCAAGTGTTTCCGAATCTGCTGAAGCAGTGAACTGTTGAATCAGCTCGCCCCCTAAAATGAAAATGCCCATTAAGAAAAATGAGGCAATGCACCTGAACGTTGTTCTGTGCTGTTGAAACATCATAAGGATTTCCTACTCATTTGATGTAACCTCTAGAAACTGTGATTGAACCTTAGTATACCAGAGTATACCAGAAAACGCAGCCGATTCCAAGCGGGTCGAATTGCTGTACCTGTTCCCCGGATGTGAGCCAATTCATTTTCGTCAGTGGTGCACTTGATGCGAACGCGATTCCATACAGACCCTGTTAATCTTCGATGAAAGAGGTTGTTCGAGATTTAACAACCTTATAGACAGTTTCGCCAGGTTTGATAAAACCAAATTGTCGTACGAGACGCTCTTGGTTGAGTTCGTCGCTCTTGAGTTTTTCTGCCCTCAATTTCAGGCGATCCCGTTTCTGCTCAAGTTCCCCTAATTTCTCCAGATAGTCCTGCTTAACCTGACGCGCTTTTTGCCAATTCTGAAATTCTTCGACGAATCGATATGAACTGATAAGTAACACAGGAAGTGTAACTATGAACAGCCAAGATTGAAGAAATCGCATGATGTCCCTTCCATTAATGCTTAACACACATGCTTGTATCCCGCGAAATTAGGGAACATTTTATGTTGGTTATTACTGAGAACCTGAACCCCAGAGTTCACGATTATCGGTTAAAATCTCCGGACCATCGGAAAGGATTGCGACAGTATGTTCAAAGAGAGCGGATAGGCGACGATCCGCCGTGACGGCAGTCCAGCCATCTTCGAGCGTTACTGCTTCGTGTGTGCCTGCGTTGGTCATGGCTTCTATGGCAAGGACTGTACCAGGTCTTAATCGAATGCCTCTACCGGGCTCCCCGTAATTAGGGATTTGAGGTTCCTCGTGTAGATTGCGCCCAATTCCATGACCAACAAAATCCCGAACAGCTGAGAATCCGTGCGCTTCGACATGGGTTTGCAACGCGGAACAAGCGTCGCCGAGTCGACTGCCCGGCTTTGCAGCATCAATCGCTTTATAGAGCGCGTCTTTGGTCACGTCAAGTAGACTATGCGCTTCAGGCGAAATATCTCCGACAGGAAAAGTGAAGGCATTATCCCCATGAAATCCTCCGAGAAAGATTGCCGTGTCAATGCCAATGATGTCACCCTCTTTTAGTAAACAGTCTTTACTTGGAATGCCGTGAACAATCTCCTCGTTAATTGAAACGCAGATAGTTGCTGGATAGGGCGGATGATTCGGGAGCTGATACCCTAAGAAGGATGAAATACCGCCAATTTCCTTAATCGCTTCTCGCGATATTTGATCTAATTCGTAGGTTGAAATACCGGGTCTTACAGCCTCTCCAATTCTCTGAAGTACAATCGATGCCGCTTTACCACTGCGGCGCATTGTCTCGATTTCAGATTGCGACTTGATTCTGACCTTTCTCATTTGACGCTTTTCCTAACGTGGAATTCACGATTGACAATTAACCCTCCGTGCAGTTAGCCTTCCACTGATTTGGGGCGTGGGGAATTGGCGTTTTGTCACTCCAAAGATGTAACGATTGATACCCTTAAAGGGATTCAACCAGGGACTCGCTTTCACCGGCGATTGCCTTTATAACTTGCGTGATTTTTGGCTTTCTCACTCCGACTAAGCGACAATCTCCCCAAGTAACGTGTGCGCTGTCGCAGAATTGATATTCACCGGTACAAAATCGCCGAACGTTGAATTCCCTTTCGGAAACACAATCGTCTTGAAGCTGTCGGTTTTACCGTGGTATTCTTCGGGGTTGCGGCGAGATTTTCCTTCGACCAGTACCTTCACTCTGTTGCCAACTAACTCCTGATTGATTTCTTGAGAGATTTGCTCTTGCAGTTCAACAATTTTCCGCAAGCGCCGCCCCTTCTCGGCGTCGCTCACGTCGTCATCAAGTGTCTTGTAGGCAAGCGTTCCTTCACGAGGTGAGTATTTGAACATAAATGCGGAATCGTATCGGATTTGAGCCATGAGGTGATAGGTTTCCATGAAATCGTGCTCAGTCTCGCCGCAGAAGCCGACGATAATATCCGTTGAAATTGCCAGATTCGGAATGCGCTCCCGCATTTTCGCTACAAGCTCACGATACGCTTCCGCCGTGTATGTGCGCCGCATCGTCTTAAGCACCTTCGTCGAACCGGATTGGAGCGGTAGATGGATCTGCTTACAGACCTTATCGCCGGCTGCAATTGCTTCGATCATTGTGTCTGTCGCATCGCTTGGATGCGGCGACGTAAAACGTATCCGTTTGATGCCTTCCACATCGTTAATTGCAAAGAGCAAATCGGCGAAATCGTGGGTCGCATCGTGATAAGAGTTCACCGTCTGACCGAGGAGGACAACTTCTTTAAACCCTTCATCAACTAACCTCTTGACCTCATTGACCAGAAGTTTTACAGGAACACTCCGCTCACGACCACGCACGAAAGGCACGATACAGAAGGTACACATCTTGTCACAGCCTCGTTGGATGGTTAACCACGCTCGTATCCCATCCTTGCGAATAGGCGCGACATCGGCATAGTCTTCGTCTTGGTCCAGCTTCAAATTCACGAACGCATCACCAGTTGTCACTGAGCGGAGCGCCATGGGAAGGCTGCGGTAGGCATCAGGGCCTAGCACCAGATCTAAGAATGGTGCGGCGTCAAGTATTTTTTCCCGCGCGTGCTGCGCCATACAACCGCAGACGCCCAGAACAAGATTGGGATGTACTCGTTTCCGATAATTGAGTTGTTTGAGACGATTGAGCACCTTCGTTTCAGCATTTTCACGGATGGCACACGTATTCAGGAGCACTACGTCAGCGTCCTCTAACTCATTCACAGTTTCGTAGCCGTTTCGGACCAAAATACCCGCCAGCAACTCGCTGTCACTCACATTCATCTGACACCCATACGTTTCAATATAGACGCGTTGTGGGGTCGGTCGCTGAACTTCGGATTCAAATGTTGGCGCCGCCTTGTATAATGGCAGTCGGGTTTTAATTGGAATTTTCGAGTTCACTGTTTTCTCCTGCTCTACATGATCCGAATCGTGCGCTTTTATGTATCGTTGGCTTCAATCCGCTTTCTGGGCTACATAAATCGGTTGGGAATGCACTGCCTAACGCCATCTCACTGATTGATATTATACCCCCCCTAGTAGATATGACGCAAGCGAATTCACGAGTTTTTCACGTCGGATTTAACCGTCGCAGCATAAAATCAGAAGAGAGTATAGATGTGGAAAAGAAATTTGCAAATACTGCATTTTGGTGTATAATATCCGTTCAAAACATGCTCTTTCTTGCCACAACATTCCTTCCTTGCAGAGCTAACCGTGTATTTTCTGCAACTTACCTCCAAAGATTGTTGAGTGGAGATACACTTCATATCAATGGGCTGTAGCCTGTTGTGTCGAACTAATGACGGGTTTTTAGGAGAGATTGATGCCAAATTTTACGCCAGAACAGTTGAACCAGATAGCCACCGACATTTTTGAGTCAGCGTCGGTGCCGTCTGAAGAGGCACAGATTATCAGTGAGATGCTTGTTGACGCGAACCTTGTGGGACACGACTCGCACGGCGTTATTCGTATTCCGTCCTACATCCAACGCCTCAAGGATGGAAATATCCAGCCTGGCGCACCGATAGATATTGAACGCGAGTCTCCATCACATGCTGTGATTAACGGCAACTGGGGGTTCGGACAAGTTATCGGTAAAAAGGCGATGTTGCTGGCAATTCGTAAAGCGAGATCGAGTGTTGTGAGTGCCGTAAGTATTAACAACTGCAACCATATCGGACGGCTGGGCAGCTATACCATGATGGCAGCGGAACAGGGATTGATTGGAATAACAATGGTGAATGCCGGCGGTGCAGCGCTATCGGTCGCTCCGTTTGGCGGCATTGATAGACGACTCGGAACAAACCCAATTTCTGTTGGAGTGCCGGCTGACGATGCGGGCCCGATTGTTCTGGATATCACAAGCAGTGTTGTCGCACACGGAAAGATAGAGGTCGCTATTAACCGCTGTGACTCTGTGCCTCTTGGCTGGCTGATTGACAGCAAAGGAGAACCAACTACCAATCCACACGACCTTGATGGCTCGCCCCTTGGTTCGATATTGCCGCTCGGCGGACCGGCAGGACACAAAGGCTTTGGGCTAGGTTTAATAATTGACGTGTTAGCTGGTACACTGTCCGGCAGCGGCTGCAGCGGTTCCGACAACTCACGAGTCTGCAACGCCACGTTGATGATTGTCATCGACATCGCGCGTTTTATCCCACTTGAAGATTACCACCGTCATATTGATAAACTTGTGACGTTCATGAAATGTTCGCCACCAGCCCCTGGCTTTGATGAAATTTTGATGCCTGGTGAAATCGAGTCGCGTCAAAAGCGGCATCGTTTAAGTGAAGGAATACCAGTCGATGATGAAACATGGCGGCAGATTCAGGAAACAGCAGCCAATGTCGGCATTTCGGAGCTTATTTTTTGATTTATACAGTACGGTAGTAGTATTTCATTATGAGGATAATAATCGAGCCTTTATCAATTTTGTTTTCCTCACCGCGATCTGGATTACGGTCAAAAATCAGATATTGTATCAAGAATTGCATTGACTGAAATACCCCAGTAAAGCATACGAACATGGAAAAGCAGGGCACATTTAAATCGGGATACGTCAGCATCATCGGTGAGCCAAACGTTGGGAAATCAACGCTATTGAACGCGATGATGGAAGAAAAATTAGCCATTGTCACTCCCAAGCCGCAGACGACCCGTAACCAAATCACAGGCATTGTCACCACGGATGAATATCAGATCGTTTTTCTGGATACTCCCGGCGTGCTTAAGCCCAAATACCGCCTGCACAACCGGATGTTGAAAGTCGCGTACAGCGCACTCAAAGACGCAGATCTTATCCTGTACATGATTGATGTAAACCACCTAGCTACCCAGGTTGAGGAACAGATTTTTGCAGCGATTAGGAAAGATGGACAGAAAGCGATTCTCGTCATTAACAAGGCAGATTTGGTGCCAAAGTTAGCCATCTTGCCAATCATCGCAAAGTACAAAGAGGAACCTTTGTTTGTCGAGATTATTCCGATTTCCGCGAAAACCGGTGACGGAGTTAGCCAACTTCGGGAGCGTATCATTAAATATCTACCGGAAGGTCAGCTCTATTTCCCCGACGACCAAATAAGTGATTTGCCGGAGCGGTTCTTTGTTGCTGAAACAATTCGGGAAAAGATTTTCCTCAAAACCGAGCAAGAAATCCCTTATGCTTCAGGTGTCATCATCACAGAATTCAAACAGCGGATAAACGGAACAATTTATATCAGTGCTACGGTTTATGTGGAGCGTCCTTCGCAAAAGCGAATATTAATTGGGAAAGGGGGAACAATGATTAAATTCATTGGACAACTTGCCCGAACTGAAATTCAACAATTCTTGACTGCTTCTGTATTTCTGGATTTGCATGTGTCGGTCAAGGAAGACTGGCGACGAGATGAACAGAAACTAAAAGATATGGGATATGCGTGAAAAATATATTCTTATTTCGTTTCAGCGAGATTACGGAATATCGTGTTTTCTTTTTTGGATACCCCCAATATGTTGAAATCGGCAGTGAAAAATGAGCGCAAAAAACGCTTGATCTCTTTTTGATTTTTTGATAGACTATCATCCAATCGGGTCCCCTCATTCTTTTGTACTTTTATGAATTAATTGTCCCGGAATAATCAGCATATTGTAAGATATATTCAATCTCCAATTCCAAGGAAGACAGTAATGACTTTGAATGGAGTTAGCGACGATACCTCCACCCCATCCGACTTATCTGCAGAGCATCAGTCTTCCGAGTTGCCAGCAGTTGCGCCAACTTCAGTCCCTCGTACACCTCAAAATTCAGGATTGAATCTCGCCTTAACCTTTGATCGATTTGTGGTAGGAGAAAGTAATAAAAAGGCTTGTGAAGCGGCGATAGCCGTGAGCAATCAAGCAATGCACGTAGACAAGTTAATTGTTCATGGCGGTGTAGGGCTCGGCAAGACGCACTTGTTACATGCAATTGGGAACCAATTTCATCAAAAAAATCTGAATCACACAACGTATTGCCCATCTGCTGAGAAATTCATGGGTGAATGGATTCAATCAATTGCAAATCCCCAGAAATCAAATGCCTTACGGCAGCGGTATCACACCATTGATTTGTTATTGATTGACGACATTCACTTTTTATCCAAGAATACGAAAGTTCAAGAGGAATTTGTTCACCTGCTCAACCACTTGAGTAGGCAAAACCAGCGCATTGTATGTACGTGCGATCGCCTACCTCAGTTTCTCAAAGACTTTCTGGCGTCTTCGAATGTCCTCAAGAATGGCTTAATCGTTGAAATTTCTCCGCCTGAGTTTGAATTGCGGGTTTCTATCCTAAAGCGGAAGTTACGGGAACGGAATTTCGGACCTGTACCCTTGAGGGTGCTTAATTATCTTGCGAAACATCTGACACAACACGTCCGCCAGCTCGAAGGGGTTTTAAACCGTCTTATGGCGGAAGTCCGTTTGGGGTCGAATTTAAATCTTGAAATTGCGCGCCGCGTTGTAGAGAAGCGGTCAAACTTGAATCTTTCAGGCACAATCACGCTTGAAACAATTCAAGAGGCAGTCGCTCGATATTTCCATCTTACCTTATCGGACTTATGCTCTCGAAAGCGTGGACGACGGTTTGTGCTGCCGCGGCAAGTGGGGATGTATCTTACTCGCGAGTTAACCGCGCTTTCTCTATCACAAATCAGCCAGGGTTTTGGTCAAAGCCACCATACAATCGTTGTCAGGAGCTATCAACGAATCGAATCACTTCTCAAGGTGGATCTGGTTCTTAGCCAGTCCATTGAAACCTTGAAAACAGAGCTGACACAACCCCAAAAATGAACATATCCGTACCCCTTGATTTAATAATTGAGACTGTGGCAAGACACACTTCCCGAGTGAGTTAACGATTGCCGATAAAATCGCCGATTGTCTCTTTTTTCCCTCCTATCTTACTTCTCGGATCAACGGGGGCAGGTTTGAAACCTGCCCCTACTTTTATGATTATCAACGATTGACATCTTAATGCGATTTGGTGTATCATTAGCCCGTTACCGAGTCGTACGCGAAGATTTCTTCACACCTTCGAATTTTACAGTTACGGGGTGGAATTGAACGATGAACACGGGGGCGCATACTTCTCATACCACAGTCCACTCCAAATCAAAGGCAAAATATTGTCTGAAATGCGCAGGTCAACTCGAAGACCGCATCAGTGAAGAAAAAGTGCGCCAAGCATGCACGAAATGTGACTTTGTCTTCTATGAAGACCCGAAGCCTGTCGCCGGAGTCCTTGCCCTGAAAGATGGAAAATTGTTACTGATACAACGTGGAAACGAACCCAAACGTGGTCTCTGGAGTTTTCCAACGGGTTACATTGATGTTGGCGATACACCGGAAGAAACAGCAATCCGAGAGGCAAAGGAAGAGGCAAACGTTGATGTACAACTCAATCGCTTACTAGGGGTTTACTCCGATATCCGTCGCACGGTCGTTCTTATAATTTATACCGGCACAATTGCTTCGGGCAACCCGGCTGTCGGAGCGGAGGCATTGGACGCACGATTATTCAATCTTCAAGCGTTGCCTAAACTGGCATTTGATCACGATTACCATGTCTTGGCAGATCTGTTGTCAGAAAAGACCGAAGGCTGAGAGAATGAGATGGCAGATGAGTTAGGCAGAGTAGGGGGAAAAACAGAAAGAAAAGGATGCCACTGTCGTTTATTTAGCTGGAACACGCGACACGGATTATCCCTCATATTCCACGCATAGGGAGGAAACATGTCACATACAATCCTGGAACGTTATCAGAAGGTTTTTTCAAAAGACCGAGAGCTCTCGCAACGAGCAAACCATACTTTTCCGGACGGTGTAACGCATGATAGCAGGCATGCGGATCCGTTCCCAGTTTACATTGATCATGCGCAGGGGTCGAAGAAGTGGGGAATTGGTGGAAAGGAGTTTATTGATTATTGGGCAGGACACGGTGCGCTCTTATTGGGACACAGTCATCCCAAAATTGTCCAAGCCGTAATGCATCAGACGCAACGGGGTACGCACTACGGCGCTTGTCATCCCCTTGAACTGGAGTGGGCAAGTTTAATAATGGAGTTGATACCGTCAGCAGAACGTGTACGTTTCGTCAGTTCTGGAACAGAAGCGACCCTGATGGCGATTCGACTTGCTCGCACCTATACCGGCAAGAACAAGTTGTTGAAATTCGCGGGACATTTCCACGGCTGGCACGATGCCGTAATTTTGGGGGCAAACCCACCGTATGAGGTGCCTGTTCCAGGAATTCCACAAGGCGTCATTGACACAACAGTGATTTGCCCGCCAAATGATATTGACGCTGTCGAAGGCTGTTTACGAAGCGATTCAGATATTGCTTGCGTCATTCTAGAGCCAACTGGAGGCTCCTTCGGTGCAATTCCAACAAATGTGGAATTTCTTCAGCAATTACGAGAACTCACCCGCCATTTCGGCGTGCTGCTAATCTTCGACGAAGTGATTACCGGTTTTCGCGTTTCCCCGGGCGGTGCTCAAGAGTACTACCATATCACACCGGATTTGACAACACTCGCCAAGATTTTAGCCGGCGGATTGCCTGGCGGCGCTGTTGTTGGGAAGCGGGAGATTATCAATCTAATCTCTATCAAAGAAGAAAAAGTCGCGAATCGTGGCAAAAAAATGCCCCACCCGGGTACCTTTAACGCCAATCCGTTGTCTGCGTCGGCAGGTATCGCCACACTGAAAATCGTTCGAACAGGTGTTCCTCACAAGCAGGTTAACCACACGGCGGCGATGCTAAGGAGTCAGTTGAACGAGATTATCGATCAACACCGTCTTGATTGGGCAGTTTACGGAGAGTTTTCAGAAATCAAGTTTCTCATCGGACACGGCGCTCGCGAGATGCGCACTGCGGATTTCAATCCCGATGAGTGGGATTATCGCGACCTTAAAGAGGGTGGCGACAAAGAATTACTCATTAACCTGCGATGTGGTCTGCTGCTCAACGGAATTGATATTTCTGAAGCGGGCGGCATGACAATGGCATCCCACACAGAATCAGATGTGCAAAAAACAAGGGCTGCGTTTAATCAGACCGTTGAATGGATGAAAGCAGATAGACTTCTGCACTGAGTTCGCGGGATGAACTTGGGCTAATTACTTGCGTCTGTTTCTGGTTTACCTCCGCCAGATTTGAGCCAATATACAGAATATGCCGCAGCATCGCTCGGCGACAATTCTGTGAATGCGAAATGATGTCGACCGACACAGCAATTAGGAGATTTAGATGAAAGGTATTGACGCAGTTGCAAAAGTATTGAAAATTGAAGGTGTTGAATATCTGTTCTGTTTTCCAGCGAACACACTCATTGACGCTTCAGCGAAGATTGGAATTCGACCGATTATGGCGCGCACCGAGCGAACCCTGATCAACATGGCAGACGGTTTCAGCCGTATCTCCAACGGTGAACGCATCGGCGTTGCCGTGGTACAACGTGGACCTGGAAGCGAGAATGCCTTCGGCGGCGTGGCGCAAGCGTTCTCGGATTCTGTTCCCATTCTGGTGCTGCCCGGCGGTCTTAATCGTCGGAGCCTCGGCATTCCCACCAATTTTGAGGCGGTCAATAATTACGCTGGCGTCACCAAGTGGGTCGCCCAGATTAATCTTGCGGAGCGCATTCCGGAAATGATGAGACGAGCGTTCAGTTTGCTACGAATGGGACACCCAGGGCCTGTAATGCTTGAAACGCTTCAGGATGTTGAGGATGAAGAAATTGACGAAAATTTTGTCTATACACCGCCCAAGTCTGTCAAGCCTGCTGGAGATCCACAGGAGGTCGAAGCATCCGTCAAAGCTCTTCTTGCCGCGGAACATCCGATGCTGCATGTCGGGCAGGGCGCCCTTTACGCAGACGCAACAGAAGAGTTGATTGAGTTTGCTGAGTTGCTGCAAGTTCCCGTGATGACAACGATGGCAGGAAAGAGTGTGTTTCCCGAAAATCATCCCTTGTCGATTGGATCGAGTGGCTACAGCGGCACAGGAATGGTCAAGCACTTCCTGAGTAAGGCAGATCTCGTTTTTGGGATTGGGTGTAGTTTTTCAAAGTCTATTATGGCGACTCCGATTCCGAGCGGCAAAGTGCTCATCCAGAACTCAATTGATGAACTCGACATCAACAAAGATTACGCCGTCGACCACGCCATTCTCGGCGATTCGAGGATCGTCTTGAAGCAACTGATTGATGAGGCAAAAAAACAACTAGGAGACGAGGGACAGCGGGAAGGAAAGACTGTGGTAGATGAGATTAAAACGGTGAAGGCGAATTGGTTGTCAGAGTGGATGCCGAAGCTAACGTCGGACGAAATTCCAATCAATCCGTATCGCGTCATCTGGGACTTGATGGACGCTGTCGATAGAACACAAACAATCGCCACGCATGACTCCGGAAATCCACGAGATCAGATGCTCCCCTTCTACGAGGCGATTACCCCACGCAGCTACATTGGTTGGGGTAAATCCACGCAGTTGGGATATGGTCTGGGGTTAACCATGGGAGCAAAACTAGCGGCTCCCGAAAAACTCGCCCTCAACGTAATGGGAGATGCGGCATTCGGCATGTCTGGGATGGATTTTGAAACCGCCGTACGGGAGCACATACCCATCCTGACGATTGTCCTTAATAACTCCGCACTCGGTGGTTATGAGAATCATATGCCGGTTGCTACAGAACGCTACGGCACGAAGTTTCTCTCCGGAGATTATGCGAAGGTCGCGGAAGGCTTAGGTGGCTATAGCGAAAAGGTCGAGAACCCTGCCGATATTATCTCCGCTATCCATCGCTGCCAAAAAGTGCTTGAAGCTGGAAAACCCGCCCTTCTCGAAATAATTACGCGCGAAGAAGGTAAGGTGTTTTCGAGGGGATTTTAATGCCCAATGGTGCTAGCACATCTTGCGCCCAAATCATGAAGAATTCTGGATTACCGTTTTTCGTCTTTGGTTGACGCACACCCTGAAATGACTATCTTACCTTCCAACGTTGCACCCCAGACGAGTCAGCCATCGGCACTCGTGCGGCTAGATTGCTTGAGCAAAGTCTATACAGAAGGCAATCAACGCCGAACAGTCATAGATGAACTGAGCGGAGGATTATACGAAGGCGAGTTTGTCTGTCTGCTAGGTAAATCTGGCAGCGGGAAAAGCACACTACTCAATCTAATCTCTGGTATTGATACACCTAGCAGCGGACACGTGTACATTCGAAAGGACGATCAGGAAATTGCCATCACGGGACTGAACGATTATCAACGAACCCGCTTCCGCCGTTGCTATATCGGCATCGTTTTCCAGTTTTTTAACCTCATTCCAACGCTCACCACCCTTGAAAATGTCAAATTACCACTAGAACTTGCCGGCATTGCAAGCGTGAGCGAACTCTCCCGTGCGCGTGTACTGCTTGAGCAAGTTGGACTAGGAGATCGCCTCAACACCTATCCAGACAAGTTGAGCGGCGGGGAGCAACAACGGGTTGCCATTGCGCGTGCACTCGTTCATAATCCTCTGCTGCTGTTAGCCGATGAGCCAACGGGTAATCTAGACGCGGAAACCAGCGAGATTGTCCTATCGCTATTGCTAGAGATGAACAGCAACGCTGGTAAGATGCTGTTAATGGCAACTCATGCGCCGGAATTAGCTCGCCGTGCGGACCGGGTTTTGAATATTCAAGATGGAAAGCTAGTCAGCGATTAAAATGTGGAGAATACCTCACCCAAATCTCTGAATGAACGAACACATGGCGGAGCTAGGGCAGGAGAGGTTAGGAACAAGCAATGAACACGAGAAAAAGGGAACTGCCCCCATCGTATTTCCCACATGTTGACTGATGGTTATCCACAGAAAGAGAAGCGGTATTGGCATTGTTCACACCTTATTGCGCTTGGCTTTGGGACACGCTTGGCGTCGCCCTCTTCAGAGTGCTTTCCTCATCATCGGGGTGGCATTGGGGGTAGGGATTATCGTTGCAATGGACCTCGCCAACAACGCTGCCAATCGTGCTTTCGCCCTGAGCACAGAAGCTGTGGTCGGTAAAGCCACACATCAGATTGTTGGAGGTCCTACCGGACTGGATGAGGGTGTTTATGTTGCTTTGCGACACCAGTCGGGTTATCGACTCAGTGCACCGGTTGTGGCAGATTATGTCGCTGTCGGAGAACTGGATGCTCAACCGATGCAACTGTTTGGGGTGGACAGCTTCGCCGAATCTCCTTTTCGAAGTTATCTGGGCGATAAGAATACCAGCTTTGGAGACACTAGAACACTCAGGGCTTTTTTAACTCAGCCGCGAACCGTTTTGATGAGCGCCGATATCGCCCGTCGCTACAACTTGACTATTGGCGATCAACTTCATGTGCAGGTGGGAAGTCGAAATTATGCGCTGGAGATTGTCGGTCTGCTATGTCCAGAGGACAAACGAAGTCGGCGTGCGCTAGAAGGTCTGCTAATCGCCGACATCGCGACCGCCCAAGAGGTTCTAGGCAAGATTGGTAGGCTGGATCGAATTGATCTAATTGTCCCGGATGGCAAAGCTGGCACCGCAATTCTCAAACACATCGCCGCAATCTTGCCGCCCGGCGCCCGTATCGAAAGACCTGATGCCCGCAGTGAGGTGGTGGCGGAAATGACCTCCGCATTCCAACTTAACCTCACTGCTCTCAGTCTGCTAGCACTGCTAGTTGGCGTGTTCCTGATTTATAATACCGTCGCTTTCAGTGTGGTGCAGCGACGCCCTGTACTGGGCAGTCTACGCGCTTTGGGCATGACCCGCGGTGAGATTTTCACGATTGTTCTGATTGAGGCGGGGGTTCTTAGCATCATCGGAACGTTAATCGGTCTCGGATTAGGGATACTTTTGAGTCGTAGTGCTGTACAACTAGTAACGCAGACGCTCAACGACATCTTTTTTGTGGTCACTGTACGTCAGATTAACGTCCCGCTACACACCTTGTTCAAAGGTGTTGTCAGTGGTTTAGCAGCGGCGCTAACGGCGGCGATGCTGCCAGCCTACGAAGCCACCTGTGTCCCTCCCGCTGGGGCTTTTCAGCGCAGCAATATTGAAGAACGCACTTATGCTATTCTACCTTGGGTCAGCGGGGCTGGCGTAGGCGTGCTACTGTTAGGCGCAATCCTGCTCCTTCCAGAATGGCATCTAAGCATCACTTTTGCCGGGGTTTTTGCCATAATCATCGGCATCGCTCTGCTCACACCCGCAATGACCTTGCGACTGATGCGGGTCATCGAATTCGTAAACAACGCGATTATTTCGATACGACTTCGCCACTCTACCCAAACCACAACCCCTTGTATTGCTTTACCGGGTGCACATCGGCGTGAAGCCGATCGACTCAATCCGAGCCGCAATACACAATACGTCAGATTCAACCCCGCACACGTTTCACATTTCACGCTCCATGCCTTGGCACGTATGGCAATCCGGGACATCACACGCTCGCTAAGCCGCACCTCCGTCGCCATTGGTGCTTTGATGGTCGCGGTTAGCGCAATTATTGGTGTCAGCTTGATGATAAGCAGCTTCCGCCTGACAGTCGAGCGGTGGCTAACAGACCTCCTACAAGCTGACATTTTTGTTTCCCCTCCGACTTTAGGCAGCACGACAGCGTCGCTCGATCAAGCGGTTGTAACCAAACTGACATCATTCCCGGGTGTCGCCCAAGTTGCCACTAGTCGCGTGGTGGATGTACACGCAGGTGAACTAGGTGTAATCCAACTGGTTTCAGTTAACATGGATATTGCTGGCGCTCAACGACACTACAAAGCCGCTGTGGGAAATCACGCCGCCACATGGCAAGCGATGGAAGCCGGTGGGCTGATTGTTAACGAACGGATGGCGAATCGGTTCGATCTGGATGTGGGAGATCGGATTGCACTGTTCACGAATTACGGTAAACAGCAACTTCCAGTTGTGGCTATCGACTTTGACTTTAATGTCCAACTTCGCGCGTTGATCTACGACCCCATCTATCGCAAGTTCTGGGACGATCCCAATTTGTCATCTGCGGCACTCTTTGTTGAACCTGATGTCGATGTAGACGCCAAAATCGATGCCCTGCGAAAGACATTTGCGGGCAGCTTCGAATTGACGATCCAATCTAACCGGGGGCTTCGAGCGAACAGCCTTGCTATTTTCGATCGCGCTTTCAGCACCACGGTTGCGCTACAAATGCTTGCGACGGTGGTGGCATTTATTGGTGTACTCAGTACGCTGATGAGCCTGCAACTCGAACGCCACCGGGAAATTGGCACATTGCGAGCAATCGGGATGACACGCCAACAGTTGTGGAAACTGACATTCCTCGAAACAGGACTCATCGGAGGCAGCGCGGGGCTGATTGCTATACCGACGGGGATTCTCCTGTCCGCGATTCTCATCTATATTATTAACCTCCGCTCGTTTGGCTGGACGCTACAGATGCAACTTCAGGCGGTTCATTTCCTTCAAGCGTTTATCATTGCACTCGCTGCCGCGCTGCTCGCAGGTATCTACCCCGCCTGGCGATTAGGCAAAATGACGCCTGCAGATGCGTTACGGATGGAGTAAAAACGCCCAATGCCTGAGTACCAACTGCATGATAAATCGCAAAAATTGAGGAGCAATAAACGAACCGTACGAAGCAACAGTCTAATGTGCAGTGACCCGTGCAATTGCACCAACTTCAATCGGTGATTGACACCTTTGGACAAAGAATGATAAAATTCGTTGACTTTCATTTACATAATATATGAAAAATACAATAACGCTTCAGTGCAGGAGTGTAAACCATGAAGAAATTCGTCGTTTTCGAAGTCGTCGTTATCGTTGCGTTTTCGATTGGTGTTTTCGTTGGGTATCTGTGGTTCAACCCGGACGACAGTTATCAGAATTACTATGAGAGAGCTGAGAAAGCATGGTCAGAAGCTGAGAAAGCAAATACGCCTCCCGTGACACTTGACGACCTAGATTTAGACCGTATCCGGGAGGTCAGAGCTGCATATCGCACCGTCTTCGATGATTACCCAGATAGCCGTTGGGCAGATGATGCAATCTACCAATTGGCTTCAGGGATTGCACGAACTGATGAAGAGGCGTTTGCTCTATACCGACGTCTCATCAACAACTACCCCGACAGTGAATGGGCAGATGACTCGTTATACACTATCGCCTTCGCCTCCTATCTCGCTGCGCAAGATATGCGAAAGACGGATGATTTAGATGCGGCAGACCTCTATTATGATCGCGCCTTTGTCCTGTTTACTCAGTTGATTCGAGAGTACCCCGGCACCAGGCTTGCCGATGTGTCCCGTCTGAATCGGGAAATGTGTCATTACGGCAAAGGCAACTTAAACCGCGCACTCGAAGGGCTCAGTAAGCTCACGGAGGATTTCAGGGATAACCAACTCATCCACAGTATTGTATATCAGATCGGCATGATTTATACCGAAAAGCAAGAATACGGCAACGCTCGTATTCAATTCAAAAATGTCGTGTTGTCAGGGCATCTGGAATTCGCGCCGCTTGCGAAGTTTGGCATCGCTCAAACACTGTTCGCAGAAAAAAAATTTGAAGACGCAATTAAGACTTATAAAGAGGTCATTCAAGGATATCCAGAAACAAAATCTGCAGAGGATTCCTATTTTCACATCGGTTGGGCTTTTGAGAAGTTGGAAAAGTATGACGAAGCGATTATCCAGCTTGAGACAGCAATTGAGAAATATCCACATAACAAAGACACCCAGACTTACCAAGTTTATGTTGCTCAAGTCTACTATGCGAAAAACGATATGGATGGGGCAATTCAGGCATATCGGAAGGTCGCCGACAACTCAACATTTGACTACGATACAAGGAGATCCGCTCAATATTGGATTGGCAGTATTTATGAAAAGACCGGGGACGTTAATCAAGCGGTGGCGGAGTATCAAAAACTGCTAAAGAACTTCTTAGAACCTCACCGTGTTCCTCGTCACCCATCGAATGAAATCAGCGAGAACTACATTAAAGACCTGCAATCAGGGGATTTATAATTTTCCGAAATCATTGACGCTGTTTTTTTTTGGAAAGAGACTCTCCCTATGGTTGTCCTAGTGCGCCAAGACGGAATCCCCCGGCGACAAACCCAAAAACCGACTCCAGTTGCCTGATTCATCGGGAGGTGCAATCCGATGATGAATCACCGAAGTACGAGGCTTTAGACGTTCAACGGTGTTGGGCGTAAAGGAGTTCCTACATGAAAACAACTTTAACGTTACTTGCGCTTTTCATCCTGTCCTCATGCAACACCTCCTCCCATGATTCCCCGCAATGGGGTTTACCTGAAGGGGTTAAAGTACGCCTCGGAAAGGGCGCGATAGGTCAAATACAATATTCTCCCGATGGCACGCGGCTTGCCGTCGGCAGTGGTATCGGTATCTGGCTCTACGATACAACGACCCATCAAGAGGTTGCCCTGCTCACCGGACATTCGGGGGTTGTCATGAGTGTCGCGTTCAGCCCGGATGGCAGCATACTGGCGAGCGGGAGTTCGGACAAAACCGTTCGTCTGTGGGATGCCGCAACGGGTGCACACCTACACACATTGGAGCGACATGCGGATGCCATCATGAGTGTCGCGTTCAGCCCGGATGGCGGCACGCTAGCAAGTGTGTCGCATACGACCATTCGTCTGTGGGATGTCGAGACGAAAACATCTAAGCGGTCATTGGAACTGCGAACCCTGAAAGGAGATACATTTTCCGTCAGCACTGTCGCGTTCAGCCAGGACATCTCGATGTTGGCGGGCGGGAGTTATGGCAAGACCTTCCATCTATGGGATGCGGTGACAGGTATACAACTTCACACACTAGAAGGTCATACGGAGTATGTGACTAGCTTCGCTTTTAGTCCGGATGGCGGTACACTGGCAAGTGGAAGTTGGGGTGATAGCATCCGCCTGTGGGATGCTAAGACGGGGATACACCTTCGGAAACTGGAAGAACGTGTACCTATGGTCTCGTGCGTCGCCTTCAGCCCGGATGGCGGCGCGCTCGCAAGTGGTGGACCTGGCACGACCATCGATTTGTGGGATGCTGCAACCGGCGCGCGGCTGCGTACACTGGAAGGACATGCGGGTTGGGTCACTGATGTCGCCTTCAGTCGGGACGGCGCAACGCTAGCAAGTGGGAGTGACGACTCGACCATCCGTCTGTGGAATCGGGCGACGGGCGCACACCTAGGAACACTAAAGGGACATATAAGTTATGTCAATAGCCTCGCCTTCAGCCCGGACAACGCAACGTTGGCAAGTGCGAGTCGGCGAGATCCCATCCGTCTATGGGATGCAGCGACGGGCGCGCACAAGCGGTCACTGCACCGGTATCTATCGCACGCCAATAACGTCGCATTTAGCCCTGATGGACGAACGCTGGTGAGTGGGAGCGATGATTACCATACCATTGAGTTCTGGAATGTCAGGACAGGCGCGCACCTGCGATCACTGAGAAGCGATACGGGCGATCACTACAGCATCGCATTCAGCTCAGATGGTTCTACCCTCGCGAGTGGGGATGGAAACACTTCCGTTCACCTGTGGAATGCGATGACAGGCGCGCACCTGCGATCACTGAGAAGCGATACGGGCGATCACTACAGCATCGCATTCAGCTCAGATGGTTCTACCCTCGCGAGTGGGGATGGAAACACTTCCGTTCACCTGTGGAATGCGATGACAGGCGCGCACCTGCGATCACTGAGAAGCGATACGGGCGATCACTACAGCATCGCATTCAGCCCGGATGGCGCTACACTGGCAAGTGGGAGTGGCGACCATACCGTCCGTCTTTGGGATGTCGTGACAGGGGCACACCAGCAAACTCTGAAGGGGCATACGGCGGACATCATTAGCGTCACCTTCAGCCCGGATGGCGCGACGCTAGCAAGTGGGAGTGGGGACAATACCGTCCGACTTTGGGAGGCCGTGACGGGGACACATCGCCGGACCTTAGAGGGACATACGTTGGATGTCTGCACCGTCGCTTTTAGTCCGGATGGTGGCACAGTAGCAAGTGGGAGTGGGGACACTACCATACGTCTTTGGGATACCGGGACAGGCGCACACCAGCAAACCCTGAAGGGGCATACGTCAACCGTCAAAAGCCTCGCATTCAGCCCGGATGGCAGCACACTGGGAAGTGGGAGTTACGACGGCACCGTGCTCCTGTGGAATCTTTCCCGTTAGCTAGCGAAGCCTCACTGTGAAACACCGAGCCGACACCAAATAAAAAAGGGAGATTTTTCTTGACCGAAAATTGGAAAACTGATAAGATTGATTATCGGCTTTAGGGATTGACGGTAAAGACCATCGAACATTAACGATTGCCAAGGTTACTTCAACCAGAATCAGGCATTCGAAAACATCTAAAGGGGAACGCCATGCGTAAACTCCGCATCGGAATTATCGACCTTGTCACCAAAGGTCCGACGAAAGCATTATGGGCGCGTGTGATGCATGCAAATTTTGCCAGCATTATGCCCCAAGTCATCGGCGCGTGGTGTGAAGAAGAAGGGCATGATGTCACACTTGTTTGCTATACCGGTTTTGAGAATCTGACCGAGGAATTACCAGAGGATGTCGATTTGGTCTTTATCGGCGCGTTCTCGCAGGCGGGGCAATTAGCATATGCGTTGAGCAACCTGTTCCGATCGAAAGGCGCTATCACTGTGCTTGGAGGTCCCCACGCTCGGTGCTACCCGCAGGATTCACAAAAGTATTTCGACTATGTCCTCGGTTTCACGGATAAAGCGTTGATTCGTGATGTCCTGCGTGACTGCTCGCAGCACCGACCGATCGGCGTGCACCTCGCAGCCAAGCAGCAGCCTAAAACGCTGCCCGGAGTCCGCGAACGTTGGAAGTTTATCGAGCAGACGCTCCACAAAGCACCCCTCATCAAGATTGTCCCAATGATTGGCAGTCTCGGTTGTCCATACACATGCAGCTTCTGCATCGACTCTGTCGTACCGTATCAGCAATTGAGCTTCGACGTTATCAAGGACGATTTGCGATTCCTCTTGCGTAAATTTAGACGACCGCGCGTTGGTTGGCACGATCCAAACTTTGGCGTGCGATTTAACGATTACATGGATGCGATAGAGGAAGCAGTACCGCCCGACAGCATTGATTTCATCGCCGAGAGCAGTCTCGCTCTCCTGTCAGAACCGCACCTGAAGCGACTCAAACGCAACGGATTCAAAGCCATTTTACCCGGTATTGAATCGTGGTACGACATGGGAAACAAGTCGAAGACCGGCAAGACGAAAGGAATTGACAAGGTCAGGCAGGTCTCCGAGCATGTTAACACCATGTTACGGTATATTCCCTACGTCCAAACCAACTTCGTGTTTGGTCTCGACGTTGACGAAGGATTAGAACCCTTTGAGCTCACAAAGCGATTTTTGGATATGACCCCAGGCGCGTTTCCCGCCTATTCGTTGATTTCGTCGTTCGGACAAGCTGCACCACTCAATCTCGAATACCAGCGCGCCAACCGCGTCCTACCTTTCCCATTCCACTTCTTGAACAACAATCACGCCATGAACGTCAAGCCAAAGCACTATGTCTGGCCCGATTTTTATGATCGGGTGGTTGATGTGAGCAAACATTCGTTTTCGCGGAATGCCATTCTCAACCGCTATCGCGTCATCAAGGATACAATCCCGCGGTGGCTGAACGTGGTCAGGGCTGTTTCGTCAGAAGGTTTTGGTCGAATCAAGTATTTCACTGAGGTTCGCCAACGGCTAGACACAGACAAGCAGTTCCGCCCCTATTTTGAAGGTGAGACAGCCGAACTTCCACAGTTCTTTGCGGACCGGGTGCGCAGAGACCTTGGAACGCTGTGGGAATGGCTTCCGGAGGGGGCGCTACATCACGACCCCAACGCTTATCTCAAGTCCGAGAACACGTCACAGCTAACGCCTTCGAGCGTCAGAGACGCAACCCATTCACGTCAAGCCGTTTCCCCAGATTTTAGCGGGGATGCCGCGAGTCTCGATTCCCCTGAGTTAACGACCTTACCTCCAAGCAGGGGCTTTGTCGTGTGAGGGCACGTCATTTGCCCTGATGGAGCGTAAGAATAGGTTACGCATCACATCAATCGACCCATGCCGTCTTCGGGTTCATGATATTGGGGTCATCATCCAGCGTGAATCTTTCAGAAGCGCTTAACATCGGATCCTCTTCATCCTCGCCTTCAAGTTCAAACCCCGCATCCTTTACCATCTGGTAAACTTTGTTCTTGAGGTCCCCCCGAGTTACGAGGTAACCATCGACAAACAGCGAGTTTGCTGGAAAAAGCGCGAGTGACTGGAGTCCGCGTAAGTGCCCTTCACGACCGCCACCGATGCGAATCTCGGCAGTTGGATTGACGAATCGAAACATACAAAGAATTCTCAAGCACCGTTCTGGGGTCAACTGCTTGAAGTCGTATATTGGATTTCCGTGGATGGGAACAAGGAAATTGATGGGGATCGATGGGACTTTCATGCGTCGAAGGACATGGGCAACGTCCAGAATATCTTCATCCGATTCCCCCATGCCAACAATCATACCGCTACAGGTTTGCAGTCCCGCCTCATTTGCCGCGTTAAGCGTATCGATCCGATCTTGGTAGGTATGTGTACTGACAATTTTGGGTGTGTGAGTTTCGCTAGTATTCAGGTTGTGATTGAGGCGGTCTAGCCCAGCAGCTTTGAGCATTTTCGCTTTTTCTAAATCGACAATTCCGACTGAAAGACAGGTCTTGATTCCAACCTCATCATTGATGCGCTTGATAATTCGAGCAAGCTGCTTAGATTTTTTCTGGGTTGGCCCACGACCACCGGACACCATGCAGTAGCGGTAGACACCGCTCGCTTTAGCATCATGTGCCTCCTGGACAATCTCATCTTCGTCCTTCATTGGGTATCGCTTAATTGGCGCCTTGGATACTTTTGATTGACCGCAATACCCGCAATCTTCGGGACAGAGTCCATTTTGGATGTTATTGATTTTGTGAATTTTGACCTTTTTCCCAAAAGTCGCCATACGGACATCGCCCGCGGCGGTTGCCATGCGCAGGATATCGACACGCGGATTCGTCAGCATCGTTACGGTGTCCACCCGTGAAAATTCATCGCCACGAAGAGCGGTTTGTGCCCATCTTTCATAGTCAATGCTCATAATATGAGTCTCCTAGCCTCGCCGGAATTCGATGCAATTGATAATTTTATCATGTATTTCAGATGTGAGCAAGCGATAAAACGCCCGAGCCTGTAATTGAGCGAATGGGGCACATCAATAAACGATTGTAGAAGTAGGGTGGAGCCAAAAAGAAAAGGACAGAGAGGTCAAGCATTACACATACGTATTGCATCTTAGCACCGAGAAAAAAATTGTCAGTCTTCATAGAGTCATGTTAGAATATAAACGTGCTCGAATACACGTGAACCAAGCTACTCAGCCGTTATTTCATGATCGAAACTGAAGGAGCACAGCCGTAAAGAAACCGCTCAAATAATCTTTGGAGGGATTCTATGTATAAAATTGGCTTAATTCCCGGCGACGGGATTGGTCCCGAAATTACGCGAGAAGCCATGAAGGTCGTCGGGGCAGCAGCCGAAAAAACTAACTTCAAGTACGAAACCGTTGAATACGACTTTGGCGGCGATCGCTATCTTGAGACGGGTGAAGTTTTACCGGACGCCGCGCTCAATGAGTTTCGAGGGTTGGATGCAATCTTCTTGGGAGCGATAGGACACCCAGATGTTAAGCCGGGGATTTTGGAGAAAGGAATCTTATTAAGAACCCGTTTTGAATTAGATCTGTATATCAACCTGCGTCCTGTAAAGCTGTATCCCGGCGTGTGGACACCTATTAAGGACAAGGGGCCGGAGGATATCGAGTTTGTCATCGTCCGTGAGAACACGGAAGGCTTATACGTTGGAGGGGGCGGCTTCTTGAAGCGTGGAACGTCTGATGAAGTGGCGATTCAGGAGCTCATCGCCACCCGCAAAGGAACAGAGCGCTGCATCCGCTACGCTTTTGAGTTGGCGCGGAAAAGGAACAAAGCGAAGAAGCTGACCTCGTGCGATAAGGCAAATGTGCTCACCTATGCGCACGATCTCTGGCGGCGCGTATTTGAAGAAGTTGCCGCGGAATATCCCGACATTGAGACAGAATATGCCTTCGTCGATGCGACAACGATGTGGATGGTGAAAAACCCCGAATGGTTCGATGTCATTGTGACTTGCAACATGTTCGGTGACATTATCACCGACCTCGGTGCGATGATTCAAGGCGGTATGGGCGTTGCCGCATCCGGGAATCTCCATCCTGGTAACATAGCAATGTTTGAACCGATTCACGGATCCGCCCCGCGGTACACCAACAAGAACCAAATCAACCCCATCGCAGCGATTCTCGCGGCGGGCATGATGCTTGAATACCTGGGTCAAACCGAGGCGGCTGGTTTAGTAGATCAGTCGGTAAGTGACCTTCTCGGCAGTAAGAAACTTCGAGATCTCGCCGCCGGAAAAATGGGATATACAACCTCCCAAGTCGGTGATATGATTGCCGAATCCGTGTCGGCATGAAACGTGACGCTGTGAACAGGGGAAGATAGAACAGATTCTCATCGCGCTCAAGTTCAGCAAGAGATTCCCTCATGAAGAAACCTTACTACCTCTGCTGTTTCATTCTCATTACCCTTTGGTCGCCCATAACACACGGAAATACCGGCAAACCGTGGAACACGCTAGAAACGACACACTTCCGAACCTACTATCAATCCCATGCAAAATCAGCGCAAGAGGTTGCCGACATTGCCGAAAACTTCTACTCGCAACTAGGTCGCTTGATGAACGGGATGGTGATAGACAAAATCGAGATTTGGATCTGCGATACAGAAGCGCAGTTTCAGTCGGCTGTGCATGCCCCAATCCATGACTGGGCAATCGGTTGCGCCTTCCCATTGAGCCGCCGTATTGTCATCCAGAACCCGCGTGTTATCATTGAACGAAAGTTCCAATTGTCACAGATCGTTCGCCATGAAATTGTCCACGTTGTTTTTGGACAGCGCACGCAAAAGATAATGGAAGCCATTCCCTTGTGGTTTGTAGAGGGAATTGCGATGTATCTATCCGACGAATGGGCGCCTCATCACCACGACCTCTTGCTCAAACACATCTTCTCAAACTCGATTATCTCACTTACGGATCTCGTTGCGGAATTTCCTCGGTCAGAAACCCACGCTCAACTTGCGTACGCGGAAAGCTTGAATGCCGTTGCGTGGCTCGTGGAACTTGGGGGAATCGACAAGTTGTGGGAAATCATCGCTCGACTTGAAGGCGGCGAAGATTTAAACACCGCTTACGAACAAACCATCGGTTGGAACCTCATAACATTTGATACAGAATGGCGCGCATCGCTTCCCCAGCGCTATCACCGAGCAGCGATATTTGCCAACCCATATATCCTTTGGGGCGTCATTACGACGGTATTCGTTCTGATTTTTCTATACCGCCGGCAGCAGTTGCGAAAACGACTTGTTGAACTCAATAGGCAAGAGTCGCAGATTGATCCGTTTTTTAGGTCAGATGGAACTCCCGCAAAGGACTGAAACACAGTCCTATACGGGTAAAACAGCCCAACCTCACCCCACAGTCCCAAGATTCCCCCTTTGGCAAGGGGGAGTTAGAGGGGGTATACTACACCTTTCCCACGGTAGGTCATGGCAATTCACGAGGATTCTCAAGTTGAGGCTCTTGCCGTTCAATGCACAAAAAGAGCCAGTTTTCATGTCGAATGCTGGCTAGCGGTAAAAGTCAGACAAACGTTCCGCGTTCGAGAGCGTTATCGGATTACCTCGACTCGAAGAAGCCGATTAAATCCTCGCCGTGCGCATTCGCGTTTACCTGCTTATCATGCTTGATTATCTTTCCAGCTTTATCAATGACGACCGTCATGCGGCTACTCATGCCATCCGGCTGGTCAGTAGCGCCGAATAGCAAGCTGAATGAGCGGTCCGTGTCTACAAGAAGCGGAAAGTTCAGGTCGTACTGTTCCGCAAACTTTTTGTGGCTTTCAGCGTCCTGTACACTAACACCGAAAACTTGTACATCGTGCGCTGCAAATTGGCTCGACTCATCCCGGAGCGAGCAAACCTCCGCCGTTCAGCCACTGGTAAAGTCTTTGGGATAAAACGCCAGAACGACGTTTTTCTTCCCGACGTAATCGCGCAGGCGATGGACAACGCCATCCGCATCTTCTATCTCTAAATCCGGCGCATCCATACCAACTTCCAACGATCTAAAGTCCGTCATCTGTTTCTCCTGTGTGATTGCTGCATTAGGTTACGCTGAATATCCCGATGTCACAACGGCAAGGAAGGGTGGAACCCGTAACATAATGACCCCCACCAATCTCCACCGCTCGCTTGGCGTATGCCGATAGGTGTAGCGAGATGATTTTTGGGATAAGTGCATTTTGGGATCCCATTGTAAGGACCGTTATGCCTTACTAAGGGCAGGTATCTCTAGTCAGCAAGTGCGAATGGCTTTTTGTAATATACACTTTACCTCCAACAAAATTGCGATCCTTAAAGTCTTTCTGCAATTCTGGGTCGGCACCCCTTGGTCTTCTTCTTCCTCTACTCGGTATGCCGGGCAGGCGTTGGACAGCTAATACTTTCACACTCGCAATCATAGCCAATGCGATAATGTGTGGATCGTCGGACATAAGTTCACCTGTTTGCTCTAATGCATCCGCTTTTGCTGGCACATCTTCAGCCGGCAGCAATTTGAATTTACCCATCCTTTGCAGTATCATCATTACTTGCTCCCAGCCCATTCTAATGGAGGAGGATGGACTTGCGCCTGGATATAGCAGTTTTATCATCAACTCGTACCCCCCCTCCTGCTTCCCATTCACTCCTAAATTTCTCGGTGGAAGAATAGACGATTTTGCCGTTTTCGCTCTCCAACCAATTCCGCACAGGTTCCATATCTTCATCAGTTGTGTTCCTGAAATTACTGAAACTATTGACATCCCAAATAATCCACATTGCTTAATCCTCAAAACCCATGAGCCGCTTGGTTTCTTTCAGGAAAAATTCTCTGTGATGAGGCGGCACTTCCTCCATATTACCCATCGTATCGAAACTGATATTATGCACCTTGACAACATTCCCTTTTGGCTCCAAATATATCAGCGACACATCTTCGGGGCGGATGGTGCGATTCCTGATTTCAATGCGTGCGCGGTCAATCATATAGTCACTGTGCGTTTCAACAATAAACGACTGCCCACTCCGACCCCGGCTTGCCGGCGTAGCTAGTAAAGAGGAAAGTTCCGCCTGCGCCCCTCGGATGCAGATGGACTTCAGGCTGTTGTAATAGGAAGATGGGAATTCTTCCGCTTCTATAAATGCGCCGACGAGAGACAAGCTGATCGAAGACATTCACTAAAATTGGCAAAATTTGACTGACACCATAGCCTACATCAATGACATTGGAGTTTGGTCCCCTTACCTTGACTGTCAGTTTGAATGGGTCGCCCATAGCCCCACCGAAGTTTCTAACGTCAATGTTGTGAAATAGCCCCGCACTCTTACCAAATTCGACTAACCTTGCTTTTAAAGCTTCCCATTTGTCTTTATTCGTCGCCTTTATCCGCATTAACCGTATCGGTATATCGCTCCCCTCAGGGCCATCAAATTCCCTCATTTGGTCATACGTCCGTTTCGGTTGAGAACGAATCGGTGACATACTAAATACGGGACTTCCTCCCCACTCCCATGAATCTCCCAAACCTCCCTGCTTTTCCTGTAAATAGTTTGCTAATGCATTTTCTTCCTCATAACCCCGTTCTCCTCTATGACGAAAACGATCCAAAAAAAAAGAGGGAGAATTGCTATCCAAAATAGCAGAATTAACACCTATACTATACTGATCCTGTTCCTTATCTACAGTACGTGTAAGGCATACCCCCTTTCCCTGCATCGTCAGCACTTAAAACGATTTCACCGTCAGTGTATTTCAGCGTCACTGACCTAACAGAGGGTTCAACCCCTCCCTTTTTTTCAACGAATTCAACTATCCATTCACCATCTCTCTTATTCTTGCCGCCAAAGGTACACCCAAGCCTAAACCCTTTCTCTTTTTTTATGCTGTTCCTGACAATACCCTTAAAGTTTCCCATTAGACATCTTTCCAAAATAGATTTGTGTAGTTATAGTAATCTTGGAGCATAGAATAACTATGGCGTTTGGCAGCTTGTCGAGGAGTGTCTCAAGTTAACAATTGCGGCAATCACATTCCATGTTTTCCCATAGTTGCGATGTTTGCCTCGATAGATGTCTTTGGTGATGCGAAAAATCTTACACCGTCTGACGATATGCTCAATGGCAACCCTTTGTGTTGCCAACCGTCGGTTGAATTGCTTCGCCTCCTGAGTCAAGGGCTTGCTCCGACATTTCTTGATGGGCGTCGAACTGTTGGCATACCGTTTGGCTATGCCCTGATAACCACTATCAGCCAACTTCTCAGTATCGGGGGAAATCGCCAGACGGCTTTCCTCTAGAATTCTGTAATCGTGAACGCTCCCTTTGCGGCAGATAACCGACAATAGTTCTAACAACGCCAAACACGCAATCAATTGAACTTTTATGGGTTTTTTTTACCGCTGTAGTAAGCACGCTGTCCTTTTGTTGGACGTTCAATGGGTTGCTCGGTGGCATCAATGACGATTGTTTGGAGATTGCCCGCTAACAAGTGCTTTCGATTCTTTATCGAAAACACGTTTACTAACACATCAAGTATCTGATGATAGATTTTATTTGCATAAGACTCACTGATACCGAACTCCGAGCCTAACCTGGCAAAGGTTGGATAGTGACGCAAATAGGTGAATGTCAATAGAAGGCGGTCAATCAATGGCAGCCCCGATTTCCGTCCTCGCTTCTTCATCGGCTGTTCATCTCGAAGACTTTCGATATGAACAGCGACACGCTCCAAAATAAGGTTGAAAGTTGCCTTGTCTACACCAACGGCTCGCAGAAATTGCTCATCTGACAACTCTACTGCTTTTTCAAATTGACTCATGGTTATCCTTTCTACAATAGAAGATGTTTGAAAGGAATAACCTAAAATCATAACAAACGGATACTTATTTTGGAAAGATGTCTAGTCTGTAAAACCTGAAAATTTCTACGCCAATTATATCATTCACGCCATTGCATAGTCAAATGAAGGGACCCCGTTTTTCGCCAATCCCTGCCTACCCAGTCCAAATTTAGATCGCGCTGTTGGTTGTGCTGCATCTAAGATAACAATGTGGCTGCGAGCGCGAACGCTAACCGCTCGGTACACATTTCATTGACCGTCCGATTCAACTTGCATCACGAAGAAATGTAGGGAAAATACCACAGAAAGAGCAGCCAAGGACACTACTCTATGTAACAAGGTTCAAACGTCCCAAAAAACTAAAGAAATCGAGTTGCCGACCCCGCTCTACCCAACCTACGAATGCTACATCACGAAGAAATATAGGAAAATCTTACGGAAAGCGCAGCAAATCACAACTTGTTTTGTTGCAAACTCAAAACGTCGCTTTCCTCGCGACGAATTCCCCCTTTTTTTATAGACTGTAAAAACTGTAATTTTACTGACCCAAATATATCATTCACGCCATGAAGTTCTTGTAGGTTGGGTTGAGATTAACTGAGCGATCAAACGAGCGAATAGATCAAGCGACTGGATAAGGAGCGCGATAGCGATTTTAGGCGATAGTTTTTTCCGCTCATCAATACCGCTCCACCCAACCTGCCGTCACTGCGTTCTTGAGTGAGATTGAGGACTGCAAATAAACGCTTGCAATCTGGTGTGGGATCGAATACAATTTAGGGCATTCGCAAGGTGATTTTTTTGGCGAGATGTAAACCCCTAGCCTTGTGAGAGGGGATTTCTACTTCAGAAGGCGATTCATGATTGAAAAATTATTCCAGTTACGTGCATCGGGGACGACTTTGAAACGCGAAATTGTCGCAGGTTGTACGACGTTCATGACACTTTCGTATATTATCTTCGTTCAACCGGCGGTGCTGTCAGCGGCGGGAATGGATTCCGGCGCAGTGATGGCGGCGACGTGTATTACCAGCGCGTTCGCGATGGTATTGATGGCATTGCTCGCTAATTATCCAATCGCGCTTGCGCCTGGGATGGGGCATAACTTCTATTTCACTTTCACAGTCTGTCTTACGCTCGGAATATCGTGGCAAATCGCGCTCGGTGCGGTCTTTATTGCAGGGGTATTGTTTGTCCTGCTCTCCTTTGTCGGGTTGCGCGAAAAGGTAATGGGCATTCTGCCGGTTTCGTTGAGGAACGCCATTCCCGCTGGGATTGGGTTGCTGATTGCCCTTGTAGGTTTGGAGTGGGCAGGTCTTATCGTTGACAGCCCGGCGACGTATGTCATGCTCGGCGATTTGAAATCGGCGCCCGCGCTGCTCTCGGTGTTCGGTCTGGTCGTGATTGCGATTCTCTTCGCTCTGAATGTACGCGGCGCAATCTTGATCGGCATTCTGGCTTCGACGGTTGCCGGACTCATCTTCGGGCTGGTAAAGTTCGAGGGAGTTGTTTCCGCACCGCCTTCGATTGCTCCCACCTTCTTCAAGCTTCAGATTCCGAACATTTTTGTGGCCCCGGAGCTGATTGCGATTATTGTCATGTTCATCTTTCTGGATCTGTTCGATACGGTTGGAACGCTGGTCGGAGTCGGGCAACAAGCCGGTTTGATGGTCGACGGGAAGCTGCCGAGGGCGCGGCAGGCGCTGTTTACAGATGCGGTTGCGACCAGCACGGGCGCACTGCTCGGCACCTCAACGGTTACCAGTTACATTGAGAGCGCATCGGGAATTTCCGCAGGGGGGCGCACCGGCTTGACGAACATCGTTACGGCAATCCTGATGCTGCTTGCGTTATTCTTTAGTCCACTGATAAAGATGGTTGGGGCCGGATACGCTGGTGGTGAAAATATGACCCTGTATCCTGTGATTGCGCCGGCGCTGATTATTATCGGATGCCTGATGCTGAAGAATGTGGTGTCTATCAATTGGGACGATTTCACCGAATCCATCCCCGCATTTCTGACATTGCTGATGATGCCGCTCACGATAAGTATAACGGAAGGGATTGCGTTCGGGTTCATTTCCTACGCGCTGCTAAAACTTGTCAGCGGTCGTGGTCGGCAGGTGCACTGGTTAATTTACCTGTTCGCTGTGCTTTTCGTAGCTCGGTATATCTGGCTCGTCGGTTAGGGTCAGTGGACTCACACAAAATCAGTAGACGCGAGGGGGCGAAACGCAGTAAAATAACTGAAGTATAGGTCACCGTGGAGGTAACACATGGTCAGTTTGGGTAGCGGGAGTTTAACGTATGAAGTCTCCGGCGATAATTGGGGCAATATACCGGAGGATTGGACGTACAAAGAAGCGACGGCTGTCGCTGTGGACTCCAAGGATAACGTCTATGTATTTAACCGGGGCACTCACCCGATGATTGTGTTTAATCCTGAAGGAAATGTGCTGCGAACCTGGGGCGATGGGATATTCACGAATCCACACGGTGTCACCATAGGACCCGACGATTCGGTTTATTGCGTGGACAACTTCGATCACACCGTCCGAAAGTTTACACCGGGTGGCAAACTCTTGATGACCCTCGGCGCGGAAAACCAGCATTCGCCTGCGATGAGCGGCATTCCATTTAACGAGCCGACGCACCTCGCTGTTGATCCACACACCGCGGATCTCTATGTCGCCGATGGCTACGCAAATGCGCGAGTTCACAAATTTTCTCCCGATGGACGCCTCCTCTTTTCATGGGGGGAATCCGGTACGGATCCAGGCCAGTTCAATATTGTGCATAACATCGTGACGGACAAAGACGGCTGGGTGTACGTCGCTGACCGGGAGAACCACCGAATCCAAGTGTTTGATTCTAACGGAAAGTACGAGGCGCAGTGGGTCAACTTGTCGAGAGCAGCCTGCATTTATGTGGACCATCGTGACAATCAGTTGGTTTACGTGGGGGAATACTATGGAGGCATCCAGACAAACGTCGCAGGTAAACACTTGGGACCTCGAGTCTCCATTCTAGACCTCAAGGGAAATGTGTTGGCACGGGTGAGCGATGTATCGTACGGCGACGAGCGCGGCAGGTTTTATTCGCCCCACGGGATTGCTGCCGACTCCAAAGGGGATATCTACGTCGCGGAGGTGTCTTGGAGTGACTATGGCAGTCGCATGCAGCCGCCTCGGGAGCTGCGTTCGCTCCAGAAATTGATTAGGCAGCGTTGAAGATTTCAAAATCCTCGGATGGCTATCCGCTTGTGGTCGCCCGGCTGCCCTGCCGGGAACCAGTGTATCTTGTTGCCATCTGAGCCGCCGGTTCAGCGCATCAATTATGAGGTTAGGAGGATGGTGCTATGCCCGATGCTGCCTCAATCATTCCAACACAGCAGGAAATTCATGAGACGGATGTCGACGCTAACCCTGGTCTGGAGCGGGATGTCGCCTTTTTCCTGAGATGGGGTTACCTCGTCGTGGAAAACGCACTCTCCGCGGAACAGGTCGAGACGTTGCGCGCAGCCCTGGATGAGAGCTATCAACGGCGTCAATCTCAGTTCATTGGCGAGCTTCTGGAAGAGGACGACCGTTTCAGTTTTCTGCTTGACAACCCACCCGTCTTCAACCGTATACGCGCGCTATTGGGAAGTTGCGTTCAACTTCACAGTGCAACCGGCAGAGTGACCGAGTCCGGTACGCCCGATCAGGACTGGCATCGTGACAATCCTTGGCCGATGGAGCCTTCTGGTACACCGTCCGGCAGTCTGCCGCCGGGTCACATCAACTGTGGCTATTACCTAGACGAAATTACGATGGATAACGGTCCAATCGTTATCGTGCCTGGGAGCAGCAGGGCGCCTTTTCGACCGCCCATTGGCAGTGTGCAGATGCCTGACCAAAAATATGTACTTGCCAAGCCCGGTCAAGCGGTGATCTTTGACGGATGGACTTGGCATCGGGGCACCGAGAACAGATCTTCAGAAAGGCGCCGCGTCTGTCTAATGTGCTATCAAAACGCTTGGATGAAGTCCCGTGAACCCTTTGACGGCCCTCGTGTGACGCGATTACGTGAGGAAGGATCGACAGAACGTAAGCTGCTGCTGGGCGGTATTCGAGCATGGTAAATTCAGGTTCAGAAACATCGTCTTCCCAATCGCTGAGGGACTCATACCAGAGCAGACCGAGAATAACAGGAGACGCACTTGAGTCATGGGTTGGATCCACTATGCGCTCATCACCGCTTTGGCGTTGGCGAGTGCTGATTTTTTCGTGAAACTTGCAGCAGGTAGGCTTTCTAGTAGCTTGGGGGTGCTGTTATACGGGAGTTGTACATTCCTCACAGGGGTGGTCTGGGTTGCGTGGCAGTGGGCTCACGGTGTGCCGCAACATGCTCAGACATCGGGCGTTTTGGCGGCTTTGGGCGTGGGAGTGGCATTTAGCGGGGTTACGTTGGGGTTGTACGCCACGTTCGGCTCGGGGGCGCCAATTTCTGTGGGGGCACCGGTTATCCGGCTTGGAGGGTTGGTGTTGGCGAGTTTAGCTGGTTTAATTCTGCTTCAAGAACCGCTCACGTTACGATATGTCATTGGTATGATTCTCGTCTGTAGCGGCGTTTATTTGATTGTCACAAGGTAGGCATCAATCAAGCGGATTGTTCAGAACCTGTTTTTCAATCCGCGATGCGCAAGAATTATCGTTGAAAATCACTAGAAGTTCATATGTCCAATAAAATCTACTCTAAAATACCGAATTCAACCCTAGATTCCAACTCCGAACCCCTTCAACCTTTTCACAATCTCGACTCATCGGGCATGACGCGCGTTCAGTTGCTCATCTTAATTGGATTAGCAGTGCTCATCGCTGTGTTGGCCCTGCCGCCCTGGCTGCAATATCGCAAGGTCAGTCAAGCGGACGGCGATGTGGAAGAGATTGCGTTAGCCATCCAAAAGTATCACCGATATACTGGCGAATACCCCAAGGCATTGAAAGACCTCATCACCGATCCGGGGGTTGAGGGATGGCGAGCGAGCTCGATCGAATCCCTCTCGGAGACGCCTTGGGGCGGCGGCTATCAACTCCTCTCAGATTCGTACAAAGTCTGTATTCGGGCAGACCATCCCCGCGCTCCTGAAAAGTACCGCGTCGGCGGCATTACTGAGATTAGCCGTGTTTACCTCGTGAATCGAGAAAAGGCGGAACGATATTGGTGGTAGGGCGTGTGGAATGCGGGCATCGAGAGTGTTAGGGAAATAGCATGCAAAGGAGTTAATATGGCTAAGCGCATTGGGGTTTTGACAGGCGGTGGAGATACGAGTGCGCTCAACGCAACTCTCGAAGGCGTGGCGCTCAAGGCAGAAGAACTCGGTTTTGAATTGATTGGATTTATGAAGGGATGGCAAGGCGTTCTCAACGGCGGGTCCTACTTCACCCTCACACCAGATTTGATTGACGAAAATCAAGGCGGTTCCCTGCTAAAAAGCTCGCGGACGAATCTCATCGCCGAAAACAGGATGGATGAAGCTATTAATAATCTCCGCAAATTTCACATTGATGGACTTATCCCAATCGGAGGCGATGACACGTTGAGCATTGGCGCCGCGCTCTCGGAAATCTTCACGACAACATTTGTGGCGAAGACTATTGATAACGATGTCGGTTTAAATGCTCCGAACGGCGATTCTGTTGATTATTCGAAGATAGTCAACTACTTCTGCCTAGGTTTCCCGACAGCCGCGAACCGTCTAATTGATTGCGTACGCGATTTACGAACGACCGCATATTCGCACGATAGGATTTTCTTTGTTGAAACGATGGGGCGACACGCTGGTTGGCTCACACTGTCATCTGCTTTTGGACACGCAGATCTGATTGTTGTGCCCGAAGTTCGTTACGATTCAGATCGGCTTGCAGCCGCGATTGAAAAGAAGTATGCCGAGAAAGGCAACGTCATCGTAGTTGTTGCGGAAGGGATACGGAATCAGAAGGGTGAATTAATGATTAGTTCGCAGGAAGAAATTGATGCTTTTGGAAACACCACGCCCGGAGGCTGTTCAGAACTCATTGCAGCCGCAATGAAAAGGCGTCTTTCACCGGCAATTCCAGTGTCTAGTTTCCGTCATCTCATCCTCGCGCATCTCCAACGGTGTGGAGGCCCCATACCGATAGATCGGGATTCCGCGGTCAAAGCGGGAAGGTTAGCTGTAGACGCCATCGCCAACGGGCAGGCAAACCATGTCGCAGCGATTACGCGTACCGAAGCGGGGCTTCAGCCAAAGTTGTTTCCTTTAGATGAGATTATCAAGCTTGATGATGCCGGAAAGGTTATCCCTCGTAATATAGATCTCCGCTTTTATGATGCGGTAAACCTCCAGATTTCACGTGCTGGCAGCGGATATTTCCGCCCCATTTTCGGCGATCTGCCTAGACCATATTATGTTCCTTTGACTGCGTTGGATATCCAACAGATCTAGGTCAAGGTACCCATATGTCCGCCGAAAAAAAACCTAAGCTGTTCTTGTTGAGTTAAGTCTCAGTTGTTCTAGGAATAATTTCCTGTGAGTATATCATGAAATTTGGCGAATTTGAGTTGTTTGTCATTAACGCCGGCACATTTCGTTTGGATGGCGGAGCCATGTTCGGCACCATACCCAAGGTCATTTGGGAGAAATCGAATCCCGCTGATGAGCGCAATCGAATTCTGCTGGGTCTTAATTGCCTCCTAATCCGGAGTCCCACAGAGATTATCTTGGTCGACACAGGCTTGGGAACGATTTACGACGAAAGATTCGCCTTTCTGTATGACGTGGACAGATCCCAGACCAATCTGGTAATGAGTCTTGACATTGCGGGTGTAGGGGCATCGGATGTCACCAAGGTGATTCTAACACACCTGCATTTCGACCACTGCGGCGGGAACTGTTTCAAGGATGACAACGGCGAATTAAAGCCCGCATTTGCGAACGCTGTTTATTACATCAATCGAGACGAGCTAGCCTACGCCAAGCAGCCGGACCATCGCAGTAAGCCTAGTTATCTGTCACACAATTGGGAACCGCTCGAAGAGCGAGAGCAAGTGATTCTTACTTCCCATGACGAGGAGATTTCACCCGGAGTATCGGTTATGTCCGCACCGGGCCACACGGCGAATCATCAGATCGTTATGGTGCGCTCGGGAGGACTAACTGCCTGTTTTCTGGCAGATCTCGTACCGACGCCGTCGCACCTCAAAACACACTATGTCATGGGATACGATCTCTTTCCGAAGACTACAATGGAAACCAAGGAACGGGTGCTGAAGCAGGCATGGGAGGAAAACTGGCTGCTTATTTTCGAACATTCAGCGGAGATTACCGCCGGTTACTTGACGCCAGAGTTGCAGCTTAAACCGGTCGAAATGGCTTCGTTGTAAATATGGTGATAGAAATTTTAGCCGAACGGGTTTGTCGGTTGGCTTTCGTTTTTTCGCGGCAGATTAGGTTGTGACGCACAAGCTGTCGTAATGATGACTAAAGTATATCAACCCCAACGCAAATATTATTGTTGAGTCAGAGATGAATATCACAATGGTATCAGATAGACCGATTAGGGTTCGCTTCGCACCTTCTCCAACGGGATTCCTCCACATCGGGGGTGCACGCACAGCTCTATTTAACTGGCTTTTTGCAAGACATTTCGGTGGGAAGTTTATTCTCCGACTTGACGATACTGATGAAGCGAGATCAACGGAGGAGTCCACCCGGTCAATCTTTGAGTTGCTAGAATGGCTTGGACTCGATTGGGATGAAGGGCCCATTGCGGGCGGACCTTATGCCCCGTATACCCAGTCTGAACGACATAATCTCTATCAAGAATACATACACAGATTGCTTGACAGCGGCGCTGCATATTATTGCTATTGCACTGCCGACGAATTGAAGCAGATGCGGGAAAGTGCTCGCGCTGAAGGACGACAGCCCCACTATCCGGGAAAATGTCGTCATTTAACAGAGGAGCAGCGGTGCGGGCTGGAAGCGCAAGGACGAAAACCGACAGTCCGGCTAAAAATCACAAGTGGCACAATAATTGTGCACGATTTGGTTCAGGGTGAGGTGAAGTTTGAAGCCGATACGCTCGATGACTTTATTGTTGTCAAATCTGACGGTTTTCCTTTGTACAATTTTACATCTGCAATTGATGACCATGAGATGCAGATTTCTCACGTTATTCGCGGCAAGGATCACTTACCCAATACCCCGAAACAAATATTGATCTATCGCGCTCTCGGTTTTGAATTACCGCATTTCGCTCACCTGCCGCTTGTGCTTGGCAGCAACAAAGGTGAAAAACTCAGTAAACGGCGCCACGGCGACTTGGTCGCTGTGGGTACGTACCGTGAAGCTGGATATTTGCCAGAGGCAATGGTAAACTTCCTCGTGCGGCTTGGCTGGTCCTACGACGACAAATCGGAGATATTCTATCGGGATGAACTCATTGAGAAATTCAACATTGAGCGCATCGGAAGAAGTGAGGGTGTCTTTGACATCAAAAAACTCCAGTGGCTGAATCAAACCTACATTATGAAACTTGACCTATCTACGCGGACCGAGGCGGTTCTCCCCTTTCTACAGAAGGAAGGGTTACTGGACACCCAAGTAGTAAAAGAGCATAGGGCTTGGCTGGAGAAGATTGTTGAGGCAATTGAGGATCGGATGAAAACTTTGGCTGACATTACCGATTACAGTTACTTCTTCACAGACGCTTTTAACTATGACCCGCGGGCAGTCAAGAAGTGGTGGAAAGGCGACCTCGCCGGAATTGTGCAGGGTTTGCGCGAGGTTTTAAGGGCGTTCGAAGTGTTTGAAGTGGATAAAATCGAATCCGCTATCTGGGATTTTCTGGACGAAAAAGGAATCAAGCGCATTCGTGGAATGCAGCCATTAAGAATTGCACTCACGGGAGCCTCCGGCGGACCGGGCTTGTTTGATATTATCGTCCTGCTCGGCAGGGAGAAAGTAATCGAAAGATTGGATCGAGCAGTCGACTATATACACACTGCGAACTGACATACAATGACACGAAAATCATACTGCTTTTTAATCTTTGTATTCCTCGTCTTGAGTTTAATCGCTCATGGTGACTCTGATGATACTCATGATGCTCACGGAATAGAAGGGTGGATTGAATCTAAATTTGGAAATCTCCACACGGTTTGGCTGTTTGTTATCATTGCGGTCACTCTTTATCTCCTTGGGAAGGGCGCAGATGTGCTGGTTGAAGAAGCTGTTACCCTTTCGACGCGATGGGGCATCCCGAAAACGCTAATCGGAGCCACGATTGTGAGCCTTGGGACAACGACGCCTGAAGCCGCTGTTTCCGTTCTCGCCGCCATTCAGGGAGATCCAGATATCGCCCTCGGGAACGCAGTTGGCTCAATTATTTGCGATACCGGACTCATCCTCGGTACTGCCGCACTGATCGCCCCTCTACCACTCAATCGGAAAATTGTCAATCGTCAGGGCTGGCTGCAACTGGGAGCAGGGTTTCTGCTGGTGATTGCTTGTCTCTCCTTTGGTTCATTGGATAGTACTTTCTCAGCGGGTGGGCGGCTTCCTCAGTTGATGGGTTTTATCTTTCTTGCCTTGCTTGTTGTTTATCTGTGGCAGTCTATTCGTTGGTCACGCGATGCGGGCGGCACGATAGAAGCAGATCATCACGAGGACAAATCGGCTAATACGTTTCTTGTCGTCATTAGATTGGTGTTCGGCATTGTATTGGTCGTTGGCGCTTCGTCAGTTCTGATTCCGGCGGTTAAGATTGTTGCCGAAAGAGTAAACGTCCCCGAAAGTATCATTGCTGCGACATTGGTGGCGTTCGGCACCTCGCTTCCGGAATTCGTTACAGCGGTCACAGCTGCAAGAAGGGGACACGGCGAACTCGCCGTTGGAAACGTTATCGGCGCAGACATCCTCAACGTTCTTTTTGTCGCCGGCGCGTCCGCGGCAGTGACGAGCGGCGGGTTGGAAGCGCCACCACATTTTTTCAACCTGCTTTTCCCACTCATGTTATTTATCTTGGTCGTTTTTCGGGTTGGGATATTTGTCTCGGGTGACAGGTTGAAACGTCCTTTCGGCGTCGTCCTAATCGGTGCCTATGTTCTTGTGACCACCCTGAGTTATTTTAAGTTATAACGAGTGGCCGTGCTAATCGAGAGTTGGTGATAACTCTCCTAGATTCAAGGAATTGGGAATATGTCAACAGGAGATAACGGAGAAAATAATGAACTCAAACATTAGTGTATTACCCGGAGACGGAATTGGTCAAGAGGTAACCACTGAAGCAGTCCGCGTGTTAGATGCAATTCAAGAGAAATATGGACATCGCTTTGAACACGAATACGCCCTAATCGGCGGTTGTGCTATTGATCGGATGGGGACGGCTTTGCCCCCCAAGACGTTAGATCTTTGCCGGGCATCCGATGCAATCTTATTCGGCGCGGCTGGGGGACCTAGTTGGGATGATGTGCCCAGTGAAGGACGCCCTGAACGAGCGGTAGCGACCATCCGAAAGGAACTAGATCTCTTCGTGAACCTCCGCCCGATTCGGGGAAGGAAGGCACTCGTTTCTGTATTGCCTGTTAAGGCGGAGCTTATTGGTGAAGGTTTGGATTTTGTCGTCATCCGTGAGTTGGCTGGCGGCATCTACTACGGTGAACCGCGAGGATTCGTAAAGGAAAGCGATGGGGAACGTGGGTTCAATACCATGTCTTACACCACCAGAGAAGTCGATCGTGTGGTGCGCGAAAGCTTTGAACTGGCGCGAAAGCGATCAAAAAAACTGACCTCGGTGACAAAAGAGAACATGCTTGAAAGTTCAAGGCTCTGGCGTGAGGTTGCGGCAAAAGTTAGTCAGGATTATCCTGATGTGGAGACGGAGCATATTTTGATTGATGCGTGCGCGTACTACATCATTCAGAATCCGAGCCAATTTGATGTCATCGTGACTGGGAACATCTTCGGAGATATCCTCTCTGATGAAGCCGGTGCGTTGGTAGGTTCACTGGGGATGTGTCCCTCAGCAAGCTATGGGCACACAAAGCAAGGATTATATGAACCAATCCACGGCACTGCCCCGGACATCGCAGGGAACGGCATCGCCAATCCAATCGCCGCTATCCTAAGTGCAGGACTGCTTCTTCGCCACACCTTCGATCTCAATTCAGAGGCTGAGGACATTGAAGCCGCTGTTGATAGCGTTATCGATAAGGGTTATCGTACCATAGATATTCAGCAAGGTGGACTGACAACCGTGGGTACCGTCGAAATGGCAGATGCGATTATTGCCGAAATCCGATCCGACTCGTGAAGCGTAGTAAGCTCATGGTAAAAGTTGATTATGATCGGAATCTTTACAAGAATTATCAGCGGGGACGCGCACTTTCCGAGGAAACGATTCGCCTCTGGATGGGGGCAATTGCGAAGTATCTTCCCAAGCCGAGTGGGTTTACCGTTCTCGATCTTGGATCGGGGACCGGTCGATTTGCACCTCATTTGGCGGAGTATTTTCATGCGTGCGTTCTCGGTGTCGAACCATCGGATAGAATGCGGGAAATTGCTGCGGACAGTAATACGGATTCAAGAGTTTCGTATATCAAGGGCAAGGCTGAACGCATCCCCGTAGACGATCAGCAGTGCGATTTTGCTTTCCTATCAATGACTATCCACCACTTTGACGACCTATCGCTCGGCAGCCGGGAGTTGTATCGCGTGCTAAAACCGGACGGTCTCGTGTTTATCCGAAATGGGTTCAAGGACCGGATTGATAGGGTGAGATATCACGAATTCTTTCCAAGCGCATGGGCAATTGATAACCAGAATTTGCCGAGCACAGACGTGGTTGAAGCGTCATTCTCTGCCAACTGTTTTGAGAAGGTGGCTTTGGAACGCATCGTGCAGCAAATCAACGACAGTTTTCAGGCGTACTATCAACGTATCAAGTCGAGATCATTGTCAACATTTGAGTTCATTTCAGATGAGGAATTTCAAGCGGGGTTGCTTGCGATGAAAAAAGCTGCGGATAATGAAAAAAAACCATCGGCAGTGACTGAAGCGTTTGATTTGTTAGTTTTCAAGAAGCGTGAGTTGCAAGGAAATCTCTTTTGATATGTCTGAACTTCGCAGGGAATACACCGACGCCGGCTTGGACGAGCGAGACTTGGATGCGAATCCCTTTAAGCAGTTTGAGAAGTGGTTTCAAGAGGCGATTGACGCGAAACTCGATTTGCCCGATGCGATGACACTGGCGACAGCAACGGGGGACGGTATACCTTCGGCAAGGATTGTGCTGCTCAGGGGGCACGATGAGCGGGGATTCGTTTTTTATACGGGCTACGGAAGCCAAAAAGGGAAGGAACTTGCAGAAAATCCGAATGCAGCACTGGTTTTTTACTGGCGAGAGCTGGATCGACAGGTGCGTATCACTGGGCAGATGAGTAAGGTTTCTCGTGAAAACTCCAACAACTATTTTCAGAGCCGGCCTGTCGGTAGCCGTTTGGCTGCGTTGGCGTCAAGACAGAGCGAAGTTATCCCTGACCGAAAGGACCTAGAAGAACGATTCAAACAGTTAAAAAAGCAATATCAGGACGGAGAAGTCCCGCTGCCGTCAAATTGGGGTGGTTACCGTTTATCCCCCAACATGATTGAGTTCTGGAGTGGTCGCCCAAACCGGCTGCATGACCGTCTTCGCTACACCCGCCAGCCCAATGATGATTGGCGAGTTGAACGACTTTCTCCGTGAAAAGAGACGTTTGAAAAGATGTTTTCAGTGTCCAAACAGGGAAGACATCACAGAAGGAATACTGAATACCGACCACAACCCCAAACTTCGTTATAGTGATTTAGCTATTGTCTGTTTCCTTTGCGCCTATAATAAATCCTGCCAATCAGAGTTTTGTTAGACTTCGCATGTCCCATGCTAGAGTAGTTGTCTCCCAGCCGCACCTGCCTCGAGATCGTGCCAGTAGTGAATTTCCTTCTCCCCCGACTTCCAGCAGAGATAGACTTCTCTGCCCTCCCGCAAGTGCGGAAAGTCAATTAACCCTTCATCTACACCTTTCAACAGGCAGCCGTGCGAACGGATGCGCTCGACAATTTCGTGGAATCGAGCAACGGCTTGGATAAACTGAGGTGTTTTGGGATGTCCACCATTGTGGTGAACAATCTCAAAAAGAGGAGTCAATTTTGCTCCGAGCGCCTCAAGTTTCCGGCGAAGCACTTTTAACGCTCCGATGTATTGTTCTAACTTGGGAATAAGTTGGTTTGCTTCTTCTACGGTAAAGTATCTCTTTCGTTGCATCGTTAATCACTCTTCCTAAAAATTGAACCACTATGGCTATAGAGGCGTCATTATATACTGAGAAATTTGATGTTAATCCCCTAGAGTGTACCCCAAATTCGGTGAAATGACAAACGAAAATCATCAACTGACTTCCACAACCAGTGAAAATGAAAAGCGTTTAACGCGATCTGCGGGAATCGTTAGCATTGCCGTGATGGGGTCGCGCCTACTGGGGCTTGTGCGGGAACAAGTGATTGCCTATTTTTTTGTTTCAGGAACCAGCGCCGACGCTTTCTACGCCGCTTTCCGCATCCCGAACCTGATGCGAGATCTCTTTGGTGAAGGAGTGTTGAGCAAGGCATTTGTTACAACGTTCACGGCAACAGAGATGGAAGATGGTAAAGAAGCTGCATGGCGTTTAGCAAGCCGGATTTTTAATATAACAGTTCTAGTGCTCATGGGGATCACGCTGATTTGTGTCTTTGCCGCACCACTAATCGTTGATATACTGTTTATTGGTAAAGGGTTTCAAGATGTTGCCTTAAATCCTTCAGAAGACTTCGGCATCAATAACAAACGAGATTTAACGGTCTATCTCACGCGAATTATGTTCCCGTTCCTAATCGTGGTTTCGCTTGCAGCAGTTGCGATGGGACTACTCAACAGCAGGGGAAAATTTGGCGTTCCCGCCTGTGCTTCGTTGTTTTTTAATCTCGGATCGATCGTTGTTGGCGTTTGGGGATATTACACCCTACCCCGTATAGGACTACACCCTGTAACAGGTATGGCATTCGGTGTACTCGTGGGCGGTGCCTTGCAGTTCATAATTCAGGTTCCATTGATGTGGCGGTGTGGGTTTCGCCATCGCCTTCTCGTTAGCTTCCGCGATGAGCGGGTGAGGCAGGTGATGCGTCTGATTGGACCTATGATTTTGGGGGTTGCTGCGTTACAGGTGAACCTGTTCGTGAACTCAATTTTCGCATCAGAAGGTAAAGGCTGGATGACTTGGATAATTCGAGCATTTCGACTAATGCACCTGCCAATCGGAATTTTTGGCGTAGCGATTTCTACTGCTGCGTTGCCGAATCTCACTAAATTGATTGCACGCGGAGAGGTAGAAAGCTTCCGTCAATCTTTTTCGTATGCCCTGCGGCTAATGTTGTTGTTGACACTTCCTGCTTCTGTTGGATTGATGGTATTGGATGAGCCAATTTGCCGACTCGTCTTTGAATGGGGAATGACAGGTAAGGATGACACGAGCCAAACAGCGGGCGCACTGTTGTGCTATGCCTTTGGATTGTGCGGTTTCTCAATGGTCAAGATTGCAACGGACGGATTTTACGCTTTCAACGACACGCGCACGCCTGCCAAGGTGAGCCTTTGCACAGTCGCACTTAATATTGTGCTGAATTATCTTCTTATATATCAGTTCAATTTCGGACCCCGCTCGCTTGCGCTATCGACGTCCTGCACAATCACCTTGAACTGTCTGATTCTTCTCGTCCTCTTGCGACGCAGAGCCGGGGGATTGGGGCTGCGCGGAATATGGAGGCTGTTTTTCAAAATCGTTGCGGCTTCTGCTGGAATGGGCTTCATCTGCATGTGGACGAACGAATGGCTTGAGAATTGGCTCGGTATCGAGAGCCTCATCGCAAAAGTCTTCGGCGTGTTTGTCCCAATCGGGATAGGTGTTGTTGTTTTCTTTGGGTTGGCTAGGCTTCTGAAGATTAGAGAATTGAATCAACTGTTAGGCGCAATCGTCCGTCGTTGACAACCACTATCTGATTAGACATTTTTCTTGAAACTGCCCGATATCTGTGTTACAATCTGAATTTCTTAAAATCACTGGTCGTGCGAATGCCTTACTTACAGGACTTACGCAGTGGAACCTCCAAAATAATAACGATATCTGTAGGAGGGGCTTCCTAGCCCCGAAGGTCGGGACAAGGATGTCCCTCCTACAGGAACAGAAGGATCAAGGGGGAAAGGCGTTTAACTGCGTAAGTCCTATTAAATATATACTATCAGCTAACAGATAATGAACGATATTATTATGAGAAATTCGAGAAAAGCGTTCCTGTGCTTCACAGCTTTGTGGCTTTCCTTGTGCAGTATAACAACTGTGGCATCTGCACAGACCGCCGAGCAGATTGCCGAAAAAGCGCTAGCGGCTACAGTCTATTTAGAGATGACGGATAGGAACGGCAAAACTCTCGGATTTGGCAGCGGCTTCTTTGTCGGGAAGAAACATATCGCAACCAACTTCCACGTTATTGAGGGAGCGGCAAAAGGCACCGCAAAACAGGTCGGCAAATACACGAAATATACCATCGAAGGCATATCCGCGACCGATAAAAAAAACGACCTGGCCATCCTAAAGGTCACGGCGTTTAGGGGCGAACCCCTTCCCCTCGGTGACAGCGATGCGGTTAGAATTGGCGAAACGGTTTACGTTGCGGGCAACCCGAGAGGACTGGAGGGCACGTTCTCGAATGGCATCGTCAGCAGTCTCCGCGCGAGGTACACGCGAAAACGGATTCAGATGACCGCCCCAATTTCCCCGGGAAGCAGTGGTGGTCCCGTGCTAAACAGCAACGGAAAAGTCATTGGAGTCTCTTTCATGACTATTGAAGGCGGCCAGAACCTGAACTTTGCCATTCCGTCAAACTATCTCAAATCGCTGCTTCGACAGTTTGAACCAGCGAAACCTTACCGGCAAGCGGTACAAACCACGGCTGATGCAGTCGAACTTGTCGCCGCCATCGCACATTATGACAAGGCAATTCGCTTGAAACCCGATCACGCCGATGACTACGTTAATCGGGGACTTTTGAAGTCTAAATTAAGCCAATATTCCGGCGCCATCGCTGATTATAGCAGGGCAATCCGTCTCAAACCCAATTACGCCAATGCCTATTACTATCGAGGGAAAGCGAAGCATGATTTAGAAAAGTATTCCGGTGCAATCGCCGATTATAGCAAGTCCATCCGCATAAAACCTGATTATGCTGCTGCCTACAACAATCGCGGGAAGGCGAAGGCTGACTTAGGTGAACACAACGCCGCCATCGCAGATTATGACAAGGCTATCCGCCTCAAACCCGATTATGTCGATGCATACGTCAATCGGGGACTTGCAGAGTATGACTTAGGTCAATACTCCGCTGCAATCACTGATTATGATGCTGCAATCCGTCTGAAACCCGATCTTGCCGCTGCCTACTACAATCGGGGACGTGCAAAGATTCTACTAGGGCTCACTAGAGAAGCCAAGCAGGATCTGCAATCCGCAATTAAACTGGCGGAACGGGGTGGCGATGGTAACCTCAAAGCTAAGAGTAGTTTAGTTCTTAGGCCAATCGAGTTGAAATCCCAACGATTGCGATGAGGATGGTTACACAATGAACAGATCGCTAAGTGAATTCGATCCCCAGATTGTTGACATAATGCGCCAAGATTTGAATCGGCAGCAAAACTGTTTAACACTGATTCCGTCGGAAAACTATGCCAGTAAAGCGGTTATGCAGATGCAGAGCAGTATCCTTGCTAACAAGTATGCCGAGGGCTACGCTGGTGACCGATATTACAATGGCTGCGAGTTTATAGATCAAATAGAGACACAGTCACAATTTGAATTGCCTAGAGAACGGTGTGGGTTGGGTTGAGAGCATATGTCTGTTAAGGAGAAGCATTGTTCTGTTTTTGAGAAGGTGGCGTTGTAAAGCTAGAAGCGATACAAACGGATGATGAGCAATTTAGTTATGAAAAATCCGAGAAAAGCGTTCCTGTGCTTCACAGTATTGTGGCTGTTCTTGTGCAGCATAATAACTGCAGCGGATGCACAGACCGTCGAGGAGATTGCTGAAAAAGCGTTAGCGGCTACGGTCTATTTAGAGATGACAGATAGGAACGGCGAATCCGCGGGTTTTGGCAGCGGTTTCTTTGTCGCGCAGGACCAAGTAGCTACCAACTTCCACGTTATTGAGGGAGCGGCGAAAGGTACGGCGAAGCAGGTCGGCAAATACACGAAATATACCATCGAAGGTATATCCGCGACTGATAAAGAAAACGACCTTGCTATCCTAAAGGTCACGGCGTTTGGGATCGAACCACTTCCCCTCGGTGACAGCGAAACGGTTAAAATTGGCGAGACGGTTTATGTTGCGGGCAATCCGAGAGGGCTGGAAGGCACGTTCTCGGATGGCATAATCAGCAGTCTCCGCGAACGGTACACCCGAAAACGGCTCCAGATGACCGCCCCGATTTCACCGGGCAGCAGCGGTGGTCCCGTCTTAAACGGCAAGGGGAAAGTCATCGGGGTCTCTTTCATGATTCTTGAAGGTGGGCAGAACCTTAATTTTGCCATTCCGTCAAGATATCTCAAGGCGCTTCTTTCCCGGTCAAAGCCAGCGAGACCTTTCGCGCCAGGGAAACAACCCATCTCTGCCGAGACGTACTTTAGTTTGGGGAATATGAGGTACGACCTAGGACTATATAAGATAGCGATTGAGGATTATGACAGGGCAATCCGATTGAAACCCGATTTCGTCGATGCCTACGTCAATCGGGGGTCTTCGAAGGCTGGCTTAGGCAAATACATTGCCGCCATATCCGACTATGACAGAGCAATCTGCCTGCAACCCGATTTAGTCCAAGCATACTACAATCGCGGATTAGCGAAGGACGAATTAGGCGAACACATTGCCGCCATAGTCGATTATAACGCTGCAATTCGCTTAAAACCTGATTATGCCGACGCCTACGTCAATCGGGGGCATGCGAAGGCTGGCTTAGGCGAATACATTGCCGCCATATCCGACTATGACAGAGCAATCTGGATCGAACCCGATGATGCCAAAACCTACAACAATCGTGGAGTTGCTAAAGATGAATTAGGCGAACACATTGCCGCCGTAGTCGATTATAACGCTGCAATTCGCCTAAAACCCGATTATGCCGTTGCCTACGTCAATCGGGGGTCTTCGAAGGCTGGCTTAGGCAAATACATTGCCGCCATATCCGACTATGACAGAGCAATCTGCCTGCAACCCGATTTAGTCCAAGCATACTACAATCGTGGGGTTGCGAAGGCTGAATTAGGCGAACACATTGCCGCGATCGCCGACTATGATGCTGCAATCCGTCTGAAACCCGATGATGCCGATGCGTACTTTGATCGGGGATCTTCGAAGCACAACCTAGGACAATACATTGCCGCGATCGCCGATTATGATGCTGTAATCCGCCTCCAGCCCGATTCTGCCGATGCCTACTTGAATCGGGGATTAGCGAAGAATGATTTAGGCGAATACATTGCCGCCATAGTCGATTATGACACTGCAATCCGCCTGAAACCCGATTATGCAGGTGCTTATTACGGTCGGGCGAATGCCAAGTATAATTTAGGGGAACGCATTGCCGCCATAGTCGATTATAACGCTGCAATCCGCCTGAAACCCGATTTGGTCCAAGCTTATTACAATCGGGGAGTAGCAAAGGACGAATTAGGCGAACACTCCGCCGCCATAGTCGATTATGGCACTGCAATCCGCCTGAAACCCGATTTAGTCCGAGCTTATTACAATCGGGGGAAAGCGAAGGCTCTACTAGGTCACACTTGGGGGGCGAAGCAAGATTTGCGAAACGCATTGCAGTTCGCAAACCGGTTCGGTGATGAGAGCCTCATAGCCAAGATTGAGGAAGTTTTCAAGCTAATCGAATAAAGCCGTATGAAAAACGTGGAAGATGGAACTCTGCACTGTTCCTTGAGGGGCCTGAGTTTGAAATATAGGTGCTATTCGGAGTCGAATTTGGATCGAGGTTGGTTGCGAAGCAGGTAATATGAGTAGTCAAATTCCAGACAAAGATTATGTTTACAGTGCTTTGTTGCGCCACAATTACCTACCTATGGGCAAACTCCACCCGGACGATATACCTTTCAAAGTCTTTTCTACCGAAGATTTCACGCCTGATGTAGTTAATGAAATGCTTCAGAGTCATGAGATGGCGAGAAATAAAGGGTGCGATCAGATAGAATATCGTACGAATCGCTTTAATAACGTAACACGCCTTATGCATATTCCACATCCACTTCCCTATGCGCGCTTGTGCCGATGTATATCAGAAAGCTGGGCTAAACTCTCGCATATCTGTAAGAATTGTAACAGCCTTCTAAAACCTGCACAACATGATAATCGCAGACTGATTATGGGAGAGTATGAAGATTTTGAACGGGTTTTGGTGATGGATAGCGAGAAATTCCGAGATCGAAGAGTCCGGTTAGAGATTTCGACGGGTCAGTCCTACCGAGTTGAGGCGGACATTTCATCGTATTTTCCATCTATCTACACACATTCGATTCCATGGGCACTCGTTGGGAAACTGAAAGCGAAATCAACTTATCGGGAATCGGACAAATGGTACAATAAGCTTGACAAAGCTCAGCGAGGTCTAAAAAAAAATGAAACAAAAGGTATACCTATTGGTCCGGCTACATCACATATTATGTCCGAAATCATCTTATACAAGATTGACGAAGCGTTACGTAAAGAAGGCTATCAGTTTACGCGGTATGTTGATGATTACAAATGCTATTGTGATACCCGGGAAAATGCGGAAATGTTTATCCTGTCTCTTGAGCGAGAATTACGAAAGTACCTTTTGAATCTCAACCCTAGAAAAGTGCTGATTGAAGAGTTACCACTGGGGCTTCAAGAGCAATGGGTAATTGTCTTGAGAAATGGTTTGCCATCTAAACAGAAGCCTTCTCCTAGGGACATCATGAATTTTCTGGATTCTGCGATAGAGCTGCAAAAGCGGCATCCTGAAGCAAATATCTTGAAATATGCTACGCGTGCGCTCGCCAACTCAAAGAAATTTGATAAAAATAGTGCCAGTTTTTTTCTGGAATACCTTGTCGTCATAGCGTTCCATGTACCTAGCGTACTTCCTGTTCTTTGTCAGGTAGCAAAGGAGTATGGCGTGGGTTCAGATTTGGAATTTGACTCTGTTCTAAAGCAATCTATCAAGTTCCGGCGCTCTGATGCCATTTGTTGGAGTTTGTATTTCATGGGTACGTGCGGCGAAGAAGTTAGTGACGACTTCGCGAAAGATATCGTTGAGTCAGAGGACTGCATGGCAATGGGGATGCTTATCGCTTTAAATCAACATCGTGAAAAAATCGTTGATTTCCTTGACGACAACATTAATCCCGATTTAGAATATGACTGTGACCAATACTGGATTCTTATCCATGAGTTAGCTCCAGACTGTCCACAATTCAACGATTATCGTGGAGAATCTGGATTGGAGTTTCTCCGAAACAAGGACGTACATTTTATAAATCTGATAAATTCGGGGACCTGAGGTTCAGAGTTTGCTTCATGCGACGAGCATATAGAAATTCTGAGGACAACTACACAATGAACAAACCGCTACGTGAATTCGATCCGCAGATTGTTGACATAATGCGTCAAGATTTGGATCGGCAGCAAAACTGCTTAACGCTGATTCCTTCGGAAAATTACGCCAGCAAAGCGGTGATGCAGATGCAGAGCAGTATCCTTGCTAACAAGTATGCCGAGGGCTACCCTGGCAATCGATATTACAATGGCTGCGAGTATATAGATCAGATTGAGACACTTGCGATTGAACGTGCGAAGCGGCTTTTTGGCGTGGATCATGTCAACGTCCAAGCGCACGCCGGTACTCAAGCTAATATGGCGGTCTACCACGCGTTGCTTGAGCCGGGAGATACCATCATTTCAATGAAGCTAGATCACGGTGGTCATCTCAGTCATGGGCTGCCGCAGAACTTCGCCGGCAGATATTATAGGATTGTTCCTTATGGTGTGGATGAAGAAACAGAGCGGATCAATATGAACGGTATCGCAGCACTCGTTGAGGAACATCGTCCAAAGTTAATAATCGTCGGTGCAAGCGCTTATCCTCGATGGTTTGATTTCGCGCAATGGCAAGAAATCGCCGATTCCGTCAATGCCTATCTGCTGGCGGACATCGCTCATATCGCTGGGCTCATCGCAGCGGATGTCCATCCGGATCCAGTACCTTATTGCGACTTCATTACAACAACGACTCACAAAACATTGCGTGGACCTCGCGGGGCAATCATTATGTGCCGCGCGGAATTCGCCCATGCGATCGATCACGCTGTGATGCCGGGCTTACAGGGAGGTCCCTTCATGCATACCATCGCTGCGAAAGCCGTCGGCTTCAAAGAAGCTATGGAACCTGCCTTCAAGGAGTATCAAAAACAAGTTGTTAGAAACGCGAAAGCGCTGGCTCAACGCCTCATTGAGAATGAGTTTCGCTTAGTTAGCGGCGGAACCGATAATCATTTAATGATTATTGATTTGTCAGCAACCTTTGAGAAACTGAGCGGACGTCAAGCCGCAAATCACCTTGAAGAAGCGGGGGTCATTGTCAATAAGAACACGATTCCATTTGATAAGCGCTCGCCGGTCACAACAAGCGGCATTCGCCTTGGTACGCCGATGGTGACGGTACGTGGGATGAAAGAGGCAGAGATGCAGTTGATAGGCGATTTCATTAGCGAAGTATTGCGGGAGCGAAAGAGCACAACGGTCAAAAACCACATTAAAGAAAAAGTCCGGGAATTGTGTCAACAGTTTCCAATCTATGAAGACCTCGATCTATGGTCATGAATTGTGTAAAACGATCAACTGATTGAATAAGGAGGGTGATAGTCTTAACCTTAATGGAAAAACTATCGCGCTCCCTGGTCAGTCGCTTGATCGATATTTTTACCCACCAGCGAAGATTATCACGCTCCCTATTCAATCGCTTGATCGTAATGCTAAATTATGAATCTGCTCTTGCCTATATCGACAGCTTTATCAACTATGAGAAAAGCTCCAATTTTTCAAGGCAGGCGCGTCTTTACAACCTCGATCGTATTTCCCACCTGTTGGATTTGCTCGGGAACCCCCATCGTAAACTGAAGGTTATCCACATCGCTGGCAGCAAAGGGAAGGGGTCTACAGCAGCGATTATTGCGTCAATACTCACCCGTGCAGGATACAAAACGGGGTTATTTACTTCACCCCATCTTATAACTCCCCGCGAGCGTTGTTGTATAGATGCCAGACTGATCTCAGAGGACGAATTCGCTGATTACGTCAATAAATTGAAACCCTCGATTGAAACTGTCGCAGGGATGAAGGCAGTTGGATCGATTTCGTTTTTTGAAATCTATACCGCGCTTGCCTTCTGCTATTTTGCGGACTATGCGGTTGATTTCGCGGTTGTTGAAGTTGGAATCGGCGGGCGACTGGATGCGACGAATGTTGTCCAACCGTTCGTTACCGTCATCACGCCGGTGAGTCTGGAGCATACCGCAATACTGGGCGATACTCTTGAAGCTATCGCCGGGGAAAAAGCCGAGATTATTAAACTTAGTCGTCCACTTGTGTTGGCGCCGCAAGAGCCTGAAGCCCAAACCGTTTTTGAAACCGTTGCTGCAGCACGCCGCGTGCGGATGGACAGAGTCGGACATGACATTAATCTAAGGCGTAGGGCTTGGGACATTAATGGTCAAATGTTCGACGTGCAAACGCAAACCGAATCTTATCCAAATCTGTTTCTGCCGCTCCTCGGTAAACACCAAGCGACTAATGCTGCGACGGCGGTTGCTTGCCTTGAACGAATCAAGAGTGAGGGGCATTCTTTTCCCAAAAGGTGTGTCTACGATGGATTGGAAGCTGTTAGATTGCACGGACGAACGCAAGTCGTTTCGATACCGCGAAACGCATCGACTGACGAAGCTCCATCAATTTTGCTAGACGGTGCGCATTCCCCAACTTCAGCCGAGGCGTTATGCGAGACGATTCAGGAGGTATTCCGATATGGGCGTTTAATCCTCGTCGCCGGTCTGATGAGAGATAAAGAGTTGCGTGCAATCGGTCAAATTCTATGTCCAATCGCGGACATCATCATCGCCACACAAGCGTTTGACAACCCTCGCGTAATGCCCGCTGGGGAAGTTGCGAAAGCTTGGTCGGATTTTAATCCAGAGATTCGATCGGTAAATAGTGTGGGTGAATCCATTGAGCTTGCCCTATCGGTTGCAACCGGTTCGGATTTAATTTGCATTACGGGTTCGATTTATCTCGTTGGCGCAGCCATGACTGAACTTGGGATTGAAATCCCTGAAGTGTGAACTGAATAGAAGTAAAAAAATCGGCTGCATTGCTGCAAAAGTTTTCCAGAGTAGCCAAAAAAAAGGGAGAATAAAGTCGCAGAGCAGCACGACAATTCTGCAAGTTACTGATGTACCCATTTAACTCATTTTAGGAGGAATTTTATGATTGAAACAATCGACGATCGGCTCCGTAGGCGGAGCCGTGGATTTCTGATACTCTTGGGTTTATTGTTTGGAATTACAAATTCTGCTCTCGCCCAAACGGAACCGTTGCCAGCTGTGCCTTCCGCATGGTGGCTTGCCCCAGTTGGCTCCCTAATCGCTTTGGGGTTCGCGTTATATTTTTACAAATCCGTAATGCGGCAGAGCGAGGGGACAGCAGTGATGCGTGAAATTGCGCAAGCTGTCCGTGATGGCGCGATGGCGTATTTGAGGCAGCAATACAAGGTTGTCGGTATTGTTTTTGCGGTATTGTGCGCCATTTTTCTTTTTATGGCTTTTGTTCTGAAGGCTCAGAACCAGGTAATTCCTTTTGCTTTTCTCACAGGTGGTTTTTTCTCTGGACTCTGCGGTTTTTTGGGTATGAAGACCGCAACCAATGCATCGGCTCGTACAACAAGCGCCGCTATGGAAGGACTAAACGCGGGACTGCGTATCGCCTTTCGAGCAGGTGCAGTGATGGGGCTGGTGGTGGTTGGGTTTGCCCTGCTGGACATTGCCGGATGGTTCCTGATTCTTTACTATCTTTTTCCAAAGATCTTACCGGGCTTTTTAGGCGAGAACCCACTTCCCCAAATCACCGTAATTATGTTGAGCTTCGGCATGGGCGCATCCACACAGGCGCTCTTTGCACGCGTGGGCGGCGGTATTTACACTAAGGCAGCTGATGTCGGCGCTGATCTGGTAGGGAAAGTTGAATCGGGGATTCCCGAAGATGATCCACGTAACCCAGCAGCTATCGCTGACAACGTGGGTGACAACGTGGGAGACGTCGCAGGCATGGGCGCAGATCTATATGAATCTTACGCTGGATCGATACTAGCAACAGCAGCGCTTGGCGTTGCTGCTGTTGCCGCGAAGGATCACGGCAATATTGCACTGCAACTGAAATACCTCTCTGCGCCGATGATAATTGCAGGAATCGGTGTGATTCTCTCAATCGTAGGAATTTTTATGGTACGTACTCGAGAAGGCGCTACAATGAAGCAGTTGATGGGTTCGCTCAATCTGGGTATCAACGGGAGCGCGATTGGCATCGCAATATTTTCGATTCCGGTGCTGTTATATCTCGACTTCCCGAATAAGTGGCAGATTTGGGGCGCGATTGTGGCGGGTCTGCTGGCGGGGATCATCATCGGCAAGGTGACAGAGGTCTTCACATCTCACGACTATAAACCGACGCGAGGCATCGTAGAGCAAGCCCAGACTGGTCCGGCAACCGTTATCATTGAGGGTATCGCTGTTGGCATGCAGTCAACCGCCATCCCTGTGATTACGATAATCGTGGCTGTTGCCGTCAGCTTCTATCTCCCGGGCGGGGCAACAGATACGTTGATGGGACTCTATGGTGTGGGAATTGCGGCTGTCGGTATGCTCGCAACACTCGGCATCACGCTGGCGACGGATGCGTATGGGCCGATTGCAGATAACGCGGGCGGTAATGCGGAAATGTCTGAACTCGATCCGAGCGTACGTCAGCGTACAGATCAACTTGATTCCCTCGGCAACACAACCGCGGCAACCGGTAAAGGATTCGCCATCGGTTCTGCTGCTTTGACTGCCCTCGCCCTGCTCGCCGCCTATCTTGAGGAGATTCGGTATGGATTGATCCATTTTGCGGACAAGCATCAGCTTGATATTTCCGGAGTAGGTATGGTAGATACGACCAAGGTGTCTATATCCCAGTTCATGTCCTATTATGACGCTACCCTGATGAATCCTCAAGTCCTGATTGGATTGTTCATAGGCGCAGCGATGGCATTCTTTTTCTGTGCCTTGACGATGAAAGCTGTCGGTCGCGCCGCCGGCGCGATGGTGCAGGAGGTTCGCAGGCAATTTCAAGAACGACCTGGTATTATGAAACGCGAAGAAAAACCAGATTACGCCAGATGTGTGGCAATCTCAACCGTTGGCGCACAAAGAGAGATGATCCTCCCATCACTAATTGCTATCATCGTCCCGGTGGTCGTTGGCTTGGTCTTCAACGTTGCAGGTGTTCTCGGCTTGCTTGCCGGCGGTTTGACAACCGGATTCGTGCTGGCAGTGATGATGGCAAATGCCGGTGGTGCTTGGGACAACGCTAAAAAGTACATCGAACAGGGCGAATACGGCGGCAAGGGTTCTGAAGCACACAAGGCAACCGTCGTTGGCGATACGGTCGGCGATCCGTTTAAGGACACCTCCGGTCCGTCGCTCAATATCCTGATCAAGCTGATGTCTATGGTGTCCGTAGTGTTCGCAGGGCTAATTGCGAAATACGGTCATGTTGTCGGCGAATTGCTCGGTATGAAATGAGCCGCGTAATACTAATGTCCAGGCGTGCAGAATCTCATAGTACTCACGCCAGCTTCATACGAGTCACATGAGGGTTGAGTTTTTAACTCAAATTCTCCCCCAACACGCCGTGTTGGCTTCCGGTCTCACTCCACTAGAGATACGAACACACTGGAAGGAGTGTGTGCATTAGACTCCTCTACCTAGAAATTGGATTGAAACCGGCGTTAATGACCATTGGTGCTAGTAATAGTAACTAGCACCAATAGTCATTGGCAATGCGGACAAAGTTTTGGGAATTTGTTAAGGCAGATCGACAATAACGGACAATAATGGGAGGAATATAAAGGCATGGCAAACAAGCTTAAACCCCGAAGCTACGCCATCACCGATGGCCCAGATCGTGCCGCGGCTCGAGCGATGCTCATGTTTAATGAAGGCGGACTATCTCTTGAGGAATTGGACCGACCGCTCATCGGTGTTGCTAATACATGGACTGAAATCGGTCCTTGCAACTTTCACCTCCGTCGGCTTGCGGCGAAGGTGAAAGCAGGGATTCGCGCTGCCGGTGGCACACCGCTTGAGTTCAATACCGTCAGTATTTCCGATGGGATTACGATGGGCACTGAGGGGATGAAAACATCGCTCATCAGTCGTGAAATCATCGCGGACTCGATTGAACTCGTCACTCGAGGGAATATGTTCGACGCAGTAGTTGCCCTCTCGGGTTGCGACAAAACGGTTCCTGGAACGTTGATGGCGCTCGCGCGTCTTGATATTCCGTCGCTGATGCTTTATGGCGGTTCAATTATGCCGGGGCGTTTTCAGGGTCACGATGTCACCATCAAGGATGTCTTCGAGGCGGTTGGTACTTATGCAGTTGGCAAGATAACGATTGAAGAGCTCGATGATCTCACTAGCAAAGGGTGCCCTGGACCTGGCGCATGCGGAGGGCAATACACCGCCAATACCATGGCAACAGTTGTCGAAATATTAGGCATGGCACCGATGGGGAGCGGGAGTGTCCCCGCTGTGGATTCTTACAAAGATGAGGTTGCGTTTCAAGCAGGTCGGTTGGTGATGCAGATGTTAGCGCACGATCGACGTCCTAGCCAAATCATCACGCGTCGTTCGATTGAGAATGCGATTGCTTCAATTGCGACAACGGGCGGGTCAACCAATGGCGTTCTTCATCTGCTTGCCATTGCGCACGAAGCCAATATTCCATTGGCACTCGATGATTTCCAGGAAATTAATCTGCGGACCCCGCTCTATGTAGATCTCCAGCCGGGAGGGCGTTTTGTCGCAGCAGATTTGCATCGCGCCGGAGGTATCCCGCTTGTCGCCAAACGGCTGCTGGATGCCGGACTCCTTCATGCGGACGAATTGACTGTGACAGGAAAAACAATCCGCGAAGAGGCGTCCACAGTGGTCGAGGCCGAAGGGCAGGAAGTTGTGCGCCCCATATCAGAGCCTATTAAGCCGACCGGTGGACTTGTTATACTCAAGGGAAATCTAGCACCGGAAGGGTGTGTACTCAAAGTTGCCGGCAACGAACGGATGACCCACAGTGGTCCTGTGCGTGTTTTCGACTGCGAGGAAGCTGCTTTCGCGAAAATTAAGGGGGGCGAAATCAATCCGGGAGAGGTCATAGTCATCCGCTACGAAGGACCTGCAGGCGGTCCTGGAATGCGGGAGATGCTCGGTGTTACTGCGGCGATAGTTGGCGCTGGACTAATTGATTCGGTTGCACTCTTAACAGATGGCAGGTTTTCAGGGGCGACACACGGCCTCATGATTGGACACGTTGCTCCCGAGGCTGCGCGCGGCGGTCCAATTGCTGTGTTATGCGAGGGCGATGTCGTTTCTATTGATGTGGCAAACCGTCGCCTTGATGTCAAAATTTCATATGAAGAAATTGAAACACGGCTTAGCGACTGGACACCACCATCTTTGCGCTATACCCGTGGTGTCATGGCAAAATACGCGCAGCTCGTATCTTCAGCATCAAAAGGGGCTGTGACCGGATAGAAAGTCGGACAATTGAACGTGACGCCGATGACAAATCAACTCTGATTGCCCACCGAATTGATCTCACTCGAATTCGGCAAATTGTGTCGCTGGTTCAAAAGAGACCCCGGACGTGATTTTACACGGTGTACAGAGTTAAATTGCAATTTCATTTCGCGTGCTGTACGCTCGTTTTTTGCACAGTGATGCACCAAAGGCGTAGCACACGTCCCATCACGTTACATGTATCAGATTAACCCTTCCTCCTTCAGGCTTATGTAGCTCCCATCTCCGATGATTACATGATCCAGCACCGGAATCTGGATACAATTCCCCGCTTCAATTAGCTGTTTTGTTGCTCGAATATCCTCTTTGCTTGGCGATGGATCGCCCGAGGGGTGATTGTGAACAAGAATAATTGATGCGGCTGCCTCCTCAATTGCGAAGCGAAACACTTCACGAGGGTGAATGATGTTTACATTTAAGCTGCCTTCGAAAATCTGACGTTGATTGGTCACGTTGTTTTTCGTATCGAGACAGAGCACGTGCAATATTTCCTGCTTGAGATCTCGCAGAGATGGCATCACAATTCGGGCAACGTCGGCGGGAGAGGAAATTTGCGGTTTTTCTTCCAGATATTTAGCCAAGCGTCTTCCCAGTTCAAATGCAGCTATAATCTGAGCGGCTTTCATTTTTCCTAGACCATTGATTCCTTCAGCAATATGTGCCACTTCATCATTCGCCATCCGCTTCAAGCTGTCTTCGTACTTTTTTAGCAACTGCTCAGCAAGCTGAACCGCCGTTGTGTTACTTGCTCCTTTACGAATGATAAGTGCGATTACTTCCGAAGTCTTCAATACATGCGGGCCATACTTATAAAGCCTTTCCAGCGGACGTTCATCCTCAAGGAACTCTTTGATTCGACCCCGATCGTTTGTAGTTTCCATTTTTTGGCTCCAGAATGGGTTAGAAGTTGTACTGTATTATGTAATAACCCCACGATAAAATTAGGGACCAGTGAGATTATAACCAAAATGGGGGATTAAGACAATTCATTTGTGTATAATGTTAGATCTCGAAATCGTATTACGGCTGCGAATTATTGAATTATCACCATGTTTCATGAGTGACGTTATTGAAGGACATTGTCAGCCTCTCGCAAGACGGAGGTCAAAAAAAGTTGTACAACATCGAGCCTTTGACTCATTTTCTGCCCAAATGTGAATCTAACCACAACATTTCTTGAGGGTATATATAACAGAATATTGTGGGATTTTAAGCGATTACATGCAAGCGATTTTAGCATAAACAACACGTTTTTGCATTGATGTTATTTTTGGGTTGTGATAGAATACACGTATCCTAATATACCACAACTGTTTATCAAGTTGAGGAAGCAGAGTCGATAAATTGTCACTTAACGGATTCCTAACCAATCCGCCCCTGGAAAACCGATACTTACCCGACCCGAGCAAAGAAAGGTGTTCGATTGGTTCAACTCAAACCTGGAATATCCTAAAACCCCCTAATGCTACTATAAATGCCCTTGTCGGTTTAGAGTTTGACTTCGTATTTTGCCCCGACCTTTAGCGACCTTTCGGAGATGAGCGCCAGAGCTATTCTGTATCAGTGGAGACAGAATCTACGTTATAGGTGCAATAATTCGATCGGCTGATTATTCTGTTCTAAGGAGAAGTCTAATGCACAACAAGAAAAATAGTAACCAGCATGAGAGGATATCCGAGGAGCACTTGCGATTATTTGATGATGAGGACTTCGAAGAGGAGGTTGGGGAGGACGATGAGGATTCGTCAGGTATACCTCGCTCTCTGATGTTAGTCGACCAGCTTATCTACGCAACCCCTGAAGATGACCGCATGCGCCCGCTTTTATATGAACTGCGGCGTGCTATCGTGGAAGATGAAATGACGTTTCAAGAGGCGAGACAGACAATTATCGAGATGCAGGAGGTCGTTGAAAAACTCACAGCTCCCGCAAATCGAATTGGGACGTTGCTAGGCTTACCGAAAAAAGATGTTGCACATGTGATCGTTGGCAGTTCAGAATATTACGCGAACCTTCATCCACAAATGGATCCGGCGTCTCTCAAGATTGGTTTCAGTGTATTACTCAACGAAGCGTATGTCATTGTTGGCGAGCTAGGATATAACCAGTCTGGGCCGATTGGAAAGATTGTTGATTTGATGCCTGACGGCAGATTGCGTGTTGGGCAAGAACATGGGTTGCAAGCTGTTGTATTGGAGCGTTCGACGGATCTTGCGAATGCAAAACTCAAAGCGAACGAAGAGATTCGTATTGATTCAAACTTCAGAGTTGCGCTTGAACGACTGGAAGTTCAAGAAGTAAAGGATTACTTCCTCGAAGAGGTGCCACAGGTGCCTTGGACGAAGGTGGGAGGGCTGGATGATACCATCCAGACGATTAAGGATACCATTGAGCTTCCGATTCTCTACCCAGATCTCTTTAATCGCTTCCAATATGCGCCCCCGAAAGGCTTTCTGCTATATGGGCCGCCTGGGTGTGGGAAGACTCTCATTGGCAAAGCGACCGCTTACAATTTGACGCAGCGATTGAGGAAAGAATCGGGAATCGATGTCAGAGGGTGCTTCCTCCACATCAAGGGACCAGAAATCTTAAATATGTGGCTTGGTGAATCGGAACGCAAGGTGCGTGAAATCTTCCAGATTGCTCGTGAAAAACGACAGGAGGGCTACCTACCGTTTGTGTTCATTGACGAAGCGGAATCCATCCTAGGAACGCGCCGATCGTTCCGCGCCCATAACATTTCCAACACCGTTGTCCCGATGTTTTGCGCTGAAATGGATGGGCTCGAGTCGCTGCAAGATGTCGTGATTATTCTCGCAACAAACCGTCCGGATCTCATCGATCCAGCAATTTTGCGTCCTGGACGAATTGACCGAAAGATTAAAGTCAGGCGTCCAAATAAAGAAGGGGCAGAGGAAATCTCCCGCATCTATCTCACGCCAGATTTGCCGGTCGATCCAGAAGTCCTAGAAACCCACAACGGCGATCCAGAGGTTGCTGTTTCTTACCTGATCGATTTGGTCTGCAGCGAACTGTTTCGGCGAAGCGAAGGTAACAAGTTCTTAGAAGTTGCTTTGCGAAACGGTCGTCGTAATACGTTGTATCGGGGCGATCTTTGTAATGGTGCGATTATTGCCTCTATTATTCAACGTGCGAAAGAATCCGCAATCAAAAGAGCAATTGAAAGCAGGGAACAGATTGAAGGAAGCGAAATCGCGCCCAACGATGGAGTCGGCATCTGTGTAGACGATCTCTTGGATGCAATTGCATCCGAATACCACGAAAATGATATTTTCCCACCGACAGACAGTGTGGAAGATTGGCTGAAACTGCTCGACTATGACCCTGAGAACGTTGTTAAGGTTACCCAAATTCGCCCTGAAAAATCAACGCGTAGAACATCTACTGCGGCTAACGCGATCTAGATATTGAGGTTTTACTAGGTTACTCTGTCCCTTCGGTGCGCTCAAGGATAAGTCTTATCACAGCAGGGATTCCGAAAATCTCTAGCCACCGATGTATCGAGTTGCTTGCCCCGTTAAAGGCGAGGAAAACCGCACAGGACGCCAATCTATCGGGACCGAAGAGGGTTTTGCTGTGTGGAGCGGAAAAAGACCCTGTCAAATCGGAAGTTTCGCCTAACTCAGCATTTGATATCATCCGCGCGCAGTCTCTGGTTATGCCTTTCTAAGAAATTATGCAAAGACTTTTGGGAATCGAAACGGAATATGGAATTACGATTGAAGGCGAGGAAAACATTGATCCGGTCCAACAGTCCATCGCACTAATCAAGAGTTATCGACACGATGATTTTCATCCGATGTGGGATTATAGTGGCGAAGATCCACTCCTAGATGCACGTGGCTTTCGCGCGAAAACATTGAAAGAACACCCTGACGAGCGGGAACAACAGGTAGCAGACCGCCAGCGAAATTTGTCTGCTGTCGAAATCAAAAGCGATTTGATTCTGACCAACGGAGCCCGTCTATACAACGATCATGCACACCCAGAATACTCCACGGCTGAATGCCGGAGTTTTTTTCAGTTGGTTGCCCATGACAAGGGTGGCGAGCGGATACTTCAACGATGTGCAGTGAGACGAAGTCAAACATTAGGCCAGCGAGTTATTCTTTATAAAAACAACACCGATTTTCACGGACACAGTTACGGCTGTCATGATAATTACCTAATGCGGCGAGATATTGCTTTTGGATATCTCAAAGAAAGTATTATGCCGTTTTTGATTACGAGGCAGATTTTTGCTGGCGCCGGAAAGGTGGGAATCGAAACTGAGTCCGGTATGAGTTCGGCAGGCATTTTTCAACTTGCACAACGCTCGGATTTTTTTCATGTTGAAGCGAGCGTTGATACAATGCACAACCGCCCAATTGTCAATACGCGGGACGAACCGCATGCGGACCCCACAAAATATCGACGCTTGCACGGCATTGTCGGCGATGCCAATATGTCGGAGTATGCAACGGCGCTTAAGGTTGGCACGACAGCTCTAGTCATCGATCTGATCGAGCAGGAGCACATCCCAACTGATTTTGCCGTTCACCAGCCGATTCACACAATCAAAGAGATTTCGCGTGATCAGACGTATGAATGGCTGTTGAAGTTAAATAACGGCAAGGCAATTTCGGCGGTTGATCTCCAGCGCGAATATCTTGCCTTAGCCCAAAAACATCTCGACGTTCAAAACGATGAGACCGATTGGGTGCTTGTCGAATGGGAGTCAGTTCTGGATTCGCTTGAGAAAGAACCGATGGAACTGAGAAGCCAATTAGACTGGGTCGCCAAAAAGTGGCTGCTGGACACCTTCATTGATGAAGAGGGCCTCAAATGGGACGATGCATGGTTACAGAGCCTTGATCTGGAGTATCACAACATCGATCTCGACGCAGGACTATACTATGGACTCGAAGCCCAAGGGTTAATGCGGCGCGTTGTTACCGATCAACAAATCGAAGAAGCAATTCAGAATCCGCCGGCGGACACTCGCGCATATTTCCGAGGTAAATCTCTGGAAAAATTTCGTTCTCAAGTCAAATCTGTGCAATGGGATAGCATTACGTTCAACACAAAAGGGAGACCCATCACGGTGAACATGAACGAACTTGCTAGTCCAGAAATTGCAGAGAAATATAATCGTATTCTAAATAAGACTCAGACAGTTGAAGCGTTACTGGAGAATTTGAGGCTTGTATAAGGCGTAAAATGAGGTGCACTGCCTTACCAAGAGGCTTTCTACGGGAGCAGAGGTGGCTAGTATAAACCTTTATAACGGATGTCTTCTTCGTTTTCCTCGCGTGGAATTGTATCCACTGAGGATTAAGTTACATGTTTAACAAAGAAAATATCTTCGTTGCTATCGAGTAACTGACTTGCTACGTTTAAATGAAATCGCAAATCATGAGATTTATGAGACGACTTTCGGAGTCGTCGAATTCATCAGTTCCCCTACTGGAGGTTATTAGTATGACAGCATATGATTTCACCCTTTTCCGGGATCGGATCCGGAGGCCAACAAAGCCGCTTGATGGTGGAGGTGGTGATGGTGATGGAGAAGATGAGGGGCCGAAACGCCCAGATGTCAATAAGCCAGACACAAAGGAGTTGCTCCGGCGGATGAAGCGCGTCGATAAAGATCAGTCCAGGCGTTATCGCCAGCGAACGGGTGAATAGCCATGGAATACAAGGGCGACTTTCTTAATCTCTTGAAGGCACATGACTACCAATTTCAGATCGATCCGCCTTCAACTTCCATCAACACACCTTTGAACCACCCCGAGTGGACGGAGGGAACAACAGTAATCGCTGTTCGGTACAAGGATGGCGTCATCATCGGTGGCGATCGACGCGCAACGGCAGGCACTGCGGTCATTTATGATCGGGCAGAAAAAGTCCTACAGATCGATGAATATTCCGTTTTAGCAATCTCAGGTGCGCCTGCTGTGGCTTATGAAATGGGGCGGGTACTAGAACATTCGTTCCAGTATTTCCGTCGCAGTCAACTTCAAGAGTTGAGCATAGAAGGTAAGCTTCGAATGCTATCCCGCCTGATTCGTGAGAATTTGCCAATGGCGTTGCAAGGTATTGGAGGGGTTATCCCAATCTTTGCCGTCTATAATCTGCAGAGTGAAGATGAAAATGGGGGTCAAATCTTCTTTTACGATGCGCTCGGCGCTCACTTTGAAAGCGCTGACTTTGCAACTTCTGGTTCTGGTTCTGTGTGGATTCGTGGCGTTTTGTACCATGTGAATCGCTGGGGAGATACACGTCTTGTTGATATGGATGAACAACAGGCAACTATCAATATCTTAAGGCTCCTTGATGCTGCTTCGGAATATGATGCTGCGACAAGCGGATACAATCCAAAATCAGAAATTTTCCCAACCGTTAAAACAATTGCAAAAGAAGGGATTCAAGATCTTTCGGTTGAACGATTAAGCCAAGTCTATAGCCAATTCGTTGGGACAAACCATGTTAGATGAGCCATATCGCTGGATTGAAGCTATCAATAATCGGCGTGACTATATTGAAGACCAACTCCGCATGGGAAGTCCTGTCGTTGGATTAGGATACGATGAGGGTATGTTGCTTTTGACAATTGGGCGCAGGCAGCGCAAAATCTTTGAAGTGCACAACCGTCTTGCGATATCTGCTATTGGACACACTGCTGACATCGAACGTTTGCGTATGCTGGCAACTGATACTGCATCTGTACAAGGCTTCCAAAGCTCTGTTGATGATGTCACTCTTCACCGACTCTCAAATTTTGTGCTGGGGCCTGCAATCAAACAAGCCTTTGAAGCTGTCTTTGAATCCGCTTATATCATCAAAATGTTGCTGGCTGAACTGGGTGGTCATGGGCAAGAAAATCAATTCGTTGCCCTGAACTACGATGGCACAACTCGGTCAAGCCACTGGGCAGAAGTCATTGGCGGTACGGAGGAAGTTGAAACGGCGATGCAAAATTACTTATCAGGCTCTGATTCCGCGGACCTCTCGTTAACCTCCGCGCTGCGATTGGGTCTAGAAGCATGGGCGGTAGGTCGGGATGCAAGTCTGAACGCTGAAAATACAAACCATGTCGGAGTGGAAAATTCGGGACAGGCAGAGGAAGATGCCCATCGCTGTGAAGAGAAGAATACCGATGGATTAAAAATGGACAGAGAGCGGGCGCACAAAGTGCTCAAAAAAGAGTTGCAGGAAGGGCAGATTGATGTAAGCGTCTTACAGGAATCCCGTCGAAGTAATAGTAAGTTTCGCTCGATTGCTGCGGAAGAGATTGATGCAGCTATTGCAGATTGGCTTTAACCTGCAATGCTGCCATGAGGGAAAATTGTGAGCAGACGTATCTTTGGCATTGAAACGGAATATGGATGTTTGGCGAATGTCGATCAATCTTTTGGCACACCTGAGGGAGTCGCTGCACGGGTCAGAGATTATGTTTTCCACGAATTAAAACTCGGTATCTCTGATATGCACTATCGGGATTGGGGCGAACCTCCGGGCAATGGAGGCTTTCTGTTCAATGGAGGACGGCTTTATATTGATATGGGCCATTTGGAATATGCGACTCCTGAATGCGTGAAGCTCTTTGATCTTATCGCCTACGATAAATCCATCGAACGACTGATTGCTGCGGTTCTAAACGAAATTGGGTTAGGCGAAAAAGTTTCTTTCTTCAAGAATAACGTGGATCACCTGACAGGGGCGACTTTCGGCTGCCATGAAAATTATCAACTCCGGCGGGATATCCCTTTCTACAAAGTCGTTATTCCGACGTTGATGCCCTTTTTTGTCACACGTCAAATTTATGCGGGAGCAGGTCGAGTGGGTGGACACGAAGAGGTTCTCGAGTTTGGAGATGCCCATTGCCGTCGTGACGACTTTGTAGGTTTCCAAATTTCTCAACGCGCAGATCACATTGTCACAGAAATCTATGAGTGGATCCAATTTAGCCGGGCGATTATCAATACTCGCGATGAACCCCTAGGGGACCATACAAAATACCGACGTCTCCATCTACTTGTTGGTGATTCCAATATGTCTGAATACGTAACTGCCTTGAAAGTTGGCACAACCTCTCTAATCCTAGATCTGATTGAGGAGGGACATCGCCCCCGCGATTTGAGTTTGCTTAATCCAGTTCAAGCCATCAAAGAGATTTCGCGCGATCAAACATTTCAGTGGATTGTCGAGCTAGATACAGGGGCTACTATCTCTGCGATTGATCTTCAGCGAGAGTACCTTAATCTGGCGCAGAAACTCCTAAAGGGGCGGGACGAAGATACTGATTGGATTTTGACCCAATGGGAATCTGTCCTAGACGACTTAGAAACAGATTGGGAGCGTTTGACGGATCGAGTTGATTGGGTTGCAAAAAAATGGCTGCTTGAGACTTTCATGGAGGAGGAAGGGTTGGATTGGGATGATCCGTGGCTTGAGAGTCTCGATCTTCAGTATCACAACATGCATCCGGAAAAGGGACTCTATTACGAATTGGAGAATCAAGGTCATACTAGGAGGGTAACAAACGATCAACAACTTGATGTGGCAATTCAGAATGCCCCTGAGGACACAAGAGCAAAAGCACGAACGCAGGTGATGCGTTATCTGTTCCAAAATCGCTTGCCATGCATTGTCGATTGGCATCAAATATATTTTACTCATGAAGAGCCGTTTGAAATGAAGAATCCTTTCAATACCTACGGCGAGGAAGTTGACACCCTACTGAAAAAGTTGAGTCGGCATCCTCGATTCAGTCCGCTGAAAAAGCGTTCCCGATCATAGCAGAGATATCCGTCGGTGTGAGGAAAATCTAGCTAAGTTGACGACGGTTTCTAAATCGCCTCTCTCAATTATTTCATCCGGGTTCCACCAAGGTGCCATTCATGTTTCACCCCAACATCTCCAGATTTGTCGTCAACTTCTCCTTCTCTGATTCGAGCGCTCCAAATCGGAAACGTTTCTGTTCGACAACCGCCTCTGGTGCTCGGTCAATGAAATCCGGATTGTTGAGGGTTTTCTGCGTGCTATCTAAATCCTTAATCACTTTGTCGAGCCGTTTTTGTAAACGTGCTTTTTCTTTCTTGATGTCGATGAGTCCCACAAGCGGAATATAAATCACTATATCGCCGATTACTGCTGCCGCTGCGGCATCAGGTTTCTTTTGATGTTCGGCGGCAAAGATTCTTGAGAAATGTGTGAATGCCGGTAGATATTCTTCCAGGTGATTGGCTAGAAGTTCACGAATTTCGGCGTCCGGGGCTTGAATCAGTACCTCGATTTCGCTGGATGGCGGAACGTTCATCTCACCGCGGATGCTGCGAATACTGTCAATAACACTCATGATGGTTTTCATGGCATTTTCCGATTTGAGATCATCCAACGCTAAAACGGATTCTGGCCAAGTCGCCACAACGATGCTCTCACCTCGATGGGGAAGCTGCTGCCAAATCTCTTCGGTGATGAACGGCATCATCGGGTGGAGCAAGCGCATCGTGCCTTCGAGGATTTGGGCAGCGGCAGTTTGTGCCGTGTGTTTCGCCTCGGGATCGTCTGTGTAATACAACCGCTGCTTGATTATTTCAATATACCAATCACAGAATTCGTGCCACAGAAATCCATACAGCGCGTGTGCCGCATCACTGAAACGGTATTCTTCGAAGGCGGCCGTGACATCGTTTACGGTATGGTTGAAACGGCTACGAATCCATCGATCGCAAAGGGGCAAATTGTCGCCAATGGGCACGGAACTATCAAAGCCATCAAGATTCATCAGCAGAAATCGGGAAGCATTCCAAATCTTGTTTGCGAACCGTCTTCCCGCTTCAATCTGAGATTGCCCTAAGGCGATGTAAGGATTGGGCGCGTTCGAAAAAATGAGCGCGAACCGAAAACCATCAGCACCGTATTCCCGTATCGTTGGCACCGGATCAATGGCGTTGCCCTTGGATTTACTCTGTTTTTGTCCATGTTCATCGGCGACTAATGCGTGAATGTAGACGTGGCGAAACGGCACTTCATCCAGAAACTGTAGGCCAAACATCGTCATGCGTGCAACCCAGAAGAAGAGAATATCCCATGCCGTAACCAACACAGCAGTCGGGTAAAATGTCTCCAAAAGGGCGGTTTCATCCGGCCACCCCATCGTGGAAAACGGCCAGAGTGCGGAACTGAACCAAGTGTCGAGCACTTCCTCGCTCTGACTGAGGTTCTCCGAATCACAATGAGAGCAACAGTCCGGGATATCAACGGCTACTGTAATCTCACCGCAATCGTGACAATGCCACATTGGCAAGAGATGTCCCCACCAACGCTGCCGTGAAATCGGCCACGGCTCGATGTTTTCCATCCACTGAAAGAAGCGTTTTTCTTCACGTTTTGGGCGAAAGACAATTTCGCCGTTCCGCACTGCCTCGATTGCGCGTTCTGCCATCGGTTTGACGTTCAGATACCACTGTGGCGCAATGTACGGCTCAATGATTTGATTGCACCGTTCATGATGCCCTACGGCATGACGATGTGGTAGAATCTTTATCAGGTAATCACGTTCGCGCAAATCCTCGACAAGTTGTTTTCGACAGGCAAACCGATCTATGCCGTCGTATGCTTGTCCAACATTTTCGTTTAATGTGCCATCAGGATTGAATATGTTTATCTGTTTCAGGTTGTGGCGATGCCCAATTTCATAGTCGTTCGGGTCGTGTGCCGGTGTGACTTTTAACGCACCGACGCCGAATTCACGGTCCACGTAATCATCACCGATGACCGGCAGTTTACGCCCAAGAATTGGGAGTATCGCAATCTTGCCAATGAGATGCTGATACCGCTCGTCTTCTGGGTGCACGGCTACCGCTGTATCACCGAACATCGTTTCCGGGCGGGTAGTTGCGATTTCCAGAAATTCGTTCGACCCTTCGATTGGATATCTGATATGATAGAGATGCCCGTTGATTTCTACAGGGTTGACCTCCAAGTCGGAGATTCCTGTACGGCAATTCGGGCACCAGTTGGTGAGATTTGTACTGAGATAGATGAGTCCATTGTTATACAGCTTTACAAACGCAGTGCGGACAGCTCTTGAGAGGCCTTCGTCCAGTGTGAACCGTTCTCGCTCCCAATCGCAGGAACAGCCAAGCAGTTCAAGTTGCTCTCTGATTGTCGCGTGCGTTGCCGCCTTCCAGTTCCACATCCGTTCGATAAACTTCTCTCGTCCTAGTTCATCACGATTTGTGCCCCTATCGGCAAGTTTTCGCTCCATGATAATCTCTGTACCGATGCCCGCGTGGTCCACGCCCGGCATCCACAGCGTGTTGCAACCTTGCAATTTTCGCCAGCGGATGAGCACATCCTGCAATGAATTATTCAGCGTGTGGCCGATGTGCAAATTGCCGGTGATGTTTGGCGGCGGGATGACGATTGAAAAGGGCGGTTGGTCCGATTTTTCTGCCGCGTGAAAGTAACCTTTCTCCAACCAGAATGTGTACCATTTCTTCTCGATTTCATGTGGTGAGTAAGTCCTGGGAATATCTGTCATAAATTTGCCCTTTTTTCCTTGGTATACAATCAAAGAAGTCTGACGAATGCGGATTCGTGTGTTGGAACAAATAATGCATCAAACAATCGTTTCTTATGCTTCGACTATTGTGTTGCCTTCGGTAATTAGATTAAACCAAAAACAGTGAACAATACAACAGTCCTCTTGTTTTTCAACAAACCCGTTGAGGTGGATCAGTAACCTCTTTGCAAATGTCTGCCCTTTCAGGGACTTAGGATTCCTGCCCGCTAGTATACACAGATTTGCCTCCGCCTCGTGTCTAATTCAAGATGGGACCCACCCGTGCTGAACGTCACGATCATATGTGCGACAAATCTTGACACACTGTTGGTAGGAATAGGTTGGTCAGCATATGTCGTAACACGTGAATTCGTAGACGATTGGCAGACTCGTTAGTCGCAGATTGTCAGGGGTTGTGCATCACGCATTACATAATCCGGAAGGATGAAATATAGGGATAATCATACTTCGTTGAATCCGCTTTCGACTAATGCTATCAACGCTTCAATTGCTTCTGCTTCATCAGCACCATCCACGATGAGTGTAAGCTGTGTGCCTTTGCCTGCCGCTAACATCATGACTCCCATGGTGCTTTTGGCATTTACCTTCATGGAGCCTTTCTTAACATATATACCTGAAACATACCGATTAGCGACTTGAGCAAACATCCCTGCCGCTCGTAGGTGCAACCCGAGTGAATTGCAGACTGTCACTACTTCTTCAAGCATAAGTGCTACCTAACCACGAATCTGTGAGTGAACTCAGAGTTGGTTGAGACTGCTGGCTAGTACAAGCAAAACCACTTTCAATTCAAACCCCTGTCGCGTTACGACAGGATTGAACGTGGAAGCAATCTACTACCATCAAACTCATAGCTGTCTCAACCGGTTTCTGTCCCTGTTGGATGGATAATCCCCTGATGAAGTGCTTCATGTTGCCACTCATTAAGGACGATTTCTTCATGTTCGGTATGCGTCATTTCAGTAATCGCCTGATTCAAATCCTTTTCGGCATGTAAGCCTAATTTTTTGCCCCAGAGATTCATAGCGGCAACTTCAACCAGATTTGAAAGATTTCTCCCAGGACCGACAGGAATGACTGTATGAGGGATATTCTCGTTGTGCAGACGGTAAAAGTCTTCATCAAGTCCAGTTCGATTGTATTTTTTGTTTTCATCCCAGAGTTCAAGGGTTACGACAAGCTCAACCTGCTTGCGATTGCCCACAGCCGTCACCCCAAACAGCGTGATAACGTCAATGATTCCCAGACCGCGAACTTCCATGTAGTGCCTGAGCGGTTGCATCCGTATTCCAAAAACACGATGTCCTGAAACCCGTTTCAACAAAACACTATCATCGGCAATCAATCGGTGACCTCTTTGCAAAAGTTCAAGAGTACACTCGCTTTTGCCGATTCCACTTTTCCCTAGAATTAGGACGCCAACGCCAAAGACATCAACCAAATTCCCATGGACATATTCAGCAGGTCCAAACTCATCTTCGAGGAAAAGCAGTAATCGTGTGGTAAAGGCAGAGGAGGACAGGCGGGTCGTTAAAATTGGGATTTTATTTTGATTGCCGATGGCCGCAAGTTCTGGATGCACAGGAGAGCCGCTTGTTACAACGACACAAGGAATCGGATATGAGGACAATTTTTCTAAGACATTAGAGCGCACGGATGGACTTATGCTTTCCACATATGATATTTCACCGTGCCCAAAGATTTGGACGCGATTGTAGCCAAAATGCTGATAATGCCCGCAGAGAGCCAGACCGGGCCGATTTGATTCTGCGGTTTCGATTAATCGATCTAGCCCATCAGACCCGGCAGCAACTTCAAGTTGTAGTTCGTAACCCGCATATTGAATCAGTTTACGAACGGTCATCGTATTTGGCATGATGAACCTCCTTCAGTCTGCCTGGTAGCAAGCGCCTCCTACGTGAACTGCGGTTCAACCCAGCCGTACCCTCTGTTCTCTTGTTCATACACCAGGTTTATCTGGTTTGTTTCGGCATTTAAGAAAAGCAGAAGTGACTCATCAGAGGTGTACAATTGCATCACAGCTTCTTCCACAGTCATCGGCTTAGACGCAAATCTCTCTGGGACCCTAAAAATCTGAGAAGGAACACTTGGTGATTCACTGATATCTTCGCGTGCAGCCGTGTTGTTTAATTGCTCTACAGCACGATCCCGCGATGTGCGATGGCGCCAATCCTTCGTTCTTTCCTTGTGACGGCGAATCTGCCGCTCTATTTTGTCCATAACAGCATCAAGACAAGAGAAAATATCATGGGTTTCTCCTTGAGCATGGAACGTTGCCTTTGCCGTTGCGAGAACGATTTCAGTAAAATAACGATTTTTTTCCCGTTCAATGACTAACTGTAAATCAATGATACGGCTAAAAATGGCTTCAATTTTCTTCACGCGTTTTTCAACATAACTTCGAATATCATCTGTAATCTCAACATGACGCGCGGTGATATGCATTTGCATGTCAACCCCCCTCTTCTCTTGACTCACTGATTATCAATTACCATTTCCGCTTCCGCTTATTGGAAGAAAGCATACCGAGTTCCTCTCGGTATTTTGCAACAGTTCGTCTGGCAGCGTGAATCCCCTGGACTTTCAGAATGTTAGAAACCATCTGATCGCTCAGCGGTTTAGCTACATCTTCCTTCTCAATCATCTCTCTGATTTTCTCTTTGACAGAAGTGACAGCTATATTGTCTCCGCAATCGGTAGGGAGTTCACTGCTAAAGAAAAACTTCAACTTGTAGATGCCCTGCGGGGTTTCAACGTATTTGTTCGTTGTAACCCGACTGACTGTGGACTCGTGGACACCAGCCATATCGGCAATCTGCTTCAGCACTAGGGGTTTAAGCGATGTGACCCCTTGCTCGAAAAAATCCGACTGTACTTCAAATATCGCCTCCGTCACTCTCTTTATGGTTCGACGTCGCTGGTCAATACTTTTCAACAAATCGACGGCTTGGTTTTTGTAATTTTCTAACCACTGTTTGGCGTTCTTGTCTAGTGCTGAATCTCCGTTACGCATCATATTGACGTAGAGTGAATTCAAACGCAGTCGAGGCATACCGTCATCGTTTGTAATAAATCGATATCCGCCATCGCCTTTTTCAACGATAATATCAGGTACAATCGAACCAGCGAATCGCTTTCTATCGTTGAATCGTTTTGGATCTGACCGATCTGAAAAGTGTCGACCTGGATAAGGGTCTAGCGTTCCGATTAATTCCTTTGCTTCTAAAACCGCATCAATCCCCACATTTAAATTCTTGGCAATCCGCGGTATAAGGTTGTTCATCAAATCATCAAAGTGGTGTTTGACAATCTCTCGAATAAGAGGCTGGTCAATCTGAACGGCTTCCATCTGAACAAGCAGCGTCTCCGGAATGGTTCGATAAGCGATACCGGTTGGATCAAAATTCCTTTGAATGAACCGAAGTATATTTTCAACAAAATCAATCTCACATCCGATGTCCTCTGCAATTTCTTCCAGAGTAATGCTGTAGATGTTTAGCTTATCCTCATCCGCGCTGGCAGTATAGACCTGTTTATTGTCCTCATCGGTTATCCGCCACACTGCTGCATCGGTGCTGTTTTTACTTTTCGGAGAAATTGCAACGTTCCGTGACAATGAGATTTCATTGCTTTCAAATTCACTCCGCAATTCCTCTGAGAGATTGTCACTGTCTAAATCACGTTGGAGGTCCAAACCAACACTAAATCGGGGGCTGACATTCAACTGACCGTTATCATCAAGATTACCAATAATCTGTTCGCCGATTCTTCGCTCTATATCTGAAAAAGGCACAACGTTCACTTGTACCATTAAAAACTCTTGCAATGTTTGAAGTTGAGCGATATCCGCTTGCGGCGCATTGCCGTCAGCCCAATACTCAAGGGTGTCTCTCTCGCTAATGCTGATCGTGTCATCAAAACAACTTTCCCAATCGATATCTGGTTCTTTATCCGCACGGTCCAAACTCTCCTCGGGTTCATTCCATTCGGTATCCGGATCTAATTCATCTGTGCCGCTTGATGTTTCGATATCTAAATCTTCAGCCACAGCTTCGTCCAAAAGGGGATTTTGCTGCAACTGTTGATTCAGATGTTGCGTGAGGTCCATCCGTGACATTAGAAGCACTTTGATTGCTTGTTGCAACTTTGGCGTCATGATGAGCCGCTGCTGAAGTTGCTGGCTCGGCATCTGTTTGAGTCCAATGTTCATCGCATGGTTCCTCAAATCACCGGTCACACGGATTTCATCTTTTTAACTCAAAACTATGACCAAAGTAACGTTCTCGGGCAATTTCACTTTGAAGCAATGTGTCAGGGGCACCACTGAGTGTAATCCTTCCGCCAGTTATCAAGTAGGCGAGATCGACAATCCCTAGTGTTTCAGCTGCATTGTGATCGGTTATTAACACCCCGATATTCCGATCGCGCAGGTGTGTGATCAATTCTTTAATATCTTGAACCGCAATTGGATCGATTCCGGAAAATGGTTCATCCAACAAAATAAAAGATGGGGAGGCTGCGAGCGCCCTTGCGATTTCAGCTCGCCGGCATTCGCCACCTGAAAGGGTGTATGCTTTTCGTTTCGCCAACTCGGAGATTCCGAGTTCTTCCATGAGTTGTTTGCACCGCTGCTTACGCTCAACTCTGCGAATATCAAGTGCTTCGAGAACCGCTGTGATGTTCTGTTCAACTGTCAACTTGCGAAAGATTGAAGTCTCTTGCGAGAGATATCCAATCCCAAGTCGTGCGCGCTTGTACATCGGTACATAGGTGATGTCCTGTTCACCGAAAGTAATTCGTCCAGCGTTTGGACGGATTAACCCTACGACCATATAGAATGTGGTCGATTTTCCAGCCCCATTTGGACCAAGCAACCCAACAATTTCGCCCGTTGCTACTTCTATACTCACTTGATTGACAACAATGGGACCGCGTCTTGAATATCTCTTAACAAGTCCGTGGGTTTTAAGTTTAATCGGCACGCCTTCGCTGCCTTAACGCATTACTTCGCATTGTTTGATTCTTGTTCATCCTCTTTTTTCTGGTTAATTCGAACCCGAAATCTAACGCCTCCCTTGCCGACACGCTTGCCGGTCCGCCGATTATACGCAAAAGATTTTGCTTCCAATCGGTCCTCCTCCTGTATAACGACAACGTTATCGTGGAGATCTACAGTATCTTCAACCTGATTTACAACAGCGTAATCGCTCGTTGCGAAAATATCATCGTCCCGCATCTCAACTTGTTCTTGAGCAATGATTTTGATGATTTTATCTGTCTCAAGGTTCTTAAAAATCTCCACTTTATTCCCATTCAGGAAGCCATCGGGGCGTGTAATTTTTACCGGCTTCCCCTCTGCTGTTTGCACCCCTGCCCGTCGATTAAAGATTGTATGTGCTGCCTCCATTCGATCTTCATTTTGGATGACGACAACGTTATCGTGAAGATTCACAATGTCGTCTATGTGATTCAAAACGGCGCGATCGCTAGAGGCTATAGCCTGACCTTCCTGCATTTCAACATTGCCTTCAGCTATGGTCTCAGTTAATTCATCCGTCTCGACATTTCTATAAACGGTGATTTTGTCTGCGTTCAGAAATCCGTTGGACATCTTCAGTCTAACATTGCCCGTCAGGACTGTAACACCTGTTTTTTCATCTTGGTCGAACTGATCTGCATGCTCACAAATGATGAAATTCTCATCTTCATCCGCGCTACCTTGACTCACTGTGACTGGCTGTGGCGCGAGGGTTCTTTCAACAGCGGCATCAGTGGAAAAAGGTATCAAGGCTAGGCACAATGAACACATTAAGCTTATTAGTGACGATTTTGAGGCTGCGGAGCTACATCGAAACAGACGAACAACCTGCATCGAGTCAGCGTATTCCTGCATCTGTGTGTCCTTTGCTGTGCGGGACTTCATTTCCTTCAACTGATTCAGGTGCATCTATCTTCTCATCTCTAGCGTAAAATTCGAATTGAACATGTTTCATCGTCACAACTTCAAGCGATGGACTGCTTTCCAGCTCTCGACCAACCATTGTGGAACCACCGCGCACAATCTCCGATTCGTTCGGCGCATATAATCTGCCATTCCGGTTCTGCCAATGAAGTTCGTCGGTATACAACACCCCATTTTGGCTAATTCCAACAACATCATCAAAGACTTTGAGATTATTATTTGACTGAATAATCTCGCCGCGATTGCCCGTCACCGTGATTGTAATTTGACCGTCCTTAAATAGTTGAATTGTTGGGTTCTGAACGTACACAACCGCTTCCATGAACTCTCCCGAATCAGCAATCAATGTCCATTTTGTCACACCGGATTCTGTATGCTTAGTTGAAAACTGTTGTAATATTTGTTCAGGAATTTCTTCGACGGGCTGTGTTAGTTCCTCTTCTCCTCTATCACAACCGACAGCGTGAAAAATTATATAAAAGATTAAGGGGAGCCGTAACCATGTCATTTGAAAAGAATTAATCATCAGATCTTATTTGGGGTTGTGTTCTCCAACGTTCATGCATCCAGATCCATTGTTCCGGATAACGTCGAACATAAGATTCGATCACATTTGTAAACTTTTGGGTATTGAAGACGTAATCACGCTCTCGGTCTCCGATTCGTTGCAGAACTAACGGCGGTTCCACAATGGTGCGGTGCGAATCATCTGGTTGACGAACAATAAAGGTTGGCAAAATCGCAGCACCCGTTTTGAGTGCGATAGCCACGGGACTATAGGGAGTATAGGCCGGACGCCCCAGAAAATCAACAAAAACGCCATCTGTACGGGTATCGACATCTGCCACAATGCCAAGCAGCTCATTTCGCTTCAAGCAGCGTAACGCTGGGCGAACAGCATTAGCCCGGTCGATGCTTGAATAGCCCGACTTTTCACGATAAGCACAAATAAGCGTGTCTAGACGCTTGGATCGTAACTGGCGAGCGATGGAACTCAACGGATATCCATTCGCGACAATGCTAGCTGCGAGCAGTTCCCAATTGCCAAAGTGCCCTGTCAAGATAATTGCCCCGTTACCCCGATCGAGCGCTTGATCGATATGTGTTTTACCTTCGAAGGTAACAATCTGATGAATCTTTTGGGGGGACATGTAAGGAAGCTGAATAAATTCCATCACGTTTTTCCCCATGTTTTGAAAGCAACGTCGGGCGAGCCTTTGGACAACAAGTGGGCCATCAAGTTCTAGGCGCGACACAAGATGTCTATAGGTACGGTTCCTTTCGCAACGCGAGAACCAGAAAACGGCGCTTGCCAAAGCAGACCCAAGGGATAACGCAAGCCGGCGGGGGAGTGGGACAATACATTGGATCGCACATCTCGCTGCAATTACGTAACAGCAATCTTTCAAGAAACGCCGCATAATATGGAAAGTATTATAGCAAATCAGTCATTAAATGACAAGAGAAAACACAGTACACTAGAAATTTACAAAGGTGGCAACCTTGATGAAACCGAATATCATTTGGGATCGCTTAGAAGAGCCATCCGTGACGAGTTGGTTTTGCGCGTTTCGTATTTTATCGTATACGTGCATCGGGGGTTTACGTTCGCAGTTATACACGGCGGTTCTCTACTTTCACTGTCGCTTGGCAGTTGATTCTGGAAGAGGCGAAGATTTTTCAGTTCCTGACGAAATCGTTGACTCAGACGTTGGATAGTCGCGCGAGCTATCGGCGGTTGAGGAACTCATGCCCGTGAGTCTGTCAGCGCCTCAACTCCTTGTGATGGTACTGGAACAAGTAACGCTTGCGCTAAGAACACTTGAGCAGAACGCTATTGGTGATGAGGGAAAGGAACTAGTTGGGGTTCTGGCACGGTTAGTCCTTGCGCTGAAGCCGCCTGATCAAAAGACGGATGGCAATGGAGTGAATGCTCTACCTACGCCGGTGGGTGGTGGCAGCGACGAGCGGGGGTGAAGTGATATCCAGTTAATATCAAACGTCACATACCGCGCCGTAAATCGAACGAAAACTGAACCGCAATGAGGCGAGAGCAGAAGACTTAAGCCTCTCATGTTCTATAGACACACCGCTTCAGTGGAACAGAGGGTTGGGGACAACTTTAGAAGGCACTTACACCACGTGTTCAATGTTTGGAAGGACAAGTAAAAATCGCTAATGGCTTTTCTGCATTCACGCAATTGTATGCCCCAACAATCAGGACAACTATGGCGGAAATCGAACCTCTAAGATGAACAACTAAACTAGGATGCCCTGGGTAAATGGTGTTTAATTCATGCATTCACCGTTCTACAACCCTTCTTCGGATTCATCAACGGCATCCGTACTCTCATCATGCGTCTCATTTGAAATGGTTTGTTCGAAGATTTTCGAATCTTCATCCTGTTCATCGGCAACGGGACCGAAAATTGAAAACTCTTCCACTGTATCTTTGAACTGATCGACTTGCTGATAGTCAATCTCTCCCTCAACTAGCGCTCTTAAAGCGACCGACGCCGGTTTGCGGACATCAAATTTTAGAATGGGAAGCCCTTTTTCATTGAGCTGACGCGCGCGTCGTGCCGCTACATTGACGGCTAAATACTTGTTACCGACAATATCCTCTATATCCTCAAGATAAATCACTGACATTTTGATCGGCCTCGCAGTTGATTAGGTTTGGAACTCTAGCCACAGGAAATTCCGAAGTCTCATAATATTATCAATACTGGCTAAGGGTTGTCAAGGGAAAATTCTATCGCATAAACGAATAAACCAATTTCGCCTGGCATCGTCCAAACGTAGATGCTATACAAAGAATAACCGGGTTTAAGGAGAGACAAAATTGAGAATCGGCGAAGGAATTTCGGTTGGGTTTGCAGCGATTCGCGCAAACAACCTGCGCTCCCTCTTGACCATGCTAGGAATCATCATTGGCGTTGCCTCTGTGCTAGCGATGATCGCTATTGGGGATGGAGCGAAACAAATTGTGCTTCAGGATGCTCAGAAGCTTGGAGGCGCCAATCAATTTACCTTGTATCGCAGTAATCACCTCCGCAAGGGCGACCGTTGGATACCCAACCGCAGCAATGAGTATTTTGACTATGATGATGTGCTAGCGATTGAAGCCGGATGTCCTTCTGTCGAGGGAGTCATACCGCGCTTACCGGTCTGGCGAGGTGTTTTGGTGCAAGCCGAGGGCGGCGCGGAAAAACGCACGGGGTACGAAGGCATCACTCCCTTTTACCAAATTGGGATGAATTGGGAACTACAACGCGGACGTTTTATTTCGGAAGAGGATGTCGACAATCGGAGTAAAGTCTGTATTCTCGGATCTGAGGTAGTAAATGAACTGTTCGGGAATCAGAATCCGATTGGCAAGGAAATTAAGATTGCGCGTGAATCCCAAAACAGTTGGCGCCGAGAACAACGCAGGCAGGCAAAAAGTACAGAACGGTTCACCGTTGTGGGCGTGATGGCGCCGCGCGGGACAAGCCTTCGTTTTGGATGGAATCTGGATGATCGCGTGCTTCTACCGTTGACAACGGTGCAGGAGCGCTTTACGGGCAACGATCGTGTCCGAATGATCACAGTTCAAGCGAAAAACCTTGATCTGCTTGAGAAAGCCAAAGCAGAGGTTAAAGCCATAGTGAGAAAGCAGCACCGAAACCAGGACAATTTCTTTAACCTGTGGGAGATGAGGGAGGGTATGGAGCAACTGTTTACAATTAGCCACACAATTAAAATAGTGCTCGGTATCATCGCTGGAGTTTCACTCCTTGTCGGCGGCATCGGCATCATGAACATCATGTTGGTATCAGTCACCGAACGCACGCGAGAAATCGGTCTGCGAAAGGCGCTTGGCGCTAAGCGCAAGGATATCCTATTTCAATTTCTGGTGGAATCGGTTGTGATGTGTAGTGTCGGTGGGCTGCTAGGTATCGGATTAGGCGTTGCTTCGGGATACGGCATGGCGCAGATTGCAATGAAGATCGTGAAGATTATAGATTATTGGCCCTCTTTCATCTCTGTGCAATGGATGGTTATCTCCGTAGCCTTTTCTGCGGCAATCGGTGTCTTCTTTGGACTTTACCCTGCTGTTAAAGCCGCGCGGCTTTCACCCATTGAAGCGTTGAGAACAGAGTAAGGCGTGAAATTGGAAAGCATTCATGCCAATAGTCAATATTCAATCCGCTCCGGAGGAGTACAGATATGTATCTCATCGAATATATCGCACTCGGCATTGCGAGCTTACGTCGGCACCCACTTCGCTCAAGTCTGACAATCTTGGGAATCGTCATCGGCGTGGGTGGCGTTGTCAGCATGGTTTCGATAGGTGATGGTTCACGTGTAATGGTTTTAAGAGAGATTGAGCGCACTGGTGGACTAAACGTCATTGAGATCTACCGCGACGAATGGCATCGACAATCAGGCACCTTGACCCGGGCGGCTGGTCAGACGGTGAGGCGTGGGCGTTGGCGGAAGAACCGTGTAGAACATCTAGAAACCTCTGATGCACACGCTATCCTTGAAAATGCCATAGGTGTTTTTCATGTCGTTCCTGAGGATGATTATGGAAGTTGGAATGTGAATTACAAGGGTAGAAGCAAGCCATCCCGGCTAACCGCAACCACAGATGGATACGACAGATTGCACAACTGGTATGTTCAGATGGGCCGCTTTTTATCTGAGGAAGATGTCAAATCTGCCCGAACCGTTGCTCTCATCGGTTCAAAGATTTACGAAGAACTCTTTGATGGGGATGTTCCCATCGGCAAAGAGATTAAGGCGACACGGTCATCAAGTTGGGGCCGTCGTTTCGATGTACGTTTAACCGTCGTTGGCGTGATGGAAGAAAAAGGCGATGCAATGGATACGCAAGGTTGGGATGACCGCTTCATTATTCCAATCACGACATTGCAACAGCGTTTTAAGGGTAAGAAGCATATAGAGCGCATCCGCGTTGAAGCGGCAAGCCTGAATATGGTCGAGACAGCGAAGGAAGAATCAAAGAGAATATTAGGGAGAATACACCACGGTTCGGGAGAAGAATATCAATACTGGACGGCAAAGGATGAGCTTGCAACCGCCGTAAAAATCGGGAGAACGATGAAATTCGTGATGGGAGGCGTTGCAGGGATTGCGCTCTTTGTTGCGGGGATTGGTATCATGAATATCATGCTTGTCTCCGTCACTGAGCGCACAAGGGAAATCGGTTTACGAAAAGCTATCGGCGCAAAGCGGCGCAATATTTTGACCCAGTTTCTCATCGAAGCGGCTGTGCTCAGCATAACCGGAGGAGTGCTGGGAGCGATTGTCGGCGTATTTATGGGACAGGGTACAGCTTTGCTCATCACGAAATATGTGTGGCCTGGGAGTGATTGGCCCTCAGTGATCTCAATCGGAGCCATGGTCGTTGCCTTGAGTGTGTCAATAGGAGTTGGTATTTTTTTCGGCTTGTATCCTGCAAACAAAGCTGCAAAACTCACGCCTGTAGAGGCGATTCGGTCTGAGTGAGCGCAGTTTTCATGGAGACTAGGTTCTGTTGACACTTCACCGGCACGAATCCGGGAAACTGAGTCATTATCAGTGTAACTACCATAAACCGAGCCGGTTTTGCCAAATCACCCAAATGCGCATCAAGATTGGGTTACCCTATCAAATGTCAACAGTACGCAGCGTAAGGCATTATTATGAATGAAATGATGCATAAGGAGTCGTCAAATCATGAAGAAAGTCACCATTAGCATCGTTACAATTCTGGTTTTTGGGCTATCTATCGGCGCGTGTGGATGGATTAAGGCACGTAGGGAAAAATCCCCTGAACCCGAGCAAAAAGTTGAAGTCGTCAAACATGGGGATTTTCAGATGCGAATTAGCGCGACGGGAAACCTCGAACCCCTTGTCGACGTTGAGATTAAGTCAAACGTCGAAGGTGAGATTATTACCCTGTATGTTGATGAGGGTGATTATGTTGAGGCAGGGCAGGTGTTGCTGGAAATCGATCCGGAGCAGTATGTAGAGCAAAAGATACAGGCTAAAGCGGATGTCGATGCGTCGCAAGCGCAGTTTAGGCAGGCTGAACTCAACATTATACTCAAAAAAGAATCGCTTGACAGTCAACGGCGGCAAGCAGAAGACAACGTCAAAATTGCCGAAGCAAATTCAAACACAACCATAACAACTTCCTTAACACAGATCATCCAAGCGGAAACTCAAATCCAAACGTCGAAAAACGACTTAGTGCAGGATGAAATTGCACTGGATCAAGCAAAGATAGCACTCAATCAAGCGGAATTAACGCTCTCAGAACTTGAAACAGCACGTGATTCTGCGAAAATCGAGCTCAATAATGCTGAAGCTGAATTGAAACGGAACAAGGAACTGTTTGAGAAGAAACTTGTTTCTAAAAGATCTTTAGAGGAAGCACAATCGAGGCGTGCGAGTGCATCGTCACAATACAACAGCGCCGTTCAACGTGTGGCTTCTCAAAAGGAAGCGCTGGAATCTCAACAAAAGACGATTCAAACAAGAAAAACTGCAATTGATACACGTAACGCGACCTTAACGTATCAAAAACTGAATCTGGACAAGCTTCGTGAGATGAGAAAGGCGGAAGAAGAAGAAGCGACACTCCATCTGAAAATTGCCGAAACCCGCCTTAACGAGATTCGCCGAACGTACAAGGAAGAACAAGACGTGGTCGAGGAGTCAAAAGAGAGTGCAAAAGCAAATCTTCTACGACGCAAGAGTAGCTTAAAAAACCAGGAGGAGCGTTTGACGTGGACGACAATCAAGGCACCTATGTCAGGCACGGTGACCCTTCTGGAAGTCGAAGAGGGTGAGATTGTGACTTCGGGCAGATCGGCATTCGCGCAAAGTCCACCTCTGATGACGATTGGGGATCTGTCGAAAATGGTGGTGAAGACCTTCATCAACGAAGTCGATATGGAGAGGCTGCGCTTGAACCAGGAGGCCGAAATCAAAGCTGACGCTTATCAGAACAAAATCTATAAAGGATGCATCGTAGAGATTGCTCCAAGCGGGGTTGAACGCGATAATATTATCACCTTTGAGGTCATGGTCAAAGTTGTTGGTTCACCCCCTGAGCTACGACCGGGCATGAGTGCTGATGTTGATATCATCACTTACGAGGAGAAGGATGTTTTGCTGCTGCCCAGAGATGCCATCGAAGAAAAAACATCCGCGATTGTCACGGCGAAAATCGGTGATGATGGTACAGCTTTTAAGCCAAATCAACCAATTGAAGTCAAAAGTCCTAATGGAAAAACCTTCAAAGGAAATGTCATTGGAATTAACGATGGCGAATTGACGATCGGCATTGATAGTTCACAACGCGGCTTGCGTCCTGGCAGACATACCTTCGTCGTTCTCGTAAACGGTCGGGAGAAACTGGATGGCGTTGCCGCACAAGTAGACATCGCTAAAGAAAGGTTTGCTCTGCTTGATGAAGATGGCGCTGTAAGTAGAAAGGACGCACCACAGGGCAGAAAAATTCCTATCGAAACAGGTATGCAGAACGATACAGAAATCATCATCAAGAGCGGATTGAAGGTAGGTGACAGGGTGATTCTGCCCCATTTGGAACCGAAAGGCTTAACTCAATGGGGGCGCGAAGGATAACGCCTTCCAAACCAAAGATTCAGGCGTCTTGTTCAACCAAGACGCTTTATTTGTTTTTACTCAGAAAAAATCAATTCGCATAACTAATGAATCGAGGAGGAATGTTCACAGGAATGCGAGGCTATACCCCACGTGCGGGGTGAATTGAGGATCTACACCGACTGAGATTGCCCTGAAGTGATTTTTTCTCACGCTACGAAAATTCTATTACCTGCCCATCATACGACAGATAGACATTCTCAGGCAATTCAATGTTTTGTTCCTGACACTGCTCACGAAAATATCGATGATTCAGTCGGTGCATGATGTGTGTAAAGTAGGTTTCTTGCGGTTGTAGTTCATTAACAATCTCTATTGCCTCGCCAACAGCGAGGTGGGTTGGGTGACGCGGATTAAAACTTAGCGCATCAATAATCAGCACCTCAACGCTGCGCAGCAGTTCTTTGGAAGAATCCGGTAAGCGCTTCACGTCAGGAACATACCCGAAGTTATCAATCCGATAGCCAAATGTCGTGACGGCACCATGCTCAACGGGAATCGGTGTAATTTCGAACCCGTGCACCTCAAATTGCTCGTTAATGGTGTGAGGCAGCAAATGTCCCACGCCCCCACCTTGAAACGTCTCTTTGCTAAACATGTAATCGTAATTGCGCTTCAGAATCCGTATTGTCTCCTCCGGACCGTAAATCGGTATATCCATCTGCTGCTTACGGCAAGGCATCACTAGATCGTTTGTCCCACTGATGTGATCGGCGTGGCAGTGGGTATACACCACCGCGTCAATCCATTCAACTCTATTCCTATTAATCTGATCGATGAAGTTGGGACCAGTATCAAATTGCAGGTGCTTCCCATTCTTTTTGATGTGAATCGATGGGCGTGTCCGGTAGTTCTTTGAGTGTGGTTGTCGCGCATCTTCACAGGTTTCGCAAGTGCATTTATATTCTGGAACCCCTGTCGAAGTGCCTGAACCGAGAACCGTGATTTTCATAGGTGATTCCTTCTAAGAGCTGCATTAAAGAGGGCTGCCGCCTATGATATATTAGACAGAATGAGAATGCAACGTCAAAATTGCGCGTGCCCTCTTAATTCGACTAATCCTTTTTTTGATGATTGACAATCCGGACACTGGTTGCTAAAATGAAGGTAGTATTTTTGATCTCGTCATAGAAAGCATCATGGTAGTGGTGAAGGGATTATGTCGACTCAATTTGAAACAGCAACGTTCGGCGCAGGTTGTTTCTGGTGTGTCGAAGCTATTTTTCAGCGCCTAGAAGGAGTGCAACAAGTAGTTTCTGGCTATGCTGGCGGCGTGGTTGAAAATCCAACTTATCAGCAGGTTTGCAGTGAAGCCACTGGTCATGCAGAAGTGGTACAGATTGCCTTTGCTCCCCAAGTCATATCGTTTGACGACTTGCTATATGTTTTTTGGCGCACGCACGATCCAACAACTTTGAACCGGCAGGGTGCCGACGTTGGTACCCAATACCGTTCAGCGATTCTTTATCGCAGTGAGGAACAGAAAGCCATTGCCGAAAGTTCCAAGTGCGAAACAGATGCCTCAGACTTGTGGCCGGATCCGATTGTTACAGAGATTGTCCCCTGTCTCGATTTTTACCCAGCGGAGGTTTATCACCAGAATTACTATAGACTCAATCCCAACCAGCCATATTGTCAGTTAATAATCAATCCCAAAATCCGAAAATTCAAAGAAGAATTTGATGAGAAGCTAACAAATACGGACCAGATAAAGAACTGAAAAGAAACCGATTCACAATGGGCGCAAGGCTTAGACGATTAATGTAGCTATCTTGGCACGGTTTCCAAACACAAAATTTATGTTCGATCTCGAGGAACAACGAATCAAGAAATTACTGATATTCACTGGGTTTTATAATTCTTACAAGTTCTGGGTTATTGACAAGACAGACAATCCGGGCCCATGCTTTCTACTTATGGGAGCGAGGCATTGATGGGTGTGTCCTCTTCTCAAAGTCACAACAGAAGATAACGTTCGTTTTGGCATGACGAACTAATAGTGGGATGAAATGAAAATCTTACATACCGCTGATATTCATCTCGACTGGAAATTTTCGGGAATTCAGGACGCATCAAACCGTCGCCGCCGTCATCAAGAACATCGTGATGTATTTCGTCGGATTGTTAAGGTTGGGTTAGAGGAACAAATTGATGTAATGTTCATCGTTGGAGACCTTTTTGAGCAAAGCAGTTTTTCATTGGATACGATTCGATTTATTCAGCGCGAGTTGGAACAACTCAAACCGACGCCCGTTTTCATTGCGCCTGGCAATCACGACCCTAGGATCTCGGGAAGCCCTTATCTGTTGGATGGTTGGGGAGATCATGTTGATATTTTCCGAAACAATCAATTTACTTCCCGTTCACTCAATGAACATAACGCTGTCATTTATGGCATTGCCTATACCGCCGACACGGGTGAGAAAAATCACCTTCAGGATTTTCGCGTTGAATCACAAAGTAAATTGAATATTCTGCTTCTGCACGGCTCAGATATGAATGCTGTTCCTGAAACTCACAATGAGACCGCATGTTTCCCTTTCTCGCGGTCGGATCTGCATAATTGCGGTGCAGATTATATTGCACTCGGACACTATCACATGTGCCGCTTCATCCCTGACAATCAACCAATTGCCGCCTATCCTGGTTCGCCCGAAGGAATGAGCTATTCCGAGTTGGGAGAGCGTTACGTTATTGTCGGAGAACTCACAAAAGATGAAAATCAATTGCGTAAGGTACGAGTTAACCGGCGAGAATACCGAGATGTAACATGGGATTGTACAGGGTGTACTACGCGCGAAGAAGTACTTGATGGACTCCGCCAATTGATCGACTCACAACAACTGGGAGAGCACATTCTGCGAATTCGACTCACCGGAACAACGTCGGTAGAAATTGATATGGACTTGTCCTTGATGCGTGAAACCCTAAGTAAGCACTACTGTTTTCAAGCCGTGCTGATTAATGAAACATCCGTAAAATGGGATTTGGAGGCGTTACGTTCGCAGCAGAATGTGCGTGGGGAGTTTGTGCGCCAGATAGAGAACATAATTGAAGGGGCGGCTGAAGAAGAAATCAATCGCTATCGGGCGGCGATGGATTATGGACTCCAAGCCCTATCGGAAAATCAGGAGGTGAAGCTACGATGAAAATTCAGAATCTGTTGATTGAAGGATTTGGAAAAATCTCCAAGATGGAATTAAATTTAGGTGCGGGTCTGAACGTGATTTACGGTAAAAACGAAGCCGGTAAAACCACGCTAAAAACCTTCATCTACGGTATGTTGTACGGTTTTCTCAAACCTGGAGATTATAAGGTTCGCAAGTTTGAAGATGCGTACGAGAAATATCGTCCATGGCAAGATGACCAGAAATACGGTGGGGAATTGGTTTACACGCTCTCCTCAAAACAAAGATTCCGGGTCAAGCGTGACTTTAATTTAGACACAGTGACCATCATTGATGAAAACACATGGCAGGATTTGACCGAGGATTTTCCGGTTTACCTGAAAGAATGCCAGTTTGCACAAGGACATTTAGGAATCGAAAAGGAGATTTTTCGAGATTGCGTCTATATTAAGCAGCAAAACATTGATACTATTGAGAATCCGGGGGCTTTAGCAAGTCGGCTCCAATCTATTGCGACGACTAGCACAGAAGAACTTTCGCTTCAGACAGCATTGGATAAGCTTGATAGCGCATCAGATCGAGTTGGGACGGAACAACGCCGCAAAACTAGCCCTCTCGGTCGGTGCAGTGCAAAAACTGAACAGCTTAAGAATGAGCATGCCGACGTAAGAAAAAAGCACGATCAACTTACACTTAGCATTAATGAACTCGACGCGCTAAAACAGCAGAGATCAGGTCCCTTGAACGAACAGCAGCAATTTCAGTATCTTATAGCTTGTGTAGAGGCAAAAGAAATCGAGACGCGATTAGAGAATATCCGCGATTACAACGTAAATATTGATCAGATTGAGCAGGAATTGGAAATCTTGCAAGCGTACCAGAATTTCCCAGTCGATCGTAGAGACGAACTTCTAATCTCTCAGACACAACTATCCGAAAACAAACGGCGGAAAGAGAAACTCGAGGTAGAGCTTTGTGACAATGAAAAAGATCAGCTTGAACTTCTAGAACAATTACAATCTTTATCAGGTTGTGAACAAATTGGAGAAAGACTTGAGGAGATACGCAGGTTAGAATCGCGACATAAACTCTTGATTGAAGAAGAAATAAAAGATAGTGCCGCACTAGCAGACATACAAGAAGACTTCACGATGCAATCTAATTGGCTGAATGATGACGAATCGCGGTTCAATTCGATGGATAATGACCAATTTACGCAGATACTCCAGGATGAATCTAACCTACAACAGAACCAAGAAAATCTCGATCTCCGTCAGCGAGAAATTAATCGTGAATCCGAACGACTCGACAACTTAAATCATCGTAGGCAAAGTCAGAAAAAACAATCCAAATTCCTGATTTTTAGCGGTGTAGTTGCTTGGATAGCAGCCGCTGTTCTCCTCACCTTGAGCGTTGCATTGAGTGTTGTCATCTTCTCAGTTGGGCTTTTGGGTGGATTCTTCAGTATTCAAAAGCGAAAGCAGGTGAAAACTCTTGAAAGCCAAATTGATGAATTGTCAGCCGACATAGAAAATAAAAAGGTAGAATTTGAGCGAGACCAACAAGAACTTGCAGATGCTAAAAAGGTAATGGAAGACTTATTTGAACAGGTTGCAGTTTCTTCCTCTGATGAATTAAAAGCAGAATATGCCAAACTCCAAGAGCAAAGGCAGGACGTAAAGCGACTCAAAGAGAGAGTCGAGGAATTGAATGACAAACTCCAGCGAACGCAGGAAGATCGCCAGGATACCGAGAGACAACTTTATAACTTGATATCGCCTGCACTTGATTCAAAAGAGGGCGGTATTGACGATTGGCTAGCGCTATTCCGGGCAAACTAAAAACGCTATGAATCTTTGCTTAAACAATATAATGATGCGAAAAGAAAAGTTGAAAGCCTCAAATCTGAACACGATGATGTAAGTAGTACAACTGATGAATTCCATGCTGGAATTGAACGGATTCTAGAAGAAGCAAGTGTGGAAACACTAGAAGAACACAACGGTGGATGGGAAAAACATGAGCAATACCAAGATGGGCATGCAGAGGTAAACAATCTGATAAATGCCCGCAATAACTTATTGGGCGAACAGGACCTTGACGCATGGCAACAACATCTTAAGCAACATCAAACACAGATACAAAATTTAATCAATGACCATCCCGACCTAATAGACACAAACTTTGACCTAAGTGCTAAAGCGACTTACCAACAGGAGCGCAACAAACGCTCGGAAAAATTACGTGAGATCGAAAACCAAATTCACGCTGTTAACGGACGAATCGAAACCCAGATGGTGAATTCACGTCCTCTCTTCGAAATTGAGGAGGAACTTGAGGAGGCGACTTTGGAAAAAGGGAATCTGGAAAAACAAAAGGAAGCTCTAATGCTTGCCAAAGATCAATTAGAATCTGTTTCACAAGAATTTTTTACAACTCGCTTTGCTCCGGAATTGCAGGACATTGTTGCACCGATGCTTCAAACCGTTGCGGGACAATACAGCGAAATCCGTTTCGATGAAAAATTGAATCTGAAAGTTAGAATTCCAGGATTAAATATGATTAAGGATGTCGAAAACTTGAGTCAGGGGACGCTCGATCAGATTTACTTCCTACTCAAAGCCGGCGTTGCTCAGATGTTTTCCAAAAACCGAGAACCGCTGCCACTATTGCTAGATGATCCGTTTGTAGCTTGTGATGATGAGCGATTGGATCGGATTTGGGACATTCTCGGTAATCTCGCAAGCCAAACCCAGATCTTGTTTTTCACTTGTCATAGTTCGCAGATGCTAGACGTTGAGAAGCGTTTCAGTAGTGATGCAAATACTGTCACTTCCGATGTGGGGGACTTTACTCTTTTGTCAATTGATGCATGAATACCTTCCCCATATTCCTTATTGCATCAACAATTTTGTGACTTTCTGTACGCGTTCGTTGAGTCTGTGGCGATCGGACTTTCGTGCAAATTGTTGAGATGTCGCTGTGGAGATAAACCGTTGACTCTATCACGTATCGTGTAGTATAATTAGCTAGCTGGAACCACAGGGATGAAGATGTTAAAACGATATGTATTGAGGGATCCAGTGTGCATGCGCAACTGAGTATTGAAGAACAGATTGCCCGCATCCGCAGGGGCACAGCAGAGATTATCTCTGAAGCAGAACTTGTCCGAAAATTGAAGATGGCTAGGGAACAAAATCGACCCCTGCGCGTCAAACTCGGGCTCGATCCCACAGCACCAGATATTCATCTTGGACTTGCCGTTGTTCTGCGCAAACTCCGTCAGTTTCAAGATCTCGGTCACCAGGTCATCGTCATCATCGGGGATTTTACGGCGATGATTGGCGATCCCACTGGTACATCGAAGACGCGACCACAGCTTTCAGAGGAACAAATCAACCTCAACGCCAAAACCTACGAAGAACAATATTGTAAAATATTGGATCCGTCGAAAACCTCCACTGTTTTCAACAGTCAATGGCTTGGCGAAATGTCCTTCGCGGATGTAATTAATCTTAGCGCCAAAACCACCGTCGCGAGGGTGTTAGAACGGGCTGATTTCGCCAATAGATTCCAGGGAGGAGTACCAATTAGCTTACACGAAATGCTGTACCCAATCTGTCAAGGCTATGATTCCGTGGTTTTAGATGCAGACATTGAGATGGGTGGTACAGACCAAAAATTCAATATTCTGACGGGGCGAGATCTCCAACGTGCCTACGGCCAGCCTCCCCAAGTTGCACTTCTGATGCCCTTGCTCGTCGGGTTGGACGGACGCGAAAAAATGAGCAAATCCCTCGACAACTATGTCGGGATTTATGAACCACCCAACGAAATGTACGCGAAGTTGATGTCTATTCCAGACGAGTTGATGTTCGCCTACTTTGAGCTAGCAACTGATGTACCGCTTGATGAAATCCGAAAGTTCGAAGTAGAATTAGGCAACGGCGATCTTCACCCAAGAGCCGTAAAGCAGAGACTCGCGCGTGAAATTGTATCGATTTATCATAATCAAGATGCAGCGAAATCGGCTGAAGCTGAATTTGACAAGGTTCATCGTGATCGACAACCCCCTAAAGACCTCCCTCAAGTTGCTATTCCTTCGACTGCGCTCGCCGATGGCAAAATCTGGCTTACCCATCTCATCACGCGAGCCGGATTTGCCAAAAGCACCAGCGAAGCAAGGCGATTGGTTCAACAAGGCGGGGTGCGTCTTGATGATAAGCGGATTACCGATTCATCTCTCGAAATTGTTTTGTGTAGCGGGAGTGTGTTACAAGTTGGGAAGCGACGGTTTGCAAGACTGATCATTCAATAAATCTATGATTCACGTTTTAATCTTATGAAAACCTGTCTGTTCTTACCTGCTTACAATGAATCCCGAACCATCGGTCGGATTATCCAAGAAGCGAGTCTTTTCGTCGGACACATTATCGTTATTGATGACGGTTCATCCGATAATTCAGCGGAGGTCGCGAGGACACACGGCGCAGTTGTTCTGAAACATACTCAGAATCGCGGAAAGGGACGCGCGCTGCGGACCGGCTTTGATTACGCTCTCCAAAATGGCTATGAATTGATTGCTACGATGGATAGTGATATGCAACATGACCCCATGGATTTACCGCGTTTCTTCGACCATTTTCGTCGAACACGTCCGGATATCCTCATCGGTGGACGGTTTAAAGGACGATCGACGATGCCTCGGCATCGACGCCTGAATAACTGGTTGGTTTCCATTGTTGGTTCAGCACTTTGTGAGCAAAAAGTCCCGGATTTTCAGTCCGGTTACCGACTCATCAAGGCAGAGGTCTTGAAAGCCATCCGACTGGAAACCGAGCGATATGAAACGGAATCGGAGTTCTTAATCAAAGCGGGGCGGCTCGGTTTTCGGATTGAGAGCACCCCAATCCAGGCGATCTACCGGAATGAAGTCAGCAATGTCAAGCTGCCGCGAGAAATGAGCCTATTTACCCGTTTGCTTATCAAAAGTCTCAGAGAAAAATAATAGGTTTAGATGTCATTGTGGCAGCAATAATGTTGGTGAACGTATTATGTATAGTGACCGCAGGCAGAAAGAAATAATGGGATTCCGCGAGATTCATCATATGCAAGGCGCATGACACCGCTGAGGGTTCAAAACATGTTTCGCGGGTAATTATGATTTTTGTGACCAACGACGACGGCATTGAATCAGCGGGATTGAAAGCGCTCGTCGAGGCGCTTGAATGCCTCGACGAAGTATATATCGTGGCGCCCGACCGGGAACGCAGCGCGATTGGGATGGCAATTACGCTCCATCGTCCGCTCAGAGCGAAGCAGGTGGCGGATCGCGCCTACGCAGTTGACGGAACGCCAGTCGATTGCGTGGATCTTGCCGTCAGTGCGTTGCTTCCTGAACGTCCGAAACTCCTCGTTTCCGGCATCAATCATGGACAAAATCTGGGACAAGATCTTCATTTTTCGGGAACCGTTGCGGCTGCGAAAAAAGGTACTTTTCTGGGCATCCCGTCGATTGCGATTTCACTCGTTTCTGCCCCAGTCTATCACTACGGAGCAGCGGCATCAATTGCCCGTCGCATCGCCAAGCAGGTGATTACGAGCAGATTGCCTGACCAGATTCTTCTCAATGTCAACGTCCCAAATTGCACGCTTTCAGAGCTTCGGGGGATCGAGATGACACGGCAGGATCTCGGGACTTATGATGCACAAGCTATCAGACGTTTGGATCGACAGGGAAATCCGTACTACTGGATTGGCGGCGAACGCGAAAAAGTTGATCGACGAGAGGATACAGACCTCAACACCATACGCAATCAATGCGTTTCGATTACACCAGTTCAACTGGACTTTACGGCTCATCACCTAATCGATTCACTGAAAAGTTGGCTTAATGATGAAACTATACAATAGGACCGGAAAGAAAGATGCATTGCTTCATCCGACCAACCTTATCATTAAAGGATTTTTCATCGGAGTTGCCAATGTTATCCCGGGCATGAGCGGCGGAACGATGGCAATGGTGCTTGGCGTTTACGAACGCATGATTGGAGCTTTACATCAAATCGGGATTTCGACCGCGCTCAAGGTCCTACGGATAGTGACGTTTAAAAAGAGTGCAATATCTGAAGCACGAGCTGAGTTGCACCGGATTGACTTTGGATTTCTGACCATTATTGCTATTGGAGCGATTCTCGCGATTGTCGCTTCGTCTAGGCTGATTATTTCTCTGCTTAAACAATATCACGATCCCACCTACGGCTTCTTCTGTGGTTTGATTCTGACCTCTATTATTGTGCCGCTGAAGATAATGAAACAATTTACCGCAAAAGCCCTTGTTTTTCTCCTAATTGCTATGGTTATGACCGTAGGGCTTTCGATGAATATGGGCGGCGAGAAAGTCCTGGAAAAATCTAAACTCAAAAAACAGCTTCAAACCAATAGCCCGTCTTCCAATGGGACTTCTGTAGCAACAGACAATGGTCAGGGAGTTAAACAGGGCACCCTCCGTACAGTGAATCACTCCGCTGGTAGGCTATTGTATCTGTTCCTATGTGGTGCTGTTGCTATTTCTGCAATGATTCTCCCGGGGATTAGCGGTTCATTTATGCTGTTCCTTTTCGGAGTCTATTTTGATATTTTGGCAGCGATAAACAATCGAGATGCATTAGTATTAGCGATTTTCGCTTTTGGATGTGGTCTTGGCCTATTGGCGTTTTCACGCTTTTTAAACCACGTCCTCGAACACTATCACGATTTGACCGTATCCGTTTTAATTGGGCTGATGCTTGGTTCTGTATACGGAATCTGGCCCTTCCGAACTTATGAGATTGTTGGCGGCGAACGCATTGACGTTGCGCACATCATACCTCAAGTGAACATGAATGTGTTAATCACGGCGTTGGCATTTCTCGCCGGTTGTGGGGTTATTTTGCTGTTTTATCGATTCAAGCAAAGGGAATCGGCGTAACTCAACTGAATTGAAATCGCTGCCATCCAGGTGTATTCCCTCCCAACAACAATGAGATTATGAAAACAGTCGGTTTTTTTGTCAACACGTCTAAGCCCAAAGCATCCGAAGTCGTCATCGCCTTATACAATTGGCTTCGGGACAAAAGTATCGAGCCGTTGATCCCTGATGAGCAAGCTTTAACACTCGGTGTACCACGGTCAGGATGCGATCAGAACGGCGTTGTTGCCCAATGCGATTTTTTATTGGTGCTTGGTGGCGATGGAACGCTATTAAACGCTGCCCACACGCCCCGGATCGAAAACGTGCCAATCCTTGCGGTAAATCTCGGTCATCTTGGTTTCCTTACTGAAGTTTCGCTTGATGAGCTTTATCCGGCGCTAACTAACATCTTTGCGGGAAATTACAATATCGATCAGCGGATGATGCTAGAGATCGATGTGGACAATCCCGATTTGCGAGGTTCGGAATCTTTTGCCCTTAATGATGTTGTGATTCGCTGTTATGGACAGCTCATTGAACTCGATACCTATATTGATGGCGAAGTGTTCGTGATGTATAACGCTGATGGCTTGATTATCGCCACTCCAAGTGGTTCAACAGCCTATTCCCTAGCAAGCGGTGGGACTATTGTCGACCCGCACCTCAACGCGATTCTTTTAACACCGATTGCGCCCCATTCGCTCACGGTTCGCCCCTTTATAGCACACGGAGATTCCGAGATTACTGTTGCGATGCGATCTGATTACAGCAGCGTCGACCTTTTTGTTGACGGACAACGTGAAACACACTCTCTTGCCTCAGACTGCTTGATTCGTATCCGAAAGGCGAAAAAAACAATCCAACTCATTCGTTCTCAGCATCGCAGTGCCTACGACGCCTTACGAACCAAATTAATGTTGGGAGAGGGAACGAAACGTAAAACGTAAGGCATAGATTTCTTTATTTACGATATGATCGAGGAACTTTATATTCACAATATTGCACTTATTGATGAACTCCGACTCGAATTTTCCCCTGGTCTCAATATTTTCACCGGCGAAACGGGAACTGGAAAGTCTGTCATCCTAAGCGCCGTGGGATTGGCATTAGGCGAACGCCGTGTCTCTGGAGTTGTTCCACCGGGCAAGAGCCACGCAAAAGTGCAGATTGCGGTTAATCTGCCCCCGGTCCATCCAGTATGGCATTGCCTCAGTGAATCCGGTCTCGCTAATGCCGTTGATTCACAGGAGGGGTTGCTTATATCTCGACAAATTAGCGGAAACGGACGGAGTCGGTGCCATCTTAACGGACAGATCGTCAACCTGACGCTTCTACAGGCAATTGGGAACCTGCTGGTCGATATTCACGGTCAGCATGAACATCAGTCGCTTTTCCGATTCGAGACCCATTTGAATCTCCTCGATGCTTTCGGTAAACTTGAGGGGCTGCGATTGCAGGTCAGTAAAACGTACGATGAAATTCACACGTTACGCGGGCATCTTGCCGATCTTTCACGGAGGTTGCACGAAGCGACGCATGAGAAGGAGTTGTTGGAATTTCAACTAGATGAATTGGAGAATGCCCAACTTCAAGAAGAAGAGGAAGAGAGCCTTGTCAATGAGCGTAACCTCCTCAGTAACGCGGAAGCTCGTTTTGAATCCGCGAGCCTGGCTTACGATCAGCTTCATGGTGGAGTCCAATCGGATTCTTCAATACTGGACAACCTGAAAGGGATGAATCGCACAATTTCGAAACTCAGTCAGATGGACGGAAATCTAGTTGAGTTAAATGTCCGGTTTGAATCTGCTTTGTACGAATTGGAGGATATCACCTATCAAATTCGTGACTACCGTGACACTGTTGAATTTAACTCACATCGTCTCACGGAAGTCGAAGAACGTTTAGATCTCATCCACCGGCTCAAGCGGAAGTACGGTAATTCTATCGCTGAAATTTTGGATTATCAAGCGCATGTGGATCGGACGCTGAAAGAATTCCTAGTCAGTTCTGAACACATCGAAGAACTGGAAAATCAGATTCAGGTTGCGATTACGAAGGGACAGGAGCTCGCGGTTGAACTCTCTGAAAAACGTAAAGAAACCGCCACGCGGTTGGAGTCTTTAATCGAGATGCAACTCCAAACGCTGGGAATGGAAAAGACAATTTTCCGGATTCTTGTGCAGCCGGTGGAGTCGCCCAATGGAATCTTGCAGATCAATGGAAAACGGTATGAATTGAGGTCCCGTGGCATGGATGAAATCGAATTTCTGATTGCACCCAACATTGGATCTGAACCGAAATCTTTGGCAAAAATTGCGTCCGGCGGTGAAATCTCTCGCGTCATGCTTGCCCTGAAAACCGCACTTGCTCGAATTGACAACATCCCATCAATGATCTATGACGAGATTGATGTCGGCATCGGTGGGCATACGGCGGATATCGTTGGGCAAAAATTGGAGGAATTAGCGCGTTTGCGTCAAGTCATCTGTATCACGCACCTTCCGCAAATCGCACGCCTCGCCAATAGGCATTTTCGTGTCGAAAAACATGTAAAAGACAATCGGACAACAATCTCAGCGAAACAGTTGACTTCGGAAGAACGGGTTGAGGAAATTGCCCGGATGCATGGCGGAGAGTTGACGGAAACTACACTTGTACGTGCACGAGAACTGTTAAAAGGACTAAGTTCAAAGGCGTGTGGGTGAGATAAATATGCCGTTTTCGGCAACAAAAACTAACTTTGAGAATGACTTGATTGATATATCAACGGTTCAATCAAGTTGCAGCTATAACGGAACAACAGGTTGAAAAGGTGTTTACAACAATTTTGTGCGTTGTTATCCTCTTGGAAGGTGCATTTTAGAATGGTGAGAAAGGGGTATTCCTTTTCAAGTGTCTTTTCAAAACAGACATGCAGGCAAGAAAACATCCATGGTTTTCAAAAATTGGAGGATGGTTGGAGTCGTTCTCCATAGTGTATGTATAGAAGGCGGATGAAATATGGACAAAAGATTTATACAGGAAAGTGGTACGAACGTTTATACAGGTTGTGAGTTGTTAATTAAAGGGGTGCTCGAAAGTGGAGTCAGTCTGCTAACAGGATACCCGGGATCGCCGCTTGCCGACGTCTTCGAAGTCATTCGACGGAACGCAGATCTTTTTAAGGAACATGGCATTGTTGCGCAGATTGCAAACAATGAAGCCCTTAGCGTCGCAAGGCTTAACGGATCGCAGATGGCGCAACTGCGTGCAGTTGCTTTTATGAAGAGCGTTGGACTGCATGTGGCGTCTGACGCCCTGGCGATTAGCAATTTGGCGGGAACAACGGGTGGGGCCGTAGTTGTCGTCGGAGATGATCCTGCCTCGAGCAGCACACAAGTACCTGCGGATTCGCGTTTTATAGCCCGTCATCTCTATGCGCCTGTTGTGGAACCGAGCACATTCCAGGAAGTGAAGGATTGGTTACGTGTTGCTTTTGAACTCTCCGTTAATTCCAGTCTATACACAACCTACCTAGTCACGGTAAATCAGGCAGATGGCGGGGGAAATGTCCAGCTTCATCCGAACCACTATCCCGACATTAACGCGAAAGATACGACGACGCTCAATACGGATGAGATTAATGTAGATAACCGCGTGGTTTTGCCGCCCGATAGCGCTCGGATTGAGATTGAAACGTTAGAAAGGCGTTTCCCCAATGCGATTAAGACTGCACGAGACCACAATCTGAATCAAATTTACAATCTAAACGGGATCCAACACGAGATGGGTTTTGTCACGTCAGGAATGGCATACACGTATCTTGAGCATGCTCTTCATGAGCTGGATATCCAAGGACAAATTCCAATCCTTAAACTCGGTTTGACCCATCCGGTTGATGCAGAGATTGTACGCCAATTTTCGGCGAATGTCCGCGAGATTTACGTTGTTGAGGAGAAGCGCCCACTTCTTGAGAAGGACATCAAGACAATCGTGGGTGAGCTCTACCAAAGTGGCGAAGTCGATCGATTTGTGCAGGTGTGGGGGAAACAATTTCCAAACGGCTTAGCTGGGATTCCCGAATCGCTTGGTCTCAATCCGTCCATCCTGATTCAACGGTTGATTCCACTCCTTCGGTGGAAGATTCAAGCAGACTCCTCCTTCCAATCCAAAGGATTAGAAGGAAGGGAAAAAGTTACGCCTTCTCCTGGGCTTCAGATTGGGAGGGCTGAGGAATCCTGTTTTTCCGCTGCGAAAATCCATATCAATGAAGGTGTGCTCTCGCGAGAAGAAAAACGGATTGAACAGGTGAATTCTTATGAAGTTCAAATTTCAGCGCGAACACCCACTTTTTGTCCGGGGTGTCCGCATCGCGATTCTTCAAGTGTTTTTTTGGAGATTGCCAAGCATTTTATGGATGTTGACTACATGGAAAAGCAGCACGCCTCCTCACCCGTAGATCTCGTTTTTCATGGGGACATCGGCTGTTATTCTATGCTGAAGTACGAACCGTTTCCACGTCTCATGCACAATCTATCAGCGATGGCTCTGGGCGGCGGTACAGGAGCAGGAATTGATTCATTCATTAAAAATAAACAGATTGTCTTTATGGGCGATTCCACATTCTTCCATGGGGGGATGTCGGCAATATCCGACTCAATTAAGAATGGACAAGATATCACCTACGTCATCCTAGATAATAAGACAACTGCGATGACAGGACATCAACCTACGCCGGCGGGGGAGGAGGATATTCTCGGCAATTCGACGTTCGCTCAGGACATTGAAAAAGTTGCGCAAGGACTCGCTGGGAGTTCCAATCTCTTCATCGTCCGAACCAATCCTGAAGATCGTGTCAAGTATAAGGCACTTCTTGAGGAATCAATTCTCCATCCAGGCGTTAAGATTGTCATTGCTGATAAGGAGTGTGGAATCACTTACCATCGCCGTTTGCGCCGCGAACACCAAAGAACCATTAAAGAAAGAGGTTTCTTGAAGGTCGAGAAGCATATCAATATCACCCCGGAGGTTTGCGAATTCTGTCTGGAATGCACCAAAGCCACAGGTTGTCCCGGTCTAAAGGTCAGCGAAACTGATTACGGACCAAAAATTGGCATCGATTCATCAAACTGCGTGTCCGACGGGGCTTGTGCTCGGATTAAGTGGGCATGTCCCTCGTTTGAAGAGGTCATCGTAACACGCAAGCGTCCACCGCGAGTGTTGGTGGATGCAGACTTAAATTTGAAGGAACGAGAGAATAACATATCAATTGGTGTCGCTCCCACCGTAGTGGAGCCGCTTCCGCTACCGTCGCTGCGGGATTTCGATCGGACGTGGAGTGTTTATGCCGCTGGCGTTGGTGGAATGGGCATTGGTACAATCTCCTCCATACTAGTTCTCGCTGGGTATACACAAGGGTATCAAGTACAATTCTGCGATAAGAAGGGTTTGGCAATACGCAACGGTGGCGTCTATGCCCATGTGATTTATTCAAAGACCGACAATCAAATTTCTCCAATCATCCCTTACGGCAAAGCAGATCTCCTGCTAGGTTTGGACATTTTAGAGGCTGTACGTGGCATTGATGCGAAGGCGCAATTTCGGATTGCTACGCCAGATGGGACAACCGCTGTCGTCAATACAGCGAAAACAGATACCGTAACCACACTCATTGGCAAAGATAGCTTTGAAGTTGCAGATCTGGAGAATAGTATACGGACTTATACCAGAACCGATGAATATTTCGGGGCGGACTTATTTGAGGTCTCTGAGCGATTACTAGGAAACAAACTCTACGCAAACATCATGCTGCTGGGTGTGGCTTTCCAGCGTGGGCAGCTTCCACTAGAACTCGATCGTGTTCAATCAGCGTTGAAATGGGTGGCGAAACCTTCCGATCTAGCGTCCAACCAACGCGCTTTTGACATTGGTAGGCGGATTGCTATAGATGCGAAGGTTTTCTCAGTGGCACCCAAACAGCAAGGGTATAAAACGTTACTTAGGGAGAAATGCGGAATATTAGCGAAAAGAAGGCGGGGTGAATTCTTGGAGGGTGAATATGAGAAGCTAGTTCAAGAAGCGGTAGAGACCATGGAATTAGATGAAAAGACCAATCGCAGCTTCGCGCTGCGGGTGTACGATCTCATTCAATTTGAAGACCTGAACTATGCCCGCTTGTACACCGAAAAGATTCAGCGCATCTATGCCGAAGACTTTCGTGCGGAGGGCTATCGAGCTACCAAAGCTGCCATCAACTACTTGTTCAAGATTATGCTCATTAAAGACGAAATTTACGTGGCTCACCTGCTAACTAGCGAGGACAAATTAAAACGCGATAAAGCACAGTATAATGTCGATGAATCAAATGGCGATAGGGTCAAGTATGTTCACCTCAACCGCCCGCATTTCACTGTAATGGGAGTGGATATTCGGTGGGATATGAACACCCGGAACTGGCAACTGAATTTGATGAAACGGATGAAGTTCCTCAGACGTTGGCTTTCTCAGTGGCACGCAAAGGAAAAAGCCTTCCGCGATTGGTACATCGTTGAGGTCATCAATACCTTTGCCCCAAAAAATACCAAAGATTACGAAACTCACGTTCGTGCGCTGGAAGTCCCTGAAGAAGTCTGTGGTTATCGAGAAGTGCGTTATCCGAAGATGGAAACCGCTAAACAAAAGGTTGAAACGTTATTATCGAAGATTCATCATTGATTCCGAAGTCGTCATCAAGGTTGAAGGGCGTTCATACATTTTCTGTTGAGGAAGACTCACCAAACAATAGCTTGACAAATTCGATAACTTTCTAATGAGCGACTGATAACCGCTCTGAATTATGAGTTCGAGTTGTTTGAAGGGAAACTTCGTTGCGGAAAGACCGAGTTCGTTGATGGAATACTGGTGCACGTGAAAGAGTGAAACATTACGCATCACACATCACAGGCAAAACCAAAATCGTTGGGGTAATAGGCGATCCGGTCGAGCACAGTTGCTCGCCACAAATGCACAATGCCGCTTTTACTGCATTAGGTCTGGATTATGTTTACGTCCCTTTTCACGTCCGACCGAATGATTTGTGTGTTGCTATTGAGGGGTTCAAAGCGACTAGCATCCTCGGAGTGAATGTTACTGTTCCCTACAAACAGCGTGTGATTCCATTCCTTGACCGGATATCTCAAGAAGCAACACTGATTGGTGCTGTTAACACGCTAATTTTTGAACAAGGAAAAATTATCGGCGAAAATACAGATGCGTCCGGCTTTTTACAAGCGATGTGGCACGAAGGGTTTGAGGTGTCCCGAAATGGTTCTGCTGTCGTGATTGGAGCGGGCGGATCGGCACGAGCAATTGTTGTAGCGCTCGCCCGTGCCAACCTGCAATCCATAATCATCGCCAATCGTACCGCACCCAAAGCCATTGCGCTTGCTACAAGTCTTTCAGAGAAAACAAGGGTGAAAATTAGTGGGATGGGACTTGATGATGCGAAGCTACCAGACACAGTGTCGATGAGTCAGTTAATAGTCAATACCGCCTCCGCAAGTATGGATATTTCGCACCCGCTTTTGATTCGACCCGAGTGGTTAACTCCGCAGTCCATCGTTTACGATATCATCTACACACCCCTTGAAACTCGCTTGTTGCAAGCGGCAGCAAAACGGGGATGTCACACAATTGATGGCCTTGGGATGCTTCTTTACCAAGGAGCAATTGCTTTTGAAAGGTGGACACAAATTCCACCGCCCATTGAGACAATGAGGTGTGCACTTCAACAGGCGTTGGATCAAATGTAGAATGTTCTTCCTTACAGGTGATTATGAAAGCTTCAGATTCTTCTCCTTCTACAACATCAGCGTCTGCTTCATCAATTAAGGTGAGTATTCTCAATACGCAATACACAATTAAGCAGACCGATAACTTAACAGAAGATAATATTCGTGCGTTAGCCGAGCACGTGGATCGGATGATGCAGCAATTCCGCAAAAAAGGCCACGATGATATCAGTGTAGCGACTATGGCTGCTCTGAATATCGCCGCACAAATGTATGGCGAACAGAGGCGATCTGCTGATACAATTCGTCACCTCACACAAATTTTAGATGAAGCGATGGATAACGATGCAGTGCCCGGCACGCAGCGTGCAAATTCGACAGAAGGTTCATCCCACCCATAGTCAATCTTAGCGAACCTTCCTACGAGAAGATGGGAAACTTGGAAGATTACTCCTCCCCTCCGTTCAATTACCTTCCTCTCTTTGCCCTTAACGGATGACAACGAGATGTCGAATTCGTTCCAGAGTTTTGTCGCCGATTCCTCTCACCTTGGCGAGATCGTCAGCGCTTGAAAAGGAGCCATGGGTTTCGCGGTATTCAATGATGCGTTGTGCTATTACAGGGCCAATTCGTGGAAGGGTTTGCAATTGTTCCAATGCGGCAACATTGGGATTGATGAGCGATTTTTGCTCGGGTATGAGCGGATTGGATGCAGGAGAATGGGATAAGGTTTGCGTTACATCGACCGAAGGCGACGGGAGTTGGCGCGATTCCGGCACATAGATCCGCTGACCGTCGCTGACTTTCGCAGCTAGATTGAGTTGGTGAATATCAGCTCTTTCAGTAGCCCCGCCCGCTTTCTCTATAGCCCTTTCGACGCGTGCGCCTAGCGAAAGACGATATACTCCCGGTGACTGAACGGCACCGGCCACATGGACGACAATCTCTGCAGGTGAGTTTGACAAACTTGGTGCGTCTGGATTCGATTGTTCCGCGGGTGAAGCACGCTCGTGGTTGACGATGAGATCCGGTTCACCAAGGAAAAGCACCGGGTAAAAACGTCTTAGCATCCAGTATCCACTTCCCACGAGTATCACGACGACTAAAAAAATGAGGACATTTCGATATTGTTGGTCCAGGGTGTTCATTTTGATCTAACGGTCATACTAGCTTGGAAAACCTTGATAGGTTATAGAAGCAGCGACTGTTTTCTTCAACGCCGTTACGAGCTACTACCTTTCTGTTTCGAAGGTGCCGACAGATTTAGCAAACGCGAATAGAGCAATTCAGTCAATCGGATGTTTTTTTTGGCACCGAACAGTTGTTCTGCTCTTGCACGTCCTGCATGTCCCATCTGCCTCGAAAGTTCCCGATCTTCTGCGAGCAGCGCAATTGCCTCGGCAAACGCTTTGGCATTCTCTGGGGGAACGAAAACCCCGGTTTCTGGTGTAACTAGTTCTTGGCTACCCCCGAGGGGTGTAGTGACTACAGGTTTACCAGCTGCCATCGATTCAATAATCATGCGAGGACAAGCTTCGGGGATAATCGAAGGGAGCAGCATCATATCAAGGAGGGCTGTTATCGCGCGCGTATCTGCCAGAAATCCAGTGAAAATCACGAAATCCGCGAGTCCCAACTTACTAATTCGGGTTTTTAGACGATCAAGGTAATCTATATCTTTTGGAAAGTATGGCTTCCCCACAATTATCAGTTTGATTCGGTGTTGCTTTTTGAGTTCCGCCATTGCCTCAATCAAGAAGTGAATTCCTTTCTCGAATGTAATACGGGTCACAATCCCCACCAATATGTCCTCACGGTTGAGATTTAGATTCGATCGCACAGCTTCCACTTCCGCCGTTGCGGTGTTAGGCACGTCTAGTTCAACACCATTATATATGAGCACCTGCTTGGACTGGGCTGCAAAATTCCAACGGGTCGCTTTTGAAACTAGTATAACGCTATCCACTAACTTCTCACCCATCCGATCGAATAGCCCATACGATGTGGCGTACCGTTTGTGCATGATAATCGGAATACCGCTGAATTTTGCGGCAGCCCCACCAATCAAAGCCGTTGCCAGGGAATTCGCATGGATGAGATTCACTCGCTTTTCTTTAATCACTCGCAGAAGCTGGAGGACAGCCGCAATAAACTCTAAATCGCTGATGAGGTCTTCGAAAGTGAAACGGCGGTGGATGTCCGTCTTTTCATGCGGTGCTGGAAGTTTGAGCGGAATAACCGCATGCTCTTCCTTCCGTGCTTCCGCTGCAAGCGCACTATCCGGCAAACAACCGACAACTGGGGAAAATCGCGTCTTGTCCAGATATTTGAGGAGAAGCAGTAAGCTGCGCTGTCCTCCACCAATGCCCGATCCACTATCTAGATACAAGATGTTATACTGCTTGGATTTCATGACTCGTAATTTTACTGACGAAAAAAGCGCTGGCGGTCCCGATTTGATTAGCCAAAACGCCGTAAGGCGCATCCTCTAAAAGAACTAACGTATAACAAACGCGTCGGGTATCACCGGGACCTACACCGATGGCAACAGGTCAATTCCGCCGCAGATATCGTTTAGACGACTGCGCTCCTATCCCATGTCGTTGTAAGTGCAACTCATGTGTACAATCTAATCCTTGACATTTTTAAACGTCTTCGATTATAATTTGGGACGATTTCGTCTTTCAAAAAAATGCTGTTCTAGTTAAACAGCTAATTCTATATCAGATTAGAATTGAATTTTGCCGTTGTTATTGAGATCGTAATTGTGTTAGATATCGTGGATGGCCATATTAAGGAGAGAAACCGATGCTGAAGAGTATTAAAACTGCTTTTCAAAATTTCTTCAACATGCGCTCTGGCAAAGGGCACCTACCTAAAGCTGCGCCGAGCGCAGACGAGGCCATCCTTCCTTTCAATCCTGCAGAATATTCCATCTCGCCGCAACGCCTGAAACGTTTAATAGATGAAGGAAGTGATATTGTTCTGTTAGATGTCCGAGAGGAATGGGAGTACCAAATTGTTCATCTTAATGACGCGAGGTGGATTCCTTTTGGGGAGTTGCCGCAACGAGCTTTCAAGCTTAACCCTTACGCAGAGATTGTCGTTTACTGTCACCGAGGGATGCGAAGTCTTGATGCAGCTTACCTTATGCAGCAACTTGGATTCAAAAGAGTCAAGAGTTTGGTTGGTGGAATCGACAAGTGGGCTAGGGAAATCGATTCAAATCTGCATCGATATTGATTAGATCGCACGAAATGCGTGAATTAATAATCTTGCTATTTTAACTTCGCAGGGGAAGACTGTGTTGATGTTTCGAGTCCTCGTTACCGATCTCTTATTCGACTGACGCGGAACGGCGCAAAATCCAACCCCACTCACCGAAAACCCAGCAGCGATCTTTATCCACCGCGTAAAGGGCGCGAAGAGGAGAGGACACACCGGATTTTTCGGGTGTCCATGTTCCCCCGCCATCGGTTGTGTAAAGGATAGCACCAAAATCGCCTACAGCCCATCCTGTGTGGTAATCAATGAAGACGATATCGTTCAGGTTGTCGTAGGAATCTGTTTCTTGCTGACTCCAAGTCGCTCCGCCGTCCTGAGTGTGGAGAATCAAACCTTCCTGCCCAGCGATCCACCCTATATTTTCATTGATGAAATGCACAGCCATTAGGTTATTACCCACGTTGGACGCTTGATCTTCCCACGTTGTACCGCCATCTGCCGTACGCTTAATTGTTCCAAAGGAACCAACAATCCATCCGTGTGTTGGCGATACAAAGTGGATGCCTTCAAGATGATTGCGTGTTTCACCTAATCGCACGCGATCGCCTTCACCGATCCAGTTTTCACCGCCATCGGTCGTCTTGAGTAACGTATTGTCGGTTCCAACTACAAACCCAAGCTGTTCGTTAATCAGCCACATATCTATCAGACGAGTCCGGTTGCTCCCTTGTATGTTTTTCCGTTCCCATGTCTTACCGCTGTCCTTTGTCATTAAAATTGTGCCGCGTGCGCCTATGACGAAACCGACATCTTCATTAAGGAAGTAGACACTCCAGAAATTAATCGGAGCCTCCATCTCAATGACCTGTTTTTTCCATGTTTGTCCACCGTCTGCGGTGTGCAAGATTAACCCATTAAACCCCACCGCCCAGCCGTGCTCGGCATCGGCAAAGTGCACAGCCTGGAGATCGCCTTCAACTCCATCGTTGCGAGCAAAATCATCATCTCGAACAATGGTCCACCTACCCCATGCGTTCAAGTTCGCTAGCCAACCCGTAACTGATAAGATGAAAATAATGAAGAAGATTCTTTTTGAATGCATCGTAATTCCGCCCTTTCTAGATACTTTTCCCGATCTCTTTCCTGCAGGGATTAGGGAACCGGGGGTTAGGTCCGTGGTACCGATATTGTTGTCGTAATTTGCTTTTCCGTGCATGAATTTCCTCCTACGAGGGTCGCTTGTTGCAATCCTACGCACGGATTCCTTCTATTCTGCTTTCATCGTCAAACGCTCGTCCGCGCACTTCCAGCCTGCACGCCTACGATCTTTTCCACTCCGGTTGCTGCTATCAATTTCGCAAGGGATTATACCATTAGCACATGAAAAAATCAAGGCTTCTTCAGAAAACTTGACACCAGTGTATTGTTGCGAAACCTAAAAATATCCGCAATTAGTAAATCGGGGTTTCATTCCTCTGATGGAATCGTGTATAGTTGTCTAGATTTTGGTATTGACAACTTAACTTACTCTGGTTAATATGTGGCACAGGAGATATGGCATTACAATCAAATAAATTGCTGCGCAGATTCTCTCAATACGAAATACGCTCACCGCGTGACCTCAAAGTTTGTGGAGTGCAAAACGCCGCCCGCTGTAGCGTACGGACGTATAAAGTGTTAAGGCGAAGAGGATTGACCGTGAAGTTATCAGATGATCATCTGAGGATTTTCGAGGAGCAAGGATTTGTCGTCGTCGAGAATTTCTATCCGGAAGAGAAAAGAGCTCGCATTATCGCTACTCTCCACAAGACCCTTCCACCTTGGGAGGTTGTTAAAGACCAGCCGCCGGAAACTGGTATGTTGACCGACGACTTTCCGTATTCCGAGATGCTGTTCAACGAGCTCACTGTTGATCCGGACCTCATCGACTTTGTTCAGCGGGCTCTTGAGACTGAAGACATCCACTTTCGGTATGCTCACAATTGGGTGAAGTATCCCGGTTGCTCAGCTTTCCCGGAATTGCACATTGATAACGGCAACAACTCGCTGCTTCCTCCCTGCGACGACAAGAGGTACGCGCAGATTAGCTGTTGGTACTTTCCCGAAGAGGTACGGGCGGACCATGCGCCGATGCAGGTTATTCCTAAGCCATTCGGTAAGGATCTGACCAAGAATGTTTCCCTTGAGCTGCCGGCTGGAACCCAGATGATCTTCAACACTTATTTATGGCATTCGGCGACAGCCTTTGAGGGCAAGGACATGCAGCGTTATTCCGTCACACGAATCTATGGGCGTGCTAATCACTATTGGGAGGGTGTGAGCAGTTTCACGAACTTGGGGCGAAACGAGCATTTCAGGCAATTCATCGGCACGCTTACGGCGAGGGAGCGAGAATATTTCAGATTCCCTCCTGCCAGGCACCCCTATTACACCGGCAAGACACTGGAGCTGCTGGAAGAGCAGTATCCAGGCTGGAACACAGGGGGCGAATATACTCCAATGGAAAGTTAATCCAAGCAGCTTTACGTGTAAGCGACACCAGGATCGAACTTGTGACTCAAGTCGAAAAAGAAGGGAAAACATAATGGCGAGCCAGAACCTTCAAGATCAGATTGTTGGAAATGACCGCGCTTCGATGGTTTTGATTCCCGCTGGTGAATTCCTCATGGGCGCTACTGATGGCGATGATATGGTTTACACAAGAGAGTTTCAAAAAGAAAAACCGCAGCATGTCGTCTATTTAGATGCTTTCTACATCAATATTTTCCAAGCCACAAATGCCCAATATAAGAAATTCATGGAGGCTACGGGACACCGAGCGCCAGGGCAATGGAACAAGCCCGAGTTCAACGCACCGAATCATCCTGTTGTCGGCGTGAGTTGGTACGACGCGGTCGCGTATGCCGAGTGGGCGGGAAAACAACTTCCAACCGAAGCGGAATGGGAAAAGCTGCACGCGGTGGGCTTGTGAACGCGCGATACCCCTGGGGTGATAAACCACCAGATGGGATACGGTGCAACTTCAAAGATCGCGACACCGACACGGACATTCTGTACGACGAGACAATTAACGACGGCTACAGGTATGCGGCTCCTGTTGGGAGTTATCCGCCCAACGGCTATGGGCTCTATGACATGGCGGGTAACGTCTTCGAATGGTGTGCCGATGATCGCATTGACTACGCCCTATCCCCAAAGCAAAACCCGATTGGTGCGACTGATGGCCCAGGTCGTTCGGTTCGTGGCGGTGATTTTTTGGGACCGATTTTTCACGTGCGCTGTTCTCGCCGCGGTGCCTGTCCAGCCCGCATCGCCCCAGGCATTACCGGTTTTCGTTGTGTCGTATCGGTTGAATGAAAGACCGCTTCAAATAGGCGCGAAAAGTGACAGAAACAACTCCCCATCAGAGGAAAAAGCGCTTAGCGAAGCGGTGAAAGCCGGTAATGCTGGAAAGGTCAAAAACCAGACCGCCGTCAACTGCTCGTTGGTCTCGAAACTTAGCGAACCATAGTCAGTCACGAAAGTTTCTACAACATACCGGCGGTCGTCTGCGCGGTAATGAAATACAATCTCGAGCTCATTTCATTCTGCTTCGAGATTGAAGCTTGGTGAATATCGGCTAGAATCCGGTGATTTTACTTCTTTAACCCAAATTCCCGGTTTCAATAGCTTAGTGGTACTTCATGATACAGAAAGCGGACTAGGTACAGCTATTGATAGGGTTGAAAATGAGTTATTCCAATAAGAAGTTGGACACCTTCCACGAATCGAGTAGCTGGGACACTTACTGGAAATGGTATAATCGACTGAATCCGGATGCCAATCCGTGGGAACCTGGCAGGCGTAATCTCTACCGGGGAATCCTCAAGTTGTTCGGCAAGCGTGATGACTGGGCGTTTTTGGATGCTTCATGTGGCGTTGGTGAGTCTACAGTGTTGCTGGCTTCAGCGGGTATCGACGTAGACGCCTGTGATACCTCCAGTGTGGCGATTGAGCAGGCGAAACAAAGACTAACTTGTGCCGGATTTGCCGGTAAAGTTTTCGAAGCCAAATGGGAAACGCTGTCAGAGGTAGCGCCGAGGAGATACGATGTGATTTTAAACGATGCGCTATCGTGGATTGATGGGGTTGAAGCGTTCCAAAAATCACTCGTGGGTTTTCGGCGAATTCTGAAGCCCGGAGGAGTACTTGTCTTTATCGGTGCAACCAATCGGCATCCGGAACCCGGAACTGGAAAACAGCTCTTGCGCGAAGCTTGGGAGCGGTTTGAGCCGGAACGTTTTAAGCTCGTTGAATCTCGATTTGAATCAGGATTGTCGGTAAGCCACATAGTGACGCGAGAGTTAGGCTCGGATTTCATTGATGAGCATCATCTGTATCTGATTACGGAAAGGTGTGCTCCAAGGCTAGAGTTTACCACGATTCGCAAGCCATATACGTGGGACTGGTCAACGCTGGTAGAATCGTTCAAGGAAGCTGGATTTACGAAAATCGACTGCGTCGTAGTCGAAATTGAGGGGCAGAATGTAATCCTCAACTTCGCTCGTACTTCAAATGAGTCGCTCAGAAATTGATTGGAAAACTGTTTGCATCCTAACCAAAGAGAAATATTAGACATCTTTCCCAAATAAATGTTTCTATAAATTGAACTTTGAAGGTATAATTTCTTTCCTGTCATAACCGATTAATTCAATCCCAGAATAGGAGGGAAATCTCATGAGTGTTGCTCAGAAAATCTTTGAACTGTCCGACGAACGCTTTCTCCAAGACGTTAGCATCATCAAATTCGCAGTTTATCTGGCAGCTCAGCACGAGAAAAACGGAGACTTAAGTCAACCCTTAGCATCGCAGGCCGGCTATTGCTGTCTTTGACCTGCCTCGTTGAGGAGGGGGGTTGAAAAGGCTTTTGTCGTTATCTGATTGCGTGAAATCATGGGACATACAACAAGAAGGCTACCGATTTGCCGTGCTTGACGCTAGCTCAGACAACTACCGACATCCGCTTTATACGGGCTTGCATGTTGCGGATGCAACGATGACGTTTGTAAAAAAAACGAGACCGGTAACCGAAAGGTGCAGGTTGTCAGAATGCTGAATAGTGGAATCTGTTAAGGAAATTGTGGAAATCCTCCGTGCAGCAAAATGCGAATCCTCCTAACAACGCAGCCTTGCGCAGCCGCTGGTTTTTCACTCATCACGCCAATGACCGCTCTCAGATTCCGGCTGAGGTCACAGTCTTCATTCAGCGGTACAATTTCAATAGATGTCTGGCGCGAGAGAGATTTCCCGAGAACAGCAAGCCTGAAGCTTTGTCTAAGTCTTTGATGACCAACGAGTTGTCTTGGTATTTATTCTTGAGGAGATAAAGTGCTACGGGAAGCCTCAAATCTGTCGCGACATATATGAAGGACTTGCCCAGTGCTGTTCTGCTGCGAGATTGAATCATTTCCAGATAGCGATACCCCATCCCTACTGTCGGCTCAATCATAGTTCCTTCGCCATAGTCATTCCAGGTCACCAGTTGGATAATTTCCGACGCACTGTTGAGTCCTATATCCATGGTGTTTGCAAAGGTCTGACCGTCTTGATCGTCAAGAAAGCCATAACTTCTGTGTAGCCCAGCATCTTGGTAGATATCGTGGAATTTCGGAAACGCTGCCCCGACGATAGCTCTTCCGTCTTGGCTACTATTATAAAGCTGGTCTAGGTATTGATGCCATTGAGAAGGGCTTGTTACCCCGCCGTGCATCGGAGGCCACCCAAATGCACCATCGGCACCTTCTTGTATGCGATTGAGCGTGTAGAAGAAAGGGCGTTTGGGTAAAAGGGAGAATAGTTGGTTCCATTGGTCAGCTTGAAAATACTGGGGACCAAATACGAACAATACTGGCCTAGCATCAACTTTGAGATACCCTTGTGCATTAAACCAGTTTTTCTGTAGAAAGCACATGACCTCCTGACCATGCTTAACCGCGTCTTCTTCAGGGAGGTGTCCCTCTTGAATCATCTTTCTTATCGTCCGGTCTTCATAACAGATAGCAAATTGCAATCTCGCTTTCTGGAGCTGTTTGATGATATACACCGTGTTACGGTGGATGGTGGCGTAATCGTAGAAGTTCTCAATGCCGTACCAGTCGATAATGACCCCATCAATACCGGCGAATTTCATCAGAAGAACCTGACATTCGAGGACATCGGAATCACTTGAGTCGTATGTACCGATGAGTGGATAGTCGTGGGAGGCGATAGAACGCCTGCCATCTGCATCCACTTTATCCGGGTTGTAATGATTCATCGTCCAATGCCATCCCCAGTGTCCACTGATCGGTTTGGATGCGTACCAGGGCATATAATGTGCCATGAGTATCTTCTTTCCCGAGGCAGCGCTTGGGTCTGATGAATTTCCGAAGCGAAGCATTCCGATCATCACTACCGGGATTAGCAAAAGATATTTCATCTGATGTTTTTTCAATGATAGCAAAAACGTGGTAGACAACGTAGGAGGTTATTCACAGTTGAGCGCTCGTTTCGACAGTGAAGGTGGGCTTATCTTTTACCCAATGGCAGAGGTATGACCAGTGCCACCTCAACCAAGCCTATGGTGACAAACAGGAAACTTGCTGTTACGGAAAACGCATGATTCCACTTTGAATGAAAGCGGAATAATGAGAAACTGAATTGGCGCGATGGGAGGACATTTTGCCGAGAATCCTTTTGAGTTAACGTCAAAATTTCAGCTAAGGCTTAGAGGTACTCGGTCACCCTCTGTTTGAATGATACGCAGTAATGCGATTCAACCATCGGGAGGCGCAGAACCTTTCGACGACTTAACGATTTCACGCATCTGAATTCGGGGAACAATCGAAAAGTCGAACGTTTGTCTGCTGTCGCTTTGGACCATCTCCAACATGTTTTGGCAGCGGTGAATCTGTTCAAGGAGGGTTTTTAAATTTATCCCCAAATGGCATTCTCCAAAATTTTGAAGTTTGACATAGCCTTTTCGCCATTGGCTGGCTGCACCGACATAGTTGCGATTGAACAGGTGGAAAAATCCAACGCTTAGTTGCAGCAGACCTTGATAAAAGAGTCGATCCGGTCCAACTTCTATCATCCACACATCTTCCAAAGTCTCGTGGCACTCGAAGTATTCCCCATTATTAAATTCTTGAACGCTCTTCTTGAGAGCTGCATGTTTGTCCATGCGGCTTTCGATCCAAATGTACAAAAGGGATACAAAAGAAAGATTGCTGTGTTCTCAAGAGCTACCCCTCGAAGGAACTGTTACATAATCTCATCATCTGACTGAATCTCCTCCTTATAGAAGACCTCTTCTAGCCGCGTCGTCATTGTGAATGCGAGCAAACTCAACCCCAAGGAGATTGAGAAAACTCCCTGATAGCCAATCCACGAAACGACGATACCACCGAGCACTGTCACGAAACTGAAGGGGAAAAGGAGTGTATTCATAAACCCGAGATAGCTTGGACGGGTTAGCGGCGGTGCGACGTTGAGCATGTATGTCATAAAACCAACCATCATTCCATTGACTGATACACCATTGATTGCAAAGATTAAGAAATAGCTCGGTATTTGCCAGGGGTGCGGCAAGAGCGGGATAGAAATTGCAACGAGGGGTGGCACGCAACCGAACGCCGACATGCCGATCAAAATCCATCGGACGCCATATTTCTCACCGACATGCCCCCACAAAGCGGTTGAAATCACCCCACTTAGGGCAACAACGGCAAGAAATGAGCCAATCGTTGAATCTGGAACACCTAGATTCAACAACGCATAAGGGACATAGAAAGGCATGCACATTCCTGCAGAATGGGCGAATATCCGGAAGATTATGAACCGTCGATAGTGGATATCCGTCCGAAGAAAGTGAGGTCCCTGTCTGAGGTGCTGACGAAGCAATTTCCGCTTGGTTTTGATGAGTTGAATGGGTTCACGAATCAGGAGAAAGACCAGAAATGCAGCCAAGGTTGCTACAACTGCAAATGCGAATAGGAGGGCGTAATTATAAGGGAATGTCACTCCCGACGCATCGCTCAGCACGAATTTAATCAAGAATTCACCAATGAAGAATGCCAAAACCCCACCAATGAATTGGCGTGTGCTGAAAAATCGAGCGCGCCGCAGTGGCTGAATGGATTTAGATACAATTTCCATATACGGAATACTGGATATGCCCAGTGACGAGGCGGCAATAAAATAAAAGCAGAAGAAGCTTGCAACAAGCACACTTTTCCTGTGCGGTTCAATCAGAAACGTGCAGGCGACAATCGTAACCCACGCTACCACGCGAATGCTCATTCCCAGTTTGTAAAAGGGCATTTTACGTGGACGATGTTCAAGTATGTTCGACATCAGCAATTGAGGCCACATCCAGCCAGCCGGCATGATAGATCCAGCAAGACCGACAAAAAAGTGCGATCCAGTGAGCCGCAACACAAAAGCAGAAAGAATTGTTCCCGACTCAATAAAAGCCAAGGAGATTCGCATGAAAACCCCTTGAAGCACAGCGAGCCAAAAGTTGCGCCTCTGTTCCTGTTCGTTGTTTTTTTTCATCGGTAGTTTCGTGTTCTGGGTTTCCCCTTTCTCTTAAGTTGGACTAAACAGGTGATTCCTTGAAAAAAAAGACCCAAGGCAACCTATCATGGGCCTTGGGTATTGGGGCTTGCAAGGGTAATCTGCTAGCGCGTAACCGAACGAGACGGTCATGGCGCAAATGCGCTGGCGATAAGGTTCCGTCAGCCACTACGCATGTCTACCCTCCTGCAATCGCGGGGATGACCGATATTTCGTCACCATCTGTGACAGCGGTCGCCGTTCCGTCCAAGAAGCGAATATCTTCGTCATTGAGATAGATATTAACGAAGCGGCGAATATTTCCAGATTCATCACAGATGCGTTCTTTAATCCCCGGATGGTTTGCTTCGAGGTTCTCGATGATACTCTCAATATCTGACCCGACTACTTCGACTTCGGGTTGATCGCTCGTCAGTTTTCGCAGTGGAGTTGGAATACGTACTGTAACAGCCATTGGATAAGTTCCTTTCTTGCAGGTTAAATTTGCCTATGGTTATATTGCGTAATGCAGACCGCACTCTTTCTTGTTATCGGAAGATGTTGCATTTTGCCAGCGCCATCGTCCAGCTCTTTTGGGTTCGCCGGACTTAATCGGTGTCGTGCAGATGATGCATCCGAGTGATTCATAATAATGCCCATTTTTCTGAGGCTTGAGAAGCGGATTCACCGGAATGTCATTTTTATAGATGAACTCCCAAACCTGATCGGTCGTCCAATCCGCTAAAGGGTTTACCTTTAGAACAGAACGTCCGTTATGTTCATGGATTTCCACCTTAGGGACGTGTTGCCGACTATCTGATTGGTCTCGGCGAAGCCCGGAAAACCATACATCCAGGGTATTCAATAAACGTTGCATGGGCTCCACTTTTCTAATGTGACAGCAATATTCTTGCTTCTTTTTGCTATCAAAAAACAGGTATTCTCCGTGTTGAGCTACCATTGATTTGATCGCTTGTGAATGCGGCTGAATGCGTTCGATGCGAAGATCATAACACGCCTCTACTTTTTTGAAAAACTCATAGGCTTCTGGAAAAAGACGCAGAGTATCAATGGTGCAAACTCGAAATGGCAGTCTATTTTCGTAAGCCATGTGCACCAAAACCATTCCAGATAACTGCCCGCTAGTAACGATTGCCGCTCGTTTCTTGAATCGCTTAAACAGATGGAAAAGCATCTCCCGTGGATTTTGGAGTGAACTAACTTGATAACAGAGTTCTTTGTTTATCAGATTTTGGTTTGCCAACTCAGTCAATGAATAACCCTACCTTCTTCTTTATTCTGTGGAACAAGTTGTTAGCTTGTTTATAAAACGAGCGGTGCTTCAATGCTTTATGGAGGCAAATTAACCAGATTGGGTTCCGGTTCAAAGTATTGGGCGAGGCTAAAATAGCGTTCGCCTGTATCAGACAGGATGGTTACAACTGTTTTGTCCCGCCCGAGTTCTTGAGCTAACTTCAGTGCGGCATACACATTCGCGCCCGATGACATGCCGACTAGCAAGCCTTCGCTTTTTGAAATCCGCTTCATCATCTGATACGCACCTTCGTCAGATACAGTCATTACGCGATCGATAATGTCGAGGTTCAACACTTCCGGAACCATTCCAGCACCGATCCCGTCAATGCGTGTCGGGCTCGGCGTACCGCCCGATAAAACGGGAGAAATACTAGGTTCGACTGCAACGACTTGAGTATCAGGACAATGTGCCTTCAGGGTTTCCCCCACCCCTGTCAGCGTACCCCCGGTTCCCACACCGGAAACAAAAGAGTCGATGCGACAATCTAGAGCTTGCAAAATTTCACGAGCCGTTGTTTGACGGTGAATTTCAGGATTTGCAGGATTACTGAATTGATTTGGCATGAAATGACATGAATTCCGTCTAACAATCTCTTCAGCTTCCCAGATTGCATCACCCATTCCTCCCGCTTCAGGCGTCAATACGATTTCCGCACCAAAGGCAGAAAGCAACTTATACTTTTCTTGGCTGACATTTTCGGGCATCGTTAGAATTAGGTGGTAACCCTTCGCAAGAGCAACGATCGAAAGTGCTATACCGGTATTGCCCGCTGTCGGTTCGACAATTGTGTGCCCCGGTTTGAGCAATCCACGCTTTTCGGCATCAACAATCATTGCGTAGCCGATTCGATCCTTGATGCTTCCACCGGGATTGTACGACTCTAATTTTGCAAAGATAGTCGCATCGTTCTCGCCGGTCAAATAATTCAAACGCACTAGCGGTGTGTTTCCAATCAGATCGATGATGTTTTTGGCTATCTTCATGCTATCAAATAGAGAAAGAGTGCATGTGCGGCGGAAGTTGTTTGTAATCCCGCGCTTTAGCGCAAAGATCTTGTAGAGTGTTTGCGTTCAAAACTTTACAAATTCCTTCTTCAATTTCCTGGAGAAGAGTTGACATGCAGAAATTTGTTGCATCGGATTGAGAGGGAGGATTGAAGCAATCCGTAAAATCAACAGGGCCATCAACGACTTTGAAAATGTCCCCAATGTAGATTTCAGCAGGTGACAACGCCAGACTGTACCCCCCATCGGGGCCACGCTGACTCTTCGTTAAGCCTGCACGTTTGAGCTGAAGCAGAAGTTTCTCAAGAAATGGACGCGAGATGCCTTGCTTTTCGGCAAGTTTCGTGACAGAAACAAACTTTCTGTCATATTGGAAAGCCAACTCTAACATTGCTAAAACGGCATATTTCGATCGGGCAGATAGACGCATATTCTTCCCTCTCCAAATTGATGACCAATTTAGTCGGATTTAAATATAACATATATAACCCGATAAGTCAAATATATTCGCAGATTGACCCACGGTGTGGTTCATTCGTCCGGTATATTGAATGTAGCTCCGGAATTAGGGATTGGGCATTCGGTTACCGTTAGCGGAGGTTACGATTCACGCTTCGTCCTCAATATGCAACTGATCGACTAGATATCGTGGGTTGAGCGGTTCGCCGGTTGCGTGGCTGAGTAGTGCACTCCAATGGAGACTAGCGCCCTGCTTGAAAACGTTCTCACGTAAGTAATCTCCCACCAACGGTCTGTTGACGTAACCTGTGACTTCAACGCTTTTTCCATTGAGAACCTGCGAATCTATTGTGTGTTGGAGTTGGGACGCAACCATTTCTCCTACGAGATAATTATGGTAATACACCGGTGCAGCCGCAATATGAATCTTCGCTGCCCAGTCAGGTTCATTCCGACCCTCTGGCCGAGTAACGAATTGGAAGCGTTCAACCAAGGTCCACCAGAGAGTGTTCACGTCTTGATTCGGATCTCGGTACAACTCACGTTCAAAGTGAATCATGACCATCGCCCAGCGCACAAAGATAAGAGCGCTTAATCGGAAGGATTCGATTGCTTCGGCTGTAATCGCAGCCTTCTGATCAAGAGACAAATGGAGGGTCTTGTCCAGCCATGCTGCATTTCGAGCTAGCCTCCCCATCAACATCGCAATCGCTTCGGTCGTGATCAGATGTGACGGCGTCCGCAGCAGGAATGGAAGCGAGGCATCCAAAAATTTATCGTAGACTGCGTGCCCGTATTCATGCAGCAAGGTTTCCATCCACCTTCTGGTTGGCTTAGTATTCGCCAGGACTCGGACCTCTGCCTTCCTGTCTATATGAATGCAGAAGGCGTGTTGATCCTTCTGGGGACGTTCAAAGAGATCGCTCTTCTCAATCAGATCATCAATGGAAAGCCCCAACCCTTGATAAAATTCTCTCGTTATCGCCACCACATCGCGATTCGCAAATAAGGCATTAAAGTTAACTTCACTTACATCAGGTGCTTCTTGAAAGAATGGATCAGCATAGTGCCAAGGACGGAGATTTTCCACTGGAATTCTGAAGCGTTCCGCAAGTTCTCGATCTAATTTCCCTTTCACGCGGCGAAACGGCTCGTTTGTTAACGTTTCCAATCGGGTCACTATTTCGAACAGTTCATCCTCATCCACCTCACTGAGCCTCAAGGACATCTGATAATGGTCATCAAAACCAACGGTGCGGGCAGCTTGATTGCGTCGATGGACTAAAGCAATGATGTCGTCTGCGACTTTACGCCCCACCTGCTTGCTTCCTTCCCATACCGCCCGCCGTTTCGTGTTCTCACTTTCTTCCTTCAGCACCTCAAGAATCTCGTTATCGGTCATCTCAACACCATCAACAACCGCCCGATGGGTGTTGAAGACCTGCTCAATGGCGGTCTGACGTTTAACCAAATCTTCAATCATCTCTGGCGGAAGTTGATGTGAGGTAAATTCCAAGATGAGCAACTGTAACTGCCGCTGGAGATGAGGAGCTTTTATGCGGTTTGCCCCTTGAAAGGCTTTGAGCCGTTCAAAGCGAGTCCGATCTGAGAAAACGAGGCGGTATTGTGTCTCAAGTTCGGCGAATTTCTGCGTTGCCTCACCAGAGCCTGTTAAGCTCGCCTCCCAATAACTTTCGTGCAACGCTTTCTCAATAGGTTCAATCTCTGCGACCAATTGATTAATGAACGCTTGCAACTGTGGTTCCATCTGATACTCCTCGATCGGGAATTTAGAATTGAGCTGGGTTGTCATAAAGATATGATGATATTATCAAATTGAACAATGTCGCCGAATCTTCAGTGTAATGTGTCACGGCTGCGGGACATGAAAGCAGGAGCATAATTGGTGGGAACAACTGGTCATACCGTGGCAATCTTGGAATCTAGTCTCTCGGTGGGAGAGTCATGACTAGCCTTGAAAAGCAGCACGCAATGTCAATATCGAATGTGTGTGAAGAGGATTCCGGACTTCATAGAGACGTATTGGCTTTTATCGGATTTGCTGCAAATGCGTACGATTGCTCGCTCAATTCTCCCCAGAGTAATTAGACTTAATGGGAAGTTGGGTTGCCTTCTGACTTAGCGGAATGCCACTACCACAATGCTCACGAAAAGCTTATTGTGAGTCGTTAGGTTTGGGGCTCAACCGACTATATTTTTGTATCACCGCTTGCAGACGGTCCAAGGGGATAGCGTGGATGGTGTTTCCGTTTCTTCCGATAGTGGTTACTGCCGTGGTCATCGAGTTAATAATAGCCTCTTCCGTAGCTTCAATGGTAGCTTGATAAAGGGCGTCCATACCGCTGTTCGAAAGCATCATGACAGGAAACGCGCCGCTTTCTGTGCGGCGTGGGATTGTGTTGGTTGTCGAGAAAGCGATAACGAATTCACCGCTGCTGACGGTACTCGGCGTGCCAGTACGTGCGAGCCCAAACGCTCCTCGCTTTGCCACATGAGAGAGTTGACGATGAGTTAACGGGGCATCCGTCGCAATAACGATGATGAATGAACCGTCCTGACCCCACTCCGGTTGAAAGTCTGTAATCTCTTGACCTACAGGAATACCATTGATGCGCAGTTGTGCACGGCGGCCACCGTTGGAATTGACCAGCACGCCCACGGTATATCCTCCCCTATCCGCTGGCAGCACACGCGAAGCTGTGCCGATGCCCGCCTTGAATCCGTAGCATCGCATGCCGGTCCCCGCTCCGACACAGCCTTCTGAGACGGGCCCATCAGCAGCGCTTTCAATCGCTTCGATTGCATGTTCGGCGAGGACATGGAGCCCGCTGATATCGTTCAGTCCGCCATCGTAACACTCGGCTACAATTGGTAGAATGATGTGATTTTTCGGATAGCGTTTAATCATGTACCGCACAACGCCATTGTGAACGGGTCCAACGCTTAGTGTATTCGTCAGCATAATTGGCGACTCGATCCATCCTGCTTCGTTTACCCATGCGATTCCTGTTGCCTCGCCGTTTCCATTGATAATGTGGCTTGCCCCGAACAGCTTTTTGGTCCAAATATCGTTACGCGGAATAACCGCGGTGACGCCTGTCCGCACACTATCCCCATAGTTCAGCGTGACGTGACCAACCTTCACCCCTGTAACATCCGTGATGGCGTTGTATCTGCCGGTTTCATAGATACCGATTTGGATTCCGAGGTCACGTGCGCGCAATCGTCCTTCAGGGACAATTCCACTTTCAGTGGAAATAGGGTTGATTAACTCTGGCTTACCAGCACGCAGCCACGCTGTATACCAGTAACTTGCAGTTGCTGTTGCCGCATCGCTCATCCGTTTTTCCGATATCCACCCACCGAATCGGAAGAGTTTTTCCAGATAGGCTTCACCGTAGTCAGCTTCGCCTGATTTTGCACGGAGATCTGAATGCAACAGATTGTCAGCATAGACATAACTATCGAGAATAATGCCGAAGGCATGTTCCAACAGGTCCTCAATCTCCTCTGCTTTTTCCGGTTCTAGTTCAATTTGCGAAGCATACGTGTCAACCATGTCAATCTCAAAGCGTCCATGCACTCCCTTCTGGTTTGTCAACTGACCGTCGTGATTTTCGACGACATGCAGCGGCATATGAATATCCTCGACGTAGTGGGCGAGGGCAGCCGCAACTTGCGCAATTGTTTCATGATTGCCGGATTTCATAGATTCGGACAGTTTTTTAGCGTATTCTTCGATACGCCACGGCACAAGTCCGCGTTCTGTCACTGTTTCAATGCCAAATTTTGCAATCGCTTCATTGTACTTGTGAGGTAGTTCCTCAAACGGATAGAACCCATACATATCAATATCGAGATAGTGCCGGGGGCGTTCGTCGGCGTCGTCCTTTTTCCATCGATCTGGATCGTTTGAATGATAAGCGAGTTTCTTGCGGTGTGCCACAAAAAAGCCTCCAATCTCCTGAGGCAACACATCACATGCAGCATCGGTCATTCTTTCATGGGCGTTGATGCCCCAGGAAAACGCTTGGGGGCAATCGCAAGCAATCGAAGCAACACAAAGGAATGTTAAAATGGAGATGTACCGGATATTTGATTTCATAAGTGCCTACAATTATTAAATCAGATCTGTGTCTATACCGCTGGCTTTGATTTGTGCCATGTAGATTCCGCGAATGTGGTTAAAGATGTCAATATAGACCTGCGTTCGATAATCGGGATAAGTCCATTCCCAGGAATGGAAAGTTTTACGGTGAAATCGCAGGGTGATTTCACCGTATATTCCTTGCTGAAGATAAATACGGTGTGCGTGATCTTTTGTCGAGGCAAGCACTAGTTTGGAAGCCGAAATATAACCTGGATCAAGATTAACCTGACGGAATTCGGTATCAGCTTGCGCAAATTCTCTCTCGACGGCATTAGAAAAAAGTTTCGTTGAGGAAAGTTCGTCGGGCGCAATTAACGTTTCAAAACTCACGAACTGGCGGTGTAGCCCTTTTCCCATTTCCGCTTCATAATAGGTTGTATGATTAAATGGGAGTAGGGGGCTGGTAAAATCAATCTGCCCAAATCGTTCTGTTAGGCGTCGATATGCCTCCTCCAGCAGATTTGGGATTCCTGTAAGAACGCCGAACATGAGCTTGACAGGTTGGTAAGGTTTAATCTGCCCCATATTAGTGTCCATCTAGTTTAGATTAAGGGCTCTCCTTCTCTTCACACACCTCAGGAATTATATCACTATGCGATCCCTTGCGATGCTGATTAGTATAGCAGTCCTTAATTAACGCGTTAACAATCTTCCAAATCTGTCTTAGCGGGTTTTTGCGATTCAGGAGAGGTCGTTGACTAAATTTCATAAATGCAAATAAAGAAGGCTAGGGAGTAAACCTAGCCTTCTTTTTGTACTGGAACCACATACTACTTTGTTAAGGGGGAGAATCTTCGTAAGTGGAGGTTTGCGAGTTTGCGGTAAATCAAATAAAGGCAAACCTCTATCTACGCATTGCGCTCCTTTTTGTCCTCGTCAACGACTTCGTAGTCAGCGTCGATGACTTCACCTTCAGTTGATGAAGTTGTTTGCCCACCCTCATCCGTTGGAGCGCTGCGATAAGGTGGAGGCTCCGAAGAAGATTCCGTTTCGGTGGAAGCTGCCTGTTTGTAGAGTTCAGCCGAAGCCTGATGCCAAACCTGCGTCAAGTCCTCAGTTGCAGATTTAATGCCTTCAATGTTGTCCGCTTTTAAGGCTTCCTTGAGCCGTTCAACGGCGCCCTCCACCTGGGTTTTCAGGGTAGCATCTATCTTGTCACTGAACTCTTTGAGATTTTTCTCTGTTTCATAGACAAGAGAGTCGCCCCTGTGGCGTACCTCAAACTCTTCGCGTTTGCGCTGATCTTCGTCTGCATGGGCTTCTGCATCTTTTACCATCTGTTGGATTTCTGCTTCGGACAGACCGGAGGACGCTGTAATAGTAATCTTCTGCTCCTTACCCGTTGCGAGATCTTTTGCCGAAACGTTGAGGATTCCATTTGCATCAATGTCAAATGTGACTTCGATTTGCGGTACGCCACGCGGCGCCGGCGGAATACCATCTAGTCGGAAACGACCGATTGTTTTGTTGTAGACTGCTTGTTCGCGTTCGCCCTGTAAAACATGCACATCTACAGATGGCTGATTGTCTTCTGGCGTTGTAAAGATCTGTGACTTCCGAGTTGGGATGGTGGTGTTCCGTTCGATTAGTTTAGTGAACATACTTCCCAGCGTCTCAATTCCCAGGGATAATGGTGTCACATCAAGCAGCAGGATATCTTTAACCTCGGAATCGCCGGAGAGGATGCCGCCCTGAATTCCTGCGCCCACCGCTACAACCTCATCGGGATTAACGCCCTTATGTGGTTCTCTGCCGAAAAGTTTCTCCACCGCCTCTTGCACTTTCGGCATCCGCGTTTGACCGCCTACCAAGATGACTTCATCAATATCCGCAGCTGACAAGTCTGAATCCGCAATGGCTTTTCGACACGGTTCAAGTGTTCGTTCAATGAGTTCATCAGTGAGTTGTTCTAATTTTGCGCGGGTTAGGGGTATGTTCAGATGTTTGGGACCACTTGCATCAGCGGTGATAAAAGGCAGATTAATATCTGATTGCATAGCGCTTGAAAGCTCACATTTCGCCTTCTCAGCGGCTTCTTTCAGCCTTTGTAATGCCATTGTATCTTTTCGCAAGTCTATGCCCTGTTCACGCTGAAACTCATCAGCGAGCCAGTCAATGATCTTCTGATCGAAGTCGTCGCCGCCGAGATGGGTGTCGCCGTTGGTACTCTTCACTTCAAAAACACCCTCACCAATCTCTAGGATAGAGATGTCAAATGTACCGCCTCCGAGATCGTAAACGGCAATTTTCAAATCCTTTTTGTTTTGGAGTCCATAAGCCAATGATGCAGCGGTAGGTTCATTGATAATCCGCATCACCTCCAACCCCGCAATTTTACCGGCGTCTTTTGTGGCTTGTCGTTGGGCGTCGTTAAAATAAGCTGGAACGGTAATAACAGCTTGATCCACCTTTTCACCAAGGTAATTTTCGGCGGTCTCTTTCATCTTTTGCAGAATCATCGCGGATATTTCAGGCGCCGAGTAATCTTTATTTTGAATTTTGACAGCCAAATCCCCATTCTTACCGCTTGCAACTTCGTAAGGAATGCGATTTAGTTCTTCACCAACCTCGCCATATTTCCTTCCCATGAACCGTTTAATGGAGAAAATTGTATGTTTTGGATTGGTAATTCCTTGGCGTTTCGCAACTTGCCCAACCAACCGCTCTCCATCTTTTGTGAATGCCACAACAGATGGGGTTGTTCTGGTACCTTCGGTGTTTTCTATAACTTTTGGATCGCCGCCCTCTAAAATCGCAACGCACGAATTTGTTGTTCCTAAATCAATTCCGATTACTTTACCCATTTTAAAAATCCTCCTCTAAAAGCGTTTGAATCGAATGTGTCTGTTGTACGAAAGCAACTTTGTGTCAACGATTCATAGATTTCATTATTTAATTATCCGGATCCATCGAAAAAAAATAGATCTCTTCACCTGAATTGTACGAGTGATAGTACGGGAGCCTGATGCCCACTGTTGTTGAAAATCCAACGCTCGCGAAACAAATTGCAGTAGTTGCGGTAATTTGATCGGTTTCGCAATGAAGGTGTAGGCACCAGCCTCAAAGACATCAAGCTTTAGACATTGTGACGTGTTTGCACTCATAATTATAACGGGTACGCCGGGTTGCAATTGTTTAATCTGCTGAAGCAATTCCAATCCCGTTGTATCCGGGAGATTGAAGTCGAGGATGGCAAGATCGACCACATTCGCCTCAACACGCTGCATCGCTTCATATCCGCTCTGTGCGGACACAATTTGGTAACCGGCGCGCGTTAAAACCTCACACAACACGCTCAAAGAGGAGATGTCATCATCAACCAAGAGAATTTGATTGATATGACCGAGCACGACTTACCTCCCTCTCTTATTGTCACACGCAACGCATTCAGGTAAAGGATTGGGACTCTAGGGGATTTCTTCTTAAGTCCCAGCTTTCCGATCCATTGAAGTTTCTAGATTCCCGCAAATATTAATGCTTCCAGCATTCTGTGGGTTATGACGATTTGGCTCACAGCCGACTGAACCCGCCAACCCTACTATATCCCATCCCGATTCTCAATCAGACAGACTAAACATACAGATTGATCGGAAGCATTAACAAATTCTTATGCGACCGATTCACAGCAATATGTGTGCCAACAGGATATCAGGAAAAGCAACGTCGAGGTGTTAAGTTATTGCTCGACACTTTTTGATATGTTATAGCATCAATCCAGAGTTTGTGTTGATTTGAGGCGGAGCCGAATTAGATTTATGGATGCCCAGATATATCGGCAGATGTCATATTGACAATATCGTGTTTTCCGGCTTCTGTCAATATGGCGCATTCTATGATTGCACATGCGTTAGCGCATCATCTTCAGTATCGTACACTTTGAAAACACGATCCAGTTTGGTAATGGTTAACAGATATTTAACTGATGTGCCAACGTCTGATAGTACAAGCTGGATCTGACGCCGCATTAACGAGGTGTAGCAGGCGACAAGCATGCCTAACCCAACACTGTCCATCAATCCAACTCCTTTGAGATTCAACACGATACCTTTAGAGCCACCGTCGGCGAGTTCTTGGATTTTTTCGTTTAACTTGATTCGATCGTCCCCGAGAATATCCCCCGAAAGCCTGAGGATGGCATCGTCTTTATTGTATTTAACTGTAAACTCCATGATCAATCCTCCATCTTGAGACAGTTTATCACAGCATCATATTGAGTGTCAATTGCTTTTTGGTTCTGTCTGTATTAAGCGTGTGTCACAGCACCACTGCCAATCATGGCATAGCTATGCGTTTGGCTCAAGGGATAATCGGTGTTTCGACTAATCATTCGCCTCCGCCAAAAAGTTGACGTTGATGTTACGAATAATATCTGATAGACTGTTACGGCGGTTGAGCGTATTGGGATTTCCTCAATCTCGCACGATTTTCCGTTATAAGCCGGTTGGTATCAAGTATCATTCGTACGAGTTTTCTAGGAGATATTAATGAACATATACGTCAAAGTTGGAGATTTCAGAACTGAAGGGGTTGATGCCATTGTCCTTGGCATCTTTGAAGGCGAAACTTCCCTCGACGGGGCGTCGCATCTTGCCGATGCGGCGATGAACGGAGCAATTCGTGAGTTGCTCGAATATGGCGACTTCGAAGGCGAATTTAAGCAAACGAGCGTGCTCTACACAAGGGGTGCGATCACAGCGCCGCGGATTGGGCTAGTCGGTCTGGGCAAATCGGAGGCTTTCAATCTGGAGAAAGCGCGTCAAGCAGCGGGCAAAATAGCGAAATCGATTCGAGATCTAGGAGCGAAAACATTCGCCATTCCATTGCCTTCTGATACACCAAAGGAGATGGTACAAGCTGTTGTTGAAGGCTGTCTGCTGGGGTTGTACGAATTCAACACACATAAAACACAGAATCTCCACAAGATTAAGGCGTTGGAAGCAATCACCTTTATCGTAGAGGATGAAGCTAGCATATCTGTCGTTGAGCAAGCAATGGAGGTTGGTGAGACTATCGCCGGTGGAACCATCCTTGCCCGTGACCTGAGCAATCAGCCGTCAAACTATCTGACGCCAACGATGCTCGCAGAAAAAGCGCAAACGATCGCGGATACGACGGGACTGAAGTGCGAGATTTTTGAACTCGCGCAACTCAAGAAAAAAGGGTTCGGCGCATTAGTCGGGGTGGCTCAAGGAAGCCAGGAGGAACCCAGATTTATTATCCTAGAACATATCCCTGATGGGGAAGTACAAGACACCGTTGTCTTCGTTGGGAAAGGGATTACCTTTGATAGCGGCGGGTTGTCGCTCAAGCCGAGTCGAGGCATGGAAGAGATGAAACACGATATGTCTGGCGCGGCGGCAGTGCTCGGCGCTATGCAAGCAATCGGTAGGCTTAGACCAAATCTCCATGTGGTCGGATTGATTGCCGCGACTGAAAATTTGCCCAGCGGCACTGCCCAAAAACCGGGAGATGTTGTTAAATCTTACGCTGGCAAAACAATCGAAATCCTTAATACGGATGCTGAAGGACGCCTGGTGCTCGCGGATGCGCTAGGCTATGCAGCCGAATTTAACCCCAAGGCTGTAATCGATCTTGCCACGCTGACCGGAGCTGTTATCACGGCGTTGGGGCACTTTGCTGCGGGGCTATTGGGAACAGACGACAATATAATCAAGAAGATTAAAGACGCTGCCGATAAAACCCACGAGCGGGTGTGGCAACTGCCTTTGTGGGAGGATTACGACGAGGGGATTAAAAGTGCTGTGGCTGATGTCCAGAACATCGGTGATGGAACGGCTGGGACAATTGCCGGTGCGGTTTTCCTGAAAAAATTTGCAGAGGGTTATCCATGGGCTCATCTTGATATCGCGGGTACAGCATGGGGCGTGGAAGGTTCATCATATATTCCAAAGGGGGCTTCAGGCTACGGGGTGCGCCTGCTTGTGCAACTTGCTCGAGATTGGACAGCGTGATTGGTGGTCTCAGTCGGTTACCAGCGCGTGTCAAAACCAACAGTCAAATTTGGTAAGGAGCAGATTCTACTACGCCTCCATGTTGAAAGCAGAAATCGGCTTCGAAAATCATTCCAATCTCTACGGTGCATAGTTGATTATGCAAAGTCGTTGAAGTAGCAACTGCCTCATCTTATTCCCCGGATTGGCGCCGCCCTGGAAGAAGTTGTACCCGAAAGGAAAAGAATCAATCCAATTTACAAGAGCTCGGTGTCAAGAGGATTTTTTTGGTTGACATGCGGCAATGGGGTTGGGTATACTAATAATATGTGAGGGGAGGGACATCGCGGGATGTCTCTCCCTTTTTTTTTCTGATTGAGGAGGATGATTGAGGAGGATGAGGAGGATAAAGAAATGGAAAATGGTCAATTGCCGGGCGAGACGACACTGGCGTTCACTTATTTTGAGATGTACCGAGATGCCGGGGATGGGCGTTCATTGGAATCGCTAGGTAACCAAAAGGTAACCGGAAAAAAAAGATCTGTTTCGATGATCAAGAAGTGGTCGACGCAATATCATTGGGGCGAGCGCGTTGCGGCTTTTGATGCAGAGGCAGCACAGCGGGCTGCAGAAGCATTGGTAGCGCGTCGGGCGTCTGAAATCGAGGCGTTTATTGAAGCGGATATGCAAATCGCGACGCGAGTTCAGTCGTTGTGTCTGAATCAACTTCAAGCTTTAGAAGCCGAAAAGGATATTAGTGCTTTACGCCAACTGGTACTGACCTACAAAGAAGCGCGGTTATGGATGATGGAGCTCACGGGTGCTCTGGAGGAGGACATACAGACATGAAAAAGCGTAAGAAATTTCATGAGTTGCGCTATCCCAATCGAGGGGTATCGAAGGGTCGAAATTCTCCGGAGCAAACGCTAGCGATGCCAGCGTCTGCAACACAGAAAAGAAAAACAACAGAAGCTATTTTACCTGCTCCTGCGGCATCAGAATCCACATCTGGCAAAATCTGTTTTCCAGAGGTGACACCGGAGCAGATCGAAAGGAGCGACAGGGGACTGAGAAGGATTAGTCGGCTGCATGGCGTCAATGTTCCGGAGCCCGAGGATGAGAAGAAAGTTGAAAATCCCAGAGCGTGTTATGACGGAAGCATGATTATAGGGGACAGTGTAGAAGACAGTTTAATCATCCTAACAGATATTGAGACGGGCTTCTTCAGGGAGTGTGTTCAGGCGAATGATGGCGGAGGTTGGTATGGCGGTTCTAATTGTCGGCACCTGGAAAGATATGGTCTGAGTCCGTACGAACCCTTCAAAGAACAGCACATTCCGGTGTTTGAGGAGAGGGAACGGGACAACCTCCTTGTGGGATTGATATATCGGAAAGCGTATCACCGATCGACAGCGAACATCCCGGCTTTCGGCAAATCTGTCAAGATTTTGGTTCAGGAGTGTTGGTTTAAGTGTTATCTCCCGTGGCGTTGCCTTGAGAGAGACATTCCGCGTTCGGTAGACGTTGCCAATAACATACTGCAAGAATTGGAGCCGGAGATTACAAAGCAGGCTCAGATAGTGCAAACGAAAATTAAAACAGAGCTAAGACTCAGGAAGGCGTCCGGAGAGTATGACGGCGATGCTGTTTTCGGACCTGCGGGTGTTTCAGGCTGGGCTGCCCTACCGGTGCCGATGACTCGCGATGAGTTAAATGGGTTAGAAGCGTTTTATGAAGAAGATCGGACAGCGGATCGCCGTGTCAATGAGAAATCTGATGCCCATGATAAGGGAACGCTTGGACCGAAATGGTCGTATGGTCTAAATGACGTGTGGGATAGGGAGACTAGCTTAGAAGACTTGCAGAAACGCCTAGCGGCAAGATAGCGGTAGTTTCTGTAGGTTGGGTAGAGCGGTGTTGGTGAAACACGTGAATTATGACGAATGAGTTTCGTTCGGTTGAATGCGTTCTTGACTTGTTGGATAAAGCGAAACCCAACTATCAAGCGATTGAACAGGGAACGCGATAGTTTTGGTGTCGGTGAAGACTATCGCCTAACATCTCTATCGCGTTCCCTATTTGGTCACTTGCTCTATTCGCTCAGTTGATCTCAACCCAACCTAGAAAAACTCAAGCCGATAGTGCCCCCGTTTACAGCACAACCTTCGACTTCTTCCCACCCTGGATGCTCGGCTCTGCACACAACCGCTCGCGGAGGCGATGCAAACCTTCATGAACCTCCGGATGTGACGCCTCGGAAATCCCAAGCACCTCAGATAACAATCGCCGATCCAACTCCTGACGCACCGCATCTTCGTACATCTGATTGAACGGGAGCATTTTTTCATACTTCATCTCTTGAAAAATCTGCTTGGCGTTTTGCAAGGCGGTCTGATCCAATTGGCGTACATCCAACGTTGGCATAGAACGTAACAGTGTCAAACGAATTGCCCCTCGCCCCGCGTGTACTCTGTTACAGCGCATCTAGTAGCACAATAATCCCAGTGTTGAGTTGCCCCACAAGGCAAAAGCGTAGTCGTACGAGGGGCTCTCAAACAGGACATTGGGCAGTAAACGGATACCGATAGCGAGTTTGAATTAAAACGCAATTCTACATTGTGGTGGATGCGGCTATTCCTTTGCAATATCTCTTGGGCTTTGTCCCAATAATTGGAACGAATGAGTCCGTGACAATCCGGTTGCACAACTATGGCGCGTTGATTATCTGAATCGAGATGCCACAGCGCCGGATACAAATCTGTATCGGAGCACCCAATTTCTATATCAAAGGCACCCCATGATGGGTCTTTAATAGTTCGGTGGTCAAAACCGATTGTCGCAATTTCACTGACAGAACTCATGGGAATTTTGAGAGGGGCACGCTGCCCCGGTAACCAGACACACCCATTTGCTAAATGATAAGCGGATTGAATCAACGCGAGTTCTCTAATGCGTGAGGTGCTCCATATTTGTTCTAATGGACAATTTAAGGCAGATCCAATTATCTCAGCCCCCACCTTGATAGGATTCCCACCGATCGGTGGATCTTCAAACTTTCTGACATCCCGGAGACACCCAATCCGCTTAGCTATTTCAATTGCCTCTAAATGGCTATTAGGCCTGCGGTACAGACAGACAAAGATGCCGCGTCCAGTGTTTTCCGTCCTACCTTTGAGGGCAACGACGAGACACTCCGCCATGTTCGTGTCCGCGGAGAAGGCGCAGTTTTCCGTTTTGGCGTCGGCGATGGTGACAACGGTTACGCCGTGATACATAGTAGCCCATAGGTCTCGTACCTTCTGCCAGTTGGGAGAAGTTAATACAGTCAGGGGAAGTACAAACCCCATCGTGGGCGGATACAAGGAGGCATCTCTGCTACTGTTTTTTAGCATCCGATCCGCGAGGTCAACGAAGTAGGAACCGAGCCCAGCGTTACCATTTGCTAAGGAGGTTTCTATGTCTCGCAACGCTGCCTTCATTTCCTGGGCAATATCTGCATCCCTATCTCCGAATACAGTCTTTGGAACATTAGGGCTATCTGAACTATTGTCCGCTCCCACCCGTGTAAAGGGTGGATTATCGACAATAACGTCAAACTCGCCGTGCCGAAACTCCGGTCTATTGGTATCGTCTTCGAGATCATCGCCCTGAACTCTCTCCGTATTGAATAGCCCTAATGGAAACGTTGCCTCCGGATTCTCAAGTAAATCCAAAGCCCCAATCGCATATTTGCCATCGGGTCGTTGCGTGCCGTATGCCATAGTGTGAATGCGGGTCTTGCCGATTTTGACATCGGGGTAGGTACTCGCAATGATTGAGGCAGTGAGGTGGCTAGCATTGGGCATAATATCAGCCCCGACAAGATTATTCTCTACCATTTGTTGGTGAATGTCTCTCCCGCTCCCACCGCTTTGTTCATACAGCGCCAAAATCCGCTGGTAAAGTCCGTTTAACAGTGCCCCAGTGCCACAAGCAAAATCGGCAACCTTTGGGAAAGTAAATAGCCCGTCCCCTAGGGTAGGCTGTTCGTTGGGTAAGACGAGGGCGGAAAGCAATGCAACGGACTCGGGGCGCGTATAATTCGCCTTGATGAACCTCCGGTCAACAATCAGCCGTTGAAAGACGATGCCCGCCAACTCATGCACCTGTTCCAGCCCTCGTGCAATCAGTCCTTCGGCGGTGTCGCGCAATATCTGCAACACCTGCCCCACTAGCCCATCATCTGTTGCCAGCACCTCTTCCGTCAAACGATACGCAACATCAAAAATTGGACGGTAGTTGACCTGTCGAACCAATTCCCAAGCGTTCAAGACTTCATTGACGTTAAGTTGTGTACCTATTCTTTGGAGTTGGACGAGGGACGGTACTGTTTCCATTTCCGGTGTGCCGGCAAGCGCGCTCTGAAAAACGAAAGCATTTGTGATGATTAGCATCGCCATCCGATAGGTCTGTTCACCCGCTTCTTGATAGAGGATTTCCTCGATTGTTTCTGTGATGTGGGGGCGCGTCTCTGCGGCAGCAGCAAGGAGAATTGCAGCTTCATTTACGCCGCTCTCTAGATGTTCGGCGGCTTGGGCAACCTTGGAAACGGGGATGGCACCGATTCGTAGCGCAGTGGCAACGTCACTGATGTTGCCGACAAACCAACCGCTACTGGGAAAACGGTGGGGTGCATCTACACTGAAAAGTGCATAATGGAGGTCATTAACATCTCGTAGTGCGTCCGAGATTTCGGCACTACTGAATTGTCGAAACCGATAGGGGACTCGTAATGCCATGGCGGTTCTAACCGTCTCAAACGATGCCAGGCGTTTTCCGAGTCGTTTTCTTGCTTGTTCTTCGCCCTCCAAGTTCGGTGAGTGAAGACGATCAATTTTTACCTCTATGACCACTGGCTCTCTGCCGGTTTCTGTTACGGTTATATCGGGACGTTGGGCTTCGCGTAGTAGTGTTTCCTGAGGTTCGACGCTCCAAGTGTTTCTTCGCTCTCGTAATATATCCGCTATATAGATCGAGATTGTATCCTCATTTCGCATCCGTATCTCCGTCTTTCTTCCTAGCCGGCACAGATGAACAAACTGCGTTGATTGCAATTCCGGTTTTTTGACTGTTTCCTGCTTCTAATCTGAGCTAATTCTGCGGTGCTTCTGACATGTCGTGTGCTCGTGTTTATTTTGATTTGTGGATAGCAACGCTCCGGTGTGGTTAGCTAGGGGTTAGTAGCTTACTGTGAAACTTTTTCATCATGGCATGAATCGTCCGCAGTGTCAAGCATTTTATGCTGCGTTTTAAAGTAATTGGTAGGGTGGAAACGCGAGGGAGAAACTGTGGTTATGATATGATTGACCATCTGTAAAACAGCGTTGGTTGCCATCTTTTCGGATAAATTCGGCGAAAATAATTCTGGGGCAATTTTTTTCTTGACTAGGTAACGTATACATAGTAATATTTAGTTAAGTATTTTAGATGGGTTAGGAATTCATACAATTGTGATTGCTTGCTGATAGACAACCTTAACAATCACATTAAAGAAATACTGGCTTACGAAGTGGCTGTCTGAGGTGTGAAATTGGAAAGGACTGCATCTATATAAATTTAGGGGTGACTGAGATGACGGATGAAGCCAGTGAAGCCGTCATATTCATTAGGCATCTACATTCTGAGTTGAGAGGGATTTACCCTGGAATCCAAACCGGCATTGCATCGTCCCGTTTCGCCAGTTATGCCGCAGCGCAAAACGCAGCCCCTGATGAGCCGTGTGTTGTGTCATCAGAGGAAACGCCGGCGTTCTTGGCGGATCAGAGCGTTTCGGTTCGGCAATTGATGCGGAACTTCTCCGGCGTCTGGGCAGATTGGGGCTCAGCGCCTTGGGGCAGTTGGCGAACATCAACAAGGTAGATCTTATCAGACAGTTTGGAAAACAAGGCGTTATGATGTCGGAGTCAAAGTCAGGAAAGGGAGTTGACCCATCCCCGCCCGCTTTTGATCGCCCGTCAAAAACGGTTAGCACGAATTCTTGGCAGCGAAGGATTTGGGGCGACGAGACGAGAATCAGCGGCAGCGCGCCTCCGATCCCTGTTGCGATTGTGTCAAATAAAAATGGACACCAGATTGATTTTCCGCAAAAACTTTTATTTGACAACAAATGGCAACATGTTGACCGAATTATTGAATATTGGAAACGAGAAGATAGATGGTGGACGGAACAACCGGAAAATTCCATGTACTTTAAAATAGTTGTGGCTGGTCAGGAATTAACAGTGTGCCGTGATCTTACTAGTCTTGAATGGAGTTGGTACTAAGCATGAATTACACCGAACTTCACTGTCATAGCTTTTACAGTTTTTCGGACGGCACTTCTAGCCCGGACGTACTTGCGGATCGAGCGCAGAAACTCGGACTTAGAAGTTTGGCGTTAACGGATACAGCGGGTTTGTACGGCGTCATTCCGTTTATCAAGCGATGCGAAGAGATTGGGCTTCACGGCATCGTCGGTTCGGTAATTTCCGTAGCCTTAGACGAAAAAGTTGATAAAGTCGTTTTGTTGTCTCAGGACATAACGGGTTATCATCAACTTTCCCGGCTGATTACCCGCGCTCATGCCAACGCAACATCCGACCCGCAAGTAACGGTGGAGCAACTCAACGAATGCTCATTTAATCTCATTTGCCTGATTGGAAAACAGAGCCACGCCGCCACGCTTTTGCGGAACAACCAGATTAAATCGGCGCGGGCGCGTTTAGATGAGTACCGTCAAATCTTTTCCGATAATCGTCTTTATATCGAACTCAACAATCATCTCGAACTCGCCGATATCGGTCTTTGTAAGACACTGTATCAGCTCGCGCGTGAGTTTTCCCTGAAATGTGTCGCTAGCAATGCGGTGCTTTATGCGACTCCGGACAAGGCGCGATTGCACGATGTGATGCGGGGCATTGCACATAAGACCACGCTCGAACAATCTGATTCAATTCGTGCGCTCAACCACGAACGCTATCTCAAGTCGCCGCAAGAAATGCAGGCGTAATTCGCCGAAATCCCATCGGCGATAGCAAATACGCAAGTAATCAGTGAGCAATGCAATCTTGCACTTGATTTTTCTGAATATCGGTTTCCCAGCTATGCTGTGCCTGCGGGCTACACGGAAAGTACATATTTGACCATGCTATGTGAGACATCGCTCTCTAAAAAGTATGCCTCAATAACGGATCAGATTAGAGCTAGACTGCGCGAGGAACTTACGCTTATCAGGCGCCTAGGTCTTGCCGGATACTTCTTAATGGTGTGGGATATCGTGCAATTCGCCCAATCTAAAGGAATCCCAACGCAGGGACGCGGTTCGGCGGCGAATTCGCTCGTGACTTATCTTCTCGCTATCACCACGGTAGATCCGATCGCGCATAATTTGGTATTCGCCCGATTTCTCAACGAAGAACGATCTACGATTCCGGACATCGATCTCGATTTCGCCTCTGCGCGCGATGCTCAGTTGCCCGATCGAGATGATGTCCTCAACTACGTTCAGCGTAAATACGGCGTTAATCATGTAGGATTAACTTGCACGTTCATCACTTTCGGCGTCAAGATGGCTATCCGTGAGATTGGGAAGGTCGTTGGCTACCCGAAATCCCTGTTGGAAAAGATGTCACGCTTCACGGAAGGGCGAAAAGATCCAGAGCCTGCCTTTAGCAAGATTGAGACATTCAGGCAATTTGATTGCTATACCAAACAAGCAAAGTGGCGGTATTTCCGCGATCAGGTTCAGGCGGTGATCGGCACGCCTCGCCACGTTTCGACACATCCGGGCGGGATGATAATCACTTCGTGTGAACTTACGAAGTTGGTGCCACTACAGTATTCAACGATACAAGGACAACGAATCTGTCAATGGGACAAGGATATGGTGGAAACCGCAGGTCTTGTAAAAGTGGACCTATTAGGCTTGGGTATTCTCGCCGTAATTAGAGAATGCCTTATTTTGATTGGGGAGGCTTACGGACTCAAAATCGACATAGCGGACATAAAAACTGATGATCCTGCCGTATACGATATGATCACTCGCGCGGACACGATTGGGTTGTTCCAGATAGAATCACGCGTCCAAATTCAGACGTTGCCGCGCGTCAAACCGCGCAATTTGTTAGACCTAGCGATTGAAGTGGCGATAATTCGCCCGGGCCCAGTCCAAGGCAACATGGTCAATCCGTACATTCGTCGGCGACAGGGACGTGAGAGAATTCAGTATCAGCACCGTCTCCTTGAGCCAATTCTTGAAGAGACCCTAGCGGTGGTGCTCTTTCAAGAACAAATCATACAAACGTTGCCAAGAATTGACTCATAGTCTCAGTTGGCGTGGGAATATCGCGTGCAGGGGTTTTCAACGCACACCCATCCGATGCAGTACATCCGGAATAAGCTCAGCAAGAGTGTCCGTCGTGGCGACACGCTGAAAAATCTGCGAAATGGCGTAAGAACCTGCGTAGCCGGACTGGTCGTGTGTATACAAAAACCTGCCACTGCAAAGGGAGTTGCCTTCATGCTAATTGAAGACGAGGAAAGCCTCCTCAATGTGATTATTTTCCGCGATGTCTATAATCGGTGTCGATCAATCTTTAAGCTTTCTCCGTTTGTGTGTGTTTACGGAATTTTGAAGCGTGAGGGTGAGCTAATTAACATCCAAGCACAATCTTTTACAGAAATGTCTTTCAGCAAAGGTTCATCGGCGGATTCACGTAGAAATAGATATGCTCACGGAAAAAACTGGACATGAAAGGGAACGCAATTTATAATTAACTATCATCTAAGAAAAGAGAGGAGATAATGATGTGTGGACGATTCACACTCTCCGCTACCCTTACCACCTTAACGAAAACCTTTCCCGAGTTCGAACTCCCCGACCAAATTATCCCCCGATACAACATTACACCCACACAAGAGGTCGCTGTCGTTGCGAATGATAAAAACACAAAAATACAGTTCTTTCGTTGGGGACTGATTCCGTCGTGGGCAAAAGACCCGACAATCGGCAATAGAATGATTAACTCGCGGTCCGAGACACTGGCGGAAAAACCCTCATTCCGAACCGCGTACAGACGTTGGCGATGTCTCGTCTTGGCAGACGGTTATTACGAGTGGCGAAAGGAGCCGGGCGGCGGCGCAAAAACGCCGTTTTACATCCGCATGGCGTCGGAGAAACCCTTCGCCTTCGCGGGGCTATGGGAGCAGTGGCAACCATCGAGAGACGCAGATACGGTTTTATCCTGCACAATCCTCACGTGTCCACCCAACGAGATTTTGGAGCGAGTTCATAATCGTATGCCGGTGATTCTCGATTATGATGCGTATGACCTCTGGCTAGAGCCAACCAACCAAAAGCCAGCCGAGCTAAATCACCTTCTGAAGCCATATCCTGCCGATGAGATGACAGCCCACGCGGTTTCGCGTCTAGTGAATCAACCGAAGAACGATAGGGCGGAGTGCATTTTGCCGGTTTGACGAGATTGGACAAGAAGTTGCAATAGGAGCGCGTTTGGGGAGAATCCTATAACGTAGAGGTAAATGATGCAACGCTTTTTCTTCATTTTAGGTTCTGGATTTGCGATGATTGGTGTCATTGCCGGCGCGTTCGGCGCGCATGGGCTTAAGGGAAGAATCTCAGGCGAGATGCTGGAGACCTTTGACGTTGCCGTCCGATATCAGATGTACCATGCACTAGGACTGCTCGCAGTTGCATGGGCTATCTCTCGGTGGCACAGCCAACCAATCCACATGGCGGGATGGTTATTCATCATCGGCATCCTCATTTTTTCAGGGAGCCTATATATTCTGAGCTTGACTGGAATCCGCTGGTTTGGGGCAATCACGCCCGTCGGTGGACTTGTCTTGATTGTAGGTTGGGTATGTCTCATCTGGGGGACGATACGCAGCTAACAGAGAATGTTGGCTATTCCATTTCTCTAAAACCGACTGCAATAACATCAGGATCACGATTTTTCTTTTTTTGCGGAGTATCGTTGTTCTGTTGATTCGCCCTTTCTCACGCATTGCACATCATGGATCTATCCCGATATCTTGGTGAACTGAACACTGACGTGCACGAAATCAGCTGTGGGGCTGAACTCAACTGTATAGATGGGTTTGTTCCAGAGAAAGTGGTAATTAGAACCATAACACGCCGTCGCAACGGGAATATACTCTTCAGGGACGTGGACAAACAGTGTTCCTTTACTATGTCTGGGGGGTTTGCAAACCGCTAAAAAGCTCTGGCTCCGTTGATCCCAACCGGCGGACAAAATTTCCACCGAACCTTGTGTGAAGTGGAGATCCGTCGCGAGCAGTTGAGGCGATTTCTGCTCGGCGCGTATCCCCAGCAGCTTGACGGAGCGCGGGGGTAGATTTAGCAAAGTGACGCTGCCTCGCGCGGCGCCCAAATATTCTTGACCCCAGAAATCATGTATAAGATAGTATTTGGATGGATCCAAACCGAGCGAATCTAAAGGAAAATAGATTTCGTCTACATTATCTCCCCAATTGAACACACCAACGACATTCCAAGAATCATACGGCGTGTGAACTCGCAAATTCCAAATCCGCGGGAGTTCGTTTTCATATAGATCCACCGGCGTTGCCGCCTGCCCGATCAGGGGAAATAGCTTGGCGATCAACTCTGCCCGAGCTGGTTCAAGTTTTGTGAAGTCATCTCCCCAGGTGACAACCCCGCCACTCAACCCCGCCGCCGTAATTGTGACGAGTGCTTCATTTAATGGGATGGGCTCATCAATGACTAACGGGCCAAACTCACCGGTCCATGCGATGCCGTGCTTAGGTAGATGGGCTGCATAGGCGCTGATAAGCTGTTTGGCTCCGGCTTTGTGGTTCCAGGATTCATCGCCAATATTTCCTCGATAGTCCGCAAGCACGGAATGGACTGGGAAGCCGCCAATGCTCGGTCCATTGCATACATCTCCGGCTGCGAGGATTACGCTGCTGGGACTTTCTTCAATCACTTCATTAAGAGTTTGAATCCCGAGCCGGTAAAGCTCAACGGCAGTGAGCGATTGATTATGCCAGACATAACTGTCCGGATCCGACAACGGTCCCGCGGCATAATCCGATAAATCCACTTTGACCAAATCATATCCCCACTCGTTAACAATCTGCTGAAGTCGATTGCGAATGTATGTTTGCGCTCCCGGATGCGAAACATCAAGCAGCGCTACTGTTGTTCCTGTTTCTGGCAAGGCAACCGTCGCCGGCTTATTCCGCACGCTTTGTAGAAAATACTGTGGGTGCGCTGTCAGTAAATCAGAGTCGAGGTTAACATGAAATGGAGCTAGTCGGATACCAGCTTTTAATGCTTTGGAATGAATCTGATCGACAACCGGCTTCATGCCATCCGGAAAGTTGTGGGGATTGACCTTGAGGCTGTCAGCCGTTAGCTGCCATCGGTCTTCGATTAGGATATACTCCATACCTCCTGCTGGGGGTGGGTAGAACAATCGGTTTTGGGCAACCTGATTGACCTGCTCACTTATCCGTTTCGCAGTGATTGAATGCTGATTGCGGGCGGCATACACACTCCAACCAGAAAAAACACGATCGAGTTTTTTGGCATTCATGCATTTGGCAAGCATTTCGACATAGAGTCGATACGATTCTGTAACCTCGCTCGTAAAATTGAGATAAGCGGGTTCCGACTTTATTATCTCACCCGATGCACAAGGAAAACTTTCACATGTGTGGTAAAGTGACCAGAGATTGATCCCTTGGTTTTCTCCTTTGTTCAGTTGTGGCTGTGAATTATATCCAACTTGAATTGCTGAACTCCATTTTTGAGAACTTAGAAAACCGAAAACAAGGGATTGTTTGCTATCTGTATCATAAAACGCACCGTTATAAAACGGCTCTGTGGAAACCTCTTTGTTAATGCTAAAACCGTCGTGAATGGTTTTGAGAGCTTGATTCGATGTCCTTTTCGTATCCAAGAAGATACGATAGCCAGATGGAGCACCGCCCAAGTAAACACATCCTTCCGTGCCGGTCCGTGCTTTATCGTGGGGCGAGGAGACGCCGATGACACTAATCCGATCGATCGCAATCGGCTTTCCACTCAAATTTTCGACGCCGGCATGTAATACAATATAAGGCTTTCTGTTATAGCATTTCAGGTAAAGATGAGTTTGGATATCCCGGTTTTCCGGTTGATGAGAAAACGTAATGGGATGGCAAATGCCGAAGTCATCCTCGGTGATGGGGTGAGTTATAAAATCGCGAGATCCTACATCTAGCGTGGTGAACACCGTGCCGTCTTTTACGATAACCTTAGTATATGCGTTCCGAATGATAGTCTGTCCTGCCTGATTCAAGTAGTCCCAAGTTCCTTGTGAAAGGTCATAACTAATCTGGAATAGATTATTTTTCATTACGACCAAGTTGCCTTGTCGCTCAACAATTGAGTCGTATGTCCCTTGCCTCATACAAATCCTCCATCCGTGATTTTTCCTTCAAGATTGGTTAATTAGTGGCGTTGTTTAATTTTTATTGGTGTAGTGGTAGGGTTTACCGGCTTACGAGAATGGGATTGTTCTTTTATTGATTACGCAATTTAGTCTCTAAACTAGCACCATAATGATTTCCATGTACCAAAATTGGAACAGCAAAGGAGACTCGTCAAACCGATGCAACACGTTGGATATGTTAACCTTTTGCGTCCGGCTTGCTTTTGCGTCGTCACAGAATTTCGCGATTCTGGAATCCGTCAAGATTATGAATTATAAGCGAGTCTCACGCTGAAATGTTAGAGATTCGCCCGGCTGTTAGACATCAATTCTCCCGTCTGCTACACTTTAACTTGGATTAACTACAGTTATTATAACTGAAAATCACACAGAAATCAAGGTTAATCTTCATGCTTTTTCCCTTGACATTCCCTAAGTCACGTTGTAATATGAAAAAAGACATTTACAAACGAAAGCGAGGTGCGACAAATGAAAGGATTCAGAGACAGGTTGACTGTTGATATTTTCTCGTCGTTCACGGAGAAAGATGCAGAGAAAATCAAAGAGGCTGCGAAGCGATTGAACGTGAGCCGTTCTGAATTGATACGTGTCTGTGTGCTTAACGAATTGCCGAAACTACTCGAACGCGAAAACAAGCGGAGAAACTATCGTAGAACCTGTAGAGAAAACTAATCCGAACCCACACCACGCTTGAGTTTGAAGCAGGGAGATTTATCATGCCAGTTGAAACTTGGAAGCGCCTATCACTGCAGCGAATTGAAAGAATTGATGCAGCGCTCAATTGTTACATTCAGCAACGGAAACGTGACAACACATGATAGCGACACACATCACCCATGAGCACGCCTACCAGCAGATTAATCAAGAAGACATGATTAAGCCATCCCGTCCCCTTCGCCCAAGTCTGGAAGGGTTCGGAGGGTACGGGTTCGGGGCAGACGGGTTGGCAGGCGATAGCCGTTTCGTGTTCTTGAGTCTAAACGAATACCTAAACCATGGGAGACTAGACGATGAAAACGACTGATGCAGGAGCGAAGGCGAGAAAAATTCTCGGTCCCGGCGGATTGATTGCAAAACATTTAACAGACTATGAGCATCGGCCCCAGCAACTTGCAATGGCGGAAGCAGTTGGCAGCGCATTATCTCAAAAGGAACATCTTATCGTTGAAGCTGGAACTGGTGTTGGTAAGAGTTTCGCCTACCTTGTACCTGCAATAGTATACGCTTTAGCCACCGACGAAAAGGTGGTAATCTCGACTAATACGATTAACTTGCAAGAGCAACTGATTAACAAGGATATTCCGTTCCTCAAACAAGTGATTGGGGAGGACTTCAAAGTCGCGTTGGCCGAAGGGCGTAGCAATTACCTATCAATCCGTCGTCTCCGTCGTCATGAGGAAAAAGGGCGAGGCATTTTTGACCGAGAATCAGATTTTAATGAATTTGAGCGAATTAAGGAATGGGCTTCCCAAACATCGGATGGAAATAAAGCATCTATTGAACCCCAACCGTCACAATCAATTTGGCTTGAGATTGCTTCGGACAGACATGATTGCCTAGGGAAAGAATGTCCGACTTACTCTAAATGCTTCTATTTCAAGATGAGGAAGCTAGTGTCTCAAGCCGACCTCATTATAACCAATCACCATCTCCTTTTTACAGATCTGGAGATAAAAATGAAGGGAGGAAAAGGTGTTCTGCCCAACTACCTTTACCTTATCCTTGATGAGGCGCATCATATTGAGAAGGCTGTAACGAAACAGTTTGGGATAGAGTTAAGCAACACCCGAGTGGAAAGATACCTTAATTCGCTTTACAATGTGAAAGGTACAAAGGGACTCTTTATTCGCAAAAATTCCCCGACTGAACTTGTCGAAGATACATGGAGAGCATGGGAAAATCAATTTGCAGCTATCAGGCAGTTTACTGGCGGTTTGCCAACGCGCTTAATCGAGTCTACTTATTTTGTGGAAAACCTATTGAGCGAACCACTATCCAAAATAGGAACTCACTTAAAAAAGTTGAGCGACAATGCAGTTAGCGAAGACGACAAACAAGAACTTTTTTCACATAAAAATAGATGCGATGATATCCGTTCCGATTTCGAGTTGATGCTTGACCATAGGCGCCACGATCATGTGTACTGGATAGAGGAAAACCAGTCTCGCAACGTGCTTCATGCAAACCCGTTAAACGTCGGCGATACTTTAAATGAGAATCTATTCCAAAAAAAGAATTCCGTAATCATGACCAGCGCCACCCTTTCAACCAACCGGAATTTCGACCACATTCGAAAGCGGTTGGGGCTGACTCAAGCTCGTTCTTTACTTGTTGGTTCACCATTCAAATATCAACAGCAGGTCAAATATTATTGTCCCTCTGACATGCCAGACCCTAATTCTCCTCATTTCACAAAAGCCTCCGCATCGAAAATTCGCATTTATCTTGAACACACGCATGGTAAAGCATTCGTCCTTTTTACCAGTTACCGTATGATGGACGAGGTTTATCAGGAAGTGCAACCTTATGTTGAGCAACTTGGGATTGACGTAATTAAACAAGGTCAGGGGATTTCACGTAGTGCTATGTTGGCGGAGTTTAAGAAGAATTTAAATTCGGTTCTGTTCGGAACTTCCAGTTTTTGGGAGGGCGTTGATGTGCAAGGCGAATCATTGAGTTCTGTGATTATTGTCAAGTTACCCTTTGAAGTCCCTACACACCCCTTAGTCGAGGCGAAACATAAACGGATAAAAGCAAACGGCGGCGATCCCTTTTCGGAGTTAAGTTTGCCTGAAGCGATTATCCGATTCAAACAGGGGTTTGGTCGGTTAATCCGAACAAAAACTGACACGGGGATTTTCGTTGTGCTTGATCCCCGCATAAACTCCAAGGAGTACGGTAAGCAATTTTGGAAATCGCTTAACGTCCAAAAGGAGACTATCAATCCATGCATCGAGAGCGATTAACCCAAAATGGGTGACCGTGAAAACAAGCGGTGAAACAACTGAAGAACCTACGAGCAAAACTAGGAGCAAACCCCGTCCACTACTGTTCATTTGTGCACCTAGCACACATCCTTATAAGCTGTATAGTCCGGATCAATCTCATCAACCCGAACAGGGCGCCCTTCACGGGCTGAACGAATTGTCGCTAAGGTGCACCGCACGGTATGTACTCCATCCTCGCCAGCGGAGCGCGGCTGACGGTCTTGCAAGATGCAGTCGATGAGGTGGTGAACCTGGTTAACATGGCCTTGGCTGTAATAACAGATATCCGACTGCCAGACATCGTCTCCGCCTTCATCGAAGCGAAAATAGCGTGTCTCTCTACCTTCTTGGTGGAGAACAAGATGCTGCTGCTGTCCTTCCCACAAGAGGTTGTGACCGCCCTCTCCTAGGACTTCAATCGCCCCCTTTTCGCCGATTATCGTCGTGCTGAAGCCTCGCATGTAGTCGTATTTTCCGTTTAACCTCTCGGCTCGCATCCAAACGCCCTGGCAATCGGTATCGTCATATTTCCATGTGATGATGGGGATATCGACCTCAGGGATTGTATATGGGTCATGATCCGCCCCGCTCTTTTTCGCATTGATTCGGCAGGTGCCTGCAACCGTGTGGACCTCAGTGATTTTCCGATCTAACATCAAGTATTCAGCTGCAGCAAAGAAATGTACTGCATGGTCGAAGATCCACGGATAATCACCACCGCCGGACTTTTCCCCATCCACGCGCCAGTGACGCGCGGCGGAATCTATATGCGCTGAACCCCTTTTCCGCTCCAGCCAAGCCCCATGCCGTTGTCGCATCTGCAAGGGGCGTCCGATTTCGCCAGCTTCAATTAACTCACGTGCTTTCATATGCGAAGTAATAAAGACATAAGTTTCGCCCACAACTAACTTTACCCCATTCCGGTGCGCGGCTTCGCAGGCTTCGAGCCCTTCGATCATACTGCGGCAGAAGGGTTTTTCACAGTGTACATGCTTTCCAGCCCCGCTAGCCTGTCGCGTCATGGCAGCGTGCAGGAAAGTCGGTGTTCCAATATCAACGGTGTTGATTGAAGCTCGTCCCAGCATGTCTTCATAAGCTGTATACACATTCGCAACGCCGTGTGTCGCTGCGAATTGTTCGGCTCTCCCTCTATCCAAATCGCAGACAGCCACGACTTCGGCGTGTGGATGGCTTTCATACCCTTTTAAATGGGAAGTTGCCACATGTCCCAATCCGACCATACCAACCCTTACAGATTCCGAACTCATCAAAATATCCTCGGAGAAATGTCCGCGCGTGTTTGTTTAACTTTATGAAAGGTTCACTTATAACTGCGTTGGGTAGGTTCGATATTTTCAAAGGTTAGAGGTTCTTTGTGAAGAATCGGATTATGATCTTCGCCTGCGTATTCCCATGCTGCAACATACGAGAACTTCTCATCGTCGCGTTTAGCTTCGCCCTCCAGCGTTTGACATTCTTCACGGAAGTGGACGCCGCAGGACTCTCGGCGATGCAGGGCGTCCCGTGCCATCAATTCGCCTAATTCCAGATAATCTGCGACCCTGCCGGCGAACTCGAGGTTCTTATTCAACGTCTCGCCACTACCTGGGATCATGACGTTTTCCCAAAATTCGTTACGCAGTCTGCAAATTTCTACTAACGTATGTTTTAGCCCTACTTCATGGCGTGATATCCCCACGCGGTTCCAGAGAACATGACCGAGTTCGCGGTGAAATTGCTTTACGGTTTTTTTGCCTTCGATGGAGAGGAGTTTTCTGATCTTCGCGTTGACTTCCGCCCCTATTTCTTTGAACGCTGGATGAGCTGTTGTGACTTTTGGGAGTTCAGCGCCGGCAAGATAATTGCCAATGGTCGAAGGGATGATGAAATACCCATCGCCTAACGTTTGCATCAAAGCGCTTGCGCCGAGACGGTTGGCGCCGTGGTCGGAGAAATTTGCTTCGCCCAACACGTGCAAACCAGGGATGGTACTCATTAAATTATAGTCTACCCACAACCCACCCATCGGGTAGTGTGCAGCCGGATAGATGCGCATCGGCATCTCGTAAGCGTTTTCGCCCGTAATTCGGTGATACATATCAAACAGGTTGCCGTATTTCTCGCTGATGTATTCTACCCCGCGTTCTTTGATGGCATCAGTAAAATCCAGATATACAGCAAAGCCCGTTTCACCGATGCCATAACCTTCATCGCACATTGCTTTCGTGCTTCTTGATGCGATATCGCGAGGCACCAGATTTCCGTAGCTGGGATATTGCCGCTCAAGGTAGTAATCTCTTTCTGACTCCGGAATCTCATTGTGCCGGCGCTTATCACCCTTCTTTTTCGGCAACCAAACGCGGCCATCGTTCCGAAGACTTTCACTCATCGCAGTTAGCTTCGATTGATGATTGTCGGAAACAGGGAGACACGTGGGATGAATCTGCACAAAGCATGGGTTGGCAAAGAAGGCTCCTCGCTTGTGACAGCGCCAGATAGCCGTCGCATTGGAATTCAAGGCATTCGTAGAGAGATAGTAGGCATTTCCGTAGCCGCCTGTCGCCAGGACCACGGCATCCCCCGCATGGTACTCAATTTCGCCGGTAATCAGATTTCGGGCGACAATCCCCCGGGCTTTCCCGTCAATGACGACAAGTTCCAACATCTCCCGACGTGGATACATCTGCGCCCTTTCCGCATTGACCTGACACATTAAGGCGCCGTATGCGCCGAGCAACAATTGTTGCCCCGTTTGTCCACGACAGTAGAACGTTCGGGAAACTTGCGCGCCGCCAAAAGATCGGTTTGAAAGCAAACCGTCATACTCCCTATTAAATGGAACGCCTTGTGCTACACTCTGGTCGATAATGTTAACGCTTATCTGCGCAAGTCGATATACATTCGCTTCCCGTGAGCGGAAATCCCCACCCTTGATGGTGTCGTAAAACAATCGCCAGATACTATCGCCGTCACCTGCATAGTTCTTTGCCGCGTTGATACCACCTTGGGCGGCAATACTATGGGCTCTTCGAGGGGAATCCTGAATGCAGAAACTCTTAACATTGTAACCTAAACCAGCAAGTGTGGAGGCGGCAGACGCTCCTGCCAAACCTGTGCCGACAACCAATATAGTGAATTTTCGCCTGTTAGAAGGGCTGACGAGCTTCATCTCAAATTTGTGTCTATCCCATTTTTCGGGCAGCGCTCCGCCTGGAATTTTGGCGTCGAGTTTCATTACAAGTCTCCCGTAAAATTAATTGTGTCAGTAGATAAGATTTTCCCTGCAATATGATAGTACAATGTAGTCTCTTAATTCAACACCGGATGCCAGCCCATGTTATATACTGTAATTTTGAAAGTTGCATTGATGATGCTCCAAAGACAGCCAAAGGTGTAGTCTCCCAGTATCAAGCCCGCAAAAAACGGAATGGCGCGCCGGTATGCTTTCAAACCGCCATACCGAAGGATGCTTAATTTGATAGCCCAGCTGATTAACACCGGCACCCAAATATAAACCATCTCTGCCGGACTCACTCCCAGCACATAACCTACCGGGTGAAACGGCCACCACAGGAATCGCATCTTCATCGCTAATAGGAGGCCGGTTATAGCCACACCGAGTCCCATAAATCCGGTTGTCACGTAGTTGTGTCCCGTCGGGAAAGTTAACCACCCTTGAAGGCGCTGGTCAAAGATTTCCCGTCCTAGACCCGTGATGCCGGCGCCACTATGTTGATACGCGAGGCAGAGATGTATTAGAAAGCTCACCGGTATCCCCACAGCGAAGGCGAGAATCATCGCCCAAACGAGCGTTCGATTATTGATATGGGCTTGTTCGCCAATCCGAAAAGCCTCGAGCTGATTCGGCATCGGATGAGCGGGTTGGTCCCGATTTAATCCATAAAAGAACGCGAGCACCGTTAAGTTTCGTGGACCAATCGTCCGCGTTCCCATCGAGGTCACAAGTGTTCGCCCGGGATCTATCCATAACAACTCATGAACAGCCGCGCCAAGGCCAGCCCTAACCTTCGTTACACCAAGGGCACTGCAGCAATATATCCCCAGAAATAGCAGAAGTACCCATGAAGATAGCCCCGCCTTATAGCTAAAAAATAGGAGACATAGCAATCCTCCGCTGATGCCCAAAAGCGCGGTACGGTACGGTATCGGCTCATTGGCATCATCTATCCGATTATTTCCTGTAAACGCTTGCGTGAAAACACGTTTTAGGTGTCTCCGTCCTACCCAAAGCGCCAGAACGCCCAGAGCTATCCACGCGCCCTGTGCCTGTTCATCCAGATACAGATTCCGCCAGCCCATCGTGGTGCCAAGGAACAGTTGTGTAAATTTCTTTAAGAAGTAGAAGAACCATGCAGAAAATGCCAAATCGAGCGGCATGAAATAGGAAAGCCCAATCACAAAGGGCTGGAAGGAGATACGTGTATAAACCATGTAGCTCCACGGCTTCTCCTGGAAATTGATTCGCTGCCACCCGATAGGGATGGAAGGGAGAAAAGGATAGAAAACGGCCAAGCCATTGAGAAGACTAATGGCGGCGGCAATGCCGAAGCCCGCCCACATAAGCTTATTTCTTAAAAACGCAACTGGATCTCGTCCCATTTCCAGCGGCATCCAGGTGATCGGATACGTAAGTCGTTCATGCTCGCTGAATTGCTTTCGGATAACCGAGTTAATGCAAATGAGGACAAAGTATAGCACAAACGTAAAGGCTGACCAATAGAGCAGCGGTCCGAGCCAAGCCTTGACGTGCAGTCGGGTAAAGAACGAGGTTTCGCCTAGAAAAAAGCCGCTGAGAACATTTTCGTCCTCGACTGTAAACCAATCGGGAACATGATGCCAGAAAAGATTCCGCCAGTCATTTTCTGCCGTAGCGAACCAGAAGGGGTGAATTAGCGGGGCTAGCAGCCGGGTCATACGATGTCCAGACACCGTTGACGCCATAACCACCATAATGTAGATGACTAGCAGGTCTGATTCGCGCAGCACAATTGCCGACCGAAGTTTCTGCGACAGAAGGTTTATGAGAATCAGCGCAAACAAGGTGAAGACCGCATTGCTGAACAGCGACATATAAGTGTGCGCTAGACCGAGTGTGAGGTCATTGACTGAAATCCAATAGGCATTTACGACAACCAAAATGAGCCCGAGGACCAGCACTCCAAGATTGAAGCCCCTTGACTCGTTTTTTTTGATGACAGAGAACTGATTCACAAATAACCTTGCTTTGACGTTGGTCTCAGTTTGGCTTGTAACATTTCACAAACCGACATTCGTGGCAATCGTCCCTCACTAAGTCGAGATAGAATACTATCTCCCTGAAGATCAATCCGCGTTGGACTTCTAGGTACAACGATTCTGTAGGCTGGACTTTGTCAACAAACCGTTCAGAAACTCTCTCATGCCTCCCAGAGCAAGTTAATTGCGCTTGCCTTGATGATAATGTAACATACCATCCCTTCTACAAGGGCAAGTTCATTGAGGGCTTCACTCGTAATCCCTATGGAAAACAGATGGTCTTCAACATCTACGGACAACATCACACGACCTCCTTGGTCAGCAATCTGCCAAATCGTCCCGCTCAAAATATTGCGAGCGCTAATAGAGAGGTGGCGATCTGTAGCGACGATAATATCCTGCGCTCTGATGGCAACGGGAACTAAGTCCCCAACCTTTACTTGGGTATAGGGTACAAACAGTTTCTGTGTTCCGAGTGCTAGTTCGGTCACGCCACGCCGTTCGTGAGACGCGACAATCGGTAAAGAGAAGACATTTTCGACTCCCGTTAGCAGTGCGACGGGTAAAACCGAGGGTGTCATCAACAGTTTATAGGGTTCTCCGTGTGCGATGATGCGACCGTCAGACAGCCAAAAGCCTTCATCTGCCAGTGTCATCGCTTCCGCAACGGAATGGGTCACGTAAAGGATGGGTATGTCAAAGACCTGTTTGATGTGATATAAGTAAGGCAGGATGCGATTTTTTAATCCCAAGTCGAGGGAAGCCAACGGTTCATCCATCAATAACATCCGTGGGCACATCGCTAGTGCACGCGCCGTCGCAACCCGCTGACGCTGTCCACCGGAAAGCTGGTGGGGATAACGCGTTAAGAGGTCGCCAATCTCAAGGATGTCGATGATTAGCTCTGGATCAATCTCAAGATCTCTGCGCAATCGACGGGGGCAGCCGTAGAGGATATTTTTCTGGACAGTGAGATGCGGAAAGAGATGCCCCTCTTGAAAAACATACCCGAAACCTCGTCGCTCCGGTGGGAGTTGCACCTTCTGCTTCGATGCGTACAGTGTCTGACCGTTGAAGGAAAGCTCTCCTCCATCCGGATGCAAGATGCCGCTGATACAGTTGAGCAGTGTACTCTTACCACTGCCCGAAGGTCCAAAAAATGCGCTGACTTTTTTGGTAATCGTGTGATCTACCTCGAGCTTAAAACTGCCAAGCTGCTTACGGAAACTGAGTTTTAACATAGTGTGGACGAATTCATAGATTCGGTCGGAAGCAAGCTATTATCACTATGTAAAAAGCTGTACAAACGTACGACACACAGGTGAAATGTGAAAACGGAATTGCTAATATACATTTCTCCTAATGGTTTACGCGACACCTAGTAAAACAACGGGCAGGATGGAAGAAACTTGAGTGATTTTACAGAATTATTCAAAACTCCGGTGTTTCCTCCTCGAAATCTTCTATTTCTTCCGTTGGCGATTCAATCTCCATTTGCTTTTCTAGAGGTTCTGTTTTCTCTTCAACTGCTTCCGCCCTTTCAGTGTTTTCGCGTTTTTTGTCATCTTTATTTTCTAATCCGTATAATTCAATTTCATGAATCAGGGTATTCGCACGCTTCACCTGACGTCCTCTCATTACACCGCTTGGTGTAGGTACACCAGGCATCCGCTGGTCATCGAATGTGCCGCCAACCTGCAATCGAATTCGATCCGTAACGGCACTCACTCGCAAATCAAGCGTCGGCTCGCGGTTATTCTTCACCTGCTTAACCACTTTCCAATGCCCCTGACCGCCTAGTCCGCCCAGTCCCTGGTAGACGATCACGTCCTCAATGTTTGTGCCTCTGATGACAACTCGGTGAATCGGCTTTCGGGTTGGCAGTGTGACAATAATCCGGTGACCGGCTTTGTTGCCGGTTCCCAGATCGCCGTCAATCATCTCTAGCACGGGATATTCAGAATTCTTGAAGACATAAGTACACCTTGTTCCATCAAGGGCAGCATGGTTTTCACTCCAGCCCTGCGGTAAAACGAGGTTGTTTACCAAACCCGAACATCCGACTGCAAAACAGGATAAGATGAACATGAATATGTGTAGGAGATATTTCATTGCGATTTCTGGCAAGACTTTGCAAAAAGGTGTAATTCAACAGGATCGGTTTAGAGACCGTTATCCATTGACAATCCGATCGGCTCGTGATAAGATATTAAGCAGGTTTACTAAGGTGAAATAGAAGCCGGTCAGTGTTAAGTGAATGAGTTCGGAAATCAGGGGATTACAAATCCTTCTGTGCCTTCAACATCCTAATCTTCTTTGTTCATTTCATTTTTGAACCACAATTTAACAGATGCTGCTGCATAACAACCAGATTTAACAACGTTGGCTTTCCTTTTCCTGATGGTGAAGTGTAACAAAGTTTAGCTTCGTTTGCAAGCACAAAATCTCTGTACCGAAATGAGCTACCTAAGGGTATCAAAGCAACCCTTAAAGCTGACTACAATAATTGCCTTTGCGACACGATTTCGATACGGTCCTGAATTGAGCGAATAGACCAACCCGGATAATGACATGACTCTCTTTTTCCTGATGAACCCCTCAACAGCCGAGTGAGATCTGGCAACTACTCTATTGTTAGCTTTCCTCCGTAGCAGATTGGAATCTGTTGCCTTGTTCACGTTTTGCCTGTAAACACGGACATGTATCAGGTGCGGGATTGCCCTCTATCTCCACCCCAATAAAGTAATGGCTTCTGCGTGAACAAGGAACCTCCCACTTTTGTGGGCGAGCTATAAAACCCTTCGAACAGCCGTTATCCGTATCAATGGGCAATCCTTATTCTGCTTGCGCTTTACGGAAGAATTAGTGGGGAGAGACAGATGCCATTTAGAATTTGTCCAACAGCCACTTCAGACGCATCGACGACTTTTCAGATTGAGTTGGATCCGCGTGCGATTACAGCGATGGGGGAGATTGAAAGCTGCGGCGCACGGGGTGCGAAGCGTGAAGTAATATTGCGCAAACATCTCGGCACAGATTACGATAAGGGATACCGAGGAACAGCATGGGGGCGATTCGGATTTTCAGAAGGACTTACTCCCGCGAAACTAGCTGAAATGCTCGTTGAACATGGAGAATCTTTTGATCCATGCGCTGAACGCGAGACATTCGATTACAGCATGATGATTAACGTCGAGTCGGAGTTGGGTTCCCAATTGGAATTTGTCTCTGAACACATATTGAACGCCATTACGGAGGCGTACAAGGGGCGGATTATCGAGCGGATAGATCATTAATGATGGCATCTAGATGCTTAATTCGACTATCTTGAGGGACCCGTGTTTATGGATGAAACTACAAAAATCGCCTTGATTGGAATCACACACCCGCACGCAGTTGCGCATTTGAAAACGCTTAACTGGATTAATTCAGTTACTAGTGTTCCGATTTATGATTCAGATGAATGCGCGTTGCAGGATTTCAAGGAGAGACCGGAAGGAAAGAAGGTCGAAAAAAGTTATACCAATCTTGATGCGCTGTTAGAGCGAAGCGACGTGCGGGTGCTATTCGTCTGTCTACGCAATGACGAAACGCCTGATGTCCTCATCCGCGCGGCAGAAGCGGGAAAGCATATTGTTGTCGAAAAACCTGTCGCCCGGTGTGCTAAAGAGCTTGAACCTGCGTTGCAAGCTGTAAAGAAGGCGGGTGTCAAATTGACGGTTTGTTTTCAGAACCGTTATCACCCTGTCTCCCAAGCAATCTACAAACTAGTCGCAGAGGGTATTTTGGGTCAGCCGATGGGCGTTGAGATACGCTTGGTTACATCTCAGGTAAAGCATCGCAACCCAGAGCATTGGTTGTTCAAAAAAGAGTCCGCCGGAGGCGGCATTCTTTCGTGGCTTGGTTGTCACTATCTAGACTTGATTTGCTACTTCATGCGGGAAGAAATTACTGAAGTCAGCGCTGTCTTGGCTACACGTAGTGGTGTAGCCATTGATGTTGAAGATTCGGCATCGCTCTCCCTACGTTTTCAGAGTGGAATGATTGGAACGCTTCAGGCGGGTTATATGTTGCCGTTCAGCGGGCAAGGCTACTTGGGACCGTCATACGATACCTACATTGCTATTCGTGGTACAGCGGGTAATATCGTTTGGGACCCGACACAAGAGGGCACCCCTTCCTTTTCCGCCGAAAGTACGATTCCTGCGTGGGAAGCGTCTCACCATCGAACTTTCCGATACGAACTCCCCCAATGTGATGCTTATGGTGGCGTACATGGCGTGCAATTTGTCCAGGATTTTCTAGACGCAATCCAAAGAGACACTGAACCGATGATTACCGGCAGCGACATGCTTCGTGTTTTGCGCGTTATCGACGCTGCCTATGAATCGAACAAAACCGGTCGTCATGTGCAAATTAAATGGGAAGGGCAATCCACATGAACATCATTGCATGAGTTAGGAAGAATAAGCTATGAAGCCGTTTAATCTCCTCAGTCGAGCGTGGGAAAGAGCTGAAGAGAAACCGCTTCTCGTAGGCAAAGATGGCCTATCAAGGGCAATTATATGACACAATTGAATTACACCTGTTTCAAATCTCCGTTTGGATGGGTTGTTGTTGCGGGTTCAAATCGAGGCATCGCACGAATTATGTTTGGCGCTTCAACTGAAGCAGAAGTTGAAGGTTTGCTGGTTAATGAAATGCAGGCAGTCAAATCCCATTCGGGTTTATCGGAAGCTGTCAATCTCCTCACACAGTACTTTAACGGCACACTTGTGGATTTCGCGCTCGATCTCGACTTGAGTGCTGGAACACAATTCCAAATCGCCGCTTGGGAAACAGCCCGTCAGATTCCCTATGGATCGGTTCGAAGCTATAGTTGGATTGCGCGAGAGATTGGAAAGCCAAAAGGAGCACGAGCTGTTGGTCAGGCAATGGGCGCCAACCCGCTGTCAATCATTGTTCCGTGCCATCGCGTCATCCGTAGCGATGGAGATCTCGGCGGTTATTCAGGGGGGCTACACTGGAAGCGTCAACTGCTTGCACTGGAAGGAAAAACATAGGGATTTCATACAGATTATACGAGATGATAATGCCTTGCACACTGACCTTGTACAGCGTCAGACAAATGTTGGCAGTGTGTCGTCCCATCCGCGTGAAATAAAAGCATAAGGCGGATTAGAGTGATTTCTGTAGTCTGTCGTATTAGTGATTCTCTATCACACATTTATACATGAAAAATACAGTGGAGTGAAATGAAAAAACACTTCCTATTCACCCCGGGCCCAACGCCCATCCCTCCAGAATCGTTGCTGGCGATGGCAAGCCAGATCGATTACCATAGATCAGCTGAAGCTGTGGTGCAGATTAAAGACGTATCCGAAAAGCTCAAACAGGTGTTCCAAACCCAGAATGATGTGCTGATTTTGACTTCATCGGGAACCGGTGCAATGGAAAGTGTCGTGGCAAATCTCCTTTCCCGTGGCGATGAGGTCGTTGTCATTCGAAGCGGCAAATTCGGGGAGCGATGGGGTGAAATTTGTTCGGCGTACGGAGTCGAGTTTTTTCCAATCGATCTTGAGTGGGGTGAATCCGTTGAGCCGCAGATGGTTGCAGACCTCCTCAATAAACGCCCAGACGCGAAGGCTGTATTCTCAACCCTTTGCGAAACTTCGACAGGCGCATTACATGATATTAAAAGTCTAGGAGAGATTACTAGACGCAGACCTACATTACTAGTTGTTGATGCAGTCAGCGCGCTCGGTGCCGATGATTTTCAGATGGACAGTTGGGGTGTTGATGTTGTTATCTCATGCTCTCACAAGGGACTGATGACACCGCCAGGACTTGCCTTTGCTGTGCTCAGCCAATCGGCTTGGGAAGCATCAAAAAATGCAACACTTCCCAAATACTATTTCGACCTTCGGAAGGCACAGCAGGCAAGCTGGGACGGTTCAGCACCTTATACCCCAGCGATTACGTTCATCACTGCCCTACAGCGTGCCTTGAATCGGATAAGTGCAGATGGCATCCGGAACGTCATCACACGTCACGCCTGTCTCGCTGAAGCGACGCGAAGCGCTGTTAAGACGATTGGACTGAATATCTTCGCGACGAAGCCAGCAAACACGTTGACCTCCATTCGCCTTCCCGAGCAAATTGATGGTGTGAGATTTGTGAAGATGATGCGAGAAAAACACGGGATTACTCTCGCAGGGGGGCAGGGCAAGCTGCGCGGGAAAATCATCCGAATCGCCCACCTCGGCTGGATGGGTGAATACGATATAATTGTAGCAATCGCTGCACTTGAGAGAGGGTTGACGGAGATTGGCAAAGAGGTCCCGCTCGGCGCCGGCGTTACCGCGGCTCAAGAAGTTTTTCATCGAAAATCTCAATGATGATTGATTAACCACCAATCTTTGGAAGGGGTGTGTAATGCGTACTGTTCGTGCCAATACGTCATGTTCCTGATACTTCAGGAGAATCACGTAATCCTACGCATTACCTACTTCGTTTGGGCGTTAAACAGGTATTAGCAGCGATTGTGCGGATTCCCACGGGAATCGTGATAGCACAAATTTCTGTGCTGTTTGTCCCACCATAAGGAGTTTGTTGTCATGCGGAGAGGCGCGCAATGGGTTCCTCCACAAAACGCAGAACAGTTTAAGAAATATCTGAAAAGCAACAAATTCAAGATTACCTCTGAGCGTCTAGCGATTCTTGAACAGGTCTTTGCCTACGACGACCACTTTCGAGCAGAGGATCTTTTGGTTCGCATGCGCCAAAACGGATATCAGGTTTCCAGAGCGACAATCTATCGGACACTGCCCCTGCTTGTCAAAAGCGGTCTCCTAACTGAAGTAATTGATGCACAAAAGCAGTCTCATTATGAACATATCAATGCGCTTCAACAACAGCATGCCCACCTAATCTGCCTGCGGTGTGGAAAACTCATCGAGTTCAATAACGTTGAAATTGACACGCTCCAAGAATTGGTTTGTAAGGCGTATGGGTTTAAACCAATCAAATACAGAAATGAGATTTTGGGATACTGTTTTGAGTGCCAAGCAGAGGGACTATAAGCAACGCAACCGGCTCAGAACTAGGAACTCGGGAGGTTCTCAAGCTTAAAAAAGCGACCCAGTCCCAAAAATGAGGAGAGAAATTGCTTGACGAATTCGGACGAATAAGTTATCAATTATCTGTGAGAGGCGGTAAACCCAATCACCAGAAGTCAATCCGAGGAGGATACACATCTAAATGACAACCGCTGAGATCAAAGCGATGGCGACAGAGTACATTATAAACACTTACGGCGAGCGAAATCTCGCGCTTGTACGAGGGGAAGGTCCCTACGTTTGGAATGCTGATGGGGTAAGATATCTCGATTTCCTGGGTGGATTAGCGGTCAACGGCCTGGGACACTGCCATCCAAAGATTGTTGCTGCGATTCGTGACCAGGCAGGTAAACTGATCCATGTCTCTAATCTTTACTACATTGAACCACAAGCGCAGTTGGCGAAGCTGCTAATCGACAACTGTGATATGGACCAATGCTTTTTCTGCAACAGTGGTGCGGAGGCAAACGAAGCGGCAATCAAGTTAGCGCGGAAGTATGCCAAAGACGTGGATATAAGGTCACTACGTCTCGAAAAATTCCCGGACGACGGAACAGATCCCTACGAAATCATCACGATGGAGAATTCGTTCCATGGGCGAACGATGGCGACTATCACTGCGACTGCACAGACGAAATACCACAGCGGGTTTGAACCAATGCTTGAGGGCTTTAAATATGTGCCGTATGACAATCTTGGCGCAGCCGAAGCCGCAATTAGTAGAAAAACATGCGCCATTTTGGTGGAACCGATTCAGTCCGAAGGCGGTGTGAATGTACCGAGTGACGGATATCTCAAAGGCTTGCGGGAAATCTGTGATGAATATAATCTGCTGCTAATCTTCGACGAAGTCCAGACCGCAATGGGACGTTTGGGCACGCTGTTTGGGTATCAGAGTTATGGCGTCATCCCCGATATTATCACGATGGCAAAATTCCTCGGCGGCGGTGTCGCGATTGGGGCGATGCTTGCAACAAAATACATCGCTGAGAGCTTCACCCCCGGCACGCATGCTGCGACCTTCGGCGGAAATCCGTTGGCAAGCACCGCGGCGTATGCCACAGCGAGAACTGTTATTGATGAAAATTTGGGGGACAATGCGATTAAAATGGGCGCCTATTTGACAGAAAAGTTGATGGAGCTTAAAGGGAAGTACCCAATTCAAGAAGTCCGAGGGAGAGGCTTGTTGCTTGGATTGGTGTTGTCAGTAGATGCCAATGCACTTGCCGCCCGATGTATTGAAAATGGCTTAATCACAATCTGCACGAACAATTATGTCCTCCGCTTTCTGCCACCGATTAACATCAACAAAGCGCACGTTGACGAAGCGGTTTCGATTGTCGAAAGATCGCTCGCTGAGACAATTTAAGTTGACCTTAACAGCTTGGCTGCACCATCGAAAAAGCGTTGAGATTAGGTTGAGCGGGAAGCTAGTTAGGAGAGAAGCGAAGGCGAAAAATTGAGTTCACGGCTTGCAAAGTACGCATTACGTATTACATTCTGTGTATCGCTCTTCACACGTTTCATTATCCCACCAATTATTCTCTGTATCCTTCCCCTTGGTGGATGTAGCAGCCCAAATGCTAACTTTCAGTTGTCCCCCGTGGACGCTGAAAAGTTAAATCCTATTCTCGATGCTCTACGGGTGAACTACGATCTCACCTCGACCCTAAAAATGGCGATGAAGGTCACAATTGAAGAGGAGGACCAAAAGGATGAGATTCGCGTACATCTTTGGTACAAAAAATCAGAGAAAGATGGAGATTTACTGCACATTCAAGCGATGGGACCGTATAATGAACCCCGTGTGATTGCGATTGCAGCACGGGATAAATTTCTACTGCGTTACCACAATGAGAATGAAGTCATCATCCAACCTCTAGCGGACGGCGTGCTACAGGATATTTTTGGGATAGATTTACGTGTCTCTGATGTTCGCAACACAATCTTCGCCAATCCTTTCCTCAATGGTTCCACAGAAAAATTATCACTAGCGCGATCCGGCATGAAATATGTAGTGAGACGTCCGAGCGCGAAAGCGGGAGAAATCGAGATAATCACCATCTTCATGCGAGATTCAGATCCGACCGTTAAAGATTGGGACATAGTGAATCGATCGGGAGAAATTATTCAAAAGATAAGGTTTTCAGACTACCGCGATGTCGGTGGTATTCTTCGTCCGCATAAGGTTGAAGTTGAGCGCCCGATTGAAAATACGCGCGTCGTTCTGCAAGTCATCAAACCGGAAATCAACTCGGAGATTAGCGATACGAAGTTCGAATTTGACCGATTGTTGGATGAAAACACAAAAATTCGCTCTTTGGGAGAATAGTGGCTAACTCGGACCTACGCATACATGCACACGCCAAGATTAACCTATTCCTTGATGTTATTGGCAAACGCTCCGATGGGTATCACGAAATCGTAACCGTTTTTCACTCAATTGGGCTTCACGACGATGTGATTATCCGCAAACGCAGCGAGGTGGGGATTACGGTACACTGCGATAACCCGCAGGTTCCACTTGATGCACGCAACCTCGCCCATCGCGCTGCGAAGTTGCTAATCGATCAAAGGCTAGATATTCCTGGTGTCGTAATTAACATTCAGAAAAGGATACCGGTTGCAGGTGGACTTGGAGGTGGAAGCACCAACGCAGCAGCAGTGCTTTGGGGTATGAACCAATTATTTGAATTGAATCTGACTCAACCGGAGTTAATGCGTTTAGGCGCGCGACTCGGCGCAGATATACCATTTTGCTTATTGGGTGGTTCAGCCATCGGACGCGGTATTGGTGAGAATCTGGCACCTTTACCACCTCTGGCCAACGCTTGGATTGTGCTAGCGAATCCCGGCTTCGGTATTTCTACTGCTTGGGTTTATGAAAATATCTGTTTCCCGTTGACGAAACCGTCAAAAAGTGTTAAAATCTTGATTCGCCAATTGCGGAACGGTGAGCTTAAATCTACAGCCGTTCAGCTTTATAACAGGTTGGAAACGCCGGTTTATTCGAAGTATCCGTCGGTTGGTGAGTTAAAAACGCAACTGGCTCGATGTCCGGGGAGTTATGGGGCATTGATGTCTGGCAGCGGCGCGACCGTTTTTGCACTTGTGGAAAACCAATCTAAAGCCGATTCGGCTCTCTCTAACCTCGGCGATGAGGCAACTTTTGGGGTGGTAACGACTGTGAGTCCGGTCGGGCTCTGTCTCGCTTGATGGGCGGTGGCCAAGCGGTAAGGCACGGGTCTTTGGAACCCGTATGCGTAGGTTCGAATCCTACCCGCCCAGCATCTTCTATCCTCGGAGGCATCAACAATTGGGTAGGAAACCTTAGAACCCTACTTTTGACCGGGATATTAGCTGTTCCAGCCCGGGGTTTTGTTCCGTTGCGTCGTAGAGATGTATCAAAAGCCGTAGCTCCCATGACAATAGCTACGGTTTATTATTTTATTTGGAGAAATTTTGAAGAATTGATTTAGGTGCTTAAGTGGGATGGCGCATTCCAGAATTAGGAGAATATCATGCGATTAGCTAGACTTGAAGCTCAAAAACGGAGTATTTTTGGAAAAAGCGCGGGGAGAGGCCTCCGGCGAAGTGGGACCATCCCAGCGATTTTGTATGGGCGTCACGAAGATGTTATCCCCCTCCAGCTTGACTTGCGATCCTTTCAGCGGTTTCTTCAATCAAATGGCGAGAATGTGTTAATCGATTTGGACATTGCAAATCATGGACACGAAACCATTATGATTAAAGAAGTCCAACGCGATCCGGTTGAACAACGCTTGCTTCATACTGATTTTATCCGCATTTCACTTGAGGAACCGGTGACTTCGGCAGTCCCTATCGTTCTGGTCGGATCTGCTCGCGGACTTGAGGAAGGTGGTATCGTTGAGCTCGCCCATCGGCAACTCCACATCCGTTGTCTACCAACGATTTTACCTGACACCATTGAGGTTGATATTAGCGAATTGGACCTTGAAGACTTCATTCGGATTGAGGATTTGTCGCTCGATGATGGCGTTGAAATGTTAGATGCCCCTCAAACCATCGTTGTCTTGGTTAACCGACCAAGAGTTGAGACAGAGGCTGAACTTGGAGAGGATGTAGCCGGCGATGTGGATGAAACAGCCGTTGACGAACCAGAACTTATCTCTCGGAAACGCGGCGAAGACGCGGACGAATGATGCAGGACATCTCCTGCTCATCGCATTCTTGATTTGCACGGGAATCTGTGTTGCGCAGACGCCATTGATTCGCTTCGTTGACGAAGGGGGCAAATCTGTTGCTGAAGTGGAAGCGAGGATTCACAGTGGAAGCTTGTATCTACCGACTGGTGTCTTGCGAAGAACGTTTGACCCAGATTTGAAGCAACAATATACGTCCCTAACGCAGAAGCTTGTTCTGAACCTTAGGGGGAAACAGATTAATTTACGCATCGGCAAATTATCGGCAACGACAGATGAAGACGATGGTACAATTATACTCTCCCAGCCCCCCCGAATCATTGAGGGGAAGCGAATGTTGCCGCTCGACTTTTTCACGAAACTCCTCCCTCAACTTTACAATGTTAAAGTTTTCTACAATTCTCCGCTACAGACAATACACATTACGGAAAAGTCGGCACACCTACCCAATTTTCCGCCTCCATCGTCGTCGAGGAAACACGAAGAATTCCTGTTTGTTCTCGATCCAGGGCATGGTGGGTCAGATTCAGGGTGCCGGGGAAACACCGGCACACTTGAAAAAGATGTAGTGCTCGACCTTGCCAAGCGGATTCAGAGACTCTGCCTGCAAAATAACATCCACGTCCAACTGACACGGGAAGCGGATGTTGAACGAAGACCAATTGAGCGCGTTAAAATCGCAATCCAGAATCAAGGACAGCTCTTTTTAAGTCTGCACTGTAACGCGTCTTTCTCTCCAAATGCCCAGGGTATTCACATCTATATCAACAATCCTATGGGGGAGTTGAGAGCTGACACTGTTACAAGGTCGTCCAATCAAACTTCAGGGCGCCGCGCTATCAAGGTGCTCGCACAAGACGACTTTCTGCTGCAGAGCCGCGAGTTCGCAGCAATGCTCCAGGAACAGTTCGCGGCGACCATACCTTCTTCGGTCTCACTGATGGAAATGCCTCTCGTAACCCTTTCAGATGTCTACATGCCCGCAATCCTAATCGAGATTGGATACCTGTCCAATGCGGCTGATGAAGCTCGTCTTGTTGACGCTGAAAATCTAGCGTCTATGTCAATGGCGATATCCCTCGCGGTTCAGCGGTATATTACAGCGTTTAATCCGGAGAATGGAGCTGTGAAAGGTAAATGATACCATGGGTAGAAATCGAAAATCCAAGGTGATTAGGGGAATCGCAATTGGAACAGCAGTTATAATCGTTGCGGCTATTTCCGTTGTCATGTTGCGTCCTAGAGAACCAGAGCCGATACCGATGGTACCACAGATGCTTGTTCAAGAGCCTTCCGACTCTGAACTTCCCCTTCAGGACATAGATCTTTTTTTCTTCGACGTTGAATCCCTTAGACTTGTCCGTGAAAAAAGGGAGTTGCGTTTATCTCTCGAACGCCCAGATCGTCTGAAACAGATTATCCGTGCACTAATCAGCGGCTCTGACCATGGCTTGAAAAGTACGGTTCCCGGCGGCACATTTCTTTATGAAGCTTATGTTGATGCGCAATCTACTGCCTACCTAGATTTTTCCCGCCATTTGGCAGAGTCGCACATCGGCGGCACTACAGCTGAGATAATTACCATAAAATCCATTTTGCAAACGGTTTACGCCAATTTTCCTGAGAAGATCCAAAGCGTGCAAATCCTCATTGAAGGACAAGAAGTGAATACAATCGCTGAGCACATTGATATTTCAAATCCCCTCGTCCTCACGCCCGATTTCCAGGTGCCAGTGGAAGAAAAGGAAGCGAAGCCTCCTAGATAACCTTGCATCAATGTCGTGGTGCCAGATGCCAATTCAACCGTTCGCATAAGGATCTCAAAACAGGTATATCCTCCCTCGCTCTCCCTTCGCAAGAGGGAGGACGTTTTCAGTTCCTTCTTAAGTAAGGACATCCCTTGTGGGTGCCCTCTTGGGGCAGCACTGACTGCAATCTTTTTTACGATTACGCGGTGCGGTAACCGACAGGCATGTTTTCGCCCCAAACGCCATCGCTGTTGGGTTGATTAAACGCTGTCGCCAAAAAGATGTCACAGCGCATGAAGTTAATCGTTGGGCTTGGGAATCCCGGTCCACACTACAAAAACACCAGGCACAATGTCGGGTTTCGAGTCATTGATGAACTGTTACAGCGGACCCAATCGACGCAGTTAGAAAATATCTGCCAATCTCTCGTAGCTCGAACTAATGTGCGGGGGAACGAGGTTATCCTTGCCAAACCGCTTACCTACATGAACAATAGCGGGCGCGCCGTAAGTGAGATGGTTCACCAATTTGACATCTCTTTGGAGCTTTTGTGTATCGTCTATGACGACCTCCATTTGGACATCGGTGTGCTGCGCATGCGTCGATCCGGTAGTGATGGTGGACACAAGGGGATACAATCAATTCAGCATTTGCTGGACACACAAGCGTTTCCACTTCTACGTATCGGCATCGGCAAGCCGGAAACTGGACACTGGATTGATTACGTTCTCAGTGAGTTTTCACCAGCAGAGAGTGAGGAAATTGATTATATGATTCAACGTGCTGCGGACGCAATTGAAACATTGATTTCAGACGGTATCCATAGCGCGATGAATCAGTTTAACGGGCGTGCTGAACAATTGTCGATCGATTAAGTGGACAACGTAGTTGGGTTCAACATCAAGCGACCGAATAGGGAGTCCGATAGAGTTCCCAATCCAACCCAACACCTCAATCCAACCGATCAAGTGTTGGGTTTTGACCTGCCCCCAAGAAACTGGACAGAGAGCTAAGCAGGATTTTATAATAGCTAAAGGTCCAGAAAGGGGCTATCATGGCGAAGACAAGACGTCAATTTACTCCCGAATTTAAGCTCGAATGTGTGTTCGATATTATCAGTGGACAGAAACACCCTGCCGAAATTTGCAATGAACATCAAATTAGCGATGCCTTATTGTCCAAATGGCGTCAACACTTCATGAATAACGCTGCAACGCTCTTTGTCGCTGAACAGAATCGCAAGAGTGCCTCCAACGCACGCATCGCTGAACTGGAGCGTCTAGTTAGACAATTGACATTGGAACTGTCTGCCTCAAAAAAAAGTATTGAGTTACTTCGACTCTCGGTAAAGCAAAAACGGGAATTGGTGGAACGAGGAAGTTCTTGTAGGTTGGGTTGAACGTAGTGAACCCCAACGCTTTTCTGTCGTCCAGAGGTTTCGAAAGCGTTGGGGTTCGGGAAAAACTATCGCCTTCGCTATCCGCTCAGTCGATCTCAACGAAACCTACAAGAGCTTATAATTGGTGAAGCCCTCAAGCGTGCCAATGGAAACCAGACGATTGCAGCTCAACTCTTGGGCATGTCGAGAAATGCGCTGAACAAGTGTTTAAGCCGTTCCCGAACGTCATCGGACGATATCTGAAACGGTGTTTGTTTTTCTCAATCTCTTCGCTTTCTACACTATATTCTTACCGTTTTGCCTTCCACCGCCCGAAAGGGGTGTGCCATTTGGCGCTATTGCACACATTTGGCGCACATTGCCCAAATCCTTGCCTAGCAAGGCTTCGCTCGCTTCTCGACCCCAATTTTCCCGAATTCTGTCAACAAATGTCACACCCCTTTCCATACCCCATCAAAGCGATCCATGCCCAGACCGAAAAACAATTAAACTGCCCGTATCCCTTGACACATCAGGGTTTCCGAGGCCAAACAGAATCCAAATTGAAGGGGATAATCAATCTTGGCACACAATTTGCTCATTAAGGTAGCCATATGTAACACCTTGAACTGCGGAACGGTCCGCAAACGATGCCTTTGAGGGCAAAGAGCAGACGATAGTAACCACTTCAGAGGCATAGAGATTGGCTTGGCTATGCTTTCGGTTTTTCTGGTGTTGTTGGTTATATAATCCTAGCTGTTAATGGCTGGATCACAGTCAGATTGCGAATGAAACTGTAATGCCATCGGAAATTTAACCACTAAGGGAGGAATTTCAAATGAAAACCGCATTGTTGATTCTTACGTTGGCGTCTTTGTACTTAACCGTGTTCATTCAAAATGTGGAATCACACATTAAAAACCCTGAAATCAACGCTAAAGCGAAAGTGTACATTCAAGCAATTGGTAATTCTGAAGTTGTTGATTTCATAGCAAAATCGAGTTGCACATTTCGTATCGGTGCCCATGCTGGTGGTGCTAATGATAACCATTTGCATAAGGCAAATTGGTTTGCACAAGTCTATATCCACGATCCGGGTGGAAACCCAGACCCCAATGGTCTTTACGCCGTTAAAAATCCAACCGAAGACATATAGGGCAGTGGATTCTGGAGACCCGATTCAAGTCCGTTAAGTGTTGGGAAAACATTAGCGTTAAATGAATGTGCTGAAGGTGATGCCATTTCATCTGGACGCCTATGGACACCCAATCAGGGGGACGATGTATATGGTCGTGATGAGGACGGCGATAATCATCTCTCATTCTGTATCTGGGGTACAGGTGCAGCTCCAGGGTTGTTTGGAGCTCAAATTCAAGAACTTGACTTTGACGAGTTAGGTGAAGTCTTACGTGATTTAATTGAAACCGCACGTTTGATTGACCCTAACATAGATGCTGCCGTTTACTTCGGTGGGCATATCCAAACATTAGTGTTTGACGAAAATACAGTTTATGTCTATGAGTCATATTCGCTAGGCGTTCCTGAATTGGTGGAAGAAAACTTGAGGGATAACTTGAGAGCTACTGCCAATATCGTGGAACTAGATCCTTTGGACGGTGTAGAATACCATATACCAGTAGCCCCAGCTAAGTATCGGCGAAAATTGACTACTACATGGGCAGACATGAAACAGAAGTAGCTAACAAATGAAGGCTACTGTGATCCAGTAGCCTTCTAACTTCCTTGCATAAAAGGAGGATAATAATGAAAGTATTACTGTTGCTATTGGTAATCGTATTGGCTTGTGGTGAAAATGAAGATACTGACAAGGAACTTATTAACACTGTAATCGTTCCCGGACTGGAAGCTGTAGGCATTAAGCTAGGCGATGATTTAGATAGAGTTATGGAACTATATGGCGAACCACGCTTAGACTTTAGACCTGAATGGTATAATTCATACCAATCGAACCGTTGGAATATAGCCTACGATTGGAGTGATTTAGGCGTAACTGTTTATTTTGACAATAATGATAGAGCTGTTGAAATAGGAGTACGAAATCCAGAAGCACGAACAATAAGGGGTCTTGGCGTAGGTAGTACGTGGGACGAAGTACATGAAGTATACGGTAATGAATCAAATGTTGATTCAGGTCAAGGTGGGGTTATTACTTTTGGCGATGGTGGTGCAAAGTACTCAGATGCTTATACTTCTAGGGGTGTAGAATTTAGATATAAAATCAAGCCGTTCATAGTGGTACAGGTTGTTGTCTTTGATAGGGAATAAGGTAAGCATTTGTTGGAAGGTTGGGGGCAGTTCACGCTGCCCCTTTTTTTATCCTATCATTCCATCTATATTTACTACTACAATTCCACCTATTCTAACTTCTACTATGCCTTCAGGTAGATTTAATCGCTGAAGGTTTATATTCCATTTAGTTCCACTACCATTCGCTATCAAGTTGTTTACTGAAACCTGGTTCACCGAAGCATCAAGATTTATCACTACCACAGCATTAGGCGGTAGTTCTTGTAGGTTGGGTTGAACGTAGTGAAACCCAACGCTTTTCTGTCGTCCAGAGGTTTCGAAAGCGTTGGGTTTCGGGAAAAACTATCGCCTTCGCTATCCGCTCAGTTGATCTCAACCCAACCTACAAGAGCTTATAATTGCTGAAGCCCTCAAGCGTGCCAATGGAAACCAGACGATTGCCGCAGGACTTTTGGGCATGACAAGACAAGCGCTGCATAACCGTCTAGCCCGCACACGAACATCGTCGGACGATGTGTGAAGAGTCGTTTGCCTTTTCCAACCTCTCTTTCCAATCTGTTCAACCCTCTTCTCTCACCTACAACCCCCCGTTGCCTACCCCATCAAAGCGCTGCCATCCCAGACTGAAAAAAAAAATAAACTGCCCGTATCCCTTAGCACATAAGCGTTTCAAAGCACATGCCGAGTCCAAATTGAAAGGGATTATTGGTTTTGGCATATATTTTGCCCTATATTCCTACCGAAGTACCTGATTCAGTTTCGATAACTTGGTTTCCATGCAAACACCGAACAACAATAAGGAGGATTTACCAATGAAACGGACCACGGTTTTCACCATGCTACTTTTATCTGTCTTGGTTCTTCTTGTTGATACATCAATTGCTCACATCACTGTGGCAGATGACACCGCGGTAATACCTTATGCACGAGTTTCCCGTGTTGAGCAAGGTGACGAGATAAAAATTCAAACCGCTACTAGCGTTTCTGTGAAAACAGGTCCTCACGGGGCTTCTGAACAGCACGAGCATGCCTATTTGATCGTTGAACATCAAGTTATTACAGATGCTGACGACTCAAGCATTGTTCACCTGTTCCAATATTGGATGAAAGGTGGCACATTCGTAGGTTCGGGGCAGAAATCGGAGGGCAGGCCCCGCAGAAGGACGGTAACCGACGGTGCTAAATGGGGTCTAGCGTGGGCATCCGGCGAGGTAAGTTCGGTCTATCAAATGGCAAGCCATACCGGCGTAGCTCATCCTAATAATCAAGCCATGGTAAACAACGGCATACCAGAGGAGGTGGGCGTGGTTAGTGGACTAATCCCACTTCAGCCAATTGCACCTGATTCTTCGTCGCGTGCTGCGATTGAACAAGAACTCGCAGACGCTCTCGCAGCAAACTCAGATGCGTCAGTGGCTGTGAACTATAACGGTAGAATCTACACGTTTGGTGAAGATGAGGAGCCTGTGTTTGACGGGACAGGTGCCTTATCTACAGTCACCGAGTCAGTAGCGTTACCCGCAGCACCTCCGAGGCCCGAACCGCGCATTGGAACACTAACTACGACATGGGCATCAATGAAAAATGGATAAACTTCAATTATGATGGGGAACGTCTAATGAGTTAGATGTTCCCCATTTCCTACTAACAAGGAGGATTTGTCATGACACGCATATTGATTCTCACCGCAATTTTAGTGATGTGCTTGGCTTGCAGCGAAACCGAAACACCCTTAAATCCACATAGGTCTATTGAGCATCAGCCGCCTGATCCTGATGTCATTGTTGAGCCGGTAGGCGAACGTGTTTTACTAGAAGCGCCCCCAGACATACCCCATGGTCTTGCTGCATCATTTGCCCATATACGGGGCGAACTAAAAGAGGAGATATATCAAGACTTGCTCAGGCAGGTAGATAGATACTGTCAAGGAGCGCTCAGGAGAAATACACTCCTGATATACTTAAAAAAAAGGTTGCCACCTCAGGTTTTTCCGGGCTTAAACCTACATGCCCATAGGCTTACCCGAATTCCTGCTGCAACTCGCGCAGACAAAGATCGAATCAGAGTCGCGGCTCAACTTGTAAACCCAAATATGCGTGGGCTTTCCTTTACTCAAGGAAACGTATACTATTACTTTAACGCAAATACCATATTTATTTCCACTCGACTCGACGGCTATGATATGATGGGGCATTTTACGGATGATGATGATAGGGCATCAAATTTTTATAACCGAATTGAAAAACTCACAAAACGCTTGCCCCCGGTAAACCAGTTGTTATCCCAGAAATTCCAGAAGATTTAGAACTGGACATCATCATTTTGGACGAAAATGGGTTTCCCAAAAACCCCAAATACAGAGGCTGGGTGGATGATTTCGATGATGCGCCTCGAGCTACCGATGAACAAATTGCGGAATACAACCGCATACACAGCCCCAACGCCTATGACTGCGTGGAAGAATAAAGGGGTGAGTAGTGAGGAAGGTAGCGATTCTTGCTGTGTGCGGGTTTCTTAGGGGTTGTGCTGGTAACGAGACTCATCTCAATCCTCTCACCAAAGGGGGGCAACATTTATGTCTTTACCTTTCATTCCACTTTGAACACTACTTCCCCAGACTAAAAAAATTCAAACTGTCTGCACACCTCGATACACTAGGTTCTGTTGACATTTCAACGGGGCCAGATAAGCGTGGCGACAAAACTCAGAAATCCGAAATAACGGGCAGCCAGCTTCTCGAAACGAGAGAAGATACGACGATACCGTTTTATCTTGTTGATAAAATATTCAACTAGGTGTGTTTCTTTGTATAAATGTGGGTCGTATGTTCTTTGAGTATCACGATTACGTCGAGGCTGTATCACTGCAATTGCACCATTCGTTTCAATAACGTTGATAAAACTGTCCGAATCGTATCCCTTGTCTCCAATTACATGCTCGCTGTTATAGCCAACTATCAACGCTTCGGCTTCAGCTATGTCGTGTCTCTGACCGGGGGTTAGCTGGAGTCTAAGCGGATTACCCAGTGCGTCAACTGTGATATGAATTTTTGTGCTAAAGCCGCCCCGAGAGCGGCCTAGTGCTTGGTTGTCGGTACGTCCGTTTTTTTTGAGGTTCCAGCCGCACATGGGTGAGCCCGGCAAATGGTAGTGTCAATAATAAGCCACTCCATATCTGGGTCAGAGGCAATCGGTGCGTCTGTGAGAAGATTCCTTTGTCACACCAGCAGCCAAACCGCTTGTAGTTCTTCTAGGTTGGGTTGAGATTAACGGTGCGAAAAGCGAAGGCGATAGTTTTCTCCTAAACCCAACGCTTCTAAAGCGAGTCCAACAATTTGCAAATTCCATACCCCATACGTTCAACGCTCCTCACTTTCCTATCACCAACGGACGTTCTGATTGCTATCGGTTTGATTGCTTTAACACACCTTGCATTTCATTCAAAAGCCCCTAACGACTTATTCTGAAATTATTTGAGCGACACCGGGTTCGATTTCTCCTACCACAACTCCTCTCACCAAAGGGGTGACACATTTGTGTCATGTGTACACATTTGTTTACAACCCCTGAAACCCTTGATGTGGTAAGGGTTCCCGCGATTTTCAATCGTAATTTCCCGAATTTTTGTAAACATAATGTGTCACCCCTTTGCCTACCCCGTCAAAGCGCTGCCGTCCCAGACTGAAAGAAATTTATAACTGCCCGTATCCCTTGACACATCAGGGTTTCCGAGTCCGAGCTGTTTCTAAATTGAAGGGGATTATTCGTCTTGGCACATAACTTGCCCATAACCATAGACAATACCTCAAGCTGCAGAACGGTCTGCAGTAACCACATAAATTTCTCTCAAGCAAGCATTGACAGAGGTAGGAAGGTGATAACCATGTTTACGAGAAAACAGAAACGTTGATGGGTGGCGCAGTTTTGTTTGCCGTGTTACTGGTTGCGGGTAGTTATTTCGGAAGCCGCTGGCGCTATGGCCCCTATGTTGAGCCTGTACGAGAACACCTGTTGTCGGACAAACCGCGCTCCGTAAGCATAAACCGCCCTGTCCACGCTTCTGTTTCTCAAGATATCTTATGGGTGTCAGAAACAGATTTGATGTCCGAAGAGGAAGAGGTGCACGAAACAGTGCGAGAGTTCGTTCAAACTGCACCGTTTGGTGCAAAGACCAACTCAACAGATCAAGAATTTCAAACTGTTCGCGTGCCTTGATACACCAGGCTTACCTGGTCAAAAATTGAAGTAGATTATCTATTGGCATACAATTTGCCACAAATAAGAATGGAGGATTTCACAATGTTCAGGCACAAAGTAACATCACTAGCGATTCTCGTTGTTCTAAGTTTGTTAGTTCAAAATGTAGACGCGCACCTCCCAAATTACACTATAGACCCGATCGTAAGTGTAGAAGTGGTGACGACGGGAGACCCTTGCGTCCTAGAAATGATTTGTAGTGCTAGTTGCACCTTTTATACCGGAACGCATTCTAGTAATGAAAGTCATTTACACCACGCCAATGCCCTTTTGCAAGTTTATGTATATCCCCCTGGTGGTTATCCGAATATGCCGCACCCGCGCAGTGTATTCGACATTAAGCTACGTTCTAAGGAATTAAGGGGACAAAGAAATTGGATCGCACCGACGTTGAGGATTTCAAGAACAATAGGCCAAGGCGAATGTTTGACCGTAGGCGCCGTTTCAAGAGGAGTAATATGGACTAGCGGACAGCTAGACCATAAATATAGTCCGACGGCTCAGGGTCGTCAGACCTATGGTAACCTAGGCGCCGCACCCGGTGTGGGCTTCAATCAAAAAAGGCTAGCTTCTGAAAAGGGGATGCCCGGGGCATCCCCTTTTTCTTTAGTTTTTGAACCTGCCGAAAAATATGGAGGTGTATTATGAGATTCTTTTGGGTACGCTTCAAAGCGCTTGGAGCCTTTGGACTGGATTCAATTCGTTCGCTGGAATACGCGTTGATTTTATCTCTGTGTTTCTGTTCGGTGTGGGGGTGCGGCGAGAACGACCTCCTCAACGGGCAACATCGGGATTGCAGTTTTCAAAACCCCCCGAATCCTAACGACACCAATATCCCGCCCGACTGCATTAAATTCAACTCCGGGCCCATCACTGCCAACCAATCGTCCCAGCGGCGAGTCGAGGCAATGGTGAAATTGAACGCTTGGGAAAAGGGACTTTTTGTTCACCATTCAGAGCCTTTTAATTATGTTTTGGGGGACCACACCGGACCCAAATACGTGGCGTGGATGGAGATCTATCAAGAAACACCCGACCTCGGCATTGGCTGGGGTTTTGCGTTAAGCATCGGTACCGAGGTACAAGAACTCTCATGGCACAGAGCAAATATTGAACCCCCATGGGATTTTGATGGGGATGGCGACTTCGATCACGACGATCAGCAGGTCCTTTCATATAACATCTACCGTCACATTAGATATCGGGAACCTTTAATCGCCAAAGATTTAATTGTCATTGACAGCCGAAGCGGCTATCCCACTGACCACCAATACAACGATTTGGTAGTGGTGCTTGACCGAGAAACCGCTCCCCGAGCTGGCGATGAATTGATGAGAAAAGTGGCGATGTTGGAGTGCAAACGGGCAAAGGAATGGGGCGAGTGCCGGGAATCCGATTACACCGACTGAGATTTTCCGGCTTCATGAGTGATCCTGTGCACGTCTCGTGACAACTTTTCACGGTTTGCTGATTTTTTATCGCTTCAATAGCCACTTGTGCTTTTAATCGGCTATCGTACTGTTTTCTGTGATGCATGATATGGAAACTCCTTTCTTTTTCTCGGCGTTGCTGAGCCATATTTTCGCTCAGATGATAACCGTTTTGCCAGTCGGACTGCCACCTTGTTCAACTGTACAGTTTTTGGGGTAATTATAGTTTGACGGCACTGGTTCCTTATCTACAGTTACCGAATCAGTAGCGTTACCCGCAGCAGCACCTCCCAGGCCCGAACCGCGCATTGGAACACTAACTACGACATGGGCATCAATGAAAAATGAGTAAACTTCAATCATGATGAGGAACGTCTAATGAGTTAGATGTTCCCCATTTGAAACCTACAAGGAGGCTTTTGCCATGACACGCATATTGATTCTCACCGTAATTTTATCGATGTGCTTGGCTTGCAGCGAAACCGAAACGCCAATTCCGATAGAACCAAAGCCCATCGTCCAAATCGAAACCGAAATACCAATCCATTACGAAATCCCTGCTCACATTCCGCTTGCACTTGCAAAGCGTTATGCTAATCTTCAGGTAGACATGACTGAACCCGAATGGCAGGCGTCCCTTCAATACATTTACGACCTCTGTCAGGGAGACACCCATCACACCGTCATTGACCTGCACTTGAAGCGTGCTGTCTCGGAGGGAGCATACAATCGCGCCAAAGATGTACCTCACCCCGCGGCTACGCATGACGACCGCAGTCGAATCTTAGTGGCGTCTTGGTTTAAAGATCATAATGTAAAAGTCGCATTCGACCCTGACCCAACTGGGCTTAAAGTCATCTACTGGAGAGCGAGACACATAATACTGCTGGAGTTATACGAGGGAGAACCTGAACGAGGCTTGGGAGTGAGTAGCGGTCCCCTCGGAGGCCCTGCAGCCCCGTTGGACCACCCCATGAACGCAGCCGTATTGGATCAGATACTTGAGGACTGGGTGGAAAAAGGCGAGGTGAATACACCTGATGTTCCTGACAAGCACAAGCGTGAGCATACCGCCTACATTGTGATAGATAAAGCAGATGGTTTGCCGGTCGAACCGAAATACAAGGATTGGATAGTTCATTTTGACGATGCACCCCGTGCAACCGATGAGCAAATTGCGGAATACAACCACATACACAGTCCCGATGCCTATGACTGCGTCGAGGAATAGCGAAAGTAGGGCTAACGCCTGACCACAAGCCGCAACAGTAGGATCTACACATTTCGTGAAGATGAGGAGCCTGTATTTGACGGAACAGGCGCCTTATCCACAGTGACCGCATTTGAATGATGTCTACTGATAATCCCAAGAAGGAGGAATACCCAATGAAAACGTTAATTTCGACTTTACTGATGACCGCGTTGGTCACCGCTTTCTGCTCTGGAGAAGCCAAAGCAGCCGTAGACAAAGACATAGTGCTTGCCATGCCGTTTGATGAAGGCAGAGGCGAAACTACCAAGGACCTCTCTCCCCACGGGAACCACGGCACGCTTAAAAGGAGAGCGAAATGGGGAGTTGGTAAATTTGGCAACGCCATACAGTTCGAGCCGGTTGGCTATGTGGATGCCGGAAATGATGAGAGTCTGAGTCTGTTTAAATCAGATTTCACGCTTGCCGTGTGGTTTAACTTGAACGAAACTGTCGGCAAATACGCCTTTATGGCTCAGGACGAAGGTCGCGGGGAAATGAACAAATGGATTCTTGGAATAAATTTACCCGACTCAAATCCCGCCCTGACGAGTCTCGGTTTACATTCCACTGTCGTTATCAATCGAGACGGCGGCGTCACATTTATCAGTAAGAAAGAATCTGGACCCGGCGATTGGAACGCGAAGCCTAAGACATGGCGTCACTTCGCTGTGGTCCGAGAGAGGCACCTCACCACGACGTACACTGATGGCAAACAAAACGGGTGGCATAGAACTTCTATTGATCCCCACGAAGAGGACAACGTTATGGCAGAATTCATCAATGCACCGGTCGCAATCGGTTGGGCCGAACGACCCATTGCAATGGACGGACTTATTGACGAAGTCCTGATTGCGAGGCGAGCCTTCAGCGCTGAAGAGATTACAAAACACTTCCAAGGCGGCGTCAAAGGCGTGTTGGGGGTGTTGGCAGTTCAGCCCGAAGGGAAGTCCGCCGCCGCCTGGGGCGCCGTCAAGGCGAACATTCTGCACTGAGATTTTCAATCATAGACCTATTACCTATTAAGGTGAAATAACCAATGAAAGCGTTACTTTTATCATGCCTAGTCAGAACATTACTTTCTCAGATTGAAAAAATCAAACTGCATAACGGTCTGCAGTGGTCATAAGATTTTTCTTAAGCAAGGCAGGAGTTAGAGCCTGTTTGAAAAGCAGCTAGCACAGCCATTGTTTAATCGTTTGAAAATCAACATCATTCAATATACAGGGATTTGGACCATTTGAACCGGCTCTAAATCCGAGGTTGGGCTCAAAAATTAGAAATCGAATCGATATACCCATAAACTCAAACATGGAGGATTATTCCAATGAAGAAAGCGATGTTTTTCAAGTTTAACCTATTATTCGTCTTCGCTCTATGTTTACCGCACAGCTTCGCCCAAGATTCTCCGCAATTGGGGCTGCCAGAGGGTGCTAAAACGCGCCTCGGTAAAGGAATTTTTAATCTGATACAGTATTCGCCCGACGGCACTCGCCTCGCGGTCGCCAGTGGTATCGGCACTTGGCTTTACGATGCGGCGACCCATCAAGAAGTCGCTCTGCTCACCGGGCACACGGGTAGGGTCTGGAGCGTATCGTTCAGTCCCGATGGACGCAAAATAGCTAGCGGGAGTTTGGACCGTACCGTCCGTCTGTGGGACACCGGTACAGGAGAACACCTGCACACGCTTACCAGGCATGTCGGCAGTGTCTATAGCGTTGCATTCAGTCCCGATGGTCGCACCTTGGCTAGTGGAGGTGAGTCCCCTACCATCCACCTCTGGGACGCCGATACCGGAGAACACCTGCGTACGTTTACCGCCCATACGGATGACGTTTGGAGCGTGGCGTTCAGTCCGGATGGTCGCACAATCGCCAGCGGAAGTTCGGATGAAACCATCCGTCTGTGGGATGCCGATACGGGCGAACGCTTGCGAACACTCAAGGGACATACGCATGCGGTCTGGAGCGTGGCGTTCAGTCCCGATGGTCGCACAATCGCCAGTGGGAGTTGGGACAAAACCGTCCGTTGGTGGGACGCTGATACGGGAAGACCCCTGCGAAAGCGCATCGGGCATACGGGTACGGTCTGGAGCGTTGCGTTCAGTCCCGATGGTCGCACCATCGCTAGTGGGGGTAAGACCACTATCCGTCTGTGGAACGCCGATACCGGAAAACACCTGCAAACACTCATCGGGCATACGAATTATGTTAGGAGCGTTGCGTACAGCCCCGATGGACGCACCATCGCAAGCGGGAGTTGGGACAGTACCATCCGCCTGTGGGACGCAGATAAGGGAAAACAACTGCGAACGCTTGAGGGGCATACGGGTAGCGTCCATAGCGTTGCATTCAGTCCGGATGGCAGCACCATTGCTAGTGGGATTCGCGGTGACAGCACCATCCGACTGTGGGACGCAGATAAGGGAAAACAACTGCGAACGCTCACTGGGTCGGGTTGGGTCTATAGCGTAGCGTTCAGTCCCGATGGCGACACCATCGCTAGTGGGAGCTCCGACGATACCATCCGATTATGGAACGCGCAAACGGGAGAACATCTACAGATGTTCATTGGGCATTTGGGGACGGTCTATAGCGTAGCGTTCAATCCCGAAGGCACCAGGTTAGCCAGCGGGGGTTGGGACGACACTATCCAGTTATGGGACCTCAACAAGGGAAAACACCGGCGAACGCTCACCGGGCATAGGAACCACGTCTATAGCGTTGCGTTCAGTCCCGATGGACGCACACTCGCTAGCGGGAGTTGGGACGACACTATCCGTCTGTGGAACGCCGGTGGTAAACATCTGCTAACGCTCAACGGGCACAGGAATCAGGTAAACGACATAGCGTTCAGCCCCGATGGACATACGATTGCTAGTGGGAGTTGGGACACTACCATTCGATTGTGGGACGTTGATACGGGAGTACACCTCCGCACGCTCAACGGGCATGCGTTTGGGGTCTATAGCGTCGCTTTCAGTCCTGATGGACGCACAATAGCTAGTGGAGGTCATGATGCCACCGTCCGATTATGGGACGCCGACACAGGAGAACACCTCCGCACGCTCAACGGGCATACAGATGAGGTTCGCAGCGTTGCGTTTAGTCCCGACGGGCGCACACTCGCGAGTGGGAGCTGGGACGGCACGGTGTTGCTTTGGGAAGTTGCTTCTTCAATCCAATTAGCGGTGGAACCGTTGGCAAGACGCACCACGACTCTGGGAAACATCAAACGCACGGCGTTGCTGCAGAATTATCCGAATCCGTTCAACCCCGAAACTTGGATTCCTTATCAGTTGGCAAACGATTCACTCGTAACCTTGTGCATCTATGACCAGAGCGGTCGTATCGTCCGCACCCTCGACATTGGACGTCAAGTTTCAGGAGTCTACCGAGACAGAGCAAAAGCAGCGTATTGGGATGGCCGCAACCAAACCGGAGAACCCGTCACGAGCGGCGCCTATTTCTATCAACTCCGTGCGGAGGATTACAGCGCGTTACGACGGATGGTAATTGTTAAGTAGGACTACACTGTTGGGGTGATAAACCGAGTATTATTAAACACTGGTTTCTGAAATTGCTTCGAGTGCTATGATTAGATGCGACTGAGAGTATAAGCACGTAGGTTGGGTTGAAAGGTTTACCCGCCTTGAAATTGTTGGCTGTTTTACATCTAGTTGTTGAAGGTTATAAGCAGGGCTGCCTTGTCAATCCTAAAATCCCGATTCAGACAAAATATGTGATATTGTGTGAGGTTTTGTGACATCCAACGAAGTTTCATCAAAACTGAAATCCTCTGAACCCCCACGAGAAGTGGACTTCAGCCAATCTCAAATAGATCGTATTTCACATCACGTGACACCTCACAAATATGTGATACAATGTGACATAAAATTAAGACTTAGCGCACACAATAAATCTTTGAAACTCCATTATAAGCGAGTTCGTGCAGGTTTCGTAGCCGAAAAATATCATATCACAGGCTACCTCACAAAATGTGACATGGTGTGAGGTAGCCTGTGACATCGAGTTGAGGGTTGGGCAGGTCACAAACTAAAATAAAAAACGAGCACATTGTACAACGGACAAAATCTAATACTTGTCTATTTGCCCACGAGGGGGCTGTGGAATTTCTTCAAACCCAGAGGCTTTTACGTCTCTGGGCATTTTTGTCATTCCATACTGAATCCAAATGTTACAAAGATAGCTTTGTAGTGGCATCCCTTCGCGTTGTTTATCTTCGAGCGCAGCGATGGGATCAAAGGTCGGCTTTCAATTGCTCTTTCTTGCAACGATTAAGAATCTGTATCAGATTGCATTCTTCCCTCCTTCTCAACATCACACCCAAAAAATCTCCGAATAAAAAAAGTGCGAATAAATTCCAAGAAATTTGCCTCTATTAGAGCATAGAGAAACCTTGCTGCTTTAATGGCAATGAATATGGAAATTTCCGATGAAATCTTAGTTCAACACGCACAACAGGGAGTTGAACGCGCCTTCAGACAGCTAGTCCAGCGATACAACGAACGCATCATCAATGTCTGCTTTCGGATCGTTGGAAACGATCAGGACGCTGAAGAAGCCGCGATGGACGCATTTCTGGCGTGTTATCAAAGACTCGGTAGCTTTGAAGGACGGTCGCGTTTTTCGACTTGGCTTTATCAGATTGCCCGGCGCTGTGCCTACAAACAGATTAGCAGACGTCCGCCGGAAAGTGAATCGATTAACGATCTGGAAATTCCAGAGGACCGTTTGACGATGCAGCCGGACAAAAATTTTCGAGAACGCGAAATCCGAGAAAAGGTTGAGCAGGCGGTTGCCTCACTACCGGATCACTTGAAAGAAGTCGTTATCTTCTTCTTCTTAGAGGGCCTTCCCTACCATGAAATCTCGGAAATTCTGGAGTGTCCAATCGGAACGGTTGCTTCGCGGATTAACGCCGCGCGTCAACTGTTACAGCGAAAACTTCAACCTTTTGTCGAGGAGTGAAACCATGGCAACTTTAGACCAGATACTCCTACGTCTGCCCAGAAAAACGCCCCATGCTGATTTTGTGGACAGGTTTTTTGCGCAGATTCGCGGTAAAGGCACCTTAGCACCTGCACCATCTATAACCCATCAAGATCTATTTCTACTTGAGCCCGACTGGATTGAGTCAGCCCAATCGGCTATGCAGGAAGGTACAGAATTCATGCAGACTGAGTCCAATTTTCATCCACCACCGGTATTGCAGAGAGGGTCATCTCCTGACATTTACCGGTTCACTAAGTTAGGTCCACCGAATTTTAACCGATTCAGCCCATGAAAGGAGAAACTCACTATGATCCTAAAAGAGGCACCGATTATCCGGTGCGACGGAATATTCGACATTATCTTCTACGATATCAAAGGGGAAGTCTTTCCCGAAGACCACCGTTTGGCATGTCAGGTTGATGTAACCATTCGCAGTCTAATGAAGGGGTTGGACAAAGTGACATTCGCCTTGCATCCAACGCTAGAAGTTACTCTGGTGAGGGCGGCGGGTGAAACGCTGGCTTTCGATCGGAATACCAAAGATATTGACCAACATGGGGACGGAAGCGTCCTGAACATTCATCTAGAACGACCTTTGCAGCATGACGAAGAACTCACAATTACACTCAACTATCACGGTGAATTCATCGTTGGCGTGGATTCACGCTACGACGGATACATCGGCGAAGAGGGCGTCTTCATCAGCCCGCACGCTGGCTGGTATCCATACTGTGTTTATGCCGCTGTGCCGAATTATTACCCTGATGTCCCCTACCTCTTGGAGATGCGTGCCCCATCGGGGTGGATGCTGTTTTTATATCCAGGCGATCCGGAGGTGACAGAACAGAATGGTCAGGTGACTTACCGTTGGGATTCACGCCAGCCGCACCGGCGACCAAGAGCAAATTGGGGAATAACACTCATCGGTGCGAAGTATCATAAAATTGAGCGGAAAATCGACAACCACAAACTAACGTTCTTCAGCCTCGATAAAGATGGCACAGCCATTGATAAATTCCTCAACCTGTTAAACGGATGGTTAGGATGGACGGACAAAATTGGTGACACGGCTTCGGTGCCGCGCCACATCCAACTAGGAGAGACGGCGCACTTTTTCCAACCCAACCACGCAATGCCATACATCAAATTTTTCTCGCGACAAATGATCGAGGATTATCCACGCGAGTTGCTGAGGAAGCAATGGTTTGCAAGAGAGGAGATATTGCAGCACTGGGGGGCGCTGTCCGGTGCTAATTTAGCAGGACTATGGATGCTTGGGAATTATCTCCATCTCCTGTTTCAGGAGAGTCGAGAGGAGACGCCGGAAGACTGGTTGGCAACAGAGCTAGAAATGCTCTTGCGTAAGTATTTGAGGTGGCGAATCACGGACCCATGGCTCGGACACAGCGAGCATTTGGCTGGCACCCGAGATCGTTGGATTTTGTGGATGTGGCATCAGATTATCGGCGATGAAGCGTTTTATCGCGCTCTCGCTCGTCTGAGTACGGGACCTCTGCCACAGGATCGCCCCCTCACAATGAAAGATTTCTACCAATTGACCAGCGATGAATCCGGTATTCCCTTCGATTGGTTTTGGGAGCAGTGGGTCGAAGGGGTTGGTGCAATGCAGTTTTGGTTCGAGAAAACGGTCGTCAAGGCGCGCGACGACGGCTATTCTGTAGAGGTATGGCTCAATCAAACAGGTGACTTGTATCAGGTGCCGCTTGTGGTGCTATTGCGAACCGAAACAGAGGAAATTCGCCGCCGAATCTTTATTCGAGAGCGGATGAATCACCTTGTGTTTCGATGCCACGGGAAGCCTTTGGAATTAGAAATCGATCCAGAGAGGAAGGTTTTCAAAGCCTCAACGGTGAATAGGTGCAAACCCATCGACCTTGGGTTTTCGATTCCTTTTGGAGAGGATAGATGGTCAGAGGTGTTCCGTCACGGAAAACGGCTAGTGATCGCACCATCGGAATTGAGATCTGTTGCTGAAGGGTTGCGACCGTATCTGGAAAAGCGAGCTCGGCATTCGCCGCAGATTGTCAGTGCCGACCCGAATTTTGATCGAAGCCGGCGGTTTAGGGTTCCTGTGGAAATTCTTACGCCTGACGAAGTCAATGCTGACATGTTGAAGGCGCATAATCTGGTTTTGGTTGGAATACCGCAAAATAACCCACTCATTGAAGAATATGCGCTTGACTCGCTTAGCTTTGGCGCGGACCGAATCGTCGCAGGAGAAATTGTGATTGATAATACCGACCAAGCCTTAATCGCTCTTGGTGAACATCCGATAAACCCAGAACGATTCTGTTTGCACGTCACAGGCTTATCAAACGAAGCGATTCAGGAACCACCCGACTTCACAGAGATGCCCGGCGATTTCCTCATTTATCGCAGCGGAAAGGCGTTGAGGGTCGGCTATCGGAAGCCGTACCGGCTGAAGTGTAAGCTGCAATGAACAACATAGGTTTCTATCACAATTGGGGACACCGATTTAACAATTTTGGAATCCATAGTTCGAGAGCAATGTAGGATGGCTTGAGATCAACTGAGCGAATAGATCAATCGACCGAATAGGGAGTGCGATAGAAGACTATGGCGATAGTTTTTCCCGAAACCCAACGATCAACTGAGCGAATAGCGAAGGCGATAGTCTTGTCCGACAGAATTATCGCAGGTCTACACTATCGCCTTCACTATTCGCTCAGTTGATCCCTTATCAAGGGGGTATCTGAATGTGTGTAAATATAAAAGTAAATGGCTGAAAAGCCTCTGTCGACGTAGGAAAAGCAGTAACCTGTATCTGTCAGCGGGCAACAGCATCGCGGGGCGGCGGGAACCAACAAAAAGGGATTGAGAAATTCCAATTCCGATGACGCCAGCTTATTTTGTGAGGGCGGTGTCTCCATCAAACAGTAACATTGCAAGTATCAAAAGCCGTTTGCATTGCCGCGATGGCATCGCCCTTCGGAGTAAACTCATGACCGACATAGAGATTATAGCTGGTTTCCGCAATCGCACGCATGACCCCCGGATAGTAAATCTCCTGCGTGTCGTCTAGGTCGTTACGCCCCGGATTCCCCGCTGTGTGAAAATGTCCGATATACTCGATGTTTTCCCGGATCGTGCGGATGAGATCGCCCTCCATAATCTGCATGTGGTAGATGTCGTAGAGTAGCTTAACTCGCGGGGAATTGACACCCTTGCAAACCGAAACGCCCCATGCGGTGCTGTCGGACTGATTGTCTGGGTGATCTACTTTGCTGTTGAGCAACTCGATGCAAAGGTTGACACTGTTTTCCTCGGCTGTTTTTGTAACCCGCAGCAGCCCCTCTATGGTGTTATCCCGTCCTTCCTTGTCCGACTTCCCGTCTCGGTTGCCCGATAAACAGATGAGACCGGGGATGTCATTCGCCGCGGCGAGTTCAATATTCGCTAGCAATTCCTGCTCGATTCGATTGTGATTTTCGCGTTTATTCAGCCCGTCGGGCAGCGATTTGTGTCCAACGATTATGGCAACACGCATTCCATTCTCTCGTACAAAATCCCAGTATTCTTGACTGAGCATCTCGACGGATTTGTAGCCGATTTTTGCAGCTTCGCGAATCACTAGTTCCGGCGGCGCGCCGCCGCGGGTGAAACAGCCAAAAACGATCGATTGGTTGATTGAACCCATTTTTTCTCCTTTCGGTTACTGAGAAAGTTGCTAACGCTCAGAGAAATTTACGCACAAGCATACGCAACATAACGTTGTAGCTGAGAGAAACCGGATTGCTGGTTTATCTGGCATCCTTCGGAATGACTGTCTCGACGATTGCTCCGATTAATCCCTGCTCATTCCATCCGACCGGTCCCGTTCCAACCCGGGCGACGACCAAATCAAGCGACGGTATGACATAGCAATTATTTGCGTTGTAACCCCTCAGAGCAAAGGCGTCCCTCGGCAAGCCCGCCATCATGGGGAGTTTCGGCCAGCTTGTCCCCTCGCTATTCACCCACCACGTATATCCATAGTTAGGGTTTATTTCTTGCGAGGCTTTGGTGGCGAGTTCCATCCACCACATGGGGATCAGTTGCTGTCCGTCCCACACCCCGTTGTGGAGCGCAAGATAACCGAAACGCGCCAACTCTCTCGACGAGATGTATATTCCGCTATCCCCGTTCGTGTGGGGTCCTATGAACCCGCGGCCCCCTAGTACATTCCAACTCAATTCTTCTATGCCAATCGGAGCAAAGACTCGCTCCTGCATATAATCTCTCATCTCGACGCCCATTATATTTGCAAATGCCAAAGCCAGATGCTGCAACCCGAGGTCGCTGTACTCCCAATGCGTCCCCGGATTGGCTGCCAGTGTATCTGCCCAATAACCGTGCCGATTCGGACATCTTCCAAGCACGTGTTCAAAGGCGCCCTGCCCTTTTTCCATCGGCATGCCGACGCAGCCTGACGAATGTCCAGCAACTCCTGAGGTCATTGTGAGCAAATGTCGAGTGGTGATTTGCTCCTTGCGTGAATCTGTAAGCGGATACCCGTCGGGGATAAACGGGTAAGCCGGAGTGTCTAAGTCCACCTTCTGCCCGTTTGGAAGTTCGTTTTGACGGCTTGCCTCTAGGAGAAGTCCCCACGCTGTGCCTGTGAAGGATTTGGTGCCCGACCAAATGTTGAAGCGGGTAGGAATTGGGATATTAAAGGTGTGAAACTCGCGCACTAAATAACCGTGCCTGACGATCACAATGGACCACTGGTCGCCGCCGTAATGAAACGCTTGGCTTTGGAGAACGAGGTCGAGTTTTTCGGGATCCATTCCTGCTAGGTTGCGAACCTGCTCGGGATCTTCGATAAAACGCCATTCGCCCTTTGACTCCGGCGGAGGGTAGTAACGATCAACATCGCGGGAAGGGATTAACATACCTGAACCTCCTACTTGATTGAACATCTAAGCTTCCTAGACGATCGATGAAGACTCTAAACCGTCTTCAATCCAGTTTGCCGGAGCATGTACTCCTGAGTAAACGCCGAATTGAGGGGTGCTCCCGACTAAGGACACCGATTATATCAGTCGTTTCAATTTGCTGTCAACCGTTTTTATAAAGTGAAATTGAGGATTTGTGATTCGATCTCTAGATCGGTGAGATCGTTAGCACGAAGCCTCGGGACGTCAGAATCGGGAGGAGCTAATAAATCGAATCATAAATCTTGGATTCTCTGCGAGAGAAAAGCATCATCTGAGTGTATTAAGTGCGATAAATAGCGGCTAAACCCGCGGTGGGACTAAGTTTGTAACGACTTGCCTGTCAAGATTTCAGTTGTGATGCTCGACAGTCGAGACGGAGATTGACCTTGAACCACCAAAAATGTGCGAAGATGTAGATAATCTGTCTTCCCTAAAATCGACCGAGAAACACCTTAACCGCAGATATTGCCGCCACTGTATCAGCGTGGCGAGCATGTGCAGTTGATAGCTCTTACACTACCTGCGAGGAACAGATTTGCGAAATACTGATAAGCAAGCAGATTCTGCACAAGGAGGTAGATTTTATGTTCATCTTGGTCACCGGTGCTGCTGGACGCATCGGTTTCCATTTGACCCGGTCCCTCATTCGAGAGGGCCATCGGGTGCGAGCTTTTGTCCTACCTGGCGACTCTAGAGTTGCCGATATCGCGCTCCCGTAGGTGGAGTTATGGCCGATTGGAAGATGTCGATGCGCTGACGGCAGCTGCGCAGGGCGTAGAAGCGGTGTTTCATCTGCGGGACGCACTCACCTCACGGGGCAATACTGACGAAGAGTTTTTTGAGTTCAATCTGCGAGGCACTTTCAATCTGCTTATGGCGGTACGTGACCATGCACCGGCGATTCAGCGTTTCGCGTATGCTAGCAGCGATGCAGTTTACTGGAGCGGATCGACAGCGGGCGCCTTCTATCTGCCTGTGGACGAAGTGCACCATATCCACACTGTCCTAGAGTTCGTTGTGCATCTGAGCACGCTCATTGGCGGATTGGTTTCGCGCCCGTAATGGTTGCATTAGGAGCGCTATTGAAGTGAACAAAACCGTAGGTGGCAAAGGCTTGACGAAGGAATGAACACGAACAACATCACCTGCCATCCAGCGAAAGAAGCAGATCTAGAACGCACCTTTGAAGTGTTTATTACTCAATAAACGACTTGTATGCGGCAAATAATGTTCCAAGATTCAAGAGCAATGGAAGAAGAAACCGCTTGAGCAGCTGATTCATTGGCTTGACGGCTAAGGTCCCGTCAATCATTAAAAGTCATTAAGTATTTAGCGGGGGAACCATTTAGTTTTCGCATGAGCCAATTTTTTTGTTGACTTTCTTCTGGGTGCTGTTATGATAGCAAAAGTTGTAATGTAAATCTGCATCATTTTCGAATCTGTTAGACAGTCGAGAGATAGTGCCGAGTCCTGTGATGGGCGAGTTTACCGCAAAAGGTTAGCTAGGTGCATATGAAGCGATGCCTCTCCTACAGAGTTTTGAAACCATGGGTCGAAGAACAACAAGAACAGTGTTTACGGCTGCCTTGTGTTTGATAGTGTTTGCAATCACGAACTTGAGTCAAGCAGATGAAAATAATTCTCACTTGGAGTATGTCGACCGCCTACAAGTGGGGTTCATACGGCTGTTCCAGGGAGATAACCCCGGCGCCATAGAGGCGTTTGAGAAAGCGCTGGAAATCGAACCTAATCACTATGAGATTCACCACTACCTTGGAATGACCTATGCAGATAACGATTTCCGGAATAGGGCGGTGGCGGCTTACCGCCGATCTCTGGAACTGATGCCAGATAATGTAGCGGTGTTGTACTCACTTGCAAAGGCCTATTACAAACTTGGTGAATGGGCAAAAATGTCGGCGACCCTTCAACAGAGCATCGCTCGTTCGCCCATGGATGCTCGGGGTTATGAGTTGCTTGGAAAAGCCCAAGTCAAGCTACGACAGTTTGCCGTGGCGACAAAGACGCTAAAGCAGGCCATGGAGTTGAATCCCACGGCGCCGGAAATCTACTATGAACTGGGAACTGCTTATCTCAATCAGAAAAAATTTAAGGAGGCCATCCCGTACTTCAAAAAAGCCCTCCAATTCGGGCATCGAAGTGCTCAACCGTATCACGGCCTAGGTATAGCCTATTTTCGTATGGGAAAGCGGGAAGAGGGAAAAACCCACATGCTTCGATTTCGACAGTTAGATGAAGAATTAGCAGAATTTCACCGACTGTCACGGCTCACACGCGTGGAACCGAACAATATTGAGGGCTGGGCAGGATTGGGGATGCTGTTGATGCACCAGAAGAACTATGCAAAGGCGGTACCTGTGCTTCAAAAATGTATTCAACTGTCACCCGAAAACACTTCCTTCTATTTCGGACTTAGCCGAGCTTTACTTAACCTAGGGCAGCCTGAACCAGCACGCAATGCGGTCCGCTATGCCATTCAACTTAAACCGCATGAAGCGATTCTATACGACACACTTGGCAATACCTATGCTATGCAAAACGATATACCTAACGCTATTAAGGCGGTTCTCAAAGCCGTCGAACTCGATCCGGAATTCCCTTACTATTATCTCAATCTCGCGAAGCTATACAAACAGATGGGCCAACAAAATCGTGCTGAAGAACACTACCAGTTGTACGAACACTTTAAAAGAAAAACATCACGATGATGCAAGGTACACAACCGCTTTTACTCAACTTCGGAATCATTCTCATGGTCGCAACGCAATCTCTCGCTGCAGAAGAGAGCGTGAAACACATTCCTGCCGGCGTATTTACGATGGGAATGGAATCCCGTGGTCCAAACGAAAAACCCGCCCACAAGGTAGAGCTCGATGCCTACTATATCGGTAAATATGAGGTGACAAATCAGGAGTATTACCGCTTCTGGCAGGCGACCGGTAAACACACGCCAGAGAGCTTCCCGGATGACTATGGTATCGGTGCATGGCCCGGGCGGGCACTGAAGTATCCGGATTATCCCGTAGTCGGGGTTTCCTGGTATGACGCGGTCGCTTATGCTAAATGGGTCGGCATGCGGTTACCTACAGAAGCGGAATGGGAAAAGGCCGCACGGGGCGGCACCAATCGACGCTGGCCATGGGGCAATTCACTCCACCCTTATGCCAACACGTGGAACGGTGAAGATGGATACGATAACGGCATCGCACCGGTTGGCAGCTACCCAGAGGGAAAGAGTGACTACGGTGTGATGGACTTGGCTGGCAACGTTTGGGAATGGACAGCCGATTGGTATAGCGATACCTATTACCCCACCAGCCCCAAGCGCAATCCCAAGGGACCAGAGATGGGAAGCTGGCGGGTGATTCGCGGCGGTTCATGGATAGACAATATCAATCTGTGTGAAACCACGGTTCGACTCCAGTTTTATCCGGGGCTCAGTACTTCCTTCATCGGTTTTCGGCTCGCCCAGACAGCTGAACCCTGCCCTTCCTCGGAGAAATGTAAGACGCAATCCGTCAACCCCGGCCCCCAAAAATGAAGCCATGAACAGCCTAACTTCATTAGACTTGCCTAGTCCACAAATTTTGGGATTTCATAATGCTTCTATCATTTTCTTCCTGTACAGACCTAATCTACACCTGGAAATTACAAGTAGTAACCTGCATGAGGATAACCCCCGTCCAATCTCAACTTCTACCCACCGTTGTCCTCGTACTGGTCGCTATGAACAGTTTTGCCGATCTGCCCTCTGTGTTCGTGGATGTGACTGAGGAAGTCGGCATCCACTTCAAACACACCAATGGCAAGATCGACCGTTGGCATGTCATCGAAACTATGGGGTCTGGCGCCGTCTTCTTCGATTATGACAACGATGATCGGCTCGATCTTTATGTCGTCAATAGTGGATATGTACCAGGCACGACTCAGAAACCTTCGCCTGGAAATATGTTATATCGCAACGATGGGAATGGTGGCTTTACCGATGTCACCACCGCTTCAGGGACAGGAGATACCAGATATGGGATGGCAGCGGCAACCGCTGACTATGATAACGATGGAGATCAGGATTTGTACGTCGCCAACTTTGGCGCAGATGTGCTTTACCGCAACAACGGAGATGGCACCTTTACCGATGTCACTGAAGCGGCGGGCATCAATAATGAACTCTGGGGCGTAGCAGTTTGCTATCTAGATTTCGATCTAGATAGCGATTTGGACATCTTTGTCGTCAACTACGTAGTGTACGATCTGTCGATGCCCCCTTATATTACCTATAAGGGCGTGGTTGGCTATGGTCCCCCACGTACCTACGAAGGAACGCCAGATGTGCTTTACCGAAACAATGGGGATGGCACTTTTACCGATGTTTCACAGCAAGCCGGTGTCTCAAATCCGGTCGAAGGACGAGGTATGAGCGGGGTGGTATGTGACTACGATAACGATGGTTGGCCGGATATTTATGTTCCCAATGACACCAACCGGAACTTTCTGTATCATAACGATGGGGATGGGACGTTTACAGACGTAAGTTTATTTAACGGTACGGGATATGATGAAAACGGCATTGCTGAGGGATCTATGGGCGCGGACTGTGGGGATTATAACGCGGATGGATGGTTAGATTTGCTAATCGCCAATTCGGAAACGGCGACCCTCTACAAAAATGATCGGGATGGCGGATTTACCGACGAGACCGCCGCTGCGGGCCTGCGAGAGGCTACCTATCTATTTGTGGGTTTCAGCGCGCTATTCCTGGATTATGATAATGACGGACATCTCGATATTTTCTCTGCGAACGGGCATCCGCAAGCGATTATCGAACAACTGACCGATGAAGAGACCTACGCGCAAAAAGATCAACTGTTTCGCCATAATGGAGATGGAACGTACATGGAGGTGTCAGCAACTTCTGGAGCATATTTCTCGGAGGCGTTTGTGGGGCGGGCAACTGCCAGCGGGGACTATGACAATGATGGAGATACGGATATTTTTATTGTGAATTCCAACCAGCGCGCGATTCTGCTTCGCAACGATGGGAACGATCGGCATAACTGGATTCGCATCAAGCTGGTGGGCGCCCGCAGCAATCGGGATGGCATCGGCGCGCGAGTCCAGGTTACAACGGGTGGAAGAAGTCAGATTGCCGAGGTGAAGAGTGGTTCTAGTTACGCTTCCGGTAGCGATAAGCGTCTGCTGTTCGGTTTAGAAACGCATCGTCGAGTAGATCAGCTTGAGATTCGGTGGCCAAGCGGGATAGTCCAGCGTCTCACGAGTATTCGTTGTAACAAAACCGTTACCGTCGTTGAGCGTGGATCTTAACAAAACGCCTAAAGTTCCACCGAATCAGCTAGCCCAATCTGTTGCGCCGTTTTGCCGTCGAACGGTTCTTTGCGCAACATAAGCCACTCAGCCTTCTGCAAGCCAATCACATCAATTAACTGGAAACGCCCCAAGGAGATGACTAACCATAGCTACTTCTGGCAAGTCGGTATTCACCTCGCGAGCAGCAAGATGGAGGTTTTAGTAAACACCCAAGAAAAGCCCACCGCCTAGGACATACCTACGGCATGCAGCCGCAGCACAGTGACCTGTAGTAACGACTCTAGTTGAATGAAGACCCGTCCGTGCTCAGCTTCAAACTCGGTCACTTGTTGAATAAACATTCGTCAACTCCTTCAAATCATTGCCCGCTGAATACGATTGCTTGCTGCCCTAAGTCACAAACACCACTGCCTCTGAGGACTGGTACACTTTATGCGGCACCTTGTCGAACTCGACTAACATCGCTTGATTGATGGTGTTGAAGAACTCCAGGACGACACCGTGTGAGCTTGGCGACCCGATTACAAAATTCTAGTTTAACTCGTGGCATCGTACATACAGCCTACTGGACAGTGGCTATGGGTGAGGCAAACCCACATCAGCGGCACATAATTGATTCAACTTCTGGCAGAACAGCTGAAACGGCAGCTTGATCCACCTTTGCAGCAACACTATCATAGCCGGCTGTACGGATCATTTCTACTAGATGCTGTCCAAGCTGTTTAATTGTCCAGTTGATTGGATCCAGTGTGGCGTTTTTGTTCATAGGGTATACATCGTTCTGCCCCGATGGAGCATAGTGATAATGGGGATTTTTACGGAAGCAGTCGAATCGTAGCAGTTGCACTGATGTGCCATCAACATTACCAAAAACTCTAACAGCCGGACCTCTGTTATCATCCAGTCCGCGGTTTTCAACGTGAAGTTCAATCCCACCAACATGGAAAACTTTTCCCTGACCCATATCTCTACCCTCCTGGATTGTGAGTGTTCAGTTTTCGGACATTGAAAAGTCAGATTTCACAGAACCTGTTAGATCTTAACTCGCTGATTATTGTAACACTTTCAGATAAAATACACAATTGCCATAACTGACGTGAATCCTCTTGACAGAGCATCAGCCAACGAGTAAAATATCCAAGATCCGTCTTGTAATTTAATCCGGGTAGCTTGTTAAGTCGAGGCTTCTGCAAGCTTTCAACCACCTAATCATAGCTCGCTAGCTAGAGATGATTGGGTACCTATCATACGTAAAAGAATCAAGTTTTGTACCGATAGATAAAGTTAACCTACGTGGGACTTAAACTACCGTAAGGAGGTATACCTAAACTATGAACGCTTATTGCACTTGCTTAAATCCCTTCTTAAAAATTACTAGTTATTTAACAATCATGTTGTGGCTGTTGATAGTGCCCGGGCTAGATGGTATCGCCGCATCAAAGCGAGTCGCCGTCTTGTACTTTGAAGATCACAGTCGTTTCGATTCTGCGACCGGCTGCGGTTGCATCCCAAATCCGTTTGGGCTTTTCGGCACCGGAAAGGGGCGAACAAAGTGGAATCTCAAGGAGGGATTCCCAGAGCTGTTGAACCGAAAACTTAAACAGACACAGGTCTACGAACCTATTTCCGATGAGGAAGTTAAAGATGCCATGGCGCAGCTGGGATTATCATTAAAAGCCGTTCGATCCAACGCTGAGAAGCGGGAACAGTTGGCTAAAGCGCTGAACGTGGAAGCGTTCATTGTGGGTAACATCCGGAAGTTCAACCAAGAGAGAGCCAAGGCAACGCGTTTTCAGACACTCAAGGGGAGAGGAGGCGGGTTTAATATGGCGGCAGGGTTCGTCGGCGGCGCACAGCTTATAGGATATTATTATAGTGCTACCGTTCACCTGAAAATGAAATTCTACGGCAGTTCCGGGGATGAAATTGCAAAGCGCAAAATTGCTGCGACCAAAAGGCACCAGCTTGGTGGAGCCAAGTTCGCCGCCTTAGAAGCTGTGGTAAGCGAACAGGGAACTGAGCTCCAACTTGGACAGATGCCGAATCGCCAAAAAAAACCTCGCCCAATCGTTAGTTATGCGAAGCTAAATCAGATAAAGTTTGCTAGCCCAGAATACGATCTAACCTTATTCGGTCTTGCTACTGACGACGCCTTAACGAAGGTGGTATTGGCATTGCGCGATACCATTGGTCCTGAATTCATCATGCCGGGAACCACAGTTTCGCAGAAAGGTGAGGGAACATCAAGTCCATCTTCGGGCGAATCCCCCCGTCGCCTTAGAGCAAAGGTTCTTTACGTTAATCCAGACGATCCAGCAGATGCGTATATTAACGTCGGTTCTTCCAAGGGAATTCTGGTAAGGCAGCAGCTGGCAGTCTATACTGACGGTGAGCCGCTAATCGATCCAGACACAGAAGAAGTGCTTGGTAATGTCCCCAAAATGATTGGTAAAGTCGAAGTTGTTGAAGTCAAAACCGATCGGCTTTCCCGAGTCCGCGTCATCGAAGGTTTGGGTGTAATCAAGAAAGGAGATAAGGTCGAAGAAACAGAGCCCCCACTATCGGGTACCCAGGTGCAGAATTAGGTCTGGTATTCGCGGCGAAGCTAGCGGAGGAAAAGATGATTTGCAAAATAAGAATCATTCTTGTTGCTGTTTATTTCCTTACAGCTATAATTAGTTATGGTAGCGAAAGTAATCAACAGCAGACAAATGGAAAAAGCATTAAAATTGGACTGTCAATGGACTCGTTGCGAGTTGAACGTTGGCGGAAAGATCGAGACATCTTCAAAAAGCGTGCAGAGGAATTAGGCGCAGAGGTGATTGTGCAGCACGCCGACGGGGACGCCCGAAGGCAAAATGAGCAAGCGGAGAACATGATTACACAGGGCGTTGATGTGTTGGTTGTGATCCCGAAAGATGGAGTTGCCGCGGCACAGATTGTTGAAGCCGCTCACAAGGAAGGAATCAAGGTCTTAGCTTATGATCGTTTGATTATGAAAAGTGATGTAGATCTTTATATCTCCTTTGACAACGAGCAGGTCGGTTATTTACAGGCGGAGTACATTGCACGTAGAATTCCTAAGGGAAACTACTTTTTGCTGGGGGGCGCCCCTACAGACAACAACGCACATCTTCTACGAAAGGGGCAGATGCGGGCACTACAACCACTAATCGATTCCAAAGACATCAATATAGTTGCAACGCAATGGGCAATTGATTGGGACGCCCGAGATGCACTGAAAAAAACAGAGCAGGTTTTGACACGTTATAATAACCGCATTGATGCAGTTGTTGCTTCTAACGACGGTACTGCAGGTGGGGTTATCCAAGCGCTTGATGCGCAAAAGCTAGCGGGTAAAGTGCTTGTTTCTGGGCAAGATGCAGAGAAAGCTGCGTGCCAGCGCATTCTTGAAGGGACACAAGCGATGACCGTTTACAAACCGATACACCTAATCGCTACAGCAGCCGCAGAAGCGGCAGTCGCACTTGCGAAAGGCGATGTGATTCCGCAGGCAACACAGACGGTGAATAATGAAAAAACGGCTGTTCCTTCTATTCTCTTAATCCCGATCCAAGTGGATAAAGATAATCTTGATGTGGTCATCGAAGATGGGTTTCACAAACGAGAAGAAATCTACAAGACGAAGTAGAGCCGTTCGAAACGCCGCTACTTCCAATGAAACCACAGGAGGAGTGGTCGATATTACATAGTTTGAATACCGCTGAATTGACAGCATCTTGCCTATTGAATGCTTTAGCACGCTGTAATTGGCGCGACGACTGGATTTTTTTGCAAGTAATTTATAGGGACGCTTAGCTACGTTTCTCGGATCTCTAGGACACAGAAAGCTGATTAACGTACAAAGCATTGGCCATATCCGAATTGAAACTGTCCGACGTAAAGACAGGCAGCTTCACAAACATGTCCTCTACCGTACCTAGAACCATGCTGATGCTTAAAACGGTGACCGATGCAAGTTCGTTGTCATGAAATTTGAGAACCGTGAGGATATTTGCGCCGTTTGGGCAACCCCATTGACCGACGCAATGATGTCGTGATTCGCATTGAAATCCCGCAATTCTAAAAGGATTTAGCATGGATTATGATCCTTATTTCATACACATTAGCCTTTCGTCGCTCACTATATGGATATTTACCAAGCGCTCCGCGCTACGCTGGGGCAGTGGAATAGGTTGGTTTGCAGGTCTAGCATCTAGGGTGGATATCTTTATCGCATACTACCTCATTGTGTCTGCGGTGGGTGCAAGTGTCCTCTTGGTAATCCGTTGGGTTATCGCCAAAAAGAGCTACACGAGTATTAGGCTCATTTGGAACGAAGGACTCAAGCGAGTGCTATTACTCTTGTCCATTGTTGCTGGATTCATTTCTGCATTTTATATGTCAGCCGAAAATTCTAAATATTCATTTTCACTCTTTCTCACAGGTGCCCTGTTTACGCCTCTATCAATATACGCTGGCGTGTATTGCGCAGGAGTAGTAATTATTCACTTAACTCGCTGGATTGCAGCTGGTTTCAAATCCAGCAACTCCAACAATTAACCACTACTCTGGGGGAGGTTAACTTACCACCCCCTTTGTGGCAGGAGAGATGGAGATTTGTTTGAATGTACCACACAAGGTAGTGGGGTAAGGTGTAACTTCAATTGAATTGCCCGTTAATCTCAATTTGGTGGCGCGCCATCTCTCGCCGCCACCATTATGGTGGAGGGGGTAGAAGTTGGTACTACTACAATGCGCGGCTTCTATCTAGCCCACTACCGCCGCCACCAATCAAACAAAGGAAAATTATAAATGTAAACTGAGTTCAAGCTGAACCTCCTAAAACACGACAATGGATGTCGTATAGATATTCACTATTTCGATTCTGATTACGATGATGTTGTGAATGACTTTATTCAAACCGAGAAAGCATCCCCTATAGTACAAACGGTGGGAGTTAGTGCAGTGCAAGGAGTAACTTGGCGTTTGTATTGTGTCTCAGCAGCCTGATGAAATAGACCGCCCCCACATCGTACTATGTCGTACGGGCCTGCTGCTCACGGTTTCATTAAAGTGTCCAACCAATGACAAGTTTCAGCTAATGCCTTTCAAGCATCACATGTCTACGAAATGTCTCCACGCGATATGAGTTTATCAAGCGATTTCACGCCGGCGAATTTGGCGATCTGCTTGATTGGTGCGGTCAATTTAGTCTGATAGCTCGACTCCGGCTGCTTGAAATACACCTCAAAAACTGCACGAACAAAAATCCTTCCCACGACCGATTCTCAGCGCCGAGGTAGTGTTAAATCGTCAGATTTGTGTATCATGCCTGTGTCTCTACGCAAGAAAGGGACGGTTGGAATTCCATTAATGTAACAGGCTTTTCAGTTAGAACTGATATACACGCTGCCACTTCGGCGGATTATACAATTGACACAAGAGATGTAATTTATGATATTTGAACGCATAGACAGACAACCTGTACCGCGGACAATATTTCTCATTTGTATTCTGAACCTCTCCATGTGCATACAAGAGCCACCTCCTGCGGATGCGCTTCCTGAGTTTGTCGAGATAACTAAGACGGCAGGAATTGACTTTGTCCACAATACAGGCGCCTTTGGGAAAAAGTACCTTCCGGAAACGATGGGTTCCGGTTGCGCATTCATTGACTATAACAACGATGGTTGGAGCGATATTGTGTTGCTGACCTGCAAAGATTGGACAGGATACCCGACCGGAAAGCGTCAATCAATGGCGCTCTATCGAAACAATCACGACGGGACTTTTGCGGATGTCACAAAGAGCGCTGGGTTAGCCGTTGAGTTGTACGGAATAGGCGTCGCGGCTGCTGACTACGATAACGATGGCGATGACGATCTCTATGTCAGTTGTCTTGAGGCGGATCGGTTGTTCCAAAATCAGGGCGATGCAACCTTTGTTGATGTAACGAAGCAGGCGGGCATTCATAATCCTAGCTTCGGAACCAGTTGTGCATGGTTCGACTATGACAAGGACGGCAATCTAGACTTGTACGTTGCTAATTATGTGGAATGGACCATCGAAACCGATATTTTCTGCACGTTAGATGGCACAAACAAAGCATACTGTACGCCCGAATCTTATCATGGGCAGTCGAGCCGGTTATTTAGAAACCGTGGCGATGGCACCTTCGTTGATGTTTCACGGATTTCTCGGATTGAAGATCGGACCAGCAAATCACTAGGGGTCTGCATCTTCGATTACAATTCTGATGGATTGCCCGATATTTTCGAGGCGAATGATACACAACCCAATAAACTCTATCACAACAATGGCGACGGAACTTTTATCGAAACAGGACTCAACGTGGGCATCGCCTATAGCGAGAATGGGGTTGCAACCGGCGCAATGGGAATTGATGCTGGAGACTATGATGGAAGCGGCAGAGAAAGTCTGGTGATTGGCAATTTTTCTAATGAGATGATGAATCTCTACCATAATGAGGGGGAGATTTTTATTGATGACGCGCCCATTGCCAACATCGGAAATGCGAGCCTATTGACACTCACATTTGGGTGTTTCTTTTTTGATTTTGACCTTGATGGAAGGCTTGACATTTTTGCCGCGAACGGACACGTTGAAAATGAAATCAACGCCGTACAGAGTGAGGTTACTTACGCACAGGTTCCTCACCTGTTTCGCAACACCGGTGACGGAAAGTTCCAGGACGTCGCGCTGAAGATCGGCACTGACCTTGCAAACCCGATTGTCGGACGTGGTGCAGCGTACGGAGACATCGACAACGATGGCGATTGGGATATCCTGGTCACGACTTCTAATGGGCTTGCCCATTTATATCGCAACGACGGAGGAAATCAGAATCACTGGATAAAACTGAAATTGATTGGATCCAAAAGCAATCGAAACGGTATCGGTGCAAGGGTTACGATAACGTCGAAATCTGGCACGCAGACGCGAACATTGAAAAGCGGTTGCAGTTATTGTTCACAGAGCGAGCTGTCGCTAATCTTTGGAATTGGACAAACTCCCCGAATTGACATGATTGAGGTGAATTGGCCCAGCGGGGTTGTCGATCGACTCGTTAACATAAATGCGAATCAACTTCTTGTTGTTGAAGAAGGGAAGACCAATGAGTGATATCCAGAAGCATTTGCCTCCGATGCACCACCTCGCCTGCTTTGATAGCGCAAGCGTATCACTCCACACCTAGCTTTGATCGCTTCTCAACCTTGTGGAGGGATTTCTGCGTTCATCCCTTTCGACGATCAAATCCTATCCGTACAGACTCTTTCGGTAGTGCAGGGCATATCAGCGCACCTTGTCTCGGACTTGGATTCCTAATCCAGTGCCCAGCCTTCGATTTTTCCCCTTGGCGCCTTATTTCTACGAGAGAATAAGTTCCTAAACCTCACCCCACCTGCTGCGTCTAAACAGAGCAATCCGGACCTAGGTAAGCACTGAGAACGGGGTAGAAAGGACGCAACAAATGCTAAATGCACCAGCTAAATCATTGGCTCAGGCGATGCTCGATTCAAACCTCATTTCCGAAGACGTGCATCGACAGGTTATCGAAGAGATGGAAAAAACGGGTGTTTCGATTGATGAATCGCTGAAAAAGCGCGTCGGTGAAAGCGCGCTTGGGCTTGCCAGGAAAAGCATTGAGTACGGCGTCCCGTGCGTTTTGTTGGAGAGGACTATCCCAGAATCTGAGGCAACAGCGAAGGTTCCTGCAGGCTTTGCTTATAAGAACAAGATTTTCCCGATACGTCTCGAAGACAAAACGCTTACCTTGGCAATGGCGGATGCGCTAGATGTAATCTTGATTGATGAAATTCGGTTGGTAACAGGGTGTGAGATTAATCCGCTGCTTGCGGACGAAGAAGACATCGAAGCCGCAATCATCCGCTTTTATGGCAAGACAGCAGCCCAAATCCTTAGTGAAAGCATTAAAGGCCCTGTCGGGGCTGTTGCAACACTTGAACGGGAGACGATTGAAGATTTTGGAATCGATGAGAAGGACCTGATCCAGGATCCGACTGTGATACATGCCGTGGATCAGATGATTATTGATGCTGCGCGCTTAGGTGCCAGTGATATTCACATTGAGCCGTTTCCGGGTGAATTGAAGATTCGTTTCCGAATTGACGGCGTTTTGGAAGAACAGCCGCAGCCGCCATCGCATTTGCAATCTGCAATCACATCCCGCGTCAAAATTATGTCGGGAATGAATGTGGCTGAACGGCGACGTCCTCAAGATGGAAAAATAAGCAGGGAAATCCGCAGCGTGGGAAACCGCCAGATAGATCTTCGTGTATCGACGGTTCCAACGGTCGCAACGCTCCATGGTGAAAGTGTCGTTCTCCGAATTCTCGACAAGCAATCCATCTCGTATGGCTTAGAGGAACTAGGCTTAATGGAAATCAGTCTGGCGCAGTTTGAGCGAATGATCCGTAGACCACACGGCATCATCTTGGCAACAGGACCAACGGGGAGTGGGAAAACAACAACACTGTATGCTTGTTTGAAAGAGATTAATACACCAGAAGTCAAGATTATCACGATTGAAGAACCGGTAGAGTATGAGTTGGAGGGGATTAATCAGATTCAGGTCAATCCGGATATCGGTGTCACGTTTGCGGCTGGGTTGAGGCATATTCTACGCCAGGATCCGGACAAGGTGCTCGTGGGTGAAATTCGAGATCATGAAACAGCAGAGATGGCAATTCACACATCGTTGACCGGGCACCTTGTGTTCAGCACACTGCATACGAATAACGCAGCAGGGGCGATTACGCGCCTTATCGACATGGGTGTGGACGCTTATCTAGTGGCTTCAACATTGGAAGGAATTATCGCCCAGCGACTTGCACGGCGAGTCTGTCGAAATTGTCGTGACATGTACCATCCGGATCCGCAGTATATCCGGGAGTTTTTCGGTGGTCAAGCGGGGACCATCGACTCAAATCTGGTCATTCCTCGCGCTGTAGGCTGTACAGAATGCCGGCGGAGGGGATATAAAGGGCGAATCGGTATTTTTGAAGTCATCTTGATGGGTGAAGAACTTAAGGAAATGGCACTGCATCGTGCCTCGACAAACCAACTCAGACGTGCAGCAATGCGGTTAGGCATGAAGACTCTACGCGAAGATGGCTGGAGAAAGGTTGTTGCTGGTTACACAACAGTCGATGAAATAGTGCGTCTTACTCAAGAAGATGATTTTGACACTCGGGAAGAGGTCTAGTGAAATGTCTCGTGTCATGCAGAAAGAGAGTTGCTGATGCCAAGATTTCGCTACGAAGCACTCACAAGCACAGGTAATGTCGTAAGTAATACACAAGAAGCGAACTCTAAAGCCGAACTTGTGTCTAACTTAAAAACAAAGGGGTATTGGGCAACGAGCATCATTGAAGAAAACGCTTCAGAAATAGAGGAGAAACGACTTCAAATCTCACTATTTCGCGGACGGATTAAAGCAGCGGAAGTTGAGTTTTTTACTTTTCAATTGGCAACGCTTATCAATGCACACGTGACTTTACCGCGCGCGTTGGGAATTGCCCTCGAACAAATCTCGAATCCGGGACTCAGACAAGTTGTTGAGCAGGTCAAGGTCGATGTCGAGCAAGGGGCGATATTCAACGCAACACTTGCGCAACACCCAAAGGTGTTTTCTAATCTCTATGTCAATATGGTAAAAGCAGGGGAGGCTGGAGGTGTGCTCGGCGTTGTACTTGAACGGCTATCTGAATTTGCTGAGAGGGCGCGTCTGCTGAAAAACGAAGTCATTTCATCCTTATTTTATCCTGCGATTCTGTTTGCTTCAAGCATCATTGCTCTTGCTGTTTTGACAATCTTCGTCATCCCCAAACTCACTGTAATGTATGCCGATATGGGTGTTGATTTGCCTCGCCTGACTCAGTTTCTTATTACTGCCACGAATTTTGTTAGCGTGTATGGGTGGATCCTTCTGGTAGGGTGTGTTGCTATTGCTTTGGGGATAAGGCAATTCGTGCGCACGGAAAGTGGCCGCCTCACGTTTGATCGCCTGAAACTCAAGCTCCCTCTCGTGGGAAGTGTGTATAGTAATGTTGCCCTTGTGCGTTTTACGCGCACGATGGCAACGTTGCTCGAAAATGGGGTTGTGCTGCTGTCGGCGCTTCGAGTTGTCAAGGATTCAATTGGAAATCTAGTCTATAGCAATGCGGTCACAGAATCAGAAAAAGGAATTGAGCGGGGTTCCACCCTATCGAGAGAGTTGCAGGAAAGTAATGTCTTCCCATCTCTCGTTACTCACATGATTACTGTTGGAGAGGAATCTGGCAACCTCGAACAGATGCTTGCAAAACTATCAACATATTACGGTGTGGAAACAAAAAAAGATTTGGAACGACTGACGAGTTCGATTGGACCTCTAGTGATACTGGTTATGGGAGTAGTGATAGGGATTATCGCAGTTGCGATGATACTTCCGATTTATGGAGCCACCGATTTGGTGGCTGGACAGTGAAAACCTAGAACTTAGGAGGGACAACCCATGTTGAAACGATTGAAAGCAAATGAATCTGGTGTGACGCTCATCGAACTTTTGATCGTTATCGTGATTCTTGGGCTATTGGCAGGGGGTATTGCCTTAAATGTGATGCCCCAAAGAGATAAAGCGAAGGTTGCAACCTCTAGACAACGCATTGAGGCGCTGGAGGTGGCGCTGCAGTTGTATTCCATTGATGTTGGCGACTATCCAACGACGGAACAAGGGTTAGGAGCTCTTTGGAATTCCCCTAATCCAGTGCCTGCGAATTGGAATGGACCTTATGTGAGAAAACCAACTTTTGATGATTCGTGGGGAAATGAGTACATATTTCGATACCCTGGCAATCATGAAGGTTACAGTTACGATCTCTATTCGCTAGGGAAGGATGCTAAAGAGGGGGGTGAAGACTATGACGCCGACATCACAAACTGGATTGAGCAGACGGAGTAGCCTCTATTATTCTGATGCAGCCTTTACGCTAATTGAGATTATGATTGTGCTGACGTTGATTGTCGTTTTGTCTTCGCTGACGATGCCAAAATTGCGCGGTTTCACCGCATCAACGCGTTTAAAATCGTCAGCCCATGCCATTCGAGACATGCTGCGTTTTGCGCGTGACATGTCGATTACAGAACGGACATCATATCTCGTTGTGTTTGATTTTGATTGGAACAGCTACTGGCTCGCCTCCAGAGAAACCTTCAATATTGAGAATCCGTCTGCCTCCTCAATTACCAGTGCTTCAAGTACTGTTCTTCAGATTGAAAATCAGCAGAGGCTGGAACGGAAAAGTTCTGAAGCGGGTAAACCAATGGTTTCTCGCACAAGTAATATTCTCGGTCACCCGCGGTCTCTGAACCAAAATGTGACCTTATCCCACATGATGACCAACCACAATTTCCAGTCTAACCGGATAGACTCAGGTATTGATTATATCTACTTTTCCCCAACGGGTTCCTCTGAAGAGACAATACTGCATATTCAAGATCGACAGGGCAAATTGATGTCCATTGTGGTCGAGGGGACTACTGGACGTGTCCACGTTGAAGACCTCCGCAGTCAGCAGGCAGAAGTAATCGGACGTTCTACTACAGAGGGAACCAACATTCGGTAGAAATTCGAATGTCTGGTTTCTAATACCTGTTGCCTGACATTTAACGTTTATAGGTATGTCAATATTGCTGTACTGGGCCTTTTAGCAAGAGATTCTCTACAACGCAATCTCGATGTCTTCCACCACGCCCAAGTGAGCCGCTAAAATAGCCTAGAAAGACCTTGTAGACATCGTAGATGACTTCTCTGAAGTATTTTGACTCACTTCTTCATAAATCGACAGACGACAACAGCGGTTTTACTTTGATCGAAATTGTTGTCACTTTAGCGATTTTATCCATAGGGTTACCAGTGCTCCTCCAATCCTTTTCTAGCGTAGCAAACAATCAAAAACTATCAGAAGATAAGACCACCGTCCTGTACCTTCTCAAAACTCGCATGGCGGAAATCGAACTACAAGGATATCCGGATATTGGGACAGAAGAGGGGGAATTTGGCGAGAATTCGCCTTACCGCTGGCGTTCAGAAGTTCACGACGTTGAATCGGATGAGTTTGAGGAAGGGCTTCGTGCTGTAACTGTGACAATCACATGGCTAGAGCGAGGGAAAGCAGAATCAACTTCGATGGCCGCCTATATCGCGAATCGACAGATACCACAGCCGCAAAGTGCTCAGTAGGTAGAATTAAGGCAGTGAATGAGAGGACGGAATGGGGAAATCCGCTTCACGTGTCACGCTTAGCATTTTACACGAGCGCGGGCTAACTTTGATCGAACTGCTAATGGCAGTGAGTATTCTTGTCATAATTAGCGGTTCTACTTACACCGCGTTCAATATGGCGATGGACGTTTACCAAAAGACGGGATCTCGGATTGTAATGACTCAGAAATGTCGAATAGCGCTAGACCGAGTTGTCATTGATTTGAGCAATATGCAGGCAGTACAAGGAGATGAAGCACTCTCGCTCATCTCCCTGGACAAACCGCAGGAAACAGGAGATCGAGATCTGATTAGCTTCGTAACGCTCATTCATGCGACTCCTGATCCATTTCTTGCTGAATTGAACACCGCGAGAGGGTTTTCAAATGAGGACGAGGAAAATCAGGAATCAATTGCCAGCGATGTTCAGCGCGTCAGCTACTACATTGGGAGGGATCCGACTCGAGAGCAGGAGGATTCGGCGTTTCACGGCGCAATGTTGGGAATAGATAGCGAAGAGAGCGAAGTAGAGGAGGCACCGGCGCTTTTGCGGGTGACAACAACATCACTAAATCCTGAAACGGTGATTCAACCGTTGCTTGAATCAGGAACACTTCCGAGCGAAGATGAGGATGGGAATCCAATTGTTGTGGACATTGTTCCAATTATCAATCAGATTGTCTCCTTTGACTTAAAGTATTTTGACGGTGAAACATGGTACGATTCATGGGAGAGCAGCGAGATGATTCCAAAGGCAGTTGAAGTGTCAATTACCGTTGCTAGCGAGGATAGCAGCCAATCGAGAGAACTAGTTAGACGCCAAGATGCTAAGCGCGAGACTCAATCGACAATGGTCTATCTGTTAATGAGCGCAAACTTTACCGAGCAACCGCCGGGTGGACCCAGCGACGAACCGGACAGTGGAACTGGGGAATGAAGAAATGAGGAAACTACGTTTACATAGTGCGGTTTGCGCATTACGTATTGCGCATTACGAATCTCATGTTTCACGCACTGGTGAAGGAGGCTTATCGCTGATTGCGACCCTCTGGATATTGACAATCCTCTCTGTACTTGCAACCCAGCTTCTCTATTCAATCCGCCTTGAGCAACGTGCGCAGGCTAATTTCACTGAACGAACAAAATTCTACTATGCAGCAAAAGCAGGTTTTGAGAAATCAATCGCGATGCTTCGCGGGGATACAACACCTTACGATGCGCTCGGCGAAAACTGGTCGCAGGAGATGGAGGAACAGATTGAAGATGGAACCAGAGTTGGAAACGTGCTTACCTATCGCGTGTTAATCACGGACGAAGAATCAAAAGTCAACTTGAATACGGCGGATGCAAACGTGATTCGCGGATTACTAGGTTTGGTCGGCTATGAAGAGTCGGCAATAGCAGAGCAATCTCCGCTTGCAGACGCAATCGTGGAGGGACGCCCCTATCGTACTGCGCGGGACGTGGCGCGACTTGAAGGGATGACCCAGGAAATCCTCTACGGTCAGCAACATATCACCCAGGGATTGTCCTCCGAAAATCGAGATCAGGGCATAGCTGAGGGAAAAAGCGTGAAGGGGTTGATTGATTTCGTGACAATTTATTCTATTGACAAAAACACCGACGCAAATGGGCAGCCACGTGTAAACGTAAACAGTGCAGATGTGCAGCAGATAACGCAAATGCAGGGAGTTAACAACCAGCCGGTGTTTTCCCAAGGTGAAGCAGAGTCGCTGACCCACCAGCGATCGTTCAGAGGTATAGGCAATCTGATAGATGCCCAAGCTGTTTCAGATCAGATTTTTGACAACATTCGCGATCGAATTACCGTAGAAGACAACAATGAGGAAAACCAGGAACAGGTCAACATTAACACCGCCGATGCAGGCATATTAGAATCCCTGGACGGTATCGATCAAGGAATTGCCGAGCGAATCATCAATCATCGGGACAACGAGGGTGCCTTTGATAATGTGGATGAACTTAGGGAGGTTACATTGATTACGACCGATGAGTTCAAAAGCATTGTAGATCGGATCACTACTTCGGACGATGCGACATTAAGCGGGCTAATCAACGTTAATACCACTTCCAAGGAGGTTCTGCAGCTGCTGCCGGGGATGGATGAAAATAAAGCCCAAGCGGTGATTGACCGCCGCGAAGCTGCCCCAGAAGGCGGTCAACAGAATCAGGCACTAGTGCAAAATGAAGTTACGGGTAATCCGTTTACGAACATTGCTCAACTGCTTGATGTGGAGGGGATTGATGTAGACACATTTCGGCAGATTGCAGACCTCATCACCTACCGATCGCACGGCTTTCTCATTGAATCGTCTGGTGTCGATTCACGAGGAAAAACCCTTGCCTCCTGTGTTGGTGCGATTGATCGATCTGGACAGCAGGTCGCCATTAAGTATTGGAAACAGGATTAACGTAGATATTTGGCAAACACCGATTCAAGGAAAAACAATTTGGCAAAGCATCAGGTTGTATCCATTGACATTGGCGCAAGCGCGATTAAACTATCGCAACTGGAGCGAACGACATCCGGACTGCACTTGGTTAGTGTAGGAATCGAACTGTATCCGCGAAAAAGCCCAATGGGGGAAATCGATGACCAAACGATTCAACAGACACTGCAGAAGCTCTGGAAGAAGGTGCTAGGTCGAAAAAAACTCCCGGTTGTCTTATCCATCCCTAGACTGCTGGTGACTTCACGGCGTTTAAGGAACCTGCCGACTACTATAACGGACGATCAGCTGCCAAGTCTCGTTGCTATCCAAGCAGAAACTGAATTGCCATTCACACCGGAGCATGCAGTCTATGACTTTCATGATGTGCGTCGGGACGAGGAGTCCGGGGTGTCCGTAGAACTCATCGCGACGCGGCGGGAAGCCGCTCAAAAACAGATTGATTATCTGAAACCCCTTGGAATTCTGCCAAGGGCCCTGCTCCCTTCATCGTTAGCAATTTGTGTGTTAGCAGGAATGCAGCTCAACGAAAATTCGTCAGATCGACGGATAATGGTTGTGGATATTGGAGCAAGCCGTACGGATCTGTGCGTTATGCAAGAGAACATACTACAGTTTTCACGGAGTTTTCCTGTCGGTGGGGATTTATTAACGCGCTATTACCAAGATGAAACAAGCGACGACTTTGAGAGCGCTGAAAATAAAAAAATTGCCAACGCTGAGCTAGACGAGCGGTCCGAAAGCTCCACTCCTACTTATGTATGGGCTGGTGAATTTATTACGGAGCTGAGACGGTCAATCGGAGCGGCAAAGCGGGAGCTCGATTTGACGGAGGGCGATCTTGTCCGTGAAATTTGGCTTTGTGGTGGAGGCGCTCAAATCGCCGGATTGCCGACTTACGTTGCTACTCAATTACAGATTCCAGCCCGTCTCTGGAATCCACTCGATGCCCTAAAGTCTTCGATTTCCGATCAATCCCTGGGGAATTGGGATGGACTACTGTCGAACCTTCAATCTATTGAGGGGTTCAGCAGCAGTTCTGCTGTATCGCTGGGGCTAGGCGTGAATGCCCTCAGCCAACAGATTGAGCTAGATCTTCTTCCGAAGGAAGAAAAAGCTAAACTGACGCAAGCGGAAAGGAAGTCGCAAATGCTCAAAGGCGTTGCTGCAGGGGCGGTTCTGCTTTTTGGGTTAGTGCTGGGTGGATTGACATGTCGCGCATCTTACCAATCGAAAATCTACGACTTGGACAGTGAGATTAGAAGCATTGGAGGGGCGGAATCTAGCGCAAAGAGAGCGTTAGTAAAAGACTTAGCTATAGCCGATCTGTTGGCTCCTCGGAGTTCCCCGTTAGATATATTTCGTGAATTAAGTGTCCGCTTCGCCGATCGTACAAAAATCGCTTGGACAAATTTGAACATGAGTCATCTTGATGAACCCGACAAAGCGAAGATTGTTTTTAGTGTTGAAGCTAGTTCCCATCAAGAAGTCAGCAAAATGCTCAGCGCCATGGCGCAATCCGGACTGTTCAGAGAGATTAAATCTGGACAGATTACAAGTATCGAACGTGATAAAAAACAGATCTCACAGGTGCAAGTGACTTGTAATCTTTCACTGGAAGCTGTACGGATGTTTGCTCAAGCTCGATACCTCCATCCAATTGGGGTCCAGATTGAACCGGAAGAAACGGATATTGGACCAGAAGCAGAGGAAGTAGAATCCGTATCGACTCAAGATGACAATGACGATAAGTAAAGGGAGCGTAGATGAGAAAACTCACGAAACGCGAAAAGGTGCTGCTGGCTCTGGTTGCCGTCGTTGTTGTCGTGATTCTGTTTACGCAGCTTGAGCCCGCAATTCGTCAAGGCTTTTCAGGTCGGACGTTGGCTGATAAGCGCGAAGCGCTCCAAACCGCTCGCGATTTGGTGTCTCTCTCTCAAACCATTGAACGAATTGCTGGAAACCTTCGGGAGAATGTCGGACTACAGGGAGAGATTATCTCCGATTCTCTGTTTGAAGTTCTCTCAAGTCAGATTGACGCAGACGACCTCAATCGGGCCCAGCGTGCGTCGGATCTGGCAGTTCTACATCCTGCTCTTCGGGGCAAAGCGGATACCTTGCTTGCTTATAAGGAACAGAATGGTGATTTCAAGAGCTTAGATGCGCTGAAAACGATGCGGGGTCCCATTTTTGAGGGAGAGCAGCCAGAGGCGGTGATTTCTCGGCGAATTGCTATTCTTGTCCGAAAAGCAGGACTTCGCCCGAACTATCGACTGAACATGAAGCCCAGGCCTGGTAGGAATACCGAGACGATTCCCTCTCAAGCGAAAAGGAACCTCGTGCTTTATCTATATAACAGCGAGTTGGACGAGGAATTAAAACGGTTACAAGTGCAGCAGAATGCGATTGAGGAAGAAAGGAAACCCAGACAGGCAGAGATGGAAGAGGAGGCATCGGCTGCGATTCTTGATGCATGGCTGAATGGTGATGAATCTGCTGTGCGAAAGACGGAAATACCGGGAAGCGTCGCGACAGAAAAACCTCAGATCAAGGGAGAATTGAACTCTATTCCTGCTGCCAAGCGAGATGCAGAAACTAATTTGTCTGACAGAAGTGAAGCAATTGCACCATCGAATCAAGTTTCTCAGTCAGTGACTTCACACATGAGTGGGAGGGATAATGCGACCAAGCCGACGCCATCGGATCGACAATTCCTGCCAATGCCCGAGGTTATTGCTTTACCAGTGCGTATTCAACTCATCCAATTTATTCAACACAACTTAAAACTGGAAATGGCAGGCGCGGCGGAATCTAAGGAAGGGTTTATTACAAATGAAGTCGCCACCGTGATAGACAAGGCGAAGGGCGGGTTTCTTAGGCTTGGTGCCAAAAAGCAGACAGTGCGAGTTCAGTTGAAACCGGATAGTGTGCTTCGACTAAAGCTTTGGGAATTGGTCCATCGGCGTGAAGATGAACAGAACACGCTTGAAGGCGAGATTGAAGAACGCATTGATTTTGATGAACAACTGATTGCACTTACCGCCTACGTCGCGGCAGTTCAAAAGCATATAGAGAAGTTAAAGGGATGGTTTGCAAAAATCCCTTCGACCTACCAGCCGGGGAAGTATATTGTTGAAATGAACTTAAAAGGCGAAATGGGTAAAGTTGTCGAGTTGATTCAATTGATTGAAGCGTCGTCAAGATGGTTATTCGTCAGAAATCTCAGAATTTCCATCGAGGATAGGAAGAAAACGATGCTCAGCGCCGATTTATCCATGATTGCAAAGGTGCTTTGACTGCGATGAACAGACACTTGTTGTTTTATATAACCATTGCATTATTCTCCATTAGAATTTTGCCGGTAAGCGGTGATATGGACATACCCCCTTTAGCAATGGAGGTACTTGAAAAAAAAGGCATTACAATCGCCGATTTGCAGAACGATCCGGAACTTCGCAAAAAATGGTTAAGGAAATTCCGGGATATGGGGGGGAAAAAGGAAAACGATAAAACATCAGGGAAGCATTCTCGTCCAAAGGGCGTCGGAGTTGATTTGAACCCTGCCCCTCAATTCTATAAAGTTATCATTGACAACAACCTATTCCGTCCACTCGGATATCGCAGGGCAAAACCAGGACCGCCATTTGAACTGATTGCCACCGTTGTTAATCGCAACTCGGGTGGGAGCAAAGCGTTAATCCGAAGCAATGCAGATCGGCAGGTCTATTATGTTGGGGTTGGCGAAGAGTTCGCCGGCGCCAAAGTCGAAATGATTGAGCCGCTTAAAGTGAAGGTTTTCCATCATGGAAATTCACAGGAATTTCGAGCTTCAACAGGGGAATTTCTTGGCGGTGGGGGTGATGACAGAAAACCCTCGCCCCGGATGAGAAATGGCGAATCCGCCCCAAAATCAGGTCGCGTGGATTCCAATTCCGGTGGCAGGGATTTCAATTTCGAAGGCATGGAGCGAAAGCTAAGAGATTTACCACCTGAAGCGCGTAAGAAACTAATGCGTCAGATGATGAGAAAGCGGCGAGAAGCGTCTGAAGGCAAGCATCGAGATGACAATGAGGAGAAGGAAGATGACGAGCGCGGCGGTGAGAAGAGAGGGAAATAGCAGTCACGATTGATAGTACTCGCGTAGGTCATAATTTGAATTTCATCACCTTTTCATTTACGAATCCGGAAAAAGATGAATGAAAGAGAGGCGAAGATATCCGTTTCTCGTTATTCTTTATGTGCACATGGGGCGGCTATTCGGAAATCTCAAGTCATTGCGTACATTGAGTATATATTTTGTTTCATGTCAAAATTTAGTACGGGGGTATAGTATGGGAGTATGTTCCAAGGCAACTGCCTTGCGGAGAATAGACATTTGCATATTCTTGGCTTCAGTGATATTTGTTGCCGGAGTCACCGCCATCGTTGTAACGCCTGCTTTGGGCGAGGAAGATGATCGCAAAGGGATGAAGGTCTCAGAACGGGATGAAGCCGGAAAAGCCGTCAGATTTGACTTCGACTTCTCAGGTGGAGATTTGCAAAACTTAATTAAGTTCATCAGTGAAGAAGCAGATCTCACGATTGTAGCCGCCGAAAACGACATCAAAGATAAGAAGTTTGCACTCACGAATCTCAGAAATGTGACAATTGAGGAAACGCTTGAAGAAATCAAAACAGTTTTGTCGCAGTACAATCTGACAATGATTCGAACGAATAAGACCTTACTAATCACCACATTCAATAAAGCGGTACAGATGAAGGTCCCGGTCAAGCGCGTGACCGCAGATCCCAATCTGATTGAGCCGACCGACGAAATTCAAACCTACATCATCCAGTTGAATAGTGCTACGGCATCGGAATTGGTAGGTGGTATCAAGCCTCTTCTGAACAGCGCCGCCAACATTTTTGCGGACGCTAACAGCAATTCGTTGATTATAACCGACCTTGCCTCCAATATTCGTAGGATTGTGACCATTTTGCAAGTCGCTGACGAAGATCCGGACGTACCGCTTAAGGTCGAGGTTATTCCATTGACGAACGCAACAGCCAAATCCTTAGCACAAACCTTGAGCGAAGTGTTTCGTCAAGAGGAGCAAGTTACCAACATACTTAGGAAGATAAGTTTTACCAGTAATCCGGATGAAATGCGCAAGATGATGGAGAAAGCCAAGGAAAGTGGAGCAGGTATTGACATGATTCGTGGGCGTATCCAGATAGCCGCCGATGAAAGTTCAAATTCACTCATCATAAAGGCGTCGGAGTCTAACCTTGTTGTGCTCAGAGAGCTGATTCAGCAACTGGATACGGCGCCAAGCGTTCAAACAGAAATCCGAATCTTCCGTTTGAAATTCGCGATTGCCGCAGATGTCTCTGAGACGCTTGAAGAGATTATTACTGGTCGAAGCGCCGGGAGTCGTCCCGGTCGATACTCTCACAGATGGGAAAGACGCGCATGGGAGGACCGGCGCAGCCGTGTGCGCAGAGAGACCGCCGGGCAAGAACATCAAGGTATTATCGGGACGGTGAATATCGCATCGAGCGATCATTTGAATGCTGTGATAATTGCTTCAGATCCACGTAACTTCCCAATTCTCGAAAAACTCGTCACGGAACTCGACCAGTCCGACCCCCAGGAGGAGATTCGACTCTACTTTATGAAATTTGCACAAGCCGAGACAATGGCACAAAATCTCCAAGATCTCTTTGAAGGCGGCAGCATAGGGAGAGATCAAGATAGACCGTGGTGGGATCGACAAAGGCAACGTCAGGTAGATACAACAGGGTTTGGTGTCCAAGGACCTGTCCATCTTGTGCCGGATTCTCGATTGAATGCACTGATGGTTTCCACCGCGGAGCAAAATTTTGAAACGATCGAAGAACTCATCAAACGCCTTGATGTGAACATGCCAGACCAGGAATGGGCGACACGTGTTTACCACTTGAAGTATGCGGACGCCGAGAACGTCGAAACGATTATCAATAACCTATATCGGGACAGCGGCTCAGCACGCGTGTGGTGGCTCCCCAGTCAGCCGAATCAAAATCGGAGCGCGCTTGCCGGAAATGTAACTGCTGAGGCTTACCCCACACTGAACGCGGTGTTCATCTCTACGGCGACACAGCGAAACTTTGAGCTTATTTGGCAAGTTATTCAGGAGATTGACGTACCAACGCCAGCAGCACAAAAGGAGGTTACAAAGCCCATCCGCCTTGAATACGCTAATGCCGAACAGATAAAGGACGTGTTGAGCGAGGTCTGGGAAGATGAGGGGGATCGTGGCGGTTTCAGCTTCGGACGCTTCTTGTCACGCGGTGGACGTGGCGAACAGAAAGATATCAATTCGCTGCGCGGTAAAGTTACCGTGTTTGCGGATCCGGATACCAATACGCTGATTGTAACTACCGCTCAACGGTATCTGCCAGACGTTGAAGCCCTGATTCGCGGGCTTGATTTCGTCCGCGGGCAGGTCTGGATCGACATTCAGATTCTTGAGGTAACGCTGGATGAATCCACGAAGCTCGGTCTTGAATTGACAGCACAAGAAAATAGACTCTTCGGCGAGGAGATACGCGCTGGCAATCCGCTGGTTGGAGGACTAGATACCAAATTCGCACTCGATCAAGAAATCAGCGGCTTTTCGTACAGCATCGCGACAAAAGAATATATGGCGTTGCTTCACACACTAATGCGCGAGAACAAAGTCAGGACGTTATCGACCCCCTCACTGCTGACGCGGGATAACCAGCAAGCGACGTGGAGTCGTGGGCGAACGATACCGTATCTACAGAGCGTTGATACCAGGAGCCTTTTGGGTGATACGGTCAATCAGCCCTTGTTTAACTACGATTTCATTAGCCCTCCTGTCGGCATTAACATCACGATTACACCACACATTGCGAAGTCTGAAGAGGGACCAGATGGCAAACGCACCATCGGGCTGGAGATCGTGCAAATCCAAGCGAGTAACTTCATTGAGTTCACAGACTTCAACGCGCCAATCACGGAAGATAGCTCAATTAGCGCTTATGTTGACGTGGAAGACGGACAGAGAATTGTGGTTGGGGGTATGATCAAGCAAAAACAACAGCAAATTGAAAGCAAAATGCCAATCTTGGGGGACATTCCATTTTTGGGCAACTTATTCAGAAGGACAGAAACGGTGACTGAAAACTCTGAGATTGTTATTATTATCACGCCTCACATTATTGATATCAAGAATCCGGACGATCTTCGCAGGTTAGAAGAGCAGGCAAACGAGTGGCGCTCCAACGACAGTAACACCCCAAATGAACAAGGTGAAGGCGGAGGAACTATAAACCGAGACATCAGCGAAGAAGGGAAGGAGAAAATGGATAAGTAGCAGTGGTCCAGCCACGCTCCACATTTTACAGCTTAAGTTGTGTCGCATCTGCGTTGTCGGTAGTTTAGTAGACCTTGATGGCGGCGGGCAATCCCATCGTAACCTGCCAAAATGATGAATACCAATGTGAGATCGTGAAAGGAAAACTTCGTCTTGGGTAAATATAGTGCTTACCTTCCTGCGCTCCTGATGGATTTCTGTTTTAGCGCGATCTTCACGAATACCGCTTTCTATTCAAGTTATCTCCATCTCTCTTCAACCTTTTTGGGTACACTCACCGCAATTAGCAGTGGCATTTACGTGATTCTTGTTATTCCCCTCGGCCGGCTCTCCGATCGAATTGAACGAACCTACAATCTCGCCGCGGGGTGCTTGTTACTTGCGGTCCTTAGCTTCGCACTTCCGTTCTGTTTCCGTAAGTTGCATCTAGCAATCGTCTTTCCGTGCGTCAGCATCAGCCAAGCGTTTTTTTGGCCCGCCTACGAAGCGTGGCTTGCTGAACGAGGAAGTGATGGGCATCTGATTAAGCGGCTGCGGCTCTTCAATCTGTTTTGGAGTATTGGCATTACAGCCGGTCCAGTAACTTCGAGTTACCTCTATCGGGGTTCTAATCCAGTTATTCCCTTCTACCTTGCCGGCGGTTTCAGCTTGCTCAACTGGTCGATGATTTTTTCCCATGCGAAGCTCCACAAAGGCGGTAAAAACGAGACAACGCCCACACCAAGTCCAAGAAGCACGTGGGTGACAACACAGCCACCACGCCCGTTACAGCACGTTTATTTGCAAATTGCGCGGATTGCTAATTTTGCATCATGGTTTTCCTTGGGCGTCTTGCGGCGCATTGCGCCAAAATTAACGCTAGAGATGGGCATCCCCGCAAGGATGTTCGGAAATCTGATGCTGACCTTGGGTGGTGTGCAAACGCTCACGTTTCTTTGGTTCGGCACGGATTACTCGACGCGGTGGCATTACCGGTTATTTCCTCTGGTCTGTGTGCAATTTCTAGCAGTGATGGGGTTTGCGGGGATGTGGTGTTTGACGCACGCTGTCCTTTGGGCGCTTGCCTTTGCAACGATAGCTGTATGCGCTGGGGTTACCTACTTTAGTAGCTTGTATTACAGTTTGCATGAGCAGAAAAACAAGGGTGACAAAAGCGGATGGCACGAAGCAATACTTGGGAGTGGAATCTTGTTTGGACCTTTTCTGGGTGGGATATTTGCGGATTCAGCCTTGGGAATCAAGAGCCCTTATCTGCTTTGTGCAGGTGTAATTACAATCTGCATCTTCCTGGAAGGATTGAGTTGGGTGTGGGCAGGGAAGCACCGTAGCAAGTTGGACTTTACCGCTTAACGCATCAGTCGGAATTCCAGTGTCCCCCTTTGTCCTGCCACATATTCCCTTACTCCGACTGCATCTTCTGCATCTCATTGATCTGTTGACGCGCATAAGCGACGATAACACTTTTTGGATGATTATCAATTAGCGCAGAATATACCTGCATCGCTTTGCAAACGTCCTCCAGTTGCCAACGATAGATGTCGGCAATCTTTGCCTGTGCCTCCAGTGCGCGTGGACTCTCAGAAGTGACAACCTGCTGATACACTTCGATTGCGTTTGTATACTCGCCTTGTTTTAGATGAATATCTCCGGCTAACAATCTCAACTCATCAATGATAAGCGCCTGCGGATATAGGTTGATGATTTCCGCACACTGCTTTAATGCTTTTTCCGTTTGTCCGCTCAAGTATGTATGTAATGCTTTGACGTAACGCTTGAGTGGTTCGAGACTAAAATCTGAATTGGACTGGATTAGGACGATTCGATCCAGCGCATCGTTGCTCACGGGATGGGACGTGGCAACTTCCAGCAAACTATTGTACGTTGCAACTGCATCCTCAAAATGTTCCTGAAAAAGATATGAGTCGCCAATCAACCTTTGGGCTTCAGCCTTGAATATGCCATGCGTCTCGGCAATTGGATGCAGCATATTTTGAGCCAGCACATACTGTTCCTGTAGAATTTGGCATTCTGCCAAACGCAGTCGAACTTCCACCTGTTGAGCTGGTGTCAGAGGTTGATTGACTAACGATTGGTAGGTGCGCATTGCCGCCTTAATATCACGGATACCATGCAGCCATACATGTCCTAACAGGATTTGTGTGGTTGCATCCTCATGTCGCTGTGTCATCTGGGTCAAAACGACAAGTGCATCCTGCCAGTGTCCCATCTGCTCGTAGAGCCGCGCCAACTTCATCCTTGAGGTCCAGGCCAAAAGACTATCGGGAAAAAGCGCAATAATCGCTTCGTAATAGTCACGGGCTTTTGGATGTTTTTGGCGTTCCAGAATATGTGCGTAGTTCTCTAAGAATCGTCCGCGATCCGGTGGATAAAGCTGTCGCATTCGGGTAAAGTTTTCAAGCGCTAAATCCAAACGCCCCTGATGAAAGTAAATCTCGCCCAATGCTAAAACTAGCTTCGGATTCTGAGGATTTTTCTGGAGATCCTCTTGTATGTGAGCAGCGATCTTCGCAAACAGATGTTCCCGTTGTTCCCCTTCATAAATTTCGGCGATGCTCTTAATAAGTGTGTCACGTCCACTATACCCAATATCGACTGCGTTCAACGCCCGTAGATAAGTGCTGATTGCATTATCGATTTGGTCTTGAATTTTGTACACATCAGCAAGCTTGGTATAGAGAGAAACGCTTTTTGGGTTGAGTTTCAGAGCGGTCTGATATGCTTGAATCGCCTCATCATACATCTGATGAGAAGTATAAATCTCACCGAGTTGTTGGTATCGCTGGGATTGGTTCGGACCATTCGTGATGATTTTCGACCACTCGTGAATTGCTTGATTGTGCTCACCGCGTTCAGCGTGTAACTCGCCGATTTTTTTTATGAGGCTAGTATCATTCGCATTTCGCTCAAGGGCCGCATGGTAAAGGCTTAACGCTTCACTATGTTTCCCCTGTTGCCTGTAGAGGTCAGCTAGTTGCTCCATCAGATCTGTGTCGTCAGGGTTTTGTCGGAGATAATCCTGGAGTAGTTCATGTGCTTTGTCGTGTTGGTGTCGAGCGAGGTATAGCCGAACGAGACTGTGCAGTGCACTGACATGGTAGACTGAATTCGGATAATCCTCCAGAAATTCGCGGAGATTTTGAATTGCCTTATCGTGCATGCCACCTGAATTTAAATACTGGGCGATTAGATAACGCGCTATTTCTGCTACGGGAGTTTTCGGGTATTTTTCTACAAGTTGCTTGCAACTGCGGATTGCCTGTTTGTATTGATACCGTTGAATATAGAGATTCCCAATTTGGTGGACCGCTTGGCTCGCATATGAACCGCTTGGACTATCATCAATAATGGCACGGAAAGTTTGGGTGGCAAGGGCATCCTCACCTAGCTGAGCATAGCAGCGCGCCATATTCATGCGGATTGCATCTCTCGTGTTCTGACGCAGTGATGTTTTCAAGAGGGCCTGATACGACGTAATCGCCTCTGAATATTTCCGAGTGTAGAAGAGGTCGTGAGCAGACTGAACCGCCTCGACATCTTCTTGGACATCTTGATTTTGAGCAGAGATTGTCAGCGGAATTAGTACAGATAGGATAAATTGGGCGCAAATCAACAAACTTCGAGTCAACGAATTCCTCCTTGAGTTGACATCTATTCCCGGCTGTTGAATAAAAATTCGGGGTCAATCCTGCTGAGATACAGCCGTTATGGAAAATTCCCTCTCAGAAAGCGATGTTTCATGTTCCACGTAGCAGTTTCAAAACCATGACTTCTAAAGCCAACGTTGCGTTGACGTTGCGTTTGAGCAAATCCTTGGTTTCAAATATTGTTTTGATTGCTGTTTGCAATGTCATCCGTGAATAACGTGGAGTCAGTTGTTTGAGGCTTTCCGCGTGATAGATATGAGTCAATGAATCAACCGAGGCACCCTGATGCAGCAGTAACAAATCTCGATACCAGGTTACCAAGTGGTCAAGCGCTTCCTGATTCTGACTCAATTTCTCAGCAATCCGGAATGCCGCCAATCGATTGCTAGTTTCGATAATCTCCGGGATTTTTTCTTGAGAAATGTCTCCATCTCCTCGAAGTTGGGTCAACGCTTTGCCAACTGCGCCACTTGATTGGGTGGCAATCAAAATCGCTTTGCGTTCTTCAAGGTGGAATTGTTGAATCAGATATGCTGCAAGTTCAGGAATCGGAAGTGGATGGAAGTCAATAATCTGACAGCGGGATCGAATTGTTGGCAATAGCGCATTGAGATTTGTGGTAATCAGCACTAAAACCGATGCCCCTGGTGGTTCTTCGAGGGTTTTAAGTAAGCAGTTCGCCGCTTCCAGATTCATGCAATCTACTTCAGTTAAGATATAGACTTTTCGCTTTCCCTCAAGCGGTTGGTAAACAATCCATTTTTGCAATTCGCGGATCTGATCTATCTTGATCCACGCGCCCGATGGATGGATCAGTTGCACATCTGGATGGTTCCCATTATCGATTTTACGACAAGACAAACAAGTGTTACACGATCCCTTTTCCGATGCCGTGCAGTTGATTGATTTCGCAAAATGGAGGGCGACAGTTTCTTTTCCGATATTTGCTGGTCCTGCGAAAAGATATGCCCCCGCTACGCGATTCGATTCAATGGCATGGAGTAACTGTTCGACAATCTGTTCGTGTCCGATGATAGGTTGTTCCATAAGCGGCATGTCAGTGGAACGTAATCTTACAGTTTACGTTCCATCCCCCTCGTTCGTAGTAGGTCATCCACATCTGACTTAATCAATTCATGTATACTATCCACGTTTGCCATGTCATCAATAATCTTAATGCGATCGGGTTCTTGGCTTGCGATAGCAAGATAGGCTTCCCGGACACGATTGTGAGATTTCAAATCTTCTAGATCTAAGCGATTCATTGCACTCTGTCTTTGTCGCACACGTTGCAAGCCGATTTCTACCGGCAAATCTAAGACAAAGGTGCAATCTGGTGACAAGCCATCTGTCGAAATCCGATTCAGATGACGAATCAAATCCAAATCCAATCCGCACCGATAGCCTTGATAGACAACCGTTGAGTCCGAAAATCGATCGGAGATAACAATCTTCCCATCCTGCAGAGCGGGCAAGATAACCTCTGAGACATGTTGTGCTCGCGCAGCAGCAATCAGCAGCAACTCCGTCGTCGATACCATTTCATTGTGATTAGGATTCAGAAAGATATTGCGGATTTGCTCTGAGATGGGTGTCCCGCCCGGCTCACGTGTAACGCATACGGTATAGCCTGCTTCCGTGAGAACCGCCGACAAACGTTGAGTTTGTGTCGTTTTCCCTGAACCCTCCACACCCTCAAATGTGATAAGAAGTCCGTGTTGCGCCACAGTTCCCTTAGTTTCTAATTTTGAATGATTGTGCAGAACTTGTAATTTGTCAGAATTTAGAACAGTGAGAAGGAGAGACGCTAAATTTTACTTGCAATACTGTTGGCTGGCTTAATGGGGAAGATTGGGCTGAAAAGATTTAAGACTGACCCTATGTCGGCGACTATCTGAACAATCACCCGGCTGCGCCGTTTCGATCGGCGTAACGTGAATGGAGGTGGCTAGTTAACGTATATTCGTGGAGTGTGATGTTGGCGATTGATCAGTTGTCGATTCGGATTTTCGAACCTAAAACTGTACCGATTTCTGGAGTTCAGAGAAGCGATGATTTATTTCTGAGTGCGTCAGGATGCGTTGACGATTTAGACTGAAATCTTCGACGTTGAATGAAGCGATGACCGTCCCATAGATCATGGCTTTGCGAATTGTCTCTTCCGTCGTATCACCGGTAGACGCTAGGTAGCCTAAGAATCCACCGGCAAAACAATCGCCGGCACCGGTTGGATCTGACACGCTTTCCAGCGGATAAGCCGGCGCGGAAAAGAAAGTGGAATCCGTCAAAGAAATCGCCCCGTGTTCACCCTTTTTGATAATTACTCGATACGGTCCATAAGTGAGGATTGCCTTCGCTGCACGAATAAGATTGCTTTCCTCCGTTAAAAGACGGGCTTCACTATCGTTGATAATCAGTAAATCCACCTTGCTCAGGGTTTGCATAAGTGCATTGCGGCTGTCATTAATCCAGAGATTCATTGTATCGCAAACAATTAACTTTGCATTCGTTGTTTGCTGAAGGACGCTTAGCTGTAGTTCAGGATTGATATTCGCCAAAAAAACGTAGGGGGTATTTTTATAACTCGCTGGCAACTTCGGATTAAAGTCGCCATAGACATTCAAATTTGTGAACAGTGTCATTGCTGCGTTGAGATCGTCAGTATAACGCCCGCCCCAACGGAAAGTTCTGCCGCCTTGAATCTGCTCCAATCCCTCTATATCAATTCCGCGTGTTTCAAGTAAGTGTAGATGTTCCTGAGGGAAATCATCACCGATAACCGCAACCAAGCGAATTGCATTGTAGAAGAAACTCGCTGCCATAGAAAAATAGACTGCCGATCCGCCGAGTGCGTTTTGGACATGACCGACGGATGTTTCAACTGAATCCAATCCAACCGATCCAACTACGAGAATACTCATCAATCAACCTCTGAAATCGGCTTGGTACTTTGTTTATAACTTCTAAGTGTACGGAAGCCTCGAAATCCTGAAAGGGAAAGTTCATCGACGGTTTTTGTTGCGCGGTGCATACACGACGCGACGAACACGCCGAACGAGGATAACCACGAGAATCACCAACAAAACGCCCTGGAAGATTTGACCCCACTTAGATATGCTCTCAGGTAATCGTGACGGATCGGATTGCAACAACCAGATTGGCAACAGTAAAATCGCTGCCAGAAGCAGTGTAATACTTTCCCATAGCTCTGATTTCTTCAACGATTGATACCCTTTCTCGCAAGTTATACTCTTGACTCCATTTTCAAGTGCCCATTGTCCAGGAATTGAGATATACTTGCTGCTCTTTTGTCAACTCATCAATTGCAACCCCGATTGCTTGCAATTTCATTTGGGCGACGGAAGCATCGAGTTTCGGCGGGACGAGATAAACTCGGTTTTCCATTTGCGAACCGTTCTTGACAATGTGCTCGGCAGACAAAGCCTGATTAGCAAAACTCATATCCATGACACTCGCGGGATGACCTTCAGCCGAGGTTAGATTGATTAAGCGTCCTTCACCAAGCAGATAGAGCTTACGCCCATCCTTTAAAGTATATTCCTCGACAAACTCACGCGCAGTTCTCACCTCGACGCTAAAATCTTTAAGTGCGGGGATATCAATCTCAACGTTGAAGTGTCCCGAGTTACAAATAATCGCACCATCCTTCATTACCTCAAAATGTTCTCGGCGTAGTACGTGAATATCTCCTGTCAGTGTAACAACGAGATCTGCCTCCACAGCCGCGTCAATCATCGGCATGACGCGGAAACCATCCATGACCGCTTCTAATGCACTCAATGGATCAACCTCTGTGACAATGACGTTCGCTCCTAGTCCGCGCACCCTGTTAGCAAACCCACGTCCACACCAACCGTACCCAACAACAACGACGGTTGTTCCAGCGATTAACAAATTGGTCGCTCGCATAATTCCGTCCAACGTGCTTTGACCTGTGCCGTAACGATTGTCGAAGAAGTGTTTGGTCTTGGCGTCATTGACGGCGATGATCGGATAACGAAGAACACCTTCGGCAGCCATGCTTTTGAGCCGGATCACCCCAGTTGTCGTTTCCTCTGTTCCCGCAATCACCTTTTCGACATAAGCGGAATTCGTGTTTTCTGAATGGAGTTGAGAAACCAAATCGGCGCCATCATCCATCGTGATTAACGGCTGAAAATTTACGGCTGCATCAAGATGTTGGTAGTAGGTTTCATTGTCCTCGCCTTTAATTGCAAAGACAGATATACCCTCATGTGTGACGAGCGATGCAGCGACATCATCTTGGGTGCTCAAAGGGTTTGAGGCGCACAGAGCAATTTCTGCACCACCGGCTTTCAAAGCCCGCATGAGGTTAGCGGTCTCTGTTGTGACATGCAAACAAGCAGAAAGTCGAACCCCGTCCAATGGACGTTCCGTAGCAAACCGCTCACGGATTAAACGGACAACCGGCATAAAGCGTTCCGCCCAATCAATCCTCCGCTTCCCTTCGGCTGCAAGATTTACGTTTCTGATATCGAAATTCATTTCCCCTCCATTAGACTCCAACCTCAGATCTGAGTAACTCGGTATAATCGGTCAATTCCCATGTGAAACCGGCTTCTTCGCGTCCGAAATGTCCATAAGCCGCCGTCTTAAAGTAAATTGGTTCACGTAGATTCAGACGTTCGATGATTCCAGCCGGCGTTAAATCGAAATGTCTTCTCACAAGCTCCGTAAAATGTTCATCCGGCTTTTTGCCGCTGCCGAAAGTATCAACCATGACCGAAATTGGTTCGACAACTCCAATGGCGTAAGAGATTTGGACTTCACATCGATCTGCAAGGCATGCTGCAACGATATTTTTCGCAACATGCCGGGCAGCGTAGCAAGCGCTTCGATCGACTTTCGTTGGATCTTTGCCAGAAAACGCACCACCACCGTGGCGTCCCATACCGCCGTAGGTGTCTGCAATAATCTTTCGTCCCGTTAAACCTGCGTCTCCCTGCGGGCCGCCGACGACGAATCGTCCCGTTGGATTAACATGGATCTGCATGTCCGCGCCGCGTAGTTGCGGCGGAATCACATGGTGGATAACTTCTCTAACAATGTCGTCTTTCAACTCACAGCGCTCAACATCTGGGTGGTGCTGGGCGGAAATGACAACGGTGTGGACATACTCAGGCTTCCCATCAATATACTGAACCGTGACTTGCGACTTTCCATCAGGACGTAGAAAGCTGAGTATACCTTCATTGCGAACTTCCGCCAATCGTCGCGTCAGTTTATGAGCCAACATGATTGGCATCGGCATCAATTCCGGGGTTTCATTGCAAGCATAGCCAAACACCATGCCTTGATCGCCTGCGCCGAGTTGATTGACCCCCATCGCAATATCAGGGGACTGCTCATCAATTGCTGTCAGCACTGCACAGTGCTCGGAGTCAAACCCGTAATCGGCTTGGCTATAACCAATCTTCCGGATGACTTCTCGGGCGATTGAGGGGATATCAATGTAACTGTGAGAGGTGATTTCACCTGTGATGAGTGCAAGCCCCGTTGTTACCAAGGTCTCGCATGCAACGCGTCCCTCTGGATCTTCAGCCATAATTGCATCGAGCACTGCATCAGAAATCTGATCTGCAATTTTGTCAGGATGTCCTTCAGTTACAGATTCTGATGTGAATAAAAAATTTGAGTTCAATTGATTGCTCCTAACCAAATTAGTGGATAGATGTCTTTTGCATCTTTTCTCCATGAATCGTCTATCTATTTTACACGCTACACTTCCTCTGGTCTTCAACAATAATCGTGTTGTAGATTGGCATGGCTCCCGTTAGCGTGCCCCAACCAACTTAATTGAATGTTTAGATTTCATCAATGCTGTTCGCCGAAATTCTCTGAAGATTAATCAGTGACTCAGCAAGTTGGGTTATCTAGGGTCTGGGATAACCGGCACAAAACCACCCGTCCTATCTGCCTAGATCTGAATCTGAAAACGGTAATCGACTTAGATCGAACTCTTCAGGAATGAGAACAACTTAGCAGAACAGATGTTTGCCTAAATCCGCGCCAATAATCGGGAGGGAAGTCAGCGGTAAGATTAATATGGAAAGGTATAAAAGCAGCCTTCATTAACAATGCTATCATCGCTGGACGCGCAATACAATCGTTTTTATTTCTTACGATATAGGTTCGCACATTGCAGGAAAATTCGCTCTCCTACACAACACGCATTCAGTTCACACAATCGTAGTAGTTAAGGATTTGGTGGTCACGTATCATTCCGGTTCTGTCAATTCTCAGAACTAGACTTATCGAGCTCTTCTCTGAGCAGGACACCCAATGTCGTGGTCGGCTCCTCGGTTTCCTTGGGTTCCTCCGGTTCGTGCTGTTGCTGATATTGCGTTACCGTTGCACGTTCTTGCTCCGCGCGTGCTGCTTTTAGGCTCAGACCGATGCGGCGTTCCGTTGCATCAAGATGAATTACTTTCAGGTCTAGTACCTCGCCGATCGAAACAATATCTTCAGGTTTTTCGATTCGATGGTTAGCAAGTTCGGAAATGTGAATCAATCCCTCAATGCCATCTTCAAGCTTCGCGAAAGCGCCGAAATTCGTCAAATTCACAATTTCGCCGCGTACGTTTGAATCAATTTTGTACTTTTCGGGTACCTGCAACCACGGATCTGGTTCATTCTGCTTAAGGCCTAATGAAACTTTTTGCTCCGCTGGATCTATACTTAAAACCATGACTTCAACTTCATCACCTTCCCTGAGAATCTCACGCGGGTGTACATCTCGTTTGACCCAAGAGAGATCTGTAGTATGAATCAGACCATCAACCTCATCTTCAATTTCAACAAAGGCGCCAAAATCTGTCAGGTTTCTCACACGACCAAGAATCTTTGTGCCAATCGGATACTTGGTTTCTAAGAGCTCCCATGGATTAGACTGGAGTTGCTTTAAGCCAAGGGAGATTCTTTTACTCGCTCTATCAATTTCGAGGACAACTGCCTCAACATTGTCCTCTTTACTGAAGATTCTCGAAGGTGCAACATTTCGTTTGGTCCAGGACATTTCCGACACATGGATGAGCCCTTCGACCCCTTCTTCGAGCTCTAAGAATGCACCATAGTTGACAATATTGACAACTCGCCCTTGAACCGTAGATTCAACCGGGAATTTCTCTTCAACTGTGAGCCATGGATCTGTGGTTTTCTGTTTCAATCCGAGCGAAATTTTTTCGCCTTGGTGGTCAATGTCAGTAATCTTCACTTCAATTTCATCGCCAATCGCAACCATTTCAGAGGGGTGATTCACTCTGCTCCACGACATATCTGTTTTGTGGAGCAATCCATCAATGCCGCCGAGATCGACAAAAGCACCGAAGGACGTAATATTCTTAACTACCCCGGATCGAATCTGTCCAATTTCAAGCGAGTTCAGCAACTCTGCCTTTTGCGCCGCCAATTCTTCTTCAAGAAGTATACGGCGTGACAAGACAATGTTGCGCCGACGCCTGCTGACCTTAACCACTTTCATCTCAAGCGTCGTCCCAATGTATTTCCCAAAATTCTGAACAGGGCGTAATTCAATCTGCGAAGCTGGAAGAAACGCACGTAATTTGCCAACCTCGACCCGAAGTCCGCCTTTGATGTGTTCTACAACTTTGCCTTCAACGGGCTGCTTTTCTTCGTGGGCTTTGGCGATTTCATCCCAGACAATCTTTTGGTCAGCAAATTGTTTGGATAAGACGATTTGACCTTCAGCGTCTTCTCTACGGACGATGTAGACATCGATCTCATCGCCAACGCACACAGATGGCAGACCTTCTTCCCCAATCCCAAATTCTGATGTAGGAATATAACCCTCGGATTTAAAACCGATATCAACCATAATCTCGTCACGATTGACATCGACAACGGTCCCTTTAACGACTTCCCCTTCTGTGAAGGCTTTGAGAGAATTATCATACGCTTCTTCAAGCGATTCCATATCCGCAATTTCAGCGTCGGATGCGTCTCTGTCCGCATCCTTGGACGTTTCTGCCTCCACAAGTTCGATAGAAGGAGGATTGTCAGTTGTTGTAGTAGTTTCGTTGAATTCGTTTCCCTCCGAAGTGTGATCCTCTGCATCGCTTTCTACAGATGCTTCTTCACTTGCTTGTATGGTTTCTTGCTCAATCGTTTGATCGGTAGAACAACCAGCCTCTTGGTTTTCTACCCCTTCTGACTGCTCCTGAACTTCAGTCGTGATTACCTCTTCCACTTCAACCGTGGATTTATCAGCATCTACCTGCTCGTTTTTTGAATCATCATTCATCAGATTAGTTGGTTCAATCCCAAAACGCAAAACAGCGTTCGATTTGACCCACCAGTCCCTCCTTTTTCCAAGTCACCGTCCTAAATTATTGAACGGTTAAGACATCGGTTCGAATTTACTGATATAGTATAGCACAAATAAATGCAGAGACGCAACTTCAATCCCAGATTTGTTAGAAATTTCCCTTTGATGCTTACATCTTTCGCATATTATTGAGTGAATTTCAGATGTTTCTGGTGAGTAGCATTTAGTGGTATGAGCTTGGTTATGCAATTCCCTTGACTTCTTTGATAGTCTGATGTATCATCGGGCAGTGCGTTTGGATAAATTTTGAGGGAGCACAAGGTGGTGACACACGAAAAAAGCAGTTCAATCTATGTTGTAGATACCCCCCGAATTCGTTTTATATTCCGCGCCCTGATTTTCGGTTCGGTCCTGATTATACTCAACTGTTATTGGATTGTATCCGCGGAGAATCGGGTTGTGTGGGAATTGACAGACTTTTCCATTTTCCCCACTGTGCTGTTTACCCTCTTTCTTGTGGCGCTGGTCAACCTTTTATTGAAACGCTTCTTCAAAGGTGCGCCTTTGAGCGAAGCGGAGTTAGCAATCATCTACATCATGGTTTCGGTTGCGACAGCGCTTGCGGGACATGACATCGTCCGGCAGTTAGTTCCCATGATGACGACCCCCTTTTGGTACGCGACCGCCGAAAACGAATGGGAAGCGCTCTTTTTCCGTTTCATCCCGTCATGGCTCGCTGTTGAAGATCGAAGTGTTTTACAAGGCTATTTTGAGGGAGATGATAGCTTTTGGCGGCGCGAGTATATTGATGCGTGGCTAACGCCCATTCTCGCATGGACGCTCCTCGTCGTGGTTTTGCTGTTCATGATGCTCTGCATCAACATTATAGTCAGAAAGCAGTGGATCGAGCATGAGAAGTTGAGTTATCCGCTGACTGTGATGCCAATTGAAGTCATCGGCGGCACCTCAAAACTGTTCTCCAACAGACTCATCTGGATTGGATTTGGCATCGCTTTTAGCCTCGAAATCCTCGCTGGAATCAACCATCTTTATCCAATTGTTCCTGCGCTAAAAGCCAAGTTTGTTATTCGCTTTTTCGAAAAGCCGTGGAACTCGGTCGGTTGGGGAGGTACCGGGGGTTTCCCAGTCTATACCTACCCTTTTGCCATCGGATTTGGATATCTGATGCCTATCGACCTATCGTTTTCGTTGTGGTTCTTTTACCTGTTTTGGACTGCTCAACGCATATTCTTCAATGCGATAGGCTGGACAACCGCAATCAGCTTGCAAGCACAGCAAAGATCTGGTGCATGGCTGGGCATCGGTATACTGGCGCTTTGGACAAGCCGAAAACACATAGCGCGCGTGTTAAACGGCGTCTTTTCATCCAAACTCGCCGATCCGCTGTATCGTATGGCATTGTTCGGAATCATCTTCGGAATGGGATTCATCCTCTTCTTCTGGTATCAGGCAGGGCTATCGCTTTGGGTGGCATTGGGGTACTTCGGCATCTACTTCATCCTCTGTATTGCGATGACCCGAATGCGGGCAGAATTAGGCCCACCGACACACGAATTACACAGCGCCCATCCGGATCAGATGATGATATGGATGATAGGTACCCGGCCGCTGGGCCCCGGGAATCTAACGAATACCACGCTTCTATCATGGCTGGCTTACGGTTATCGATGTCACCCGATGCCCCATCAGTTGGAAGGTTTCAAAATCGGATCGCATTTCCGAATCAGTGAGAATCGGCTAGTTGTGGCAATTATCGTGGCATCGGTTGTCGGTACAATCATGGCGATTGGCGCTCATGTAACGCTTTACTACAGATACCGCTTCCATCATTGGGGCGTTGGCGAAATTCACCGTCTGCACAGTTGGATCGCGTTTCCACAAACGACCGATATACCGGCAATCCAACACATGGGGTTTGGATTACTCTTTACGGTGGCGCTTACCATCCTGAAAAGACGTTTCCTGTGGTGGCCCCTTTACCCAGTGGGCTACGCTGTCGGAAATGGTTGGGTAATCGGTTGGCTGTGGTTTTCCATCTTCCTAGGTTGGTTATTTAAGCGGCTGCTCTTTGCTACCGGTGGAGTCACATTCTATCGACGGGCATTGCCCTTCTTCCTCGGTTTAATCTTTGGACAATTTCTCGCCGGCAGTCTGTGGAGCCTCATTGGCGTTCTGTTTAATACAAATGTCTACACGTTATTCCCATAAACGATTCCATTCGTTTCTGCTTGAAAAAGCGTGTTGAAAATCCTTCCGGGTTATGCGATAATAGCTCAGGATCAAGCGACTGGATAAGGAGTGCGATAGTCTTGGTCTTCAGCTTTTTTTTGATCGGATTGAACGGCTGATGTGTAATCCTAAGTTACAGTGACTACAAATCCTAGATTGCTGAGCACGCAATATTCAGGAGGCTTCGAAACACCATGAGCACAGAAAATATCCTTCGTAACTACATTGGTAACGAGTGGCGCCATTCTAGCGCCAGCGAGTATCTAGACGTGAAAAACCCCGCCACGGCTGAGGTAATCAGCGCCGTTCCCCTTTCACCCGCCGCTGAAGTCGATCAGGCAGCGCAAGCCGCGTCTGAAGCTCTCGTCGAGTGGCGCCGCACGCCGCCGACAGATCGAATACAATACCTATTCAAACTGAAAAACTTGCTTGAAGAACACTTTGACGATATCGCTCGAACCATCACCCTAGAATGTGGCAAAACGCTCGATGAATCGAGAGGAGAAATGCGCCGAGCCGTTGAGAACGTCGAGGTTGCCTGCGGCATTCCGACGCTGATGCAAGGCTATAATCTCGAAGACATCGCCGCCGGCATTGACGAGATGATGATTCGCCAACCGGTGGGGGTATGCGCGGCAATCGCGCCGTTCAACTTCCCTAGCATGATTGTCTTTTGGTTTTTGCCGTATGCTATCGCCTGTGGCAATACCTACATTGTTAAACCGTCGGAGAAGGTACCGCTTACCATGCAGAAAATCTTCGGCTTGCTGGAACAGGTCGGATTGCCCGAAGGCGTAGTCAATCTGGTAAACGGCGCCAAAGAAACGGTGGATGCAATCTTGGATCATCCGACAATTAAAGCTATTAGCTTCGTCGGTTCGACGCCCGTCGCCAAGTCTGTCTATCGTCGAGCAACCGCGAATGGCAAGCGGGCGCAATGCCAGGGTGGGGCGAAGAATCCAATCATTGTTCTACCCGATGCAGATATGGAAGTCACACGCCGCACGGTACCTGAAAGTGCGTTCGGATGCGCCGGGCAGCGATGTTTGGCGGGGTCGCTTGCGATCACTGTTGGTGAGGCGCGGAGTTGGTTTACTGACATCATCTCTGAGGCAGCGGCGAGCCGCGTTGTCGGCGACGGATTGCAAGCGGACGTTGAAATGGGACCTGTGATTACACCTCAAAGCAAAGCTCGTATTGAGGGTTTAATTCAGAAGGGTGCGGATGAAGGCGCGAATATCTTGGTAGACGGTCGTAACGCAAGTATCGCTGGGTACGAAAATGGTAATTTCATTCGCCCAACCCTATTGGACGATTTAAATCCATCAAGCGAAATCGCGCAAACGGAGATTTTTGGTCCGGTTCTGAGTCTGATTCACGTCAACACTATTGATGAGGCGATTGCGTTGGTCAATAGCAGAAACTACGGCAACATGGCGTGCTTGTATACGAGTAGTGGGGCATCCGCCCGTAAATTCCGATATGAGGCAGAAATCGGCAATATCGGAATTAACCTCGGTGTTGCGGCGCCGATGGCGTTCTTTCCTTTCAGCGGTTGGAAAGAGAGTTTCTTCGGAGATCTACACGGTCAAGGACAGGACGCCGTTGAGTTCTTCACCCAGAAGAAAGTTGTCGTCGAACGTTGGTAGCGGGCGATTGGGATGAACAGAAGAAAAGTTATTTACCTTGCGAACCACTACGGTTTCTCAGACCAACAGCGGAAAACCTTGTTGCCGCCTCTCGTTGAGGCGCTCGAGGCGATAGGCTTAGAAGTATGGGAGCCGTTTGCGCGGAACAATGAGGACAGATCATCGCCCGGTTGGGCTTATCGAATCGGACAAGCAGACATGCGGGATGTATTGGAGGCGGACGCAATCTTTGCAGTCGTAAACGGCCTGCCGCCAGATGAAGGAGTAATGGTAGAGCTAGGCATGGCGATAGCCGCAGGCAAGCCTACCTTTCTATTTCGGGACGACTTTCGGCGCGTCGCTGATAGCGACGAATACCCGCTCAATCTTATGCTCTTCACCGGTCTGCCCCAACAAGGTTGGAAACGCTTCTACTACACATCAATCGCTGATATCTCATCGCCCGATAAAGCCCTCGCGCCCTGGGCAAAAACAATGTAGCGTCGTATCCAAATATTCTCCCCTTGTTAAGGGGGAGTTAGAGGGCGTCGAATGTTTGTTCCCTTGCCGTTTTCTTGGCATTCACAGTCTAATTTACCGTCAATGAGTGCTTCCTTCCTTGGCAATTTACGCCGGCAATGCCTTTAATCCATCCTATCCGCCATTCACCGTGTTATTGGACTATGACAGTATACGTAAGATTTGCTTCCATTATAGTTTAGGATTGCATTGCCAATCGCTTTAGTTTGCACGCGGATCCCCTGATTTTATCTTCTCGTAAATGTGATCTATCAAATCTTCCGAGGTGTCATCCTTACGATTAGCTTCTCCTTCTCCCGATGGTTTATTTTGCAGATATTCCAAATGTCCTTTGCCGCTCCGTCTTAGAAAGGATGTTATATGTTTGTCAATACCGTCAAGCGTGTCTATCATTCTTTCAAACACAAAGTGGTTTTGCGTGTCAAAGAACTCTTCACATTGTGTCAAATCCTTTCTTACTTCTTCTACGCTTCTATGAGCTATTACGAGTTCCAAATACTTGTCCTTCTTGCTCCAATCTACTCCCACTGAAACTTCTCCTTTCGTGTGAGATCAGAATTGTCAATTTTGGGGTTACTCATTCTCGAATCGTTCACAGTGTCAAAGTGGTTTAGGACAGACGCCGGGGTTGGCGCACGTGATACCCCTCAACAAATGCGATACATTCAGATTACCAAATCCCGTCCTGACTGTCAATCGTTCATTTCCCATCGCTCGCACACACCCCGAGGTTCCCGCCTAAGCCATGTCTCATTATTTTTTTTCTGCCTAACTTTCGTTTAAGTTTTGTAGAATGAGGTGAGCCGCCGGTACCACCGAACCTACATTACTTGATGCGGTGAATGATAACGTTTGGGCAGAAAAATTACAGTTTTTACAGTCTATAAAAAAAGGGGAAATTGCAGCGAGCGAAGCGGTGTTTTTGCTGGTTCCGGGCGCGAAATGATTTCCATATGTGTAGTAGGTATATGTGGGGCATTTCGATGTCGGCAGAGGTTAACGCATAGTGGTGAACGGGTTCGGGGGTTAAGTATGTTCAAAAGTTGAAGTTTATTTTGGTCGTTATAACCTTGTTACAAAAAGTAGTGTCATTTTTTGTATTTTCTGCAAGAGTTTTTCAAGAATTTCGTGGTGATGCAGCATTTGTAGGATGGGTAGGGCGGAGGTGGTAGGATTGGCAACATAGTGAGGAACGGGTTCGGGAGGCGATTTGATCTTAATCTTAAGTAGAGTATTTGAACCAACGCATGAGCGCGGATGCTGGGTGGATGGGATGCTCAACGATCTGAAAACTTGTAAAAACTTGTAAAAGCTTGACAAAACTATGCAGCAAGCTGTAAAATAGTGGTTGATATAAATACATATACTATATATACCACTTTTAGGTTGTACGGTCTAAAAAAAGCGTGATTCGCGGGTGGCGGAAAACGGATTTTTGCACTGTGGGTCGCGACAAACTGATAATTGCACCATGGAGAAGCAAACATGAAACTAACAAAAGAGCGAATTGACATTTTGGCGAAAGCCTTACGTAACGGCACAATCATCAAGCATGCTTGCGTTGGCGCGGGCATCTGCGAAAAGACGTACCACAATTGGCAGAACGAATTTTCGGACAAGGAGCTAGATCCGTTGGATCCGGAAGAAGCGCTCAACGAGGAACCTGACCGAGTCGACCTTCTCAGGTATTTTGTGCGCGAGGCCTCCATGGCGTTGAACGACTATTCTTCAGGGTTGTTGGAAAAGATTCATCAGGCGGACTCCTGGCAAGCGGCGGCGTGGATTTTGGAGAGGCGATTCCCGGAGGAGTTTGGGCGCCGCGCTGCAATGCGACACGCCGATGCCGTAGTGCACACGGAATCCGAGACGACGGAGCAAACACAGTCGGAGACAGGGAAACCGGAGGATAACCCGAGTCATCCGAACTATACCGGCAGACCCCCAAACGGGACCTTTGAGAAGTTAGCCCGACGATGGGACGAACAACATTCCACGCAAAATGCGGGAGGAAGGAACGGTGACAAGATGCCAAATGTTTGAGTGGCTGCAATCAAGGTTATGTTCACTTGATTGCAGCGAACAAATCACAGAAATAGAAAAGATGCGGGAGGAGCTTGCGCCCGGAGAACGCGGCGAATTCGATGAAATCGCCGCGTTCACGTCGATCGCCTACTTTGCGAAAGTTCATTTCCCCGATGTTACTAAATTGCCTTTCGGCAAACATCACACTGCGTTTTTTAACGCCATTCCCCGCGGTGAACGCGACAAGAAAGTGAATTTCTTAGCGCCTCGCGGCTCCTCGAAGTCGACTTGCCTTGCGGTTATTTACCCGATTCATTGCATCTTCTACAAGTATCTCTACGAAGAATTCGGCATGCCGTGCGACAATTACATTCTTATCCTCAGCCGCACGTATGACAACGCCATTGACCGTATCAATGACATCCGGGAGGCGATTGAATCAAACGAAGCGTTTCAACACCTGAAGGGCAACGTTTGGGCGGAGCGGCGATCCATTACATCCAACGGCGTGCTATTGGTTCCCCAGTCTCGCGGCGGCAAGGTTCGAGGAAGTCTGTTCCGAGGCTATCGTCCCTCGTTAGTTATTTCGGACGACCTCGACGACCGTGATGCCATCAGGAATCCAAAAAGGCTTGAGAAAGATATGGACTGGTGGGAGTCCGACCTGATGCAGTGCGGCGACGAGAATACGAATTTTATCTGTGTGGATACGGTGAAAGCTGTTGAGGCGATAGCATACGGACTGCGCAAAAAACCAGCTTGGACGACGCACAATTTTCAAGCAATCGAGCATCCGCCTGAGTTGAAACACCCGAGGCACGAAGCGCTGTGGAAAGAGTATCGGAAAATCTACTGCGATCGTGCGGTCGACCCATTGGAGCGTCAGGAAAATATTGATGAATTTTACGAAGCCAATAAAGCCGCGATGAACGAAGGCGTCGAGGAACTCTGGCACGAAAAGTGGTCCTATCGTAAGATTCGTGAAAAGGAATTTGAACACGGCAGACCGTTTATTCTGCGGGAATATCAGAATCTGCCGGTCGACCGCGCGATGGCTTGGTTCCCGATGGATGAAGCGATTACCTTTGAGAGTGAGCGTTACGGACTGATGCGGTCCGACGGTCGGCTGGTCAACTGGGGGGAGCTTAGCGGCGCAACGGTCTTTTTAGATTGGGCAGGGGCAGGTGAAATCAGGGAACAAAACTGCTACGCCGCGGTCGTCACGATACTCTGGGAACCTGTACCTGGAATGAAGTATGATGACTCATTGACGTATCCAGCGTATGGGTATGTGTTTTCGGAAAAAATGCTAAGAGGTTCCCGTACCGAACAACTGGAAGTGCACATTAAAGAGTTAAGGGAAGTCCGGTCCTTCTTGGCGCCGATGCAGCCACGCGCCGACTATTTTCTGCGCTGTGAAGACATGGTGGACACGACCGGGGACATGAGACAAAACTTCGAGACTGAGTACAAACAACTTCGGGCGAAGTACAGCTTTCCAGAATATGTCCAGTATGTTCCTCGAATCAAGCGGAAAGATGACCGAATCGTTGCCCTCCAGTCACCGATAGAGAACGGTTGGCTCTGCTTTTCAAGCAAGTTGTCAGAACTCTATATGGATCAGATGAGGCATTTCCCTTACGGAGATTTCAACGATGGTCCTGATGCGACGGAAGGAGCGTGGTCCCACCCCGTGTTCCGCCTACGCCCAGAGCCGATGCCGCCAGACATGCCCTGGGAAGAACCGAGGAATACAGAAAGGCGATTGCCTGACTTTTGGGGCTACTGCCAATGATGTCGAATTTGAATTCCGCGTCTAGCGATAGGAGCAATCTAAGAGCTGATTACGCGACCAGTACGGAGCCCGCGAGTCATCATAGTGTAATTCCCCGCATAACCTGTACAGTTGAATAAGATTGATAATCGTCTAATAGATTGATTCCTATATATATAAAGTCGGATGGCAATATTTCGCGAACAATTTGAATCTATTGGTTAGCGTTAAAAGTAAATGACTTCGCTTTTGGAAACGCTTATTGCAATTATTACTAAATGTGGTAGTTATACTCCTTGAGTGGCCTCTATGATGCAGGATTCTGGTCGTTTTTGAAATCGCTTCTACATAGGCAACCTTTTTCAATTGAAGGCATTCGCCTATTTACGCGTAAAGAATGTCATTAGAAAAACGGGATGTGCCCTTTCCTGGAGGGAAATTTATCATGCAAAACATACTTTTTAATGTTTCACCGTTCCATGGAAGAATCAATCGAAAGCAATATGGACTATTTTGGTTAGCTGGGTTGCTCAATTTCTCAGTTCTAATTCTATCAGCTTTCATATTTGCAAAATTAACTCCTAACGCGAGCCCATTACCCATAACTATACCATCATTCCTGTTAGGCATTTATTTAACTCTAGCAGCCAACATCAAACGACTCCACGACAGAAACAAGACCGGGTGGTGGATGTTAGCAGCCATTTTCCTACCAATAGCAATTTATGTTATCATCTCAAACTGCTGCATCAAAGGAACAGAAGGACAAAACAGTTACGGAACACATTAATCACCCGATAGTACCATTACGATTTGCATTTTTCAAGCGATAATCTTCAGCGAAAGTTTTGGAGTCAATGAATGGTAGTGGTTTTCGTACGTTGGGTAGTTATTGTAGGTTGGGTTAAGCGGTGATGCCAATATTAGTGAGCTACAACGCATGCGTGTCGCGGTTTATAAAGCGCAAGATCTTTCAGCACACAGCGTAACCCAACTCTTTTGAAACCTCCAGAACTCCAATAAAACGTTAGGTCTCGCTCCAACCAGACGAATTATGAATACATTAAGCCAACAAAACCTATGCTCAATTATTCAGGTGGCTGATCGATTCCCCTCAACTCAATTCTTTTTATTGTTTATGATTGTGAAGATGTGTAAAAGTGAGAAGTTTGCTTTCTCTTTCAACGTATCTTACCGGCGTGCCGCGACTCCGACTGAAATGACTGTAAAGATAGAATCCAATTAGTGTGAAACACCCCGCAATGTTATCTTGAAAAAAATTACAATCGCCCTTGACAGATGCAACGTTTCTCCATACAATATAGTTAATACGTGATAAGCAAATATTCAACCAACGGTAACCAAGCATCTCGAAACATCGAGACGAAAAGCGGATTGGTAGGAGCATTGACCGCGTTACTGCAGGTCGGCAAGAATGCGACGTTTGGGTTGCGAAGGTATAGGATTGAGTGAGGTTTTGTAGTGTCAAGTTTTGAGAGAGACAAACAGTATTGGGACAGCCACTTTGAGACCATGTTTGGCGAGGAATTTGTTCCCTTCACATTTCAACGCAAGGTAGCGCAATATCTTTTAAGTGGGCGAAATGTAATTTTGCAAGCGCCAACCGGGGCGGGCAAGACCAAAGCCGCGTTGTTTCCGTATTTACTGGCTCAACAGGAAAACATACCATTTCCCCGGAAATTGCTTTACACCACGCCAATGCGAGTCTTGGCAAAGAACTTTCACACCGATTTTAAAGAATCACCGATAGGGCAACAGACGAATCTCAAAGCGGAAATCCAGACGGGCGATAATCAAGATGACCGTCAGTTTCGTAGCGACCTGATTTTCACGACTATCGATCAGGTGTTGAGTAGTTTTCTTAACATCCCGTACGCGCTGGGATTACGTCAAGGTAACGTCAACGCTGGTGCAGTCGTGGGCGCGTATTTGGTCTTTGATGAATTCCACTTATTCGACCCTGATACCTCGTTGGGAACCGTGATTGAAATGTTAAAAATGCTCAACGGTATCACTCCGTTTTTACTGATGACTGCCACTTTTTCAGAGGTGCTTCTTGAGCGATTGAGCGAATACTTTAACGCGGAAATCGTGCCAGTGAAAGAGGCTGAACTTAAACATATTCCTTCTCAGCAAGGAAAACGCCGTGAGTATCGGGTTAGCGAGGCAACGCTTTCGGAGAACGTAGACACGATTATTGCGCAACATCAACAACGCAGTATCGTCATCAGCAATACGGTGAAACGGGCTCAGGATATGTATCAATCACTGCAGAGCAGTGCGCAACGAGGTACTGATACAGAAGTATTACTTTTACACTCCCGTTTCCTGAAGGAACACCGAAAAGCCAAAGAGGATTTGATACGCTGCCGTTTCAAACGAGACGCGGAACCTGACAATGTGATTTTGGTTGCCACCCAGGTGATTGAAGTTGGGCTAGACATTAGCTGTGAGAATCTGCACACAGAACTCGCGCCAGCAAGCGCAATTTTACAGCGCGCGGGGCGGTGTGCTCGGTTTGAAAACGAATCTGGAACAGTGACAATCTATCCTGTTCCACCTACGACCAACGGTTCACCAAATTATGCCCCTTACGACAAAGAAACCTGTCAAGCCACAATGGCGGCATTTCAACACCGAAACGGAGTTGTGCTAGGCTTTGTAGCCGAGCAAGAGGTTATCAACGAAGTCCACCGCGAAAGCGATGAAAAGATATTGGCAGGCATTGAGTCTCGCCCAATACGCAGACGTATATCAGAAGCGATTTCTGGACAGGAATTAGGTCTTGCTCGTGAATTAATTCGCAGGAATGATTCACGAACATTGCTCGTGCATAATGATCCCGAAGAAGCGCTTCCTAAGCCTTTTCGGGTTGAAGGTTTCAGCCTTTATCGCGGTACACTATTTGGGGCGTGGGATGAACTTCAACGAGTGGCACAAGAGCAGGGGCTAAGTTGGTCTCTGAAGTATCCTAAAGAAGTGGAGGACAACTCGCCAAACAGCCGTACTGCCATTGCCTATGAGTGGCGTGAGATAAAAGAAAAAAAGGACTTAAGCGTTTCTCCACTGTTTGTAGTGCATCCCAAGCTAGTTTCATACAATGCCAAGTTAGGGTTTCGTCTTGAGGCAGTGGAAACACCTTGCCCATTAAGCGTACCTGACGATGAAACCATGCCAGAAGGTGAACGCGGCAAAGGCTATTATCGTGAGACATACACCGAACACATCCAACACCTACTAAATGCATATCATTGTGGGTTAGCGGCTGAACTGAGTTACGCTGCCTCACGACTGGAGGGAAAACTGAATGTACGGCCAGGCGCAATCAATGAGGCAATCCAACTCTGCATCGCCCTACACGATATCGGAAAGCTGACGATTGGTTGGCAAGAATGGGCGCACAAATGGCAACAAGCTATCGGTTGTCCCTTGGAAGAAAACTACATGGCAGCCCATACCGATTACGACCGTGACAATCCTGCAATACGTGAAATCGAAAGAAGATTCTCTATTAAACGCCCAGGACATGCCGTTGAAAGTGTTTGGGCAATCGCGCCACTTTTCGTCAAGGTATTCGGTAGAGAACAGAGAGATTTGGCTGAAGCCTGTTTTTCTGCTATAGCACGACACCATTCACCGCGCGCTAAGAACTGTTCACCCTACATCTTGCACCCTTATGCACCATCTGAGATTCAAGAGGTTTTACAAGGAATTGGAGGCTTAGGACACATGGCTCAAATGCACTTAGAATCCCTCTGCAAAGAAGCAACACCTATAAAGCCCTTTTCCGCCTTTGTTCAGCCAGATTGCACTCTTGCACTACTAACCTATTTTCTGATCGTGCGTGCTTTACGACTTGCTGACCAAGAAGCAACCTCACAAGTCAGCAGATAAGGAGTGATAACTGATGTACCAACAGACTTATTTCGTTGATAAGCAGACAGGCACATTTGCCGATGTCTGTTCAGCTTACGGATTAGCAACTATCTTAGACGGATTTTTACGACGTGTCCTCGGCGAACACGGTTCACGCACTGTCAGAATTTTGGACAGGGGGACGACCTTCGCGATTGAACTCTCTCCCGCGTTGCAAGAAGAATGGGTTGAGAACTCAAGTTTTTTTGCACCCATCCGCTTTATTAAGACAGCAAAGAATAGTGGAACAATGCCAGAAGATATTGACAATGTTGATTATGACGGAGAGAAAAGGATTTATGATGAATATAGAGAAGCCCGCCGAATCCTGGGGCAAACGATGAATCGCGGCGGAAGCGAGGGCGATGCCGCTTTACCTGACAAACCAAAACCCGACTATCCGGTTTGGCAGAAAATCAACATGATGTCAGGGATCAGTTCTTACAATGCTGCTGTGGGCAACTGGTTTGAAACTCGTGGGCAATTCGCAGAACTTCTCCATCTTCTACTTGCACTTCACGCCACCACACCTAATCCGGTTTCAACCTGCGAACAAGAATGGAAAAAACTCAAAAAGGCGGGAAAGCTTTCCGGCAAAGACCGCTTGAATATGCTGCAGATATTCAACCCAAACACCGGAAAAGGCCAAAACGCCACAAAAGCAAACAGTTTGTCAATGGGTAACGTAAGCAACTTTTGGTTGTGCGAATACATAAAGATGGTGGGTTTCTATCGCTGTGCTTTACCGCGATTCGTGTTGGTGAAACCTGGCCGGCCACCGACGGACCGAAAAACCTTCGCATTAGCGCCTATCAACATGACACTTGCGGCGCACGACGACATTTTCAATAGCTTCCGTGACACAGTGAGCAGCAATTACGCAATAAAGTCTGACATCTTTGCGGCGCTCAACTACACACAATGCTTTCTGAAATACTCCGATGAAGCTCAGGAATCTGACGATTTATGGGGTGACGATCCCCACGACTTTGTCGCAGGGATGCACACCGCCTTTTATAAAGATCTCGGCAACTCGTCCGCCGTGATGAACCTTTCCTTTATCAATCTACCACGCTGGATGAACGTTCAAGATATAGATGATGTGCAGATATACCGCGAGATGATAGCGGAACACCTGCAAATCATAGGAAGTTTAGAAGAGGAACGGAGTGAAGGCTTTCAACTGCTCCAACACTATCTGGACTTCCTATCCGGTCACGATTTCACGGCGTTCTTTGAGTTCACAGCGAAATACCCAAACTACCTGCTCAATGGCTTAGCGAAGGAACATTTCTGGGTTAAGCCGTTGAGCGCAACTAATCTGAGGAGGTTACTCATGAGAAACGAAAAAAAACTCACGCCAATTATCAAAAGCGACGGTTTTCAAAATATCGCTAGAGCCATCCGCCAAAGCACGGTGACGCTACAGTATATGGCGAGAAGCGGAAATCCCCCGTATGACGTTCGATATGGACTCGGACAAGAATTGCGACGCAAGGCGAACTATCCGGACGAGTTCATTCAGGAATTAGGTGATTTTCTACACTCTTTCAACGCGGAAAATGCCCGCGTAGCGGAAGTTTCATCCGAAAGGGACCGGCGGTTCCGGCGAAAAAGCGTCCGTGTAGATGACATCACCGAAATCGTTCAATTGATTGATGAACACGGGGCCCAAACCGTCTGTCATTTGCTGCTAGCTTTCGGATACGCTTCTACCAGCCACGATGAGACGCCGACAGACGATGCCACCTCCCACACCCAACAAGGAGAAGGAAAATGAGCGATAACAAAGCGGTTTATTCCCTCACCATCTGTGGTCAAGCCACAATTGATATGCACTCCCTCAACAACGAAGGAAGCGAGGGAAACCAGATTGCAACCCGAATGGTCAACGTCTACGATGAGGCGGGAAAACTCGCTGCCGTGAACGCAATTTCAGGCGATATGTTCAAACACATTCAAGCCGAACATCTGTTTCATCTGAGCAGAAATAGCGGACTGAAGCTATGTTCTGGGTGCCAAAGATTCAGTGCAAACCGTATCCTTGATGACGAGACTTTTGTCGGCAGCTTCGAAAAAAACACCCCCGACGGGAAGATAGTTGCAAAGATGGTGCAAATGTGTGCCATTGATGACGTTGAAGGCATTCTTGTTACAGCTAAGAACAAATCCACGCCGCGCAAGTCGATTGTGGAGTTTGGTTGGGTCGTCGGCATACCCGAGTTTAACACGACAGATAACTACTTCCATGTCAAGTATGTGTCGGATAGTGGAGCACAAAACGCAGATGACGGCGACAGCGCTGATGGCGGTGGAGCTAATCTTGGACAGAACATCTTCCATCGTCCCGCGAATTCGGGGATTTACGCAGTTGTCGCAGGGGTTGAGGTTTCGCGGCTCGGTTTCAACGATATAAGTCAGGACTACGCCATTGACGACGAAGAGCGTAGCAAACGATACAAAGCGTTGATTGAAAGCCTACTTTGTACTTTCGTCGAGCCGAATGGCGCGATGCGAAGTGCTCAGAATCCCCATCTCGTCAACTTTGAAGGGGTTGTCAGTCTAAGCACTAAGATTTTGCCCGCGCCAACAATCAGCCCGCTCAACGCCAAATATAAGGACGAAATCAAACGGATCGCATCTGCGCTGAATCAAATTGAAGCAGATGCAGTCGAACTACGCGAGTTTGAATCACTGGGCGGTTACGCCGAGGTGATGGCAAACCTTGCCAATACAACTGTACCTTTCAAGATAAACTACAACGGAGGGAACTAAAATGTGGGTGTCAGCTACCTATCAACCCACCACGTTCTTTTCGCTCAAGCCAAGTAATGCTACATCGTCAGGCGGAAAGACGTTGTTGACACCAACGCCTTACGCGATAAAGATGGGGCTGTTAGATGTCGCCATACGCGTAGATGGGATCAGCTACGGGGAGCAAGCATGGGAGTGGATACGCGTCATGTCGTTAGCGGTGCATTTACCCGAACGTGCGCTCGTCAACAACGTGTTTACTCGTATTCTCAAGCCACCCCATAATCGAAAAAAAGTGGGGTTCGACAGAACCATCGGCTACCGCGAGTATGTCCATTTCGTTGGCGCCATGAAATTAGCTTTTGAAATTCACGGTGATTCGTCAGCGGATTCACAGGAACAACGGTTGAACAAGCTTCTGCCTCACATCACATACTTAGGGAAACGTGGTGGGTTCGTTCAATTAATTCCCCCGGTACAGTCGCTTGAGACACTACCCTCTGAGTTTACGCTTCTGCGTGAACAAGCAGATACATGGCATATCCAAAGTCAGTTACAGCACTTGGACGATTGCGATCATGAGATGACTTTCGAGCAAGCCGACATTTACAGTGGGAAGAATATTCATGTTGGCAAGGAACGGCGCACCTTCCTTGCCATGCTTCCCTACCGGTTGCGTAAATCGAGTCGCAGTTTTAGCGATTACGAGCGTTTGGCTACTCCGTCTACTAGTGAGAATTAAGCTAGTCTTAAGTTCTACCAATTCGGTCTACAAATCTATCACGGTGTCCGATACCGCCTACAAGCGCGAAAGTGGCATTGCCTCCAAATCGCAAAATATGAGTAACCTAAAGGCTCTTGAGGGGTTTCTAGGCACACAATCCGATTTCAACACCCCATGGAGGTTCACATGAAAACTATCCTTGTCATAACCGCAATTGTATTGGCTGCTGTGTTTTCTGCTATCTGCCGTGCCCATGCCGTAGCGGAAAAGGAAGCGGAAATCCTGAAACTCATGGAGCCGGGTCTGGCGAGGATGCAACCAGGTTTAATTCATTATCCCGCTGACCCTTGGTTTACGTTCGCACGCCAACAGCACGATGATTTGACACTTGTCGCGTTGTTGAATCTGTCCAAAACGGCGTCCGATGAAAAGGTCCGATATCTGGCTCTTGGTAGCTTATCACGTCAGAAAAACGTGCGGCTTATCCCATTCTGGCAGGGAATCTTAGAAAACCGTGATGACGTAGATGATTGTCCGTCCGCATATGCTTATGCTATCTCCGGGCTTTCAACGATAAACACTCCGCAATCGACCCGTGTGTTGCTGACGCTCCTATCCGACCCGGAAACACCTCCCACGATATTATGCCTCATCTGCGGCGTACACCGCAGGTCTCAGGAAATTGAGGTGTCAGAAGAAATCTGGGAGCAGATTTTCTTGTTAACTACCCATGAATCTCCGAAGGTAAGGCTTACTGCGCTTAAAGCGTTACCATATTACCTCGAAACGTCATTCTTCACAAAAGCATTGCGGGATCAACTTCTCCATCGCGCACTTACCGATACAAACCTTGACATTGTCCGTTGGGGGCTGCGTTCGCTTGGAATGAATGCACCGCCTGAACTCTTTTCAATTACACTCGATTACCTAAATCACAAGAATGCTTCCGTCCGTGCTCTGGCCGATGAAGCACTAATTTATTTCCTTTTTGAGCATTTTGAGATGTGCCAAATAGCATTGGAAGAGAAACGGTGGACTTATCAAACCGCGCCGTTACTTACCTCACGATATGCACGAATCCTTGAAACAGAGAAAGGTGAATTTGCCGAAGCGGAAAAGGCGTATCAAACCGCGCAACGCACCTATGCTTCAAACGACGCCTACCATGTGCGCAACGATGATCCGGGCGCAACGATGCTCTATCGGCTCATTCAAGTTAAACAGAAGTGCGGTGACATTGAAGGTGCGATAACGGTATTGAACCGGATAGTCAAGGAATATTCACGGAATACCCGCATTTATGCAAACGATTTTCCAGCCCCAGGTCATAATATTATAGGGACGGTGGGGGAGTTAGAAAGTCAATTTCGGGTGATTTTAGAGGATGCTCCCATCCGAATTCGCGTTTCGCCGCTAAATGAGACTTACCATCCAAAGGAAGACCTAAAATTCAAAGTGTCAATTCACAATCTTTCGACTGAGAAAGTGATGCTGCATTGTAAACATCAAAAGGGAAAGGATGTATTAGTTCCCGACCGTCCCATAATTGTGATAAATGGGAATCAGTGGACCAATTTTCACGAAACTACGTTTTTGGTTGATACGGTCAAGAAGGTGGCCATTCCGCCAAACGAGTCGTATTCATTCGTTGGCACACTTGGATTTTCACGGACTGGAAATTACGTCATTGACTTCCGATTCAAACCGGTGTGCGAATTGGAAGATGGCACTCAGTGGAGTGCGCGGATTCTTTCCAATTCGGTGAAAATAAAAATGCCGTGATTCACGCTGTGCATATGCGCAAAATCTCAAATATTTTAATGGCTGTCGAGTTCATCTGCTTTCGGTGCAGATGCGATTCGTAGAACGTGACCATCTAGATCCTCGACTCTCAGCTCGTATGCCCACGGATAGTTCGTTGGCGTTTCTCGAATCGTCGCACCGCTCGCTTTGTATTCGTCATAAAATGCTTCGGCATCTTCGACGCCAATCCAGATCCAGGTTCCGGGGTGACCCCCCCAACCTTCGCTTAGCATGATGGAGAAGTCATCGCGCGATACACTTCCAAAGGCGGGTGGATCGCCCCAGTCCCAATCCTTTGTGAAGCCGAGGACGTTTACATAATAGTCAATGCTCGCAGCGAAGTTCTTGACATATAAGATGGGTATGATGCTCTCTACCTTGCTTTCTGTTTCTTTTGCTGTGGTTGTATTGGACATCTTAAGATTATATCCTTTGTTTAGAAAACGCAAAATGTGGGTTTAACGTCAATCCGAATCCTATTGATGCACTTCCATATACGCCCGCAACACGGCGTTCATGCGGGTTTGATACCCTCTGCCCTGGGACTTGAACCATTTGAGCACGTCGCTATCGACACGCAGAGATATGGCGTGTTTAGGTTGCGGTATCACAACCTCGGCATCTTTCCAGAATGCCGCATCCGTCGGTTGGGCGTCCGGGTCGGATGCCGATCCTGCTTCAATTTCGGACTCGGTCATATTTTTGACGCGCTCCCATTCGGTTTGTGTGTCCTTCGGTAGGTTATTAAGAGAAAGCTCCGTGGAATGTGTTTCTTTCACTGTGGTTTGTCCTCCTTGCTGAAATGATGCGGCGAATACACATATAGTATACAATGTGTATATACAAATGTCAAAAAATGTACGCTAGCCCCTCGGAGCGGATTCCTATGTAATCACTAATCGTGTCGTGGCAGATGTTTTTGTACCTATGCCTTTACGTACCACGCACTTTTGTAGGTAAGGAAAAAGAAAAATGAACGAACTCATAATCTCCGATTTCGGAACATACCTCGGCAAGCATTCCGAGCGCGTCAGCGTCCGATACCGAGACAAAGAGCGTGGGAAAGAAGAACACGCACTGATGGACCTCGACCAGATTGTCATCGCCTCGCGCGGTGTCAGTGTGTCTTCAGACCTGATTGAGGCGTGTACCGAACGCGGCATCGAAATCTCGTTTCTCAGCTTCAACGGCGTACCGTATGCGAAACTCAACAGCCCATCCCTGACCGCAACTGTGATATCGCGGCGCGAACAACTCGCTGCCTACCACGATGAGCGCGGATTAGAAATCGGCAAACGGTTCGCTGGGGGTAAGCTGAAGAACCAAGTAAACCTCGTCCGCTATTTCGGTAAATACCGCAAGAAACAGGCGCCCAAAAAATACGCCGAACTGATCGAGCGGCTCACAAAGATTGAGGGACTCATTGATGAAATTCACCATGTTCAATCCTCAATCGCTGCGCCAGCAGGCGAACCGCCGATTGACGCCGCACGGACCACACTGCTTAACCTCGAAGGACGCGCCGGCGCCCTCTACTGGGAGTGCGTCCAGCGGTTGTTGCCTGCCGGACGCTTCACCACCCGAAACCATCAAGGCGCCGTCGACGATGTCAACGCGCTGCTCAACTACGGTTACGGGATACTCTACTCGCAGGTCTGGAGTGCGCTTTCACTCGCGGGGCTTGAGCCGTTTGCGGGATTCCTGCACGTCGATCGTCCCGGTAAACCCTCGTTAGTGTTGGACTTCATTGAGGAGTTCCGCCAAACTGTCGTGGACAGAGTTGTGTTTGCCATGATAAACAAACGATTCAACGTAGAGTGGGAAGAACCCGATAGCGGCGCTGCCAAAGCTGCGCACCAAACCTCAAAATCCGATACGACAGCCGAATTTACGTCGCAACGCCGTCTAAGTCGGGACACGCGCCGTGCAATTGCCGATCGCGTGCTAGGGCGACTTCAAGAAACACAACGGTTCGAGCGGAAAGAGCAGAAACTGTGCAACATCATCCAACTCCAAGCCCGCCATCTGGCGATGTTCTTACGCCGCGAACGTGATTACCAGCCCTTCATCGCCGCATGGTAACTAACCGATATTGTGAAACCGAGTGTTCTCCCAAGACTCGGTTTCTCCATACTATGTTCACCTACGTGTGGTAGGAGCGATTTCCGAATCGTGACAACCCGAAATTTTCAAAAATTGTGATGCACACCTACGTCATCTACGACATCGTAAAAGACCGTATCCGCAAAAAGATAGCGGACATCTGTCTCGATTACGGCTTAAAACGCATCCAATACAGCGCGTTCCTCGGCAACATCAACACCACGCGGCGGCGCGCGTTGGAGGAAAAACTGGCAGCGCAACTCGGAAAAGCGGAAGGGAAAATCGAAGTCCTCAGCGTTTGCGCAAAAGACTTTGACAAACGAACTGTCATCGAAGAGGATGGAAAATGAAACTGCGTGTAAGTGACATCAAGCAATATTTCTACTGTCAAAGGGTAGTCTACCACACCTATTTCACACCCGTCCACCGCCCCGTCACGCATCCGATGCAACTCGGCGCGATTGAACACGAGGTGCTCACCGTGTTGGAGCGGCGTCGCCTCCTCTCTCGCTATGGACTTGACGAAGGCAGCCGAACCTTTCATCTCACACTGCATGCGGAATCTCTTGGACTAACAGGCGTATTAGACCTCCTTATTGAGACGGAAGCCGAAGCATTTCCGGTCGAGTTCAAGGCCACAACCCAACGCCTCAACCTCAACGCAAAATACCAGTTGACCGCGTATGCGATGATGGTGGAGGAGTGTTTCAACAAGACAGTTTCGCAAGGATTCATTTATCGGATACCCACAAGTCGAATCACAGCCGTACCGATTTCAGATACACTACGACGCAAAACCCTTGACGCCATACAGCACATACGCGATATACTCACACAGGAGCGAATGCCCCCGCCGACGCCGCAGCGCGGAAAATGCGTTGAGTGTGAATTTCGCCGATACTGCGCCGATGTGTTGTGAAGGTTTCGCAAATCGGTTTTCTGCGGAAAAACGGGGTCAATTTGCGAAAAGTCAATCGCAGCGTGAGATCCAGACCCAGCGCAGATCAGTGGATTCTTTTAGGTAGGATTGGCGCATTTGCATGGGCATTATAGCGGCATATTAGGTCGATCTAAGCCCGATTTTCGACAGGCTGGTAATACGTTTCACACGATATACTGGCATACAGGGCAAAACTGAACATTTTCGAAAATGCGAATAAGAACCTCCTAAATACCGACGACGACTGAACCCGTCGCACATAAACAGTTTTCCATTGACACAATAAGGAGTTTATGCCATGATAGTAGAAGTAACACACAAACGTAGATTCCTACTACGTTTGTCCGATCTACGATTCTCTACGCGAGGTCGGTAACATTCCATACCGCGATGAAAAGCGGACTGAAAGAGGTAAAAAGCCAAAGCAAACGATAATCCTAGACTTGGTAACATTCCATACCGCGATGAAAAGCGGACTGAAAGGCACCCGACGCGCCTGCGCCATAGTGGATTGTGTCAAAGTAACATTCCATACCGCGATGAAAAGCGGACTGAAAGTCTTCGTCGTCGAGCGGTTCGCCACACTTGCATAGCGTAACATTCCATACCGCGATGAAAAGCGGACTGAAAGACGAAATCCTCAGCCGGTACGAGGTTGGCTTCGACAGTAACATTCCATACCGCGATGAAAAGCGGACTGAAAGATCAATTCGCTGGATAGCCTGTGAATGGAAGGCAAAGTAACATTCCATACCGCGATGAAAAGCGGACTGAAAGTGTACTCCGCTTCGTCAATCCTCTTTTTTCGGTCAAGTGTAACATTCCATACCGCGATGAAAAGCGGACTGAAAGTTCATGTTTTAGATACCAATCGTCAATCATAATAAGTAACATTCCATACCGCGATGAAAAGCGGACTGAAAGTCCTTTAAAGCTTCATATATGCGTGATAAACTGTTGTAACATTCCATACCGCGATGAAAAGCGGACTGAAAGTGCTGTAACGTGGGGCTGTTTTGCTTGCCATGCGGCGTAACATTCCATACCGCGATGAAAAGCGGACTGAAAGACGCAACGTCCAAACCCTGAAAGGACAAGCCCCAATGGTAACATTCCATACCGCGATGAAAAGCGGACTGAAAGTCAGCCTCCAGCCCCAATCCTCAAGCGGTCTTGCAGTAACATTCCATACCGCGATGAAAAGCGGACTGAAAGACGATATTTTGCGTCTTTAGCTTTTATACCGATGAGTAACAACCTATACCGCGATGAAAAGCGGACTGAAAGTCGAATTGTCTAAACAGAACCCGAACGCGATTATTCGTAACAACCTATACCGCGATGAAAAGCGGACTGAAAGCTGAAGATGAGCATCTCATAGAAGCATTAACAGAAAGGTAACAACCTATACCGCGATGAAAAGCGGACTGAAAGAATGTATGGAAAACGCCATTCTTCTGAGACTAAAATGTAACAACCTATACCGCGATGAAAAGCGGACTGAAAGAACTTGTAAAAGAATCTTTTATCCCGCCCCATAAGTCGTAACATTCCATACCGCGATGAAAAGCGGACTGAAAGTTCTGGGTAATATGCGCCGCATTGTAGTCTGTGAGTGTAACATTCCATACCGCGATGAAAAGCGGACTGAAAGCTGTTGATCCGCCGCCCACGGTAATCTGTGTCGGTTCAGTAACATTCCATACCGCGATGAAAAGCGGACTGAAAGATAAACAGAGAGGCTAAATGTGCATGGCGTGTTAGAGTAACATTCCATACCGCGATGAAAAGCGGACTGAAAGCTCAGCAAAATTGATAGTACTGGGGAGACCTTTGGTGAGTAACATTCCATACCGCGATGAAAAGCGGACTGAAAGATGAAATGTTAGATAAGATTGAGGTAAGAGAGATAGTAACATTCCATACCGCGATGAAAAGCGGACTGAAAGCTGCTAAAATGTTTTTCATAATACCCCTTATGGTGTTCGTAACATTCCATACCGCGATGAAAAGCGGACTGAAAGATGAAATGTTAGATAAGATTGAGGTAAGAGAGATAGTAACATTCCATACCGCGATGAAAAGCGGACTGAAAGTAAATTATTTCCGACAACAGGCTTTCACCTTCATCGTAACAACCTATACCGCGATGAAAAGCGGACTGAAAGGTTCGCATAATCACTAACCAGCGTGAATTGCAGGGTGTAACAACCTATACCGCGATGAAAAGCGGACTGAAAGGTTTCTTGACGCTATTTGAAGACCCTGACGGGGACGTAACAACCTATACCGCGATGAAAAGCGGACTGAAAGTCGAACAGCACGAAGAGTCCGACGACGAGGCGATGGTAACAACCTATACCGCGATGAAAAGCGGACTGAAAGTCCCAATAGCTGGGTGATGTTAATGGCGGAAGGATTCTTTATGTATCCTGACCGACATGCTACTAACGTGTTTGCTAAATTTGATGAGAACGTAGAACGTTGGGTGCGTCTCCAGGTTGACGATAATCTTAAACCCGAACCCATAAAGGTTATCCTGAGAAACCGCCGAAATGGACTCAGGTTTGAATCTCTTGGAGCAACTAACCCTAACCGTCCAGTCTAACGATTGGATCAAGGAGACAGCCAATACGGCTGGAGGAGATGTGCCTATGGAGATGGAAGCTCGCAGACTTATTAAAGAATGTGATGACTTTCTGAAGGAATGTATACGGAAGGGTGAGGTTTGGTCGGATTGGTTTGATCCCTATCTGGCTAAACTCGCCGTGTATTACGGGTTGGTTGAAGACCAGCGTATGAAGAATGAACTTAAAGTGGTTATAGGTCTTCTCGAAGTACAAAAAGCTGAGGTTGAACGTCTTGCTGAGGAGAAATATATTAAGGAAGGGATTGACCGCATTCGCAAACGTTACTAGTCTCAACTTATGCCGCGATGAATAGCGGACTGAAAGTATTACTTCAGTAACTATAGGCTTGTATTGAAAATGAGCATTCTCAACTTATTTCCGCTGGGACTTCAGAATAATCGACGCCAAGAACCCGCACCCTATTTAGCTTTCCGGTACTTCGCGCGCTTTTTTGGATGTGCCAATTGCTCACAAAATAAGTTAAAGGCTCATGTTACTATTTACATTGATAATTACACACATTCAGATGCCCTTGATTTGGGGTAAACTGAGCTAATAGATCAAACGACTGCAAAAGGAGCGATTAACCGACTGAGCAGAGAGGGCGATAGTTTTCCTATAGCCTTGCTTAGTTCAAAAGCCCATAACCCGTATTTATTTTTTTATTGCCGCAAGAGAGAACGCTGATGTCTATTTCTTAGTCGCAGTGACTATAACACACTTAAAACACGGGGCGAACTAGATGTTACTACGGCTGGCAATGATGGGCATCAGTAATCTGTTTATTCTCGGATTAACAGGTTTCCTCTATCGACCCCTCCGGACGAAAACCACTCATCTTGACCTGCCAATATTTGGTTTCCTATGGATCTTCAATGCCACGCTGTTCACATTTCTCTTCGGCGTCTTTGGGATTCTGAAACCGACGGTGATGACTCTCGTAAGCCTCATCGGCTTGTGCGGGTTGGCAGTTCATGCCTACCGGAGGCGGTTGCGTTACGCCGCAACGCTGGGTACGCTCTTTAATCAGTTCAAGGGCTTGAGATTCACCGTTGTCAGCGGGCTTCTCGTTGCCGCGGCACTCCTCCAACTTGGGCGCATCGCATTCCATGTGTGGTATATCCCTCCCTATGTTCACGACACGTTGACCTACCATCTTCCCAACGTCGCCGAATGGGTGCAGAAGGAACGAATCCACGCCATCTCTACCCCAGTGATTCGGAGTAATTGGCCCGCCGCGTTCGAAGTTTTTGAGACCTGGTTCGTTGTCTTCCTGCATCACGATCTCTTGATTCAACTGGCGTGTGTCGCCTGCTACCTGCTTGCTGTCATATCGGTGTTCGCCATAGGTCGAGGGCTAGGCATGGGAACCCATCTTGCAGCGGGTGTCGCGTTACTCTTTGCCTATACGCCCTCGGTGGCAATCCATGCGACCTCGTGCAAGAATGACCTCGCCGTGGCGGCGTTTTACCTTTTTTCGACGGCGATTCTAGTGGACCTGTTGCGGAACGGAGACAATGCGGCTTTTCCCTTGAATCGTCGTTTTCTACTATTGGCGATGGCGTTTGCTTTCGGTGTGGGCACAAAGGCATACACGGTTTTCATTGCGCCGGGCATAATTGTCCTGGGCATCCTTGCGTTGTTCAAACATCGGTTGTTCAAAGTTGCCATCCATGCCCTGCGTCCCAGCCGCACTCTATCTGCACGCCAGCTTTTGCTTTATTCCAGTCTTCTCCTAGCAAGTGGGGTTTTGGCATTATACTGGTATGTGCGCAACTACGTCGTCTTTGATAACCCGTTCTATCCAGCCGACTTTCGGCTCTTCGGACATTTAATCTTTGGTACGGGAAATCCACCTAACCCAGGCATATCAGCCCAGCCGTCCTTTAGCTTCCACTCCATGTGGGCGAATACACGGAACTTGGTAACTTTCAAAATTTTCGATCAGCTCCGATATTACGCGGATCTACACCGCATCACCGGGTGGGGCTGGTTTAGTTTTGCCTGTGGCATATCGTCCGTAATCTATGGTGCACTGTTTGACAGAAGGGTACGCTCGCTCATATTCTGTTTCGTTCTTTCCTTACTGTCGCTGTTGGGATGGATATTCGTTGATGATTGGCATGGACGATTCCTTCATTTTTTCCCTCCTATCTTTGCGATTGCCTTCGGCGCAACGCTGATGCATCTGACAACGCGATGGGTATGGGTGTCCCTGTCGATACTTGCGACGATCTGTAGCCTGTTCAATTTTGTCGCAGTCCTCAATGTTGGTGTCTTTGCTAAAGAAGACTTGAAGCATCTCATGGAAACCCCGGCGCTAAAGCGCTCCGCTGCAGACCGGAGTATACCGTGGTCCGGCGGAGGATTATTTCAAGAGATACATAACCGTGTTCCCAAAGGTGAAGTTATCGGCTATAACGCGGGAAAAAATGACGTTATCTACCCGCTATACGACAGCGACCTATCCCGCCGCCTCCGCTATTTTCCCAATTCGATCGACAACGTTGCAGAGTTTATGAAATCTCAGAATATCCACTATCTGTATGCATCAGGATCAGGAGGGCGGGGTGTGTGGGAATATCCCTATGTCGGTCATCAGATTGGGATTCGTAACGGTAGGTTGGCAACTTGGTTCAATATTCAATCGGTGAATCGGGAATACGATTCAGGTGTTATTCGTGCTCACGAATGGACGCACCTCGCTTTTACGTTCAGTGGGCGGGCAGCTGTTTCTTACGTGAATGGCGAGGTCGTTGCCAAGCACACGGACCGCCGGGGAAAAATTGAATTCAAGGAAAATCCGTACTTTGTGATTGGTGACCGTTCCAATGTCGCACCGGGTGAACCTTTCAAAGGATTGGTCGATGAAGCTGCATTATTCAATCGCGTGTTATCGCAACAGGAGATTCGAACGGCTATGAAACAAGGGATTTCTCTAGCTGAACCGGTCCATGTCGAATCATCAGGAACGTTAGCAAACGCCAATGGTTTAGTAGCTTATTACCGATTTGATAAAGGCACTAGAGACTTGTCGGGTAAGGGGCACGATGGAAAACTGGTTGGTGTTGTGGAGTTAGTTCCGGATGAAGGAGCGCCAGTTCCCAACGGAAATGGGTGCGTACGGTTTTCGGGCCGTGCAGGCAACGTAGTGGATTGCGGCAAATCATCAGATCTCCGAATTGCACGCAATCTGACGCTAATGGCGTGGGTCAAACCCGATGCGGTTGGTCCCACGCAGTTTGTCGCAGGTCCAGCTTACGCCGGTGGAAAATGGTATGAGACTTTGGATATTCAGACAGCTATTCGAGATGGGAATCTTATTGAAATCACGGAGCATCTTTATGCGCTTAAATCGACTGAAGCTAATCGCCGGATTCATAATTCTGACAATTAACTTAGTTCTGTTTTATGTTTACTTCTCCAAGCAAGCCAAGTTCTCCTTCGAGTTCATCTTGTCACTGTTGCGAAGCTGAAGGTCGGAATCGCTGAACGAATGAAGATACGCCAGAATACAATTAGACTGTTGGGCAGAGGTGGAGCTAAAGCAATTAGACGTTAGTTGAATCAACCGTTGTGAGACTTGAAGTAACCTAATCGCCGACGTTGGACGACAGTCTCGATCGCGTGGGTAGGATTGACATACACGTCCACGTTCTGATTCACTTATTCAGGATAACGTGCCAGCTTCAGTTTTTTGCTTGACCAACCTATCGCCAGGTGATATGATTATTGATGGTTTCAACGGAAATCCGACAATCAAGGTAGAGAGTTTTTCCAGCAATGGCAAAACGTGGACGGAAAAAAAGAGCAGCATCATCGCCGAAACAGAGGTCTTCCGAAGCGCTAAATCGTGACTATCCTAACTACTATAATGAGGGTCCACTCCGTATTCGGCTTTATGGAGACCCTGTATTACGGCAAAAAGCGCTTCCCATTCCAAAAATAACAGACGTTGAGCGGAAGATTGCAGAAGATATGTTAGCAACAATGTATTCTGTGCCAAACGGCGTGGGGTTAGCTGCACCACAGGTAGGGATTTTGAAGCGATTGATTGTCATTGACGTGAACCGAGATGATGTATCCAGCAAACCATTAGTAATGATAAATCCCGAGACGCAAAGCCTCAATGGTGAATTGATTGAAGATGAAGGCTGCTTGAGTGTTCCCAATATTACAGCCGAAGTCAAACGGGCGACAGAGGCTGTAGTCACGGCGCTGAATTTGGATGATGAAACAATATCCGTTAAGACTGAAGGCTTACTCGCCCGCGTCTTACAACATGAAATTGATCACCTCAACGGCGTGCTGTTTATCGATCACGTCAGCGGCTTGAAGCGCCAGCTCCTCCGAGGAAAGTGGCAGAAACTTAAGCACCTTTCACATGCGTAGAATAATTAGGACAGGAAGGTAAGAAGGATACTGAAGGCGTGAAGAGATGCAACGTGTTTTACGAATCACACTTTGAGTAAAACCTTTCACGTTTTCGCGCCCGATATAACTGGGTTGTGAAAAGAGGATTGACTATGCCGAAAGAAGCCAAATCTTCAGGAATCGATCAGAAGGTGAATCTTCTTCTTGAACGCTTAAAATCCTACGGAAAGGTTATCGTAGCATTTTCAGGTGGTGTTGACAGCACACTCCTAGCTGAAGCTGCCCACCGCGCGCTCGGGAGAAACGCGCTTGCTGTGACAGCGATTTCTGACTCCTACCCTGAACGTGAGATGAAAGCGGCACAGGAAATTGCCGAGCAGATTGGAATCCGTTTTGAAACGATACAGACCGAAGAACTTGAGATGGAAGGGTATACAAATAATCCGACGAACCGTTGCTATTTCTGCAAGACCGAGCTGTTTAACAAGCTTCGCCCCATCGCCGAAAAATATCAGATTGGCACGATTGTCTACGGTGCAATCCCCGATGACGTTGGGGATTATCGACCTGGTATGGATGCAGCCAAACAGATGGGCGTTCAGGCACCGCTGATTGATGTGGATTTGACAAAAGCAGAAATCCGGGAACTCTTGAGAAGTTGGGACATACCGATTTGGGACAAGCCCGCCTTTGCCTGTTTATCATCTCGATTTCCCTACGGCACAAAAATTACGCGCGAAAATCTGCGCCGGATCGATCGGGCAGAGCAATTCCTGTATGATTTGGGAATTCGTCAATTCCGTGTGCGTCATCATGACAAACTTGCGCGGATTGAGCTTGATCCCCAAGACATTGAACACACGGCGACCAAACAGATTCGAACCCAGATTAATGAAAAATTCAAATCCCTTGGCTATCAGTACGTCACTTTAGATTTGCAGGGCTATAGATCCGGCAGTTTGAACGAAGGATTCCAGATTTCAACACAACAGTCAGGTTCAGAATAGCGGCGTTCTTGACTGCTGCATTAAACGATTAGGAAAAACAGTGCTACAGCAACAAACGCGATCCAATCGACAAACCAAACCGATTATTGGCGCCGATATTTTCAATTGGAACAAATGGGATGCATGTACCCACTGCGGTCTTTGCCTGCCGACTTGTCCAACCTACCGAGAGCTAGGCTTAGAGACCGATTCTCCGCGTGGTAGACTCTACCTGATGGGCGCTGCATTCAGGGCAGAAGATCCTGTTCCGCTCAACGATGACTGGGCAACGTATATGTACCGGTGCTTGGATTGCCGTGCGTGTGAAACAGCATGTCCCTCTGGCGTGCATTTTGGCGAAGTTATGGAGGAAGCGCGCGCGATTTACGAACTGAATACAAATCGCCCTGCCGAACAAAAATTCTGGCGACGTTTCGCCTTCAAGGAGATTCTCCCGCACAAGAAGCGGTTGGATTTTATCTTCGGGGTGCTATGGTTGTATCAACGGCTAGGTGTGCGCTGGCTAGCTCGGAAGTCAGGTTTGCTCAAGCTCATGGGAAAATTAGGCGAGGCGGAGTCGTTAATGCCCAACATTGCCGATCCGTACCTTAAATCCAAACTTCAGGAATTTACACCTTCGAAGGGAAAGGCCAGATATCGTGTTGGATTTATTTCAGGTTGCATCATGAATCAGGTTTTTACGGAGACGAACCTGGCAACTGTCCGCGTCTTAATCGAAAATGGCTGTGACGTCATCACACCATCTCAGCAAACATGCTGTGGTGCGCTGCATGTACATAATGGTGTCCGCGATGTCGGTATGGACCTCGCACGACAAAATATTGATGCGTTTAATGTTGACGACTTAGACGCGATTATCATCAACGCAGCAGGGTGTGGTGCTACACTCAAAGAATACGTGAGCTTGTTAGAAAACGACCCCGTGTATGCCGAAAAATCCAAAGCGTTCAGTGCGAAGATGAAAGATATCAGTGAGTTTCTCGCTGAGATTGAAATGAAGCCGCCGCAAGGTGAAATTAAGCGTCGCGTGACATACGATGAACCGTGCCATCTCGTGCATGGACAGAGAAATTGGCTCCAGCCTCGCAAAGTTCTTCAATCGATTCCGGGACTGAATCTTATCGAACTCCGCGAATCGGAATGGTGCTGTGGCGGCGCGGGTATCTACAACATCACCCAACCGGAAATGTCGGCGCAGATACTAGAACGCAAAATGGCGCATATCGCCGAAGTGGATGCTGAAGTCATCGCTACGGGCAATCCGGGGTGTGTCTTGCAACTCCAACTCGGTGTTCAAAAACATAACTTGCCGATGAAAGTGATGCACCCAGTCGAGCTTCTTGACTGCTCTTATCGGGAGGTAGATCCTCTCCCGTAAAATGAAGCATCTGTAATATAGCGGGGCGTTGCTTACAGCAAGGTAGGTACTATGAAAAACTTCGCTGTGCGGAGGTAGGTCTTCCTATATGCGCGGTACAAGTTGAGTGGCGCGATAAAAGACACATTCCCGTGTAGACCCTAAGAGGACACCAAATTTCATTTCAATCGCCTAAACGGGCAATTCATTTTTGATAAACTTGCCTTCAATCATCACCGCTTTGGGCTTCAAATCAGTATCTAGAATGACAAGGTCTGCATCTTTGCCTGGCGCAATGGATCCCTTCTGCTTGTCCACACCGAGACTCTTCGCTGGGGTGAGGCTCGCCATGGTCACTGCCTCTTCGAGTGTATATCCCCAACTGACGACGTTGCGCAAGCCCTCCATTAGCGTAATCATCCCACCATAAAGTCTTGCGTCTGCTTCCCTCAGATTTATCCAGATTGCTCCGTTTTTGATGTAATAGTTTAGATTTGAGGTGGCGGATAAAATTCCCCACTTAAGCCTGTACGCATCAAGGTCGGATTCATAAACGGTGTATTCCATCCACTCCTCCTTAGAAACTCCCGCCAATGCAGTACAATCCGTGATGAGTCCTACACCTTGAATCCCTTTCCACATAATGAGGGTTTGTGCCCAAATCGGCTTGACGTGTTGTTCATCAACGATAAGCTCTGCATGAATCTTCGGATGGGAGTAGATTGCTTCGACAGCGCCGAGATTGCGTTGGTGCATGCCACTCATGCCGTTATAGGTGTGTGTCGCCCGTGTAATGCCTGCATCTATAGCTGCCGTGGCTTGGTCATACGTTGCGTTGGTATGCCCCATCGCGACGGTGATGTTATTGTAGGTTTCTTCGCTGTAGGTTGCTAGATGCTTGGTGAATTTGAGCCCTTCATCATTTTCGGGAGCAATGGCTATAATTTTGATGGTCCCATCTGAAGCTGCCCACATGGTGTGGAAATCTTCAAAATTCGGAGGGCTAATGTATTCAGTATTTTGAGCACCTGACTTTACGTGACTTCCAAATTTGCCCTCGACATAAGATCCTAGAATTCGCGAACCGCTCTCAACCGGATTATCAACTAGGTATCCAACCGCTTCTAGCGAACGGTTGATTCGCTCCATGCCTGCCGATGGGATTGTCAATACCAACGAAGTGACACCGTGTGCAGCGTGTGCACGAGCGGCTTTTTCCAAATCTTCCGTGTTACTGATGAGAGTGTCGGCGCCACCACCTCCGTGAACTTGCGCATCAATTAAGCCAGGAATCACACTGCAACCAGTTGCGTCAATTGTAGTCACTGATTGGTGCTCCGATGGAGCCAACGGTTCGGTGCGAATTGATTCAATCTTGTCACCCTGTACGAAGATGTTGCCTTTAGACTGATAGGAAGGGGTATAGATCTCTGCGCCGATAATGGCGAATATTGTATCTTCTGATGTCATGTTGTTTTCCGATCAACAATTGCAATCTGTTATGTTCGGTAGGTAAGTCAAAAACCACCTCCATTCAGAAACGGGTAATGCGGCAGATTAACCCTGTTTACAATAAACGGCTAACTCATCATTCCGAAATCTGTGATTAGAAAACATAGGGTTAAACTCTGGGATTGTTGGGGTATTGATTATGGACTACAGATTATTTCATCACAATGGATTCAATACGTTGCTCTGCCACCGCTCACATCGTAACACTGCCCGGTTACGAAGCTGGCATCGTCTGACGCTAAGAAATGAACAACAGCCGCAACCTCCTCCGGTTTGCCTACCCGCCCCAACGGAATTTTGCTGACCATATAATCAATTGTCGATTGACTTACCTGATTGAGGATGCTCGTTTCAATAACCGCCGGTGAAACACAATTGACGCGTATATTGTGCGCCGTTACTTCCTTAGCGAGTGCTTTGGTCAGGCAGATGACACCTGCCTTGGATGCAGAGTATGGGATGAGAGTTGGATTTCCTTCTTTGCCAGCGATTGAGGCAACACTCACAATCTTACCGTACCGTCGCTGAATCATGTGATCGATGACCGCCTTGCAACAGAGGAAAACGCCTTTTAAATTCACATTGATGACTCTATCCCAGTCGGTTTCCTCCAACTGCGTTAGCGGCGCAGTTTTGCCAGCGATGCCTGCGTTGTTTATCAGAATATCAATCTGGTTCAAAGTGCTCAACGTCTGTTGAACCATGTCTTGAACCTGATCCCGCTTTGAAACATCTGCCTGAATGGGGAGAGCTTGACATTTCAACGTTTCAACCGATTGTGCGACTTCCTGAATGCTCACCAGGTCAATATCCACTAGGACAACATCTGCTCCAGCCCGTGCGAAGCGAAGTGCTATCGCCCGTCCAATCCCCTGTCCTGCACCAGTTACAATAGCAACCTTTCCACTTAAGTTCATACGACCCTCCTTGAATCACTTTGCCCTGTTTCCGTCGTGCAAAATCTTCGTTCTCTTTTGGAATGAATGTAGATTAGTTCAATGAGTATGGATTGGAATCCGAAGGGTTATTGAAACCATCCGGAGCCACCCGGCTGGAGGCATCAATGCAAATTTGAAGGGCTATTAGGGGTTGACCCGAAAATTATGCAGCCCATGACGGAATATTACAACCCCGTTTCTATTGGTTATATTTACTTTAATCTCATATTGGCTGAACCAATCGACAAGACCCGTGATAATCTCGCCTCCATGTAGCGTCGAAGTAACTGAAATGTTTTCTTTGCAGCATCGCGTTAGAAGATGGTTTTCAACTTCGTATCGTTCGAATCGCGGGACAATCGCGGCTAGTTTTCGAGACCTCAGTGCTTCATCGAAACCAATATGCATTATAATCTGTGATGCCTGATTGCGCCTATACATATATTTTATGCTGATTTTCTCAATGCGTCGGACCTGTCCTTCCGATAGAACATCGAAAGCATAAGTCAACCGACGAATGATAATGCCTTCAACTGTTTCGCCATAGCGTGCGAAAACCATCTGGGTCTTCTTCCGAATCTGCTTCTGTACGTAGGAACGTCCGTAACCTTCTGCGCGGATCTGTGCCAACAGCGTTGGGGCTAAAGGACGGTGTGAGCGTCCACTCCGAGATTTGTACCTTTGACGGTTTCGAACTCGTCCGTACGAACTAAGCAATTGGGTGGAACGCTTATGTGTTGCAGAAACCGAACCCTGTGAATCGCTTTCAGGACGCAAGGCAACGGTTTTCGGACTCACCATTAACGAATTGACCTCTTGTTATCAGATGGTTGCAACACCTCAAGCGATGCATTATGTGGAGAAGAGCGAGTCGCAGTTCGCTTAATCTGCGTTTGGTCGAAAAACTGATGCGTCGTTCATGCAGTGAAAGTTTGACATTCTCCTGCGCTTCAGCATATCGTCATCCTTAATCCAGGAAAGCAAGGCTCAGAAAGATTTCTGCATTTCTGCGTAGTATCGTCCTTAGGAGTATAATACCGAGTCGAAAAGCTGATTTTTATTGCTTACGTATCGGAATTTTGGTATAATTCGTTTGTTTTAACCCTTTCTGCAATGGCATGGTGCCTTTATGAGATCGCCTTTTTTCGGTGGAAAAACGCCCAAGACGTTTCGCTTTTTACGCTTTATCTATCACCTTCCGAATTTCATGAAACTTACGTGGCGACTGTTTTGGGACTCGCGCGTTCCGATTCATCGTAAGGCGATTTTCGTAGTATTTGTTATGCTAGCTGTCGTTCTGTCGGTTGCTTACTTCCATCTCCCCTTTGATGCAATTCCTGATTTTCTTCCGATTGGACGAGGCGACGATCTGCTTGTCGGAATTTTCCTGATTTTGGTTCCTGGTGCATGGCTTTTTATCAAACTTGCCCCTGAAGACATTGTACTTGAACATGTAGACCGGATTTCGAAGCGACATTGAAGATGTGAATTAAGCCACAGACATCTTGAGCACGAGTAGGCGGAAACTCAACATCGACTGTAGGGGTCGCCAAAGATATTCGACAATTCCATTATTGTTGGGCGATACGCTTGTAGCCCATACCAATATGGCTGAGAGGATTTGGGCGATCGTTCGTGGCTTTGTGCACCACTTTCCGGAGTATTCACAAAAAGAGCCCCTCACGTTATATTTGTATCCGTGGATTTGGCATCAATCTCTCATCAGTTCATTTCACGACTGGTAGCCTCACTAACCCTCAACATGGGTCAAAAAAGAATACCACGACAATGAAAAACGCGCAACTAGAAAGTGAAATCATTGTGTGCTCCGCGTTCCTTTTGTCTTGATCTATGGGAGTGAATCTGCTAGAATAGATTTTTTGTTGGAAATCTGGTGAATTCGTTGTGGAAACTATTTGAGGATAGGATTTGTGAACGTCGTTTTGTTTAAGATTTTGGGACGTACAACGGAAGGAGTGGCTGATGAGCCAATCGTGGACCCGTAGTGGAAACGAAGTCCTGGCGACCCTGCAAGATGTTGTGGCGATTGAAAGCGTTAACCCCGATTTGCCCGGCGGCAGTCGTGGTGAGGTCGGTATGGTGGAATATATCGCTGAGTTTTTTGGCGCCGTTGGCATCCCCTATGAAACACATGAAATCCTACCTGGGCGCAGTAACATTGTCGCCACGCTTGAGGGCGAAACCGCTGACCGTGTGTTATTGTTTGAATGTCACATGGACACGGCTAGCGCCGACATCATGACAATCCCCCCATTCGAGCCACACATCCGTGACGGACTGCTCTATGGGCGCGGTGCTTCTGACACGAAAGCCGGTGGCGCGGCGATGATGCACGCGATGAAACGTTTGAAAGTAGCGGGTGTCAAGCCACCGTGCACTATCAAGTATGCGGGCGCCGTGGATGAAGAATATCGCTTTCGTGGGGCGCTGCACCTCGCAGCAACCATCAAGGCAGACGCGGCGATCATCGCGGAACCGACTGAACTGGCTGTCATCCGTGCACACAAGGGAATTGCGCGTTTTCGAATCGTGGTCAAGGGGATCGCTGCGCACAGCTCTAAGCCGCACCTCGGCATCAACGCCATATCCAAAATGGCGCGGATTATTTCCGCTATTGAGAACGAAATTGTACCGACGTACGAAGCAAGCACTCATCCCCTAGTCGGCAGTCCAACAGTAAATATCGGCGTAATTGCTGGCGGGACGCAGTTCAACTTCGTTCCAGACCGATGCGTCATTGAGGTTGACCGACGTGTCATCCCCGGTAAGACACCGGAGGCAGCGCTGGAGGAGTTCCGCGAACTGTTATTCCGCGCTCAGGCGGCTGACTCAGAGTTAGATGCGTTTTTGGAAGAGCCGTTCTTGCTGGATGGAGCCATGGAGACACCTGAGGACGCGACCATTGTACAAGTCGCTACCGATGCTTGTCGCGCCGTGCAAGGCACCGCGGCAATCACGGGTGTACCCTATGGCACCGATGCCAGCAAATTTACCGCTGTCGGCGTTCCTGCGATTGTCTTCGGTCCTGGCAGCATTAATCAGGCACACGCCGCCGTTGAGTGGATAGCCTGTGAGCAAGTTTTGACGGCTGTGGACATCTATCAACAGATAATGATAACAGATTGTCCAGTTTGACACAATCGTATCCCCTGACCGTAGTAACGCGGAAAATTGGCAAGAGTATCGAGAAATCTCAAGTGAGCATTTAGATTGTAACTCAATGTGACTAATTGAGTTTCAGAACAGGAGAGAAAGATATGTTGTCGGTCAAGCAATTGGGGCACGTTGGGATTTATTGCAGCGATCTACAGAGATCTAAGGACTTTTATACCCGCATGCTCGGTCTCACCGTCACCGATGAAGATCCCGAAGGTCAGCTCATTTTCCTTAGTGCGCAGCCTGAGGAGGAGCACCATGAAGTCGCTCTTTGTCCAGGCAGGGATACGCCACCGGGGGCAAAGGTCATCCAGCAGATTTCCTTCATCGTGGAAGATCTTGCCACGCTGAAACAGTTTTACCAACATCTCAAGCAAAATGGTGTGCGTTTCCGAAACGTCGTCAGCCACGGCATTTCCATCGCTATCTATTTCTACGATCCCGACGACAATGTCCTTGAGGTTTACGCAAAAACCCCGTACCGGACGCGACAGCCTTACCTAGAGGAAGTGAATCTTGAGCTGACAGAGCAGGAGTTGCTAGCCATTGCTGAAGCAAGCCTCCAGTCTTAGCTCTGCTTCCGTGAGTTTTTTCAGCATGTCGTTTAAGTGTTATGCTAACTATAATTGATAAGAGGAGATTATCCGATGACCGAAAGACGCAAACCGTATGTTTATGTTACGCTGGAAGGGCCTGATGATGGCGGCGATTTTGGACCGAATACACCGGGAACCAAAACGAGTGGGTTCCAAGAAGCGATAGATTACGCACATGAGAACTGTAGGGATGTCTACGTTTTTGGGGGCAGGGGTGGTATGCACGGCGGCGAAGGCAACCCGCACAACGTGTATACGCTTGATGAGACATTGCGGATTCCCTGGAGTCAGGATTTCCGAATGGATGGCGGAAATTATCTTTTAGGCTACCGGAAAACTACCGGGGATGCGATACATATTGACAGCCAGATGAATTGCAGGTACAAGCTTGGTCTTCTTACTTGCGCCTCTGATGGCGCCACAGTCCGAATCAAACCGGAGACACCAGGTCCTGACGATTTTGTTGCCATTACCGCCAGCATATTTGACTTCTCTGCCGTCTGTTCTCAGGGGACCGGAATTGTGATAGATTCTTCGGAAGGACTCATAATAAATAGTAAGGTCTTCGCTGAAGAAACAAATACACGGAAGCAGGGGGTCTATGTCACCGATGCCGGAGGATCGGGGCAATGGATTAGCAATAATCATATACAAGTAATGTATGGAAATCAGTACCACGCCCATGCGAATTGCACGGGCCTTCGGTTGGGCGACCCTGGATCCAAGAAGATTGTAAACAATACGTTTGAGATGTCTTTCCATGCGCCGAGAGGGGCATATCTGGATCCCGATACAAAGAGATACCTAACTGCTGAAGATTTTGTCCCAGAGAATGCTGTCGGGGCAGATATATTCGCTCAACGAAATGTGCTGAATTTGTCATTTTATGGCAAAAGGTCTTCGGGGCAAGACATTATTTTTGAGCCGGAATCTAGGGATAACACGATCCATGCTTTCAACCTTCCGAATGGCATCACAAACAGAGCAACCGTACCCACGAATCGAATCGTACCCAATTGGCCTGTCGGTTTCGATGTTTCCACTCCGCCGGTTCCGGCGTCGGGGGAATTCGCTGTGAACACTACCCCATATACTGCGCAAATCATCATTCTCACGGCTGGCGCAATTTCGAGTTGGACGTTGACAGATGCCGAGAGCCCTGCTCAGACTTACCCACGGAACCTTAGCCTCGCAGACAATCTGAATCGACCTCAACTTTCAGAACCACCGGCGCGGGCGCCGATTAATCAAACTATTTCAGCGGGCTTTTTCCCCGGACAGACAATTATCTTGGAGCCGGGGGAAAAGATACAACTCACGTATTCGCAAGCTCCAACCTGGAGATGGAAGGCTCTACGATAATCCTTCTAGATCGGGCGGTGCAAAGCAACAACTAAGGGTGCGTATTTTCATATAAATCGACTATTCTACCTTACTGGATACGGGAAAGGGAGGCTGCAATTAGATCCATTTTGCCCCGCTTCTTTCTGATCGCAAGATTACATGGAAGATCAATCTCTAAGTCAGTGTTCTTGAATCAATCACATCGTTCGTTGCATTAATAAGTTGCCTGGAATGTTAATGAAGCGATGTTGTTGATGTAGTCCAGAAAGTCGAAGATTTCGGCTGTCTCGTTGGTACTATTCTTGGTAAGTTGATAATCTGCGAGTAGGGTAAAGTGGTCGCGGAGTTGCCAATTGAACCGGAAATTTAAGCCGGTCTGATTGTCTTTCCGTTTCTCGGCGTTTTCATCAAGAAGGAGCCCGGCACCGCGTACTTTACGTTCATTGAAATATATGCCTAGATGGGACAGACGCAGGCGAGCCCAAGTATGGCTGTCGATTTTGTAGAATGCGCTCATCGCCACTTGGAGGCTGGAATAGTCGTAGAACCCGACATCAGAATTGTTGAGAAACAGATTTAATTCTTCTTGCAATACCAACTGAGCCGTTGAAATTTCAATTAGTTTGGCGGATGCAAACTGGCGTAGATCGGTTCGGGTTTCATTTCCTTGTAGCCCTGCTATAAATTGCACTAGATTGTTCAGATTATCTCTGTAATTCTCACGTTCCATTGAATACTCGAACTTTGCCAACACACGCTTCAAAAAACCAACCTGCATCCGCGCCACACCCTGATGGCTTGTGGATCCAACAAGAAGAAAATCCTCGCGCCTTGTCAGTTCATCATCGAACCGGCGCATACGGAGATTGTATTCCAATAACTTTCCGAATCGGAAACTCAATTGGCGCTGTATGTTATCGTAAGTGTCATCTTTACGATCCAATCGCTGGAGCTGATGTGATAGGCTCAGAAGTGGAAGTTGAGAGGTCGGGCGAAAACTGAGTTCTGTCAGAAAGAGATCTGTAAACGCATCGAATTCGTTGAGTTGTCCGTTTTCTCCGATATAGTTCTCAAATTGCGGATAATACTGGAATTTCAACCCGAAATGGGTTCCAAGCGGTAGGGTTCCTTGGAAGTTAACGCCGGCTTGATTGACAACGCCTTGAAGCTGCGGGTTTTCACGTCCGGCAAGGCTGCTGGTATTGGGATCAATGCTCAATCCAAATTCGAGATGATTATTGAAGGTGTTACTAAGTTGATAATCAGCTGTTAGCTCAGATTCGAAGGCTGGTGCTTCTTCTATTTCCTGCTCAAACAGTTCTTGACCAAATTGCCGTTGGAGTTGTGCGGATGAGATTGAGGCGCTGATTGACAAAAGCGAAAAGATACAAATCCAGATAAAGCGTATAGATTGGGCTTGAAAAGACAGTTGTTGCAATTGATCCATCCTTTTCCCACCAAGTTGAATTTAGGCGTCGCACAGAAACTTGTTTGCAGTTACTAATACGCCCCTCTCAACTCGCGGGGGTAATCGTTTATTTACGATTTACAAATCCACTAGCCTATAGCGAGAGAACAATTCTATTGGGAAACGACAATTGAGTTTTAGCTGGAAGCCACTCCCATTACACAGGCGTAGCCTTCATCAATGGCAAAACTAGTTGGTCGATGCGACGACAAATTGATTGTAGACAAGATTATGGGCGTTTCATTGTCAGTAACATCTGCAATCAAGAAAACACCGTTGCTACTGGTCACGCAAAGCACGTCTCCCGATAGCTGAATATCCGTCATTAGTAAATTGTGCAGACCCCACCTGCGCAACTGCTGCCTGATTTCTGAGTGATATCCCCAGCAACAGTTGCCTCCTCACTAGCTTCGAAATCTGCGAGTACTTCAGCAGTTTCATTTGCCGGTGACGACAAACCGACCTGAAACTGTCCAGTCGGTGTGAAGGTGGTAACACATCCTGAAAAATTGATTGATGCCAAGAATACAACTATAACAAAGCAATTTAACAAATATATTCGCATGAGAGTAACCTCCTTGAAATTACGATTTTCGCGATGCGTGAAACTTTACGTTCATAACTTCATCTGCTGGTAATTCACTTCATCAAGGTTGTTCGTGCCGAGTCCCAAACGCCATGATGATCGAATGTATTTCGCTGATTGAGCAGGTTTCAACCCTGCCTCTTGGCGTTTTTCGTTAATCGTTTCCAGCGCAATCTGATCTACTGCGACTGGATCGGGGCTTACTAGTAATCCTCCATATTTCCATACTCCGTTTGGATCGTAGACCGGTCCTCCATCAAATGCAGCAAGCAATCCATCGGCGATGTTCAACACGACCTTGTCATTGATGACAGGGTGGGCAAAAATGTCTCCAATCGCAGGGTCACAGTTTAGCGGGTTTGAGTGGAATCGTAAAGTATTATCAACACTTCCAAACGCAAGGTTTTTCAAGCAGCCGCTAATCCCTGTAATCGCATGGTGTTTCAGTATGGGGACGTTGATGATTGCTGTAACCTTGTCAGTAAGTATCTTCGTGTACCTGGATGCGGTGCTTCCATCCTCACGTCGCACTTCAACATCCTTTTCAGTTTCGTAGAAAGTTTCGTCGTCATACCCAACGCCGTCACTATCTGACGCAAGACAACGCACGCCTTGGTTACTCAAGTTGATTTTGTAGCCTGCGTTGATTAGGTGCGCCTCGAATCGATCCCAGATGATGACCTGATCCCTGAGAACGCCCGCTTCGTAAAGTTGATCGACAATTGTATCGACGAGAATCCGATGCGTGCAGAGCTTTTTTCCACCGATAGGATTAATCTTAATGCCGATGATGTCGTGGGGCAACACAAACTCTCGCCACGCCTCTTTCACGGAATCCAACCCAGTCAACTTAATCATTGCACGACTAAGCATTTCACCGACAATCTGCCCATTGAGCACGTCACCGTCCCACACTTTGTCGCCGATAACTTCGACCACAGGAGTTAAATCCTGGATAGTCGCCTCACCCAATGGCGGTTGAACTGCTTGCGCGAAGGTAAGCTTATTTCCCTGGGCGAGTGTCCCTAGCGCGAGTCCAGCACCAATCACCCCTTTTGCTGACTGGCTAAAAAAGCGACGCCGATTCACCCGCTGTGTTGTCAAAGCGGCTGGCTGTGGTTCGGCGACTCTTTCACGTGAAACCTGATGGCAATCTTCAATTATCTGTTCAAGAATTGAACCGCTTGATTTTATCTTTTTCATAGGTCAAGTGACTTTCTCATATTCTCCTGGTTCCTCCTGGCGCTCCATTACATCGGGCAGTTAGAATTTTCTCAACTCATCAAGAAGGGTGGACGTAGGAACACAATTGCCACCCCGAATATTGAGGAATTTGCACCAAATGACTCCCGCCTGTTGATGGTTTAGGTCGCTTGGCGTGCAGGCTAACTTACGCAAGGGATCGACCACGTTATAGGCTTCGGTGGTCTTTACCGCGCTATCAGACAGCATAGGGAAACGACGCGCTTGACTCCGATTCGAAGCTTTTTTGATTGGTCATTGCCCCGATGTAATCAGCGAGGGTTTAGTCTGTTGGTCACAATAATTCTTGCAGAGCTTTCTCATAAATTGCTTTTTCTCCCTGCGCACCATCGAAAACTTGCACGATTCTCCCTTTTCGGTTGATGAGGTACGCAGAAGGTATCGCAGTCAGTTTATATTTCTCGACGATTTCGGGCTCTGCCAGTAGTATCGTATAGTTGACGCCCAGTCTCTCAATGAAGGGTTCGATTACCTTGAGCCCCTCGTCATCCAGAGAAATACCGAGCATCTCAAATCCACGTGCGCGATATTGGTCATAGAGTTCGATGAAAATGGGAATCTCCTCTTCACACGGTTTACACCATGTTGCCCAGAAATCCAGAAGAACGACTTTACCTTCATAGTCCGTGAGGCTAACTTCTTCAAGCTCGGTACTTGCTAACGTAAAATCGGGAGCAAGCGGCAAGGACGCATCGTCGTCGACGTCCCTGAGCTCCGTCGTGTTGTCATCCTTCGGCGCATCACCATTTGTCATTTTGCCATCATCAGGGTCTGTTTCCTTGTCGGTGAGATCTTCGGAGCAACTAACAATCATTAAAACCCAGAGGATGAGAGTGAAAATACTTAACAATCTTGAACGCATATTTTGCCTCCTAAAAAGCAGCACTACTTTTGTTATCTTATATCTCCTGATAGGCTGAGACTTCGACACTTTATTTGGCGCCACGACTGTGATTTTGGCACAGAAGGACAGCTAGCAACTCCCATGCTATGAATAGAATCTCTGCCCGATTCTCCAGTGGGGATTGTGGAATAAGCTCGGAACAATAGCAGCATGACTTAAGCAGAAGCGAATAGAAATACCCCGACGAAAGGATGTTTGTGCCACGTCTTTTCTGCACATTTTAGACAACTTTCAGCACCGGAATCGCACAATTTGGGGCAATCCCCAAAGATAGAGAGAAATCCGTTAAAGCCAGCCAAAGCGTCGAGTGAAGACACAAACACACAGCGGCGAAAAATCGTCATCTGTTCTTCAGAACCTTTCAAAGATTCGCTTACTCACTCAATCGTAAGATGGTGCCATTCGCTCCCACAATCCAACCTCGATTTTTATAGATGCAAATGTCCAGAAGGTTTTGCTTGGCTGTGCTCGATTGTACCGCCCAATTATGTCCGCCATCAGTCGTGTGTAAAATCAACCCATCTTCGCCGATTGCCCAGCCTATTCGTGCTTTCTGAAATGCGACACCACGCAAAGTTTTCTTTGTATTACTCTTCTGTTTCGCCCAGGTTGTGCCACCATCGGTTGTGTGCAAAATCAAACCGTTAACGCCAACAATCCACCCGTTCTGCAGATCGGTGAAATAGACATTGAGCAGTGACTCTTCCGAATTGCTCTGTTGTTCATGCCAGTATGCTCCGCCGTCGCGGGTATGAGAAATGTTACCTTGCTCTCCAACAATCCAGCCATTCTGATTGTCAACAAAATTCACCGCCCATGCGTGTGTAGCAGCGGGTGACTGTTGTTTTTCCCACCGGCGACCGCCATTATTCGTGTGGAGAATCGCGCCGCTTCCCCCGACCACCCAACCTTCTACTGGACTCACAAAGTAAAGGTCCAACAATCCATTTTGCGCGGAATTTCCTTGTCTTGTCCACGATTTGCCGCCGCTTGCGGTGTAATGAATTTGTCCCATCGTATTGATAAGCCAACCGTGGGTCAAGGTCGAAAAATGCACCTTGTTGATTACTGACTTGGAGATTGCGTTCCTGGGCGATTGTATTGTCCACGTCAAGCCGCCATCCGTTGTGGCCAAAACTACACTGTCAGTGCCAACTGCCCATCCATGTCTAGTATCAAAGAAATGTACTCCGTATAAGTGAGCATCTGTCCCTGATTCGATGTATTTCCAATGGAGCTGCTTGGTATCTTGAACACACCCGAAATAGGCAATGACACCAATCAAGGCTATCAATGCTGCAGTGTACTTCCTCAAGTTGTGTCTCCTTCGTCTTCTTCTTGAGTCTAGTCTGATTAGATGTCCAAACTATTTAACAAATCTCGTGAGAGTTTTCAGCAGACTCACCTCGGTCACAATGTACTTTGTCTCTTTGTTTCAAGATAGCCTCTAAAGTTTCAAGAAAAAAACTGGGCGCCGGGTAGAGGAATGGATTTTCTGTTGACAAATCGTTAAGGGTATGATATGCTATCACCATCTCATAAAGCGAAAGGGGGTGATCATTCTGTTATTTAGCGGAATGGTCGAGGGAGGTGCGACTTTCTAGAAAGTCGCACCTCCCTCGACTGTTACTCCAGCTATAAGCGGGGCTATATTTTAGCCCTGCTTTTTTATTGCTATCAAACACAAAATAGTATATACTCATCGCTTCGAGAATTCGGAAAAACAGATCGAATTGACACCTTATTACCTCTGAAAAAGGAAGAACAAAAATGATTCGCGTCATTGTTGATGGTGTTTGTGGACGAATGGGCAAACTGATTACACAAGGTGTTACCCGCCAAGAGGATATGCAACTCGTTGGCGCGGTTGAATACGCCACGCACCCCCAAGTTGGTGAGGATGCTGGCGAGATTACGGGGGTAAGATCGCTTGGTGTTCCCGTGAGTAGCAACCTTTCTGAAATTGTCAAAGGCAGCGATGTTGTCATTGAATTTTCGAAACCGGAAGCGACCATTGAAAACCTCCGAACTGTCATTGAAGCAAACCGAGCGATGGTGATTGGAACAACTGGATTTACCGATAAAGAACTCGCCGAGGTGCATGAACTCACGACCAAAATTCGGTGCGTGATGGCGCCGAATATGAGTGTTGGCGTCAACGTAATGTTACAGGCGATTCAACTAGTTGCAAAAGCACTCGGTACTGACTACGATGTTGAGGTCATTGAAACTCACCATAACCAAAAGGTGGACGCTCCAAGCGGGACCGCGCTCCGCATAGCCGAAACCCTCGCTGTCGCCCTTGACAGAAGTCTTCCCGATGTGGGAGTTTACGGTAGGCATGGGATTGTGGGGAAACGTCCAGAAAAGGAGATTGGGATACACGCCATTCGCGGTGGCGATATCGCTGGCGATCACACAGTACTTTTCGCTGGTGTGGGTGAGCGAATTGAGATTGTGCATCGAGCACAGACGCCAGAAGCGTTTGCCAGAGGTGCAATTCGTGCGGCAAGATGGGTTGTAGCAGCACCGCAGGGGCTGCATGACATCGGAGAAGTTTTGTTCTGACATGTGAAACGTAGAGTGACATATTTTTAGTCGTCAATTAGTACCGCAATCATATTGGGGCTTGGTTGGTGATAGTACGCCTTTCTGCTGGTGTGTCTGTATGTCTCGTAGATTCGAGATAGATTGCATGATTTGTTCGCCTATACGTCGATGCGCTTCTCGTTTGTCTGCAATTTTAAGAATCCCTGTAAAATCTATGGGAGGACCAAAGGTCACGTTGAGTTTCGCCGGTCTCAACCATTTCGCATTGCGGGGCATCATCTGTTCTGCCCCCTTGAGAAAGACGGGAATAGTAGGAACATTGGCGCGATAAACGATGAAACTCGCCCCGCCGAGAGCCTTGCCCAAGACGCCACCGGCACCGCGTGTGCCTTCGGGAAAGATGAGAACGGCGTTGCCCGTTTTCAAGAGGGATAGCGTGTGCTTGAGAGCGGTTCGATCAGCTTTACCTCGATGCACGGGGTAGGCGTTGAGCGCGGCGATCAGCCAACGCAGGCCTGGAACCCGAAACAAATTGTGCCTAGCCATGAAATGGAGTTCTCGGTTTACAGCGGTTCCGATGATGACAGGATCGGGGAGACTCACATGGTTCGACACCAAAAGAACACCGCCATGCGGAGGAACATTTTCACTGCCGTAGGATTCAAGCTTTCCTAGGGCGTTAAAGAAAAAGGAGGTAATCCGGTGCGTCCGACGATAAACAGGCTGATGTGTCCGAAAGCTGTATTTCCGCCGTTGCATTATAGACCTCGAATCTGTTCTATAACAAAATCAACGACTTGATTGATTGTCATATCGGTTGTGTTGACAACGATAGCATCTTCGGCTGTTCGTAGGGGGCTATGTTCACGAGAGCAATCCTTAGCATCCCGGGCGCAGATTTCCTCTTGAATCCCCTCTAGCGTGCAATCAACCCCTTTGGCTTTCAGTTCTGTGAACCGTCGCCTTGCCCGTTCTTCGACTGAGGCAGTTAGATAAAATTTGTGATCCGCGTTCGGAAACACAACTGTCGTGACATCGCGACCTTCGGCAATGATCGCACTATTTTCGCCTATCCGGCGCTGCTGCTTGACAATTTCATTTCGCAGTTCAGGGACCCTTGAAATGTCTGAGACCACACTGTTAATCTCCGGCGTTCGGATTGCATCTGAGACATCTTCGCCATTGAGCAACGTAATCTTTCCGTTATCAGCGAAGTCGATTTGACACGTCTGCACTAGCCGAATCAACCCTGGAATATTTGTCGGAGATACACCCGTGCGAATGAATTGTAGAGTTACTGCACGGTACATCGCACCGGAATCAAGGTAGAGACAGTCCAACTTCTCGGCGACGCATTGAGTGACCGTGCTCTTGCCTGAACCGGCAGGTCCGTCTATAGCAATCGTCAAGCGTCTATTAGTCATCCCTCCCACGAGTCCCTTATGCTTTTTGAGGCTTTCAGGATGCGCTCAATTTCGTTTACGTTTCGATCCTCAAGTAAAGATTTAAATTGGGAAAGATTCTCAATCACGGCATCAATCATCGGTTGTAGTGCAGGAGTGTTCTGCAAAAAAATACCTCTCCAAATCTCCGGTGAACCGGAGGCAATTCGTGTGGTATCGCGGAAGCCATTCGCAGCGAAGTCCAATGCCTTTACGGAATCAGCCTCAATCCGTCCCACCGTATTTGTCAAAATGGAAGCAATCAGGTGTGGAAGATGGCTTGCGCCTGCGATAAGAAGGTCATGCTGATCTGGATCAAGCAGATGAACTTTTGCCCCAACGAACTTCCAAAGCTCAATAACGCATGCTAACGCCTGCGAGTCGGTATCTTCAGTTGGCGTCACAATGCACTTTGCCTCTTTGAAAAGATCTGCACGAGCAGAAGCAACTCCAGTTTTTTCAGAGCCTGCCATTGGATGCGATCCAACAAATCGCAAGTTCTTACGTTTTTGAGCTTTCAGGAAACTATTGACTTCTTTAACAATCTGTCCTTTGACGCCACCGACATCGGTGATAAACAAAGATGCTGAGTCAGATCTAATGCTCTCGGCGCACTTTGAGACACGCTTCACTGTGGATGTTACGCGATCTACAGGGATACCAATGACAACGAGATCAGTGTCACGAATTGCTGCTGCAAAGTCCGTTGTACCATGGTCAATCGCACCGCGTTCGAGAGCAACTTCGAGCGTGCTCATTCGCCTTCCCAGCCCGATGATTTTGCCTCGGAAACCCTTAGCTTTCAGGGCTAATCCGATCGATCCACCAATCAAACCGGCGCCCAAGATTGTAATATTTCGAATCTTGAGAAAGTCATCAGTCATGTTTTGCGTATGTCTCTCGATCTGTCAAGTAGGCAAATCTGCGTCGCGGCAGACCTACTGTCTCTCGGGGACGAATTCTACTATCTGCTGCAGGAAGTCCTGAAATCAACGCTTGTGTGAGCCCGCTTCTTCTTGTACCGTATGTTGTACGCAGATTTCTTCGCACCAAATATTGCGCAGCTAGTCTTTAATAATGGTGCTCATCGGCGCATCTATTACCCTGGAATATTCCCTAAACCACTGAAGCATTTTCTTCCATTCTCATGTTAAACAGCTTCCCTCTTGTTCGTATTTGCTAAAGCCCTCTTCTGTAGTTACCCGTAACGGCATTATATCATTCTGTTGATACCCTGTCAACCACAAAAGCCTTCTGCTACAGAGTGGCGAAACGAACGGGTGAGCAGGCTTAAAGCCTACCGCTTCTCGCCCGGCGGCAACCGGCTACCAATCGCTTAAAATCTAGGTCTGGCTTGGCTATCTGTGCCGAATTGACGACGCATAAACTCCTGAGATCTTATGTAGAACTGACAGTTTTTAATTGTATAGTAAGGGACAATAGGGGGAAGCGAGGAAAAAGAAGAGTGGGTTTGTTTCACACATTAAATCTTCGAATCTTACTTAGGCACTAGGTTTTGTAAGTCTTCTTCAAGACTCTTAATCGCTGCAAGAACACTCGGATCCGGATAAAGCTGGTGTGCTTTCTGGTAGGCTCTAAGGGCGGCTTCTGGGTCCTGGCGGAAGGCATGATTTATCTCTCCCATTTTCTGCCATGCATCAATTCGGCTTGGATCAAGATCCACAATGTGTTCATAGACCTTGAGCGCTTCGTCGTAGAAACGGACATCTCCCACGCCACGCTCAAGGCCTTGTGCCTGATCGTAGAGCAAATTGATAAGGTCTTCTTTCGCCTCAGTAAAGTTCGGCCGGATTGCCACAACTTCCTCAAGAATCGCAATTGCATTATCCGTCAACTCTCCAATTTCGGTAAGTTCCGCGGCTGTCAGGTCGCGGTCAACATACTCGAAATCTTGGACGATTCGCCTATAGGTTCGTGAAAGCTGCAATCGGGCGAGCAAACCGATTGGCGCCGGTTCAAACGGCAATTGGACTAATGCGGGGTCGTTTTTGATAGCCTGCTTGTGGTAGTAAATGGCTTCCTTGTAATGTTTTGCGCCTTGATATAATAACCCTAAGGTATAACATGCTTCTGGATGAGTTGAGTCTTTTTCGAGCACATGAAGAAATTCTTCTGTTGCCGCAGCCTTTTCACCATACCCGAACAGCAACTTTCCGCGGAGCAGATGTACACCAAAGTGATCTGGTTGAATTTTCGCTACGTGCTCAAGATGCGCTTCTGAATCTTCATTCCAGTTGCTGTGAAAGTAAATTTCAGCGACCCGCAAGTGAGCATGAAGCAAGCTCTTGTCCAATCGATCTGTCCGATCTGACCATTCCTGCTTTGACATTTCGACGGATTGAATTGCTCGCCAGTAGGCAACCAGCGCTCTCACTAAATCCTGTCTGGCGAAGTCAGCGTCGCCTTGTTTGATGAACGCTTGTGCCTGCGTTAGAGATGGTGAGATTGCCTCGGTACCAGCGCCCTTTGTATACAGGAACATTAGGACGATAAATAAGAGCACAACCATTGCTTCGAGGTAGAGTAACCACTTGCGCATAAAAATTTCCTTTCATCAGTGAAACGAAAAACTGAAACTTCATGCTTCACTCGCTTCATATCTTTTACTGAATATCCTCCACAAGTGTCAAGAATTCTTTAGAATCAACAAATTTTTCAATCCGTTTTTGATGTAACTCATTGCCTTTAGAGTCATAGAAAATCACAACAGGCAAGCCAACAATGCTGTATTTTTTCTTCAGCCGCTCAACTTCATCTGAATTTCTAGTGAAGTCCAGCTTGATATTTACAAATTGCGATAGTTTCGATTGCACGGTGGGATTGGAATAGGTTTTGTGGTCCAGTTCGTTGCAAGCAGCGCACCATGTTGCGTAGAAATCGAGCATGACAGGTTTACCTTCTCTTTGCGCAATCTCTATCCCTTTCGCTTCACTGATAACCCAGTCTAAATCACTTTCCACTGTTGTCAAGCCGCCAATTATCATGTACAATCCAATAACCGCGAACAAAATTCCAAAAGCCTTACGAAACCGCACCCAACGGGACAGATCTTTGAACCGCTGCCTAAAGTTTCCTAGCAGTACGCCGAGCAGCACTAACACCCCGGCAATGGCGAAAAACTCCCAAGAATGTCGTAGGAAAGTTCGCAACGGTTCGATGACATCTTTGAGAAAATACAATGCCACCGTTATAATCGCAACGCCAAATATGTTCTCCAGTACATACATCCAGACGCCGGATCGCGGTAGAATGACGCCTGAAAACGTACCGATCACGATGAACAACAACCCCATACCGAGGGCATAGGTGAGCATTAGCCAGAATCCAAGAAAAATGTCGCTTGTTGTGGCAATGTAAGCGAGAACTGCGCCCAATGCAGGTCCTGTGCAAGGCGCAGCGATTATTCCTGCAACGGTGCCCATTCCAAATGCCCCGGCAAATCCGACGCCACCGACACGATTTAGCTTGTTTTGTACTGCGTGAGGCAGACGAATCTCGTACAGGCCAATCATTGAAAGTCCAAGCGCAATCAAGACTGCACAAACAGGAATTATCACTCTTGCGTCCGCCATAATTTCCCCAAAAACTGCCCCGGTTTGGGCAACAGCCATACCCAGGATTGCATAGGTTAGCGCAATACCTAGCACATAAGTTACAGACAAAAGAAAGGATCTGAAGCGATTTGTAGATTCACCTGCCCCAAAGACCGAAACGGTAATTGGAATTAGTGGGTAAACACACGGTGTAAGGCTTGTGAGAATTCCGCCTCCAAACACTAAGAGAAATGCCCAGAAAAGACCTTTCGATAACGCTTGAGACAACTTCCCGGTCTCACTCGTTGTAATCGCGCGGTTAGCCAAATTGCCGAAATTTACACCGGCAAAGATTTCATTGTTAATTGGTTGGATTGACTCGTTCAGCCCTACAACCTCAATTGGCACATCCACCGTGATTGTCTTTGGTAACAGGCAGGTTTCGTCACTACACGCCTGGTATTTCAATTGAAACGACAGTGTTTTCTTACCGAGTTGGGCAGTTTCACTCAAAGTTGCCTGAATACCGATTGTTACTTCATTATGGTAGACGGGCACGGGATCTTCACCAAGGGATGCAATCTTCAATAAATCGCCCTTTGGATATACAATTTCTTTGAAGGTCACATCCGTTATGTCGGGGAGGATAGCTTCGGTCGGTATCAAGTAGTCCCCTCCGGAAGGATTCGCATTCGCGTGCCACCCTTTCGCAAACTTCATCACAATACCAATGAGGAACATACTGCCAGGCTGCACCTTATCCACCGACAATACATCATGCACTGTGACAATTTTAGTTGTTTCGGGTTTCTCCTGCGGCAGTCCGAGGCTTGAGAGTTGTGCCCAAGGGGTGATAGGCATACCGATGTATAAAGAAATAAAGAGTAAGGACAATCCGAGGGTGGAAATCGACTTTCTAATCATCGTTAAAATCTCCTTTAGTGGAGGGATAACACAAACCAGTGCACTGTGTGAGCAAAACCTTAGTCATGCCTATCGCGAAGATTCCCTGTGAAGGCAACCGGGTAAAACGGCTGTTTTTTTAATTTCTGAATTCACTATCAATCCGTAAAATCCCACCGTCTGTTTCTAAACCTCGTGTCATCTTCCTCTAGCAATTTGTTGTAGAGCCGCAGCTTGTAATTCTGCACGGTATCTCAATCCAGACGCTTCGGCATTTTGCAGGCTCATCAAGAGATCGGTTTTTAACTCTTTAAGGGTTGCCCAGCGAGCGTCAGCAATCTCTTTTGTATCCACTGGCCGTAGGTGACCACCGACTGCTTGAGCGGTAAACACGTGAGATGTCCAGAAAACAACTGTATCCTCAAATGAAAAGTCAACATACACCTTAAGGAGATATTTCTGAAGTTGTATTTCTAAACCCGTCTCTTCGTACGCTTCACGCAGTACCCCAGTTTCAAAGTCCTCCCCCGGCTCAATACCACCACTAGGTGGACGGTAAACACCAGGAGGATAGCTTGGTTTTCGGATAACAGCGATTTTATCCCCTTTGAAAATAAAGGGTGTTACATCGTGAGCCCTTCCATCTCTCATACTCCACTGCAGTAGTTCAAACGACTGCTGATTCATCGCGTAGGCGGTGCGAAGGATCTGTGGTACTCCATACTTCTGTTCGAGTTGATTTAAAACTTGCTCGGTGACATACATGTTGCAGCGCTGAAGCGTGAGGCGTAAGCGGTGAATGTGCTTCTGAGCAAAAAAAGGGATATCCCTAATCGGATCTGTCAATTTGCTAAATTCCGGAGACGAAGCGTCCCGGATTCAATAGATTGAGTGGATCGAGCCTCGCTTTAATCTGTTGCATTAATTTTAGGCTGCCGCCGATTGGGCCCCAAATGTCAATCTGATGCTTAATCGCCGTTGGAGCTGATTCGACAATCAGGTTGCCCCCGACACCATGTACCTTATCGCGCAACCTAGCAATCACATTTGTGGCGGATGTCGTTAGAGCTGTATCGTTTGGGGGTACGGAAAAGGCAATATAAACAACCCCATTACCTATGAGTCCCATGGCCCGCAAGTCGTGCAAGTCATGGCTTTGAGAGAGCGCAGCCCTAATGAATTCTTCGGTGTCTGTCATTTGGAGATTAGCCTTACAAATAACCATTTGAGGTTCCCTTTCGGGAAAAGCAGATATTGATGTCCGGAGATCTCGCTGACGTACACCATCATAAACTTCCACACCTGTTGCGCCATATTGCTTCGCTATTGATTGTACTTGGTTAATCTGCCAATCCACAGTCTCGGGGTGTCCATCTAGTCCAATCATAAGGCAGGGCACAGCGATTTCAACCGATGGCACACCTCCCACGATCAGATTCAGAAAAATTGGCAAAAGTTGAGAATTCGCTATCTCCATCCCCAAACTTGAAGCTTGCGCAATATTCCCAAAGGTTACTAGAATTGTACGTTCAACCTCTGGCAACGGGTCCAGCTTGAACGTGAGTTCCGTGATAATACCTAAGGTGCCCAACGACCCAAGGTACAGCTTATTCAGATCGTAACCTGCAACATTTTTGACAACTTTTCCACCGCTTTTCACAACAGTTCCGTTCGACTGGACAACTCGCATACCAAGCACACGATTTCGCGAGGTGCCATAACACAGGCATGATGGACCACTAGAATTTGCCGCGGCAATACCGCCAACTGTTGCATGAGTGGGGTAAGGCGGATCAAGCGGCAAGCATTGTCCATTTTCAGCTAGTTTCGCCTGAAGGTCGGCGAGCCGAACCCCAGCTTGCACCGTGACAGTCAAATCAGCCGGCTCGTATTCGAGTACGTCCTTAAGCCTTAAGGTCGAAACGATCAGATCGACCCTTTCAGGCGGATTCCCAATTCCCAGCTTTGTGCCGCTGCCCGCGGGGACAACAGATAGCTTGTTATTAGCAGCATAAGTTAATACATCTTGAATTTCACGGATTGAAGTGGGTAAAACCACAGCTTTGGGTAGAACGTCATCAACGGCATACCGATCAAGCTGGTCCTTGGGAAGCATACCCACTTCATCAACGATTTGACTCAGATCGCTACGCAACTGGTTTGTGATTGGTTCTGTCATTTTGAGGTTAACGGTTGAAAAGAGGCAATCCCTCTTCTTCTCTCCTTTCTTCATCAAAGCTGTCCAATTTGACGATTATCTGTGTGGAGAGTGGTTAATTATGAAGAAGTCACCTCTTGAGCAAGCTCTGTTTCAGTGTTTCACTTTATACGGTCGGGTTTTCCAATCCGAGCTTCGCATACGACTCGGCAGTTGGGAAAATCTTGCCGGGATTGCACAGTCCTGATGGATTAAAGATATCTCTAACCGTAGTCATCACTGCGAGATCCTCCGGACTATAAATCAGCGGCATGTAATGCATCTTTTCAACTCCGATGCCGTGTTCTCCTGTGATTGTGCCGCCCACTTCAGCACAAGCTGCTAGAATCTCCATATTCACCGCATCTGCCCGTTTACACTGATCCGGATCGCGTTCATCGAACAGGACGACCGGATGGATATTTCCGTCGCCTGCATGAAAAACATTCGCGATAGGAATAGTGTATTTTTCAGAGATTTCTGCGACGCGGCGGAGAATTTTGGGAAGCTGCGTGCGAGGCACGACGCCGTCTTGTGTGATATAGCTTGGTGCAAGCCGGCCGAACGATCCGAAAGCACTCTTACGTGATTTCCAGATGTTCTGCCGGTCTGTTTCATCTTTTGCATGGTGGACATCACGGCAATTGTGGGAATTGAAGATTTCAGTAATTTGCTCGGCTTGATGCTGCATACCCGCTTTGATTCCGTCCAATTCAACGATGAGAACTGCGCCGGCATCAAGCGGGAAACCCCAATTAAAGGCTTCCTCAACCGTTTTGATTACCAAACTATCCATCATTTCTAGGGCAGCGGGGAGCATACCCGCGCCGATAATCCTAGAGACCGCGCTCGATGCATCATCAATGGTTTCAAATACTCCCATCAACGTTTGATAGGCTTGAGGTTTGCGCAAGAGCCGCACAATCGCCTTTGTGACGATGCCAAACGTCCCTTCACAGCCTATCATAAGCCCGCGGAGATCGTAACCCGGAGTTTCTTCAACATAGCCTCCAAATTCGACAATTTCCCCGTCGGGCAGTACAACTTCTAGACCTAATACGTGGTCCGTGGTGACGCCATATTTCAGGGTATGAGGACCGCCTGAATTTTCTGCGATGTTCCCACCGATGGTACACGCTTTTTGGCTGGATGGATCCGGAGCGTAATGGTAGCCTCGATCCTCAACCGCCTGGGTAAGCAGCAGATTAACAACACCAGGTTCAACCACAGCGCGTTGATTTCGTAGGTCAATCTCGAGAATGCGGTCCATTCGATTTAGAGCTATGATTATACCACCGTTGACAGCAAGCATACCTCCACTCAAACCGGTACCGCCGCCCCGCGCAATAAAAGGCACACGGTACCTGTTGGCTAGCTTTACAATCGTTGAGACTTGTTCTTTCGAGTCCGCAAAAACAACGACATCTGGAGACGCTTTAAACAGCGTTGCTCCATCGCACTCATAGACGGAAAGCGCAGTTGAATCAGTGAGGACGTTCACCGCTCCGACGAGATCCGAGAGTTCACCGATTACGCGTTTTTTTTCGATCATCTGGGATACCTTCAAGGTATATCATCTATCACTCATCACATACATTGTCTTGAGTAAGAGTAATCTCGAATTGGGCAATTATCAGTTCGGAATTTTTTAATGGTTGTAATTTAGTCAGATAAAGTTGCCATATTTCGGCTGTTCTCTGACACGTGTGGTACGATTACTGGGCTTAGCGCAATTGTTGCCGAAAAGTTCCTCGATTTGTGAGACTAGCTTGGGCTGATAAGAGATGTTGTAGCGAGCGTTACATTGCGCAATAACCTCGCCGTACTTAGGGCTCATCAGACGCAGAATAAGATCGCAATCGCCACGATTCTGTAAGCAGAGTTTTTGTAACGCATCAATCTTCTCTGAATTATCGATATCTGTCTCAGGGATGGTGACTTCAACAGCAGATGTCATTTTTTCGACGACTTCATTGATTGGCTGCACTTCAGAAGCCTGAATCTGACGCACATCCTCTTCCATTTCATCGTCATTTCGTTTGTTTCTCTGCCTTCCAGAGCCGACATTGCCCCGTATCCACACGATGTTCCCTGGTTCAATAGCCGACTGGGAATCTTTGTATGCTTCTGGAAACACAACGACATCCGTGGCCCCTTCCAAATCTTCGATGACCATTATCGCCATCGGCTCGCCCTTCTTAGTTTTGGTTAGACGTACCGAAGCTATCAAGCCAGCGACGTATACTTCTGTGCCGTTGGAGTGTTCAACAAGGGTTTGTGCGGACGCAGTTGTATAATATTTGAGGATGTCATCATATGCCTCCAACGGATGCCCAGAGAGGTAAAAGCCGAGTTGCTCTTTCTCGTTTTTTAGTAATTCATTATATGGCCACTTAGGTACATCATCAAGCACAAGTTGGGTAACTGGTATTTCTTGGTCAACAGCGCCAAAAAGATTCATTTGTCCCTTCTCTCGGTCTACTTGCGTACTCTGAGCCACTCTCATCACTTGCTCCAAGTTTGCCAAGTGTTTTGCTCTATGTCCTTCAAATGAATCGAATGCCCCTGCCATTATCAGGCTTTCAATAACCCGTTTGCTTGCCGACTTCGTATTGACGCGCTCACAGAAATCTTGTAGTGATGTGAATGAACCATCCCTTTCTCGAGTTTTCACTATCGTTTCAATCGCACCTTCGTTGACATTCTTGACCGCAACCAACCCAAAGCGGATATCCTTTCCGTCAACAGTGAAATCCCAACTGCTGCTGTTCACGTCGGGTGGAAGCACTTCCATCTTTATATTGAGAAATTCCGACAACTCCCGGCATTCAGCGATGTACTTCACAATCTTATCGCTGGAACCGGATTCGCCACTCATCATTGACGCCATAAATTCACGGGGATAGTGAGTTTTGAGATAGGCTGTCTGATAAGACATAATCGAATAAGCGACTGTGTGTGCACGGTTAAAGGCGTATCGACCGAACGGTTCGAGATAGTCAAAAATTTCCTCCGCCTTTTCCGCTTTGATACCACTATTTACAGCACCATCAATGAATTTTGCGCGTTGCATTTTGACGACATCCATTTTCTTTTTGCTCATTGCATCGCAGAGAACGGCGGCCTCGCCAAGCGTAAACCCAGCCATATCCCGTGCAATTTGCATCACCTGTTCCTGGTAGATACAAACGCCGTAAGTATTCTTTAGCGCATTTTCCAATGTCGGGTGAAGAGAGGTCACCTTCTCAACCTTAAGTTTTCGACGGATGTATTGATCCATCATACCGCTGTCAAGGGGTCCGGGGCGGTAAAGTGCAGAAATGGGTATGAAATCCTCAAAGTTGTTGGGTTTAATCTGCATGATGAGGCGGCGCATGCCCGGCGAGGTTTCTAACTGAAAGAGTCCCGCGACGAGGCCATGGCTGATTAACTGATATGTTTTTTCGTCATCGAGTGGAATCTCTTCAAGCGCAAGTTCAACACCGTGGCGCTCTTTAATCTGTGCGAGACAGTGGAAAACTTCACTTAAGGTTCGCAGACCGAGCAAGTCGAATTTGACCATGCCAACATCTTCAAGCATCTTGAGATTGTACTGTGTTGCAATACGGTCATTCTTGTCCTTGAAAAGTGGGACGTATTCAGTGAGAGGTCCGTTTGCCAATACAATTCCACATGCGTGGATGGAGACATGCCGCTTCATACCTTCAATCGATTTAGCGACCTCCATCATATCGCGATTGTCCGGGGTGTCAGCCAGCTCCCGCAAGCGTGGCACATCCTCCAATGACTCGCTAAGCGTGACTCCAGGAATGGCTGGAATTAATTGCGTAACCCTGCGAACATCTGACACCGCAATGTCGAGTGCACGTCCCACATCAGTAACGGCAGCTTTTGCAGCGAAAGTACTAAATGTTGCTACCTGTCCAACGCACTCTGCACCGTACTTATCCGTTAGGTAATCAATTACGATTTTCCGGTGTTCATCGCTGAAGTCGACGTCAATATCAGGCAGGCTAACGCGCTCAAGATTTAGGAATCGCTCGAACAAGCAATCGTATTCTATTGGATTGTACGTTGTAACACCAAGCGCGTACATCGCCAAACTTCCACCAGACGATCCGCGGCCAATGAAGGGAATACCCTGCTTTCGTGCAAAGCTGGCATAATCCCAAACAATCAGAAAATAGCCAGCGTATCCTGTCTTCTGGATCACATCAAGTTCATAGTCGAGTCGCGCTTTCATCTCTGTCGAGATTTCACCGTACTTTTCACGGAGCGCGTCATGGCAGAGCTCTGAAAGATACGAATCTGCTGTGTAACCGTTGGGAACTTCGTATTTCGGCATGATGTGTTCCCCGTAGTCGAGTTCAAGCTGGCATCGCTTAGCAATCTCAAGCGTATTCGTAATCGCTTCGGGCGGAAAATCTTTCAGCGCCACGTGCATCTCATCGGTGTTCTTAAAATAGAATTCGTTAAGGAAGCGGAGGCGGTTTTCTTCATTCACCGTGCGCTTCATCTGAATACACAATAGCACATCATGCATCTTGTGATCCGACTTATCAAGATAGTGGCAGTCGTTTGTACCAACGATTGGCAGACCATGTTCTTGGGCGAGTTGCATTATCACCTGGTAGGCACGTTTCTCTTCAGGAATACCGTGATTCTGAACTTCGACGTACAAGTTGTCGCGCCCAATAACATCTTGCAGCACCCGAAAATTCTTTTCCGCCGTTTCGCGCTGGTTAGATGCCAAAAGCGCTGGGACATATCCCTGAATGCAGCCTGTCAGTGCGATGATGCCCTCACGGTATTCGCGTAAGATTTCCATATCGATTCGCGGCTTTGAATAAAATCCTTCAAGATAGCCGAGTGAAACAAGCCTCATTAGGTTTCGATAGCCTGTCGCGTTCTCTGCAAGCAGGGTCAGGTGATATGGACTGCCTTGCTCTTTCCCGCGCTCGTGTCGACTCTCAGGAGCAACATAGACCTCGCACCCAACAATTGGATTGACACCCTTGTCTTTTGCCTTCTTGTAGAATTCCCATGCGCCAAACATGTTGCCATGATCGGTCAGAGCGATTGCAGGTGTACTCGTTTGATAAGCCCAGTCAATCATGCCTGCGATTCGACACGCACCATCAAGCAGACTGTACTCACTATGATTATGTAAATGTACAAACCCCGGTGTTGGCATATTTCACCCTTGTCTATTGCAGTTCGTAATACATCGTGTGTGGAAAGTAGGGCGTGTAAGTGTTGCGTAGACGTAAAGTGTCAAACGTGATTGTTAATTCAATCGCCATGTTCAAAGAACGTACGAAGTGGTTTCCTTCTGAATCTCCCCGGCTGTTTCCTCTTTTCATTGTCCACCTTCTTAAACAGAGGGAAGTCTATTTCTGCAGTTTCGGAGGGGGAAGTCTCTTTTTGATCTCGTGAAAGCGTAGAGAATCTCGCCGGAGATTGGGCTTGCGCGGTCGACGAGCAATTTGTGAACGCACATTTTGAATCCGTTCATCAGTCGGTGGGTGCGTTGAAAAAAAACGTTCAAGTTGACCGGGTTGTCTTTTTTGTAATTTGCGCAGCGTTTCAAAGAACGTCGCTACGCCTTCCGGGTCAATGCCGTCATCGTACATTCTCTGGACAGCGTACGCGTCAGCTTCTCTTTCGGCATCGCGACTATATTTCATCAGCGTCCCAGTCCTGGCGACGTTAGCAGCCAGTTTTTCCAATTGGTTTGGATCTTTCCCCAAAACTAACTGTTGCACTGCAGCAAAGCCGAGCTGCTTGGTTAACTGCTTTGCACCATGTCTGCCAACAACGTGACCAATCTCGTGTCCCATCACACCTGCTAACTCAGATTCGTTTTCCGCAGCGCGGATGAGCCCAAGGTGTACATACACATAGCCGCCCGGTAAAGCAAAAGCGTTTACCGCCTCGGCGTCAACTACCTTGAAGTGATAGGCGATTTTATTCCTATTTGAATGTAGGACGAGTCGTTGCCCGAGTTCGTTGATGTATTCTGTAACTACAGGGTCGCGCGTGTAGAGCGTAAGCTCCTTTTCCATCTCTGACGAGAAAAGATTACCAAGCTTTATCTCATCTTCTACACTAAAAATATTCACCTCACTTAATACCGTTGCGCAACTTGTCAATCCACTGATTGACAGCATAACGAAAATGAGATGAATAGTCATTCGGACGAGTATATTTATTTTGCGCATTGGCGAGGTTTAGTTTCTTTGCATCAAAATTTCGTTCTTATGCTCAATATTGTAGTATTCGGGGAGCTGCAATTTGCAAGTTGATTTCGTCACATTTGTAGCAATTGAATCGATTCATGATCTGTATTATAACCTATTTCCTGAAGGCTGTAAAGTAGTCTCCATTGTACAGGCAAAAAATCGCAAGAAACAAACCGGACATTCGAGGTTATGGTTTAACAGTTTTGAAATAGAGGCAGTATGTCGTGAAAGGGCACCGATCACATTCAGGTTTTCGGGCATGACAAATCTGCCGTCCAAAGGTAATTAAGTTCATATGAAACGGAAGCGACTTTCCCAGCGGGACGATTTGTGGCATCACTTCATGTGCCTTTTCCGCAGTACAATTCGACGGTACCAATCCAAGTCGCCGACTAATCCGTAGAACGTGTGTATCGACGGGAAAAACCTCATGTCCGCAAGCGAAGGTAAGTGTGACTGAAGCAGTTTTAATACCGATACCTTTGTGCTGACACAGGAGTTGGATAGCTTCCGCTGTTTTCATTCCGCAAATAAACTCCAAATCCAGCTTCCCACCATCCGCCTTAAGCCATGTCAGGAAATTTTTAATCGTCTGGCTTTTCTGTACATGCAGACCTGCAATTCTGATTGTCTCTCCAATCTCCTCGACATCTGCTTCGCGTACCTCCTCCCATATGGGGAAACGCTCCTTGAGAGCCGTGAAACCCTTGTCACGATTAACGTCGTTAGTGTTTTGAGATAGGACAGTACGAATAAGACAATCCAGAACGTTCGTGTCCGCTTCACGCTCAGGGATGCCGTAAAGTTTTTCTAAAGTATCGGAAATTTTCTGTGTTCTCCGTTTAAGATTCAAATAATACCTCCAAACGGAATAGTAGGTTTGTTCATTGAAGCGTATTAACCAAACGGTATATTCCGCTAAAACACACGATAATTGAGTGTTATCAGAAAATTCTGTTTTAGCTTGGTTTGCCCACGCTTTTCCAATTCTACACTCGTTGTCAAATTGATTTGGTTTTCGATAAAGAAGACAAAAACCAGTTTTAACGAATTGTTTATCTGCGCGTCATCGTGTTTCGCTCGTTTTTCTATTTCTAGCAGATGGCGAGTGACAAAATCGATACGATTGGTCACTTCATAGGAGAAATCGCTTGCTGAGATGATATTGTACGTTCTGAGAAAATTTCCTCCGACTTGGCTATTGGCGGTGAATCGTTCGTTGAGTTGAGCGCGCCAATTGATTGGCAGTGAATACCTTGCGGTAATATCCGCGGCAGGAGCAACACGTTTTTCTAAGGATTCGGACGTCAATAATTCAAGTTTGGCGCCCAATGTGACATCCCAGCCATAAAATCGATCGGAAATATTCTCCCGAAACAACACCTCGTCCATTCTCAGTATGCCCACGGCGTCTATTTCCTCCCTTTTCAACATTTTAGAATGTTTGATTATTTCTGCCATGTCATCGTACCAAAAACGCTTAAACGCCTCTCTATAACGTGTCCTGTATTCTCCGCGCTTTTCAATGATCTGGCCCAATTTTACCATGGTTTCTGCCGGCAAATCATCGTGCAGTTGATCGGAATACAACAGAAAATCTTCAATTCGCACAGCCTTCGCCAAGGCTGTCGCGTTAATAAAGCGTCCGAACCCAAAACCAATTGTGACATCTAGAGTCGGGTGATTGTAGCTTTTCAGGTATGCGCTGTGGGGATTCACAGATCCAAAGAATTTTCGGTGCGGCCAGATGTATCGCCTTAGCCGCCAATCTATATCTGCGTTGTAATCGTTAGAATGTCTCTCTCGAGATGCCGCCCAAATCAGGTCGAATGAATATCCGTAAGTCAAAGACTCGTAAAAGGTGTTATACACTGTTCCAATTCTACCGTGATTACTGGTTGTCTCCTTTCCATCACTCGCATAGTTGTAGTTAAAATCAATTAGAAAACTGTGTGCCGAACTCACGGGGACCTTATAGTCTTTGATTAATAAATTTTGGGAAAACGCCTCGGTTCCTGTGATTACAAATGCTAAATAAATAAGATTCGTTGCAATGCGTTTCATATCAGATTTTCCTAGTCGAGACAACGGCAGAATTATGCAAATCATGAGTCAAATAGCGCTGTCTTTAATTCCTACGTCTTGGTTGTCTCTATAACTCAAATGTCACAGTCCTACCGTTCATTGGAAAGAACTTCATATTTCACGAGCGTAATGATATTCTCGTCTTTTGAATCCTTTTGCTTAATAACCCTATACGGGTATTCCTTCTCAACCCAAAATAGGAATTTGGTTTTAACGATTTTTCCCTTTAGCCCGGAGACACCTGTTTCAATGAAGTAACAGTCGAAAGTACCCAATGTCGTTTTAATTTTTTGTTCGGCTTTGATCTTGGCGTACACTCCTACTACGTGATCGGCGGTGACAAGTATAAATTTCACCTTCTCCTTTTTGAATGGATAACCGCGAATCACTTCTAAAATCGTATTGACATCGTAGCTATCCTCTCGAATCTCCTTCACTACATTTCGCTTTGGACCAGGATAGATAAAACGGACGCGCTGTTCGGAGCGATGTTTATAGTATTCGATGGAGTATTTTTGCTGTCCGGAATCGTCGCGTTGTTCGATGGAGACTGGTCGGAGGTTATCTGCCCTCACAACCAATCTCTGGGAATCTGTTGAGATAACATAAACGACTTGGCCTTCGTAATTTTCGCGTGCAATTTTATGGATTGAGAAATGGATTTTGCCCTTTTGGTTAACCTCATAGGTAGACTTTTCTATGGTTGGGAAATGAGGGTCACGGAATGGCGGCGGTTTAACGTCGCATAACCCAATCGAAGTCAAAACGGTAGGGAAAAAGATTAACCCACTGAACACTAAGCGTGAAAGGTGAAGCGTATAATGTGCAATGAAAATCCTCGAATTAGCAAATCCAAAACATCTTCCCATTTGCATCTTTGCCCATTGTCCGATTCGCGTTTCATTCAACTAGAAGACGCGGTAGTTGAGTGCAATGGTAAAATTGGTAGTGATGCTTTCCTCTGGCGCCTTTTCGATCTGTTGCGTTGCCACCAAGTTTACGTTGTTCTCGATGTAGTAGAGGAACGAAAGTCCGAACGAATGGCTAGCCTGTGTGTCCTCTGCTTCGGGTTTTTCTAACCGAATCAGATGTCGAAGGCGAAGGTCGACGCGGTTGGACAGTTCGTAAGAAATATCGCTTGACAGCGACGACGAGTATGCTTTTCCCAACCCATCAAATGGTGTGTTGATTGAAATACGCTCGCTGACCTGCCACCGCCACGTAATTGGGCGGGCATAGCTGGCACTCAAATCAAGATTGACGGGTGGACGATTTTCGCCTGTAATCGGTCTGGAGATATCGAATTTGGAGCCGAGGGTTACGTCCCATCCGTAAAACCGATCTGCGATATGCTCACGTTCAAGAACTTCCTCAATGCGAAGAATTCCGACTGCACCGAGCGCATCTTCCTTGAGAAGACCCGACTCACGCATAATCGCTTCCATGTCGTCATACCACTCTTTTTCGTAGGTCTCACCATATCTGTCTTCATATTCTCTTTCACGATTGATAATTTTGCTAATTTCAAGAATCGCTGCTTTGGGCAGATGGTCTCTGAGTTCTCCCTCTCTAATGAGAAATGTTTCAATCCGAACTGCTTTTGCTAGTGCAGTTGCTTCAATGAGTCGCCCATATCCTAAACCAACAGTGACTGCAGAAGCGGGTTGATCGTAATCCCTGCGCATGTTCGAATTGAAACGCACGGAACCAAATAAATTTCTGAGCGACTTATGATTCTGCATAAGATACTTTTTGACACGTGCATCTCCATCCGCATGATAATCTGTTTTATACGCTTGTTTTTCTATGTTTCTATCGACCAGTCCTGAACCAATAATGTCAATGGAATATCCGAATGGCAAGGAATCATAAAACCTATTGTAGACACTGCCAATGCTTCCTGTGCTGGTTGTAATAGTCGAGCCTGTTGCGGCGTGGTTCATGGAGAAATCAATAAAGAGGCGATCCGCAGTGCTAACTGGCACTTGATAGTCAGTAACAGAAATCTTCTGCGCAGACACGTTGCTCGCGACAAGAGCAGAGATTGCGATTATTAATATACCCCAACTCAGTCCACTGAACATGCCTTTCCCTTTGAAATCATAGCGGTTTGTTGCAAAGACGATTGTCAAGCTCATACAGCTATTGCAGTCACAGTGTGGTGCGATCAGGGAAAGATTCCCAATTCCAGATAAGATCGAGCAACCTTGTTGATTGCACTGATGAAGGAAGCTACTCTGAGATCTGTTTCTCTTGCATGTTGTTTCTGGATTTCTCTGATTTCGTGATAGGCGTCAATCATCGTATCCTCAAGACCGGAGTTTACTAGGTCGAGCTCACCCGCGCCGCGCGATAATCGGCTGACTTCTTTTTCTGGGAACGCTTTTCCTGTCATTTTTTCGATTGCACTCAACATGTTTTGGTTTGAGCTTTCTTCAAAACGTTTCTCTAACCGTCCAAACCGCACATGCGATAGATTCTTAAGCCACTCGAAATAGGAAACCGTTACCCCACCTGCATTCAGATACGAATCGGGAAGAATCATTGCGCCTTTCTCCTTGAGTATGTCGTGCGCCGCGGGTGTCGTTGGGCCGTTTGCCGCTTCCCCGATAATCTTAGCCTGAATGCGCGGTGCGTTTTCGTGCGTAATCTGATTTTCCAGCGCAGCGGGAATGAGAATGTCACACGCCAACTCAAGGGCTTCCGAGGAAAGCTCGATATTGGTCGCGTCGGGAAAATTAAGAATCGATCCACTCTCGCGTCGATGTTCCATAACCCTTTCGAGTTCTAATCCCTTTGCATTGTAGATTGCCCCTTCATACTCGGCCAATCCACAAATAACGGCGCCGCTTTCTTGCAAAAATTTTGCAACGTGGTACCCCACATTTCCGAGCCCCTGCACGACGACCGATTTGCCCTCCAGTCCCGGAGATAGACCGAGCGGCTTCATATCCTCCGCAAGACTACAAGCTTCACGGATGCCGAAGTATACCCCTCTGCCAGTCGCCTCCCTCCTTCCACGGATTCCGCCCTGCGATATCGGCTTTCCGGTGACACACGCCATCACCTCCAGCTTCTCTGGAGCCAGCGCATTGTAGGTGCCAAAAATCCACGCCATTTCACGTCCGCTCGTTCCGTAGTCCGGAGCTGGCACATCAACGCCAGGACCGATGAAATTCTTCATTACCAATTCATAGGTATAGCGCCGTGTGATACGTTCGAGTTCGCCAGGCGAAAATTTCCATTTCGCGATCTTGATTCCGCCCTTGGCGCCTCCGAACGGCACATCGACGATGGCGCATTTATATGTCATCAGTGCGGCGAGCGCCATAACTTCATCTTCATTGACCAACATACTATAGCGGATGCCGCCCTTCGTCGGCAGTTTGTGATGACTGTGTTCCGCCCGCCACGCGTGAATCGTCTCAATCGTACCGTCATCCTTTTCGAGAGGAAAGGTCATGTGATAAACGCTGTTACAAATTTTGATTTGCTCTAACAGACCGGGGTGATGGGGTGTGAGTCTAGCAGCCTTGTCGAAGTTCAGATTGACCTGTTCAAAAAAAGGGGTTGTCTCTGACATTGCACACGCTCCTGTGAAAAGAAAAATAGTGCCTAATGGCGAGGCGAATCACGCTCCCTGCTCGTTACGCGTCCGTCGTTTAGCTCATCTTAATCTTGGAAACTTCAATTCTATCATAGCACAGCTAGACAATTAAGACAACGGTTTAATTCACCCGCTTTTTCCTTCTAAAGTGAGGATAAGGCGCGTCGTCGAAAACTGTAATTGTGGATGCATCTTCCCACTGGTGCGGCAAGCAATTCCAATTAAAGATTGATTACGGCGTGTGATTACGTTGATGAGATGAGGGATGCTCAATTGGTTCGCCGGACTCTAGAAGGTAATGAAGACGGCTTTACGGCGCTTTATAACCGCTACAGAGGCCGCTTGTTCGCATATGCCTACAGGCGAATGGGCGACCGTGATGATGCGCAAACCCTTGTCCAAGACGCATTTCTCAGGGTCTCCAAGTATCTCGGCGAACTCTGCCAGCCGGAAAAGTTCGCAAGTTAGATGTTCAGCATCGCATCTCAACTCTTTACGGGGATGTACCGAGAGGGACAGAGACAAATTGAGTGTATATCGCTTTTCTCAGGTTTCTTGCGAATCGCAATCACTTGAGGTGACTGTGGGTTGCGGGTATTGAGCATTGGAAGACCGAGCAACGTGCAGAAATTCACGTCTTGCGCGGCTTGGAGAAGAGACTTTACGGGGTAATTGCACAGGTTCTTGACAGGAGGCGATTGCCATTACTCCTGCGAAGGAAGGGTATGCGTTGCGAAGAGATTGCTCAAGCGTTGGATATCACCGAAGCCGCTGTGAAAAAATCGGTTGACTCGTGCGCGAGAAGAAGTGAAGCATCTGATACGTGAACCTGATACTGTCAAACCCAGCAAACTCTGTTGTAGTAAGGCTCCGGAAAAACTGATGTGGAGGGTAACACCTGCATAGTATTTTTTGAAAACAGCAACCCGGCCGTTTCTGATTGGATGCTGATGTCTATGGGATTGGTTTTTTACTTGATAAAATTTGAAAGGAATTTTAAGATGACGAGTTGAACCATCAATGACCCCGCCCCAGTGAGTAATCTCACTGGGGCATTTCCATCACTCACTGCAGTTAAGAAGATAAGATTGATCTCCTCGTGACGTGACGAAAAACGGATTGAAAGTCTGTCTCTCTGACATTTTGAATCGCATTTAGTAGTTTTGGGATTGACATCGGAATTTGGGTCTCAACAGCCTGAGGAAAATACTCTGCACAACGAAAGGTTAAATTGTTTATGAATAGCGAAGAAATACGATGGAAGGCTCGTTATCGCGCTGCCAGAAAACATGGCAAGCCTTTTAACGATCCGCCCCCAACCGAATTTTGCAAGCAATTAATGGAACGACATCAATTGGAGAAGGAGGCGGAAGAAGAATTTGCTCCGCCCGCCGCTGCCAGCAATCAAAGAAACTAGGATGGCTTATCACGGATTTCTTCAAGTCTATCAATAATAACGTGGAGTAATTCAATCATTGTTTGAAGTTGTTCTTCAGACATTGTATAATCCTCCATTGGGTTCTGGTTGATGTTGCGTTATATGTCCTCGCCTTCGTATTGGCACTCGGGGGACTGGGGCTTTACAATTAATTGGTTGTTGAAGTGGCGGAGGTAGAACTAATAAGGGGGCGACTTGACGACTATTGCCATTTTTGTCAGAGATAACCATGTATCCCCCTTGATAATCTGCCCAAATGCTAAGGCTTGTTCTTATTGTTTCGTTTTTGCCATACAAACATAATCCCGAGCTTGCACCAGCAAGCAACTCAATTCCGCATTCGCCCGTCCTGCCATTTATATCTAGTGATGGCTGCCTTGCGTCCAACACAATTGCTTCTTTTTTTCCATGGACATCGGCCATCGTAATTTTACCACCACCAGACATTTGTCCTACAAGGCTAATTGACGGAATAGAATTGGGATCGATAGAACTGGAATCATAGATAGCTATTTTGCCGGCATGGAAAGGCCAACTCTCGTCTATTCCTAACCAAACATATCTAAGTCCGGACGAATCATGTGGGTCAACTATAGATAGCGAAGTGCACTCAATATCGCCGAATTTATCATGCTCCGCATTGAGCGGAGAAATAGCCACACCGATTGCAACCAAAACGCCCCCGAGGGCGATGTGTGCGAGTCTCTGTACTAGGTTCATAAACATCTCCTTTGCGGTATAAACGGGGGAGGCCGGAGCCTCCCCCAAGTAAGTTAAATGTTGAGGTATGGAATGAAAACAGACATATCCTTTCCAATTACGAACATTGGCGGAGAAGCAATGAAGTTAATGTTAAAAGACATGGGCTTTTACAAAAACTACGACATACCATCAGGTATAAGAACTATATCAAGACTAATGGTTGAGCATCTTCAATTGATTCAGGACAACAACGACGTTACGAACGCTCCTCTATTACCGAGGTAGCTTTCTCCACATCTTTTAATGTGTTTGCCAATACGGCCATTAGCGCATTAATCTCACTGTCAGTGGCATAATGCGTATGAAAGTTTCCGGCTTTTCTCAATTCTCCATTAAGTGCGTTAAGTAGGTCACACAAATTGACACGCATGTGTTCACTCGATGGTGGATTCAAGTAATTCCTCCGTTGTAAAGTTGAGGGGAGGCCGGAGCCTCCCCGCGGGTTGGAGGTTAGTAACCCATTCGCGCTAAAGCGACACTGGCTTCTTTGCGGGTAAGGTTACATCTAAGCGTTAAAAACTTACGAATAGCTGTCCTGGCTGTGAGCTTATAACGCCTCTGAAACTCTCGAACCTTCTTAGTCGCCGTTTCAGCCTCGTGTGGTGAAAAATCCAATTGGTAAATGAACCGCTCCTGCAATGTTGGCGGTGATGGAAGCGGTCGTATTCGCGGACGTTTCGCTTTCGCCTTTGAATCACGGACTTGGATTTCCCGAACTCTGTGGGTTATGTCAACCAATGCTGCCGACAAGATTTTAGGATCTCCGCCATTGCGAAGATACCTATTACTTGCAGTCTCTAAGTCAACATTATTTAGGATAGCAAATATCAATGCTGCCGCCACGTCGGCAACCGACTCTTTGCGTTGGCGGCTTTGTTTCTTCGCTTCTCGCAATTGAAACCGAAGGAGTTCGGCTTGGGCATTCAGTAGATTGGCTTCCGCTTTGTCTCGTTTCGATTGAGACTGTGCACTTAGATGTTGCAGTAGCCGTCCACTGACCTGCGAGTCTATCAATCGCTTTTCTACTGGGGGGCCACCAAAGTTTAACCGCCGAAGCCCGGTGCGTCTGACATCAATATCATAGGTTCTATATCCGGGATACAAAGTTTGTTCCCGAACATCAACGTGATACCTGTCCTGTGCGTTGGCACTTTGGACAACCAATGTGACAACAACCAAAAACAACGTGGTGCGTTTTGAATACCTACCGAGAATTGCTACTCACCTCAATTGATGTACTCACCCTAATCCCTATGCGCAGTTCCTACACGATGTTTCGCTCACCGTACGGGCTTCATTTCTCCTGACACGTAACGGTTCCAATAGTCCCTGACTTTTACTAGAACTCTTGGCGCCAAGATGACACTGCCTACGATATTTGGGAAAGCCATACTGAGGATTAGCAAATCAGAAAATTTAAGTACATCTGTCAATGTATTGACCGCTCCAACGATAATAAAGCCGACAAAAACGACCCTGAAGATGATGACGGTTTTTAAGCCTACGCCGCCAAAGTGATCTAACAGATAAACCCAACCCCGTTCGCCATAGTAACACCACGCAATCATTGTTGAGTAGGCGAAAAGCCCTATGCTAATTGTGAGAATATAAGGGAACCAGCCAATAGCACTCCCAAATGCTGCTGTTGTTAGGGCAACACCAGCATTTTGGGGGATATTAGGATCGATCCAAGCCCCGGTGATAATCACTACTATAGCGGTCATAGTGCAGACAATGATGGTATCAATGAAGGGACCAATCATGCCGATGATGCCTTCCCGTACGGGTTCATCAGTCTTCGCCGCCGCATGGGCGATAGCGGCACTGCCAAGCCCGGCTTCGTTCGAGAACGAAGCGCGCTTGATACCCCAGACAAATACGCCAACAATACCACCATAGAACGCATTCTCCGTGAACGCCATAGCAAAAATCAAACCGATAGTCTCAGGCACCTTGGTAATGTTTGAAAGAATGATGAAGAGCGAAGCGACAACGTAAATGCCGCACATCGCCGGGACGATTCTGGATGTTGCCGCGCCAATCCGCTTGATCCCGCCAATAATGACTATCCCGACCAGCACCGCCATGATGATACCAATGAGCCAGTTGAAGCTGTCTGGAATCCCGAACGTACTTCGAAACGCTTCGGCAGTCTGGTTGGCTTGGAACATGTTGCCGCCACCAATCGCACCACCCATAATCATCACCGCATACATCACACCAAGGACTTTTCCAACGGGCTTCCAGAATCCACCCATTTGTTTCAACCCCAGGTCGACGTAATACATCGCACCACCCGAGATGCTGCCATCGCGGTTTACCCGGCGATGCATCTGAGATAGAACGCAGGTGCAGAATTTCTCGGACATCCCGAACACCGCAGCGAACATCATCCAGAACACTGCCCCCGGACCGCCCAATTGAATCGCGATAGCGACGCCTGCGATATTACCAAGCCCCACTGTCGCTGAGAGAGCGCTTGTCAAGGCACGGAAATGGGAAATCTCGCCGGTGTCTTCCGGCTTATCATACTTCCCACGAATGACATCAATCGAGTGTTTGAGCCCTCGTACATTGATCCAGCGATACCAGAAAGTGAAAAAGATACCTCCCAGAATGAGAAGCATCACGAGAAAGGGAACTGGAACAACCTCTTTCACAGGATTGCCCATATCATCGTAAATCGGCATTCCCTCCCGATCAACTTTGTCTATCCGGACGGTGCCAAAGGCGACATCAAAGAAAAAGACGGCATCAACGGCTTCATTTACCGTAGCGAGGACTGTCGGTGTTTCCTCCGCTTGCGCCCACGCGGACGTAGCAATTGGAATTGTCAGCAGCACCAGAATTACAGCTAACATCTTACTGTAAAGCAATAAGATTTCTCCTTTCATTTTTGTTCATTCTGAACATTACTCTTGTACAGCAACGACCTGGCGAAAATCAAACTCAAAATCAACTTTTGACCGACTCTCCTCCCCGTTAATTATTATGACGTTGGGAATGATAACGCTCACATCCGTTGCCTCAAGATCAAGCCGATCAAACACCAATAGCCCACTGCGTTTGGCACCCCGAAAAAGTTTGCCTCCATCGAAGATGGTCTCTCGAGCAACGTTTCGGGTGTCGTTCACGTGATACGGGTCTGAATAGGTGTGGTATACTCGGTAGGGCGGATGATAACGGTAACGATGAAGATGCCCATAGTAATAATGACGGTAAGGGCTACGGTAAAGGGAGCGAGGATAAGGATAGGAATACCGATGCCCGATGTCGTGATAGACAACTGTTCGAGGGTCGGAATTGTCATAGAAATCGCTAAAAAAGCCGTACGGCAACGAAGCGTACTGATCTCCGTGCGCATCAATTAAAAACCCGGTTTCGTCAATCACGACCCGCTTATTATCAATGTTACGTACGCGGACGCCAAAAACAGTATACAACGGATCAATGTTTCTCCCATCCGAAACAAGATAAGGGTTGATGCTAGGGTCTTCTGTTAGCTCAAATAGCTTAACTCCATCAAGCGGTTCAAGCGTAATACGGACACCTTTCTGTTCTAATGTAATCGAACCTGCTTGGGGATTGATTTGAGCCTTCTCGCCCTTAGCGACAGGCTCCATGTAGATATCGACATGCGGTTTGAGACCACAGCCCACTAGGGAGCTGGTGGCCGCCATCAAGAAAAGTAAGCCCCAAAACTTTTGGTACATCATTTGTCGCTCCTCCATTAAGAAATTGGTTAATTTGCCACTTCAACCTAAACGGAGCAATTTAGATGCCATCAGCCGTTCCCTCAATGACTAGGGTTAGACGGGAGTTATAACATGAGATTCTGTATCGCCTGTGGCAAGCACGATACAATACTGTAGCAAAAGTGAAACTAGAAATTTAATGCGGATTGTGAAACAATCAACGCCGCATGGACGATCATTTGGGCGTACACCCATTTCCAGTATGCTCATAGTTTAGCACAGTGTAGTAAAAATTGCAATTTCTTTTCATTTTCTTTCATTTAGCTGTACTGACTCCATACAGATCGTACTACAATCAGTCCAATGACGGCGACAATAGCGGTAAGTGTACGCTTTTCACTCTTGAAGGAGCGGGAGATGGAAAAATCGTGCGAGGATGGATTGGCATAACGACGAATTCGAGGGACGAATCGGGGAACATCCGTATAATAGTTTTCATAAGCGGAACCACAGAATTTTCGCAAATATGCCTCCTCAGATGCGATAATCGGTAGATACTGGGCAAAGTAGCCGACGATGAGCAAAGCAATCATCCAGTAGACATTAGCGATTAAACAGACACCGAAACTGATGAGCAAATTTCCCAAATAGAGTGGATTTCGGACATGGGCATAAGGACCTGTTGTTACAAGGTTGCGTGCTGCGCTTAAATCTCGGGCGCGGGTACTGCCACCCGCATAACCAACAGTCCACAAACGGAACCACTCACCAAAGCACAAAAAGGGGATTCCAATCAGTATAGAAATGGGAGTAGGATGAGAAAAATAAATTAGGAGGAGAACTAACGGTATGGGAGTCATGCTGCGCAGGCGAAAGAGAAAACGACCGATCATTTTTTGTTCCCCAGTTTCCTCACTTGGGAGTTTTCCAAATCAACATACCGCCGATCATTGCGTAAATCACATTTGCGCCCCAACACGCTACAATCGGTGATAACTTGCCATTTTCACCGAGTCCCTCTAGTGTTGCAAACGAAACGCCCCAATATAAAAAACTGAGAAAAAACGCTATCACCAACCCGGCGAAAAAACCAGCCTTGCCAAAGCGAATAGAAATCGGTGCACCCATTAAGACGACGACGAACGCTGCAAACGGATAAGCCAATTTGTGCTGTATCTTCACTTGTTCGCGTCGTATGGTTTGACCCGCACTACGCTTATACCGTATTTGCTGTCGTAACTCCTTAAGCGTCATCGCCCGAATATCTTTGTCGTTCCCCGCAAACCTTTCAGGGTTTTCTGATCGGTCAATTTGCTTGGTCTCAAATGGCTCAAAGGAAATCTCAACATCTTTCTCAATACGGCGAATAAAGCCATTGACGAGATGCCATTGGGTGGGTGACCATGTCACAGAATGCGCAAAAATTTCTTGTGCGAGATTTCCACTTGAATCGAACTCATAAATCGTCATCTGATCGATGTCTTCGTTCTCTAGATCCAAGGTCTGAATATAGAACAGTCGATTGTGTTGCCCTTTAAACACCACATTTCGACTTCGGCGTAACGGTATCTTCTTTTTCAACTGGTTCGCACGATGGTACGCAGGCGCAGCGATCTGATCATAGAATAGGGCAAAGAGAACGCAGATTAGGAGCGTAGAGGCGAGAATTGGGGCGATAATGCGATAGACACTGACCGTCGCCATCTTCATCGCTGTGAGTTCATTGTTTCGGGTCATGCGTCCCAAAACAAAAAAGGTCGCGAGAAAACTGGCAAGTGGAACAACCTCCATAATTCGGCGTGGTGCCTGAAATAAAACAATCTGAATTGCAGTGGTGTAAGGGACATCTTCGTCAAACCGTTTGATGTCTTTATCAAGCAAGCGAACAATAATTACAAGTGCAATAAAAAATGCAAGCGCCAATACAAATGTTCTTAGATATTCGGTAAGAATGTACCGGTCAAGGACGCTCAATCCAATTCTCCGATTTGTTGCACTTCCGTTTTGTTCAAAACAATCGATGAAATTTCTCCCCGGTTTCGCCAAGCCGCGAATCTTCCTTCAAAAATCGTTATCGTAATGAATCCCAAGCCAATTGCTCCGATAGCAATGTTCGGCAACCAGATTGAAAGAACGGGTGACAGCCTGCCACTCTCTCCTGCTTCCTGTCCGAATTGTAAAATCAGATAGTACACAAGAATTAGCGTAAGTCCAATACCCGTCCCAACCATTTTGCCGCTACGCTTCACTATTAATCCAAGCGGCACACCGATTAAACCGAAAACGAAACATGCAAAAGGAATTGAGAATCTCTTCTGATACTCAACCTGTGCACCCCGCGACTTTTTTGTAAGGAAGATGGACTTATTTCCCAGCGCAATACGTCTTTCGAGTCTTTTCATATGGGCTTCAAGGTTCGCTATCGACATACTTCGAGGGCTCTCAAATTCATATTCAGTCCTTTCCAGCGTCTCACTCAAATCGAGCGCGATTCGATGTTCTGCAAAAGAGGTCAGCCGGAAACCATCAGGCGCATTAGGGACGGGTTCGTAAGTTAAACCGTCGTAGAGTTTCAACCAAACCTGACCGTGTTCAATCTCAATGTCCCCTGCTGTCGCGTGGATGAAACGCGGCTGTCCTGACCATATCGAATCCCACAGCTTAACATCTTGCAAGCGCTTGGTGTCTGGGGATGTCGATTCGTACATCCAGAGTTTTCCCTCGCGTTCCAATTCCTTCATAATTATCCCTTCTTCTAGGACGAAGGCTGGGTTTTGCATGTTGATATCGCGCTTTAACGAAGCATAAGCGACATTTCCACGGGGCAAGGCGTAGTCCATAAAGATAAAATCAAAAACGCCAATCAAACTGGCAACTATCAGGAGTGGCAATAAGATTTGATGGAAACCGATTCCGTGGGATTTCATGGCAGCAATCTCGTTATCCGTCGAGAGTCTTCCCAGGGCAAGCAAAATTCCAACGAGAGTTGCCATGGGGATAGTCAAAACAAGTATTACTGGCAAGACATAAATCAGCAGTTCAATCAGATAGCCGGGGTTAATTCCCTTTTCCACAAAGCGCTTGGTCAGTCGGAAAGTTTCGTCAAGTAGCAGGATGGAGGTAAAGCATAGCAGCGCTAAGAAGAAGGGCGGGAAGAATTCTTTGAGCGCGTACCTAGTTAAGATTTTCAAGCCTGTATGACTCCGATTGCTGGTACAATGCACCTCAATAAGGTTAGTATATTTTACACCACACAAGTTCATATGTGCAAGATATTAGTTGCCACTCGCCAGTTCAATCTTCAGTAACACAAAACTTTATTCCGTTATAATTGTGTCGTTACAGAACTGGTAGACTTCCACTTCCAAAATCTTGGTGCATTCTTAGTTTGATTTTTCTATAGATTTCTTTCCAGCAAGGTTGCAACTGTGATGAAGATGTTGTATTATGCGACAAAGGACGATTGATATGACGTGCGTTTGCTGACGGCCACAATGGATATAGAAGACGGAGGAGAATTTCCGATGTGGGCGTTGTTCCGCGCGGATTCAACACTGACGGTGCCGGTCAAAGGTTTGATGCGACTCCATTCATCATCCGGAGGACAAAATGAGAATAGATTTAAATGACGTGCTTCAGCGTTCATCAAGCGTGCAAGTGCAAGCCCACTGGGAACCGATTGCGGATTCTTCGTTTAATCTACACAACGAGTTCCCCGAACACGCTGAGTTGTTCGATCTGTCTCCAAACTACCCCATCAAAGAATATGAGTCAGGTGCTTTCAAAGCTTTTCTTCCCTCATCGTCCGTATCAGTGGGAGATGTATGGGAACTTGATTCGGAGGGCGTTGTTCTGTTCCTTCGCCAATTCCACCCGGGGGCAACGACAGCTTTATTTCAAGGCAAGGAAGGTGCCTTCGCGTGCTTACGTGCCCGTTCGGCAGAGTATGCGGAAATTACTTTCCGAATTCATGCGGATTTCACGTTGTCGAGTATCGCGTATGAAGAATGGAGGCGTGCAGATTCGTTGAAGGAAGATGAGGGTAAGGCCCGCTTTATCCCATCACAGTTTGCGGGGCGATTGGTAGTCAACCTAAAAGAGAGGACGGTTCGTGCGTTTTCGCTTGCGTTGCCGCCCCGCAATAGCAACGCCGACATCAATGCCTACGGTGGCGCTGATATGGTTTTTGTACCGCGCATGGAACTCCTCGCCACCGACGCCGATGACCAGGGTGAAATTGCGTGGGACATTTCCATCACTGCGGAAGAAGCACGCAGGGCGTTAGACTTAAAGTTTTACCGGTTCGCTGAGATTGAATGGCGCCCGCTTGAAGAAGCCGTTGAACTTGCTAACGCAAAGCATCGCCCGATTCATGCTATCCTTGTCTGGGGGGCGCTAGACGACGAGTCTTGCTGAGCGAACGGCAAATACTTAAGGGCGGGTCCGCCCTCCAATTCAGAAGTGATAAAGACGCTCAACGAGAAGTTTGTAAATACCTGGGTGCTCCTAAGAGAGTTGCCAGAGCTAATAGATGGCGCAACAGGCGAAGGGGCGAGCCTCTTGGCGACTAAACTAAAACATCATTACTCCGATTCGGTGGATGTATTGGTGCTGACCTCAGAGGCAGAGGTGCTGGCACATCAGCCGGAGATGGCACTTCCTTACAGGAGCAGGGCACAAGCCTACTTAAAGTTGCTTAATCGTTCTCTAGAAGCTTTTGAAGGAAGATATTTCTCAAAATTAGAAGCAAAACCCATCAGTCTGGGGAGGAAGTTTAAGGAAGTTCTACATATTTTTCGCGCCTCCGGCACGCCAGATTACACGTTTGTTGACATTGACACAACCTCTTTTGAACACGATGGGATACTCCACATTGAGATACAGGTCGGTGGGGGCGAGGCGGCAGGAACGTTTGAATTATTTGATAGTGACGAGGAATTTGCCACAAATAAATCACCTGATGAAGCACTGACTGGAGCGTGGGATGTTCCGCCCGGTGGAACAGGACACATTATTCACGGTTTCAAACGGGGACAGCGCTTTAAGTTGGGGGCTACCGGGAGTAGGTCAAGCGAGAATGGGAGCATCAACGCTTTTAGCGCATGTATTGCTGTCGTGCAGGATACCTAAAAGCGACAGGGAGGCGTTACGGATATCTAATTAGGTTCTGTTGACATTTCAACGGAGCCAGATGAGAGTAGAGACAAAACTCAGAAATCCAAAATAACGGGCAGCCAGTTTCTCGAAACGAGAGAAGATACGACGATACCATTTTATCTTGTTGATGAAACATTCAACCAGATGTCTCTCTTTGTATATATGTTTGTCATATGTTCTTTGAGCGCCACGATTACGTCGAGGCGGTATCACCGCTGTCGCTCCATTCGTCTCAATAACGTCGATAAAACTGTCCGAATCGTATCCCTTGTCGCCAATTACATGCTCGCTGTTATAGCCAACTATCAACGCTTCAGCTATGTCGTGTCTCTGACCGGGGGTTAGCTGGAGTCTAAGCGGATTACCCAGTGCGTCAACTGTGATATGAATTTTTGTGCTAAAGCCGCCCCGAGAGCGTCCTAGTGCTTGATTGTCGGCACCTCTGTTTTTTTTGAGGCTCCAGCCGCGCATGGGTGAGCCCGGCAAATGGTAGTGTCAATAATAAGCCACTCCATATCTGGATCAGAGGCGAAGTAGCGGTGCATCTGTGTGAAGATTCCTATGTCACACCAGTTACTAAACCGCTTGTAGATGGAGTTCCAATTGCCATAGGCAGTTGGTAACAATCTCCATTGAGCACCGCTACGAGTCACCCACAGGACGGCTTCGACGAATCGTCAAGTCGCAGTTTCGTTTCGGACATAGATGTTGGAACAGCTTAGAAGAAACTGGTATATCTTTCTCCATCGGTCATCACGTAAGGTTATTGGCATCATTCTTCTATTATGCCACAACCTTATAACCAAATGTCAACAGAACCTAGCCTACTAGTGGGGTACCGCGTGAAAGGGCGATATGCGTGCCTGTACGAATCCGCGTTGTCAACGCGATAGATGGGGGCAAATTTTCTAGATGATGCTGACCGTACGGTGTGGAAGAAGTTTAGGGGTGGCTACGGCAAAAAAAACGATTAAGCTTAATGCCGATTCATCTCTTTCTGGACAAACAGCGAAGATAAATATTCGGGGCGTCACGCCCTTTCATTGCTATCACCTCTTCATTTCAACGTCTGCAATACATCAAAGTAAGTCGGAAAGGTTTTATTGACACAACTTGGATTTTTTATCCGAATGCCCGGCACCTTCAAGCCAATCAGGGAGAAACTCATGGCAATTCGGTGGTCGTTATACGTGTCAATTGCCGCAGGAGTAATCCTTGATGGTGAAATCTCAACACCGTCCTTATGTTCAACAACATGCACACCGAGCTTCCGTAGTTCCGTAACCGTGGCGTGAATGCGATCTGTTTCTTGCCAGCGGGTATGCTCAATATTGCGGATGCTCACTTTACCGTCCACAAATGGGGCGATTACAGCCAGCGTAGGCCAGGTGTCTGAGATTGAGTTCATGTCTATATCGATTCCCTTAAGCTGCTTCGTCCCAACCACTTCGCACCCGTCAACATACCGATTGACCTGACAACCCATCTTTTGCAGCACATCGACGAAATGGACATCTCCTTGAACGGAATCCACGCTGAGGTTATCTATCCGGACTCGCCCCCCTGTGAGAGCAGCGGCGGCAAAGAAATAAGAGGCGCTAGAGGCGTCAGATTCAATGGTGTATTGACAAGGTTGATACTGCTGTCCACCTTCAATATGGAAGAATCGGTAGTTATCGTGGGTCACATTCACACTGAACGCCTTCATCACCGACAGAGTGATGTCAATATACGGTGTTTTGAGTTTATCTGTGATTTCGACCTCTATACCTTTTCTAGTATAAGGAGCAACGAGCATCAGCGATGTCAAGAACTGGCTGCTTTCGTTTGTGTTCAGTCGAGTTTTTCCACCCTCAAATCCATTCGCATGAACAATGACGGGCAGGTATCCGTTGTCGAATTGTGGGCGGACATCAACGCCGAGCTGCCGGAGGGCATTGAGCAGATTAGCGATTGGACGCGCTCGGCGCATCGGTTCATCGCCATCAATGACGAAAGTGCCTTTGCCAAGCGCAACATAGCTCACAAGTGAGCGCGATGTGGTTCCGGAATTACCGATGTAGAGTTCAGCATGATTGACAGGAATCTTGCCGCCCTTGCCGGTAATTTCAAATGTGGTCCGTTTTTCGTCAGCTTCGATCTCGACCCCGAGTTGGCGCAAGGCTTCGCACATATTGTGGGTGTCATCGCTGAATAGTGCTCCAGTCAGTCGAGAACGTCCTTCAGCAAGCGCAGCAACTAACAGTGCCCGGTTTGTGTAGCTCTTTGAACCAGGCACTGTGACAGTGGCATCAATTGCTTTCTGAACAGCGTGAATTTCGATCATGTTTTTGCCGCGTGAAATGGGCTGAATTTGTGAATGCTTCGTACCGGCTTGTTTTTCCCATGAAACCTTGTGTCATTAACGAGTCCACTAGATGAAAAGTTGAGTTTTACCTAACATAGCCCCATAATCAGCCGGAAAATATCTCATGCATTCAGACCAATCCATGTTCCGTCAATAGCTTACTCAACTCACCTTTCGCTGCCTCATTGAGCGGTAGAAGAGGACTCGTTGTGTAATCATGGCAGATGTCGAGGACTTGCATGCAGGCTTTCATACAACTGACTCCCGCGCCATAGGTGTAGAGTTTGCTCAGCTTTAGCAATCGTTCCTGCAAACGATGAACTTCATTGATATTTCGATTTTTCGCCGCGTCATACAACTGGACGGAGGTTCTCGGATCAATGTTCGATATCGAGATTACTGCGCCTTCCGCACCGAATGTAATTGCTGCACCTGCCATTGTGTATGATCCAATCAGAATCGAAAAACGTTCATCATCCCCTAGATAGGTCAACAGTTTCAGGAAATTTGTCCAATCTCCTGAACTATCCTTAATCCCAACAATGTTGTTATGTTGTTCCGCCAAATCTCGGACAATCTCTGGCTGAATCATGGTTTTGACCATCATCGGAATGTTGTAAATGACAAAGGGGAGATCGGTGCTTTGGGCGACGGAACTGTAAAATATCTTGATGTCATCGTCATCGCTTGATGGGTAGTAGAATGGGGGTGTTGCGGCAACTGCATCAACCTTGAGTTCCTGCGCCATTTCGACATTTTGAATTACGCGCCGGGTACTCGAATCCATTGCCCCACAGATGATCGGCACACGTCCACCGATTGTGTTGACCGCAATCTCGATTGCGCGTTGACGTTCCGCATTAGTAAGCGAAACGAACTCACCGGAACTGCCCAGCAAGTAGATGCCGTGTACACCGTTGTCTATTAAACGGTTGAGATGTCTCACGAACCCTATCTCATCAACTCGTTCTTTCTCGTCTAGCGGCGTTATCGTCGGTGTAAAAATGCCTTCAAATCGTACGTCCATAATGTTACTCTCCTCAAATAATGAATGCTGAACTTAGTTTAACAGAATATTAGCCGCATGTCAATAACTTGAATTGCCCTTTATTTTCATAAATAGAATGTCTGTTACTTGTCCGAAAGGATTGTTGACTTGCCCAATAATCTGTGGTATGATTGAATCTGTCAGATAGTCAACTTCGTTGTCAGATAACACTGTTACCATCTTCGTTTTTATCACCTAAACGGTTATAACTTTCGGAATTTCAGATTCATAACACCTGAGAATACAACATGGTACCTGTCGAAGCCACAAAACTTGATGTTCTCTGGCGAGACGCAGACACGCGTGAGACGTGCCTCCGTGAGATCGTGGGAGAGCGACTTACTGCAACTCCGCCACCAACTTTAGACGACCACATCGTGGCAACCTACTTTTTGGCGCTCCGCACAATGAAACTAGAGGAAGTAGCCGAAGAAATTAGCTATCATGCCACCAGCGGTGTCAGACACCCGCCCGCGGGTTCTTTATTGGAAGAATGCACTGCCATGGCTGTCGGTGTTGATGCATTCGATCCCAGTGGACAGCTGGGTTTGTTGCACATGGCTTTTCCCCTGAAATTGATGTGTCAGCCAGACGGTCATTTGACCTCTTGTGATCTGCTACACACAATGGCAGGGGCAATTATTTTTGATGTTTTTGAAAATCAAGATGCCCGACTAGTTTCCTTGAGTATCCCGGAGGAGGTTATCCAAACCTTCCCAGGACCTGCACATGGTCTGGGAGGGGTTCGGCGGCTCACAGGATTTGCGTCAACCCAACCTGCTTTTGGCACGATTCTAAAACCGACCGCTGGAATTACGCCGGACGAGGTTGGAAAGCTGGTCGAGGAAGTGGCGAGATGTTCTCTGTTTCTCTTCGTGAAGGAAGACGAAAACCTCTATCCCAACCTCGATTATTCTCCAGTCGCCGAACGAACACGCCAAGCTGTAGCTGCGATTGAGCGCGCCCGGGATGAGCGTGGGGGACTCGGGCTCATTTTCGCACCGCATATCAGCGGCGCCCCCCATGAAATCCTCGACACGGTTTACGCCGTGCTTGACGCAGGTACCAGCGGTGTCATGTTCAGCGAGACCTTTGCCGGTGGTACGGTTCGCATGGTGCGTGAGGCGACAAAACACCTCAGCACACCGCCTATCATCTATGGCCACAACGCGGGGATTGGTGTGAAGACGCGGGCGATTTGGCGCGAGATTATCGATCTGTTCGCACGGCTTGATGGGATTGATTTCCGCCAGACATCGCCGGTACGACCGGGAATTCCCTTCCTGCGTCCATATGGCGCAGAATGGGAGGCATCGGAGGAAATTCTTACCCGTCCTCTGTCAGGTATTCACCCGACCGCAATCGTTCGCGCGGGTTCACTAGATCAGGGTAACATTTGCCTCAACCTTGCTGATGCTGAGAAGCGCGAATGTCTTGAAAATGTCATGTTTATGGCAGGGTCAGCCATTCACTCCATCAAGAATTCAGCGGGCAAACCCGACCCGAAAATTGGAGTGGAAGCGATGCTGCAAGCCATTGAGGTTCATCGCTCTGGTGAATTGCGCGCCCTACCTATGGAAGAACACGTCGTTGCGCTAGCGACCTGTGCAGAGCGCAAACAACTCAAGGCTTTACGAGAAGCGCTGCGTCAACGCTATCCTGACATAGTCACATCGCCTTAGTAATGATGAATTGATTCAAACACCTAATATGAACAGAGAAACACGGCGTTTGCGTATCGGCGTATTGGGTTGCGGCGCCGTTGCGCAGATTGCACATCTTGATGCCTGCCGCAAAGCCCACAACGCAGAGCTCTATGCTATCTGCGATGTTGCTGAAGACTTACTGGCAAAAATGTCCGTTGTCCACGAACCGCGAGTCGTCTATCGGGATTACGAAGACATGCTAGCTGACCCGCGGGTGGAAGCGGTTATCATAGCGGTAGCCGATCAATTTCATGTGCCCCTTGCATACCAAGCGGTTGACGCGGGTAAGCACCTATTCGTCGAAAAACCTCTCGGCGTGAACGTCGAAGAATGTGAAGATTTGTTGAATCGGATTCAAAACACGGGGCTAGTGCTGCAAATAGGGCACAACAGGCGTTTCGATCCCGCTATCGCCTACGGTCGGTCATTTATCAAAGAAGAGCTAGGACATATCGTTGCGCTCAAGTCGTGGTATTACGATTCGACCGACCGTTACACGATGACCGACAACTTACATCCAATCCCTGTGACGAGCAAGTGCGTCAAGCGCCCCGAAGGCAATCCAAAGGCGGACAGATACCAATATTTCATACTCGGACACGGCAGCCATCTTGTGGACACCGCGCGTTTTCTCGGCGGAGAGATTGTGAGCGTCCGTGCTCGGTTTCTTGAGCGTTTTGGGACCTACTGCTGGTTTGTGAGCGTAGAATTCGCCAATGGCAGTCTAGGACACTTCGAACTAATCATCGCTATACGCGGAGATTTCGAGGAAGGTTTCCGGGTCCTCGGTGAACACGGCAGCGTCCGGGGGAGAATGTTTCTGCCTTGGTACCACAAGTCTGGACACGTTGAGTGCTTCTCCGTAAAAGATGGTTTGTTTCGTCGTCCACTGGGTGCGGACGCCTATACCTACAAACTGCAAATTGAGGGGTTTGCAGATACGATTCTTAATGGGGCTCCTATGCATGGCGCGGGAATTGAGGATGGAGTGGCTGCCATGCGGGCGATGGTCGCCATCGCCCGCTCAGTAAAAACCGGCGAAAGCGTTCGGTTAGCAGATGTTACTGGAGCAGTCTAATGCAAATCCACTAGCCGAGTACACAAAAACTTATCACTAGTTAGAACAATTACGGGGTGGGTGGAAAATATTCGCCAGTTTTAAACGAGCAGTACCCGCCAACGAATTAGAACATCCCGCTGATAACCCGTCTAATCGAGCATCTAGGTAATCGACCGTAGGGCAATAGATTGAATACCAAAAGACAATAACAAATCAACCGTTAAGATGATAACAACAGTTACGATTTGGCATCCTCAAATACGCTTCAAGCAACCGGTTATGAATGGTGCGGAAAATGAAGTGCAGAATTCCATCAGCTTGTACCAGACTCTGGTCTTAATCCTTTTCGTAAGTGTGAGCTGTTTGGGGAACCCTTTCAATCTGGCTTTTGCGGACGCGGCTAGGACACAGCAGATGGTGAAAGCACATTTCGATCGGGGTGTGCATTATGTTGAAATTGGGTTGTACGATAAAGCCATGAGCGAGGTTAAAAAGGTTCTGGAACTTCAGCCGGAGAGCAGCGAAGCCTTTTGTCTTCTCGGCGATGTCTATCAATACAAGGAGATGTTTCATGAGGCGGCGGGCGCCTACCAACGCGCGCTTACGCTCAACGGATCAAAGCCAACACGGGGGATAGCAAACTGGTGTCTCGGCATTATCTACAGCAAACAGGGTAAATTCCTAGAGGCGGAAACGTACGGAAAGGAAGCCGTTTCATTGCTACCGGAAGCGGCGTGGGCGCATCACCGATTGGGTGACATCTACACACAACGCGGGAAATTAAAAGAGGCAGTCGGCGCCTACCAGAAGGCGATTCAGTTGAATCCAGAACTCGGTGAAGCCTATCAAGGTCTTGGGCGTACAGCACTCATGCAAAACGAACCAGAGGCTGCGATTCGATATTATCAGGGTGCAATTCAACGAGACCCTTATGAGGAAGGTGCTTACTACAACCTTGCCAAAGCGTATCGACGTTCACATCAAATAGAAAATGCTAAAGTCCAGATGGAGCTGTTCAAGGAAATTAAAGCGTATCAAGATACTGTACAGCAGTATCGAAAGAAATTGAAAAAGAATCCAACCAACGTCGCTATATATGCAGAATTGGCAAAAATTCATCTCGAAATCAACAACCGCAACGCCGCCATCGGAGAGTATCATATCATGACATCCATAGCCCCCTCGCTTGCGCTCGGGCATTACAATTTGGGAGCGCTCTACATGCAGCAGGGAGAGGTGCAGAGGGCGATTGAGGCTTTCCAAAAAGCAATTGAATTGGACGAAAACGATACAGAACCGTACACCCGTCTCGGTTGGATTTATGCCAGCCAAAGAAAGTTTGACCTTGCAGAATCCTACCTTCAAGGTGCGCTTCAACGCAATCCAATGTTGGGGGAAGCCTATCGGGGATTGGGTGAAATTTATGTTCAACAGGACGCCCTGAGTGACGCAATCGCGGCCTACACGAAGCTGATAGAAATCGAACCCAAGGCAGCAGCAGGCTGGCTGCGGCTAGGGGCTCTACAGGTTAAAGCCAAACAGTTCGACCATGCTGTTCACGCTTTCCAGCAAGCTATGAAAATGAATCCGGACTTGCCCGATGCTTATAATAATTTGGCATGGCTCTACGCCGACCTGAACTTAAATCTAGACCTAGCCATCCCTTTAGCGGAGAAAGCGGTTGCGTTGAACCCTACGGCTTCAAACCTCGACACGTTAGCTTACGCCCACTATAAAAACAGAAATTATCCGGTGGCAGAGCAAGTGATTCAACGTGCCCTTGAAATCAATCCCAACAAAGACCAATATCGTCTACTTCTGCAAAAAATCCAAAACGCCCGTGAGATGAACGGCAAATGAAACGGCAAGAATCATCTAATCAGGAGGTTGAGGGTTGAACGTTGCGAATATTGAAGATTGGGAGACTGCAACTGTCGCGTAATTTGGCCTCCACATCCAATTCAGGATCTTACTTACCGTTCCACGCAATGGTTTCGATACCTTCCGTTACTCCACCCAAGCCACTTAACCCAAGTCGCAACACGCAATATGTACCTGCCTTCTGGCTCATCAGCGTTCTCCTTTACGTCTCCTTTGCAAATACAACCCAATCGAACATTACTTTCATTAACATCGCCGCCGATGCAGGACTTGACTTTGAACACACCGATGGCAAGAGCGACATGCGGCTCTTCAACGAATACTTGGGTGCAGGAGGTGGCGTTTTCGACTACAACGATGACGGACATTTGGACATCTACCTCGTCAACGGCGTTCCTCAAACAGATCAAAGTAAAGAAGCCCAATTGCCCATTCCGGCAAATGCCCTTTATCATAACAATGGTGATGGTACGTTTTCCAATGTCACTAGCTCAGCGGGTGTGGGAGATACAGGCTACGGCGTTGGCTGTGCGGTCGGTGACTTCGATAACGATGGAGATTTAGATTTATACGTGACAAACTTTGGTCCCAACGTGTTTTACCGCAATAATGGGGATGGGACGTTTGTAGAAGTGTCGGTGAATGCAGGTGTGGCGAACACACAATGGGGAACTAGCTGTGCTTTTGCTGATGTGGACAATGACAGCTTTCTCGATTTATACATTGCAAACTATGCGGATTACGTGGTCGAGAAGGATAAGCGATGCGTTATACGAGGAATCTGGCAATATTGTGGCCCGGGCACATACCCGCCGGATTCAGATGTACTTTATCATAACAACGGTGATGGCACATTTACTGATTTTTCGAAGAAGAGCGAGGTTTTGAACGTTCCAGCTTATCACAGTTTAGGGGTGGCATTCGCCGATTACGACAACGATGGCGATCAAGATCTCTATGTTGCGAACGATCAGGATGCAAATTTCCTGTTTCAGAATCGTGGTGATGGAACATTTGAGGAAGTAGCATTGCTGTCAGGTGTCAGCTACAGCGATATGGGTAAGGAGGAGGCGGGGATGGGAACAGCCTTTGGCGATTACGACAATGACGGGCTGCTGGATTTGACGGTCAGCAATTTTCAGAATGAAACCAATACCCTGTATCACAACGAAAACGGAGATTTTTTTGCCGATGTGACGATAACGACTGGGATTGGCGAAGTGACGTATAGTTATCTAGGGTGGGGGATTTCTTTCTTCGACTATGATAACGACGGTTACAAGGACATCTTCGTCGCCAATGGGCACGTTCTGGATAACGTCGTTGAAGTTGATCGGTCCACAACCTACCCGCAGCAGAATCTACTATTCCGGAATCTTGGAGACCGAACCTTCACGGATGTTACGAATCAAGTGGGGCCAGGTTTGGTGCTCCGCAAAGTCAGCCGTGGCGCCGCATTTGGTGATTATGATAACGATGGAGACATTGATATTCTGATTTCCAATTGGAATCAGTCTGCCGATTTGTTGCGGAATGAGGGTGGCAACCTAAATAACTGGGTGCAGTTCCGAGTTGTTGGGGTAAAGAGCAATCGATCTGGAATTGGGGCACGAATCAAAGTTGTCGCTGGGGACTTGTCGCAATTTGCAGAGGTCCAGAGTGGCGGCAGCTATCTGTCATTCAGCGATCTACGCGTTCATTTTGGACTCGGAAAATCAGACAAAGTAGATCTCGTAGAGATCCGCTGGCCCAGCGGTCAGATCGATAGGGCAGAGAATCTTTCTGTCAATCGACAGTTCGTCGCAACCGAAGGACATGGACTAACTCATTATCAAGAATGAACTGTGCATTTTTGTTGTGGTTGGGCAATTCCTCGTTCTTTCTAGTTAGCGTGGCCAGCGATAAGGTTGAACACCTTGTGAATACTTGAGCGCGAACTCCCACCGCTGACACCAGGTCGTGTAATCGGTCTGTAAGGCATCCGGACGTGACTTGCTGCGCATCAAGAACGCTGGGTAGTATGGGCGACCCGTCGGCTGATAAGCATCGTGGTAGCGTAGGTCAAAACTCCATCGCACAGTGTCCGTTTTATTTAACAGGGAGTGGTGCATCGTGTAGTTGTGGAACACGAGAATATCCCCTGCGTACACAGGTAGGGCTTTTGGCTGGACGGCGGAATGGTCCTCAAGAGGAATGTCAAGCCCATGGGGCGAATAAACATGCTTGCGAAGTCCATTTTTGTGGCTACCGGGTATCACTTCTAAACACCCATTGTCCAACGTTACATCCACGATGGGCACCCAAATAGTGAGCATAAAATATGGGTCGGTTTCTGGCCAACAAACGCCGGCGTCCTGATGCCAGGGGGTCGGTCCTTTAGCAATCTTGCTGTGCGGTAGGGTGGCTCGGATGTGCTGGATGGGATTGCACAGAATCTCCGGCCCAACAAACGACTCTGACAGGTCCAGAATTTTGGGGTTTTTCAGGAAGTTGAAGGCCGCTTTGCCGCGAGCCTGCATGATGTCTAAATTGTCAGCAATTTCCGGAGCTTCCGCTGCTAGACACACGAGCCGGCGTGTAAATGGCTCGTCAACATATAGAGAACTGACCTTTCCTTCTGCGTACAACCGCCTCGCTCGTTCGTCAATGATATCGGAATATTCCTCAATGACCGGACGCAGGTCGTCCGCGTCCAGCCATTTCTCTAGTAGTAGATAGCCGTTTTCGTAGAAAGATGTGATTTGTGATTCCATTAAACGCATGATTGCCATGTCCTTATCTGACAGCTAGGCGTCGCCCCTCTCAAGCCTAGAATATATTTATGGAAGTCGGATGTTCCTATCCACAATCAGTCAAAACGATGAGATAAATACGCAGAAATAGAGTCGTTTCCACCAATCGGGCTCCAGTTCCGAACAGATTTAACTTTGAGATACCCTGCGGCTCGCTTACGCTTCTCATCAGCGGATGAACGATAAATCCTGAACGCAGTTAAGTTATTTGGTAGTCGTATCGACCGACTTCAGAAGTTTCGGCTGTATGCTGATATTGATCCAACAAGATTTTCCAGAAAACTTAGTGGGGCGACTAACACCAAAGCCCAAACCCGATTGGGAGGAACTTGTCGGGAATCCTCAAGCGAAGACAACTGCAGCCTCTTACATCGCCGTAGAGGAAGTGAATGCTCAATAACGTAAACTTGCCGAAGCAAAGCTTGACTAAAGAATTCAAGTACGAATCATTGCAGTCATTTTGAGTTCAGCCTAATCCCATCGAATTACCCCCCCAGTTCCCAGCAATACCACGGGCGGTGTCCGCAAAACTTCTCCTTCCTTTACTTCAGGCATCCCGATAGGATCTAAGGCATAAGCGATACGACGGGAGAGGTGTTGCCCCAAATCCGCCTGCATCTCGGTATCGGTCTTAAAGGTAACCTGCCGCCGCTGCTCTGTTTGATAGGCATACCAATACTTGATGTAGCCTCTGATTGAGTTATTAAATATCAGTTGTCCTGATTTTGTATCGATTACCTTAATCCAGGCACGTATGTGTGCGCTCAAACGCGTACGAACATAGGTTGCTGATCCTGAAATTCCTGCTTGTCTCCCTCGCCGCCTGAGGAGCGCGTTATAACCCTTACTAGCGAAGGTGGGATCATTGAGTTTTCCAACCACAACAAAGTCTGCATTTAATTCTCGCCCCACCTTTGCAGCTAATGCGACATCCTCAAACATGTGGTTCAGTGTTACACCCATCTCTTCAAGCTTGGATGCAACCGGATTGACACTCTGTGACTGATCATAAATAAATTGTATATTTTTGTCTGCATTCTTGAACTTTAGTTCAAAGTTTTCAGCAACCCGAACCGGAACCCATCTCCCGAGTTTCTCAGTTGTCTCTGCGATAAACGGAGCAATCGCAATTCCTTGTGCCTGTTCGAGAGGAGGAGGAGTGGTGATTTTCTCACCTTCGATAACTTTGCCGCACCCGGCAACCATCACAAGACCTGTCAAAATTAGAAAAACTTGAAACGGAACAGAAACCATCAACGCTCTCTTCATGATTCAGTTTCACTCCTTACCTTAAATGAATAATATGCGAACTCGCTTTTTGGAAACGCACAGATTATAGCACAGTTTGATTACTATGTCAATCATCTCGACGAAAACCTTGACAGAAATCCAAGGTACGCATAAAATTACACAATATCTTTTGAATGCAGTTGCTAAGAAATTAAAGATTCATGAGTGAAGAGGTCTGAAGTGAGTACAAGAGTTGCCATTGTCACAGGAGCAGCCCGTGGAATTGGCCGAGCTATCGCTGAAGCGTTCGCGCAAGGTGGAACTCAAGTGGTCCTGGCTGATATGAACAACGATCAGGGGCAGGCTGTCGCTGACGCTATGGGCGGCGATTTTGTAATGGTGGACCTTGCCCGTCAAGATGATTGTCACCGCTTGGTGAACGAAACGCTGACGCACTATGGTAGAATTGACATATTGGTCAATAACGCCGGGATGCAGCATATTGATACTATTGAGATGTTCCCTGTGGATATCTGGGATAAGATGCTGGCAGTGATGCTAACCGCTCCCTTTCTACTCACCAAATACGTTTGGCCAACGATGAAGGCAACCGGTTGGGGGCGAATTGTTAATATCGGCTCTATCCACAGCCGCGTTGCCTCACCCTTTAAGGGGGCATATGTGACAGCCAAACACGGTCTCATCGGTCTCACGCGCACAGCAGCGCTGGAAGGCGGAGCACACGGCATTACCGCCAATGCAATCTGCCCAGCCTATGTGAGCACCGCCCTTGTGGAAGACCAAATCGTCGACCAGGCTCGCACACATGGAATTTCGCCGCAGGAAGTGATTGAGCAGGTTATGTTGGAACCCGCAGCCATTAAACGACTCATTGCACCAGAGGAGGTGGCATCCCTTGTCGTCTACTTGTGCTCGGAGGCTGCTGGTGCCATCACTGGAGCGGACTGGACCATTGATCTAGGCTGGACGGCGCGCTAGGATTAGAAAAACGCCGCCCTTTATGGGTACGCACAACCTGCACGGACAGGTTTGAAACTTGTCTCATTCGTCTCCATACGTAATGTGGGAATGCTTTTTCTGTATAAGGAAGACTTGCTTTGCCTGAAAGCGTATACGATGCGGTTATCATCGGTGCTGGAGGTATGGGAAGTGCGGTGGCATATCACCTTGCTTGCTCCGGCGCCAAAACACTGGTATTAGAACAATTTTCTCGAGGGCATGCTTTCGGCAGTTCACACGGGGATAGCCGGATCATCCGTCTCGCGTATGAGAAGAAGTTCTATGTGGAATTGATGATATCCGCCTACATTGAATGGCGTAAATTGGAAGCGGCGTCAGGAAAGAAGTTGCTCTTCAATACCGGCGGTGTAACAATTGCCTCTAAAGGACACGACTACATTGTCGGTTTGCGGGACAGTATGGACGCAGGAGGTGTCGAATCGGAATGGTGGGACCGGGAACAAGTTTCCGCACGTTTCCCTCAATTTCAAATTGATGACGGCATGTGCGTTCTGTGGCAAAAAGATACCGGTTTCCTTTACGCCTCAGAATGCACCTCAACGCATTTGCAACTGGCTGAAAGACACGGGGCAGAGATTCGAGAGAGCACCTGTGTCACGGATATCGACTGGCAGAGCAGTGTTCCCGAGGTATTTGTCAAAGGGGAATCTTTCCGGGGAAGAAAAGTGATTGTAACCGCAGGACCGTGGACCTCCACCGTTCTCGGCGAACTCAAACTCCCTTTGACCGTAACTCGGCAGCAAGTCGTTTATTTCCGTCCAACAAATGTGAATCTTTTTCAACCGGACAAATTTCCCGTCTTCATCGAAATAACACAGGGCGAATTCATCTATGGCATACCAGTCTTCGGGAATGACGCCGTTAAAGTTGCCCGGCACGGATTGGGGGAAACGGTGTCTCCGGACACGTGTGACCGCACGCCCAGTGCCGACTATATTGAGCATCTGCGCGGCTATTTGAAGGCCCGTATTCCCAATGCCGCGGGCGAAATGCTCCGTGCTCAAGTTTGCCTGTACACGGAGACTTCTGATGGTGATTTTATTATCGACACCCATCCGGACTGTCCGAATCTAGTCATTGCGGCAGGGTTTTCCGGACACGGGTTCAAGTTTTGTAGTCTAGTGGGGCGGATTCTTGCGGAGATGGCATCATTGGGTCAGACGAGATTCGACCTCGAACCGTTCCGTATAGCGCGATTCTTGCCGTAGGGACATACGGCGATTGCACCAATGTAAAATGTCTCAGAGGTAATGCTCGCGTCTAGGTATATTCAGTTAACGTTGGGGCATGAATTACATCGGAACCTATGAACACCCAATCACACGCGATTATCAATGTTGCATTGCTGAATCGGAAGGATAAGCCGCATCTTCGCCGCTATATGCTGTTGGGTGCATTGATACCTGACTTGCCGATGTTTGTCTTTTTCGTTGTTGAAACATTTGGCTTTAGACATCCCCAGCAACAGATTTGGTCGGAACGATATTTTCTTACACAGTGGCAGAACCTCTTTGATATCTTCAACGCTGTACCGCTCGTACTAATTGTCCTCGGTGTTGGCTATTGGTTCAAATCCGACGCAGTTATGTTCTGTTGCTGGAGCATCCTGCTCCACTGTGGCGTTGATTTTTTCCTACACCACGACGACGCCCACCGACATTTTTTCCCGTTCTTGCAATTCAGATTCAGGAGTCCAATCTCATACTGGGACCCATCCCACTATGGGCGTATTGCCTCACTCGTTGAAATCGTGGCAACGATCTTGGCTTCTATCTTCCTTTTTCCTCACCTACAATCCCGAATTGCGCGAAGCGTTTTAATCGCTGTGAATTTCCTTTCTGTGCTCGTCTATGTGGGTTTCGCGATCTTTTTTAACTGACCAGCTCTACACGCCCTTGGCCCAATATTAGAGTTCCTTTGGGCTTGCATCGGTATCGTTTGGCCTTTTCTGCACCCTGTATCCTGCGAGATAATCCAGGCTGCCATGCGATTCCCGCTATATGCCTCCTGTCTTATTTCTGCATCCGATTAAGCATCGCAAACAGGTTTTGAATGCAGAGTCGAGACGCTTCTTCACCAGCTTGGGAAAAGATGGTGCCACCGGGGTGTTGAAGCTGATCGTCGTCGATCTTCAGAATTGAACGCCAGTGAGTTTCCAAACACAGGTGTCCCTCATACCCGTCATCAACAAAAGCCTGAAGCTGCCCCTGCCAATCAATGACGCCTTCGCCGACCGGGACACATTCAATTTTACCGGTTGCGGGATTTTTCCCGGCGTCCTTCAGGTGAGCATGAACCATTAGTAATTTGAGGCGGTTGTAGGCATCAGGATACGGTTTTTCTCCATCCTCGTCGACGTGGGCTTCATTTGCCGGGTCCCAGATGGCACGGACGTTGGGCGAGTTGATTTCGCGCACAAAGCGCTCCGTCAGTTGGGCAGTCGCAAGTGAGGTGGAGTGTTCGTTTTCCATACCCAAGATAACCCCTGCCCGCTCGGCAATCCGTACCGGTTCATCATAGGCGGAGACAATCTCAGCCCAACGCTCCTCCGTGTTGTCAGTTTTCCAGAAAGCGAAGGTACGAATCAGGTTGGTGCCAAACACCTCCGCTAGCTTGATGCACTGCCTCAGGATATTCAGATGTTCCCTTCGTACATTGACATTGTCGATGTCACATTTGAAGAACGGCGAAGCAATCCCGGCAATCTGGAGATTTGTCCTCTTCAAAATCCGCTTCATCTCGCCGATATCACTCCCCACTAACATCTGCGGAGGCTTTTCCCACACGGACCGAATCTCAATGGAATCTAGCTTGAACGCCGTTGCAAAATCAACAACCGTTTGGAAGTCCTGTGAAACCTCATCACCAATAACACCAATCTTGAACATCTGCTTTTTCTCCACGATTAAGTTAACACTTAAGGTTGTCTGACGTTTACGCAATCATTTCTCTTACTATCAACCGGCGCTAAATCCGAAATAAAACTCAAAATTGCAGCCGCCCCCAACCAGATAAACTAATCCCAGAATCTTTGTGCATTTTCAAATCTTGATGGTGGGGCAATGTATATTTCGTTTCACATTTTCTGCATACCGATGACGGAGAAATTTCTTGTCGAGCTTTCCCACGCTGGTCCGCGGGATTTCATCAACTAACGCAATCTTGTCGGGCAACCAAAATTTGGGGAACTTGGGAGCGAGATGCGCAACTAATTCTTCTTCCGTTACGGGACCGGCATCCGGATTCAAAACGACAACCGCCATCGGTCGTTCGCTCCACTGCTCATCGGGAATTGCGATTACTGCAGCTTCCATCACCTTGGAGTGTTTCATCAGCGCGTTTTCGAGTTCGACGCTAGAGATCCATTCGCCACCGCTTTTGACCAAGTCTGTTGCCCGGTCCACTATCTGCATACAGCCATCTGGACTTATCGTCGCCACGTCGCCCGTACGGAACCACTCATCTGAAGTGAAATGTTCTGGACTGCGTTCAATCTTGTAATAGCTTCTGGCGACCCACGGCCCACGGACTTGTAGTTCACCCATCGTAACACCATCCCAGGGTACAATTCCACCCGCCTCGTTCACAATACGCATCTCGATGCCTGCAAGGGCATAACCCTGCTTCGATTTGATATCCCATTGCTCGTGTTCTGAGATGGCGCTATGACGGCTTTGCAGATTTAACAGTGTTCCAACGGGGGACGTTTCTGTCATGCCCCACCCTTGCATCACATTGACGTGCAACTCCTTCTCGTAGGTTTCGATGAGCGAACGGGGCATGGCTGCCCCACCAACTGCCAAGGAGCGGATATGTGCAATATCCCGTGGATTTGTCTTCAGCTCTTGATACAGTCCCGCCCAGAGCGTAGGCACCCCTGCGGGTACTGTGACCCGTTCTTCAGCGATAATCTGCGCCAAATCCGGAGGTTTTAGATGCTGCCCAGGCAGAACCATGTCAGATCCGGCATACGCACAAGCATAGGGCAAGCCCCACGCCATCGCATGGAACATCGGTACAACTGGCATAACCACATCTTGCTCTTTCAGTGCGAACGCGTTAGCATGGCTAATTCCCATCGTGTGCAGGTACACAGATCGATGGCTATAAAGTACACCCTTTGGATGTCCTGTTGTGCCACTGGTATAGCACAAACCCATCGCCGCGTTTTCGTTGGTGCTCCTCCATTTATAATCTTCTAATGCTTCAGCCATCAGGTCTTCGTAAAAATACACATTGGTCAGTTTGGTTTCGAGCCCCGTATTGGCGTTGAACAGGACATAGTGTTCCACGCAGTTAATCTGATCAGCAACCTGCTCGAATAACGGCAGGATAGTCGAATCAATGAACACGACCTTATCCTCCGCATGATTCACAACGTAAGCGAGTTGCTCAGGAGAAAGGCGGATGTTCAATGTATGACAAACCGAAGCGCTACACGGTATCGCATAATACAACTCCAGGTGTTGAAAATTATTCCATGCAAAGGTGCCTACCCGGTCACCCGATTTGACGCCTAGATTGCCCAAGACATTTGCCAGCCGCTTGACGCGGTCGTAAAGATTGGCGTATGTATACCGATGCAAGGAGCCGTCGGGGAGCTTCGTGGTAATCCGTTTGTAGGGATGCATGCGGTAAGCGTGTTCCAAAATCCGGTCAATTGTGAGTGGGTAATCCATCATTAAACCTTGCATTGATGGCCCTCCTTGTAGGAGTTCAACTGGTGAACTGTGGAATGTAGTCCGACAAAACCATCCTCAGATTCACCGCTCCAGACCCAAAGTCTTCAAGATGTTACCCCAACTTCATCGGAATTGACGCTATGCCAGTTCGTTAAGCAGAACATTTGCTGCCTTGAGATCTGCAGTGTCAAAACCCTCCTTGAACCAACCGTAAATCTCAACAAGCAGCGTTCTGGCTTCCACCTTTTTGCCTTGCTTCTGCCACAGGCGGCTCAAACTTACTGCTGCCCGCAATTCTAGAGACTTCGCGCACTGTCGTTGGGCGATCTCAATGGCTCGACGAAAACACACCTCGACATCAACTTTTGCTTCGGCTTCGCTTCGCAGCAACAATAGTTCGCCCTTGATCCGATATAACTCGGCTTCAAAGAACCGATCGCCGCGCCTTTCCACTGCCTCTAACGCGTCAGTTAGCACAGAAAGCCCCTCGTCTAGCTTTTCAACTTTCACATACGATTCAGCCAGCAGGGCCAGAAAGTAGGGGCGCAATATCTCCGCACCGGTTGTACGCCAGTCTGTCAGCCCTTGCTGCATCTGCGCAATTCCCGTGTCTTCCATCCCTTGTTCGGTCAGCGCCCAACCCTCACCAATCGCTCCAGCCGATGCCCAGAGCGTAAATCCTTGTTCGGTGGAAATCGCTTTCACCGCCTCTGCCTGTTCCTGGGCAGCTCCCACTTCCCGTCGACACTGATGAACCATCCCAGCGAAGTACAACGCAACCGACTTGCTGAACGGGTGATCGACCGCCTTGGCAAGAGCTAATACGTCATGAATTCTTCTCAGGGCTTGGTCAGGATAGCCGAGAAACCACAACACCGCAGCAGAATACGATAGACAGGTCATCCGGGCATCCGCTAAATAATGAAAAAAAGTGCGAGAGTGGTGCTGCTGCGAATCATAAAGTGCGATCCCGTGCTCCAAGCGTTCTTGAGAAGCAACGAAGTTTCCAAGATAGCACAAAGTAGCCCCCAACGCCCGATGTGCTTCTAGAAGCAAAGCCCGGTCTTTTGCATGCTCAGCCAAATTAAGCAGTTGCTCTCCTAGCTCGCGTGCCGTCTCCAGCTCCGCCCTCACCAAATGAGCCAACCACAGTCCGAACAGCACCGGAAAGAGTTGAGGGGTCTCGCCCAACTCCTGACAAAGCTCACGTGCCCGGGTGTAGGCGTCTACCACTTCTGAAGCCGCATACCCTCTAGTAGCTATTAACGCCGGGCCGAGAGTTGTTTGCAAGACGAGTTCATGCTTGGATTTCCCATGGCTATCCGGGAGATTATTGAGTAGCTCTAGTCCTCTGGTAGCGTGGCGAATTGCTTCCACATTGGCTGAACGTTCAATGGCTCTCTGACCGGCTCGCTGCCAATAGACCAGCGCGTCATTGTTAAGACCCGCCTCAGTGTAATGATGGGCTAATACTCCGGGCTGAGTTTCGGCAAACTCCGGAAATTGCTCCGCCAAAACCTCCGCAATTTGCCGATGGTATTGCCCTCTTGTGCTCTTGAGCAGCGAATGATAGGCTGCCTCCCGGATAAGGGGGTGCCTGAAGACATACGTTGTCCCACTCGAGTGGTTGAGGTGCTGGAGACCGAGGAGTTCAGCGTCCACTAACCGAGACAATTCTCTTCGCAGTGTCACTTCATCAAGTAATGAGACGGCCTGGAGCACATCATATGAAAACTGGCTTCCCAGCGCAGCCCCTAGTTGCGCTACCTCTTTGGCTGAGCCTAGCTGATCTAGGCGGGCAGTCAGCGAATCTTGCAGCGTCGTAGGAATCGCCAGCGATAGTAGCGGTTGCGTTAATTCGTAGCCTCCTTCTCGTTCCCGAAGCAGTCCCGACTCCAGAACCATCTTAGTCAATTCTTCCACAAACAGAGGCACCCCATCTGTCTTTGTAACAATCTGTCTCATCACCTCGGACGGCAGCAACTTACCTTTTGTGATGTGGTCAACCATGGTCGCCACCTGTTTTCGGGTTAAGCGGTTTAATGTAATCGGTGTCACATGCGAGCGAGTAAGCCATGACGGACTAAAATCTGAACGAAATGTCAGCAAGGTAAGGATATTGGGTGTTGAACCTCGATCTACGACGAGGTTGAGGAGTTCTAGCGTGGAAGGGTCAGCCCAGTGCAGGTCTTCCACAATCAACAATACAGGGTGCTGTTTTGTCCGCCCTAGGAAAATCTCGAGTAGGGCTTCAAGCGTTTTTTGCCGCTGTCGTTGGGGAGTGAGCTTCAGAGACGGGTAGCGGTCCTGAGAGAGCGGTATGGAAAGGAAAGAAGCGAACAGGGTCCCATATCCTTCAACGGAAAAACCTGAAGACGTTAGAAAATCCTCTAGTTTGGACAACTTTTTATCGGAAGAGTCTTCCCGCTCAAACCCCAACACTACACGCTGGAGCATGTCAATAATTGGGTAAAGGGCGCTATTCTGATGGTACGGTGAACAGCGGCATTCGATTATGGGTGAAACCTCGCCCCACGAATCTGAAAAGACTCTTGAGTTTTTCTTCGCAAACGTTCCTCTCCTAACGTGCTCTTTCAGCATCTGCACCATGCGCGATTTCCCGATTCCCGGTTCTCCACTGAGCAACACGACCTGTCCCGTTCCTTCGACACTTTGCTCCCAGCGTTCCAGCAATAGCCCGACAACCTGGTCTCTGCCCACCAGCGGAGTCAGTCCGGCAGTTGCAGCTACATCAAGTCGGCTGCGAGCTTTGCTCGCAAGAACTTGATGCACCCGAATGGGATAGGATATTCCTTTGAGCGTTCGATCGCCCAACGCACGACAGTCGAAAAATCCCACAATCAGTTTATGGGTTGCCGCGCTAATCACCACAGTATTCGGTTCGGCAAGTGCCTGTATGCGGGCGGCGATATTTGGGGTTTCACCCACAATGGCCATCAATTCTAGTTGGCCCCCTTCACCCATGTCTCCTGCCACCACCAACCCTGTGTGAATCCCGACACGCACTTCCAACCGAAGCTCATTTTCCTGTTGTAGGCGCGCATTCAGCCTCTTCATTCCCTCAACAATCCCCAATCCGGCGCGTATTGCACGCTGGGCGTTGTCCTCGTGAGCATGGGGATAACCAAAGTAGACCAAAAGCCCATCCCCGAAATATCGAGCGATATGTCCTTCAAAGCGGCGGATGGCTTTCGCACACACCGCTTGATAATCGCTCAGAACATCGCGTAGCTCTTCAGGGTCGAGTCTCTCAGAGAGTGAGGTTGAGCCTACCAGATCACAGAACATTACTGTCAACTGTCGGCGGTCCGCTTCAGGTATATCACGCAGACTAGATACAGGTCTGACAGATGTTACTCCGGTTGACGCCGGCAGCGTGTGTGTATTCAGTTTCGCCCCACAATTCATGCAGAATAAGGCTTCCTCTGGGTTGTCATGCCGGCAAGTTTGACATCGCATTCGCAAAACTCCTATGTGAGTATGATCCGAACATTAAATACTGCGGTGAACCCGTCTTTACCACCACCCGAGTATCTTCCACCAGATCATACCGACACTCAACCAGATAGCCAGATGAAAGAGTGACACCAAAAATCCGACGGCGAACCATTTATGCTGGGATACATAACCCAGTCCAAAATAGATGATTAGAGGACCGGTGGAATAATTCGTTAAACATCCACATAAGTTAGAGAAATAGGCAAGTATCGCAACGGTTAGCATCGCGGGCGCACCAACCCCCAAAGCTACCGCAAAAAAGGCGGCGACCATAGCAGCAATATGCGCGGTCAACATAGAAAAAAAGTACATCGAATAAAAGTAAATTAGTGCGAGGCTGATAATGACAGTTATACCAGTTAAGTCGTTTACCAAGAACTGCATCTTGTTAGCGAACCAATTGATGAATCCATGCGTCTTGAGACTGTTCGCCATTGTCAACAGGCCGCCGAGCCATATCAGCGTATCCCATGCCTTGTCATTCCCCGTGATGTCCTCCCACTTCTCAGTTCGGGTTAGCAGTAACAGACACACTCCTATCCACGCCACCAGCGTTGTGCTCATACCGTGTAAGGCTTTTGTAGCCCACATCCCTATGAGTATGATGAAGACCGCACCCATTACTTTCTCGCCCGATGTCCAAGGTCCCATCTTCCGAAGTTCGTCTTGTGCTTTTTCTTGAGCGACATGTGTGTCCTTCAGCGTGGGTTTTGCGAGGAAATAAATTAGTAGTGGGAGCAAACTCAAGCCGATGAGTCCTGGAACGATTGCGCCGAGTGCCCACGTTCCCCAACCGAAGTCGATGTCAAGCACATCGCTTGCGGCTTTCTTGACCAGAGGATTTGCAGCCATTCCGGTCAGGAACATCGCCGCCGCAATTAAATTGGCATGGGCGCCGACCAGCGTCAAATACTCCCCAGCTCGCTTGGGTTCTCTATCTGGACGGGAGTCCAGCGCCTCCGCTAAGGAACGCATAATCGGCGCCAAAACTCCTCCACCTCGAGCGGTGTTAGAGGGTATCACCGGTCCCAGCAGCACTTCCGCGCCACACAGAGAATAGCCCAGTCCCAAGATCGATTTTCCAAGCCAACTAACGAGGGTCAGAGCCAATCGGCGACCGAATCCAGTGTGCACGACGCCACCGGCAATCAGAAACGCGGCGACGACTAACCAAACTGTGCTGTCTGCGTATCCGGCAAGTGCTTCGGAAATCGTAAGGGTCTTACTCACCAATAGTGCAACCAATCCAAACAAGACCATAGGTCCGCTCGGATAAGGCCGTAAGATGAAACTGACAATCACAGTGATAAACACTGAAAAGATTTGCCAGCCTTTGGGTTCTAATCCCTGCGGAACTGGAACCGTCCACAGTGTAAGTAGTAAGAGAACACAGACACCAAGTCTAAGAATACTACGCTTCTGCGTGTTTTCTGCCATAGACTAATTCCTCTAACTCTGAAGTTGAGATGCAGCGTCAAAAAACTTTTTCGTTACAGACATTCAAAAACTCCTGCTGCCCCCATTCCGCCACCGACACACATCGTCACCATGCCATAACGTGCATCTCGGCGTCGCATTTCGTTTATCAGCGTTACTGTTAGTTTCGCACCAGTACAACCGAGGGGATGCCCCAAAGCAATGGCACTTCCATTGACGTTGACCTTTTCAACTGGAAGATTGAGCTCGCCAATCACAGCAAGCGCCTGTGCCGCAAACGCCTCGTTCAGTTCAATAAGGTCAATGTTGTCGAGGGTAAGTCCAGTGCGTTTCAAAGCTTTTGGAATAGCGGCAACCGGCCCAATTCCCATGATTTCCGGCGGGACGCCACCGGTTGCAAAGCCGACAAATCGCGCCATCGGTTCGCAGTCAAGTTCCATCGCTTTCTCCGCAGACATAATAACGACCGCCGCTGCGCCATCGCTCATCTGAGATGAATTTCCAGCAGTGACGGTGCCGTCTGTCCGAAAGACAGGCTTGAGTTTTGCCAGTGCCAAAATCGAAGTGTCTCGCCGCGCTCCTTCATCAAGATCAAATACAGATGTCTTCGCCTTTGGCCGACCATTTTCACTAAAATGTGTCTCCGTCACGGTGACAGGTACGATTTCATCCTTGAACCTGCCTGATTCGATTGCATCAATCGCCTTCTGATGGCTACGCAACGAAAACGCATCCTGGGCTTCGCGGGAGACATGGTACTTACGCACTAGATTTTCGGCAGTCAACCCCATGCTCAGATAGACATCGGGATAATGCTCAACGAGGAATGGGTTCGGTGCAGATGTTGTGTCGTATGAAACGAAACTCATGCTTTCCGTTCCACCCGCCACAATCACGTCTGCAGAGCCGCACATAATGCGTTCTGCCCCGATGGCGATTGTCTGCAAACCCGACGCACAAAAACGGTTCACGGTCATCGCAGAAACAGAAGTCGGCAATCCTGCGCATACGCTGGCGATTCGTGCTACATTCATCCCCTGTGGTCCCTCAGGCATCGCGCAACCGATAATTACGTCGTCAATCTCCTCCGGATCGAGGTTCGGCACACGATTGATGGCGCCTTTGATGGCGGATGCGGCGAGATCGTCCGGGCGGGTGTTTTTCAGCGAACCTCGTTTTGCTTTTCCAACGGCTGTCCGTGCCCCTGATACAATCACTGCGGTTTTCATCATACGCTCCTAACGGTTCATTTCGCAATTGAGGTTGTGGAGATATTTGAAATATGGTAGGTAATAATCAAAGTTATCACAACCGGCATTTTCATCATGTAACCTCAGATACGATACCAGTCTGCTGCTAAACTATCGTAAACAACCTCAGAAATATTGTAGAATTCTCAGATCTCCTACGTCTCAGTTCCGCAGCGATTTCCCTGTCTTGAGGGTATGCTCAATCCGATTCTGTGTCTTCTCTTCACCGCAAAGGCTAAGAAACGCATCCCGCTCAAGGTCGAGAATATACGACTCAGATACATACTGCGGCGCGGAAAGTTCACTGCCGCAGAGAACATAGGCGAGCTTATTCAGAACAAAGGCGTCATACTCGCTGATATATTCAGCGCAACGCATGTGATGTATCTCTAGCTTGAGCTGTGCGAGCCCGGCTCTACCGGTTACGAACACCTCTCTCGACTGCGGTTGCTGATAGCCGCCTGCGGCGACGGAAAGTACCATCTGTTTTGCATTGTAAAGGTGATGCCTCCGGTTGATCGAAATGTAGTCTGTGTTACGAAGATACCCCAGTTGTCTCGCGTGTAAGCCACTCTCGGACACCTTTGAGCGAGTGATTGTCTCAAAAGGGCGCTTGACATAGGGAAATGCCTCCTTATTCACATCATGCGACACGTTTTCTAGCGAGCGGAGGATCATCTCTTTTGTACCGCCCGCACCTGGGATGAGTCCAACACGAACCTCGACCAAACCTATATAAGTTTCAGCGGCTGCACAAACCGCATCCGCACTGAGTGCAATCTCACAGCCGCCTCCGAACGTCATACCCGATGGGGCGGAAACGACCGGTTTCGGCGAATACCGCAGCGACATATTTGCCATCTGGAAGGATTGAATGATTTCGTCGATCGCGTCCCACTCTTTGTTCCGCGCCTTTTCAAGAATCAAGACGAGATTGAGCCCCACCGAGAAGTTGTCACTGTGGTTACCGATGATGAGTCCGATATAATCCCGTTCCACTTTGTCAATGGCTTCGAGCATCATCTCGATCGTGGGAGTATTGATGATGTTCATCTTGCTATGGAACTCAAGGCAAGCTACGCCATCTCCAATATCAACGAAGCTTGCGTCAGGATTGGATTGCACAACTTTATCGTTCGTTTTGAGGTCGGAGAGAACGATAACCTCTGGGAGGGTATCAATTGTGTGATAGCTATTTGACCCGAGGTCGAAGTAGGCAATTTTGGTGTGCGTTTCCCCTGCTTTCCCTGTGCTGTAAAATGAGGTATTTCCCGAATCAAGTAAATTTGCGACAAGAGGCGGGATAGAATTGCCATCGGATAGCATTCGTTCAACGGATTCCGGCACCCCTATTGCATCCCACATTTCAAAGATGCCAAGCTCCCAATTGAATCCCCATTTCATGGCATTGTCGACGCTCGCCAAATCATCGGCGATTTCAGGGATGCATGTTGCCGCGTAGTTCATAATGTTGCTGACGCTTTTCCACATAAACCGCCCTTCACGATCGCCGTTGTATACAAGGTCCTTGATTCGTGCCCCCGTATCTCTAATACGCTTCGCTGTATTGAGCGAATTGAATTGGATACTTGCACGCGGTACATATTCAAGCGTGTTATAGTCGAGCGTCCAGATTTCAGTGCCTTTTTCACCGGAGCACCTTTGATAAAACCCCTGCCCTGTTTTATCACCAAGCCAGTTTCTCTCGACCATCTGCAAAATGAAATCAGGCATGCGGAAAGTCGCACGCCGTTCATCGTCGGGCGCGGCTTCGTAAAGGTTCTTTGCCATATCTACGAGAATATCAACCCCAATGAGATCGCCCAGCCGGAAGGTGGCGCTTCGTGGGCGTCCCATCAGTGGTCCTGTGATCGCATCAATCTCATCAATCGCGTACTCCTCTTCGAGCATCAGATGGATAGTGTGCATCATCGCAAAAGTTCCAATCCGGTTGGCGATGAAGTTGGGCGTATCTTTACAATGCACGACCCCTTTACCGAGAATCCGCTCTCCGAAATCGGAGATGAATTCAACCAGATTCGTTCGAGTGTCATCCGTTGGAATAATCTCAAGCAGGTGCATATAGCGGGGCGGATTGAAGAAATGTGTGCCTAGGAAGCATTCCTGATAGTTGCCTGAACGCCCTTCAGAGATGGCACGGATGGAGATTCCCGATGTGTTAGAACTTACAAGTGTGTCATGACTGCGATGCCGATCGATTAATCCGTGAACCTGTCTTTTGACATCAAGATCCTCGGTGACTGCTTCGATGATCCAGTCCGCTTCAGTTAGCCAGTCGGCACGATCGCTCAGGTTTCCTGCCCGAATTAGTCGCGCTGAGTCGCGAATATAGAACGGCGAACGGATTTTCGCGTTTTTCATCCGATCCAGAGCGGATTCCGCGATTCGATTCCGCTCAACAGCGCTATCGCGACTCATGTTATTCCCGTATTCTTCGCTGGCTAGTTCGGTGGGCACAATATCCAGCAAATCGCACGGAATACCGACGTTGGCGATATGAGCGGCAATCTGCGCTCCCATTGTACCGGCGCCCACAACTGCAACTCTTTTGATTTTGCGATATTTGCGATATAATTCTTCCTGCATACTATTCACCTTTACCTTACTTCCCCATTACCTTCTCTACTGAAGCGGGTGAGGACATCGCCAATCTTATCTTGCAAAGAACGGCGTATTTTGGCAGAGCCTTTGTAATTACTCATTAAAATAGCAAAAGCTAAAATTTCGCCATCTACAGTCATAGTATAGCCAGCGAGTGTCGAGATACCTCTCATTGTACCCGTTTTCGCCCGTAGAATCCCTTCTGCTTCTATGGCTTTCATCCGTCGTTTTAACGTCCCATCAACGCCTGCAATGGGCAAAGATGCAAGATATTCGGGCATCAGCGCAAAATCGCGAAACATGTAGGTTAGCAGACTCGTCAAGGTCGAAGCCGTAACTAAATTGTATCGGGAAACGCCCGACCCATCCGCAAAAGTGTAACGCGAGCTATCCAACCCAATTTCGCTTAGAAATTCGTTAATCGTTAGTATCCCCTTTCGCGCTGTACCGGGAGCGCCTTTCAACTCCGCGCCAATCGTTTTTAGGAGAAGTTCCGCAGTTAAATTATCGCTCGATTTGTTCATCTCCCAGAGAATGCGAGATAGCGGCATTGATACATGATTGGCTATTTCCATCGCCCCATCGGGCACTTCGCCATGACGTATCTCCCCCTGAAGTATGATGCCTTTCTGGGCAAGCATCTCATTCAATAAGGTTCCGCAATAAAGCGCAGGATCGACCACATCCACCCGTCGACTTACTTCAGCTTGACCGATTTCCATCGAGCCACGGATGGTCAGCACATTCGCCTCCACGGGCTTCCACTGTCGTTTTATGTTCAACGTCGTCGCTTCTGAGGCGGCGGCGGTTGTCGCCTCATTGATAATTTTCATATACCGCGTCGGTGGTTCAAGATTCACATGAACTGAATCACCAACATTACGACTAGGCGACACACGGAGGTGAACACCGTTGTGATTGATGGTTAGCGCGCTCAGATGTGAGTAATATCCGCCTAAAGGCCCATCGTCCCACATCCATCCTTTACCCCGCCGGACATCGTCGAAATGGGTTTCATCTACAATAATATCGCCTCCGACAGATTTGACGCCCAACGCAACCAGTTTTTCTATCATCTTCTCTAGGTCGTCACTCCCAAATCTTGGGTCGCCTCTACCCTTGAGGTAGAGATTTCCTGTGACACGACCATCCTCAACGCCATCCACATAAAATGCAGTATGGAAACGATAGTTTGGGCTTAGTTTGACAAGCGCTGTTGCAGCGGTAATCAGTTTCATTGTTGAAGCCGGATGATACAATTTATCGGCATCTTTCTCATACATCACTTCTCCGTTTGACAGCGAAACCACTTCTAGTCCGACATTTGAAGCGGCTAGCAGCCGGTCGCCCAGTATCGTTCCAATTTCACCTCGCAATAACTGAACGGTTTGTGATTGCGGTTCGATCGGTGTTGGCGAGGAAATCGTCCCACAACTGTTCAGAACAGTCAAACAGAATAAAAAAAATAGCCATGGACAGAATCTACCAACACTCGATAGATTTTGATAGATGCCACGCATTATCCAGATTTTGTTCGACATGCCAATCGTCCGTTCTTGTAGATGAATTCGACGAAGGATTTTCTCACATAAGCGGCATGAAGTCAAGATCTTTTTCAGCAGAGACAGTCCGTATTTTAACTGCGCGGCAATATATGTTACAATAGAACAAACACTATTCAGGTCATCCGCACAAGCCCTATTTTCGATGGGATTGAGACTTTTGACTCCCAAAGCGGCATAAGTCGAACTATACCATTAAGGAGAAAACCACATATGGCGAAACCATTAAACGTTGGCATCATTGGCGTCGGAGGCATCGCCCGTACCCATATCCCGGGCTGGAACGCCTCGCCGCACGCTGAATTGGTTGCTGGCTGTGATATTAGAGAAGATATCGTTAAGCAGTGGGGAGAAACAAACCGCATCAATAAACTCGAGACCGACCCAACAGACCTCTTCAACGATGCGGATATTGATATCATTGATGTCTGCACACCGAACATGTATCATGCACCGCTGGCAATTGCTGCGCTCGAAGCGGGTAAGCACGTCATCTGCGAAAAACCGTTGGCGCCGATTCCACAGGACATCTGCAATATGATTGCAGCCCGTGACAAGTCCGGAAAGATGCTCATGACGGCGCAGCATTTCCGTTTTCAACCTAACTCTAAAGCCATGAAAGCCGAAATTGATAGAGGTGTGCTCGGTGAAGTATACCACGCACGTAGTTGGATGCTACGCCGCAACGGGTTTTCACCGGGACCAGGATTTGTCCTCAAGAAAAACAGCGGTGGTGGACCGTGCATTGACATAGGCGTTCACATCTTAGATTTAACCCTCTGGTTCATGGGGAATCCGCAGCCGGTCGCGGTGACGGGGGTTGCACGAGCAGAGTTAGCGCATCGGACGGGTGCGTTCTGCGCATGGGGCGGCGAAATACCGAAGGAATTCGATGTCGAAGATTTTGCGGCGGCATTTGTCCGATTTGAGAACGGCGCCACCCTCATCTTGGAGGTGAGTTGGCTGCTCCATCACGATATTCGCGGTGAGGACATGCAGATGTGGCTCTACGGAACGACCGCGGGCGCACATTGGCCCAAATGCGAGTTCCTTGAGAGCAATTCTGAGACGAAGCAGCACTACAATCGAACCCTACAACTTTTCCCGAACCTCATGGAGCCGCACGCTCAGGAATGCGTCGAGTTTGCTCAGGCAATCGTCAATGACGCGCCCTCGCCCGTGCCCCCCGAACAATCGCTGCAAGTGATCCGTATTCTGGACGGTATTTACCGAAGCCAAGAACAGGGCGGGGAAATTCGAGTCGATGGGACGTAATGCGATTTGCGTCATACTGTTCTACGATTCCCCGCATCCTCTTATCGTCAAACGACTTCGTCTTGCCGCAGCTCCGCAATAGCGTTGTCATCTAATACAAGCACTTCTTTGAGAATCTCGTCGGTGTGCTGACCCAAGGTCGGCGGCGGCTGGCGCATTTGTGCTGGCGTCGTTGAGAGAACCAACGGCGAGCCAGCGAGTTTCACGCTCCCGGCGGTTGGGTGTGGCATCTCTACCAGCATCCCCCGTGCGAGCGCCTGCGGGTCGGCGAAGACTTTGTCAAGTGTGTTGACTGGTCCGGCAGGTACGTCGGCGTCCGCACAGAGTTGCAGCCATTCGGCGACTGTCTTCTGGCTAAACAAGTTCTCTAACGTGGGAATCAACACGTCACGGTGCGCGACGCGATCTGGATTGGTTGCAAAGCGTGCATCCTGCGCCCATGCACCTACGCCCGCTGTCTCGCAGAACCGCCGCCATTGCCCGTCGTTGCCAATAGCTAAGATTAAGAAATCGTCTGCCGCCTGAAATGCCTGATACGGAACGATGCTGGCGTGTGCGTTTCCCCATCGCTGCGGCACCTCGCCCGAACAGAGATAACCGCTACCGACGTTCGCTAGCAGAGCGATCTGCGAATCGAGCAACGATATATCAAGATGCTGCCCGTCACCGTTGCGTTCACGGGTGTACAGCGCGGCGAGAATCGCATTGCACGCAAACAGGGCGGCAGCGACATCGACGATCGCAACCCCGACTTTCATGGGTGTGCCATTCTTATCGCCGGTGATGGACATAAACCCGCCCCGCCCTTGAATTAGAGAGTCGTATCCGGCTAATTCACGGTCGGGTCCCGTGTGCCCGAAACCGCTAATCGAGCAGTAAATCAGGCGAGGATTAGACCCCTTGAGTTCGGTATAACTTAAGCCGAGTTGGGCAGCGCCGCCGATTCGAAAGTTCTCGATCAATACATCGCTGTTTCGCGCCAATTCCTGTGCAATAGCGGCGCCCCGTTTGCACTTGAGATTGAGGGTGATGCTTTTCTTATTACGGTTACAGCAGAGGTAATATGCCGACTCACCACCGACAAACGGCGGTCCCCAGTGCCGAGTTTCGTCGCCGATGCCGGGACGCTCGACTTTGATGACCTCGGCGCCCAAATCGCCCAACATCATGCCACAATAGGGACCGGCTAAATGCCGAGACAAATCTAGCACGCGCACCCCATTCAGTGCACCTGCCATCATGCATCCTCCTCAAACGGATAGGGCGGCAGCTCTTGGGTCAATCGTTTGTCAGTTCGGTATCCCAGCGTATATTCTGCTTGCATCAATTGGTGGATTTCCTGCGTTCCTTCATAGATTAGCGCTCCACGAGCGTTGCGAAAGTAGCGTTCGACGGGGTACTCGTCGTTATAACCGTGTGCCCCATGGATTTGCACAGCGTCGTCCGCCGCTCGGAAGGCGTTCTGGCAGTTTACCCACTTAGCAAGGCTAGCCTCACGCGTACAGCGCATCCCTCGGTTTTTCAACCAGCCAATTTGATAGTAAAGCAGCCGCCCGATGTCTCGCCCAGCGACCATATTGGCGATTTTTTGCTGGATGAGTTGGTGTTTGCCAATTGGCTCGCCGAAGGTCGCCCGCTTCTTAACGTAGGCTGAGCTCGCTTCAAGGCACGCCTCTATCAAACCGACCGCGCCCGAGGCAACTGTGTAACGACCGCTGTCCAATGCACTCATGGCGATTTTAAAGCCTTCGCCCTCTTCACCCACCCGATTGACCGCGGGTACACGCACCTCTCGCAGGACGATTCCCCCAGTGGCACCGCTGCGTCCGCCCAATTTGTTCTCTATGCTAGAGGTACTCACGCCCTCGAAGTCCCGCTCGACAATAAATGCCGAAATGCCGCGATGCTTGGCTGAACAATTGGTGTAAGCGAAAACCAGAAACTGGTCAGCGACGTCGGCAAAGCCTATCCAAGTCTTATCGCCGTTGAGGACGTAAGTATCGCCGTCACGCCGCGCAGTGGTGCGAATGCTTGCAACATCACTGCCTGCGCCCGGCTCGGTCAATGCAAATGCCGCCAATTTTTCGCCGCGTGCCTGCGGGGCGAGATACTTACGCTTTTGCGATTCGCTGCCCCACTGAAACAACGCCAGCGAGTTGAGTCCAAGATGCACAGAAATCATTACACGAAACGCACTGTCTGCACGCTCCAGTTCTTCAGAGACGATTCCGAGGCTCAGATAATCCAACCCTAACCCACCGTAGCGTCGCGGGATACAGACGCCTAACAAGCCCTCTGCCGCCATCTTCGGTAAGATGCTTCGCGGAAAGTGGTGCGCACGGTCCCAATCGCGCACAAACGGCAGAATCTCACGGGCACAGAACTCGCGCGTCGTCTTGCGGATGGCGTCGTGTTCCGAGGTCAATGTGAAGTCCACAATATCTATCTCCAAGTGCGAGAAGTCGTCTGTGAGTATGGGGAACAGTATATCAAATTCTAAATTATTGATAAATAGAAAAAATCAACATACACTCTTGACATAATCGGAAATTTGCGTATAATTGCATAAACGAAAATAATTGAGTAGGACTTACGCAGTTCAGTTTGTAGTAGCGCAATTTGTTGCGCGTCCGGCAGGTCGTTCACTTCCTTTTACGTCACCTGACATATTGTTTTATGTAGAAACGGGCAATAAATTGCCCTACTACGAACCTTTGGACGTTCAACTGTGTAACTCCTAATTGAGGACAAAATGATGATGGTCATTATAAAGCCTTTCCAGGAGTGTATGTAGGTCGCTATTTGGAATCTTGGACCGCATTTACCTGCACATAGCGAAGAGGGGGAATGATACGATGCGAGTTTTTGTTACAGGCGGAACAGGATATATTGGCAGCGCCGTGGTGTCCGAACTCGTAAAAGCAACGCACCAGGTAACTGGACTAGCCAGATCCGCCGAAAAGGAGACCGAACTGGAGAATCTTGGAGCGACACCAGTGCTGGGCGATCTTAGAGATGTCGCCAGCTTCAAGGACCTCGCGGCGGAACACGACACCATCATCCATATCGGTTTTGAACGCAGCCCGGCAGGTTACGCCGCTGACCGAGCGGTCATGGAAAGGCTGCTCTCCGTCGCAAGCGCTGCCTCCGGCACCCGCCATGTAATCTATACGTCGGGATTGTGGGTACTTGGGCCCAGCAGCCAAGTCTCCGTGGACGAAGATGCTTTGACCGATCAGCCAGTTCAACTCGTTGCATGGCGACCGCCGCACGAAAGACTCGTGTTGGACGCCGCCACAGATTCGATGACGACATCAGTCATCCGCCCAGGAATGGTCTACGGCGGTAGCGGTGGTATCTTGGAATCGTTCTTCACATCGGCGGACAAGGGAGAACCCGTTGTCCATGTGGGCGATGGAAACAACCGCTTCTGCTTTGTGCACCGTGAAGACCTGGCTGAACTCTACCGGCTTGTCGTAGAGAAACGAGCGTCTGGAATCTTCCACGGTATTGATAATGCGTTCATCAAGATTTCCGATGCGGCGCGCGCCGTCAGCCAAGCGGCAGGTAAGGGTAGCCCCGTCCAAAGCCAGCCGCTCGAAGACGCTCGGGGCGAGATGGGTCTGTTCGCAGATGCGCTCTGCACCGATCAGGCGGTAGTTGCGCGCCGTTCCCGTGAACTCGGCTGGCTACCGGTACATCCGCCATTTCCCGAAAGCGCTCGCGCAGCCTATCAGGAGTGGAAAGACAGTTAACCGCTAGTGAATTTTTTTCGCGTTAAAACCGTGGGCTAGTACAGCCTGAGATGAAACAAAAGGAGTGATTTATGAAATTCGTATCTTTCGCAGCCGATGACGGCTCACATTATGGTATCTACAAAGATGACCGCGTCCTCGACCTAACCGTAGCGGGCAGCGCAGACTTTCCCAATGACCTGCTCGGCTTAATCGATCTCGGTCAATCGGGCGTTGAACGCGCAGAACAGTTGGCGAACCAATCGCCGGACTCCGGTTGGCAGCCGCTCGATCCTGCCAAGTTGCTTGCGCCAATCCCAGTGCCGCGCCGCAACGTTTTCTGCTTGGGCATGAACTATGCCGCCCATGTACGAGAGGGCGATTTGGCGAGGGGGCTAGAGCCATCCCTTCCCACAGTACCGGTTATCTTCACTAAAACCACCACCGCGGTAACCGGACCTTATGCCGATGTCCCATTCGATGCAGCAGTATCCGAGCAGATTGATTGGGAAGTGGAAATGGCGGTCATCATCGGAGGGCGTGGTAAAAATATCTCGCCTGAATCGGCGATGGAGTACGTCTTCGGTTATACCGTCGTCAACGACCTCTCGGCTCGAGATCTGCAATTCAGTCATAATCAGTTCTTTAAGGGTAAGAGTCTGGACGGCGCATGTCCGATGGGACCGTGCATCGTCACCGCCGATGAAATCTCAGACCCGCACGCACTGAATGTGCGCTGCACCGTCAACGGCGTCGTCAAGCAGGACTCCAACACATCCGATCTAATTTTTGACATTCCCGCTACCATCGACTGGCTCTCGCGTGGGTTAACGATTCAGCCGGGCGATGTCATCTCCACCGGCACACCGAGCGGCGTCGGCTTCGCGCGCACCCCGCCAGAATTCCTCTTCCCCGGCGATGTCGTCGAATGCGAAGTCGAAGAAATCGGAATCATCCGTAATCGGATGGTTGATGTTGGTGGTTAATATTGTAAATTACTAGAAAAATTAAGATCTCGTTACAGCGGCGCAGCTCTTAAGGAGTTGTGGACGGGGCGTTCTATTATCATTGTTGAGTTCCAAACATCAAACCAATACTACTAATTGTCATGGAACATAAGATGAAACTGCTCGTAGTTATCATGCTTTTGATGTTATTCCTGTTCCGCAGTGTTCCAATGGCGGATGTGTTAACACCCCAGGAGATTTACAAAAAGGCATTGAACGCTACGGTGTATGTAGCAAAGTTCGATGCCAACGGTGAGCTAGCTGGCACTGGGAGCGGATTCTTTGTGCGACCGAATCATATCGCGACTAATTTCCACGTAATTGAAGGTGCCACAGCCGCCAAATTAAGGGCTAAACTTGCTAATCAGAAAAAGGTGTACACGATAAAACGCATACGTGCAGTCGACAAAAAACACGATTTGGCAATTTTGCAGGTGTCGGCTCCAGGGGTCAAGCCGCTTCCTCTCGGCGACAGCAATTCTGTTGAGGTAGGGGATGAGGTGTACATCGTGAGTAATCCGTTAGGATTAGAAGGATCCTTCGCAGATGGTAGAATTAGTGCAATCCGTGAACAAGTTTCGTGGGGTACAGGTAAACGTATCCAGTACACCGCTCCGACCTCTAAGGGCAGCAGTGGTGGTGCTGCACTCAATAACAAGGGTGAAGTGATAGGCGTTCACGTAGAGGGGTTGAAATATTTTCTCGGAGAGAATCTCAACTTTGCGATCCCTTCAAATTACCTCACGACTCTTTTAAATCGTCATTTGGGTCCAGTAAAAGCGCGCACGCCAAGAGTCATTCGTAGAAAAACTAAACCGCCAAAATCTGCTCAACCAAAGCCGTCTACATCTAAAACACTTACACCACATGACCCTGAACGCGTAGCAGATCCCGTTCAACCAAATCCGGTCAATCCAAAAGCCACGCCGAAAAAACCTAAACCGCCAAATCCGGTCACACCTAAAACTACGCCAAAAAAACCCAAGTCTCCAACACCCGGTCAACCGAAACCGGTCGCACCGACAATTACTCCGAAAACGCCGCCTCCTAAGCCTAAACCTGCTCGCTCGCTTTCGCCAATAGAACTCCTTCAAAAAGGCATAAAACATTATGAAGAGACAAAATTTACCGATGCGATAAAATCCTTACAGTTGGCCTTAAGTGGGCTTGGCAATCCAGAACAGAGAGCCAAAGCGCATCTTTACTTAGGGTGTTCGATTTGGGGTTTAGGAGAAGATGTCGATCATGTGCACCGAGAATTTCAAGAGGCGTTTCGCCACAATCCAAATCAATCCTTGCCTCCAAGGATTGGGGATGACCATCCCGTCTTTAAGCCGCTACTAAAAAAAGTACGTTCGAAATCAGTTGGCGAATTGACGATAGTCTGTTCACTACCCCAAACAGAAATCTGGATACATGGAAACTTATTCGAAAGGAAAATGATAGGTACTGGAACCACCAATATTCGACTATTCATGGGTGACTACACCGTAGAAGGCATTTATGAAGGAGAAATCCAAAAGCGAACCGTTATCATCGAACCTAATGAGCATGAGAAGATTTTTCTCGAACTGCCGGTTATTATCAAGCATGACACTCCCGCAAAGGTATCCATTGGTGAAACAATTGCACTGACATTGGATTTAATCTCTGCGGCGAGACCCACTCGGGTTGAAGTGCGCTACACATCCTACAGCAGAAAAGGGGACGAATTAGAACAGGGCAACAAAGAAATGCGTTTGTTGAAGGAGCACTCTGCCTCGTCAACACGGACTTATCGGGTGGAATTGTCACTACAAAAGGACTTCGGTAAGGTTGACTATTTTATCGCGGCTGATGAAGCAAGGTCTCCAAAAACTGGTCATCATCGCGTCCTCATTGAGGAAGACGAGCAAGATCGGAAGGAATTCGCAGAAGAACTCAAGGAAGTTGAAGACAGTCGGAAGCGGATTCATGACACCAATTCAGCGGCGCAGCTTAAGATAAATGGCTTGTTGGATACAACGGACGCAGCAATTAAATCGGCCGAAAGTACCGCAAACATCCACAAATTTAACCGGCACCAGAATACGGCATCTGAGCAAATAAATAAAACGGGCGAATCGGTGGACGCATTAGTAACAAGTGCACCAAACGATGAACAAGAACTCGACAACCTGCTAAATTCCTTATCCCATACGGAAGTTGATGCCAAGGCTAATAGACGGCTCTCGGATTCCTTTATTGAAACAACGACGACTTCTTTGAGAGACAAAATAAAAAATACAAAAGACACACTGTATGTGTTTGGTGACATGCAAATACGCTTGGATAAACAGGAGAGTCAGTTGACAAAAGTGGTTAAAGAGTTTAAGCCGTTGCATCAGGGAATTTGGGCGAGTTTGTGGTCAAATGTTGTTTCGAAAGATGAAACTTCCACATCTAATCCGGGCGGCGGTGATATGTTCAGCCTCATCTACCTGAAAGAGGGCAAAACCCATCGCGCACGCGGTGTTCAACTGGACTTCTCCTACCAGAATCCAATTAACACAAGCGTGACGGGTCTGTGGGAGCCCGATCTAGATTTAAAAAAATTAAGAGAAAACGCTATGGCGTTTACGCTCCTAGGCGGCATAGCAAGATACGGCATCAACTCCAAACGGTCTGACACGAGTCAAGTCGAATCTGAAGAGTCAACGCATACCACGCCCATAATCGGTGTGGGACTGCAACTCTATCCAGAGCATAGAGTTGCGGTGGATCTGAAGGGTACAATCAAACTTCAGTCAGCAAATGACGGCGATCGTTTTTTCAACAAACATCTATATCACTACGAGGTAGGCGTTCGTCTTTACATCGTGCCAGCACTGAATCTGAGAGTAGGATATGGTCAATGGTACTTAGGCAATCGGGACGTTGCCGGTCTACAGATTGGACTGGGTGCTCTTTTCTGAATGACGCTCATTGGAAACACTCGACTTTAACTTGATTAGGACAATCCAAGTCACCGCATGGGTTGGTTGAACGGTTACACCACATATCTATCAAGGCAAGCCAGAATGCTGTTCGTTACCGACATTGTTGCAGAGAAATGTTGCGGCTAGCCGAACGCCCAACCCAACCAATGGCAATCAAACTCTGGGATTTAAGATATTGACAATTTCAATCAGCATCGCACTCTGTAATCCCAGAAGAATGCTTGATATGTTTCACTTGCGCAGTTTAGCCAAACCTTCACATTTTTAAGAGCCGAATCAGTTAGGCTAATAATTCTCGTCCATAGTAGTCATCAACTGCTTCCGTCCAATAGTTTCCATTTATACGTATATTCCCTACGCAAGTCACTCTGTGAACACTACTCGCATCAACATAAAGCCAACTCTAATTTAGCAAGGGAGATTATGATATGACTAAACGTGACTGGGCACTTCTTGCAGTTGGGATTATCGTTGTTGTCATCATTATAATTGCTATAGTTGCTGTTCGATCCTGTAGACAAACCCCTCTCGAGACTCCGCCACCCAACGGCGATACCCCTTCGACCGCGCCTGTGAAACCAACTATTACACCAACTACCAAACCAACTGCCACTTCGCACGTGTCAGTTTCAATCAACGCTGTCCCGTGGGCAGAGGTTTTGATAAAGCCTCCTGGAACAAACGAATTCGTAAAACCGGTGACCAAATACTTCAAAATCGCGCCTGAACCCAATGGCACAGATTCCAACGTCACGCCAATACGGGGTGAATTAAGAGTACCCGTCGACACCGAAATCAAGTTGATTTATGAAGGTATAGAGACAACCTTCCCTTACGAGTCTTGGAAGGCGTCTAAATCTATCTCGCATGATTTTCTGGAGCAATGACGTATTATTCAAAGGACACCGCTAGCAGATTTTCTGTTATTCCCAAGATGAGATTATCCAAAATCTTAACGATTATGATGCTTTGCGTGTTTTGGAAAATCCCGGGCGCTGGCGCACTAACACCCGAACAGATTGCTAACAATGCGTTAGACGCAACCGTGCTCATTACAATGATAGATGCCAGCGGCACGGTAGCGTCGCGAGGCAACGGATTCTTTGTGCAACGGAATCTCATTGTAACCAATTCCCATCTGATTCACGGGTTGACGAGAGGTGGAGCAAGAAATGTTGGTCAGGAAATAACTTACCCCATAAAGAAAATTAGCGTAGAGGATGAAAAACACCATTTGGCAATTTTACAGGTGTCGGCACCCGGAATTGAACCGCTTCCGATTGGCGACAGTGAGTCAGTGGCGGTTGGAAATCGAATATATGTCGTAGGCAATCCATTAGGCATCCTTGAGGGCACTTTCTCTGAGGGGATTATCAGTGCGATTCAAGTAGTGGATGGAGTAAAGCTATTTCAGGTTACTGCCCCAATATCTGAGGGCAACAGCGGCGGCCCTGTGCTAAACGCCCAAGGCGAGGTTATTGCCGTTTCGCACGGAATCGTCCCGGCCGGTAAGAACCGCAATTTTGCAATTCCTTCAATCTATCTTAAATCGCTTGTCAATCAATTGGGGCAAATAATGCTTCAAAGCGGTATTGAACAATATGAAGCCACTCAATTTGAGGAAGCAATAAAATCCCTCGAGTCCGCACTACGCGTTCTTTCCGATCCGGAAGAGCGGGCTTTATCCCATCTGTACCTAGGATGTTCTAAACGAGGGTTCGGAGAACCAGATCTCAGCGTGGCTGCGGAGTTTAGAGAAGCGCTTCGCCACAATCCGAATCAAGCGTTGCCTATTAGGATTGGAGAAGATCACCCGGTTTTTAAACTGCTGCTTGAAAAAGTTCGCTCTGAGTCAACGGGGGAATTGACAGTTACGTGCTCACTTCCCCAAACAGAAATCCGGATTGACGGGAACGATATTGACAGGAAAATTATAGGCACCGGAACCTCCACCGTCCGCCTATTTGTGGGCGACTACACCGTGGAGGGGGTTTTTGAAGGGGTTTCCCGAAAGGAATCTTTCACTATAGTCCCTGGTGGGCATAGGATAATCTATTTGGAACTGCCGCCTATTTTAAGACATGAACCCCCGGCTAGAGCGTCCGTCGGTGAGATTATCCCTCTTTCTTTGGATTTAATTAGTCGCGCAAAGCCACAGCAGGTTCAGATTCACTACATCATCTACGACAGGAACGGGGACGAATTGGACCAGGGAAATCAGGAAATGCTTCTGTGGAAAGAGCAACCCACAGCCTCCACGTGGATTTACCGCTCGGATTTGCCATCGCAAACCACCGTAGGTAAAATTTCATATTTCATCATGGCTGATGAAGCTAGGTCTCCGAAGGAGCAATACCATGAAATTTATATTGTTGACGAAAATTTCCCAGAAATCGTTGTGCTAGAACCCCATGAATCCGCCGAATTCAAGGTCAACCAACCCATTTCGGTTCGAGCACGAGTAACTGATAACACCGCTGTTGATGAGGTTCGTATTCATTATGCTTTCTCGAGTTTAGGCAGTTCAAAACCTTCTGAGGCAATACCGTCTCAGCCCCTGGAGAAAGAAACTTCTGACGACATATATGCCGGGCTAATCCCACCTCAACAGCGCGGCACTGGCTACATCCGGTATTATCTTACCGCTACTGATGAAGAAAAAAACGAGAGTAAGTCGGATGAAAGAAGGATAGAAATTGTACATGCAGGCGGAAAACTCCTCTCTCCTAAGAAGAAAGATTCGAAAGATAACGATACCAAAAATCCATTTCACCAGGGGATCTGGGTGAGTCATGGATGGTCAGAGAACATCCATGACAATGGCGGCCTCGTTTCACAATGGGATAGAGGTGATATACTCAGTTTCAGTTACCTGAGTGAAGGCAAAGGCTATCGGACGCTCGGCGTAAAGATAGATTTTTCATATCACATTCCCACCAATACAAGCGCGACAGTGCAGTGGTGGCCGGCAATGAGAGAACGTACTGTTGGGTTTGCGCTATTGGGGGGAGTTGCGCGATACAGAGATGCCGACGCCGGTCGCCTTCAGTCAAGTTGGACAGGTGGAGAAACCTCAAATGAGTCCAGTCACATTACGCCGTTTCTCGGTGCTAGTTTGAAACTCTACCCGATGGATACTGTCACAGTTGACATCGCAATTTCGACTAAACTTAGGTCGGTCGACACATTCTCTAGCCGAGAATCAGATTCTATCGCGACACATCTACACCACTACGAAGTTGAAACTCGGGTTTACATTACCCCCGCGTTGAATCTGAGGCTCAGCTACGGAAAATGGTACCTAGGAGATCGTGGAAACACAACTGTACAGCTTGGGCTCGGGGTTACCTTCTGAGCTTAAATAACTGGGAACCGTTAACACTGTTCTGACTGAGATGCTTTTTGAGAATGGGTATCGCCTTGGGAATCGCGCCTTTTTTCACGCACTCATAGGCTGCTTCTTGGTTTAGCGGAAGGTTAAGCCAACTCCAAAGGTAGTATCCGAGTGGTCGAATGAGAATGAAAAAGCCCCGTGGGCGATAACGGAGGGGGATAAGTGGAGTTCCATTCCAATTTGGGCGCCTGTGCTACCTTCATCTTCGCTTTCGTCAAAATCGCGTCGTTTGTCCGTAACCGTTGTCCAAATATGGGTGTACGATATTCCAAAGTACGGTGTCAGCTTCATACCGGATTCCGTTTCTATGCGCTTTAAGAGTCCCCCCATGCCGGCAAGCCCCAAAGCCCGTGCACTTTCACGAGTCTCCGCCCCAACAACTTCTTTGGCGAAACTAGCGCTACCCTCAATTGTGAGAAAGGTATCAAAACCCGTTTGTTGCAACGGGTTCATATACAGGATGCCTAGTCCAATCGAGGGTGATGGGGGTATTTCGACTCCAGGTCTATAATCCACAGAATCGTCGTCGACAAAACCGATACCGCCAGCGCCGTAGACCTTTGTCCCAGAATTAATTCCGAATTCGAGGACGCCGCTTATTCTCCGAGAATCTTCCATGAATTGGATGCCGAACCCGTAAGCGCTTTGATCTTTCCCCAACTTCAGAAAACTGAGTTGGCTGTGTGCAGTCGTGGGATACACCAAACCAATGAGGAATGTAGCGGCAAGCAATAGACAGAATACGGTAAACTCGTATCTTTTGACAGGAAATTGTTTTCGCACCGGACATCGGTATTTCTTTCTAACCTTGTCTATCATAGGTTCTCCTCAAAAAAGTGATGGTTTATGATACCACAAGAAGCCCTTCCGGGCAACACTAAAACTGTGGGCGCCACTTGACGGTGGGTTTTGTCCTCGTGTATAATGGCAGCTGTACACGATCAGTCTTTTTCAAGATGGAAATCATTATAGTGGTAGAGGAAGGGCGGAAGAAATATTTCTTGTTCTTTCAATACCTACGTGTTGTTGAATATCTAAACGTCAAGGCGGGCTTGATGCCCCAAGTCATTTTCAGCTAAAAACCTTCAGGCTTTCATGAAGGGACGATTATGATGAAATCGTACTCCCGTTTTTCTCAATTCCTGGTGACTCTTGTTTGCTTAAGTTCATCTTGTTATGCCCATTTTTGGGCGCCTCCCACAAGGATTCACGAATTTGTGAGGAAGTCCGACTTAGTGGTGATTGGAACTGTAGTGAAAGACCAAAGTGTAATGAATCCAGCGAAAGGCGATGGAGATATCTCGAAGTTATTCATTGGGGCTTTATTTACGGTTCGCGTTGATAAAGTTCTTTATGGAAGGGCGGAAATTACACAATCCATTTTCGCCACAAGCGATCTTCAGCGCATTAACTCGACCTTAAAGCGAAATCCAAGGAAAAAGTCTTTAAATATTTATGCCTTTCACCAGAGTGAGCTGGCATGGGGCTTAGGCATGCCAACATACCGCGAGAATCGACCACAACTTTTCTTTTTCAAGGTCTCAAAGTTCCCAACCAATTTTCCGAGTAATACCTTGATTTATGATGGTAGTCAGGAGTATGAACGTGAGTCCCAAATACCAACCGTTGCGAGCTTAAAGGAAAAGTTCTATTTTGAAGCGACTTCTGGAACCGTAGATAGCACATGGGATCTGACGAACAAAAAAGAAAAAGAATGGGTTCCCATTGTTGAAGCCCTTGGTGAAGTGATGTCGGTTCCGGATCTCACTCAACGTGAGCAAAAGCTTCGCGAACTACTCAACCATGACGATGTACTGCTCGCCAGTAATGCTGAGGCAGCATTAGGGGAAATCAAAAACGTTAGCGATGCAAAGAAAACGCAGGTCGAGCGGAAACAGAACATCAGTGTCGCACAAACACCGGTGAAAGAGAAGCAGATCGATGTAATTACCGATACATCTTCAGGAGCTTTAAGGGCGGAGAAAGTGACGGTTGATGCGAGAGAAGCGGCTCGCAATCTGCACAATAAAGAGATATTTGACAAAGTCTCTAGAGTTTTGTTTATGGTTGATGACGCTTATCTCTCCTCTGGCACGGTGAATCTGTTGAAGACTGCTCTAAACGACAACTCTGTTGAAGTTAGGCAGCGCGCAATCCTCTTACTAGGGCTTTCAAGAAACCCCGAAGCGATAGAAGTTATCTCCAATCGCTTGCGGAACGATCCGTCTTGGCACGTGAAATCAGTGGCAGCGGTGAACTTAGGAATACTAGCAGGGGGAGCAGCGGTGCCCGTGTTAAAAGCCGCACTGGTTGAGGAAGAAAAAACTTCGGCGTCATTATCATTGATGTCAAAGATTTCACCGTCATTAATTTCTGGATTAGGCAGAGCGGGTGGCACGGCTGTTCCACTGCTGATTGAGAGGTTGAAAGATGACTTAAAATTGGGTGGACATGACGCTAATTTTATTATTCAAAGCTTGAAATGGACTGGCGATAGGAGGGCAATTAAGTCCCTTCTCGCTATCATATCACACCCCGCCTCTCCTTCCGACGCGGTCATGAGTGAGGTACAATTGGACGCAGCGAGAGCCTTAGCGCACTTTGCAACAGATCGGCGCTATGAGGATATCCTGAAGTTTCGCAACAAGTTTGCGGAGGGTTATCCGGTGACCCCGCGAGAGAATCGGAGAGTCAATGCGTCGGATCGAGCCCGAATCGTTGAAGCGCTTAAAACCGCTGGGTATGACATCAACCGTTTAGCAGAGCGTGATGTGGTAATTTTTCATTGAAGCCCTTAAACCGCACAGTATAACATCAATCGTTTAACACGGTGCTTCTAGCTGGTACTCTAATTCGGTTTCATGATGCGAAGAATTGAGTCTCACCCCATCATTTTTGGTCTGTTATTGTGTTTCATCTGTTGCGCGGTGGCACCTAGTACCCGTGTCGCACAAACGCCGGTGAAAGAGAAGCAGGTGGATGTGATTACCCTAGACCCACCTCCAGGGGCTTTGGGAAGGGAGAAAGTGACGGTTGATGTGAGAGAAGCAGCTCGCGACTTACGTAATAAAGAGATGTTTAAAAAAGCCTCGGGAGTTTTGCATGTGGCTGATAACGCCTATCTCTCGTCTAGCACGGTGAACTTATTGAAAACAGCGTTGAATGACGGGTCAGTTGAAGTCAGGATACGCGCAATTAATTTACTGGGAGTTTCAAGAAATCCCGATGCAATAGAGGTAATCTCCAATCGCTTGCAGAACGACCCATCTTATCGAGTGAGATGGGCAGCGGCAATTAGCTTGGGGAGGCTAGCCGGGCAAGCGGCAGTTCCCGCATTAAAAATCGCGCTGGATGAGGACAAAAGGATTGAAACGGCGGTAATTAATGGGTTAGGATATGCTGGTGGCAAGGCAGTAGCTCTCCTCATCCAGATGTTGAAAGAAGATGGAAAAGAAGGTGGAAACAATGCAAATTATTTTATTCAAAGTTTGGAAACAACTTGCGACAGAAGAGCGATTAAGCCTCTCCTCGCTATTATATCGTACCCCACCTCTCCCACCGACCCGAATATGAGTCAGGTGCAATTGAACGCAGCGACGGTCTTAGCGCACTTTGCAACGGATTGGATCTATACGCGAATGTTGAAGTCGCGCGACAAATTTTTTGCGGAGGATTACCCGGCAACTCCGCGTGAGAGCCAACGGGTCAATGCGTCGGATCGAGCCCGGATTGTTGAGGCGCTTAAAACCACCGGGTACGACATCAACCGTTTAGCAGAGCGTTTTTGGAGAGTGAATTGAATCACTTTAAAATGCTCAGTCGCTGAATTACCTTAGACTGAACAATGATCCATACCTCACCTTTAAAAAATTTGTGGTCTATCATGCTACTGTGTGTCATTCTACAGTTCATGGGCTGTTCAGGCAAGTGGGTGGATACGGATGATTTAGTCGGGCTTGACGAAGGCATCCAAAGAGCCATCAGAACACCATCTCGTGTCTCTCTCGCCATTGTTTGGAGCGATAAGATCCGGAAGCAATTCGCCCCGGGCTATAAATTTAAATCGCTCCGTGGGCACCTAAAACAACTTCCCGATGGTAAACGTTGTTGGTATGATGAAAAACAGATCGAATTCCAGATACGTCATAAACAACAAAAATTGCCGAAACTTGTGATAGGAACCCATGAGTTATTGCTACGCCTGTCTAACGAGGGCACGAAGGATTATAAAATCCATATCAACGGAGAAAATTGCTATCCGAATAAAAACGGGGAATGGCATATAATTACGCCATTTACGCGTAACACACATCGGTCCATTGATGCATATTTTCCTGCTATATCCACAGTTTCCATTCAATCTGAGCAAGGCGTTTGTTTGAGTTCCATCATACTGGTGGATCACGGTATAATGATTAAGTAAAGCAAATCATGTCGTCTTTCGCTAAGTTTGAGAGATGGGGGTAGTGTAGCTATAGCTAGGTCTTTGGAAAGTAAAAAGGTAAGTTGTGCGATGTTCCAGTGGAAATATAGCCAAGTTCTACATCAGCTCAGCACTCGGCGGTTTTACGTTGTTTCACGGTGTGTTGGGTTTTTACATGAGGCAAATTGGATTTTCGTACACTCAAATCTTCTTTTTAGCCGCTTTATACGAAATCTTGGTATTCCTTTTAGAAATTCCGACTGGGGTATTTGCAGACCGTTTCGGTCTGAAAAAGAGCGCAGTTCTGGGGCACTTCATATCTGCTGCAAGTTGTTTTCCAATTGCACTGTTCCCGACATCTTACAGCGTATTCCTTCTTTGGAGTCTGCTGTCGGCAATATGCACTACACTGAATTCTGGTTCGGTAGAGGCGCTACAATATGAGTCTCTGCGAGATATATCGCGCGAAGCAGAATACACAAAGTTGCGCGGCAGGTTAGCTGCAATTGGTGGGTTTTCAATGCCGGTTGGGGCTTTTATCGGCGGCACTCTCTGTGGAAACATCGGATTTGGTACAGTAGTCGCTCTTGGAGGGCTAACCGGACTGTTTATTACAGCAGTATTTGTTAGCATGAGCGAACCAAGGGGGGTTCAACTTGAGCGCGAAAAATCGAAATCCCGAAATACTTTTGAGGCGATAAGCGAAAACTTTCGGTTCATTCAAGGGGATAGGGAATTGACCGGAGTTATCATCGCTGGATCGATAGTTTATGCAGCGTATCTACTAATCAATAACTATTCGCAGCCGTGCCTGGAAGAGGCAGGTATACAGTCTTATCGAATTGTAGGCTTGGTTAGCGGGACGCTCATGGTGGTTTTCGCCGTTGTTTCATGGTGGGCGGGATATTTGACTCAACGCATCGGTACAAAAGGCATATTCGTATGGTTGTCTGGTGTCCCTATTTTGAGTTTAGTGGGATTGGGAAAACTGAAGGGGATCACACTATTAGCGCCGCTTTATCTCTCCCGATTGGGCGAAGGCGTTGCCGAGCCCTTCATCTCGAATAGGCTGCTTCAGAAGAGTCCTTTGGGAAAAAGCGCGACACTCCTTTCCACGCAGAGCCTTCTTACATCACTGGTGTTTTCCATATGGAGCATGGCAAGCGGGTTCGGTCTAGACTATGTTGGACGTTTCTTCATATTTTCTGCAGGTGCAGCATTCGCGCTTATTATATTGTTGTGGGGCGGCAAATGGGTAGTGCGAACAAACGATTAGAATTCGCAAAGCCAAGTAATTTATTGAGTTAGTATCGCGGGGGTACGTTTTTGATATGTTCTGCAGGAACATACATCGGTATTATCGGAAGATTTCTATCACCGAAGAGACGGTTATCCAATTTCGATCTCCCCAAAGGTCGGAAATCGTTGCTCCCAATTTCTCGCTTCCTGCTTTTGGCGGGAGTTGGAATGATTGCCGTCGTTTTCGTGGCAGCGGGATACGGAAAACAGGAGGAGGAACCAATGATGCATAATGAACAACTAGCGGGGACATCCAACACGCTGGATTTGGTAGAGCGGGCTGGATATGCGATTAACGCGATGACGCAAAGCACTAATCCGGAAGCGGAGTATGCGGTCTACTTCACCGGGGTTCTCCACCGCAATCCGCCAACCCTGTTGAGGGAAATCCCGCTGTATGGCAAATTCATGGAAGGGCTGGCGTTAATGCGCATCATGACAAACGGCGAATTCGACACACGCCCATCTACTCAACCGAAGGATTTCAATCGGCACGTAGACAAAATTTGGCGTGAAGCGTTTCTACGCAAGCTTAACGGACAGGAACTCGGACTAATTGGCGCCGAAGGCGGCAGGCAACTCGCTTGGCTGGCGATACAGTATCGGCAGACCAAAGACTCAATGTGGAAAGAACTCGGCGACTCAGTGATTCAACAGGCGCTCGAAACGACTATCCATCAAGATGACTACTGCTATTTCCCCCAAGACTCGGAAGGCACAATGCCGTGGAGATGGGGGGCAACCTATCAGGGGTGGACGCTTCAAGGCGTGACCCAGTATTATATTGCGACCGGCTCTGAAGCAGCTCTGGAACTCGCGGGCAAACTCGCTCGCTACTTGAAGGATCACTCCGGTATTTTTGATACCAACGGGCGGTTTCTTGCACGTCACGACGTAGATGCGCCGCTCAACCCGCCGACTACTCTCGGACCAGCGCTGCATTTCCATCACAACGGCAATGCGATGGAAGCGCTCTCGGAGTATGCGTGGGCGAGCGGCGAAACGGAATTTGGCGAGTTCGCGAAGAAATGCTATGAATACGCGTGTTCGCTCCCCGACTCGTCACCGCTTATCGGCTTTTTCCAAGAGTACATTGACGATTGGCCCGACCATCGCGGAGTAATAGACTGTGAAACCTGTTGTGTCGTTGACATGCTCCTCACAGCGCTTTGGATGACGAAGGCGGGTGTGGGCGATTATTGGGATGATATCGACCGCTACTTGAGAAACCAGTTCGCCGAGATGCAGATGACCTCCGGCGATTGGCTGGTTCGAATGAGTGAGGAATTACCATATCGGCCGCCGGGGGAGGATGAGGTTGCGATGGGGTCGCCGGACCGTTGGGTCGGCACCTTCGCCGGGTGGGCGACTGCGAATGACTTCTTCGCTATCGGTGCGGGTCCCGGCATCATGCACTGCTGCACCGGCAACGGGTCACGGGCGCTATACTACCTCTGGGAGAACATGCTTGAGTTCAACAACGGGGAGTTACAACTGCATTTACTTCTCAACCGGAAGTCACCCTGGGCAGAGGTCATCAGTTACGTCCCGTATCAAGGGAAAGTTGCGTTGAAGGTCAAGGAGGCGTGTGAGAATATTGCGGTGCGAGTACCCGACTGGGTCGAGAGTTCGAGCCTGTCATGCCTAGTCAACGGCGTCTCCTGCATGCCCAGTTGGAACGGTCGCTATGTGAACATCGGCAGAGCATCGCCCGGAGATACGGTTGAACTCGCGTTTCCGATTTCGGAACGGACGGTTGAGGAAACGGTGGGCGGCGTTCAATATACGCTTGTGATTAGAGGAAACAACGTAATTTCCATCTCACCACCGGGAAAGAATTATCCCTTCTATGACCGATGATGTATTTGGAGCTTGCGCGGGCTGGATTCTACAGTCATTTGCATTTATGATTACACATATGAGCGATGATTGACTCGACTTAGCTCACAATCTCCCGGTTTGCGACGCTTCCCATTGAGCGGGTCGGGCTGGAAGCCCGACCTACGGGAATGGGTGGGAACTTGGATATGTTAATAAATACACGTGTAATTTTTAGTTGCGTGACTATAAATCTTAGGGGCTTGGGTAGGGGTCAATAGATAAACAGTTACCCTTACAATGTGATCATATCCTAACCGCGTTGTGTTTGATATGTGCCGTTCAACTTAACCGACGCGCTGAAATCAACTAGATGCGATGAGGCGTTGGCATGACCTTAACAGTGGCGTATCTACACAAGGACTGATTTAATCGTGTAGGCGGTCTAATCAGGTCGGGAGATAACGTTAATGTTACATCCTAAAGATACACATATCAGTATTATCGAAAGATTCCAATCTTGGAACAGACGGTTATTCAAAATCGGTGCTCCCAAAAGTTGGAAACTGCGGCTCTCAATGTCTCGCCCAGGTGTATTGATGTGGGTGGGTTTGACGGCTGTCGTTTTCGTTTCGGGCGGCTACGGAAAGCTAAAGGAGGAACCAATGATGCAAAATGAACAACTAGCGCAGACACCTGACACACTAGATTTAGTAACACGGGCTGGATATGCAATTAACGCGATGACGCGAAGCACGAATCCGGAAGCAGAATACGCGGTCTACTTCACCGGAGTTCTGCACCGCAATCCGCCGACTCTATCGGGTGAAATCCCGCTATATGGAAAATTCATGGAAGGGTTGGCGTTTATGCGCATCATGACAAGCGGTGATTTTGACACGCGCCCATCTACTCAACCCAAAGATTTCAACCGGCACGTCGACCGTGTCTGGCGGGACACGTTTCTGCGGCGGCTAAACGAACAGAAGCCGGTGCTTACGGGGCCCGAAGGCGGACGACAGCTCGCATGGCTGGCAATTCAGTATCGGCAGACCAAGGACTCAATGTGGAAAGAACTCGGTGAAGCGGCGATTCAACGGGCGCTCAATGCGGCAGTGCATCAGGATGACTACTGTTATTTCCCGCACGACGCAGAAGGGACGATGCCGACTAGCTGGGCAGCGACCTATCAAGGCTGGACGCTTCAGGGGGTGACCCAGTTTTATATGGCGACCGAATCAGAAGCCGCGCTGGAACTGGCGGGCAAACTCGCACGCTACTTAAAGGATCACGCCGGTGTCTTCGATTCTGAAGGGCGGTTTCTCGCACGTCACGACGAATCAATACCGTTCAGTCCGCCATCCAGGCTTGGGCCCGCGCTACATTTCCATCACAACGGCAACGCAATGGAAGCGCTCACGGAGTACGCGTGGGCAAGCGGCGAACCGGAGTTTGGCGAGTTCGTGAAGAAATGCTATGACTACGCTCGCTCGCTCTCCGACTCATCACCGCTTATCGGCTTTTTCCAGGAATACATCGACGATTGGCCCGACCATCGCAGCGTAATAGACTGTGAAACCTGCTGCGTCGTTGATATGCTGCTGACGGCGCTCTGGATGACGAAAGCGGGCTTGGGTGATTATTGGGATGATATCGACCGATACTTGCGAAACCAGTTCGCCGAGATGCAGATGACCTCCGGCGATTGGCTAACCCGGATGAATGAGGGGCTGCCATATCAGCCGGCGGGAGAGGATGAGGTTGCGATGGGGTCGCCCGACCGTTGGGTCGGCACCTTCGCCGGTTGGGCGACTGCGAATGATTTCTTCGCCATCGGCGCAGGGGCTGGCATCATGCACTGTTGCACCGGCAACGGGTCACGGGCGCTATACTACCTCTGGGAAAATATGCTTGAGTTCAATGACGGGGAATTGCGACTCCATCTACTTCTCAACCGGAAGTCCCCTTGGGCAGAGGTCATCAGTTACGTCCCAAATCAAGGCAAGGTTGAGTTGAAGGTCAAGGAGACGTGTGAAAATATTGCGGTGCGCGCACCGGAATGGGTCGAGGGTTCAAGTGACGCCCTATCCTGTCGAATCAACGGCGACGCCCGCAATCTCAGTTGGAAGGGCCGCTATGTGAACATCGGCAAAGCGTCGCCCGGTGATACGGTTCAGCTTGCGTTCCCAATCACGGAACGAACGGTTGATGAAACGGTGGCTGGTGTCCCTTACACGCTTGTGATTAGAGGAAACAACGTGATTTCCATCTCACCGCCGGGAAAGAATTATCCATTCTATGACCGATAATGAATTTGGACCTTGCGCGGGCTGCATTCTAAATCTTAGGGGCTTGCGTAGGTCCAATATCTAAACAATTACCCTTTCAATGTGATTCAGATTTACAGCATTCCCAAACCGTTATATGAACAACGACGCGCAACCGACTTTGGTTTTGCGGTTGTCGGATGTTTTCTGAGAGACTCCTGTCGCAATTCGACTTAGTCCTCTGCACTCACTTGAATAACGGAAAAAACCGTATCCGTCAGCACTTGACTTGGATTTGACCGTCTTCAACGAGGACTTCATAAGATTTCACTTGCAGCCGCACATCTGTCCGGCAGACACCGGTTTTGGCATCATACGCGTAGCCATGAACAGGACAGATTGCCAGCCCATTTTTTATGCGTCCTCTGCCCAGCGACCCCAGCGCGTGGGCGCATGTATTGTTGAGTGCGTAGAAATTTTCTCCGTCGTTGAAAACCGCAATCCGTTTTCCGTTAACGGTGAAGGCTTTGCTTCGTCCGACGGGAATATCTGACGTTTTTGCAACGGGAGCGTAAGATGACATCGTAATTCTCCTCTTGTGTTCAGCTTTCATCGGCACTGGAAACATAACAAACTTGTGTGAAACGTGAAGAAACACTTTGGCGTGCCCTGATTCTACCTTCCCCATTTTACATCGATCTACGACCGATTGTAAAGCAGGAAATTCCTTCTTCTACTCGCTCTCGGTTTGTTCATCTTCCATCTTTTTTACCAGCCGGTCCATTTTCTGAAACTGCCACGTCCATCGGACATTGTATAGAAACTGTCTGAGGTCGAATCGATTGTCGTCGGGTGAATAGGATTCGGCGTGGTATGAAGGCGTCAACGTTGTCATCTTATGACGGTTGAGTGAATAGTGGTAGAAGAAATACTTGACCTTTGCCGCCACCTCCTGCCGCCCAAGATGACCCCACTCATGTATCAATTTCTCAAACATGCTCACAGGTCCGCATCGATCAATTTTGCGGAGTCTTCCGAACCGGCTGAGTTCCTGATAGGTCAGCCCCATGTCCGCTTCGTCCTCTTGCACATACGTTTCGGTGATGGGTTCTAGCTCTGCCGTTGGCGGCGCTTTGAGCACATCGTTAAGAGAAGTGTACCCCAGATGCACCGCCGCCCACCGCAAAAACCGGCGAAGATCTGCCTTACTTATTGCGCCAATCGGATTGATGTCTGCGCTGCTGCAGTCGTACTTCGTCACGTAGCCACGCAGACTCTCGTCCACATTCGCTGTGCCTAACACCAGCAGTGTCCCGCGTTTGCCGCGCACCCACGGGAGCAGTTGCGCCAATAAATAAGAGAACACCATGCGCAGGCGTGCTTGGATGTTCTGCAGCGCGGCGTTTTCCGGCACTGACCCGCCGTCTACCTTGAATCGCGGTGTTTTCTGGGTCAGCCGTATAAACAGGGAAAGCATTGCGGCGACGATGGAATCGATATTGACGTTCAGGTGGTAAGTTCCGATCTGCCCCGCTAGTTTTTTTGCACGCGCACGTGTCGTCTCTGAGCTATTCTTGGTCGCCAGATAGCAAGTGCAAAATATTCGGTTGGCGAATTCACGTGCATCTGTCGGGAGATAGTCGCCCGCCTCATCCTCACCGGCGATACGGCGAGCGTCCCGGATGACCGCACGATTCCCGGCTTTCGCTTCTTTGGCTACCATTTGACACATCGATCCAACCAGCGCAGCGACAGTGGAACTATCCGCGCCGCCCGAGATCGGCAGGAAATACCCCGCTGCACCGGAACGTCTCAGATAATCCCATAGCCAACACGCCGGACCATATGCAATTTCTCCTTCAGGTGTGTGATAGTGGATTTCAATCGGTGGTGATGGTGCAACCCGATAATCCTCTGCGGTAAGGTCGAAATCCACGGCGACTCTCGGAACCGACTCCGATTGGCTCGCCTGCACACCACGGCTGGTCTTCGCGCCCCGATAAGAGCGCACATCTTCCAAGTCGAGCGTGGCAGTTACAACTTCGACATCGTTCAGCGAAAACTGTGAACCCTGCGCCACAATCTCGCCATTGACGGCAATCATCGCGCACCCGTCGAAATAAAGACGACCTCCATCGCAGCCTTGCTGATTCGCATAGAGATAGATTCCACCGGCTTTTGACGTAGCGCTGCGGATGAGATTCACCCGCTGGTCAAGTTTACGAAGTTCGTGATGTGAGCCAGAAGCGTTGGTGATGATCTCAACCCCATTCAAGCTGAGGTAGATATGTGGGCTATTCGGCGCGAAAAGCCCCTCACAGGTTTCTGCGGCTAGCACGGTATCGCGCGTCGCGACCGCAGCATCCCCGAACGGGACGGTATCCTGACCCGTAATTTCTCGAATCATTCGTGGCAGATAGAAGTCTTCTAGTGTTTTGAGATGCTGCCAAGCTGCGAACCACCGCATTTCACGGTAATTTCCGTCCGCCGCCAGAATCGGTTTTGGAAGAATCAGGACAATTTTTCCATCTAGCGCGAGGATGCGGCAGTTGTATCGCACATTCTTGTGCATCACTGGCATCCCAATATCGCAGAGCATCCCTGCTGTCAAATCGCCCTTGAGTATCTCAGCGAGGCATTCCCATGAATGGAGAAATGTATCCTGCTCCAGAAAATGATCTTCGCACCCGTAGCCGGAAATCTCCAATTCGGGACCCAGCCGATACCGCGCCCCACTTTCTTTCGCAATCTGGATGGACTGGGCAATGCGCTCTAAATTGCCTTCAAAATCCATCGCCCATTGGTTGAGATTGCACGTTGCGAGGGTTGCTAATTTCATAATCTTTTCTATTCCGTGTCAGACGCGTAGGTTCAGATAGACCGCCCTACGACGGTGTTTCACCTTTCAGTTCCGCCTTCTGTCCGGAGCGCGGCTTGCGACAACATTACAGTAATTACAGTCTATAAAAAAAGGGCGTCTTTCAGTCCTCCGCCTTATCGCGGAATGAAGTGTGATGTGCAACCACTCGCTTATCAAGCTTTCAATCATCCGTTTCTCAACCCTGCTTAAATCTGTATATCTCGCAGGAGATTATCCCAGCTTTGGCGTTCTCGGGCGGGGTCTACAAGCGGTTCAAGCCGTTCGCACCACGCTTTGATTGTATTGTAAAACGCCGTGTCTGTCTCAACGCGCGCTAGGAGATTTTCCAGCGCCTGTGTGTCGCCCACCGGAAAGTAGCCGGGGTAATCATCCCCCAGCAGACCGATTGAACCCGATATTCGCGACGAGATGACAGGCACCGAACAGGCGATAGCCTCGCCGACCACATTTGCGCCGCCCTCCATTTGTGAAGTCAGCACGAGAAGGCGACATTGAGCTAGCCGGCGGAGCGTCTTCCAGCGAGGAAGCCCGCCTAACCAGCGATAGCGCGGATTGGACGCTGCCTCTGCTCTGGCAACTCTCTCCATTTCTTCACTGAGTGCTGCGCCCATATGCACCACCTGAATTCGCGAGTCGGAAGGCAGGGCGCGAGCAGCCATCGCTGTCCGGAATGGGTCCTTCACGGGACGCAGATGTCCAATCACTCACACCTCAAAGGCACCCTTCTTCGGAGGAAAGTTGCCCGACAGTTTTTTCACGGATTGATAAATGACCTGAGCCTTGTTGCGCAAACGTTCTGGAAGTTCGTCGATACCCTTCGGTTGCAGCACAATGAACCGTGACGCCATCTCTAGGGATTCCTGAGCGGACGAATCGGTGTGGATATCGTCGTAGAGGTCCGTTCCGGTCAGCGCCAGAATGAGCGGTAAGTCGGGGTGTTCATCTCGAAAGCGTTTCACAGAGGCATAGCTGCGGCGTGCGTGAAGGGCGACCATCAGATTGCACCGCTCTCCTTGATACACTTGTTGAATAAGGACGCGATGACCGAGTTCTCGCAAGATACGCGCCCAGCGAAGCGCTGTTACGCGATTTCCTTTGCGGGAGTGTGGCGGCGCCGGGGTAATCAGACAAATTTTCATGTTGCTACCTTAACAATTAGACGTAGATGCGAATGGGGTTGAAATTCCCGAAGTTGCTTATTTTGTCATATTGGGCTCATCGCGCTAATCGCGCCTGCGAATCAGTCCAACGTACAGGTGCGAAATCCAGCTAACACGTCTCGTCGCTCGGGTGTGTAGAAGTTCCGCCACGTGTTGCGAAGCATCCGGGATCGGGTTGTCCAGCACCCGCCCCGCAGGGCTTTACGGGTACCAAACCAAGGTTCGGAATACTCTTTGTATAGGTCAATCTCGAAGCCTGGGTAAGGAAGAAAGCTGCTGCACGTCCATTCCCACACGTTACCAATCATTTGCCGGCATCCGAAGGCGCTGTCGCCATCTGGAAGGGCGTTCACGTTGATACATCCCATTCCATTCCAATCCAAGTTTGCCTGTGCTGGAGTCGGCGGCTCGCCCCCCCAGGGGAAGCGTCGTTTCACGGGCGAAAGTCCCTGACCGTCCGGATGCGGTTCCGCGGCGGCAGCTACTTCCCACTCAACTTCCGTTGGGAGTCGGCGCCCTGCCCAACGACAATAGGCTTCAGCTTCATACCAGTTGACGTGGATGACAGGAAGGTGAGGTTCGAGAGGCGCCCAGTTGTCAAAATGCCGACGCACCCAGCCGCCATCCGTGTCAAATTGCCAGTAAACTGGATATTCAGCGGCGACCGATTCGCGCCAATCCCAACCTTCAGGACTCCATAGGTCCTTTCGGAGATAGCCATCAGCTCCCACAAATGCGGCGAATTCGGATTGGGTGACGGGGACACGCCCAATAGCGAATGGCTTGACATTGACGGGGTGCGCCCATTTCTCGTTGTCAAACACGAATCCTTCATCCCGCTTGGCACCCAACAGAAACGTTCCTCCGGGGATTTCAACGTCACCGAGAAGCGGACTGTCCATGCCATCTTCAGAGCGGGACTTCAGACAACCCGATAATCGGGGCGGAGGATATTCCAGGGTCTGCCGCGTGTAGGTGAACGCTTCGGTGTGCATATCTTCGTGAAAGACAGCGTAGCGAACGAGGTAGGTTAGCTTTTCACTCGGTTCACTCTTTTCAAGCGTTTCAATAACCGCATCCCGGACTTCGCGCATATACGCCAATGTCTCTTCACGAGATGGAATTGACAGCGCCCACCGCGTATCATGCGCGATCGCAATCGAATCCCAGAAGCCGTCAGTGTCGTGGCGAATCGGCTTCTGTTTGCAGCCGTGCCGTAGAACCCATTTTTCTTGAAACCACGCCACATGCCCAATTTCCCATAGCGGCGGGTTGACGATCGGGAGGTATGGTCCTATTAGTTGCTCGTCGTTTAAATCGGCGACCAAATCGAAGGTTCGCTGACGGGCATCGTACACCCACTCGGCGAGCTGTGTTGATGTTTCGTATGTCATGACTTAATCTCTTGGCTTGTTTCAAAAGGGAGTGCAAAGCGATCCAGAGAAACCAAGTGTTTGGCGAACACTCGGATTCTCTGCACGAATATCAAAAAGTCTAGCACAACACAAATAGGGATGCAACTGAAATTACTCGGTATGAGATGTAACAACTCACTGGCGGAGGAAAAAAACTTGGGAAAACAGTTGCGTTTCAAACCGAAACAGGGTAGAATATCGGCACGCCGTGATACGAATTGATGAGTCAGATTGCTCGCGCATGAACGATGAAAAATTTAAACTTAGGTTGGTCGTCATGGGAGATCTCTCGCTGTCTCCAAAGGGATTACCCGAGGTGGAAGAGGCGATTGACGATCTCAACCAGCTACATCCAGATGTTATCTTGGTGCCCGGAGATTTGGACGACACCCGGCAAGGCTTTGACGCTGCTAGCGAAACGCTGCGTGCCTTCAACGGGATTGTGTTACCGGCAATTGGCAATCATGACCTTGAAGTGGAATGTTGCAAGACAGACGAAGAAAATGTCGAACTGTTCGTCGAAGCCTTTGGGCTAGAAAACCACTACTACGCTTACGAATATGCAGGAATTTTGTTCATCACGCTCAGCACGGAGCGGTATCGATCCCATCGCTGGCAGCCGCATGAGGTTTTTCTGAGCGATGAACAACTCGATTGGTTTCGTCAAACCTTGGAAGTGCACCCAACGATGCCGACAATCGTGCAGTGCCACGCTCCGATTTTCGGCACTCAGATTCCGGTGATTCCAACGGTTCATGTCCGTTCAACGAACCCTTACACCAATCACAACCATCACCCCGAACGGATCCTCGAGCTCATCGGAGGGCATCCACAGATTATCCTGTGGTTTTCAGGACACTCTCATCTCGGTCAAGGCTATCCCAATTCTATCTGCCAGCACCGCGGCGTCTACTATGTCCATGTTGGTGTCCACGGCAGTCGCGCGACTCGCGACGGATGTCGACACTCTCGTGTTGTTGAAATTGAACCCGACCATATCTTGATTCGGACCTTTGATCACGCCCAACGAGCGATTGACCCCCGCTTCGACTATGGGTTAGATGAGGGAGCCGACGGATTGATGTCGAGTTGGGAGGCTTCAACATGTTCAGGTTTTCTGTCTGGACGCTTGAAAGGATTCCATGTCGGTCAAAACGGATTATCTCTGAAGCCGTTGCCGACAAGCGGTTTTCTGGCTTACCTCGATAAACCCGCATCCCCAAGCGTCCATGCAATTTGCCCCACCGAGAGAAAAATCTATGTGGCGACACAAGGCGGTTATGTGTGGGAATATGACCACACTTCGGGATTACCACTCGGCACAATCTACATGGATAAATCTCCCACTTGCATCCTCGCAACCGATTCGCATGTGTGGATTGGCGGGGGAGATCGGTATCTGCGCAAAGTTCCCACCGATAAACCCGAACGATTCCTGCGAAAAAATAGCACTGACGTTCATGATGAGGAGATTCATATCAAGGGAATTGTCCGCGCAATGCGACTTATCGACCGAAATCGCATCCTTGTGGGCGCGGACCGGCGACTCTATGAGATAAACAGTCAAACCGATGAGCTAACGCCGAAAGCGATATTCAAAAAGAATGTCCTTGCACTAATGCCAGATCGAGAGAGTCTCTACGTGCTCACGGAGAACGGTGAACTTGAGGTTTTCTCTCTTGCCGATCTCCAACTGCAAGAACCGCTCAAAATTCCATCACAACTCAGCGAATCGGGATTCCGGTTCGGGATTGATTTCATCCATATCACAAATCAGATTTGCTTTCTCGTTTCCAAGAAACATCACACCATTATCAAATGTACATTGGATGATATGAAGGTTACCGATCAGTTCCGTATCCCTGGGAAAATTCAAACGACTCTGTTTGATGAACGGGAGATTTACGTCTTAACCGAATCTGGACGCCTTATCTGCCTAGATGTGAAGGGGATGACAATCAAGATGCAACGTGACCTTGAGATGGAAGCCGCATCCACCATGGGGTTGGACGACCAATTCATCTATGTTGCAACGTCAAACCCTGACAGCCCGTGGCAAGAAGTTCAAATCATTGAACGATCTGCAAACATGATCGGGGAACTCGCCTTTTCTGTTCGTAGTGTTAATGACATCTATCCTCAATTGGAGATGGATATGGAGTTAATAGAGGGGAATTTTTTTCATGCCGACCTCCGCGCAAAAGTCGGTGGAAAATGGGTGAAGCTGGAGGGTCAGGATTTGCTGAGCCGAGAGTTTGAAATTCGTATGGCACTGGGGCGAGGTCGAGCAGAGGAGTCGCCCTATATCTCACGCATGAAGTTGAAGGGTAGGCACTAATTCAGTTAAAATATTACGCAGGTCACTTGGACGTTAAGTATAACAGGGCTGCTATCACCTCGAGTCCTGATGCTATAAGGTCCAAATACTCTGTGAGCTTCCTAGGGTTCATACCTTCTTCTTCTAGGGTTTTTACTGAGTGGGTTTCTGAAACCGTCGTATGCGTTTCGCGTACTAGAAATTTTTCGAGTTCGCCGGTTTTAGGATTTGGTACGTACTCCCATTCTTCCTCAATTGTCTCCGAGGGGGTTTGTGTAACTATCGTTTGCGTTTTGTGTACTGGCAGTTTTTCGAGTTCGCCGGTTTCAGGATTTAGTACGTACCTGCATTCTACCTCAGTTGTCTCCGTTGTTATTCTGGTTACAGACCCCGTCGATTCTATTTTTGCAGCTCCTGAGCAACCATGAAGAAATATTAACGCGAGAACGATACATATGCAGTAGCAAGTTGTTAAAACGGTACCGTGTCTATTCTTTATCACTATAGCCTTCCTTTCGTCATTGGTTGTTCTAGCACTCGCCCGAAGAATTTCGTACAGCTTGGGCTTCAGTCGAAAGCGAAAAGGAACAAGTTTACCCTCAAATCTCATTTGCAGGGTGTCCTCACAGTTGTCGAGTCCCCTTCAGCAGGCTCAGGGATAGTTGAATCGCCAAGTTATTTTTACAGATAAAACAGCATGATGTCAAGAAAAAAGTAAAAGACGCTCCTTTCCGATTCTTAAGGGTTGTATAAGCTGAAATTTCAGTTGCGATTTTCTTGTCGGCGTGCTATGCTTTTTCTAGTTATTTCCGATTCGCTGATGCGGTGACCACATAAATAGCCAATGATTGTGACGAATGCAGACTTATACATCCGATCAACCCAAGAAATTCGACCTAGCTACAAAGATTCTCGCCAACGAGCAGGTCGCCCAAGATCACTATCTGCTGCGCTGTGTATGCCCTGAGATTGCAGAGAGCGCGCTGCCCGGTCAATTTATCCACGTCCTGATTTCGCAGGGGCCCGCACTGCTGCTTCGCCGTCCATTCACAATCTACACCGTTGAAGGCGATCAGTTTACGATTCTTTACCAGCTTATCGGCGCAGGAACGGAGATGCTGTCTCACCTCCGTTGTGGCAATCTGCTTCGTGTGATGGGACCTCTTGGAAATACCTTCCGTATCCCACCGAATCTGGATCCAGCGATTATCGTTGGCGGCGGTGCCGGAATCGCATCGTTGCTGCTGCATGCCGTTGCCTTGCGAAAGCTGGGCGTGCGCACCCTAGGGCTGGTTGGATCGGTCAACTCTGCTCGACTGTTGACCGTTGCGGATTTGGAGGAAATTGGCGTTGAAACGCACATTTCGACAGATGACGGCAGCGTTAGGCATCATGGATTTGTTACGGAGGTTCTCACACAGATTTTGGAACAACCGCAAGCCTATGAACTGCACAATCCTGTTATCTACGCCTGTGGTCCTCACGGTATGCTTCGCGCCGTGACGAAGATTTCGCAAGCGTACGGTGTTCCCACGCAACTGGCGATGGAGAATCGGATGGGCTGTGCGATGGGAGTCTGTCTCGGCTGCGTGTGCAAAATTCGCACGCCGCATGGCGGGATTGAGTATCAACGCGTGTGTACAGAAGGGCCTGTGTTTGATGCGGAGGACATCGTTTGGTGAATACGCTACCGCACAGCGAAACTGGTTGAGGCGAGTAATTCTAAATCAGTGCCGCATTTCCAATCGTAGATGATGAACAATGGATAGCAACTCACCTTCTCTTGAAACTCATGTCGCGGGCATCCGAATGAAAAACCCTGTCATGACGGCATCGGGGACATTTGGCTACGGCAGCGAATACGCGGACTTCATCGATCTGAATCAGCTCGGCGCAACGGTTGTCAAAGGCATTACGAACGTGCCTTGGCCCGGTAACCCAATGCAACGGATTGCCGAAACGCCATCAGGGATGCTCAATGCAATCGGTTTGCAGAACGTCGGTGTCGACGGCTTCATTGAAAAAAAGCTTCCCTATCTCCGAAACTTCGACGTCCCCGTTATAGTAAATATCTGCGGTGAGCGGCTAGAAGAGTACGAAGAAGTCACAGAAAAACTGGATGGCACTGATGGGGTTGCAGCGATAGAACTCAACATCTCCTGTCCTAACCTCCACTGCGGCGGGATGAGTTTTGGAGTCGATCCCAAATTAACCAATCAACTTGTCAGCGCGGCGCGAGAAAAAACCGCATTGCCGCTGCTCGTGAAGCTTTCACCGAACGTCACAGACATAACTGTCATTGCTTCTGCCGCAGCGGATGCCGGCGCAGACGGACTTTCCGTAATCAACACGTTACTAGGTATGGCAATCGACATTAAAACAAGACGACCAATGCTTGAGAATGTCACTGGGGGGCTTTCTGGACCGGCGATTAAGCCGATTGCGTTACGCATGGTCTGGCAAGTCTACAATACCGTTAAGATACCAATTATCGGCATGGGCGGCATCATGACCCGCGATGACGCGATTGAGTTTTTCATTGCGGGTGCTTCCGCGGTTGCGGTAGGAACAGCCAACTTCGTCAATCCACGAGCCCCCTTGGACATAATTGACGGCATTCGTGAATATCTGGATCAAAACGGGATTAATTCGATTGAGGAATTGGTGGGTAGCTTGCAAACGTGAAACGTATCACCCAACCTATTACGCATTCGTACATAAATTGAGGTTGAGGCAATGCGGCATTTGATAACGCTTGATGACTTCTCGAATTTTGAGATTCAACAAATCTTTCGGCTAGCGGATCAGATGCGGACTCAGTTGGCAACGTGGTCGGGTTTCTGCAAAGGGAAATTGCTGGCAACGCTATTTTACGAGCCGAGCACGCGGACCCGCCTCTCGTTTGAAAGTGCAGTGGAACGGCTCGACGGGCGAGCAATCGGTTTTTCCGATCCGCACGCTGCATCCGTTGCCAAAGGTGAAACCATCGCCGATACGGTTCGCATGGTCGCCAACTATTCAGATCTCATCGTCGTGCGCCACAATTGGGCGGGATCGGCGCGAGTCATGGCATGTTATTCCACCGTCCCAGTCATCAACGGCGGGGATGGCAGCCATTGCCACCCCACGCAGGCGCTCACAGATTTGTACACCATCCTTCAACGTAAAGGAGGTATAGAAGGCGTAAGGGTTGGTATCTGTGGCGATTTGCGATACGGCAGGTCTGCTCATTCGCTTGCGCTTGGCGTGGCACGATTCGGTGGAAGGCTGGTCCACATTGCCCCCGACAGTTTTCAGATGCCTGAATGGGTTCTGGTGCAGTTGAAACATCTTTACGATCAGGAACCAATTGAGAGCTGTCAACTCAGCGATGTGATTGGTGAGCTTGATGTCATCTATGTCAATCGGCTTCAGCAGGAACGTCTGCCGCCAGAAATTGATCGAGAAGCGGCTAGTAGAAGTTATCTTGTGAACGCTGCGGTGATGAGCGGGGCTAAACCCGATGCAATTATCATGCACCCGCTACCGCGTGTTAACGAGCTGGCTTATGAATTAGACGCGGACGCACGCGCCGCTTATTTTGAACAGTCTGCGAACGGAGTTCCCATTCGGATGGCGCTGATTGCCAGTCTGTTAGGACTTGAACAGTTAATTTTGACCCAACCGCCAGAGCGAAGGATCATATCTGAGAATCGACCCTGTGAAAATCCAAACTGTGTCACCGCTCATGAGCGCTATCTGGAACCTGAAACGGAGATTATCACCGATGATTCGCTGATTACGGCGTGTGCTTATTGTGGCGACATCAAACGTTAAACATCATGAAAGGGGAACTGCCAACGCGATTCCATGAACCGTGTTTTTGAAAATACATCCGCGCTCTTTATCGCCCAACTGATTGGTCGCCTCCTGTCGTTTGGCTTGATGGTTGTCCTGATGCCTCGCTATTTCACAGAGGAGGCGTTGGGAGGCTACATCACGGCGATGTCCCTGACCAATATGATTGCCGCCATTGCTGAATTGGGTATGCAATCCCCTCTGATTCGTGAGATGGCACTGCATCGCCGGCAAGCGCGCCATTTCTTGGGAAATGCGCTCATAATAAGATTTCTCTTGTCGATCATTGCTTTTGGGTTGATGGTTGGAATCGGCTATTGGCGTTATCAGCCAATCATTGTTCGGATGATTCTCCTGCTCGGTTTATCGGACATCATTAACTCAACCGCTCAACTCTTTCGGTTTGTCTTTCGTGCATTTGAACGGATGAGATATGAGGCGTTCACGGTGGTGGTGGAACGCTCCCTAGTTGTTTTCGTTGGAGGAGCGCTCATTTTCTTGGGAATAGACCTTGTTAATTTCTGCGTTGTTGTGTTGATTGCGAGCATTTTCAACCTCGCCCTCAGTGTCGGAATTGTTGCCAGAAGATTCATGTCTCTTCGATTCCGTGCCGATCTGGGGATTTGGAAGGCGCTTATGCACCAAGCATTGCCCTTTGCGCTCGGCAATATCTGCAACCAAATCTATTTTCGAATCGACACGGTCCTACTCCCCATTTTAAGCTCACATGGGGTTACTGCTAACGCTTGGTACGGTCTAGCGTATCAACTGGTGAATGCTTTCACGATTCTCCCAGGTGCATTTATGGGAGCGATGTTTCCTGTGATGGCGCGGACCTTTGCGAATAAGAGGATGGATTTTAGCAGCATATACACCGACGCACTGCGATGGATGTTTTTGGTGGGCGTGCCCTTTGCTGTCGGGATGGCGACTTTGTCCGAAAAAATATCGTCTGCCCTTTTCTCGCATTATGAATGGGTAGAAATTGCCCCCGCCTTGCGTCTGCTGAGTTGGTCTGGGGGGTTGAGTTTCTTAACGACGGTCGTAATCACAGTGCTTCGGGCAACTGACAAACGTCGTTCTTTTCCAATTTTAATGGCGACGACAGCACTTCTCAACATTGCATTGAACTTTATCCTCATCCCCCGCTTTAGCCATGTCGGCGCAGCCATGGCGATGATTGTCAGCGAGGTTTACTTATTTATCGGCAGTTTTATTTATATTTCTCAGCGAATCTCGAAATTAACCTACATCAGATTTGCAATCAAAACCGTTATCGTCTCCGCGCTGATGGGTGCAGCCTTAATGTTCCTTCGAGACCGCTTTTCCATCTGGCTATTGATTCCGTGTGCGATTTTATTTTATCTTGCTGGAATGGCTGCCGTTGGCGAACTCAAACGGGGTAAAATCCCAAAAAGCATAGAGCTCAAAGATGAATCGTCTTTTTAATCGACTTTTTTAAGATGACATTTCTTCTCCTGTTTCCCTGCGAATTTCAAACGTCTGTATCACTTCATTTGCTAGAAGTCGCTGGGCGATTGTTTCCAGCTTTGCTCGATCTAAATCGCCTTGTAGCCAGTATTTTTTTCCGGTCTGTGCGGACTGAACGTCTGATGTACCTGGGTCACGAACTCCTTTAAGGACGCTATCGGCAACCGCATCTGTCACACCAGCCTTAAATCGAATTTCAATTGTCCAGGTGTCAATCAAACGTGCTGAACGAACGCCTTGCACTGGCGTGTCATTATTGAATTCCCGGTAAACATAACGCTGCGTTACCGGATCGGCGAGGAGAACTGTACAGATACGTTCTACTGTGTGAGAATCGATCTTACCTTCAATCCAATAAATTTGCGCGGTACGAACGGAGGTAACACCAACGACGCCCAAATCAGCGATATCCTCAAGGATGCCTTGCCCAATAACATCCGGTGTTTCAGATTTGTAGCTAACTTCAATCTTCCATCTCAATCTTGACGTCTCCTAGGTGCCGATCCGAATATCTAGGATGTTTCGCTGTTATTTATGTTTTGCCTTGTTCTCTGAATCGCAAGGAGTAAAGCGTGCCGACTGAAAAAGCTAACGCTCGAATGCTAATGATTATTGTCAGCGTGATTGGACTGATATTTGCCATCGTTATGGTTATTCTGTTCTTCAACGCAGCCCCCGCGCTTTCTAAGCTACGAGAGCATCAAACGTACACGGACGCCTCTGCGTGTTTGAAGTGTCACTTGACTGGTGATGAACAATCGCCAACCATGCCCCACCTCAATATTGGCGGCTGTCATCTCTGCCACAAACTAGCCAAGGGGGAATAGCAACGCAAGCCGTAAAAACAGCTTGGGGGTTCCGCATCACTGGAAATCTTGGTTAGTAGTGAAGTGATTCCGAAGGTTATCACATTCTCTTTACGAATGCAAGTATCATGTCGTCATTAATTTTGAAACCGGAAACGGCGCCGGGGGTAGGCGTTGTGGCTTTTCTGTTGACGCTGACTTTGAAAATGGTATAATGCACAGCACCGTCGGCTGTTTCAGATCGTCGCAGAAGTACACATAAACTTAAATAATCTGGAGGAACCCTCAGATGAATTTTGGACCCTTGGGTTGGGGCAAAACAAATCGATTAGCGCAGATGTTCAAACCCAATCGCCATGGTGAATATCATACCGCCATGTTGGCAGTGGACCACCCGTATTTCTATGGGCCGACTGAAGGATTAATCGATCCGAGAAAAACAATACGTCCGATAGTCTCCTATGCAGATGCTATCAGTCCTGCAAAAGGGACTTTGGAATATTGCTTGGACCCATTCGTAACCACACCCGTCATTTTAAGGGTAACGGGCGGTAATAGTTTGACAAGGCGTGACGAACTATCTAATGAACACATTATAACGTCTGTCGAAGAAGCAGTAAGGCTGAATGCAATCGGTGTTTCAGTCTCAGTGTACATTGATAGTGAACATCAAACCCAAACCATTAGAAATTTAGGAATGTTGGCAAACCAAGCCAGCAAATATGGATTACTAGTACTAGGCATCACGGCTGTGGGCGCGACATTAGAGCAGCGAATTAAAGGCGAAGGCGCCGGAGATGACACGTTTGATGCTGCCAGATATTTTGCCCATGCCGGCAGAATCATCCAAGAAAATGGCGCCGATATCGTCAAAACATATTATTGCGACCATTTTGAGCAAGTTAGAGAGGGAATACAAGTTCCCATCGTCATTGCAGGTGGCAAAAAGATACCTGAGCGCGAAGCGTTGGAATTCACATATAATGCGATAGGCGCGGGCGCCAACGGCGTCGATATGGGGCGAAACATCTTTCAAGCGGAGGCACCCGTTGCCATGATACAAGCTGTGCAGTCAATCGTCCACGAAGGGAATACGCCCGATCAAGCTTCTGTAATCTATGATGAACTCAAACAAAGGACAGCGTAAGACGATGAAAGTCGGTATGTATTATAATAACAGCGATGTAAGGATAGAACACATGCCGGTTCCAGCCATTGGCAATGGCGATTTGTTGATGGAAGTGAACACGAGCGGTATTTGTGGGAGTGATATCATGGAATGGTATCGCATCCAGAAAGCGCCGTTAGTATTGGGTCATGAGGTGACTGGGACAATTGTCGAAGTAGGAAAGAATGTCGCTTCATTTCAGGTTGGCGACAGAATTTCTTCCACCCATCATGTTCCTTGCGATGTATGTCATTACTGTTTACACGGGCATCATACTGCTTGTGAAACCTTTCATGCCGAAAACAATTTTGACCCCGGTGGTTTTTCGGAGTATTTAAGAATCACAGGAAAAAGTGTAACGAAAGGTACATTAAAGCTCCCCGACGAAGTCTCCTATGAACAGGGCGCATTTATCGAACCGCTCGGCACGGTAGTGAGGGGGGTGAGGGCAGTGGACGTACAACCTGACGATAGTATGCTCATTCTAGGAAGCGGTCTGGTCGGTTTGCTCCACATGAAATTAGGAAAGGCACTGGGCGCTGGGCGAATTATCGCAACGGACATGCACGATTCGCGACTGCGGTTCGCAGAGAAGGTTGGCGCCGACCATATCATTGATGCCAGAGCCGATTTGCCCAGTCTCATTAGGGAGGTCAACGATGGACATCTTGTTGACAAAGTAATCGTCTGTACAGGCGCCCTATCAGCCGCTGCACAAGCGTTAAAATCCGTTGGCAAGGGTGGAACGGTATTGTTTTTCGCTGTCCCCAAACCGGATGAGTCCATTGCGGTTGACATCAATGCGTTTTGGAGAGATGATATTAGCGTGAAAGTAAGTTATGGCGCTGCGCCGGCGGATAACGAACAAGCCTTAGCACTTATTAGAACAGGAAAGGTTATCGTGACCGATATGATTACGCATCGATTGAGTCTTGATGACATCTGTGATGGCTTCAGGCTCGCGAATGAAGGCGCCGAATGCCTCAAGGTCATGATAGAACCAAACAGAGGCAACAGCTAACACACGCAGCCGGAATAATCAATGCGGCAGGAAGCAACCCCCTAGTCCAAGTCAAAACTGAAAGCCGATGATTTGGATGTCGCCTAGCCTGGTGTCAGGGCGTTTAGTCCTTATATTTGTTCCTGTAGTTTTGGATGGCTACCGAGCACCTTGATGAGTGTTCGTACTAGCTTTTCTGGGTCATGGCGGATTACTGTTAGGGGGACTCCATTCTCAACAATAACCGTATCTCGAATAAGATCTGATTCCAAAACGCGGATGCCACCGAGATTGTCTTGATCGGAATCGTAGAAGATTTGCACCTTGGAGGGATCCGCCATCTGTTTGGTCTCATCAGAGAGTTGCGAAATATGTTTGGTTAGATTAAGCAGCGAGTCTGTCACATGTTGCGGCTGTTCTTTAAGCGCGGAAAGTGCTTCTTCTGTGTGCATCTTAATGCGTGTAAATTGTTCCATAAGCTCTTTCTGGACATAGTTGTTGATTAGGGTTTCAGGGGCAGGCTGATTGTTAACAATAACATAATCTATTGAAAGATTTACGTGGTTAATGATAGCTTGAATATGGTCACTGACCGAGTAGCCGTCAGTTTCGCCGGGTTGAGACATCACATTACAGATGTAAACCTTCATAGCCTTCGAGGATCGGATTGCCTTGGCGATTCCCTTGACAACGAGATTGGGCATAATGCTGGTGTATAAACTACCGGGACCGATTGCAATGACATCGGAATTTTGAATTGCCTCTTCAGCCTCCTGGTTCGCGGTGCATTCATAGGACTGGTTCGATGGACGATGATTTTTGCCATTATCGCGGGGCTCAAGAAAAACTCTCCGAATTGGTTCCCGATTCTCCCGTTTCGGAATTTTGGATTCGCCGCGGACTACATCGCCATCGGCGAGTTCTGCACACAATACGGTGTAATTCAAGCTAACGGGGATAATTTTCCCGCGTACAGCGAGCAATTTTGATGCTGCTCGAATTGCCTTGGGAAAACTGCCGTCATTCAATTCGGTAAGTGCGGTCAAGAGAAGATTGCCAACAGTATGTCCACCGAGATCGCCATCATTTGAAAAACGATATTCAAAGAGGCTGTCTAATTCATCTGCCTCGGACAGGGCAACCAAGAGCTTACGAATGTCACCCGGTGGAGGCACATCAAATTCCTGGATTAATCGTCCACTGCTGCCACCATCGTCAGAAACAGAAACAATTGCGGACAGATTGTCTATATCAATTATTCCTGAGCAATCGTGTGTTCTATCTGTGTATTGTTTAATCCCACTGAGGAGAGATGATAATCCTGTTCCTCCGCCTATACACACGAGCCTTAGAGCACTTCCAGCTTCCATAATCGTTCTCCATAAATGAGATCTAATGATCAGTTCTTTAAATTGACCCGCAGTTATAAGCCTCAATCACAGATTGGGGTCTGAGGTGGCGCACCCGATACGCACTTCTGAAATAAACCACTCGAAAGGGAGGTATCCAGAAGTGTTGGGACATTTGATAATATCAACGTTGTGAAACTTCTTGCGTTTCAGGGACACGAATACTGCAATTGCTTAATACCTTTCAATTGGACGAGGTCATTAGATCTCTCAAAGTTTTAAGCGTTGAATCACAAAGCACCTCCGCCTGTTCAGACGTAAGCGCTTCACTGAATACACGGATAACCGGTTCCGTGCCTGACTTACGGATGTTTACCCATCGATCCTTCCAAACACGCTTCACACCATCGGTTAGATCGAGTGAAGGTTCTTGATTGACCCACGCTACCTGTTCGTCACGATAAGTTTCGTGGGCGAGTTTCATGACGGTATCAGCGATTTCTTGTGAGGAAACTTCCAATTTTTTCTTACTTATTGCGTAACGTGGCATGGCGGTAACGAGTTCCGAAATCGCTGATACACTTGAATCCGCAAGCAACTGGACGATTGCAGCAATAGATGCTATTCCATCTGTGGTGTATTGGACTTCTGGATAGATAACACCGCCTGTTCCCTCCCCACCGATAATTGCCTTGGTAGCACGCATCTTCTCAACGACGAAGCCGACTCCCACCGCTGTACGGTGAATTTCGACGCCATGTCGATCAGCGATATCATCTAACATGCGGCTCGTGGATACGGTGGCAACAATGTCCCCCTTGCGTTTGCTCAACAAGAATTCAGCCGCCAATGCAAAAGTATATTCGCTGCTTAAGGGAAAACCCCCATCTGTAACAACCACAAGGCGATCCGCATCAACATCATGCGCGAATCCGATGTCGGCTCCTTCGGATTGAACAACTTGGCACAGTTGATTCAGCGCGTCGGGTGTTGGTTCTGTAGCGTGAGGGAAATTACCATCGGGCACACAATTCAGTTCGATGACTCGACACCCCAGTTCACTCAACAGGCGTGGGCTAATCACGCAGCCTGCTCCGTTGCAACAATCGATGACGACCTTCAACCTGTGCGAGCGAGTTTGATTGAGGTCTATCCAATCACAACTGAGGATGTTGGCAATATGACGATCGATTGCAGCGTCGAAGGCTTCCACAGTGCCTTGTTCATACCATCTCGCGAGCCTGAAATCCTCAGATTCATAGATGTGCATCAGTTGCGCTTGTTCGGCCTGATTCAAAAGCCGACCGGATTCAGCCGCGAACTCGAGTCCATTCCAATCGATTGGATTGTGACTCGCTGTGATAACGAGGCTACCTTGCGCATTTAATGTCTTAGAGGTGAATAAGGCAGTTGGTGTCGGGCAAATTCCAACGTCAATGACTTTGCAGCCGGATGCGACTAGCCCTGCAAGCACCGCGTGGCGCGCCATTAACCCAGATGTCCGTGTGTCTCTTCCGATGACGACGGTTTTACCACCGACAAAGGTTCCAAATGCTGCTGCGAACCGCGTTAGTACCTCCGGCCCCAATGTCTCACCGATTTTCCCTCTCACACCTGAGACGCTAACGATGAAGTCCCGCATACAGATTCCTAACGGTTCAAAGATTGTTACATTTCGGACGGCTGTTGCGCTTAATCCTGAACAGCATTTCCAGATGCTGCGTAGTTTTCCGTAATTTCCTAATCTTAGAGTTGTAATCCCTTACGAGATTGCAACATCTATATCCAATAGTTTAGAGACTTTAGCACAGCATCTTGAAAATGATGCTTCCACTAATCAGGGTTGCAGGCGCTGATCCAGAAAACAATAGGGCTACTGTCACATAAGAACTTCAGAAGGATAATTTTCGAGCTACTAGGACACAACAACAAAATCCAATCAGCATCTGCCAACCGCAGATTTGGTACCATGGCGGATAAACAAACAAGTACGATGGAATTGGCGTCAATTCGTATAAGGCAGGTGTCCTGAAAATATCGATTTCAAGCAGATGGCATACAGCAATTAGCGGGTTGATATGCAAAACCGGCGGTATGATTGGTTGAAGATTCTCTAGATACCGATCTAAAGGAGTAAGCAGGAAAACGCCACCGATGAAAAACGCCCACACAAGATACGTCAGTTCAACAGCAAATAGTGTTTGCCGGAAAATCTGCCAACCCAATGCACCGATTGACGCTCCCACAAATATGTAATCGATAAACACCAGATGCAACAATATGACTCTATAACGCAGAAGTTCGCCGGCTGAAACTGTAAATACGAGGGTTGTCACTCCAAGAAAACAAAGGCTGTATATCTGACTCCCAAAAAGTATACGCACCAGAATGCTTCGCGAACGTATCGGGCTCAATAACATGAGACCATCTGATAACCTCAAATCAAAGTGCTTTTTAAGCGTGCTGCAAGCCAAGTATGGCGAGACAATCAGAATTAGTATTGCTTCGGCTAGAAAGATGAGATCAGTAAACTGTCCCAGCTTCGCACGTATCAGTAGCTGACAAATCGCCAGAAGCAGAGCGCTTTGTACGATTACGGCGAAACAGATTTTGCCAACTCCTCTCCATCGTTGGCACATTACCCGGCTGAGAATTGGGTTTTCAAGTTGCCACACTAGGTTCATCGGCGAACCTTTCCAAAATGAAGCAAAGAATCACGAATAGGAGTTACGCGGAGCAGATAGACACGGACAGTAAAAAGCAGTAAAATAAGGAACGAGGAGGTAAGTATGGTGAAACCAACCCGGCTTGATTACTGTCAGTATCTGCTGAGCAGTCCAATTAACTATACCTTAACGCACTTCGCCGACCACAGCGAAGATTTCAGTCATGATATGATAAACCGTTATCTGGCGGGAGATTGTATTCCTCCTCGCTTGGTGTGGGAAAACGTTAAACCTCATCTGGTTCAAGTTGAAGAAGGATATGTCATCTTTGATGACACGGTTTTAGATAAAAAGCACGCTAGGCATATTGAGTTAGTACGTCGTCAATACAGTGGCAACGCCCGGGGTGTTATCAACGGCATCGGAGTAGTTACTTGTGTCTATGTGAATCCACTGCTAGACCGTTTCTGGGTAATTGACTACCGGATTTACGACCCAGAAGGAGACGGCAAAACGAAGTTAGACCACGTCAGAGACATGTTATCTCTACTGGTCTACCAGAGACAACTTCTCTTTCAAGCAGTGCTGATGGACAGTTGGTATGCTACCAAAACCGTGATGCTACACATTGAAAACTTGGGAAAAGTCTACTACTGCCCACTAAAAACCAATCGGCTGGTTGACGATTCAAACGCCAATAAACCGTACCAACGCATTGACAACTTAGCTTGGACACCGACCGAACTTCATGAAGGCAAACGTATCAAAATCAAAGGGTTTCCCAGAGACCACAAGGTGAAATTATTTCGGGTGGCGTCTGATACCGGACGCACGGATTATGTCGTCACTAACGACTTAGCACAAAACGACACTTCAGTGACACAACAGGCGTGTAACTGGCGGTGGAAGATTGAGCAATTTCACCGTGAAGCCAAACAACTCACCGGTCTCGAAAAATGTCAATGTCGATTGGCACGGATTGTTCGCAACCATATCGGTTGTGCATTGTTAGTTTGGATTCGACTTGCAACTATGGCGTACCAGACTGGACGAACCATTTATCAGGTTAAACACGGGATGCTGGAAGCGTATTTACGACAACAGTTAAAATCTCCGGCTATTAACATGGCGCTTGCGTAAGTCCTAACGAAGTGTACCATCCCTTTTCTGCCATCTATGCGTCAATGAATCAAGTCAATCGATCGACGAATCCGGGGTTATTCACCTCTTTTTACTTCTTCTCTCAACGAGGTTTTCCACGACAGCTTGACTCGTCAACTGTTATCGTGTCAATCGTCAATTTTCCTCATCTTCAAGGTGTTCCTGCAACGCGACCTGAATTTGCAAGATGGTATGTGCTATTGCATAAAGATTCGGATTAACTTCCAAGGCTCGTTGATAAGCATCTATTGCTTGTCTAAGGTGTCCTAACCTGAGATAACAGTGTCCCAGTCCCGCAAATGCGCCGAAGTGATAGGGATTAAGGGCAATCGCTTGCTCGCAATCATCAATTGACTTTTCCCACTCTTCTTGCATAAAGTAGGCAATCGCTCGTTGATTATACCCTTCAGCGAATTTCGGGGCGACTTGAATTACCGCTGTCAATTTTTCTATTGCATCTTCATACTGTTCTTTTTTTAATGTATCTTGCGCCCTCTTGAGCATTGCATCGACTGATTCATTGCCAGAACGAAACCAAATCGCCCATAACGCCTGCTCGGCATTGGATCGCAACCCTGGATCTTCATGCTGAAGCGATTCAACCAAAGGCTGTACCGCTTGCGCGTCGCTGATGACTCCAAGTGTATAGGTCGCTGCGCGTCGGGTTGGGGCAATTTCGTGCGATAGCAACTCGATTAAAGTTTCCTGCGTGTAATTCTTATTCCTCAGCGCACGCTTCAAATCTTCTTTCTGTTCTTGATTCGGATAACGCAACAACAATTTTGCTAGATCAGAATGTCCATTACTTCCTGACATTGTCTATTCCTCAAGAAAGACGAGTGCATATTGAATGGAGTATATGGAACTCTTGTGCAGTGCGGTTCAGTATCGCTTGGAACGCCACAATGCGGCGCTTAGAAAATTATCAAATTTTGGGCGGCTTGATTGCTTTTCATCTTATCACACCGCCTGAACAATGACAAGGCAAAAGTGTTGAGTGGAGTTCATGAAGCGCTCTAATTTTAGAAATTTTAGCTGAGAAGGTGAGTTAGATTGGCGGTTAGGCTTGCGAAGATGTATTGATATTGGATATAATCAGTTGTTAAGGAAAACTGTCTATCTGTCAGATTTTCATATCCAGCGCCCTATTCGGGCAAATTAAGAGCTTTTTACCATGTATACGCTCGAACCGCTGAATAGAGAACGTTCAGATGTGTGGGACAAAATTTTGAGTCATTGTCCGAACAGTACTGCTTTTCACTCAACCACTTGGCGCAATGCGCTGGCGGGTTCTTTCAAACAGTTGACTCCCACTTACTTTCTGATTAAGGAAAATGGCACGACGATTGGCGGATTGCCTGTTTTCGTTTTTCAACCTATTCCCAGTATCAAGATGTTACAGTCAATGCCGTGGAATCTGTCCGGTGGGATTCAACTGATCGAGGAATCATCGGTGAATCTCAACCTCCTGTTTCAAGCCGTTGAAAGTCGTTTGAATCGGTTCGTCAGTGAACATGGCCTCTGTGAAACGCTCTTCACCCTCTCGCCAAGCCAGACAGATGACCTTGGGCAGAAGTTGATTGAATTGGGGTATCGAAGGTGCGAGAAGCGCTTTACACACCTTCTCAAAACCCATCCGGATTACGATGTCGTCTGGACAGGCTACAAGAAGTCAATAAGAAAGGCGGTCAGAAAGGCGGTGAAATCAGGGGTATCGGTTTACGACACGGACAAGGAGAGCGATCTCGAAGCATTCTACGAGATTTACTTGGCAACGCAAAAGAAGGTCCGGGGTGTTCCCAAACCCTTGTCTCTGCTGAAATTTCTTTTTCACAGCGACCTTGCGAAGTTAGTAATCGCAAAACATGATGGATTGATTATCGCAGGGGTGCTATATTTGTACTTCAACCGCACCGTAACGCCTTGGTGCGGTGGTTCTGTGCCTGAGTTTCTTGAGTATCGTCCGAACAACGTGATCCTCCATCACATCATCAAATGGGCATGTTCCGATGGATATGCGTGGGTGGATCTCGGGGCGTCGCCCCCGGATAATCCTGGATTGATTGTTTACAAAGAACAGCATCGAGCAAAGCGATTTGATTTTTGTAGTTATTTAAAAATCCACTCTCCTATTAAAAGAGCGGTATGGCAAAGGTCTGAACCAGCACTCCGAAAGATCTACACTTGGGTGCAGCACGCGCGAAGTTAAATGGCAGCAGGTCCATCCTGCCCCTAGTATCTGCGCTTCTTCGTAAAGAATACTGGGCCCACAGGTTATCCAGAGCGAATAAACTCAAATAAGTCAGGTGCTGTATTCATGCGACGCGGAGTAGTTTAGATTTTGCTTTCTGTTTTTTGTCATACGTGCTAGAATAGTCACCGAAGCATAATAACCTTCAGATTGGCTTCACACGCCGGGTTGCTACAATCCATGCAACCTCTCACAGTTTTCTGAGGAAATTCAACAAGGAGGTGTACTAAAGTGAAAGCCGCATTTAGGAAACTAACCCTCGTATGCGTAAGTTCTAGTTTTCTTGGGCTGATAATCGCAAGCCCAAGTTATTCCAAAATTAACTCAGAAACCATCGTCGGAATCTGGTTACTTGATGAAGGTCAAGGAGATATAGCAAAAGACGCTTCTGGCAACGGCCATGATGGAGAGTTCATCGGTTTAAACCCTCAATGGGTAAAAGGCAAGTTCGGCAGGGCGTTTGAATTTGACGGACAGGATGATTCTGTCCTATTTAATGCCAAAGAACGTCCCGAACACGCTTTTATATTTCATCAGCCGACCGACGCGACATTCCTGTTTTGGGTGAAAAGACTCACGTTACCTCATGTTGCGATATTCTGGACGAGAGGGGATAACTCCGATAACGGTAGATTTAATGTCTATGCGGGCGCAGGTGAAAATTTTGGCTTCACTTACAAAGCTGATGATGGAACACCACATGGGATTTTTTCTCGCACAGTTGAACTCCCTTTAAAGGAATGGACGCACTTAGCAATAACACGGGAAGGCAATACCTATGTTGCTTACAAAGATGGAATTATAGCGGACGAAACCGTTGATCCAGAACCAGACCTGCCCACAGCTAAAAGATGGATCGCTTCGGGCAGAGATGGTTTTCTTTTCAACGGCATCCTCGACGAAATTGCCGCGTTCAATGCCGTCCTGAGTGAAGAGGATATTAACAGGATCATGAATGATGGACTTGAGAAATCAGCGCTCACTGTTTCCTTGGCTGGGAAACTGACGACAATTTGGGGACAAATAAAGCACGTGGAATAATTCTGGCTTGAAGCTTCCAGAATAAGGCATCTGAAAATTGCTTAGGAAATATGCACCAAGTTTTGCGCTGTCACAACATCAACAGAGATCCCACAGAAAGTCTAAGCGGCCCCATCCGCAGCCGAACTCGCGGAAGTCCGAGAGAATGTCCAAATTATTCAAAATTTGCCTTAGAAACCGTCGTCAAGGTCTGGGGATATTCGATTAAGGCAAAGGCGACGAGGATTTAGATTCTTCTGAGAGCGAGTTGCACGGTGTGATCGCCGGGAATCCCGCTTGGGTCAAAGGGGAGCTGAAGCAAAATAGAACCCATCAAAACCAAAGGAGGACAGCGATGCGTGCTTTAATATTCGCGCTTTTGACAATTGCTTTGATTTATGCTTTTTCCTTCACAGCAGAGGCGGCAATCAACCCGGAAGCTATAGTGCTTTCGTTGTCGTTTGACGAAGGAGCAGGTGAAGAAGCTAAGGACGCCTCCCCACTCGGGAACAACGTGTTTTTCGTTGAAGGGGCGAAATGGGGTGAGGGAAAATTCGGAAAGTGTGTACGGTTGAAAAAGACCGCTCACCTAGAGACTGAGATGCCAAACCTTGAGCTACACAATACTGATTTGACGATGGCAATGTGGGTTAACTTCGCCGAGGAACCCGGCTGGGTTGCGCTTATGAGTCACGATGAAGGCGCGCAAATAGGCGCGAAAAAATGGGCCTGGTGGTATTCGGCCGGCGCGTTCGTTTTCTATATTGATGACGCAGATGAAAAGCGCGAGTGGGTGCGTTCCGATTTCTTTGGGACACCAGAGCTTAATCGGTGGTATCACCTCGCGTTTGTCAAGCAGAATGACCTACATACACATTATGTGGACGGTGAACCGTTTGGGGAGGAAGAAAAAAAAGCGCCTGTACCCGAAGCAATTATAGGGCCATTATCCATCGGTGCGACAGGTATTAGGTATTTTTTCCAGGGTCTACTGGACGAGGCTTTGATTGTGCGGCAAGCGTTAAGCCAGAACGACATCCAGAAGCATCTCGACGGCGGCGTTGACGGAATCCTGGCGGTCGACCCGGGTGGAAAACTCGCAACTAGATGGGGCAGCCTGAAGATGGAACGCAATTTGTCCGGCAATTGATGGATTAATCCCTCAAATATTCAGTCCACTTCCGGCAAGATGGAAGGGCAATACCAAATTGAAAGCTAATCAGCGGCTAGGGAGGAAAACAATGCGTGTTTCGATATCCATGTTCTTAATGATAGTTTCGGTGTGGACGTTTCCATTCGGAGCAGAGGCGGCAATCAACCCGGAAGCTATAGTGCTTGCGTTGTCGTTTGACGCAGGAGAAGGTGAAGAAGCTAAGGACGCCTCCCCACTCGGGAACAACGTCTTACTCGTAGAAGAGGCAAAATGGGATGAAGGGAAGTTGGGTAAGTGTGTGCGACTTAAAAAGACCGCTCACCTAGAGACTGAGATGCCAAACCTTGAGCTACACAATACCGATTTGACGCTGGCGATGTGGGTAAACTTCGCCGAGGAACCCGGCTGGGTTGCCCTGATGAGTCACGATGAAGGCGCTGGATTAAATCTCAAGAAATGGGCTTGGTGGCTTCAGTCCGGTACGTTCGTGTTCCACATTGATGATGCGATTGAGAAGCGCGAATGGATCCGTTCCGATTTCTTTGGTGCACCGGAACTCAACCGGTGGTACCATCTCGCGTTTGTCAAACAGAAGGCCCTACATACGCATTATGTAGACGGTGAACCGTTTGGGGATGAGGAAAAAAAAGCACCTATTCCCGAAGCAATTGAAGGACCATTCTCTATCGGTGCGACGGGTATTAGGTACTTTTTCCAAGGCTTGCTAGATGAAGCATTGATCGTAAAGCAGGCGTTGAGCCAGAACGACATTCAGAAGCATTTCGCTGGCGGCGTTGCCCGCATTCTAGCAGTGGAGCCGGGTGGAAAGCTCGCAACCAGATGGGGCAGCCTGAAGATGGGACGCGGCTATTCTTACGGTCAATGAAGCAATATCCCAAGAAATTCAATCTGCTTCCAGCGACTTGGCGGGTCGATTATCAATACATCCACGACAATAGAGTGACAATAATGCGTGCTTCGAGATTCATATGTTTAACGATTGCTTTGGTGTGGGCTCCTTCCTTCAGTGCGAATGCGGGAATCAATGCGGACGCAGTTGTGCTCGCGCTGTCGTTTGACGAAGGAGAGGGCGAAGAAGCCGTAGACGCATCTCCAAAGAGAAACGACGCAACTCTGGTACAGGGCGCTAAATGGGGTGAAGGAAAGTTTGAAACATGCGTCCGTTTAAAAAAGATTGCCCATGTAGAGGTTGCAAACCATCCAACCCTTGATTTGCACGACACTGACTTTACGCTGGCAATGTGGATGAACTTTTCCGACGAACCCGGCTGGTATAACCTGATGGCACACAGTGAGGGGCCTGGAGGAGATGATAAGAAGTGGTTCTGGATGTTCTCTGGCGGCAAGTTCAAATTCCACATCTTTAACCCGGGAGGCGAGCTAGTGTGGATAGATTCCGACTTCTTTGGGTTCCCTGAGCTTAACCGTTGGTACCACCTCGCCTTGGTCAAGCAGGGTGACCAGTACAGTTTTTTTCTGGATGGCGAACTGTTCGGGGAATCAGTAAAAGACTTGCCTGTTCCCAAGGAGATTAACAACGCTCTCACCATTGGATGGTCGCAAGAAGATCGCTATTTTCAGGGCCTTCTAGATGAGGTGTTCATTGTGAAACAGGCACTGACCCAAGACGATGTCCAAAGGCATCTATCCGGTGGCATCCAAGGGATTTTAGCTGTCGAACCCGGTGAGAAGTTTACGACCAGATGGGGTAGCTTGAAGATAGGACACGGATTGTCCAATGACCGATGAAGTAATCTCTTGAAATAACTATCCAATTTCAGCAAGACGACGCAACAATACACAATAGGGTACAGCGATGCGCGTTACGAGATTCACTTTATTTTTGATTGCTACGCTGTGGGCGTTATCCTTCACAGTGGCGATTGCAATCGAGCGTGACGCTATTATATTGGCGTTGCCGTTTGACGAAGGAAAGGGCAGAGAAGCCAAGGACGTCTCCATGCACGGAAATCACAGCGTCCTATCGGACACCGCCAAGTGGGCACAGGGGAAAATTGGGATGTGTGCACGCTTGAAGGACGCCTACGTGGAAGTGGCGAATCACCCAAGTCTCAGCCTGCATAACACCGACTTTACAATGGCGATTTGGATAAAGTTTACCGAGGAGGCAGGCTGGTATGACCTAATGGCTCACAGCGAAGGCGGTGGAGGTGATGATAAACAGTGGATTTGGCTGCTTTCCGGCGGAAAATTCAAATTCCACCTTCATAACAGAGGAGTTGATATTACGTGGATCGACTCCGATTTCTTTGGGTTTCCTGAGCTTGACCGCTGGTACCACCTCGCTCTTCTAAAGCAGGGGAACCAATACACGCATTATCTAGATGGCGAATTGTTCGGGGAAGAGATGGATGATACCCGCATCCCAGATGAAATCAATCACCCACTCACCATCGGTACGGGACCAGGCGAATTCTTTATACAAGGATTCGTAGATGAGGCTTTCATCACACGGCAGCCATTGACACAGAACGACATCCGTAACCATTTTGCTGGCGGCATCCAGGGCATTTTGTCAGTTGAACCGAGTGAGAAACTCGCAACCAAATGGGGTTATTTGAAGATGGGACACAATGTGTCTCGCCTACAATGAAGCAATGCGCCAAGAGATCCAATCCGATTCCAGAAACGTGGAGAGTGAACTATAAACTCATCATCAGCATTGGAGTAACAACGATGTGTATTTCAAAGTTCATGTTATTGACGATTGCTTTACTGTGGGCGTTTCCCTTCACCGTATCAACAGCAATCGACCAAGACGTTATTGTACTAGCGCTGTCGTTTGACGAGGGAAAAGGCAGAGACGCCAAGGACATCTCCTCACAGGGAAACCACGGCGTCCTATCAGAGACTGCCAAGTGGGCACAGGGGAAAATCGGAATGTGCGCACGCCTAAAGAACGCATATGTAGAAGTGGCGAACCACCCAACACTCAGTCTGCACGACACGGACTTTACGATGGCGATCTGGTTAAATTTTGCTGAAGAGGAAAGTTGGTATGACCTAATAGCGCACAACGAAGCACCCGCAATAGATGTCAAGAAATGGATCTGGATGTTTGCCGGTGGCAAATTTAAATTCCACATTAACGACAGAGGGGTTAAGATTGCGTGGATTGACTCCGAATTCTTCGGGTTTCCCGAGCTTGACCGCTGGTACCACCTCGCTCTTGTCAAGCAGGGAAACCAATACACGCATTATTTGGATGGAGAATTCTTTGGAGAAGAAACGGATGACACCCCCATCCCCGATGAAATCGATCACGTACTCACAATCGGCTCGGGACCAGGCGATCGGTTTATCCAAGGATTTGTGGATGAGCTTTTCATCACGCGGCAGCCATTGACACAGAACGATATCCTTAACCATTTTGCTGGGGGCGTCCAGGGCGTTTTGTCAGTTGAGTTAGGAGACAAACTCGCAACTAGATGGGGAGACCTAAAGACTGGTCGGACATCCCTTCCTTCGAATCCTCCGTAAGCCCGGATGTAAAATGTCGATTTGGAATAACTTAGAACTTAAGTGATATGGTTTGTGCATGCATTTTGTTGAGGTTTGAAGGCGCTGAGTCTAGGTGTCACGTGCATAATGCTGCTTGAAGATGATTGATTCTTCGTCTAACAGAAGTGTCCACGGCGACTAGACTGACGCCCACTTTCAGGTTATCGCAACCATGGGAAAAATATCTTGCTAAATAGCAAAGGTTTGGCTATCGTACAAACATGAAGCCAACTTGAGAAATTGGTTTTTTCGTTTGTTTCAATTATAGGAGATAAGGAAATGGGTGAGTTGTTTACAGAAGAAGAAGTCAACCGATTCCATCGAGATAGTTTTATCATTGTCGAGAACTTTCTGGATGCGGAGGAGACTCAACTCCTTTATGAGGCAGCCAAAGGAGACTATGTACTGATGCAACACGCTCACGAGGTTAAGGACACAGAAGGGAAGAACTCTAAGCTGGCGCTTTGGGATCAACCTGGCAACGACATCTACGGGCTGATTGCTAAAAGCCATAAGATGGTGGACAGGATAGAGCAGTTGCTCGGCGCCGAAGTATATCACTACCATTCCACGATGATGCTCAAAGAACCCCGGGTCGGCGGAGCGTGGGAATGGCATCAGGACTATGGATACTGGTATCACTACGGCTGTCTATTCCCAGATGTTGCCGCGTGTATGGTCGCGATTGATGAGCAGACGGAAGAAAACGGCTGCCTACAGGTGATTAAAGGATCACACCGGCTAGGACGTTTGGATCATGTGGAACAAACCTCTGCGGGCAGTACCCAGACCAGTATCGATCCAGAACGCATAGAAGCCATCCTAGCACGCATGGAATTGGTCTATTGTGAAATGCCGCCAGGCGCCGGGATTTTCTTTCATGGCAATATCCTACACCGATCCGATGCGAATCTGAGCGACAAACCCCGCTGGGCGCTGAGATGTGTTTATAACACGGTTTACAATGACCCCTACAAAGATATCAAACATGCCCGCTATACGCCGCTACAGAAGGTTCCCGATTCGGCAATCAAAGCCGGCGCCGCTAAAATCAGTGACTCTGCCAAAGAATATTACTCCGGAGAATCACTGCGAACTTCTCGACCCGATGCTTCCGAATCCTCATCCTGATGGTTCGTTTGATGGATCCCACAAAATACTAAATTCCAACCCGATTCGGAATCATCAAATAGAACGTTTGAACTTAATCCACGAAAATAGATGCTGGGGACCAATGTGCTCAGTCAAAACCAAATTGATGAGTTTCGTACCAAAGGCTTTCTCCTCGGTGGATGCGTGGTGAGTGGCAAACAGGTTGACGTTCTGAGGGCGGAAATCGATCGCGTGCTTGTTAAACAAAATACTGACAAGCCCCAGCCGATCCGGCTTGTGAACCTGTCCCCTAATCCCGATAGCGTAACTTGGCAAATTACGAACATGTGGGAAGCTAGCGATCCTTTCTGTGAGCTCATATACAACCCCAAAATTGTCGGTGAGGTTGTCCAACTGACGGGGGCGCACCAATTGCGGGTCTGGCACGATCAAATCCAGTATAAACTAGCGGAGCGAGGCGGCATCACCGGCTGGCATCAAGATTCGCCTTGTTGGCCCATCCTGACGCCGAAGACAAGCCAAGTGACGGCATGGGTTGCGCTGGACGATGTAGATACATCCAACGGTTGCATGAGTATGGTCGCAGGGGCATACCATTGGGGAGATCAGATCGATTTTTTGCACAGCATACAGGATTTCAATGCGATGCCGTCAACTTTCCAGGATCGCGACGTGCAGGTAGAGTTGTGTCCGGTACCGGCGGGACATGTTCACTATCATCACGGTTTGGCTTGGCACGGTTCTCACGCAAATACCAGCACCCGACCGCGTCGAGCGATTGCAATTCACTACATGACCGGTGAGACACGCTACGATTCCACCGGCAACCACACGATGAAACCCTTTGTTGAAGTCGCCAATGGAGAGATATTGACAGGTAACCGCTTCCCGTTAGTTTCGGATGATGGCAATGTGATACGCCCGAAATTGCCGAAGTTTCTCGATTCATTAGGTATTCGGGAAATTAGATGTAGGTTTTAGGAGTATTCAATGAAGCAGCTGTTCAGCGTAGAGCATTTGATGAACCTCCAACGCCCAACAGATCGTGTACCAATGAATCTATCGCCAGACGGTCGTTTACTAGCTGTGAGCGTACAGGGAATACGGCGAAAAGCGGTAGATATACGAGAAGACGGATTTGGCGTAGACGGTGTTTACGAAGCAATGGATGGCAGCCATATATTTGTCATAGATACAATAACTGGAAAAGCTCAAGAGCCATTTCCGACTTGAAAGCGTTAGTTGGGGCGGACAGTGGTCACCTGATGGAAGCCGTTTAGCAGCATACGTGCGACACAACGGATTAGTGTGTTTAGGAGTTTGGTCTCCGGAGACCGATACTTTCCAGTTGTTTCAGCAAGCATTGATACGGACCAAATACGGATTTGAAATCCCGCGATGGACTCCAGATAGCAGAAAGGTTATCGTGAAGTTATGCCCTGTGAGTGGCGCGTTCAAACCGCCCGCACCAGACCAAGCATTGCTTCCTAATCAACCACCTCCCGTTAGCGTCTTCTCGTTTGATTCCACCCGTGAAGTCGATACCCGCCCGACAGGTGCTTGGCTATATGATGGCACATGCTGCGATCTTGGATGTATAGATGTCACTACAGGTGAGGTAACAAGATTGGTCTGCGATTGGCCTGTGTGGAACTGGCGGGTTGCACCCGATGGTAAAACAGTCGCCGCATTCAAGTTGGCAGAATATGATTCGCAAAGCTACCGGATGACCTACGATTTGGTCGTTGTTCCACTAGATGGAACACCTCCACGGACAATTGCTAGCAAGATATATCACGGCGGGGGTGGATTTAACTGGTCTCCCAACAGTTAGCTTATTGCCATTACAATGGACGATGGGGACGACGACGGATCCCCCAAACAACTCTTTGTTGTACCCGCAGACGGTTCTGAGAGTCCCAGAGCTCTAATAGACGAGATGACGATTAAGATGGATGATTATCTTGGACCGCACTGGAGTGAAGACAACTCTTCCATATTTTGTTTAACGCGAGATCACGTATGGATATTCAATGCTGACGGGAGCAATCAACGCCAAATGAATGTCGTTCTTCCCGGCTGGCGGGTGGTTTTTTGGATTCAGCCTCCGATGGATTCAATATTACGGTCGTCACCGGATGGTTCTCTTTTCGCTGTTGTTCGAAATGACGTCTGGGACGAAGCAGTGGTTCGCGTTTCTCTTGAAAGTGGCGAAGGGACAATCCTGACAGAATTTACCAAGTCGTGTTGGGATCCATTTCAGACCGAAGTTGCCTCCGATTTTTCTGCATGTTACCTTGTGGCTGAATCGGCAGAACACCCCGCAGAAATTTGGCGTGTCTCTCTTGATACACCCGTTCTCAACCGTCTCTTTTCACTCAATTCGGATTTAGAGGGCGTTGCGTTAGGTAAACCTCGCTTGATTGAGTGGCGGGCATTGGACAAACAAATGCGACGTGGTGCGCTGCTCTTGCCTCCAAACTACAGTGAAGGAGAGCGTATTCCGGTGATTGTCCATGTATATCGCGGTAATTTCTCGTCCTGGATTCACGACTTTGGCTTTGGTGGAGGACACTACGATAATGCGCAATTGCTAGCGAGTCAGGGCTACGCTGTGCTCTGGCCAGATCTCCCGATTGATAGACGTAAAATGCAGGAAATACCCAAATTCGTCTTACCTGCTGTTAATCGGTTGATTGATTTAGACATCGCCGATCCCAATCGAATTGGACTGATGGGGCATAGTGACGGAGGGTACTGTGTGTTAGCACTTCTAGCCCAAACGGATTGTTTTCGAACAGCTGTCTGTTCTGCAGGTGTGGTCAATATTACGAGTGATTACGGTACAATGAATGACAAAGGCGATAATTCTCATGGCTATGAACTAGGAAGCGAAATGGGCGGAACGTTATGGGAAAAACGGGATGCCTACATAGAAAATTCACCCTTGTTCTACCTTCACCGTGTAAAAACACCATTGCTATTTAGTACAGGGCACGGAGGATATATGGGGGGCAAACCAGGTCAAAGAAGCGTTTAGTGCATTGCGGCGCCTCGGGAAACCGGTGGAGTTGCGGTTATACCATGGGGAAGAACATTGGCCAGGTGCATGGTCTGAACGTAATTTTCGGGACGTATGTCACCGAGTCCTAGCCTGGTTTAACCAGTATCTTGGAGCGCCCCAGTGAAGAACATGTGGCCCAGTTGATGGCATTCAGTGTTGCTTGCACATCGAGTTCAGAGGTGCAGAGAATTACGTCGAATCGGAAATTCCTGATTATCACCGGCTTTTATGCGGCAGGAATCTGTGCTTATTCTTAGAGATTCGCATCGACAGTCAGATAGACTATGGGTAAAATTGAGATTTAAATCTGGGAACAACTAGCTTGAGGAACATATCGGCTGCCTTATCGGTTTTTTATCGAGTAAAGCTTAAAAGATAGGACGTTTCGGGCAAAACTACAAGAAGAAAGGAGGGAATCGCAAGTTTCTACCCATTTGAAAACACGGAATCCTCTGCGATGATTTTATTGTGATTTTAGAGCGTTGGGTTGTATCGTTATCGAAATATACAAGGCTTACCCTAAAAATTGCTGACCGCCTGATTGATCGTATCAATCTTGAACCGATTGAAGGTGAAAATGGGAACGTAGGGGTAAAAGCCGTATGGGTTGGCGAACCCGGTAAGATCATGATTGAATTAAACGCTCAGTCTTTGAAAGGGAGCATTCAAACTGAGGGCAATCGCGCACCAACGATTGAGTATTGGCAAATAGGCGAGAGACGCGGATTTGCGTTAGGAAATCCCAAAAGCATTTCTTGTGAACTTGATGAGAAAACGCTACGAAACATTTTAACCCCTAAAGCTGCGGGGATTGCAATGGCTGCCGGCGCAGCGATTGGGTTGGTGAGCTGGTTTGCTACGGCAATCGCTAGCCGGGTGACGTTAACTAAACAGGAAACGGGAAAGCCTGCGCCTCCGTTGCTCGACTCACAAAAGACCAGTACAGATGGTTTCATTGAAAGTGAAGGATAAAACTCACCGCCGTCAATTCATTTACTGTGTTTAACGCGCGTTGAAAAAGTGATAATTCAGTCTAATTCTGTATTCATTACGCACTAGAACAGAATTGGTAAATTTCAGAAGACAGGAGAAGTGCAGACTCAGTATCATCCGTTACTACTAACGCGCGATGGTATCTCGCGTTACGATGAAGGCGTATTAGACGCCTTTCCTAGATTCTACCAATTGGGATCGTAGTCCCAGTCGACTTTCTGGTTTCCGTATCGCTTGTCATTAAACATCGTCTGATGACAATCGAGGCATCTGTCATACAGGTTCACGCCGTGAACCTCATGTGCAAGCTGAATCTCGGGTGTGTTGTGAACGTGACACGTCCGGCAGGTGTACGTTCCGTAGCTTACATCGGAGTGAATGTTGAGCTGTCTTTCATCGTTCCTGACAGAGTATCTCCGTCCGTTTCTTGGGTCGATTATCAGCCACTCATTACCCTTCTTTTTCATCGAAATCACAGTATCTTCAGATATTGGAATCTCGCGAATATCAAATTCCCACTGCACATCTTCCGGAAGCCTGTCCTCCTTGTCAAACTCTTCTTGCAGGTGCACATCAAAACTGAATAACAGTGAATCCGTGGTATGACACCGCGCACAAGGAACATCGTGTAATTGCGTCAACGGAAAGAACTCGTCGTGATCGAGTTTCTCACGACCGTGTACGATGATACCAACCATTAAGATTGGGGCAAGTGCGAGATGGACACGCAACAGAATCCGTCTTGCTCGACGCGCCGTTAGACTCACCGCGATACCTGTTCCTAGGTTGAGCAATGCCAGGGTGAGTGTCAACCAAGAATGCCATGCAAGTGGGCGAACAGCGGAGTGAATAACAACGAGACACAAACCAAAAGACGCCAGCCTTTGATGATATTTCAACCAGATTTGCCGACTACCCCATCGAATCAGGCGTGTGCGCAGGATGTAACCGCTTGCAATCAGGATGGCAATTGCCCCAATGATGCTGAGTATATGCCGCACTTCGCCATAGCCCGATTCCCATAGCCCAAAGGGAGAGGATATCAACACGAATGCGACGACAACTGCTCCAGCAACACCGTAGGCAATTTGTATAAACTGGCTCATAATGTGGGATAGTTCATTTTCCCGAAACGTTGGCTGGTGATGAATGTATAATTGTTAGTCCATATATTTTGAATACGCTAGTTCTTGGCTCAAGTCGGTTGGCACAGCCTTTAATTTCTTCAAATGCTCTTATCAGAGGTTGCAGGAAGCGTCACATCTATAAATAGGTCTTCCAACCAACGTTCAGTTTTTTGAAAACGCAAAATCGTCGCGCCTGCATGAATCAAATCTTTGAGCAGATTCGCGATTTCTGTGTCTGTGATCTGTGATTCAATCAAAATTTTTGCCTCTGTTACCTCAAACGACGTCAAATTCGATCTGCTTTTCAAGAGGGCTTCTGCTTTATCAATGCCCTCTATCACATCAATTTCGATCCGATGGCTTTGTGTAATTTGACCGGCGATGTCCGTGACATCACCATACAGGGCGAAACTACCTTTATCCAGAATTCCCAGCCGGTTACAGGTAGTCACTACGTCTGTGAGCCGATTGGTACCTAAAATCACCGTTTTTCCCATCGCACCAAGTTCATTGATTAATGCCTGCATCTCGATCTGCCCTCGTGCATCTAATGCTGAGAGCGTCTCATCCAGAAACCAGATCGGTGGATCGTGCAAGAAGGTCTTGGCAAGACAAAGCCTTCGTTTCTGGCCCAGAGAGAGCTGTTCGATTTTCTGATCGCGTAGGGCGGTCAAATCCATCAGCTCGAGGACATCTTTCATGCCCGCCGCACGCAGCGCCCGGTCTATTTTGTATGCAGATGCGAAAAAATCAAGATACTCCCAAACAGAGAGAGCCGGATAACCGTCAAAGGTTTGAGGCACGTACCCAATGAGCGGGCGGACTCTATTAAGGTTGGCAAATGCATCATAGCCAGCAATTTCGACAACGCCAGACGTGGGTTTGACAAGCGTCGCAAGAATTTTCAGCAGAAGTGTTTTGCCGGAACCATTTAAGCCTAGCAGAGCAAATCGATCGCCTGCGGCGAGATCCCAGGAGAGGTTGGTAAGAATCTGTCTTTGTTGAATAGATTTGCATAATTCTTGAACACGAATCATGACTTGTCAATCCTCGAAATTTTAGCAAAGAATATCCGCAAGGTTGATTAAATTATAGCATGTGAATCTAAGTTTCAAAACAAGTCTTTCCGCCCATCATTCAGAAACATCAAGCTTTTGATTGGCTTGCATTGACGTTTAGTAACTGCGCGTGAATGGGCTTCCAGTCACTGCGACGATTGCTGATGAGAATCAACCGATCTGTCGGCTGAATCTCGAAGTCAGGCGGCGGATTAATCCAGTGCTTACTGCTTCGGATAACCCCGACTAATATGACCTGCGCACCCAATTTCATGAGTAGAGATTGCAGTTCATTAAAGTGAAATCCCTCGACCTCAATAGTTTCAGTATACAATTCACTCCCTTCAGCCTGCGTCAACAGCTCGGCAATGGCGTGAGACAGTCCATGATCTCGGACTTCCTGCGCTAATACTTTAGCAGCGATGTTACGTGTGGGAATGACTGCATCACAATTGAAAGCTCGAAACAGCGGTAGATGTCCGATACTACTGCACTCAACAATTGTCCTGACCTTGGGATTGAGGGTCTCAATGAGGGAAACAATCGAAGATGTAATTGCATCTGCAGCATGTTCATCGGTTTTCGGCGTAAGAATCAGCGACGCATAAGCTCTTGCAACATTTGCTCTATTCAGGGATTCATCTTGCAATGGCGATCCTCGGACAAAATAGACATTCGGATTGTTGAAAGGGATTTCCTCAATATTGTCTGCCAGGATGACAAGAGATCGATCGGATGTAACTGGGTCTGATGCAAGCTGATCTATGATTGCGGCGACCTTCAATTCGGATGGAAAATTCACAATAACGATATGGTCATCAACAAGATCCCGGCAATCAATGAGTCCGTAACGGCGATTGTTCTGTCCTTCGACGGCAATATCCACGATCTGGGTGATAACGTACGGGAAGCAAGCTAACCCAACCAGATATAGCAGAACCATTGTGCCGATACGCCCACCTACGGTCGTTGCAGAGTAATCCCCGTATCCGACTGTTGTGATTGTCGTAAAACTCATCCAGACAGAATCCCAAAGTGTCAACTGAAGGTGTGCTTTTCGCTCAAAGAGATAAAAACATACTGAATTGAGAATGATACAAAGTAAAGCTAGACCGAGTACTCCTGCAATCCGTCGGATATGACGATTGTGATATGCACGACGAAGGCGACGGCAGTATCGAAGAGTAAGAGTAAGCATCGTTTCTCCTTTTCACAGTAATTGAATTATCAGTTGGTTATTGTACCATAGAAGCAAACCCTATCAAAACAAAAATTTCGCATTAGATTTCCGCCTAATTGATGTGAAATAGTTGAACATAATGGGCTTTGACGGCACATCCATGCTTTCTGGGCAGTTTAAGTTTACTTCATTTGCACGTTAACACAATTGACTGATACAACTCTTGCAATTTCTCTTTATATTTGTGATCATCTATAGTAGAATATATGACGTGACTTTTCAGTCTTCAGCCTTTAATACGAAAAGGGACAAGTTATGCCCAAAATGACTGGCTCCAGGTATATTGCGGAGACACTGAAGGGCTATGGTGTTACCACAATCTTCTTCGTACCTGCCATTTTGAGAGGTGTCCTTGTAGAAGCGGAAATATTGGGAATAAAGCGCGTGCTCTGCCATTCCGAGAAAGCTGCGGCATACATGGCAGACGGCTATGCCCGAGCATCGCATGGTCCCGGGATCGCCATGGCACAGTCTGTGGGCGCTGCTAATCTCGCCGCAGGATTGCAAGATGCCTATCTCGCTTTGTCACCGGTGCTGGCTATTACCGGTCGGTTGCCAGCGGTCTATCGGTACCGCCATGCATACCAAGAAATCGATCATTGGCCACTCTATGAACCTGTCACCAAGTATAACGCTTTCATTGATGCGGTCGACCAGTTGCCTGTAATGTTGCGCCAGGCTTTTCGAGAAGCAACATCCGGCGCACCAGGTCCGGTTCACTTGGAATTGCTAGGATTTCAAGGTGAAATGGTTGCCGATTGTGAAGCCGACTTAGAAGTGATTATTGAGGAGTCTTTCAGGCAGTATCCGGCATTTCGCTCCGAACCTGCAGCGGAACTGGTGGACCAGGCAGCTAAACTCATCGCTCAGGCGCAACGGCCCGTCTTGGTTGCCGGTGGAGGGGTCGCTGCTTCTAAAGCGGGGGCAGAGATTATTAAGCTTGCAGAGATGCTCTCTATGCCCGTGGCGACTTCTCTAAACGCCAAGGGGAGTATCCCCGAAAATCACCCTTTATCTGTAGGAGTCGTCGGTGCTTACTCCCGTTCGTGCGCCAACCAGATAGTCTCTGAGGCCGATGTAGTACTTTTTGTGGGAAGTCATACCGGCGGACAAGTCACCCACTTCTGGCAAGTGCCTAGGCACGGTACTGCGGTCATTCAGATTGACATAGATCCCTCAGCAATTGGGCGAAATTACCCGACACAAGTGGCACTGCTTGGGGATGCCAAGGTGAGTATACAGCGTCTCATTGAGGCTCTTGAACCCAAGACTGTGGACGCCCGGTGGACTGCCCGAGTGAGTGAGTTGGTCGCGCAGTGGCGAAAGGAACTTAAACCGTTATTCGACTCAGACGCATCACCCATTAGGCCCGAGCGGCTATGTAAAGAAATATGCGATTTCCTTCCGTCCGATGCTGTTCTGGTTTCGGACACAGGACACGCCGGCATCTGGACAGGAGCGATGGTCGACCTCAAGACTCCAGACCAGCGCTATCTGCGATGTGCAGGCTCCTTGGGCTGGGGGTTTCCGGCAGCTTTGGGTGCCAAGTGCGCTGTTCCTGATAGACCTGTAATCTGCTTCACAGGAGATGGCGGCTTCTGGTACCACCTCAGCGAGTTGGAGACAGCCCTTCGCTGTGGCATCAACACTGTAACAGTGATCAACAACAACCATTCGCTTAATCAGGACAAGGCGGGTGTAGACCGCGCTTATGGCGGCGTGACTGCCGGTAACCGCGAAGAGATTTGGGTCTTTCAGGACGTAGATTTCTCGCAAATTGCCCAGTCCATGGGATGTTTTGGGGTTCGGGTGGAACGCCCGGGGGATATTCAGAACGCCTTGGAACAGGCATTGGCTTCAGGCAAACCAGCGGTCGTGGATATAGCAAGCGATATCAACGCTTTCGCGCCGTTGCCACATGTTCCAGATTAATTTACCGGGTGGAGGATTAGCCAAATAGATTCGGCGGTATGCTCGTTATCGTCTTACAAGGAAAGAGATAAGTCAGTCTAAGATTATCTCATTGTCCACGAAATCTGAAAATGTGCAACTCTGAAATCCTGTCACAAATACCATCCCAAGTCCTAGCTGTGCTGCAAGAGATTGGGCAACTTGCGAATGAAGCATGCCTACCCGCCTACGTCGTTGGCGGCTTGGTCCGTGATTTTCTGCTCAATCGTGAGAATTTGGATTTTGATGTCGTCGTAGAAGGGGATGTCATCAGCTTAGCTCACCGTCTTTCCAAAAGGTGGGATAGCAAGATGCGGGTTCATCACAGCTTTGGTACAGGGACGCTGATACGCAGTGATGGGCTCAAAATCGATTTTGTCAGTGCACGATGCGAAACTTATGTGCGCCCCGGAGCGTTACCCTTAGTTAAGTTCGGAACGATTGTGGACGATCTCCACCGCCGCGACTTTTCGATTAATGCACTCGCTATGTCACTTAATCCGGACGACTTTGGAGAGCTTGTCGATTGTACGAACGGGTTACGGGATTTACAGACTGGACTCATTCGCGCTCTACATGATCGGAGTTTCATTGATGATCCAACCCGCATCTTCCGCGCGATTCGGTACGAGGGGCGTTACCACTTTAAAATCGTTGACAGCGATCAAAAACGCATTCGTGATGCGATTAACGAAGGGATTTTAGATTTAATCAGTGGTCAGCGCATACGAAACGAAATCGACCGCATCCTATCGGAAGAATCTGCGCCGAAGATGATTCAGCGGATGTGCGAATTTAATCTTTTTCGTGGAATCCACCCAGAGTGGGAACTTCGGCAGGACTTTGACGCACGCTGGGATACTGCCCGTCAAGCCATCAATTGGGCAAAAAAGCATCTACCGAATGACTCGATTGATACAAGGTCGCTATTTTGGATAGCACTGTTGACTGACCTCTTCTCGGTGCCGAGAGAGGTTCAGTCAGGAGAGGAAAAACTAAGGTTCGCCGAAGCAATCGAATCCGTGAAAGATCGATTATCGTTGGAAAACCGATTACGCAAAAAGCTGATCGGTAAGAGACAATTGGGCGACGCTTTAGCCACGTTATCGGAAAATTCTAGACCGAGCGAGGTTTATAGACTGTTGAAATCGTATCCGTTAGAGGCGTTGGTCTTCTCGATTGTAGAGCCGGATCAACCTCAATGGCGTGCGGAAAAGATTAAGAATTTTTTGACAGATTTGAGGTCCGCCCTGCCGTTGATCGACGGAACAGATCTTATCCAACTAGACTTGAATCCGGGGCCAACATTTGCGGAGATACTGTGGACGACATTTGCAGCGCAGTTAGATGGAAAAATACAAAGCAAACCGGAGGCTTACAAATTTTTAGGACGAATTCATGAGACTCGATCCAGTTGAAGCAATCCTACGAGTGGTTCAGTTTATTATTTTGCTTACTTTTCACGAATGGGGCCACGCAAAATCCGCCAACATGCTAGGAGATCGAACTGCTGAAGATGAGGGCCGAATGACATTCAATCCTGGGGCGCATATCGACCTCATCGGAACAGTGATTTTGCCGCTGATTGGAACACTCTTTGGAGGAATGTTTTTTGGCTGGGCGAAGCCTGTGCCCGTTAATCCTTACAATTTGAGAAATCCCAAACGTGATTTGATGATTATTGCGGCGGCGGGACCGATTATGAACATTATTTGCACAATCGTGATTTTAGGTGGTCTATCACTTCTTTCCATGGCGATTGAATTCCCTGATAGAGGTTCGGCAATTCAAGTTGAAATGTATCGGCAGTTGAAAATATCAGCGATTATTAGTGTTTTTTTGGCGGTATTCAATATGCTCCCGGTCTTCCCGCTTGACGGATATAGCGTTGTATATGGTCTGCTGCCTTGGAAACAGGCTCAAGAGTTCGAAAAACTGCGCCCTTACGGCATGATGATTCTTATGGGAATTATTTTCATTCCAGGCCTGATTGGAATACCGAATCCGGTCTTTATCATTATTAGTCTAGTAGCTTACGGTATGTTCGACCTAGCTCAAATACTTGTCGGTTTGTATTGAATCCGACGGGAATAGATAGGTCTGAACCGGTAGAAGCATGTCACGAAAACCACTGAAAGACATGGTGTTGAAGCGCATAAAGCGGCAATAGTGAATGATGCTGCCGTAATTCTACGGGTTTCCTATTAGGTTATCGCAAAGATATTTGACTAAATACCCTAGGCTGATTCGGAGCGACTTTGGAGGAAGCAACAAGCATGCAAATAACAAGATTAGTCAGCGGTGTCCGCCCAACAGGACTTCTACATATTGGACACCTCGAAGGGATGCTGAAAAATACAGCAAGCCTGCAAGAAAAATACGAATGTTATCCCTTCATCGCCGATTGGCATTCGCTCACCGATGTGACCGACACATCGAACCTTCACCACTACATATTGCAGGCAGCGGTCGATTGGTTGAGTGCGGGGATTGACCCGGAAAAGAGCACTCTCTTCATTCAATCTCACGTTCCAGAACATGCGGAGCTATCAACTCTGCTTACAATGATTACACCGGTGTCTTGGCTTGAGCGGTGCCCTACGTATAAAGACAAGGTTCAAGATCTCAACCAGCATATCAATCAGCGCGAGGGACCTTCAACCGGATTGTTAGAATATCCGGTATTGATGACATCGGATGTAATTGTTTACAAAGCCGCGGTAGTGCCTGTTGGGGCGGATAATGTCGCCCACCTTGAAATTTCGCGGGAAATCGTCCGCCGATTTAATCACATCTACGGGGACGTTTTTCCGGAGCCACAGCCGCTGTTGACGGAAACCGCGGAATTGCCAGGACTTGATGGTCGCAAGATGAGCAAGAGCTACGGTAATACCATTCAGTTGTCAGACCCACCTGAGACCACACGGAAAAACATTATGAAAATGGTAACAGATCCAGGTCGTGTACGTCGCAATGACCCCGGTAATCCGGACGTATGTCCGGTTTTTGCGTATCATAAAGTCTACAATCCCGATGAGGTTCCAAAAATCGATAAGGATTGTCGTTCCGCTGCAATAGGGTGTGTCGATTGTAAACGTAATCTCACCGATAATATGATTGCTGAGATAGCCCCATTCTATGAAAAACGGGCTCAATGGGCGTCAAAACCTAAAGTGGTTCGTGAAGTTCTCGCTTATGGAGCAAATCGGGCACGAGGAGTTGCCCAAGAGACAATGGCAGAAGTCAGAGCTGCAATGAATTTAGTCTGACCGTCTTTAACAGAAATTTTATCAATAATGAGATTGTATGCAAAACCGTGTTGAGATCTATGACTCTCAGGTGAAACCTATCTACGCAATCAAACTTGATGTTTTTGAAGGTCCTTTAGATCTCCTGCTCCATCTTATTCAACAAAATGAGATGGAGATCACGGATATCCCAATCGCAGAAATTACCGAGCAGTATCTAGAGTATCTCAACTTTATGGAACTGCTAGATCTTGATGTCGCGTCGGACTTTCTGGTGGTGGCAGCGACTTTGCTTTATCTCAAATCTCAAAGCATTCTTCCATCGGTGACAGAAGACGATCAAAAACCGTTCAAGGATCGGGAAGAGCTAGTCAGACAACTGTTAGCGTATAAACAGTTCAAGGAAGCGGCGCAAGCGTTAGATTATCACGTCGCGAAGCGGGAACGAATCTACGGAAGGAGCATCAATCCGGATACTGAGTTGGCTGATTTACGTGAAGTCCAGATTAAGGCGACGCTCTTTGATCTCCTATCCGCTTTCAAGCACGTGGTTGAAAGATCACAGTATGCAACGGATGATGATTTGTACGAAGAAATTGAAGAAGAGCCAATCACAGTTGAGGAAAAGATGGAGGTTGTGCAGCGCAGACTCAGTGAGGAACCAATAAATTTCAATGACCTTTTATCGGAGTTTGCAAGCAAAATTGAACAGATTGTGACGTTTTTAGCGATTTTGGAGTTGATTCGCCTTCAGCGAATCGCTGCGGTGCAATCTGGACATCTTGAGGACATTTATATTGTCAAACTTAGTTAGGTAATACGTAAAAACCCGCAAAGGTTACCCCTTATACTAAATCGTACCGACAGAAAATCCGTGACTGAAGAACTCACGCTTCCCATTCAAGATTCTGCGTTTAGCCCAGACGAGATGAAATCCATCCTCGAAGCGGTGCTGTTTGCTGTTAGCGAACCCATTTCCCTGAAACAGTTTAGCCAAGTATTGAATGGGGTGTCCACGAGACAGATTCGCCAAGTGCTCAAGCTGTTGCGTGATGAGTACCGTGACACAAACCGCAGTTTTGAGCTCATCGAAATTGCTAACGGGTTTCAAGTCTGTACACACCCCAAATATCACAGTTGGATTGAAAAATTTCACACCCGTCAGGTGCGCGTCAAACTTTCACCTGCCGCACTTGAAACCCTCACCATTGCCGCCTACAAGCAGCCTGTTACGAGAACCGAAATCGAAGAAATCCGCGGCGTCAATAGCGATAGCGTCCTCAATTCCTTGATCGAAAAAGGATTAGTTCGCATCGCCGGAAGGAAACCCGGCCCTGGGCGTTCACTCTTATTCGCAACGACCGACGAATTTCTGCAACTATTCGGATTGAAGGATCTTGCTGAACTGCCTTCTATGGATGAGATTGAACAGATTTTAGATCGAGCGCAAACGGAAATGTAGGTAATATCGTATTCCGTTGTGCGTATAACTTCTGCACACTTCTGCAGTAGGTCAATTCTCCGGATTTCACAGTAGGTCAATAGGCTTTATTGGGAAAAGTTATCCGGGTTAAGCGAAATATAGCTTCAGGCGTTAATCACCCACCTCCACACAATTACTCATAAGCGTATTGAATACTATCTTGTCACCTTTGACGACTATGTTCCCAACCGAGAATCTCATGTCAAGGAAAACGAAACAACAATAGTGAACGTTTGTCCGACTCTCTCAGTTCCCCGAGCACCGTCAAGTGGTAGATTGTGACCGACAAAGCTAGTTGTGAGAAAAGCTTGGATTGCATTGAGGTTATGCTTGTTGATAACTCCTTCCGAGAAGCGGCTGAGCACCTCTTTCCTTTGTCCGTCGCCGACATGTGGTGATTAGCCTACGACGAATAGTTTGAAGAAATTCTATTGACGACAGAGAGGGTTGAAAGGTACAATTGTCATATCAGAACCGTGCGAAGGGCGACCCCGTTGGATAATGAGCAAATCTGGAGGTATAGGCAACCTGTTAAAGCTTGATTCCAGCCGGAAGGAAAGGATTGAGGCGATGAAATATCATGCGTGGTTTCAATGCAGTGAGGGCTGTGACGAAAAGTACCCGCTCAATGAAGTCATTTATCGTTGCCGAGCGTGCAATGGCTTATTAGAGGTTAAACACGACATAGACCGCTTAAGGCATCGAAACGCCGCCGCGTGGAAGGAGTTGTTTAATGAGCGGTATATGAGAACGCAATACCCCTATGGCAGCAGCGTCTGGGGCAAAAAAGAGTTGGTTTGTCCGCATATTGATGATGAAAATGTGGTTTCAATGTATGAAGGAGGCACCAATCTCTTTTGGGCTGAGCGGTTTGGCAAAGAGATAGGTCTTTCTAATCTCTGGATAAAGCAGTGTGGAAACAGTCATACAGGCTCCTTCAAAGACTTAGGGATGACTGTTTTGGTTTCCATGGTGAAGCAGGTGATAAAAGGAGGCGGCGACATCCGCGTGGTTATGTGCGCTTCTACGGGTGACACCTCCGCTTCACTGGCAGCTTATGCAGCAGCAGCAGGCATTCCGGCGGTTATTCTTTTGCCACAGGACAAAGTGTCCCACGCACAACTCATTCAGCCGATTGCCAACGGGGCAATTACGCTTGCCTTAGAAACGGATTTCGATGGCTGCATGGCGGTTGTCCAAAAGCTTGCGGAGAGGAAGGATTTTTACCTGGCAAACTCAATAAATTCTCTACGGATTGAAGGGCAGAAAACAATCTCCATTGAGATAGTCCAGCAGTTTGACTGGGAAGCACCAGATTGGGTCATCATTCCGGGGGGTAATTTGGGAAATGTAACAGCACTTGGATTGGGGTTTTTAATCATGCGAGATTTAGGGATTATCAATAGACTACCACGCATTGCTTGCGCTCAATCCGCCAAAGCGAATCCTTTGTACCAAAGTTACCTGAAACATTTCAAGACGTTTGACCCGGTTACGGCGCAGTCAACGATTGCAACAGCGATTCGAATTGGTCATCCTGTTTCCGTGAAAAAGGCGATAAAGGTATTAAAACAGTTCGACGGAATTGTGGAGCAAGCAACGGAGGACGAGTTAGCAAATGCCGTAGCCAGGGCAGATCGAACAGGGTTATTCAACTGTCCTCATACAGGGGTTGCTCTCGCAGTGCTGCTGAAAATGGTAGAAAGCAGGCTAATTCAACGCGATGATCGGGTTATCGTTATCTCGACAGCCAACGGACTCAAGTTCCCGGAGTTTAAGATTGATTACCACCAAAGCAAATTGAAAGAAGTTCAGCCTCAACATGTTAACTCACCGACAACACTCGAACCAAACTATGACACGGTGATGAAAACGATTACCCATCAACTGAAAGCCTTGAACTAATGAGTGAGGGCCTCCAAATATTCTGTTTCTCATCGTTCCCTATATTTTTAACGCTTTCTTCCCTGCTTCTAGCGTTTTGATGATTGCCTCAACGTCATAGACGCATCCGCCCCATGTTCCACCGCCAATGCTCTGAAGCGCAGCCCACAGGCGGGTATCCCCCGGCAGCATCTCGTCGGGAGCGAGGTCTGGACGTGGTAATCTTTCCGCTAAAACTCGCGCTCCTTCTTCTGGCCCAAAGGTAGTATAACCATGACCGACCAAATCTACGCTCCCTTCCAGCCGATTTCGATCGATGACAATTTGAATAAGATCGCCGTTGATTACCTTGCCGATAGGACCATCAGCCAACGCTTCAGGTCCAATGTGTCCGATACATGCGCCGGTTGACACACCGGAGAATCGGGCATCAGTAATCAGGGCGATATGTTTACCGAAGGAGAGGTGCTTAAGAGCAGCAGTAATTTGATATACCTCTTCCATGCCAGTGCCCATTGGTCCTCGGCAGCAAAGCACCATCACCTCTCCCGGTCTGATTTGGTCTTGGTCTCCACGCTTAATCGCGCGAATTGCGTCGCGTTCCCGAACAAAGACACGCGCAGCACCAGTCATACGATAGACGCCGTCGGGATCAACAACGCTCGAATCGATAGCGGTACTTTTGATTACCGATCCTTCAGGTGCAAGGTTGCCGCGCGGAAATGCGAGGGTACTCGTCAGTCCACGCTTCTGCGCAGTATTAGGATTCATAATTACATCGTCTGGATGGACGCCATCACTTTCCATCAGCAAAACCCGCAGCCGTTGACGTCGCTCAGACTTTTCCCACCAATCAAGGTTCCGCCCAAGGGTTTCGCCCGTCGCGGTGATAACATCTTCGTTGAGCACACCTAGGTCCCGTAAACGAAGCATCACTTCAGGAACACCACCCGCGAGAAAAACGCGGACCGTTGGATGTCCGACAGGTCCATTTGGAAGCACATCCACAAGACGGGGTGTTTGGCGGTTGACACGAGTCCAATCTTCGATGTTGGGGCGATCTAATCCCGCTGCGTGAGCAATCGCAGGAATGTGTAGGAGCAAGTTTGTAGAACCCCCGAAAGCGGCATGAACAACCATCGCGTTTTGAATTGCTTCGTCGGTGAGGATGGTTCGCATCGTGATGCCTTTTGCTTCGAGGTTGACGAGAGCGCGCGCCGATCGCTTTGCCATATCCAACCAAATCGCTTGCCCTGAAGGCGCGAGGGCTGCGTGAGTGAGCGTCATGCCCAAAGCCTCTCCGACGACCTGCGAGGTTGCAGCCGTGCCTAAGAATTGACACCCGCCCCCCGGCGTCGCACACGCTTTGCACCCGAGGTCGGAGGCATCCTGCAAAGAAATCTCACCGTGTGCGAAACGCGCACCAATCGTCTGAATCTTGCCCGCATCCTCACCTTCAATGGGTGGCAGTGTTACGCCGCCCGGCACTAATATACATGCTAGATTGGACATTGCCGCAAGCGCTATCATTGTCGCGGGTAGCCCCTTATCGCAGGTTGCCACGCCCATCACCCCTTTGCGTGTCGGCAGCGATCGAATGAGCCGACGGAAAATTTGTGCAGCGTCGTTGCGGAATGCTAGGCTATCCATCATACCAACTGTGCCCTGTGTACGCCCATCACAGGGATCTGAGCAATAACCCGCAAATGGAATCGCGCCCAGCGATTTAAGCTCGCTTGCAGCAGCTTGCATCAACAAGCCTACTTCCCAATGCCCTGTATGATATCCAAGCGCGATTGGTGTCCCATCGGATGCACGGATACCGCCTTGTGTGCTCAGAATTAGAAACTGTTTCCGATTCAATTCAGCGGGCGACCACCCCATACCTACATTCTGGCTCAGCGCAAAAACATCGCCGCTCGGCAAATTGAGAAGCATTTCCTCCGTGAGTGGTAAACTGCCCTGGGGTCCAGAGGCATTCGTCTGACATGTGTAGATCGCGGCGTCGTCGGAAGCAACAATTTTGTCAAATTCGATGATTCCAGTCGAAACCATACTCTTCTTCCCCTTTTCCTGTTTTCATCGTCAGTTTCATGATGCATTCGATAGCGTAGATTGTCTCCACCGTTACCTTTAGCTGTCCGGACCCAATAATGGGTTGTCAACACGGTTCCCAAGCTTCCTATGATAACGATTCAGAGTTTTTTGGGCTAGACTTCTCGGGGCGCCTTTATTGACATATTTTCAGCCGTGCAGGTTCGTGGAGGTGTGCGGCTTTGGTTTGATTGCGTCCAAGATGTCTGTATTTCGGCGATCGAGAATACCCATAGCATCTCGATTCCTATCGCTACAACGTTCTAATCGAATACCTGAACCTGTTTATCCGGACATTGAACTGTCAGATGCTAAAGATTATCAGAATTTTCCCTCTCATGTCAAATCAATCGTCCAAAATGTCTGTGAAACATGAAGGCTATGACGTATCAAGCGACTTACATTTCAACTTAGCAATTAATCGCAATCTGACGTGCCAATTTGCATGACATGGCACAAAATAGCGCACTTATCCATGCTTAACAAGGTAACTACTTGGAGTTTTGCCGAATCCAACAGCCAATATTGAGATCCACGCTCTACCTCCAAACTGAGCCATGCACATGCGTCCGTAGTGAGGTGCCGCGTTAGAGAGCACAAACAATTTGCTTGACAAAGTTGGCTGATAGTGATAACATTACAAAGTTTTGGGGCAGGCGGATACTGAGTGGGGAATGGGATGAATGTGGGCACGTTGTCAGTTGTCGAACATGGACTGATAATCGTCAAGGATAAGCACGGGGATTTGGTTTTCCTATCATTGAGAAACAAGAGGTATGGGGTTGCTTGGCTATCAAAAGGATATGAGGGAAGATGAGCGACTAGGAAAAAAAATAGATAGTATGCCCTAACCTTATATGTCCCTTGTGTTCATAAATGAAAGAAAAACGAATCATCAGGGATTTCTAAGTGACGCAGCGTTTTCCGCAGAGAATAGAGATATGAACCCTAATTAACGATTTCTGTCCTGTGCACTCTGCGCCAACTAATACTTTGTAAATGGATATTTTTCGGACAGAAATCACGCGGCAATTTCATTTCAGATTACCTCCAACGGGGCTGTTTACAAAGGGTCTGGCTGTACCCCCCAAATCTATCGTGGAGCATTGTTGCCGTATTGTCCATACAATTGCGTTGGAGTGAAAATAGGCAAATTCCGATTTGAACCGAGATTGCTTTTTAAGAACATATGCCTTAAAATGCCTATTATCACACTGGTGGTAGTAGGCATTTTTTTTCACGGTTTCAGATAGGAGAAAAAAATGGAAGAAAAAGTATTTGGATTGAAGTGTCGTGAATGTGAGAGAAAATATCCTAAAGAGCCCATTCACGTTTGCGAATTCTGTTTTGGCCCGCTCGAAGTGGATTACAACTATGCAACTATTCAGAAATCCATTTCGCGGAAATCCATTGAACGAGGTCCTGTCAACCTCTGGCGATATATCGATCTGTTGCCTATTGATGGTGAACCTACCGATGGATTGAACACCGGCTTCACACCGCTGATTCGTGCGAAAAATTTGGAGGCTGCCTTCGGCGTCAAGGAATTGTATATCAAGGATGACTCCGTGTGTCACCCCACGCTTTCCTTCAAAGATCGAGTGGTTGCCGTGACACTGAGCAAGGCGAAGGAGTTTGGGTTCGATACTGTTGCATGTGCTTCGACCGGGAACCTCGCCAACTCTGTCGCCGCGAACGCGGCGGTCGCCAATTTTGACTGTTTCATCTTTATCCCTGCCGACCTCGAAATGGCGAAAATCGTCGCATCGCTGGTTTACGCGCCTACGGTGGTCGGTATTATGGGAACATATGACGATGTCAACCGGCTCTGTAGCGAGATTGCGGGTGTATATCCGTGGGCATTTGCCAACATCAACACCCGTCCATTCTACGCCGAGGGGTCGAAAACTTTTTGTTATGAAATCATTGAGCAACTCGACTGGAAAACGCCGGATCACATTATTGTGCCGGCGGCAGGCGGCTCGCTTGTCACAAAAGTGGGCAAAGCGCTGAAGGAATTTCACCTGCTAGGATTGATTGATGAGCCAAAAACGAAGATTCATGTAGCACAAGCTGAAGGCTGTGGGCCAATTGTCACAACGCTGAAGGAAAATAGCGATTTCGTCAAACCGGTACGAAAGCCAAGTAGCATTGCCAAGTCCCTGGCGATTGGAAATCCTGCCGACGGAATATATGCCGCCGCAACAGTACGAAATTCGGGCGGTTATGGAGAACATGCAACCGATGAGGAGATTGTCGACGCCATCAAACTCCTCGCAGCAGCCGAAGGAATCTTCACGGAGACAGCAGGCGGTGTCACCCTCGCAGCGACGCAGAAGTTGATCGAGAGTGGGCGCATCAATCGGGACGATTGCATCGTTATTGGCATCACGGGGAACGGACTAAAAACCATCGAAGCCCTCGACGGCAAGGTTCCAGAAACGCATGTCATCCAACCGCAATTGAATGTGTTTCGGAAATTGATGAAAACACTTTAATTCTCAGTCTACAAAAATGGAAACACTTAGTGGCATTCTAGAACGCATCGTTTTTGAAAATACCGAAACAGGATACACGATTGCAAGACTTTCTTCGCGTGAGTATCCGGGTGAATTGATCACGGTCGTGGGGAATGTTGCGTCTGCCAACGCGGGAGAAAGCCTTCTACTCAAGGGGTGGTGGGGCAACAATCCGAAATACGGCAGACAGTTTCAGATTGACTCGTATGAAACAGCATTGCCTGCGACGATTGTGGGATTGAGGAAATATCTGGGCTCCGGGCTCATCAAAGGCATTGGACCCGTGATGGCAACACGGATTGTGACCCATTTTGGCATGGACGCCATGGAGGTCATTGAGAAATCGCCTGAAAAGCTAAAGTCGGTTCCCGGAATAGGTAAAAAACGCGTAGATATGATTGTGCGCGCGTGGGAGGCACAGCGTGAAATCAAAAATGTGATGCTCTTTTTGCAATCCCACAACGTGAGTACAACTCACGCTGCCAAGATTTACAAGACCTACGAGAATGAAGCCATTCCAATTGTCCGTGAAAACCCTTATCGTCTTGCCGATGACATCTACGGGATTGGATTCAAAACAGCGGACACAGTCGCTCAGAAACTCGGCGTAGATACTGAATCCCCCAATCGTGTCAAGGCGGGAATCAAATATGTCCTGAGCGAAAAAGCTGACGATGGTCATGTCTTCCTGTATCACGATGAATTAATCTCTGCGTGTCAGGACATTCTCAACCTCTCATCTGATGCCATTGAGAGTGCTATCATAGAGCTCACCGAGAAAAAGGAACTCATTACAGAAAATATCATGCCGTTCGATTCCATACAATGCCAAAAAAGCGTCTATCTCGCACCCTTTTACTATGCCGAAATCGGCGTCGCCAAACGGCTAGTCAGGTTACTCAATGGGGATTTCCCTCAGCCGAATCTCGATTCTCCCGGTTCCGTTGATTGTTCCATAAATCAGATTGAGAAAAGTATGGGCATGTGTTTCGCTGAAAATCAGCGGGAAGCCATCAGAACAGCGTTAACGAGTCGCGTCACTATCTTGACGGGTGGACCAGGCACCGGAAAAACAACGACCACGATTGGCATGCTTCGTCTGTTCGAGGCACTTGGGATGCAAGTTGTGTTAGCCGCCCCGACAGGACGTGCAGCCAAACGCCTGAGTGAAACAACCGGACGTGAAGCAAAAACCATCCACCGCTTGCTGGAGTTCTCTCCGCAAGAAAATAGATTCAAACACGATTGGAATAATCCGCTGGAGGCAGATGTAGTGATTATTGATGAGATGTCAATGGTCGATCTTGTGTTGATGAATAGTCTCATGAAAGCAGTACCACCGCTCGCAACCTTGATTATTATCGGTGATGCTGATCAACTACCATCAGTGGGTGCGGGAAGTGTCCTGAAAGATCTCATCGCCTCTGGACAGATTACCACCGTGAGGCTGACAAAGATTTTCCGTCAAGCACAACAGAGCATGATTGTCATGAATGCGCATCGTATCAATCGGGGTGAATTTCCTCAAGTTGCCGGTCCAACGGACCGCAATTTCTTCTTCATTGAGGAAGAAGATCCAGAGACTGCGGTTGAACTCATCTGCGACCTTGTACACCGGCGATTACCCCAACACTACGACTATCACCCGATGGACGACATTCAGGTGTTATGCCCGATGCGGCGTGGCGTCATTGGATCTGAAAACTTCAACAAGCAGTTGCAGGAGAAACTCAACGGAAATCCTGAGGAGGTCATTCGAGGCGGTCGATCTTTCCGCATCGGGGACAAAGTGATGCAGGTTCGCAACAATTACGATTACGAAGTTTTCAATGGGGATATTGGGCGAATCACGGATGTAGATACCGTTGAGAGGTTGGTTACAATCACATTTGCTGAAAAGGTCGTCGCTTACGATATGGCAGATTTAAACGAACTAGTGCTGGCGTATGGCATAACAGTCCACAAGTCACAGGGCAGCGAGTATCCCGCAATCGTCATCCCGCTCATGGCACAGCACTACATGATGCTGCAGCGCAATCTACTTTACACTGCTATCACACGGGCTAAGGAACTCGTTTTGGTTGTTGGGACGAAAAAAGCGCTCGGCATAGCGATTCGCAATAACAAAGTATCTGAACGAAATACGTATCTCGCTGAAAGACTTCAAGCATTGCCCCACCAGGAATCGGATATCCCTGTGAGTTATCTAGAAGAAAACGGCTGGCTCCTTCCGAATTTGCATACCCCATTCAATTCACAGTAATCCCTGTCAATATTCCTGTTGTGTCAAGTCTTTTCGCTGCTAAGGTGGTCGTGAGATTGGTGTTTGGAATTACAAGACTCTATTGACAGTTGAAGCCTTCGAAAGGCTTGTAACCGTTCGGTTTCAAATCTATAATTTGGAGAATTGCATGAACTACAACAACCTATATTTACAAATTGACCGTCAGATGGTTGGTGACATCTACACATCACGCGAGGTGATGGATAACCTCACGGTATTGTGCGACGACTTCGGATCTCGTTTTGCAGGCACACCAGAGGAACGGAAGGCTGCCGAGTTTATTGCCGAAACTTTCAGACGCTACGGACTCAAGGATGTGCGGTTGGAATCCTACTCTTACGCGGGATGGTCCCGCGGGGGTGGAACGTGCGAAATTGTTGAGCCAATCCAAAAGTCACTGCACTACATCTCACTACCGTATTGCCCTGCGAGCGAGATAACGGGGGAACTGGTATCTGTTGGCTACGGCAGTCCCGGAGAATATAATCAATTGGGCGAGACCATGACGGGAAGCATCGTTATGGCAGGTAGTGCTTCGAAGCCCGGTTTGGGCAGATGGGTGCACCGAAAGGAAAAATATGAGCGTGCTGTGCTCGGCGGCGCAAGTGCGTTCCTCTTCATTAGCGAAAATCCTGGGGTGGGCCCTGAGACCGGCAGTCTGCAAGATGACTGTCCCGCGCCAATTCCGGGCATTTCAATCTGCAAGGAAGATGGTGAGTTCCTCCAGCGACTGATGGACCGAAACGAGCGTGTGCGGCTGCGAATCTGTACTACCGATGTCAACGAGCCGCGAACATCGTGGAACATCATCGCGGACTTGCCCGGAAGGGAATACCCAGACGAGATGGTAATTCTTGGCTGTCACTACGACGGACATGACATCTCACAGGGCGCTGTGGATCCGGCGTCTGGAATGGTACTTGTAATGGAAGCTGCGCGTGTGATAGCGTTGTATGCGGGCGACCGGATTAAGCGAACTATTAGGTTTATAGCCTTTGGCACGGAAGAAATTGGACTTACAGGCTCGTTTCGATACGTGGATGCCCATGTAGGCGAACTCGATAACGTGCGGTTTGTTTTCAACCTTGATGCGGCTGGCGGATCAAGCCGGAAGGGAGTAGTGCTGCATCAGTGGTTGGAGCTGGAACCCTTCTTCTGTCAAGCTGCAAAAGAGATGGCGGCTGAAATCCCTGTTGGTCAAAAGGTGCATCCATACTCCGATCACTTTCCCTTTTTCCTGAAAGGTGTGCCGACAGGTCATATGGGCGACCCTGAATCCGCACCCGCAGGTAGGGGATTCGGACACACTGCGTATGACACCCTCGACAAGGTAGAGCTTGTGAACCTTCGTGCGGGAAGTTCAATTGCAGCGCGGTTGGCGTTGCGGATAGCTGATACTCAGGACTTTCCAGTCCAACGCCGCAGTGTTGATTCGGTACAGGAGCTGCTCGACAGCGATGCCGGTTTGGAAGGGTACCGAGTCGCGGTGGAGTTAAAGAAGCGCCTGTAGCATAAGAGATAAAGACACCCAAACCACTCTCCGAAGAACATTCAATAGATAGTCAGAAGGAGCGCAATTATCATGACCACTACAGAGCCCGTCCAGACTGCGTTCATTGGATGCGGTGATATGGGCCGCAACCATATCCGATCCATGTTGCGACAGTTGGATACAACCCACATCACCGTAGTCTGTGAACCATCGCAGGCGGCTTACGACAAGACGATCGGCCTTTTCAAGCAGGAAAATCTAGAACCGCCGCCGAATCAACCCGACCTTGAGCGGCTTCTAGTGGAGCATGGGAACCGTCTTGACGCGGTCTTTATTGTCACCCCACACGCTTATCACCACAATCAGGTCAAGTCGTGCATGGAGGCAGGGCTTGATGTCTTGGTCGAGAAACCGATGGTAATGAACGCTGGCGAGGCTCAGAGCCTGATTGAGGCTCGAGATCGCACGGGAAAGCTGCTGGTGGTAGCTTTCCCCGGCAGCCTTTCGCCGGAGATTCGCACCGCGGTCAGCATGCTCCGTTCGGGAGAGTTTGGTCAAATCTTGACTATCAGCGCGGTGGCGTGGCAAAATTGGGGTACAGCCTTTACGGGAACATGGCGACAGCAGCTTGAGGTTTCAGGTGGCGGCTTTCTGTTCGACACAGGAGCGCACATGTTGAACACTGTAGTTGATTTGGCTGGCGAAGACTTCGTTGAGGTCGCAGCTTGGTTAGACAACCGTAAACTGTCGGTCGACCTACTGGGAACGGTGATGGGGCGCCTAGCCTCCGGTGTACTGGTCACGCTGCATGGATGTGGAGAGACCATTCCCTCATGTGCATCCGATGTGCGGGTTTTTTGCCCCAAAGCTATCCTACGCACGGGTATCTGGGGTGAGCGGTTGGAGATTCAGCGCCCCGGACAAGACGAGCTAAGTGCGGTTGAGGTGCCACCATCACTGGGAGCGTGGGAGCAATTTTTGGCTGTCCGCAAAGGGCAGATGCAAAATCCTTGTCCACCCGAGGTAGGTTTGCGCATGTCACTACTCTGGGATGCCATAAAGGCGTCTGCTTCGCAGAATGGGATGTTGGTGCAGTGTGGCTGAGATGATACACTTGTGGAATAGGTAGCTATTTAAAAAAGCGCGAGAAACTGATTAGATACTCGCCTCGCTACTTTCGATGGACTTGTTATATCGAACTCCCGTAACTCAGGCTTCGGCAACCGATCCATGCAAAATATTGAGAGGGTGAAAGTATGAAAGAGAAATTACCCGATTTTCTTGAAAGGGTGATTGCAGAATATCCCAGCGTGTGGAAATCCTATCAAAATCTGGGCGAAGCGTGCAACAACGCGGGTCCGCTTGATGAGAAAACGACGAGATTGGTCAAACTTGCCTTGGCGATTGGTGCGAAATCAGAGGGTGCAGTGCGTTCGCATACGCGCCGCGCGTTAAAGGGTGGGATAACACGCGAGGAACTGCAACAGGTAGCAGTGCTTGCGATAACATCAGTCGGTTGGTCAGCGAGCATGGCTGCTCTTTCTTGGATTCAAGATGTCATAGACAAAAGTGGGGTTGAAAAGGCAACCGATCAATAAGTCGGAAAGAACTACCCCTTTTGGAATAGGGAATACCAAATTGTATTGGCGGTAAGCGCGTAATTCATGCAAGCGACATGTGCTTATTGCGCTAAGATTCTGATTTTAGCCGCAGCCCTTTTGATACAACGCCACGTTCTGCCAATTCGAACAGCCCTTGCACGAGAAGTGCTAGTACAGCCGCGGGCACAGCGCCTTGAAGTATGAGTCCGATATCATCTTTCCGGATGCCCGTCAGAATCGGCTGACCGTATCCGCCCGCACCGATCAGTGCGCCGAGGGTGGCAAAACCCACGTTAATGACAGCGGAAGTCTTGATGCCCGCGAGGATTGTCCGCGATGCTATGGGAAGTTCAACAAGCCAAAGTCGGCTAAGCGACGGTAGTCCGAGCGCCGATGCGGATTCGCGGATGGGGGAAGGTATGTCATGGAGCCCGGCATATGTGTTTCGAACGATAGGCAGCAGACTATACAAAAACAGCGCAGCAATCGCCGGAGGTGCTTTAATGCCTAAAAGTGGAATCATAAAGACCAGCAGTGCCAGCGCCGGAATGGTCTGAATGACTCCAACGATGCCCAAAATCACCTGCCCGACCTGTTCCTGACGTGCTGCCAAAATACCCAGAGGAATTGATATAAAAATTGCTGGCGCAAGAGAAACGCAGACAAGAAAGAGGTGGGCTAAGGTATTTTTCAGCAAGCGTTCAAACACGGTTTCGTGGTGTACCTGAGCCTTAAGTGAGAAAGAGGTCGCCAGAAAGTCTGCCGCAACGCGATTTTCAGGAATTCTGTCTAATTTGACACGAGCGTTCATTTTGACCATCTCCGTTTCAGAGATACGGTCTTTCAGCTTGAGTAGAGCAGCGACTACCTTCGGCGCCCGCGCTTCCAAATCATCCCGATACAGCAACACCGCATAGTATTTGGGGAAAAGGCTTCGATCATCTTCTAAAACCCTCAAGTTGTAATACTGAATCTCTGCGTCCGTCGAATATAGGTCTGTCGCGTGGATTGAGCCGCTCTCCAGTCCTCGATATGCCAGATCGTGGTCGAGACCCCGCACATCTTGATGGGGCAGGTTATAGCGATCGCGCAGGGAAGGCCAACCGTCTGCTCGCTCCATGAATTCACTTGTAAAACCAAACTCTAGATCCGCGTGACGGCGCAAATCAGAGATTTTCGTAATGTTACGCTTAGAAGCCACCTCCTCTTTCATACCGATCGCGTAGGTGTTGTTGAAACCGAGTGGAGGACTCATACGGACTTCTTGTGCATTGAGAGCGTCGCGAATCTCCGCTTCACTGCTTAGCCCCTTGCCCGAAAGAATTTCGTGACTAATTGTCCCGGTGTATTCAGGATAGACATCGATGTCGCCTCTTAGTAGCGCCTTCCAAAGCACTTGTGTTCCGCCCAGTTCCTTTTCATGAACGGCATGAGCCCCAGCACTCTCCGCCAATCGCGCGACAAGTTCACCCAGAATCACCGATTCTGTGAATTTCTTTGAACCAATCTTTACGTCTGTCATCTGATTCGTATTCTCGCATGAAAGCAAAATCAGTATACTCCAAACAACCGCTAGGAATGAAATTATTTCACGCCATCTCATCGAGCAACTCCCTCCAATACCTCCAGCGGAAGGTGCTGGGCATTGATAAAACGTCCTACGAATTCATCTGCAGGTGAAGAATAAAGTTCCTCCAACGGTGCCTGTTGGACGATATGTCCCTCACGCATGAGGATAATTACGCTACCGAAGAACCCGGCTTCACCAATATCGTGCGTTACCATCACTACCGTTTTGCTCAGGGTCTGGAAGATTTCCCGCAGATCGGTCTGGAGAGATGCACGAACCATTGGATCGAGAGCACCAAGCGGCTCATCCAGCAGCAGGACATCAGGGTCTAACATTAAAGCACGCATGAGGCTCACACGCTGCTGCTGTCCACCGGAAAGCTCGACGGGGTAGCGGTTCAAACCGTCTTTCGGAAAGTGGGTCAGATCGCAAAGTTCTTCCAATCGTGCCTGTATTTCATGCGGCGGGAGTTTCAGATGCTTCGCCATGACGGTAACATTTTGGGCGGCGGTTAGATGTGGAAACAGACCACCATCCTGTATGACATAGCCCATCCGGCGACGCAGTTCAAGAATGTTGGCGGGTGAAACACGTTCTTCCTTGAGCTTGACGTATCCCGTTGTGGGCTCCAGCAAGCCTACAATCAATCTCAAAATCGTAGATTTCCCGCAGCCACTCGGACCAATCAGTATAGTTGTCTCCCCCTCTGCGATGCTCATATCGGTCGGGTAGAGCGCAACGACATCGCCAAAATGCTTACTGACATTAGTCAATTGAATCATCATGTACCCTTACATAAACCTGTTTTGAGTAAAGTGACGGCGAACCATGCACGTTCATCCAGCCATTGCACTTGTATTTCGAGACCGGCGGCATGACAGATTCTCGCAAACCTTTCGATTGTATATTTGTGGCTGTTCTCGGTATGAATGTACTCGTGCGGCTCAAAATGGAACGCTCGTTCAGGCGTGGAGATGTAGGCAGTCTGACGGAACCGACTGACGAGGCGCATCTCAATTCGAGCGCGCTCCTCGACAAATGGCGCAGCATGTTCGAAGTCATCAAGAACAAAGGTTCCTCCCAACTCGCGGTTAATCCGCACCAGCAAGTTTATGTTGAAAGCTGCCGTCACACCAGCGGCATCATTGTACGCAGCCTCGATGACGCTGAGATCTTTCAACAGGTCAAAGCCGATTAACAGCCGATCTTCTCGATTCATCTGATGACCGATTCGTCTCAAGAACGCAACCGCATCCTCCGAATCAAAATTGCCGATATTGCTGCCAAGAAACAGGACAAGTCGCGGTCCTTCGTGGCGAGGCAAAATCGAGATGGCGTCGTTATACTCTGCTGCGATGGCGGTAATCGATAAACGTTCGTACTCGTTCAGAAGGGAAAAGGAAGATGCTCGAAGGAAATCCGAGGAAATGTCAACAGAAGTATAGTGAAGATGTCTTTGGCAATCAAGTGCAGCGTTGATTAGGAGGCGGGTTTTAAGGGAACTTCCACTACCAAATTCCACTAGCGCCACGTTATGCCCTACTGCCTCTATCATCTCAGGGACATTGTCTTCCAGTATTTTCTGTTCCGTTCGCGTGAGGTAGTATTCCGGGAGCTTACATATCTGTTCGAAAAGTTGGGAACCGTCCGAGTCGTAAAAAAGACGACAAGGTAGGATTTTTTGAGGCTGGGAAAGGCCTTCAACGACCGCGCTGGAGAAATCCACTCCTCCCAGATCTCTGGGCAACTCGATAAAGTTGACGCCAGAGACCATCTGTTGTCTCATGATTGTTCTCCGAAATCAGCGATACCCTGACTCAACACAACGCTCCCAGCGTGCATTAGCTTCCCGAAAATAGGAATTTTCCCTGTGGGGTATGCCTAAAATTATACAACTGATGAGTTTTCAAGTCAAGGTCGGAACGGTTATCACGAAATGCAATCGTAGACACATAATCCGCTCTGTTACAAATCAAATATTACCTGCGCAACCCAACTGCCATCCAGCCTTTGCTCAACAAGCAACTGATGATATGTTACGCTCTTAATCTCTGTATAGACGACATGTTTTGTAAAATCCACAGGCTCGCCGCAGGCGACCGCAGACAGCGATGGCGGTTGTTTGGAAAGTCGCCGAATTTCGACTCGCCTGAAAATCAATTCCTCAACTTCATGCCGAAAATTCAACTCATTCAACCAAGCGACCATCAAATCTTCGAGCGACCCCGCCGACACCTCAATCTCAATTTGCGTTACCCCATCAATCGTACTCGGGTCTGCAATACTTTCAAGAAGGCCTTGTGCCGCATGGGTGAAAAGTTGCTGCAGCGTCTTGCTGTACGCACGAATACCGAGATCGCCGGTATGATCTAAATAGGTATACCCTTCGATCAAATCTTCCTCTGTCGTCACGTATTCTTGTTCTTTCAGTTTACCAGAATTTCTCCTAGATATCAATATGATAATTCAGAGCCTTTGGAGTCGTGTACGCCCCCAAAGAACCGCAATTTGAGACTTTTAATTCATACGTCGATGTGCTAAAATAGTAACGTCTGGCTGTATGCGCGAGCGGTCAGTCTGAAACGGGAGTGCGGCAACACAACGGATTCGGTTTCGATCGTAAGAAAAGCTTGGACTCTCAGTCCTAATCTTCGACTACGCGTGTTGCTTAATTCAAGACGTAGACTAATGTTCTGTCGTGAATTCCTACAAGGAAGGGGAAAGATGAAGAGATTAAACCGAGCAATTGAACTGCTTGAACAGGGACAACCCATCTATTATACCGGCGCTGGCGAACCGTCTTATGAGGGTGGTATCAAAGCGGCTCAAACGTGGGCGGACTATATCATATTTGAAATGGAACACGAGATTTACAATATCTCTGCGTTGGATGAATTTATGCGTGGTCTTGTGGCAGGGGGACCGACGCGGAGTGGACACCGTACACCGGCGGTGCTTGTTACGCTCCCGATGGACGGTACGGATGAAAGCGTCATTCGCGCGAATGCCTGGATGATTAAGCAGGTCCTCGCAAGAGGCGTTCATGGAATTTTGCTTTGCCATGCGGAAACATCAGGCGCGGTGAAGGCATTCGTTGAATCAGTGCGCTACCCTTTCCATACGATTGGTGTTGGCGATGGACTGAATTCGGGACGCCGAGGAAATGGCGGGCAAGGAAATGCAGCATCAATTTGGGGGCTATCGGTCGAGGAATATTTCAACAGGGCGGATGTCTGGCCCCTAAACCCGAAAGGCGAAATTATGCTCGGCTTGAAAATTGAGAATCGTCGAGCGCTCACCAACGCTAAAACCAGTGCGTGTGTGCCTGGCATCGCCTTTGCCGAGTGGGGCCCCGGGGATATGGCGTTCTCGTTTGGTTATAAAAATGTCCCTGACACGCCTTACCCAGAGGAAATTCGGGGTGCACGCACGCAGGTCATGAACGCCTGCAAGACTATGACTATCGCTTTCCTTGATGGGGTAGCCCCAGAGAATGTGATTGATAAAATCGAAGAAGGTGTTAAGATTTGCTCGGGGAGTCTGGAAGCAGCGGAAATTGGTCGAAAACATACCAACCGCACAATGCCGTGGTAGAAATGAAATGTACGTCGATGGGCGAGCGAGCCGCACTGACGTTTTCGTTCGGGACGAATACTCGACTCCTGATATACGTGATAGTATATTTGAACTTACACCGTGAGATTGTCTTCTATCGGACAGCCTCTCACAATCTTCCGATTGACCATGGATAATGCGTACAGTAGTTAAATTATTTTTCAGCGTTTATATTTGTCTCTCTTACAGCATCGCCTATCATTCCTCCATCCATGCCCAGACAGAAGGAGAGGCTGCGAATTCCATCAACGAACGAAGCGAGGTATCTACCTCACAATTTCCCGTTGATACACATACGACCTCCGAGCACATTATCGGTTATGATGATGTTTACGGTATTGAGCTAACACTGCCTCTTGCTGGTAATGTTGAAATCAGCGCATCAGAGGACGATCGAATTGTGATTAAACTCGAAAAGCGGGGGATGGGTATCAATGAAGAGGCCGCCCAAAAGTATCTTGATGCCGTCAAATTGGACATTTCTAGGGTAGAAGACATCGTGCAACTGACGCCGCAACTCCCAGAAAACCTCGAATCCGAGGCGTCGTTGACGCGTATAGACTGTCTTATTGAGACACCGCCCGACATATCTGTCACGATAAAGACCGTGAATGGAAATATCCGCGTAGGTGGACTCCGGGGCGCTATGAATATCACGACGAATATCGGACATGTTCAATTTAGCGAGACGATGGGACAATATCAGGTGGCTGTTACCGAAGGACGCATATACGGCCGCATATTCTTGACGAGCGGGAACAACTCCTTTGAAACGCGAAATGGATCTATAGACCTTGTGGTCTTAGATTCAGTCTCAGCGCCAGCGGATTTCACGGCGATTGATGGCGGGATTCGGTTGCACTTGCCGGAAGATTTCCCAGCAGAAATCGAAATAAAGAATGAAAAACGCGATCAAGGTACAATTTTCATTGAGTTGCCCGCAGAAATTGACCATTCCCTTACTGGAGATGTCATGAGCGGATCGATTAACGGCGGCGGTCCCTTAATCCGGCTTCAAGCAAGCGAACAAGTTGCCATTTTAGCGGCTGACGCTCCGGCTTCTGAATCGACCGAGGCAGATGCCAACAACCTATCTAGCGATGAACTTCCCACTGAAGAAAACGATACGATTATGCTTCCAACTGTTGCGGTGTCCAGAACTGCGGTTTCCCCGATAATCGACGGCAATCTGTTTGAGAGAGCTTGGTCAAACGCTGTACCACTGCACTATTTTTATCAATCAGACGGAATTCGCCCATCGACTGAACCAACTCAGGTGTTCCTGATGTGGGACGAAAAGTATCTTTACATCGGTGCGAGAGCTTACGATTCACGGATGGAGCACGTCCGTGTTTCTCAGACGAGAAAGGATGCTGCGGTTTGGGAGGATGACACCATCGAAGTTCTGGTAGATCCAAATCCACAGACATTCCGTTACTATCACCTTATTGTTAATCCGATCGGAACCGTCTTTGATCAGATTGTGCAGAACGACTATCCGCCTGACGCTCGATTTGCACCGACTGTTGCGGGTGTGAAACGTTCCGAATTAACTTCGCCGAATCGGATTGTGGATCAGCATTGGGATGCGAACGCTAAAATCGAGACCCAAATCACGTCGACCTTCTGGAGTGTAGAGATTGCGCTACCCCTCACCTCACTTGAATCCGCTTCGTCGGAACACTGGCGATTAAACGTGCTCCGAAAAGTACATCGCCGCGATGAGTATAGCTACTGGTCGCCGACCTACGATGTAGATACCCCTTGGTGGCCACATTGGCGCGAGCAGATGGGAATATTGCAGATGGTGGCATCCGAATCGTCCCAATACACACAGGCACACGAACTTGAAGAAAAATTAGAGATAGCTGCTATCGAGGTTGGTGGAAATGCCGAGATTGCAACACCGGAAATCCTTCAACTCATCCCGTTTAAACGGGGCGATGTTCTCACCGTCAGCGAACTATCGTGGCTCAAGGACGAACTCGAAATCCACGACTGGTTTCGTGAAGTGCATCTGGAAACGGCAGAAGGAATTCCGAAAGACGATGATATCCCTGTTGATGCGTCTTTCCATCCAGAACCGCCCGTTTTCAAAGTGGTAATTTCTCTTCGCGTGACGGAGATGCCGACGCGATATGCAAAAACGGTCAGTCTACACAACAATAAGTATCTTCTCGCGGATACGCTGCGTACACTGTTCGGATTGCAAGCGGGACGTACCTCTATTGAAGAATTAGGGACGAAATGCCAATTAATCACAACACTCTATCGAAATCGCGGCTACCAGCTCGCGTCGACCCACCACCAATTTGTCGGGGACAATCTGCAAATTGACATCAATGAGGGACATCTGGACGAGATCCGCTTCGTAGGGAATCGACGTATCCGAACTGCTGAACTAATTGATGCACTTGATTTCAAACAGGGCGATATTTATAATCAGATACGATGCCAATCGCTCATTGATAATCTGGATGCAAAACTTAAGACAAACAATTCCTATTTGATAGCGGTGAAACAATGGCAGTTGAAGCCCGACGGCGCAAAAAATGTGCTAGAGATAGAAGTTGAAGAGCGGTCATTCGTCAATTGGGACCTGCTTCCGATTGTCGATTTTAACCGGGTGCATGGCGTGGTGCTGGGCGGAAGCGGTGAGGTACTGACGAAGGACTACGGAGGTGGACTTCTCTTCGGAGGGCTTAGCTACGGACTGTCGAGCACCATCTGGCATTATCAGTTGGGCGCAGAAAAACGCTGGTTTGACCGGCACACCGTGAGTGTCGGCGGAGCGATTCACAATCTGACGGACACAAACGATGATTCATCGTTGTCTCCAAATGAAGAGCTCCTCGCTGCAGTGGTGCTTGGCGATGACTTCATTGATTATTACCTGCGCCAGGGTTATCAGGCTTGGGCAAAGGGGCGTTTGACGCCATCCACAAGCATAACGCTCAGGTTCACCGACGAAAAGCATGAACTCCTTTTCAAGTCAACGGATTGGAGCGTGTTCAATAGGGATACCCCTAAAAAGAGGAACCTGCGGATTAACGAAGGGCATCTGCGAAGTTTCTCGGTCTCTTACGATTTCGATAGCCGAAATCATAAGTCGCATCTCAGGCGGCATTTCCAAGTTTACCCGGCGCCAGACACCCGAACGACACGCGGATGGCAGGGTAATTTTGCTGTAGAATACGCGGGCAAACGCCTTCAAACTGACTTCGATTTCACCCTTTACCGCTTCAAACTGGCGCGTTACAACCGACTGTCAAATAACCACTTCCTTGACTTCCGACTCGCGGGCGGCTTCTCAGATGCACCGTTGCCGCGGCAGCGGTTATTCTATCTGGGCGGCATCGGCACCTTGCGTGGATACGGCTTCAAGGAATTTGTCGGCGATAATATGCTGCTCTTCAATATGGAATACCGTCTCCGTCTGGCACAGGGAAATTCGCTCGCGGCTGCGGCGATTGTGTTCCTCGACACCGGCTACACTTGGTATAACGGTGAACGCCCAACACTGGCTCGTTTCTACACATCGATCGGTGTCGGGCTGTCCCTTGACTGGTTGATGTTCTCCGACGCTGTTCAGACGGATACTGTTCGAGTTGAGATTGCACGTGCTCTGCGCAATGGGCGAAACGTCAACTTCATCTTGCGTCTTGCGCGTATGTTCTGAAGATGAGTCGGAGCGATAGCTGCACCGTATAGCTTTTGTAGGTTGGGTTGATTCAACGGCGAAACCCAACGTTCCTAAAGCGAGTCCAACAATTCGCAATTTCCAATCCCCATACGTTCAACGCTCCCCACTTTCTCATCACCAACGGACGTTCTGATTACTATCGGTTTGATCGCTTTACCCCACCCTGCGTTTCATTCAAAAACCCGTAACTTCCTAGTCTGAAATTTTTTGGGCGACCCCCGGTTCGATTTCTCCTGCCCGAAACTCCTCTCTCCAAAGGGGTGACACATTTGTGTCTTTTGTACACATTTGTTTACATCGCCTGAAACCCTTGTTGTGGTAGGGGTTCCCGCCATTTTCAATCGTAATGTCCCGAATTTATGTAAACAAATGTGTCTTTGCCTTTCATACCATTCGGTCGCTATTTCCCTGTGCTGAAAAATAAATCAAACTGCCCGTATCCCTTGACACATCAGGGTTCTCGAGTCCAAACAGAGTCCAAATTGAAGAGATTATTCGTCTTGGCGCATAACTTGCTCATACCTGTAGACAATACCTCAAGCTGCAGAACGGTCTGCAGTGGTCACACAAATATCCTACAAGCAAGGATTGTCGCAGGACATAATCCCGCGGCTATTCTTTGACCACTATTAAAAAAGGAGAATATCATGAAATTGAAAGCGTTGGTTATGTTGGGTAGTTTCTTAGTGTTGACAACTCTTATTGTTTGTGTTAGCGTGTATTCGTATAACGCTTACTGCAGTGCGAGTCTACTAGGGTGTAGCACATCAGCATCAGGGAATGGTTGGGGTCTTTTTAATGGCTATTACACGTTGAGCGCTAGAGTTGGTAATAACAGCAAGACTAAGACCGGCGGATTCGCCAACGGGCAGAACTTCTCTGATACAGCTTCTGCGAGCGCACCAGATTGCCAGGAAGGTGACGGTTCTGCATCAGCTTCTGTCACTGGAACGGATGCCCAGGGTAACATCCATCATAAGAATGATGCCGCAGGTTTTTAGCCATAGAATTAATCTAGGCAATAATTAGCGTTGATGACGTAACGTTTCTTCCATTTCCATCAGCTCGTCCGGCGATTGATTGCCGCGTTGCTGCCGTTGATTGCTTTCGGCTTGAGGCACTTCGGGAGTGTCATCTGGCGCTCACACGAAGGGTAAACCTTCATCTCGGGTTGGGTGTGCAAATTTGCACCCAACCCCATTTTTATTCAAAGGAGCTATACCCCATAACTCAAATATGGAGGGTTATTACAATGAAGAAAGCGATGTTGTTCAAGTTTAGCCTATTATTCATTTCCGCTCTATGTCTACCGCACGGCGTCGCCCAAGATTCTACGCAATGGGGGCTGCCCGAGGGCGCTAAAGCGCGCCTCGGTAAAGGAGTGTTTAATCTGATACAGTATTCGCCCGACGGCACTCGACTTGCGGTCGGCAGTGGTATCGGCATTTGGCTTTACGATACGGCGACCCATCAAGAGGTCGCCCCGCTCACCGGGCACACGGGTAGGGTCTGGGGCGTTGCGTTCAGCCCCGATGGTCGTACCATCGCTAGTGGGAGTTTGGACCGTTCCATTAGGCTGTGGGACGCCGATACGGGAGAACACCTGCGCACGCTTACCAGGCATATCGGTAAGGTCTATAGCGTTGCGTTCAGTCCCGATGGTCGCACCATCGCCAGTGGGGGTGAGTCCCCTACCATCCGCCTGTGGGACGCCGATACCGGAGAACACCTGCGTACGTTTACCGGCCATACGGATGACGTTTGGAGCGTTGCGTTCAGTCCCGATGGACGCACCCTCGCGAGTGGAAGTTCGGATGACACCATCCGTCTGTGGGATGCCGATACGGGCGAACACCTGCAAACTCTCAAGGGGCATACGAATGCGGTCTGGAGCGTTGCGTTCAGTCCCGATGGTCGTACCATCGCTAGTGGGAGTTGGGACAAAACCGTCCGTTGGTGGGACGCTGATACGGGAAGACCCCTGCGAAAGCGCATCGGGCATACGGGTACGGTCTGGAGCGTTGCGTTCAGTCCCGATGGACGCACCATCGCTAGTGGGGGTACGACCACTATCCGTCTGTGGGACTCAGATACCGGAAAACACCTGCAAACACTCATCGGGCATACGAATTATGTTAGGAGCGTTGCGTACAGCCCCAATGGACGCACCATCGCAAGCGGGAGTTGGGACAGTACCATCCGCCTGTGGGACGCAGATACCGGAAAACACGTGCGAATGCTCGACGGGCATACGTCTAGCGTCAAAAGCGTTGCATTCAGTCCCGATGGCAGCACCATCGCTAGTGGGAGTCGGGGGGACAGTACCATCCGTCTATGGGACGCAGATAAGGGAAAACAACTGCGAACGCTCACTGGGTCGGGTTGGGTTTATAGCGTTGCGTTCAGTCCCGATGGTGGCACCATCGCCAGCGGGAGTGGGGACCATACCATACGATTGTGGGACACCGATACGGGAAAACACCTGCAAACGTTTACCGGGCATGTGGGTCGGGTCTATAGTGTTGCGTTCAGTCCCAATGGCAGCAGGCTCGCCAGTGGGGGTTGGGACCATACCATCCGATTATGGGACCTCGATAAGGGAAAACACCGGCGAACGCTTAACGGGCATAGGAATCACGTCTGGAGCGTTGCGTACAGTCCCAATGGCGGCACGCTAGCCAGCGGGAGTTGGGACGATACCATCCGTCTGTGGAACGCGGGTGGTAAACACCTGCGAACTCTCAACGGGCATAGGAATCAGGTCAATAGTGTTGCGTTCAGTCCCGATGGACGCACCATCGCCAGTGGGAGTTGGGACAATACAATCCGATTGTGGGACGTCGATACGGGGGAACACCTGCAAACGCTCAACGGGCATGCGTTTGGGGTCTATAGCGTTGCGTTCAGTCCCGATGGACGTACCATCGCTAGTGGAGGTCATGACGCTACCATCCGATTGTGGGACGCCCATACGGGAGAACACCTGCGAACGCTCAACGGGCATACGGATTGGGTCTATAGTGTTGCGTTCAGTCCCGATGGACACACGCTAGCAAGCGGGAGTCGGGACGGCACCGTGCTGCTATGGGAAGTTTCCTCATCGACCGCATTTGGAGTGGAACCGATGGCAAGATTCACCACGACGCTGGGAAACATCAAACGGACGGCGCTGCTGCAAAATTATCCGAATCCTTTCAACCCCGAAACCTGGATACCGTATCAGTTGGCAAAAGATGCACTCGTAATCTTGACCGTCTATGACCAGAGCGGTCATATCGTCCGCACCCTCCACATAGGACGCCAGATTTCGGGAGTCTACCGAGACAAAGCAAGAGCAGCGTATTGGGACGGTCGTAACCAAATCGGAGAGCCCGTCACAAGCGGCGCCTATTACTATCAACTCCGTACGGGTGATTACACTGCGTTACGGCGGATGGTGATTGTCAAATAGCGCCACACAACTGGGGTGAGAAACCGAGTTTATCTAAGAACTGGTTTCTGAAGTTTCTGCGAGCGAGATGACTAGATGCGACTGAGAGTATCAGCACGTAGGTTGGGTCGAGATCAACTGAGCGAATAAATCAACCGAACGAACAGTGAGGGCGATAGAGGCCCCTGCGCGATACATTTGTAAAGCGAGTCCAACAAATCGCAAATTCCATAGCCTTAATGCTCCCCTCTTTCTTATCATCAACGGATGTTCGGAAGAAGGGTCATAATCGAGTTGCATGCTTTACCCCACCCTGCGTTTCATTCAAAAACCCGTAACTTCCTAGTCTGAAATTTTTTGAGCGACCCCCGGTTCGATTTCTCCTGCCCGAAACTCCTCTCTCCAAAGGGGTGACACATTTGTGTCTTTTGTACACATTTGTTTACATCGCCTGAAACCCTTGTTGTGGTAGGGGTTCCCGCCATTTTCAATCGTAATGTCCCGAATTTATGTAAACAAATGTGTCTTTGCCTTTCATACCATTCGGTCGCTATTTCCCTGTGCTGAAAAATAAATCAAACTGCCCGTATCCCTTGACACATCAGGGTTCTCGAGTCCAAACAGAGTCCAAATTGAAGAGATTATTCGTCTTGGCACATAACTTGCTTATACCTGTAGACAATACCTCAAGCTGCAGAACGGTCTGCAGTGGTCACATAAATTTCTCTCAAGCAAGGATTGACACAGGATATAATCCTGCGACTATTCTTAATCACTAATAAAAAGGAGAATATCATGAAATTGAAATCGTTGGTTATGTTGAGTGGTTTCGTTGTGTTGACAATACTTATTGTTTGTGTTAGCGTGTATTCGTATAACGCTTACTGCAGTGCGAGTCTACAAGGGTGTAGTGCATCCGCATCAGGGAATGGTTGGGGCCTTTTTAATGGCTATTACTACTTGCACGCTAAAGTTGGTAGTGATAGCGAGACTAAGACCGCCGGATTCGCCAATGGGCAGAACTTCTCTGATACAGCATCTGCACACGAAGACGGATGCGGACCAGGTGACGGTTATGCGTCTGCTTCCGTCACTGGGACGGATGCCCAGGGTAACATCCATCACAAGAATGACTCTGCCAGTTTTTAGTCATCGCACTGGTTTAAGCAACAGATGAAGTTGAAGTGATTACGCTTCTTCGATTTGCATCAATTCGTATTTTGAAATCTGGACGGGTTGTTGCTTTGGGAGCGTTTTCGAGCGTTAGAACTTAGCAAAACCTCCAATTCGGGTTGGGTGTTTCAATTTGCACCCAACCCAAATTTATTTCAATGAGGCTATGCCATTTAACTGACATATGGAGAAATCTCTCAATGAAGAAAGCAACGTTTTTAATACTTAGCTTTATATTCATTTCGGTTATATGCCTACCGCGCAGCTTTGGCCAAGACTCACCGCAACAGGGTCTACCCGAGGGTGCTAAAACGCGCCTCGGTAAAGGAATTTTTAATCTGATACAGTATTCGCCCGACGGCACTCGCCTCGCGGTCGCCAGTGGTATCGGCACTTGGCTTTACGATGCGGCGACCCATCAAGAAGTCGCTCTGCTCACCGGGCACACGGGTAGGGTCTGGAGCGTATCGTTCAGTCCCGATGGACGCAAAATAGCTAGCGGGAGTTTGGACCGTACCGTCCGTCTGTGGGACACCGGTACAGGAGAACACCTGCACACGCTTACCAGGCATGTCGGCAGTGTCTATAGCGTTGCATTCAGTCCCGATGGTCGCACAATCGCTAGCGCAGGTAGGACCGCTATCCGTCTGTGGAACGCCGATACCGGAAAACACCTGCAAACACTCATCGGACATACGCATGCGGTCTGGAGCGTGGCGTTCAGTCCGGATGGTCGCACAATCGCCAGTGGGAGTTGGGACAAAACCGTCCGTTGGTGGGACGCTGATACGGGAAGACCCCTGCGAAAGCGCATCGGGCATACGGGTACGGTCTGGAGCGTTGCGTTCAGTCCCGATGGTCGCACCATCGCTAGCGGGAGTTGGGACGACACTATCCGTCTGTGGAACGCCGGTGGTAAACATCTGCTAACGCTCAACGGGCACAGGAATCAGGTAAACGACATAGCGTTCAGCCCCGATGGACATACGATTGCTAGTGGGAGTTGGGACACTACCATTCGATTGTGGGACGTTGATACGGGAGAACACCTGCGCACGCTCAACGGGCATGCGTTTGGGGTCTATAGCGTCGCTTTCAGTCCTGATGGACGCACAATAGCTAGTGGAGGTCATGATGCCACCGTCCGATTATGGGACGCCGACACAGGAGAACACCTGCGCACGCTCAACGGGCATACAGATGAGGTTCGCAGCGTTGCGTTTAGTCCCGACGGGCGCACACTTGCGAGTGGGAGCTGGGACGGCACGGTGTTGCTTTGGGAAGTTGCTTCTTCAATCCAATTAGCGGTGGAGCCGTTGGAAAGACGCATCACGACGCTGGGAAACATCAAACGGACAGCGCTGCTGCAAAATTATCCGAACCCGTTCAACCCCGAGACTTGGATACCGTACCATTTGGCGAACGATGCACTCGTGAGCTTGAACATCTATGACCAGAGCGGTCATATCGTCCGCACCCTCGACATTGGACATCAAAAATCGGGAGTCTACCGAGACAAAGCCAGCGCAGCGTATTGGGACGGTCGAAATCAAAACGGAGAGTACGTAACAAGCGGCGCCTATTACTATCAACTCCGTGCGGGTGATTACACCGCGTTACGACGGATGGTTATTGTCAAGTAGGACTACACTGTTAGGGTGATAAACCGATGTTTTTCTAAAAACTAGTTTCTTAAGTTACTACGAGTGAGATGAACCGTTCAACCCAACCTACACGACTAGAGAAAGGAGAGAGTATCAATGACCGCATCGAAACGATTTACTTGGAAAACTGGAATTGCTTTGATGGTGTTGACAATCTGGATCGGCATTGATGGATTCTCAGCGATCGCCGGAGCTCAGGTGCAGCCTCCCCGCCGAAAACGACGAATCATGATTAGCCCAAAAACAGAGTCGAAAGCGGAGGAAAAAAAGGTTAACGTCGGAAAAAGCCTTGTCAGTATCGCACGCCGTGCTAACCGTCAAAGTAAGGACCAGATAGTTGATTTAGTCTTTGTCATCGAACGCGGCGAAAAAATGAAAGCGTCGATTGTCGAGATCGAAAGACATCTCAACAATGTTCTGAGTGTGTTCGAGGCGTCGGGCGTGGACTATCACCTAGCGCCGATCTGGTTTCAAAATCAGGGCGGTCCAAAATTCGAGGGTAGTCCATTGAGGAACGACATCCGTGCGATTCAAGCGGGTTTTTACGCCCATTTTCGGCGCGACCATTCCGCCGGATATGGCCTGGAGGCGATAATGTGGGGGGTAAGGGACCTGAACTTCAGATCGGATTCCGGCAAGCATATTATTGTCGTCACAAATTCGCAGTTGCGAACCGCATGGGAGGCGCCGAATGCAAAACAGCAGCTTGTGAATCGGATTATTGAGCGGTGCAAGCAGGATGAGATTCACATCAACGTTATTGGGGTAAATGAAGCGGCGCAGCTACAACTAGCGGAGGAAACCGGCGGCAAGTGGTACGCCATTGACGAATACCAGGAGTGGCGAACGCCATTCTCTGTTATGGATAAGAGGATTCTCAAAATCGACGGGATTTTCGAACGCATTGGCGAACACATCGTTGGAACGGTAAAGCCATCTGCGGATATCGTCTTCGTCTTCGATTCCAGCTGGAGTATGAAAGGCGAAATCGATGAGATTTGTATAGGAGTTGATAGAATGGTGGCTATGCTTGATGACGGAGGACTCGACTATCGATTTGGGATCATCCGGTTTTGGGCGCTGGCAGGCGGGGGTGGCAGCACTATTGTGGTGACAAAACCGCCGTTGGATGCAGAGCAGGTCAAGAAGGTGTACCGGCTGCCCAAGCACGGTGATGAACACCTGCTCGATGCAATTATGGAAGGTGTCCCCAAGCTCCAAACGCCTGAGAATCGGCAGCTTGTCCTTATTATTGTAACCGATGAATCAACCAGCCGTCGTCGAGAGAAGGGATACACACCCGAAAGGGCGATTGGCGTTTGCCGCCAAGCCGGTGCAATTGTTTACGTTATCGGCGGTATCGTACATCCGAGGCGTAGGGAGAGGGATGTCTTTCAGCTCCGTGTCGCTGAAGCAACAAAAGGGGAACACTATGCCATGCCTGGTGCTAAGGTTGCCGACGAACGGTGGTAATGTAAAACACCAAGCGTTGATTGGGCTTAACACCTGCAATAAACTCAGAACCGCTTAAGTATGTCGTGCAGCTGCCGATAATCATCTCTCGGCATCAATTATGCCGGCGGAGACACAGACCGAGATAGTGAAATTTGAAGACTGGGATTTACTTGACAACATTGAGGTGGAAGAGCTGGAAAGACTATTGGAAGCATGAGAAAATACAGACTGCCGTGCGTCCATTGCAAATGCACCAAATAAACCTGCGATCCTCCGAGAGGATGAGCGTTATGAGGACCAGAGCAATCCAAATGGAATTCAAGATGAATCCTAGGAAAGGCGTGATGAGTTCGAAATCGAAAAACAGGGCGAGCCCAATGGGTAACCACTTACGCCCGAAAATTAGACCTCCTAAAGGCAAAGCGATTGCTAAGAAGACATTAATTGAGAACCGGTGTCTAGTAGCCCGCGGTTTGGCGCTAGTGTTTTCTGACCACGAGTAACAGGCGACTGACCGCTGCTTTCAAGACTGCTTGACATTCATGAAGAACCGTGTTATTCTCTTAAGAATATAGTCGGCAAACAACGGGGGAAAAATGAAAGACGCGGATAAGACGCAAGCACAACTCATCCGTGAATTGCGGCAAATGCGCCAGCGTGTGGCGAGCTTAGAACGCGAAAGAGCGCAATTCAAGCGGATGGCGGAGACAGATCCGTACTACAATTCCCCGGAGATGTTTGCTTCAGCGGATGCTGTTACGGAAAGGGTTCTCCACTGTAATCATTCACTACTTACGACGTTGGGATACACCGAAGATGAGCTTGTCGGTTATGCTATTTCCAAGATATATCATCCGGACTGTATCGAAGATGCAAAGACAATGTTCACTAGTCTTGTAAATAACGGTGAAATACGTGATGTGGAGCTAGCATTGCGGAAAAAAGATGGAGGCAAAATTGATGTGAACTTGAATGCCTCAACTTTCTGTGATGCAAGAGGGAATCCTCTTTACAGTCGGTTCATTTGGCGCGACATCACGCAGCAAAAAGAGACCGAACGGGAACTTCGCGAGAGCGACCAACGCTTTCACCAGTTGGCGGACAGTATCCGCGAGGTTTTCTGGTTAATGTCGCTCGAAGGGGATGAATTCTACTACCTTAGTCCGGGATACGATGAGATATGGGGCAGATCCCGCTACGACCTAATCGCAGAACCGATGTCGTGGGCGGAGAGCATTTATCCGGATGACCTGGAGCAGGTCTTAGCCAATTTTGAAAGACAGAAGCGCGGCGAGTTTGTAGAGTATGAGTTCCGTATCGTCCGACCGGACGGCGAAATCCGCTGGATTCAAGCGCGCGCCTTTCCAGTCAAAGATGAAGGCGGAAATCCCTACCGCGTCGCCGGATTTGCACTAGATATCACGGAACGCAAGCGTGCCGAGGAAGTGTCTGCGATGCGGCAGCGCCAGTTGATTCAAGCGGATAAGATGACCTCATTAGGCATTCTGACCGCCGGCGTCGCGCATGAGATTAACAACCCGAACAATTTTATCTTGCTGAACGGAGAAACCCTTGAGAAAGCTTGGTTCAGCGTAATGCCCATTCTTGAGAGATATTACCAAGAGAATGGGGATTTTATGTGCGCTGGCGTGCTCTATACGGAATTACAAACTGATATCAGGGAAATGACTACGGGAATCATTATCGGGGCGAAGCGAATCCAAGAGATTGTGAATGTGCTCGGCGAATTCGCACATCGTGGTGACGAGGATTTAAGCCAACCGGTCAATTGCAATACGGTGATTGACTCTGCAATCGTAATTGTACGGAATCTGATAAAAAGATCGACGAATCGCTTCTCGCCTCAGTTGGATCGCAATCTACCAATGGTTCTGGGTAACGCGCAACAACTTGAACAGGTATTTATTAACTTAATCACGAATTCTTGCCAAGCGCTGCCCGACCCTAGCAGAAGCGTCGTGGTTTCAACCCGAAAGAGTTCAAAGGATGTACTGATTGAATTTTGCGACGAGGGAGAAGGGATTCCTTCTGAAAATTTGCCACGCGTCATGGACGCCTTTTTCACTACAAAGCGAGACATCGGCGGCACCGGTCTAGGGCTGTCAATCTCTTACACTATCGTCAAGAATCATGGCGGAGATTTGACCTTCACCTCAGAACTTGGAAAGGGCACGACGGCGACAGTCAAGCTGCCTGCCGACCCAAGGAGTGACCGATGAATCCAATTCAGTTTTCTACCCGTCCAATATTGCTCGTCGACGACGAAGAACTTTTTCTGGTCAGTACGAGCCGCGCGCTTAGGGCAGAGGGCATTAATCATGTCGTCCAATGTCAAGACAGCCGCGAAGTTATGTCTACCTTGTCAAAAGCGGACTTCTCGGTTGTCGTGCTGGATTTGATGATGCCTAATTTATCAGGGCTGGACCTGCTTCCGTTGATTCTTGCCGACTTTCCGGACCTTCCCGTAACGGTTGTCACGGGCGTAAAAGACGTGGAAACCGCGGTAGATTGTCTGAAAACTGGGGCATTCGACTACCTCGTGAAACCGGTGGACAGCACCAGGCTCGCGGCGACGATTCGGCGCGGACTAGAAATGAGCGACTTGCGGCGTCAAAATCGTCTGCTAAAGGAACGTGTGCTCTCTGACGAACTGGAACAACCTGAAGCGTTTTCTGACATTGTCACACAAGACCGCACAATGTACTCAATTTTCCAGTATGTCGAGACAATCGCTCTAACCCCCATGCCGGTGTTGATTACGGGCGAAACCGGTGTTGGCAAGGAACTGATTGCGGCGGCAATCCACAAGCTGAGCGGACGGGAGGGTGAATTTGTTTCGGTCAATATAGCGGGACTCGACGACCAACTATTCTCGGACACGCTTTTCGGTCATAGAAGAGGGGCGTTCACCGGCGCGGATACACCTCGCAAGGGATTGATTGAACAAGCGTCAAACGGTACGCTCTTCCTTGATGAAATCGGAGACCTGCACATGGAGTCGCAGGTCAAACTGCTGCGTCTTCTGCAGGAAAGAAATTACTTTCCGCTTGGCGACGATTTCCCGAGAATGAGTAACGCTAGAATAGTTGTTGCGACCAATAGAGACATACAATTTCTGAGAGAGTCCGAAACTTTTCGTAATGACCTCTATTACCGCCTGCAAACCCATCACGTCCACTTACCCCCGCTTCGTGAGCGAACGGGTGATATCCCGCCATTGGTTTCCTATTTTCTCGAAAGCGCCGCTGAGAAACTAGAAAAGAAAACACCCACGCCTCCAGCGGAACTCGTTACGTTACTCAGAGCGTATCCCTTCCCGGGCAACGTCAGAGAGCTTGAGGGAATGGTCCTGGATGCCGTCAGTCGGTACAAAGGGGGTGTACTCTCTACAGAATCGATCCGGGACGAGATTCGTCACGAATCGCTCGTTTTCCGGGAAGACGGTGAAATGGACGAGATTGCATTCGCGGATGGACTGTCCACGTTGCATGGACTGCCCTCGTTGAAAGCAAGTGAACGGCTTATAATTGCTGAAGCGCTTAAGCGTGCGGATGGCAACCAGACGATTGCCGCAGGACTTTTGGGCATGACAAGACAGGCGTTGAACAACCGTCTAATCCGCAACCGAACGCCTGACGATGTGTGAAGGGTCGTTCACCTTTTCCAACCTCTCTTTCCAATCTGTATCAAGCCTCTCCTCCCTTCAAATGAAGAGCCACATTTGTTGCTTTTTGAGCCACATTTGTTGACATCGCCTGAACACCTGATTTGGTAAGGGTTCAGGGGATTTCCGAGCATAAAATCTCTGAATCCTTGTCAACAAATGTTGCTTTTCCTTTCATACCACTTGAACGCTGCCATCCCAGACTGAAAAAAATTTAATCTGCCTGTATCCCTTGATACATCTGGGTTTCCGAGTCCAAATTGAGGCGTGATTTTGGCTTTGGCATAGAAATTGCTCAAACTATGGTCATAGAAACTTAATTTGGAACGCGGGGATTCACTTCAAAGGAGGCGGCGTTGATGAATTTTGGGGTCACGTGCATCTCACTTAGCGTCATTTGCTTCGTTTTGCTTGGTTGCTTGTTCTCGTTTACACAAGCCACTTCGGATGCCGCCAACGCTTTTACACTCATCTACGCCGGTGAGGAAGGTGGACAGCTTGGACTCCACGGCTGTGGCACCGAACAGGTCGGCGGGCTTTCTCGACGCCACACCGTAATCAACTCCTTGCGTGAAAAACACCCCGCCCCACTGAATCTGCACACCGGAAACATCCTTGACCCGACCAACCCGAACAACGAACTCGTCTGCCAAATCGCGCTCGAAGCCTTGAGCACCATGCATTACGATGCACTCTGTCTCGGACCGGGTGATTTGTGTTTCCCCATTGATTCGCTCTCCGCCCTTTACGCCAACCATCCGGATCTGCCGGTTGTTTGCACGAATATCGTAGGGGCGCGGTTCCCGCGCCCGTTTGAGGTCGTCGAAATCGCGAAGACAAATATTGCCGTGGTTGGTCTGATATCGAAGTCTTATGAAACCGAGATTTGCGCCTTCAATCCGGGTGTACCGCTCACGCATCCAGCGGAAGCACTGGAGGCTTTGGGGGAAGAAATCACGGGGAAAAGTGATGTTGTCGTGGGAGTTTTTCACGGGTCAGAGGCGGAAGCGCGCAAACTTGCAGAAGCGTTCCCATGGCTATCCGTTCTCGTCCTCGCCCAGAATCAACCTTCGGAAACATCTTCAGATGCACCGATTGTCGTGAGAGATACGACAATTGTGACCAATCCCGCTAAAGGAGAAGCGGTCGGGGTTCTGGAGATTGGCCTTGACGCCAATCGTCATAAAGTAGTGTCGCGGAAAAATCAGCGCGTTGCGGTCTCAGAAGGAATTGTACCTGACGCTGACCTTGAAACCCTGTTGGCGCTCTATGATTCGCTCTCCGAAGATGTCGAATTTAGCGATCATGGGAGTGTACATGATGACCGTGCCGTCCATATCACCTACTTCCACAAGCGAGGCTGCCAAAAGTGTGTTAGAGCTAGTGAGATTTTGAAACGCCTCAAAACCGAATACCCGCAGATTGTAGTTGAAAAACGATACGCCAAAGCCGACCAACAACTGCTTGAGGCGATGGGCGCGCTCTACAACGTTCCTGAAATCAAACGGCTCACCACACCGGCGGTGTTTATCGGGGATGCGTATCTACTGGGTGAACTTGGTGAGGCTGAATTAGAAGAAATTGTCGGGAAATACCTCACAACAGGGGTTGCCTCGCGGCTATCCGAGGCAGAAGCTAGGACAGTTGAAGCGGAATCCGATATCGTCGAACGCTTTAGCGCTTTCGGGACATTGACCGTCGCAGGTGCGGGGTTGCTCGACGGAATTAACCCGTGCGCCTTTGCCACGATTGTTTTCTTCATCTCCTATCTTTCTCTCGTCGGACGTTCACGCAAAGAGATGCTCGTCGCCGGTGGCGCATTCGCCGCAGCGGTGTTTGTGGCGTACCTGCTGTTGGGGGTGGGATTACTTAAGTTTCTCTCGTTCCTCAACGAGTTCTCGGTGGTTGCCAAGTGCCTCTACCTAGTTGCCGCGATTGGGACGTTCACGCTGGCGTTCTTCAGCCTGTACGACGCTATCAAAGCGAAACAGGGCAAGGTAAAGGAGATTACGCTGCAGTTGCCTAAGTCACTGAAGCAGCGTATCCACAAAGTCATCCGCGAACAGACGCGTACCTCAAGCATCATCATCGGCGCGTTGGTCATCGGGTTCGCAATTTCTGCTCTAGAGCTAGTCTGCACCGGGCAAGTCTACTTGCCGACGATTACCTTCGTCATGGGTGTCGAGGGCATGCGCGTAAACGCGTTGCCCTACCTGATTTTGTATAACTTGATGTTTATTACCCCTCTGCTGATTGTATTCGGATTCGTGTATTGGGGCACGACTTCGATGCAGTTGGGTGGCGCATTACAGCGGCATCTCATGTCCGTGAAGTTAGGAACCGGAGTGTTGTTGCTCGGTTTAGGAGTTTGGCTATTGCTTAGCATTGTATAGAATGGGGAGGCTCGACGATAATGATAATACGGAAATCCTATCAACCAACTAAAACGTACGATGCGAACTGTTACCTACTGGCAAGAGTTGTGGTCGTAATACATTCTGTTCTTTTGTTGCTCCTGATGAATTTCATTGTCTTTCCGGCAAATTCCCAGAAGCCACAAGAGCAGATTGTGTATATATCTGACAAGGCAGATATTCAAAAAATTTACGTTCGAAAAGCTGACGGCAGTCTGGTTAAACAGCTTACATTAGAAGGACGCTATCAAGCACCATCATTATCGTTTGATGGAAAACGGGTTGCGTTTGCCTCGGGAGACGGTCGAAGTCGAGACTATGACATTTTTGTTGTGGATATACAATCTCGCGAGCAGCGTCAAGTGACATTTGCAGCAAGTCGGGACCTTTATCCGTCTTGGGCGCCTGATGGAAGTCGGATTGTGTTCGCTTCAGATCCAGGGGGTATTTTCAATCTCTACACCGTAGATGAAAATGGGGAAAACCGATCGCGCTTGACGAATAGTTCGGGCGACGATATCCAACCCGACTGGTCTCCGGACGGACGTAAAATCGCGTTCGCGTCTGATCAGGCAAGCGCAGTTCATCAAATTTACTGGATGGATGTCAAAACAGGACGCCAACGAAAACTGACTCAAATAGATTTGGGAACCGATTACCCGAGATGGTCACCTGATGGGACACAGGTGGCCTTCCATACCGCAGTTGTTGACAGGACGCCGAAACCAGACGACAAAATGCAAATTTGGAAAGGCAGCGCTGACGGAAGAGGATTGGAAAACCTAATAAAAGATGGCGAATACAATATTTACCCCGCCTATTCACCTGACGGGGAGAAGATGGCGTTTGCATCGTCGAGAAACGATAACTTGGACATTTATACCTTGGATACGGAGTCCATGAGAGTTCTCCGTCTAACTCGTGACAAATTTTTCGATTATCAACCGAGTTGGTCATCGGATGGTAAACACCTCGTTTTTGTTTCCGAAAGAACGGGCAATCCTGACATTTACAGGATAAATGCCAAAGGCGGCGAGATTGTTAATTTGACCAAGAGTGAAGCCGACGAATATAGGCCGGCTTGGTCTCCCATAGGGGATACGATTTGTTTCGTGCGAATTGTACATGGAAAGCGCGAGATTCGCGTTATGGACAGCAACGGGAAACGTCAATTGAGGCTGGATAATAGCCCATTTTACAACACATCACCGACATGGTCGCCGCAAGGGGAAAAGATTGCCTTTGTGAATAAGCCCGAACGGGATACTAAGGTTTATCACATTTATACAATTGATCCGGATGGGCAGAATAAGCAATTGTTGTTTGAAACGGAAGCAGTCGAAATTAAAAATATCAGTTGGTCTGGGGATGGCAAAAAAATGCTGTTTGTCTATTATGATGGCAGGATTCAAGAAATCCGTATCCTTGATGTGAGGACGCGCGAGGTTACCTCAATTAAATTCGCGGTATTTGGGATCACCAGCGCAGCATGGGCACCGTTTGGTGGGACTATTGTCTTTTCGGCTTATCCCGTAAACCTGCGGCGCACCTTACGCTATGGCATTTTTTTGATGGACGCCAACGGCAAAAATCAAGAACCCCTTTGGGATACGTTCATTCCCGATCAAAAATACAGAAAACAGCATTTTTCGTGGTCGCCGGATGGGCAAAGCATTCTATTTAGACGCGGAGATGGAAACCTCTATGTCGCTGATTTAAACGGGGGAGGCGTCACACTTTTTTTCAGAAATGCGCATTCACCGGATTGGAAGACGCCTCGTGTCCGGCGGGGTGTAAGACCCAAAAACAAGCTGCAAACAACCTGGGGAGAAGTCAAAGAAATAAACCGTAATTAGCCTCCTTATTTGAGGTTTCATTCGCCAAAAACTGCCATGGCTTGTCTCTTTTGGATCACGACTGCAATGCAGTTGGGTGGTGTGTTACAGGGGCATCTCATGTCCGTGAAGGTAGGAACCGGAGTGTTGTTGGTCTGTTTAGGAGTTTGGCTATTGCTCAGCATTGTGTAGCATAAGGAGGCTCGACGATAATGACAATACGGAAATGCCATCAACCAACGAATTAGGTACAATCCAAATTGTTACCGGTCGGCTAGAATTGAGGTCGTCACACATTTTGTTATTTTGTTGCTGCTGATGAACTTCGGTATTTTTCCCGCAGATGCTCAGAAGCAACAAGAGCAAATGGTGTTTGTGTCCGAAGGTGCAGACCTTGAACAAATACACCTCAGAAAGGCTAGAGGCGGTCGAGTCAAAACTTCTAAGCTTACATTACAAGAGCCAACGGGAACCTATTTCACACCATCATTATCGTTTGATGGAGAACTGGTGACATTTACCTCGCTACTCGGACGAAACTACGATATTTATGTTACCGAGCTACGGTCTCGTAAGCAGCGCCGCGTGACGTTTGCGCCAAGTCGTGACCTTTATCCGTCTTGGGCGCCTGATGGCAGTAGGATTGCGTTCGCATCGGACAAAGAGGGAGTTTTCAATCTCTACACCATCGAAACAAATGGGGAAAACCGCACCCGTCTGACGAATAGTTCGGGCGACGATATCCAACCTGACTGGTCGCCCGACGGAAGTAAAATCGCTTTCGTGTCTGATCAGGCTAGTGCTGTCCATCAAGTTTACTGGATGCATGTCCGAACAGGACGCCAACATAGACTGACGCAGAGCATTTATTTTACCCGTATCCCGAGATGGTCGCCTGATGGAACCAAATTAGCATTCCATTCCAAAGTTATTGACTGGGCGCCACGTCACTCCAGGCAGATTTGGCAAGTCAGCTCTGACGGAACCGGCTTAAAAAGCCTAATTACAGACGGTGAATTCAATGATGACCCAGTCATTTCTCCCGATTTAAAGCAGATTGCCTTTACTTCTACGAGAGACGATAACACCGACATTTATACATTCAATAGAAATTCCTTGCAGATTCTGCGAATTACACACTCCTCGTCTGACGATTATCAACCGAGTTGGTCCCCGGACAGCAAACACCTTGTTTTTGTTTCTGAAAGAACGGGCAACGCTGACATTCACAGGATTAACGCCGATGGCGGCGGGCTTGTGAATTTGACTCGCAGCGAAGCCGACGAATCCATGCCGGCTTGGTCTCCTACAGGGGACACGATCTGTTTTGTGCGAAAGGTTGGAGATGATGTACTTGGAAGGCGAGAAATCCGTGTGATGGACAGCAACGGGAATCGTCAAATTAGGCTGGAAAATATCCTGTTTTCCAACAGATTTCCGGCATGGTCGCCGCGAGGGGATAAGATTGCCTTTGTGAATTGGCCCGAACGCCTCACTAGGGCTGTACGCATTTATACAGTTGATATGGATGGGCAGAATAAGCGATTGGTGTTTAAGACATTAGATGGAGTAATCAGAAAAATCAGTTGGTCTCCGGATGGCAGAAAAATCCTGTTTACCTATCACGCCTCTGGTGATGAGATTCTTCAAGAAATCCGTAAAATTAATGTGCATACACGTGAGGTCAACTCAATAAATGCGAAGGTAGTTGGTCTTGACAACGCCGCTTGGGCGCCCATTGGGCAGACGATTGTTTTTTCAGCTATGCCAGTACGCCCGCTGTCGTCCTTACGCACGGTACGATATGGTATTTTCTTGGTGGATCCCGATAGCGATAAGACTCAAGAACCCCTACCCGTTTGGGATACATTCATTCCCAAGAAGCAATACGAATACAGAAAAGAACGTTTTTCGTGGTCGCCCGATGGGCAAAGCCTCCTATTTAGCCGCGGAGATGGAGACCTTTACGTAACTAGGTTAAGCGGGGGAGGCGCCACACGTTTTCTCAACAATGCCCATTCGCCGGATTGGAAGACGCCTCGTGTCTGGCGGAGCGTAACACCCAAGAACAAGCTGCAAACCACTTTGGGAAAGGTCAAAGAAATTAAACGGTGAGTAACCTCCATATTTGAGATTTCATTCGCCAAAAACTGCCACCCCTTGTCTCTGTCGGCTGAGGTAACGATTATGCGAAGAAAACGCCTTTCTTTGGTAATACTACTAAGCATAGCAGATTCATTTATGCTTTACTTCTTCATATTCAACATCAAGAAGCAGACTTGACCGCACTACAAAGTACATGATTCAGTAAGGTTGAACTTGTCGCAATCCAAGTGGGATGCTTGGTATATTTCGTGGGTGCCGTTCAACCCAACCTACGTGTTGTATCAACCTCCTCCTCTCGCCGACGCCCTCTCTTACAACCAAGTGACACATTTTTGTCTTTTCCTTCCATACCGCTTTGAACACTACTTCCCCAGACTGAAAAAAAAATTGAAACTGTCCGGATGCCTTGATACTCATGCTTTCTGAGTCCAAATGGAAGGTGACTATTAGACTGTAGGGCATAATTTGTGCCGTAAAGAAAGAGGTATTGCCTCAATAGAGCGTATAGTTTTCATTTTTTCCTTTGGACGCATCTTGCACCATTTGGTGCAACCCGATAAGGAAATTTAACCGTTTAGCGCAAAATTTTTCAGTATTCGCTTGCGGTACAACGAGTTCGTTTCATGAACTAACAAATTTTATGGTGCCACGTGGGAAACGAAAAAACAGACGTATCGGCAACCGAAACACAGTAATGGAGCGGGACAGACAACAGAACATTTTTCATCCAATTTCCAATATGCACTTAAGATTTAAGTAACATCTTTAATTGAGATGTGACTATGGCATATAAATTGCGTATTGTAGCAAATAACCCCGTGTAAAATGTTAGATGAGATGCCTGGGTTTTTCAGGAATTTTAGCAACCACAACACGATGACATTATGAATTTTGGAGGAAAAAAATGAGTGCCAAGAAAACCTCAAGTGCCTTGATTACGTCGCTGATTATTCACGGAGTCGCTGTGTTGATTCTCGGTGTTTATCTAGTCACCCAAACCCCGCAGTTCAAAGACTTAGTCGGTGCCCAAATACTTAATCCACCGGATCCACCGAAACCTACAGTACGTAAACAGCCCTTTAAGCAGATTAAACCTTCGATTCTTACCGATGACACCGTGGTCAATGTACAGGTTCAAGTCCAGCCTAGAGTCACAACCGCAGCCGTTGTTCGCACGACTACCATCGAGCCGCAAACCGTGCTCGAATTCTCGAACAGGCCCATCAGGTTGGATGAACCCATTAAGCGCAGTGTTCCCAAAGTTGTTAATCCGAATGCCTCGCTGCCGCAAGTAACAACTGACGCTGATTTGCCAGTTTCTGACGCACCGGGTGCACTGGCATTTTCTAGTCCTGTTGCGTCTGCTCCAAGCGCTAGCCCGTCAAATATTGGACGCGGGATTGCTGGCGGAATAGTGCAGGTGAAGGCTGGTTTTCAACGTCCTCCGGGCTTAATGATGGTGAAGCAGGTTGGCGCTGCGCGTGATGCACTTCGGGATGTAGTTGATAGCATCACGCTCGGCAATGCAGATGTTCCGCCACTACCGAGGGGTGAGCCTGGGGGTACAGTCATCGGAAAAGGGCCTGACATTCAAGGTGTCTTCCGCTTTGCCCGCATTCGCCATACTCTCGCTGACTGGTGGGCGGATGCGTCGTCGCTGAATGCATTGACCAAATGGCTGAATGAGCGAACGAATATCAAGACGGACATGAATGTTGAAGGCGGTGCGCTGAAATTGACGGACGCTGCCTTACAAAAAACGCCAATGGCATTTATGACAGGGCATGCCCCTGCGCTTGTTCGTTCCCAAGGACTCGATCAGAAGGGTGGTTTTGGTTCGACGCTGAACAGCAGATTTACGGAACCGGAAGCGGCGGGATTGCGCCGATATCTTGTTGATAGAGGCGGTGTCCTTGTCTTTGACGATTGCGGTGTGAACGCGGCGGACCAGGGGTTCACTCGTATATTCCTCGCCCAGATGCGCTATGTGATGCCAGAATATCAGGTTGAGCGTATTCCTAACGACCACGAGGTCTATAACAACTTCTATGAGATAGGAGGACCACCGGTTGGGTTCGACATCTTCTGGTTTGGCACGAGAGCGCCGAAACGGAATTTTCTCGAAGGAATTTCCGTTGGTGCGAAACTTTCGGTGCTGGTAGTTCGCCGTGATTACATGTGCGCGATGGAGGCAGTAAGCCTACCGACACGTTCGGTGCACTACTCTCCTGGAGTGTATCGATTTATGACCAACGTCGCTGTTTACTCATTGACGCACGGTCAGATTGCCGATTACACCAACTATATTCCTGATGATCAATTAGCTGAGCAGAACCTGCCGACGCGGGCGCCAGAAGCCGCGAAGATTGGTAAGGTTGAATAGCACAAAACCAAAAACGATAATGATGAGTGGAGAGAAGATTCCGCGCTTTCCACTCTCTACTCTGCTAACATATCGAAACAACATGTTTTCTGAGTTACCTTCACTTCAAAGGACTTCCGTGCGATTGGACGCTTTTGCCAACGCCTTCTCAAAAGATTCGCGCCAACATTCTGCTAACGCGGGGACACCTAAAACCTCGTGAATCCCTTCCAAATTACTACTGTCGAAATAGAGCAAGTGGTGTACCGCCTTTACTGTTAGGCGCTTAAGTCCAATCTTAACCCGTTCAATCACATCGCCAGCGCCGACCTCGCCCACTTTTAAAACACGCAGGTAGAAACCCGACCGTTCGCTCGCCAAGAACTGTTTCGGAAATGTCGGAATACCCATCTTCAGTCCAAGCTTAAAGCATGGCACGCGCGGCTGGGACACTTCAACCAGTGCTGTTCCTATCCGGAAAACATCTCCGATATGGACGTCATCCTCCAGCATACCTTCTACAGTGAAGTTCTCACCGAACTGCCCGTAGGTTAAATCGTCCCGAATAAGTTCGCGCCGCCAGTATTCGTAATGCTCAATTGGGTATGCGTAGACCGTTTTGTCGATGCCACCGTGTACCGTCAAATCCGCTTGCCCATCACCGTCCAAGTTCAACTTCCGCAGGACGACACGTCCCTTCACCGGCACTTTAAATATTCCTGTGTGTATCGTTTTCACGTTGTAGGAGACTGCCTTAGGTTTCGAAACATTCACCGAAAGCAGCTTCATCTGTTAGTCTCCCTGTAATGAGATTGGATGGCGAACTGGCTCACGCGCTCAACTCATCCATAATTTTCTCCATATCTTCCAGCAGTTCAACCTCATAACCATCTGGATCAGTAATGAAAGCCATTTTCATGCCACCCGATGTGAATTGCTTTCGCCAACCGTCGGGCCAAATCTCAAGACCAGATTTTTCCAGTTTGTCGCAGCAAGCAACGAGATCAGGCACGCCAATGGCAACGTGCATCAAATCTTCCGGAACGTTGAGTTCATAATCGGGCGAATAGGTCAACTCCAGAGTAGGAAAGTTACCGGGCAGCTCCAGGTGCACAATTTGGTTGCCCGCTGGCGATTTATCGCTTCGACTTTTCACAACGAAACCTAGGTGATCGCAATACCATCTGATCGATCGGTCTAGGTCGCTGACTCGAATACGTGTGTGTAAAAAGGTAGCCATCTCTTAATGTCCTTTCTGTTATCGGTTTTGGACAAATCCCAGTGAGAAGTCTCGCGAGTCCATTTCTCAACGTCGTAAAACTAACCACTTTAGAAGGACAGCGCGATTTTCAATCAATGATAGCATACGAATGAGTGTTGAGCAAGTCGATTGTTGGGCAGCTATCGCTTTCATTTTGAAGCAATCCACCAAATAATCAACAATACGTTCGTCAAAATTGATGTGAATAACGTGAGAGAAAACAAACGCAACGATTTCTGTTGATTAGATAGTAAAAAAGGCGTAAAATGGTTATGGATGCTTTACAATTTGCACAGTGCAAGCAGCGAAAACCATATGATTCGGGCGGTGCCTATCGCTAATTTCTGAGACGCATTTTATGATTGCGCAGAATCATCCGATAAACCACTGTAAACGGACGATGATTCAATACAGTGGTTGACGTTTTTTCGACCCATCACATAGTATAAGCCAACGTAAAGGAGATTTTAAGCTATGTCAAAAGCATCACTGAAACAACGCGTGCACAACGGAGAAGCCATTAACATAGGAGGCGCATCTCTGGATACCTCAAAGGGGCAACTGGAGGATATCCTCAGTAAAGACACCTACGATTTGATCGGTGTCGACAGCCAGCACTCAGCGTTCGATGAAGACAAACTCGTTAAGTTTTGCGCTATAGCAGAAGACTTGGGTGTACCAGTTCAGTTCCGCATCAAACACACACGACACGCCTATCTCATTGGCAATTACGTCGATCTCGGCCCACTCGCCATTGTGGTGCCGCAAGTTGAGGACGAATCGACGGTGGATGAAGCGATTGATGCGTTCTACTATCCACAGGTGGGAAAAAGGAGTTGGGGACCTAGCTCCGGCTACGACATAAAGGCACATCCTGACCGTCTCGAATACGCCGAATGGTGGAACAATAATGGCATTCTCTGCCTACAGATTGAATCCGTTAATGCCGTCATCAATGCGCGAAAACTAGCTAAACCCGGGGTAGATATGCTTCTGTTTGGCGCGAATGACTTGAGTTTTAGCCTGGAATCATATTCGCACCCCCAATTCAAAACGGTTGACGACTGCATCCGCCACGTCGTGGAACAGATGGAGGGAACACAGGTCAAGGTAGGTGTTGGCAGATCGCCATCGGGGCAATTCTAATCCTTCACCTATTGCGCCTGGAAGGGCAGTCACCACCGCAGTGCTTTTCGATTGACATTCTTTTCTACCATTGTTAGAATACGATGATCGATACCATAAGGCTCTGGAGTTCTTCTTTTGTTGATATAGACACCCCGCGATGGTATGACGGGTCAACATCTTCCACTCCCTCAACGGTTGCTATTCTCGTTGATGTTCGTATTGCACCTTTCTACGAACCGAGGAAGAATCGGCTTGAAGGACTGACGGCGGTTTTCTCCCGCCGGATTGAAAAATAGAGGTCGCTACCCGTACAGAGTACAGAGGGCGAATGAGTGCCAACTCTTGGTTGCAAGGATGGCAAACTATGGAGGCAAACCTTTGGAATATTGGCGTGAAAATTGAAGACCTAAATCGGGAAGTCGACTTTCTCGAGGCATTGGGCGGCAGAGTATTGGTGCGTGAAACCCGTTCAAAGCCAGATGGTGAAGCATATGAGGTTGCGCTGCTGGAGTTCGGCGAAACACGGTTCTCCCTGATGCCAGAACCGCTCTTCGAAAACGCGCTCAGCCACCCACTCATGCCGGGGTTGACCCATGCGGTGTTCGAAGTTGAAGACTTGGACGACGCTTACGAAAAAATCACGGAGCTAGGTGCAGAAACGCTATCCGAGCCGAGGCAGATCAGTGTCGGATTGGGAACCCGCCGCATCGCCTTTTTCCGATCACCCAACGGTTTTGTGTTCGAGGTGATGCAAATCTTGGAATCAAAGGTGTGAATTATCAGAATCGGACTACAGCGCTACAAATTGCGTCTTGATTCGGAACGTCACTGGTTCTCAATAACAAAGAAACCGGGATCTGTCGATTAGGAAACAAGTTAGGACTGTTATTACGCACAAGTCGACCTGAACAGTTACGAAAGGATTAATCCTATGCAAATCGGCATCCGTGATACGATGTTGCCTGTTCCCTTTGAGGACACATTCACAAAGGCAAAGGAACTTGGTTTTGACGGGCTAGAGTTCCGTATCGGCGATGACTATCAAGACCATTTACTGTTCAGCGAGGCAGGTATCAAAAAAGTCCAAGATTTGATTGATTCGTCAGGGTGTAGTATCGCCGCCCTTACAGCCCAGGCGTTGATTCCGCGCACCTTCTTGAACCCCAATGACGATCTGCGCCTTGAAGGAATACGCTTCGTAGACTATCTCTCGCGTGTTGCACCCCGGTTGGGAGCCAAGGTAATTGTATTGCCCTTTTTCGAGGGGGCGACCCTCTCTTCAGAGCATGCCGTGGCACCACGTCTTGTGGATGGGCTCAAACGCACAGGAGAGGTTGCCGCTCAATCCGGCGTCACCCTCGCTCTCGAATGTACCCTGAGTGGCGAGGAACAACTTCGTCTGCTCGAAGCTGTCGCCATGGATGCTGTCGCCCTTTGTTACGACGTGGGCAACGCCGTAGGTATGGGCTACGACGCCGTCCGGGAAATCCGAAGCTTAACAACAAAGCACATTGTTTATGTTCACATGAAGGATACGGATACCCAACACCTCGGCGAGGGACGGGTGGACTTCCAAGCTACTAGCGAGGCAATCAAAGAGATTGATTATGAGGGATGGTTCGTGCTGGAAACGCCTGCAGGTGTCGACTCCTTCGCTTCTGCCAAGAAGAATCTCGAGTTCACGAAGCGATTTGTAACAGATATCCAGTCGTCACTCTCGTGACAATATGCATCCGGACAAGAATCATCTGTCGTTCTCAGGTGTGCGAAGAATCCGCATTCGCCCTTGAGTTGATAGCCAACCACCGTTTCAACACCGTCTCTAAGACGTTCTAGCTCACACCGCCGACTCGGTGCGTATCCACCCTACAATCCACACCGTGCCCGTCTCCTCATCGCAGCTAGCAGGCGGTGCCGCTTGAACTTGATTGCAGTTGACGCCAATGAACAAACCATTAAGAACGCTATGAATCTCGGATTTTAATTCGAACGCGGATTGCGAGAATTTGGTCGACGAAACAATTAGCAATACGACTGATCGGCATCTTGATTATGGAAAAGGAAACCTACATCCATAACATCTTCTCTGCAATCGCAAGGCGATACGATTTCCTCAATACCTTGTTGAGCATGGGTCGTGATCGGTCATGGCGACGATTTACCGCCCGCGTCAGCGAGATTACGCCGGGCAATAACGTGCTTGACGTTTGCACAGGCACCGGTGAACTCGCGCTTGCTTACGCAGATGCAATCGATAATGGTAGACCGGTAATCGGCACAGACTTCTGCTTCGAGATGTTAGCGATCGGCAAAGAAAAAGTAGAAAAGCAGGGACGGTCCCACGATTTCGTTGCTATTGAGGCAGATACACTCCGACTGCCCTTTGCGGACGACACCTTCGATGTTGTGTCAGCTGGTTTCGGTATCCGCAACGTCGCCAATCTCGAACTCGGCATCCGCGAGATGGCGCGGGTTGCCGTCAGAGGGGGGCGTGTTGTAATTCTTGAGTTTACTCAGCCGTCTACACCGGTTTTTCGAAATCTCCATTTCTGGTACTTCAAAAAGATATTGCCCGTTGTCGGCAATCTGATTTCAAGGAACAAAGACGATGCCTACGGCTATCTGCCGGAGTCTGTCATACACTTTCCAAATTGTGAACAGCTCAAAGCCATTATGGAGGGATGTGGGCTGACGGATGTGCGATTCTATCAGAGGACCCTTGGCATTGTTGCGATTCATGTAGGTAGGAAAAGGTGAAAATCCAATACCGCCCTCCCCATAACCCGACCGAACTTGACGATTCGATTCAATGCAGTATTCGTGCATTCGACGAATCGGAACACGCTTTCACAAATATTGTTAAACACGACCCGTGGTTCGATTTAAACAACACCCGCGCCTGTTTTCTAGATGGAAAGGTCGTTAGCGTCGTGCAAATATTTAGCCGTCCCATGCGAATTGGCGGCTGTGTTGTGCAGATGGGCGGAGTCGGGAGCGTCGGCACGCGCCACAAATATCGCCGCGCCGGGTACTCATCGAATGTGCTTCGAGATAGCGTTCAGTATATGCGTGCGGCAGGCTACGATCTCTCAATTCTCTTTACGGACATCCAATCGCATTACGCAAAAGCGGGTTGGGTGATGTATCCCACGTACAGAACGCGCTTGACATTACCTGAAAGGCTTGAAAATACGTCCGACACAATCATACAGCAATGCGACCCTGAGCAGGATGGACGGGCGCTGCGGGAAATTTACGATTGCTTCAATGCCACACGTACAGGAACGATTGTCAGATCTATGGAATACTGGAACAACCGACCCAAATGGCGAGAATGCGAGCCATCGCTCTTTTGGACTGGCAAGCAGGATGGAGAAATAATTGCTTATCTTAAGGGCAGCCGGTGGTTAATCCGCGAGTTGGGTTATCTTCCCAATCATGAAAGCGCGATTATTGAGTTATTCCGCCGCTTCTTCGTTCAAGCGAAAGTTGAGGGAGTTAATGAAATTGAGGCGATTGTCCCGTCCGAATGTTGTGAGTTGTTTAAAGCTATCGGCTGCACTGTGGAGCGCCTTGAACGTTATTATACAATGCTTCGGATTATCAACCTCGAATCTTTGCTGACCAAGATGTTGCCGACCTTTGAAACAAGGCTAAACTCATCCGACTTTTCCAGATGGGAGGGAGCGATTCATATTCGCTATGAATCCGATAAGCAAACGCTAATCGTCAAGAGAGGAAAAATCGAGGTATCAGGAGATGCCGAGGTTCCAACAATCGATTTCCCTGTCAGCCAAACACAACTGCTAAATCTGTTGTTCGGCAATATGACAGCGCGACATGTCGCGTTCTCCAACGGCTTGGCATTCAACGAAAGTGAAATTGGGCTGCTTGCTGTTCTTTTTCCGCAAGGCGAACTGTTCTTGTGGGAAACCGACAGATTTTAATGGATGGCGATGCACAGTTTTAAATTTTATTCAAGATAACTGAAGCAATCCCTCTGTGAGGATAAGGGACAGGTTCCAAACTCTTTCATAACAACACTCAGAAACACAATTGATGTCAAAATTCATATGGGAAAAAGAGTGAACTGGGCATTTAGATGAGACCTTCGGTGTGTTTAGAACGTTTCGAGGGCTTTTTTAATTCTTTAGTAACCGCCCGATATGAGCGACCACTGATTCTGACAGCCCCTCTAAACTGTACCCCCCTTCTAACGCCGACACAAGCCGACCTTCACAACACTGTGCCGCTGTTTCTACAACGATTTCGGTCAAGACTGCAAATCCCGGCGCGGTCATGTTGATTGACGCCAACAGGTCCAGGCAATGCGCATCAAATCCAGCCGAAATTATCAAGAAATCCGGCGAGAAATTGAGCAACGCAGGTTTGAGCAAGTTTTTGAACACCTCGATATAATCGATTGCCTCACTTTCAGCTAGCATCGGCGCGTTTAAGGTCGTGCCGATCCCTTTGCCGGAACCGGTCTCGGTAGCTAATCCTGAGCCGGGGTAGAGCGGGAATTCGTGGATGGAGAAGTAAAAAACCGATTCATCCTCGTAGAAAATGTCCTGGGTTCCGTTGCCGTGATGCACATCCCAATCCACGATCGCGACTTTGCCAATATGGTGCTCCCGTTGCAAAAATCTAGTCGCAACGGCAACATTATTGAACAGGCAAAACCCCATCCCTCTATCCGATGTAGCGTGATGACCGGGCGGGCGAACAAGGGCGAAAGCATTGCTAACTTTACCCGTCATTACGGCGTCAGCCGCCGCGAGCACACTGCCCGCGGAGAGCAGGGCAACATTAAATGAAGCAGTTGAGACGGGGGTATCGTAAGCGAGGGGAACGCTCCGCTCGCAATGGCGTTTGACCCGGTCAACGTACGGTCTCGTATGCGCATAGCAAATCTGATTGATCGTCGCCGGCACTGGCTCGATCTGTACTAAATCCGCCCAGAAATCCGACGCCTGAAGGGCTTGAATACAAGCCTTCAGTCGATCCGGACGCTCAGGGTGCCCGTGTCCAGTGTTGTGTTTAAGGCAATCGGAATGGTACACAAAACCTGTTTTCTTACCAAGGCCCATGAGATTCTCTCACTATGTCGAATTACCCCCGCCGATAACATCAGGGGTCTTCTTGAAAATTGCCCCTTGCCCCTTCATCATGGCAACGGCGTCGTTCCCCGCTTTCTCGTCCACCGCCGCAATTGCATCTTCGACAACGATAACTTGATGCCCTCGATCAAGCAACCCGAACACCGCGGCTTTGACACAGTAGTCCGTAGCAACGCCGTAGACAATATGTTCATCTGCATTTGCAGACTTGACAACCTCCGCTGCGTTCGGATTCGTGAAAACATCGTATGTCTGTTTCTCTAGCAAGATCTGATCTGCCCCGCTAACCACTTCGTGTGGATGAATTTCTGGAGCGCTGTTTTCAATGACCAGCGTATCCGCAACGCACGTTTCCTCAATTTTTTTCTGACCTGGGGTGCCTTGTACACAGTGTGGCGGGAAGATTTCGAACTCTCTATCGTCAGGCGTATGTGCATCCGCGGAAGCGATGATTTTCACCCCATTCTTAATGGCGAAGTTGGTCAACGCCCGCAAATTTCCTCGAATATTCTCTGCTCCAGGCACTGAAAGTGCACCATCCGCACTAATAAAATCATGTTGCGTATCAATGTCGACAAACACTTGACGTACCACGCACGTTTTCTCCTTCCTTTCATCGGGTTGGCTACATCAATCTCCCTCAGTCTCCATTATGAAAACATCAATTCATTGATGCGAGTTCATTAGTAATCACCCAGTGGGTATTAGATATTAGGAATCGAAAGCACAAATCATTATTTATCCAACAGTTGATGTTGGAATGAGGTCGATTGATAGCAGGAGCGGCGTCGCTCTGCACAGTTAAACCTCGATGCCGCTTAGCTTTGGTTAACCGTCAGTTCTTCAGCAACTGTGCCTCGACTGCTTCACCCGCTTTGATTGTTGCGCCCGCCGGAATAATGATAAAGCCATTTGCTAGAACAAGCGAGTAGAGAATGCCCGAGCCTTGTGATCCTGTTATTTTGGCATAATATTCATCGTTCCGTGATGTAATGATTGCCCGCATATAGTTCACGCGTCCATCCCTATTGACCACGTCATCTTCTAAAATGGCTTGGAAGGTTCGACGAAATAGTTCGGTATGCCCCGCCATTTTGAGAAGTGCCGGACGGACAAATAGCTCAAATACCACAAGCGAGGAAACCGGGTTCCCCGGCAATCCGAAGATTGGCACGCCGCCAATGAATCCATACGCCTGAGGTTTGCCCGGCTTCATCGCAACTCGCCAGAAATTAATCTCGCCCATCCGGGCGAGGACCGTTCTCACACAGTCGTGATCGCCGACGGACACCCCGCCGCTAGTGACGATGGCATCGGCTTGATTCACCGCATCGCGGAATTTGCGTTCCAACTCCATCTCATCGTCAATAGCAATCCCCATATCGATTGGGTAGCACTCCGCTTCTTGAATCTGGGCACAGATGCCGTAGCGATTGCTATCCCTAATCTTACCCGGCTTCAACGGTTCACCAAGAGGAGTTAACTCATTCCCTGTCGAAATAGCGGCAACTTTCGGGCGTCGATATACCCCGACCTCCGATCGGTTCAGCGAAGCAAGCATGGAGATTTCCGGCGGACGGATGCGCTTCCCTTTCGCCATGACGAGATCTCCTTGCTTCACGCTTTCACCCGCGAAGCGTACATTCTCATCTTTTTCTACGCTATCAAAGACCCTAACCTGATTCATTTCTGATTGCGTATCCTCTACCATTACAACGGCATCTGCCCCTTTAGGCATCATGGCGCCGGTCATAATCCGGGCAGCCTGTCCATGCGTAACGCCCTTGGTTGGAGCATAGCCAGCGGGTATGGATTCGACTATCGACAGTTGAATTGGGCAATCCTTAAATGCGGCCTGTGTATCTTCAGCAACCACAGCGTAGCCGTCCATCGCCGAATTTCGAAAAGGCGGTATATTTTCCACGGCGTACACGTCTTCCGCCAGGACATATCCGAGGCTGTCCAAAACCCCGCGTTTTTCCGGAGGCAAAACGAGGATTGAGTCCAATATCCGTTGACGCGCTTCTTCGACACTGAGCATACTGAATTTCCCTCCTTCATCCACACTTGTGCATCTTTGTCGCGTACGACGTCAAGCTAAAACTAACATTGTACTTGGGAGCGACCGACCAAATCGCTGTAAGTATTCAATTTTGAGTCGATTCAGCTCCGAGAATCTTCATCGACTATTGTACCAAAATCTGATAGTGGTGTCACATGAAAAACGGTGGTATTGCGACATGAAACAGAGGCGCTTATGGAACGTGTATGCTGGTCTTACAACGAGGGAAGTAAATGACGCTTGGCTATTCCGTGGCAGTTCGCCCTTATTTCGCGTATGACGTTTCATTTTTCAGAAAGTGCCCTAGTGTCTCCCATGAATCCACACGCAAGACAGTACGCTCATCGTGACGAATTGAATCAATCCTATCCTGGTCGGTAATCGTCCGTGTGGGAATGCCAAACCCCTTGATGGTTTGCACAGCGGTTTGCTTGGTGCCAATCAGCACGCCAAAGTCCGCCTCCAAAATGGCGAGTAAATCCGTAACGGAATCACCAATGTATAATGTCCGTCCTGCCCGCGTTCCCAGCGTACCCTGTTGTTCCGTCATACCCTGCGTGGCGTCAGCAGGACAGCACTCGCATTTTCGCCTTAAAAAGTGTCTCAACTTATCTTGTGCAGAGATAACGCGCAGATGAATCTCCCCCGTTGAACGCCCCGATTTGTCGAACTCCAAACAATTGGTGGTAATCTGATCGCACAACCCTTCCGTCGCTCCTTCAATGAATGCCTTTGACCAATTGGCGGAGAGAATTTCAATCTTTACACCAATTGTACGCATCTCCTCCATTACCTTGGAAACTCCCGGTCTCTTTTGAACGCTCCGACCAAGCGCTCTAAGCGCCTCCCGTGTGAGCCCCGACAGAAACCTTCTTTCCATTACTCTGCGGGTAGAGCTATATTCCAGAACCTCAAAGTCGTCGAGAAAACCCTGGAGACCTGCCGGGTCCGGAGTAGACCTTGGAATGTTCTGAGCGTGCGTCGTTTCCTCGTGATCACTGACAAGCCATTCACCGGCAATGCGGTCACATTGCTGTGAGTACCACTCCACCGTTTCTCGCCACTCAAAGAACGATGCTTGTGCACCCGCTTCGCCGGCAATTGTCCTATGTTTTGTGGCGGTCTGAACCAACAAACCAAGGGTATCTACCTCAGACACCGTTCCATCAAAGTCAGCAATCAGTTTATCAATAGGCGGCATAATTTATTGTCCGTTACGTCAAAAAAATACTCAATTCGTGCAAAGGGTTTGGGGTTTGATGTTTCATCTTTTCAGCGTATAACTAATCCGCTTTCACGTTTGGCCCAATCATCTTGCTGGGAACGACAACCCGATCGAATTCCTCCTCAGTCAACAAATTCAGTTCAAGGGCAACTTGCAGCAGTGTCTTGTCTTCCGTGTGGGCTTTTTTCGCTACCAAAGCAGCGTTGTCATAACCGATGCTTGGAGCCAGCGCCGTCACTAGCATCAGGGAGTCGTTCAGATACTGGGTGATTTTCTCTCCGTTTGGGCGAATGTCAAGGATGCAATTTTGAGTGAACGAGTCGCAGGCGTCTCCTAGGAGACGAATCGATTGCAGCGCGTTAAAGGCGATGACGGGCATAAACACATTAAGTTCAAAATTGCCAGAAGCACCGGCAAGTGCGATTGTCGTATCATTCCCGATAACCTGGGCGCAAACCATCGTCATAGCTTCGCATTGCGTTGGATTGACTTTCCCCGGCATGATGGAACTCCCCGGCTCGTTTTCTGGCAAGGAAATTTCTCCAATGCCACAACGTGGGCCGCTCCCAAGCCAGCGAATGTCGTTTGCAATTTTATTGAGTGAGCATGCCAATGTTTTGCACGCACCGCTTACTTCGACAACGGCATCTCGTGCACCGAGGGCTTCAAACTTATTGGGCGCCGACACGAATGGAAAGCATGTTCGTCTAGCTATCGCCGCTGCAGCTTTTTCCGCATATTCAGGATGGCTGTTCAACCCAGTTCCGACAGCCGTGCCTCCAATCGGCAATTCATAAAGGTGAGGGAGACAATGATCGATAGCTCGAAGGGCATTGGTCAATTGTGTTGCGTACCCGGAAAACTCTTGACCTAATGTCAACGGTGTCGCATCTTGCAAGTGCGTACGTCCAATTTTCACGATGTCTTTGAACGCTACAGCTTTTTCGGTGAGCGCGTCGCGTAAGGAGGTCACTGCCGGAATAAGGTGGTGGTGAATTCGGTCAGCGATAGCCACATGAATGGCAGTCGGAAACGAGTCATTGGTGGATTGAGACTTGTTGACGTGATCGTTAGGGTGAATGGGCTCTTTACTCCCCAAAACGCCACCTAGCATCTCAATAGCACGATTAGCAATGACCTCATTGGCGTTCATGTTAGTCTGCGTTCCGCTGCCGGTCTGCCAGACCACTAGCGGAAAATGATCATCGAGAAGGCCATCAATCACTTCCTGAGCGGCTTTCATAATAACGTCCGCTTTATCGTGATCCAGCAGCCCTAGTGCGGCATTCACCTCGGTTACAGACATCTTCACGATTCCGACCGCCCAGATCATCTCACGTGGGAAGCGCTCACCGCCAATCTTAAAATTCTGGGTTGATCTTTGAGTCTGCGCCCCCCAATAGCAATCTACGAGAACTTCGATTTCACCCATACTGTCTTTCTCAATTCTTGTGTCCATCTATTCCTCCGGTTGAATTTCTTTTTTTATATGTCATTCGTGAGACAAAGCATAAATCTCAATGCTATCGGTTTCGAGAATCGAAACACCACAGCATCGTGGATCTAAATCTACAAAACTCGACTGTAAACTTCGAACATCTGATTATAGCACTTTAGATGTGCTTTACTCAAGAGAGAAGGTTTCTGGAGATAAAAATAGATTACAGAAAATGGTTGATAAACTTTGGCAAGTGTGATATATTCTCCATCCCAAACGGAACAATCTAATCTTGCTGCAAGGAGAGAAAACGATGCGTGGAATAACGTCATCAAACCCTTACCTAACCAATGATTTACTTCCACCTCCACCGAGGAGTTACCGCTACCGGCAGTGGCGTAAACGCGGATATCAAGCATCTCTTCAGCCGATTTCGTCCGACAGCGAACTGGGGGTTCTCGTTGGACAAATGGGGTGGATGGGAAGTCATGCGCATGCCCGCGGTTTCCTGTGGGGGACAGCCGGCAACATGGGTTCTTTACTTTCTGAAGTAGTTGATGCAAGCTGTCTGCTTCCACGCGACCAATCCCCGCGTTACGCCTTGCCGGCAGCGATTACGGTAAAACGGTTAGCGGGGCGACGTGTGCTCATAACCAAGTCCGGTTCAAGGTTAGATGCAATCGCAGTGGAACATCCAGCTCTCAATTTGACAATTGTGGAAGTCGATGACGATGGCCGCCATTACCGAATGAGATATGGTACACCGCCAGCATCGGTATTGGACGAAGGACAGACAACGCCGCCTCGACCAACCAGCGAACTGTTTCACTATCTGCTAATATTCGATCAGCTAGAAGATCACGGGTTCAAGGCGCTAGTCCATTTGCAGCCGAAGTTTTTGAACTTGATTTCTCGCAGTGAGTATGGAAGCCCATCACGATTCTACGATTTCTTGAGAGGTTACGAACCAGAAACGCCAATCATATATGAAAAATCTGGCGGAATCGGTTTCGTGCAGGAGAAGGCGCCTGGGATACCTGAACTTTCTTATGAGAATTTGCGTCTCTTTAAGTCGGAAGATTTTTCGTCGAATCAGCGGCATGAAATGCGTTATATCCTCTGCTGGGTTGGACACGGGACTTTCTCACGTGGTACTGATATCCTTGATGCTTATAAGCATGCTGAATATTTTGAAGCTGCCGCGCAAATGGCGTGGGAAGCCAATCAGAATCGAATTAACGCCCAAGCATACAACAAAGAAATCATCGATTGCATTCTCCGTGAATTCCAGCAGAATCAATCTGTTCCCCAAGCGTCCCATAATGACGACGAAAACCTGTATAACTATCCGTAATCGCCCTTAAATGAGGCAGGCATGCCATACTCAACCTGATTTTTTTGACATTCGTTGACCGCTTTTGATAGAATATGTCAGTACAATCGCTCAGATAATGCGTCACAGATTAAAATACGACTGATTTTGTACCAACTGCAAACCAAATTACAACCTCCAATGGTAGTGACGTCCGATAGTTTGATTGATCGATCTTCCCGATAAGGAGAACCCGATGAATATAATCGACCCTGATCATCCGACGCTAGACTCTGGTGAACATGAAGATGAAAAAGCCACCATTGCGCCTTCACCAACCCGTGAGACATCACCCCCAGCGGAAACGGCAGATACTATCCGCGAAGTAATCCTCGGACCTAAACTTCGTGAGGATGAAAAGCGTTTCCGTATGATTGAGAGTGAATTAGAGCATCTCCATCAATTATTTAAGGAACTTTCTCTGGATGTCGAAACAAAATTAAACCACAGAATTGATGAAATTGACGCAGATCTCCGTAAAGAGTTAAGAGAGTTTGAAAACCAAATCAATGAGCAGATTAATCAACTTGTTAGCGAAGTAATGGCGGATTCCCGTAAAATTTCTATAATGGCTGACACGCTGTCACAAGAACTGCAAGGGAAAATTGATAAACTCGGCGACACGCACGCAGCCCAAATTGGTGAATTGCGCGACCAAATACGACGAAACTGCGACACACTCAGGAATGAGTTAATCACTGAGACGGACACGCTGGATGAAAATAAAATTAGTCGTGTTACTTTGGCGGATGATTTAATCGCTCTCGGCATGAAACTCAAAGATGGAGTAGGCTTGGACGATTAGCTGGCTGATTAGACACCATTAGATTCTTCTTTAGCTCAAATATGCGGCGATGGGGCTTCTCCGACGCAGCAAGTGTAGAAGACATATCAATAATCGTCGTTGACGACATCGAAATGGGCGGTCCCTAAACGCCAAGTTAATCATCAACTCACCACAGGAGAGAAAGACAGTGAAATCAAATCCCAGTGAATTGATCGCCGGGTTTTTTGAAATGCAGAACGAACTTGATCGCCACTTGGATTCCTTTACAAAACCTTCTCAAAATCTAACACCAGAACCCACACTCTGGCGGCCTCCGATGGACATTTACGAAACAGTTAATAGCTTTGTTATCAAGATTGAGGTTGCGGGTCTCAAGCCTGAAGAGGACGTTCAATTTCATCTGGATCGAAATATCTTGACAGTTAGCGGAAATCGACAAGATAGGACCGCTCTTAAAAAACAACATTATCATCAAGCCGAATTAAACTATGGACCGTTTGAGCGATCTATCGCGTTGCCAGATGTTCTAGCGGAAGATGTTAAACCTCAAGCCAGATACCACGGTGGTTTCCTTGAGATTGACATTCCCAAAGTCAAGCGCGACCAACCGAAAGAAATCGCTCTTCACGCCGAAGAAGAGATAGAAAACGAAGGGGAGCGAAAGGAGACAGATCATGGTGAATGAACTCCTGGATGAACAGAAAAATGATGTGGAGATCCCAAAAGAACTACCTATTCTTATTGTTAATGATCTCGTCATTTTCCCTTACATGCCTCCCGTTCCGCCCTTTTCCCCCCATCATCTCGCGCTATCGGGAAAGACAGTCACAGCGGCTGTCGATGATGCGATGATCAACACCTCCCGGAGTATTTGTGTCTTCAAGCGACTGACCGAAACCGAAACGCCGACGGTTGAAGATTTTGCTCCGGTTGGAGCATTAATCCATATTATAAAATATCGGACGGATGATGAGAATGTCTTAATTCTCGCGCAGGGACGTGCAAGGGTCCAAATCGAAGAGGTTATCCAAACAGAACCGTATGTCAGAGTGCGGCCTCGAATCATTGAGCCAGATGAAAAAGAGGAAGCCACGATTGAGATAGAAGCTCTCAAGCGAACTGCAGTTGAGCTTTTTCAAAAAATCGTCAAGCTTTCGTCAAGGTATCAGGAAGAATTAGGAATCATCGCTGATAATCTAGACGATTTGGGACGACTTGCGGATTATATCACCTCCGTACTAGATCTCAAGCCCGATGACAAACAGGTGCTGTTGGAAACAATTCCTATCAAAGATCGGCTAAGTCGGCTTATTGTTATACTAACCAAGGAGTTAGACCTCACTGAACTAGAAAGTAAGATTCAATCGGACGCCGAAGCAGTGATCAACAAAGGACAGCGGGAATACTTCCTTCGAGAACAATTGAAAGCGATCCAGACGGAGTTGGGCGAAGCCGACGAATTGTTGCTAGAAGTAGAGGAGATTCGAGGGGAAATCGAAGCAGCAAATATACCTGAAAAAGCGCGTAAAATAGCAGAAAAGGAACTCAATCGCTTGTCCAAAATGCACGCCTCATCCCCTGAATCGACGGTTTCCCGAAATTATCTAGACTGGCTCGTCAATCTCCCATGGGCTATAAGCGCCGAAGATGAACTCACTATCGCTCACGCTCAGCAGGTTCTTGACGAGGATCACTACAATCTGGTAAAAGTCAAGGACCGCATTCTGGAATATCTAGCTGTGCGCATGCTCAAGCAAGATATGAAAGGTCCTATCCTTTGCTTCGTTGGTCCACCGGGAGTTGGAAAGACTTCATTGGGCAAATCAATCGCTAGAACCATGGGCAGAAAATTTGTGCGCATCTCACTGGGAGGGCTTCATGATGAGGCGGAGATTCGGGGACATCGCAGGACGTACATCGGATCAATGCCGGGACGCATTATTAAGGGGTTACGTCAGGCAGAATCCAATAACCCCGTTTTTATGTTAGATGAAATCGATAAGCTCGGATCAGATTTCCGAGGCGATCCCGCTGCAGCATTCCTTGAAGTGCTTGACCCAGAGCAGAATAATACCTTTGTGGATAATTACATAGACACCCCCTTTGACCTGTCAAAGGTGATGTTCATCACAACCGCAAACCAGCTTCACACAATCCCACCGCCCTTGCGGGATCGCATGGAAGTCCTGGAATTGCCCGGTTATACTACAAATGAAAAAACAGGAATTGCCAAACAGTACCTTATTCCACGGCAACTGGAAGCTCACGGTATCAGCGGCAATCTACTCTCGATTTCGGACGACGCGATTCACACGGTGATTGAAGCATATACACGTGAGGCGGGTGTGCGCAACCTTGAAAGGGAATTAGGAGCAATCTGCCGAAAATCCGCTCGCAAGATTGCCGAAGGCAGAACCGAATCAACGCACGTCACTTCAGCCGAGATTTCAAATTACCTCGGACCAATCAAATTCTACTCTGAAGTCGCTGAACAAGAGGAAGAGGTGGGCGTTGCAACGGGAATGTCGGTTACCGCTTTTGGTGGAGAAATTTTATTTGTTGAAGCGACAAGTATGAGCGGTGAGAGCAAACTCCACTTGACAGGTCATCTCAGCGAAGTGATGCAGGAATCCGCTCAGGCGGCGTTGAGTTACGTCAGATCCAAAGCAGACGAATTAGGATTTAACCCGGATTTTTTTAGAACGAATGACATCCACATTCACGTGCCAGCGGGCGCCATCCCGAAGGATGGACCGTCTGCCGGCATCACGATTGCGACAGCGCTTACTTCCCTTGCCACCGGTCAAAGCGTTAACCCTGAGATCGCAATGACAGGAGAAATTACGTTGAGAGGACGTGTGTTGCCGATTGGCGGAGTGAAGGAAAAGATCCTCGCGGCAAAACAGGCAGGAATCAAGACCTTTATTATCCCGCAGCGCAATGAGAAGGATCTGGCAGAAATTCCCGATGACGCAAAAGAAGGACTTGACTTCGTGTTTGTCGATCGGGTTGACCAGGTCTTTGCAAAAGCACTCAGTCCCAGGCACTAGAACGAGTACGCAAATACGGACAGAGGGTATTTTCGACGAAGATTTAATCTTCCCGCTCAATGCGAAAGTTCAAACGATTCTGTACGGAATCTCTGCACGATAGATTAGAGTGACTCAAAGAGGTTAAAAATCTTCCGAATTTATGGTTCAAACCCAAGATTTCTTGCCTTGAGTTAGAGATCCTGCTGTTGACAAATTCGTTTTCTTTTTGTATACTTTCCTGCGTTCAACGCATCTGTTCGGAACAATCTTCCCCTGACATCGCGGCAACCCAGGTGCAAGATGGCAAGAAAAAAGAATCGGCATCTTAATATTGCACATAAACGAGCGAAACGAAAACAGGACGGAAAATCCCGACAGCGGCAAATAGCGCTCAGAAAACAGCGGATACTACAGAGCGCAAAATCAGATGAGGAGCAGTTACAAGATAGAATTATGAATAGCGGGCTGCTGGTTAACGAGCCTGAATTTGAGAATATCAGCTTCGATACAAATCTACTGCGTCAAAACATACGGGAACTATTATTCTCCTGCTCTCCAAACGTTGAGCAAAATGAAGACGATGCCGAATTGACACAAGAAGGAGATCCGCTGGAAGCGATTTCTGAAGAATTCCGAAACGAAGCACTGCCTTGTCTGATTACACCCAATTTCCTCCAACAAATTTCGCAAACGCTTAAAGCTTGTGAAACCCGGCTGAAACGTATCGGAGCTAGCGAAAAAGCAGAAATTGCATTTGTTACTCGATTGTTTTTTGATCTCGCTGAGCCAGATTCACTTAGCCTTCATCCTCTCATCTTGAAGATCTGTATACGAACGCTCGAAGGGATGTCGATACAATTTCAACTTGAAGGGGATGAGCGCGAAGTTGTGCAAAGCGTCCTCTCGGACTTATTGACGTTCAGTCAAGGGGAGGCAGTACAAGATCATCAGAGCTCCACGGCACACGAGGAGGATTCAGACAGCCTAGATAATGGTTGTCAACAATCTAGTGACTTAGCAGATGATTCAGTGGATGGGGAAGAGCCCGCTTATAGTCCCTTGACGCCTCCACCAGAAGAATTACCAGCAAAAGCGCTGTACAAAAACTTTGACTGGAGGAAGGTGCGTCAGACGATTGAAATGGGAGATGGATACCGGCTAGTTGCGGATGCGGAACAGCAAGTGGAGTTTGCGCATACCACTCAGCAGCGTTATATCACCCTCACAGCGGATCGACTCTTGCTCCAATGTCCACTGAAGTCGCAACTAGAAGTTGCAATGCGAGAGATAGAACAATTGTGTGGTCAATCTGTGTGTTATCTCGCAAGGATTCTTGATGAATGATTTTAAGGAGGTGATTCAATGGGGCGCAGTAAGAGTGGACGAGTTCAGCGAAGAACACTCATCCATCACCGTCAGAAACGCCGCCTCAAAAGGAAGAAACAGGCGCTGAAACAGAAGCTCTAAGTCTCTCTATTGATGGTTCCGCGCAGTGGAGTGAAATGACTGAGTAATTTCAGTTATGATTATCCTGCTTTTGTGCGAATCGTTGACGGTTGGCTTCATAGAGCGCAACTGAGGCGGCGATTGCACTGTTGAGGGAATCTGCCGAGCCTGACATTGGGATAGAAATCAACGCATCACACATCATTTCAAACCGTTCGGTGATGCCAGATTGTTCATTCCCAACAACAAGGAGGGTTGGTCCCGTAAAGTCGACCTTGTCGATTGTCGTTGCCGCATGTGGGCTTGTCCCAACGACTTGTAGTGCGCCAAGAGTCGCACGGACATGTTCCTGCCAACTCTGGAAGATTCGGGGGCTGTCGATGCGAATCACAGGCAATGCAAACAATGATCCCATCGTTGCCCGAACCGTTTTGGGATCGTAGAGATCGACAGCAGGTTCAATAATCAGCACACCGTGGGCACCCATGGCGTCCGCGGACCGGATGATTGTCCCCAAATTTCCCCGATTCTGCGGATTTTCCACTGCGATAACAAGCAGATTCGATCGAATCGGGATGCGGTCAAAGTCATCCTCGACTTGTGAGACAATCGCCATCAATTCAAGATCGTTGCGGTCGCACAATTTGCTGTGGAGATCTTCTGTCACTTGTAAGTGGATAAATGGATCGGATTTCGCAACTATCTTCTTTGCCCAATCTGATCGAACCAGCGACGGGCAGAAAATCAGTTTTTTTACATTCCAACCGTGGGTGTACGCTTCAGATACTGCCCGTACTCCTTCTACAAAGAACTCATAGTGGGATTTGCGCGCCTTCCGTTTTTCGCACAGCGTCCGGATGTATTTAATTTGTAGGTTTGATGTGGAACGTATGAGCATCGTAACACCCTGCCACCGTGCACTGGTCTCTGAGTTGACATGCGCCCCGTCAGAGGTTCTCCGCCTTACTGAGGGGAAGCTAGAGGAAGGTGGGCGCTTCGCTCCCGCCTTAAATCCGAATGCGGGTCGGCAAATGTTAACTCCTCCTTTTTGTAGGGTATCATATTTGTTGTACTATTGGCAATAATTGATGAGAATTTTTGCATGTTGTTATTGTAATGTAAACGCTAATGTCCATAACTTGTTGAATACGTCAAAACCTTTCGTAATTGAGTGAAATTTTTCAGGAGAAAACCTATGGCTGAAAACGTTTTAGAAATCACCGATGATACTTTTGAAAATACTGTTCTGAATTCTGATATGCCGATTGTTGTCGATTTTTGGGCGGAATGGTGCGGACCGTGCAAAATGATTGGCCCAATCTTGGAAGAGCTTGCTGATGAACATACCGACCAATTCAAAGTCGGCAAACTCAACGTCGATGACAATCGTGAGACGGCAATGAAATATCGTGTGCTTAGCATCCCAACGCTCCTCGTGTTCAGCGATGGGGAGATTAAACAGCAGATTATCGGCGCGTTGCCGAAAGGTGCATTGAAAGATAAGATTCTCTCCGCGTTGTAGGTAATGATACCGACATGGGGTTCGTAATGCGCAAAACGCAAGATTTTTGCGTTTTACGTCCCTGCCCACCATCATATTGTGCAGGAACGCATATTCGATGGCTATAATCTGGAAAGCGTTCTATAACACAGTTGTAGTGCCCGCGCTATGCGTCGGATTCCACATAACCGCTCGATTTAATGCAAAGACTCGTGAGGGGATAGCCGGCAGACGAAACGTGTTCAAGTTTCTCAATAATCAGTTGGAATCCGCACGAGAACTCGACCAAACCGCTTGGTTTCATTTCACCTCAGTCGGAGAGTTCGAGCAAGCCAAGCCGCTAATCGAAGCGATTAAAGATGACACTCGAATCGTTTTAACTTACTTTTCCCCCTCGGTTCAGCCCAACGTCGCAAAATATCCGCATTGCGATGCAGCTTCTTATTTTCCGCTTGATACCGCCCGAAACGCCAAACGGCTCATTCAACTTATTAAGCCGTCTATCCTCATCTTTTCAAAGTTCGACATCTGGCCAAATCTCGTCTGGTGCGCTTCCAAACATAGGATACCAATTATTCTAATCGCAGGGACACTACACGCAAAGTCCAAACGTCTGGCGCTCTGCGCCAGGTCCTTTTTCAAGTGCGTGCAACGGTGTCTTGCATTACATTGCGTCATCTCAGACCGTGACGCCCAACGGTTTCGCCGAATCTGCCCGTCAAACGCCCAAATCCAAGTCACGGGAGATACCCGCTTTGATCGGGTTTATCAACATGCGGTCGCTATTAATGCAGACGCCCAATTTTTCCCAGGACAATCGACATTGCAACACCCAATCTTAATTGCGGGAAGCACTTACTCAGCGGATGAACGGGTTCTGCTAGCGGCATACAGTCTCCTACGCAAAAATTCGACGCAGGCCATGCCGCGTTTAATCCTCGTCCCTCATGAACCAACGGCGGAACGAATCGCAGAAATTCAGACTCAATTGAATCTCCAGCGATTTTCACATACGTGTTATTCGCAGTTGCACGCGGGGGCGGACCTAAGCCGAATTGATGTGATTGTGATTGACACCGTTGGTCTGCTCGCAAAACTCTATCGGTTAGGAGACATCGCGTTCGTCGGCGGGAGTTTTCACGGAAGTGTTCACAACGTGATGGAGCCCGCCGCGATGGCAAAACCCGTCCTATTCGGTCCAACTATCCATAATGCATATGAAGCACACCTGTTGAAGGATCGAGGGGCAGCGTGCTTGGTCAATACTGCCCAGGAGATGGCAGATGCGCTCAAATCGCTGATTTCCAACCGCAATCTTTGCAATCGAATGGGGAAAATTGCCGTGGAAACCATTGAGGAAAATCTGGGGGCTACCGAACGCACACTCGCTCACATCAAACCTTATTTAACGTGACACATGATGTGCGGTCAAGTTGATGGCGTCGGGTTGCACTCTCTATATGTCGAGGTTAACTAGTGTTAGTTCCTACGAATTACGAAGTCTGAATCGCCCTTACGAGGCATTGAGGCATTCAACTGCGTAAGTCCTAAAGAGATTTAAAAATAGGCATGTATGCCCGTTCCTACGTAAACACCAGCAAGGCCTTTGGATTGAGAAATAACTTTTTCCCTGCCAAACCCTTGACCGACTTCCGCGTTCAGGCCGAGAGGAATCCCTCCAAATGAAAACACAAGCTCGCCTCCAAAAGCGATTCCAGCTCCTAGAGTTGTGGTTCTAACAATCTCTTGACCGTGTTCCTGATCCTTTTCATATCGCCAGCCACCTTCTAAGCTAAAATAAAGTCGGGCTAGGTTCCGCCTGTCTTGATGCTCAAATATGGCATATGAAACGCCTGCTCCTAACATATGGTCGCTATTCTGATCATTGAGAATAAAACGTCCAACGGTTTGAAGATAGACGGGTGCCAGTCCGTTATAGCGAAAACTAATTCCGCCAAATGCGGGTGTGGCTCCCTGTAGTCCGATACCGAAAGTTTTTGTGAGGTGGTTTGCTTGTGCTTGAGTCGAGGGACTGAAGGTTACCCCCAACAAGATACAGATTAAGGTTGAAATTAAGCGTGTCACTGTTTTTATCCTTGAATTGTGTTTCATTGTGATCCCCATTAAAGATTTCTCCTAACAATCAAGTTCAGTTTTTGCTTATTGAGCAATTAGCATCGTCACCCGATGCGGCTCGGTAGTGGATGGGTGATGCATGAGAATGTCCTGCACCCCGTCCTTGTTAAGGTCAACCAGCCAAGTATATTCCTCGTAGGGCATGTTGACCGCTACCTTTTGAGGTCGCCGGGCAAACAGATCTGGTCCCGGCTGGCCGATAAAGACGCGCAGTTCTTTCCGCCTATTCTGCACCAGCAGGTCCAAGCGTCCGTCGCCGTTCACGTCCCCGAACAGCATCGACGGGAAGTGCATGGCTTTCTCGCCTGAATCTCCGGGGGAATGCGTCTTGATCTTGCGGGTGGCATCGGGTTCGTCGGGATACGAGCCTCCTGCCATGCGGTAGAGATTGAGATCTAGCGACACGGACTCCGTCAGGAGCCCGCTGGCCAGCATGCCGATGACTTTGAAGATGCCTGGGTCGATGATCGCGAAGGTCATGTCGGTCTGACCGTCGTCGTCGAAGTCGTGCGCGCCCATCTCGAACGGGATGCCGTCCGACCGTATCATGGTGCTGACCTCCGTTGCGAACACAGTGCCGCCGGGTGTCGGCGTGCCGAAGTGCACCTCGTAGGTGGAGTGCATGCCCCACAGCTCGGATGTCTGCCCCAAGAGGCGGCCCCTTCCCGCCTGCAACGAGAAGATTGCGAGGTCGGCGACGCCGTCATGGTTCATGTCGGTCAACGCGTGCAGCACCCTTCCCGTCATGACTCCGGGCGCTCCGTGGTCGAAACGCCTACGACGAACTCCCGCGGGAGCGACAAGGGAAGCGAGGTCGTCGGAGTCGAAGGCAACCTCGGTTGTGAAGGTCTCAGCCGACGGGGAAAACAGCCCATGTTCATCTTGGTGATGAACGAGGAAGTGGTCTTCATACCAGAACACCAGGTCGATGCGACCATCTCGGTTGTAGTCCATCTCGTGAACGCGGCCCTCATCCCAGGGGTTGTATCGGTATCCATCGACTGCGTAAATCGTCCCCATCTCAATGGAGGGGCCAATCTTCACTGGATCGGCGAAGGTGCCGTCGTTAATCTGGATGAACACCCAGAAACCATGGGAGTCCGGCACAACTATATCATCGCGGTCATCACCGTTGAGGTCCCGCGTAATATCTACATGGGGGATTTCACCTTTGGGAGGCGGGGTATTGGAAGTAACCTCCACCATCGGGCGCTCCGTTGCCGATTCGGGATCGAACCAATTCACGCGACGGCTACCGTAGGTAATCAAGCGGTCACGTCCATTGATGTTAGCCACGTCAACGAACAGCACTTCGGGACGCAGTGCAGCGTCCAGTCTCAGTGTCCAACTTTCGTCGTCGAATGCGTAGACACGCAAGCGGCGATAGTCCTTCGCGTCAATGTTCACCACGATAAGTTCCGCGGTAGCACCGCCAAGAAGAAATCCCGTCAAAACGGTCTGGTGTTTAGCGGAGCCGGTGACGACCTCATACTGCTCGAAAGTAAATTCCGCGTCGGCAGACGGCATCGAATCGCCTTCTCCGCCGAGCATCCCCGAGCATCCCGATAGGTATACTCCAAGAACCACTATGGAGAACAAGCTTGGTCGATAGTGCCCCGCGTGATTGATGGACGAGTTAATTTTAGAAGAAAGAAAGTCTTTGTAGGATGGGTTTCGATTTTTCATATGTATTTTCGTTTCTGGTCATTCCATACAATAACATGGATAATTTACTTAACAGTGTTAACATACTGGCAAAAAATATATGGCAACCTTCGCCAAATAATCTGATCTACGCCTTCAAACCCTCGATCATCATGTTAATCACCGTGTCGATCAATCTGTCTTTCGCGGCCCAGGGGAAATCGGGAAAATCAATCAGAAGCAATGTGACACCGTGAACAGCTGACCACAGTGCCTGACCGGTGATGTCGACATCCACCTGGCGGAATGTCTTCTGTCGCACACATTCCGTGACCATTGCGCGCAGGTAATTAAACACCTTTTCGCCAACCGATCCTTCTTGCAGACCTAATCCCTTCTGAAACTGGGGACGGACGACAAACGTCAGCTTGTAATCTTGCGGATACTCTAGACCGAATTCGACATAGGCTTTTCCACTTTTTCTCAGGTTCTCGACGGGGTTGCTTTTATCTCGTTTCAGCAGCTCAAGCGTGTTCAACAGGTTCAGGAGTGTTGCCTTGCAAACGGAATCTAAAAGATCTGCCTTGTCTCTGAAATAAAGGTAGATCATCGTCGGCGAATACTCGATCTTATCAGCAATCTTTCGCATGGAGACGTTCTCGTAGCCTTCTTTGACGAACAACTCTCGCGCTGCAGAAAGAATTTGACGGCGTAACTGCTCTTTTTCCCTTGCTCTCCGTTCTTTAACACCCATTGTTCTGCCCTTGGTTTACATCGTAATTTAATTTAACGCCGTTAAGTATATCAGATGTTTTCCCATATGTCAAGAATTTTTGCATCCATGTATTTTTTTCTATCCTCAGAGGACGATGCCTTTAAGAAACAGTCATCAGTTAAGAGTAGGTTGGGTTGAACGGAACCAACTAAGAAATACCAAGAATTGGACCAGTATTGCGATGTTCAATTCTGCGCAAAGAGTTTCTATTTGCTTGACCCATGTAGGCAATTGTGTATATAATCATCATTACATTTTTTCACGAGTTTATAAATTTGAAAACCCAACAACCGGCACAAAGAAAACCACGTGTCAACAACGCTTTTAGGAAGGACCAATTCCTTTTCGCTTTCGCCTCGGTCCGAAACTCTATGACCGACTCCGGGTGAGCGCCATCAAATACCGAAATTCCATCTTTCGGGAAATCAATTGATTGTTGGTAAGGGATTAGCACAGGTTTAAACCCACAAACAAGAAGGGAGAATTCTCTTGAGTCGCCCCTTGCAGGAAAGAAGACAACTGAGCCTCTTCGAAGTGTGTTTTTATGCTAATTGTGTTGTGCTGGCACTTATCTGCTTCGGTCTAATTCTAGGACATGCTTTGTATAACATCACTGTTCACTCTATTCACCCGTCCACCGGCTGGTGGTGGATCCTCTCAGTCTTTTTGCTCATTAACGTCTCAATTTTGATTTTTTGGACAAGGAGGATCATCTTGAGCCGTCCCACTCCTGAAAGAAAACAGCTTAGGTCCGTACAAGTGTGTTTTTATGCTAATGTTTCTTCAGTGGTAACTGTCTGCTTCTTTGTAACTCTCGGGATTCCTTTGTATTCTATCACTGTTGACGGTATTACTCCGTCTTCCACCGCGTGGTGGCCGGTCTTCATCTTTTTGTTCATAATCTTCCCTACTTGGATCTTTTTGGGTCGGAGGTTGTATTCACAAGGAATAAACACAATAAAAGAAACAACGGTGTCAAAATGAGATTTACAGTGTCCACATTCGCACTTAGTTAAGAATAGGTTGGGTTGAACGGATTTAATGAGAAACACCAAGCATTATACTTGAATTGCGGGGTTGATACCTCTTGAAAACTCCCAAATCGAGTGAAACCCAACGCTTGATAATCAGCGCATCGGCGAGAATCAACGACGCACCTAAAACTCCAACTGACGCCCTTTCGGGTTTGCTGGGTTCGCTTTGCGAAACGTGACATCAATCGGCGTGCGCGGATACTCAATACCTTTCCCATCTAACAGTTCTTGAATTGTGCGAATCTGGATCTTAGGATACGTTGTGTCAGCCACGTGAAGCCATTGAAATCGTCCCGCCGCCGTCGCTTCCTTGAGCATCGGTTGCGTTGGCGTGTTCAGAGTAATAAAGACGCCAATCACAGCGCCTTGGCTATCGACGACCGACTTCAGTTCCCGTATGTCCTTGACAGACACTTTCCCACTTTTTACCTGAACGACAATCTTTCGAGTTAGCGCCTTTTTCGTGTTATCCGGATCAACATCTTGATAATAGATTACCCCGTCCACCCCCTCGTCCGCTCCCTTCTTTTTCTCCTGATAAGGTCGCGCCCGAATCAGACTCAACGCCCACCACTGGAATTGATACCGATCCTGAACCGCTAAAGCCCTAGCGCTCGCCTCATCTTTTGGCTCTCCGACGATTTCGTACTTCACATTGTCGTCGAAGGCATCCACCAGGCGGTACCTCAATAGAGTGATAGCAAGGTGAGTAATGTCTATCCCAATCCATTGGCGATTAAATGTCGCAGCCGCTTGAATCGTTGTACCACAACCAGCAAAGGCATCAAGCACCACATCACCTTCATTAGACGATGTCTTGATGATACGTTCTAGCAATACAAGCGGTTTCTGCGTAGGGTACCCAAGGCGTTCTTTACTGGTGTTTCCAATTCGTGGAATATCATTCCAAATTGACGGTATCTGTTTTCCCGGAAGTTCGTCAAGATACACTTTTAACCCGTCCAGGCGCGAGGTTCCATCTTTCTTCAGTAGAATGCGCCCTTCCGCATACCATTTCTCCAATTGCTCTAACGATGCTCCCCAGCTTCGATGAGTAGGAGGTTGCGTCCCTCTCCATTCAAAGTTTCGACTCTGCATTACTGTTGACATTGTTAAGTCTCGACCTGTGTACAGGCGTCCATTCTCATCTGTTTTATAGCGCGATAACTGTGCATCTGAATATTCGGTGTATTGTTTATTCCAAGTATAACTATCGTCTTTAGAATAAAAGAGAAGTAGGTCATGGACTTTGGAGTAGTACCTCGCTTTCATGTTATGGGCATTGGTTCTTTCCCACACAATCTCATTCCTAAAATTCTCAACCGCAAAAATCTGATCCAAGATAATCTTCAAATAATGCGATGCTGTCGGGTCACAATGGAGATAAAAACTCCCTGTAGGCTTTAGGACGCGATGTAACTCAACCAATCGTAACGCCATCATCACGACGTATGCCATCAGGTTCGTTTCTGTAAGGAAGCCGCGAAAACTCTTGATCGTCTCAACCAGAAGGTGCGGCGCTGTCCCGACTAACTCATGATATGCCTGCTCGGTGGATTCGCCCCACCGCCATGTATCCTCAAAGGCTTGAATCTGCGCTTGCGATGCCGTGCCGTCCGTCTCACTGAAAATTATATTGTACGCCTGATTCGAGTTGAACGGAGGGTCGATGTAGATTAAGTCTACACTTTCATCGGGGATATGCTCTCGTAAGATTTCGAGGTTATCCCCGTAGTAAAGCATATTCATAGTCAATCTCCTAACCCCTCAACACACTAGACCTAAACAAGAACCACTCGCTGTTGTCCCTCTTTTCCTGCTGAGGGAATAATGCGAATCTCAATATCGTGATTCAGCCGGTTAAGAAATGTCATTAATCGCTCAAGGCTGTAATGATTAAACTTCCCCTTCTTTAGCCGAGATATCTCAGGCTGCTTCACGCCTAAAATCTTCGCTGCCTCAGTCTGGGTCAGCTTCCGCTTTTCTATAATCTGAAATACTTCAAACCCGAGGGTTGCCTTGAGAAACAATTCCTCCGCATCTGGTAGGTCAAGATCCTTATACACATTGCCGGAACTCTTTTCAAACTGAATCTTCTCGCTCATAATTCTCCTCTAGTTTCTGCTTGTCAAGCGCTTTGAGCATTTCGCGCAATGACTTCCCCCCGCTCTCCTTCGGCGCCCTTGATTTCAAATCGAACGGGTAAAAACTGCTGAAGTAGCCAGATGTTTGTCGTGAGATGGGGAGTAATCTGAGAAGTGGTAAAACGCGATTCTTCTTTGGCAAGCGCCATGGGTAGGATGAGTTGATCGGAGAGGTGCGGGTCAATTGCCGCGCCCGACGCCAAAAAATCAGTCAGCGCTTGGCAAACTTCGTTAGCGACCTGTTCGGCAGGCTTTCCGCGTTTACCCAGTGCGAAAAATCCCGCTTGCGTATGCTCAAATACCGCGTTCAGAAAAACAAGCGTTCCCTGCCCGATAGATTTCCCCTGGACCAAGTCGATATTGACGCATGGGGTGAACTGCGCCAAGTGTCTCACGCTCTGATCTCGCTGGCGAATCGCTATGTGATTGGGCAGATTGGAAACGGCGGAAATCCCTCGAATCTTTTTCAATACCCCTCGCTCACTCAGGTTCACCCCGCGCCAGTTAGGGACGGGTTGAATGCGCGCAGTTGCTTCTCCGCCGCCTTTTGGATACCAGCCCCACCGCTTCAACTTCAGAGAACCTTGAAACCCGAACTTCGCCACCGCAGGGATGAATATTGTCTGAAGGTAGTGAACGTTTGGGCTGTATGGCACATGCGTGCCACCGCGCAGCGTCACGGTTGACGGGGCATCAGCGTAAGCCAGCGGGATGGCAATGGATTGGAAGACGAGAGATAACGCCCCTGCACTTGGACGAACATCAGCCACATCAAAGATGAAGTTACCGCCACGAATCCGTTGTGGAACAAAGGATAAGGTTTGTGAACCAAGCGTAGCCCCCTTCACCTCGGCATTTGTGATTGCTGCAACTGCATTAACTGTAGTGAGATGCTGTGCTGCAAGTCCTGGTCTTCTACGTCCTGAACGGATGTTTGTCAGCCGGATGGGCTGTCCGAGAATTGCAGATAAGCTCAGGCTTGATCGCAGAATCTGACCGCCGCCTTCGCCATAATCGCCATCAATTTCGAGAAAGTTCATGAAGTAGTTTCAATAATGTCTGGATGGCCCAACGTCTCTGCGAGTGTACGCTTAACTGCTGCGATCCGATCGGGCGATGTGGTTTTTGTCCCATCTTCTTCCGTTACGTAGAACGAATCAATTGCTGTATACGCTCTGGTCGTAACCTTTGCCAAGCGAATACCCAGACCGAGCTCATAAAATACATTTGAGATGGTGTAGAGCAAACCCACCCGATCCGGCACGCGGATATCGACAATGATGGCATAGTCCGAACTCGCACTGTCGATCCGAATTTCTGAAGGGCTACTACGACGCTGCAGATGGGCTGGATAGCCCGACTCACCCCGTTCTTGAAGGAGTTGTTCTACCGCTTTCTCTCCCCTCCAGACAGCGCCCAAAGTCTCCGCGACTTGGCGGCACTGATTTAGGGAAATGCCCTGCAAAGAGATGTCTCTCATGGCGCTGTCAGAACGTCCCGCTGCTACATTGAGCATGTCGATAACAATCCCATCTTTTCGCGTATTAACGGCAGCGCTCAAGATGTTAATATCTTCAGCTGCGAGAACACCCGTAATTCGCCGAAAAATTCCTTGCGCGTCGTGCGTGCAGATTCCAATTTTCGTATAGGTTTCCTTTTCTTCAAAACAGGAGACGGGGACTGGATCTTCCCTCAATCTTTCAACCAACTCGATCTGTTTGCCAATCAGTTCTGGCGTCTGCGAAATTAACTCTTGCTCGGGCATCATCTTAAAGTGTTGTGCGATTGCAGTCTCACTGACGGTTTCACCGATTAACCGAATGACCTGCTCCCTTAGCTCACCTAACTCCAATGAATCCGGCTTGCCCTGCAGGAGGTTCAGCGTCCGTGAGTAGAGCTTCGAAAGCAGAATCGAATTCCATTCGTTCCAGATTGACGGGTTCACCGCTCGCATGTCTGCAAACGTCAGGAGATAAAGCATCTTCAAATGTTCCTCATCTTTCACCAATCCGGCAAAGCGTTCAATCTCTCTCGGATCATCGACATCGCGTTGTTGTGCTGTGTAGCTCATGTCCCGATGTCTTAGTATCAGAAACAATACCATTTCCCGGTCGAAGTCATTGAGCCTTAACCGGTTCAGCGCATCCTTTGCCATCTCAACGCTGCGGACATCATGCCCCCCAATTGGACCGTCAACCCCTTTACCGACATCATGCAATAAGAGCGCTAGCCGCAGCAATTCTGGCTTTTTCAACCCGCTCATGATATCCAGAAAAACCTGACCATCTTTTAACTTTCTCAGCGTTCCTTCTTCTAGATTTTCAATTGCATACATTGTGTGCTCATCAACGGTGTACTGATGGTACCGATCAAATCGAATCAGCGACCGAACCTTTCCAAACTCAGGCATATAGCGATCCAGCACTTGCCAGCGATGCATCCGGCGCAAAACCTCCGCAACGGCTGTCGGGTAACTTAGAATAGAAAGGAAACATTTAGCGTTTTCTAGAAGACGCCGAAACTCGTCATCGATGAGATCCAAGTTGGTAGTAATCTGATGGCGAATACCGGCACTAATTCGGCGATTGAGCTGCTGACGATGTACAAACACCTTCATCATTCGACTGGGGTCGTTCGTAAAATCTGAATGACCGGGCTGGAAGCTAATTTCATTCCGTACAATGGCAAACCCGTCAGATAACCGCTTGGTCAGCATCCGATTCATCAGCCGGTGTAGCTTGGATTCGTTATGTTTCACCCGATCGATAATCAGCTTGGCAAATTCAAAGAGGTGTTCCGCGTGAAGGTAGTAATCGCGCATTAGGTCTTCTTCAGCCAGAGCGTGATCTTTATCGCTGTAACCCAAGTTTTTTGCGACAGTTTCTTGGACCTCAAAAGTCAATCGATCGTGCCTTTTCTGATTGACGTAGTGGAGTTCACTGCGCAGGCGCCAGAGAAAATCGAGCGAAGCTTCACATGCTTCCGATACCGCTTGGGGTATCATCCCTCGATTGGCGAGTCCCCGCAAATCTTTGATCCCATATCGAACAGCCGCAATCCAGATGGCTGTATGAAAATCCCTAAGCCCGCCGACACTTTCCTTAATATTCGGTTCTTGCAGATAAATCGTAGCGCCGTAAGATTCATGACGTTCGCCCCATTCTTGAGTTTTCTGCGCAATAAATTTCCCAACCCGCCTTTTAAAAAAATGCTTTGATGTTTGCACTTGGAATTGACGATAAATCGGTCTTGCCCCAACGATATAGCGTGCGTCCAGCATTGATGTTTTTGAGAAAATGTCGTCGTAAGTTGCGCGGATGCACTCCTTAATAGACCGGCAGCTATGCCCAACTTCAAAGCCGGCATCCCAAAGCATCGTAATCAATTGAGAGGCAAACGGCTGTATTTGCTTAACGTTCACCCGTGAGGCATCATAAACCAACAGGATGTCAATATCCGAATAGGGATTTAACTCCTCTCGTCCATACCCACCCAATGCAAGTATTGCAAGGTAAGACGCTTCAGGTAAGATCTTCTCTTGAGTTGCCGCGTGATAGATACGTTGAATAACGTTGTCTGTGAGCCTTGTGTACTCCTCGACAATCTCTTTTCCGCCGATCCCAAATTGGTGGCGTGAGTAGATGCGCTCGCGTTCTTTGGCACAAAAATCCTTCAAATCTTCAACAAGCGCACGATTTTGTAATGGGTCCTGTTGCGTTTGCATTCATTTTCTCCACGTTGAAAATATCCGTAGGCGGGGCTTCCTAGCTCCGATGTCCCGATAATCGAGACACGGATTCCCTACCTACAATGGAACAATATAACCGTTCGAAAACTTATTCGACGCTGTAATTGTATTGCTCAGGCACTTGACCGCGAAAAACCCCGGAATGGGTCGGATAAGCTACAAACCACTTAAAAAAAGGATACAGATGAGCACAGGTAATAAAACAAACAGAATCTTTACTTCGACTAGATAGCCTTGATAGCGCATTGCGCGTGAATCTTTTGCCTTCAACTGATTTATCAGTTCGATTCGCCGATGAATCGAAGGGTGTGTGTGGAAAATCTCAAAGACACGTTGAATCGAATGAGGAAGAAAATTTAGGTACGCGAGGCGGTTGAGTGCAGATTTGAATGCCTCCGGATTGCCGGTAAGCTCGACCGCATAAAGATCTGCTTGGTGTTCAAAACGTCTCGAAAGGTAACCAAACACGAGGACAAAGTAGAGGAAAAGGAAGAAGATTGTCTCAATTGATGACAGCACAGCAGACTCAGGCAAGAGCGTCAACATCGGCTCTCCAACGTAGATAGAAAAGATAGCATAACCGAGAAAAAAAGTCATCGAAAAGATGAAATAGGTTGGGATATGATTGTAACGCACATGCCCGAATTCATGGGCGACAACGGATTCAATCTCTTCATCGGAAAAATGGGTCAGCAACGCGTCGGTCAAGAAAATCTGACGAGACCAGCGAACGATCCCAGCGACAGCAGCATTAGCAATTGCCAACGACCCTGTTTGCCAAACAACAATCTTTTTGTATTCGATTTTATCTTGCGCCGCAAGACGATTGATTTTTTCTTGCAGATTCATGTCAGCCAGCGGGAGCATTCTACCGATGCAACTCAGGAATAACGGCGCGTAGATGTACACAAGGAGAATTAGAAGCCCCATAAGAGGAATAAACAGGTATGTACGTTCGACAAAGAGCCGCTTCGTTTCCGGAAAGTGTTCAATCAAATCAAGCAGGACAAAGTAGGCAAATAAGGGAAGGAGCGGGAATATCAAAAATTTCAGGTGAAAGCTCAGAAACTCACGTCTTTTTGCGCCTCGACGATGTGCACTTCGGTCAATCTCATGAAGGGCTAGACGAATAAGCATCAGTCCAACGATGAGGGGAAAAATCGAGAAAGCATGACGAATGTAGGGCAGGTTGAGGAAGTGCAAAGTTTCATGGATGAGAACGGGTAAATTTAAGATATATACATCATAAACATAACCAACGAGGACCAGAATCTCAAACCCAATCGCCGCTTGTTTAATACGATATCGTTGATGTACCGAACCCGCTGAGTCCAAAGCCAAGGTTCTTGTGGCATACGTTCCGAGTAAATAAACAAGAACCGAAGGTAAAACGGTTGCCACTACAGTAAACAGGATAATAAGGCTGTGATTAGTCTCTCTGCCATCTGTTGGAAGTTCAAAGGAGAACAGGAAAATAAATCCAGCGATTAAAATAAGGCTAATCTGCCTCACTGTGTATCCCTTCCAGCTTGCAATTCGACATTTTCTTTTTGTCTGAGCAAAGTCATCTCAACGTCGCTGGGATAATTTACGGGTGGGGAGATTTGAGTTGCGGAACGGCTGGAATCACATACCCATCTGTATCTGTTTGGATTTTGCCATTGCCTCCTCCGCTTCAGGAATCATGCCTTTGCGCTGATAACAGACTGACAGGCTCGTGTAGTTCAAAGGATCGTTCGGATTAACTTCGATCGATTTCTTAATCGCTTCAATCGCTTCATCGTACTTGCCCATCCGTTCGTAAGTGTGTCCGAGTCCAACGTACCCATCGGCATATTCCGGGTACCGATCGATGAGTTCTTTGAAGGCGGCAACAGCCGCGTCGAGTTCGTTATTTCCAAAATAGGACAACGCTCGATCGTAAAGTTCTTCTTTCAAAAGTATTCCCCTCCTCTTTGTTTTTTCACGGTGTTTATGGGGTCCGCCAACTCCCTTTTACGAGTTTCCTTCATGGAAGCTATTCTAACAGAAGGCGGGCTGAAAGTCAACGCTAAAACCTGCCGATTTCGTTTGACTGTCAATCGCGTGGTTGGTATAATTAAGTCGGTCCAAATAGTACAATTTCAATATGACTAAGATAAAATTCGGGATAGTGCGAGATTCGATAGCATTTGGCGCTGCCCTTCTAATTCTAATAACTTGCTGCGGTTGTGAAGAGTCGAATCCAATTGCAATGATTGAGACCGACAAAGGAAGAATTGCCGTCGAACTCTACCCTGAAGCAGCACCCAAAACGGTCGAGAACTTTATAACCCTCATTCAGCAGGGGTTCCACGATGGACTCATATTTCATCGATATGGACCCGGATTTGTGATTCAAGGAGGCGATCCGAAGGGAGATGGGACGGGTGGACCGCCGTGGAAAATCCCCGGGGAGTTTCAAGATCCTGAACTTCGCGAGAAAATGCCTAAACATGAAAAAGGTGTCGTTGCAATGGCACGTTCCACCGATTCCAATTCCGCGGGAAGTCAGTTCTACATCTGTCTGAATCCAGAGCCCAATCGCTATCGACATCTTGAAGGGAAATACACCACATTTGGACGTGTAATCGAAGGCTTAGATGTAGTTGATCAGCTGCGCAAGGGGGACAAGATTAATCGGGTTACACTGAAGCATTAGAGAGAGCAAATCAAACCGAATAAGATGATTTTCTTCTTTCTTGATTTCCGACTACTCTGTATCGAAGTCATTGCTTCAGCTGGGGCGCTTCTCTCCAACGACTACATGAATCCAGCCTCTAATATCATCCTCCAAATGTGTTATCATTTTAAATTTTATGATGTGTGCTCGTCAATCGTTGACCGTAAATATTGGGTGTTAGGTGTTCCTAATGCCCAATACCTGTTTTAGAAAGGACTTAATAACGTATGGAAGAATGGAAACGTCTAGTTCGGGATTCCGTGAACACTCCCGATAAGCTTGCTGCCATTTTCGATGTCGACATCGAAGAGATGCGGCGCGTTCACGAAGTATTTCCAATTCGCATTAATCCCTACTATTTGAGCCTGATTGAGAAGCCCGGGGATCCGATTTGGAAGCAAGTTGTTCCGGATCCAAAAGAGCTTATCAGATCAGGCGTTGAAGAGGATGACCCCCTCCATGAGGAGGACGATAGTGAGGTCCCCAATGTTACGCATCGGTATCCGGACCGCGCCTTGTTTTATGTCAACTACATGTGCCCGATCTACTGCCGATTTTGCACCCGGAAACGCAAAGTTGGCGACCCAGATTCGATTCCAGATGGAAGTATTGAGATGGGCTTGCAGTATCTCCGCGAACACGCTGAGGTGCACGATGTAATCATATCCGGTGGCGATCCGCTCATGCTGACTGACCGCAAAATCGATTACATCGTGGGCGGACTCCGTGCAATCGAGCATATTGAAATAATTCGTATCGGCACCCGAGTACCGGTGACCTTGCCGCAACGTATCACGCCTGAGTTATGTGCTATTCTCAAAAAGCACCATCCTTTCTACATCAACACGCACTTCAACCATCCTCGAGAAATCACGCCAGAAACTACGGAGGCATGCGAAAGGCTGGCTGATGCTGGTATACCGCTCGGCAATCAGTGTGTGCTGCTTCGGGGCGTCAACGACGATCCAGCAGTCATGGTCGAGTTGATGAAGAATCTCCTTAAAATCCGTGTGAAGCCCTACTATATCTATCAGGCAGATCTCGTTTATGGAACCGATCACTTCCGCACATCCGTCAAAAAAGGATTTGAGATTATCGCTGCGTTGCGCGGGCATATCTCTGGGCTCGGAGTGCCGCATTATGTGATTGACGCCCCCGGCGGCGGCGGTAAAATTGCGCTTATCCCGAACTCAATTGTGTCGTTCGATGATGAAGAAATCAAACTCAGGAACTACGAAGGCAACGTATATCGTTATCCAAGTACGCCGTTCTACGACGAGGACTGGTAGAAGCTTATCCGTAACAAATACACATACGCATGAAGGTCAAAGGTAAGATGCATTTATTGACAAGGAGCAATTATCTAGGTTTCGCGTGGACGCCTGATAACTTAAGGAGTAGGTTATCTTGACCAAGCTGCAAATTCGACCGATGGTCATTATCATTCGCGATGGCTGGGGCTGCAACCCCTATCCGGAATGGAACAAAGCAAACGCCGTTTATCTCGCCAAAACACCGGTCGAAAATCAGCTTATGAAGGAATATCCGCATGCGTTAATCCGCACGTCAGGCGAAGATGTCGGTGTACCAGCGGGGGTCATCGGAAATAGCGAGGCAGGTCACCTGAACATTGCAGCGGGGCGGATTGTGAATCAAGAAATTTTACGAATCAGCGAAATGGTCCGCTCCGGTAAGCTCTCAAAAAACAAAACGTTGATCGCTGCCATGAACCACGTCAAAGAACGCGGCAGCTACCTTCACCTTATAGGGCTGGCAAGCAACGCCAGTGTGCATAGTACAATAGAGCATCTTTACAGCTTGCTCGCGTTAGCAAAAGAAACAGGTGTCTCCGCTAATCGTGTGCTTGTTCACAACTTTGCCGATGGTCGCGACAGCCCACCGACTAGCGGCATTGACTTCTGCCGACAGATAGAGGCAAAACTGAAGGAAATTAGCGTCGGACGAGTTGCTTCAGTTGTTGGTCGATACTATGCCATGGACCGTGACGACCGTTGGGAACGTGTGGAAATGGCTTACCGCCTTCTGACTGAGGGCTATGGACATCGTGCCAAGTCTGCGGCAGAAGCCTATCAACGTTACTACAATCATCCAACTGAGAGGAATCGTACTGGGGACGAGTTCATCGAGCCGACAGTTATCACAGACGATCGCGGTCATCCTCTGCCTTGCGTCTGTGATGATGATGCGGTTATCTTTTACAACTTCCGTGGTGACAGACCGCGGGAGCTCTGTAAGGCATTCTGCCTCACAGAATTTCCGTTTGAAGGAGTCGGGAAAGATGGCGTGATTCGGAAAATGGGTTTTGAACGTAGGAAGAAACCGGAAATCGAGTTTGTTACGATGACCCAATACGAAAAGGGGCTCCCAGTTGCCGTGGCACTGCCAAAGCCGCCCAAGATGCACAACATTTTGGGCGCCTACGCTAGCGATATAGGATTGGCGCAGTTTCGTTGCGCCGAAACCGAGAAATTTCCACACGTCACCCTCATGTTTAACGACTACCGCGACGAACCGTTTGATCGAGAAGATCGTCAGCTCATTCCATCGCCGCGCAATGTGTCGACCTACGATCAAAAACCCGAAATGTCCGCTCCCGAAGTTACTCAGGAAGTGCTTCGTCGTATTGAATCGGACAGATACGACTTAATCATCCTCAACTACGCAAATGGTGATATGGTCGGTCATACAGGATCGCTTCCAGCCGCAATCAAAGCGGTGGAAACAGTAGACGCGTGCGTCGGCAAGGTGATTGATGCAGTGATAAACAAAGGCGGTTCATTAATCGTGACCGCAGATCACGGCAACTGCGAACAGATGATTCATCCCGAAACCGGGGCGCCGCACACAGCGCATACAATGTATGACGTCGCCTTCATCGTTGTCGATAATCGCTTTAAGGGGCGCCAACTGAAGACCGACGGCAGACTTGCGGATGTTGCTCCGACCGCGTTAAAACTGCTCGGTTTGAATCAGCCCTCCGAAATGACCGGGCAATCGCTAATTTGATGTTTGGCGTCGCCCATAATCCCTCACGATCGAACAGTAAACCCAGCGTATCGCAGTGTGCCCAACAACATGATGCACATCCCGCTAATCACAACGACTGGACGGACAGATCAAAACCCGGGAGATACCTTCGTCGGCGTGGGGCTTCAGTACCTTTTCGAAAAGGTGTTGGGTCCTCAAGTGTGGGTGCTCATTGACCGCTTCAGCCCAAACGGGTTCCGGAACCATGAAGATTTGGTCCGAAGTGCGCCTTTTCTCGTCTATGGTGGGATGCCGCAATATAATAACTACGACGACTGGAAGCACTGGTACGACGATGCCATGTGGCGCGATTTTATCATTCGCTGGAGACTAAAAATCTTCACCATGGCGGGTGGAGCCGGTTTTTCGCACTCAAACATCAGTCTCAATGAGTATGTCGCACACTGCATGCGGAGTAATAAAACAGAGCGGATTATTCGTCAGCGGGTTGGACCGAGTCTCTGCTTCACCGTCCGCGATGTGTATGCGCATGCCTTGCTGAATACCCTCAACATACCGAATAACCACCTACCGTGTCCTTCGATCTGGGCAACCAAGATGTGGCAGATTGAACCGACGCAAGACCGACCGTATTTGCTGTTGGTGCCGCCATCAATCCGCCATGCCCCAAAGCGGGCTGATGGCAAACGTCTCCCCCGCCGTAGAAGACGCGAACTGTTCGCATCGCAGTGGAAGGGCTTCTATACAGCGCTCAAGGAAAGCGGTCACAACGTTAAGACAATCTGTCACGGCTATAGGGAACATACCGCCCTCCGCGATGCCATTCCCCCCGACGATCTCTGGTATCATGGTGATTGCTACACGCTGTTACGCCAATATGCGTCCGCACACACCGTTGTATCAGCACGGCTTCACGGGAGCCTCCCCGCCTATGGGCTTTGCGGAACGCGGGTATTGAATATCTCCGTAGACGTTCGCGGTACTGCTGTTCAAATCTTTCCCAAAATTCGAGACCTCCAGGTCGGCAACGCTAGTCCGGAAATACTTCTGTCCACAATCGCCGAACTCGAACCCTCCGAACCGGCGGATCTGCACCCCTGGGAAAGGCAGTATCAGGAGATCATTCAAACCGCACTGCCCAATGACGTTAGTTAGCTAACACCTTTCAGTGTCGGTGTTCCTCCCAAACCGTCAATTGTCAAAAGCCATCTCAATCCTCCGACGTTCATCATCTACTTCTCTTTGAGAGAGCCTAAATCTAAACTTATGAGAGAAGATATTTTGTGCATCTCTGGTTCCGGAAGATTTGTCCTGTGGATGGCGTGGGCGTGTGCCCGTTTTCGACATTGATGCTGAGACAACAGGTGTAGACGACGCAACCGACGCCACCAAACCGCGGCTCCCGTCCATCCACGCCCACTTGAAGCTTTTTTCTTGACATCATAGATGCACCGTTGGTATAGTCATTATCAGTATTTGTCTGGAGAATCAGCGGCTCGGCTATGGCGTAATTGACATTTCTCCAATCTTCGATGACCTTAGCTACTCCCTGACTGTTGTCAATTCTGTAGATGCGCCCGTGTTTCCAAATCCGAACAAGCACTATACAACCGAATACACAAACCCAACGCTTACGATTGCGTCGAAGGATATCAGGCAGCCTCCTATTGATAAACAAACGCTTCATTAAAGTCACACTGATTGATATTATTGCTGCCATTATTGGTCTCGCCGTTTTTGAGTGGTTTGACCACACAACTCGCCCCAGTCTCCTTTTTATATGTCTTGGCTCGTGTTTCTATTTGTTTTCATTGTGGTTGGCGGTGTGGCAATCGTTTTAATCGACATCTCCTCGACTCCGACAAAGACGACAAATAGGCAATTATCATGTTCGTCTATCTATGCTCTTCCATCATCTTTAGTCTTTTGGTTATCGGACGGTTATCCACAGTATCACTGCCGGCAAGTATCATTGCAGCAATAGTTTATACCGGCGTTGGTGCGCCGTGTGTGTGGAGACTCCTATCGTGGTTGAAAAGTAGCACAACATGCTACGAGCGTTTTATTACTGGAGTGCTCTCTTTCGAGAGTGCGTGCCTTCTTTACCAATATCTGACCGATAGCCGTGCCTTCGCACGTATCTTGAATCCTGTATTCTATCCTATTTTCGAGTGGACTGTCATAGTGATAGTGGTCCTTACTTGTGTGAATTGCGTCTATTTAGTACGACGAAAAGTGAGGCGGCAATGAAGATTATGATGACCGTCATCTTGTGTGCTGCTATTGTAATAGCAACGATTCGTTACACCAGGCTTGACGCGGGTCTATACGGCGATGCGATGAGATATAATGCGATGACAGACTCACAACGGTTTGAATACTGGACTCGAATGCAACCCACAATCAAAGAAGCAATGAATTGGTTGAGGACTGTGGTTGACGATTCTGAACTTGTAAATGAAATCGAAGAATGGCTCAATGTTGAATACGAAAGAATGACAAAACAACTCGAGGGCGCAAAAAAGTCGAGCGTACCCGCGCCCGGCGATAACCCTTAAAAACATAGGAGATTCAAGATGAGTAATGACTCGAACGTTCTGTTATTTATTTCTATAAAGATAGAGATTGGTGATGGCCCGAAAACCATTCGTATAAGACCCGCGGCGATGGAGATTAAAGAACGCTGGACGGAATATGGACGAGAGCTTTGTTTCTCTGATATAAAGCAAAGACCAGGGGCGAAGCGGATTCGTGACCTCTTGAAGGATGAAGGAAATTACCTTTACGTTTATCCCGATCCCGGAAGAAGTCGCCCAGAAATCACATTGGAGTCAATATTTACAACCACAGGGACAATGCCAGATACTGTATTAGGTAACATTCCTGATGAAATCAAAGACTATAAATGCGATTTAGCTGCTCAATGTGTGCTTGATGAGGTTGAAAATAAAGGGCACCAAGAAGCTGAAGAATATCTTAATATAAGGATTCAGATAGTATCAGACAATGAGATAATCTTAACGCCTTATGATGACAACTCCTAACATTGTCCATCGGACAATGTTTACTCGTGATAACTTGAAAGAGGGGAGGTGTACAGATGAATTCAGTGCTTGAAAAAACCATAAGACCGTGTCAGACAATAACCATGAAGGATTCAAAAGGACGTATATCTGACATCGTGCTAGAAAACTCAGGTTTTAAGGTTGGCGATGAAATTGTTATAGAATTTTGGGATTCGTACACAATAGACCCAACACCGCCAATACTCCGCATAAAAACTGAAGTAATGGCGAAACATGAATACGATGTTTAACAACAAGATTAACTAAGGGTTGTGCCCCCTTTAATATGGCGGCACGCTCAATAGGGTATTTAGAGAGTCTGACATGTGCCTGCCCTTTCGCCCGCGGAGCAACGCCGCCTCTCCTATGACGGGACACTCAGTGTTTAAAGGGGCAGACTAGTCCGCTGCCCCACCATGTGGCGCTGGGCCCGTCACCACTTTCCACAAGGAGATTAAAAATGACATTCGATATTTTACAAGAACAATTGAATGATGCAAATGAAAAATTAGACATATTTGTTGGTAAGATTTGTGCACTAAATAGGGACGACTACACGCATCTTTCCGCAGACTCTGGCAGGAGCGGTATCGATGATATTGTGGATAATGTGAAGTACCTAAAGAATAGCCTTAAGGATATGGTCGATATGACAATAACTAACAAACCTGATTCAGGTCTCGATCTATCAGATGCAATTGAGCAACAGATTGGCCACGTCAGGGAGGCAATTCAATTGATTAAAGCAAACGTGAAGCAAATCCATCGCCTCGAACGAGAGAGGTGGTCCGCGCAATGTTCCATTGATAAGTTAATTTGCTCATTAGAAGAACACCTATCTACAACTCGCCCACACTTAACCTCTGCCACGTGACGAAGTACTGCGTATCTTGGAGTCAGGTCAATATTTACCTCCCACTCTTTGTTTAACATTTTTTGCAGTTTTTTTTGCGCACATTCTACTCATATTTCAATGGGTTTGGCGTAATGCAACGGAGGTTGACGGTGAAAAGTAGTTATCTCGCACTTGGAGTTGTTGGATTGATTGTAGGATGTGTAGTAGCATGGTTTGCCGCGTATAGCGAGTTGCATATGATTGACGATGCGATTGCATACTATCTGTTGCAGTTTATTGAGTTGTTTCTTTAAGGAGAATTCACGTTGTTCATTTGTGCTCTTTACAGTGAATCTCCTTGCGAGCGAGCTAAGAAGCAGGAGGGCTTATTGAGGATCGTAGTAGGTAAACCGAAGATGAGGTTGCGGCATTAACTAAGCGCATGCCAATCGCTGTCGCAATGCAGAGATGCGTTGAAGCACGGGTGGGTGGCTGTAGTTTAGAAACACAGTCAAGGCGTGAGGCGTGAGGTTTCCGAGGTTGGCGACCGACAAGTTCTTCAGCGCTAAAATCAGGGGTTCCGCCGAACCGGTCGTCTCGGCTGCAAACGTATCGGCTTCATATTCGTGCTTACGAGATATGGCGTTCATGAGGACAGAAAGAATCAATTCAATCGGCGAATACAGAATAGAAAAAAATACAAGACCCGCGTAGACAGAAACCGCTTCCATTCGAAACGCATCAAAAAGCCCCCGGTTATCCATAAAGAGGGACAGGAGAAATAGCAGAATACCCGTATGGACAATGGATAATATCATGCCCTTCAGGATATGTCTTCTCTTATAATGACCAACCTCGTGAGCGATGATGGCGACCATCTCCTCAATAGAATGCTTTTCCATCAGCGTGTCGAAGAGTGCAATCCGCTTCTTGATAAAGCCGCTGAAATAGGCGTTGGAATGTGCCGAACGCCTCGACCCATCCATGACACAAATCTCTTTGAGGGCGAATCCCACCTTTTCCGCGTACTGCTGAATGACGCTTTTCAGTTCACTATCTTCCAGGGGTGTAAACTTGTTGAACAGCGGTGCAATGACTGTTGTAAACAGCGGTTGAGCAATGATGATGAAAAACGACACAAATCCCCAGGCATACAGCCATGCATAGGCGCCGGTTTTCTCAAAGAAGAACAGTAGGCCTCCCAGTAAAATAGAACCTAAAATGATAACCAAACAGTAGCTTTTGACCTTATCTAGCACATACACCTTTGCGGTCATCTTATTGAATCCAAATCGTTCTTCAATGACAAAATTGCTGTAGAGAACGAACGGAATCGAGATGATGTCTTGTGCAAAATAGAGTAATCCGAAGAAGACCAGACCTGTAAGAATCGGGGCTAGTTCGAGTCCCCGCGCGAACTCATCTACTAGGTTGAATCCGCCCAGCACAATGAAGGCGGCAATCAATATCAAATCAAACGTAGAAGAAACATACGCAAATTTCGCCTGCGCCCTGGTGTACTCCTGTGACTGGCTGTATTTCTCTTCGTCATAAAATCCGCTAAATTCATCGGGCAACGTTTTATCCAGCGATTTCAGGTTTAGATAGCGCGCTACACTGCGGAGTACAAATCCTCCAATTAGTGCAATAAGTATAATAGCTAGGTATATGTTCATATAACTGTCTCGTTTTCCTCTAAAATAGCTGTTTTTTGCACCGCTAGTGATCGATTCAATCCTACCATTCTACCAGAAAAGCAATGAGGAATCAATACCCTTTTGCAATTGTCTTTTAACACTTGCCGTGATATACTTCCTTTGAAAGAAGAGGGTTGCAGCGGAACATACTCAATCGAATGAGGGACCTACATGGCACGGGAATACCCAATTGAACGGGTGCGTAATATTGGTATCATGGCGCACATCGACGCCGGCAAAACGACGACAACAGAGCGGATTTTATTCTACACGGGCAAAAAACACAAGATCGGCAAAGTAGATGACGGCACGGCTGAGATGGATTGGATGGTTCAGGAACGCGAACATGGCATCACTATTACGGCTGCTGCCACGACCTGCTTCTGGCATGATCACGCCATCCATCTGATCGACACACCAGGTCACGTCGATTTCACTGTTGAAGTCGAGCGTTCACTCCGGGTGCTCGACGGAGCCATCGCTCTATTTTGCGCCGTTGGCGGTGTTGAGCCCCAGTCCGAAACAGTTTGGCATCAGGCGGATCGATATCGCATTCCTCGCATCGCCTTCGTAAACAAGATGGATCGGGTCGGCGCGAATTTCTCGCGTGTTATTAAGATGATGAAAGAGGTACTGGATGCTAAACCCCTGTTAACTCAACTGCCAATCGGATCTGACAGCCAGTTTTCCGGTGTGATAGATCTCATCCGAATGAAAACTATCCGCTGGAATATCGACGATCAAGGGTCGACATTTGATTCAGAGAACATTCTTCCGGAACTACAATCAGAAGCCCAAGAGGCACGAGAGGCGATGATTGAGGTTATCGCCGGTGAGGATGACATCCTGCTTGAGAAATACATCGAAGGTGACGAAATTACAGAAGCTGAATTGCTAAATGGGATACGCAGCGGCACGCTAAAAAACGCATTCTGTCCGGTTTTATGCGGGGCTTCTCTAAAAAACCAAGGCGTGCAGCCGTTGCTTGATGCAGTCATTCACTTTTTGCCTTCGCCGCTTGATGTGCCGCCGATTGAGGGAATGCTTCCCCGGACAGATGAGCCGGACATCCGCGAAGCAAAAGATAACGCCCCGTTCTCAGCTTTGGCGTTTAAAATCGCAAGCGATCCGAATGTGGATAAGATTGTTTACTGTCGAGTCTACTCTGGGACTCTCAAGCGCGGTGATGTGCTCTACAACGTGGCGAAAGATACAAAAGAGCGAGTGTCTCGAATTTTAGAAATGCACGCCAACAAGCAAGAGGTCTGCGATGAAATGCATGCAGGAGACATCGTGGCACTTGTGGGGTTGAAAAATACTGCTACCGGTGACACGCTGGCACATGTCGCACATCCGATTTTGCTAGAATCGATAAAATTCCCGGATCCGGTTATCTCCGTCGCCATCGAACCGACATCCCAGAGCGACAAGGACAAACTGGAAGAGACGCTTCAATTCTTAATGGAGGAGGACCCGACGTTCTCGGTCGCCATTGACAAAGAAACGGGACAGAGAGTAATCTCCGGCATGGGAGAACTTCATCTAGAAATCTTGACAGATCGAATGATTCGGGAGTTTGGAGTCAACGCGCGCGTCAGTAAGTTACAGGTTGCGTATCGGGAGACAGTCGGTGCGGTTGCAGAGGCGCAGGGGAAGTATATTCACAAAACGGACGACAAAGGTATATACGGGGATGTTGTGCTTCGGGTCGAGCCACTCACCAGGAAAGAAGGATTTCAATTCGTCAATGAGAGTGACGAGGTGCAAATTCCGCGTCAATATGTCCCCGCCATTGAAAGCGCGCTGAAAGGAGCAATGAACAATGGAGTTTTAGCGGGCGTTCCGATGCAAGATATCAAAGTTGTGCTCACCGGTGGCTCATGCCATGAAACGGATTCATCAGAAATTGGGTTCGAAGCTGCTGCTGTCGTCGCATTTGAGAATGCGCTCAACAAAGCGCATCCCCTCTTACTAGAGCCCATCATGAAAATTCAAGTCATTGTGCCTAGTGAGTCAATTGGAAAAGTGATTGGCGATCTCAGCGCACGGCGCGCCCAGATTAACGAAACGGAGAGCCGTGAATCATCAGAAGTTCTCAACGCGTATGTTCCATTAGTGGAAACCTTCCAATATACAACGAATCTGCGGTCGATGACGCAAGGACGCGGGACGTTCACGATGGAGCTCGCGCATTACGACGTTGTACCCACGAACCTCCGCGATAAGATACTGAATCGAAACTGGTTTTAAGATGACAAATCCGGTTGAAGCGTGGCAGTAATCCCAGTCTATCGAAAAGACTTGGGCTACTCGGCATCACGTATCACAAATCACATGTTCAGAAGGGCAATTGAATTCGGGACGATTGTGAGTTCCTTTATTGTTCAGCGCATACGCTACCGCCAAGTATTGCCTGCTGACTTTAAGCCGCATCGGATTCTTGTCGTGAAGTTGGATCACCTAGGTGATGTGTTACTCGCCACCCCAGTTTTTTCAAATTTACGCCGTGCCTATCCACACGCACAAATCCATGCGCTCGTTGGAAGTATAGGCGCCTATGTTCTACGCAACCATCCCGATGTTGACAAAATCATACAGTATGATGCGCGTTTTTTCTGTCGATCCGGACGACCGATGGGTCTGCGTGATGCATCTCAGCTATTCCGTAGGCTCCGCCTCAAAAAATACGATTTGCTAATCGATTTGCGAGGAGACTGGCTGACAGTAAATTTCGCTCTGTTTAAAGGGGCGCTTTACCGTTTTGACCTCGCATCACTACAAGCCGAGAATAAACTCGGATATTTTACCTTCACCAGTTCACACGAAGTTGATCGCAACCTCGATGTCCTCCGTGCTGCAAGCATCCCGACACCCCACAAAACACCCACCTTTCGCACGACACTTGCCGATCAGCGCTGGACTGATGGTTTTCTCAGCAACGCAAATGTCGTCAAAGATCGCCCCTTGATTGCCATCCATCCCGGATCTCCAATTAAACTCAAGCGTTGGCGTGCTGAACGTTTCGCCGCAGTCGCGGATTGGCTTATTGCACACAAGGACGCCCAGATTCTATTTGTTGGCGAGAAATCCGAGTCCTCAGTAATTGCTAGCGTTCAAAAACAGATGCATCGGAAAGCAATCAGTGTCGCAGGTAAAACAATCCTATCTCAACTCGCTGAAATCCTGAGGCGTTGCGATCTGTTTATTGGGAATGACAGTGGCCCCATGCACCTTGCCGCCGCTATTGGAACCCAGACGATTGGGTTGTATGGGCCAGGCAATCCAGCACGTTTTGGACCTGTAGGTGCCCATAGCTGCACGATTCGGCGGATGCCTAATTGCCCGCCGTGTATGGGAACTTCCTGTAAATTCGGCGGGGAGGGATGTATGAAAGAGATTGAGGTAGACGAGGTGATCCACGTGGCTGATCGACATTTGATACACACATAGATTTTAATAAAGGAAAAAAGCTAGCCCAAGACCTCTGAATCCTGCCGCCGTTACGACATGCAATATCCTCACGCAGAACTCAAAATCGTATGAAGTCGAATTAAGGCGATTCATCAGAAACGGCGAGGAATTTTTCAATCTCCGTCTTGAGGTCGTGATTCACCTCTAGGATACTTCGAGAAGCATCGACCACTGTAAAACCAAATTCATCGGTCATCTTATCAAACTGTTCAAGGATTCGAGTTTGATACCGCACAAAACTCTCATACACATCCCCTGAGAGGCCAATATCCATACCCGACTCCCAGTAGCTCATGCTGCGCCCAGATTCAAAGGTACGCCGAATTAAATCCTCAACGCCAATCCTCAAGTAGATGATGAGATCCGGTATCAACGCAAAGCCGTAGACCTTGCGAAGCCAGCTTGGATTGATGCCGCGTACGATGTGCCGCGCAAAGGCGGTGTACATATAGCGGTCCGCAAGAACGATAAATCCCCCTTTGAGAGCCGGAATAATCACATTTTCAAGTCGATCGGCAAAATCAGCGGCATACAAAACGCTGAAAGTAATCTGATTTAGAGTATTGCCTCTCTTAACTGTGTCAATTGCTGGACCCAATAATGGCGAGCGTGTCCATCCTGTATTGACAACACCATAACCCTTCACCTCAAGCCATTTCGTCAAATTGTCACTCAGTGTCGGTTTGCCAAGGCTATCGACGCCCTCAATATGTGTTGATCTGCCAACCGCATCAGTCCCTTCAATGACAATTAGTCTGCCAGACAAATCGCTCACATCAAGGTAGGGCATGCCGTCACCGTAAAAAATCCGGTCTTTCATCTGTTTTCCCTTGTCAAATTAAGTTAGCGCCGAACGAAAGTTTAACAGCCTTGTACACTTTTCCAAAGCCTTCTGGGCTATAGTTTAAACGCACTGTTTCTTAATGGGACGCCAAACTATGAGAGGGGTACTAACGCTTACGCTTCCTTCTGAAATCGCTCAAGCCCCATTGGTTGATGATGTTTATCATAGTCGATCAATGCCTTCCGAACAACTTCTCTCACAAGTTCCTGCTGCTTGTCAATCGGACCGCTGCCGTCAACCACAGTCAATCCAAATTCAGTCGCCAATCGATCGTATTCTTTGAGGACGCGACTCTGGAAGATTTTGAAGCTGGATGTCGAATCATCACTTAACCCGAGATCCATACCAGCCTCGTAAAATTTGAGTTTTCCGCGCCCAATCCGAATACGCTTAATGGACACATTAATCGGAATCTTGAAATAAAACGTAATATCTGGCTTCACAGCGAAGGAATACAAATTACGTACCCAGTCGGGGTGAACACCGCGGGAAACATCTCGTGCGAATGCCGTGTAAGCATAACGATCCGCCATCACAATCATTCCCGCTTCTAGAGGCGGCAAAATCATATTTGCCAATCGGTCGGCGAAATCAGTTGCATGCATGATGCTGAATGTCGTCGGGGTTAGCAAATTTCTCTTTTTTCCTTTTCGGGTTGTCTGCTTCACAAGGGGGGAGGAATTCCATTCCGTGTAGAACACACTATAGCCCTCGGAGATTAGCCATTTGCGCAACAGGTCTAATTGGGTGCTCTTTCCGGAACCGTCGATCCCCTCAACGACAAAGAGTCTTCCCGGATATGGATGCGGTCGTGTAATCTTGTTCATTTTTCCCTCCTGCTTATCGCTATTAGCTGTGCACTCCCTAATCGCTGCTCCTTAAACCGAGAAGTAAACTGCTGGTTTGCTCCGTGAGATTGGTACAGCGCCAAATAAGTATGTGGATATTTACCATAGTCTACCACATGCGAGATGGGATTGTAAATACCATCAAGGGTTTCCTTCAAAAGACACAAGCAAAGCCTGTATATGCAGATTCGAGAGCTTCTGAAACCGAATCCCATCAATCGGCAAATCATACCGTGTGTTCAATTTAGAAGGCTGCTATCTCGCATTCACTAGGAGCGTATATATTGAAAGGCAAACGTCGGTCGTTTCTAAAGGGAATTCACTCGACCGTGTGTGAGACAGCCCTGACCGTCAAGCCACAGTGGAAGTTATGGCTTCGCCCAACATCTGACGCGCCAAAACAGCTCCGCCGATGACACCCGCGTCGTCGCCGAGTTTCGCACCTACGATTTGGACACCATTCATCGTACTGGGTAAAACGTGGTTCTCTGCCACGCAGCGGATACCTGCCAAGAAATCATCTCCCATCGCCTCGATAACCCCTCCGCCAAGCACAATCATCTCAGGGTTTAAGAAATTAACAATCGAAGCAACACCGATGCCCAGATATCTCTCGGTGCGATGCATCACCTTCGTCGTCAATTTGTCACCCCGATGCACCGCTTTTGCTAAGGTGCTACTGCGAATCAAATCCAGATTTCCACCGTTCAACTTTAGCAGAATGCTCGCCTTGCCATGTTTGAGAATGGCTTTCCGGAGTTGCCGGGTAATGGCTGTACGGCTCGCAACAGCTTCCAAACACCCTAAATTTCCGCAACCGCACCGCGGACCGTTGGATTTGACGATAATGTGTCCGACCTCACCGGCAGTTTTGCTCGCACCATGGAAGAGCTTCCCATCTAAAATGATCCCACCGCCGATTCCGGTGCCGACAAAAATCCCAACGACGGATTTCACCCCCTGCCCGACTCCAAAGGCTGACTCGCCCAACGCGCATAAATTGACGTCGTTATCGACGAATGTCGAGATGCCCATACGTGCTTCAAGTTCTGATTTGAGAGGGACATTCGACCAGCCGAGGTTCGGGGCAAAGATAACAACGCCGGTCTCCGGATCCAGTGGCCCCGGTGCGCCAATTCCAATCGCCCGAATCTGGGAGGTTTCGAGCCCCGCTAGACCAATCGCTTTTCGGATACACCGAACAATCCGATCAATCACTTCACTCGCGCCTTTATCCGCTCTCGTAGCCGTTTTCGATTGAGATATGATACCTCCTACTACGTTGATGACTGACGCTAGAATCTTTGTGCCGCCCATATCGACACCGACAACAAAGTTATCATCAGAGGTCGAAATCCCTGTCAATCGCGCTTGTGGATCGCTCATCCGACTCAACTCCTTACGAGAATCTATTGATCGTCGAAGAGACGGCTTCTAATCTAGAAGAGAAAGGTGTGTGCGATGATAAAGTAAGATAAGATACCAAGAATATCAATTGAAGTAGTGACGAATGACCCGGTCACGATAGCGGGGTCGATTCATATCCGCTTAAAAAGCATTGGAATGATTGTGCCAACGGTAGCGGCGAGGATCATGTTGACACAGATTGACAAAGCGACGACAATTGGAAACCAACCCGCTTCCATCTTCCAGTGAAGTACCATTGCAAATATGCCCAGAAGAATACCATAGATACTACCGAGAGCGGCACCGGTCACAAATTCACGCCACAAAACTTTCCACGCTTCCTTGAAATTCACTTCCCCAGTTGCGAGTCCCCGTTCGATAATTGTCGATGACTGGGTGCCGATATTGCCGCCCATACCCATGATAATCGGAATGAAAGCTGCGAATGCCGCAATTTGTTTTAATTGTCCCTCAAATCTGCCGATCAGTTACACAGCAACCAATCCGCCGACAAAACTTGCGAGCAACCACGGCAAGCGTGCGCGAGTATTTTTGAAGATGGATTTGGATGCGATATCGATAGCGCCTGTTCCCGCCATTTTTGGCATATCTTCTGTGTTTTCTCTTCGGGGCGCGAGTGCAAAAACCAGTATGCAATATCCGCCGAATGTGTCTTTGCGATAACATTTTTGAGGTTCGGTAACGCCCTGCGTTTTATAAGTTTTATCACCATTGAGATGAGAAATTCATCTCGGTCGCGTGTAGTTATCATGTCTTTGTTGTTCCTATAAGGTCATAGTAGGTGCTCACCTATTTCTCAAAAGTCTTCGCGCGTTGACGGAGGAAGTGATCAACCAGAACCAGCGCAACCATTGCCTCGACAATCGACACCGCCCGAGGTAACACACATGGATCATGCCGCCCATGTGCGGATAAAACTACTGCGTTACCATGGATGTCCACGGTTTCCTGCGGCTTGCGGATTGTCGATGTTGGTTTGAAAGCGACTTGTAAAAGAATATTTTCGCCGTTTGAAATACCCCCTTGGATGCCGCCAGAGTTGTTTGTCCGCGTGCGAATGCGCTCCTGATCGGTGTAAAACGAATCGTTATGCTGCGAACCGGTCATCGTCACACTTTCAAAACCTGACCCGATCTGGACGCCCATTGTCGCCGGGAGGGACATCATCGCCTTTGCCAAATCCGCCTTGAGCTTGTCAAACACCGGTTCACCGAGCCCAATCGGAACGTTCCGCGACACCGACTCGATAATCCCACCAAGCGAATCACCATCTCGCCTCGCTTGATCGATGCGTTCTGTCATCTGCTTACTGGCTTTGGGTTCCGGGCATCTAGCTAGGCTCGATTCAATCTTATCTAGGGTAACCGTTTCCGAATCGACATCGGCGACTATCGTGTGAATCTGCTTGACGTAGGCGAGTATTTCTGTGTTGCACTGCTCCCGCAAGATTTGTTTTGCAATTGCGCCTGCTGCCACCCGTCCAATTGTTTCGCGTGCACTCGCCCGACCACCCCCTTGCCAGTTGCGGATGCCGTACTTCTGCCGGTAAGTGAAGTCGGCATGAGACGGTCGATAAATGTCTTTTAGGTGTTCATAGGCGGAGGGTTTTGCATCCTTGTTCCATACCAACATGGAGATTGGTGTCCCAAGTGTCTTGCCTTCAAATACACCTGATAAAACCTGCACCACATCCGTTTCCTGACGTGGAGTTGTAAGATGACTCTGTCCCGGACGACGCCGATCGAGTTCCGTCTGAATAGCTTCGATGTCGATTTTCAGCTGCGACGGACATCCATCAATCACGACGCCAATGGCGTCGCCATGCGATTCGCCCCACGTCGTGATTCGAAAAAGATGACCGAAGGTATTTCCCATGGTGATACCCCCAATCTAACCGATATTAGTTCCGTATCGAATGATGTCCAAAATCCCTCTTGACAATGCTATCAAGATTGATTACCCTATCTTTATAATTGATGTGGATGACTTGGCAAATATAGCATATCATTACCTGAATATCAACTGAAAATCTTTAATTCACCTTGAATCGCGACGCAAACGCAAATATATCGAAGCCTTTGTGGCAGGATTACGGAGGAGGAAAAAATTGATTAGGAAAATTTTCAAACGGTTACAAATCAGTTGGGTGCTCACCTTTATCCTCGTCGGAGTGCTTTGGAATACACCGATAGTATATCCGCTGAAACTTCTCGTGGTATTCTTGCACGAACTCAGTCACGGCATTGCAGCGGTGGCGACTGGGGGTAGCATTGAAGAAATTGTTGTCGTACCCCAAGAAGGCGGGCACACACTCACAATCGGCGGTTCGCGCTTCTGGACGCTCTCAGCCGGATATCTTGGAAGTCTAGTTTGGGGCGGATTGATTCTCGTGCTGGCTGCACGAACCCACCTTGACAAGCTGCTCAGCGTAGTGATCGGTGCTGGTATGATCCTCGTTTCGATCTGTTATGGGGGAAACTGGTTTGTGCACCTTTTCGGTATTGCGTTTGGTGGAGGGCTTATTCTCGTCGGCGGCTTACTCCCGGAGTCCATCAACGACTGGATTCTTCGAGTCATCGGTTTTACCAGTTGCCTCTACGCTATCCTCGATATTAAGAGTGACGTATTAGATCGTAGCGGGGTTCGCTCCGACGCGCGTATGCTCCATGAAGAGCTCACGCCATTCATTCCAACCGTTGCTTGGGGAATCCTCTGGATCATTATTGCTATCATTGGTACCTTCTTCTTCTTGTACCTTTCGGGCGAAGATAAGGCGGATTTAGATGAAACAACGCAATGATGGAAAGGCATGATCCATCCTTGAGTTTCCCAGCACTTACGGCCAAAACTGATATAACGGGGTGTTGGTTACAATGCTCAAAACGCTCCAGATGTGACCCAGGATATAGTCTCCCAATGCAATCCCTAGGAAGAAGGGAATTGCGCGGTGATAAGCTCGAAACCCACCGTGACGCAAGATTGCCGCCTTGAGTATCCATGTGATGAAAAAACAGCACCACATGTTGTACATTCCTCCAAAACCCCCGCTTGGGTTCGCCACGGCATAGCCGAGAGGATGAAGTGGCCACCACAGAAAACGCGACCGCAAAAACATCAGCAAAGTGGTCAATCCAAGGCCTCCTCCCATAAAAGCGAGCGCGAGCACATCCGTGTCCTGTGGATAATTTAGCCAGTTCTCCAATTGGCGATACACACCGCGCCCAAACCACAACGTCCAAGGTCCGTAGTACCCCGTTTCTGCGCCGTGTCGGTAGTAGTTATCCAGCAACATCCAAAAGATAGTGGCAGATCCAAGCAGGGTCGCCATAAGAATCGCCGTCGCCATGTGGCGCGGGTTGATATTTCGCCTTTCCGATATCTTCAAGGCTTCGAGTTGATCCGGCATCGGATGGGCGCGATACGCGCGATTGAAAAACATATAAAGCGAAAATACAGTTAGATTGCCAGCGCCAAGTCGACGTGTGCCAAACCCGTCAATCATCATGCTGTGCGGATCAATGTAGTGTAAATCGTGGACGAGCAAACCCGATTCAGCACGCAACCGGGTGATGATGGTCCCCAACAAAAAGTAAATTCCAAAGTAAATAGGCACAACCCATAAAGACAGCCCCGCTTGAAGGGAAAACACCATCAGAAACGCCATCCCCATCACAATGCCTCCCCCCGCAAATCGATACGACATCGGTTCACGGGAATCGTCAAGCTGCGACGGAGATGCGCGAGGACTCAGCAGGTGATGCGCCAAACGCTTGATATGAGATTTGCCAGCCCAGAGTACGAATCCCAACAGTCCAACGTAAGCACCAAAGCCCTGTTCGTTGGCATAAGGGAAACGTTGGAGATTTCGCCAACCCATCACGCCGCCAATCATTATTTCGAGCTGATAAAACCAAAAAAACGCCCAGCATGAAAACAGTAGATTCAGCGGGATAAGAAAGCTAATCCCAATAGCAAAGGGATAGAAGGCGACTCCCACGTGTCCCATCATGTTCCAAGGACGGCTAGTGAAGTATTGGTGGATGACCTGACGCTTGACCGGAAGATAAGGCGCGGCGGGGTAAATTGAATTGAGCAGGTTCATCGTGCTGATAAGTGCTGCGATGCTAAATCCAATCCACATCAGTCGATTCGTAAAGAAACCAGATTTCGTATCTGTCATCCGCAGCGGAAGCTGAATAATTGGATAAGTCAGCCGCTCATGCTCTGTCCATTGAATGCGCAATAGGGTATTCATGCAGAGCATCACGAACATCAACACCAAGATGAACGAAGTCCACGCGACAATGGGAAGAAACCACGCCCTCAAATATCGCTGTGTATAGAAGCTTGTCCCACCTTCGTAGTAAGCGACAAGCGCCGTTTCATCCTGAACGGTGAGCCAATTTGGGAGGTGCCTCCAAAATAACTCACGCCACTCGTTTTCAGGCGTCGCAAATCGGAAAGGATGCCCCATACTCGATATCAGGATTTCCATCATGTCGTGCGAACAGAGTGACGAAACAATGCACAACATGACATAGATGGTGAGCAGTTCACGCGGTTCCAGTCTAAGTCTAGCGGAGATTTTGCCCAGTACGTGACCAATCAGGAGCAGCCAAAAGACGATGAAAATAACGTTTGAGAGCGGGTGGATGAGCGTTGGGTGGGTGTAGCGAACAACTTCAAGCTGGATGAGCCAGTAGGCATTAACGAGAATGAGTAACAGCCCAATGACGAAGGACTTGCGTGTTAAACCGCTTTGGAAAATAACAGGCGTGTCTTGCATTGGTGTGGATTTCACAGGTTTCTCATTGCACCGCTCTGGGTTACTATCAACCACCGCTCTGGTATTCCGGTGTTTGCCTGAGCCACGGCTGAAAGAGTTTGCGCTGGTCTTCATCGTACCGCGCCCAGGTCTCCGGCTTGATATGTTGGAGTTCGTCCCAAGTGGCAATATTTTGTGACATCATCCAACCCGGACCGTAGCCCACATGCAAAGTCTTACGCGGTTTATCCGACCGGATGGTAAACCCGCCGTGGCGCAAATTCTCAGTAAACACAATGGCGTCGCCGGATTTTACTTCAAGACCGATCATGCCGGGCTCGTCATCTACATGACATTGATAGGGCGGCGCGAACTCTGACTTGTGAGAGCCAGGCTCCACACAAAAGGAACCGTCCATGTCGCTAACATCGTGAGTAAAGTAAATAAAACGCACCATCATACATTCAATGCCTTTGGCATTTACAGCGTAACGATATTTGTAACTGCGGCAATATGCACCACCATGGGTATCGCTGCAATTACCGGGGTAACGTATGCGCAATTCGGAGTTGTTGATGCCGATTTCTTCCTGCACAAGGCTGGCGATGTAGGAATTGGTTTTCGGATGGTTGATGAGGAAATCGAAAGCCGAATCGAAGTTGAAAAAATCTTCAATAATCAAAGTTTGGCTATATTGGTGACCACCTGTGACATAGTACCCACGCTCTGAATTGAAATGATACTCATTACCAAAATTGCCGGTTTTGCGCGGTTCTAACTGGAAATTCTCAATCGCATGCTGCTCCAATGCGTCAATCGCCGGTTTTAGTCGGCTGACCTCTTCGTCCGTTAGGAAATTTCGCAGAATCAGAAAGCCCTGCCGGTCAAATTCGTACTGTTCAATCTCCGTCATAGTTCATCCACTCCCATGTTTATTTTTTCTACGTGGACAGCATTGTTGATACAATCTGTGAGCGTTCTCGCAGTTAACATTATACCACAGATTCACGAGGGGTTGCCGAGTTTCCGCGTATATGAGCTTTGCCATGAGATCCTGCAGAAGCGCAGGTTCTTGTGTGTGCGGTGCTATGGTATCTTCCATCGGTTTGGGTTGGAACAAATTTTGGATTACTTTTACTGGCTTGACATAGTCCCCAAATGAAGTTATTCTTTTACGGTGCTGCTAGAGTCAAGACAGTACGTCCGAAATCTTTCCCCACATGATTTTCTCATCAGGCAAGCAATATTAACTAGAAAGCCTCCGCCGTAAAGCAGTTGTGCATCTACATACGTTGAACTGAAACGATCAAAAAAAAAAGGGAGAGGCTCCGATCCGTAACCTACTTCGTCTAAAAAAATACGTCATTCACTACCGACTTGCAATTATCTTTAGCTTTATTCTGGTTCTTTTTACCAACGGGCTTCTGCTGGTTAGCCCCAAAATCCTGATGTTGGTCATCGATGGTCTGGAGCAATCGATAACCCCGCGGAAGGTTTTTTTCTATGCGCTCCTCATTTTCGGAGTTGCCCTCGGCGGCGGTGGAATTCTCTTCGCGCAGCGTCGAATCGTTAATGGCGTCGCCAGACGAATCGAATACCACTTGCGCAGCGATTTCTTTACACACCTGCAGAAGCTATCCGCTGCTTACTACAACAATGTCGGTACCGGCGATTTGATGGCGCGAGCGACGAGCGACATGAATGCGGTCCGTATGGTACTAAGCAACGCAATCATGTTCACGGCAGATGGCATCGTCTTTTTTGTTATGGCATTGGTCATAATGCTAGAAATTGATGTGACCTTGACGCTGCTTGCGGTGCTCCCCTACCCGATTCTCGCACTTCTGATTCGAGAACTGGGAAAGCGGATCTACAGAAGTTACGAACGGATACAAGAATCGTATTCAGCGATGAACACCAAGGTGCAGGAAAACCTGTCCGGCGTGCGTGTTGTTAAAGCCTATACCCTTGAACAGAGCGAAATAGCGAGGTTCCGGAATCTCAACGAGGAGTTTGTGAATCGCAATCGTGCGCAAATTCGTCTCATCACCGTTTTCTTCCCACTGTTCCGGTTTCTACCTGGGATTGGCGGAATTGTTCTACTCTGGTTGGGTGGAACTCATGTCATTGAAGGAAAAATTACATTTGGCGACTTTGTGTCGTTCCTTTTTTATCTAATGATACTTGTCCGCCCGATGTTACGACTTGGTTTCGTTGTCAACGCTTTTGAACGGGGCGCTGCGTCGATGGGAAGAATTAGCCAAATCCTTGATGAACAGCCCGAGATTTGCGACGCCGACAATGTACGTCGTGACATAAAAGCGATTCAGGGCGACATAGAATTTAGAAACCTCAATTTTGACTATCCCCACGGTCCGACCGTGCTCAAACATATCAACCTGAAAATCGATAGAGGGAAAACCGTCGCCATTGTCGGACCAACAGGTTGTGGCAAAACAACGCTTGTCAATCTGCTCCCATGCATCTACAAAGCCGGACGCGGAATGATCTTCATTGATGGCGTGGATATTCGCGACATCCCGCTGCAAGTGCTCCGGTCGAATATCGGGTTCGTTGAACAGGAACCTTTCCTCTTCTCCGGCTCGCTGCGACATAACATCGGCTACGGTGTAGATAACGTGAGTGATGTCGACGTGAAGGAAGTTGCGAGGACCACGGATCTGCTGGGACAAATCGAGGAGTTTCCCGATGGGTTAGACACCTACTTGGGTGAGCGGGGCATCACAATTTCTGGCGGTCAGAAACAGCGGACTGCGCTCGCACGAGCCATTACAATCCATCCGAGAATCCTCATCATGGATAGCGCCTTTGCCAATGTAGACACGCATACAGAAGATACAATTTTAAATCGCTTGAAGGATGTTATGGCTAAACGAACCACCATTATCATTTCTCATCGGATTTCGACCGTCAAATCGGCGGACCTTATCGTAGTAATGAAGGATGGTGAAATTGTTGAACGCGGCACGCATGAGATACTTCTCAAACGCAATGGTGTATACGCGGGAATTTACGAAAAGCAACTGCTACAAGAAGAACTAGACACGCTTTAATCGGAATGCACGGATTCGAAGGGATTCCGCATCGTTGCAACGGGAAAACCCCAATCTATCTGTGTTTTTGGGGCTGGCAAGTGTAAGCAGAATTGAATGGTCAGGATCATACGTCAGCGATGCGGAAGTTGATTATTGCGGCGCGGTGCAGGTTATCCTATTGGCGAATACTCAACCCGCAAGTTGTCTCGGGCGTATCCAAAGTGGGAAATTACCTTGTATGCCCGTTCCTTCACTTGCTTCGCACCTCCGTGGATGTTGACATAGATACGACTCTCGTTGACTTTGTAGTGTGCCTGAAAATCGTTAGGATTTCTCGAAAAATAAACTGCGCCGTTGGACCCCTTGCAATCTAATGCGGCTGCTTCAAATCTATCCTTATGTTTTGTGTGTAATATATTGCACAATTCCCTCAACACACTTCTCCAAGATTCTACCGAGTACGAGTCTTTAAGAAATGTAAAACTTTGAGGTCTCGTGCCGGTTACATCGTCTGATTCTGGCGCCTCACTTGAGGTGTTGACAGGTGGTTCAGGAACTGCCGCTTCGGGCGCCGTCTGATTGTCTACCGGTGACAGGAACTGTTCGACTTCGTTCGTGTTCGGTCTGTAGCCGCATAGCTCCTCCGTCTCGCCTATGAGACGAACCACTATTTCGGGCCTCACTGCCTCCCATGCTCTGGGTAGGTTCTCCAAAATCCGACGGTACCTGAGAAGTGTTTCTGCGCTTTGGGTGTTCTCCCCGGATATTACATTCTCTTTGCTCAAGAGGGATATGAGTCGTTGAGGCAACTCTGGTTCATTAATGTCTACTGCGGCAAATTTTCGGTTTTCCCAACTCCCCTCGCTAAGCGGAAGATAGAACCACCAGGCTGTGCCATTGGTGAGTACAGCCATGGCAACCCCTAGCCGAAAAGCGTAATTCAGAAGCTGTTCCTGATGTCCGTCAAGTGGCTCGTCCTCTTTCTTCGCTTCGATAAACACCTTCGCAGTCTGATTGTGTGATAACGCATAGTCTACCCCACCACCCACATTGTATTCCGTTACTACTTCATCATCAGACTCATCATTCCAACCCAAAGGGTGAAGTACCGGAATAATTAGACCCAGACACACGATGGCTTCGCTTCGATTCGTTAGGTCATTCGAGCGCCATTTCGCTATAACTCTCCGAATTTCTTCTAACATAAGCATTCTCCACATCAACACGACAACTGTCACATCGACCCGTGCGTTTAGAATCGCTGAAGTTTTTGTAGGTTGGGTTAAGCGGGTTACACCGAATTCATTTCTATGGAGAATTGCCGTTCCGAATACCGAACCAACGTTATTTGCAACATGCGCGTAGCGTAACCCAACGCTTTTCTGTCGTCCGGAGTTCTCAAAAGAGTTGGGTTTCGCCGTAGGCTAAACCCAACCTACAAGAACTAAAGCCCTTGAAGGATGTTATGGCTGAACGAACTACCATCATCATTTCCCACCGAGTCTCCAACGTCAAATCTCATCGTCGTAATGAAGGATGGTGAGATTGTTGAGCGGGGCACGCATGAGGTACTTCTCAATCGTAACGGAGTTTACGCGGGAATTTACGAAAAGCAACTGCTGCAAGAAGAACTAGATACACTTTAATGTGATGTTCTCCCCTTAACAACTTACTATTACCCACAAGTCCGGAATATTGCACGAGGCGGACACTCGCAAGTTAAGCACAGGACATTTACGCACAGTAACATACCGCTTCGCTGGAGCGAAACCCTTCTAACCGCATCACACCCACAAATATAACAATGTCTTGCACTCCAGCGGAGTGCGATGTCTATAGCCAAGACGTGCCCGAGTCACCCGCTCCAGCGGAGCGGTATGTGGATATCTGCGATAATTCGCTCTTTCCAAGAAAGCATGATACCCTCTCATTAGAGATATGTGTAATAGTAAGCTTAACAAGAGGGGGTTAGAGGGGTTGCGGTACAAAGTACTCGCGGCGGTGGTTCGCCATGAGCACATTGAAAATTGAACTCGACGACTAGAGCTGAGAAACACAATACCTCGCGTTTCAAGTTGCGCAACCGTCCGCGTTAGTCGGGAAGCTCATAATCCCACGTTTGCGTCCAGTTCGGCAGATAGCCTTCGGTCTTCTCAAATCCATAAGACCTGGCAATTTGGCGGGAGTGCACATGGGGCCACGCTTGCCCACCAATTATCCGAAATTCGTCCCCCTTGCCGCATAACCAGTATAACATGTGCGCAATGTATCTGGAAAGCTGATGACCTCCATAATAAGTCGTTTGAAAGTCAAAGTCCGGCTCAATAATCCAATCCCTTGTTGGAGGCACCGTTCGCCAATAATTGTATTTCAGCATATGACGCGTCCCCTTCGCCGTGGATTCGCCTTTGCGATGCAAAATACTTTGGTGATGGATGATAAGTGAACCCGCCGGGCCAGCGGTCGCAATCCCCTTATCCCCGGCATGCCACGGTTGCGGGCGGAGATGCGACTCCGGCACAATCCCAGTGGGGCCTAGTTCGACTGGGGTGTCTTGCGGATAGTAGAAGACTTCGACAAAATTGACCTCCGGCCCAAATATACAATCGTGATCTTGATGCCAATTCTGGGGTGGCCCCGGACATTCAGTTCGGTGATGACTAATTAAAATTGGCAACCCGATGTGCCTCCCCAGTAGTGACCGCAATATACCTGCAACCTGTGGATTGAGGGTGACGTGTTCAATAAACCAATCTTCAAGCAAAAGTGTGCTATTCGTCGCACTGCGAATTCGATCTAAATCCTGAGTTGACATTCCCTCAGGAATGTAACTCGGGTTAGCCGGTAGCCTTCCTTCCAGATACTCAATAGCCCTACGATTAATTTCATCGGGGACAACGCCTTCCAGAATCAGATACCCAGACCGGCAAAATTCGAGCACCTGTGAGTCAGTTAGTGTTGGCTCACAGTCAAATGTCCTGTTTTCTTTATCGTATTTCATCTTGGATTACCTCCATGGTTGTGAAATATCTTGGATGGTGTACTATCACTAAAAATGTAGTCTGCTCCCACATCTATGCTTAGGTTATAGGTAATACGAAGGATATCTACAAGCCCTTCGAAATGTAGTCTCTCATAAGCTAAATTCCCACAAATAACGCAGTTGGCATTCCAGTTCATCGCTCTGTTTACGAACTCCGCTTTGATGACCTTTATTTCGCGTGATGGCATGCTGATAAGCGATGTCCAACTGCCATGAGCGGATCGGTTCATAAACCAGCCGAAATCCCGCACCGTCCCTGCGCTCGACCACACCGGAAGGAAACGGAATCGAATCGGAATCTTCATTTCGAAAGCGATTTTCAACACCGGCTTCGCCCTGACGCTCGAATTCGTAGAAGAGAGCGAAGAAGGCATCAGGGTTGATTAGGTACCCTCCCTCTAGATAAAAGGTATCCGCGTCTGTGCCAATGCGATGCCCGATAATCGATCCGAAATGCGTGAATTGGTTTTCTTGTACAAGGTGTGTATACGCCCAGCGGCTCACGCGAGCATACTCGGCGCGAATGCTCAGTTTTTTCGATGCAAGCAGGCAATTACATTCCAACCCTGCTAACCAAGCAACAGCGTTCGGATCATTGGTATTCGCATACTGAAAATCGTCAATCAGCCATTCACCGTACAATCGAGCCCCATCAACGGGGCGAATCGACCCTTCGAACAAGAACATCACATTGTCGTCGGTGTCGGAATTGTACTGGCTCGCGTAGTAGGGCAGAATCGGATTAAGGTACTGCCATTCAACACCTCTTGAATTACCGCCATACAGAATCAACTCAGAAATGCCGACTTCAATTCGGTCGCTCACCTGCCAATCCAGCCGATGTCCAGCGAGATACCGATTCGCAAGGTACCGCCGCGCTGGACCGTCCTGATCATGCCATATCCGATCCAACTGCGCTGTGAACGCCGATCCCTTGACTTGCCCAAATTGTCCTGTCAACAGTATGAGGTCAAACGGCGGTGAGTTGTCAGAAATTCCAACCGCACCCCGAAATCCCGTACCCCAAAAGATTTGGTCTCGCCCAATTAAGACATCAAATTTAGAAACCGGGAAACGTAAGTAGACTCGTTTAAAGTCCGCAGTATAACCGCTGTGCCACGCATTTAAGCGTTTGGAGGCTGATATTGTTTCAGTGCGATATTTTTCCGGAAATTTCCCGACCTCGAATTCTTGATAGAGCGTTATCCGCCTGTCCACATCATAATAAAACGCGCCCTCGTACGCTGGTGAAATCTTTGAATCCGATTTTGGCGTGCGCAACTGCACCGTACCACGCATACGAAACCGATGCCCCCGTTCCACACCTGATAAGATGGCGAGTTCCCGCTCAAACTCACGTTTTAACTTATCAAGCAGATGTACGTGAATCTGCGCCGGCTTCACACGCCCGGTGGCAATTCGATCCTCCGCTTGACGAATCGCTATAGCAACCTCCCAGCGCGTCCGGGGTCGCGTATGCCGATGGAAACCGCCTGTCACCCCATCGGTTTCCAATTTTTCCAGCGCGAAGTCTACCCAACGGTCAAAATGAAGCGTTACGTTCGGAAGGGCGTACGTAAATTTCGCTGCGAGGAAAGTGCTAACACACCAAAGAATCAGACACCAAAAAATCGGGAGTGCTCTAACGCCGAAAAACTGTTTTTGACGTGTGAAGCATTGGAGTGAAGAACGAAGCGGTTTCATCGCATAACAGCTTAATCGAATTCTGAATAAAAGTCAAACACGAATTTCACCCGAAATCTGCCGTTCAATTTTGCCTGTCAGATCTCAGACCTCGCACACCCAACTTCAGTTGTCTCCTGAGAGGTTCAGCTTTTTGACCGTGATTGTCGTGTATTGTTCTTCGCCCTCTACAATCTGGATAGACTGATTCGAGGGAACATTGTGGAATATCTGCGTAACGTCGGCGGTTGGCCAGAAAATTTCTAGGCGCTCAATCTTTGAGGCATTGCCCAAGCCGATAGTTTGCCGTAGCGGATTCGCCCCAAAGGTGCCGCCGCTGTTGACGTGCTTGTAGATGGAGCGCCGCGACCCGTTGTTGACGACTTCCGCACGGATGCGCGCGCCGATTGCCGAGCGGTTCGAGCGAACGCCGATGAGTCTAACGGTAATCCAATGATTGCCGAAGCCCGGATTTTCATATAAGACGTTGTTGTACGCGTCGCCCGGCAGCGCGCCGCCCATCTGCTCGAAGATATCCTGATCACCGTCGTTGTCGAGATCAGCGAAGACCGCGCCGTGTCCTTTCTGCAAGTGGCTGAACCCGCCGGCAACACTCACATCTGCGAACCGCTTCCCGCCCTGATTCCGGCACATGACGTTCGGCATGATATTCTCATAGTCCGGATATCCGGTGCCGAGGTAAAAATCGAGGTAGCCATCGCTGTCCAAGTCGCCGAAGTTAGAACCCATCGGCGCCGTGGGGCGTATCAGGTTATATTGCCGTGCGACTTCCTCAAAACCCCCGACCCCATTCCCGCGGTAAAGACGAGCCAACTCGGTTTCCACAGGTATATCAAGCCAACTCGCCGCGAGGTGCTCAATGTTAGCAGAATATGCCGACACATACAGATCTAGTGTCCCGTCATTGTCAAAATCCCAAAACCAGGCGGGAAAGCTGACCTCCGGAAGGTCAACCTTTAGTTTTCTAGCGGTATTCGTGAATGTGCCGTCACCGTTGTTGTGATACAAACGGTTGCCGCCTTTGTAATTGGATACGTATAAATCAAGCCAGCGATCGCCGTCGTAGTCGCCCCAGATCGCCGATTTGGAAAAACGATAGTTTTGTACGCCCGCCTTCGCAGCCACATCGGTAAATGTCCCATCTCCGTTGTTGCGGAACAGCTGGCATGGCGCACGCAGCGCCTTTGAAGATTCGTTACCAATGTATAGGTCGAGATAGCCGTCATTGTCGTAATCGCCCCACGACGCCGTCCCACTCGGATAATGCCTCTCGCCCAGACCGGCATCGAAAGTGACATCCGTGAATGCGGCGTCCCCGTTATTGCGCAGCAAGGAGTTCGGATGTTGGCCTTCATCCTCAATCCATGCGCCTCGCAGTACGAGGATATCGGTGTCCCCATCGTTGTCATAGTCCGCTTGAACCATGTTCAACCCGCCATATATGCCTGCCAGCCCGGCTGCCTCAGTCCGTTCCGAGAAAGTCCCGTCCTGATTGTTTCTGAACAAGCGGATCTGCCCGTCGGTGTCCCATGTCGATGTTATTATGTCGAGGTAGTCATCATTGTCAAAATCGTCGACAATCACGCCGCCTGACAAATCGAACGTATCAAGCCCCAATCTCGGCGCAATATTCGCGAAACGCGGTATTTCTTCCTCTGATTCGAAGGCTTTCGGCGGAATAAGATAAGACTTGGGCACCCGATCAGGGTAACCCCCAATAGTCATATACGCAATGTTAATCAACCATTGGGATCCCAGATGAAGAGAATCGTGTTTTGGCGTTCTTTGAAGCACCTCGCTGAAAAATTCGATTGCTTTTTGGGAAGACTCTTGCTGTGTATGAATCCCGCCGTCTCGTAAAGGTAAAATGCAGCTCTCCGGTCTGTTGCGCAGGCAGCAGTTCTGTGTTTCGCCGCGCCGCATGTACGCGACACCAAGTCGATAGTGATTTAGATTTAATACCTCCACCGGAACCGCCTCCTGATGTGTCCGGGTGAGGTGAAGCGCGCGCTCGAGATAGTCAATTCCTTCTAGTTCATTCCCCAAGCGGAGTAATTCGTGTCCTAATTGCATATAAGCCATCCATGTCGTCCGATCGGACGTTTCGGTAGGCAACTCGGCAAGCCGCTTGCGAAGCGTGCGTGCCTTTGCATCTCCGAGGAAGGAGTTCTCGTCCGATGTTGCATCCGCAATCTCTTGTAGCAATCTCAGCATCCGTTCGTGCCCTGACGTTGCTATAGGTGACACTGTCTCTGCGGGCGCTGATGCCTCTGCTGTCGAACCTACGGATTTTGCACCCGTAACGCTGAACAAGTTGTCGTCTGCCGTAGACACCACCGCACCGGCGCCTACCATCCCGATGATAATCAGAACGCCTAAGTAAATTGAAATTAGGTTTGTCGCCTTGCGGATTTCCGAATTCTGGGGGTTGGCAATCTGCTCGCGGTGCTTACATTTCTCCTTGTCATCGCAAGGACACAGACAGTTGTTGTTAGTTTTCATGAGTTTTCCTTTCCCGGGCACAAAGTCCGAAGCTAACGCTTTGGCTCACGGTTTAATCTCTCGATTTGCTGAATCGAGGCTAGACGCCCAACAAAGCGCATTGGATTGGAGATTAGCCCCGCTCATAAGGATTGAAATGCTCGACACCTGTTCCACCCAACTTCAGCCTTTTGATCTCAATGGTCGTATATTGCGCTTCACCCTCAACGATTCGGATGAACTGATTGACGGCAACGTTGTGGAAGGTTTGTGTAAGACCGGTGGTTGGCCAGAAGATTTCAAGCCCCGCAATTCTTGTGGCTTTGCCTAGACCAATCGTCTGTCGAAGCGGATTTGCGCCGAAGGTGCCGCCGCTATTGACATGCTTGTAAATTGAACGCGGTACCCCGTTTTCGATGACCTCGGCGTGGATGCGCACCCCAATTGCTGATTGATTTGAGCATACGCCGACAAGCTTGATGGCAATCCAATGATTGCCAAACCCCGGGTTTTCATACAGGACATTGCTGTACCGGTCGCCGGGGAAAGCCCCGCCCATCTGCTCAAAAATGTCCTGATCGCCATCGTTGTCAAAATCAGCAAAGACAATACCGTGCCCCTTCTGCAAATGACCAAAGCCACCAGCGTAGGTTACATCTGCAAATCGACTTCCATCCTGATTCCGATACATGACATTCGGCATAAGGCTCTTGTACTCAAAAAATCCAGTGCCGAGGTAGAAATCGGGATAGCCATCGTTGTCGAGATCTCCAAAATTGGCGCCCATCGGCGCAGTGGGGCGTCCCAGATTATATCGTTGGGCGACCTCCTCAAAACCACCGTCCCCATTTCCGCGATACAGGCAAGCTAATTCCATTCGTACAGGCTTGTCAAGCAGGTTTGCTGCGATCTGCCCGATACGGGTGTAATAGGAGGATACATACAGATCCAGTGCGCCATCGTTGTCAACGTCCCAGAACCAGGCGGGGAAGCTATGCATGGGGCGGGCGACATTGAGTTGCCCAGCCACGTCGGTGAAGGTCCCGTCGCCGTTGTTGCGATACAAGCGGTTGATACCTCTGAGATTGGCGCCTTTGAAACCGGACCCCTTATAATTGGAAACATACAAATCGGGCAAGCGATCGTCGTTGTAATCGCCCCAAATCACAGCCTTGGTAAAACGGTAGCTTTGCACGCCCGCTTCCGCAGCGACGTCAGTAAAGGTACCATCCCCGTTGTTGCGAAACAGCTGGCAAGGCGCCTTCAACGCCTCAGAGGATTCATTCCCAATGTACAAATCGAGGTCGCCGTCGTTGTCATAATCACCCCACGACGCTGTCTGTGTCGGGTAATGCACCTTGCCCAAACCTGCATCGAAGGTTACATCAGTAAACGTGCCGCCACCATTGTTGCGTAGCAGGGAATTCGGGTGCTGCCCATATTGTTCAAGCCAAGCGCCCCGCAGCACAAGGATATCGACGTTTCCATCATTGTCGTAGTCCGCCTGCACAAGGTTCAGTCCGCCATACAAGCCCAGAAGCCCGGCTTCTTGTGTCCGTTCCGAGAAGGTGCCGTCCTGGTTATTTCTGAAAAAACGGAACTGCCCGCGAGGATCCGAAGTTGAGACCACGATGTCAAGATAGCCGTCGTTGTCAAAATCGTCGGCGATGGCGCCGCCCGACAAATCGAATGTATCAAGCCTCAACTGCGGCGCGATGTTCGTGAAACGGGGCATCTCTTCCTCGGATTTAAAGGCTTTCGGCGGGATGAGATAGGAACTAGGCACCTGCCCCGGATAACCTCCGATAGTCATGTACGCGATGTTGAGCAGCCACCGGGCTTCCCAGTATACCTCATCCTGCTCCGTCGTATTCTGCAGCACCTCCGTGAAATAAGCAACCGCCTGTTGCGAGCCATCTTGTTGTGTATGAATCCCGCCGCCTTGCAGGGGCAGAATGCAGCTTTCAGGGGTGTGGCGGAGACAGCAGTTTTGCGTTTCACCGTGCCTCATGTGTGCCACACCTAAGTGAAAGATAGTCTGATTCGCCACCGACCCTGGAACCTTGGGGTTCGACCGGGCAAGCTGTCGAGCTTGTGTGAAATGGTCGATAGCCTCTGCTTCATTCCCCAGGCGAAGCTCCGCCTCTCCCAGTTGCATATGAAGACGCCACCTGATTTGGTTTGACGCATCGGGGGGCAAAGCGGCGAGTTGCCTGCGCATCCAAACCGCGAATGCGTCCCCGATGTAGATATTTTCTTCTGGGGTTCGGTCGGCAATCGCCTGAAGAAGCGCCAGTATTTTTTGGTGGCCCGGCGTCGCCAGAAGCAGCGGCGTTTCGGTATGTGCAGATTGACTGTCAGGAACGACAGTTGGCGAATCAGCGACATCGGCGAAAGCGTTTTGTGTTATGCCTATCAACCCCACAACAATGGTCACCACACCGAGGGCAAATAATACACCTGAAACCCCTGGTTGGGGCGCGAAGGCGTATCGAAACCATCGATTTTGGCTTATTGAACGCAGCATGACGTGCAACTGTTCCATCGTAACAGCATTTGAATTTCCCCATGATTTTCCTTCAGTTCAAGTTGCTTGAAGGCTTATTCAGAGTTGATATTATACGTGGAAAGCCGCCCTTTTTCAACAAAAACGTGGGGTTTCATATTTCTTCAGCGGAGATTATTGTTGACTGGAACGTAAGAAACAGGTAGAATGACTCAAGCATACCTCCAAAGTAGGCGGTGAAAAGTGCTAGCATTTAACGGACAGTTTGATTTCTGATGAAAACCCTTGTTTTGTAAGTAAGGAGCCACAGTTATGAGTGAATCATTCTTTGGTCCGGATGTTGGGTTTGGCACACCCGAATTGCAATTGCCCGAGCGTCTACGGCAGCCGCTACGCGAATATCTTGAGAAACTGCGCGAGCAGTATGTAGCGATGAACTGGGCACGTCGAGTCGGCTTCGGGATGCGCCCGGCGGTAGTGGTGATTGACCTGGCTCTGTTTTGGACGCAACCGGACACGCAGATGGGCAGCCATATCGACCCAGTGGTGGAGGCCACATGCCGCATTTTGGAATCTGCGCGGCAATCCCAGGTTCCCATCTTCTTTTCGACCTACAACTTCGACCCCGATGAGTTGCCAGGGCTGCGACCGAAGAAGGCGCAGTTTGACCTCAAGTCCGAAGACGCGTCACTATTTGATCTGGATCCAAGATTGGGCCGACGCCCAAACGAGAAGCTCCTACGCAAGCAGTCGGCCTCGTGTTTCAAGGGGACACCCCTTCGGGCGATGCTCACTGCCCTGAACGTGGATACATTGATTGTCACCGGCGTGAGTACCAGTCATTGTGTGTATGCCACTTGCCGCGATGCCTGCGACAGCTTGCGAGTCATTATCCCGCGCGAGGCGGTCGGCGAACGCTGTCAGATCATGCATTGGGTGAATCTGTTAGATTTGGACATTGATGTGGGCGATGTAGTGCCGGCGGACGCGGTACTTGCTTATCTCAACGAACTGCTGTCGAACTGACAACGGCCATTTCCAAATCCCGATGGCGAAACAACTATAAACAACCATCCACTTGACGGAAGGTCGTTATCCAAAGCGTATTTCTATGTTTTTTTGCAATGTTGTCCGGTGTATAGATATGATATTAGCGTGAGTTTGGTGCGAGTCCGTCCATAAGAGCAGATGAGCACGCGCTCTGGCTTTCTAGCCTGCCTTCATTGCCAAACCGCACCTGAGATGTTATGTCGAACTAGAGATAAAAAAATGTACCAACAAACGGGGGGCAACAATAAAAATGACGATTTCAAGAATCACGATTGGCGAGATGGCTGTTGTTACCCTATATTTCAGTTTCATCTTAATGGGTCACTTCACACGCCAAAGTGCTGCCGCTATAAATCCCCAAAACATTGTCGGCGCGTGGCTCTTTGATGATGGGGGCGGAGAGGTTGCCACAGATGACTCTGTCAACGGTAATGATGGGGAGCTGGACGGTGCCGCCGGTGCCGGTCCTCGCTGGGTAGAGGGTCAGTTTGGCACTGCCCTGACGTTTAATGGGCAGGAATGGGTGCACGCTTCCGATGAATCTTTGCCAGGGGGAATTGAGCCAAGAACAGTCTCGGCATGGATGAAAACAGGAAAGTCTTTTAATGGCATAATCGTTAATTACGGCAGCCACCTGCAAAAATTTGGGCCGGGCCGGGAGGTTCAGATGGGTATGTTTAACCAAGAGGTTCCAGGGTATTTTAATGATATCGATAAAAATACAGCACTCGTGGGAAGTGGCGGCGCTCATACTGGCGGTAAAACGCGGGTCAATGATAGCAAATGGCATCATATTGCCGGCACCTTTGACGGCTTGACATGGACGCTTTATGTTGATGGAGAGGTTGATGGCGTCGGCGAACCACCCACCGCTACCAAACCTAACGAAGGGCTAAAGATCGGGTTTCCGATAGGGCCTCATGACTGGGGTTTTCAGGGCGTAATTGACGAAGTTGTCATCTTTGATGTTGCACTCACTGAGGCTGATGTTAAACGCCTCACGAACGGGCTAGAGGCCGCAAAGGCGGTTTCTCCATTGGGCAAACTCGCCATGAGCTGGGGCAGCCTGAAGAAGAGGTATTAACCTTGTGACGCCATTTTGGAGTGCTAATCCATTCCGATGGACATTTGAACGCCTAATGAAATTTTCCGCTCATGTTGGGTAATTAGTAGGGGCAACCCTCGCGGTTGCCCTTGATGCGTCGGAGGTAGTGACAGGGCGGGGGCAAGTTCCGGTCTCAGACCGAAAATCCTTGATGCGAAGCATCGGGACCTCGCCCCGAGAATCTACAAAGCAATATCCTTTTTGATTGTCAAAATTTATTAGATGGAGAAAAAACAGATGTCTATGAAGGGTGACCTTAAAGCCGCAATTGATCACCTAACCATCTACGGCTACTGCGTACTGGAAGATCGCATCCCCGAGGACCTGGCACTGAGCATGGCTGATCGATTCCTCGAATTGCATGCTGACCCGAAGTGCCAGCCCTACAACACAGGCGATCAGTACTATCAGACACTGTTTGGTATGCTGAACCTGGACGATCGAGTCTGGACCTGTGCCAGTCATCCGGACACGGTTGCAATCGCGCAGCATTTTCTAGGGCAAAACTGCCGGGTGCCCGATGCGTGTTCCAAGCCAACCTGGCCCGGCGCGCCGCATGGCGGACTGCACGTTGATTCCGCCGGGAACTTCGCCGAGGTTCCCGACGTGCCGTGGATGATCAACAGCATCTGGATGTTGACGGAGTTCACCGTAGAGAACGGCGCTACAGGCGTGGTGCCGATGAGCCACCGTTCGCGCTTGAAAGGCCCGCCGCCGGACATCACGCCAGACAGCCCGCTAGTCAAGCCTATCACTGGACGCCCCGGCACGGTGATGATGTGGCACGGCGGGCTATTCCACATGGCTCGCGGCAACACGTCCAACCAGATTCGTGTCGGACTGAATACAGGCTACTGCCCGCGATGGTTTAACACCTGGGTCGAGGGTGGCCATCAGCCGGTTTGGCCCGAGACATACGCGCGCATGCCGCCGGAAATGCAGCGTTTGTGTCTCGGTCGTTTGGGCCGCAACCGCGCGGAACTATACGAACAGTTTTAAACACCTATTTGGAAACTCCATTGCACAGATTACCCTACATTTTCATACAACTTTCTTAACGCAAAATGGTATAATCCCACTCAGGATTCTGAGAGGGCTTAAACAAGCAAGCGGAGGGAATAAAAATGAAAACCACAGTCACAGGGCTGGCGTCAGGTCTAGTTACTTTAGTTGTCCTTGGGTTGATCCTCACGGGACAAAGTTATGCCAGGATTGACCCTGAGGCCGTTGTTGGCGCCTGGCGTTTTGATGACGGCAGAGGAGACAACGCAAAAGATTCTTCCGGCAACGGTAATGATGGGAACCTCGACGCGATAGGTTGGGGGGCGCCTAAATGGGTTGAGGGTAGATTTGGCAAGGGCTTGCAGTTTGACGGAGTGAATAACTATGTTGATTGCGGTGATGATAAGAGTTTGACCCTTATTGATGCCGGAAAGTTTACATATACCGCTTGGTTCAAACCCGATGTGGTAGACGTTTATCAGGTATTCTTGGCGCTTGGTGTTGGAGGAGCTACCCCGAATACGGGTGATGTCAGAACAGCAAACGGAAAGATTTTTGCCTATTGGCATGGTGAAAAAGGTAGGGATGGATTCGGTGTAACAGGGGGGACAACCAAGTTAGAACTAGAAACGTGGTATCATGTCGCAGTTGTTTTTGTCAGTGGGGATTCCCCAGTGATTTATCTCAATGGTAAAAATGAAAATGCGGGTGATGCGGGAGGTGGACAAGGTCAGGTCTTTGCAGGCGAAGGCTGGAAGGCCTGGATTGGGAGGTCATTATATAATGATCACGCGCGGCTTTTCAAGGGCGTCATTGACGAAGTTGGCCTCTTCAATGTCGTGCTGACTGAGGGTGAAATTAACGAACTCATGGAAAAAGGACTTGGCGAATTCGCCGCCGTTTCCCCGTCAGACAAATTGGCAACAACTTGGAGTCGGCTCAAGGAATTTTGATAGACCTTTGCCTAATAATTGGACTTTGCACAAATTTTTGGGAAGCCGCGTGCTTACTGGATCTCAGCAACGGGCCTCCAAAATCGTGGCTGCTTACACCACAAGGGTTTGAGCCATTACCAGTCCGAAAACGTGTGATTTTGTCCAAAGTCCAATAATACCATTTTGAGTTTTTAATGAGGGGATTGTGTGTCGTATAGATGGCAGGATTCAGAATCTTGCGCTGGCATTTTTCCCTCATTATAATTCTACAAATGGTATAATATTCATTAAAGGTGAAAATGGATGCTTGGTTAACTATTCTTACCGTACTCTCACTGGGATACGTTTTCTTTTTAGGACAAATTGCCATCCACAACTGTGTTCACAACACACTCTTCAAAAATACAAGGAAGTTAAATAACATAGTAGGTAACATACTCTGCTCGATTCAACTTGCCCATTTTGAAGGATGGCGCTCTGCCCATATGATGCATCATCGTTTTGCCAATACTGATCGCGATCCCCACAAGGTGGATCGTCTACTTGTGCCTTACATCCTCACGCATTACTACCGCATCGCCAAACGGGTTTGGGAGCCGGAGCGATTTTTTGCTGCCACTCTACCTCCTATTATTGTTGCAGGCACTGTAGTTATGTGGCAAGCACTGATAGGCGAGGGAATGCGTGGATTGAGATGGGGAACACTATACTGGCTAATCCCTACAGTGATTAGCCAGTCGTTGATTGCACATTTTAACTATATCACTCATGTTGGCCTTCTGTTCGGGCGGGGTCAGGACACGAGAAGTTTTAAAAAAGGCTTATGGCGAGTTATCAACCTCCTTACATTCAGCTTTTATCTACACGCCGAACACCATATAAAACCAAGTGAGGCAATACCCGTCCCCCATCCTATTTTCCGGGAAAATGAACCATGTGACCTTTCTTAAGAGGAATCTTATGAGCAAATACTTCAGGCCCTTCGTAAAAACAGCTAAACCATCTCAAAGTTGGCGGAAGCGGATTTTCGATACAGTGCTCCCATTTGCTGTAGCAGCAGGTATTTTATCCTGTAGTCCGGCTGTCTTATTGGAGCCAATCGCGCTCAGACGCTACGAGTCCCGGTTTAGCACGTTGCGGGAGCGGGGAACAGCGATCATAAACTACTTGATGAGCTTCGAGACCACGCTTAAGTCCGGATCTAGCGATGCGATTGCCCAGATGGCGCCAGATGCCGTGCGGTCTTTGACTGCCTGTGCGGAGCAGCCGGTGAGTTGGGCAAACGTCCCGCGTATCCACATCTATCCCTGGGAGCCACCAACAGGCGACGCCAGGGGTAATCCGTGGAAGAACCTTGCGGCACACTGGTCTACCGGTTCCCAGATTTCGCGGAGTTCCCTGACGTTGCTGGGTCTCAATATGATTAACAAAACGAACTGTGAACCGGAAATTCGGGTTATCGTGGAGGGCAAGGATAGTGACGGGCGGTTCCGCCAGGATGCGCTTTATGCTCGGTTGCGGGTGGATTTCTCCGGGGCACTTCCGGTCATCCGGGACGTGATCGAATTCTCAGCTCACTCCCTCCTGCCTACCGTTGATCTACTCTTTGCCGACGAAGCTGTAGATCGAGGACTTGACTTCCAACGTCCGGAAGTCGCACTTCGTAGCGACCTCAAATTTGCTGTCTTTACAGCAGTAGGGGGCGGGATGGCTGTGGGTGACATAGATGGCGACAACTGGGAGGATGTATTCCTCGTTGGCAGCAAACCCAACACCAGCCGCATGTTCCGAAATGTTGAGGGATACTTTCTGGACATTACGGAACATGCGGGTGTGGCAGACCCAGAGGATAATGCCATGGCCGCAGCAATGGGTGATGTAGATGGTGACAGAGATCTCGACCTCGTCGTCACCCATGCGTTTGCTCCACCCATACTCTACAGAAACCGAGGCAATGCGACATTCGCGATGGAACGCTTCCCACCTCTTCCGGGTTCAAAAGAAGAGGGGGCGACGACTCCTACCTTCGCTGATGTGGACAATGACGGAGATCTTGACTTGTATATTGCGTACCATGCGCCAGCGTCCGATTATGTGCCAGAAACATTGTTTATCGGGCTTAATGGCGTTCAGGACCGCCTCTACATAAACGATGGAACAGGTAATTTCAGTGAGGAAGCACAGATTCGTGGTCTTAAAGAATCACGATGGTCATTACAAGGTGTGTTTGCCGACTTTGATGAAGATGGTGACGTCGATCTCTATCAGGTCAACGACTTTGGGCGCAACACCCTCTATTTGAACGATGGGACCGGTCACTTTGAGGATGGTACCCTTGAATGGCCGGGTATTGAGGCATTCGGTTTTGGAATGAGCGGAAGTTGGGGAGATTACGATGCTGACGGGGATCTCGACTTATACGTGTCCGGTGTGGCGTCGGGTATTGCGTGGTTTGTCGAAGAGCCTGACGTGAGACGTTTCTTTCTACTGAACGCTAAACGCAGCCAATATCTATCCCCCGAACAGGTTGAACGCATCAAGCAGGACCTGATGCCATTCACGGATGGCAACCTAGCAGATTTCCCCATGGCGTTTAAGGGGAACCACTTACTTCGCAGGGAGCCCAACCGGTTTGTGGACGTCGGTCCACAAACCGGAACTAATTATGCCCTGTGGTCCTGGGGGGCCGGTTTCATTGATTTTCAGAATGATGGCCTGGCTGACATCTATTCGACTAATGGGTTCATCACCGGCCAGAAGGCTGATGATCTGTGAATGATCTTCTTTGAGTCGACGGTTCGTCGGCCACACGACTATTATGAAGGAAGGTTCTACTCCCCTGATTTTATCCTCAATAACTCCTGGAACGGAGCGGAACCTAACTTCGCATACCTAAACCTTGATGGACAGAACTTTCTCGATGTTGGCTATGTCCTTGGTGTGGATAGCCTGAGCGACAGCCGAGGCTTCGTTCCATTCGATTTTGACCATGATGGAGACCAAGATCTTCTCGTCGCCAATCAAAATGGATCGACACATCTCTATGTCAATCATTGGGCGGATGCGACGCAGTACCACTGGCTGAAGATCCGTCTTGAGGACGAATCCGGCTCACCCCCTTTTGGTGCTACGGTTAAAGTCCGAATAGGAGATCGTGTACAGGCGAAGACGTACTCTCTAGGCAATAGCTATGTGGCTTCATATGTTGGGCCGATTCATTTCGGGCTTGGTCCTGCAACCGAGGTGGATTTAGTGGAAGTACTATGGCCTGGCGGAACACACACGCGGATAAATGGGGTCGCCGTGAATCAGGAGCTGGTTGTGCATCGCACAACCAGCCATGCTTCGGCGGGAAGTTTTCAATGAAAAACCCTGGAAAGTTGCGGTTTTGGACGCTGTTGTTTGTAATTTCGTTGACTTGGGGTATTGCGGGTTGCACCCAATTTGATTGCAGATTAAATGTTGAATTTTGAAGCGTGTAGCGAATTTTTGAACCATTCCCTTATTTTTGATTTTTGCAAAATCAGACCGAGTGGACTAATCCGCGGCAGAGAACAAAATAAAACAAGGAACAACCATGAACCCCATTACCAGAAACTTTGTCGAAACCACATGCCAAGCGTTTAATGTTAATGGCTATCTGCTCATCAAAGATGCCCTTTCGGCAGAGGAAGTATGTCACGTCAACGAAGCGCTGGATAGGCTCGACCTGCCGGAGAAGGACGTGCTGTGGGCGCTGGCGGATAAGGACGATGTCTTTCTTAATCTTGTGGACCATCCAAGCACATTTCCCTATGCCCTGGCGCTCATGGGTGGCAATGTGCAAATGCTCGATACCGCTGTGAACATCATTCCGCCGAATACGGAGGGCGCTGGATGGCACGAAGATGGTCCGTGGCCATTGCCATACCCCAGCGTGGACGGCAAACGCCCATTGTTGCACCTAAAGTTTGCTTTCTTTTTGAATGACCTGACCGAAGACGATCGGGGAAACCTGGCTGTCGTGCCCGGCAGCCACCACATTCCCTTCCCCCGTGACGCAGACCGGTCGGCGCTCTGGGAGTTCCCCGGTGTGATTCCCTTGAAGGTGCGGGCAGGCACAGCCTTGGTGTTTCACAACGGACTGTGGCATGCCAGTACCTTTAACCAAACCGATAAGCCACGGCGGGTGGTTTACTGCACCTATTGTCACTCCTGGCACCGTGGCTTCAACTACATTACACCTCCCCAATCGCTGCTGGACCGGCTGGAGCAACTGCCTCTTGAGCGAAGGCAACTACTGCGACAACTGTTAGGAGCCATTCCCCAGGCGGGGCCAAGGGGAAGGGGGTTGGGCGATCTTTCAGGGGCAGGATACTACTTCGCGAATCCGGAGGACTATCCGGCAATAAAGTTGATTGAGCATGGTTAAGGATTGGCCTTTCGAGAAACAACACATAGGACGCTGACCGTGCCCTAAACAAAAAATGTAGGGAATAAAAATGAAAACCACAGTCACAGGGCTGGCGTCAGGTCTAGTTACTTTAGTTGTCCTTGGGTTGATCCTCACGGGACAAAGTTATGCCAGGATTGACCCTGAGGCCGTTGTTGGCGCCTGGCGTTTTGATGACGGCAGAGGAGACAACGCAAAAGATTCTTCCGGCAACGGTAATGATGGGAACCTCGACGCGATAGGTTGGGGGGCGCCTAAATGGGTTGAGGGTAGATTTGGCAAGGGCTTGCAGTTTGACGGAGTGAATAACTATGTTGATTGCGGTGATGATAAGAGTTTGACCCTTATTGATGCCGGAAAGTTTACATATACCGCTTGGTTCAAACCCGATGTGGTAGACGTTTATCAGGTATTCTTGGCGCTTGGTGTTGGAGGAGCTACCCCGAATACGGGTGATGTCAGAACAGCAAACGGAAAGATTTTTGCCTATTGGCATGGTGAAAAAGGTAGGGATGGATTCGGTGTAACAGGGGGGACAACCAAGTTAGAACTAGAAACGTGGTATCATGTCGCAGTTGTTTTTGTCAGTGGGGATTCCCCAGTGATTTATCTCAATGGTAAAAATGAAAATGCGGGTGATGCGGGAGGTGGACAAGGTCAGGTCTTTGCAGGCGAAGGCTGGAAGGCCTGGATTGGGAGGTCATTATATAATGATCACGCGCGGCTTTTCAAGGGCGTCATTGACGAAGTTGGCCTCTTCAATGTCGTGCTGACTGAGGGTGAAATTAACGAACTCATGGAAAAAGGACTTGGCGAATTCGCCGCCGTTTCCCCGTCAGACAAATTGGCAACAACCTGGGGTCGGCTCAAGGCATTTTGATACACCTTTGCCTAAGAATGGAATCGTAGGACAGGTGTGTTCGGGGATGGGCTCGATCTCAATGTCCCATTTTTCAACCGCTGTCTCGATGCACTGCAATGCCATTTGCTGGTTAAAACCGACCTGCTTGTGCGTTGCATGCAGACAAGTGATGGGTCTCGAAGTCTCTCGCTGATGCGATAATGATGAAAACTGACTTGAAAAAAAAATAAAGATGATATATAATTAAGACCTATATTCCGCACCCCTAACGGCGGTTTGTTATTTGGGCACGTCACACGATGGGACAACGAAACCATGAGACTTTGAGCCATAGTCCTTCATCTTTTCACATGACGCCCCGCCTCTGGCATTTGGAGGCGTTTTGCACGGCTCTTACTGCAATGAGAAGGAGGAACCCAAAAATGAAAGTGACGATTTCAAAAATCACGATTGGCTGCATCCGCATTGTCACTCTAAATCTCAGTTTCATTTTAATAGGTCTCTTCACACCGCAAAGTGCTGCTGCTATTAATCCCCAAAGCATTGTCGGCGCCTGGCTCTTTGATGAGGGCAAAGGAGATATTGCCGCAGATGGCTCTGTCAACGCTGGGAAACGCGGAGGCGCAAGCGATTTGAAGCTGAACCATGCTGCCTGGGTAAAAGGAAAGTTTGGCACAGCCTTGAAGTTTAATGGGCAGCAAAGACAGGCGGAAACTTCCGATGAATTTTTGCCAGGGGGACTTGAGCCAAGAACAGTCGCAGGATGGATGAAGACAGGAAAATCTTTCAATGGCTTTATCCTTAATTACGGCAGCCACCACGCGAAATTTGGGCCGGGCCGGGAGGTTCATCTGGGTATGCTGAACAAAGTAGAGGCAGGCTTTTTTAATTTTGTCGAGGAGCCAAATGCTGCAACCGTGGGGGTTGGCGGCGGAGAGAATATTCCCGGTCAAACCCGAGTCAATAATGGGAAATGGCATCATATTGCCGGTAGCTTTGACGGCTTAACCTGGACGCTTTTCGTCGATGGAGAGGTTGAGGGAGTCGGCAAACCAGCTACGTCTACCAAACTTAACGAAGGGCTAAGCATCGGATTTGCGATAGGGCCTGGCAGTTGGGGTTTTGATGGCGCTATCGACGAAGTTGTAATCCTTAATTCGGCGCTTACTCAGGCTGATGTTAAAAGCCTCCTCAACGGGTTAGAGGCGGCAAAGGCGGTTTCTCCATCGGGCAAACTCGCCACGAGTTGGAGCCGGCTGAAGAAGAGATATTAACACCATTTTCAGATGAAAGCCCACCGCGCATATCTCCTTGCCCTGATGGATCGGTATTGGGAGACATAGGCGACGAATTGAAAAAACCGGGCGCCTATCTAGGTAACCCGTTCGCCAAATCGGTGTGGAGTCCGTGCCTGCAGGGCGCTACGGTCTTGGACGCTCTGTCGGAGAAAGGAGGGTACCGCAGGAAATCTATATTTGTAGTAAGGCTTTGCGCGGGCAAAGCCGGTCGGTGAAGTGACAACGTTGGTGAATACCAACAAACCAGAGGTAACAAAGAAATCTACCAACAAGTAGGAGGTAACAAAAAATGAAGGTGAGATTCATCACACTCGGATATATCAGCGCCGTTGTTCTCCTATGCCTCATTCTCGCAACATCCGGTCACGCGGCCATTGACCCTGACACCGCTGTGGCAATCTGGCTCATGGAGGATGGCGAGGGTGATAAAGTTACGGAGGTGACCAATAACCCCGCCAAGTTGAGGGGACTCCTCCAGGGTAAAAACATAACGTGGGTCGACGGCGTCTTCGGCGGGGCGATAGACCTCGGCTCCGCGGGTGACGTCATGGCGGTTGGTAAGCAGTTTGGCGAAGAGGCTGCCCCGACGGCTGCGTGCACCGTCATGGCATGGATACAGTATCGGGAAAAGATCAAAACAGATCTCTTTCAGTTTCAGCCGGGTGACCCGTGGGACAACCGAATCTCGGTTCACTTTCCGTGGGCGGAGGCTGGGATTATCTGGCAGTTTGGCAGACCGTTTGGTGGTCCCCCTGGTGTTGATGTTCCCAAGAACTTTGAGGATGATTGGCATCACGTCGCGTTCACGGGTTCTGACGATTCAACCGAAATATGGATAGATGGTGAGGCTGTCGCTCGGGGAGGCGGCCAGCAGCCCTTTGTACATCAAGCGCATGGACCCTGGCATGTTGGCGGCAGAACAAACGCCTCTTTCGACGGGAAGATCGACGAGGTTGGGGTTTTTGATGTTGCCTTGAGCGAAAAAGACATTAATACCATTATGGACCAAGGGCTTGAGTTCACCATCCTGGGCGTTGACCCAGCTGGCAAAGTCGCGACAGCCTGGGGTACGATAAAAGCCCGCGATTAGTTCTAGGCGCGGCGCGGTGGCCCTGTCTTGTCCACTCGCGGCGTATTGAACGTCTCAATACAAAAAACCCATCTTGCACATGCGTATTCTATATGCGTGCGTGGGATGGGTTTTTTATACACCAGCGCCGATGTGGTCGGTATGGAAAACGTCTTCCCTAAAAGCACCATCGGTGCGTTTTTCAACCAACTTTAACAACATCCGTTTGGTAGTGTGCATAAGGAGAGAAAATGTCGGATACGGAACTGAAGGTGCGGGAAGGATATCTTGATGACCAGGCATAAGATCGGATCCGCATCGAAACAGAAGCGGTTCTACTCATTATGGCACATTTGCTGGCAAGAGAGAATGATTCGTTTTTTACATCAGTTTGAACCGGGGAGAGGCGATTATTCTGTTAATCGAGATCAATGGTTGACTGTTCCAGACGTCGACACGTTAGTCAGACAAATTCAACAAGCACGGTCGACGGGTAATGAGAGTCACTCTTGACAGCGGAAAAGATGCCACACAAGAGAAGAGATCACTGATGAAATCATCTCAGAGAGGAAAACGCCCGGATGAAACCAGTGTTTGCAATTTGCTTTATGGGCCTAGTCTGTTTGCTGTATGCCTTTGGGGATGAAATTAATCCGGATCCAGGGGCGCTTACCCCACCGCCTCAAACGGCAAAAGCCCATTATGATTTGGGGCTTGCCTTTAAAAATAGGGAGCAAGAGAAGGCAATCGCAGAATTTCAACAAGCAATCCGACTCCATCCCACTTACACGGAAGCGCATCGAGAATACATGGATGTGATGCGAGCGCAAGGGAAAACAGCGCAGCTCGTCGAAGAATACCGAGCAGAGGCGGCGCAAAATCCGTCAAGCGAGGTGCATCACTATCTCCTGGGTAGAGCCCTAGACGATAGCGATGAAAAACTCCTCGCGTTCAAGAAAGCCGTCGAAATCAATCCAGATTACCCGTGGGGGCATTTTGGGTTGGGAACCATCTATGCTGATCAGGGCAAGCTGGACGAGGCGATCGCTGCATACAAACGGGCAACCCGTCTCAACTCGAATCTGGCGATGGGGCATTTCAATCTGGGCGTTATCTATCTGGAGCGTGGCGAGCTAGACGATGCCGTTGACGCATTCACAATGGCTATCCGCATCGATCCGGACGATGCATATACACACATCAGCCTTGGGGTTGCCTACAAAGCGCAAGGCAAACTGGACGAGGCGATTGCGGCATTCAAAATGGTTCTTCGAATCAACCCAGACGATGCAAGCGCGCACTACAAGCTGGGAAGAATCTACAATGACCAGGGTAAACACTCGGAAGCAATTGCACCTCTCGAAAGGGCTGTCCGTCTAATACCCAATCATGTCGGTGGACATATCAGTCTGGGGTTTGCTTACATGCAGGGCGGCCAAATCGACGAAGCGGTTGCGGCGTTCCAAAAGGCCATCAACCTCAACCCGAAGTTCGCACCAGCGCATAACAATCTGGGACTTGCCTATTCTAGGCAAGGGCATCCAGACAAAGCCATCGCGGCATACAAAACTGCCCTGACAATCAATCCTGACTTACCAGGAGTACATACCAATCTGGGAATTATCTATGCACAACAAGGTCAACTGAATGATGCGATTGCGGCGTTCCAGACCGCCATCCGCATCTACCCGAACAATGTCAGATCGCACAGCAATCTGGGACTTGCCTACCAGAAGCAAGGCCGGCTCGATGATGCGATTGCGGTGTGGCAGGCTGCGATTCGTATCGACCCGAACAATGCAAAGGTGCACCTTGGTCTGGGAAATGCCTATTACCAGCAGGGGAAGCCAGACGAAGCCATCACGGCATATAAAACTGCTATTAATATCAACCCGAACGATGCAAGAGCGCATTATGTTCTGGGACTCATCTACAAAGCGCAAGGTCAAGTGGACAAAGCAATATCAGCGTACAAAAAGGTCATCGGTATCGACCCAAGGGACGCAGGGGTGCATCACACGCTGGGATTGCTCTACTTCAATCAAGGTAGACTTGACAAGGCGATTTTCGCGTACAAAACCGCCCTACAGATAAACCCTGAGTTGCCGGAAGCATATACTAACCTTGGCAATGTCTACCTGAATCAGGGCAACCTCAATGAAGCAATCGCAGCCTGGAAAGCTGCTGTTCAACACAATCCTAATGACACATTGGCGTATTTCAATTTGGGCGTCACTTATGAAACGCAAGGTAAACTCGGCGAGGCGATTGCGGCGTGGAAAGCCGCTATCAGGAGCGATCCCAACTATGCATCGGCGTACGTGCCTCTAGGCAACGCCTATGCGCAGATGGGGGACCTCGACGAAGCGATTGCCAAGTACGAAACCGCTATCAATGTTGACCCAAACGATGCCGCCGCATATGTCGCTTTGGGCAACGCCTATGCGCAGATGGGGGACCTCGACGAAGCGGCTGCGGCGTACGAAAGGGCTATCAGCATTGACCCGACCTATGCTTATGCACAAGTGAGTCTGCAATTGGACGACAAAGCGCGAGGCAAGCTGGACGACGCAATTGCCCCCTACGAATCCGATATCCAGATTGACCCGCCCGGCGTGATGCCACACGGCAATCCGGGAGGCAATGCTGATTTTCCGAGCCTTCCCAAGGCGCACCTACTAGGTCAAGACAATAACGCTCATTGGCGATACCCACTCAATGAGCCGGTGTGGCGCGCCGCCAATGATGCGGCGCACATGGCTCCGGATGACCCTGTCCTGGGACTGCACATGGGAAGTAGAGCGTGGGCGCTGCCATGGTGGATTATGAAGAATCACCATGTGGCGAATCTTAAACTGGACAATCAGCCGATATTGATCACGTTCTGCGAATTGTGCAGCAGCGCAGCCGCCTTCAATCCGGTTCTCAAGAGGGAACGATATACGTTCCGCATTGTGGGTTTCTACAACGGTACGATTCTCGTTTCGGACTTCGAGACCGGGAGTTTCTGGTCTCCGTTCCGGGGTGAAGCCATAGAGGGGCCACTCGAGGGAGAGCGGCTGACGCGATTGCCACTGTATCAATGTACGTGGTCAGAATGGCTTGCCCTGCATCCGGACGCCTTTGTCTTAGATGGCGCAGAAGCGCTGCGCGGAGGGCACGGACACCGTTATCGTCCGGGGTCACCCGGGATAGATAGTTTTTCCGCAACACTGCTGCAGTCTGTTGACAAGCGACTTCCGCACAACGAACTTGTTCTGGGCGTGGAAATTAACGGAGTGGCGCGGGCATATCCACTATCGACCTTGGATCAGATAGGGCTGGTCGTTAACGATACACTGGGCGAAATGGAGATCGTTGTTCTGCATCAGCCGGAGACCATGCTAGCAATCGTCTTCTCACGTCGGTTTGGAGACAGAGTTCTGATTTTTGAGGGCGCTAAAGATGGGCGGATTGTAGATCGCGAATACCAGGGGCACTGGAACTATGCTGGAGAGGCCGAAGACGGTGCGCTTGACGGACGTAAGCTGTCGTATGTTTCCTCCGGAGTCGAGGAATGGTATATCTGGGCGGCATATCATCCGGAGACGGAAATCTTTGGCGGTAGCGAGACTTCAAAATTGAAATAGGGTCAGAACTGAAGTGCCAACGGAAATTTAGACCAGAAATAAGCGAAGTTAAACTAAGTGTTGCTGCTCAAATTCAATGGAAGACTGTAGTTGGGCTCCCGCAGTCTTTGGAAATACAACGGCAAGCGGGTGGATGCTAGAACGCGCATCGGGCATTTTCAGGTGTATGTGAACTCAGAGAAAAAGACAGGTGTGTCGAATATCTATTGAGTCGAGTGAAATAGCACTGTTGTTCGACGTTTGTGTAGAATCCCGAGGTGCGCAACCACTTGAATTTCACATCGGTATCTAGAATAATTTGACAGAGTCAAGACAATTTACGGAAGAGAATTACTCGTGCACAGAAATTAAAGCCAAATGACAAAACTATCGAACGAAGGACAGCCTGTTTGAACTCGTGGAAGATTCCGCACCGAAGCCTAAGTTTCTCGCCATAAGTTAAGGAGCTTGTAAATGCCAAAGCACATGTATAATCCCGCAGCCATTGAGCCGAAATGGCAAAGCATTTGGGAGAAACGTGAGACATTTCGCACACCTGACGACCCCAAGGCATGGGAAGGAAAACCGAAATTTTACATACTGGGCATGTTCCCATACGTTTCAGGGGCTGGCTTACATGTCGGTCACCCAAAAGGATATCTTGCTACAGACGTGATTGCCAACATGCGACGAATGCAAGGCTACAACGTCCTCCATCCGATGGGCTGGGATGCGTTTGGACTGCCAGCAGAGCGTGCCGCTGAACGCGGGAATGTTCACCCTGCAACAATCACCGAAAAGATGGTGGATATGTTCCGCCAACAGATCAAGCGGCTCGGATTCTCATATGACTGGAGCCGGGAGATTAACACCTCCGCGCCCGAATACTACAAGTGGACGCAGTGGATTTTCCTCAAACTCTACGAGAAAGGGCTGGCATACCTCGAAGATGTGCCCGTTAATTGGTGTCCCGCGCTCGGCACCGTACTCGCCAACGAGGAGGTTAAAGACGGAAAATACATTGAAACCGGCGATCCGATTGAGAGGCGGCAGATGCGGCAATGGATGCTGAAAATCACAGCGTATGCCGAGCGGCTCCTTGAAGACCTGAATGATCTGGATTGGCCAGAAGGTCTCAAGGAGATGCAGCGGAATTGGATCGGAAAATCGGAGGGTGCAGATATAAAATTCTCCATCAAGGACACTGATCTCACGTTCACCGTTTTCACAACGCGACCAGATACACTCTTCGGAGCGACATACTGCGTTTTCGCCCCCGAACACCCGCTGGTCGAAGGGATTGTGAGCGATGACCGGAAGACTACGGTTAGGGCGTATATCGAGGAATCGAAGAATAAATCCGACCTACAGCGAACAGACCTCGCGACAGAGAAGACGGGGGTTTTCACGGGAGCCTACGCAATCAATCCCTGCAATAATGGAGCGATTCCAATCTGGATCGCCGACTATGTGCTGATTTCCTACGGCACTGGCGCCATCATGGCAGTGCCCGGTCACGACGAACGCGACCATGAGTTTGCTAGAGCATTTAACCTTCCAATCGTCCAAGTCATCAGCGGCGGCGAGAAGCCGATTGAGGTGGAACCTTTCACCGACGACGGGGTCTGTGTGAACAGCGGTTTCCTCAACGGCTTGGGTGTGACGGACGCAAAAGAGAAGATGATCGAGTGGCTTGAGCAAAAAAAGAAGGGCAATCGGCAGGTGCAGTATCGTTTACGTGACTGGCTATTTTCCCGTCAGCGTTACTGGGGCGAGCCATTCCCGGTTGTGCATCTCGAAGATGGTTCGATTACGACGATTCCTGATGACGGTCTTCCAGTGGAACTCCCATCCATTGATGAATACCGACCAACCCCCGACGGCAAGCCCCCCCTTGCCCGCGCTGGAGACGACTGGCTGAAAATGTTCCTCCCAGACGGGCGCCTCGGGATTCGGGAAACCAATACGATGCCGCAATGGGCGGGCTCTTGCTGGTACTACTTGCGTTATATTGATTCACAGAACGACGAGGCGCCGTGGTCTACGGAAGCGGAACGATATTGGCTGCCGGTTGACCTGTATATCGGCGGTACCGAGCACGCCGTGTTGCACCTGCTCTACGCACGGTTCTGGCACAAGGTGTTGTACGACTGCGGACTTGTGTCCACGAAAGAGCCGTTTCAGAACCTCTTCAATCAGGGGACAATCCTCGCGGAATCCTATCAGGACGATAACGGCAAATATTACTATCCGCACGAAGTGGAGAAAAAAGGAGAAGAATGGTTCGTTAAGGCGTCTAGTAGACCCGTCAATACGCAACTTGAGAAGATGAGCAAATCCAAATTCAACGTCGTGAACCCCGACGATGTCATCGACCAGTACGGTGCGGACTCAGTGAGGCTCTACGAACTATTTATCGGCCCGTTGAGCGTCAGTACCCCTTGGCAGACCGCTGGCGTGGAAGGGGTTTATCGCTTCCTCAACCGGGTCTGGAGGCTGGTCGTCGACGAATACACGGGTGAATTGAGTAAGAAGCTAACAGATGCACCCAGCAACAGCCATACAGCGTTGTGGAAAGAATTGCACCAGACCATCAAAGTAGTCACGGAGGACACAGAATCCATTGATAAAATGAACACAGCTATCAGCCAAATGATGGTGTTTGTCAACGCCGCGACGCAAGCCCGTACGCTTCCCAAAGAGACGATGAACACCTTTCTGCGACTGCTGTTCCCTTACGCGCCGCACATCGCCGAAGAGCTGTGGGAACGGCTGGGCAACACAGAACTGATCGCGAAGGCGTCTTGGCCAACTTATGACCCAGAAGCGCTCAAACGAGACGAGGTAACCGTTGTCGTCCAAGTCAACGGGAAGCTACGTAGCCGCATTCAATTGTCCGCGGACGCGAGTAACAAAGAGGCTGAAGCAGTTGCGCTTTCGGACCAACGCGTCCAGAACAACGTTGCAGGGAAAACGATACGGAAGGTGATTGTCGTTCCGAACCGGCTGATTAACATCGTCGTGTAACTCGTGAGAAATGCGCAACGCCCATAACGCAGAACGAATCACATATCACATTCAGCAATTTGTCAGAAATCAGGAGGAAATCGAAGAAATGTCCGAAACCCAAAATGAAGGCGTACTTATCACTCCCATCGGTGGATTGGGAGAATTCGGCTTGAACATGATGACGTATGAAGTCGCCGACGATCTAATCATCATTGATGCTGGCATCATGTTTCCCGAAGCGGACACGCCGGGTGTAGATTTGGTCGTCCCCGATATAACATACTTACTTGAGAATCAGCACAAAATCCGCGGAATCGTAGTTACCCATGCACATGAAGATCACACAGGTGCACTTGCATTCCTGCTACGACAAATTAACATCCCTGTTTACGGCACTGAACTCACCCTCGCGCTCGCTAAACGCAGATTGCAGGAATACGATGTCTTAAAAGACGCGCAACTAACCGTCATTGATCCAGATCTCCGGTTGCAACTTGGATGCTTTTCGCTTGAATTCATCCATGTAGCCCATAGCATTCCCGGCACAGTGTCAGTAGCCCTACATACGCCTGTTGGTGTAATCGTCCATACCGCCGACTTCAAGTTCGATCTCACTCCCGTCGATAATCGGCGCACTGAAATTCACAAACTTGCGATGCTTGGGGAGAAAGGCGTTCTGTTGCTTGTATCCGATAGCACCAATGCGGATCGACCCGGCTTCACTCCCTCTGAGCGCGCCATTTATTCCGACATGGATGCAATTTTTCAAAGTGTTGACCGACGCCTTTTCCTTTCTACCTTTTCATCAAGCCTTCACCGTATCCAGCAATTCATCGATCTCGCAATCGAACATCACCGCCTGATAGCCGTCACCGGGCGTTCTATGGTAAATAATATCCGAATTGCTTCAGAGTTAGCTTACTTAAACGTGCCGCCCGACCTTCTCATCGATCCCCGGGAGGTGAAGCAGTTTCAACCTCGCGAGGTCGTAGTGCTGAGTACTGGCAGCCAAGGCGAACCCCGATCGGCAATGGCGTTGATGGCGATGAATAATCACGCATTCCTGAATATTGAACCGCAGGATACCGTCGTCCTTTCCGCCCGCATCATTCCGGGCAATGAGCGATCGGTTGGGCACATGATAAATCACTTGCTTCGACGCGGCGCGCGGGTCCTCCACGAAAGAAACGCCGATGTCCATGTGTCCGGACACGGTGCCCAAGAAGATCTCAAGTTGATGATTAATCTCGTACGCCCCAAATTTTTCGTGCCGATGCACGGTGAATACAGCCACCTTGTTCATCATGCTGAACTCGCAGAGGAGATTGGCATCCCCTACGAAAATATCACAGTTGCTGAAGACGGCGATCAGATGCTGCTGAACCCTGATTCCTGCGGCATTCATGCGCGCGTTCAATCCGGACGTGTTTTCGTGGATGGCAAGCTTGAAATGGGAGTCGAGGACATAGTATTGCATGATCGGCAGGCGCTCTCGCAAGATGGTATGGTCATCCCGATTGTTGTGCTCGATCGGAACACCGGCAAAATCGTCGCTGGACCGGACATGGTTTCAAGAGGCTTTGTTTACATGGACGAATCTCAACCGCTGATAGACGAAGCCAAAGAGATCGTCATCAATTCGATAGATAGACTTAGCGAAGAGGTCAAAAGCGAAACGGAAACGGTACAAGAGGAAATCCGAATTGTCCTGCGGCGCTTCTTCTCGAAACGAACAAAGCGTCGTCCGATGGTGCTGCCTGTTGTTATGCGGGTCTAATCCCACGCGATATCGCTTCGCCTTTACTTCGAGACCGAATCATTGATATCATTGGTTGGAAGTTATGCACCGATAAACGGTTTCGAAGCTTCTCGAAACTCAAACTTCAAATTTGAGAGAGGGTCTCACAATGAACACTAGAGAGAAGTTCAGATACATGGCTTTTGGCGCCGCGCTGATGTTTCTGGGAATGCTGCTCACTTTGATGTCGCCACTAACTGCACAAAAGGATAGGTTCGGCGAGATTGAGTGTACAAAGTTGACGGTCGTTGACGGGGAGGGTAAAGCGTCAGTCGTGCTTACTGGCGAAGATGGACTAGACCACGTGTGGCCTTTTGCCGAAACACCGGTTCCCGTAGTTATCTATGATAGAGGTATAAGACTCACAGACAGCAATAAAGAAAGCCTCCGGCTTAAGGGCGGACGCGTTGATGTCTATGACAAAGACATAAAGGCGCACGCGTCTCTCCATGTTGATGACCATGGCGGGCGTGTAATTGCATTCGGCAAAGATTGGCGGTCGCATGCAGTGCTCAGTATTAGTGAGTATGGGGGGCGTGTAGAGGTAAACAGCAAAGGTGACGGCACGGCGGTTATGGGCATCAACGAATTCGGCAACGGCGCTGTGTCCACGTGGGATAAGAACGGCTATCGACAGTAACCCCAAAATGCTTCAAATCAGATGGTCAATCAGTGACTAGGCGTGATGCCCAGTCAGAAAGGAGATAATGTTGAAAGCGATATAGATACGGGTTGGCATTGACAAAAAAAAAGGAGAATGGAATGCACCGCGCAACCCAGAAAACGGTGACTTTGTGTATGTACCTGTTCCGGCAGAAGATCGATATGAAGATCCGTTGATGGATAGATATTACGCGGAAAATATTGCCACGGCGTTAAAAAGGTTTTCCACAAAAAATCTTTGCCACATTGATCTACGCGAAGGTTTAGCGAATGAATCGGCACATTTAGACCCCGATTTTTGCGCTAACCGCCTAAGCTATGGCGACAGCGGCAATAATAATAAAGGAATAGCGTTGCGTAAACTGGCACCTGGCGATTTTGTGATTTTCTACAATTGTATGTGTCCGATTAAGCCTCTGGAAACAGGCGATCGGTTAGAGTATGGGATTATTGGAATACTGAGAGTGAGTGAAATCTATCCTTATATTGGTAACATGGCGGATGAAAGAAATATCCACTCCCGACGCCCTCACAGGGAGCCGACAGATGTTGTAGCATTTGGTGCCCCGGAGAGATCTGGTAGGTTTGAGAAATACTTGCCGATCGGCGTATTCGAGAAGCGGAACAAGAAAAGTAAATACTATGTAAGAGCTTCCTTAGCTAATGAATGGGACGGGGTCAGTAATAACGGTTATATCCAAATGTCATTTCCTGTATGGCTTGACAATCCGGAGCGATTTTTCGAGTGGTTTAATCGACAGAATCTGAGGTTAATCCAGGAAAATAATCCATAACAAATCTAGCGACTAAACAAATGACAATCAAAACTTATACAGACTATTCGGGCTTGTCGGCTGCACAATCCGACGGTGAATCAAGTCGGGTCGTCTTTCGGCGCGTCGGGTCGATGGTCGGTGCGTGATTACGGTCGTGGTGAGTGATAAGTCAGCGAATAAGCAATCATCTAACCCTGACCAGTCAGCAGAACAGGGGGCGTTGGTTCAGAAGTTTCAATCAGAAAGCAATCATCTGCGTAGGCAGGTCGACCATCTGACTCAGGTTGTGGCGATGCAAACGCAACAACAGGGTGAATTGGAAAAGCAGCTTTATAGTCCTGCGCGAGCATCTACGTTGGCGTGGGTTCGGCTGAAACTGCAAGCGATGGGGTTGACACGATGATGCGCCAGAGCTTGTTGATTCGACAGCGAGAACGCGAATTAGATGCGAAGATGCGACAGCGTCAACGCGAATATGAAACGCCGAACACGCTGAAACACTTGCTCTTTGCCTTTGAAGGACGAATCAGCAGGATACCGTTTTTGGTGACTGTTTTTGCACTTTGGGGAGTGTTCTTGGCAATAATGGGTCTGTCCAGTTTTTTTATGATTGCCATCCAGATTGTCCATGAACACTTAGCCTTCGTTGTCGGGCTAATCCTAGGTCTTAGCTTGTTAATTTTCGCCCTGTGGGTCTCGCTAGCGGTTACTATTAAGCGCTTACATGATTGCGATTTATCCGGCTGGTGGTGCGTAATGTTTTTTATCCTGTCGTTTGCACTCACAGTGGTTGGTAAGAGCTTTTTTCGTCTCGATCAGGGCGATAATGCAACGGCGCAAGAGGTTAAAGATGCCGTAACTGGCATTTCGTGTCTTATCATACATTTGCTGGTAATTATTGTGCTAGGGTCTAAGAAAGGCACAGAGGGTGAAAATCGCTTTGGGCAGAGGTCAATTATGGTAAGATGGAAGAACGCGAAAAAAGCGGACTGAAAGAAAGTCAAGCGTGGGGTAAAAAAAGTGCACCGGTGGGTAACTACCGGCGTTTTTTGTGGGCGTGGGTAAAACCACATGTGGAGTATGCTTCGGCGTGAGAGTTTGTGTAACCTGGATCAACGAAAACAAACGCACACGGTCTAAATATGAAGTTTTTCTTCCGTAGGGTCGCTGCAAGAGGAGAACAGCGGAAGAGCGCAGAATAAACTTGGGCGGATGTGTAGGCAAATTACTGCACATTGATATCCTGCGGTTCATCCCCCACCCAAGCGTTGCATCAACTCTTTCCGTGTTATGGGTTGGGCGAGATCCATCAGGTAAATCTGGAAGACATCGCTTCGATCCGATACGAACGCGAGCTTGGTCCCGTCGGGCGAAAGCGCAGGCTGCATGGCAACACCGATTCCGTTGGTAATGCGCCGTTCGTTTGTCCCATCTGCGTCCATCATGTAAATCTCCAAATCCCCGTCCCGTGCCGACACAAAAACAATCACGCTCCCATCCGACGAAACGACGGGGCTATAACAATCGTAGGGATTCGGGTTCAGATGCCTTTCATCGCTACCATCTATGTTCACTGTGTAAATCTGATGCACTCTGTCCCGCCAGTGACCGCGTGAGGACACAAATGCAAGCCGTTGTCCGTCGGGACAGAAGCTAGGGCTGCCATCGTCCACTTCGTTAAGCGTGATGGGGCTCGGTTCAATCGCATTTGGATCGATGGTTTCAAGGTCTATCCCGCCAAGCTTTAGGGAATACAGTTCTAGGTTTCCGTCGCTGTTGGATTCATAAGCCACTCGCCGCCTATCCGCCGATACACACGGCGCCCGCACGCCGAATCCGATAGGCAAAAGCTCCTGCGTCACTTTGCTATAGATATGGGTCACAGAAAACCCCGCGTATGTTTTCGTTGAACCGCTGCTTTGGAGTAAAAGTTTGACTTCCCGTGTTGTTCTCGGCTCGCGGCTGTAGAGCACATAATGTGGATTGCTGAGGAACACCGGAGAACTCTCATTGAAATCAGCCGTGAAAGTGACTCGCTGGAGGATGCGACCGTTGAGATCCATCAAGTAAATGTCGCCGTTATCTGCTCGATACGCAGCAAACGCGATTTGCGAACCATCAGGTGAAAAGGCTGGTGAATAGCTGTCTTTTTCGCCTTTTGTCAGTTGCACTACTTTGTAGGAATCACCCAATAGTCCCCCGACCTCTTGCAATATCAGGTTGTCAGAAGTAGAGCGAACAATCGCCCGCAGCTCATTAAATTCCGCCCGCCGATTACCTAATTTCAGATAGATTTTTGCCAACCGAAGCCGAACCTGCACCCGACGCTCCGGTTGCGCCGAATACAGATTAATCGCTATTTTCCCGTGGGCAATCGCTTCATCGTACTGTCCTAATCCCTCATACGCCTCTCCAAGCAAGTCGTATACCTTGGGTTTCCGATTATCTTGCGCGATAGCCTCCTCCAGTAAACTGATTGCGTCTGTGTACATGCCTGAGCGAATGTGCTCCTCAATTTGCTGAAGGGATCTGTCGTCGCTAACGCAACCGACGGTGATGAGGACAGCCATCAACGCGATATTTAAAATCTGACATTTAATGCATAATGTGCATTGCACATTGCGGATTGCGGGAATGAGCTGAAATTTAAAGTGTCGCATTGAGTTTTCTGAGAGTATAAACTGATAAGGTAATTTGCTGCTACTATGAAAAAGGTATCAACCGACCAATGAACCGTCCCCTGTGGTTCTAAGTGTTTATGACTAACGAAAAAGAGGGACATTCAAGCGAACGCCCCTCTCCTATTCACACGTTGGTGATGAATGTCATGGTCAAGTAATCCATCCACCGCCGATCACCATGTCCCCATCATAGAACACCGCAGCTTGCCCCGGTGTTATAGCGCGACGCGGTCGGTCGAACTTGACCTCAGCTTCTGTATCGCTCAGTGGGGTAATTGTCGCTGGGGCCCCATCATCCTTGGAACGAATCTTTACGTGAGCATCGATTGGCTCAGTTAGGGTATCCATCGCGATGAGATTCATCCGATCAACCTGCATCGTGTCCCGCAAGAGACTGGCTTCCTCGCCAACCACAATTGTGTTGTTGTGAATATTCACTTCGGTGACATAGAGCGGTGTACCAGTTGCAATGCCTAATCCTCGGCGCTGCCCAACTGTGTAGAAGGGAACCCCCCGATGTTTGCCGAGCACCTTGCCTTCTTGATTGTTAATCTCTCCATCCTGAATATTGTCAGTCGCCCAATCTTTTAGGTAGCGTCTGTAGTTGCCATCTGCTACGAAACATAACTCCTGACTCTCAATCCTCTCCGCACTCCTCAATTTGTATTTCCGTGCAATGGCTCTCACCTGATTCTTCTGGAATCCACCGAGTGGCATGCGCGACTGACTCAGTTGCTTCTGTGTCAAGGCAAACAAGAAGTAAGACTGATCTTTACGTGAATCGACGCCTTTTCGAAGGAGGAAACGTCCGGTATCGGGGTTCTGTTCAATTCTGGCATAATGCCCAGTCGCAATGTAGGCCGCCTCCAAATGCGATGCTAGATTGAGGAGTTTGCCGAACTTCACCTCGCGATTACAAACAACACACGGATTCGGCGTCCGTCCAGAAAGGTATTCGTCGATGAAGTAATCAATGACGTGTTGACGGAACTGCTCCTCATAATTGACCGCATAGAACGGTATACCCAATTGCATTGCAACGCGGCGCGCGTCTTCTACAACGTCGAGTGAAACACAATTTGGCTTATCTGTCTCCACCTCAATTGTGTCCTGGGTGCCGAGCCGCATCGTAACTCCGATAACGTCATAGCCCGCCTCAATCATCAATGCCGCCGTCACAGAACTGTCAACGCCGCCACTCATCGCTGCGACAACTCTCACACTCAATGTAATCACCTGATTTCGACGATTTTCGCTCTAGCCGCACGACGGCAGCAACACGTTTATGTGTCTTAAACCTCACCTGCAAAATCGTTCTAGGACGTGAGCATAACAAGCGTACGGATTCAAAGGGTAATGTCATACAGGCAGGTAATGATTTAACGCTTCTACGCCTGAACTCGTGTCAGCTCCAAATTTCAACACGCCCCACATTTTTTACACACGGCAGTATCACACGAGCTTGTCATGAATCCCTTCTGATGTTTGTTGTGTTCGAGACGCAAAAAGTCCGGGATGACATTCAGGTCGAGGTGATCCCACGGATTGAACTCGTCAAGCGAGCGAGGACGGAGCGCATAGAAATCGGGGTCCAAGCCATGTTCGTCAAAGGCACGCTTCCATGACTTACCTCTTGAAAGATCCAATATGACCGGCCCAAGCCGTCGATCACCGCGTGCAAAAACCGCTTCCTGATAGGCGAGACGAGCACTTGCTGAAGACACTTTCATCCCACCTAATCGACCAATCTCATTTTTCAGAAACATCAGTTTTCGAGAGATAGTCTTTGAATCTTCCATTGCTACCCACTGGAAGGGGGTGTGCGGTTTGGGAACCATAGGGGAAATTGTGAAGCTAATTCGTGCCATTCGTCCACATCTTTTTGCATGAGGCAGCAGGATGGATCTCATCTCCTTTGCCATATCCACAATCGCTTCAACATCAGTCGGGGTTTCGTAAGGCACACCGATGAGGAAATATAGGCGGAGGTTGAGGATGTTTCGCTTTAATGCTTCTTCAAACACATGATACAACCGTTCACGTGGGATGGCTTTATTGACAACCTTCTGAAGATTTTCGGTGGCGACTTCAGGGGCAATTGTGATTGTACCTTGTTCACTTTCAGCGAGTGCGTCCAGCAACGGTGCCCGGACCGTCTCAGCCCGGAGCGAAGCACAAGAAATCCGAAACCCTCGATCAACCAAGCCTGTGGCGATTTCATCGATCTGTGGGTGATCTGAAATCGAAGCGCCAACCAAGCCAACGCGATTCGTGATGCCGCTCGCCTGTTCCGCAAGTTGTAGGGTGTTTTCTAGAGACCGGTGCCGAGGCCACCGGCGCGCATAGTCAGCAACACAGAATCGGCATTGCCGACCACAGCCCCGCACAATCTCAATCAGATGGGCGTTGGAGAACTCTGTCTCAGGTGTGAAGATCTTCGTGCAGGTTTCAACGTGATCGAGGTTCGGGATGGCGGTGGCGGTTACTTTTGTGGAAGCAGGGGAGCTTGCCTGAATGGCTTTAATTTTGCCATCATCTTTGTAGCTGACTTCGTAGAAGCGTGGGACATAAAGGCCGGGGATGGTTGCAAGCGCATGTAATAGGTCATCTTTGGACGCTGAACTTGCGTTCCACTCCCCGAAACTATCCATTAGATGTTGGATTGTCAGCTCAGCTTCGCCGACGACGAAGACATCGATAAAATCTGCAATCGGTTCGGGGTTATAGGCGATATTGATGCCGCCTGCGATAATCAGCGGATGGGTTTCCGCCCTATCGACAGCAAGCGGGGGAATTTTCGCAGTCTCCAAGGCGAGGGGAATATTGACATAATCCGACTCAAATGAAACGGAAAACCCAACCAACTCGAATTGGTTCAGCTGTGTCTGCGTTTCAAATGAAAAGAGTGAAGTCCCGCTCCGTTTGAGTTTATCGAGGGTATGTGCCTCGGGAATGAATGCACGCTCGCAAGCAGTATCTTCACGGCGGTTCAATGTGTCGTAAATCACTTGAACCCCAAGACTGGACATCCCAAGATAATACGTGCTGGGATAGATCAAGGCGAACCGAATCGCTTTCCTGAAATTGAAGCGAGGACGATGCTCTCTATCCAGCAGATTTCTGTACGTTTGGCGCAAGTCGTGTCGCATGCTAATCGCTTCTTTCGGCTTTAGAAAGGCCTACTTTTTGTCTTTTGAGCCACGCAAGCGGATGAATGTCGGAACATCCCACTGATCTTCGGTGTTTTCGGAAGCATCAGATTTATCGGGTTTGCCAGTAGGGCGTTGAGTGGAGCGGTCCGGCTGACGGGTTTGATCTCCTCCTAGAAACTTACCACCAAGAATCTGTTCTAAATTCATTACTTCGCCGCCTCCTGGCCCAGAATTCTTGCCAGTTTTGATATTGGTGTCAAATCCTGTAGCAATCACCGTTACATGCAACTCATCTTCCAAGTCATCATTATAAGCAAGTCCGAAAATTAATTGATCGGTATCCGAGGAATTTCTAATCACCTCCATGGCACCCTCCAACTCATGCATCATCATATCGGAGGGACCTGTGATATTCACGATGATTCCCGATGCACCTTCAATCGAACTCTCTTCCAATAACTGTGAGGAGATGGCATGTTGCGCCGCAATCTGGGCACGATTATCCCCTGATGCAAAACCAATTCCCATCAATGCCCCTCCGGAGTCAGACATAATCGTTTTGACGTCAGCAAAATCAAGATTAATCTCACCCGGCACCATGATGAGATCCGAGATACTCTGGACAGCGTGAAGTAGAACCTGATCGCCCATACGAAAAGCCAAACGAATGGGTAGTTTTCGATCTACTTGCTCAATCAGACGTTGGTTTGGAATAACAATGACGGAATCAGCGCATTCCTGAATATTTCTTATGCCTTCTTCTGCTTGGACGGCTCGTTTGCTGCCTTCAAAGTCAAATGGACGAGTCATGACGCCGATAGTCAATGCCCCACTTTCCTTAGCGAGACTAGCAATAACCGGGGCTGCTCCTGTACCGGTTCCGCCACCCATTCCAGCGGTCACGAAAACCATGTCTGCCCCTTCAACAATGCTCTTCAGCTTGTCTTTATCCTCTTCAGCAGCTTTGCGTCCTTTTTCCGGATCTGCCCCCGCACCAAGCCCACTCGTAGTGTTGATACCTACTTGTACCCTTGTTGTGTTATGGCATGTTCTTAGAGCTTGGAGATCCGTGTTGACGACATAAAATTCTACGCCAGACAATTCTGCTTCAATCATGCGCTTGACAGCGTTGCTTCCTCCACCACCAACGCCAATAACCTTAATGCGCGCTAAGTCTTCAAATTCTTCCTGTTCAAATTCAATCATGTTAATTTCGATTACCATTTATCAATTTCAGTAATCTAATTCCTCCTTTGTCTTGCACCTCACGAGATAGATAAGACTTGTAAACATGCCAGATAATATAGATTCGTAAATCAATAAGTTGTCGGAGATACAGATTTCATGCAGGCTTGAGGGTATTCCAGCTTACTTCGGATGAACTCCAGAGACTTAACCACAACCGGACTCCTCCCAACTGTCCTAGAATACACTAGAGATTATAAATTACTACTCAGTTAAAGTCAATGATTTTTTTGGCAATTTGTTGTGCATGGTTCATAAACACAAGTCGGTCAAGATAGGAGTTTAGCATGTGTTGCCCTGATAGGTTATATCAAATTATTTTTCTTCAGGGGGTTGGCTAAGATTTGAATTATCTCTATGAGGTTAAAATAGGAGTTCCGATCTTCGGGCACGGGATTCACGGGGAGTGTTTCGTCAACAAAGCGATATATGTCCGCGGCACCCGCTAAGATTTTGGGTGTTAAACCGACATGTGCAAACGTTGCCGAAATTTCCTCCATTTCACCAATCCAACGCTGGGATTTCGGCGGCATCATCGGCACGATTCGTTCCATACGTTCAAACAGTGCGGATTGGCTCATTTGAAGTTCTGTCTTGAGCGCTTCTAGGACACCCATGACCTCCGCAGCGGTTAGGAGTTCCGTGCAAAGTGCTGTTAACCCTTTCGTCAACGATGCATAGCACATCTTGATTGCTGAAGCTAGACCGATTTCCTCGCCGAGTGATCGCACATCCAGTCCAAACTGATTTAACGTTTCAAAGGTGTTGACATGAGGACCTGAGGCATAAAAACGCGTCGAGCCTTTGTTTCTGGGTGGAGGTCCGATAATCGAGGCATCAACAAAGCGCCCTCCTGCGCTGGTGATGATTTCTCCGATTCTACAAACGGTCTCCGGGGAAATCGCATTGCAATCGGCATAGATGAGGTCTGTGTTAGTTTCAGCAAGTGCGTGTGCCACTTTTTGAGCAGCGTGCTCCGCTTGAGCGGGGGGCAGAATCGACAAAATAATGTCAGCGTCGCATACAAGCGCCTGATATGTCGGTACGTCAGCGATATCGGCACGCGCCGCCAAGGCTCGCGTGCGCTTTCTCCTCCCCTGCAAACATGTAATCACATTCAAATCATATGAACCCAGTACACGCCCGACGATATGCCCCATATCACCAGGGCTGAGAATACCTATGGTATTCAACGACATGATGTCAATCTCCTTGTTCAACTCCTGCATCTGGTTCTGACAGGTGTTTTTGTGAAGATGTACCTGCTTTCATCAACGGATACGTTCCAACTTACCGTTCACGCTTTTGGAACAAAAAGCGCATGCTATCTTCACACTTCTGACGAATGTCCGACTTGGGTATTATTTCGCTAATGCCGTGTTTACCCTTTCCGCCCGATGCGATCATATGGTTTCCATCAAGTGCCCTCCGTCAATCGCGCGATGGCTCTTCGGTTGTATTTCTTGCTTTCCCACTGTTGTCTACAAATTGTATAACTCCCCGTACTTTGTTCGTAGATAGCGAATGTACGGCGCGATGCTCAAGGGTCCGCCAGCAACACGCTCAATAAGTTCAGGTGCGGTGTATTTGCGTCCATGTTGGTAAATGTTTTCCTTAAGCCATTTATACAGAGTGTAAAACTCGGCAGCTTCGATTTCTGTCGTAATCTCTGGGTGTGCGTGCAGTGCTGTTTCGAAGAACTGCGCACCCAGGATGTTGCCGAGCGTGTAACCTTGGAAGTTGCCGCCAATAACGTCCATGTACCAATGTACATCTTGCAGCACGCCATCGCGGTCGTTTGGTGGAACAATGCCGAGGTCAGCTTCGAATCGCTCGCGCCACGCCTCGGGAAGATCGGACACAATGAGATTTCCCTCAAGTAAATCAAGTTCGAAATCGAAGCGCATCATGACGTGCAGGTTATAGGTTACTTCATCGGCATCTGTGCGAATTAGCGATCGCGCAACCTTGTTAATTGCGCGGTAGAAAGTCTCCAACGGCGTCGCGTTCAGTTGTTTCGGAAAGCTTGCTTGCAGTTTCGGATAGAAATACTTCCAGAAACTCTTGCTGCGCCCAACGATATTCTCCCAAAGACGAGATTGGCTCTCATGGACGCTTGCTGAGGTTCCACGCGCAAGCGGCGTCCCCTCAAGTTCCATGCGAATGCCCTGTTCATACAGCGCATGTCCCGCCTCGTGCATCGTGCTAAAGAGCGCTTCATTCAGGTTATTTTCCCTAACCCGGGTGGTAATGCGGACATCACCTAGCGAAAATTTCGTCATAAACGGGTGGTGGGTTTTGTCTTGCCGTCCACGATTGGAGTCATATCCAAAGCGCTTGATGACATCAACCCCGAAATCTAACTGTTGTGACTCAATGTATATCTTGCGCAAGCAAGAATCATCCGCATCGGACTGACTAGCAATCGCCTCCACTATCGGTACAAGCTCCTCTCGCAACTCCGCAAAAATGGCACGCACCATCGAAGCTCTCATGCCGTTATCTGAAAAGTCGATCAAGGGGTCAGCGATGTGCTCGTAACCGGGGAAGAATTCGGATAGTTGTCGGCTCAAATCCAGCGTCTTTTCGAGATAAGGTTGTACAGCGGCGAAGTCGTTCGCTGGCCTAGCCTTTGTCCAAGCCTGATAGGATGCGGACCCGTGGCTAGAGAGTTCAGCGACAAACGATGGCGGTACTTTTACTGCTCTCTCATAGTCACCCCGAGTGACGCGGATGAGACTAACATCGTCTGAGTCATACGGTAAACTATCCTCATAGGGCTGTAGCTCTTCCAGCAACCGTCCAACACCTGGGTTGATGAACTTCTCGTGTGCAAGGCGGCCAAGTGTAGCAATCTGACGTGCACGAGCAACATCGCCACCAGGCGGCATGTAAGTTGATTGGTCCCAGTGCAGCAACGCAGCAGCAGAATTCAGGTCGTTGATTTCTATAAGGCGGGCTTTGAGTTCTTGTAACTTGACTTCCAAAAGTTTTCTTCCTCGCTAGGATTGCGAGATTGGGGTTCGCTAGGGAATTAGCTATTTCTCGATTGTGTTTGGTTTCAAGGCCACCTAGATAAGCTCACCACCATTCCATAGATGTTCAACGAATTCGCTCTGGACAACTATAAACAGTCATGTTTTCACCTCGCATAAACCCGATCAACATCATTCCGCTCCCCTTCGCTAGTTCAACAGCTAAGCTTGACGCCGCTGAAACCGCGACGATTGCTGGTATACGGGCGAACAACGCCTTCTGAACAATCTCGAAACTCGCTCGACCGCTCACCATCAGGATGTGTCTATCTAAAGGGATTTGTTCACTTAACAACGCCTGTCCAATCACCTTGTCTACTGCATTATGTCGCCCGATATCCTCACGTGCAATCTGAAGTTCCCCCTGTGCATTAAACAGACCTGCGGCGTGGAGTCCTCCTGTTAGTGCAAAAACAGTTTGTGCGGATTTTAGTCTATCATTGAGGTTGTACAAAACCGCCTGATCAATCCGCAATGACGATTCAATCGGTGGAATTTCTTGCCAAACCGATTCTATAGTCATTTTGCCACACAATCCGCAACTCGCGTTTGCATGAAAATTGCGTTGCCAGCTCTTTTGTTCCTCAAGTATATTCCCATGTGCAAGATGTATGTTAATGATATTCTCGAAATTCTCCCCAGCCACATCTTCACAGTAAGCCATTGCCCCAATATCATCGGCAGATTGGATCAGCCCCTCTGTGTAGAGGAATCCGGCGCCGAGTTCAAAGTCATGCCCCGGCGTCCGCATCGCAACAATCAAGCTTTGGCTCCCAACCCGAATTTCGAGGGGTTCCTCTACCACCAAATGATCGTCAACGGGCGTTGATTGAAATTTACACCAACGTGTGACCGGTTCTGTTGTTGTTGGTTTTTGGGCCATGGATAAAACAGATGTCGAACAGGACAGATTCAAAATGGAGAAAATTGGATGATTGGTTTTCGGTATCTATTTACATATATCTATCTTCATTGAGGGGCAGATTTGTGGTCGCAAGTTGAAAACACGGGAGGAGAACCAAACTATGAGACACACTTCACACTTTACTCGTAGCTTAGATATTTTAGCATAACATCAGATGCTCCGTCAACTATCTATTTGCACGTCTTGAAATGGGCTTGACAGATACTTCCTCGCTTAATATAATTACCGATGTACGTTCTGTTATTTTTCTCGGCAAATGGGAGGGGACGATGTCTGCGTATGATGTTGCTATCATCGGTGGCGGTCCTGGGGGCTATGTCGCAGCAATTAAAGCAGCCCAGTTGGGAGGCAAAGTTTGTCTGATTGAGAAGGGGGAGTTTGGAGGCACTTGCTTAAATCGAGGATGTATTCCAACCAAGACGTTATTTGCGGTTGCGAACTTCGCAACACAGGTTCGAGGCGCTGCGGGATTTGGTCTTAAGATTCACGGCGCGGAGGTCGATTATCCGCAGGTGGTAGCACACAAAAACGCTACAGTCAAGCAGTTGGCGGGAGGCATCGCAAAATTACTAAAAGGCAACGAAGTTCATACAATCAATGGAATAGGGATGCTTACCGGCAGGAATACAATCGAAGTAACAAGGTCGAACGGAACACAGGTGGGGATCTCGGCACAGCGGATTATCATTGCCACAGGTTCCGAACCAGCAAACATCCCAGTGTTTGATATTGACGAGCGACAAGTGTTAACAACTACGGGAGGACTTGAATTAGCCGAGCTTCCCTCCAGTATGATAATTGTTGGCGGTGGTGTTTCCGGCTGTGAGTTCGCTTCAATTTTCAATGGGCTAGGCTGTCAAGTGACTATCCTTGAGCTATTGCCAACAATTCTTGCAACCGAAGATAGACAGGTTGTACGACAGCTTCGCGTTTTCATGAAGCGGAAAGGTATCGAAATTCAGACAGAAGCTAATGTGACGGGAGTGGAAAAGTGTGAATCTGGAGTAACAGCAACGCTAGAGTCGGGCGAGCATATCAATGCGGGAAAAATGTTGATTTCAATTGGCAGAAAACTGAACTCGGAAGGAATCGGATTAAAAACGGTGGGAATTCGTTCGAGTGCGGAGGGCAAAATTATTGTTAACGATCAGATGGAAACCAATGTGCCGGGCATCTACGCAGTCGGCGATGTTGCAAGCCGCTATCTTTTAGCGCACGTCGCATCGGCGGAAGGAATCGTTGCAGCACAGAATTGCATGGGTGGGAGTGCCAGGATGGATTACAGCACTGTACCGTGGTGCGTTTTCACCATCCCTGAACTTGCCAGAGTCGGTATGACGGAGGAGGAAGCAATGAATGAAGGTTACAGCATTAAAGTCGGAAAATTTCCTTTTGCGGCAAGCGGCAAAGCACTAGGTATGCGCGAAACGGAAGGATTCGTCAAAATCATCGCAGATTCGGAATCCGGGGATATTCTCGGGGTACATATACTTGGGGCACATGCTTCGGACCTCATCCATGAAGCGGTTGTTGCAATCCGTCTAGGCGCATCTGTCGCTGATCTCGCTCACACAATTCACGCCCATCCGACCCTCGCCGAAGCTGTTATGGAATCAGCTGAAGCTGCCTACAATCGCGCAATTCACATATTGTAGATGACGAAATTCAAGCGACAAAAGATCGAGTCTGCTATGGTCGCTTCACAATTTCGACATTCTACCAAAATGAGGTCACAAACAGAGTCATCTTTCGAATCAATTGCGATGGAAATTGTCAGAGCAGAACTTACAGATGCCAAAGTAATTGCTGAACTGAACAGATGCCTTATTAAGGACGAACAACACCCAAATTCGATGGACATAAATCAGCTTACTGAACGCATGAAAAAATGGTTAGGGAACGAATACGTTTGCTATTTAGCAAAAGAGAATGGAAGCATTATCGCGTACTGCCTATATAGACATGAAGGCAAATACTTCTATATGAGGCAATTATACGTAGCAAGAAAACATCGATGAAAAGGAATCGCTACTAGGTTGCTCAATTGGTTGTACGAGAACGCGTGGACGGATAAAAAAGTCAGATTGGACGTATTAGCCCATAACGAGGACGCTGTTGCATTCTACAAGAGGTATGGCTTTAGAGTCGGCGTTTTAAGAATGGAAAAATAAAGAGTGTATGACCAGTACTTGTGCCATTGCTGAGCGACTATATTTGTAAGCCGTGTCGAAAAAAGGGGTTATTTCAGTTCCAAACAGAAATTAGGACCGTCCTCAGGAATTAATCATCTAAGTGCGGAAAGGACCCATAACAATTGAAAAAAAGGGCTGTAGTTCTTTTGAGTGGTGGGGTTGATTCAACAACAACCCTTGCCATTGCTCAATCCCAAGGTTACGAAGCGTATGCTATGAGTTTTCGCTACGGTCAACGACATGTCCTTGAACTTGATCGAGCGCGGCAAATCGCGGTAAAGATGAAAGTAAAAAAACACATCATTGTAAATATCGATCTACGGGCATTTGGCGGTTCCGCCTTAACAGATGATATTGATGTGCCCAAAAATCGATCCGGAGGGGAAATTGGGACAGGCATCCCAATTACCTACGTTCCCGGCAGGAATACGATATTTCTGTCTTTTGCAATGGCATGGGCAGAGACATTAGAAATTGATACAATTTTCATTGGCGTCAATGCCCTTGACTACTCTGGATACCCGGATTGCCGGTCGGAATACATTGAGGCTTATCAGCGAATGGCAAACATGGCAACAAAGGCTGGGGTTGAAGGCAAAACACAGCTAAAGATTCGCACCCCCTTAATCTCAATGACCAAAGCGGAAATCATACAAAAGGGAGCTGAACTTGGCGTTGATTACGGATTAACCCTTAGTTGCTACGAACCAGATGATTTAGGCAGGGCATGTGGTTTGTGTGACAGTTGCTTATTAAGGAAGAAGGGATTTGCTGAAGCAGGGGTGGCTGATGCAACGGTATATTTGCCGTAATCCAATTAGGGATAGATTGCGGTTATTCTTCTTCAACGAATACTATTTGTACAGTAGGGCGTCACAACAGAACCAATAATATCTCCTGTCACTTCCATCGCCCTATCCTCTGTTACCGGCGTACCTGTTTCAAATAGTGCGCATTACCGGATATTACTTTTGGCGATGTATGCTCTCAAACGTGCCATTGCTCGACCACTCTCGATTGCTTCCTTGGTTTGCTCAATCGCTTCATGAGGGTCTGGGCAAAGCCCTAACAAATAATTCTGTATCGCGGTATTGAGCAAAATTCGATCGTACACATGTCCTTTCTGACCGGATAAAGCCGCTACCCCTGCTTCTGCAAACGCGTCAGGGCTCACTGATTCCAATCTCGGGTTTTTTTTGTAATAGAATCCAAATGCTTCCGGATTTATGTCTAGTGCAAAGCCTTCCCTGTACCCAGCCATACGTTGAAAGCCTTGGGTATAATTAATCGCCTTACGGTCTGCTACAGAAGGTTTCCCAAGACGCAGCGCGTAATGGCTTGTTCCTTCCTCTCCCTTTGCCACCAGTCCTGACCGAAACCCGCGTTCCCACATCAGCTGAAGCAGAGGTTCCTCGTAACCAGGATGGTAATAGCCAATGACCATGTGGTTTGAGCTAGCAGAAAATAACTGTTGGGCTTTTTCGGTCGCTGCCCAGGGCGGTCGTTTTTTGATATGCATCCGCAATTCACGAATCGCGTAAGCTCCGGGCGAATATTCCCTCTGACTCACATAAGCAAACCCGACTTCTGGATCTTCAATTAAAGTTGCAGCTGCCTCAAGCGGGAGATTTGTACGTGCCCCGAGCATCTTCAGAATTTGCTCTTCTGTTATCCCGATTTTCGGGGGCATTTCATCAACGCCATGGAGAACCGATGCCTCTCCCAGTGCGGCTCGCACAGCTGCAATAAACACGGTTGGTCTAAAATACCGCGTCGAACCATCATACGGCTCACCAAAATGTGTCAACGAATTGACAGAGACATTAAGGATTTGCTCAGGAGCGAAGACCGAATCCAAATAGCCGCGCACCTCGTCAAAGGTCTCACGGTTCATGCGCTGACCGATAAGGGCTGCACCTTTTAAAGCTGCCTTCACTTGCCCGTTCAAAATCGCTTCTCCCATCGACCGCGTTTCATCTGAGGTCAAATGTTCCCCCCTCAAGATTTTTTCAAGGGCTTTGACAACGATTTCCTCTTGAGGATTAGCAACTTCATATCCGAGATCGGGATCCATGATAAACTTTATGTCGGACGGCATACACGAGTCGAGTTCTGTCCGGAATTTTTCAAACGTTGTGACCTCTGCTGCACTCCACTGGGTCTCCTTTGGAAAGTGGTTCCGGATTGTCATCGCGGCAAAAAAGGCGCCCATTTGGGCTTCTGAAACCATCCAATCCGGAGAAAGCTCTCCTTTTACCGATTTCAAAATTGTACCAAGAATCGATCCCGGCTGAATTGAATCCGATACACTTATCCCCAAAGGCCTCGTCTGGTGGGGGCCGGTGCAAACACGCGCCTGCGCCTCTAAAACATCCTTGTTAGGTCCTGGGTACTGTCTCTCATACACGTTTTTCTCTCCACTCGTCTCGGATAGAGCATTCACTACACATTATACCGATTATTCCCAGTAATTCACAAAATTTATTTGCAAAGTTGTTGACCTAATTGCTATGCTTTCAAGCATCACGATGCATCAATTTGATAATCTCAATTTGTAAAATCCATTGTGGATTTTAAGCGATGACAATGAGTCTGAGCGCCCGGAAAACAAAAACCCTACACTATCGATTTGGCGTAGGGCTATTTATCACAAGTAACGGATTCGACTGCAATTTAAAACAAGAGATCGTCACCAGTCTCTGGGGTTTCTGGGGCAATAATGGCTTCTTTTTTTCCACCAATTGTCAGATAGAATTGGAATCCCGGTTCACTCACAAAACCGACATAAATAGCAGCCGTGTTAGAGAGTTGATAGCGAAACCCGAGGCTGAGCAGGTTGGTGATTGTGACGCCGCTGAGTGGTAACGCCCGCGAAAAGTCGCCAACCAACCAAAGATTTTCGGAAAATGCCAACTCGCCGCCAAATTGCCAAATCAACGTAAACGAATCCGTCGTCTTCAGAGATTTAGAGGAAAGATATGTTCCCAAGGCGCCATGTGCGCTGAGATACTCATTGAACTTCTGTGTGCCAACCAAATAGGTGTTGATTCCAACAAACGGAAAACTATCACCGGGGGTACGATCGATAAACTCATTGTCAGAGTTAAGCCTATTGTCCGCGGTATATCCAATCTGCACGTCTCCGCCCACCGATAGGCTTGGCAGCCCATCATAGACGTCGGGCTTGATGTTATACTTGAGTCCAATGACCGTGTCGAACAGCGCTTGATTGTAGACTCGTCTGTCTGTTGTTGGGTCAAGCGGCAATTCCTCTTTATCCGTATCGTCGATTCGATAAAAATCAGGAATAATCTTGCGGACTCCACCGGTGGAGAAGGTACCGCCTAAGGTCAGATCCACTTTATCACTGAGACCAAAGGTAAATCGTATCGGCACCAAAAAGGTCTCAATCTCCAATTCAACAAGATGAAACTCTTCAAAGTTTCCAATAATCACGCGTTGTCTATTTTCCGGGATTCGCCTTTCTTTTTCGAATTGAAACAGCCCAATGTTTGTCGTGTAACCTCCCTTACCGAGAGTCTCAGCGGTTTGCATCACACCAAGCTGGGGTACTGGTGAGGCTTGTCCAAAAGTAGAGGTTATCATTCCGACGACAACAGCGGAAAGAATCAAAAGAAGCCGTCCTCGCATTAATTGAAAAATCTGCATGAATCTCCTTCATACGCATGTATGTTTTTTAATGGCTCCAACGCTGTGAGCGGGTGCAATTCATCATCGCATTGGTTCAATTGAGGCAGGCGCGTTGAAGAATCGGCTGCCATCAACGTAAAGGCACTTCAACCCGCACGCTTTCATCCAGACTGCCATCGGGCCTCGGCGTATCATCAAATGCTGTAATAAAATATCGACGGGGAAGAAGCTGCTGATCAGCAAGTAGCAACGGCTCACCAGCATATGTCACACTCGTCTCCTTGGGTCTAGCTGTCCCTCGGCGAACCAGATCGTCCCCTTCAACGAGCTGCCCGCCAACTTTTGTTGTAGCGTAGATTTGATACCCGGCGAGGTCGCGTTCGGAGTTTGGTGTCCAAGAAATTCTAACATCGATTCTAGGGGCACCAAATCGTGGTATAGATGTCGCTCGGACGTTCTGCGGTGGAGCCGGTGGCAACTGGGGCGAAGTCCCATTGATTCTCGTCTCTGCTTCAACGCCGAATCGATCCACAGCAATGACGCGGTAGACTTTGGTAACCCCGTCGTGGTCGAAGCTTGCATCGAAGAAGAAAATGGGCTCATTTCCAAAGCGCTGGCTATCTGTGAGTTCGTTAAACGTGATTTCTCCAAGCAGCTTGAATCGTGGGAGGTCACCACTCAAGGAGGCCGTGGTCGCAAGTACACGGAAGGTTTCAAAATCTTCGGGGAATTGATAATCTTGCCAAAACAGTTTTACAGTCAAATCCTCCAGTTGATCGCCAATAAGGACATTTGGAGCAGGAGGCGAGATACTTGGTGTGACACGCGCTGTTGGCCAAATCCGCAGTGGGGATTTGTTATCATCCGGCGGGGCATTTGGGTCGGGAGTTTCCACCCCATTTTTGTCGACATACGAGATTCGATAGACGTAGTAAAGCTGTCTACCTCGATCGAAATCAAACGCATCGTTAGAGAGACCTCCATCAACAAATTCCGTTTTCGGTGCATCGACTTCCCCAACAAGTTCAAACGCGGCGCCCGAATTGCCGGTAAACCGCCGATAAATCCGATACTTGATAATCCCTCCAAAGTCGTAATCCTGCCACGAGACCGTCACCTGTTCATCGCCAGCGGCAAGCTCTAAACCAGGAGGTGAACCCGCTGTGCGCAGGTTCTCTGGATCAAACGGGTTGGCAAAATCTCTATCGTTCGTACAGCCACCCCACAACAGTGCAAGACTAAGCACGGCAACTAATATCAAGGACCGGCTCTGGAGAGGTGTCATGGTGTGATTTCCCTTCAAAATCGGCGTTGAAGTAAAAGCTTAGCTTCCTGCGTGTGCAAGCTGTAGCTCGGTGTAAGTCGGAGGGAAGTCGACGATGTGCGAGATGACTTAGAAATCAAATTCAAGTTATCGAAGATTGAAATCAATGCCGCTAATCCAACAAATCCAATTCCTATCCGAGACATTGTCACACTAAAATCATGCTTGCTTGTATAGTCTACTCGATGTTTAGCGATGTCGCCCTGACTTGCTGAATTTAGGTATTGGTCGTAGGAATCTTGAGCGGATTTTTCGACAAATACGCTTCCAAATTTCAATCCCATACCAGAAGCCAACAGGGTAATTGTAAGCACGCGCGTACCATCCACAGCTTGTAAGGGTGAAGTTGCAATTGCAAAATTCAATATGCAGCAAGCAATAACTAAGATTGCTAACTTCTTATTATCATATAGATTCATCTAGAATCCTCCACCGATAGACTTTGTGCCTTAAACGATGCTTTTGATAATCGAGACCAGAGGTACATCGAAACCACACCCAGGAAACCGCCTAGGCAGTCGGCTGTCCAATCCAGAATGCTAACAAATCTTCCAGGAACAAAAGACTGATGCCATTCATCGCTTGCCGCATAAAGGATAACGAATAGGAAAGAGAAAATCCAAGGAGCGTGACGAAAAATGTGGGATGAAGCATTCACGAATGCGTGTGTAACTAAAAAACCGAGGACAGTGTACTCTAGAAGGTGATATAATTTATCAATGAGATGCCAATCTAAATCGGGTATAGGCGGTTTAGATTGTGAAGAAATATAAAAAATCAGTGTCATGCAGCATAATGGTGGCAACCAGTATTTTAGAATTCGCAGGATAAAATCCCCTCCAATGAATCGAGTCTCCTGTTAAGGAACAATGTTTAGAAACCAATTATAACCTAATCTGATTTTTCGTTGCAAGTTTTTTTGAGCTGTGGAAAACGATAGTTCACGATCTCTTGGATGAAATGTATCGAAACTCACAGAAATCATCTACATAGATTGACATTTTAGAATCACTCATGTTAAGAAATCACTCAACAGTATGGCAGGAGGTATGACAATGCGTTTTCACCGTTTATTTTTGCTATGTCTGTTTGTAACTGGACTATCAATCCATGGCTGCGGCGATAGCCCATTTATGGGGAAAAAAGAAGATTTCACCGAAGAGCCAATCACTGTGGGAGACAATGTAACAATTATGGGAAGCGTGTTGCCAGCCGGGATAACGCCATTAATTGTTGTGCTGAGAAATGGGATAGACTTCAAGAACACCGTCGCCGACGAACAAGGGTATTATAGCATACCCAACCTTCCGGCCGGAGAATACAGTGTACAGGTTATCGCGACCGGCTTTTTTACAGACATTTCGATAAACCATTTGGAGCTGAAGGCAGGAGAAACACATGAGGCAGAGCCGGTGATTCTTATTGCGCGATCGGAATCGGCAACGTTGCTTGGACAAGTTGTCAATAAAGCGGACAACACACCTATATCAGATGCTAAGGTTCAAGTTGAGTGTTCAACAGGGGTCTGCGCTCTTTTGAGCACCGTATCGGACCGAACAGGAAAATTCTCAATACAGATCTGGTCCGGCTTAAGTTCAAATATCAATGTGCGGAAACTCGGCTATCGAATATTGCCAATTCGAGTGAAAGCCTTGAAACCCAATGAGAAACGTGATTTGGGCAAAATCAAAATGGAGCGCTTGGAACAATGAGAAAAGTCGTCCTCCTTCTACAATTCTGCTCGCCGTTGGCTCCTCGGAAGCTCATCGAGTCAGATTTTGCCGAAAGCCGTTGAACACAGCCATAGGGAACATACAAGTACAAACTTCCCTGCTGCTCATAAAGATACTCGCCTATTTTCTGACGATTTCTTGTTGTGGCGGTTGTCTAGTCACTTTCTCCGCCAAATGATGCGACCTCGTGTCAAATCGTACGGCGAAAGCTCAACACTCACCTTGTCGCCCGGTAGAATCCTGATGTAGTTCTTCCTCAACTTTCCAGCGATGTGAGCCAGGACAAGGTGCTTGTTATCCAACTCGACACGAAACATGGCATTCGGCAGAGTTTCCAAGACCGTACCTTCCACCTGGATTGCGTTGTCCTTCGCTTTCACGTCGGACCTAACTGGATCCTCAGATGTATTGTCGTTCTTGGACTGCATATTTCCTTGTTGGTTCTTCTGCTTCTGTTTCTTTCTGAACCCGTATTGTGCAGCACGTCTTTTGACGGGTTTTTTTTTCTTCACGCGCCTGCGTCTCCTTTGTTGAGGTTAGAAGTTAGTCGAACACTAAATCGCTCTGCGAAATAGGCTCTGCCTGCTGTGCGTCGCTGGACGCACAGCAGGTAGGCATTTGTACTGCAACCAATATCACTCATCTTCAAAACTGAAAATTTTCTTGCTTTCGGCCACAAGCTGACGAAAATGACTAACCGCTTCTTGTAGCTGTGATTCCGCATTCTCCCCATCAATACCTGTCGAGACCAGATCGACAGGCATGTAGTGACCTTCAGTACGCCGTAAGGCAACGTAAGCTTTCAGATAAACATTAGGATATCTGCTCATGACCTTCTGCAACAGTGGTGAAATTTCCGATTCAAACATATTCACATAAACGCGCAATTTCACTGCTTTTGCACAATACCGTTCAGCGATGAGAAGCGCAATGTAGCTGTCAAAAATTGCCTGCATCTCGCTCGGAGGCCCCGGCATCATGAAAATGGTGGACTGATTTTTCGTAACACGGATGCATGGTGCCCACCCGACAGGATTCTGAAAGACATCGGCAGTTTCAGGTACAGTCGCCATTTTAATCATCGCTGGACTCACATCGGTGCGACTCGTCAATTGACGTCTTTCCATAAAACCTGCTAAGGTCTCTTCATGCACAATCGTTGGTTCGCCGATAATCTTAGCGACAACTTCAACAGTCATATCGTCGGGCGTAGGACCAAGTCCCCCTGTTGTCAGGATAAAATCCGTTCCTCTGCGAATTGAACCCTCTAATGCTTCCATCATCTCATCAGATTCATCTCGAATCATTGTCACCCTGCGTAGCCTACCGCCCAATTCAAGCATCCGCTGTGCAATCCAGTACGCATTTGTATCCTGAACTTGGCCCAAAACCAACTCGGTCCCAATCGAGAACAACTCAATGATAGTCGCCTTTTCCACCTTCACCTCCTCACAGACCGCCCGACAAACGCTAATGCTTCATCCCAATAGAATCTTACCTTGCATCAATAACTTCAAGTCCCAATTGGTCTATGCCTATGGTTACCCCACCCCGTTTTCATGCGTTCAACAAATTCAAAACGAATCCAGTTGCCATCTTCGGATAGAAATATGTTGATTTCTGAGGCATCGTTTCACTAGTCATTGCGACTTCATTGATTTGTGAGACTAGCGTGGGATTCATCAGCAACGCGACACGTCCCTCACCACTCTTGGCATAACCGATAGCTTCATCCGTGTCCACAGTATAGCTGACCTGTTTTTGATGCGTGGGGATTGTTGTATCAACTCCAAAACTTCCCTTAATCAGGCGAGCGTGTAACAATGTGACATCAAGCCTCCCAGAAACAGGTAGTTCTGTTTCTTCGTCGATTCGCGGCACGAGTAGGCGGTAATATTCATCACCTGTATACATACCAAATGCACCGCATCTACCAGCAAGCGCGTGAAGGTTTTCGAGCAGATCGTGCTGGTTTTTGTACATCGCCACGCTGAAAATTTCCGGAAGCTGATTAATCGCTTGTGTAATCCGGTCGGCGCTCAATCCACTGAGGAGCCGGTGGATAGCGAGGACTACCAACCCCGGCGATTCCATGCGAACCAAGTTCATCATCATAAAGTTATAACCCTCTTTACCAGTCCATTCTAACGTTTCCACACGAAGTTCATCACGAAAAGCCAGGGCGGTCTCGTAGCGATGATGTCCATCGGCGATGACCAGCGATTTATCTTCGAATCCTGATTGAATCTCGCGAGTCACTGCTACATCATTTAGCCGCCACAGCCGGTGATTGCTACCAATAACATCGGGAACATCGATCAAAGGCGGGCTTGATGAAGTAAAATGCGCCATGGCATTTTCGATTGCGCCCTCTGCATCGGAATATAACAGAAAGATTGGACTTAAGTTGGTGTGACACGCACGCATCAGTTTAAGTCGATCCGCTTTTGGTGCAGCAAGAGTCCTTTCGTGTGGAAAAACCATCCCTATCCCGAAAGGTTCCAATTTTCCAACACCTATCAACGCCCGGCGAGTATGCCCTTGCCCATCAGGGGTCGTGAACGATTGATCGTAGACGTAGTAGCTCGGAGATGCATCTCGTATCAGAACACCCTCAGAAATCCAGTTTCTCAGGATTGTCGCCGAACGGGTGTACTGATTATCCGCTTCTGTATCTCTTTCGCATGGCTGGCTCAAAATGAGGCGAACGACATTGTTAGCGTGTTGGTGTTCCAGCGTAATCCGCTGTTCATCTTTGATAACATCATAAGGCGGCGCAATCACCTGTCCGATGTCGCCGATTTTTTCAGGGTTAAAGCGCAACCCGCAAAAAGGTAAGATTTCCACGTTTAATCCCACAATCTCGTGCTGAAATACCGTTCCCCGAGATCATTGAAAATTGTAACAATAGTCCCGTTTCGAATCTGCTTAGCGACTTCATAAGCGCCTTGCAGATATCCACCCGAGGACTGCCCAACGAACCAGCCACACTTTGCTAGCCGGCTGCACATTTCATACGCTTGATCAATCGTGACAGGGATCTTGCAATCAATTATGCTTTCATCAAGAATCTCTGGAACTATATTCCCAGGCTTTCCCAGCGGCTTGAGACCTTCGATACCGGGAAACTCGTCGGGAGCGATACAACAGATCTGAATTTCTGGGTTGTATTTCTTGAACCGACGCCCAATACCAGTGATTGTACCGCCTGTGCCAACACCAGCGACAAAATGAGTCACTTTTCCACCGGTCTGTTCCCAAATTTCTACCGCTGTTGTGTCATAATGCCCACGCCAGTTGTTTTCGTTTCTGTACTGATCCGCCATGTAATATTTCCCAGGAGACGCCTCATAGCGGCGAAGCGCTTCGCGAAGTGCTTCATCATATCCGTGAATCGCGTCGGTGTAAACAATTTTCGCTGCGTGTGCTTGAATCCGTTTTTTCCGCTCCTCACTAGCATTGCTGGGAATCACAAGTTCAACCCGATAACCCAAAACCGCCCCAATCATAGCGTAGGCGATCCCTGCGTTCCCAGAGGTTGAATCCAAAATAATTTTGTCTGATGTCAATTCTCCGGCTAGAACTGCTTCAGTCAACATTCTTAGTACAGGGCGATCTTTAATGGAGCAGCCTGGATTATACATCTCCGCTTTCGCATAGATATCTACCCCGGGAAACTCATCGGCAAAAAGATCGATTTTAACAAGGGGCGTATTTCCAATCTGTTGAAGGAGTGGATAGTTCGAAAGATTAAAAGAACAAGCGGACCGTCTACTCATTTAAAATTTTGCGCTCCTTCTTTAGCCACTCTTCCGGCAAGTTTGTTGTTAAGGTCAACAGTTTCAAGTTCCGATAGACGCCTCAAAAAGAAAATGATAAAGTTTAGGGAAAGAAGCATCAGGGATAAAATGACGATTGGACCTTATACACTGAAACATCACACAAGAGGATCATCAAGCGTTCCTATCAAACTTGCTAGATAATCGCGATCTCTTTGCAAGGCTTCTAACTTGTCATCACCGTGAACAAACTCGACTTCAATATAGCCGTCATATTCGTGCGAGTTTAGGATTTCAATGACTTTCGCGTAATCCACAACGCCGTCTGTAATTGGACAACCGTTTCCACTCGCATCAGCATTTTGAGCATGCACATTGACAATATAAGAAGCAAGTTTTTGCGCAGCGTCGTATGGGTCATCTTCACTCGATCCGAACAAGGGCTGATAGTAGGTTTTAAGGGCTTGCAGTTTAACATTCTCGACAAGTTCAAGGGTACTGGCGATACTGTCCGTTAAATTGTTGTTATGCATTTCCAATCCTAGTGTGAGTTGACGAAATTGCGCCCACTGGGTGAGACTAGCCAAACGGAAATTAATCAAGCGTTTGTCATCAGGGCTCATCGTTTTTGAAGGACCACCCCCTGACCAGATTCGCACAAGATTGGTTCGTAGCCCTTGTGCAATCTTGAAAGCTTCCTCTAAATGCTGCTGATACCAGGGCATAAGCGGGTTAACATAAGATCCCAGCGCGGAGACCGCTAAACCCTTAGCCAGTACCATTTCTCTTACTTTTTGCACGTATTCCGCATTGTAAGTTGGTGGCATGTGCGGTTCTTGCCCCCAGATTTCGATCCCATCAAAACCGTAATCCGCAGCGATGTCAACTACCTCCTCTAGAGGTTTCTCTTGAAAAGCAATCGTGCACAAACCTAACTTCATCGCAAACCTGCCTTCCCTCTGTTCGCTGTATGTTGACACATATCTGTATTCAAAAGCATACCACAAACAGAATCATCTTTCAACTGAAAGTTAGAAATTTCATTCACTTGACAGCGGTCAAGTAACGATAACGGCGCGAAGCGATGCTCAAGTGTCTGAGGTTTAAACCAGCAACATGTACGCGCTTGTAACCTAGGAAGCTTTAGGTAGAGTGATTCCTCGCTCACCGTAGACCGTTCTGAGTTGACCGCAGGCCGCAGCGATGTCTTTGCCTTTGCTGAAACGGATTGGAGCGATATAGCACTTCTTCGCAACAACCCGGCGAAATCGTTCGATTCGATCGGGTTCCGGGCAATGAAACTCGGAGTCTTCGATTTCATTGAAGGGGATCAGATTCAGCTTGCACGGCAAACGACTCATGAGTCTACAGATGCGTTGGGCGTCTTCAATCGCATCGTTCACATCTCGAATCAGGACATACTCCAACGTAACGGGGTTTCCAGATGCCAATGTCCACTCCCGCGCAGCGTTGAGCACATCATCAATTGGGTATTTCGCATTAATTGGCATGAGTTGAGTGCGGACTTTATCCGTTGTAGCGTTCAGTGAAAGCGCGAGTTGACATTTCAGCCCCTCTCTGGCGAATTGTCGTATGCGAGGGACTAAACCGACAGTTGAAACTGTGATTCGCCTCTCGGATAACGCCAACCCCTCCGCGTGAGTCATCAGGCGCACCGCATTTAGGGTTTGATCGTAATTGGCAAGCGGTTCTCCCATGCCCATAAACACGACATGAGTTACGGTTTTTTTGCCTTCCAACTCGCGTTGGATTACCACCAATTGTTCTAAGATTTCAGCAGTTGACAGGTTACGGAAGAATCCCATCTTTCCTGTCGCGCAAAAATCGCATGCCATTGCACAACCCACCTGCGAAGAAACGCAAACTGTAATGCGACTTCGATCAGTCATCAGAACGCTTTCGATGCGGCTCCCATCTGCCAGTTCAAAGAGATATTTGACAGCCGAATCTGTATCGGAAACTGCCCGAGCACAAACCCGGATACCACTTATACAAGCCACTTCCTGCAATTTATGTCTAAATGTTCCGGGCAGATTCGTCATCGACTCGAAGGTGATTGCACGCTGATGGTACAGCCATGACATCAATTGTTTAGCACGATATTTTGGCTCTCCCCAGCGCACTACCAAATCTTCCAACTCAAGAAGTGACAAGCCTTTCAAGTTTACCTTACTCATTTGTAAGTCCTGTTTTGTCATACCCTTCTCATCCATCGAGTTTTTGCTTCAAAAACTGATTCACCAGTTGTGGATTAGCCTCACCTTTGGTGGCTTTCATCACCTGCCCGACGAGGAAGCCAAGTGCTTTCTTTGTGCCGTCTCGGTAACCTTGGGCGGGACCTGCATGCTCCTCAATAATTCGATTGACAATCGCTTCAATCTCTGACGCATCTGTAATCTGCGAAAGCCCTTTTTCCTTGACGATTTGTCCTGGCGCTTTCCCGGTTTCAAAAACATCAACTATCACCTGTTTAGCAATCTTGCCGCTGATGGTTCCATCTTTAATCAGCTTTATCATTTCGCTGAGATGGGCAGGCGTCGCGATAGAATCCTGAATCTCAATTCCTGCACTGTTCAGCAACCCCGACAAATCGCCCATTATCCAATTGCTGCTCGCTTTTGAATCGCCGCTCAGGCGCGTTGTCTCATCGAAAAAGTCCGCCATTTGCCGCGTCGTGGTGAGAAAGGCAGCGTCGTATGCAGGAATTTCGTATTCTTCCACAAAGCGTCTGCGCCGATCGAATGGAGCTTCCGGTAACGTCGATTTGGTTCGTTCAATCTCATCTGGATTAGCCTCAAACGGCACAAGATCTGGCTCCGGGAAATAGCGGTAATCGTGAGCCTCCTCCTTGCTACGCATAGCCGAGGTCTTGCCAGTATTAACATCAAACAAGAGGGTGTTTTGCTCGACTTCACCTCCCCCATCAAGGATCATTGCATGGCGTTTTTGTTCATATTCTAAGGCAGTCAGTACATGTTGGAATGAATTCTTATTCTTCAATTCTGTCCGTGTTCCCAATTCTTCGCTGCCAACCAGACGCAAAGAAATGTTCGCATCGCACCGGAAGTTGCCCTCTTCCATATTACAATCGCTAACTTCAATGTATTCCAGAATTTCCTTGACACTGCGCCAATAGGCGACTGCCTCCGATGGCGATTTCAAATCCGGTTCACTCACAATTTCCAACAGAGGGACGCCTGCACGATTGAAATCGACATAGCTCTGATTCGGATTCCCTGTCACATCTGCATGAACAAGTTTGGCGGCTTCTTCCTCCAAGTGAATTTGATGAATACGGACGCGATGGATTTCTTGAGCAAATTTAAAATCGACATAACCCTTTGTGGCAAGCGGAAAGTGTTTCTGTGAGATTTGGTATCCTTTTGGCAAATCCGGATAAAAATAGTTCTTCCGATCGAATTTACTATGAGTAGCAATCTCGCAATTCATCGCCAACGCAGCGCGAATTGCAAATTCGATTGCTCGCTCATTCAATACAGGCAATATGCCTGGCATACCTAAACAGATTGGACAAGTTTGAGTATTTGCCGCGGTCCCAAACTTCACTTCACAGTTGCAGAAAAGTTTGCTTTTTGTCGACAACTCGGCATGAATCTCCAGGCCGATTACGGACTCATATTTGTTCGCCATGTCTTACTCCCAATACCGCGAAATGCACACTACGTAAAATACAGAACAATGGGCTAACCTAACCCACAAATTCATTCGGTGTTGGCGTACCAGCTACTCTTGTTATGTTCAAGCGCGCGTAGTTGTACCAAAGTTCAAAGATGCGAATCGACAGAAACATATTCATTCCGCGCCTGACAAGATCCGTAATCCCACTGCCGACGATTGACTCAACTCAGGCGACAACGCCATCAGCCACATAGTAAACCGGCGTCTTCCTTTTCGTTTGAATTGTGATACCTAGTTAAAAGTAGTTTAACCGAATACGATTATGTCAACGGCAGGAACGGGCAATTTCATGAGCTGTTTTATTTTAGGATTCGCCTTCAAATCGCAGATTGCTGATTGAAGTAGACTGGATCCGGTTTAACCCACTCTTCTCCGCCATCTTCCCAAACCTCGCGCTTCCAAATAGGGACGATTTGCTTGAGGCGATCCATGGCGTATTTGCAAGCTTCAAATCCATCTTTGCGGTGCGGCGCGGATATGGCGACTGCAACACTGACCTCGCCAATTTTGAGACGCCCGACACGGTGAATCATAGCAACACGATCCAATCCCCATTTTTCATAAATCTCGCGAGCAATCTCTGCCATTTTCTTTTCCGCCATCGGCGGATAGGCTTCGTATTCAAGGTAGGAGACTTTGCGTCCGCCCGTGTTGTCCCGCACAATGCCTAAAAATGGCACAATCGCGCCGGCATCTTCTGCTTTGACCGCATGGATAACCTCATCGGGAGTAATAGCTTCGTTGGTAATTTTAAACATCCTCGCCTCCTGTAACCGGCGGAATCAATGCAACTTCGTCTCCATCTGAGAGTTTGGTCTGTTCCGTAGCATATTCCCAATTCACAGACATCTGCATCACCTCGTAGTATTCTGGAAATTCGGGCCATTCCTCTTCGAGTCGCTTCAGGATGTCCATCAAGACGGCTCCGTCTGGCAATTCCATCTCTTCTTCGTCCCGATTGAACATTTCTCGGCACACGGCAAAATGTTTTACTTTAACTTTCATAATTTTCCTTACCCATCAAGAATTTTGGAATCAATATCCGAGATTCAAGCGACGCATCCAGCACATCGTTTAGAAAAACACATGAAATGCTCAAGATATTATACCTTAAGGCGCATCCTGAAAACAAAGCAAAATCCGACCTGTCCCAAATTGCCGTTGACATGAATTGAACGCTCTGCTAGAATTAATTCTACACCGCCTTCATAAACATGAGATATCAACCAACCGATGAAAGAAACGTCTGCACATCACGATTGGCATATTCGCCCAATTAACTTGAGACATATTGGGAAATACGCTCAATTATCCTGATATGGTAACGCAAAACACTGGAGTTCGCCTCAATGACGAGAGAACCCCAATCCGCCCTTCTCACTGAATCGAACATGGCGTTGTTCGTGGACTACTACGAACTGACAATGGGCAAAGCCAATTTTGACAGCGAGAACAATGCAATTTGTAGCGAGAACTACTTCGTTCGTTCTATTCCACAGGGTGAGTATCTGATTGCAGCGGGGCTGGAACAAGTTATCCACTACATTCTCAATCTGCGGTTTACGGATTCGGATCTAAGGTGGTTGAAGGAAAGTAAGACAACGCCGGATATGAGTGACGAATTTCTCGATTATCTCCGTCACTTCAAATTCGATGGCGATGTCCATGCGGTGTGTGAGGGAACGCCTGTCTTTGCAAACCAGCCGTTGATCGATATTACCGGCAGATCGATCGACGTGCAAATCTTCGAAACCTACCTCCTCAGCGTGATGAACTTCCAGACGCTGATTGCCACCAAAACAGCGCGAATCGTTCATGCAGCACGTGGGCGGACTTGCTTCGATTTTGGAGCACGGCGGGCGCATGGGAGAGATGCTGGCATTCTGGCAGCGCGAGCGTCTTTCATCGGTGGCGCCGCTGGAACCTCCCTTGTGGTCGCAGGACAGAACTTTAACATCCCTTACGTTGGGACAATGGCGCACAAATTCATACTGGATTGCCCGTCGGAGTTGGAAGCCTTTCGCACGTATGCCCAATCTTTCCCATGTAACACCACGCTGCTAATCGATACCTATGACACGATTCAGGGTGCAAAGCATGCCTGTATCGTTGGCACAGAAATGAAGGCTAAAGGACAACAATTGATGGCGGTTCGACTTGACAGCGGTGATTTACTTGCGCTCAGCAAATCAGTCAGAAATATCTTTGATGAAGCGGAACTAACTAACGTGCAGATTTTTGCGAGCCATGACCTCGATGAATTTCAGATTGACCATCTGCTGCGGGCAGGCGCACCAATCGATGGTTTTGGCGTTGGTACCCGGCTGGCAACAGGTGCGAACTTTAATCCGTTGACAAATGAAGGTGGTCCATCAGCATTGCCGGGAGTATACAAGCAGGTTGAACGAATTGCGGATGATAAGGTCATTCCTACGATGAAACTCAGCGATGATTCGGGCAAATCGACGCTTCCCAGCAGAAAACAGATTCACCGGCTGTACGATGCCGCTGGGACTTATGTGAAGGATGTGATTAGCCTCTGGGATGAATATCCACAAGAGGTCGATTCCCTTCCCGGAATATACACAAGTCAGCCCCTGCTAACACCAATTGTCCACCAAGGAGAGTTGGTTTATTCATTTCCGGATTTGATAGAGGCCCAAACCCTTGCGAAGGCTGAATTGTCGAAGCTGCCAGAAGCCTACAGAAGGTTGACGGGAGCCGAGAAATATCCTGTGACTTTGAGTACGGGATTGAAAACCTTGCTGAAGCAACTTACCCAAAAGCAGCATTCGTCGCTGGCTTAGCGAAGTTGACAAGCGTGATAGCAAATGTTGGACGGTATGCGCTTCACACGCTAACTTACTGACACAGAGACACGGAGGCTGACATGAAACTCGGCGTTGTCGGAATGTTGCCTGGAGATTTCAGGACATTTACGAGGGAACAGATGGCGTCAATTAGGGCGTCGCAATTCACAGGATTTGGATTTCATTTTGATGGAGATGATGTCTTCGAAATCACAAACGAAGCGTGCAAGCAGTTCAATACATTTATGATGGCGGAAAATCTAGATTTGGTTCAGTTCGGTATTGCCTACAACGAGTGCCTTTTTGATACGGAAAAGGGTGTCAGGCAAAGAGTCACGGCGAAGATTAATCGCGGATTGGAAATTGCGCGTCAGATTGAAGCACATGTCTGTCTCATACGACCCGGGAGTCTAAACCCTGCGGGCCCATGGACGCCGCATCGAGACAACTACCTGCCTGATAACATAGAACGTCTGATTGAGACGTTGATACCAATTGCTCAGAAGGCTGCATTAGAAGATGTGACCATCGTCATGGAAACGCACGCAATTTCGATTCTGGATGCTCCAGAGACGTGCAAGGGAGTCGTCGATGCAGTGGGAAGTAAACATTTGCGGCTTGTTATGGACGCTGTCAACCATTTCCAATCGCATCGGCAGGTCTACAATAGTGCGGATCGATTAAACCATATCTTCGATGTGATGGGGCAAATTGCGCCCGTGGCGCACATCAAGGATATCAAGGTACAAAATGGTTTGGTCGTCCACATTGATGAAGAGGTTCCTGGCGAGGGCGAGTTGGATATTGGGCTGATGCTTAGAAGATTTGATGCCCTTTACGCTGACGGCTATGGATTGATAGAACACTTACCGATGTCAAAGATTCCGCTTGCAGCGCAAAATGTCCGACGGATTGCCGCTGAGAATGGCGTCGGCATCCACAGGGGGAAAACGTGCAGTTAACGAACAAAGTTGCTGTGATTACCGGCGGTGCGACCGGGATTGGTGCGGCGTCAGCAATCTGCTTTGCCCGTGCTGGCGCACAAGTGGTCGTCGGTGATATTAACCTCGACGATGGCGAAAAAACAGTCGCATCCATCCAGTCCGAAGGCGGTAACGCAAGATTTTTCCGCACTGACGTTACAATAGAAGCCGAAGTCGCTCATTTGATGAAGACCGCCGATCGAGTGTTTGGACGGCTTGATGTGTTGTTGACCTGTGCGGGCATCTTGCGGAGCCCCCACATTCGAGTAGATGCATTTGATGAAACGACATTTGAATCCGTAATCGACGTGAATCTTAAAGGCACATTTCTGTCGATTAAACACGTCGCACCAATTATGGAACGCATGGGCGGTGGTGTTGTGTTATGTGTCGCGTCGGGAGCTGGCGTAACTAGTGGAAGTTCATCAGTGGCATACGGCGCCAGTAAAGGCGGAGTGCACGGGTTGGCGCTCACAATTACCCCACAGCTGACACCCCTCAATATACGGGTGCATACAATCTGCCCTGGCAACATCAAAACACCGCTGAAACTTAGCCAAATTGCTGAATCTGCTGAGCGGGTAGGCGGATCCCCAGAAGCCGCTGTTGAGAACGCCCGTCAATCGTTAGGCGAACCGTCCGGTGTTGCTCGCGTGCTCACCTTCCTCGCATCTGATGATGCTTCGTATGTGAGGGGCACAATCTACACGCGATAAAAAGGGGAGTCCGCCGCCTTAAGTTGTCGTCCCCGGGCTTTTACATTTCCCCGTTTCCCTCTCTGCATCTCTCCTTGAGTTATGGCATCGTTTGTTCGTCCAGGACATTACTGCGTTGTGAATCGGCGATGTTGAAGAGATTCAATGCTTGAAACAAACGCCATTGGAATCTACAATCAAGCGTCTGAGGCTTTCCTTCGTTGTTTCTGAAGGGCGGTCGTATCTGTTGTGTCGTTTTGAACATACTATATCAGCGGCAAAGCTTTTTCTTTCGCCTTATGACTACGAATGATATCTTCATTTAGAAGAAACCGCAGGAGAAAAGGAGGCGCAAAGTAGACGAAGAGTTCAGAAATTGAATATATCCCACAGGAGTGAAACCCGAATTGTGATTTGTCGTATATGATGGTAAAGGGAGCAATTTACCCGTTCTATTGAACAAATACTGACATAGGAGGAAATTTAATGTTTAACGGTATTGAACTCTTCTTGGGGGTCGCATGCTCACTGATGGGAATTGCAGTAGGGTATGTGTTTCTTGTTACCTTCTTTGCAGGTCTGCAGTTTATTTCTAAACATCAATCAGAGAGCATTGCAAATGAAGATTCGTCATAATTGGAGAGCATAATAGATAAGTTCACAAAATACTTCCGAAAGCAGAGGTAGAAGTCATAGACGACCTAATCGCCAACTCTCCGATAGGGTAGAAATAGTTAGGAAAACACTTGACAGTTGCAATGGTCTTCTGATAGCATTTTCTATATATTTTGATTATGTTCTTCGTTGTCAAAATGGTAGGCATGCCAGACATAGTTTTGCGGCGTTCAATCTTCGTCCCTTTTGCCTTACGCTAGTGATAACGCATGCTTTATAAGCAACTCCATCGGTGGGATATCACCTCCGAGGAAGGTCGCCACATTCAGAATGAACTGCGGGATCAAGTTATACGCGAAGATGGATTCGGCGAAATCAACCGGGTTGCCGGAGTAGATCTCGGTTTTAGACAAGACATTGCCCGCGCTTCCATTGTTGTGCTTAGCTTTCCAGAGCTACAGCCGGTGGATGGCGTTATTGCCGAGAGCCAAGTTCAATTTCCTTACATCCCGGGCCTATTGTCCTTTCGTGAAACCCCTCCGTTACTGAAAGCCTTTGAACAATTGGATACAGAACCGGATCTCATCATTGCCGATGGACAGGGTATTGCGCATCCGAGACGTTTTGGGATAGCATCACATCTCGGTCTTATCTTGGACAAACCGACGATTGGTTGTGCAAAATCACGGTTGTGGGGAAAGCACAGTGTTCCACAAGGCGAGGCGGGATCGGTTACGTATCTCCATGACAGGGAAGAAATTATTGGTGCAGCGGTTCGCACGAGATCTAACGTCAAGGAGGTTTTCATCTCGATTGGACATCGAATCTCCTTGGATTCAGCAATTAACTTGACCTTAGCCTGTTGCCGGAATTACAGACTGCCAGAAACAACGCGATACGCTCATCATGCAGCATCTGGGAAATTTTGCATACAGAAAAGAGACGAAACACAAGAGTAACTTGCGCCCTTATAACGATGTGAAAGTGTTTTCAACGGATAGGAGTGTGGATGAACATATTTTCAAAGCGTCTACATCGGTTGCCGCCCTATATGTTTGGTAAGCTCAAACAGTTGACCCATGAAAGACGGCAGCAAGGGGTTGACATCATTGATTTAGGGATGGGTAACCCAAGTCAACCAACACCTCAACACATCGTAGATAAGCTTTGCGAAGCAGCGCAAGAACCGCGCCACCATCGTTACTCCGCTTCACGCGGAATTTATAACCTGCGACGTGAGATTTCATGGCATTACGACCGACGGTTTGGAGTCCAAATTGATCCGGAGCAAGAGGCAATTGCGGTAATTGGTACCAAAGAGGGGTTTGCTCATCTTGCATTAGCATTGATTGATGAAGGCGACCTTGCCCTCGTCCCCAATCCAACCTTTCCCATCCACATCTACAGTATCGTTCTCGCCGGCGGCAGCGTTGTCAGTCTTCCGCTGCGGGAAGAGAACCAGTTTGTGCCGAGTCTTGATGAAATTGCTAGAGACATCTGGCCGAGACCCAAGGTATTAATCCTGAGTTTTCCACACAACCCTACTGGAGCCGTAGTAGACCTCGCATTTTTTGAGGAAATCGTTGACTTTGCCAAGAGACAAGACATTATCGTAATACACGATCTTGCCTATGCTGACATTGTCTTTGATGGCTATGAAGCACCGAGTTTTCTGCAAGCCAAAGGCGCTAAGGACGTTGGCGTTGAGTTCATTTCTCTATCGAAATCCTACAATATGGCGGGCTGGCGCTGCGGATTCGCTGTTGGCAATCAGGAGATTGTTGGCGCGCTAGCGAGGATTAAAGGGTACTATGATTACGGCATTTTTGCTCCCGTCCAGGTTGCCGCGATTATGGCATTGCGAACCCCTATGGATTTTCTGAAAGAAAATGCCGAAACGTATCGCCAGCGACGTGATGTCCTGGTAGAAGGTCTCAATCGAATCGGCTGGAAGATGCAAAAACCGAAAGCGACGATGTTCGTCTGGGCGCCAATTCCTGACCGATTTCGTCATCTCAGTTCAATGGATTTTGCAATGAAACTGCTTGATGAGGCTGAAGTTTGTGTCTCCCCCGGTGCTGGATTCGGACAAAATGGCGAGGGATATGTTCGGATTGCGCTCGTTGAAAATGAAGATCGCATCCGCCAAGCGGTACGACAGATTCGCCGCGCGTTGTTCAAATGAAGCATTGCTAGAAGTGGTTGTTTAATGACAGATACAACTCAATGAAGGCTTGACAAAGGAATATCTAGTGGTGGGATATAGTTGGGATTTGTCAAGTAAGTTCAGGCGAAGAATCTGGACATGCGATGCGACACACTTTGGAAGTTAACCTACCTTAAAAAAGCCCTGAGATAGAAATCCGCTGAGAATCGCCAAGGTCATGGGCGTTGAAGGCGTAATCCGCAAATAATTTTGCTTCGCCCAAAGGAAAGCGAAGCCCGGCACCAGCGGCGAGTTCATCCCCATCCGCACCAATGCGCAGTGCAATCACGTTAAACATCCAGTATTCCACACCATAACGGAAAATCACATTACTGCCGGAATCCTCGCTATCCTCAAGATTCTCCCGGTTTGTTTCCAAGTCTGCACCCAACGTCACCTTACCGATAAGGGGAAGGGATATTTGGTAGGAGGTGCCGAACCGTAGTCGAGGATCACGCGTGAACGTCGGGCGAGTCTCTGTGTTCCAACGAATCTGGGTACCAGTGGCATCTACTAAAGCCACGCCAATCCGCAAACCGCGATACGGACCAAGCAATAAGCCGAGATCGATCCCAAAACCACTTCCTCTGTTTTCAAAAATCGACTGTCTAAGTAGCTTCAAATTGCCACCGACTGCAATGCGCTGATTGACTTGACGTGCGTAAGAGATTAACACTGCATTATCGGTATTACTGAAGGTCCCAGCAATGATCGGGAGATCGATGTATAGTTCCCCTGCTTCCTTGATTTTGTTGTTGTTCTTGTCATCAAAATCTCCCAAAATTCCATTACCATTTTTATCGACAAAAGTAGTGAGCGGGATGTCGTCCACACCGAGTCGAATCCAACTGATTCCAACGGTCCCGATGTTTTCAATCTGCTGAATATAATTGACAAAATTGTATTGCACCAATCCTTTGCCGAGAAACCGTCCTCCATCAATGCCAAAAGACTCCGAATACATAGCGGAAAAGGCGTGTTTTTTGATTTGGGCGAGTCCCGCCGGGTTCCAGTATGTTGCTGTAGCATCATCGGCGACGGACACAAACATACTACCCATCCCCAATGCACGGGCACCAACACCATGACTGAGAAACTCCGCCGCATGGCTTCCTTCATCCGCCGCTCCCACCCTTATGAATACAGCCAAATGCCAAAACATCAGTGCGAACAGTAAGACAACTAGATACTTCTTGCGAAAAGATACGATTAACATAATTTTTCTTAATTGTAACTCCCGTCAAACGGATCGGCGAATCAGGGGCGTTTTAATCCTCGAATTTGGAGAAATACTTCCTTGACAGGCATTTGCACATTCCATACCTGTAAATCGTGTTTCTTGATAGTTGTAACGGCTGGGAAGAATCTTCATAAATTTACCTAGCTGCTACCTATCGAAAATCGAGGCATCGCCCCAGTTTTTTTGTCTTCTGCTCTACGCTCTGTTTATCATCCTTGCTCACTTGGATTACCAAATCCAAGCTTTATCCCAACTATGTTCAGTGGATCTGCCAATCCACTGCGGGCGAGGTAGCAACTTGGGACTATATTGTGAAGCGTGGATGTTACCCGTTTTTACGGTTTATCCTTTACGCGCCGCGCTCAGGTGAGCCTCAGAACAATATGCCCAAACTCAGACGCACCGGGTGAAGATCCAGCGAAAACTTCAGCTTCAAGTCCCCAAGCGAGTTTGTAGGCTGCGAGAATTTGGACAAGAGTGTTAGATACATCGCCATGGCTGAGTAAAGCAACAGTTCCACCACCTCCACCACCGGTAATTTTCGCACCGTATAATCCACCCCGCATTCCAATCTTCCGCGCCGATTGCACGATTTGTTCGACTTGCGGTGAACCCAGCCCTACGCGAAAGCGGTAACTCCAGTTTGAAGCGTACATAAGTTCGCCCGCACACATCAAGGATGTTCGGACTTTCGCAGGATTTTCACTTGCATTTTTTAGACACGTGATAAATTTTTGCACCCGGGCGTGCTCGTAAATCGGATGTTCGACGCGACTTCGAATTCGGTAGTTCTTTTTCGCATCTACATGAGTTAGAGTATCCACAGTTTCACCGTACCGTTTGAGGAAGTCTTTGCCTTTCATCTCTGCTGGCAAGATTTTCCAACCTCTCTTCCGAAAATTCTCCACAGAAAGTCTGCACAAGTAGTTGTCTCGCAATTCTTCTAGTTTCAACTCTTTTTGAAGGATTGCCAATCCCATAAATGCCGCAGTTCGTGCGTCAATATACGCCGGACTTGACTCACTCCGCCTTGACTTGCTGTGGATGCCAATCAGTTTCGTATTGGGAGGAATCGGCACAGCTTCAAGAACCTGATCAGGCTGGCAGAGAATCGAAAGGACTCTGTCCTGTTGTCCCGCGGCAGCGGCGATTCCAACCGTGATGCTGCGTGGCGTGCCAACGATTTGGTTCTCGACAATCTCTCCGAGCCGCGCAGTCTCGCGGGCGTTGAGGTTTAGTCCATACAGATGATTAATTGCGCTTAATGCAGCGACCCTAATCGCGAAAGAGGAACCCATCCCCGCGCCGGTTGGAATATTGCTTCTGATAACGACGACTGCACCGTGAGGAAACGCATCGACTTTTTTCTCCTTGAGAAGTACATAAAAACTGCTGAGAACATAGCCTGCCCATGAAGTTCTGGGATTCTGTGCGAAAAGTTGGCGAACTTGGGAAAAAGATTTGAGAATACCGTTTGTGTAGAAATCATCTAGAGAAATCTGGAAGCTAGAAGGATGGTTGTTCCCTTCAGTGTCATAAGTCAGTGCTTTTAATAGCCGATCCCTTCTCGCTTGGCTAGCTGCTACCGCTGCGCGTTCAATCGTTGCCTCAAGAACGTTCGCACCACAATAATCGGCGCTACCACCCATCACATCAAGTCGCCCAGGTGCTCTTGTGACAAAAACCGTCCCCGCCTTTTCAAAACCAAATTCACCAAAAAGTTGACGGTCTTCATACCGAAGCATCGATTCAATCTCAAGGATGTCATCAGGTTTCTCTTCAGTCCCATAAATCTGCTCGATTTGAATGGGTTTCCTTATCTCTTTGGGATCCGGGTAGACGTCCATAAGATATCAGCTTCTATCCATCCTTGATTGCTTCGAAACTTCCTCTCAATGAGAACTGAAACGTAGAACTGCAAAACACTCAATTATCGCGTTCACCATAGGACACGTATCGCGCTTATGGATTCACTACCATGACAGTTTGTCCGTCTTTAAGGGAATGCTGACCCGCAGTAACAACTTGCTCTGCTTCGGAGAGACCACTAGCAATCTCAACGATTCCTCCCCACGATAGACCAAATTCAACGCGTCTGCGTTTGCCGAGACCGTCATCAACGACAAAGACGCTCCGAGTCTTTCTCACACTATCTTCAATTACCGCGGAACGAGGGATTAGAATTGCGTTTTCATGAATCGCGACAGTAACCGTCACCTTGGCAAACATACCCGGTTTCAATTTCATCTCCGAGTTATCAATTGTAAACTCAACCCCTGCAGACCGGCTGCTCGATTCAAGGATTGGGCTAATTAAGGATATTGTCCCAACCACCGGATTGGTCAGGGCATCGACATGAACCCAGCCTTGTCCGCGAACGTCTAGTTTGCTCAGATCCGATTCAATCACGCTGACAACTGCCTTCACGGTGTCCATATCAACAATCTCGAAGATCGGCGCGCTTAATGTAGCCATCCCGCCGAGGTCGAGGTATCGATTGGACACAATCCCTGAGATTGGCGCCGTAATTGACGCATCATCTAGCCGCGCCTTGGCAAGATCTAACGCAGCTTTTGCGTGTGCCATCGTCGTTTCGACAGTGTTAATCTCCGCTTCCCAACTCTTGGCAGCTTCTAACGCCTCCGCGTTTGCGAGCGTGGCTTTTGCTGCTTCAACTTGTGATTCGGCTAGCGCTGTATCTTTCTCCCAAGTTTTTGTCTCCGCTTGTGTACGTGCTACCTTGAGTATGGCTTCCGCGCCCTCTACTTGAGCTTCCATTGCTCGGATGTCTTCCTCCCGTGCACCATTCTCAATGAGCCGCATCTGTTCAACAGCGACTTCATACTGAGCATTGGCGACATCCAATTGTGTTTGTGAACTCTCAAAGGACTGGGCACTGATTGCACCGGTCTCAAAAAGCTTTTTCATGCGATTATAATTACTCTTTGCGTTAGTAAGGCTAGCTTCGGCTTGGTTCACCGCCGCTTGTGTCTGTTTTCGATCCTCGTCTCGTGCACCACGCTTGATTTTCTCAAGGTTCGCCTGAAGTGAGGCTAGCCCGGCTTCTGCTTGTTCAGTTTGGGACAGGGTGCGTGTTTGAGCAAGATCTAAGACCTGTTGCAGGGAAGTTTCCGCGGCAGCGAGTTGAGCACGTGCTTGGGCAGCCTGTGAATCAACCCGAACCTTTGCAAGTTTTTTTGCTTGGTCATACGCGGTTTCCGCCGACTGGTGGGCCGCCTCCGCTTGACGTATTTGAAAGTCGAGTGTTTCATGTTCAATAATAGCCAGGCGTTCCCCTTTCCTCACACGGCTGCCTTCGTCAACACGCATCTCAATAATTATTCCGGCGACTTCGGGAAAAACTGTCACGTGTGAGTTTGCTTCTATTGTGCCGGACAACTGTAACTCTTGTCGAATCTCCCCACGTCTAGCCTTTACCACCTCAACCGGTTTGGTGGTCGGAGCGACAACTTCCGCCGGTTTTGCGCGCTGGTTAGTGACAAATCTGAGAGTAATAACCACGATAAAAACCAAAATAATGGCTGCGATAATCAATGCCTTTCTCAACTTGAAATCTCCGTCAATGTAATAGATTAGGACTTACACAGTTAAACCTGCAAAGTCTCGGAGTTCGATGAATTCTTACCAGAGAACACAATGCAGACCCCATAAATCGGGTAAGACAAAGGGTCTTTGGGTTTGTAGTAGGGCACACAACATGCAACGTATTGCGGTACTACAAATGCAACTGCGTAAGTCTTTATAATATATTTAGAGTTTTTGGGTCGTTATTTTTGCCTAAACATCTAACTTTTGCCCGATAACCTTTTCCAATTTTTTCAGACCAACCACATAATCGTGTAATGATTGGAGACGATTGACTTCTGCCTGCGTCAGGGCAAGCTGGGCGTCGGTGAATTCAACGCTCGTGATTATCCCGTTTTCGTACCGTAAGTTCGCAATTCGCAAACTCTCCCGGGCTTGCTCAACCGTATTCCTCTGGACTTCAATTAACGCTTTTGCTTCAACCAAGTTGAGATAAGCAGATCTGACTTCAAACTCAATGGCGTCTATCAGTTGGTGTTTCCCAAGCTGCGCCTGTCTTAATGCTGTTTCCGATTGCTGAACCGCGGCTCGGGTTGCGAACCCATCGAAGATTGGAAAGTTTAGTGCAAAACCCAGATTCCAGATGCGGTTCATTTCCCGCAATCTTTCATTATCATCAACCTGATAGTTGACAAAAAAGGCTAAATCAGGACGATTGCCCGCCTTCGCAACAGCAACGCGTTTCTGATTCGCCTGTTCATTGAACCCGAGTTGATGAACCTCAGGACGTTGCGTTTTCGCTGTTTGGATCAATGATTCAAGGTTCAGCTCAACGTCCGGAGCATCGAAATTGCCCTTGATGTTCACGTCTTCAGCGAGATCAATATTCAAAATGTTTTTATATGCGTTTCTCGCGGTTCGCGCCCTGTTTTGAGTGCGTATCAACTGAGATTTTGTGTTAGCTAGTTGCACCTCAGCTCGCAGAACATCGAATTTTGTGGCAGCGCCTGAATCAAAGAGATTTTGAGCGATTTGCAACTGTTTCTCGACAAGATCAACCGTCTGTTGAGATACCTTTTCAAATTCCACGGCAAGCAGTATCCCGTAAAAGGCTTCAGAAACGTCAAGTGCAAGTTGGTTGTGAGTAGCTTCCAGCTCTTTTCGCACACCTTCTAAATTTATCTTTGCACTCTGGTAGTTGTAATAGTACCGTCCCCAGGCGAAAATCGGTTGTCTCAAGGCAGCCTCGCCGCGAAAATTCCGGTGGGCTCCGAATTCCAACTCTATGACGTCTGATGAATCAACGCTGTCTTCCACCTCTTGAAACTGCATGTTGTTTCCTATGCCGGGCGGCCCAAATCCGCCGCCCGCTTGAAGCACAGATTTCGCGAGATTAGGGGTATATGTATAGCTACTGCTAATTGAAACATTCGGCAGCAAGCCAGCACGGGCAGCACGTACCTGCGATTCCGCGGATTTTACACGTTCCCGAACGGTTTGACTTGTGAGGTTGGTCTGTTTTGCGATTTCCATACTTTCTTCCAGGGTTAAAGTTTTTGCTGCTTGAGCCGGTGGAGCGGAGCTCCACAAAATCAGCAGGGTAATCCCCGCGAAAAGATGTTGTTGGCGTTCTGACAAATACATTCAACTCCTTCGATTGATTTGTAACGAACCACCGTGAGGGACTTCAATTTAGATCGGAACAGCTCCACCGGACGTAGCCCGCGGCTTGCTTTGTTGATGCAAGCTGTTTGCCTGATGAGGGGCAAAACTGCCGTGGTCACGAACTGGAAAAGTTCTCAGATTTTTCCACGAACGCAACAAGAAGTTGATTGTCTGTCGGTGCTGGAAAAGCTTTTCCGATCGCAGTATTACGTTACCCACAACAACGCCAAGGAGGGGAGTTTTGAGGATCGAACGAGAAATGAAAAAAGGGCATTAGCAAGACGATTCGCATCGGGGCAGACAGGTTTTTGTCTGCTACCAAAAGGCTGTTTTTCACGTAATAGAAATGTTAGCATGCTCGCAACAGGAATCGTGCCCAATAGACCATTCGAAGCAAAGAAATCCAAGCGATTGCTGACGAGGTGAAAACTCTCGTTCGATATCTCAACGTCATTTAGATTGCTTTTCGCTTCCTCGGAATCATCGCTTGCCACCAAGCCTCTTGGACGATGTTTCGCTGTAGGAAGGTCAAAGTTTACCTGAATCGTCTCAAACGCCTGCCGTTCCGAAAACGCGGAAGTTAATATTTCACAATGGTTCCCCATTCGCCAACAGCCCAGATCGATCCGCTCTTTGATTGGGTAATATCAGTAAGATTGGTCTTTGTAGAACTCTCTTGTGCAAGCCATGTTACGCCCTCGTCGACCGTGTGCAAAATTGTGCCCTTATCTCCGACAGTCCAACCCTCCGTTTCGTTAATGAACCAGATACCGTTCAAGTTCTCGCTTGTTGGCGTAATCTGCTGTGTCCAGGTTTCGCCGCTATCCTTCGTCCCATAAACGGCGCCTTGAGATCCAGCAACCCAAGCGGTTTGTGGGTTAATTGCGAATATCGCCTTCAATTCATCCGGCCCAGCGTTTTGAACAGTCCATGTCTGACCGCCATCAGCAGTTTTAATAATGGTACCTGCCGCCCCAACTGCCCAGCCGACACTTGTGTCAACAAAATAGACGCCAAACAGGTTATTAAAGCCGACCGTCATGTCCCCGGATTCCTGACCTATCCATGTCTCGCCACCATCGCTCGTGTGCATAATCTTGCCAAATTCTCCAATACCCCAGCCGTGCGTTGAAGTTGAAAAGTGCAAACCATAAAATCCGACAGCGCCTTTCCATTTCATTGACTCATCTAACTGAATCCGTTCAACCGTACCGTGCCCTTCATCCCGGGGATCGCTAACGACGTTCCAAGTGTCTCCACTGTCAAGGGACTCAATTAAGGTGGCGTTGCTACCAACAATATAGCCCCTGTTCGCATCGACGAAGCCGATGCCAAACAGCTCAAAGACATTGTTGCTCGTTTGTTCATTCCAAACGGTTCCGCCATCTCGAGTATGCAGAACCGCTCCGCCTAAACCAACAGCCCATCCTAACTTGTCGCCATAGAAATGAACTGCGGTGAGATGGTTATTGCTTGAAATCACATCCCAAGATGCGCCACCGTCTCGGCTATGGATAATTGTCGCGAATGCACCCACAGCCCAAGCTTCCTGGGGGGTGACAAGTTGGATAGCGTTCACACGGTTCTGAACGGGCCTCGGTTCAATCGGTGTCCACTCCTTCCCGCCATCGGTAGTCCTCAGAATAACCCCAAACTCCGCTGAAGCGAGCCCGTGGTTGGCGTCAATAAAATGGATCCCCCAAATTGGTTCCGGCATCCCGTTCGAGTTAGGCACACGACTTTCCTGGGGTTTCCACGTGGTTCCACCATCAATAGTATGAACTAGGGCGCCATTCCCGCCGGAGGCCCAACCTTCTTGGTCGCTTCGCATAAAAATTGCATCAAGGGGTGAAGCCGTTCTGCTATTTTGAGCTTTCCAAGTCTGCCCAGCATTCATGGTGTGAATGACTGTACCGCCATCTCCCGCGGCCCAGCCCACTTGAGCGCTCGTAAAGTGAATGCCTTTAATCGCGTTATTTGTGTCGGTTTTATGTCGCGTCCAGGTGGTGCCGCCATCTACGGTACGAATAACAAGCCCTCCATCACCGCCTGCCCAACCGTATTTATCATCAGCAAAAGAAATAGCTGACAACGTGGCTCGGGTGCCACTGTTGAGTTTCATCCACGTCGCACCACCATCTGTTGTTTTCAGCACGGTACCAGCATCACCCACGATCCAACCCGTTTGAGGATTGATAAACCGCACTTTGTAGAAATCTACCTTGAAAGGAAGTGGTTGGCTCGGTTGCCTTTCCCATGTCTTTCCACCATTGTTCGTATGAAGAATTGTCGAACTTGAACCAACAACCCAGCCGTGTTGAGCATCAACAAAGTAGATGTCTGTAAACGTGGCTCGCCATTCCGCCTCGCGCACAGATGTCCAATTCTTCCCTTGTGCAAAGTTATTGGCGACAAAAATCAATAGTAACGCCATCATTGATGAAACAACTTGAATACACCGCTTATTGGTTATCATTAGTTTTCTCCTTAATAAGGCAGTAAGCTTTTTCAGAAGCTCGTCAAATTTCTCAAATGCCGCTAAATTCCCATTCGCAAGGCAACTGCAGCCAGCAATACCAGAAGTGAGAACACGCCAATTAGACTTGACACGACTGACATCCAAGAACGAATCTTTTTGACCTGATCGGGCAATTCCTCTGCGCCCGGTTCGAGAGCATCAACAGCTTGCGACAGTCTCGGACCAATGACAAATGAGTGAATCGCTGTCAAAAAGATCAGCACGATTACAAGGAGGAGTTTGATGAGAAGTGTCCGCATAAAGGCACCCGCCAAGCCAGTCAAATCCGGGTAACTGAGAAAGATGTTTAACAGTCCGGAAAAAATGAGTACTAATACACAGCCCCACACAATGGGCTCAAACCGCCTGCCAATCTGTGATAGTATCTGAATGCGTTCTACAGGGGAGACAGATCGCTTGAAGTAGGGCACAACCACCATCGCCATCACGAGATTACCACCAATCCAAATCACGGCAGCGAGAATGTGTAACCAGAGAACCAACAAGCCAAATATTTCCATGAAGCCTCCTAGGTTCAATGCGAAAATATGGAGATATTCATTTAGAGATATTTCTGCGATGATCGAAAAGGCTGCGCGAAATACCCCGGTAAGTGTTCCAACATCAGAGACTCGAAAACTTCAAGTTTAAGAGCTATCTTGTAAAGAATTTCGATGAAAAGCATGAACTATATCTGGTGGACGACAGACCGCCCTCCTCCGCCAATGGATGTATTGGAGGGTTTTCCATCAACGAATCATTGTGCGAATATCGTACCGATTTTCAAGCAGTTGCGTCGCGAAACGATGCTGGAACTTTTTGCGTCCGTTCTATGCTGGACTTTCTCTTGACTATCTTTAGGCAGAGACGTATAATCTGTTCAACGGTACGGTTTTTTCATTGTAACAGATTCTCACAGTTGATTCAAGTGAAAGTTCCGCATAGAAATCTTAATATCGGAAAAATTCTCGTTGCATAGGATCGCGATTCAGGGAGAAACTTGAGAGGAAGAATCCTTGTCACTCAAACGGGGGGCTGGATTGGCGATATGGTCCTGCTGACTCCGGCATTGAGAGCGTTGAAGCACGCCTATCCGCAGTCTAGCGTGGCATTGCTGCTGCGTCCCCTTGTTGCGGATTTGATGGCGAATCACCCTTACCTTGATCAAGTGATTGTTGACATCAAAAGACAACATCGCAGCCGTTTGAAATCTCTCTGGCAATTAACACGTTATATCCAGCGGGCTGCATTCGATCTTGCAGTTGTTTTACACCCCACTTCCTTTCGAAACGCATTAATCCCCTTTCTAGCTGGTGTTCCAGAACGGATTGGTTCAAATATAAATGGTCGTGGAATTTTGTTGACGGAGACTTGCCTGAATCGACGAGAGCGCCATGAAGTTTACCGTTACCTCGACGTTTTAGAGCTCATCGGTGTTGATGCACAAGATACCAGCCTGGAGTTCTGGCATACAGATGTGGATCGCCGCGTTGTTTGCCAGGTGCTCACCGATCACGGCATCGCTTCCACAGAACGTCTTATCGGTGTAAATCTTGGCACCACGTGGCAGACAAAACAGTGGGAAATCGAGAATTTTGCAGCTGTGCTAACGCAGCTTCAGAATATCATCAATATCCGTTTTATCCTGACAGGTCACGCCTCAGAAACTGCACTTGGTGAAGCGCTGCAGCGGATGATTAAAGTGGATCTTATCAATCTTATTGGGGCGACAACTCCCACCCAACTCGGGGCGCTTATCGAACGTTGTAGTCTTTATTTGACCTGCGACAGCGGTCCCATGCACATCGCTGCAGCTGTTGGAACACCGACGATTGCTCTGTTCGGCCCAACGAGCCCAACACGTCACCGCCCTTATGCGGAAGGACATTGCGTCATTGAGAAACCCGTTGGCTGCCGACCTTGCTATAAGCGTAAATGTAAACTCAAGGAAACTCCGAATCTGTGTATGACAGAAATCAAACCGGAGGAAGTCGTTGCGAATATTATTCAGCTTTTTTGACGACAAACTTTACCCATGCGTCAAAAATTTGACCGATTTACAATTTTACTCTTGTAGAATCGAAACATAATTCGGTTGTACATAGCGCCTTGACTGGCTATTGAAGATAGGGGGGTATGTGATGAGGACATACCGAGTTGGAGTGATTGGATGCGGGGTAATCGGCAGCCACCATGCATCAGGACTTGTTGGCTTATCCAATGCAGCGCTAGTGGCTGCGTGCGATGTGATGCCGAGCACGCTAGAAGCCTTCAGAGAGCGTTGGAAAGATACTTGGCAGAATATTGCCCTGTACACAAATCACCAAGAGATGCTAGAGAATGAGGATTTGGACATTGTGACGGTGGCAACCTCCGATCATCGGCACACAGATTTGGTGGTGAACGCCGCCAATGCCGGGGTAAAAGGCATGTTCTGCGAAAAGCCATTGGCGACGAATCTGGCTGATGCCGACCGTATGATTGAGGCTGCCGAGCGCAATAAAACGATTCTGTCGATTGACCACACCCGTAGGTGGGTGCCGTTATGGCGATATACCAAAGAAGAAGTGGTGGGAAAAGACGTAATCGGACCCGTGCAGTGTGTCATCGGGTTTTTAACGGGCGGTCGCGCGATGCTATTCCGTAACGGCACCCATATCATTGATATGATGTGTTACTTCGCAGATTCCGACCCAGAATGGGTCTCCGCGGAACTCGAAACCGGATACGAGGATTACTCGGAATATCGCGGAGATGGTGGACATGACCCGGTGACAGAGCCCGCTGCTCACGGGTATATCCACTTCGCCAACGGCGTGCGTGCGTTTTACGTCGGCGGTCCCAAAACCACTCGTAGAATGCTGCGCCTTGAGATTATTGGAACGAAGGGATATATCTTCATCGAGGATGCCTTCACAGAACCGAGGGCACAGATCCGAACAGGAGATAAATATGAAGATATTCAAATTCCGGCGTGGGATGTTGTTGGTATCCCTGCCGGTATCCAAGAACTGGTACGCTTAGTCGATGAAGGCGGGGAGCCCGTGTCCCCGGGTAAAGAAGCGCACAAAGTTGTCGAAATCATAGCTGGATTTCTAGAATCCAATCGTCGTGACAACGCGAAAGTTAAGTTTCCGCTCCCGCGAGATTAAGTTTGTACGTTTTAGCACATCAGATATTTCAAATGGAGAAGTGGATGTTCAGGTGATGAGATTAGGTCGATTTTACTGGCAGCTAAGCCGTTTTTTGTGTATAATTTATGAAGGTTGAAATGGAAACGGCATAGATAAAGAATTAAGCTTGGCTAGCAACGTTCATGGAATTTGGAAGTTCAGAATGTCCGTTTGGATGAATTTTCTCTCCAACGATAGTGCGATTGACGGCACAAACGGGTTACCAACCATGATATTGCAGTGCAAATCCACCGTCCCAATCGTGGCGATTCTACTGATGCTATGGGGTGCGCACGCGGTTGACGCAATTGATTCTGACCGGGCGGTTCAAGATGAACAGTACGCGTTTTTCGAAGCGAAGATTCGGCCCGTGTTAGTGAATACCTGTTTCCGTTGCCATGGCGGGGACGAGATTAACAACGGTCTGCGCGTAGATTCACGGGAAGCATTGCTGGAAGGCGGCATCTATGGCGCCGCGATTGTGCCTGGCGACCCCGATGCGAGCTTGCTAATTGAAGCCATACGGCACAATGAGGCTGCGTATGTAAAGATGCCGCCCGACGAGAAATTGCCCGACCACGTTGTAAGGGACTTCGAAGTTTGGGTGAAAGAAGGCGCAATTTGGCCCACAGAAACCGTTTGGCAAAATGCGGACATGGTGCAAGCGGACCAACATTGGGCATTTGCACCGGTGAAAGCGGTTGAGCCTCCCGTCGATTTGACCGGATGGTCTGATCATCCGATTGATCGGTTTGTCAGGGCACAGTGGCACGAACATGGATTGCGCCCCAATCAACCGGCGGACAAGCGCACCCTAATGCGCCGAGTCTACTATGATCTCGTTGGTCTGCCGCCCACACCGGAAGAGGTGAAAGCGTTTATGGCGGATACAACGCCGCATGCTTTTGCGCAGCTTGTCGAACGCTTGCTTGCCTCACCGCGATACGGCGAGCGCTGGGGGCGGCACTGGATGGATGTAGCGCGTTACGCCGATACTGGCGGCGACAACGCGGACTACCCAATACCGGAAGCACACCTCTACCGCGACTACATCATCGATTCGTTCAACGCGGACAAACCGTACGATCAATTTGTTCATGAGCAGCTAGCCGGTGATATTCTCGCCAAAACCGCACCGCCGCAGCAATACACCGAGCAGATAATTGCTACGGGATTCATCGCCTTATCCCGCCGATTCGGCACGGGAGCGTACCAACTGAATCATCTGATTCTGGAGGATACAATTGACACAACGGGGCGAGCCTTCTTAGGATTGACGATGCGCTGCGCTCGCTGTCATGACCACAAGTTCGATCCGATTACCATGGAAGATTACTATGCCATGTATGGTATCTTCGCCAGCACAACGTATCCATACGCCGGATCCGAGGAATTTCAAACGGGCCGAAAGCCGCGAATGAATTTCGTGCCGCTGCTGCCTCCTGATCAGGCTCAACCGCAAATTGCCGCTCATCAAGAGCAGTTTGATCAGCGTCAAAAAGAGATAGATCAACTGGAACACGAAGGCGAGCTAGCGGAAAAACGGAATTCACTCAACCAACAAATTGAAACGTTAAGAGAGCAGATTAACACATTGAAGTCGGACGGCGGAGATACGAAAGACCTCGAATCGCAGGTAGTGGCGCTCGGAGTGCAGTACAACGATCTCACCGACCAAATTAACAGCCAAAAAGGTGAACTGAAACAGAAACTGCCGCGTTCAGATTTGCCGGCAGATATGCCCCAAGCTTATGCGGTTGTAGATGGACAGGCGACAGATGCGCACATTCACCGTCGCGGCGACCCTGCGCAGTCAGGACCCGCAATAAGGCGAGATGTGCCGAAATTTCTCAACAACGGTAAACCCCTTGAAATTCCTGAAGGTCAAAGCGGACGCTTGCAATTGGCGCAGTGGCTGACGAGTCCGAAGAACCCCCTGACGGCGCGGGTCATGGTCAATCGCATCTGGCAATACCACTTCGGGAAAGGAATTGTTTCGACCCCATCAAACTTTGGGCGCTCCGGTTCCAAACCGACACATCCTCTGTTGCTTGACTTTCTGGCGACGCGATTCATCGAAAGCGGCTGGTCAGTTAAGGCGATCCATCGGTTAATTCTGTCATCAAAAACATTTCAACTGGCGAGCGGTCACGACGCACAGAATGCCACTGTCGACCCATCCAACGATTACTATTGGCGATTCGATCGGCGACGGCTTGAAGCAGAAGCCTTACGCGATGCGGTGATGAACATCAGCGGTTTATTGGATCTCAGCCGACCGGGAGCGCATCCGTTCCCGCCAATTGAGAAATGGTTCTGGTCACAGCATGTACCGTTCCCGTACGATAACGTGACCGGTCGCTTCATACCGACGCCCTATCCGTCAAACCATCGCACCGTTTATCTGATGACGCAGCGGCTTCAATATCATCCGTTTCTCGGACTGTTTGATGCACCCGACACGAACACGACTACTGGGGTACGCACGAACTCCACCGTGCCCCAGCAATCTCTGTTTCTCATGAACAATCCTTGGGCGCACGAGCAAGCCCAAGCTTTTGCTCAGCGCTTGATTGCGTTTTCACAGGATCCTGTAGAGCGCATTAACCGCGCGTACTTACTCGCTTATAGCCGCGAGGTAACCGCCGAAGAGCGGCAGCGTGGTGAGGCGTATATTAAACGTGCAGTTGAAAACCTTAATGTTGACGAACTTCCACCCGAACAAAGGGAGACGGAAGCGTGGAATAGTTACGCACAGGTGTTGTTAAGATCGAATGAATTAGTTTACATCGACTAACTTTAATCGACACCAGGAGTAAACCATGAGCAAACAAAACCAAGTCAACCGTCGCCAATTTTTGAGTTGCGCGCTCGCAGGATGTGCGACAAGTGTGCTTGGCCCCTTCGCTAAGTTGTCGCTTGCGGCGGAACTCTACGCCGGACACCCGTTGGCACCCAAATTGACGCATCATCCCGCGAAAGCCAAAAATCTTATCTTCGTTTTTCTGACCGGCGGATTCGCCCATGTCGACACCTTTGACTATAAACCGAAGCTGCAGAGCGATCACGGCAAGGAAATTCCGGCGTGGGGCACACAAAAGCCGCTTATGGGCTCGCCTTTCAAATTTCAGCCATACGGTGAGTCTGGGCTGATGATTAGCGAGCTGTTCACTCATCTGGGAGGTGTCGCAGACGAACTGTGCATCATTCAAACCCTGCACACAGATATCGTTGAGCACTTTCAAGCCTCGCTTGCGATGCACACGGGATCGGCGACTATCCCCATGCCCAGCATCGGAGCTTGGCTAAGTTACGGTTTGGGCACGCAAAATCAGAACCTGCCGTCATACATGGTTTTGTGCGAAAACATACCCTATGCGGGATCGCAAGTGTGGGACAATCATTTTCTTCCGCCGGTGCATCAAGGTGTGCGTATCCTACCCGGCGACGAGCCAGTAGCGAACCTGAACTCATCAACGAACTCGGTGACGCTAGCAGAATTGGAACGAATTATGCTGCGTGATGTCAACGAACTTCACGCCCGCCAGCGTCCCGAAGATTTAGAACTGCTCGCCCGCATGAACGCCAATGACACCGCAGTGGGTATGATGCGCACGGCCCCACAGGTGTTCGACCTGGCTGAAGAGAACGATGCCACATTCAACCTGTATGGACTGGAGCGCGACGATAACAGGTCGTTCGCTTGGCAGTGCCTCGTTGCCCGGCGGCTGGTGGAGCACGGCGTTCGTGTTGTTGAACTCATTGACACCGGTGCAACCAACAACTGGGATGCGCACGGCAATATGGAGGACCACCGTCCGAAGGCGGAACGGGTAGATCGACCACTCGCTGCCTTAATCAAGGATTTGAAAGGTCGCGGCATACTTGATGAGACGCTTATCGCTATCTGCACCGAGTTCGGGCGTACCCCATTTTCCAACAATATGAAGGGACGTGAACATCATGCTTCAGCCTTCTCATGTCTTCTCGCAGGCGCTGGCGTCCAAGGCGGGACGACTTACGGTGAAAGCGATGACTACGGAGTCGAGATTGTTTCTCAACCGTGCCACGTCCACGACTACCACGCCACCATACTGCATCTAATGGGCATTGACCACACAAAACTGACCTACCGCTATGCGGGCCGAGATTTCCGCTTAACCGATGTGAGCGGAGATGTTCTTCAGGAAGTTCTGGCGTGATTTCGAGTACCGCCTCGGTGATTGTGAAGGGCTTCTACCGCTTCACGACGCTAGCTAGGCAAATTGGCGTAAGAGGGTGTAGCTTGCTAGGGCAACCATGATGAGAAAGCAGATCCAAAAAATGGAATCCGCCTTCCACGTTGGTCTGATATGGTAGTTGATGTGTGTATAGCGCAGGTAGATGGTGCTGCCCGCAACGATAGGCATCATTATCGCTGCAATTGTGCCGCTGATAGTGAGCATCCAGACAGGGTTCTCAATATAGAAATAACACATTGCCATAATCGTGGGTGAAACCACCGCCCAGATACGCATCACCCGTACGCGTGCGCGATAGTCACGCGGATTAATCACGCCGAGCACCCCCATGGCGTCAGCAACCATCCGTGTCCCCCCTGCTAGCCCCGAAACCACAGTTGAGAACAACACGAAGAATGCCCCCAACAGGAATAGCCACGATGCCCACTCACCAAGCGTCTGCGTATAAGAGCCGGACAATATGCTAATTGTCTCAAGACCATTCGGTACGGTGCCCTTGTGATGCAGCACACCGGCGCCGAGCATGTAGAACGGCACCGTCGCACAAGTCAGCACACCCAATGTCAGCAGTACGTCAGCCTGCATGACGCGAATCCAACCCTGCGCACGGCGGATCCAACCGGGGCTGCTGTCCGTGGCGCCAACGAAACGGGCGTAACCCTTCTCGACACACCAATAAGTGTACGACATTGACTCGCCTGCAGTCACGCCGGTGGCGCCGTACGCTCCCAACGCTGCCGCGACTGCGAACACCGGAAACTGGAATTGCAGACCAGCGCGCACGTCACCCCATGTGATAGCATAAGGCGTGAATTGCAACAGGATGGCACACACTATCGTGAGGACAGTGAAGGTGCCGACCATAAACGTCATCAACTTTTCGAGGGTGCGGTATGTGCCGCTCAGAATCAGCGCCACCGCCAGTGCGGCGAAAATAATTGTCCACCATTTCGATGCGAAAAATGGGAACGCCATGTGAACCGCCTGCCCAACCCCGCCGTACACGCCGCCGCCGCCTAAGTGACCGGGGATTAGCTGGAACATCCACAACCAGATGAACCATGAAATCTTTTGACGGGGTCCAGGAAGTTTACCGGGTAGCCGATTAAAGGCGTGCAATACAGTCTCGCCCGATGAAACCGTGTAACGCCCCAACTCTGCCTGCACGATACTCTTGCCCCAGCTACTCAGCAGCATCCACCAAAACATTACAAACCCAACGGTTGCGCCTAGTGTCGTTGTCATGATAATCTCACCGGATCCAACGACCGTCCCTACCAAAATTAATCCCGGTCCGAGAAACTTAAGCGTGCCCCTCAACCCAATAGGCGGCTCTCTGACATCGTCTGGACGGCGAGCATACGGATCGATACTGTCTTCCTGTTCTGATGGTCTACGTTCACGATTTTGCGTCATGCGCTAAGCCCTCTTCACATTAAGGATTTCGGTATTTTTTGACAATCAGATAGTAAGTCCCAGTGAATCTAGGTCAACCAATCGAGACCATTTCCAACTGTTTCTTCCATTGTGTCTGTAACATCGCTTTCAGCGCTTGGTGCTCAGGGCGCCTCAGCGTTGGGTCTGACTTCGTGAGCACACCCGCCTCCACTTTAGCAAGCTCAATCAGTGCAGCATCTCTGATAATATTGCCAATTTTAAAATCCGGAAGTCCAGATTGCCGCGTTCCAAAGAATTCGCCCGGTCCGCGAATACGTAGGTCCTCCTCTGCGAGCGCAAAGCCATCGTTGGTTCGCGTCATCGCTTTGATGCGGGACACGCTATCCTCACCCTTCGGATCGGCGATGAGGTAACAAGAGGATTTGTGCTCGCCGCGTCCTACACGTCCACGCAACTGATGTAGCTGTGCCAGTCCAAACCGTTCCGCATTTTCAATCACCATAATCGATGCGTTCGGGTAGTCAATCCCGACTTCAATGACGGTTGTTGAAACCAAAATATCAATTTCTCGATTCTTCAGATGAAACATCACTTCCTGTTTTTCTGCCGACCTCATCCGCCCGTGCAATAGCCCCACGCGAAGGTGGGGGTAAACATTGTGTTGGAAGTGTGCTGCCATTTCCGTTGCGGCTTTAATCTCTTCAAGTTTTTCTGATTCCTCAACAAGCGGGTAAACAATGTATGCCTGTCTACCGCGCTGAATCTCCTTCTCAATTCGCGCGTACAACTGGTCCCGATCTTTCTCTTTCACCCATTTTGTTGTAATCTCTCGCCGCCCCGGCGGCATTTCGTCAATCACGGACACGTTAAGGTCGCCATAGACCGTTAAGGCTAGCGTTCGCGGGATGGGAGTCGCCGTCATCACTAGAACATCCGGAGTGTTCCCTTTGTCCCGCAGCGTTGCCCGCTGCATGACTCCGAAACGGTGCTGTTCGTCAATAATGACTAGCCCTAGCTGGTGAAATTCAACACCGTCTTGGATCAGGGCGTGTGTCCCGACAACGATGTGGGCTGAACCATCTGCGATGGCGGCGAGGACTGCTTCACGTTCTTTCTTGGGAATGTCGCTTTTGAGCAGCACAACGTTTAGGTTCAGCGATCTGAGCAATTCCGACAGATTGTATGCGTGTTGCTCAGCAAGAATCTCCGTAGGTACCATGATTGTACCTTGGTACCCGCTCTGGATAGCGCACAGCATCGCCATCACTGCAACAATTGTCTTTCCAGACCCGACATCGCCCTGGAGCAACCGATTCATTGCTTGAGTAGTCCCCATATCCGCTTTAATTTCCGCAATGACCCGTTCTTGCGCATGAGTTAATTGGAACGGCAGAGCATCGAAAAAACTTTGAATCACATCGCCTTCGACTTGGAAAGCAATCCCCTTTTCTTTTGTTTCCCATCGCCGCTTTTTTAGTTCAAGTCCCACTTCCAGCAAAAAGAACTCATCAAACACAAGCCGTCTTCGTGCAGCTTCGAGATCTGTTTCGGATGTCGGAAAGTGGATTTCCCCAATGGCGGGTCGCCGATCCATCAACTGATGCCGGCGGCGGAGTTCTAGCGGGATAATTTCGGGATATGCTTCAAGGTGTTCATCAAGTACGCTCTTCACCCATTGGCGCAGCATTCGTTGACTAAGATTTGCCGTTAACGGGTACTTGGGCACGATTCGACCGGTGTGGATCAGATCAGCATCCTCATCTTCGAGGACCTCCACTTCAAAGTCGGTTGCCTGAATCTCATTGCTGCGACGAGTAAACTTGCCGCTCACGACCAAACGCGTCCCGATTTTCAACAAATGCTTGAGATAGGTAATCCGACGCCCAAAACTAACAAGCACTGCCACGCCAGTTTCATCGTAGACTGCAAACTTTCCGACCAGCTTCGCGCCGCGGCGGCGCGGCGTGAACTGCGTCCGATTGACAACTTTGCCCTGAATCGTCTCATGTTCATCGCCCCGACCCACATCATAAATTGACCGAAAATGACTCCGATTCAGATAGTCACGCGGATAGTATTCTAATAAATCGCCAACCGTGTGAATATCGAGCTCTGCCGAGAGCTTCGCTGCACGGCGTGTGCCGATGCCTTTTGTACACTGAATTGATGTCCGCAGGAAATTCAGAGAGGCAGGGTCAGTTGAAACGGGGGCATCTTCAGTTGTGACTTCTGCCGTGGGCGTTTCTGAAGAATTTTCAGGGCTCTCTTCCGGCGGTGCAGCATCTAAAATATCAGACGGCGGACAAGGGGTTGCGGGCGGTGCTTCTTTTGCGGTTGAGCGCGGTTCATGCACGTCACTCGGAACGGACTTGAGCGGTTCCGCAACACTAGATGTACATTGAGACAGGGGCAGTTCTTTAACCGTAGACTGTGTTACCGGCGTCCCTTGCAGCATCGTCTCGATTTGCTTTGCAGCGTTTTGGATAACGTCGAGCCGTTGTGTCGGTGACAACGTCTCATAATCCGCAAACAGATTCGCGATTGTGTCAAGTGACTCCTTCGCAGCGGGATTAAGCGTCAACTTTCGAGCTTTCGTCACCCAAAGGGACACATAGTTTCCCAGACCGTTAACCACCACACTGTTATGGCAACCGCTGCGGCTTTCCTGCAGGAACGGGCGACGAATCGTCTGCAAAATTGCGGCAAGTTCATTCATAATTTGTGCATCAGAGTTTGTAGTCGGGGTGAATCAAATAAGCGGACGCTGCGCTGTAAACGGCGTTGGTTTTCTCAACGCGATTCCCTAGCCGACAAGGAGATGCCGCCGAAATCCTGTACGAGTAAGTTGATGACGACATATCGCGTATATTATACACCAGTTTCCTCTCCGCTTAGCAACCTTTATTTGGGATATGTTGCAACGTGTCAAGATTTGACGAAAGCTCCCTACAAAAACAAATATGGGCAGGCACAAGACCTGCCCCTACATGTGGTCAATTCCTGTAGGGGCAACCCTTGTGGTTGCCCTGCTGTCTTGAGGCGATTTCAGACAACCGTACTGGTTTTTTTGCGGATTGCCCGATTGTTTCCCTAATTGGCAATAGCGCCTGTAGGTTGGGTTGAGACGACGGCGAAACCCATACGATCAAGCGACTGGATAAGGAGCGATCAATGGAGCGAATAGCGACTGCGATAGTCTTGTAGGTTGGGTTGATCGGATTTGATGAAACATGTGAATCGTAACACATGAGCATGGTTTGTTAATTGAGTTTAAGATTTGTATGCGTGTAGCGTAACCCAACGCTTTTTGGCCTTCCGGATGTGTCAAAAGGTGTTAAAAGCGTTGGGCTTAGTCATTAGACATCGTCCAATGCCGAAGGCACGTTATCCTGACAGTAGACGGGACGGAAGAGTGTGCGCCGTTTGAACGGCATTTCAGCGAGGTGTTCCGGATGCGGCTCCCACTTATGCCACCTGTTGCCGATGACGTTGTAGCAGTTGAATATGGCGACCCGATCGACCGTATCGTCCTCCCACCGAGCGCCAGTGTGAGTAATCGCCTCAGTGAAGAATAGCACCGAACCCGCCGGACAGGTATAATCCTCCCATAGTAAACAATCCTGATTTTGCGTCGATTTTGGCGGCGGAAAAGCGGCTTTGTGGCTTCCCGATAAGAACATGGTACCGCCGCCGCGTTTCTTGACCGGGTTCAATTCCCATACAACTCGCGTCAACCCGCTGTGCGCCTTGTCGTGGTGCATATGATAGGTATGTGAGTTACCCGGGAAATTCAACATGCCCCGTCCGCCATGGGGTCTGAACTCGCCACGCCCCTTGGCTCGGATTGTCAGGAACGTGCCTTCCAAGCGAAAACCGTAGCAATCTTCGCTCGCGTAGCCTGCCGCGACAAACTCGTTCATGAAGCCAACGACAATCGGGTGGTCGGTCAGTTTTTCGAGAGGACCGCCAATGGACGAACGATGATGCTCAGGAATAGACTCTGGCTCTCTTTGTAGACGATAACAAAAATCACGCATCTCGGCAGCTTCGTCGTCGGTCAACACGGCGGGGAGGGCTATCCAACCCCGTGTATCGAAGATAAACCTCTGCTCTTCGGTGAACTCTATCGCCGACGCCCCGTCAGCGTTTGTCGAAGGTATAGGCATAAAATGACCCCCTATTTTTGGGAATAGTTCATTGTTCGTAGGCGCACGGCTAACACTTTTCGCATTACCCCAGAATGCACTTCCGACAGAGAATATCCATCGGGCAATTTGAACCTACAGACAGGACACTTGAGGTGGCGAGGACTATCGAACACTATAACACGCGCAGATAGTCAATGCCAAGTCTTAATTTTGCATGATTTTATGTGAAGTCGATCATTGACAAATTTTCAAAAATATATTACCATTTGTCTTAAAGCCATTTACATTTTAATTTACACACATTCAGATACACCCTGATAAGCTTACTATTACCCACAAGACTGCAAAGTCACACGGAGCACACTGTGGGAGGGAGATCCTTCTCCCGATTGTCGAGGATCCAGCGACCGAATTGGGAGCGCGATAGTTTTAGTTGCCTCTCTCACAGTGGGCAATCTTTTTCGGTTCATTCAATATTTATTCCCCTCCTTACCAAGGAGGGGTTAGGGGAGGTCGTAGTTTGGGTTGAGCGATCAACCGACCGAACAGGGACGGCGATAGTTTTAGTTGCCTCTCTCACAGTGGGCAGTCTTTTTCGGTTCATTCAATATTTATTCCCCTCCTTACCAAGGAGGGGTTAGGGGAGGTCGTAGTTTGGGTTGAGCGATCAACCGACCGAACAGGGAGGGCGATAGTTTTCCCATAGTCTTAGGGGGTTTGACCCTCCTTTTTGATTGGATTAATATGTGTAATTTTTAGTTGTCGTGGCTATAGAGTTTGTTTGAGAAGTCCAAATCCGTCTTTGGGAAAAGTAATTTAGGGGGTAAATGCCTTGAAATCCGATGGTTTTGACCCCTAAATGACCAAACAGTAGCGTTGCCACCTACTTTTCAAACAGGTTCTTAGGGAGGAAATTTGAGATGGACTTTTCGGCATGGTCCCCATCACACACTATAATTGCGATTTTTGCAGCGGTAGGGTTCATTGGACAGGTCGCAGTCTTGTTCTACCGCACAGCGCAACTGGAAAAACGCATAGAGAAGCAAGGCGAAGATTTGCGTCAGCAAGGCGAAACATACTTTCACGCAATAGAACGGCTTGAGAACCGGATGGACAAGCGTTTCACTGAGGTCATATCGCAAACGACTCAGCAAATATCGGAAGTCCGAACCGAAATCGCCAGCCTCCGGTCGGACATGAATCAACAAATCGCTAGCGTTCGAGAGGAGATTGGCAGTGTTCGAGAGGAAATCAGCAAACTCAACCAGAACCACATTGACCACCTGATGCACCACCAAATTGAGAAGTCAGTGTAGGTTGGGTTGAGCCAGCGACGAAACCCATACTATCAACCGAGCGAATAGATCAAGCGACTGGATAGGGAGCGATCAACCGACTGAATAGTGAGGGATCAATGGAGCGAATAGCGACTGCGATAGTCTTTCCAGTTCTTCATAGAAATCTTAGACCATAGTCTTCCGCACAACCAAGCTCACAGTGGACCGGTTGGTCGTTATGGTTGACTTCTTCAGCCTTTCGCTCCATAGGAGCGATATGTCTATAGTATGCTAATGCGTCTAATCCATGCGCTCCGTAGGAGCGCTATGTGTATAGTCCGAAATTATCTCCAGTATCGTATCCCAATCCGATCGGGAAGCACCTGCCCTCAATGAAATCGGGGTTCCCTAATCTGCGATATCAGACTCCCCACCGCTTCCGCATCTCCTCCATCGGCACCGTTTTGCCCTGCGTCCAAGCATAATGCGCGATCGGGTCCTCGCCAATCCAACGTTCATCAACCGGTTCATCGGCGCGTTGATAGCGTGTATCCGTGCTCAGACGAAAGCGGTGGGTTGTGTTGTCCAGCGATCCGTGCATGGTGAACATACCAAAAATCAACACATCCCCCATTTCAAATGAACTCGTTCGCCACTGTCCGCCGTAGCGGTTTACCAATTCGATCGGATCGTTCGAGAACGAGCCGGTCACATGGTCACGATCAACATCCATGTTTCCGTAAGTCTCCTTCAGGACATCAAAACGGTGGGAGCCGACAAGAATCGCCAACGGTCCCATGTCGAGCGGCACATCGCCGATCGGTGTCCAGCAGGTGACGACCTGCTGCGTGCCGCGTCCCATATAGACGATGTCGTAGTGGGCGCCGGTGAAACCGCCCGGCTCGACCACACGCAACCATTTATAATCATAAGTCATGACGGGTGCATCGAAGAATCCCTCACAGAAATCCATAATCTCCGCTGATTCGACCAGATTCAGAAAATCAGGCTGATGCGTGACGGCTTTGTTTCCGCCCATAAACATGCCGCGCTTGCCTTCCGCCGGTACCCCTTCCAAAAGCGGGTACGCACGATCGACTTGCTCATTTTCGTCTAATTTCTTGAGGAGAAATCGGCGGGTTGACTTGACCTTTTCCGGGTCGTGCAAGCCGCGGATTAGCAGATAGCCATCCGCTTCCAACCTCGCTTGAAGCGCTTCGCGATCGCTGAGGAGATCGTTTGCTTCACGCAACCAACCGAGGTACTTTCCGCCCAAATCCATCTTTTCTTGGTTCATCGTGAGAATCATTTCAAAACTCCGTTTTTCTCCGTTCCAAAATCTCGTTTCAAGGTGCAACAAAACAACTAGGGACAAAAACTCGGTTTCTCTGAAGAAATACATCCTCGACAGTCAGTTTCGGAAGAGAAACTACAATAAAGTATAGCGTTCTTAAACTCCAAATGCTATACAAGATTGTCTACTACGGATGAATCGAGCTTCGGAATCAAGCACAACAGCAGGTCTAATGCCGCTCGGTAATCATCTATATTAATGATAGACACATGGCTGTGGACATAACGGGCTGGCACTCCTAGCACGATTGACGGTACGCCGCGTCCACCCTGATGGATCGCCCCGCCGTCCGTCCCTCCAGTAGCACGCACAGCAATCTGATGTGGAATCTGGTGCGCGGTTGCAGTCTCAATCACAAGTTCGGCTAAACGTGGATTGGCAATCATTGAGGGATCATACAACCGTATCTGCACACCGCCGCCCAGCTTTCCCTGCATAGTATCACTGCTAGCCCCCGGCAGATCGTCTGCGGGCGGTCCTTCCAGTATAATCGCTGCATCCGGCTTCACAGCAGCCGCAACTGTTCGTGCGCCGCGCAACCCAACCTCCTCTTGTACGCTCCCAGTGCCGATTACTGTGTTTGGGTGATCGCTGAGTTGTTGGAGAGTTTCTATAACTAAACCCACGCCAACCCGATTATCAAATGCCTTTGCAGAAAACAGCTTCGGGTTCTTCATCGGCATGAACGCTCCATAAGGAGCGATTGGACAACCGGGCTTCACCCCATACTCATCCGTTGCCTGTTCAGCGGTTTCTGCCCCAACATCAATGTACAGGTCTTTAATTTCCATCACCTGATCGCGCGAACCGGCGTTTAGAAGATGAGGAGGCGTAGACCCAATCACACCGGCGACTTTGCCCTGTCTCGTCAAAATATTGACCCGTTGCGCGAGTAGCGTATGCGCCCACCATCCGCCGACCGTGAGAAATTTGACATATCCCGCCGCTGTCACATTCTGAACGATAAATCCGACTTCATCCATGTGTGAATCAAGCAGGATACGCGGTTTTTCGGCGTTACCGCTCTTTGTGCAAAATATACTTCCCAATCGATCTTTTTCGATAACCCCCACCCCTTCCAACTGTGAATGAAAGATTTGCCTGACCTCCTCCTCGTGTCCAGGGATGGCATCTGCTTGAGTGAGTTTCGCAAGTAGTTGAACCGATGTTTGGCTCATCGCTTCCCTTTCTGATTGAAATTAAAAACGCCGAAGCGCCGAAATACGCCCACACCCCTTCCGCCTGTCCATCAGATACTGACTCTCACCTTCTCCCTCTTCCCGTAGGAGAGGCATCCCTGCCTCGACAAGCAACTCTTGTAGGTTGGGTAGAGATCGACCGACCGAATGGAGAGCGATCAATGAGTCGAATGCGACAGTGTTCCCAATGCGATAGTTTAAGAAGCTTCTCCCACCCTAGACAGTCTTTTAACGTTAACTCAATATTCATTCCCCTCCTTACCAAGGAGGGGTTAGGGGAGGTTATAGGCTGGGTTAAGCAATCAAGTGAACAAACACCGCTCAACCCAACCTACAAAAGCTTTTAGCGTTAATTCAATATTCATTCCCCTCCTTACTAAGGAGGGGTTAGGGGAGGTTATAGGCTGGGTTAAGCAATCAAATGAACAAACACCGCTCAACCCAACCTACAAAAGCTTTTAACGTTAACTCAATATTCATTCCCCTCCTTACTAAGGAGGGGTTAGGGGAGGTTATGGGCTGGGTTAAGCAATCAAGTGAACAAACACCGCTCAACCCAACCTACAAAAGCTTTTAGCGTTAATTCAATATTCATTCCCCTCCTTACTAAGGAGGGGTTAGGGGAGGTTATGGGCTGGGTTAAGCAATCAAATGAACAAACACCTCTCCCCCCAACCTACAAAAGCTTTTAGCGTTAACTCAATATTCATTCCCCTCCTTACTAAGGAGGGGTTAGGGGAGGTTATGGGCTGGGTTAAGCAATCAAGTGAACGAACACCACACCCCAACCTACACCTCCTCCTTCCCGTATTTAAACCGCGCAATCGCGCCTTGCTCTGCTAATTCTGCTCGTGCATAATGCGCCGGCATTTGAGGCGATTTCCACCGCCCCGCAACCTGCATATTCACCACAGACGCCCCCGCTTGCGCCAGCGAAACCGCACACCCGACCCGAATTTCTTGTAGGTTGGGTTGAGGGATCTCAATCGCACGGGATTTACTATGGAAACTCTATCGCGCACGCTATCCGTTTGCTTGATCCCTCGTTATCCATTCGTTCGATCTCCCATGATTTATTCCCTCGCTTGCGGGTCAGTAGAGAATGGGAGGGGAGAGTGAATGGGAAGAAGACTGTCTGAATCGCGGATTAGTTGGAGGTCTCGCAGGGCAATTGGGTGTACCCCAACATGTTAACAATGTCTTCAGGTACGGCTGTGCCGATTTCCTGTTCTAGGTGCGAGATGGTCGGGTAGCGTTGATGAAACGCCTCCACAAAATTCATACCGAGGTTTTTCGCTGTTGCCAGGTCGGACTTCGCATCGCCCCATTTTTGCAGATGCATAAACGCGAGTGCGCGACTGACGAAAGTTTCGGCATCATCTGGATTCAACACTATCGCCCTGTTAAAATCGTCGATAGCTAGGTCATAGTCGCCATTTTGGAAGTATGCCGCGCCACGATCGTTCAATGCTTCAGAATATCTTGGATTCATTTGAATCGCTTTGGTGTAGTCGGCAATTGCCAAATCGAAATTGTCTAGCATCTGATAAGCTAAGCCGCGATAATAGTGAGTTTCCGTCCAATCGGGTTTCAGGGCTATCGCTACGTCATAATCTTGAACGGCGCGCTCGTAATTTCCTTTGCGCAAGTAGGCAGTGCCGCGATTCTTGTAGGCTTCTACATCGTTGGGGCAAATATCAATCATAGCGGTGAAGTCAATAATCGCGGAATCATAATTATTAGTTTCGAAGTTTGCCAACCCGCGATTGTGATGTGCTTCAATAAGACTTGGCTTCAACTCAATAGCTTTGGTAAAATCGGACATTGCATAGTCCAGCATGCCCGCCTTCTCATAGGCGAGACCGCGCATATTGTGTGCGTCCGCACGGCGAGGATCTATGGTTAAGGCAATGGTGAAAGCAGGGATGGACTTGTCGAGTTCTTCTTTCTCATAATATGCTTTGCCGAGATTGTAACGTGCGTCGAAGAAGAGAGGGTTGATTTTAATCGCTTCGTCGTAATCTTGAATGCCACGATCGAAGTCACCCTTGCGACAATAGGTCATCCCACGATTGCTATACGATGTGGCATCGTTGGGGCGCAATTCAATGGCGCTATCAAAGTCCTTGATGGCACTGCGATACGATCCGAGCTTATCGTGAACGACGCCACGGTTATTATACACTTCAGGCAACTGCGGGTTACGGCACTCCGCTTCATTATAGTGCCGTATTGCTTCCTGATAATCGCCATTACTGTAGTGCTGCAATCCCGCCACGAATTCCACATATGCACTCTGATGCAAATATTGGTATTTAACGAAGCCATGAATGTCATTGTATATGCTGTTGGTGGAGATACCGTGATGTTTTCGTAAATAATTTAACATGGGCGTTTTGAGATATGCGGGTATACTAATCGCACGGTCTGGAACAATATAACCGTTCGGGGGCTGTACGAACACGCTCTTCTGTGATATAACGCGGTTTACCTGGTTACGAGGTACCGTGATGCCGTATTTTTCTTTGGATTTCTCGGTTTGCCTTAACATAAAGATTCGTCCATCGTCATCATGAGAACCGTCACATGCAAAGAACAGTGCTACAAGGAAGTCAGTGCTGAAATCTATGAGGTTGGTTTTCCCGCCGAAGTGCTGGAGTTGTGTGAGAAATTCAAAGTCGGAGGTTTTCTTGACAAATCGCTCTGCCTCTTTAAGCATTTCGTCTTGGGCAATTTTTATACTGAAGTGTTCCGACTGAATGTGAGGTTCATAGTGTCTGTACAGAGTCGAGGAAATCTTGCCATAGTATTGGCACTCACCGCGATAGATGTAGTCTCCATCGTGGGATGCGCGAACTATCTCCTGGATTTTCTCTAGAACTTCCGCTACTGCTTCTTCGGAATTGAGCTTTACTGGCACGGCGGTTTTCGTCAGATTGGTCAGGTTCCGTGCAGCAATCACTATTAGTTGCTCAAATAACTCAAACAACGACGAAATCTGGAGTTCGCGGTTTGCGTTTTGCTCGGAACCATCCTCAAGATAGTATTGACGCATAGGTGCGATATAATCGTGTAGGTAATAGCCCAGGTCTTTCAGTAGGCGGTTAGTGTCGTTGTATCCGGCGCGTGCGATGGAAGTCTGAATGTCATTTTGCGTGTCGTTTTTGAGTCTTCTGTGGGATTTCTCCAGATTGTCGTTTTCTCGAGGCCATTTGGCTTCTGCGACGAGGAGTGCGTTGTAAGTTAGCTGAAATGCGGTCGCAATACATGCTTGGGCAACATTTAGCCTGTTGGGGTGGGGCGCCTCGTTATTTGGAAGCGCTTCGTTTTCTGTGTCCAACTGCTCGGAAAGCTTTGCCCACTCTCGGGCGTCGGTGAGCCAAGCCGATGCGGTTTTTCGGTCTTGATGGCGTTGCTTCTGTTCATCGGTGTTGTTGTCCATCTGGTTTTCGTCTCCTAAAGTTGCTGGGTGTGGCAGTATTAACGAAGATATTATAGCACTGGATGAGTGGGATTTGGTAGGTTGAAATGGGGGCGGGGTAGGTGGTAAGGGTGAGGGCATTCCCAGAATGGGATCTCGACGGTAACTCTATCGGTATTTACTTTCGCGTCTCCTAAAAGATCTGAAAGCGAGTTCTATCAAATTCGCTGTCACGGAACTCTATTGCGCCGGATTGGGCGCGGGAACCGCGCCCCTACGGAGAACACTGTTCACTCGGTTGATCGATTTCCACTCGTTTGATCAATTCGCTTCCTTGAGCCCACAATTTCCGTATTTAAACCTCGCAATCGCGCCCTGCTTTGCCAATTCTGCACGCGCATAATTTGCCGGCATCTGCGGCGATTTCCATCGCCCCGCAACCTTCATATTCGCAACAGTTCTTGTAGGTTGGGTTGAGCGGGTTCCGCGAAACATGTTAATTGTGAGGAATGAGTTTGGTTTGTTGATTGCGTTGAAGATAATGTATGCGCGTAGCGTAACCCAACGCTTTTCCCTAGTCCGGCCCTTTCAAAAGCGTTGGGTTTCGCTACACACATTTCGCTAAGTGTGAGGTTTGGTACACCGGACGAATCTTGCCGTAGAAACGGTTTTGGAATTACCCGCTCTACCCAACCTACAAAAGCCAAATACTAATCGACGCCAGTTTCTCCTGTATGAATACGGTTTTGTTGACATTTCATGGCAACTGGACAATCAACGGCAGTGCCGAGACACATGACCATTGGTAGGGGTTGGGTTACCCAACCCTCTGTTCCCACATGAAATCCGTATGGTTGGGAGTTCCCTTCCCCCCAACCTACCCACTGTCATCTTTCCCGTATTTAAACCGCGCAATCGCGCCCCGCTTTACTAATTCCGCGCGTGCATAATGCGCCGGCATCTGAGGCGACTTCCACCGTCCCGCAACCTGCATATTCACAACTGACGCCCCCGCTCGCGCCAGCGATACCGCGGACCCGACCCGAAGCGAGTGTCCCGAAATGTAACCCTCCAATCCCGCCTCGCGCGCCCTGCGTTTGATAGCGTTTCGCGCACCGTCAACCGATAGCCTGCCCACGGTGATGTTATCGCCGCGTCGAATCCGTCGAAAAAGCGCGCCCTCGCTGATACCTCCGGCGTCGCAATACCACCGAATCACCTCGCGTGTAGGAGTCCCAATGTACAGCGCAACATTTGAGGCGACCCCCGTCCCCGGATCGGTCTTTGACTGATGTACCGTCAATGCGCTATGAACATCAGTCACATCTACCGCAACCGCTTCGCTGATTCGTAACAGACAATCGCTCATCAACCGAATCAACGACGAATCTCTCAATCCGGTAACGGATCCCTCAGCTTCGGCAAGCGAACAGACCCGCTCTACGTCCCGCCAGGTCATGCCATCCACCTGCCCGCGCCCTCTGCCTCTGCCTCTACGCCGAATGCCTGCCAGCGTCTTTTCCGTAATATCGAACAGGAGGTAATTTTCACCTTCGCTGTGATTTTTTGCCGTCCATTTCACCGCTGCCACAATTTTACTGATTGTCGCTGGCGCCATTCCGTCTTGATACAACTCCGTGATGTAGCTTGCAAGTAAGTTATCGCACAAGTCTCGTCCATCCAACCAATTCTCCAACTGCTGCATTGCGCACCGATACGCCTTCACCGTACTCGGCGCGATGCTGGCATTCACTAACTCCTCTGTTTCGTCGCTGATGGCGACCTGATTCCAAGCTAACGTTTTCATAATCTCCCCTCCGTTCCATTCCATGGTACTTACGCTCCTCATAATTCCATAGAAATACTATTCTACAGAATTATTAACGGTGTTGTCAAGGATGTTTTTCTATTTTATAGCTAAAAGACAACTTATTAGGAGAGCGTAACATAATATGCCAATGTTTGTCAAATTCCGATGAAAATTGAATAGGGCATCGGGGGTAGAACGAAAGTATCGAGGTTCATTTGCGTTCGCTCCATAAGAAACCTGGTTTAGGTCGAAGTAAATTTACAATTGCACGATATATCGAAGTACCTTGGTCACAGCGAAAAAACGATTCTACAGGGACCTTTGTATGGGGACCGCTGAAAAGTCAAAACTTTAGAATAGTATATGTGTCGACTTATCTGTTTCCGAAACCAATTTGCTAATGGATCTTCAGAGTATTCTTTTAATCTCGTGTAGTTGCATTAACGATAAAAACACCCTTTTGGTTGATCCAGCCGGGGAAATTTTTTGTGTCGCTCTATAACTACGACATCAACGGTTTGGCGGTGCGAAAATTGAATGATTAGTCTCGTGGATAATCACATTTTGAAACACACAAAGTACGGCGATTACACAAAATGTCCCCTCTGCAACTTACAGCACGTGAGCTAGGTCAGTGGATTGTCGAAGCCAAGCATCAGCATTTAAGTGTTAATGGGAAATCCGTTCAACACAGACACATGGGATCTGTATCGGTTGGCACACGACACCGATGTGGAGATCTCGCTCTACGACATCAACGGTGTATTGGTGCGTCAACTGAAGCTGGGTCATCAGCGGGCGGGATATTGCACAGAACGGAATCGTTCAGCGTATTGGGATGGTCGCAACGGGTTCGGTGAGCGAGTTGCAACTGGGTTATATTTCGATCGACTTCAGGTGGACAGTATGTTGCGTCTGCGAAAGATGGTCATCCTGAATAGACCTGATTTACATTCCATTTTTTCGGGAAAACCAAGGGCTTCTATACTCCGGAGGTCTTACTTCTCTACTACAGTACAACAAACAAAAAGGAACTGACAAACGATGAAAAAATTTTACATACCCTTGATGATTTTGACACTGTTCAGCAATAATATTTACAGCGCGAGTGCATCGGATGCGGCAGATTGGATGCCGGACGCGAATCTAAGAGACGCTGTGCGAAAAAGTCTTGGGCTCGCTAATAACGAAGACCTCACACAAGCGAAAATGTTGGACCTCACCGAACTCAGAGCCGCTGGTAGAGGCATAAGCAACCTTACCGGCTTGGAACACGCCACCAACGTAACCATTGTAAGATTAGCGGGAAACCAAATCTCGAACATCAGTCCTCTTTCCGTCTTGACATCAGTGACAAAGTTGCGGCTTCAAGGCAACGAGATTACTAGTGTCACCTCGCTCTCCGACTTGACGAATCTGACCGAGTTGTTCTTGAATGATAATCAAATCGCGGATGTCACGCCATTGACGAAATTAAGCAGGCTTGTGACATTACGGCTTGCGAATAACGCGATTACCAATGCGCATGTGCTTTCGAGTCTCACAAATCTGAACAGTGTTGATATCTCGATTCCCGATCCGCCGCAGGACAGTTCAGTAAAAGCGGATCCGCTGCCGCCCGAAACACTTGTGGATGCGGAGCCGCCCAGCGTGAGCATTTCCGTCCCGTCGGGAGTACAGAACGGTGCGTTTAATGCAACAATCACGTTTACCGAGACAGTATCAGGCTTTGCGGGTTCAGATGTTTCCTTGACGGGTAGCGCCGCAAGTATCACGTCGTGGAGCGCTAACAGTGATAACACCGTTTATACTGGCACAATTACTCCGACAGCAAGTGGGACGGTGACAATTGGCGTGGCGGCAGATGTTGCTACCGATGGGGCGAATAACTCTAACACCGCCGCGACATCACAAAGTGTAACCGTAGATGTTGACAGACCGACGGTGACCATTGGCGTACCATCGGGGACGCAGACGGGCGCATTTGATGCAACCATAACCTTCTCGGAATCGGTATCGGGGTTTACACAATCCGATGTTTCGCTGACCGGCAGTGCGGCGAGTATCACGGGGTGGCGTGCTAGCAGTAACAGCACTGTCTACACTGCAACGATAACACCGACGGCAAGCGGCACCGTGACAATTGGCGTTGCCGCAAATGTCGCGACCGATGCAGCAGACAACCAAAATACCGCCGCAAATTCAAAAAATGTAACTGTCAGTGTGGATACAACAGCACCGGGTGTTAGTCTTGCTGTGCCGTCGGGAGTACAGAACGGCGCGTTTGCTGTGACAATCACCTTTACAGAGACGGTATCAGGTTTTACCCAATCCGATGTTTCTTTGGCCGGCGGTGCGGCAAGTATCACGTCGTGGAATGCGAATAGTGACGACACGGTTTACACAGCGACGATAACCCCGTCAGCAAGTGGTACGGTGACGATTGATGTCGCTGCGAATGTCGCCACCGATGCGGCAAATAACCAAAACACCGCCGCAACTTCAAAAACAGTGACCGTAGATGTTGACAAGCCAACAGTGACCATCGGTGCACCATCAGGGACGCAGACAGGCGCGTTTGATGCAACCATAACCTTCTCGGAATCAGTATCAGGTTTTACCCAATCCGATGTTTCCCTGAGCAGTAGTGCGGCGAGTATTACGGGTTGGAGTGCGGATAGTGACGACACGGTTTACACAGCGACGATAACCCCGTCAGCAAGTGGTACGGTGACGATTGGTGTGGCTGCCAATGTCGCCACCGATGCGGCAAATAACCAAAACACCGCCGCAACTTCAAAAACAGTGACCGTAGATGTTGACAAGCCAACAGTGAGCATCAGTGTGCCATCAGGCGTGCAGAACGGTGCGTTTTCTGTAACAATCACGTTTACAGAGACGGTATCAGGTTTTGCGGGTTCAGATGTTTCCTTGACGGGTAGCGCCGCAAGTATCACGTCGTGGAGCGCTAACAGTGATAACACCGTTTATACTGGCACAATTACTCCGACAGCAAGTGGGACGGTGACAATTGGCGTGGCGGCAGATGTTGCTACCGATGGGGCGAATAACTCTAACACCGCCGCGACATCACAAAGTGTAACCGTAGATGTTGACAGACCGACGGTGACCATTGGCGTACCATCAGGGACGCAGGCAGGCGCGTTTGATGCCACCATGACATTCGCGGAAACAGTATCAGGCTTTGCGGGTTCAGATGTTTCGCTGACCGGCAGTGCGGCGAGTATTACGGGGTGGCGTGCGAATAGTGATAACACCGTCTACACTGTGACAATCACACCGACAGCCAGTGGCACGGTGACGATAGGTGTCGCCGCTAATGTTGCGAGCGATGCGGCAAATAACCAAAATACCGCCGCAACTTCAAAAAATGTAACTGTAGATGTTGACAAGCCAACAGTGACCATAGGGGTGCCATCGGGTGTACAGAATAGTGCGTTTAATGTATCGGTCACGTTCACAGAGGCGGTGTCCGGGTTTACGCAGTCCGACCTCTCAGTCGGTGGCACGGCGAGTGCGTCAGTCACAGCGTGGAGTGGCACACGCAATACAACCTACACAGCGACGATAACCCCCACTTCCAGCGGTACAGTAACCTTGAACGTCGCCGCAGGGGTTGCTGCCGATGCAGCGAATAACTCAAACACCGCTGCTACTTCGCAAACCGTACGTATTGATGTAGATGCGCCGAGTGTCAGCATTACGGTGCCGACCGATGAACAAACAGGTGCGTTTGATGCGACGATAACGTTCATGGAAACGGTGTCAGGCTTTGTGGGTTCGGATGTATCTCTGACGGGTAGTTCGGCGAGTATCACATCGTGGAGTGCAAATAGTGATGACACCGTCTACACAGCAACGATAACCCCGACAGCAAGTGGTACAATGACAATTGGTGTTGCCGCCAACGTAGCGACTGATGATGCAAATAATCAAAACACCGCTGCTACATCAAAAACCGTGACTGTCAGTGTGGATACGACTTCACCGGACGTCACCGTTTCTGTACCATCAGGTGTGCAGAATAGTGCATTTAATGCAACGATAACGTTTACGGAACCGGTATCAGGGTTTGTGCGATCAGAGGTATCTCTGAGTGGTAGTGCAGCCAGCATCACGTCGTGGCGTGCTAACAGCGGTAACACCGTCTACACAGCGACAATAACCCCGACAGCAAGTGGTACTGTGACGATAGGTGTTGCTGCAAATGTTGCCACCGATGCAGCAAATAATCAAAATACCGCTTCTACCTCACAAACAGTTACCATTGATGTTGATGCTCCCACAGTAACTATCGGTGCGCCATCGGGGACGGAGAATGGTGCATTTGATGCGACGATAACGTTCTCGGAGACGGTATCGGGCTTTGTGCAATCAGATGTATCTCTAAGCGGTAGCGCAGCGAGTATCACGGCATGGAATGCTAATACAGCCAACACCGTGTACACTGCCACTATTACACCAACGGCAAGTGGTACTATAACGGTTGGTGTCGCTGCAAATGTTGCAACCGATGCTGCGAATAATCCCAACACCGCCGCAACATCAAAAACCGTCACGACACTAGTTGTACAACTCCAGCAGGTGGATGCGACTTCACCGGGCGTCACTATTTCTGTGCCATCGGAGACGCAGAACGGTGCGTTTGATGTGACAATCACGTTCACGGAAACAGTATGGGGTTTTGTGCAATCGGATGTATCTCTGAGCGGTAGTGCGGCGAGTATCACGTCGTGGAGTGCTAACAGTGATAGCACCGTCTACACAGCGACGATAACCCCGACAGCCAGTGGCACCGTGACGATTGGCGTGGCTGCGAATGTCGCAAACAATGCGGAAGGTAATCCAAATCTTGTTGCAACTCCACAAACTGTGAGCATAGACGTTGACAGTCTAGGGGTTAGCATCTCTGTGAACAGTTATAATACGTCTGGGTATGGAGCTTCTATATCTCCTGTTGTGGATGCTATACCTCTTGTGATGGTTACGTTCACCGAACCCGTGAAACGAGATGAGTTTGATCCAAGGTCAGCATTGACATTCTCTGGGGCAACGGTGACCATTAACATAGCGGCACCAATGAGTGACCGATGCAGTGAAGTAACAGTGGATAAACAAACAATTAGGCTTTGTAGTCAGTGGCTTTATGATCTGACAGTAACAGAGAGTGGAGAGTTGACATTCAACATTGCTGCAGGTGTCGCACAGGATCTGGCAGGCAACTCAAACACGGCTGCCACAGCTCTAACGGTCACCGCTGATATCGATCGACCTGAGATTTCACGCGTGACTGTCCCTTCGGGTCCACAAACGGGTGAGTTTAATATGACAATTGAGTTCACGGAACCTGTTTCGCCCGGTAGTACTACAGTTTTATCGGGTTACCTGAGCGCATCAAGTTCCGATCTGACCATATCAAGAAGTCCGGCAGGGCTATCTTATAGTGCAACATTTACGGATGAAAGAGTGGATAGAACAACCTATATTCTGACACTTAGGCCCGATGATGGGAGATGGTCTATGGATGGAAAGATTAGGATCGCCGCTATTTCCAGTGATACTGTAAAAGATGCAGCACGCAACTTAAACCTACAGCAATCGCTATCAGAGTCAGTATCACCTTACGTTTCGGTTTTTAGATACAGTCCGTATGACTTGGACAAGGATGATGATGTGGATATTGATGATGCGAAAATTGTTGTGCAAGCGATTGGACAAAGTGGTAATGACATAACAGATCCACGCACGGATATCAATGGTGATGGAACCGTGAATAACGACGACTTGCTGCTTGTGATTGACAACTATGGCGAGGTATGGTCCGAGGCTCCGGCAAGCGGAGAGACGTTCACGCTTTTAGATAAGGAAACGCTTGAGACGCTGGACCCCGCAGCGTTAGAGGCGCAACTTGAAATCTTACGTGTTGAAAGTGATGGTTCGCTTAAATACCAGCGGGCAATTGCGTTGCTCGAAAACCTTTTGGCAGGCATACGTCCAGACGAAACGCGCTTGCTAGCGAACTATCCAAATCCGTTCAACCCGGAGACGTGGATACCCTATCATCTGGCAAACGACACCGATGTGCGGATCTCGATCTACGACATCAACGGTGCGTTGGTACGTCAATTGGATTTGGGTTATCAGCAGGCAGGGTATTACACCACTCGGAGCCGCGCCGTGTATTGGGATGGGCGTAACGAATTCGGCGATTGGGTCGCAAGTGGTATCTATTTCTACCAGTTGCACACAGACAATTTGTCCCTTCTGCGAAAGATGGTAATTCTGAAATAGTGTCAAATGACCTCTTATGTCAAACACAGTAGCTGCGATTTTTTACAACCGCACCTTCTCTAACTACGCTAATGTCGGTAGCGTATACCCCGAAACTTCCATACAAAATCCATAAAATTTCTTTTTTGTTTTAACGGATAATTCGCATAATTGTGCTTTAGAACCCGCACCACGTATGGGTTTATAGCACAACACAACCTTTGATTTACGGACACCAATTTCTTATAAAATTGTAACATTTAAGGAGGCTGCTTCCATGAAGTTAGCAGAGAAACATAAACAATTCGCCGTTAGACGCATTGCAAGATTTATGAAAGTCCAAGATATAGTTAAGGAATTCATGGAGGAGTTTGAGGACGATTTATACGAAATTTTCAGTGATTTCTCCGCACCGCATGAACAACGTGTAAGACTGTCTTCTTTGTTTCGCAGGCTAAACATAAAACACTCCCAATTCCCTGAGAAGTATAGGAGCCTATTTAATGAAGAACGGGAAAAATTCCTCGCCGATTACCGCGACACATCGCTTCACATACCCGACAACGTGACACGCGAATTAGAGGCACTCTACGGATTAACGCGCGAACTCGCCTATGAGCAACGAGAAGCCAAGTACATTACCCTGGCGTTACAGATACTCAAAACCATCGTCACATGCAACGCTGTCAACGCACAAGAAGAGGTCGTTGAAATAACACCCGAGGCAGCGAAGCAACTCACAACCACAGCGAAGACCCTCACCGGTCAAGTGAACAAGGAGTCCAAACGATTGGCAAACATGGCAAACCAGAACTAAATGAAAAGTAGTTTTGTAGCTCTTGTAGGTTGGGTAGAGATCAACTGAGCGGATAGATCAAGTGACCGAATAGGGAACGCGATAGAGATCCTAAGCGATAGTTTTTTCCGCCCATCATATCATCTCAGGTGAGCGTACGGCTATGTTTGTTGATTGAGTTTAAGATTCGTGTGTGTAGATCAACTAAGTGAATAACGTAGGATCAAACGAGCGAATAGCGAGCACGACAGCTTTTGCAGTTTTTGTAGGTTGGGTAGAGCGGTGATGATGAAACATGTGGATTACGACGAATCTGTCTGTTGGCCAATTGAATTCGATTTATTGTTGGATGAAGCGAAACCCAACGCTCTTGAAACGTCCGGACGACCAAAACCCGTTGGGTTTCACCGTTGGCTCAACCCAACCTACAAGAGCTACCAACCCCATTCGGTGAAATAGAGGAAGATTCGATAGACATGCTGCCCCCGAATCTCGCCGAAGATTGTCCATAAACTGCCGATAACGTGTTGTCCCAAGATAATTCCGATAAAGAACGGCACCACGCGCCGATAGAGTTGGATGCCGTCGAACTTCAGAATCGCCCACTTAATCAGCCACGCGACGCCTACCTTGCGGGAACGTCAAGGGTAAAAGATAAAACACGCGATACCAAACGGTCCTGCCCTATTAAAACCCTTGATATGCCGTCGAAAAAGTCCTAACATTATCACTTTGGGAATTTTGTGTTCTTTTGGCTCCTAATCACGCAAACCGTCAATTACCATCCTCATCTCTATAGCACTCTTTAAGGATTTGTTACCGTCCTCTTCTGCTAGTTTAAGTGCAGTTTCATAGTCCGATTCAGCCTGCTCCACTCTATGAAGATAGGTGTTCGCTTTAGCACGGTTGAAATAAGAACGAGCCCTTTCTGGTTCGAGTTGTACCGCCTTATCCAAGTCGTTAAGAGCAGATTCATACTGACCCAGAGACAACTTTGCATTACCTCGGTTGTTGTAGGCAAATGCGTATTCTGGATCTAACCGAATTGCCTCATCGTAGTCAGCAATAGCAGATTCATATTGACCAAGATTGAACTTTGTAACTCCTCGATTTAGAAAGTTTGTAGCATCTGGCTTTAGACGAATTGCTTCACTAAAATCCTCGCGAGCAGACTCAGACTGTCCCAATAATACCTTCGCAAGCCCTCGATTAGTGTAAGCATCTGCCATGCCCGGATTTAATTGGATCGCCTCCGTATAGTCGGAAATGGCATGGTTATATTGACCAATTTCCCTTCTCGTCATTCCACGGTTGAAGTAAGCATTCGCAGCATCTGGTCTCAACTTAACAACTTCATCAAAATCAGCAATAGCTCTCTCATATTGACCAAGTTTTCTATTAGTATTACCTCGCTTGAAATAGGCTTCAAGATTATTCGGATCAAGCCGAATTACTTGGTCATAGTCCTTGACAGCATTCTCATGTTGACCAAGTATGCTTTTCGCATTACCTCGATTATAAAAATTTTCCGCAAAGTCCGGCTGCAACTTAATAGCTTCGTCATAATCTTCGATAGCAGATTCATGTTGACCAATCGCATCCTTTCCTATACCTCGACTGTAGTAAATCGCGGCAGAATCCGGCTTTAGACTAATTGCTTTGTCATAATCCGCAATAGCTTCTTCATATATGCCAAGAGCACCCTTTGCACTGCCGCGATAAACATACGCCTCTGCAAAATCTGGCTTTAACCGAATCACTTCATTAAAGTCTTCAAGAGCGGATCTATGTTGACTTAGAGCCAACTTGGTAGTGCCACGTCCAATATAGGCTTCAGTAAGTTCTGGCTTGAGTTGAATCGCCTTGTCATAATCGGTAATAGCCTGCTCGTGTTCACCAATAGCCACGCTCACAACACCTCGATTGACATAGCCTTCGGCAAAATCCGGTTTTAGACGAATTACCTCATTATAATCTTCAAGTGCTGATTCGTATTGACCAAGATCAGCCTTTGCACTACCGCGAATGGTGTAGGCGTCAGCATCATCCGGCTGGAGCCTAATTCCTTCATTATAATCTTCAAGTGCTGATTCATACTCATTCAAAGCAACTTTCGACCTGCCGCGATTGAGGTAAGCTTTGGCGTATTCCGGTTTGAGACGAATTGCCTCATCGTAATCAGCAATAGCAACCTCGTACTGCCCAAGGATTGACTTTGTATTTGCGCGGTTAAAATATGCTTCTGCCATGTCCGGCCTGAGCCTGATAGCCTCATCATAGTCACTAAGTGCCGATTTATGCTGACCCAGATCAGACCTAGTACGACCACGGCTAACGTAAGCTTCCACAAAATCGGGTTTCAGACGAATTGCCTCATCATAATCCCTAAATGCCGCTTCGTACTGACCCATATTAGACTTCGTACCACCACGACTAGCATAAGCTTCCGCCAAATCCGGTTTCAGACGAATTGCCTCATCATAATCCTTAAGTGCTGACTCATGTCTATCAAGATTTGACTTCGCATTCCCACGATTGAGGTAAACTTCGGAATAATCCGACTTTAATTCGATTGCTTTATCATATTCCTTTAGTGCTAATTCATATTGACCAAGACGGAATTTTACGTTACCGCGACCAGTATAGGCTTCCGCCAAATCCGGCTTTAATCGGATAGCTTCATCATAGTCTTCGATTGCAGATTCATGTTCGCCAAGTTTAGATCTCGCACTGCCACGATTAAGGTAAGCTCCTGCCAATCCTGAATTTAATTTTATAAATTCGTCATAGTCCTTTATCGCGGCACTATATCGATCAAGTTCATACTTCACACCGCCACGAATTAGATAGCCTATTGCAAAATCTGGCCTCTGCTTGATAGCTTCATCATAGTCTGCAATAGCAGATTCATAGTCGCCAAGTTCTGACTTCACATGACCACGACCCATGTAAGCCTCCGCTAAATCTGGATTCAGACGAATCGCCGTATTACAATCTTCAAGTGCTGATTCATATTGTCCTAGAGCGGCTTTTGCCATGCCTCGATTTGAATAAACTCCTGCAAAATCCGGCTTTAGTCTGATAGCTTCACCATAGTCTACAATAGCAGATTCGCGCTGACCAAGGGCAGATTTTGCAACACCTCGATTGTTATAAGCTTCAATTGAATCCTGTTTTAAGTGAATTGCTTTGTCATGATCAGCAATGGCTTCCTTATGTTTACCAAGAGCACTCTTAGCAACGCCTCGATTACTGTAGACTCCCGCAAAATCCGGCTCCAGTTGAATCACCTTGTTATAGTCGGTAATGGCCTCATCATATTCATCAAGGCCAGACTTTGCAAATCCTCGATTTAGGTATGCTTCTGAAAAATCTGACTTTAGGTGAATTGCTTGGTTGTAAGAGGCAATTGCTTTTTCAAGAACATCACGATTCTCGTATTGTCCTACATAAGACATTGTTAGACGAAAAGGTTTGTCTAAATATCCTTGGAGAAAAACGGATCTGTCGTAAGTGTACACAGAAAACACCTCATCATGTTCATCTTCCTGCATGCACAGAGATCCGACCGCAAACCACGCGCCAGCAGCTAGGTCGTTATCAATCCCTTCTGCGGTGCTTGCAATAGAACGCCATTTCTCGATAGAATCATCAATTTTTCCAACCTGCTTCAACCTATAGGCTTCGGCTATAGCCTTATTCATGACAGACGCCTTAGGGTCCTGTTCAATCTTTTGGATTGATTTCTCAAACTGTTCGCGTTTCTCAGATTGTACATCTTGAATTATTTTGACGATACTTTCAACAGTTTTCAAATCTACTTGGGTTCTGTCTTTGTAAAAATTATAGGCAAGGGTAAGCAATGCCGCAATACCGAGAAAAAGAGTCCCAAACCCAACAAGATCTTTGCGTTTGCTGCTGGAACCACTTACGACGACCGTGTCATCTGATTTATTAATATTTTTATCTAGGGTAACTTCCGCAGGTTGTTCCGGCTCCACTGTTTCTTCAGTTTCCATCATCTCTGGTTGTCTAGAATCTTCCTTTTGTTCATTTTCCATTTTACACCGCCGTTTTGACCGGGCATAATCAACTTTCTCTCAAGTCCGTCAACGCTTCCTGTCCCAGTTATAGTCCTCAATTCATTTCTAATTTTCGGATTGGTTCCCTCACGCTAGTGATACTGACGTTTGATAGGAAATTATCTCACATACTTGAACTGGGGTCAAGGTGTTCTAAACACAGATAGTGCTATTTAGTTTTTGTAGGTTGAGTTAAGTGGATTTGATGAAAACCATGAATTATAACGCATGAGTTTGGATTGTTGATTGAGTTTAAGATTTGTTTGAGGCTAGCGAAGCCAAACTCTTTTTGGTCGTCCGGACGTTTCAAAAGCGTTGGGTTTCGCTAGGTGTCTACGCGAAAGAGGGTGTAGTTGGATTTCAGAACGTGAATCGTCGTTGGATCTGGAGGCAAGGACTTAAAAACTATCGCCTTCACTATTCGCTCAGTTGATTCCTCAACCCAACCTACAAGAGCTACTGATTGCGTTCCGATTTATTCAACTGACCGTCGGGAATCGGAATTCCCTCCTACCCTTGTTCAACCGTTCATCTCCTGTACTTCGGCGATGGCCCCTCCTCGCGGTAAGTCGGTGGCGGCGGATCCAGCCATTTCACGAGGCTATCCTTAATCTCAAAGGCGAAAAAGTGGTTGCCTCTGGGGTTGTAGTGGCCGCTGTAGTAGAGCTGTGCATATTCCTCCGGCGAGCAGTTGAACTGTTTGAACTCTTCAACGTGCGCATGGAGCGAATCGAAAGTGAGAAACCCCTGTTCGTTCAGATAGTCGACAAAGATTCGGTCGAATCGTGGACGGTTAAAACAAGCGTGAATGACGTCATTCGCGGGATAGCTCAGCAGAACCATCAACTCTTTTCCACCCGCTTCTGCAAATCCCCGCACCCTGTCTACGATATACATACTCGATCGCAGCGCGCACGTTTGCATTAGGTTGCGTGCAGTGTTGGCAGTGGCTTCCTGTGAATTGAAGTTCACAGCTATCCCTAGGGCATCTGCCGTTGCTCCCAGCACTCCAAGATTAACGTCGGCGGCGCCTAGCTGCGCGAGGCGGGCTTGTACGTCGAAGTCATCTTTGAAGGTTTCGTGCAGGTGTGCGCTATCGCAGAGCTGATATAGGCTGTCAGGTGTCGAGTAGGGGTTTTCATGTTCCTCAAACGCTGCGGTTTCCGGGTTCAGATGCACATGCGCCCATGGGTTGGCGTGAAACATAAACCCTGAGGTTTCTGATTGGGCGCTCGATCCAATGTGCCGAGCATAGCCGCGCATATGAAGCATTCGCCAAGCGTAGATGTTTCGGAAATGATCGTCTGCAAAAATGTTGAGTATAACGTATTTAGCGGCTACTTCAGTCTTTTCCTCCCGAAGCATTCGTCTGTATGCTTGATACACCCCGTGTCCGCCGACCCCGAAGTTGCGAATCGGCTCACAAAAGTGGGCGGCGAGGTATTCCTGCCAAGTTTCGCCGTCATTGACCTGATCGCACTGCGTGAAACTGTTCCCATACGTGTTTACCCGGCAGGGCCGATCTGCGAAGTTCGACATCAGCCGCTCGCCAAACCGACCGTAGCGGGAGATGGTATAGCTTTCGTCAACGCCGTCCCTGAGCACGGAGTTCTTGCGGACATACCCCAACTCAGGATCGAAAACGGCGTAGTTGTGTGCGTTCGAATCGAGAAACCTATCAATATCCGCTCGATTCAGCGTTGACGCTTCAAAAAATTCGTGTGTTGTAAAACTCATTTCAGATGTTCTCCTTTCAAGCTACAAGCCCTACCAACCCCATTCGGTGAAATAGGGGAATATTCGATAGACATGCTGCCCCCGTATTTCGCCGAACATTGTCCATAAACTGCCAATGACGTGTTGTCCCAAGATGATGCCGATAAAGAACGGCACCATGCGCCGATACAGTTGGATGCCGCCGAACTTCAGAATCGCCCATTTAATCAGCCACGCCACGAAGATTGAGAACCAGATCCCGCCCATCATCCAGCCGCAAGCCACGGCATAGCCTACAGGATGGAAAGGAAATCCAAGGAATCGTTGGTGCAGCACACGAAGGACAACTGTAATCACCGCGCCAATCCAACGTCGCGGAGCATCGGATAGTTTTGGCTGCGTGGGTGTTTAATCCAAGCGTCCAACATTCCGAAACCGTTGTCGCCGATATTGTGATAGACGTTGTCCGCGCCGAAGCGGTACATGTTGTCCAGCAGCGCCCAAAAGCCGGCGAACGTTCCCACGATTGAGGCGACAACCATCGCAATCAGGAAATGACGGCTAGGCGCGTTGAGCAGTTGCGCCATCTTAAAGCCTTCAATCTGATGACCGACCGGATGGGAACGATATGCACGGCACATCCAGAACAGATGGCTGAACATCGCGATATTCGTGACGCCGATACGGCGTGAGCCAAATACGTTCAAGAGCATCTGATTAGGGCCCATGAACTCGGCATCGTGTGCGGGCGGTCCAATCTCTGCGCGAATGCGGGCAATAGCCACTGCATAGAGAATGTATACGAGCAGAAAAAGCAAGACGACCCAAGCGGACATGCCGGCGTATCCGAGGAACACGACCAGAGCGACGACACCGAGGACGATGCCGATGAGTGCAGATCGGTAGCTCATAGGCTCGCTGGCGGCAGTTTCAGGGCTCTTGCCGTGGACAATCTCCGTGAACACCTGCTTCAAGTGCGTTCGGGCAGACCATAACGGCAGAATTGCCAAGATTATCCATGCGCCCGCTGTCTGATAACTTCGGAACGGACCTGGCGTTGCCCAGATTCCCACCGCATTTCGATACACTAAGTCTGCTTTCCACACAAGGTGGAAAAACCAAGCTGAAAACGCTAGATTCAACGGCAGGAAATAAGCCATCCCGACCACGAAGGGATAGACCGCCAACGGCAGCCAACCGACGGCGTTCCACGGCTTTTCGGCAAAGAACCTGCCGAGATTGTAGATGGGCGCGAAATTGGGCGCGGCGGGCAACAACCCGTGAAGCCCGTTCATAAGGTCAAATGTACCCGCGAGCCCGAATCCGAGCCACAACATTCGATTCGAAAGCAACCCGGTCCCGCCCTTCGCCATCTCCATCGGCAGTTGGATGACAGGATAGGCTAATTTTTCATTTTCTGTCCACTGTTTTCGGATAATGACATTGATACACGCAATGACGAAGAAGAGAACTATCAGGAAGCCGCCCCAAGCTAACGCGGGGATTAACCAGGGCTTGAAATGTTCTGAAATATAGAGCGTCGTTTCCCCTTGATGGTATCCTTGCAGCGCAGTCGCGTCGTAGACGGTTGCCCACTCCGGTACGTGACTGCCGAAAAGCGTCATCCATTCGTTTTCTGGCGTCACGAACCAGAAGCTCGTTAGGTGTTGAACCATCACGAGCAACAGGTCATGACCAAAAATGCCGGTCGCAATGGCTGTCATCACATAGATGATAAGGAGTTCAACGGGCTGAAGGGCAGCGCTGGGGACGTATTTGTTGAGGAAGGCGTTGAGCACCAGTAGCAAGAAGAGGGTAAACGTAACGTTGTAAAAAAGAGTGAACAGTGTCGAAAAAAAAGTTGGTAAATAGTTTCGGCAAGCGTCAGCCAGTAGAGATTAATCGGGATGAGGAGCGCGCCGATAATCAGGGCACGGTAGGATATGGTGGTAGTATTTTCATGTGTTGATGCAGATTTCAAACATACACCGCCACAAACGATGACAATTTCTACAGCGCGTAGCTTGGGTCGAACGGATACAATCTGTAACGTCTATCATTAACAATACGATTTCAGAGGTCAATTCCCATTAAAACCCCACAACCACAGTGAAACCCAACGTTTCATAGTCAGCACCACTGAAGCCAAATCGATCGAGATGTCGGCAATTCTAGCACACAAATCCACGCTGAACAAGCGAAAAGAACAGGGCAATTGAATCTTATTATTGGGTGTAGGTGAGTCTTCGTGGTTGCCTCACTCTAGACCGGATGTGCAACGAGTTAGAATGCAAAGAGAAGAGAGGAAATTGGTGATTTGACGATCGAAGATTCTCTAGAATTAGGTGCGATTACCCTAAAGAGTGTCATTTCTAAACTTGATGTGCCCCAAATCTAATGGTGTGCGGTTTTGCGGAATTCTATTGTATACCCCTGGTAGAGTTTCCAAACACTTGACAAAGCCCCGACTTCTTGTCATAATGGAGTCGTGTAGCAAAGACTAAAGCCAACACATTCAGATACCCCCTGATAAGGGATCAACTGAGCGAATAGCGAAGGATCAAGCAAACGAATAGTGAGTGCGATAGTCTTCACTAGTTTTGGGGTTGAAAACCCTTTTTGATCGCCGCAAGATTGAACGGTGATGTGTAATTCTTAGTCGCAATCACTATACCCCTACTGTTTCGCCCGCTCCAACTGTGCCGGGCAGAGGACGTAGCGGGAGGTTTCATCAACCATAAGCATCATCATAGAGGGAGCAAGTATGATGCCTAAGATGATAACCAAGATGCTAGTAGCAATCGCGCTGGCGGTGCTAATCGCCGGCACATCGTTCGCGCAGCAAGACTTTTTGTCAGGGCAAACACCGCCCGGCGTGGATTGGCGACAGATCCAATCAGATCGATTCACGATCATTTTCCCCGAGGAGATCACCAACGACGCTCAGCGGTTAGCCAATACGCTCGAACACACCTACGGCCCCGTCTCCAAAACGCTGCGGGGACCGCAAAAACCACTGGAGGTGGTCCTGACCAACCAAACGACCGTGTCTAACGGTTTTGTCGGCTTGGCGCCGCGTCGCAGCTTGTGGTCAACCACCCCGGACCAGAACGTTGGCAACTTACCCGGCGAGTGGTTACAATTGCTGGCGCTCCACGAGATGCGCCACGTGGTGCAGACCGACCGCATGCGCCGGGGCTTTATCCGCTTGTGGTGGGCGCTGTCGGGCGAAACAGGCGAGTCCCTGGTGGGTGGTCTGTTGGAACCGAAGTGGTCTTCGGAGGGGGATGCGGTGGGGATCGAGACGGCGCTGAGCGAGAGCGGGCGTGGGCGCATGCCCCAGTTCGATCTGGGCATTCGTGCCCCGCTTCTGGCGGGACGGCGCTATTCCTACCCCAAAGCCTACCACCTATCGTATCGCGACTGGTATCCCGACCACTACACGCTGGGGTATTTTATGACGACCTACGTCAAGCGCCGCTACGGTCCGGAGATGTGGGACAAGGTGATGGGCAGTTTCGCCAACCGGGCGTTCCATCCTTTCGCTTTCAACAGTGCGCTCAAGAAACACACCGGTGCCAGCACCTCCCAAACCTACGAGCGGACGATGAACGAGTTGACCGAGCTATGGCAGGCGCAGCAAAAAGACCTGCACACAACGCCGTTGCGGGTGCTCGCCGGGCAGAGCCAGTCGGGCGTATGGACTAACTACAAATATCCGCATTACCTGGCAGACGGCAGCGTGCTGGCGAGCAAGAGCGGCTTGGCTGACCCGGCGACGCTGATACGGCTGTATCCCGACGGCCGCGAGGAGCGCGTGCGCTTCTACTCACCCCTGGGTGGTATTCGCGCAGCCGGCGGCAAAATAGCTTGGAACCGTTTTATCCCGGATGTGCGCTGGGGCCGTCGCGACTATTCTGACGTGGTGGTGCTGGACATTGCCAGCGGCCGGATCCGCCGACTCACCCACAAAGCCAAGTTGTTCGCGCCCGCTCCTTCGCCCGATGGCACACGCCTCGCCGCCATTGGATTCGGACCGGACCGGCGCTGCAACTTGGTGCTGTTGGAAACAGCCAGTGGCGTGGAGCAGGCGCGTTTCCCAGCCCCCGACGGGGTGTATTGGCGCACGCCGGCGTGGTCGGAGGACGGGTGCCATATCGCTGTCGTGCGGCAGGACGCACGCGGCAACGCGCTTGAGCGCATTGATGCTGTCGATGGCGAGGGGCAGATTGTGTTGCCGCACACCCACGACGAGATTGGCTGGCCGATTTTCTGGGGTTCCTACCTGCTTTTCGACTCGCCCTATTCGGGTATCGACAATATCCACGCTGTCCACCTATCGAGCGGGGCACACTACCAGGTGACCTCTCGACCGCTGGCTGCCACCCATGTGTCCGTGGACGGCGATTCGCTCCTGTTCGAGGAATACACGCTTGATGGCTACCGCATCGCGGTCATGCCCCTAGACCCGGCGACCTGGACACCGATCGAGCAGGTCGTGGATCGCCGTGTACGCTATTACGAACCACTGATCGACCAAGAGCAAGGCGGCAGCGTGTTGGCGGACATCCCGCAGCAGGTCTACCCGGTACGCCGCTATCGACCACTAGGCCATCTGCTCAAGATCCACAGCTGGGCTCCTCGGACAGACGGGGCAAACCACTCCCTCAAACTCACATCGAGCGATTTGCTCGATCTCAGCAGCCTGAGCAGCGGGGTCGAATACAATAGCAACGAGCACGCCTTCAGCGTCTTGGGGGATTTCAGCTTGTCGGCGTGGTATCCCATTTTCAGCGTGGGTGGACGCTGGGGCAAGCGGATCGGAGTCTACGAGATCGAAGAGGAAGATGACACCAAATATGACTCTGACATAAAGGAAGTCACTGACAAGTGGACCGAAAAGAGTCTGCATGCCAGCGTCGAAGTGCCCTTGAATTTATCCCGTGGCCCCTGGAGTTCTTCCGCCAATTTGAGCGTAACGGCAAAGTTGACCGATATCACCGACGAGGACGACCCAAACCATCCCGATTCAAGCGCCTTGTTCGAGGAAAAGCTGAACGGACGTTTTGCGCCGCTGTCCTACCAGCTCGCCTTATCTCGGTCGCGCCACAAGGCAAAGCGCGACCTGGCTCCCGCCTGGAGCCAGAGCTTGCAACTGACCTACCGCCACACCCCTTTTCCGGGCGACCACGACGTCACCTTGCTGTCAGGCCGGCTGGGGTTGACCTTTCCCGGTCTCTGGGCTCACCACAGCCTGCGGCTGAAGGGTACTTACGAGTGGCAAGATGATGCCAATCTCTACCGTTTTGCGAGCGAACAGGTCTTTGTCCGCGGCTACGACTACCACTTCCATCGCCACTTTTATCAGGGGTCAGCCAACTATGCATTGCCGCTGTTCTACCCGGACTGGAACTTGGGGGCGTTGGTGTACGTCCAGCGTGTCAAGTCCAACTTTTTTTACGATTTCGGCTTGGGAAAGGACGGCTCTCAGCGCACCACCTACCAAACGGCGGGTGCCGAGCTTACCTTCGATTTCCACCTGTTATTCCCACTGGATATGGGCGCGAGGTACAGCTACCGTTTTGACGAGCGAAATTCACGCTTTGAAGCGGTCATCAATATCCCAGAGTTTTGAGCCGACACCGAGACCCGCCTGCCCGCCATCATGACAAAGTTCGACGATTCGGTTTGGCACTGAAGGCTTTTTTTAGAATTGAGGATTATTGTTTAGGACTTATGCAAACAATAGGTCCCGACCGGGAAATCGCTCCTACAAGGACCTACACCGTTGAAGATAAGGCTTGCCATAAACCACGCCATATTATTGACCGCCTGTATCAAGGCACAGCCATTCCGGCAGAGAATCCGATACCGCCTACACTCTGGAGTTACGACGATACTATTGAAGATTACGAACACAATCCGGAACTGGCGAAGCAACTTCTCGTTGAGGCGGGCTTTCCCGACGGGTTTGAGACAACACTCTGGGCATTGCCGGTCCCGCGTCCGTACATTCCAGACGGAATGGCGCTTGCAGAAGCGCTCCAATCCGACCTCCGGGAGGTTGGGGTCGAGACGACAATCGTAACTTACGACTGGGGGACATACCTTGAGAAGACCGAAAATGGCGAGCATGATATGGCGATGTTAGGGTGGATTGTCTCCGATGGCGATCCGGACAGCTTTTTCTACTATCTGTTGAGCAAGACTTACGCTGAGAAGCCCGCGTTTAATATCGCCTTCTATCGGAGCGATGAGATGCAGGATGTCCTAGATCGAGCCAGAATCAGCACTGATCGCGCGGAACGAACTGAACTTTACCGGCAAGCACAAGCGATATTCCACAGAGACGCGCCGTGGGTGCCTTTGGCACATGCACAACGGCTATTGGTTGTCGACAGGAGGGTAAAGAATCTTAGGCTTGCGCCAACAGGATGGAAGTACCTTCGTAATTTATTGCTAGCAGAAGAAGATAGGGCCTCCGTTTACATCGCGTCCCTAACTCAGGGGCTCAACATGCTCTCCGTTCCTCTGAAACCCGACACACCAATAAACGCTCGGTCATTGGCAGATATGGTCGGTGCAACAGCGGTCATTACCCTCGACGCCGTCAACCAACGATTTGTCGGTTGGACGCCCGAGGCACCCGACGACGGATTTGCAATTGAAGGCGCAAAAGGTTACATCGTCAACCTCTCATAAGCCCAAGAGGTCTCCTTTGTTGGGACGGCGTGGACAAATTATCCAAAAGTCGCAGCAGCGCCGAACCCAACGTTGGACACCGACACTTGGGCGTTCGTTGTCAGCGGGCACTTAGAAAGCAATCGAAACCTTGACGGTTATTTCGTCACGGTACGAAACTTGACGACGGGTAACATCATGGCAGGTCGTATTCGAGATGGCTACTTCGCCGCAGCCACCGCGAATCTCGCTCGCCAGAGCGTGGTACACGCTGGCGATGCCTTAGAAGTTACCGTTACTGACACAACGGGTGAAATGGCATCGGAGACTTTCACTTTCGCGGTAACACCCGATGCCCTCCTAAACGCGGTACTGCCGGTAATACTTGATAGCGTTGGGGTACCGAAGGAGAGCGTTTTGTTACAGAACTATCCGAACCCGTTCAACCTTGAGACGTGGATTCTGTATCATCTTTCAGAGGCGGGTGATGTGACGGTATCAATATACGATGCGACTGGGAATCGGATACGGACGATGTCGTTAGGGTTCCAGCCAGAGGGTTACTATCATAGCCGTTCTCGTGCCGCCTATTGGGACGGTCGAAACAACTTGGGCGAGCAGGTACCGAGTGGAATCTACTGCTATCACCTGTCCGCCGTCGATTATTCCGCTACGCGAAGGATGGCGATTGTCAAGTAGCACATCACGGTTTGGAGTGGCAAGTCAACCACCTAGCTTGACTCGTGCCCAGAGCATTAGGCGCTTTGCTTTTGGGCGGACAGACGAAGTTTTTTCGACGGGGTGCCCCGCCTGCTGCCATGCGTAAAAACCACCCAATAGCACCGCCACATTCTCCCTCTTGAAGCCGAATTTATCAATTAGCGTACGTGCCGCACGGACACTTGTGGCTTCAGCCGGTCAGCTTCAGTATAGAACGAGCAGCGGATGCTGCTTGAGTTCCTGATGCCTCTCAGGTATATCGGAAATCGGCATGGAGATGGCCTTTGGAAGATGACCGTTATCGAAAGCTCCTTTGATACGGACATCCACAATCGCCACCTCATCCCCTGCATCCAATCGAGCTTTGAGATCGGCGACCGTAATCCGCTGCACATCCTTAGGAGGCGCTTGAGCGAAAGATAGCGTCGCGAAAGACGACTGAAGGAGAAGGAAGGTCGAAAAGACAAATATACACCTGTTCGTTCGTTTCATCGGTTTTTCTCCAATCTTGCATTTGTCATGAAGATGGTTTGCACACGTTGTCGCTTCCATCGGAGAATCCTCCCCCTTGCTAAGGGGGAGCTAGAGGGGGTCGTGTGCATTGCACTCGTGCTAAATCCAACCGCTGGTCTGAATTTGGAAATCTAGACCAAGCGAGAAATAGTCAACAGTGTCCAGCATTTCCTTGACTAATACAGTTTTTCTCCAATCTTTGGGTACTTGTAATTTTAAGATGTTCATCCCTTCGGTGTCAAGTGGTTCTCTAGCGGCCGTGAATTCATCAGCCACCCATCTCTCCAGTCATCAAGAGCCCGATTTTAGGTCGCTCATCTCGAAACTGTGTCGCATCCGTCAGTTTGCCGTCGTACATAACAAGGATTCGGTCGCTCAAAGCCAACACCTCGTCTAACTCTGTCGAGATGAGTAATACAGCGCGGTTATTCCGCCGCTGCTCAAGAAGTTGCTGCTGCACATAGTCCGCCGCACTGATATCCAGACCGCGCGTTGGATTGACCGCAAGAAGCAATTCCGGCGCTTGTGAGAGTTCCCGAGCAATGAGGACCTTCTGTTGATTCCCGCCCGATAAAGATTTGACTAATGTGTTCCGATCGGTCGTCCGCACGTCATATCGCCGGATTAGCTCATCGGCGTCGGCATTGATGCGTTTTCGATCCAAGAACGGGCTCCAGCCCTTGAGTGATTTTGAACCGTTCAATGGCTTGCGTCGATAGTTGCCGAGCTGCTGGATGTTGAGAATCAGGTTTTCCGCGATTGTGAAATTGAGAATAAGTCCAGCGGTCTGGCGATCCTCAGGGACATATCCATATTTCAGTAGGCGAATCTGATTTGACGGCAAGTTCGCTACTGATCGCCCCTTGAAACAGATGCCGCCGCTACGTGACTTCCGCAGCCCCATTATCGCCTCTGCGAGTTCCATCTGTCCGTTGCCGTCAACACCGGCGATTCCAACAATCTCACCCGCTCTCACCTCAAGTGAGCAACCATCAACAGCAATCTGAACTCGATGCCCAACGACAGTCAAGTCTCGGATTTGAAGATATGCGTCCCCCGAAACATGGGGTTCACGCTTAATCTGCGGCAGGTCATGCCCGACCATGTGCTGCGCCAGCGCACGCGGGGATGCATCTGCCACATCTGTCGTCACGACCCGTTTGCCGCGTCGCAACACGGTGATTCGATCACTGATCTCCATGACCTCTTTGAGCTTGTGGCTGATGAAGATTGTCGAGTGCCCTTCGGTCTTGAGGCGGCGCAGGACAGAAAAGAGTTCGTTCGCTTCTTGGGGGGATAGCACAGCAGTCGGCTCGTCGAGGACTAGGATTCGCGACTTAGAGGAAGTGTTACTCGCTGCCTCCCCCAGAACGGCAAGAGCTGGATTGACAAGCGCCTTGAGAATCTCGACACGTTGTTGCAGCCCCACCGACAATTGCCAAATTTTAGCGCGTGGATCGATCAAAAATCCGTAACGCTGGGAAAGTTCGTGCACCAGTTCCTCGACTACTCGCCGCCGTAAGCGGAATTTACCGCCTCTCAAACTATGCGCAATGTTTTCCGCAACGCTCAACGTGGGAACCAACGTAAAGTGTTGGTGTACCATGCCAATCCCGTGTGCGATTGCTGTGTTGGGCGAATCAATGAGGACAGATTTTCCATCAATCCAAATCTCTCCTGCATCGGGTCGGCACAAGCCGAAAATTGCGTTCATGAGTGTCGACTTACCCGCTCCATTTTCACCCAGTACCGTATGAACCTCACCCCGGCGCAACGTAAAGTCCACCCGATCGACGGCGAGGTTCTTTCCAAATGCCTTGGTGATGCCGCGAAGCTCAAGAGCGAATGCTGTCAACCTGAAGTTCTCCCCTTTAAAATTACGACTATGATCCCTAATCCCAGAGCTGTTTTCTTACGTCCAAGATTCTGCCTATGAGCCCAGATCTCGATTCAATCATACCAGACTTGGGTGTGGCTTCTAACAAAAAGTAAGCCTAAATGCCAGGGCAACTACATGTGTTTTTTGTGATTCACAACTCTCCATTACGCAACCACGAGCTTCATGTCCCAAGATTCGACAGCGGGCAAGACAAATTTGCGATACGGTCCATCCGCTCCACAATAGCGAATTAGAGTCTCAGCACAGCGCATGTCGAACATGCTTATCTCCTTCAACGTTGTACGAAGCATGAGCGTGACATCCTCTGCCCGGTCGAGACATGAATTGGTGATCGCCAGTGCAAGTCCATTTTCTTCAGGTGTTCTGACCCACATATTAATCTTGTGAAAGGAACTAACATAAGCAGCAAGAGTATCCTTTGACAGCCAGCGCATTAGGTATTTGAGCTGAGATGATTTCGAACCGTTCTGCAAAAACTTCCAGGGATAATACCCCGCAACACATATTCTTCCGCCTAGCTGGTTTTCGAATACGCCCATACAACAGGCAGCGACTTCCCGCCCGGTATAATCAACGATTCGCGCCAAGACCTCCGCATTTTCCCCGACCGGTTTAAGCACAGCAGCCGGGGACAGCCACACTAAGAACGACTGCCTCGCATCTCGCCTGCGTCCAGCAAAACGCGCGTTGAGAAGATGATCCGTGAATTCTTCGATACAATCTTCATTCAGGAAACGCTCAACCTCAAAGCCGGTGAATTCGCCGTACCCCATTTCGTTTAGGCACATCAGGGCATCCGCGTCCATGTATACCCCCGAAGCTAGCATTTTTAACAGTTGCTCGTCTTTCATAGCTAACACAGTGTCGCCGGACAGTGCGGTTACGCAAGCAAATTCGGGTGAATAGGCTGCGGGCAACCCAATTTCTAGCATTCCATCTGCATGGTACGCGCAGCTGCTTAAGATATTTCCGGCAAACCAATCGCCTTCCGCGATGTTGCTCGCCGCAAAAACATCCTTTCCCCAGCCGGTATAAATCCCCATCGGCTTTTCTCTTCTGAAATGCCTTACCAGTAGATCATAAAAAGTCCTTGTTTCCCAAAGTTTCGCTAAGAGCGGCTCGTATTCATCAAGCGGTTCATCATGTTGAGATAACACATTGAAGGCAGCACCCGTACAACCTGCTGCGATATGCGACGCGGCTTCCAGCGCTGTCGTCGCCGCGCTTTTTTGCAGCCGTTGATACGGAAAGTTCTCTATCTCGGATTGTATTGACATTACGCTGTCTGGAAGCATCGAGACCTGTCTCCCAGCGTCATGGGACTTCCCGGCAAGCCCTCTCATGTTATCATCGGAATAAAAGCCACCCCCCGGTCGCCACATTACTTCGGACTTGCTGTTGCCGGACAAAATTTCAGCCCACCGATGAAAGTCATACCCCTCAAGGAAGCGATCTCCAGTCATAAACCCAAGTGGCAAATCAGGCTTCAAACGATGCACCGTGTGTTCTATCAATTCAAAGAGGCGGGCGATGGTATTACGATTATGTTGCAGCCACGCCATACGCACCTCCAGTTTTTGCTCGGTAGAACCGGTGTTAAAGGCATCTTTAAGTGTGCCCCTCGTATACTTGCCCCCAAACTCTTCTTCAAATATGAGAAGACAATTATCACAAAAGCAGCCGTAACCGATGGGCATATGTCCAAATCGTACATCGTCGTCTATCCAGATATAGTCGGGCTGGGCGCCAGTTACGATTGTGTAAAGCTGCTTGATATAAGTTCTCATGCCTTCATCGTTGGGGCAAAATGACCCCCAGCAGATGTTGCCATTCATATCAGTCATGCGCGTATAATCGGCAGAAAGAGAGTTCGGCAAATCTTCGTTGTGATGACCTATAGTAGCGAGGATGTTGATACCAGTTTTGTAGCCCATCGGTCGCAGTTGCGCCATGCGTTCAGTCAGTATAGATACATGTTCCTCTATCGTCTCTAAAGCAAGTGGAACGTGAGTTTCCGAGGTAATGAATGTGACCTCATCGGTAAGTCCCTTGTACTTTTCAAATAACGCAACAAGCGCCCGAAAGCCTTTGTCCGATCCCCACTGGCTCTTACCTATCCTGAAGGAAACTATAGCGTTTTGAATTCCGTGTTTCATATCAACCCCTTCCTTTCATTCGATCTCCCCAAGAACGTGCCGAAACAGCACAAATCACAACTTTGTTAAGTATACCATATTTGTAATCGGCGCACAGCGGCAACGCTGCGCCTGAAAGTTTACCTATAACCGTCCCGTACTCTGATATAGGCCAGCCGAATCAATAAAACACTTGACAAAAGAGGAGCAGATAGGTTATGTTTGAGATGAAGTTAGCCGTCGCCCCATTTCTTGCATGTTGGAGACGATGACGACTTCTTCCTGATGCGTCGTTAGTTTAAAATGGAGTAATTTTCGGAAAAAAACAGGAATTCTGATTTTTGACTGTAATCATCCGATTTTTTGTGGACGTTCTAACGACTAACTGTATCATCAAGGCGATACATCCGGTCGTTCCCGCGAAATCTGTTAATACGTGAGCAAGAAGACAGACAATGTTGTTTCCGAATCGATTTAGTCAATTTTTCCTGTTTCTGATGGCGCCTTTCCTTCTGATATCCGCCTGCGGCGATGATGGTGTCGATAGATATGGAGGAAATTTCGCTCCGAGGATCGTTATCTTTGAGGCAGAATCTGACATTGTTGAACCCGGGGCGCAAGTTCGCATTACACTTGATGCCCGCGACATTGAGGGGCATAAGCTCACCGTCAGCTGGGATGCAGCAGGGGGTGACATCAACGGTGATGCTTCCGGTGCCGCTTGGACCGCTCCAGAGCGGGAACGAAAATACCAGATCGAAGTCAAGGTTAGCGATGGAGAAAAATCAACAACAAGCACCATTGATATCCAAGTGTGGCGGACGCGCCCCGGTGATTACTACCCGCTCGCGGTCGGAAATGTATGGCGGTATCGTGATGGTGAAGGGAACACGGTGATTTTTGAGATTGTTGATACCATCCAGATTCATCTGCAAGACAGCGAACCCATCAAGAGTTATGTGCTTGAAAAATATAGCACTGATGAAGATCTCGAAGGCATTAGCAACTTCTCCTATCTTGGCAGACAGATTGACGAAAGTGGGAATTTCCAAGGGATTGTTCAGCATGCTCAAAATGTTACATCGGGCGGACCAGATACAATTCTCTTCGTTCCATTCCTGCCGCTCTACAACTTTCCACTGATTCCGGGCAACAGATGGAGAACAAATTTTGAGGCAAGATTGACCGGCGAATTGTTTCCAATTGGTGGCGGGAACGATCAATTTGAGGTCATATCTGAGGAAACGGTAACTGTTCCTGCGGGCACGTTTGAACACGTTTTTCAAGTGCAGGAGACGTTCAAGTGGAGCATTTTTGAGCAAGATCTAGATACAACAATCGCCCAGAAGTGGCTCGCACCGGACGTTGGTATTATTAAATTCACTCAATCTCAGACTCGTGCTGGTGTAACCGTTGAAGTCGGATTTGAGCTAGAATCCTTTGAATTGGCAACTGGTGACTGAAAAGAGAAGTGTTTTACTTATGAAACATCCGTTTGAAGAATCAACAGACCATAAACTACGCGGTAAGCAACACGAACTGCGCTTAGTTCCGCGTCTCAGCATCATTATTATTTTGGTTACACTCTTGAGTTGCACAGTCGCCGAGTCGGCAAGCAAATATGCGGGCGATTTCTTGACACTCGGTGTGGGCGCCCGACCGCTGGGCATGGGCGGCAGCTTCGCTGCAATCGCTGACGATTCTACCGCGGCTTACTGGAATCCTGCAGGACTTGGGAGCCTGCGCCACTCTGAAATCGCTTTTATGCACTCCAGCCTCGGTGAATTAGATAGCTACGATTTCGTTAACTACATTCATCCAATCGGCACAAATGAATCCATCGGACTTAGCTGGTTGCGTGTCGGTATTGACGATATTCCCATTACGAGCTTACGAGTGGCTTCGCGATCCATAGGCCCAACCAATCGTCCCGAAATTAGAGGGACTTTTAGTAACACCAACAACGCTTTCTTACTTTCCTACGGGAGACGAACCGGGTTTAACCTATCGTCGAAGCGAATAGATTTACTCGTCGGCGGCAACGCCAAGCTAATCTACATTTCCGCATTAGCAAACAGAAATGCAATCGGTGTTGGAGGGGATGTCAGCCTCCTCTGGACAACGGATCTCCAACGCTCTAGTCGATTTTCGATCGGCGTTGTCGCGCAAGATTTCTTCAAGACGAAATTATACTGGAACAACCCGCCTGAACATCCGGATCAAGCCGCGAACACGGATACAATCAATCCCAATCTTAAGATCGGCGTTTCTTTCGGTCAAGACATCGTGCCATTGAATAGCCGCGTTTTGTTGGCAGCCGATACCGATAGCCTTTACGCTTTTGAGATGCACTTCGGCGCCGAGTACATCTTCGCGGACCTGCTCTCGCTTAGAATCGGCGTGCAAGAGCGCAACGGTGTGAATACTATCCGGCTGATAACAGCGGGCGCCGGATTCCGTCTATCTTTCTTGACAGGCGCAGCTTTTTCCGTTGATTATGCTTTTCTTGGCAACGATGAACTCGGAAATAGCAATAGAATTTCCCTGATGACAAGGTTCTAGTGGAACGTAGCGAAGGTTTTTGGTCTCTTCTGTTCTCCCTGCGCGCGGGGGACGACAGATTCCGGATTACCGTTCCGAACGGTAGTTCCTACGGTGGCAAGGTACACGGTTTTCGTCATATTCACGGCTCAAGAAAATCGTCCAGCGTAAATCTAATCCGATTAAATCTGTGAGCCAACGCGATTACTCTGCGCTTCACATCTTCGAGATTGTACCCACGAAGCGCATTGAAAATGCAATCAGCAATCTCCGGCGCATCTGCCGGGGTCATACCATAACGTGTAACCTCCTGTACACCAATGCGTAATCCGTGCGTTCCTAATTCCGCAGGAATGTCGGCGGATCCAACGATGATATGACACGCCTCAAGCTGCCCAGCTAATGCTTTTCCCTCACCAAATTCATCGACAATCGGGAGGAGCGTATGTGATTCTGTGTACCCAAGCGCTGCCCCCACAAGACGAAGTCCGCGTTCCTCCAAAGCTTTGCCCAACGCTTTGGCATTATCAATGATTGCAGTCGCCTGAGCGTCTCCGAAAGTCAGCCACTCCAGAAATGTTGCCGCAAGTGCAGGCAAGCGACCGAGGTGATGATTCGCTATCAGCAAGGGAGCTATCGCTGATCCAATTCGCTCTGCGATAGATTTATCGTTGGTCAAAATCATGCCGCCTTGCGGTCCAGCGAGGGTTTTATGCGTGCTGGTAACAACAACGTCCGCGCCCTCATTTAACGGAGATTGAAACCGCCCACCGGCAATCAATCCCATGACATGCGCAGCGTCATAAATCAGGTATGAATCCGGACTGTATTTGCGCATTGCCGCTTTAAGTTCCCGTACCGGTTGAGGAAAGAGAAACAGCGCAGACCCAATGATGACGAGTTTAGGACTATGCTGTTGGATGAGAGAGACCGTCCGATCGAGGTCGATGTTGTACGTAAGCCCATCCCAAGGAATCGAGATGGATTGGAGCTCTACTTTCAAGAAAGAGGAAGCCAATTTGTGCGCATAACGATGTGCATTGTGAACTTCCAAGGCGCTATCGCCAGGGCTCCCCAGCGCAAATGCAGCTGCAATCCCAGCAATGTTCCCAGACAATGGACGCAGATCAACATATGCCGCGCCGAAAAGTTGCTTTGCCAATTCATGGGCTGCCTCCTCGATTTGCACGATAAAGCGATTTCCCCGGTACGCACGCTGGTGTAAGTCGATACCAGTATAGTAGCCGTAGCGGCGATTCAGTTCCTCGGAAAGTAATCTCTCAACCAATGGGCTCGGCGTATTTTCAGACGCGATAAGATTCAGACAGTCGCTTCGAAATGCGCTGTGTTTCTCCAATAGAGATCCAATCTCGTGAACTTTGCTAACGAAATCCATAGAACTTCCTTAGTCCGCAGAGCGTTGTGTAATCTGAATTCATCAGAAGATAGACATCGCGCTCTACTCTTGTGTGCCTTCCGTCTTTGGTGGCATCACAACTATCTCGATTCGACGGTTTCTCGCTCTGCCCGCCGAGGTGTTGTTTGTATCGATTGGGTGGTAGTGGGCGTATCCGGCAGCCGCCAAACGGGTTGCATCCACCCCTGCGTGTTCTTGCAAGTAGCGCACTGCTGAAATTGCTCGCGCAGTTGATAAATCCCAATTCCCTAAGAGAGATCCCCTGAATGCGCGATTGTCCGTGTGCCCTTCTACTCGAATCTCTCGATCCGGATAGCGGTTTAAGAACGTCTCTGAAATCTTGTCCAAGACCTGCTTGCCCTCAGTCTTAATCCTTGCTTCCCCAGAGTCAAACAAAATTTTATCCATCAGGTTCACGGTCAGCTTTCCCCGAAGCTCAGTAATCATGATTTCTTTATTTTCAATCTCTTGGTGCAGGCTGTCAACAAGATCTTGATACTCTTCTTCTCTCTGCCTTTTTTCTTTGAGGAGTTTCTGCTTTTCGGCTTCCACCTGGGCTTTAGCTTTGCTCAGTTTGGTCACGTCTTGCTGGACTTCGGTGATTGTACCTTCCATTATCTTGATCCGGTATTTTTTCGCTTCGAGGTCACGCTGGGTTTTCTTCAAATTGCGTTGAAGGTCCTCAGACTTCTCCCGGCAGGCAGCTAAATTTGCCTGCTCTGTGAACAGTTCGGTTTCGGTCCGCTTAAACTTGACGCGATAATAACTGATCGACGCGGTGAGAAGAACCAAGATAAGCCCCGCAACGCCCCCAACTAGATATAACTGTTTCCTGCCCACCCGTTTTTCTTCCTCCAACAGATTCATTGTCCGCCTTGACTGCGGCGAGAAGCTAGTTTAGCATGGAGAGGTATTGGTGTCAAGTGGGAAAGCATACGGCGCTATCGCAAAATTTGTTGATCTCTAGCGGGATTTCTGTTACACTTTTGGTTGCGAGAGATACCGGGTCGGTATGATAATCTCATTTTTTTTTAGCGCATCTCTTATTCCCGACGGCTGATGTTTAACCATGCGTATTCTCATGTTCAACTATGAATTCCCGCCAGTCGGCGGTGGTGGTGGATGGGTCACTTATTTCCTCGGCAAACAGTTTGTTGAAGCCGGACATGAGGTGCGGCTGATTACTTCTCGATATCGAGATTTGCCGAAAGAGGAAGCGATTGAGGGATTTCGTGTCTATCGCGTTCCTACGATGCGCAAAAGCAAGGACACTTGCGGCGTCCATGAGATGCTGACTTACGCAATCAGTTCAAGTATTTACGGTTTCAAGTGCATTAAACGCTTTCAGCCGGAGATAATTCAAGTCTTTTTTGGGATTCCGTCGGGAGGCGGTCCGTATCTACTGCAAAAGGTATACGGTATCCCATACATCGTATTTCTCGGAGGACGTGATATTCCCAGCCGAAATCCTGATCCGCCTTATTATCGTCTATTGTACGGCTTACTTACCCCCGTGATTAGAGCAATCTGGGGTAATGCTGCTGCTGTGGTTGCGTGCAGCGACGGCTTGCGAGATTTAGCGCTCCACACGGAGCCGCATATAAATATCCAGACGATCCCAGATGGACTAGAATTGAGCCGATTCTCGACACCTCCGCGCGAAACGCACCCCGATCGTGTACGCATCTTGACAGTCGGACGACTCATCCCGCGGAAAGATGTTCAACTCCTAATCCGTGCACTTCCTCAAGTCATTCAGAGCACAACTCGTGATTTCGTAGTCGAAATTGTTGGAGATGGTCCCTGCGGTTCGGATCTCGTGAAATTGGCAAAGGAATTAGGTGTCATTCACAAAGTCCATTTCACCGGATCGGTTCCGTATTCGGAACTCCCTCGAAAATATCAGGGTGCGGATATTTTTGCACTCTGCTCGCTCGCTGAAGGGATGCCGCTTGCTGTGCTGGAGGCAATGGGGTCAGGTCTACCTGTTGTTGCTAGCCGGGTGCAAGGGGTTGAAGATCTCGTCAAAGTTGGAACGAACGGCTATCTCTTTACCGCTGGTGATGTCGATGCGCTAGCGAAAAACTTGACCGAACTAATTGTCGATGACGAACGTCGCTGCACGATGGGTAAAGCTAGCACTTTGCAGGTGCATCGGTACGACTGGAAAAATATCGCCCAGTCCTATTTGGAAATCTATGAACGTGTGAAGGGTGAGGGTGTAGATGCTAAGTAGATTTACGGTCCAATTCCGCACACGAAACTACTGAGGTATTACTTGATGAGAGTTGCAATCATCGGCACCGGCTACGTAGGTCTAACGACGTGTGTAGCGATGGCATACCTAACCCACGAGGTCGTAGGGGTAGATGTAGACCCGCAGAAATTAAAGTCTTTACGTCGTGGAAAAAGTCCCATCCACGAACCAGGAGTCCAGATACTTCTAGATCAGGTCAGCCACAATATTTCCTTCACGGATAGCGTGCCAGATGCTGTAGGGAGCGCGGACATCATTATGATTGCAGTCGGCACACCTCCCAAACAGAATGGGGAGGCGGACACGAGCTACGTCGAAGAGGCGGCGTGGGAAGTTGCTCAAGGGCTCCAACCCAATCGGAGGTATACTTTAGTCGTCAAGTCTACCGTGCCTATCGGGACTAATCGCAGGGTAGCTCACGTGGTCGCTCGTGCACTTTCGGAACGCAAGGTAAAGACGAATGTCCATCTTGCTTCAAATCCGGAGTTTTTGCAAGAAGGCTTAGCCTTACGCGGTACTTTCTATCCCGATCGAATTGTCGTCGGCGTCGAAGATCCGCAAGGCGTTGAGGCGCTGCGCCGCCTGTATCGCCCAATACTTGAACAGACCTTCGATCCGCCGAGCTTTTTGCCGCGCGCCGAAGGATACAACCTACCACCTTTAATTACGACCGACCCAACCAGCGCCGAGATGATTAAGTATGCTGCCAACACGTTCCTTACGCTCAAAATCAGCTTCATCAATGAAATTGCAGGACTCTGTGAGAAAGTAGGGGCGGATGTGACGGAGGTATCACGTGGAATTGGGTTGGACACTCGCATCGGCCAACGTTTCCTCGAAGCGGGGCTCGGCTGGGGAGGCAGTTGCTTCCCCAAAGATACTGCCGCCCTGTTGGGCGTTGCAGCGGAATATGGCTACACCATGCAGATTGTTCAAGCTGCTCGTGAGGTCAACTGGAGGCAACGACAGTTGATTGTTGAGAAACTCCAATTCGCCCTTAAGATTCTGCGTGGTCGCACAATAGGTATACTGGGGTTGGCTTTCAAACCAAACACCGACGACGTTCGAGAAACGCCCGCATTGGATATTATCCGTGCACTAATCGAACGCGGGGCGCATGTCCGTGCTCACGATCCAGTCGCTATTCCTCACGCTCAGCAATCCTTACAAGGACTGGGTGTGGAATTTGAGGAAGATGTTTACTGCCTAGCAGATGGAGCGGACGCCCTAGTACTGGTTACAGCATGGGAAGTATACCACTCACTCAATCTAGCGGAGCTAGCCAAGCGGATGAAGAACTCCGTCTTAATTGACGGACGTAATTTTTTCGTCCCCAACGAGGCACATGCGGCTGGATTTGTGTACATGGGAATCGGTCGGTGATAACAGCCTCGCGCTTATACCTGCAAGGGATTTGGACGACAGTAACGAGGAACGGGCATAACGAGATTTTAGATTGACAAATCCGCATGGATTCTAGCATCTGTGCATAATGCTATGGGACACACGAATATGCATCATTACAATCTCATCGTTATCGGCAGTGGAAGCGCCGGATTCACCGCGGCGACAACTGCTAAGGAAAAAGGATTAGAAAAAATTCTCCTAATCGAAAAGCGTCGTGTCGGGTACAGTCTTTGTACGAATGAAGGTTGTATGCCATCCAAAACCCTTCTCGCGTCCGCTGATGTGAAGCGTGTCATCGAGGAAAGTTCCGATTTTGGGATTACATCCACGCAGCCAAATGTGAATTGGGATACCGTGCAGAAGCGGGTCCGAACGCTGGTCGAAGACGATTTCTTCGCTGCAAGGAGAGACGCGATTCGTAACGCACCGGTGGATTTAGTCGAAGGGAACGCGCGTTTTACAAACTCCCATACTATCCAGGTTAGTGACCGTACCTATGCCGCAGATCGAGTTGTTATTGCGACCGGTTCTGTGGTCAATGTTCCTCCCTTTCCAGGATTAAGAGAAACGGGGTACCTTGATAGCGACAGCGCACTCTATTTGGAGAAACTGCCAAAGTCTCTAGTCGTGCTTGGGGGCGGGTATATTGCGATAGAGCTTGGATATCTATTTCACAAAATGGGAGTTGAAGTCACGATTGTTCAGCGGGGCGATCGGATTTTGACACGTTTGGATGCGGACATCAGCTTTGAATTGCAGGACATTCTCCGTCGAGATGGGATGAACATTGTCACAGGGGTAGATGTTGAATCAGTGAATCGGGCAGCAGGAAACAAGCAAATTCACGCTGTACTCAGGGAAGGGGGGAAAATCACATTAGAAGCGAAAGAGATTATGATAACCACGGGACGCGCCCCTGCGATAGACGGTTTAAACTTGGAGGGGTTAGGGGTCCAGTTAGATGAGCACGGTGCAATTCAGGTCAACGATTACATGCAAACATCTGTGCCGCACATCTATGCAGTGGGCGATGTCAACGGCAAAATGCCGCTTGTCTACGTTGCCTCAATGGAAGGAAAAATTGCTGGTTTACACGCTGCAGGCGTAAGCGACCAAAAAATAGATTATCGCTTAGTCGGGAACATCATCTTCTCTCATCCTGAAATTGGTACGGTGGGGCTTACAGCATCAGAGGCAGAAGCTAAAGGGCTAAATGTAATAACGGTGAAGACTCCAATGGAGGATATTGGTAAAGCCGTTGCGATTGGGCAGACAGACGGTTTTATCAAGCTGGTAGCGGAGCGTCCCTCTGGCAAAATCATCGGGCTGCACGTCATTGGTCCGCACGCGACTGATATTATGCAAGTCGCCCTGCCACACCTCTATCATAATGATACCGTTTTTGATGTCCTAAATATCCCTTATCCACACCCTACACTCGGAGAGGCGCTCAGTTATCCAGCGGAAGAAATCGCCGCGCTTCTATAAGTCGAGAATCGTCAGCGCTATCGTCATCAATTCCCTTGCTTCTCCTGAATCTGCCTATCCAACTGCTGTGATGCCTCAACAGCAGTGGCGTCTCCGGATTTTATCAATTGGCGCAGGCGGGATGCGCCGCAGATTTCCAGCGATTCGTGCCAGACAGGCTCGCTTTGGCTATCGGCGTGCGCTAGTGTAATTTCAGCGGGACGCATCCGATCGATACATTCACGATAGATGTTCATTTTTTGCCACCGTAGCACATCCGAAGAAATTGCGTGGATGTTTTCCGATTCCAACATTAACGACGCAAGTTGAAAATCCTGTTCTTGTTGATAGGAGGGCAGGTGCACTGTTTGACTGGCCTCCACAGAGCGGAATGTTTTCGATTCCAACATTGGTAGAACTCCTTTTCCGTTCATAGTCGAAACAGCCTCCGTTGCAAGTTTCAATTAGCGTTCTAACTTAAAGAAGACTGAATCGAAACACTGAGGCTGACAATTCGAGGTCTCTAACCTTAGGAACGAAAAATAAAAGCGGCGGTTTCCAAAGTTTACTGATATTCCGCGCGCCGTGTGGATTCAGTGGACATCTGACGCTGCGTTTATCTTGTTCGAAATGCCTCCTTTTCAGATTGCTGTTCAAGCATTTTTTTCGCTGTAATCTACCACCATGCAGTGAATGTGTATATCGGCTTTTTCACTATAATGCTCAATATTGCCCAGAAACCGCCGACGACAAACTCTCCGAGAATGATTCCGAAGAAAAACGGCACCGCTTTACGATACGCCTTGACCCCGCCATACTTCAAGATAAGCCATTTGACGAGCCATGCCACAATAAACTGCGACCAAAAAGTGCGCATCGACCATGTACTGGACACCGCATAGCCTGCTGGATGCAAGGACCACCATAAAAACCGGACTCGCATAAACATAAGGAAAATACCAAACAGCACGCCGTACACAAAGAACCCTAGTCCCGCCATATCCGTAGATGTCGGAAGCGTCAGCCACTGCTGCAAACGCATAAATGGCTCTCTACCAAAAAACTGCAAAACAACATGACTATGCGTGTATCCCGAGTGTAAGATCGCCCAAAAAGCGACGAATGTGCCTAAAACGGTGGCGATGAGCATTGCACCAAGAACCCATCGATTGTTCATACGGGCTCTATCTGCCAGCTTGAATCCCTCCAGTTGATGCGGCATCACGTCGCTGTAATGCATACGCGATAGAAACCAGAAAAAAGACATTATGGTTAAATTTCTCGGGCCAATCTTGCGGGTTCCTACAGCTCCGATCATGAGAATTTCAGGACCGGCAAAGTGCAGATCGTGAAAAGGTGAGCCGACCTCTGCACGTATTCGCGTTATCCCAATCTCCGTCATCAGATATAGAGCGAAAAAACCTCCGGCTACCCACAGCGACATACCTGCCTTCCAGCAAAAAAGCAGAATCAGTGTGATGCCGCCGATGAGTCCCCAAACGGCGATTCTGTAATCTAACACTTCAGCAGAATTGTCATTTGACTCCTCACGTGTGGCGGGTTTCAATGCAATCTTGAACACTTGGCTCAGATGGCGTCTGCCAATCCATATGGCGATGAAAAATAGGGAGATGTGCGCCCCCGCGGCTTGCTCTGAAAGTAACGGTCGAGGACGCAATCCCATAATGCTCTCGAAGATCTGCTGTACTTTCCAAAGAAAAAAGAAGAACCAGCAGGAAAAGGAGATGTCCAGGGGAATAAGAAACACAAGCCCGATCAGAAACGGGCGAAAAGTGAGCGGTGTATATCCCACAGCGTTCCACGGTCTGCCAGTGAAAAATTCGCCGAGGTTGTAGGGTTTGACGCGCAGGGAGGGAACAACGGGAAAAAAGAAGTTCAGTCCGTTGATGAAGGTCATCGCACCTACAATGGTAAAACCCAACCACATCAATTTGTTTCTGAATAATCCAGATGAGCGATTCGTAATCTCAAACGGGAGCTGGACGATAGGATATGTCAGTCTTTCTCTATCAATCCATTGCTTCCGGACGATGACGTTGAAACATATCATCACGAACATAAGGGTACAGATGAAGGCAGCCCAGACCATAACCGGTGTCAGCCATGCGTTAATGTGTTGCGCCGTATATAGGGTTGACTCTCCCGTCAATCTCTTACCAATATAACCATCCACTGCCCTCTCATCACTCACAGCGAGCCACTGCGGGATATATCGCCAAAAGAGTTCTTTCCATTCGTTTTCCGGCGTTGCAAGTCCAAAAGCCCCAGCCAATGTTGGCGGCAATATCTGCAACATGCTGTGTCCAGCGAGTGCGGATGCTTGGCACAACATGATGTAGATGGTGAGCAGTTCGCCCTGTTTGAAAGCTAGGTCGGGAGACAGCTTTCTCAACGGAATGTTGACCACTATCAAAACCAGCACCACGAGGAGGACGTTGAAAAAGAGCGAAAACAGAGTAGAATGCGCGACGTAATACACGCACTCCATCTGTATCAGCAAATAAGAATTGATTGGAATCAGGATGATCCCTACAAGTATCGCTCTCCAAGTCACGTTTCTCATGGGATTGACCTCTTTCGAAACAGTTCAACAATCCACCGAACATCCTTTATCTCAGTCCAATTAGATTAGGCTTGAACTTCCAATCACAAGGCGTCAATGCCGATAGGAGTGATAACAACCCGTAAATAGGATTAGTAAATCGCCTAATTCGCCACAATCCTGACCGGTGTCCCAGGTTTAATATGTCCATAGATTTCTTTGGCGTGATGCGGAACAAGTGCAATGCAGCCGAGTGTTCCACTGTGTGTCTCAAGTCCTTCGTACGCTAAAATTGCCGATGCGTGAATCTCAATAGAGCTCCCTGTTTTGCCTTCCTTTTTATCCTTTTCGTTTGGGTAGTTGAGCGCCATCACAAAAACATGCTCCCCGCCATAAGCTGCCGTCCACAGTTTCTCATCTTGAGCGATTTCCAGCTCTTGTTCAGAGAGCCCAGCGTTCTCCAATTTGCCGAAGTAAAGTTCAGAATCCCGGATGGAGTATGTTTCGCCATCCACAACCAAGCTGCTCTGCCCGCCAGGGTTCGTTCTGGGCGGTCCATTGCGACTCACCATCCATTTGATGCAGTAATCCCCAAGCGGCGTTTTCTTATCCCCTTCTTTGACTTTTCCAACGCCGTTTTCACCAATGGCAACCGGAAAACACATTTTGACCTGATTGCCTTGGACGAGGTAGATTTCTTTAACCCCCCCAAAAACCAACAAACAGAAACCGCTTTCATCTCTGTTTAGGCCCTCCAGATAGGGTAGCAGGTAGTTTGACTCAAACTGCGACATTTCTAGTAGAATACCTTCTTTATTTTGCCGGTACTGATAAACAGATTTCTGGATCCTCTGTGACTCCGGGGATGGGGAGTTTTACATACAAGCAGATCAGATGGACGTTCAGATTGTCAACACAACCTCGAACTCATTCTTTCCTAGCTGCACATCTACCCGGACGAACAACAGCCGATCGTCCAACCACGTTACTGCATGGGCGTTTGATTTGGCAAGCGAGAGCCCTGCATGATCGCCCCAAATCGTAAAACCGTAAGGCATTGCTTTGGGAGACTCAATTTCAAAGTGCATCTGCAATAGCGACCGCGTGCGAGAAGGACGAATATTTTCAATCTTTAGCAGGTTAAATTCGGTTCCATCGCGCGATTTCACTGGCGGCGAAACGTAGTTCTTGATGGCAATCGGCTCCATTTTGCCTGCTTCAAAAACCAATTGGCATTCCGCATCATAATAGAATAGCATCGACTTCCGTGGATTCGACTTGGTGTCAGGATGGCTATCCGGTGTGGAACGATGGGATGTATCGTCTGCATTGATGAGTAGTAAGGTGGGTTGTGTCTGATTGCATCCTTGCTGATAGTCATTGATGGCATCTGCAAGGAGCATTACCTGTGTTTCGGACAGTTGGCACACATACGCAAAGTAGGCGTTCAACGCTTCGAGATGTTCCAATGTTAATTCCGTTAGCTGCTCTGCATCAATATGTTGAACGTAAGCGAGCCAGCGATTCCACGCCGCGTTTGCTGCATAGAGTTCAAAGGTATGACGAGCGGTCCCGTTCAAAACCTGCGTGCGAAGATCAAGGAGGTCATCTTCCTCAGATTTGGTCTCTTGAGTCGTGGACGACTTCTGTCTGACAACACCCCATGCCTCCGTAGGATTGAGCGAGGCAGCCGGAACTCCCACGATTCCACCCGCAGTGGGCCCACCCAGATTATGCGCTTCTGTCGAAGGATAAAAAAAACCGAAAGGGCAACCGCCATCCCCGCGTTTCTCCTCCCATCGATAGCCCCACAATCCTTTGAAACCAACTTTACCCAGCGCATACAGCAAGACATGGTGTTTCTGCATCGCCCCTGCGACAACTGGGCTTGCCCACTCCATTTCTCTCTGGACACTATCCCACTCAGTTGAAATGAAGTCCGGTAGTTTCTCACGCATGGTTACAATGTGCTCCGCTGACACAGGACCGTCAACCGGCGTATCACTGCCCCAAACGGGTCTAATATCTACCATCAACAGCAGTTCGTCGCCATAATCTTCGTGCCATTGGGTCAAGTCTGTAGCCAGGGTTCGCGCTGAAGCACGGTCAATCGCCCAAGTAACCGGAATACCATGTGTGTGTGCAATTTCTGCAAGGAGGCGCACCCCCTGTCTCAGCTTTTTTCGATTTTCTGAAATTGCGGTGCTAACGAGTGAGTAGGCAAACATAATTTACTGCTGTACGTAAGTTTTGTTTAGATACTGGGCAATTATCTCGATATCTTCTTCCAAAATGAAAAGCCCATTTTCGATCATCCGGGCGATGAGGTCCCTGGTTTCTTCTTCTGAAGTTGGCGGCGCATTGTCGATGTCTGTCAGCGGATGGCATTGGGAACACGTAATTTCAAAAAGCTCCTGTGCCGCTGCGGGGTCATAGGTCGCTACATCGGGACTCGCCATAATGATTGCATCGGGGTTTTGAATCGCAGTGTCCGGGTCCTGAATGACATCAGGCTCTGAGCTGAAGGCTGATTGTAGTGCAACCTGTGACTGGCTCACCTGCATTTCTTCTTTTCTCTGCTCCTTCACTGAGTTCTGTATATCAGGAGTAATCGCAATGAGGTATGCAGACACTGTCCACTGATTTTCCTCAGAAATCGGTTCTCCAATGACAGGCTTGATCGCCATCCGATTGACTAGCCTTACCCAATCCCGCGGGGTACGTGGGCGAATCAGAATAGTCCGTAGGTCGTGGCATTGGACGCATTTTCTCAACAGGACCTTCTGTCCATCGCGTAATTTTCGTTTGGAGGCGAGTAGATCCAGTGGAGCCTCATCAGGCAATCCCGCTGTCTGCAACATCTTGTGCGTTCTTTGCATACCAGCTTCACTAAAGACTTCCTGGCTTGTTCGCAGGGCGCGTTCCCGAAGTGTGAAGGGCACGGATAAGCCAATTAACAGATAGGTACACAACAGAAGAGCAGTTCCAAGATACGGCATCGCTTCCTCGAAGTGTCTGAAGAAGCGGAGGATAGCAACTTTGACTAAGAGCAGCACGCCAATCGTTATGCCAAGCATCAAATGCGCAACAGTGCGCGGTGGGAGTTCGATTTGATAGTTCCACAAGCGGGGCACCATGTGCCACATCATGAAGACGTAAAGTATCGCATATGCAACACCGATGAGACGGTGTACTAGCACCAGCGACGGTGGTGCGGCGCTTGTGCGGGTCTTTTCATCGAAAGGATAGCCCCAAAGTTTGTACATCAAGAAAACCGCTGCGTTTCCTAAACCTAAAAATACAAGACCTAATATTGCACTTGTCGAGGTGGACATATTGTATTTCCCTTCCTTTGGGTTTGGATGACCAAATTGAAGACTTGAGAGTGAAAAGCAATTGTAACACAAAGCCGTGAGATTGTCACTACCACTTTACTCCACGAAGATTTTTGTGTTGGCACGGTTTTTATTTTGTGATACAATAATCTTTTAGTAATCCAATGTGACATAGGCGACAAGAAGTCTAATTTAACACTTGTGTTTTTAACTCACTCCGGTGAGGAAGGAGTTGCAAATGAAAAGAAAACTTCTATTGATACTAGCATTAGTTGCGGTTGCATGCGGTCTTGTATTCACTGTTCAGAGTCAGATGGGCGGGAAGAATGAGGTTCAGCCAATGTACGGTAGCCTGCTTATTGACGGTTATGATTTCAAGAACGATATCGGCCCGAAAGGTACCATCATATACGATGAAGACAAAAATGAATTTAGAGGCACCTATATTGGGCTAAAGATGCCCCAGGGGCGTCGCGCTGTTTTCGCATGGCTTCACGATACTGTCAATCAGAAATCGGAATATATCGGGCCAGTGGGCTGGTTAAAAGTTGATACCGGTGGCAAAAAGAAAGGCAAGTTCACTATCACAGTTCCGGATAAATTCAAGGGCGGAAATTTTGGTAGTTACGAGATTATCGGATTCACCGCCGAGAAAACATCGTTCATAGCAAACGGTACTGAGGCCGTGCAGAAACCGACGAAGCCCTCCGGTAGTGATATCAGAAAAGAATTAGATCCCGCTTTTTATCTCTATGCATCGCTGCCAAGTTCAGACACGCCAATGCATTACTGCGGGCACGGAGGGGATTTCTTCTTTGCGAAAGATTTGGAAAATCAGCTCTGTTACGACTGACTGTGCGGAACAACGTATTCAAAGTGTAAAGCTGCTGGGCTAAGAGCACACAGTAAATAGCATTTTGAATATATCCTCGGCTCGTGTAGCTGAGGCAATGTAATTATTCCATTATGTAGGGGAAGGCCTTGTGTCTGCCCACAGCACTGTGGGAGGGAGATCCTTCTCCCGACTGTCGAGAATCAAGCGACTGGATAAGGAGTGCGATAGCGTATTTAGCCGATAGTAAACCCCCACGATAGTTTAGATGCCGCTCCCAAAGGGGATGATCTCTGTCGGTTCATTCAATCATCATTCCCCTCCTTACCAAGGAGGGGTTAGGGGAGGTTGTAGTTGGGTGGAGCGATCAACCGAACGAATAGTGATGGATCAAGGAAACGGATAGTGACCGCGATAGTATTTACCTTGTAAATCAATGACGATAGAGATTCTGCCCTGCAACAACACCGGGATGTAGATGTATCAACTTGTAGGGAGTTCTACCACCATGGGTTGCGGTAAAACGACACCAATCTTGCGAATCTTTGACGAGGCTAAGACGAAGGAGTTTTATGTCGAGTTCTTGGGTTTCAAGGTTGACTGGGAACACCGTTTTTCAGACGATGCGCCGCTCTACATGCAGATCTCGAAGGACGACTGTGTCATCCATTTGTCAGAGCATCACGGCGACTGCTGTCCCGGCGGGGCAATGAGAATCGAAACGAAAGGGCTAGACGCGCTCCAGAAAGAACTAATCGCCAAGAAGTACAAGTACTACCGGCCGGGAATAGAAGAAATGCCTTGGGGCAGCAGGGACATGTCAGTCACCGATCCATTCGGCAACAGATTGACGTTTACAGATGCGATAACTGCCTAACGAAAGCCATTCCAGTATGATATAGCAATACTCAACGTTTTTTGTTTATCCTTATTATTCTTGTCACAATCCCTTCCCCCAATCATTGTTTTTTGGCTCACACGCTTTCTCACCACCAATCATCAAGGCACGCTTAATGAAGGTCAAACAGATTCCAATTTTGAATACTGATGATGGCGACCTGATGCGTATCAGCCGTGAAGGATTGTTGTCCCTAAATCTTGCCGAAATGCAGGCAATTCGTACCTACTTCACCAAACTAGAAAGAGATCCAACTGATGTTGAGCTTGAAACGCTCGCTCAAACATGGTCCGAGCATTGTATCCACAAGACCTTTCGGGGGATGATTGAGTATTCCGAAGACGGTTGCGAGACGATCGTAATTGACGGGCTCCTCAAAACAACAATCATGCGTGCAACGGAAACGATTGACAAAAGTTGGTGCGTCTCTACCTTTTCCGATAACGCTGGCATCATCGAATTTGATGATGACTATAATGTCGTTTTCAAGGTTGAGACGCACAATCACCCCTCCGCCATCGAGCCCTATGGTGGCGCGGGAACGGGAATCGGCGGAGTCATCCGCGACTCACTCGGTACTGGGCTTGGTGCAAAGCCAGTCCTGAATACGGACGTCTTCTGTTTAGGGCTTCCGAACCTAAGTTATGACGCGCTTCCCAAGGGTGCGCTTCATCCGAAGCGAATCTTCAAAGGCGTCGTGGCGGGTGTGCGGGACTACGGTAATCGCATGGGCATCCCAACGGCAAATGGCGCCATCCTATTCGATCAGCGGTATACCGCGAATCCGCTCGTATACTGCGGTAACGTCGGGTTAATTCCGAATAATCGGTGCGACAAGGAGGTCGTGCCCGGCGATTGTATCGTTGCGCTTGGCGGACGAACGGGACGCGACGGTATTCACGGGGCGACGTTTTCTTCGCTAGAGTTGGATGACACCTCCGAAACACTCGGTAGTGTCGTCCAAATTGGCAACCCAATCATTGAGAAGAAAATCGTTGATGCCTTGTTGCAAGCGCGCGATCGATACCTCTACCGCTCCATCACGGATTGCGGTGCGGGCGGCTTTTCCTCAGCGGTTGGCGAGATGGGTCAGGATACGGGCGCAGAGGTACATCTAGAAAATGTACCTCTCAAATACAAAGGTCTTGACCCGTGGGAGATTTGGCTTTCAGAAGCACAGGAGCGGATGGTGATCGCTGTTCCTCCCGAAAATCTAGAGGCGCTGATGGGAATCTGCGAGGCGGAGTCGGTCGAAGCTACGATGCTTGGTAAGTTCACGGATAGCCGGAAATTGCGCGTGTTGTATGATGGCGAAACCGTAGCGGATATGGACATGGACTTCCTTCACAATGGATTGCCGCGTATCACAAAAAAGGCGATCTGGGAATCGCCTCAGCACCGTGAACCGAATGCGGTAGAAACCGCGGGGTTGAACCCCTGTAGTTGCCTGTCGCACTCCGAAATAACAGAGAATCTCTTTAAGATTCTCGGCAGCCCAAACGTTGCGAGCAAAGAATGGGTCATCCGCCAGTACGACCACGAGGTTCAGGGTGGGATTGTTGTCAAGCCGCTTGTCGGAATCGAAAATGACGGACCCGGCGACGCTTGCATCGCTACCCCGGTCCTTGGATCACAGCGGGGCGTCATTGTAGCCAACGGTATCAATTCAAGGTATGGTGACATCGATCCCTATCACAGCGCGGCGTCGGCGATTGACGAAGCACTGCGGAACGTCATCGCTGTCGGGGGCAATCTAGAACATACGGCGCTGCTCGACAACTTCAGTTGGGGGAATCCCGATAAACCGGATCGACTTGGTGGATTAGTACGCGCAGCGAAGGCGTGTTACGATATTGCCGTCGCCTACGGCACGCCCTTCATCTCTGGCAAAGACAGCCTCTACAACGAGTACCGTGATACCACCACCGGTGAACAACTCGCTATCCCGCCGACACTGCTGATCTCCGCGATTTGCGTCATGCCGGACGTGAGTAAAGCAGTTACGATGGACGCCAAATCGCCGGGCGACTTAGTTTACCTTGTTGGGGAGACGTACCCCGAACTCGGCGGATCGCATTACTACGCCATTCACGGCTTTATCGGAAACAACGCGCCGAAAGTGCGCCCCAACGAGAGCAAGCGGACGATGATTGCGCTAAGTCATGCCATCAATGGTCAACTTGTCCGTTCGTGTCACGACTGTTCCGAGGGTGGCATCGGTGTGGCTGTGGCAGAGATGGCTTTTGCCGGCGGACTGGGTATGCAATTGGATTTAGGGCACGTCCCTCGTGATGCCTCCATCACAGCAGACAACATCCTGCTGTTCGCCGAGTCCAATAGCCGCTTCGTTGTGGGCATCTCGCCCGATAAACGTGAAGCATTTGAGATGGCGATGGTGGGCATCCCTTTCGGTTGCATCGGTACAATAGTTGAAACTACAGATTTCGTGATTAAAGGAATGGGTGGCGGCACAATTATTCGGACGACAATAAATCGCCTCAAAGAAAGTTGGCAGAGTACATTTCGCTGGTGATTTCACCTTACAGACTAAGGCGTGTTGACATTTGCTGTTGCCAATCCGGAATACAATCGGGCGATCCGCCAAAACCCAATACGGTTGCCCAAAATCGCCGCAAGACAGCGGGTCATATAACACCTTAATATATATACGGCAAAAACGTAGCATAAATACAAGTTGGGTTGACGATCCACAGCGAAGAGCTGACATGCCCGGTGCATCAGTCTTTGCGAAGTTCATTTGCGGCGAGTTGCCCGCGCGCTTCGTCTGGCGTGGCAACCACGCTGTTGTGTTCCTCTCGAAGTGGCCGCAGCGATCCTTCGGTCGTCTCCCCTGGGACTGGGGCATTCCAAAACGGTTCCGACCGTTGAGTAGGTCGGACGCCGCGCAACAAGCCGTTGCAACTGACACCGCTTCGCGTCACACCGGCTGCTGTCGCAACCAATGCGCCGCTGAACTTGGGTCGTGTCTCTACAGTAAGGAGATAGCACGTTGAATTTGGGAACCTTTACAGTTGACTGCACACCGCCCGTTGGATGTCCCGTATCATTCGGGGAAACGGGCGGTACGACAGAAATTAGAGATCCTCTATTTTTACGAGGTTTCGTCCTCGATGATGAATACCACAGATGCCTAATTGCAACGATGGATTTTTGCGGTTTGATGAATAGCGCTTACGATGATCTCGCAGGGGTATTTGCCAAGGCTCTTAATGTCCCAACAGAGCGAGTCATAATTCACTGCATCCATCAGCATGATGCTCCGCTGTTGAACTATGAGATCGCGGCATATCTCGATTGCGCGGCTTATCCCAGGCAATGGTGGACAGATGTGCTGAAGAAATGTGCTCAATCTGCGGCAGAATGTCTCAATAGGATGGTCACAATCTCCTCTCTGGGCTACAACGAAACCAGACTCCACGGCTATGCGTCGAACAGAAGGATTCTGGGACGCGACGGGAAGGTCGTCGGTATGAGGTTCAGTAAATGCGGTGACGCTGCGCTCAAAAAAGAACCTGTAGGAATCATCGATCCGATGCTCAGGACGGTGGCTTTCAAAGATTCATTGGGGAAGATAGCCGGGTCGATGAGTTTTTATGCGACACATCCACAGGTCTCCAATGGCAGGAATATGTACAGTGCCGATGCTCCAGGTGAAGCGTTAAATATCCTAAAAGGGCACTGGGGAGATGGACTACACGGGTTCTTCACCGGAGCGGGCGGAAACATTACCGCCGGCAAGTATGCTTCGCCAACTGATCTGGAGGGCAACCTTCTCAGGTTCGGAAAGATTCTGGCAGATGGGATTAACCTGAACCTTGGCACAATGAAATGGGAAGAGGCAAGAGAGCTGGAGTGGCATGCGACTGACTTCCCTTTCCCATTCCAGCAGATGGACAAGGACAATCTATTAAGTCAGATCAACGATGAAAGCGTCAGCGACCACGAAAGGCTTCAAAAAGCCGTTCTGCTGACTTGTCTTGAATATGAGAAAAACGCGTCATATCACCTGTCTCTACTGAGGACAGGGAGTGTCAAGATGCTATTTTTGCCGGGTGAGCCCTTTGTTGAATATCAACTTTATGCGCAGTCACTAATCCCTGATGAATTCCTAGCCGTTGTGGGTAATTGCAGTGATAATTTCCTGTATCTGCCTCTGGCGAAGCATTTCGAGGAAGGCGGATACGAGGTGGATTCATTCTGTTGGTGCACAATAGACTTTGAGAGACGTTTCAAGAAAGCTCTGCCAGGCGTGCTCTCAAAACAGATGCTTATGTAACAGATAACCGAAGCGCTTGAATCACCTGACCTTATTGCCCAAGATGCTGTTGATTCTCAGCGGTTGGGATACGCCCGGACATACCGGACGCAACCACAACGCTGGATTAATGCAGCTTAAAATGACCTTGTTCAAAAGCTGTCTTTATAAACTGAAAACGGTATTAGTCCCAATCTGTCGGAACGACAGGGGAATCTCTGCTTTTATGAATGGCTTTGGGGTGTACGGCGGGTTTTGGTTTGTCGGGCGTACTTCGGCAAACCCTACCAAGGTTTAGGCATGAAAATGAGTTGCCAGGGCTTATCAGGCTAATACTACTTTTGTCTCAAATGTCGACAAGACTCCTACCAAATCATCGACTTGGTAGGAGATGAATCGGTCATTTGCCTATCTGCCTCTTCACCGATTCGTCCATTTTAATGTCCCCCACGTCGTAGTAAGCGCTTTGTCCACTGGGGAAACAGGCAATATCTCGGCAAAACCGTCCTTCATGGCAGTGGTAATTTCATCTTGACTTAGTGCTCTACTGAAAACAATGGCTTCGTCAACCATCCCCTGGAACTCCCGGTTCCCATGGCGACTCCAGTTAGCGATGCGAAAGTTATCTGTGGCAACCGCGAGCTCTTGTGGAAGGCCTACCTCCGCGGACACCTCACCGTTCAGATAATGTGTCAGTTTACCATCCTTACGTACAACTACAAAATGCTGCCAAACACCGGTCTCCAGTTGGGTTTTCGCCGCTTGACCAAGCCAACATTGGCGTGGCGCACCTCCCCCGATAAAGTAGAACAGATTTGGAGAGTCGCTATTCTGTTCAATGGACATTCCCTCACAATTTACCGGAGGTCCTGGATCGCCGCCATGACTAGAGAGAATATTTGCCCACTGCTTTTGTGTCTCGCCTGGATTTACCCAAAGGCCCATTGTGAAATCATCGGTTTCCACAACGACTGGGACATTTATCTGTACATAATCAGCAATACCATCGAAATCCAAAGCTTCACCAAATTTTCCCTCGACCCATTTCGGATCATGCACAAGCTCTCCATCATTTCCATTGCCGGAGGCATCGGCTACTTTATCTCCTTTTCCTTCGTCAAAAAGCCATATCGCTACAGCGCCTTTAATGTCAAGTTGGGCATCGGTTCTACCTGTTAACACCAGACTGATAATGATCAAGCCGATACAAAAGATGGTTAATCTGACAACTGTGCTTTTCATAAGACATTCTCCTTCTATAATTTGTCGGTCGGGTTTCCGAAATCGACAAGGAAATCGCCGGGTTTGAAACCCGATCGACAATTTCACGCCACAATCTCCTTTTTTGCGGTTTATTAAATCGAGGAACTCCATTGCTGATTAGAATGAAGTCACACGTCATGTGTAAACAAGATAAGATAGGTCCTTCTCCTACGTATTACTCGTAGCGCATAATTCTTTCCTAGATTAGGTGCTTCTCAAGGCTTAGCCGATTATGGTTCGCGCAAGGTGACCTGCAGTTCCACGTCCGGTTTCAGGTCGAACACGAGAATTAGATGGAACTCACCGTTTGTGTTCTTAGCGTAGGATAAGTATGATGCTAAAACCGTCGGAGTATTCAAAACCGCATCGAAGATGGGGGTTGGATCCCTGGCCATCACAATCAACGTGGTAGAGTAAGAGGAAGCAGGGGCACCGTGCCTCTGCTTGAGGATTAAGACGTATGTCAGATTAAAATTGCGTTTTTATCCCTCCCCAAACAGCAGCAATTTTCCCTGCTGGGGAAACGGCGCCTTGAACGGCAAAGCCTGCGTCCATGAGGCTCATAATTTCATCCTGACTCAACGCTCTCTCGAAAATAAAGACGTCGTCAACCGTGCCATTGAACCCGCGGCCCTCAAAGACACTCCAGTTTCCGATGCGGAAATTAAGTGTGGCAGGCGCATAGGGTGTGTCACTTTGAGCGCTTCCTTCCGCGGACACCTCACCGTTCAGATAATGTGTCAATGCAGCCCCCTGGCGTACAATCACAAAATGCTGCCAAACACCGGTTCCCAGTTGGGTTTGCACCCCTTGACCAAGCCAACATTGGCGCGGCGCTCCTCCCGCGACTAAGGAGAATAGATTTGTAGAGTCGCTAATCTGTTCAATGGACATTCCCCGACAATTTACCGGAGGTCCTGGATCGCCGCCATGACTGGAGAGAATATTAGCCCACTGGGATTGTGTCTCGCCTGGATTTAACCATAGGCCCATTGTGAAATCAACTGTTTCGACAACGACTGGGGCATTCGCTTCCACAAAATCATCCGCCCCATCGAAACTCATAGCTGTTCCGAACTTTCCGTCCGTCCATACTGGACCATTTACGAGGGTTCCATGGTAGTCATTGCCAGAAATATCGCCAGCTGTATCGCCTTCCCCTTCATCAAAGAGCCATATAGCCCTCGCGCCTGTCATATCAATTTGAGCATCACTGATACTTGTCAACACCAAACTGGTGAAGACCAAGCCAACGCATAAAAAGGTTAATCGGACAACTGTCTTTTTCATGAGATACTTTCCTTTCTTGAATAGTTGTCATGCACGTATCAGAAGAGCATTTTCATCAGCTTAAAAAAACCAAAACACATAAGTATCTAGACCCAATTTAAGACCTATCGCTTCCCAACTGATGCCAACAATAAATTTACCTAGAATCAGTCCTAAGAAAAGCGGTGTGGCGCGACGGTATGTTTTGAGCCCTCCCCACTTAAGAAGCACAAATTTTGTGGGTTCTTCAGAGTTAAGTGTGGGCATGAAACTTGCTCTAGGAATGTGCGTTTTTCCCTATGAGTTCAAGTTGATTTCAATAATACCCATAATGGTTCTGGAGACTCCGATGTATGCGCTTTTAACACAACTGCTAGACATTCCCAACTACCGGGTGGTTTCTGCCGAGATTGGGACCGATAGAATCACACTGGACATTGAATCGGCATCTCAGACAGCGGCATGCCCCCATTGTGGCAAAACTTCAAAAACGTTGCACGAAAGACACCCCCGCATCGTTCGCAACCTTCCTATCAGTGGCAAGCCGACTTAATCTTCGCTTTATCAGATGGCGATTCTTTTGTGAAGACTGTCACCGAGCGTTCTCTGAATCACTCGGCTTTGTCGACGAGCGACGCGGTTACACCCATCGTTATCAGGCTTGGATATTCCACCAAGTTCGAGAGAACAACATCGGCGCGGTACACCGCGCTGAAGGGCTGACTTATGACCAGATTGAAAGCATCTTCCTCCACGAAGCGAGATGTCGCATCCCCTTAGCTCCCTTTGCCAATCTCAAACGTTTGGGTATTGACGAAATTGCGTTGCGTAAGGGAAGAGGAGACTTCGCTTTGATTCTGACGAATCTGGACACAAAAGAGGTCGTTGATGTGCTCAAAGCACACCCCCAAGCCCTGCAAGGCGCTCATTATGCGCTGTTAAAGAACCGTCAAGATTTAACCGATAAGCAGCAAGCGGCGCTTGAACACGTTTATCAGGTGTCTCCTTTGGTCAAGACAGCTCATCGGCTCAAGGAGTGTTTGCGACATATCTTCGAGTGTAAGCCTACTAAAGAAAAGGCGATCCTAGGAAGTGGAGCCTTATTGCTGAGAAAGCGGGGTTGTTTCCACAATTCCGTCGGACGCTAGCAAACTGGATGCACCGAATTGCCAATTACTTTTGCCACCGCACGACCAGTGGCATGGTCGAAGGCATCAACAATAAAATCAAGTTCATCAAGCGCCGGGCTTTTGGGTTTCGCAACTTTGACCACTTCCGAATCCGAGTCATTGCAGCATTCCTATAGCCAATCGCATTTCCACACTTAACTCTGAAGAGCCACCAAGGTTTAGGCATGAAAATGAGTTTCCAGGGCTCATCAGGCTAATACTACTTTTATCTCAAATGCCGACAAGACTCCTTCCAAATCGTCGAGTTGGTAGGAAATGAATCGGCAATTCGCCTATTTGCCTCTTCGCCGATTCGCCCATTTTAATTGCCCCCAGGTCGTAGTGAGCGGTTTGTCCACTGGGGAAACAGGCAATATCTCGGCAAAGCCTTCCTTCATGGCAGTGGTAATTTCATCTTGACTCAGTGCTCTACTGAAAACAAAGACTTCGTCAACCACCCCCTTGAACTCCCGGTGCTCCTTGTCACCGCGGCTCCAGTTAGCGATGCGAAAGTTATCGGTGGAAACCGCAAGTTCTTGTGGAATGGCCCCCTCCCCGGTCACCTCACCGTTCAGATAATGTGTGAGTTTATCATCCTTACGTACAACTACAAAATGCTGCCATTCACCATGTTTCAGTTGGGTAACCACGCCCTGGCCAACCCAACAACCGCCTGGAGCGGACCCCGCGATAAAATAGAACTGATTTGCAGCGTCGCTATTCTGTTCAATGGACATTCCCCGACAATTCAACGGAGGCTGTGGATCGTTATTATGACTGGAGAGAATATTAGCCCACTGTTTTTGGGACTTTCCTGGATTCACCCAACAGCCCAATGTGAAATCCTCGGTTTCCACAACGACTGGGACATTTATCTCTACATAATCAGCATCTCCATCGAAATCCAAACCCTCGCCAAATTTTCCCTCGACCCATTTCGGATCATGCACGACCTCTCCATCATTGCCATTGCCGGAGGCATCGGTGACTTTATCTCCTCTTCCTTCGTCAAACAGCCATATCGCTACAGCGCCTTTAAGGTCAAGTTGGGCATGGGTTCTACCTGCTAACACCAAACTGGTGAAGACCAGGCCCATACAAAAGATGGTTAATCTGACAACTGTGCTTTTCATAAGACATTCTCCTTGTATAATATGTCGGTCGATTTTCCAAAATCGACAAGGAGATTGTCGGGTTTGGAGACCCGAGCAACAGTTTCATGCCACAATCTCCTTTTTTGCGGTTGTTGTTTTGATAAAGGAACTCCATTGCTGATTAGAATGGAGTCACACGCGGTGTGTAAACAAGATAAGGTAGGTCCTTCTCCTACGTATTGCTCGTTACGCATTATTCTTCCCTGAGATTAGGTGGTTATCAACGCTTAGCCGATTATGGTTCGCGCAAGGTGACCTGCAGTTCGGCGTCTGGTTTGAGGTCGAACACGAGAATCAGATGGAACTCACCGTCTGTGTTCTTTGCAAGAATGAATTCCTTGGCGCTAGTTTCGACCCTCGATTGGTCACGGCTGAATGCTGCGGGCAAACCCCAGAGGGCAATCGCATAGTCCTGGAATTCGGATTGAGTTAACATCTTCAGTTTGATTGTCAGCCCGTTTTCATCCCGGTGCCATTGTGACCGAACAATATCGACGTCGGGCGTTTCGACGTGCGTAATCGCGCTGCCCTGAGGCCCGCGTTCTTGAATGGTGTAGTCGAACCACCAGATGGGATTTGGGCTCTCGCGCTCGAACCGCATCTGACGCTTCTGGTCTTCGACGAGGATGTACTCGTAGGATAATGGGTCCTTCGCAGTATTTCCTCGACAGTATTTCTTCGTCTTTCTGTCGTTCATGAGGGTGGAAATCCGCGTTAACCAGGGAATCCGCTCCCGCGGAACCAATCGACGCTCGCCAGCCCAGTGGCACAGCCACCACATGTCATACAAGACATGGTCCGTCTTACTGACAAAAACGGTGCGTGGTGTCGCCTTGAAGTGCCTGCGATAATAGTCGGCGATGTCAATCGTCCTGGCAAAGACTAGGTTATACGCTTTGGTAAACTCGAATGCCATCTGCCGCTGATAACGCTCGACGAACCGAAACATGGGCTCGTCCCCATAGCCTTCGTTGAACAGCCCGTTCGGATAGCCGTAATGTTTGGTGACACCATCATAGAGTGGTACAAGGAATGCCGAATGCCCGCTCAGCTCAACGAGGTTTTTCGCTTCCTTCATCCCCTGGCGCAAACATTTTAATGCAGTTCCCCACTGCCCCTCCGACGCGGCGTAGTGCCACATCACCGGTCCAAGAAAGTGCCAGCCACCGCAGAAATCCCATTGATGCGCGACAACCGAACCGCCCTCACCCTGGTTCATCTTCCGGCAGTCCACAGCCGAGGAGAAATAGGGAAACTCCGGCATGCCGAGCCACGGTTTTGCATTCGCTTCCTGCAGACCGCAATGGTCGTTCACACCGAGTCGGATGAACGTCTCGGTATACCCAGTATCAAAATCGTGGTGCATCATCACGCGCGCCGAACGTGCATCGTTGCCATCAGGCAAAAGGGTGCGCACCTTCTCCAACCCCTCACCGTAAACCTTGACACGCTCATCCACACGCATCTCGGGGGTATCCGGAAAATGGGGGACGATGGTATCGCCGTATTGACGATGGTAACCGAAGAACTTTTGGAAGAGCGGGTCATTCGGATCAAATTGCTCTATCGGCAGACGGTAGTCGAGCGGGATGCCTGTAGCGTGCAGGGTTGGCTCTGCTTCCAACTCGACGAACGTGCTGAAGCGGAGTACAATCGAATCATCTTCAATCACGGAGAAATAACGATAGAACACTTCATCGCCGGCACGCCACCGTGCGATGTAATTGCCGGCGGCCTCCGGCTGATAGGTGAGAGAAGCACGTCCGTTGGCAAACTTCAGATCAATCTGTTCCGATTCCAGCGTGTCCAGCCATGCGAGATCGCCACCGGCGACAAACGCTTTTCCCGGATTTGCACGTTCAAGATACCGCGGGAAGATGGTCAGATCCTCTGCCTCCGTCCTATCCGGAAGCAAAAAGTGGAACTCTATCTTCTCCCCTTGCTTTAGCAATCTGCTGCCTGTGGTCCATTGCGGCATTTTCAAAAGACTTTCAGTCATCATATAAACCTCTGGTGCAGTCTTAAGGGTAGTAATGCAATAAATACGGGCATAACGCCCTACGCTACGGCAGATGCGTTGTAGTCTAGCGCTTCAAGCTGCGCTAGAGACTTGCGAGAATCCTCTTGCCTTTTTTGCCCTGGGCCTTTCTTAGCCAGCGGGACGTGCGTTGCAGGTATATCCACGTACTTGATGTCATTCATTTCTATTACCTCCATGAGCCAAGCTTTATCTTTACCCAAAGATTATTGAGTTTTTCCGCGGCACTCACAGCAGCAAACTAATTATCCTTGCACTCAAAGTTCTGCTTTATTTCATCTTGAATCAGCACGCGGTTATAAATACAAACGTCGTCGATTCCTTCGCTTGTAGAAGGGGCCGCGGGGGTTAGGTTTGGATAAGTGTCAAGCATCCTGGTCCTTCCCCGCACGCTTTTTGGAATTCAGAAATCTCTTATTTGGACTTGATGTTACCCCAAAAGGTAGTCAGCTTACCTTTCGCTTCGATGCTTTGACCCGCGAATCCGGTGTCATATTCTTCCACAATTGAATGAAACATCCATCCCTTCGCTCCTTTGCCAACTGACGTAAACCCCCCAATTGCATAAATCTTTCCGTTCACTGCACTCGCGGCAAGCAGACACCTTGCGGTTGGCATGTCAGGGCCCTTGGTCCATATGTCAGCCGCCGGATCATATATCTCCACAGTAGAAAGATACTCCCCATCTCCCGCATAACCGCCAATCGCATAGATTTTTTCATTGACGACGACGGTGGCAAGCCAACTTCTCGGCGTTGGCATGTCGGCTCTCTTCGTCCATTTCCGAGTTTTTGGATTGTATTCTTCCACGGTAGAAAGCACTTTGTCCGCGTCCGCGAAGCCAGCCATGGGAACTCTGTGTGCACCCCCGATGGCGTAGACTTTCCCATTGACTGTGCTTGCCGAAAGCTGACCTCTTGACGTTGGCATCTCACTGGCGTCATTCCACCTGTTTTTCGCCGGGGTGTATTCCTCCACTTTCGGCATAACGCCTCCCCAATCATCACCCCCAATTGCATAAATCTTGTCGTCTACAACGCTTGTAGTTAAATCAGCTCTTGCGGTCGGCATGTCGGCTTTCTTCTTCCACTTGTTAGCCGCTAGATTATATTCCTCTACGGTTGATAAGGCGCCAACCGCCAAGCCTCCGATGGCATAAATCGTATCGTTCACAACGCCACCGGCGAAATAGCCCCTTTCAGTCGACATACTCGCTTTCGGTACCCATAAATCCATCGCTGGGTCGTATTCTTCTACATTTCCTGTATATCCCCCTTTTATCTCGCCGCCGATGGCATAAATCTTATCATTCACCACAACCGTGACAGGACCCGATCTAGTGGTGGGCATATCGGCTTTCTTCGTCCATCTTCCCTCTTGTGCGAGGCCAATCGAGGAGCCGCCCAACAGCCCGCTTAGCATCAATACCGGAAAGATCCAAGCGAAATGTCGCTTCATGATAAATAAATACCTCCCCTATAGTACGGTAAAATAAATATGATGCGTAAAACGTTCGGAGGGTTCAATACCGCATCGAAGATGGGGGTCAGATCCCTAGCCATCACAATCAACGTGATAAAGTAAGAGGAAGCGCAGGGGCACGGCGCACCGTACCCCTGCTTGAGGATTTAGACGTATCAGATTAAAATTGCGTTTTTATGCTTCCCCAAGCGACAGCAATTTTCCCTGCTGGGGAAACGGCGCCTGGAACGGCAAAGCCTACGTCCATGAGGCTCATAATTTCATCGTGACTCAGCGCTCTCTCGAAAAGAAAGACATCGTCAACCATGCCATTGAACCCCCGGTTGTCATCGGGACCGCGACTCCAGTTACCGATGCGGAAAGTATGTGTGGAAAGCGCATAGGGTGTATCTCTTTGAGCGCTTCCCTCCACGGATACCTCACCGTTAAGATAATGTGTCAATGCAGCGCCTTCGCGTACAATCACAAAATGCTGCCAAACACCGGTTTCCAGTTGGGTTTTCGGCCCTTGACCAAGCCAACAATCGTCTGGCGCACCTCCCGCAATAAAGTAGAACTGATTTGTAGCGTCGCTATTCTGTTCAATGGACATTCCCCGACAATTTAACGGCGGCTCTGGATCGTTGCCATGACTGGAGAGAATATTAGCCCACTGATTTTGTGTCTCTCCTGGATTGACCCAAAGGCCCATTGTGAAATCAACGGTTTCGACAACGACTGGGGCATTCGCCTCCACATAATCATCCTCCCCATCGAAACTCAAAGCTGTTCCGAACTTTCCGCCGACCCATGTCGGATCATTCACGAGGGCTGCGTGGTAGTCATTGCCAGAAATATCGCCGGCTGTATCGCCTTCCCCTTCATCAAAGAGCCATATAGCCCTCGCGCCTGCCATATCAACTTGAGCCTCGCTGATGCTTGTCAACACCAAACTGGTGAAGACCAAGCCAACGCATAAAAAGGTTAATCGGACAACTGTCTTATTCATGAGATACGTTCCTTTCTTGAATAGTTGTTATGATGGAAAACCTCATCTCGAAAGGATCAAGATAGAGTCAAAACGAATCCTTAAGCTAACACGCTAGAGTTGGTTTTACTATTGGCGCTTTCATCCCAAGCAGGCACAAATCACTTCGCCTTCGGATTGCTTTCCAGCGTGTATCAGCATTGTCTCAATCCACTTGGCATATCAACTCGACCACCGGTAAGCGGCTGTTTTAGCTATTGAAGCGGCTTGTCGAAGTCGATACGCTCCACAAACAAAAAAAGTCTCCAAAAAGGCAAACGAACCAGCCTCTTCAAAGACGCTTGGTAAGGAAAAATAATCGCGCATGAAACTTCTCGGTGAAACCGGAACAGAAAAATCCCCTAATAGTGGGAGTCGCTGATCCTGCCCCCCTGGGGAAATGTAGTTGTGGCACGGGTTTAAGGGGATTTTGGTCGGAATAAAAGCAAGCAATTTCATTGTTGTCGTACCAAAGCACTGAGCTCGCCGGAGATATACCTAACCTTAGCCGATGATCCGATTGAATGGATTATATCATAGCTTCACATCCTGAGTCAACAAAAAAGTAGGGCTAAAATGCTTGGACAAATTCTCCTGAGAATAGAAGTTGCTATGCGGCTTTCTGATGGATTCTTGCTCGAAGCTAAATAAAGATGAGAAGGGTTTCAGGTTTCCCACAACAGTGCGGAAACTCAGCGAATAAATTGGCGCATAATTTAATAAGAGATGTTGCCGATTTCCCACGTATCAGAAGAGCATATTCATCAGCTTAAAAAAACCAAAACACATAAGTATCTAGACCCAATATAAGACCTATCGCTTCCCAAGTGATGCCAACAATAAATTCACCTAGAATCAGTCCTAAGAAAAGCGGTGTGGCGCGACGGTATGTTTTGAGCCCTCCCCACTTAAGAAGCACTAATTTTATGCCCCAGCTAATGAAGATAGGTAACCAACAAACAGTCATTCCCCACCTGTCCGAGATTGCATAGCCTGCTGGGTGAAGTATGAACCACAGAAACCTGCTCCGCATCAACGCAATTCCAACCGTTGCTAGGAAACCAACGCCAACATAGGCTGTTGAGCTATCCGGGGTTAGTGGATAAGCGAGCCATGCCCCCAACCTGTTATAAGATTCCCATCCAAACCAGAATACTCGTTTTTCCATCCCTGTTTGATAACAGGCATGTAGAAATACCCAAAAGAAGCACGGGATAGCGAATATTGTAGCCAAGACGAGCACACGTAGAAGTCCTTTATTTTCAATTTTCATCGTATCAGCCATCTTGAAGGCTTCGAGTTGGTGCGGCATTGGATCACTGTAATGTGCGCGGTTAAGAAACCAAAACATGCTAAACATCGTCAGATTTCTTACTCCCAGAGGGCGCACGCCAACAACCCTGGGTAAAAGCGCATCCGGCCCAACATTGTGAAAATCATGTACTGGCGTACCGAGTTCCGCGCGCATTCGTGTGATAGCTATCTTCAAGGCGAAGAATATTAAAAAGAATACGACAATAACCCAAAAAGACATCCCAGCGGCATAGCAGAAAACAAGTATGAACAAAAGCCCGGTTATCAATCCCAGCGCAGCGAACCTATAGCGCATCGGCTCATGTGAGTCGTCCGAAGGGTCTTTCCGTCCCATTATAATCTTGCGCATAACCCCTTTGAGGTAGTGTCTGCTCACCCAAAGCGCTATCGCACATATCGCAATATATGCTCCTGCAGTTTGCGCGCCTGCAAATGGAAATCCCGTACCGCTAAGTCCGAATATACTCCCCAGCACCCCCTGAGATTTCCGGAACCAGAAGAAAAACCAGCAGGAGAACGATAGGTCCAGGGGGATAAAGAAAGTTAAGCCAATAACAAAGGGATAGAATGATACAGGTATAGCTCCTAACGCATCCCATGGCTTCTCTGTAAATATATTTACATGCTGGATCTTCATCCGCAATCCGGGAATCACTGGATACAGATGGTTTAATCCATTAAGAAGGTCAATTGCACCAGAAATGACTATACCAATCCACAGTAATCTGTTTTTAAAAATACCTACGGGATTACTGATAAGTCTGTAAGGAAGTTGGACAATGGGATAACTCAGCTTCTCTTCTTCAATCCACCGTCTGCTAAGAAGCACATTGATACACAGCAGCGCGAATACGAGCGCAAAGACAAAGCCTGACCATGCAAGCACAGGAACTATCCACGCTCTGATATGTTCGATTTCATAAAGAGTGGAATCGCCCTCATAGTATCCACTTAGCACTCGCTTGTCGTCTACAGCTAACCATCTGGGGATGTATGCTAAAAAAAGTCCACCCCAATCGTTCTCGGGACTCGCATACCAGAACGGATGTCCCATCAGTGAGGGCAAGACTTGCATCAGCCCGTGACCTGAAATTGATGAAGCGGTGGTCATCATCGCATAAATCGCTAATAGCTCACCTCTACTTAGCCCTAGCTTCGGGGAAATACGTCTCAACGATGCACTGAGCAAAGTGATTATCAGCAGACTGAAGACTGCATTGGAAAACAGCGATATGGTGGTGGGATGCGAAGCGTTCCAATATACGACAGTTTCCCTCTGGACGAGCCAATAGATATTTATGAAGCTAAATGCAAGCCCGATTCCTACAGACCGCAGGGTAAAGGGTGAAGTCGATGTTTCTCGACTCTTCATCTGATTGCCCCCGACTCGCTCAAATAGAGGAAATGAAGGAAATGGGGAGATGCCGCGTCATTTACCTCTTAATCCCTCACCGACCCATTTTCCCGGTTCACGTTTGTGCCCTCTCGCGCTGATAACTGACTACAATCGATATGGGTTAAAAACCGTTGACTATGGCACCCTCAAGGTCACCTCTAGCACAAAGTCGGGAACAAGGTCGAAAAATAGAACCATGTGATACTCACCGTCCGTGTTCTTTGCAAGGACATATTCCTTGGCGTTGGTTTCGACCGTGAACAGATTCGGGTTCCTCGCAAATTCGTCCGGCAATTCCCATAGCGCAATCGCATAATCCGAAAATTCCGCTTCGGTGAGCATTCTTAACTCAATCCGAAGCCCTTCCTCGACCGGCATCCATTTCGGTTTTGAACGAAGCGTCGGAATCCTCGATGGATCGACGCCCGAATAGACGGGCCAGGTACGATTAGTCTGGAAGAAACCAACATCCGGCGTCTCCACATGCGAAATCGAACTGCCTTCGGGACCTAGTGTTGCGCGCGGGTCCGTGTAGTCAAACCACCAGATGGGGTTGAGACATTCCCGCTCGAACCGAATTGAGCGCCGCTGGTCCTCAACCACGATATACTCGTAGGACCACGGGTCTTTGCCGCCGTACCGGGTGTTCTTCCTCAAATCCATGATGGGAGGGATGCGCGTATTCCAGGGGAGCCGCTCGCGCGTCAACAATATATGCGCTCCAGCCCACCCATTAATCCAGTTCATATCGTAAAAGATGTGATCCGTCTTGCTAACGAAAACGGTGCGGGGTGTGACTGTGAAGTGCCGGCGATAGTAGTCGGCAACGTCGAGTGACCGCGCGTAGACAAGTTTGAACGCTTTGGGTATTTCGAAAGCCATGTAACGTTGATATCGTTCTACAAACTGGAACACCGGATACAAGTTGTGTTCAGTTCCCCAATCACTGTCATCAAGCGGACAGTGGAGTGCCCCGTCGCGAAGCTGGCATGTGAAGGCAGCGTCATAAAGCGGGAAAATAAAGGCGGGATGCCCACTCATCTCCACAAGATTCTCGGCTTCACTCACACCTTGACGGAAGCACTTCTCCGCTTCATCCCAATGGTTTTCCGATGTATCGAATTGATTGTGCCAAGTCACAGGTCCCAGGAAATGCCAGCCGGTGCAGAAATCCCATTGATGCGCAACCACTGAGCCGCCTTCAGCCTGATTGGTCTTGCGAAAATCCAACGGCGAGGCGAAATAAGGAAATTCCGGCATCCCCAGCCACGATCCCCCGTTTGCCATTTGTAGTCCGAAGTGACTATTGATGCCGAGTTTCATGAACGTCTCCACATAACCGGGGTCGTTCGAATGCCACATCTCAACCCGACCTGCACGGGCGTCGTTAATATCCGGCAAAAGGCTCTTGACCCGCTCCAGTGCCTCCCCATACTGCCGCACGCGCTCTTCCTGGCTGAGCGTTGGAGTGTCCGGAAATTGAGGGACGACCGTGTCACCGAAATGGCGATGGAACTCCAGAAATTTCTGACACAGCGGATCGCTCGGGTCGTATCTTACTGTATAATCAAGTTTTGCAATTTTCTCGAAATAACTCTCAACCGGTAATGGGTAGTCGATTGGGATGCCGGTAGCGTGCAAGGTCGGTCTCTGCAGAGCAGGGTAACCGCTGAATCGCACCACAATCCAGTCATCTTCAATCGCGGCGAAATAGCGATAGAACACCTCATCGCCGGCGCGCCACCGTGCGATGTAATTGCCGGGGGACAGCGGTTGATAGGTGAGAGAAGCACGTCCGTTAACAAACTTCAGCTCGAACTGTTCTGACTCCAGCGTGTCCAGCCACCCGAGATCGCCGCCCGCGGTAAAGGCGTCCCCCGGCTCAGCCCGTTCGAGATACCGCGGGAAAATGGTCAAATCTTCGGCTTTGAACCCATCCGGCAGGAAAAAGTTAAACGCTATCCCTTCCCCCAACTTCAGCAGCCTGGAACCTGTGGTCCATTGCGGTACTTTCAAAAGACTCTTATTCATTTGATGATCTCCTCGTGACTCGTTTTGGGTGTATAAAACACGATTGCCAACTGAAGACAAATCTCTAGCCACTGTCCTCTGGTCTTCGTCAAAGGCAAGCGCAAGAACGACATCTGTGGATAGTGCCTTTGCCGCTGAGAGTAGGGAAACAGCTAGCACGGCGAAAAGCGAAGTCAAACTCATAATCCTCATATTAGAAATTCGGCATGGTTCATTTTACCGGAAAATCAGTGTCGAATCTTCTCCACCACCAACTGGCAATGCGTGATTGGCTTCTGTGGTGAACAGCAAACGCACCTCCATCTCCGGTTTCAGGTCGAACACCAGGATGCCGCGGTAATCGTCCTCGGAGTTGCGGACCCGGACGAATTCGCTTGCGTTGGTTTGGGGTGAACATTGGGCAAACTCGCGAGGGATGTGCCAGACAGCGAGCTTGTAGTTGGGGAACTCGCGGCCATTTTGTATCCGATAACGGACGTCAAAGCCTGCCTGGTCGATTCTCGTTTCCATGGTAATCTCCGGGTCGGGCACATCAGTTTCGGGGCGGCTACCGAACTCAGCCGTACGGCGGTGGTCGTCGTACGAGTACCAGAGCATTGGCTTGGGGCAGGCGTACTCGAAGCGACACTGGTGCACCGAATCTTCATAGTAAATCAACTCGCGAGAGGTCGGCTTGGCCCAAACCGCGGGACGGCGGGCACGGATATCTTCAAGCGAATCATTGAAGGGCAAAACATCCCGGTAGGCATCCACACCCAAGTTGCACCACTCCGGGCTCCAGAATCGATCGTACCGCCAGTCGCGGGTGACCGACGAGAGTATCCGTCTAGGCTGAGGCTCCGGGTGTCTGCGCATGTAGTCGGCGATGTCGGTGCATCGAGCAAAGACAATCGGGTATTTCCTCGCATGCTCGAACGCGGTGTCATCGAGAAAGCTCTGGCAGAACTCTATCTCCTGTCCCTGCGTCCAATCCGAATCTGGCCACTGTTGCGTCCATTTGGGATAGCCGAACACGAAAAGCGTCGGGACAAAGACCGGCCCGGAACCGCTGTTCTCGGCGATGAGTACGTGCTCACGCGCTGCCAGGTCCGCGTGCGGTGCGGCGATTTGCCAGTTGCACATCGAGGCCGCCATGTGGAAATCCGGCGGGCCATGAAAGTGGAACCCGGCGCAGAAATCCATAATCATCCCCAGCGTCTGCGAAGGCCCTTCTGCGGGAGACAGGAACTCGCGATCGGCCATCCAGTAAGGGAACCATGGGGCGCCCCGGTGGGTTTCGGCCTCGGGGATGATGCCGTCAACGACGTCGAAGCCGGCGCGGGCATACTCCTCCACGGCAGAGGGCAGGGCGGTCCAGTCATTGACGGCCCGGTCGACCCTGATTCCTGCCTTTCGCATTCGCTCCACCACGTCTCCAAGGTGCTCGCGCAAGGCGCGTATACCTTGGTTCTCGACAAGCGACTTCGCACCATAAAATCCGGGCATCAGGAGATCGGCGAAGACATCCTGGTATACGAGGAGTTGTTCCAGGTCGCCGTTGCCGTGTTCCAGCGCCGGTTGCAGTCGATCCTCGTCGGTTGGAATGACCCAGTCGATGGGAAAGCCGCCATTCCGCATTCCGGCAACATGTTCTTTCAGACGAAGCGTACCATAACCCTCCATCCGGTAAACGAGATATTGCTCATCGACCGCTGCGAAATAGCGGTAGAAGGTTTTCTCCCCGAAGCGCACACGGGCGATATAGTTGCCCGGCCTCTCCGGCGTGTACTCCAGCTCGGCGTAGCAATCGTGAAAGGTAGGTTCGAGCGGAATGGATGGATTCCCGTCCAGCCACGCCAGCGGCACGCACGAGCGGCGCGCTTGGTCGGGGTCGCACTCCTCCAGGTAACGCGGAAAGATTGCGAAGTCCATGTCACTGGACATCGATGCATCACCGGTAAGCGTAAATCTGATTCGCTCCCCAACATCTGTCAGTCGGCGGTCCAGTTCAATCGTCCTTACCATGTCTGTGTTGCCTCCATTGTTAGGAGATGAGTTTCTCGGCATCCTTGGGAAGGAGTCCCGTATTTCATCCAGACCGATGTCACGGGAGCTGTCCTTCTCCCTCTTTTGCGCTCAGAAATTGATTCGCCTTGACGCCTTCAAAACGTTCCACCAATCCGCTGGGCCATCGAATCTCCACCACGTCGGCTTGGGATGCCTCGCCTAGTCCGAAATGCAACCGCATGTCGCTCTGACAAAGGTAACTGGAGCCGCTTTTTACTTCCCGAATTTGTGAGATTCCTCCCGCGATGACTTTGACACGGGCGCCAATCCCATCCCGATTACTCTGAGTCCCGATGGTCTTGAGAATCAGCCAGTGATTTGAATTCGCGCTGTCATTCCGAAGGAGGTCCGGCGTCTGATTGGAATTGGTGATTAAGATGTCAAGGTCGCCATCGTTATCATAATCGCCGAAAGCCGCGCCACGACTCACTTTCTTTAAGTGCAATCCGGTGCCACATCCCTCGGCAATCTCATCGAAACCGTCGTCGCCTCGATTTCTGAAGACCTGATTTCGCTGGGCGTAAGTGCTGCTCTCATTGACGCCTCTGTTGATTTCTTCGGCGTTGTCGTGTACATGTCCGTTCGCTACGAAGAGGTCCAGATAACCATCGTTGTCTAGATCAACGAAATCGACACCCCAGGCGAGATAAGGCAGGCTCGGTTTCCCAAGACCGGCGGTATAAGTCGTATCCGCAAAAACCGGAGGAAGCCCGGTATTTTCCCCGATCCCGTCATTGTGATGGAGACTGTTTGGTTCATCCTGGAAGTTCGTCACAACGCGATCTAACCATCCGTCGTTATCATAATCGCCGAAGCTGATGCCCATTCCGCTTAATGGGGTGCCTCTGTCGCTAAAGGCAACCCCAACGAAAATCCCGACCTCCATAAACGTGCCATCCCCATTGTTCCGATAAAGTGTGTCAGGCGTCGTATCATTCGCTACCGCAAGGTCCGGATAGCCGTCGTTGTCATAATCCGCCCAAACGACGCCCAGCCCTTTGCCATTTGAGTTAAAGAATCCCGCCTTCTGAGTGACGTCTGTAAACGTGCCATCGCCGTTATTCCGATAAAGCACATCCAGCGCCCCCATAAATTGTGCCGGCGGACAATAGGCGCGGAGCCCTCTCTCATAGCAGTCCGGATTGTTCTCCAATTGATACGCCACATAGTTGGCGACAAATAAGTCTATATCGCCATCGTTGTCATAATCGGCGAAAGCGGCGGAAGTTCCCCAGCGCGGATCGCCGACGCCAGCATCAGAGGTTACATCGGTGAAGCTGCCGTCACCGTTGTTATGATACAGAAGATTTGCGCCGAAATTCGTGACATAAAGGTCGGAGAAGCCGTCGTTATCGTAATCACCAGCGCAGCAACCAAAACCATATCCCGCATCGCCGACGCCAGCATCAGAGGTCACATCGGTGAAGCTGCCATCGCCGTTGTTGCGATATAGTAGGTTGGTGGGCGGCACATCTGAGCGCATCTCCGGCAAATCCGCGCCGTTGACAAAATAAATGTCCAAATCTCCATCTTCGTCATAATCAAACCACGCGGCTCCGGAGCCAAGGGTCTCAACAAAATATTTCTCTCCGCTGCGGCCATCTGTGTGCTGAAAGTGTATGCCAGTCACCCGGCATGAGGAATCCACAAGCGGAACTTGACCGGTGACTTCAGTGAAGTGGAATTGCGCGCACACTGGCAAGCCAGAAACCCAGAAGGCAAGCAAACCAATTGCGGGAAATATGAAACCTGCATGGATTAACTTGCGTCCTTCCTTCCCTGTCCTCATTCCTTCCCTCATTTCCTCGACGATCGCTCATTCCCCATGGCTTGTTGAACGGATTTGAGTCCTCGTTGGTAGAGCCGATTATCGGGTTGCAACATGAGTGCTTTTTTGATGGCGCCCTCTGCCTGCACATAATCTTTGTTGATGTAATACAGCCATGACAGGGTATTGAGATAAGCCGCCGAGATGGGTTGAAGCTCCACGGCTTTCTCGGCAAGTTCCACCGCCTTGTTGATGTGACTGCCCGTCTGTCCGTATAGGTGTGCTAACCGTTCATAAGCTCTGTGGAAGGAAGGCTGAATCTCGATAACTCTCTGATATGCTTTCTCTGCCAGCTCAAACTGATTCTGTTCACCATAGATTTTACCAAGGAAGTAATGCGCCTCAGCCATATCGGGTTGGACTTTTAGCGCAGCTTTATAGTGTTCGACAGCTTCATCGAGCCGGCCCTCCCTAATCGCAATGAAGCCCAGATTATAAAAGGCTTCGGCGAGCTCCGGTTTTTGCTTGAGTGCTTCCTGATAATGCCGAATAGCCTGTGGGAATTTCTCTTGACGCAAATAGATTTTGCCCAAATCTAGATGAATCCTGCTTCGCGGGATTTCGCCCAGTTTGACCTGCGGGTGATTCGACCGAATCGATAACAATTTTTTATAAGCCTTTTCAGCTTCCGCAAGACGAGCAAGTTTGGTGGCAATATTGCCCAGGTTCAGCAGGGCTTCTGGGAACTCGGGTTTCAATTCCGTTGCCTTGCGATACGCCGAAAAGGCTAATTCATAATCCCCCTCGCTTTGAGAAACTTCAGCCTCCTTCATCCGAATGAGTCCCACCCCCGCGTATGCTTCAGCCATCTGAGGTTTTAACTGGATCGCCATCTCTTGAGCCTGGATTGCTTTCTCAAGTCGCCCTTGCATCGTATAAGCATAGCCGATTCCGTTGTGTGCCTCCGCGAGATTCGGGTTGTGCCAGAGTGCTTTCTTATACTCCTGAATCGCCACGTCGTATTTCTTCTCATTTAAGTACTGCCGGGCGAGGTTGGAAAGGACGGGGGCTTTGTCTTTGTTCAGCATCAGGGCTAACCGCTGCTCCTGGAGTTGTTCCAGTAATTTGTTAAGTTGCTGAGATAGCGCTATCTCCTTTGCCGCTTCTGCCTGTTTGCCCTGTCTGAAATACAATAACCCCAACTGATAGTGGGCGTGCCCCATCTGAGGTCTAATGCGAATGGCATGGCGGAATGCTTTCTCCGCCGCCTCCCATTCCTTTTTTTGAACATGAACCAACCCAAGCTGAAAATACGCCTCCGCAAATTGGGGTTCTATGCGGATAACTTGATGGCAGTACTCGGCTGCCTTGTCAGAAAGACGGTGTTCGAACGAGATAAGGCTAAGATAGTATATTATACCGCCTTGCAGCATCGGAGCCACTTTATTCATCCATCCCTGGTTCTCTTTTTCGAAGATGGTCGGTGGTGCAAATCGACGGCGATACGATTTCGACAATGTCATCAGCGAAAGCGCATTCTCGAAAGCGACTTTAGCCTCATCATATTTGTATGTCCGAAAATAGGACAATCCCAACTCCGCATACGCATCGCCCCAGTTGGGAAGCAAACCGACTGCACTCTGAAAAGAGGGAATTGATTTCTCAAATTTGCCCTGGAAGTAGTCGATTCGTCCCAGCCAATAGTGTCCTTCAGCAGACTCCGCATCCAAACGGAGCACCTCCCGGAACGTCTCCGTGGCTTGTTCCATCGCATCCAGCGCCAGATAGGCGAAACCGAGATTCATATAGGCTTCTATCGACGTCGGATGTTCATCCACTGCCTTCTGGTATTTCGCCACGACCTGGCCGAAATCGAACCCTTCACGTCCCTGGCCTAGAGCCACCTGGCAAAGCCCCATCAAGATGACCAAAGTCAAAGCCACAACCTTACAACTGAAATATCTTCTGAGAGGCAACCAAATAACCGAGAACATGATTGACTTTCGCATAAAACAAAAATAACCCTACCTCAAAAGCATCGAGATAGGGTTGTCAACAGAACGACCTTCGAGGATCCCTTCGGCGAGTATCATGCTTCAATCGTATTGTCTAGCGGATTTGGTCGAGGAGTTTTCTTAGAGCGTTGCTGCACCACTGTTCTCCCAACTTTGTGCTTGACGCTGCCTGTGGGGAATGCTATAGTAAATCGTGTTTTTTATTGTATCAGTTTCTGGACATTTATTCAACAGGATTATGTGGCAAAAACGGTGTATTGAAGTGAAGTGACCCCATTATTCTGGACACGAAATTTGCAATGTTAAGAAGGTATTTTTAGTTTTAACTTGCTGCTTGTGGTTTTTACTGTATGATTGGTTTCGGGAGTTGATTCTATTTCAAATTTGTTATGCTGTAGCGAAACCCAACGTTTTTTCTGTCTATTGTTGTGAAGCGGTCAAGAAATGAGCATTCTCAACTTATTTTTTCAAATGCTCACAAATGCTCAATGCCCGAAACCCGTATCCTGTCTAGCATTAAGCCCTATTTGGTACTTTTTTACATATACCAAATGCTCACATAATAAGTAGATTTTGAAATTGTCAATTTCTGGTCTTTACACGGGCCGCTTTAATCGCAAAGCCCTCTGCCTTCCCAAGGGCTAAACTACTGGACATCAGCTAAAATTCTCCCCCTTGCCAAGGGGGAGCGAGAGGGGGTCAGGTACTTTTCACCTCAGAGAATCTAAAGAATGAAAACATCCAAAGACAAAATCAAGACTGCCCTACAACGCTTCACCGATGGGAATCTCGCCGAAAACGCCCGACACCTCCTCAATGTCCTCGGCTACCACAGCCAAAGAATCATGGACCTGGAACCGAACACCGCCGAAGAGTTTCTCTCCGCTTTCAATCTTGATAACAAGATCAACGATAAACTGGCGTTGCTACAAGAATGGGAATCGGTTGACCTCCTGTTTCAACTAATGGGCGAACAAATCAGTGACAATGGACAAGTCGATATCGACTTCAGAGAGGTCGACATTGATAGGGAACGCGATAAATCCTACCTCTTTTTCGCCCTCAAGCTGTGCCAAAGCCACTACACGCGCACGCAACTCGCCCAAATCACCCGTGAAATTAACAAACCGTTCAAAATGCCGGTGATGATTCTTTTTCAACACGGGGATACGCTCACATTTGCGGTTATTGATAGCAGGTTGGATAAGCGCAAAAAAGACGAATTTGTCCTCGAAAAGACGACGCTCATTAAAGATATCAACTTCGCCAACCCGCACCGTGCGCATATCGACATCCTGTTCGACCTCTCAATCGCCGCACTGTATGAGAGGCACAAGTTCAAAGATTTCCGGCAACTTCATGAAGCGTGGAAAAAGACGCTTGATACTTCGGAACTCAACAAACGCTTCTACAGTGAGATTGCGGACTGGTATTTCTGGGCAGTGAATCAGGTGACTTTCCCAGAGGACGCGGAGGAAGATGTCGAGGTGCGTAATTCCACCAGCGTAATCCGTCTGATTACACGACTAATTTTCGTCTGGTTCATAAAGGAAAAGGGGCTGGTGTCCAATGACCTCTTCGATCATGAGAAAGTCAGAGAATTCCTTGTTACCGCCGACCCGCAAGAGAGCACCTACTACAAAGCGATTCTCCAAAACCTGTTCTTCGCCACACTCAATCAGGAGATGAACACTGAACAAAAATCCAATAACCGCAAGTTCAGGAATCGGGCTAAGCAATCCGGCAGTCGCGATCAAAACTACATGGCGCATTCCTTGTACCGCTATGAGGAATACTTCAAGGACAAAGAAAGAGCGCTCGACATTTTTGGTGGGATTCCCTTCCTTAACGGCGGTCTGTTCGAGTGTCTCGACAAGGAGGACAAAGACGACCCTAAGAAGGTTCTACGTGTAGACGGCTTTTCCGACAATCGCAAAAACCCGGTGAATGTCCCCAACTTCCTGTTTTTTTCCGATGAACAGAGTGTTGACCTTAACGCCGCCTACGGCACACGCGGTAGGGGTTACAAGGTGCGCGGTCTAATCAAAATTCTCGACAGCTACAAATTCACCATTGCTGAGAACACGCCGATTGAGGAGGAGGTCGCCCTCGACCCAGAGCTGCTCGGCAAAGTCTTTGAAAACCTGCTCGCTGCTTACAACCCCGAAACCGGCGCCTCCGCCCGCAAGCAGAGCGGCTCCTACTACACTCCCCGCGAGATTGTCAACTACATGACCGATGAATCACTGATCGCCTACCTGAAACACAAGTGTATCGCCTACCACGAATCCCAAACCGCTCCCTCTCCAACCGCGCCGCCTGCACAACTGGATCTCAGCGGTCGCGCAGAACCCGTACAAACACAGATTGACACGCAAAGACTGGCGTTGTCTGATGAGCAAAAAGACCGAATAGAGGCGAATCTCCGGAATCTGCTCGCCTATAACGATGAGCCGCACCGATTTAACGACGATGAAACAGAGGCGCTGATAAACGCAGTTGACACGCTCAAAATACTTGACCCCGCCTGCGGTTCCGGCGCCTTCCCAATGGGAGTGCTGCACAAGCTGGTGTTCATGCTCGGCAAACTCGACCCGCGCAACCAGCAGTGGCGGCACCGGCAAATTGACAAAGTGAATCGCACCATTGAAACCGCGGAAAAGATTGACGACAGCACGGTACGTGAGAATACCATCCGCGACATAGAGCGCGAAATTGACAATATCAATGAGGCGTTTGAACGGAATGAATTGGACTACGGGCGGAAACTCTACTTGATCGAAAACTGCATTTACGGCGTGGACATTCAGCCCATCGCCGTGCAGATTGCCAAACTCCGCTTCTTTATTTCGCTCGTCGTGGATCAGAAGATGGACGACTCACGGGAAAATCGCGGCGTTCGTCCGCTGCCGAATCTAGAAACCAAAGTTTGTGGCAGCAAACACACTGATTGATATCACTGGACAACGGACGCTCCGAAGTTCAGAGATTCGGAAAAGAGAAGATGAACTGCAAGAGGTTCGGCGGAGACACTTCACGGCACGCACTCCAGGGACAAAAAAGCGCTATCGCGAGCGCGATGCAGAACTCCGTGCAGAAATTAGTGAAATACTAAGTGATTTAGGACTGTCAGGTGAGACAGCACGCGAAATTGCTGCTTGGGACCCCTATGACCAGAATTCCGTCGCTCACTTTTTTAATCCGGAATGGATGTTCAGCATTATGGACGGATTTGAGGTCGTGATCGGCAATCCGCCGTATGTCCGTCAGGAGAAAATTAAAGCACTGAAACCGACGCTAAAAACCCTATACGACTGTTATTCTGGTGTAGCCGATCTCTACGTCTATTTCTATGAACAGGGCGTCAGGTTGCTTCGAAACAATGGAGTCTTGACCTACATTTCTTCGAATAAGTATTTCCGATCTACCTACGGCAAGAAACTTCGTGGTTTTCTCACCCGTCATTGTACTTTTTCCAATATCATTGACTTTGGTGCGGGGCGCGTATTTGCGGCAGGTGTAGATACAAGCATTATCACGATGTCCAAAGCCCCTTCCAATGAGAACCATCTAAGCGCTCTGAATTGGGAACTGGGGCAGTCCGTTGACGATTTTCGAACAGTTTTTCGTGCACAGGGATTCACTATGCCACAAAATGCCCTAACCGCTGGCGGTTGGCGGCTTGCATCACCCACGGCATTGAATCTGTTCGATAATCTCCGCAAAGGAGGTACACCGTTGGGTGAGTATGTCCAGGGGCGGTTATATATGGGTATCAAAACAGGATTGAATGAAGCCTATGTTGTGAACAACGAAACACGAAATAAACTCATTGCGGAACATCCATCCTCCACTCATGTGTTAGAGCCGTTTTTGCGTGGGCGTGATGTGAAACGCTGGGGGGTGAATTTTGCCGAGCAGTACCTCATCAAAATTGAATCGTCGGAAAACCGGGCGCATCCGTGGTCAGGTCAATCTCCGGTAGAAGCAGAAGAGGTCTTTGCCAATACTTATCCTGCCATCCACGCGCATTTTGAACCTTTTCGGGACCAACTGATTGACCGATACGATCAGGGTAAATACTTCTGGGAGTTACGAGCGTGTGCGTATTGGAAGATGTTTGAGCAAACAAAGATTGTTTATCCTGACCTATACCAACAGCAAAGTTTCACAGTTGATACGACAGGTTTTTATTGTGGTAATACCTGCTATTTTCTACCCACAGCGAAAACTTGGCTATGTGGTTTATTCAATTCACAAGCTGTGGAGTGGTTTTATTCACTAGTCTCGAACAGATTGGGAGGGGCCGCACTTCGCGCATTTAGCGACTACATGAAGCAAATTCCCATCCCCAATGCCACGACAGCGCAGAAAACATCTATCAGTAACCTCGTGAATCAAATCATCGCCGCCAAACACACCGACCCAGACGTGGACATAAGTGCGCTTGAAAATGAGATCGATCAGATAGTATACACTTTGTACAATCTAACTCCCGAAGAAATTGCGATTGTGGGGGAAAATACTGTCTGAATCACGGATTAAACAGATGAAGCGGATTGCGCAGATAAAATGTGTATCAGCCTTTTCGCTGGTTTTAATCCGTGAAATCCTTTAATCCGTGGCAATCCGCGATTCAGACAGAGAAAAGAATATGAGCAAACCACTAAAGACGTTCATTACCCATTCGCATGACGACAAACAGAAAAAGAAAAAATTGAGGACGTGTCTTGCTGTAATGGAGCGGGATGGCAAGCTAGAACTTTGGGACGATGATGACATCACCGCGGGTGGAAAAGCGTGTCAGGAAGACATTCTCAAGGAAGTTGCTGATTCAGACATTCTGCTCTATCTCGTCTCCGCGGATAGTCTGGCCTCTGAAAACTGCAACAAGGAATTGACCGAGGCCGTGAGGGCAGAAAAACGAGTCATCCCCATCATCCTTGAGAGTTGTGATTGGCTGAATGATCGACTCAGCGACTTTGAAGTTCTTCCCGACAAAGGCAAGCCCATAAACAGATGGCAACCTCACAGCGATGGTTGGCAAAATGTGGTTGATGGAATCCGAAGAACCATTGAAGAAATGCAAACTCAGGCGGCTCCGCCGTCCCGTGCGACCGAAGAAGGAATGCGTGCTAAATCGGCGCTCCAACAAGGAAACGTTCTCATGATGATTGGGCAAATAGACAGGGCGATAGAAGCCTACTCACGTGCAATTGAACTGAACCATGACTATGCCGCAGCCTATAACAATCGCGGTGTGGCTCACGGTGCAAAGGGTGATTCTGACCGTGCTTTTGTAGACTTTGATAAAGCGATACGCCTAAACCCCAATTATGCCGATGTCTATAACAATCGCGGTGTGGTTCACGAGGCAAAGGGTGATTCTGACCATGCCATCGCAGACTATACCAAAGCGATAGCCCTGAAACGCAATTATGCTGAAGCTTATAACAATCGCGGCAATATTTACAGTAAGAAGGGTGAACCTGACCGTGCCACTGCAGACTATGCTAAGGCGATAAACCTGAAGCCTGATTATGCCGATGCCTATCACAATCGCGGCAATGCTTACAGCAATGGAGACGATTGGGATCGCGCCATCCTGGACTTCACCAAAGCAATAGCCCTAAATCCCAATGATGCCGAAGCTTATAACCGTCGCGGTATAGCTTACGGCAAAAAGGGTGATTCTGACCGCGCCATTGTAGACTTTAACAAAGCGATAGCCCTAAATCCCAATGATGCCGCTGCTTATAACAATCGCGGTATAGCTTACGGCAAAAAGGGTGATTCTGACCGCGCCATCGCAGACTATACCAAAGCGATAGCCCTGAAATCCGATTATGCCGATGCCTATCACAATCGCGGCAATGCTTACAATGATGCGCACGATTGGGATCGCGCCATCGCGGACTTCACCAAAACGATACACCTAAATCCCAATGATGCCGAAGCCTATCACAATCGTGGTGCGGCTTACGGTAACAAAGGTGATGTTGACCGTACCATCGAAGATTCGAACAGAGCAATAGAATTGAAACCTGATTTTGCCGCTGCTTATAACAACCGTGGTGTGGCTTACCGCAAGAAAGGCGATGTTGACCGTACCATTCAAGACTTGAACAAAGCGATAGACCTAAATCCCGAGTATGCTGATGCGTATAACAATCGCGGTATAGCTTACGGCATGAAGGGCGATCATGCCCGCGCCATAGCAGACTTGGACAAAGCGATAAATCTTAACCCAGATTATACTGAGGCCTATATTAATCGTGGTGTGGCTTACAATGGCAGGGGTAATTTTGACTTTGCCATGAAAGACTTCAATAAGGCGATGACTCTAAATCCCGATTGTGCCGATGCCTACCACAGTCGTGGGGTTGTGTGCGCGGTAATGGGCAATTATGATCTCGCCATAGCAGATTTGGATAAAGCGATACAACTTAATCCTAATTATGCGGAGGCTTATAGTAATCGAGGATTGGCTTACAAACGCATGGGTAATTTTGACTTTGCCATGAAAGACTTCAATAAGGCGATGACTCTAAATCCCAATTATGCCGATGCCTATCACGGTCGTGGGATTGTGTATGGGGTAAAGGGCGATTACGATCGTGCCATAATAGACTTTAATAAAGCGATAGATCTGAAACCTGATTTTGCCGATGCCTATATCAATCGCGGACAGATACGGCTACGTCTCGAAGAATGGGACAATTTCAAGTCCGAACTAGTGACTGCCCGAAACATGGGAGTGGATATCATCAAAGGTTTTAAAGATGCTTTCACAAGCGTTGGTAATTTTGAGCGCATAACCGGCATTAAATTGCCCGAAGACATCGCCATCATGCTGACACAACGGCGGCGGAGCCGGTTTCCCAGTACACAAGAATTCTTGAAGCTTGACGGTACACCCTTTGAATCGCCCGAGGTGTTGAATCTGCTGGAGAAACTTCGCAACGCGGCCACACCTTTGTCGCAGTACATTCAGACGCGCCCCACTTTCGGACTCAAGACCGGCAGCAGCGGAGCCTTTGTCGTAGATAGTGCGACACGAGATCGACTTATTGCGGAGCACCCTACATCCGCTGATATTTTGAAGCCATTTTTGCACGGACGGAACATTAGGCGCTGGCAGGTAGCGAGACCGGACTCATGGTTAATTTTTACCTGCCGTCGTATAGAGATAAATCGTTATCCTGCCATCCGAAAACACTTGGAAAAATATAGATCCTCGTTGAGCAAAAGGGCGGGTAAACAGAAATGGTACGAACTGCCAGTTACCAAACGCGACGCCGAGCACTTTACGAAAACAAAACTGGTATGCCCAAATACCTACGACCATCAAACCTTTGCCGTTGATACGGACGGTTTCTACTGCGGGGATACGTGCTACGTTATTCCAACTGAGGAGACGTGGTTATGTGGTCTCCTCAATTCCCGCGTTGTGGAGTGGTTTTATTCTCAGGAATCAAAACAATTGACGGGTGATTATCTCAAGGCGCGTAGCCGCTATATGAAGGAAATCCCTATTCCCGACCTCACAACAACGCAGAAATCGCAAATCGGCAAAATCGTAGATTATCTCATTTACCTTCAAGGGCAGCCTACGACGAGGGGCGTGGATTTGGCACATGCCCGTGATTTCATAATGTTCAAGTATTTTGAGCGGATCATTGACGGACTGGTTTATGAATCCTATCTGGGCGAAGAACTTCATCAAGGCGGTAAGCATTTCTTCAAACCGTTGTTGGATGAAGGGTTGCTACAGATTGAAGAAATGCGGGGTGATAAAATGTCCGCGCTCCGGGAAATCTTCGAGCGACTGTATGAAAAAACGCACCCGGTCCGAATCAACCTTTTCTTTCTGGATAGCGTTAAACCGATCCGTATCATTGAGGGCAAGGCGTGAGAATTACCGAGATTGAAATCAAAAACTTCAAAGCCTTTTATGGAACCCACCGAATAAACCTGCACAAAGCTGGGAAGAACTTGCTGGTTTACGGCGAAAATGGGAGCGGAAAATCGTCACTGTTTTTCGCGTTAAAGCTGTTCTTGGAATCCGGCGACAATCCTTCGCAGAGATTTGAAAACGATCAGAACATCTTTATCGCAGATGCAGGCTATGTCAAACTATGTCTCCGCGCGGATCAGGGGGCAAAGCAGTATACCTACGAATGGTCGGAGAGTGTTAGAGAAACAGATGACGAACTGATTATTGAGGCATCAAAGACAAAAGGCTTTCTCGACTATAAAACCCTTTTGGATACGCACTACCTACATCATGAAAGTGATACCGTGAATGTGTTCGATTTGCTGGTTGAGACGCTCTTGGCAAATACCGTCAACACCGAGGGTCGGAGCCTTGCCGACGATTGGGCTGCTATTCAGCCGCCGTTTCCACGCCGAAACGCAACAAATCAAATTGAGATCCTTGAATACCTGATAGAGAATTTCAACAACGAATTAACAAACAGATTAGCGAAGTTACAGTCGAAGGCATCTGGAATCCTTGGCAAGTTCGGACATAACGTTACCCTTAACTTCGATTTCCCTGGGATTAAATACAACCGCGAAAACAAAACGCTTGATAACCAGCAGATTTTCTTAACTGTTGCGCTCTTCGACAAAGATATCCCCGAACATTACCACTTCCTCAACGAGGCTAGGTTATCGGCGATTGCTATCGCTATCTATTTCTCGTCAATCCTGATTCAGCCGCAGAGCCGCGTAAAGATTCTCGCCTTAGATGATGTGCTAATCGGCTTGGACATGTCAAACCGCCTCCCGGTGCTAGATATCCTAGACGAGTATTTTCCAGACTACCAAATTTTTTTTGACGACGTATGATAAGGCGTGGTATGAGATTGTCAAACAGCGGACATCCAATAATGGAAAGTGGAAATATGCCGAATTTTATTCCTCGAAAACTGACGACTACGAAATCCCAATCTATGTAGAAGATAAGGCGTATCTTGAGAAAGCGAAAGCGTATTTCGCCGCCAACGACTACAAAGCCAGCGCCATTTACCTTCGCACCGCCTTTGAAGCCGCAATCAAGAAATTCTGCGAAACGAAAAACCTCCGCGTCAAATACCGCGAAAATCCGAAAGAACTGACAAGCGAAGATTTTTGGACGCCGATAAAAACGGGAACGTTGAAAAATGGTACACCCTTATTAGAAAAGAAACTCATTGGCGAAATCGAACTGTACCGAAGTATTATCCTGAACCCGCTCAGCCATTTTCACATTGTCCCTGAGATTAAAGGGGAAATTTCCGATGCAATAAAAGCGGTGGAAGCGCTTGAAGCTAAATTAGCAGCAATTTTAGGCGGCACACCACAGGCAAACAGCGAATAATCCATTTTTTGCGAAACGAACCCAAAACGAAGCCAATCGTGATGGAGATTTTCAATCTGTGTTATCCTTATAATCGGCGGCAACCCGCGATTCAGGCAATGAGATGATTGTGAATGAGGCGGCAATTGTCTGAATCACGGATTAAACAGATGAAACAGATTGCGCAGATTTTTTAATCCGTGTAAGCCCTGAATCCGCGATTCAGAGTACAAAGAAGTCGCTATAGAGGATGGATATTTTCGCTGGGTTTCAATTACTTCTCCAAACGTGTCCCGTTGCCGATGAATAAGAGAAACTGCCGCGAGGAGAACGCGATATACGTTTTTACGAAACGAACCCAAAACGAAGCCAATTGTGATGGAGTTTTTTCAATCCGTGTCATCCGTTTAATCCGTGGCAATCCGCGATTCAGACAATGAGAAGATTGTGAATGAGGCAGGAATTGTCTGAATCACAGATTAAGGGATTTCTATCGCACTCCTTATTCAGTCGCTTGATCGGATAGCACGGATTGTTAAATCCGCGTTCATCCTTTAATCCGTGCCAATTTGCGATTCTGACTATGATACATACCAACAGAGCATACAAATAATGAGCGGCAATCTGAAATACAGGGATATTACCGAAAAGATTATTGGGGCCGCTTTTGAAGTACATAAGTTTTTAGGCAACGGCTTCCAAGAGGTGATTTATCAGCGAGGATTGGCGTTTGAACTGGCACAAGCGGGTTTGGCATTTGCGCGAAGTTGAGCGAGACATTTTCTACAAAGAATTGCCGGAACCTATCGGTACTCGTCGCGCGGATTTCGTGGTCGAAGAAAAGGTGTTATTGGAATAAAAGGCTATTTCAGAATTGGAAGATGTACACATAGCGCAGGCATTAAATTATTTGAGGGTATATCGGCTGGAAGTCGGGTTATTGATCAATTTCAGCTCAAAAAGATTAACATTCAGAAGATTGATTTTGTCGCAACAGGATCCCAATTGACGCAGATAACGCCGACTGAATCCGTGACAATCCGCGATTCAGACAATTGCGCTCGCCGGCGATGGAAAAAAGAACTGTGTTAGGATTGGGATCAAATCTATAAAATCTGTCAAATGTTGTAAACTTTTGTCAAATTCTGTGATTCGGACAATTCGGAGCAAAGTGTGAATCCTAAGTGACACTCTCAGAAAGAATTAAATACGTAAGCTAAATTCGTAAGGGGATTTATGAAATACTCAAGTGACAAGTTATCCTTTATGGCGTCAGTGTTTGCTGTATGGCTATTGCTTGGATGTCAAGGAGCAACGCTCAATATTCCAGATGTTGGCACAAGTGCAAATCCGCTCGAAAAATCGGGGGAGTTGACAAAGAGCGAAGTCTGGGCGGGAAAAATCTTGATTACCGGCGATGTTGTCGTACCCGAAGGAATGACGTTAACGATTCAGCCCAATTCGATTATCGGTTTTGATCCGGCTAGCGGCGCGCACCAATTGATCGTGCACGGTACACTGTACGCAGAGGGCGAGCCGGATCGCTTCATTACGTTCGGTTCGCTTGGATCGAATGACAACCCTCCAACAGCGGGCGATTGGTTGGGTATCCTACTGGAAAAAACGTGCGTTAATTCCCGCTTGATTTACTGTCGAATCCGACACGCCGACAACGGGATTGTTTGCCTATCCGACTCAGTGCAGCTCGAAAATTGCTTGTTGACCAATAACGAATTGGCAGTGCTTTGCGACGATGTATCTCCATTGATTTCCCAGAACGAGATTAACAAGAATGGTTCCGCGATAAAGTGTATTAACGACGCAGCGCCGGAAATTACCAGGAATTCGATTCAAGCCAATGAATACGGCATTATCTGCGATGATAATTCCAGAGCGACGATTGATCGCAACGAGCTCTCTAGCAACTACCAACACGCCATTGTGTGTTACGCTTTAGCCTCACCCGAAATTGTTTCAAACAACATCGTCCTAAACGGCGGTTGGGCGGTGTACGATGGCGGTCGATTGCGAGACAATTTCATTCGTGGGAACAATGAGCGAGGTCCGGATGTCATTGAACACGGAACGGGACGAGACGGTGGACAATTCTACAGTGTGGACGAAGTTTTGGAACCGCGTGCCACACCCGTTGTTGATGCAGGCATTCATCGGGAACGGTACTAACAGAAATAAAAGATAAGTAGTGTCCAGATTCACGGAGTCTGTCAGCATTTAACAAGCTTCATTACCCAAGAAAATGAGAGAAAATGAAACCCAGAGTTCTCATTCTTCGCACCGCAGGCACAAACTGCGACTATGAAACAAACTACGCTTTTCAGCTTGCTGGCGCAAAAACAGCCCTGATTCATATCAACCAACTGATTGCCGGTCAGGTGCAGATTATGGACTACCAGATAATGGCAATACCCGGCGGATTTTCTTATGGGGACGATATTGCCGCGGGCATGTTGTTGGCGAATGAAATCAAGTACAAACTCGCCGATCAGCTAGTCGAGTTCGTCGAGTCGGGCAGATTGATTCTCGGCATCTGCAACGGCTTTCAGGTGCTGGTACGAGCCGGATTGTTGCCCCGTCTTGACGGAGAAATAGCGCAGCGGGCAACCCTAGCCATGAACAGTTCGGCGAAGTTCGAATGCCGTTGGATACATTTGCAGATTCAGAAGAGTCCCTGTGTCTTTACGCAAGGCTTAAAATCCCAGATTTATCTCCCTGTTGCTCACGCAGAGGGACGTTTCACGGCGCCAAACGACATCCTCGATCAGATTGAGTCAAATCGGCAGATTGTCTTTCACTATATTTCACCCAATGGCAGCACGCCGGAATATCCCGATAATCCAAATGGTGCTGATCGTCACATCGCTGGGGTTTGCGACTCAACCGGCAGAATCCTGGGTATGATGCCCCACCCCGAACGCTACCTGACACAATTCAATCATCCGCGTTGGACACGGGAGGCTTTGCCCGATGAAGGGGATGGACTGGCAATCTTTCGGAATGCGATAAATTATGCGCAGTTGAACCTGTGAATTCGTGCATAGCGATTGACTTTCCACCGTGCGCTCCCCGCTATCCCTTGGTTTTGAAAACGAAAAGATGAATTTGTTGAGATAGAAAAATAAAGCGAGTCAAATGAATGAACCTCCGTCAATTCCTGAGACCGGATCTCTCAGATCTCAAACCTTATCACGTAGATCAGCCGCCCCACCGAATCAAACTCGATGCAAATGAATCCCCGTTTGACCTACCCACGGAACTTCGAGAAGAGATAGCAAACGAGATGAAAAATCTCCAATTTCAACGATATCCGGATCCAAGTTCAGATGTACTGAGAACAGAACTTTCTGAATACTTAGGGGTTGATAAAAGTCAAATCATTGTGGGCAATGGATCCGACGAACTAATCGGCTATTTCACACAGGCGTTTGGGCGCGCAGATGCTTGTGTCTCCTTCCCAACCCCGACGTTTGCAATGTATCACATCCTAGCACGTATTGCAGGGCTTAATGCGGTTGGATTGCCGCTTGATGAGCAGTTCGATCTGAATGCGGAGGCGTGGCAATCTCATCTGGATGCCAACGGACCGAATCTGGTGTTCCTCTCATACCCGAACAACCCTACGAGTAACACCTTTTCCGCTGAAGTTATCCACCAGATGCTCTCTCGATCCGACACACTGGTTGTTCTTGATGAGGCGTATTACGAGTTTTCGGGGAAGACATTCATCGGCGAATTGAATCGGTACTCCAATCTAATTATTACTCGCACTTTTTCAAAAGCATACGGACTCGCTGGGCTGCGTATCGGTTACTTGATTGCTCACCCGGAGATTATCCATGAGATCAACAAGGTTAGGCTGCCTTATAATCTAAATCGCTTTTCACAGATGGCTGCAATGCTTCTGCTGAAACACCATGTGCGGCAAGCGCCGACATCCCGATTCTCATTACAGATCCAACTGATTCTCAAGGAGCGCGAGCGTGTTTATAGCGCCCTGCGAACAATGGAGGGCATTTATCCATTCCCAACGGATGCCAACTTCATTCTCTTTCGGACAGAATCACCTGCCGATAGATCGTTTCAACACTTGTTAGATTTGGGCATTCTCGTTCGCAACCTCAGTCGTCCAGGACCGCTGCACAACTGCTTGCGTGTTACAATCGGCACACCCGCGGCAAATACCAAGTTCTTAGAAGCATTGGCTTCCCAACGAAAGGCGCCTCCTAGTGAAACTAAACCTTAGAAATGAATCGGAGCATTCTCCCGATAAGATTCATCGGAGATTGTTGCCCTTCTATATGAGGCCAACCGTCTTGGTTGCGTTTATAGCAATTTCGGTGGTTGGACAGATTACATGGATAACTGCCATCACGATGGTCGGAGGATTCAATATTTGGTGGTGCACTTTCGGTTTCGCATTTGGAATCGTTCTCGGCTACATTCACGGGAAATGGATGGCACGGATGTGGGATCGTGACTATTTACGTGTGTTGAAGCGAGAGATTACATTTTGGCAAGCAAAGGGCGGTAAGGGGACAACTATATTTGTGATACTAGCACTTGCCATTCCGATTTTTTTTGCGGTGTTTACGAGATTGTCTTTCGACGTGTTGGCTGGACTGCAATCATACATCTTCGGTTTTATCGGCGGGACGAATTTCGCGGTATGTTCGTGGGTGCGGCAGTTGCCGAAGTAGGTAGCGAGATTCACCGTACCCGGATTGGGAAGTTGCAGCACGCTCAATTGAGAACAAGCTTGGAGTATCAAGGTTTTTCTTGTCGGATTTCACATGTTTGCACCATAATGCGCTAAGGGCGTGACAATCGGAGGTATTGCCTTTCCGCCATCCATAGCGTCACGAAAGCGATTGCAGTCGATATTAAAACCAAGCGATACGCGCTTGTCTCCCACCCAATGTTAAAATAGTTGAAGATTGCCAAAGACAAGGTCTGCGTTTTCCCCGGTATATTTCCTGCCACCATCATTGTGGCACCGAACTCGCCAAGACTCTTAGAAAATGCAAGTATTCCACCGCCGACAATTCCGCGATACGATAAGGGCAGCGTCACGGTGAAAAACACCTTCAAAGGATGAGCCCCAAGTGTCCGCGCGGCGCTTTCCAGTTGCGGACTTACACCTTCCATTGCGGTCACAGCGCCGCGCACAAATAACGGAAATGAAATCAGAAAGAGCGCGAGTACAACCGCGACCCACGAGAAGACGATTTCAAGTCCAAAAAGTCGGAATAAGATGCTTCCAACCGGTCCCTCCTTGCTAAAAAGGAGTAATAAAAAATACCCGCTCACAACTGGCGGCAGCACTAGGGGTAACATTACAATCGTATTGAGAAGTGATTTTCCCCGGAACGAGTTCTTTGCGAGCAACCAGCTAACGAACAGCCCAGGCGGGAGGATAAAAATCAGACTCAAAAAGGCTACTTTGACAGATAGAATCAGTGCTGCGACTTCTGCCCCTGTAAACATAAATAATCGTTCAGAAGCACGTTCCTCTACGCTTCTATCCAAACCGCCCGACACCTTCTGGCGGGATTGCACCACAGAAAATCCATAGAGTTCAAAGATTGCAGTGGCTTCTGATGTTCCCAGATATGCGAGAAATTGCTGGGCAAATGCTTTATGTTTGGTCGCTTTCAGGACTACTGCAGGATACACTATCGGACTATGGCTCGAATTGGGAAATTGATAAATCACCTTAACCAATTCGCTGATTGCTGCATCGGTTTTATAGACAATCCCCACATCTACTTCGCCAGATTCCACATACGCCAATGTTGCCCGAACATCTGCGCCGAAAACCAGCTTCTCTTGGACAACATCCCAAATTCCCAAACGCGTCAAGGCTTCTTTGCCGTAAATACCTGCGGGGACTGAATTCGGTTCACCGATAGCAATTCGTCTTATCGTCGCCCCCACCAGTGTATGGGGATCGGAGAGGGAAGGTAAACCCTTCAAACGGGCAATCAATACCAGACTATTGGTCAATAGGTTTCGGCGTGTATCCCCATGAACCCGCCCTTCGCTTTGCAGGGCATCAACCTGCTTGGGGCTGGCGGAAATAAAAATATCGGCGGAGGCGCCTTTTTCAATCTGCTGCTGTAGGGTCGAAGAGCCCGCGAAATTGCAATAAACCCGATTTCCCGTCTCCGATTGAAAACGCTCATTAATTTCCGTGAGTGCATCCGTCAAGCTCATTGCCCCAAAGATGATTAACTCATCTTGGCGGTTTGACTCTTGTGCCTTCATTTTCTGGAATGGGGATTCGGGATGGCTATCGTCCGAGCAACCCGCAAGGAAAAGCCAAATAAGATTCGGGATTATCAAGAATCCAAAGACGCGCGAATTCATAGTGTTTTGTCCGCTGTGTGGAGTAGTGGAGGAAGGAACCGCTTTTATTCAACTTGGTCGCGAAGCTTTCTTATGTTGCCACCTTGAAACCGGAGGAAGGAATCCTACGGGGGTGATCTCCAATAGCATTCCCCGTTTGAAAATCGGTTATGGTCCAAAGCATACACGAAAACATTCACCTTGTCAATTCTGAAAAAGCATGATTGAACAGGTACGAACAGTTGTTGAGCCGTTTAATGATTTCCACTCCTCAATCAGTAGTTGGACAGAGCAGCACTCTGTTTCTATTCTCCGGACTTTTCGCTTGCAGCCTATTGCAAGTTCTGGTAAACTTGCTTTGTTCAGTGTTGAGAGTAATTGGGAAAGTGACGTATCACCCATTCAATCAGTTCTTGAATAAGGCAGATTTAATGAAACAGATTCTTGTATCCACCGCACTTCTCCTTGAGTTTCTGCTAATTGATGTCTCGTTGGTGCGGGCGCAACCTAGCGACACCTCGGCGTGGTGGCTGATTGTGAGCCCTACGACTGACAACCTTACCCAAAGTTATCTCGATTCACTCGTTGGCTTGTTGAACGACCGAGGTAAGGTGCCGCCAGGACAGATTTCCCGAATTGAGGGGGAAAAATGTACCCGCGATGGGATTCAGGCAGACATTGGAAATATTGCTAACGAAATGCAAAAAGGAGACCGACTCATATTTTACTATCGGGGTTTTGTGACCAAACCGGAAAGATTAAATGCCATCTACTTTCTAACACATGGAGCAACGCCCGAGAGCTACACAAATGGATTTGAGATACGCCAATTGAATCGTTGGTTCCGGGAATCCTCCAGTGGCTCAATGATTGTCATCCTTGACGGCTATACGAGCGATCGAAATTTGATGGCTTTTTACGCCAACCGCGAACCGCCAGGAGATGCAGCTTACGTGTCGATTCAGCCATCCGTAGCAAGTGCCAATCACGAGTTTACCAAAAATCTACTGGCGATGCTTCAAAAAGACACAGCCGATCTTGATGAGAATCGGCAGATCTACATTGGTGAACTCCACGAATACATCATTACGAACGCACCTCCTCAACCAGGAATCTTGGCGCCAACAGGGAACATTGAGGCAATCATCCTAAAATTAACCCCAATGCTCAGCATTGTGACAGTTCCCGAAGGCGCATCAATCTTCCTTAATGGAGAAGAGACTGGACTAACTCCTTATCACCTTGTTGACAATCTCGAGAATGAAACATATGAAGTCGAAGTACGGAAGCCGGGGTATCTTATTCCGCCCGCTCAATCTGCCGAAGTTGATTTGGTTCAAGGTCAGGCAACTCATGTATCGTGGGATTTAAAATCTATCGCCATTCATGGTGCCGTCAAGGCTTCCGATGGCAGTCCCCTTGAGGGAACTAGAGTGTGGGTCGATGGAACAGAATACGAGCAGAGTAAGCAGATTATCGGAGAGAATCAACGCTTTCGCCTTCCCGCTAATATCACCAATGTGTCTAGAGATAGCAGAGTTGACACAGGGGTGCTGGAGCCGAACCGGAAATACACCTTGCGTGCTGAGAGTGGTAATCTCTACCATGTAGAAACGAGCTTCACGCTACCTCGGCATGAATCCATTCGGCAAGATTTGACGCTTGAAAAAAAAACCTGGTTTGATGTTGCCCAGATGCGGTTTGATCGAGAAGAATATGAGGAGTCGATCGCCGCTTTCCAAAATGGTATTGAGGAGACCATCGAATTCCCAGCGATGTCGCCGGCGTTTACACAGTCGCTTTTTGGTTCGTTCTCGGCAGCCATTGACGGAGAAGTCAATGGACTAAACATCGCCCACTTTGTCGCGACAGCGAGATTGGCAGATCGACTTGGTCTCCGAGAAAAATCCAAGATTTACTGGACGCACGTAAAATCAAAGACCGTGAGAGGAACGCACGAACACAACCTAGCAACCGAGCGATTAAGAAAACTGAATATAGTCCGTTACCTGATTAACATCAGCATTCTCATTGTGTTGCTCGTCGTGGTAATATCTGGAGGTTATACCCTCCATAGACATCGCCGCAAGGCACGCAGGGGATAACATGATGTGCGTGCGTACTCAACTGTAAAGTTTTTAGAGCTACTTACATCCAAGTCCGTTATAATTGAGTTGATACAGAAACGGTTCATTTTCCTCACACATTCCAAATTCATACCCACACTTTATGTTTCATCGTCTCGCCATCCTCCCCAATGTCCCTCCGATGGCATAACGCAGCGATGCCAAAAAATGCTTGAAAACAGTATGAGGCAATGATATAATAGCCTCAAGTTTAAAATAGCTAGCTCATTCTGGGAGGGCGGAAGAGTTGTGTTCCTGTTTAGTAAATTTCTCACGATCGTTTTAATCTTTACGTGGATAATTTATCCGGCGATTGCCGGAGAACGCGAGGAATATTCTTTCGCATACAACTTCTTCCAAAGGGAAGCCTACGGTATTGCAAAAGATCAGTTCAAAGCCTTCCTTCAAGAATATCCGGACAGTGAAAATGCGGACGATGCACGCTTTCTGATGGGTGAATGCGCGCTGCGGCTCAAGGGATATGACGAAGCTATCCGATATTATAAGCAGCTTGAGATTGATTATCCGGACAGTCCCCTGCGTCTAGACGCCGTGTTTGGGGTTGCAACCGCTTGGTTTCGCCAAGGCAAATATGAAGAAGCGATTAAAGCCTTCGAAGAATTGATTGAAGAATCAAATGATGACCAAGTTATCTCCCAAAGTCTCTATCTCATCGGAGAGTCTTACGATAACTTGGGTCTCTACCAGAAAGCGGGTGAATATTACGATCGGGTCCTCACAAAATATCCTCAGTCGCCAAAAGCAGCAGATGCTCTCTATGCAACAGGCTGGAGCCTCTACCGCCTTAAGAAATATCAGGCAGCCTATGGCGTGTTTACCCGCTTCATCAAAACTTATTCAAATAACTACGCTGTTGTGGAGGCGTCTTACCGTGCTGCGGAATCGCTTTTCAAATTGGGAGCTTGGGCAAATGCCCAGACGGAATACCAGAAATTTGTCGGTACCTACGGTAAAGATGAGAAACACCGGCAATTTGTTATAAACGCTCGATTCAGGCTGGGTGAGTGCTACTTTCAACAACAGTTGATGGAGGAAGCCAAAGAGACGTTTCAACTTCTGCTTCAAGAGTATGGAACATCGCCCATTGCTGCGGAAGCGCAATATTGGATTGCTGAAATTTTGTTGGAGGGGGAAAAATACCCTGAAGCCATTTATGAATATGGGAAAATTGTCAATCTGCATCCGAAAAGCGATGTTGTTGATGATGCCCAGTTTGGAATTGCTACAGCCCATTTTCGGCAGGAGGACTATGTCAAAGCCCGGGCTCATTTCAACGTTGTTGCGGATAATCTGCGATCTGAACTTGCTAATGCAGCGCGTTTTCGCATCGGTGAGTGCTTTCGTTTACAACGTGAATTTAACTCGGCACTCCTCAACTATAAGAAGGTAGGCTCCAAATCGCCGTACGCGGATGATGCGCTTTACGGACTAGCAACAAGTGCGTTTGAACTGCAGGATTATTCCCAAGCCATTCGTACCTTCAATGAACTGCTTCAATCCTATGCCTCTAGTCCACTTAAACCGTACACGCTTCATCAACTCGGGCTTGCCTATTTTAATCAGGCGGAATACCAAAAAAGTGTGGAAGTTTTCGATCGTTTCTTCGAGGCGACACCTGGAGAAGAGCTAGAAACCGCCCCACTTGATGAAGCATTGTTCTGGAAGGCGCGCGCACTGTATGAACTCGGTAACTACTCGGAAGTAATTCAAACTTGTATGCAGCTGCTTCAACAGTTTCCGAACTCCCGTCAGTATGAAGCAGAATTCTTCATCGCCGAAAGCACCTATTGGAGCCAGCAAACCCTGAGCGGTTTTCAATCTGCTCGGCAAAAATACCAAGACCTGCTGGATAAACAACCAGAGGGGAAATGGGCGGAGAAATGTCGTTACGGAATTGGCTGGACCTATTTCTCTGAAGCAACCTTCTCAAAGAATGTAGCGACAGGTGCCAAACATTACCAATCCGCCATCAACGCATGGGGCGCAGTTATTACAAATCACTCGACTGGAGAGTTCGCGGACCAAGCGCAGTATCACATCGGAGTTGCCTACATTAATCTCAAGCAATATAATGATGCGATTGACGCGTTCAATCAGCTAATTTCTCGCTATCCCGGCAGCAACTGGAGTGATGATGCTCGGTATCATATTGGGTGGGCGCTTTATAAACAAGAAAAATACCAAGAAGCCATTCTCTCCCTTGATGAGGTGCTCAAAAAGCATTCGGGCTCGCAGTTTGTTCCTAAAGCGATTTTTCGTATCGCCATGTCTTATTTTAAGCAGGGAAAATTCGCGAAAGCTATCGAAAATTATGAAAGGGTTGTTAATAAATTTCCCAATCCCATTCGCGAACCAGGTACCGAAAAGATGGTCGATCTCCGTCCGGAAGCTCAATACTACATCGCAGAGAGCTATCTGAGTCTTCGGAAATTTGCGGCGGCGACTGACGCATATGGCAAGGTGATTCAGCATTATCCAGCGAGTGAGTGGGCAGACGATGCACAGTATGGAGTTGCATTGGCATACGAGAATCTAGGGCAAAAAGAGAAAGCCATGCAAGCGTATCAAACGTTGATACAGAGATTCGCAAGTGGCGAGCTTGCTCCGGATGCCCAGATTAAAATTGCCGGCTTCTACTACCAAGATAAGGATTACACCCGCGCCATCGCCGAGTTTCAAGAAGCGATTAACCGGTATCCGAACACACCAGAAACATGGTTGGCTCAGTACAATATTGGAAAATCCTACATCGCCCTAGCTTCATATCGACAAGCGATTACGGCGTTTGAACGAGTTGATTCCAGAAGCGATATTGCCGCCACAGCGTTATACGAAATTGGCTATGCTTGGTACGACAATAATAATCCAGGCCGAAACCTCGGTAATGCTGTGAACGCGCTGCTCAGGGTAGCTCAAGAATTTCCGAAAAATCCTGATGCACTGCGTGCTCTTTTGCTTGCCGGTAGGTGTTATCAGGAATTAGCGGACTGGGACAAGGCAGTTGGGGTATACCAGCAAATTATAGAAAGCTATCCGCATTCGGAGGAGGCGCAATTAGGACAACTTGAGTTAGGACATACCTATCGCGCGCAGGGGAAATACCAAGTCGCAATTGCAGCCTATGATGTTATTCGCAAGGGGGGCACAGACGAATACTCTCTTGAGATTGTCATTGAAGCGATATTGTATTTAGCGGAAACCCAGACAAAGGAGGGGAATCATGAGGATGGTGCAATTACCTATCTCCGCATTCCTCTGCTATACGAACAATACGATCGCCTGACTGCACTTGAGGCAACTGTTCGTGCTGCTAGTGCTTTCACGACAGCCGGTAAAATTTATATGGCGAAGGACACCTATGCAGATGCTATTAAACTCTATAAAGTCAACGCTTCAACGGTCCAGGACTCCAAGATCAGGAAAGATTGGGATAAGCTATACGACACTGCCAAGAAAAACCTCCAGCAACTTATCCACCGTATCGAGCAAGAATAAGTAAAATCCGAGATTCCAAGACTAAGTCCGTATGAGAAAACTCTATGCCCCGTTTGTTATTCACAATCTTCTGGGTTAGCCTTTTGGAAGTCGGGAGCCCATTTCTCTACGCCAAGGTGCCGCAGAAAGACCAAAACGTGATTTTGCCTCCTTCGGAAGAACAGTTGGAAGCGGATTTACCAGAAGTTATTCGAGCAAGAATCATTGATACAACGCGGATTGAACTTGAGCCACGTAGTCGCTTTAGCGACCCATCAAAACCGAAATTGATTACCGCCTTGGGAATATATGCAAAGGAGCGCCTATGGAGTTTGCCGCCAATTTTGACGCCGCAAAAAGCTGTTGCACCAAACGTGTCTCAACTTAAAACCCACATAGTCAATTTCACGGCCTATCCAAGTTTCCCTGATTCGCTCTTTTATCGTGCACTTTTTGGAGGGCACTCCAACAGGACGCGGGGATTCCTTTACCTAGATGGAAAGCAGCTTGGTGACAAGCGTACAAAGAAACTGGGAGACTATAACTTCAATAGCGTTCGTGGTGAATTGAGTTATCAACATCAAGATCACAGTGAGATTTCCCTTGATGTTGATCTCGATCTCAAAGACCTGAATTGGCTGTCAGCAGCGGACAATCAAGAAAAATTGCCGAAGGATTTATTATCCCTTCATTCCGAGCTAAACTGGAGGCAACAGGTTGCAGAAACTGCATGGACAACACTTAACTTTGACGCGAGATCCTTGCATTTGACACATGACAATTCAGGTCAATCGGATAAAGGCATCGATCTCCGGTTAAATTTCGACGCAGAAATTCCCCTGCCTTTTCAGAACCCGATTCACACCGGTGACAAGGTAGATGTGAATCCAATTCATCTAGGCAGTCACATCGAATACTTTTCCGTAAAGGACAGATGGGACCACGAGAATTGGGCGGCAATTATTCGTTTATATGCTCGGGATGAGTTTACGCTTTTTGGACCGTTTGTTTTAAGCATGGGAGCAGAAGGAATCAATTATCGTGAACAGGATGATAGCAGTGAAGATTTAACGCGATTGCAATTCAATCCGTACCTCGCAGTCACGACCAATTTGGGTAAGCGGTGGATTTTTCGCATGGAAGGTATGCGGACCACGCATCAATCCAAATTATCATCGCTTTATTTTGAATCAGATTACATCAGTCTTAATCCATTTCTCCGTCCGGAAAAGACGTGGGGCGGGCAGGTATTGTTGAAATACCATCAAGGTAGAAAATTCGAGATTGGTCTCTCAGGCTTTGCAAAGCAGATTGATGATTTAGTTGTCCTTGAACAGGATAAGCAGATTGCGCTTACATGGGCGCCGACAAACATTGAAGCACAGATTTTTGGTGGACAACTCGATTGCTCCGCTCACATCACGAATCGCCTTGAGTTACAGTTGCAATACATCCATGAATTTCATCGCCCACAGCACGCGGAAAATATCGCCTACAGACCTGAAGATTTAGTGAATTTAGAGGTAGAATATCAGATTTCAACAGATTTTCGGTTTAAACTAGGTGGGCAATTTCAGGGTCCTCGGTATGCGGAAACAGATGAAACTTTGGAACGCTATTTCTTGTTGAAGCCAAAGCTGAGTAAAACGATAGGGGTATACGTGGATGCGTTTATTAGTGGAACATTCGCAATTGGTGAGTATACCCTGCTCCACGAAGACTATACATTTTCACAGAATAACTTCGATTTTGGTGTAGAATTAAAATTCTAATAGGTAACATGTTCATGACTGCAAGAAAATCTATATCCATTGGAAATCAGATAGTTTCTGGCAGAGAAAACTCCTTGAACATCCAGAAATCATGACGCAAATAATGCGCTTGTGATAAATTGAAGAATACATTAGAGAAAGGTGAACCGTTGCCGCACCGTATTTCATTTATCCGCTTATGTCAATTTATCTATGGACCAGATCGCTCATATAATTCTTTCGGGGTTAGGGCAATTAAGTGAGGGCGGACCTATTTTAATCCCTCTAGTCGCCTTTTCGCTTTGTTCGCATACAATTATCATGGAGCGCGCGTATCACCTACGCCGCAGACGGATTATCCCTTCACACTTCGTAACGCGCAGTATCTACCACGAGTTAGTCGAGGGAAATCCTGAAATTGCCATTAAGATGTGTGAGAAGAAACCTGGTCCATTGACTAATATTCTTCGAGCGGGTATTGAGCATCGGGATGCTGGGGAAGATACAATCAAACGGGTCATACGTATCGCAATTACTACGGAGAGGCGCATTTTAACACGATACCTTAACTTCTTGGGGCTCCTTGCTTCGGTTTCCTTGTATACTGGTTTACTTGGCACGGTCGTCGGCATGATATACTCTTTCGGCGCGTTATACGTCGGGAAACCAACGGACATTGCCGTTGGTATCTCACAAGCCTTACTAACTACAGCAGCAGGGTTGGTTGTCGCTTTGCCTGCTTATGTGGCGAATGATTATTTTCGCAGCAAGTCCCAGAACTTCGTGACAGCGCTCGAAAGACATGGGATGTCATTAGTTCGCTTTCTTACTACCGAAGAGTACAAGCTATTCCAAGGCGAGTTTGAAGATATTCGGGATTACAAGGAGGATGGTTGATGGCAAGGAAGCGGGACGAAGTTGGGATGGTAGTATTTCTGACAATTGCGATTATTGAGCACATTATTTTTATTCTTGTTTTGGCAACAGTCGTTTATACTGAACCCGTGGCAAAGCCTGATCGCCCAATAACAGTGGACATTATTACCAACGTACAACCGCAAGAAAAAAGCCTCGTGGAGGATAATCTTGTTGCATCGCTCCCGGTGCAACGTCAGGTATATGATGAATTACCGCCGCTCCACTTTACGCATAACCGCCAAAGGTACCTGAACCCTTCACAATCTAAGGATGGATTACCGGAGGTGTTCCAAAGACGGATAGCCGATCGAAATTCCGACCGATTTTCCTTGGAGGTTGCTCGTCCTCAAGGCAACAAGCGCGATTTAGTTGATAATTCGCCAAATGCAATCGTTCGAGCAAAACCGCTTGTTAAAACGCCCGGATATCACGGACCTGAGCCCCGGAAGCTACCGGAGACAGATGGAGGAAAATACAGAAGAGGAGAACGAGAACCAAATTCAATAGGGCGACTCCCCACAGGCAGCTTGGTAGATACCCGAATGAATCGGATAGCAGGCAGTGGAGAAGATGGAAATATCCGTATTTCTGGTGAAGTTAGCGGACGGAAGTATCATTTGCCGCCTTCCATTCAGACAAAGGGCAAACAAGGTGGAAGTATTCAACTCAGTTTCAAGGTGAGGCCTGACGGAACCGTTGATAGCAACAGTATTCGTATTGAGTTAGGTCCAAAAACAACAGTTGGCGAGGTCCGATTGAAAAGAAAGGCAATACAATATCTCGTAGCAATCCGATTTGCCGCCCTGCCTAAGACTGTACCGCAAGTTAATCAATCTGGAGAAATATTCATCAAATTTACAACCAAGGCGGGTTGATAGGTTTTGCCGTAAGCTTTGTTAGTCTAAGGATTGTAAGGAGATTGACAACTCTTAATTGCTAAATTCGCAGTCATTCAGTGCGCTGATGGGCTTCTTGACAATCCGTAAATTGGCAACCGTACAGTAAAATGGAAGTTTACATTCCGAAGCGCTGCTCAAGTAATCTTGATCGGATTTGCATATCAGTCGGAAATTTCTAGGTCTATAAACCTAGAAATTTGTGAGATGAACCTAAATTCTTACAGACTTATTGGATTATCATGTACAAGTCGGAAACACTTGTCACGAATTGATGGATAAATAACCCCTTCCTCAACGCTTTCCTGAATAGTGAGGGATCAAGCGAATGAATAGTGAGTGCCATAGTTTTTACAGGTTTAGAAGACTATCGCCCTCGTTATTCACTCGGTTGATCGCTAAGCGTGTAGAATGTTGATTCCTCATTTTGATAACTATACAATACAAAAGGAGAAACAAAATGAATCGATTGAAATCCCTTAGCCCTTACCTTGCACTTGCCAGCTTGGCTGTAATCGTTGTTGGTTGCCCCGGGGGCATGAGCGGCATTGTACCCCTGAGCGCGAAAATACAAAATGCTGATCTCAAACTTGCAGAGGCAGAGCAAGTTCAAATTTCAGGTGAAACGAGAGAAGAAAAAGCAGAATTTCTCACAAAAAAGAAAGAACTTTACGATGATGCGCTGCGGCGTTATCTTGAAATCATCGACGCCGATCCACAAGGAAAATATGCGCAGCGAGCGCATTTCCAAACGGCCGAAGTCTACAAAAGACGTTATGATTGGGATAGTTCAGCGCAGCATTATCAAGCAATCGTAGATCTATCTCCAACTGGTTATTATGCCAGCCGGGCGAAGAGCGGTATTGCTGACATTCGCAAGAACCGTCGAGTTATTCGGGAGAAACGGCGTATCTACCAAAACCGGCGCCTTCTCGAAGATGAAGAAAGCCAAACTATAGCCGCGCGAGCGTTGTATGATGTTGCGAAGGCTTACGAAACGATTGGCAATTATCCGGCAGCAGTCGAAAATTATGAAAAATTAATCGTAGAGTTTCCTGAATATAAGCTGACACCGCAGGTGCAGTTCCAAATCGGCAATATCTATTTCTATAGACTGCATGACTATTCAAACTCTGGCGGTTGGGGCGCCTATGTGAAGGTTATCGAAGACTATCCCGATTCTTTTGAAGCGCGAGAAGCAGAGACGCTTTTGAAGAAGTCCAGTCGAACGCTGACCCAGATAGCTCAAGAAATGGAGCTCGTCGAATCCTTTAAGAATAAGAAAGCGTTTGACTATCGTCAGACAGGTCGCTATTTACCATCCACTGAATTATGGAAGATGGGCTACTCTGATCATGCTGTCCAGGCTTATCAGGAAATCGCATCGGGTTGGAAAAAATTGAGGAACTATACATATGCAATCGCCGCCTACGACAAATTGGTAGAGTATGTGTCACACAGAAAGTTTGCGGTCGCTGACGCATTATTTCAAGCGGGAGTTTTGTATCAGAAAAACGGAGAGCTTGAGCGGGCAATTGACGCATATGACAGGCTATTTGAAAAGGCGCCCGAATCAACCTGGCGCGCTGAAGCGGTCTATAACCAAGCCGTCTGTTTTCAGTCGATCCGGGAGTTTAACGAAGCGTATAGAGGGTTCAAGGCATACATGAGCCTCGGCGATGATGGTAAGTATTACCGTGAAGCAGAACAGCGTGTTCGTCAGTTTGAACTTGATCAGGATGGAGATGGATACAAGTTCTACAAAGAACAAGAAGCTGGAACTTCCGATCAGGATGCGAATGATTATCCTGGTGCACAACAACCCGCGGCGAGCGGCATGTAAATGGCATGTATATATTCACCCATCGAACAACAAACAAAAAGCAGGGAATATGCTTCCCTGCTTTTTTATACGCCTTCCCTTGCATTGCGGTATCATAGAAGGTATATCAGATTAATAAATGAACGCATGAACGATTCGATGGCTGCAGCACGGCATTGATCTGCTTACGGATGTGTTCGGAGGTATAGCGCCTCGAAAAATGCGTCAAGATTATATGTTCGCTTTCAAACGACTGAAGCAACATGGGTAAGGTGTCGAGATGGAAGTGCATCGTTTTCTTTGCATGTTCTCGATGTTCTGGCATCAGAAATGTACATTCACAGATTAAAACTCGACACTGGCTAAGCAGTGGGTGAGAGGAAAGCGGAATGCTTTGTGTATCCCCCAAGTAGGCGATTAGTGGCAGTTCAATCCGAGTCGTAACCTCCACTCCCGACCGCCGCAACTGAGCAATTTCGACTCCCGGCAAACCGTGAAATTCAGGTTTCAACTTCTGTCGGGTTTCACAAATCAGATATCCTACGGCTGGAACCCCGTGATCGCCTGGCAAGACATGCGCCACAAGGTTCCGGCGAAAAGGAATTATATCACCAACCTGTACCCCTGTGAGATGATAATCCCATCCCATTCCGCAATCTAATACAGCTATCTCATCCAAAATGCGCCTAAGCTGCTCTATCCCCTCGCTCGGAACACAAATCTCACCTGGTGGGATTCCTGCAAGCCAACGTTGGCTGATATATATGGGTAAGCCAAAATAGTGGTCTAGATGAAAATGCGATATGAAGACGTGCCCCGTCCCGATAAAATTCATCGGGCACCGTCCCAAGTCAAAGATTAAATCTAGCTCTCTTACCCGTAGATAAGTTGCGATTGCCGAACTTGATTCGCCTTCAATCGTTAAATTTCCACACCGCAATAATGACATCTGACGTAAATTTTCCTTGATTGCTTGTTATCCTTTCGTCATGACTAAGTATTACGCATCCTTCGCAGGGCTTTAAAATTTTCGACAATAAGATCGCTAACAACAGTCGTGGTTGTGATTACAGGAGAGCCTTCGATGATACTTTTTTTGATAATTCCCTATTCCTAATCATGCTAAGGCACCACCACAAGATGATCCAGATCCAGCTGTGCATCCGAAACAATGCAGTCCAGTCATTATTCTCCGGTGGATAAATAAGGCAGGATCGAAGTCCCTGATATGTTGCGGGAAATCTTTTCCTACTGGAAGTTTAAGTGCTAAGTTGAAATCACAATCGTACAATTGCCCATCCCACCCAACACTAATCTGGTGCCGACACATCAGCTCATCCAGCGTAGCCGAATTGAAACTATCTCGCAGCAGTTGGTTATACGCTTCAATCTTATTCTCTCGTTTTAGATCGCTGCGAAAGCGACCAATGGGCATATTTGCAATTGTCAGGAGATGGGAAAATTCTATCCCATATTGTGATTTCAATTGCTGTTTATAGTCTTTCTCAAGTTCAGATTGGTCCGGTGGAAGCGTCGAACCTACCGGGTTATAGACGAGATTCAGAGGGAGATGGGCTTCCATCCCATACCCGCAAGTGTTGAGCAGCTTCAGTGCTCGTATACTGTCCTCAAAGACACCAGTCCCTCGCTGTTCATCGACGTTTTCTTCAAGGTAACAAGGTAAAGACGCGCAAAGTTGAATCTCTTGCTCTCGAAAAAAAAATGGCATCGTCTCAAAACCTGGCTGAAGCAAAATCGTGAGATTTGTTCGCACCAAAACAGGAAACCCTTTTCCCCGCAATTTCCTTACAAATCGACGAAAGAACGGGTGCATTTCTGGCGCGCCACCGGTGATATCCACGAGTTTCGCGCTCGATTCCTCTGCAGCAGTTATCACGCATTCCATCGTGTCCCAATCCATCATCTCTTTCCGGCGTGGTGAGGAAACTACGTGACAGTGGGCGCACTCCAGATTACACTTGAGCCCAATATTCACCTGGATAGTCTCAATACCCAAACTATTTAGCCCTTCTCCATTGTAGTTCGAGATTTCCTTGTCAAATGTATTCATCGCTTTAACCTTCCTTATTCGTTGAAAATCCATTGAAAATAACCTAGCGATTTGGTAAAATACCCTGCCGGTCATAGTAAGTATCGTCGTTTTTATCGCGGATGCAAGATTTTCTTACCCGCAAAGAACATAACTCTAACTTAAGAAATCCACCGAATCACATCTCACAGGATTAAACACTTTTGAAAGGTTTTAGACCTTAAAAAGGTTTCATAAGATGGAGGGGTCATGAACGTTAAAATCGGAGTAATTGGCGGCACAGGATTTTATCAGATGGAGGGTTTAACAAACATTGAAAATATTGAAGTGGATACACCCTTTGGACAACCGAGCGATTCGTTAACCGTGGGCGTGATTGAAGGAAAACGCGTCGCATTTCTGCCTCGTCACGGTGTGGGGCATCAACTTCTCCCCTCAGAGATAAATGTACGCGCTAACATCTACGCTTTGAAAAGTTTAGGAGTGGAGTGGATTATCTCTGTGAGCGCAGTAGGTAGCCTCAAGTCTGAGATTGAGCCACGCCACTTCGTTATTCCTGACCAACTTTATGATCACACAAAAAATCGAATTAACACCTTCTTCGGTGAGGGAATCTCCGCCCACGTCAGCCTTGCCCAACCATTTTGCCACATCTGCGGCCAACTCTTGTATCAAAGCGCCACCGAGATTGACGCAATAGTTCACGTGGGTGGCACGTACATCTGTATGGAGGGCCCCGCCTTCTCGACACAAGCCGAGTCAAATGTTTATAGACAACTTGGCTTCGACGTGATTGGTATGACGGCTGCACCCGAAGCCAAACTTGCCCGTGAAGCAGAAATCTGCTATGCCCTTCTTGCTTGTTCAACCGACTACGACTGTTGGCACACAGAACACGATTTCGTCACAGCAGAGCTGATTTTTGAGAATCTAGCAGCGAATGTCGAGGTTGCCAAGCGCGTTGTCAAAGCAGTGATTCCCAAGATTCCGGATAAACGCGAAGGGTGTTCTTGCTCAAACGCGATTGAAAAGTCAATTGCAACAAACCCAACACTAATCCCTGAAGCAACCAAGCGTAAACTCGATTTGCTGATCGGCAAATATCTAAAGTGACGAGATTTGGATACGTCAGATAGAAAGTTAGGAGGGCGCAATCAACTCTACACGCGCTCCAAACGGTAAATCCTCATCTCCCACTTGCCAACAATATTCCGAATGGTGAAATGACCAACTTAAATGCCAAGTCATCTACTGGGAAATCACCCGAATGTGCATATCTCTTTCCCTTCCTACTCCCGAGTCAAAATAATCGTGTCAATCCGGCGGTTCTTATCCCTGCCAGCTTTATTTCCGTTGCTCGCAATTGGATAATCTTCGCCTACACCAATAGATGTTATTCGTTCACTAGGCACTCCACCTTTTTCGGATAAATATTTCGTAAAGACGATTGATCGATTCTCCGTCAATTTGAGATTAATGTCGGTTTTGCCCACGCCGTCACTATGTGCTTCTACCCGCACTCGGTAATCAGCAAACGTATTAAGAATCTCAGCAAACTGTTGAAGCATTGGCAAATATTTTGGATTAATTTCCGAACTTCCCGGCTCGAAGAGATTTCCGCTAAAACGGACTAGCACCCCTTTATCGATTTTTTTTGTTTCTGCCGCAGGAATGGCTTGCGTTGTGTTAAGAATGCGTGTTTCAACGGCTTCAATCTGCTTGGCTTTCTCAATGGCATTGGACAAAGTCTCTAGGCTTTGTTGCCCTAAGGCAGTGGCGTGTTTATAATTCGTGTTGGACAAAGCATCTTTGGCTTCCGCTAGCAGCGCAACCGCTTTTTTGTACGGTTCGGAAGCAAGGTTCGGCATCTCCGTTCCTCTTGCCCGGTTAATCCCTTCCTCTGCCTTGAAGATTGTGTCTTTAGCTTCGGCAATCCGTTCCTCCATTGCTTCTTTTGCAGACTGTTCACGTTCTATAACCTCGGCGACAGTATACGCTTCATGCCCAATGCTTTCCGCCTGTACTGCCAACTGCAATGCCTGCTTATACTTTTCAGTTTTCAAGGCCAAAATCGCTCGTTCAAGAGTTGTTCTCGCCCGTTCAAAGAGCGTCTCAGCGTGTGCAAACGCGTTGACACTCTCCGCTCTGTCTATCTCGATTTGTGCGCGCATAATGGCGACTTTCGCGGCCGCGTAATCTTCGAGCTTTACTAATCGCGCTGCCTTCACTCCGACGCGCGCTGCGATTCGGGAATTATTCGCACGCTCCTCCGCTCTAACAGCCACTGCATTGGCTTCATCGAATTTGTCTTGAACCAACAGGGCAAGCGCTTGACTGATGAGGTTTTCAGCAGCTTGATATCCATCAACATCATAGGTAGATGCTCCTTCCATCCTAGCGGTATCAAGCACAAGTTGCGCTTTACCGATCGCCAGTTGCGTTTGTGAGCTGAATCGGGCGTTCTGGGCGACTCGCCTCGCCGCATCGGCTTCAGCTTGAGCAGTTACCATGTGCTGTTCAGCGCTCTCTGCTCTGGACAAGGTATGTCTTTCACGTTCTTCAGCAATTGTCTGCCCAGTTTCTGCGGTCTGAACCTTATATTCCATTTCCTTAGCCATCGTCTTCAATATATCCTCGCGACCTTGATTGATTCGATTTTGCGCAATCTTCTGGCGTGTTAGTGCACCTGCAACCCGCGCTTCTGTCTGGGCTTGAAATGCTAGTTCTAAGCTTTGGACGCCGTTGCCTGCCTGCTGAGCTTGCTGAGACTCCTGTACTAATTTTACCGCGTTTGCTAGTTGTTCTCCTGCATACTCTTCAGCACCCAAGAGTCGTGTGTCTGAAATGATGTTTTGGGCATCACGCAAGCTGGTGTCCAGCAGAGTGGGATTGATTTTGTCCGCACAGCCAATCCCCCCTCCCCAAATGGCAATCAAGCCGTACAACCATGAGAATCGTTTCGATCGCACGTATACCGTTCCTCCCGGATTAAGATTGAAGCTCAAGAGAAGCCGTATTTTCCCCGTTCCTGTTTCCGTTCTTCACTGTTCAGGCGTTGATTTCAACTGCTCTAACTCCATTTCGGCTTGCTCCAACTCGCGCCTCGCTTTCTCCGTAGTTTGCATTTTCAATTCCAATTCTTTCTCCATTTTACGGGCTTGCTCTTCCATTCGATTGGCGATGGCAATTGATTCTGCTACCTTGGCTGCGAGATTGGCTCGCCTGCCAAGCCTATATGCTTCCTCTGGTTCTCCATTATGCAATGCTGACTCTGCCTGAGAGAGCATCTGTTCCGCATCTTCCAGCGCCTGGGTAGCTAAGTTTTGTGCATCAGCCGCTTGCGCTGAAATAATCTGTGCTCTGGCATCATGAATCACTCTCGCCGCATACCGACTTGACATACCGCATCCGAGACTCACCACAATAACAACCCAACCGAAACCTGCAATTACTACCCGCTGTTTCATAAAATTTCCTACCTAACAACTGTATGTTGTATTATTTTTGGTAGTATATCCGCCTCAGGATATAGACTAGGTGTCATAACCGTTCAAGTTGATTTGAAGAACGTCCAACGCCTGAATCCCGCGCCAAGCGCGGGACGAGCGGCAACGGATGGTTTGGTAGGCGCGATTCGGCATAGTTTGCCGCAATCTATCGGAATCTACGACGTTTCCATCTCCGCAATGGGAAAAGTTCATTGAGACGTTTAGTTCAATGAGCAGCTAAGGCTGACTGCGCGCAAAAAAACTTCAATTTGTGATCTTTCACAGTATATCATACGCATGAAAATTGACAATCTCGAACATTCATGTGGAAAGGACATCACAGGCTCCTGCATGAAATGCTTGATTCTTAAGCATGACCTAGAGTCCCCTCAACCCTTCCCCCTCTTTTGCCACCAGAAACCGGTCGCCTTGAACGTCTTTGAATTTCTCCACCAGATTGCTGGGCCATCGAATCTCCACGAGATCGGCTTTAGTGGAGTCGCCGAGTCCAAAGTGTAACCGCATATCGCTGTGTGAGGGGTAACTCCCTCCACTTTTGACCTCACGAATCTGTGATTTTCCAGCAGCCACGACCTTGACTCGGGTACCGATGCCGCTTCGGTTGCTTCGCGTGCCGACTGTCGTAAAGCTAAGCCAGTGGTTTTGGTTGATGGTGTCATTTCTCAGAAGATCGGGCGCCTGATGCGAATTAGTAATCAAGATGTCAATGTCTCCATCATTGTCATAATCCCCAAGGGCAGCACCGCGACTCACTTTCTTTAAAAGCAGTCCCGCGCCCGATAAATTGGATACATCGGCGAAACTACCGTCACCCTGGTTCCAAAACAACTGATTTTGCTGGGCGTATGTTATCGTTGGATTGATGGCTTGGATATTGTCGTCTATATGTCCCGTCGCCACGAATAGGTCCACGTAACCATCGTTGTCAAAATCAGCGAAATCAGCGCCCCAAGCCAGACGCGAGAGCGTTGCCCCACCAATCTTAGAACGATATGTGATATCTGAAAAGAAACCATTCCTTTCGTTAGCGTAGACACTGTTGGGTTCGTCCTGGAAGTTCGTGATCAACAGATCAAACCAGCCGTCATTGTTAATGTCTCCAAAGACGGGAGCCATGCTGGAATATGCAATGCCCATTTCGCTGAGCGCAACTCCGCTAGAAAGCCCTACATCGGTGAATGTGCCATCCCCGTTATTCCGATACAGCCAGTCTGCTAACTTGTCGTTTGCAACAAATAAATCTAGATCCCTGTCGTTATCGTAATCGCACCAGATTACCCCCATCCCTTTGCCAGCTGGATTAAACACACCAGCCTTGCGAGTCACTTCGGTAAACGTACCATCGCCGTTATTCCAATAGAGTACGCTTGATGTACCCTTGAAAGCCTCAGGCCCGCAGTGGGTCTGTAAGCCTAATGTGCCGCACTGCGGATTGTCTTCGATATCGTACTCCACGTAATTTGTGACAAACAAATCAAGCTTACCATCATTATCATAATCAGCAAAGGCTGCAGAAACTCCCCACGATTCATCTCCAACGCCTGCACTTTCAGTCACGTCTGTAAAGCTGCCATCGCCGTTGTTGTGATAGAGGACATTCGGACCAAAGTTCGTAACGTAAAGATCAGGAAAACCGTCATTGTCATAATCGCCCACAGCGCAACTGAAGCCATAACTGCTCTCCTTAACACCCGCATCTTGGCTCACATCCGTGAAGCCGCCATCACAATCATTGCGATAAATCGCGTTCGTCGGTAAGTTGGCGGAGCGCATGCCAGGCAAGTCCGCTCCATTGACAAAATAGATGTCTATTTTCCCATCAAGATCGTAGTCAAACCACGCCGCGCCCGCGCCAAGAGTTTCGAGATAGTACTTCGCCCCACTGCGGCCATCTTCATGCCGAAAAAAGATACCAACTTGCGCTGTGGCTTGAGTAAAGCGCAGCTGTGCCATCACCGGAAAGACAGTGCACCAAGAAATCAGAAAACCAATTATGCACCGCTTGTAGCGTTTCGTGTGTTGCAAATTGAATACTGCATAAAATGGCAGTTCCTTCCTTCGATTATGCGTTTTCTTCTATTCCTCCCTTCCCTATTTTTCATTCACTCTGGCTTGTTGAATCGCTTTAAACCCTTCCAGATATAAAGAGTTGTAGGGTTGAAGCGCCAACGCTTCCTTCAAAGCCGCTTCCGCGTTTACATAGTCTCTGTTCAGATAGTAAATCCATGAGAGTGTATTGAAGTAGGCTGCCGAATCCGGTCGAAGTTCGACCGATTTCTGAGCTAGTTCGACCGCCTGATCCAGGTGAATGCCTTGAACTCCATACAGATATGCGAGTCGTTCATAGGCTTTAGCTGACGAAGGCTGCAGGGCGATTGCGCGTTCATACACTTCTTTTGCCAGAAAAAACTTCTCCTGCTCCAAATAAATATCACCCAGATAATTGTGCGCATCGCCTATGTTAGGCTGCGCTTTCACCGCAGCATTCAGCCGTTCAGCTGCCTTATCCAGACGTTGTTCCCGAAGTGCAATTATTCCGAGAGCATAATGAGCCTCCGCGAAATTGGGGTCTTTCTTGAGCACTTCCTGATATTGGCGACTCGCCTGGTGGAGTTTTCCCTCACGCAAATATAATTTCCCGAGCACAAGCCGAACTGGCGTTTGATCCGGCTGAAGAGATAAGAGTCTTTCATAAGCCTCTGCGGCCTGCTGAAAGCGGGAGAGTTTGAAGGCGATACTCCCCATGTTCAGCAATGCCTCTGGGAAATCGGGTTGCAATTCGATTGCGTTACGATATGCTGAGAGAGCGAGATTATAGTCCTCTTCACTTTGGGAAATCTCAGCTTGTTTGAGCCAAATTAGTCCCAGACCGGCGTGTGCTGCGGCCATCTGAGGTTTTAACTCGATTAGCCTCCGCTGTGCCTTGAGTGCTTTCTCAAATCGTCCCTGCATCGCGTGGACATAGCCTAGCCCGTTATAGGCATCCGCTAGATTTGGATCGTGCCATAGGGCTTTTTGAAACTTCAGAATTGCTTCGTCAAACTTCTTCTCCTTCACGTATCGTTGGCCGAGATTGAGGAAAGCCACAGCCGTCTCGGCGGTTTGAGTAAAGGCGTCGCGTTGTACTTCAAATTGGATTGATGCAGCCTTCAACTGCTCAAACCTTCTCATCTCTGTCGTCGCTTCAGCCGTTTTGCCCTGTTTAAAATATAACTGTGCCAACTGATAACGTACTTCAGGCAATTGTGGATTCAGACGAATTGCCTCACGAAGTGCGCGCTCTGCCGCATCCCACCGCTGTCCTTTTACGTAAGCGACCCCGAGCTGGAAATACACCTCCGCCCTAGAAGAATCTATCTCAACAGCTCGCAGCCAACACTCAGTGGCTTTGTCAAGAAGTCCACGCTGGAACGCAATAAGACCAAGAAAGTAGCAGACGCCCGCTGGTGACAGCACATCCATAGTCGCGTTCCATTCTTGGCTTTCACTCCTAAAAGGGGAAGGGGATACGATATACTGCGGAGTGTCCAAAGACAACATCAACGTACGCGCCTTTGTGAAAGCAATCTCAGCCTCTTCGTGATTGTGTCGCCGGAAGTGAGACAACCCCAAAGCCGCGTACGCCTCTCCCCAATCAGGAAATACCTGAAGTGCTCGCTGAAACACGTCGATAGATCGTTCATTTTTCTCCTGCAGAAAATAGATTCCTCCCAACCAATAATACCCGGCTGCGTCCTGCGGGGCTAAATGCACCACGTTTTCGAATGCTGCTTCAGCCTGTTCCATGGAAGCAACAGCTAGATAAACGAAGCCAAGCTTCAGATGCGCCTTTGCTGACATTGGGTTTTCATCAATATCCCGCTGGTATCGCGCTGCGATTTCAGCAAAATCCACCCCAACTCTTGCCTGGGTGAATGGCGTCCAGGCTATCCCCACAAAGACAACCAACACCAAGTTGGAGACATAGAACTTGTTATTTTTGTTGTGAAAGGCAAGTGGAGGCATCTCATGTCTTCGTGAACGTATGGTTCTATCTCAACAAGCAATAAGTCAACACCCACATCTACTTCATCCGGGGCGATTTAGGAAACTTCAAATTTGATTTAGTCTTTCCTCTCTGCTGCGAGAGAGTATTATAGATTGCGGCTGTTGAGTTTGGTGTGGATTCGTGTCATCGGTAATTATAGCATGACGCCCAAAAGGAGATCAAGCGTGAAAATTAAATCGCAGCTTTAGCCCATCCGGCTAATTTTCGATTGACACCAGTTTTCTTTTTTGCTAAGCTGACAAAACACCATCAACAAAGCCCATTACCCGAAAAACAAGATGCGCCATGTCAAGAGCAAATGCTTTAGCCTATCAATGCGTTGGTCTTATTGAATCCAATAAGGAGCTTCATCATGCCTAACTTCAAACTAACACAACAACAACTAAATTTCATGGATACCTTTGGTCATCTGCACTTTCCCGGTCTGCTTAGTGACCGGATTGACCAGATTATCGAAGCCTTTGAACAAGTTTGGTTGGATTTAGAAATAGAACACCCTGAAACACAGCGTACTTACATTGTACCGTTCATCGGACAAAGTGAATATCTCAGTTCGCTCCTTGATGATGATCGAATCGATGGCATTTTCAGCAGCATTCTAGGTGAGGACTATGTGTACTTGGGTAGTGACGGGAACTTCTACAGCGGTGATAGCGGATGGCATTCCGATGGCGGCTGGCCGCGTCCGATTCGTTACTGCAAAATGGCGCTCTACCTTGACCCGCTGACTGCTAATACGGGCGCTTTGCGATTCATCCCCGGCAGCCACAGATACGGAGAACTGTACGCTGAGACGATACAGCAGGGGGTTGCTACCTTAGGAGAAACCTATGGAATCGATGGTCCCGCTGTTCCCGCAGTTGCAATGGAGACACAGCCGGGAGATGTTGTCATATTCAACCAAGGCTTGAAACACGGTTCATGGGGAGGTAGCACGCAGCGTCGCATGTTTACGATTAACTGTAGTTATCGGTATAAAGAAGATCAGATGGATCTTCTGCGGAAAGAGGTCGGCATGACAATAGGTCGCGGCGGCAGGATTTACGGGGAAAAAATGCTCGCGACAGCAGGCTCACGGCGGCTCGTACATCTTGAACAGCCTTTAGCTATAGCACCTGACGGCGTGCCTTCGGGCTAGAGCGGTTCGACATAATCACGCTGCCCTAATGATTGGATTGCGCTCTGATAATCTACTCATGTTACCTTGCACAGACGAGATGTTTAAGCAATTCAATCATGATAATTGGTTCAACTAATCCCATTTGACGGGTAATTGTTTCGAGTGCAATTCTCAACGGACGGTTTTTCGTTCTAGCAGCCATAGAATTCTAGTTTGTGTCTGCGTTAGCCGTTTCAACCGTCGTGATTATCTTTAGACGCCCTATCTGCTGCTGTAAGTGGCTGCGGGACGATAACACACTAGTTCTTAATAAGTTACACTGTGGCAACAAGGAAAACAAACTATGCAATTCATTATGTTCACAAAACATCTAGTAGGTCTAGATATTCTCAACATAATCAAAGCGCTACAATCAATTGGTGTATTAGGAGCAGATCTTTGCGTTCGCCCCGGTTATCCAGTGAATCCCGAAAATGCCGAGAGACAACTGCCTGTGGCCGCCGAACAATTCAGGAATGAAGGGTTATCAATACCACTTGTGACGGCGCCAACCGGTTTTACGGATCCAGAACAAGCAGACCTCCAGCGCCTATATTCAGCTTGTGCGAAAGCGGGTGTCCCCAATATAAAACTTGGCTACTGGAAATGGTCGAAGGATAAAGGAGGGTATTGGGCGATTGTAGACCAAATTCGCAGGCAGCTTGAATGTCTTCAGGAACTTTCTGTGAAATATCGGATCAAGACTTGTATACACAATCACTCTGGATGCATAATGGGACTGAACTCGTCCGCGGTGATGCACCTCGTTAAAGGATTCGATTCTTGCCACGCAGGAGTTTTCGCTGATACAGGTCATCTCTCAGTCGTCGGTGAACCGATCGATATGGCGCTAGATATCGTTAAAGATTACCTTGCAGTAGTAGCGTTCAAGGATATGATGCGTCAGCCAGGAATGCGCGAGGGTTGTCGAGTTGTTCGAATGGGGCACGGCTTCGTGGACTGGGAGACAACATTACATACTCTCCTGGAAACTCATTTTAGCGGTCCTATCAGTTTCCATAGTGAGTATAGTGGGAGATCGGCAGAAACAGTCATTGACATGGCGCGCAGTGATGTCGAATTTATCAATGCGCTGCTTGAAAAGATAGGCAAATCGGAGTATGAAACATAACGCGCAACTAGACCCGGTTTTGAAAAGAAGGATTCACTGAGAGAATTTACTTTTTGGAAATGTAGAGCGTTAAGATTCAAGAAAGAACTAATGATAAAGCGTAAGTGAATAACCGTACAAAAGTATGTTACTTATGTTTCTTACTTTGCAGAACCAACTCTTATCCTAGGTCGGTAATCACCCGATCTAGTTGGTCGGCGGCAAGTCAGGTTTGTTAAAGCAGTCCTCCGCTTCTACTTATTCAGATTAGTCTTCGTTTTGGATCGCCACCGTCAGTATAAGTCTAGTGTTGCAGCAGCAATCTGCAGCTATCTATCACTCAGTCAAACAATAATAAAAAGGGTTCCTTAGTTATGGGCTTGCGGGAAGCCTGTCATAGACTGTATTTGAGCTAGTTTTTATGTCATAAAATATGGCATAATAAAGGCATTGAAAGGGGATGATTACGCTGAATTTAATCACGGTAATAAAACGTTTTCCAGACCATGAAAGTTGTGTCAAACATTTGGAAACTGTCCGCTGGGGCGATACTCCCGAATGCCCTTATTGCGAAAGCCAGAACGTTGCTCCCGAACGCGAAGGTGGTCGCATTGGCCGATGGAACTGCCATTTGTGTAAATCATCCTTCAATGTCTTAGCCAAAACTATGTTTCAGGGCACGAAGGTAGACTTGCAGAAATGGTTCCTTGCTATCTCATTGGTCGCCAACGCTAGAAAGAGCATCTCCAGTTGCCAACTGGCACGAGATTTAGACTTGAATCAGAGTACAGCATGGTATATGATACACCGTATACGGGCTGAGATGCGACGAAAGAGCCCTAACCTACTCACACAAGGGTATCATCGAAGCCGATGAAACGTTTCTAGGCGGTAAACCGCGCCGTCGCAAGGACGATGACGGCAATCTCCCACCACCTAGTCCTCGTGGACGAGGCACAAGGAAAGCAAAGGTACTCGGAGCAGTGCAACGAGGCGGCGAGGTTGTTGCACAAGTGGTAAACGATCTCGGTGGTAAAGTCATCATGGGTTTCATCAAGAAACATGTCAGGTGCAAAGGCTCTACGCTTATGACGGACGAATACAAAGGCTACTTGCCTGTGCAGAAAGTCATGAGACATCAAGTCATCAAACATCAGGAGCGCAAATACGTAGACGAAGCCAATCCTGAAATCCACACGAACACGATTGAGGGGTTCTGGTCACTTCTGAAACGTGCGTGGTACGGCTCACACCACCACTACAAGAAACGATACGCCCCGCTCTACGTCGCTGAAGCCTGCTGGAAATACAATCATAGGAACAGACGGAACAGTTTCGATCTGTTTATCAGGGGGTGTTTTGCATGATAAGAGTATCAAGAGGTCCTCTCGCGTTTGAGGATATTGTTAATGGGAAAAGGGATATTCAAATACTTGATGATGAGGGACAACCAATCCAATCAGAGGATGAGACTAAGACGAAGCAAAGCGTTGATGCTCAGATCCTGAAAAGACGTGTCCAATCCCATCATCATCAACAAATATCTCAACCCTAACAAGTCCATCTTTACCAAATACTGCTATTACACCGCCATCACGGGCTGTAAAAATGGATACGCCACTACTATTAGGTGTTTCGTGCAATCTGAACACTGGGCGTCCGTCATCAAGAAATGATAGCGTGATTTTATTGCCATCATTGTTTGTAACAGTTAGTGTGTCGCATGTAATGTGCCTGAATGTTTCATCTTTGGGTTCTTGTTGCATTATAATCTCCTTGTGCAAGAAGGTTAATCGTCGGATTTGGGGGAATTGAATCCCTTTGCAACCCAACGGATTGTTTCGACGATGAGCCACCCGGTAAAACCTATGACACAGAATATGCCAAACGGTGCGATTACGAGGGTGGCGAAGAAGGCTTCAATTGGGTTCTCGGAATTGACCGATGCGATACAGGCAGCAATAAACCCAGCAACAATGGACACAACTATCAGCCCTCGGGATAGCCCTTCGCGCCAATTGGGGGGCTTGAACATCATGGTGTGTCCTCCGTGGCTTTGGATTTGGCGATAAACCAACGAATTGACAAGAGAACCCCTGCACACATCGCGGAACCTATAAGGTAGAACGCGAAAATGGGAATACCGACTATTAGACCAGCGCCCCAACTTAGTCCACCGCACCAACGTAGCACAGAGCGCTTAGTGAATATCCATATGGTGAGCGACGGAAGAATAATCGCCATGGCGGGATGATCCATGCTAGATTCCTCCTTCCGCGCCTATCAGATCAACAATGTTTGACATTTCATCTCCTATAATTGGTGGGACATTACACTCAGGTCGGCAAGGGGTGTTCCGGGCTCTGGGCGAAGCCTTTTTGCCCCTTACCCCACCTGAGCGCGTTGTCCCATAAGTAATCATCTGGGCTTAACTACTAAGCCCAGCATTGATGAGAAATGATCGCCTATAGGAGGGCAAATGTCAAGAACAAACTTTAATGTGCTGATATTATACACTTGTATACTTCACATATGCAGCCCAAAACGGATAATTGCGAATAGAGCAAGACAATTGGTTAATCGCGTCCAAACGAAACTTTTAGAAGAAGAACTTGAAGGTTTGTTCCGGACAAGATGGTCTCCCCTTACAACCTTGTTCTCCGGGGGCGAAGGACGGAGGCGTCTGTACGGAATCGTCAGAGACTTGGCAACAACTGACACAGCCAATGCGCATGCACAGCCCGCTCAATAATTGCTATCGATCTATCGGAACGTGGTAATCGACAATTTTGGACAGAGAATCTCCAGAAGCGATCGATTAAAAAACTGCTCGATTCTTTGGTAACGTATGCGTCTAGAGAGCTTGGACTACATGAAAGTGCTAATGTACTCGTCATGTTAGATGAGGCAGCACGTTTGGCTCCATCTGGCAGACTAGACAGTGGTAGCGAAGCCGAACAGTTAAGAAGCACTTTGCGACGTGCGGTTCGTGAGACACGCAAATACGGTATTGGATGGTTCTTTATTAGTCAGACACATGGTGGAATAGACGACGATATACTTAAACAACTTCGAAGTCTCTTTTTTGGTTTTGGTTTAGCATTAGGTGACGAATTCAGAAAACTGGGAGAGTTTGCAGGAGGTGACCGGCGGTCCATGGAATGGTACCAGTCTTTCAGAGATCCTCACAGCGAGCCGAGACCCGAACTTCGTAAATTCCCATTTATGGCTGTTGGTCCAGTATCACCGCTTACATTTAGCGGCCGACCAATTTTCTTCTCAGCTTTTACAGATCCAAACGAGTACCTAGAAGCAAATCAAATTGCAGTCCCTGATGGAACTTAATCGGGATAGTTTTCAGTATAGACCACCTGAATAAACTGGTCAATTGATTGATTCAAAGGGAATAGAACGAATTAATAGACCGAGAGGCATTCAGTGATTCAGTGAATATTCCAAGCATCGTCACAACCGGTGATGAATCGCAAGTTGAAAACTCTTGGCAGGGAGGGGGAACGTATAACCTGCGGATCTGCTTCAAAATGGACACCGCATTAGGATTCGGACGATTCAAGACAGGGAAGCTGATTTCACTGCCCGCTGTGCATACGCCTATGTCGGCTCCGCACTCACCGCGAAAGGCGCAACCACGCTGACGCGGCGGCTCAGTCGGGGCGCAACGGGAAGCGGCGATCAACGACCACACCGTATCCGAGAGGAGATGCGCTGCCGATTTGCTCAATGCGGTTTGGAAAACGGGAATCTATTAACGAGGCAAAACCTTCCACTGGAACGTAGATTTCCTCTTGGACTTGCCTTCGGCGGAGCTTGTGAGTCTCTTCGCAATCCGCTCACGTGAGCGATTGGAAGATGGAATCGCCAAACAGTTGCAGGAGGATCCACATGCGGGGGTTATCGAACGCGGCTTAGGTGCGAACGATGTGCCGGGCAATACCCACCTATTGCACGTCAGTGCAGCGGAAGCGCGGTGGGCATCACTCCCGGTTCAGCTTGCTAGCATGGCTGAAGGAAGCTCGTAACAAGAGCTGCAGACACCAAGCGGGGCAAGATGCCCTGCCTCACGGCGGCAATAGCGACCTACGGTTGATTTCATACGCGCTATTTGCAAGAATTTTTTAAAAAGTCCAGCAGGCAGCTTGATGCCGGAGTTACCCATTGCCGTTGCGCCTTCGAGTTCAAACGGCAAGTATACATGGAGGCTACGCCACATTAGCTTTGGGTAAATTGCTTTGCGGGTTCGCAAATTGTGGAAATTCATGTCAAAAGAAAGTGCAGAGCAGCTCGGAGCAATCGAGTTTTTTTCTTGAAAACTCGATATCTTTGCACTATATTCTTAACATGAGCGATTGCAGCAACGTTAGCCGAAATTGTAGTTCTTGATTGTCTTATTAGACTACTCTAACCTTTCACCGTAACCCTAGCTATCAATAAATGGTGAAAAAATCCAACCGTTGGAAAAAATGCAGTACACAATTGGAGGCAATATGAGCAGCGAAAGTAAGTGTCCAATGATGGGCAACTCTATACCAAGAGGCATCGTAGCGAACCAACACTGGTGGCCGAATCAGTTGAACCTGAAGATACTCCACCAGAACTCACCCCAGTCCAATCCTATGGGGGAGGATTTCAATTACGCCGAAGCGTTCAACACACTTGACCTGGATGCATTGAAGCAGGACATTGATGAGGTGATGACGACATCGCAGGAGTGGTGGCCCGCCGACTACGGCCACTATGGGCCTCTCTTCATTCGGATGGCTTGGCACAGTGCAGGCACGTACCGCATCGGCGACGGACGCGGCGGCGCAGCCTCCGGCACAATGCGCTTTGCGCCCCTCAACAGTTGGCCCGACAACGCGAGCCTCGACAAGGCGCGCCGGTTGCTCTGGCCGATCAAGCAGAAGTACGGCAGAAATCTCTCGTGGGCGGATCTGATGATCTTCACCGGGAACTGTGCCTTGGAGTCGATGGGTCTCAAGACCATCGGGTTCGCTGGCGGGCGAGAGGATGTCTGGGAGCCCGAAGAAGACATCTATTGGGGATCGGAAACCACGTGGCTGGGGGACGAGCGCTACACCGGCGACAGGGACCTGGAGAATCCTCTCGGCGCTGTTCAGATGGGCTTAATCTATGTGAATCCACAGGGACCGAACGGTAACCCGGATCCGGTCGCTGCCGCTATAGACATTAGAGAGACGTTCCGTCGCATGGCAATGAACGACGAGGAGACGGTTGCGCTCATCGCCGGCGGACACACGTTCGGAAAAACCCATGGTGCTGCCGATGCGGACGAGTACGTCGGTCCCGAACCCGAGGGGGCTGACCTCGAGGAGCAAGGGCTCGGCTGGAAAAACCGCTTTGGCAGCGGCAAGGGCGGCGACTCAATCACCAGCGGGTTGGAGGGTGCCTGGACCACCGCGCCGACCAAATGGGACAACAACTTCTTCTACAACCTGTTCAACTACGAGTGGGAACTGGTGAAAGGCCCCGGCGGAGCGTGGCAGTGGACCCCCAAAGATGCATCTGCACAAGGCACCGTGCCGCACGCTCACGATCTCTCGAAGAAGTACGCCCCCATGATGCTCACGACGGACCTGTCTCTAAAGGTAGATCCAATTTATGCGCCGATTTCGAAGCGCTTCTACGAGAACCCGGAGGAGTTCGCAGACACCTTTGCCAAGGCGTGGTACAAGCTGACCCACCGCGATATGGGACCTCGCACACGGTGTCTCGGTCCGCGGGTTCCTGCGGAACCTCAGTTGTGGCAAGACCCTGTCCCCGACGTCAATCATCAATTGATTGAGACGCAAGACATCGCTGCCCTCAAGGGCAAGTGCCTCGAATCGGGACTGTCCATTTCCCAGCTGGTCTCGACCGCCTGGGCGTCCGCGACAACATTCCGCGGCACCGACAAGCGCGGTGGAGCTAATGGGGCACGCATTCGCCTCGCGCCACAGAAGGATTGGGAAGTCAACAATCCGCCAGAACTAGGGAAGGTACTTCAGACCCTGGAGGAGATTCAAAAGGAATTTAACAGATCGCAGTCCGACGTGAAGAGGGTCTCACTCGCTGACCTGATTGTTCTGGTCGGGTGTGCAGCGGTCGAGGCAGCTGCGAAGAACGCCGGTATCACCGTACAGGTTCCCTTCGCTCCAGGGCGCATGGACGCGTTGCAGGAGCAAACCGACGTAGGCTCATTTGCTGTGCTTGAACCGACCGCTGACGGATTTCGCAACTACCTCGCAAGTGGACACCAGAGGGCAGCCGAAGAGCTGTTGGTGGATCGGGCACAAATGCTGACGCTAACCGCTCCTGAGATGACGGTTCTCGTCGGAGGCTTGCGCGTCCTGAATGCAAACGTCGGTCAGTCCGAACTCGGCGTCTTCACCAAGCGGTCCGATACGTTGACTCCTGATTTCTTCGTGAACCTGCTTGACATGAACACCGAGTGGATGGCGTCCACTACATCCGAGGATGTGTTCGAGGGACGCGATCGCTCGACAGGCGAACTCAAGTGGACCGGAACCCGCGTCGACCTCGTATTCGGCTCCAACTCACAGCTCCGAGCCATTGCGGAAGTCTACGCGTGTGATGACTCTCAGCAGGCATTTGTGCGTGACTTCGTGGCTGCGTGGAACAAGGTTATGAATCTCGATCGCTTCGACCTTGTCTAATATCTACGAAGTATGGGCAGTGGGGGCGCGGAACCCCCACGCTCCCACTGCTCCCCATTTCGCTTTGAATGGTCGCCGTCGCACACATTTCTTGTTATCCCAAATTCACTTGACCAGTTTGACCGATTATAGCGCGAATGTGCCGCGACGACTTCTCGGTTAGTTGGCAGGACACATCATTGATTCAGCGATTGTGTTTACAGTTTTATACTTCCACAATCAAGCCGTCATAGGCGAGCTCAACATCTTCAGGAAGTATCGAATTTGTCTCATGATGTTCTACATCGTGGCTCATGTGGACGAAGTAGGTTCGTTTCGATTTAAGCTGTTCCACAATTTTTAATGACTCTGGAATGGTGAAATGAGTGGGATGAGGCGGTGACCACCGTAGGGCGTCGAGCACTAAAAGGTCTAGACCTCGCATCAGTTCCATTGACTCGGGCGGAATATGGTTGCAATCTGTTGCATACGCGAAATCTCCAATCCGAAACCCTAGCACCTCCGTCCCACCATGCAGCAGATTAAGTGGAATGACCTCAACGCCAAACAACTGAAATTGTCCCAAAATCTCTACGAGTTCTAGTTGCGGTATACCGCCGCCGAGATGCTGATATTTAAATGCGTAATCGAAAACAGTGCTGATGCGTTCAAGAGTTTTGGTGCTCCCGTAACACGGGATTGCTGTGCCTTGCAATGCAGTATATGCGCGCACATCATCAAGCCCGTGCAGATGATCGGCGTGCGTATGTGAGAATAAGATAGCATCGACACGTTTTATGCCGCATTGGAGGGCTTGGATTCGAAGTTCAGGTGAAGTATCAACAAGGATGTTTTTATCGTCAAGCGTAATGACGATGGAAGGGCGAGTTCGCTGATTCTTGGATTCTTTCGAGGTGCATACGTGACAACGGCAAGCAATCACCGGCACACCGTGCGACGTGCCGGTCCCTAGAAACGTAATCTTCATCAACGCTCCTGCAACCTTTTCTTCCTTGGAAAAACCATCCCGCATTCTGGGCAGTCAGAGGTATATGAGCGAATCGTAAAGCCACATTTTGGGCAAATTCGTTTGGTCTGATAGCGAGAAACTAAAACAACACCTAGAAAAATGATGAGTAAAATCGTGACTTCCCAGAACCCAATGGACATTTTCAACCCTCTCAACCTGCTTGTAACTTCCTCAACACTGCAAGATTGGTTGCGTGCATCTCTTTCATCTTCGGCGTTTCGATAATCGCCGGCACGTTCTCAAATCGAGAGTCGGTCACGAGACGTTGAAAAGGAGGAATTCCGAGATTTCCCTCGCCGATGTGATCATGGCGATCCACACGACTGTTATACGCCGATTTGGCGTCGTTGAGGTGGAATGCAATCAATCGATCCAAGCCGATAATCTGGTCAAAGTGCTCAAAAGTTTGGTTATAGTCCGCTTCCGTGCACAAGTTGTAGCCTGCTGCAAAAACGTGACACGTATCGAAGCAGACTCCTATCCTATCGGGATATTTCGACATGTCGATAATCTGTCGTAAATGCTCAAAACAGTAACCTAGATTCGTTCCTTGTCCCGCTGTCGTTTCCAACAAGATTACCACATCCCCGTCTGCCACTTGTTCAAGCACTAGATTGAGACTATGGCTTAACACCGCCAATCCTTCAGCTTCACCCGATCCGAGATGCGCTCCAAGATGCGTTACGATGTAGCGAATATTCAAGCGAACTGCGAGTTGCATTTGAAAAAGGAACTGCTCGCGCGAGTTTTCAAGCACGTCATTCTTGGGAGAAGCGAGATTGGTGAGATGAATGTCGTGAATTAGCAACTCTCGGATGGAAGATTCACACCGGCGTTCGATGAACAGGTCTATTTCAGCTTCGGTTGGTGTTTTGCCAGCCCATTGGTTCGGATTCTTAAGAAAGATCTGGATAGCATCGCACCCCAAGTCCTCTCCATTAGAAATCGCATTGTGTAAACCACCGGCGGTGGAAACGTGTGCACCAAGCATCATGATGTTAAACTTAGCCTCCCAAGCATTCAAAATTGGTATCTTCAATTAAGGTATATTTGGCAAGTGGACGAAGGTGTTGAAATTATTATCATTATCATGCCACGTGAAGATTTATTTTTCAAATGAATTACTTGATGATGATGTAAAGGTATTCGACCTTTAGTCTGCAAAGCACCGGAAATCCTGGATTCACGATAACATCTAATCAAAGATTGGCAGCAATACCGGAGACTCTCATGGCAAACTAAAGTGCCATTGCGCCAGTTTACTTGTTTTTTGCACCCCAGTCAACAAAAATCCTTTGGTTCTTGTGTTTTTTTTCAAAAACCTTCATAAACCCGTGTCATTACTGTATTTTTACTTGACAGATTCATACATGCACAGTATAATTGGGCGAAATCCAGTCATACAGCGAACTCGAAACGTTTTAACTCAAATTACTTAGGAGAATGTAACATGGCTAGACTAACAAAGCAAGACGTAGTGAACAGCGTTGCTGATGCTACAGGATTGAGCAAAAAAGATGTGAATACAGCGATTGATGCGGTCGTTGGAAGTATCCAAGACGCGCTATCTAGCGGAGATTCCGTCGGGCTGATTGGCTTTGGCACTTTTGAAGTCGCTACTAGAGCAGCCCGCGAAGGTCGCAATCCTCAAACAAACGACAAAATTAGCATTCCATCAAAGAAGGTTCCACGTTTTAAGCCTGGAAAAGGGCTTCGGGAAGCTTGTTCGTAGGTTGACTCAAGCTGCTGCCTATCGACATATCGGGGTATTTTGAACGTTTATTGCTGCTCTGCAAATGTTACAAATTGGTATCTTATGCAAAATAGTTCTACTCCAAGGTGTTGGTTCGCACACTCTGTTAGGTGACAACTTGGGTTAGTCATTAAAGTTGGCAGCAGTCACAATAGACCTTCGAATTTTGTTCAGAAGCCTACTGAAATTGCATTGTGGGGTCATGGTGATTGTTGCCTACATTATCATTTCCTCATTTAACACTTCCATCCAATTTTTCACGTCAAGTAAACCTTTCGAAATTTTTTATCCTCGCATTATCAAGGCTCGCCAGAAATTTATTTTAACAGAGGAGACTTGCAATCCTAATCAGGTTAGGCGGTCCTTCATTTTGATTTGGTAGTGGTTGAACCGAATAGCACTGTTCATAAAGGAATCGGTGAGTGAAGTAAAATCCTATCTACAGACGCTGAATCTTGCATTGAGAATCCTAATACGTTGTTACAAAACGAACGGTGCGTTAAATCTATAGCTATAGTCCCGCTCTAAAAAAAGAAATAGATTGACGAGACGAGAAATGGGTGCCGATCTCACCAATTAAGGCACTTAATGGAGCACAGATATTTGAATACCTCTAACTCTCTGAAAGTGTCAGATGAGGATTTAAAAGCAGCAGAATTCTTGAGAAAGGCGCGAGAGTCCATTCTGAATGAATTCAAGAAACGGATTGTCGGTCAGGAAGGGGTGATTGATGAGTTATTAATGGCGCTTTTTTCGCAGGGGCACTGTTTACTAGTTGGGGTACCTGGGCTCGCAAAGACACTTCTTATTAGCAGCCTCGCCGAAATTTTAGATCTCCAATTTAATCGCATTCAATTCACACCGGATCTCATGCCTTCCGACATCATTGGAACAGACATCATCCAGGAAGATACTGAAAGAGGGAGTCGGTTTTTCCGATTTATTAAAGGTCCGGTTTTTTCGAACATCCTGCTTGCAGACGAGATTAACCGTACTCCGCCTAAAACGCAAGCCGCACTGTTGCAGTCGATGCAGGAATATAAAGTTTCAGCAGGTGGGGTGACTTATCCGCTGGACTTGCCCTTTTTCGTACTTGCAACCCAGAACCCGATTGAACAAGAGGGAACCTATCCGCTGCCGGAGGCACAGTTGGATCGGTTTATGTTCAATATCTACGTTGACTACCCTGATGCTGCCTCTGAAAAACAGATTGTTATGACAACAACTTCCGCCTATGACCCGACGTTGGCGCCGGTCATCACCGGCGAAGACATTCTTCGGCTGCAAAAGATTGTGCGAAAGGTGCCAATCGCAGAATCTGTTGTTGATTACGCCGTTGCATTGAGTCGTGGTTCACGTCCCAATAATCCCGAGGCGCCCGATTTCATAAAGGATTGGGTGAATTGGGGTTCAGGACCGAGAGCATCCCAATATCTCGTATTAGGCGCGAAAGCGCGGGCAATCATGCACGGTCGTTATCATGTCTCTCATGACGATATAAAAGCCGTTGCCAAACCGGTGTTGCGACACCGAATCCTAACAAATTTCAATGCCGAAGCTGACGGAACCACAAGTCTTGATATCATCGATCGATTGCTAGAAATTATTAAGCCGGCAGCGTTCTAGGCTTTTTAGTACACAACAACAAAATTGGTGGGTGAGAATGTCGGTTTAACATTGAGGTTTTTCCTCTTAAAAGCCTCCACATTCATGCGTCAGGCTCGTCCATCACAAAGAGAAGTAGCCGAGGAGACTGGGAAAATTAACCCCTTAACGCACCCCGTGGTGCGGTGTCCTATAGAACGTGATTAGCTAGTCGAATGATAAACGACTGTGAATCATCAGGCAATCGACTCCCAGCGATTTACTAACACAAGCCATAATCATATGAAACAGCAATCACAAACCGCAATGCCAAACATCCTCAAGGAAATTCAGGGCGGCAAGGTTTGCCCAGTCTATCTGCTGTGCGGAGAGGAAAGTTTCCTAATTGAGAACACCCTCAAGCAAATGCTCGACTGCCTCTTAGAACCAACAACTCGTGATTTCAATCTAAATCTCCTTGATGGGCTTGAGGCATCCGCTCGGGATATTTTGAGTGCGGTGGAGGTCTACCCCGTAATGTCGGATTGGCGCGTCGTCGTCGTGCGCGAAGCAACCGTTTTCAAAACACAGAAGGGGCCGTCCCAACTGGATTTGCTACGAAACGCCATTGAAGCCTTCCACCTGCATCCACATAAGGGAATTGCATTGATAACCAAGGCTCTGGACGTTTCAGCACAGGAAATCGCCAATCGAAGCAGCGATTTCGACAGCGCGATGAATCATTTCACCGAACGAAACAGGGATAGCTTGAGCCCAGAAGACCTCGAATTTCTCCAGAGTTTACCGCAAGTTGCTACGCAGATTGATGAGTTGGAATACATACCAGAACCCACTAATGATGCTGAGTTGCTAATCGAATGGCTCGAAGGCGAATTGCCAAAATTTAGCGTTTTGATTTTTATCTTCAACGGTAGCGTTGATGCGCGGAGCCGGCTAGTCAAGGCAATTAATCGCGTCGGTAGATATGTTTCATTTGCACCATTGGAATTGGGACAATCACTACGGAACGATAAACTGTTTCAAGACGTTTCGAGAAGGATCGAAGGATTTGGGAAGAAGATAACTCCCGGCGCTTTTAGCCTCCTGCGAAAGCGGACAGGTAACAATATGCGTTTAATTTTCGAGGAACTTGATAAGCTCCTCGCCTTTGTTGGAGAGAAAACACATATCGACGAAAGGGATATCCAAACCCTTGTGGCTCACAGCAGCTTTGATGGTATCTTCGCCCTCACAGATGCGATTGGAAAAAGATCGACTAGCCAAGCATTATCCAGCCTCCACAGTGTATTGGACAGCGGTGAACCGCCGATTAAGGTGAACGCATTGATTGCGCGCCAAATACGGCTCATGCTCCAGGCAAAATTACTCGTTGAGAAGGGGGAGCTGAAGCCAACTGTGGTACGGCTGAGTTATCAAGCTTTTGTGGATACCGTTTTCAAGCTACTCGCTGACAAATTGTCTAATCTACTTCCTCAGTCCGCACAAATCAACCTCTTCAAACAAAACCCATATGCAGCTTATAAAGTGATTCAATCCATTCCCTATTTTGGTGCTGAGGAGCTAGCTCAAGCGTTGGAAAAGACGCTCGATGCGGATACCCAACTCAAAAGCAGCTATTTAGATCCAGAATCGATATTGGATCAACTAGTATATGAACTTTGCGCCAAATCATCAATCAGAAGATAGCGTAATAATCGGAAATTGCGGCATCTAAAAACGGTGTCCCATGCTTAGCCTCAATTGCTTCTGCAATGACGTTGTTCCAAATGGATATGTTTGTGGCAGGTTAAGCAGTTTATTCGACAACTACAGCTCAATATCTTGACTGATATAATCGTTGTTGACATCGATTCTGACAAGCTGCACCCTACTTTAGTCGAGAAAATAAGCGATGGCAATTCACTACCACTTTACCGTTTCTTGCAAGAGAGTTACAGAAACGAAATGGATCTTCAAGATACAATCTACCAGAGGGGAAATCCCCATGTCGATTGTTGAACCGATGTCAAAAGTCGATGGTGTTTTGGCGACGGATCCAATTGTACGGGAGATTGCTGGTCCGCATGACATAATAAGTTATCTACGTCAATTGAACCGCAGGAAAACCGGTCAATCCACAGGAAATAACGATACTGTAATATGGAATATCAGCAGCCGGCTTCTTCAACTACAGATTGAACAACAGCTTAGAGTGAGTATTACCTACTTTGAAGATAAAGAATTGCGGTCGGGTGCTTATGAAATCCGATCACAAGGTGTTTTTCCGCGGGTTTTCCCCAACCAGAGCCTAACCCCTCAATCTTCCTCTGAATTCATTTCTCTGTCAACTCGCCCGCCTGCACGGCATAACGAAGACACCACAATTACACCGGGCCCTAAAACGAGATCACAGCTTGCCGGAAGGGAGCTTGATGTAGTAAAATCGAGCACTTCGACAGTTGACCCAAGCACCCAAGCGCCAAGCAGTCAACTACCGCAGGAACTCGCCAGTACAGTCGCTAACTTGGTTACCTATGTTGAGCAACTGCAGCAAGAACTCCTGGCAACAAAGAGCACTTTGCAAGACCATGAAGCGCTTTTCAAGACAATGGACGAGCGAATCAGGCGCTTAGAATTGGAAAATCGTCAGTTGCATGAAATTTCAGAGCGCCAAGACACTACTTCCATATAGAAGCTTGACCGGTCCGACGATATGGATAAAGATTTAGTCGACGCTGAGTCTCAATTCTGTTTGAGTTAATTGCTAAGTCACGGTCAAGGTTGTAGCCTTTAGGGGAATCATTCAGAAATCACCTTCCATAATCCCTCGACAAGTTAACGTACCATTTTCAGGTTGAAAGCCAGGTACACCAACCCCTGAACGATTTTCAAAGTGACAAAGGATAATGCGCGAATCAGTCGTTTGGATATCTATACTGATTGTAATTGGTTTACTTGGGATAATCGCGGTAGCATTTGTGAACATGTCGCACACAACTCCAATGACTTTCACATCGGATAAGGGATACAACTTCATTGATGTTTCCAACTATCCACCGAGGATGCAGGAATACTACAAGATTTTCGCGCAGAAATGTAGCCGATGCCATACGCTTGCTCGCCCAATCAATTCAAAATTTGTCCGGGAAGCGTGGAGGAAATATGTCCACAGAATGATGAGAAAACCCGGATCGGGATTAACACCGAAAACCGCAGAACAGATTATCGAATTTCTGATGTACGATACTCAAGTAAGAGAAAAAGGATAATCTAATCGACTTTCTTGTCAACATTGCTGTTGTGCGCGATAGATCCCCCGTGGGAGTTTTGTTCATTTCTCTCATGGGGAATTTTTTTTGACCGTATTTTACTGTAATGTTATACTCTACACGATTAGACAATTCAACCCTAAACCACAATAAGGAGGAATTAACAATGTTACGCTTGAAAGCAACATTGATAGCAATTCTGGTTGTGTTCAGTTTGGGAGTTTCAGATGTAAAAGCACATCGTGGTACAAACGGGCGTGTTGATGCGCAAGCATCAGTAGAAACACGCGACACAGGTGGTACCGCAAAAGAAATTAGAGCTAGTGCTTATGTTCGAGGAACTACAGGGGAGCATCCGGGGACAACAAATCAGCATCCCCACAAGCGTGATCTCTATCTGCATATTTACCTCCATAGGAGAGGGCATCACCCAGATGAAGATCCTGAGGGGGTATTTGCATATAGACTTAAATTTGGCGAATCACTATTTGGCGAAGCAGTATTAACACGTGCTCCTCTAGTTGATGGTAGGACAGTTCTCAACGAATGCTGGATAGGATTGGCTAGTTCTTACGGGGCAATATGGACAGTAGACCCCAATGATCCAAACAATGAACAACTGGATCGTTTTACTGGCAATGCCTATACTGGTGCGTTAGAATTTTGTCACTTTGCCAATGCGTTTGCAAGTGCAGATTCAGACCCTCTAATACCAACCATCGACCAAGAGCAACTAGCTCATGATTTGTCTAATGAGATTGACTTGGCAGATGACGCAACGGTGCTATTTATCTCAACGGACGTATTCAGACTATCGACCACGATCCCGATACCGTTTACGTTGCTGAGTTAGATAATGGTGTAACCTATACTTTAGGTAATGCTGACTCAATTGATGCCTATCACGAAAATAGAGAAGTATCAAGTATAGTCCAGCTAGACCCATTTGATGGTGTAGCCATCGCAGGTGCACCAGCTAGACCTAGTCCACGTAGATTAGTAACTACAACTTGGACTAAGATGAAACAGCAGTAAGCAAAATAAGGCGAAGGTCATCTAGATGGCTTTCGCCTTTTATATAGGAGGTAAACAATGAGATATTTATTGATTATCGCAATAATCCTTTGCTTAGGTTGCGCCGATGATCCCCAAGAACAAACCAAGCTAACGTTTGATACTTGTCCAATTCCTAATTTTGATATAGACTGGGAAGGTAAAGGTATCTTCAATTACCAAGCCCCACACAGAGGCGAACTCTTGCTCTCAAATGGTGTTATTGGTGTGTTGCTTTTGAGTGGTGCAGCCGAAGGGAATTATGATTTATTGGTAGGTGGTAGAGTAACCAGCCCAACAAGTATAGAAGTTAGCCACGTTGCCATTAACAGTATCGTTGATGGAAACATTACTCTTGAAGAGGTAGAGCGAGAGGAATCAGGAATTTCAAAACTTTTTTTTGATAAACGATAATGCAACTTTGCAGTATCAGTTAATTATATCAGATAGTATTTCCGCTAGATCAGGTTGTGAGGAAAATCAAGAGCATTTAGCTCCTGAACTTGTAGCGAGAATATTACCTTTAGCAAAAAATATGATTTCTATAATAGAACAACAGTAAATTAGAAGCACTTCAACCGCCTTTAGACTTGCGCGAAAAAATTAACATGTAGTATCATTTTAATGTTCTTACGTCTAATAATCAACTCGCACCGTTTGAAAAAGAGGTCTCGTTTGGACTTCTATTCCGCGACGTTGCAATTCCTTGATTAAAAGATGCGTAGGAATATCTTTGAGTAGTGATTCAGAACTCTTGGTTTCAATTCTAGGTTTGGGTGTAGCCCTACCTTGTATTGACTCCTGTTTTCTATTCATTTTAACTCTCCCAAGTTTGCTCTTAGATTTTGGCGGAGGCTGATAACTCCGCCATTTTCACATCAACAAGATGATAACATATTCAATCTGCGCAAGTCAAATTACTAGGAATAATCTTTTGCATCTTTTGGCTTCTATTAGTTGGCAAAATACTAGGTTCTGTTGACATTTCAACGGAGCCAGATAAGAGTAGAGACAAAACTCAGAAATCCAAAATAACGGGCAGCTAGTTTCTCGAAACGAGAGAAGATACGACGATACCATTTTATCTTGTTGATGAAACATTCAACCAGATGTCTCTCTTTGTATAAATGTTTGTCATATGTTCTTTGAGCGCCACGATTACGTCGAGGCGGTATCACCGCCGTCGCTCCATTCGCTTCAATAACGTCGATAAAACTGTCCGAATCGTATCCCTTGTCTCCAATTACATGCTCGCTGTTATAGCCAACTATCAACGCTTCGGCTTCAGCTATGTCGTGTCTCTGACCGGGAGTTAGCTGGAGTCTAAGCGGATTACCTAGTGCGTCAACTGTGATATGAATTTTGTACTAAAGCCGCCCCGAGAGCGTCCTAGCGCTTGGTTTTCAGTACCTCCGTTTTTTTTGAGGCGCCAGCCGCACATGGGTGATCCCGGCAAATGGTAGTGTCAATAATAAGCCACTCCATATCTGGGTCGGAGGCGAAGTAGCGGTGCATGTGTGCGAAGATTCCATTGTCACACCAGCAGCCAAACCGCTTATAGATGGAGTTCCAATTTCCATAGGCAGTAGGCAAGAGTCGCCATTGAGCACCGCTACGAGTCACCCACAGGAGGGCTTCGACGAATCGTGGGGTTCCAGCTTCGTTGCGGACATAGATGTTGGAACAGCTTAGAAGAAACTGGTATATCTTTCTCCATCGGTCATCACGTAAGGTTATTGGCATCATTCTTCTATTATGCCACAACCTTATAACCAAATGTCAACAGAACCTAACCATTCTGTTAATACTTATCCTAAAATATACCCTCCATAAAATCTAAGAACACATCATTACTTTTCCGATGGTTATATTTCCAGCAGGATTCGGCAATATAGAGAGGTAGATATTTCTCGGAGTAATGATGATGTGTACCATACCAAGCCCGCTTTACCAGAGACCAGAATCCTTCAATCGTGTTGGTATGCACATCACCGTCAACATATCTTTCCTTATGCTTAATCACTTTTCGTTTAACGAATTTGTCTAGAACATTACAAGCCCCATATTCATCAGTCATTAACAAGGTTTTGCCATAGTCAACAGCATTCTTTAGGAATTTTCCAATTCCCCGCCCGCTTAAATCTCGCTGAAATTTGGCGATTACGTTCCCGCCACGTTCTACCACACCAATCACAGGTGATTTCTTTGTACCTCTACCTCTCAAATTTTTGCCCTTATTAGTTCGTGGACGCCCGCCGATGTAGACTTCATCAACTTCGACGATGCCTTTAAGTAGAGGTTTATCTTCATTCATCATTTCCCGCCTTATGCGTTGTAGCATATACCAAGCAGACTTTTGTTTAATATCAATTTCTCTAGCCAATTCGTAACTAGAAATCCCTTTCTTGGCGTTCATTATCATAGAAATAGCAACAAACCATTCTTGTAATGGGATTTTTGTGTGACTAAATAGAGAATTTGATATAACAGTAAAGGCAGATTTGCAGTCTAGACAACCCCAACGTGTTAGCCTTTTCTTTACACGCACACTTCCACAGTGGGGACAATAAGCACCATTCTTGAAACGGATTTCCTCTAGAAAATCAAGACAAGACTTCTTATCTGGGAATTGCTTGATCATATTGAATATGTTCATTTTTTACCTTCCACCGTTAAAATTAAGAGAGTATAATAATTTCTGTTGTAAAAAAAGGCGAAGCTATCGGCTTCGCCAGAAAGGACATGGTAAGATGAATTTATTCGATTTTCTAGTCATTGCACTAGAAAACGACTATATCCAACTATCTATCTGGATGATAGCTTGCGCTATTACATTCAGCATACCACGTAACTTTCAGCAAATTCTAGATATTGTAGAACTTGCTTTACAACGAAAATAAAATAGTTGTCCCATGAAATCTTATATGTTATCATAAGGCAACTATTCGAATAGTAGTGATGAAGGAAATAGCTGGGCAACCACACACCTCCTTCACCCACCATTTAGGGTTGGGGAAAAATCACTTTCCCTTAACCCTATTTATTTATACGTACCAAGTGATGATCCAATTATAATCTAAAAGTCAAGAGGGTATTATTACGCAGAATAATGATTATAATCACAATTTGTGTGCACCTTCGATACACCCATCATCCATCGTGTTTTACCGCACCCGTGTACCCGGGCGCATCGTCTTTTCAAACGTCGCTAGGGCGAGGTCTTTCCCATCTGCGGCTGCAAGTAGCATCCCTTGTGATTTGATTCCGCGAATGGTAGCGGGTTCTAGGTTTGCAACGAGTATCACCTGTTTCCCGATGAGATCGTCTGGCATGTAGTTTTCAGCGATGCCGGCAACGATTTGTCGTTGCTCACCGCCGAGATTGACTTGCAGTTTTAGTAGCCGGTCCGCATTGGGAATAGGCTCCGCAGCAATAACCTCGGCAACGCGCATATCCAGCGACTGGAATTGTTTAAACGAGATAAGGTCAGATTCTTCAGTCCCATCCACACTGTCTCTTTGCGCCCGTCTCGTATCCTTTCGCGGGAAAATTGGCTCAGGTTTCCTAATTGAAACACCCGATGGTAACCCTCCCCACTGCGCGACCGTATCTAACCCTTGCGCGTTGAAACTCTCATCAAGTCCCATCTGCTGGCGGATGCGATTGGCGGTGTCGGGCATGAAAGGTGAAATCAGAACGGCTACCGTTCTCAGGGCTTCCAAACTGTTATAGAGGATAGTTCCCATCCGTTCCTTTTTTTCCTCCGATTTCGCCAGTGTCCAGACCTGAGTCTGCTGAACATAGCGATTAACACGCCGTACAAACTCCCAAATCGCTTCCAACGCAGTATCAAAAGCACGTCGGCTCATAAGAGAATCTACTTTATTGATTGTTTCCATCGCTATCTGCTTGACTTCATTGTCAAATTCACCGGGCGTCGTAGGGCTCGGAATGACACCGAAGTGCTTCGAGACGAGTCCCAGTGTACGGTTGAGTAGGTTCCCAAGGTCGTTTGCCAGATCTGCGTTGTACCGCAACAGAAAGCGATCCTGTCGAAAGTCCCCGTCATTACCGAAGCTGAATTCGCGCATCATATAGTAGCGAAATGCTTCCAACCCGAACTCGTCAATCAGGGCATCCATGTCAATAATATTGCCTGTTGTTTTGCTGATCCGATCTCCGTCCTTCGTCAACCAACCGTGTCCGAATACCTGCTTTGGCAGCGGCAAGTGGACGGACATTAACATAGCAGGCCAGATAATTGCGTGAAAGCGCGTAATCTCTTTCCCCATCAGGTGTATATCCGCAGGCCAATACGTGCGGAATTTTTCGCCAGTCTCGTCGAAGTCGAGCGCTGTGACATAGTTACACAATGCCTCAATCCAAACATAGATATTATGGGTAGGGTCAAATGGCAAAGGAATACCCCAAGATACGGAAGCACGCGAGATGCTAACATCTTTTAGCCCCGATTCGATTACACTGAGAATTTCATTACGACGGCTCTCTGGTTGAATAAACCCTGGATTGGCGCGTAAATGTTCAAGCAGCCGATTCTCATATTTCGACAGCGCAAAAAAGTAGTTTTCTTCTTCAACCCATTCCACGGGCAAATGGTGTACCGGACAGATCTTTTCTTCGCCCAGTTCTTTCTCCGTGTAGAAACTTTCGCACGGGCGACAGTAATATCCTTCATACTTGTCTTTATAAACATCTCCAGATTCATGAAGGCTGTTGAGGAACTTTGCCACGCCGCGTTTGTGCAATTCACTGGTTGTCCGGAGAAAAATATCGTATGAAATATTCAACTTCTTCCAAAGATTCGTAAACGTCGGTGCCATCTGATCGCAATATTGCTGTGGGGATACTCCCTTTTCAGCGGAAATTTTTTCGATATTTGCGCCGTGTTCATCCACGCCCGTTATAAAGAAAACATCATCGCCTTTGAGGCTATGATACCTTGCCAGCGCATCAGCAGCGATGCTTGTGTAAGCATGACCGACATGCGGCTCCGCATTAACGTAGTAAATCGGTGTTGTGATATAGAATTTACCCATGAATCTGTGTCCCCCTTCGATTAAAATAAAAAAGCCCATTATCACCGTGGTGATAATAGGCAAGCTTGCAAGGATATGTCGCAACCAGTCTCAATTCAGATGTGACAGACCTATTTTCACCTTATTAGTTGAACGCATGGACATAGCTATATTGGTGAGAAAGGCGAAGCAGGTGATTTGGAGGAGGAGGAATTGAGATTGCGTCATTGTTCTATTTGCCAAGATGTATCTTTTAATATTGTCAGTCCATTTTATTTTAGCACAAGCCGCAATTATTATCAAGGAAAAATTGAAGGTTGAAGCAGTTTCACTGCTACTCCGCCTGACGTCACGGGGATTGTAGGATTTTCTGTTGACGGTTTTTTCGACTTCTGCTAAGCTGTCAAAGAACTAGGCATGTGTCACACAGCAAGCAGCCTACTGTCAATTCTTTAAACATACAGAACGCAATGCTGCGAGATTCCGGTCTCGAAACCCGTGCATTGACCAATCGTGAAGGTGAGAAGAAAACATCATGTCCGGCCTAGATATCTGCTTTATGACAGCTGCTGAGTTAAGCCACCGCATCCGCGCGAAAGAATTATCTGCTAGGGAAGTCATGCAGGCATTTTTAGCGCAAATTGAGCGTGTAAACCCAAAAGTGAACGCGATTGTTACGTTGCTGCCCGAACAAGCGATTGAACAAGCCACCACTGCTGATGAGGCACTAGCACGTGGCGAGGCAGTAGCAGCGTTGCATGGACTTCCGATAGCGCACAAAGATCTGTTCCCAACCAGGGAAATCCGCACAACTTTCGGATCCCCCATATTCAAGGACTTTGTACCGGCTGAGGACGCACTCATTGTAGAGAGATTAAAGAAAGCCGGAGCAATCACAATTGGCAAAACAAATACACCCGAGTTCGGCGCCGGGGCACAGACCTATAACGAAGTGTTCGGAGAAACCCTCAATCCCTACGACACCTCGATGACCTGTGGTGGTAGCAGTGGCGGTGCAGCAGTAGCGTTAGCCTGCGGAATGCTGCCAATCGCCGATGGTAGTGACACGGGTGGATCGCTGCGTATTCCGGCGAACTTCTGCAATGTCGTGGGTTTTCGCACTTCTCCAGGCAGAGTGCCTATATGGCCGAACGTGGCGGCGTGGTCTCCAATTACAGTGCAGGGCCCAATGGCTAGAACAGTCCGAGATGCTGCACTCATATTGGGCGCTATCGCCGGGCCGGATCCACGTTCACCCATCGCCATCGCTGAACCCGGCAGTCAATTTTATCGCCCCTTGAATCGCGATTTTACAGGTGTACGCATCGCTTGGGGGCATAATCTAGGGGGACTGCCGGTGGATGCGCGCATAACTAACACAATTGATAGCCAGCGGAGCGTGTTCGAGGACTTGGGCTGCGTGGTCGAAGATGGCGAACCGGATTTCGCAGGTGCAGATGAAGTCTTCAAGATATGGCGAGCGTGGCGCTTCGAGCTTGCTTATAGCGACTTACTGAAAACACACCGTGACCAAGTGAAGGACACTGTAATCTGGAATATTGAAGAAGGAATGAAGCTGAGCGGACCTCAGATTGGACGGGCTGAACTTAAACGAACTGAAATTTACCACCGTGTGCGAAAATTTATGGAGACCTACGAGTTCCTAATCCTCCCCGTAAACCAGGTACCGCCCTTCGACGTAACGCAGCGTTATGTAACAGAGATTGCCGGTGTAAAAATGGAGACCTATATTGACTGGATGAAATCTTGCTATTACGTGACAGTTACCGGTCTCCCCGCAATCTCAGTTCCATGTGGTTTCACACACGAAGGTCTGCCTGTAGGCGTCCAGATTGTGGGGCGCCACCAAGATGACTTCGGTGTATTGCAACTGGCTTACGCCTTTGAACAAGCGACAGAGTCTTGGAAAAATAGCCCCCCGGTAGCTAAATAGTTTCATTCACCACCGGACACTTAAACACCGGTCGGTCAAGGGATTTGACTTTGGATAGAATAGGCATTAGGTTGAAGAAAGCGCGAAGACAAGAACACATGAACTGAGACACCCGCGCATATGGTACGGGGGTGAAATTAAAGCCGTAGTCTGCGTCCTTCTTGAATTTAACATCTTTCGTCTATGAATGCCTGCTTGACGACGGCACGAAGCCTTTGAAGGGCTAGCGGTGTATTTCGTTATCATCTATTTCTCTGGTAACAGGGTTTTGATACGAATCACTTGGCTCAAATAAGCCCTGTGCGAGGCTGGACAAAAGCAATAACGCAGGTCGTTATCACAGCTACCCAGATAGCGACGTAAAGCGGAACAAACTTATACCTTTTTTCAAGCATCTCCGGATACTGTATTGTTTTTCCGGCAAATTTTCCACGAGGCTTGTTTGGAAAAAAGAAGGTCTTGTAGGTTTCAATCGTGCCGACGGTATAACCCAGCCCGCCCATGGAAATGTACAGGTACGTGTCAGTAAAACAGGCGATGAGCAACGCATAGAGAGATGCAACGATTGGGCTGCGGAAAAATTTGAGCCATTCAAAACCTTCCAATGGAGCGTCTTTCCAAGCGCCGCCAAAGGCTGAAATCCACCCACCCACACTGCCAATCAGCAGAACGACGACCACGTTTGGGAGTTTCAAATTCGCATTCTGCAAGGCAATGATGCTCGCTATAGCTAGGGCAACACCAACTAAGTAAGCTACACCAGCTAACCAACGCCGCCACTGGCTCTGCACAACGGTCCCTCCTACGTGAAACTGCATCGGGATGAAATACTTGGATTGATCTTCTTCTCGCAGAAACGTTTTGTAGAATTCGAGTACTCCGCGTTCGATGACATAGGTCAGGCCATAAAGGATAACCATACTTGCAGGCCTAGCCACGTCAAGATCTGTAACGCGCTCAAAAATTATAGCGATGAGTCCACTGAATATGATACTTCGGAAATATTTCCTATAAGTGAAACCCTCGTAGATGGCATCTTTGTACATTCCCCAGGTGGCGGAGTGAGCTCCTGCCATCAAGCCGATAACCAACGCGATAAATAAATTCATAGTCGTTTATATACCTCCGATTGATAGGATTGTACTGATTCGTGAAGCGTGGTAGCGTGTTCTAACGTGTCATTTGTCGTACATCCCCAAAGAGGCGAATTGTCTATAGTCTCCAGGTTTTCCCTTAAACCTAGCTAACCTTATTGGGAACGACACATTGAGTAGGCTAGTTAAACATATCGCTCTTAGCAGAACTCGAGTTAATGGTCGATGCCAGTTTCATGTTCATGTTATCCCTACAGGATTCGGCGGACGGAAAGTCATCTGAACGTTAATTTGGTGCAAATGGGATACTACTTCCCACTATTAGGATTTACATTGCAAATATACTCATTTCAAATAGATTGGTAAATCGTTTCGATAAGGTCGAGATCTCTTTGTGCCAAATCAAGAGCCATCTGAGGTTCCTTCTCCTCCCTTAAGGCGCGGACAAAATCGCGGAACATGGTCTTGTAGCCAGCGACATCGGTTAGTTTGGGAATGATGACACGTTTGTGCACACCGTTGACAAGGATGAATAGCCCGTTGGATTCAAAGGTAATAGAACCTTTCCGGCCAAATATCCTAGATATTCGTAGCCCCTTGAATAGCGAGGGAATCTCCCAAGAATAATACAGCGTTCCAACTGCGCCCTCGGAATACTCAATGGCAACAAGCATACTCCTGTCTGAGCCCTCCCTCGCACCCGTGCGATAGCCGCGTATCGATTCCACCGTTAATCCTAAATTGGCGACAAAGTTAATCCAGTGGATACCTCCCTCAAACAAGGCACCTCCTCCCGCCAATACGGGATCGCCACGCCAGTCGTCAGTCGTCTGGCGCTTGATGGCATTAACGTGGACGAAAAGCACTTCGCCGATGAGTCCTGCGCGAATAAGCTCCCGGAGCTTGAAGGCAAGAGGTTTATAAAAGTAATTCTCTGCTACAAAGACGTACCTCCCGGTTTCGACTTGCGCCTGACGGATGTCCACAAAATCAGCAGCGCGCAGAAACGCAGGCTTCTCCACAATGACATGCTTTCCGGCACGCATTGCTTCTAGCGTAAGATCGAGGTGGTAAGCTGGGGGCGTTGCAACAAGAACCACCTCAATCTTGTCATCCGCAATGGCCGCATCATATGAATCGAAGTAGCCACTTCCTCTGTATTTCCGGTTGTATGCAGCCGCCTTATCTCCGTCCCGACTAGCGTAATATCTCCGAAAATCTCGTTTGAAACCTGACAGTGTCTTACTGTGTAGACGCGTTGCAAAGCCACAACCCAGAAAAGCTAAGTTTAGCTGCGCCAATGAATCTCTTTCTGATACCATTGTGTCAAGTCTTTTCACGAAAAATTCCTGCGATATGCTCGCCAACGCGTAAGGCATTAGCGGCTATCGTCAAGCTGGGGTTCAAGCCTGCCGAGGTGGGCATGAAGCTGCCATCCACCACGTACAGATTCCTGACCCCACGAAATTGGCAATATGGACCTAGGGCAGATGCATGAGCTGCATCTCCGATTCGGACAGTGCCAACGGCGTGAGAGAAGGTTTTAATCTTGTGAACGTAACAGAACCACGCGCCAGCTTTTCGGAAAATTTGCTTCGCGCTTTTGACTAGTACGTCGCGAGAAGCGCTATCTCGCCTGGTGTAGTGGTGGGTAACAAGTAACTGGGGGAGTCCAAAGCGATCTTTCCGATGCCGGTTGATGGTGACGTGGTTATTGTACTGCGGTTTGTCCTCCGCCATGACCAGCAGACCGGTCAGATGCTCAACACCAGCACTGAGAATTCGACCGAGCGGTTTGGGTAAGGCTTCTTTTACTAGACCCACGGGCGGTGTTTGCAACTGCTGGATGCTCCCCAATTTGCCGGGGGGGTTTTTAATGGTCGGGTGCCCGAAATAGAAATCGTGAATCCCAATCTGCTTGTGGAACTGCTCTGCCTTGTTGGGGCGGCATGGAAAGAAACCAAACACAATGGCGCTGCAGTGACGCATCAGATAGCGACCGATGGTGTGACCACCAGGGTTAACGCGGTGTAGTTCGGAAGCGAGCAGTAGATGTGGTGACCCCAGCGCACCCGCAGAAAGAACGAAAAACTGAGCATGATAATGGTGTTTCTCATCCGTCTGCTTGTCATGGCATTCCAGCGAGACCAGCCGATTTCCATCACTAACCAACCGAGTCACAACGACGTTTGGCTTAAGATGAAGCCCTTTTCTGATCAAATCTGGCAGAACACAAGTTGCCAGATCGTTTTTCGCTTGAATCGCACAAGCGAAAGTGTCGCATGTAGTACAAGAAATACATCGCGCTCGATTGCCGTCAGAGGAGTAGTTAATAGCCAATGCCAGGCGGAACGGGTTTAACCTGAGATCGCGCGCAGCTTGTTCAATGAGGCGCGACGTGTACGAAAGTGCATTAAGTGCCTGCGGATAGGAAGCGCTTCGGTTCGGTTCAGTTGGATCGCGCCCCGTTTCACCGGCAACATCAAGTATCTGTTCGGCGTGTGTGTAATAGGGTTCCAAGTCAGCATAAGAAAAGGGCCACCGTGCTTCCGAGTTGCCGACAATCTCAGGGGCGGCTTCAAAGTCGGCTTCACGAAATCGCATTGATACACCGCCATAGAACACCGATGGCCCACCAACGCAACTATACGCACCCATTACATCACTGGTACCACCGGTTAATACACGATACGGAGTTTCGTCTGTGTAGAATGGAGTTAAAAACACTGTGCCGTTGGGATCCCAATTCTGCAGGCTACGCGGAACCCAATCGCCACGTTCAAGCATCAGCACTTTTAGACCGGCATGAACAAGGCTATGGGCAACCATCGATCCGCCAAAACCGCTACCGATGACAATAGCGTCATAAGTCATATGTGCTGACTGATGGGTCATGATTAGACCATCCTGCTCATCTAGTACCAAGTGTGGTTCAAATGACTTTCACCAAAAGGGCGTTTCCCACACCCACACAAGAGAACACCATGTCCGAAAAGTTCGCACTAGAAGCCGAAAACAGTATCGGACCAGCAAAAAGCGACGTTTCTCACCAATGGGGCCTCTGCGATGAAGGTGTTGGCGTTGTTCAAGCACCAAAGTATTGGAGAGAGGCTCTGCTGGTATTGGAAAATGGATTGGTTTGGTTATTTAAGTAAGTTTCCACCACAGTTCATTCACCGTTCGTCGAAGCGCATCGATTGTACTGTTGTTTTCAATGACAATATCGGCATATTTGATTTTTTCGGACACCGGTATATGGGAATCAATTCTCGCCTGTGCCTCAGCCTGACTGAGCAACCTGTTTTGGGCCGCACTTCGATCCAACAACCTTCGGAGTTGTATTTCCGGTGAAACTGTAACCACAACGATAATGTCCACTGTGTCCTGCGCACCTCCCTCAATGAGCAGTGGCGCCTCAATAAGGACAACACAACTAGGAGTTGCCGTCACAAGTCGTCTTGCTTCAGCACGAGATTGCTGAATGATTAGCGGGTGCATAACCTCGTTCAAACGCTCACGAGCGGTTGTATCGTTGAAGACAATCGCCCCCAGTTTCTGACGACTGACATCGCCCGATAGGTCGAGAATACCAGCCCCAAAAATCTCAATGAGTTTCTTTATAACCGGGCTCCCACGTTTCAGCAACCGATGCCCAATCTCATCCACGTTGATAAGGATGGCCCCCTTTTCCGCTAGTAATTGAGAGACCGTCGATTTTCCACTAGCGATACCGCCTGTGACACCGACAATAACCCCACGATCCGAATCTATGGATTTCATAAGGCGCGTTGTGTATTGTGTTCTCCTCGCTACATCTCTTTCTTGATGACCGGCTTTGACGAAGTTAGATGAATCCCAACCTAAGGTGGAGGACAAGCGAGGGGAAAGTCACAAGTTGCGGTGGTAGAACCACCATTCCACGACAAGCAGTAGCAGTGCAAAATTTGCTGAATAGCCCCAAAGCTCCTGATTGACAGCTTGCAGTTCACCGTGCCCCATTCTACAAGCTGTATCAGCATCCTCAACTTCTTCAACGTCCTCGGATGATCCTTGAGGAGAGATGTCCGATTCCTGCGCATCAAGTAGGTTGACGGCAAATTTTCCCCATTGTCCGCCATTGATAAATAAAGAATAAACACCAATTTGGCGGGTTTCAGTAAAAAAAACAGACGAAGTGCCTATTTCCAAATCTATTGACGTTCCATCAGGTAATTGAACCGCCAACTCCTCCACTTCATCGGGATGGTCAAGGCGGATTTTCACGGGTTCACCCGCTTTAACAACGTCGGGTTGAATCAGTGCTGTTGCTGTTTCAAGCCACTCAAGGCACTGAGCCATAAGAATCAGGGCAGAAGCAACTGATCGGTCAAACAAAGCAAAACGTGAAATTCGGAGATCGAACGGATCAAAAGCAAAGACAATTACCTTTCTCGTGCTGTCTTCGTGCGGAAATTCACTCGGTTCAGCTTGTGTGCCGAGCCAGATCAGCGGCGCCCTCGCGGTCTGAGCAAGCGGGATACCCCAAATAGGTAATTCACACATTAGCGATTCCTTAACCTCCAAGCCAATCAACGACACACTGCGCATCGCCGGGTGGGTTTGGTTCTGACTAATCACACTTAGTGGCTGTTCGCTCTTCTGGACGGGCATAAAAGGTAAGCCTGCAACAGGGTTCAGGAAAATGGCGTTGCCATCGGGGAGGGGACTGGGAACAAACTGATTGAATATCACCATATCACGATCCGCCAAGCCGTGATAATCATCGGGTCGAATCTGTGCAAACACCACGTGCGGGTTTGTCTTGAGCATGGACGCCAATAACGGTTGCTCTCGGTTACTAACAAGTAGAACCTTCCATTCCGGAGGCGGGTGCAAAATCCCTGATGCGATGTTATCAACGGAAAGATCGTCGTCAACATCAACGAGGCGAGCGCTGATAGTCTGCCCATCGAATCCCTCGTCCACCTCCGTAAACACAATCGACGCTGTATCTCTCACTGCAATAGTAACCGTTTCATCATTGGCCCACCGCCCTTCGATTTCTAGTCTGACCTGAACTCGCTTTGGAATATCTGAAAAATTTTGCACCACTACAAGGATCCGGTATAAGCTCGATTGGTGTGCATCCCGTGTCACGCTAAAGCGTACAATTCCGATGTTGTTAATCTGTTTGCCCAAGGCGATTTCTTGAAAATGGAGCGATATTTGGTTTGCGGCAGGAGGCAAGTTCTCGAAATTATCACTGATAAAGAAAACCTGCGTGTTTGGCATGTTCGCGTAAATCTGGGCAGAGTCAAAAGCAGTCTTCAAATCTGGCGGACCATGCCGCACAGACAAGTTATTGACTGCCCGGCGCAGTTTTTCCTTATCTGACGTAAAAGCCTGACGCACATTGCTCGATGGAGGGGACGTATCCATAATCATCATATGACCATTCGCATCAAGCCGAGTAATAAGTTTCAAAGCCCCCACCTTTGCTGCATCAAGACGGCTCTTTCCCGAATCAGTCGCCTGCATACTCGTCGACGTATCAATGATAATTATTGACTGATTGCTCAAAGAACTAGGTTGGCGCAGTGCAGGACGTGCAACACCACCAATGACAATTAATAGAAACAAAATCTGTAAGGGGAGTAAAATCGAGTTCCGCAAACGTTGGAAAGGGACATTAGCTTTCATATCCTCGACGGCTTCAAGCCAAAGCATCACACTAGGCACAATGCAACGTTGACGACGAAGCTTGAGGAAATGCAACAATGCCACGATGGGAATAAACACTAAGAGATAAAAAGCGGAAGGGTTCAGAAAATGCATATTTTACATTGCTGAAATCGGTTCTTCAGGGGTATCTACTTTACCGGCTTGTTTATCTCGGAGTTTTTGCATAATTTCCTCCGCATCTTGACGACCGACTTCACCATACTTTCTGAGCTGTTCACATTCTTCCGGGACTTTGTCATACTCCCGCCGCTCAAAGTAGATGTTTGCCAGATTTTTGTGCATTTCCCTGAAGACCCCCGGCCAATTACGCTCGGATTCCTTGCTAAGTAGCAGTTTTGCTCGCTCAATGGCGTGATTGACGATTTCGTCAAGCGCCGCTTTCTCAGCTTCAGAAATATTACTTAAATCCTCATTATTCTCCTGCATTTCCTCAATTCGCTTGTTGTATTTATCCAACTCTTTAATCGCTTTGTCGCAATCGTTATATGTTCTTTCGATACCAATCGCGCCATCAAAGATTTTCGATAGAAAATTCCATTTCATAAGAAAAAACCGCAGCAGTCCCACTTCATGAAGCTATATTAAGTTTAGTTTAAATTGCTCGCAGATGAAACTTTAAAATCAACAATTGCCGCAGAATGCTAGCATGCCGAAATCGCAATCTTGACTCACTGTTAGCCATCATCAATTATGGGATGCAAGGGATGCGGTTACCCCCTTTCTCTGTAACGATTATGCTCCCTCAAACAGGGATGCTATTATATAAAAAGGTGAGAGGTTAAGTAACTATCGATCAAAAACCGACATCGGACTTCTTAGACCTCCTTCGTGGACCCGAACGTGCAGCAGGAACTGTAGCTCGGTGAATTCATCACCGAATAAAGGGATTTGGGTGAAGTTAGCCTATGAGGAAAGAGAGGAGATAATCCGCAAATGCAAGATGTGCAGATTGAACCGGGTGATCGGACAAATAGAATGTTTTTCCCTTATCCCGACCCTCTCCAATGACTCCCTTCTCGGTTACTTCGTAACATTTCCTCTCTCTGACAAGCATCTCCTCACGCGAGTGGAAGAGAGAAAAGCGAGGAATTTGATTGGGGTAGAAAGAGAAATCTCTCTTAGGTTAGACAACGAACGCACACCACAACTACAACACAACATGCGCATACCCAGTTAAGTCCACTAAATCGTACCACACGAGTCGGCGTAGTCAACAACCAAATAGTAGCAAGATAAGCCAGAGTGTCGGGGTACAGCGTACTGAACCCCGACTAGAAATTGAACGTCGATTAACTCGTCAAGGACGCGTGAAATTCAGTCCAATCGTCGAGGTTATTGAGATTCACTGCATCCAAGATAGAACCATCGTCTTCAATCCCCGACGCACCGAGGATTGCTTCGCGCGTTTCATCAGCATGGTTGTACCCTCTGATAGCCGCATTTAGACTATCAATGGTCGTTTGATCGATATTCCCCCCTTTTTGTTCGAGAAGCCAACTTTCAAACTGGGGGTATGTCGGAAGGTTGTCTTTGAGGTACTTGAGTGCTGCTTCGCGATTAATCCCCAACCCATCAAGAACCATTTGATCGAATCCCATACCGCATTCGTCATAGTCATCGGGAAGTTGGCCTGTGGCGCTCAAGATGACCTTAGACCACAGTCGCGGGAGATGAATCACACCTAGTGACCCTGCAACATCCGAACTAATTGTCGGAATAATTCCTGCCATTTTCTTTTCTCCTTGTCTTCGCTATACAATCATGAATATCTGCACTCTGCAAAGGATTGGACAGAGACTTCAGAAGGTTTTCACCTAATTGAGTGAATCGTTAACGACACACGATACGTACAAGATTTCTTGTTTCTTGACCGAACCCTCCAAAGGTTCGCGGACTATTTAAAATGTAAATCCAGAGCACTCCTGGATTCTAAGCGAATCCATTATAGCATAGATAAAATAAACTGAAAAGCATAAAAGAGACTGGCAAAAATAAACATACGGACGCAGTGAAAAATTGTTGAGTACACCGCCCTATTCCTTGACTGGTAGAATCCTTACACACTCTCGCATTCTTTGCTCTTGATCTCTGCTACATCTATGCTATAATTATGTAGGATTGGGTTAGATAAGATCTTCTGACCATAATTCCCAAAGTCTAGATACAAGGTTCATTAAGTCTATTGTACAAATGACAAGGTTCTATTGATATTTGGGTGGAAAGTTGTCATTATGTAATAATCCTGCCAATAACCTTCGGCGACTCGACAATTCAATCGCATCGCCCACGGATTGATTCATCAGCAAGACAGAGCGGTTTGTCGGAATTTACCGAAGGAAAACGATGGTATAGATGCATTATTGTGTTGTAGGATTTTTTTTGTTGTCAGTACCCCGTTTGAAAGCGGGGAAGGCTGCGTGTATCTTAGTAGAACGGAACGACCAAGAATGACAATATAGTCAACACAAGGCAGTTGCGTTGCACCAGTAATGCTTGGTGGCAGGAATTTGCTAAAGCCGGCATTCTTCGCACTCGAGTGATTAAGGCAGCCCGTTAGCCCAAGGACAGGTGTTTCTTCATCCTTGTCCTCGCCCTCACAACGATGCAGAATCCGCTTATAAAGGGAGGAACCGATTCATAATAATTAGTGAAGAGATTGTATTCTACTGCTGTAGAGGGGTGACACTCGGCGTTAGAAAATCCTTCATACAGATATTGCCCGTACTTGTCTGACGATGTCAGATTGTGAAACAGACAGCAAGAATGTAATAATAATATTGGAGGATATGAATGGCTACAATCTTACAAATGCTTTTTGCACTAGTGCTTCATACAGATAATACAAAAGCGGAGGCGAAAATTCTGCTTGATGAAAATGACCACGCGGGTGGATCGACAGAAGCAACGATGGAAAAGAAGATCGATGCGGATCAGAGCAAACCGGAAGACGGACTTTCACATGAGACAAGAGAAATAGATTTGCTTATGGAAACACAAATGGAGCAATTTAGCAAAGTCGACGATAAATTTGCTACGGAACAAAATGTCACCAAGATAGTGGAACCTGAAACCGATATGGACCTGAAAATTGAAACGAAGAAATCAGAAGTAGATGAAAGACTTATGGGCGCATCTGAACAAGTGGCGGAAGTCGAGGAAGCAGCAGATGGAGAAGTAAGAATACACCCACCAGCTATTGTGGCTGATGAAACGGGAGCACACGCTAACCAGGAATTTTCTCCTCATCAAGCAGGATTCGAAAGATTAAATGAAGCAGAAATGGATACGGAACGACTAGCCATCGAACTAACGGGCGGTGAAGAAACACAATTCGTTGAAACTGAAACGGTTTTTGAGATGCCACTGGAAGTAGGTGTCATTGACGAATTGTACAACTTTGTCAACGAGTTTCCCAACAGCCAAGTAACCAATGTCGAGCAAGCCTCCGTGAGCACTCAGGACAGTGCAGCAGGAGTTAAGAAGGCTGCGATATTTGAGCATCCCCGCGCTGAAGGCAATGCAAGGATCGAATATGAGCTGATACTCCCCGAGTTAGCTGACGATGAGCAACTCATTCTACATTTCAGCATTGGTCTTAGGGACGGTGTCGATTTTGACTATCCACTGACGAAACCCGATGGAGTTCGGTTTGCTATCGAGATTTCGAGAGAACAACGCTTTGAAGGTTTCTCGATAGCTTGCCAGTGGGAAGAACATGTTCTCAATCTCTCCAAGGACGCCGGACGTCAGATTCAAGTCGCTTTCTTGACCGATTGCAACGAAGTGGGCAACACTAACTACGACTGGGCCGTATGGGGAAATCCGCGTCTTCTTAAGCTTTCTCATGCGTCATCGCTAACTGAACCGAGCCAAGCAGAACCAGAGATGATTCGGGGGATTGCTTTGGGCTCATCGGGCGGTGAATCGCCTAAATCATTAGCTTCGGAATTTGTCTTGGATGCATACGCGCCAATTTCCGAAATTGCGAATTCGGCTAGCCAACGTCTGCAGCGTTATAGTGCTGATGCGGCAATCGTAGAGCTTCGGCTGTATGCTGAGCAACCGCAGTTGAAGATCGTGGATGTCGGACCAACAGCGGCACTCGTTACGGCCGGTGACGATTTTGAACTGCAATGTACAGTTCGAAATAGCGGCTTGATTCCGCTTGTGACCGCCAATCGGGTGAGTGTTTCACTTAATCGAATTAAGCTGAGACGGGGACAGCACACGCAGACTATCAAACTCCTCAATCCTAGTGAAGCAACTACATTAGTATGGCAGGTTCGGAGTTTTTCCCGTCGAACGGCGACATCAATTTCTGCTTCGCTTAGGTATCAAACGGAGCAAGGAGAAATCCGCCAAACGGTAGAGAAAGTTATTGAAGTTCGACCGGGAATCTCCAAATTATCCACGGAAATTTCTCGAGAATTACATACTTGTGAAATGGATGGGCACGTAAATACCGAGAACAGAAACTTACGCGCCCTCTTCGTTCGAGGGTACGAAGGTTTTGAATACTACTTGCTTTTCGCAGCGAAAAATGGGCATTATCGGCAAGTTGCCGTCTGCAGTGCCATTTCAGAAATTCGTTATCGGGATGCAGAAGGTAATATCCAACACACTCGAATTACACCCTCTACTTATCGTCTGTCCGGAAATAGTGAAGGCGATTCAATTGTCTTACTTTCTTGCGAGGAAAAGGATATTGATGGCGTGCTTTGGTCCTATGAAGTGCGGTTTTCGTTACGGGAAGATTCCAAACTCCTAAAAGCCGAACATCAGCTCGTAACCGATGCAAAGCGAGAATTGATTGTTTTCAGTGGCCCTATGCTTTATGCAGGGGATGGGACCTTTGGCGACGGAAAAAACGCCGCCCTCTTTCCTGGTCTAGAGTTCCTAGAAAACGGCGAATCATCGTCAGACACGCGTGATGCGGCACCGCCGCTCAACAATCGCCTTGTTCCTCATCCGTACAAAATAACCATTCCACTGATGGCAGTTGAACATAATAAGTCTCTTGTTGGTCTGGTGTGGAATCCGATGGACACATGGGATGGCAAACACAAAACATTATCCGCGGTTTTTGCTTCTCCGAATTGCTATATGCATCAGAAGAATCACCTGATGGGACTGTTTCTACCCACGCCACCTGATTGGGTTGACGAGAATTCCATGGATGCATCTACGCCATACCCCCTGGAGGCAAATCATCCTATCATGCTCAAAGCACAGATAATCCTTGATGGAAATGCCTCCATTTTGGACGCAATCTCACTGTGGGTGGATGCTTATGGTATGCCTGACCCCTTAGAAGCGCCGCGTAGCGACGAAGATGAGCTTTTGCTTTCACGACACGGCTTCATGCAGACGGTTTGGGACGAAGAGACGGGAAAATCTCGACACTGCGTCGATTGGACACCGGCGAATGCGCCTGGCTTTGCCACCTTGCTATGGTATGATTACCTTGCAACTCGAGATGAGTCAGTAAGGCAGCGCGTTGTTGAGATCGCTGAAAATACAATTCGTGAGTCAGGAGATGGAAGTTTAATTTCGTCAGCTTTATGTCACATTATAAAATGGGAATTTCCCTTTTACTACGGACACCTTGAAACAAGTTTGGACCGGCTGAAGGGGGTAACCCGAGGATTAATAGACGCCCAGCAAAGCAATGGGAGCTGGCGGTTCAACCCTTCTACTGATCGCGCAAGAACATTAGGAGAGGCAGGCGACACCGTTTTAGGTATATGTGCACATCCCGCCTTGATGTTGTTAAAACACGCAAGGATTACAGGAGATGAAGAATCATTAGCGGCTGGTCTCAAAGCGTTGAGGTTTATGGAACGGTTTCAGGTTCCGCGTGGCGCACAGGCGTGGGAATGTCCAATTTACCAACCTGATCTCCTTGCCGCTGCCCATGCTGTTGCTGCGTACGTTGAAGGCTACGAGATTACTAACGAAAAGATTGATTTGGCGTGCGCAGAATACTGGGCAGAAACAGGACTGCCATTCCTCTACTATTGGAATCTACCAGATCGCCCTGGTATGCGTTTCGCCTCCATACCCGTTTTCGGAACGACCTTCCACACTCACCCCTGGTTCGGTGTCCCTGTTCAGTGGAATGGGTTGGTCTTTGCTTACTATCTCCAACGGCTCGCACCACACAGCAATCGGCAACCTTGGTCGAAAATAGCCGAAAGTATTACTGTGAGTGCAATGTATCAGCAGTGGACAGAAGGAGAACTCAAGGGTACATATCCTGATGGCTTCTACGGCTTCTGCACCGAAAGGCGTGGCCCCCATCTGAACCCAGAGAATATCATGGTGAATCTCTATGCCTTACGCGGACTAGACCCTGATATTTCGACTGCTATTATCCGATATGACCATGGGCGAATCCACGTGAGCACCGGAGCAAAAATTGAGTCAGTTGAATGTGATGATTCTGCGAAATTGGATTTTAAGCTGAGATATGTCCAACACGAAACGAGTTATACCATCATCACAGGCTACGGTAGAAAGCCTGCTGCAATACGGGCTCGAGAGGAAGAAATTGCCGATGTTGATAATCATGAAGCAGTTGAGTCCGGTTGGCTTTATCGAGAGGAGAAGGATATCATTTTCATGAAATACAAACATTCCGCTGGAGAGATGCACTTTGAAGTTTTACCACCGGTGCCAAGGGAAGCTAGGGAAGAAATCCCGTCCTAAGATGATTTTATTACTCCTGCATTGCTAGCAAGTGTGCCACGGCTTCAATCTGAGATATTTAGCCCAAGACTTGCCGCCGTTTCAACCATCTCTTGCCAGACGCTATCTTCAACCGGAATGCCTTCAGCACGACGACGTTGTGCGGTGCGATACTCCGGCTCACCGGGGAAAAGTATTTCATTCACACCAGGTTGCTTTCGGGAGGACTTCATCCATGCGATTTGTTCTTGAACCGTTTGGATGAAATCTTCAAGCGGGAGGAAAGCTTCGATGTTGATGGCTTGGAAGAATATTCCATTACCCTTGATTGCCTCCTCCGGACCGTTACAACCTACACCGGACAACGCTCCCGCGAGCAATGTGGCTACTATACTCAACCCGTACCCCTTGTGTCCCATAACACCACCCAAGGGCAAGATTGCGCCCGTTGGTGGACCGTAGAAAGCGTCGGGATCTGTAGTTGGATTTCCTTCGGAATCAATGATGCACTCCTCTGGTAGGGATTTGCCCGCGTATTGTGCGGCACGAATCTTGCCTTCAGGCACAACGGATGTGGTAACGTCTACGAGCACAGGCCACGTTTCACCACTCGGCATTGCGAATGCTAGCGGATTCGGGGACAATCGCCGATCGATCCCACCCCACGGCGTCATTAATCCGGGGGTCCCATATGAGTTGATAGCAGCCATACCAATCATCTGTTCTGTAGCAGCCATAGTTGGATATTCGCCCACTCGGCCCACATGATGGCTACCGCGCACGACGACCGTACCAATTGAATACTTTCGTGCCTTGTCAACTGCAAGCTGCATCGCCTTGTGTGCAATCACCATGCCCCAACCGGAGTGACCGTTGACCACTGCAGAAGCATGCATTTCTCGTTCAATTCCAAAGCGTGCCCCCGGATGAATCTCGCCGTTCCGAATATCTTCGACGTACTGTGCGATTCGTAATACCCCGTGAGAATCATGACCCATTAAGTTCGAGCGGACAAGCACTTCGCTTACGATAACCGATTCTTCATGCGGGGAACCAGCCGCATCTAAAATCTTAGCGCTAATCTGCTGCAGTTCGGCTGCTGAGAAATACTTCACGCGATTTTCCTCCAGGTTAAACAGTTACTAATCATAATTCAGGATGAGCACAACTGTAGTCTAGGCGCTTATCCCCGTATTGATGCCTATAAGGAACGAGGCTATGATCACTCACCAGACAGACAGTTATGACTAAGTCATAGTTAGGCAATACCGATAATTTGGCGTGCCTCGTCCGGCGTGGCAATCTCGCGCCCAAGCTCACGGGCGATGCGTACAATCTTCTCGACCAACACAGCATTGGTCTCAGCCAGCGATCCATCCGGCAAGTATGGATTGTCTTCCCAGCCTACGCGGACGTGACCCCCAAGCATGATTGCCAAGGTCAACAGTTGCCAGTGTGTTGGTGCATCCATCACACTGAGATTCCAGTTAATCTTGAGGTTCGTAGGCAGATGGTCCACCATGCCAATCAACGCCTTCGGTGTGGGAGGCGTCCAACAACCCCCTTTCCAACCAACCAACAGGGTTGTCCAGATTGGATCTGGCAGCAGCCCTTGGTCGGCAATAAAATTCATGTTCCAAAACGCTCCCGTTTGAAACGATTCGACTTCAACCTTTACGCCGTGTTCAATCGCCGCACGGCCATAGGATGCCAGTTCATCTCTGGGGTGAGACGCGTACATCTCGTTGGGCGGGTAGTTGGGGTCAGGTTGGAAGAATTCATCGTGGGCGTTGAAGGCAATCGCCATCATATCAGGCTTGAGGTTCATCAGGTTGACCTTCTCTTCAATCCTGGCACTCGCGACGCCAAATTGCATGACTGGATCGCAGCTGGCTTTGATTCGTTCTTGTAATCCCTTCCAGCCCTCAAAATCAAGCTTTGATACTTGGCGGCCGTCAGATTGAATCTCGCGCTCAAGGGAGCGCACACCGTGAATGTGAGTGATGCTTGCCCCAGCGTTAACGGCACGGATATATTCTGCCGCGACCTTGTCCAGCTCCCTTTGCGGTGGACACAAGTTGTTGCCAGGATATGACACAGTCGAGTCGACAGTGACGGTGATAATGAGCTTGTCCATCCGATTCTCCTTTCAAATTGTCACGAAGAGGAACCGAGTTTCTTGAAGAAATTCGGTTCCTCTTGTATTCATTCAGAGACACTAATGACGATTTTACCTTGCGCCTCCCCACGACGCATGAATGCCAGCGCCTCGTTTATCTCTGCCAGCAGAAACCGGTGCGCAATCCAGGGTGTGATAATTCCGGCGCCCACCATGGCAATGGCATCAATGATATCCTGACGCGAACCATTGCGTGAGCCAATAATCTCAAGCTCCCGCTGCGCAATTTGGGTGGAGTTAATCTTCGGAAATTCCGGCTCCTCGCCAATCACGACAATTCGCCCACCGCGCATGACATAATCAGCGGCTGCTTTTAGCGTCGAAGAGAAACCGACGACGTCGAAGACACACTGGACGCCATCGCCGCCTGCTAATGCCTTGATTTGTTGAATCGCATCCGCCGCATCCACATTGAGAACAAGATCTGCGCCAAGCTGGCTGGCAATTTCCAGTTTGGCTTCCGAACGGTCAATCGCAATCACTTGTACGCGGGCGACTTTCAGAATCTGGATTAAGTTTTGCCCAACGTTGCCTGCGCCTAACACCACAGCGGCGTCATTCAGGCGTAGTTGCGATCGACGGAAGGCGTGTAGCGCGGTGATTACGGCGCAACTGATCAAGCCCCCCTGTTCGAATGGCGTCTGTTCAGGCAATACAAACAGATTCTTCGCGGGCGCCACGAAATAGTCCGCAAACCCGCCGTTGACGGTTGTGCCAAACACGTTGGGTTGAACACAGAGCGGTTCTCGACCGGCCCGGCAGTAGTAGCACTGTCCGCAAGAAAAGAAATCGTGTGGAACAACAGATTTCCCCACTTCCAAATGCGTTACGTTTCGACCAGTTTGAACCACAATACCGGCAGCCTCATGTCCAAGTGTGTGCGGCAGCACCTGCAGTTGTCCCAAGCCATCGATTTTGTGGAGATCGGTTCGGCAAAGGCCGCACGTTCTGGTTTGTACCAGAGCCTCGTCATCGCTGATTTCTGGAGTGGGCACCTCATCTATCTGTAACAGTCCGCCAATTCTGTGCAGTCGTGCAGCTCGCATAGTTCTATCCTCCATGAGATGGGGGTGGTAATGATCACTATCTCAGTCCAAAAGCGCCCTATCCCGAAAATGACCAGGCCACCGTTAGATGAACTGCAGGTGCGACGTATACGTCGTTTTCATGGTTTCAAGGCGAGGATGCGATCGAGAATGCCTTTGCTCTCTGAAAGCACTTTGCGGGGGTCACTTTCATAGCCCCATGCGAAAGCCTCGTATTCGATCGAGATGTAACCGTCGTAGCCGGCGGCGACCATTGTACCCAACAACCCATCGAAATCAACATCGCCTTGCCCCAGCGGTGGGAACTCAAAATCCTCCAGATTGCCCTTCGCGTCCTTGGCGTGCACGTGCACCACTCGCTGGCTCAACGCCCTGTAAGCCTCAACTACTGAATCTCCCCGCACCTGATAGTGGCCCGAGTCAAACAGAACTCCCAAAGTTTCCAGGCCATCGTGACTCAGCAGGTACTGCATGCGGCTGAGATTATGCAGGAGGGAACCGGGAAAACTACCTGCTTCCACTGCCAGATTCACCCCCAAACGGGTTGCATTGACCGTCAGGTGCCGCAATGCAGTTACTAGCTTTTCCCAGTATTGGCTTTCCCGACCATAAAATTCCTTCCGTCCCCCACCGACGACTACATATCTGGCGCCGAGATCCATCGCGAGCTCCAGCGCTTTCTTCACGAATTCTAGGTTCGCTTGTCTGGCCTCGGGGACAGCGTGAATCAGGTTGGTGTGTGCGTTCAACGCGACGATGACCACGCCGGCTTGTTCTGCATGCTTGCGCACTCGACTTCTTGCCTTCGCTCCCGCCTGTGGACTCATGTGCGGTAGAGGCGGTGGCAAGAACGGCGGCGCCTTCTCAAGACTGATGTCAATGCCCTGATAGTCTTGGTCTGCGAGTATATCAATAGCCCGTTCGATAGCGAACTGACTTAAGAGACCGGAATTGCAACTCAGACCTTTCATCTCATGTTTTCTCTTACGCTGTCCTGTCAATACTTATTGGGCAATAAATGAGACAATCTGACTTAGGTTCGTAGTGAGCAATTTATTGCCGTCTTCCCCGTTGCAAACGGCGGTTCATCGCCCCGATAAACCGGGATTTCGCTACGCTAGAAACTCGATTACAAACGGTTATTGCGCTTATGTTTGGATGCCACTCTACTGAACAATGCCATCCGACGGCATCTTCACCCACACCGACCTAGGGTTTAAACATACCCTCTGAAAGAGACTTGGTAGCGGGAAAAACAAGCCTCATCCATTAGCAATTCGCAGTCGCCTACTCGACCGATGTGATGAGATGCAGCGGTGTCAAGCCTCTAGCGACACGGTCGACATTCTCAGCTACTGCCTTCCCACGTCGCCGCGTGGTTTCCCTGGTTACTCCGGCGATGTGCGGCGTACAAATCACGTTATCCATCTGTAGCAGCGGGTGCGCCGCATCCAGCGGTTCATGAGCAAACGCATCCAGACCGGCGGCTCTAATCCCTCCGGTCCGCAATGTCTCAATTAAAGCTGCCTCATCGACAATTTCACCGCGTGCGATGTTTATCAACACCGCCGTCGGCTTCATTAGCTCCAATGCATGTCGGTCGATCAGATGCCGGGTCTTCGAGGTAAGTGGTGTGTGGAGTGATAGATAATCCGCCTCGCTCAACACCTGATTCAACTGACTCGAATCCCCAAATAACTCAACGTGCAGTTCATCACGAATTGCTTGAGGAACATCAACGATATCAATCGCCACCAGTCGCATGCCCATCGCGTGAGCGCGCTTAGCAAGTTCACGCCCACTTGCGCCCAACCCAACTAACCCCAGCGTTTTTCCTCCTATCTCATCATTCAGCGGCAGGCTGAAAATTTCCGAGCGGATATTCTCTTGAGCTGTAGGGTAGTTTTTAGCAATCAGCAGCATCAAGGAAAGCGCATGTTCTGCCAGAGCGACCGCACTAAAAGCACCAGGTGTGTTCGCAAATGGCAAACCCTTTTCTAGGAAGTAGGATACGTCCCAGGCGTTTAGACCGACAGCCATCACTTGCCACAACTTCACCCCCGCATCCACCGCCGCATCAACCATCTCCCGCGTGCAGCCAACACACTCCACCACCACGTCGACAGCCTTGAATTGATCTGCCATGGGCTGAGCCGGATCGTAGATTTCACTCGGATACCGCCCGTCTATCGCTGCAACAACGCCATCGTACCAATAACCCATGTGTGGCGGGAAAGGGAGAAAGAGCACTTTCATTAAATAGACCTCCTGTAAAACTTCACCATCAGAACTCATGCAAGGGACATCTAAAGCATTTCCAAAATTAAACCAACCCACAACAGATAGCATTAGGAGTAAAAAAAGGGGTGCGCTAGTCGGGCGTATTGTCGCCCCTTAAGACGCGCAATGAATTTCGGCACTGCAAACGCTAGTCGAAATTGAGAAACTGACTACTAATGCCTAACCCCCATTTCGATCGCCCTGTCGAGGTCTAATGATGACACCAAATCTATCATGGGACAAAGGTTCTGTCAAGCCTTTTTTAGAACCTGCATTGCTGCGACTGTCACGCATGATTCGTTTTAACCCCATAAATTTTAACTAAACTTGGTGATAGCGCTCTTTGTCCATGGACCGAAAGGAAGCTCCACTTGTTTCACTGAGGCAATTGCGGGTGCCACCCCATGTGATAAGTTGTAATCTTGAACACTGCGCTGATGACACTCCAAATGCCGCCCATAGCGTAGTCACCCACTATCAAGCCCGCAAAAAACGGGATGGCTCTGCGATACGCCTTCAACCCACCATACCGGAGGATAGCGAACTTGATCGCCCAACTAATCAGCAGTGGACACCAAATATAGACCATCTCCCCCGGACTTATCGCAAGCACATAACCTACCGGATGAAACGGCCACCACAGAAACCGCATCTTCATAGCTAACAGAAAGCCGGTGACACCAAAACCAAACCCCATGAAGCCCATCGTCACGTAATCTTGCCCCGTTGGATAACTTAGCCACATTTGGAGACGTCGGGCAAAACCTTCCCTTCCTATCCCGACGATCCACGGTCCCGTGTTATCAGCACCCAGATTATACAAAAGGCTGAGGTATATCAGAAAGCTCAGCGGTATGCCAACGGCAAGGGTGACAAGCATCACCCATAAGAGCCGCCGATTATTGATGTTGGCTTGTTCGCCAATCCGAAAAGCTTCGAGCTGATTCGGCATCGGATGATTGGGCTGATCTCGATTCAGCCAATAAAAGAACGTCAGAACCGTCAAGTTTCGTGCCCCATACGCCCGCGGTCCAATTGCTGTCACCATCGTCCGTCCGGGATCTAGTTGTAGTATCTCATGAAAACCCAGTCCAAGGCCAGCCCTCACTTTGGTCACACCAATAGCGCTGCAAAAGTATATCGCAAAGAACAGCAGCAGAACCCAAACGGAAAAACCGGCTTTATAAGCAAACCAGAGAAGAAACAGCAGACCGGCCGCGATGCCCCAAAAAGCGGTCCGATAACGCATCGGCTCTTGGGCGTCATCTATCCCTCTCTTTCCCGTTACAGCTTGGCTGAAGACCTGCTTGAGATGTCTGCGTCCGACCCACAACGCCAAAAACCCCAATCCGATCCACGCACCTTGTGCCTGTTCATGGAAATAGAGATCGCGCCAGCCCATCATGCCCATCAACATTCGCATCATTTTTTGCAAGAGATAGAAGAACCAGGCGGAAAAGGCGAGGTCCAGCGGCATGAAATAGGAAAGACCGATGAAAAACAACTGGAAGGAAACCAATGTCCCGCCCATGTGACTCCAAGGCTTATCTGGGAATTCAATCCGTGTCCACCCGACAGGAATAGAAGGAACGACAGGATAGAAAACATTCAAACCATTGAGCAGACTCACGCCAGCTGCAATGCCAAATCCTACCCACATTAACCTATTCTTTAAGAAAGCAGATGAGTCCCGTCCCATCTCCAGCGGTAGCCAGGTAATCGGATACGTAAGTCTTTCATGCTCTGTGAATTGCTTTCGGATAATAGTGTTGATGCAAAAGAGGACAAAGCAAAGGACGAACGTAAAAGCTGACCAATAGAGCAGCGGGCCAAGCCAAGCTTTGATGTAAGGTTGGGTGAAGAAGGAAGTCTCGCCAAGAAAAAAGCCACTAAGAACATCTTCGTCCTTGACTGTAAACCAAGGGGGGATATGTCGCCAGAATAAATCCCTCCAGTCATTTTCCGGTGTGGCGAACCAGAAGGGGTGGGATAGCATCGAAATCAACCTGTTAGTTCGCTTTCCGGAAATGGTCGTCACGATGACGACCATCGCATAGATAACCAACAGGTCAGAGTCCCTGAGCGCAGATCTCGGAAAATATCTCTTCAAAAGGAGGTTGAAGAGAATCACCACAAACAAGGTAAAAACAGCATTGCTAAAGAGCGACATGTAGTTATGGGACAAGCCCCTTACGAGGTCATTGACAGAAATCCAATAGGCGTTGACGATAACCAAGATGAGTCCAATGACCAATACTCTCGGGGGAATCCCACTTGCCCGCTCGTTTTCGATCGGGGCGAATTGATTCACGATAATTCCTCGCTGGTGATTGGTAGTGGTGATTCGCCGAGTCACTCCTTCTCAATAGAGTTCAAGCAATTTGTGCATAGCAGGGAGATAGAAACCTGGAGCAAGAGATCGCAGATGCTCCGCTGCCCCAATCCTCATGTGTCTTGTCAATTTTCCTCTGTCTGGGTGCTTATTTCTCAAGATGGTGAGCGATTATGAATTTTCATAAAGGCCAGCGCGGCTTTTACCGAGACGTCCGGGGCACAATGCCCGCATTTCGGGGGGCATTCGCTCGTAAGTCTCGGGCCAGATGGGTTGGTGACCGTCCACCATCCAGTTATTAAACCAGCGCGGGTAGTAGCCCATGTTCAGTCCAACGCGAATCTGATTGGTTTGATTGGCGCGCGCAGTATGATAAAGCCCCGAATGCCACATCAAGACGGAACCCGCCCGACCCGTCGCCGGTTTCACCTGCGGATGGTCCGGTCCCATCCCTTCCGGTGGTCCATTTCGGCGTGAGAAATGGCTCATCGGCACCACACCTGTGGCGCCGTTCTCGACTGTGAAGTCGGTGAGCATCCAAATCGTGTTAATCAACCACGGAACATTCGGGACTTCAAGGAAAAAGCCGGCAGAATCCACATGAAGGGATTGGTCCGGAGCGCCGGGATAGGTCACCTTTGAGCAACCTCCGGAAACGATGCGGATGCGTTCACCCAGGAAATATCGAGCGACTGCCAGCACATCCGGGTGTGTCGCACACGTCCATGCTGTGTCATCGAGATTTAGTATTCCAAACACCGTTTGGTAGTGGCTGTGACCGGAATTTAACGATCTGTCTGCCGGGTCGACGTGCAGTTCCAAATATTTCTTTGCCATGCGTTCGGCTTGCTCTGCGGGAATGCGGTCTTCAAGCACGCAGTAACCATAGGTCGCAAGATGATGGATAGCTTCTTCAATGGACATCGGTGACCTCCTTAATCTGACGGTTAATTTGCAGTCTGAAAGATGCTCTGAATTCAACCTTTCAGAGATTTTGTTTCGAGGCGAGGATGCGGTCAATGAAAGACTTGCTGTCAGCAAGCACCTTCCGGCAGTCGCTTTCATAGCCCCAGGCGAAGCCCTCGTACTCGACCGAGATATAACCGTCATAGCCGTCAGCGGCTATCGCACCCAACAGTCCGTCGAAATCAACCTCCCCTTCCCCCAGTGGCGGGAACTCAAAATCCTCCGGGTCCCCCTTAGCGTCCTTGGTGTGCACATGCACCACGTGATGGCTCAACGCCTCGTACGCCTTAACTGCAGAATCACCTCTGAGGTGGTAATGGCTCGGGTCAAATACGATTCTCAGTGCCTCCAACCCCTCACAACTCAGCAGATGCTTCACCCGTCTTACATTGTGCACGAAGCGACCGTAAGGACCTGCCGCTTCGAAGGCTAGCGTCACCCCCAGTTGGTTAGCCCGGGACAGCAGTGCACGCAGCGCAGCCAGCAGCCACTCCCAATACTGACTCTCCCGTCCATAGAATTTTTTCGAGCCGCCGCCAGTAATCACGTACGTTGCGCCAAGATCCGCAGCCAACTCCACCGCCTCCATTACGAATTTCAGGTTTGCCTTTCTCGTCTCCGGCACACTGTGGATGAGGTTCGTGGTGGCGTTCAATGCCAAGATGGCTACACCGGCTTGCTCGGCATGTTTTCGCACCTGCCGGCGCGTGCTCGCATCCGCCTCCGGACTCATATGTGGCTGTGGGACCGGCAGGATGGGCCGCCCTTTCTCAAGGCTAATGTCGATCGCCTGATAGCCTTGCGCTGCGAGCACATCAATAGCCTGCTCCACGCTGAACATGTGTAGCATTCCTGAATCGCAACTTAGACCCTTCATCTACAGTGCCTTTTTCGTACGACGTTGCCCACAGCCGCTTGTTTGGAGCAACTGCGGTTGAGTCCTGTGAGGGAGACTTTTCAACGAAGCCCCTCCGCCTTAAGGTTTGCCCATGTTGTGGAAAGCTTATTATGGGGGTGAACCGACAGGAAACCACCCAAACCGCCTTGGAAGTGACTGAGAATCTCCTCTTGGTTCAAGGGTCTTTTAACAATGAGGATTTCATCAAGGAGACCGCTGAAGAAAAACGGGCCTTCTGACCATCCAATGGTGAAGTCGTGGTCGATCGTTTTGGGCATCGGCGTCGGATCCGTGTTATCATCGAACTCTCCAAACGGCTCGCCATCCAGGTAATAGGCGTACTTATTACCCACCCTGACGAGGACTACCTGATGCCACTCGTTTAACTTGGTAGCCCACTCGTCAGAGTTAATCCAGGCGCTTCCGGCTTTACCGCAAAAGCAATTTTTGATATTGATATGCAGGTGCATCGCGCCGCCGGTATACAACCAAATCCACTTGTCTGTACCTCCGGGACCTTCATCATGCCCCATCATCGAAAACCCCTTCAACCCCCTGCCGCCCTTCGGTGGGGCTGTTACAAAGTTCAACCATATCGCCATCGTGAAGTCGGTCCGAAACAGGATGAGACTGTCATGATTTTTAATCTCCACATGCTGATTGGATCCATTCAGGCTGAGGGCTTTTCCAAACTTGCCTTCTGTCCTTCTAGCACCCGCTTTTAGAGTGCCGTCGTTTCCATTAGGAGACAGGTCCCTGGCGCCCGCTTCGTCAAATGAAATGGCAAGGACAACGTCTTGGTCAACAGACGCGGCTTCTCTAGAAGAGAAAGCCAGCGCCAAACCGGCGATACATAGGACAGAAATCACAGTTCTCATTGTTCTCATTTTTTTCTCCTTTCCGTTATGGGTGTTTGGTCGGAAGGATGACCCAATAAAGTTCAGTAACAGATCTTGCAATCCCCTTTCCAATCTAACCGCGTCTTGGCGGCGCAGACGGAAATCCGTATGGCTTGTAGTTGGCTCCCCGACTATGACGCAACGGCCACGCTTGGCCGCCTACCCAGTGATACTGCTTTGCTTTCCCACATAACCAGTAGAACATCTGAGCGCTTTGCAGCCGATCCTGACCGTAGTTCGCTGAGTCGAAGTTAAAATCCGGCTCACGGATCCAATCCCGCTCTGGAGGAACGGTCCGCCAGTAGTTGTACTTCAACATATGACGCATCCCTTCCGCAGTAGAAGCAGCGCGACGGTGCCAAATCGAATAGACGGTGACGAAGATAGACCCCGCAGGCGCAGTCGTTTTGAACGCACCGCGGATGCTGCCGTAGTGTCCTATTTGACGCGCATAAGAAAGATGTGACCCCGGCAGTATCTCGGTCGGCCCCAACTCCGTCGGTGTATTTTGAGGGTAATAGAACACCTGCAGGGAAGTCAGTTCAGGACCGAATTTTGAGCTGGCATCGCGATGCCAGCCCTGCGCCGAAGTCGGACACTTGACCCGATGCTGGCTCATGAGAATCGGCAGGCCGAAGTCCGCCCCGAGCAACGATCGCATTGCACCCGCCGCCTGCGTGTTGAGAATCACAGCCTCAACGAACCAATCTTCTCTGAGGATTTCGGTCGGTTCGTAATAGGTGTTTTGTTCGAGATACTCCAATGTCCTGCGATTTATCTCGTCCGGAACAACACCCTCCAGCAAGAGAAACCCTTGTCTGCAAAACTCCAGGACCTGATTGTCTGTCAGGGTGGGCTTGCAGTCATACGTTTTCTGCTCTATGTTGTACCGTTCTTCATCTGTCAGCTCCATTACTCGAGTCTCCTAAAAAATCACGGTTTTTCTGGACATATTACCCTCTTGGTAAGGGGTAAGCTGACCTTGGATAATTTATTAAATTACCTCACACCATGGATAACAAGTAGATATAAAAAATCGTTCTGCGGAATCATCACCGCGTTAAGAGATTCTTTACGCTCGCTCAGGATGACGCGCAGCAACCTGTTCTCATCAGTAACGGAACGCTTGCGTGCTCAGACGTAACTAGCGTAAACCCGAATCACCGTTGCCAAATTGAAATGCACAAGTGCTGCCGTTGTCGCTCGACGGAACGCGAAAACCACGCCGCCCTTTGAACTCACCCGCCTCGGTTTGCCGAAATAGATTTGGCTGAAGCCATGTTTGCGGAGGAGTCGCGGCAATGTCCGGGCCGAGAAATAGTAGAGATGGTCACTCGGATGCATGTAAGGCCACGCTGCTTTTTGGAGGCGGCTCTGTAGACTACCACCATTTGGGACTTCGATGACCAGTTTCCCCGTTTTCGGTTTCAGAAGCCACCGCAATTGCCCGACAAACGCATTCGGTTCCGGGATATGTTCCAAAACGTGGTAGAGGGTAATCGCGTCAAAATACGCTGTCGGAAAATTCGCATCAAAAACATCGCCGCAATGCACTCCGAGTTGATGAACACCCCGTGCAAAAGCGACGCCCTGCTTTGATGGGTCAATCCCGTGAGGTTGCCAGTGCTGGACCTGCGCCAGATGCAGAAACGTGCCGATTCCACATCCGACATCCAGCAATCGTCCTTTTGTCGGAAGTTGCTTATCAAGCTCTGCCAACCGCTCAGCTACCTGTAACCATTCCATGGGGTCGGCATGGATTCGTTCAATTTTGTCCGACGGATAGTACGTCTCTTCGTAGCTTTCTTCAAGGGTTGTACGACTTATCCGCGGGTTCACATACCATAAGCGACAACGCTTGCATTCAACAACCGATAGCGAATCTTTATTAAAAAGGAGTGCACTCTCATCGCGCTCACAAATCGGGCAGTTGATGTGCTCCAGGTTATCTGTCTTCATTCGCAACTCGTCTCCTGCCCTCAATTGTTACGAGACTACGTTGACATATTTCCAACGGAAGAGATTGATCGCATTGTGTGGACAACTGATAATGGAAATTGAGGGCAGGTATGCCATAAGTCGAATCTCACCTCAGACCACACCTGCCTTAAGGAATCATTAGCGGAATAGACCGGCTTTGACGTTTGCCCAGATTGCGGTGAGCTTCCCAAGCGGCTCGACAGCCAAGAATCCCTCTATACCTCCGTCAAAGTGGCTACCAAGTTCCTCCTCGGTCAAAGCCCTTTTGACCATAAGAAACTCATCCAGGACACCGTTGAAGAAAAAGTTGCCTTCAGACCACCCGATTGTCAAGGGTGCAAGTTCGACCAAAGAAATCTTCTCATTCGTAGCATCTGACTCTTCGCCAACCTTTTTTCCATCCACATAAAAAGCGTAGTCATGCCCTTCCACGACTACAGCGATTTGATACCATTGACCCTGATCACCAACAAAAGGCACTTTACCAAACCAGAGGGGGTCATGATCCTCAGAATTGATGTGGAACGTGAGCCCAGGTCTAGCGTTGTCATCGGGTCTATTGTAGAAGACCCATTTGGGTTTTTCGCCACCGCCCCCATTTTTAGCACAGAAGGCATCGAACTTTACACCTGAGTTTGCGAACTTCGCCCACATCACAATCGTAACGTTAGAATCAACGATGTCCAAGGCATCACCCTTACTCTCAACAACCACTTTGTCACCATCCCCATCAAAACTCAGCGCCTTTCTAAACTTTCCTTCTACCAGCTTGACGTCGCCCTCTAGCGTGCCCTTATGTTCAAGAGAAGATATGTCTTCCGCTTCTTCTGAGTCAAATGGCATGGCAAGGACCACGTCTTCGTCAACTGCCGCTTCTCCAATAACCACTGTGATACCAACCCATCCCGCCATCAGGACAAGGATGAGTGTTAAAGATACAGGTGCTCTTAACATGGTTACAACCTCCTTTTTTTTCGTCTTCATGGCAATCGCTCCCCTTTTTGTTTGCCGATAAACATGAAAGGATTCCACGTCCATACGAATAGGATCCGCCCGAAGTCGCAAATCAAAAGTGATAGAATTGATTGAACGATAAGTGAATTGGTTGCTGTTTGAACAGATTCAAAACAACGAAAAATAGCAGTTAAGTACACTGCTCATGAGCAGGCGATTGGCAGGAAAAAATGGAAGGAAGTTCAGGTAAGTGGCTTACCAACCAAAGCTAGCTGTCATTCACGCCGCCCTTGGTTTACGTTGATTGGACAATTTCTGAACTAATTTTCTGATTGGAACTGCCGAGATTATAGCACAATTGCGAATAAAAGGCAAGCTATTAAGCAATCTGCTTTTTACTTGAACTTTGTATAGGTATAACATATAATTTGGAACTAAATTTAACGATTGATTATGTCATAAAACTGCATATTTTCAAGGTCAAGTTGTTAATTATCCGCAGATTTATCCAAGGTCCAAATATAGTAGGGGGCATTCGATCGAAATCGGAAACACGATGCAGGAAACGCAGCAGAACTGATAATGTTAGGACTTACGCAGTTCAGTTTGTAGTAGCGCAATTTATTGCGCGTCCGGCAGGTCGTTCACTTCCTTGACCTGACATATTGTTTTATGTAGAAACGGGCAATAAAGAGGGAACTCTATCGCCTTCGCTATTCGCTCAGTTGATCCCTACTACGAACCTTTGGACGTTCAACTGCGTAACTCCAAAATGTTTTATTTCAATCAGGTGTGACGTAAGAGATAGGAGGCAAGACGTGGGCTTACTAGCGGGAAAAGTTGCTGTTGTGACAGGCGCCGGACGAGGAGTTGGCAGCGCGGTCGCGGTCGAATTGGCTGAGGCGGGAGCGGCAGTTGCACTAGCTGCGCGTACCGTCGACGAAATCGAGAGCGTAGCAGAAGGAATCCGGGCGAGTGGGGGACGCACAATAGCGGTACCGACTGACGTAACCCGTCAATCAGAGGTTGATACCCTCTTCGCTCAAACTCGTGAAGAACTGGGGGAAGTAGATGTTCTTGTGAACAACGCTGCCATTATTGGTCCTACCGGCAAACTCTGGGAGACGAATCTAACGGATTGGCATGAAGTTTTTGACATCAACCTATTCAGTATGGTGCGTTGTACATCATCAGCCCTGCCTTCAATGGTTGAGCGCGGCTATGGCAAGATTATCAACGTCGGATCGACAGCTGGCTGGACGGATTCGTGGGTGCCAGGGAACGCAGAACAGGCGGCTTATGCAGCGACTAAAGCGGCAATTATGCGCTTCAGCGTCTGTCTAGCTGAACAGGTCAAAGCTGATGGCGTCAATGTGAATTGCGTTGGTGTAAGCGCGCACACGCGTATGAGTGATGAAGCACGTCTAGCGCTGGCGCGTGTGCGGGGTACTCCCCGACCGCCGACGATGGACGATCTTCCAATCGATCAGCAAGTGCTGCCAGAGAGAAATGCGCCGCTGTTTGTCTTTTTGGCTTCATCTCTGTCGGATAACATCACCGGACAGTACCTCGAAGCCAATCAGATGCCCCACCGTGCAGCAAGACATAACTAGCATTCCGAAATATTATCTCAAAATCGTTAAAAGAGGGAATATGAAACAATCAACCATTCGCGTCGGCTTAGTTGGATCGGGTTTCATCGCTAAATTCCACAGCTTGGCTTATAACAATCTATCCACAATGTACAACTCTACGATGCCTGCTGTCGAGCAAATCAGACTCTTCGATGTGACGAGCGAGCTCGCTACGGCTGGTGCTGCGCGGTTAGGTTGGCAGGGAGCGACCGACGACTGGCGAAATATTACACGCGCCGATGACATCGATCTTGTTGATATTGTTGCGCCGAACTACGCGCATGCAGACATCGCCATTGATGCCGCAAGACACGGCAAGCATATATTCTGTGAAAAACCTCTTGCCCACGATGTTGAGTCAGCACGTCGCATGGTCGAAGCGGTTCGCCAGGGTGGATGTGTTCACCAAGTGGGGTTTGTATACCGCATGTGGCCCGCTGTCGTTTTTGCCAAAGAACTCATCGACACCGGCAAAATCGGGCGGATACTTCACTTCCATTCACGATTCCTGCACGATTACGGACTAGATCCTTCCCTCCCGATGAGTTGGCGATTTGAATCGCAGAAAGCCGGTGCTGGCAGCATCGGTGATATTGGATCGCACGCAATTGACATCGCTAGATATCTTGTTGGCGACATTGTCCGTGTATTCGCTCGATCTCGCACATTTATACAAAAACGTCTAATTCCTCCACCGGGGCTAAGCAGTGCGTTTCGCCGCGGCGACAGTGAAGTCGCGGATTTATCTGAATCTCGCACGGTGGATGTGGACGATGCTACTGACATGTTAGTCGAATTTGAAGATGGCACGGTAGGAAACCTTGAGACCAATTGGGCGGCGGCGGGCCACGAGAACGAACTCAGCTTCGAGGTGAGCGGAGATCGAGGCGCCATAAAATTTAGTTGGCGTCACGCTAATGAATTATTATTTCATTCGGTGGACGATCCAGAGAATCTGAATGGTTTTCGCACAGTCATTATCGGACCTATGCATCCAGAAGCAGAACCCTTTGGACCAGTGCCGGGACTTGGCATGGGTTACGGAGATGCATTTTATGTTGCACTGCGAGAAATGGTTGAATCAATCTCCTGTAGTCGGACGGCAAGTCCAAATTTTCTAGATGGTTTGAGAGCCTGTGAGGTAGTGGACGCGGCGGTGCGTTCATCTGCTTCTGCAGCGTGGGAGGAGGTCTATCACAATTAAGAGGAGTGAAGCATTCTTCTACAAGCTATTATCTGAAGTCGCCCCGATGAGTTGTTTAGAGTTGAAATTTCAGAGGACAAAACGGCATCTCAACCAATCAATCCCCCTAATCACCATATTCAGAAAGGATGAGTCATAAATGACACGTAAATGGAAAACAGCGTTTCTCACAATTTTGGACTATAGCACAATGCCGTCGATTGATGTAATCGAGTCGCTGCGTCGTTTGGGGTATGAAGGTATTGAGTGGACTATGGACCACTTTGATCCCGATAAGCCGCTTGCACAACTGCGCGAATTGGTCAATCAGACTCATGATGCGGGAATGGAGGTATCCCAAATTATGGCGCATACCGACCTAATTTCGCTCGACGATGCGGTGCGTAAGCGAAAAACCGATCGAATTGTGCGCGGTATAAGAGCTGCAGGCGAGTGTGGGGTGAGTGCGGTCAGTGTTTTGACGGGACCGTCGATTTGGGAGCCGGACCACGTCCGCATTGGTGAAGATATGAGTGAGATGGCTGCCTGGGATCAGGCGATTGAAGCTATTGAGACCTTCGTCGAAGCCGCTGAAGATTCCAATATTGTCATCACGTCTGAGGCAGTCTATGGAATGCTTGCCCACGATTTCTTTACTCACAAGTGGCTGGTGGATCAGGTGGATCGCCCAGCACACAAGGTCAATTTTGATCCGTCGCACCACGTTCTCTACGGTATAGAAGATATGCGCTGGCTTATTCACCAGTGGGGAGATAGAATCGCTCACGTTCATATCAAGGACGCCATCGGTATACCTCAACTCAACAAGTTTGTCTTTCCGCTGCTGGGTGAAGGCAGAGTGAACTGGCAAGATTTTTTCGTCGGTCTTGAGGAGATTGACTACCAGGGGTTCTGCAGCCTCGAGTTCGAGTCCTTTCGTTTCTATCGCCAAGTCCTGAAAAACAATCCGGAAGCCGCAGCCCAAATCTTGCTCGAACAACTAAACGCACTTCTAGATGATGATTGAGTGCGGTCACTGCAACGCGAATATACGAACAGGTAATCTTAACCACTATCGGCATAGCCGCTGCATCGCTCTTCGTCCTGAATTCCAATAATCCGGTAAATGACACCTGTAAAATCGTTAATGAAAGGAGATTGAAGTGAAACCCTTTTTTGTGTTTTGTGCATCGTTAGTTTATTTTTGCTGCATAGGGATAATTCTCCTGGCTTTGCTGAAAATTTCTTCAGGCATCGCTGACAACCGTGATTTTGTGTCAATGTTCGGCTCAATACTATTCACGTCTGCCTTCTTTGCTTTCCTTGTATGGTACAGTTCCCGACGAAAGAAGCAAGCCAAAGATCAGTCCGATTCGAAGGAAGATTAGTTTTTGTAGGTTGGGTAGAGGGATCAAACAAGCGAACAGCGAGTGCGATAGTCTTCTCTAACAAAATCCTCCCCCTTAACAAGGAGGAATCAAGCGAGATCAACTGAGCGGATAGCGAAGGCGATAGTTCCCTAGCGAGTGCGATAGTCTTCTCTAGTTCTTGTAGGTTGGGTAGAGCGGATATGATGAAAAATGTGAATTATGAGCATGAGTTTGCTTAGTTGATTGCGTTCAAGAATAGATTGCGCGTAGCGAAACCCAACGCTTCTGAAACGTCCGGACGACCACAAAACGTTTCCCGCCCCTATTGCTCTGTTGCCCTAGCGTTTTGATCGTGTATTTCAGAGATTATACCATTTCGTTTGAATAACAGTGCATATGACGGTTCAGCTATATCATTCTCTTTCTCTTTGTCCGTAGGCGGGGCATCTTGCCCCGCATTGGTGTGATTTGATTAACGCGATTAATGCACAGCAAATATAGAGAAATGGTATTATTAGTATTTGGAGAGAACGTGATTTATGTTCTTTGCGTTCTCCGGACATGGAATGCTGATAAACATCGACAGTATAGACCATCTCCGAATCAAAACTGTCAAGCGGAGGGAAAAGTGACTGCATAAGATTGTGCTCTTCCGTACGCAGAACCATGTTGATGCTTAGAACAGCGACCGACCAAAGTACGTCGTCATGAAATCAGAAACCGAGAGCATGTCTGCAGGGTCTGGCGCCAAATCATTGACCGCATCAATGGTGTCGTCATTCAGATTGATACTCCTGGGTTCTAATCACGGGGAGGCTTCGATCTCCCCCACAACTTTTACATGGAGATTGCATTGTTCACACCAGAAGAGATTTCTCGCATTAAGACGATAACATGGAAGAACCATAGCGAACATGAATCTTTCATAGATTCTCTAATCGAAAAGCTGGATACATATGATTCGGGTGGAGGCGCAATATCCAAGACGGGCACGGTGCCAGTTTCAATATACGATCATGTGCGAGATTGGCTTGTTGAACTTAAACAGAAGCCATCACCTACTCGAATTGAACAATTGGTTGATATGTTAACTGACTCGCCCCAGATTCTCCTTAACCAATAGATTGCGAGTCCCCACTGCGTTATTAAGGAGATTGACAATGAAACAACCGTTGTTGCATGACACTATTACTCACGAGGAACTCAGATGCAAGAAGCTGATTCTCGTTGGCGACAATGGCGAAGAAGCCATCTTGCGTGTTATCACTGAACCGGCGGTATGCGATTCGCTTGATAACCACGTGATAAAAGAGGCAGTTACGCGCATTCAATTTGAAGACCATAATGGCGAAATTCAAGATGTCGCGTCCGTCTCTGAAGGTCAAGTCGAACTTGCATTAAGTGATCCTGTTAGCTAAATAAGAACAGCATAGAATTGTCCATCAACAATATTAGGTGTTGAAGCATAGCCGGATTGCGTAGCCTTGACACCTTAATGGCAGGGCATGACTGTCTAAACATTGGGGGTAAGTTCAGTCCCCGCCAAATAGAATGGGCAACCCAATCCGCAGGCTGCCCCAGTTACAGGAATCACCTACGGCATATGATCACGCATGGCAACATCCCTTTTGTTTGAGTGTTAGCACAGCTCCAACCGTGCCACCCGAATCGCATCACAAGCGCAATTGGGGATCATTGAGATTGGTTCAGATGTTCTATCATGATATAATGGCAACAAGCGACGCAAGTGGGTTTATCCTACCCACGTCTCCATTGCGTTGCTTAGTGTCATTCCTCTGCCCGCTAGTGTTCCCGCACTTTCGGGTATGAATGGCACTTATATCATTTCAAGAGATGAGACCAATCGTGCTTATGGTAACTTATAAATTGGAGTAAGAAAAGGGAAATAAGATTGAGGCAGGAAGATTTTAGTTGACAGGAAATATCATCTGCTATATTGCGAGAGCACCGAGAAGGTCAATTTGACTTTCTCACAACCTGAAAGGATGAGACTATGTTATTGGACATTTGAATTGCCATCATCTTGGGATTCATGAGACTCTGTATCTTGAGAGTTTTTCTGCCTTCTACTCCGAATGTTATTGGCTAATTCTGAATTTGATTTGCTACTTTTCCTTTGTTCCCAAAGCATATAACTGCCCAATACAAATCCAACCATTGTAAAGACCCAAAATGCTACTTCTGCCCATTCATACTTGAACTCTTTGGTTGTTATTATAGCTATGAGAGACGTTATTGCTGCTGATATCAACAACCTACCAAAACCGAATTGTGATTTGGCTCTATCTCCACCTTGTTCCAATGCTTGTAATTCCTCTTCCTTCACGTCATACACAACGATATGACCAATACCCACACGGTGAACAAGAACTGTTTCTGATTCGTTCTTAGAATTGTCATTCATATCACAGATTCTTACGTAGCCAATCATTATTGGCATAGGAATTAAACCAAGCAGCCTCAACGCCAGATTTAATCACAAACATATAGTCATTAGGTGCTACAAGACTTCTGAGCGTATCACGTATTGTAACTGCCGAATGCTCAGTCACAACCGCCCAACAATTGGCATTGATTCTTGCCCATGTTCCATATTCCTTCAGCTTATTTCCAACTGCCTCAATGTCAGCTGAATTTTTAATCTCGAAACAAACGATATATGTCTTCATTTAATTTGTCCTAATGACCCTAAGAGATATAATACCACATAGTGCAATTCGTGTTCAACATATTATAACTTCAAAGGTGCATGAAATATACATTTCTATGGAATTAGCAGTTGTTGAGCTTGGGGTGAGAAACAACTAACTCCGAAAACGTTTGATAGAATTTAACACTATTGCTGTTTGTTCGCGATATATTTCTTGTCGCCTTCATAATTTGACATAAGCAACTCTAGTGCGCGTTTCAAATTCGAGTATCGTGCGTAAACATCAAGCAATGCATCACGACTTTCTTGCGCGTCGTGATACATATGAATAAGTTCGGGCAACGATGCCAACACTGTTTCGCAACTAGAATGTAACACTTTAGCACAATGAGATTCTACATTATCAGATGTATTCATATCAATCTCCAGGGGATATTTACTGCTATAGGTATTTCGTTTGATGATTGTTGGCTCAACTCTGGATTTAGTTTATCGTGCAGATAATTTTCGATTCCATGTCGAGTCGGCTCGTCTAATTCCAGTGCCCAAGCCACATTTAAGGAGCGGATATTATATACTTCGCGCAATATTGTTCGCTGAAATGACAGCCGATTCTCAATGTCACCTTCGCCGACGTAGATTGTGTTTTGGGAAAACATGTTTCCGCGCCAGATAACGTAGATGCCAGATGGAGTAAGTATCAGCGGTTTGTCATATAATTTGTAATATTTACCAAACGGACTAACCCAATTCCAGTTCAAATGCTTACTTGGATACCATCGGCGAAAATATTCATTTATGGCATCACGAGATATATTGCGCTCTCTCGGGTTGAAAAACGATAATGCTTCATCATAAAGTCGTCTGGTCATGTCGTTGCCTCAAAATCAAATGTGTTCAGATGATGCCATAGGGTGTAGGAGTACCCTCTGGCAACTTTTTTCTTGCACTATTTGCAAGAACCGTGGAACAATAAAAAAGCACTAGCTTAGTGCGTTGTGGCAACCAACCTCTACGTCGCCTGTCAAGCCGTGAGGATTGGTAGAATTAAATCTTTCTTCAAGCCGTCCTGTTTGGGTGGCTTTTTTATTGCCGTATTGCTTTATGGATGGATGATACCTTACTCGCAAACAAAAGTGCAAGAAGAACGTATATTTAGACGGGAGGCGAATAAGAAACGTCTATCTAGGGTTGGAATTTAATATTAACATTGAAAGTTCATAGCATGGGAGAGAGCTATGAATCTGATTGAAGTGACGCAGAGGTTTCCAACACAGGAATCGTGAATTGTTCTCGTAGGTTGGGTAGAGCGGTATTTTGAGAATCTTGCAATATTGGACACGTGGCTTTCGTGAGTTGAGGCTGATTCAAAATCGCCATGACGGAGCGAAACCCAACGCATTTGAAACTTTCGGGAATCGACCGGCTAATTCAAACAGCACAACATTCGATACAATAAAAATCACCACAACGCATAGGAGTGATTTGGTGTTTGGTACGCAGCAATCAATAGGCCGCTTTTTTGTTGTCTAGAGGTTTTAAAAGAGTTGAGTTACGCTCTGCCTATTTTTCCATGGTCATGGCAAAGGAATTAGGACGCTTTACGGGTGGAGTAACGGTGCCGGGACGACCTGCTCAACCGAACCTACAGGAACTAGAAGTGCTAATCAAACGGAATAAAAGTGGTTTTTTCTGCCAATTCCTGGCAATCCTTATACCTTTCAGTTGTCGCTTCGAATCTATCGAAATACTGCTCGTAAAATTGTATCTTATCTTCCGATGTGCAGGTGTAGTGAATTTGCCTGACATCGAATGCTTGTCCTTCAAATATCTTTTTCAGGTTAAACTCCAAGGAATGCGGACCAACACCCAAAAGTATCAATTTTAATTCCCTATTTTGCTGGTCATGGTTAGCCAGTTCATTGATTCGGTCCGTGATGTCTTTAAACGTAAAATTTTCGTATGCATTGTGGCAGGAAACAGCGTTGTCTCCTCCTTCTCCATAGCTCGTCACTAATGGCTCTAATCCATTGGTGTGGGCGTTCAAACAGGTTTGGCTTATTGGGTAGCAGCTAGTCTTCTCCCCTATTTTAATTTCATCTTCATCACGTAAGTATAGTATGCCGTGAGGATGAAAAATATACCGAGCACAATATAGATATTTTTTTTCAAATTCTAGTCCGTTTTTTGTAAACCAAACTGACCGTTCCCGGTTGGGAGTGTTCAAGTATTGTTTTCTGAAGAAATCAACTACTTGACCTAATAGCAGCGTGTCATAGTTAAAGTTGATGAACACGCTTGGAGTTTTCGATCTTTTATTGTTCAAAAGGGTATCTATATTGTTGTTCTTTACGAATGTCTCTATCCATCCCTCACGCTCCTGCCTTGCTTTTGACTTGAAGATCTTCTTGATAGCGTCGAATATAGCTCGTGTCGTCGCCGGGAAATCGGACGACTCCAATGCAAATTCGCTGATAAGATTATCAACTGTGGGATATTTTTTGCATGGTCCAACCGCTGGCAGTTCTTCGATAAAGGAGTTTGTGTTTTTATAAGAGCCAAGACATTCCATGTTATCATTTAAGTATTTTATTAGCATGCTCCGTAATTCACACCAGACGGGTAGCCCGTAATCTACCGATGCCCCTGCTCCTAAGACAAATACGTTCACACATTTTGTATTCATTATACCTTCCTTGAATGTATGAGATATGTTGATGCAAAATAACGAAAGCTAGGCTGTGCCAGCTGCTATTGGACGGGCTTCACAAAAAATTCACAAAATCAACCCAAACACCGGACAGAAGGCGGAACCGCGATTCATAATTGAACGAATTCAGTAAACTACGACTGACGTTATTTTGCTTGATCTCATAAGCTTAATGACGGATCGAAACCCAACGATCAAGCGACCGAATAGGGAGTGCGATAGTTTTCTTCAGTCTTTTCAAAACCAAACGCTTTTGAAACGTCCGAGCAACGAATCGGTTACTTCCCGTCGCACAACATTTGAGGCTATAAAAAGCAACAAAAGACCAGATGGTTGTCTGGTGTTCGGTACGGAGCAATCCATAGGCCGCTCTTTTTTGTCCAGAGCCTTTAAAAGAGTTGGGTTACGCTCCACCTATTTTTCGATCGTCATGGAAAAGAAATTGGGACGATTTAGGGTGCCGTGACCGTGCTGGGATTAGCCGCTTAACCCAACCTACAGGAACTTTTCGGCACGGCCGCGTCGTCTTTTCGGTTTCGTGCCCATATCTTTTTGGGGACGAGTTTCTTCCAGTTGTTTATCTGTTTTAGGCAAAGTGATGATTCCTAACTGTACTGTCAAAGGATAAGGCAGGTTGTCCTATCTTTATTCGAGGTGTTTTCTAGGGTTGCTATTGCGCCGATTTTTCTCGGTTGCACTTTTTGCAGAGCATTTGACAATTCTCCTCATTGGTCTTGCCACCTTCAGACCAAGGTGTAATATGGTCCGCTTCCATTCCATCTATTGTGAAACCTTTGCTGCATTTGACACAAATACCTGATTGCTTCTCATAGACCTTTTGCTTCATGCCATCTGAAAAAGCACGTATATTCAATTGCTTTTCGTCACGAGTTAAAATGTATTGATATATCCCCGCCTTTTTTGTTACATCGTCATCAAGCACAAGCCGAGCGGTTTCTTTCTCAATCTTGTCAGTATCAAGTTTGGTGTCTCCAAAGGTGTCGTATAGAAAACCCCAATCTACGCCCTTCATTATCGACTTTCTTTTCGTCGTAAATGTTTCCTCTACCCAACGAATCACTGACTGGAAGTATTCCCACAACGGGGCAGCAGTATTGTGGTTTTGATGCTGTCCCATATAGTCCTCAATCGCGTCTTTGCTGATCCATTTGATCGCTGTTTCCAAGTACGCCTGTCGGATTGCCGACCCATTGATATAGTCACTGCCAATTTGATAAGCGGCACCTCCGCGTTTGCTGAAATACCGTTTTGCATCGGAAACCCAAGGGCCTGCGTAAACTGCGTTGCGTAACTCTTGATTAGTCAGCTCTTGTCCTGCAATATTGATTGTCTTGAACCAATCCAACTTCTCGCTATCTGTCCCACTGCACACATACACCATTAGCCTGTAATCCCGTATTAAGTCTGCTTTGTCGGCCGGGAGGTTGTGAAAGTATCGGTCATTAAATGAAAAGTCGCCTTCAACGTATTGTGCAATAGAGATTGTGCGTTGTTGCCCATCAATTATCTCGAAAGTGCCGTCTTCCCGGTCGGCCCAGTACATTACGTTCAAGGGAAATCCCTTTAGAATAGAATCCACCACGGCATTGCGTTCTTTATCCTTGTAGATAAATTCTCGTTGAAATCGAGGGCGTATATCTAGTTTTCCGCCGTAGCCAGTCACGCCTCCCTCGCCATCGTCACGATACTCATTGACGAGTTCTCTAACAGTGAGATCTAATAATTCAATTTTCATTGACGTGTCCTCTTTCTCCGGATTACGATGCGAACATAGGTGGGTTTACCATTTATTGCTCCGTCCTTATCTTTGATAAGCCCGTGGGATTTGACAGGAACTATATCATTCGACCTTATGTCATTGGCACTTACTATCTCAAATTGGTCTGGGTTATGCTTATCAAGAAAACTGATCGGCACTCCCATCGCTCCGTCATAATCACAAGGAATATCCGCAGTCTTATTCACATTGATGGCATCATAGTTGTCGTACTTCGGATACTCCTCGGGCGAATACTTCTTGTACGGAATCAACTCCTCGTTACGCTTGGCGTGTTCAAGGTTGGTAAACCAACTAGCATTTCCCAGCCTGCCTTTGACGACACCATCTACTATCCTGTAAGCACTCCCCTCTTTCTTGGTGTCAACTAACTCTTGTGCATAGTCTTTCGGCACATCAAAGAGCATATCTTTCCCCATCGGGCCGTGACCAAGCCACAATTTGCCATTTTTGATTAAAGGGAACATTTCCTTATAAGTTATCGCATTCATACTCCCGACAATCAGGAATTTTTTGTCATGCTCTGCTAATTGCGCGACGTATTCTCTAAACAATGAAAATGGCGGGTTTGTAACGACGACATCCGCTTTTTTCAATAACTCGATACATTCCCGACTTCTAAAATCGCCGTCCCCCTTAAGTTCAAATCGTGCAAACTTTGTATCCTCGCCGGTGTATTCAGCACCGACAGCCGAATCCTTATCGTGTGTGCTGAACAGCTCGTATTGCAGATTTCTGTAACAGGTTGTAATCAGTTTTTTTAGTCCGAGCTTGTTAAAGTTTAGGCGAAAATAGCTGGTGAAGTTACTCTCGGTTGGGTCATCGCAGTTACAGTAAATGGTCTTCCCGCGAAAGTGGCCTCTATAATTCTTGAGTTCTTTCTCAATATCTGCAAGCTGTGTATAAAACTTATCTTGTTTTGCCTTGTTCGCGGCGTGTAGAGGTTTATTTCCTGACATATTGTCAACCCATTTTGCTGTTTTTTTGCGTGTACAGTAATGACTTATTATGCTGAACCACCAGTTTTGTAGGTTGAATTAATCGGTTACATATCCACTGTTATCAACATATTCACGGCTTCTCATCGCCATCTGACTCGTTTTCCCTTTGCTCCCTAGCCCAACCCAACGCTTTTTTCGTCCGTGTTTGTAAATGCATCCACTCTTCGGCGATTATAATCGTATAGCCTTCGCCCTCACTCCGGGTTTAAAATGTCCTCAAATTCTACACACCGATTCTCTTTCGCATATTCTCGGCACACATCCCGCCACAAACGGCTCTCCCAAAGCGCTAGAACCAAATCCTTCACTTCGGTATAGTGTCCAAATCCTAGTTCACGTGTTAATTCCCCCTCAAACGCGCTCCAACTAACATGTTCTCCATTTATGTATTTGTTATGGTATTTCTCGCAAATATCATTTACCTTCGTCATCCGCGAATCTTGCCGCGTCCAGTTGTGTTGTATCATGAACCGGTCAAGCGGCCATTGACCCTTATGCCTGCTTTCGCTAAGTATTAAAGTAATCGCATCCGCAATCATCTCAATATGGTCTCTAATGGTGTTTTCATCCGACATTTAAAAATCCTTTCTGAAAAAATTCCGCGCTCCGCAATAACCTCGAGCAAACATGATTATGAAACATTCAAAATCTATTTAATTCATCAACGCACTCCATAATAGTCCCTATGTACGCATATACGTTAAATTCATACTTTTGCGGGACGCAGCCGCGGTGTAAAATTTTTCTTAACGCGGCTCACGACCCTGAAAATTCCCATTAAACGCCATGCGTTTAGTTTACCGAATCCCATCCCTGACTGTCAACCGTTCATTTCCCATCGCTCGCCCGCACCACGGTTCCCACCTAAGACACGCCTCATATTTCTTGCCTGCTTAACTTTCATTTAGATTTTGTAGGTTGGGTTAATCCACCGCCGAAACCCAACTCTGAATAGTGGCAAAATACTCCCGTCGAGAAACAATTGCATCAATCCGAGTAAAACATTGATTCAAAATTGAAAAACATGCAAAAACACATAGTGTTTACTTGACATCCTTGGAGCGTGTTTGAAAAGTCTAAGTCCGTCTTCACGAGAGAAGCCATATTGGGGCAAACGCCCTGAAAATCCCGTGGTTTTGACCCTCATGTAACGAAAATATGGGTATGCGACCTAATTTTCAAACAGGCTCTTAATAACGGACTAAAAATGGCTATTGACACTTTTAGTTTTATCTAGGTTCTGTTGACATTTGGTTATAAGGTTGTGCATAATAGAGGAATGATGCCCATAACCTTATCTGATGCCCAATGGAGAAAGATATACCAGTTTCTTCTAAGCTGTTCCAACATCTATGTCCGGAACGAAATTGATACTCGACGATTCGTCGAAGCCCTTCTGTGGGTGACTCGTAGCGGTGCGCAATGGAGACTCTTGCCTACTGCCTATGGCAATTGGAACTCCATCTACAAGCGGTTTAGCTGCTGGTGTGACAAAGGAATCTTCGCACAGATGCACTGCTACTTCGCCTCTGACCCAGATATGGAGACACTTATTATTGACACGACCATTTGCCGGGCTCACCCATGCGCGGCTGGAGCCTCAAAAAAAACGGAGGTGCTGAAAACCAAGCACTAGGCCGCTCTCGAGGCGGCTTCAGCACCAAGATTCACATCACAGTTGACGCGCTAGGTAATCCGCTTAGACTCCAGCTAACCCCCGGTCAGAGACACGACATAGCTGAAGCCGAAGCGTTGATAGTTGGATATGACAGTGAGTATGTTATTGCAGACAAGGGATACGATTCGGACGGTTTTATTGACGTTATTGAGACGAATGGAGCGATGGCGGTGATACCGCCTCGACGTAATCGTGGCACTCAAAGAACATATGACAAACATATATACAAAGAGAGACATCTGGTTGAATGTTTCATCAACAAGATAAAATGGTATCGTCGTATCTTCTCTCGTTTCGAGAAACTAGCTGCCCGTTATTTTGGATTTCTGAGTTTTGTCTCTACTCTTATCTGGCTCCGTTGAAATGTCAACAGAACCTAGTATTATATATCGTAAATTCAATTTTAACAAAATAACCGCCACGTAGGCGTTAACCCCACAGATGGTAGCTTACACGATGGCGAACGATGAAAATCGTGCGTCGCAGAAGTGTCGTAGCTTCTGCTGTCCGCTGCCGTTTCGGGGTTATTTTTTTTCTCGCATAGCCTTATGCAGCGTATCTCGTGAATTTAACGGAACGGCATGAAAAAAATAAACTGATGTAAAATGTAATTCACAAAATCCGCTCTACGACTAGCATTCAGCGATTCCGGAATTACATCGGTGTAATTTGATGTAATTTTAGGTTCAACAAGTAGCACCACACCGAGGTCAAGAATATGGACGAAAATTCAACTTGGCAAGAAGCCTTAAAGGACGAAGATATCCGACAAAACATCGCCTACAACATCCAGCGATACGGTGCGAAAAAAGCCGTGCACGCAATCTATGAAAACCCGAAATTAGAGAGTTGCAGAACCGGTGACCCCGCGCAAGATCGAAAAGCCATACGCACCGCAATTCAAGTATGCAACCCTAAGAACAAAGATCGCTTCAACACGCAGAAATACGGCGCCGCCGTCGCAGACGCCGCGAGAGACGAACTTGAGTGCGCGGTCGTGGAACACGTACCTTACATCAAACAGTCCCTTGAGCGTATGCGCGTCGTGGACGAAGAGGCTGCAAACGCCGAAACCTTGGAAGAACTCAAAAAACTAAAACTAAAACAGGAAATACATGAGAAATATCGTTCAGCCCTATCATCCCTCACGGGGGCTCTTCGCGTCTACCAAAACCTGCCCGACGAGTCTAGCGCCGGTGCAGCCCAACCCCGACTTAATCCGGGAGATGCGCTCCGGGAACTCCCCGAACCTCCTGAGTCGTTACGAGGCAATTCGACACCAGGGCAAAATTCTAAATGATGACGACCGGACGCTAATCGTACACATGGCTTACGTCGATCCGAGGTTCTTTGTCGAATTCTACCTCCACGACCCGGTGTCCATGTCCCCCCTGCAGCCGCACCATGTCCAACTCCTCAACCTCATCCCTTACGATCAAACCGGCGTCAAAGTCAACGTCCAAGCCCCGCGCGACTCCGCAAAGACAACCTGCTGCGCAATCTGGTACCCGCTCTGGAGGCTCTGCTTCAAATCCTTCCAACTCGCTGAAGGCGTCCCGGACGAAAAATTTATCCTAATCATCAGTCGCAGCCAACACATTGCAAAGGGCATTCTCGATAACCTCAAACTTCTAACCGAAAATCCCAAAATTGTCCGAGATTTCGGTAACCTCCGAGGTCGCGTATGGAAAAAAGATGAATGCGAGACCGCAAACGGCGTCACTATCCGAGTGCTCGGACGAAAGCAGTCGCCGCGAGGTGCACTCGTCGCCGGAAAGCGCCCGTCGCTCGTCATCGTCGACGACCTTGAAGACCCGAAACGCTGCCTGAACCCCGATTTGCGTGCGGAAGACTCGGATTGGCTCTTTTCGGACATCATGTTCGCTTCCGACATCGGAGGAAACCTCAACTGCATCTACGCCGATACCGTAAAGCACCCGGACAGCTTGTCCATGCGTCTAACCCAAACGCCCGGTTGGAAGAATGTCCACTTCAAAGCCATCCTCGACCCCGAAGACCTCTACCACCCTACCCACGAACATCTCTGGAAAGGTTGGGAGCAGATTTACGGCGACTTGACGTTAGATGACGCTGAACGAGAAGCAAAGGCGGACGAATTCTACAACTCTCATGCGGAAGAAATGAACTCTGGCGTCGCTCCCCTCTGGCCCGAAGCATTATCCTACCTCAAAGTCCGCAAGATGATTGTAGAGCGCGGATACCACTACTGCCTCAGAGAACTGCAGAACATCGCCCGCGACCCAAGCATGTCGATGTTCGACATGGAGAACGCAATGACGTTTGAGGTCGTCGACGAAGGCTTGAAGCGCCGCGACAGACGCATCGTAGAATGGGGTCAGATTGGCGGTTTCACCGCCTACCTCGACACCATGGGCGGGCGCGACGCACAGCAAAATTCCTATGCCTGCGCCGTCGTAGTCGCGTGGGAGCCGCTGGAGGGTGGACGTAAGCTCCACCCCGATTCATGGGCTGGTGTTAACGCCTACGTTCTGTCGTGCTGGATTGACCGCAAAGGCCTAACGGAACAGTTCGAGAATGCCATTCTTCTCCACCAACGCGCCGAAGCCTTACTCCACAGAGCCGTACCGAAGTCGCATTTTGTCGTTGAGGAGCGTCCGGACCCAGACCGCACCATCCGCACGTCGTACGATGTTGCGTTTAAAGATCTGAAGGAGAAGCTCAAGTTCGTAAACACACTAATCTATCACCCGCAGACGCAGAACAAGGAGGAGCGAATCGGAACGCTTGAACCTGCAATAAAAAACGGCTGGCTCGCCTTCAATCAGGTCGGCTTGCCGGGTGAGTTCATGAAGCAGTTCCGCGAATTCCCGAATTCCGAGCACAACGACGCGCCCGACGCCGTTCAGGGTGCACTTCGCCAGAAAATCACCTCCACCCCGAAGCAGCGCGAGCACGAACAGCGGCGTAGACGCGCACGCAACGAGTCGTATCGCGAATACGGACGGCCAACCGTCCATCTATAACCCCGGCAAATCCTCCCCCTTAACACGAGGGAGTTAGAGGGGGTAAGTCGCACCCCAGGAATCGGCAACGCAAAATGGCGACATTGACGCCGCCAAAACCGCACCGTTAGCAGGCATTAAATATTGACCGTCCGGGTAGACTTTGATATACTATCCCTGTCGACGACTCATGACAGGCTGCGTCCGAATATCTTCGCCGTGGTGCTGGGCGGCAGGGGTCATTAATCCATGTTCGCGCGACGGAGAGCGCGTCCGGCCCGCGTCGCCATATATTTGATGAAATACCCTATAATTTTCCGGAATGGAGTGTCGCCGAAAATTGGAGAAGCGGTTACTGGATTTTGATTTGATTTGATTTTAGTTACAAGAGCTAGTATAATTATTTATGGTTCTGGTTAGAAACCATTTGTCTTATCGTGCACAAAAGGAGCCCGGACGATGCTGATTTGTAAATGCAAGAAAGCAAGGTAGTTCTGGATACCAACACGCGTTCCATGCAAGAGAGCGCTTTTAGTGAAAAGTCGTCCTCAGATATGATGTGTTAACACCTCCATGTGCAAATGTTGAGTTCTCCAGTACGCTTCAGGTGAATAATTGAGTTCCCTTTCGTGTCCGGAGAAAGGAAGGCATGCCTATAAAGTATTAATGCAATATAGGGACGATCCATGACTAGATGGTTTTCTTATATCCGAAACTGGCCACGGTTCAACAGGGATCGTGGTTTTTTTTGTGGTTATTAACCACTAACGCTGCTGAGAAAGTGGAGCTTTCTTGCTTAGAATTGTATTCTGAATCACAAGCTGATATTAAAAGATTCCTATTTTTACGATAAGTATATACCGTCTGAAGACAGGGAAGTTGATGATGAAGTTGCTCGAACCGACGCCAAACACAGTCAAACAAAGGATACAGGGCATACTGCCGCCAGGAGAAGATGAACTCATTCGAGTATCTACTGACTTGAGGTGCGATGGGCGCTTTGGCATACAGTGGATTGTCGTTACAGACAAGCGAATCATGATTATTTCCCAAGATGGCGCCGATGGTGATGTACAAGTACCCATTGAAGAGGTCGTTGCGGTGCGGACGGAACCCCTAGTCGGCGGCGGGCGCTTGGAGATTGAGCGGAAAGCTAGCCCAACCGCTTTAATCCCCTACTCTAACTCTATCGCGGTGAAGTTCTCCGAAGTTGCGCGCGGCATTGAACAGCTTCGCAAGGAGGAACAGTTACTAATCAATAGCCAACTTGACCGCACACGATGCGAAAAATGTGGTAAGTTGCTACCTGAGAAGGACGGCATCTGCCCGGCTTGCATCCAACGGTTAGCAACGCTGCAGCGAATCGGGAGTTATCTGATGCCCTACAAATGGCGCTCGATTCTCCTTGCAACGGCGTCTATCATTGGAACCCTCTCGGAAATAGTACCCCCGTGGATCACCCGGCACATCGTAGATGATGCGCTTGTACCGAAGGAAGGAGCAACTGTCGATATGGAGCAACGATTCACGCTGCTAAGTTGGCTAGTGCTTGGATTAATCGGGGTCCGGGTGTTCGGTTGGGGTGCGGAATGGGTGCAGGGCTGGACGGTGACTTGGTTGGGTGCACGTGTCACAGCTGATATCCGGAGCCGTCTGTATCGACAACTCGAGTTACTATCGCTACAGTTTTATGACAAGCGGCAGGTCGGCGCGGTGATGTCACGTGTAACAAGAGATGCCGGCAGACTACAGGATTTCCTGGTGGAAGGCATTCCCTATCTGGTCATCAATGCCCTAATGATTGTTGGCATACTGGGATTCCTGTTCTTGATGAGCTGGCGGTTGACATTGTACATCCTGCTGCCGGTTCCACTTCTTCTGGCATGGGGCGTGTTCTTCTGGCGGAGGATGCGGCGTTACTTCCGGAAGTGGGATCAGAACTGGTCAAATCTTATGGCGATGGTGAATGAAACATTGTCCGGCATTCGAGTGGTAAAAGCCTTTGCACAAGAGATTCGGGAAATTGCCGCGTTTAACAAACGGAATAAGGCGCTGCGGCGGATAGCCGTGCGCACGGAGATTAACTGGAGAATCTTTTTCGCTACGTCGAGCTTCGTGACTGGCTTGGGTGTATTGATTATTTGGTTCTTCGGAGGGCTAGAGATGATGAAGGGTGAACTCTCTCTGGGTAAGCTTATGGCGTTCTACGGCTACATGTGGCTTGTTTATGGTCCCATCCAGTGGTTCGGACAGGTCAACAATTGGATGACCCGGGCGTTCACTGGGGCGGAGCGCATCTTCGAGGTCATTGATACGCCGCCCGAAGCCTACGGGGATGCAAACGCGGTTCCCATGCCCAACATAGAGGGCAGAATTGATTTCAAGAGGGTCACTTTTGGCTACGATAAGAGCAAGCCGGTTCTCCATGAAATCGATCTCGAGGTCGTACCAGGAGAGATGGTCGGGCTTGTGGGCAAGTCAGGGGTCGGCAAAACAACCACGGTGAACTTAATCTGCCGGTTCTATGAAGTAGACCATGGTGTGATTGAGATTGACGGCATGGATAGCCGTAAAATCCGGATGGAGGATTTACGTAGCCAGATTGGTATTGTGCCCCAGGAACCGTTTCTTTTCAGCGGCACAATTGCTGAGAACATCAGCTACGGTAAACCCGGAGCAAGCTTCGAGGAAATTATGGATGCTGCACAAGCAGCCAACGCCCACAACTTTATCCTCGCCAAGCCCGATGGCTATGATACCCAGGTGGGAGAGCGGGGAAATAAACTGTCAGGCGGAGAGAAGCAGCGAATCGCAATTGCCCGCGCTATTCTCCACAACCCAAGGATTCTGATTTTAGATGAAGCGACTTCGTCGGTAGACGTGGAGACGGAGAAGCAGATTCAGGAAGCCATTGCCCGACTAATCAAAGGGCGCACTACCCTCGCAATCGCCCACCGGCTATCAACCCTGCGGAATGCGAACCGGCTAGTAGTGCTTGAGGACGGACGCATTGTAGAGATGGGAACGCATAGCCAACTGATGGAGAAACGGGGCGCATTCTATGACCTTGTGCAGTTACAGCAGCAGGCCTCAGAGATTATCGCAGTTAAAGAGTAGTGCCTGAATAGCTCCGCGATTAATCTCATTTGCCTCGATTTTTCCGCGACTCTTAGAATCTGGCAATTTGTCTCTTAAGGATAGTATTTCTATTGGACCTCACGCAACAGTCGGATATCGACACAGCATTCAAACGTGCTAACACAAACTAGGACATATCAAACAACAACAATGCAACCGTTTATCGAATCACTGCCAACTGAAGTGAATGCGAAGCTACAAAGGGCAAAACCCGCAGAAGAACAGGTGTTTATACAGGTCTCGACCGATCTCGTCGACGACCAGTCATTTGGGAAAAAATGGTTGGTGGCGACCAAGCAGCGCCTGCTGGTTATCCCAACAGGTGACGTCTATGACGTTGAGGAGATACCGATCGAGGCAATCCAGGCGGCTAAGACAGAGGAATTGGTCGGTGGTGGTCGTCTCGAGATAGAGCGCAAAGCGGGCGCCCCCATCTGCTTGTACTATTCTAGTTCGTTGATTCCTAAGTTTGCTGACGTGGCCCTGGGGATTGGTCAACTCTCTAAAAAGGAAACCCTCGAACTGCCGACGGAGATAGAACGGACACGGTGCGCAAAGTGCGGACGGCTGCTTCCAGAGAAAGACAGCAAATGTGCAGCTTGTATGAAGAAATGGGACACGCTGTTGCGTATCCTAAGCTATGTCAAACCTTACCGTGTTCAATTGGCGTTGGTTATGTTGATAACAGTAACAAGCACGCTAATAGATGTGCTTCCACCGCTCATTACACAGCACATCATTGATGATGTGCTTGTACCACGGTCAAACCTTGACCTCTTAGCCCGGCTTGTGGCAGGGCTTCTAGGGCTTCGCCTTCTCAGTTGGCTTTCCGAAGTCAGTCGCGCGGCATTAAGCAGTTGGCTGGGTTTTCGAGCATCTGAGGACATTAGGGCCGCACTCTATCGTTGTTTGCAGTTCCTGCCTATTAGATTTTACGATAAACGCAAAGTAGGCGCGCTGATATCCCGAATGACCAACGATGCGGATCGGCTGGAGGATTATATTACTTACGATATTCCCTACATCCTTTCTAACGCCCTGTTGCTGGTGGGTATTTTCAGTCTACTCTTGTATAAGAACTGGGTACTAACCCTCTACGTGTTACTCCCCGTGCCACTGATTGTTTTAGGAGGAACGCTGATTTGGAACCGCTTGAGGCGTTATTGGCGTCTCTGGTCCGCCAAGTGGGGCAGGCTCTCTTCCCACCTGAATGAGTCAATTACGGGGATTCGCTTGGTGAAAGCTTTCGCGCAGGAACAGCGTGAAAGCATCCGGTTTGACCGGCATAACGACGAACTTCGACAGGCGAATGTGATTGCGAATCGAGTCTGGTTTATCTTCTTCACCATCACGAACTTTCTCATGAGTTTCGGCGTCTTCTTCGTCTGGTACTTTGGCGGGAAACAGATTCTGAACGAGGAGTTGAAACTAGGAGAGTTGATGGCATTCATCAGTTACATTTGGATGCTCTATCAACCTCTTAAATGGCTTGGCGATGACTACAATTTAATGCTTCGCGCCTTTGCCGGCGCCGAGCGAATTTTCGAGGTTATGGACTCGCCCTCTGACCTGTTTAACGATCCAGACGCAACTCCGATGCCTAAAATCGACGGGCGAATAACTTTCAAAGACGTCACATTTGGTTATGATCCGGGCAAGCCAGTCCTTAGGGAAATCAATCTAACGGTAGAACAGGGCGAAATGATTGGACTAGTAGGCAAATCCGGCGCGGGTAAAAGCACGATAATTAACCTCATCTGCCGTTTCTACGATGTGACTCGGGGAACTTTGCAGGTTGATGGTGAGGATATCCGAAATATCCGAATCGAGGATTTGCGCTCTCAAATCGGCATGGTCCATCAGGAGCCGTTTTTATTCAACAGGACGATTGCTGAAAACATCTGCTACGGCAAACCGGGCGCGGCCTTTGACGAAATCATGCGCGCAGCTATGGCTGCGGAAGCTCATGAATTTATCGTCGCCAAGCCGGACGGTTATGACACGGTGGTTGGTGAGCGCGGGAACAAACTCTCCGGTGGTGAGAAACAGCGTATCGCTATCTCAAGGGCAATCTTGCATAATCCAAAGATTCTGATTCTCGACGAAGCGACATCGTCGCTCGATACCTCGACTGAGACAAAGATTCAGGCTGCTATCGCTAGATTAGTCAAAGGACGGACGACCATTGCCATTGCTCACCGGTTATCGACGTTGCGCAACGCGGATCGGCTGGTCGTTTTGGACGAGGGTAAAATCGCGGAGGTCGGTGCGCATGAGGAATTGATGGAGCGGAAAGGGATGTTTTACAACCTGGTCCAAACACAGCAGGCAACGTCAGCGGCAATTGCGGTCGGCGGCGAGAGAGACGATTCGGCGAATGAATAAAACTATGTTCCTTTGAGGAAAGCCAATTTTTGCAGACAAGCGAACAAACTTTTGATCGAAGTTGGATACAGTTACAAGAATCTTGGAGAATTCATATGAAAAACACTAACTCCTTCAGTGAAAATGACAATCCGAAGATAAAGCATGCAGTTACACCGATCCGGACACCACCTCCGGAATACGTCGATCCAAAGGACATCCGATTGTTCCGAGAACCGCCATGGAAACTGCGACTCTCCATCGAAGACGACCGTTCCTACCTCATGGTCAGAATTGTCTGTGCAGCGCCGCTGTCCCAACCGTCGCGGTATATCTGCTTCCTTGACGAAAAGAATGAGGTCATCTGTACCGTCGAGAATCCGAGCGTCCTGGACGCTGAATCTCAACGCATTGTCAAGGAGGAGCTCAACCAACGGTACATGACCGCCATTATCGAACAGGTTGACTCCCTCCGGAATGAGTTTGGTGTGTCTTATTGGGATGTTACAACTAACCGAGGAAATCGAGAGTTTGTGGTGCGGAACGTTTCCGAGAGCGCGCAATGGATTTCACGACGTCGTCTACTGTTGATTGATGTGGACGGTAACCGGTTCGAAATTCCCAACCTCGACGCGCTCGATAAGCGAAGCCTCAATCTAATTGGGATGGTGATTTAGAAGGCTTTGAATCCGATCGGAAGGACTTTGGAGCCCGTCCAGCAACTACCCGATTTAGCAATACAGCTCATCTACTATTTGGTGGTTGCCAAAGGCAGTTTTTGAGCGTCCCCCTGCACCGAGTTACGGTAGTTCTTCTATTGAATCGCCTAAAAACCTTCTGAATTTATTGCAATATTCCTCTAGATGTGATAGAATACCTAGTTAAAATCTTTTAGAGCAGATGTCATGGACCTTCCGTTAGATTGGGGTACGCAACTGTGCTTTAATTAAAAAGTATCATGCCCTCGTTTTAGTTTGTAAGAATAGCGAGGATTCACTAAACCGTTCTGCAGACCCTTAGTTGTGCTCACCTAGGTACAAAGGAGGCGATTTACGTGGATATGAAATTTTCGGAGCCCCTATCTCCTAAATTTTCCAAGATGGGATTGACGTTTGATGATGTCTCATTAATCCCTGGCGAATCTAACGTACTCCCCAATGAAATTGACACAAGCACGCGATTGACCCGCCATATTCATCTTAACATCCCTATCTGTAGCGCCGCTATGGACACAGTAACGGAAGCGGAACTTGCGATTGCACTTGCGCGGGAGGGAGGTATTGGGATGATTCACTTCAACTGTTCCATTGAGGAGCAGGTCAAGGAAGTGGATAAAGTCAAACGTTCAGAAAGTGGGATGATTGATGATCCAATCACCTTAACTCCCGATAGAACAATTCGCGACGCGTTGGCAGTAGCCGCTCGCTACCGAATTGGAGGTGTCCCAATTGTGACGAAAGAAGGATACCTCCTTGGCCTCATCACGAACCGAGATCTGAAATATGAAGCAGATCTCGACCTGCCGGTGACGGCGTTGATGACATCGAGCGACCAACTCATCACAGCATCTCAGGGGATTACACTCGAAAAAGCGAAGCAGATCCTGCATCAAATCCGGAAGGAAAAATTACCAATTGTTGATGAAAATTTTCGCCTTTGTGGGTTAATCACAATAAAAGATATAGACAAAGTTCAACAATATCCCGCAGCTTGTAAAGATGAATCGGGGAAATTGAGAGTTGGGGCAGCTATTAGTCCATTGTGGGATTTAGATAAAGTGGAAATGCTGGTTGATGCTGGTGCGGATGTGCTGGATATTGACACAGCACACGGTCATCATCAGAATGTGATTCATTCGACCCAACGAATTAAATCGGACTTTCCCAGCGTGGAGTTGATTGCTGGCAATGTTGTGACTGCCGACGCGACTCGCCAACTGATTGATGCTGGTGCCGATGCGATTAAAGTTGGTATGGGACCAGGATCGATTTGCACCACTCGTGTCGTCGCTGGAATCGGCGTCCCGCAAATTACGGCAGTTTACGATTGCGCACGAGAAGCTGACAAAAACGGTATCCCAGTCATCGCTGATGGCGGCATCCGATATTCAGGTGATATTGCGAAGGCAATCGGCGCAGGGGCAAGCTCGGTAATGATAGGAAGCCTTCTTGCTGGGACAGAGGAAAGTCCTGGCGAAACAGTCATCTATCAAGGACGAACGTATAAGATCCACAGAGGTATGGGGTCTTTATCTGCCATGAAAGAACGCGGCGGCAGTGAGAGATATGGCCAAAAGAATCTCAATTTGTCAAATCTGGTGCCAGAAGGAATCGAAGGTCGAGTCCCCTACAAGGGTAAGTTAGATGATTTTGTCTATCAATTGGTCGGTGGACTCCGTTTAGCAATGGGATATTGCGGTATACCCGACATCGAATCGCTCCGCAAGGAAAGCATGTTTATTCGAGTATCGGACAGTGGTTACCGTGAAAGTCATCCTCACGATATCGCGATTACGGAAGAAGCACCTAATTATAGCGTGATGTCCTGAAGACATTATGATCGTGACAGCTTGAATTTGGAAGTCAATGGGTATAACAAAACTCTTGCTTCCTTTTGGCTATAGGTGAACTGGAGGCATGGGACGATTGTGTCGTTAAACTCAGTATTAAATTTTTTTCGATTAGTGCGCGAGAATCCAGATTCATGACTATAATAGATTTTATCGCATAACTGTTCTACCGTGTTGATGATTAGCTCACACGCACGTGAAAATCCACAAGCAGAACCAAGCTAAGCCTGGTGTATCTGATAGCGTTACCTCGCCTTGCCCCGCGTTGGCAAACGAGCCTTCTATCGCTGGATGTTAGACAACTACCAACCGATGTTCCCAATTGTACCCGGATGCCCCCGCTTGTTCCACTTACCCGAACCGCCACGAATACCTGACTGAAGTTTGATGTTGAACGCTCAAATTTACATCACAGTTACGGATTGGGTAATCCCCTGAAAACTCATCTGACCCCGGTCAGAGACACAACATACTTACTTGAAGCGGAAACATTGATAATCGAATATACTAGTAAGCATGTAATTGGAGATAAAGCTTCGTCTCGAACCTACCCGAAGGAGGTACGACTCGGCCGATTTTATCTTGGCTATCGAAGCAATTGAGCGATGGAGAATGGCCTCGCAGCCATCGTGTCGAACTAAGAAAATATGACCAATGTCTATACTAAGAGCCTATTTGAAAAGCTCGGCTCCGTTTTCGATTGAGGCTAGTTGGGGGTAAATGCCTTGAAAACCGATGATTCTGACTCCCAAATGACCACCAATGGCTTTGCCAACTATTTTTTAACAGGATCGAAAGAGGAGGTATCTGATTGAGTGTCTCATTAAGAAGATGGAATGGTAGCGTCGTATCTATTCTTAGTCTCGCAAGTTAGGAATCTGTGATTTTCAGTTCCCAGCTTTGTCTCCACACTGTCTAACTCTGTTGAAATGTCAACAGAACCTAGCATGTTTTGCGTCTAAATCATGAATGACATTCTACATATTAACGCAACAACTATCCACCTCGTCAACAGTTCTCAAATAGTATGTTACTGAGAATCATATACCAAATTACCAGCACCAAAGATTATAATAGCGTAGGATAATACTGTGGAGGACAAATATCAACATACGGTACAAATGAAAGGATTATCGTTAAACTTTAGTTCGGCTTCCCTTCTTAATTTAACTGACAAAATAAAATCTAGCGTTGAGGGACGAATGGATTGGGGGGATACCTTTGGAATAGGGCTTAGCGCAAAAAACAATAAATATCTGTTGGTCTGGACCCCAAAAAAATCTTCAGAAGGTAAAATCCTTCCAGGATTTGATTCAGAGGATGGGAAACTCACACTTAAAATGAAGCCTCGTCCGGGAGCGTGGGTTTCCTGGATTGATGAAGCAAAAGTGGCTATGGAGGCGGTCGATGATTACGACCGCGTTCGGAAAAGTGTACAGGAGCTTGAGCGGAATACACGACAAATGATTGATTTTGCTGATGGTGTGCTCAAAGACATTACCGTTTTGCATCTCGGTAAGCCGCTCACATTATCTGAATTAGCCCTTGAGATTTTAGAAGTCGAGTTGACAATACCGACGACCATAAAAATCGGAGGTTATATTCTATCGCAATCACAGTTGCCAGTTCCCGCCGCTGCCAATGTGATTGTTCCGGAGCAAACGAACATCCATCGGATTCATATGAATGAAGATGCGTTGTTCGAGGCGATTGGGACAGACGGGTATGACCAGGTTCTAGTTGTTTACCGTACACATATTAAGCACTATCCGGACCTTCTTGATATTAACTACTGTTTAGCGCTTAGTGGTTATTTCGATGGAGAATTGTCCTCCGAAGATATTGTATCAAATATTCCCTGTTCTAGCTTGAAGCAAGGTGCAAGAGAAATAGAAATTTTTCCCACGGCCGCTATCTACGATCCTTTGCATACTGATACAGTTCAATTTGTTGCGATGACCTTCAATGCTCCTACTGAACAGATTCGAGAAGCGATTACACATTGTTCATCGGAGATTGATTGTTATGTGTCGAAAGCTAATCAGCGGGCATCCGAAATCATGGCGAATTTTCAGGGACGAATTGATAGTCGAATTCAAGCACTAAGCCTTCAGTCAAGTCAGCGAATCTACGAAAAAATTTGGGATGAAATTGCCAGCCACGAATTGCAGAACCGTATGGTTGAGTTGATGGATTTTTTCGGTGAATATTTTAGCGAAAACTTTGATTCAAATGTGGCTACTTCCCAAAAAGATCGCCTCAAAGGTAGCATTGATTCAATGGTTCAAGATTGGCAACTTCAGGATTTGCGTCAAACAACACTCAAGCAGCTTATTCTTGCTAGTTACAAGTTGGCAAATCAAGTCCTCGACCGCGCGACAGCGATGTTCTATGATCTTGTATTTGAAAAACACTTCATCCAAACTGGACAGATTAAGCCCATCGAACTACAGGTGCTAGAAGATGGTAAAGTCCTTAATCAAGTTCACTTGCCCGAGTGGACGAAAAAAACAGTGCGAGATCGCTTGCATCTTTTCGGCCTGAAACCATCCATCCATCCCAAACAGATTGAAAGACTTCGAGGTTTATGGTTGGAATTTCTGGAGATTGCCAACCTTGCTAGTCGAAACAAACAACAGTTTGATATCATCCTAGAACCTTTGGTCGACATCCTGCTCTCCACCAAATCCTCCGCCAAGACTTCGGCAGATCGTAGAAGGTCGAGAACGGTTCCCATCCGGAAAAAGACGGACTTTGATGGTTTTGAGATTTCGGACGATGAACTAGCACGTGTACTTAGTCGTCTCAAGAGTAACTTCCATTTAATTGAACGCTGGATTCTGAACCTGCCCGAACCGCATTACAAAAATCAGCAACACCATGCAACATTGTGGATGATATTGACTGATGGCATTGTTCGAGAAAGGATCTATAAAAATTTTCCGCCAATCTGCGAGATTAATTTGAGTCCTCCGATAGCGGCGAAGAGATTGTTCGATCTCGTTCTTGACGGACAAGTTGTCGTATGTGATGAAAGAGATTTGAAAACTTTAAAACGCAATTTAGATCGAACACTATCCGAAAGAACAGGTCACGGATTACAAGAGATTTCAACGCCTTCCATGCTTAAAATCCATAGTGACACTTTGCTCTGCTTGCTATACGAAAAACTCGAAGCGTATCAAGAACAATTAGAAAAACGGTTAACCCAAATGACAAGCACAAAATCCCAGAGCAAAGTCGCTAAGGCGAAAAAGGGACGAAAGAAGCAACTATCTACATCCGCCGCTGACTTAGTAGAAACAATCGAATCAGAAAAGTCTAAAATTACCGAAATCTTAACATTTCTGACCCCTTATACAGACGCGCCGTCAGCGTTGCTTCAAACAGTAATCAACCCCAAATCGCAGCAACTGAACCAAATTCGGCAACACCATGTGCTGAATTTCGATTTGCAAGCGTTGCCACCCATCGCGGAAACCTGGTTAGAAAACGTAAAGTCACTAGAGGATTATACAAACCTACGCGCATTTCTACTTGAAAACCAACTCCCCATTTCGACAGCTGGACGGTTGTTGATGAATTATAGGAAGAATTTTGAAAGTTCCTCGGCCGCCCAGCCCGTTTCTGCAGATGTTTTTGATGTCGCATTGAATCTCATCCAAGAACTGAAATCTCTCCAAGAAGCAGGATACACCGGAGAAACACTCGGCCGATTCAAAAATTACATCGCTGAGAAGTTATGGAGATGGGAGTTGACTCAAATTACAGAAGAAAAATTGGCTACGTTAATCAAGGAGAAAGTATTGGTTTCAGTTGTCTGTTATGAGAAAGATGTTGAAGCCTTGTTGGAACATGCTGAGCGATACGATCAACTAGTAGAAGCGAAGTTTAGTGACAGATTTGAAATGAATGAACAAGCGAAAATGCTAGAAGAGAAATTTCACGCACTCGCTGAAACGATTTTGTAAATCAATCAATAAGATGAAGGTTAGCATCATCGGTCAGGGCGATATTGTACTTCCTGTTGCCTCGGCAATCTGCCAACCAGGCCTTGTTACTGAGGTTATGCTGGTGGATAATAATAGAAGAGTTTCTAGTGGAGTTCTCCAGGACTTGCGGGCGGCCATTGCCAGTGTTGGATCTGACACTAAAGTGCTTTCCGCTAATAACCTTGCAGCACTAGTAGAATCCGAAATAATCATTCTACTACCATCATTGTCTCGATTCAGTTGGACGCAGGCTCAACGAAGTGCAAATGCTGCCCTTGTTCGCCAATTTGCCCTGGGCATCAAGCGGCACGCGCCTGCCGCGAAAATCGTGGTTGCAATACCACCAGCGGCCACTCTGGCTTTCGTCATTTATCGTGAACTTGGTGCAGTGCCGAGACAAGTGATCGGACTTTGTGGAAACATAGCAGATGCTAATCTGAAAGTTCAGATTGCAGATAGACTTGGCGTCTCAGTTCGGGATGTTACAACACTAGTGATTGGAAACGATGAAACTGTTTTCCCGCTCTTTCAATATTGTTGTGTGAACGGTATACCTGTCAATCAACTCCTCAACACAGGACAGATTCGTGAGCTTATGGAGGTTGCAAATGATAAGCGTAATCAAGCACTCGTAAATCATCCATATAACCTATCTGTCTCGCTTTCACAAATAGTTACGGCGATTGCAGTTGATAAGAAAAGGATTATGAACGTTAGCTCGCTGATTAAAGTAGGGGCATTAGAGGTTTATCTCAATGTTCCGACAAAAATTGGAAGGAATGGAGCCGATGAGATTGTTCAATTAAACCTGACAAATTCCCAACGTGAACAGTTCACTAAATTGGTTGCTAGAAGCATAACTGAACAACAACGCTTTTAGCGAAAACTAGTTTAACTACGCTAGAGCGAAAAAGATGTTGAGATTGAAGTTCGGGATGGTATCACATTACGCAAGATATTTTATGGTCGAATTCATTGAATTTTCCACATGGAACGGATGATTAATGAGAGAAATACATCGAAAAATTCCTGAATTGATTGAAGCTGATGAAATTAGCGCTTACTGTACAGTTGTTGAATCGAAAGGGTCTACGCCACAAAAACCCGGCTCCAAGTTGTTAATTTTGCCAGATTTACAGAATATTGGAACGCTAGGCGGTGGGTGTGTAGAAGCAGAGGCGCGGCGGCAAGCCATTGGCTTAATGCAAGGTGGAATCCCGCGTCTGCTTGAATTCCGACTGGATAGTGACTATGGTTGGGACGATGGACTCATTTGCGGAGGAAACATGAGAATTTTCATTGATTTGCCCAAGAGCAAAGATGAGGCGTTCATGTTCACCTGTTTGGAAGAATTGATTGACCAGAAAGTTCCGCATGTTTTCGCTACGGTTGTAAAAAGCGAGATTAACGAGATCAAAGTCGGCATGAAAATGATCGCCGCAGCAAATGGCAATCGCATTGGATTACTGGGAAACACCGATTTAGAAGCATCCATCCAAAGTGAATCGACGGAAGTCCTAGTGCAAAACTCGCCACGTGTTTTTCGCTGGAAAGCGGGCAATGTCTGGGTTTTCATGGATCCAGTGCAACCCCGTCCAACGTTGCTCATCGCTGGAGCTGGGCACGTTGGGCAAGCGCTTTGCCATCTCGGGGAGTGGCTCGATTTTGATATTGTAATCGTTGATGATCGTCCTGATTTCGCTTCAAAAGAACGATTGCCCGAAGCCGACCAGATTGTCATCGGCGACATCGCGGAAGAGTTGCGGAAATTCCCTATTGATCACATGACCTACGTTGTTATTGTAACTCGTGGGCATCGGCACGACGAAGAGGCGCTCTATAGTGTCGTGGAGTCTCATGCATGTTATGTTGGTTTAATTGGTAGCCGCAGAAAGATAAAGCTCATTTTCGATGATTTGCTTGACCTTGGCGTCTCCGAAGAAACGTTGTCTCAAGTTTACGCACCGATTGGATTGGATATTGATTCCAAGACTGTGCCCGAGATCGCTGTGAGCATTGCTGCTCAACTGATTCAAGTCCGGAATAGTACCAAAAAAGATGTTCGATTCGATGCACAACCTGCGCGTATGCCCACCGTTAAAGTAAACGATAGCACCTAAAATTATACCCTATAAGTGAGGCATTGTTGCTAGTTTTTATTCTGAACATTTATATCGAACTTTCAACAGGAACTTACCGGCGTTTCCACACCAGAACAATGCTGACAATTCAGTTAGATTCCGATAAAACCCATACAGCGCAGGAAATAATCGAAATTGTTGTGCTATCCCTGGATTTTGTTGGGGAGCGATCTACTCAAAATTATCTTCAGTATTCTTCGTCGGATGTTTACTGGGTTTTGAGGAATCTACTCGACTATAAAAATAGGCGAATGGAGGGCGAATTTGTTTTGAAACGTCTTAAAAAGGGGGCTTGGGGAATCGAATATATTGCTCGGGATATTGCGAAGCGTAAAGCGGAAGAAAAACAAAAAAAGAACTCCGCAGAACAGCCGACTACATCCAGCAGACAACCAATCATCGTCCAGCTTGGGGGTAACAGTCCGCCAAGTCGTTGTTGAATTCCATCCTTGACCGTTTCGGGGCGTATATAGAATTAAGTTGACTCGTCAGAGAAGAACGATTGATCGACAAAACCGAAGTAATGTGCTGCCCGTCTTACAACGAATCCGTCCAACACTTGGGATATTGTAAGCCTTGAATGTATTCCTTTTCCTGTGAAAACATACGCCCACCGTCAACTGAAGCGCCTCCCTCTCAACTGACACTGCCGAAGTCTTGATTCGTGAAAGTCGGAAGGAAGAGGTTGACCGCATCTTGAGGAACATGCCGAGACGCCACACCTACAGCAAGGAAGTGAGGGATACCGTTACCCCACCCCGGCAAAAATGCCGCCGCTTTCGCTTATGCCCCAACCGGGGAAATTGCCGTTTGAATCCCCCGACTAGGAAATAAGTGATAGGCAGACTTCAAAAACTCGCCGCTCTCGCTCATACTAAACTCAGAGGATCAGCTTAATTTTTTCGCAGAGTCTCTCAAGGTCTGAATCCCTACCTCTATAACTAAAACCACGACTGAAATGCTTCTCGCGAATGATTCTTTCGTCAGGGAGAGTGATAACCCGTTGAGATTGGAAGTCACTCACCAATGTCTTCGCTGGGACGCCGTAGGCAACAATCGCTTTCAGTGGCATATTTTCTATTAGGAGTTTCACGACCTTTGCGTGAGATGTGTTTGTCTCGACCGCGTTGATATCGTCTGCGTGGATTAGATCGAGACAAGTTCTCGTGCGAGACTCCCCCGACTCCCCTATTTTGCGGCGGTATTCCAAATAATACGTTTCAAAGCGTTTGTAGTCGAATCCCGATTCTGGGTTCCAGAAATCCCACCAATTCGTGTCAAGTTTCGTCTTTTCGTCCTCCCCGATTATGATAACGTCATGTGAGTCCGGAAAGCCGTTTTCCTCATTTCGGCAAACAAAGGGGCGATAATTACAACACGGGTAGGAAATCACTTCCTTGAGACGTTCTGTCCAGTTAATGGGCATGTTCGTTAATCCTGCTTTTCAACAATGATCTTGTACGTGTCATCAATCTTTTCACATATCACAGCGTACCCAAACAATGGCGCAACTATTTTTATCCGTTTGATAAGCTCATCAGCACTACCGTGAACATTGACATAAATGTCTGTTTGATTGATTTGCTTAAAATCACGACCAGCGGACGATTTAGGTTCATTTGAGAAAAATGACTGGCCTATTACAGCACTTTTAAATGAGTCGTTATGAACTTTTTCTATCGTCTCGCAAAAGTTTAATAGTGCCTGGGTACAACTCGGTATAGCGTTATCTTGAAGTCCGTAAAATGTAATAGAGCCACGGGTTTGCCATAAGTATTAATCCTTCTCCTCGTATGCATGGGTGACGTGTACAACAGCTTGATTAGCGTCGCTATCTTCCTCTTTGCGTCTCTATTATTTAGGCCCAAAAATTGCCCTAGCTGCACGAATCTTTGTTTGTAGATCCTCAGTATTATCTTTCTTTTGGGCGAGTTCCATCGCTTTATCTAAGTCTTTAATGGCTTCGCTTGTAGGTTCTACGGCACATTTTGACGCGCCTCGGTAGAAATAAGCATAAGCATCATTCGGATCCCAACGTATAGCTTCGTCAAAATCCGCTATAGCTGCCTCGAATTACATTAGATTTGCCTTGGCTTGTCCGCGAACACCATAAACCGAATTCCGAAAACCACCAGTGTTATCTGGAGGTTGTAAGCGCACGCTGCATCACAATCTGCTATAGCTTCAGCGAATTTGCTCAATTGGAGGTTTGTACCACCACGAGCAGCATAGGCTTCTGTATAAGCTGGGTTAAGTTGGATTGCGGTATTAAAATGGGCTATCGAGTCTTCATATTCTTGCGACAGATATTTTGCTCCGCCTTGTGCTAAGTGATATATGCTAGGGTTATCATCCCTCAATTGCTCGTTCTTGTTGTGTAGTCGTTGCAAAAAATCTCCAAATGATTGTGGTGGTGTATATTCTTCCCCATTATCTTCATCAGAATCAAAATTAAACGATTTGTCAAGATCGGTTAAATTGCTATATCCCCAACCTCGTAGGCGGCGGTGAAATCAGGTTTCAAACGTATCGCCTCGTCAAGATCTTTTATACCATCACCGAATACACTACATTGGCATTTGACCAGTCCTCGAAAATAATAAGCACGCGCATCCGGTTTTAAGCGTATTGCCTTATTGAAACTATTTATAGAATCAATGTATTCCTCGTTCTGCATCTGCTTAATTCCGCGTCTGAGATAAAACCGCGACTTAATTGTGGTTTTCATTTTATTTATAACCTCCTATTTTACCATTGTAAACCTCTTTGTACTTGTAAAGGTTACGCCGAGGGCTCCCAACCCCGGTTTTTATTGCGCCTACTGCCTATAGCCGTTTTTGTCGTATGTCGAGATGACACCCTTGCCGTCTTGATCGACAGCCATGAGCGCACGCACTTTCCCAATCGTGTTGTTTACCCGAACATACCCCTCGTTATATTCATCAACACCAACCTCCGCTGCCACTTCAGCGAGTTTATTAACGATAGCGATCGAACGTTCCCCGGTACTTAAGACTACGGTGTTTCCCTTAGGAAAGGATTGCAGGCGTACATTTGGCCCAACGCCCCCGGTTTCTATGACTACCGACTTGCCACCGTCCCCCATGACGCGGAGCCCTCCACCGCCTTCCCCTGCTCCTAACAGAATCCTTATTTTCCCATTCGCGTTCACTACACTTAAACCCGTACACTCAATCTCCCCGAACTTATCCCGTTGCGCAACAAGGCTCGGCATCAAAACACTCGACGCCATCATGCTTATCAACATCAACAGCGCACCAAAACCAATATACCCCAACTTCTGACCGAATTTCATAAGGTTCTCCTTTGTTTGAAAATTTTTGTGTAGGCTAAAATTAGCCCAATATCCGAATTAGACTTGCGGTTATTACGCCTGCCACAAACATCGTGGTACAGACATTAGCTGAACTTATTGTTTTCTCTTTTCAATCCCCTTGTCATCAAGGAGGCGGTTCAATTTGTCATCTAGCCCGTCGAGTCGCTCTGTTAGTATTTTCATGTAGGTTTTGAATAACAGGGTGCAATGGATAGAGGTAATTAGCATCAAAACTACGATCATCACCAATCCATAAATAGGCCTACTATCAGTGTTGAAATGCCCAACAAGATTGAGCATAGTGACAAAGAAAAGGAACGGAGCGACAATTACTTCATACGTCCTCACAGGCTTACTCCTTTCATCTCGCAACAGGTTTCAGATTTAAGCCTCTAATCCATCCTCTTAATGTGATTATAAAGTTTCTCGCCCAATTCTCGGTTGAGATGGGCAGTCGTTCTTTGAATGTTGCCCTTCTCTAAAATGTGTAGCGCTTCGTCATACGGCACACAATCGCCTTCAGGAAGGATAATCTCCCATCTGACCGGGATTCTATATTTGTGTTTTACTTCAGTCCTTTGGTCGGGGTCTGGATTAAAGTGAGTCCGACCGTTCCATTTTTCCATGACCTTTCCCACAGCCATGATACCCGTCCTCTTGACATACATGAATAATATATCGCCCGGATTAAAATCCTTCAGCAATTTACCATAAGGCTCCAGAGAACCATACGTGGCCGCAAAACCATTGCGTAGCCACCTCTTATAAGCACCCTTATAATGTTTTTCATTGCTATTGATCCAGTGGAATTCCATCCGTTTTTCTCCCATGTAGAGATTGCTCTGTTACTAGATTCATTTTCATAAACATACTACTTCCCTTAATATCCACGCCTTTATGCACTACGATTGGCGACGGAAGCGGGAAGCAGAAAAAAAAACGCCTACCCCTGTTATCGACGCGGAGGCAAAAACCCGCCTTCTGCCATACTAACCGTTGCGAATCGCTGAATTGTTCTTACTATCCACCTGTTCAGGTAAATGATTCATTTGACTATGCACCCGCCCAGACTGGCTATCTATCTGCTCAGATTGACTGCATGAATTGTTAGTTTGGGGATTCGCAATTTTGCAATCGTCACCATGTGAAAGTTGATGGGGGTGGCTGCCGGGCTTAGCAACCGTCACATTCCCTCACCGATTGCAATGCCGTAAGCATACCACACTCGTCCAGTTGTGTCAATTGCTCCTGTGATACAAGACTCCATTTCTCGCTTGACCTCATACCTCTCCCGTGTATAATAGCGAATCACCCACCCGATGACAAGGGAACTGAAAGTTTGAACCGATTGATGCGTCCCATTCTGCAAGTACGGCTCTCGCATAATGCACCGGTGAAGAATCGCCGTTGTCCTTTTCATCGCGAGACCCCGGAAAACTGGATCAGTGAACTTACCCCTATCTATTTTTGTCCTGCGAGGCAAATTCCGACACGAAAAACCCTAGGCGTTTTTTCTCTTTACATCTTCCAAATTCAACCGTATAATCTCATTGACGCCTGAATGCCGTCAGCAATTGTGGCGATTGCAACCCCTACGGAAGCGAGGTTCCCCCATCCGCAGTTTTGTCGGATTGGCTGCCATCCCCCAATATTATGATAGCAGCCGATAAAGAGTCGTAGCAATTCCAAAGATAACACTCGCCAAAACTGTTCCAGCAATTGCATCTACTGCGTAATGAAACCGCCCGTACACGGTTCCGATGACTAGTCCAACACAGAATGGGCACAAGATAATAAATGCGAACGTATCATATCGCATTGCATAAAGCAGCACGATTACGGCAATCGCAGTATGTGAACTCGGAAATGCCGTGCCCTTAGACGAACCGAGCGAGACGATAGTGTGTGTGAGCCTATGAAAAAGACCATTAGCAAGTCGCCCGTTAATCTTCTCCAACACGTACCGCGGTCCTGCGACTGGCAAAAATATATAACAGATGAGGCATACATTGAAGGTAAGAATTTCGGCGAAGACAACCTCACGGAATGCGTCATATCTACCTTGGATGTAAAGCATCGCCGCGAGGGATAGTACAATTGCGTAATAACTGAAATAACACAAGTGTAGAACCTCTGAGAGTGCAATCTTCGGAAAAAATTTACTCAGATAAATGCTGGGTTGCCCCTTAAAAAACCGATCTTCCCACCTTATCACCTCATCATCAAAGTATCCCCGGAAAACCATCTGGGTGAGCGGCGACACTCCCCAGTAAAATAACGGAATGGTCGCGAGGGGATACCATTCGCGCAAGAAACGAAATAAAAAGGGTAAGTAGTCACTCGTTAAACTGAGCCAGAATATTGCAAGAATTAGGGTTGTATGAGTCAGAAGATATAGATACCAACGTGGTAGGTTTTTGCGACGGCCGAGAATCAATACGCTGGTCAGCCCCAGATAGGCAATGATAATCCAGTCAGCGGGAAGAAGGCTTACAGACAGTTGTTCAATAATTCGGTCCATGAGGTCAGGTTATGTGAGATAAAAGCGAAAGAAATATTCTCCCAACTCTGTCTCCACTTGTACCATTGTTTGTAGTTCCAGTAGCGATAAAGAGCAATATCTTACTTTCACTCGCAAGGAGTGTCAAGCGGAAAAAAGACAGATCGACTTTTCTGAATGCTGAAGCGGGCCGAGTAATGATGAATGAAAACACAAATCCCCCATTGATTCTTGATGAAATTCCCCAACACGAACAGCGAGAACTCCTTGAGAAGGTCGCAATACAGGTGGTAAAGCGCCGGTTAACCGCGCCGGCAATTCTGTTTCTTGAGATGTGTAAGCCCCTCAACTTTCTTGGAAGTCAAGCACTTATTGCACTGAATCCGTTTGTGCAATCGATTTTCAATACAACCGAATTCCAGAAATTTGCATTAGTCATTGAGAAAGACTCAAACGTTGAGTTACTGATTCGATTAATTGAAGATTTAGATGGAGAGGAGAAATAGTATGCCGAATCAGCCACACGGGATGCGTTCAATCCTCGCAACAGATTGCGGTAGCACAACCACAAAAGCAATCCTAATCGAGAAGCGGGACGATGAATATCATCTTGTTGTTCGTGGTGAAGCGCCCACAACCGTTGAGGCACCGGTTGAGGACGTTACAACCGGCGTAATCAACGCAGTTACAGAGGTTGAGGAACTCGCCGGACGTAAGCTCCTAAACGATGGACAGCTCATCAAACCACAGCAAGAGGATGCAGGTGTCGATCTGTATATATCGACAAGCAGTGCAGGAGGCGGGCTACAAATGATGGTAGCAGGTGTGGTTCTCAACCTCACAGCGGAGAGCGCGGAGCGAGCTGCACTCGGCGCCGGGGCGATTGTCATGGATACGATTGCTTCTAACGACAAACGATTGCCCCATGAACGGATTGAACGCATCCGCCATCTCCGTCCCGATATGCTTCTCCTTTCAGGTGGGGTCGATGGTGGCACAACGTCTCATGTCGCGGAGCTAGCGGAGATTATCGCTGCTGCCAGTCCGAAACCGCGTTTAGGACTAGACTACAAACTGCCGGTCATCTTTGCAGGGAACAAGGATGCACGTGACCTCGTCCGTGAAAGGCTTGGGGATGATATGGCGCTTGAGGATGTCGATAATCTACGCCCGGTGCTTGAACGGGAGAATCTGATGCCGACCCGTTTAAAGATTCAGAGTCAGTTCCTTGAACACGTCATGGCACATGCCCCTGGCTATAAAAAACTGATGTCTTGGACAGACGAGCCGATTATGCCAACACCTGGAGCCGTCGGCGCAATCATCCAGACGATTGCAGCACAGCAGGGAATTCAAGTGGTGGGAGTCGATATTGGCGGCGCCACCACAGACGTGTTTTCCGTATTTGAAAACCACCAGAACGAAGCCGTCTTCAACCGAACGGTGAGTGCAAATCTTGGGATGAGCTATAGCGTTTCCAATGTGCTTGCGGAAGCCGGAATGGAGAATATTTTACGCTGGACGCCGTTTAACATTGACGCGGGTGATTTAGGCAACCGAATCAAGAACAAAACCATCCGTCCGACGACTATCCCCCAAACACTCCAAGAGTTGATTATTGAGCAAGCCATTGCCCGTGAAGCACTGCGGTTAGCGTTTGACCAACATAAACGTCTTGCCGTCGAATTGCGAGGTGTACAGCAACAGCGCACAATTTCCGAAGCGTTCTCTCAAACCGAAACAGGCGAAACGCTTGTGGATATGTTATCTTTGGATTTAATCATCGGAAGTGGTGGTGTGCTCTCCCATGCGCCGCGCCGCCATCAGGCGATGTTGATGATGATTGACGCTTTCCAACCTGAAGGAATCACTCACCTCGCTGTTGACAGCATTTTCATGATGCCGCAGCTTGGCGTATTGGCACAAGTCAACACAGAGGCTGCTACGCAGGTATTTGAGCGTGATTGTCTCATCCACCTTGGGACTTGCATTGCACCGGTTGGCAAAGCAAGAAGAGAGGAATCTTGTGTGACGATGACCACAAATCTCCCCGGTAAAGGTAATTTGTCAGAAGCTGTACCATTTGGCGCACTGCGTTTATATCCACTCAACGCAGGGGAGAAAGCAAAAGTGACAGTCCAACCGGAACGCCGTTTTGATATGGGTGCAGGACGTGGCAATGCCGTCGAAGTTGAAGTTAGCGGAGGAATTGTTGGATTGGTTGTGGATACGCGCGGTCGTCCTCTCGAAATCTCGACTGATTCGGCCCAGCGTGTCTCCGACCTGAAGCAGTGGACTCAAGCACTAGCGGTGTATCCTAAAACGTAACGAATAATGTTAGGACGGTTTAAATCTTCTACAAACTCTTTCATCTCTAATGATTCTGACATAAAATCGGAATGTCCCTTGATTGCAGACGGCAATTCTCTTGTGCTGTCCTCAATACCATCGGAAAGTCCCCGCGAATCCTCTCAAGTTCTATAAGGCGCGAAGCACTTTCGGTATAAAGCAACAATCTCCTCATGTGTAGCTTGACGCGGGTTATTGGCAGGGCTTCTACTAGCAATGGCGTCTGAGGCCATCTGTTCAACTACAGCCTCAAACTCATCCCGATCTATGCCGATTTCGCCTAGGCGTGGCATCTGAATATCGTTAATCAATCGCTCAACCGCAGCAACTGCGCAATCAGCCTGCCGCATCATTGATAAACCTTCAATCGGCTCCTCCATCGCGCTAGCGATATGGGCGAAGCGCACAGGGGAACCAACTAAGCTGTATTCCATTAAATCAAGTAGCAAAACAGCATTTGATAAACCGTGATGAATATGAAAGTAGGCGCCGATTGGCCGGGACATCCCGTGTACTAACGCAACGGAAGAATTGCTGAACGCCATCCCAGCAATGGAGGCTCCGATCATCATCTCTGTCCGCGCCTCAATGTTGTTGCCATCTCCCCACGCTTGACGAATTGAACCGGTAATCATCCGAATCGCCTTCAATGCTAGCGCATCAGTCATCGGCTGGGCACGTTTGGAGATGTAGGCTTCGATAGCGTGCGTCAGCGCGTCAACGCCAACAGCACAGGTCAAGTGAGGAGGCGTCGTTAGTGACAACAGCGGATCCACAAGTGCAACTCGCGCCAGCAGACATGGGCTGCTAAGCATCATCTTCACATTGCAATCTGTATCGGTGATTACTGTGACTTTCGTAACCTCGCTGCCGGTACCTGCTGTAGTAGGGATGGCAATTAAGGGTGCACCAAGATTGGGGATTTTGTCGACACCCATGTAATCCGCCAGTTCACCATCGTTGGTCAACCTCACGGCGATTGCTTTCCCGCAGTCGATTGCACTGCCACCGCCGATGCTAACGATGAGATCGCACCCATCCTCGCGATATTGCCGCAAGCCATCGTTCACATTCTGCAGCGTCGGATCGGGTGTCACGTCTGCGAAGAGCGAGACGTCAATCCCAGCAGTGTTAAGCTGTCTCACGAGCTGATCGGCGTAGCCGATTTTAGCAATCCCTGGATCGGTAACAACCAACGCTGTGTTCGCTCGTAAGCGTTGGGCTTGTTCGCCAACCTGCATTGATGCATCAATACCGGTGATAATTGTTGGGGGTACACAAAAAGAAGAAACTGTCGATTTTAAAACGTCCATTCGGCTGGTCCTTCAACTCTGAGCACATTCTCAATTCCGGTGTTCATTAAGATTGATACTTCGCCACGAAACTTGTACGACCGCTCATCTAATGTCGAAAATGCCGCACGCCTGTGAAGACCATTGCTATACCATAGCGATCTGCAGCTTCAATTACCGACGCATCCCCTGTTGAACCTCCGGGCTGAATAATCGCACGAACTCCTGCTTCGCCGGCTACTTCAATATTGTCTGGAAATGGGATATAGGCGTCTGATGCAAGTAAAGCCCCTTTCGCCCGCTCTGCCCCAGCCTTCCGGACAGCGATGATACTTGCATCGACACGGCTCATCTGTCCAGCACCGATTCCAACAGTCTTGGTTCCTTGGGCAAGCAGGACACAATTGGACTTGACGTGCTTGCATGCTTTCCACGCAAACAGCAGGGATTTAATCTCAGCATCTGTTGGTTGGCGCTTCGTAACAACCTGCAGGCTATTTGGCGTAATGTCGTACAAATCCCGACTCTGGAGGAGCCCCCCTCCGATGACGTTTCGAATCTGCTTAATGGTCGGATTATATGATAATTCGTTCGTTTCTAAGATTCGTCGGTGTTTCACGCGGGAAAGGGTTTTCAACGCTCTCTCGGTATAGCTTGGCGCGATGATTGCTTCAACCTTAATCCCCGCCTTTGCCGCCTCACGAATCGTGTTTGCCGCCTCTAAATCAACTTTGCGGTTAAAACCGATGACACAGCCAAAAGCGGAGAGTCGATCGCAATCGAGAGCATCAATGAACGCACCTACTAGATTTGAGGCAGTTGCCAATCCACATGGATTGTTGTGCTTGATAATCGCGCAGGCAGGATCGGCGAAATCCTTAACAATTTCTATTGCTGCTTCTAAATCAAGGATATTATTATAAGAAAGTTCCTGACCACTGAGTTGGTTCGCCCAAGCTGCGCACGGTTCAGGGGAGATGTGCGCGCGATAGAAAGCCGCCGCTTGGTGGGGATTCTCACCGTACCGAAGCGTCTGGGCTTTTTCGTAGCGAAAATCGAGGATTTCAGGAAATTCACCATGAGGCGTCTCCAAATTGGCAAGGTAGCGGGAAATGACCGCATCGTAGTGAGTGGTATGAGCAAATGCAGCTTTTGCTAATCGAAATCGAGTTTCCTCCGAAAGACAACCGTCATTCGTCTCCAACTCAACAATGGTGTCAGCATACTGGTTTGGATTGCTGAGCACAGCAACATCTCGATAATTCTTGGCAGCGGATCGAATCATTGCTGGGCCACCGATGTCGATGTTTTCAATCACTTCGGTGAGATCGACGCCTTCCTTCGCAATTGTTGCTTCAAACGGATAGAGATTGCAAGCAACGAGATCTATCAATCCAATCCCGTGTGCTGAAGTCGCGGCGATGTGCTCAGAATTATCCCGAATGGCAAGCAATCCCCCATGGATTTTCGGATGGAGGGTTTTCACGCGCCCATTGAGCATTTCAGGAAAACCCGTGTGATCGGAAACCTCACGAATTTCAATCCCTAGCTCATGAAGTTGCTTGGCGGTACCACCCGTAGAAAGAATCTCCACATCTTTCTGGACAAGGGATTTTGCGAGACTACGTAGGTCCGTCTTATCGTAAACACTGATTAATGCGCGTCGGATTTTTTTCATGATGATACCACTTTTTTATGGAACAAGGACAGTTGGCATGCACATCAACCTTCTCTAAGACTTCCTTCTTGCTTTCACGTTTATTCACCTCAGCGCTGTAGCGCCTGCAAATGTTGCTGGACACTTCTCAACAGAAATGTCTCCGCGTTGCCACAGCTTAATGCGCGGAATCCCCGTTTCATGACTTGAAGTCCCTCCTCGACAGTGCGTGCTGGACACCCCACGGCAATACCCTTTCGCGTCGCAGCAGTCAGCACTATCTCAGATGCCTCGATAACCTTTGGGTGTGACGTCTGTCCTGTCACACCTAGTGAGGCGGCGAGATCGCTTGTACCTAGATTCAGAACATCAATCCCTTTAACTTCCACAATTTCGTTGATATTTTCAATGGCTTCGGCGTCCTCAATCATAGCGGCGACAACGACTTCATCGTTGATGTTCGCATAATAATCCTCCGTCGATACTGCCCCGAACTTAATTCCCCTGCCCGGGCCAACGCCGCGCTTCCCCTGCGGTGGGTAGAGCGCCCCATTGACAATCTGCTGCGCATCTTCCGCGTTGCGGCAGTGCGGCACAAGAATTCCCATCGCACCAAGGTCAAGTGCCCGCATAATCATTGCTGCGTTATTTTCATGAATGCGAACAATTGGTGTTATGCCAACCGCATAGGCAGCGAGAATCATCCGTTCCATCTCCGTCCAACTAATCGAACCATGTTCACCATCAATTCGGACGTAATCCAAGCCCGCGTAGCCAAGTATCTCCACGATTCCCGGTTCAGGCAGTCGCGCCCCTACGCCGAAGACAGTCGCGCCGTTCTGGAGTTTCTGTTTCATTGGATTCGTTCTGATGTGCATATCATCCCCTCTTTGCATAACTTCTTGCTGTACAGAAACGAAAACTTCAGCATATTTAAATTTCCAGAGGAATTATAGCATTGAATGCCGATCCGGTCAAGATCGACTTTCAATAGGGAAACCCCCTCCGTAGATTCTTTACAACGCAACTTATTCAAGGGGAAATGGGCGCTTCTCTAAATGTTAGCAAATTTGGGAAATGTAACCATCTTTGTGCTTGACTTTCTCAGTATGCCGGTGATACACTCATATGATGATGCGGTCCTCATGGATGGTCAAGTGAATACTTCAAAAGGGAGGAAGATTTGAATGGCGAAACAAAACTGGACGACCTTAGCCAAAGAATTAAATCGAGAACTCGGCTTGAAACACTCCCCCATAGCAATTACATTTTCTCATGAAGCGCCCAAAGATGCACCGTTATACGAAGGTCAGATGCCAGAACCTACATCCGATGGTAGAACGGGTAAAGTTCCAGCCGGGTGCGTGTTTTGGATGAAGGCTACCGAAAAGGCTCTTACGACTGAGCCCGAGGACCACTACAATTGCAGTGTTGGAAGTGTCACGCATGGATTGAAAACGCTGGAAGATGTCATGGACAATGAAGATGTTCAGGGGCTCGTAAACTCCGGGTGGGTGTCTGCGGAAGAAGCAATTCAACTTCCATTTGTGAAACAGCGCTACAACTACATTACCTATTGCCCCTTAGGGGACACAACTGTTAATCCTGACGTGATACTCTTGCGGATTAGCGCTTTTCAAGCTATGGTCATTCATGACGCATTCAATGACGTGGCAATTGTTAATAAACCACAATGTCATATCATTCCAATCTCTAAGGAACAAAAAAGGATCGCGATAAGTACAGGTTGCATCTTGAGCCGAGTACGAACGGGTATGTCACCTGACGAGATGACGTGTACAATTCCGGCGCAGCGGTTGGAAGAAATCCTAGAAAAGCTAAAAGGCAGGCGACAGGCGAATGCGACGGTTACTGCTTATGCGAACCAAGACGGGCACCGTTTTGCTATACCAGTTTGAATCTTGGCTAATCCTGGCTTGAGAGCACGAATCCACACAATCCGCGCCTCTGGTCTCTTTTGAGTTTTGCCATTTTCGAATTTTTCCCCTGAACAACCGTGCAATTTTACGGTACACGTCGGAGAATGTATAGTCTGTAAAGTCGGTGTCTGCATCGGTGGTAACGAATTCCATACCGAATAGCGGAAATTGCAACCGAAATATCGTTAGAGCCAGAAGCATACAGTTCTCTTGTAGAAGGAATCTCCGAATCCGAACACATCGCTGTAGGAGCGAACTTTGCTCGCGATACCCACTCCACCGCCGCTGGTAAGGTCTGCCCACCTCCCCGATTCAGATAAAGACCCTGAAATGTCGTATCCTAAGAACGCCGAGCGTATTGTGGAAACAGTTCGTCATGAATGTCACTACATTGCTGGAGATGGATTTGCCGTTTCGCGTCGGCAGTGTCAACCATCGTAGGAAAGAACATCCCCGCGCCTGTCTCAATTTTATACCCGCCTGCGGAATGGACGCTCAGGTACTGATGCAGCGTCTCTAAATCCGGGGCGGATGTGCAATGTTGTGTGCAATTCATCGTAAACATCCGCCGCCGGGTGCAACCGCCAAATGTTGCGTGATAGGTATCGTGATTGAAAATCACAACATCACCGGGTGTGCTTTCCAATGCAATGCTCGTTGGGAAGTTGCGCGGCGAGATACCATACAGTGCCTCCGATTGGTTCGGATCTATCTTTCCTGCTCTGACAAAGTGTGCAGGGTTTTGGCTGCCCGGAATGAAGCGTAAGCATCCTGTGTCTTTCGTCAGCGGATCAAGATAAAACGCCACCTTACAGGCGAAGAGTCGTCCCCAACTTCCATCCGGATGCCAACCGGTGTCTCCGGTGTAATAGTTCCCGTCACCGCCAGAATAGTTGAAATCTTCGCCGAGCACACCGCCGATAAGTTCTTTGATACGTTCATCATCAAGCAGGGTACAGAGCCGAGGCCGATGCTCAATCGGACCGCCGAACATTGTACGGCGTGTTCCATCATGGTCTTTACCACCGCCGAATTCCTGAATCGTAATCTCAAATTCTTCGGTAATCCATTCTATCTCGCTTGGCGAAAACATACCCGGTATTGCGAGATAACCGAAAGTATTGAAGAAATTCACCTTATGTTCTGTCAGTTTCATGATGTCGCCTTCAGCATAAAAGCATGAAAACTCTGTTATAGACGTAAATTGCTTCTCTTGTGCTTACGGTATGGCTACTCCCACCGTGCCCAGACGTTCGGTGTGACATGCCCTTCGTTCATGTATGAATCGGTGATAATACCGCGGTAATTTCGCTTCCCCTTCCAACCCAACCACGATGCTGTTGAGGAGTAGTGGCTCATAAGAATACGCAGGAATGTATCGCTTCGGTTCTTTTTGGAGCGATGTAAAAGGCACTTCGGAATTGCCTTTAATCATAAAACCTTCGTTGCCGTGTCATGGCTAACAATTCCTCGTTCTATCAACTACATCGTAGGCAACGGCTAGTTTTGTGTAGCGGGCACAGAAAACTTATGCCCCGCGGGCTTTAATCATTGCCCGCACGCGATTGGGGTCCACTTCGTTCGTTGTCACACCATCGCGTTTAATTGAAGTGCCGACGATGACACCATCTGCACACTGCAGGGTCTCAACAAGATTGTTGACTGTGACACCACTCCCAACGAATGCCTTCGATTGAGGAACTGCATCCTTGACGATTTTCAACTGCTTGAGATCCGTGCTCTCGCCTGTCCCTGCACCTGTGACGATTAAGGCATCGGCAAGCCCGCGATAGTAGGTATCTTGTGCGATAGAAGCCAGGTTGATTTGCCCAAGTGGTACCGCGTGCTTGACAGCCACATCGGCGAAAATCTTGACATCACTTCTGAGGACAGATCGATAGCGCACGGTTTCATGTGCCTTCCCTTGCAAAACACCTTGATCCGTGAGCATTGCGCCAGTATGTACGTTAATGCGGATAAAAACTGCGTTTGTCACTGTCGCAATTGCTAATGCAGATTTGGCGTCATTGCGTAAAACATTTACCCCAATGGGTATCTCGGGATGGCGGTCTCGAAGTTCGTTGATAATGATTGCCATAGTCGCAACGGTGGGTGCTTCTACACGATCCGGAAAAAACGGCGCATCTCCGTAGTTTTCAATGATAATCCCGTCAATTCCATTGTCAATCAGCGCTCTAGCGTCAGCCAATGCACGCGCTCGAATGTTACTTAATGGGGATGTCGGACCCGGACTACCAAGCAGTGGGGGTAGGTGAACAACACCAACGATTGATTTGGTATGGCTGAAGAGGCAATTGATTCCTTGCATAACTGTTCATTACAATCGGCTTCTCAGCGATTGGATGAATCAACCTAAGCGGAAACTAATACCCACATCAATATCTATGATTCCCCTGATGACGGCGGGAAGCAAAGTTCCTTTGTACGACGCATTGCTAGAACTCATTCCGATTCCGGAAATTTCCAAATCTGAAGAGCGGTTTTTCCCAAGATCCATTCCAAATCCTCTGGTGTGAAGAAGTCCATTTCGTCTCGCACGACAGACAACGTCTGCGGATAAGTGGCAGCGTTCAGACAAACCGGCCAATCCGTCGCCCACATAATCCGCCGTCCACCGAACGTGTGGTATACCTTTTTTACCATATCGTGCGTATCAACCCAAGGATAAGAGGTCTTCGAAAGCCACCAGGTGTGACTAATTTTCACATGTACTTTCGGAAATACTGCTAGATTCAGCAGATGGTGCAAATGATCCGGTCGATCAATGGCACAGTCCGCCATGTGATCGACGACCATGTTAAGGTCGCTGTGACGCTCTAAGATTTTCGCCAACTCTGGCAATCGATCTGGTGCGGCATTTTCTGATCCGTGTTTTTTGGTGACAAGCAACATCGGAACACCTAGTTCTTCAGCGCGATTAAAGATTCTCTCCGTTAACTCACCTCTGTACCAGGCGCCAGTAGCGCCCGCGGCTGGACTCAAACGCACGCCATGGAAACCGAATTCTTCTGTCCAGTAACTAAGATGATCAGGCGCATCAGGGTCTTTAGGGTTTACACGACAGACGCCCATAAATTTATCCGGATAAGTTTTCATCGCATGTGCAGTATAGCTGTTGTCCCAACGATAGTGAATTGACTGTACCAATGCGGTCCTCTCAATACCGTTCGCCGCCATCAATTCGATCAACATCTCTGGCGTAGCGTCATCAATGGGTGGGTTGGTTGTCTCTACCGCCCAAGGGAATCGGGAATCGTTTTTCCAAACGTGAACATGGGGATCGATAAATCTCATTTTTGTTTTTCTCTACGTTGTTGCGTGATATCTAGAAAAACTCGCAAGTGAAAAAAAACACCTCAACCCGTTAAGTTGAGTTGAGGTAATTCGGTTCGGAAGCGGATGTTCAACGCTGTCTGTGTATCCTCAAAATGCCGTTCGGATTTTGGAACGCGACTCACGTCATTGATGGTGGTAAAGATGCCTGCGATGGCATCTAACTTATCCTTGCCCACCCACGACTGACCGCTAACAACTGACCACTGATGGCTGATATCGGAGAACTCTTCGACATCGCATCGTTATTTTAAGCAATACGCTCAAGACGAGTTCTCCAACTGCGTTAACGAATTCTCCTGGGCCGTGAGATAGGCGTTCGGGGCATGATACAAAGCACCCTCCGGAAGCCACTCCCCTAACGCCCCTAAACTCTTTCGTATGCGCTCCACATAGAACCGTGGAACTTCTGTCGTCTCCCTCTCAAAGAAAGGCCGGAACTGAGGGTCCTCATCTAGCCGCCGACGGATTTCGCGGTAGTACTTCAGTTGTTCATACCATGGCAGGACACGGACAACATTCACCCATCGGGGGATGAAGGCGTGAATCGCCTTGTAACTTCTAAAGAGGTTCTCCCATGAAATGTTGTGTTCAATCAAATCAATGACATTATCGTAAAACTCATCCCAAGCATAGTTTTTCGGCTTGATATTCATCCCACGCTTGCTGTCAAGGAAATGAAACGGAAAGGGTAAAACCCTGTTTGCACGTTGATACTCAAGGTTGATAGGTGCCGCCTGTCCATACGCTGTCAGTAGCAAATAGGCAGGATAGGCACCAGGTGTCATCTCTAGGAAGAGTTTCGTGAGTTCAAACGGCTCTGCCCCTTCGTCAATATCAAGTCCGAACACGAAGTTGGTTTGAACGTAGGGAACGTATCTCAGAATCATGTTAACCTGCTCCGAGACCTGTCGAACTTTATCAATTCCCTGATGCTTTCCCGTTTTCGATTTGTTACCAAAGTCCTGCCACGACTCAATTCCAGGCAGCAGCGCCTTAAATCCGTTTCGCTTAAGCCGTTTCATGTGCGGTTCCGATAGGAGAGACAGACTGCTTTCGGCGACGAAATCCATACTATCCGGCGGCACTGCATCTTCGATTGCAGACAGGTAATCATCGAATCGGATACCAAAATTCGGATCGTGCCATCCGACAATGGGACGCCTAAACTTCCGTAAGAGGAAACGTAGGTCTGCCTTGATGAAATCAAAGTCCAGAGGTTGATAGGGAATAACTGAATCAATACAAAAACTACAAGTGTACGGACAGCCCATGCTGCCGAGCATCGGAACAGCCTTAATCAACGGAGCTTTGCGGTGCGTGAGTTCTATGAATTTCCAACGCTCTTGCACGCTGGGCAGCGTCCCCGGTTGTCTGTTCGCTGAGAGGTGGACACCGATAGGCCGGTGCGGAGAACAGTCTTGCAAAAGATCCCGGATGATGTCTCTGTCAGTGAAACCCAGAACGTAATCGAAATACTTTTGGGCATCTTGAGGATAGCAGCGAGCATGAGGGCCACCAAGGGCAGTAACTGCGCGTTGGGATCGGAAGAGGTTGCTCAACGCGTATGCCAGTTGAGCTCCCTGCGAAAATGTCCCTATGATAACGAGATCGAGCGTTGCAGGCAATTCCTCAATCGGATTCTCAAGACCGGTATAACAGACAAAAGTGACGTCATGTCCCTCTCCTTCACACCATACGGCAATAGATTGAGGCATGATGCTTACCAGATTAGCGTGCATTGACCGCGCCCACAAATTTCGCGTAGGTCCTTTAGCAACAAGATCAAGGATACCAATTTGGAGTTTTCGCATAGTCATTCGCTTCTTTCCGAGAAGTTTTTCTCAAATAACGTTAATTGGGCATGAAAAACAGACCGTTCCGCGTTAGAAAAAGAATGATTTGTAGGACGATAATGAGGTAACCGAACATGAATTTCAATGGATGGTTTTGTTTAAACCATCACCTGACTATCTCTTAAAGACACCTTTTTCGATCGAAATACGTGCATAAAAGGGAGGGATTCAGGATCGACTACCGCCTAGTAAAGATAGTTTTCAGGCTGATAGCCGGATGGCTCGAGCACAACAATGACTGATCGATCATTTTCTGATTTAGGAATCGGAAATGTCACTGTGTGATGCCGAACATAGAAAATCGGATTACGCTGATGACGCCCAATAAACTCGCTAGCCGACACCATATTTCCTTTAACCGGCGGCAGGTAGTAGTGCATTGGAAAAATCCACTTCGGTTTCAGAATATCAAGCATCGGCTCGAGTTCATGTAGTTTAAGGGTGAGACTCTCGCCTACAATAGCAAGCAGCACATCACACCGACCGATGAAGGGCGCAAGCTGCTCTGCATCAAGTTCGTATCCGAGGTCGCCCATGTGCAAGAACCAAAGGTCGTCTACTTTGAAGGCATACAGCGCATTGTCGTCGGCGCCTTCGGGATGATCCTCCGCCTCCGCCGCTTTGACCGTAACCAGAGGCTCACCGTTAATCGTTGCCACATCGCGACCTTCAGCCACAGCCAGCGCGTCGATTACGCGCGGCTTTCCCTCGTTGCCCTCAATGAGTTTGATGTAGGAGTGTCCCCTATCTGTGAGTGAACTCGCAATAACCGTGTCCGCTTTAAGCCGAAATTCGTTATTGCCTTGCAGACCCAGCGCCGAGGGCGTGTACGGATCCATAGCGATGGTGGGCTTTCCGTCCTCCCAGAGCCGGAAACAAGCGAGTCCAACCCATTCAAGCGAAACTGACATCGTTCACGCTCCTTTCATTCCTCTCCGAGACCACCCGCCCTTTCCATGCCAGCAACCTCCCACCATTTGGCGCCGGGTGGCTTCTCAAGTACGAACGGCTTGAGGAAATCCACCGATTTCCTTAACCCTTCATCAAGGTCAAAATATTCCGATTCCATCTCAACCGAAAGTACATGGTCATAGCCGATGAAGCGGAGCGTTGTGGCAAACTCGCGCCATTCTAACTCGGAGTGCCCCCACCCGACCAGAGTATATGTCCAAGAGCGATCCGCGGGCTGTTCAGGCGTGCTAGAGTCCGTGTTTCCTCGCAGTCGTGCATTGTGACCGTGGAAGGTGACGTCTTTTACGTGGACGTGCTGAATGAGCGGACCGAGGTAGCGTGCGGCTTCGATCGGGTCAATACCCTGATACCACAAGTGTGAAATATCGAAGTTGCAAGCAACAACTGGACCAATTTCATCGTGCAACCGTTTTACCGCGACCGGGTTGTGGATCATATCGCCGCCATGCATCTCAAAACACAACGTCACTCCGTGATCAGCAGCAATTTTCCCGTGCTCACGCCAGTAGGGGAGCAGTCGCTTTTCCCATTGCCATTCGAGGGTATCGCGCAGGAAAGGCCACTCGGCGAATGTAACCCAATTGGGAGCAGTATCTCCTTCGGCGCCTTCAGGCAACCCTGCCAGCAGTGTCATCCGCCTAATACCGGCTAACTCCATAAACTTCCAAGCCTGCCGAAGCTCCTGCGAGTACTTATCGGCGACCTTCTTATTTGGCATGAGTGGTGCACCGTGCGCGCCCATTGCGCTGATTTCGAGACCATACCGTGCATACGTGTCACGCCATCGGTCTATCTCCCCCTTGTCCGCGAGGAGCTTCTGCGGATCACAGTATTTTCTCGCCCAGAGCCCCGCGATTCCAACCTCGATCGCCTGAAACCCCAGGTCTCGAGCATACTGCAAGCCCTCCTCGAATTCGAACTGCATCAAGTTCTGTGAAATCACTCCGAGTTTCATGAAATTCTCCTTTCTCTCCTAATATCTGTTTCATTAAAATCTATAGCAGGCAACCTTCGAGTCGCCTACTTTCTGTCCTCCATAAGGCAGCGAGTAGGTAGGGGGATTACTGACGGGTGCGGCGGAATGACTTGGGGCGTCCGAGAATCTCGGACAGGATTATCCCTTGGCGCACAGTCTGCGGCGATAGAGAGATGCCGGCGATAGTATCCACTCCTGGCGGCTGTGCGCCGGAGCTACCTGCGTTGCTCGGATGAATCTCAGAATCATTTGTGGAATCTTCACGCTGGGATGGCGTTTCCAGTGGTTGAGGTTCCATAGGAGGCTCTTCGGATTTCACAGGCAGAGAGGGTTCATTTTCTTCCTCCACAAGCTCTGGATTGCCCCAGGGCGGTAGAAAAATTCCATTCTCTTCCTCATCAAGCACGTCCTCCGGTTCTGGTCGCCGCCGTTTCTGCCTCCGCATGACACTCAGCAACGTTATCAATAGGAGTATAATCACAGGAACAAATTGAAAAAAATCTTCCATTGCTGTTTGCCTTTTCTAAAGCGTAATGTGTGAAGCTATACACTAAGACTAGCCATAGACAACCCCTAGCGCTTTACGAAACACCTAGTGAATGGGATGACCGCGTTGTATCACGATCGCCGCCAGGAACCGCGATGGATTGACGCATCTCCGTATCAGCAATGATGTTGCGGAGATTATAGTAATCCATAACATTCATTCTAGCCGACGCGAAAGCGTCTGCAATTCCACGAGGAACTTCGGCTTCAGCCTCAATGAGGTTGATTGTCATTTCTTCGACGAAGGCTTTGTTTTCTTCTTCTTCCGCTTGAGCTCTGGCGCGCCTTTCTTCGGCTTTAGCCCGAGCAATCTTTAACTCCGCTTGTGCTTGGTCCGTCTGCAACTTCGCCCCAACATTTTCGCCAACATTAATGTCTGCGATGTCAATGGATAAAATCTCGAAAGCCGTGCCGGCTGACAATCCTTTATCAAGGACAGTCTCCGAAATTCGTACAGGATTTTCCAGAACTTGTTTATGACTGGTTGCAGATCCAATTGTCGTGATGATGCCCTCACCGACTCTGGCAATAATCGTCTCTTCCCCCGCACCGCCAACAAGCCGATCTATATTTGCTCTCACTGTCACCCTTGCCTTTACAACGAGCTGAATACCATCACGTGCAACCGCAGTAATGCCGTGCCTATTGTCTTCTTTTGCAGGAATATCAATGATCTCCGGTGTGACGCTTACCTGTACGGCTTGCAATACATCTCGTCCAGCCAGATCGATGGCAGCTGCCCGCGCGAAGCCTAGCGTGATGTTAGCTTTATCTGCGACGATTAGCGCAGCAACAAGACGTGCGACGTTGCCACCCGCGAGGTAATGCGCTTCCAGATTGTCGAGTGAGAGGTTTAGCCCAGCTTTCGTTGCATTAATCTGCGGGTCGATGATGCCTTTTGGCGGAACACGACGTAAACGCATGGCAATCAGCGTAAAGATTCCAACTCGAACGTTTGCGGCAATAGCGGTAATCCATAAACGGACGGGAATGAAGGATATCAGAAAAATAAACCCTATGGCTACGATAACAGCTAGAAGGATAATTGGCAATGTCAACATCTGGAAAGCCTCCTTTAGATTTAAGACGTTAAGTTTCCTTCTCTGAATGCAGTTGCGACAGCGCGAGGAACGGACGCTTCAGCTTCCACAACTCTCGCCCGCCTTTCTTGAACGTTCGCAGTCATCTCTTGCTTACGGGCGACCGCCATAGCCCGGCGCTCCTCCGCTTTTGCTTGGGCAATGACAAGATCAGCTTCTGCCTGCTCTGCCTGCAGTTCTGCACCGATATTCTTTCCAACGTTGACATCGGCGATATCAATAGAAAGAATTTCATAAGCTGTGCCTGAATCTAGCCCGCGATCAAGCACCGTCTTAGATATAATGTCGGGATTTTCGAGGACATCTTCATACGTTTCTGAGGCGCCAATTGCGCTGATAATCCCTTCGCCGACGCGTGCGAGAATCGTCTCTTCACCCGCACCACCAACGAGGCGGTTGATGTTTGCCCTAACGGTGATGCGAACAGTAGCAATCAGTTCAACTCCATCAAGAGCAACCGCACTAATCTGAGACGTTGTGATAACGCGCGGATTGACACTCACTTGCACAGCATCTAGCACATCCCGGCCCGCTAAATCAATCGCCGTAGCGCGTTGAAAATTAAGGTCGATCTTTGCTTTATCCGCGGCAATTAAGGCATTCACAACTCGCAACACGTTTCCACCTGCCAAGTAGTGGGCTTCTAAACCAGGAGTAGAGACTGTCAGGCCCGCTTTGGCCGCGCTAACCTGTCCGTTGACAATCACATTGGGGTTCACACGACGTAAGCGCATCCCCACAAGATCGCTGACGATGCGAATACGCACACCCGCTGCCCGAGCCGCAATCCAAAGTCCAACAGGCACGAAATAAAAAAAGATGAATAAAAAAAACAGTATTACTACCGCGAAAATCGCAATAGTCAATTGTCCCATTTCTTCCATGTCGAATCTCCTTACAATTACCAATGGCGCTACTGTGTGCCGGATCGAGCTACCCACATCCGGCATTTTGAACAGTGTCTGCGGACCAGATAACCCACTCGCAGATTGGATCCGCCAAAAAGTGGCACCAACGGTTGCTCACATCAATTACAAACTGCGGACGACAACACGATTGCTCTCAACAATAATCACTTCCACTTCTGCATCGGTCTCGATGAATTCTCCACTTGTCACAACATCCACTCTCTGACCGTCGATTAACGCTGCACCGGCTGGTCTTAGAGGCGTAATTGCTTGACCGGATTTCCCAACTAGTTTTCCCAAATTCTGCGATGGAGCTTGAAAACCATCCACGCTCTTTTGAGCGGCGTCAAGAATAAAGGACTTTCCGAACCTTGTGCGAGGGGCAAGCCACAGCCCCAAAATTGCGATTGGAATGGTCACGATGACGGCACCGCCAGCGTACATCAACGCAGTTTCCCACCCAGACGATAACCACACACTCCCCACACCAATGGCTATAAGCAAGATGCCCGACACACCAGCGACGGCAAAACCGGGGAGCAAGATAATCTCAATACATAAAAACAAAAGACCTAAACCAATGAGGAAAATCGGTAACCACGACATAGGACTATATAGCGCCTAATATGATAGGGATTCTGTATCTCCTATCCTTGAATTCTTACTTCAGGTTTTATCTATAGCTTCAACAAAGATTTTAGAACCTTCAACATCAACAACCTTAACCGACGTTTCAGAGTCAATAAAATCTCCCACCGTAATTACATCAAGTCTTTTGTCTCCAAGCCGAACGGTTCCAGACGGGCGTAGCGGTGTGAGGGCAGTCGCAGTTTTCCCGAGATAACTCTGGAAATCGTCTCTTGATGCAGAATGATATCCTAGTTGCGAGTCCATCGCTGTTTCCAGAACAAAACGATTCCATGCGCGAGTCTTAGGCAAGACATAAGCCAGTATTATCGAGAAACCAAAGGTCAATATAACCGATACAGACAGCCAGAAGAGCGCATCCTCAAGTTCGTAAGCGTTCTTGAAGATATACAAGACGCTGCCAAATATGAAAGCGACGCCCGAGATTCCCGCGACGCCAAACCCCGGTATGACAAATATTTCTAGCAACAGCAATCCAACCCCGAGAACAAATGCGGTCGCAGCCCATTCCGCTTCAATTTGAAGAAGCATGTGACCACCGAAAAATAAGCCAAGACATAACAGTCCAAGTATTCCGGGGACTCCGAAACCAGGAGTCCGAATTTCCACAAATAGCCCGAGCGCTCCTAATGAAAGAAGGATGGAGCTAGCCCAAGGACTCGTGATAAAGAAAACAACCTTATCTGCCAGAGTGACCGAGACCTCTTGTATGATTCCCCCTTTGAGCGACTTGATTTCTCTCACTCTAGGGGTACCGAGTTCTATCTGTTTCTGTAGGACCGCTTCTTTCGTCAACGCTATCCTCGTTCCATCAATTTCGACTATCTCGTACATCGCCAACAAATCTTCAATTGAATCTGCCTGTCCATCAGCTAAGTTATACCGTAATGCTTCTTCCGCCGTGAGAGTCAACAGTTCACCTTCATCGCCACCAGCAACGATCACTTCCAATTCTTCTCCAGCCTTCTTTCTATCGTTATACTTCTCAGGTCTGATTGCCTCAATTTCTCCATTTTCTCCTCGTACGAGATAGAGACGCTTATCCACCATGGCAGCGGCAACACCTGTATTTCTTCCTTGACGTTCCGCTGTTGATTTAATGGTTGCCCGGATGTAAGAAACGACTTTCTCGCCGAGTTCTTCCCCTTGAATCGTGACCGGTGCAGCGTCGCCAATAGTTCCTCCTGATGCCATTACAATCTGGTCACATGCAAGGGAAATGAGCGCCCCCGCAGAGATTGCCTGTCGATTCACATACGCGATTGTTGGAATCTCAGTTTCCTGGATTGCGCGGACGATTTCAACAGCCGCATCAACACGACCGCCTGGGGTGTCAACATCAAAAATTATCGCATCTGCATTAACTTCCTCACTATCTCGGATACCGTTATTGATGTAGACGCTCAACCCTCTGCCAATCTCAGTTCGTATATTGATGATGTAGACATGCGCGTCGTCCTCAAAGGCAATCAACGCAGAAATTGACAACAAACTTCCCAGAAAGATAAGTGTGTAGGCGACAATGCGCATGTTACTTTTCACAATCATTATCTAAAACCCGCTTTCCCTCGTAGTATTATATCCTTGGCTAGCTTTGTTGTCAAGCGTTTTGAGACGCGAACTTCTCCAAACCCATACCGATGCCTCACGGGCAGACGCCCTGCTCATGCCGACGAAGTGACCATGTGCAATGATGGAAACACGACCTCCGTTGATTCGCCACGAGTTTTTGTTTTGGTTATAGCCGACGATTTATGCTATAATTGGGCTGTTGCCAACAGCGCCATTATCCACCACCAACTTGTGCTTGAGTAAGATACAGTATAAGTAATACATCTCAAGGAGTGCGCCTCTGCGCAGCACTTCCGGCATAATACCTAGTGCTTGAATGAAGGAGTTTTCACCGATATGTCCATTCCGAAACTCTCCGTGAGCAATCCTGTCCTAGCGAACCTGCTCATGATTTCTATTATCCTATTTGGCATATATTCTTGGGTTGTTCTTCCCAGAGATTTAACCCCTGAAATCTCTTTTCGAATTGCTACGGTCACGACCTTCTACCCTGGCGCCTCTTCCGAAGAGGTCGAGAAACTTGTGACCGCACCAATCGAGGAAGCAATTGAAGAGGGCGTGAATAATATTGACCTTATGCTTTCAGTTTCATCAGAAGCACGATCAGTAATCTCAGTTCAATTTGAGGAGATCGGCGACCGCGAGTTCGACAAACAATTCCAGAATCTCCGAACAGCGGTCGATAGCGTCAACAATCTCCCAGATGAAATCCCCGATGAACCTCAGGTTGTGGCGCTCGATACATCGACCGGCTTTCCGATGCTGACTATCGCTGTTGGCGGCGATATTTCAGAAAACGAGATGAAACAAGTTGCTGAAAACCTGAAAGATGAAATTCTGGAAATTAAAAATATCGCGACAGTCCGACTGGTGGGGTTACGTGAAAGGGAAATATGGGTTGAGGTGGATCCGGATCGTCTGAAGGCGCATAACCTTCCAATTAACGAGGTAATCAATGCGTTGAAAGCCCATAACCTGAATCTTCCCGCAGGAACATTGGAAATCGGTGCATCTGAGTACCTGGTTCGCACGATGGGAGAGTTCGGAAACCTGAAGGACATTGAAGACACTATAATCCATGTCCGAGGAACGGGGACCCCATTGCGTGTCGGCGATATCGCGAAGGTCACCGACACCTATGAGAAACCGCGAACCCTTTCCCATATCAACGGTGCCCCCTCCATCAGTTTGACCATCCAGAAGAAAACAGAGGGCAATACTATCAAGCTCGTCAAGCAGATACGTGAGCTTGTTGAGAGGCGAAAACGCGATATTCCAGAACTCGCAGAAATATCCGTGGTTAATGACTACTCTGTCGTCTTGAGCGAACGGCTTGGCATTCTACAAAACAACGCCGTGTTTGGAATTATTCTTGTTGTTGTTCTCCTCTTCCTCTTTATGGGATGGCGCAATGCGCTCTTTGCAGCGTTGGGGATCCCAGTTGCGTTCATGGCGACATTCTTCTTTATGCATGCGACAGGGTATATACTCAGCGGTGTTGCGTTATTCGGTTTAATTCTCGTGGTTGGAATTGTTGTGGACGACGCAATCGTAGTGATTGAGAATGTGTTCCGTCACATTCAGCAAGGCAAGTCCCCCAAAGAAGCCGCGGTCGCTGGCGCCGAAGAAGTGGGGTGGCCTGTCCTCTCCGCAAGCTTGACTACTATTGCCGCGTTTGGACCGCTCCTGTTTATGTCCGGCGTTTCGGGTCAGTTCATGCGGGTTGTCCCTATCGTCGCCATCTTGGTGATACTTGCATCGTTGTTAGAGGTATTCATGATTCTACCAGCTCACATCTCTGAATGGGGAAAGCCACAAAGTCGGAATCAACGACGGCACATATGGTTTGATAGGGTCCGTAAAGGCTATGTCAGAATGTTAAAATCCATGATTCGATGGCGTTATGTCGTGTTCACCAGCGTTCTGGTCTTCGGCGCTATCGTTTGTGTTACAGCTTTCCTATTGCTGGATAAGGAACTCTTCCCTGGCGAGGATTTCCCACAATTTTACATTAAGGCGGAAATGCCAACCTCGTTCGGTTTAACGGAAACCTCCGCTGTCTTGACAAAAATCGAGGAAATTGCGATGTCCTTCCCGTCGCATGAACGGGTCGCTGTCATATCTAACATCGGTATGCTCACACCGACTTCTGGTATGGATAGCACTACCCTCCGATCGAATGCCGGCGAAGTCCTAGTAGAACTGGTACCGAAAGATCGACGGGTTCGAAGTGTGGATCAGATAATCGCATCACTTCGTGAAAAGACTGTGGAAATCGGCGGTGTTGAAAAGCTCACATTTGACAAATTGCAAGGTGGTCCACCGCAAGGTCGAGATGTCGAAGTGAAAGTCAAAGGAGAACACTTCCGTTCCTTACAGAAGATTGCAGGATTGCTCAAGGAAGAACTTCACCAGATGGATGGTGTCTACGACATACGAGATGATTTCCTCACCGGCAAAGCTGAACTTCAAATTCGAATCCACGAGGAAAAAGCACATCAATACGGCTTAAATGTTTTCCAAATCGCCTACACAATACGCAATGCTCTCGAAGGAAACAGCACTACCACATATCGTGATGCGGACGAATCGACTGATGTGGTTGTGAAGTACGATCAGAGCAGTCTGCGGACACTTACCGATCTTCAGAACCTCCTAATCGCAACCCCGAACGGAACTATTGTACCGTTAAAGGATGTGGCAGAGGTGCGAGAGAAACAAGGATATATGGAAATCCGACGTTTTGAAAACGAACGCGCAATTACCGTGTTTGCCAGCGTGGAAAAGGAAAAGACAACTGCTGTTGAAGTCAACCAAGCACTGATTCAAGCTTTCAGCAACATCGGGTCGATGTTTCCCGGCTATCGACTTGACTTTCGCGGTGTATTCGACCAAATTAACGAATCGTTCGCTGAACTTGTGAAACTGTTTGTCGTTGGTCTGTTAATAATCTATGTGATTTTAGGTACACAGTTCAAATCATTCCTTCAACCGATTATCATCCTTTTTGCCGTGCCGTTTGGAATTATCGGTGCGATGGTTGGATTGTTAGCAGTAGGCTCGACATTAAGCATGGTTGCCATGTTCGGAATTGTCGCACTAGCAGGAATCGTCATCAATGACTCCATTGTATACATAGACTTCATAAACAGATATCGCGACCGCGGCTACAATAAGTGGCGAGCAATCCTAAAAGCCGGAAGCATCCGTTTACGACCTATCATCTTGACCTCCGTTACAACCATCTTCGGTTTAATTCCGATGGCGACCGGACTTGGCGGTAAGTCTCCGATTTGGATGCCGTTGGCAAGCACGATTATTTTTGGGCTTTCTGCCGCTACTCTTCTGACGCTATTTGTCATGCCAGCCTTGTACGCGATTATAGCTGACCTTCGCGCTCTATTCATTAGGCAGGATCGCCGAATATCTGTGCCTGTAGTTGAGGAAATTCCAACCTATGTAGGGGTGCCTGCGGATGATTGAAACGTGATGCGTGTTTGCAAGTCAAAAATCGCTTACATCCAATTGCCAACCCTAAAGGTACAGATTTCTCCGGTTTCGATTCGCTTGCCGGATTCTACGAATTCCGAGTTTGAAAACTCCGGTATAGTATAAATATACCTAATCTCATCTGAAAACAAAAAGGAATGTCTGAAAGACAAGTTGCAATTGATGCCGTTCTGAAGGCGATTCAATTATGTCAGCGGGTGCAAGCCGAAATGGTGCATACCGATTCGGTTGACAAGCCTGATGGGAGTCCCGTAACTGTCGCAGACTTCGGATCGCAAGCGCTAATCTGCCAGATGATTGGTGAAACGTTTCCACAAGATGCTATCGTTGCAGAAGAGGACTCCCAAGCATTGCGGAGAGACCCACGCCTTCTAGAACGGGTAGTCGCTTTCGTTTCTCAACTGACAGATCGAACATCGCCTCAAGTCGTCTGCGATTGGATAGATCGGGGTCGAGGCGCAATTGGTCAACGCTTCTGGACGTTGGATCCAATTGATGGGACGAAAGGATTCCTACGCGGAGATCAATATGCCATCGCGCTCGCATTGATTGTCAATGGGGAAGCACAACTTGGTGTGCTGGGATGTCCGAATCTCCCGAAACAGTGGAAAATGGCACGAGAGGAACGTGGCTGCCTCTTTGTGGCTGCAAGAGGCAATGGGACGCAGATGATTTCCCTAGATGGTCGTCTCAATGAACCGGTTCGTGTTTCTCATACCGTTCACCGTCTTGCAGAAAGTTTCGAATCAGCTCATGGAGATCGCGCTGCGCATGTTTCCATAGCCCGTCATCTCCGGATTACCAATCCCCCGATTCGGGTGGATGGTCAGACGAAATATGGTCTAGTCGCACATGGGGATGCATCGGTTTATATTCGTCTTCCGAATCCAGCGGCGCCTGATCGCCGGGAATGTATCTGGGATCACGCCGCAGGACTAATCGTGGTCGAGGAGGCGGGTGGAAAGGTAAGCGATGCAGACGGGCGTCGGCTCGACTTCCTTCAAGGACGGCGGCTTACTGCTAATCGTGGGATTGTGGCAACTAATAACGCATTGCACCCCCAAGTGCTTGAAGGCGTGCGGCTACATTGGAATCCTGAAGGCGATTCTTCATTATGAAAATTCAATCATGGGGACATTAGATAGGGCGTAACTGAAAGTAAGCGTTGCACAATTGTCATGTTCCCAATCGCGTTTGCCTCAACAAGTCGTAACCTTCCAAAATCTGTGTGCAGTTGTTCTCACCGATGATATCGGCACCGGCTTCGAGCATCGCAAGTGCCTTCTCCGTCGTCGCAATGTGGCCGCCCGCAGCCTTGACTCCGAAATCTGACCCAACAGCATCTCGGAGAATGCGAACGTGGTCGAGTGTGCACCCGCCGCGCCAGCCGGTCGAAGTCTTCACGAAATCAGCTCCCGATTCTTTCACCAGCTTGGCTGCAGCCGTAATCTCCGCTGTGGAGAGCATTGTAGTCTCAACGATAAACTTAACCTCGACATCGGGATTCGCCTGCCGAGCCGCATTGACCATCTCCCTTAACTCGCGCCGAACGTATTCGAGATTGCCGGCTCGCAGTGCAGGATAGTTAATCATGCAGTCGATACTGTCTGCCCCCTTTTCCACCATCATCTTGGCTTCTAAAACTTTCACTTCGGGCGGCGCAAACCCACTGGGAAAAGCCACGATCCCCACGATGGGTATACCGCTGCCTTCCATTTCACGCTTTATGACATCCATCATATACCAAGTAGCACACATGGCTCGCAGTCCATACTTCTTGGCTTCTCTACAGCGCAAAATCCAGCCCTCTTCTAACTCTTCGGCTTCTCTGCACCCGAGCTCCAGCGATTTCGCTAGCTGTTCTCTGGTAATCATTATCGTTTTCCTTTCAAATCTCTTGAGACTCAGCATATTTTTCACGTTTCACGTTTTTATTCTGGATGTACTACGGTACAAATCTTCCCTAAATATAATCATCGACGGTCACTCGCTTGGCCAAATCGGCTCCATATCCCATGCGTCGAGTGAGATGAGCTTCGCCGACCCGCCACGCGCAAATATAGCGACGTGTACACTGTCAATCTCAGAGGGATATATGCGCTTCGTCAAACACTGTCGCTCGTTGGCAAATACTTCAATTACCGACCGATCGAGAAAAATCCGAAGCCGCAGAGGTTCGTTTTGAGTGAGTGTCATAGGGGCAGCCTGTTCCTCAAAATCTACGACATCCGGGTTTTGACTTGATTGGCTTACGTCGATCTTGATCTGGCGATCCGGAACCATATAACTCACAAGGGTCTGCTCTGTGCCATCCGAAGAATACCGTAGCGCAAGTCCACATTCTCGCGCCGTTCCCGGTTCAATAACGGCGTCAATCTCAAGAACGTCATTGCCTATACCATCAAGTCCAACCGCCTCATCAGGCGAAACAAATATCTCAGATACACGGCGATGACGGCGCCTTAGCTTATCAATCTCTGCGATCGGCTCGATTCGCAACACTCCGCTGTCGGTGAAGGACAGAACCCTGGGAAGCGCCATAATACCACACCACCCGGCAGCTTGCTGTACGGAGAATCGCCGCCCTTCACCAATCCACGAAAACAGTATGCGCCGCCCGTCCGGTGCCTCCAGCGTCGCCGGAGCAATGTAATTTCCAGATTCCATCGTGACACCAATCGTGGGATTGTGGTTGAGGCGGCTGTGTTGCTCTGGGCGAAACTTTTTCTTCGAGGGCGAATATTCCCCTAGATAGTATTGCGCGCCGTGTTTGTGACTAGAGAAGATGAGCATGTGCTTGTCTCCGATAGAGAAAAAGTCGGGGACAGCACAATCCTCATCGACCTCTGTCCAACTCCGCTTCCCCTCGTAAAACTCGTGCTGATATTCCCAGTGAATGAAATCCGTGGAGGTAAGTAGAAAAGCCGTGTCCCCATGTTCGGTACGGCCGCCACAGATTAGATGCCAGAGATCGCCATATTTCCAAACGCAAGGGTCAAAAGGCTTCCACCGCGCCCCCGCTGGCGGGGGCGGGATGACGGGGTTGCCCTCAAATTTTTCCCAATGGCTGAGCGTCGTATCCGCCGGGTGACAGCGGGCAATACAAATCCCCGCCGGATTGCCGAAGTAAACCGCGGTGGGTACACCATCAACGATGACAATTTGCCCGCTCCAACAACCATCTCTATCCGGTCCGCCAGGCGTCGGCAAGAGAGCCACCGGTAAATCCGTCCAATGAACAAGGTCCTCGCTCACGGCATGACCCCAATGCATATTGGCGTCTTCCACTTCGTAGGGATTGTTCTGATAAAACAGGTGATACCGCCCCTGCCAGTAGAGCGGACCATTGGGGTCCTTGAGGAGGTTGGCTGGCGCCGCATAATGATAGAGCGGTCGATTAGAATCCCCAGCGAGTCGACGCCGTGATTCCAGCACAGCCGCCGGGAGATTTAGCGGTGCGACCGACTGGACGTGCATGCCTTTGGTCATATCTCCGTTGCTCATTTTCACCTCTTGTCGAATGAAACATCTATGCCGCTAAGCATCCTCAATCGCGTAGATTTGGCGCTCCGCATCCTTAAATTGATCGGTATGCCTCAATCGTTTTAGATTCCATTTATGCTCTGAGTAGGTTACAGAATAGCCAACATTATAGCACGATTATGAGAAAACTTAACAGAAAATTCACGGCAAGTAGAACACGGGCTTTCATAGAGAAGCTGTCCTGACAGGGCACACACAAGCAGTCTCATCACAAGTTAAAGCGTTCAAGAAACATGCTCTCCCTTGCCAAGCGGGAGCGAGAAGGGGTTAGGTTATTACACCCAACCCTTGAGTATCTAGAATCCGGTGCATTATGTTTGCAATATTTTCCAATGTATAGTATAATTTAGTGGGTCGCAATATTTTGCGCGACATAAGATTGTATGAATACATGAGTGCTAATAGGAATTTGCGCAATTTTGTTACCCATTAGTTGTACGATTTGTGCATCTAGCTTCACATAGTTGGGTAAGCTGATTCAAACCGAAGGTGGCAAAAAAATGAAAGGGGTTCTGTATGAAACGGCTATTCGGCACACTGTTATCGGCGGGTCTGGTGCTCATTGGGATGAGTGCTTATAGCATTGATCGGAATAACATCCTTGTTCACTGGTCATTCGACGAACTTGATGGAGAGATATTCAAAGATGAATCGGGCAATGGCCACGATGGAAGACTCGATGGCGATGGCGAACTTGTCGATGGGAGAATCAACAAAGCTGTCCATCTGACCGGTGGCTACGTCACGTTGGCTTCGGGAATAGGTGATGTTGTCGAGTCTGTGGGTGACACGGGCGAAATCACTATGGAAGCATCGATTTTCTTAAGCGCCCACGACGCGTGGGATGGGGTTATCTCAATTGGTGAAGGGGACGAAAACGGACCGCTTGAGGGAAACAGAGCAATCATTTTCCGAATGATGGTCTCCCCCGAGCTCGAGCCATACTGGAACATAGGATTTCGAGCGGACCACAGATTCCAAGAATTCGTGTTCGAGTTGGACACATGGTATCACTATGTGATCACTGGCGATAGCGTAACTAGCAAAATTTACATCGACGGCGAGCTAATCGTAGATGACCCACATGTGAACCATGCGGTACCGGAGGACTTCGCATTTGCGAAGTATACAGATGTATTCATGTTCGTTGGTGCGGGCGAGGCACCCCACGTCTGGAGGTTTGAAGACGCAATCGTTGATGAAGTCGCAGTTTACAACAAGGTGCTTACCGAAGGTGAAATCAACGATTTGATGGTAAAAGGACTTCACGGTGTCATCGCTGCAGTCGATCCGCAAGACAAGTTAGCCTCACGCTGGGGGGAAATCAAGATGCAACGCCATGTAGAACCTCAACGATGAGTTTTTACATTCATATCCAGTAACCATTTATTTATTTGTAGTGGCGGGCATCTCCCGCCACTACAGAACGTCAATTGTCGGACAATACCGACAGAAGGTTTAAGATCTACACCGAGTTATAGTAGGGTGCTATGAACACATATGACTGTGAACCCACACTGACCGATACACAAGTACTGGAGTTCTGCAAACAGGGCTTCTTGATGTTGGAGGGCGTCGTGCCCGATGAAATCAACCACAAGGCGTTTGAATATCTGGAGGAGCACACCGAGCACGGTTGTTCTGTTGGAAGTATAGATGGGGCTATTGAGAACGTGCTGCTTAACCCACACGCCACTGGGGCAATCCGATCTCTTTTAGGTAAGAACTTTACCGTTCCCCCAGACTTGTACGGTCCTGGTAATCAGATAAAGTGTCCGATGCCGGCAGGACCGTGGCACGTAGATGGCGGCGCTGTGTTTGGTCCCCAACTCGACTGCCTACAGGTTTTCTACATACCGCAAGATACGCCGCGGGAACTAGGACCGACCGATGTGTTGCCGGGCTCCCATTTCCTCATCGCCGACGGCATTCCTTCCATGGCACACTACGGCAGTATTCGGGGTGCGGTCTCAACAACGGGCCCGGCGGGCTCCATTTTCCTTACCGCCTATCCAATGTGGCACCGCCGCGGCGCGTCCACTGCAAAGGGCGTCCGCAACCTGTTGAAGTATTCGTATAAACGAACCGTGCCGCCGGAGCGTGACTGGATTCGTGAGCCGGACTTCCAGCCCCGACGTGCCAAGGATGCACCGCCGCGGCTCAAGTTCCATCGAGAACACCAACGAGCCATCTATGATGCAGCCGAAATGTTCTACTGGTTGTGCGGTAAGCACAGCGAATATCATTCGACCAGCCGGAACAACTTCCCTGTTCACCATGCTAGCTAAGTCTATCTCCTCACCTGCTAGCATGGGTTTTATGGAGGATACTAGGTCTGCCGGGCGTCAGTTGAGCTAGCATCGATCAGTTTCTACGTCGCCTTGTGTAGAACGCTTCCGTATAATTCCCTTCATTTCCACTATAACGCAGACACTAGGTACAGTCGGGTATCAGCGAACCTGCCATTCATCGTGAATTGAATCCCAGCCCATTGAGGCTGTTTGGTCAACTATCAGACTCATTGCAGAAAGAAATTCGCACAAACCATGAAGTTAAGATTTGTGCGAGATTAATCTGACCAATCCAATTTTTCACGATTTTACGTTTTACTGACCCAACGCAAAAATAAAGGGCATAATGATGAAAATCCCAGTCGCAAGATTAACCGTCGTGGGAGTAGCTTTCATATTCCTGGGAGTTATTCTCGCAGGACAAAGCCGCGCCGATTTAGATATCAATTCCGTTAAGGGAGCATGGTTGCTTGATGAGGGCGGGGACGAGATTGCCAAGGATACTTCGCGCAATGGGAATGATGGAACACTCATGAACGCCCCGAAATGGGTTGAGGGTAGGCATGGCGAGGCTTTGATGTTTGATGGAGACGGCACCTATGTTGAAATTCCGCATGATAAGAGTTTAGTTGTAAAAGAAGCTTTTTCACTTGCATTCTGGATGACAGCAAATCTGATTCCACCCGGAGGAACAACCAGAACTCTTGTTTCCAAAAATAAATGGGAGGTGACAATAGATAATGGAACGGTGCGGTTTGTGCTCAAACCAAAAAATGAGGTTTGTTGTAAAACACTATGGGGGGTGACAGCGCTAAAAATAGACACTTGGTATCATGTGGCATGTACTTACAACAACAAACACATGATATTGTATATTGACGGCGTATTTGACGGTGCTCGCGAAGCATCGGGTGATATAAGCGGAACGCAGGACATTCATATCGGTCACGACGTTGATCTCCATGGAGTTGGAGGATTTTTCGATGTCATCATTGATGAAGTTATCCTCTTTGATGTTGCTATCACCGAGGATGATGTAAAAAGCCTCATGAATGATGGCGTCGCTCTACTACTCCCAGTTTCTGCCTCCAGCAGACTAGCTACCGTGTGGGGACAGATAAAGAACGACCAATAATTCCGATTCGCTTAATCCCGTTACTATTGAATAGGTATTCCAAAAGAGAACTCACACAACCACAAAATAAGTAAAGGAGAGCTAACAATGTCTAAGAACATGTTGAAATGGTTGTTCGGTACACTGTTTTCGGCGGGTTTGGTACTCGCCGGGCTAAGTGCCCACAGCATTGACGAGAACAACATCCTTGTTCACTGGTCATTTGACGAACTGGACAATGAGATGTTCAAAGATGAATCGGGCAACGGTTACGATGCAGAACTGGTAGCACCTGGCGAACTTGTCGAAGGGAAGTTCAACCAAGCTGTTCATCTGCCCGGCGGCTTCGTCAAGCTACCTCCAAGCGACGTTGTTCAGAGTGTAGGCGATACAGGTGAAATTACAATGGAGGCATGGGTTTTCTTCAACGAGCTTCCGCCCGCACAGTGGGATGGAGTCATCTCGGATAGCACCGCACAATTCCGCATGATGGTGCAAGCCCCGGACCACAACCCGTACTGGAACGTGGGTAATCGCGCAGACAAAAGCCATCAGGCTTTCAAGTTCAAGAAGAACAAATGGTATCACTATGTCGTCCTTGGTGATACCGCTAACAGCAAAGTTTATATTGACGGGGAGCTCGTCGCTGAAGAAGCCCAACCGCCGAACCTCGAAAAGAATCTGCCCAAACCACCGGACATCAACAAGCCCTTCCAAATGCCGGAGCTCAAACAGGTGTCAATCTTCGTCGGTGCCGGCGAAGCTGAACATGTCTGGAGGATTGACGACGCAATTATTGATGAGGTCGCTATCTACAACAAAGTGCTCACCGAAGCGGAAATCAACGATTTGACAGAGCGAGGACTTGGCGAGGTACTCCGCGCGGTCAATCCGCAAGGTAAGTTAGCTACCCGTTGGGGTGAAATAAAAATGCAGCGCCATTAACTTGATTGCAGATGTTTCACCATGAAAATGGGAAAATGGGGATTGCTTGGTTTCTTACCGACGCGGTACACATCATTGAGACCATTAAACAGTGGATTTTAAGTGCAGCATCCCTAAAACTCTCTTGCTGTCAATGGTATTGCTCATTAACACCTGGCCGCTGCATGCCCAGCAAAAGGACAACCGCGATTCATCTCCATCTGTTCACACCAGAGGTGAATCGCAACAATCTACAGCCGCATTGCAGAAACACCTCGATGCGGCTAATCTTTATGCGAAACAAAACGATATCTCAAAAGCCATTGAACAGCTCCACACAATGCTGGGGATAGACCCGCAATGCATTGAGGCACACATTCAGCTTGGGATTTTCTACTCCAAAATAGGAAATCTCGACGACGCTCTTCAATCATATTCACAGGTGGTGAAACTCAGACCCAAATCTTTCTCTGCTCACTACAACTTGGGAGTTATCCTCGCACGGAGAGGATCGTTTGAAAAAGCCAAGACGGAATATCAGCTTGCCATCCAACTAGATCCAAATCAGCCCTTGCCGCACTATCAACTCGGTTTTGTGCTTGCCCAACAGGGCAAATATGAGGAAGCCCTCCCTAAATACAAGAAAGCAGTTGCGCTTGCTCCCAATGCGAGCGCCCATTATCAACTCGCCAATACATACTTCCGCTTGGGAAATCGAGATGAAGGCGAGCGACAATTAAAAAAATTCAGGGGCGTTCAGGCAAAACAACTTTTCGACAAAGCGGAACAATCTTTCAAAAGCGGAAATGTGCAGGAAGCCATTAAATCATATCAGAGGGTGCTTGACACGGAAATTGAATTCGCCCCTGCCTATGCTAGACTCGGCGCAATTGCGCTTCAACAAGAAGAATTGGAAAATGCGATTCGACATTATAGTGCATATTTAAAGTTAAAACCGGAATCGGTGCAAGCCCGGCAGACGTTGGGTGCCGTGGCTCTGAAAATAAAGGATTTTGCAACGGCGGCAGAAGAATTTGAACAGGTAATTGCGAAAAATCCTACAGACGCTTATCCGTATTATGGGCTTGGCGCAGCCTATTTAGGAAGTTCTCAATTGGAAAATGCGGAAAAATATTTGCAAAGAGCGCTTGAAATAGAACCGGATTTCGCAGAGGCTTATTACCAACTTGGATGGGTTTATCGGGAACGCGGTCAAATCGAAAAAGCGATTGAATCTTTTAAGCGTTCAATTGCGCTTCGACCGAATTTGGCGCCGGCATGCAATACGCTCGCATGGTACTACGTTGAACAAGAGCAGCATTTAAATGATGCGATTACATTTGCGAAAAGAGCGGTTGAATCTGATCCGATTGCGCCTTACTGGGATACACTCGCTATTGCCCTTTATAAAAATCGAAGATACATAGAAGCGTCTGAGGCAATTGGTAAAGCGCTCGAGCTACAACCGACCCATCCCGAATACGTGGCACATCAGAAATTAATTAGGAATGGAATTATCGAGCAGAACAGATGAAAATATCCTTCAGCGATCGGTGGCGGAGAGCATCTATTTTATAGTCCTCGCCATTACGCTTTGCACTTGCCAAATCCTCAATGCACAGACACCAATATTCACAGATGTAACTGCGGAAACCGGAATTGATTTTCATCATACGGACGGTAGAAGCGGAAGATACTATCTTCTCGAAGAGTTAGGTTCCGGAGCGGCATTTTTTGATTACGATAACGACGACGACCTAGATATCTATTTTGTGAATGGTACAAATCTTCCAGGTGCTCAATCCGAGAGGCAACCAACAAATGTACTTTACCGCAACAACGGAGATGGTACGTTTACCGATGTGACGAAACTGGGCGGCGTCGGCGACACCGGCTATGGGGTTGGCTGTTGCGTTGGAGACATTGACAATGACGGCTATCTGGATATATATGTAACAAACTTTGGAAAAAACGTCCTCTACCGCAATAACGGAGACGGCACCTTTTCTGATGTAACGGACGCAGCTAATGTTGGGGACGGGCGTTGGGGTGCAAGTTGCGCCTTTGCCGATTATGATAATGACGGTGACCTAGATTTGTACGTGGCGAATTACGTTGAATTTCAGATGGACGAAAACAGAGTTTGCCATCGTAGCGGGATACGAACGTATTGTCCGCCGCAAGCCTTTGCCGGTGAGGACGATATACTTTATCGAAATAACGGGAACAGCAGCTTTACGCAAGTTACTCAAGAAGCGGGTGTTTCCAATCCACGTGGCAGAGGGCTTGGCGTTGTCTGGGGAGATTACGACAACGACGGCTATCTCGACCTTTATGTAGCGAATGATACCAATGAAAACTATCTCTTCCGCAATAACCACAACGGCACCTTTTCCGAGGTAGCCTTTTTTGCAGGTTGTGCGTTAAGTGAGCACGGCAAAATGGAAAGCGGTATGGGTGTTGACTTCGGGGATTACGACAACGACGGTTTTTTGGACATCGCTGTTACCAATTTTCAAGACGAAGTAGCAACGCTATACCGCAATAACGGAAATGGATTCTTTACAGATGTTTCATATGCCTCCGGCACAGGTGAAAAAACTTTGCCATCTTTAGGTTGGAGCGTGTGTTTTTTCGACTATGACAACGATGCGGACAAGGATATATTTATAGCCAACGGACATGTTTACGACAATGTTGAATTATTTGAACCTGCCACGACTTACGCACAATCCAACCACCTTTTTGAAAATCGGGGGGACGGTACTTTTCAAGAAGCTACCGCCCATGTCGGTGCGGATATGTCCCGCAAAGCACCCAGCCGTGGTGCCATCTTTGGGGATTATGACAACGACGGTGACATTGATATATTGGTCACAAACAGCAACACAAAGCCGCAACTCCTTAGAAATGATGGAGGCAATCGTAACAATTGGATTAAGGTGCGTGCTATCGGTAAGGCAAGCAACCGCCCAGGCATCGGAACCAGAATCAAAGTCGCCACAGGCGATCTGTTTCAGATTGCTGAGGTAAAAAGTGGTTCCGGCTATCTCGGGCAAAATGATTCGTCCCTCCATTTCGGTCTGGGAAATTACACCGTGGTTGATAAAATCACTGCCATCTTTCCAAGTGGAAGAGTCCACGCAATCGAGGCAGCGGCAGCCAATCAGGTTATTGAAATTGAAGAACCCCAGAAGAAATGATGTGCAGCCATCATTTCTTCCCATACAACTACGCACATGAAGGCAGAAAAAATAGAGTGGTGTTTGATTTCTGTTGACGAGGGCGTGGAAACTAGGTAAAATGGTTCGCAATTTAATTCTAATTGAGCAGATTTGGGCTCTCTCTGGATTAAATGTATTATGTAAATTCTCCCCCTTACCAAGGGGGAGTTAGAGGGGGTGCAGTTCTGTTTCAAAGCCAACAATAACTGATTTTGACAAATAAATATATTGAACAGACAGCATCAAGGAGTTCCGCCATGAAATACGATAAAGAAAATCGAACGTTTGACTGTGATCCTACCCTGACAGACTCGCAGGTGCTCGAATTTTGCCGGAACGGTTACCTGATTCTGGAAGGCGTTGTGCCAGATGACATTAATCAACGCACCTGCGATTACTTGGATGGAAAGACACCGGCTGAACCCATCTATATTCCCGAAGGATTGACAGTTGAGGACCTAGAGAGTTTTCGCACCACAGGCGAACCCTCCGGAATCATGCTTGAGGAGTGGTTTATTGAGCATGTCCTTCTCAATCCCCAGCTTGGAGGCGCATTGCGATCGTTGCTCGGGAAAAACGTGGGGCTGCCGTCGGTTATCAGTCACCATCGGGCTGAATGTCCCGCCGGACCACAGGGATGGCATCACGATGCTGACTGCGTGTTTGGGCCCGAAGTCAACTTTGTCGAAGTGTTCTACTATCCTCAGGACACGCCGCGGGAATTGGGGCCCACTGAGATTGTGCCAGGCTCTCACATTCGCCGTGTCCGTGTAGAACCGGGGAAGGACGAGTTTCGAGAAGTTCCGCCGCAGCCGCCGCACTTTGTTGTTTGGGAGCCCACCAAGGTTGTAACCACTGCACCTGCTGGGACGCTTATCATTCATCATCAAAGTGTTATGCATCGCAAAGGCCCATCCACGGTAAAAGGACTGCGCCGTATGCTAAAACACAACTACTGGCGAACTGTCCCGCCAGAAAGAGATTGGATTATTGAGCCGGACTTTGACTTTCAGACAGCCGATTATTGGGGGCATGGAATGGCCAAATATATTGCGCACATGTTCTATTGGCTGTGCGGGAAGGGGGATGAGTTCCGGATAATGGGTGGTCAAGCCTGGCCCTGGCATAACCAAAACCAAATCGGTAAATCTTATGGATTTGGGCTAACTGAAGGCTATCGCCCCAACTGGCGAAATAATAACGTTGATGATTACGCAGCTTGATTGAGCTCACGGTAAATCAGATACTACACTGTCAAGACTGTCAGGAATTTCGCTTTTCATATCCATCCTTAATCGTCTCCACAGAAGAAAGACGGGGTCTATACATGTCGAGGGTTCTGTTTTCAATGCTCGTCCTTGTCCTGATGTCGGGCTGGATATCGGGAATAACACCGGTTTCCCAAGCCAAGGTGATAGGTGCCTGGCTCTTCAATGAAGGGAAAGGCAATGTTGCCAAGGATTCCGCCGGTAACGGGTTTGACCTGGAGGTCGTCAAAGGGAAGTGGCTTGAAGGTGGAGGCTCATTTGATGGAGCCTTGGGATTTAGTATGGCAACATATGCTTGGATCGAGGTCAAAAAGAAAGACGCAGAGTTTAACCTTGATAAAGGAGAATTCACGATTATAACGAGGGGATACCTAACAGGATTGAGCTCGTGTTGTGCAGGGATTCCCCGTTGGGAGGCACTCAGCGGAGACTTCGACCGTGCAGGATGGCTCATACATCCGGATACAGGAGCACCCGACTATGTGTTTAGTTGGTGGTATAATGATGGAGGCTGGACCAAAGCTGGAAGTTCAGGTGCACTAAGGTTTAAAGCGGAGTGGCATCAGTTTGCCGTGACTTTTGATACAAAGAGGATACTGATGTATCTTGACGGCGAAGAGATAGTTGACTTCCCAACGAACCGTGGGCCAACCCCCTTTGAAGACGGTGGAACACTCACTTACTCCCGCGACCGCTGTTGTGTCCCGCCCCGGATGTTCACCGGCGCCATCGATGAAAGCCTTATAGCGGATGAAGCCTTCTCAGCAGCCGTAATTGCAGAATCAGCGAAGAAAGGACTTCAAGATACAGCCGCATTCAGACAGGTGTTCGCCGTCAATGAGCGCGGTAAGTTAGCCACGACCTGGAGCCGATTGAAAACCCTATACTAATCTGTGATACGAGGTTTAATTCTTGTTGCGATGGATGTAGGAGTAAAACCCCTGACCCCGAATAACGTAGGACGACGTATTACGCATCACCGAACCGAATTTTCGAAGAACATAAACCATGTCTATAGAAATGGAGAAAAATCGCTATGACAGCTATGAGAACAACCAATTGTGAACCCACGCTAAATGACCACCAGGTCTGGGAATTTTGCAAAAACGGGTTCCTTGCCCTACACGATGTTGTAGGTGACGAGATTAACAAGAAAGTTCTTGAATTCCTTGAAGCCCACGACGGGCGGGGCGGGGAGCTGATCAATGAGGAGTGGTTTGTTGAAAACGTCTTTCTCAATCCTCAAGCCGCGGGCGCAGTGCGGTCATTGCTCGGCGACAACTTTTCCCTGCCTATCGGAATGGGCAATCATCGAGTTGTCTGTCCCGCCCCAAGTCAGGGATGGCATCACGATGGGGCTTCACTGGTGGGACCAGAGTTGAATCACTTGCAGGTGTTTTACTATCCTCAAGATTGCCCGGAGGACATGGGACCGACCGGATTGGTGCCCGGCTCGCATTTTCTACACGCCTTACAAAGCTGGATGAGCCACTATGGCGACATTCGCGGCGCCGTCAAAACCACAGCCCCCGCCGGTTCGATTTTCATAACCGTCTATCCGATATGGCATCGCCGCTCTAAATCGACTGCAAAAGCGATTCGCAATATGCTCAAATACTGCTATTGGCGAACTACGCCCCCGCAGCACGATTGGATAGCCGTACCGAATTATAACCCAATGACAGCAGACTTTCCCGACGCAACCGCCGCGCCGCGCCAACAGTGTCAGTCTTGGTATGAAGTCGCTGAGATGTATTACTGGCTGCGCGGAGAACTGGACACGTTCTATGGAATAATGGGCGGTGAAGGCTGGCCGCACGGCTATCCCGTACTGTGGAAACCTGAAGGATTCCACAGGTTTCCGAAGTCGGCGGCTCAACACGATTCTATTGAAGGGCAATCCCTTTAACCGCTAGGTCCGCCAAGAAAGATTGCTGTAATTGTGCCTCCAAAAAACCTCCTGCCGAACGCCGCATTCGAACTAGAATTCGGCGATCATGTACCTACTGATTGGGCTGACTACTATAATCCGTTGACCATAAAGCTATTGGCACGCCACCAAATCCCCAAGGTGTCGCCACGAAGTGAAATCGTCGAAGATGCGATGCACGGTGAGCGGGCAGCCCGCGTAGAAACCGAAAGCATCGGCGGGAGGGCAATCGCGCATTTGACCTCCGCGATGGTGTCTGTACAGCCCTGCACACCGCATAGCATTTCGGTTTATGCAAAGTGCGAGGCCCCCGCCGCCACACTAGAGATGGGCTTGTGGACGCGACCGCTGGACTTTACAAAGACGCCCGACTCTCTGAGCTACCCAATCCCCATTTCGACGACGTGGCGGCGTTACGAGTTTACTTGCTGCACTGACGAGCTAGAAGATTGCGCCGTGGTCGATTTCAAGGTCACTTCTGAAAATGACAGGACGGTGGTCTGGTTCAATGGTGCGCAGCTTGAACAAGGACCGCGGGCGTCGGAATTCACAACCAGGCGGGAAGTGGAAGCTGCGGTTGAAGGGCGGCGCGGTCAGTTGACGCACCTCAACGATGAGCCGCTGAAGCTGTATCTTACAACCTACAACCATACGAGCCAGCCGCGAAATGAACCCATCACTTTGAAGATAAGCGAACTGGTCACGAATCGCCAGATCTTCAACCACACCATCACCGAACCCGTTCCAACCGGGCGCAGTGAGCGCACGTTGTCGCTGCCTTTCCCCTTTGTTGGCGAGTTTCGCGCCCAGCTTTTCACCGTGAGCGGGGAACAGATTAGTACCGGCGACTACATCTTCGTCAACCATCCGGTTTTCGAGGAGACCTATCAAGCCGTGCTCTACACACGGTGCAGCGCAGTGCATCAACTGCCCGCGGAACGGGGCGTGCTGCCGTGGACGAACGATCGCAATTGGTATGCAGACCCGCCGGCGACATTGACCGTAACGGACGATGACGCAATTCACGTCCAGACCAGCGACGGTCACACGGTGATGCGTACGCGTGACGGCGGTCGAACCTGGGACAATCTGCAGGTGACCAAACCGATTAACACCGTCCTTCGCGACGGGGTGTTCGTGGCTGCCGAGTTGGAAGACGAAGACATCGTCGTGTATAAATCGGATGATCTCGGACGTACATGGGGGGCAATCGGACGCATTGACCAAGCCCGACAACCGCAGATGGGGGGGATTGAGCAGTTGCGCAATGGAGAGCTAATCGTCCCAATCGGTATTGAGGCGCGCGCTGCGGCCGGACAAAGCACCGTCCACGCCTTTCGATCGACGGATGGAGGGGTGACATGGTCAGCCGGTGCGCCCATCTGTCCCGGCGGCGAGCCGCAAATTCTTGAATTGCAGTCCGGACGGTTACTTGCGTTCTGTCGGAACAACCCGAGGGTACCAATTGGCGACCTACAGCGCCCATTTCGGAACGAAGGCCCCTGGCTGCTGTGGCAGCGGTTGGGGAATCACCGAACGCTATCGTCATACACAAAGCGGATAACGCTGGCTGAGTCGGACGACGGCGGTGAGACTTGGCACAGTCAACGCCCCGCAACCTTTCTACTTGAAGAGATGCACGGTGGAGCCGTACAATTGCCCGATGGCCGTATCGTCTTGCTTTACACCCACCGGGGACCCCACTATCGGGGCGGCGAACGCGCCAAGGTGAGTTGCGACGAAGGGCGGACATGGCGCGACGAACTGTATTACCTGACGGCGACGCCATCCTACCCCGGCTATTCCGGCAGTTGCGTCTTACCGCCGCATTTAGCCGACGGCGTGCCGGGCACTATCTTGACCGTCGTTGGCGAAAGATCGGAAGGCAACTGGGGCAGTGAGGGACCGCCGACACCGGAAGGTTTCAAATACATGCCGCGAATGCAGGCGATTCGTTGGCGCCCCGTAGACTCGTAATATCCGCCGATGAAACTACAACTCAGGGCTCAAATGCTGGCCTGTCAATTTTCCGCGATGCAGTAGAGGTATTTCTCGCCGCGCAAGAACATCTCGCTGCCAACGAGGGCAGCCGAGGCGCTGAAGCTGTCGTTCAGTCGGTTTTGCGCCAAGACACGCGGGTTATCATCGCGGCTAATTACTAGCGTTGTACCGTTCCGATCGGTGACGTAGATGCGATCAGCAGCACCCACCGGCGAAGCATAAATATCGCGGAGACCGCCGAGCCGAAAAGGACCGCCCTGATCCTCGCCGGTCTTCGCATTCACACGCGACAAAATCCCTTGATAGTGACGAAGGAAATACAACGAGTCGCCATAAAGCAGCGGGGAGGGTACGTACGGTGTTCCCCGTCTGCGGCGCCATAGCACTCGGTCAGTTCCGGTGATGTCACCCCTCGCACCCTCTAGGCGAATAGCCAGCAATGCGCGTTTGTCATAGCTGCTGCCGGCATAAACTATTCCATCCGACGCCACTGGCGAGGCGACGATGTTAGCCGACAGCCCGCCGCATTCCCAGATGACCGCCCCAGTGGCGAGATCGTAGCCTCGCACACGATGCGTGCCGCTGATGATGAGTTGCGTTTTGCCCGCGTGCTCGACGACGATTGGTGTCGCCCACGACGTGACCTCTTCACGTGCGACCTTCCAGCGCTGTTTCCCGGTGCGTTTGTCGAACGCCACCACAAAAGACTGACCTTCGTGATCCCAGTTGATAATCAGCGTGTCACCGTACAGCACAGGCGAACTGCCCTCTCCGTGCCCGTGCTTGGTCTGCATGTCACCGAGGTCTTTTTCCCACTTCAACTCACCGTCCACGTCGAAGCAATAAAGTCCTCGTGAACCGAAAAATGCGTACACGTGCTCCCCATCGGTCACCGGCGAGTTGGATGCGAGGCTAGCGGAATAATGCCCCATCTCGTGCGGCAGTTCCTCATGCACCGTCCGTTGCCAAGTAACCTTTCCGCTGCGGCGGTCGACGGCGAGGACGACAAACTTGTGGCGGGAGGTCACCGGCAGATTGTCATGTGCGCCAGGCGCATCGCTATATCTGGGGTTCAGTGCGTCACCGTGTGGAACGGCTGCGGTCGTGAATAGCGAATCACCCGAGACAATCGGCGACGAATGTCCGCTGCCCGGCAGTTCAACTTTCCATCGGATATTTTTATGCTCGCTCCATTCCAACGGAGGATCGGCATACGGCGCAACCCCAGTACCCAATGGACCGCGCCACTGCTGCCAGTTATGTTTCGCGTCGGTGTCGCTGGCTTCCGTCATCGGGTACCCCAGCAGCCAGAATATTGCAAGGATGTACACAAAACGTCTCATAGTTTCTTCATTAGTAAAAGAATTATTATTTATACACAGCGGTAGGTTCGGTTTCCTAACCGAACCGGTATTTATCCAGTCCGTTGGTGCGGTTGGAAACCGCCCCTACCGAAACATGTGTAAAAATGAATGGAATTGGCTATATGTGAAAATCTCGCCTTTCTTAAGTGACGTGGAAATGCGAGCGGACGGTTTCTTTGTCAAGTAGGATGGGATGCAGCGCAACGGTGCGCGAGAGCGAGTATGGGTGATGCGAAGGGGTCTGGGTTTAGGTATCTAGGTTAGCGCCCTGAGACTATTGTCGTCGAGCGGACGCAGCGGTGTAAAGTCGCGGTTGTTGTGATGCCAGCCGCGTTCCGTGCCGCTGCAAGCGTTGCTAACCGCGTTGTAGTTCAGGTACATTATCGCCCGCCGCCACGGAGAGACGTTATTCGCCGATCCGTGCAGGAGGTTGCAGTGGACAAAACAGACGGATCCCGCAGGTCCTATCAGCGGGTCAATCCCGTTTTCGTCGGATAACCGTTTCATCGTGTCGTGATCGATGTGGTGCAGCGAATAGCCTTTCCCTTTGGCGTCCTTGTGCGGCGTCGAATCTAGCAGACCGTGACGGTGGGTTCCCGGCACAACCATGAGAGGCGACTTGGCAGCCGTACAGTCGTCGATAAACACGGACGCCATGATGCACCGCGGTTCTTGCATACCGTCAATGATTTTCCACGGCGGGTAATCCTGATGCCAGTCCCACGAGGATCCCTTGCCGAAGCCGTACTTCGGATTGATGCGGCTCTGATGCAGATACACGTCCTCATTCAACAGTTGGCTCACCGGCTTCAACATACGCGGAAGCAGCGAAAGACACCGGAACGGTGCGGAATATAGGTGCGCCCCGAATACAAGCATCGCCGCCGACGAATCTTCTTTCTCACGCACTACTTCAGGTCCCTGTCGATCCAAGATCTCCGGCAAGGTTCCCTGTAGAATCTCCACCTCGCGGTCATCCAATAAACCCGGGAAGAACAGGTAACCCTTTTCCTCGAACTGTTCAATCTGAGCCTCGCTAAGCTGCATAATGCTCCTGTGTTTCGTTATGACGTGCGGTAGTTACGTCAAACCGCGCGATCAATTTTATCGGGTGAAGGCACAAAGTGCAAGAAAATCCCGCAATCGCCGCAAATCCTCCCCCTTGGCAAGGGGGAGTTAGAGGGGGTTAGGTGCATTGCACACGTGCTTGGGTAATAACATTCTTTTGTTTCACAATCTTTCAGATTGTGGCATGCGCAAACTAACAGTTTGCGCTACAAGAGGGCGTCCAATTCATCCGCCAGCAACTGCGGATCCTTACATACATGAAACGCCCACTGACCGAGTTGACCCCAGTTGTTTACCGCGGACACCCACCGCGCGGCACCGGCATATTTGGCGTGTTCCTTATCCGTTTCAAACCCCTTAATCTCCAAAATCAAATTGATTTCGTTCTTGAGCCGCACGATAAAGTCCGGCTCATAGTTGTGGGAAACCCCGGTATACTCATACGGAATGCTAAGTCCGAGATGGTCGTTGCGGACATAGTAATCAACTACCTCAGACTGCTCTAACCGGAAGCTCGCCGAACGCTCCCAAGTCTCGGTATCAAGAACAACTTGATTCACGTGGCTGCGTTCCGTGCCGTGGCAATAACGGGTGGTCATGAAGTCCACATCCGCCGATGTGCCAATCGGTTTGTAGCGGTTCACAATCGGCAGGAGCGGAGCCTCGCCCTGCGATTCATCCGGTTGGATTGCCGCGATAAGCCGTTCAACGACGCGGCGCACATATTTTTCCTGCCCGAGTTCGCATTGGTTAATTCCACGAAAATCCACTTTCCTTGCGATGTAGGCATTGACCAACCGGTACACCTGCGGAAATAGCCGGTGCCGCGATTGCAGGCGAAGCGCGGCGTGGCTGTTAGGATTCGGGTGCGTCTTACTGTCGCCGACCAAGTTCCAGACAATCTGACGCGAAATCTCAAACTTGATGGCTTGAATATGTGTTGTCCGATAATATTCCTCGCGGGTTTGCTCCTCGGACTTTCCGGGACCCAAGACAGAGGGACCTCCGGTTTCGTATCCGACCGCTGGTTTGACAAAAACCGCGGTCGGTGTGCGCTCGGGTTCAATTAACAGCGGCTTCATCACGTTGATATCCGCCTTGATTTCGTTCTTCTTTAAGGCAAACGCGTATCCCTCAACGATTGGAAACCGTATCTCGTAGCCCACTCGCCCCGGTAATGCGCGAACATGATTCTTGGGTTTGTCGCCATCCTCGGATTTTCCGCGCGGGCGTCCCTTGAACGGAATCACGGAAAACGGGATGCCGTACACATCGACATAGTCCTCGGTCAACAACCCCGTTTCTGGGTCAGGCTTATAGCTCATTCGCCGCAACCCGCGCCCGACCACCTGTTCGCAGAGCAACTGGCTGGTGAAGGCGCGAAGTCCGAGGATGTGCGTTACGTTCTGAGCGTCCCATCCCTCGTTCAACATCGCCACCGACACGACGCACCGCACCTGCTCTCCCGGTTTCCCTCGCTTTCCAATGGTCGCCACAATCTGCCGCAGTTCTTCAGCCGCTTCCGACCCCTTCTTCGTCGGGTCCGCACTCTCTGCCTCAGCCAACTTCTTGCTGTCAATCCGAAGCGTTCGTAATACGCCGTCTTCGTTAGACAGCAATTCGGGAAACACCGTCCCACGTCCGTACGCTGTCCTCGTCCCTTTCTTCTTTTTCCCTCTGTTTTCTCCGACGATTTCAACCTCTTCCTCACCGGAGATTTTGCGGAAGAACATCTCCGCAATATCGGTATTGTCGCAGACGATAATCATAACTGGCGGCGTCTTGTCTTTGGCATCGGATGCCCCCTGAATGTATTCGTAGCGTTCTTTCCATTGGCTGGCGAGTGTTCTGAGCGCATCCTCGGCATGAAGATACACGGCTTCCGGTTTCGGCTTCTTCGCCCTGCCCGGCAATCGCTCAGCGGGCTGGAGTAGCTCGTTAACCGCGCGCCAAAGCCTGAAGTATTTCGGCTCGGGACGACCGGTGGTGTCGCTCACGGGCAAGCGAGGGATTTTTGTAATCCCGCTCTCAATGGCGTCCACCAAACCGAAATCGCTGACCAGCCACGGGAACGGGGTGCCTTCAGGATGACCGCTGCCTTGAATGTAAAACGGCGTCGCGGAGAGATCGACGCAAAACCGTACACCGCACGCCCGGTTAATGGTGTCCAAGCCGGTAACCCAGACGGTAGCCTCCTGAACCTCGCTTTTTTCTGCGGCGGATAACTTCTCATCGGTGGGCGCCGGGCGGTAAGCGTGGTGCCCCTCATCGTTCAACACCATGATTGGCGCGCGTCCATACAGTTCGCCTAACACGCGCTTCGCAAAGGCGTCCGGCGTCTCCTCGCCTTTATCGACCACTGCGTAGGTCTTGCCACCCTCAGCCTGTGGTGACTCCGGCGCGAATTGATGCCAGTTGGTCACCAGCACCTTACCGCTGTTGAGCAACGGGCGAAGTTTTGTCGGGATGAGTTCAAATTCATCGTAGTAGTTTTCCGACTTTTCAGGTCGCAGCACCTGAAGCCGCTCTTTAATCGTCAAGTTCGGGCAGACGACCAGCGCCGCCCTTGGGAAACGCTCGTCGGAGGGCACCTTCCCGCGGTTGCAGAACGCCCACGCAATCAACATCGCCATCACCACCGTCTTCCCGCTGCCGGTCGCCATCTTGCACCCGTAACGAATCAGTTTCGGGAGGTCTGCTATTTCTTCAGGCGAGTCAACCAGCTTATTGAGATTATCATCGGTGAATTGGGGATTAAAACCGATGCGTTTGTCCGGGCGGCGAATCTCGGCGAGCCAGATTATCGTCTCAACCGCTTCGCGCTGACAGAAAAACAGCTGGCGCTTCCTATCCTCGCGCGTCCAATGGTTCAGCAGTTCCCGCGTCACATTCGTTGCGTTCCGATAATTCGATTCCCGCCAGCGTTTGACATCGGCGCGTAACGCATTCACCATCGGCAGGTCGTCCCGTTCCTCTTCCTGAACGAAACGCATTTGAAGTTGCTCGGTTCCCGTGCGTTGCGTCTTGTACCAGTAGCCTGCCTCGCGGCGCCCCGTTTGCCTGTTAGCTTCGCCCGTTTTCGTGTCATAAACCCAATGCGAATCCGGTTCCTTGAAAGGGTTGCAAAGGATGGGCTGTTCAACCGGTTGAATTGGGATTTCGAGTTGGTTTTGGTTCATAAAGACTCCTTCCTCTCTAATTCCCCTCCTTACTAAGGAGGGATCAAGCGAGCGAAAAGCGAGCACGATAGTCTTAGAGCCCTCTCCCTCGGTGGGCTATCCTTGCCAGTTCTCTCATTCCTCATCCCCCTCCTTACTAGGGAGGATCAAGCGAGCGAAATGCGAGTGCGATAGTTTTAGACGCCTCTCTCGTTGACAATATACAACTCACGCCTCCGCTCCATCACTTGCTTTTCCTGCTCGCCACTCTTCCACAAATTTAGGACCGTGCTTTTCTAACAACTCCAAGCACTTGTCCTCCACGCCAGACGACAAATCCTTCGCATGATTGGTCAGGATTTCCTTTATCGCATCTGGTTCATTGTATCTTTCAAAGTATCGGACTATCATGATTGGACCATCGTGTTCTCCCGGCAAATTCAAAGCGGGGATTGCTTTTCTCAAGATTGTAACCGAACTTCCTCGATTCAACTGCAGACCTATATCTGAAAGTGCAAATGCTGTGCCGTTTAAGAACAGATTCTTATGTCGTGGATTGTCCTTTAACAGTCGCTTTAGGAAAAGTGTGAGTCCCTCAAACGCTTCCAATGTAGGTATCCGTCCAAGCAAAGTTGAAAAATGACGAAGGTATTGACGTGCGGGAACCTCCTCAATGCCTAAGTCTGAGTAAACAACCGAATTTAAAAACTCTAGAAACGGTGCAACCAATCGTGGAGACTTCCTAATAGCCAAAACCTTCGCAGCTTTACATCTGATATCTACGGCAAAATTTTCATCTTGAAATAGCGGCAAAAGCGATCCTTCTGTAAGAACCTTGATTTCTCCTGAATAAAACTCGTCGTCAACCGAGCTATAGTCAATATGCAATAACACACTAGCCGCATGCACTTTTGCTAACTCCACTAGTTCATTTTTAATCGTGTTCTGTTCTTTCAAGGCTCCCTTAAACCCATCAAGGTTCTTTTCCACAGCATTTGCAATTAACTGATTAGTCCTAGATTTGACCCAAATCAGAGCACCCGCTCCGAAAAGTGCTAGAATTGACAGGGTGATTATACCCCAATTTCGCAGCCATTCATCATTAAAATCCCTTAATTCTCTCTCAAACCTGCCAAACTCTGCATTTAGAAGTTTCGCTTGTGCATCGGTGTAGTTTCTGGCCAACTCCAGCTTCTCAACATTTTCCACAGTCTGAAGTTGTTTTTCCAGTTCCGCTACCCGGTTCTTTAGGGCTTCAATTTCCTGCGCTGTATGTTGTGGGCTATGATTCTGCTGTGCGGATACTGGCGGGGGTATCACTCCCAACAATGCCCCAAGCAGTAAGTACGCTATGAATTGTTTCATATTCTTAACCCTTCGCTGTATTTCTAGGGATTTACAGTACACGCACCGTCAGAACGATTGTCTGAATCGCGGATTCGCGCGGATTACTGGATTTCACGGATTTTACGCCCAAAAGTTCTATCGGTTTTCTATCCGCGTCGTCCGTACAATCCGTTTAATCCGCGATTCAGACAAGGAAGCATCCTAGCACGTGCGTTGATTTCCAATGCGTCAGGTATCCACAAAATACATTCCAAAAAACGCAGCAACCCCAAAACTAGTAAAGACTATCGTACTCACTATTCGTTCGCTTGATCCCCCGCAAATCGTGCACCCGCATCACCTCATTCCCCCGCGGGTCAATGACCTTGACCGCGACGCGCCGGTGTTCACCTGCGGGGAACGGCAGTGATTCCGTTCCGCTGAACCTCTCAAACTGCTCTGGCTCAATGACGCTCTTGAGTGCCCTTGCGATTTTGTTCCAAGCCTTTTTGTCGGGGAAGAACGCTTGAGTGATGCAGAACGTCCTGCCGTCGTAGTCGCTGTCAATAAACCACGCCGCCACCTTGTCAGCGCCTGCGGAACTCACCGTGTTCTCTACGGGGTTGTAGACATCCACACCTTCCATATTGACGATGTACTCCCCGTCCCCCGTAGTTTCGATTGTGGTACGCGGTGCACCGAACACGGTGAACAGTTGACTGGACGGCGTATCCTTGAGTAAATCTCCCATCGTGACGTCAGGGGTAATGAGCGCCATGTGTACACGAACTCTCGCATCGGGATCTTCTTGGATAACCGCCTGTGCGGCGCCGTCAAATCCGAAGCCCGCGAACACCAAATCATTGTAGTCGCGCCGAAATGCAATCCGCAAGCAGTCTTCAACCTGAATCGCCGTCACCGGACCGTGTTGCGGTCCGAAAACAACCGCAATCCGGCGTTCCTCGGTGTCATCTTCCCAACTTCCTTCGGCGTGAAGGATACCGCCTTCTAGCGGTTCAAGTGACGCGAATTTCATCCGCTTGTTGTCGGCAAATCCCACACCGTCATTTCTTAGCAGGCGTATCATCTGTTCAAGATACGCCTCGGCATTGGTAGGCTCGTGCTCCACGTCGCCAGTCTCAAAAGTATCCAATTCTTCTTCCGCTTCACCGCCAATCGGCGAATCTTCGCCGAGAGATTCTTCGGCAGGTTGCACCGCCTCGACTGTGAAGGGACCGCTCACCCGCAGTTTCTTTCTGTCTACATCGGGCTGATCGGCCAATTCCTCGCTGTCGGCAGACGCGGCGATACACGCATTGACCTCATCCATCTTCGCCCGCCACGCCTCGCGGTAATCCGTTAAGGCGCGCTTCAATTCAGTGGTCCAATCGGGATCGGTGTCAAACGGCACTTCCCACTCGTTCCAACCGTCTGCCGGTAGTTCCCATCGCCGCCGGTCAGCCTCGGTAACAGCTTTTTTGCCCTCGCGTTTCTCCTTCGCTGCAAGTTTGGCTCGTAGCGCGGTGCGAATCTCTGGTGTAACACCCTCCAAAGCGCGGTTCAGCACCTCCAACTTCTCCACAAGAATCGGCTCATATTTTGCGAAGATGGGGTCAAGTGCGTTGTTCTGGGCTATGCTTTTGAGCGTAATGTGCGGCACGGTTTTGTTGATGAATCCGCCCGCGACACCTTTCGATTCGTCTTTCAGTTCATAGTATTCAAAGGTCTCTGTTAGTAGACGCTGACGCGCCAAGGCGACAGCGACGCGGCTAGTGTCAATGGTTATCCAGCGTCTTCCCCACTGCTCTGCGACGTAAGCGGTCGTGCCACTGCCGCAAGTCGGATCGAGAACGAGATCGCCCGGGTCAGTGGTCATGAGGAGGCAACGTTGGATGGCTTTTGGATTTGTTTGGACGACATAGGATTTCGACAATTCTGGCCCTGTATCTGTCCAGTTCACTGTCAGTTCCTGAAGAGGAAAATCATCAAAATAGCGAATGGCACGAATCACCGTTCTTTCCTGTTTAATTCTTCCTGCATTTGCCAAACGTCGGAAGCCTTCTTCTGAATAGCGCCAACTACCAGCAGGGATTGTCCATTTCTTTCCTGCGAATTCGCGCGGGGTGCTTTGTTGCCGTCGCTCTTGGAGTGAAGTGGAGCGGTCTGATACGTACGCCAGCTTGAATCGAGAATCTCAGGTTTTGAGCGTTCTGAATCAGTCATTGAGCGATGCTTCCCGTTTTTGTCTTCAATAATGTGAAAATTGCGCGTATCTATTTTTGATTCTGCGAACAATCGCCTAAATTTTATTGTTTCCTTATCTTTTGCATACCACAAGAGAAAATCATTTACTCTGAGGGGAGCACTTTTTTGACTCATTCCTGTCGTCGTCCTGTAAGTTATTAAGCTAACAAAATTCTCGCTTCCAAACACCTCATCCATTAGGCTCCGCACCCGATGCACATTCTCATCACTAATCTGCACAAATATACTTCCGCTGTCCGTTAATAACTCTTTTGCCACAATCAGACGGTCACGTAGATAGGCGAGATACGAGTGGACGCCTAGCGTCCACGTATCGCGGTAGGCTTTGATCTGCTCCCGTTCGCGGGTTAGGTCGCTCTCCTTGTCTTTCACATCCTTTTGAAAGACGGTGGGCTGAAAGTTTGAGGCGAACTTGATGCCATATGGCGGATCGATGTAGATCATCTGCACTTTGCCGGCAAGGTCTTCGCGATGCGCCAGCGAACTCATCACGGTCAGGCTATCGCCCAATATGAGACGGTTCGACCAATCCACGTCGTGCTGGTAGGACTGCACGACTTCGTGGTACGCCTGCTGCGGATCGGCGAAGAGCTCTCGCTGCACATCTTCCCGCTGCGCCGCCTTCACGATTGCTTGTGTGCTCACGCGTTCGTGGATATGTAACGCCACCGGATCGACTGCGAACGATTTCGCCTCCTGTTTTCCCGCCCATTCCAGCCATGGATTTTGGCGCCTCAACGCCGCCGCGAGGATTTGCACTTCATCGGCGGATAGAATTTCCCGTTGCGCCTTTTCGAGCAACTCTGGCAGTCGGTCGGAGTCCCCGCTCTCGTCAAATCGCAGAACAGGCGGCAGGTGCGGGTTATAGGCGTATTCCCGTTTCGGCTTTTCGCGAATCTTCGCATGTGAAGCAATCCCCGCAGGCGGATTATTCTTCCGCGTCGCATCCTCGTGCCGGTAGTCTTTGACTTCCGTTTCCCGCCGTTTCTTTCGTGCCATATTGGTCTTTCCTTCTTTCAAACCTCTATTTTGAGATTTTGTTGCAATTCATTTCCGATCAAAACTAGAACGTCCAACCCTCTTTTCCCATGAAGCCTTGAAGGTTTGTACAGTCAACCTCAAAGTGCTTACAAACGTTTGGGATTTTCGCGGCGTTTGGTCTTTGGCTTTCCTCTGTAACCACGCAGCCATTTAAGATTCTTGCTTTTGCGATAACAAATGGATCAGCACGTAGATTCCCAGCTAATCGATCCTTCTCACTTAATAACATCTGAAAATTCCGAACAGAGAAAATTTCGGTAACAAACTGCGTCTCCGCTGAACTAGGGAGCAGGAAAATATCTCTGTTGTTTTTCACCCAATCAGAAAGGTGGGGATAAGGTGTGTAGTGTTCTAGCTCTCGGCGCACCTCTTTCACGGAGATGATCTTTCCAATTGCTACCGCCTGATTGAATTTCTTCCAAAAGGTTGGAAATTGTTCAGGATAGTAATTACCAATCACGCTAAAGCTGTTCGTGTCAAAAACGTAAGCCATTAGCTGTTCACCTTCCTCAATAGGCAATCTTCCAGCCTAGGCAAATTTTTGACCTTGACATTCAGATGATCCGAAAGTTCTTCAATGGAACAACTTCCTTGATTATATCTACCGAACGCGAGTTCCAGGTATCTGTAGCCTAAGTAAACTGCGCGGGTGTTGTAATAGTCGCCTCCTGACCCTTTTTGTGATCGTGCTTGATGCGCTTTAGCCCATTGCGCTGTCTTCTGCTTATAGTCGTCAGCGGTGAGAGTACCTCGGTCGACTAGTTTCAACAGAATGACTGGTCGGCTCACCTTATAATAATCTGCCAACTCCTTAATCGCAGCATCGTTGTAAACGGGATAATCTAGGCGTGTTTCCAAATGGTCAGATGGCACCAGAAATTCGGCGGCAAACTGGTTGCAAAACCGCTCAATTTGCTCCCCTCCAATTTTGACCTCGCGCGTGATGCCATTCTCTCCGAGTAAGAGGTGAGCCAACTCATGAAAGAGTGAGAAAATTTGCCTCACATGCGCTCTACTGTTGTTCAGGTAGATTACCGGAAACTGCTCATGGACAAGACAAAAACCATCCACGAAGTCATTTCGGAATGCATCCTTAAAAACGTAGATGCCTTTTTCCTCAACCTGTTCTCGCCAGATGCCGAGTGCTTCTGTAGAGTCGGTCCAATCCGCCTGAGCTTCGATGTTTATGTCAAAATACTCGCGGGTTTGCCGCGCTAATTCTGTCACTAAATCGTGAAGTTGAAAATGAAAGTCACGAAAGATTTTCCTATCCGCAGGGTTCGCACCCATATTCAATTCCATCAACGAAATCTGTCTCGAAGATGCTTGACGCAGCAACGTACGGATGTCTGGTCCTAATTTCTCAATTTCTGTGCTGCGCAGAGCTAGCTGTCTCGCTAGATCAGGCTCGTGCGGAACCACAGGGAAGAAAAACAGAGCGATAGGGCGTTTGAATTTATCCGCTAGTTTCTGAAGTTGCGCATAGGTCGGTGCGCCTGCGCCAGACTCCCAGTCAAAAATGGCTGTGACATCCTTCTTGAAAAAATTGGCGACTTCTCGCAACGTGTATCCTGAACGCTCTCTCGCCCACTTGATTATGGTGGGATTAATGCCTTGAACGTATTCAGCCATGAAATCATCTCACATGTGAAGATTGAACGTAGTAAAGCGTAATCGTGGATGGTAAACTTGAAATGCAGATACAATGCTCTTGCATTTCGAGTTTGAAAATCTCATAAGCTCTGTAATGCCCTATAGCCTAGCCAGCAGTTCCTGTTTCTTCGATTCAAACTCACCGTCGGTCAGGATCTCTTCGCTCTTAAGCTCAGCGAGTTTCCGGATTTGGTCGATAACATCGACTCCGGTATTTGTGGGAGCAGTCTCCCGATCCTGTTTCGTTTTAAATACCCCAGCTCGTGAAAGCGCCCATACGCTCCCAATTAACAACCCCAGCGGTAACACTTTCATGTGCCAAGGGAACCAAGCATACGGGCGGTACATTTGGTCAGAAATAAAATCAGGTCTACTTCCAGAAACCATCACTAGACAAACCAACAAACCCGCTAATGTCGGCAGGACAAAGGCGATGCGAATCTCCCTGCGTTCGATTGCCCAACATATCCCAACACACAGGCCAAATACCGCACCACCCGCAACCCAAACAAAATACAACTCAGGATTGTGTCGCATATTCATCGACAAAATTAGCGCCACCGCTATCGCGAACCCAGCGGTACACGCGACCACCTTCAGGACTGCTACTGCAACCTTACCAAAAATCATGGTGATCTGTCCTCCTTGTTGTTACGAATTAAGGCTCAAAGCGCCGCGCCTATTCTCATTTAGCATTTAGAACACTGTGCTCAGGCACACTCTATGTCCAACAGAATCGCTGAGACAGCTGCTTCTCAAAAATTGACAACGTCGCAAAATCAAATGGCTTCCACGCCCGTCCCAACAATCCGTCGAATTTCAGTCTACAGTCATGAATGCGCTAGCATTGCGAAATTGAAGACGTCATAGACTTTGCAATGCCCTAAAGCCTAGCTAGCAGGTCTTGTTTCTTTAATTCAAATTCTTCGTCCGTTAGGACTCCCTCGCTTCTCAGCGCTGCAAGTTCCCGTATCTGTTCGACAACATCAACGTGGGAGTCTTCCGGCGGAGTCTCCTGTTCCTGTTTCGTTTTGAATACCCCAGCTCGTGAAAGCGCCCATACACTACCAATCACTAAAACCAGCAGCAGCAGCAGTGAAATGTTCTGAGGATGCCAGCGGTGCGGACCAGCTCCGGCGTTAGACATCACCGCCCAAAAAGCCAACAATCCTACTAGCAGCGGCATAATGAAGGCAATGCGCATCTCCATCCGACCGCTTGCCCAACATATCCCAACGCACAGACCAATTAATGCACCGCCCAAACCCCATAAAAAATACAACTCATGATCCGATTTCGGATCTAACGACCAAATCAGCATTCCCGCAATTCCGAACCCTACAATACACGTGATCGCCTTCGTAATTCCTAGTGCAATCCTACTAGAATTCATCGTATTCTATCCTCCCTGTTGTTATGAATTAAGGCGCCAAGAGCCAATGGCAATTGACGCGTGGTGTTATTACTGACTGACCACCGACCACTAGCCACCAGACACTGTCTTTCTGATTGAAATCGAGAGCGGGCGCAGGTTCGATGCGCCGGGCAATCGCCGACATGGCTGCAATTCAGTAATCGACAACGTTGCAAAATTGAAACAGCTTCTGTGCACGATCCGATAATCCGTCGTATGTCTCAGGCGGCACTTTCACCGCACCGCCGATGCTAATCCACGACAACGCGTAGCAGACCACGATTTCGGGACGCTGTCCCTCGGAGGTGTTGGGCGTGCCGCGATGCAGTGTGCGGGGATCCTGTATCCACATCGTGCCTTTTTTCATGTTCAGTCGTTGGGCAGATGGAAAGTTGCCCTGGGGCAGCACCTCATGGTAATGGTTCTCTAGCTCCGGATTCGCGATATACTGCGTTGAAGGCAGCACCTCGAAACTGCCGTTCGCCTCGCAAGTGTCCACGAGTGGAAACTTAACGGCCAGTGACGGACACGTGTCAAGCCCGACATACGGAATTTCTTTCGCCAGTCCGATGTCCCTATGCCAAGGCTGAAACTCGCTGCCCGGATACGGGTTGTTGGAATGGAAACACTTGATGTAGAAATCGTCTCTACCCCAATAACGCCTGAAAACCTCCAGAATGACCGCATTCTCGTACACCTCCGGATCGGCGAACGGCGGCACCCACGGGATGGTCAGCGTGTAGCGGTTGGTGAACTGTTGGCGGCCGTAGCCGGTGCGCAAGTCCCCCCACTCTTTGGGCGCGATAATGTCTTCCCGCGTCCTGACATGTTCAAGCATCGGCATAAACGCCTCTCGGATGCGGTCTACGGTCTCGACCGACAACACATCCTCAAGCACCGCGAACCCGTTAATCCTCAACTCGGCTACCTTTAGATCGAAGTCTATGTCTTCGCATCGTGCAGTCATGGATCCTCCGTCGGTCATTTGCTGATATAGGTTTTCTAACACTAAATCCAAATCCGAAGGTACAAAGATTGCGCTCGTTGTGGCGACTCTGGTAACCCAATGATTAAGAATCGTTAACCGCAAAACGTGACAGTTGCAAATTCGATTGTATCATAGTAGGTTCTACCACGTCCAGAGAAATGGGAGGGGGAATCTGCATTACCTTAGGTCGACTTTTGGATCTGTGCTATCATATTGGCAATCACATTTCAAAACGCAACCCAAGAAAAGGAGAAAGAAGCCATGAAGCACGAAAAATGGAGCTGTCCTAAATGCAGCAATGATGAGTTCGAAACGGATATATTCCAAGCAACAGGCGGTACATTTGCCAAGCTGTTCGATGTCCAAAACAAGAAGTTCACTACCGTTTCATGTACGCGATGCCAATACACCGAAATCTACAAAGCGGATACCTCACGCCTAGGTAACATCTTCGATTTCTTCACGAGTTAACCGAACATGCAGAGGGCAATGCAGTTGTTGAAGCTATTAAAGCCTTAAATGCAAAACCGTCTTACTGACCACCGACTGCTGTTTGTACTGCGTAAAGTTGCAATCTCTTTACACAACGGGACAACCGGGGTCAAGAAATGTTTGGATTGTCAGCTAGCCACGGTAAAGTAAGGATATCTCCATCCTTCAAGGTCGAAATGTCCGATAATTACCCTTATCGGATATAATCACCCCCTGAAACGTCCGATAAGTGGAACCGTTCTCCAAAAAGAAGCGTTTTTAGAGTCACAGTTCTCGTTGGCATAGTGGGAAACACCGTAGAATTTAATTGCCGAGAAGCTAGATATAGACTCGATTTCCAACCCTTTTCGCCCCTAATCATTCTAAGGAGAGCGAAACGCAAAATCATCAGTTCGAAAAACAATGTCCGATAAGGAGAGCACGATATGAACGAACATTTACAAGACTACCGAGACTATCTCTACGAACTAGACAAATCCGAGAAAACAGTTCAAGCCTACATGACAGATCTGCGCACCTTTTCACACTGGTTCGAGACTGAGACGGGAGAACTCCTAGTTCCCGAAAACATCACACCGCTCGATGTTATCGACTATCGCAAAGATATGATCGACCTGGGTAGAAGACCGTCGACCATCAATCGCCACCTAATCAGTATCTCCAGCTTCTGCCAGTGGGCGCACAAGCATGACCTCATACCTAATAACCCTGTTGAAGGCATTCGCCCTGTTGCTGAGGAACCGCTTGGACCTGCCGCGCTAGAACGAAAGGAACAGCTTGCGTTGGTCAGGACGGTTCGAAAATCGGGTAACATCCGCGATTTGGCGATTGTCACGATGTTGTTGCACACGGGTATACGGGTAAACGAACTCTGTAACCTTCAAGTTTCTGATATTATTTTATCTAAGAATAGCAATATGATTACCGTCCGTGAAGGTAAAGGCACTAAGCGGCGAATCATCCCGTTAAACCCAACGGTAGTAGGGGTTTTAAAGGACTATCTGGAGTCACCTAACAGAAACCGCACTCGGATCACAGGGATACCTGCCGACTTGTCTCAGCGCCTCTTTTACGGGCAAAAACGGATGCCACTCACGGATCGCGGGGTTCGTTATATCATAAAAAAATACGCATATCTTGCAAAAATAGAGCATGTATCTCCGCACGCTCTTAGACATACCTGTGCAAAGAATCTTATTGATGCTGGACAACCCATCAATAGAGTCGCAAAAATACTCGGACATTCAAGTGTTAATACGACGACAATTTATACAATGCCTACAGAGCGAGATTTACAAAAGACAATGGACAGCATATCGTGGGAGTAGATATGTGAATTTTAGATAATTTATAATATTTCAATATAATCCTATGCTATACACAATTGACATTTATACATAACATCGATTTCCATTGCCTTGATGAAACCTTTTATGTTATAATCCCAGTATTGTATAATGTTGCGATGGCTTAAATCATAAATATTGTGATTTAGCAAACTTAGCCTTATGAAACCCCATAAACACTGAGGACACTATGAAAGAATACCGACAAGCGAAAAACTCACTAAAGAAACAGATAAGCCTATTGCTACCAATCGAAGTTTACGAAGGCGCCAAACGCGACTCACAACGATACAACAGATCCATGGCATACCACATTGTTGAAACGCTTCGGATAACCTATAGCAAATCAATCGAGGAGATACAAGCGGAAAAAGAGGCGGCTGCCCAACATAAAATTCTTCAGGAGTTGAAGGAAAAGGCGGCTGCTGCGGGCAAATCAGAAGAACTAGTTCAGGCGATAGAGACAGTGTTCCACCGATTCACCCAAGTCAAAACGTCAAATGACTTTACGGAAGATTTCCAGCAAGATATAATGACCTTCGCCGCGATGATGCTGGAATCAGAGGCATCGACAGAATAAGGGCAAATCGTTCGGTCAACGAAGCACCTTTTACATAAATTCCTCAATCCAAATCCTCCCCCTTGCTAAGGGGGAGCTAGAGGGGGTCGGGTGCATGCACACCCGCTAAATCCCACATCCGGTCTGAATCAAGCAATTCCAAAATTCAATAATCCGCACGATCGGAAGATCCGAATTTACAGAAAGTTAACTTCACCCTCACATCCGAGGGTTGACTGTAACACCTATGCCACGCCCTTGTATCAATGCTACAACACCACTCTCCTGTATAGCCTCCATACAACCAGACCTAGCCAGTAAAATTACGAGATTTGGTTTTGGCATTCAAATTGCTCTCTATAAGGCGATGGAAATCTCAGCTCCGAAGCATAACGGAGCAAACCTACCTTAAATCAGTTTCATCTCTCTACAAAAGATGGAGGTAAGTAAAATGGGCGTTCGTCCAATTTCTCGACAGATGGTCATATACATCTGCCTCGTTTCCCGCATTGCTACAGCGCTAGTGCTAATAATTCCGAGCTCGATTTATGCGAGGGACTTAGATGATAAGATCGTCTTTGTTTCCAATCGTAACGCTACTCCCGAAATATTCCTAGTTGAAGGTTGGGACGCCAACCCGATTCAACTCACACGCAATATGTTCGCAAGTGCGCCCGCAATTTCTCCTGACGGCACAGAGGTCGTCTTCGTCTCTAGTCCACCGGGAGGACAATCGGACATTTTCAAACTGCATATCGCAACGAATCGAATCGAGAAATTGACGGTCGCCGCCGAATGGGATGCGAGCTACTCGGATCTCGATTGGTCGCCCGATGGACAGCAAATCCTGTTTATCACGTCTATAGGCGCTCACGAAGGTGATAAAACCAATCTGAGCGTGATGAATATGAACTCTCGCGACATACGGCATATTCTTCAACCAGACCTACCGACTCGTATTTCTAATCCCAGTTGGTCGCCCGATAGTCAGGACATATTATTTAGCCAAGAAGATGAAGGGCTGCTACATGACAGGCTATTCATTACTGACGACAATGGGAACAACGTTGTTGAGGTGAGGCAAGAAGAACTAAAATTCTTAACCGATGCGTCGTCCTTTCACATAAATACAATCCCCGCTTGGTCACCGAGTCGGCACAAAATCGCTTACATCACCTTAATTGAGAGCCACCGCACGCCGCCGAAGCCGCTTCAAATTTACTCTATGAACCTGGCTGATGAGAACATTGCGCCTCTAACAACTGAACGCGCAGTAAACAGCGTTCCGATGGCTTGGAGTCCAGATGGACAGCAGCTCTTATTCACCGTTATACCGTTCGACCAAGAGGCTGAATCGAATGACATCTATGTCATGGACTCCGATGGAACTAACATGATAAATCTGACGCAGTCAGCGGAAAATGAAGGGTTTGCAAGCTTGTCGCCCTCCGGAAAAGAGATTGTGTTTGACAAATTTATAGGGGAAGAGAACAGCGCAATTTACGTGATGGACGCAAACGGCCGAAATCCCCGGCAATTGACGTTTGAACCCGGTTTAAACGCAGCACCTTTTTGGTCTCCAGACGGGGAAAAAATCGCGTTCCTCTCAAATCGGGATGGCGGGCGGAGAATTTACACGATGGATCGTGAAGGCAACAATATCCAACAAATCACACATCGCCGGCGCAAATTCGACGGGGCGCCGGCTTGGTCGCCAGATGGGAAATGGATTGCTTTCGGGTCTGGCGATAAAGGGAGTTGGGGGTTATATCTCATCGAACCGCAAGGAAACAACGAAAGACTCATTTATCGTTCAAACTTAAGCTCGCTCGATAGTGTGGCTTTATTCCGTCCGGCCTGGTCGCCCGATAGCAAGAGTCTGGTTTTCGTCGACCCTTGGGGCGAAGCCAGCGTGGGTTTAGTGAAGATTCAGATTGACGAGGGTATGCCAACGCAGATAAACAATGAAGAACTTATATATTGGCTAAGCGCTGTATGGTCGCCGGATGGAAACAGTCTCCTTTTCAGTGCAGCAAAGAAAAAGGATGATCCATTCTATATCGATCAAATACCTACAGTATTCTTGCCGAACCTCAATACCTCGGAACGCCGTGAGTTTAACTCGTGGGGCATCCTCCATTTAGATTTTAAATCAGATTGGAGTTTTCGCCGGTTAGTTTGGGCGCCGGATGGCTCGCAACTCATGCTGTCAATCGAGCAAAAAGGCATGGACACTCAACACGACAAGCGGCTCTATTTGATTGATACCGCGAGCGAAACGGCGAGCTTTTGGATGAAAGATGCGGCGGAAGCAGATTGGGTCAGACCGGGCTTTGTGTATGCAGTGAACCCCCGTGAAAAATGGATTTCAACATGGGCGGAATTGAAAAAGCCAGAAGTGCCATGATGATTCATGCGCTCAGATTCCACTAAGTTGAACAGAACCCCAAACCAAATGCCAGGAGGATCTCAAATTAGACCGAATCTGTTTTGCATCATATCGCTCTGCCTACTGAGTTTGATACTGAGTTGTGGCGATGACGAAGATGAACCCTCAATTGATATTGTCAAGGCACCGACTGATAGTCGAGAAGATGCGGTAGCCGTCCCTGACGTGGACGACCTCGGGTTGATTGATCCTGATCCAGGTGAGGCAATCGATCCGCCCGAACAAGAAGTTATCCAGCCCGAAGTAAATCCCATCCAAGATGCAATCGATGAGGTTTTGAATCGCATGCGTGAGGGATATGAAAAGGAAGATCTCGACCTGTATCTGAGTGCGTTCTGGACAGATGGATTTCGTTACACCGCCGATATGGCAACGGCTCACGATCGATTCGACGATCTGACATTCGATGAACTCAAGCTCGAAGGACAATCTGCAGCGAGGGTTTTTGCACATTTCCAGGATATTGGGCTGCAAATTTTCCGCCCTGCTCAGATTGTCAGCGAAGCCCCCGAACGAATAGAAGCCATGACCCATTATCGTGTCCAAGCGTTCGCGAACGATGGGCACGCTCTAGAAGGCGGATTTCTCGCATGGTATGCGGAAGGAGATGCTCGCTTTACCTTTGAACTCCGTGAGGAGGAGTGGCGGATTACGAAATGGCTTGATGACGCCTTTAACACGAAAGCGATACAGATTTTCAGCGAGGGAATCAATCCGGGCGCTGATGTCAATCCTGTCGACAAGTTGGCATCGACATGGGGCATCATTAAAATCCAGTTCTAGAGGAGCCATAGTTATGAAGTATTACATTCTGTTCACGATAGCTCTTACTTTCATCTCATTGTTAGCGAGCGCGAACGAGCAGATTCTGTTTGAATCCAACCGACATGGGAACGATGAGATATATAGGCATTTTCCCGGCGTCAGAACCCAGAGACTCACATTTGACGAAGGCGGGGATTACGATCCGGAGTTGTCGCCCGATGGGACAAAGATGGCGTATGCCTCACGTATCAATGGAGATTTAGAAATTGCCGTCATGGATCTCAAGTCTGGTAAACGCCAGCAACTTACATTTTCACCCAGGAGCAATCTTCAGCCAACCTGGTCACCGGACGGAAGTCGTATCGCTTTTGCTTCAAACCGAGATGGAGACATGGATATATATATCATGGACGCCGACGGAAAGAACGAGTCAAATGTGACCGACAACTCCCCTTGGGACGATAGTTCGCCCCATTGGTCGCCGGTAAGTGAAAAGGTTGTGTTTATCTCTTATCGAGATGATCTGTGGGATGAAGTCTATATGCTTGATGTACAGACCGGTATTGAGCGAAAACTCACAACCTCATCCTATTTTGCGGCTCATCCCAGATGGTCGCCGAACGGATCCCAGATTGCCTACCTTTCGACGGAAGTGCCTGAATTCGCGCCGCAGACTACAGCGATATGGCGCGTGAAGTCGGATGGTTCAGAGCTGCAGGCACTGGTGACACAAGGAGAGGCAAACACGCATCCGAAATACTCCCCTGACGGAAAGTGGATTGCGTTTGTATCTTATAGAGACCTCAACACGGACATTTATACTTTGAACCTCGAAACCCAAGAACTGACACGTTTAACAACACACCTTGGCAACGACTCGTACCCCGAGTGGTCTCCAGACGGCAAACGGATTGCCTTCATGTCCAGCAGAGACGGCAATCCCGACATCTTTACCATGACCGTCGACCGAGAGCAGCTAACCAATCTGACCAAGAGCGGTTCGACTGAATACTATCCCACTTGGTCGCCCGATGGAAAAAAAATCGCTTTCAGTCGGAAGATGGGAGACACCAGCACCAGGATTTACGTGATTGATAGCGGGGGCGGAAATGAGGTCGAATTGGTTGACTTGCTGTTTTCAAACACCTTTTCGGCGTGGTCTCCGCAAGGAGACAAAATCGCTTTTGTGAATCGCCCAAAGCGGGGAGAGCCGAAGTCGCGTATTTATACGATTGACCCTGATGGTCAAAACCTACAAGTAATATATGAAGATGCGGACGAACGGATTGGGGAAATCACTTGGTCCGCTGATGGGACTCAGATTATTATCAATCAAATTCGCGGTCCAATCGCCTTCCTCGACACGGGGACCCATGAAGTCCACACAATAAACGTGCAAGTAAGCAATCTCTACACTCTCGATTGGTCACCCAACGGTCGATACATTATTTTTTCAGCGCCAATGCCAGTCGAGATTCGTGAACCGCGTCACGGCGTCTTCATCATCGATCGCGACGGGAATGCCTTACGGACCATTTTTATGGACACGCCCCCGTTTACAAGGACGGATGGCCTTACCTGGTCACCGGACGGGAACAAGATGCTCTTCGGTCATGACGGTAGGTTATACACGCTTGACTTGGAAAGTGAAGCCACTGAACTTCTCACTGAATCAGGCAGCAATCCTGATTGGCAGAATCCTTCTCGCCCTCGCTCTGTCTCTCCGCAAAACATGCTGAATACCACATGGGGCGAGATGAAAAAAAGTGAGAATCGTTGATACGATTCGTATAACACGATCATTCGCACAACGGCTTTATAGGATGTCTAAACTTTACACGTAATATGCAACACGAATTACGCTTCATGATTCACATCTAAATTCGTTACAACTCGTGAAAAAGGAGGGATAGTTTTGAAGCATTACATTGTGATTTCGGTAGTTCTGACTTTCGCAGCATTGTTGGCATACGCGGAAGAGCAGATTCTGTTTGTTTCCGGAGAAGTAAGGAAGTCTGAGATATACAGGCAATTTCCCGGCGGCCAAACCGAGAGACTCACATTTAACTCCGGGAATGATGGCCATCCCGCGTTATCGCCCGATGGGACAAAGATGGCGTATTTCACGACTATCAATAGGGTATTTCAAATTGCCGTCCTCGACTTCGAGTCTGGCGAAAGCCAGCAACTTACATTTTCGCGTTGGCCCAAGAGCAATTTCCATCCAACCTGGTCGCCGGACGGAAGTCGAATCGCTTTTTCTTCAGAACAAGATGGCGACTTCGATATATATATCATGGACGCAAACGGCAAGAACGTGACAAATATGACCGACAACTCCTCTGGGGACGATGGTTCGCCCCATTGGTCACCGGTGAGCCAGAAGGTTGTGTTTACTTCTAATCGAGATGGTGCGGCAGATGAAATCTACCTGCTTGACGCACAGACCGGGATTCAGCGAAGGCTCACAACCTCATCATATGGTGCGGGATATCCCAAATGGTCGCCGAAAGGGTCACTGATTGCCTACCTTTCGGCGGAACGACCTGTGATTCCGCCGCTGACTTGGGCGATTTGGCGTGTGAAAGCGGATGGTACAAATCTCGAGGCATTGGTGACTGAAGGCGACAGAAACTCGCACCCCAAATACTCTCCTGATGGAAAGCGAATTGCGTTTGTGTCTGAGAAAGACTCTAATACGGACATTTATGCTTTGAACCTCGAAACCCAAGAGGTAACCCGTTTAACAATACACCTTGGCTACGACTCGCACCCTGATTGGTCTCCAGGCGGAGAACAGATCGCCTTTGTTTCCGGCAGAGACGGGAATCGCGACGTGTTCACCATGACCGTCAACCAAGAGCAGTTAACCAATCTGACCAAGAGTGTTATGGCTGAGTATTATCCCACTTGGTCCCCAGACGGAGAAAAAATCGCTTTCAGTCGGAGGATGGGGGATACTAGTACCAAGATTTACGTGATAGATAGCAGCGGAGAAAACGAAATCAAACTAGTTGACCTGCCGTTTTTCAACATCTATCCGATATGGTCGCCGCGTGGGGACAAGATCGCTTTTGTGAATCGACCAGAACGGGGAGATCCAGTCTTCCGAATCTATACGGTTGACCCTGATGGACAAAACCTCCAAATGAAATATGAAAATCAGGAAGAAGACCAGGCTCCCGGAATCTCTTGGTCAGGTGATGGGAATCAAATTATTTTCAGTCGAGATGGCGGTCGAATCGCCGTTCTCGATACGGTGACACGCGAAGTCCGCATAATAAATTTGCCGGTGTTCGGCCCCCATGACCCCAATTGGTCACCTAACGGCCAAGACATTACTTTTTCATCGCTCTTGCAGACAGCCGAAGCCTTCGAGCCGCGCTCCGGCGTCTTCATCATCGATCGCGACGGGAATCCCGTACGTACAATTTTGACGGACATGCCGGATTCAACACACTACGGACTAGCTTGGTCACCCGACGGAAATAAAATCCTCTTCGGTGGTGACGATGGGATATACACACTTGACTTGGATAGTGAAGCCATTGAGCTGTTCATCGAATCTGCGAGTGGACCGGATTGGCAGGATCCGTCTCTCCCCCGCTCTGTCACTCCACGTAATAAGCCGAACACGACGTGGGGCGAGATGAAAAAGAGTGACAAACGTTGATACGATTTGTATAATACAATCACCTGAACAACGCTTTGTACGACGATTGCATTTTTGCACGCAAATGTAACACACATTGCACTTCATGTTTCACATCTCAAGTCATACGGAGGGATGCATGTTACCAGTCTCAGAAGCGATTCAATCGCGTCGCACGATTTTTCATTTTAAACCCGAACAGGTGGCACGGGATGTTCTTGAAGAGGTGCTCGCCGCTGGAATTTGGGCGCCCAATCACCGTCTAACCGAGCCGTGGCGCTTTACCGTCATCGGCGAACAAACGAAGCTGAAACTCGCAGAGCGGTATCGCCAGATTCAGATTGAAAAAGTTGCTAACAACGTAGATGTTGACGAAACTGCTATTGCGAAGGTGGGCGAGAAAGGCTTCCAGAAGTTTATGTCAAAGCCGACGGTCATTGCGGTTTATTGTCTGCAGGAAGGGGACGAGCAGCAGCGACGAGAGGACTACGCTGCGGCGTGCTGTGCTATGTATTGCATCCAACTCGCAGGATGGGAGCGGGGCATCGGGATGCAGTGGAGTACCGGCCCCATTACGCAAGACCGGAACACCTACGAGCTTCTCGGTATCGACGCCGACCGGGAGTACATCGTTGGATTCTGCTATGTGGGCTACCCGGCTGAAGTGCCAACCCCAAGGCGGAAGCCCTTGAACGACGTACTGCACTGGACAGTATAAGTCCAACCCCGGTGCCCGTTTGACTATTACAAGATCGGGTAGGGTCGGAGAACTTAAACAGAATGAACGAATACGATCTAACGATCATCGGCGGTGGCAGCGCCGGACTAGTTCTAGCAGTCGCGAGCGCCAAGCTGGGAAAGAAGACGGCTCTCGTTGAAAAGCATAGATTGGGCGGGGATTGCCTGTGGACGGGGTGTGTGCCATCAAAGGCGTTCCTGAAATCCGCGCACATCGCCCATCACATGAAGGCAGCCGGAAAGTATGGGATCACGGTCAAAGGCGTTGAGGTCGATTTTGAGCGTGTCATGCAGCACGTCCGAAGCGCACAAGAGACCATTGAGCGCGAACACGATAATCCAGAGCGATTCCGCGATATGGGCGTGGAAGTCATCTTCGGCAGCGGGCGTTTTGACTCACCGAAGTCCTTCATCGTCGAAGACCTAAAGAAGCGGCAAACAACGACGCTCAAGAGTAAGAAGTTCGTGATTTCCACAGGATCTCGCCCGGCTGCCCCTCCGATTCCCGGAATTGAATCCATCCGCCATCTGAACAGCGACAACATCTGGGAGTTGAATCGACTCCCCCGAAAACTCTTGGTGGCGGGCGCCGGACCAATTGGCGTCGAATTGGGACAAGCCTTCCACCGCTTGGGCGCCGAAATTGTAATCGTGCAGCGGAGTGATCGCATACTGCCGAGGGAGGAGACCGTCGTTTCCGATCGGATGCTAGAGTACCTTCGGGCGGAAGGCATCACGATTTTCCGCAGCACCAATTTAATCGAAGTGACAAATCTCACACCAAATCGAGTTGGAAACGGCAATCGTCTCGCCCCGACGTTAGGGAATTACAGAGTCGTGCTAGATATGCGTGGCGAGAAGCGAGAACTGACGGTAGATCAGATCTTGATTGCGACAGGGCGTAAGCCCAATGTCGAAGGATTAGGGCTTGAATCGATTGGTGTCCGGATTGGAAAAAGCGGAATTGAAGTCAACGCCAAGCTGCAAACGGCAGTCAAGAATATCTACGCTGCCGGCGATGTCGTCGGTCATTATCTGTTTACCCACGTCGCCGCATTCCAAGCTCATCAGATAATCCGCAATATCTTCTTTCCGGGTTCCAATTCGATAGATTACTCTGTTGTACCCTGGACGACATTCTGCGACCCAGAGGTAGCCCGGTGTGGACTGACCGAGGCGGACGCGCGGCGGACACACGGTGATGTCGATGTCTTTACCGTCGATTTCCGGAATGTGGACCGGGCGATTGCGGAGGGTGAGACGGAAGGGCTTATCAAGATTGTTGCCACAAAGTGGACCGGCAAGATTCTGGGAGTACATCTGATCGGCGCGCGTGCTGGGGAGATTCTCCACGAGTTTGTCTTAGCGATGAAGGTAGGAATTCCGATGCGAAAGTTGGCTTCGTTGATACATGTCTATCCTACCTTTTCGAGCATCGTTTGGCAAGTTGCAGGCAAATGGCTTGCGGAAGGAACACTGCTCAAAACAGTGCGGCGCTTCCTTCGTAAGGGCGAGAAATAGTAGATTTACGATGTATGATTTTACTGGTCGTTTTCGTCTTGATGATGCCGTTGGAATAACTTATCGCCTATTTTGTCGAAAAAACCGGGATGTTCTCCGCCTACATGCTCGCCGCGTACTCGGGCGAACTCCGCCAACATCTCCTTTTCCCGATCTGACAAATGCGTCGGTGTTTCGATTCTGACCTTCACGATGCAATTCCCACGCCCATAGTGATTGTAGTGTGGAACACCTTTTCCAGGAATACGCAATCTTCCACCATATTGCGTTCCAGGTGGGATTGTTAGCGCGACAGGTCCATCAATTGTGGCAACTTCAATCTCGCCACCTAGCGCAGCTTGCGCAAAAGAGATTGTGGCTACCGTAACCAGTTCGTTTTCTTCCCGAACAAATCGGTCATGGGGGGTAACCTCAATTAAAACATAGAGATCGCCAGGCGGACCACCGTTAACCCCGGCCTCACCATCGCCGCGCAACTGAATCTTGAACCCGGTATCAACACCCTTGGGAATCGTCACTCTGATTTCTCGAGTCACCCGCACAACGCCTTGACCTTGACACGGTCTACACGGATGAGAAATGATTCGACCTTCACCACGACAACGTGAGCAGGTCTGCGACATGGAAAAAAAGCCTTGTGAACGCGTGACTTGACCGCGTCCGTGGCAATCCGGGCAGGTTTGGGGGCTTGAACCGGGTTCGCTTCTTGCCCCATGGCATGTCTTACACGTTTCAAGACGCGGAACATCAATAGTGGCTGCTTTTCCATTGATGACATCTTCTAGCGAAATCTGTAAGTGGTATTGTAGGCTACGTCCTCGTTTCGGAGCCGTTTGTCCATGGGAAGTCCCAGCCCCAAAGAAATCGCCCAAATCGCCGAAAATGTCCCCAACAATATCCTCAAAGTTTCCAAAATCAAACCCGAACCCACTAGATCTAATTGTACCTTCTACCCCTGCATGACCGAATTGATCGTAACGACCGCGCTTTTCAGGGTCACCTAGAACCTCATAAGCCTCAGTAGCCTCTCTAAAGCTCTCTTCTGCGTCTTTGTTGCCAGGGTTTTTATCCGGATGATATTTTATTGCGAGCTTTCGGTACGCTTTCTTAATCTCATCCTGACTCGCACCTCTGCCCACACTGAGCACTTCATAGTAATCACGTTTGTCTCTCATGGAGATCTCCTCTATTGCTTATTAGAATTGTTCGCAGCTTTGCCATCAGACTGATCGGCGGTTTCCTCAACATCTTCTCCTTCGACATCGACGATTGTTTCGTCGGTGTCCGTTTCTTCTGCTCGATTCTCCGTGTCCGTTCCCGCTTCAGCATCATTTTGCCCATCATCGGCAGTTGCAGCCTGGGAATACATGACTTCCGCTAACTTGTGGGAGGCATGCAGCAATGCCTCGGTATCGGTTCGAATCGTGTCGATGTCCTCGTCTTTCAGGCTCTCTTTCAGTTTCTGAATCGCACTTTCGATGGTGTTTCGATCGGCTTCAGAAACTTTATCGCCAAACTCCTGCAGGGATTTCTCCGTGCCATAGACTAAGGAATCAGCTCGGTTGCGAACTTCAACTGTCTCCTTTCTCTGTTGATCCTCTTCAGCATGAGCCTCGCCGTCCTTAAGCATCTGCTCAATCTCAGTTTCCGACAAGCCGCTGGAGGATTCAATTCGGATCTTTTGTTCCTTTCCGGTGCCCAGATCTTTCGCTGAGACATGAACAATGCCGTTGGCGTCGATATCAAAGGTCACTTCAATCTGGGGCACGCCGCGCGGTGCAGGAGGAATGCCAACCAAATCAAATCGTCCGAGCGTCCGGTTATAAACCGCCATTTCACGCTCCCCCTGCAAGACGTGTATATTGACAGCTTCTTGGTTGTCGGCAGCTGTCGAAAAAATTTGGGTTTTTCTCGTTGGAATCGTTGTATTCCGCTCAATGAGCCGGGTAAAGACCTGACCCAACGTCTCAATTCCGAGTGAGAGGGGCGTAACGTCGAGCAACAGAACATCTTTAACTCCTTCATCGCCGGATAGCACCCCAGCCTGAATCGCAGCCCCGATTGCGACGACTTCGTCAGGATTCACGCCTTTGTGGGGCGCCTTCGCAAAAAACTGCTCAACCGTCTCCTGAACTTTCGGCATACGGGTTTGTCCGCCGACAAGCACAATTTCGTCAATCTCTGACGGACTCAATTCAGCATCCGCCATCGCTTGACGACAGGGCTCAATTGTTCGTTCGATCAGAGTCATGGTGAGTTGCTCAAGCTTGGCTCTGGTAAGCGTGATAGTCATATGCTTTGGACCACTTGCGTCCGCTGTGATAAAGGGCAGATTAACCTCCGACTGTAGCGCCGTAGATAGTTCGCACTTTGCTTTTTCAGCAGCTTCTTTCAGACGTTGGAGCGCCATGGGATCTTTGCGCAAATCAATGATATTGTCTTTGAGAAATGACTCTGCCAACCAATCGACGATACACTGATCGAAGTCGTCGCCACCCAGATGCGTGTCTCCGTTGGTACTTTTCACTTCGAAAACGCCATCGCCGATTTCAAGAATCGAGATGTCAAATGTCCCTCCCCCCAAATCATAGACCGCAATTTTTTCGTCCGATTTCTTATCCAATCCATAGACGAGTGAGGCGGCGGTCGGTTCATTGATGATCCGCAGTACCTCCAGCCCCGCTATGCGACCGGCGTCTTTGGTCGCCTGCCGCTGGGCATCGTTAAAATAGGCAGGAACGGTGATAACAGCCTGTGATACGGTTTCACCGAGGTAGGATTCGGCGGTCTCTTTCATCTTTCGCAGGGTCATTGCCGATAATTCGAGAGGCGCATACTCCTGGTCACCAATCCTAACTTTTGCTTCCTGATTGGGGCCCCCAATGACTTGATAAGACACTCGCTCGATTTCTTGCGTTACTTCATCATAACGTCTCCCCATGAAACGCTTGACAGAAAAGACGGTGTTCTCCGGATTGGTCACAGCTTGTCTTTTCGCAACTTGTCCCACAACTCGTTCGTCATCTTTAGTAAAAGCAACCACAGACGGCGTTGTACGGCTTCCCTCAGCATTCGGGATAACCTTAGGTTCGCCTCCCTCCAAAACTGCGACACACGAGTTAGTCGTACCAAGGTCTATTCCGATCACTTTACTCATTCGATTCTTCCTCCTTTTCGCCTTCAGCAACCGGTGATGTGTCTTCCTCCTCGTGCTTACCCCTAGAAACTGATACCATTGATGGACGAATCACGCGATCATGCAGCAGATACCCGCGTTGAAACTCCTCAATCACTGCGTTTTCCGGGACATCATCCGATTCAATGTGCATCATCGCCTCGTGGAGTTTGGGATCGAATGGTTCACCTTTGGCTTCAATCACCGCTACACCGCGCTTTTTAAGTAAATCATCAAGTTGTTTGTGGATCAATTGGATTCCTTCGTTGAGGGAATCAAAATCTTTCGACGCTTTTGCGGATTCGATGCCTCGTTCTATGTTGTCCACAACTGGTATTAAATCTTTGATGACGCCCTCGACTGCATACTTAAAGAACTCTGCCTTCTCACGTTCCGCACGCTTTTTTGAATTTTCATAGTCGGCAATCGTGCGAAGCATTCGATCAGAGCGCTCCTCATTCTCCGCTTTTACGCGATCCAGCTTCTCTTTCATCTGAGCAAATTCCTCGGCTGAAGGCGGGGCTTCCTGTTCAGATTCCGTTTCGACTTCACCGTCACTAGAATCCTCTGAGGCTTCTGGTCCAGTTGGCGTCACTTCGTCGGTTGAATCTGCTTGAGCGTCTTGAACGCATTCTTCCGATGTTGGTTTTTGGACTTCTGGTTCTGTTTGTACCTCATTTGCTTCTGACATTGTATCACCTCGTATTAATGCTTTAAATTAGTAATGCTGGGCTATGGCGCCTTTCGGAGATGTTGGCCAATGACCTGTGCGGTAAATCTGACGATTGAAACGACACGCGAATATTCCATTCGTGTCGGTCCAATGACCCCTATGGTCCCGAGCGAATCGCCCTGAACGCGAAAAGTAGATTGCACGATACTGCACATCTCCATTCCTTCACACCTGTTTTCGCTCCCAATAAGCACTTGAATCTCAGGATTGTCCTTTTGCGGCGAGAGGAGGTCTGCAACCCGATCCTTTTGCTCCAAAAAACGAAATAGTGGTTCAATCTGTTCCACTTCTAAAAATTCAGGCTGACCGAAAAAATTGGAAGTGCCATCCAGATAAACGTGGATTTCCCTATCCAGCGAAAAGGTGTTGCGCGTCAATACTGCGATGGGGTCTGACAAATCCCGATCGAAAATCGCTTTCAGTTTTATGGGGCTTTGTGAAATTTGTTGTATCTCGCCCAAGGACAATCCCGCTAACTTTTCATTCAGTATTCCGCTGATCCGATAGATATCTGCATTGGATAAGCTTTTATAGATGGAAACAACCTGATTCTTGACAAGCCCTGAAGTCGTAATCAAAACAACAACGACCTTTTGGGTATCAAGCGGAATGAGTTCTAGACGCCGCAGAATGCCTTCGTGCAGTTGGGGACTTAATGCAACACCGATATAATGAGAAATTTGGGATAAAATCTTAGAAGTTTGTTCGATGGTTTCTTCAAAATCGAGTTTTGATGAGGCGTACCATTGCCGGATGAATCGTCGCTCTTCATCGCTTAACCGCTGAGTTGTCATCATATTATCGACGTACACGCGATAGCCGAGTTCCGTTGGGATTCGCCCCGCAGAGGTATGGGGTTGAGACAAGTAGCCAAACTCTCCGAGTTGTGCCATCGTATTCCGAATTGTTGCTGGACTTAACTTCAGGCCGTATTGCCGGGCAATTGTCCGAGAGCTAACAGGCTTCGCTGTCCGATTATAGCAGTTAATAGTCGCTTCGAGCACCTCACGTTTTCGGCGATTAAGCACAGCGGTTGTCACAGGTGTCGCCCCCATCTCTTGAAAGGTTAGCACTCTACGATTGAGAGTGCTAATTCCAGTAACGATACCATTTTCTTCTCCGATTTGTCAAGCAAAAAGGACAAATCCCTGAGCCAGAGCCAACAACAAGGATAACTAGACCCCTCTATCTGAGCACCTCTGAAACCCTATCTTATATAGGTCAATGTATCTATCGTGTGCATTTCAATGACGCTGGATTCCTTGTGAATTCATGCCTATCCATGGGTTGCATCGGCAAATTGTTTCATCAACGAAATAGAGTTCTTCTGCTCAATGACGTTTCCCGTCACGATAAAATCCGCCCCAGCGTTGACCTTTGCGACAGCCATCTCTGGCGTCGTGATTCCTCCTCCTACTATGATAGGGATCGTGACATGTTTGCGAACTGCGCCGATTATTTCATCTGGAACGGGTAGCTTTGCGCCGCTGCCAGCCTCAAGATAGACAAACTTCATACCGAGATATTCTGCAGCGAGGGCGTGTGCCCACGCAATGTCCAATTTATCACGCGGGAGCGGGGCGGTTCCACTCATGACTTCAACCGATGTAGCGGTACCTCCATCAATAAGCATATACCCTGTGGATATCGCCTCAATACCACAGCGGTGAATCAATGGCGCCGCTTTAACCTGTTCGCCGATTAGAAAATTGGCATTCCGACCACTAATAAGGCTTAGATATAAGATGGCATCCGCATGTTGGGAGAGGTGCATTGAGTCGCCGGGGAATACAATAATCGGTAGAACTGTCTCATCCCGCAGCGCCTCCGCAACCGGGTCAAGGTCGTTTGTCAAAAGGCTGCTCCCGAGCAACAGAGCATCCGCTCCTGCATTTTCCGCTTGACGAGCTAAATGAATGCTGTCGGCGATGGAATGCCGATCCGGGTCTATGAGTACTAGATAGCCTGCTCTGCATCTTGTCAGAACTCTCAGTAAGTAATCTAAGACGGAACCTGATTTCATAGGGCTAGGTATTGGGCGATCTTTTTTTTCCAAATTTCTCACGCTGTCATTGGATCTGATGGAAATAGATGATTTACGTTAGAGCCATCCCGCAAGTATCAGATGCCTCAATTCCAGTAGTAAGCGTGGTTGATGTTTCAATACAGTCTTGAAAATCTGCGTCATGTTGACCTTTTCAGGAGGCATCTTTGACACTACCTCTGCGCACTTGTCAAAAAGGTCATCACTGAACTTGAGCACGCCATCTCGGATGCGACAGATGTGTTTGAAGTTCCTGCCAATTTCCTTGTCCCACCGTTTTTGATACGCGCTTAAAGCCTTTGTGGACAAATCTCCGATTCGGACAGCTTCCACCGTGGCTTCGGCGGCAAATTGCCCAGAGTACATTGCATTTGCAACCCCGCCACCAGAAATTGGATCGCTATGGTGTGCTGCATCGCCAATAAGCGCGATTCCATCACCGACAATCTTGGGCAGGCTATTCCCCACCGGCACACAACCGACAACCTGCGCGAGAATTTTTCCGTGTGGAAATTTTCGTTTGACGAATTCATTAAGATAATCAATGGCGAGTTTTCCTCCCTTGCCTGAGATAGTCCCACCAATTCCGATGCCGACGTTTGCGATGTCATCTCCTTTTGGGAAAACCCAAGCGTATCCTCGTGGAGCAAGTTCCCGCCCAACATAAAAATCGCAGAAGTCAGGAATAATGTCAATTTTACAGATTAGGTATTGGGCGCAAATGTCCACATCCCGTAAATCGTGTGTGCTATCTATGCCCGCCCACCGCGCCACTTGTGATTCAATTCCATCGGCGGCAATCACAACTTTCGCCTTGCAGGAGTAGTCACGTCCGAAATAACGGAAAATCACCCCGTTGACGAAACCGTCATCCGACTTGGTAACGCCGGTCGCCCTTGCTTTAACGATAATATCGGCACCAGCATCGGCTGCCATTTCCGATAGGACACGATCGAAGACTTTGCGTTCTAGAACATAGCCAGCACCGGAGAAATGGATTGTCGCGGCGGTTTCGTTAGGAGAAAAGATTCGAGCGCCGTTAATTTCACGCGAGACCCACGCCGGGTCGGGCTGAATAAACTCGCACAGCGACGCTGTGCCAATCCCCTCCGCTCAGCGGACCGGTGCACCGATTTCCTGGCGTTTTTCCAACAATAAGACACGCAAGTCATTTTCAGCGGCTACTTTTGCTGCAATCGCACCCCCAGGACCGGCACCGACAACAATGACATCATACTCCGAGTGAACCATTAAAAAAGTCCTCGTCCTTCGTAAGCTGGGTAATACACCTTACCGTTTCGTTCTAATGCAAGCACCCCTACTGGACAACCTTTGACACATCGCGCACAGTCAGTACACTTGGATTGGTCAATTTTCAGATAGATGTCGATGAGATCGATGATATTCTCAGGGCAGACGGCAACACAAGCCCCGCAATAGCTACAGAGTTCTTCGTTAATAAGAATCATCGTAAGTCTTTCTCCCTTGAGAACGCGATTTCTACGGCGTGAGTTTCCTGATCTGCAGGCTCATCAAAGTTCAAACGGGCTAACCTGCTTTCTCATCATAAGCTATCGAAGTTCGTCTTCCCCGTGAAGGCCCCGATGACAGGCGAGTTCATAGAGTATGATTCCAGTGGCAACCGCAACGTTCAAGGAGGATTGCCCCGGCGCCATAGGAATCTTAACGAGATTGGTGCAGAGTTCGAGAATCTCTTCCCGGATTCCTTCGTTTTCATTTCCCACGACAAGAGCCAAGGGCGCGGCAAGTTCAAAATCATACAGATTCTTGTTTGCCCTAGCAGTGGCGCCGAGAATTTCGAAACCTGCGGCAATCAACTGACGAAAATAGACCTCCGGCGACTCACAATACGCCAAGGAGCTACGTCCAACAGCCCCTCTTGCAGCCCTAACACAGTTCTTATGAAAAGGGCTTGCACCTTCTCCGATGAACACGACGCTATCAACTGCCGCCGCTTCGGCGGTTCGCAGAACCATCCCAAGGTTATCTGGATTGGCGATACTATCAGCAATGAGCAGCGCACTCCCAGCCGACAAGTCAAGATCTACTGCGTTCTGGTAATTCATCCGAACAGAAGCAATTACGGCTGGAACAGGTCTAGTGGTGCTAATCGTTCCCATCAGTCCAGAACTAACCTCATAAGCTACGAAGTTTGCTACAACTGCTCTATCCAGAAATGCAGGTCCTTGGTCATTCGCCAACAGGTCGGGGGTATAGAGGATTCTGTCAACCGGTAACTTGTCATGAACCGCACGTTCAACGAGTGTCAAACCTTCAACCACAAATCTCAACTCCTTGAATCTCCCTTTTAAAGAGCTGAGTTCCCGAAATTCAGAAATAATGGGATGCTTTTTACTGTGGACAACCGTTCCGTTCGCCATTTCTGTTTATTGGGACGATCCAAGGTAGATGGCGCCCAATCCAATGAAAATATCCCACTTCATCCATCTTTGAATCCTTGCACTATTGGCTCTGGAGTCATCTCGCCAAAGCCGAACGGCAAAATAAATCAAAACTAAATCAACACCTACAATAACTGTTGCAAGATAGTGCCACGAATACCAATTCAGAAGATAGGGAATTGGACTGAACAAGATAACCGCCACGATGAAAATTAGCGCAACCAGCACAGCTACTCGCTTGCCCCACACAACCGAGATTGTTCGTACACAGTTCTCGAAATCGCCTTCAGTATCCTCAATGTCCTTAATAATCTCTCTTGCCGTTGTAAATAGGAAAGCGAATATCGCTGGCACGAAAGTGCCGTAAACAGTTCGCACCGAGACCCCTCCTACAATGAAAGTTAAGCCTGTCAGGATTCCAACCAGTAGATTGCCGAAAAATGGTGTCTGCTTTAGGCCTACAGCATATAAGATTAGACATCCAGATACAGTGACTGTAATTGCAGCAGTATACAAGTTGACGAGAAAACCAAACCAGGTTCCTAGCCCCATTAATATTACAGAGAACACAAGGGCGCCCCGCCGGGAAATCCGTCCGGACGGAAGCGGACGTCTAGGTTTGTTAATCCCATCAATCTCATAGTCGCAATAATCATTGAGCGCATTTCCCGACGACAGGAGGAAGAAAGCTGAAATTGCTACCACAAACACATCGACATTAGTAAGGATAACCCTTTCCCCCATCCCGACTGCAAACATCGCTCCCAAGTAGACCGAGATAAAGGCGATTAAACCGTTCATCGGACGTGAAAGCTCAAGATAAGCTGAAATCATACGTATGCCACACAGTTTGTAGGATTGTTACGCTTCGCGCCCTGGATATTTGATTCCGAATCTGGCGGAATAATACCAGCGCACGAAAAACAAACTTCCAGCGAACGGGATTAGATACAATGGCACCAAAACACAGGCGATAAGCGAAAGAATCAAAATGCCAACACGGGTCGCCAGGATGATGACCCCTCGTTCCCTTCTGAAATTCATATATATGAAAAGTGGCAAACAGAGAACTGCCGTACTAAATGGTATCATATCTCCAAGCCACCACGCAGACAAAATTGCTCCTGCCAAAAGTAACAAGCTCAACCGGCAGGATTGCTTGGCACCCAATGTTACGCCGGTTGTCCGATCGCCGTGCGCTTGATCGCCTTTCAAATCTGGAAGCGTCGTGTTGACGAAGGCTGCTCCCACACATAAGACATAAGGGATTATCCGCCACAAGGCATCAGTGCCAATCGGTGCCACTATACCCCAGCCAATCAGAAATGCGATGCCTCCATAACCTAACGCATTCGCTAGAAGATCGAGGAAGGGTCTCCCTTTCAATCGAAATGGGCGAACGGAATAAATCACGCCGAGAAAGATTGAAAGTACAATAAGGATTAGATAGCTCAAGTCATTTCCAAACCATAGGCACGCCCAAACCACAGCAGTAACAAGCAAAAAGGCAACTTCGAGCAAAAGAAGCGGCATTTTTACATATCCATGAGCGACAAGGTATAATTTATTATTTGCCGCGTCTGTTTCTTTATCACAGATTTGATTGATGATGTAAACTGCCCCCATCAACATCGAGTACAAACAAAGGGTACCCAGAAGTTCAAAATTGGGACGAAGGAGTATAAGAAGTTCCGGCAAAAACGAGAGCCGAAATGTGCCCGAATCTACATGCGAGGAAGATTGAGATAAAGCGCGATAGTGCCCAAGCAATACAAGTGTCCAAACCGGGAACAGTAGTGTTGGACGAAGAACAATCAGATAATCCAGAAGATGAAACGCAATGCGTCTTGTGGATTGCAGCTTAGATTGAGTGGGTGAATTTCCCATTTCAAATCCAACCGTTCCTGTGATGCTGCATCCGCAATTCATGGGAGTTCTTACGCATGACATATTACGCGTATCGTAATATGTTTAAGTAGGCGAAGCGATTGATGAGTCTGTTCTTGAGGCACTCAAACTGAAAACGGCGCTGTCCCAACAAACCGAGTTTTGCCTGGAAGGATTGAAAAGTATCACATTGATAGATACCCATCCGCGGGAAACGGTACATCGCGTCAGCAGATGACTCCTTGCAGGGATTCAAGCTAAACGCGATGCGATATCCGGCAGATTGCACCATATCTGTTGTCTCGGAATCTACACTCCCATACGGATATGCGAAACTCTGAATGGGGTGTTGTAAAAGATTTTCGAGTCGAGATTTAGATTCCTCAAGTTCTGCCTTCACTTCGAGGCGGCTACAATGTGTTAAGAAGCGGTGGTGCAAACCGTGAGATCCAAACCCAATCCCATTTTTGAAAAGCGTTTGAATCTGGTCACTGCTTAGATGTTTGGGACGCTTGAAACTTCGCCGCACATCCCACCCATTGAACTGTCCAATATATCCTGCGAGCATAAAAACGGTCGCCGTCAAGCCGTATCTCTTCAGGATCGGGTAAGCGTAAGTATAGAAACTTTCGTAGCCATCATCGAAGGTTATCAGGATAGAACAGCGGGGCAAGGCAGAATAAGATGTAATGGCTTGGATTAAGCGATTTGGAGTGATAGCGGTATACCCCTGTTCCACGATAAATCGAATCTGGGACTCAAAGGCTCGCGGAGAAATAGAGTTTACCCCTAGTTCAAACTCGACATCAACCTGATGATAAGCTAGTACAGGAATGTGCCACGTCCCTGGGAGAGGGAATTGACGTTCCGAAAATTCTCTACGACTCAGTCGAGTTTTCATCAATCTGACGGAGTTTATCTTCCAACTCAAGGACCCGCTGCTGTAGCCGGGAGAACTCCTGTAATATTGCGGGCAGTTTCCGTAGAGAAGCTTGGACACGTAACTGTTGAGCGTGTGGTCGCGCTGGAAAGCCGGACACGTAACTTCCCGCCGGCGTATCCTTAGTAACCGCCGATTTTGCGAAGATAATGTTCCCTTCGCTGATTGTGAGATGTCCTGCAACGCCTGATTGTCCTGCCATCGTCACCCGATCCTTGAGTTCACTGCTTCCTGCGATACCGGACTGTGCCGCGATGCAACAATCTTCTCCGATAACCACATTGTGGGCAACTTGCACCAGGTTGTCGATTTTGGTTCCGCGCTTGATAATTGTCGCTCCATTCGTCATTGTGGCACGGTCAATTGTCGTATTGGCACCAATTTCCACGTCATCTTCAATGATAACCGTCCCAATATGTGGAATTTTATGGTATCGATCGCTGACAGTCGCAAAACCAAACCCATCGCTTCCAATCACCGCCCTACTGTGAATAATGACACAATTACCAATCTTGACCGCTTCACAAAGCGTTACACCGGGATAAAGGAGCACTTCATTTCCAATCTTGACATCATCACCGATGTAAACAAAGGGGCTAATAATCGTGCCAGCGCCGATTTCGACGTTGTCTCCGATGACTGTCAAGGCTTGAATAGAAACCTGCTCGCCAATCTGCGCGTTTTCGCCAATAATCGCTGTTTCATGGATGCCGTACTCGATTTTCCGTCTGCTCCATGCAAACATCTCAAGCACTTTGACGAAGGCAATATACGGATTGTCCGTGCGGATGGTTGGCTTTCCGTTTTCCCCATTCATCGGGGAAATATCCTTGCCGATGATAATCGCAGAAGCTTGTGTATGTTCGATTTCCCCGCGATACTTTGCATTCGCGACGAATGTAATTTCGTGCTCTTGCGCTTCCTTAATTCCTGCAATACCCCGGATCTCGATCTCACCATCGCCAAATAACTCCCCATCAATTAATTCACAGACTTCCTTCAACTTTTTTATCATCGTTCTCTGAATTGACGGTTAGCGCTCATCAACCTTCCCACTAATTCCTGCTCCTTCCTAATTGTCAGCCGCCCGCAAGAGTAGAATTAGCTAGCTGCCCGCTGAATTACACCCCGATATTTGTCCGATATGCGAAGAACTACTTTTCTTCGCTTTCAGGGGTAGTAGAGGATTTGTCATCCTCGCTCTCGTTAGATGTCTCTTGTTCGTATCCTGCATTCAACCTCTCTACAATGTCATCTGTTAAATCGTACTTCGGGTCAACATAGAGTGTCACCAGGCGCTTTTCAAGGATTAGACTATATTTTTCGCTCGTGCCGATCTGCTGAATTAGCGCTTGGATTTCGTTCAAAATGGGTTCGACCAATTCCCTCTGCTTTTCAAGAATTGCTTGTTGACCATTTTCCAACTCACGCTGATATTCCTGCCGTTTCCGCAGAATATCACTCTCCAGGGTCTGCGTTGCCGATTCATCAAGGAATAGCTTTTGCTTGGTTAGACTGTCTTCCATGTCTAAGATTTCTTCCTCAAGCCCCTTCAACTTATCGCGAAGTCGATTTTCCGCAGATTTTAGAATGTCATTTGCTTCTTGAGCTTTTTTATAACTTTCAACCACACTTTGGGTGTCCACTACGCCTAATTTGAAGCTGTCTTGTGCCATTGCACAAAAGTGGAGTAGAAACAACCCTGACGAAACGATGCTTAAAGGTAAATATAATCTCCGATTTCGAATCATGCTTTTATCCTTGTGAAGTGAGTGAACCTTCCGACGATTGTGAACCTTCCGAAGGTAATTAAAAACCTGGACCGATTGTGAAGTGAATTTTTCCTCCTGGTTCTTTATTTCCGTCTCCATCTCTATCTCGATCAAACCCGTATCCCCATTCGATGCGAGCAAGCATACCGAGCAAATCAAAGCGAATCCCAACGCCCGCGCCTTTCTTGAAACTAAGATCTTTGAAGATATTCGAGGTATTCTCATGCCAGACGTGTCCGATATCGAAGAATACAGCACCGGTTAACTGTGGGCTGATTGGAATACGATATTCAAAATTCGCGTAAACCATCTTATTTCCACCGTAATCGCCATTGCTCGGACGGATTTCATGCCAATCATACCCGCGGATAGTGTCGTCGCCACCGAGGCGGAAGCGCTCATAACGAAGGTATCTACTATCGTCAAGACGGCTGCTCAAGTATCCGGCTCGAACATGAGTGGCAAAGACAAAGTGGCGCCCAGTATTAAGAAACCAACTCGAGTCAAGAGAATACCTTTGAAACCGATTCTCCGCGCCAAAAATTCCACCGGCGTATTCATAAGAAGCTGTGTTGACAAGACCTGATACGGGATAGTACGAACTCCTCCAATAGTCGCGCGTATCCCTTGACAAGAAAAACGTCACACTGCGTGTTAAGCGGCTGACAATGTCTTCAATTTCTAAGCTGTCTGGTCTATAGGCTCGGTTGTAATGAACACGCTCGTTTTTGAGGCGAACGGATATATCCATATCTCTAGTGATTGGACGCCCAAGCGTTATAGAACCCCCTTTTCGCGTAAATATATCCCGATTGCCCCAATTAGTTGAAGTTTGGCTTGAGAGATTACCGAGATTACCGGTATTCGGATAATGAGAATAATATCTATTATATCGATACGATCTTCGTGTATTGTACAAGCTCAGATTGAGGCGCGTGGGCGTCCCAAGAATCCACGGGGTGTTGAACCGAAGTTCAGCAGTGTGGCGGTCCCGGGCGCCTAACTCGCCCTTCAGGTGAACACGATAAGCGCGTCCGAAGAGATTATTTTCGCCAATTTCCGCGACGCCGAAAATTCCGCCTTCAGTGCCATAGCCGCCCCCTAAACTAAACATGCCTGTGCGTGCTGTTTCAGCCACGTTGACGCTAAGATCTCGGTGCGTCCCCTCCGATTCACTTGGAATAAAGTCCACACCTCGAATAAACGGTCCCATCTGGAAAAGCCTTTGGCGGGCTTTGCGTAGGGATGCGACGTCGAAGAATTCACCCGATTTTATATCCAAATGATCCAACTCCCGTCGTATCACATTCTCTCTTGTCTTTTCTAGACCGTTGATACTAACTTTATCAATGACAATGACATCCCCTTCGTTGATGTTCAACGTAATCTCAAGGCTCCCATTTTCTTCATCATAATTGGCATCTGGCATAATCTCCGCCAGAATATACCCTTTATTTTGGTAGCCTTGTTGAATCTCATCAAGGGATTTTTGGAAGGCGCCACTATTAAAGATTTCACCTTCAGGCGGGTCTAACATATCACGAATCTTTTTTTCAGAAAACGCAGGTTTTTCCGATTGTTGAAGTTTGATATCGTACGTATCGACGATGTATTGGGTGCCTTCATCAACGGTAATATCAAGCATCAGTCCTGTTTTATCATCGGTAAAGCGCTTTTCATATTTATCATCGATTTTTGCCTGAGTGTATCCTCTATCCTGATAATAGTGAAGTAAGGTGACTAGATCAGCTTTAATCAGCTTTTCGTCGAAATGCTTGCCAACCCGGATTTTCATCTGCTTGCTGAGTTTCTTCAAGGAGATATCATGATTGCCGATAAAGTTGATTTCTTGGACTTTAATTCGAGGCCCTTCACTAATTTCAAATGTCACCGATATCGTGTTGTCATCAGGATTGATATCCGCATGGGTTTGCACAGCTACCAGATAATAACCGACGTTTCTGTACGCATTGAGAATCCTCTGCTCGCTTTCCCAACGCCGCTGATCGCTGTAGATTTCGCCCGCTTTGAGGGTAATCTCTCCTTTGATTTTTTTGTAGCTCAACTTTTCATTGCCGATAATGGTAATCCCGCCTTTGATTTTGGGATTTTCTGTCAATCTATAAATGACTTCAAGACCGCCTTCATCGTATGGTTCGACATCGACGGCAATGTCGGCGAAAAAGCCCGTATCTTTGTAGAGATTCTTGATATCCTTGGTTAATTGGTCGGGAAGAATTTCTTCGCCAACTTTGGTCTGTATAATTGCGCGAAACATGTCCTCCGGACCGTCTTCCGCCCCTTGAAACGTGATTTTCTTGACAGTCAAGGCATCATTGGTTGTGGGGGTGGACTCTTCAGCAAAGAGAGGTATCGAACCCAGAATTATCGCAAGCATCACAATCAAAAGACCATTTCTAATCGGGTTCACGATGAAAACTCCTTATCTTTAGCGTATCCGGCCAATAAGTCATCAGTTAAAAACCTGATGAATGACGTTTTACTCTTGGTGATGTGTCCACAAAATATTCAGTGCCAAGCATGACTGCATGCGTCACTGAAACGTGAAGCACAAGAAAAATATAACATTAAATACCACACAAGATGCCATGCGTAGGATGAGTAATTCTTCTTATGCACAACGCATTATCGTCTACAAAACTGGTTCATACCGATTTTGGGAGGATTTCTTCAGGATATTACAGAAAAATGAACTATGTCCTCATTGTTCGGGATAAATTGGGGAACCGACTAGGCTTGTGATTTCGTGAAATTCCTCAATCAGTTTCTGCGTTACAACACCAGGGCTCCCATTGCCAATGACTCGGCGATCTATTTTCACAACAGGAATAACTTCAGCAGCTGTGCCCGTTAGAAAACATTCATCAGCTGTGTAAAGATCATGTCGCGTAAAAATTTTTCCCTCCACAACAAGCCCCAGATCCCGCGCTAAATCGATAACGGTATTGCGCGTAACACCCTCTAGAATGCCAATATGAGTAGGTGGAGTGACAACTGTACCGTCTTTGACGAAGAAGATATTATCGCCCGAACACTCGACAACATAGCCATCGGCATTAAGCATCAGTGCTTCGCCGGCTCCGGCCTGTTTTCCTTCTATATTCGCCAAGATATTGTTGAGATAATTCATCGATTTGATGCGCGGGTTAATGGCTTCAGCGTAGTTCCGGCGCGTAGGAACCGTTACGATTTCCAAACCGTCCTCATAGCATTCCTGCGGGTAAAGGGCGATCTTATCCGTGATAATAATAATCGTAGGCTGGTCGCACTTGTCCGGATCCAGACCGAGATCGCCAATACCGCGCGTGACCATTAGACGAATATAAGCGTCGTAAAGATTATTGCGACGGAGTGTTTCCAGTACGGTTGCTTTCATCTCCTCAATTGAGACCGGAATCTCCAGCATGATCGCCTTCGCTGAATCGTAAAGACGTTGTAGGTGTTCGTCTAGTTTAAAGACGCGTCCTCCATAGGATCGAATACCTTCAAAAATACCATCGCCATACAGGAGACCGTGATCGAAAACAGAAACTTTAGCTTCCCCTTTCGGCACAAATTCTCCATTAATGTAAACCAACATTGCAATTTTCCTTCGCACAGCGGGCGAACACTCGGGTTCCCCTGAATATACAATATCTAGAGATTGGCCACCGGGATGGCCGAATTCTCGCATCCCGATCCGTGGATGGGATTCAACCAACCGCTAACGCTGTAGATTTCCTCCCTATGAAGGTAGGTTACCACTTTGTACTTGATTTGACACTTTTCCATCGACAAGGTAGATGTGCCGGTTGGCTCGTTGTGCAATTGCTTGATTATGCGTCACAACAATCAAAGTTTGACCCAATCGCTTATTGAGGTCCCACAACAATTCAAGCACAACTTCGCTTGTCTTGCGATCGAGGTTTCCTGTCGGTTCATCTGCTAATACGGCTTGGGGTTGGTTGATTACAGCGCGGGCAATTGCAACCCGCTGCCGCTCGCCACCAGAGAGTTGACTTGGGTAATGTGTAAGCCGACTACCTAACCCAACATAGTCCAACAGATCCTTGGCTCGATGAAATCCATCGTCGGAGTTTTCGCCCGCAATCAACGCGGCCATCGCCACATTTTCCAGCGTGGTAAATTCACTCAATAGGTGGTGAAACTGAAAGACAAAACCCACTTCCTGATTTCTGAATCGATCTAACCGTTTATCATTAAAGTCGAAGATATCCTGACCTTCGTAAAAAATTGCTCCCCGAGTTGGGCGGTCGAGCCCGCCAATCAGGTGAAGCAACGTACTCTTGCCAACTCCAGACGCGCCGATAATCACCAGAATTTCGCCGGTTTGTACCTCTAAATCAATCCCTTTGAGTACAGGAAGTTCTGTTAGACCCTCATAATAAGATTTACACACATCAACAACCCGGATGAGATTACTCATATCGCAGCGCCTCGACAGGGTTGAGTTTAGAAGCTTGCCATGCCGGGTACATCGTCGCGAACAAACAGATTGTGAATGATAGTAGGTTCATAAAGCCAACGAAACCCCAGTTAATTTTGACAGGCAATCGGTTGAGTTGATAGACCTGGCTAAAATCTTGCCCAAAAATGCTATCGAGGTAGATGGGTTGGATAAGGCAAAAGAGGAACAACCCAATTGTCGCCAGCCAAATAAAAGTGAGTGTCCCTTTGAGTCCGATATGTAAAGGGTTCATTCCACGCAAAGCGAAATGTATCCCAATCGGCAGCAGAATCAGCAACGCAAACCAGCGTGAGGGACGGAGAATCTGTAGCTCAAGAAACCAACAGACAACCAGACCAAATCCTGTGCCTAAGAGCGATCCAAGGATGCCGATGACAGTTCCTTGAATGACAAAAATCTTCCGAACCGATCCTTTGGAGCCCCCCATCGCCCTAAAAATACCAATGTCGCGTGTCTTTTCCATGACCACCATGATTAGTGTACTTGCGATATTAAATGCGGCGACAAGAATAATTAGCGCCTCAATAATCACCGTCACAATTTTTTCTAACTTAAAAGCATCAAACAGGTGTCCGTGAAGCTCCATCCATGTCTGGGCGATGGGCATAGACCGTAACCCTTCACCAAATCGAAGTATGTCAAGGATTCGATTACGAATCGTTGGCGCAAGATCGGCATCAACTGTGCGCACCTCAATCATATTTATTGCGTTCTGTTTTCCATAGGCTTTCTGTGCTGTCTCAAGGTCAATAAAGCCAAAGGCATTGTCATAGGTATACATTCCAGATTCATACAAACCGATGACAACAAAATTGCGAGTCTTAGGAACAAAATTGTCGGGTAGAACGGGCGATGGCACCATTTCAAAAATCAGACGGAGAATATCGCCCTTGAGAACTTGCATGCGACTCGCAACATGGTGCCCTAAAACAATGCCGCCGACAATAGTTTCCCGTCCAGCCACACGTTTCCGCACATCTTCAATCAATGGCGCACTCTTAAAGTCGACCGATCCGTCGACAAATTTTGAAAATTCTGTGACGCCATCCTCTTTTCGCAAATCAATCCCCTTCAGGTAAAGTACGGTTTCAATGTTGCCTCTGCCTTTGGGGAAGACGGCTAGTTGGGTGTAAATCACAGGGGAAGCGGCGACAACCCCTTCTACCGATTCGATCTGCTTAAGCTTCTCCTGATAATCCGTAAAGTAAACATCGGGAGACCGAATGATAATATGGGCTTCATTAGCTAGAAATTTCTGTCTTAATCCGTAATCAAATCCGTTCAAAACAGAGATGACAAGAATGACAGTCGCAATACCGAGTGCTACTCCACCTATAGAGATTACGGTGATAACTGAGATAAATGATTGCTTGCGCCGCGATCGAAGGTAACGTGAGGCAATTAACCATTCATAGGTCATAATTTATAACACACCAAACGCATTTCGTACCCTTACTCCCTAGACAAACCTAATCGATTGCCCATAGTCTCCAGTTTCACGTTTGAGGGATAGTCCTGCAAACCGGCTGTTCACCTGCTTCTTGACAACACATGCCCCTGTTACTTGATTCACAGATTCAATCGCCTTTAACGTTCCGGGCGCATCTGCGGAAAAAGAATTACATCGCGGATTGAACTCTGATCCGTGAGCAGCATTGTGAGCCGATCGATGCCAATGCCGAGTCCTCCCGTCGGTGGCATTCCGTACTCCAGCGCCCGTAGATAATCTTCATCCATCATGAATGCCTCCTGCTCTCCTGCCTCCCATTTCTTGGCTTGCTCAATAAAACGTTCCCGCTGATCGATGGGATTATTCAATTCACTGAAAGCATTGCCTATTTCCATGCGACCAATAAAGGGTTCAAACCGTTCGACCAAGCTGTCGTTCCCTCGCTTCTTCTTCGCAAGCGGTGAGGTCTCGATGGGGTAATCGCAAACAAATGTTGGTTGGACAAGGTTTGGTTCGACTAACTTATCGAACAACACTGTGATAAGATGGCCTCTAGATTCAGTCCTTTCTAGTTCGACTCCAGCATTTAATATCATATCCTTCAACTGTTCATAACTCAGTTCTTCGACATCAACACCAGTTTCCTCCTCAATTGCGTCAATAATTGTGACTCGGCGCCAGGGGGGCGCCAAGGAGATAGTCTCACCTTGATAAGAGATTTCTGTAGTGTCGAGAACGGTTTGCGCGGTGTGAGCAACGAGATTTTCCATCAAGTGCATCATATCCTCGTAATCCGCATAGGCTTGATAAAGTTCAAGCATCGTAAATTCTGGATTGTGATCACGATCCATACCCTCATTCCGAAAATCCCTTGCGAATTCATAGACGCGATCGAATCCACCGACAATGAGCCGTTTGAGATACAGCTCGTTCGCAATACGGAGGTAGAATCGCGTATCTAATGCGTTGTGATGCGTGATAAAGGGTCGAGCAAAGGCACCCCCGTAAATAGGTTGGAGGATCGGTGTTTCTACTTCGATAAAATCTTGGCGATTGAGGAACTCGCGAATGGATTGGATGATTCGTGTACGGTTGATAAAGACCTGTTTCACATTGGGATTGACGATTAGATCGGCATACCGCCGACGATACCGTGTTTCCTTGTCTTGTAGACCGTGCCATTTTTCCGGAAGTGGACAGAGGGATTTGGCTAAAAGCGTGATCGCATTGACAATCACTGTTAGTTCGTCAGTTCGAGTCCGAAAAACGAAACCCTCTACACCAATGATGTCCCCCACGTCGAGTTTTTTATAAACCAAATATGCTTCTGCACCAACTAAATTCCGTCGCACAAATATCTGAATGCGACCCGACATGTCCTGTAGATGTGCGAAGCCACTCCCGCCGTGATCGCGCTTGGTCATAATGCGTCCAGCGATACAAACAAGCTTTGTTTCATCAGGTTCATGCTGAATCTGGTCAAATTCTTGGTGGATTTCCCGGGCGGTGTAATTTGGCGAGTACTTGTATGGATATGGTTGAACGCCGACTCGACGAATTTCTTCTAATTTTTCTCGGCGTTGATGCATCAAACCGCTGGAATCTTCCAATGGTGTTTCCTTCCGGAACTGGCTAACTGAGCAGCGTCTAGTATAGCACGCCTCCAGCTTTTAGGCAACAAAAAAGTTGAAGCCTGCGAAGTAATTCCTGTCAGGTTTGGCTTCTCTTTTTCAAGTAGCTCTCGATAAAAATCTCCAAATTGCCATCCATGACTGCGTCAATGTTTCCTGTTTCAACACTCGTGCGTAAATCTTTTACGAGCCGATAGGGATGAAACACATAAGATCGAATCTGATTGCCAAAATTAATTTCCGGGCGTTCCCCTTGTAGCTTCGTTATCTTTTCTCGACGCTGCATCTGATAGTATTCGTAGACTCGCGAACGTAGAACTTTCATCGCAAGTTCCCGGTTCTTATGTTGCGACCGCTCATTCTGGCATTGAGCAACAATTCCTGTTGGGATGTGGGTCATCCGGACCGCCGAATCTGTTCGGTTGACATGCTGTCCGCCGGCTCCGCTTGATCGATAGGTATCAATCCGCAATTCTGCGGGTTGGATGTCAACGTCAACAGTTTCGCCAATTTCTGGAGAAACTGCAACCGCAGCAAATGAAGTGTGACGGCGGTGATTAAAGTCAAAAGGCGAGAGACGGACAAGACGGTGGACGCCGACTTCAGCACTGAGGTAACCGTAGGCGTACTCGCCTGAGACTAAAACCGTTGCACTCTTGATTCCCGCTTCCTCGCCGGGCATAAGTTCAATAGATTCGGTTCGGTAGCCATGCCGATCACACCAGCGCGTATACATTCGCAAGAGCATATACGCCCAATCCTGAGACTCCGTACCACCAGCGCCCGGGTGAATAGTCAAGATAGCATTACTTCTGTCATGCTCGCCATCAAGCATGAGCACTGTCGCCATCTGCTCAATCTGTTGTCCAATATCTTCTAAGTTTCTACCTATTTCCTCGCTTACACTCTCATCATCTTCTTCAATTGCCAGTTCAAGTAGAACCTGATTGTCCTCAAGCTGGGAGTGGAGTTTCCCATATTGTCCAATTTCTTCCCGTAAGTTCGCGAGCCGCTGTGTAACCTGTTGGGCGTGTTGAGAATTGTTCCAGAGATCCGGTTTTGAAGCCTCATTTTGAAGAGCCTCTAACTCGTCCGATTTTCTCGCAATGTCAAAGACACCCTCTGAGATCAAGGAGTCGAGCGGTAATCTCTTGGATATTGAGTTTCAAATCTGCAAGCATTTCTACTTCCTTTCTTTTCGAAGTTGTGACCGAATAAAGTTTGATGATGGATCAAAGGCGGTTCTAAATTTCTTCTTTCAATTCACGACCGGTGCATGAATCTGGAGATAAGCCTAATGAGATGCGAATAGAAAAATAGAATGATACTTACCACAAAACAGAGGATTGGAAACCAATCACCATAGCGCGTATAGAGTGTATGTCGCTGATCGCCTACGGGGATCTGCCCAATCAAGAAATCTTGGGTGTCATTGGGTTGAATCGGCTTCGTTATTATGTTGCCATGCGAGTCAATTATACATGAAATGCCTCCATTTGCGCAACGGAAAACTGGGACTCGGTTCTCAACCGCGCGAAGGGGAGCAACTGAGAAATGTTGATCAGGCGCTGCCGTTCCCTCATACCATGCATCGTTGGTGAGTACACCCATCACAGTTGCCCCCTTTTTGACAAACTTTCGGAAAAGGTTTGGAAACACGGATTCGAAACAGATAGAAATACCCATCTGAGCGTCCTCAGTAGTTGGAATAGGAAAAAGATTAATCGACTTGCCCGGTTCATACGGCTCAAATTGGATGAGATTCGGAAGGTAGCGACTCAGTGGAACATATTCGCCGAAGGGCACAAGATGCATCTTGGAGTAACTGCCAAGTTTTTCGCCACTTGGAGACAACAGAAACACCCGATTATAGACTTTCGAGTCGGGGTCATAGTGTGGCGCTCCAATGAGCAGATACATCCGTCGGTCAGACAATATCTGCTCTAGCTGTAGCCGGTAGGCATTTTGCCGGGAAAAAATTGGAGCAGGAATAGCAGTCTCAGGTAAAACAATGAGATTCGGGCGGGTAGCATCTGCCTTTTTGATCAGATTCATGTACTTCTTGAATATCTTAGTTACGTTTTTCCTCTGCCATTTCTCATCCTGCGGCACATTGCCGGGGACGAGAGCTATTTCTATCGTTGAGGTAGCCTGTTGTGGTATTGATATAGTAAACACACCGTAAAAAAGAGAGGCAATGACAATGAGGACCGGCAATGCCGTCGCCTTGAGTTGACGCCGCCAGAAAGGATACGTGCGGATTAAATTCGCAATTGCGGCGTTAAGGAGTACAACAATGAAGCTGACACCATGCACCCCCGTAATAGACGCAATTTGAATCGCGCAGATGTTATTCCATTGGCTATACCCCATGCTTCCCCAGGGAAAGCCCGTTAGCATCCAACTGCGAATCCACTCTAACCCTGTCCAAATCACCGGAACAATCAAGACAAACCGCAAGCCGGATTGCCAGGGAAGCCGAGATAAAACAGCAGCAAAAATGCCTGGGTAGACAGCAAGATAGGCAACCAATGCAGCACACCCTAGGGTTGTTATAAAGATATTCGCAAAAGGATAAAGTAGGATAATCCAATAGGTCATGCCGAAGAAAAAGATAACGCCAGTAACATAGCCCCACCGAAATGCTGTCTTCCAGCTCGATGTCGACTTTAGGCAAACTAGGAGCGGTATTAGTCCCACCCAGGCAAGCGGAAACAGATTAAAGCTCGGCTGGCTGAAAATCAGCAGAAAACCCGAGAGACCTGCGAGGATGTAATTCTGATAACGTTTCATGCCTTAATCTTCAGCAGTTTCATGAGGTTCTGTCATTTTGAGTTGCAGACCTAGAATCTCAACCTTAGAGCAAACAGATCCATGGCTGTGCCCAAGGTGAAAAAATGAAAGGTGATGGAGTCTCCACAAACCATCGTGATACAAAGGGCTTCACATCGTCATTCTGTGGTGTGTAATTCGACCGGTCATGGCTCTATCAGGTGATGTCAAGACATCTTCAATGCACTGATACGTTTTGGAGAAAGAACCCTAGGAGTAGCTACAGCGGGGAAAGGTTGTGTTAAATGGCAAGCTTCAATTCTAAATCGGTATTCGGGCGAATCGTGAATCGCTGCGACGTCTCGTATGGCGTTGCCGAACATATCTGTCACCGAATCTTGAGCGTGCTCAAAGCCATTAGCATCAGGATGAACGCAACAACCCAAAAGCGAATGACAATTTTCGATTCCTTCCAACCGAGTTCCTCAAAATGGTGGTGCAAAGGTGACATTCTAAACACACGTTTTTTCCGCGTTCGATACGACCACACTTGGATGATAACGGAGAGGCATTCCGCAACAAAGATACCACCGACAAGCACAAGCAGAATCTCCGCCTTAGTTAGAATAGCAACCGTTCCCAGCGCAGCACCGAGAGCCAATGAGCCTGTATCCCCCATAATAATCTGCGCTGGATGACAATTGTACCACAAGAATCCCAAACCGGCCCCAATGAGCGCAGCACAAAAAATAGCAACTGCCTCACCACTTGCCGGGAGGTGTGCAATATCCAAATAGCCCGCCAACTGTTGATGAGTTGTAAGGTATCCCAAAGCCCCAAATGTTGCCGCGACAAACAGTGTACAACCTATCGCCAGTCCATCAAGCCCATCTGTCAAATTGACAGCGTTGGAGGTGCCTACGATTACGATTGTGGCGAATGGGACAAATAAAAATCCGAGATCCGGACGTAGTTGCTTGAAGAACGGGATGATAAGTGATGTTTTGGTTGTTAAGTTGTCATCTGGAGCCGGCCCCCAATGGTAAAGATAATAAGCGATAGCCAAGGCGCCAATCGTTTGAAGAAAGATTTTATGCCAACCTCGCAAGCCAAGCGATTGTTGTTTCGTAATTTTGAGGTAATCGTCAAGAAAACCGATTCCGCCAAACCATACGAAACTTAAAGCGAGGAGAAAGATATAGGGCTGATTCAACCGAGCCCACAGAAACGTCGATATCAACACGGACGAGATGATGAGCACCCCGCCCATTGTCGGTGTGCCAGCCTTACTGAGGTGGGTTTGGGGACCATCTTCCTGAATGTACTGACCAATCTTTAACCGCCGAAGATGCCGAATCACAAGTGGACCAAAGAGCAACGCAATTAACAGCGCCGTTACTGTCGCATAAATCGATCGAAAGCTAATATAGCGGAAGACGTTAAACGGCGAAAAAACATCTGTTAAGAGTTCAAAAAATAGGTAGTAGAACATCGTAATATAAAGAAGATTGAGAGATTAGTCCGGCGATGTCACGTTCAATCCGAAGTAATACTTTTCGCGCCAGAGCCCGTTTTGAGTTTCCCCGAATCGAGAGTCAGTCGGTTGAGAAGGTTAGCAGCGTAAGAATATGTAACGCTGTTTTTGTCCTTATAGACTTCAAAAGCAAGTTCAATCAGTCTATCGACTAACTGAGGAAAGTCGATATTATCGCGTTCCCACAAGTAAAAACTAAATGAACCTGGAATCGTATTAATTTCATTAACAAAGGGTTTCTCGTTCTTTCCAACGAAGAAGTCGATCCGTGCAACACCCCTGCAGTCAAGAGCCCTAAAAGCGCGCTTGGCCAACTCCTGAATTTTGATTGTAAGTTCGGCTGAAATTGGTGCTGGAATCGTACGATCAGCGCCCGCCATACCTGATGCTTTACTTTCCTCGTGAACGTACTTATCGTCGAAACTCAGGAATGTTCCTGCAGACATTGGTTGCTCGCATACGGATGCAGTTAAATCGTAGTTGCCCATTACCGAGCAGTTAATTTCGATAGCATCTTCTAACCCCTCCTCTACAATTACACGCAGGTCGTATTGGCTGGCTAAATCGAGAGCCGATTTGAGATCGTCCTGATTTTGAGCTTGACTCACGCCGATACTGGAACCAGAGTTCGCGGGCTTAACGAAAACAGGGTAAGCTAAGTCTTGCTCTACTTTTTTAATGATTTCTTCTGGATTAGCTTCCCAATCTTTTTTAGTGAACCACAAGTATGAAACAATAGGGAGGTTTCCCTCGCTTAAGACAGCTTTCATGATGATTTTGTCCATTCCAGTTGCCGATCCAAGCACGCCTGCCCCCACGTACGGAATATTCATAAGCTCCAGTAACCCCTGCAGCGTTCCATCCTCACCGTGAGCACCATGCAAAACAGGAAAAACAATGTCTATGGGCATAGGTTTGTTTCTCTGTAACCGTCCAAATCCCCGCCTACCCGCCAGAAACTTCGGTTTTAGTCCGAGCTCCACGATAACTTTGTCAGAGCTGGAGCCATTCGGAAGATTCCCGCTGGTAAAAGTATCCAATTCAAGGAATTTGTCACTGGTCAACCACTCACCGGTTTTAGTAATGTAGATGAGTATGAGCCCGTATCTTCTATTTAGAGCTGCGAGAACCTGATGAGCCGTTATGATAGAAACCTCGTGCTCTGGAGAACGACCGCCGAAAATTAGCGCGACATTTTTTTTTGGCTTCTCCATAATCTATTCCTTTCAATAGCTCAAAATCTGACTTCTGGACTTTGGTAGAATTGGCACTCTGGTGTTGCAGTAGATCAACGCCCAGCGATTATAACACCCCGCTTGCTGAAGATGTGTACAGTTGTATCTGAATAGTCTTAACTTCCTTCACTGTAGCTGTCTGGAAGGTCATTTTCAAATAATACGACATCGCCGGATTTTATGATATTCGTCAAGGATTCCGACGCTTGTGTAAGGTTTTCAACAAGCAGTATCTTCTCCTTTGGAAACCCAGCAGTTCTTAACCCTTCTAAAATCGGTTTAGTTTGTATGGGACCCACCAAGATGACGAATTCACATACCTTGGCGGCTTCGGCGCCGAAGGTTTTGTTTTCATCGAATTCCATATCTCCTAGCTCTACCATGCCTGGGGTAACGAGGATCTTTCTGCCATCGCTAAACCCTTCCAATACCTCAAGCGCCGCTCTAGCCCCTACTGGGTTAGCATTGAATCCATCATCAACAACGGTTACGCCGCCAGCGCCCGAAATCAACTGCAATCTGTGCGGAATCGGTTCGAGCAATTTTGTTGCATGGCTCACGTTATCTAAGGTTACCCCACATTCTAAAGCAACTGCAGTAGCAGCTAAGATATTATAAACGTTATTTCTCCCAAGGAGCTTGGTTTCTACCTTACACGTTTCGCCCGACGATTTTTCAATAATAAAGGTAAGTCCACGGCGGGTGTTTTCAATTTTGCGCGCTGTCAATTCGACCTTTTCATCCAGTCTATCCACCGCATACCTCGCCATTTTGATGGTGGTTTTATTCGCTAGCTCCGAACAGATTTCATTATCATCATTGAAAACCGCAATCCCATCTTGAGGCAAAGACTCAATCAGCTCATATTTTGTGCGTGCAATATTTTCAATGTTTTTGAACCGTTCTAGATGCTGGGCACCCACTGCCGTGAGTATACCGATTTCTGGGTATACCAATCGACACAATTCCCTGATATCGCCCCTTTGATATGCTCCCATTTCTACAATAAATATCTCGTGCTCCGGTTCAAGCTGTCCCCTAATCACTTTGCAAATCCCCATAGGAGTATTGTAACTGTCGGGAGTCATTAAAACATTGAATTTTTGCGAGAGCATCGAATTCAGAATGTACTTTGTGCTTGTTTTGCCGTAACTCCCTGTGATAGCAATTACCTTGGGATGAAGATTTCTCATCTTTTTCCGGGCAGATCGAAGGTAACATTGGTTTATCGTTTGCTCTAAGGGATAGATAAGGAGATTAGCCAAGGTTAGATTGATAGCGGCGAGTTGATTCAATAAAAATGTGAAAATGAGTAAAACCAAAAATTGCGAGTAGAGTTGATGACCCGCAAGTCGCCAGAGGGACAATTCACCACTTAACCATATTAGTGCTATAACTGCGGTGACGAGCAGCACAATAGAAAGCCCAAAGACTCGTTTTGCTCTTGCTGTGTAAACGAGAGGTTTCTTCGATTTGAACTTTTTTTGCTTGGCGACAAAATAAGCTTCAACGCCTATCCAAGATAAGATAAAAAAGGGCAAAAATAAAGTTTTTAAGTTTAATGGATAGAGGATTAGCGCTGGAACGATAAGACAGCCGGTAGCTACAATCTCCCCGACATCAAACAGCCGTTTTGGATGACTTCTTAGCCAACCTAAAAACCTTCCACTTTTATATCCCTCTAATTGGAGAATATGGAGTGCACGAATGGTTCGAACAACAGCTCTCACAAGCCAAACTAAAATAGCTGGAATTACAAGCAGCCCGACATAGTTAATAAAATCCGACATGATTATTTTCCTAAGAATCTCGAAACAATTCGGCAAAACTGAGGATAACTATCTAGGTAAGAAAAATGCCCTGCATTCTGTAGAACAACTAAGCCCGCATCTCCAATCTCTTTTTCCATAATTTTCGCATGTGCGATCGGAGTTGCTGTGTCTTTCTCTCCCCAGACAAGCAAGGTTGAAGCTCTGATTTTGGGTAATAGCGGTTTTAAATCTTCATTAACGATTTTAACAAATGTCCCCCGCATTTCACCCGCATCTTGATAATCCTTGGAGCCGACTAATCTAGAAATAGCGTTCCTGACTTTTTCGCCGAAGGCTCCAAATAATCGCCTCGAAAAAAGCAGTTTCCCAATCTTGGCAATTGACACGCGAACATGATACTTGAATGTACGTCGAGGTTTTATCCCCGCGCTATCAACCAAGATTAACTTATCCACTTTTTCTGGATGTTTGGCTGCTAATACAATCGCAATTCTTCCGCCGAAGGAATGGGCGATTATACTCGCTTTAGCAACTCCGAGCTTTGTGAAAAGGGCTGAAACAAATAGTGCGTAGTCATCAGCACCCCAAGGACAAGGTGGCAAATCACTGTTACCAAATCCGGGCAGGTCTAACGCATACGCTTTGTAGTCGCTGACGAGACAATCAAAGACGGGCTTGAAACTTACTGTCTGTCCGCCCCATCCGTGAAGTAGAACAACTGCTTCGCCTTCCCCTTCAACTTTGTAAAAAACTCTAAGCCCGTCAACCTCAATAAACATCTTAATACTCAACTATAACGTGTCAATTAATTTTGGTCTTGGTATCCCGTGCCGAACCCCTTGCGAGGACCTATTCATCGGCTCAATCTCAACTGTTCAAGAAACACCGACGCGACCTCCCGATCATCGAAATGAAACCGTTGTCCATTAATTTCTTGATAAGGCTCATGCCCTTTTCCTGCGATGGCGACAAAGTCGCCTGGCTTTGCCAAGCATATCGCATGAGCAATAGCCTCTTTCCGATTCACGATCTGAACGTAGTTCGCACCATCTGGCAAGCCGTCCACAATATCAGCGATGATTAAATCGGGGTCTTCAGTACGCGGGTTGTCGGAGGTAATTACGCTGTAATCGGCGATTGTGACGGAAATCGTACCCATCTGCGGACGTTTGGCGGAATCTCGATCTCCTCCACAGCCAAACACGCAGATTAACCGCCCCATCGTAATCTTTCGAGCGGCAGTCAGAAGATTTTCGAGACCGTCCGGTGTATGTGCGTAATCCACAACGACCGCGAAATCCTGACCCTTTTCAACCCGCTCAAATCGTCCCGGCACGATTGTTGATTCAAGTCCTTCTCTGATTGTTTGTAGAGAACAACCGTGATGCAACCCCACTCCTATTGCGGCAAGCGCGTTGTAAAGATTGTAATCCCCTAACAACTGCAGTTTCACGCGGATGTTTCCCGATGGCGTAATTGCGGTAAAAATGAGTCCGTTAAGCGTTGACTCTACATCACGAACGGTAAGATTGGCTCGACTTCTGACGCCATATGTCAAGATGCTATCCTGATTCACTATTAGGCTTATTCGCTGTCGAATTAGATCAGAAACGGTAGCGTCAGCATTGAGAATTGCCATCCCGTCTTGAGATCGAAGCTGCTGAAATAGCATGAGTTTAGCATCAAGATAGTTTTCCATCGTCCGATGGTAGTCGAGGTGATCTTGCGTTAAATTTGTAAAAACAGCCGTCTCAAACGTAAGGCCCGCCAACCGATGCTGCGCTAGTCCTTGAGACGAAGTTTCCATGATAGCATATCCTATGTCGGCAGCAGCAATCTTGGCAAATAACCCATGCAGGGCAAGTGGATCTGGAGTTGTTGTAGCAGCTGGAATGGATACATTCCCATAGCGATGACTAACCGTACCCATGATTGCGGATTTGATGCCGGCAGTTTTGAAGATGGAATGCACAAAGTACGCGGTCGAGGTCTTGCCGTTCGTTCCAGTGATACCAATCAGTTTCAGCTTAGTGGCGGGGGTATCGTACCAATTGGCTGCGATAACTGACAGCGCAATTCGTCCATTCGGTGTTTGAATGTAAGTCACATTTGGCGGAAGGCCATTTGAAGGCAGTTTTTCACCGACAATTACAGTTGTACCATTTTGGATTGCCTGCTGAATAAATGTGTGTCCATCGACTTTGACACCCTCATAGCAGACGAAAGCACATCCTGGCTGTACCTCGCGATGATCGCTGACAACGCTACCAATTTCTCGATCAATAGCGCCAACTGAGGAGAATACGTCTACACCGCGGAGTAAACTTTGGAGATTCACATCATAGTACCTACATTTTCAGACAGTATAGCGGGGAATTCCGACTTCACCGTTCTCTCAATTCGTATCATAGACGTCTACGTCCGTTGTTCTTTGGGCGAACAGATCTTTGTGGGTCAGATAGCGCATCACCTGGTCGGCAATATCTCGGAAAATCGGAGCGGTGACTCTACTACTCAGCGGAGCCCCAGCAGGTTCGTCAACGACAACAATAATTGAAATCTGCGGATCTTCGGCAGGAAGAAAACCTGCAAAACTGGTAATGACTTTGCCGTTCACATACCCTTTACCTTTTTCCGCTTTCTGTGCTGTACCTGTTTTACCGGCTACGCGGTATCCCCTTACCCGTGCGTGTATGCCACCGCCAAGTTCCGTGACCCTGACAAGCATGTCGGTGATTGTCTCCGCTGTTTCGGGCGACATCACACGGCGAATCGGTGTTGGGTGAAAACGCTTCAGCGGACCTCCATTGCTATCAAGAATCTGTTGGGTCACATAAGGTTTTAGCAGGACGCCACGCGTAGCGATTGCGTTCATGGCATTCAACATTTGGATTGCTGTCACGGAAATACCCTGACCGAAAGGCACCGTAGCCATCGAATAGTCATCCCACTTGCGAAACCCTCTTAGGCTACCGTCCTGCTCGTAGGGCAAATCTATACCCGTTTTCTGCCCAAAGCCGAAACGTCGCGTATAATCCTCTAGACGCTCTTTCTTGAGACTATTCGCAACCTTGAGGATACCGATATTACTCGATTTTTGAATCACCTCCGTGAGCGTTAGCCAGGTGTTCGGCTTAATATCGTTGATGACATGCCCATTCGGCAAACGGTACCTCCCCATTTCGCAATACACCTGCGAATCGGCTGACATGACTTTTTCGTTGATTGCGGCTGAAGCCGTGACAACCTTAAACACTGAACCCGGTTCATACTGTGCCCAGATTGCGAGGTTTCGTTTGGATGACTCTTTACTCTGAGAATAGCGGTTTGGGTTATAGCTCGGATAATTCGCCATCGCTAGGATTTCACCGCTTTTCGAGTGCATGACGATTACCGAACCCGATTTGGCACGCCATTTCTTACATCCTGCAATTAGTTCTTTCTCCGCAACATATTGAATAGATTCATCAAGTGTAAGGACAATGTTATTACCATGCGCCGCTGCGTCCGGAAGAAGATCTAAAGGGCTACTAGAGGGTGCGTTCGCATTCACAGAATCGACCGTCGACTCCAATTCTTGAGGTGCCAAATAGGCGTTGTGTTGATGTTCAATCCCTTCAATGCCTTCATTCGCAAAATCCGTATAGCCGACAATGTGACACCCCAGTTCGCCTTTAGGATAACGCCGCTTTCCAGCAACCTCATATTTTAATCCATAAATATCTTTCGTGATCCCCCGAAGGTCCTTCAAAAGACTGTAATCCAAATTCCGGACAAGCGGAACGTACTGTCTATCCTTTTTCCGAAGCTGCGACAGCAATTTAGATTCTGTAGTCCCTAGCACAGGAGCAAGTTTACGGGCAACCTCATGAGGTTCAACTTTCATAACTTTAGGATCCGCAACAACTGAAACCAAGTCTTGATTGATTGCAAATACACTACGTTGCCGATCGAGAATCTTACCACGCTTAATTTGAGACTTCGCCTGAGTAGGTCGTAGTTTCCGCAAGAGCGACTCACGCTGAACACACTGAATCAGAAAGAGTCTACCAATCAGCACAACCATGCAGATCTCTAAGACAATGAGTATCTTTACAATTCGGGAAGAATGGATGGTTCGAATCATTTTCCTTTAGACTAACAATCGTCAGTTGTTGTCATCCTGAAGTATCTGGGCTGGCTCAGAAGGCTGAATCATTTTGAGTTTTTTAGCGATTTTATGAATGCGTTCTATCGAAGTCAATTCTGCTTCCTGCATTTCAAGTTTGCTGATTTCGTCGAGTAAGAATTTCCGATGTGGCTCAAGTTCCTCACGAACTTCCTCAGCAATCTTGTTTTGATAGGAGGAAAACCACACGGTCACAAAGAAGATGCACACATACAATGCTAGGACACAGTATGCAAATGGAGTCAGTTTTTTCGACGTTCTCAACCTTAGACGTTTCATAGAATATCTGAATACAATAATAGAAAGATTATGTGTGTGCTTTACCCAATCGCTAAAATCTGTTCAGTGAAGCAAAAGATAGCAACTTGTGCCAGTTCGGGGAATGCTTAAATTCCCGACGATGCGTACAATTTCTTCACCATGAATCTAGCAAGAAATCTTACCGTGTGAAGTGAGATGGAATTGATTTTCTACTAATTATAGAAGACGCTCAATTGATGATTTAAGATTCACAGATCTTCATCGCAGCGCGCAATTTTGCACTGCGACATCGGGGGTTTTTCCGAATTTCATCAGGCTGTGGAGTAATTGGACGTTTCGTGAGTATTTGAAGAGACGGCTTGTGATGGCAAACACAGATTGGCGTTTTAGGTGGACAGACGCAGGAGCAGGAAAGTTTACGAAATCGTTGTTTTACAATCCGATCCTCAAGCGAATGGAATGAAATGACACAAATGCGTCCACCCGGCGCTAATGCTGAAACCGCACAATCCAAACCTAATTGAAGACGCATTAATTCATCGTTGACATAAATTCTGAGCGCCTGAAAAACTCGTGTTGCATTGTGGATACGCGACGTCCTTGCCTTTGGGGGAATTGCCGACTGGACAATCTCAGCAAGTTGAAGCGTGGTGGTGATGGGTCGGTTTTTTCGACATTGAACGATTCGGTGAGCGATGTTCCGCGCATAGCGTTCTTCGCCAAAATCCCAAAAAATGCCAGTTAGCTTTTCCTCGCTGCTCCTTTTTACAACCTCTTCCGCAGACAGTGACTGACATGGATTCATACGCATATCTAGCGGACCAGAGTGAGTAAAACTAAATCCACGATCCGGCCTATCAAGTTGCAGGGATGAAACACCCAGATCCAATAAGACTCCATCGACATCAGTTACTGAATGTGTTTCAAGAATCACATCCAAATGAGCGAAGTTTCCATGAACCAAAGTCCACTGGCCCCTGAATCCACTAAGATTTTCCCTGGCGATCGCCAATGCCTCTGAATCCAAATCGACCCCGAGGAGGTACCCGTCCGGCGCACACGCCCGTAATATGGAAGCCGAATGTCCCCCTAACCCGACTGTGCCATCAATATAATAACCATCCTCCTTCGGTTGTAACAATTCAATTACTTCATTGACTAAGACCGATATGTGTGCCGTCTCTATCTCCTCCTGAAACTTCTCGACCGACGACATGACTAGTTAATCCTCAGCCCGCGTGACCTTCTGAACCTCCATAAGCTTTTACCTTCATCAAGAATTTATTATATCATAGGTATAGACAGTGTCAAGCTAAAATCTTCAGTCGTGTGATCTCCGTTGACACCATTTTGCCGATATGTTATTCTATTTGAAAAGATTAACTACACGAAGTAAATCTCCGGCGGATTATCGGAAGCAAAAATGGCAGCTACACAAGTAGTTTGTCTACCGGCTTGTAAGGAGAAAGATACTATGAGACTTGCAGACAAAGTTGCAATAATCACAGGAGGCGCCTCTGGAATTGGACAAGCAACCGCCCTTTTGTTTGCGAAGGAGGGGGCGAAGATTGTTGTGGCAGATGTGAATGAGACGGGCAGTCATGAAACGGTAGATCAGATTCGATCAGCCGGTGGCAAAGCAATCTCCGTCCTCACCGACGTAACTTCAGCCAAAGATGTTGAAGCCTTGGTGCAATCTGCATGCAACGCTTACGACAAACTAGATGTGTTGTTCACCGGTGCCGGAATCGCAATGCGCCTTCCTGTCGTGGAATTGCCGGAGGAAGATTGGGACCGCTGCATCGCTATCAATTTGAAAGGGATTTATCTCTGTTGCAAATACGCGATACCCGAAATGATAAAGAACGGTGAGGGGGCGATTATCAGTGTGTCGTCAATCTACGGAATTGTTGGAGCCAAGAACCGCGCTGCTTACCTGGCCTCCAAAGGAGGTGTTGCCAATCTGACGCGCGGTATGGCGCTAGACTACGCCGCCGATAACATTCGCGTCAACTGCATCTGTCCCGGATTCACGGATACACCGCTTGTTCGAAACATCGTAAAAACGCAGGCAGAATATCAGGCCCTTGCAGAACAACACCCGATGAGCCGTCTCGCCACACCACTGGACATTGCTTACGGCGCACTGTACTTGGCATCTGACGAAGCCTCCTTCGTCACCGGAATCGCCCTGCCAATTGACGGAGGGTACACGGCGGGATAGAGAAAAGGCAAGGAAGAATAGAAAACTAAGAAGCGTAGAGAATTGGGAGTTCGAGTTCAGGAGCCGGCGAGATGGATTCATTCGTGCACCATGTTTCGCATTTCGATGGGGAAATGGTTGAAAATGAAACTTTGGACAAAACTGTGCTTTGTTGCGTTTCTCTTCTTGCTGATTAACAGTACGTATAAGATTAGCTTCGGAGAACCGACAATATTCTACATTGCGAATGGGTTGATTCACATTCTCCTCGGTGTTGCCCTGATCATCCCGTTCATCGGCTTTGCCTACAAGCATTTCGTCGCTTTGGCCGTGGTCGGCAAAAGTGGGATAGTCTTGCTTGGTATTGGAGCAGTTTCGGGCGGTTACTTGATGTTTGTCGGTGCGACTACACCCTATCGTTGGCTGCTCACCCTCCATATAATCACCGTGACGCTCGGTACAATTCTATTTATCGGAGACCTGTTCATCCGTGCAAGACAGCCCACCGCGTCGTATCAGTTGCGGAAAGCGGCGAATGGGGGGGTAGTTGTCCTCGGCATCGTGCTCTTCTTTCCAATCGGGGCGAAAATCATCCAGCATTATCTCCCAAACCCAGACTACCTCGTTCAAAATCCGCTGTCTCCGCCAACCAGCATGTATGAGGAAGGAGGCGGCACTGATGGTCCGTTTTTCCCCGGCTCCGTCGAGACATACACTGGCAATTTAATCCACAAGGACTTCTTCTTAACCTCCGAAACCTGTGCCGAGAGTGGGTGTCACTCGGACATCTATGAGCAGTGGAACGAATCAGCGCACCATTTTGCATCCTTCAATAATCAATGGTACCGCAAATCTATTGTGTACATGCAAGATGTGAACGGAATTCCACCGTCCAAATGGTGCGGCGGGTGTCACGATCTCGCTGTCCTGCTCAACGGCGTGATGGACCGACCAATCCGCGAAAATTTGCACACCCCTGCCGCACAAGCTGGACTCGCGTGTACAGCTTGTCATTCGATTGAGAAGGTAAAGGATACGATGGGCAACAATGGGTACGTTATCAAATATCCCCCTCTTCATGAAATCGCCGCCAGCGACAATCCTGCCATCCGCAAAATCCATAATTACCTCATTCGCCTGGATCCAGAACCACACAAAAAGAGCTTCCTCAAACCTTTCCATCGCCAGAACACAGCGGAATTCTGCTCAACCTGTCACAAGGTACACCTTGATGAACCCGTCAACAACTTCCGTTGGTTTCGTGGCTTTAATGACTACGATCAATGGCAATCTAGCGGCGTTTCTCATCAAGGTGCGTTGTCCTTCTACTATCCTGAAAAAGCTAAAAAGTGTACGGACTGTCACATGCCGCTTGTTGCCTCAAAAGATGCGGGGAACATTGATGGAAAAGTCCACAATCACCGTTTCCCGGGTGCAAATACGGCGCTGCCCTTTGTCAATAAGCATGACGAACAACTCAAGGTTGTCACGGAATTTCTCCAAGACAATCAGGTAACAGTCGATATCTTCTCGTTGAGTCCTGCGACACCGATTAAACTATTCAGCGAACCCCGCACTGGCGGTCGTCCTTCCATCTTCAGTATGACGGGCAAAGAAGGCAATGCAGGTCGCGCAGTGGGAACCGTGACAGACGTCGCGCAGATTACCGCGCCGATTAATCAATCCAATGCGACTGTCAAACGCGGTGAGACAATTCGCATTGATGTAGTTGTTCGCACAAGAGGCGTAGGACACCGATTCCCCGCTGGAACCATTGATGCTTTCGATATCTGGGTAGAGTTGAAGGCGACGGACGAAAATGGCAAGATTGTCTTCTGGAACGGGATGATTGAGGCAGAGGACGGCAATGGTCCCGTTGACGAAAGCGCACACTTCTACCGTGCTTACATGCTGGACGAGCACGGCAATCTTATCAACAAACGCAACGCCTGGGCAACACGGACAGTCCTCTACGCACGTACCATCCCACCCGGTGCGGCCGACACGGTTCACTACCGGCTTTCCGTTCCCGCGGATTGTGGAGATAAAATCTACCTGCATGCGAAGTTGAATTATCGCAAGTTCAACTGGTGGCACACGCAATGGGCATTCGCAGGAGTTCGAGATCCCGAGGACACCGATTTTAAGCGCGATAAGGGATACGATGATGGACGCTGGGTGTTCACTGGAGACACTTCGGATGTCGCCGGCAAAATCAAAGCGATTCCCAACCTGCCAATCGTCACGATGGCAGAGGACAAAGCGACGCTTCGCGTGATTGACGCCGATACCAATCCGCCAGAACCTAAAGTAATCGTTGGAAAAAATGACCGCGAGCGCTGGAACGACTATGGCATTGGTCTCTTCCTTCAAGGGGATCTCAAAGGCGCTGAAGCCGTATTTCGCAAAGTGACCGAGATTGATTCGGAATACATGGACGGCTGGGTGAACATTGCTCGATGCCGAATTCGAGAGGGAAACATGAAAGGCGCTGAAGCGGTGCTCCGCAAAGCCTTTGAAATTCAGCAAAATATGTCTCCTGACAATCCGCATCGTGCGAAAGTGCATTACTTCTATGCCTTGGTCAAAAAGGCGTATGGCGAGTACGATGACGCACTCCGTCAATTGAGGTTCGCTGCTGCACAATTCCCGCGCGACCGAAGGGTTCGCAATGAGATTGGGCGTCTGCTGTACCTCCAGCGGAAGTACGAAGAAGCGCTTACGGAATTTCAGAAAACCTTGGCAGTTAATCCAGAGGATTTGGATGCGCACTACAACATGATGCTCTGCTATCGCGCCCTCAAGAATCAAATGATGGCGGCAAAAGAGGAAAAGTTATACCGGCGATTCAAGGAGGATGAATCCGTCGAATCTATTACAGGCGCTGTGCGCCGCACAAATCCCTATGCGAACATCGAACGTCAACAAATTCATGAACACACCTCCGCGTGGGACAAGGACAAAACCGTGTACTAAGTGCTCTGAAGCCCTATCTCGAAAACACCTACCCACTCAAGTTGCTAGAGCGATACGGGATTCAGTCAGATTCGATGAAGTACATCCTTTGCACTTAACCCGTGAAAGTTAGGAAGAAAGAAAAAGCAAAGGATTCGTTAGAATCGCTCTACATAACCGTCTGAGTATCCCATTCCCGTTTAACGGAGGTCAAAGATGATAAAAGTCGGCTTTATCGGCGCGGGTCGTCGTGCGCAGAGTAGCCATTACCCATGCGTCGATCGCCTAGACGAGGTCAGCATCGAGTCTATCGCCGAACTCGACGGAAATCGAATGAAGCAAGTTGTCGAGACATACAACATTCCACGGGCGTTCACAAACTATTTCAGAATGCTCAACGATGTGGATCTCGACGTTATTTACATCATCATGGGCGAGACGTTCGTAACCCAACCTGCGCTCGACTGCATGAACGCGGGAAAGCATGTGTTTATCGAAAAACCCGCCGGTGCGAACAGCGATGAAACCCAAGAAATGCTCAATACCGCCATTCGAAATAACGTCTTCTGTATGGTCGGCTATCAACGGCGTTACACTGCAGTGACCCAGGAAGCAATGCGGCGAGTAAAAGAAAGGGGTCCCGCAACACTCGCGATAGGAGAATTTCACAAGCTGCTACGCGACGGACCAGGTGCCACCAGCACATTGTGGAACGATGTCTGCCACATCGTAGATCTCGTACGTTATATGGCCGGCAGCAGCGTAGTCGAAGTGCACGCTTATCAAGACAGCCACGCATCAACTTGGCCGAATTGCTATAACGGTTTGATTCGATTTGCCAACAACGCTGTTGGGATTGTGACCGGGAACCGTTCGTCAGGAGCGCGGTATTTGCGCGCAGAGTTGCATGGGCTAGGGATTGGCACCTATATGCGAATTCCAGATCAAATCGAAATTTACGAAGACAATAGCGGGCCCCACATCCTATCAGGAGCAGAAATCAGTGAGACAGATGCTCGCGATGTAGCGAGTTATGAAGGCACATTGGCAATGCACCAGCATTTTGTCCACTGTATTAATAGCGGCGAAACGCCCTGTAGCGATATACGCGATGTCATTCACACCTCAGACCTTGCCGATCAGTTGGAGGGGATGAAGCGCTGATATCCTTTGGTGCCAGTCCTTTTTGGATCATTAACATCTACTATAACGAAGATAACGTCTCAAGTCAGGTATTTGCCCGGCGACCGGGTGGGTTCATATTCAGCGTCAGTGCCACGGTGGAGGATAACCTCCGGCACCTCGTCGGTCCAATAGTTTGGCGCAGTTAACGGTCGAGAGTGCCAGCCCAGCAACAGCGTGCGCCGCTGGGTACTGCGGTTAGCACGCGCTGCATGCAGTACCCGCCCCTCGCCAATGACGAGAGAACCTGCCTTCGCCGGCACATCCACGGCGTCAGGATGGTCGCAGAACATATATGTGTCGCTCGCTGACACGTGATAGGCGCCCTGTTCGTGAGCGGGCGTCAGCCGATCGTGTAGCGGAATGCGGCTCAGATGCGTACCCGGAATCACTCGAAAACACCCGTTCTCGACGGTGGTATCCTCCAGATAATAGGAGAGGAATATATACTGTACCCACGGTGCCACGCTTATCGGGTCGTTCCAACTCATCCAGTCTTGGTGCCAATAGAGTGGCGGTCCACCCGGTGGTTTACTGAGGATAATGAATCCGCCGTGCGAACAAAAATCGTCCAGTTGCATCGCCTTTAGCACCTCCCGCGTGGGCTTCCAGTGAATTAGCCGATCAATTACCGGCTCCGCGCTCCCACGTACTGAAAGGTTAGATCCCTGGTATTTCCATTCTGGGGGGTGTTCTACAGAATCAAGCAACTGGTTCGACGCCCGCCGCAATTCATTGAGAAAATCCTCGGTCAAGATATTCTCAACCACACAATATCCATCCTTAATCAACTGGCTGCGCTTCTCGAGCGCGACATCATGTTCCACGATAGCCTAGATCTCCTGTCATTTGAAGATATTTGTTGCATCTGCCCCTCCGCTCGACTTGCCCCAGGTTAACTGGCAGATACGCACATAGCGGTTATTAATTTTCATCAATGCGATTCGACGCCAGGATTCTTCTCTTTTCCGGCTTGAATGATTCGGTCCGCAAAGCTGCCAGGGGCGCAAAATTCACGGATGTTTTGCCTAAACAACGCCGGGGGCACCGCCCAGATTGCCATCCCAAAGTAATCATCGCAAGCTCTAGGAACAGCGCCATCCGGTTTGAAGAAGCCCTGAGGGAAATCCCAAGCGAAAAGATGCTCTAGCACCAGGTTGCGGAGCATCTGCTCCATGATTTCCGCCGCCACCTCGGGACGTCCCTGATATGCATATTCCGCTGAAAGAAGCGCGTTGTGCGACGGGAAAATTCCCTCTGAATCGACCGCTCCTGAACTATCCAGACTGCCATCCGGACGCATCGCGTTAGCGGCGCCCACAGGAATCGGTTTTACGCACAACCGCTCGATTGTATCCAGTGTAGCGTTCAGGCGATCCGCCGGAAAGACCTCCGGTAGTCCCAAAAGGGCGCAACTGAAAGACCCCTCTAGCTGATAGGAAAAAACCGTATCCGAGCAATATTCGGTGCCCGGCGCGTTGAACGTATAGTACGATTGAGCGTCCGAATTCCACAGAGTCGCCTCCATTGCTCGGCTTCCTCTGTCAATCCAATTCCGACATTCATCGGCGAATGCCGTGTCATCAACATGCTCCGCCATTCGCTCCGCAACTCTCAGCGCGCACAACCAATGTCCCGCTGTATACGACGCATTGCCGCGCCAGTCCCATGAATCGTAAGGCTGGCCCCTGGGAGCGGTGATTGGATCATATGAAACCAATCCGTCATCGTAGACCGACTGCGTCATATGGAGGCGCATGGCACGCTTGACAGTCGGATAGAATTCACACACCACTTCGTCTTCGCCAGTCCGCTGCCACATGCGATCCACCATTTCTGCAAACAAGAAGCCATTGACCAAGTGGTGCGCGTAGGCAGGCAGGTCGTGCTCATTTGTACCGAGTTGCAACGGTATTCGACCATCATCCAGTTGATAAGCTGCGATTGCACGGAGTGTCCCCTGTCTTAGTTCGGGGAAGAAATAGGTAATTGCGAAATCGCCCCAAAAGGCTTGACAAATCACCTCTCGCAAAGGCATCGTCCGAGCAGCTTCGACGAGGGTCAGCAGTCCGTCTCGCGGATCCGCGCCGGGGAGACGTATGTAGGAGCTGTCCTTGGTTATCAGGTGAAAGATGTTTACGAGCGCGTCCCGCAAGTAAACCGGCAGCGCCTCCTCGCAATAGATTACCTCCTGCCAGCCGAGCACACACTCCAGCAAGGACGCATGCTTATTCGCCAAGTGCTCGACAACCTCTAGCGAACTCTTGAAGTGTGTATGGTACATATTGATTGTGCGTGTCTTAGGCCAATACGGTGCGTACCACGACAACACAAACCGAACCGTTTTCGTTTCCCCTGGATGGAGTGTGAAGTCCACCGCGACGGAGCTTCCCGGCTTGTCAGATTCCCACTGCGGCAAGCTGTCCGCAATGGAAGCCCATGCGTCACCATCTGTACCTAACGCTCCACCGCTGCGAACTTGATCAGACCCCACGACGCCCAAGGCATAACCGAACGGCACCCAAGTTTCAGACACCGGATATCCGCCGGGAAATGTATCCTCCGAATTAGGTCCAGGCCAACCGCTTGACCACGCAGTGACCGCCATCCCGCGAATGCGGCTTGTGATATCTTCACGCTGAAAATCAGCGGCGCCTTGGCTCTCCTTCTCGTCCGGACCAGGGAAACTGAACGCAATCGCACCGCTCTGTGCGCGTTCGCTCGTATTGCGGAGGCGCACCTCGAAAACGGCTCCGGGTATGTTCGATTTCGCTGCATCTCCGGGGATGAAGGGCGTCCAAGCGCGCAATCCGACACGGATGGGTGCATCAAGTTCGTATTCTAAATCCGCGACTGGGTAGTGTCCCCAATAGTGAATCTGCTGAGCGCCCTCTACGCCATCCGGAGCGTCTAGACTGAGTACGTAGCTTTTGTCTCCCAACGCTAGACCTAGGAAGGGCAAATCGACATTACGAGTCTGAGGAACGGGCGTTGTCCACCAGTTCAACTTTGCCCCAGTTTCCGGGTTGACCAGATTGTTGTAGAGAGACCAGCCACCGAGACGCCCGTCAAGCCGCAACGTCACATAGCCAGTGCCAATGCCTCCTAGTGGCACACCGCATTCTCGAATTAACGGCCAGTGCGCTTTGTGGGATGCTGTAATTTCGGGATTGCTGAATCCGGTATATGGGACGCCGCCGCCGTTACGGTAAATCACGCCCACCACCGGTTGAGAGAATCCATGGGCATGGAATGTCCGCCATTGCCGTTCGGGCAAGTCTATGGGAAATAGATCGTGATCGTGCGAAATCGGATGGGTAGAGGAGACCCTCATACTTAACTCCTGTTAGAGATTTGGTGAGTTAAAATTGCGTTTTTGCTCAAATAAGTATGAGGCGATTATAGCATCATTCCAGATTCCGGTCAAGAACAATGCTGTGAATCGTTCTCAATCAAGAACCGCGTCCATCACAACCACAAACCGTTGAATCTCCCATTCACAGATTGCCCTGCTGTAATAGAACCATTCAAAGCAGCAGACAACTTCCCCGTTTTCATTTTTCTCTTGACAATTCGGAAGACGTGTGAAATCATATGGCTTTTTGGCGTATCATTTGAGAGGAGACAATTCTATGGAAATAAATGTTCGTGATAATCAAGGCGTTACAGTGTTTGACCTCAATGGAAGGATTATCGGCGCTGATAGTACTCAACTCAAGCAAGCGATAGACGAATTAATTGCCAAAACGGACACACCGAAGCTGCTGTTCAATCTATCCGGGGTCTCAATGCTAGATAGTACCGGTCTAGGTACCTTGGTCGGATCCCACCTGTCTGCATCACGAAAAGGGGGGCGTATCGGCATTATCAATGTTGCGGAAGGTGCGCAGAGCATATTGATCATTGCCAAATTGGTCTCAGTGTTGGAGCGCTTCGAGTCGGAAGCAGAAGCGATTGAATCTCTATCGTCCAGTTAAAGCGCTTTTCCCGACCCATCTTGCTACCAGTGTTTCACTCCTACAACACAGCTTGGTGGGAACCCCAAATGCTCAAGAGGATGGAAATCTCACGTGTAAGTCCACAGGGCTGCGATTGCAATATCTACAGAAGGAATTGACCGCTCCAAATTCCACAGAAGCTGGCCAAGATTTGGAATCTCTAAATATTCATCCCCCACTCGAGTTGTTCGTTTTTCAAATAGGGCAAGAGTAGCATTTGAAGACGTCGATGAGCATGGTGTAGATGCGCTTTTATCGTGCCTTCAGATCTGTCCAACCGCGCGGCAATTTCCTTCAACTGTAGACCTTCCTGATAACGGAGGTTAAAGACACGTTGTTGTCCGGGCGGAAGCTGGCTGACCGCTCTCCCGATAATCTGTCCGAGTTCTTTGGATTCGGCTTGGTCGGGTGGTAGTGGACTGGAATCGTTGAACATGTACTCCTCATCGGTTGCGGACGGCGATGTATCAATCGGTAAGATCTGGATGCGCTTCTGTTGGCGAATGAAATCAATGCACAAATTGGTCGCGATTCGATAAAGCCAGCTATAAAATGCCGCCTGTTTTTTGAACTGGGGTAGCGCTTGAAATGCTTTGATAAATATATCCTGGCAGAGATCGCTCGCTGATTCGGGATTGGGGACATATTTGTAAACGAGATTATAAATTCTACCTTGGTACCTTATAACAAGTTCGTTGAATACTTCCTTCTCGCCTTTCTGAAATCGGTCGATTAGCGCGCTTTCGTTAATAGCAGAATCTCTCAAATCGATTGATGGGATGCCGCTATGTTTCTTAGCCATATCGGTCCCCCTCCCCTGAGCATTAGGTAATTCGCTTCATCTAACAAATTGATTGAGGTGCGCATAACATTTCTCTGCCTTAAACCTATACACGGCGATCTCTTCAAATAGTTCCATTTTTTTTCGATACTGTTTCTCCTGACAACGGGTAATATTTTTACGATTGTAAATGCAAATGTGTTGAACCGTTACGATTGTCCAGGTTGCTGGTATCTGCTAGGACACCACGCGCCACAACATTCTTTATGCCATGCGCCGATATAGTATTCAAACCAAAATTATCGTGCCATTCACGGTTTTTTCTACCATCGTCGTTTGCGGTGTTGCGTTCATCATGATTGCCCAGTTCAATCGAAAATACGATGAGCAATATAGCCGTGAGACAAAAGAATGGTTGGACGTAATTGTGCGCACTGGCTATATTGACGATCCAGAGAAGGTCAAAGACGCATATGGTGCCGAAGTCATGGTATTTAGCTCGCATAATAACCTAAATATCACAACCTTGACGGACGAGCTGTCAGATGAAGATTTGGAGAACTTAACGGTGAACATGAAACTGCGTGAAGCACGAAAACAAATCGAGAATTCAGAATCCGATCTCGTTCTCCAGAATGTGACCGTTGGCGGAAAGCCGTACAAAGCTATCTATTATTTACAGCCTCTTAATCGGTTGTACTGCTTCATGCGTCCAATGGATAAGATCGCTGCCGCAGAGCGTGACGCGACTATATGGATGTTGGGAATCACAGGCGTTGTCATCTTATTAGTTGCGGTCATCAGTCATTTTATTGGCAGACATTTAGCAAACCCTATCAAGACTCTAGCACGATTCACTCAGCAGGTTGCCGAAGGCAACTTAGAGGGGCAGTGTGAAGTAAAAACGCACGACGAAATTGGAGATTTGGCATCTGCATTTAATCAGATGACACGAGATCTACGGAATTCTCGAAATGAACTGATACATGCGGAACGCCTCGCTACCGCCGGGAAAATGGCAGCCTCATTTGCGCACGAAATTCGGAATCCGCTCTCATCAATGCGCATGGTCGCGCAGATGTTGGTGCGGAAACAAGAGCCATCGGAGGAAAAACTAAAGCAGTCCGTGAAGCATATCCTGGAAGAGATTCAACGGATTGATGTCATTGTCAAAGGGTTGATGGATTTTGCTCGCCCAGCGTCGCTTGAACTTGCGCCGCAGAACCTGAATAGCGCCTTGCAAGCGGTGCTGAATCTGATGCAAGCCAACCTCAACCACCATCAAATTGCATTGGTTAAGAAATTCGACGTTCATCTCCCCACCATTCGGTTCGATTTGGATAAGTTTAAGCAAGCGTTTATGAACATCGTGTTGAACGCAATGGACGCCATGCCGGAGGGAGGAACCTTGACAATCCTGACGTTGCACGATTCGGACGCCATTCGCATTGATGTTGTAGACACGGGCGTTGGCATCCCTACGGAGGACATGAATCGGTTGTTCGAGCCCTTCTTTACAACAAAGTCTCAGGGGACCGGGCTTGGACTAGCAAATGCAAAGCGTGTTTTCGAGGAACACGGTGGGAGGGTACAAATCAACAGTGTCGTTGGAAGCGGAACAACGGTATCGTTGTGGATGCCGTTGTCAACTATCAAATCACAGGGAGCGGAAAATCGTGAAAAATACCCTTGAGGTGGCGAGGCATCGGAATACGACCGTCATCACGGGGTCCGCGACTGCTAAGATGAGGAAACTATGAGCCAACAAAAAGCAACAAATGTCACCTGGTATGAAGGAGCCATTTCACAGGTAGCAAGAGAAAACCTTCTCGGTCAGAGTGGGTGTGTTCTCTGGTTTACAGGGCTCTCCGGTTCCGGGAAGTCCACACTCGCGCATGAAGTGGAAAATGCGCTATATCAGCGTGGACATCTAACTTACGTTCTTGATGGCGACAATGTCCGTCACGGCTTGAACAAAAATCTCGGGTTTTCGCCTGAAGATCGCGCGGAAAATATCCGCCGTATCGGTGAAGTTGCAAAGTTGTTTGTCGATGCTGGCGTCATTGTAATGACAGCTTTCATTTCACCCTATCATGTCGACCGGGACAACGCACGAGCGCTGATTCATGAAAGTCGATTCGTCGAAGTTTTTATTAATTGTGCGCTAGGGGTCTGCGAAGAACGCGACACGAAAGGGCTATATAAGCGCGCGCGCGCCGGTGAAATCAAGGAATTCACTGGAATTAGCGCGCCATACGAACCTCCAATTCGTCCCGAACTCACATTGAATACGGATACACAAGGCATAGCAGAATGCACGCAACTAATACTTGATTTCCTTGAGCAAAAGAAATTGGTCCCCAAGGAAGCGGGGTAGTCCGCACGTTTGTATTGCAGAGCTTGAAACGTATACAGACACCTGTTCCTGAATTTGCCGACCTAATTCGCTTGTTCAATCTATATCGCGGTCATAAACGTCTATTTGATCCTTGCATGGCGGTTTTTCATTATTAACCACATTAAAGCAATCGCCGACAACAAAAAAAGGCATCTACTCTTGCCGCATCGCATGCTTCACTGCTCTCTACTTGATGAGAGATTGACATACGATGTGACAAGCAGATGCCTCTCAATTCTGCATTCTCTTAAAACGAATCCGTCAGTACGATGAGTCCTACGACCGAGCGAATGGGTGCGTCAGCGAAATTTAAATTGTCGCTTACCGATGGTCATGATTGTTACGGGATTTGAGCTTTCGCTGCCGTTTCAATTCCAGCCGTCGCCGCTTTTCGCTCGGCTTTTCATAGAAGCTGCGCTTCTTAATTTCTGTGACGATGCCTGCCTTACCACATATTTTCTTAAATCGGGCGAGGGCTCTGTCAAATGTTTCATCTGGACCAACCGTGACTTGAATCATATATTTAATCTACCCTTCCTTCCGATACTCAGCCTTTAGTATCTAGGCGCAATAACGCACCCTATAAGTCTTTCGAACAGCGACGCTACCTGACGACCTAGCACAAAATTCCAAGCTTAAATTTTGGTTTTAAAATGTAATGTCCTATTATACCAAGTTGCCCTAATTTTCTCAATACAAAAATGCGACCTCGGGGCGAATTTCGAAATAAAACCTGAGAATTCCTTAGCTTCAGGACTTGTGTAAAGGGCTGAAACTCTGCTTTGGGGCAGGTTATATCGAAAATGAACGTACATTCTCAAGCACCTATTGACCTCGATCAGATTCAACGCATCTTGATTCTTCGTATGGGTCCCCTTGGCGAAACCATCCTGACGACACCCGTCATTCGGACGCTGCGGACCCGTTTCCCAAAGGCGTACATCGCCTACATGGTCGCACCGAACCGAGAACAACTCGTCTCCGCAAATCCAAATCTTGACGAGGTCATCACTTACGAAATTTGCGTACCAAAGCTGGTTTATGGTATAATGAAGCGGGCGTTTCAGATGGCGGTCGTCCTACAACCGACGTTTCGTTTGGTGCTGCACACATTTCTTGCGCGTATCCCCTTTCGAGTCGGTTTTGAGACCAATTGTTGCAGCGGAAGACTGCTGCATGTCGCCGTGCCCAATAACACCAATCAACACGAAACCCGCCGCTATCTCGATGTTGTCCGTGGAATAGGTATCCAGCCGGATAGCGACGAACCGGAGATGTTCGTTGATGATGAGGCACAGCGATGGGCTGACGATTTCCTAGCGAAATTCAGAATCGACCCCAACCGCCCGGTAATTGGGCTTAATCCCGGCACAGGGTCGGTTTCTCGTCGATGGTCGAAACTGGGGTTTGCAAAAATTGGAGATTTACTGCATCGGAATCATAATGCACAAATTTTAATCACGGCGGGACCTCGTGAAGGTTCGCTGCCATACGAACTAGCCGATCTGATGGATTGCTCCCCAATCATCCTCACCGGTACAACGCCCATGCAACTAGGTGCAATCATGCAACAGTGTCATCTTTTCATCAGCAACGACACCGGACCCATGCACATGAGTACAGCGGTCAAAACGCCGACGATTGCGCTGTTCGGCTCGTCGAATCCCGCGCGGTGGGGACCGCTCTGGCACCAACATACGATAATTGCGCGAAAGAGTATGGACGAGATTGCTGTCCATGACGTGTTGCTAGCGGCGGAGAAACACCTGGCGAATGACGATCGTTAAAGTCCACGGTATCAATGAGAAGGAGAGGTCATGCACACCGAAATCCAAAATGGTCCTGAGCGGATTATCGAAAATCGCCTATCCGCAATTCGGCGGCGAATGCAGTTGAACCTTCTCTTGAGCAGACTAGTACGCATCGGGTTCTGGGGGCTCGTCGTTGCTGGGGTCCTGCTAATCATAAATCGATTTACCCCATTACCGTTTCCCATCAGTTTAGCCGTTCTGATTCCCATCGTCACCGCGTTCGCCGCAGCGATTTGCCTCTCTCTGTCGCGAAGTGCAGATCTTTTCGCAGTGGCGCGCAGCGTAGACAGGCACTTAAATTTGAAGGAACGTCTCAGCACCGCCCTTGAAGCCATCCAACGCGCAAATTCAGACGACGACTTTTTCCGCTTGCAGATTAAAGATGCAGGGCATGTTGCCCAGACAATTGTACCGGCAGCCTCCTTTCCTTACACGTTACCGTTGATGCTCAGGTGGATCCCAATCGCACTCTTGCTAATTGCATCCGCATTTGTGATCCCCCAAATGTATGAAACGCCTCCCCCGCCGACCGCAGCCGAGCGAGATGCCATCGATCAAGCAGCGGAAGCGCTCGAATCAGCACAGTTAAGCGGGTTTAGTGAACTCGCGAGACAGATGCGGGACACCATCAAGGGATTGCGGAAAAAAGACATTGATGCCAATCAGTCACAGGCTAAACTCAGCAAGCTGCGTGATGTAGTCCGCACCAAAAAAATTCAAGTTCAAGGTGGGATGGATAACCTCACGAAGTCGGTTTCCGAAGCGGACGAACAATCCAAATATATCAAGGGGCGCACCGCGAGCGAAATCGCATCCGATTTAGAAAAACTTGCTAATCAGCTCGAAGGACTTACACCCCAACAACGGAGGGAGTTGGAAATATCACTCAAGAAAATTGCCCAGCGGCTAAGTGAAAATCCCGCTTTTGAAGGTTTGACAAATCAGTTAGCGGAACTTCAGACGAAAGCGGTCAGTGCCGAGATGCTTCAGCGAATCGCGCGTTTACTCAATCGTAGCGCGAACGAAGCTGACCAGCTTGAGAGGATTTTGGAGCAAATCAAGACGAACCGCAGTAATATCGCGTTAGCCGGCATCGACATGGATCTCAAAAAGAGAGGCGTTGCGACCAGCGGAAGTGGATCAGGCGATGATTCGGATACATCGGAGTCACAAAAGACGATAAGTGACAAGAAGCCTCCGCCAATCAGCCCACCGTCGGATGAATCCCAAACCGATCTCGAACTCGCAGGTCCCCCCTCCGACTCGCAGGAGTTCGCGCAGGTCTACATTGAGGAAGACCCAACCAGCGAAGGTGAACCCACCTACATGTCCTACCGCGAGGTCTATCTCCACGCGCAACAGGCGTACGCCCAAGCGATAGAAAGAGATGAGATTCCCCTGAAGTATCGGGAACAAGTTAAGGCTTATCTAGAAGCCGTCGCGAATCTGGATAGAAAAGATTCCAAATAAGTAGATAAGACGTAGGTTGGGTTGAGATCGACTGAGCGATCAAGCGAACGAATAGTGAGTGCGATAGTTCTTCATTGCGATTGTAGGCGATAGTTTTTTCCGAAACCCAACAATCAACCGAGTGAATAACGAGGGATCAAGCAAGCGAATAGTGCGCGCGATAGTCTTCACTACACGATATTAGCCCCCAGTTTTTCCGAAACCCAACACTATTCTTTCCGCATGAAATTTCGCTTTTTGCAAAAACTTGTAATGGTCAAGAAGGTGTTTTACGCACGTTCCTGCTTCCAGCGAAAAATCCTCCCCCTTGCTAAGGGGGAGCGAGAGGGGGTGGGTGCTTTGCACCCCTGCCAAATTCTATAACTGGACTAACTTTGGAAATCTAGACCAAGTGAGACATCGTCGTCAGCGTTTACCATCCCCGTGACAAATACAGTTTTTGCAAAAACTCTGCAAAATATGGTAAAATTCATGGCAACGCTTCTTGGATGCAGATTTAAATCGCGGAGGTTTTTGCGTGAACACCAACCTAAATGAAATCGAACGCCGCCTGTGGAGCGCCGCCGATGAACTCCGAGCCAATTCCAGGCTCCGACCATCCGAATATTCAACACCGGTCCTCGGTCTGATTTTTCTACGGTATGCAGACCACAAATTCACACAAACAGAACTCGAAATCAGCCGCGAACCGACGCCCGGGCGGCGCAGACGCACCGACAAGACCGAATTTCAGGCGCGCGGCGCCTTCTACCTTCCTGAAACCGCGCGATTCCAGCATCTGCTCAGTCTGCCGGAAAGTGAAAACATCGGGCAAGCCATCAACGACGCCATGAGGGCAATTGAGACGGAAAACAGACAGGTTGACGGCGTCCTACCCAAGACCTATAACCGACTCGAAAAGTCCACCCTTCTTGAACTACTCCGCATCATGGAACAGATACCAATGGACATAGAGGGCGACGCCTTCGGCAAAGTCTACGAATATTTTCTCGGAAACTTCGCCATGACCGAAGGTGCACGCGGCGGCGAGTTCTTCACACCCACCTCCCTCGTTAAGCTAATTGTCGAGATTATTGAGCCGTTCCAAGGACGAATCCTCGACCCCGCATGCGGTTCCGGCGGCATGTTTGTACAGAGCGCCGATTTTGTACAGAGACACCGTGAAAACGGCAACGGACAAATCAGTATCCACGGAATTGAACGCGTTGCGGAGACCATCCGCCTCTGCAAAATGAACCTCGCCGTGCACGGACTCGAAGGTGACATTAAGCGTGCCAATAGCTACTACGAGGACCCCCACCGCGCTTTCGAGAAGTTCGACTTCGTCATGGCGAATCCCCCGTTCAACGTCGATCGGGTCGACAGGGAACGCATCAAAGACGACCCCCGCTTCCCGTTTGGGATGCCGCGCGTTGACAACGCCAACTATCTCTGGATTCAGTTGTTTGCCAGTGCGCTCAACGCCTTCGGACGCGCAGGCTTCGTCATGGCGAACTCCGCCGCCGATGCCCGCGCTTCTGAGCTGGAAATCCGCAGGCAGATTATTGAATCCCGCGCCGTTGATGTCATGGTCAGCATCTCCTCAAACTTCTTCTATACCGTCACGCTGCCCTGCACCCTCTGGTTTCTCGACAACGCCAAACGGCACGGCGATCGGGCGGATCAGGTGTTGTTCATTGACGCCCGCCACATTTACCAGCAGGTTAGTCGCGCGCACCGAGAATTCACGCCGCAGCAACTGGAGTTTCTCGCCAACATCGTCCGCCTCTACCGCGGGGGAGCGCCCGAAAACCGACACGATAGCGCAGAGTTGATGACTGCGAAATTCCCAGACGGAACCTACGTCGATGTGGCGGGGCTCTGTAAAGTCGCGGCAACTGCGGAAATCGAAGCGCAAGGCTGGAGCCTCAACCCGGGGCGCTACGTAGGCGTCGCCGATCGGGAGGCGGATGCGTTCGACTTCGCGGAACGGCTCGGAGAACTTAACGAGGAGCTAGAAGTCCTGAACGCCGAAGCACATCAACTTGAGGAGCGCATCGGCGAGAACGTCGCCATGATTTTGGAGGAGGCGACGTAACTGGTCAGGAAAATACCCTTGACAACGTAAATCCATGCTGATATAATAATCATACCGACAAGGCGTACCATTTTCTATTGAAGGGGAGACCAACACCTTTGGTAGGGATGGTGCGCCTTTTTTTTTCGGTTATAATTCGGCAACGTACCTAACCTGTGAAACCGATTCAGACAAAACGTGTGACATTTTGTGAGGTTTTGTGACAATCAACGCGATCTCCGCAAAACTCGAAAGGCACAAAACCCGCATGACAAGCGAACTAACGCAGGTGTCGCACCTGTCAAATTTCATATCACTCGCAACCTCACAAAATGTGACATTGTGTGATAATTTGTGATATTCTGTGACATCGAGTTGGCAGTAGGCAGCTTACAAACTGAATTTTAACTTCAAAAATCACGAAAAAGGAGTGCCATAATGAATAAAAATGGAAACACAAAACCAGCCGCCGCACCAACTGCGGAATCCATGCTGAAAATCACCAAGGAACAAGAATGGGCAGCGTCGCTACGGCGAAGGAAAGACAGAGAAGAGATTGCTGCCGCAGTCGGCGTATCGCCTGACATCATTGAAGATTGGGAAGAACATCCCCGTTATCTTGCGGAGATTGCCCAAATTGACTTGGAAATCAATGCGGACGCCGAAGTAAAACAAGCTGCCGCGCTCGTATTAAGAAATTTCTCCTATGCAGATGCCGAAGCCGCGCTCGATTTGGAAGAAGGCACTATCATAAAGTGGGCGCGGGACGCGGGTAGCGCGTTTAATTCACTCCTCGTTCAGATGAAATTTCTTGCCAATCCCCCTACGCCATCTGACGATAAATACGACGACTTGGAGGGATTGAGCGACGAGCAAATACAGGCGATTCCCCTTATTTTGGAGGGAAAAACCGATGCAGAAGTCGCCGAATCAATCGGAAAAACGCGCGAGACCGTCAACCGATGGCGCAACCACGACGACAAGTTCGCGTGCGCATTGGACGATGCACGTGATTCATTTATGGAGTCCCAGCGTGTAGCGGTTTCCGCCGGCGCACAAAAGGCGGTCTCTACCCTCGAAGAGCTGCTCGACAGCCAAGACGATAAAGTCCGGCTGCAAGCCGCAAGCTTACTCCTCAAATCCGCGCCAGCACTCAAAAAATAGAGTCGGACTAAATCGTCCATAGTTTTAGCGCCCCCTGACAACAGAGGGTTAGATTCCTATGTTCTAAAGAGGTTCTGGGTAGGTTGGGGTGTAAATTGTCTGAATCAGGATTCGCAGGATTATAGGATTTTCAGGATAACAAATCTTTACAACGACAATCAATCCTGATTATCCTAAAATCCCGTTAAGCTTGCCAACCCTGTATCTCTAAATTCAGAAAAGATGGGATGATAAATTCGAGCAGCTCCAGTCGGAATCTGAAAAGGGATTTGTAGCATCAATCGCCTTCAGCATAATGAACTACCAATCCTGTAAATCCTTTAATCCTGCAAATCCTGATTCAGACAGAATGTGGCGATGATTTTGGAGCAATTTTACTATGAAGCCTAGCCTTTTTAAATCAACTTTGCTTGGTGATGTGCTGAATTTCTTCAATGGTAAATCCATAAAGACGGGAGGTGACGGCGCATTTCCGGTCTATGGATCAAACGGCTTGATTGGGCAGAGTGATGAATATACACATCAAAACGGGTTGATTATTGGTCGTGTAGGTGCATATTGTGGAGCAATCAAATACTGCAAGACAAATTTTTGGGCATCAGACAACACAATTGTAGGACAGCCGAAGGATGCTTCGTTTGACACCAGGTACTCATACTACTTGCTTAGAGATCTAAACTTAAATCGTTATGCAGGTGGATCTGCACAACCCTTACTAACACAGACAGTTCTCCGACAAGTGCCAACTTCAATACCCCTGCTTCCAACCCAACGCAAAATCGCCGCAGTCCTCAGCGCCTACGACGACCTTATTGAAAACAACACCCGCCGCATCAATATCCTTGAAGACATGGCGCAAACAATCTACCGGCAATGGTTCATCGAATTCCGCTTCCCCGGACATGAAAACGTCCCAATGGTCGAGTCAGAGCTAGGCTCAATCCCGCAGGGGTGGGAAGCTAATTTTTCAGACTATGTGGATTTCAAGGAAGGCCCCGGTTTGCGCCATTGGCAATATCGAGACAGTGGCATACCATTCTTGAACATTAGAACCCTTGTAGACAATGACATTGACTTGTCAAAGGTACAATATTTGGAAGAAGATGAGGTGGAAAGAAGGTACTCTCACTTTTTGCTAGAACCCTTCGATCACGTTGTTTCCAGTTCGGGAACAATAGGGCGAATCGTAACGATACAAAAGAATCATTTACCGTTAATGCTGAATACAAGCATTATCCGCATGCGAGCCAATACCCAAAGTGTTGGAGTCTGGCAATTAAGGCATTTCCTAAAATCCGATTATTTTCAATATCAAATTCATACTCTGGCAACCGGAACCGCTCAGAAAAACTATGGTCCATCTCATCTCAAACAAATGAAGATTATCGCGCCAGATTTCCGAATTGGGCGAAACTATGAGGCTATTGTGGCACCTATGGAGGAACTAATCGGTCAACTTGTGATGAAAAATCAAAACCTCCGCCAAACCCGGGATCTCCTGCTTCCCAAACTAATCTCGGGCGAGCTAAACGTATCCGAACTTGACATTGACTCTAACGGATTACTACCGTGAGCAAGTCGGCTTGAAAACTGTGAAAATTTCATAGTAACATTTTTCCAAGAATTCGGCAAACCCGTGCTCCACCTACGTTACTAGGCATTTTTGTCTCCTCCCTTTTCTCAGTTTACTATGAAAACTATGAATTCCACCATCAGGGTCGCAAAGCGCTTCACCCGCTACGCCAAGTTCCCAACATCAAAATAATACCTAGAGCGACGATTATCTTTCGCATAATAACCGATGTTATGCTAAAATATCTTAGTCTAATGACCGCACAGTAGCAAGGAGAGGTGGCGAACCATGCCTGAAGCGAATGCACTATTAGAGAAGGTCCATATCAAAAACTACCTGAGCTTACGCGACGTTGAACTTCCATTCAAGCCTTTGACGGTATTGGTCGGCCCCAATGCCAGTGGGAAGTCAAATATCTTGAGTGCCTTGGGCAGTCTCATGGAAAGGATGACTAGTGAAGACCCACCCTCAGTTGAATTTGTCCAAGATTCACTTTGGGCTGGCGGAGGAAGTCACATCACCTTTCAGTTACAAGCTCAGGCGCGCGAAACCCGATGTGTGTACGACTTGGCGCTTAAGGCGCACGCTGAAAATCCTCTTATCGATGAAAAGTTACTGGTTAACGATGTTAAGACAATCGCAATTGAGCAAGGAGAGGGCGCCGTTTGGGATGAAGATGGCAAGAACCGGACAAGATACAAATCTAATCAACTTGCATTGCGGTCTGCGGGCGACTACGGCGACAAGCCTGCTACAGGCGCCCTGACCGAGTTTATTAAGGGTTGGAAATTTTATGATATTCAACCAGATTTTATACGAGATCGGCTCACGAGATTCTCGCCCGCAATAAAGGGACTGCGCGAATCTCCAAAGCTTGACAGATACGGTTTTCGATTATCGGCGTTACTCACGTACTGGCATGAGTACATTCCGGAGGGTTTCCTAAACGTTAGCGAATCTCTTGCTGATACTACCAACCTAAAGATAGATCAACGTACAATTGGGGAATACGACCAGTTATGTCTGTTAGAAGGATACAAGGAGCCAATTCCATTGAATAGAGCGTCCGACGGTACATTGCGGCTTGTGGCATATTACACGTTGCTCAACGAGCCTGAATTGCCACCGCTAATTGCCATTGAAGAACCGGAGCGAAATCTGCATCCCGGTGCACTAACCGATATCGCCAACGTTCTGGGGAAGCTCTCCGAACGAACCCAAGTGATAATCACAACGCACAGTTCTCAACTTCTCGATGCCTTCAATCCTGAGAACTTGTCGGATTCGCTCGGTGTTTTACTCTTACGTAACCGTCCTGGGAGTGGCACGGAAGTCCTCAACATTGAAGAAATCCGCGAAGACCGAGCCGCACTGGACGGTTGGATTGCAGATTTCGGAATCGGCAGCGCCGTTTTTGAGAGCGAACTCCTACAAGACCTGATGGAGGAGACTGCGTGACCACCGTAAGAATCTGGACATTGGAATCCGAAAATGATGCCAGAGCCGTTCGAAGCTTAGCGGAAAAGCTACTTTCACATCTACGACTATCCAATATTTCAATCCGAACAGCTTGGAAACGTCCCACAAACCGAGACGCTCTGATGAAAAAGACACAACATTACCTCATGCAGGATGACTGTGTTATCTTCGTCATTGACAGAGATGGCCCAATGTCCGCCTATCAACGGCACAAAGAACCAAATTCGCTTATTAACCAAATTAAATGGGTCCACAAGGAAATTAGCATTACTGACAAAGTATTTTTTGCTCCCGCTGTGGAGGAGTTGGAAGCTTGGTTGCTAATCGATTGTCTTGGGATTTTCTGTTATTTCGCTAACAAACATGGACAATACAAGGAAATTTGCCGCGAAAATGTGACAGATAACCAATCTTTCCAGCAATTAGTCAAGCGCTATCAAAAAATTAATACAGAGAAAATCGTCGACACGCGAACCGGCAACAGCGGAGCCAAGAAACTCTTGACGGAGTTCTCCGAAAAGATACTGATTCGACTCAATCCAAACATAAAGGCTGAAGCAACGCGATATCGTCCAGCGATGTCCCCTAAAATTGCCGAACATGTGGTTGTTAACGCACAGACATTGCAGCGCAACAAATCCCTCCGCCATATCGGAGAAGTGCTCGAAAGATTCAAGTTACAGTATTGAAAGTCGCCCTCTTTTTAGATTGTAATTACTGTAGTTTTGTCACAAACGATGCCTCAGATAAAAGGCACGACTGAAAGAGGAAACGCGGTAGTAGGGCAATCTTGTGGCCTGTCCACCTCTCGCTCCCCCTTAGCAAGCTAACTATTACCTACATCTCAACGAGAGCGTATCATGCTTTCCTAGAAACAACGATTTATCGCAAATACCCACATACCGCTCCTCTGGCGCGGGTGAGTCGTGCACATCTTGGCTATAGACATCGCACTCCGCTGGAGTGCAAGACATTTTACCTATGGGGGCGTAATACGGTTAGAAGGGTTTCGCTCCAGCGGAGCGGTATGTTGCTGCGCGTAAATGTTCTGTGGTTAACCTTGTGAGTATCAACGCCGTGCGATTTTCCGGACTTGTGGGTAATAGTAAGCCTTAGCAAGGGGGAGAAATTTTGCAGAACCCTCGAACTCGTAGGGGCACCCCTTGTGGGTGCCCTCTTAGCTGACTAACACTACTCCCAAAAGAAGACACGAGTGATGCAACCCGTACCTCTGCAGAAATGGACGGACCGAATTGTTATAGACGAAGCGATTTTGACTGGAAAGCCTGTTATTAAAGGCACGCGTTTAGCTGTCGAATTCATTATTGACCTGTTAGTGCACGGATGGAGTGAAGCTGAGATTCTCGAAAATTACCCTGGTATTGTGATTGAGGACATTAGGGCATGTCTCGCTTATGCCAACGCTTTAATCAAGGATTAAGCACATCCATTGCGGAGAATAGATTTCAACAAACAGCGACTCAGAATCACGAGAGCAATGGAAATGAAAAATGAGTGAAATCGTCAAATTCAAGCAGAGCTCTGGTAATCTGTTTCAGGACATCGGTTTTTCCGTGGCGGAAGCGGAACGTGAACTCTTGAAGTCGGATCTCGCTTATGAAATCCACACAATTCTTGAGAAACGAAAACTGACACAGGCAAAAGCAGGAGAAATCCTCGGAATCGATAAGTCCGATGTGTCCCGACTTAAGAATGGCGATTTTGACTGTTTTAGCGTGGAGCGTCTGTTTACATTTCTGAACCGACTCAACCACAATGTCGAGGTTCGCATTACGCCTTCGGGAGATACCGGGGGACGCCAGCGTGTCGTCGCGGTTTAGCTGCCTACCCTCTTCCGCTGTGGGAGAGGCATCCTTGCCTCGATAATTCGGAAAAGAATTCTCCCAATTACATAAGTTGAAAGGATTGTCTGTATTTCTTAGGACCAAAAAGCATGAACCAACCGAGCCAATTACAATTTGGTAACTACGCCGTAGGGCGTATGTTAACTGCCAGAGAAGTCGATTATCCAGATTCAGATGAGCATCTCATAGGAATCCTGCGGTCATTCAATTACGAAGCAGTTTTGATTACCCTAGCAAGAGTAAATCTCCTTCTCCAGCGTACCAACGACCTTATTAATTGCGAGCGTATCCTCCGGCAAAATTTCTGCTCTCGCTTCTTGCGAGGTATAATTGAGAGGAGGGGCCTCGCAGGAGATATGATCTTCAACAGAGAGTCCTCTCTTCACCTGTTAAGCAAGTGTGCTACTGTTTCTGACCGGAATTCTTCTCGTGTTCCAGATACCACAGTCGATGCTATGCACGAACTGCTGAGGTGCTATCTAATCGTTAACGGATATGATGATATGGAGCCTTTTGATTCAAAAACAAACTCAATGGAAGAAGAACTAAAAGAGTTTTTGGCAGCATCAATTCCGACTATCGAATACGCAATCAATTCTTCGCCCAGACGTCACATCAAGCATACTCTGGTTCAGTCTAAGGAATTCCTCGTGCGGCTTCAGACAAAAGCCTCGACATTCGACGTGAACGATGCATTCGTTCAGGCGACAGGTTTGACCGTACAGGACTACCAAAATCTTGTCTTTAGTGTATACGCAGTTGTTAGGAGTTTCTCTCAAGAGGAAATACTCAACGGCAAGAAGTTTTATTTCGGTACTAAGACATCGGAAACACTTAAGCCGTTGTATGACAAATTTCTGCAACACACCTGCATTTCAATTGACGAACTTACACACCGTGCTGAAACAATGAGTTCTCTACCACGTGAGTTTCGCCTGTGGCGGAAGTACCCCCTTGTGAGGCTGAGCGAAAACCGACTTATGTGCATCGACATCGGTTTCCTAGTGGACAAACTTGAAACTGGAGTTTTTTGGATTATTCGAGATCAACTCGAAAAGGAACAAATCGGCACCGGCGAACAACTGATTGGCTTACGTGGTCAGGTATTCGAGGATTATGCTGCGTCAATTATTGAACGCGGAATCAATGCGCAAGCGCCTCCTTGGGCGGAAAGTGTTTTTATTCGTCCAAGATATGTCTCGAGGCAAAGAGAAGAGTGTACCGATATTGCAATTTGCGGAAATGATATCCTAATCCTAGTCGAATGCAAAGCACCGCTATTATCTGCCGAAGCAAAGTTCAGCCGCGATCCATCGGCATTCTACAACGGAATCAAGCCCAGCGTCATTAAGGGCATAGAGCAACTGCGGGATTCCATTCAGAATTTGGGCCACACTGACAAAAAGAAAAGGCGACAGTTTGACGGGATTAATATATCAAAGATTAAAAAGATTTATCCGGTTCTGGTGCTTCCCGACCGCCTTTTCTCGTTTCCAGGAATGAACACGTTCTTGAACGCGGAATTCCAACGCCTTGTGAGATACAACGTACTAAAAAAGCATTTACATGACCTGTGTTTAACTGTGTTAACGATAACTAATCTTGAAGATTTGGAGCCCTATCTTTGCGATAAACCCTTCCATGCTCACTTGGAAACATGGCTACAGGAATTTGAAAAGGACGAATTCTTCTCGTTCAGCCAGTATTTATGGTCATTGAGGCAAAACGAAGCGCGCGAAAACTCTCACGTAGATAACGAATTTGAGCAGATTATTTCCAACATGGGTGAATATTTCTCCTCACACAATCTCAATTGATAATGATAAGTACCGAATCGCAACTTCACTGAAAAGAAAGACATATATGGATCTCACTCGCCTCTTCGAATTTATCAGCCCCGAATCAATTCGAATTAAAGGCACACGCGTCGGTATCGAAATTGTTATTGAGAAATTTCTTGACGGCGCAAGTCCGGAGGAAATTAGGAGACACCATCCACATCTTACGCTTAAGCAGATTTATGGAGCAATTACCTACTACCTGTTCAATAAAGAGATACTTGACGACTATATTGAAACTGAACGCAAGCAGGCTGAAGCCGCCTATCATGAACAGCGAAAAAATCCCTCGCCGGGCGTCGCGCGGCTCATGAAGCTCAATGCCCAGCGTGAAGCCTCACAATTACAACTCCGTGAAGAAACGGAATGAGCAGAAGCCGAGATGCCACTGGCAGCAGCGAAACATGAGAGATTTCTTGGTCCAATAGCGTAAATCACCTTACCATTGTGTTCGATTTAACGGACTTCAAAATGCCAAACCCTTACAGCGAAGACCAACTCGTAGAACAACCCGCCATCGCCCTGCTCGAAGAACTCGGATGGGAGACGCTGGACTGTTACGGCGAATTCGATCAGGGCAGTAGTCCGCTCGGTAGAGAGCACAGGGACGAGGTTGTTTTGACATCGAGGTTACGCGCCGCACTGGAACGTCTAAACCCCGATGCGTCGGTTGCGGCAGTTGACGCAGCGATTGAGGAGTTGACCAAATTCCGTGCGACTATGAGCCTCGTCGAAGCCAACTGGGAGATTTACAGCCTGCTGAAGGATGGCGTGAAAGTTACCGACACGGCGCCGGACGACGAAGGCGAAACCGTCGTAGACCTAAAGGTGATTGACTGGGAGTATCCGGAGAACAATGATTTCTTTTTGGCGTCACAGTTCTGGATTACCGGCGAGATGTACACCCGAAGACCGGACGCAGTCGGCTTCATTAACGGGCTGCCGTTGGTGCTAATGGAGTTCAAACGGCTCGACGAAAATGTCTACGCTGCCTTCAACTACAATCTCCGGGACTATAAAGACACGATTCCCCATCTATTCTGGTACAACTCGCTGGTTATCCTCTCCAACGGCTCAGAGAGCCGCGTCGGCAGCCTCACAGCCAGTTGGGAACACTTCGCCGAATGGAAACGAATTGAAGGTGAAGATGAAACCGCGGCGGTTTCGTTGGAGACAATCCTGCGCGGGCTCTGCGACCATCGGCGGCTGCTTGACATCGTTGAGAACTTCACCATCTTCATGAAACCCCAAGGCGGATCAATCAAGCTCACCGCCAAGAACCATCAATATCTAGGGGTGAACAACGCGATTGAAGCCTTGAAAGGTATTGAATCCAATCGCGGAAAGCTCGGTGTCTTCTGGCATACACAGGGCAGCGGGAAGGGCGTCTCAATGCTCTTTTTCGCACAGAAGGTTCTCAGGAAAATTCCGGGTAACTGGACCTTTGTCGTCGTTACGGATCGAAAAGAGTTGGACACTCAAATCTACAAAACTTTCGCCAGTGCGCGCGGAGTTGTGGGGCATCAGGAGGTTCACGCAGAAAGTGTAGCGCACCTCCGTCAACTCCTACGGGAAGACCATCGCTACATTTTCACACTGATCCAAAAATTCCAGACCAAAGGTGCTGAGAAACACCCAGTTCTTTCAAATCGATCAGATATTGTCGTCATTACCGATGAATCCCACCGCAGCCAGTACGACGCATTGGCATTCAACATGCGTACAGCGCTGCCCAATGCGGCGTTTATCGCTTTCACTGGGACGCCACTAATCGCTGGTGAGCAAAAGACCCGTCAAGTGTTTGGGGAATATGTCTCAATCTACGACTTCAAGCAGTCGGTTGAGGACAGCGCCACCGTACCGCTCTATTACGAAAACCGCGTTCCCGCCGTGCAATTAGTAAACGAGGATCTCAACGAAGATTTCGCACAAATCCTTGAGGCGGCGGACCTTGATGAAACTCAGGAAAACAGGATTGAGCGGGAGTTTGCCACACAGTATCACGTGATCACGCGTGATGAACGCTTGGAAGCTGTCTCGGAAGATGTTGTCTCGCATTTCATGGGGCGCGGATATCGGGGTAAGGCGATGGTCATCTCAATTGACAAAGCCACCGCTGTCAAGATGTATGACAAAGTGCAAAAGCATTGGGAAGATTACCTTGTGGCGTTGAAGGTTAAAATAAAGGACGCCGCTGGAGACACCGAACGTAAACCCCTTGAGGCAAAAATCCAATACATGAAAGAGACTGATATGGCAGTGGTGGTCTCCCAGTCGCAGAACGAAATTGACGATTTGAAAGAGAAGGGCGTGAACATTGTGCCGCACCGGGCTCGTATGGTCGCTGAGGACTTGGATACCAGATTCAAAGACCCTGACGATCCGTTCCGAATTGTTTTCGTCTGTTCGATGTGGATGACCGGCTTTGATGTGCCGGCTTGTTCGACGATTTATCTTGACAAACTGCAACGCAACCATACCTTGATGCAGACAATCGCCAGAGCCAACCGAGTCTTCGGAGACAAAGTCAACGGCTTGGTTGTTGATTATATCGGAATCTTCCGCAATCTTGAGCGCGCGTTGGCGATTTATGCGGAAGGCACCGATGAGGATGGTAGGCACCCAATTCGGGATAAATCGGAGCTTGTCGTGGTACTCCGAGGTGCAATCGCTGAAGTCAATGAGTTTTGTGCGCACCGCGGCGTTGACCTCGCCAAGATTGAGGCGGCGGAACCAGAAACTTTTGAACGAGCTCGTCGAATCAACGACGCAGTTGACAAGCTACTGGTCAACGATGAAACTAAACGTGATTATTTGCAACGCGCAAATAACATCTCCAAGCTATACAAGGCGATTCTTCCCGATTCCGCGGTGAATGAATTTAGGGAAATCTGCAGCCTCATCAAGCTGATTGCGGAAAAAATCAAAAACCTGGCGCCATCGGCGGATCCCTCCGATGTGAGGAAGGAAATTGAAGACCTACTGGACCAGTCAATCCTGCCGACAGGTTACATCATAAAGGAAGAAGGGGACTATAAAACTAATCAGATCGTCGATTTGAGTCAGATCGACTTCGATCAACTCCGTGAAAGATTCAAGACGCAACGCAAGCAGATTGAAGCCGAAAAACTCAGGGGCGCAATAAACAGGAAACTATCCCAGATGATTCGGCTAAATAAAACACGAATGGATTATCAGGAAAGATTCGCGCAGATCATCGCAGAGTATAACGATGCCGCAATTGACGTTGATGTGTGGCTCGAACAAATGATCGCTTTGGCGGGAGAACTTAATGAGGAGGAAAAACGTACCGTCGCCGAGCAACTGTCTGAGGAGGAATTAACAGTGTTTGACCTGCTCACCCACCCCGAACCCGAATTGACTGAATCCGAAAAGAAACAGTCCAAAGATGTTGCCCGAAAGCTGCTTGAGACACTCAAACGGGAGAAACTCGTCCTTGATTGGCGCAAACAACAACAATCTCGAGCCGTCGTTAAGCTCAGTGTTCGAGAGATACTCGATGAACTGCCGGAATGTTATGCCCGGGACGTATACGATCAGAAATGTGCAGCCGTGTATCAACACATCTTCGAGTCATACTACGGAAATGGCAAGAGCATTTATGAAGTTGCGGCGTGATTAACGTCCGTTAGTATACCCATTATTCAACCCAATCCCCGAAGAGTTCGCCATAGTGTAGAAATACTTTCTTTGACTAAGGGAGGAAAACATGAGTCCCACAAACACTGACGAAAGCTGGAAAACCGAAATGACAGTCACCGATGAACAGGTGGCTTTCTACAATGAGAACGGTTATCTCAAATTTGGCAGGATTTTTACGCAAGGGGAATTAGACGAATTGCGCGATTACGTAGACAGCATGATCGCAGCACTCCCCGAAGGCAAACGCCCAGAACACATGGACGTGCCGCACTTTGAACACCCCTATCTGTTTAAGTACCTCGCAGATGCGCGTGTGCTGGATGCGATTGAACGCTTCATCGGACCTGATATTCTTCTCTGGTCGAGCCACTTTATCAGCAAACGAAAGAGCGACGGTCTTCCGGCGCCGTGGCATCAGGACGGCGTCTACTGGGATGGACGCTTGCAACCGATGCACGTTATCACGCTGTGGCTCGCGGTGGACGAATCAGCAGTCCAAAACGGTTGCATGCGCGTGATCGCTGGCAGCCATAAACTCAGGGATCGACGGTACGAGGGGGTTGATCCGGATAAGCACATATTTGGCAGCGAAGTCGTCGCTGAGGATATGGATGCGTCCAGGATTGTCGATCTGGAGTTGGCGGTCGGCGAATGCCATTTCCACGATGGGTTTACCATCCACGGCTCCGCCGCAAACACCTCGCAACAGCGTCGATGCGGCTATACGATGCGCTACATGCCTGCGGATGTCCGCTGCCATGACCCGTCGTTGAGACCTGATCATCATATCTATCTGCTGCGTGGTGCGGATCGAACGAGCGGTTTCAACACTTACACCCCGGTACCGGATTTTTCCTGAGTGATAAGCTGAGAACTTTTATTTTCTAACGCATTACCGACGTGGTATACTCATTATAAAATTTAATCCCCCAAGAAATGACCTTGGCGGAGGACAAATGACGAACATAGAAACCGACGATCCCAACGACTACGGACGTCGCCGTCTAGATCACGCTATGGAGATGCAGCAGAGAGGGTTCCTAGAGGTTGCCATCCCATACTACACTGAAGTCATATCGCTAGACCAAGTCGGCCCTGCCATTTTGAATGATGCCAGTGACAAACGTGGGGAGTGTTACCTCAAAAAAGGCGATTTTGAGTATGCCATCAAAGATTTTGACCGAGTGATAAAAGAGATGCCTGACGGCACCGATTTCGCCAGAGTCTATAAGAATCGCGCTACTGCTCACTTCCGCGCAGGCAATTTTGACTGCGCCATCGAAGACTTTACCAAGGCGATAGAACTGAAGCCCGATTATGCCGGCGTCTACCGCGTTCGCGGCGTGGTTTACTGCAAAAAGGGCGAGCTTAACCTTGCAATTGAGGACTTTACGAAGGTGATAGAACTGAAGCCCAATTATGCCATAACCTATTACAACCGAGGTGTGGCGTGGTTGCACGTGGGGGAGTGGGAAAGAGCCAAGTCAGACCTGATGAACTCTACGCGCATGAAGATGAATAATATTGCTGCCTTCCGGAACGATTACGCATGCGTTGAGGACTTCGAGCGGAAACACGGAATTCAACTGCCGGCTAACATCACCGCATTGCTTAAGCCACATAAGCCGTGAATGATGACAGACTGAGAACGCTTCGTCCGCATCATCCAGATTCGAACGTGTCCTCCCTTGAAACCTTGATGGAGTGTCTGCTATAATGGTTGCATGGATTGGCGACTCATGAGCTTGTCTCCGTGGAGGCTAGTGCGAATGACTTGTCTGAAGGACAATTCCCGAATCGACACCTTTTCTGTTGACCTCAATCCGAAGTGTTCAATGCCGGCTCTGAACCGAACATCTCGAGAATCGAATCAATCGCAGTTCAACCGGAAAGGAGAAAACCTCTGATGAAAAAAGCGCTCTTTTTCGGCATCGCCCTCTGGTATGTCTCATTACAATTTCTATCCAGCGCACCCGCGCAAGAGTACTCACGATGGAACTTGCCCGAAGGAGCTATACTGCGCCTCGGTAAAGGGACGGCATATGACCTCGCATATTCACCAGATGGTGCTGAACTTGCAGTGGCGAGCAGTATCGGGGTCTGGCTCTATAATGCCCACACCGGCGCGGAAATCGCCCTACTCACAGGGCACCCGGATGGCGCGCGTTCCGTAGCCTTCTCGCCGGATGGTAAGACGCTCGCCAGTGGGGGTTCGGAGCATGTCGTCAGCGGAAGTTGGGACGGCACGATTCGGTTGTGGGACGCCGCCACAAGGGCACATATCCTTACCCTTGAGGGGCATGAGCGCGAGGTCAATTCCGTCGCTTTCTCACCAGATGGAAGCACCCTTGCCAGTGGGAGTGCGGACAATACGATTCGCTTGTGGGATGTCGTGACGGGGGAACACAGGCGTACGCTAAAGGGGCACACGATTCGCGTTAACTCTGTAGCGTATTCCCCGGATGGAAAAATTCTCGCCAGTGGGAGTAGCGATAAGACGATTCGCTTGTGGGATGCTGTGACTGGAAAACGCAAGCGTACCCTTAAGGGGCATACGAGTAGAGTCAATTCTGTTGTGTACTCCCCAGATGGACGTACCCTCGCTAGTAGGAGTAACGACAAGACGATTCGCTTGTGGAATGCTATAACGGGAAAGCACGAGTTTACTCTTGGGGGGCATACGATGGGGTTGGATTCCATTGCATATTCCCCAGATAGTAGCACCATTGCAAGTGGGAACGAGTTCGATGCAATTCAGTTAAGGGATGCCACCACTGGAGGACTCAAGCAGACCATTGAGCGGACCGGGTTGGTCAATGTCGTCGCATATTCGCCAGATGGGCGCACTCTCGCCAGTAGTAGTGAGTATGGTACAATTCAGTTGTGGGATGCTGTAACGGGCAGACTCAAAGAGACCCTTGAAGGGCATGGGATCGGAATTCATTCCGTCGCGGTCTCCCCGGATAATCAAATCATCGCCAGTGCGAGTTTTACGACTCGGTTGTGGGATGTTAACACGGGACAACCCAAGCCGATTCGCAAAGGGCAAAAGGGAGCCTTCTCGATAGCGCTTTCCCCGGATAACCGCACACTTGCCGCCGGGAGTTATGACGGGACAATTCCGTCATGGAATGCTCACACAGGCGACCACAAGGGGACGCTTGATGGACATAAGGATTGCGTCTATTCTGTCGCCTTCACCCCAGATGGGAACATTCTCGCTAGTGGGAGTAAGGACAAGACGATACGCCTGTGGGATTTCGTCACAAGGGAGCTCAAGCAAACGCTAAAGAAACATAAGGGGGAGGTCAAATGTGTTGTGTTTTCCCCTGATGGGCGTACCCTAGCCAGTGGAAGCGAGGACAAGACAGTTCGGTTGTGGGATGTCGTCTCCGGGAAACTAAAGAATACCTTGGAGGGACATACAGGTATGGTCAACTCCGTTACGTTTTCTCCGGGTGGTAAAACCCTCGCCAGCGGAAGTTCGGATAGGACCATTCGGCTATGGGACGCAGTGGCGGGAAAACACCAGCGAACGCTTAAGGGACATACGGGGATCATTGAGTGCATCACATACTCGCCAGATGGAGGTACCATCGCCGCCGGAAGTTGGGACAAAACGATTCGGTTGTGGAATGCAATAACCGGAGCACACAAAGGTACCATTGAGGGACATACGGACGCTGTCGAGTCCATCGCATTTTCACCAGACGGGAACACCCTCGTCAGCGGAAGCAGGGACGGGACAATCCTTACCTGGTCCGTTGACTTAGCGACAGCCTCGCCACCTTTGAGAGAGCCGGCTAAAGTTATTGGACATCAGCCCGCTGGGGAGTATATAAGGTGGAGTTTGCCCGAAGGGGCTATACTGCGCCTCGGTAAAGGGACAACATACGACCTCGCGTATTCACCAGATGGCGCTCGGCTCGCCGTGGCAACTAGTATCGGGATTTGGCTCTATAATGCCCACACTGGCGCAGAAACCGCCCTGTTTGCTGGGCACATGGATGGGGAGCGCTCCGTCGCGTTTTCCCCGGATGGTAAAACGCTTGCTAGTGGAAGCATGTGGAATTTCCGTGGTGGGAGAGTGAGAAGTACGATTCGGTTGTGGAATGTCGCCACAGGGGAACTCAAGCAAACGCTTGAAGGACACATCCTTGATACCAATGCCGTTTCGTTCTCCCCGGATGGAAACACCCTCGCTAGTGGGGGTTTTGGAAAGATTCGACTGTGGGATATCGTAACAGGGGAAATCAAGCATTCCCTTGAAGGGCATAAATACCACGTTTACTCTGTGGCGTTTTCCCCAGATGGAAACACCCTCGCCAGCGGCGGCGCGGACAACAAGATTCGGCTGTGGGATATCGTGTCCGGAAAACTCAAACGCACACTGAAAGGGCATGCGGGCCGGGTCAATTCCGTCGCCTATTCACCGGATGGTAAAACCCTTGCCAGTGGAAGTGAAGACCAAACGATTCGGCTATGGGACGCCGTAACGGGTAAGCGCAAGAAGACTCTTCGCCGGAACACACGAACTTTTGCCCAGTTATGGAAGCACGTGAAGCGGACATTAAAAGGACATACAAGAGGGGTCAAATCCGTGGCTTATTCCCCGGATGGCAGTACCCTTGTTAGTGGCGGCGAAATGATTCGGTTGTGGGATGCCAACACAGGAGAAATCAGACGTACCCATACTGTTTCGTGCGATGCTATTGCGTATTCGCCAGATGGGAACACGCTTGCAATCGGGAGTGAATACGGTACAATTCAGTTGGTGGACGCCGTGACGGGCAGATACAAGCGGACCCTTGAAGGGCATGAGATTGGGGCAAATTCCGTTGCTTTCTCTCCGGACGGAGGCGCCCTCGCCAGCGCGAGTTATAGGGTTCAGTTGTGGGATGTCTCCACTGGGCACGACATGAAAACCATTAAAGGAAGTAAAGGAGCTTATTCCGTCGCGTATTCCCCGGATGGTCGCACCCTCGCCGCTGGAAGTGTTGACAATATCACTCCGCTGTGGGATACAGATTCAGGAGACGACAAAGGTACCCTTGAAGGACACACGGATTTGGTCTATTCCGTCGCGTTCTCCCCAGATGGAAATACCCTCGCCAGTGGAAGTAGCGACAAGACCATTCGGTTGTGGAATGCCAACACAGGCGACCAAAGTCATTCTCTTAAAGGACATAAGCGTGAGGTCATGTCCGTCGCATTCTCCCCAGATGGAAATACCCTCGCTAGTGGGAGTGAAGACAAGACCATTCGGCTTTGGGATGTCGTAACTGGGAAACATAAGCGTACCCTTGAGAATCACACGGATGAAGTCGAATCTGTCGCATTCTCCCCAGATGGAAGAACCTTCGCCAGTGGAAGTGGAGACAAAACCATTCGGTTGTGGGATACCAACACAGGGGAAAATCTGCTCACGCTTAAAGGGCATAAGAATCAGATCAATTCCGTCGTATTCTCCCCAGATGGGAACACCCTCGCCAGCGGGAGTGTGGACAGGACCATTCAGTTGTGGAATACTGCAACAGGGAGGCACAAGCGTACCCTTGAGGGACATTCGGCTTCAGTCGATTCCGTCACTTTCTCCCCGGATGGGAACACCCTCGCCAGTGCAAGTCAGGATGGAACAATTCTGCTCTGGACGGTAGAACCAACGCCGACTTCGTCACCCTAACCCTCGAAGTAATCGTCGGCAAGCAATCCCACCTTGCATATATATCACAGGCGTCGACCACTTTGACACTTCAGCAAATGGTGCGTTGACGCATTTCAAACGGACAGGCAGGTCGTCGGTTCACTACCAGAATCACACTAACGAATAGGGGTTCAAATTGCAAATGGATCCAATCAAATTCGAAGTCATTCGCAATGCGCTAGTCGAGGCGACGGAAGAGATGGCGATTGCCCTGCGCCGCAGCGCGTATTCCACCAACATCAAGACCAGAGCCGATTTTTCCTGCGCCTTCTTCGACCGCAAGTTGCAGCCTGTTGCCCAAGCGTTCACGCAACCAGTTCACCTAGGATCGCTAACCGAATTCGTGCCGAAAGTGATCCGAGAGTATGGACCAGAAAACATAGAACCGGGCGATGCAATTCTCTCCAACCACCCCTACCTGGGCGGTGTTCATCTGAACGACATTACGCTAATCTCGCCGGTGTACCACCACTCACCTTGCACAGTCTACCCCGACGGCTCACTTGGAACGAGTGTCCAAGTTTCCGACGAGAGAGAGCAGAGGAAGGGCGAAGTCTTCGGCTACGTTGCAAACCTGGCTCACCATGTAGACGTGGGCGGCGGTGCGCCCGCGAGCATAGGCGCCTTCCGCGAGGTCTATCAAGAGGGCATCATCATCCCTCCGGTGAAGCTTGTGCGGCGAGGAGAAATTGTTCCAGATATCTTCCGGCTGGTGCTAGGTCAGATTCGCTCCAAACATGAGACGGCGGGCGACTTTCGAGCACAAGTGGCGGCGAACAACACCGGCGTGCGCCGACTGAATGCACTTCTAGATCGGATTGGCTCGGAGAGCGTCGCCTTCTACGTTGAAGAACTGCTCGACTACACAGAGCGTCGAACACGCGCGGAGCTAGCCAAACTCCCCAAGGGAATCTTTACCGCCGACGGCTATGTCGACAACGATGGCTTCACCGATGAACCGGTGCATCTCGTAGCAAAGATGGTCATTGACGGCGACGGCGCCCTCTTCGATTTGACCGGCTCTGACCCCCAACGGCGTGCGCCAGTGAATTCCACGTATGCCCAGACCTTCTCCGCTTGCGCCTATGTTCTCAAGAGTCTCCTCGATCCGGACCTTCCGGTCAACGCGGGATTCTACCGTCTGGTACGCATCTTGGCGCCGCCGGGAACGGTGGTCAACTGCACATCGCCAGCACCTGTGGTCGGAGGTTGGGAAACGCAAGTGCGGCTCAGCGACGTCCTACTGAAGGCACTCGCTCCGGTCCTCCGAGACCGCATTCCGGCAGGGACGAAGGCGATGATGGCGCAGGTAGGCTTTGGAGCCACACATCCCCGCACAGGTGAACTCTACGCTTTCTACGAAACGCTGGCTGGCGGCTACGGCGGCAGAGCGGCGAGCGATGGCCCCGACGCGGTACAGTGCCATGGTCAGAACACAGAAAATGCGCCAATCGAGGAAACTGAGATTAACTACCCAGTTCGTATTAACCGTTACGAACTCATAGATGATTCAGATGGGGCAGGCGAGCATCGCGGCGGATTGGGGTTGCGGCGCGACTATTTCTTTGACCATGAAGCCTCGTTCACCATCCTGGCAGATCGCGACCGGTGGGGGCCGTGGGGTCTCTTCGGCGGGCTACCTGGAAAGGTAGCAAGCTATGTGCTGAACCCCGATACTGACGCTGTCAAACTCGGATCCAAGGTGACCGTGCAGCTCAAGCCGGGTGACGTGGTGAGTTTTCGCACCTGTGGCGGCGGCGGTTACGGCCCGCCTGAAGCACGCGACCCACAAGTGGTGTTGCGCGATGTGCGCGACGGCAAAGTTAGCCCGGCGCGGGCGAGAGAAATCTATGGTGTATCTATCGACACAGACACATGGACAGTGGAGAAAACGTAGACGGCAAATCCGTAAGCAGACAATGTGGCGAAGTGAAAACCTGAACTGAAGATGAAACTGTACTTTGAGATTGCGCAGCCAATTACAGAATAAGGAGATACAGCGGGTGACTCCCAGATATCGTCTCGGCGTGGATATCGGCGGCACTTTCACAGATGCCATCTTAATTAACGAACTTACCGGTGAAATCCGCGTCGGCAAAGTCCCTTCGACACCTTTAGACCCGTCCCAAGGATTCATGGAGGCGACCCACCGAATGCTGCGTGAGGCAGACCTAGCACCGGACGAGGTGCGCTTCGTCGTGCACGGTACCACCATAGCAACGAATACCATCATTGAGGGCAAGGTCGCCCGCGCAGGCTTTATTACAACAGACGGCTTCCGCGATCTGCTGGAGATTCAGCGTCAGATACGTCCAACGCTCTACGACCTACAATTCGAAAAGCCTCAGCCACTTGTGCCCCGTCATCTCTGCTTTGGTGTCCCGGAGCGGCTCGACGCACGCGGAAATATACTCACCCCACTCGATGGGAGCGCAGTGAGGCGAGTGGCAGAGCAACTTCGACAGGAAGGCGTCGAAGCCATTGCGGTCTGTTTGCTTCACGCCTACGTCAACCCGATTCATGAGAAACGGCTAGGGGAGATTCTTGGTGAAACCGTTCCCAACACTGTTGTCTCTTTATCGTCCGAAGTCGCCCCGGAATTCCGGGAGTATTTTAGAGCGAGTACCACAGTCATCAACGCCTGCATCCGCCCGGTCGTAGCGAAATATCTTCAGCGTATCGAGACCCAACTGCGGAGTGAAGGATTAAGGGCAGAGTTGCTCGTCATGCAGAGCAGCGGTGGGGTGTTCACCTTCTCAGCAGCGAGTAAAAAGCCTGTCTTCATGGTGGAATCAGGTCCTGCGGCGGGCGTCATCGCAGCAACTTATCTAGGGGCTACGCTTGGATATGCGGACGTCATCTCCTTTGACATGGGGGGCACCACAGCAAAAGCTGGCCTGATTGAGAAAGGAGCGCCCCGAATAACCAAGGACTATGAGGTTGGTGCAACAGCCCGAACAGGCGTGGGTGCCAACTCCGGCGGCGGGTATCCCATCCGCACCCCTGTTATCGATCTCGTTGAGATTGGCGCCGGCGGCGGCTCAATCGCCTGGGTGGACTCCGGTGGTGTGTTGCGCGTTGGCTCAGAGAGCGCAGGCGCCGATCCAGGCCCAGCCTGCTATGGCAAGGGTGGGACGGCGCCCACCATTACGGATGCCAATTTGGTGTTAGGACGACTCAACCCGCACTATTTTTTGGGGGGAGAGATTGAACTCGACATTGAGGCGGCGAAGCAGGCGATAAAGGAAAGTTGTGCCACTCCGTTGCGAATGGATATTGTCGAAGCAGCTCACGGGATTGTGGAGATTGCCAACGCAGCCATGGTGAACGCGCTACGCCTCGTTTCCGTGCAACGCGGCTACGACCCTAGGGAATTCGTTTTGATGGCATTTGGCGGGGCTGGACCGCTACACGCCAACCGCTTGGCGGAGGAGATTGAATCGCGCGCCACCGTCATCCCGATGAGTCCCGGCACCTCATCCGCCATGGGGCTATTGGTGACTGACCTCAAACACGATTACTCCACAACGCTCATCCAGCGTGTCGACCAATTGAATTTGGGCGAAGTGGAGAAAACCTACCAAGTGTTGACGGAACAAGGACGGAAGAGCTTGGAGCGGGAAGGTATGTCTCCGGAGGATATCACCTTCGTCCGACAAGTAGACATGCGATATGTGGGGCAAAGCTATGAACTGACAGTAGCGTTGCCAGAAGGTGCTAGTGAACACGTGGAATCTACCCTAAGCGCCCCCGAACTCCTTCGGGCTTTGGAAGCCTTCCATATGGAGCACGACCGCGCCTACGGCTACAATGCACTAGACGAACCTGTCGAGCTCGTGAATCTGCGACTTACTGCGATAGGTCAAATCAACAAGCCCCGGCAGCGTGAGTTGGAAGGCGGCGATAGGAACGCAGCAAAAGCCCAGAAGGCAACCCGACCTGTGTACTTTGCCGAGAAGAACTGCTACGTTGATTGTCCCATCTATAATCGCTACCGGTTAGACGGCGGATGCGTCTTAACGGGGCCTGCGATAGTAGAGGAAATTGATTCCACCACGGTCATCCACACCGGCTACCAAGCCGCGGTAGATAGGTTCGGCAACCTTATTCTGACTAAGCTCTGATAGCGTTGGAGAATTGCTGAAACTCCGGGAGCAGAGTGTAGGTGATAAATGACTTCGTTAGCGGTCTATCAACCATCAATTTTAGCGACACGATCCAAAATAATATCTGCGATTTCTCGCTTGGGTAGCAGGGAAAGCTGTTCATGCGTGCCGTCACGATCCAATAGAGTCACAACGTTTGTATCGCCTTCAAACCCTGCTCCTTTTGCCAAGATGTCATTCGCTACAATCAAATCCAAGTTTTTATCGATTAACTTCTGCCGGGCGTGATTCAAGAGATCGTCCGTTTCAGCGGCAAACCCAACCATAATCTGATGGGCTTTCCGTCGTCCAAGCTCCTGTGCGATGTCAGGGTTTTTTTCGAGTTGAATTGTTAGCCGATCGGTTTTTTTCTTGATTTTATGAGGAGAGACAGTTTGCGGATGGTAATCTGCAACCGCTGCAGTCATAACGACGATATCCATCTGATCGAAAACCTCAGAAATTGCTTCGCGCATCTCCATCGCGGTTTCAACATAATGGCAATTAATTCCGGTGGGTGGATGCATCGCTGTTGGGCCACTGATTAAGAAAACCTCCGCGCCACGGCGATGTGCTGCTTCAGCAATCGCATAACCCATTTTACCGCTGGATCGATTGCTGATGAAACGAACTGGATCGAGATATTCCCGAGTCGGCCCTGCCGTCACGACAATCTTTTTACGTGCCAAATCTTTGGTGACGCTCAATAGCTGTATGATGCGTTTAAGTATCACTTCGACTGTATTCATTCGTCCGATTCCCTCGCGCCCAGAGGCTAGATCGCCATTGACAGGTTCAATAAATTCAAAACCGTGCTCCCTCAACTTCTGAATGTTTGCCTGCACGAATGGGTTTTGGTACATGTGCTCTTCCATCGCAGGCGCAATCAGAACGGGACAGTAAACGGAAATTGCAACGGTTGAGAGGACATCGTCCGCAATGCCATTTGCCATTTTACCAATCGCATTTGCGGTCACGGGCACTATCGCCAGCAGATCAGCCCCATCCGCGAGTTCGATGTGACCAGGTTGCCAATCAGATCGAGCGTTAAAGAGATCTAGCAACACGGGATTGCGAGAGATGACCTGGAATTGCAGCGGTTGCACCAAGCGGGTGGCATTTTGGGTCATGACAACATGAACAGATGCACCGCGCTTCACCAATTGACTCGCCAAATCAATGGATTTATGGATAGCGATACTACCGGTGACACCTAAGATGATTCGTTGGTCTTTCAATTCCATTTGGTCACCGCCTCAAGAATCTCTGTTTCATTGCCTTGTTGATTATATTACAGCGTTTCGTGCTTTGTGTCTACCTTTTTGCGTAAGTCCATTTATTATGACCGTTGACATTTTATCATCCATTTTGCGAAATATGCGATATTACAGAGATAATGACCGTGTTTATCGGCACCTAATTCACAAAAATCGCCAAAGATTAATCGTCTTTTAACGCCTACATCCCTGACAATACACATGAAAATTCCGAAAATGCAACCGATTTTCCCTCAACGAATCCTCTTTGCTGCTCTCGCAATTGCCGCCGCTGCCAGCTTCCTGCTATGTGGATACGAATTCATCCGAGCCGTCTCAGACTCACTGTTTATTGGTGCGTACGGGGCTGACAAACTCCCTTGGGTGATGGCTTCTGTATTTCCCGGTGTTTATCTCATGATTCTCCTTTACGGTCGCCTCCTCTCCTGGATAGGTGCGAGTCGAGCGCTGCTCGCGACATCATTGCTCTCAGCGGCGATGATCGTATCCGCCTACGGTCTGATTTTGAAGGGTTATATCATCGCCACTGCAATCATTTATGTCTTCCGAGAGGCGTACATCGTCCTCATCATTGAGCAATACTGGGCTTTTGTCAATAGTACACTCAGTCCCGATCAGGCACGCCGCATTAATGGTCCCTTCTGCGGTCTAGCATCGTTAGGATCGATTGCAGGGGGTTTCCTTGTGGGACAGTTGGCGGGTCGGATGGGTTCGGAAAATCTTTTACTTTTTACTGCGGGGTCTTTGCTGCCAGCCGCGGCGTGTTCAGCTGTAGCTTACGCATTGGCTGGGGCGCCACAACCCTCAGAAGCTGAGCAAGGTGGTAAACTTGGACATACCGGACTGCGGGTGTTCCTTCAATCTCGATATCTGGTGTTCATCGGTCTGTTGGTCATAACTACACAGATTGTTTCAACTGTGTTGGATCTGCGATTTAAGGGATTGATTGAAATTGCAATACCGGTAAAAGATGAGAGAACAGCGTTCATCGGCAATTTTTACGCAACGATAGCTGTAGTCGCCGCCGTTCTCCAATTCATCGCTACGCCATTATTGCTGCGGTTCGTCCCCATTCGCATTGCACATCTAGCCATTCCACTAATTCATCTCATCACCTGTGGTATCCTTACCGCCTCACCGTCGCTGTTGAGCAGCGCCGCAGCATTCTTGGTTTTCAAAGCGCTTGATTACTCGATATTCCGCGCTGCTAAAGAAATCTTCTACATCCCCTTACCGTTCGATGCTCGCTATAGGGCAAAACAGATTATCGATTCCTTTGGCTATCGATCTGCAAAAAGCGGGAGTGCATTCGTAATTGCCCTAATGCGTCTCCCTGCTACAGCGTTTCCTGTGACTGCCATGATCGCGGCGACCATCTGGTCAGGTATTGTATCAAACTTAACAACGCAGTATCAGAAGGTGGAGAAAACGCAAGATTGAGTATCAGGACATTGGGAATTCAACTAAGTGGGTTCAGGAGTTAGTGGAGTAAACATTCAAAAGGAAAAGTACAAATATCGCTGTGCGGCGGAACTGAAATTTTCGTGGTGTTTTCCTCGCTCTCATTGGATCGCCGAAGTTGCTCTTAAAACTTTTTGCTGAAATCGATCATAAGCGAGCGCAGCGCCGGCAATATTTCCACTCGCAGGACCAAGTTGAAGCTGTGCAATAACTCCTGATCCAAAAAGATTCTCAACGGGCAACAGTTGCAGGTTTTCGTCGAGTAGTGGCAAACCGCGTACGGTTGCCACTTGGTATTGTTCAATCAGATTTGATAGAAAGGCGTATTTGCGAAGATTAAATCGGTATCCCGTTGCGAGGACAATCAAGTCAACCGCGTCAATCACCCGCTGTGTCGTGTTCAACTGTAATTGATTCAGCCGATTCATTTTTTTGATGTGAAGCACTTTGGCACCGATGCAGCGTTGGAAATTTTTGGTCGTTATGGCATATCTCTCCAGGGCTTCGGCAATATCCGGTGTAACACTCCCCTTTCCTCTGGCTTGTTGGATGACTTCGTACCGTTTCTCCCAATCGGGTTCATTGTTGAACGCCTTAATCGCCTTAGGTCCCAACCATGAGGGCTGAAAGTCAAATTGTTGGATTCTCAACGGGTTTCGTGCGATTGACACCACCTGTGTGCCCTGTTCAACGAGGCATTTTGCAAGGGTGCCAGCCGTCAATCCACCGCCGATTATGACGACTTTCTGCATTTCCTTCGGAAACGTTGCATGTTCATGACGTTGTCCGAAAGCCTGTAGGTCGAAATCCCGTGAATGCACTATTCGTTCCGGAAACCGGTCTCGCCAGTGCACGAATTCCGGTGGCATGTATGAACAATCATCAGAACCCATAGCCAGGATAACGCAACGTGCACGAAACCCTTCATTGTGCTGAGAGATAATTCTGAACGGAAACCTACTGCCCCCTTTATCCCATCGCAAATTGGCGACATCAAAATGGTAATAGAACGAACGAATCTGTTGTTGATTGATTTCGTGGCGGCAAAAATCAAGAAAAAGATCGGTTGAGGGTTGTGAATACGGCGGTGCAAGTTCATCAGTGCGGTCGTGATTTCTAGCGTACTCTACGATTCCCAGCGCATCCATTCCGACATGATGCACAGCAGGAGATCTCAAAAACGTCATGCCCTGTCTTTGCGTTTTTCTCAGCCATGCGGTCAACGGTTGCGGATCGCGATCGAGAATGACGAGATGTTTCAACGCTGCGGCCCCTGAAATCTGGCGTTTCTCCAAATCTCGAATTAGCCGCATGGCGATTGACATTCCGTGAATGCCACCTCCAATGATTACAACGGGGATATTTTGATGACTGAGGCTCAACATGGATTCAATCACAAACCCCGCAAATTACGTGCGTATTACATCATGAATTCCTGATTGCTTGTGTGTCGCGCAGATGCCTCATCTTTTTCAGTGATTAATTCTCAAACAGCCACAGTTTTACGCAGCGGCAGGCTATGGACGCTGATTTGGTGAAGGATTTCAATATTACTCTTATAATTCGCACTGACTTGGTACATCGGAATCATCGTGATTGGGATTTTTCTACCATCCCTACTTTTCTCCACCTTCGATCAATCGCTTAAGGATTCAGAATAGTTACACGTTTTGTTATAGCAAACAAGTTGGCGTCCCTCTGATTTTGTCACTTTTTCAAGAAGGAACGGCGACTGACACTGTGGGCAGGGCTGAGAAGCAGGTTTGTCCCAGAGCACAAATTTACAATCCGGATAGTTGCTGCAGCCGTAAAAGATTTTCCCACGTTTGCTGCGACGTTCCCCGATGTATCCATCGCATCCTTTCTCTGGACAATCAACACCGATGCTAATCGGCTTTGCATTCTTGCACTCCGGGTAGCCCGTACATGCGAGGAACTTGCCTCCAGCGCGATTAGTTTTGATCGCCATCGGACGACCGCACTTGTCGCAGATCTCATCCGTCGATTCCTCCTCGACCGGATTGGCTCCGCTTTCCGCATTGTTACACGTTTCGTCATAGCAGACAAGATGGTGCCCACCTGCTTTGGTCGTTTTTTCAAGGAGAAATGGAGACTGACACCGTGGGCAGGGCTGACAAACAGGTTTATCCCAGAGTACAAACGTACAATCTGGATAGTTGCTGCAGCCGTAGAAAACATTCCCACGTTTGCTGCTACGTTCCCCGAGATATCCATCACAGCCCTCCTCTGGACAATCAACACCGATACTGATCGGCTTTGCATTCTTGCACTCCGGGTAGCCCGTACATGCGAGAAACTTGCTTCCAGTGCGATTGGGTTTGATTGCCATTGGACGTCCACACTTATCACAAATCTGATCGGTTTTTTGCTCCATCCCTTTCATTGCGTTGCGCATAACATCGGGTGCTGCGCTCAAAGCGCTACTGAAGGGCTGATAAAATGTATCCAGTGTCGCCACCCAATCCATTTTGCCGTCCTCAATCTCGTCAAGCTGTTGCTCCATTTTCGCCGTAAATTGCGCATCAACAATTTCGGGAAACCCCTTAACGAGGAGCTGATTGACCAGTTTTCCAATATCTTGTGGAACAAACCGTCCTTTTTCCTTGACGACGTACTCTCTATCCTGAATTTTTGAGATTATTTCGGCGTATGTGCTCGGACGACCAATTTCTTTTTCTTCTAACTCTTTGACAAGGGTTGCCTCAGTATATCGAGGTGGCGGCTGAGTGTAATGCTGTTTAGGAAGGGATTTGAGAAGCTCAAGGATTTCACCAACCTTCAGTTCCGGCAATATCCTCTCCTCTTCATTGTCCTCATCCTTGCCTCGGTCGCCTTCGTCACGACTTTCCATATAGACAACCATGAATCCCTTGAACTTGATAATGGAGCCGGTTGCACGGAAGAGATATTCACCTGCGGATACATCAATCGTTGTAACATCCAGAAGAGCGGGGGGCATCTGGCTGGCAACAAATCGCTTCCAGATGAGATCATAGAGTCGATATTGCTCAACGGACAAATGCGGTTTCAACGACTCAGGCGTTCGCTCAACAGATGTTGGTCGGATTGCTTCATGAGCATCCTGCGCACCTTTCCTGCCTTTGTAATGGACTGGGCGCGTCGGAAGGTACTCGCCTCCATAAGTTTTTTCGATATACGATCGCGCTTCGTTAATGGCTTCATTCGAAACACGTGTGGAATCGGTACGCATGTACGTAATCAGTCCGACAGAGCCGTCTGCACCAACCTCAAGCCCCTCATAGAGTTGTTGGGCAATCGTCATTGTACGTTTCGCGGTAAATCTGCACTTGCGCGCGGCTTCCTGTTGTAAAGCACTTGTGATGAACGGAGGAACAGGATTCCGCTTCCGTTCACGCCTTTGAACGGTTTTGACAACAAACTGTTTCGTTCTCGCATCTTCAACGATTTCATTCGCACGTGCCTCATCAATTGGGAATCCATAAGTGCTAATTGACCCCTTCTCATCTCCAACCTGAATCAACTTGGCGTCAAACGGTTCCGTCTGTTCGCCTTTCACCGTTGCCGTTATCGTCCAATATTCCTGGGGTACAAAAGCGTCAATTTCAGCTTCCCGTTCACAGATAAGTCTTACAGCAACAGACTGAACTCGCCCGGCACTCAGACCGGGTTTCAGAGTCCGCCATAGGAGAGGGCTAATTTGATAGCCGACCAATCGATCGAGTATTCGCCGCGCTTGCTGTGCATCGACAAGGTCTTGGTTGACCTGTCCGGGGTTATTGATAGCAGCCTGGATCGCACTCTTAGTAACCTCGTTGTAGGTGATACGGTAAATCGGCTTCTTCGCTTTCCCCAACTCATGGGCGAGATGCCAACATATCGCCTCGCCCTCTCGATCCAGGTCAGCGGCAAGATAAATGGAGTCAACATCCTTTGCGGCGGATTGAAGCTCCTTGATAGTTTTTCCCTTGCCACGAATCAGGGTATACTTCGGTGTAAATCCGTTGTCGACATCAACGCCAAGTTCTTTCGTAGGCAGATCACGGACATGCCCCATAGAGGCTTTAACGATATAATTTCGACCCAGAAATTTGTTTATTGTCTTCGCCTTCGCGGGTGATTCAACAACAACTAATGATTTCGGCATTATCAGATCTCCGTATCCGTATAATTGCAGCCATAACACTATCTACACGATTCAACACTCTCCCTTGGAAATACAAAGCCGCAGGGAAACAGGTTACGAGGCGCCAGACGAATGAAGTCCATCTGCATGAAAATTAAGGAGGTCAGTGAGAAGCGATCGCATTTCGCTGCGATGAACAATAATGTCAATTAGTCCGTGGTCAAGTAAGAACTCGGCTTTTTGGAAATTATCGGGAAGTTGCTCGCGGATACTCGCGACGGCTAAGGGACCAGCAAAACCAATCCGCGCCCCCGGCTCAGCAACGATGATGTGCCCAAGTGACGCAAAACTAGCGGTTGTGCCGCCAAACGTTGGGTCTGTCATCACCGATATGTAAAAGAGTTCCGCCTTGGAGTGCTCGACACAGGCAGCAGCCGTCTTCGCCATTTGCATCAGTGCCAACGTGCCTTCTTGCATCCGCATCCCGCCACTCACAGAAATAGTAATCAATGGAAGCTTCTCCTCAGTCGCTCGCTCAATGCAGCGTGTTAACTTTTCACCTGCAACTGATCCGACTGTGCCGCCTCTAATTCCGACATCCGCAATTCCAATTGCCATCGGGTATCCGCCAATCTTTGCGATGCCCGCGAGCATTTCGGATTTTAAACCAGTTTTAGCAAAGTCCTGTTCTAGTTTTGCCTCATAGTCCGGGAAGTTCAACGGGTTCAGCGAATACAATCCGTTATCGTATCCTTCAAAGGTACCATCATCTACCAGGAGCTTGAGCCGTTCATCAGCGCTCATGTAATGATGGTAGTCACATTCTAGACATACTTTATGAGCGTCCAAGAATACTGACTCCTGAATGTCGGCGTTACAATTTCGACAGGAAATTGATTTTGAAACTACCATGCTTCCGCTCCTAGTACCCTCTCAGTTTGAGATGAGGCGATTTCCAAATCTCCCTTAAATCTCCGATGAAATAGAAGTTGACTGCCTTTCCTATTTGATTGTGCACCTGCTAGTGTGTTCATGCAGACGGGTGCGCAAGTGGGAAGCGATGGAGGTTAGAGAAGATTGCTGAAGATTATTTGGCTGGGTAGCTCATCCTAATTGATTTCATCTGCAGCTAGAATTCGTCTGTTCCCCATATCGGGCAAAAATGTATGTTGCCCTCTCAAAAAGCGTATGATACATTTGACAATGGGGATTGTCAAGCAAAAATGGTCAGTGGCAATGTTCTAATAGATTGGGATTTCCGCTGTGCTCAATTTTTAATTTGTTCCGACACGTCGGAGAACTCTCCCCCTAACTATCTCTAGGCGGATTTCTGTAATGACCCATTGCAAAAAACGTAGGACTAATTGAGTTCAATTCCCAACTTCTTAATCTTCTGCAGCAACGTTGTACGGCTGATTCCCAACAATTTCGCCGATTTCGTTTGATTTGCATCGACACTCTCAAGTATCAGCCGGATTAGCGCACCATCCACAGCATCCATCACTTCATTATATAGCGAATCGTGATTGTGTGCCACGGCTTCCTGGATAGCCGGTCTCAAAGCAGATTCAAGTTGATTCTCTAGTTCCGGACGGTTTGAATGTTCCTTTTCTCTGCAACTCAGAATTTCGGGAGGAAGATATTCTGGTAGGACGATATCCGATCTTGAGAGAACAGCGGCGCTTTTAAGCGCGTTTTCTAACTCTCTTACATTCCCCGGCCAATCGTATTCCTGCAACAACTCCAGGCACCGACTCGATACGCCCCTAATAGGTTTCTCTAGCTCTGCGCTAATCAACATCAAGAGGTGATCGACTAACAGCGGAATGTCCTCAACGCGCTCGCGCAACGGTGGCAGATGGATTGAGAGGCGTTTAAAACGGTAATAGAGATCTTCACGAAATCTCCCAAGTCTGGCAGCCTCGCCAAGATCTCGATTAGTTACAGCAATGATGCGCACATTAACTTTGATTGTTTCGGTTCCGCCTACCCTTTCGATTTCTTGTTCCTGTAAGGCACGCTGCAATTTGACCTGTAGCGCTGGGCTCATATTCGCCACTTCATCAAGCAACAGCGTCCCCCCGTCTGCAAGCTCAAATCTGCCCGGTTTCCCCTTTGTGCTTGCCCCTGTGAATGCACCTGGCTCGTATCCAAAGAGTTCGCTTTCTAGAAGCTCGTCCGGCAACGCGCCGCAGTTGACGGCGACAAAGGGTTTGTCTCTACGCATGCTATTCGCATGAATCGCTTGTGCGATTAACTCCTTCCCCGTTCCGCTTTCTCCTTCGATTAGCACCGTGATGGTGTTGGTTGCCATGATGCCTATCAGCTTGTAAATCTCTTGCATCTGTGGGGATTTTCCAACGAGACGAGGTCCCAAGAACGAGCTTGGCATTTCCGCCTCCATTGAAGGAAGCTCGCCACGAGCAGTTTGCATCTCGACTGCGCGATCAAGTACCGCCTTCACTTTATCAAGATCAATCGGTTTGGGGAGAAAGTCAAATGCCTGCAACTTCATGGCTTGGATGGTCGTATCCACGTCATCATATGCTGTCATCACGACAGCAATCGCATCCGGCTGCATTGATTTAACCTGCTTCAAGGCGTCCAACCCGCTCATGCCCGGCAATCGGACATCAAGTAAAACAATATCAGGGTTCTCAGATTTAATCTGCCGTAAACCCTCCTCTGCATTATTGGCGATAATCGGTTTGTAGCCTTCCTCGGCTAAAAACTGCTCAAACGCCCAACAGATTTTTTCATCATCATCAACCACTAGAATTTTCTTCATAATGCACCTAAGCGTACGAGTTTAACAGCTAGTATCTTATCATGTTTCAGCCGAAGTTTCAAGCCAGATGATGTATTCCGTGCTCACTTCTTCTTCGCTTTTCTTCTCTCAATCATCCGTGATAGCCATCTTGATATCCCTACCTGGGTCAAGTCTCAATCAATTACCCTGATGGACGCTCTCAAGTTTGGTTCCAGAAGTGAGAACTAGACACTACTGAAAACGCCAAATCCAATTGGAAGATAGCTCTCCGATGGCTTCTATTCTATCCGAAAGTACTGAGCGAGTTTCAAATAATTATATTGCATTTTCGCGGCGATAAAGTTATCCTTAATATGGTCCGAACCACTTAACCTAGGAGCATAAGAGGAACAATGTTCAAATCTTACATTTGAATTTGCGTACAGTAATTATGGGAAAAGAAACATTGAAGCAGCTCGCAGCAGAGACAGCTACCAAGGACGTGCTGGATGGAATGGTTGTCGGACTCGGTACAGGCTCAACGGTTTACTACGCTTTGCTGAAGCTAGGTGAGATGGTACGAGACGGTCTTGATATTATCGGTATCCCAACATCGAAACAGACGGAAAAAATAGCGAAGGCACACGGTATACCACTCTCAACACTAGAACAGCATTCAGTTGTCGATGTAACCATTGACGGAGCTGATGAGGTAGATGGTGACCTTAACCTGATTAAAGGCATGGGTGGTGCACTGTTGAGGGAAAAAATTGTCGCCCACGCTTCCAAACAACTCATCATCGTAGCGGATGAAGGCAAACTAGTGGAGGTCCTAGGCACAAAATCTCCTCTGCCCGTGGAGATTGTTCCATTTGGTTGGCAAACCACGCAACTTGCCCTGAATCAACTCTGTGACAAATTTACATTACGCCTTGTCAATAATGCGCCATTCGTCACCGATAACGGTAAGTACATTTTGGATTGTCACTTCGATACCATACCTCATCCCGCGCAAACCGAACTGGTAATCAATAATATCCCCGGCGTTGTTGAAAACGGTCTTTTTGTGAACCGGGCAAACAAGGTGATTATCGGCGCTACGTCAGGTATTCAGATCAGGAAAAGGTAAATTGAAGAAATCTACTCAATTTAGTCGGTCGCAGGAGGGCACACTCAGTTTGGTACACGATGCAATACGTGTTGTGTATTGTGTATTGCGTGATGCTCCACCGCATACGGCTCGTCACTCACCATGTGCGATCTTACTTCTTCTCTTTGTTTCCTGGTCCCCTTGTTTCCCGGTCCTACAACCCACTTGTTGGGCGGGACCGTATTTTCGAGAAAGTGGCCTGGTAGACATACCGACGGGAAAAGTGGTCGAACATGGAATTTTCAACATCGGGACGTATTTCACTTTTCGCAACGAAGATACAATCCCACGCGATGAAGCAGCTGCTCGACTCGATTTCGGACTTTTCGATAGGATTGAAATCGGTTTGACGAGTGCACGACTGAATCAGAAGAGCTATCTATCAGGGAATCTAAAGATTCTCCTATTCCGCGAAGCCGGCACAGTTCCCAATATCGCGATTGGTGTTGAAAACGTTGGAAACACGATTGAACATGGACTGAACGATTTAGTTCGCTACAAGCGACGGTCTACTTTCCTCGCAATTAGCAAGGTGTTTAATTTGCCCCGCATCCATCTGATTTCTGGACACATCGGTATCGGAAACCGCCGCTTCGTCGGTAATCTTGGCACGGGTAAGAGGTTAAACGGCGTGTTTTTCGGGATTAGCAAGGATTTCCAGCCCGCCTTCGCAAGGGGCGACCTCATTTTTAGCATTGAGGTGGATGGCAGAGGTGTTAACACGGGATTGAGCCATACGGCAAATAGCGGTCTGCAGGTTTACCTCGGTGTAGAAGCATTGAACGCACTGGCGATCGATCAAGAAGAAACCCGATATCTGGCAGGTGTGGCGTGGACAAACCGTTCCTTGATGAAGCAAACCGAAGAAACAAAGCGGTTGACGGAACAAGCGGTTAAAATTGCGAATCAAGCCAAACGGAAGGCTGAGAAACAGTCAACAGATTAGCCGTGTTTCTGCCATCTACTCACACATGCTGCAATGGTGTATATAGCGATTGGCTGCAATTCGGTAATTACGTCTCTTATGTTGCCCTCTCTTATTAACCTCACTTAGGTCTCGGACCTGCGCCGGGTCTTATTCTCGTTCCTTGGTTAGACTTGTCGATTAACCCCTGCCTCGATAAAAGCACGAGATAACGCTTCATAAGAAAGCACCGCTGCCATGAGCGGATTATAGTTCTTGCGGCACTGCACCATCATACTTACTTCAGCGGTAATGAATCCGTCATAGCCGTGTGTTTGCATCGCCTGCAGGTACGTCACATAATCGAAATTCCCCTCCCCGGGAATGAGGAACTCAAAGTCCGGATAGCGTCCGCGTTGATCTTTAATATGAGCGTGGACGGCATGCGGTGCGAGGGCAGCAACGGTTTCTTCGATTGTCATGCCGACGATGTCAAAATGGCTGATGTCGAAATTCACCTTCAGGTTTGGCGAACCCACCAGCTTGAGCAACTCAATCATTTTATCCGGTGTATCAATGATTGCTCCGACGTGAGGTTCCATCGCAATCGTCACACCCCGCGATTGCGCGTATTCAACGAGCTCGGATGTCCGTTCCACAAGTAATTGCTTCCGATTTGCCCACTGGTTCGGTTTGCCGCCTGGAGTCGTGTTGATTGCAGGAACTGCATCTCCCTGCGCCAAATCCACCGCCAGATCTATAGCTCCTTTCAGTCGCCACACATTCTGTGCGTGCGCTTCTAAATCCGTTTCCAGTAAACTCGAATGTGCAGCAATTGCCGGTAACGCCAGATGATATTTCTTCAGTAAATCAGCAACCCGTTTACGCTCATCACTGTCTAGCGTACTCAATTCCGTCGTGTAGCGCGGAATGACAGTTAGTTCAATACCATCAAACCCGAGTTGTGCAAGATGACGCATTGCCACATCAACGGGCACGGTTGGCATTCCCCACGTGCTATAACCGAGCTTCATACGTGCGCTCCCTTAGACCCTCGCGGCCAGACTTGCGGGAAATGCCGTCCCTTCATCTTTTCTCCGTCAGCTACTTCTACGAACGGCTTCATCACATGTTCACCGCTGGCAACATACCGTGTTTCCTGGGTCATATAGTGAATCGCAATAGCGCGTCGAGGTTGTCCGCTAGAATTTACGTGAGATGCGTGCCAAGTCAACCCGTGGTGGTAATGTACCTCTCCTTTCCGCACAGGGCACCGCAAAACCTCTACTGTGTGTCCATTGAACTCAGCAGGAATGTCCTCCAAACGCTTCAATGCCTGAAGGAACTCAACGTGATCGCCCCAGCGGTACGAACCTGACACCATACTCATGCAGCCATTGGATTCATCGACATCGTCTAAAGCGATCCAAGCAGTAACTTCAGTCATCGGAAGCAGAATCGGCCAGAGCGGTGCGTCCTGATGCCATCGATTAACTCCCCCCACCTCGGGAGGCTTGTACTGAATCTGATCATGCCATACCCGCAACTCGGTAGCGCGTGTCAACTGAGCAATTTCCTCTACAATCTTCCGTTCACTCAAGAGCGCTCGGTATGCATCGCTCACCTCCCAAATATTGACAATTTGCCAGACTAACTTGTTAGGAGTGCTCGTCGCGTTGCGCTGCAGGAGCGGCTGCGGGGCATTGACGTTGTTTCTGTTATCAATGACTCGCGTTAGTTCACGTCGCAACACATCCACCTGATCGCGATCCAGCAGAACACCACCATTGAGGAACCCCCTTGCGTCGAATTTCTCTACTTGTGCTTCGGTCAACATCAGTTACTCCTTCCTATTCAATTCTAAATGCTATTGGCGGTTGCACGATGTATCGCAAGTGCAGTTAATGGCGTTTCAAGAAGATTTTGTGAGTGTGAAAGCCGTATTGACCACCGCATTACGGTTTACAGGGTTAGGAAAGACCTCCCACACTTCGTATTCCCAAACTTTCGTTGATTTCCTGTTGATAGGTATCGATCTGTTCGCTAATCACTTGGTCCACTGTAACAGGGCGACCGATATCATTGGATTCCAGCATCGCATACGAAACAGCAACAGACCGTGCACCTTGCTCGGCATCCACTTCAACATCCGCCTCCCCAGAGATTGCTTCTGCAAAGTTTCCATATTCAATAGCGATATTCTTTCGATCTGTTTCGGGAAAAGGGAATTGGTAATGCCACAGCCGATCGCCTCCAAACAAATCCGCTGTTATTGAATCGAGATGAAAATCGGGAACAAGATCTAGAACCCTCTCATCATCGATAACATCCTCACCCTCAATGTATAGAGTAATCGTCCCACCGCTACGATCCTGTGGCAGAATCACTGATCCCCGAGAGCCGTGAATGCGCCGTGTCCATAGGCTCTGACCAAAGCCGGCGTGATCTTCGATGTACTGCCCCACAATACCGTTTTTGAAGGTCAGTGTTGCATAAGCGGCATCTTCTGCTGAGGCTTCAAATTCGGCTGGCATCTGTTTCTGCCAATGTTCATAAACTCGACTAGGGTTAGATTCAGCGATTTCCCCTTCAGCCGCTGGGTTTTTACGGATGCGTTCGTGCAGTCTCGTCTTCGCGTAAACCGTTTCTACCTCGCCCAGCAAGTGTTCCATCATATCTGTGAAGTGAACTCCGACATCTAGAAGTAGACCGCCTTGGTTCTTTTGATGGCGCCACGCTGTGATTAACATCCGATCCCTGCCTCCAACAGAATGATGGAGGAGAAAGCGCGGATCTCCGATGACATCCGCGTTCAGAAGTGCTTTTGCCAACCGGTTGATGGGATCACGGCGATAATTCTCCGCCACACTCAAAATTGCGTTGGAGTTCTCTGCAGTACGCCAAATTAAGTTGCAGGCACGGACCGTAACGCCCATTGGCTTTTCAACCATCGTATGCCACGCCCGATTCAGCGTTTCAATGACGAGCACATGATGATATTGCGGCGTTGTGGTCACACTGACTGCTTCAACACCGAGCGCTGCCAATTCATCCAGATCGCTGACGACAATAGGCCGGGTTCCAAATTCGTTCTCAGCCTGATTCGCAAGGAATTCCGCGTTCTCTCGCACCGGATCGCATACCCCAACAAGCTCAAAGCGTGCCCACCCGATACGGCGGAGTTCTGCAAGTCCATACAGATGACGATGTCCCATACCCCCACAGCCGACAATAGCCAATCGAATTTTCCGACTCACTGTTTCCTCTCTCTCTCGAACGAAATTAAGGATTTGGTTTGCCCATTATAACGGCGTCATAGGCAGATGTCAATGCCAAAAGATTCCAGGTCGGCAATCTATTGGAACTGACAATCGTCTTGCATTGCAACTTAGGTTTCTGATAAAATCTATAAAATAAATCGAACTGACCCAATTGTGAAAGTGTGTTGTAATGAAACGTGTGTGCGTATTCTGTGGATCAAGTTTGGGAAGGAAAGCAGCGTATGCCGAAGCCGCAAGGCAGTTAGGTCACGCCTTGGTAAGGAGAAACCTAGGGCTTGTCTATGGCGGCACAGACGTCGGCATGATGGGTGAGCTTGCCAACGCCGTCCTTGATGCCGGTGGCGAAGTGATTGGCGTCGTGCCTACGATATTCGTCGAGAGGAAAATCGCCCACGCCTCACTTTCTAATTTGCGAATCGTTAGCTCGATGCACGAACGAAAAGGGCTCATGGCTGAACTTTCCGATGCGTTCATCGCGCTCCCCGGCGGATTCGGCACAATCGACGAATTTTTCGAGATGGTAACATGGACGCAACTTGGTCTACACCGAAAACCGTGTGGTCTTCTGGACGTATGCCAATATTACAGCAAACTAGCGAATTTCCTCGATTATGCGGTATCGGAGGGATTTATCAAGTCGCATCACCGTTCACTGATACTGATTGATGAAAGCCCGGATGCGTTGTTGAAAAAGTTTGACAAGTTAATGTCCCACTGAATTACTCACAGGATAACCGCGAGGAGAGTATCATAAAAGCCGCTGTCTTTGAAGAAATTGGGAAATTAAGCGTACAGGATAAACCGGTCCCAACCCTCAATTCAGGCGATGTCCTTATCAAGGTCGACCTTTGCGGTATTTGTGCATCTGACTTAGCAGCGCTCATCGGGGACATCACCGACTACTCACCGCCCGTCGTCATGGGACACGAACTCGCCGGGGTCGTCGTTGAAAGCCGACATCCCGATGTGGAAGTCGGCGGGAAAGTGACCGCGAATCCGATGCTCTCCTGTGGAAACTGTGATAACTGCCGCGCAGACCTAGACAAGTACTGCTCGAAGATCGAGGGAATCGGACATGACATTGACGGCGGATATGCCGAATATCTCCGGATGCCAAAGCACGGAATTGATACAGGCAAGCTCATCTCCGTACCAGATACGATTCCGCAAGAAGAACTGATTTTTCTAGAACCGTTGGGATGCTGTATCAATGCGATGCGTGAAACAATCTTCGATAAGAGCGTAGCTATCTTGGGCGCAGGTCCCATTGGCTTGATGTTTGCCCAACTAGCGAAAAAGGCGGGATTACAGACATTTGTTCTCGAGCCGCTCGCGCACCGGCGATGCGCAGCAGTTGAATTGAGCACGGATGCCACATTTGATATTACAGCGAAGCAGGTGGAGATGCTCATTGAGAAGACCAACGGCGGCGTGGATACAGTCATCTCTGCAACTGTCAATAATCAGCGCGCGATTAATCTCGCTTTCAAGGTTGTTCGGCGAGGCGGCTGTGTGAACTTCTTCGGACTGACACCGAGAGGGCAGGAACTGCGGATTGGCCTCGAACATTTTCATTACATGGGCCACAAGCTCATGGCATCGTGGGCATTCTCGCGCTGGAGTTTGAGCGAATCCCGTCGCATGATCGTTGAGCAGGAGTTCCATTTGGAACCCCTACTTACGGACCAATTTCGCATCGATCAGGCGGTTGAGGCGTTTCAAAATACACAACAACACCGCGGCATCAAAAGTGTGTTCGTTGGCGAATAAGTTTGCCAAAACCGGGCAATTTTGTTATTTTCACCCGCCCAAAGTGTGCTATGATGTCCGGCGTCGCAATAGGACAGAAGATCTCACGACTGCCAACTCCGGCAGTCGCTCTTATCCATTCCTTGAGATGGTGAAGTATTGTGGTATTTACGGAACCCACAAAAAAATTGAATCTATTACATCGGGTTAAGGCAGCTTATTGAGGTGGTCGTAACTCGACGGAGGGACTTGTCGCCAGTGGACTTTACTTTTCCCAGTTGGCAATACCATCCTTTTAGGGAGGGTTGTTGCCGGATAAGATCGTGCACTCGGAGAATCCTTTAGAAACCATATCCTATCTATCAAGACCTAAAGACCAGAAGGACGTGGAAGCAGAATGAATGCAAGGAGGCAAGCATGGAATTGCTGGATACAATACGGTACGTTGGTGTTGTCTTACTAATAATTACCTACGTATGGTGGGTAAAGGTGACGAAACGGCTTCAATCAAGCACTAGCTCGATAATCTCAGAAACGCGAAACATTAATAACGATATGAAGGAAACTCTGGATGACATGAAAGAAGACCGTGATGCCATAATACAAGTCACTGGTAGCATGGAATCTCATGCTTCGGCGTTTGAGGAAGAAATCAGAGAGTTTAAGGAGATATTCAACAACAACGTTATGAAGCACGTTCAGTTGTTAAATCGAAAAGTTGAAGGACTCGGAGCACGATGGGGTATTCAAAGCGAAAATGCATTTCGATCGGGAATGGAAAGTATATTGACCGAAACCGGTTATAGTGTTGAGAAATATAGAAAGCATGACACAAAAGGGGTTGTTTTTGGTCACCCAGGTGAGGAAGTGGAAATTGATGTTGTTACAAGAAACGGCAGAACCTTCTTGGTTGAAATTAAATCCAGAATAGATCGTAGCGATGTCGTCACGTTCGACAGGCTTACAAAATTTTATGAGGCGGAGGAGAACCGAACAGCCTATTCAAAAATTCTGATTTCGCCATTTATTGATGAACGAGCAAAAAGACTTGCGGAAAAATTTGGAATAACACTGTGCACGGATACAACCGATTTTCCAAAAGACAACATTAGCTAAATCATTGCATTGGCAAATTTCTTCCGACGGGGCTTGGGGGTTTAGGGCAACTGAATGCCCACCGAGAAGAGAGTTCCTGTCCCCGTCACCTTCTTACCACGGAGACATGAATGAGCATTAACTGGACGGAGCTTCTCAAGCCGCCCGTGATTCCGAACCCCTGCATCAATCAACGCCCGTTTGTGTGCGACGGCTTTCCTGATGAGTCCGAAGTGATTGTTATAGGTACAAATCCAAGAAACGATCTTGGCGTTAATTGGTGGGATTTTTGGGACAATAGCTCTGGTTTTGACTACTGTCGTTTCTCGGATGTCTACCAAGAAAAGGGGGGCAACTTAAAAACTGGTACACGAGGGCGTTTCACGCGAATCCGGTGCCAACACAGAATTAAATGTGTTGAAACCAATGTTTATAATTCTGAAGGCTCATGTAAAGGGAAGAAAGCGATTTCAAACCAAGAAATCTTAAAAATCCTATTAAGGAACATGCTGAACCTGAAGGCGGTTATCGCACACGGGATACCTGCACGGGACTGGACAGATGTCAACCAGAATCTAATCTGTGTCCCATGCCATCGGGTCGATCATTTCGGTACGCCCGTTCAGTTCAAGGAAAAAAAACAAAAAAATCGATGCCGACATTGATCGCATCTGTGAAGAAATCAAGAAAAAAGGTGAATATCCGGAGTAATATTCACTGTTCACTCAATTACTTAAAAGGAGTTTTCTCGATGATAGTTGCAACATTGGACGAGGTTCGAGGAGAAATCCAAGAATGGATTGAAGAAGGCAAGCAGCTATTGCTTTATGGACACACTTTAGTAGGCACCATAAATAGCAGGTATAGCGCACTCCCACCCATCTCTAAGCACGATATGTCATTTGAACAGAATAATGCAGCCCGTAATTGGTCAAATCGTGCAAAACATCGTATTGGGGCGCTGTTGTTGACACCGTATCCACTTAATCATATTTCTGCCACTGACGATGTTGAGGAAAATGGTCAGAATATAAAGACCAACTTAAAGAAAGCATCAATAGCTTAGAGAGATTGCTTGGTTTTCTCAATCCAAAGGAGATGGAGTTTTAACCGTGAAAGTTATCCTGAGCCGAAAAGGGTTTGACAGCAGTAATGGAAAGTATCCGAGCCCTATTTTGCCCGATGGTAAGATGCTTAGCTTACCAATTCCAATATCGGGAGACGTGCCCTATTGTGAGTTGGATGCGCCTGGAGGTAAGACTTACGAACAGGTCATTGAGGAACTTAAAGTCGATGCTCACATTGCAGGAAAAGGGGCTCACATGGATCCGGATTTGGTTCGAACTGCACGCGACCGTAGCCCCGGTTGGCGTCCAGCATTTGGACAGAACGACAAAGCACAAAAACTATTATACAAATACAATGTTTCTGAGGGCGATCTATTCCTATTTTTTGGTTGGTTTCAGTATACCAAAAAGCTTAGCAATCAACTGCGCTATCAACGTGGCAGTCCCAAAATCCATGCCATATTCGGCTACTTAGAAGTTGGTGAAATTTACCATGTCAACGAGGAGGCTGAACTCCCCAGTTGGTTGGATTATCATCCTCATGTGATAAGCCCTGATCGTGGCAAAATGAAAAATAACACAATTTATGTTGCCACGCCAAACCTAAGTTTTCACCCAAGTTACCCTGGTGGCGGTGTCTTTAAGTTTGATAAACAGCTTCAGCTAACGAAGAAAGGCGAAAGCAAAAGTCGCTGGGATCTTGATCCAGAGATATTTCAGCACCTGACATTTTCATGTGATGAAAACAAAAGGAAAGAAGATGTGTGGACAGGAGAATATTATCAGTCCCCCCAAACCTTTTGCCAAGAAATTGTCATACCTGCGGATGAGGATGAGGGCGTTACTCACTGGGCAATCAATCTCATCAAGGAGTCCCGCCTCTGGTCGGATTGACCGATCAGATCTACCCCTTGACAAGGGAGAGGGGCTACAGAACACTTAACTCTTACACTAAGGAAAACAGGATGCACAAGAATGAATTGGATTTCGGTTTTATTCTAATTCTTAGAGTATAAACCTGTAGATAGATTTACGGTCTAGTTTCGCTAACAGAAAGGAGGTAGGCAAATTGGATCCAGTTGTGGTCTGCTTTGACAGACCTGTGGAGGCTTCCCCTTGTCGGCAGATGGATTTATCTATCTTTACGTGAATACTCTCTTAATTCTTTTAATAAATGAGCAAGGAATATGCCTGTCAACGCAGATAAGCCGCAGCTATGGAAGAAAGATGTTGCCGCCTCAGTCGATTTATACAACAATTGGTTCATACGGTTCGCGCCTAAAACATATCAGGATGTTCGGAAAGAAACAACTGAACGTGTACAAGAAACGATTCAACTAACGAAAAATCTCACTATTCTAAGTCCCGAACTCTTAAAGGCAAACCCATCAGTTCTTCCAACCTTGCGGATGTGTACTGCTCCACCGATAGCAAGAGATCGATTAGTAGGATTGGCTTATGTGAGTAAACACTTGGTTCTTTCAATGGAGCAGGGGAAGATTCCACCCCGCATGAACGAAGAAAAACTAATTGAGGAGTTGTTGTCCATAGCCGAAATCTTGACTAAGCTGCTCGACTACGACATCCTCCCTTGGCTCGAAAGGAAAACGGCTCCTACGGATTTGGAACAACATCGGGCGGCTACTATTGTGGCGGATCGGTTGTGTGGAACTGTTTCCGATCCGATTATCCGTAATGCCCAAGAACAAAGACAACTCGCCTTGATTGCGGCATATTTGAAGAAACGTAACTATACCGAGCAGCTCCACAAGCTCGGTCTTTCTTTCAGAGATCTGCCGCCCGGCACGTTTGCTTTTCGTTTGAATGTACTAGCTGGTAGAGATAGAACCGTCAATGTACCTGTTGATGTGGTCGCTCAGCCACATGGGCATCATTCAGGTGATTTGCCAATCTTGATTGAAGCCAAATCCGCCGGCGATTTTACTAATACGAACAAGCGACGAAAAGAAGAGGCAACTAAAGTCAATCAGTTACGTGTGCGTTATGGAGAAGACCTCCAATTTATTCTGTTTCTCTGTGGATATTTTGATGCTGGCTACCTAGGCTACGAGGCAGCCGAGGGAATAGACTGGATTTGGGAACACCGAATTGAGGATATGGAGTTACTTGGAATATGAAACTGAAAGCACTTCAACAGATCGAATCTGACCGACAGAACGCACAGACAAAGCTAGATAGTCTCAAAAGTGCCTCTGAACGTAACAAAATGGGACAATACGCTACCCCTTTCCCTCTTGCACGCGAGATCGTTGAGTTTGTCAGAGATACATACTTTACTGAAACAGATAAGATTCGTTTCCTAGATCCGGCTGCGGGCACAGGGGCTTTTTTCTCGGCAATGCTTCATGCTTTCCCGAAAACGCGGATTGAAAACGCCATTGGAGTCGAACTTGACTCACAAATTGCTTCAATCGCTGAAAATTTATGGACAGCATGGGGACTGGACGTAGTTAAAGCGGATTTTGCACAGTTACCCTTTCCAACTTCCCCCATGTTCAATTTGCATCTTGTCAATCCCCCTTATGTTCGACATCACTACCTCGATCCGGAGACAAAGCAGAATCTTCAAGTAAAAATCAAAGCCTCAGTCGGGCTCAACCTGAACGGCCTGGCGGGTCTGTACTGCTATTTTCTTTTAATAGCCCATCGGTGGTTAGCTCAAGATGGGTTTGGCGTCTGGCTTATCCCTTCTGAGTTTATGGATGTTAAGTATGGAGAAATTGTCAAACGCTATTTAATTGAACAGGTTTCCTTGCGGCATATACATCGTTTTGATGCAGAAGCACTGCAATTTGACGATGCCCTTGTTTCCTCAACTGTGCTAATTTTTCAAAAACGTAAGCCCGAACAAGAAGGTGAGGCGACTTTTTCTCTAGGCGGCACCCTGAAGGATCCGCGTATCTGTGCACACATTCGTCAACGGCAGCTAGCACAGGTAAGCAAGTGGACCTCGCTTCCGAGCAAATCAGTGCGGTATGCTGTGCGTGATGTCCATAAATTTAACAAAACAACAACGATTGGGGACCTTTTTGAAATTCGTCGAGGACTAGCAACCGGTGCAAACCAGTTTTTTATTTTACGTCGTGATATTGCCAGAGATAAAGGTCTGCCCGAACAATTTCTACGGCCAATCTTGCCAAGTCCAAGATATCTGAATAATGAAAAAATATTCGCTGCTAGCGACGGTTTTCCACTCGTTCAGCCATCTTTGGTATTGTTAGATTGTGATTTAGGTGAAAGCGAAATCGAAGCCTACCCACCACTAAAGGCTTACCTTGATTGGGGCAAGTCACAAGGATTTGCAGACCGATACATTACTAGTCATCGACGACCATGGTTCAAACAGGAAAATCGACCAGCGGCCCCTATTTTATGCAGTTATATGTCTCGCACCAAGTCAGGGGATTCTGGACTACGGTTCTTCCGAAACTATTCGCAGGCAACTAGCCCAAACGTATATCTGATGCTTTATCCGAATCAAGAGGTGCAGCAGGCTTGTAAAAACAACGTGGACCTCCTCGCTCAATTATTCAATTTGCTGAAGCAGGCTAAGGATGAATATCTGCTTTATGAAGGACGAACTTATGGGGGAGGGCTTAACAAAATTGAACCCAAAGAACTTGCACGAGTGCCGTTACCTGAAGATCCATTACTACAACGAATCTTCGCCACGTCCAAGCAACTTCTCCTACTTGAAAACAAGGCACCATGAATACATTAAAAGCTTACCTTGAACTCATTCGTTATCCCCTCTTCGCCATCCCGATTGTTGCGACGCTACCCGGTGCATTAATCGCCTCAGAGGGAGAGTGGAATTGGCGGGTCGGACTGACGTTGCTCATTGCGCTGCTCGGCTACTTCGCGGGAATGATGAAGAACGACTATTTCCACCGCGATCAGGACTCTGTTGTGAATCCGAAACGCCCAATTCCGTCACACCGACTCACACCTCGGCAGGTATTGATTACCGCAAGCAGCGTTTACATCATCTGCGTCATTTTGGGATTCACGCTTCACATCAAAGCCGGGCTTCTGGTGATTGCCCTTGTGATGATTTCCCATTCATACAACGCCATCTTCAAGGAACGTGGAATACTGGGAAGCATTAGCCTTCCCGTTGGCATTGGTCTGCTCAATGTTTTTGGTGCACTGGCTGTAAGCGGGGATGTGCCGCGCCTAGTCTGGTATGCGTTTGCTGCTACGACGCTCTACGATTGCGGCACACACATTACGACAACCTTCAAGGACATTGAACGTGACAAGAAAATTGGGATTACCACCACTCCCTTGCAATTGGGAAGCGAGCCCGCCCTTGTCCTTTCTGCTGTGGTAACAATCCTCGCCTTTGTTGTCGCTGCTTTGCCGTATTGGCTAGAAGGCGTTCGTTGGAATTATACGTTGTGGATTGTTATTGCATTGATTGCAACAAGTATCACCCGTCTCCCGCTTTATCTGAATCCAAATGAGAAGAACGGCTATCTTGCCCTGCAGGGATCGATGATTGGCGCAATCACGTTTTTCCCTTGCCTCATCGGTGTTCAGATTTCCTTCTGGGGCTCTGCTCTGGTAATCTTGCCCTTGCTATTGTTGACAATGACATTGCTGAAAGCGAGCAAGCAGGAGGTCTGAATTCCCAACGGTGATTGCCCCAATCCATTTTACTTTATCTGGCAAGTCAGTTCCCTGCAATCCATCAATTCCTTCACAGACGAAGAGATTTGACACACAACTGAACCATGAAAATACTCGCCGAATCGGCTGTGCATCGAGGTTCAACCTATTTAATGAGGCAACAAAACACAACAGGAAGTTTTGAGGGACAACTCTCCTCAAGCACCTTTCCGTCCTGTGCTTACGCCTGGGTAAAGCTTGCTCAAAATCAGTTGCCCGATCAAATGTTAATTGATTGGTTCATAAGAAATCAGAATCAGGACGGTACTTGGGGGCTTGATGCTGCCAATCATCCGAACCGTGAAGCGACCTTATTTGTGAGACTCATGCTAGGTCAGGTTGCAAAGCGGAGACCTGAACCGCGCATTGCGAAAGCCCTAAAACGAAGCCCTGACTATCCTTTAGCACTTGCCTTAATTAAATTGGCTTACGCAGCTTTCGGCGAACATAATTGGGATAAGCTGACCATTCCAAGGCGCATGCTACCCGTGATGTCGCTGACAAAACAGTTGCTGACCAGATTCCCCACTCTGCAATCGCTCCTTAAACCCCCTACCAACGTTCTCCCTCCTGTCGATCTCTTTAACGCGCCAATGTTTGGGAACTTGTTCATTGCAGAGCAATATACGCTCGTCGCTGTTTTCATCATGATTGAACTGAATACAACCCGACGTCCACAAGTCATCAAATCGCTCGTCAATTGGCTCAAGGAACACATGCTTCCTGATAACAGCTGGTTTCGGGTAAACTTCATCACAGCGCTATCGATATTAGCCCTTATTGAACTTCAGAAGGTACAGGGCATGGACGAAGACGTTCAAGCCATAATTGATCGAGGAATTGCGTGGCTTCAATCCACGCGAAATTCGGATGGGGGGTGTCGTGAGGCTTTGAACCTTAACGTATGGGATACCGCCCTAAGCGTAATCTCGCTTCTAGAAATTGCCGATTTCGACAGGAATAATGTGATTCAATGTGCATGCAGATGGTTGATTGAAAATCAGAATCCAGATGGCGGTTGGGCATTTTCTAGGATGGGAGCAAAAGAGAACCTTCCGAGCGATGCAGACGACACAGCTTTAGCCACACTCGCGTTAATCAGATCGAAAACGCCGTCTGCAGCCGAGGCAATTCAGCGTGGATTAAATTGGCTAAAGGTACGCCAAAGACGCGATGGAAGTTGGAGCACGTATCTCCCCGGTCAGGGTGATGTCGGTTGCGTGAGCATCACGGCACACGCAATTGAAACGTTGCACGAAGCAAGTGGTATGGAAGCACACATTTCCCGGGCAACCCATTGGATTAGAGGTCAAATCGCATCCGAGGGATATTGGACGGATTTATGGTTAGCCAAACGAACTTATGGGACAGCTTGCGCGATTATAGCCTTAATCAAGACAAAGCTGAAGGAAGCGCCAGAAGTTTCACAGGGGGTGCGCTGGCTTGAATCCGTGCAAAACAGCGACGGCGGGTGGGGAGAAGACATGTTCGGCAACCGGAAGAATAGCACCATCGAACAAACGGCGTGGTGCACTCACGCTCTCCTACTTGCCAACCCTGAAAATCGCGCCGCTCAAAACGGATTGAAGCTTCTCCTCAGTAGCCAAAAAGCAGATGGTTCCTGGGATGCGAGCTGTGTGGGTATCTACTGGGAGGTCATCGGCGGCTATGCTGATTCAATTTACCCTTCGGTTTTTCCGCTGCTTGCACTGAATCAATATCTGAAAGGGACAAAGTAGGTATTATTTGCGTATGCTGCTTAGATACCAGTTTCCAACGGCTAACTACCACATGTCTGACTAAATGATCTCTGTTATCATTCCCATTCTCAACGAAGCTAAAATCTTAGATCGATCGCTCTCTCAACTCAAACAGCAACTGCAGAGACACGAGCTAATTATCGTCGATGGTGGTAGCATAGATGACAGCCCGTTAATTGCGAAAAAGTACGGACAAGTAATATCTTCTCCCCAAGGTAGAGCCAGTCAGATGAATGCCGGTGCTGCCGCCTCAACAGGAGATATACTGCTTTTCTTGCATGCTGACGTTTGGCTAGATTCCGGTGCAATCAAAGGAGTCGAAGCGGCAATCGCGGCAGGATATGTCGGAGGTGGATTCAAACAACGCATTGAAGGCGGGCATTTTCCATACCGCCTGATTGAGCGAGGCGCAAACTTTAGAGCACGGCGTCTTCAGGTATTTTTCGGCGACGGTGGGATTTTCATACATCGGCATCACTTTTATCAGATTGGGGGCTTCCCCGATGTTCCAATCCTGGAGGAGATGGAATTTTCTCGAAAGCTCCGTTACCTTGGTAAAACGACACTTGTTGAGCCAGGCATTCATATCTCTTCCCGTCGCTGGAAGAAGAATGGGATTTTACTTACAACAGCCATCAATTGGTTAATCACCGCACTTTACTCGTTAGGTGTTTCCCCGTTCCGACTCGCAAGATTATATCGTCAGATCCGGTAATGGCACAAAATTGCGTATCTCCTTAAGTTACGAGGGCAACATCGTCAGCTTCGACTGTGTGGCACCACATCCAAAACGGTATACGCATTTAGGGGATTCCCTAAGAAAATCTAAAAAGACACACTGGAATTGAAATTCTCTCATTGTCCTTCTACGGTTACGTGAAAGCATTACGTTCTCATCTCTACTTCCGGTAGATTGTCACCTCCATGGCGTCCCGATCGACCCAAGGCAAATCTATCTCAAACCAGTGGGTCTGACTTTCGTAACGAGAACGAACAAGATTTAGGTAATCCGCCATCTCTGACGCACCTATCCCTACGTTATCCGCAACCACCGTCGCTCCATTGAGGAGACGCGATTCGATTGCCTGAAAAGACGAAAAATAGGCGCCGAAGCTGTTGTCTAGCAGCAGAAAATCAATGGGGTCATCAATGACTTTCAGGACCTTTGCCGCATCCCCAATTCGCGAATCAACTCGTTCACTTAGACCAGCACGTGCAAAGTTTTCTTGAGCCTCATGGGCGCGATCGGCATCAATCTCAATTGTGATTAACCTGCCCTTACCTATCGTGTGCAATCTCGACGCTATCCACAGCCCGGAATAGCCGATTGCGGTTCCGCACTCGACAATCAATGGCGGTTCTACCTTTTCAATGAGATCGGCGAGAAATTTAGCCTTTTCGCGTCCGAGCATCGGGATACGTCGCTCTCGGCAACGACTATCTACTTCTTGCAACACCTGATCGAATAGGGTCATCGGTTTGTCCTTTCCTTGTTTGGCTGACATATAGAAGGATGATAACATAGAATCACAGATTTTGCATGTGGAAAATGACTCGTGCGAGTCCATTGCATCGCGCTTCACAATATAACTAACACCCTTCACGTTTTTATTCACGGGAGGGGTTATACTCTCTGCAACAGGATTTGAAGACGAGATTAAGGATTTTGCAGACGCGAAGCAAAAATGGGATTCACAGATGGACGCTAAACGCCCAAGACTTGTACCTTTTTGGCTTGACGATCTAAGTGGGGTTGTGTAGAATATTAGCGTGAAAGGGGTAAGAGAAGTGACTGTCCGATTCCTTATGTTCTTTCTGATTACCATTTCCCTTCTGGCATTGGGATGTTCCCCGCTACAACATCACGCTACGATTGACCAATACAATCAATTTGCAATAGAAGCGGCTGAACTGCAATTATGGAACGAAGCCGTTTTTCGATGGGAACGCGTTCTTGAAATTGACCCGCAGTACGCTCAAGCACACAATAATCTAGGGGTTTCCTACGAAGCGTTGGGAAAATCTGATGAAGCGATTGATGCGTATAAACGGGCGACGGAATTAGATCCAACCAACAGGTTTTTCCGCTTCAACTACAGAAAATGTCGTCTCCATGTTCAACGCAATGCCAGAAAACAACCTGATGAAGAGGATGATGAAATTAAAGAAGAGGAAGCCCCAGGTTAAACTTGAATCGTTGTCTCTATCTTGTCGTGGTTTGCCAAATATCAGCGCTAGCGAGCGTCAAGAATAAGTCACGCAGCCAAATTATACAGCGTATGCCGAATTCACAGCGATGCAAACCGCCCAATCTGAAGGCTTAAAAAGATGGACTCTATAAAGTGGTCCCCATTGTCTAGACCAAAACTAGCAAGAACCAAGTTAGCTATTTGCGGTTAAGGTTTAGTATTGTCATCGAAGTAAACCTCTGCTGGAGTAGCATAATCCAGACTCTGATGTGGACTCGCAAACATATTTCCAGCTTATCGGAGAAATTTGAAAACTTCAACTTAAGCACGTTTCCCACAAATGTATTGATAATCGTAGTTTCGCTTTTCCGTCTAAGGTCAGGTGGAGGCAAATGGGGAGCCAGACTGCTGATAGTTGTAATGTGGATCAGTGTATCCTGTGGCTGTGGTCGTTCGGTTACGCGGGTCTCAATTCCTATCAAGGTACAATCAGAAATAAATGTGAGTCAGTATTCGAGCTTTGTGGTCTTGCCGTTCTTTGATGAACAACCGGAAGAGGTGACGAAGTCTGCTGCAAAAGAGACAGAAGAGGAGATTGCGTCTCTGATGCGACGCAGACTTGGACAGCATAAAAATCTGCACATCCTCGGCACGCAGGAGACATTGCGAATGCTGGATGGCGAACCGATAGACCTCAATCTGTTAGAGGATCCGAGTCAGCTTTTTCACTTTGGGGAACTTTTCGAGGTCGATGCAGTCGTTGTAGGGAGCTATAAATTTTATACCGTGAGCAGGTCGAGACGCTACTACGGAGAACGCTACTCAAGGTCGATGCAACGCTATGTGACCGATTATCAGGATTACCTACAGAAAAACTATATTTTCTCATTGAGAGTAGTTATCGCCGATGCAGAATCTGAAGAAGTTGTATGGGATGAGAAATACGAACGTACCGCGGCTGAAGCGCACACGCTCGGTTCCTTCCTTGTCTCACAAGCTACCCCGGATGATAGCACGCTAAAAAATCTGGCAAAACAAGCAATCACCGAGTTCACACGTCAAATCGCGCCCCATTATGAAACAGAAGAAAGATTCTTGGTGAGATGACATGGAAATTAAGCGAACTAGATTGACCAAATTGACTCAATTGCTGATAGCACACTGCATGTTTAGCGTTGCACGTTGCGTGTTGCGCATCACGGCTCCTTCACCGATGCTTTTATTTTTCTTCTTCTGTCTGTTTGCTTTTCTTTCTATCTCCCAAAACAGTTGGACGCAGGGATTTGGCAAAAATAAAGTCACCGATGAACCCTTCGACTGGAAAATTCACCGGACCGAGCATTTTGATATTCATTACTACCCTAGCGAAGAACGGCTTGTTCCAATTATGGCGGATATAGCGGAAGAAGCCTATGAAAAGCATAGCGAGGATTTTGACCACGAAATCAAAGATCGCACCCCGCTTATCCTATATCAATCCCACAAAGATTTTCAAGAGACTAATATTATTCTGCAGGAGATTCACGAAGGCATTGGTGGATTTGCAGAGATTTTCAAACGCCGCATGGTGATTCCCTTCACCGGCTCAATGGAGGCGTTTCGAGAAGTCATCTTTCACGAATTGGTTCATATCTTTCAGTACGATATCATCTATCAGAAACCCGTTGCTCACATCTATAGCGGTGAATTCCTTTACTCACCCCCCATTTGGTTTATTGAAGGATCAGCAGACTACTTTGGTGAAGACAACGATACCATCGGAGAAATGGTCTTAAGGGATGCAAGCATCGCCAATTTCATCGTCCCATTGACCCGCCTTCAAGATTTTCGTGTTCTTGGTCCACACGTCTTTCTTGGGTATAAGATGGGTCAATCCGCGGTCGATTACTTGGTGGAAACTTATGGGCGAGACAAAGTGGGGCAGATCATGCATGAGTTGAGACACATCCGAACAAAAGACCTCGACATAGCCTTCAAAAATGTGCTTGGAATAGGCCTCGAAGAGTTCGATAAAAGTTGGCGTCGGGTGATACAGAAGAAATATTGGCCCATGGTTGAGCATAAGGATACGCCGGATACCATTGCCAAGAACCTGACTGAAGAATCCCGATATTCCAGTAACGTCAAGCCGGTTTGGTCCCCCAGTGGAGACATTATCGCCTACATCACAGGCAGTGACGGATTTGGGGAAATTGTCCTCATGTCTGCAAAGACCGGGAAAAGACTCGACCGAATCAGCAAACGTTTCTTTGGGAGCAAATATGAAGATCTCCGCATGGAGGGCAGTGGGATTGCCTGGTCGCCTGATGGCGATTGCATTTTGTGCATTGCTAAGCATCACGGAACAGACTATTTGCTGGAAATTGATATTATCACTAAAAAGCTAAAACGTCGCCTCAAACTCGACTTCGATGCAGCTTATTCACCAAGCTATGATGGAACTGGCGACCGCATCGTTTGTGCTGCATTAAACGACGGACAAGCAGATTTATATGTCATTGAGCTAGTAACCGGGGAAATTACTCGATTGACTAACGATCCCTTCAATGACAACCATCCATCATGGCACCCAACGAAGGAAGAAGTCATCTATTCTTCGGAACGCGAAGGCAAGAACAAGTTAATCATCATTGATGTGAGCGGTCGCAGCCAGCGCCAGTTGACTTACGGCGAACACAACGCCGTGAGTCCGAACTGGGCACCTGATGCGGAGAAACTAATCTTCTGCTCAGACCTGCACGGTGTCTATGATCTGCACACAATTAAGCCCGATGGAACGGAACTCACGCGATTGACAAGTATTATCACAGGTTGTTTCAATCCCAGCCTTGACCCCGATCAGAAACGTATTGTCTTTACAGCGTACCAAAACGGCAGACAGGATATATACCTCATGGATGTGGCGAAGGCAATGAATGAAAAGATTGACATGCCGCCTTTGGATGTCCAGCCGATTGTTGCGGAGTCTTCCACCCCATCTCCCCGCCGGATTGGTCGCCGAAAGTACGATACCAACATCTCCTTAGACGCTATTTTTACGAACTTTAACATGGGCGCCGACGGTCTTTTGCGCAACACGACAGAGTTCATCGCAAGCGATATGATGGGCAATCATCGCTTGGGAGCAAGTTTGATAAATCAGTCAGGCTTCCTCGCGCCGGATTTCATCCTACGATACGGCTTTCTCGCACGTCGTAGCGATATTGGTGCAGCCCTTTTCAACTACCATGAATATCACCTTTTGGGCACGACACGCGATCGCCGCGGCATTTTACAACGCACGACGGGCTTAATGGGATTCATGAGCTATCCCTTCAATCGCTATCGTCGTATGGACATGCACATCTTAATGTATTCCACTCCGTTCTCCTTCAATTTTGAGCCAGACTCGGCGCGTAGACTTGACGATAATCGAGCCATCCTCTTTCTCGGATCACTTTCTCTCGTCGGCGACTCCACAATGTGGAAAGTGTTTGGTCCCCATTCGGGCACCCGCTATAAACTTACCTTTGAGAAGTCGTTCCGGGCGTTAGGAAGCGAACTTCAACTGACGAATCTCATCTTCGACGCGCGCCGCTATTTTAAGCTTGGCAGACGTTCAACATTCGCAACTCGTTTGCTTTTGGCGGGCAGTTTTGGCCCAGATAATTCCCTCTTTTATCTCGGCGGCATTGATACGCTCAGAGGATATCGTTATCAGGACCTAATCGGTACACGCATGGGGTTACTGAACTTCGAAATACGGATTCCATTCATTGACGAGTTGCGGTTTGGTTGGCCCTTCCCTTGGGCAATTGGTGGGATTCGTGGGATTGTCTTCTCTGACTTTGGCACGGTTTGGTCGGAGGCGCTACACCGTGACAACCCATACAACGTCTTCCATAAAGAAAAAAAACGCTACCGCCTTGATGATGTCAAAGCTTCAATTGGCATTGGACTCCGATTACAACTTGGATTCTTCTCTCTTGATTTTGATGTGGCACGTCGAACAGACCTCGCTGAGGTAGATCCGGACACAATGTTCCACTTCGGGCTAAGCCAAGCGTTTTAGATTTTGGCTGCTGTACTGGTTTAGACTTCATCTTCTCTTCGAAGACTCGAAAGGTTTACAAGCCCTTCGAGCCTCCAAGGGGAAATTACATTGCGAATTCACAAATCGCATTAGCCACTAATTGAAAGTAGGTAAACATGCAATCACGTTTAACACGACTCATTATTCTCGCCGCTGTATTAGCGGTCATCGCCGGACTCATTGCAATTTTCGTCAATATTTACCCCAATCTCCTTTGGTTTGATATGGTCGGCTACGTTTCAGTCTATACACAGATTTTATTGACGAAAGTTGCATTGGGTGTCGCTGTCGGCGGTTTCTTTCTCGTTATCCTCCTCGTCAACCTCTATCTAATTTGGCGTTTCACACCCTCTCAGCTAAGCCCAACCCTTATTGAATCTATCCCAATTAGCGGCGAATTCGATTTCGATCTCCGCAAAATGGTCTACGTAGTATTGGCACTTCTCGCTATTGCGTTTAGCGCACTTATGGGATATTCAGCGACGGATCGCTGGGAAATCGCCCTTCGCTATTTCAATGCAGACGAACTCCCCTTCGAATCGGCGACCTCCCTAAGCGAAACTGCCGAACATGGCACCTCAGAAGTTTTTATCTCTCAGTTGGATGTCGACGCTAAGGGACTTCAAGTGGGCGATAAGGTTGTCATTGAGCAGGAGAATCAAAGCCACGAAGCAAGTGTTGTTTCGATAAATAGTGCCAGCGATGGTCTAACCAAGATTACGTTGAGTCACCCCCTCGAATTCAGCACGACGGAAAAAGCCGTTTTAATCGCGCCATCCCGCGATCCAATCTTTGATAAAAACGCCAGTTATTACGTTTTCAGAATGCCGTTTGCACGCTTTATTTGCGGCAACTTAGTTGGGCTGTTTCTGCTGCTGACACTTTTTTCGGCTGTACTCTACTTCTTTCACGGCTCGCTGATTAGTGAGAAAAACCGCTTTGAGCCCCAGCAGCGCGTTAAGACACACCTTTTTGTGCTGATCGGGTTGACACTCCTGTTTCGCGCTTGGAACTACCGCTTTATAATGTACGACCTTCTATACGCTACGAACGATGTTGTCCGTGGCGGCGGTGGGTATGCGGCGATACAAGCGCGCCTGATTGTGCTGAAGATATTGCTGGTGCTCTCAGTCATCTGCGCATTGGTGTTCCTAATCAGCATTTTTTTGCGCCGAATCTCGCCCGCTGTCGGAGGCGTTGTAATCCTTCTAATCGTTGGATTCTTTGGACAGGTTTACCCCAGTCTCGTCCAACGGTTGAAGGTTGAGCCCAATAAGCAGGACCTTGAAGCTAAATACATTAACTATAACATAAAGGCAACCCTGCATGCGTATGACCTTGAAGATAACACCGTGACAGAAGAAGAGTATCCCTTGACAGGCGAATTGTCCTACGAGGAGATTACGAATCAGGAAAATACCGCAGTCATTAACAGCGTTCGGCTTTGGGATTGGCGCCCTCTCCGGCGCACGTTCCGCCAATTACAAGAGTTGCGCCGTCAGTATGATTTTGCCGACGTAGACGTAGATCGCTACCCAATGGGAAACGGCGAACCGCGTCAGGTGATGCTTTCTACGCGTGAACTGGATTTGAACGAACTTCGGCGTGAAGATTGGTATAAGCGGACCTACGTCTATACCCACGGCTATGGCGCCGTGATGAGTCCCGTCAATGAGATTGTTGATGGAAAACCCAGGATGTACATCAAGAATATTCCAGTCAATTACGCAACCGAATGGACGGAATATCTGTTTGATGAGGCGCCAGGACCACGTATCTACTACGGAGAACTTACACCGAATTACGTTATTATCCATCCAGACCGCAATGAAAAACTGGAGTTTGATTACCCTGAGCCCGGACAGAGCTATGCCAAATATTCGTACACTGGGCAGGGAGGAGTCAAACTCTCCTCCTTCTTGCGCCGGTTCGTATACATGCTGAAATTTAGCAACGAACTGAAGTTCATCTTACCTGGAGCAATTTCAACTACAAGTCGAGTGCTCTACCATCGGAATATCCAAGAGCGTGTTCAAAAAATCGCACCTTTCCTGCGGTACGATAAAGATCCTTATGCAGTCATACACGACGGCAAGCTTATCTGGATGATTGACGCCTACACGATAACGAGACGCTACCCTTACTCCGCGCCAATGCCAGATGTAATGCGGGCGACAATTGAAGAGCGGCAGGGAAGACTCGCAGCAAGCCGTATCGTGGGCGGTGAACAACCGTGGGACGGAAACTATATTCGCAATGCCGTTAAAGTGACGGTTGATGCCTATGATGGCACTGTGAATTTCTATTTGATGGATCGCGAAAACGATCCCATTGTCGAATGCTACAGCCGTATGTTTCCGAATCTCTTCAAATCATTCGACGCCATGCCTGACAATCTCAAAGGGCACATCCGCTATCCGACCACCATGTTCCTCATTCAAGCGCGGATGTATCAAGAGTATCACATGAAGGATTCAACCACGTTCTACGCCAAAGAGGACCCGTGGGAGATCGGTAAAGAAGTTTACGATACAACTGAACGACCGCGTACTCAGCCGGTGACTCCTCCCAGTCCCTTCGCTGCCCAACAAGCGGGTCTACAGCCGCTGATATCAAATGAGCAAGAAGTTGCACCTTATTACGTTGTCATCAAACTACCGGGCGAAGAACAAGCGGAATTCATGCTCATGCTGCCTTTCACACCAAAGAGTAAGTTGAATCTCACCGCTTGGCTTGCCGCAAGATGCGATCTGCCGCAATACGGTCAACTGCTGGTTTATCGCTTTCCGAAGGGAAAACTTGCACCGGGACCAATGCAGGTCGAGAATTTCATTACCCAGAAGCCTGAAATCTCCGAACAGATCAGCCTATGGAATAGGGAAGGATCCCGCGTGTTGCGTGGAAACTTGTTAATTATCCCGATGAACAACGCCCTATTGTATGTTGAGCCAATCTACATTCAATCGGAGAATGAGGATTCGGCAATCCCTGAACTGCGTCGTGTCGTCATCGGCTACAAAGAAAACGTCGTCTGGGGCGCAAGTTTTGACGAAGCGTTGGTCAAGATGTTTGGGCGATCCGTGGCAACCCGCTCGCCCGTAGCCGTTCAGAGTGATGCACGCAGTTCGACGCTCGAAACTGCCGAGCAGAGCAGAGACGAAGCGGACGTACCCGCCCAAACCTCGCATCAAGTCTCAATTTCGGAGTTGGCAAAAGATGCAAACCACTATTTTGAACAAGCGGAAGCAGCAAGACAGACGGGCGACTGGGCTGAATACGGACGCTATCACAATCTGCTGGAGCAAAGCTTGAAACAGTTGGACGCAAATGCACAGTAGCACCTAATACCGAAGATGGAGGTGAATCAAATGGGACTCGACTGGAAACCACGTCACCGTGATTTGATCATCGGGGGTATTCCGTGGCTAGCACGGATTACTGATAAAGTACGTGCCAAGTTGAACGGAACAATCGGCGACTACATTTACCCGTGACCAATGGATCAAGGAGTGTTCCTGGAGGAACACAAGCTTAGTGGTGACGAGTTTATTGAGATGGTAAAAAATAATCCGTCAGATGAGGAGATGATTGCTGCAGTGCGGTCGCTAACAAATGAATCGTAATGCGCGATACATTCGAAATTCCTACATTACGCCCGTTGGAGATGTCTATTGTTGAATCTGAAAGACTATCGAAATCAGATTGATCAAGTTGACGATCAAATCTTGGAGCTCTTGCATCGTCGGGCGGAGATTGCAAAAAAGGTCGGAGACTTCAAAGCGAAAGCAAGAACTGAGAGTGTTTACGTTCCACACCGCGAAAAAGAGATTCTGGCTCGCCTGAAAGCCCGGAACCGGGATGGATTTCCTCTTCATGCCCTAGAGACGATTTACACCGAGATTATTTCGGCTTGCCGTTCCCTGGAAAAGCCATTGTGCGTCGCGTACCTCGGACCCGTTGGTAGTTTTGGACACGCTGCAAGTTTACGTCATTTCGGTGCATCTGCAGATTTCATCCCGAGAACGCCTCAAACGGATATCTTTATTGAGGTCGAAGCCGGCAGAGCCGACTACGGTGTCGTCGCAATCGAGAATTCGACATATGGTAGCGTCCGTGATGTTTTAGAGATGTTTCAGCATACGCAATTGCAGATTTGTGCCGAAATCTTCCTCCCAATCGATCACAACTTGCTCTCAAAATCTACCAAGAATGCAGTCTCTAAAGTTTATTCACACCCTCAGCCTTTCGCACAATGCCGCAAATGGCTACATCAAAACTTGGAAGGCGTTCGACAGATTGAAGTCGCGAGCACATCTGAGGCTGCACGAGTAGCCGCAGACGAACAGGGTGCGGCCGCAATCGCTAGTAAACTAGCAGCAGAAATTTACCAAGTGCCAATCGAGAGCGAGTCAATTATGGACGATCCAAGCAATACAACGCGTTTCTTGGTTATTGGACGACAGGCTGCGCAAAGAAGTGGAAACGACCGAACATCTATCCTCTTCGCCATCAAAGACAAAATTGGCGCACTGTATGAAGTCCTTAGTGTTTTGGAGCGCCATAAAATCAATATGAGCCGTATCGAATCATTGCCCGCTCGAACAAAAGCTTGGGAGTACGTTTTTTTTGTTGATTTTGATGAACATGCCGAAGTTGAAAACGTCCGAACGGCGCTCGCAGAAATTGTAGAGCTGTGTGTGCTGGTAAAAATTCTGGGTGCTTATCCGCGTGCATCCTAGCGACGTGCAAAATGCCTTTTCGTCCTCGCTCGTGGATTACCTGAACCATATGACAACCGAAATCAGGTTCACACAACTATGCGTAATTATAGCGGGGATAATTGACTTTGTTCTAACAGATAGCAAGGCAAGGGCGAGCCCCATGACAAACAATGGGATGAAACGAAGCACAGATCCATGGAGGAGGGCGAACAAGAGAGAACTCAGCAGAAGCCCCTTTTGCTCCCCGAATCGATTGGCTAAAGCGGTGTACATAATCCCCCGGTACAACATCTCCTCTCCAACTGGCGTCAGAATAAGTGTGACAAAACCCATAAGGATGACAGACGCATCGCCAAAATGTTCTGGCATGCCGATTGCCTGCCGCTGCTGTTCCATTTGGATAAGAGATTCTAGTGCCTTGGACGACAAGATACGATTTAATCCCACTATCCCTTGCATTCCGCCTTCTGAGATTAACATCAAAATCGGAGCAAGTAGAAAAGGCAAACCAAAAATCCTGAAATCGCCGCTGAATTTCAACCCCACGGCGGCAAGTGGTCTGCGATAACGCATAGTCACGCAGTGTAGACATAACCAAATCAGAATATTCCCCACAATCAGCTCAATAATCCAAAGGTGAGAGGGTGGAAGGGTCGAAATAAAGGAAGCGATGTCTTGAGGCTGCGCCAACTTGTCTGGACCCTCCGCAATTCCAATCGCTGTATACAGCGCAAACCGGTGAACCAGTAGAGTAACCAAGATGATGACAATGGAATCCGACGGTTCGAAATGCCCGTGTAATATCGAAGCCGTTTCTTCAACTGTGTAAGAGCGATTGCAGTACCTGCATTGGCGTGATGTGGCGCGGTTATTCCGGTGACAATCGCGGCATGTCCAGATAAGTTCAGGCGCTCGATTCCAAAAATAGAGAGGGAAAAAAGCCTCTGGCACGAGAAGGATGCCCAAAATCCAAAGCATCGATCTGTCCCGAAGCTTGATATCGTTGTAAACCCACAGTGCCAGACCGCCATGTATCAGCATCAGAACGATAAGTCCGTATATCTCCGACAAATTACACACTCCCACCAGTGATTTTGCGTCGTGCATAGTAACACATTCAAATCTTGCTTGTCAACTGCTTCTACTTTTCCGATTGTCCAATTTCTCCCTTACTATCTTCTAATTACCTCCTCGACCTTCGGTTGCATGACGCATACCGTTTTTAGTTGTGATAGCAGTCGTCAATCAACCAAATTCGGACACTTGTATGGGGACGATTCCATTGTGCAGTGAGTAACCGCGCTCAATCAAAATTGACCTCCTGCAAAGAGGCGTTGATGAGACAGGCTTGACTAACAATCTACCTTGAGCGACCTTTCCAAGATAGGGCTATTATGTGTATGAGTTCGACAGAACCAATTAAAGATTGCGCTCATAAACTCGGGTTCGATCTTGTGGGTATAACACCGGCTGAACCCAGTCAGACAATTGATCGCTATGAGAGATGGTTGGAGAGCGGCTACGGCGGGGAAATGCGTTATCTCGAAAGACATTCGCCGCTTAAACGGGATGTCCGGAATCTTCTCTCTGAAGCCAAATCAATCATCACGTTAGGGGTCAATTACTATACGGTCGAGCCGCCTGCATCGCTCCCCGTCAATCCATCGCGGGGGCAAATCTCCCGATATGCTTGGGGAACGGATTACCACGACATTATCTACAATAAATTGCGTCGGTTGGCTCAGTTTATAAAAGAGCATGCACAGAAACAGGTCAAAAGCAAAGTGTATGTCGATACGGGGCCCATTCTTGAGCGTGAATACGCTCAGAAGGCGGGAATCGGTTGGATCGGCAAGAACACCAACCTGATTAACTGGCAATCGGGTTCCTGGTACTTTCTCGCGGAACTGCTTGTCAGCGTCAAATTGGACTACGATTTCCTGCCCCCGCGCGGCAGTTGCGGCACATGTACACTTTGCATAGAGGCATGTCCAACGGACGCGATTATTGCCCCAAACCTTCTCGATTCCCGGCTGTGCATCTCCTACCTCACCATCGAGTTGAAAAGCAGCATCCCACGAGAACTTCGCCCGCAAATGGGCAATCTTATCTTCGGCTGCGATATCTGCCAAGAAGTCTGTCCTTGGAACAGCAATGCAAAACCGACACAGGAACGCGGCTTCTACCCGCGCAAGGGAAATCTTGCTCCCAAACTACTTTCGCTGATGAACATGACTCAAGAAGAGTTCAGCAAACGCTTCAAGAACAGCCCAATCAAGCGAGCCAAGCGGAAGGGATTTTTGCGGAATGTCGCCGTTGCACTCGGAAATTGGAAGAATCAATCGGCGGTGCCTGCGCTCAAAAGGGCACTGAATGACGATGAGCCATTGGTGCGCGGACATGCAGCTTGGGCACTGGGGCAAATCGGCGGCAGGGCTGCGAAAACAGCATTACAGGCGCAGTCAAAGGTGGAAACGCATCCAGAGGTCATCGCTGAAATCAAGGACGCCTTGCGCGAAAAATGACTTGCCCTGTCAATGCCAAAAAAACCGCAGGAAGTGGCAATGTGCTTGTACCAGCTCCCTGCGGTTAGAAGAGGTATTGCGCTTTTCAATAAGATAATGCCGGTGCGGAGAGTTGAACTCCGGACAGCACGATTATGAGTCGTGTGCTCTACCACTGAGCTACACCGGCATAAGCGAAAAAAGGGAAACGCGCTCTCTGAGCGCATTTCCCTCATGATTGCAGGGGTGGGATTTGAACCCACGTCCTCCGGGTTATGAGCCCGACGAGCTACCAGACTGCTCTACCCTGCGTCAAGTTTTGTAAAGGACACGAATGGGCGAGGAGGGATTCGAACCCTCACACCCGTTTATAGGCGATGGATTTTAAGTCCATTGTGTCTGCCATTCCACCACTCGCCCGCTGGCGCAAGAGCACATAAACTTCAGTTTCCCTGATTCTGCCACACCATATTGTAATCTAATATAGCTTGTTTTGTCAAGCCTTAATTCAATTGAGTCCGTACGGATTTAACAAACGGATCTCATGCCGAAGTCCTCGAACCCAAAAACCTCCGTCGTAAAATCCGGAAAGACGCAGAAAAAATGAAAAACTTTACAACGAAGAGATGTGAGGCACTTATAGCTATTTCCCGCTTGGCTTGGATTGCCAAATCCAAGCCTTGACCGATGAAGTTGTCAATCCACGGAAGCGATACGGTGTGGAAACCATCTCGTTGACTAATACAGTTTTTTTTATGAACTCGGTTTCTACATACCATGCGCACCTACGTCATCTACGACATCGTAAAAGACCGTATCCGCAAAAAGATAGCGGACATCTGTCTCGATTACGGCTTAGAACGCATCCAATACAGCGCATTCCTCGGCAACATCAACACCACGCGGCGGCGCGCGTTGGAGGAAAAACTGGCAGCGCAACTCGGAAAAACGGAAGGGAAAAGTCGATCGCAGCGTGAAATCCAGATCCAGCGCGGATCAGCGGATTGTTTTAGGGAGGATTGGCGCATTTGCATGGGCATTGTAGCGGCATATTAGGGCGATCCAAGCTCGATTTTCGGCAGGTTGGTAAGACGTTTCACACGATATACTGGCTTACAGGGCAAAACTGAACATTTTCGAAAATGCGAATAAGAACCTCCTAAATACCCACGACGACTGAACCCGTCGCACATAAACAGTTTTCCATTGACACAGAGTGGAGTATGTGCAATGATAACACAAGAAACATATAAATGTAGATTCCTACTACGTTTATCCGATCTACGATTCTCTACGCGAGGTCGGTAACATTCCATACCGCGATGAAAAGCGGACTGAAAGGGTACCCCAGTGGTTAGTTGCTAGTGGTCAGTGGCTAGTAGACTTCTGTACCAATGGAGTGTGATTGCACATGCGTTGCATCTGCCGCAATAGGGCAACGGACATGCCACCGAAGTGCGTGCTGCTATGCTACCAGCGTCCGAATGTTTTTTGCGGAACGAACCCAAACCAGCCGAAAACTCCCATCCTCGTTTCAACGCCGAATGTTCTAGATTCTGTGCTGATGAAAAAGGCAATGAAAGACGCGACAAAATGACGCAGATAGGACATATCCACGCGGGCGATCCGGCTGTTCTGAAGAACGTGTCCACCTTCGGAGTCTGCACGTTTCGTGGGCGATATGGTATAATTAGTGGCGATAGGGACCGGCAATCTTTTCTGAGATCTCGCTTGTAACCTCCCTTATGGGCGAGCACAACCTCGGCGGCAAGCGAGGAGGCGACTGAAGACCGAGAAGACAACGCCGTTGATGTATCGGATGAAAATTTTAAAGACACTGACTTCCTGTTTGACAAGCATTGCGAATCTCGAAAAATTGCTAGCGCCGCGGTCTTGCATAAACTGTACGCAGTCGCATAAAAACCACAGCAGCAAGAGTTGACGTAGCGAAGTGTCGCGCGGAAAGTGTCTGCAGCCGGTACAGCGCGGGCGTCGGCGTCCGCACGATAACGCAAGGACACCCGAACTTTCAGGCAGTTGGAGCGTGAGCAACATTATCGCAAGCAGCTGCAAAACCGGATTCCAATAGTCACGGCACGCGCTGGATCGACACCGACCGTCCTAGAGCGCAACATTAAACACATGGAAAGGGCAGCCGAAGGTTAGACTGCCACAGAGCGCATGAAAATCGGCATTACTGGCGGCGACCCCGCGGGAATCGGGCTCGAAGTCGTTCTTGGGGCGTTGCCTTCGCTACTATCACGGGCAGAGTGGATTCTCTATACCGATACCGCCGACTTCAAGCAAAACATAGATTGTTTTGCACCGGACCTCCCATGGGCTGTCCTTGAGGACAACTGCCGCACCGAAGCGGGCTGCCTTTGGCTCCGATCGACCGGTAACGGCACCGCGACCGCTTGGGGCGCAGTCTCTGCTCAGACTGGACAACGCGCCCTGATCGCGCTTCAAGCCGCAAGCCGAGATGCCCGGTCCGGTGACATCGACGCCATGGTGACTGCACCTCTCAGCAAGCAAGCCGTTGGGAACGGGTTTTCTGGTCACACGGAGTTTCTCAAGCGCGACGCAGGTGCGCAGCAGGTAGCGATGTCATTCTTCACCCAGACCTTCAAGGTGGTCCTGGCGACAACGCACCTGTCGGTGGTAGACGCAATCGCGTCTCTATCTCGGTCGATTTACCGGAAACTGATTCGGCTCATTGACGCGGAATTCCGCCGATTTGCATATCCCCGACCAAGGATTGCCGTAGCAGCGGTCAACCCCCATGCGGGTGAAGGCGGTATGTTCGGAAACGAAGATCGGGATGTTCTCGCACCCGCTGTTTGCGACTGCGTCGCTGAAGGCATCCTCGTTTCGGGGCCGTTTCCCGCCGACAGCCTGTATCCGCGGGCGTATGCGGGCGAATTCGATGTCGTCCTCGCACCGTATCACGATCAGGGGCTGATACCGATCAAACTCATCGCACCGCGTTCAGCAGCCAATGTGACCCTCGGTCTGCCGTATATCCGTACCTCGCCCGACCACGGCACCGCGTTCGACATTGCCGGACGCGGACAAGCCGACCCAGGCGGGATGCTGACTGCGATGCAGTGGGCGCTCGAACTTCGCGAAAGGTTAGCGGGTGCCGGCAAGCGATGAGGTACAGGTGGCACCACCGTATCTCTCATAAAACGCTCAATTCCTCTATTTTCTTTTTCTTTGATATGTGCTATAATGATTGGCGTCTCTAAACCGATAAATCTCGTTAGAAATTATCATTGAGGAATGAATCTGCTGACCAATGTGGAGGAATATTGAAATGAAAGCTATCTCGACAACACGCACCTTATTCAGTTTAATCGTCATGGGGCTGATGTTTAGCGGTCTCTCGTATTCCCAGATTGCATTTGATGACGTTGTCTCACGTTGGGACTTCGATCAGGGTGACGGTACGCAAGATTCCGTCGGCGGGCATAACGGGAAACTCAAAGGCGACCCGAAATTGGTAGACGGCAAATTCAAAAAAGCGATGAGTTTCGACGGCAAAAGCTTTATGCAAGTTGATCCAAAACCTTTCAAATTCAATGAGCCACAAAATTTCTCCGTCTCCGTGTGGGTCAAGGTCGAAGCGCGGTCGGGATGGCAGCGAATCTACAATTGCTGGCGTTGGGGCGGTTACTTTCTGGGCGAACTCGCTGGTAACGGCGGAATTGAATTGAGAATGGAGCGTAATGTTCCCAACTGCGATGTCAACCCCGCAGGTTGTTTGCTGATTCCTGTCGAGGATGTGCCGCTCGGTGAGTGGATTCATGTTGCATTTTCCGTCGACTGGGAGGACAAGGCAAGACTTTACGCGAACGGTGAAGAAAAAGCTAGTGCAAAGATTGATGGTCCCTTCCAATATTGGTCCCGTCTGCATAATGAGGATACAACGGTTGACACATTAGGAATCGGCGCCAGAATAGACAACGGTCCGACCGAATTCTTCCACGGCGACATTGACCAGCTTGTAGTCTTCAGCGTTGCACTGACTGACGATGAAATCGAGACCATTTTTGAGGATGGGTTAGGTAATGTGCTCACGGTTTCTCCCACAGGCAAACTCGCCACAACATGGGGCACACTCAAAACAAAGTAAGCGGCATCTTTTTGTTTCAGACTCACAGAATTTTTATTTCAGGACTTACGGAGTGGAACACTCAATGGGATGACAATATCTGTAGGATCAACCGACCGAATAGGGAGGGCGATAGTCCTGCTTAGCTTCCTAGTCCCGAAGGTCGGGACAGGGATGTCCCTCCTAACAGGAGCAGAAGGGCAACCCCCCTTATCAAGGGGGAAAGGTGTTTGACTGCATAAGTCATATATTTTTTCTGTTTTGTTATAATTGTGTTATTTTTATGCTATAATGATTGACGATTCCAATGGGGGAAGTCGAGCTAGAGAATTTTGAGCCGGTGCCAATGTGTTGCCCGGCGATTTGTCGAACAATGTTGATATTAGGATTGATAACGTGGAGTTCAAATGGTATCATTTTATTCGTAAGAAGTATGTCAATGTTGAAATGGAAACTCGCGGCCACCCTCGTGGTGGCAGCAATCTCACTAGATTAAAACATCTGTCACTACATTTAGGAGAATGTCTCTATTATGAAACACAAATTTTGGTTTAAACCCCTTGTCCTCGCGCTCGGTTTCGCGGTGTTGCTCTTGTTGAGCGACTCGCTGGTTGCCCTCGCGCAGGATTCACAGGATTCAGAAGAAGATATGGAATCTGGTGCGCCAGTCATTGAGCTCGAAGAACAAGTGGTAATCGGTTCAAGAGCGCAACCCCGTTCTGTCATTGATTCGGCGGTGCCGGTTGACACCATTCGCGGTGATGATCTCGCCAAGCAAGGTGTCACGGATTTACAAGACATGTTTAGAAACTTGGTGCCTTCCTACAATGTCAACATCCAGCCAATCAGCGATGCGGGAACGGTTGTTCGACCTGCAAATTTACGAGGACTGGCGCCGGACCACACACTGGTGCTTGTCAACAATAAACGGCGTCACCGTGCGGCGGTGATTCACTGGCTAGGCAATGGCTTGGCTGATGGCGCACAGGGACCTGACCTGTCTGCCATCCCAGCAATCGCGCTGAGACAGGTGGAGATACTACGGGACGGTGCAGCAGCCCAATATGGTTCCGATGCCATCGCAGGTGTGATGAACTTCCAACTCAAAGACAGCCATGAGGGCGGCTCCATTGAATTCAAACCTGGTATTTATCAGTATGGGGATGGTCGTTCCTACGCAGTCGCTGGCAATATCGGTTTGGGTAGCGAGGAAACTTGGGCAAATCTGAGCTTGGAATATGGCGGTTCAGACCCGACTATCCGCTCCGTACAACGAGATGATGCCATAGATTTAGAGGGTGCTGGCAATATCAACGTGAGAAACCCGGCGCAAATTTGGGGACAACCCATTACAGAAGGAGACCTTAAATTCTTCGCCAACTATGGGAGCGTCCTCACGGATAACATTGATTTCTATGGGCATGCCAACTATGCCAGTAAACGAGTCGACGGCGGATTCTATTTCCGAAATCCCAATACCCGCAGCGGCGTGTTTAGCACTGACGGGGGTGAAACTTTGCTCGTTGGGAATTTGGCAGGAGGGGAATATCCCAACATCCCCATCACCGACAATAAGCCTGACCCGGAGGAGTTGGCAAAGGTTTTTGCAGATCCCAATTTATTCACCTTCCAGGAGATGTTCCCGGGCGGGTTCACACCGAGATTTGGGGCAGACGCAGTGGATAGCTCTGTTCTCATCGGGCTTAAAGGCACCGCTTTGGAAGCGATGCTTACCTCAGGATTAGGCTGGGATTTGAGTGCCTATTTTGGACGGCACCATGCCGATTTCTTTATCTACAACACCGTCAACGCCTCGCTTGGTCCGGATACGCCGACCGATTTTAATCCGGGTGACTACATCCAGACCGATTACAACCTTAACTTTGATGTGACGCACGAGCTTAGCGACATGCTGTTCCTGGCTTCGGGGCTGGAATATCGAAACGAGGGTTTTGAAGTGGTTGAGGGCCAAAGAGAATCCTATCAAATTGGTCCGTTGGCGGGCCAAGGCTTCAGTGCTGCCTCCAACGGATTTTCAGGATTTGGTCAACTTACCGCGGGCGAATGGAACCGCGCCAACGTTGCCGCCTATTTGGAAAGCGAAATTAGACCGCATAAGCACTGGTTGGTCGGTGTTGCTGTCCGAGGTGAAGACTTTGAAGATTTCGGACAGACCTTCAACTATAAGGTCGCCACAAATGTCGGCGTTACAGATTTCCTTGAAGACGCCGGTATGATCGGAAATGACGAGATGGTCCTGAAATTCCGTGGCAGTTATAGCACTGGATTTAGGGCACCGACGCCAGGGCAACAAAACACCTTCAACGTTACCACCGAATTCAATTTTGACAAGGATGATTTGGTCAATAACGGAACCATCCCTTCAACTAACAAAGCCGCTGCGTTGGTGGGTGGTAAGGCGCTTGAGCCAGAAACCTCCACAAACTTCACCAGCGGTTTCACCTTTGAGGTGAGGGACATAAACCTTACCATAGACCTGTTTGATATTCGAATGCAGGACCGGTTAGCCCTGTCCCAAGACTTTGCACTGACCGAAGAACAGAAGGTGGAGTTGCTTAAGGCCGGTGTGACCAGCGCGGCGAACCTACAGGAATTCCGATTCTTTACTAACGACTTCGATACAACAACCCAAGGTGTTGATGTCGTCCTCACGGTCCCCGTACCGAATGGCGATGTCATCGCTGTTTATAATCGCACAGAGACGACGGTTACCGATTTCAATCCGGTAACGCTCGATGACCTGCGGATCAAAGAATTGGAAGAGAACCTGCCGAAACAGCGTGGGAGTCTCACGGTAACACAATCTATAACCAGCCAATGGAGCGTGCTGGGTCGGGGCAGTTATTACGGTGATTGGTACGATTCTGAGGATGATGAAACGTATACCGGCAAGGTGCTTTATGACCTGGAAACGAGTTACCTAGCGAGTTCCGGCATCATCATAACGCTCGGTGTCCAGAATCTCCTCAACACCTATCCCGATGAAAATCCGAAGTCCGGTAATATTGGCAACCAATACGGTCAATTCAGTCCGTTCGGATTTAACGGCGCGTTCTGGTATTCTAAGTTCGGTTATAGTTTCTAACATAGTTCAGTAGTCAGTAGTTTGGGTTTCACTATATTTGTGGGGCTTCAAGCAGAATCGAACCTCTGCGTTGGCAAGTCGGCTAGGAGCACGGTGGAGTTGGTCTTGATGGGCAACAAAGATCCCCTCCAGCCGTGCTCTTTTTTTTGATGTACACTGCAACACGTCACGGTCCCGTCATTATCGGTGACTTTAGACCAGCTTATGTTTTTGTCATACGGTTATCCCCCAAACGCTAGACAGTTGAATAAACCGAAAATTAACCTTCTCCCCCTCCTTGCACTTTGCTATTAAACATTGACTTGTGACACTTGTGCTACGAAGTTGTATCACTCCTACAACAGCATCCCCTCATACAATCTTGGTATCCCCAACCCCATGTTACGATGTCGCGAGATTCGGTTTTGGCATCTTAATTGCTTTCTTCAAGATAAGCGCTAGTAATTTTACTTCAGCGCAATTGGAACGAATTCACCTTTAATCCTTTTCAAGCCCGTTCAAACGATAGGGGTATGTTTATTTTCAACTGGATTGTGCGGAATAAATTCCGTTCGATCACATATTAGGAGGAGTCATAATGAAGAGTTGTTGTTTCATCGCTTTATTGGCATTCGTAACAATCATTAGTTGCTTAGGGCTCAAATCGTCTGAGGCATTAGCAGATACCCACACAAGCGAAGCGACTGCAGATGATAGTGCAGGGAAGTTTGGAATCGGGTTTCACAGTACCTTTCCACTTAGTGGTATCAGTGCCAAGTATTGGGCACCAACAGGGATAGGTTTTCAGGGATTCCTTATGCGCGCGGGTTTTTCTGTACCAACTGAAGATATCTCCGCGTCAATGACCATGCTCGGTGGCAGATTCTTGTACACGGTTCAGAAGAAGTCACGAGCCAGACTTTATCTTGGGGGCGGCCTGAATTACGCAGATGCAAGCGCACGCGAAGATGACGAAGAAATCTCCGGTGGTAGCGGTTTAGGGTTTGAAGGGGTTGGGGGAGTTGAATATTCTTTTAGCGATCTCCCAAATCTTGGTTTTGCATTTGAGTTTGGAATTAATTTCCTTCGACTCAGTGCAGAAGAATATGAAGATGACGAATTAAACTTACACTTTACAACTTCAGGAACAGTTGGTATCCATTATTACTTCTAGGTACCTGTCTGGAAACATTCCAAATAGAGCGTGTTACTAGCTTGTGTTAGCCGACTATGCCGGCAGGGGCAACGAGCTAACAGCACGCTCCGCTCCTCCCATCAAAGCTTGGTTCTCCGCTGAATCGTCTTCAGAACTTGGGAAGCAGGTACTCTCCCCGCCAAATCCACTCTGCAAACGTGGCGCGCCATCCTGTGTTTTTTCCTGTGCACTATTCCTCTTGTCGAAACGAATCTTCTCCCAACTATGAATACGAGTTGGCGACAAGTATCTCCTAGGATATTACGATTCCAGCTCTATATCCCCTCTCGCAAAACTGAGGTCAGCCGCGCTGAGGTTTTTTCTTGCAATTATTATCGCGCTGTGCTAAAATCACTCGCTGTGAGGTCAATCCATTGATAAGGAGATAGGTCCAAGGATATGCATGAATACGAAACAGAACAGATTCGAAACATCGGGGTTGTTTCGCACTCCAGCGCGGGGAAAACTTCTCTGATTGAAGCGATACTCTCCAACGGAGGCGCAGTTGAACGAATGGGGCAAGTGGATGATGGGAACACAGTTGCCGATTACGCCCCGGACGAAATTGCACGCAAAACGACAATTAACTGTTCTGTGTGTATTGCCGAATGGAGGGGACACAAACTCAATCTCATTGATACACCCGGCGCGGAAGATTTTTACGGCGATCTTAATAGCGTACTTCGCGTCGTAGACGCGATAGTAGTGCTGATTGATGCAACAACCGGCGTTGAAGGTGGAACGGAGAAAGTTTGGGAAATCGCCGATAAGTACGAGCTACCAAGGCTGGTTTTTGTCAACAAAATGGATAAAGAGAACGCGAATTTTGACAACGCCCTAGCCAGTACCAGAGAGATTCTCGAAACAAATACGACGCCGCTGCAGACACCGATTGGCAAAGAGGACAACTTTACAGGTGTTGTGGATCTAGTTCAGATGGGAGTATTCACGGAACCCAATGGAAATAAGCCAGCGGCGAAAGCGGACATTCCGGCAGATTTACAGGAGCAAGCGGACGTGTCCCGTGAACAACTTGTTGAGGCTGCTGCGGAGAATGATGATGTTCTCATTGAGAAGTTCTTTGAAGGTACACTAACTGAAGAAGAAATCCTCACAGGGCTTAGCGCAGGCATCCGCGCCAATCAGTTCATCCCGGTGCTCTGCGGTTCTGCGATAAACAACATCGGTGTTCAACCGCTGATGGACATATTGATAAACTGCTTCCCATCGCCAGTTGAGGCAAAACCGGTTGTAAGCGTAGACGGAGAGACAAATCGAGAGCCCTCCTCTGACTCGCCCATGGCGGCTATGGTTTTCAAAACACTGGCGGATCCGTTTGCAGGACGTCTGAGTCTCTTCCGAGTTTATTCCGGAATTCTCAAGGGTGATTCGCAAGTCTACAACGTGGGACAAGATAAGAACGAGCGCGTCGGAAAACTTTCGTTTATGAACGGGAAAACTCTGACAAGCACGGCGCAAATCGGTGCGGGAGACATCGGCGTCGTCCCTAAGCTGGCTCTGACACAGACAGGTAACACGCTCTGTGAAGTCGGGCAGAAGATTCAACTCCCCGGCATTGAATTTCCCAAACCCGTGATTTCATTTTCAATCCACCCCGCACGCGAAGGGGATGATGAAAAACTGATAACGACTCTCAACCGAATGTCGGAGGAAGATCCAGCGTTTCAAATTGAGCGAAACGAAACGACCAAACAGTTATTGGTCGCCGGCATGGGAGAGGTACATATTAGTGTGATACGCGCTCGGATGAAGGACAAGTTCGGACTTGAAACAACGGTAGAAATCCCAAAGGTGCCCTATCAAGAAACAATTCGCAGCCGCGTAGCCAACGTACGGGGTCGATACAAACGTCAATCGGGCGGACGCGGGCAATTTGGAGACGTATGGATTAATCTTGCACCTCTGGAACGCGGCAGTGGTTTCGAGTTTCTCAACAACATTGTGGGCGGCTCCATTCCACGAAACTATATTCCGGCAGTCGAAAAAGGCATCCGCGAGTCAATGGCTCAAGGCATACTAGCGGGCTATCCCGTCGTTGACTTCCAAGTCGATCTCTTCGATGGTAAACACCATCCTGTTGATTCTTCGGATTTCGCCTTCCAAATCGCTGGATCCTTTGCGTTCAGGGAGGCAGCCAACGAAGCAAGACCGGTTCTGCTCGAACCAATTATGGACGTGACCATATCCGTTCCGGATCAGTTCATGGGAGATGTTATCGGCGATCTCAACAGCAAACGTGGTCGAGTCATGGGAGTGGAGCAGGCGGGCAGGCGTCAGGTCATCCAAGTACACGTCCCGCTGGTGGAGATGTTCCGCTATTCGATCGATCTTAAATCCATAACGAGCGCGCGAGGTAGCTTCACCATGGAATTTTCACGCTATGAAGAAGTTCCCGACGAAATTGCCCAAAAGATTGTTGAGCAATCGAAAACAGAGACTGAAGAGTAGCCGATACGCGAATCTGAGTGGTATACAGCCAAAGGCATCCTTGAAGAATACAGTAATGTGTTTCGAGGATGCCTTTTGTTTTCGTAGTGAAGAATGATGTTTAGGCTAGAAATTGTGGAAAAGGATGTTGCGGTGGAGCAATACGGCGGGATTCGGTTGTTTCGATTAACTAAGGTTTTCCTCCTTGCCATATAACAGAATCGGTGGACGATTGAATCGCGCCCGAATCTTGTTGGCTGAAGCAAGCAACACTGGGCGTGCAATCAGTTTGCGCTCAATTTTTCGCTTTCGAGGAAAATCGCAGAGAATTACTCCCACAAGGATAGTCAGTACACCTTGCCCTGGGCCTATTAACATTATTAATCCAATGAACAGCGCAATCACACCGAATATGTTTTTCAGAATTCGCAGTAAGATTCGAAGAATCGGGTTTGACACAATGCTGATATGATTCTTACGAGTGAAATAATCTGCCGGTAGGCAAATGACTAATGCCAAGATGCTGAGAATACTGACAATCAGGGTAATTGCGGACAGAACAAAAATCGCTATCACGTGAGTTTTGACCCAGAGGACAATCGTCTGAATCCACGTGAGTTCTTCCATATTCATCCTTTTTTGCAATTCGTTCTTTATGCCTGCAATGATTTAATAATTCACGCAACTCTTAGACTTGGGCAGTTGGTTCTTGCACAGTGTCCAGCAAGTGGGAGACTACCGAATTGGAGTTGATGCCTTCTGCTTCAGCGTGAAAGTTGGTGAGCACGCGGTGCCGTAAAACGACGTGCGCCATCGATCTAACGTCCTCGCACGAAGCGTTGAACCGCCCATGTAGAATCGCCCGCGCTTTCGCACCGAGGATAAGGGATTGTCCAGCGCGAGGACCTGCTCCCCATCTCACCCACTGTTGAATAAAGTCCGGGGCATTTTTGTCGTGAGGACGGGTCGCCCGCGTGAGTTTGACCGCATATTGGATAACGTTATTAGCCGCAGGCACCTGCCGGACAATTTTGTTTAATTCCATGATGTCCTCGCCTGAGAGTGCTGACTCAAGTTCAGGTTCATTGACGCTTGTCGTGGACGAAACAATAACAAACTCTTCATCTTCGCTGGGGTAGTTAATTACAATCTTGAACATAAAACGATCCAACTGCGCCTCTGGCAGCGGATACGTACCTTCCTGCTCAATCGGATTTTGTGTTGCGAGCACGAAGAATGGTTGTCGCAAAGGATATGGTGTTCCCCCCGCAGTAACGTGATATTCCTGCATCGCTTCAAGCAGTGCCGCTTGCGTTTTGGGAGGCGTGCGGTTAATTTCATCGGCAAGCAGGATGTTGGCGAATATTGGACCCTGGATGAAACGAACCTCGCGGTGACCTGTCGACCGATCCTCCTCCAAAACATCTGTACCTATAATGTCCGCGGGCATCAAATCCGGCGTGAACTGAATTCTCTTGAACTGCAGATTAAGAATCTGTGCAAGTGTCTTAATCATCAGCGTTTTAGCGAGGCCGGGTACCCCTTCAAGAAGGCAGTGTCCACCCGCGAAGAACGTGATAAGAATCTGGTCGATAATGCCCTCTTGACCAACGATTACTTTTTTCAACTGTTTCAGAATTAAGTCTCTGCCGCCTATTAGTTTATCGATAGCTTGAATCTCTTCCGTCGCTGGCATGTGGTTTACCCCTTAGCACAAGCAAAAACATAATGTGTAATGCAGATTGCCTGATGCGTAATCTGCGAATTTGCAGCGCCCACTTTTTCACGGCTGGATTAACACCATATGTTTCGTTCCCTTGTTTGAAGCGAGCCTCACGAGGTCTTTGAGTGCAGGCACCTGATCAACTTCAACTAGAGCCTGCTGCAAACGGAGAATTTGCTTCATTGACAGTTTGCGCTTAGACTTTGTGTAGTTCATCTGGACGGATCCAACGCTGTTGTGAAGCTCTCGATTGTCCGGTACAGAGTCCCCAACAAATTGAGATGCCAAATTGACGGTAATTTCGTCCTCAAGGGTGAGCGTTTTTCCGAGGGTCACTGGGTAGGACCGACTCTGTTCACTCAGCAAGGATTCGTAAGGATGTTTGACGACCGGCAGTTTTAGGACAAATTGGCGACCAATGGCAAAAAGGTAGTCGGAACAGTGCCATTTTAACGTAATCTTCAGTCGTTCACTCATCATACCAATATCGCCAATCTCAAAAGAATCTAATGTGGCGCGATTGTCAAGCTCCAGGTACTTGTGTAGAAACTTTGCTCGCTCAACGGGGCGAAGATTTCTCAATTTACTTCGGAGTATTATGTTGAACTCACCCGTCACCGTGATTTCTTGAAGAGACTTCACAGAGAGATCGCTTTCCACCTGAATTTGTGTGATTGTGCGCCTTAGATTTTGTTCTGGCGGTGATGTCGGACTTTTTGCAAAACGAAATAAGCGACTGGTCATCCGTTCACTAGTCTCATGTTCATCTCTCTTATGCTTGAAACTGCTCTGATCTGCGTGGGAACGACTCTGCGCAGAAATGTCCTCCATGAGAAAATCGGGATTGATGATGAGCGCCCAGCGGTCTTGATTGCTTGCCGGGAAATCGCCAAATGCGCAGGTTTCCACAGTCGAATCTAACCAGATAAGATCCGCATCATCATTTTCTTCGACCGCGAGAATCATGTGATTAAAGTAGGCGAGCGACGGAATCTCTCGGATAACACTGCGGGAGTCGCCAGCGGAGATTAACACAGGATATGACCTAATACCTGTAGCAGCGAGCATAGTACTTAACAATGTCGTTTTATCTTTGCAATCCCCATATTTTTCTTTGAGAATCAGGGGCGCCGGATGGGGTTTAATCGCCCAAATGCCGAGTTCAATCCCAACATAATTGATGTTTGCGGTGACATATTCGTAAAGTCGCTTAATTTTCTCCTTTCGAGTCCAAGCCCCTTTCAGCAACGCTTTTGTTTTCTCTTCAATTTCTGGCGTGATATAGTCTTGCTCCCGGATGAGTGTTGCATACCATTCAACCAACATCTCCCAAGAATCGATTGACGAGATGCTGATATTGTATGCTAGGTCTTCGATGGCGGGCATGAACACTTCTTGATGCAATGGAGGCACATCGCGCACATCAAATGTATAGGTGCGCGTATAGTTGCTTTCCGTTATCACTGGCTCAATCTGCGGCCCATTGATCTGATAATAGAGCGTTTTCTTTTTAGGGATATGAACAGTGAAGCGGTAGTATTGCACCGGAGCGGACGTTTGGAAATAGACCTGACGCCAGAATTCATCTCGCATGATGTGTCCTCGATTTTTCGAGGAGTAAGCGTAATCAATGATGCAGCCGTCGGACATTTCAGGCATTTTGAAGTGCATGAGACGAGCATCGACAAACAAACCGCGTTCGACCGCGCTTGGCGGAGGAATGTCCTTGACGATTTTTCGCCGATCTAGTTCAAACACCTGACCATTGGACGCGATGGTTCGGGCGTGATGAAGAGTGATATCGTCATTGCCGCGCGTGTACGGGATACTAACCCCACCGAATTTGTGTCCCCCTTCGTTAAGAATCTTTACAACGCGCCGCGTTGAATAAACAGAACTCACATCTTCATTGATGTCCAATACCTCAACTTCCCATAGGACGACAGCATTGGCATTTGGATAGCCATCTGTCGCTTTCGTATCAGTAACCAAAATCTCGATTTGTTGCTCATCAGCTTTTGAAATGAAATTATAAGGAATTGGTGGACTGTGACTTGGTGATGCGACCTTAGCAGGTTTGTCGAAAGATTGGATCGTTGTCTCGGAGATTTTTTCTCCGCTCCGCTCATCCAGCGCTTCAGCTCCGGACATAGATTGGGTTTCATCCGAATCAGCGGAGAAAGTACCGAAATCGGGCGATGCAGCGGGGATTATTAGCGGTGAACGCCGTTTCCCGAAGAATGTCTGGTGCGCAAGTAATCCTTCTGCCTCAGTAGCCACATTTTTGCGCGAGGGGATTCCATCTCCATTGTCATCGAGGTGCGGGTGTTCCGATTGAACGGCACCATCCTTTTCGTACCAGATTTTAACTCGATTTTGGGTGTATAGAAACGCTTCTAGCAGAGAGATAGCCTGATTTCCATCTGTATCCGAGGTTCCATCAGAAAAGGCGTCGATGAAAATATTCCCGAATCCCGATCGCATATACCCTTCATAGAATGAACACGAGACAATAATCGTTCGCCCTACTTTGCTGAATTGCGGAACTATGCGCGCGCTGTAAGGGAAACCTAGAATCAGAATCATCTCTTCCGCTGCAATCTGATTGATGCCATCTGCAACTTCTACGCCGCTGAAATCTCGCCCCGTAAGATTAAACTTTAGGCCACGTCCAGCTTTCGTCGCATGCCCAATCATAAAGAGGACCAATCGATCAGTAGACTGTACCTTCTGCGCCATATCGGCGAACACATTTTCGACATTAGTTTTTGTCGATTTTCCATCAACCAGCTCCGGTAATTCTCCACTATCCTCAAAGAGAAAGCTAATATTCTCAGGTGAATAACCGTATTCGTCCGTGAGTAGTTTGTGCATTCGTGAAGTGGCACGCCAAAACTCATCATAGAAGGATTTCTCTCCCCCGGCGCCGCCGAGAATCAGAGCATAATCGTCGGCAGATCCATTGTGAGCAGCAAACAAAATTCCAATCCATAGCGTGCAAACAAAACGTGCCCTTGTCATAGCAAACTATTCCTAAGGTAGGTGGTTAATTGCGAGATTGATTTACTGGTAATGGGCAACCTCTGGAGGAATAGCCTTCACAGCAGTCGGCAGCCGAAGGCTGAACCCACAGAATCGGCTCAGAGACTTAGAAAGTTAAAGCGGAAGGTTCTCCAAGATTTATACAAGCAGATATGCTCCTTCTACGAATCACTAAGATGGAATATTGCCATCTTGAATTCGGTCATTTCTTCCACCGCGTACTTGGGACCCTCCTTGCCCATGCCGCTCTCTTTTACCCCTCCATAAGGCATCAAGTCAGCCCTCCACTGGGTTCCCCAATTGACCATCAGGTTTCCCGATTCGACCTCGCGCACAAACTTCATCGCCCAATCGATGTTTTGGGTGAAAATTCCGGCGCTCAATCCATAATTCGTGTCGTTGGCTAGTGCAATGGCATCATCAATATTCGCCACGCGGGTTACTCCAACAACCGGTCCGAAGATTTCGTCGCACGAGATTTTCATCTCTGGCTTCACGTTCGCGACGACTGTAGGATTATAAATCTGGCCGTTCCTTCCTCCACCTGCGAGCAATTCAGCGCCATCACCGAGAGCTTCTTGCACCCATTCATCTACTCGGACGGCATCTGACTCCCGGATCATCGGCCCCATACGTGTAGGCTCATCGAGCGGATCGCCAGTAGTGATACCTTCAACTGTCGCTTTGAAAGCGTCGAGAAAGTCGCCGTAAATCTTTTCGTGAGCAATAACTCGCTGAGTTGAGATGCAAACCTGACCGGCGTTTGAGTAACCGGATGCCGCCGCAGCTTTGGCAACCTTTTCTGGGTCTGCGTCAGGCATAACGATGAGCGGGGAGTTTGAACCCAACTCCATCGTCACTCGTTTAAGCCCAGCAACATGGCAAATATGTTCGCCGATATCACGGCTACCGGTGAAGGTAATCTTCCGGACGCGCCGGTCAGCACAAAGTGCGTCTCCAATTTCTCCGCCCTGGCCAGTCAAACATTGAATCGCTTCTGGCGGTGTGCCAGCCTCCAAGAGTATCTCAACAAGCCTTAGTGCCGACAGGGGTGTATCTGTAGCAGGTTTGACGACAATAGCGTTTCCGGCCGCCAGCGCGGGCCCGACCTTATGGCACACAAGGTGCAGCGGAAAGTTGAAGGGACTTATGCCCACAACGACACCACATGGTACTCGCACGGTAAAGCCGAATTTGCCGTGAGCACCCGGCGCACCGTCAAGCGGAACAACCTCGCCATAAAGCCGTTTGGCTTCTTCAGCCGAAAGTGCAATAATCTCTGCAGCACGACTAGCTTCCATGCGCCCCTCAGCGAGAATCTTGCCTTCTTCCAATGTGATCGTGCGCCCCAAATCATCCGCACGTTCCGCCATCAGTTCTGAGGCTTTGTGAAGGATTTCGTAACGCTCATAGCCGGTCAATTTTGCCATGACTTTTGCACCGCGCACTGCAGTTTCAATAGCTTTCTCGACATCGTTGACATCTGATTTGGGAATGGTGTCGACAACCGAACTGTCATAAGGGTTCAACACATCAATCTTCTGGGGTCTGTCAACCCACTCACCGCCAATGTGCATTCTCATCGTAAATTACCTCCATTAGGTTTTCTAAGTTGAAGCCAGAAATTTCAGAATTGAATCCAGAACTTGTTAACGAGAAACGCCTGTTACATTATTCAGTCAAGGCAATTCTAGTGAACATTATCTCACAGTTAATTACTGAAATGCAACCGATTTTTCCTTTCTGATGAACAAGCTTCTGCGGGGCTCCTCTTCTCCAAGCTTGGTCCAAGCTTAGACGTTGGTTTCAAACTGATTCGCTTGCGACCCAAAAGAATAAAGAGTAGGTCTATTGATAGGCTTCCATTAGTTTGTTCAAAACACAATCTATCACCAAATTCAGTCCTCAAAGGATTTCCCGTCTGAGAAATATGCATCCTTTGGAGATCGTCTGCGCTTAAGACCGACAAACCTGCCTCTTCAACATGAGGGTAGTTCTCGTTTAAAATGGTGCAGGATTCATCAGGACGGAAGATTGGAAGGGAAAAGGAGAGCGATTAACGGATTAAGGAAGAGAAATCCCAAGGGAAGAAAAACTTCCGGAAAAAAATGAACTATGCTCAAAAGTATACCACTCTATTCGTCAGAATTCGCACCATAGCTGTCCCTGTGACGCTGTGTGTTCATGTTCCCATAGCTTTTCTCTCAAACATTTCGTGATAGTGTGCAGCAAAGCCTACCCAACTTCCTCACCATCCAGCCTACCGACGTGCAGATCAATCTCCTCACGGGTCTCAATCTTTTCCACTTTGCCATCTGCCATATAGAAAATGCGATCCGATACGTCAAGCATCTTTGTATCGTGGGTAGCTGTAATGATTGTCACCCCATTTTCTTCATTCAACTGTTTCAGAAGGGCGATTATCTCCAGCCCTGTTTGAGTGTCGAGATTGCCGGTCGGCTCATCCGCTAGCACGATTGCCGGATCGTTAGCGAGGGAGCGGGCAACGGCAACGCGCTGTTGTTGTCCACCGGAGAGTTCAAGCGGTTTATGCTGGATCCGATCGCCTAATCCTACAAGTGCAAGCAAGTCTGCTCCCTTTTGGCGACTATCATCGGCAGTCATACCGCCAAAAATCATCGGTAGGGATACGTTTTCCAGAGCAGTCATCACAGGAATGAGATTGAACGATTGGAAAATGTAGCCGATTTTGCGACAGCGAAGCCATGCCAACTCATATGCATCTAACTGCGCAATATCTACCTCATCAATATACACCCTGCCTTCCGTTGGTTTATCCAAACCCCCAATCATGTTAAAAAGCGTCGATTTACCACTTCCAGAAGGGCCTATAATCGAAATGTACTCGCCTCGACGAATTTCAAAATTAACACCTTGTAAAGCACCGATGATACTCGAACCCATCTCATATCTCTTTATCAAGTTCCTTACACGTACAGTGTTTTCCTTCGGCAATTGTCGCTTAACTCGCTCAGTAGTTTCAATTGGAACAACACCACTATTTGTATCTATCGCCAGGGATTCTGCCATCTATTACATTCCTCCTTTTGTTTTTTTGGAGACAGCAAATCCAATAATGTTGCGTTTGCCCAACTGCCGCATAAAAGTAAACAGCGACGTTTCTGCCTCTTTCCGTGTCATGCGATATTGCATACTAAGGTGTTTGACGATTTGGTTAATCGAATTATTACCATCGCACAGTTGCCATACATAAGACCCAACATCGTCCAGAACAATCACGCGTTTGTTGGGCAGCGAAAAAACCTTGGAAGCAACCCGAATCCATAGTTTCTGCTGCTGGGGAATGACGAGTGAAACCTCCTCTTTATCATCCACTTCCCATTTGATTAACTGGTTACGAAGCGGTAACGCGTCCAAGATGCGCCCCCGGTCAAATGGCGTATCTGGTCGCTTTTTGAGTCTGAGTTTGTAAAGGATAGCGTCGATCATTCTCGTTTCATTTTTTGTTCTAGTGGCATCGAATGCTTGACGTAACTCCGTCTACTGTCTTAGCCGCATCACGCTTCGCAACTGCTTGTACAACATAGATACGATTGGACTGGTAGCAATGCCGGATGTATACGGCAAAGGCCTGTCGGCGCAGAATTTTATCAATAATCAATACAGGCGCAAAGGGAATATGATCGGTTAGGCGGGTTTGCTCACCGATCAGCGTGAATTGCTCGTCTCCATCGTCGAATTGGAGAGATTCCATTTCGAAGCCATATCCCCGGATCGCCTTGGCATACTTCGCTCGAAACCAAGACTCCAAATCGTTTTCTTTCAGAGTTATATTCGCTAGTCCATATCGCTCAATTGAAAGCTTGCGGCTGCCATCAACGAAAGAAAGTAACAGATAGCCGGATAAGAATTGATGTTTCTCGAGTCGATATCGGCGTGGCACTTCAACGTTGAGTTGGTATGCTGTCCAAAGCGGCGTCGGTCCGGTTGGATGATCTTGAAGCGAAGTCAAGATGCGCATGGTTGTCGTGCGGAGATTTTCTTTGAGATGTCCCATCACTTGGACAATTGTAATTCGTTTGCACGTGTGACAGTGGCAGATTACTCCGCTCGCTCGGTAATTTCCCTTCCAACTAAAGAATACCCCATCTCGACCGTCAAGGAACGACTCATCCTTGATGAGATTGACATTCCGCTGGATGTGAAGTTTAGCTTCTTTACGCTTCAAATTCTTGCGGATAAGTTTGAAATATTCATCCAAAACGCGATGCAGATCCGGCTTCTTCTGCTTCGAAACAGACCACTTTAACTCCAGACGAGGCAACATCTCATCATCCAGCCGAAGATACCCCTTTTTCTCGTCACCAGATAATCCGCTCAACTCCCAGTTGGTGGGAATTTCCAGTGTGATACCCGCCCAACCGAAATTTGTCCATTCCATAACGTCATACGTGATGTGTGAAAATCTTACCTGACATGCCCACCATGGATTCGTTAAGATGTGTTAAACTGCACACCTGTCATCTGACGTATCACGCAGACATTGTCCGTTAGAACGGTTTTACAATCACCGCCTTGGATACCAATGCAATAGCGACCGTTCCCATACCGATGAGGCCTACGCCGCAAGTAAAGCCCGCCGCCAAAACAGGGTTAAACATAAACCACCGTTTCAAACCGAATCGCTTAATCATATAAAATCGACCAATTACTGCCCCAATGAGCCGTGGTAACATCATCCCTGGGTCGGCGCCGATACCACCCACGATACCGTAAAACCACATACTCGGCATCTTCCCCAACCAGAGGAGTCCGTAGATAGCTAGCGAGCCGGTGAACCCTGTCGCAACGTAATCGCCTCGGATGGCTTGCAACATCTGGCTGCTACCGTCGCGGAGCGAAGTCTTCCACAGACATTCGTTAGTTGCGTAAATGGGCCACCAAGTTTGGGCAAAAGGATATTGCGCAGAAGGAATAGGCGCAATTTTCCAAATGAAATGCCATACCAGAATTCCAGAAACAAGTAAAATCGGCATAATCAAAAGATGGGCTGCGATGTTACTTGTAAAGCTAGTCCCCGTCAGTTCACACACACGCCAGCCTTGGGTGCCACGACCATAGTCTTCGTCTGGCAATGGAACAAACCAGATGTCGATCTCCTCGTAGCGGCTCAAGATAAATGTTGTCTCGTGGATATAGGGAATTTCGAAGAGATCCCGACCCAACACCCCAAACGTCCGCGCCGTGACGTAGGAATTTAGCGGGGTGTATATAAAGGCAAAGCCGAGCAAGAATTTCACTGGGAAATTCGGCACCATCCAATGCACCATCCACACAAAGCCAATCATGCCGATAAGCCACAATCCCAGCATCAGCCAGAGCGGAAAATCTCCGCGGCCCGGCGGTGTTTGGAGCGACCCACGCACACCAGTAGTTTCCCCTCTAGCGGATCGGAATTTCAGAAGCATCGGAACAGATGCGGCAAGCCCAACGACCGCGAAGCTGAAAGCTTTGCCCATATTAGCGCTAATCCAAAAATCCAATCCGTTAAATAACCCTGCGCCTCGGACATCCAAACCGGGACGCCATTGATGTAAAATTTCACGAGGGTAGAGAATCTGCGGGTTCAGGAAAAACTGAGTAAACATTGCCGCGATAAATTCGGTCATCACCACGGGAAAAGGCAGCACAAACCCAAAGAGAATCTGCCCAAAGTCAGTGGAGAGGGCAAACACTCCTGTGGGAGCGAAGCCTTCGATACTTGGTGTAAAATCGATGAATGGGATTTTGAGAATCTCAATCGGTTTTGACATCATCACACCAGTGAGCGAAGGGATGCCGATATAGAGGAAACCCCACAGTAGCCCCGCCATAGAACCAATAGAAAACACGCGCCAACGCCATGTTTCCGCCCTCCCTGTGGTTTCTGCTAGAGCAGTTGCTCCTTGTGCTTCAATGGGGGCTAGTGGATACGGCAGTCGTTCTAGATCGGCGGTGAGCCGGAACAAAAAATAACCTGCACTGATATGTCGAATCGTCCCAAGCAGCCTCATAATCAGAAAGATCCAGATAGGCGTCCACCAATCCATGTGTAACAGCGATCTTTCTGCAATCGCAACCGAATCCGGTGAAGGCGCAACCCAAAAAGGAATCTTGTCAGCAATTTCATATTGCTCTGCCTGCTGCGTTTGGACAAAGTACGCGTACCAGATGAAACTACGGTAGTTAAGCCCCGACCCGACTGCCGCTCCAGTCAGCCCAAGCAGTATGAACAGTTCCTGTCGTTTGGCGGTGGTAAAGGATCGCCGCGCCAATTCGGTAAATAATATGACCGCTACCCACGGCGCGGCGCCCGCGCCCGTTTGCCCCGACACTAACTGCAGATAGATTGAGCCCGGCATCATCAACAGCCCCACAAAAAGTGCTCCTATAAATACCTTGAGCGTTAAGCCAGATTCAAATGTCCGAATCCCGCCTTCCATATCGTAACGCTGAGCCCAAGCCTGCCACTCCTCGGCCTGCGATATTCTCTCTCTCGCCAAATTAAAATCTCCTTTCGTAGCACGTGACGGAATGCGCGAAAGTCCAGACGTACTACGTGTTCGTATTACGTACTATTATTTCTTATCCTGAAAGAGTTCCTCCCAAATGTGGGCGATGAAGATAGCAACAATTAGGATTGCAGCCGATAGGATTAGGGGCTGCCATCGCCCGCCCAAAAAGAAGATTGAAATGACCCAAAGAATCACGCCGATGACTATAAAAAAACTCGCTAATTTTTCTCCGAAGTTTCCCATGCGCGTTGTTTTCCTTCGCGTAATGTTTGAAATGTCTTAATCTACTAGCTAAGGCATCAACAGATTGACCGTGCGGTTGGATGCTTTCAATTCGGCACGGCGGGGAAGCCTAAAGGACCTGCTACAATTCGTCAATCCGCCGGTTGAGGTGCTAGGTCGAGGCTAGGTGCCTCGGTGAAGTGCCGCTCGTGGCGACCGCGTTCATGGAATTCACCACGAACATCAGCGCTAAAGGTTCGCCAGACCAGCAATTGCTTGCGAATTAGGTTCAAGAAGCGACGGTTGACGCGCTTCCAAGAAGCAATTTCTCCACTTTCACGGTGTACATCAAGGGTGATGTTGTAGAGTTCCTCTTCTTCTCCGCCAACTGGGGAAGTTACGAATCGAATTGATTGACCGACTCCAAGATCGTAGGGCGCTACCCAAGCCATCATGCTAATCACGTACGATTCTTTTTGCCTGCCTTCAATCTCTTCCGTTGACCGGCTAAACGAGATCTCGTCAGTATAGAAGTCGCTGGCAGATTCGTCGGAGTGGGCTTCAAAATAGTCCCGCATAAATACGTTCAAGCCAAGTGATTCCTCGGAGAGAACGGTGAAAGGAAGATCGAAATGCCACTCATCACCTTCTGGTTCTGGTAACTTCCACTTCCGTTCGATATCGGGGACAGCCATCCGTCCGGCTTTAACTGCGGGGTAGAGTGTGCTGCTGACTACCACCAGCATCACAATAATGGTTGCCACCACTGTTGACATTGATGAGTAATTGAGGGTCAATCCGGCAAGCCAGCCGAAATTTACCAAGACAGTTGCAACGACTTGACCAAGTAGGTAACCGAGCACTGCCCCCACAATCGCATATACACATGCCTCTGCCAAGAACAGAAATGCAATATGCACCGGAGCTAGCCCCACGGAGCTGTAAATGCCAATCTCCCGAACTCTCTCGTAGACTGCACCGAGCATTGTATTGAGTACTATCAAAGACGCGATGAGGATTGGCACAAACAGGTTCCCCATCCCAGAAAAGGAAGTCATCCCAATTGAACTGTAGAGGTAGGTATCTTTGTTCCGACCGACAAAAAAGTCGAGCGCGATGCGGCTCATAAGGGGCGCCATGATTAAATCTAGTTTATCAACTCCGGTCAGGAACGGCGGATCGCCTTCTTGTGGATCCATATTTACCGCCACTGATCGCAACGTTCCACCTTGGTTAATAATCACCTCGTATGGCAAAATTGCGATGCTATCAGGTGTAAGGTGCAGGTATTTCTGCAACTCTCCTTCGAGGGTTTCTTCTCCTTCTCCTCCACGCGATTGCTGCTGATGCATTAGTTGATAATCGACAGGAGTAAGCTCTTCTCCATCATTGTCGGTCAAATCCTTAAAGCCAATGCCCAACACACCGGTGACAGTAAATTTGGCTCCATAAACCGAGATGGTCGCTTTCCCCATGTCAGCTTCGGTGATTTCTAGGAGATCCGCCATGCCTTTCGGCAAGACGCACGCATACGGCCATTGAGTCGGCCACTCCGCTTCGTCAGCAGGGTCAAACCATTTGCCATACTGGAGGTAGCGATCAATGCCGGTGACCCCCGGTTCATCTGGACTCATACCCACTAGCATGTTTGCCGCAAAGCTTAGTGGCTGACCGGTCAATGGATCTTTCGGCGGCACACGATCCTTGGGATTGCCGATACGCGTCATCTGCACGAACGACTGATCGCCGGTACCCGACGATTGATACCACGCCCGCGGGGCAACAACGTTGTGTACGGTGATATACGCCCCATCTTTCAGTCCACCGGCAGATGTCGAGGATACCTCCTCAACCCCAATGCCACTTTGGCTTTCATTTTTAACCGAGGCAAGTAGTGTAGCAATTTCTGCCGGGGACTTCCCTCTCTTTTTCAACAGCACCCGGAGTTCATTTTCACCAATCCGCGTTTTTTGCATGTCGTTCATCACCGATGTGATCACTGGTTCCTCTAAGGGAATCCAGTATTGATCGCGAATCAACATCCCTGTGTATTTAGGCGTTACAGAAGGCAAGGAGGTGCTGTTGGGCTGCATAAAGGTACGAACCGATGTGAAGGAGATTACCGTAAAGGTTAAAATCACCAGCGTGGCACATGTGAGGAAAGTGCGCCCTTTCCGCTTGCGCATATTGGAGATACCAAGGCTAAATGCCGCGGCAGAAGCGGCAAGCCGACCAACATCCGCTTTGTAGACCTTTGAGCGCTCCTGCTTGATCTGTTCTAATTGTTCTTCAAACTTCCGGATGATGATACTGATCACGATTACAGTCAATGCCAGCACAACGAAGGCGATTAGGATGATAACCGGCGTTGTGGTAATCTGGAAGGCAGGATGTGCTTGCGAGAGGAAAAAGAACACCACGATAAAGATTGCAAACACCCCGAGAATTTGTTTTTGAACATCTGAAAATGCGAAAATCAGACGTTCCATAAAGTACGCAAAGGGAATTAGCAGTGCAAGATAGAACATGACACCATTAACGACATCGTTACCCGTCTTCTTGACATCTGGATAGGCGCGCGATTCGTAGCCCCATGCCCCGCGGGCGAGCTTCATCGCCATCGAATAGTCCTTTTTATCCAAAGCAACTTCTGCCTGTTCCAAATGTTCGTGTGAAAAGAGGTGCAGCTTATCTAGTCGATCGCTGCTAATGCCGAAACGTTTGTAGAGGCTGGTCCGATTTTCATCGAGCCACCACATGTCGCGCACGACGACGTAAGGGGTAAGGCGAACGGATCCATTTTCTTGTACGACGAACCCTTCTCCAGTGTAGAGGGTTGGGTTTTTAGCACCGCTTTTTCCAGCTTTAATCAGCAGCAACCGCTTGCCAATCTGACCATATGCCATGCCAATTTTGATGCGGGAATTCGGTTCAGAATAGACTAATGCGATCGGCTCCGTTGCCGAAACCATCGGTTGTTGCCACGGTTTGGACACCCCATATTTTTCCGGTGGGCTGTCGCTTAGCGCATCGTAAACGCTCAATTCACGAAGGGTACGCAGGTAACGCTGATCGACTAAGTCGTAGATAGTTGTGGACACGCAAGGAAAAACCACGATTCGACAACCGCGGCGACGCGTGGTAATAGGCACCTTATTCGGCAAAAGTTCAGCCCCAAAGTTTCCCAAATCGGGTGCGTAGACAATATCACCCGAATCGGAATCGAGGATATACGCCTCGACTTCCTGTGTGCCGCCGCGTCGCTGGATGGCGCGCCCTTCCATCGCGAGCCCAACGACTTCAAAGACCCCTTTGTTATCCCCCATGGCAAAGACATCACCGCGGACCCCCATCATTGTTTTATTCTTTCGCCGCAACGTAAGAATCGGATGCGGCACCGGTTTGTTCGGCAAGGCGCTTTCACGCGCGTCATACTCCACAACATCGCCGAACAGATTGCAATAGAAGTTTCCCACCCGCGCGGCGGTCGGCATCTTCGGGTCACGCATCGCCTGAATCAGAATTGCTGCGAGCGTCTTGGCTTGTTTGTGCAGGTTGCCATCTTCCCTCAAATCCATTTTATCAATTGTATCTAACGGCGTGTCGGTAAGGACCCGCGCATCATCAATGGTGGCGAAGGCAATTCCCGTTTTGCCGATCAGCGTCGCGACTTCGCTGTCGAATGCAATTTTGCCGGGGATATAAGTTGTCCACGTTTTTCCGCCTGAAGCAGAAATCGCGTTAACGAAGTTGGTGTCTCCTCCCAAACCAACAATGTCAATTAATGTCTTGATATCGTCAATCTCATCCTCTGTCAGCTCTGATGGTTTTACATTTCGAAGGGCAAGCATCGCTGGAAGCCGATTGAAGAGGCGAATACTGTTCTTGCGATCTTTGCGAGATTCCCGCAAATCGTTTCGGATAAATCGCTCCACCTCCTTGCGGATGTAGTCCATATCCTTGAGCATATCTTCGGAAGGCTCACCCCGATTTCTCATTTGTTCAAACTGCATCTTCATTAAGCGGGAGACACCGGAAAGCTCGACCAATGTATCGTAATGTTCGTCAATTAGCGTTTCCAACGATTTGCCATCGATGGCTTGTTTTGACTCAATGCCAGATGCAACTTCCCATTGACTGGTCATCACAGCTTGCCAAATCTGATCGTCAGTAAACGTCCAGAGGTTGTTAATGCGGACGCCAAAGTCTACATCTTCGGCATACTGCGCGAGTTTGTTACCGATGAATGCAAACTCTCGCCGCAGCACAAATTCAGGCTGCTGATCGTAGAACCATCCTTTATTGAACACACCGAATTTGTCATTTTGGGTGGACAGATCGATAGCAACAAACAAAGAGGTATAATAGCGGTTGAAGAGGTCCTGGAGGGCAATTGCCTGCTCCATGTTCGTAATTTTCCGATCGTATTCCGGCTTGCTAATGCGTGCGATGACTTGCACTCGTTTTTGAATGTTGCGGAATCTTGCATTCCGCAGCGTGAGCATGTTATCGCGTAGCAGGGTCTTCGTTTCTTCTGGAAGATCTCGGTCGAGCTCATCTAGGCGGTTAAACATATTCTGAAGTTCTACAACGTCGTTCTTAGCACGCTGTTTAACCAGTTGAAGCAGACGCCGCTGTTCAAGGTACGCGACAATCTGCGTGCGTGCCTCTATCGCCGCGTCAACCTCATCTGCTGGAAGATAGTGCCTTAATACCAGTAATTCTTCCTCAAGATATAGGCGGTTCACTGAAGCGTGGCGTTCCAATTTCAAAAGCGATGCGATTCGCTGTCGCTCGAGTCTTGCGTTTCGCATGGCCGTTTCAAAAATCGATCGTTTGTCTTTGGTCAGTTCTTCGATAAAAATGGCATGAGATTCCCGAGCCACTGCGCCGCCATCTGCGCCTTCAATCTCTGCCAATTTTTGACGGAGTTGTTTCTGAATTGTCTTGAAGCGGTCCAGACTTGATTCACCGAGGAATGGGCCAATCATCGTGTCAATGTCATCAGGAGCATGGGCGGCATCTCTCTGCAGATCGTTAATGGTGACTTTGATTCGTGACTCAGAGTCTGTATCGGTAGGAATTTTTTGCAGGGCGCGGTTAAGGAGTTGTTTTTCTTCGGCAATATACTCGTCTAAGGCAGCATTGGCGCGATGCACAATTTTGCGGTACCCCTTTATCTGCTCTAAGCCGTGAAAATCGAGATGCCGATCCAAGAGCTGTTCCTGAGCATATTGTAGCGCAAATTTTCGGCGGTCTTTAAGTTCCCAATCCTCCAAATAGTCAGAGAGTCGCTGCACATCTATCGCCAAAGGTGTGTTAACCAAATCAGGAGGCACTGGGAGATAGTAGTGGTCATCTTCTCCCTTTCGCGGTTTCAAATAAGAACCCTCAGCCGTTCGGCCATAGCTTCCACCAATGTTATTCGCCACCAAATCTGCCTCCAGTTTTGCAATCGCCCACTCATCAAGCCGTGCCATCGGCAATGCGATATTCTCAATCAGCTCTCGCTGCGCTTTTCGAGACTCTTCCAGCGCTTGAGTTCTGAGATTATCCACTCGCCTGACCACAGATCGCAAAAATTGGGTGGTTTGTAACGCGTCCTTTTTGAACTTAGCCAAGTTTATTTCAAGGCGGGATTGCTCTTCCTGCGTAAATCCCTGCTTTTCCCGCTTCTTGGTGGTTTCAAGCTTCTTCTTCTGTTTCTCTTTATAATCCCGCTGGGCGTTACGAAGCCAATCAACACGGCCTCGAGTCGCCTCAAGATCGCCTAGTGTAATTTGGAGCGAATTGAGGGCAGCATCCTGTTGATGGACTTCGTAAAAGAAATTCGGTGGCAAATCCACTAAGACATTTCGATCGATCGATAGCAATAGTTTTCGACCAAGTTCTTTAAATTCAAATAGATCCGCAGCTAACCCTCGACGCAGCCCACGCATAGTAGGTGTCCCTGGTGAATCCGCTCCGCGCCCGACGACATCTTGACCAATTCCCTCCATAAATGCTCGCATACCCGCTAACCCCTGGAAATGGGCGTCCGAAGCAACAAACAGGATCGAGCGCCCCGGGCGGAATTCCGATTTGCTAAATATACGAGCCAGTTCTAGAAGGGCAGCAATTCCGCCGGTCGGATCGGCTCCCGGCGCAATCGCTGGAACAACCGACATCGAGTCGTAATACGCTGTGATCACGACAAGCTCATCTTTGAGTGCAGGATCGCCGCCATCAAGGAAACCGCGAATATTCTGCCCAATTCGTCGTTCCCAGTTCATGGTCGCGCTGAGACGGACGAAGAGTTGGCTATCCGCCTTCTGTCGTTCGCTAGCAGAGGACGAAATGCGGGGAGCTTCTCCCAGCATCGCTAACAGTTTGCCAGTATCGGCTTGCGAAATCCAAAACCTCGGTATGTTGGCAGGAACGGTCAGAAACTTATTCTCCGCTTCCCCGCGAATTGTGGTTTCCGGCTCTATGAAAATCACAGCCTTCGCACCGAGCATTGCCGCGTTGATCCATTTCGTGCTGGAGTTAAAATCAATTAGCACAACACTGCCACGGGGTATAAAGAGGCTCGATTCGTAAGCAGCGACGAACTCGCCATCTTCGTCAATGCGTCCGTTGTTATTGTTGTCAATCCCATCTGTCTCTTCGCCGGGTTGCTCATCAATAAAGCCATCTGCGTCGTTATCAATGCCATCTGTATCCCAATGTAGTATATCAGCGAGGAGAGGGATTTCACCATATTCATCAATTTGACCATCCTCGTTGTTATCAATTCCGTCCTCAGTTTTCTGGAGATGGCTATTAAGTACATCGTCGGTGATACTCCCGACACCAACACGGAAGCGATGGGCGATGTCGCGCAAGGCATCACCTGGCTGAACCTTGTACCAAAAACCACCGATATCTTTGCCATTAAAGTCTGCTAGTTCCCCCCCACTACCGTAAAAGAGTGGCACAGTTAAGCCGCCGGTAGGAATAAAAACCGTATTACCGTCAATCAAGGCGAATTCGCCAGGCTCATCGACCTGACCATCTCCGTTGTTGTCCTGCCCATCGGTCGCATGATCTTGCAGAAACTGATTGTGGGAGTCATTCAGAATGGACTGGACATCAACACGGTAGGATTGGGCAATTGCTTCTAGGGTTTCTTTGTCTTGAACAAGGTGTTTGATTCCAGTAGGGAGTAGCGAGGTTCGGACCAGGTTTGGCCAAACAGATCGGATTTTAAAGGTTTCAATTGCAGTCCCGTCTGCGCTAAGGACCTCAAGCTTTCCGTCGTCATGGTCGATGGGAACGGCGATTGGGAATTCGCGACTTTCGACATTCTGCAAGCCGATTTCAACGAATCGGTCAAAGATATACTTGCTGGCGGAAGCTGCTCCGGGATAGCCCGTAACGCGACTCGACAGGCTGGAAAGCCGTGCAATGTCCTTTCGCATGCCGCCGATGTCCACCTGGGCCCGAATCTCCACCGCAATTTCCGAAAGACCAATGGATTGGTCTCCTTCGGATGCGAGAAGTATCTGTGTAGAGATTAAAGCAAGCAGGCACAGTCCTAAAACGCAGACGAACGAGTTTCTCGCACACATAATTTTATTCTCCCTTGATTACCCCCGGGTTTACTAATAAGGTAAGATTAATAGGTGGCATGGTAAATTTGGGGATGGTACAATTTTGGGGTGTTTTTTCCCATCTGTTAACTTCCGTCAGATTCTATCATAGTCAAGAAATCTTGTCAAGGCACAAAAACCACCAATTTGATAAATCTCTTGCAGTTTTGCATTTTGAAATGGTATCTTTCTTGAGTGTCTTGTCCAGCCACAGAAGTTCACCGTTTTGCAGAGCGGTTGCTTGATTGGTAATTGGTGCAAAGTATGGTGTGACTGATGAGTGGTAATGGAAATTTCTAAAGAATCCGAGATATTCACTCTTTGACCAGAGAGAATCCATCTGATTAATCCTCAATATCTCAAGAAATCACAAATTGTGCGAAATTCCGTAGAAGCTATGGAGGTTCCCAATGAGCAAATATAAAGTAGGCTGTCATTTAATTATCTACGGCGATCGTCCCAACAATGATCTTCCTGGTGTCCTCGCCGAAATTTCCGCAGCCGGTTACAATGGCATAGAAACAGGTGACCCGACAACAGGAGGCAGATCAATTGATGAAGTAAAAGATTTGCTGGCGTCCCATAACTTAGCGCCTACAGGAGTTCACGTCGGTTATGGTAGCCTTGAGAACTTTGACAGAATGATTAAAGTCACTGAAGCGATGGGATGTGGTTACTTAATGGTTTCTGGCGTCGGTAGGAACGATATCCTTGAAGACTATGAACGTGCCGCTGAAGTCTTCAACGAGGTTGGACGACGTTGCAACGATGCAGGCATTAGATTATGCTACCACAATCACAGTTGGGAATTTAAAGATTTTGGCGGGACTACGGGAATTTTGAAGCTATATGAATCGACAGATCCCCAACTCGTTTATGCTTGTGTGGACACTTACTGGGTGAAGCATGGCGGCGAAGATCCTGTAGTATTCCTAAAGCAATATGCGAATCGTGTTGCCTATCTTCACTTCAAGGATATGAACCCTGATGGCTCTTTCGGAGAAGTCGGGCACGGTATTCTAGATTGGACAGCAATCATGGGTGCAATCGAAGAAATTGACGTTGAGTGGCTGATGGTCGAGCAAGATCGAACGGACAAAGTACCTAAAGAGAGTATCACGATGAGTTGTCAATTCATGCGTGAGGTACTGAGAATATAATCAGACCTTGCGAAAATCCCTAACCTTCTGCAAGTGTAAGATACTATAAGCAATAGAACTGTATGACAGAGGATCGTTGCAAAGTCAAAATCTGTGGGACAACCACTGTTGCAGATGCACAGATGGTAGTGGAGGCGGGGGTTGACTACTCCGGGATTGTCGTTGAAACGCCTTTCTCCGAGCGATCTATTTCTATTCCTCAAGCTGCCGAGATTGCACGCTATACCCCGATTCCAACCATTGCGCTGGTATTTAATCGACCGATAGACTGGGTTCAAAAGGCAGTTGAAAAGATCGAGCCTTTTGCAATTCAACTGCTTGGACATGAAGTTCCCGACGAAATTTTACGACTGAAACGGCTGCTATCGTGCGAAGTCTGGAAATCGTTGTTTCTGCCGTCAGATGGTGGACAAAAAATTGATGCTCATGACATCTACGCTCAAGCAAAAGCCTACATCAGCGCTGGTGCGGACGCCCTGTTGTTTGACACTGTCGATTTCAGTTCGGCAAAGGCTCGATTTGGTGGAACCGGCAGAACCAGCGATTGGAACTTTGCAAGGCAACTTATAGGCGATTCTCAAATACCAGCGTTCTTGTCCGGAGGAATTCGCTCTGAAAATGTCAGGGCAGCAATTGAAAACGTACGTCCTTATGGTATCGATCTTTGTTCAGGTGTTGAATCGGCGAAGGGTGTGCGTGATTCGCAGAAGCTGGAGTTACTCATGCAACAGGTCCGAGCTGCTTCCATTGCGCACTCCTTGCCGACTTAGGTGGCTTTCGGGCAATTCCCTAAGTCTAATCGGAGGCGTAAAAAAACCGAGAGCGTTTGCCCTCGGCTGAACGTTTAGATACTTGGTATTCCTAAATCCTTGCAGATTCTTTTAGCCAATAGATCGACTATTTCTCTATGTCGTGGTACTTTGCTTTTAGTATTTAATTCAGTGTTAATCCAAATAGTGTGATTACTGCCCTCTCTAAGCTGCTCTCAATTATGTGAGCGTAAATGCTTTAGTAATTTCTGTCGTTTCATTCATAAATCAACTCATAGGTAAATTGGCACTTCTTGATAATAGTTTCTAGATATGATATTTTCAGATTGCTCTTTATCATATTCTAGAATGTCTCTTAAGCCCAGATGCAGTGATTCGATAAGTTCTTCATACGTATGTTCTTGGCAATTTACACCAGGGACTTCTTTAACCCATCCTATCCACCATTCCCCGTGTTTTTGGATGATGGCAGTATATTCTTTTTGCTTTGATGCTGTCACGTCACATTGCCTCCATTTTATTGCTGCACATTGCGACAAACTATCCTACAATTGCATCAACGGAAGGCTACCATATATGGCATGTTATGTCAACCTTTTTTCTCACAACCTACAACCCAGACCCAAAACTACTTATTGCCTAATTATATGTGATCGCCTCATTCTCCATATATTTTCAACGCAGTACCGCCGAGTACCATGGCTTGTTCATCGGCTGAGAGAAATTGCGTATGCAGTTTGGCTAACTTCACTAGCTGCGGATAGGTCGCATGGGATAAAAGCCCTGGGACATCCGTACCCCACATCAATTTAGAAGGCCCGATGCGTTCGATCGCCAGACGAATATACCGTTCTGCACTCGGGTATGGGTAGCCTTCATCCGCGAGGTAAGCAGGTACCGCTGAATTGTCAAACCATACATTGGGTAGACGCCCTAAATCTATCTGCTCTTGCCACAACCTCCAACGTTCAGGGTCGGACTCAACTGCTGTGTTTGGCTGCCCCAAATGCGCAACCACAATTCGAAGATTGCGATGCGTCTCTGCAATCCCGCGCACAGCACTAGTCTGATAAGAACGGCAGCCTATGGCGCCCAAATCGAGAACAAGCACCCAATCTCGGCGCTCAAGTTCGTCCCAAATCCATACGATATCAGGTGCATCAAGCCTGCCCTCTGGGTGAATTCCGCACAGACCAGCAGCTTCAGAACACTCCATTTTAATTGCCCGGAAACCTGATGAGGAGACGATTTTATCGAATGCCTCGCGGCAGTCCGGTGCCCAGGGATCGAGGTAAGCAGCGCCCATGAAGCGGTCCGCATAACGGGTTATTGCGTCAAGTACGTACTGATCACACTCGCCGTAAAACGGACCCTGGAGCAGCATTGTCTTGTCAACTCCGCCCCAATCCATATATGCCAAGAGCATCTCAGGAGTGACTTCGGTTTTCGCACTGCTGGGTGGAAATAGTTGAAGCGGTTCATCGCCAATAGTGACGCGGCCGTAACCTAGCCCGCGCGTGGGACCTGCAGCATTCATCCCACGAACCTCTGGGAAAATATGCGCATGTGCATCTATTATCATAGAGGTGCACCTCCCGTGCTTAATATCTTATATGTCCTTGATTCGACTTCGCACGGACGAAGTGAGTTCGTCCATGAAAGCAATGAGGTATCCGAAGTCTCCACCCACCTGAAGCCATTGCACGCCGCGTTTCGCCATAATGTAAGCGTAGTCAGGTTCCGTTCCCATCCCTGCGCCAACAAAAAGCCCAGCATCACGTGCCTTCTTGATAATCGTTTCTATGGCGGCAACGACCTTGGGATGTTCCACATCGCCGAGCAATCCCAACGCTCCAGAGAGATCCTGTGGACCAATGACTAAAGAATCCAAACCCGGAATAGCTACAATTTCGTCAATAGCTTCCAATGCCCCCATTGTTTCAATCTGCACAGCAACGAAGATGTTCTCATTGGCGCTGTTAATGTATTCACTCCCACCGTCACGACCATAATTTGAGGGAACTCGCGGACCGTAGCCGCGGGTCCCTAGCGGAGGATAGTGACAATCTCGGACAACTTGCCGCACTTCTTCTGCACTCTGTACCTGCGGCACGATAATCCCATCTGCACCCGCATCCAGCACCGGCTTGATAAAGGGCATGCTGCTACCGGTCACGCGTACGAGAGCAGCTACGCCCCTAGCGCGGGCTGACAGGAGATGACCATTGAGCGCTTCAGGACTCATTAAACTATGCTCTAAGTCAATCCAAAAAAAATCCACTGAGTCACCCAATGCATCGGTAACTAGCGGATCGGTAAAAGTAATGCCCGGTCCCAGGCAGATGTATCCCGCTTTGAGCTTATCTCGAAACTCGGTAATTGCTTTACCCATAAAAAATTCTCCTCATAATTATATCGCTTTATGTTACTGATTCCGCGGAATGAGATATATTATCATATTCGGGGGCAGGAAGACCTAGCATACAGCTAGAAATAATACATTTACTCAGTGGTCTGTAGGAGAGGCTTCCCAGCCTCGATTATCAATCGGTCGATTCCTCCTTTTGTAAATATGAACCTAAATGACTATAACTCGAAAAAGACCCGATTCACAGCGGATTCACCGGCGAGGGATACTGTGATTTAATCAGATCTAACCCTATCTTCCACGGCGCTTTCACCCCGTACCCCAGCTCTGAGCCACCGCTGATAATCAGGTCAATACCGGTCACATAACTTGCCCAATCGCTTGCTAGAAACAGACAGACATAACCGGCCTCCTCATTAGAACCGCTGCGCCCGGCCCACTGCCAGCTATCCACTAGTTTATCAAGTTCCTCAGGATTCTCCGACTGAGCCACCCCCTCGATACGACTGTTAGACAAGATGTTGCCCGGCAGAACTGCGTTCACACGCACACCATGGCGCGCCTCCTCAATAGCAAGCGCCTTGGTGAACGCGCTGATACCGCCCTTGGTCGCGCAATAGATGGTGGCTAATTGCTGCCCCATCGTCCCAACCAAGCTACCCATGTTGATGATACTGCCTCGAACCTTTCTTATATGTGGCAGGGCATGCTTGCATGCGGCAAAATAGCTGACTAGGTTCAAGTCTAACAAATCCCTAAATTCCTCGACTGAAAATTCATCTATAGTTTTGTGTGGTGGATGCATGCCAGCATTGTTAATCAGACAGTCCAGGCGTCCATACTTATTAACAGTCCAGTCAATGACTCGAAAGACGTCTTCCGGTACGGAGACATCACACTGTTGAAAATGACACTCGCCTGGACCCTGGGAATTTAATTCCGTTGCCAATGCCTCTCCGACTTCTTTGCCCCGTGCGCAGATTACGACCTGCGCTCCGGCTTGGACAAAAACGCGCGCGCACCCAGACCCAATACCCTTGCTGCCTCCAGTGATCAGCGTCACCTTGTTAAAATCTTGTGGATTTGGCACAACGTTTGGAGCCACTTTTTTACCTCTAGTTGTTTTCGATAGCCGATTTTTCGCCTAACCCAGCTGCTTAGGTTGCTGCGAAGGTCAGCCAAGACATCGGAAGGAGTTAGCCATCGAAGGCGAAAACCTCCTTCATCTGTACCCAAGTCGAACCCTCCGGTGCACCAGGTACGGTCTCTTGGAAGGTGCGCATCAGCGTATCCCATTCTCTAGCTCTGGGGTGATCCATATATTTGGGCATATCTCGCTCCATGTCGAAATTGTCCACAGTCTCCATGAACATAAAGAGCTGCCGATCGTAGCGATAGATAAATACCCGCAATACGCCGCAATTCTTAACGCCCTGTATCACCTCCGGAAACGGATTAGCGTGGTATTCTTCGTACTTTCTGATGATTTCCGAATCATCTTTAAGCAGAACAGTCTGTGCAAAGCGTTTCATACACCTTTCTCCTATAACCGTTTGCATTGACTATAAATCAAAGTTGGTTGCCACATTCTGTATCCTCCCCCTTACCAAGGGGGAGCTAGAGGGGGTAATAAACACAGTCGGAGAAAATACAGCCCGATGACCAATCGTAGGGGTTGGGTTACCCAACCCTGTGTTCCCAATCATATCAATATGGTTTTGAGTTCCCTGCCCGCGGTTGGTCAATGGGCCCGGCGTGCCCGCCTCAATCATAGGCATAATCCCGCCCAGCGACGAGCAGCTCGGGCATAACCTTGTACAGGTCCCACCCTTCGGTTCGGCGGCATTTGCTGGAAGCGTAATGATACTGTATCGCACGACGACGCCTAGTAGTTGTATTCGGGGGTGTTGAGTGTAATATCTCGCCGTGGAACATCAGCGCATCGCCGGCTTTCAAGGGAATTGAGACGGCTTCTTCAACGGACGGCGTTCTAAGGGCACCATAGTCATTCTTCAAACCGTTGTGTTCCACGATGCCCTGGGTATGTGAACTGGGGATAACGTGCATACAACCATTCTGGACAGTAGCGTCATCACAGGCAACCCACAAGCCGACAATATGGTTTGGCTCGCGCCGAAAATAGGCGTTGTCCTGGTGCCATATTTTTGCGCCGCCGAAGCGCGGGGGCTTCAACAATAGCATGCTTTGAAGCAGTTTGACATCAGGTCCCAATAATGTTGTTGCAATCGCTGCCATCTTTGGATGGAACGCGAGATTGCGGAAGAACGCATTGTGCCTAGCTACGTTGGCAAGTTTACGAACCCCTAATTCAAGAAGTTCAGGTGTATTTTCGCCGTTTGCAACTGACGGCTCAATCTCTATCAGCCCCGTCGGGACATCCGGATAACGTGCTACAATGTTGGTAATTTCATTACGCACGGCTTCTACCTCGTCCGCAGTGAACAGACCTTCAATGACGACGTATCCTTGTTGGTGGTACTGTTGTAATTGTTGATTGCTGATGAGATTGTTATCGGTCATTTTGAAGTGCAGTGAGGTATTTAATACCCCCTGCTGTGCATAAATTCAATCAGTTCCCTGCGGCGCGGACCCGCTGTCTTAACCAAATGTTCCGGGAATTGCGTATTCGTTTCGTTACTGCAGCTATGTTTCCATTGCTCGCCGTGATTGACGAGCCATTCGACCTGCCAATCCTCCGTCGGCTTCCCACCGAAGGTAATCCCTAAGAACCGACGGCCCGGCTGTCCACCCCACGAGGAGTGGCCGAGCTTCTGGTTGAAAAAGATGATGTCGCCCGGGCGGGTCTTCGTAGCGATCGCACCGGGAATATCCATTGGCGGCACGCCCGCCGGCGTTAACGCGTCGGCGTCGATAGGATTGCCCTTCGTCGTCATTGCGCGCAGCGCCTCGCCGTAACCCCTCCGATGCGTTCCTGGAAGCAGCCACAGACACCCGGGACCTTCGCTAAGGTCGTCCAGATACATAATCACCTTGAGCATCAGGTATTCGCTCTCCTTTCCGGCTTCCATCGGAATGGCTGTGTCCTGGTGCCAACTGGTATTCCCGCCATGGCGCTGAGCATCTGACGCAACGAGCTGGAAACCTTCACCCATTAGGTTATCCAGCGTATCCATAATACAGGGATTGTCGAGGTAATGATGACAGAACCCCTCGTGTATGCCGAGACCGGGATACCCCATCTGTCCGGCGCCCGCGAAAGGACCGCACTTGGCATCGCATCCCTCGTCAAACCAGCGGGAAAACATCTCCATCTCCTTCGGGCTAAACAAACTCCGCTTGATAATGAATCCGAAGGTGTCAAAGTGTACCTTCTCTTGTTCCGGGGTCATGATGTTTCTCCTTCCATCATGTTTTATGAAGTAGCTACGCAGCATAGCGGAGACGCCGCAAAATGCTGCGGTTGACTACGCATGGTAAAATGTAATTACCGAACTCAACAGTAAAACGAGCTATTGACTGTATTGGGCTTTAATGGTTCCCCACGTAGTTGTGAGCTTGTCGGTAGCTGATACAGCCTTAGGCGGGATTGTCGGCTGAAAGTCGCCCCTGTAGAATCGAACACCGTCTATCCAGTAGTTGACCCTTGAACCATCGGGCGCATTTGAAATTTGCAGTGAACCTGCCAGAGGGACCGGTACGCTGGTAACGGAGTATTCCTGCCACTCAGTTCCGACTTCAAAAATCTTGTCGGGTCCCAAGGGCCACGGTTCGTTGATATGATCGATAAAGGTCATTCTAAGTTTACGCGGCTTTTCCGCTTTGAGAAATGCCGAGTAGGTATGAATCTTTTTCTTTTCGAGGATAAAGATATCCACCTGTACAACATTGGGTTTCCATTTGTCGAGCGGATCCAATATGATATCAAAGACATAGAGGCTGGCTTCTCCGACCGCGGCGTTCTTTTTGTCTATTTTCATATTACCCTGTGTAGCCGCCGCCTTCCAGAGCCCCCATTGGGCAATGTCCTCAGGATTTTCGAAATCGCCTCCTCGGGCTAGATTCTCAATTTCGCCGGCGGCGACGGCTACACCAAAGCCGATTGCCAACACGAACGTCGCCACCAATAACAATAGACATTTTGTACGAGACCTTTTTGATAGCTCAGACATACGATTCATATGTTTCACCTCCAACGCTAACTTAACTTCCATTATTACTAAGCTCCGTGGAATACATGCGTTCGCTGCCGCACGTCCCAGTTATTCAGTCGGTGCGCATCATGAGGCGTCATCAGGCATAGTATAGCAAATTCTACCTAAACCGTCAATCTATAAACCGATTCAATACGGGGCGAGCTAGACATAAACTCAATAGCGGTGCAACATGCCTGCGCATCACGGGTTTGAAAATGTCGCGTGCGATTTCGGTTTTGAAGGCGTCATTTTTGAGTTTGGTCGCCCATTTATGCCGTCTCACCGCTTTTCTGAGTTGATCTTGCATTTTCTCTCCCATTTGTAATCCATTCTGCCTTGCAAAAGTTTGGTGTTTTCGGAGCGTAATCTCGTCATAGAGCGGGTTTGGGCGATCTGAAACTTTCAGCAAATTGAATCAGACCATTCGCCAACGTGTAAGCTACCATCAGTGGCGTCAGCGTCTACAGCGGGAGTTATTAAGTTAAGTCTTGGCTGACAGGTACGGCAGCGACAATCCGTCAGCGACGCGTGCTCCTGCCCTGTGACGAATAAGGGTTAGATGATAATATTGAGAATCCTCAAGTTAAATTGCACTTTTTACCTTTTTTGCGATTTTTCCAAATGTTTTGTAGAAATAAACACAACTTTTTTCACTGGGCAATTTTTTCCACTAGAAGCGTTGGGTTTCGCTCCGTCATGGCAATTTTGAAACGACCTCAACTCACGAATGGCATGCGTCCTATGTTGCAAGATTCACGAATATCGCTCAACCCAACCTACGATAACTGTTTCACGAGCGCAGCGTTCTTTTGCGCAGCCAGCGCCAGCCGCGCGAAATGAATCTGAGCCTGCCGCGCATGGGTTTTAACCGTCCACCCATTCTGGTCAATCTTGGGCTTGAGACGACCCACCAGAGCAACCTACCTAGCCTCCGCCGTTTCAGGTTGTTTAGAACCCTTAGCAGAAAGGTTATCCTATTGAGAATTTTCAACGTCCGCCATAACATGGTAATGACCGTATTTCAAATTTGTAGGCAGCATGTCTAATCAGTATCGAGTGTTTAGCGACGGGCTCCGAGTGTTTAAACTCAAGGATCATAATGGTTATGTTTTTTGTTTCGGGAGACCCCTTCGATCTGAGGCACGATAGAAATGGGTGATTTTGATTCTTTAGGAATGGTGAAAGTTCCCATTGCTCACTTTATCGCACGTAGATGACCGCCTCATCAAGCCCTTTCAACGCTCCGTGCTTCAGTTTTAGGCTTCTGTTCGTTTCAAATTGGCCTCATTTCATGTCATCAAGTTTTTGAATTTGTCGTTCCATATTAGTTTTGATATCTTCAACGCCATGTTGCTTTGCAAGACGCAAGGCAGTTTGGAAATCCAATCTCGCGCTCTCAATATTGCCCAAGCATATTTGCGCCGCACCACGATTAGCATAGACTGTAGCATAGTCTGGATTCAGACGAATCGCCTTATTACAGTCAGATAGCGCAGACTCATATCTACCAAAAACCAACTTCACTGTACTACGATTAGAATATGCAGTGGCATAATTCGGATTTAGGCGAATCGCTTCATTATAGTCAGCTAGAGCAGACTCATATTGACGGAGAGAAAACTTTACCATACCCCGATTAGAGTAAACATCAGCGTCATCCGATTTCAGGCGAATCGCCTCGTTAAAGTCGGCGATTCCAGACTCACTCTGACCCATATGGAATTTCATAAGACCACGATTGATGTAAGCATCCGTATAGTCTGGTTTTAATCTGATCGCCTCATTATAATCCTCTAGAGAAGATTCATACTGACCCAGGTGGAGTTTTGACAGTCCGCGACCGTAGTAAGCATTTGCATAATCTGGTTTTAGACGAATCGCCTCATTATGGTCTGCTAGAGAAGATTCATACTGACCATGAATTGACTTTGTTACTGCTCGATCATAATATGCCTCAGCACGATGTGGATTTAGTCGGATAGCTTCATCATGATCTATGATTGCGCTCTCATATTTGCCAAGAAACGATTTTGTAAGACCCCGATTCGAGTAAGCTAAGGCAAAATCTGGTTTTAGTTGAATTGCTTTATCAAAATCGGCAATAGCTTCTTTGTATTCACCAAGTCTAATCTTTACGACACCTCGGTTCGAGTAAGCTAAGGCGAGATCTGGTTTTAGCTGAATTGCCTTAACATAGTCTATAATAGCTTCTTTGTATTTACCAAGATCCGACTTCGCAGCACCACGATTAACGTAGATTCCAGCGAAGTCCGGTTCTAAGCGAATTGCACTATCATAATCAGCGATAGCTGCGTTAGGTTTTCCAAGAGAGCTTTTTACCATACCACGATTCATGTAAAATAGAGAGACATCTGGCTCCAGGGAAATTGCTCTATCAAAGTCTACGATAGCTTCATTATGCTTACCAAGCGTGTATTTGGTAAGGCCTCGATTGGAATATGCGATGGCAAGATCCGGTTTCAGACGAATTGCTTCATTGTAAGCATCAATCGCGCATTTAGCAGCATCTCGATCTCTATAGTTTTCATGATAATATGGCGTAAGAGGAAAAGTGACTCCTTCAAAAGAAACAGTTGAAATTTGCTTTTCTCCAACAACATCACCGTCTAGCAACGAGCCGACTGCAAACCACGCGATAGCAGCTAGATCATTCTTAACTCCTTCGGCTACGATAGCAATTGAACGCCATTTTTCGATTGCATCTTCAATTTTTCCGGCTTGTTTCAACCGAGAGGCTTCAACAACCGCCCTATCCCAATCTGATGCTTTAGGATTTCCTTCGACCTTCTGCATGATTTTTTCAAGGTGTGAGGAATCCTCAGATTTGACAGCCTGGATGAACTTGACGATATCTTCACCGTTTAAGCTCAAATTTGAACTATTAGGACGAATTGCATCAATACCTATCAAAAGTGTGCCAATTCCGCCAAAAAATATACCAACACACGTAATAGTACGAATAGGACGTTGAAGAAAAAATGCCCAAACACGCGCAAAATTTTGGCGTATCCAATAAGAACCATCTATCTTCATAATGTCTTCTGACTGCGCACTCTTCTAATCCGAGACAACTTTCTCAGTTTGTTCTGACACTTATGTTTCCTCTGTTTCCAGTTCAGATCGCCTAGAATTGTCCTTTTTATTTGTTTCCAAATTGTATTTATTGCGCGTGTAGGATGAATTTGTTCGTGACATTAGGATAGTGTTTTGTATTCGTAAATTTTTTAGTTCGATAGATTCGCAGTCGAAACTTCTATCTGTTCATAAGACAATTCGGGCAGACTTGCTTGTTGATGGGCATGTTCAATGGTCATTGCCACCAGATTTCCGGAGGCATCCAGATCGATGTAGATATTCTCGTTAATCTCCTTTGTCTCGGTCACTTCGCGCCCCGAGAATTCAACCAAGGCGGTATCTGTATCGTGAAAGTATTTGATTTTCATTGGTTTCCTCCATTGAAATTTCTGTCGAAGAATGCGTTATGAACGGTTTCACCGTCGGGCAGTAAAACCACTCTCAAGTATTTATCCTCTTCTTCAATTTTTTTCCACATTCTCATCCTTCCATCGGCTTGTGTTTCCGTGTGAATGGGATTTTCGATAGTTTCCTGAATCCACTCCATTCTAATTTTGGCGCGGTCGGGTCTTAGGCGCGTATAGAGAAAGTATTGGGTAAACTTCAACTCTCTGCGTTATCCTCATATGGATTGCTGGGGTGGTTGTGAGTCACTAGCTGTCAATTGTATTTCTATCGCGGGCGCTGTTCGCTCGGTTGATCGTTGGATTTCGCTCCATTCTAACAACTTAGAAACAGAATCCTCGCCCCGCACACATGGACCCTTTTCTGTATTTTTCACTGAAGGTATGAACTATCGCCTAAAACCTCTATCGCCCTCACTTTTCAGTCGGTTGATCCTATTCAGTCGGTTGATCGCTCTACCCAACCTACAGGCACTACGAGAACTAATCGGTATTGAGCGTTACCGATGTGCTATTTCACTTTCAGGCAGCCCCAAATGGTTGCTAGCTTGTCACGAGCTTCTGTAGGTTGGGTAGAGCGGATAATTCCAATACCGTTCCGGTAGCAATTAACCGTTCCGAGTTTCTAATGATGCTGTTGTCAATACACGCGGAGCGAAACCCAACGTTTTTATATCCTCCGGCAACCCTAGCAAATCCCGAATACAATACATCGCTCCGACTTCCTATTACTCTCATTGTAATTCCTGTTCCAATCGTCCTGGTGTTGGCGTCTGCCGTTCGGCTATCCGAACGTTTCAAAAACGTTGGGTTTCGCGAGCCCGCTCAACCCAAGCTACGATTGCTTGCATCGCTAGCGAAATAGACAGCGGTCATGAGTGAGTCAATATGATGTTGCGTGAATGGGTCATTCTCGGAGTTTCCACCGGATTTGAGGACAATTAGCCACGATAGAATCAATTTGTTCCCGATTGAAACCGATTAATTCGAGAAAATGGAGTTGAAAAAGCAATTCCATTTTGAGACAAAGAGCCCCTAACTCCTCACCCTTAACGGCTTCTGATTCCAAAGATAGGTCATAGTGCGTCAGATAATTGCGTGTATTCAAAATCCTATTTATCAAGTTATTCCTTTTTGTCTTGTTCCCAATAATATCCTTAAATGGCTTAACAATTCTCTTTAACCTTTTTCTCAAACTCAGCTCGTTACCATACACCAATTTTGTTGCCAACCATTCTTCGTGTTCATCCGGGCACTTATCAATGAGATTTTTGACCAATTCGTCAAACTGGGATTTGTCCATCCGTTTTTCATCAGAAGTTCTTCGATGAAATGCTTCTAAGCCCTGTACCAATGCCATGAATCTCTCTTCCAAGTATGTCTGCATCCCCATTTTCGCCAAGAAGTACAAATTCAAAGCAGGAGCAATCGTTTCGTAGGCTTCTATCCAATTAGTGATTATGGTCGCTGCTTCATTTTGTATCTCCCGGAATTCAAACAGCCTACCCCGATTAATCTTTGGCTCATCTTTAGAGTAGGGCCAACTTGAATAATAAACATCTATTCGAATCGGTTTTGTTTTCCCTTCCCCAGTATCTTGGCGGAGTTCGTTTGAAGTTGCCCACATACTATCCAAGGAGACTGTTTGGTCCATCGCAAAACACAAAAAATTTGTAATTTTGTAAACAACAGAGATGAAGTCGTTTAATTCACGCTCATCTTCTGAAACCAATTGAAGATAAGTTTTTTGGCTTATTCTTGCCTCTTTGACAGTTGGGAATCCCGGTAGCGACCAATGAAATGTAATTAGCAACTTCATACCGTTGCCAAGGTAGAGTGGGATGTTCTTTTGCGGCTGATACGATACGGTGGCAGTGCGTTGTTCAATGTGGTCAACGTTAATGCCGCTTATACCAACCCATTCGTCAATTCCTTCTACGGAAAAAGTCAGGGCATTAAATACAGGACGTTCGCCTTCATCATAGTGAACACCAATGAAAGCTCTAGTTACATGAATGAATGATTTCGATGGACCTCCAATAACACGAACTGTCCCCTTTTTGTAGTAGCAATCGTCGAGAGTAACGAATCCTTCTTTTTCAATTTCACCAACTATTCGTTCTATTGATGGCGAATATTCATTGAACCGTCCAGACGCTTCTAGCTGAATATGTCCTCCATCGATAATTGAGAGCGTGCCAGGTATTCTTCTCTCAGGTGCAGAAGGTAGCCAAAAATGACCTAGCCTCGTGAGTTCTTGATTGATTCTCAATAAGATGACCTCCTAGTGTGGTGGATAAATGCTTAAACTATTACGTTTCTTTCTGTGCTGTCTTTAGGCGGTTGTACTGCTAGCCTCGACCACGCTAACCCCCCTAGCCCCCTTGTCAGGGAGGGATTTTTGGATGCCTAGCTCTGGTAAGTTTTCCACGATGTCAACAGTTTCTAGGCTGACGGTGATTACTTTGGCGATGAGTTTGACGATGTATTGCGGGTCGTCGTCGCGGTTGGGGTCGTTGACGATGCCGCTGCGTTTGTCCGTCTTGATGCGATACTGGTCAATCACCCATTCCAACGCCGATCGATTGCCAAGCCGATAGTCGAACGCCCTTGCGGGTATCCCGTCGAGGGTTAAGAAATCGTTGTATTTTATCTGTGTCTTGTCCTTGGACAGCTTCATTTTTTCGACACGCCAATCGAGTTGTGTATCCGGTGTTTCGATCAAGCTGAGCGGATATTCGTCCACGTCCTCATAGCCGACGTGGATTTCCCCTAGGCACCCTCCCGCTTTGGCAAAGCCCCAGAAGTCCGGTGCATAGGGAAGGCACGGCAGGTCGCGTTTGAGGTTCGCAGCATACCGCTCCCGATATTCCGGGTGGTGCAGAAGTGCATAGACGTAATGGAAGATGTCCCATTTGCCGATGGTGTCGTCTCGGTAATGTGCTCGGAATTGTGACAATGCCCAAGCGGTAATGTTTTCCCGGCGGTTCTTCCCGTCTTCGTCGTAGGTGTAGAAGGGGAAGCATTGTCCCGGCGAGCCAAAACCTCCTATTGCTACAAGGTCGGGAATGCAATCGACCATGAGACACGTAAACGGTTTTTCCTTTGGTATGTTGGCACAAATCACTTGATTTTCCGCTTCTGTCTCAGGTGTAGGTAGGATGGATGGAAAGACATACACACGCTCGGTCATCATTCGGTCAAAGTACAGGTTTAATTTCGTAAAGGGGCGATAGAGAGAAACCTTCGCCTTTTCCCGCGAAAAATCAACGGTTTTCCCTCTTTGCAAGTTGCGTTTTAGTGACTCACTCCACTTGATTTTCGCTCCATCATTAACCACAAACTCATCAACCGATCTGTCCCGATTTCCTCGACGCTTCCACCTATCAACCTCTGCGTTATAAGCCCCAATCAGTTGATTGATATTCTCCGCTAGGGCGTTTAGGTTGAAGTTGTAAGCCCAAGCATCACGATCGGTTTTAACACCGTTACTGTAAGTCTTAAAAATCACATTCCGCGCCTGCACCTTTGCCTCCTTCGCTTTGTGAGTTCCCATTGGCAAAAAGGCGTCAAACTCGGTGTGCAGCCCCTCTGTCAGCCATGTGTGGCGATGATCGGGCGTTATCGGTTTCCATTCAATGTTTCGGTAATGCTTATTTGAATCAAGATAGCGGTATTTGTCCTTCTTGCGCTAAAGTTCATCAACACGGGCGTAGAATATTTCGGGATGGGAATTTGCGTTGTCTCGCCTCTTGATGAAAAAATTGATACTTACACCGACCTGAATTCCAAAAACGTTGTGCGTTGTGCCTGAGAGTTTAGGGTTCTTACGGACGTTCCCACTCAGATCTAGAATGTAAATCGCGTCGAAATCGTCCGCTAAGTGTTTCCGCATCCCATCGAACGCCTCACCGTCGAGAAAACTGTTGTTGGTCACTAAGGCTACAACTCCTTCCTCACCAATGCGACTCGATGCCCACCGAATAGTCTTGACATACGGATCCGCCAATGCCTTTTTGTTCCTCGCCTTGGAATCTTTCCCATAGGTCTTAGCCACGTGTGCAGCCATTGTCTCATAATTCCGGTTTTTGTTGTTGTCGTTCTCGTTGACCTGACCCACGTTATATGGCGGATTGCCGATAACCACAAACATCGGCGTCACTTTCTGACTCTCAACGCGACGGGTGTTCTCCTCGGCAAACAGAGATTGATAGTCGTCCGGGTCTTCCACCAACTCAAAAGTATCAACGAAGCAGGTACCCTCAAAGGGACGATATGCCCCCGTCGCTTCGTAAAAATAATGCTCGATGTTCATCGACGCGATGTAGTAGGGCAGCAGCATCACCTCGTTGCAGTGGAGTTCGGACTGATATTTGTCTGCCAGTGCAGTCTTCTGAATCTCGCGCATAACTCGCACGATGAAATTACCGGTTCCCACAAACGGGTCGATGATGTGAACGCCAGAATCGGAGAGAGATCGATTGAATTCGGTCTTTAGTATCTGATCGACGCTTTTCACCATAAAGTCGACAATCGGTTGCGGTGTGTAGACAATTCCGTGCGTGTCTGCAACCTTCACCGAAAACCCCTGAAAAAACTGCTCGTAAACCGTGTTGAGAAAACCCTGTTTTTGGGAGAAGTCGCTGATTGTCGCAGCGGTGCGTTCGATTGCGATGTAAAAGTGATCGAGGCTACGAAGAAAACTGTCGCGGCTAAACGACTGCGAGGTGAGGGCATCAATCACTTTTTCGATTTCATAGGCGATGACGTTGCGGCGGGCGAAGTCGGGGTTATCGAAGACGGTGCGGAAGATGCGTTCGGTCAGAAGGTGCTGAATTAGCATCTCCTCGACTGCGGCTTCGGCGAGGTTGGGGTTGATTGCTTGACGACATTTCTCATGGAATTCGGCAAAGGCGACCTTAAACTGAGGACTGATCTCCCGTTCCGTTTGTATGAGGGACGCCAAGCTGTCTCCGAGTGCAGGCACAACCGCTTTGAACTGCGCGACCGCATCCTCCCATTCGGCGTATTCCTGCGGACGGTGGGAAAAGAAGGTTTCGAGCGTCCCTATCAGTTCGGTAGGGTTGGTCAGGTTAACATCGAGCACCTGCTGGGTGTTTTGCCAAAGGATGGCGCGATGCGGGGTTTGGAAGAGGATGTTGTCGCAGGGGTAGCCCGCCTCAAATTTCTGCTGTACTTGGGTTGGTAGGTCGTCGTGGATGTCCTTCGCTTCCCAATAGCCATGCGGCAGCCGGAAATCGTCAATCAACGCGCCGTCAACGGCAATCCGCTTGTTACGAGGGGCATTCATCGAATGCTCAGGCACGAGAGTCCATTTTAACTTCTGTGCGCAGTGTTGAAGCAGGGATTGGAATGCCGAGCGGACCGCCGTCTCGTGGGTAACGCCGAGCCGGTTGAACTGATCGAGCGCGGCGTAGTAGTTTTTAATTGGTTTGTGAGTTGGTTTGAGGTTGAGGGTTGGCATTGTGTTGGTTTTCGTAAATTTTCTAATTCGACAGATTCGCAGTTGAGGCTTCTATCTGTTCATAAGACAGTTCGGGTAGACTTGCCTGTTGATGGGCATGTTCAATGGTGATTGCCACTAGATTCCCAGAGGCATCCAGATCGACATAAATATTCTCGTTAATCTCTTTTGTCTCGGTCACTTCTCGCCCTGAGAATTCAACCAAGGCGGTGTCTGTATCGTGAAAATATTTGACTTTCATTGGTTTACTTTTCCACCCTTCCTACAATCGTGCGCCGAAGAAATCGGAGATTTCTAACGCCGAATACATAACTTTCGACACGGTCAAAATGACAGACAGGAAAAGCGTTGGGTTTCGGAGAAAACTATCGCCTTCGCTATTCGCACAGTTGATCTCTACCCAACCTACAATCAACTGTGCACTCGCAGTCGTTTATCCATATCCTAATAAAATTACAGAGGAGTCTTTTACCTGTGGGAGAGGCGTCTAAAACTATCGCGCTTCCTACTCGGTCGCTTGTTCGTTGAGTTTCGCTCCCTTATCAACATCCGCGATTAGTAGTTTTGGACTAACAAATGGGTGAACTATGTCAAAGGTGAAATTGTGCATCACCACACAGAGACTCGTATCTGTGTTACCCTGCCAAATTTACCTGGTCTATCGAGTTTTTTTGCATCGAACCACTGAATTTCTATTATATGGAAATAAGGACCTATTACGGCAAACCAGTCGCTCCGCTCCGCGTTCCGATGCTTTACTGGATGCTCTATCAGCTGATTGGGGTCATATCCGAGCATTATTACAGCTTCCTCTGCAGACACAACTCCTGAATGGGTTAATTCTACCCGTCCCACTTCACGTGCAGGTTTGTTCCTATCTACGTCTGTAACACTCAAAGAAAGATATGCCTTGTGGTTCAGCGTATACGTTTTAATGGGAGTAAACCGCTCTTCCGAAAAATACGGTGTAGTCCTCCCGTACTCAGGAGCAAAGGGGACATAAGAGATGTTTGTTCTCCTGTAGTTGCCAAAGTCGGTTGTTGCTCTTACTTTAGCTTGGCTCTCTTTCAATGGAGTTCCTAGGAGCTCTTTAGCATTTATCACATACTCAGGCACAATTGGTTTGGTATCTGTCTCAAGCCCCTTCACAATTTTGGTGCCGCCCGCCGCTGCTATCAGAAACAGACCTACCGCCAGCAACCCATGCCGTATAAAGCGCATCTTATCCTCCTTTTGAGAAAAATTAACGCATTACCACGCACTGGCTCGAATCTGTGTGACCTTGCCAAGTTCCGTTGCATCGAACCACTGAATTTCAATGAGGTGGAAGTAGGGACCCATCTGAACAAACCAGTTACTCGTATCGGCGTTCCTATGTTTGACCGGGTGTTCTATCAGATTGTTTGGGTCATATCCAAGCATCATTACTGCTTCCTCTGCGGACACAACGCCGTTATGAGTTAATTCTACCCTGCCCACTTCAACTTCCTTTGGGTTTTTGTCTACTTCTGTGAAATACAGAGACAGATACGCTCTGTCCTTCCGAGTATACGTTTCAATGGGTGTGATGTGTTTTTCCTTGAAGTACGGCTTTGTCCTTCCGAAATCTGACCTGCCCGGCAAATACATGTTGTGTCGTCCTTTGTGGTGACGGAACCAGAAATTTGATAATTCGAACACTTTGCCTGCGCTTTCCTTTATTCCGAGTCCGAATAGCTCTTTGGCATCTACCACATATTCAGGCACAATCGCTTTGGCATCTGTCTCAGGCGCCGGCGCAACCTTGGTACCGCCCCCCGTAAACATCAAGATTAAGATGACGTAAATCAGAAATAGTCGTCGTTTCATGATAGTTTCCTCCTTCCAGACAAGCCCAAGAAGAATTTCAAATAGTCAGGTGTAGCTGGTTCATTGCCTGAGAACATCGTTCCAACTTTACTTTCTCACGAAATTCGTCTGCATGGAGACACGTGTCCCAATGCGCAACGAACCCCGGCCCCACTTCCCCGTCCGGTGTACAAATCACCACACAGAGACTCGAATCTGTGTGACTTTACCCAAGCTTTCTCCTATTCTGGCGGGTTTTTCTGCATCGAACCACTGAATTTCTATTATATGGAAATAAGGACCTATTAAGGCAAACCAGTCGCTCCGCTCCGCGTTCCGATGCTTTACTGGATGCTCTGCCAGCTGCTTGGGGTCATATCCGAGCATCATGATCGCTTCCTCTGCAGACACAACCCCTGAATGGGTTAATTCTACCCGTCCAACTTCACGTCCAGGTATGTTCCTATCTACGTCTGTAACACCTAAAGCAAGGTATGCCTTGTGGTTCAAAGTGTAGGTTTGAATGAGGTCAAACTGTGCTTCCGTAAAATATAGTGTAGTCCTCCCGTATTCACGGGCACAGGAGGCAAAACAGATGTTGTCTGCCATGTAGATGGGAAAGTCGGTTGTTGCTCTTACTTTAGCTCGGCTCTCTTTCAATGAAGTTCCTAAGAGTTCTTTAGCATCTATCACATACTCAGGCACAATCGCTTTTGTATCTGTCTCAAGCCCCTTCACAGTCTTGGTGCCACCCCCCGCTGCTATCAGAAGCAAACCTACTGCCGGCAGCCAATGCCTTATAAAACGCATCTTACCCTCCTCTTGAGAAAAATTAACGCATTACCACACACTGGCTCGAATCTGTGTGACTTTACCACGTTCCGTTGCAAAGAACCACTGTATTTCAATTATATGGAAGTAGGAATCTATTACGGCAAACCAGTCGCTCCGCTCCGCGTTCCGATGCTTTACTGGATGCTCTGTCAGCTGCTTGGGGTCATATCCGAGCATCATGATCGCTTCCGCTGCAGACACAACCCCTGAATGGGTTAATTCTACCCGTCCAATTTCACGTCCACGTATGTTCCTATCTACGTCTGTAACACTCAAAGAAAGATACGCCTTGTTGTTCAGCGTATAGGTTTCAATGCGATCAAACTGTGCTTCCGTAAAATACGGAGTAATCCTCCCGTACTCACGGGTAAAGGGGGCAAAAGAGAAGTTTGCTGACATGTAGCCGCGAAAGTCGGTTGTTGCTCTTACTTTAGCTTCGCACGCTTTCAGTGAAATGCCTAAGAGTTCTTTAACATTTATCACATACTCAGGCACAATCGCTTTTGTATCTGTCTCAAGCCCCTTCACAGTCTTGGTGCCACCCCCCGCTGCTATCAGAAACAAACCTACCGCCAGCAGCCAATGCCTTATAAAACGCATCTTACCCTCCTCTTGAGAAAAATTAACGCATTACCACACACTGGCTCGAATCTGTGTGACTTTACCAAGTTCCGTTGCTTCGAACCACTGTATTTCAATGAGGTGGAAGTAGGGATCTATTTGAACAAACCAGTTACTCGTATCAGCGTTCCTATGTTTAACTGGGTGTTCTATTAGATTGTTAGGGTCGTATCCAAGCATCATGACTGCTTCCTCTCCAGATACAACGCCTAAATGAGTTAATTCTACCCTTCCCACTTCAACTTCTTTTGCGTTCTTATCTACTTCTGTGAAATACAGAGACAGATACGCTTTGTCCTTCAGCGTATACGTTTCAATGGGTGTGATGTGTTTTTCATTGAAGTACGGATTTGTTCTTCCGTAACCAAGAGAGTACGGCAGATACATGTTGTGCCGTGCTTTGGGTGGCCGGAACCAGAAATCAGATATTGCGAACACTTTGCCTGCGCTTTCCTTTATTCCGAGTCCGATTAGTTCTTTGGCATCTACCACATATTCAGGCACAATCGCTTTGGCATCTGTCCCAGGCGCCGGCGCAACCTTAGTACCGCCCCCCGCAGACATCAAGATTAAAAAGGTGTAAATCAGGCATGGTCGGAATTTCATGATAGTTTCCTCCTTCAAGACAAGCCCAAGTTTTTGTAGGTTGGGTAGAGCGGAGTTAATGAAACATGTGCAATTTGACAAATCAGTTTGTCGATTGTTTGCGTTCGACATTCGTTCGATGAAGCGAAACCCAACTCTTTTAAACACTCTGGACAACAAAAAAGCGGCGCAAGGATTGCGGCGTACCTTACCCCAAACGACTCCTTTGCCTTTTCTACATTTTTATTGTTTCAATTGTTGAACGTTTGGAAATGACTGGTGCGTCGGCGACCCAGTTAGCGTCTTCACGCATACTCTTGATATTAACTTCGGCTTTTATGCCAATTTGGATGTTATTCATTGCCGTATTTCCACTTCAAGTCCGTCTAGGTAGGCCCGCATTCTTACCAGCTGTACTTCTAAGCGTCCCAGTTTTTTGGTTATTACGGCAATGTCCTCTTGGTATTGTGGCTTTTTTATTGGCGAGATTATGCCGAACATGATTAGGGTGATTAACGTTAATAGTATGGTGCGGATGATGTCCAACATTTTTCGTCTCCTGTTGTTAGATGTGAGTTGCTGCTTGGTTATTACAATCTCGTTTTGGAGATGATTCAACTGCGTTGGGTTTCGCTTCATTATAAACATTTATCCAGCAATCTCAACATACGAATCCCGTACGGGATACTTCGTCTGTTTCAGCATCACCGCTCTACCCAACCTTCGTAACTAGCGCCTTCTTATCCACTCGGTTGATCTTTCCCTGTTTGGTCGGTTGATTAGTTCGCAGATCGCTCCTATCGCTAGACGTGAATTGGAAATTCGAGATTAACTGTAGGGGACCCAAAAGTCAGGCAATCGCCTATCCGTACTCCTCGGTTCTTCCCAGGGCATGCCTAGAGGCCGCGGCTCTGGACGGAGACGAAGCACGGGCTGCGACCATGCGCCTTCCGTCGCGTCCGGCGCGTCGTTAAAATCCCCATAGGGCCACTGTCTCATCTGATCCATATAGAGTTCTGATAATTTGGTCGAAAAGCAGAGCCAACCGTTTTCTATCGGCGATTGGAGCGTAGCGATCCGGTCTTCTTTGCGCTTGATTCGGCGAACATATTCGACAGGTTCCGAAATCCTGTGTTTTGTCCGAAGCTCCTTATACTCCCTATCGAAGTTGTTTCTCATGTCTCCGGTCGGGTCCACAAAATTCTCGCACCGGAGGTAGTAATTGGCGCGCTCCATTCGCTGGGATAGGAATGACCGGGATTTCAAGAACTCTTGCATGTGGGCTTCAAGTTGCGCCCCGCGCGATCCCCTAAGCAGCTTCGCTGAATACACGTATCCATACGCCGGCGCGGTCATCAGGTCGTCATACTTCCCTTTGGGTACCGGTTCCCACAACACCGTGACGACCGCGGCGTAGCAGTTCTCCTCTCGAATCTCAAGTGCCCCAGCCCAGTCCAAAAAGATCGTTGCGCCGCTAAACTCGTCCCAGTGAACGAGCCGACCGTCGGAACGCAGCAGACCCGCGTGCTCAATTTCGAAGGTAACCGCTTCATCCATCGCGAACCAAGCCATCGCGCGGTCGACCGGCAGATTCTGATATTCCCGCAGAATAAACGGTCTGCCGTGTTCAAATTCCTTTTCACGAATCTTACGATAGGACCACTTTTCGTGCCAGAGTTCCTCGACGCCTTCGTTCATCGCGGCTTTATTGGCTTCGTAAAATTCATCAATATTTTCCTGACGCACCAAGGGGTCGACCGCATGATCGCAGTAGATTTTCCGATACTCTTTCCACAGCGCTTCGTGCCTCGGGTGTTTCAACTCAGGCGGATGCTCGATTGCTTGAAAATTGTGCGTCGTCCAAGCTGCTTTTTTGCGCAGTCCGTATGCTATCGCCTTAACAGCTTTCACCGTATCCACACAGATAAAATTCGTATTCTCGTCGCCGCACTGCATCAGGTCGGACTCCCACCAGTCCAAATCTTTCTCAAGCCTTTTTGGATTCCTGATGGCATCACGGTCGTCGAGGTCGTCCGAAATAACTAGCGAGGGACGATAGCCTCGGAACAGGCTGCCTCGAACCTTGCCGCCGCGAGACTGGGGAACCAATAGCACGCCGTTGGATGTAATGGATCGCCGCTCCGCCCAAACGTTGCCCTTCAGGTGTTGGAACGCCTCGTTGAATTCAATTTCCGATTGAATATCTTTGATACGGTCAATGGCGTTGTCGTACGTGCGGCTGAGGATAAGAATGTAATTGTCGCACGGCATCCCGAATTCTTCGTAGAGATACTTGTAGAAAATACAGTGAATCGGGTAAATAACCGCCATGCAAGTCGACTTCGAGGAGCCGCGCGGTGCGAGGAAATTCGCTTTTTTCCCGCGTTCACCGCGAGGGATGGCGTTAAAGAACGCGGTGTGATGCTTGCCGAACGGCAAACGCGTAATTTCCGGGAAATACCGTTTCGCAAAGTAAGCGATTGACGCGAACCCCGCGATCTCATCAAATTCACTGCGCTCCTTTGGCGCAAGCTCGCGCCGCATCTTCTCTAGTTCTGTGATTTGTTCATTGCAATCAAGTGAACTTAACCTTGATTGCATCCACTCAAACATTTGGCATCTTGTCACCGTTCCTTCCTCCCGCATTTTGCGTGGAATGTTGTTCGTCCCAGCGGCGGGCTAACTTCTCAAAGGTCCCGTTCGGGGGTCTGCCGGTATAGTTCGGATGACTCGGGTTATCCTCTGGTTTCCCTGTCTCCGACTGTGTTTGCTCCGTCGTCTCGGATTCCGTGTGCACTTCGTCTTCGGCATCGGCGTGTTGAATTGCAGCGCGTCGCCCAAACTCCTCCGGGAATCGCCTCTCCAAAATCCATGCCGCCGCTTGCCAGGAGTCCGCATTGTGGATTTTTTCCAATAGCTCTGAAGAATAGCCATTCAATGCCTTGGAGGTGTCCCGCACAAAATACCTGAGAACGTCGTCGCGATTAGGGTTTTTGCCCAGCGCCTCTTCCGGATCCAACGGATCTAGCTCCTTGTCCGAAAATTCGTTCTGCCAGTTGTGATAGGTCTTTTCGCAGATGCCCGCGCCAACGCAAGCATGCTTGATGATTGTGCCGTTACGTAAGGCTTTCGCCAAAATGTCTATTCGCTCTTTTGTTAGTTTCATGTTTGCTTCTCCATGGTGCAATTATCAGTTTGTCGCGACCCACAGTGCAAAAATCCGTTTTCCGCCATCCGCGAATCACGCTCTTTTTAAACCGTAAAACCTAAAAGTGGCATATATAGTATATGTATTTATTTCACCCGCTATTTTACAGTTTTCTGCATAGTTGTGTCAAGTTTTTACAAGTTTTTACAATTTTTCAGATCGTTGAGCATCCCATCCACCCAGCATCCGCGCTCATGCGCTGATTCAAATACTCTACTTAAGATTAAGATCAAATCGCCTCCCGAACCCGTTCCTCACTATGTTGCCAATCCTACCACCTCCGCCCTACCCATCCTACAAATGCTGCATCACCACGAAATTCTTGAAAAACTCTTGCAGAAAATACAAAAAATGACACTACTTTTTGTAACAAGGTTATAACGACCAAAATAAACTTCAACTTTTGAACATACTTAACCCCCGAACCCGTTCACCACTATGCGTTAACCTCTGCCGACATCGAAATGCCCCACATATACCTACTACACATATGGAAATCATTTCGCGCCCGGAACCAGCAAAAACACCGCTTCGCTCGCTGCAATTTCCCCTTTTTTTGTAGACTGTAAAAACTGTAATTTTTCTGCTCCAATTACTTAATTCACGCCATGAAGTTCTTGTAGGTTGGGTTGAGCCTCCGGCGAAACCCAACGCTTTTAAAACCTCCGGACAACAAAAAAGCGTCGCATGGATTGGGGCGTACCGAACACCAAACCACTCCCTTGCCTTTTTTGCTTTTTATTGTTTCGATCGTTGTGCTGGTGGTATTAGCCGGTTGGCTGTCCGAACGTTTCAAATGCGTTGGGTTTCGGAAAAAACTATCGCCTTCGCTATTCGCTCAGTTGATCTCAACCCAACCTACGAAGACTACGAAAACTGCGTAGAGAACCATTGCGTGATTTGAGATACCGGGCTATTGAGATACGCGGCAAACGGCTCCTGAGCCGGCATCACAGTACCAGAAGCAATCATCCCAGCGGGTCATGCCGTGCGGCTCTGGATGCGGATCGGGGATTTCAATCTTATCAACGGTCGAACCATCCTTGAGGCTCAAGCGATAGAAAGCGCGATAGTTTGTTTCAACGCACCAGAGATCATCTCCCTCCCACGCAAGACCGTGCGGACGGACTCCGGGGGCGGGGAAAGAATGCAGGACAGCGAGATTGTTTTCTGGATCTAGCTGGTAAACGGTCGCTGAAGGCGGTACTGCCATCCATAACTTGCCATCGCGCCATTCTAATCCGTGCGCCCCTGACTGCTGGGCACCTGCTGTCGGATAGGAGGCAAGGGTCTTTCCACTTGCTGGGTCGACTTTTAGAATTGCGGGACCATCGGCTTCTATGCGCGTCGGGGCAAGGGTTGAAGCGAGCCAAAGGTTCGCACCGTCCACCGTGATACCGCTGCCGTGCTCGGAATCTGTGTCGACAGCCTTCAGAGTTTCCCCTTCATAGGAGACGAGGATGGCACGATTTGAGACCTGATCCAGAAACCAGATCCCTGCCTCCGTGGCTTGCATACCATTTGGTTGGGCTCCTGGGAAGTCAAACATTTTCTCTATTTTTACTTCCATAAGGATTCCTCCGTCATTACGATTTTGAATATATTGCATTTTATGACGAATAGGTGTCTAGGTCAATTCAATTATTTTACAGAAACCGTGTAATGCGTGATACGTAGTGCGTAATACGTAATGTGGGGTGGGTAGAGATCAACTGAGCGATTAGATCAAGTGACCGAATAGGGAACTATCGCAGTCGCTTTTCGCTCCCTTGATCGCTCTACCCAACCTACGAAAACTACGGAAACTCTACCCGACCTTCAAGACCCCCTCTAGCTCCCGCTTGGTAAGGGGGAGAATATTTGAAGGTCTATCCCCGCATGGTAAAGGGGAGGAATTGGAGGGTGGTTTTTTTGCGGAAACAGCGAACAATTTATAACACACCTTGTCAAAAGGGACAGTGACACGGCTTGTGTCACATCGTACCGAAAGAATTCACTAAACTACGGAGGAAAAGAAGATGTCTATTTTGTCGCAAAAACCGCAGTTGCCAAGACTCACGTTGAATCGTTCGATTGGGCTCCTTGTCGCAATCACTTTTGTTCTCACTGGAGGCTACTTACTTGCTGCCCAGAAACATCCGGAACGAGGAAAATCCGGACACGAGAAGTGGGAACAACACAAAGCAGAGAAAATGGAGAAGGTAAAGCTCAAGGTTGAGGAACTTCTCGAACGGAAAACGAAACGAATCATTGGGCGATTGAACCTTTCGGACGAGGAAGCGGAGGGTTTTGCGCCGAAGGTGAGAGCTGTGTTGCAGCATCGGATGGAGCAGCGAAAAGCGTTAGGACCGATGATGAAATCCCTCAAAAAAACTCTGGTCGCGGGTGAGGACGCGGAGGTTCAGTCTGCACTTGAAGAACTCAAAGCGAAGCAGTCTGCGCTAGAGACGGAATTAGAGGCGCTGGAGACATCGCTTCTCGAAGGTTTGACTGCACGACAGGAAGCACTATTGACGCTGTCCGGCGTTGTCGGAAAGCGCGGTAATTACGAGATGTTTAAGAGCTGGCGCGGACACGCTAAGAAGAAATTTCAGGATCGCGGTCATCGACGCGACAGGCGGCATCGTCGTCATGGAGATGACAAGTCGAAACACGATCGCGAAAAATCAGACCACCATCATTAGGTTGGGAATGGAATGGCGGAGTTCAACCCGGATGGAGAGTAGGGATTCGTCCATTGGGGTTGGCTCCGCCTTTTTTGTTAGGAGGCGGAATCTGTGATGAGGTGTCAAATTTGGTTCAAAGCTACAATACTGACTATTTCTGCGATATTGATGTCGGCGTGCGCCAGTACGAAACTGCTAGACTTAGAGAAGACCTCGGATACGTTAAGCCTGTCGGCACATCAGCGTACGGTCGCAAGATTGAAAATCGAGAAGATTAAGGAACTGGTTGAGGACTATGAGTTAGAAAAACAGACATTTCAGTCGGAGTTAAAAGAGCGTCGAAGCCGAATGCGCGGCGGCGGCTTTGGCAGGGGTACGGATGGCGGGAATCGCGGAAACCTTCGGTCGAAGTTGCGAGCATTCAATGAGCAGCGTGCAGCGTTTCAGGAGCAGATCGACACGCTGGTTGCGGAGTTGCAGGAGATTCTTGATGAGAAGCAGCGCGAGAAGTTTGGCGGCATTGAGTTGCCACAGCTGAAATCGCCTGATTTTGGTGGTAAGGGCGGGTTTGGCGGCGGGCGTAGACGTCGAGGTGGGGGCGGCGTCGCATTTGGTGGATTTGGCGGGTGAGTACACTGCCCTTACCGCTCATGGCTGATTCAGTATCAGTCCTATAGGCACCGATTCATGCAGAACACGAGTACGGCAGAATTAGACGCCGCCGTGTTCACGCAGTAACGCCGCAACCTTGGCGTGCCCCCGGCGTTCCGCCCATGCAAGCGGCATCGCCCAGTCTGCGCCGGCGGTATTTGAGTCTGCTCCATTGTCCAGTAGCAATTTGACTAGTCTCAGGTCTCCTTCGCGCGCTGCGATGCCTAGGGGGGTTGACCGATCTTCTTCATCAATCGCATTCACCTCGGCACCGTGTTGTATGAACATCTGTATCAGCCCTGCGGGGTCTTCTACGTGCCGTAACCCAGCGCACAGATCGTGCAACGGGGTGCGCCGCTGCCAGTCATGCAAGTTGGGATTGAGCCCGCTCTCCAGCAACTGGCGAGTCATGTGGGGTACGTGGTACAGATAACCTTTGCATGCGGTGAGCACCACCGGCATCGGAAACCGCCGCTTCAGGAATATCCTGAGCATCGCTTCGTGCGCATCGGTGGATTTTCGCTTGTCGAGGCAGCGTCCGCATCCGCTAACGATTGCGGTGTAGGGTGTAGTCAAGAACTCGCTGTCTTCATTTGAGAAGGGATCATCGCAGTATCGCAGGATTGCAGCAAGGGTTTCAAGGTCGCCGCGCTGTGCAATGCCCCAAGCTGCCTCTGGTCGCCCACCGTATTCGTAGAGGAGCCCTCGCATGGCATCGGAGGAAGCACGTGTTGCAGGCGTGCCGGACGAGTCAACCTCACCGTTCGGATCGGCGCCGGCATCTAACAGCCAGCGGGTTATTTCGACATCATCGTTAACGGACGCTGTTATCAACGCGGATCCATGCGGACAGAGCCGGCTTTCCGGGAGCGAAGGGTCACCGCCGTAATCGAGCAGGTATCGGACGATCTCGCGGTGACTTCGCTCGACTGCGGCGGATAATGGGCGCTTCTGCAGCGTCTCACCGTCATTCACTGCGGCTGGATTCGCACCGACGAAAGCTCGTAAAGCATTCAAATCTCCGCGTGCCGCGGCGAGCGTTGGACTGTCGGCGGCGCCTGCGTCGAGCAGGACTTTGAGGAGAGCGACACCGCCTTCCCCGAATGACCAGTATTGGTTTCTCCAGCAGGCGTAGTGAACGGGGCGAAAGCCGTAGTGATTGACGGGGTCAATCCCTACGCCGGCGGCGAGCAGCGACCGAACAGCGCGTAGGTTGTCCGCGATGACCGCAAAGTGGAGGGCGGTTCTCCCTTTTGAGTCGCGATGGTCGGCGATTCCTGGGTTCTCCCTTAACAGTCGTGTTATTACTCCGTAGTCTCGTGTCTGAACGGCGTCGTGTAGACGCAAATCTGCGTTGGCGGATTCGTTATCAGTGGAATTGCGCAAAAATTCTGCGATATCCACGTATCCACGGTCGTCCGCCATGGTGATGAGATCGCTCACGTCCTCGTACGCGTAGGCATTCCATAGCAACTGAGCCGCCTCGAGATTTCCTTCGCGTACCCCGAAGTGGATGGGCGGCGTATACCAGAACTCGAGACGCGCGCAGTCCGGATTTCTCTTTAGATGCTCAGTGATTGACTCCACATCGTTGCGAATTGCTGCGCAGATTAGATTCCAGTACAGCCTACCATCATCAGAATCAACACACCACTTCGGGCGGTGTATCGCGTCGATTTTTTCCTGCGGGGTGCGATCGTCACCGTCAGACTTCCTACTAGCTATCTCAGGACACATCATGAATTCTCCCTTGACTTAAAATTGTATCGTGCCGATGTCGTTCACGCGGCTTCGGTGCCTACAGATGTGCGATGCTTTATTCTATCATAGGTACGGAATATTTGGATATGATTACCCGATTTTTTTCCGTTGAGCGGCTGTTTGCGTAGAAAAGGATTGGCATTTTGTCGTTCAACGCAACCTACACAACTTTTTGCTTGATTTGAGAGAATTGTGCATCTATAATGTGTAAGTTGTGAATTGCGTTTCATTTTAAGAAGGCGCTGGTTTGCGTTGATTGGGGTTGGCTATTAATCGTTCAGCTCAATCTGCACAATACGGGAATTTTTTCTTGCAACCCCTTCAAAAGTGCATCCGAACTTGTGTATAGGTTGAGGGATTGTTGTTTGTGATTTAGGCTTTACGGTATGCGGTTCGTGATGCTTTGACGCTGCCCCAATTTGCCACTCACAATTTAGGAGGAAAACGAGATGCCGGGCATTTGGGGATTATTGGACCCAAGTTATTTTGAGGCATTCGCTTTCTGTCTTACTCTACTCGTTGCTGTTGTGCACGTAAGCTTTGCGGTGGCAGTATTTCTGGACGCAAGAAGATTGCCACGCAAACCGATTCTCGTTTTGCCCATTGTTTGGGCTCTTGCGACACTTCTTGGCGGAGTGTTTGTCGCGGCTGTTTACTGGGTCATGCACCATTCTCGTCTGAATTCATTGGTCTCGGTAACGGCGCCAGAAGATTGGGACGATTCGCAAGATTTGGATTAGCGTGGTTGACCACGGACATCACAATCGAAATCGCAAGAGAAATTTGCGTCGTGTTAATTTGTCGGTTCACAGTATATAGAAGCATACATTTTGTATAGCTCTTCATTAAAAGGAAAGGAGGAAGGAAATGACAACCTTAAAACGGTCGGTAATTCACCCTGACCTATCTTGTCTAAAGCTACGGTGCCTCGTCCTCCGCAATTATCGCTAAGAATTTTCATCTCTGAGTTGGTATTGAAAACGGCATAGGCACCTACACACCTGTGGGTAACTTGTGGCTAAAGGAGTAGTGATCTATGCCTAAATTCAACCCGGACTTTTGGGAAGTTCCGGTTCCACCAGAGTATTTTGAGCAGTTCAGCACGGAAGATTTTTTTCGGTATCAACCAGCGGTCGATTCGCATACAGTCGAATATCGTGCCAAGCAACAGCAGGTCTTGCAGCAGATACGCCAGATTGTAGCAAACGAATTGTCATCCCGGCAGGCGCGTTGCGTGCAACTCTACTTCTATGAGGGGAAGACGCAGGAAGAAATTGGGAGCCTCCTTGGGATTGGGCGGCGAGTTGTGAGTCAACACTTGTTCGGAGTGACACGGAACGGGAAGCAGGTTGGCGGGGCAATTAATAAGATTCGACGGGTATGCCGGAAAATGGGGATTCAATTATGAACCCCCTCTCGCTCCCCCTTGGCAAGGGATCAACCGAGCGAATAGCGAGGGCGATAGTCTATAGTCTTCCAAAAACTATCGCTGTCGCATGGAAAGAGAACCGGGATAAATCGGGTCACTCGTTCAATAACGCCAGCACTTTCGCCTCAAGGGAACCTACGATGAGAAACAGCGTTCTGATTTTGCCAGGCTTGTCGACAAAGCAGATTGTTGGAAGAGGTTCCTTTACGGCGTAGTCCTTGAACGACGCACCGAATATATCCTGCTCATCCTTTGTCTTTGTCGCGATACCAATCTGGTATCGGATTTTCTCCTTGTCAACAGCCGCTTGGATATCGGCGTGATGTTTTAGATTTTCAGACCCATGCACCCCAATTACAATAACCCCTTTGTTGCTATATTGGTCGTGGATACGATTAAGTGCAGGGAACCAAACTGCGCAAGATTCGCGGCAGGACCACAACGCCGACCAGAAATTCAGGACAACAACCTTCCCGCGCAAGGAATTCAATGCAATCGGTTCGGTTTTTTGCCAACTGTCGATCTTCAGCTCGGGTGCGGCACTGCCCTCCAGCGGATGCGGAAAGGTATGGCTATCAAAACTAATGGTGTTTCCTGACTCATCGCGAATCATTGGTTTGTCCGGCGATAAAACTACACGCAGGTCCTCTCGATTCGCCTCGAATTCCTCCTGATTCGAGATAGCACCTTCTCTGAACGCGTAAACACGAATGCGGCTGTGTCCGCGATATTCTCTAGACGAAAGTTCCCCTCTGAGTCAGAGATGGCGTTTACCGCTGTGTTAGGTCCTTGAGCGACAATGCGTGTTGCGCCGATAGGCTTGCCCTGCCAGTCGACAACCTGTCCGGCAATGAAGTGTTCTGCTTTAGGCAAAACAAGCACTGGAACTTTGTGATCGCCTTCTTGCAAAGTAAACCATTCGGATGAGGCTCTTCCATATCCGGCTGCGGTGGCATGAATCTGATATGCTCCACCGACTTCCAACCACGTTGTTCCAAATGTGAATGTCGGACCGACGGTGAAATTTCCACCTGAGTCAGTTTCTGCAATCGGTGAATCGGGCGCGGTAGTGGCTGTGCCTCCGAACCCCTCCTCCCAACTCAATCCGATATCGGCATGGGCAATTGGACTGTCGCGCTCGTCGATTACTTGACTGACGATGACAGCCTTAGGTCGGGGAGCAAGTGTAATTGCGACAACTTCAACCTGTTGCCTCGACCAAGTCGCTCTGCCGTAGAGATTCTTATGCTCGCCAATGATGACTAAATTTTCAGATTCTTCACGTGCTGGTATGCCCTTCAACGTAAAGTGTCCGCGCTCATCTGTCGCCGTGTTATTCGGTAATTCGATTAGACCCTTGATTGGAATGATATATGCCCGGACAGATGCGCCATCAAAATCTCCGATGTGTTGGATTGGCGTGTAACCGCCAAGTGTACGTTTATTAAGACGCGGATTCTGGACGGATGTTCCCGTCAAGACAGAATCTTTTTTGCGTAAAGAACACGCATTGGTCTGGATATTGGAAAGAAGGGGTAGGATACAACCGAGTAATGGGCTAGAAGAAGCAGGGTAGAATGAGCATGACCCAGACCGTAAAGACTAACTATGGCGGCGTTAAAAGGTACGCTGCAACTGGACTCCGGTCCGAGAATCACGACGCAGGCGGTCGAATGTATCAAGGTTGGACGATTGAATCTCTTGATTTTTGTGATTGAGGTGCTGGCGATAGTCTGTCGCTGCTCGTGGGCTGGGTGTGGTTTCTGATTCGGACGACTGGGGTCCAAGCCACACATCGCTGCGATGGAAGGCATAGCGGTTCATTCCGTCGCGGGCGATGACCGTTGTCTTGCCGTGTAGACCATCGGCGATGAAGATCCCGCGGAGATCGGTTTCGCCGGAGATGAGATGTTCATTCTCGGAAGAAGCGACTTTAACATGTACCTTGGACTGGTAATTCCCCGAAACTGTGTCCCGTACGATGACACGCACGCGACCACTCTCTTCGCCCTCCTGTACCTCAATCTTCAACGGCGTAATCAAGACTAATCCGCTAGTGAACAGATTGCCGCCTCGGCAGGTGACGAGGTACGCTCCCTCGTCCGTGATGGGCAGAGGGAATCCGCCGGATACCTCTCTGAAACCATCCTCGTCGCCAAATTCAACGGTTTGGCTGAAGTCGGGCTCGATACCTGCGAGGTGCACATTGGCGATGCGACCGAGGTCTTTTTCGCGCAGGAAGAGATTCATTAGATTGATTCGGTAGACTTCAATCACCGCCGAGCTAATGTTCCGAAGTTTGAAGTCCAACACTACATCTGCATTCGGTTCCGGGCGTTTGACTGTGACTTGGGGGAAGGCAATCTGCTGTGCTTCAAAGTGGGCGATGGATTCATCTGCGTCAGGGTAGATTTTCCTGACTTTGCTGTACCATTCAATCGCTTTCTGCGGTTTGTCCTGTGCGTGATAGATTTGCCCGATGATGTAACGCGCAAAGTCTCGGTCTTCGCTTTCGCCGGATGCGACGCGTGCCGCCGCTGCGACTGCGTTATCGTAGTCATTCAGCGCGAATAGTCCGAGCGCCTCCACATACTGGAAACTGCTCAGGAGATTACTATCGGAGTGATTCGCCTGAATCATTTGACATAACTGCACTACACTCCGGAAATCTTCGACATCTAGTAGAGCGTTCGCCAGAGAAAATGCGGCATCGTCGGCAAGCGGGTTTGTCGGGTACAGGGTCAAGAATTCAGAGAGCATCCGCACTGTCCGATTTAGGTTTTCCGATTTGGAGATTGTCTCTGATTTTGCATCGTTGACACGCTTGACCTCCCTGTCTACACTCGCATAGAGCGACTGTGCAATTGCAAAGTAGGCGGGGATGGTCGTTGCGGTGTCGGGATATTCTCGCCACAAACCTTCTATGTGGTACAACGAACGCAGAAACTCGCCTTCGTCCTGAATTGTCGCGCTGACACCCACGTCGTTGGCGAAGCTGGATTCGATTGTGGAACGATGAACCGACATTGCACGCTCAAACTCTCCAATGTCGCGATATGCTGAACTGACCATTTGAATCTTGTCAAATGGAATGTAGAGCTCGGGATAACGGTCGCGAGTGCGTTCAAACGCGTCGACGACGTTCTTTGCTCCGTAGTCGTCTTCTGTGGTGTATATCCACAACAGCATCTGAGCGGTCTCTTTCGCGTTGTAATGCGGGCTGTCAGTGGGGAGCGCTTCAAGCATGGGCCGTGCTTCATCATATTGACCGTCATCGAAATAGGCTTTTCCTAGTGCGTAGTATTCCGCGCTGTTCATTTCGTAGGAGGTGCTAGATTTCTCGCCCGGCGCTAATACGCTCAGCGAAGCCACTGGTCCGAGCCGCATATCACCCGGGTGTTCAGGGTCCCGGATGACGGTAGGTAGGACGCGGAATTCGCCGGGCGCGTAGCTAACTAGCTGATAGCTGTAGCCGGTGAGTGGCGCCCCGCGCCGCGTGTAGAAACGGATTACGCCGTCTCCGAGCTCGTAGCGCTGGAACTCGCCCACAACACTTCCGTCGACGACAATCGTTCCTGCTGGAAAGAACTCATCGACAACAAGATATCGATCATATTCCCCGATGTCAGGCGTACCGGCGCTCTGTTCATGAACAATATCTACAGCGACCTGCACCTTAGCCCCGGCTTCCAAGCGGGTAATCTCTGTCGTACTCTGCGCCGCTATCGGTTTGCCCTGATATTGGAGCGGCGGATGAATGTAACGGCGGGTAATTTCTACGTTTTTCAAGCTCTCGTCAGTTTTCGAATCGGTGCTGACCCAGCTCGGAATGACAGGGGCAAACCCGTTGATAGTGACGAGGTAAGTATAGGTCCCACGTCCGTTGATTCGCATTTCGACGCGGTTCCGTCCGTCGAGAATCTGAACGGTTGGTACATGAATTAGACGGTTAGCGGAATCCGCCTGAACGGCAGTTGTTTCGAGCGGCTCACCGTTCACGAGAAGGCTTAGTCTGTAGTCATCTGCGGCGTATTGCGTCGTCTGAAAGTAGGTTGCTAGTGCGGCGACGACGGCACCTTTCGCGGCGTAAGGCGAATAACCGTAGTAACGGCGCTGGCCAATTAGGTATTCGACAGCATCTTTAACCCACGTCGAATTTGGTCGGGCTGCTTGCATTCCTAACAGCGCCAATGCAACCGTCTCGACTGGACCTCGGGCTGCGATCGACGAAGAATTTTTCGCGTTTCCCTGTTGCTCGGGCAACAAGCTGCGACGTTCCAATATGTCAAGCAACTCGCCTGCAATCACCAGTCTATTTAGATTGACGAAGACCAGTGCGGCGTGCACCAACGCGGTGTCGGACAGTTGATTCCGGCGTCGATAAAGGCGGTTTGCGTCATCGAAATCCACGGTGCCGATCGTTGAGATGGCATGAAGAATCACCGCTCGTGTATCGTTGTCGCTCTGATTGATCTGGACTAGAGCCTCCTTGAGGTAGTTTTCAGCGTTTGCGAACACTTGGTCGTCAACGGCGGCGCCACCGTCACGCGCCGTTGCCAGCGCCCAGAGATTGCGTGCCGTTACGCTGGGGTAGCTCTCTGCCACACCGCGGATCAGACTCCACCCGCCATCTTCATTTTGTGCCGTCACGAGTCGGTTGACTAGCGTCCGTGCACGTGTGAGCAACCTGCGGTTATCGATTGGATTATCGCCCACCGCTTGTTGATAGCGGAGTGCGTACGCCACAGCAAGTAGGTCGCTGCCGGAATCGCTCGGAATGATGACGGGTCGAGTGATAGACCCGCTCTGGAACGGTCGGGGAAGGTCGTTCAGTGCTAGGTCATAGATAATGCGTGAAACAGTCGGTCCTATGCTGATTGTTAGCCCTTTTCGTGTGTATCGCTGATCGGACGGTAGTTCGACGTAAACGGTTGCATCGCCAGTCGCCGTGCCGCTTTGCGCATCCATAAATTCCAGACCCCATGGACGAATTGTGATTTTGCGCCGGATTCCATCACGCAATGAGCCTGCGGTTGCCGTTACCTCAACCGTGAGTTGGCTTTGATTTGAGCTAGCGTGCAGTTTTCCCGCGGGGATGGTGAATCCGTCGAAGATGATCTCTGATGTGTCATGCGCTGATATTGTAATTTGTTTGTGATCTCCGTATGCAGGCTGCGATTCGTCAACTGAGAGCGAGAGTTTAACTTCGGCATCGCCTTCGTAATCGGATAGGTTGTGAAGCCGGACGCCTACCCGGAGTGCATCTCCTTCTGTGACACTCGAGGGAGTTTGTACATCAATGAAGAATTCTTGTTGCGTAATTGCGTTCACCGTGACTTGTCCAACAAGCGTGTCAACGGTGGAACCACGTCCCGTCAGCCGCCATTTGGCAGTTTTCTCCGGCATCGGGATGGTCACGGTTGCTAAGCCAGAATCGTCTGTGATGACGCTGCCAATCCAATGACCGGCATAGTCAGATTCTTCTCGAACCTGCGGTTTATCAAGTGAACGCATCGCACTGGTGCGTAATCGGCGCATTACCGGTTGACCAACAGATGGGCGCACGTGCTTCTCTACACGTTCACTTTGTGCAATATCATCATCATCATCAGCAGCAGCAGCAGCTTCTTCAACGAGGGCCTCCCTTGCGCTTGACATATCCGCTGCTACTGTCAATCGTCGTTTTTCAACCAAAATCTCCTGAACTACGGGTCGCGTTATTGGCCTGTATAGGAAAACACAGCTTGACATGGTCCGCATTGCGGATTCGCGTCGAAGACCTTTTTGAAAGAAGTCGTTAATGTGCATGACAGTATCTTTATAGACGGCGAACAGCGCTTCGTCCACGAGCGCGAGGGAAAACTCGGCTTTGACGGGCACCCCAAGTTGATCAGTGGCGCGGACTTGGAGTTCCGCGACTTCACCGGGCAGATAGCTGGGAAGGGGATCGTTGTTCTCGGATTCAGGATTGTTCCTCTTCCAAGAGACATCCAAGTTCAATTGACGCTGGACAGTGAAGTGTTTTTTGTTCTTACGGAGTTGACGATTGTCGATAGCTGCCACGGCAAGATAGAAATCCGGGAAATGTTCATGTCCTACCGCGACCTGCATCGTGTTCATCCCCGGTTTCAACATAACCACATCGTAGTCAATGATGGTTTCGCCTTCAAACGTGATTAGCGTGTGGACGGGCTTCAGACGCGAGTGGATGCGAACGGTTTCGGATGCGCCCACCTTCGTTTTGGTACGCTCGGTAAAAATGCGGAGTTTGATGCCATCTGCCTCATCGGAGATGGTGACGCGACTGGAGCCGACGACGGGTTGTCCGAACCGATCGACTCCATGCGCGCGCATGTAATACTCACCACCTTTGTCTAGTGTCAACTGAATTGTGCCGGTGCCTGTCTGTGCATCTGTCTGCAGGCTGTGTTCTTGGATGATGACCTCCGTAGAACGCGATAAACCGCGGCTGATAGACCAAGGCAGCCCTGACAGCACCGGTGAAACGGAGTCGTTCGGCTTTTGTTGTACGACCCGCAGGCTAAGTTTTTTTTCGACCGGTTGACCATCAGCGCCGTCGGTCCGAAATGTCACGTTGAAAGGTTCGCCGGAGAGAATAAGGTTTGCATCAGGTTTCACCGAAATCGAAAAACCGAGATGCGCGAGCGTCACAGCGGCTCTAACGCTGGCATTTTCTCCCGGAACTGTCCCACTGAAATGAAGTAGTTTTCCGGGTTGCATTGATTTCGTATCGAAATCGACCTTCAGTTTTCCCTGATTGTCCGCGGTTGCGGTATAGCTCCGTCCATCGGGAAGTTTGTACTGAATTTGCGCGTTCTTCACCGGCTGACCGTAGTAGTATTGTGCTGTAAAGGCGGCTTCCACCTGCTCCCCGCGGAAGTAAACGCGGCGTGGAAAATCGAGCAGCAACTGCACTTTTTCGAGTTGAAAACGCTGAACTTGAAAGGCACCCGTGAATATATAGCTTTCGATTTCCTGCTTACGATCCGGATCGTATTTTACCACGCGAATCCGGTATTCTCCGACGTGGGCAGACTCATCAAGCTCCATTTCCGTGTCGAACCCGCCAAATTGTGAGAGTTTGACCTCCTCTTGATAGATTAGTCGTCCCCGAGCATCGATGACAGAGACGTTGTAATGCGCGTCATCCGGGACGACATAGGCGCCTTCGCTGACATCACGGATAATGGCGCGGATTGAGACGGATTCACCCGGGCCGTATGCTGGACGGTCAGTGTAGATATAGCCGCGCGGCGTTAATCCCTTGTTGAAGCCGATGCCTGAGAGGATTAACCCATCTGCGGCGGCATGTCCCTCCTTGGAGACGAATGCCGCCACCCAACTCGTTTCCTTCAGCTGGTTTTCCTGAAGCGAATAATTCGAAATGGCAGCTTCTGTCGAATGAAGCACACCGTCTTTTCCGGTGACGCCTTCGAAGATTACGCTTGAACCATTACTAACAAGGACTTTCGCGTCGGTGACCACCTCCGCCTTTACAACATCTTGCACGAAAATGAGCGCTTCACGGCGCGATGTCTTGGTGATGGTTTCGATATCGCTCCGGATGAGCAGTGTCGTGGATTCCAGCGTCTCGTCACCGAGATGAACGGCGTAGACTCCTGGACCTTCAAACGGGATGTTAATATCACATTCGAAGCGTTTATACTTCTTATACTTTGGTACGCGGTATTCCCAGGTTGTGTCGGGTTTAATCAACGCCAGATCGAGATCTTCAACGTCTTTCAGGTCGTACATTTTGCGCCAGTAGGTTTCGAGGTTGAGCTCGTAGAGATTTATGGTGAGTGTTTCAATATTGCGAAGTGACACGTGCACTTGTGCGGGTTCATTCGTGCGGAATGTGCGCGGCGTAACAAGTTGAAGGTGTTTCTCTGTCATCTGACGAATGAGCCTATGTCCTTGTCTTGGCCACTTTCCCAGGGTTAATCTTCGGTAGGCATCAAGCGCTTTTTCGAAATCTCCTAATTGGAGCTCGTAGGTCTGCCCGATTCGAAGGAGGGCGCTCGAGGATTCGTCCGTGTTCGGGAACTTTCTTGCAAGTTTTTCCCACTCAGCGATGGCAAGCCCATGCTCGCCTTTGTGGGAGTGAAGCTGCCCGTAGATGAACATTATCTTCCGGACACGTTCATCCAGCGGGTATTTCGCTTGGAACGCATCAAACGCCTTCACCGCTTGGTCGTATTTTTCTTCAGCGAGATACGTCATCCCAATCCGGAAGTCGGCGTCGGCAATTCCTTGCTGGGCTTCTGTCCAATGTGAGCCGTTGGGAAACTCACGAATGTACAGCGTCCACGCTTCGATTGCCTTGGTATATTTTCGCTGGTCGGCCAGAATACTCCCAATCCGAAATACGGCGGACATACGGAGGTGATGATAGTCTTGGTTCTTGAGATTTGGAATATACCGCTTCTCTTGCGTTACTTTAAAGCCTTTTTTTTCGAGAACGTCTTGGTACGCAGCGAGCGCCTCTTCACTTCGACCCCGCGTCCGATATGCTTCGGCGATTTCGTACGCTAGCGTCATTGAGCGCGAGTCTCGAAGAAACTGCGCCTGAAAACGTCTGGCAGCTTGAATACCAAGCTCCAACTCCTCGTCTGATTTAGGAGTCGGGAAGTGGTAGGTCCGCGTCAGTAGGAAGTGCGCGTCTTTGATGAGAGGCAGCAATCCATTCATTTCAACATCTACCAACTTTAACAGGTCCTCAAGCGTTAATCGTGCGAGCAGGCGCCGGTTCATAGCAATTTGGCATTCTGCGAGGTAGTATCGCGCCTGATAGCGGAGACTGCCCTGTGATTTGCTTTTTCTGGGAGGGTGTTCGGTGTCAACGCGTTGCTGAAAATCGGGGTCGAACTGTGTAAGGTAAATTTCGTAGTCAGCAAGTGCTTGTTCGTAATTCTCGTGCAGTTGCATCATGCGACCAAGTTGGAACGCAGCTGCCTCGCGCAGGTCGCTATCAACCTCTAGTGTCAAGACTTTTTGATAGAACTCATACGCTTTTTGATAGTTCGGCGGGGGTGCGTCGAGGTCGGTATCCTTGGGTATTCGTGCGAGGGCTTCGGCAAGGTCGACATAGATTTGAGCGATTTCTGATTTACGTCTCGATGAGAGCAACCGACTGACCTCTTTACTGTAGATTGCTTCAGCTTGCTTAAATTCCCCGAGTTTGAGATGGCATTGGGCTTGTAGGAACGCCGCTTTATTCAACCACGTGGAATCTGGATGCGCCTGCGTAAGTTGGTCGCACGCCGCAATTGCGTTCGTGTAATATTCGTTATAAAAAAGCGCAAGTCCCTTGAGATAGAGCAGGTAGTCGCGTTGATTCGCCGCCGTCGTCAATGCGGAATCGATTAGCAGCACCGCATCATTGAACTGCCTTGACTGAAGCGCGAATTGGATGGGATCGAGCGCGGCAGCTTTTGTGTCATTTTGCGAGGCGCTATCGTGTGCAAATACGAGCGCGGCGAGCACAATCAGGACGAACTTTTTCACGGGTTTCCTCTTTCACGACTGCCGTTTGCGTGCTAATCGCTGCAAAAGCAACACTGCATCTTGAGGTGAGCGACGTCAAATGAAAATGGGCGAGAAACCGAGTTTTTGTGCGAAGAAGCAATCGCACCTGTACGCATTGGAAAACTCGGTTTCTTCCCACGTGTTGATGGTAGGGTTAGCAGACTCTTTGCAAAATTAAAAAGAAATCGCCACCAGTAGACTAACAAGACACCCGACATCTTCGAAATGGTAGTTTGGTAAAGAACTGGGTGAGTTGGCAAAATCAGGATTCCGGATAACCTCCTGCTGAATTGAAGGTAGAGGGCGAGGCAGGTTCATGAATTCCAAAGTGAATTCTATGCGATTGTAATCGACTCTGAACGTCCCAGAATCCTGATTCAGACAAGTCGATTGTTAGAACGTCTGCGTTAAGCGCAGCATTGACAGGCGACCGATGTACGGGGCTCCGACAAATTGCTGGTGCATCTTGTTCAGGAGATTCTGTACGGTCAGCGATAGTCGCGGTTTGGGACCAAAAGGTAAATCGTAGCCTGCGCTCACATCAAACGTATAATATGATTCGACATCGCCGATATAAACTCCCGAGTTCATGGGGAATCCAGCCACATAGCGCATCGAGACGCCTCCGCCGAGACCTAAATCGGTGTTGAAGTATTGGACGTTTGCACCGAACTTATTTTTGGGCGCGTTTAGGGCGATTTTCCGAATTTCGGTCTCGAACAAGTCCTTGCTGACGAACGAATAATTTCCGGTCACACTCAGAGTGTGATTGAGATAGTACGTCAGGCTAAGATCTGCTCCGTTGAGAGAGATGTCCCCGTAGTTACGATAGGTTAGCATGACTGCGTTCGGATCGCCCGCCTGCTCGGCAGTTACCGTGCCAAAGGGGATGAACGCGGCACCGTTGTTTTCAGTGCCAGCGACGAACAGCTTTGTCAATTCATCAACGGCGGAACCGTCCCCATTGCCGCCTTGAGCGGGAGAATCAAAGGCAAGTAGCGCCTGGTTGAGCAATGCGTTTTTCGGATCGCTCAACGCCTCGGTGAGTTGTTGGGCGATTGCAGCACCTAAGGTGTTTGCGTCTAAGAAGACGTTAGGGGTTTCAACCACCAAGGGACCGATGAAATCGTTGATTCTTGTGTGATAGACATCGGCGGAAAACGCCAGCTTGTTCATGATAATCCCTTTGTAACCCACTTCATACGTTTGTGTAATCGTGGGTGTAATCGGGTCAACGTCGTTCACGTCTTCAATAGCCTCAAATTCGGCTGTCTCCGGATTAAGGGAACGCAGGACGTTTTTTACGCCTGCTACCTGTTCCGGTATGACGCTGGCAAACCCGTTAGAGAGGTCCGCTACGAGAGTCGCTGCGAGTCCTTCTACCACTGGAGCTGGTAGAGATCCGAGTATTTGAGGAATTAGCTGTTGTAGGATTTCGGGCGGCAGTGCGGAAATTGCGCCCGGCTGTTGAAATGCTGGCGGTAGAAGCTGAGTCACTTCTGCCGGCAGCTTTGACACAATACCCTCAATCTGCGCAGGAGACTGGCTTTGCAGCAGTTGCGGCAGTGCTTCAGGGGTGAACGCTTGCTTCAAACCGGCTTCAAACTGCGGTTGTGCTATGTTCAGGATCGCAGACTTGCCGATTCCCCACATGACGTTGGTAAAAACGGGATCATCAAGTGGAATGTAGGCGTCCGCCGCTGAGAACGGTGAACGGAATTCCGGTCTTCCATCTCCACTCCTTTTGAAGGTAAATCCAGTTTCGCTGCTGACACCCTGTGCACGAATATCGATAGCCGGGCTGAAGCCTAATGCGGGTTGGAACGCGGCACCTATGCCAAATGCGTCGGGAATTGACACGACATCGAGGAACAGGTTCGTGGTCGACGGCGTGCTGAAGGCGCGGTTGTAGGTCAGTCGGAAATTATGGTCATCGTATGGCTGGAAGGCAAGGGCGGCACGCGGCGAAAGCACGAGGTCGTTAAGGTGGTTGTGGTCATCAACCCGTGCGGCGGCGATGAACTTTAGCTCGGGCAGAATCTTGGTTTCTGACTGCAAGTAGGCACCGACCTCGTTGATATTGTCATTGTCCTCATTGCGGCCGTTGATTGAGCCTTCGGTATCGGGGCGGGTCAGCAATAAATCTAAGCCGTAGGTAAACCGTTGATTCTCACCAAGGCTGTAACCGTGTTGGATCTGCCCAACATACAGGTCGGAGTTGTCGATGATTGGATTGCCGGACCGCAACAAATAGGTATCGCCAGCATCGCTGCGGTTCCAAAAGGCTTGTGCGAAGAGGTCTTTGTAGATGAGGCGACCTTGGACGTAGCCGTAAGTCCAGTTTTTAGCCTGACCGGCGCCGATGCCTGTCAATTCGAGACCCGTCGTTTGCGTGAAACCACTGGCAAGAATCGTCGTCAAATCGCTGTTTGGGCGATAATCAACGCGAAAGTCGCCACCAGCTCTATAGATATCAAATTCCGGTTCCTTTTCACCGTGTAAATCAGCTTCCGCACGCCCTTCTTCCCAATCATTTCCGCGGAAACCGCTGGCTGAAAACTTATAGCCGATGGTCTCATTGATAACGCCGGCATGTCGAAGCGATCCCAAGAGTACACTCCGTTCGCCGCCGCCAATGCTGACGGTCGTTCCTTCGGAAGTGAACGGAGACCGCGTGAGAATATGCATGACCCCGTTCGCGCTGTTAGGACCGTAGAGCGCCGCACCGGGACCTGAGACAACTTCAATCTGTTCAATATCCTCGTTTGAGGTCGGGATCAGGGTATATGCGTTCACACGTAAAGACGGAACGCGGGCAATGCGATTGTCCACAAGTGATAGCAGAGACCCCGAAAAGACGTTATTGAAGCCGCGGACAACAGCGTGCGACGCCCCCAATCCGGTCGTGGCAACATCTACTGCGCGCACCGATTTTAAGTGCTCGGAAACGGTTGAGGTGACACGGTCTCTAATTTGGGATGCACCCACAACGGCAACCGACGCCGGCGCTTCAAGTACTTTTTCCCTGCGTCGGGAGGCTGTGACGGAAACTTGTTCGAGTTCAATGATTTTTGAAGATTGATCGGTTATGCCGGTCATGTCCTCGGTGTCGCCACCGGTCTTGGATGTGTCAGCTTGGTCCGCTTCGTTGCGTTCATCGTCGGTTTGAGTATCTGTATCAGTCATGGTCTGGGTTGCCGCTTGTGCCGACACCATTGGCGCAGCTACAGCCGCAAACAAGACTAATAGCACAAAACTTATTAGCTTGGATTGTTGCATTATGCAATCTCCTTTGTACTAAGAAAGGTTGTTGATGGCTGCCTTAGAAAGCGGCAACTCAGAATCAGGATTTTCGAAAGATTTTTTCAATTGGAAAATCGCTTTGCCTAAAATCAGCAGCACAAATCGAGTTTCGGGGTTCGATTCCGTTGGAATCAACGGGTATTATATAATAAATCCATGAGACAGGTCAAGCAGGAATCTATTAAATGTTTTGGAGGGATTTCGCTAACTCTAAGTCCTGAAACTAGCCACAGAACTAGAGATTCAGATTGGGCAATTCCGTGATGAGTCTAGTCAATGACACTTTGCAAACATGCCCCTGTTTCGACTAATCGTCGGTTTAAATGTGGTTGTTCGGGGGCTTAGCGAAGGGTTCATGCAATGTTCAGTACCTCGGCTGCAACCAGCGGTTCTAATCGCCAATCGCTCAGGATGTGCTCTGCGATGACCGTCGTCATAACTGCGCCGGTGCGTTTTGCAGCGAGATGCCAGTCTTCTTGATGACGTGCGAACGCGGCGCGATACCGCTTTTCAGCAACCGCGTCTAGGAAAATTTCCTGCACCTCGTCCGTCTCTGAATCGACGAGTCGAATGTTGCCGCGTTCGATCGGATTAACGTCCACCTCAGCCAAGACTTGGACGAGAATGACGGTTGTGGCGCGTTCAGCTAATCGAGACAGTGCCGTCAACGGATCACTGGGCCAGAGTAGGTCACTGAGCAACACGCGCAGCCCATAGGGGCGCCATGATGGGGGCAGCTTGAAGAATGACGTGGAGGGGTCGCCCTGATATTCAAAGTCAATCCCTTCCCAAATTGCGGGTCGGTCTGCGCCGTTACCCACCTTTCGATATCCATCACCCGCGACCCAGGCGGAGTGGGAATAACCGACATTGGATGCCGCCGTTGCAAAAACCCCTGCTAACCCGAGCGTTGCTTGTGCTTTGGGGCTATTTTCAAGCGCCATGGAGCGCGACCCATCAATGACGAGGTCTAGGTGCGGGCTGACTTCGTCCCGGTACAACTTGACGGTCAATTTATCGCTCCGGGCGAAGCCGCTCCAATCGATTCGCCGCAGGTCGTCGCCCGGCTGGTATTCGCGGTGGTCTATAAATTCCAGCGAACTTCCCGGACGCTTCCCCATCCGATTCCCCGCGAGCCCGAAGGGAACGTTGCGCGGCGCGGTCAAAGCGTACTGCGCGCCCGCGCGTTCTCCGTCTATTAGATATTGGCGGTGGTTTGAGTTCATATCGTACTTTGTGGAAATAAGTGAGGAGTTTGGTTAGAACGATGCGGACATCGCGATGCCAAATCTTTGAGATTGTTCAATACTGATGTACATGAGACTGAGGCTGTGCCCTCTATAATAGTAGTTTAACATCAAGTGGGGCAGATCTCCATCGTACATGCCGCGAACGGCAAAGCCTCTGCCGAGGTCGAGGCTGGCACCGAACGGGAAATTGAACCCGTCCTCCCACTCGGAGTAGTTTATGGTTGCGTATGCTGAGACTGGTACTTTCGGTAGACGCTTAGCAATAGTTAAGAAGTAAGCCTGCTCCTTTGGGGGGGAACCGACTCGGTCTGAGCTTGTTCCGATAAACACCGCGGGCCGAACGTCTGTTTCAGTGAATACGATATAGTTGGCGAGTGGCGCGAACTCACGTGCCGCGGGATTGAATTCGACGCCGAGCAGGAGTTTATTTATCACTGCGTAATTCAGTGTCATTCGCCAACGTGGCCGGTCCAACTTAGTATCAATATATCGCCACGAAACTGCCCACTTTTTCTGAATTCCGCTTCCCCGAAGCGGTGCGCCTTCGCCCGGTCAGGCGCTTCAGGTAGGCGTTATGGAAGTCGGTCGGTTCGGTTGTTGTGGTGGGGATAATGGTTCGTCCTTATCCGCCCATCCATTGACAGCTACTGCTAAAAGCAGAAAGAAAAGTGAATATCGAAAGAACATAAGAATTCCTCCATTGCCAGTGTTAATTCTAGCGCATCCGCGTCAGATAAATCAAGGAATTTGTTGGTATCTAGGTTCCACGCCCTGTCCGTCCGCTAGCACGCTTTCGCGCCCGGTTTAGGGCATCCAGCATCCCGTCACCCTCCACGTTGTCTCCTGGTTCTGAAGTCGCCGGTGGAGATTCGGGTTCGTCGGGTTCAATGGGAAGCGCCGTTTTTGTGGACCGCGACTTGGATTGCGGTGCACGGCGCGCTTTCCGTGGCACGCGTTGCGAAACCGTCTTTACAAGATGGCGCGCCTGTCTCATAGATAACAAGCCTGTGCGGCGTTCGAGCGTTTCGAGAAGCAGTAGGAGGAGTGCCCCGATAAGCAGCCACGGCGCGAACCCAATTAGACGGGGTTGCCGTGGCAAATCATCCCATATACCCCCAAGGTTGATTCGTGCTTTCCCGCCGGAGGCTTTGGCAAGCCGTTCCATCGTTGCAAGTCCGGATTCATCAGGCGCCGGTTTAAACTCTGGTGAATACGGCAGACAGACAGGAGGCAGCGATACAAATCCACCTCCCGGCACTTCCACCGTGGTCAGAACCGTCTCACTCCCGTGGATTGGAATGTCCACTGCGAGCGTGTCGGCGGATGTCCAAGACAGGTTTGTTTTAGACACAGTTGGCGTTTCCCCAGCCACGCCGCGCAGGACTGCCACGGTAGGGAGTTCCCTGAATACTTCTACTTCTCGCTCTGGGTCGAGATGGAGTTGCACGAGGCTCACTCCGCTCCTAACCTTTTGCGTGAGCAACATCTCTCCAGGAAGGTTGCCAGCGTCCCCTACCGTCCAGCGTGCGAGACTCGTGAAGAAATCACCAACACGCTCCCAATTCGCAATCTCGCCGGTGTGTGCTCCATCCGCCTCACCTGTATAGCAGAGTACTCGTCCAATTCCCGCCTGCCACGCCGCCACGACGGGAGCCTTGTACTCGTCCACAGTTACAGCAGCTAAGTTTGCGTCGGGACGGACGTAACAGAGGTTATAACCGCCGATTGATGACGGTATCTGAAATTGCGTACCGGTCAGCGTGACCATGCCGCCCGTCGTCCGAATCTGTGTCGGTTCGTCAACAAACGTGCTCCGTGCCACAACAAACGTGTCTTGAGCAAACAGACGTGGCAACTCGGCGGCATTCTCGGTAAAAAAGCAGCGTCCTTCGCCTCGTTGAGCGATGTCACGTAGGAGTTCTGCGTCTACGTCGGAAGGTGTTCCAAGTCCAACGACGCTGACAGTAATGTTAGCCTTTCGACACACCGCCAGCAGCTCTCGGTAGCGTCCGGGTTCTTCGGAATCGGCGGCGTCCGCAAATAGAATTATGTGCCGCGTGCCGGCTTCGGCGCGCAGTAACATTGAAGATGCGGCGTGGAGCGCCTCGTAGATGAAGATGCCGCCGCCCTGCGAAGCGATGCGAAGGATTTTGTTTCGCACGTGACCTTGATTTTCGATGGGAGCAAGGTCCGCGATGGTGTGGGCTGCGCTATCGACCGCGATTACGCCAAATTCATCCAATGGTGATAACATATCGTAGACTTCCGCCGTAGCGAGATTTGCGAGATCTATTTTCGTCCTGCCGCCGCCCACCGACATTGACATACTGCCAGACCGGTCCATCGCGACCACAATCGCAATCGACAGTTTCCGATGTTCGCGTCTCAACTCCATTGAAACCGGCATAATCGGTTCTAGCGGAGATTTGAAATAGCCGCCTGGACCATACGCATGTTTTCCACCGGTCATCATGAAACCCGACCCGCTCTCTCTAACCCAAATGGCGAGGTTCTCCATGCCGTGCAATCCGATTTTGTTCGCCAATACATTCTCAATGAGCACCGCAGAAAAACCGGATAACTCGTCGAGCGACCAGCTGTAGTCGTTTGGCGGTGCAGCTTTCACATCCAATCCGCCCGCTTTCAGTAGTCGTGCTAGCCCCGAATTAGAAGCTTGTGTGATGTGAAGAATAGGACGAGGTCCTTGAATGCCGACCAAGACTTTTGCCGTGTTATTCTCAGGCACCGGGTCGGACTCGGATCCTGCAATTCGCACGGAGTACCGATGCGTTCCCGGCTGCGCCGCTTTGTCCCTAAAGATGAGACGGGTCAACCCGGACGGTACTTGCCGCTTACCAGCCGCCAAGCGACGATTGCCGCGCAACAATTCGAATGATATTTCACCCGGAACAGGCGCGTGCACCCATGCGGCAATCATAAACGACTCGCCCGGGTTCACTACATCGGGCGCGTCTACATGGGAGATGGCGACATCGTTCGCCGAGTCTCTTTGCATGGCGCGGTAGTCAATAGCGATACCCCGTGCAGCGGTTTCGGATGCCGCGCCCACTGGGTCATTGCCAGTCCATCTTCCGTCAGACAGAAGGATTATCCGACCGGGTGAGTCGCGTGGAATGAGTGCTATAGCGCTGTCTAGTCCGCCGTTCAGATCCGAAGCATCGCCATGAACTTCGTTCACAAAACCAGCAAATTTGCCGCTTTGGGGCGATCGTTCGACCGCAGTCACTCGTCCAAAGGAGACGACGCCAAGGCGAGCATCACGTCGCATCTCGCTCTGGATTAAGTCAATCGCCTCTTTCTGCCTCGCGTCGCTGTCATGGGGCATAGATAAGCTTCTGTCCGCCACAACGACAATCGTACCCGCACGGCTCGGCAATTTCACGGCGAGTCCACACATTGCCAACAAGATGAGAGACAGTATCACGACTCGCAAGCTCCAGAGTAACCGCGAGCTTGGTTTCCAGACCCACAGCGATACTCCAAGCGGAATGAATAATAATAGCCAGATTGGTTGGAGGAGTGTCATGATGGATATGATTCGATATTTCGAGGGATGAATAGAAACTGAGTTTTTCGGAAAAACTCGGTTTCTCTCCGACCTGAGCACGCAAAAAATGGGTGATAACTCAGGTGGAATTTTGGCCAGTGGCCTTGAAACTAAGACCAGAGCTTAACGACTGGTGTCACAGAATGTGCACTGTTCTTTTTCTTCGCATAAACAGAATTTTTATGTGTGCTATGGCTTCTGGCGCCTATTTTCACGATAGTTCCTTAGGCTGATCTGCTTTCCGTTTTTCATAAACTTGGTTTATCAGGAACATGGTGTATTCGAGTTCATTCTCTGAAAAGACTCCGACTTCTACATCTCCTATGCCTAAATGTCCGAGATTGGTTATATCTCTGCACCGTCCTCGCGGGTCATTAATGTCGGAAAAAGGCGAATTTAATGTTAACAATAGCCGGCCTGCTTGCGGTATAATGCTTACTAGGACCGAGTGCATCTTGTAATTAATGTAGTGTTTGGTGATCTTTTCACTAATTGAAGTATCCAAGTCACGAATGCGCCGCCGTAACTGTTGGAACAAATTTAGCATTTCACCTGTAAGATACTGGAAGTCAGCTAATGTCGGGCTTCCCTTATGTGCACGTTCAATTCCCTTAGAGAGTCCGTGATGACGCCAAATATAAAGCGCCTTTTTCGAGAGCATTTCCGCTCGTTTAACGATAGCATCTTCATCCCATCGTTCCACTTCGCGGAGGCTTGCATTTAAGCGCAGTGGACTGTCGAAAAAACCACCCTCCGCGAGCTGTTTTTCTATGAAAGTGTTGTTGCTCAACTCTCGATTGTACCCGGTGAGGGCGAGGTTGCCAATCGTGTGAAGGTACTTTTCATGCACCTCTGAGCAGTTTTGGCCTAACTCCGCCCGCCATTCATCAGAAAGACTTTGCGGCATGACGTGTTCAATCGTGTATTCGCCATCTGAAATCGGCTCCCTGCGCTCGTGATTCTCCAACTTGAGTAACAGATAGCTTGACGTACGTAGGTTATAGACATCCCTTGTGTGAAATGCGAACTGGAACTCACTATCTGAAGGGAAGCGTTGGGTGCCGATCATGCGGGAGAAAGCGATTTTCAAGCTTTGGAGATAGTTATCTTTGTCAATTTGCCCCATCAGTCCCGCGAAGGTCTTGTTCAACATGTTAGTTGGAATGTCACAGATTGTGCGCCGAAAGACGTAACTCTCTGTTAACCGAAAGATTTCTATCATGTCCGTCTTTCCGATTTTTCCTTGTGCATAGTCCTCGTAGACGCCGAGTAGAAACGGAAAAGTGACTTCGACATTTAGTGTGTGGATGTCTTCAATGCACATACTAAGTTCTAGGTCCGGCTCATTAAGTAGCGCAATGCGGACGTAGTATTCGGAATATCGAACAATCTCCTTGACAATTGCCTCTAACGCTTCTGAATGTCTTTTGTCCCCTACATACCTCTTGAAATTCTCGTAAACTCTCCCTTTGTTAGGTATCGTGCGCGTATTTAATGTCAGATAGTCTCTTATGAACAGGTCAAATCGTTTGGCGTAATCCGCCCCGAACCGCTGCTCCATCGGATACCAGTGGTTCTCATATAGACTCTTTTGAAAATCGTACTCCTGTCCCATCAGCACATAGTTACGAATGAGATCGGCTTGCGACAATCTGAGACCAGTGGAATTGAGACTCTCGAAAATCAGTTGCGGATTGTCCGAGCGGGGGTCCAGCGCGATGTCCACAATTATCAACTTCTGAATTCCCTTATACACCGTTTCAAGTGCAGTGCGTTTGAGTTGGTCCTTAAAATATTGGTAGTTTTCCACTAACAGGGAGGTATTGTCAGTAGCACTTCCCTCATCCAACAATTGAATCAAAGTGTCTCGGTCATGCGGTGTCAGCAGCTGCTTGTGACGTAATTCTCCAGCTTCCCTGTCATTGAACAGGTAATACGCATCTAACCGGCTTCGATCGATGCCGATATCGACGCCTTTCACCTCGACGGCTCTGCCGAGTACCGAAATCAACAGCGCAAGTGTCGTCAACCGCTGTTGACCGTCAATGACGAGAAATTTTGGCACTGTAGGGCTACCATCTCCGATAGATACGATTGAGCCGAAGAAATGGGAGGGAATATCCTCATTTTCACCAACACGCACAATGTCATCCCATAGCTGTTTGCATTGCTCTTTCTTCCAACTGTACCGACGCTGGAATATCGGCAGGATAAACTGTTTTGTGCCATCCAAGAATTTTAGTAACTTCTCTTCGTTCGCTTTCATAGGTCATGTCTCCATATCGGGTTTATGAATTTTTCAGCTTCCAAAACGTAGACACGATAGGTATCTATTGAGAATTGGATATGTCAAGAGAAATCTGGCGCCCGGTTTCCGATTGGATTCTAGGATCAATCGTATTCTATGCCCTACCACAGTAATATAGGCACGCTTTGCGACGTTGGAATTCCCATACCTTCCAACGCCTTATGCAACTTCACATGCCATGTTTGGAACTTCCACGCAGCATCTCTATACGATTGAGCCTCAAAAATCGCCAGTATCTCCCGCGATTCTTTTTTTGAAATTTTCACATGCCTGGAATTAGCATAAGTATGGACTATGTAATCGGCTTGAATAGCGTCGAATGCGAAATATTTCTCGGTCAACTTTGCGTCCGCGGCCAGAATCGCTTCATTGCTCCCGGCTTGCCTGCCCTCTGCTCCCTGAACTCTTTTTTCCGTTGTGACTTCTTTCGTTGAGGGACGGATTACAACCTTGACACCTGCGCTGATGATGGCGTCCTCAACACTGTTTGCGAACTCAACCTCGCGCAGAAAATCATTCGCTGGGATGACCACGAAGGATGGGGATTCTGGAACATCACGGAGGACAACAATCTCAAGCGTTTTGGTGGCACAGCCTAACAGACCCGTGGTAAGGAAAAGTAGAGAAATTCCCAATAGCTGGTTCATTTTGTTGTAGAACATTCTCTAATTCCTCGTAAATTTTGCAAACGTTTCGAATCAAGTAAAAATAGCAAGTTCCCGCTGAATTCGCTTCTAATCAGCGTTCTGGATAATTTTGCCGAACAGATGCCCGCTGTGTTTTTCGCTGCTCCAGGTGCCGGCGTATTGGCCTCGATAGATTAACACCCTTGCTGTGTAGGTTCCTAGCTGAGGCAATTCCATATCGGTTAGTGTGATGATGGGGGTGTCATCCGCCCATATGACTTCGAGAGGCAGTGGCACTGTTACGTCTCTCCCAGCGTATTGGACTCGCGCAGAAAACAGCCAGTAATCGCCGTTCATTTTGGAGATTTTTTCGATGGTATATTTTTCTTCATGAAGGGCGTCCTGATTTTCTTGTCCGACGAGTGTGAAATGACCAATTAGCGTTACGTCCGAGAGCATCTCTTGGAATAGCTGTTCATTGGCGGTAAGTGTGTCGTCTCGTGCGGATTCCCACGGAAGCGATTCCGAGGAATGAAGTTGGTCGACAATCTGGGTCACGAGTGCCGCAGAGTTACGAGCCGCGATTTTGTAGTATTTCTTAAAATCTTCTGACGCATTTGAACCGGCATTATCGCTAAGACTGCGTATGACCAAGCAGGGAATATTGTGTTGCCAGCAGATTTGCGCCACGGATGCCCCTTCCATTTCTACGGCGTCCGCGCCGAGATTTTCGTGCAAGGCTGTTCTTTTAGGATCAAATGCGACAAAAATGTCACCAGTCACGACTGTTCCTGTGACGATTCGCGGGTGACGCTGACCTTCGGGAGTATCGAACGGGCTCAGTTCAAGGCTCGCCTGCGCGGTTTCTGCGATTTGCAAGAGCCTCGGGTCGGCTGGGAAGAAAACAGGGTTGCGTTTCCCAGTTATTGGGTTCCTGACGCCGAAATTTTCAATCTCTGTGGACGCCAATTTACCCAAGTCGTGTTGGGCTGTCCGCTGTGCGATGACAATATCTCCGAGATGTAGGCCCGGGTTGAGACCGCCAGCAACGCCTGTGAAGATGACCTGATTGGGGCGAAAATGTTCAATGGCGAGAGTCGCTGTCATCGCTGCATTGACTTTCCCAATTCCTGTGCTTGCAATGACGACATTTTGGTCGTTGAGAAAGCCTGTCACGAACCGCAGGTTCTCGATTGTATGTGTCTTTGGGCTTGCAAGTTGTCCCTCAAGGAGTCTGACTTCCTCATCGAATGCACCGAGTATTGCGACGGTGGAAGAAGGTTCGGCGCCGATTCCCGGAGCGAGTAAGGTGAGAAGCAGACCCAAAGTAACTGAGATGTTGATAAGTTTCCTCACGGTGTTGTCTCCAGAGTTTGAAAGAGTTTGTAGTAAGGGAAGAAACGTCCGTCGGCTTCTTCCACCGAGATACAGTCTTTACTTCTAGCGGCGGAAGGGTGAGGTAGGGCGGACAATCATCGGTTTTCCATTTGATAAACCTTTCGGCGAAGACGGGCATCTACAATCCCTAACACGCACCTACTTTGCCTTTGGAATGTTGATGCCAGGCAGGTTGTTTAGAAAGGATCGCGCCGCTATATTGACCAAATCCTCAATGGAATGCTTTATGTATTGGAGTTCAACTTCAGTTTGCACCGCGACATCTCCTGTTCCTTCCCACACAACATCGCCGAGGTGACAATCCCAAACTTGTCCGAATATGCTGACGTTTTTAATTTGTCGGTTGATAATGTCGTCGGACAAAAGAGCGGGACCAATTGTTTCCGTATGAGATTGATCCAGGAGTTTGACATGTAAGAGGTAACGGATGCCCGCCGCCTCGCCAATTTGGCGAAGTGTTTTCTTGTTGAGAATTGCAGCTTGGGCATAATCATCAATCATCTGCGCGTAAGCTTCCGTCAAATTAGCTTCGTTAATCAGGTCGAGCGTTTGAATTGTCCCTATGAATTTATCATCAGGCAATTGATTGGTTAGATTGGAATCAAGTTTTGCCCCTAGCGGTCTGCGCAACCCCTCCTGCCCATGACCTGCGACGATAGGAAGTAGGCTCAGACCGTGTTCAGACAGCGAATTGTCTGTGAATTCGGGAGCGAGATACTGGAGTTGAGAGTTGTCCATGACTTTAGCCGCACACCCTGACCAGAGCCAAGCCATTAGCACAAGCATTAGTGAATGCAAAAAGAAATTTTTGGTTCGCATTGTTTTGACCTCCGATTTTCATCTCCTATAGGGATGATAGCGTGTAAATTATCAATTATCGACTAGGATCGCCACTCATTCGTGGGAGCGTTGAGCTCGTTTCAATTATGTATGGTTAAAAGCAATTATGTTGGCGGAGAAATTACGCGGCGAATTGTACCCGACCAAGCCGAGCTTGAGATATGGATTCAACTAAGCTTCATCCGTTTGCGATTCATTTGCGGTGTTTTGCTTTGGCGGCTGAAAGTTGCGGATTTGTCTGACAAACCACGGAACGCTCAGAACACCGACCACCACCGCACAGACGCTCGCTATTTTCAAACTGTTGAACACAAGCACGTGAATATCCGTCACATTAATCGCAAATGTCACACCAACAGGGCTACCGATTAGCCATTCCCTTTCCCAAGTTCCAGAGGCAAAAAAGAGGATGAGCGGTATTATCATGGTTGTAAAACCCAACAGAACAATTGCTATCACCCAAGTATAGCCTCCGGCGACTCGGTTCGCTAAGAAGCGTCTTCTAATGAGCGAAGCGCCCAATGGATAACTGAATGCGTACAGCCCCATAACAATCATTACTCCCATAAAACCATTTAAAGTAGTTCCGCCGCTCCACATGTGCGGGAAAAGAATGCCCCACACCACAATAGAGGATAAAGTCAGAACTATCATTAAAGATGACCACACTACGCCGCCGGCAGCACCGCTGTAAAAGAGAAACGCCAGCAGGCGAAGCCATCGTCTGCGCGGAATGCTTTGGCGAACGCGCTGTCCCAAACGCTCTCTTTCGTTCACGGCGATGAACAAACCGATGGAATACAGAAGGACATGTAGCGATCCCCACGCCGCGACCGGGTCAATGTTATTAATAGCAATACTCCAGATGGCTACGCCAACCCCGGTCAAGAGCCAAACTCCGGTCACGAAAATACGCAGCGGCAGTGCCCGATTGGCGGATAACGGGCTAATGAGCGCAATCGCTAATAGAGCAAGGAGGCTTATCAGCGTCAACCCGCTGAACAACACACTTAAGGCACCTCGCCAGAATTCCCAAGAACCGATCTGACTCCCTATGCCGGAGCTAAAAAGAGCACCAGGAAAAATCATCAGCGCGATAAACGCAGGAATAACCGTAACCACAAGAAAAACTAACCAAGCCACGCCGATAATCAGCCTGAAGACTCGATTGGCAGGAATACAGCCAAGGAAGATGGCACACTGGATGCCCACTGCTGCCAGAATGAAAGTGAGCGCCAGCAGAATGAAAATCGACGGTAAGTCAACGCCCCGCAACAGATAAGTGAACGTCATAAATGGCATGCAGGCACTATAGAGCAGGACAGTGAGAACGAGGGCGGCGAGGAATTTGCCCCAGATAATGGATCGCGGTCGGAGAGCCGTGATGAACAGCAGGTCTACATTGGCATCTGATCGCTCGCTCGCCAACCGGATGCCGGTATACGCGGGCACAAACAGTAAGCATGTCCCTAATAAAATACCTAGCAACATGCTAAAAATGTCGCGCCCCGCGTCGAAAGACCAGGAAACGGATCCTTGTGTCAAGAATAGTCCCATGGTCAACAGTAGTACCCCGAGAAAAACCATTAATATCACGCTAAAAAACTTGCCTTGAACCGCTTGTCGCAACTCTTTGACAACGATAGGATTGAGTGTGTCATTGATTGTTTCAAGGCATTTTGTGATGGATATCATTGCACTTCCCCTTTTGTTACGTTCATGAAGGCCGATTCCAAATCGCCTCCTCGCTGCTTGAACTCGACGACACGATATCCACTCTGAATCAGGCTTTCGAGAATTTCGCTGCACGTCTCCTCAGAACCGGTGACTTTTGCCTCGATCTCATCTCCTAACCGATTAGCCGCTGCAACATGCGGCATTATCAGCATCGCCTTATGCAGGTCGTCTTGTCGGTCAAGAGATCGAATTACAATGGTGCGCTGTCCTGCATTCGGACTGTCAATCTCTTGTAAGTTTCCAGATGCGACAATCTTTCCCTGTTCAATGATGACGGCGCCATCGCAAATCTCCGATAGTTCGGTCAAGATGTGCGAACTAATCAGGATGGCTTTTCCTTGCCCTGAAAGAATACTCAGCAGTTCCCTCAGTTCGACCCGCGCCCGCGGATCTAGCCCGGCAGCCGGTTCATCCATCACCAACACTGGCGGGTCGTGTATGAGTGCGCGTGCAAGGCTGACTCGCTGTTTCATCCCCTTTGATAGCGCGTGGAGGATTTTTCCCCGAATGCCTGTAAGTTTAGTGAAGCCTTCGATGCTTTCGACCACTTGTCGGCGCTGCGTTCCCGCTAGCCCGTAGGCGCGAGCGAAAAAGTCCAAGTAGTCGTGCACAGAGATATCCCTGTGTGCGGGTAGAGTGTCCGGTACATATCCAACCAGCCGGCGTGCGTTCTCCGGCGCCTCAACAATCGAGACTCCATCAATTGTTGCGTCGCCGCTTGTCGGTTCATCAAGCGTCGCTAGGATTCTCATTGTCGTGGTTTTGCCGGCGCCATTGGGACCGACAAAGCCGATGATTTGCCCCGATGAAAAGGTAAATGAGATGTCGTCAACCGCGCGGGTTCTGTCGAAGTATTTCTTAATGTGAACGATGTTAACATGCATGGAATACCTCTTGGGTTAAAGATGGTCTGTGATCCCTCGCATCGGGAGATGTGCGCGTGAGCGCGGCAATTCAAAACCGGCCGGTCAAGGTTTGTAAATCCCAAGCTACGGTTGGTTTTCATCCAATGTCAGAGATCGAGACCAGTGCTGTCCGGATAGGTTGGTATTCGGAGTCGTGATCTGTTCCCATACGCGAAGCAATTGTGCCAAGACATCATGAACGGAGACTCATTGCTCATTCAAGATGCCGTAAACGACAGAGCTATATCTCTTTTCCGTCGTCTTCCGAAGACCTTCCTCAATAAACGGGGCGGATGATAATGTCGCGATATAACAGCCGGGACGGAGGTAGTTCTCAGGAGCCTTCTTAAGATGTTCGATATTTTGGATCCAATCTTCAGAGGCAAATATCCCGCGCAAGTTAGGCGCCACCTCGCTATGGATTCTGAGTGCTCCATTAGTTTTGTCTGCTTTAATCATGTACGTGCGATCCCAAATTTCATCCGTTATCTCCCACTCAAGCCCGTGCTTTTGCACGGAAACCGAAACATCATCGGAGAGTAACGCGCCACGCAATTTCATTTCATCCCTTAGCATCGGTGAAATGTTCCCCGTATCCAAAACCGTATTGATAGATGGATCCCACAACTTGAGCAGAAGTTTTTCATGAGTCCCACCCGCACGACCGAGACGCAAGTCCATCCGTGACACCAGTTCCGCTTCCGCGCCGGCGGGAATATCGGTTCCAGAGTAGATTGCCCCATCTCTGTTCGCCAACCAGAACTGGCTTATGTCAGCTCCTAAGCCATTGACAACACTCAAACTATCGCTCACTCCACGTCTAACCGTGATGCGATCACGCCTCACTTCGCTCTTGCGGAGCATGAAATGCGCCGGAACGCGCGCCGTCATCCAACCGCTTGCCAGGTGCTGGTCGTGCGTCCAGTCGACCGTCCGAGGCGTCCCTTTAAGCGGAGTCGCAGCAATTTGAGGGGTCAGCTCTGTCTCATAGTCGAAGTGCAATCCATCGCCCGGAGTGAGAGACGAATAGAACGCCGTCCAACCAATCGTCGTGGCGCGGTGAGTCCTTTCGTCGAGAAGCGTCAGTCCTTCAATCCGGGCGTGTCGCGTCCACCCTTCGGCGAACGTCGCGTACCCGAACACAGCGAGACAGGTGATGAGCGAAATGACCGGCGTCGTCCAAAGCATCCAGATACGCCGCTTTTTGCGCGACAGTGCGATGAGGTTCACCGGCCCGATTGCCAAGGCGAAAAGGAGCATCAATAGGAACATGCCCCGAACTGGAACGCCTAGGCCGCTGACCACTGAAAACATGGTGTTGGCATCTTCTACCGAGTGTACGATTCGCATTGGGGTTGCGGTCTGCACCCAGGAAGACACAATCTCAGCCCACTGATCCGGCGTTAAGTGCTTCGTATCCATCTCAGCGCTCACGAGGCACTGACCGAAACCGACATCGTAGTTGGCGATCCCAGCAGTATCGGCGCCAACCTTCAACCGCCAGCTATCCGGAAGTTCTCGCCCTCTCAACACAAGCAGGGCGCCGCCGCACTCCACGTAACGCCATAGCGCCGATTGAACATTCAGAGGCATCTCCCGGATATCCTCATCCGAGACGACGACGCCATCGTATCGTGAATAACCGAGCCAGCTTCCACTCCACGCTGAGGCAGGCAACCCAAGATCGATAGTCGCGTAAGATGCGCCGCTGCTTGAGGAAGCGTACGGATGGGGGCTGCCACCTGACGGGGAGACGCCGCCACTTGGCGGCGAGGCGCTGAGTAGCTTGCCCGCGTGGAGGTGCAAATCTGTGGTGTCCACGTTTCGACTTATCAGAATCCGGAGCGATGAGAAGTAACTTATCACATGAGATCTTCCACTCATTCCGCTAGTTGAAACCCGGGAAGCATGATAATCTTTCCCACCGTGATCGAAGATTGACAACGGAACCGCCTCATCTTGTACATCACCGTTGATGGCGACGCCCAAGTCCCTGCCACCCAACGTCACCGGCGGTTGAAGCAACGCGACGTGGACGGTGGCGGAGGGACCGACAACGACTGAGCGGGTGATTTTTCGGATGTGATTCCCAAGACCAAAGGAACTGTTTTTCGGCAAAGTCAATGTCACCTGATGCGTCTTGTCAGGCGAACGATTCGATACAGCAATCCTGTATTCCGCATAGCCGTGCAAGCTTGTGCCGCTTGGAGTGAGCTCCGGTGTAATTTTAATATCGTCAAACTCCATCCGTGCGAATGTGCCCGATACGGAGTAACACAGGCACACGGCGACGAGAAAGAGGATGGAACACGGAGCAGAATATTTCATTGCAGATTACCTCAGTTTATATCAGTTATGACAATAGTGTTTCACTGTCGCACATAGATTAATCTTCATAACATGCTTGATACCAATTAATTCCAAATTGCGTTACGCACGTCCTCACGGACGATTTTCTGCAGCCTTCCAATCCCGCAATTTTCTAGTTACGCAAGCCTACAATCTAAACTCAGTCGGATCGAATCTCGAGGTCGTCAGGCAGATTGAGATCGGTCTCATCAAGGGACTTGAGAAGACTATCCACTACTGAGAAGGCATCCATACCATCGAAGCGGGCTTGATAGTTCAAAATCACGCGATGGTTCAGGACGGACGGGGCTACTGCTTGTACATCCTCGAATCCGACAGTTGGGCGACCTGAAAGCAAAGCTGACGCCCGCGCTGCCTCTGCCATTGCTATCGCAGCTCTTGGTGATGCAGCGTAGGTGACATATTTTCTAACATCTTCGGTAGTCTCAGGCGAGTTCGGATGAGTCGAAGCGGTCAAACGCGATATGTAACGGGAAACGGGTTTGGGCAGGAATATCCTGTCCATTACTTCGAATAGCTGATGCAGTTGCTCGGCACTCATCGACCAAGAGGGAACAGGAGGTTCGCCACGACGGCGCGTTGAGATGATGTCGTCGAGTACCTTCACATCAGCGTTAGGAACGATTAGTTTGAACAGAAATCGGTCCAACTGGGCTTCTGGAAGCGGATAAGTTCCCTCTAATTCAATAGGGTTCTGAGAGGCAAGGACAAAAAAGGGATTCGGTAATGCGCGAGTGTTTCCAAGCAGAGTGACAGAACGCTCCTGCATTGCCTCAAGCAATGCGGATTGTGTTTTCGGAGAAGCGCGGTTAATCTCATCGGCGAGCAGGATGTTAGTAAACACTGGTCCCGCCTGGAACGTCATCTCCCGTCGCCCTTCCGAGGTTTGTTGCAAGATATGTGTGCCGACGATGTCTCCCGGCATCAGATCGGGAGTAAACTGCACCCGGTTAAATACGAGACTGAGCAATTGGCCTAGCGCCTTCACGAGCGCGGTTTTACCGACGCCCGGCACACCTTCGAGCAGGATATGTCCATGACTTAGGATGCCGGCTAGTACCATGCGATGTAACTCAGATCTACCTAGCAGGATTTGATCTAGTTCCGCAAGCACTTTTGCTGTGAGTTCAACAGCGGGGTTCAGTTCTTCAGGCTGTAGTAGCGTTGCTGATTTCTTGCTATTTTGCACTATAGTTTGGTTGAGGCGTCTCTCTTTGAGATTTTAATTCATCATTAACGGTATCCGGAACATCTTTGCTGAGGTGGGTCAAGGCTTATTCCTCACTTAGTATGCCGTAGACGATAGAGCAGAAACTCTTTTCCGTAGTCTTACGAAGTCCCTCCTCAATAAGAAGTGAGGCGTCTAAAAACGCGATATAACAGCCGGGACGGAGGTACTTCTCAGGATTTTTCCGAATATCTTCAAAGGCAAGTATCCATTGAGGAGAGGCGAATATCTTCCTTAAGCTGGGTGTCCCTTCATGGTGGACGCGGAGAGTACTCCAGCCTTGGGTCTGTTTCGGCAAATATTTGTGCCCCCATACTTCATTCGGTATCTGCCGCCGTTTCCCATGTTATTGGACCTCAAGCGTAGCATCATTGGACCGTAACATGCCGCGCCATTTCATCGCTTGTTTCGAAATCGGTGGCTTGTTCACCTGTCCCAACTCAGGATCGACATAAGCATCCCACACGTGGAACACCAATGTTTCACCCAGGCGCAGCTCTTTCTCTGGCGTCATAGCCGCCTCTGTTCCTGCGGGAATACCGGTTGCAGAATAGATAGCACCATCTAGGACAGCCAACCAGAACTGGTTTATGTCCGCCCCCAGTCCATTGACAACCCTCAGCCCCACGTCTCCTCCTTGTCTAATCGTGGCGCGCTCACACCTTATTTCGCTCTTGCGAATCATGAAGTGCGCCGGAACGCGAGCTGTCACCCAGCCGCTCGACAAGTGCTGGGCGTGGGTCCACTCGACGGTGCGAGGTGTCCCTACCTCTAACACAATTTGGGGCGTCAGTTCCGTCTCGTAGCCGAAATGCAATCCATCGCCAGGAGTAAGAGACGAATAGAACGCCATCCAGCCAATCGTCGTGGCGCGATGAATCCTTTCGTCAAGGATCGTAAGTCCTTCTGTGCGCACATGCCGCTTCCACCCTTCGGCGAACGTTGCGTATGCGAACACAGCGCAACAGGTCATCAGCGAGATAATCGGTATCGTCCAAAGCAACCAGATGTGTCGCCTTTTGTGCGACAGGACGATGAGGTTCCGCGGACCGATTGCTAAGGCGAAAAGGAACATCAAAAGGAACATACCCCGCACGGGAACGTCCAGACCACTGACCACCGGAAACGCGGCGTTGGCATCTACAGCAGAGCGTCCGATTTGCCAAGGCTCCGAAGTCTTCCGCCACGAATCCACAATCTATCGGCACTGTTCCAGTGATAGGCTCCCTGTATCTATTTCAGCGTTCACGATACACTGACCAAAACCAACATCGTAGTTGACGAACCTGGATCTATCACTTGCACTCTCCAACTCCAGCTTTGGGGGAGTTCTCTCCCTTCCAACACCAGCAGAGTACCGCTGCACTCCACGTAACGCCACAATGCGGATTGAACCTCTGGCGGCATCTGCCCGGACATCGTCGCCCGTGACGACAACGCCATCGGCCGTGAGAAGCCGAGCCAACTCTTACTCCACGCTGAAGCTGGCAACCCGAAATCGATGGTTTCATAAGGAGTACCACTTCGTGAAGCGTACAAACTGAGTATGTTATTGACGTGGACGTGTAGTTTTGTAAAATCTACATTTCGACTCAAGAGCAAACGGGGCGGTTCACCACGGGTGAACTTCGAAGCCATACCCGGTCCCATTGCCGCCCTAGGCGGGTGCCGCATATGCCACATGCCCATTACGTCTGGACCGTGGTCAGCGATGGACAACGGAACCATGCCATCTTCCGCCTCACCATCAATTGCCACGCCTAAACCGTTGCCTTCCAACTTTACGGGCGGCTGGAACAAGGTTACATGGACGGTGGCGGAACATCTCATTGCTGATCGCCTTAGGTTAGGTCGGCAACAAAAAAGCAGGCTCGACGGGTGCGGACAAACTGGCCACGGAGACTCGAAATCACAAACTAGCCGTTCTCTGCTTGATGGTGTACGTTAGGGTCTTTCAAAATAGCGTTTTACTACCGCTTTGTGACGGGGTAGAACGGTTTGGGTAACTGATGAACCGCCACCAGCTGTTGCGCCGTTGAGCCTCCCCGCTCCCTGTGGCAAGCTAGATGTCTCGACTGATGGAGCCGCAGCGCTAATTCCGAAGATTTCACTGTCTTGAAGGGATGCGATGTCCGACAGTGGAAGAATTTCCGCATTGAACTTCGCCCCCTCCTCCGCAGTGCCGTCGCTCCAAGTCATGGGTGCATGACCGGGACCGCGGTTGATACCGCCTCGACACCATCCACCGATACAAGCGGATACTGACATGTGTTCCGAGTTCTCGGCAAGAAATGCAGCAAGCCCAGCGCTGTCGCACTGCCCGAGCTTCTCGCATGCTTTCAGCGTTTCCAGACCAATTAGGTTTACTGCATTAAGCTTCGTCAATCGGTCAATGATGTCTTGTTTGGATAAACGCAACGCTGCGGCGATCTCCTTGAGTTGCTCAGGCGTGAGCGCATCCGCATTATCCTCAAGATCCAGTAGCTGTGCAGCGAGCAGCGCATTCACTTCAGTCGCCTTCTGAACCATCCCAGATAACGTCGTCATCGCCTCCGCTAATAGCTTGGCATCCATCTCCGACGCCTCGTTCATTAAACCTTCAGCCAAGGTTTCCGCCTCGTTCAGGCGTTCCGTTTCGCTCAAGGCGTCCTCGGCAGCCTCCGTTGCTTCTTGAGAGAGCATATCCGTGAGATGGTCCAACGCTTCCCAAGTCTTGACTGGATCTTCGCCCGAAGCCTCCGCTTGGAGCTGATCCAGTTTTTCTTCAAGGGTCTCCGCTTGGGCTAATTCGATGATCTCCTCTTCCTTGAGCACGTCAATTCCGACCGCCAATTGGTTGACCTCTTCGCTAATATCAAGAGGATGTGCCTTAGGTATTTCTACAAAACGTTGCGGTATCAACAAACTGATGCAAACGAACACGACAGCCCCAGTAAAGCGTGCCCAAGAAACTCCGCCGTGCCAGCGAAACCGCGGTCGGTGAATCTGCGGCATCTGTTTACCCCAACTGCCCAGTTCCACGGTTTCCGCCGCCATCATAAGCCCACCGGATCCGCTGTGTTTATCGAGGCTGGCTCGAACAGCAGATCGAGTCGGAATCTGATGCAACGCGAGTATTACCGCAACGCCTAACGCCATTAACAGCCCGATGCCTCCGCCCAATAGTAACAGACGGGGCATCCCAATTGTTGCACGAAGCACAATGACCGCCGTGCCCCAAAGTAGTCCCCAGACGGTCGCGACAGCGAGGATCTTCTTTAGGACCAGGAATGTCGCCAATTTGATTCTGAACCAACGAATTGCTTTTTCATCCCTGTTCATGGAATGTCTCCTGTTTAAGTGTACGGATATGTGACGGATGCACCGGAATCCGTTCGGTCAATTCGCATTGAGAAGGATGCAGATACAACATACATTATACCTTATTTGGCGAGAAATAAACAAGTCTAAGAGCCTGTTTGAAAACGAAAAAGTGACGCGAACGGTTGATGTTTACGTTTACTCATTGGGGAAGTAAATACTGAACCAATGAAAGGAGTAAATATGAACCGCAAGAGTTATTCCATGGTTAAGGTCACTGATGCCAAACCGTATCAAATGACTTTTCAATCAGGTTCTGAGGGCATGAATTGCTAATCGAGAAAAAATTGACAAAATTGCTGTCTATGATATAATGAATACTAGCGATAACATGAGGGGGAGATTTCGCGTTTTACGAATCAGGTACTACTATACCTGTTGAACAATAATCTGCTTTGGGGGTATTATGAAAAAAACGGCAAAACTTCGCAAAATGATTGACGAGGGAAAGACGGTTGTTGGTGTCGGTGCTCAGGACGCTCTGTCTGGGTTGTTAGTCCAGCGAGCTGGTTTCGACGCTGTATATGTGGGCAGCTATTCCACCGAAGCCTCATTTTTGGGCAAGCCGGATTTAGCCCTCATGTCCAAAACGGAACGCCTTCTACTCGTCCGCAACGTTGTAAAGGCGGTAGATGTACCAGTGATAGCCGACATGGAGGAAGGGTACGGTAACGCCATCAGCGTCATGGATTCAATTCGAGATTTTGAGGATGCTGGCGTTGCTGGGGTTCACATTGACGACGAACAGCTTCCCTGTAAGTGCCCATTTCTGCCCGGTATCCCTCGCAATCAGCTTATCTCTGTAGACGAGATGTGTGGCAAGATTGAGGCGGCAGTTGATGCACGTCAGGACCCGAATTTTTTGATTATCGCACGTTGTGACACAATCGGGACAGTTCCGCTCGAAATGTACTACGAGAAGAATATGATCGAAGATGTTGTCGAGCGGAGCAACGCTTACGTTGACGCAGGTGCGGACGGCGTTATGCTGATGGCTCTAAACGTCGGCGAGATGGAGTATTTCGCTGAACGAATAAAGGGGCTGCGGGTCGGCCTCTTTGCTCCTATGGAGCCAATCGCAATCAAAGAGTTTGAACGAACTGGCTATGCGATGACGATAGGTTCGATTGCGACGCTGTATATGTACGTAAGAGGTCTGCTAGACGGTCTAAAGAAATTGTACGAAACAGGGGATTGGAACGAGATTGCCGATCACATTGCTACAGATGATGAATTCTACGAAGTGCTCGGGCTTCAGGATTACCGTGCATTTTACGATAAATACCGCATTCCATAAGTCGGATGCCGAACTGTCGTTTGGTTAATAAAAATAGGTCGCAACGACGGATAAAGAGGTGAAATAACTGTGCTGAGAGTTGGATTTGTCGGTCTCGGGTTTATAAGTGATGAACACGTGTTAGGATACATCGACAACGAGGATGCGAGGATTGTCGCTGTAGCGGATGTCGATGAAGAAAAAGGGCGAGCTTGGTTGCGGAAATGGAAATTGCCATACGACGTGGAGTTATATACAAACTTTGAAGACATGCTCCAGCGGGAAGCGCTAGACATCCTTGAGATATTGACCCCACACAATCTGCATTGTCCTATGGTGTTGAAAGCTGCCGAGGCGAATGTGAAAAACATCAGCGTTCAGAAACCGATGGGGCTTAATCTGCGCGAGGCGAATCGGATGATTGAGGCGTGTCGGGCGAAAGGTGTGAAACTCAGGGTTTATGAAAATGCACTATTCTATCCCATCTATAAAAAAGCGAAGGAATTGATTGACGGCGGCTTAATAGGCGAGTTGCTTACGATGCGCTCTTGCACAATGGTAGGTATCCGAGAAGGCATTGAGTGGCCATCGGCTTGGTCAGCATCAAGCTGGCGTGGAAACCTCGCAACGGCTGGATCCGGACCACTGATTGGCGATCACGGATTTCACCGATTCTCTGTCGTGAGATGGTTTATGGAGCGAGATTTTGAGAAGGTGGACTGTTGGATTGAGCCGGATACGCGTCTAGATGCCCCTGCATTCATCCGTGCGAAGTTTCGAACCGCGCCCAATGAATCTCCAAAGTACGCCCAGATTGACTTCTCGTTTTCGCCGCGCATGTCGATACCGTCCAATTTCTGGCTTGATGATTTTGTTGAGGTCGTTGGGGATAAAGGGATAATGTGGATTAACCAGTGCGATGCTGCCGGAGATCGAGAGATGTACAAAGAATTTGAAATGTCATCTAGCCCCGTGTTTCCACCGATTGCCGTATTCATTGACGGTCGAGTTGATACCTATTTGGCGGATATATCGTTAACGGATCGTAACTGGTCAACTTCTTTTGTAGCAAGCACCCGTCATTTTATAAAGGCAATTATTGAGGACGAGGAACCGATACACTCGGGTGAGGATGCAATGGAGATTAAACGCTACATTGTTGCGTCTTATCTTTCAGCGCAAGAGAGGCGTGAAATTCCTATTGACCAAATTACGTTAGAGGCTGAAGAACGCGGCGCATTGCAGTTGATGACAAATTTTTGCAATCAGTGATCGATCGATAATGCGGCTGTAATTGGTCAGAGAAAAGGCGGAAATCTCATCTGCTTGTACATGTTGCTTTAGGAGTTTCTCAAAGAAATATGCCTTTCAATTGATTCGTTTGGATTGCTACATCCGAGCGGAGTAGCTGTAATGAGAACTTTTGCAGAACGGAGATTAACATGCTGACTCAAGAACAGATTCATCATTTTCGAACATTGGGCTTTGTCATGTGCAAGCGGATGCTGTCGCAAGAGGAGATTCAGGTACTTTCTGATGCTTTTGACTCAGCAATGGAGAAGGCACGGGGAGGTGCACCAAAACCAAATCCCGGTGAGCCTAGGCAACAGGTTGTACCTTTCTTTGACTACGATCCCGGCACATTTTACCCGCTGTTAGATGATGCTCGCATTGCAGACACCCTGGAACAACTGATGGGTGAGGACTTTATCCTTACTGTCAGCGAAGGAATTCTTCACACCGGTGGAAGCGGATGGCATCATGACGCCTGCGCGCCCGAAGGTCTCTTCAGCATGCGGGCGGCAATATATTTGGACCCACTTGGCCCCGAGGACGGCTGTCTCAACGTTATCCCGGGAAGCCACAATAAGGAATATCAAGAAGCGATTGCTAGCAATATCAACAACGTGGGGGTAGGACCTGAAGATATACCAGGTCGATACCCGCTTGTCAATGAACCGGGGGACGTTCTCTTTATGAATCATAAGACGTTTCACTCCGCATTGAGCGATAAGCCCTGGCGACGCGCTATCCATATCAATTGTACCCAAAATACGACACCGGAGAAGAGCTCCGAACAATTCGATTGGCTAATGGGTTTTCTCCAAGGGGAAACCAATGGATGGGGCCGATTTTATAGCGATCATTTGATTCAGACAGCAGGTACTCGCCGCAAGAAGATGCTGGATCGTGCAATCGAACTAGGTTTTGGAAACACAGGGCGAATTACGCACCTACAGAATTTGCCCTAGGAAACTTCAACGCAACTGATGCTGCGATAGAATCAGTCGACGGTTGATGAAGCGGCTTCACAGTGAGTTGCATGAAATGCATCACATGCTTTTTTTTGGTGATTCAGAAGGGAGACCAGAACCGTGATAACAGAGGACGAAGTTATCCATTTTCAGACGCTGGGATTCTTACAGTGCCGGCAGCTGTTTTCACCTGAGGAGATTCAAGTGCTTTCGGACTCCTTTGATGCGGCAATGAGAAGGCAGCGTGGCGGAACGCCCGAACCAGAACTTCGCCAAGATGAACACGGCTATTCCGCGGTCAGCCAGGACGAGATTCCGTTCTTCGACACTGACCCGGATGCGTTTTACCCACTGCTGGAAGATGCACGCATCCTTGATGTCTTCGAACAACTGATGGGTAGCGATTTCATCATGGCTGCCCACAGCGCAGTAATCTATGGTGGCGGGACACCTTGGCATCATGACACCGTGGCGCCTGAAGGCTTCTTAAGTATGCGGGCGGCGCTCTATCTCGACCCACTTGGACCCGAAGACGGTTGCCTCACGGTCATTCCAGGAAGCCATTTTAAGGAATTTCGAGATGCACTTGTCAAGACAGTAGGAAATTTCCAGCACACAAACCAGTTGGGAATTGATGCGGTGGAGTTGCCGGGTAAGTATCCGCTTGTGACCGAACCAGGGGACGTGATTTTCATGAATCACAAGTTATACCACGCCGCCTTTGACCCCAAGCTCGGCAGGCGGATACTCCGAATAACCTGTGTCCAGAATACAACGCCCGAAAAAAATCAAGAGCACTACGATTGGCTCGTTCAATACCTTAACGGTATTGCCGAGGGTCACGGCATAATCTACAGTGACCGTCTACTTTCAAGTGGAGGGCCTCGTTGTCAGGAGGTGATGGCGCGGGGGCTCGCACTGGGGTTCGGAACAGGCAATCTAATCCAATCACCATAGTCAAATCTTAATCCTAGCCTTAGCTGTCCTTGATACTAAAGAGGTGGAATCATGAGAAGGAGAAAGGCGTTAATCACGGGTATTACAGGGCAGGATGGCTCCTACCTCGCTGAATTTCTGCTTTCCAAAGGGTATGAGGTTCACGGTATAGTTAGGCGAGTGGCGCTTGAAGATCCTGAGCATAGACTCCGGAGAATACAACATATCCTTGACAAGTTAAATTTACACACAGCGTCTCTTGAGAGCTATGCAAGTTTATTTAGGGCGATTGAAGATTTGAAACCGGATGAGTGTTATCATCTTGCTGCTCAAAGCTTCGTCAGTTACTCCTTTGAAGACGAGTTCTCCACGATTAATACAAACATTAACGGAACCCATTATGTCTTGTCTGCCATCAAGGAAAATGTTCCTGAGTGTCGGTTCTATTTTGCTGCGTCTAGTGAAATGTTTGGAAAAGCTCAGGAGACTCCGCAAAATGAAGATACACGCTTTCATCCTCGTTCACCTTATGGCATCTCAAAGGTAGCCGGCTTTCATTTGACGCGTAACTATCGAGAGGCGTATGATATCTTCGCCTGCAGTGGCATTCTGTTTAACCATGAATCCCCGCGGCGAGGCTACGAGTTTGTGACGAGAAAAATAACCAGCGTTGCAACTAAAATAAAGGGCGGACTTGCCACGGAATTACGGTTGGGCAATTTAGCTGCTAAGAGGGATTGGGGATACGCTGGAGATTATGTTCGAGCGATGTGGCTTATGTTGCAGCAAGACTCGGCGGATGACTATGTCATCGCTACGGGTGAAACTCACTCCGTAAAAGACTTTGTAAGAACTTGCTTCGATTACGTCGATCTAAACTATGAAGACTACGTCGTTATTGATGAAAACCTATACCGTCCAGCGGAAGTGAATATTCTTCAAGGAGATTTTAGTAAAGCAGAACGAAAATTGGGCTGGAAGCCGACTGTTGGCTTTGAAGCACTGGTTGAGATGATGATTAAAGCGGACCTTGGTCAGTGCGTGTAAGAGATGCGAGGACGAAACAGGAGAATACGTATCCAATTGCGCACAACTGCCGACTAAAGCAGAATATTTCTCACTCCAAACAGAACCCCAATCACACCGAACCTTGAGAAGCACGTTCATTGGGCGACATTTGGGCGTTGTACGCAACCGAAATAATTGTCATTTTCTTCATCTAAGACCCTTATAACCGATTATCTAGGTAAATGGACATCGTTCGCGACTTATTCTTCAGGCGTCATCTATTTCGCGCCATGATTCTTCTAATCATCATACCCCAGGTTATCGGCGTGATAGGATGTACGAGGAATCAACAACGGAAGTTGGGACGGTGGAAGATTATTCGCCACGCCGATTGGGAGACGCGGTTCTATGATGTTTTTTTTATTGATGAGAAATCAGGGTGGGCTGTCGGCAATAACGAAGGTAATACAATTGATGAAGAATTCGATAGCGTAATCGCGCACACGATGGATGGCGGCGAAACGTGGAAACCGCAAACGAGTAAAACGCAGCATCCGTTACGCTCTGTTCAATTTGTTGACCGGCAGACAGGTTGGATTGCCGGTGAAAACGGGGTGATTTTACACACAAGCGATGGCGGGAAGACCTGGCAGGTTCAGGTGTCCAATACATTCAATAACCTTTTTGATCTCCACTTTTTCTCAGCGCACGAGGGCTGGGCGGTGGGCGACTTCGGAACCGCGCTGTACACACGAAATGGCGGAAAAACGTGGGAGAATCAGGCGCAGGGGCTTGGCGAAAGCTCGCTGCGAGGGCTTCATTTTCTAGACTCTCAGCACGGGTGGACGGTAAGCTATGAAGGTCTGACATACCGTACCAACGATGGCGGGAAGTTTTGGAAATACCAAGAAACAGGAATCCGTTATAGGTTGTCTGATGTTTATTTTGTCAATCCCAGTAGAGGATGGATTATTGGCGACAGACGTACAATACTTGCAACAACGGATGGCGGGAAAACTTGGAAGTATCTCACACAAGGTTCAAACAGGCGACATGAAACGATCTATGGTCAAAGATTGAAGACAGGAGATGAACCCTTACACAACTACACGCTTTATGATTTCTGCTTTACTGATTCACAGCACGGCTGGATTGCCGGAGATTTAGGTGCGATCTTGCACACAAATGACGGAGGTAACAGATGGAACCATCAAAGAGGAGGTCCAACGCCCCATATTGGAGGTGATAGTGTTTTGTTCAGCGTCCATTTCGTCAATAACCAAACTGGATGGGCTGTCGGCGAATTTGGAACAATCCTCCACACGAAGAACGGAGGCAAAACGTGGAAACTTCAGGCTTTACAAAGCTATTTCTTGGCGGACGTGCATTTTGTCACCGATAAGATTGGATATGGCGTTGGCGATCGCGGGGTAGTTCTTCACACAAGAGACGGTGGCAGACATTGGAATCCGCAAGACAGCCGGACGATGGAATGTTTTGGCTCAACCCATTTCATTGATGACCAGCTTGGATGGGCGGTTGCTGAGTGGGGAACAATCATTCATACCAGCGATGGCGGCAAAACATGGGCTCTACAGGAGGCAGGATCAACGAACGACCTTTTGGGAGTCTTTTTTATTGATGAACAAAAGGGCTGGGTTGTTGGGGAAAGCGGAGAAATTTTACACACTACAAACGGCGGTAAGAGATGGGAACGACAACAGAGCAGTGTCAATCGTCATCTCTTTGGTATTCACTTCGTCGATTCTCGGAATGGTTGGATAGTCGGTCAAGGCGGTGTTATCCTCCATACAAGAGATGGGGGAGAGCAATGGTCTTTGCAAACGAATCTCGGTGAGGTATGGTTGCTAGGGGTCCATTTCACCAGTCAATTCAATGGGTGGGTTGTTGGCGTCGCCGGGTTGATTATGCACACTACAGATGGCGGCAACTCTTGGATGCGCCAAAAGACCTATGTTGAGGCTTCACTGAACGATGTTTTCTTTCTCAATTTTAAAGAAGGTTGGGCCGTTGGCGGAGAAGGAGTCATCCTTCGCACGATTGACGGCGGGGCAAACTGGCGTCCGCAATGGAGCGAAACTCGCCATAATCTTAATTCGATCTACATGACTAGCGCTGAAGACGGCTGGATTGTTGGCGATCGGGGAGTAATTTTGAAATATGCCGTTGATAAGGTGAGCCGCTAGCATACATTCTTCACAAAAGATCTCTTTCTAGTCCAATTCCCAAAAAAATTCAACAATTGCTCCGTGTCGAGGTAATATATTAACACCGTCAGCACCCCGACTAAGAGGCGGCAGTTGGAATGATTTTCTGGAAGGGTAAAGCGTAGGAGAATACCTAATGATTGAGAGATGGATAAAGAAATTAGGTGATTCAGATTTGAGGGTCCGTGTTTACGCTGCGAGTGTCTTAAGCAGCGTGATTGATACCCCTGGAGCGAAAAACGCATTGATAAGGGAAGTCCCAGCATTGATACAGGCTCTGGATAGTCCGGATGAGAGCGTTCGTCTAAATGCGCTTATCACCTTGAGCGAGATGGGTGAATTCGCTAAAGATGCAGTTCCCGCATTAACCGTGGCGTTAAGCGACAGGGACAAGGACATTTGCACGTATGCGGCAAGAACACTGAAAAATATAGGCAAACCGGCTAAACAAGCAGTTGCAGCCTTAATCAAGATTTTGGGTGATGGGGCTTCTGCGGTGCGCGTAAATGCTATAGGCGCGCTTGGTCAAATCGGCGATAGTGCTGCAGTTCCCGCGTTGGTGGCAGCATTGGGTGATGTGGATGAGGGAGTTCGTATGAATGCTGCCGATGCCTTGTACAAAATTGGCGACACTACCACAGTCTTCGCATTGATACAGGCATTAAGCGATTCGGATGAGCATGTCCGTATGAATGCGGCGGGTGCCTTGGGTAAGATTGGTGAGTCCGCCGCAGTTCCCGCATTGGCACAAGCACTGCAAGATGAGCATCATTGGGTGCGTTGGAATGCTGCCAATGCTCTAGGACAGATTGGTGACGCTACCGCGGTTCCGGAATTGACGATCGCGTTGAGAGATACAGTTGATGAGGTTCGCAAAGGTGTGACTGAAGCCTTGTGTAAGATTGGAACACCTGAAGCGAACGCAACATTACCAGATTAATGAGATGTAGAACCCTGTAATTTACGGGGGATTAGGTCACATACCAATTTTGCAGCATAGCACTGGTGATACTATTTAATCACTGCAATCTTCCCAATCTTTTTCAGATTCTCAAATTCCATTGCGTAGATATAAAGCCCGGTTGTTACTTCTGAGTGTCCATCACTCAAAAGAAACCACTCCTTTCGTCCACGATCCCTTTCTGTTACCGTCAATTTTTCGAGCAAATCTCCGTTTACGTTATAAATCCCAATCTCTGTCCCCGTAGGGACGCGATCAAATGTGACCGTGTTCTTATGAAACTCGTTCGGATGAATGGGATTCGGATACACAATCGCACGTGTGAAATCATTTAGGTTGGTAAGATCGGCTTCGAGTGGAATCTCAATCGCCCGCGTTATTGCTCGCAAATCAATTCGGTTCCGATCGATGTCCTGCACCTCCCCGTCGACGGAAATCTCATAGGTGCGTCCGGGGATTAGGTCCTCATCTCGAAATGTAAGGATGGTTCGCCTCCCCATTCGATCCCTGATGGCAGAGAGCGGACGAACGCCGACCAGTTCGTCCGGCTCGCGCAACTGATAGCGATTTTCATTACCAGCCGACGGTCCCATTCGTTTATCAAAAACAACCACCACCTGATTCAATTGAATATATTTAGCGTCAATCAGCTTCGGGGAAGTGCGGGGCGTAACTGAAACTGCCTCAGTCCAATCTGTTTCAACTCCCGCTTCATTCGTCGCCGCGACCGCGTACCAATAGGTTGTGTCCTTCGTTACTTTTCGATCGAGAAAACCGGGGCGATCCAAATCTTGGCCAATCGCTGTAAACGCAGAGGACGGAGGCGAGGTTGAATCTTGTGCTGTTGATGTGCCGACTGCCCGATACACAGTGAAGCGCTCGGCGTCCCCTGGTGCTTGCCAATCCACTCGGACCACGCGTTCAGTAAGCGGATTAGCTGATAAACCCCACGGCTGAATATCAACTACGGCGTTTGGATTGCCAGCGCGCACATGCTCAAACACTAATAGATTTTCTTGATTGTTGAAATAAAACTCACTGAATCCGTTGTGATTTAGGTCAGCGAGAAAGAGACAGGGTGTTTCTCCAGCGTTGTGGTGCCAGATTGGGGTTAATGTGAGAACCGCCCTGCTCTCATTTGCGGGGAGAGGACGAGCTCCCTTTCCTGTTTCCGTAGTAGATTGAGAGCGGAGTTTGAGCACATAGATGCTCGGATTCGCTACAAGCACCATCTCATTCTCCGAATCTCCGTCAACATCGCCGATGGCAATGCTGTTTCCCTTAAAGTAGAACGGAGCAATTTCCTGTGAGGCTATCGATTTGTAGAGTGAAGTGCCATTTTGACTTGATGTTGATAAGATATTAACAGGAGGGAACGCGGTAAAAACACGGAAATCCCAGTTTAATGGCACCGAAGGAAGATCCCCCTGCGATACGGCTCCACCGACGACGAACTCAGGAATCTTGTCGCCGGTAAGATCGCCTGCCGCAAGCAGATGTGCATCCTTGACATCTATCTTATCTCTCCACGTTTCAACCAGCAGGTCATTCCCCACGGATTCGTAGACAAATAACTCGCCTTCGCTGTCCCCCACCATCAATTCCATGCTGCCATTGTTATTGAAATCGCCAATAGCAAACCGCTCCCCAAAAGCATTCGTTCCACTAGTCATGTTCTCAATGCTGATAACTTCTTCATAGGCGTCGTTTCCGCGATTTTCAAAGATGAGAATCCGATTGTTGTTGTTGTCGGGTCCAATTATCTCTTTTCGTCCATCGCCATCAAGGTCTGCAATCTGTCCTGACGAGATAAAAGAGGATTCCCAGATTATCTTTTCCGGATAACCATTGCGTTTTGTACTCTCAATCAGGAATGTACCTTCCTTTGTGCTGCTCAAAATTTCCAAAAGTCCATCTCCATCGGTATCACCAACCTCCCATGGTTTGAAATTGATACTGCTGGTATGTTGAAGTTGATATGCACTTGGTGAAGATCGCTCGTAGATTTCAACCCCGGTAAGGGTTTGATCGCTCAAACTCTCCAATGGAATTCCGATGATTTCAAATTGACCATCCCGATCGAAATCCGCTGGGATGGAAGCAAGGTGCATCGCAGAAAGATTGGAAGACGTTTGGATGAAGCCATTCGGTGAAATAGTTCCCCCAATGACTCCGGTGCTGTAGAATTTCCCATTATTGTTGTCAACAGTCTCTAGTCCTGCGGGGTTGCGTGAGGTGATGAAGAAGTCATAACTCCCCGCACTGAGCGGGATTGAAAAGAAATGTTCCCTGCTTGCCGAGTTTTCCTCAATCGGTGAGAACGGAGCGAGTCCTTGACGTGCCCGCTGGCTCAATGTGTTGATTGTAAAGTCATCCGTCGACCAAGTGACGACCGTGACAAAACTGTCCCTAGAAACCAACTCTCGCACTTTCACATTCTGAACTTGAGGGGCAGTCCGGTCCACGGACAAGACAACTTCATCGCGCGCAGTTTTCTCATCGCTCCCAACAACTTCGAGGCGAACAGTATATATGCCTTCTGGCACTGAGGCAGTATTCCACTCGAGTAACCTTTCGCCCGACTTTTGCTGACGGCTTGGTGTATTGATGGGAATGAATGTTTCCGGAGTCCTTGATTCTCCATACATCAACTGCCATGTCGAAAACCGAAATCCGGCGGCAGTCCCAATAATCTCGATTCTATCCGATCCACCACTGTTAGTCTCCGGCGAAAAAATTCGTCCCTGTAGCGAACCACTTGCCATCAACGCCCGCTCTGCATTCAGATGTCCGGTACCAACGAGCTCCGGGCTTTCCGTGATCGAATCAGTTGTGGCGATGAGGATGTTGCGAACTTCCTCATGCGTCAGACTTGGACGCTTCGACATAACCAATGCAGCTACTCCGCACACATGTGGTGTAGCCATCGATGTGCCGGTGAGGAGACGGTATTTATTGTTTATCTGGGTACTTAATATAACGTTACCTGGCGCACCGATATCAATGGACGCACCAAAATTGGATTGATAAAACCTCCTTTTGTTCTGGTCGGTTGCGGCGACAGCAATCACTTTGCGATAGCCTGCCGGGAAAATCACCTGATTTTGAAAGTCATTTCCCGCTGCAGCAACAAGAAGCACACCTCGTGCGTAGGCATAATCAATTACATCCCGAATTACAAACGAACTTGAAGTGCTACCCCAGCTCATGTTGATAATCCTGGCGCCGTTATCAACAGCGTAGACAATTGCCGCCGAAGAATCATCGTCCTGCAGACTTGAGGCTCCTCCGATAGAGTGTCCGGTACGAACAGCCATCAACTTACAATTCCAAGCCACGCCGGCGATACCAATCCCGTTGTCTACTGACGCGCCGGCAATGCCGGCGACGTGTGTGCCGTGTCCTGATTCATCAATCGGGTCGTTATCGCCTTCCACGAAATCACCTTCAGCCGCTACGTTCGGCGCATCAGTAAAATCCCATCCTCGTACATCGTCAATGTAGCCGTTGTTATCGTCGTCCAAGCCATTTTCGGTAATTTCGTCAAGATTGACCCAAATTTGCGAGGCAAGATCCTCGTGTTGATAATCAATACCAGAGTCCACCACTGCAATGATTATACTCGGATCGCCCTTCTCGATTAACCACGCCTCGGGCATATTGATGAGCAGAAGATTCCACTGGTCGTCAATCTGCGGATCGCTTGGAAGAGGTACGGATTCTTGTGTTGGTCGGAGATAGTTGAATGCAACCGCCTCAATCAGCGGAGATGCGGCATACGCAGTTTTTAACGTAAGTAGATTTGCCGAAACTGGAAAACGCAAAAGATAAACACGTTCAAGATTGGGATTAAATTCCGGATAAGCAATATAAGGAAATACCCGGTGAAAGGACTGGACTCCCATCTGATTGTGGAGTTTATGTATTGGCGCTTTGGCGTGCAGCAGGTCTGCTTCCCTCTGCGCTTCAGGTGTCACGCGAATTAGGAGTTCCCCAGGCGTGATTCCCGGATTATGCTCAGTCGGAAATGGGGATTCACGTTGTGCGCCGACAGCCGCTGGGATGGGTTGGAAAAAAATAAAAATTCCCACAAAGAACATTAACGCGAGGGATTTCCACACAGAATCCGGTAACGTGTTAACGAGGAAGGTACGTTGACGATTCAACTTAAATTCCCCCTGTGATGTTGTTAATCTCATCGCCGCGCGCTTATGATTTAAATCCATAGTATGAGATGACATTCTGCGTTACACATTGGAGACTAACTCTGCAAAGATTTAGTCTATCCCAATCAGCATGTCCGCGACAGACAGAGCCATGAGCACCAAACTCACTATCCCATTCAGAGTGAAGAACGCGAGGTTTACTCGTGAGAGATTGGTGGGGCTGACGATTGCATGTTCATAGATTAGAAGAATCGTTACGATACCAACGCCAATCAGGTAGAGAACGCCAAGATTCGTTAGCAACGTCACACCAATGAGTGCTACAACCATCATAACATGCAGTGTAGTGGATAACTGCAAAGCACGCTCTTTTCCGAAACATGCGGGAATTGAGAACAGTCCATACGTACGATCAAACTCAAAATCTTGACAAGCATAGATAATGTCAAATCCGCCAATCCAAAGTAGTACTGCCAAACCGAGCAACATCGGCGGCCAATCAAGTTCTCCTTTGATGGCAATCCATGTGCCAATCGGGGCGATGGAGATTGATAGTCCGAGCCAGAAATGAGAGAGAAAAGTCCACCGTTTTGAGTAGGAATACCCCGCGATCACTGCGAGTGCGACTGGTGAAAGCGCAAATGCGAGCGGATTGAGTTTGTACGCAGCGAATACTAACAAGGCGGCAGAAACGACAGTAAATACCCACACCGCCCGTTTCGTAATCCTTCCAGCAGGGATAGCTCGTGCGGCTGTCCGCGGATTGACCTCATCGAGGTCAGCATCAGCGAGGCGGTTGAACGCCATTGCGCAACTTCTCGCCCCGACCATTGCGAGGAGTATCCAACCGATTTTGCCTAACGCAGGGAAACCGTCCGATGCAATGAACGCACTCATAATCGCAAACGGAAGCGCGAAGATTGTGTGTTCAAACTTAATCATGTCGAGGATGATTTTGATTTTTCGAAAGACCACTCACTTTTCCTCAGCGCAAAAAATCGACTCTTCCTTCCATCGCTTAATCAGCTTGGTATCAATATCGAATTGATCCAGCAGTTTTGTGACCACGAAGTTGATTTGGTCGTCGACAGTCTTGGGAAAGTGGTAGAAACCTGGCATGGCGGGCAGTATACATACCCCGAGTCGTGAGAGCTTCAACATATTTTCGAGATGGATGGAACTGAGCGGTGTGTCGCGAGGGACAAGCACTAGCTTGCGTCGCTCCTTAATACAGACATCGGCAGCGCGATGAATGAGGTTACGAGAAATTCCAGCAGCGATTGACCCCATTGTTCCCATACTGCACGGCGCGATTATCATGCCTTCCGTGCGAAAAGAACCGCTCGCAATCGGAGCCGCAATGTCGGATTCGTGGTGATAAACAACTCGATCCGAGCCGCAATCTAGCAGCGATTCGAGACCAAAATTGTTCAAATCCACACGGATTTGTAGTTCCTCCCACAGTGCCCTTGCACCCGAACTAGAAATTGTCAAATGAATCTTATACTCCTTGTGCTGCATAAGGATTTTCAGTAACCGTATCCCGTAAACGACGCCGCTAGCGCCCGTAATTCCAACAATCAGACGTTTCAATGGATTCTCCCTTCTGCGGAATTTCGAATCAGTGAAACATACCGTTCAATAGTCAATTTTCTTTCATGTAAAGCAGAGTAAGCGACTTTTCCAAATCCGCTCGGCAGTGCACCTGTCTCTAACTAGCCGCCGTTATACGCTAGAATGAGGCGTAGAAACTGATTCCACTGGAAGTTGAATCGGGCTTTAAGGAGTGGGAATATATCATCCACTAGAGCAGGGACGGTAGTACGCAGATGATTTTTGACTGCAAAGCTTTTGCTAATTTGTGCGTCGAATCGGAAAGCGTTTCCCGCAAATAACGAACCTCATTGGCTGTGCCTCGAAGTGGAGGATGCGCATCCGATGAAGAGATTTTTAAATTGACAAAAGTAGGACCTTTTTCATCCAAAATCAGTGGAAGAGTGCTATCCAGTAGGGAAAGTTGGTCGAACCGATGAATCTTCTCAAATCCCGATCCTCGGGCAACTGTGGCGAAACTAAAGTTTGTACCCCCAGGTATCGCTTGATTGCCTGTCACCTCGTACGAATTGTTTTCACACACGAAAAGGTAGTAGTTGTGCGGTAGACTAGTCAATCCCGTAGCCGTTGCAAGAGTGCCTAAGCTCATCAGCATGCTTCCGTCCCCATTAAGTACCAACACTTTTTTGTCTGGTCTTGCTAGTGCAATCCCTAATGCGAAATCGGCAGCATGTCCCATCGCACTACCAACAGAAGCAAAGTCCAGAGTATGATCAGAAATTTTTCCCCACGGGACCACCGATCCCATTGTTGTAATGACGATTTCATCTGTTCTGTGTTTGGCGATGATTTTCAGGCATTCCTGTTTGTTAAGCATAGTCAGCCCCTTGGAATTGATGGTCAGAAGGCTGAAGTCCAGTTTTCAATCTTCAATTTCACTCACCTCTCCATCGCTTGCTTCACCTCGTTGGTGACTCGGGTAAAAATTTGATAACCGGCGGGGATCGGAAGTCGGCTGCCGTAAACTGAATATATTGATTAGCTTCCTCCTGAATCTTCATTTCACCCGTTCTCCAAACACACGAAAAACGATACACAAGCTTGGCGTTATCAGATGGGTTCATTAGCACGGCATAGGTGTTCGTATTGGGTCCCGTTGAGACCAATTCTTGAAATGTCTCCAGTCGATTCACCGGAAAAATCACGCCCATATCAAGTTTGCTTGGCGGTGATGTGAGTGCTGGTTGATTCCGAGTCCAAAGCCAACCTTCCGTTGCATTTTTATCCAGGCGGTATCCGTCATTCGGAACACCGGTTGCGATACAATATCTGGATGTTAGCCCTGGCGCCTGAATGTGATGTTCTCCCCATTGGTGGCCCGCATAAATCATAATTGTTGACGTCAACTGGATCGTTCCTGCATCCAGGCGCCAATTGGGCATTATCCGCTGTACGACAGATCGAACTGGACCATCGGCAAGCACTCGTACATAGTCATCTGCATCGGCAGGTGAGACAAGTTCTTGATTGATTTTGTCCCAAAGCGCAAAGCCGCCGCAACCAATTAACCCATGTGAAGGAATAAGTGGGGTCATGATGTCTTCTTCAGCCTCCGAATTACTCCCAATCGGATCAATAAACCGATCGATGGATAATTCCTTCGATTTGTAAACATTAAGCTGATTTGCCTCTTTCCGGACAGAGAATTTCTGTTTATTTGTCCGATCGATTATAAGCCAATTACTATCCGGCGTTTGAACTTCAACTGTGATATTCTGAGATAGCCCCAAGCCATTATTTACAAATGATTGGTGTAACTCTGCTGAAATTGAATTGCGATAATCCAACTCACTCTGGAAGTGCGGCTCAATGTCAAACAGCAGCTTTTCCCGCTTGCCGTAGGCTTGAATTGAACCGTTGGCATTCAGAACATAGGCGATTAACTCAGATTCCAACGCTGCGAATCCATCGAATTCTGGAAAAATGCCGGATCTTGTTCGCTTTGGAAATTCAAGTGTTATAGGCATTTGGTAATTTGGGGCATATCGGATAGAAACCTCTTTTGTTTCCCGAGGCGCGAGATCTACGAGAAAAATCAATTCATCTTTTTGACCATCATAGTTCATATCGTCTACTTGACTATGAATTTCAGCTCTTTGCTGACCAGAATTCACCAAGTAGGCATCAAATGAAAAGTCAGAAGCAACAGACCTAAGCTCTTGAAGCGTAAGCACAATGGGAACGTTTAGGCGTTCTATTGGCAACGTATTCTGAATTGTGAGTTTTATTTGTGGAGGGGTACGATTCTTGCCAGAGAAATCACAACCGATCGAACTCCACAGCCAAATCCCAAGGAGGAGAAAATAATAGGGAAGTCCGTCAGAAATGTGAAAATTCAAATGCTGACGCAGATTAGCTTGTTGTTTCCGATTCAACCACAGGTCAATCAAACTAGACATCTCCTTGATCCGTTTAGCGGGCTTAATTCTATCACAAGAGCCGGGAACTGCCAAATGAAAAATCCCTTATAGCGAAGTGCGGGTCAGCAATTCACATTTCAATCTCTACGACCTTCTGACAGACTAAACCTCTCAGGCGTTTTTAATAACGTTACTTAGTGATGTTGTTTTAAACTAACTCCCCAGCGCTTTCACGGCATGATTGAGCACAATCTCGCAGCAGAAACGACTCTGTGAGTTGCCCTGTCCTAAGATGGATCTTTACAAAGGCTGTCAAAGTCGAGGATGAAACGGACAGTCCATTTAGATGAAAGTAGAGGGTAGATGGGCGCTGGCAAATAAGGTAAAAGGTAAGATGTGGAGATTCAGAAGCAAGAAAGACTACAGCACAGAAAAGGATGAAACAAGCTAGGAGCAAGATGCTGAGTAGATGTGACGCTTCTGATTTATACGCTTGTGTGGCGTTTTATACTAACCTTGACAACTTTTCGAAATTCTGGAGAACATGTGCCAATCTACCGGAATGAAGAAGTTTATCCAGCTTACTATCACCATTAGAGACGTTAGGGTGTAATGAGCATCTGCATCGGCATACGTTCTAGCAAAGAATCGCCACGTCGGAACTTTCATTGGAACCAGGACGATTAATCGATGAAGTTCAAGCGCCTTGGGCCGGCACAGCCCCTCAAGGTAGCAGCTCCAACGCGTAATCTATTTCCGCTTCCGAGTTGTAGAAATGTGGAGACAAACGCACCCCACCACGTTCCGCACAAATCACGTTTTCATGCTGGAATCGGGTGCAAAGTTCAGTTGCTGAGTATCGATCGCTTTGAAAGAGGACAATTCCGGATCGTTTGGATTCGATGTTTGGCGTTATGATTCTATACCCCTTGGATTGAAGTCCTTCGATGAGTCGCCTCGTCAGATTCAATACTCGCGCTTCGATTCTTACAACGCCAATCTCCAACAACAGTTCAATCGCTGCTCGCAGTCCATGTAATCCAACGCTGTTGTAGGATCCTTCCTCAAACCTCGTTGCGTCAGGTTTCGGTGTGAAATCGTAATTTAGGAAATCCCTGGGGTTGACCACGCTTGCCCAGCCGACATTTGTGTTGATTAACCTATCCTGTTTCTCCCTCGCGCAGTAGAAAATCGCCGCGCCTTCGGGAGCAAGTAACCATTTGTGTCCATCCGCCGCAAAAATGTCGATGTTGCAAGCATTCACATCTAGATCGATCACTCCAAGGCTTTGAATCGCGTCCACAACAAACCAGATACCTTTCTTGCGACAAATTTCACCAATTGCTGCAATATCGTTCCGAAACCCTGACGCAAACTCAACATGGCTGATTGTTACGACACGGGTACGCGCATCAATTGCCGCCTCAATCTCCTCGGTCAAAATCTGCCCCCCTCTCTCTTGCACCATCCGCATCTCTACACCGTAACGCTCCTTCAAGCTCCACCAAGGGTATACGTTAGCGGGAAATTCAACTGCTGTCGTCACAATGTTATCGAACTGGTGCCAATCTATCCCGTTCGCGGCGATGATGAGCCCTTGCGTCGTGTTTTTCATGAACGCAATTTCGCTTGGATCGGCATTGATTAGTTGCGCAGCAGAATGACGGCACGCCTCAACCGTCGCTGTCCAGCTAGCTGCGTTGACCCCACCGTTATCGGCGGCATCGTTCAAGAAATCTTGCATCGCGTCTCGCGCACGCAGCGACAACGGTGACACGCCGGCGTGGTTCAGGTAGATATATTTTTGCGTTACCGGAAACTGTTCTCGCCATTGCATCCAGCTGCTCATGGACGACTTTCCCCATGCGGATTCTCACCGATTGGCAGTGCACCCCGATATGGCCCTGCAATTGCGATACTGCACTCATCAGGGCAAAGATATTTCTGGGCGACAGCATTGACCTTATCTCGAGTAATGCTGCGGTAAATGGATTCATGCCTAGCGGGGTAGTCTAGACCCAACCCATATAGCTCTGCCAACAACAGCACAGCGATGATTCCCCTATTGGTTTCCAACGTCAACGCAAAATTTCCGACAATCAGATTCTTAGCGTCTGCATGTTCCTGCTCTGTAATGCCGTCAGATGCGATGAGTTCGAGTTCGTTAAGAATACTCTGAATTGCTTTATCGACGTTTTCCGAATTAACTCCTGCGCTAGCATGGAAAAGCCCCTCACCAAACATCGGGCTAAATGAACTCCACACGCTATATGCTAGCCCTTGAACATCGCGGACACGACCAAACAGACGGGCAATTCCCGCACTACCTCCGAGTACGCGGTTCATGAGATCAAAGGCGTAAAAATCTGAATTTGTGCGTGCAATCCCCTTATGTCCTAACTCGATACTCACTTGAGATTTGTCCATCATCGGTTTGATGGCGATCTTTTTTTCACGATATTCTACCGGTGGAATTCTGAAGAGCGGCTTTTCGCCAATTGCCATCCAATTCCCCATTGCAGCATCAATTTTTTCGATAATCTCCTGTGTATCCACATCGCCAACAATCGCCAGAATCAGCGAATCGGGTCGATAATAGCAGGCGTGGAAGTCAATCAGAACATCCCGCTGTATCTTCTGAATGGATTCCTCGGTTCCATGTACGCACTGGTGATACGGGTGTTCTTCGGGGAAAACAAGTTCTCGCAGCATCTGGTCGGCGACATAATCAGTGTCATCTTCCCACGCTTTGAAACAGCTATAAATCTGATGACAGTGTTTCCCAATTTCTGCTTGTGGGAAGTTGGGTGCCCGAAGAATGCCATTGAGAATTTTTAGCACACAATCAAAGTCTTTTGACAAAAAGCGTCCATCAATGTTTACCGATTCCGTATTACCCCACACATTTAGGCTCGCGCCTACAGATTCAATCTCTTCAGCAATCTCTTCCCATGTCCGGTTTTCAGTACCTTTTGTCAGCATATTGGCAACGAAATTTGAACAACCCGGCAAATTCGGCGGATCATACATTGCGCCAGCTTTTAATCGACCACCAATTGCAACTGTCTTGTTAAAATGATTTTCTTGGATCAGCACGGTCAATCCATTGTCGAATACGTGGCGGGCAACGGGTAACTCGCCTGAATTGATGGACGGTGGCTGGTGGCTGGTGGGAGTTGAACGATAGGTGTTAAGTGGCATTTCCGGCTTGAAAAAAAAACGCGGTTGTGACATGCGATACATGGCTTTCACCTCCGCTACTCCGCGAGCGGATAAATTGCCGGACGCACCAAAATTTCTGGGCGAAATCGGTCGGAAATGTCCGACCGTGCGGTTATCTTCGGTGAGATATTTCTGCGCTGCCTCACGGATTTGTTCGCCAGTAACAGATTGTATCCTCTCAAGATACGTATCAAGGAATTTATGAGAAAGCACAGTTTCGTAGTAACCAATCCGAGCTGCCTGCTCAGAAACGCTATCGAGCGAAAAAAGGAACTGCGCTTCCGTTTGATTGATCGCTCTCTCTAACTCTGCCCCGGTAACGAGATCATTTTGAACGCGGTCGATTAGTTCTAGCATAGCTGCTTCGAGTGTTTCCGAAGTGACATCAGCTTGAGCCTCTGCAAATGCCCAAGCAAGTCCCGCATCCTTGGAGAATCCCGCTTCCAAATCTGCAGATGTTGCAAGTTGCTTGTCTACCAGGGCACGATAAAGACGTGATGATTTTCCAGAACTCATGATTGTGCCAAGAACCTCCAGCGGATAGAGATCTGAATGCCCTGCGGCTGGAATGTGATAAGCAATTGCAACATAAGCGATATGCCCCTCTTTACGAACAGTGACACGTCTTTCCCCCTGCTGCTTCGGCTCAATTGTTGAGGGGCCAGGAACCGATTCGCCGGGTGGCAGGGAGCCGAAATGCGCTTCGACCTGCTTAATCAGCGATGACGTATTAAAGTCGCCGACAACGATAAGCGTTGCGTTGTTTGGGCTGTAGTGTTGGCGATAGTAATCGTAAAGATCTTCACGGGTCATCGATTTGAGATCTGAAGCCCAACCAATCACTCCCCATTGATACGGGTGCGTCTTATATGCGGCAGCCTGCACTTCCTCCCATAAAACGTACTGGGGTGAATTTTCCGAGCCTTCACGCTCTGAAAGGATAACTGTCCGTTCGGCTTCAACCTCATCGGGATCAAAAACGCTGTTTTGCATGCGATCTGCTTCCAGAGTAAGTCCAACTGAGATTTTGTCTGCAGGCAGTGTTTCATAATAGGCGGTGAAATCGGCGCTCGTAAACCCGTTCCACCTGCCACCGTTGCCTTCTATCAGCCTTTTAAGTTTATTTTTTGGGAAATTCGGCGTCCCCTTAAATAGCATGTGTTCTACCCAATGAGAAACGCCAGTCATGCCTAAGCGTTCATTACGGGATCCCACCTTGTACCAAATATAAGTGCTGATGACCGGAGCCGTGTGTACTTCCTTGGTTAACACTGTTAACCCGTTCAATAACTCATGTTCGTTAATTTCATCGCTGTGTCCGGACATTTCTGTGGTAATGGGATTTGGCGAGTGGGTATCGGGATTTCCAATCTGTTGCGCCAATGGTAACTTCCTCCAATGTATTGAACCCTTCAAAATGTTCTGAACCTCTCAATGGTTCAGTCCCAATTCCTAGGTTTAGATTCGTAGTGAGTAAGTAATCTTTCACTTTACAACTTTTCAATCGTGTGTCCCGTCTTCGATGTTTTCCTTACAACCTATTTACTTCCCTCAGACAAAAGCGCCTGAAGTTCGGTATCCCGTATAACGCATCGGAGCTACAAAATACGCAGTGCAACTTATACGGCTTTCCTACGAACTTTCAAACCGTGTTTCATGTCGAATCTGGTACACTGCTCGGTAGATTTTACGCCCCTCTGCAAGGTACTTTATCTCAAAGCTCGTTGGAACATGTTCTGCTTCAACTGAGTCAAACGGCACAGAGACTAAAGATGGCAATCGATTTAGTCTTTGACAAATCTCGGAGAAACACTCATCATAATCGGTAGCGAGTTGGATGCAGCCCTCATTCGGATCGAGAGTCCGAAGTAGACCTTTAGTGAGAAGTTCGTTGTTAAAGATTCGGCGTTTGTGCTGACGTTTCTTCGGCCAAGGATCCGGAAAGTAGATATGATAGGTCTTGACCGAGCTCCACGCAACATAGCGATCGACAAAATAGGACGCGTCGCTCCAGACGAGAAGCGCCCTCGTAACGTTATGTTTCAGTAGGTGTTCCTTTGTTCGCTGAACATATTTTGGGGCTCTCTCTATACCAACATAGTTAATATCGGGATGTTGCGTTGCGGATTCGCGCAGGAAACGTCCCTTGCCACACCCAATTTCGATTTCGACGGGATTTTCATTCCCAAAGACCTCTCTCCAATCGAGTGGAGGGTCAATATCTTTCAGATTAATTTCAGTGTTTTCCCTGAGATTGATTATCCTTGATTCGACTTGAGTGAATTTGTAATATGTGTCATTATAGCGCGGTTCAGCGATCATCCCTTAAATGTAGTATTCAATTAAATGTCTTCGTATTTGTTCGTATTTGTAGGTATCGGCATACTTTCAAGCATCGTTCCCGGGCCCGGTCTTTGGCTCATGGCATTCCTTGTCAGGTGTTCGTATCTCCATCCTTCGTTGAAGCGATATCTGCTGCGGTTTCCTTAATCGCCTGTTCGAGTGCATTGACACGGAGTTCCAGAGAATCCTCAAGCTGTTTAAGATGGAGCAGCCACGACTCTCTTGAGGTGTTTTCATCTGTACCAAATCCGTTTGTCTGGGATAGGCGAATATATTTTAACCGTTCCTCCTGTAACGTCTTTAACTGTCCTTCGTAGTCCTCGATTCCAGTTTGAAGTAAAATGACTAGTTCACGAATCTTTTCCAACACATCAGTCTCCTTATTGACTGGAGTATGATTGAATCTTCACAAGGCTAACATTATCTCATATTGACTTGTTCGATGCAATGTTAATCCGCCATTACGCTTTCCGTCACTTGACAGCTCAGGATGACTGTGGTATGCTAACGTTCAATGCTTGAGTCACCTGCGCCTTGCTGCAACTCTACACAGGTAGAAGACGCGCTGTATCATCCAAGCGGCACATCAAGGCTAAAGGGATTATGTTGTTATGACAACCGATAGGAGGTGAAATATGCGAAGAGCCCAAACGTGCTTCTTCGTCAGTTTACTCATATCAATCACTGCGTGCACCGCGTTGGTTGGAATGTGGGCGTGGGCACAAAAGGCAGAGGAAGCAACTGAAAGCAGAGGAATAACCTTAGCAGACCTTGGGGTAACAACCGAACAAACGGAGCAAATCAAAGCTCTGTGGGAACTCAAACGTCAAAATCACATTCAGGCAATCGAAAACCTACGCCGGCTAAATCGACTAGCGAAGGCTTTAATCGTATCAGATGATGAAATTAGAGAAACGCTGGAAAAATTCCGTCAGAATCTTTTGGACCAAGAGCAGAAGATTAAGTCAGCTGAAGAAAAACTCATCGAAGATTTACCCTCTCGGGCACAATTGCACTTAACCATCTTGGGGGTGTTAGAAAACGGATTAGCGCCCCGGCGCTTTGGGACAACATCACCAAAAGATAAGAAAAGAGATGGTGTCGGAAAATGATGCCAACGGTCAAAGGAAAATAGGCAGAACAAAAGTGGTGGGTAAAAAAATGGTGGAGGATACCGGACTTGAACCGGTGACCTCTTGCATGCCATGCAAGCGCTCTCCCAACTGAGCTAATCCCCCACTGTAAACAAGAGAGATTTTAACATCCTCATTCTTGAAACGCAAGGAAAAATTTGCAATCTTTTTTGCGACACTGTGCCTAAATCCGCGCCGATTTACCGGGGTGTGAATCACAAGCAATAACGGTCTCCAAATTTGGGCTATTAAGCAAGAAATTGTGTCTAACTTACCGATTCAGACATTGGGGGCGAGAATAGACATAATTATATCAATTCATATCGAATATCAATGCTATCTTTCCCCTCTAGGGTTTCAGCAAGCATTTCGAGTAACTCCTCTTGGCAACCGTTCTCAGCAAGAAAGTCATATGTTTCTTCATTGATATAATAGTCCTGATCCTCAATACCTCCCTCCTCAAGATTCTCAATCAGAAATTGAACCTGATCCTCAGTGATTATTCCTATCTCTTGGTCATGCTCAAGATCGATCAGTCGAAATAACTTCTGATTCATCTACAACCTCTTTGAAACCAACCATTGACGTGTTTACACCCATGGCACCACTCGCTTTCCGGCTACTACCTTTTTATCTTCCGGTTACAGATTTTATGAAAACGTCGTTGGTTTGTCATCCCAAAAATCATCAGATTGAGCGCCTTCAAGTTATTCCATGCCCTGCCCTGTCCCCAAAAAGCTGGACATGAAGCTAAGATTGATATACAATAACCGTAAGTGTTAGATTAGAGACAAAATATAGGGAAGTTGCAGTCCCAGTTGTCATGAAAAGCAGACCGAGAGGTCAACTTGCCGACGGTTGACGATGTAGCAACTTGGGTTTATGGCTTTGATCCGCTCTTGAGTTGTGCCCATGTCGTGATGACGGACGGAATGGTGGGTTTAAGCTGGGGGGCAGGTGAGGCAGTCTCCGTTTCCCATAACTCACCTTCCAAGGTGACGGTTTCTTCGGCGGAGGAGTGGATCATATAACTGGCTTCGCCTCGAATGGATTCATCAAGATATTCGGTGTCATTGCGCTGTACCAGCACCTGATCTTGTGACTCCAACTGGAAGTAAATTGCCCATACGGATGGAAATAGGTCAAAAAAATCTCCGACGGTCTCCAAGTCTTCGGAGTCTATCGGCACACCGTATACACCGTAACCTTCGCGGATCGTTAAATCTACTTGGACGGGAGTTGTTTCAGGTCTTTGTGCGTGGAGTTCGACGGTTCTTTCTCTTGTCATGACAATGACAAAACCGAAACTCGGGTCCAGTTGGGGATTGTCTCCGCCACTTGATGTGTATTTGAACTCGTCTAATCCAACGGAATATACGTAATTGACATCTGGTTGTATTGCGTAAAAAAGGTCGGATATCTCTTCTAGCGCACTTTCGCAATGGTCAACCCCAATGACAGTGAACGGCAGCGAAATGAAATTGTATCCTTCCTTAAGCTCTAGTGTGAACGACACAATTTCGCCTGTCAAAGGTGTGCATCCTTCGCCCGACGATGATGAGGTGCCGCGCCGATTGTTCTGCGAACTGTCGTCTCCATTGTTCCCTAAATCGTCGTTCTCGAATTTCTGCAAATTGTCGTCTCCATTGTTTCCTAAATCGTCGTTCTTGAAGTTCTGCAAATTGCCGATCTGGTTGGGCGTGTCTGGGTCCGATGATTGCCAGTTCTGTGGCTCCACGGTCCACCAGGCTGTGATCCTAATGAGATTGGGTGGATGCGTGTTATTTACCTGATAGTATTCATGCACATGCTGGTATTCCGGTTTACGGATTCGATCCGGATGGTCAATCGGGAGATGCGTGGGGGGAGGGTCGGTAAATGCGTCCTCGGGAAAGTCGTCATGGGCATGGACGGCTAGAGGGATTCCGAAGAAGATGGTGCAGAGGAAACTGAGTAACAGCTTGCTAGCAATCGGGGTTTCAAAGTGTTCGCGCATAATCGTGTCCCCATTGTTCAGATGGCTCCGGGGCTAAGACTTTGCCGATGCCTATTGTCGCTCCAAGGGGCGAATGTGTGAAATGCCGGACTAAAGTGAATCCTCAAATTATTGACGGCAAAGCTAGGCAATTATTGATTTATAACGTTAAATGCTGAATCGCGTTACACAATAAGGAGGGATTCGCCGTGAGTGTTTCAAGATCTATTCCCAAAAGGAAGGTAATCGGTTCGGTTCAAGTCGAAACGCCACCAGTGGAACATGTGGTGAGAGTAGATCTAGTCTACCACCAACTGTGCCGTGCTGATGACTTTGAGGAACTTAAAGGCAAACCGTATCATGTCAATGGTACTCACCTCGCCATCTTCAAGTTTGACGGTAAATTCTTCGCGGTTGATAATCGCTGTCCGCATATGGGTTACCCGATGTCTAAAGGCAGCCTTCGGGATGGCGTACTTATCTGTCACTGGCATCACTGGGAGTTCGACCTAAAATCGGGCGGCTGTTTTCAAGCGTTCGGCGACGATCTGAAAGCATTCCCTGTCGAGTTGCGTGATGACGGTTATCTCTACGTCGGGCTTGCTCGCGGGGAAAAGGTAGCCGCTAAACGTCGAGTCATTGACCGTGGCAAGCGGGCACTGGAGCGAGGACTCAAGGACCAAAGCCCCTTCTTCATTGCGAAGGCGGTTGCGGCGCTGCAAGGCGCGGGAGCATCCCCGCAGGAGATCATCCAACAAGGTCTATATTACGGGGCACACAAAAGCAGCGAAGGTTGGTCGTCCGGTGTTACGATTCTCACACTCGCAGGCAACTTGTGGAACGAAGTTGACCCCAAGGATCTCAATCTCTTTCTCGTGCATGGTCTCGTGCAGGTTAGCCGAAGAACGACGGGGAGTTCACGCCCATATCGTGCGCCTTTCCCACGTGTAAGCGAAGAGCATGACCTCACAACACTCAAGCGGTGGTTCCGCTATTTTGTTGACAAACGGCACCGAGGCGCAGCAGAGCGCATCCTATTGACGCTCAACGACCGTGAGTACGGAAAGTCAATCATCGCTGATTTCGTTTTTACCGCAGCGACCGACTTCTACTTCACCGGTGACGGTCATGCACTCGATTTTGCGAATAAGATGTTTGAGGCACTGGATTACGTTCAATGGGAAGGGGCTCATGAAATCCTACGCCCGATAATCATCGATTTGGTCAGTAGGACTCGGCATGAAGAAACGTCCCGATGGGCTGACTCGGTACCTGTCTTAGAATCGGTCTTCTCACGAATTCACGACATCTGGCAGGACAACCGTGCAACCGAGGCATCGCTTGACATATCCGAATTTTCGAAGACGCTGCTTGGAGATGATTTCAGACCGATTGTCGCGGCAGTTGAAGCGAAACTGCGCGCAGGAGTCAGACCTTCCGACATCTGTCGTGCGATGACCTACGCGTCAGCTATTCGCATTGCGCAGTTCCACCTAAAAAATGAGGGAGATTGGCACGATGTAGCGAACATCTACTCGTATGCCCATGCCCTCTACTGTGCATTCGATTACGCACCGAGTGCAAAACTCTTGCGCGGCATCTTTCACGGTGTTGTCTTCCTCACGTATCTCCGCTGGCTCAACATGCCCGCCGCACGTATGCCGCAACCCGGGCAACGGCTGGATGAAACATATGATTCCGTGAAGCAGATATTAGACCGGCTTCAAGAATTGGCGGACTTTCAGAAGGTCTATGAAGCAGAGGTATTGGTGAACCAGTATCTCGAAGAGGGACACGACATTGACAAACTCAGGCAGACGCTCTGTCATGTTTTGCTTCGTGAAGATGCAGAACTACACATGTTCCAGGTGCTTGAAGTCGCCTTGAGACACTTCGACCTGTCAGACGATCCGGAGGAGAAGCGGATACATCTCTTGGCAGCCACACGCTATATCACTGCACAGAAGCTGATGAAGAACATCCTTTGGTCAACGGAAAACGCCGAACGCCTTGCACGTGGCGAGCTACTCAGTGAGCGTGACGATGATAATTAGCGCATTCCTACACTCTTTGTGCCAACCTGCACTTTTGAATCAATGAAAACCGAGTGGAGTGCGAAAGCAAACTATGGGCTCTCAAAATGGATCAAGTCAATAATTTCATCCAGGTGATAACGTGTATGTTCACGCGGATTGCGGCAATGTAATCGTAATGGAATAGTTACGAGTGTGCTAAAGTGAGTTGCGATTGAGAAAATAGGAGGAACCCCGATGTCCTGCAAACGCTACCAACTCGTGATTTTTGATTTTGATGGCACGGTTGCAGACACAAAGGAGGGGATTGCTGAGACACTAAACCAAACGCTCATTCACTTCGGCTATGTTCCCGTCGCTCCTGAGCGAATATATGGATTAATCGGACTGTCTTTGGGTACGATTTTTGAGCGTATTGTAGGCCGGGAGATAAACAAAGAACCCGTCGAAACGCTGGTTGATTACTACCGGGAAATCTACGACTCCGTGGTACCACCGAAGACTAAGCTCTTTGGTGGAATTCAGGAAGTGCTCGACTATCTCCAGAAGACACAAACCCTAATTGCAATCGCCACAAGCAAGGGACTGCGTGGGGTCACAAGGATGCTTGACACACTACGTATCCGCGATAAAATGTGCATGTATCATTACCGATCATTCTGTGGCCAAGAAGAAACCTCAACCAGATATGTTGCACCGTATCTTAAATGAAATTGGCATTGAATCAAAAGACGCCCTGATCGTTGGCGACACAGTTTATGATGTGAAGATGGGGAAGAACGCCGGCGTGGATACGTGTGCGGTGACTTAATGGTGTGCACGGTCATGACGAATTGTCTCGTGAATTACCGACTTATCTTGTTGATTCCCCTAGGGAGTTACTAGAGGTAATTGTAGGATGAGACCTGAGTTTGTTCAACATGATGTCGGGGTTGCATTTTAGGGGAGTTTCAACCTATTACCCGACGAAAAGGAGACTGTAAACTTTCCGAATCAGGACAGGAATGTCACTCCAATAGATTCTCGCGAATTATCGCCAATGCAGATCGAAAAAATCGTGAGTGCTTGAGGTAATCTGCCGCATTTTGCCCGTGTCAACATCCAAAATAAAAATCTCGGTAGATTCTCGTCCGCCCGATTCGTGCCCGATGAATGCAATCTGAGACCCGTCCGGACGCCATGTCGCATCCCGCCCCCTGTAAAAGCTAAGGTTTTGATAGCTCCTGAATCGTCCGTTCTCTACCGCGGCGACGCAGACTTTGCCCGACGTATAAAATAGGATCTGTTTACCATCCGGCGACCACTCCTCAATCTTGTGGCACGGTGGCTCGTCGTGTTGGAGAAACCATAATCCAGTTGCACCGACGACATCCGGTTCTGCCAGTGCAAGGAAGTGATTGTTAGTCTTAAACGCAATCCATTTGCGGTTCGGCGACCACTCGGGCCATTTAGTCTCCTCCGGCAACGCTTCAATCAATCTGTTTCTCGGTTCTTTGACCTTCTCGCCTTTCGCATCCCAGTGACGCCATCCCTCTGCCCACCGGCGGGTTCTCCACCGCTTTGTTGATTCTCCGTCAATCGTTACAGCCCAGTTTTCCAATTGTTTCCTTGCCTGCTCGACTTCAACCGCAACAAGAACCGCATGACTTAACGGAGACCACCAGAAATCGTGAATGCGATATTGTGCCTTGACGATCCGCCTACTCTCAGCGCCGTCTGCCGTCATCACACAGAGCGATTCAGCCCCATCAACTCCGGAGATGTAAGCGATTCGCCCTCTGTCCGGTGACCATCGCGGTCTGCGAGAAACTCCATCGTCTGTGAGTTGGCGGAAATTAATTCCGGTTGGATCCATCGTGCAGATATTATACTCATAGAACTCCCACCATTTAGTCGTCCCCCGACCTTTTTCCAACGTTCCCGTCGCAGCTCGGAATCAATCTTGATGCAGTAACGGCTTGCGGATGGCAAAAACCAATTTCCCGCCTCCATCTTGTGCAGGCACGACACCGCTTACCATAATGACCAATACGAACACAATCATCACACATTTCATGCGCATAAGATAGCCTTTCCGAGGACACAATGGGATACTCGCATCCCCATAATTCGCTGTAGGATTATTTCATCGCCCCTATAGAAAAGGTACTTAAAGGTAAAACCACTGCCGAGATCGACTCTGTAAAAGAATTGAGAAACACTGTTTCATGTTAGCTATACTGCAGTCTCTGTTGAATTGTACTCAAACCGATTTGCGATAGAGAATCAGATGCTTGTAATCAATCGTCACCTCAAAAGCGGTCCGCAATCCATCGACGTATGGGCTCCGCGCCGCGTCATCCCCATTGATGATCTCGATTGTAATCCGGGGAATTGGCTGAAATTCTCGCATGAGCAGATGATGTAGGACACCGATATATTCCTGCATTTTCGGGTCGTCGTGTGGTACTTTAAATCTCAGCGCTTTGCCATTTCGCTCTGATATCATCACAATTTTTTGGCCTTGATAGACCAAATGTGTGCTAGGAACTCGCTTGGGCGTCGTCCCCTTGATGACATCAAGTTGTATCCCGCACAATGATGCTGGATCAGCGGCATTCATCCAGAAAAGTTTATCTTCCGGAAGTCGTCGGCTTAATCTCCGAAACGCCTGATGTGAGATAAACTGTGGGCCCGGGATGCCATGAAAGAAACATCCTGCTAATACCTCGCCGGACAGTTCCATGATCCGCAATGATCGAAATATGTCCGACCAACGAAACGCGGGCAGCTCTTTCTGGAGCAATTCCCGGAACAAGATTCCGTATCGATTCAGCAACAGCCTTGCGCGGTCTTTCTTCCGCTCTTCAGCCTCAATGAGGTCTTCCGTGGGATCTAGGGTTGGTAGTCGGTGCCAATTGCCGATATAGGAACTTGAACTCTTCCATCTACCAAATTCGGTGCGGTGGCTGAGACGACGGTGCCTGCTGTATCTTCTACATATGCCAACTTCTGGGTGTTTGAACTTGCTTTGTATCCCTCTTCGAAGTGACATAAATGTGTCGTTCGTTACGAGACCTGCCCAAACGAATTCCCAGAGTTGCTCCGTCAATTGGGTTGCACTGAGTGTTGACGTTCGTAAAAGGGAAGCGAAATCGTAACGCCCAGTCTCGTCTGGAAACAGATTTTCGATTCCTCCGCTTCCGCGCGTATCCATACGTTGTGTCGGGGCGTCCATCTCCTTCGTGTTCTCACACTCAGCATCCGGCAGCTCATTTCTATCTTTCCCGTTTTCTTCCTGCATGAGGTCAAGATCCGGATCAAAGCAGAGTGCCACGCGTCGGTTTTCACTGCCAACCCACCGAAGGTCGCCTTCCATCATGATTGTATCAAGCCACGACGTGGTATAGGTGTGGAGTCGAGCCGGGAAAATCTCTGACTCCCAGAGCCCCGCTTGTGCCGGAAAACAAGCCAATTGTTCGATGCAAGCGAACAAGCTTTCGACATCGTCTGCCAGAGTTGTGAGTCCTTGGAAGTCGGCAAGAAAGAGCTGCAACCATTCAAACTCAAGCGGTTCAAATGTCGGAATCGCATCTCGTCGGGTCAGACGCAAGAGAATCTCGAAGTTGTCACTGTCGCAGATGGTCTCTCCGATGGTTTCCGCTACGAGTTGACCGGTGACAATCCTTTGCGAATCAACGAGGTCTTCGAGCAACGGTTGCAATCGTTCGCTTTCGATACCCAGCGTTTCTTGAATGAATTCGGCGGTTGTGGGACCATAGAATTGCAACCATTCGCCCAGCAGCGAGGTAACGGCTTGCGTGTCCCTGAAGTCGGTCTGTTCACTGTAATCGTCGAGTGAGATTGGATGTTCCCGCAGTCGATCTGTTGATTGATTGAATAGTTCAACATCAACCGCCTCTATATCGTCGAATAAGGTGCGGATTCGGGGTATTGTTTCCACAGCAACGATCAACAGTTTGGAAGTTCGAGGGAGTCTTACCCGCACAAGTTTATCATCAACAGAGCTGAGGAGTTCGTCCAACTCGAGTTGGTGATCGTTATGGATAGCGTCCAGGAGAGCTCCCCATTCCGATGCGGGGATGATAAGCCGTTCCTTTACCCAATCGACCAAGTCGGGAGGTGTTTGTGGGGAATACCCCGGACTCAGTCGCTGACGCTTCTGTTCAAACTGTTGAGCAAGCACTTGCGTTACAGTCGGGCGTAATCCCGGCGTAAACACGACATCGCGCAGGAGATCGTTTCGGAGCATAGAAGTGTGGCTCGATTTGGCATAGTCGCCCATATACATATACTCGTTTACCTGTCGCCAAGAGGCATTTTGCGCCATCGGACTGGCATAGCGAGTATGCACCGCTGTCCAAGAGATTGAACCGGACTCAAGCTCTGCGAGCACCTGCTGTAGGCTGTCCAAATCGAACTCGTCTTGAAGGCAGGTACGCCACGTCTCAAGCAGAATGGGGAAATCCTCGTATTTCATCACCGCCGTCATTAATTTCTGCGATCGTAGGCGGCTCAACCAGAGGGGCATCCGTTGATTCATCTTGCCGGATGTCAAGAGTAATGAACAACCGGCGCACTCTCTGAATCTTGCGCTGAAGAATCCAGAACCTTCGAGCTGTTCTCTTAGGAGGGGTTGGAGCGCTGTGCTTGTTACCATTGACAGGAGTTCCTCCACAGGCAGATTATCTGGCAGCATCAGGACGATACAATCGTCAGTGGCATGAATTTCCAGTTGATAGCCAAAACGCGCTGCCCATGCAGACGAAAGCGCTAACCCAAATGGTCGATTAACTTTGGCACCCCAGAAGGTGTGAATCACCACCTGATTTCCCGGCACACTGTCATGGCCCGTCGGGACCATTTCGATTAGGAGATGATGCCGATGTGGCAGGTCGCATCCCGTTGCTTGCTTCTGTCTTTTCAGAAAGTCGATTAGTTGCGCTGCTGCCGTTGTATCCATGCAATTTACCCGCTGTAGATCGTCGGCAAAGTCGGGGTCGTCCAGCCGATCGTTCGCGGCTTCGAGAAAAAGGCCGACACGTTCCGAAAAGTGGAAGTCACGTCCAAAGTCTTCCGCTCGCCAAAATGGCGTTTCCTTCCGGTCAGATTTATTTGGCAGGACAAATACATCGCTATGGCTCACGCGCTCAACCCTCCACGATTGCGTACCAAGCGTGAATACGCTTCCCTCTCCATTTTCCCAGACAAACTCCTCATCAAGCTCGCCGATTCTGGCATTGGTCTCAAAGTGGCGCATATGAAAATATCCACGGTCAGGGATTGTCCCACCAAACATGTATACTGCTTGTATCGCTCCCTTTCTAGATGATACTGTATTATCGAGCCGGTCAATTGAAACACGCGGCTTGAGTTCACGGATACGGCTGTTGGCGTAGCGCCCTGCCAACATATTCAGCACTTGGTCGAACTGCTCGCGACTGAGGAATCGGTACGGATAACTCGTCCTTAATTGCATATAGAGTTCATCAATGTCCCACGTCTCCATCGCCGCCATTGAGATGATAATCTGTGATAACACGTCGAGGGGACATTTGACAGGTTTGACGGCTTCGATTGACTGGTTGCCAATTGCGTCCGAGAGGACAGCGGCGTCAAGAAAGTCGCGCGAATGTGTCGGGAACACCGTAGCACGACTCACCTCACCAACCTGGTGACCTGCACGACCGATTCGTTGAATCGCCGAAGATATTGAGAACGGGGATTGGATAAGCACAACTTCATCAAGCGCACCGATGTCAATGCCCATCTCCAGTGAACTTGTCGCGATAATCGCTTTCAATTCACCAGCTTTGAGTTTTGCTTCAACCGTTTCGCGAATTTCGCGTGAGAGTGAGCCGTGATGTGCGTAGGCGATCGGTTGATCTTCGTCGGCGTTAATCTTCAACGTCAATCGCTCGCAGAGCCGCCTGCTGTTGGCAAAAAGGAGGGTTGAGCGGTTCCGGACGATAATCTCTTTAAAAGCATCAATCAGCGGATCCCAAAACGACTCGCGAGTCGGGTCTTCGGCGGCTACTTGGGGGAATCGTACGTGAACATCGTACTGCTTGTTGGCTTTGGAACATATAGTCGAGATGGATCTCGCTGTGTAATGCGGGTCATGTACGTTGCCATCGGTTGTATATCCGCCGACAAACTCGGCGACAGTCTCCATCGGTCGAATTGTCGCAGACAGCGCGATTCGCTGAAATTCACCGGAAAGCCGCACAAGTCGGTCCACAGCGGCGATCAGATGTGTCCCTCGCTTTGTGCCGACAACGGCGTGAATCTCGTCGAGAATTATCGTTGAAATCTCCGTCAGGATAGACCTGCCACTACCCGAGCTTAACAGAAGATTCAGGCTTTCAGGCGTCGTTATGAGAATCTCCGGCGGGTGACGCTGCATTTGACGGCGGTCTGACTGTGGCGTGTCCCCGCTACGGGTCAAGACGCGGATGCTGGGGAATGAATGTCCCGCGTCTTCAAAGACCTGTCTCAGTCCACGAAGCGGTTCAAGTAGGTTACGCCGGATGTCGTTGTTGAGTGCCTTCAACGGTGAAACATAAAGGACGCTTGTGTGCCCAATGGGCAATGCCTCCGTCACCAGTTGATTTATTGACCACAGAAACGCCGTCAAGGTCTTGCCGCTGCCTGTTGGTGCGGTGATAAGAACATGCTCACCATCAGCTATCTTCGGCCAGGCCTGCGCTTGTACATCCGTGGGCTCTCCAATGTTGCCTGTAAACCATTTTTCAACCAGCGGGTGAAATCGAGGGGGAATGGGCAGACTCATGTGCACTGCTCCTTCGTTGATGTCATTGACCGATTGACTAGACAGAATCGCTAACTTTGAATGATGCGCGATATAGGCAAATACAAAGTCAAAATTACGCGCCTTTTTTCGATGAATGAAACGGCGCTACGAATCTAGAAGGTACAGAAAAACGCGCAGTTAAAAATGCGATAGCGGTCTGAATAGAATTGGTTGTCCTTGGATGTATTGAAATGGATCATATGAGGATATTGGAATTCTGTTGACTCAATTCTGGAATTTTGCTAGGATATTGTACCATAAAGGTCGCGTTTGCGATATTGTTCTGTAACGCCAGGGGATGTGGTCGTGACCGCCGCCTAGATGCGACTAATTGCACCGTCAAGCCAGAGATTGGTGATTAGTCCGTGTAGAGAGCGGTTACAGTGAAGTGGCCGGTTGATGTTAACCAACAATAGATGAAGACGGTCGCCGCCAACACCATACAATTATGGAAATTGGCGGCATAAGGAGAACCGTTATGTCACGGGATTGGGTTCATGTTGATGAAACGGACGAGTATCTGATTGATTATCTGTTCGATCTCAATGGATATATCATCTTGAAGAACGCGGTTCAGAAACAGGATCTTGAGGAAATGAACCAGTGGATTGATTATCATTGGGATTATGTCGAAGGCAGACATCGCAATGCCGATCGAGATTCCGGCAACTGGATTGGTCATGTAGAAACACATACCTACAGTGGCGCCGATGGCTGCAATTTCCAGAATATCATTGAGGGCGGTCCAGTGTTTCGAAGATTGATCAACTATCCTGCTTGGATAAATCACTGCCGCCGCCTTATCAATCCGACAAACAGTCTTTCGCTCCATGAAAATCTGCTGAATGTAAGGGGAAAGGGCGGATATATCGGCATTCATGGCGGCGGCGCTATTCCGCTCTGCTATTTGACATTCCGCCAAGAAAATACGGGGGAATGGATGGTCGGTCAGATAGATGTTATCGGTGCTTTGCAGGATGTGGGACCCGGTGATGGCGCGACGACCATTGTTCGCGGAAGTCACAAATCAGCCATGAAGCATCCCGTGCTGACCCAAGAGGGCTACCGCAGCGATGTAATTGCCGGCGTCCAGATTGGTATGGAAGAAATCTATCTTGAAGCTGGTGATGCGCTGATGTTCACCGATGCGCTCACGCATGGATCCTCTGCAAGGACCAATGCAGGTTATCGTCGCACACTTCTGTACCGCTATTCACCAGGATTCCTGCGAACCCGCTTTAATTACGTCCCTAGCCAGGCACTTATGGACGGCTTAAATGATGAGCAACGCACGATTGTTCAACCGATTCCTCCGCGTTTCGCCCCAGGACGAAGGTTATAATCATTGTAACAGATGATTGTTTTGGATTCCTGAAGAAGATGGCAAATCTACGTCAATAGTCATGCGATGGATGTGATAGATCAGATATTGGGAAATTTTTTAACAATACACACGTCGAACTAAAGGTATCGGCAGTATGCCAGCGAATCTTCCTCCTGAATACTACAAACTCAAGCACCAACTTGAGGTGGCAAGGACTGATGATGAACGGCTCCCACTGTTGGAGGAGATGCTGCGGATTACACCGAAACACAAGGGTACGGACAAAGTTCGTGTGGATCTCCGGCGGCGAATCACAAAGCTGAAAAAGGGGGAGGGGAAAAAACAGGCGAAAAAAGGGCACAGCTATCATGTTCCAAAGCACGGAGCAGGACAAATTGCCCTGATTGGTGCTCCAAACGTTGGGAAGTCACAAATCGTAGCTAGCTTTACGAACGCTAAGCCCGCCGTTTCGCCAGCTCCTTATACAACGTTTGAACCAGCCGTTGGGATGCTAGATTATGAAAACATTCAATTTCAACTGATTGACATACCACCAATCACGGCGGACTTCGTGCAGCCTTGGGTGTTTGACATCGTAAGAAATGCCGATCTTCTGGCGCTAGTGCTTAGTCTTGCCAGCGATGACATACTCGATCAGATTGACAGTGTCAGATCGGAATTGATTGAAGCAAATATCCTAATTGTTGGTCAAATACATCACAGGCAGCAGGACATAGAGGAAACATCAAATAGTGATGTCGACAATGCGGATTCCTTCACTGCTAAATTTACCAAACGTGCCTTAATCGTTGCGAACCAGATGGATAATCAAGACGCATCGGATCGATTGGAGATTCTGCGCGAGTTCTACGCCGACGATTTCCCAATCTATCCCCTTTCTGCGATAACCGGCGAAGAAATTGATGAGCTACGGATAGCAATCTATGAACAAATGGAAATCTTGCGCGTTTACACCAAATCGCCGGCAGAACCAGTTGACCCCAAGGATCCAATTGTACTCCCGATTAATGGCACAGTGATTGAGGCAGCTACGATGCTGCACAAAGACTTCGCAGAGAACTTCAAGTATGCGCGAATCTGGGGTGTCAACTGGCATGACGGACAGACCGTTAGCCGTGATGACGTTGTTTACGACGGAGATGTTTTGGAATTTCATATGCATTAAGTTCAGTTACCCGACTTGCCGTGTCCGAATTTACGTCACTCCCAGTGGAGCTTTCACAACACAAAATGGCTGGCGAGTAAAAATTTAGGTGGGCGAAGGAAATGCGGATAATACTTGTCTTCATGGCGATCGGTTTAATAGTGCTAAATGGCTGTGACAGCCATAATGATGAAGTGGCAGTGTATATCAAGCAGTTAAAAGGTGAGGATAAACATCTCCGCTGGGAGGCTGCAGAGGTATTGGGACAATTTGGAGATGCGCGGGCGGTAAAGCCACTATTGGATGTCCTTGAGGATCAGGAGGAAGATTGTAATGTCCGCGAGAGTGTCGCGATTGCCTTGGGTCAACTGGGTGACAAACGGGCAGCGAAACCGCTGATTGCGGTCCTGAAAGATGCGGGCGACAGTGTGCGCAGTAGCGCCGCTTTTGCGTTGGGACAGCTTGGGGAGGCGCAAGCGATGGAACCGTTAATTGCGGCGTTGAAGGATGAACAGCGTGCTGTGCGCAATAGTGCCGCAATCGCATTGGGCCATCTCGGCGATGCACGGGCATCAGAGGCTCTGCTAGCTATCATTAAGGAAGACATTTTGACTCGCCCGTTTGCTGCCCTTGCCTTGGGGCAACTTGAGGATAAGCGGGCGGTTGAACCGCTGATTGCAGCACTTAGAGATGGAACTCCTTTTGTCCGGGACGCCGCTGCTTCGGTGCTCGGAAAACTTGGCGATAAGCGCGCAGTATCACCACTGATTACTGCTCTCGGCGACGGTGAAAGTTCTGTCCGGGAAAGGGCTGCGGCTGCTTTGGAACAGCTTGGAAAACCAGCGATAGCACCACTGATTGCCACTCTTGTAGAAGGGGATGTTTTGGTTCACGCTGCTGCCATCTCAACGCTAGAGCGGCTGGGCGAACCGGCAGTTGAGCCGCTGCTTGCCGTTCTCAAGGATGTGAAACGACCTGTCCGCGCCGACGCGGCGCGAATACTAGGACGGATTGGAGACCTACGAGCAGTGGAACCGCTGATTGTGCTATCCAGCGATGAGAATAGCGTTGTCCGCAATAACGTTGTAATTGCGTTGGGACGACTTGGCGACAAGCGCGCAGTAGAACCGCTGATTACCGCCCTCAAAGATGAGAAGGGTTCCATTCGCAGTAGCGCTGTAATCGCATTGGAGCAGCTTAATGACAAGCGATCGGTGCAGGCTTTGGTTGTTGCGCTTAAAGATAAGAATTGGGGAGGTCGTATGAATGCCGCCCGCGCCTTAGGTACACTTGGCGATAATCGCGCGGTGGAGCCATTGCTTGCTGCGCTACAGGACGGGGATGCGAAAGTCCACGAACAGGCTGCCAAAGCGCTAGGGCAGCTTGGCGATAATCGCGCAGTAGAACCGCTAATTGCTGCGCTTGAGGAACAAGATTGGGCGGTTCGTTTTGGGGCTGCCAAAGCGTTAGGCCGGCTTGGCGATGAGCGCGCAGTAGAACCGCTAATTGCTGCACTTGAATATAAAGACTGGAGGTTTTGCTGGCATGTTGCACGTGCTTTAGGACAGCTCGGCAAACCGGCGACAAATCCACTGATTGCTGTGCTTGAAGATAAGGACCAAAAAAAAATCGTCCGTCGCAGCGCCGCCTATGCGTTGGGTCGGCTTGGAGACAAGCGATCCGTGCAGCCACTGCTCGGTGCACTTAAAGATGAAGCCCCGCGTGTCCGTCTTGAAGCTGCGTTTGCATTGGGCTATCTTGGCGACCAGCGTGCAATGAAGCCGCTGGTCGCAGCCCTTAAGAATGAGAATTGGCAGGTCCGCTGGAATGCCGTTGTTGCATTGGGTGCACTTGGGGATAAGAGCGCGACGGAGACGCTCCTTGAAGTGCTGAAAAATGGACATGTCCGCAATTCGGAAGAAGGGAATTTTAGAAATATGCTTGTCTCTACATTGGGACAACTTGGTGACGATCGAGCGGTACAGCCGCTGATTGCTGTTCTCAGAAACAAAAAAAAGTATTATAACAACGACACAGGAGAAAGCTACAGTTATATCCGCAAAAATGCTGCTATCACGCTAGGACAGTTGGGTGACAAGCGGGCAGTGGAGCCGTTGTTTGACGCGCTTAAAGACGAGGAAGTGCGCTATATGGCTGCGGTTGGGTTAGCGCATCTAGGCGACAGGCGGGCAGTGGCACCGCTGCTTGATGCACTCAAAGATGGGGAAGTGCGGTATATGGCGGCAATAGGGTTGGGAGAGCTTGGGGACAAACGCGCAATGGAATTGTTGATTGATGCGCTCAAGGATGATGATGAGGCGATGCGCTATATGGCTGGCACTGTATTGGGGCATCTGGGGGATAGACGCGCGGTGGCGCCCCTGATTGCTGCCCTCAAAGATGAAAGTCGGAAGGTCCGCTGCATTGCTGCGAAAGCACTGGGACAACTTCGAGATGAAAAGGCGATCCCTGAATTGGAACAGGTGATAAGGAGGGATGCAGATGAACATATCTGCAATACTGCGACAGCTAGCGTGAACAATATTCTAGCTTGGTCCCTTGCAAACTCAGATACCAGGTTGGATGAAGCGGGGTCCTTGGTGAAGAAAGCGATAGCGCTTCAGGCAGATGCCCCAACTTTTTATGATACGCTCGGCTGGGTACTCTACAAACAGGGCAAGCATACAGAAGCGATTGCCGCCTTCGAAAACGCAATAAAAGGACATCCTGATTTAGCCTCGGCGCATTATCATTTGGGGTTGGCGTGTCTGAAGAATAACCAGCGAGAGAAAGCGCTGGGGGAACTCAAAACTGCTTTTGATTTGGACGATTCATATCGCAAACGAGTGGAGCACGAGAAGGTGATAGAAAAGTTCCGGGACACCCCCGACTTTCAAAGGCTATTGACACAAGATAAGAGTTGAGATAACAGTTTGGTTCACAAATTTTCCACAGCGACGACTTACCTCATTCACGAAATCAACACACAGTTATGTAGTTACGTAGGAGCAATCTTTGCGCACGACGTTCACTAGGAGGCATCTTTCTTCCCTCTCACCCATTTAAAGCGAATCCTTCAAAGAGGAAAAGCGGAGTATAACAACATGCGAAGTCACAAGGCTGTTTCCATCTTTATCCTCATTTTCACGATGACACTTGGCAACATGAAACTAGCATCGACCGAGGGAACACAGAGCGAATTGGCGAAGTATATCCAACAGTTGAAGAGTACAGACAAGGATGCACGTAAAGCAGCATCGGAGGCATTGGGAGCGCTTGGCGATCAGCAAGCAGTCGCTCCACTGCTCGATCGCCTCAAGGATAAAAGCGAGAACCGTGATGTCCGTGAGAGCGCCGCGGTTGCACTCGGGCAGCTTGGCGACAAGGGGGCAGTCGAACTGCTGCTGGCTGTCCTTGAGGACAAAAAGGAAAGGCGCAATGTCCGCGAAAGTGCTGCCATTGCACTTGGACAGCTTGGCGATCCGCGAGTTGTTGAATCACTGATTGCGGTTCTGAAGGACAAAAACAGTAGGGTACGAAGCAGCACTGCCTTCGCGTTGGGACAACTTGGCAATACACGCGCCACAGAACCACTAATTCGGGCGCTCAAGGATAAGAAAAATGATGTCCGCCTTGCAGCTGCGGTTGCGCTGGGGCATCTTGGAGACACACAAGCGGTGGAGTCACTGCTGACTGTCATCAAAAAAGATAACTTTACTCGCCCATTTGCCGCCCTAGCATTGGGACAGCTTGGCGATAAACGGGCAGTAGAACCGTTGATTGAGGCGCTAAAAGATCAGAGTCCCTTGGTTCGTGAAGCTGCAGCTTCCGTGTTAGGACAACTTGGAGATCTGCGATCGGGAAAGCCTCTGGTTGCCGCACTCAATGATGAGGCGTCTATCCGCGACAAGGCTGCGGAGGCATTGGTAGAGCTCGGTGAACCGGCGATTGCACTGCTGATTCCGGTCCTCCAGAATGAAAATCTTCTAGTCCGTGCCACGGCGGCTTCAGCATTGGAGAAACTTGGTCCAGCCGCGGTGGAGCCACTGTTGGCAATTTTTGAAGATGAGAACAGTCCTATCCGCGCTGAGGCGGCGAGCGTATTGGGACGGCTTGGCGACCAACGGGCAGTCGAGCCACTCATTGACGCCCTTCAGGACGAAAGGAGTTCCGTCCGCGTGAGCGTTGTGGTTGCTTTGGGCGCACTTGGCGACAAACGCGCGGTGCAACCGCTCATTACGATGCTCAAAGACGAGAAGGATTTTATTCGGAGTAGCGCAGTGATTGCTTTAGGTCGCGTTGGCGGCAAGCAAGCGGTACAGCCGCTCATTGCAGCGCTCAAAGCGGAGGCTGAAAATGTTCGCCGAAGCGCTGCCTTCGCGCTGGGCGATCTCGGTGACATCCAAGCGCTTCCTGAACTTGAACGATTAGCAAAAGAAGATCCAGATGCACATGTCCGGGAGTATGCAACAGCTAGTCTCGACACGTTAGCCTGGTCCTTTGCAGATGCAGGGATACATCTGGAGGAAGCGGAATCGATCGCAAGGAAAACTTTACAAAGCGAACCCAACAATGCGACTTTTCACGATACACTCGGTTGGGTGCTCTACAAACGAGGTCGGCATACGGAAGCAATAACTTCCTTAGAAAGGGCAGTGGAGTTGGGGAGCTATTTGGCATCCGCCCATTATCATTTGGGTCTTGCGTATCTAAAAACCAATAACCGTGAAAAAGCAATGGCTGCATTTGAAACCGCTTTTGCGCAAGACAAAACCTATCGCGAGGCAGCAAAGACTGAGAGTGCGCTGGAAGAATTTCGCAACAACCCTGAATTCCAACGACTCATTAGCCAAGGTAGCAGAGACTAGGTTAGTTTGCCATGAACGCGGGTTCACCGCCCGACAATACAAATCGTGAATGGCGCTTGGTATTGAATATTGCGGAAGGTGCGAGTCCATTTGATCGTAATATTCGCGCTCGATTTTCAAGGCAGGTGATACCGTGCTACGTCACAAGCGTACCTCCCCCTTTTTAATCTGCTCACTCATCATTCACCTGCTTATCCTGCTCATCTTATCCCAGCTTTGGTATGAGCAATACCAGACTCCACCTGTTCATGATGAAATTGCAATCGACATTACCCACTTGCCACGTCTAGAAGTCCAGCCTCGCAAACGTCAAAAGCTACCCGCGCCGACACTGGCTGCCAAGCCCGCAGAAGTAGTTGAGAAGCTCTCCCCACCCAAGCCAAAGCCTGCCCCTGATTCGGATGGGGCGCTGGCACACTCCTTTGGCAAAACGGATCAGCGGGAGACAATCCCCGCAAAAAGGGAACTGTCAGCCAATTTCAACCGTATTCGGTTGAATTCTCGGTCCCGCGTATCTAAAGCCGCGCATCCAATACCCCAGGCAATCACTGCCACGATTGCGCCTCTACAACCGAGGAATTCAGAAGTTGTTACACCCCCGGCAAAAAACGAAAATATCAGCATGGGTGAATCGGGCGGAGACTTGAACGCACACTCTCCGGAAGTCGGCCCAGTGAAGATGCGGTATCAGCACACGCGAGGCGCAGTGCTCAGCGGGGCGCCTGTAGGAAACACATTCGGCGGTAGTGCGATGGGGCGCGCTCATGGAAATTACATTGAGATGATGACCGACCTCGCACAAGATATAGCCGAGGCTGCAACCACGTCCGAAATCGATCTCGTCTTCATCGTCGACAAGACGGGGAGCATGGAAGACAATGTGCGTGGGATTCGGGCATATACCGATCTCTTTTTCGAGTATCTTGCGCGAGCGGGACATGACACAGCAGTTGGTCTAGTCACTTTTTCCGATGCAACGGAAGAAAAACCTAAAGCGCGCGGCGTTACCGACAATCACAGCAAATTTAGAAATTGGCTCCACAAGATTAAATTTGAGGGTGGCGGAGATCTTCTTGAATCCGGGTTAGACGCCCTGATGACAGCGGTGCACGAGATAAAATTTCGGAAGGGTGGGCAACGATTCTTCATATTCGCTAGTGACGGCGCATTCCATGATGCCGATTACGATGGGAAATCTGAGTATAGCCTCGATCAGGTCATCGAAACATTGCAGCGCGAGCGCATTCGTGTCAACGTCCTCGGACTTGACTACTTGCCCGTTAAACAGATCGCTTGGGGCACACGGGGTGTCTGGCGAGCAATCCCCGGCAAAGGCTACTTGGAGTATGTTCCACCGATAACAATGACAGCCAAAATGCTTTCTGAATTTGGCATACTCGGTTACAATAAGAACTCGCTCGCGGATGAATTGGTCGTTTATGTCAATCGCAGCCCTCGCCCAAAATGGATCAAAATCTCGTGGAAAATCCTCAATCCCCTCGGCGAAAGATGCTACGGCCCATTCACCGATCAAGAGGCAATCTCTAATGATGCCTCTGAGGTCGTAACGCACACCCCTACAATCAATGCGAGCCAATTTGCCACGATGTCGGGTACATACACGGTTATCTACCATCTCGAAAATGACCTCGGTCACCAAAGCATTCTCCGCAGAGCGTTCGATATACCTTAGGAATAAAAATTGATAAACCGCGCTGTGATTGAGTTCGTCATTGTAACATAGTTGGCTATTATAGTCACTGCGGCTAAGAATTACACATCACCGCTCAATATTGCGCCGATCAAAAAGGGACGTCAACCCCCAAAACTAGTGAAGACTATAGGAAAACTATAGCCCTCCCTGTTCGGTCGGTTGATCACTCACTATTTGTTCGCTTGATCGGTCCTTTGCTAGTCGCTTGATCTATTCGCTCATTTGATGCCATGAACCGACATCATCCAACCAGACCTATCTATCCGTCAAATCGATGTCACGATATGATTCCAGTACCTGTTCTGACCAAACAAGTCTTGACTTTACACCGACTGTCTGATACAATATTGAGGGATTTTCTGTGCCTTGGATAGAGGAAGACCGATGTTGTTCAAGCGTAAAAGGATTGTGCCGACTGGCTACGCCGCGACCAGATTCCTACTAGCCTACTTTATCGTTGGGCTTCTCATTCTGTCACTTGCCTTCGTGTATTATACCAGACAGATCCTGCAACTAGATCGAGCGCTAGAGGAACAGGTCGGACCGTTGGCAGACCTTGCGGCTGTACTCCCGAAGGTCAAAGAAAGAGAACTTCAAGATCGACTGACGCAAATCGTTAAGCAGTTTCTGACGGCAAGCCGTCTGTCGTTCATCATCACGGATGCAGTTAACGGGCGAATCGTCATCGCCAAGGGTGTTGATGAAGCAATTGACCGCAAAATCAACACCGAGCCGTCTATTGCGTTATCCCCTGTTGAGGAAGCCAAACTCAAGGACGCTTTGGAGCGGATGGAGAGGAAGAATGAACCGGAGTCCATCCAATATAGCTTCGAAAATCGAGAGCTTTATGCCTATTTTTATCATGGTGACGCTGATGTAACAGCGATAGATCGGATTCCGTTTGTCGTTACGGATTTGAATCGGAAACCTCAGATGTGGCGAATCTGGGGTGGAGAGCTCATTACCGCCAAGCGCGCCACACCGGAACAGTCTGCACGGGCTGGAAAGTTGGTCCAGAACTCCAAAGTGTTCGGACGGGAGGTGCCACTGCAAACCACGCCAGACTTGCGTCAAGGCTATTTTTATTACGAAGCGACGCGCTATTACGGCATCATAATGATGCCAATTATCTTAGTATCCGTGTTTGCGACCTTCTTAGCTGTAGGATATTTGAGTTTTCGGCGCATAAGATTTAGTGAACAGGCGGCACTATGGGGCGGACTCGCCAAGGAAACCGCCCATCAACTGGGAACGCCAATATCCTCTTTGATGGGCTGGTTGGAGTTGCTATCCGCTCGCAATCGTGAGGATGACGACGCAACAGTTGGGGACATTTATGCAAATATGCATAACGACCTCATTCGATTGCAGAAAATTACAGCACGCTTCGGCAAGATTGGATCTGAGCCGCAAAAAACGGAGGTCAACGTCAACGAAGTGATGGGCGATGTCGTTTCGTATTTCCAAAAGCGCTTGCCGAATCGAAACAAATCGGTTGATATCCGGGTCAGTACTTGTGAACTTCCTTATGTCTCCGCCAATGCGGAGCTCCTGCAATGGGTCTTTGAGAACCTGATTCGCAATTCGCTTGATGCCCTAGACAAACCGAGCGGTTTTATCGAAATCGATCCGAGATTCGATGAGAAGAATTGTCGAATCATCATTCGATACGCGGATAACGGAAAGGGAATAATGCGGAAGGATCGCCGAAAAGTCTTTCACCCCGGTGTCACAACCAAAAAACACGGATGGGGGCTCGGATTAACACTTGTCAAGCGTATTGTTGAGGCGCATCATCATGGGAGAATCCGGTTGGTCGACTCCGGACCTAATGGAACAACCTTTGAAATTGTGCTGCCAATCGGGACAATTTCCGGTGGGAAACGCGGAGAAACCTTGTTCATGAGTCCCTGAAATTGAAAGATTAAAAGGGAGAAGGGGTGAGTTGCTAATGCAGAACATTGCTCACAAAATCTTATGGGTCGATGATGAAATTGATGCCCTGAAACCCCACATCCTTTTTCTGAGCGAAAAATCTTACGATGTAACCTCTGTTTCCAATGGGGATGATGCGATTTCGCTCCTCAGCAATCACCGGTACGATGTAGTTTTGCTTGACCAGATGATGCCCGGACAGGATGGTCTAACGGCGTTGGATCGCATCCGCGAGATTGATCCGGCCTTGCCTGTCGTTATGCTAACGCAATGTCATGACGATCAGGTTGTGAATGAAGCGTTGGGGAAACGGATTAGCGACTTCTTGGTGAAACCAATTGGCGCGGCACAAGTCGCTTTGACATTGAAGCGCGTACTCGATCAAACAAAGATTGCTGAGAGACAAGTACCACGCAGCTATACTCACGATTTCGATCATATCCGACACATTAAAGAATCTGACCCAGATTGGCGTAAGTGGATCGAGATCTATCTGAAATTGGTCGAATGGGATTTCGAATTCGATCAATTGGGACAAACAGGCCTCGAAGAAACCCACTTGGAGCTGAAAAAAGAGTGTAACGCTTCATTTTCCGACTATGTTGCGAAAAACTATACTCGCTGGTTAAAGGGGGAAAACTCCCCGATTTTATCTGTGGATGTGTTAGATAAATTTGTCATCCCGCATCTACGCGAAAATCGACCAACCTATTTTATTGTTGTTGATTGTCTCAGGCTCGATCTCTGGATGGCAATCGAGCCGCTGATTCGGCCCTATTTTTATACCGATCGGGATTATTACTATTCCATCTTACCTAGTGCAACGCTCTACTCTCGCAATGCACTTTTTAGCGGTTTATTCCCCCAAGAGATTGCAAAGAAATTTCCTCAGTATTGGCAGGAAAACTCTGAGGATGAAACCAGTACGAATCGGTATGAAAAGCAGCTTCTTCAACAGAAATTGCGGAGAGCTGGGCTGAATGTTAAACCGGGAATAAGGTATTTTAAGATTTTCGATGCCAAGGGAGGCAACGAGTTTATACGTCAAGTTTCGTCTTTCGACCGAATCAGTTTATCTGCTCTGGTCGTCAACTTCATTGATATTTTAACCCATCAACGTTCGCAGTCAAATGTGCTTCAGCAGATCGCTCCGGATGAGTCTGCGTTTCGTTCTCTTGCAAAATCGTGGTTTGCCCATTCCGCGCTCTTTGAGATTTTGAAGATTATTGCAACCCGGGATGCAACCGTTATTTTAACATCAGATCACGGTTCCGTTCTTTGCAATCGACCTACTAAAGCGCTCGGAAATCGCGAAACGTCCACAAGCCTTCGTTTCAAAGTCGGTACGAATCTCGGATGCAATAGAGATCAAGCTATTTATATTGATCATCCGAATGAATATAGATTACCCGCTGAGGGTTCAAGCAAAAACTATATTATAACGAAGGAAGACTACTATTTTGTCTACCCAAATCAGTATCATGAATATACACGACAGTTTCGCGGTGGTTTCCAGCACGGAGGGATTTCGACCGGTGAGTTGATCATTCCGGTAATCACAATGACGCCGCGCGAAGGGACTTAATGGGTATTGAGCGAGTGGTGTCACGCGAACACAAGCGGTCGACAACCTCTCATTCAATGAAAAATTCAATGTCACCGTCGTATCAATATCCTCACGCATTGGTTTTAGAACGTTGAATCCGGTTGCGGATTCTGAAAGCGCGATGTTATCGAGTTTCAGTGGAACAAGTTGTCGCGAGTAAAACAGCGTCACCCATTGCTGGCGTTTGGTCTACTGACGTTCAGAATCAGTGTCAGATCGACAGTCGTAAAAGCGGGATATTGACTTTGATAGAAAGACAGGATGGAATTGTATAAGGAGAATTTTACAGCGCGTCGTTGAGCAGGGGAATCTAAGATTCAGGGTTTACCTGAGTCGAAGATTCCGTCCCGCAGGGTAAACCGCTGCCGATGTTCGCGTTCAGGTCTCTGTTATGGGAAGATTATTCTTGGACAAATTCTAAACTTGATGTTAGGCTCGTTGCCTCCATAATTCAATAACTTAACAACCTCCTAGTACATTGTCAAATTGAACATAAAGGGCGGTAATTTCAGCCGCTTTTTCGCCGCCACTCACAGCGGAAGTTGTCACGATGGCGTCGCAAGGCATAACTGACAGTGCATTAGCGACTAAGAATGGAGGCGACAATGCAAAAAGAGATTTTAATTTCTGACGATGAATATGAGTCCAGATGCGCTATCGTAGAAGATGGTGTTCTTACCGAGATTGAAATTGAACGCAAGGACGATGAACAGGCTTTAGGAAATGTCTACAAAGGACGTGTTGAAAACGTCCTCCCGGGTATGCAAATTGCCTTCGTTGATGTCGGATTGGATCGCCACGCATTCCTCCATGCCTCGGATATTCACTTCGATTTCGAGGCGGAGGATATAGAAAAGGATTCGACGAAGGACGGTCTTGACTCAAAAGCTATAGATTCGCCAAGGGGTGGTAGAGGCAGTTTCTATTCGATAAGCAATCTGCTGCGCAAGAACCAAGAAATCCTCGTCCAAGTCGCTAAAGAACCCATTGGAACAAAAGGTCCGCGTGTCACAGCCTGCGTTACCCTGCCGGGTAGATTCATCGTTTATTTGTCCACTTCGTCAAGCATCGGCGTTTCCCGGCGGATTGAAGCTGCGGAAGAAAGGCAGCGTCTCAAAGATATTGCCCAATCGTTGCGTTCCGATGTTGAGGGTGGATTTATTATTCGCACCGCCGCAGAAGGTGCGTCCGAAACGGAACTTGCGGCGGAAATTCGATACTTGATTAACCAATGGAAGGGAATCTGTGAACGGGCTGAAAAAATGTCTGCTCCTCGGTTGGTACATCAAGATCTCGGTTTCACCGCTAGAATGATTCGCGACTATTTGACGAACGAGGTCACCCAACTCTTCATTGATTCCAAAGATAAATACCGGGAAACCCTCAATTACCTCTCCTCCGCTTTGCCAGAACTTCGATCACGAGTCAAACTCTACGATAAACCCAACCCCATCTTTGAAGCCTATGGTATTGAAAAAGAACTCAAGAAGGCGTTAACTGAAAAGATCTGGCTGAAATGTGGTGGACATATCATCATCCAACAAACGGAGGCGATGTTTTCCATTGATGTCAATACGGGAAAATTCGTTGGCAAAGGCGATCCGGATGACACCATTTTGAGCGCCAACCTTGAAGCAGTTGAGGAGGTGGTTCGGCAAATCCGACTCAGAGACATTGGCGGGATTATTGTTATCGATTTTATTGATATGGACCAGTCCGAGCACCGAAAGATGGTATATAAGCTGTTGCAGCAGGCATTAAAAAAAGATCGCGCCCGAACGAATATCCTCCACTTTTCTGAAATCGGCCTCGTGGAAATGACTCGACAGAGAACCCGACCTAGCCTGCCAACTTTGCTCACTGAACCGTGCCCCTACTGCGAAGGACACGGCACAGTGCTTTCGGTGGACACGGTAACAATCGGCTTACTTCGAACAGTAAAAAAAGCCCATCAAAAATCACGAAAAAGAAGGTTGGAAATCATCGCGAATGAGCTGATTGTGTCGCACCTTAGCAATGAGGAAGCGGATAAGGTTCGTCAACTTGAAGAATCGATGAAAATAACCATTCGGTTTAAGGGGGATCCAGATATGCACCTCGAAGATTATCGGATTTTCGCCCAAGACACAAATCGTGAAATCTATGTAGATTAAACATTGACAGAAGCAGAAGTGGTTTGATATACTTCCTGATCGTGCTTACCCGTTCAGCTGTATTTGGGGACACGTATCCAGACCGTTTATTTTCAAGGAGAGAAAGATGTACGCAGTATTTGCCACCGGTGGAAAACAACATCGCGTTCAGGTGGGGACATTGATCGATGTGGAAAAGCTTGAAGCCCCTGTAGGTGAGCTCGTTACGTTTCCAGAAGTCCTAGCGATCGGAGATGGCGAAGGCGATACGCAATTTGGCGCGCCCTACCTCGAAAATGCCGCCGTGATCGGAGAGGTTGTCGTTCAGGGTAAAGCGAAGAAGATTGTTGTTTTCAAATCCAAAAGGCGCCAAGGTTACAAACGTAAACTCGGACACCGCCAAACATTTACTCGATTACGAATCACTGAAATCCAACAAGAACATACACCCGAGGAGGTAGAAGAAGATGGCGCATAAAAAAGGCGGCGGCAGCACAGGTAATGGGCGAGATAGCTGCGGTAAACGACTTGGCGTGAAGCGGTTTGCTGGGAACCGCGTCGCAGCGGGCAGTATCCTCGTTCGCCAGCGTGGAACGCACCTGCACCCAGGCAACAACGTCGGGCTTGGCCGCGATTACACGCTCTTCTCGAAGATTGATGGTTATGTCTGGTTTGAGCGGAAAGATAAGTACCGCAGAAAAGTCAGCGTATACCCAGAACGCCCAGATTTCTAGCAGCATGTTCCAATCGGATCGCTCCAAACTCAAAGCCTCGTCATTAAAGCGGGGCTTTTTTTGTATTTTCACAGTAACATGCCGCTCCACTGGAGCGAAACCCCCTTCTAACCGTATTACGCCTATATAGGCAACAATGTCTTACACTCCAGCGGAGTGATCAACTGACCGATTAGGGAAGGCGACAGTTTTAATCACTAGCGAAGACCATCGCAATCCCTAGTCGGTCGCTTGATTATGCCCGAATCGCCCACTCCAGCGGAGCGGTATGTGGATATTTGCGATAAATCGCTGTTTCTAGGAAAGCATGTTACGCTCTCATTGAGATGTGGGTAATAGAAAGCTCGCTTAGGGGGAGCTAGAGGGGGGCAGGTGGTTTCACCCGGTCAAAATCCGGCAACAGGCCCAAATGTGGCAAGCTAGACCAAGGGGATGTGGAAGAGATGAGCGTAATTGCTGCGGAAATTCAGGAACATTGGCGAATTGTGCGTCCGCTTTTTTCCATTCGCAATGAAAACGAATATGATCTGGCAGTGGAGCGGCTTAACGCACTAATTGATGAAATTGGTGATAGGGAACAGCATCCCTTATATGAACTACTTGACACATTAGGTGCGGTCATACACACTTATGAGGAGAAACACCATCCAATGCCGGAGTGCTGCGGTGTTGAGACGCTTCAGTTCTTGATGGAAGAACATCAACTTGCACCGTCAGATCTTCCAGAGATAGGTACTCCTGAGACTGTGTCAGAGATTCTCAGCGGCAAGCGTGAGCTTACAGTCAAACACCTGCAAGCCTTAGCTGCAAGATTTCATGTATCGCCAACGGTGTTCGTGTGATTCCGTAACTCATCTGTGTAGGTAATGGCGCTCACCAGCGCGACAGGCAAGCCGTTAGGCAGAGTGTGGGAATCGTCCGGACTTCGAGTTGACTCGTATCATGAAGGTTAGGGACCTTTTTAGGTTGATTGAAAAAGATGGCTGGTATTTGATTCGGACTCGAGGCAGTCACCGGCAGTTCCGGCATCCAACCAAATCAGACACTGTTACCGTTGCCGGAAAGTTAGGATTGGATGTGCCAGCCGGTACGCTCAACAGCGCTCTCAAGGAAGCCGGTCTCAAAGATTGACTTGGAGGAAGCCATGCAATACCTCGTTATTTTTGAAAAAGGTGCGAGTAGTTACGGCGCCTATGTGCCAGACCTACCTGGCTGTGTAGCAATAGGCGAGACGATGGAGGAAGCGAGCGGATTAATTGCCGAAGCGATTCAACTTCACATCGAAGGTCTGCTCAAAGATGGTCTTGTGGTTCCGTTGCCAACGTCAACAGTAGCGTTTATTGATGTTGCCACTAACTAACCACCCGTCGCTTGTAAACAGCCATAATCACCACACAGCAATTGCAATCGTGGTTCTCAACCGAGTGGTTCGTCCTTTCACACAACGTCGAAATGAACGATAGTTCTTAGCCCCAACATAGATGATGACTACCTCCGGAGACTTGTGGGTAATAGTAAGCCTTGCTAAGGGGGAGCTAGAGGGGGTCGGGGCTTTGCACCCGCGCTGAATCCAGCTACTGGTCTAAATGTGACGATCTGGACCAAGCGAATAATAACGTCAGTGTCTACCATTTCTTCGACTAATACACTTTATTGCATTTTTAAGTTAAAGAATTCGGAAATTGAACCTTGTCGTTTTGTTTTTAATGAGGAGGTTTTCATATGAGTGATCGTCATAAGGTGTTTGTCAGTTATCATCATGATAACGATCAAATGTACAGGGAGATATTTGAAGGATGGTTTTCGGATGTGTATGACATAATGGTGTCAAAATCTGTAGAAATTGGAGATATCAATCCAAATCTCAAGACAGACACTATTCGTCAAAAAATCCGGGACGAGTTTTTGCGCGATTCAACCGTGACAGTCGTTTTGATTGGTGCGGAAACTTGGAAAAGAAAGCATGTGGATTGGGAAATCGGGGCAAGCATACGCGACACAAAGTTGAATCCGCGTTCTGGTCTTATTGGCGTTTTCTTACCCACACATCCCGATTACGGTAGAGACAAATACAAACCCCACATTATACCTCCACGTCTTCATTATAATGTTAAATGTGGATTCGCAAAGCTCTATGATTGGAGCAACAGCCCCAATAGGGTACAGTCGTGGATACATGAAGCCTTCAAGCAGAGAGACAAAATTAATCCCGACAATTCCTATGACTCGTTTGTAAATAACCGCTCCGGTGAAAGGTGGTACGAATGAAATTCTCGAAGCACCTTAAAAAATGGAAGATGACGAGCTTGAAGTTCACACCGCCCTTTCTACAAATGGAGTGGGCTCCAAAAGCCGCCGATAAAGATGCCGCATGGGCGCTGTACATTGAATTGCTTACAAGAATCACCACACAACCATTGCCTTCCGAGCACGGTGATGAGAAAACAGCATTGGATAGTGTTTATTCACTCTTTGCAATCACGAGGGCAGTAATCAAAGAACACGGACGGGATTGCATCAATTTCACAAAAGTTGCAATCGTCGTTCTCAACCAAGTGGTTCGTCCTTTCACTGCGAAATGGCATCGGAAGTGCTTGGAGAGTGCTTTTGAGCAGGATTCCGAACGGACGGTTTTCCGCGAAGAGCTCGCGTCGCTTCAAGTGGAACTACGCAAATATTCTCGAATGCTGGCAGACATTGCTGAAGTCGAAGATTTAACCGACCTAGAGGCGACAGAATAACGACTGACGGAACATGAGAAGCCCGAAGACTTTAATCGCTTCGGATAGGGTAAAAATTACCGATGAACATTAAAAGCGGAGACATCATAGAGTCTCATAATTGGCCCGAGCCGGTGCAAATCGACCTCGTGGAAGAGGTGGGGGAGTACGTCCGATTGGTTGGCTCAACCGTCCATTCACGCGAATATATTAACGCCATGCTCACCCGCGATGAAGTGAACGAGTTGCAGGTCGGGAAACTATCACTAGACTTCAAAGCGAAGGCGCGGCACGTGTTCCTCAGCCTAGAGGCACGGCGTTACCGATACGCCGCACTGTACGACTCGCTATTCGCTGTCAGTGCATCCAAGGTGGATCCGCTCCCGCATCAGATAGAAGCCGTCTATGGTCATGTGCTCAAACTGCCGCGCATCCGGTTCTTGATTGCCGACGACCCAGGCGCCGGCAAAACGATCATGGCGGGACTTATCATCAAGGAGTTGAAACTCCGTCATCTGATTACCCGAACACTAATTGTTGCGCCGGGACATCTCAAAGACCAGTGGCGAAGAGAGTTGAAGGAGCGGTTTGAGGAAAGTTTTCGTATCATGGACCGCGCGGGTCTCGATTCAGTGCCCGGTGAAAATCCCTGGACTCGCGAATCTCAAATTATCACCTCTATTGACTTTGCCAAGCGCGACGATGTCATGCCCGCAATTGCATCTGCGCCCTTCGATCTCGTCATTGTTGACGAAGCGCACAAAATGGCGGCGTACCAATACGGCGACAAAACTAAGAAGACGAGTCGTTATCAATTAGGACGGACACTCTCGAAAAGTGCAACCCATCTCCTGTTCCTCACCGCGACGCCGCACAAGGGGGATCCTGAAAATTTTAGATTGTTCCTGGATCTCCTCGAGCCGGGGTTCTTCGCCACCAGTCAAGATCTACGTGAATCCGTCACGGCGGGAGACAATCCACTCTTTATCCGTCGCGTCAAAGAAGATTTGAAGGATTTTGAAGGGGTGCCGCTGTTCCTACCTCGACACGTTAGCACGCTCGCATTTGACCTAGGCGTTGATTCACCGGGAGAGAAGGAGCTCTACAATCAACTTTCCGAATATGTCAATGGACAATACAACAAGGCACTGACAAAGGACAAAAGGAATAACGTGGCGTTTGCTCTAGTCATCTTGCAGCGTCGACTGGCGTCAAGTACCTATGCGTTGCTCACCTCACTGAAGCGTCGGAGAGTGCGCCTTTCCGATTTGTTGGAAGGCGCCACCGAGAGAAAACGAACCGAAAGCGTTCCCGATTTTGAGACAATCGACGATCTAAGCGAGGAGGAACGTTGGAGAGAGGAGGAGATATGGGAGGCGCTTTCAGTCGCAGAAAATCGAGAGGAATTGGGTCGCGAAATCGAGACCCTTGAAACCTTGGCGGGGATGGCGAGGGCAATCATCGAAGACGAAACCGAAATCAAACTCCGAGAGTTGAGGAAGACGTTGGACGATTTGGAAAATCGTTTCCCCGGCGAAAAAATCCTCATCTTCACCGAATCGCGGGATACCTTGGTATACCTTCAGGGTAAAATGGAGGAGTGGGGATACAGCGTCACAGTCATTCACGGTGCGTTGAGGCTCGAAGAGCGGATCGAGGCGGAGAGCGAATTTAAAAACCGGACCCAGATTCTGATTGCAACCGAAGCCGCGGGAGAAGGTATAAACCTTCAGTTCTGCCACCTGATGCTCAACTACGACCTTCCGTGGAATCCCAACCGCTTAGAGCAACGGATGGGACGTATCCATCGCTACGGGCAAACACAGGAAGTATTCGTATATAACCTCGTTGCCAAAGACACGCGAGAAGGGGAGGTGTTGACTGCCCTTTTCGATAAGATTAAAGAAATCCAAACCGCCTTAGGTAGTGACAAAGTGTTCGACGTGTTGAACGAGGTGCTATACGGCGTGAACCTCTCACACTTACTGCTAGAGGCAGCCGCAAATGCAAGAAGCACGGATGAGATTCTTGCAGAACTCGACATAAGAGTTGATGAGAAATATATTACCGAGGTCAAAGAAAACTTAGGTGAAAGTCTAGCGACGCGCTACATTGATTATACGCGACTCGGTGAAATGGCGGAACGTGCACGCGAACGGCGCCTCATTCCCGAATACACCGACGCCTTCTTCCGAAAAGCTTTCGAGGAGCTTAAAGGTAGATTACGCAGTCGTCGAGATGGGTTCCTTGCGATTGAGAGCGTTCCGTTAGCCATCCGCAGGATTGCCGAAAGAGATGCTTTCATACAGAAACACGGTGGGATGTTGAAGACATATCCCAGGGCAACCTTTGATAAAGATATTGCCTTCAGAAATCCCGATGCCGAATTCATCTCCTTTGGTCACCCACTGTTTGAAGCCGTTCTCGGTTGGGTGGCTGAAAATTTATCGGGCGATTTGAAACGGGGTGCGGTTTTTGAAGACCCTGATGGAAAACGGGACGGCGTTATTCTGTTCTATGAGGGCGAAATTCGTGACGGCAAGGCGCAGGTTGCCGGAGCGCGGCTGTTTGCCTTCTATGTGAGTTCCGATACACGAAAAGTTGAGCCCATCGACCCCACCGCTATCTGGGATCTCGCGGAAAGTGCACAGCACGTTGCATCAGAAGACATTAACGCCTTGAAAGCTATGGTGATGCCTGTTATAATGCCTGCACTTGGCGGCTACAAGGACGAACTTGCAGCTGAACGGGAACGGCAGGCGGAAATTAAAAAGAAGTATGGACTAAAGTCACTTAACTACCTCATCGTCCAATTGGACGGAGACCTCATTTCACTCTATGACCGCCGCGCCAAAGGCGAAAATGTCGATCGCCTCGTGCGCAACAAGCAGGAACAGAAGCAGGATTACGAAGATAACCGCAAAACACTAGAGCTAACCATTGCTCAAGAAGGCAGACTCACACCGAGTACACCCAATTACCTCGGTGCGATCCGGGTGATTCCCGCGCCAACCGAAGATCCAACTATGAAAAGCGACCCTGAAATTGAGGGTATTGGCATGGAGGTAACGATGCGGTACGAGCGCCACCAGGGGCGTACGCCCGAAGATATCTCCGCCGAAAATCTCGGTTTCGATGTCCGCTCGACGGGTCAGGGAGGCGATAAACGTTATATTGAAGTCAAAGCGCGCGCCGGGCTTGGCGCCGTGGCTTTGACGCAAAATGAGTGGTTCAAAGCGAAACAGTTCAGATCGGACTATTTCCTTTACGTCGTCCTCAACGCCGGCACAGAACCCAACCTCTATATCATCCAAAACCCATCCGAGCAGACGCACCCAGAGGAGCAGATTGAAGCAGTTCGGTATTGGATTTCTTTGAATGAAATTCGGGGAAAAAAGGTTCTGTTGAAGAAGGGAACAACTAGTGCCAGCAAGAGACATCTTTCATGATGCTGTAAAGAACGCCCTGATTAAGGATGGTTGGACGATTACACATGACCCACTCCGTTTGAAGTGGGGAAACGATCTCCTTTATGTAGATTTGGGCGCAGAGCAACTTTTGACAGCTAAAAAAGAAGATCGAAAAATCGCTGTCGAAGTTAAAAGTTTCGTTAGTTACTCCAACATGGCAGACCTCGAAAACGCACTGGGGCAATATATCCTTTATCGGAATATTATTGAGGAACTCGAACCTGAACGGACGCTGTATCTCGCTGTTCACGAGGAGGTTTTTGCGACCATTTTCGAGGAATCTCTAGGACAGATGTTAATCCGCAAAAATCATCTCAAACTGGTTATCTTTAGCAAAACCGAGGAGGTCATCGTCAAATGGAACTCGTAGAAAAGTACCGAAAAATTGTATTACAAGTCTTTCGTGAGCATACAGAAGGGTCAATTGCTCACGGAGATTTAGAAGATGAAATCATCGTCGACCGTGAGGCGGACCACTATCTGTGGATGGTCAGAGGATACCAGAAGCACAAACGGATTCACGCTTGTATCGTCCGCATTGATATTATCAACGGAAAGTTGTGGATCCAACACGATAATACCGAAGGCATCGCGCCCGATCTGGAGCGATACGGTGTTCCGAAAGAGCATATCGTCTTGGGATTCCGCGCCCCGGATGTTCGACAGTACACAGGGTATGCGGTTGAGTAACTAATGAGAAGGAAAAAATGAAATTCAACTTCGTTGAAAAATTCAACCAACTGCCTGCCGATCTCCAAGAAAAAGCAATCAAATACATTGATTCCCTGCTAACCCAAAAGGAGTTACAGCGAAAAAAGAAACCGAAATTGGATTGGGCTGGTGGTTTAAGAGAACTCCGGGACCAGATACGGCAATTGAACTTCAGAAAAAAGCGTCAGTGTTGAGAGCAGAGTAGACCTTAAAGCCAACTCGCCAACGAAAAGCGCACTCAGAGGTATTTTAATGAAACGCTTTCGCTTAAATAACAGTGCATATAGTGATATGCTCATTTCCTTATGTAAAAAACGATACCAATGTTGAGGCAGAGTAAAACATCCGAGCAAAGATTTTTGAATTTGGGCGCTAGCTATGTTTAAGAAAGTATCAAAACTAAAGCAGTTCGGAATATTTCGTGATTTTGCATGGAGTAGCGATACTCCTGATTTTTCGCGTTTTAACTTAATTTACGGTTGGAATAAAAGCGGGAAAACTACTTTTTCCAGAGCCTTCGTTGCGTGCGAGAAAAAGACAACCGAATTTAAACAATATCCGACAAACGGCGAATTTGAGATAAAGACTGACAACGGAGTAATCAATCATTCGAGCTGCCAAAACGGAACGAAGCAGATCAGAGTTTTCAATAGGGATTTTATTGAGGAAAACGTCTCCTTTGACCCTATAAATCCAAGCCGCCCGATTGTTTATGTCGGCGAGGAAAATATTGAGAGCAGCAATAGACTAAAAGCACTTCAAGGGAAAGTTACCGTTTTGGCGGAAAAATACGGATTAGCCCAAAGAGATCGCCAAAAGAGTGAGAAGGCGGAAGATGTCTTCAGAATCTCAACCGCAAGTAATATAAAAATCCTTGCTGGTGATAACAAGGTTAAAGATAAATACCTAGATTACAACAAGAGAAGCGTTAAAAAGACGATTGAGGAAATCGGTAATGAGAATTTTTCGAAACTTTCAAATCAGGAATTTGAAATAAAAAAGAAACTAATTAGCGGCGATCTTCAAGATAGTGAACGCCCATTTTCAAAATACGATTTTTCGTACTCCTACGACGGAAAAACCTTAGGCGGTTTTTCCGATTTATATGATGAGGTTTCAAAACTTCTCAAGCGAAAAGTTGTAGCGGAGACGATAGACCGCTTCAAGGATGATCCGGAATTGAACAAGTGGGCACAGGACGGATTTAAACTTCACAGAACAAAAGACGAAACGAAAAAATGCTTGTTTTGCCAAAACGAACTTTCAGAGAGTTTTTTGGAATCTTTATCAAAACATTTCAGTGGAAACTACGAAAAACTGCAAATTGATATTAAGTCCTTCATTGCGAGTTTAGGTGGCTTAAGGCGTAAAGTTGAAGAAACGAATCAGCAGTTTTATTCTAATTTGCAAGATAAGTACGAAAACCACGTAAAGGAACTAAACAAGATAGTCGGTGAGTTAGATTCATGGACTGATGAAGCAATAAAAAAATTGAACGAAAAATACGAAAATCCTCTTTCGGAAGTAAGCGATACTCAATTCCCTGAAGATTTTTCAGCTCTATATGACAAGACAGTTGACGATATAAATGCCGTGATTAAAGAACACAACACTAAGGTTGCAAATCACGCGCAGGCAGTTAAACGAGCAAAAGAAGAGTTGGAAAAACATATTATTGCAGGTGCGATAGAGGATCAGGACTATTCAAAAATCAAATTGGAATTCGAAAAAAGCGTTGAAGCGGAAAAGGAAGCGAAACAAGCGGTTGATGCCAATAATCGGGAAATCTCCAGGCTGGCAAAAGAAACTTCAAATATTGGACAGGCGGCAGAGCAGATAAACCAGTACCTTGAGGAGTTTTTTGGCAGGAAAGAAATCTTACTCGAGCTAGACGGCTCAAATAAGGGGTATATTTTGCAACGCGACGGCGAAGTGGCAAACAACCTTAGCGAAGGCGAAAAGAACGCCATTGCTTTTTCATATTTTATCGTAAAAACGCAGGAAAGGGGATTTAACGTCAAGGAAGCAATAATTGTAATTGACGATCCTATTTCCAGCTTTGATTCTAACTTCATATACCACTGTTTCTCACTTGTTAAAAGTCACTTCAAATACGCAGAACAATTAATCATATCCACGCATAACTTTGAATTTTTCAATCTCGTCAAAGATTGGTTTGAACAGAAAATTCGCAATTCAAATAAAAAGCCGATTCCGTGTGAGTATTACATGATTGAAAATATGATTAAGGATGACAAACGGTGTGCTTCGATTGTTCCTCTTGAGGAAACTTTGCGAAAATTCAAATCAGAATTTCAATTCTTATTTTCAAGATTGAATAAGTTTATCACCGAAAGTACTCTGGATTATGCTGATTTTTATACTGTTGGAAATATCGCTAGGCGGTTTTTGGAGATGTATACAAATTTCAAGATTCCGACTACAGGCGATCTGAAAAGTAAAGTCGATCAGCTTGAGACAAGTACTGTCAGCGAAACTGAAAAAGATAAGGTGTATAGACTTATTCAAGAATTTTCGCACGGTCTTGAACCTATAAGCACAATTGAACACAAGGACAAACATGAGATTCAAAGTGCAATCGAGGTTTTAATGAAAATAGTTGAGGAATCAGACCAAACGCATTTTCAATTTCTCGGCAAAAATCGGGAATCGAGCTAAATATTTTGTTTTTCTCAACCAAATTCCAATGGTATTTGGGTGTACCGCTAGAGTTCCTGAGACTTCGAGCCGAGTCTTACGGGTTCCACGCTTCAATAGATACAGCGTATGAAGCCGAATTTTCCGCCGCAAATTTTTGCCTTGTTTCAGTCAATTTTGAAACATCTTCCCTAGTTTAAGAACAACTGGTATCGGATTTTTGATGAGTAAATCAATAAATGTACTGTTATTCAAGCGAAATGGTGTTCGTATCAAATCCAAAACCGTTGAAAAATTCAAGCATGGCTCCTCGTTAGTCGATATGGATATACGGCAGAAAAAGAAACCAAGATTCAGTTGGATTGGTGGCTTAAAAGAATTTCGGGACGATTATACATCCGTTGAACTTCAGGAGAAAGCATTAGACTGGATTGTTGAAATGGTCTTAGTCGAACAATTAAGAAACAAAAAGGACCCGCCGAGGTAGTTAAATGAAGCGTTTCATTGAAGAAACTTTCCCCGTTAAAGAAGTCAGCAAAGAATCCGCGCACGAGAAAAATATTCGTCGTGGACACATCTCTGCACTCCACATCTGGTGGGCACGGAAACCGCTTGCCTCATCACGCGCCACCGCTTACGCTGCCCTAACACCGGCGCCGCAGGATACTGACGAATGGAACCGCAAACGAGATTTTATCATCACTCTCTCAAAGTGGGAAAATTCGCTAAACTCTCATCTGATTGAAAAGGCGCGAAAAGAAATTCTCGAAGCCAACGGCGGCGTGCCCCCGAAAGTGCTTGACCCCTTTGGCGGGGGCGGTTCAATTCCGCTGGAGGCACTCCGGCTGGGGTGTGAAACCTATTCCAACGACCTCAACCCCGTCGCTGTCCTGATTCAGAAGTGCACACTGGAATACCCACAGAAGTACGGCAGACCAAAAGAGGTAGAATCCGAGCCCACGCTCTCTGGTGTGGCGACGCAAAATCCCCTGCTTGAAGATGTCAAAAAGTGGGGGGTATGGGTTCTTGGGGAAGCAAAGAAAGAACTTGGGAGATTCTATCCTGACGAAACTGATGGCTCAATTCCGGTCGGATATATTTGGAAGAGAACTATTCCGTGTCAGAATCCATCCTGTGGTGCGAGTATTCCTCTAATGTCTCAATCATGGCTGGCAAAGAAGGCTAACAAGCATGTCGCCCTCTATCCATATGTTGAATACGGAGACTTGACTTTCAAGATAGTTGGCGATGGCTACGAACCGATGCCGAATGGATTTGACCCATCAAGGGGCACCGTCTCACGTGCGGTGGCAGTGTGCCCTATCTGTGGTGGGACCGTGGAAGCTGATCTAACGCGCAAACTGTTTCAAGATTGCAAAGCAGGCACGCGAATGGTCGCAGTTATAACACACAAATCTGGTACCACGGGTAAGCGTTATCGTGTGGCAACAGATGCCGACATTTCGACTTTTGCTGCTGCCGAGTCGTACCTTGCAGAAAAATGCGAAGCGCTAACGCTGGAATGGGGAATGAATCCGAGTCCTGACGAAGAACTCCCTCTAATGAGCGGTGTATTTAATGTTCCTATTTACGGCATGCACACATGGGGTAGCCTTTTTAGCGCAAGGCAGAAGCTAGCGTTGATTACGTTTGCCGATAAGGTGAAGGCGGCGTATCAAGAGATGGTGACGGGAGGATTTGACGGTGATTACGCGAAAGCAGTGACAAGTTATTTGGCACTCTGTGTAAGCCGATGTTCAGATTTCGGGAGCACGCTTGTGCAGTGGTTCAACCATGTTGAAAATCCCGGCCACACATTTGCGAGACAAGCGCTTCCAATGATGTGGGATTTTTTCGAACTGAACTTACTCTCTCCTGTTGCTCAAGGAACATTTCACAGCATGTCCCGGCAAATCTTGCGCACGATAGAGAATGTGGCTCAGATTGAGTGTAAATTGGCTGGATTGACTACTCAAACCTCCGCGACCTCCCTGCCCTATTCTAGTAATTTCTTTGATGCAGTCTTCACCGATCCACCATATTACAATAGCGTGCCATATGCGGACTTATCAGATTTCTTTTATGTCTGGTTAAAAAGAACAGTGGGAGATTTGTATCCAGAACTTTTTTCAACACCTTTAACACCAAAGAAAAACGAAATTGCAGAAATGGCGGGCTGGGATGCAAGAAGATATTCTTACAAAGATAAGAAGTTCTTTGAAGGCAGTCTCAAAAAGTCATTTCAGGAAATATATCGAGTTCTGAAACCCAACGCTATTGCAATCATTGTCTACGCGCATAAGTCGACAGAAGGTTGGGAAGCTCTAATCAATTCACTCCTTGATTCCGGGCTGATTATGACCGGTGCGTGGCCCCTACATACCGAGATGAAAGGACGCCTCCGCGCTCAAGATTCCGCTGCCCTTGCTTCCTCTATCTACATCGTTGCTCGGAAGATGGAACGTGAACCTACCGGCTTCTACAACGAAGTCAAAGCCGAGATGACCACTCACCTAAACGCCAAACTCCACCGACTCTGGGAGGAGGGTTTAGGCGGGGCAGACTTTTTTATCGCTGCAATCGGTTCAGCCATTGAGGTATTCGGTAAATACGGAAAGGTGATGAATTTTGAAGGAGAGGTTATCCGCGCCGATCGTCTGCTTGACGATGTGCGGGAGATTGCCACCGATTACGCGGTGCGGCAAATTCTGCACAATGGTTTCGCCGGTGAAATTTCCGACCTCACCCGCTTTTACGTCCTCTGGCGGTGGGAATATAAAGAGGCGCGTGTCCATTTTGATGAAGCGCGGAAGTTGGCGCAGTGCTGCGGGGTAGACCTCTCTCGTGAGTGGGGCGGTAAAGGGTTTATTGACAAGGACAAGCAGTTTATCCGTGTTTTTGGTCCCCAATCCCGGAAGATAGACGACCTAAAACATACCGGGGAATTGATTGACGTGTTGCACAATGTTCTATTGCTCTGGGAAAAGAGTCAACGTGACGAGATGATTCGCGTTCTTGCGGAGAGCGGCTACGGAGAGAGCGAGGCGTTCTATCGTGTGGCGCAAGCCATCTCCGAAACGCTGCCTATCGAGAGCAAAGAGAAACAGCTGCTGGACGGTTTTCTCGCCGGGCGAGAGAGGGTCAGAGAGGAGATGAGACAGGGTAGGCTGTTTTAGGTTTGTAGTAGGGAAATTTATTGCCCGTCCGCACGCGCAATGAATTGCCCTACTACGAACCTCCAATCAATTGCAGGGTTAAGTTTTTAGTAGGGTGATTTATCATCCGTTCCTATCACAAATGCGCATAAATTGCGCTACTACGACCGAGCACAAGGGCTTAGGAATATGTACCGTTATCGTACGCTAACACCCGAGCACAAAACTGAAATCCTGCGTCAGCGGCAGTCGAAAAACTTGCCTCTCCATGAACCACCTCACTTTCATCACGCCGAAGGCTGGTTTCTGATTACTGCTGCTACTTACGAACATAAACGACATTTCCAAACTGAAGAAGATCGGGCGTGGCTTCTGGACGAGTTACTGACAGAACTCCAAGTCGTCGGAATATCTATTAGTACCTGGGTAGTACTACCAAATCATTACCATCTATTGGTTCAATGTCAACCACTTTCGGTTATCAGTCAGCCCTTGCGTCGTGTCCATGCCCCCACGGCACAAGGCTTGAATCATCGTGAAAGCGTGTCTGGACGATCGCTTCAGTGATCGGCAGATTCGGAGTGTACGGCACTATTACACGACGATTAACTATATCCACTACAATCCGACAAAACATAATTACGTACAAAAACCGTTGGGTTGGGCTTGTTCAAGTTTACATTGGTATCAAAAGCACTTTGGCGTTGAGTGGGTACATGATCTCTGGAACGCTTATCCTGTGCGAGATTACGGAAAAGGGTGGGATTGGCGAGGTTCGTAGTAGCGCAATTTATTGCGCGTTTTTGCGGGCAATAAATTGCGCTACTACGAACCAAACGACCAACCATCCAATAGGTTCGATAGAGTGATTTGTGGTCCGTCGTGCCAACGCATATGTCGTAAGACTATGAGATTTGAGACAAACCAAAAGGATGGCAAGCCATCAGGATTGGTGAGGTTCCTAGTAGGGCAATTTATTGCCCGTAAAAACGCGCAATAAATTGCGCTACTACAAACCAAACGACCAATCATCAAATAGGTTCGATAGGGTGATTTGCGACTCGTCGCGTCAACGCGCAAAGAATTTCGCGACTACGATTCCCCACGCACCTATGTCAAGGAGAAATGCGTATGATTCCATTCCACACAATTGCTGTGCCGCACAGTGATATTCTAGAGGGAAGACTCACGCAGGACGTTTTTGCGGCGGATTTGTGGGAAGTGTTCAAGGATCGCGGACCGGATGAATACAAGGATGCCGTGCAGTTTTTCGAGAAAACGTATGAGACCGATGGGCTAAAGCACCTGCTTTCAGTTGTGAAAGGTCGGTTAAGTGGACGCGGCGGCGACCCGGTGATTCAACTTCAGACCCCCTTCGGCGGCGGTAAAACCCATGCCCTGATTGCGATGTATCATAAAGCGATAGAGTGGAACGTCTCCCGCGCTGTAATTGTTGGAACACCGATGGGACCCCAAGACACGCTTTGGGGAGCGCTAGAAACCCAATTGGCGGGAAGCATAGCCCGGTTTGATGGGTTTACCTCTCCGGGTAGAGATGCGATTTACGAACTCCTTGAGGCGAAACAACCGGCGCTCATCTTGATGGATGAGTTGCTGGAATATATGACTAAAGCCGATAGCGTCCGTGTCGAAGGCAGTACCCTGTCCTCTCAGACGCTCGCCTTTATGCAGGAGTTGACCGAAGCTGCTCGCACCATAGAAAAGATTGCACTGGTCATCACCCTTCCGTCAAGCGGCATGGAACACTTCGGCGAAGGGGCTGAAAAGCTATTTGAACAACTTCAACACGTTGTGGGGCGGGTGGAGAAGATTTACACCCCGGTGCAAGAGCATGAGATTACGGAAGTCATCCGGCGACGGCTTTTTTCGCAGATTGATATGAAGGGCGCGGATGAAGTGATTCAGGATTATATGAACTACGCCGACAAACAATCTATTCTTCCCTCCGGAACTGAACCGTCGGAGTACCGAAAACGGTTTGAAGCCGCCTATCCGTTTCAACCGGAAGCCATTGATGTACTCTATCAGCGCTGGGGCAGTTACCCGCTTTTCCAGCGCACACGGGGAGTGTTGCGGCTGTTGTCACTCGTCATCGATGCCCTTAAAGAGAAGTCAATCCCCTATATCAGTCTCGGCGATTTTAATCTGAGCGTTCAGGAAATTAGACAGGAATTGTTAAAGCACATTGGACCCCAGTTCGACAGTATCATGTCCGCAGACATAACAGGTGAGGAGTCGGGGGCGAAAAAGGTAGACCTTGGTCTTGGCAATGCTTACAAGGGACTCAAGCTAGGTAGCCGTGCCGCAACCACTGTTTTTCTCTATTCCTTTTCAGGCGGCATGGAAAAGGGCGCGACTCTCGGAGAAATTAAGCGTAGTGCGGCGACAACGGGGATTCCGTCCAGCGTTGTCACGGAAGCCGCCACGGATTTGCAAAACAAGCTGTTTTACCTTCGACACGAGGGTGGAAAATTCTATTTCAGCAATCAACCCAACCTCAACCGGATTCTGTTGACACGCATGGAGAATATCAGGGATTCGGAAATCAACGAGTTTGAGGAATCTTTGGTCAAAAGGAATCTATCGGTTGGACGGCTCAACACGTCGATTTGGTCCAAAGACGGATCCGAGGTTACAGACAACGCTGACTTGAAACTGGTGATTCTGAAGCAGCCTGTCCATTCCCTGATGAAGACGATGCTAGAAACCAAGGGAAATAGTCCGAGGGTCAACCGAAACACGCTTTTCTTTCTGACGACACTGGCGCACGAGCGGAGTGGGTTTTACAATCAACTGAAAAAGACGATTGCCTACCGTGCCCTAAACAAGACGGACGCTACATTGAATCTCTCCGACGAGCAACGGAGGGAGATTCGCGACGAGTTGAGAACGGCGGAAAATAGCCTAGATGATATGCTTCGCCGCTACTACCGATCTCTGTTCATCCCGACAAAAGAGGGCTTGAAGGAGACGGATTTGGGTGTGCCAACTTACGGCGCGACAAAGAAACTTGATGAAGTTGTCTATGAGAAACTGCGGTCTGACGGTGAAATTTTGGAGCAGATTGCCCCGCTGCTCCTCAGAGAACGCTACCTCGGAACTAATGATTATGTTTCCACAGAGCAGTTGTTTCAGTCGAGCGCGAAGACCCCCGGCAGCCTGAGAATTATTAGCAAATCGGTCTGGGAATCCGGCATCCGTGAAGGGGTTGAGAAAGGGATGTTCGGTCTGGGTGAGTTGCAAGATGGGAAGCCGGTCTGCCTATATTTCAAACAACGTCCCGGCTCGATTGCCTTTGCTGGAAACGAAGTAATTATCCGCGATGCGGTCTGCATCCGCCTGAAGGAACCGAAACCGGATGAACAACATAAAACGGTCCCTCCTATCCCACCAAGACCGGATCCTGACCGTAAAGCAACGGACCCAAAGCCAAAGCCGGACGGGCGCGACAGTGTTCAACTGAAGTTCAATATTCCAAAAGGAAAGGTGTCAGGAATCATGGGTGTGATGAACCTGCTGCAATCGAATTTCGAAAACCTTCAGGTTGAGTTGCGGGCTACAGGAGGGCAGATGTCTAATCAGGATTACGAGGATAAGATCAGAGAGGCGTTTGTACAGTTGGAGATTGATTTGGAGGAATGAGATCAGCCCAAAAGCATTTCGCGCCGACGAGGCAGTTCAATAGGGTAAGATGCCGCCGCACACGTTTAGCGCCTGACCGGTAATGTAGCTTGCATCGGAGGAAGCGAGGAACGCGACCATGTTGGCAACATCTTCTGGTTCTTCGATGCGACCGAGCGGTATACTCTCGACAGCTCTCGCTTTGACCGAACCGAGCGGCGCACCTTCCAACTTCGCAACCTCACGGTCAATCAGATCCCACATCGCTGTGTCCACAATGCCGGCGCACACGCAATTGACGAGAATTCCGCGCGACGATAACTCCAACCCCATCTGCTTGGTCAGCGCGACGACGGCATGTTTGCTGGCGGCGTAAGCGCCAAGCGGCACGTCCTTGCCGGGCGCAATTTTGCCCGCGCCGGAAGCGTTGTTGATGATTCTGCCGCCGCTGCCACGGGCAATCATGTGTCGCGCTGCCGCTTGCGAGCAGAGGAGCACGCCTTTGGCGTTGACGTTTATGAGTGCATCCCATGTTTCCTCGTCAGTGTCCATCAGCCGGGCGACAACGCCGATCCCAGCGTTATTTACCAGAATGTCTAACTGTCCGAATCGTTCAACTGTCCGGCACACCATCCGCTCAACGTCGTCTTTGCGGGTCACATCCACTTTGAGAGGGAGTGCCTGACCGCCTGCTTCCTCGATTTCTTGGACGACACTCCGTGCGTTTTCATGGTTAATGTCGGCGACAGTTACATGTGCCTTTTCCTTGGCGAAGCGCAGCGCAATCGCGCGACCAATCCCACGTCCGGCACCCGTCACAACTGCCACTTGTCCGTCTAAATCGTACTTTGGCATCTGTTACCTCCGCACTACGACTGATTGGTCTATGCCTTTTTCTGGATTGGGTGCTCCATCAATTCGAGAACAAACCCGTCCGGATCCTTGAAAAACACCACCTTCACGATACCCCATTCGAGATCGAAGCTGACCGGCTCCGAGATGAACTCGACGCCTTTGGCTTTTAAGGCACTGGAAGTTCCCATCAGGTCCGGCACACCGAAGCAGAAATGCGAGTGACCGACATCACCCAATTGCGCGTCAGATAGTTTGCCTTGAGGCTTGATGTATTGCTGCAGGTCGAGCAAAATGCCTGGCGTTTCGGGTGCTTGAAGCCGCACCACCTGCATAACTACATCCGGTTTGCCAGCCATCTCGGAGATAGCTTCGCCTTCAAGCCGATGCCGCTCGACTTCTTCGAGTCCGAGCAGATCGCAATAGAACGCAAGTGACCGATCCATATCGCTTACAGTTACTGATAAGTGATCGAGGATGTTAACTGAGCTGATCATGTGACACCTCCGGCGTGGACGCTCTGTACCCATTCTGGTAATGAGATAGCATAGCAAACAATGAGGAAAACAACAAGCAAAATAGACAATCGTCATACGGTCTACCCAACTCATCTTGTTGTTCTGGTATATGAAAATGGCAACCGCTTGACTTTACGACGTTTTTGTGGTACGCTGTGTATCTAAACAGTTTGTCCAAAGTTTTTTGATAGAATGGGGAAACGGCTACAGCCGCTCAGTTTTCCGCCACCGATCTCGCGCGTTCCGACAACATTGGTCATGAAAGCTTGTCCGCCTTTTTTTATAGACTGTAATTACTGTAATTTTGTGTTCAATGGCGAGTCCGGCTCCCTGTAGTCGCATGTTCTTGTAGGTTGGGTTATGGAGAAGACTATCGCCTTCGCTATTCGCTCAGTTGATCCCTCGCTATTCGCTCAGTTGATCCCTCCCTATTCGGTCGGTTGATCGGATATGATGAAAGATGTGAATAATTAAGCATGGGTTTCGTTGGTTGAATGCGTTTGGAAGTTGTTGTGTGTAGCAAAACCCAACCTACATTATAGAGTAGTTCCCCATGAGAGGTGTTGGCATTGAATGTAGACACAGCAAAAATTCACGTCGTGGGCGGCAAGGGCGGAAACGGCTGCATCAGTTTCCGCAGGGAGAAGTATGTGCCGCGAGGGGGACCTAACGGCGGCGATGGCGGGCGAGGGGGAAACGTGATTCTCGAAGCGTCGGAAGGGCTGAGCACACTGCTAGATCTCAAATATCAGCCGCGAAAGAGGGCTCCCGACGGGCAACACGGCAGAGGGAAACTTAGGCACGGCAAAGAGGCGGAGAACAGGGTTGTAACGGTTCCAGTTGGCACGGTCGTCCGGGCACCCGAAATGGAAGGTGCCCTTGCGGATCTGGAGCGGCATGGTGAGCGCGTTATCGTTGCGCGAGGCGGTGTTGGCGGGAAGGGGAATGCGCGATTCAAAAGCAGCACTTTTCAAACGCCGCGTGTCGCTGAAAAGGGTGAGCCCGGCGAAGAACGCTTCATTGAATTAGAGGTAAAAGTCATTGCAGAGGTTGGGCTGGTAGGGTATCCAAACGCAGGCAAATCGACTCTGCTGGGGAGGGTATCCGATGCGAAGCCGAAAATCGCGAATTATCCGTTTACCACGCTTGCACCCAACTTGGGGGTTGTCCGCATCGGCGCAGCACGAAACTTTGTCGCTGCCGATATCCCCGGGCTCATCGAAGGGGCGCATACGGGTGCTGGACTGGGGCACGATTTTTTGCGGCATATCGAACGCACAAAGCTGCTTATCCATGTCATCGATTGTGCAGCCGTTGATGGGCGCAATCCACTCCAGGATTATGAGCAACTCAACGAGGAGCTCGAGCTGTACAATCCACGATTGGTCCGTATGCCGCAGTTAATCGCTCTCAACAAAGTGGATTTGCCCAATGCACAGGACTCTTTTCCGCAAATCAGAGAATACTTCGGTAAGCGTCGGATCTTCTCAATTTCGGCGCTAACCGGAGAAGGGGTGGATGGGTTAATTCGTGCGGCGTACGGACGGCTGCAACGCATTCACGAACGCATTCGTGAAAGGCAGGAGAGCGGCGATGTACCTGAGTCTGAGATGATAACGCTGCCGACTTTCCAAAAACAACACGGACGATTTGAACTCTCGAAAGAGGAAGATGGCTTCGTTGTGCGTGGTGAGGAGCCGCGCCGGGCGGTACTGATGACAGATATGGAAAACGATCAAGCGCTCGTTCTGCTGTACCGCAAGCTCAAAAAAATGGGCGTTATCAATGCCCTAATCAGAACTGGCGTTAAAGAAGGAGATACGGTTCAGATTGATGAATTCGAATTTACATACAGTCCCCACGGAATCGACACAGATTGAAAGACACGAGCTATTGTCGCGTGTCACACGGGTGGTAGTCAAAGTTGGCAGCAGAGTCATCTCTCAAAATTACAATCTCAATCCGAGCAGTATTGATAGACTTGTGGACGATCTTGCAACGGTGAAACATAAAGGGATAGAGGTTATCCTCGTTTCTTCGGGCGCAATTGCAGCGGGCACCGGCAAGCTTTTCCAACAGCGCCCGCAAACGATTCCCGGTCTTCAGGCGGCAGCGGCAGTTGGACAGAGCCACCTGATGCACGCCTATGACCAGCGGTTCCAGCGGCATGACCTAATCACGGCGATGATGCTCCTGACGCAGGACGACTTCAGTTTCCGTGAGCGCTATACGCACATCAGCGACGCCCTCGGTACCTTGTTGCAACTTGGGGTTATCCCAATTATCAATGAGAATGACTCTGTTGCTGTGGAGGAGATTAAGTTTGGTGACAATGACACGCTGTCAGCCCAAGTCACCAATCTCGCTGAGGCTGACCTGCTGATAATTCTATCGGATCAGGATGGGTTTCACACCCAAGATCCCCGCAAACATTCCAACGCCGAGTTTATCAGCGTTGTGCCGGCAATTACAGAGACGCTCCAGCGTTCTGCCGGCGGAGCGGGCAGCACCGATGGGACAGGCGGGATGATCACGAAGCTACATGCAGCAGAAATTGTGACAGGATCGGGCGAGATTATGGTGCTTGCGAACGGAAGCCAGCCCGCAGTCGTCAGTCGTATTCTCGCGGGCGAGGCAATCGGAACACTTTTCCTGCCGCAACAGCGGATATCCGCCCGCAAACGCTGGATTGCCTATTCACGCCTGCCTAGAGGGACGCTGTGGGTCGATAACGGCGCCCGTGACACGCTGAATCAACGCGGCAAGAGTCTGCTTCCGTCCGGTTTGCGTAAGGTAGAAGGCGATTTTGAATACGGCGACACGCTCTCCTGCATTGATGAAAATGGGAATGAGTTTGCCAGAGGGCTTGCGAATTACAATAAGCAAGAAGTTGTTCACATTATGGGCAAACATACCAGTGAAATCAAAAAGATTCTCGGCTATCACCATTACGACGAGGTGATTCATCGAGACAATCTCGTTTTGATTAAGGAGGCGTGAGGAGGAAAACATTCGTAAATGGAGGCTCGCAACTTTGCGTTAAGATTTGAAACGCCGATAGTCGGTATGAATGAACATATAATTTCATTAACGAACGACTCAGACTGTAAACGTCGGGGAGCCGATACATCGTATTCAAGCTGAGATTCAAACGCAGACAAACACTCAATAAGGAGAAGATTTGATGGATCAAACGATTCAGGACATGATCCAGTCGAAAGCCCAAGCTGCTAAGGATTCCATGCGCAACTTGTCCAGAGCTTCTGTTGATGTGCGCAACGGCGCTCTGTTGGCAATGGCAGATAGCATTTTGGCGTTCAAAGATAAGATTCGAGAAGCCAACCAGATTGACTTGGAGAACGGACGAAAGACTGGACTCGCCGAGCCGCTCATGAAACGGCTGCTTGTGGACGATAAGAAGATTGCGAGAATGGCAGATAATTTGAGGCAGGTTGCCGGGTTGCCGGACCCGATTGGCGAAATGACGCGCATGTGGGAACGCCCCAATGGACTGCGGATTGGTATAGTCCGTGTGCCGATCGGGGTCGTCGGTGTAATCTACGAATCGCGTCCAGATGTCACCGTCGAAGTGTCTGCTTTGTGCGTCAAATCCGGCAACGGGGTAATTTTGCGCGGAGGGTCGGAGGCGATACGTTCCAACACAACGCTTGCCAATATATTAAGCGAAACCGCAGAAAGGGAGGGCATCAAAGACGCCATCCAGTTTGTAGGCATTACGGATCGACAGGCAGTGAGAGAGATGATTGCGCTACCGGAACACATCGATCTAATTGTGCCGCGCGGCAGTTATGAATTGGTGCGTTCCCTCATGAGAGAATCGGAGATTCCTGTACTCGGACATGCGGACGGGGTCTGCCATGTTTATGTAGATGAAGCTGCTAATCCCGACATGGCAGAACAGATTTGCTTCAACGCAAAGGTCGGTTATAAGGTCGCCGTCTGTAACACGATGGAGACACTGCTGGTCCACGAGCGAATCGCTCGGCAATTCCTACCACCAATGTGCGAGCGGTTCGCAGCCGATGGCGTTGAACTTCGCGGCTGCGAGAAGACGCAGCAGTCGTGTTCCGATGCCATCCCTGCGACCGAAGCGGATTGGCGGACAGAATACCTCGACAAAATCTTGTCAATCCGAGTTGTCTCAGACTTCGACGAGGCGGTGGAGCACATCGAAACCTACGGTTCTCACCATTCGGATTCGATTGTCACAGAAAACTATGCCGCGGCGCAGCGTTTTCTCAAGGAGGTTGATTCTGCTGCTGTCTACGTCAACGCGAGTACCGCATTCACCGACGGATACGAATTTGGACTCGGTGCGGAGGTCGGCATCAGCACCCAGAAGCTGCACTGCCGAGGTCCTATGGGGCTTGAAGGGTTGACGAGCTACAAGTACATCATCTACGGAAACGGGCAGGTTCGAACTTAGGTCAGAATGGCTTACTTACGCTCTACGCCGTCTCCGTTTTCGTGGTAGCGGAGTAGGTGTTGGCACATTCTCCGCCTCTGCAGGGATGGGTTGATGTGTAGCCCAGTAGATGAGCCACCCGCCAATCCCAACGAGCACAAGACTGAGGATTTGGGCGGTGGTCAGACCGAAAAGAGCGGGGTAATTGATCCGCCAGAATTCCGCTAGGAAGCGTTCAACCCCCGCCAAGATGAGATAGCCGCCAGTCATCCACCCTGGTGTCATCTCCTTCTCTTTGCGGAACGTCCACAGCAGACCAAAACCGATGAGCGACATCCCCGTTTCATAAAGCGGCGTTGGGTGGACCGGCACATCGATCGGAACCGTGCCGTTCGGGAACGCCATCGCCCAAGGTAAATCCGACGGTCCCCCGTAATCTCCATCCCCGGCGAGAAAACAGCCGATGCGTCCAATTCCATATCCGAGCAGAAACAGAGGTGCGAATGCATCGAGCACCGGAAGAGTTGGACTCGACGATCGATGAAGGACGAAAAACGCAGCCGCAGCCCCGCCAATCATGCCGCCGTACCAGACTAACCCGCTGGTCGAAAACAGTTCGCTGACCGAGAAACTGCCATCCTCGAACGCCGCGTAGAGTTTCGCTCCGATGATGCCCCCAACCGCGCTGGCAAAGACAATCGATGACGCCAATTGAGAGTCAAGTTGTTTGCGCGCCAATTCCCGCTGCGCAATGAACATTACGGTTAAGAATGCTGTCGCCAGCATCAGCCCATAACTATGTATCGCGAGCGGAATGTCAATGGGTCCAAGCCGGATTGATCCCAAATTGATGATTGTCGGGTACACTGTCTGCCTTTCAGTTTTGAAGGACTTAGTTTGTTTCGCGTAATTTATGTGGCTTAAGCCCGGCGCTTTGCAACTTCTCATGGTCGGACTTTGAATGGTGTGTTCGTGGGAATTGAGTTCAGTGCGCCACTACAGCATTTCAACGGCTCTAGCGTGAAGATTCGACACCGCGTCAGATGGGATGTGATTACAAAACTTCGGACGATACGTAATGGTTGGGGTGATTTCCGAAAACCGGGTGTGTCGAAACCTTAGAAATTTAAGATAAGCGAAAATCGATGCGTGGGTCCAAGCTTTCCGAAGGAGACAAAGGCGTAGTCAAGCTGGAATCCTTCGATACTAAATCCAATTCCAGCGGTAATTCCGGATGAAACTCCCAAATCGTTGCCGCCAAGGGTGTGTTTGTAACCGGAGCGCAGATGAAGCAATTGAGACACCGTCAGCGCAGTTCCGAATCCGACCGTGATGTCATTATCAGAAGGGCGATTTACATCAGCGGCAATGGTGAACGCATCATTGAGCAATTTATAGGCTGCACCCACCTTGATGTTGACCGGCAGATTAAAAGACTCCTCGACAAACTTCACTTTGCCGCCGAGGTGTTGGATGTTTAAACCGAACGTGAGAGGTCTCTTGGGAACGGTGTACAACCCACCCACGTCGAATGCGATGACTTGGGCGTTGGTGTCGTCGATCTGCTCGCGAATCCATTTTCCATTGACTCCGACCGAAAACGCAGATGCAAACTGGCGGGCATAGGAGAGGATGAGTGCAAGGTCATAGGGTCGGAACTTTTTCGTTTCTTTGCCGCTCGCGTCACGCCCTTGCAGTTCGCCAAAGTCGAGGAAGATTGCGCTGCCGCCGAAAGCGCCCGCGTCACCAATCGGTTGCACAAACCCAAAAAACTCGTGATTAATGCCTTCAAACCATTCGTTGTGCATCAAGCCTATCTGCGGACGTTTAACCCTCGCAAGCCCCGCCGGATTCCAGAACGAAGCGTACAAATCGTTCGCATCAGCGACTTGAGATTCGCCCATCCCGATTGCGCGTGCCCCAATGCCAATCTTCAGAAACGGCATTGCGCGTGTCCCCGCGTTCGGGTGAATGTCCGCTCCGTGGGCGGCAACCCACGGTTGCAATGTCGTCAAACATACAACAGCGGCAATGACGAATCGCTTATACCCTGGCAACTCTGCCCTCCTCGTTTCCGTAAAGAAACCTATAACTACGAATATCCTCATTATAACGTTGTAGGCGGGCTTTGTCAACACAAATTTGGGATGCGCTCTCAACCATTTTTTTTATCAGAGTGTATCCAGTATAGTTATGTAAGACACTGCTGCGAGGGGGTGGTTCAACCTATTCTTCATTATGAATTGGACTCACCGCTTCAGGGCGTATCGGGGCAATCACCAAAAACTGGTAGATTTTGCCATCCGTTTGTGCTACTATATAATATATACTAAACAAAGGCAACAATCTCCCACACATACCGATCTGATTTTCGACGAGGGATCCGCAAGAAATGCAGAGAACAAACCGACCGAGCACAGATGCATTGCGGCAAGCGATTGACATCTACCGCGATGCTATGCGCCCGTTCATCGTCCGTCAATTGAAACGAGTTCAGGGGGCGAGCGTCGAAGACTTAATTGAGCGTGGGTTGGGCGATCGTCAGGCGGATGAGTTTCGTCGCAGGGTGACCGAAAACGGCGACATCGAAGCCGCAATTGACCTCAACTATTTTCCAAAAGTGTTTCGAGACAACTGGCGCGGGGCATTCGCACAGCAATTCAAGGACGATTCAACCGTTCAGAACACGCTGTGGGTGATAAAGGCGGCGAGAGACCAGATTGCACATCCAGGCAGCGAGGACATAGACCCAGAGTACACAAGGGCGCGCCTGTATGATATTGCCGATCTGCTCGGACGAATAAATGCGCCGGAGCAGAAACAGACAGTAGAGGCGATTCGCGATAATCTCTTCGCCAGACCTGAGAGCGGAGAGCAGCCGGATTCGATTCCGCCAGATGAGGAATCCCAAACGCCTTCAATAGAATCCCAGGAAAACCAAGACAGCTTACAACGCCCTTCATCGAACAATCTGACACCGTGGCGTGACATCATCCGCCCCAACAACGATGTCGCGCTTGGCACTTTTCAAGAGGCAGAGTTCGCGGCGGACCTTCAGCAGGTACACGACGGACGCGCCGATGCGACAGGGTACGGCAATCCGGTCAGTTTCTTCAACCAAACCTACATCACCCCCGGCATCCGCACGCTATTGGTCAATGCCCTCAAGAGGCTCGGCGGCAATGGCGGCGACCCGGTTATTCAGACAAAAACCGGATTCGGGGGCGGAAAGACCCATAGTCTCATCGCGCTCTACCATCTCGTCAAGAGTACCGACGCGCTCTTAAATCCGCCGCCAGACCGTGACGAGCACCAGCGCACGAGCAAAGAGATAAACAGCATGATGCAGGAAGCAGCATGGGACTCAACCGCCGCCAGACCCCGCGTCGCTGTGATTGATGGTTCCTACCTTGCTCAAACCGACCTGACCGCAACTAAAGAGACGGGCGATCCGCTAAACACGCTGTGGGGCGTGATGGCTTACCAACTTGGCGGACAGGATGCCTACGAAATTGTCGGAGGGGCATCGCGGGGTGGCACAGCACCTGGTGGAAGCCAACTCGACCAGCTCTTTGAATACGTTGGTCCGTGCGTCATCCTGATGGACGAGCTTGTGGCATACGTACGGAACGCAGGTGACGCCAAAGACAACATCTATACCTTTATACAAGCTCTCACCCAATCGGTTCGGAGAAGTAGCAACGCTGTGCTTGTCGTCACCCTACCGGAGAGTGCCGTCGAAGCAGGTGCTGAAGGGGGCGCAGACGCGCTCAACAGGCTGGACAGCATCCTAAGCCGTATTGAGTCTAAGTGGGAGCCATTAGAGATAAATGAAACGTTTGAGGTTGTGCGACGGAGGCTCTTCGGTAGAGTCAGGGATGAAGCAGCAAGAAATCGAGTCTGCGAAGTTTTCTCGCGGATGTATGCCAATTCACGCCGAGATTACCCTCAAGAAGTTAGCGAGCCGCGTTACTTGGACCGCATGAAGGCGTGTTACCCAATCCACCCGGAGATATTCGATCGGCTCTATTCGGACTGGTCTTCCATTCCCGGATTTCAGCGCACACGCGGAGTGCTTCGGATGATGGCGAACTGTATCAGCCGTTTATATCTCAGAGGGGACGCCTCACCGCTGATTATGCCTGCCAACCTCACCCTCGACGACCCGGCACTGTCAAATGAATTCCTGCCGCTGCTAGATGGCGAGTGGCGTCCTGTCCTGACGGAGATAGACAGTGATGGTTCCCGAACTGACAACATCGACAGAAACATTCAGAGATTCTCCAATATCGGGGGCGCAGCACGTCGTCTCGCCCGCACTGTATTTCTCGGCAGTGCTGCCAGCGGTGCCGTGCGCGGCATTGACGACCGTCAAATTCATCTAGGAGTTGTGGAACCCGGGCAGGGTGTTTCGGTGTATAAAGAAGCACTCGGGCGGATGAACGGCGCCCTGTATTACCTTTACAACAGCGATAACAGATACTACTTCCACGCGGAGGAAAACTTAAACAAGGTCGCAACCGACCGCGCCGATACACTCAGTGACCGGGACGTGGAGGAGTGCATAATCGCTCAACTGCAGGAAGCGGTTGGGGCTGGACGCCGGCGACGCGCCGATGTCGTTGTCTGCCCGCAGAATTCCGACGATGTGAGAGACTGGGATTTAGTACAGTTAGTCATTCTACCGCCCAGCAAATTTTTGCCCTCCCGCTCTAGTGACAGCGATGAAGCCACACCAGCAGCACGGGACATCCTACTAAACCGCGGCGATGCGCCCCGCATCCACAGGAACACGATTCTCTTTTTGACAGCGAAGAACGACGACATTCGCGCACTTAGAAACATCGTCAAGACCTATCTTGCATGGGATTCCATCATCAACACCGACCGCCGCATTGAGAGTCTTACCGGAGACCGCCTGCAGCAAGCCGTCAACACCGTGCGCAGCGCCAAAACGCAACTGTCGCAAGCACTCGTCCGGGCGTATCGTTGGGGGATAGCGCCGTCACAACCGAACCCGCAGGAGGCAAGTTACGGGATATCCACCTTCCCAACAAACACCGCAGAAACAGGTGACATCGTTGACAGCGCGATGCGAAAGTTCATTGAGGCAGAAGCACTCGTTGATGAGATTTCACCATCAGCCCTAGTGAGCATGATGCAGCGCTACGTATGGAGCAGCCCGAATTACAGCGACCACATCGGCGTAGATGGTCTGTGGGAACTGATGACAAGGAATGTATATCTGCATCGCCTGAGAAACAGAGACGTTCTGGTTAGATGCGTCGCCCAAGGTGTGCTGGAACGCAAATTCGGATGCGCCGAAGCCTACAACGGTGAGAAATACGAGGGTATGTGCTTTGGTGAACCGATGTCTCACCTTTTACTCACGGACCCTAGCCCAAGGGTACTGGTCACGCCCGAAATGGCGCAACTTGTAATGGAAGAAGCTCCTCCACCTGATCCTGACGACTCGTCTGATACTGGCAATGGTGAAGAATCGGAACCTGAACCTACCCCATCGCCGTCCGGTCCGAAACGCATTGTTGTAACGAAAACAATGCAAGACAACATCTCTCTTGATAATGTCAACCAGTTGCGCGATGAGATAATTCGCAACCTGAATTCAGATGATGGTTCCGTCACCATCGAAATTACCATCACGGCGAACAAACCTGATGGCTTTTCCGAAAGCACCGCCCGCGCGGTGCGCGAAAACAGTGCCGAACTCGGTCTGGATCTGAATACGTCGGACGATTAACATGACTAAACCAATGCAAACAGAGCCGCTGCAACTCACGGTTTCGAACTTCGGTCCCATCGCCAAGGCGGAAATTGACCTGCGTCCGCTGACGGTGTTTGTCGGTGCCAGCAACACGGGAAAGTCCTACTTGGCGATACTGATATACGCACTGCACAGGTTTTTCGATGATTACGCGGGTAGCCGGCATTCCAGCCTTCGACGAGCGCCCTCTAGTTTGCATGGATCAATTACTGAACCGCAGCTCGTTGATGAAAAAAACATCAAGAAGTTAGCTGTCTGGTTCAGAGACGTATTTGGACAGGCGGACGGGGAAAGCCCATCGGATAGTTCCCCGCTTCAATTGCCGGATTTTGTCGCGTCAGTAGTTCGTCCTTTATTCAACGATTTAGGCAACTTCATCCCACACATTGTCACGGAGATTGAACGGAGTTTTGGCATTGAGGACCCTGCAAGGCTAATCCGCCACGGCAACAGGGACGGTGCGAAAATTGCCTTGCACTTCAAACCCTTTGAGTATGAACTGGTGCTGAAAAAAGGCAAGCCTAAAGGATCGGTGATTTCGATTTCCGAGGACATACCGCTGTATATTAATCTACAATCTGAACGAATGAAGTATATTCTACGTAGAGGGATCGATGATTTGAATATTCTGATGTCTGCGGGTGACGGCAGAGTGAGACAAGAGGCGAGGCAAAATGTAGAATACCTCATAAGAGAACTTTACAGCTTGACTCTTCCCAATGTTATCAGTCCGTTGAACAATTCCGCCTACTATCTTCCCGCCGACCGCACCGGCGTAATGCACGCTCACCGTGTGGTTGTCGCTTCCTTGATTGAACGTGCGCCGCGTGCTGGACTCCGGCGTGACACACCGTTGCCAGCACTTTCGGGGGTTCTTGCTGACTTTCTTGAACAGCTAGTTAAACTCGGTGAACCAAGGAGGCGACGCAATAACAAAGGGAACCTCGCCGCAGACCTTGAGCAGCAGATCCTCGGTGGGGAAATCCAGCGTAAAGACTCGGAGACGGGCTATCCGATGTTTTCTTATCTGCCACAAGGGTGGCGGACGGATCTGCCTTTAATGAATGCGTCGTCCATGGTTTCGGAACTTGCGCCGGTTGTGCTGTATCTTCGCCACATCGTCCAATCCGGCGATGTTCTGATTATCGAAGAGCCAGAATCTCACCTCCACCCGGCGATGCAGGTGGAATTTATTCGACAACTCGCCGCGGTCGTACACGCTGGCGTCCACGTCATGCTTACCACTCACAGCGAATGGGTGTTGGATGAGCTTGCCAACTTGGTACGTTTGTCAGAACTTCCGAAACCGCGTCGAAAGGGAATCGCGGGCGCAGACGTCGCGCTCAGCCGTGACCAGGTAGGTGTTTGGCTATTTGAGCCCAAGCAGCGGCCTAGAGGCTCAGTGGTGAAAGAAATTCCTTGTGACGTGGAGTATGGTGGGTTCCGGTCCGGCTTCGATGAGGTTGCCATCGGTACATATAACGACCATGCGGAAATATCCAATCGAGTAGAGGGATCGAAGTAGATGGTTAATCTCGTTGGGCGGATAAGGGATAGCCTGCCCGATGGGTGTATCGCATCAGGGCGGTTGCGTAAAGAAGGATGCTCCGTGTCCTTGAAAAATGCACCGGCGCCATGGGTTGCAGTAGATATGGATAAGCCGCAAGCACCTGTTGGAGACAATGAAACAAAATGTGACTATATTTTCATCGGAGGTTGTGATGATGTTTATCTCGTGCCACTGGAGTTGAAGAGGGGCAAACTTGATGCCAGCACCATCGTGAAACAACTTCGAGCAGGAGCGAACATTGCCGGTGATCGCATTATTCCTATGCGTGCGCAAGTTCAGTTTCTGCCGGTTGCAGTCTGCGGCGGCAAGATTCACCGGGCTGAGATACGTAGGTTATTACAGAGTAGAATTCGTTTCAGGAGCCAGAATTCCACTGTTCGCCTATTGAAGTGTAACGACCAATTGATTAAAGCACTTTCCAAAGAGATATGAAATGACCCACCGCAAGAAGCTTATCGAGGTTGACCTACCGCTAGACGACATCAACCGCGAATCCGCCCTCGATAAATCCATCACACACGGTCATCCGTCCACACTGCACAAGTGGTGGGCGGGCCGTCCGCTCGCTGCCTGCCGCGCTGTCATCTTTGCCAGCATGGTAGATGATCCCTCCTCCGTCCCCGATGAATTCCGCACTGATGACGAACAACATTGCGAGCGTGATCGCCTCCACGACATCCTCCGGAAGCTGGTTAAATGGAAGAACACTGACGAAAGCAAGCCTGCTGTGAGTGAACTCTTGGCGGACGCACGGTATGAAATCGCCCGCTCGGTGGCGCGTTCCCGGGGAGAATCAGCACCCACCGAGCCGGCAGAAGTGTTGAATTACTTACGGGACCAAACACTGCCGATATACGATCCCTTTGCCGGCGGCGGATCTATACCCCTTGAGGCACAGCGGCTTGGGTTGAAGGCTATCGCCTCAGACCTCAACCCGGTGGCGGTTCTCATCAACAAGGCGTTGATTGAGATACCTCCCAGGTTCCGCAATCGTCCTCCAGTGAATCCCGAGGCAGATCGGATCGGAATGACAGTTGGCAAAGGCAAAAAGAAGCAGCGTCTGCCTTGGCGCGGTGCGTCCGGGCTTGCGGACGACATCCGCTACTACGGGGCGTGGATGCGTGAGGAGGCGATCATGCGCATTGGACATCTCTACCCGAAGGTAACGCTACCCGACAGTAGCAATGCCACCGTGATTGCGTGGCTCTGGACGCGGATAGTCCCATGTCCGAATCCCGCCTGCGGGGTCCAGATGCCGCTGCTCAAAACCTTCCATATCTCTAAAAAGCAAAACAACCAACATTGGATTAAGCATGTCGTCGACTACGAGGCGAAGCGCGTATCCTTTGTGGTGCAGAATCACAGCGGCGGCGTTCCTGAGGACGGCACGGTGGACCGGAACAGTGCGGCTTGCATCGTATGCAACAACCCGGTTCGATTGTCTTATGTCCGTGAGCAGGCGAAGGCTGGTAATATGGATAAGCAGATGACTGCCATCGTCGTCGAAGGCGACCGCAGGCGGCTCTACGTGTCACCGACCGACTATCATATCCAAGTGTCAATATCCGCCGTACCCACTTGGCGACCTTCACAAAAAATGCCGAATACACCTACTTTGGTAAGTGGTCGAGGATTTGGCATTACATATTGGCATGAGCTTTTCACTCCACGTCAACTCTCCGCCTTGACCACATTCAGCGATCTGCAAATAGCAGTTCGGAGTCGCATCATACAGGATGGGGGAGATGATGACTACACGGATGCCGTTTGTACATATCTTGCCCTTGCGATTGGACGAGAGGTAGATATGTGTTCAAGTTTTGACAGATGGCATAACTCTGGTGAAAAAATCACCGGAGTTTTTTGGTCGCCAGGCAATTCCGATGATTTGGGATTTTGCCGAATCCAATCCCTTCTCCAATTCAACAGGAAACTGGATGGCGCATATTAACTGGATTGCCAAGGTTGTTAAACGGCTGCCCGCAAATGTGAACGGCGGCGCAGTACACCAGGCGGATGCGTCCACGACGATTTACGCCCAAGATGGTCCGGTCATCGTCACAGACCCGCCCTACTACAACATCATCGACTACGCCGACCTGTCCGACTTCTTCTACGTGTGGCTGCGTCCGTTGCTCCGCGACGTTTACCCCGACCTTTTCGGCGGTATTCTGACCCCCAAAGATGAGGAGATGACAGCTATCCCCTCCCGATTTGATAACCCCCGTCAGAGATTTGAGAATTTGCTGAACAAGACACTCAAGTTGATACGAGATCGATGCAGCCCAGAATTTCCATCCTCTATATTCTATGCCTACAAACAACAGGAGGAGGAGCGGGAAGGTAGGGCGTCCACCGGCTGGGAGACGATGCTTAGTGCTATCGTTTCTGCGGGCTTTCAGATAGTCGGTACTTGGCCGATGCGTACAGAAGGTTCAGTGAGATTAAATGCACGTGCTGCCAACGTCCTTGCTTCCTCTGTCGTCTTGGTCTGTCGCCCGCGTCCTAATGGTGCCCCTACCGCAACGCGCCGCCAATTTTTCGACGCACTAGCGCAGGAACTGCCCGCTGCACTCAATCAACTGACGCGAAAAGGGCACATTGCCCCGACCGATCTGGCACAGGCTGCCATCGGTCCAGGGATGCAGATTTACTCCCGCTACAGCCGCGTGGAGACAATCAGCGGTGAATTGGTGTCGGTGCGGGAGGCACTGGTGGCAATTAACCGCGCAATCGCCGATTACGACGAGCGCCAAGAGGGCGATCTGGACTCGGAGAGCCGCTTCTGCCTCGACTGGCTCAAGCAGCACGGATATGAGGAGGGGCGGTACGGCGATGCGGAGACGCTGGCGCGCGCCAAGAACGTCGCCATCGGCAAATTGCAGGACGTTGACGGTCTGCTCACTGCCGAAGGTGGGAGGGTAAAGCTGCTGCCGCTTGATGCGTTTTCCGATAACGAACAGTTGACCCTCGGCAATACGACGGCGTGGAAGGGGTGTTTCCGAATGGCATACCACCTGAGCCGAGAGGACGGCAAGGGTGTCTCAGGTGCAGCGGCAGTCGGACGGGAGATGGACGGCAGCGTCGAATCCGTCGAGCGGCTGGCACGTATCCTCTACAACCACTATGACCGAAAGAGCGATTCCCAGAATGCGGTTATCTTCAATAACCTCGTCACGGAGTGGGGTAACATCCGCAGTGCGATGGAAAACGAAGAACAACTCAGCATTCCCATTTAGCTCCCTGTCAAAGAAACCGAGTTTTTACAAAAAACTGTATTAGTCACGGCGATGGTGGATGCTGATAACTATTGCTCGCTTGGTCTTGATTGCCAAATATAGACCAATTGTCGGACTTAGCGCAGGTGGAAACTCAACCCCCTCTAGCTCCCCCTTAGCAAGGGGGAGGATTCTGCGAAAGAATCATCAACGTGCTAAATCATTCTGTTGACTTATACGGTATTTCCAAAATACTTCGGTTTCTCTAATTTTATCAATATGTATACATTTTATACATATCACACGCAATGTGTATAAAAATCAGCGAAAACTATACACGTTCAGCCATTAAAGACGATTGACGTTGCGCATTTTTTTGACATAAGCCCCGAACGTCGATCGGCGAAATTATATTCAAGTGTCAACATGTATATATTATATACATATCACACATAGTATGTATAATAATCAGCAAAAACTATACATGTTGAAGGCAACAACGATTGTTGTCCCGTACTTGAAGGCGGTGGAACATGAAAACGAGGACCCGATTCGATCCAAATACCCCATGGAACAACATTCCTCAGCTTCCACCAGTGACGGATATCGAATCGAACGACATACTCAGAGCGTGTATCTCGGCGAGTTCAGAGCTTACTAAGGCAAACGCCTTGGTGAAGATGTTACCAAACGAAGCGGTCTTGGTCCACACATTACCGGTTCAGGAGGCGCGCAGGAGTTCGGAAATCGAAAACATCGTTACCACGAACGATGAACTGTTTCGAGCCATGACCTCTAACAAAACCCAAATGACCCCTGCCACAAAAGAGGTGCTGCGCTACCGTGAAGCATTGTGGGAGGGCGTCAGTAGCCTGCGCGAGCGACCAATTCTGAACACACCGCTCTTCGAGCGAATCTGCTCACGTATACGTGATGTAGAGATGCGTGTGCGTAAATCTCAGGTGACGATTAGCAATCCAACCACACAGGAGGTCATTTACACACCTCCCACCGGATACGAGAATCTCATCAGATTTTTAACTAACCTCGAGCACTTCATCAATGACAACGGCGACGAACTCCAACCGCTTGTAAAGATGGCGGTGATACACTACCAGTTCGAAGCGATACACCCGTTTACAGACGGCAACGGACGGACAGGACGGATACTCAACATCCTCTATCTGATACATCAAGGGCTGCTCGATGTACCAATACTTTACCTTAGCCGTTTCTTTATTCAGAATCGGTCTGAGTATTACCGTTATCTGCGCGAAGTTACAGAAGATGGAAACTGGCGGCAGTGGATACTCTACATGTTGGAGGCAGTAACACAGACATCGCAAGACACTGCCCGCAGGATAGAGGCAATTAATTCACTTATCAACAACGTAAATATAAAGGCGCACGGCAAAACGAAAGCCATTGAACGCGAAGGCTTTGTTGACCTACTGTTCAAGTGGCCTTATTGCAAAATTAGTATTGTCGAGAACGAACTGAAATGCAGTCGCATTACAGCCGCAAAATACCTGAACGAAATAGCGGAGCTTGGGTTGCTTGAACGCATGAAGGTCGGACGAGAATACTACTACATCAACACGAGACTTATGGAATTGCTGTCAGAGTGAAGTTACAGCGCATTTCGCGAGTAGAAATGAAAAACCAAATCCAATATATCAATATGTATATATTTTATACATATGACATATTATATGTATAAAAATCGGCAAAAAATATACACGTTGTAAAGTATAACAGAGGCTGTTCCGTACTTGAGGCCTTGAAACATGACATCGATGGCACGATTTGATTCAAATACAGGAGTTTCCTTAAGAATTGCCGTCAAATCTTCTTTTAGCGTTTCCGTCCACTCATTAACTCATGTCCAACACATCTTCCAGTTGCACCAACCCATTCTCCGTGAAGTACCGATTAGAGCGCGAGCGTCAGCCGTTTACGCGGGAGACGGTGCTACAACTACCGAGTGATCGGTGCGGACTGTATTCACTGTGGCTACCGACAGGTACAGAGGATGCGCCGGAACGCCTTTACGTCGGTCAATCCACAACGTGCGTGCGTCGACGCCTGCTCCAGCACCTTTCGAACGAAGATAATCCAGACTTAAGGCGGCAACTCCGCATGTTTCGTGATCTCGTCGAGTTTTCGGTGGTGTTCACAGCGGGAGAAACGGAGACGTTAGAATTGGAAACAACGCTGATTCAAGAGTGGCAACCGGAGACGAACCGGTACAAGTTAAAATCCCGCGATGATTAAGTAAACTATCATTGACGCTCAAATTAAGTTGAGACGTGGTCCCCCCGTTTCCCTATCGCGGATTATTGGTGTTTCTGCTAACCTCCATTTGCAATCGAGTTATTGTACGGGATTTGCAGTGTATCCATTGCCTGCTGCGCGGCGCGAATTCCCGTATAGCACGCCTCTTCAAAAAGGGGGAGCCCTGTTACATCTGAATGTGCAAAGAATATCGCTCCAAATGGTCGATTCCGTAACGCCCGCTCTTGATGCCAGATGAAGTTCGGCGTCGGTCGAATCATTGCATGTCCCCATTTGTAGAGGTCAATTTGCGTAATCTGCTTTTCAATTTCAGGGTGCATCCGCCACAAATCTTTCATGATTTCGTTTACCCAAAAGCTGTGCCCCTTTTCTAGGAGTTCTCGCCGCTTGACCTCTGGAGATTTATCGAAAGGCATATAGTAAGTAATGACCGATGGGCGATCGTGTCCGTCCGAATTGCGGGTTTGATGATTTGCGACAATGTAACCAAGCGCTTCGCTTTCGTACATGACATTGTCCCAAGCGATCTGGCTATGGCTAGTCTTTGGAAGGTGTTTGAGGTGGATGCTCGCGGTTAACCACGCGGTGTATTCACACTGTTGAAAAGCGTTGAGTTGATCCTCTGGAAGTTCGGGTATGATGTATTTCGCAATATGCTTCTGTCCTGCGTAGATGGCTGTTTTGCTCCGCAAAGTGGTAAACTGACGACTTCGTGAATCCATGAAGGTGACGAGAACCTCGTCCCCAAGCTGGCGAATTGAGAGTGCCAGTGAATTGAGACGAACGTTGTCCGGGGTGAAGTGCCCTGCCATGCCATTCACCAGAAAAGCGTTCCCTTCAGGCCAGGTGAGCGTATGGACGGGAAAGCTATCTTGCAGCTCGTCTGAATAGTAGCGGCAAGCATAATAATGGATACCTGCCCACGCTGAAACCTGATCTATTGGACAGGCGTAATCATCTCGACATCCGTAGTTGACAAACCAGTCCAACCGCTCCGAATTCCACCCTTTCTGCCGCATGTATTCGTGCATGGTGATTTGATCCAGCGCTCGGACTTCATGATCGGCGCTGCTATATTCAATAGGCAGCGTAAAGGCGCGCCGCCCATCGCTACCCATGTAAAGCATCCAGCGAAGCATATCCATTTGAAATTCTTCGAACGCTTGTCTATCCGCATCGGTTCCACTCGCAAAGGGATTGAGCCCATCTACCCAACCCCCTCTGACAAAGAGCCGCTCTTTCGGTTCGCGTAGGATATATTCTGGGTTCACGATGGGCCACCCTTGATCAGTGTAGTCCAGAACTACCTTGAGGTCTTCGAGCACCTCAAGGATACAGTCTGCCTCTGGCGGTGGCGTAACGATGTAGTGCGCTGCCCAAGGGAATGCTGTGCCGTTCGCCCCTCCGGAGATTGACGTGCCGCCCAACTGCCTGTCTAGATCAAGGATGACGAAATCGGTGACGCCGGAATTCGCTAGCTTCCAGCCAGCGCTGACACCTGAAACCCCACCCCCGACAATGATCGCAGCGTATCGCCTATCAGAGGGTGGAGGAAACATCTGATCAGGGGGAGGTTGCCGGACGAAATGCCCAACGCCGCTCTGCTCGCCAATGATTTCGCCGGGGATGTCAAAGCGGGGCGGTGGCTTGGGGCGGCTCGGTGAACAGTGCGGCAGTAATGGCGATGTGAGTCCGAGCAGGCTTAATTTCAGAAAACGACGACGGGTAATTGAAGGCATTTCTGTTTGATTCTAGACTACTTTCCTTTACAGCACTAAAGAAAATCGAAGTCGCAACCCAGGTGGGCTTGTTCAACGTGATCGATATAGAGCTTGCCATAGCCTCTCTCGTAATGGTGAGCAGGGTGAGTGAGATTATCCCTGCGTTTCGCCAGTACCTCTGTGTCTACCAATAGTTCTAAGCGTTTATTGGGGACATCCAGTTCAATCAGGTCGCTGTCCTGTACCAGCGCTAGTGTGCCTCCAACAGCCGCTTCTGGTGATACGTGCAGCACGACGGCGCCAAATGCCGTTCCACTCATGCGAGCGTCCGAGATACGAACGATATCTTTGACACCAGCCTGTAGGAGTTTTTTCGGAATGGGCAGATAACCCGCTTCCGGCATTCCCGGTCCACCGATGGGTCCCGCGTTCTGAAGCACCATCACGTGTTCCTTTGTGACCTGTAGGTCCGGGGCATCAATACGGTCGTGTAGGTCTTCAAGCGACTTAAAAACAATCGCGGGACCTCGATGGGAAAGTAGATTGGGAGAAGCGGCAGAACGTTTGATAACGGCGCCGTTTGGCGCGAGGTTGCCAAAGAGGCAGACGAGCGAACCCGCCCCGAACAGCGGTTTGTCTCTGGTTGTAATCACATCCTGCCAAGTTGGGGGTTGAGGAACCCCGGACAGGTTTTCGCCGACAGTTGTTCCTAGGACAGTGAGTGCGTCTGGATGCAGAAAATCTTCCAGTGCTTTCATGACAACCGGAACCCCACCCGCCTTCCAGAAATCTTCCATATAATGCTGACCGCTCGGTCTAACGTTCACCAACACCGGCGTCTCATCGCTAACCCGATTAAAATCTTCGAGACTCAGTTGAATCTTTAAGCGCCTTGCAATAGCCGTCAGGTGGATGACCGCATTCGTCGAACCGCCAATCGCCATGAGGACTCTCAGTGCGTTCTCGAATGATTTCTGCGTCATTATCTTTGACGGACGCAGTTGTTTTCGTATCATTGAGACAATGGTTTTGCCCGTAGCCTCTGCCTGTCGACGACGCTCCGCCATCACAGCAGGAATCGCGGCTCCGCCGGGCAGCATGATACCGAGCGCCTCTGCCATCGCTGCCATCGTACTAGCCGTTCCCATCACCATGCACGTGCCGGTACTGGCACATAGGCGACCCTCAATTTCATCGATTTCCTGCTTCCCGATTTCACCCGCGCGGTATTCTCTCCAGAATCGGCGACAATCGGTGCATGCTCCGAGCGGTTCGCCATGATAATCTCCCGTTATCATTGGCCCTGCGACCAAACAGATTGCAGGCACATCCACACTTGCCGCACCCATCAACTGGGCGGGGACAGTCTTATCACAGCCGCCTAATAGGACGACGCCGTCCATCGGTTGGGCGCGAATCATCTCTTCTGTGTCCATCGCCATTAGGTTGCGGAACATCATGGTCGTGGGCGCCATAAACATCTCTCCGAGCGAAATTGTCGGAAATTCGATTGGCAATCCGCCCTGAGACAATACACCCCTTTTGACCGCCTCGATTAGGTCACCGAAATTGTGATGACAACTGTTAAAGCCGCTGAAGGTGTTGATGATTCCGACGATTGGTCGCTCAAGCTCCTCATCAGTGTACCCCATCGCCTTAAAAAACGCTTTGCGAATGTATACGCTAAACTCGGGGTCGCCGTAGTTCGTCAAGCCTTTTCTCATTCCTGTTGAACGATCTGATTCCATAGTGTCTTAGCCTTCCTTTAATCACCTATTCTGATCGCCATCGCTGAATCCGCAACCACATGTCAGGGCAACATTAGCAGAGTGAAGACGACTCAATCAAGATCCAATTTCACAGTGTTCAACGTCAGTTCAACACGGGATGCCATCCCATATTATACGTTGTGATCTTTGTTACAGCGCTGATGATACTCCAGATGCCACCCATCGTATAATCTCCAAGTATCAAGCCGGCAAAGAATGGGATGGCTTTCCGATATGCCCTCAAACCGCCATACCTGAGGATTATGAACTTGAGCCACCAACTTATGAGGACTGGAACCCAGATGTAGACCATCTCTGCCGGGCTTACGCCGAGCACATACCCCACCGGGTGGAAGGGCCACCAAAGGAACCGCATCTTCATCGCTAAGAAAAAGCCAGTGAGAACACAACCTAGCCCCATAAAACCCATCGTCGCGTAATCTTGTCCCGTTGGAAAAGTCAACCAAGTTTGGAGGCGCTGCCCTAGACCTTCCCTTCCAACCCCCATGATGAAGGATGTTGCCGGGTTCGCTGCGCCGTGGTGATACAATATGTCGAAGTATATCAGGAAAGTCGCCGGAATCCCGACGGCAAAAGTGATAATCACCGCCCAGAACAATCTCCGAGAGTTCATGTTGACCTGCTCACCAATCCGAAAAGCTTCGAGTTGACTTGGCATTGGATGCGCGGCCTGATCTCGATTGAGCCAATACAGAAATGAGAGAATGGTCAAGTTCCGGGGACCAAATGCCCGTGTACCCAACGATGTAACCATCGTCCGTCCAGGATCTACCCATAACAACTCATGCACAGTAACGCCGAGGCTCGCTCTAATTTTACTTATGCCAATTGCCGTGCAGAAGTACAACAACAAGAACAGCAGCATCACCCAAATCGAGAAACTCGCTTTATACGCGAACCAGACGAAAAACAGCAGTCCCCCTGCGATGCCCAAGAGCGCGGTCCGATAAGGCATCGGTTCTTTTGAGTCATCAATGCCCCCTTTTCCGGTAAATGCTTGTGTGAACACCCGTTTGAGGTGTCTACGTCCAACCCACAACGCCAAGATTCCCAGAGCGTTCCATGCACCTTGGGCTTGTTCATCGAGATACAAATTCCGCCAGCCCATCGTGGCGCCTAAGAGTAGTTGTGTCAACTTTTTGAGGAAGTAAAAAAACCACGCGGAAAAGGCGAGATCTAGCGGCATAAAAAAGGAGAGCCCGATAACAAAAGGTTGGAACGAAATGCGCGTATAGACCATGTAACTCCACGGCTTCTCATTGAAACTGAACCGCGTCCACCCAACCGGGACAGACGGCAGAGAGGGATACAGATTGCTCAACCCGTTCAACAAACTAATACCCGCCGCGATTCCAAAACCTATCCACATCAGCCTGTTTTTTAAGAAGGCGACAGGATCTCGGCCCATCTCCAGCGGCATCCAAGTAATCGGATAGGTGAGCCGCTCGTGCTCGGTAAATTGCCTTCGAATAATTGTGTTAATGCAAATGAGGACAAAGAAAAGGACAAAGGTAAAAGCCGACCAATACGCGATGGGTTTAAACCAGACGCTGAGAAAATGTGGGGTGAACAATGTCGTCTCCCCGTGAAAAAAGCCGATTAGCGCCTTCTCGTCTGTTGTCGTAAACCACTCGGGAATATATCGCCAGAAGAGATTGCGCCAATCATTTTCTGCAGTGGCAAACCAGTATGGGTGGACGAGGGTTCCGACCAATTTGCTCATGGTCTGGTGTCCAGCTACGGTCGTTATCATGACAACCATGATGTAGACGACCAGGAGGTCGGAGTCCGACAGCGCGAATTTTCGAACCAATTTCCGCAGCAGAAGATTGAAGAGCGTCAGCACAAAAAACGTGAAAACGGCATTGCTGAACAGCGACATGTAATTGTGTTTTGGCCCTGTAATCAGGTCGTTTCTTCCGACCCAATAGGCGTTAGCAACGACAAAGATTAGTCCGATTACCACGGCCCGCAAGGCAATACTTCTTGACGTGTCGCTACTGATAGGCGTGGATTGATTCACAAATCACCTGCCTTTGAAAGTGTACTGGAGTGTGTGGAGGAGTGATGCTATGAGGGGAAAGAAAAGCAGGTTCTTCACGGTGGTATCCATGATAGCCCAACCTCATATCTGCGCCGCTGAAGTATAGATATTATATTCCTCTAGACTGACTCAGTCAAGCGCAAAACAGTCTCGTCGGATGTAGAATGTCCAATGCTCCAAAAGGGATGATAGCTGTCTGAAAAAAACATTCCATAAGCGGAGAAAGCCTCTTTTAATCGTAATGGTGTGCTGCCATGGCTTCCCGAAAGAAGTCAAAGTCATGTTCTCCGGTATCCGTTTTCCAGCGACCGACCGATTCTCGCCTGACAACAATTCTCGCTAAAGGAATACCCAAAAAATCCTCAAGACACTGGAGCGTCTCTTCGTGCTTGAGGATAAAATCCTCGAATCGGATGAGGATATAGTTTTTGGGTTTCGGCGTTGATTTTACCAGTTCATATTGATACTGCCAGGAGATGGCTCGCCGCCTGCGGACGCTATTCGTCGCCGGGTAGTCCACTCCAAAATGGTGTAAGTCATCGGTGATGTGATCGCCAAGAATACAATCTCTAGGATCTCGAATCCAGTGAATATACTTGATGTCTGGAAACATGCGTACAATCCACGGATAGACCAAGGTAGTCTCGGGTATTTTCCAACCTCTCTGCGCGGATTTACTGCTTAGAACATCCGCCAAATAGCTTTCAATTAGAGGCTTGAACTCCGCGTCAATCTCCATGGTGTGCAGCGGCGCCAAGTCCCATGACAACCCGCCGTCCCATTTAACGTGACCTCCCAACACTCGGCACGCATCGTACATGGCTTCTGGCGGAACTTTGTCGCCAGAGTGGTTCAGCGTGCTCCCCATATAAACTCCGCTAGCATACAATGTCTGTGAAATAGCGCGTGTGCCGGAGTGACCGCGTCCAATGACCGTGATTAAAGGCATAATCCCCTCTTTTGCCTCTACGATTCAACGTTTTTGTGTTATATTATGCCCGATTATGCACTCGATTTCATCTATTTTCTTCCAAGCCTAGCAGAAGACGAGTCGGCAACTATGTTGTATTGTATGTCAGGGTTAGTGTGGTAAATATGTTACAATTATGTTATACTGAAAAAAGGACAGCGAGCTATATTACACCACACAGTATAGAAACGGCAGCGTGCGGAGGGGCTAACTTGAATTCAATTCATCGGAGTTAGTCAAATTTGCACCATCGCTCGGATAAGAGTTCTTAGAGAAATGGAGGTACACTACCATGGCGCATACGTATGATTGTGCCCCAACACTGACGGATTCACAAATACTCGAGTTCTGCAAGAAAGGATTTCTAATACTGGATGGGGTCGTTCCAGATGAAATCAATCGGCGCGTGTGTGAATACTGCGATGAACATGACGGCGATGTACCGGCAGGGGAGGATTGGTATATTGAAAACGTGACGCTGAATCCCCAAGCCGCTGGTGCGATACGGTCTGTTTTGGGCAAAAACTTCACCTATTCTACCCAAATGGGAAATACTCGAATTCAGTGTCCTGCTGGTATGGAAGGCGGTTGGCACACTGATGGAGGCTCGTCGTACATTCCTGGACTGGATAGTCTCCAGGTGTTTTACTACCCTCAAGACACCCCCCTCGAGCTTGGTCCAACAGAGTTATTGCCCGAATCTCATTTTCTTTTCAATTTGCAGTGCTGGATGAGGCATTACGGGAGGATCCGCGGCGCTGTCTCCACCGCCGGCAGCGCCGGTACGATTTTTCTCACCATCTATCGTATTTGGCACCGCCGCACAGCGTCCACAGCCAGCGCTATTCGCAATCAGATGAAGTATTGGTATACGCGCACCGTTCCGCCCGATCGTGACTGGATTCGGGAACCGGACTTCGAGCCTCGGCGCGCCAAAGGTTCGCCAGCCCTTTACTACTTTCACCGGGAACACCATCGAGCAATCAACGATGCCGCCGAGCTGTTTTACTGGTTATGCGGACTTGAGGACGAATATCACTCGGTGAGCAAGAATAATTTGCCAGTCTTCTGGTCTCGGTGAAGCTAGCCAGCAATTAAATGTAGGTTTTTACTCAAATGGTGGAGGGGATTATGAAATGTGTAATTATTGGATTGGCAGTGCTCTCGTTAGCCACTACGGCATGGGCGGGTGTGTTAAGGGACAATTTTAACGATGGAGATGCAGATGGGTGGCGAAAGTTCGGAGGAAAAATTTTCAATTCTCAATTCGACGAAACCACTCGATGGTCTGCGGAAACGGGGAAGTTGGTTGCTAGGTCCAGAGATGCCAAGGGGTTCGCAAGCGTGTTCGGAATAGGAAATCGAACATGGAGAAATTATGAGTTTACATGCCAGTTCGAGATTAGAGATACTTTTCCTAGCGCACCGTCATCGCCAGAGGTTGGCTTTGGCTTACACTACAACAAGCCTAATGAAAAAGTGCTCAACGGTTTAGGTTTTATCGTTATCGCAAAAGATCATTTTAACTGGACGTTGGGAATTTGCCAACGATTTTGGGAGGGATTTTACCTGCGGATTCACGCAAATAACAACTATAAACTCAGAGAAAGACACCTGTATAGAGTGCGAGCTGTCGCCGAAGGTGATTTATATCGGATGTTTCTCGACGACCAGTTGGTATGTGAGTATGAAAACCCCGACGAGTTTGGGACTTCCCTTGATGCAGGGGCGGTAGTGCTAGTAGCCAAAAATTGTGAGGTTCACTTTGATGAAGTAGTGATTACAGGAGATGAGATTCCAAATGCAGACTTGAATTTTGGAGAATGGCAACTTGCTGTATCACCTCAAGCCAAGCTCACCTACACTTGGGGGCGGATAAAGAAGTTTTAACTCTCTGACGATTTTGGATTTCTCCTACGTGTCAGTATTTTCTCACTTTCGAGATGAATCTGATACATTTTCGCATCGCCCTATCTTAGCAGTAAACGAAATAGCCTACTATCCCACAGCACAAAAGGTTGAACACATGTACTGATTTCCTTAGACATCAAATCCGACAATTTGCCGGGCGCGTCTAAAGCCACCCAATCAACCATGCAATCTTTTTCAAGTCCTGCGTTACTCAAAAATTTTCCCAATATACATCTGCTTTCTGAGCTCAATGCATTTGCTGAAAACCGAGGCATTCAGCTCTACCTTGTAGGCGGTTCGGTGCGAGATCTGCTTCTCAACCGTGAAATCACCGATCTTGATTTCGCCGTCGATCGCGATGCGATTCCGTTCGCCAAAGCGTTTGCCGATCGTACCGGTGAAGCGTTTGTGAAATTGGAAGATCGACTGCCAACCGCGCGGGTTGTTATTCGAGAGACACGATTCACACTGGACTTTACGCAGTTTCGCGCTGAGACATTGGAAGCTGATTTGCGGTTGCGCGATTTCACGATTAACGCCATCGCTATTGATCTCTCCTCGCTCTTGACACAACCAACGGTGAAACTGATAGATCCATGCCACGGTATCGGGGATGTGAAAGCGAAACGCTTACGCTTTCCTGACCCCCAGGTTGTGAGGGACGATCCGCTCCGGATGCTGCGTGCATATCGTCTCGCAGCCGAATTAGGGTTTGAGATGCCAGAGCCAACAATCAATCTCATCCGTCAACATAAAGAAGAACTGTCGACAGTTTCGCTTGAGCGTATCCGAGATGAGTTCATCAAAATCTTAAATGTAAAAAATTCGGTCGTCTATCTACGCCAAATGGACGAGATACGTCTCCTTTCACAGGTGATTCCTGAAATTGAAGACATGCGGCGTGTGCAACAGGGCGATTATCACGGTCTCAACATCTGGGAACATTCCTTGCTCGCTATTGAGATGTTTGAGGCGAAACCGGTCCCTGATGTTTTGCAACTATACGACAGTGAAGTTCAAACATACTTGAACGGAACCATCGTCTACAGCAAGAAGCGATGCCATATCATTAAGCTGGGTTTGATGCTCCATGATGTCGGCAAACCGGCAATGAAAACAATCAACACGGAAAATAAGGTGCGATTTCTCGATCACGAGAAGGTAGGCGCGGAGATTGCGGTCGAAATTATGAAGCGTTTACGATTAGGTAGAAAAGTGGTAAATCTGATGAATTGTCTCGTCCGGAACCATCTGCATATACAGTACCTTGTCAAATCCTTGCCGCCAACGCGCCAAGTCATGCTTCGCTTTCTAAAGAACGCAGATGAGGACTGGTTAGGAGTTATCTTGCTATCCTATGCGGATCAGCGCGCGTCACAGGGTAGACTTTGCTCCCCGGATGGAGTGTCCAAAACAGAAACAGTAATGTGCAAAATTGCAGATCTCTATTACAACGAAATCTTACCAATAGTGACACGTGGCAGACTAATCACGGGACATGACGTCATTCAAACGCTTGGGTTGAAACCGGGCATCAGAGTTGGGCGCATCTTGAAGCATATCGAAGCACTTCAGTTTGAAGGAAAAATCCATACTCCTGAAGAAGCCCTAGTAGCTGCACAGACATTTTTAGAAGGGTGTGAAGCGTAGCAAGGAAGCGAGGAAAAATTATCAACGGCGCTGAATCTCTCTGAAGATCGGGTTGAAGAAGTATGGAAACCGCACCTTCAGCTTGCAAAATGCTTGACCGCAAGTTTTTAGTATTCAGTCCCCTTGCCATCCGGATTGCTAGAGAGAGTTGTTACGCACCCATTGATGTTGGTTTCTTGGGGGGCGATGATTGAATATGAATCGGGAACTCTGTTTAGAAGTAGCGGCGGAAGAGGCGATCCGACTTGCACAAGAGCGCGGGGACGTAATCAGTGTCTTCGTATGCGGTTCAATCGTAAAAGAATCACCACCTGACTACGCTGATGTCGATCTCCGCGTTGTAATTAAGGGGGATGGGTTAGAAGCCGGTTTTTTTGCGATGAAACAGGGTGTCCCGCTCGAATGGACATTCGTCCCCAAGCGACGCTTTGACGACCGTAACACGCTATTAAACGCTTCATTTCTTGCGTTGGAACTCGCCAAGGGAACCATTATCTACGACCCGACTGGCTGGCTGGGTCAAGTGAGAGAGGACATCCATTCAGTCTGCGAACGCCCTTCATATCAGATCCAGAGAAGTCAACGTCTGCTGGATGCCGCCAAGTTGCTCTACGACGGAATTCAGGAAAACTTTGAATCCGGAGAACAGGCTCCCCTGTGGGATGTGCGCTGCACAATCTTCTGGACCGGCGAAACACCAGCACTGATGTTGAACGAAATTCCGAATCACCGCAGATTAATGGTGGAATTGAAAGATGTGGGCGTGCGCCTAAATGCTCCTGAGCTGTACCCGACGGGGATAGAAACGCTAGGTGCGGAAGGAGTCAGCACATCGGATGTCGAAACTTTCCTAATTGATGCCCTTGATAGCATTACATATGTCAATACCGTGAGCGACACACCCCACTTCCATATCTCTTTGGACAAACGTCCATACTGGGAACATGGGATACGACAGATGCTAGCTGAAGGTTACCACCGCGAGGCGCTTTGGCCCATCCTGACCTTGATGAGCGCAATGCATCCGATTCTCGCTTCCGCCGATACGCCGGAATCCTCAAGACATTACCTGCGCTGTAGACGCTTTTTGGACCGGATAGGCTTTCTATCTAGAGATGATTTTCATCAGAAGTTAATCAGACTTGGCGAGTGGATAGCGCAGGTACAACCCCTGATCGCTCGGCAAAGATTATCGCATCAAGACAGTTCGATCGTAGATGGGTGAAACGGATAAAGGAGGCAAACGGTGATTGATGAGAGTTGGTATAAGCGTCCTCAGGTCACGGTTCGTCTACAACGGAACAATTCCCGCATATTTGACGCCGGTCAAGTACGCGATATCGCGCTTCCAAGTTGTTAGATCAGTCGCACACAGTTGATTCAGATGCGTATGCCCGCATGCGCGAGCAAGCGCCTGCATCAATTCGGTTGCCGCGCCGAGGAAGCGGTTGAGTCGGCGAGCGGCTTCATTCACAATCAGCCGGGCACGGAGGCTTTCCTTTTGTGTTGCAATTCCTACTGGGCAATTATTGGTATGACACGCACGCATGCCGACGCATCCGATTGCCTGCATTGCAGAATTGGCGATTGCTACCCCGTCTGCACCGACGGCTAGTGCTTTTGCAAAATCAGCAGGACTCCGCAAGCCGCCCGTGGCAATCAATGTAACATCGCTGTTGCCTCTTTCGTCCAAGTATTTCCGCGCGCGCGCAATCGCTGGCATAGTTGGCACCGAAATGTTGTCTCGAAAAATAAGTGGTGCTGCGCCTGTGCCCCCTCCACGCCCGTCAAGGATGATGTAATCAACTGGGATTTGAAGGGCGGTTTCGATATCCTCCTCAATATGTTGGGCTGATAACTTAAATCCGATCGGAATGCCTCCGGTCAGTTTACGAACTTCGCTCGCAAATCCCTTGAAGTCCTCCAAACTGTTCCAGTCCGGGAATCGAGCCGGTGATACTGCCGGTTGTCCGGCTATGAGCCCTCGAACCTCGGCAATTCTTCCTTTCACTTTTTCCGCTGGGAGATGACCACCAGTTCCGGTTTTTGCTCCTTGTCCTCCTTTGAAGTGAAAGGCTTGAACAAGGTTGAGTTTGTCGAATGAAAAGCCGAAGCGCGCAGAAGCCAACTCGTAAAAATAACGACTGTTTTCAGCCTGTTCCTCCGGCAGCATTCCGCCTTCACCAGAACATATCCCCGTCCCTGACATCTCTGCGCCTCGTGCTAAAGCGATCTTTGCTTCGGCGGACAATGCGCCAAAACTCATGTCCGAAACAAAAACCGGAATATCAAGCTTGAGTGGCTTTCTGGCGTTTCGACCGAGGACCAGCTCGGTTCCAACAGGGACATCATCTAGCTGGGGAAATTTGTGCAGTTGAGCAGTGATAAATTGCAGGTCATCCCAGCTAGGAAGTTCGTCCCTTTGAACACCCATCGCTGCCATCCGTCCGTGATCGCCAACCTTACTGAGCCCGTAACTCGCTAGATGACGGATGTAATCCACATAAGGCTCTTCAGACGTACCGTGTATATCCTGGTATGTCCCTTGATATTCGTCACGTTTGTATGGCTCAGGATTTTTCTTCTCCCAAGCGAGGATTTCCTCTTCATCAACCAATACTGCATCGTCCTCGATCCACGTCGTGAATTTCTCCAACCGCTCTTCATTATGATATTCGCTGATACCTGTGTCGTAACGATAATCCCAGTTGTGAACCCCACAAATTAGATTTTTTCCATCAATATGTCCGTCTGCGAGCAGGGCTCCACGGTGCAGACATCGCCCATACAACACGGAAATATCTTCGTCGTATCTGATAATCACTAGGTCCACATCTCCGACCAATGCATGAGCGGGTTCGCGATCCTGTAATTCACTGAATGTAGCAACGCGGATTTTTTTCATCTCTTCTCCTATTGGTCTGTTAGCTTAGGATACATAGGCATCTTTCCAAAGCAATAACATTTGAGGTATTGCCGTACTTCCGATGTTCAACAGTTGTGCGAATGGAATCCGGTACTGTTCAATCGAAAAATGCCTTTTACACGTTTCACAAGATATGCAGAAGGGTAATACGCCACTCGGAATCTGCGCGATAACCTACTAAATTTCGAGCAGGTTATCCCATTCACAATCGAGACAGAATAAATCCGTTTGGCTAAGATGCTGGATATTTTGACTTCTACATTGAGGGCAGGTTGGACGAGCTTTTGAGTTCAGTGGATTGGTTTGCTGACGAATATTCAGGTAGTAGGTTTTAATCTCTCCCTCGTAGCGATGTCCCCTTGGACAGCGAATCCTTCTGGTAGGATGTGTTTCGAGACGTTCAATGATTTCCCGCAAAAATGGAATGCGGCACCCACAAATCGGACAAGGGTTTGGATAGAGTTCCTTAGTAATAATCACATCGGAATTCTCTTCCCGTATTGTGACCGGCATCAAGAAATGACGCTGCAGCATCTGCCTGACATCTGCTTCCGCATTGATTGCTTGTCGAACATTCTGTTGATTTATAATTTCTTGATATGTTTCTGGGCTAAATATAATCTGCGCTGGCGTCATTGTTCCACGCAAGCTGAACACGATATTGTGGATTCTATCGAGTGTTGATGTTGATTTTATCATACCCACTCTCTTGCGCCCCTGTGCCTCAATAAAAAAGGGGTTCTAGCGAAAAGAATCTCGGTAAAAGTTCCGCAGTTGGACTCTATAAAGAACCGCTTTATCCACATCTTCACTCGCGGAATTTCGCCTAGTCTACCCCGACACTGACCCTACTTTTGTGGGATCAGGCATTAGTCAAACCACAATCTTGAGTTGAAGCATCTATACTTTTGTTGTTTCACCTTGTTGCAACAAATCTTCACGGCTCCGGGCGATTGGCGAAGGCTGGCTTTTCGATCTGTAAACATCAGCGGGATGGTTTCGAAGTATGAGTAAATCTGACTCGTCCTTTTCAATTCTATCGCCCTCAATTAAGTTAATCTCAATTTTTCGCATGCTCGTTGTTAGATTAACGACGACCTTGCATGGATCGTGGAGAGTAATATGCCACCCATCTGATGTTTTTTCTCGGGTGGATTTGGCTGGAACATTAATAGACTGCACTTGGTTTGTGCTGATAATAACAACACTTTCTGCCTCAACTGCCCCATTACCGTTTTGTACACCGTTTTCTTGAGCCATTGCTTTCCTCGCTAAAACTTCTGAATCGTCAATTGTTGGATACGTATCCGCACTGCCGCAAACACTTATCTTGCTAATTCTACTGGAGATTATTGTTCTTGTCAACCCTATTTTATTCTTTAAATCCGGCGGTAGAAGGCTGACGGGGTGAGAACCCACATATCCAAGAAAGAACCGTTTAATTGGGGGGAAGATAACAATCGACTAGCTTGATTGACGGTGAGTATCGGGATGTATACTATCAAAATCTACTGACTTTTCTCAGTGAAGTTGAGCGCAGCGGAATTAATGCAATAACGAAGCCCGGTCGGTGGCGGACCATCTTCAAAAATGTGACCGAGGTGCGCATCACATCGACTGCAAAGCACTTCAGTACGGGTCATAAAGAAACTCTTATCGCTTTCAGTGCTAATCTTATCTGTCGAAATCGGCTGCCAGAAACTTGGCCAACCGGTTCCAGAGTTATACTTCGTTTCGGAACTAAAGAGTTCGCTGCCGCAACAGATGCACTGGTACACGCCTTTCCCCTTAAAATCGTGATATTCACCAGTGAACGCGCGTTCTGTTCCCTTCTTCCGTGTCACGTGATATTGCTCGGGCGTCAGCAACTGTCGCCACTCTTCCTCCGCTTTTTTGAATTTCTCAGACATCTTTACCTCTTTCTGTTCTTGTAATTCCGCGTTATTTCCCGATAGGGCTGCTTTCTCTTGCGCTTGCTTGCAGGCGAGATGGAAGCCGATTAACGAGAAGGAAATTAGCAGTAAGGTGGATTTCAATATTCTAACTATCATTATGTGTCTCCTCGTACAACGACATTTAGTAAACACTTTATTATACCCCGAATCTGTAGTGAAAGTTGCATCATTACAAAGCTATATCGCAGCGAGATTATCGTGGATATTGTGGACGGATATGAATGTGAACCGCTGCGGACACGAGTGAACATCTCACAGGGCTATAAGAATTCGCCCTGCACCGCAAAGCCTGGAATGGCATGAACCCCAAACGCCGGTTCAGCGGCGATTTGCATGTGGTGCTTTTTAATCGGCCCACAGGGAGATCGCCCGTACCGCTTAGCTTGTACTTCTTTTAACGATAGGAATAATCCGTTGATGGGCGCGAGGAAAGGGGAATTGATCTATATCGTCAACCGTTACCCAACGATGATCGACCGGACCGTTCAGGACCACTTCACCGGATTGGTAGTGGCAGCAAAAGACATCCACGACAATTTTGAAGTGCGTGAAAGCGTGTTTGACGCGGGTGAGGTATTCGGTTACCTCAACGGAGAGATTAACATGTTCCTTAATTTGCCGGATACAAGCCTCTTCAGCGGTTTCCTCCTCTCCGATCTCATCACCCGGAAATTCCCATAAACCGCCAAGTAAGCCATCAACTTTTCGCTGGGTGATGAGAATGTGTTTCTTTCTGCGCACAACGCCTACGGCAAGGCGATTTTCTGGAAGCGGTTTGGATTTGAGGCGGATTGGAAATTCTTCCTGTCGCGCGGTCCGGAATGCGCGACAAAAGGTATTCACCGGACAGAGGACACAAAGCGGAGATCTTGGGCGACAAACCGTTGCCCCTAATTCCATCATCCCTTGATTGAACGTGCCCGGCGCATCTCGATTTAACAACCGGTCTGCACTCTCGCGAAGGGTCTTGATAGAAGTTGATGCGTTGATAGGCGAATCAATGAGAAACAACCGCGCTAGGACTCGTTTTACGTTGCCATCTGTCACCGCGTAAGGCGCCTGAAATGCAATACTCTGCACAGCAGCGCCGGTATACTCTCCCACACCAGGCAATTTCCGGAAGATTGCGTAATCCGTCGGTATTTTTCCGCCGAAACCCGATACTATCACTTTGGCGGCTTTGTGCAGGTTTCGCGCTCTAGCGTAGTAGCCTAAGCCTTCCCAAGCCTTCAACACTTCTTGAAGGTCTGCCGCAGCCAGACGGTGAATATCGGGAAACGTATCCACAAAATTCTGGTAATACTCCAACACCTTTTTAACTTGCGTCTGTTGAAGCATTACCTCAGAAACCCAGATATAGTATGGATTTTGGGTGTCACGCCACGGTAATTTCCGATGATGTGTATCGAACCACTTCGTTAGCTTTTTCCGAAACTGTACGATTTCTTTGGGGGACATCATCTACCAACAAATACTCAGTCGATGCGAAAAGACCTGTACCATAAAAACTTGAGAGTATTGTCTTATGGATAGATATATGGTCTAATTATGCTAACAGACTCGTTTTCAAGGTTGGTAACGGTTGCGTTGGTCCGGGAGAGGATTTGTCAGTTATCAACATTCATGCTCACTGGGGTGTCAGCATGGCGGCGATGTCCGCCGGCAATTTTACGCCGTGTCTCTCCTCGAAGTCCGAAACGCTTGCGTAGTCGTAATGGAATTCAGCGATGATATCCACACCCTTGTCCCTAGCAGTATTCAAATCCTATCGGGCTTTTTCCCATTCTCTCAGCCGTAACCACACCTCTCCGCGATTATAATAAACCCCGACAAAAATAGGCTTCAGGTCTATTGCTTTGTTATAATCTTCAATGGCAAGGTCAACCTCGCCTTTGCTATAGTAGGCCACTCCGCGATTGTTATAAGCAATGGAAAGCCCCGGGGTGAGTTCTATTACTTTGTTAAAATCTACAATGGCAAGGTCATACTCGCCTTTGCTGCTGTAGGCATTGCCCCGATTGTTATAGGCTTCGACAAGATCCGGTTTGAGTTGTATAGCCTTGTCAAAGTCTACGATGGCGCGGTCATAATCACCTTTGTTACGGTAAGCGGTACCGCGATTACTATAGGGATTAGCATAATCGGGTTGGAGTTCTATCGCCCTGTTACAGTCTTCAATGGCACGGTCATATTCGCGTAGTCCGCGATAGGCAGCCCCCGCGATTGTAATAGGCATCGGCAAAGTTTGGTTTGAGTTGTATCACCGTGTTATAGTCTTTGATTGCATGATTAATCTCGCCTCTGTTGCGGTAAGCGTTGCCGCGATTGTTATAGGCTTGAGTAAGCTCCGGATTCAGTTGTATCGCCGTGTCGTAGTCTTCAATAGCCCGGTCATAATTTCCTTTGCTCTGGTAAGCATTTCCGCGATTGCTATAGGCATCGGCACAATCGGGTTTCAATTGAATCACTTTGGTAAAATCTTCCATGGCACGTTTAACATCACTTTGTTGACCGTAAGCTAGACCACGATTGTAATAGGCTGCGGCATGATTGGACTCTAGGTCTATCGCTGCGCCAAAATCTTCAATTGCCTTTTTAGAATCGCCTTTTTCGCCGTACGTTATGCCGCGATTGTTATAGGCTTCGGCATCATTGGGGTTGAGTGTTATTGCTCTGTTACAGTCTTCAATTGCGCGGTCAACTCCGCCCAATCTGTCGGAACTAATATGGAACTTCTTATGGACCTCGGCGTCGTCCAATTCTGGAGCTACTGCTTTGATGTCGTCTCCAATATTCCTGTTAGGTCTACCCACGAAATTGTAGGCAATGCCAACAAGTGCTGAGTTTAGTTCTGGCATGGCTTTTTCTCCTTAACAATACGACCTTCCGTTGGTTTCATGATATCCTTTTGGAAAACAGATGTCAACCGAACTTTGAAGCGCAGATGAAACGCGCAACCTGTTTGACATTGGAAACGGAATGGAATTAGAGAGATTGGATTATAGAGGGCTGTTCTGGTGGTTTGCCTGTGGGAATCTCCACCTAATCCAGCGCTTCAGACAATAGCCCCTCCCAGAGAAGGATTTGCAATATTTGAACAGGCTTTTAATCTGCGTAATCCGTTAAATCCGTAATTCAGACTGTTTTTCCCTTCCGTTCACTCAACAATCGCAATGCCTCGGACAGTTGTCTGAATCGCGTGTTTGTAAGGATTCCATGTTCGATTTGATCGTCTAAGATTTGATTGAAGGGCTTCACTCATTAGATTCGTCTAAGAGGGTAGCTATAAGGGCGGAATCTGTTACAACGTCGCAAGCAGCACCAGACTTGTCGATAGAGGTCGTTTCATATACACTTGCAGCTGCAATGTAAAGACCGCTAACCCGAATGAATGGTATACTAGTAGACTCTACCGCGTAACGCCAGTCCAACAGAGCATATCGGGTTTAAATACTGATTCAGCGCTATCCCAACCACTAGGCGGTAGTTCTGACGACACCTGATTACTGTATTCCTTTTCTATTGCTGCTTTGGATTCAACAGCCAATGTTGTGTACAAGTCGTACAGATCATGAGTCATCTTTGTGTAGATTTGCTCGCTCTGTATTTTGTATTTCAGCAACAACTCAGCGCACTGGGCACTCATGATGCAAGTAGTGGCATAGACACCGGGATAGAATCTCGTATTCTCAGTAGTCTCAAGGAATTCGTAGAGTTTTTTGGCAGACTTCAACATACCAGGCAATATAACGACAGATTTTCCCTGGTGAATTATTGCTTTAGTCCGCTTCTTTCTTCTACTGATCAATCGTATTCCCTTTCCTATCCAATCTATGGTTTTGGTCTGGAAAATCATCAATTACACAAATTGTAGCCGATTTACTCTAATCCGTCCTGATCGTGATTAAGGTGATCCGTCCGAATGGTCATTTGCAAATGGCAATTTCTTCGTTGTCTGAAACGCTATTGGCGCCGATTGACTAAGGGATTTCGCGGATTAAAGTTGTGCAACAGGCTGTCCGCTTCTAATCTGCGTCATCTGCGTCATCCGTTTAATCCGTGATTCAGACAGTTTTTTCCGTCGTTTTCTCCACAATAGCAATGTCTACAAGGGTCAAGTTTTATAATGAGTATATCACCCAATCTGCCTCATTTTCAAGTTCAAATAAATTCACGCCCGAAACGGTTCGTTTGGAGATTTAGTGTTAGGTCGATCTGTTGAAACCGTAATCTAGCAGCAACAATTAGCTAGATACGCCAATCCAGCAACACTGATTGAAAATCCTCCCCCGTGTCGAGGCAAAGACGGTTAACAGGTGCAGATTTATTACTTTGCACTATTTTAAGGGAGAGCTACTAACTACCTTTGCAAATCCAAAAAAGAGATTCCTCATGAACCGGTGCTGTGATAGTGACGCATCCCGATGCGCCACAGGGCATAGCAACAAAGCAACAACGCGATAGCCACGATAGGGGCGCCGAATTGAAAGTATTTGGGCATACCGAGAAATTGGTCTTTCTCAAGCAGATGTAGGGCAGGATAGTATGTCACAAAAGCCACGGGAAGGATGAACGTCAGAAACAGTCGCACGGCGAGCGGATAGATCGAGATGGGGAACGTGGCAGCCTCTTTGCTTGCGGTGATGAGAATATCGGTGAGTTTGCCGGATTTGGTGGTCAACAGCGCAACGGTTGCACTGAGGAGCATCAGGGCAAACATGATTAAGCTACCACTCAGAACGGTGATGATTGTGAATACCCCACGTCCAATGGTCAAACGAAGATGCGTCATGTGGAAGGCGACGCCGAAGATTGCAATACTCGTCAACAACCGTGTGACATGGTGCATTTCCACCCGGCTGGCGAGGATGTAGAACAGCGGTGGTACGGGTTTAACCAGTACAGTGTCGAGGTCCCCGCGAACGACATATCGGTCGAAATCGTCCAACTGATTCCCCAGTAATTTCATCAAAGCGAATGCTAACGTCCCTAAGCTGTATAGAAACATGACCTCGGGCAACGTCCATCCGTTCACCGTGCGAAACTTGGCAAATAACGCCGCTAGTAAGCCGATTAGAGACGCTTCACCGGTAACGATTGCTATGCACATGAGCCCGAAGGAGAGCCGGTATTGAAGCCGAGACCGCACATAAGCACCGGCGAGAAGCAGATAAAGTTTGCTATAACGGGCGATCAGGTTGCTCATTCTATCCGCCTTGAATGACCAATTTTCGGAAGGCAGCTCGGTATCCTAATCGTCCAAGCCCGATTAACACAACTGCCCAGAACAATTGGATTAAAAGGGCACCGACCACAGCTTGTCCTGTATAGCGACCGACATAGATTGCTGTCGGAATATAGATTATCGCTTGAAAGGGCAAAACCTCCGCGATCTTGGCTAGGAGTGTGGGATAAAGCTCCAGGGGCATAAAGTATCCCGAAAAAAACCAGGATATCCCCCATATCACGGCGAAGTAGATGCCACGTATTTCGACGAGCCAGAAAGCGAGAATCCCGATGAGAAATTCTATTCCGAACAAGATAACGTAGCCCAGAATCACACTGACGATAAAGAATCCCACGGTCAGAATAGAGCGTGGCAGCAATAGACTCAAGCACCCATAAAACAGCAAGAATTTTGGAAGCATATTGAATAGCACCGTATGGAACGAAGTTCCTGCACCCGTGGCAAGCAGCATTAACTGAAAGTCAACCGGCTTCATCAAATCGGTTACGACTTCGCCGGTGCGTACTTTTTCTTCAATTACATGCGCAATCCGCAATGTAAAATGAAATGTCACCAACGTTTGCGAAACAACGATGTACGTCAGAATACCGTTAAGGTCGTACCCTTCTACTGCGGTCTGTCCGGCGTAGAGTGCCTTCCACAGATACACATAAATCAACATGAACAGCACATTGATAAACAGCTCAACCCATAGCTCAAATCGATAGGTCAGCGTTCTCTGAAAGGCTTTTGCAGTAAAGGCGAGATATTTGCTCACGATGAGGCGTTAAGTTGCGATGCCGGACTGATAAATCTGTCTCACGATTCGTTCAATCTCCGGCTCGGAAATGGTTAAATCTTGAATTTCATACTGCGCCGTTAATCGCGTTATGACTTCGGACGCTGAAATGGTGTCTCGGTCAAACGCGAGCCAGATGCGATTTTCCTCGCGTCGAATCAGATCCACGCTCTCAATCTGAACCTCAGGATATGCCCGCGCGAGGTCCACAATGAGCATCCGCGTTCTGCCGTGGCGTTGTTTCAATTCGTCAATACTGCCGTCATAGATGATTCGACCGGTGTCAATGATCATCAGGCGCTGACAAATCTTCTCCACGTCATTGAGGTCATGGGTCGTCAGAATTACCGTCACTTGGCGTTCCGTGTTGACCTGCTCGAGAAACTGCCGAACCTGTTCTTTGGCGACGACATCCAGACCGATGGTGGGCTCGTCCAAATAGAGAATTTCGGGGTTGTGAAGCAGCGCTGCGGTCAGATCGCATCGCATCCGCTCACCAAGGCTCAGCCTCCGCACCGGCACAGACAGCAGATGATGCAGTTGTAACAATTCGCTGAAGAACGCAAGATTCTGTTTGTATGTATGCGGAGGGATCTCGTAGATGTGCTTGAGCAACTCGAAGGAGTCAATTACGGGCAAATCCCACCAGAGTTGGGTACGCTGTCCAAACACCACGCCAATCCGTCGGGTGTACTCCAGTCGATGCTGATATGGCGTCAATCCCATGACATCAATCTTGCCCGAGGTCGGTACGAGAATTCCCGTCAGCATTTTAATGGTTGTTGACTTCCCCGCACCGTTGGCACCGATGTATCCCACCAACTCTCCGCGTTCCAAGGTGAAATTCACATGGTCCACTGCCTGAATTGTGCGGTGCGTCCGCGAAAACAGACCGCCTAGACTCCGCCAAAATCCGGTACGGCGTTCGTGGACCTTGAAATGTTTGCTGAGGTGTTCAACTGTGATGATGGGCATGTTCGCGGGTGGCAGGCAGAAACTCAATACGTAGGTTTTACTGCTAGCGGAAGGATATGAACGCTTTGCGTTACTTTAGGGCAGCACCAGACCTACCGTTACGATAGTGCGCTGAAGAAGGGGGATATCAATGTCCACCTACCGTACCAATCTCGATTTCAATCTCGTCTCGATTTCGGATACGTTCAATCATGCCGTCGCGAATGTGGACAATTCGGTCAGAAACGTCGAGCATTTTTGCGTCGTGCGTCGCCGAAATCACCGTCACCTTTTGCCGAACGTTGAGTTCTTTAATCAGATTGATAATTTCACGCCCTGTGGTCATATCGAGATTCGCGGTAGGTTCGTCCGCCAGAATAATGGTGGGATCATTCGCCAGCGCCCTCGCGATCGCGACGCGTTGGCATTGCCCCCCCGACAACTCATCCGGTCTGTGAAGGGTCCGATCTCCCAATCCAACCATCTTGAGGAGTTCCGAACCTTTGTCATTCCGTTCGCTCACTGACAATCCCGCGAAAATCATCGGCAAGGTCACGTTTTCAAGCGCGGTCATTACATACAGCAGGTTATAGTTTTGAAAGATGTATCCTACACGATGGCACCGGAACCAAGCAATTTGTGACATACTCAGTTGCGACATATTTTGGCGATCGATGTAGATATTGCCACCCGTCGGGTGATCCAAGGCGCCAATCATATTGAAAAGCGTGGACTTCCCCGATCCAGACGGTCCCATCAGCGAAATGTACTCACCTCGCACGATTTCGAGATTCACTCCGTTAAGCGCCTTCACCACATTACTACTACCCATGCGGTACTCCTTGACGACCTCTTCAGCTCTTACAACAATGTCTGCCATGGATACCCCCCCTTTTTAGACCTCAGTCCGCATCGCTTCAGCAGGAGGCAGTTTCGCTGCACGCCATGCCGGAAATGCTGCGCCGATGACCGCCAATATCATGCCGAGCACGCAGCCACCAAGAATAATTAGTAGAACGCCGTATCTTACAGAACCATCGTCGCCAACCGCCGGAAAAAATGGAAAATAAAAGAATACATCCAACCCGAAGTCTTTGAGATTCAGTAGAATCGATCCAATGCAACCTATCAAAGCCCCGACAACTGCGCCCGCTAATCCTTGGAATCCCGATTCTAACAAAAATAACCTAACGACGAAACGATCTAATGCACCGAGACACTTCATGGTGCCAATTTCTCGGAAACGCTCTGTGACTGCCATCAGCATTGAGTTCGCAATCCCCACCACGCAGACAATTAAGGACATCAGGATCAGCCATCTATCTTTGATGGAGATTCCGCCGGTCGACTCCTCTTCCTCAAAACTAGTAATCTGGTCGGTACGACCGCTTGCTTTCATCGCCTCGCCAATTTCGCTATTTGCCCAGACTGACACGAGAAAAGCGATGCCCAGCGTAATGCCCGCGGTCGTGATAATCGATCTCCAAAAACGGATCATCAGACTCTGAAAACTGATACGCACCGATTCTACGAATGGGAGTTCAATCTGCTGTCCAATCTGACCTTGTTCGTGTTGTGCCAAACTATTTCCCTCCTGATTCTTGAGTTCTCGCCGCCATTTTATCACGTCAAGAAAATAAAGTCAAGCCTTACATTCTATTTCCGCCAAACCCCGGTGTCGAAGTAAAGTCAATTGGGCTTGGCACTCAACGCCGGTGGGAATGTCTCTAAAATCTCTAATGGCAGTGGTGCATTTACAATTCCGTCACCGTCTCCAGAAACTGCGATCCAAGCTCCGGTACTGAATTGCCTCTGAAGTGTGCTCTGCTTCGATAGTGGGGCTTTCTGCGAGATCTGCAATCGTGCGAGCCACCTTCAGTACGCGATCGTAGGCACGAGCGCTGAGTCCAAGCTGAGTGATTGCCACGCGCAGCAGTTCTTCTGCATCGGGCTGCATTCGACAGTATTCGCGGATATGCCGCGTTTCCATATTGGCATTACAGAAAATCTTAGTGTCCGCAAATCGATCATGTTGCATACCCCGCGCAGCCTGCACCCGTGTGCGGATGGTTGTGGAGGCTTCCCCTGTAAAGTCGCCGGAAAGATCTTTGTATTTGACCGCAGGCACCTCAACTTGCAGATCTATTCTGTCCAACAATGGGCCAGAGATTCGGGAGACGTAGCTCTGGATCTGTGTCGGCGTACATCGGCAGTTCCGGGTAGGATCCCCGAAGAATCCGCAGGGGCACGGGTTCATCGAAGCCACGAGCATGAAATTGGCGGGATAGGTGTAGGAAGCAGCCGCCCGGGAGATTGTCACTTGTAGGTCCTCAAGCGGTTGGCGCATAGCTTCGAGTACATTTTTGCGGAATTCAGGGAGCTCGTCGAGAAAGAGTACGCCGTTATGCGAAAGGCTCACTTCCCCGGGGCGAGGATACCTGCCGCCACCGATCAGCCCTGCGTCGGAAATCGTATGATGCGGCGATCGACAAGGGCGCGTTGCGATTAACGAAACATCACCGTGGAGCATGCCCACGATACTATGAATCTTCGTCGTTTCAAGCGCCTCTTCAAGGGTCATATCCGGTAGAATCGTCGGAATCCGTCTGGCGACCATCGTTTTGCCAGAGCCAGGCGGACCAATCATAATTAGGTTGTGTCCGCCCGCTGTTGCAACCTCAATTGCCCGTTTGACATGCTCCTGACCTTTGACATCTGAAAAATCGATCGTATACTCAGCGAACTGGTCAATTGCCTCCTGAATATCGTACTGAAAAGGCTGGATGGTTTGCTCTGAATTCAGGAAATCGACCGCTTCTCGCAGAGATTCTACAGGATAAATATCCAATCCATCAACAATCGCCGCTTCCTTGGCATTGGATTTCGGCAGGATTACTCCCTTGCACTGATTCTCCTTGGCTGCAACTGCAACCGGCAGACACCCGTGTACCGACCTGACGCTTCCATCAAGCGCTAACTCTCCCAGCATCAGTGTATGCTCAAAGCAATCTGTCCGCACCTGACCAGTCGCCGCAACGACGCCGACAGCTATCGGGAGGTCGAACGCCGACCCCTCTTTCCGCACATCAGCGGGTGCGAGATTTGCGGTTATTCGGCTGCTTGGGAAATAGAACCCCGAATTCTTAATCGCAGCGGTAACCCGTTCTCGGCTTTCCTTGACAGCGTTGTCTGGAAGCCCCACTGTGGCGAACGCGGGCAGACCGTCGGAGATGTCAATCTCCACTTTCACGATATACGCATCAATCCCCATCAGTGCACTACTCAGAACCCTAGCAAGCATATGGCTGTCCTTAATCTATTATTCAGCGCGACTCTGAATGAGTGAAAACTTATCAATGCTATACTATAGCACAGCTTTCCGTAGAAAGCAATCCCAATCATGTTTGAATCTCAATGTCTCATGAACTGGGTCAATCGGAACGTTGCACAGCCTAGCAGTATAATTGACAGTTTGCATGACACCCGTATAATAAATGCAGCTTCTCGTAAGGGGAGTTATGCGGGATGGGAGTCTGACGCTTTTCAATTGTGTTTTGGACGCCACGCACATTTTCTTGTCACATCCACGAGAAAATTCAGTTGATAAAGGATAGAGAATTATGATATAATTCATTATCTTTGCTCCATAATTTATCTTATTCATTTCAATCAGGGTCAGCTGTGTTGTATACGAAGATACCGTGTTGATATGGAGCCATAAGTCCACAAAGGGAGGCATAAAAAGATTGCGTCAATACGAAACGATTTTTATTGTTAATCCAAATCTCGAAGAAGCCGAGACAAACAACGTCATCGAAGGAGTCAAAACGACCATTGAAGCCAGCGGCGGCAAGGTTTTAAGAACAGATTTATGGGGCAAGCGGAGACTTGCCTATCCGATTAAGCGCCACAACGATGGCTACTATGCGTTATACGTTTTTGAGAGCGATCCTGAATTTGTAGGTCAACTTAATACCTACTATCGGATCGCAGAGCCAATTATTAAGTATATGGTTGTGAGTTTTGAAGGTGAGGTCAGTGAAAGTACAGATGATGTCACAATATCACGGGGCGCTAAAAACTCAGATGAAGCTGAAAAAGACTTCTGATGTAAGCCGTGCTTGATACGTTTTATGAGATCGGCTCAGACTGAAGGAGACAATATCATGGCAAGTTACAACAGGGTTATCCTGATGGGAAATCTTACGCGTGATCCCGAGTTGAAGTACCTTCCGAGTGGCACAGCAGTTGCTAGATTGGGATTGGCTGTGAATCGCACTTATACAGACCGTCAGTCCGGCGAAAAAAAAGAGGAAGTTTGCTTTATTGACCTCAACGCTTTCGCTAAAACTGCCGAAACCATGAACGAATATCTTCAAAAAGGTAGTCCAGTGCTTGTTGAGGGACGCCTTAGATACCAAACATGGGAAACGGATGACGGACAGAGACGGAATAAACACGATGTCGTTGTTGATCGGTTTGAATTTGTGGGTAGCCGTCAAGGTGGTCAGGACTCGCTCCGGGATGAGGGGGCGGGATACTCCGGTGCTGGTGAAGCATCACCTACAGAGGATGACATCCCGTTCTAACAACTCACTTTGGAAAAATTCCCGGATATCACCGAAAAAGCGGGCGAAGTTCATGCCCGCTTTTTCCACGTCTATCATGCACCAGATTGATTGAGCCAGCGGGCTTCGCGGAATTCCACGACACAGAGTCCAGTGTCAGAAACTATGAAGGAAGGAGACGCGGTTTCCTCTGCCGCTGAAAACGGAGAGGCTTCGCCGTGGATGCTTTATGGAAAATGGTCCTCGCCGGACATTTTCGGTTCGCCGGAAACGGTGCCGGCTATGTGCGGAAAAGCTTAAATCCATTGATTACAAAAATGTTACGCTGCTGAGAAATTTTATAACAGAGCGAGGGAAAATCATCCCTCGACGCGTTGTCGGCAACTGTGCAAAACATCAAAGGCAGGTAAACCGAGCAATTAAGCGGGCTCGTAATATTGCGCTTGTACCTTTCACACGACAGTAAGCCGTTGTCGGAGATTCCCTGGAGATGAAATCTACATCCTCGTTTTGTCCTGCTTGAGAAGTCTGCTTCGCCCGAAGGGCGACGCGTCATACAGGATGTATTCGTCTAGGTATTGCTCATAATGCGATATGCAGCACAGTTGATGAAAGCTGAGTATCAATCTTGAATGACACAGAATAACAAGCTCAACCGAGGTAGGAATTGCTATGGAGATTATTCTAAGAAAAACCGTTGAAGGGGTCGGAAATGAGGGGTCCGTTTTAAAAGTTGCTGACGGCTACGCACGCAACTATCTGATTCCAAAGCAACTTGCGGTTTTCGCAACAGAGAAGAATCGGCGTCTGCTAGAACATGAGCGACGTGTTTTGGCCGTTCAGCATATCAAAGGGAAGCGAGAAGCCGAAATACTCGCAACCCGAATCGCAGATACGACATGTACAATTCAGAGACGGGCGGGCGAAAGCGATCGGCTCTTTGGATCTGTGACTACCATGGATCTTTCCGAGGCGCTTTCTGCGCAATCAATTGAAATCGATCGCCGTCAGATTGAATTAGATGCGCCCATAAGAGATCTTGGCGTTTTCATGGTGTCGATCCGCCTTCATGCAGATGTCGTCGCTAACCTTCAAGTTTTCGTTGTTCGTGAAGCATAGTTTGCGAACTGTGCAAAGATAAAATCCTGACTCTCGCCGTAGGTTTATGACGTTAATCAGTTTCTCCGATGCCTCGCTGATAGCGTTTCGACATGATTCCGATTAAAGTCGGACGTTCAAATCAAGCCTTAATTTTTCTTTTGAGCCATGCATTCTGAATCCACAGAGACCCTTCATGATAAAGAAGCGGAAGAGGCTGTTCTCGGCGCAATGATGACCGATCGAGCGGTCATCCCCCGCGTTGTATCAGCGATTGGACATACGTCGGAACCCTTTTTTACAACAGATCTTCAGCTCATTTACGCGGCGATTCTTTCAAGCTACGAGCGTAATAACAAAGTGGACCCGCTCCTCGTCGCGAATGAGCTTGAAAAGATAGATCAATTGAATCGGGCTGGCGGTGCTGTTTACTTGTACGATCTTCAGGCACAGATTGTCGAAACCGAAAGCACTGAACTCTATGCGCAGATTGTTCAAGAAAAGTGGTTGCGGCGCCAGTTGGTTCGGGCTGGTCAGCAGATCGACACACTGGCCAACGATCAAGAACGGGAACTCAGCGATGTATTGAGCCAAGCCCAAGAGGAAGTATTTCGTCTGAGTCATGCCGATGCCAGACGCAGCTCCATGTTGATTGCCCCGCTTGTTAAACAGACCCTAAAGGAGATTGAAAGTTTATATTATAAAGAAGAACAGATTCTCGGCGTCCCCACAGGCTTCTTTCATCTTGATGTAATGACATCAGGGTTGCAGCCCGGTGATTTGAGTATTATCGCGGCACGTCCCAGTATGGGCAAGTCAACTCTCGTCCTGAACATCGCCCAAAATATTGCCAGAAATAACCTCCCGGTCTTGATATTTAGCCTTGAGATGCCTGCGAGGCATGTGATTATGCGCATGCTCGCCGCTGAGACAGGAATTGATTTTAGCCGCCTTCGCACGGGGAAGTTGACCGATGATCACTGGGAGTCCTTGACACAAGGAACAAGCAGCTTAATCTCCGCTCCAATTTTCATCAATGATGCACGAGGCTTAACCGTACAGGAATTGCGCGCCGAAGGTAGACGATTGAAAGGCGAGCGCGAAGATCTCGCCGTTATAATCGTGGACTACTTGCAGTTGCTTAGTGGGTCCAGTAAATACTATGGACGAGTGGAAGAGATTTCTGATATTTCACGCTCTCTCAAAACCCTTGCTTGGGAGTTAGATGTTCCGATTATTGCTTGTTCCCAACTGAGCCGTGAAGTCGAAAGACGCCCGGATAAACGACCTCAACTCTCTGATCTGAGAGAATCCGGCGCAATCGAGCAAGATGCCGATGTGGTTGCTTTCTTGTATAGAGAAGACTATTATGACGATCAGACCGAAGAAGATCAGGGGCTCGCCGATCTGATTATCAAAAAGCAGCGAAATGGACCAACCGGAACGATTCAGTTGGAATTTCATAAGAAGCTGATGCGATTTTCCGATATCCCCGTTTAAAGCGATTAGTAGCTGTCACTGAACCTAAATTTGGGGGAGCGCAACCCTCCACAATTCAGTATTATTCTCAACTAACGGTTGTTGATTTGAGATTTTATGATACCGATTGGCAATGTCGAGGAACAATCACTCTCAACCCAAACGTGTCGTCGCTCGGTTTTAATCCGTCTTGCTGATTATGTGGGTGGTTGGATATTCAAGAAACTGTATGAAATTGGAAGCGCGGTTGCGTTTGTCTGTTCAACCCTATCTCTAATTTTCAGACGCCCATTCCAATTTAACCTGCTTGTTCGACAGTTATTGCTGGTTGGTGTTAACTCACTGCCAGTCGTATTGGTTTCCGGAATCTTCACAGGCATGGTATTGGCGACGCAGGGGTATCACCAACTGAAGGATCTTTCAGCGGAAGGCTCTGTCGGCAGATTTGTCAGCGTATCGGTCGTTAAAGAGCTAGGTCCCATGGTCACGGCTTTTATTTTGGCAGGGCGTATCGGCGCCTCAATCACGGCAGAGCTTGGCACGATGAAGGTGACCGAGCAGATTGACGCGTTGGATGTAATGGCGACTAGCCCGGTGAAATACCTCGTTGTTCCGCGCTTTCTCGCTTGTGCAATCATGCTTCCACTCCTGACGACGTTTTCGATTGTCTTCGGGATTGTAGGAGGGTATTTCACTGCCGTTTATATTTTACCCGTCAAAATGAACGGTAATTTTTTTTTAGAGCAGGCTCGCGCTTACATCTACATTAACAGTGTTGTTGTAAGCCTCATCAAATCATCAACGTTTGGGATGGCAATCGCGTCTGTAGGATGCTATAAGGGATTTACAATCTCTTCAGCCGGAGGTGCAGAGGGTGTCGGTAAAGCGACAACAGGTTCAGCAGTCACTTCTCTGATTGCCATTCTGATTCTGGACTTTGTTCTGAACCATGTGCTCTATACAATCTGGTGAAAGCCAACGCTACGCGGTGCTTGTTTGTACCATGAAGTTATCAGTCCTAAGTCTGTTTCAGGTAATGATCGAATGATTCACATTGAAAATTTGTGGAAATGCTTTGGAGACAAGGAGGTTCTCAGCGGTTTGAACCTCCACATTCCTCGTGGTGAAACGTCGATTGTTATTGGGCGAAGTGGATGTGGAAAAAGCGTTTTGCTCAAGCTAGTTACCGGGCTGCTGAAGCCAGACGTTGGAGAAATCCGGATTGATGGTGAGGAGATTTCCAACCTCAAAGATTTAAAGCGGATTCGCCGAAAGATTGGTATACTTTTCCAATCAGCGGCACTCTTTGATTCGATGACGGTTGAAGAAAATGTTGGCTTCATGCTGTCCCAACATACAAATCTCAGCAAACGAGAAATTGGGGGGATTGTCGCGGAAAAGCTCCATTTGGTCGATCTTGACGGTGTTCAGAAACTGAGACCTGCAGAACTGAGTGGGGGCATGCGAAAACGTGTCGGTCTTGCGCGTGCGATTGCATTTAATCCGGAAGTGATTCTCTATGATGAGCCGACGACCGGATTGGACCCCATTACAGGATCCGAAATCAATCGGTTAATCCGGGACCTCCATGCGAAACTCAAGGTCACGTCGGTTGTTGTGACCCATGACATGGATAGCGCCTTCTCAGTTGGGACAAGGATGGCAATGATACACGCGGGGCAAGTTATTGCATCCGGATCTCTCGCTGAAATTCGGAAGATTGATAGCCCAATCCTGCAAGCATTTATTTCTGAGTGACGGCAACCGTCAGTTCAAAGGGGGCATTGGTGGCTAGATGGAATGAGCAAGTCAAGGTGGGGTTCGTCGCTGTCATCGGTCTGGCTTTACTTATCGTTTTGCTTTTCAATGCATCGAATTGGCCGTGGAGTGTAAGCGGCGACGTTTTACGCGTTCAATTTGGGACAGTCAATGACCTCCACGTAGGCGCGGGGGTTCATTTGTCAGGTGTAAAGGTTGGCAGAATTACGGGGATTGAGCTTAAAGCGGACGAGAATAAAATTGAAATCCAAATGCGAGTCAAGGAGGCGTTTCAGCGGCTACGCCAGGGCTGTAGAGTCAGGATTGGTACAATCGGATTTGTGGGTGAAACCTACATTGACATCAGGAACGGTCCTGTCGGAAATCGGCTTCTACAACTAGAGGACCTCCCTTTGATTGGCGAAGACCCATTGAGTATCGTAGACCTCCTTGAAATCGCGGAGCAAGCTGTCACGCGCGCTACACAAGTTGCTCAGTCTACCCATACACTAATCGAATCGAATCAAACCGGCGTCAGTGAGGGGATTACAGAAATACGGGAATTGGTCAATCAAACCCGTAAGGCGCTAGAAACGGTCGTCAGAAACACGGAGAAATCCGTGGCAACCCTTAATCGGCTTGCATCAGATAATGATTCGCGCTTGCAACAAATCTTTACCCGGCTCAATCGCTTGCTCGAACAGTTGGAAAGCGATTCTCTAGCACTCAGCAGTGATGCGGGAGATATTGCACAGTCTGTGCTTAGTTTAATTGACCGCAACTCGGGGACCGTTGACGAGATTATTGATGACTTGCACGTGAGTTCTTCCAATTTTCGAAAAACGTCCCAAAAACTTCACACGGATCTCTCCACACTGAAATCTGAGATGTCGAGCCTTATTCTGAAAAGCAGGGAAGTTGTTGATTCTGAAGCTCCAAAGATTGACCGACTGCTAGAAAATCTTACAGCCGTCACTGATAATTTGGATGGACTGCGCGAAAATTTCGCCCAACTGCTGGATAAAGTGCAAAGTGGAGATGGGAGCGTTGCAGCGCTGATCAGCAGGCCAGATGCGCTCAATGAAGCACGGAGTGTGTTGCAAACGGCGGATGAAACAATTGTCGAGATCAGAGACCTGTTCCAAGCATTCAATGAAAAGTCTGAAAGATTTAAGGCTCCGGATGTGGCTTGGGATTACGAACTCCGATATGTAAGCCTCGAAGAGCACCTCCATAACGAGCTAGCGGTTCTGTTATTGCCTGCCCATAATCAGCGGTTTCGATTAGGCTTTGGCGTCCGTGAGGAAGATGTGAAGTTTGAACTTCAATACGGTTATGATTTCAACGACCATTTACGCGGGCGCTTGGGGTTCATGCGTTCAACGGTTGGGGTGGGGTTTGATGTGTGGTTACTCTCGAAAAAACTCGGTATCACTCTTGAAGGGACTCGCTTGACAGGCGAGCGACCCGAGCTCAATACGGAATTATCATGGCGGGTTTTTCCTTATGGACATATGATAATCGGCGCGGAGAACCTGACCGATGATATCCGTTACACAGTCGGATTTCGGCTTTCAGCAAAAAAATGGTAACCGACTGACACGCGGCTCAATGCCAAAGACCATCAAACATCGTGCACTAATCCCTAAAATGTCAAAAGAACGTCGCCAATTCGTATGTCGTGAGTGTGGTCACAGCTCAGTGAAATGGCTCGGCCGCTGTCCAGCGTGTGAGCAGTGGAATACCCTAGTAGAGGAAGTCCAGAAAACTTCACCGCCAAAGACGCCACATCGACACTTGGGTCAGCCGACGAGCCTCCCTGAGCCGATTACGCAAATCACCGCAAGTGAGGAAGATCGCCTCCTAACAGGCATTGGGGAATTTGATCGGGTACTTGGCGGGGGATTTGTGCCGGGGTCTGTTGTGCTCATTGGCGGAGATCCAGGCATTGGAAAATCCACGCTCTTGTTACAAGCAAGTGATGCTCTTAGCCGCATCTATGGGATTGTGCTCTATGTCTCTGGCGAGGAGTCCGTCACGCAGATGAAGTTGAGGGCAAACCGTCTTGGCATTACCTCTGATTCTCTGTATGTTTTATGTGAAAATAATCTTGAACAAATTGAAGCGCATATTGCGTCCCTTCAGCCTTATATTGTCATTATCGATTCCATTCAAGCCGTCTACGCTCCGGAAGTACAATCAGCGCCCGGCAGCATCACTCAGGTTCGTGAGAGTGCAGTCCAACTCCTGGTTACCGCTAAAAACAAGAACGTCCCAATCGTGCTCGTAGGACATGTGACAAAGGAGGGGGCTTTAGCGGGTCCTCGCGTTTTGGAACACATGGTTGATACAGTTCTTTATTTTGAGGGCGAAAGCCGGCTCATTTATCGTGTGCTGCGCGCCGTGAAAAACCGATTTGGATCGACCAACGAGATCGGTATTTTTGAAATGTTGAGCAGCGGGCTTGTTGAGGTCAAGAACCCGTCAGCGTTATTCATTAGTGAGCGGCAGGAAAATACCTCTGGATCAGTTGTCGTATCGAGCATTGAGGGAACGCGCCCCCTACTTTTAGAACTTCAAGCTCTGGTTTCACCGGCAAGCTCTGGGATTCCGCGCAACACTGCGACAGGGGTGGACCGTCATCGCATAGCTCTGCTCATCGCTGTGCTGCAGAAACGGGTGGGGCTTGACATTGGCGGGTCAGATGTCTTTGTCAATATCACCGGTGGTATGCGGTTGGATGAACCGGGGGTTGACCTTGGTACTGCCATCGCAATCACATCAAACCATCGAGATATCGCCATCGATCCTCGCACTGTAATCATTGGAGAGGTCGGTTTGGGTGGGGAAGTTCGTCCCGTTTCACATATTGAGAAGCGGTTGGGAGAGGCTGCAAAACTGGGCTTTAATCGGGCAATTTTCCCCGAATACAACCGCAATAACTTGGAGTTAAAGCAAGATATTAACTTAGTTGGAGTGAAGGATCTTTATGGCGCACTCAGCGCATTACTATAAACAATATCATAATCATATGAAAGTGGGTGACTCCGATGCAAATTTGGTTCATCCGGGCCTCCTTTATTTTATTTGGGTTTATTTTTGGCTTTCTCACGGGAGATTTGAAGGGAGGCGGTACGGGGCTTGTCCTAGCTGCCACCTTAGTCGGTGCCGAATCATTAATACGGCGGTCAATGTTACGGGATCTTTTCGCTTGTCTGGTCGGATTGGTATTTGGGTTGATTGTGGCTGCCCTAATGATTTATATCGTTTCCCAAACAACCAATATCACAAACCTAGTCAAAGCCTGCATTACGCTTTTATTTGGTTATATAGGAATAATGATTATCTATCGAAGGCGAGAGGCTTTTGGCTTGTTTTCTCTAACGGCACAGGGCATACAATCCAATTCTCCGGCTTTCAAGATTCTGGATACGAGTGTTATTATTGATGGCCGAATTCGTGACATCTGCGACACGGGGTTTATTGATGGTATCGTTGTGGTTCCGCGATTTGTACTCAATGAACTGCAACATATCGCCGATTCTCCGGATCCACTTCGCCGGAACAAGGGTAGACGCGGCTTCGAGATTCTGGAGGATTTACAGCGGAATCCGAATATCAATGTTGAGATGACGGAGGACGATTTCCCCGATGTGGCAGAAGTTGATGCAAAATTGGTTCATCTCGCTCGGAAGATTCAGGCGAAAATTATCACGAACGACTTCAATTTGAATAAGGTCGCTGAACTCCAAGGTGTAACCGTTCTCAACATCAACGTGCTCGCAAATGCAATTCGCCCAATTGTCGTGGCTGGCGAAGAGATTAAGGTTCGAGTCATTCGTGAGGGCAAAGAACCGAATCAAGGCGTTGGTTATCTTGATGACGGCACGATGGTTATTGTCGAAAACGGCAAACACTACATTGGACAGACCGTTGAAGTGGTCATTACCCAAGCTTTGCAAACCAGTGCAGGTCGAATGATTTTTAGTCGCCGGAAGCTCGGTGAAACGGATCGTGATGAATCGGAAGGTGAGCGTTCTTATTCCCGCAGCTGGCAGCGGAAGCCGGATGGGACATCGTCGTACTAAAAAACCGTATCTGCAACTGCTGGAAAAACCGATTCTCACGCATACGATTAGCGTCTTCGATCAAAATCCTGTTGTGGATACGATTCATGTCATCGTCAATCCATCAGATTTTGAATTGTGCCAGTCCATTGCGATTGTCCCGTACGGTTTCCAGAAGGTTACAAATCTCATTCCCGGCGGAGAAACGCGGCAGGATTCTGTTTTCAATGGCTTGCAGTCACTTCCTAGCGATGCTGATTTTGTGATCGTGCATGATGGGGTTCGTCCTTTTGTCACTGACGATATAATCGACTCCTGTCTTGAAGCGGCAGAGGAATGGGGGGCGGCGGTTGCTGCTGTGCCTGTCAAAGATACTATCAAGGTTGCAGATGCGGATGGGTTCATCGTTGACACCCTGAATCGGAGCAGACTTTGGGCGGTGCAGACCCCCCAGTCCTTTAGAAAAGATTTGCTATTGAAAGCGCACCAACGCGCTCGACAGGCGAGGCTGAACGTAACCGATGACGCTACGCTTGTCGAACAACTCGGTTTCAGGGTGAGGTTGATAGCGGGGAGCCATCGCAACTTAAAGGTTACGACCGCAGAAGACCTCCTCATCGCTGAAACGCTAAGCACCGTTGAAGATTGAAGGTTGGCTGACCGTCTTCAATTCAAAGATATGCGTATCGGAATTGGCTACGATGTCCACCGGCTGGTGGAGAATCGACGATTGATTTTGGGTGGTGTTCAGATTCCCTATATACTAGGACTCTTGGGGCACTCCGACGCTGATGTATTGACACACGCGATTTGTGACGCAATATTGGGAGCAGCGGGGTTGGGCGATATTGGCGTGCACTTTCCCGATACAGATGCAGCATACGCTGATATCAATAGCCTTGTTTTATTGAAGCAGGTCAAGGTGTTAGTCGATCAGGACTACGCAGTCCAAAATGTTGACAGCACCCTTATTGCTGAACGTCCAAAGCTTGCCGCTTACATTCCCCAAATGCGCCAGCGACTTGCGGACATACTAGCGATTCCCGTCGATCGAATCAACATTAAAGCTACTACGTCGGAGGGACTCGGATTCATTGGCGAAGGGAAAGCCATTGCCGCCCAAGCAATTGTCAGCCTAGATGTTAAGCGTTAGGTATTAGGATTCAGTTTCGCAGCCGCTGCAATACGTCATACTTTTCAGACAATTCCTAAATCGGAAAGAAAATGCCATTAAAGATTTATAACTCTCTTACGAGACGGTTGGAAGAATTTACGCCTTTGCAAAAGAGAAAGGTGCTGATGTATACTTGTGGTCCTACTGTCTACGATTACTTTCACATCGGTAACGCTCGCACATTCCTTGTCTCCGATGTTGTTCGTCGCTATCTCGAACATCAAGGGTACCAAGTCAAATTGGTTCAGAATCTGACGGACATTGACGACAAGATTATCAGTCGCGCAAGTGAAAGGGATATCGACGCAAAACAGCTGGCTCAGAAATATGCCGCAGCTTACTTTGAAGACTCACAACAGCTTGGGATTCGTCCTGCTGATGTTCATCCGAGAGCAACGGATCATGTGCCGGAGATTATCGAGTTGCTTCAGACGTTGATTGATAAAGGTGCTGCATATCAGCGAGATGGAGATTTGTATTACCGCGTCAACCATTTCGCGGACTATGGCAAGCTTTCGAATCGAGATGCTGAGGACGTGCGCGCGGGAGCCCGGGTCGCAGTGGATAAACGGAAAGAGGATCCGCGTGATTTCGATTTATGGAAGATGGCAAAACCCGGTGAGCCGTGGTGGGATAGTCCTTGGGGACGGGGACGACCGGGATGGCATATCGAGTGCTCGGCAATGGCGATGAAGCATCTCGGCGAAACAATTGATATTCACGCAGGGGGGCAAGACCTGCAATTTCCACATCACGAGAATGAGATTGCCCAGAGCGAGTTGGCGACGGGAAAGCCGTTTGCTCGCTACTGGCTGCATGTTGCGTTCTTGAGATTCGGTGGAAGGCGAATGGGGAAATCCGAGCAGAATTTCATTCTAGTACGCGATGCCCTTCGAGAGTATTCCCCCGAAGCAATCCGTCACTTCCTAATCTCCGCTCAACATCGCCATCCACTTGATTACAACGACACGAGTTTGCAGGAATCGAGTAGCGCCATTCGGCGGTTGAACAACTGTCTGGATGACTTGAGACAATATCAAGACCGCTACCAAGAAATATCGCTTGATGAAGCTGAACTCAGTGAAGCGGAAACCGCTTTAATAAGATCTACCGATGCCATGTCTAATGAATTTGAGGTGGCAATGGATGATGATTTTAACACAGCTGGGGCAATGGGTGCGATTTTCAAATTCGTGGGCGAAGTCAACCTTTTCCTCGCTGAAACAGAGACTAACCAATCGAATCTGGGAATAATGGTGCTTGACAACGCCTACCACAGCCTCACTGAGTTATGCGGGGTGTTGGGGATCGATTCTCAGAAAACCGTTTCCCGCAGTGACCATACCATGTTAATGGAGCAGTTGATGGAACTCATTGTGGATGTTCGTCAAGAGGCACGGAAACGTAAAGATTGGGAAATGTCGGATAAGATTCGTGATCGGTTAACGCAACTGAACATCGAACTGAAGGACTCCCGGGTGGGAACTACTTGGAAACATAACGATGTATAAATCTGCTACTCACACTAACAAAACATAAGGAGCGTGATAACGATGTACCGCTTTATACCTATATTGTTGGTTTGTCTATCGAGCTGCAATATTGCTAGCAAGCTAGTGTCCAAGCAAGAAATCAGTGAAAACTATGCTCTGATGGAGGGGGTTAGGGCGACAACCCCTGAAATGATTGATGGCAATGTGAGAACCGTTGGGGAAGCAGCATTGCCTGAAGGCGCCGAAGGGGTGTTCGGAATGTCCCCCGCGACCGAAGCGCTTATCACCTTACCCGAAAAAAAGGTGATTAGCCGAATTGTGATCCATTCGAAGAACTTGAAGCAGTTTGACGTGTGGGCGGATAAGGGAAACAGAGATTGGGTGGTGCTTAAAGAGGTCAAGAGCGCCAAATCAAATCCGATCGTGCTCTCAGGGCTACGGGCGCATTTTCCAACGGACAGAGTCCGAATCCGTGTGTTAGGTACGACGGACGACGCCGCACTACGACGCCGAGAGAGAGCACGGGGCGGCTTTCAGGCAGTGGGCTTCGGTTACAGCCGCGCGCCGGGTAAGTTTTATGAGATTGAACTCTACGGCTACAAGTCAGTTGAGGAAACCACAGTCAAACAGGAAGAAGAAGAGCGGGATCAGGAATTGGATGATCTCTTGAAATAGAGTAATTCAGCAATACAACCTTGACCCTACATGTGTTAGGGATATACATTTTTTGCAACAGTTGTTCTGCTTATGCAGTAAGCAATTCGCAATTAAACTACAATAGGAGGAAAAAAATGCGTTACGCGACATCCACACTGATAATTCTAACGGTAGTTTCTTCCCTCGGCTGTTTGAGTTCTTCTACCTCTTCCATCAGGTGGAGCGAGAACATCGCTATCTCTGCAACGGCGGACGATTCGAGGATAAACGATGACAATATGTATTCGGAGGGAGAAACAAGCCCGATAAGGGATGATCCGAACAATCCGGATTCATACGCGGAAGCTGATGAATACAGTCAGGCTGTCCTTCAATGGGGCAAACCGCAGCAGGTCCAACGGGTTGTTGTGAAAGCCAGAGAAGGACAACTGGAATTTTTCGAAATCCAGTACGAAGATGAGAACGGGAAATGGAAGACGGTCCGAAGTGTGAGAGACCACATGAGACCCGAATACAAATATACCAGTAAGGAACCAATTACGACTCGCAAAGTCCGCCTCAGAGTCCCACGCCGATGGGAATCCCGCCGGGTGGGGGGTGAGAAAAGAAGAACCGTGACGGATGGCGGTGCGCCGGTTGTTCGTGACCGAAAAATTCAAGAGATTGAAGTCTATTATGCTCTGCCCCTCGAAGAAGCATCTGTACCAGAAACATCTGCCCAGTGAGAACCGTAGATGATGTTATCTGATGAAGTGAAGAGCTTGATTCATCTCAGCATCATCCCCGGTGTTGGGAATCAAACGATTAGATGTTTGTTGGCGGCTTTTGGATCCGCTCAGAGGGCTTTGACTGCAACATCGGAGGAATTAGCTCAAATTGATGGACTGACACGTAATGCGCGGCAACGACTGGTCAACGGCAGGTCACGGGTCTCCTTGAATCGCGAACTTGAACTCATTCAATCTCATCAGTGCCACATCGTTACGTTTGAGGATGAAACTTATCCACCACTTCTCAAGCAGATTGATGACCCACCGCTATTACTTTATATCAAGAGGCAGTTGCCTTCGCAAGACACGTTGAGCATCGCGATCGTGGGGTCGCGGAGTCCCACCCTTTATGGGAGAACGACCTGTCATCAACTTAGCCAGCTGCTTGCAGCACGAGGGGTCACCATCGTCAGTGGGTTTGCACGCGGCATTGATACCTCCGCACACCGGGGTGCACTAGAAGCAGGCGGCCGAACAATCGCCGTGATGGGAAATGGATTGAGTCACATATACCCAGAGGAAAATCGAGACCTCGCAGATGAGATCCTCGAATCCGGCGGCGCTCTTATCTCTGAGTTCCCGATGACGGTGCCACCGATGGGAACCAACTTTCCGCTTCGAAATCGCGTCATCAGCGGTCTAACCTATGGAACTCTCGTTGTTGAAGCATCTGAACGCAGTGGATCGTTGATTACCGCTCGGCTCGCCGCTGAACAAGGACGCGAAGTTTTTGCGGTGCCAGGACAAATATTCTCAAAGCTTTCTCAAGGTACGCACAGACTTATCAATGAGGGCGCCACGCTCATCCACTCGGTAGACGATCTTTTTGATGGACTACCCCAGAACTATGTGGAATTGGCAGCCTCAATACCCCCATCCTCTCAAAGCCGCGATCAGGAGCCGCCCCCGCTTTCAACAATTAGCCATCCACGCCAGTTAACGTTGGAGAATTTATCTCAGTCAGAGGATGTATTGGACGCTCCCCCGGCTCCCTCTGTACAACTGACCCCAGATGAAGGGGTAGTTCTCTCAGCAATTGATTCCCCCACCTCACACATCGATCAGATTGTTCGGGCATCGCAACTCCCGATTAACCGAGTATCCAGTATTCTCCTCACCCTTGAACTAAAAGGAGTCGTCGAGCAGTTGCCGGGCAAACAATTTGCAATAAAATAAGAGATTGAGATTATGCGCTCAAAAAATTTGGACTTTGAAAAACCACTCATCGAGTTAGATCAACACATTGCAGACCTGAAAGCCTTTGCCGAAGCAAATCCAGAGTCGAGCATTACTGAAAATATTAGAGCTCTCGAAGTTGATTCTAATCGATTTACCCGGCAAACCTTCCAGAAACTTACTCGGTGGAATAAAGTTTGGCTGGCGAGACATGAAGAACGCCCACAAACCCCGATATATGTCAACGCTCTCTTCGATAATCCGATTGAACTGCACGGAGACAAGCTGTATGACGACGATCGAGCGTTGACTGGCGGTCTTGCCTGGTTCGATGGGCAGCCAATTGTCTATCTTGCCCATCAGAAGGGCACGAATCTTAAAGAGCGACAAGCGGTCAATTTTGGAATGCCCCACCCAGAGGGGTATCGCAAGGCACGGCGGTTAATGAAATTTGCTGAAAAGTTTAATCGCCCCGTAATCAGCTTTGTCGACACGCCCGCTGCTCATTTCGATAGAGGCTCGGAAGAGCGTGGACAAGCGATGGCGATTGCGGAAAATTTGGCGGAGATGTCTCGTTTACAGGTGCCAATGATTGTCGTAGTGATTGGTGAGGGAGGTAGTGGAGGAGCGATAGCCATCGCAATGGGCGATCGGGTGCTAATGATGGAATACTCCATCTATTGCGTCGCGCCGCCAGAAGCGTGCAGCGGTATCGTGTGGAAGGACGATGGGGCGCACGCTCCTGACGCCGCAGAAGCTCTGAAACCCACCGCAGCGGATCTGCTGGAATTCGGCATTATTGATGGAATCATCCGTGAACCGATTGGTGGGGCACATCGCGATGTCTCGTTGGCTACCAAGCGTGTCAAATCTGCGATTCGGAAACATCTGAAAGAGTTGATGCAACTCGATCTCGATGTGTTACTTCAGCAGCGATATGAACGATACCGCAGAATAGGAATCTACGGTGAAGAAAATCTTTGAAACGTGAGTAAGGCGGGTGTCAAGTGTCACACTTTAGGACGACTTCTCAATCGTTTATCGTCTCCCTTCTGATTCACCTCTTGATTGCTTTTGTCTTGGGTGTGTTTTTAGTAACTCAGACGCGAACGTTTCGTGATCTCATTGACGCAAGCATTCTGCGACCAGCTAACCCTCCTAAGCCGAAAATCCGCAAACCGATGATCAAGCCTATCACCAAGCCTACCGTTCCCACTCAATCAATGACTGCTGTCGACCGAGTGCAACCAACCCCCCGTGTCACAACAGCGGTGACCTTCAGAAGCCCTCGCGTTACCAGTGAGCAGGAAATTGAATTTTCCAATCGCCGCCTACAGCTCGACTCACCTCCCAACCCAAACCGACCAAGGATTGTCGACCCCGATCAACCAACTACCAACCTAATCACCCATGTCAATCTCCCCGACTCCGAATCTCCAGGGGTGTTAGAATCTTCTACGTCTGTTCCGGACGGAGGCGGCAGTGTTTACCGGTTGACCCATCGTGGAATTAGCGGTGCACACCACGACATTCCGATTGGGCAGAGCCGCCACCGTATGGCATCAGGAATCCAATCCCTACTTGATGCAACTGACGCCGAGCCTTCTGCGCTCAATGCTTTGAACCGCCAGATTCGATTGGGAAATCAACTAATGGTTCCACTCAAGGCGAACGAATTAGGTGCCCGAATTTACACCGACCCCTGCACTGGTATGCCCACCGGCTATTTTCATATCTGTTATGTCCGTTTTCGCCAACGAGGCATGAATGAATTTTTTCGCGTTGATCCGACCGCCCTATACTTCTTGGTGAGATGGATGACGCATAGCACGCACATCAAGGGCAGAATCGCTGGTCGAACGCTTTTTCTTGATGACCCTGGGATCCACGAATCACCCATGCTCTATATGAATGGCACACGGGCAGCGCGCCTGCGCCCTGCAGAAAAGTGGAACCTCAGACGTTACCTCGTTGAGAAAGGCGGCTTCATCTTTGTTGATGACGACATGGGGGAAGGTAGCGCATCCGTCCGAGCTTTTGCGCGTTCTCTGCGCGCACAGTTCCGGGAGATAATCCTTCAGGCGGGTGGCAGAGAACTCACGAAGATTCCGAACGATCACCCAATCTGGAATGAACCGTTTAAGCTCGGTGGGCAACCTGCAAGTCCCAATCCCTATAGCCGACCGACCCTTCCGATGACAGCGTTTGAGTTGAACGGACGTCTCTCCGTTGTCATTAGTTATGACGATTATAACAACGGTTGGGAAGCTCCCGGCAGGGGTATGGGCGGGATCGATTTTGTGCCTTCAATCCTACGCATGGGCGCGAATTTTATGCTCTATGCAGGGACGCATGGTAGGATTAGTGATTACACGCACTATATTCCGCCCGAGAAGTGGAGAAATGAGGATGCCCTGGAACCTGTGCCGACACGAGCGCCTCAAGCCGCTTCTATTTCAGCCGTAGACCGCCATTTGGATGGTTTCAAGTAACTGCGACGACCTGTAAAACTGCTATAGAATCTCCATCCGCTTCTCTCCATATCGCTGCGACATGTAGAGTATTTCATCGCGTTCTGCAGTAAACGCTAATCTAGCTCATCCTTCTTGCTCATGTATTCTTCAGCATCATTTTTCAATTGAACCCGCCGGAACGGTAAGAGAAGGCTAAATATGCGCATTCGTGCGCGATTCATCTGGAACTATGTCGCGATTGTCTTGGTAATATTGCCGGCAATTTCGTAATACCTGAATCACGCTCTGAGACAGATGCTAGATGGGCGAATCACCGACGAATTAAGAGTTAAATCGAAATTGACGCGCGAGTTTCTGATTAAGCCCCTGCCAGATACGCTTGATTACAAGGCAGTAGATGCGCTGATAGACAAACTTGGAGAAGCCACCGAGGCGCGCCTGACCTTTAGCGGGGTTGATGGAACGGTGTGGGGGGAGACCGAACGGGATGGGAAATCTTAGCGCCAGATGGACAATCGCCGTAATCGTCTAGATGTACAAGACGCCTTGTCCAGTGGAAGTAGCATAGCCGATCGATACAGCACCACTATTGAAACTTCCCTGCGTTATTACGCACTGCTGGTCTTTCGCCAAAGCGAGGTGATTGGCATCTACCGGGCGGGATAGCCCATGCGTGAGGTCAATGCTGCCCTTGCCCGTTTTAATCACGCCGTCGTATTGACAAGCGGCGTTGGACTTGTCGGCGTGATTCTTTTGAGTATCATGGCTGCGGGACGAACCGCTAAACCCATCCAGGAACTAGTTCAAACCACGAAGGCACTTTCAGAAGGCGATGTCACTGCGCGTGTGCACACTTCTACGTCCGGGGAGCTCGCACAGTTGTGCCGTCATTTCAATCATGTGGCGCATCGGGTTGAAGCGCAATCCGGAAACACAACGGATTCCTGTGGTGATGTTGACAGCGAAAGGAGAGGAGGCAGATCGGATTGTTGGGCTGGAGTTGGGAGCGGACGATTACATCACCAAACCCTTCAGCCTCAGAGAAGTTGTCCTGCGGGTTCAAGCCATACCTAGTCGCATTGCCGGCGATCGAAACGCATCTTCTACCTCAAAACTTCGTGTCAACGGATTGACAATCGATCTGGAAAAACTTCATGGCTTCAGTGAAGCGGGGTAAATCGATCTGACTTCTACTTAGTTCAAGATGCTGTCGTTATTCGTCGGGGCACCGGGCCGTGTCTTTACCCGTAGTATTTTGATGGAAGTGGTTTGGGGACAGGAGTACTACGGCGTGGATCGCACGATAGACACGCACATCAGCCGGTTGCGACGCAAATTGGGAGATTTTGGCGATCTCATTGAGACCGTGCATGGAGTCGGTTATTGGTTCAAAGTGTAGCTCCCGTCACAACTATACTGAATTGTCCTTATGCTTCAAGGCGCCCGGATGCCGAATCACATCGCCTTCAACGAGGTAATACACCTCTTCGCCGATATTTGCCGCCAAATCGCCAATCCGCTCCAAATGGCGGAAGAGCAGCAAGGTGCTGATACCAGGGCGGATGAGTTCAGGTCGCTCAATCATGTAAGTCAACAGTTCGCGCAAGGTCTGGTCGTAGATGGCGTCCACTTGCTCATCTCGTTCCCGAACCTCTTGCGCTAAGACAGCGTCGCGGTTTACAAAGGCATCAAGCGAGTCTTTCACCATCTCCTGAACAATCCCTGCGACGCGGGGCAGATCGATAAACGGTTTAACGGGTGCATCCTGCATCAATTCAAGGCTTCGCTGCGCGATATCGACCGACTTATCCGCCATTCGCTCTAGGTCGCGGTTTATCTTCATCGCCATCGTGAGAAAACGGACATCTGACGCTGCGGGCTGATGGAGCGCGATGAGCTGGATGCAGTATTCTTCGATCTCATTCTCAAGTGCATCGGCTTCGTCATCATCGTCAATGACAGCGTGAGCAAGTTCCACGTCGCGGTTGAGAACGGACTCTACCGCTCGGCGCAGCATATCTTCTGCCAACCCCCCGAGTCGGAGCAGTTTCTGTTGGAGTTCCTTTAATTCGAGTTCAAAGTGGCGCTGCATTGTGGCACCTCCTTTCACTGGATGATTTTAGTATCGCTCATCCCGTCCATCAAGAGATTTCTGGGCTCATTAAGTGAATGCGTGGTCGGTAATGCCTACGTGATGAATAGTCATTCAGACCGATTGCCCCCAGAAGTTTATGACCAATTAACCAAACTTGCCTGTGATGTAAGCTTCCGTCCGAGAATCCCCCGGTTTGGTGAATATTTTTTCCGTAACACCGAACTCAATCAGTTCGCCGAGGTAAAGGAAAGCGGTAAAATCAGAGACGCGCGCCGCCTGCTGCATGTTGTGCGTGACGATTAGAACTGTATAGTTGTCTTTCAGTTCCAGAATCAGTTCCTCGATTTTACCCGTGGCGATTGGATCGAGAGCTGAACACGGCTCATCAAGCAACAACACCTCGGGTTCAATCGCCAAAGTCCTGGCGATGCATAGCCGCTGTTGTTGTCCACCGGAAAGTGCGTACGCGTTGTCTTTGAGCTTGTCCTTTACTTCATTCCAAAGCGCAGCCTTTTTGAGACTCTCTTCAACAATCGTGTCAAGCTCAAGACGGTTGCGGACTCCTGAAATTTTAGGACCATAAGCCACATTGTCATAGATCGATTTTGGAAACGGGTTCTGCTTCTGAAAGACCATCCCAAGCCGCAAACGCACCTCAACCGGATCGATTGCGGGAGAATAAAGATCCTCGCCTTCCAAGAGGATCTGTCCCGCCAGCTTAAAAGTGGGGATGAAGTCGTTCATCCGATTGAAGCAGCGGATGAGCGTACTCTTGCCACATCCGGATGGACCAATCAACGCGGTCACTTTGTAACGTTCAATATCAAACGAAATATCTTTCAGCGCCGGTGTTGTGCTATACCAAGCGTTGACATTTTGCACATTCAAGATGGAGTGTACTTTTTCGGCTTGCGAGTCTTTCATCGTTGCCTCACAGGTATTGTTTCTGATAACGGTTGCGCAAAAAGATAGCGAGCGCATTCAAGAGCAGCGTCACCGCCAACAGGACAACAATTCCTGCTGCGGCGTTAATGTGAAAATCTTTCTGTGGTCGGGAAACCCAATTGAATATCTGAATGGGTAACGCCGAAAATGAAGAGAGCGGGTCGTCAGGCAGAAACGGGACATAGGTCAGTGCCCCGATTGTAATCAATGGAGCGGTCTCACCAATCGCACGGGAAATTGCAAGGATTACGCCGGTGAGAATCCCCGGAAATGCCATGGGCAAGACATGGTGACTTATCGTCTGCCAACGTGAGGCGCCTAATGCGTATGCCGCTTCGCGGATGGTATCCGGCACTGACCGAATTGCCTCGCGAGCGGCAATTATGACAATCGGAAGCACCAGTAACACCAATGTTAACGCCCCCGCTAGAAGGCTCTTATCCAAGCGCATTGCCCTGACAAATAGTCCCAAACCTAAGAGCCCATAGATAATCGAAGGGACCCCTGCTAAATTGGCGACATTCACTTCAATGATGCGACTGATACGACTTGATTGATTTGTATATTCTTCAAGATAGATTGCGGCGCCCACACCTATCGGGACGCCAATTAACGCGGTTAGGATAATCAGGTACACACTTCCGACCAACGCCGAGAAAATTCCAGCTTCTGCCGGCTTTCGGGAGGGAAAGCTGGTGAGAAATTCCCAACCGAGTCGTGGAACTCCGTCGATTAGCGCATCAATGAGCAACGCTCCCAATGTTATAAGCGCAATCAACACGCCGATTGCTGCAACAAGCTGAAAGATTCGATCGTTCCACTTTTGTCGGTTGAGTAGCGTTTTGAGTTGCGTTCTTGAGGTCATTCGTACCTTTCCCTAAAGCGCTGGCGCATCCGGTCGGCGAAGATGTTGAGTACAAAAGTTGAAAGAAACAGAACCATACCCACCGCAAAAATCGTTCGGTATTCAAGCGTGCCGCTCGGCGTGTCACCCAAACTGACCTGAACGATGTAGGTAGTTATCGTCTCAATGGCGACCAACGGGTTAAACGTGAGATTGGCTTTCTGGCCCGCTGCGATTGAAACCAACATCGTCTCACCGATGGCGCGCGAAACTGCGATAACAAAAGATGCCGTGATACCGGAGAACGCTGCTGGTACAACTACCCGCCAAGCTACCTGAAGACGCGAAGACCCCAACGCATAGGCTGCATCTCGCAAACTCCGTGGCACGGCAAACATCGCATCCTCGCTTAACGACGAGACCAGCGGTAAGATCATGATGCCCATTACAATGCCGGGCGAAAGCGCGTTAAACCCTTCAAGAGAAGGAATAAAACGCTGCAAAAGCGGCGTGACAAATAGCAGGGCAAAGTAGCCATAGACAATTGTGGGAACGCCAGCCAATATCTCCAAGATGGGTTTCAACACGCGCCGCAGCCTATCTGGCGCGTATTCGCTCAGGAAGATTGCTGTCAATATTCCTAGTGGCACCGCCATGAGCATGGCGATTAGCGACGTTAAGACAGTCCCTGACAGGAGCGGAAGCACTCCGAACCGTTTGTTGACGGAGAGCGGTGCCCACTCTGTGCCGGTTAGAAAATCGAAGACCGAAACCTCCTCGAAAAAGGCGATTGTCTCGAACAAGAGCACGCCGATGATGCCAACGGTCGTTAAAATTGAGAGCAGTCCACAAGCCAAAAGGCTCCGTTCAATGATTCGTTCAATGATTTGCTCGATGATTCGAGATAGCTTTTTCTGCTTGGTTTTCATAGGAATCGGTCATCGCAATTGAGGGGTTCGATGAAAAATCGAAAGGAACCCCATCGTTGTTCGACCACGAAATACTGAGAGTCCCTTAATTCATGTCACCGCGGAGCACGTCATCAATCGAGACACCCGTTGTCGAGCCTTTACCGCCGAAGACTGAACCGGTGACGCGGTTTTGGAAACGCTGCCGGATGAGTTGGTATGTCTCGTCCGGCAGCGGAATGTAGTCAACTTCCTCCGTCAATGTTTTCGCGTGCTTTAGATAGAACTCAACAAATCTCTCAACCTCAGGACGATCAGCGGACTGCTTGCTTACGTAAATGAAAATTGGCCTTGAGAGCGGCTGATAGGTCGCATTCTTGACCGTTTCAAGTGAGGGTACGATTGGGCCGTCGCCGTTGTCCGATTTTTCATCATCAATCGGTACGAGCTTCAGAATATCCCGATTCGCTTCGTAGTAGGCGAGTCCAAAGACCCCGAGCGCGTACCGGTCATAGGCGACCGCCTGCACAAGCACATTGTCATCTTCGCTAACGACAAAATCGCCGCGACTCGCTCCCTCTTCGCCACAGACGGCTTTCGTAAAGTAGTCATAGGAGCCAGAATCCGCCCCCGGACCAGCCAGTGAGATCTTCTTTTTGGGCCACTCAGGTCGAATCTGATTCCAATACATGATTTGTCCCTGTGACTCCGGCTCCCAAAGCTTTTTGAGTTCCGCAACGGTCAAGTAATCCACCCAATCATTTTTCGGGTTGATTGTAACCGCCAATCCGTCGAATGCCACCGGCAGTTCAATGTATTCGATGCCGTTCTTCTTGCACAATTCCACCTCGGTCGGTTTGATAGGACGCGACGCATTGGTCACGTCGGTTTCGCCCCGCCCGAATTGCTTAAACCCGCCGCCGGTTCCGGAAATACCAACAGTAACTCTGAGTTTGCGGTTTTCTTTCTGGAATTCTTCAGCCACCGCTTCGGTGATAGGGAAGACGGTGCTAGAACCATCCACTTCAATCAAATAGGAATCGTCGCCACAACCGCTGAAAAACACGCTCGACAGGAGCGCAAGTATGCCGATCCATCTGAATCGATAATACATGATAAACCACTCACCTCTCTTCCATCGGTCGAAACCGCAGAACACGATCTTTACACTAAGAATACTTAGGAGGCTCGCACCTCCCTGAAAATGGGTTTGCATAACACCTCCACTTCATGGACGTTGTAAGTGTAACACTCAGATGTTACAAATTTATGACATTTCTGCGACTTTGTGAAGAAAATTTTACTCTAGGGGACGGTGGATTATGCGCTACCCCGGTTCCTTCGGAACGTCCTCTCGCCCGCATGGGCGGCGATTGGGTTGTCATTCTCCAACTTTCGTTGTGGCTAGACTGTTGAGCAAAGGACATCTCAAACCGTAAGAGCGTCTTAAACCTAATGGGGGTTGCGTTGGCTAGCTCATGGATGTTCCACCATCGACATGGATGCTCTGACCGGTGATGTTCCGCGCCTCCTCCGATGCCAAGAACGCCACCAGGTTGCCGATATCCTCCGGCGTCTGCTCTCGCTGAAGAGGAGTGTTCTGTTTCACCCAAAGGTCGAACACCTGACGCGGCTCAAGGTCAGTGTAATCGGAATTGTCTCGCGCGACGAGCGGGGCGAGTTTCCGCCAGAACGCGGTCCAGACCAAGCCCGGACAGACCGCATTCACATTGATATTGTGGGGACCGAGATCCTTGGCTACCAATCGTGTCAGGTTCAAAAGGGCGTTTTTCGCTGCCGCATAGGCTGGCAAAACTTGTGGGTCTCGCTTTGCCGCGATGGAGGAGATGTTGATTATCTTCCCATACTTTCGTTCCATCATATGCGGTGCAACGGCTTTGCAGAGGAAAAACGGACCTTTGACGTTGACGGCATAGTTGTCGTCCCAGTCCGCCTCGGTCTGGTTCGTGAAGGGCAGCCCTAACTGCTCGCCGAAATGTCCGGCGTTATTCACAAGGATGTCCAGGTTCCCGAACGCATTCCGCGCCTCATTCACTAAATCTTTGCAGTCATCCTCACTCGTCACATCTGACCGAACCGCAAGTCCGCGCCGACCCGTGTCCTCTATCATTTCGACACAACGCCTCGCGGCGTCCAAGTTTATGTCCGACACAACTATATCCGCACCTTCTCGTGCGAGGCACGCGCATATACCGCGCCCCATCCCGCCGCCACCACCGGTAACAACGGCAATTCTACCTTCTAAGCGCATGTGAGGCTCCTTTCGAGAAGTTAGATGGACTAGCAATGCCCCGCACAGACAGCACGCAAAGAAACCGAGTTTTTCAAAAAAACTCGGTTTCTTCCGATTACCCCTCACTGTCGTTGAAAAAAATTACTATAGTTTCCATGATATATTTACGTTTTGACGGTTCAATTGAAATTACGGTCCCCATCCGATTCAACGTCAAAATCATCGCCATTCTTTAAAAGCGCTCGAGTTCTGTCGTGGAACTCTCGATCATTATCATTTGAGATGTAATCACCGCATATTCTACGGAAGACAGCGTTCTCTATAATGCTGTCAATGTAACCATAGTCAAGCTTGGTTCGCCGCTGAATTTCCGTTGGATCCACACCGTTTTTGTACATACCGAGTACCTCGTGCTCGACGCGTTGACGCAACATCCATTCTTTCAACTCATCTTCAGTGACGCCGGTCTCCGCAGTTATTTCATCGAAGCTTTTGCCTCGGCGCAGCATACCGTGCGCTTCGACTTCGGCTGCTGTTTTGTTTATCACTTCTATTGCGTTTTCAATGATCTCAGATTCTGATTCTGGTGACTGCGATTCAACCAATTGCGCTTCCGCTACCGTGTCCTCGTCATGGTTGTCTTGCACGACTGCTGGGAGAGGCGGTTTGATGTTCTTGACGGCTTGATTCAGCGTTAGCAACGCTTTGGGAACGAGCGAGATTTGTTCTTTTGGGCTAAGGGATGAAATTGTAGATTCCAGATTGTCAAATGCGGCGTTCAACGCAGTCACAGACTTGGATTCGAGTTGCCGGAGGTGCTTTTCTCGTGCCGTAGCATAATTAGCCTGCATTAGCCTATATTGCTTAGCCCACTTTTCGGCGTTGTATCGGCTGTCGTTCGGGTTGACGGTGCAGATGGCTTCTTTCGCCAATCGACGGTCGGCTTTTGGATCGCCTGTAGATCGCTCCGGATATCGCTCGACAAGCGCGTCAGCGACTTCGGTTGTGCCATAGTCCTGCGCAAACATGGCGAGCCATTCAGCGAGTTCGGATTGAGTCTGGTGGTACGGGTTTTTGTAACTTCGTTTTTGTGTCATTTTATCCTCTCTGGTGATTTAGATGGAACGTCTAGGTGATTTGTCCTTTCGACGGTTACAATAATCCTACGTTTTTCGTGTATATTATACCACATCTGAGCTGTATCATGCAGGCGTTTTATATCAACTAATATTTAGGTATTTGAACACCGAAAGCCTCCTGGTTCAGCAGTTCATCGCCGGATAGCGTAACACCTCAATGAATCGGGTAACTAATACTTGTGCTGAGCGCATTAAAACTTTGAATGGAGATTTTCAAGCGCGTTTTGAAAAAAAAGGGGGTTGAAAGCCGTTTGAATGAATCTTTATTGAACTCGCTCTGATTTTTTGCTATACTTAAAACAACTTCAATACGAATCAACACCAAGGAGATTATCCAATGGCTAAGGAGACCGATGAAAAAGCGTATTCCATTTTTAATAATCGTACCGTTGCAGACATTCATCAAGGAATCCAGGAGGTTTATCTCTCCGATTCACGTCCATGGGTAGTGGGCTATAGCGGCGGAAAGGACTCAACGACGGCGCTTCAACTGATATGGTATGCCCTCGAAGAACTTCCGCCTGAACAACGGCAAAAACCAGTTTACGTCATCACGTCCGACACGCTGGTGGAAACCCCTGTGATTGTGGATTACATTACGAGCACCTTGGATCGAATTGAACAGGCTGCCCGAAAATCAGGGATGCCGTTTCAAACGCACATTGTCACACCGAAAACGGACGAGACGTTTTGGGTGAACCTCATCGGCAAGGGGTATGGGGCTCCGTACTCGAAATTTCGTTGGTGCACCGATCGGATGAAGATTCAGCCAGCGAATCGATTCATACTTGAGAAAGTGGCTGACTATGGCGAAGTCGTTCTAATTCTCGGTGTTCGCAAAGGGGAGAGCACAACACGAGATCAGGTGTTGAGTTTGCATCAAATCAAGGGGTCCCAACTTTCGCGCCATACGTCACTACCCAACGCTTTTGTGTACACGCCAATCGTCGACTTTGGTCTCAACGATGTGTGGATTTACCTGTTTCAAGTCCCCTCGCCATGGGAAAATGACAACAAGGAGTTATTTGCGCTGTATCGTAATGCAAACGCAGGGGAATGTCCGTTAGTCGTTGACGAGACGACGCCTTCTTGCGGCAATAGCCGATTCGGGTGCTGGACGTGTACCGTTGTCTCGAAAGACAGGTCAATGGAAGCGATGATTGACAACGGCGAGGATTGGATGATGCCGTTACTCGAATTTCGGGACTTTCTCGCCTCAACGCAGGAACCGGAAAACAAGGCTAAAATTCGGGAACATCGCCGTCGTGGCGGATTTGTTAGTGAACGAAATGGGCAGTTGGTTCGTGGACCCTATAAATTGGAGTTTTGTAAAGAACTGCTACGAAGACTTCTAGAAACACAACAGCAGGTTCGTCAGGAAGGTCCCGATCCAAACATTGAGTTAATCACTCCACCAGAGCTTGAAGAGATTCGTAGAATCTGGCGGACCGAGCGTCAAGATTGGGAGGATTGTGTACCACAGATTTATCGAGAGGTTGTGGGCGAAAAACTCGACTGGATTGAGGATGACCTTGGGACATTCACAGCGTCCGATAAAGCGATTTTAGAAGAGCTATGTATCGACTCGGAAATTCCTGTTACGCTCGTTGCGAAGTTACTCGACACGGAGAGGCAATTCTACGGAATGAGTCGTCGGGCGGCAATATATGACCGAATCAATGCGGTTTTTCACGAAGATTGGCGATCTGAAGGAACTGTGCTTGCCGACCTTGAAAAGGACGTGGAGAATATGAACTGATGATCCTCCACCGACTCACACTCAAAGATTTTGGACTCTTTTCTGGGGAGCAGACGTTTTGTCTGACTCCGCGAATCAGATACAAGAAGCGGCGTCCTGTCATCCTCATTGGAGGCAAAAGCGGGACAGGCAAGACAACTATACTTGAAGCTGTACGTCTCTGTTTGTACGGTCCCCGATCGTTGGGCAACCGTCAATGGGTAACCAATCCTATTCAACTGTCACCTAATTAGGATAGTTTTGTGTAATTAAGTCATTCTCGAAAAACATTTCCGCGATGCCACGCCATGGCGTCCTGCGCAGGATAAAACTTAGCTTGGTCAGGCAACTGTATTCTTTTTTTTCGGAGTTCGATGAGTACCCACTCTGACGCATGTTGGTCGTATAATTCCGGTGAAACCTTGACTCTATAAGTCTTGCTCAACGAGATTAGTCCTCTGTCAAATGCCCAATGATGCAGCTTGCACAACGAAATCCCGTTCCGTACATCGTTATTTTGAAAGGCATGATACGGGATGATGTGGGCGGCATCGGTTGCGCTCTCTCCGTCTGTAGTGACGATACACAACTCGCAGACAGCACAAGTATAGTTGTACAGTTGCATGATTGCGCGACGGAAACCCGCTTGACGAATGCGAATTATCCTTTGGACTAGTGTCGCTGGTTGTTCCGCTACCAAAGGAAGTTTGGTCCTAGTGAATAGTGAATAGGTATATTTCCAAGTCTCCTGATTCTCCGCAATGAGATTTACCAATTCTTCCTCGAAGTCTGGAAAATAGGTTTGGATAAGCGTTTGGCGTAGCACCTCTCGACTGGCTGGATCGACCAACAAAACAAAGAGTTCGTCATCAAGCGTCGAATGGGATACAAGTTTACGTAGACGAGATATGCTTGTGATCCGACGTGCGCTACTCAATTCCCTTTCATACCCTGCGTTTGCATGGAGGTGCCAAAATCCAGTACTCTTTTTACCTTTTAAGTGAAAAAACGGCATAGCGATGTTAGGTTGCCGTTCGGTCACTATTGGCCAATACTTGAGGAAAGTTGCCGCTAATTCAGCACACAAGCGAATTTTGTTTTCGGAAAACTGTCCACTATCTATCAACTCTATGATCGACAAGAGAAGGACCTGCTGATGTGGTGCGGGACCATGCGCCATGTCTACATTCAAGTGACTGAATTTGTGGATATATTTTCTTAAGCTTAGGAGTTACGCAGTTGAGAGCAAATAGGTTATAATTTGAGCATGAATCCATCGAAATATAATGACATTGACTATATCAATTTCTTGGTTGGCACTCAGAAAAGTTACAGTTGTCTTGAGGCAGAAAAGGTTCAACCCCAAACTGATGACTCACCGGCTCATGATTCGATAACCAGACTTTTGCATCGAGATGAACCCGATACCGGCAAACTGTGGCACGAATCAAAAAGTCAGGTGAAATTGAAATCAGGAATTCTAGTTATAGATGATTCGACCCTTAGATGAAGGATCGATCCTTCATCTGATAAACCTTATTCCCAAAAGATTGACCTAGTGACAAAACACTGGTCGGGGAAACACCATCGAGTTGTGCATGGCATTAACCTAATCACTTTGCTTTGGACGAATGGCGATAGACATATTCCATGTGATTATCGAATCTATAACAAAGCCAAGGACGGCTTGACGAAAAATGACCATTTCCGTGCAATGCTGACGGAAGCGAAGAACCGTGGCTTTGTTCCCGAATGTCTTTGCTTTGATAGTTGGTATGCTAGCCTAGAGAATCTAAAAGCCGTCCGAGATTATGGTTGGAGATGGCTGACTCGTCTAGCTGCCAACCGACGGGTCAGTAAAGATTATTCCGGTAATCGTCCTGTAAGTACAGTGCCGATTGAATCAACGGGTACGATTGTTCATCTTAAGGGTTATGGATTGATTTTGGTATTCAAGGTGGACACTCCAGAAGGTGACATTGAATATTGGGCAACGAACGACTTACACATGAACGAGTTAACACGTCTCAAATATACGGAATGGTCTTGGGCAATAGAAGAATATCATCGTGGCATTAAGCAATTCGTTGGCGTCGAACGGGCACAAGTGCGGTCGACTCGCACTCAAAGCAATCATATCGGTTTAGCGCTGAGAGCCTTTCTGAGAATTGAGCATTACTGTTATCATACCGGCACCAGTTGGTTTGAAGCAAAACTCTCAATTGTCAGAAAGGCTGTCCGTGATTATTTGGTGCAGCCTCTTTTTACGCTTGAGTCAACTGCGTAACTCCTAAAGCTATTGGTGGACATATTATCTTTATGAATCTCTGGTTATAAATCAAATAGTAGCACACCGATCGAATCGAGAAAGGGTAAACATGGCAAATTCTTTTCTAAACATAAACAAAAGAAAGGTGATTGACCAAGTGATGTCACAGACGGTGGAATTCTCAGAACTTCATCGCTTTAACTTATCGCATTCATAAAGTAATTCGCTGGACAGGTGTTTTGGTTGCATTGTATCCTGCGAGATGAAGCTAGGTGATTGTCAACGATTCATCTCGGCTTCCTCCAGTCGTGTGAGGTGACTAACCGCCTCACGGGACGTATTGATTGCCATAATTAGGACGTGAATCCCTGTGCCTGAGGCAACCCAGTTTCACTGTTCAGGAACTGGATTGTCGATTCTCTCACCTAGTCTTAACACTCCTAACCAAATTGAGTATCCCAATGAACCAGCGTCTGGACAAAAGGGCGCAGGTGTTTTATTGCCTGCTTTTGTCGCTCAATCTAACAAAGGAGTGTTCACCAATGTTTATCGAATTTCCTCAGCCCGACAAGCTCATCAACATTGACATCATCGACCGAATTGAAATCCAAACTGTTCGGTAGCGTGGAGAGATGAATCACAAACTGTTGCTTTATCGCAATCATAGCTACTCGGTCGGCACTCCAAGCAGCAGCAAAAATTTCAATGGCGAAATCTGGCGATTCGTGCTGATGAAGCCACAAAACAAAGAGCAAATCTATGAGGTGTGGAATACTCTCATCGAAAACCTCGGCGAAGAAGTCGTTACCATCAATACCCCGCTTCTGGGGTAAAATCTAAGGGAGCGGCTCACGCCGTCCCCACTACTTTACAAGGAGATTTACAACGTCTATGAAACTGATTATCGAGGAGCGACTCCAAGCTGTTGAAGTTGAAGTGAAGAACCTCAAAACTCACTTGGAAGCATTGCCACCCACGCATGACGTTTCCGTTGATAATGTGCATGGTATAGTTACTGATATGGTTAATAGTATATTCGATCACGCACGAGCAATCGAACGCGGTCGTACTATATGATATAACCCAGAAATGGATTAACATCTATGGACGGGGCGACTAGCTCCGCCCCCCTACTCTACAAGGAGATTGTTTTGATAGATACTACCACTCAGGAGGAACTCAGATGTAAGAAGTTGATTATCGTTGGCAATAATGGCGAAGAAGTTATCTTGCGTGTTGCTACGGAGCCTGCCGTACGCGATTCACTTGATAACCATGTGATAAGAGAGGCAATTACGCGCATTCGATTTGAAGACCACAATGGCAAAATTCAGGATATCGCATCCGTCCCTGAAGGTCAAGTCGAACTCGCATTAAGTAATCCTGTTAGCTAGATAGGAACAGCATAAATTTGCCCATCAACTATCACAATTGACGATGGCGGTAAAGCCTTCAGCAAGTCATTATAATGGGACCCAAGTGTGCTAATTGGGTGTCCGATTGGCACACTACCTTCCTTCAACATGGGCGGCGTGTTTTTCACCAAATTACTTATAAATCGTTCTGAACCTATTTGTTTTTCGCTTTTAGTTTCCATAACTTTCACGTCACATCACACGGAGATATGTAATGCTAACCAATTCTGACCTAATAAGCCAAATCGAAAGTAAGGTTATTACATTAGAATCACTTCTTTCTGAGATTAGAGAAAACTTAGGCTGCCCTGAGTTTTTCAACAATCGAGAGGTACAATTAAAGTTGTTATTAGATAGCGTCCATGTCAATCTTAATCAATGGTTCCGTGATAGAGATCGCCCACCCGTTTCGGATTAACAATATGTTCTTGAGAGCGAAGCCATGCAGTCAACCGAGGCACCCCATAGAACGGCGTCTTAGTGTACTGTTCGTCTACTAGACGCATATAGAGTAAATTTTGTTGCGATTCTACTACAGGTCGGTAATAGAACGAAGACCTAGACAACCCCAATAGTTGACATTGTCTCGACACCGACGGTGAACGACAGCCCGGTTCAACAAGTTGCCGCTTCGGTTCAACGGAGCCGTTGAGTTTTTTTTGAAGCCAGTCGAGCTCTACCTTCAACTGACCGATTTGGCGATAGAGTTCAGCGACTAGCTGTTCGTTGTCGGAATCTGCTTTTGAACGTCCGTTTGCAAAGAGTTGAGGTAATGCTTCAAGCACTTGCTTTTTCCATTGACTGACTTGATTCGGGTGGATTCCATATTCACTGGCAATGTGTTGAGCCCGTGAAATTCTTGGTTTGCCATGCTAACTTCCGGAAGTCCGTAGGTTGGGTTGAGAGTGTAAAATAAATGCCTAGCTAAGGCAAATGAGAGCGTCGCTAGTCACCGATGCTGTTGCCGCGCATAAAGATAGACCCAAACCCAACACCCAATCTACGTGTTAATCATCATGCGTGGGTATCACTACAGACTTGGGAGACCCAATTTGAATTGAATCCCGAAGTCCTAGCGTAATGCTTCGTGTTTTTCATCAGCGTTAATCTGGAAGCGTTCTAACAGAAAATCGCGTACTCCTTGCAGTGAGGAGTTGGTTAAAATTCCATCCGGTATGATGACCGCTGCACTTCCAATGCCGGGCTTGAGGAAAGCCCAGATGCGCTCAATAAAAAGGATCTCAGTCCGTTGGTTCTTGCGAGGTTTGTTGTTCCCTGCTTTATTCATCTGATTGCCCAATTCATAATCCTCAAGATAGGGATGTTCAGATAACGACACTTTTGCGCCGAAAGGCGGGTTGGTCAAAATCAGGTCGATGGCGCCTTCTTTAAACTCATTGTTGCCGGTCCTTTCACGAATGCGGTCAAATTGTTGCAGTGCGTCCGCGCTGATGACGTTGGTGTGACCGTCGTCGTGGAGAATCATGTTCATTTTAGCGACACGAGCAATCTCTTCATTGACCTCAATTCCGAAAAGCATCGCTTTAGCGAAATCGTGCCAGTGCTTAAAACGGTCTACAGGATCGTCGTGATAATCGTTCGCCTCTTCACGCACATAGTCAAGCGCATGGAGTAGGAAACCACCAGAACCACAGGCTGGATCTAGTACGCGTTCATGGTTTTGGGGCCGCATCATTTGGACCATGAAATCAATAATTTCCCGCGGGGTGAAATACTGACCGAAGTGGCCCTTGAAAAAGCCGTCCATAAACGTTTCAAATGCTACTCCTTTTGTATCAAGATCAGTCTTAGAGAGGTTAATGCTTTCGATATGGGAGACAATGGTGCGGAGCGTTGCGGCGTCAATCTTGATGGTATCAGTGAAAACATCAGGTTCTCTCCGCTGCTGCACCTCATAGATTGACCGGATGCGCTCCGCGAGTTTGCTACTCGGCTCGTGTGTTTTGATTTGGAATTCGTAAGGTTCTCCATTTCTACGGTTTGCCTGCTCATCGTTGATTTTGACAAAGATAATTTTACATAGTTCGCCGAAAGCCTCTGGGGGCGAGAGTTTGCCGCCTCCCCAAAGGGTCTGATGGCATTTCTTAATCGTAGAAATGAGCATTTCTTTGGAGACAGCCGAAATATCGTCTTGAGTTCCTTTCCGAAAACGGAATTCCTCTGGCTTGCCATACCGTCGCGGAAGGTCTGCAACGATATTTGCTTCACGTTCGAGAACCCCGTATCTCGGAGAGAAATCGAGAAATCGCCGTGTCTGACCTGCGACGACCCCAACAAAATTTGCGCGGAACTTTGCCCATGTTCCGTTGCCACAAGCTTGCTCAACTGCTTGATTAAATTCTGAATCGGTGATGTCATCCTGCTTGAACTCAATCACCGCGTAGGGCTGAGTCCGTTTGTCATCGTGAAAAATGACTAAATCGGCGGCGTCTCTTGGGGTGCGGTCAGGTACGGTTACTTCAACCCCAATACGGTTCGGTTCATAGCCGTAGCGGTAGACTAGTTCTGCCCAATATTCAGCTCTAACTTTCTCTTCAGGGTCAGCATATCGTTCTTTGTGGTCAATTGCAACATAGGTAATCTTTTCAGCTTTCCCCTCTCCTGAAAGGTAAGCATCTTCATTTTTTAGTGCATTTTCTATGTAGGTCATGTTATTCTCCAGTGGGAAAAAATTATTGCGTTGCAGTCGTGGGGTCTTTATTAGTCGTTCGGGATAGCGATTATCCGGCTATCAATTGGCATTGTTGCGAAGTTTCGCCTCGTTCTCCTGTCTGAAACCATCATATAATTACCCTTAACAGAGGATAAGAGGCGCATAAGACAATCAGGATTACTCTATACGAATAACGTCAGTAGTTTACCACATTCGACAAGTAATCTGTTACGTTTTTGCTTTAGGTGCCAAATAATTAAAGACGGGGACGGCTGTGGAAGGGTAAAACGGCTGTCTTTTTCGTAATGATTCATCCGAGGTAACTCTGTAATGTTGGCAGTTGCAGCATACAGTTGAAAACCAATTGTCGGATATGCTATACTAGCTGAACTTGAGGTGTGACGCGCACCTGCGTATGCCTAGGGACGATATGGTCATGCTTGGGCAAACTGCGGTAAGTCATAGACCGAAAATCACACGCGATCACTTACGCGGTACATTTAGATCCTGTTTGGAAAGTATGTGGCAGAGCCATTGTTTGGCCATTTGAGGGTCAAAATCATGGGATTTTCAAGGCATTTACTCCAAAATGGTTTCTCTCGAATACGGATTTGGACTTTTCAAACAGGCTCTAAGTGTGAGTGGAAAAATCATCGTGTTCATTTTAGCGCTGATGTTGTCAATTTATGGGGTACGAAAGTGTTAATTGCGGTCAGGTCGGCCCCACTGTTGAGGGAGGCGATGGTCGGTACGATATTGAGAATTTTGGTCTGTTCAATCCTGAAGAGGCACAAAAGGAGTACGGTCATCGTTACTATGATCGGTACAATCGTTATCATAGCACCGCGCTCGGCAACTTTTTGTTTCAGGTTCCTGAAGCGTATCAGTAGTTTTGTTTTGTGACAAAATTTATTTTGTGGGGTATTATATTTTTGGATACGACTGCTTTTCACATCCACACTTTTGACGAAAGGGGTATGTAATGTTTGCACGGTATTTGTTGTGCGTTCTTTGTTTGGGTACCCTGATCAGCTGCGGTGCTGATAGGGATATTGTTGTGGAAGATGAGATTTCTGCTGACGGGAGTGATGTGCCCGATGCCGTCTCTCCAGACAGTTATTCTGGAGATATTCCTGTGGTTACGCTTGTCACAGAGGGGCTCTGGGATGAAGAGGGGAGTCTGCAGATTCAATTCCATTTAGAGATTGACCGGTCCCTTGAACATAATCTTTCAATATGTTTTGAACGGGTGCATTTTTCTGTTTTTGGTCATGATAATTCCGACAGGGGGTTACTGGGTATTTTACAAGGAGAAACTGAGTCCTTGAGTTTTACTTCCTATGCTCTTGCTAATAAGACTGTGTTAACGATTTTACCGGCGTCTATGCGGAAGGAGGTTGTGTTACCCTATAGGGTTTATGTTGGTCGGGATAGAGATGCTGATGAGAAAGTTAGTTTTGCTGTTCCTGTGGGGCATCAATTTAAACCGTACAAAATTGGTGACCCAGGAGAAATCATTCTCCGTCGTGGGGACATTGACGGATTTAAATGAATGTTCAGTAAAACACTATTTTGATATTCCTGTGGGACACCAGTTTCAACCGTATCGGGTCGGTACTCCATCTCAGATTGTTTACGAGGGGGGATGAAGTAGACAACTGGCCTTTTTTCTCAAAGAAGACAAACATGATTGTTTGTCTTCTTTTTGTTTTTTAACTGTGTTGATGGGGAAGGTGCCTAAAAAAATATCAATGATTCTTCCCTGCGGCAAATTTTTTCTTGTGGTATTATATGTTTTGAATACGGTCGGCTGTTTTTTAACGTATGTTCTAAAAATGAAAGAGGGTTGTGATGTTCTGATATTAGGTTGTGTGTCCTTTGTTTGGGCACCCTGATCTGCGATGTTGAGAGTTATGTTATTGAGGAGGGTGAGATGCCGCTTGATACTGATGGAGAGGTTGTTGACGCCATTGTTTCGGATAACTATTCTGGAAATATTCCTGGTGTCATGGTTGTTGCCGGTGATATTTTGGATAAAGGAGGGGATTTACGGATTCCGTACTTCCTCAAAATTGACAGACCGCTCGCACACAACCTTGTGGTGTGTGTTGAGGTTGTCTCGATGACCCCAGTCCCAGGGTTTGGTAATATCCGTTGCCGTTCTATGAGAGTGCTAAGGGGTATTCTTTGGGGTACAACTGAGTCCCTGCTGCATTACTGGTGGATCGGTGATGGTGGTCCTGTTAAACTTCCAATAACGGTGTTACCGGCAAGCACACGGACATCTGTTCTTGATGCATACTTGGAAAAGTTTGGTGGACCTTATTGGGTTGTTATTGGCAGTAGATACATGGAAAGCACCTTAGAGCCTGTTTGAAAAAGAAAAAAGTTGTCTGAACGGTTGATGTTTACGTTTACACATTGGAGCAGTTGATTCTGAACCAATGAAAGGAGTAAACATGAACCGTAAGCGTTATCCCAGTGATTTGACCGATGCACAATGGAAGAAACTGTCCCCGTTTCTGCCAACACCCCAATCATTGGGTAGACCTCTGGTGTGTGCTGATGCCGCCTATCGGGGAGAATTAGAAGACTGGTTATATCTTGCTCATTAGTATCAACTGCAGATTGCATCTACGCTAGGGCAGCAGGAGTTTAAAGTTGTCCGGTTACGATGGATTGTTGATCGCACATTTTCTTGGTTTGGTTTCGTCGATTGACTTTGGATTATGAACGCTATCCTAGGACTGCTGAGACTATGGTGTACATCGCTTCCATTTACTTGATGCGAAACCGTATCAAATGACTTTTCAAACAAGCTCTAAGAATCAGAGGGACTGAATCTTGGCGTCATGGAATGAGTTGTACGCTGATGAAAAATATCAAGAGTTAATCCCAGAGACCGCTGTCTATCGGTTTTGCAGCATCGTGGAAGGCGCATTTGACGAAAGACCGCTGAAGTTCTGGGACCTCGGCTGCGGTGCCGGTCGACACACCGCGGCGCTTTTCCGGCTCGGTCATGATGTCTATGCTACGGACGATGCACCACGCGCAATTGATTTGACAAGACAACGGTTGGCGGATGTGACAGATTGGCCTTGGCGCCCTAGCTGTTTTCACGGCGTGGTCAGCTGGAATGTGTTACACCACAACAGACTTGCCGCCATTGACGAAGCTGTGGCTCACATTTACCGGTCGCTGATTCCCGGTGGAATCTTGATGGTCACACAAAATTGGACAAAGCTGATTTAGCCGGACGAGGGGTAGAAATTGAACCAGGGACATTCATCCACGATATCGGTGACGATAGCGGCGTTCCGCACCATTACTTCAACGAGGCTGGTATCCGGGATTTGTTTGCGGACTGGGAGTTCATGGTGCTATCGGAACAGGTGATCGCTCACTTGGAGCGCCCCGATCGGTTTTGGGAGTATACGCCATTCCCATTCACACATTGGGAGATTGTCGCGAGGAAGTTCGCGGGCTAACTGTGAACAGCAACTAAGAATTACACATATTTATGTAATTAAAAAAGAGTGTTAACCCCATAGTGAAGACTATCGCACTCACTATTCGTTCGCTTGATCCTTCGCTATCCGCTCAGTTGATCGCCTTTGGTGATGGGGAGGACATTTGGGGTGTGCGTCGCAATTCGGAGATCGCTCCTACTGAGCGTTGCGGGTAGGAGGAAATTCCAATTCCCGACAATACATCACAATTCTTGTATCGTTGAAAAACAGCACAGTTGCCTCCGTTGGTAGAGATTCGCTTTAAACCGTTCAACCCAACTTCCTGACTTAGGAAAGTGTTCGCAGAGGAAGCGGTAGCAAGTAACCTGTGTCTAAATCGACTTCGTTTTTAGAGCAATTTTATTAACTCCGAAAGGGTGACGATTCTGGTACCAGCGTGCTCGCTGTATCTATTTCCTCGATCAATCAGAACCGCCTGAATCCCCGCCTGTTCCGCACCGTCAATGTCATTTTCAATTGAGTCACCGACCATCAATACGTCGGAGGCGGCAGCGTCAAGATCTCGCAAAACATACTCAAATGCTTTTCGGTTGGGCTTGGAGAAACCAATCTCCTCGCCAATATAGATTCTTTGAATATATCGGGACAATGCTAGAGCTGTGAATTTGGCTCTTTGACCATCGGACGGACCATTCGTAAGAATAGCGGCTTTGATGGCTTTCGCTTGTAGAACCTTCATCAGTGGTATTGTATCGCAAAATAGCTCCATTTTATGATTGGTTTCCTGCATGTAGATATGATTTAATTCAGAGGATATTTCGAGAGATGTTGCGTGGGCACCCTTCAAGACATCGGCAAACCGACGAATTCTATATTCCTCTCTGGCAATAGACCTATCGGCAAACTGGCGAAATAACATAGGTTCTACGAGGTTGAAATGATCCCAAAATGGATCTATATCTATTCCAAGCGTTTTCAAGATTATGTTAATATGAGATTTTGCGTTTTCCTTGGCTTTCTGATAATCGCAAAGCGTATCATCTAAATCGAAAATTATGTGTTTAATCATGATGGATAATGAAATTTAAACAAGCGAACTATGACATTCGGTGTGAATGGGGGGTACAAGGTGTCCTTGAGCTCTCCCGTACAAGCGACGTGGTCATCATTGTTGATGTTCTGTCCTTCTCTACCTGCGTCGATATTGCAACCGATAGAGATTCAACCGTCTTTCCCTATCTGTGGAAAGACGACCGCGCCCACGAATTTGCCATAGGTGTTGATGCGGAGTTAGCGGCACCGCGCGATGCGGGTCGTTTTTCCTTGTCTCCCACGTCGTTCGTCGACATTCCTCGACATTCCTCCGGGCGCCACGATTGTACTCCCTTCTCCAAATGGCGCTTCACTGAGCCTTGCCACGGGGAACACAACTACACTTACGGGTTGTTTGAGAAATGCCTCAGCGGTTGCTAAAGCCGCGCTTCGGTTGGGGAAACGTATATCTGTCATCCCTGCTGGAGAGCGTTGGGCGGACAATAGCCTGCGTCCGAGTCTTGAGGACTGGCTCGGAGCAGGGGCTATTATCAATCAATTGAGAGGATCATTATCGCCCGAAGCTCAGGCGGCTGTGCACGTATACCGGGCAACGAGTGCTGATTTAACGCAAACGATTCGGAATTGCGGCTCTGGCGCGGAACTCATTGAAAGGGGATACGAGACGGACGTGGCACTCGCGTCAGAGTTGGATGTGAGTTGTTGCGTTCCCGTACTCAGTGACAAAGCCTATATCAACTCGGCGAGATTGGAGCCTCATGTCTTAGGTGATTAGCCGCGTTTATCATGTGGTCGAAAATCTCGTTATTGCCTGCCGATCTGCGCTCTTAAACGAGTGGGGGTTCAAACCCCGGTGAATCCTGCGTCAGGTCTTCAACGCTTTCGGAGGTCCCCTGCATTCCCCTGCGAACTCTGAAGTTTAATTCCCACAACGCGCATTTGTTGCTATCCCAATGCAGGATTTCCATAGCATGACCATAACTCAGCCATTTATACTCCGTATGTTCATAGGATAGTTGTAACTGTTCCGCTTCGACTTTGACGGCAAAGCAGTATTCGGGAATGACCAAGACATCGCTGCCCCATCTGAATCCGCAAACGTTTACGACGGGAATCATTGCGAACGAATCAAGTTCCATGTATTCATTGCTTGGATCGATGCCAGCTTCTTCAAGGGTCTCCCGCTTTGCGGCTTCCAATGGAGATTCACTGTTATCTCCTCCTCCCGCAATTCCCTGCCAATAGCTGCCTGTTGAGGGTTCGCGCTTGAAAAGCGCGTAAAGAATCACGCTATCCGATGTGATTCTATAAGGAAGCGCTAATACCTGAAAAGGCGCACGACTCATACTTTTTCTCCAAGTTTTGTGAGATATTGAATTGTTTAACGTGATGGCTTAAGCGCTTTACTATCTTCCCACAGATTAACATCTCCATGGGTCAAGGCATATGGATTTGGCTATTCACGTTATTAGACATCACATGCTGCTCCGCTGGAGCAGAAGGCTGGAATCGGCTTACTCTATAGACATTGCACTCCGCTGGAGCGCAAGACATTGTTAGCTATGTGGGCGTAATGCGGTAAGAAGGGCTTCGCTCCAGCGGAGCGGTATGTTACTCCGTTTTCATAGCAATTCGATTACCTCCGTAAGGGAGACGATTCTGGTACGAGTGTAATCACTGTATCTATTTGCTCGATCAATCAGAACTGCCTGAATCCCCGCCTGTTCCGCTCCGTCAATGTCATTTTCGATTGAGTCACCCACCATCAACACGTCGGAGGCGGCAGCGTTAAGATCTTGTGAAACGAGCTCAAATGCTTCTCGGTTAGGCTTGGAGAAACCAATCTCCTCGCTAATATAGATTCTTTGAATATACCGGGACAATCCAAGATTTTTGAATTTGGCTCTTTGACTATCGGACGGACCATTCGTTAGAATAACGGCTACGATGTTTTTCGCTCGTAATACTTTCATCAGTGGTATTGTATCCTCGAATAGCTCTATCTTGTGAGTGGTTTCCTGAATGTAAATATGATTTAATTCCGATGTTAGTTCGCGAAACTTCTCGTGGGAGCCTTGCAAGACATCGGCAAACCGGCGAATTCTATATTCGTCTCTGGTAATAGACCTGTCGGCAAACTGGCGGAATAACACAGGTGCTACTCGGTTGAAACGATTCCAAAATGCGTCTATGTCTATTGTAAGCGTTTTCAAGACCTCATTAATATGAGACTTTGCGTTTTCTTCGGCTTTCTGATAATCGTAAAGCGTATCATCCGCATCGAAAATTATGTGTTTAATCATAACGGTCAATGAAACCGCAGCAAGCGAACTATGACATTCGGTGTGAATGGGGGGGTGTCCTTGAGCTCTCCTGTACAAGCGACGTGGTCATCATTGTAGATGTTCTGTCCTTCTCTACCTGCGTCGAAATTGCAACCGATAGAGATGCAACCGTCTTTCCCTATCTGTGGAAAGACGACCGCGCGCACAAATCTGCCATAACTTGTGATGCAGAGTCAGCGGTACCGCGCGGTGCGGGCTGTGAGGTTCAAAAACCGAGTTTTCAAGAAAAAACTCGGTTTCAACAACTAAAGAAGCGCTTCAATCTCCTCCAGATTCCTTACCCACTCGAAATCACCAGCATCCGCGGGTTCGCCGCTACGAACCATAAGGATACCCTTCAAACCCAACGCAATTGCCTTCTCCACGTTCTCGGGGCAATCATCCACGAACAACAGTTTTCCCGGTGGCAGACGCAATTCGTCAACAGCCCGTTTGTAATTCCTTTCGTCTGGTTTACAGCAGCCTATTTGGGCTGAAATGACAAATGTCTGAAAGTAACTCCGTAGACCGAGTAATCTGTGCTTTTTCTCTAGTGAGGGCCAAGCGTCCGATACAATACCGAGCGAGAGACCTCTTTCATGCAATCTCTCTAGAACGGGGATTGTATCGTCGAAAAGTTCAAACCCAATTTCATCTACCACAGCATTTGCCAACGGGCAAAGCAGACCCCTATCGGGGTTACGAAGCCCGAGATGTTCAAGCAGGATGCGATAGTAGGTTCGAAATTGTTCACGTTCCTCATCTTCCGTTATCAGATGATGATTGTCATCAAGGTAACGCATTCCCTCGTCAAGTGCACCTTCCAGCCGACTCCAGGATAGGTCCCGAATGTTGTGCTTATCCAGAATTTCGTGGAAATAAGGACCTGGCCACCAACTCCCACCGATTGGTCGCACCAAGGTGTCGCCGGAGTCAAATAGAATGCCTTTAATGTTACCAAATTGGGTCATGGAACCACCTGCAATTTTCACCAGTGTTGACCAGCAGATCAGGGTAAGTTTAAAACGCTGACAGCGTACATGTGGTGCTGCATTTACCTTATATTTTACAACAGACAGTTTATGATGTAAAGTCAGATTCGTATTATTACCGCGATTGCAGCATACCGTTGAAGGCTCTTGTCAGATGTGCTATACTAGCTGAACTTCAGGTGTTACACGAACTTGCGCATCTTTAGGGAAGATAATGTCATGCACGAACAAACGGCGATCGCTTGGCTTGAGGAGAAAAAGCGAAAATACTTGTACGGATTAGATCGGCAAACGACGATTGTCACGCTCGGTTCTGCTCTATTTCTGATTGTGTATCTCACTTACAGCCGACGGAGTTTCTTCCGAGTTCACTTTGCGGACCACTTAGGGGGCCACCCGCTCTGGGAACTCTTCTCGTACTACTACTGGTTTCTGACGAGTTCGGTTACGCTGATGCTGCTGCCAGCACTCGTTGCGAAATTCGGGACGAAGCGTGGTTTTCGGGACTACGGCTTTCGCTTGAGCCACGGAAAGCTGGGTTGGGGATTGGCTGTCGGTGTTTGGGCGCTCATGATTCCTTGTATCATCCTTGCCTTACAGGTTTTTCCCGCCTTTCAGGACAGATATCCGCTCTGCAAAATCGCAGGGCGTCGTTGGCAACTTTTCATCCCGTATGAGCTTGCGTACGGCGTCTATATGTTCTCTTGGGAGTTTTTCTTTCGAGGCTTTATGCTTTTCGGGCTGGAGCGGAAGTTTGGGAACGCCAGCATTCTGATTCAGACCATACCATTCGCCGTGATGCACTACAACAAGCCGTTTCCGGAGGCAATCGGGTCGATATTTGCAGGGGTGCTTCTCGGCGTAATCGCCTTGGAGACCCGATCTTTCATCTACGGCGCAGCGATTCACTGGTTTGTGGCGGTGACGATGGATGTGTTGGCGCTTGCGTGGAGGTGGCCGCTGAGTTTATGATTGACAATGCAATGATTTCCCTTATAATACACCTCGTAGAACTTATTAATACAATCTGACAGAAAGCGTAGCCGAAACGAAAATCAACTTGGAGGAATCAATGAGCAGTAAAGTCTTTCCCCCGGCTGATACAAGCTATCCAATTGCAGATGCGCATGTAAGCAGTATGGAGCAGTATCACGACATGTACAAAGAATCGGTGACAGATCCAGAGGGGTTTTGGTCAAATGTCGCGGAGCGGCTCACATGGTTTAAGGGATGGGATAAGGTTCGAGAGTATGATTTTGTTAAAGCGGACATCAAGTGGTTCGATGGCGGGAAACTGAACGCATCGTACAATTGTCTCGATCGCCACGTTGAGTCTGGGCACGGCGACGCGGTTGCGCTGATTTGGGAGGGCAACAATCCAGCAGAAGACAAGACCATCACTTATAGCGAGTTGTTGGGTGAGGTGAAGCGAATTGCGAATGCACTCAAGTCGGAAGGCGTTCGCAAAGGCGACCGCGTCTGCATCTACTTACAGATGATTCCTGAGCTACCGATTGCTATGTTGGCGTGTGCCCGCATCGGCGCGGTGCATTCTGTCGTCTTCGGCGCGTTTTCAGCGGAATCGCTGCGGGATCGCATCAATGATTCCGCGTGCAAGATGCTGATTACGCAGGATGCAGCGGTTCGCGGTGCGCGCGGCGGGCTTCCGATGAAAGCGAATGCCGACCGGGCGGTTGCCGAATGTCCTTCTATTGAGCGGGTAGTCGTTGTTCGCCGCACCGGCGATGACGTGGATTTCGATTCCTCGCGCGACATCTGGTGGCATGAAGCCATGGCGAACGCGAGTGACGACTGCGCGCCGGAGGAGATGGATGCAGAAGATCCCCTATTCATCCTTTACACCTCCGGATCGACCGGTCAACCGAAGGGTGTGCTTCACACAATCGGCGGCTACCTCGTTTATACATCCTACACACACGAGATAATTTTTGATTACCGCGAAGGAGATGTCTTCTGGTGTACGGCTGATATCGGATGGGTTACCGGACACTCCTACATCGTGTACGGTCCGCTTGCGAATCGAGCGGTTAGCGTGATGTACGAAGGGGTTCCGAACTATCCCGACTTTGGACGGTTCTGGAAAGTTGTCGAAAAACACAATATCAACCTTTTCTACACAGCACCAACCGCGCTGCGTGCCTTGATGAAAGAGGGCGATGGGTGGGTCGAGAAGCATGATCGCTCGACGCTTCGGCTGCTTGGGACGGTCGGCGAACCGATTAAGGAGCCGGAATGGCTCTGGTATTACAACGTCGTCGGCGAGGGACGATGCCCAATCGTTGATACGTGGTGGCAAACCGAGACGGGCGGCGCATTGATTACGCCGTTGCCCGCGACAACGCCGCTCAAACCCGGCTCAGCAACCTTACCGTTCTTTGGCGTCGTGCCCGTGATTTTGGATGAAGCTGGAAATGAGGTTGAAGGCAATCATGCAAATGGATACCTATGTATCAAGACGGCGTGGCCCAGCTTGATGCGGACGATCTACGGAGACCATGAACGGTTTCGACAGACCTATTTCGACCGATTCCCCGGTTACTACATGACCGGCGACGGCGCTCTGCGGGATGAGGACGGCTACTACTGGATCACTGGGCGTGTGGACGATGTCTTGAACGTCTCCGGACACCGTCTGGGCACCGCCGAGATTGAGGGTGCGATCGGTCAGCACGCAACCGTTGCTGAGGCAGCGGTTGTCGGTTTCCCCCATGAGATTAAGGGACAGGGGGTCTATGCGTATGTCACATTGATGACCGGCGAGACGCCCTCGGACGAGATTGAAGCAGGGATTAAGGGGGCGGTCCGCCAGCATATTGGGCCGCATGCCACGCCCGATAAAATTCAGTTTACACCTGCGTTGCCCAAAACCCGCTCCGGCAAGATTATGCGACGTATCCTTCGTAAGATCGCCGAAGACGACATTTCTAATCTCGGCGATACCTCTACGCTCGCAGACCCGGCGGTAGTCGATTCGCTCGTCGAGGGGCGAAAGTAAGGGTTGGCGTCACAAAGGGCAGCCAGTTGAACATCGCGGAGGTAACTCATTTGCCTTCAGCACAAAAGATTGTGGACGAACTAAAAAAATGGAACGTGACGCATGTGATAGGTATACCCGACAATGGGAGTGCGGAAGTCTATAAGTTGCTCCATACTGATGCAGAGATAGAGGTCATCACAGTGAGCCGCGAAGGGGAAGCCTTTGCAATTGCATCAGGATTGTATGTTGGGGGAAAGCGTCCGGTCGTCCTGATCCAAAATACAGGGTTTCTAGAGTCCGGGGATGCTATCCGCGGGACAGCTATCAACATGAAAATCCCGTTGGTCACCCTAATCGGCTATCGCGGGTATGGTACGATGGGTGCCGATGACGCTTTCGTTGATACGGCGGCGACGTTCCTGGAGCCGACGCTCAAAGCGTGGGGGATTCCGTACAACAAACTCGAAACGGACGATGAGGTTGGATATATCAGCGATGCGTTTCGAGAAGCTGGCGAGACGTCCATGCCGAGCGCGGTGTTGATTGTTGGGATTTGTACGTAGACGAACCCCCACTAGCTCCCCCTTAGTAAGGGGGAGGATATTTGGAGTATGTGTCGCGATTCGGAGATCGCTCCTACCGCATGCTACTGTGAGGATTTGGATTTAGCTCTTGTAGGTTGGGTTGAGCGGCGTTGGCGATCGGAAAAAACTATCGCCTAAGATCTCTATGAAGAACTATCGCACTCACTATTCGTTCGCTTGATCGTTTAACCGAACCTACGGACTGCGAAACTTTTGTGTTTCGCAGTCTTGGCAAGGTGTGATATAATGTGGGCGTTTTCAATTTCATTCTTTCATTCTTGAGATTAACTTTATTACTCGGAGGAATAACATATGACAAGATTAACCCTGTTGTGCCTGAGTATCATGGTTGTCATGTTGGTGCTTCCGGGCATCAACGATGCTGCGATTGATCCCTCAACTGCTATGGGAATATGGCTTTTGGATGAGGGAACGGGCGATATGGCGTACGATTCGTCGGGCAACGAGAATCATGGAACAATTAACGGCGCCGAATGGGTAAGCGGTAAGTTCGGTGGCGCATTGAGTTTCGACGGTGCTGATGATTTCGTCGATTGCGGAAATTCTGAACTTTTGCGAATCAGCACTGGTTCCATGGCTGCATGGATAAGCACTAATGTCTCTGATGATAGCGGTTTATCCGCAGTGACGCTCCCTTATGATGACGGGGATGCGTGGGACGCGCCCTGGCGCAGTTTGGGGTTGGGCTCCTGGCGGGGCTCGTTGCGCTATTGGCTGGCTATTGACGGGGAAAACGCGGAAATGCAACCGGGCGACATCAATACGGAACAATGGTATCATCTGGTGGCGACCTTTGACGGGACAACCCGGAAAGCCTATCTGGATGGTGAACTCGCCTTTGAAGCGGAAACCCCTGGTCTCATTGTCTACGGCGATCCCCTGCCATCGCTGGTAATTGGAGATCGGAATGTGAACCGCGCAGCGTCGGGCGAACTCATGAACGGTCTCGTTGATGACGTCGGGGTGTTCAATGTTGCGCTGGGCGACGAAGATGTTATGGACATCATGAACAATGGACTTCAAGGCGTCGTTGCAGTTGAACCATCCGGCAAACTGGCTACCACTTGGGCGACGGTCAAAGGCTATCGTCAGTAGCAATTTAACCTTCGGAAGGTATTTCGCCTTCCGAAGGTTATTCTAGTTTAGGTATGAAAGGTGAGATAGAATGAGGCGGTTAACTCAAATATGTGCGATCGCACTGATGTTCACAGGCGTCACCGATGCCAAAATTGACCCCGAAACGGCGGTAGGAGCATGGCTGCTTGATGAGGGCAGCGGCGATAAAGTCGGGGATTCCTCGGGTAACGGGAATGATGGAGAATTCATCGGAAAGCCCAAATGGGTTGACGGTGTGTTCGGCAAAGCGTTACACTTCGACGGTGAGGATGATATGGTCCCGGTAGGTGCGGACGAAGTTTTGCGCGTGAGTGAAGGAACGATGATGAACTGGATAAATATTCAGACCGCGGATGATATCGGTTTATCTTCGATGACGATTCCTTATGATGATGGACCAGCATGGGATGCGCCGTGGAGAAGCTTGGGGCTGGGGACATGGCAGGGACAACTCCGTTACTGGATCGCGATCAACGACCAGAATAGAGAGATACAGCCGGGGAACATTGAGGTGGATCGATGGTACCATGAAGCAATCACCTTTGATGGTGAGACCCGGAAAGCGTACCTAGATGGAGAACTCGCTGAATCCGTCGAGGGCGCGGGAAAAATTACATATGGAAAGCCGGCGCCAACGGCTGTGATTGGCAGCGCGAGTATCGCGGTACCGAGAGAGCTGTTTAACGGTTATGTGGATGAAGTCGCGATTTTCAACGTCGCATTGAGCGAAGCGGACATTAACGAGATTATCGACAACGGACTTAAGGGCATCTTGGCGGTCGATCCCAAAGGGAAAGCGACCACGACTTGGGCAGCTATCAAAAGCGAATGAAGTAACCCCAACCAAGGGTTTGCGCCTGTACAAAACGCAGCGCGAGACCCCTGCGGAATTGCTGTGGTATAGAGCGGGCTATGGGTGCGTGACATGCGCAAGCGCCTCTTGTGTTTCCGGTTAAGAAATAGTTGAGCAGAAACCGAGTTTTGGCAAAAACTCGGTTTCTAAGCGAGTTAGGTGAGAAGGTTGTGAAAGCCAGAAAGTGAGTGAACCCTTTCTGGCTTTTTGGCTTTTGAGGTTGAATATTCGCACCCCCTCTATAGTAAAACCAATAATTATTTATACACTGCGGTAGGTTCGGTTTCCTAACCGAACCGGTATTTATCCAGTCCGTAGGTGCGGTTGGAAACCGCACCTACCGAAACATGTGTAAATTTGAATGGAATTGACTATAACTCTCTCTTGGCAAGGGGGAGGATTCTGCAATCGTAGTGTGGTTGAGCAACGTGAAATGGAGGTTTGCCGTGCTCTCAAGACAGAGGCTTTGCCATCTCGTAGTAGGCTGCGTTTCACTGATTGGAAGCATCATCTTCCTAGGGGATGTGCACCCGCAAGTACCCCCGACGCTGAAACTTGCCTTTCAGTCTGACCGCGACGGCAACAAAGAAATCTACCTGATGAATGTGATATTGAGGCAAGCCCAGAAACCGCAGAATCTCACGGTTCATCCCGGGGAGGACAGTGCACCAGTTTGGTCGCCCGACGGCAGGCAGATTGCTTTTCTGTCTGAACGGGACGACAACAAGGAGATTTACGCAATGGACGCAGATGGGGAGAACCAACGCAATTTGACGAACCATCCGTCCGCCGATTTCTCCCCGACGTGGTCGCCCGACGGGCAGAAAATCGCCTTTACGACCAAACGGGACGGGTTCTTCGAGGAAATCTACACTGTGGATGCGAACGGTGAGAATCCGGTCAACCTTACGAACGAGCCCAAACGCGACTACATGCCGACGTGGTCCCCGGATGGGGGGAAGATTGCTTTCGTCTCCTTTCGAGAGCTACTTGGAGCGTCGGAGGTCTATGTGATGAATCCCGACGGAAAACAACCGCGTAGGCTGACCAATAGCGCGGTGGGCGACATCTTCCCGGATTGGTCTCCGGATAGCCAGAAACTCATCTGGCTCATTACGAACCCCGGCAATATCGCAGTGATGAATGCCGACGGAGAAAACCCGATAAACCTGTCGGATGACAACAAATCCGAGCGCAGCTTCTGGTCTCCGGATGGCGAGAAGATTGCTCTCTTGACTCAGCGAGACGGGAATCGCGAGATTTACGTGATGGACGCCGATGGCGCGAATCAGCGCAACCTGTCAAACCACAAGGCGGAGGACACATCTCCAGCGTGGGCACCGGATAGTCAGACCATCGCCTTTGTCTCAGATCGGGATGGCAACAGAGAGATATACATCGCAGATGCCGCGGGGAAAGGGCTCCTCCGCAACTTAACGAATCACCCTGCGGACGACTCAAATCCCGCCTGGTCACCCGAGAAATCTCTATCGGTGTCTCCCAGAAGCAAGCGGTCAGTCATGTGGGGCTGGCTCAAGCATTTGAAACGGGATGGGGGAGTTGAGACCCTTGAACCAGATGGGCACCAAGACTGACAAGATTCAGATGTCAAGGTCGTGCATGTGGAACGGGCATCCCACCGAATTTTAACAACCCGGAGTTACAACGCGTACAATAATCATTTGGTTACGCGCTTAATTGAGGTAGGCTTTATAAAATGAAACCGATACCTACATTAACACAAACAGGTTGTTTAAAAAGACAAGACCGTTTCCGCGCACAACTTGCGGCACAGCAGATAGACGCGGCGGCGTTCATGGACTACCGCGATGTTTACTATTTCACAGGAACGCTGTTATCAGATATATTTCCAGTTTTTATGTTGCTGGAAACAGATGGCGGCTGTTGGGTAGTCGCGCATACCGATGATGGCGCTTCGAGCGTCGATGAGTGGTTGGTGTATGAGTGGAACAAAATGGAGACCCTGAATTTTGACCTGATGCACCAATTGAATGTTGTTGTAAAAACACAGCTCCAGGATGTGAAGGGAAGAATTCACAGGCTTGGAACACACGATGCAAGTGTATCCAGCCTGCTTGGGAAAACACTAGATGAAGCGCTGCAATCGAGGGAATCCACCTCAATTGATGGCTTGCTCGCAGAGGTACAGCGGTGCAAAGAGCTCGACGAGTTGGAGCTGATTCGTTGGAGCGTGCAGGTGAATCTCGCGGTCTACGATGCGACGCAAGCGGCTCTCGCAGAGGGGGTCAATGAGTTAACGGTGCTCGCGGAGGGACAACGCGCCGCCATGCTCAAGGCAGGTGAACGGCTATTTCACGACGGCGACTATCAGTGCGGTGAACGTCATGGACCTGCCCGGAATCGGGAAATTAAACGCGGAGAGCTCTACATAATTGATGCGCACACGTGTTGTCGGGGCTACTGGTCGGATCTGGCGCGAACCTTCGTAGTCGATAGTGAGGCTACAGACCTTCAGCAGTCGATTTTCGACCACATTGCGGCGGTACAACAGTCCGTTCCGTCCCTCCTCAAACATGGCGCTCGGGGCACGGAGATATGGCGTGTACTCGACGAGCACATTCGGGAACATCCGGCACTTGCTGAGAAGGGCTTAGTTCATCACGCTGGACACGGCATCGGTATCCGCATGCACGAACCTCCAGATCTCAACCGAGACCGCGAAGGCATCTTACAAGTCGGAGATGTCGTCTGCGTTGAACCCGGAGGATATACGCCTGCCGCACAATATGGGGTGCGTATTGAGAACACATACCTCATAACCGAGTCGGGATGCGAGAATCTTTCAGAGTATCCGGCAAACATCGTGCCCGCCGGACGTTCAACCCCGACCTAAGTCCGTTGAGTATCCGTATGAAAGTAACGGAGAACGACTCCATGCCGAATCCGATGTATGATGTACTGAATCCCCGCTCCGTTGCCGTTATCGGCGCCTCTAGGAATCCCACCAGCTTTAGCTTCACGTATCTGTCCATCATGAAGAACTACGGCTATCAGGGCAGAATTTACCCAATCAATCCGAGGGCGGACGTTATTCTCGGTCTGAAGTGCTATCCGACTATCCTTGACGTTCCTGACGAAATCGATTTGGCGGTCGTAATCACCGGTAGACAAATTGCCGGAACATCTGTTGAAGCGTGCGTCGAAAAGGGTGTCAAGGGCATCGTCCTTCTGACCGGAGGATTTGCTGAACTCGACGCTGAGGGCGAATCGATCCAAAACCGGTTCGTCCGTCGGGCTAAGGAAAAAGGGATACGCGTCATCGGTCCGAACACGCTAGGTTTCTATAGCGCGCCGGTCAATTTTGACGGCTTGCTGTCGGGTTTCATTCGAAAGGGGAACATCGGCTTGGCAGGACAGAGCGGGAATCTGACGCGATCGCTCGCCTTTCCTGGAATCAGAAGGGGCTTGGGATTCCGATACATCATCGGCTTGGGAAATCAGGCGGATGTCGAATTTCATGAGATTGTTCGATATTTTCGAGAGGACGAAGGCGTCAAGGTTATCGCCCTTCATATTGAGGGTATGAAAGACGGTCGAAAGTTTATGGAGGAGGTTTGGGAGGCGACGAAGGTCAAGCCGGTCGTTATTCTGAAGTGCGGGCGCACGGTGCACGCGTCGCGCGTGATCTCCAGCCATACCGCATCCCTATCGGGCGAGGATGCGATTTATGATTCCGCCTTCAAGCAGTGCGGCGCGATTCGGATTGAGAACACGATTGAGTTCAGCTCACTCTTGTTGGCGCTCAGCGTTGGAAAATTGCCGAAGGGCGATCGCGTAGGCGTCTTGTCCGAAGGCGGCGGGGACTGCGCGTTGACCGCGGATGCGTGTGTGCTAAGGAATCTCAAACTTCCTACCTTTCCCACAGAGCAGCAGGAACGTCTCAGAGAGATTGTACCGGAGATTGGGCAGGTGACGAACCCGGTCGACATGGCGATGTGGCAGAAGATACCCGAAGTCGCAGAAATCATGCTGGACGGAGATGCGATTGATGGATTGCTGATCGTGGGCGGGTTCGCTGGATGGGACTTTTTGAATCCAGATGTAACACCCGAGGTAAGTGCGTCGGCTCAGAAGATGGTTGAAGTAACATCGAAAGCGGAAAAACCCGTCCTGATTTATTCATACTATTCCTACGGTGACTCGAAACCAATCGACACCCTTCGACAAAACGGCGTCCCCCTCTTCATGGACCATCACGATGCTGCGAATGCAATGGCGGGAATGGTTCAATACGTCAAGTACAGGTCGAACCTGTCCGGGCGGCGGTTTGAAAGCGGTATGAACGCACCATACGATTTCCGACACCATCAGACAAGACTTCTCTTGGAAAATCGGGCGAATCAGATGCTGGAATCAGCGGGATTGCCCTTTCCCGCGTATCGTGTTGCTGAGACTCGACAGGGAGCGATCGACGCCGCGGACGAAATTGGTTATCCGGTTGCGCTAAAGATTATCTCCGAAGATGTGATACATAAGTCCGATCTCGGCGGCGTCAAATTAGGGTTACATACGCAAGATGAGGTCGGCGATGCGTTCGACGCAGTGGTTTCCAATGTGCGGAAGTTCAGCGAAAACGCCCGGATTTCCGGTGCCTTGGTGAGCGAAATGGCGGTCGAAGATGGGATTGAAGTGATTATCGGCGGCTTAAGAGATTCGACCTTCGGACCGACCGTGATGTTTGGGCTCGGCGGTGTCTTCGTGGAGACACTGGCTGATGTCGCTTTCAGAGTTTGCCCGATCGATCGGGTGGACGCAGATGAAATGATTCGTGAGATTAAAGGCTTTCCGCTGCTCAGCGGCGGCAGGGGGCGAAAACCGGTGGATCTGGCGAGCATCAGCACGGCGCTGCTCACCGTCGCAAGGTTGTTTATCGAAAATCCGCACATCGCACAACTCGACTTAAATCCGGTTAAGGTTTATCAAAGGGGTTTATCTGTTTTAGACGCACGAGTCATTTTGTACGCGGAATAGCTGACGCTAAGGAAATGTCCGCCGTGTTGGATTCTTTAACGTCGTGTGCACCTAGCGTCCCCTACCGTTGGTGTAAACTGTCGTTTCAACAGACGTTGCTCCCCCTGAATCCCTTCCGGGAAGCGATTGTTGTGTGTCACTAACCTCCAAGGCTTATCAGAACGATGAAAACGCCACCCTCGCCGAGAAATGTATCCGTCCGTGCGGTGCTAATCGCGTTAATCCTCACCATTCCCAACTCCTATTGGCTGATGATTAACTGGGGACCGAGCGGGTATCAGACCGGTCAGAGCTTCCCCACCGTTGTTTCCCTGTATTTCAATGTCATTTTTATCATCCTCCTGTTGATTGGCTGGAATCGCCTCGTCCGCTATATCGCTCCGCAGAAGCAACTGAGTGATGCCGAGTTGATGGTCATCTACATACTCCTAGCGGTGGCGTCGTCGCTTGCGGGGCACGACATGCTCCAGATTTTCTGGCCTCTCATGACCCAATCTATCTGGTATGCGCAGCCTGAGAACGAGTGGGCGAAATTATTCCATCATCATATTCCTGATTGGTTGACGATTAAAGAGCGGACAGCGCTCGCCCCGTTTTATCACGGGGAGTCATCGCTTTATATCTGGAAACATCTGCGGCTTTGGCTCAAGCCCGTCTTTTGGTGGTCTGCGCTGGTTATCGCCCTGACGTGGATGATGCTATGCTTCACGGTGCTCATCCGCCGACAGTGGGCCTACCATGAGCGGCTCATCTATCCAATCATCCAGATTCCGCTCCAAATCACCGAACGAAGCGGAGGCGTGTTATTCAAAAACAGGCTCTTTTGGATTGGGTTCAGCCTTGCGGGGATCATCAACGTAATCAACGGCATCCACTTTCTTGTGCCGGCGGTGCCAAGCGTTGGCGGGATTGGACGCGATCCATTTAATATGGGATATGACCTCGGTCAATTCTTTACGGAAAAGCCGTTCAGTGCAATCGGATATACGCCTGTCGCCTTTTATCCCTTTGCCGTGGGCTTGAGTTTCTTTATCCCCCTGGGGCTTTCGTTTTCCATCTGGTTCTTCTATCTGTTTCACAAGGTAGTTCAGGTTTGGCAAACCACAATGGGACTTGAAAACTTGGTGTCAGCCTTCGGGCCTCAAGCACAACTGTTCGGCGCCTGGTTTGGGATAGCGATTGCCGCGCTGTGGACAACCCGAAAATTTCTCACTCATCAGATTAGAGACGCCGTTCGCAGCGGGAACGAAGGGGATGAAGAGGTTCGCATGGTGAGGTGGGCGCTGATGGGGCTAATTGCCTGTGGGAGTTTCGTTCTGCTTTTTTGTCTCAGCGCCGGAGTTTCGCCAATCTATGTGCTCGTGTATTTCGCGCTTTTCTTTGTCGTAGCGATTGCCATTAGCCGTGTCCGTGCAGAGCTTGGACCGCCCACACATGACGCGCTCTGGAATCCTGGCAGCGCCTTGGTCATCTTTTTCGGGACGCGTTCGCTTGGCCCGAAGGCGTTGACGCTATTCACGATGTTTCGCGGGTTTAACCGATCGTACCGATGCCACCCGATGCCCGTTATGCTCGAAGGGTTCAAAGCGGCTGAGTTGCGGCGAATGTCTCCAAGGGCGATTATCCTTCCGATTCTGACGGTGACCGTTGTCGGTACCATCTCGTCCGCATGGGCATTCTATTCGCAGGCGTACCGTTACGGCGCCGATGTCTACGGCGAGCACTGGGGTATTGGCGCCTTCAGTCAGTTGCGCGCTTGGATCGCGACTCCGCAACGGTCGTCGCCTGTGGAAATTACGATAGCGATTCTGTCACTCGCCTTCACCGGGCTCCTCGCGGTGATGCACCGTCGGTTTCTTTGGTGGCCCTTCCATCCCGCGGGTTATGCAATTGGGATTGGCTACCCGACAATGCACTGGTATTGGTTTTCAATTCTCATGAGTTGGTGCGTCAAGTTAATCCTATTCCGGATTGGCGGTATTCGCGCCTATCGGAAAGGTGTACCGTTTTTCACCGGACTTGTCGTAGGTGAATTCATTGGCGGGGCGCTATGGGCTCTGATTGGAATCAGCCTGGAAAAGCCGATGTACCGCTTCATGTTTTAGTTTTGCTAACGGTTGACGTTCCACCCAGGCTATGCTATAATGCCAATCGGATCGATGACTCAGGGGTCGAATTTGACCTTACAAATGGACTCGGGGAATCCTCTGGTTTCATCGTGAAACAAAGAGTGTACTTCAGAGAGGAAATGTGCGATGGCAGATCGATTAAAGGGTAGAGTTGCGTTGGTCACCGGCGGTGGGACGGGTATCGGCAAGGCGATTGCCATTACCTTTGCCCGCGAGGGGGCGAAAGTGGTTGTGTCGGGTAGGACATCCAGCACTTTGGCTGAGACCGTCAAGCAGATCAGCGATGAGGGAAATGATGCGGTATACGTGCAAGGTGATGTCTCCATAGCTGCAGATGCCGAGCGGATGGTTAAGGTTACCGTCGATAAATACGGACAGCTTGATGTGCTGGTCAACAACGCGGGCGTTCGTGCGAGTATCCTAACCGTTATGGATTTGACGGAAGATGAATGGCAGCGCACCTTTGACATCGATGCGAAGGGTTCATGGCTTTGCTCGAAAGCTGCGATTCCTGAAATGCGAAAAATCGGCGGCGGCTCCATTATAATGATTTCATCCAATTGCGCCTACGTGGGTCTACGCAAACAGGGCGCCTATAACGCTGCCAAAGCAGCGCAGGAGCTCTTGATGAAGTGCATGGCACTGGATTTCGCGCCCGACAAGATACGCGTTAATTCGATATGTCCGGCGTGGGTTAGAACGGAGATGAATCGCGATCAGTTAGCCGAGATGGAAGCTAACCCGGATAAGGAGTTTCCACCGGGTTACAAGTTCTCCGATGTGGTGGAGTTGCATCCAATCGGGCGCATTGGTGAACCGGAGGACGTGGCATGGGCTGCGGTCTATTTTGCATCCGACGAATCCTCATGGGCTACTGGATCCTCGCTTGCGCTTGATGGCGGATATACCTGTCAGTAGCCCGTAATGAACCACATCGTTACGAGGCAAGTTATTTAAACTAAGCGTAGCTATCGAACGAGAGTAAAGGAGCGTCATTCAGTGAAGTTTACGGAAGATGTGTTACAGCGCAACGATTTAGTTTACAAGGTGCTACCGCCACGCTGGGTCTTCGGGTTGCCTATTGGCAACGGACAGGTCGGCGGCATGATTTGGGTGGAGGACGAAACGAAAGTTGTCGTCACACTTGACAGTGTTTGGGCGTGGGACTACCGGCAAACTCCGATACAGCATCCTGAGACGAACACCTACGCTCGTTTTCGAGAACTCATGGCAGCGGGTGATGATGAGGCTGCGGGGCAGGTTCTCAAGCCCGGGGGGATGCAGCCCACGAAGACCTATGTAGGGCGCCTTGTGATTGATGTGGGTCAAAGAATTTCGGGCGAAGCCCGTCTACGCTTGGGGGATGCTGAGATTGAACTTGAGGCTGAAACCGACGACGGGGAGACGATTCACCTAACGTTCGTTGCCTATGCGAATACACCTGCCATCGCGGTAGATCACCACCCTCGGTCGGCGATTAAAGAGATTCGGCTCGAACGACTTCCGGCGGAGCGCGTCGGTCTCCATGGCGTTTCGGATCTTGTAAGCGGTGCATCGGAGGCAGTTGAATGGGTTCGTCAAGACATTCCGGGTAGTCCGTCGATCGTGCTCGCGCTGCTTCCCGGTGAGACACAATCCTTCGCAACTGTCCAAGTAACGCGGAGCAACCTCGATCCCGTTGAAGAGTCGGCAAAGGTACTTGAGACGGTAGCGGCAAATCCCGGCGCACACCTAGAAGATCACCGCGCTTGGTGGAGTCGATTCTGGGGCAGGTCCAGCGTGCAGACGCCGGATGAGAAAATTGAATCGGTCTGGTATATGGGGCTGTATATGCTGGCTTCCGCGAGCCGCGAGGGCGGTTGTGCCGCGAGTCTGCACGGTCTTTGGTCGCCGGACAGTTGCATCCCGCCAGCGCACGGTTTCTATATCTGGGACTTCTACTCGCAGCATTGGGGGCTATATACGGCGAATCATCTGGAAATCGGAGAGGTGTTCTGCGACCATTTCTTGTCTATCCTTCCGCGCCTTATAGAAGAGACACGGAGCTTTTACGGATGGGACGGTGTTTTCGTACCCGGCTTTATGATAGTTGATGGGTCATGGATTTATCTCGGTCATAACCAAGTGTTGATTTGGCCCGGAACCAGCGCGTGGGTAGCGCAAGCATTCTGGTGGCAGTATCTGTACAGCAACGATGTCGATTTTCTTCGACAGAACGCCTATCCCTTTATGCGGGAATGTATGCTGTTCTATGAAGGGTTACTCGAAAAAGCGGACGACGGCAAATATCATTTGAACGTGAGCTATGCGCCCGAATTTAAGAGTTGGATACGGGACGATACACTTAGCTTAGCCGTGATTCGGAATCTTATTGATGGACTCCTAAAGGCGGTTGAGGTACTTCAGAACGATGAGCCTCATCTCGCTGTCTGGCAGGAGATAGCTGGAAATCTCCAAGCGTACCATGTGGATGGTTCGGGACTGATGTTCGGAGAAGGACTGCCATATACAGAATCTCACCGCCACATGTCGCATCTCGGACCGGTCTATCCGTGCGATAGCTTGAACATTGACGGCTCTTCGGAGGATCGGCAACTCATTGATCGGACGATAAACAATGTCATCCTGAAGGGGTACGGGACCTTTGTCGGTTGGGCGTTCGTTTGGCTATCAGCTATCGCCGCGCGAGCCGGGCGCGGACAGATGGCGTGGTGGACGCTCAAGCAGTTTGCGGATGCTTTCGTACCTTGCAACACGTACAACCTGAATCTTGATTGGGAGCGGAACGGCATCTCTATCCAGCCAGACACTTTGTGCGTCGATGGAAATATGGGAGCCGTAGATTCGCTCAACCAGATGCTTGTGCAGAGTTGGGGTGGTCGTATTCGCGTGTTCCCCGCATGTCCCAGCCATTGGCGGGAGGTTCGGTTCGATAACCTTCGCTGCGAGGGTGGTGTGGTGATATCGGCTGTGCGTTCAAAGGGACAAACACTTGGCGTTCGGCTAGAATCCGCATCAGGAGTACAAGTCCGACTCAGTAACCCGTTTGATGGTTCTGGCGGCTACTTCAATGGACAGCCGATTCGACCCAATGCTGACGGCGATCTTGTCATCAATCTGAACGCCGCTCAGGCGGTGTGGTTGACCGCCACCGCCGAAATCACAGCGGCTGACTTGGATAATTTTATTGTCAAACGACCGGAAGCGATGCGGAATCCGTATGGGTTGAAATTCCTTGAAGAATCATTGTTGACCGATAACCCGGATATTCCGATCGTACACCCTCACTTTCGCAATTCTTTCCTCTGATTAAGGTTCAGCCTTGAGTCTGTAGAGTATCAGGAATACATATCTGCGGAGATGCCACTATCGAATGAGTTTAATGCGAGCGGTGCTTGAAAGAAACGACTTGGTTTACAACGTGCTTCCCCCACGGTGGGTTTTTGGGCTGCCGATTGGTAACGGACAGATTGGCGGGATGATCTGGTTAGAAGATGAGACAAAGGTCATCATTACGCTCGATCACGTTTGGGCGTGGGACCTTCGCGAGCATCCACGAGAAGATCCAGAAAAGCTTCGCTATAATAACTTGGTCGAGCTGAATGGTCACCTACTTCGGAAGGATCGCCTCGCAGACATTGAAGCGGGACGCCTACCAATTGAAGCAGGTTTCTTGACGGATATCCTCTGCTCGGTAGATTGGAGTTTGTCACTGCCTACGAAAACGCATGTAGGGCGGCTCGTTATCGAATTTAACCATAAACTATCAGGCGAAGCCCGCCTCAGCCTCTTGGATGCGGAAGCCACGCTGGAGATTTGCACTGAAGCGGGTGAACGTGTAAGCCTGGCGATTCGTGCTGATGCCAATGTTCCCGTAATTGTGGTGTCGCACGACCATCGGCAAAACATAAAGGACGTTCGACTTGAAAGAGTCTCGTCAGACGATTTGATAACATATCGTCCAGAGGGTGAAGCTATACCGGACTGGTACAGACTTCCTGATTGTGAAAGCGGGAACCGGGGAGAAATTAGATGGATTCAACAGGACATCCCGCGCAGCCCATCGTTGGTTCTGGCATTCCTAGCGGAAGACGAGCAAATCTGCGTAACTGTGGCGACATCTCATAACGATGTCGATCCGGTGGAAGCCGCTGTAAGTGTGCTTGTGCAGGCTGATGCAACCCCTGGACGGCTTCTGGCTGAACACCGAACTTGGTGGCACCGATTTTGGGGTCGCTCTAGCGTCCAACTGCCGGACGCCCAGATAGAATCTCTCTGGTACATGGGGCTGTATCTTCTAGCGTCCGCTAGCCGAGAGGAAGGCGCTTCGGTGAGTTTGCACGGACTCTGGCAGCCAGATAGCTGCATGCCGCCTTCGCTAGGTCTCTACATCTGGGACTTTTATCCTCAATACTGGGGGATTTACGGCGCAAACCACCTCGAGTTGGGAACAGCCTACTACGATCACTTTCTCTCAATCTTGCCTCGCCTCAAGGAAGAGACTGCGAAATTCTACGGCTGGGAAGGCGCTTATGTGCCTGGTCAAATGGCGATTGACGGTTCATGGCTTTTCGCGCCGTGGCCACATGTTTTATTCTGGCCGGGAACAAGCGCTTGGATAGCTCAAGGGTTTTGGCAGCACTACCTCTACAGCAAGGATCAAAATTTCCTTGTGGAAAAGGCGTATCCCTTTATGCGAGAATGTATGCTGTTCTATGAGGGGTTTCTGAAAAGAGGGGAGGACGGCAAGTATCACATTTATCCCACACAATCTCCAGAAACCGGTGGATGGGGTAGGGACGACACACTCACGCTCTCGCTACTTCGCTATCTCATCAATGGGCTGCTAAGCGCTGTGAATATTTTGGGTTTGAATGAACCGCACCAGAAGGCTTGGACGGAGATACTCGATAACCTACCAGATTACCATAAAGGCGATACCGGTTTTTATCTAAAAGAGGGCGCTGCATATACTAAGTGCCATCGTCACCTGTCCCATCTTGCTCCAATCTATCCCGTTGGCGACATCAATACTGACGGTTCAAAGGAGGATTTGCAACTCATTGAGAAATCCCTGAACACAGTTATTTCCAAAGGATATGGAATCTGGGTTGGCTGGTCATTCGCGTGGGCTTCAGTTATCGCTGCGAGGAGTGGGCGAAAGCAGATGTCGTGGTGGACACTCAGGCAGCTCGCCGATGCTTACGTCTCATGCAACACGTTCAACCTGAACCTCGATTGGAAACGGAACGGCATCGCATCGGATACAGACGCTTACTGCCAAGACGGCAACATGGCGGCGGTGGCAGCCGTCAACGAGATGCTGGTGCAGAGTTGGGGTGGACGTATTCGTGTGTTTCCAGCGTGTCCGAGCCATTGGCGGGAATGCCGAATCGACAAACTCCTTTGTGAGGGCGGCGTAGAGGTGTCCGCAATCCGTTCAGACGGATGCACGTTGGCGGTACGATTGGAGTCTGCGTCTGAGCAACAGGCTCGGCTCCTCAATCCCTTTGATGCTGGTGGCGGCTATCTTGATGGACAGCGAATTCAACCAAATGCGGATGGCGATCTGGTATTAGATTTAGCCGCCGGAAAGGCTATATGGTTAACTGCAACGCCCGAAATTAAGCCTTCCAACTTCGATGAGTTCTCCGTTGAACGACCGGAGGTAATGCGGAATTGCTACGGTTTGAAATACCTAGACGATGCGTGGTTCGCTGATAGTCCGGAAATTCCGAACGTACACCCGCATTTCCGCAACTCCTTTGTGAAGACTTCCCCGTTAAAATATGTTTCGATCGGACTGACGTCAGGTTGATTGAGCGAAATACCGATCCATTTGCTGGCGTTGATGCGTGCTTTGTACTGCACTACCTCTTTCCCCCCTTGCTGACGGGAAAACCTATGTAGTCCGTGTATTAGAGCCAGTAGATTTTTTTCTCGTTGACGGCGCATTGGAATCCTGATATTCTACAATGTGCAAGAGCAAGATGCTTCATATCGCGTAACACTATTTTGAGTTTGGAGTGAAACTGAACGCTTTGGCGGATATGCTATGGAAGAAAGATTTCCTCGGCGAGCGATACACCTCGATTTTCATACAATGCCGCGGGTTGATGACGTCGGAATTGAATTTAACGCCGACGAATTTGCTCAAACCCTTAGTGCAGCACATGTGGATTACATCACGGTCTTCGCACGATGCAATCTGGGATTTGCCTATTATCCAACAGAGATTGGTATAATTCATCCGGGAATCAAGACAGATGATATGCTTGGCGCGATGATTGAGGCGTGTCACGATCGAGACATCCGGGTAGCTGTTTATATCAACGCAGGACTCGACCATGAACATGCGCTGCGTCATAGAGAATGGTGTAAACTAAACAAAGAGGGACAGGTCTACAATGTGCCGGAGATGGGGCATTACTTCAGAAGCATGTGCCTGAGTACCGGTTATGGCGAACACCTCTTGGCGATGGTGGACGAACTATTGACGAATTATCCCGTCGATGGGCTTTTTCTGGACTGTTTCGACCTTTCACCTTGCTACGGCGTGGAGTGCCTTTCCGGGATGGAAGCGTTGGACATGGATATATTCGACGATGGACAAGTGGGCGCATATTGTGTGCAAATGACAGACACATTCCTCGATGAGGTCCAAAACCGGGTCCGTCAACTGGCACCAGGCATATACGTCTACTTCAACGGCATTCGTTACAGAAACCAGCCAACCCATGTTGAGTTGGAGGTTCTTCCCCCCGCGTGGGGTTATGATTATCTTCCTTTTGCTATCAGATATGCACGTACTCTCGGCAAGCCCTACTTCACGATGACCGGCAGATTCCACAAGAGTTGGGGAGACTTTGGCGGGATTAGGACGGAGCATTCTCTGCTGTTCGACTGTTACTACTCGCTTATCAACGGTGGAACCTGCTCCATCGGTGACCACATGCACCCACGCGGCAAGCTGGACCCAGAGGTCTATCGCCTGATTGGCAAAACATACGCTGAAGTTGAGGCGTTAGAGCCGTGGACGGCAGGGGCACAAGCAGTATCTGAAATTGTGGTTATCGATCCGTGTCTAAACAGAGTTCCGGGCGATTATCGAATTCGGCAGGGGCACAGTATCCAGGGGGCTTCCAGAATGTTGTCGGAACTGAAGTGCCAGTTTGATGTGAGCGATGGGGAAATAGATCTTTCCGCGTACCGGGTGGTTGTTCTACCGGATGATGTCGCATTGGACAAAAAGCTCGAAGCATCGTTAGCCCAGCACCTTGAGAATGGAGGGGCGATAATCAGCTCTGCCTATGCGGGGCTAAGCCCCGATAAAAGCGGGTTCGCGTTGGATGCCTACAAAGTGAATTACGAAGGACCAGAGCCGTATGATTTTACCTTCTTTGAAGCGCTACCTGACATTGACCATGAATTGCCGGATATGCTGACGACGATATACGAGCCGGGAATCGCCATGACCGCCACGGCGGGTTCAGAAGTACTTGCGAGACTCTACAAGCCGTACTTCAACCATAAGGAATGGGATCTGTACCACGAACACCTTTATATTCCGCCCAAAGAGGACACGGGGCGACCGGCGCTAGTGCAATGTGGAAACATATTCCACTTCGGTTTCCCGATATTCAAAAACTATATCAATCACGCGGTCGTTCCTCACAGAACACTGTTCCGAAACTGCCTGACGCGGGTCCTACCCGATCCTATCGTCAAGGTTGAGAACATGCCTTCCTTTGGCCAGGTGACCGTGACACGATTGGAAAACCGACAGATGGTACACCTCCTCACCTATGTGCCGGAACTGAGGGGTAATGCCCAGATCGTAGAAGAACCGATTTCTGCGCACAATGTCATGCTGTTCTTAAGAACCGACGGAATGATTCCAAAAACGGTTTATCTCGCGCCTTCTAGAAAAACGCTTAATTTTTCCGTGGCGGAGGGGTATCTGAAAATTTCAGTCCCTGAAGTCCGCGGCTACCAATTAGTTGTGTTTGAGATCTAATCAAGCCCGGTGTGCGGTTGGGGAGCCGTACACCTTGAAGCTCCTGATGATAACCGTGAAGCAACATATGAATCGAGAACGGGATGAAATTGTATTGAAACCCAGTTAAACCATCGAAGATGTCACAAAGCCACGCATCTTACGATGTCAAGTTGTTGATAATCCGGAGATTTCTCCAAAGTCTAAAATTTATAGAATAGGCGGATTCGAGTAAAACTGGCAGAGAGGAGATTTTCAGTCAAATGAGCAATATTATTCGCGGATCAGTTATTGGCTATGGGGCTGCATTTAATATGGGGAAATTCCATGCCGAGGCGATGCAACGCACAGAAGGAATTGAGTGCGTCGCGATCTGCGATATTGACGAGGAGCGAACCAATTCTGCAAAAGCTGATTTCACTTCGGTTTCAATCTATAACAACATTGATGAATTGCTAGCCGATCCGGGGATTGATCTCATCGTAAACGTGTTGCCCCATAACTTGCACGGCTCAATTACCGTTCAGAGCTTGGAGGCGGGCAAACATGCCATCGTTGAAAAACCGATGTGCATCACCATTGCTGAGGCGAACCAGATGATAAACACCGCCAGGGAAGCCGGCTTAATGTTATCCGTCCACCATAATCGTCGTTGGGATGCGGACTTTTGGACATTGCGTGGATTGGTTAAGAGTGGTGTCATCGGTCGCGTGTTCAGCGTTGAAATGTGGGGTGGTGGTTACGGAAAACCTGATTCCAATTGGTGGCGCAGCGTGAAAGCGATTTCCGGCGGCGCGTTTTACGATTGGGGCGCGCACTATCTCGATTGGTTGCTCAACATCATCGAAGAGAAGATGATTAACATCACCGGTTTTTATCAACCTAATCTAGTGTGGCACGACATCACCAACGAAGATCACGTTCAAGCGATAATCCGCTTCGCCAACAACGCGATTGCTAACGTTCAGATGTCAAGCATAGCAAAGCTTGGAGCGCCTGTCTGGAAGCTGCTCGGTTCACATGGCGCAATTGTCTCCGAAGGAAACCAGTTCAAAGTTATCGTTGAGGTTGAAGGGCAACCTGAACAACAGATGGTTGATTTTCATGGGCGCCCTGGGCCTTCATACTATGAAAATATTGTAGCACATCTCAACAACGGTGAACCGCTGATTGTCACGCCAGAATCTGCACGACGTGTCGTCGCGGTGATGGACCTTGCGGAAAAGTCCTCAAAGACACATCAGGCGGAAACGCTCCCTTATGAATTTGAGATATAAGAAACGTCGGTCTACATCCCCGTAGAAAGTGGTCATCAGGTAGTCTTTTACGTTATGTACACCAAACACAATATGGAGGAGAAACTATGTTCAAGAATCTAGCTCCTGGCGGCATCGGCATCCAAGCGAATATACAGGAATCTCTAGAATTGGCGAAGTCCGCTGGCTTTGGTGGGATAGATCTCAACATCGTCGAAGCGGACACGTTGGCACAAGCACACTCCGTCCAGTATGTCAAGGATCTCTGGTCGGAGGCTGGGCTAGCGATGGGGGGTTGGGGACTAGTAGTCGACTGGCGTGCGAGTGGCGTAGAGTATTACGAGAGCCTCTCGCAATTCGCCAAACTCGCGCAGCTTGCCGCTGACCTCGGCTGCTATCGCTGTACCAGCGCCCTTCCGGGCTGGTCGGATGAACTCACGTTTAAGGAGAACTGGGATTTCCACGTAAAACGCCTTCGTCCTGCTGCGGAGATCTTGAAAGATTACGGACATTCGCTTGGCTTCGAGTATATTGGGCCTAGCACAAGTCGCGCTCCGTTTAAGTATGGATTCGTCTACACAATGGACGGTATGCAGGCGCTCGCCGCGGGGATTGGCACAGGTAACGTCGGGTTATTGCTGGATGCATGGCACTGGTATGTTGCCCACGAAACGATCGAAGATCTCAAAAAACTAAGCGCGGATGATATAGTGTCCGTCCATATATGCGATGCCCCAGCGGGCGTTGATGTGGATGATCAGGTCGATAACGTGCGTGCGATGCCAGCCGAAACAGGAGTTATCCCGCTCGGTGAATTCATTCGTATCGTCAACGATCTCGGTTACGACGGTCCGGTCGCCGCTGAACCTCTGAGGAAACCGGCAGACGATATGTCACCGATGGAAGCCGCGCAAGCCACATTTGAATCGTTGGATACGGTGTGGAGACAAGCAGGTCTGTCTTAAGCGTGAGCGAATCGGTCGCTCGGATCCGCCCTGTTCCTCGCGCAGGTAAGTTGTAGAGTGCTCCGATACAGCGTATGTTTGACACTTGGAGCTTCGAGAGGGAGAGGGCGCACCGGATGTACTTAATCGCGATTTGCTGGCAGGAAACAAGCGAATCTCTCCGTATGACGCCGAACTCATCTAGGACTCAGGCTTCACGTTTCAGGAAGGATTTTCATTTATGCCGGTTTTTGAGACTGCGGCTCAGCTCTACACTTGTTTTGGTGGGTTGCTGGAGCGGTTGGAATCTCATCCCCAAGCGCAGAAGGAGCTGAAAACGCTTGAACTGACGGTCAAGTTTACCTTCACAGCCCCAGCAGCTTCTATGTGGCTGGTTGTGGATCGTGGTGAGCAATCTATCCACTACGACGAATGTGACGAAAAACCCGATATTGAGCTTGCCATGGCAGGGGATGTAGCTCATCAACTCTGGATGGGGGAAATCAACGTGATGGAGGCAATTACTAAGCGGCAGGTTGTCCCCATTGGTCCACTGTCGAAGATGATGATCCTTGCTCCCCTGATTAAAATGGCAATAAAGGTTTACCCGCAGCATTTTCAAGAATACTTGGCAAAGGTCTCACCGTCGGTCAGTTCATAAACCCGAAATACAACCGGCGGATTCAGCATCGTGAAACCCACGTTCGATCTGTTCGTTTCTATCGTTAGTGCACATTGACGGAGACATATCGGCGAAATACTCGTCACATTTCTCGATGGATAGATGAATCTGAAACCCATTCCTAGATAGGACGAAAATGAAATTTGCCGCACAAACAGACAGGGGAAAGCGCCGAGAACACAATGAGGATTGTTACTATGTCAATCCAAAAAACAATCTGTTTGTGATTGCAGATGGCATGGGAGGTCATAGCGCCGGCGGGATTGCTAGTCAGATGGTTGTCGCTGTATTTCAGAAGTGGGTGGAAGAACTAAATGGCGAGCCGACATCCAGTCTAAACGCTGACCCATCTGAAAGAATAGAGGTTCTATCGCTGCTTACGATGGAAGCCAACCGGCGTGTTTATACCCACTCACAGCAACACAGCTTTCAAGAGGGAATGGGCACAACACTCACCACCGGTTTTCTGGAGTTCCCCTATCTTATCTATGTTCATGTCGGTGACAGCCGGCTCTACGTACTAAGGGATGGGGTATTGACGCAGATTACCAAAGATCATTCCCTCGTTCAGGAAATGGTTGATGCAGGGAAAATGTCACCTGAGCACGCGCGAGTCCATCCACAACGAAATATTATCCGTAAAGCCGTCGGCTTGGAATCGACTGTGACAATAGACTCCGGCTGTTTTCCGCTCAATCAAGGAGATATTGTCCTTGTCTGCACCGATGGGCTGCATGACATGATTGTTGACGATTCTGAGATAGCAAGCTTAATAACCTCCGCTCCGAACCTTGATGCTGCTTGTCATCTTCTCGTCAACGCCTCGCTTGACTACGGCGGCGTGGACAACGTAACGCTGATTCTCGCTACGCCAGATTGAATTCGGAGGGCGAGACCAACTCACAAAAATTCCGACTTTGAAGCAGTTTGGATGTATCAGATAACGGCTGCACGCTGAACCCCGATTTTGACCGGGGTTTTATCACATCGCTTGAGACACTTCTACCTTGTAACACCCCGCCATTCATCTTTTGCGCAAGTGATGTCAATGACATTGCCATCTGGATCGGCAACCTTGAAAGATCGCGTCGGAGGTGCCTCCAATTCAATCTCATCCCGCGCTTTGACATCATCACGCAATAGCCGGGCGCCTCTCTCCTGAAGCGTTATGTAGATGCACGCTAGATCAGCTACTATCAACCCGAAGTGTACAAACTCGGTGCCTTCCTCCTGCGGTTGACGTTCCTCACCATCATACTGTATGATAGTCATGTTGAGCGTTCCATCGGTGAGATCGACGCCCTTGCCACTCGGACGATGGTCGATATATTTCAAGCCGAGTGTTTCATAAAACTGACGCGACGCATCCATATCTTTCGCTCGGATTGCGATATGTCTCAATAAAGCCATGTTATTCCCCTTTGCTAGGAACAACGATTCAGCTATAATCGTTCGTATCAGATGCACCAACTAGCTAGACTGAAGAGAGGGTGCATCGCCATCAATTGCAATCAACCATCTAATACTGTATTTTTGAGCGCGCCAGAACACTGTCTGATAGCGACTTTTTCCAATTCAATAAAGGCTGTCTTCATTGACTTGCTGCTCATCTATAACGACTTGAGTTCGTCGAAGTAGTCCGATGCAAGCTGATGTTCTGTAGCGTGGGTCATCTGGTGACGCTGACACAAAGCAATGTAGCGGTCGATGAGTTGTGTGCGTTCCTCAGCCTCTAAATCATCACTCGTGACAATCATCGCCTTATATGCGCAGATGGACGCCTTCTCTACCCGCCCCCGAACAACATCGTCCTCTGCCAAAGCAAGCGCTTGTTCAAAATAATCGAAGGCTTTCCGTGCGAATTCTGCGTTCAGTCCTACCTCTTGCGGTGATGGGAAGCAGCCCGGATGAACTCGACGCGCTTCGGCATTATTGTGGATCGCATTGATATAATCCAATATAGGTTGTGCTGCGCTATTGTAGTGTAATCTGACAAATTCTTCGCAGAGCACTTCGTCATCAAGGTCTGGGTTCCAAATCATCCGCCCGATAATGTAGTTCCGCAGATCGCAAAGCTCACCGGTAGTACCGTTGCCGTTTGCCTGCATGAACACACCTTTGGCATTATTGCGCAGAAAGTAACGAACATTAGGACCAATGGCGCGCAAGTTCGGGAAGGGCAAATCATAGGCGCGGAAATTAGTGTTGTAGTTCCAGATCCAGATGTCATCGCAGATTTTCCCCCATTCGTCCGCATCCCGGCAGAAGGCACGATTTTTCTCGCAGTTTGAATCATCTATTGGGTGCAATGTACAGCACTCAATGCTACACAATTGGATCTGCACGTTGTGTCTCGGTCGGATGGTCTTTGGGGGTTCCCGGGTGTACCAGTAAGCGAGCGTCCCGATTTTCACGTGCGGATGCACCTTCTCGACTCTCTCCGCAACTGCGTTGACAAATCTTAGGTGAGCGCCCATTGGAGAGCCTTCACGATCGTTAATCTCTTCACACGAATCACATCGGCAGTAAGCGTCGGTGTCGGCTTGACTGACACTGATATTTTGCGCATTGGGATCGTCGTTCAACGCTTTGATTGCTGTTGAGGCGGCAATTTCAACAACCTCGAGATTGGTAACGCATAATTGGGGACCGCCGCCGTGTGTGCGAGTATCGCGCTCGCCGTCGACCAACGCGTAATATTCTGGATGAGATGCCCCGTATTCGTTGTACGGTACTAGCTGGTGGAATGAGTGGTTGATAAGCGATTGCCCCGTCGTGCCTCCAAGTCGATCCTCACCTGTGACGGTGTTGACCCGAAGTTTTGCGGCGAAATCAGGATGTTCCATGTTCTCCCGGTAGTAGCTCCATCGAAACGAGAACGGGGGGGTGTATGTGCGAGTCCCGCAAGGAATCTTCAGCGCAGACGCATCAGGGACGTGGGTGTGATCGTGTGTGAGAAAGCGCACGCCGAGGCAATCTTCGAGAAATTGGTACACACCGTAAAGCGTACCGCGCGGACGACCGCCGGCGATGACCACACGATTCTTTTCGATGCTAATTCGCAGTTCTTCCTCTCCCATTGCAGAGGGATCGTCCGAACCTATGCAGACGTGACACGTCAAACCTTCAGCCGTTGAACGAATCGGAAGCTGGATACCAGTACCTCGACCAAACCACCGTTGAAATTCTTCCGCCGCATATTTTTCGGACGCGATCGCCTCATCGGCGACCACAATATCCCAGCCGCGCATTTGGGAGCAATCTAAGTAATCCTGCGAATCCACAGGTTTTGAGGCTGACAATTTTCTCCACCCTTTTATGTAGGCGTTTCAGATCCCGTGGTCTGAAATACTCAGAGCGAATACTTACAATGAATGTTACATCTGACCCTCCCTACTGTCGAGGTTATCTTGCTCGCGACTTCACCTCATTCAGCAGGACAGCTTCCAGATTCACATTTCGTGCGTCCCAAACGAGAGCGGTTCTTTGAGATAATAAGGTATATCCCTTTCAGCAGCGTCCTAATGACGGGCACAATGTAGATCCATGTGATATAGCGATACTTGCCAATCCGTCTGTAAATCTGATATACAGCGTCTGCTCCACAATGAACCCTACCGGATCGATCAATCAACCGCATCCCCGCCATTGACTTAATTGCAACAAGCTGCGGATAAAGCCCCTGGAGATCTTGTGTCTGTCTTGGGGCATACAAAAACTGATCGCCTTGGTCTCTGTCGCGGATTCGGCGGATGCCGCTTACACAAAAATTGCACTCAGCGTCGTAGATAATCACGGGTCTAGTCGGTTTGGTAATGTGGCTTGTTGTCATGCGGCAAAATTCTCCTTCTATATTTCACGCCTCACATCGCCTCAAGCGCTTCAATGCCCAATAGCGTCAGGGCTCTCTTGATGACAATAGCGGCGGCACTCACTAACGCCAGTCGAGCTTTGACCAACGCTAGTGGCTCAGCAGCAAGCACAGGGTGCTTGTGATAAAATTGATTCACAGCCTGCGCGACTGTGAACACATGATTGCAGATACGAGCCAGGGTAAGCTCGCGTGCAGACTCCGCTACCACGTCCGGAAATTGAATTAACGCGCGAAGAAGCTCCAACTCTTCAGCGTTTCCGAGAAGCGAGAAATCCGGCTCAATGGAAGCAATGTCTCGATTTTGAGACTTTCGCAGTATGCTGGCACAGCGCGCGTAGGCGTATTGACAATAAGGACCGGTAAAGCCGTCAAACGAGATTGATTCATTCGGTTCAAAGTTGATGGAAAGTTCAGGGCGCGTGCGGAGAAGGTAGAATTTGATGGCAGCAAGCCCAATCGCGAACGCACGATTTTGGATTTCTTCATCCGACAGTGTATCTTCAGTATCACGCCGCCGAATCTCATCTTCTGCGAGTTGTCGCATCTCCTCAATCAGGTCATCGGCATCGACCACCGTTCCTTCCCGCGATTTCATCTTTCCCTCTGGCAAATTAACCATACCGTAGGAGAGATGATAGCACCCAGCCGCCCATTCAAAACCGAGCATATTGAGCAACTTGAAAAGACATTGGAAGTGGTAATCTTGCTCTGAAGCGACGACGTAGATCGAGCGGTCCGGTTGATGTTCGTCAAACTTCAGCTGCGCTGTCCCCAAATCCTGCGTGATGTAAACGCTTGTGCCGTCGTCACGAAGCAACGTTACGACCTTCTGGCTTCCATCCTTCTCGGCACCAAACTCCTCAGTAGGAAGAGGGGCGATGACCGCACCGCTTTCAGCCACCTCGAACACCTTTTCATCCAACCCTACCTGAATGAGGTCTTTGCCGAGTGTGTAGGTGTTGGATTCGTAGTAAAAAACATCGAACACAAACCCCAGTTTCTGATAGGTTTCATCGTAGCCGTCATAAACCCACTGGTTCATCATCTCCCATAGCTTAAGTGTCTTCGGGTCGCCTGTTTCCCATTTACGAAGCATCTCGCGCACTTCTTCTTGAAGATGTGGATTCTTCTTCGCCTCTCGATCATAGCGGACGTACCAATTTCCGACGAAGTGATCGCCTTTCGTATCAGTCGATTCCGGCGTATCTCCACTCGCCCACTTCGTCCATGCTAGCATTGACTTGCATATGTGTACCCCCCTATCATTAACAAGGTTCGCTTTAATCACCGTGTGCCCTGTCGCTTCAAGTAGGTTGGAAACCGCCATTCCGAGGACACCGTTACGGAAATGTCCCAAATGCAATGGTTTGTTGGTGTTGGGCGACAAATACTCGACCATGACTCGTCGACCATGCCCTGCCGTGGTGTTGCCAAAACCTTCTTTTTGTCGAATATCCGAACACACATCCCCGAAAATCAGGCTGTTGCAAAGTTTAAAGTTCACATAGGGTCCAACGGCAGTCACTTCTTGAATCGACTCCCTCGGTCTAATTTCGGCTGCAATGGATTGAGCAATGTTCACGGGATTCTGGCGAAACTGTTTTGCTAGCAGGAAGCACTCGACTGCAAAATCACCGAATTCGACCTTTGGCGGATAACTCAACCTGAGATTCTGGGGACTCTGTTCAAATACGTTACGACAAGCAGATTCTACCGCAGTTAGAATCTCAGCTCTAATATTGGCGATTGACATCATCCCTCACTTTCGCTCGTTGAACCGGAAGAAACAGGGCTTTCGTCATTGCCAAAATCGAAATCGTCGTCTTCAAGTGCATCATAATCTTCATCGTACTCATCATATTCAACTTCAACTTCTACGTCGGGCACCTCAATGGTGAGGGCTTCACCCCAAAGGCGTTCAAGATTGTAATACTCTCGTTTCTCATCCAGAAAGATATGAACCACAAAATGGACGTAATCCAACAAAATCCAATCTGACTTGCGCTCCCCCTCCCGATGCCAAGGGCGTGCGCCCCACTTATCCTTCAATTTCTCTAATACCGCTTCAGATATACCTTCGACCTGTATGTCTGAGATTCCGCTGCAAACCACGAAGAAATCCGTGAAGCCTGCCAGTGCTCGCAAATCAAGAATCGAGGTATTGTGAGCCTTCCGGCTCAGCGCAGCAGCTGCGGCAGCTTGCGCCATCTCCAGTGTGTTTTCTTCCACGTTGGCTCCTCTTTTTATGTGACTAGCAGTTTGGTGGACTCCTGGGATTCATCCAGTGCCGCAGGTTTCCCGTAGCGCGCGGTTGTAGGCATTGATTGTGTTCGGGTGGATGGCAGCGCCTTTAATAAGCAGGCGTTCAATTTTGTAACGGCTGACTTCTAACACCGCCCGGTTCAAATCTTGATACGCTAGTTTAAGCACGAGATCTGCCTCTCTATAGGTGCGCTTTGGTTCAGCAAAGTCGGCGACATACAAAATCTTGTCGATAAGCGTCATTGCGCCATTGCCGGTGGTATGGACGCGGACGGCGCTGAGAATATCAGGATGGCTGATGTCAAAATCCTCGATTGCGAGTTCAGCCCCGATACGCGCATGCAAAACCGATGGATTAGCACGTTCAATCCCATCAAGTTGAATCCCGTAACGCATCGCGGCTTCAAATAATTCTTCGGGACTCATCCATTTCGCGCAATCGTGTAGGAGTGCGGCGAAGTTCAACTTCTGTGGATCGGCTGCATGTCTTCTCGCCAAATCAACCGCCGTATCTCGAACAGAGAGGACGTGCGCAAAACGTTTAGGCTTGAGTTTCTCTTTGAGATATTGCTCGATTTGAACCGTCTTCGGGTGTTCGAGTCCATCTACTTCTTCGGGGACATCCTTATTCATCGTTATTTTTGATTGCGTCAACCCCTTCTGCCTCTGACAGGAACTTCATGAAAGTCTCCCTCTCCTCATCCGTCATTGATTGGAGGCTGGGCAACGAAGTGCTGATTCTGTACCCCTCGTTAAACCAATTCCCTAAGTCAATTGCTTTGCAACGTGAGCTACAGAATGGAAAGTGGGGTGGAAGTTCCCCTCCCTTATCATCAAATTCGTAACTTTCGCCACAGATGCTGCATCGGAGTGTCAATCTGCATCACCTAACTGTACAGTTTATGTTGATAGATATAGTCTTCGACAGCTTTGGGCACCAAGTATCGAATCGAGCGTCCTTCTCGGATGCGTTCACGTATCTCGGAGGCCGAAATATCGAGACCGGTAATTGGAAAAATCTGGACCCGATTGTGGATGTTAGGAAGCGCTTTGTCGATACAGTAGTTAGGTCGAGTGGTTGCGATGAAATGACAGATACCCAACAGCTCATCAAAATCCTTCCAGATTGTGAATTCAATCAGCGAGTCGGCACCAATAATCCACGAGAGTTCACAGCCTTCTCCATAGGATGCACGTAACTCCTTTATGGTCTGAATCGCGTAGGAGGCGCCAATGCGATCCAACTCAATCCGAGACACCTCGAAATCAGGATTATCCTTTATCGCCAGCCGGGTCATACGATAGCGATGTTCTGGATCGATGATGTCACGTGGTTCCTTGTGAGGCGGACGAGCAGACGGGATAAAAAGAATCTTATCGTAACCTACCCCGTCACGTACCTGCTCAGCACTCAGTAGGTGCGCGTTGTGAATGGGATTGAAAGTACCTCCCATGATAGCGATTTTCATGATGATAAGTACAGTGTTGTCGGTTCAGATACCATTCACACGAGCTCAATGATTCTTTTTCATCGCTTAACTGAGCCAAATTCTCGATTGAATTATACTTGCTAGATGAGTACATGTCAATAGGAATTCTAATCGCCGCGCTGCATTGCGCCTGGGTGAGATTGTAAGGATAGAACGTTGAATGATTGACGCCTTTGATATATCTTTTCCTGTGTTCCAATCTCGCGGTCTGGCTCGCTCCTCACTTTCTGGCTCTATTCGCAGATCGATTGACAATATAGATTCCAAGCATCACCAATGGTGTCCCGATACCGAGTCCGGTGGTAACGGGCTCCTTAAGGAGTAAGTAACTGAGTGCGATTCCCCAAAGCGGCGTTGTAAAAAAGAGGACAGCTACCCGGCTTGGAGGATAGTGTTTCAGCACCAGGGTCCACGCAACGAGACAGAAGCCCGCTATCACTACGCCCTGATATAGAACCGCAAGTAATGCTGGGTAGGAAAAGCCGTAGCCGGCTTTTCCCTCGAAAATCGCGCTGAAGATGAAAAAGACCGGCACCCCAACCATCATTTGTGCTGTGAGCAGCCGATACGGGTGAATGGACTGAACGAGACGGTTTGTCAGAGTTATTAAGAGCCCAAGCTGAAAACCGCTGAACAGGGTTAGGAAATCCCCAGCGAGACGCCCTCCTGCGCCTCCGATGAGGTTATCCCAGAATACAAACACAATCCCACTGAATGCGACGATTAATCCAGCGGTTTTCCATCGTCCCATGCGGTCTCCGGGAACAATGAAATGCGAGATGATGGCAACAAAGAACGGGTGAGTGTTAACGAAGACTACAGACCGCCCTGCGTGTGTGAGGTTTGTTCCCCAGTTCAAGCACGTAGTTTGGCTGGTAAACAGAAGACCAAATAAGAGCAACCGCAAGAATTCGCCCGACTGCGGTCTAAGTGATACCCCTTGCGAGGTCGCCCAGCCAGCGATAAGAAGCAACCCAATCGAAAACCTTAGCCCTGCCAGAGCGAAGGGTTCAAATTCCTGTAGCCCGACTTTGATAGAAACGGAAATGCCTCCCCAAAGCAGCGCCAAGAACAGCACGAACAAGATGATCTTCATCGGGACATCGAATTCATCGGCTTTCTGGTTCGTTTCTGAATGCATAAAACTCACTTTTCATATTTTGCTTCACGATTCGGATTTATCACAAGCAAATTCAGCGCGTATCAGCGAATCGTCCACGTACCCGATGAGTTAATTGGGAAGTTCTTCCGTCCTCAAAGTACGTCCAATGGGTTGTCTAATCCCGCTCGTTTGAATTGGCTAATGATGAACTATCAACCTCCGATACTTCGTCGATATGAAGTTCAATTTCAGCAAGGTTGGGAATCCACAAGATATACGCATCTTCGCCGTCATCTGGATAATATTTCCGACGAAAGTCGGCAATCCGAAAACCAAACTGCCGATAAAGGTTCAGTGCCGCTATATTGCTGATTCGTACCTCTAAAAAGACTTTCCTTCCTCCTTGCGTCCTAATATAATCCAGAGACCTTGCGAGTAGATATTTACCAACATTTTGGCGGCGATGCGCAGGAGAGACGGCGAAGTTGGTGATATGGACATCGTCCATAACAATCGAGAAGTTAATAAATGCAATCGGTACTCGGTCAGTGCGAGCGACGAGAAAGTGACAGTGCGGATTAGCCCGACGTGCTTCCTGCTTAAAGGCAATCTCGGGCCAAGGGAAAGTAAATGATTGACGTTCAATCTCCATCACAGTCGAGAGATCGCTTTTCGCCATATGACTAATCTGAATGTCTAACGACGGTGGCTTTACATTTACGACTTTCAATTTTTTGGTTCCAACGTATTCCAGCGTTGATTCGCCTTGCTGCGGTTTCTTTAATACCCAACTGCTAGCTCCGTGCTTCATTTTTTTTGGTGTCGCAATAATTCATACGTTGTGCTACAATACCTTTTATCACACAGGGAAAGGAGAAAGTAACAGGTATTTTACCAATAAGAAAGAGGTAGCATTGGGCGCGTGCACAATCTTTGCTGTCATATATGTCGCCGCTTATTTCGTTGGTAAATGGTACTTTGGTAAGCCATTCATCGTGCATGATAGGGTAGGGGCTGTGGTACTTCCTCCCCCAGACCCTCCTCTTATGGGACCCTGCCGACCATCTAGTGCTCTTAGCGGTACTTCGGCAACATCATCGGATTCGTGAGAAAGCGAACAGCCTGATGCAGTGACACCCGATACCCCACTGCCACCACCTGATGCCACAGAAAATGTCCAAAACGATAAGGAACCGAGTGACACGTTCGACATCATGCTCCTGTCTCCCGAGGAGATGTTAACCTATCTTGAGGAAACATACACCCCTCAAGAACAGCTTGATATCCTCACGAGCGAGACAGGGGTTCAATGGATACACAGCAAATTAGCTCCGAATTTTCCCATTATTGATGCATCTTATCTTGATGAGTGTTTTGAATTGTATCCCGTTGATTCGCCAGAACGGGCACCGTGTTTGGAGAATCGCCAACGAGAATTGTTTGCTCCTCACGTGCGCAGGCTCGGAGAAGGTATTCAAAACGTCGTCGACTTTCTAAACCAATTAAGTCCAGAGTTCCATCAAGTCGGCGTGCAGGGCGCTGGTGCGTCCATACTTCCTCCTCCTGATCCGCCTCAAGCGCGCATACGCAGTGTAGAATAAAGAGCCTAAAACCGTCCGTCAAACCAAAACCCACCGCCAACCCCCAAAGCAGTCGAGAACCGTGATTCTCCACCGTCACCTGCAACGGCTTGTTGGAATCCTAATTACGTTGAGTGATCTGCTTCACTCAAACTTGACATCGCTTCTCTTGTATGAACCATCACTGGCAATCTCCGTGATAATCTCTCTTCCATCCTCTAAACCACCTATTCTTGATATAACCCAGACAACATTCTTTTCTTTAGAGTAACCCGTTTGATAACCATCAAACTTAAAAACATGGATGAAATCCTCTGCACGTCCACGTTCAGCGGGGAAAGGCACGTACTTGTGAGTCTGGTCTTTCATATGTATGAACCCATAACCGTCTATCATTCCCTCGTCAGCCATTATGATTACCACCCAATTCTGCGAGAACAAGATGTGCCAACCGCTATACATGCCCATATCGTTGTCTATCACAAACTTTTTGTTTCCTTTCCTATCGTAAACCTCGATTTCCCTTCCATTAATTGGGGGCACATGGGCTCTGTCTGGATAGTTGCCGTTTCTGTAAATGAGGAGATATTCCGGCTGGTACGCTCTTTGGTCACAGAAAACCTTGTCCCTGACATACCCTCTTCTGTTTTCGATTGGTGTTACGGGTCGCATATCTTCGTATGGTGTTTCAGGTTTAAGCGATAGTGTTTTGACTACCTTGTCACTTTCTCTGAAAATTACTTGGCTATCCATTACTTCAAATGTAGATTCTTCGTTGTTGCCTCCGCCGCTTAGTGTAAAAATTACTATCATTACAACCGTTGTAAAAGCCAGAATTATCAATCGTATGTGCAAATTTCTCCTCCTTCTAACTGGTAGTTAGAAGGATAAAATTCTGTCTAACCCTATATCCTCGTGCTTTACTATACTAAAAAGCGGAAAACAATAGATTTGCCTTCAGTCCGCCTGTTGAGGCGATTCTCCTTGCGTTTTCTGAGCGCAACTGCGACAACCGGGATCTTATTGCTATCGTTGTTTTTGTGATGGGACTCCCGTGCGCCCAAGAGGGCGTAGGGTAGGCTCGACTCGACTAGTTTAAATCTGTGGGACGATTACATTCGACAGTGCTTCGATGAGTTCATCTAGATAGACGTGTCGGAAAAACTCCGAAAGCCGCTTCTGCCTTGGCTTCTTTGGGAGCACGATAAAGCCTGCACGGCTAAGTTGGATGGATTCAAAAACCATGCGATAGGCTTGGCTCGTGGCATACCCGACAATCAACTCATAATGGTCGCCGTGTTTGTCGAGATAGGCGTTGAACCGATCAGCGCCCAACTGTATCTGTGCGGTGTTTCTCGGAGACAGCTGGAAATCGTACCGCACGACAGGCTCCTCAGATTCAAATTCTTCCGGGACGGGCCCATAGAGGCCCGATAGCGTAATTTTGTGAATCTTCCGTTGATTTTCGCCGAAGGCGGTCTGAAGCTTGGTGTTGATGATAGAATGTGTGCGTGAGAGTGAATACGGTTTTTTCCCTGCGCACGGTATTGCCAAGAGAACCCTCTTATCCTGTGGTGGAGCGTAGCTTTCTGGAATGACAAAGGAATCCGGCGTATAATCCAGCGAGATGCTTGACGCGTCTTTCCGAGATTGTGAAGTCGCGTCTTCTTCCCACGTTGGCGGGAAAAGTTCCAATTGATTGAGGTTTTTCTTGACCACAGGCTGCTTTGTTGACGTGGGGATACCCACAACGGTTCTTGCCATCCGACTGGCGAACGCTTCATCGTTTCTTATCAGCCAATCTACCGCCTCCTGAACGCGTCGCCCAGTTGTAGCACATTGAACTAATTCTTCAATGGCTTCATCGGCTTCAATGGCACGTTTCATGCGCGAAAGCAGTTCCGCTTCCAACTCGTAATTATGCAAGGCGATCGCCGCATAGTATTCGCTCTTATATTTTCCGGTCGAAGTCCGTTTATAACTAGCTTCTTCCATTAAGGCGCCCTGCATTTCGTCAAGCGAAACCTCTCGGCAGATACGGCAGGTGCAAGTCAGTTCGTCCAACTCCATCAGTTTTCGCTTTGATCGTGTCAACGGATCTGAATAGTTGAGCCCCCGCGCTGCCTGAATGTAGCTAGTGCTGTCAAAGCTATCGATGCCCATATAAGCCAAGATAGGCGCCAGTTCACCTGAGACGCCGAAGGCGTGAATGGGTGTATGGTGACGCGCTGATTCCGGAATCGCACTTTGAACCCCGCAGATACGCTCAAGCACCTCTGAATCCCGTTTCCCTCGCAGCGGCACTAAAGAGCCGATTGCAAGCCCGAATGACGGCAGCACGCCCGCAAGACGGTCGAATACCCGCCTAACATAATTCTCAATATCCGATTGGGATTGTCCATGACAGCAAACGTATAAAAAGGGCGGTTGTGTTTTGGCTGAGAGCAGCGTCGCTACGCGGCAGGCATTCTCTAGACTGAGTTTCATCCGTTTCTCGGCTTCGGAACGTTCTAGCCCCGGTGGTAACGGATAATCTAAAGAAGCGATCATTTCTCCTCCAAGATCTTCTTGAAGCGCGAGAATGTCATCAGCTTCGGTTTCTTTTTCAATTCCAAATTCCTTCAGGTCCAACCCCGTGCTATAGAGTAATTTAAATCCACCGGAGTCGAGAAACAGCGGGGCATTATAGACACCGTTAACCTCTTGATACCATTCGCGTACGGTTTTGCTCCGCCACTTCGCCAAGTTTTTACCTTTGATTGGAAAGTCCAAAAAATGCAGGACTTGGGATAACATCGGGGTATCATGCTTCATAAAATCACGCAGAAGATATTTCCATAGTCCTCCCCCGCGAGGGGTGGAGCCGGTCATAAATGAAACCACCGGATACAAAATCGGCGTTAATAAAGGTGATAACATTTCCCCATTTCGCTGCAAATGGAGCTCACCAATTCTGCCGCCTTTCCTCTGAACGATGGTGTGGTAAGTTGGAGTTGTGGTCATAGTAGGACGTTTTTATGACGGTGCATTTAAGGACTAGCGATGCAATGGAATTGAGTGGAGTCCGATTTAATTATCGAATCCATAGTTTACTTGTGTAATTGGGTTTGTATGTTCAGCGGGACGGTAAAATGAACTTCTTGAGGAATGAGGTCCTTGCGTAGAATGCTCATCAGGTAGCTCATCCAGGCGCTTTTGTGCAATCCGGTTATACGATTCTTCTTTCTCAATCATCACCCATTTTCGATTCTGTTTTTCTGCGGCAACTCCGGTTGTCCCAGTTCCTGAGAATGGGTCGAGAATCAGGTCACCTTCATTGGTTCCCGCCAAGATGAGCCGCTCAACAATTTGAAGAGGCTTCTGTGAAGGGTGCTTTCCATATCTTCGTTCCGACGGTTTAGTTAGCGGGATTTCCCACATGTTCCGCATCTGCTTGTTATTATTCATCGCCTTCATGGTATGATAGTTAAACGTCCAATTCTTTGCTTTTTTATTTTCATTGTTGACTGCCCATAAAATGAACTCTGTCGATTCCGTGAACATGCGACAGGTAATATTGGGCTGGGCATTCGGTTTATACCAGACGATCTGGGTAATGATCCGCCGGTCAAAGATATTTTGCATAATAAACCCAAGTGTGAAGATGCTGTGGAATGAACCGAAAACAAAGATGTTCCCATTCGTCTTGACGACTCTCAGAACTTCAGTGACCCAATCGAGTGTGAACTGGAAATAGTCGTCTTTTGAAAAGATATCCCAACCCTCCTGCATGGTAAAATGGGAACTGAACGCCCAGCCCAACCCCTTCTTTTGGGACATGTTGAACGGAGGGTCAGCAATGCAGCAATCGAAAACATCAGTTGGCAAAGAAGGCAGAATACTGAGGCAATCGCCGCATAAAATCTGCTTGACGGAAAGATTTTCAGGTGAGGAATCCGGAGGTAAGGTTCGAACTGCTTCTGATGGAACTATCTGTATCTGATTTTCTGACAGGACTGTGGATTCTGCTCTCTGGTCTGGATTGAGAGTGGACTTCGGGCGAATTGGATGAACTCCCGTTACAAGATATTGAATCAGTTCGGCTTTATTCAAAGACGAGTATCCTCTTAACCCAAGCTTTTTCGCCTCCTTTCTCAAATCTTTGTCTCGCATTTGATCGAAATTCATTGGTTAGCCCTCTCTTTATTCCTTTACAAACGGGTCACAACTAAGACGCCCCACAACCCATATATTGAGACTTTACACTGTAAATATGAAAACCCCATCAAATCAAATGATCTGTGGAAAATGTCGAGCTTAAGCGATATGCATAAGGATTGCGCATGTGATTGAATCATTGGGAAACAGACAATCCCTGGCACTATGTAGTGTCGGTGAAGTTGTGAGATGTGCGTGCGTAAAGTCAACGGTCGTACGGCTGGGGCGATGAGTAAACGTTAAGACTATATGATGTGGGATCTCCGGTGTGTACTGCAACATGCTCGCCTTCTATCGTCTCACCGTCTGCGTCGGGGTTAGAAAGGGGGTTTTTAGCATGCCCCAAATCGTCTGCCACTGCAAGTCATCGAAATCAGATAGCCCCATTTCAATGGTCCCCGGCTGTTCCTTCAAGCGAAGGGTCCTTGCCACTCGATCCCAGACTGAAAAGATACTCGAAAAGTTGGAGTCTGTTTCCGGCTGAAAACGGGAGTGATGTACCCGGTGCATATTCGGAGAGACGATTAACACACGAAGGCAGCGATCGCATTTTTCTGGCAAGTTAACGTTGCTATGATGGAATTGAATCACTGGAAGCAGAACCAACTCATAGAGGATGATTTGCCACAAGTTCAACCCTAGCAAGGGAATGATTGCAAGCCTTAAAATTGACGAGATAACCAGTTCGCCGGTATGAAAACGGGTCGCGGTGGTGACATCCATATCGGGGTCGCTGTGATGCATACGATGGAAACGCCACAGCAATGGAATGACATGATTCGCACGGTGCCACAAATACATCCAGCCATCGAACAAGAGAATCGCAATCAATGCCTCTGTCCAGATTGGAAATCTCAAGGCGTGCAATAATCCGGCGGAGTGGTTTTGGCTCCAACTAGCGACCATTGCGGTTAGGCTGGCAAAGACCAGTCCGATAATCGCTGTGTTCAATACGGCAATCGCCAAGTTTCGTCCAGCGTGCCGAACTCGATGTTGACGCTCCCGGAACAGTGGCAGCCAAGTTTCTACACACCAGAGAATTAGTAAAACAGCGATTCCCACTTTAGTCTTAGTCCCGCTAAGCGTTGCAGTGAAGTCCATTTTCCCCACCCTGAGTATTGAGACCTAAACCAATCCGGGTATTCGATCCGCTCTGTACAGTTATTCAACGTGCCTCGGAAAATAACACGCAATGGGTTGCGCTGCGACGTAATTTCACTCTCCAATCACAACGCCGTATTCACCTACCACGGCGCCTCTGTGCTTGTCTTGATAGTGCATGTGCCGCTCGCCAACGATCGACTGCGTGCTCTGGACTTCGATAGTACCGATAACATCTCCCATGGCGTTGTCGTCAACATCCCAACAGCAGAACGGTTTAATGGTATTGTGGAGTTGTCTGAGTACATTTCCATGCCTGTCACGTATCACGATGTTGACCATCGCATCTGCCTCATCGACGTTCAAGAAGCGAAACCAGTCATGCGACCCGGTGTGGACTTCGGGGAAAAAGAGATGACGACCGACATGACCGCCCTCCGCCGATGCACCCGGTAGATCGACAATGCTTGTACCGCTGTGCATGTGGCGTTCCGCTGCGATGGGCTGGTCGCTTTGAACCATGATAGACGATTTTATCTTAATCGCGTCCATATCAGGAGTCCAGCATTCAAATGACTTGAGAGTCTTGTCCGCCGACCAAACAGGGTTACCGGTGCTGTCCTCCCGTGCTACCATCGTAACTTTTGCCTCTTCCTGTCCAACATTCACAACAATCGCCCAATCATGCCAGGCGGGTCCAATTTCAGGGAAGTACAGTGTTGTTGGTCCATCAGAAATTACCTGCCCAAATTGACCCACGGAAGTCTGTCCACCCTGATAGTGCAGATGCCGTTCGCCAACAACGGGTTGTGTGCTCTGTACTTCGACAGTTCCGACCACATTTCCCATGGTCTCCTCGGCGAGATCCCAAGTACAAAGCGGTGGTATCTGCCGATGGTGTTGTCTAATAACGTCTCCATTTCTGTTGCGGATTACCAGGTTCACTAGCGCTTCTGCTTCCCCGACATTCAAAAATCGAAACCAGTCCCGTGCGCCGGACACCAGTTCTGGAAAAAAAAGACGTTGACCGACCGTTTCATATTCGACCGCTGCGCCCACAAAATCCATAACATTGGTGCCGCCGTGCATATGCCGCTCTGCAACAATCGGCTGGTCAGCCGTGAATTGCATGGAGGAATTCTCTCCAATTGCTTCAACATTCGGTGTCCAGCATTCAAATGCGTCAATCTCCTTTTCCTCGGACCAGGTAGGCTGACCATTTGCAGGATGCCTTGCAATCGCCAATACCTTAGTGGGTTCATTCCCGACATTGACTACCTGGACCCAATCCTCCCACGCGGGACCGACTTCAGGGAAATAGAGTGTCGTTGCTCCTGGCATCGTTACATCTCCTAAAAATAGATACACATTTTACCAATCTCTCAGAGTAGAACATCGTCAGCTAAAATTACGTTCCTACCGAATTGCGATGGGATTGCCCGGTGACCCAGTTGCGCCCTTGAGTCTGAGAGGCGAGAAGACAAAGGCGAATTCGTAAACTTTATCTCGCACCAAGTTTTCGGTGATAAGGTTCTCAAGGTTGTAAATTCCGTTTTTTGGTAAGAACAGTTGATGGACCGGAAAGGACAGAGATTCGTCGGGATGGGGAACCACTTCAATTGCCCAAGTATCGGCGCCCGCCATGACAATTTTCTTATCAACCAAGTATTTCCCCGCCTCCAGTCCGATTCCGGGTTCGGTCGCGCCATAGCGTTCGTTGTCCGTCATCCAAAATTTCCCCCAGCCGGTATGGAATAGAACGAAGTCGCCCGGCTTGATTTCGGTTCCTTGCCGTTTTAATGCACCTTTCAAATCTGCCAACGTGATTTCATAACCGCCTTCCAGATGTTCCACGCCCTTGTAGCCGGCGATGTCAATCAGTACACCGCGGGTAAAGAAGACGCCGACATTCTCTACGCCGAGTTTTGTCAACCCGCCAGGTTTGGCAAAATCGTGCCGATTAAACCCGTTGTAGTAGAGATCGCCGATGCCGACGTGCCCTAATCCATCGAATTGTGTGCCAACTTGACCAATCTGACCGCTGAAGATTTCATCATGCGATGTGAGCTGATTCTCGCCGGATGGATCTGTTGTGTGTGGGATTAGTAAACTGTAGTGGCGCGTACCGACTAGGGGCATGCCTACTTCATACACCCTGCCTAACTGATAGATTTTTCCTTCTTTAATTAAACTCACCGCCTCCAATACTTTTGCGGGGGTTACACGGTTTGCCGCGCCGCGTTGGTCGTCAGAACCCCATTCGGATGGGTACCATTTTGATTCTTGAGTGATTGTCCATGTTGTCGCCAATGCGATAAATAACATCACCATTCCGGTGAGAACTAGGGGTTTAATTCGCTGTGATTGTCTTCTAGTCATTGATATCTCCTTGCGTTTGCTAACGTTTATGCTCAAGAGCGAAGCCACGTGTGAAAGGATTTTACGAAAGGTGACGACTTGAAGGGGATGTCTTTCCCTTCTCAAAATATCAGTTTAGCAGAATCAATAAGCTAAATCAAGAGAATTCATAGACACGGTACCTTCTCAAGGCGAAAAATAAAACGCTTGACGTCCGCTTTTTCCCTCTGCTATTATCTTCCTGTGGGAAGACTGATGTATTGACCCGCAAGATTATTGAGATGCTGAAAGAATTTTGATCGCACATTTGAGAGGCTAGTGTACATCGCCATGCTCGTTGACTCACACGCTCATATTCAACTCGATGCGTTCGATGCGGATCGAGAGGCAGTATTGGAACGCGCCCAGGAAGAGAAGGTTCACGCCATTCTAACGATTGGATTTGATTTGGAGACGAGCCGAGGTGCGATTAGACTAGCCGAACAATACGAACAGGTCAATGCCACGGTTGGCATGCATCCCCACGATGCTAAAGATTTCAACGACGAAACCACTGAGATTTTTCGTGACCTTGCTGCCCACCCGAAGGTAGTCGCGCTTGGAGAAATAGGGCTCGACTACTACCGCGATCTCACGCCGCGTCCGATGCAGAAGATAGCGTTCGAGCAGCAGTTGAATCTCGCAGAGGAGTTAAATCTTCCAATCGTCATCCACAACCGCGAAGCCTACCACGATATCATTCCGATTTTGCAGGCGCGGCGTGGGCGAATCGAAGGCGTGATGCACTGCTTTTCTGGAGGCGTCGAAATCATGCACCATAGCCTCGAACTCGGGTTTTACATCGGAATCGGAGGTCCTGTTACATATCGTAAATCTCACGAGCTAAAGGAGGTGGCACGCGAGGTCCCCGCGAATCGCTTGCTTGTGGAAACGGACTGCCCGTGGCTGGCACCGCAGTTTCGACGCGGTAAACGCAACGAACCGGCTTATGTACGTGCAATAGCGGAGAAAATTGCGGAACTACGTGGCGTAACGTTGGAAGACATTGGCGAAACGACAACACGGAACTTTGAGAATCTGTTTGGGAGAAGCAAGCCGGTCGGCAAATCCGTTTAAGTATTAGGGAATCGGGATCTTGCGCCAGGTTCCGTGAAAACAGTGCTCAAGCCGATTATTGGAGTCCGAAACTTGGGCAATTGTCAAGCCCAATCAAAAATAGGGGCTTCTATGGACTGAAGAGTGCTTCGCTAACTTTAATATAATCAACGTGGAGCAACGCCTCTGGTCCATCAAAGGAAGCTTGATAGGGTATTCATCAATTATCAGCAATCTCGCGGTTTGTCCTACCGGCAAACGATGAACAGACTCAATCTTCGCACCTACGCTATGGTGCTTGCACTCATCTGTATCTGGGCTATCTTCACGGCAATTACCGAAGGAACATTTCTAAAGAATCGCAACCTTTCAAACCTCTCCCGTCAGGCGTCGGTGACAGCTATCCTTGCTGTCGGTATGGTGCTAGTCATTGTCTCGTCAAATATCGATCTCTCTGTCGGCTACGGTTCTGGGCTGCTTGGTGCAATCGCTGTAATTATACACGTCTGGTGGGGACAGAGCCCGTTCGTTGCGATACTTGCAACGATATGTCTGGGGATACTAATCGGGGCGGTACAAGGATTTTTCGTGGCGTATCAGCGAGTGCCCGCGTTTATTGTCACGCTGGGGGGCTTTATGGTCTGTCGCGGCTTGATGTTGGCAGCCACCAGAGGCGAGACCATCTTGCTTCCGAACGACTGGTTCAAAGCAATCGGAAATGCCTACCTTCCAAAATCAATCGGCTGGGTGTTAGCAATTACTGCCCTGATTTTCGGCGCATATGTCTTCTATCGTCAGCGCAGAGCCCGGATAAGCTACGGGTTCACGGTGGCTTCGACGCCTATCTTCCTTCTGAAAATCGGCGGAACATGGGCGTTAATTATCAGTTTCATCGCCGTCATGAACAGTCATGAAGGCATTGCGCTGCCCGTTTGCATTTTGTTCGCATTAGCCCTTATCTTTCACTTCATCGCTAACAACACCCGCTTTGGGCGTTACGTTTACGCGATTGGGGGCAATTCGGAAGCTGCGTATCTCTCTGGAATCAACGTTAGAAAAGTCACGCTGCGTGTTTTTGCAATTATGGGCGCACTCATGGGAGTTGCCGGCGTTGTGCTCGCCTCGCGGGTGGGAAGCGCAACCCCAGAAGCAGGTCGCTTACTTGAATTAGATGCAATCGCAGCTTGTGTTATCGGCGGTGCGAGTTTAATGGGTGGGCGTGGGAGCGTACCGGGCGCGGTATTGGGAGCGCTCGTGATGGAAAGTCTTAACAACGGCATGAGCATGGCAAACATGGATGCCTCATGGCAAGACATTATTAAGGGGGTCGTATTGGTGGCAGCTGTTTGGTTTGACATTGCGTCGAGACGGCGCGGTCGGTGATATCGGATAACTTGACTCATACAGAAATTGCAAAAATGGAGGAAATTATGACCGTGAATTGGATGTATTCCAGAAATAGCTGAGCATCCTGTCGAAAAGCGCAAGAGTTTCTTGACGCAAATGACATTGAAGTAAGTAGCCGAACGGATGCCCGTAAGGTGAAGTTAAATCCCACAGAGGTCTGGGAGCATTTCAAAACCGCCCATTCCATTCACGTTGCCCGGGGCAAAGAGGTCGATGTTTTCGATCCAAATGCTAGTCCGCAAGACGCCATCCTCAAAGCGGTAATGGGACGAAGCGGAAACCTGCGCGCACCCACGCTACAACTCGGAGATACGTTTTTCGTGGGGTTCAATGCGAAGCTATACGATTCTAACGACATGAGCGCTGCGTGACACGGACACACAGGAATGTAGCTTTCGACAACATTGAGTGCGCGGGGAAACAATGTTATCATCCGTCCCACCGGAATGCAGGAAATTTTATGATAAAAAATTCCGGCTACGGTGTCTTTAAAAGAAAAGCACGAAAGCATCCAACATGCAAATTGAGCATTCCGATGAAATCAACCTTATCCGACAGACGCTGAATGGCAGGGCATCAGCATTCAATCTGTTGGTCAAGATGCACCACGCAACAGTCTATGCGCTGGCTCTTTCGTATACCAAAAATCCCGCAGACGCAGAAGATCTCACCCAACAGATATTTATTCGAGCGTACGACCGGCTAGCAACTTTGCGTGAGTTGGATCGCTTTCTACCATGGCTTCAACGGATTTCACACAATACCTGCAAGAATTGGCTCCGACAGCGGAGCTGGGCGACGACCGGCTTTGAGGCGGTGAAGGACGCAGGTTTCGCGGAAACCGCCCCATCTCCTGAAGACATTGCGCTGAAGGCTGAAATCGAAGCTGTAGTTCGAGAAGCAATCGGTACTCTACAGGAGACCGACCGCAAGTTGATGGAAGCCCGCTACATTGAAGGGGCAAGCTATAAGGAGTTGCAGGTCGAATCCGGTTTGTCGTATGCGGCGATTGTGAACCGCCTCAAGCGTGCGAAACAGAAGGTTCGCCGCCGAATCGAAAAACTGTTGGGCGGTATGGCGATATTGCCAAGTCGAACGCTAATCCTGGGAGGTACAGAAACCGTGAAATTATCAGCGAAAGTGAAACTCGCGACGGTCGGGGTTGCCGCAGTTGTCGGAATTGGCGGGGGCGGTGTGTTGCATCACCGCACATTTCAATCGCAGCCTGTTGCAGTAAACGAGCAAGAGGTTTCAGAAGTGCGAGTTGCTACAGGGAATTCACTAGCCGACAGTGTGCATCCAACAGATGCCGTGTCGGGCATCAACTCCCCAACGAACGGGGAATCCATATCTAAAAAAGGCGAAGCTAATCGTTTTGAAATTTCGACAGTTGATGGCGATGTGAAAATTGTCGATGCCGAGGATATGCGCGAACTGTTGGAAGGACTGGAACTACCGGAAGAGATAGAGGGAGAGATTCACAAAGAGATTCGTCGAGCGATAAAAAAGCTAGGAAAGGGTGGTGTTAATGCGGACATCCAATGGAAAATGTTCAGGATTGAGGGCGATCAAAAACTGGAGATTGAGGAGCTGCCGGAGGAGTTAAAACAGAAAATCGCAAGTGGAGAATTTGTCGCATGGATTGAGGACGGGCAGGAACTGCCGGAAGAGATTCGCCAAGCGATAGAAGGGGCAAAAAAGGGTGGTACCATTACGAGAATTCAGGTGGAGTTGAACACAGAAGAACTGCCGGATGAGCTAAAGCAGAAATCGGCGAACCAGGACACCCAGCATCCGTCCTCTTCAGCACACACACCATCGACATCAACAGAATTGCCGCCACAGCCCACTCATTCTGGCCCACAGGTTGAGTCCGCAACCGTCCTTTCCGAACCGTCAGAAGTCACGACCCCACTTTCAGATGAAGAGTGGGTGGAATTTGAGAAATTGTTGAGCGAGTTCTCAGATGAGGATTGGGCAGATTTTGAAAGGCTACTTAAAGCCGCCACAGAAGGGAAATCGCCGCATCGGGATAAGCAGGTGCCGCTTGATGTTGAACGGCGGATTGAAAAAGCGCTTGAGGAACCGTCCATTGACCCATCCGTGCGGCAAGAGATGCGGCAGCGACCGCGTCTCCCAATCGAACGCACTACCGACGTGCCGCCTCACTCCAAGGAGGCAGATAAGAACAGGAAACGATAATCCCGTCCCGCGAATCTCAGTGATTGCATAATCGTAGCTTCTTGTTTCCTCGCTGCGAACCGACCACTATCCTGACATCCTTGAATTCTTCGCTCATACCTATTTGGTCGGAGCGAGCATCAAATTCCACCGAGAGTGCAGGTTTCTCATCACCTTTCCAATATCTTTTCATCGCGGCTGACACCATATTCTATTCCTTGAGCGGGCGTGTGAGAAGTTTAACAGATTATCGCCGTTTCCATATCGATACGTTTCCAAGCTGAATGGCTTCCGTATAGTGTGATTGAAGATACTCGGCGACTAATGGAAGCACGGAGGTGTTCCACTCTCCGAATATAACTAATTTCGGCTTCGTCTCCTCTAAGTCCGCAATCACCTCTTTCTGCAGAGGCTTTGGAGAAGCATAGGCGATTTGAGCGAATCTTGTTGGATTTGGTCTATTCGCAAGAAAATAATAGACGCCTTGATTTGCAAAATCGAAGATTGGCTCAGAAGAATCCGTGTTTTCTTGTAGATACTTGACCACCTGTTCAATCTGCGCTGCCTCGTTAACCGGCGTCAAAACCCGCCCCGCTCTCTTTACGCGAACCTCGGCATATCCCTGTGGAATGCTTCCATATTTCGTAAAATTAACAAGCATCGTTTCAGCCTTTTTCAAAGGCTTGGCGGCAAAAACCCCGTACAGATCTGTCCTGATATACCAGAGCAAGCCAAGCACGAAAATCAACGAACATATTAGCTGAGGAAGATGAATTCGGGACTTTTTCGCTTTGCGGACTGTTCGGGACGACGCATCACTACATTCATCAGGTTCCATCGTCAAAGTGGAATCGTTGGATGAATCGGCTTTTACCGGTTCGCCATTCATTTCGGACTTGGAGGTAATCTCAGAAGATTCATGGGACCTAAACGCTAGCCAAACTCTCTCAAAGAAAAAGAAGCAGATTAACCAGAAAAATGAAGAGCTAAATATAACATGGTGCCAGTCTGAACGACCTAAGGCTGTGCGGAAAAAAATGATACCCGCCAACAGAATTAACAGCAACTTCCAATCCTCCATTCTCCATTGATTGGCAATTGCGCGAAACAACAGAAAGGTCAAAGTCATCAGGTAAACAAGGATTGGGAAATACCACATGAACGTCTCGCTTAAAATGAAGTCCGAGAAGGCGAAAAGAGAAGTAATTTTTGAAAGTTCTGACAACAGCGGGATAAAAGGCGTTCCCCAGATTTCCGTGTGATACGTGAATTGTGTCCATGAGCTCCGGAACATATCATCTATCGCACCATGAACGCCAAAAAAGATAAGAAAAGGGGTAAAACCTATCATGACCCCTAACTCATACGTGAGAAGCGGCGACAAACACTTCCCCAATACGCCCTTCCTAATTTGTTGTATTCTGCCTCTAAAAGAACTAGGATTCCCGGCGGTTCCATCTATATTAGCGGATCTGGTCCAGATGGAGGCGAAACCGAAAAGAAATAGGAACAAGCTAGAGACTGCCCAAGTATACAAACCGGTGTCAAGACTGTAGAACACTGCCAATGTTGTACAGACTCCTGCCACAACGAGAATTGATTTTCCATGTCCGTCGCCTCTATGGGTCCACTTGCACAACAACATCAACGAGAGAAAGCCCAGTATATGTCTATCCGTTACTGGAAGATACGCTCGCGGTACTGCCAAACCAAACGTCAGTAAAATAAGAGCGAATGCAACAAAGAGCGCTGTGGCTCTCCTTCGGAAACACTGTAAAGCGAGAAGATAGAAACAGATATATCCCAGCGGATACACAATATGGTGCAGCCTTCTATCTGCTTCAAGAGTTTCTCCAAAGAATTTCATGGCGAGCAAGGGTTTGTATGCATTTTGAAAGAGCCCGTGCTGAAGGTATACATCTCTGTATGGAATTCCGCCACGTAGCAGTTCGTTTACTACCGCCATACGTTCCCCTTCGTGATAAAGGTCGATACCACTTATGTTGTTCGCACCGGTATAGGCATGACTGAGGCTGGCATTGCTATTGTACAGAAAGACATAAATGAGACCGGAAATCATAATGACGTTCAGGATAGACACCTTCCGCTGCAGAGCAGAGCGGTGCGGCAGGCAGGCGGGAACTTGCTGCTTACGAGTTCTGCTGGAGGAACGAAGCTGCAAGAAGGCAAAGATTTTCAAAGCGACAATCACTGTAACGACGATAAGTGCCAGGATTGTCGCTGCATGTTTGACTCTGAAAAACACCGTGAGAAACAAAAGCAAGGCAGAGGGGAAATAAGTCACAGAATCAGCTCGGAGTATATCCGCGAAGCTATAGGGTGTCAAGGCACTCAGCAGTGCCGAATAACCAACCCAGAAGCCCCATGTTCCCAGTAATATAAAAAAGAGCATTTCCCAACACTGGAGCGCCGTAACTTCTTTTGGACTTCCTAGAATAAGAAGAAAAACAGTTAGGCACGCGCCACAGGCAATGGGTATCCCATGAAATGGTATTGTCGTCCTTGCCCAAAGGACTTCTCCTATTTTTGGCTTCTTTGTCAAGATGGTCCCGTCTGTGGGTTTATCCACAGACGCTTCCAGTTCTTCACAGCCACCCTTTTTTGAGATGAGCAGGTGGAAAGAAAAAAGCAACACTTGGGCAATCAGGAACAGAAGCAGTGGAGTTCCAATTTCCCCAGCAAATCTGCTGGGAAGGTATCCCCTCTCCAATACTAATAGCAAAAGAAGGTACGTGAATGCGTCTTGTCTCAGGATGCGCTCTTTGGCGTTTTTAGTCAAAGCAGCGCAAAGCGCCGAAAATATCACCCAAAATCCACAACATAAGAGAGCAAAGAGCGGTACGAAGGTTAGAGTAACTAAATAGTAAACAATCTCCTGACGCTTCGCAGAAGCAGCCTCAGTCAATTTATGTGCTCCGATTTGAGCCAAAAAATGGAGGTGTTCCTTAAAAGTGAAACCCAATGCCAATGCAAAGACAAAGCTACTTACAGATACTATCACCGTAAAAGCTTGGGTTCTATGTTGTCGCGCAAGGTTGAAAGTTTCACGAATAATGTCATGCACAGCAAGATCCTTTGGTCGGAGAAAGCTCCGGTTCGTCCTGATGGACGCTCAATCTGTATTCTTGAAATAATACTTTAATGTCATTTCGTTCGGATTGTTGGGTCTCTCAACGATTTCGTTAAGGTAGCCGTTTTCATCAAGATCAGCAATCAGGGTTTCCAATATTTCATGAAAAAACTGGACGTAGCTATCCTCTGGCTGGCGTGAAAAGGTGGAACATCATGAGTGGGATGTAGCTGCGATTCTGTTAATGTCAATGGCGTGTGTATTAAGGTAAGGTGGACACTGGGTCCCCATGTTTATGGCAAATTCTCCGAACCATTCATGGAATCAACGTTATATTACCGTATGCCGGCGATTCCATTACGCTGCGATGGGCGTCAGCTGCTTCAGCAAGCGGCATTTCTTTGCCAACTAGGGGGTGGAGCGTACCATTCCTCAAGCCAGCAACTAGGTAAGCGTGGATGCGGGAGAAGTCACGCGCAGAAGCATTCCTTAACGACATACCTAAGATACTCGCGTCACGACTCATCGTGTCGCGGGCATTGACTTCCACAACGCCCCGGCTACCGATTACGACAACCCGCCCGCCCATAGCTAGTGCGGGTAGATCCTTACCAAGATTGACATTCGCGAGCATTTCGAGGATGACGTCTACACCTCGTCCATCGGTGAGTTGCACGGCTTGGTCAAGATGATCCGGCGTATGGTGATCCAAAACATAATTTGCACCGTGTTCGATAACCAGAGACCGCCCTTCTTCAGAACCTGCGGTGCCAATGACAGTCATTCCGGCGGTCCGAGCTAACTGAACCGCCGCAAGACCAACACCGCCGCTTGCACCATGGACTAGAACAACCTCTCCCGGCTCTACCCGGGCGCGTTGAAAAAGCGCACGATATGCTGTGCCATAGGGCACACCAACGCATGCACCCTGGGCAAACGATACCGTTTCAGGAAGTGGATGCACGTCGGCAGCGTCGCATACGGTTCTTTCTGCATAGCTACCACTGATTGTTCCGGCACAGTAAACACGATCTCCCACTGATATGTTGCCAGCGCCAACACCGATGGATAGAACGATACCGGCAGCGTCGATTCCAGGGGTGTAGGGGAGATCGGCTGTATAACCGTGGAGCCCGGACCGAATGTATGTATCTACCGGATTGACACCAGCCGCATGCACCTGTACTACGACCTGTCCAGCGCCGGGCTGCGGGTCTGGTATCTCTTCTAACGTCATCACTTCCGGGGAGCCATGTTCATGCACTCTAATCGATTTCATAATTTCTTCCTCCTTCTCTTCGGAAGGTCATGAACCTTCCAAAAGTCCAAGTTCATTAACCGTTTTTCGCGTTCGTAGACCGGTAATGGATGCGTAGGGGTGTTCCGTTAAAGCCGAATGTCTTGCGAATACCATTAATCAGATACGCTTCATAGTGGTCAGGGATTTTATTGGGGTGCCGAGCAAAAACCAGAAATGTTGGCGGTCGCGTCTTTATCTGTGTGATGTATTTCAATGCGGGCCGGATTTTGCCAGACCGCGGCGGTTGATGCTCATTCTTTAATCTCATCAACAGGTCGTTTAATTCGTGCGTTGGTACCTCTGAGCAATATTCGTTATGAATGTCCAAACTAAGATCGAGGAGATTCGTGACACGCTGACCGGTAATTGCCGAAACAAAAAGTAACGGTACGTACGAGAGTTGGGATAGTTGAGCGTAAATCGACTCGACAAATTCGTTGTACGTCGAATTGTCCTTCTTAATCAAATCCCATTTGTTGATTACCAAAATGCACGCCTTTCCCTGTCTCGCGATGTAACTAGCGATAGTTTTTTCTTGACGCGCAATTTCACGATCGGCGTCGGCAACTAACCACGAAATGTCACTCTGACGAATACTGCGAATTGCGCGTTGAACGGTCGATTGTTCCAGTTGGTCATCAATTGCAGATTTCCGCCGCATCCCGGCTGTGTCAATCAGTTCAAAAGGAACATGATTATGCAAAAAACTGATGTTGACCGCGTCATGTGTTGTTCCGGGACGTTCATCAACTATCATCCGCTCTTCCCCTAGAATCCTGTTAATCAGTGATGACTTGCCTACATTGGGACGGCCTACGATGGCAATTTTGATTGCCTTTGAAGGTGCCGAAGTATCTGCCTCAGCCTCTGGAAGCGCAAACACAACTTCATCAAGGAGGAAACTGAGCCCCTCATTCTGCGTACATGATATGAAGACAAGGTTGCCCAGGCCCAGTGCGTAAAACTCCCCTGCACCGGTTCTCAAGCGTTCATTATCGACTTTGTTCGCAACAACGAAAATTGATTTCTCCGTTTGCCTTAGCGCGTTCGCTATTTCCAGATCTTGCGGCATCATCCCCGTCATTGCATCAACCACGAACAGAATAATAGCGGCTTCGTTTAATGCTACTTCAACTTGCAACTTAACACTATCAATGAGCCGATCTTCTGGAGCGAGCTCTAATCCGCCGGTATCGGCGAGCGTGAAGCTTTCCTCCATCCAATTGACATCCGCATAGAGCCGATCTCGTGTCACGCCCGGTTGGTCATGGATGACAGCAATCTGTTTTTTGGCAAGCAGGTTAAAAAGTGAAGACTTCCCAACGTTCGGTCTGCCAACGATAGCAACAATCGGTTGTGCCATGATTTACCTTCCCTTTTTGGGATTCTGGCTCACTCTTGTGCTTCTACGTGAGTGCTCAAATTGATCCTTCTTGAGACTGTCAGTACCGACTTTATTACAACAATAACCGGAAATGCGAGGAGTACGCCCCAAAAGCCGAACATAGAAGCGCCGAATATCACGGCGAACATAATCACCAGAGGATCGACATCTATCGCTCTGCTCATGATTTTGGGTGAGATTAGCGAGTTATCAATTGCTTGGATGCTGAAGATAGCTCCCAACAAAACAGCAATCCGGATTAGCAAACCAATGGGAACAAAATCTCCCGCAACGAACCCCATCAACAGCGAGAGAATTGCAACGCCTCCGCCAATAAATGGCCCAAAGGTAGGAATAGCATTGCACAACCCTGCGAGTAATCCAATGACCAGGGCAAATGGCACACCGATGATTGAATACACAACTATCGAAATGACACTGATGATAAAACTTACGGCAACCTGTCCCCGCAGGAATGACTCCATAGTACGGTTAAGCTCTGTCAGATAGAGCCTGACAGTGTTCCGATTGCCTTCGGGAAACAGGTTAACCAAGTCTTGAGTGTAGCGGTTGAACGCCCGACTAGCATAGATGAAAACAATGAGCGCCAAGAATACCGTCGCTAGAAATCCGCCGAATCCGATGGCGATCGATGAGAAGTGCGTTACAAGCGTCCTGATAAATTCGCTTCCCGCCCGTGCCAATGTAGGAAGTTTGTCCGTCAGCTCAGCTTGTATGCGGTCTGGGACACCCGTTCCACCAATAGTTTTGAGAAGCTGATTGTCCTTCAGTTCGGCGAGGATTCCCTGTTTCGCTCGCACACCTGTGAACTGCCATGCGGCATGATTGGTTTGCCGATAAATGCCGCGACGATTACCTGCGTAAAGTGTCCCCTGTTGAGGCAGCGAAGCCAGCAGTGGAACCGCTGACGAATTCAACTCAGGAGATGCCTTGATTAGCTGCCACATTGCACCGCTCTGCCAATTATCAATTCCCTTGGAATTCTGAGCATAATTTTCGACATCGTCAAAATAAGCGTTCAGGTAGGCGCTCGGGTCGAACTGCCACTCATAAATCCCGTTTGATGTCCCCGCATAGAGTCGTTCATGTCCAACGGCGAGCGCATGGATTTGTGCATCGCCTAATCCTTTCGAAGTTATGGGAACCCAGGATTCACCTTCGTCGGAAGTTTGATACATACCTCGATCGGAAGCGATAAAGACAGATTTTGTAGTTTCGGATGAACAGGCAACACTCTGTATGGAAATTTCGCCTTGTGGCACGCCGGCAGATTGACCCACATGAATCTCCTTCCAAGTCGCACCGCGATCGTTGCTCAAATGTAAGCCAAAATCAGTTCCCACATAAAGTTGAGCGAAATTCCATGGCGGTATTGCAATCGCTCGAATCGATTTTTCAGCGAATGTGTCAGCATCGATTTCCACCCAAGTTGTGGTGTCTGTTTCCATGTTGTCCGTGGTTTTTGGTACATACAGTCCCTGCGCCGTCCCTACGTGAAGCTGCTGGCCCCCATCCCCCACAGCAACCGCTTGAATGGGTTGTCCAATCAGAACTCCTCCCGTTATGTCCTCAGGTCGGTTTCTACCATCTTCAAAGCGATAGATCCCGTGTGTTGTTCCGAGTAAAACTACGTTTGAACCCTCAGGTTGAGGGCGAACGGCAACTGCATGGAATTCATTGCCGATAGCGAAGGGCAACATATGGTTGTAGAACCTTACCAATCCCCCAACCATGTCCCTCGACTGTCTGCTAACCTGCGGAATAATGTACAGCAATAACACCGCGAACACACCGAGGGTCAGGGCTGTTAGAACCACTCGTGCAGTCCTCCGCGATAATTGCAAGCGTCTACCTCGCGTCAGCGGGATGTCCTGTATGGTGTTCAGCAGAAATCGGAAGAAATAAGCGAACCCAAAGCCCAGTATGAAAGGTATCAGGATGCCCGACAGGTTGATAAACAACCAGATACCGACCATGGTGAGAAGGACGTTGACGATGCTCTTGACGGCAACTAGGCGATAGATGGAAGTCAAAAGAAAAAGGAGCAGAATCGGAACCATCGGATGCAATAGCAGGATATTCCCGCCACCTGAATCTTTTGTCTTTGATCCGCTATAGTAAGCAAACGCAACCCAGCCCGCGACAAACACAATAATGATAATCGTATAGATTTTATTGCTAGTCGTCTGTTCGTTAGAGCGAGGTTGTTTTCCAGATGGAATATGTGTCATGGCGTTGAGGGAAAAATGGAAGACCTAACCATGAAGTGTATTCAGTTCAAAACTGTTTTTACATTCTGAAAAGAAATTAAGCAAACAGCACCACCACCAGCGTCCAGCAGATAGCGGCTAAACCTGCTGCAATGCTGGCTTGAGGAATTTGGGTCTTGACGTGGTCCATCAAATCACAACCGGTACATATCGAAGAAAGTACTGTCGTATCGGAAATAGGTGAACACTGGTCACCGTAGACACTGCCGTCCATTACGGATGCAAAGCAGATGGTCATAAAGAATTGTGGGTGATCCAACCCCTGAACGTTCGCAACCGCCCAAGCCAGCGGCATGCCAAGTGGAAATGCAACTGCATACGTGCCCCAGCTAGTTCCCGTTGAAAAAGCAATAATCATGGTCATAACCTGGAGTGTGACAGGGAGTAGCCAATAAGGGATGCGACTGCCCAACAACTCAACCAGATATGTCCCACCGCCCGCCTCTTTACTAACGGCTCCAATCGTAATCGCCAACAGTAAGATGACCGAGCCAAGAACCACTCCCTTGAAACCATCCCCAATGCCTTCCATAAGGTTTTTCAAGGACATGCCGCGGATAAGCGCTAATGCCATTGCAATGAGTACTGCTGCTCCAAATGCCCATCGAACCTTCGGCGATCCAAACACGATGAATGTACCGATTGCGAGGCCGAGGAGAATTGCGAGGGGAAGAAAGAAGTCAATCACATGGGGTTTATAGCCTTGAGGAACATTGGTTGCTTGTAATTCCTTTGCACTGAGTGGTTGTGAACCGGGGGCGTCCAAGTCACCGGTCTCACGGGCTCTGTTCATTGCCGCCCGCAGTTTTTTTCCGAGGAATAATGGCTTTTCGATACTCAGTAAGAAAGTACCCAATACAGCGAAAATTGCGTAGAAACAGAAAGGAACGCTCTTGAAGAAAAAGGTGACGCGCTCGCTCTCCGTTGCTAACCAACTAACTCCAGCAACAAATATAAAGGACTGTATGTAACCTGGCCAGGCGTTAAAAGCCAGTTGGGACGCAATGGGTGAGGCAGTCGAGTCAACAATGTACGCCAGCTCTTCATGGCTGATCCGCTCTTTGTCCGCCAGCGGTTTAACCGTCGTACCCACTAAAACTGTACTAACTGTGCCGCCTTGAAAAAAGATGATTCCGAGCATCCAGGCGACGAGTTTGGCCGTTTTGGGCCCACGAACAACATGCTTGGTCATTAACTCCGCAAACGCTTGAGACGCGCCGGTTCGTGCCCAGATTCCCATAAGACCGCCGAGAAACCATAAGTAAAGAATTGTGATTCCGGCGGCGGATTTGGTCATAAGATTTTGAACCAAAACCGCTTCTGTAATATCGTACTTTCCTAACAGAAAAGCACCCGCAATGACGCCGCCCGCAAGTGATGTCACCGGTTCGCGCGTCACCCAACAGAGCAGAATTGCAACCACCGCTGGAAGTAAAGACCAATACTGCCAATGGCTGACCCCGTTCACCTGGTAGTACGATGTGTCGCCGTCAACTTTCTCGTACACAAACTCTGTCGTAACGGATGGAGATTTTTTCTCTTGGTTAAGTCGAGCGATAATTTCAGGATGTAACTGAGAATCTTCAAAGGGCACAAGGTTTTTTATAAGGATTTTCTTCTCACGTTTACCTTCGCCTTTTGTGAAATAGGGTTCTCCCTGTTCGTTTAAGTGAACATCCAACGTAATCTTATTGACGGTCCACGTCGGTGGAGTGTATTTTCCAACATAGTAAGCAAGTCCAAGGCAGACAACAAATACCCAAAGTGCGGGTGATTTTAAACTACCAATCATTAATAGCCTCCAATTCAAAGTATGAGTTAATCAGACACAATCCGGCTTAATTAAATCAACGTAGACTTATCAAAGTTGATGAATTCAGCGCTTTCACGTAGCTGTACGCGTGTGCGCCATCGTTTCGATTCCATTAACTGCAATTGACGTCATTTTGGAATTTGGTGTCAAGAATTATCATTCGGTTCATACATCGACTTTGATCGATAAGTCCTCCAACTGCCCGTCGGCGACTTCAGAAGGTGCACCTGTTAACAGGCATAATCCGTTTTGTGTTTTTGGGAATGCAATGACTTCGCGGATGTTGTCCTCGCCAGTCATCAGCATCACGATACGATCTAGCCCAGGTGCAATTCCGGCGTGTGGCGGGGTACCGTGTTGCAAGGCTTTGATGAAGTAGCCGTATCGCCTTTCAACCTCCTCTTGTCCAATGTTCAGGAGTTCCAATACCTTTTGTTGAACATCCCAACGATGAATTCGGACGCTGCCGCTGCAAATCTCTATACCGTTGATGACGAGATCGTAGTGCTGCGACAGGGCACCACCGGGATCGGTATCCAAAAGAGGAACACTTTCTTCAGAGGGCGCTGTGAAGAGATGGTGGAATGGCTCGTATCGGTTTTCGTCTACGTTCCAGTCGAATAGCGGATAATCGACAATCCAGAGGAAATTGAAACAACTCTCATCGATGAGACCAAGTTGTTGTCCGAGGTGAAGTCGGAGGTTCGACAGGGCATCTGCAACCACCTTTGGTTGATCGGCGACGAACATCATAATGTCTCCTAGCTTCGCTCGCATCCGCTCCGCTACCGCTTTGAGCGTGTCTTCGCTGAAAAACTTGACGATGCTGGACTCGAACCCCTTCTCGGTTATTTTGATCCACGCCAATCCTCTCGCTTTATAGATTGCGACAAATTCGGTCAAGTCTTCAATCTCTTTTCTGGAAAATTCTGATCCACCCGGAACGGCGATTCCTTTCACCTGCCCATTTCGTTCCAAGGCGCTGGTAAACACCTTGAAATCACAGTCAGCAACGAGACGGGAAAGGTCGGAGAGTTCCATTCCGAAGCGGGTATCCGGCTTATCGCTGCCGAACCTCGCCATGGAGTCGGCGTAAGAGATGCGCGGAAACGGTGTTTCCACTGGAATGCGTGAGGCTTCCTCAAACATGCGTTGCATCAATCCCTCTGTGACTTCGATGACGTCATCCACCGTTGCAAAGGACATCTCAAAATCGAGTTGGGTGAACTCGAGTTGGCGATCGGCGCGGGTGTCCTCATCGCGGAAGCAGCGGGGAATCTGGAAGTAGCGATCGACGCCGCTCATCATTAAGATTTGCTTGAACTGTTGCGGCGATTGTGGAAGCGCGTAGAAGTTACCAGCGTTGAGTCGGCTTGGCACTAGCACGTCCCGTGCGCCTTCAGGCGTACTGTTCATCAGGATTGGGGTTTCAATCTCAAGAAACCCTTGTTCGTCCATGTACTTTCGGGCGGCGAGCATAGCTTTGTGTCGAACGGCTAAAGTTTTTTGCATCTTGGGACGACGGAGATCGATGTATCGGTATGTCATGCGAATCTCTTCGTCAGTATCAATGTTGTCCTCAACGAGAAACGGCGGTGTTTTGGCAATGTTCAATATCTCCAATTTTTGTGTTGCAAGCTCAATCTCGCCCGTTGGGAGGTTCGGGTTGATTGTACCCAAGTATACCCTGATTTCGGTTTCAGTCGATTTGATAACGTATGTGCGTTTGCTTGCCCTGTCTGTTACCAGCCACTTGCCTTCTGTTTCTCTGCTTAAAATCTCGACATTTTGGGACAATGGGTGCTCATTTGCTTTAAAGGCTTGTCTTAATTCCTCTGAACAATCCTGATCTTCTAATTCGGTTTCATGCGCTAATCCGAGGTTGAACAACAGGTCGCCCTCTAGCCGTTCTCGAACTGTTCCACTCACGACCAACACAAACTCGCTGCGAATTTGGTTTGCAATCTTATGGGCACCAATATCAATCTTGGGATCGAAAACCACTTGCGTAATCCCCGTCCGATCCCGTAAATCGACGAAAATAACGCCACCATGGTCTCTACGGCGAGCAACCCAGCCAGTTAATTGCACCGATTTCCCGGCATCGGCGAGCCGTAACTCTCCACAATAATGTGTCCTTTTCATTTCAGGCATTGTGCGTCTTTACTTATCCTTAATTGTAAAATTGTCATTCTTTGACAATCGATAACATCGTGAAATTTGTGACAGCTTGCACTCGTCACGTTAAGTTAGTTAAGGCAATCTAAACGCGATGTTTTACTCAGTTCCTCTGCCAACCGATCGAACGCAACCGTCCACTGGTTACCACTCTCCATCTCTCGAACCGTCGCTGCGTCATCCTTAATCTCATCTTCCCCGATTATCACGACATATTGCACGTTGAGCTTGTTCGCTGTTTTCATCTGTGCCTTCAAACTGCGTCCGTTATACTCAAGGTCGGCTTTGATTCCCCTATCGCGGAGTCTTTGCGCTGATTGAAAAGCGATAGGCATCGCTTCATCACCCAGTACGGCGATGTAAACGTCAATGGGCGGTTGTGGCGAAAACCCGACGTTCTGCGCTTCTAAGGCAAGTATGACTCGATCTACGCCAAGCCCAAACCCTATCCCCGGAGTTGGCTTGTTACCCAGTTCTTCGACCAGATAGTCGTACCGTCCACCACCGCCAATAGCGTCTTGTGCACCGAGTCCGCCTGCGGTGAATTCAAATGTAGAGCGAGAGTAGTAGTCCATTCCCCTCACGAGATTCGGATTTTCGGTATAGTCAATGTTGGACAACTCCAGATAACGCTTGACTGAGTCGAAATGTTCACGGCACGGGTCGCATAGATAGTCCACCAGTCGAGGACCTTCAGTTAAGATTTCACGACACCCTTTCTTGCAATCAAAAAGTCGCAACGGATTGCGTTCATAGCGACCCTGGCATTCTCGACAGAACTGATCGAGGCGCGCCTTCGTGAAAGCCTTGAGATCCGCCACATATTTTGGACGACAAGCACGGTCGCCAATAGTATTCAGGTGTAGCATCAGATCTTTTAAACCAAGCGTCAAATAGAATTGATGGGCTAACGCGATGACTTCCGCATCAACCGCAGCTTGTGCCGCGCCAAACACTTCCACCCCCACCTGCCAATGCTCACGGTAACGTCCAGCCTGCGGTCGTTCATAGCGGTACATTCGCCCATTGTAGTAAAGTTTCAAGACACTCGTGCCTTCGAGCAGTCGATTTTGAAGGATAGCGCGCACAACGGATGCTGTCCCTTCTGGTCGTAGTGTGATGCTCCGATTGGCTTTGTCGTTGAAGGTGAACATCTCTTTTTCAACGATATCGGTGGTATCCCCCACCCCGCGGACAAATAGGTCGGTGCTTTCAAAGATTGGGGTGCGAATTTCCTGATATCCGTATGTCGAAAAAACAGATCGCGCGACCTTCTCTACCCACTGCCAGGTTTGAGTCTCGCAAGGGAGGATATCTCTCGTTCCTTTTGGTGATTGAATAAGCATATCTTACCGATAACTCCTTCTTACTTGCTGAATCTTCCCTAACGTTTCCTTTACCGCTTGCCACAATTCCTCGTTTTCGTCATTTTCGAGCGCCTGCAAAGCATCAACGATTTGCCCGCCGGAATAGATGACCTTTCCCAATGCCTTTGCTGCCCAAATCTTATCCACCTTCTCAATCAGGACAAGCTGCTCTCCGTACTCATTGGCGGTCTGGATTTCTCCCTTTTCAATTTTCTCGCGAAGCCGTTGTTCGGAAAACCCCATGTGCTCTACGGCTTCTGTCACTGAAAGCCAAAAACTACTAACCTTCTCATTGTCCAGTTCGGCAAGCAGAAAATCTTTGTAGAGACTTAAGAAATAGTTCTCAAAAGCTAACGTCCGCTCACAGATATTTTTGAGTTGTTTTCTGTCTCCCGTATCTGAGGGAACACAGTACACCCATGCATTTCGGCATTTGGCATAAACGTCTTGGATAAGGTCGGTCCATTCATCGTTGATGCGTACCCGGTATTGTTTCAGACAGTCGTTTTTGTCATTGACATAAACTTTGGCTTTGAGCGCTATAATCGCCAATGCGGATTTCCCTACACAATTGATTATCTCTTTAGTGCCAGGCAGCAGCGTTCCATCTGCGGCGCGCGCTTTACGTTTGTCGTAACCATAAAACTCCCCCTCAGGGTCGGGATAATTCAATGGAAATACAAGAAATTCTGGTTTGCCTCGGATTCGAGAAAAGAAACGATATGGGACATGCATCAAGGCGCGTTCATACCAATCAAGAGGAATTAACGAAATTTCATCGCGAATATCCTTCCCATAAAGTAATATGCTGGCAAACTTAAGCGTTGGAAGTCCTAGGCGTAATGCCTGCCCTTCACTATAAAGATTGAGTTCCAAAGGGATTGGACTTATCAACGAACAGTATTTGCTTGTCTGCTGAACTTTATCATTTTCCTCTCGACTGGTGAAATTGTCAATGAACAAGATGTCCACGTCAATGTCGCTTGCAGGAACAGCAGTGCCATCCGTATAACTTCCCGTTAGGTAGTATCCTCGGATTCGCTCGGGAAAGACCGATTCAAAAATACCGATTACGCCGCGTAAAATATTGTCAACCTCCCGGTTCCCGGCGGAATCGAGAAGGGAAACGTAACTCATATCAATTCTCGCACCGAATCATACACACAATTTACGATTTCCGCTGCATCGCCGCCTGAATCTGACGCCGTTGCTCCTGAAGTTCTGGGGCGCTAGGGGCAAGGCGGAGTGCTTCAGTATTGGCTTTCAACGCATCGTCATATCGCCTTTGTGTGAGGTATAAATCCGCCAAATCGCTGTGTAGCAACGGCTCATTCGACGAAAGTTGAATTGCCCGCTGGTATGAATCAATTGCCTTGCTAACTGCGTTCTCTTCCGCATAAATATTGCCTAATACATAATGCCCGCGCCACGAGTTTGGGTTGACTTCCAATGTCTTCTCTGCGTATTTCTGCGCTTCCGGCAACATATTTTTTAGATGAAAGATTGATGCCATTGCCGCGAAAATTTCGGCAGGAAGATTCGAATCTAACTTCTCAAGCCGTTGATAAGTACGCAGCGCTTCATCGCTGCGTTTTTGGCGTTCATAAATTGGTCCGAGTAGGAGGTAAAAATCTAGACGGTTCGGTTCAAGTTCGATTGCTTTCTCAATCGCTTTTGCGGATTCCTCTAATCTCCCTTGACCTTCGTAGATGACTGCGAGTTGAATGTAGCCTTCCGTCTCTTGAGGATTAGTTTGCAAGGTCTCTTTGACGACTTGTTCAAGTTGCTTGAGCTCTTTTTGCTCCTCTTTGCGGACCAATCCGGCTGCAACTTCAAGATGGTATCGAATCACCCTATCACGTGGGTTAATAGCCAACCCACGATTAAAATATCCAAATGCCTCCTCATATTCTTCCGCAACATACACAATTTGGCCTTCGATTAGCCTCTGAGTGGCGTCGAAGTAAAGATTCACCTGTTTTCTCACCTCGGTCTTCTCCGCCATCGTTCTGCCATAATTTTTCAGATACGGATTGACACGTTCACGATATTTCGCCATTCCCGCAATAATGCTTCTGCTGCTACCTACAGACTGCTTTGCGCGGATAAACCCCAAATACGGGCGGCTATCTGTATAAATGGAGCCGTCTCCGGTATAGCTTCGGAGCGCATCCTCACCCATCATAAACGAATCTAGCAACGACTTGCCATCAAGATCGTCGTGCGCGAGCGCGCCACTGATGTTTGCAATCTGAGCTCTATCTATAAAGTTCTTATAATCAATCTTGAGTGGTTCAGATGTACCAATCAAGATGACGAAATCTGGCGTGTATTTGTACCATAGTGTAGTGTGAGGAAAAACTTCGAGGAATGTCCTCAGAGCCATCTTGAAATGCGCTTCGGAGAACAGCCAGATCGGTAACCACTGACATAAAATGCCGCGTTCGTCCAGAGCACTCTTGCAGCGTCTGTAGAAATCTGTGGTGTAGATGTGCGAATTCCATACACCGGGTGAGGGTGCGAGAGATCTCACTGAGATAATGTCGTATTTTTCACCCGTCATCAGCAGATAGTTTCGCTCGTCATCAACGATCAAATCGAAGGAGGGACTGCTGAGAATATTGTGATTCACATCAGTGAAATTTACACGCGCTTCTTCAATGACATCTTTTGAAGTTTCGACCGCATCCACATGAACCCCGTGTTGCGTCATTGAGTAGGCGGTTAGTCCCATGCCAAACCCGACTACAAGTGCACGTTTCGGGTCAGGATGAAGGAGTGACGGGAGATGCGCGATTACACGATGTGAAGGGGAGTCCCATCGGGAAGTATCTGCGACTTTAGTTGTGCCTACATACAGTTGATGAGCTCCCTTCTCATCCTTAAGCACCGTCACATCGGCATCAACGCCCTGTTTATGGGCGATGATTGCGCTACCTGTGCCTTGCGTGACGTTGTTCTCACTTCTGAGGACCAGTGGTTCGTCTGCTACATAGAGCACAATCAGTCCGAAGCCAGCAGTAAGGACTGCACCCGCAGTTGCTGCCCCACTCAGTAGTTGTCTGGAGCGTAAATTTTCAGTTTGTCCAGAGAAAATCATGGCACATCCCATAATCGCGCTCAAAACCGCTGTCAGGACAATACCCGGACGAATCCCAATCAATGGGACGAAAATAAACGCTGCGCACAAAACACCTGCGATTGCACCAATGATGTGAATCGCACAAACATTGCCAATGCTGCGTCCCAATCGCGCCGTGTCGCGCGTGTAAATCCGGATAGCCACCGGAATGCACCCGCCAATTAAGATAGTAGGTACAATCATCACGACTATACAACCAATGAATGCTCCGATTCCTCCACCATAGAAAGTTGATTGTGAAAGGCTGCCAATTCGATGTAGTTCTCCGAAAGCCGATATCGCCGCAACCCCAGAGAACCCGATGCCAATCTGCATCAATCCGAACAAGCTAACGCGTGATTTTATACGATCAGTTGCCCATGCGAATAAGAAACTCCCGAGAGCAACTCCAAACAGGAAGACTGCCAGCATAGTTGTGGAGGTTGCAACACTGAGGGAGGACACCAGAACGCGCCTCCAGAGCACTGCATAGGCGAAAGTGCAGAATCCGGAGACAGCAAATGCCCAGACCGCTAGCCGTAAAGACGGAAGCGCTTCGGTTGTATCTGAGTGCGAATCGATGTGCTCTGAGGCTGAATACATCTTGTCCTTAGCGCTCGCTGTATTACTTGCCCACTGTCGATTCAGCCCAAAGGCAATGGCTGCCACAAACAAGTTAATGCCTGCACATAGGTAGAGAGACTGTAGAACCCCTAAAGTTTGCAATAGGAAAAATCCTACTGCAAGACATCCAATCACGCTGCCAAGCATCTTCAGCCCATTGAGGATGCCGACGTGGAATCTCAGCCTTTCCGACCTTTCCACCAATAACTTGCACAGGACAGGCAATGTGCCTCCCATCAGAATTGACGGGACAAGCAGGAAGAGAAAGGATAGAGCAAAGCGGATGAACGCAAGCGAATAGAATTCCCCATTAAGCCCGCGATAGAGCAGAATGTGGATGGCGTTGAGTACATTCAATAGTAAGGGGGAAATAAGGGCAAAAACACCGATACCTACTTCAAGAATACCATATAAGCGTAATGGACGTTCCTCGCGATCTGCTACACGACCAAAGTAAAAACTACCAACTGCTAATCCTGACATCAGTGCTATCAGCACCGTGCTCACCGGCAGCGTAGTGCTGCCAAATATTAGTGTGAGTTGGTGCGTCCAGATTACTTCGTAGATTAAGCCAATGGCACCGGAAAAAAGGAAGATTAGCCCCACAACCGGTTTAACGTTCCGCACAGTTCTCTGTCCCTTCTCATCATCTCCAACTTTCCAAAAGTTAAAAACTTTTCGATAGTTTCGTGGCTTCAGAATTCATTATAACACATAAATCCTAGCGTTGTGTACATCAAAATGGGAATGCGTGGCATTGGGAGCACAGAACTAAAGCTGGAATGCTCGATTATCGATTTTCCAATTTAACCTCCATCGCAGCACAAAGATATTCGATATAGCGACCATTATTTTTCGAGAGTTGTTCGCCATGGATGCACGCTATCCATTCGCGTTCGGCGGCGATGTGGTTATGGTTGTTCCACTACCGAAGATAAGAGTATAATAGCGTAGCGATAGCTCTACCTGATCTGATGGACAGCTATGTTCAACGAGCCATGCGATTTTTAACGGGGAGTTGGGAGCGTTCTCGACTGTTTTGAGCGGTGAAGGTGCTTCAGAGGAGGCGGGGGAGTATTAGATTCACCTTGTACCGTCATTTTCATGTAGAAAATAATCAATATATAAACTAAAACCGAGGAAAGTGTAGAAAAGACTGTCGGTACGATAATCTGAAATCCTTATCCACAATCAGCAATCCCGCCGCTCGTCGGTTAAAAAACCTAGTGGGATTGTTGTTTCTTGAGGTGGAGGAGGAGAGGATAGTCTCGAACCACGAGATTAGGGATAATAACGTTGCCATCTGTATAGTTCGTCCGCAGCGGTTGTTCAAAACCGGTCAAGGAGTCGATACCAACTACGCTTTCTGCTGGGAAGTCTTGGAGGGTCACGGTTGCGTTTACGCCGAGGGCGGTGTCGTGAGCTACGATATCGTCCCACAGGGAAATCAGGTGACTTCCATCGGGCAAGGTGAAGCTATAGCACTTCACCTGCTCGGCTTGAGTTGTGATTTGCAAGGGCAGGTCGGATGCCCTTGCACCCGCCATAACTGTGCACAGCGTGCGAATCGTGTAGACTCTTGGTACCGGCAACATACGTGCAGCCTGCATTTGGTTGTCAGCCATTATCATGTTCATCCCTAGATGCAATAGCGTTGCTCTAGCTTGATACTTCGCCGCGGTTAATTCTGTATGGTCGCAGCGTTCCGTTGGATGGGGGTCTATTTCGGGCGTACGCCAGACCATCTCAGCTACCATGTATCCGCCGGTGAATCCCAGCGACGAGGCACGTTCCCTGAATCTATCTACAGTCCCCGGATAGTTACGCCAGTAGTCCTCGCCGGCACCGCCATGACCGCCGCTGCTGGGGGTATCGCCGTAAAAGGGGTGCCAAGAAATCGCGTCCGCTAGTGGCGCGGCGCCGCTGCGGAGTATCTTCTCAACATACCGCTGCGGTCCTTCGGTAAATCTTCCTACCGCTCCAATGACAATCTTCGCATCGGGGTTTTCCTTTAAGACAACCGGCACCAACTGCTGGCTGACGTTAGCGTAATCCTCAGCGTCAATGCCGCCGCGTTCTGCCGGATCGCCGGGGCCTGCGTCGGGCTCATTCCAAATCTCATACCATTGAATCCGATCCCGAAAATGCCGCGCCATGTATCGAGCGAAATCGAGGTATTTGTCGATTTCGTCCTGCGTCTTGAACCAGCGATTGGGCTCCTGGTCACCCAACGCGCCATGGTGAGGGGTTGCCCAACGACCTGAGATTCCCGCTCCGACACCTAGGCTCAATACAATGTTGATATCGTTGTCAGCTAGCTCGGTGATATGCTGATCGAAGTCTCGATCGACTTCATGCACGCCGGGGGCGCGCAGCACCCGTTGCCAGTTTATCGGGCACGGCGACCAGAAGCCCATTCGAACCCATTTGAGTCCGATGTTGCACATCTTCTCTAGCGCGACCGTTAGGTCGCCGCTGATGTCATCATAGGTAAACCCGATACGGTTGTCTTTAAGTTCCTTCGATCTCTTGGGTTGAATCTTGGTCTGCGGATAGGGGTTCCGTTCCTGAAGGACGACGTTCTCGACGTAGTCGGGGCAAATCGGTTCAAGTTTGTCTGTGGGTGACATAGGGTAATGTTGTCCTTTCAAGCAGAGTGAGTGTGGAAAGGGCTAGGATACGGCTGTGGTTGTATACAAACTTGCGAGGACCTGTGGAAGAAGTGAGATTTACAGGTGTGCAGAGGAAATGTCCCAACGGATTGGTAAACCAACTAGCGGGATTTTAGCATCGCCCAAGTTGTGGCAACCTTGTCGGAGGCTAACACGGCAAGGTTATCAATCCCTCCCATGAGTTCTTTGACATCTACCCCGCTCAACCCAACGTTGAAAATCACCACCTCATCTAAAAGGCCTGTGTACCAGCTTGCGGATGCCTGATTGCCAGCACCTAGGATGAGACTCACATGGTTAGCGACCTCAATGTCGCCGCCGAACTCGTCTTCATCCACAACCTCACCGTTGATAAACAGCCGCGCATGTTCGCCGTCATAGGTGCCAGTAAGATGATACCACTCTTCTAGCTCAATGCTTTCGCTGCCAGAATTTAGCTCCTGTGGTCCCTTAACCGTCCAAAGGCGGAAGTTAATCGTTCCCTGTAATGTGCCTAGATAATAAACGCTTGCATCTGGTTCTCCCCTGTTCCTCTTCTCGATGAAGGTGCGATCTGCTCCCGCCATGCCCGCCCAACTCTCCACAAAGACCCAGGCAGCAATCGTGGTAGCCTGCTCTGGATTCAAACTCCGGTGGCTCCGGCAATTGACATAGTCGTTCTGTCCGTTAAAACGCAGCGCCTTTCCGAATTTTCCGTTTACATGCTTAGCACCTCTAATCGTGCCATTATTACCCTTACCAGATCGGTCAATGGCTGTCTTAGCGTCGTTTTCATCAAAGCTCCAGTGCCCGACCGATGTTTCCATATCAATAACAGTGGTGCCTGCAACTGGATGCATGAGTACAAACGCTATCAGCATGAGTAATGTAAGACTTTGTTTTCCCATCTTGGTTCTCACCTCATCTTTTCATTGATACTGAATCTTCCCGCCATCTGCTCTTCTTACCATGCTTTTCGATAAGAATTCATCTTTGTGTATCACCGCATGATACAGGCTGACTTATGCGGTTGACCGCGAGTTGCCCAAACCGGAATCAACGGCTAATTTTAACTGTTCCCCACACGGTAGCCAATGAATCGCCGGGAGAAACGGAGAATGCGCCCGGATCGAATTCAGACAGGGCGGCTATCTCTTTGTCATCTAGCAAACGATCGTAAATTCGTACCTCATCAAGAATCCCCACAAAGCCAGCAAGCCCACAACAGAACCCTAATCGAAGCGGCGATACACTTGGATCGAGCGTCTCCTTATCAGTTGCCACTTGACCGATTAGCTTACCATTGACATAGTAGGCGCCGGTCTGTTTCTTCGACTCAAAAGTTCCTGCAATATGATTCCAAGTTTCCAATTTCATCTCCGGACCTGTACGTGTTCCTTGCCATCTGCCACCCGAAAACAGGTCAAGCCGACCACCGCCGCGCAGTAAGTCGAGGTTGTACTGATCGGTGAAGATGACTCGATTTTCCCCAGCAAAATCTAGCTTAGAAGGGAAAACCCAAGCAGCGGCGGTGAAATCCTTCTGCACCGTTAAAGCAGGGCTTGCAGGGATGCGGGCTTGAGCGTCCTTATCGGGAAAGCGCACTCCTCTTCCGAATTTTCCGCTATTCTCCCGGACGGCTGTTTGGATGTTTCCGTCAAGTTCGCTGACGCCAGCGTCCCTGATGATGTCATCTCTTCCCTCAAATGGATAATATGCAATGAGTCCTTCATCGAATTCAACAGACATCGCCTGTGCGCACCATCCCAAAAGCACAAACAGCCACAAAGCGGAACTGCACAATGATTGATTTTTCATCAGTTTTTCCTTTCTAAATTCCTTGCGAGTCTTTAGCCAAGTTGTGTTGAAGGTTAGATGTTCACGAAGGCAAGATGTAATACGTGGGCGCACCTCTCAAGACGGGAGACATTTCGCTTCTTATTCCGCATCTGTGGCGCGAATTGTGGGGAGTAACAGGCGGAATTGACGGCTTCCACTAATCTAAATCAAAAACTTACTTTGCGCGAACGACATAGAAGTAGTTAGATGGAAGCCTGAGTTACAATGCACCGACTAGCAACATTAGCTAGTGGAGCAGATTTGAAGCAACGCATTGAGACCAAGCGAATCCATATCCGCTTGGTCTCAACACAATCATATACTCAACCAGTGCCCGCCCTTAAGGAGCATTCTGTTTTGATGCACTTGGTTGTGATGAAATCGTTCACTCGCGAGAGTTTTTCAGACTTCCCCAGGTAACGACTAGAGAACCCTTCGGGGAAACCGAAGTGGGATATTCAACCAACATCAGAACGTCTTCGGCGCTAAAGGCACGGCCATAAAACCGTACATCGTCAAGACTTCCTACCATCCCTTGAATACCCATATGGCCAAAACGAATTGGAGACTGGGCAACCGCAAGCCCTTCAGGCTGGGCTTCGCCATCCAATGAACCGTTCACGTAATGTGAAATCATGTTTTCATCTGCGTTATAGGTGCCTAAGACGTGATGCCAGTCCCCCAACGCAAGTGGTTCGTCTTTCCAAGGTGTGCCGACCCACGGCGGAGGCTCCACGGAATTATGGACTTCAAAGCGTCCCCTACCGTGGAGAACATCAAGATTAAACTGGTCGCTGAAAATCAGCCTGTTTTCAAACTGGGGCCACTCGCCACCCATTCCGAGCTCGTCCGGCCGAATCCAAGCGGTAACGGTAAAACTCCCTGTGAAAGTGAGGCTCTCAGAGCCGGGGACTGAAGCTTTGCCCGTGTTATCGGTGAAACGGATAGCCTTGCCGAGTCTTCCATCATCTTCTCGTACGGCAGAACCGATATCACCATCGTTATTTCCGACCGAGTCTTCAAGAACGTTTCCGTCTCCTTCAAACTCGTAATGCGAGATTAGCCCATCGTCCAACGCGGCAGACACCAGCGAAACCGATACGCACAAGGACAGGATAACTCCTGAGACAAAACTTAAAACCATCAAACGTTGCATTATATTCCCTCCAATTGTTTAGTTGTACACGATTCAAATTCTGAACATCGGGACGAGAAAATCAGCGCACCAGCAGATCTGTTCCCCTTCCCGTTTTCACCATTTGCCTTTCAGGTTGGCCCAGGTAGTTGCCAGCCTGCCCGAAGGCGCTACAGCCACAAAGAGCTTTCCGTCCATATCGCTTCCAATCTCGTCCTCCGTAAGCACGTGGTTGTAGAGTGCAACTTCATCCACCGTGCCGCCGAAGAACTCGCCCGGTGCGTGGACAGAGTGGCTACCGACCACAAAATGCGGCGAACCTTCGAATGTCGTATTTCCCATAATCGAACTATCGTCGTAAATCAATTCACCGTTCAGATATGACCTTCGCGTCGTTCCGTCGAACGTCATCGCGACATGATACCACGTATCGGGTTGGATCTCCGTCTCGGATTTTAACTCGTTGCGAGCAGAGTACTGCCGATTCGTCCCTTCGATACTGAGCCAACTCAGGAACTGCTTCTTTTCGATGCCGATCTGGTGCCCAACCCACGGATTATTCCAGACGTTCGTATCTCGGTAGGGCACACCGGCTGCAAACTGAATGGGGGACGGGTCTCGGACAGTTACCCACGCTTCCAGCGTGATGTGCTTCGGCAGACGTAGCTGGGGATGATTATTGAACGCAATCATACCGGTTTCACCGTCGAAGTCTATCGCGGAACCGAATTGACCTTCGACCCAAGTTGCTCCGTCATTCAACATCCCAACGTATGCATTCCCGCTCTCGTCTTCTGTGGTAAATCCGGCGCCTTCCTCAAAAGGGAGATAGAGGAGAAGTTCCGCAACTCCAGACCCCGCAAGTCCTGCTAGAACCAGGGCAAGTCCAATAACTACAGTAGTTGTTTTCATTGTTGTCTTCCTTTGATCTTATTTGGCCGCGATTCCGTTAGATCAGGATGAATTTTTTCCTTTTTATGGTTATTACTTTAGAATCTGTGAATTCCCAAGGTGAGCGACCTTCTCACTGTGTTCTCCACGCTTTCACCGTGCCCCATGTGACAGCGAGCTTGCCCTGAGGTTGAATCGCTAAAATCTCTTCGTTACCGCCGTTGAAATGTTGCTCTATTTCGTCTTCGTTCAACGCCCGTGTCACAATCATAACTTCATCAATTATGCCTTTGGTGAAAAAGGTCTGACCGCCCTGTCCTCTCGTTCCAATCTTGACAGGATCGGGTCCAGTCTGAAGATTCTTATTGGGGCTATCGCGTTCCCCCTTCAACTCGTTGTTCCAGAAGAATTTCATATTGTCCCCATCATACATTGCGACCATCTGGTGCCACGTTTTCTCTTCGACGTCAAACTGAGGGATATCGAAATCGTCCCGCCTGGCGTCTCCTTTAATTGACCATCGAAACACATTATGGGGCAGCTTGGTGACAAACCAGCCTAGGTGTTGAGGCGCCCCGACAAGCTCGAGCTTTTGAATCAAATTTTGTTCGCCGGCAATACTCTCAAAATTGATCCACAGCATCACGGTAAACGCTTCCTCGAAGTTCAAACTATCATCATCCCGCACTTCAACGAAATCGTCGCTTCCATCAAACTCCAACGCGCCTCCGAACTTTCCATTATCCACCCATTTAGGACCGACCAATTCCCCATCATTTCCCTTGTCGGAGGAGTCTTTGGCTGTTTCCTCTTGTCCCTCGTCAAAGTTTAAGGCAAGAACAACGTCGTTCGGATCTAGCTGAGCGCTCGCGACGCCAAAGCCAAAAACCGTGACTACAAGTGTTGCAGCAACTAAGGTTTTCATAAGACCTCCTTTTTCGACAAATGGGTTATTGTCCTTTTTAATGTTGTTTAAGGCTGTTTGACCCACGAGAGCAAAATCTGCCCACCCAAAAAATTAGAATATTTCATTTCCGGAACGCGTTTTATCTACTTAATTATACATGATCGTCGAAAAGAGCACAAGTACAAATTATATAGCTTAAGATGATGATTGTATAAACTTCACAGTGTAGAATTGCGCTGTAAAGAAGGTTTTGAACACAATTTTTCGTCCCGCATTTAACTTTCGGATTCCCCGACCCCACTGCCGTATGACGTGTCACTCACGGCTCTCTCTTCAACTAAGCCACCGGCATCAACCCAGTCTTTGATGCTTTGAATGCTATCTGTCACTGTATAAATTGGCACAAAATCCATGAGTGCTTTCGCTTTAGACATATCGAAGGAAATCTCGCCGCCCTGCGCCATACTCCAAGGGAATCCGACTTCCACCTCTATGTCCGGTGAAAGACGCTTGATTATCTCAACAAATTCTGAACCTCGTGTTGGCCCAGGTCCACAGCAGTTAAAGATTTGCCCTACAGCAGCCGGATGTTCTGCGACGGTGATATGCATGCGGGCGACATCCCGGTAATCTACATAGTGGCAAAGCTCTTCGGCAGAAAGGTGTGGAATTTCAACACGCACCCCTTCTCCAAGTTGCTCTGCAAATTTCCGCCAGCCTCGCCCTCCGCCACGTCCATAGGGACCAATGACCGCAGTTAATCGCAACACAGTCACCGGAAGACTGTATTGATAGTAGTAGGTCAAGGATAACTCCTCTTGCATCCGCTTAGTCGTCGAATAAATGTCCTGCGGACGACAAGGGTGATTCTCATCTACAGGCATGTAATCGGGAGGGTTAAACTTGGTTGCAGGATACCATTCATACGCGGATATGCTACTAGCTAATATGAAACGATTCACCTCCATCCTTCGCGCATTTTCAAGTAGGTTTTGCAATCCGTTGACGTTGACTTTCACCATCTGAAGCGGATTGCCAGTGTCGCCAGGCAGTGAAGCGAGATGCATGATGCAATCGAACGACTTGCCCTCTAACGTCTGTTTAAGCCCGTCAGTTTTGGTCAAATCTGCTTGGATAAAGGGGATATCTTCTTCCGGCTGCGATCGCCCAAGCGCTGTGACCGATTTGCCATTAGCCAGCAACTGTTGTACGACTTCACGTCCGACATATCCGGTTACACCCGTTACCAATACGTTCTCCATAGTCTTCACTCCTCCTTCGATGGTGGGTCGTAATAGGGAGGAACTACCTCCTCCGTTAACGGCAGATCGACCCATCCACCGGTCTCCATACTTTTCCAGATGGCGCACATTACCTCGACGGCGCGGGCTCCATCCTCGCCGCTGACCGATGGCGGTTTGTCGTTGATAATGCAATCCAAGAAGTGCTCTGTCATGCGCTCGTAGTTATTTGGCCTTCGCGGCGGGCAGATGGGTACCCATCGCTTGCGGACATGTTCGTCAATAATATCTTCAACCCAGAAGAGCTCTGGCCAGCGGTAATCCTTCAACACTTGAGGCAAGGTATCGACTGTAAAATCCTTATTCGTGAAGACTGCCATGGGCCAGCTTTGGAACGGGTTGGTGGCATCTGTTGCTGTGAAGATTGTCCCTTCCGTACCGCACAGTTCTGTCGCCTGGTTCACCGCCGGTGAAAAGCGATTGCAACTGACCGTGCCGAAAGCGCCATTCTCGAACTCAACCATTACCAAAGCTGTATCATCGCACAGCGTATAACTTTCCGGCATCGCCAATCGTTTCGCAACGCCGACTGTCCGCTTAACTTTGCTATCGTTTAACCACGTCAATAAATCGATGGCGTGCGCGCCTGTATCGTTCAGAGCTGCTCCACCGGCGACCTTACAGTCCAGTCGAAACCCTGTTTTAGCAACGTAGTTCTGGTAATTGTACCAATGTTCATGTAGAGAAGCCCGGCTCATTAACAGATTACCGATGACTCCTCCTTCAATTAGTTCTTTCGTCCACTGATTATGGGTCCAGAACCGGCGGTCGCATCCGACCATGAGCTTCACACCAGCCTCATTGCATGCGTCCACAATTTCCCATGCTTCCGTATTAGTTACAGCTAGCGGTTTTTCAACCACTACGTTCACGCCTGCCTTAGCTGCCGCAACGGCGATGTTTCGGTGGACGTTGTTTGGGGTCGCAATTACAACCGCGTCAAGGTTCGCCTTGTCAAACATCTCCCGGTAGTCCGTGAACCACTCTTCGGCGCCCCATTTGGCAGCAGATGCCTGCGCCTGATCTGCATCTACGTCGCAGACCACAAGAAGTGCTGCTTCCTCGTGCAGATCGATTGACGGAAAATGCGCAATCTCTGCAATGCTTCCGCAGCCGATCACCCCCATTTTTATGTCTGCCATTTGACCTTTCCTTTTTCAGGTATTAGCTTTATACCAAAACTTGCACAATCAATATCCTCTATCCACTCGATCTTGAATCTTCTGTCGAGTCGGCATGCGGTCCATACGCACTCCACCGGTTTGCTCTATCACACAAATCGCGGTTGCGCACCCCCATTGTGCAGCTTTCAGGGGATTAGCGCTTCGCAGGTATTCGGATAGGAACCCTCCCATAAAGGTATCACCACCACCGGTTGTGTCCGCCACTGTTCCGCGAAGTGGTTCGACATGCCATTGATTACTAGCACTCTGAACTAACGCCCCCTTTTCCCCCATGGTTATTACGACAACGTCCGGACCACAATCCAACAATCGCTTCGCTGCCTCAGATGGGTTGTTCCAGCCGAAGATGGTTGCTGCGTCTTCGTCAGAAGCTTTGACAATGTCAAAATGTCCGGAAACCCCACAAGCCAAGTCTGACAAGGAAGGAACTGCCTCGCGATTGGCTTTGCTCATATGGACGCCGCCATAGCCACCTAGGTCCACCGCGCTGGTATGTCCTAGAGCGGCGACATCGGCGATATCCTCTGGAAGTACATCATTGTCCATCGGACATAGATAAATAATTGGACAGCCGTGGTAAGATTCAGGTATATCCTCTGCTTTGATAGTAGGTGCTTTGCTAGGATAGCGGATTTCCTTGTTGCCCTTTGTATCGTAAATCAACTCAGTTGTGGTTGTTCGATCTCCGGTTTGCACCCCGGAAATATCAACGCCTGCGTCAATTATGAGTTGAAGCAATTCTTGGGGCATATCGAGACCGATTTTTGTCGATATGCCTGTCGCCGTGCCCTGACGACTCGCTGCGACAGAGCAGTAAGCTGGCGGACTCCCCAGAAACGGCCCCTTGACACTGTCAGGGAAGTAAATCATCTCTGAAATCACATGTCCGACGCAAACTAAGTCAGGAGTTGAAACCATTTCTCACCTTCATTGTTTTTGAATGTAGAACTCGCTGCGTACAGTGTAAATGAAGTTCGATTCTGTTTACCCATCTTTTTGAATTTAGTACGTTGTTGTTGCGACCTCTTCGGTGCCGCAAAAGATGTTGTTCCGGGCGGGCATCCGACGAATGTCAGAGTAGGTGACAATCTTGCAGAGCTCCCGGTCGTCATCCATCACCGGCGTCGGCTTACGCAGTATAAACTCCGCTAAATGGAAGGTATTGTAGCACACGTAAGCCACAGAAAACCATTCGATTGGTCGTATGGAAGAACAAGTAAAGTCGGGGAACGGGAGCGGACCGGTATCTACCTGGAACAGCTTATGTTCGTCGTTGGTGTTTATTGTCTTGATTGGGTATTCAATCCTCGCTCGCATCTTCCTTGTCCTGTCCCAGATATCGGTCCGTCCAATCAGTAGGTAATTATCTCGGGTAGCCTGAATTATCTGTTCCGAATTCACGAGCGATCGGCTTCTCGGAAGCGTCCTAATCGTAAGGCGAAAGTCCTTAAACCTATCTTTAATGAGGGCTGCGGTCTGCTTACCCCCATTGTCGGTGAGGCCATGCCCTACATTAATGAATTCAGACTCTGACCATATGGCGCAGTATTCGCCATTTGGATACTGGAAGAGTGTGTCTGAGCGGTACATCCATTCACTGCGGCAGGGAGTGATGAGAAAGAACACTTCGGATGCGCCAACCTTTTCATCTACAATTTCGCAGCGGGCATCCAGTTGAATCCGTGCGCTGTTGCGATACTGCATGTGTCCCGGTTTTCGCTGGTCATGTAGATTGGGTTCAACAACCCAAGTCATATAAGAATTGGAAAAATCACAAACGCCCATTGCGGATCGCGATTCAAGTTGAGCAAGGTGGGGATTTTAATCTCGGTTCGGTATTATATGAAGCCGGGACCAGTATTGAACAAAGCGGACTGTAATCAAGCAGAAAAGGTCGGCACACGCACAGCCCAGCCATGCGGGCCGACCTCTTCTATCTGATGCTATATTTGACTCAGCTTATAGGACAGCAGCGACTTGAGTGTTTTCGTCTGATATAAGCATAGAAGCAGAAACGAGATCAATTACCGTGTCCTAGTAAACAACATTCTGCTCAATTTGAGGAGGACTAATTAATAGCTCTTGAGCCGAGCCCAAGTTGTGGCGAGCTTAGCCTTCGCCTCAACAGAGGTAACGGATGCCAAATTTGTATTAGCGAGTTCGGCAATTTCCTCAGCAGAAAGTGCGCGGTCAAAGATTGCTACATCGTCAATCATGCCGTCAATGTATTTGAAGTTGTCGACTTCGCCACCATGTCCTCGCGATGTCCCTAAGAGAATTGGGTGATCAGGGAAAACGGCGTAGGGCGCTGTCAGCGTAACTGGTTCCATGCCCGAGTCATGGTGGAACCCCCAAGTAATATTAGCTGGAGCTCCGTTAAGGAAGGCTTGGAGAGTCTGTCCGTTTGCGACTTGTGCCATGTGTATCCATGTCCCCAGCTCGTACGAAACGTCGGCATTTAACCACCCTTCCGCATTGTGCGCATCCGGTTCCTGTTCACCGTCCACGGCGCCCTTAATATTGTTGGAGCCATAAGACAGGTTGGTGTCGCCGGTAGTGATCAGTCGGATGTGGAAATGTGGTCCCCAGCCGACTTTTTCACCCTTAAACATTATTCCGCCGTGATCGCCGGAGGCTCTAATAAACGCTCGTACGGCGTGCGTGAATGCATTCTCCATCGCATCCATGGAAGGATGGTGGGGAATCTCGGCGTAAGCATCGACGCCGTTGACCTCAAGGGCGCGTCCGTGCACACCATCGCCGTACCCCGCACCGCCCACTAAGGAGCCGTTAGCGTTTCCCATAATGTCATTTAGGTTGTCACCTTCGAACGTCCATGCAGAAATGAGACCATCTGTCAAACCAGCCGAGGCGACACTTGCGGCGACGCAAAATAGAAGAACCACAAAGATTTGAGTATACAAACGTAACATTATCAATCTCCTTCTTAGAAAGTGTGAATTGGTAACTTGTGCGAATCTTAAGCAGATAAAAAATTTGCAATGCTCGGCTTAAGATTTAAAACGTATTCGCACAAACCGTTAATATTTGCACCAGTGTTTCGATTCAACTTTAGTGTTGCTTCCCTGAAGTTTCCGGTTTTGCCTTAACAGTACAAGCTTTTTCCCAGAATCTGCAAGATGTTTAGGCGAAATGCCATTGTTGGCATATACACAATCGGTTAACCACCTCCTTTTCACGTTGTTCTTGGTAGGCTTGCCTAATTGACTCCTGAAAGTTTCTGGTGCGAAAACGTTGCCTACAAAGCTATCTTTCGCTTTCTAACCGTTCGTCTTTTCTGACCTGTTTTATCTCCCCCCATGCTGCCGGACGCTTGGCTTTGGGAGAAACTGAAAATGCCACTCGAGGGTCAAACCATGCTGGATACGCGTCAAACGCCTCGTTATTGGTCAGGTTCGTCGGGTTGCCCCCGTCAGCGTCCATCACATAGATTTCGCCGTCACCATCACGCAGAGATGCGAAGGCTATCCGTCTGCCATCCGGGGACCACGCAGGATAATCATCCCAACCGAAATCATTGGTCAGGTTTGTAGGGTTCGCTCCATCAGCAGCATCAATGACGTAGATTTCGTTGTTGAAGTCACGGGTCGCCGAGAAAGCTATCTTCTGGCCAGATTTTGTCTGCCATGCAGGGTTTCTGTCATCGTCAGGGTCGTTCGTCAGACGCTTTTGATTCTCGCCATTCGCATCCATGGAATAGATTTCAAAGTTACCGTCCCGACTGCTGGACCACGCAATCTTTTTGCCATCCGGAGACCAAGTAGGTTCCATATCTTGGTCTTTATGCCGAGTGACCCGGAAAGTGTCCTTTTGGTCGCCAAATTTCTCAATCTTCCATGGATCGAACTGTCCCTCGGATGCTCTGACGACCCAAAGGTCAAAGTTCCATCCTTCATTTACATTTGCATGAACAAATGCAATCCACTGACCGTCTGGTGACCATGATGGCGTCAGGTCTCGTACTCCAGATGTCAGCTTACGAATCTCCTTTCCGTCAGAATTCATGATGTAGATATGTTCCCAGTGCTCTCCCCGATTCGAAGCGAAGACAATCCGAGTCCCATCAGGAGACCACGACGGAGACAGATCGCGACTGCTATCCTTGGTAATTTTTTTTGGATTTTGCCCCTCGTCATCCATCACCCAAATCTCCTCGTTGTTGCTCCTGTCAGATTCAAAAAGGATTACCGCCCTGTCAGGGGGCTCTTGTGCATCACCGTGCATCGCGAAGACGAACGTCGCCACCACACTAATGACATTTAGCCCGATGTACAGTAGTTTGTTCCGTTGTTGCATGTCGACCTCCGTATGTATCTGCTCAACGTGTTGAAAAAACCGCTGCTGCCAAAAAGTGTCATGTATGCTCCTACAACTTCCTTGCTATACGCTTTATCTCACCCCATGTCGCCGTAGCTCTGTCGGCAGGAGAAACCGAGAAAGCGACCACGGGGTCAAACCATGCGGGATTGGCGTCGAACGCCTCCTCAGTGTTGGTCAGGTTGGTCGGATTTCCGCCATCGGAATCCATCACATAGATTTCTCCGTTTCCATCCCGCAGCGTCGCAAAGGCTATCTTGCTGCCATTTGGTGACCATTCTGGAAAGTCGTCCCAATTGAAATCGTTGGTCAGGTTGGTTGGGTTTCCCCCATCGACATCCATTACGTAGATTTCATTATTGAAGTCGCGCGTTGACGAAAAAGCAATCTTCTGACCGAGTTTCGGTTGCCATGCCGGCGACTTATCGTCGCCAGGGTCGTCAGTGAGCCTTTTTTGATTTTCTCCGGTGGCATCCATTACATAAACCTCAAAGTTGCCGTCCCGATTGCTGGACCAAACAATTCTTCTGCCGTCCGGTGACCAATCAGGCTCAATGTCCGTGTCTCCGTGTTCTGTAAGCTGCACAGGCTCGACGCCCATGTCTCCATGCTCGGCTTCTAGCAAAAAAATCTCGTAGTTCCATTCTGCTGCGCGAGGAGAACCAATCAGAATTGACACACCGTCCGGTGACCACCTCGGTCCCTTATCCTGAGCACCATTTTCGGTTAGTCTACGCACATCCTTACCCGCGCTGCTCATTATAAACACATCTTCCCAGTGAGCTGCACGGTTCGACATGAAAGCAATCCATTCCCCATCTGGAGACCACGCCGGTTCCGTATCTTCCTTTTTGTCCTTTGTTAATCTAACCGGATTTCCTCCATCCGCATCCATTATGTAAATCTCGCTGTTGCCATCTCGATCGGATTCAAAAGCAATTTTCGCGACGTTGGGTGGTTCCGCGTAGACACCGTCCTCAAGCACAATCATAACGATTACAAGCACGCCAAGTAACCCTAACCATCCAACTTTTCGACGGGGTGACATCCTTGACCTTCCTTTCGCGACATGATCTGAAGATGAATTCGCTACATTAACGGGCTTCTGCCGTGGATTTCGTTTAAAAAAGCACAAGGGTCACAATACTGAACCAGACTCGAATGTGTCAGAATTCGAAGGACTTGAAATTCCCATAAATCCTGATACATTCGGTCAATCAGTTAGATTTAACTTCTGTTATTCAGAAATCTGCATCAAAATCTCTTCTGAATAGTGGATACAGTGTATTGCTTATTCTGGCTAATCTCGGCGTGACTTGACATAGCCCCAGCTAGTAGGCAGTTTGCCGCCAGGTTGCACGCTCAAGGGGATGCCGCTCATGAATTCATTAATCTCGTCCTCCGATAGCGCAGACTTAAAAAGAGCGACTTCATCAATCAATCCGCCGTACGGCTCACCGATGGCAATGTGGGACCGCTCTCCGATCATAAAGAGCGGGTCACCGACGAACTGTATCTCTCCCTTGCGGTCCTTGTGATTCGCAACTTCTTCACCATTCACGTAGGAGATTGCCTCGTCGCCGGTAAAGACGAATGCGAGATGAGCCCACTCCTTCGATGCAACCTGTCCAGAGTCGTATTCGCGGTCCTTCGCCACGCCCCCTTCGACTAAGTTAAGCCAGGTCGCCATCGCGCCGCCTCGAACGCCGATTTGATGCCCGACCCAAGGATCGTCCCACTGTGCCTGATCGTCATGCGGAACGCCAGCCACATACTGCGTCGGTTGCGAATCGTCCGGGTTTGCCCAAGCCATCAAGGTCAAATTCTGCGAGATTCTGAGATCCGCCGAATTTGCGATTTGGACTGCATTTCCATCTTTTTTCAAGAACTTCACTGCACCTTTAGGACCGTCAATCGGGGCGCCATCATTCTTAACAAGTGTAGCCACGCCCTTCATCTGTCCGTCATGTCCATTTCCGGTTGCATCTTTTGGATCGCCGTCAAATTTCCAATATGCCACGAGATCGTCAACCTGCGAAATTCCGATAACTGGCATCGCCACCAACAGGCTTAAGGTGGCTAAAGTAACCAAAATAAATCTCATTGTTTCTGATTCCTCCTACCTAGGTTTGAATAGTTATGTTACGTACTCAACCTTCGGAGGGCTTTTAACCCCTCGAAGGTTGATTGGATTCATTTTGAGTTCGTCTGACTAAAAGGCAACACAGTAGAGTTAACGGTCACGCTTCAGGTTACCCCAAGTGGTTGCTAATTTACTAGCCGGTTCCACGGCGCCCCCAGGCTCGATTCCACTCATGTCTGCCTGGATTTGTTCTGGGCTTCTAACACCGTTCCATAGCGCGACTTCGTCAATGGCACCCTTGAAGTATTCACCCGCTGCTTCTTTCGAACGAATTCCGACCACGAAGCTCGGCGCGCCCTCATATGTAGTCTCTCCGTCGCGGTCTCCATTGTTGGCAACCTCCTCGCCATTCACGTAAGAAATTGACGTATCTCCATCAAACGTAAAGGCTATATGTGTCCACGCACCCGATTCAATCGCACCGGAGTCGTACTCACGATCTTCGCCTGCGATACTCACCCATGTCGCCATTTTACCACCGCGAACCCCAATCTGTTGACCGACCCACGGATTATCCCAATCAGCGCCATCATCATACGGCGTTCCACAAGCGAATTGCGTAGGTCCTGCATCGTCGGAGTTGACCCATGCTTCCAGAGTGACGTTTTTTGCAATTTGAAACATATCAGAATTCCCAGCGTCAATGAAGTCGTCTTCTCCATCGAGCTGAACCGCTCCGCCCATGGGGCTAGTTGTCCTAGCGACACCGTTCATGAGAGTTCCGTTATTTCCGTTGCCGCTGCCATCCATAGCAGTGTCACCGGAGCCCTCTTCAAAGTTGTAGTACAGAACGAAGTCTTGGGCGCTTCCAATTGCGGAAATACCCGCTAACAAGACTACAAATGCAATGGTTAAACTCAAACTTCTCATTAAATTCCTCCTTTAGGATTATTTTTCAGCGTATGTTCAGAATCTAAGAATCAACCTTATGATTCTTCCTATTATACTAATATTTCACAAAAAATCCAAGAAAAATAAAATTCTTTGAAAAGATTCCATAATTACCGACGCCAGTATAAATTTGAAGCCTTGTGAGAGAAGATTTCGGACGAAAGCCTGTTACAGATTTTCGTTGCAAGGTTTTCTCAGGTATGCTATAATGTGACAAATTGAATCTGATGAATAATTGAGATTCCGACTCTCTTTATCATAACGGGAGGTTTTGCGTAAAGCAATTCTTGTAGGAGTAGTAATGTGCCGGAACCGGTATATATCTTCATTATAGCCGCTTGAGTTCACCTTATAGCGGCTTTTGTCTTGAGTTTTCGGTTTTCATTTGCCGAGGATACCAACTAACTGTTAGCTACAATAAAGGGAAAAAGATGAACCTGCAGGAAATCTCCCTTGGACGTCATGCACCTTCCATTGTCAATGTGGTCATTGAAGCATCGAAGGACAGTCAGGAAAAATATCACTTCCACGCCAAGAGCGGCAGATTTAAACTGGCGTATAAGTTCAGCGTGCCGGTTCCAACAGAATACGGTTGGATACCAGAAACGATTGCTGAAGATGGGCACTTCCTCAATGCAATGGTGATTGGTCGTGAGCCGACTCACCCAGGTTATATCTGTGAGGCGCGTCCAATCGGTATGCTGAAGCGGAAAGACAACGATCATCACATAATTTGCGTTCTGCTGGGCGACGAGGAGTACGCTTCCGTTCAGGATATTGCCGACCTGAACATAATTTGGATTAGGAAGATTGTTGCTTTTTTTGAACCCTACTTTGAGTTGTCCGGCTGGCTCACCAGAATTGAAGCAATAGAGGCGATAAAAACCGCTCACGGGAAATATCGCACGAGACGCAGGCGACCACACACAACAAGAGGTCGTAGAAATACATCAGTCCCTGGTAGTTCAAGCAAGACCAGCACAGAATCCGCCGGCTATGGGGATAACCCCGAGCGAGATGATGCACCTAATCTAGCGGAGGAAGAGGATGCCCACCCCAACAATTGAGTGGGTTGACGGCAGCGTGCGTTTGATCGATCAAACACTGCTGCCAAATGAACTCAAGCAGATCTATTGTAATGATGTAGAATGCGTTTGGGAGGCGATTAAGTCGCTCAGAGTTCGTGGCGCGCCTGCGATTGGGATTGCGGGCGCGCTAGGGACTGTTCTTGGCATCTGGAACTCAAAAGCAACAAGATACGCTGATTTTGTAGTTGAACTTCATGGGGTGACAGACTATCTTGCAACCTCACGTCCGACGGCTGTGAACCTCTTTTGGGCGCTCGATCGTATGAGGATAACGGCACAGCGGCACAAGGATCTTAAGATTGTCGCACTCAAGCGAGCGCTGCTCGATGAAGCACTGCAAATTATCGAAGAGGATCGCGCAATGTGTCGCGCTATCGGCGAACACGGTTTGCGTCTCATCCAAGACAATGACACCATCTTGACGCATTGCAATGCCGGGGGATTAGCGACCGCCGATTATGGGACAGCTCTTGCGGTGATGTTTAAGGCTCACGAATCTGGAAAGAATATCCGAGTCTACGCCGATGAAACGCGGCCGTTGCTTCAGGGCTCCCGCTTGACGACCTGGGAGCTTATGCAGGCGGGCATAGATGTGACGCTAATCTGTGATAACATGGCGGCACAAGTGATGAAAGAGGGAAAAATCCAGTGCGTCATTGTCGGAGCAGATCGAATCGCAGCAAATGGAGACGCAGCAAATAAAATTGGAACCTATGGGGTAGCAGTCCTAGCAGAAGCTCATAGAATCCCTTTCTATGTTGCTGCTCCGACTTCAACGCTAGATTTCTCCCTTGACACCGGAGCACAAATCCCCATTGAGCAGCGTCGCGCTGAAGAAATTACAGAGGGGTTCGGGAAAAAAACCGCCCCGGAAGGGGTTAAAGTCTACAGTCCTGCCTTCGATGTAACGCCTGCCCACCTAGTTACTGCTATTATCACGGACAAGGGAATTGCCCGACCGCCCTATGAATTGAGCCTGAAAGCGCTCTCGGCGCATCACGAAAATCCTAACCACTCTTCAGAATAGCTAATACTCATCAAATTCGTGGTGGCGAAATCTGCTACGCTTATAATGCCGCTAGCCAGAACAGTATTTGAGGGAAGAAAATGGCAACCCCAGTTTTGATGCCCAAGTTAGGGCAATCTGTAGAAAGTTGCATTATCGTCAGTTGGAAAAAAGAAAAAGGAGATTCTGTAGTTGAAGGTGACCTACTCTGCGAAATTGAAACCGATAAAGCAACGCTGGAAGTGGAAAGCCCCGCATCCGGCACACTATTGTACCTGTTTTGTAGGGAGGGCGATGAAGTCCAGGTTCAAGCCAACATCGCTGTCATTGGAAAACCCGGAGAAGAGTTTAACAGCTTTCGCCCTGATTCGGTGATAAGAACCCCTGGCGTCGAGGATTCAGCCGATGCGCTCCGTGACGCTGTTGAGACAGCTTCACCTGAGACAAAGACAGTCGCTGATCCCCCAATTATCAGCGCTACGCCCTCCGCGGCAAATTTAGCTTCCACAAGCATATCTCCCCGAGCTGGACATCTAGCGGCAAAGCACGGACTCGATACTGCAACGATTCGGGGTACAGGTCCCGGTGGTCGGATTGTCGAAAGGGACGTACAAGCTGCCCTCGCAACCAGACAGCCGATGACGCCTCTTGTGAAGTCTATGATCGCGCAGGACCAATTGACCGCGCCAACTCATGGTTCTGGTATCGGTGGTCGCGTGACCGCGGGCGATCTCAGTGCTAAGGAGGTTGAGCCTTCTACAGAGAGCGAAATACGGACGATCCCACTCAATGGGGTACGGAAGGTCGTCGCCGAGCGCATGTTGAGTTCCATACAGTCGACAGCTCAACTCACACTCAATGCTTCGGCTGATGCAAGTGCACTGTTAGCCTACCGACAGAATCTGAAGAATAGCGCAGAGTCGCTTGAATTGCGAGAGATTACTGTCAACGATTTAATCCTCTTCGCCGTGTCGAGAACGTTGACTGAATACCCTGACTTGAACGCGCTGTTTACAGAAGACACGATTTGCCAATATCGGGATATACACCTAGGGTTTGCTGTGGATACCCCTCGTGGCTTAATCGTGCCGGTCATCCGCAACGCGAACGCTTTAAGCGTGAAAGGCATTTGTCAGGAAACCAAACGACTCTCCTCCACTTGCTTAGAAGGGAAGGTATCGCCCGACGAGTTAACTGGCGGCACATTTACGGTGACGAACCTTGGCAGCTTAGGGATTGAGAGCTTCACACCCATACTCAATCCGCCTCAAGCAGGTATTCTTGGGGTAGGCAGCGTAAATCTGAAGCCGGTGGAAATCGAAGGCGACGTGCAGTTTATTCCGCACATTGGATTATCATTGACCATCAACCATCAAGTGGTTGATGGAGCACCTGCCGCTCGGTTCCTAAACACCCTTTCACAGCGATTGGCCGAAATCAACCTGTTGTTGGCTCTGTAACCGCGGTAGTTCAACGCACGAACTAAGACCTGAGGGCTAAGAAGGCCATGCCTATTGGGTTAATTCCGTGGTATTCTCACCCAAAATGGTACCACACTCACAAGCAGAAGTTCGGCCGGGACGATTCTACTTTGGGAACTCAGGTAGAAACCGTGTTATTGCCAAACACTCCGAATCCGTTTCACCCGAGCGCGTGGAGCTCTCATCCGTTGGCAGAGCCGGTTAGCCACGGAGGATCTACCGCCACTGAGAAATCATCAGTCAGCAAATCATATCAAATGTCAAGGCAATGTTAGGGCAAAACCACAGTTGTGCTTTTGCAGGTTACCCTTTACTAATGGAGATCGCACAATTGGAGAATACAATGACGAAAATCAGGCTAATCATTCTAATTTTAATCGCTCTAATGACCACCGGATGCGCCACGCCTTATGCTCGACAGTGGAAATCGCAACTCTGGCAAGTGACGACCGAAACCGCTACCGAAACACCTGAATTCGGTCAGTTGGAGGCGGAAGACTTAACTTTTGGAGCAATCTGCACAGAATTTCGACAAGTCGGTAATCCGAATAACCGAATCATCGGCATTGGTGTCTCATGCCGTAATAAGGCTAGGGAGTCAATCTCCTTACAATTGAATCCCATTCAGGTCGTTGATGCGTCAAAAGTGCTGATAAATCCTCTCTCTCTGAATCATGTTATGTATAAGTTCTACGGAGGCGGGTTGCGTGAAGATGCCCAGATTGAGCGGCTCGCTGAAACTAGTAAGCCGTTAGTCGCATTTGGGAGTTCGTTCATGGAAAATGTCCTTGTCGGGGTGATAAATGTGTATCGCGCATACGAACAAGGGGCGATAGTTACAGAATTCCACCGCCAGGAAGCCTTGCCCTACAATCTGTATTATAAGAGATTTACACCAACTTCACTACCGGCAGACGTTTCAACAGTATGGGTAACATATTACCCCATCGCAACCGACACAATTACGGTTATGTTGCAAGGAGGAAATATCGAAGATGGTGTCATCTTCGAAAAACTGACACCATCGTTACTGTCTTCACCTACGCCAAATCGACCAATTTCAGATGCACAACGCTTACTTATGTTTGCAACGGGCGGAGTTGTCATTTTTATTTTTATTGTAAATGTCATTTGAACAAAAATGATGTAGGAGCGACGATTGTTTCCCAGTGTTATTAAGCTGTTCTACCCCTCGTCAAAGGGTTTATTCAATCCGATACTTCCCCAGCCCGAACGTCGCGTTTTTGCCGACGTGCAGGAATTCGCCTAGCACCACAAACGGCATGAACATCGCTAAATCGCCCGTATACGTCACATTCCCAACCAGCCCGCCGAGCTGCATCTTTTGATCCTGTCGCGAAGAGTATCGCGTCCAATCTTTCCACTCCAGTGCGGTTTCAGTCGTCTCAACAGTCTTCGCCTCTTCGATGAGTCCCTTAAAGTCGAGCTCCAACGACTCGCTGCAATGGAAATATGCCAGCGCCGAGATGCGTCCAATCAAGCGTCGCCAGAAGATATGGAATGGGAGATTATTCGTTAACTCTCCTTCGTGGGTAATCCGGGTTGGGGTGAGTAGATGCAGCGTCAAAGATTTCAACGAGTTCAAGCGCGTAGCTAGCAAAGATACTGCCTCTCGCTGAATCTCGTCGAAACTGAGAGCGTTGTCGAAATTGTGCACCATCTGCGTATCGCTGTCGTAGACCGATTCCCTACTATCAGTCAGGACTTGAGTCACCTGGAAGCGCCCGCGCTTCTTGCCGATACCAATCTCGCCCAAGTCGCGGAAGCTGACTAGAAAATAGGGGAGATAGTCAATAGCACGACCGATGAGAGTGAGTTGAAACGCAAACGATTCGCCCCGACGGTATTCGCCTTGCGTTCCCAACGGATCAATGACAAATGGTCTCGGAACATCGTCGTATGTCCGCAACTGCTGGGCACCCTCGAACGGGGCGGTCTCGAAGATGTACGGATAGGGACAGACCGCTTTGAGGGTGCATTCTCGGCAGTCGATGGGCCCTTGACTGCAAACCATCTTTCGGAATGCTTGTCCGAATCCGCCGCGGAGGGTTGAGCCGGCGTAAGGCGGCATCAAGATTGTTGATCGTGCCGTTAGAATTACATGGTAGCGTGCGAGTCGGAAGTTTTGGAGTAGGCTCATCGGTTTCATCCTTGTATCATCTTGTGTCATAATTGTCAACCAAAAAATGCACAGATCGATTGCGACAAAACATGTGAGTCGTCTCAGACTTTTGTAAATTTATTCAGGAGTTCTCGTTTTTTTCGCTCACTCTTTTCTTCTAGAGAGGTGTGTTGGCGCATTGGTAACTGAAATAAACTGCAGTAACAGCCATCTTACAAGCAAGTTATGGATTTTGTCAGGTAGGGAATTAGTAATCTCAGTATTGCGGAACCGAGAGTTTGCGTGATTGCGTAATATGGCTTGTATTTTTCAAACAGGCTCAAAAGGAGGCTGCTAGGTGGAGAGGTTAGCTATCGAATGTGACGGACAGCAACTGATTGGTTCATGATAATCGACCAGTGGATGAGATGTAGAAACAGAATAACGAAATGAATGGACCTGATTTCAGGATCCATGCACAAGAAAAAACAGACCCGATTGCTTCAGCGTTTTATGTTGACTGGGGAGTAAAAAATGGGTAAAATAGGCACTGTATGTGTTTAGACTAGCAGTGAAAACTGCTTGGTTTTACCCCACGCCAAAATTCGTGTCCTCCATCTCCTTCGGTCCTCACAGACCCACGCTTATCCGTTTCAATGAATAGTGAAAATTTCAGAAAGCTGGCACCTATATGGCAAATCAGACCAAGTTCGATGATTTGAAGACTGTGATTGCACCGGAATGCTTGTCTCAAGATCCGGACGATTTAGCACTTCATAGTTATGACTGGTGGCCAGTAGCCATCAAGTGGCGTCAACAGGACAAGATGCCCATGCGGCCCGAGCTTGTCGTGCGTCCTCGCAATCAAGACGAGGTTTCAAGACTTCTCGCCTGGGCGAATCACCAGGGTGTTGCGGTTACGCCTTGGGGAGCAGGCTCCGCCGTGACTGGCGCAGGTCTTCCTACGCGGGGAGGCATCTCGTTAGATCTTTCAACTATGAATCGGACACTCCACATTGATTCGATTAATCATCTTGCCCGCGTTGAAGCCGGCAAGATCGGAATTCAGTTGGAACAAGAGTTGAACAATAAGGGCTTCACCCTGAACCATTCACCACAATCCCTGAATCAATCGACTGTGGGCGGTTGGCTGTCAACGCGTTCCAGTGGGCAATTTTCGAGCCGTTGGGGCAATATTGAAGATTTGTGCATTTCCTTTACCGTTGTACTGCCGAACGGCGAAGTTCTGACAATGCCTCAAGCACCTCGTGCTGCTGTTGGACCAGACATTCGCCATTTTTTCATTGGTGCCGAAGGCACTTCAGGTGTAATCACCGAAGTCAGCCTCAAGATTTTTCCGCTTTCGGAAACACGCCTCTATGAGAGCATTCGTTTTTCCGAACTTCATCAAGGCATCAATGCTGTGCGCCGGTTCATGCAGTCCGGCTTACGCCCGTTTCTCGTGCGTTTGTATGACGCCGACGAATCAAAGCATGTCATGGTTGACGAGCGTTTTGCGGATTCCGTTTTGTTTGTCGGCTGTGAGGGCATCCGCAAAGTGGCGATGGCGGAAATGGATGCCGTTGTTGACATCTGTCTGCAGAGCGGCGGGGAAGCGATTGGACCAAATCCAGCCGAATCTTGGATGCAGCGACGTTTTGATTTCTCGACTTTCGAGCGCGTGCTGGATTCGCCCGGCGGAATTGCGGAGACTGTGGAGGTGTCGCACTTCTGGAGCGAAGTGGAGCGAACTTATGATGATATGAAGACAGCGTTGCAGCCCCTTGTCGATCAGGTGCTGTGCCATTTTTCCCATACCTATCCTCAGGGTACTTCGCTGTACCTGATTCTTCTTGGACAGGCTGTGGACGACCGAGAGGCGGAACAGACTATTCTCCAGATTTGGGACGTAGCCATGGAGGCTGCTCTGCGCAACGGCGCCGCCATCTCACACCATCACGGAATCGGATATGTGCGACGCAGATATATCGCACCCTATTTGGGTACTGCATACGGACTAATCCAACGATTGAAGGAGACCGTGGACCCGAACGGAATTATGAATCCCGGCAAACTGATTTGAAAGGAGAGGATTCAATGAATCTGGAGGCAATCGCCGCAGAAATGAGCGATGTTAGTGAAAAGTTAGTCGTAACAGGGATGGTCCATCTGCTGGGCGGCAATTTTAGCGTTCGTGAAGGCGAACAGATGGCCATCACCGGACACCGGTCGCCGAAGAGAGACCTAACAGGCAAAGATTTGTTCGTCGCGGACGTACACAGCGATGAACCGGTTGAAGGCGCCTCGGCAACGCTGGGTATGCACCGATCCATTTTCAGAAAGACGGACGCCGCCGCTATAATTCACGCGCACCCGTACTACGCTACCTTGCTTTCTTACTATACCGATGTAATCTGCCCGATTGATGAGAACAACATCTATTATCTTGGCGAACGGGTATTTTGCGCCCAATCTGAAGGATATATGAAGTGGGCTTTGCTCGCGGACCAAATGGCTGAGCTACTGACCCGCAGTCCGGCGGCAGTCCTAAAATGGCACGGTAGTTTCGCGATTGGCGACTCCCTTGCGGAGGCGTTTAATCACACTCAGGCACTCGAACAAGCATCGCGGCTTATATTGGATACACGTCGGCTCGAGCCTCACCTCGGTCGCCCCGTGTTACCCGATTACGCGAAGTATAATTCATTTGAAGAACAGGGAAATCTCTGATTGTAAAGATAGAGAGCCAATGAGAACCGATCTCAACAAGTATTCCTCAACTCTAGTGTTGGACGTGGGCAAGACCAACGTCAAACTCTTGGTCATGAGCAAGACCGGGCGTGTAGTTGACGTGGTAAGATTAGACAATCAATCTATCAACGGACCACCGTATCCCCATTTGGACACAGAACGAATTTGGCGGTGGCTGTTGGAAATGGCAAGAGGGTTTGCCAATCAGTACGCGATTGATGCCATCGTTCCGACAACCCATGGCTCTGCGGCAGCCCTGGTACACGCCGACGAGTTGGTTCTACCCATCCTTGACTATGAAACAGAAATACCGGAAGACACAGTGGAGGCATTTCGCGCGGTCATGCCCACGTTCGAAGAGACTCAATCGCCGGACCTGCCCGGCGGCTTGAGTCTTGGTCGGCAACTGTTTTGGCTGCAGCAAGATTTTGCGCGAGAATTTTCGCGTGCGCAGTGGGTGCTCACGTATCCTCAATACTGGGCGTGGCGCTTGTCCGGCGTTGCGGCAAGCGAAGTCACATCAATTAGTTGTCACAGCCATCTGTGGTATCCACAAAACCAATCGTTTTCCTCACTCGTGCAAGAACAGGGATGGCATAGTCTGTTCCCACCGATTCGGCCGGCGTATGCGGCGCTGGGACCTATTCTTTCTGAGATCGCGCAGATAACCGGGCTTTCACTGGAATGCAAGGTCTACAACGGCATCCACGATGCCAATGCGGCTTACAGTCTCTTTCTGAGGGGATATACTAAGCGCTTCAGTCTTCTCTCTACGGGAACCTGGGTCGTCCTGATTAACCCACACCTTTCCATAACCAGACTGAATGAGCATCGGGACACCATGGCATTGGCGGATCTTAGAGGCAAACCACTTCCCATGGGTCGTTTCATGGGCGGCAGAGAGTTTGAGATTCTGAGCAAGGGCGTTGGCTCTACCAAAAAAGAATTTACCGAGTCAGATGTTAGAAACGTAATCGCCAAGCGCAGTTTTCTGTTACCGTCTTTCGCAACAGGCGGCCCATATATGGGACACCGCGGCTCAGCGATAGGACCACAGATCGATACTAGCGGTGAAATTCTTGCGCGTGCGACGCTGTATTTAGCCCTCATGACCATGACTAGCGCTCGTATTCTCGAAATGGACGGAGATTTGATAATTACGGGCGGGTTTGTCAATAACCCATGGTACTGCCGATTGGTAGCAACGCTGATGGGGTGCCAGCGCTGCTTTGTCGATCATCAATCTGAAAGCACATCTCTTGGGGCAGGCATGATGCCCGTCTGGAACGCAAATGACATCCGATGGCCTCTCGATCTGGCTCCAGTTGAGAAATTCAATGATCCGGCACTCGCCGACTACACCGAGGAGTGGCAACGAATGACTGACTCACGAGTAGCAGATGGCACCGAATAGGACGGAGAGGCGAGGTTTGCTCCTAAGACTTCTGTCGTGATACGATGACCGTTCTAGGTTCGCCGTTATGACCGATCTGTTTCAACGGCGACTGAGATTTGAAAACAACACGACACAAGAATTTCAGCAACTATAACTAGTGAGAGTGGATATGGGGTTACAAGAAGCCATTGACCATTTGGACACCTACGGCTACTGTCTACTTGAAGATCTTATTTCCGTTGAACAAGCAGATCGCATGGCAGAGACGTATTTTAAGTTTCATGAGGATCCTGCCAACCGGCGACTCCTTCAAGACCCTAACGCCGAATTATACCAAACGCTATTCAGTGTGATAAACTTGGATGAAATGTGTTGGGACTGCATCGTACATCCACAGGTCCTCGCCGTAGTGCGTCACTTCCTAGGCGCAAAGGCACGCTCTTCGGGACAGGGAAGCACGAAATGGGTTAAGCCGGGCGCACCGATGGGCGGCTTGCATGTGGATTCTGCACATGATTTGCCGTCAAGATTACCTGATATTCCATGGATGATTAACACAATATGGATGATAACGGATTTCACGGAGAACAATGGCGCAACAATCGTTGTGCCGTTTAGCCACAAGTCGAGGCGCAGACCGCCGCCTGGAATAAGTCCCTCGGACATCCGCTCGCTTTCTGTTACCGGTCGCCGCGGTTCGGTCGTGCTATGGCAGGGCGGAACATGGCACGCTAATGGCGCAAATACATCACATGACCAGCATCGAATGGGACTTAACTTCGCTTACTTTCCGCCGTGGTGGAATCAGGGACGGGAAGGTGCACATCCGGTTTCTCCCGAAGTGTTTGAGCGGATGCCTAAAACACTCCAAGATTTATGCCGCCACAGGATCGGTAAAGCACGGTCTGAGGTTCATGAATAAGAGCTTGCTGGATTGTCGGCACTAAGAAATTGCCTGAAACATAGTTTCGAACCGCGTTATGTAAATTCTCTCCTTGATCGCCCGTGCAATTCTATGCTATAATATAATCGCTAAGCACATTTCAAATAAGTTGCTTATCAAAAAAGAATCTCTTGATTTTTTTATCCAAGCAATTCAAACCTGCTTTCCAGCAGTCAACCGGACATGACATATGGAGGTCATAACTATGAGAACCACAGTCAGGTATCTAATGTTGGTATCGATCGGTTTGATCCTCTTAGGATTGATATTCACTTCAGACAATTACGCCCAGATTAACCAAGATTCCCTTGCCGGTCTTTGGACCTTTGAGGAAGGAGAAGGCAATAAAACAAAGGATTTCTCAGGCAACGGTAATGATGGGGAGCTCTTGGGCGACCCTGCGTGGGTCGAAGGGAAGTTCGGGAACGCCGTACAGTTTGATGGTTCAAATAGTGTTGATTGCGGCGATTCTCGCTCGTTAGATATTGATGGCGAAGCGTTAACACTATTGGCATGGGTAAAGCCAACCACAACACAGGGATTGGATGGAATAATTGAAAAAGAGTGCGGCGCTAATGCCGGTTACAATCTCTATTTGGATGGCGGCAAAATCCATTTCAGGATGTTTGCCAGCGGGAATGTCGCTGTAGATGCTGTCGATAAGGTTCCCAACAATTCATGGTCACATATCGCCGCGGTCTATGACGGTTCCAAGATGAAGGTTTACGTCGATGGCGAATTTAACGCCGAAAGAGATCAAAGCGGTAACATAACGACAAATGATATCAAGTTAGCTATTGGTGCAAGCAGCGAGTGCGGCAGGGGATACGATGGCGCCGTGGACGAAGTCGCTGTATTGAACATTGCCTTGACCGAAGATGAGATAAGCGATGTTATGAAGAAGGGGTTTCAAGGCATAAACGCTGTTTCGCCCAATGAAAAAATCACAACTACTTGGGGACGACTAAAGGACGATGCCTAGAGCGGTCAAAGCGATCTTTGAATAACTCAGAGGCGCTATCCAATCGCTAGGAGGTGTTAATTCAAACCGCGATTTTGCGCGTCAGATTTCAGGGTTATCGCCGCATACACGTCCCCAGATATCCTCGACCTGATACTATCAGATGTTCGCTGTTCCAATTGAGACAACTATCCTGTTTGGAACAGCGAACACGTATGTTTAGCTGCAAAACCTGCCTGTAAATGAGACGGTCCCACGATTGAAGTTCTATATTAAGAAATAGAGAAACAATGCTCACGGAACAGCAAATCACCGACTTTCACATCTTTGGGTTCTTGATCATCCGTAAATTGTTTAGTCCAGATGAACTCCAGACCATTAACGCTGAGTTCGACTTGGCGATGGACACTTCCTACCGCCATGCCCCGTTTGATGGTACACGCCGTCATTGGGTTACCATGGTGGGACCGCAGACGCCGTTTTTTGCTTCGTTGCTTGAAGACCCTCGATTTTGTACTGTAGCAGAGCAGCTTTACGGTGAAGACATCATCGGCGCAGTTAGCGATGCTAATCGTTACGTTAGGGAATCAAATTGGCATCGTGATACTGGGAATAGGCATCAATACGGCGTGAAATTCGCTTATTACTTGCAACCGGTGGGAGCGGAAAGCGGCGCCCTACGCGTAATTCCGGGGTCGCATAAGCATCCGATTAGCGACGACCTAGCGCAATATTTTAGCCAATCTGAGTTAGGCATCCAAGACGTTCCCGCCTACGTGTGCGAATCGGAACCGGGCGATGTGGTTGCCTTCGACCTCCGCTGTTATCATGCGAGTTGGGGCGGTTCCAAGGACCGGCGGATGTGCACGGTGGTTTATTATAACAACCCGAAGTCTCACGACGAGGAGGAAGCAACCCGAGTGCAAGTCGCGGGCTTTGCTACGTCAGGAACCCCGTCAGGTTTCAATCGTCCGAACGATCCATTCTATGACCCGAGCTGGATTGCGAATTCTGAGCGGAGTGTGAAACGCCAACGGTGGCTTGATCGAATGCGAGAGCTGGGATGCGCCATTTGAAAAGTGCACCTATCTTACAAGCCAATTTTTCTTACGTAAGTCCCCAATTATTACGTCCGAGTCTGAAGATAGCTTACGCAGCGTCATAGCACGCCTCTTTCAAAAAAGCTAACATTCGTAACCGCTTTGGCGTTGCATCGTCAAACAGTTCGCGGGTATAGTAGGTCCATCCGTGCGATGCGTCATGGTGGTAGAGCCATTTAATATACTTTTCCTCTTCCTGGGTCTGCGGCTTCTGGACATAGTTAATGTAAATGCCTTTGCGAGGCATTTCGCTAAACGCGGCGTGATAGCACTTTACGTTAAAGACAACAGCGTCCCCTGGATCAGACTCAATTGGATAGGTGCCCGGTACTTCCGTTCCTAACGGCAAGACAGACTCGCCATACTTCTGCATCCGTTCTCGATACGGCAAAAATTGACTGCCCGGCAGCACGCATAGACACCCGGTATTCGTCCAAACAGAATTGAGAAAAAGGACGACTTTGAGATGAGTCTGCCCTTCAGGTGCCACGGAATCGTGGTGCCAATTCGTCCCACCAAAGTGGTGAATCCCTTCTGAGACCGTAAACACGAAGTCCTTCCCAAGCAAATCCTCGACAACTTCGTTGATCAGGTCGTGATCGAGGAGACGGTGGTACACGGCTGGATTGTGTCGATAGAACGGCACGACCTGCTGGCGCCGTGGCGCATTTGACCACGGTACACCACCGTTAGCGGCGCTCATCGTCTCATCGAACGCATTGATGTAAGTCTGCATTTCCTCGGGAGGGATAAGATTTTTCAAACAGAGGAATCCGAGAGTTTCAAATTGATGCTCTTGCGCATCAGTAAGCATACTGTGCCTCCTGTGAAAGCATTATAGGCAACGTATGGTGAACCTCAGACCAGTGCACCTTACAGTCTCCTATCAGATATCAATCCGATAAAGCAGTTCGAGTCCTTGGGCGACACGGTCGACATTCTCGGCAGCACACTCTGCGCGTCTGACCGAAGTTTCGTACGTGACGCCTGCGATATGCGGCGTAACGACAACGTTGGGAAGCTGGAACACCGGCAAACTAGGATCTGACGGCTCCAGAGCGAAGACATCCAGACCAGCGCCGCCGAGCTTGCCATCGGACAGCGCGTGATACAGCGCCGACTCGTCTACAAGTGCCCCACGAGCTACGTTGATGAGACACCCAGACGATTTCATCAATGCGATGCGGCGAGCATCAATAATGTGGCGTGTTGCCGCGTTCAGGTGAAGATGGAGCGAAAGAAAATCGCTCTCAGCCACCACATGGTCCAAACTAGCAGGGGTTCCTATCAAGTCAGGCTTAATCTCCTGGATTATCTCTGGTTCAATGGATCGGACATCGATTGCCAAGATGCGCATCCCAAAAGGCTTTGCACGTCGCGCCAATTCCTGTCCACTGGCGCCAAAACCGATAATTCCTAAATTCAACCCGTCGAGCTCCCGTCCTACGGCTTCGTTAAAGACCCCAGACTTAAAATTTGCAGCCGCTTGACGGTATTGATGAGCGAGCATCAAGATAAACATAAACGCAGTTTCAGCCAGTGCTACGCTGCTAAACTGACCCGGGCAATTGGCAACCGCAATATCTTTGCTGCGGATGTAATCCAGATCGAAATGGTCAAATCCCGTTCCCAGGATTTGCCACAAGCGGGCGTCCTTAGCAGCATCCATCATCTCGCGCGTGCCTACGCTACCTCCTTGATCGATGACCGCCTCAACACCATCGAATTGAGGGGAGATGGGATGGGAATCGTCAAAAACGCATAGGGCGTGACGGTCGCCTATTGCTTCGATAACATCATCGCACCAAGGCTGAAAAAGACGCTTTAGGGGAAGCAGCATTACCTTTAGACGCGACATCAATAAGGGTCACCTTCCTATTTGGATAATGTCTACAGCGGGTCGCTTATCGCTAAAATTTCTAACTTATGTTCCGTAGCTAAAGCCTACCATTTTATTCTACCAGATGAAGGATGGATTCTCAAGAAAAATGCGGTGACAACTTAATTCTTATATTTCCATTGAACTGAGCTTATATCATCCAGATTAAGGTGAGCTCCTTCATCGCTGATGCTTACTGTGTCCTACCCAAACTGACCACTGCACAGGCAACTATCAGGGGATTGTCAACTCATAAAGCGGAGAAAGACTTCTGTCGCAATACCTGAAAATGATACAAGGCTATTCGTCATTGCCACTTCCGCATATTGACGAGAACATCGAGCCGCTTTTTGTGTTGACTGAGCAAACCGACAGCAGTATTATACGCTTGAAGCAAATTACTCACTAGGAGCCTAGCCTATTTCATCAGGGGCATGGAGTCTCTGTACTAATTGTAGGGTTGAAGGAGAATATCACTCGCCTCCCCAGAATTGGGGGCTCTGGCAATCCATCAAAATCAAGAACAAGACCTAATGAAATCTGAGAAATCCGACATTACCTTCAAATCTATCATCATCGGACTGATTCTCGTTGGAATCAACGCCTACTGGATAAGCATCGCCAGCCAGCTCTGGGGTTCACACCCGAACTTAATGACACCCTTCGCTAACGTCGTTTTCAGCCTCGTCCCCTTTATTTTACTCAACTTTTTGTTTTCCAGAGTCGCCCGAATAACCCTGTTTTCCCGCGCGGAACTATTGGTGATGTATATTATGGCAACCATGGTGACCACGGTATCGGGGCACGCATTCATTGAGGTCCTAATATCGGCAATGGGTCATCCCTTTTGGTTTGCTTCCCCTGAAAACGAGTGGGAACAACTCTTCTGGCGGTTTATTCCATCGTGGTTTACAGTGAACGACCTTTCCGTTGTCAGAGGATACATTGAGGGCGAATCGTCTGTTTTCATTGGTGAACATCTCCGGGCGTGGCTTCTTCCCGTCAGTGCATGGTCGATGTTTATCTTTGTTCTACTGCTTGCCCTGCTGTGCATGAACATCATCCTGCGAAAGCAATGGACAGAGCGGGAAAAACTCAGCTATCCATTGATTGAATTGCCGTTGGCAATCACCCAAGACAATTTTCGATTTTTCCGTGCAAAGATAATGTGGATTGGGTTCAGCATCGCGGCGGGAATTCGTACGATCAACGGACTTCACGGTCTGTATCCCATTATCCCTAGCATACCAACAGGCTACTCAATCGGAGGGTTTTCCATGGAACCTTGGAGTGCCGTTGGGTACACGTCCTTTTCCTTTAATTTGTCAATGCTAGGCCTAACCTACTTCATGCCGCTTGACCTGCTGTTTTCCTGTTGGTTCTTTTATTGGCTTGGCAAAGCAGAACACGTCGTCGCGGGAATTTATGGATGGCGCGAACTTCATCTCAACGAGCGTTCTGCGGGGAGTTGGGTTGGCATGGGTCTAATTGCCATTTGGATTGGGCGCCGGTATCTCATTGCAGTCGCCAAACAAACCATCGGGAAGGATTCTCAATTGGATGAATCGCGGGAACCGATGCGCTATCGCACTGCTGTAATCCTTTTACTATTGAGTTTCGTGTTTCTATTCCTATTCTGCTATCAAGCCGGCATGTCACCGTGGGCAATCGTCGTGTTTTACTTTTTATTTTTCGCAATGGGGTTAGGGCTGACGCGCGTCAGAGCGGAGTTAGGGCCGCCATACCATGAGGTGGTCTTTGTCAATCCACGGCAGGTGATGACTGAAGTATTCGGTTCAAAGCGCCTGGGCGGGCCCAACCTGGTAGTTCTCACATTTCTTTACGCCTTCAATCGATGTAACCGCTCTCACCCGATGCCGAATCAACTAGAATCGCTGAAAATTGGCGAACAATCGGGCATGAATCCCTCTAAATTGGTTCTTGCAATGATTCTGGCAATAGGCGTCGGCACTGTGGCGACATTTGTGGCTTACTACCAAATTGGATACAAACATGGATTATCTGGCAGGGGGTATCTCGACTATTTGGGATGGGAATGTTTCAACCCGCTTCAATCGCGGCTGCAATTTCCTAGCGTTACGAACTGGACAAGCGTGGGGTTTATGACCGGTGGATTTGGCTTTGTGTTGTTACTGATGGCTATGCGTCGAGCATTTTTTTGGTGGCCCTTCCATCCGGCGGGTTACGTTCTACTTGGCGGCGCATGGGGCGGTATGATTTACTTTTGGTTTCCGCTCTTTGTCAGTTGGTCAGTAAAGGCGCTGGTACTGAGATATGGTGGGGTAGGCGCTTACCGGAAAGCAGCGCCACTGTTTTTGGGGTTGGTGTTCGGCGACAAGGTGTTATGGGGTGTGTGGAGCATTGTCAGCTTTGTCTTGAATATGAAAATATCCATGGTGTAACAGTATGCAACGAATCCTTAAGGGAGTACGCCAGTCTTACAACAACCGCTGTATTCGCTGTTCCCACTCATCGCAAGTTGCATAGGTGCGTTGTACAGATGCCCCGATATACGCTGTTGAATCTCGGAGGATTTCCTGCTGCTTTTCGGTCAGTTTTTCAAGGAAAGGGTGCAGCTCTTCGTCAGCCCACAGAAGATCGTTTAAGGGTCGTCCTGTTCGATGGACTTCAGCCACTAGTTTTCGGGTGTGATTGTAAGCTTCGGGGAATCCGTAATATGCCATCAAGAGATAAATCGGTTCAGCGATGGTATCGCCAGCACTCATCGCCAGATTGCGCCGCATGTTATCCACCTTCACGTCCATTTCGTCCAACGCCCTCTGCAACCGATAAATTGTGTAGTCGAATGCCGTGAATGACTCCATCAAGAAGCGACTCGACGCAGAGTTAGTCAAATCTCTTTGGTGTTCCAGGATACCATCCATAAACACTGTTGTCATGCGCGGCATGAAGGCTTTCCAAAGACTCTTGATTGTTTCAAAATCTTCCGGGTTGAGCTTGTGCGGCATTGTCGAAGAACCGACCAATTGGGTGTCGTATTTCTTGCTAATCTCAGCAATCTCCGTGCGATAGAGATGGCGCATGTCATCTGCAAAATTTGCAAGGATTGTGTAGGTGGACATTACTGCATAAGCCAAGTCTGCCAGAAACTCAGGCTCTATGCATTGGGTCGAAGTATGGGTATCGGAGGCTCTTAATCCGAGTTGTGCGAGCAAATCTGCTTCGATTTGCTCCGGCTGCTCTGCAATCATCGAAAGTCCGTTAAAGGCGCCGACTGCACCTGAGAACTGTCCGCGGAGGTTCCGGCTTGTCTGATCTATCAATTCGATTCGATTCCCGATTCGACTGACATAGAGTGAAAGCGCATAACCGAAAGTGATGGGTTCTGCGTGTTGGCCATGCGTTCGCCCGATCTGCACCGTCTCTGCATGTTCACGCGCCAACTGAATCAGCTGGGTTTCAAGCGCGATGAGATCGGGGAGTATTACCTTCCGCGTTAAATCCTTGTAACGCAACGCTGTTGCGGTATCGAGAATATCTGCCGAAGTCGCGAAAAGATGCACATACGGACGCGCTTCGGGACTAACTTTTCGTTGGATGACGTTGACGAGTGATCGGATGTTATGGCGAATCCGCGCTTGTTCTTCGTAGACCTCCGTTGCAGTGACTTCGGAGGTTGCCCGCTCGACGTCATCCGCGATTTCGTGAGAGCAGACCCCATGCATAGCAAGCGTTCGCACCAACGCAGCTTCGACTTTCGATTGGTATTTGACGTAGCCTGCTTCAGAGACGTATGGAAGCAACCTCTTCATAAAGGCTTCGCTGCCGCCGTAGTATCTGAAGTCAAGCGGGCTAACTGCTTCGTAAAGTTCCATAGTTTGTGTTCTCCTGATGAAAAGTCTCTTTGCGACTGTACACTGCTTCTGTAGGTTGGGTTGAGCGGGTTATATCAAATAAATACCGGAGGAAAAATAACGCCACGAATACAAAAACCGCACAATTCCCAAAATCATTAAAGCGTATCCCAACGTTTTTCCTAGCTCGCAACCAGTTCAAGAAAACTGAACGCATCTCAATTAACAAAAAGCGTTGGGTTACGGCGAAGACTATCGCCCTCCCTATTCGGTCGGTTGATTGTTCAACCCAACCTACACCCGTGATGGCTGGAAGCCAATAGGCATCAGCATTCCAACCCTCATCTGGTCATTTGATACTATTTTACGATAACCATTTTGCGGGTCGCAGAAAACGCCCCCGCCCGGATCTGATAGAAATATAAGCCGCTCGCAACCGGCTCACCATACATGTCTTTTCCATCCCAGTAGGCCGCCCTACCGCGAGTGATGTATGTCCCAACGTGCTGATAACCGAGGTCCAATTGACGGACACGCTCACCGTTTGTATCGTAAATTGAGATAACCACTTCTGAATCGGTAGAGAGTTGATACGGAATCCATGTTTCCGGGTTAAACGGGTTCGGGTAGTTTTGCAGCAACATCGGTTTCTCAGGGAATAGCTCTGTCATTGACACACGCTCACCAACCACGTTCACCGGAATCGCTCGTGTCAGTGAATCTGCCAGTTGAAGGTCAACGAGCCGGATTGGAGACTGTGGCGACAGGGACCTCGTCTTGTTAACATGAAAAACAAGCGTAGCCAGTGAACCCTCTGCCGCCACACCTTCCAGCGTTCCTTGTCGGGTCTGTGTGAGCTTCAGTTGTGTCCCCTGCTGGGAGATATGCCAGTAACTTTCTGGCAGCCCTGCGGCTAAAACCGAACTAGGTGAGGCAGTAAGGAGTTCTAATACCGCCGGATTGTACTGGATTGAGACATGGTAGCCGTAAAGATCGGCAATCGCTGTGGTGTGGATTGAGACGGTCAATTGTCGTGTATCCGTCACACTTGGGGTCATCAGGAGGCGCAACTCCCCTTCGGGCGAAACCGAGCGGAATTGTCCAAAATCTGCCGTTGGCGTGGCGTTAATGAAATTTTCGCCGAAATGTTGACCGACAAGCACGAGATCGAAGATGTCCACCTTGCCATCTTGGTTGACATCATAAGGGGGAAATTTACCGTCACCTTCTCCTTCTTCGATTGTTAGGGTCAGTGTGTAGGTAAAATCCGCCCCACTTCCCCCGGAATGTTTAATTTCGGCATAGTAAGTTCCGTCCGCAGGAATTTCAAATCCTTCTAGCATTGAATCAATACCTTCTACAAAGAGCGGAACTTCCGTTAAAAGCTGTAAATCGCTATCATACAGAGTCAAAATTAAATTGAAGAACGGAGTGGCGGGTTGCCCGTCGACCACTATCGTAATAATTTGTCCCGCTGCGGCATTAAACTGAAACGCATCGGCATCCCCGGTAAAACTGATGGCTCCCTCGACAGGAACATCTACCGTTAAGGGGGTCGGATTCCCTTTTAGGCTTTCGTGGTCATCTTCGGGAAGTTCGCCTTCAGATAACGTCAGCGTGTAGGTATAAGTGGAACCGACCGCCCCTCCTATGAAGCCAGCAATATCGACACAATATTCACCATCGGCGGGGATGAGAAATCCATCAATCCGCACCTCCATGCTATTGGGAGAAGGATCAATTGATATTAACGTTTCCCCGGACTCATCCAGAAGACTCAGTTGTGTTACCCAGAATATTACTTCTCGGTTAGGTATTTCTACCTCAACGCGCAGGGCAACGACAGTGCCTTCTGACGCTTCAAAGCGGAAACCGTCCGAGTCATGAGGATCACGAGATTCAGGATTGCCTGCAGTAATGACCCCTGTGACAGGTTCGTCGAAGGTCAATGGCGTTTCCTCGCCACTACCGCAGGCTGCATGGTCATCGGTCTTCCCAGCGATCGTCAGCATGTAAGAGTAGTTCAGACCGCCGAAGGGGGCATTAAGATTGGGAAGTGCAATGTTGCTGATAGCGAGTAGGTACGTTCCATCAGTTGGTAGTTTTTCATTCACACGGGAATCAATTCCACGCGGATTAAGTTCAGGACCCGGCTTCGGACCGGTGGTCGGCAAGACATCGTCACTTTTAGCAAAGAGATCGCCATCAGGGCCATAGATAACGAGCAGAGAGTCGAGGTCGGAGTTCTTCGTCGTAACAGTGATGTCGATACGCTGCCCCTTCTCACCTTCAATCGCGAAGAAATCCGTATCGCCGCTGAAGTCGATGAAACTCTCTATCGTATCGCCAATCGCCACCGGTGTCGCCGTGTCAGGCGTATCGCCGTGGTTGTCAATGATAAGCACTAGTTTATAATCGTTGGTCGCCCCGTTGATCCCAGAAACTGCAACGACATAATCGCCCGGTACTAATTCGCGCGATGCGACATCCTTCGTTTCAAAGGTAACGAGCACTACACCATCGGGTCCAGTCAATGTAATCATTAAATCCCCGTAGATAGGTTGAAAATCAATTGCCAACCCGACTTGCATCGTCTCATCCAAATGGAATCTATAGTAATCATCATTGTCCGCTGTGTGGATCGACAGTGCTTCATTGACAAAAGGCAGTTCGATCGCGGCTGCGGTCTCCGCTGTATCGTTCTCTTCAAAGGCATCCGATGCCCTTTCGGGCGGCGTAAAGAATCCACGGTTCTCCATAATCCCCAAGATGAAGTCGAAATTTACGCCGCCGTTCAGTTCTTGATCAGCCATAAGAATCGCTGATGCCCCATCGACAAATTCTGTGTCGGGCGAGAGAAAAAAATGGCTCTCGACAATCAAGCGGATCGACGCATCGCGTCCAATCGCCTCAAAAATCTCCCACAGTGCTGCAGACCAAATCTCTCCATCGGCGTGCGGTTCACCTACAATGTCTTTAGGATAGCGTTTGTTACCATTTACGGGACGAGTGTAAACCTCAGGATCATCTGAACCAGCCCATTCAAAAACGATCGAGTCACTAAAACCGTCGCTTACGACGCTGAAAAAACTAGCTGCAAGAAAATCACTAAACCCTTCGTGTATTGCCGCGCCTTCACCTGCGTGTATGTTAGGCACCTGTCGATCAAGAATAGCGTGGCCATATTCGTGGATGATCACTTCAGCATCTTCGGCGGTATCAACACCGTCATCTCCGAAATTAATCGAACCTTCATCATCGTCGTAGAAAGCAGCATTTGTCATACCAAAATGTACGTTCGCAGGTATCTGCCAATTGGCAAGAAAATCGAAGCCGAGTTCTTTCAAATAACGCCCCGCGGCATCTACGTGATAATAGACCATTACCTCCTCAAATCGGGGGTCATCACGGAGGTAGTTAAACTCCAACGTGGGCTCGTTAGCACGATTTTCGGTCAATCTCGTACTCACGTAGGCTCCATCAAGAAAGCCACTAGCGTCTAATTCAGGCAGAATCACATCCGTGTACGCTTCTTCCGGTATGGCGCTGGCAGAATCGCCCTGATCCATGAGCGAAAAATCTTTAAGGGCAACAACAGGATTCGGGTTAAAGACACGCCCATGTCCGTCAGCAGATCTGAGCAGACTCCGTCGGTGCAACGGCTCGCCGGTGTTGGCGTCAATGATATACTCCCAACTTGCGAGCGGTTGACGAGAGTGCACGATTGCGCGGTAAGCGAGGCGATAAGCATTGGCATAGTCACCTGTCTGTCCAGCATTACGATTCGGGAAAATTACCAAGTTGGCACGCGGCGGTTTCCGCAAATTAATTGCACCGGACTCGGCAATGGCGATGTCAATTGCACCTTCCGGGGCGAGCGATGCCGCTGTACTGATGTTAATCTGTGGGAAGTAGCTGCTGTGGATGACTCGTATCTGTCCAGAATGGTTGGTATGGATAGAGATCGCCGCGCCGTAAACTTCGATACCGTTGTAGTATTGATGGAATCGAACATGTCTGCCCGTTAAGCTGCTGTGAATATTCGTGAGGCGCAACTCAACGTTTGGATCGGTCATCGCAAATAGGTCACAATAATCGCTAAGGCATTGACGCCCTGATGTTTCTAGCGTTCCTATTGGAGCAGGGAGTGTCAAATTGTAAAGGCTGCGAACTGTCCCTCGGTTCCGATGCCACCGTGCACGCACAGGGGTTTCTGAATCGGATTTGATTCGCTGCAACGCCGCTGCTGCTTTCCGTTGAATCTGTTGTCTCACTTCCATTTTGGCATATGCCAAAGATGGAATACAAATTAGGATTGTGTAGAGTGCTAGCACAATAGATATGGAGGTAATGCGATTATTCATGAAACCCTCTCCGTTCGATTTGAAAACCGCCTTTTGCCGAATCACAATTTAGGGTTAAAGCACCGTCAAATACCAACCGTGTTGTGTTACAGTGTCTGGTGAAATGAAAACACCCCTAGCTCATTTGTAATCTCTGGAAATTACTAGACATCAGCATTCCAACCCTCATCTGGTCTTTTGATACTATTTGACAATCACCATCCGCCGGATTTGACTGAAAGACAGCGTTCCCAATTGGTAGAAATAGAGACCGCTGGCAACAGACTCTCCGTTATCATTCCGACCATTCCAATAGGTTGCCTTGCCTCGATCGGTATAATAGCCCGCCAACTGATGCCCTAAATCCAGCCGACGAACCGTCACACCTCTGGTGTTATATATCGTCAACGTGACATCCGCATCCTCTGCCAACTGGTACGGAATCCACGTCTCCGGGTTGAACGGGTTCGGGTAGTTTGGCAATAGTGCTGTCTCGGCTGGTATCTCGTAGGCAACCAATTCCGGCAACTGAATGCGACTGTTCTTCACGTCAGCAGCCGTCACGGTGTATCGCAATGACCGAACACGAATCAACGGATTGGAGGTTTTTGCCGAGACTTCAAGGACATCTCCAACCCGTGCTGCACGCCCGGATTCCATGTCAACTACGGCGAGTTGATAGCCAACTCCTATCAATTTCCCCTTATCCGGGGAAGAGACGTGCTCATCTCCGGTCACGGCGGTGACCGCTTTGCTGGTTGAAAGGTTCTTGACGGTTACACGGAAACCCGACCCCGTAGGGAGGACATCCCTGTCCGGCCCACTCCAGACTCTCACTTCATCAACAATTGACCCGCTAAACGCCAATACGGGTGTCACATCTCCTACTTCAATACCCGTGACTGCCACTGCCGGGGCAGCAGTTGTTCCTGAGGTATTATACCACGCATTGCCGGAGATAGCGACCGTAGCGGCATCCCTAGCCTCCAAGACAAAGGATTGACCGCCTGTAATAGAGATATTTCCGTCGTCGGCTGCTCGTCTAACCTCCACGAATTTCCCCTGAACCGAAACAAATATGGAAGGGACGTTGCCTCGAATCCCTTCAAGCGAAAGCAAGTCGCTCACGCGCATGATTCGTGAATCTCTCAGCGGCACCCCCACCAAATTTGTGCCCCGGTGCAACGTGATTGTGCTATTCCCGTCCCTACCGAGCGAGTCGCCACCCAGTCGAATCGTTACCGCGTCCTTCATAGCGGCAATGATACCGAGGTCATCGGTCAAGGCTTTGTCTCCGGACGTGCCTCTGTTCTGGGAGCCGAAATAGACGCGCCATTGTTGGGCGTCATGCGTTACAAGGAAATTGACTTTCTCTGCGCCGCCGAGCGCGTCGTACAGGTCGCTCATGGATTCGATTGTCAGCGGCGCATCGTCAACAGCCGTGACACGGAGTGGTATGTGAATCAAACTGATCCCTGCCGGCAGGGATAGGTCAAACTGAGGACGTATCCCCACCGCGGTGAAGGATTCCGATTCCGAGATTCCTTCGACACTCACGCGAACACTGTTCTTGCCCAGATTGGGACCCAACGTGAGGGTACTTGCTACCCGCCCATTGCTGTCTGTCGTGGCGCTTGTCACACCCAGCGTACCATCGCCACTGCTGACCGAGAACGTGACCTCGACACCCGGCAAGGGTTTATCGAACTGGTCGCGCACTTCCACGACAAACGCTTTTTCAAGTGCATCACCGGGTAAACCCTCTTGGTCAACCCCAGAGATTATCTCCAATGTCTTGGGTATTCGGATGCCTTCGGCAGTAAACGTCCGCTTCTCCTCAATCCCGGTTACAGTCGCTTCCACAGTGTTCGTGCCCGGATTTGGTCCTAGCGTGAGGGTACTTTCTGCCCTGCCGTTTTCATCGGTCGTAGTAATTGTGGCACTGAGCGTACCATCGCCTATGGTGACCGTGAAGGTGACCTCGACACCCGGTAGAGGTTTATCAGTCTGGTCGCGCACTTCTACCACAAACGGTTTTTCAAGCGCTTCACTGGGCAACCCCTCTTGGTCAGTCCCCGAGATTATCTCAAGTTTCATGGGGATTCGAAGCCCTTCGGCATTAAACGTTTGCCCTTTCTGAATCCCTGTAACGGATACAGTGACAGTGTTTGTTCCCGGAGCTGGCCTCAACGTAAGAGTACTCTCTGCTCTGCCGTTCGCATCAGTCTTTGTACTTGTGACGCTGAGCGTTCCTCCGCCAGCGGTGACAGTGAATGTGACTGGAACTCCCTCAAATGCTGAACCGTCCGCATCCCGCACTTCAACGACAAATGGTCGCTCAAGTGCTGTACCAGATGTGCCTTGCTGGTCATCGCCTGAGATTTTCAGAGGGGACGTAGGTGTTCGGTTGTCAAACTCGACTGTAACCCCTCTGCTTTGGAGTGCGGGAATATGGGTGTAGATAGATTGGTAACTCAAGGGGTTTCTCTGCACATACACCTCGTCTCCCTTCCCCAGTCCCGTATTCGCTATCAGGGGTGAGATGTCCGAGATGGAGTTGTACCCAAGCCCCAATGTTGTCAGGTTAGTTAATCCTGCCACAGGCGAGATGTCAGATATGGGGGTGCCCCAAATATCTAGGAATGTCAGGTTAGTTAAGCCTGTCACCGGTGAGATGTCTGAAAGGGTGTTGCCGTCAAGGTCCAGGTGTGTCAGTTTAGTCAAATTCGCTACAGGTGCGATGTTGGAGACAGAGTTGCCCGTAATATCCAGGAATGTCAGGTTGGTTAATCCTGCCAAAGGCGATATGTTTTCTATTAAGTTGAACCCAAGCCGCAGTTCTGTCAGATTGGTTAATCCCGCTAAAAGTGAGATGTTAGATAGCGAGTTACTGTTGATTGGACGCCCTCCTTCATACACATGACCAAGATTCAGTGTTGTCAAGTTGGTTGCACCTTCAAGCCCGGTCAGGTCGCTGATGTTGGTGTTTTGTGCTTCAAGGCGCGTCAAAGTCTCCATCTCCGACGAGATTATTGGGGTGCCTGGTGACACTTTGAGAGCGGTCTCAATCGCAGCGCGGAGGTTGGCGTCCGGAATGTCCACCGGAGCCCCCGCCACGGCGTTAAAGGTGACCGTTCCCTCAATTCCAGCAGCAGATACAGAAACAGTGTTTGTTCCCGGATTTTGCCCCAGCGTGAGTATACTCTCTGCTCTACCGTTTTCATCCGTCGTGGTGCGTGTGGCACTAAGGGTTCCGTCGCCTGCGGTAACGGTGAATGTGACTGAGATTCCTTTACGCACTGAAAGGTTTTCGTCCCGTACTTTAACGACAAACGGGTTTGTCAAGACCCCTCCGGACACGCCAGTCTGGTTATCACCTGAAATTTTTGAAAGTCCAGGTGTTATAAGAAAGGGGGTGAAATCCCACAGCCGTACCTTACCATCGCCACTTCCACTGGCAAGCATTGTTCCATCGGGACTGAATACAACAGATACGGCATTCCCTATATCCTCAGCGAGGGGCTCTTTGTATTGACCGGTCTCCAGGTCCCACAACGAAATTCCACGATTTCCAATGGTGAGCGTTTTCCCGTCGGGGCTGAACGCCATCGTATTCGCCCAACCTCCCTGATTTGGGAGTGTTCTTTTGAGTGTACCGGTGTCCGTATTCCATAAGCGAATGATTCCGTCCCAACCCCCGCTAGCAAGGGTTTCACCATCCGAGCTGAATACAAGGCGATTGACTTCACTCCTATGCTCAGTGAGGGTGTGCAGGAGTTGTCCCGTGTTTGGATTCCATAAGCGAATGGTTTGGTCTCGGCTCCCACTGGCAAGGATTGCACCATCCGGAGAAAACGCCACGGCGTCAACCACATTGGTATGTTCCGTGAGTTTTCTTTCGACCTGCCCTGTGGTAGTATTCCACAATAAAATGGGCTGATTGGCACCTCCACTGGCAAGGGTCTGTCCATCAGGACTGAACGCGATTGATGCGACGCCGTCCCCCATACTATTAAGCGTTCTTTTGAGTTGCCCAGTGTTTGGATTCCATAAGTGAATTGTTCGGTCCCAACTTCCACTGGCAAGGGTCTGTCCATCAGGACTGAACGCAACACTCATGACATCGCCCGTATGTCCTAGGAAGGTGTGCAGGAGTTGTTCTGTTGCTACATCCCACAGGCGGACGGTTCGGTCAGAACTGCCACTGGCGAGCATTTGACTATCCGAACTGAAAGCCACGCTCCGGACATAATCTGTATGTTCTTGATATGTCAGGGCTTCCAAAAGACTTTCAAGCACGATAATTCCGTGTTTTAGGATTGCATTTTGAACCTCAACCTGCTCAACATCGGTTAACCACCTCTGAATCTCTGCCGCAGTGAACGTCTCAACTGCTTGTTGAGGTAGAGAATATATGGGGGCAGCCGCAACCAAGAGCAGATCAACAATATCAATAACCCCATCTCCATTGACATCCGCCTTAGATTTTCCACGAAAACCGAAATGCGAGGCAACAGGTGTCAAATCAAAGACATTCACGACGCCATCGCTATTTACATCTAAGACGTTTTGGGCAGATACTGCCTCCTCCAACTGGATAGCAAAAGTTGCCCAGGTGATGTTGCCACCCACATCAATAATTTGAAGCGTGATTCTATCAACGAGCTCTGCTGTCCTAACAGCAGATTCAACGATGCCTGTTTTGCCGCTTAACGGTTTACAATCGAATAACCTATAGGGCCCCCGTCCAGCCCATTCAGGGTTTTCGAGAATGCTTGGCACCAGCAACTGTGCGTGATGAAGCCCATCGGGATCTGCCACTTCAAAACGAAAGTTTATTGCATCCTGGCTATAAGCCTGTAACGAAACCAGCTGAATTTCGCCCGGTTCGTTGAGAAATGTTGTTTTGGTATTAAAGAAACGACTGACAGACAACCATTCAGCAGCACACTTAGACAAACGATTTTGGGTGCCACCAGCCATAACGTAGTCGCTGGTACGACCTTCCCGATAGTCGTCGTGCTCAAGTCCAAAGACATGTCCCAATTCATGAACGGTCACAAACCTCCCAAAATTAATACCGGACGCGGGGATTACGGCTAAACCGCCATGGACTTCTTCCCCGTTTGTAAAGTCTCTATTCCTCAGGTAAATTCTCCCAGTTGGATCAAAACCCATGCTTCCTGCAACGGGGTAGAAACTAACTCCACCTACACCGCCTGCATTCTCCTCGACTACTTCAATACTGAGATCTATCGCAACGAAATAGATGTGCTGAAGATCATCCTCGTCAAAGTGTCTGCGAAGTTCGCTCCAGACTTTGTAACCAGTATTACTAAAATAATATTCTTCTGTGAACTTTCCTTTAACCTGATGAATTAGAGGTTTCCCGTTTGTATCGGTTTCAATAGTGAAGGTTTTTCCACCGAATCCGTGTTTGTGCATTCTATCAGCGTAGACCCGTTGTGCATCTTTAGTCAATGGACCGAGTCCTGTCACGCTGTCTGACCGATAAGGGCGGTCACTAGGAAGAAAGTAAACCAGCCGAACCATTCCGTTCGCGTTGATAGAAAGTCTGTCAGAATCTGCATGCCCTTGTTGAGTAATTGCTAGGAATAGGGTAGCAGCCAATAGTAGCGTAGCAGTCCAAAGTCGTAGTTTTTTCATATCTCGCGCGATTTTCTATGACAACTTAAACAAGTCCGAAATTTCTTTAACGCCGATATCTGCCGACCAACTGGTAGGAAAGCCTAATTCCGCCCCTACTTGAGTATTACCATCCGCCGTGTCGCGGAAAAATCTCCCGCCGTCAGGGTGTAAAAGTAAATTCCACTTGCTACCCGCTCACCCAACCCGTTCGTCCCATCCCAGTAGACTGCCTTTGATCGACCCTCGTAGACCACTGCAATCCGATGCCCCATCTCGAGCTTACGGACAACATGACCGCGCAAGTCATAAATGGTCAACGTGACATTCGCATCTTCTGCCAACCGATGCGGTATCCATGTCTCAGGGTTAAAGGGGTTGGGGTAGTTTGCTAACAGTTCAGTTTCTGTTGGTGTCAGGGCTATCAAGAGTTGTTCAAGTACCATAATCCCCCGTTTCTTGACGGGATCCCTAACCTCAAGTGGCCTAGCATCAATCAGCCACTGCTGAACTTCTACCGCTGTGAGTGTCTCCGCTGAAGGTGCAACTGCCGCACCATCAAACATGCCTGCAACCAATGTCAAATCCAGAATGCTGACAATTCCATCTCCGTTGACATCGGATTCAGATAATGTCCTTGATTCCCGAGTTTGGACGCCATCAGGATCAAATCCAAGATATTCACGTCTCCATCACCGTTAATATCTCTGTTCATCTTGTCAGAAGAAGCGTCAGCAGGTGTGAGTTCCCACAGGCGCACCTTTTTGTCGGCACTCCCGCTGGCAAGCATCTGTCCGTCGGGACTGAATACAACAGATATGGCATCCCCTATATCCTCAACGAGAGGTTTTTTGTATTGACCGGTCTCTATCAACGAAATTTCACGATTTCCAATGGCAAGTGTTGTCCCATCTGGACTGAACGCAACAAACCAGACCTAATCCGTGTACCCTTTAAAAGTGGTGATATGGTATGGTTCGGAAGCAGTGACGGCTGAGTTGAGCGTGAAACCGGTCAAATAAGCAAATGTTGCATACATGGTGAATCGAACAAAGTGAGTTTTCATAAGATATACCTCCTTTTTCGTTCAAGGTGCGTATACTAGGTATCTCTTTACGAACTGTTGGTGATGCACTGATTTCATCATCATTGTACGGCAATGCGGGGGTATTGTCTAATCTTTACAAGGATTGATTGCACCCTATCGCCATGCCCGCTGGATTTTTGCGATGGCTTCAACGATGTCGTTCAGATCTTCGTGTGTACCAAGCAGAATATTCTGGAATAGCCAGACGCTTTCTTCACAAGCACGTGCTGCGACGGGACACGAGGTGTACCGAATGAGATGCGGGTATTTTTGAGCAATGTGCGCTATGCCTGCTTCTTGCGAAAGCGGGACGCTGTAACCCTCTGAACAAGGGATCCCTTCGGCTACCAACGCATCAATAAATTCGCCTCTCGACCTCCCTCCAAACCCATCCGCATGATATTTCATCATGTAGAAGTGGTAACTGTGCACCGTGACCCAGGGGCTAAGTTTTGGAGGGGTAATCCCTTCGATTGACGCAAGTGCTGTCGAAAGATAAGCTGCGTTGGCGTTCCGAAGCTCCGTCTGCACCTGTAACTTTTCCAACCGCACAATCAGCAGAGCCGCGAGATACGCCGATGGACGGTAGTTCCAGCCGAGCCGAGGATATTCCCACCGCGCGCCACCGGGGGGGCGCCCCACATTCATGAAAGCATGCACACGAGCCCAAACATCTTTGTCACTAGTCGTCACCATACCACCTTCACCGGAAGTAAGATTTTTGCTCGATTGAAAACTGAACGCGCCCGCATCGCCAAGAGAACCGACTTTGGCGCCTTGATATTCCGCCCCGTGTGCCTGCGCGCAGTCTTCGATTATTGCGAGTCCGTGCCTCTCAGCAATGTGCTGGATCGCCGCCATGTTCGCTCCATGCCCGCCCAAGTGCACCGGCAGTATCGCTCTTGTTCGATTCGGATCAATCGCCGCTTCGACGGCAGCCGGGTCGATTGTGAAACTGTCTGGGTCAATATCTACAAACACGATCGTACATCGCTGATCCAAGGCGGCGCTTGCTGTTGCGACAAAGGTATAGTTGGGAATAATCACTTCACCGCCATCGCCAAAACCGTCTAAATCCAGCACGCCAGCCAAGGCAGCCCTGATGGCGTCTGTGCCATGCGGCATAAACAGGGCGTAGGTAGTACCCGTGTATTGCGCGTACTTCTCAACAAACTCCTCTGATTTCTTCGCATCCAATCCCTCAGTACCACTGAGATAAACCTCTCGCAATTGAGGTTCGATTTCTGTTTCCCATTCGTGGAGGTTCGTTAATGGCCATGTGGGCCACGGCTCCGATTTTGAGTCTCGGACCGGCGTTCCGCCGGATATGGCTAATTTGTCTGTCATAGCAGCTCCCTGCAAGGGACACCATCCTTCCATATAGTTCATCTCTTAAATTCGGCTTAAAATGACCTTAAATCAGTCGGGACACACTGCCTCTTGGACAAAAACCCCTGCCTTGGCGGCGATCTCAATTGCCTTGTGGGCGTTTATTACCTTAGGACCGTTGAGATTGAACTGAAATCGAACAGCAGCGCCCGCCTTCAGTTCGATTTCGCGCTCGCCATCAAGAGCGAGCACACAAGGCTCTCGACGAACCAGGATAACCTCGTCACACGGAGACAACAACCGGTATTCAGCGAGGCTTACCCTGCGAATCAAGCCAGGCGCAATCGGGGCAAGCACCTCCTGTCCACCGGGTTCCAGTCGGAGATACAGACCATGCTCGGATGAGCAACTCCCACCCAGGATATGTGCACCAATAGATGACAGTCCGATAGTGCCTGCTTTGGCACGAGTCGAAATGACCGCTTTAATTTTGGATGCATCCCAGATAGCGCGGGAGGCGATGAACTGTTCATCATAGATAGCGGCATCTACCAGAGCAATGTCATCCGGTACATCGGTGTGGATTGGAACGCTGCCTGCTTGGCGAGAGTTTTCATGAAAGATGTCCAAGCGCGGCGCTTTGCGCACCGCCTCGTTTGCCAGTCCACACGCCACCAAACCCGCGGCGATACCAGCAACCGTACCTTCAATCATCGTTGGGAAGACGTTGTTGGTCCCCGTGGAGATTGGCATGAGGGGAACGTTCCCGCTAGTCTTAGCCACAGCACGATTGGTACCGTCACCACCCAGCGTGACGATGCAGTTGACATGTTCCGCAACCATGCGCGCCGAAGCCTGTGTCGAATCCTCACAAGAGAAGGTTACCGGCATAGGCAGGATTGAGACATCAAACCCCAGGTCTAGTCCGTCAAGAGCTTTTTTGCCGATGCAGAACGAGTCGGGCATAATCCAAGCTCGCTTGACACCGGTCGCTTCCAGCCCTAACAACAGTCGGCGGACGATGTTGACCTTCTCGTTGTTGTTGAATACCGTGCCATGCGCTACGAGTCGGCGGATATCCTTGCCCGAAGCTGGGTTCGCGATGATGCCAACACTGTTCATTGCTGTGATAGATATTCTGTCACATGTAGGCGGGACATCCCTGTCCCGACAATCGGGGCTAGGAAGCCCCTCCTACTGATTCGGAGTACACTGTCACATGTAGGCGGGGACATCCCTGTCCCGACAATCGGGGCTAGGAAGCCCCTCCTACTGATTCGGAGTACACTGTCAGATGTAGCAGGGGCATCCCTGTCCCGACAGTCGGGGCTAGGAAGCCCCTCCCACAAATAGGGGATTAGATGCGTTATGTCGCATTCAGACTCGAACAATTAAGGTGTAGTTTGGACCTTCAGCCTGTCCTTCTCTTCTGGAAATGTTGAGATAGAGTGACTCATCTTCTTGGAGCGTCCACCCACTCATATGCGTAGCGACTTTCAGTGGTTTCGCAAGGGGCTCAGTGGAATCGGAACGAAGAGAGAATTCAACGCCTTCACATGCCGTCAATTGCACATGAACATCAAGTGGGCACTCCGCAATTCGGTTTGTGTAGCGTGCGAACTCACCTGTCACAACGCCCACAGTGCCGGAAACCTCATAGATGAACTGGTTTTCACCTGTAACTTTGTGAGGATAGTCTGCACAAGTTTCTCCATTCACGTGGCATTGTTTGGAAGGAATTGTTGCAGGAGTATTTGCTTCTATGCGAATAGTCTGGTTACGGAATAGCATCCGCATTTCCATGGCTATCGCGCGTTGACCATCACTTTGACCGAGCCGGTTTTTTTGTTCAGTGCTGTTTCGAAGGCATCGGGCGTCTGCTCTAGCGCGAAGCGGTGCGTGACCAGTTGTATCGGGTTCACCTTGCCGGAAGCGATGAGGTCTGAGGCGATTTCGTAGTCATGCCGCCCATCCACAGCACTGTAGCATACAGAGAAGATGATGGTCACTTCCCTCCCCAGTGCATTTCCCAAGCTGACCAATACCGGGTCAGGAAATACACCGGTAACGATAACTTTGCCTTTGGGTTTAACAACGCTGATGGACTGATCCACGCTAGGTGCCGACCCGCCAACGGTTTCGATGACAACATCAATTGGTTGACCAGCGACAACTTCCCTAACCTGTTCAGGAAAATTTCCGCCTCCCAATCGGATTACGCCATCTGCGCCCATCTTTTCAGCCATGTCCGCCTGGACATCGTATTTCGCCACAATGTACATAGAACCGGCGCCGAAGGCTTTAGCAACGGCTAGACTCAACAACCCTATCGTTCCCGCGCCTAAAACCAGCACGATGTCACCAGGTTTGAGCCCGCCAAACCGGCATGCGTGCACACCGACTGCGACGGGTTCCACCATGGCACCCTCTTCATAAGAGAGAAGTTGCGGCAGTGGAGCTAGCCCTAACCCCTGGACCTCCATATACTCAGCGAAACCGCCGCCCCACGGCACCTGATCCTTGTTCGGGCAGTGGAAATATTGACCGGTGTGGCAGGTCGGACACTTCCCACAAGCGTGGTGGCGGGTAAGATCTACACAGACGCGATCGCCTACTCGGAGGCTGCCGACCTGCGTGCCAACTTCAACAACCTCGCCGCTGACTTCATGCCCTAGCACGGTAGGATTGGGATAAGGACGGGCTGAATACCAATGTAGGTCAGAGCCACAAACACCGCTGCTGACGACTTTGATAACGGCAGTCCCTGCCTTTGACTGGGGAACGTCTGCCTCCTCAACACGCATGTCGCGGGCATCATACATTATAGCCGCCTTCATATTCATGAGTTTACTTGCTCCTTTTTCCAGCGAATTCGAGTTCTTGTAGGTTGGGTGGAGCCAACTGCGATACCCAACGATCAAGTGACCGAATAGGGTAGGCGATGGTCCTGTCGGTTAAAACTATCGCGTTCCCTATTCGGTCACTTGATCGGATTGATTCAACTGCCGTTGTTATGCAAGGCAGCGACAATCTTCTCCGGTTTAATCGGCAGGTCATTAATCCGAACGCCGACCGCGTCGACAACCGCGTTTGACATTGTTGCTAACGTTGGCGTGATTGGCGGTTCACCGACGCCTTTTGCGCCAAATGGACCGTTAGGGGCAGGAACTTCGACGATGACAGATTCAACTGTGGGCAAATCTGCGGAGGTTGGGACGCGGTAATCGACAAAGCCCGGATTCACATTGCCGTTCTCGTCGTATTGCATCTCTTCCATAATTGCCCACGCATAACCCTGTACTGTACCGCCCTCAATTTGTCCTTCAACCGCCATCGGATTGATGGCAAAGCCGACATCTTGTGACGAGACCATCTTAAGCACCTTAATGCGTCCCGTATCGGGGTCAACCTCGACTTTAGCAATTTGCGCAGCGAGCGCAGGCGTGCTGGACTGTTGTGCGAACGAGCCTTTTCCAACGATTGGCCCGCCTCTTGTATTCAGACTGTAGGCACCTAACTCGCCGAGTGAGATTGATTTAGGTAAATCAGTACCGCTTACGAAAACCTTCCCATCTTTGAGTTCGAGGGTATCCATCTCTATATTCAGCCGTTCAGCGGCGAGTTCAAGGATTCGTCTGCGTGTATCTTCAGCTGCGAGTTTCGCGGTGTTGCCCATCGTGAATGTGACAACGCTGCCACCAGAACCGGTTGCGTAGGGAGCAGAATCGGTGTCACCACGAGTGATTGTAACGCGCTCGTAAGGAAGGGTGAGGATTTCTGCGACTATCTGGGTGATTGCCGTATCCGTACCGGTGATGTCCATCGAACCGTGAAAGATTCGAGCGCTGCCGTCTTCGTGGATGGAAACATATACCCCACCAGGGCCGCAGCCGTTTGTCCAATCACCAACGGCGACGCCCCAGCCCTGATTCAGCGATTTTTCTCGGTTCCACCAACCCGCAGCATCGGCAACCGCTTCGAGGGTTTCCTTGTAACCAACAATCGGCTCTTGGCTGCCACCGGGAATCATATCTCCTTCTTCACGCATATTTTTGAGTCGGAATTGGACAGGGTCCATCCCAATTCGGCGTGCAATTTCGTCCAGTTGAGATTCCCCCGCAAAGATTGCTTGTGGTGCGCCTGGTGCTCGATAGGCGGTAGTCCCAGATTTGTTAGTGTAAACCCCGTAGGCATCGACCTTCAGATTCGGAATTTTGTAGACGCCGCGCACTCGGATAGTGCTACCAATCGAGGCGCCAGAAACTGCACCGGAATCCCAGAACGCCAGCGCTTGACAAGCTAGGATGTCGCCGGTTTTCGTCGCGCCCGTTTTCATCTTGATAACGCATCCCGGTGCCGGACGTCCATCAAGGAACTCCTCTTTGCGAGTAACTTGTACCCTCACGGGTCTGCCTGTTTTCTGCGAAAGTAAAACAGCGGGGACATGCGTCATTGTAACCCCGAAACGTCCACCGAATCCGCCTCCCATAATTGTAGGGATGACGTTAATCTGACTGAGTGGGATACCAAGCGTGCCGGCGATACCGGACCGAATTGCAAAAGGCCCCTGCGTGCTTGCCCACACCGTGACTTTCCCCGTAGAATCAGCACTTGCGACGGACACATGTGGCTCCATGTAGGTCTGGTGGACGCGCGGAATAATGTATGTATCCTCGACGACAACATCCGACTCAGCAAAGCCTTTTTCCACGTCACCAACATCTGTGTGGGTCTCAGCAGAGATGTTGTAGTAGACATCCTCTTCCAGCATCTCCAACCTGGCTTCCAACTGACTCGTTTCTTCGCTGTGGTCTTCCGAATCGTCTCGGGATAGACGCTTCAGCTTGTTACTGATTGCTCGACGTGAGAGACCATCCTTAGGTTCATCGCTGTGTAAGCGCGGCGCTGTGGACTTAATTGCTTCCATCACATCCTGCACAACAGGCAGAGGTTCATACTCGATTTTAATCAGGGCTACCGCTTCTTCCGCGATGTCTGGGTCAGTTGCTGCGACGGCGGCAATTGGTTCTCCGAAATACAAGACTTTATCCGACGCAAACACCTTTCGTCCGCTCTCAACATCCGACTGCGTAATGATAGCGCGCACCCCCGGCAGCTTTTCGGCTTGACGAGTGTCGATGTGAAGAATCTTAGCATGTGGATATTCGCTGCGAACAATTTTGCCGTAAAGCATGCCGGGTGGATGAACATCTGCTCCATACTTCGCTGCGCCGGTGACTTTCTCAAGCGCATCGACTCTCGGTACTCTTCTACCTACAACTGAATGTACTGACATGAAGAATGCTCCTTATATTCTTATATTGAGGACGCGGGACTGGGTATTAGGCATCGGGTTGAAACAAAAAAACTCCAATATCTAACGCACCTCCCGTGCTTCACACATCGCTTCTGTTGCACTCATTACCGCCTCGATAATCTTCGTGTATCCCGTACACCGGCAGATATTACCACCGAGGGCGTGTCTGACCTCCGCTTCCGACGCATCGGGGTTTTCATCAAGGAAGGCTTTGGACGCCATGATGAATCCCGGCGTGCAGAAACCACACTGATAACCACCCTTGTCTATAAACGCTTGCTGGAGGGGATGTAAGGAACCGTTATCTGATAGCCCTTCAATCGTCGTGATCTCTTTGCCGTTCGCACTAACGGCGAGCATCAGGCACGATGTTACTGATTTACCATCGACGATAACCGTGCACGCGCCACAGTCACCGGTGCTACAGCCCTCTTTTGTCCCTGTCAAACCGATTGTATCCCGTAGAACCGCCAACAGTGTTTTTCGGGGCTCAATCAGCAAATCGTACTGATCGGTGTTGATTGTCAAACTCACTAGATGTTTCTTCATCTACTCCTACCACTCCTTTCCTAGTCCCAGTTCTATGCTTCTAATCCAAGACAACCGGACCATATATCGGGGATAAACTTGCACGCAAAAAAACGCACACGAGCTTCCGGCAGGAACATCTGGCTTAGATTCTCGCTGCTGAGGTCTGGATAGTCCGTTTGGTTAAGACCCGTACCATTTCCTCCCGATAATCGGCTGAACACCGCAAATCTGAAATTGGGCTTGCCTGCGCTGAAGCAGCCGAAGCTGCTTCGTTCAGAATCGCCTCCGTAAGTGGATTTCCTTTGAGAATATCCTCCGCGTCAGTCGCCCGAATCGGTGTAGGCGCGACTGCAGCCAGCCCAATTTTGACATCTTCCACAACACCACTTGTTAACTGTAGAGAAGCAGCCACCCCTATGAAAGCGAGATCCATGACCTCTCGAATCTTTTGCTTAATGTAGTATGAACCCGAACTTGCGGGACGAGGCGGACATATAAATCCAGTCACAATTTCATCTCGCTTTAGCGTAGACTCACCTGGTCCCAGAAAAAAATCCCGGATAGGGACGGTGCGTTTTCCATCAGTGCCAGCAATTTCGACTTGTGCTCCGAATACTAGCAACGCCGCAACCGTATCTGCAGCCGGGGAAGCATTACAGATATTTCCGCCCAGCGTCGCTAGGTTGCGAATCTGAATGGATCCAACCTCGCTTGCCCCCTCCGCTAATGCAGTGTAGCGGTTCCGAATAATTGAAGATTGTTCGATGGAACGCATTTTCGTCATCCCGCCAATCGATAAACCCGTATACTCATCATACGCAATACCATCCAATCCCGGAATTCGCTCTAAACTGATAACGGATTTCGGTGTTTCAATGTGATCTTTCAACCCGATGAGCAGATCTGTTCCCCCGGCTAAAACGGTGGCTTCATCCTTATTTTGCGCAAGCAGCGATGACGCTTCCTCGATTGTGGTTGGTTCAAAAAAAGCGAAGCTTCTCAATGTAGATTACTCCTTGGGCGCGAATAGCATCTATCGGGCAGCAATTGATATGCTTTATCGTGCCGATTTAGATGAATAAAGCATATCAAATCTGATTAGGCTTGTCAAGATTTGAATGCAACGCAGTCTTCCCTCACGCCGACATGAAGACAGGCAAATTATTCCGCTCGGTCAACCGATATTCGCGCTCCAGACCGCATAACCAGTAGAACATCTCGGCTGCGTCATTGATTGCGCGGTGGTATTCGCGGTGATACGTAGGTCCGGGAGGCGGCCCCTTGGCCTGTCTAGGATTGAAGCCCGGTTCGTGAATCCAGTCGCGTTTCGGAGGCACAGTTCGCTTATACGCATACTTGAACAGATGGCGAGTTCCCTTCGCGGTGGACGCCGTGCGGCGGTGCCAGATAGGGTAGGCGGTCAAAAAGATAGAGCCTGCAGGGGCTGTCGTGGAGACTGCGCCCCGAATGCTCCCGTAATGCGCCATTGATGGAATACCATCGGCGATAAGAAAATGCGACGCAGGCAACACCTCAGTCGGTCCCAGCTCAGGCGGCGTATCTTGTGGATAATAGAATACTTGCAGGCAGTCGAGTATGGGCGGGAATACTGCGCCGCCATCGACATGCCATGGACCGGGCGGCAAAGGGCACACGACCGGATGGCCGGTACTTAGGTGAGCGGGAAAAGTAAAATCCTTTCCCAAGAGCGATCGGATTGCACCGGTTGCTTGCGGGTTGAGGCTGACGTTCTCAATGACCCCATCTAATATCCCAGCATTGCCGCCATTGGGACGTTCCGCAAAATATTCAAACACCTTCCGGTTGATTTCATCCGGAACCACACCTTCGAGCAACAGGAAGCCCTGTCTGCAAAACTCCAGCACGTGCGTATCTGTTAATGTTGGTGTACAGTCATAGGTATCACTCATCGTGCGTGACCTCCATTTTGGGATAGTCTATTCTTCAGTGACCTGAAGGAACCACGTGTTGTGCACTCACACTGTTGAGTACACTGTGGCATTCAAGATTACGCCGGTTTGTTCGACACACGACAGTAACCTGAAAAAACCGTGATCTTTCTTTCGTTATCACGGAGCCACTAGAATATCGTAACGCATCGCAATTTTACATGAAATTTCGGTCGATGTCAAGTTCTGTGTAGGTTTGGATAATACGCGGCATTAGGAGACACGAACAACATTCCCGTTGATTAGTCAGATTTTCGAATAAAGGCTGGCTTAGAAATTGCCCCATAGGCGCCCAAAAGCAAGCTGTAAAACAACGTTAGAATATGCAGACTAAACCCGGAAATTATTGCATATTCCCCTGAGACCCCGAGACCGGTAAGCGCCAGGATCCAAGGCACTTCCACGGTGCCAAAGTTTCCCAAGGTCTGGATGGGAAACATGTTGAAAAACGAAGTAAAGCTTAGTGCGAACATAATCTCTATAATTCCCAGATCCATCTTCATCGCTTGAACGAGGTAGCACTGCATGCTGAACCGCAGCCCTAAATTTGCAATTGAGCACCCGATTATACCCAATAATCTCCAATTGAGAGATAAATCCGTGACCTCTCGCAGTAACTCCGCGAACGATTCCACAAGACGAGCAAGAATCGTGATTCTAATCCTTCTCGCAGAAGTCGCCACCTTTTCAACCGCCCTGACACCCACGTCCGACAAAAAGAGAAAGACAATTGCTGTTGATAGAATGATTGCAATGCCGAACAGTGGAAGTACAAAAAGAATCCAATAAGACAGGTTGCTCTGCTCCAACAAGTCCCGTCTAAAACCCCATGCCATCCCGGTCATTATTATTAGGATTAGCAAAACGTCGATGATACTCGCGCTCATTAAAGAGGCAATCCCCTTGGTCGCAGATACCTTTTCATCCCGTTTAAGGAGATAAACATAGGAGAATTCTCCCGTGCGCATTGGCAAAATGTTCGTCCAGAACGTTTGAAGTGAAACAATCGAAACCAGCCGGTGCAATTTTACATTGACGTCCAGTATTAACCGATATCGAAGCGCCTTAAAGGGCAATGACAGAAAATAAATCGCAAATGCGAAAAGTAGCACCTTTATCGGGATGCTGCGAAGCGTCTCCAGTATGTCAGACAGATTCCTTAGTTTCGACAATAGGAAACAGACGATTATCACAGCAATTGCTGATGTTAACAGAAATCTGTTACGCGGTGACAATAGAGACTCCCTATCCTCAACCCTCTGTCCATTTTGAGCAGCCTATCCGAACGCACACTGGGAACACAAGGTGCTTTACCAAGCAGTGTCGTTCAGTCGAGGCATCTGAAGGCGCGTGCTTAATCACTCTGTTTTTCGGGCGACCAATATGATTGGATAATAAAACTCGAATTTCTTACCGAGGTACTTCACAATCGGGACGATTCGTAGACGATGCAAGATTTTTGTCAATTTCATCATGATGCCGGTAGATCCCCAGGTCGAAAACGCAGCCGATTCTAAGCGTTTTTCCCACATCTCGATTCCTAAGTTCATAATTTCCACATTTTCACGCGCCAAAGCGTTTAGGATACGGGATGGTGTTGTGTATTGAATCTCGTCCAAGAAATCCGCATCCCGACCGGCACACCTCAGATAAATCTTTGCTAGAGACCGGGGGAACTGCGGAAGCCAAATTATGCCGTAGTGCCCTTCCCAAAAAGAGTTGTAGTTTGGTACGACAAAGTGGATGTATCCCCCCGGTTTTAACACACGCACGGTCTCCTGCAAGACCTTTTCGGGAATTTGGGTGTGTTCAAGCACTTGGAAAGAAACAATGAGGTCAAACGTAGCATCCCCGAAGGGTAAGTCTTCCCCAACGCCGCGCAGTATATTCCTGCTCACCCGCGCGTCATCAAGGAGGTCAAGAGAAACTCCCACCTTCATGGAATCCGGCTCAATACCGTAGCAATCCCCGCCATTCTGCTGACAAACGATGTTGAAGGTGCCTAAACCGCTACCAATCTCTAGAATCCTCTTGCCTTTAACTTGAATCCCAAAAACATCCCGCATAATTGCGATTCGTTCTTCCTCACGCTGCAATGAAAGCGATTCTCTAATGCCCTTTTCGACGTTGGGCAGCGGCTTTTCACACCCCGTCAAATAGTATTCCTTCAATTTTTCGATTAACAGGTCTTGATCCATTCAAACATTCCAATGGTTATCGTCAGAGGAGGCGAGACTGCTTCATATCTGTCTATGCCTTATTATATCACATAATCCGTGAACTTCGTGTGAAGAAGTATGCGCCGTCCATAAAACGATATTTCGCTTGCATAATTCACGAATTTTCGGTATGATAAAATGAACGTTAAAAGAATAATTGCACATCTGAAATAGCGAATTTAATCTGCTTGTGAGCGGATACAACAAATCAGGGTCTTTGAAGCATACGATGGCAAAAAAGGCGCAACTCTCCCCGTTAATGGAGCAGTACAAACGACTAAAGAACCAATACCCGGATGCAATTCTTCTCTGCCGGGTTGGAGATTTCTATGAGGCGTTCTTTGATGATGCGGAGCTAATCGCACGGGAGTTGGAAATTGTGCTGACTTCCAGAGACAAAGATAAAGCAACGCCCATGGCGGGAATCCCACATCACGCGCTCGATTCATATCTGTACAAACTTGTAAATGGGGGACACAAAGTTGCGATTTTAGAGCAGATAGAGGATGCAAAGAACGTACCCGCCGGAGAGCTTGTCAAGCGAGATGTTGTCCGAATTGTGACGCCAGGAACCCTGACGGATCCAAGAGTTCTCGATCAGCGGATGAACAACTATCTGGTTGCGGTCTGCGTTCTCAAAGGAGTCTATGGATTAGCCTTTGTCGATCTATCGACAGGCGAGTTTGCGGTTACCGAGTTAGAGTGCCTTGAGAAACTCTGGACAGAACTCCACCGGCTCGCACCCAAGGAGCTTCTGTTTTCTGAGGCGTTTGATGATCCGGAGATGTTGGAGCGGATACAGGTCGATTTGAAGGCTGCGGTGAATACTCTACCAGATTGGCGATTCGCGCTGGATACAACGAGGTCCGAGCTACTCCAACATTTCAATACCCTCTCGCTAGACGGATTTGGATGCGAACATCTCCCCGCGGCAATCTGCGCAGCGGGAGCACTGATTTATTATCTGCACGAGACCCAAAAACAAGAGGTTGAACACATCCTTTCCATCCACACCTACACCGTCTCTGACTTCATGATTTTGGACGCGGATACGCAGCGGAATCTGGAGTTGACGACATCTATCCGTGACGGCTCATCAAAAGGCACACTGTTAGAAACAATAGACCAGACCGTGACGCCAATGGGAGCACGCAAGCTTCGCGGTTGCCTCTTGCAACCGCTTCTACAACCAGACCAGATTAACGCCCGGTTGAACGCGGTTGAAGAATTGAAGAATCAGATTGGCACGCAGGAGGAAATTCGTGACTTACTGAACAAAATGTACGACATGGAGCGGCTGATTTCAAGAATCAGTTTGGGGTCGGCAAATGCCCGAGATCTGCTTGCGTTGAAGGATTCGCTGCACTTGATTCCAGCGATTAAGGTTCAGCTTCAGGATTGCGAGACATCGTTATTGAAGACCTTGAATGAAACGCTTGACCCCCTAGACCAATTAGCGAATCTCATCGAGTCGGCGACTCATCCCGAGCCTCCCGTGACTTTGCGCGAAGGAGGATTAATCCGCGATGGCTATAGCGAACAGTTGGACGAACTGCGCGCTATTACAAGCAGGGGCAAAAGCTGGATAGCGGAACTTCAGCAGTTGGAACGTGAAAAAACAGGAATTACCTCGCTAAAGATCGGTTTCAATCAGGTCTTTGGGTACTATATCGAAGTCACCAAATCGAATCTCCACCTTGTTCCCGATGACTATATCCGGAAGCAGACATTGACCAACGCGGAGCGATTTATCACTCCGGAACTCAAGGAACGGGAAGCGCAAATCTTGAACGCCCAAGATCAGATTCAGGCACTTGAGTATAACCTCTTTCTTGAGGTTCGCACGCAGGTCGGACAAGAGACAGAGCGCATCCAGCAAACCGCTGCGGTGATTGGGATGATTGATGTCATCGCCAACCTCGCCTATATCGCGTCTAAACATGACTACGCGAAACCCATTGTTGATGAGAAGAGTGATGAGATTATCATCCGAAATGGACGTCACCCTGTTGTTGAACGGCTGTTTACGCAAGAGGGATTTGTTCCCAACGACACCGCATTGAACTGCCGTGACGGTCAAATGCACATTATCACGGGACCCAATATGAGCGGCAAATGTGTTCGCGGTGACACACTGGTATTCACCGATGCCGGGCTTGCCCCAATAGCGTCTCTTCAACCCGGTGAAGTTGCAGTGGACACATTTGCGCCGGTGAGTTATCGCGTCAAGGGGCTCAATGGTGACGCTCATGCGACCCATTTCTATGTTGGTGGGCGGCGTCGAACCGTCCGCATCCGCACCAAATTGGGTTACGAATTAGAGGGCACACCCGAGCACCGGATTTGGGTGCGCCGGCGGTGCGGTACAGAGGATTGGAAACCGCTGGGGGAAATTGAGAGTAGCGACTCCGTTGCAATCGATTGTCAGATTGATTTGTGGGGCAATTGTGAGACGCTTGAAACGCCGGGTGCAGCCAATATGCAATCTCAAGTGAACCGCCTTGGGGCGCCACGGGATTCGACCCCGCGCTCGATGCCCCCCCGCCTGACGCCGGATCTGGCATATGCGATGGGGTTGTTGGTTGGCGATGGCGTATTGACCGAACGAAAGGCACTATCGCTGGTAACTAGAGATACGTCTCTCAGACGGGAATTTAGACGGATTATGCAGGCGGAATTCGGATACTGCACGGAGCCTACGACTAAATCAAGGCATTCCAACGATCGGGTGAGCGAACTGCAGATTCGGCTATTCTTTGAAGCGTTGGTACTGGGATATGCCGCCGCGGTGCGCGTTCCACCAGCCATCTTGGGCGCACCGAAGACCATCGTTTCGGCTTTCCTGCAAGGGCTGTTTGACACAACTAGCGATGTTGATGCAAACGGCAATATCACCCTTTTTACACCGTCACTTCTTCTCGCTAAACAGGTGCATACGCTTCTACTTAACTTTGGGGTTGTGTCCTCGCTTCAGGAGAAGAAAGCGAGTCACACTGGCAACTGGAACTACCGGATCTCCATCGCTGGGGTTGATGCATTGACATTTTGCGGGCAGATCGGCATTCGACATCCGCGCAAACGGAACGACGCCAAACATATCCATTTGATCGGATATTCCGGACACAGTGATGTCGAATGTTCCGAACGGCAAACATCAGCCAACGGTCGTTACGTCTACGATTCAATCGTGGACATAACCCCCGGCGCGGCAGAAGTCTATGACCTTTCAGTGGAAGAGAGTCATTCATTTGTCGCCAACGGGTTCGTGAACCACAATTCGACCTATCTGCGTCAGACAGCCCTCATCACGCTCTTTGCGCAGATGGGTAGCTTTGTGCCGGCATCGGCGGCAAAGATTGGGATTGTGGATCGGATTTTCACACGTGTTGGGGCGTCAGACAACCTCGTAATGGGGCAAAGTACCTTCCTTGTCGAGATGAACGAAACCGCGAATATCCTGAACAATGCAACGCCAAGGAGCCTGATTATCCTCGACGAAATCGGGCGCGGTACCAGCACCTTCGACGGGTTGAGCATCGCGTGGGCGGTGGCAGAATATATCTTGGACAAGAAGAAGATTGGCGGGAAAACGCTGTTTGCCACGCATTATCACGAACTCATCGAGTTGGCGGGCAAGTATAAGCATGTCAAAAATTATAACGTTGCTGTCCACGAAGACGGTGAGAAGATTACCTTCCTGCGAAAGGTCGTGGAGGGTGGAACCGATCAGAGCTACGGTATTCATGTCGCACGTCTCGCCGGATTACCGCTGGCTGTAATTGCGCGCGCACAACAGATTCTAGAGATTCTCGAACAGCATAATCTGAGCGTTGAGGGGGATGCTTCGGATCGCCTACCGAAGGCGGCGCCCAAAGCGCCACGCCCTCGCCGCCGACTATCACAGTCTGCTTTTCAAGGCGACTCCCTACAACTCGCACTATTCACACCTAAAACGCACCCGATTGTCGAGGAACTCCAGAATCTCGACCTCAATCAGTTGACCCCAATGGGAGCGCTGAACCTACTCTATCAGTTGAAGGCAAAAGCCGACGAGTGAAATATTGTAACTAGATTACCGCAGCGACGAAACGAAAAACCGCAGCATATCAAACCGAGCGATCCACGAATAAACGGCGAGGGTAATCATGGCGCTACATCCGGATTTTCCCGAATCTCCACATGTCATTATCGACCCCTCAGTACGCTGGTTTCCAGCCGACGAAGCACTGCGGGCAACTGTCTACGGGAAACTGATTCCCCCACTCGTTCACAAGATACGCAACCAAGTCAGAGCGTGGCGAGACGACGGCTACCGAGACGCACCCGAAACGAGCAGATCGCTTCTCAACTGGTGGTTCAATACGCCCCACTTGCTGGAAGGTGCGGGTGGGGAAATCAGCGAGTTTCAATACTACTTCGCCCAGCGCGAGGCGCTGGAAACTGTAATTTACCTATACGATGTCGTCCGGGTGAAGGACAAATACGACTTAATGCGATTTGACAGTTCCGGTGCAATCTCAACCGGGATGTTCGACGAAACTTGGCGGCGGTTCGTGCTGAAGATGGCAACGGGGACGGGTAAAACGAAGGTGATGAGCCTTGCAATCGCCTGGAGTTTCTTCCACAAGCTGTATGAACCCGACTCCGAACTCTCGCGCAACTTTCTAGTCATCGCGCCCAATATCATTGTGCTCGACCGAATCTATCACGATTTTCAGGGACTGCGTGTCTTCTTTACCGACCCTGTGTTGCCCAACAATGGATTTGACGGTCGCAACTGGCGCGACGATTTTCAACTCACCCTGCATCGGCAGGACGAGGTGCGCGCTACCCGCCCCACGGGCAACATCTTTCTGACCAATATCCACCGCGTCTATTCCAGTGACCAATCCCCAGCATCGCCCGATGACGACAATACGATGGACTACTTCCTCGGCAGACGACCGACGGGTGCAACCACAGATTCAAAGGTAGACCTCGGGGATATCGTCCGGGAGGTTGACGAACTGATGGTGCTGAACGATGAGGCGCATCATATCCACGACCCGAGGCTCGCTTGGTTCAAGTCGATTGAGGACATCCATAACCGTCTGTTGCAGAAAGGCAGCGAACTGGCGTTGCAAGTGGATGTCACCGCGACGCCCAAGCACAACAACGGCGCGATTTTTGTGCAGACGGTGTCGGATTATCCGCTTGTGGAAGCAATTTCACAAGATGTGGTAAAGCACCCAGTGCTGCCCGACGCACCGAGCAGAGCCAAGCTTGTGGAGCGACAGAGTGCGAAATACACCGAGAAATATGCGGACTACTTGGAACTCGGCGTGATCGAATGGCGCAAAGCGTATGCAGAGCATGAAAAGCTGGGCAAGAAAGCCATCCTGTTTGTGATGACCGATGACACGCGCAACTGCGACGAGGTCGCCGAGTATCTCGAAAACCGTTATCTCGATTTGAAAGATGCCGTATTGGTGATTCACACGAAGAAAAACGGCGAAATCTCCGAAGCGGCATCCGGTAAGAAGAGCGAGGAATTGGAGGCACTGCGGAAACAGGCGAACGAGATTGATTCCATGGCGAGCCCGTACAAGGCGATTGTCTCGGTCTTAATGCTCAAAGAGGGTTGGGATGTCAAAAATGTGACTACCATTGTGGGGCTGCGCGCCTACTCCGCCAAGAGCAACATACTACCGGAGCAGACCCTGGGGCGCGGTCTCCGCCGTATGTACCTCGACGGAGTGAATGAGTCTGTGAGCGTCATCGGCACTGAAGCCTTTATGGACTTCGTCGAGTCGATCCAAGCGGAAGGCGTGGAACTGGAACGCCGAGCTATGGGTGCGGACACCGTCCCTATAACACCGCTAGTGATTGAAGTAGATAAAGACAACCCCAACAAGGACATTGATGCGTTAGATATCAGCATTCTCAAACTAACGGGGAGAGTTTATCGAGAATACAAGAATCTAGTCGAATTAGACGTGAAGCGCTTCAATTTCACACCTGTGCCCTATCGGGAGTTCAGCGAAGACCCGCAGCGCGCCATCGTGTTCAAGGACATGACAACGGGTGAGGTCACACACACCACACAGATGGATAGCGCCGGCGTTGCGGATTATCGGAGTGTGATTGGGTATTTCGCTCAGACCCTCATGAAAGAGTTACAATTGGTAAGCGGCTACGACATCCTATATCCCAAGGTGAGGAGTTTCATTGAGAACCACCTGTTCGGCAGCACGGTGGCGTTAGATTCTCTTAATACCCTACGCAATCTGTCAGAGCTTGCGGCAACAAAAACCGTAATCGAAACCTTCAAGCGAGCGATTAACGACCTCACAATTCAAGACAAGGGGGACGCTCAGATTAGCGATTCAATCAAGCTGCGGCATACGCGCCCCTTCGTCGTCAAAAATCAACCCTATCTGACACCGAAAAAATCTGTGTTCAACCGAACGATTGGCGATAGTCAATTGGAACGCGACTTTGCCGTATTTCTGGAAAAGTGTCCCGATGTGGTGTCCTTCTCCAAAAATTATTTCGCGGTGGGTTTCAAGCTTGATTACGTCACCGCCGATGGCGACATTTCCAACTACTACCCCGATTTTATCGTGAAGACGACGGATGGACGGGTGATTATCGCCGAGACCAAGGGGCGAGAAGATCTGGATGTCGCGCCCAAGATGCACCGACTGCGGCAGTGGTGCGAGGATGTCAACAGCGTTCAAGGAGACACGGTTTACGACTGTGTCTACGTAGACGAAGAAAGCTTTCGGACGTATCAACCGAAAACATTTCAGCAACTGCTGGATGGATTCAAAAAGAACCGAAGGGATTCCGGTGAACGGCAGAACTAAGACCTACGGCATAGCGGTTGGTGTTGTTACGACTGTATGTCTCGTTCTAATCTATTTCCTAGGAATGCGTGAACAGGAGTCGTTTCAGGATTATCAGGTCCAATTCAGTCTGAACACAATCCCAACTATTCGCCTTGCTCATTTTGAATCAGTTTTGTCAACCCTACAACAGTCTGGAGAGGGAGAGGCAATTTTTAGCGGCGGGAACGGGTTCGTGCGTTTTCGGATGCGTGAAGATGGGAGCATTGCAGTGTTAGTTCCAGTCTCGGCTTCAATACCGTGTATCCTGCCCGAAACATCGGCGAGGTTCTTTATCGCGGACAAATACAAGTTCCACAATATTCGGATCGCCCGCCATGAAAGGCAACGGCTTGAAGAGATGGAGCCGCTCCAGGATGCGGTAGAACGCAAAGTCTCATATTCAGGCACAGCGCCGCATATGTTCATAGAGGCAGAATTAGGTTCGGATGTAGTGCGAGCGTCAGAGATGACAGAGACCATCCTGACGGAGGTCTTTCAAATAGGGTCAGGAAAGCTAGGAACCTATGCGGGCGAATACCGTAGATTTCGCTGGGGGTATTAATGACATTGCCTGCGGTTCTTCGGCTCGTTAGGCATGCGAGGCAGGTTTGCTGAACTATACGTACGGCTACGTTCGTGCGCGGTGGGTGATTCTGGTTTCGATTGTGGGGCTGGTTGCTCCAATTTTCGTCTTCGATTTGAATCAACCGCTTGAGAACGCAGTCTGTGGTGTCGTATCATACGGTCTCATCGGCTTCCTGATTTGGCTGATTTGGGGACAGAATCTCGGAAGGAAAGGGATTTTGGGCTCATCACCAAATAGGCAAGAGGCATGGATTTATCTGAGTCTCGGGATTCCAAACGTAGGTCTCCATTTTGTGGGAGTGTGTCTCTTGTTTTTGCCGTTGTCCTACGTAGCCCCGGGAGTCGTTTCTTGGTGACTGCTCGAAGCGGAACCCCTTGATTTCATTGGGGGATTTTCTCTAGACGCGATATTGGTGAACAGTACAAAGGCATTCACCATTGCACTCTTGGTGCCGATTGTCGAGGAGATTGTCTTTCGCGGGTTCATTCTGCATCGGTGGTGCGAAAAATACGGCGAGAAACGAGGAATTGTGCAGGCGTCGATACTGTTCAGTATGCTGCACGCAGAGTTACTTGGGAACATTGTCAGTTCGGTCATCATGAGTGTTCTCTGTCTCCGTACAAAGTCGCTAGTCGGTCCCATTCTCATTCATATCGGCAATAACTTTGTGGTGGTATTCGTGATACTTTGCGTCTGGTTCATGGGAGGAGATGTCGAGGGGTTCTCAGGTGCCTCAACAATCGAGGAGTTTCGATCGGGTTGGTGGTATGGGGCAATCGGTGCGGTCATCAGCGTTCCGTGGTTGTACTGGTTTGTAAAAACCCGATTATTGCACTCGAATGACTCGCCTTAAGTAAGCGCGGATGGGACTCGACCTAAATCAATGGGGCGCGCCGCTGTAAACGTAGACAACGAAGAATTTTCGTTTTATAACATCAATCAACAGAAAAGGAGGGGAAAACTGAAATGCAATCGTTCAAGACTATCGTTGAAAAGCACACAGATGGTTATGTCGCCTATCCACTCGGTCTGAAGGGCGTTGTCGCGGGGGAAGGTAATACCTACGAAAGCGCTGTAGCTGACGTGACCTCCGCGATTGAATTTCATATTGAGACGTTTGGGACAGAAGTGCTTGAGACTGAAGAACCCGTCTTAGATGTATTCATAGAAGAAGCGGGGGTTGCTGTCTGATGCCGCGTTTCCCGGTTGCTGTGCCCAAAACGGAGGCGATTAGAACTTTGGCAAGATTGGGATTTCCACAGATGATTTTCTAGCGAGTTCTCGCCAAGCGTGTACAGGTGGAAGCACCTCCTAAAAACCGCGTTTCGTAGCTTTGGTTAACGGTAGATTTTCGTTTTTCACTTCAATTAACATGTTTTGTGGAGCGTTGGGTTGTAACCTCGCATTTACCACAAAAATTAATAAAAGGAGACTTTCATGAATTTAGAATCGTACATAACCGATAGAGTTGATAACCAAGTAGAATACTTTGACCAGCATGCACGTCGGAACCAGAAAATATATAGGTTTCTGCGAATGACTACAATTACGTGCAATGTTCTCACTTCATTGGCAATCGCGTTGACATTCGCTGCGCCGGCACGATACAAGGTTTATGTGGGGCTTGGGGCATTGGTTCTCACGATGATTGTCCTTGCTACATACCAGATCCAGGAGTTCTACAATTTTGGGGCGAAATGGGAGAAGTTCCGTTTGGTTGCAGAGCAGATAAAATCTGAAAAGTACCTGTTTCTAAATGACGCAGGGGCGTATTGCGCTGGTGACACAGAATCAAAGAAACGCTCCTTCATTGAAAGAATTGAAGGTATCATTCAGGGAACAGACAAGTCATACTTTTTATTGATGACAGAGCCGGGCAAAGCAATTGAAAAGCATTTACAATAGCGACGGGAGATCCTCTTGTAATCGCCCGGTGTAACTGAAATTCTGTCGTTAATCCCGCTAAGGAGGGTAAAAATGCCACAGTTGCATCGTTATAGAATCTTTATTAGCCACGCTTGGCAATACAATAGGGATTATTATCGGTTAACTAAACGATTGGGCGAGGCGCCGAACTTTTTGTACGCAAACTACAGCGTCCCTGAACATGATCCTGTTGATGCGAACAATAACACGAAATTGAAAGAAGAATTACGCCAACAGATACGACCCGTAGAGGTTGTTATCATTCTTGGTGGTATGTATGTAGCATATAGTGATTGGATTCAATTTGAGATTAACTATGCAAAGTCTTTGAATAAATCCATTTTAGGCGTAAGACCGTGGGCGGCGGAGAAAATGCCGAAGGCGGTTCAAGATGCAGCAAATGAAATCGTTGGATGGAATACGCCAACAATCGTAAGCGCAATTCGGAAGCTTGCATAAAATGGAAAAACAAAAATTTGAACAATACTTGACAGACCGTTATGAAAACCAACTTAAATGGTATGACAACCAATCTCTGCAGAACAAGCGATGGTATCAACGGCTTCAATGGCCAACCATTGTACTTTCAGCTTTGGTCCCAGCATTAGTCGTAGCACATTCAGACCGACTCAAGTGGATTACTGCTATACTGGCAATTGGTCTGGCGATTGCCACAACGGGGTTAAAGACCTTCAAATATCAAGAGAATTGGGTTAACTACAGAACGATCGCAGAAGCATTAAAGAAGGAGAAGCATTATTATGATGCCGGAGCGCTTGAATATGCCTCTGCCGAGGATAAAGAACAGCTTTTCGTAGAAAGAGTTGAAGTATTAATAGCAACGGAAAGTACATCGTGGATGGCGATTCAGACGAAAAAAGAGACCAAAGAGAAAACCAAGGCAGGTTAATTTTGTTGCGATACTATCTCCCTGTTGCAAAAAAATAAACAATAAACATAGTTGAGAGAAACCGATGCCACGACTCACGGTACAGGAACAACAAGAGATTATCCGCCACCTTGAAGCAGACAAGCCGCTACCTGACAAATACCGCTTTCTGCTGTTTGAGGACAAACGCGAGGTGGAATTGGTTTGGAACGGCAAGACCAACACGGTGTGCAACATCGTCCTTCCCTTTCAATCAATTGAACTCGTGGATGAACCCCGCGCCGAAAAAACCTCCGACACATCCTTGCAACTAGACCTTTTTGACGAGCGCGGACGTCAACGCAAGGGATGGACGAACAAACTGATTTGGGGCGACAACAAGCTAATTTTGTCATCGCTCAAGAACGGTCCCCTGCGGGAAGAGATTGAGTCGCAGGGCGGGCTCAAGCTAATTTATATCGACCCGCCCTTTGATGTCGGCGCAGATTTTTCGATGGATATTGAGATTGGCGGCGATACCTTTACTAAAAAGCCGAACATCCTCGAAGAGATTGCCTACCGCGACACTTGGGGTAAAGGCGCGGATTCTTTTATCGCCATGATTTATGAACGGCTGGTTCTGATGCGGGATTTGCTGGCGGAGGACGGGAGTATTTATGTGCATTGTGACTGGAGAGTGAACCACTACTTGAGATCTATCTTGGAAGATATTTTTGCTCATTTTCTCTGTCAAATTGTATGGAAACGTTCCAGCATCCGGAAAGCCGCATCCAAGAAGTTTCTGTCAGTGGACGATTTAATTCTAATTTATCAAAAGTCTAACCAGTACATTTTTAATTCTGTGTATCTGCCGTACTCTGAAGATTATAAGAAACGATTTAATCAAGTAGATGAGCATGGAAAATACTATTGGATTGACATTGGTACATATTCACAAGAACGTCTCGAAAAACTTAAATCAATGGGGAGGGTTCGATTTCCTGACAATCCTAATGCTAATCCAAGAATCAAGCACTATCTTCACGAAGGAAAAGGCGTTCAGCCTGATAATATTTGGACAGACATTATCCCTATCAACTCACAGGCAAAGGAGGCAACTGGCTATGCTACCCAAAAACCTGCAGCCCTACTCAATCGCATCATCAAAGCGTCTTCTAACGAGGGCGACCTCGTCGCCGATTTCTTCTGCGGCTCCGGCACGACCGCCGCTGTCGCTGAAAAGCTGGGGCGCAAGTGGATTGCCACGGATCTCGGTAAGTTCGCCATCCACACCACGCGAAAGCGGATGATTGGCGTCCAACGTCAACGCAAGGCGGACGGGGAGGACTACCGCGCCTTTGAGATTCTCAACCTTGGCAGGTACGAGCGTCAGCACTATATCGGTGTCAATCCAAACCTGCGCGAGGAAGAACAGCAACAGCAATTGAAAGAGAAGGAGGAGGCGTTCATCAACCTCATCCTGCGTGCTTACGCTGCCGAAAAAACGGACGGTTTTCCCGCCTTTCAAGGTGTGAAAGCCGGGCGACTGGTGGCGGTGGGACCTGTTAATCTGCCGGTAACGCGACTGTTCATTGAAGAGCTCATCTTGGAATGTCGCAAGAACCATATCACGCGAGTGGATGTCCTCGGCTTTGAGTTTGAGATGGGACTGTTCCCCAACCTGCTAGATGAGGCGCAGCGCAAAGGCATTGACCTCCTGCCAAAACACATTCCCGCCGATGTGTTCGACAAGCGGGCGGTGGAGCGAAATCAGGTGGTGTTCCACGATGTGGCGTATATTGAAGTCAAACCGCTGGTAGACCCTGGCAAGATGGGCACACCTCCTACCGTAGCGGTGGAACTGACCAATTTTTCCGTGTTTTACTCGCAGGATGCCAATACCGACGCCGAGCAGCGGCTCAAAAACAAGGGCAGCCGAACCATAGTGGACAAGGGGCAGATTGTGAAAGTGAGCCGAGATGCAAACGGGGTTTTCAGCCGCGAAGTGTTGACTATAAACTGGACGGACTGGATCGATTACTGGTCTGTGGATTTTGACTTCGAGAGCAAACGCGAAATCATCCGCGCCCAGCATCCTGAGACGGAGGAATGGGAAGAGCAGTGGACCGGCGATTACATCTTTGAAAATGAGTGGCAGAGCTTCCGCACCAAGAAGGACCGCTCTTTAGAATTGACTAGCGTCGCCCATGAATGCAGACCGGGACGCCGCAAACTCGCTGTCAAAGTCATAGACATCTTTGGGAATGATACGATGACGATTGTGGAGGTGTCTGTTTGAGATTTTCTCTGCCAGCAGAGATTCACCACAACTACGCAAGTTTTGAAGGATTGGCGAACCTCTATGCCCAGACAAAAGAGTGCATCTTTGATATTATTGAGATTGACATGGGGTCAACTCAGTGGTTTGATGCCGATATGTGTGCGGCGTTCGGTGCAATCCTCTATAGCTTGGGCAAAAACGCAAACACAGTCAGATTAATCCACCTTCAACAACACGTCAATGCAATTCTGTCAAAAAACGGCTTTATGAGTCACTACGGGCGTGTGAAACTTCACGACTGGTGGGGAACGACCATTGCTTATCAACGGTTTGATGTCAAAGACGACCGCTATTTCTCTGGTTATATTGAAAATGAGTTGATTCATCGTTCGGAGATACCTAAAATGTTGCCTGGCTTGTTGAAGAAATTTCGCGAAAGTATTTTCGAGATTTTCAGCAATGCAGTATTACATTCGGATACTGACATGGGGATATTTAGCTGCGGGCAGTTTTTCCCTAGGCAACATCGGCTTGATTTCACGGTAGCCGATCTTGGGGTTGGCATGCGTCAAAATATAAAAAATCATATCGGGCTTGAACTTCCACCGGAAGAAGCAATAAACTGGGCCACTGCGAAGCGTAATACAACCAAGCGTGGCAACGTGCCGGGCGGGTTGGGATTGAAGATTCTTTGTGAGTTTATTGACTTGAATGGTGGCTGCATCCAGATTGTATCGGATGCCGGTTATTGGCAGCGGAGGAACACTGAAACCGTAACCAAGCTACTAAGTTATCCGTTTCCCGGTACAGTGGTAAATGTGGAAATCAATACGGCGGATAAACACGTTTACGGACTTGCTTCTGAATTAACCGCAGATAACATTTTTTAAGGAGATAGCCTTGCCAGAAGATATTCAGATATCCATGTTTGAGACCGTAGGCAGTCCACTTTGCGTCGCTTCCGACGATGGACAGAAGGTTTATGACCGCCTCGCCGCCGCTCTTAAAGCGGATCGGTCTGTCGCACTCTCATTTCACAATGTCACTGCGCTGACCTCAGCTTTTCTGAATGCCGCAATAGGTCAGTTGTATGGCACATTTAGTGAGGAACAAATTCGTGCTCAGCTGAAGGTAGAAGATGTCGAGCCAGATGATCTTTCGTTGTTGAAACGTGTCGTTGACACAGCCAAGCTTTACTTCAAAGAACCGCGAAGATTTGACCAAGTGGTTGGAGGAAAACTCGACCAAGTGGTTCGAGAAACGCTGGGAGATGAAGACGATGAAGCCTAATGCAGTGGCGGGGCATTACTTCACATCCCAAGACAAACTGTTTCTAGATGCCAATATCTGGGTGTATATCTTCGGCCCACAGAAACCGGGGAATCGTTGGGTGAAGATTTACTCCACGGCTTTTAGCCGTATTTTGAATGCAAAAAGCGAAATTTATATTGATGTCCTCGTCGTTTCAGAATTTATCAACGTATGTGCCAGAGAGAAGTCGAAATTTTTCCCATGGCCTATGGGCGATTTCAAAAAGTTTCGCAAAAGCCGACGTTTCAAACCGATTGCTCAAGGTATTGTCGCCGATGTCAAGCGTATTCTGAAGCATTGTTTACTGATAGAAAGTGGCTTTGCAACATTGGAATTTGATGACTTGCTTGATGAGTATGCCCACGGCAATTCTGATTTCAATGACCAAGTTATAACGGAACTCTGCAAAACCAACGGACTGACACTGATAACCAATGACAGCGATTTCAGAAGTCAAGTAATCCCCGTTTTGACTGCAAATAAATCTCTGCTGCGTTAATTGACAGATTCTCACTACGACTTCGCAAAAATAATCCTTGACCTACCTTACGCAAGCCTCGCTGTCAAGGTGGTGGATATCTTTGGGAATGATACGATGACGATTGTGGAGGTGTCGACGTGAGTATGAAAATACGTTTGAAAAATCTTGGAGTGTTAAAGCAGGCAGAGTTTTCTCTGGGTGATTTGACCATCATCTGCGGCAAAAATAATACCGGCAAAACCTATGCGACCTATGCACTATACGGCTTCTTGAATTCTTGGCGTAAACTGATTTTCTTTGCGGGGTTGGATACTCAACGCCAAAGCTTGCTTACAGATGGAGTCCTCAAGATTGGGTTGGGCGAATATGTCGAGAAAGCCGATCGGCTGCTTGCTGACATGTATGCGAGATATACCAACCAACTAGATAGGATTTTTGCAGCATCTGAAGGCCAGTTTAGTAGAAGTGAGTTTCAAATCGAGACGGGGGTAATTGACATACGCCATACGGAGTTTAATCGCGAAATCGGGCTCACCGAAGAAGGTTTTTTGACCTATTCAAAGCAGAAGGGTAGTGAGGAGCTGAAAATCACTTTGGCGGTGAAAAGAGACGGTGAAAGAAAATTCGATCCTGATTATACCGAAGCGGCTATTAGCCTGATTCTCAAGGAAGTTATTTTTTCCGACTGTTTCCCTAGCCCCTTTATCTCCTCCGCCGAACGCACTGGAGTGGCTATTTTTCGGAAAGAACTCAACTTTGCTCGAAATCGCCTTCTTGAAGAAATGGGGCGAGTTGACAAGAAGATTAATCCGAGAGAACTACTATTCAAAGCCTACCAAAGTTACCCTCTGCCAGTAGAAGAGAATGTGGATTTTATACGCCAACTTGAGGACATTACAAAAAGAAAAAGTTACATCGCTAAGGAACAGTCCGAAGTACTGGGACACTTTGCTGACATTATCGGTGGCGAATATGCTATAACACAGGACGATCAACTCTACTTCATCCCCAAGGGTACGCGACTTAAATTGACGATGGTGGAAAGTTCAAGCGCTGTGCGTTCACTCTTGGATATCGGTTTTTATCTGCGTCATGTTGCTCAAAAGGGCGATTTACTTATGGTAGACGAGCCGGAATTAAACCTGCATCCAGAGAACCAACGCCGCATCGCCCGTCTTTTTGCGCGTCTAGTGAATTTGGGTGTTAAGGTTTTTATCACCACCCACAGCGATTACATTGTTAAGGAACTAAACACCCTCATCATGCTCAATCACGACAAGCCACATCTGAAAAGAATTGCCGAAGAAAACGGCTATCGACAATCTGAGTTAATCTGTTCAAATCAAGTCAAGGTCTACATGGCTCAAGAGGAGTTGATGCCATTAGAGGAGGGGCAGAAGAGACGGAGAAGGGGTTATACACTCGTGCCAGCTGATATTGACCCAGAGCTTGGCATTGAAGCGCCTAGCTTTGACGAGACCATTGACGACATGAATAAGATTCTAGAAGACATCGTGTGGGGTGCGGAGTAAGGTTCGTGAATGATATTGAAATATTACAGGAAATGCTCGTCCCTGATGCGCAAGTCCCGTTACAACAAGGGCAAGGTAAGTCCTCTGTCCAACTAAAAGATGAGCAAGCCGGGACAATTGTTGAGATCAAAGGTCTACCTCGTGACTCAATTGTCATCAGAGCGGAAGCTTTCGAAGATTCGCTTAAACTCTTTGAGGGTTCAAAGGGCGAGCGCAGACGTGCTGATTTTGTGATTATATCCATCGATTCAAGAAAGTGGATCGTATGTATTGAAACTCAAAAAAGCAACTACAAATCCCCAAAGGAAGTCATTGAGCAACTAAAAGGCACCCTATGTTTTGTGAGTTACTGTAAATGTATTGGAAGGGAATTCTGGCTAGAGAAAGAATTTCTTGATGACTACTACTACCGATTTGTAAGCATGGTAGATGTTGACACTAACAAGGAAACGAAAAAAACGCGACCCTATTCGCCCCACATTCAGTCCAAAGGGAAATTACATGACAGCCCTGCCGCTTTTTTGAAAATTTATCGGAGACCGAGTCTTTATTTTCGTAAGTTGCTTTCTAAGGTGCCCTAATGGCACCAAGATGACCTATGATTCCCATCTTTACACACCCACTCGGCTTCCTCTCACTATTGGCAATTCCTGGACTTGTCGGTATCTATTTGCTACGCACCCGATCGCGTCGGTACCCGGTGTCCAGCTTGATGCTGTGGGTGAACCAGCGACAGGCGCGTAAAGGCGGTTTGCGCGTCGAGCGGTTGCAAACACCGCTCCTATTCTTTCTGGAGTTGCTCACCATTTTACTGCTCGTTCTCGCAGTGGCAGCCCCAATCATTCGGACAGCGCGGGGCGCGATACCGCTAATCGTCGTGCTCGACGATTCCTACTCAATGCTGGCTGGCGCCGATGATACCCCTAGGAGTCGGGCGATTGCTGCGCTTGAGAAGGAGCTTGACACTGAAGGGTTGAATCCGCTTGTAAACCGCCGGTACGCGGTGCGCTACGTGCTCGCGGGTGCAGAGCCGCAGATTTTGAGTGAAGCGGCGAAAACCGCGCGTGAAGCAACCGCGCAGCTTGAAGACTGGAGGTGTCTTTCGCCATTTGCGGACTTAGGGGGGGCGATAGCGTTCGCCGCCGAACTTGGGGGACCGAAGACTCCCATCCTAGTCCTTACCGATGAACCGCCCTCCCAAACGCTGGACGGGGAGCGCATTCAGTGGTGGGGCTTCGGAATCCGTCAACCGAACGTCGCGTTCGTCAACGCGACCCGATCTGCCGCCGATACGGGTGAACGTTGTCTGTTTGAAATTACCAATCTCTCACCGAACACGAGGGCTACAGAGTTTGTTGTAACCGCTAATGGCGCCACCGTGCAACAACCTACCTCACCGCTACGCCGTTCCACTCTCGAACTCGGTCCGATGGCGACACACCGGATTATCATGAACCTTTTGCCGGAGGCGCCGCCGTTACGAGCGCGAATCGGCGATGATACGCTTGCAATCGACAACGAAGTTGTGCTCTTGCCGCAACGCCAAAAGCCGGTGCGCGTGGATGTCCGTATTCGAGACCCGCAGATCCGTTCGTTAGTTGAGAATGCGCTCGCGTCAACGGATAGAAGTACCCCGGCAATTGGCCGCCCCGAGTTGGTGTTTCTTGATGATACAACGGTATCCGATGTCTTCTCGGGGGCGTGGTATATGTACGTAATCAGCGAACCGGAGGCGTCGGCTTATCTCGGTCCATTTGTCGTCGATCAGAGGCACCCGTTGACCGAGGGGCTTTCGTTCAACGGCGTCGTGTGGGGCGCCGGTGTGACCGAGGCGTTTATGGGGCGCCCAATTATCACCGCCGGAAACGTCCCGCTATTGACAGATACAGAGCGTTTCACGGGCAGTCACGAACTCCGATTGCGCCTTCGTCCGGACCTGTCAACCCTCCAACGTTCTCCTAACTGGCCCGCATTGATGTGGAATCTCCTTCAGTGGCGTGCCTCCGAAACCCCCGGATTAGACCGCGCCAACCTTCGGCTAGGTGAAACCGCTGTGCTGACAACCGAGCTGGGTACGGAATCTGTGCAGGTTGTTTCACCCAATGGCGCGATGCGGGAACAACCTGTGGTGGACCGGACGATAAACGTCAAGACTAAGTCGGTCGGCGTCTACGAATTTCTGACCGACACAGGCAGATATGTGTTCGCCTCAAACGCACTACACCAGGAAGAGTCAGACCTTACGAACAAGGCGACGGGGCGTTGGGGCGATTGGGGAGACACAACCTTGCGGTGGTGGGGCTACCAGAGTTTTTCATGGTTCTTCCTGCTGCTCGCGATCGGCATCTTAACGCTGCACCTGCTTTTCTCGAAACGTGAAACGTAGCACGCCCAGTTCCGTTATTTCTTCATACAAGTCAAGGCTTAAAACCGCGTATTTCGCCATTCCGACCCCAACAAGCCCAACATTTTTTCCCGTTTTACAATCGCTCCGACGAAGGTTGCATTGTTACCGCTGTCAGCATCTGCACTGGGCGGGCTCCCTCCCCTTAAAGGATTTCCTGACGATACCCCTCGTGCGACAGATAAGGAATCCGCAAGAGTCAACCGGTTTTTGAAACCAGAAACCTACGGCTGCGTAGACGATTACCACAGGACAGAAGCAGTAAAGTATTAGGTCAGGTTTAACAGAGTAAAACTCTACGCTAAGCCGCACGAGTTGTGTATGGAATGTCATCGTCATTTTAATATCCGCTGTTGCAAAGTCGAGCCTAAGATTAAATGGTTTGTTTTGTCGAGTCTATTAGCCCTATGTCTAGGATGTTCAGAAACCGAAGATGTTGATCGACCATTTACGGAACATGTCGTTGAGCCAGTCGATCCTGAAAATGAAATCAATAGTATAACAGCTACATTCCGCTTAGCAACGTGGAATATCCGAATCTTCAGTGATAACAGTCGAAACGACGAGGAGTTACAACTTATCGCCAACGTGTTGATAGATTACGATTTTATCGCTATCGTTGAGTTGCGCGATGAAAACGTGCTAAAACGTACAGAACGCATATTGGAGCTTATGGGTAAAGATTATGATTACTTAATGAGCCGTAGGGTTGGCGGAAAAGTAAAGGAACGTTATGCCTTTTTGTTCGATCGACAAATTGTAAACGTCCTTGAGGATGGAAAGGTGTTCCCGGACCCGCACGACACTTTTTTCCGTGAGCCGTATTTCGCATCGTTCAGGGCAGGCAAATTTGACTTTACCGCAATTGTAATCCATGTGATTTGGGGTACTACGGTTGCCAAACGTAGGAGTGAGGTACAAGAATTAGCCGATGTCTATCAGACAGTACAGGAGATGAATGGCGTAGAGCAGGATGTGATTCTACTGGGAGATTTCAATCGCAACCCCGATGACCAAAAAGCCTATCAGCCATTGATGCAAATTTCTGGAATGTTGCACCTGTTCAAATTGCCAACAAAATCCCACATTAAGGACTCTAGTTTATATGACAACATCTTTTTCCAATCGTTACATGTAACTGAATACACTGGAGAGAGTGGCGTTGACCGTTTTGATGAAACAGACTTTGGAAATAACGATAAAGCAGCTTCTCTTGCAGTGAGCGACCATCGCCCTGTTTGGGGTGAGTTTCGGATAGACACAGATGACGATTGAATCACGGAAAAACAGCGATTCGAAAGTGGGCAGCCAGCTTCTCGTAACGAGAAAAGATACGACCCTTGAGAACCTTTTCCCTTTGTGTTTCGCCTTTATATATAGATGGAGGAGGTGGGCACAGTGGAAAAATTGGAGAATGAAACATTGGCTCGCTTAAGCGCGCAGGGCAATGAAAGGGCATTCGTTGAGCTAATCCGACGGCATGAACGGCAGTTAGTAGCGCTAATTCAATATCAGCTTGGAAATCGTGACTACGCTGAAGATGTGCTGCAAGAGACGCTTTTGCAGGCATGGGTCGGGATTCGCCATCTGCGCGAACCAAAGACTGTCGGGCAGTGGCTTCTTCGGATTGCTAGGAATCGTTGCTACGACTTTCTAAAATCTGCTCAACGGCGAGACCAGCCGATAGATACCGGGGAATTGGCTCAGTTTATCGACCGTTTCGGTCATAGGCAGATTCGGCAGAGACATCTTCTCAATGACGCTGTCGAAGCTTTGGAAGAGGTCCCGGAAACCGAGCGTAACATCGCGCAACTCTTTTACCTTGAAGGATTTACCATTGCCGAGATCGCCGCACGTCACCGCTGCGCTGAAGCTACGGTCAAGCGGCGCCTATTTCAGGCACGAGCTCACCTCCGCGAATCTTTTGGTATTTCTGATAAAAGGAGGACAAGTCAGATGCAGACGCGCCAACCAGGAACTAAAAAGCAACCGTTCCCGCTTCGTCGTCCGGAAGTTGTCATCACCCAGACCAACACAGAGCCGTTCTCTGTGGATTGTCCCGAACTCCGAGGTTGGTTCATCGTGCCCAAAATCGGCGAGCGTTCTCTGTGTGCGAACTATGAACCGATGGATTGGAAACTCACAGTGGTCCATGAGATGCAAGTGGTCAGACAGAGCCGCGTGCACGATGTGGATGGGGTTGAGATTGATGCTAACACATGGAACCCCAAAATCGGCTGGATACCGTCAGAGTGGCAGATACACGGCAGATCGACCGAAGAAAAGGTGGAGTATCTGGCAGTGTCGGAAATTTACGACGGAAAGAGGTATTTGGAAACCTATCTTGACAAAGATTTCGACTTCAACTGGGGACAGATGTTTCGCAAGGTGGAGGACCAGGGGCGTTTCGTGCGCCAAGCGGATGGTTCATTAAAACAGGTTCATAGTGTTGAAAACACGGAAGCAAGTGACACGACGGAAACAATTGCCGCGGGAATTTTCTCCGTCACGGTGGGAAAAAGACACTTTACCTGTCTCCGCATATTTGATTTTGTCACACCCGTCACAGAAGCACGACACGACGCCTCAATCACCGAAAGCTACGTGACTGAGGTGGGGCGCACTGTATTGGTCCGGCATTTCTGTCACCCGGAGAGACCAATGTATAATGACCAAGAGAACTGGGATAAGGTCGTGATAAATGAAGATGTGCAAATTGTTATCGACGACGTCACCTTTGTTCACTGCTGTGATACCTTGTCTAGCTTGGCGTTTGGATTTTAATAATCATCCGTTTGAAACTTAGAAGTCAATCGGCGTAACAGACCGCCTTGGTTTTACCCCTTGCTGGGCTGGAGTCATAGGCGATTGCTTTAGTTCACCTTTTGATCTGAGCACCAATCAATTCATAAAGCAATGCAAACATCTCGAAAAAAGTTGCTTTTCTTTCGCGCGAAACCCGCGAAAGTGCATCCGAAACTGTGTTGTAGCGAAAGCTAGCATAGACACGCATCGCGACAATGAGCTACACCTGGTCGGCATTGCTGAAGTTAATGTTTCCCTCTTGTTATCTCCTCACGAGAAACAGAGAACCGTGTTTTCTCAACAGTTCGCCCTATTGGAAGTTGACGCAATCATCGCCGACTTGCAATGGAGGCAACGTAAGTAGCTCATTGCAAGTTGAAGAATAGAAAGGAGGCACCCATGACGAAGGAAGTTATGTATCCAGTAGACCAATCTAATTCAATCTACACGATAATCGGCAAGGGTGCCTCTCCCTCCCGTTCCTCTCTTCATACGGACATTGGATGGGTTGTGACATAGGCATCCTATGCTTTTGTGGAGGAGAAGCCCATCTGTGCCGCACGTCAATCTAGATCTCTGCGAGATTCCGGTGCCATCAACCCAAGTTAATCAGTTCGGTAACAAAGACCGGATTCGGTACAATCCCCCCTGAGCTTCCCGGAATACACGATAAATACCAAGAGACAGCAGCCTCGACGCATATCCGTGAGATCATGGACGCTCAATCAGTTTTGGCTTGGGATTCGGCAAAATCCATAATCCGTAAAGATATTGCGACGACCTGTACTCGCAATTTACAGGGTCACTGTACTTCACTTGAGCGCTTTATGTGCGTGTGGTATAATTTCACATTCAGAAAACCGAACTCATTCTATCGAAAACGGATTTGGATAGTTGAGGAGCGAAAAATGACTTCTGACTGCCGCTGGTTCATTGTTTTCTTATTCCTTGTCGGATGCACCTTTACCACGACTGATGATTTGCCAGATGTAATAGATCGAGACGCACCTTGGGCAACAACGGCGCTTCTAAGCGATCAGGTTAACGCGGTCGCGGCAGATGCGGAACACATCTGGGTCGCCACTGACAAAGGAGTCAATCGTTTCAACAAACGCGAAAACATGTGGATAAGTTATACTGTGGAAGATGGGTTGGCGAATAACAAGGTATCCAGCGTAGCGGTCGATGCAGATACCGTCTGGTTTGGAACAGAATCCGGTGTTTCAAAATATCAGCCCAAAATCGACAAGTGGACGACCTACAATCGTGACGACGGTCTGCCAAGTAATCGAATTTTGGCTATCGGTGTGGATGGAAACTACGTCTGGTTTGGCACGGATCAAGGCTTGAGCCGATATAACAAGGCGATTGACGTTTGGGCGCTTCGCACCATCGACGATGGTGGGTTGACCAGCAATCAGATTTCCGATATCGCAGTGGGTGACGAATATGTCTGGTTTGCAACGGACAAAGGGGTATCTAGATACGACAAAAAAATCGATTCGTGGACACAGTTGACCAAAAGTGAGGGTTTGGCGGACGAGAACGTCACAACTATCGCTATTGATGAGAATTTCATCTGGTTCGGCACGAAAAATGCCGGCGTGAGCCTATACAGCAACACAGAGCAGACGTTTGTAAAAACCTACACACGAAACGATCTACTTGAAACCGATAAAATCAATTACATCTTGGTTGACGGTCTGTATGTCTGGATTGGCACAGCGAATGAGGGGGTTCAAAGATACATCAAGCCGGCAGATACGTGGATTCACTACGGAGCAGAAGATGGGCTGCCATCGTCAAATATCACAGCGATAGCTGTCGATGGCAAATATATCTGGTTCGGCACTTACGAGGACGGGCTGGCGCGATTCGACAAGGTTAGTGGACTTTGGAGTACCGTCAAGAGGACGGAAGGCTTAGTGAGCGACAATGTCAAATCGATTGCAGAAGAAAATGGGGGCGTCTGGATCGGTACTGCGATGGGGCTCAGTCGGTTTGACCTACAATCCGGGCAGTGGACCACCTACACCAAGGGGCAAGGATTGACGACCAATTATATCACTCGCGTCGTTGCCGCCGATGACGCTATCTGGGTAGGAACATCAAAGGGAGTGGGACGGTATCAGAATAATCGGTGGAAATTCTGGCGGCGTCAACACGGACTTCCTAGCGATTTTGTCCTTGATGTGGCAGTGGTCAATCAAGTGGTCTGGGTCGGCACACGCGATGGTCTCTGTCGATATGACACGAAGAGCGGCAAGTGGCATATCTATGAAAGGCTGAAGGACACTTGGATAAACGCCATCACTGTTGATGACGGCTCCCTGTGGCTTGCGACGAACCGCGGGTTAGCGCGATTAACAGACTCGCAAAGTAGCAAGCCAATTGATTCGCAAATCGAGTTTCATCCATCGCGTTGTGCGGACTACATTAACACGGTCTTGGCAGCAGATGGCGTCATCTGGATTGGCACACAGAATGGACTTTCGAGATATGATGCACACCACAGTAGCTGGCACCATCTTACTGTTGAAGATGGGCTGCCGAATAACAACGTCAGGACACTCGCTTTCAGCGAAGACACACTTTGGGTCGGTACACCGGGTGGGTTGGGCGCACTTCCTCGAAATAGGTGGATTACTCTTTCAGCAAAGGAATCAGGTGGATGGAGGCAATTCGACTTAACCCAGCCGGGGGCGGCGATGGGACACGAAAACGTCCGGGATATTTGTGTGGTAGATGGTGAGGTCTGGCTGGGGACAATCGGCGGATTGGGCGTATACTCCCCCAAGAACCGTTCGTGGAGAGCGATTCGCGCAACGGAACGGACGGTGGTCCTGCGCCACAGCAATATACACCGTACAGAGCTTGATGGCGATTGGGTATGGTTTCTTTCATGGCCGATCACGCCCAACGGAGAGATTATTCGGTACGACAAACGCACAGAAACCTGGACGCATTACATGAAGGAAGATGTAATGGAAATCGGACAAAATAGTGAGACGCCATATATTACCCATCTCAATTGGATGGAGGTGACCGCTGATAGTGTGTGGTTTGCGACCGACGGCGGCGTGTTAGCATATCATAAAGTCTCGGATACGTGGCGGCACTACACGACCAGAGATGGGCTGGGGGCGAATAAAACGACAACATTGTTGGTCGATGGAGTTGATGTATGGGTCATCTTGAGAGATAATCGCATCTGTCGCTATCAGCGAGATACCGATAAGTGGGAGACCTATCAGGTGGTTTTTAAGGAAATCGCACCCGGTGGTATGGAATCATATCGTACACGCCTCGCCGCAGACGCTCGGTATGTTTGGGTGCCCGCGCAGAGGGAGGGCGTGGCTCGCTACGACAAGGAGAATCAATCGTGGCGGCGATACACATCGGCGAACGGTTTGTCGAGCGGCACCATCGGATTCATCGCCGTGGACGATAACGTTGTGTGGGCTTACGGGTGGGCTAGCGGCTTAAGCAAGTATGATGAAAACACGGACAGCTGGGGCATCATTGACGCCAAGAAAGGCTTGGCTTCTAATCGCGTCCGAGAAGTCATCTCCGGCGTGGATTATATGTGGGTATTGTATAACCAGCGGTGGTGGGAAGAAACCGACAACCCTCCGGCCAGCGGTTTTCACCGCGCCAATCAGACGTGGCAGAGTTTTCGAGGGCATCCTGAGAATGTCGGCAACAATTTTACAGATGTACAGGAAACGGGCGAAGTGGTGTGGTTTGGCAGTGACAACCACGGAGTCAGTCGATACGACAAGGCATCTTCGTCTTGGACTGTGTTTACGGACGAGAATGGACTGCTCGACAATCGCGTGCACTATCCAACTTTGAAGGTGGATGGTAGTTTTCTCTGGATGGGCAGCGGCAGCGGTATCAGTCGTTACGACATGCGAAACGATACCTGGACTGTCTTTACAGGAAGCGCACGCTTGCCTTCCGATGTTGTCCACGCGATTGCTGTCGATTCTCGTTACATCTATTGTGGGACAGACGAAGGTGCAACGCGGTACGATAAGCGGTACGACCGATGGCTAGAAAAGCGGATTGTGGAAGCCCCTGTGAATGCCCTCGTTACCGATGATAAATACCTGTGGATAGCAACCGCCAAAGGTGTGGCACGGTTCGACAAATCGGCGCATTGGACAGACTCACACGACGTAGAAAACGGTCTAGCTGACACATTTGTTAAAGTCGCTGATGTGGGAAGACGTACCTTGTGGGTCGGTACAGAGAAGGGAGTGAGCAAATACAACACGCTTTCGGACGACCCCAATGCTTGGGAGACCTTTACACGTGCAGACGATGTAGACACAATGCGCTTATCCCAAGAATACGCCAACAGCCTTGTATACAACCGGGTCACCAGTATTGCAGTTGGTAATCGTTTCGTCTGGGTGGGTACAGAAAGAGGCGTCAGTCGTTATGACATGAAGAAGGGAATATGGGGAACTTATACGAAGGATGATGGATTGCACCACGACGAAGTGAGCAGCATCTGTATTGATGGCGATTGGGTGTGGTTTGGCGCAACAGGCGGTGTCAGCAGGTTAAATACCAAGACGGAAGAATGGAGAGCTTTCACACCGTCTGACGGTTTAGCCAGCGATCAGATTACCTGTATCGCTGCAAGCGATGATTTCGTATGGTTCGGAACGTTCGATTCAGGCGTGTCGTGTTACAACAAGGCAACGGCGATGTGGAAACACTTCACACAGAAGGATGGACTCAGTCATAATCGTGTGTTCGCCATCGCTCCAGATGGGGATTTCCTCTGGGTGGGAACGGAGCGTGGATTGAGTCGGTATGACACGATGACGGACACGTGGACAATCTTCACCTGGCATTTTGATAGAGAAGATGATAGAAGGTGAAGAGAATAAACAAAGGTGAAAGACAAGGAATTCAGCTATGACCAAAACAAGCAAGGGTGGTCTTGCACTAGCAAAACACATCGCGTTCTTCTACGCTGATAACCCCAAAGTCATGGTAATTTTGGCTGGCGGCTCTGTCTCTCGCGGCTGTGCTGACGAATACTCTGATCTTGAAATCGGTGTCTTCTGGGCAGAGAGACCATCCGTTGGCGTGCGTCAAGCTGCCATCAAGAGCGTTGGCGGTGAACTTTGGTCCTTGGGGGAATCGTCTGGACATGAGAAGTGGGAACTCAAAAAGGTTACTGTCAATGGAAAATCCTACATGGGTACGTTGATGGTTTCTACGATTCATCTCAGTGTTACAGAAGCAGAAGCGTGTCTGTCAGGGCTGAACCGCGTCTACTATCCAACCTCCCATGCCAAGTGGATGGATTGGCTCATTCGGCAGATGCTAATTGTCCCACCCAATCTTTCGGAAAGATTGAGGTCGGTCTTCCAAGTGGATGCCGAATCTGCGTGGAATGAACTTAAGGTGTTGGTTGGCGAGACCTTATTTCTAGTTGAACGCCAAATGCTGGATATTGATAAGCCGGTACCGGGTGAAAAGAATCCGCCCCACGTCAACATGGCATGGGCGAAAAAACGATGGATACCTCATCCGCCTTATAGCCTCATGCAGAATATCGCCGCTACAGATTTTTAGGAGAACCTACATGCAAAGCATTTTCGACTTTCCCGATGTCTACGATGCTGTGCTTCGCTCACCGGCTGAGCAGATTAAAACAGAGGGCAATTCCATCCGGCGGTTGCTGGCGGAGCAGGGCATTACCAAAGGCAGCGTCCTTGAACTCGCCTGCGGGACTTGTGGACATGGAATTCTTCTTGCTAAAGGTGGCTTTTCCGTTACAGGCATCGACATCAATCCAAATATGCTTGAAGGTGCACAATGTCGCATGGAAACAGCGGGGGTTAAAATCGAACTCATTCAGGGGGATGTGGTTGATTTCAACCTAGGTGTTGTGCGTTTTGACTGTGCGATTTTTATGGCAGAGACCTTCCCTCTCATTACCGCGTATGAAGACATCAAGAGCCATTTCCAATCCGTAAGACGTCATCTCAAAAAGGGCGGACTGTACATTATTGATATGGATAAGCATTACTTCGCCCCTCCAAAAAGCGAAATAGGAATATGGGGTGAAAAAACAGTTCGGCTTGACAATGGGCATGTGGAGGTCTGGCATGAAGACTTTCCCGGAGATTGGGTTGAGGGAATAAATCGTATGGCGATGCACTGCCGCATCCAGGTTAATGATACCATCTGTGAGACAACCGATGATTGGAGGCTCCGATATTATAGCCCTTGGATACTATCCCTGCTGGTGCAAAAATTGGAAGGTTGGAGCTTAAAGGGATTCTTCTCGCGACGAGAACTGAGCCAAGATATTTCAGAAGAAACACACTATTTCACAGTTTTGGAAAAAGCGTCTTGAGTCAGTCACAGAAAGGCATACAAAGATGCATCAAGTCCGTACAATCTTGGGGTCCATAATACTCTTGTCCTTGGCAAGTTGTTTTACCCATGACCCGCAGCAGATGCACCCCAATTTTTTTATCGCCGAGGAGGCGGGAACAACCAGCCAACTCCTCAGTGACCGCGTTTTATCCCTGGCGATCGATTCCCGCTATGTGTGGGTTGGAACAGACCGGGGCTTGAGTCGATACGATAAACAGGGTGGTCAGTGGAACAGTTTCACTGTGAAAGACGGTTTGGCTCATAACACCGTGTTGTCCATTGCTTTAGACGACGATTTGGTGTGGATTGGTACGCAGGATGGCGCAAACCGCTACCACATGGAGACAAACACTTGGACGCGCTATATGCCGCGTGATGGACTGGCGGGGCGAGAGATCTCCTGCATCGCTGTTGATTCGAGATTCATCTGGTTTGGCACGCCAAACGGACTCTCTCGTTACGACAAAGAGACGAACAGTTGGGCGCGGAGACGCGAAAAGGACGGGCTCGCCGGAGATTCCGTTACACAAATTGCAATCAGCAATGACTACATCTGGATCGGTACGGAGAAAGGGGTTTCCAGATATGATAAACTCACCGATTCATGGAACAACTACGACAAAGATAGCGGACTCGTCGACAACAGCGTCAGTGCCATCGCCGTAGATGGAGATGCTGTTTGGTTCGGTACGGAAAATAAAGGTCTCAGCCTCTATGACCAGCGGAATTCGGATTTCGTCAGGACGTATACCAAAAAGGATCAGCTGACGAGCGATCAGATCAAAGCGTTGGCTGCCGATGGTACATCGCTGTGGTTGGGGACTGCCGATAGCGGTGCACAACGTTATATTCTATCTGTCAACACATGGCGAACATACACAGCGCCTATCCCTGCAAAGGCGGAGAAAACTACCAAAGCGGGATTGCCATCCAATCATATCACAGCGATTGCTCCCGATGGGAATGTGGTGTGGTTCGGCACGCACGAGCATGGACTAGTACGGTATGATTTACGCCATGGAACGTGGAGCACCTACGGCGAAATAAAGGCGTTGAGTGACAATGATGTGAAGGACATTTTAGTCACGGATGAGTCGGTTTGGGTAGCAACGCGATCCGGATTGAATCAAGCGACCTATCTCGAAAGTTCAGAGTTTTCGAAGGGGATAAATTGGCGGACGTTAAGCAAGGCAGACGGTTTGACGGATAACTACATCACCTCAGTCCTGGAAGTTAAAGAAAATCTCTGGGTAGGTACACCGAGTGGTTTAGGATTACGGCATGGAGATGAGGGCAAGTGGACGTTTTATACGACGAAAGATAGACTGGTGCATGACTTTGTGACCTGCATTGCGTGGCAGCCCGCGATTAGAGACACCGAAAGGCAGGGACAAGAGGAAGGAACGGGAGAATGGAAAGGGATAACGGACAACAACACGCGAACTAATGATGTTTCACGTCTATGGATTGGGACAAAGGCGGGGCTTTCGACCTACGAACCGGAAAATCGCCAGTGGAACACGCATCCGCCGCGGCTGCATATCTCCGGTTGGATTAACGACATCAAATTCGATGGCGATTTTGTCTGGATCGCTACGACAGATGGGCTTGTCTATTATGATGGTTCTGCCGGTATATCAGGGAAATTGACCGTCAAAGACGGTTTACCCTCAGAAGTAATTAACACGGTCGAGATAGGCAATCATTCTATTTGGGTTGGTACGCTGTCCGGTTTAGTAGAACTGAACAAGCCATCACTCACAACTCGCCCCTACTCGCTTACCACTCACCTCCCGCATTCCAACATCAGAGCGATTGTCGTCGATGGTATTGACGTCTGGGTTGGTACACCATCAGGACTGCACAACATCGCAGGAAGTGTGTGGACCCGTTACACACGCGAGAGCACTAACGGAGGACTCGTTTACGATAACGTCAAAGCCATTGCGATAAACGGTGAGAAGGTTTGGGTCGGTACAACCGCGGGGCTCAGTTGCTTGGACAAAAAGAGCGGCAAATGGTCGAATCACATTGCGGCGACAACCACAGAAATGCTGCGCTCGAATTGGGTTAGCAAGCTCGCAGAAGATGGGGCTGGAATCTGGTTCGGCAACTGGAAGGATTCTTCAGAAGGGGCAATTGTAAGGTATGATAGACTATCAGAGACGTTTCAGTTCTTCAGCAAAGATGACCTTCCTTTGAAGCCCACCGACAAACCGATTACGCACATACACGGACTAACCGTGGGTGAAAATGAGGTTTGGGTCGGCACCAACGGAGGGCTGTTACGCTACGACAAAGTGACAGATACATGGCGTCATTATACAGTAGAGGACGGTCTGCCAAACAACGAAGTCTGGAGCATCGTCCTTGATACCCCCTACCTCTGGACAGCGCATATTGGCGGCGTGGTGAGCCGTTATTCGCTTGAGGCGGACGTATGGACAACCTATGAAATCACGCCAAGTGTGCAATGGAGCGGCATTGGAACCATTGCCGTTGACCCGCAATACGTCTGGGTTACGACGATATGGGAAGGGCTCAAGCGATACGACAAATCAACGGATACGTGGACTGGTATCACAGAAGTGCAAGGTTTGGGCAACAACGAAGCGAATGACCTGCTTGTCGATGGAGATTATGTGTGGGTCACAGGTTGGGGGGATGCCAGTCGTTACAATCGGCGAACCGATGAATGGGAAATCTTCACTCGCTGGCGTGTACTCTCAGACGCAAACTTCGGGCTTACCCGGGGGCTAGACGGGGTTTGGCTCGCGTACACGTGGCGAGATTGGGGCGATGCAATCGCCTCGAAGTATCACAATAAAACTGATTCGTGGACAACGTTGAAAGTGCCAGAAATGGAAGAAGATTATTTTGGACGCACGATGAAAGTTGTGGAGACCGTCGATAGTGTTTGGTTCGCGGTAGAGTGGCAGGGATTGGCTCGGTATAACAAAGCATCCAAGGATTGGACGTTCTTCAATGAGGAGAACGGTCTTGCAAGTAACGAACTCATTGAGCATTCCATGGTTGTAGACGAAGACTATGTCTGGGTGGGGACAGCTAGAGGCTTAAGCCGGTATGACCTGGAGAGAGAGGTCTGGACGACATTCACTCGGTCGCCGCTGGCGCAAATCGCCCGCGCAAGAAAAGTGTACGCGATTACCGCCGAAGCGCGTTATGTGTGGTTGGGAACGCCCGACGGCTTACATCGGTATGACAAACAAACAGACCGTTGGTACTCCCCTCGTCCGAAGGGGAAAGATGGTGAAGCGCTTAACAATCCAAGTATCACCTGCCTCGCGGTCGATGAAAAATATGTTTGGCTTGGCACAAACGAAGGTGTCCTGCGCTACGATAAAGCCGGAGATCGATGGGAAACATACACGGATGAAAACGGTTTGCCCGGCGACGCTGTCCGGGATGTGGCTGTGAGAGGCTACGACGTATGGATTGCGACCAATCGCGGTGTTGCGGTGTTTAACCGTCTTTCTGACGATCCGAATGCGTGGGAGTCGCACACACAGGAACTGGAAGTCAAAACAATCCAAGATGTTAAGAAATACGCGCAGACACTATTGAGCAATGATGTCCGGTGTGTCGGAGTCGGCGATAAGTCTGTCTGGTTCGGCACGAATAAAGGGGCATGCCACTATGATAGAGGTAAAAAGACATGGAAGCCTCTTATCACGCATATCTCTTCTTCCTTGCCAGATTCCCGTTTCGGAGAATCTCCCTTTCATCGGAGGGAAAGGATTACCGACATCAGCGTTATCGCCGTTGATGAAGCTGACATCTGGTTCGGCACGGGAAGAGGCGCGACGAAGTATAACGTCGAATCCGGGGATTTCGTCACCTACACTCAATCGGACGGTTTGGCGAGCAATCTTGTCACCTGCATCGCCCTCAACGGGGAGGAAATCTGGTTTGGATCGGCGGACGCGGGGGTCACACGGCTGGATAAAGCTACAGGTAGATGGCGCGTTTTTAACAAAGGCGATGGTCTGCTCCACAATCGAGTCGAGGCAATAGCGTTTGACGGCGATCAACTCTGGTTCGGCACAGAGCTCGGTTTGTGTCGGTATGACCAGAATACAGGGACATGGACAAGTTATGCGGAACATCTGAATCCCTGACGGTTGGCGACTTTCGTGCGGAGAAATGACAGGATGAGAAGACAGACCCAATGCGCACTACAGTTCACGCATTACGCATTGCTAATGTTCCTAATCGGGTGTAGTCTAACGCAGACCGACCCGCAGGAAGAAAAATCGGTTGTTTTGGAGGAAGCGGCAATTGCCCAAGCGGCAGCGGAACAAACGTTGGTGAGCGATAACGTCCGCTGTGTGTCAACTTCATCCGATCATGTTTGGGTAGGGACAGATCGAGGTGTCAGTGTCTATCACAAAGCGGACAATCGTTGGACGAAGTTAGACTGGGAAGATGGGCTCCTCTCTGATGATGTCACTGCGGTCGCTGCCGATGGAGTATCTGTCTGGATTGGTACGACTCTCGGCATCAGCCTTTATAATGCAGAGAATAGGAGTTGGACAAAGTTCCAGCGGCGCGACGGCTTGGCAAACAACAACGTCACCGCCATCGCTGTGGACGGGAATCACATCTGGGTTGGTACCGAGTCCGGTATTTCACGTTATGATAAGACGACGGGGACATGGGCATTGCAACGGGAGAAAGGCAAAGATCGGCTAAACGCAGTTACCGCAATTGCTGTGGAGTCGGAGTATGTTTGGTTTGGTACACAAGATGGGCTTCGACGTTACGATAAGCCCAAGGATGCATGGAACGCTTACACGAAAGAGGAAGGGCTGGTGGAGAATCATATCCGCTGCACCGCATTGAGCCCTGACTCCGTTTGGGTGGGTACGGAGAAGTCGGGTGTGAGCAAATACAGTACAGCCAACCAAACCTTCACCGAAAGCCATACCCGGACAGATTTGCTGGAGAGCGATTTCATCAGGGCGATTGCGGTCGATGGTGACAACGTCTGGTTTGGTTCTGCAGATCGCGGAATTCGAAGGTTCATTACAACAGTGGATACTTGGTTCAAATACACGACTGCACAAGGTTTAGTCAGCGACCACATTACTTGGCTGGCTGTTGATGGCAACTATATTTGGCTCGGCACCTACGAGGACGGTTTGGGGCGATACGATAAAGCGAAGGATGCGTGGACATGGTATTCCAAGCGAGATACACTGGCGTCAAATCAGATTAAATCCCTTGCTTCAACTGAGAACGCACTCTGGGCGGGTACGAATAAAGGTTTGAGCCGATACACGCTTCACAAAAAGACGTGGAAGACCTACACCAAAGCAGATGGTCTGGTGACAAATTATATCACTTATCTGGCAGGTGGCACTGACAATGAAACATTATGGGTTGGGACGCCCTTGGGGTTAGGGAGACTAACCGGGCAACAATGGCGTTTCTATACGGAAAGACATGGGCTGGCAAACAATTTTGTTACCTGTGTCAGTGTCTCTGATAAAGTTTGGGTCGCAACGAAAGGTGGATTGAGTTCCTTCATCAGATCCGAAACGCCTGAAACCGGGATTGAGCGAATCAGCAAATCCACGAATCAACAAGACTCGCCGCATGTCTCATCGGGCATCACCTTACACGCTACACGCACCTATCTCACTAGCGAGTGGGTGACAGCCGTACTGGCAACGGGTGAAGAAGTTTGGGCGGGAACGGCTGAAGGATTGTATCGGAGAAACCCCGAGACGGATGAATTTGAACCGCTCCCGATAGTTCGCGATTATGTTAACACACTTGTGTTCAGTCTTGATAAGCGTCTGCTGGTCGGAACACGAAATGGGTTGTGGCTCATTGGGGACGAAATGTCATCCCATATCACCGATGGTTTGCCGAACCTGAATGTCAGGGCTGTCGCGGTAGACGGAGAGACCATCTGGGTGGGAACGCCGGGCGGAATTGCACGTCTGGAAGATTTGGAGGTTCAACAGGTTTTTACAATGAAGCCAGATGGCTTGCTGCACGATAATGTTCAGAGCATTGCCGTTGCGGATAAGCAGGTTTTTTTCGGTACTGTTGCTGGTGTAGCTATCTATGAGGTAGAAAAAAAACTATGGGAGAAACATACGCCGTATTACGATACGGAGAATCTCAGAGAGGACCAAATCCGTTGGATTGAGTTAGATGGGCACCACCTGTGGGCGCTCAACTGGTCGTCTTCCCCGAATGGCGCGATATTGAAATTCGACCGGCGCACCGAAACGTGGACGGAATACACGAAATATGCACTACCACTCTCCTCCGAAGTCCCGTTTATCACCGAAATTCACCGCCTAGCGGTCGGGGTAAAAGATGTCTGGTTTGCGACAGCCGATGCCGGCGTGTTGCAATATCATAAGGCATCCGATACTTGGACGCATTTCACTAAATCGTCGGGGCTGCCGGGACACCACACCTCGCGCGTCGAGTTTGACAAGCCTAATCGCGTTTGGGTCGCCTTCCACGGCGGTGTTGCAGCGCAGTATGATACGCGAACGGAAAAATGGGAGACCGTGAAAGTGACAGAAGCGGGTGCCGGAACACACATCGAAGACATCGCTTGCACAAAAGACTACGTCTGGTTTTCCACAAACAGCGTTGGGGTCAGAAGGTATGAACGATCTACGAAAATCTGGAAGTCGTACACAGAGGCGCAAGGTATGGCGTCGCGGTTTACTCCGTGGATTGCCGCGGACGGAGAAGGGGTGTGGACTAGTGGCGGAGATTCTTGGTCATGGGTCAGCGACCGCGGCATGAGTGGTGTGAGTTACTATCGTCCTAACGAAGACACATGGACGTTTTTTGACTGGCGTAAAGGCTTACGAGCAGGTGCAACTGATTACGGACAGGTCAGCAAGGATTATGTTTGGTGCTTTGGTTGGGAAGGCGTCAACAGGTACGATAAAGCCGGTAAGTCGTGGACTTCCTTCACGCAAAGTGATGGACTCCCAGCCCGTAGGATCAGTGCGGTTGCAGGAGACAGTGACGGTTTCTGGGCAGGTACGAATGAACAGGGGGTCCTGAAATACGCTCAAGCGTCCGGCGCATGGACAGTTTTCACAGTGGATGACGGGTTGATTAACGACAGTGTCCAACCATACGCACTTAAAGTAGATCCGGAATATGTGTGGGTTGGAACCCCACAAGGATTGAGCCGCTACGATAAGGAGAGGGAGATATGGGCTTCGTTTACCAAACCGTCGAACTTGGCAGATCGGCGAGTGATGGCTGTTGCTGCTGATAGCCGTTACGTTTGGGTCGGTACGCACCTCGGCTTGAGTCGATACGACAAACGATACGACATGTGGAAACACTTTCGGAAAGAAAAAAAAGAAAACGATAACGATGACAATGAAGGTGAGGAAGAAGATGAAAAGAACGAACTTGTCGACAACAGCGTCATAGATATATCTGTCGGTGTGCGGCACGTTTGGATTGCGACTGAAGGCGGTGTCGGTCGATACGACAAAATCGGCGATCGGTTTGAATCGTACACCAAAGAGAATCAACTACCGAGTGTTGATATCCGGGCGATTGCTGAGAATAAAAGTGACGTGTGGATCGGGACGAAAAACGGTATTAGCAAGCACAGCATTCTCTCCGAAGATCGGAATGCCTGGGAAACATACAACGCTGCGATTGAAATTCTGCCGACAGTGAAAGGAAAGTACGCCAAAAGTCTGGAAAATGATGATGTTCGGTGTCTGGCAGTCGATGACAACCGCGTTTGGGTTGGAACGAAAACAGGCGTCTCGCTCTATACAATCGGAAAGGGGATGTGGAGCACCTTTACCCAAAAGAATGGGTTAACTAGCGATGAGGTCAGTTGCATTACCATTGATGATGAGCGGGTATGGTTCGGAAGCGGGCGCGGCGTAACGGTTTATGACACGGTGAATGAAACGTGGAAGATACTTACGAAAGCAGATGGCTTGGGTTCAAATCTAATCACGTCAATCGCAGTCAATGGGAATCAAACTTGGTTCGGTACATTCGACGGAGGTGTCACCGTGTTAGACAATTCAACCGGGCGGTTTACAACCTTTACGAAAGCTGATGGGCTTCCCCATAATGGCATCATGTCGATTGCGATCGATGGCGATTATATCTGGTTTGGCACACACGGCGGATTAACCCGATACGATTCCCCAACTGGGACGTGGACGGTTTACACCGAGCAGTTTGACTATGATGGGATATAGGGCGCGAAACGCAATTAGGAAATTCTGCAAATGAGAAATCGGAAGGCGACGGCGAAGTTTTGGACGTTTTTCTTCTTCAGGTTTTTTTTGGGTTTCTTACTCTTTGGGCTTCTCACCTTCCAGGTGGAAGCAGAAGATGTCTACAGTCTGTTCGGCAAGCTCTTTCTGTCAGGGCGTGTAGAATATGATTTCAACAATAAACGGGACTTTCTCGCGGATACGGAAGAGGATGCGGTCCGGCAGAACGAGTTCGATTTTGACCGCGTGTTTCGGCGCGGCTTCCACAGCGTCATGATCATTGAGGAAACCGCTGGCAATGTCAAGAACATCCTGAGTTTGGGAGAGGTGCCCACCACCTTTACGAAATTCACCTTCGATCAGATTGACCTCTCCGGCGTGCGTTGGGATGTGCGCTCGGAACGCACCGATTGGATGATCTTAATGGTCCCTGGTCTGCTCAACCCGGTAATTGGACAAGGAGATGTCAATGGGTCTGGAATCGGTATTCGCGAAGTGACGAAATTTGGGAAGTCCAAACTTGGGGCTTCTTGGTACTTCCGCGACACGCCGGTGTGGGCTTTGGACATGGAGACCAACTTTGCAAACTACGGTTTGAAGGCGGAGTTTGCGACGTCGCCAAAAAGCGCGTTAAGAAAAAACCTCAGCTCGCGTTTTGACGCAACGACGACAGTGTTTAAGGCGTTCCAAACCGTTGGTGACACAATCTTTCAAGGGGAAGTCTTCCGCGTCGGTCCGCGATTCGATGCATCTCGCTCTGTCGGGGATAACGATGATCTGGACCGATACACCGATAACACGCGGTTGGATCCGCCTTCACTGATTATTCCTGGTGACCTCGATAAGAACAACAATGGTACCTTCGATTATGAGGATGATATTCTACTTTTCGATGTTGATGAGGATTTCCTTGACGAAAGGGATCATAATAACAACGGTATTCGGGACGCGGAGGAGAACGATAAAGACCCCAATTACGAATTTGATATTGGACTGCGAGGGCTGCGTCTGCTTATGAAGCGCAAGACAAGTCGTGCTACAACTTCCACAGACCTTGATATTGGCTTGCAATTTGAAAAGGACCTCAGGAACACAGCGCTCCGCCGTTCTTCTACGGCAACAAAGGCGTTTACCAATCTAGTCTACAAGAAAAAGCTCTCTCAGAATTCTGCTCTGGTCCTTGAGAACGAACTGAAATGGGTGAGAGACCACATCCCAGATGAGACCTGGTACTTTGCCGGTTTCCTGAGCAAGACTGAGGGTCAACTCTATCGGGTTCAGCCTGACGTGCAGAATTTGGAGGCGGAAGGCGAGGTGACGTTTTTCGATGTTGACGGTGGGGTTGAGGTCGAGAAGCGACGTAAAGATCCGCTGTTGATGCAGGACGACGTAATCAATACTGCTAAGGTCACTTGGGAATATTCGGGAATTAAGCACATGGTCACGACCGGGCGTTTCAAACTACGATACAATCTAGATTTCGACTTGGACAACGACCATTACGAGGTCGGCATTTTGAAAACAAACTACCGCATGCGTCCATCCAAATCGCTTGAGATTACGCCGATGTTCAAATACACGATTCGCAACGGCTTTCAGATGGCAGAAAACCGTTTGGAACATCTCTCCTTAGTGGGGGCGATTGAGGGCGAAGAGACTTCACGCAATATTCGACTCAACGTAATTGAGGCGGCGGATGTGCGTGACATGGCGGCTGCATTCATCCTGAAAACCGTTTATCAGTTCACTAAGACAATCAAGATTACTGGAGGCGGACAGGTTCTACTCTTTAACGATATGCTTGAAGATGGAAACGACTTTGTTCGCCAGGCTCTCCTAGCTGAGATGGAGAAGAGCTTTGTTGCCTACGAAAGAGAACTGTTCCTTCACATCGGTGCTCGCTACATCGATCAACGCGCCAACGCGGACGTGAACGATGATAACTTCATGGAAACCTTCGTGCGCGTGTTTGGAAAGTTCTAGGTTGTGTTGACATTTCAGCGCCGTGCGAGTGTGTTGCCATCCGGGGAGAAGACAACGGAACGGACATCGCTCGTATGCCCGGAAAGTAGGGGGACAAGAGGTGTTGCGATAATCTGGCTAGCGTCGCCTTCGTAAGAGTTATCGTTAGGGTTTAACTGAGCGTGGCTTATAATTCAGTCAAGCACACGTGCAAACACAGAGTGCAGACACAAAGGAGAATAAATCTGATGAAAAAAGCGCTGTTTTTCGAGTTGAGCCTTTTGTTCGTCTCTGTTCTGTTTCTACAGACCGGCTGCGGTATAAAGCAACATCAAGCAAATCTCAACAGCCGACTCGCCAAAGGGTATATCCAATGGGGTTTGCCGCAAGGAGCCGTAGCGCGTCTCGGAAAAGGCCGGATAAATGACATCGCGTATTCGCCCGATGGGACTCAGCTGGCGGTGGCGAGTAGTATCGGGGTTTGGCTCTATAATGCGCAGACCGGTGCCGAAGCCGCGCTCCTCACTGGGCATGCGTGTGAGGTCAAATGCGTTGCATATTCCCCGGATGGTAAGACGCTGGCAAGTGGGAGTTTAAAGACGATTCGGCTGTGGGATGCTGTCACTGGACGACATAAGCAGACCCTTGAAGGGCATACAAATTGGGTCAATTCAGTTGCATTCTCCCCAGATGGCAGCACACTCGCGAGTGGAAGTGCGGACGGTACAGCTGGGTTATGGGATGCTGTGACTGGGGAACATAAGCGGACCCTTTTGGGCAATATGGGTTACACGGGTTGGGTCGTGTCGGTTGCGTATTCCCCGGATGGCAGCACGCTTGCCAGTGGGGGTTGGGACAATACGATTCGGTTGTGGGATGCAGTGACTGGCAAACATAAGCGGACCCTCTTGGGAAGTACAGGTGGTATTGTATCGTTCGCGTACTCCCCGGATGGTAGGATGCTGGCGAGTGGGAGTAGTGACGGAACAATTCTGCTCTGGCTGCTGAGCAATATCCCGTATATTATAGAGCCACTTCGCCCACTCCATACCGTCTCAGCTACATACCCAGAACGCGCACGTCGTGCCGGGAGAGGGGGGGGTTGTATTGCTGGAAGCGTCGATTGCCGTTGATGGAATCGCCAGAGATATTAAAGTCATCAGGGGAATCGGATTTGGCTGTAATAAGGTTGCGATTAAAGCCCTAAAGGCATCACGCTTCATCCCAGCCAAATCGCGTGGTACGTTGATTGTTTAGACGGTACGAATTCCGTATCGCTTCCAATTAGTAGAAGATTAACTATACCTCATGAATCCTTCAGCCCACATCTCTATAGGGATAAGAACGGAAACATAACCGTACAATAAAAAGCCCGTCTCAGTACTATAGTAAAACCGATAATTATTTATACACTGCGGTAGGTTCGGTTTCCTAACCGAACCCGTATTTATCTAGTCCGCGGGTGCGGTTGGAAACCGCACCTACCGAAACATGTGTAAATATGAATGGAATTGACTATAGCGTACCGGGACGGGCTTTTTCGTTAGAACTAAATTGATGGCATACGTTCTACTGTCCAGTAACACTCACAACGTTGGTCGGATATTCGCCAACGGGAATCGGCGCGTCGAATATCCCTGTCCGAAGATCGACACGGACAACGGAAGATATGTCCCTTGAGAGAATTGCTTGGTTGGAATCGCTATAGAACACAGGAGCTCCTGCGTCCAATTCGAGCAGTACCTCCCCCGTCATTCTGTCTATGGTTCTAAGGATATATTGAACAGGGTTTTCATTCTCTCGCGGAACGTCTCTCCTCCTGCTGTGAATGACAGAAAGCGGACCAGCGATACGCTTCCATGAGGGATTGAGGCCTTGCCGCGAAGCGAACAGCTCTGGTGCCGACATAGAAGCTACCTCTTCACCGGTCTCCAGACTGTATGTTTCATAGTATATTTTACCCCTTACAGACCAGACTTTGGTGGCGAACCGCCCGTCGTCAGAGAAGGTACAATTCTGCTGGTTTCGGGTCGCGTAGAACCCCGGGAGATGGCGCAGAATTGCACCGGTCTCCGCATCGACCGCCACGTCGCCCCCCTGATACTTCGGATGGGCATAACCCGCGAAAATCGTTTTGCCATCGGGAGAAACTTTCAGGCCGTAGACAGCAGTAATATCCAACCATCTACCTTTAGGCGGCCCCATCTCGAGATGAAACTTCCGCTTAACCTGCATCGTACTGACATCGACAATGACAATCGGAAAATAGTCCGTCTGGAAATCCGTTTTTGTACTGCCAATATAATACCCTCTTTCACTGCTGATGTAAAGCGTTCGACCATCGCGGCTAATATCCAAGCCAGTTGGATTTCCCAGTTCAGGCAGGGGCTCAGAAACCGAAACGACTTGTCCTAGATTGACGTCTATCGTGTAGATACGTTTATCATCACACGCGACATAAAAATGGGTATTGCCTGAGTCTGTCTTCGGTGTTGCCGCACCGACAGGCGCTGCGAAGACAGCGACAATGAAGAATAAGGAGAACATCAGCGACCACAGTTTCCTTTTGTGTTTGCTTCCCATTTTACAACTCCTCCATTTTATAAACCAATGGTGCTAGTTTAGAATTTTGGCGAATGGAATTCTCGGATGCTGGTAGAAACCATTTTGTCAATATTGACAGTAGATTTTAAAAAGCCACGCATCGCCGTTGGGATTACTTCAAAACGCGAGTCGGTTTCACAATGGCTTTGTTTAATCTCTTTAGTGCAGTGGAATGACCTATCCGTAAGCCAAAATGGCTTTGTCCCTTTTTCAATCGCTCAATTCAGTCTCTGAACTAGCACCAACGGTTAATATCAGTGGGGGTGTCCATGATGGTGCTGTGGGGCGCCCGCCTCCGGCTTTGGTTCTTCTTCCACCTCCGTGATTAATGATTCCGTCGTCAACAATAGACCTGCAACACTAGCAGCGTTTTGAAGTGCGGATCTGACAACCTTGGTTGGGTCGACGATTCCTGACTGGATTAAATCTTCATATTCACCTGTTTGAGCGTTGAATCCATAACCCTCTTCGCTATCTTTGACTTTGGCAACGACTACGGAGCTCTCCTCACCTGCGTTTTCAGTAATCCTCCGTATTGGTGCCTCCAAGGCTCTGCGGACGATGTTTACGCCGACCACTTGATCGCCTTCAAGTTGGTAATCAGCGAGCGCAGAACCCGCTCTTAACAGCGCAAGACCTCCCCCCGGAACAATTCCTTCCTCAACAGCTGCACGGGAGGCAGATAAGGCATCTTCAAACCGTGCCTTTTTCTCTTTCATCTCAGTTTCAGTTGCTGCGCCGACCCGAATTACAGCAACTCCGCCCGCGAGTTTCGCAAGACGTTCCTCTAGTTTTTCGCCATCGTAATCAGAAGTAGTTTCCTCAATCTGTCGACGAATTTGATCAATGCGCTTTTCAATGTCTGCTTTCAGACCTGCTCCGTCGACAACCGTAGTATCATCCTTGTTAACGATAACCCGCTTTGCGCTTCCAAGCATGCCAACAACAAGATTTTCCAACCGAATGCCGATGTCTTCCGAAATGACTTGTCCGTTGGTAAGAACACCTAGGTCCCCGAGCATCTCTTTGCGACGGTCTCCGAAACCCGGTGCTTTTACAGCGACACACTGACAAACGCCGCGCAGTGTATTTACGACCAAGGCGGCTAAGGCTTCGCCTTCAACGTCCTCTGCGATGATGAGGAGTGACCGACCAAGCTGGACAACTTTCTCCAAGATTGGGACAAGACTAGCCATTGAGCTAATTTTCCCATCATTAATAAGAATCAGCGGATCTTCCAACTCGGTAACCATCTGCTCGGAGTTGGTCACGAAATGTGGGGAGAGATACCCGCGGTCAAATTGCATCCCGTCAACATAATCCACGTTCGTATCAGAACTCTTTCCTTCTTCAACTGTGATGACGCCATCCTCGCCCACTTTGTCCATTGCATCTGCGATGAGTCTCCCAATCACAGAAGCATTCGCCCGATCATTCGCCGCAATCGAGGCAACCTGCGCGATTTCGTCGTGTGTGCTAATAGCCGTACTCTGATTCTTGAGCGCTTCGACAACAGTCACCACCGTTTTCTCGATGCCAATCTTTAGTTGCATCGAATCCATGCCCGCGGCAACACTCTTGAGTCCCTCATGGATAATCTCCTGTGCCAACACGGTTGCGGTTGTCGTGCCATCGCCTGCCACGTCGTTGGTCTTGGTGGCAACCGATTTTAACAACTGCGCCCCCATGTTCTCAAATTGATCGGGAAGTTCAATCTCCTTAGCGACGGTAACGCCATCACTCGTAATTACCGGCGATCCAAAGGATTTCTGAAGTATGACATTGCGACCACGAGGACCAAGTGTGACTGATACCGCTTGCGCGAGCGTGTCAGCACCCCGCTGGAGGGCTTCTCGGGCTTCTACATCAAAAATCAGTTGTTTTGCTGCCATATTTTTCTCTCCTGTAGCATCGTTATTTTTTCAACGTGATAGTGGATATTGTTAGCACTCATTCTTAGTGAGTGCTAGCCGAATACGAAATTATACCTCACAACTTCGCAAAAAGTCAACCTGATTTCTCAATTCACTGATTTGCGACATTTCGTATCAGTTGATTCCATCCCAATATTGCCACATGTCTTCAGGCGTTCCGTACTTAATCTGATCCAAATCTTTCCGACTCATCCGGCCAATCAGCGCAATTCGAACATTGCGGCTGATGTTTGTGGAGGCTGTGTGGGAAAGTTGATTATGCCAAAAGCAGACATCGCCTAGCCCACCAGTGACTTCCACCCCTACGCCGAGGTCAAAAGGAGCAACGCCACCGTCCAAGCTATCAATATCGTGGTGTCTGAAATACTCCGAAAAAATTCTATGACTCCCCGGCCAAACCATAAACCCGCCGCCTTTACCTTCCACTCTGCTGAGATAAATCGTCACACCAAGAGTAAATGTACTCACAGCGCCTTTAGGACCACCGTTCGTCGGCGTGTAATAGCCGTCAAGATGCCCAGTTGGCGGATGCCACTCACTCCTTGGGGCTGGGAAATTTAGGTGGGGTGTTACCCCGCCTTCGGTACGTAACGCTCCTTTGCCCACCATCTCTTCTGCCATCGCGAACACGGGGTCGCTATAGATAGTCCGCTTGAGTGCTTCTGTTCCTCCGATGTCGAAGGCGTGGTAACCTTTGCCAATCCAGGAATCCGAATCATTTCGATCTGCCTCAACATTGTCCCAAATGACATCTAACGCCGCGTCGATCTTATGTCGATCGAGCGCCTCCCGAATTACGACGTATCCGTTTTCTTTGAAGTAAACTTTATCTACCTCAACTAAACAAGCCATTGCGTTCCTCTACTACTATGCCCAGCCTTGGCTGACGCCACCAACCCGCTGTGTGCGAATTGTCTCAAAGTAGCCGCTCTTGCGGTAAGCTGCCAACGGGTGAGGGGTTCTGTCCATTTCCAGACGCACCTGTTCAAGTAGTGGTGATACGTCCGTTTCGTATGCCCTTTGCAAAATTTGCTCGGCATCAATAATCTCCCCCGCATCCTGTGCCTCGGCAAGCGCCATCCGGTCGACGATTAGCGCTTTTGCGTATGCGGTCTGCAGGTTGCAGACGGATTGAATGCTCGCTTCAACCTTGGGCTTGAGGTTGTGGCTTTGATCGATCATGTACGCGATATCCGTCTTAGTGTCCGGGTCCAATTCCGCTGCGACAAGCTCCGTGTAGATGAGGAAAAGCTCTTGCGGGTTGATTGTCCCAACGGTCAGATCATCATCGGCAAACTTTCGGCAATTGAAGTGGAACCCGCCAAGTTTCCCTTCGTCAATGAGATAGGCGACGATATATTCGATGTTTGTGCCTTGTGGGTGGTGCCCGAGGTCAATCAACACCTGGGCCTTAGTTCCCAACTTTGTCGCCATCACGTAGGCGTTCCCCCAATCTGCAAGGTCGGTGTGATAAAACGCAGGCTCGAAGAATTTGTACTCGATGAGCATGCGTACATTATCACCCAGCGCGTCATAAACCTCGCGCAGACATTCGTACATCCAGCTCTTGCGCCTCCGAAAATTTCCTTGACCGGGAAAATTTGTCCCATCGGCGAACCAGAGGCTTAGTAACGTTGATTCGGTAATCTTCATAATCTCCACACATTCAAGCATGTGGTCGGCGGCAAGACGCCGGATGGTTGGGTCATGGTTACAGATGCTTCCCAACTTGTATTCTTGCCCTTGAAAGACGTTCGGATTAATTGCCCCGATACCGATGCCCACTTCTGCCGCATACTGTTTTAGCCCCTCCCAATCATCTGTCTTATCCCAGGGGATGTGTAGGGCGACGGTCGGCGAAATACCCGTGAATCTGTGGACGGTGGCTGCATCTTCGAGACGTTCCCTAGCATTCCGTGCAGCACCGGGTTGGGCAAACACACCGAATCGTGTTCCTGAATTCCCGTATCCCCAGGACGGGGTTTCAATGTGTTGTCTTTTCAGTTGGGATTTGACCGCTTCAATCTCAATCCCTTGTTTTTCCAGGTCTTCCGCTAGTAAATCATATTTGGGATTGCTCACACTGTGTTCTCCCCGTAATTACCTATTTTTCCTCGATCTACTCGTTTCCGGCGCAAAAATCATGTCTACTGCAACCAAAACAGACAGAAGTGGTTCAAAGGATAAGATGGCTTCCAAGTCAATCGGCAATCCTCACTGAAGATCGCTCAGATAGTAGCACATCTTCCTTTTCCCGTCAACCAAAATATTCCCGGAAAATTGCCTTGATAGGGCTATATGTGTAGGTTATAATGATGGAAGAACAAGCGAGTTGGAATAGGGACATCGCATGGAGGAAAAATGATGGTATCAATGGAAACAATCACCTCCCTTTGCAAAAGGCGAGGTTTTATCTTTCAGAGTAGCGAAATATACGAGGGACTTGCCGGTTGTTGGGATTTCGGTCCACTCGGTGTTGAATTGGTGCGCAACGTAAAGGAAGCTTGGTGGAAAACCGTTGTGCATCATCGAGATGATATGGTGGGACTAGATGCATCGATATTGATGCACCCACAAGCTTGGGTTGCATCGGGACACGTTGAAAACTTTACAGATCCGATGGTTGATTGTAAGCGCTGCAAACGGCGTTTTCGCGCTGACCACATCGGCACAGAGAACTGTCCCGATTGCGGCGGTGAATTGACCGATGAGCGACAATTTAATCTGATGTTCAAGACGTTCCTAGGTCCTGTCGAGGACGAGGCTTCAGAAGTGTATCTGCGTCCAGAAACTGCCCAAGGCATTTTTGTGAACTTCAAGAACGTATTAGACTCTATGCGACCCAAAATCCCCTTTGGAATTGCCCAAATTGGGAAAGCGTTTCGGAACGAAATCACCGTCGGAAATTTCATATTCCGTGTTCGAGAATTTGAGCAGATGGAGATTGAGTATTTTGTGAAGCCGGGGACAGATGAAGAATGGCATGAGCGATGGATTTCAGGCCGTTCTAACTGGTACGTGCAGCTAGGCATTCGCAAAGAGAATTTGAGATGCCGTCCGCATGAAGAAGATGAACTCGCCCACTATAGCAAATCATGTGTGGACATCGAGTATCTTTTCCCGATGGGATGGTCAGAATTGGAAGGGATCGCCAGCCGCAGCGATCACGATCTCTCCGTGCATGCCAAACATAGCAAAAAGGATTTGCACTATTACGACACGGTAGCTGAAGAACATTACGTGCCCTATGTCATCGAGCCTTCAGTCGGTGTTGGCCGCGCGGCATTGGCTTTCCTGATTGATGCTTATCGGGAAGAAGAGGTGTCGGGAAGAAAGCGGACGGTACTTCGACTCCACAAAGACCTCGCTCCGATCAAGGTCGCCGTGTTGCCACTGCTGAGAAATCGACCTGCTATCGTTCAACGCGCAAAAGAAATTACGCATACGTTGCAGAAAGAGTTTGTCGCGGTCTATGACGATACCGCTGGTATTGGACGCCTGTATCGGCGGCAAGATGAAATTGGCACGCCCTATTGTGTTACTGTTGATGTCGAATCTTTGGACGACCGCGCCGTCACTATCCGTGAGCGTGACAGTATGGAACAGACCCGCGTTTCTGTTGACCAACTAGTAGAGACACTTACCGAAGAGTTAAAATCTTAAGGTGCAAGACATACAACACGATCCAATGGTAACGCTTAAGTGGTTGGGCATGGCGCGATTGTAGTTCACCCAGTGCGAGTCTCGCTGTAAAGTCCATAAACAAGTTCTAATCTCGAACAATAAAGTTGCCCCACTCCTATCGGGGTAAGTAAACCACTGGAGATTCCTCAAATGAAAGGGACAATTCACAAAGCTCAATTGGCTGACGTGACCCACATGGTTGAACTCTCCGAGCGAAAGCGCGCACAGTATGAGAGACATAAGCCCAACTTTTGGAGAAAAGCTAAGGATTCTGCCCAAAAGCAGCTACCGTATTTTGAGCAACAGATAGGGAATGATCATGTAATCTCCCTCATTCATGAACAAGATGGAATCATTGATGGCTTTGTTATCGCCATGCTTGTATCTGCGCCGGAGGTCTATGATCCTGGCGGGCTTAGTTGCGTCGTTGACGACTTCGTGGTTAGCGATCCGAGTCTTTGGCAAAACGTAGGCGTAGCGTTGATAAATGAGGTCATCCATGAAGCAAAGAGCCGGGGAGCGGTGCAGAGTATCGTTGTGTGTGGACATCACGACATACCTAAACGAACAATGCTCGCTTCCACGGGATGCGCGATTGCATCTGAATGGTGGGTGAAACGATTTGAGGATTCGTAATAATACTACAACGAGACTTAAATTCATTCATTGAAATAAGGAGGAGAAATCAAAATGATTCGCGAAGCAATTCAGAAAGTCGTCAATGGGCGAGATCTAACCGAAAGTGAAACTATTGACACCATGAATGGAATCATGAGCGGAGAGGCAACCGATGCTCAAATTGCTTGCTTCATTACCGCCTTACGATTGAAGGGCGAAACTGTTGAAGAGATTACCGGCGCTGCGCGTGTGATGCGTGAAAAAGCGACTCCGGTGAATACCAAACATGCGTTGGTTGTCGATACATGCAGTACGGGTGGCACCCGTTTGGACTCGTTCAACATTTCAACTACTTCCGCCTTCGTGGTTGCAGGCACAGGGGTGCCGGTGGCAAAACATGGCAATCGAGGGGTGACCAGGACGACCGGTAGTGCGAACGTATTGATGGCACTCGGTGTGAATATTGAGATTACGCCGGAACATGTCGGTCGGTGCATCGATGAGGTCGGTATTGGGTTCCTCTTTGCGCCAATGTTGCACAGTGCGATGAGACATGCAATCGGCCCACGTCGAGAAATCGGGATCCGCACGATTTTCAATACCGTCGCCCCCCTGACTAACCCGGCAGGTGTGCAGGCACAAGTGGTCGGAGTCTACGCGCCTGAACTCACAGAACAGCACGCGAACGCACTCAACAGTTTTGGGAGTAAACACGCCTTCGTCGTGCATGGGAACGATGGATTAGATGAAATCACAACAACGACAACCACGCAGGTCTCGGAGTTGGTAAATGGTGGCGTGACAACCTATACTCTTGATCCAACCGAATTAGGAATTCCCAAGGCACAGCCCGAAGATCTCCTTAGTGAGACGCCAGATGGAAATGCCGAAATGACGTTGCGGATACTCAATGGCGAAAAGGGACCGAAGCGGGATATTGTTGCGATTAATGCAGCGGCGGCGATTATCGCTGGTGGGAAAGCTGAAAATTTGAAGGAAGGACTAATGTTCGCAGCAGCGTCGATCGATTCGGGCAAGGCATTGGAGAAATTAGAGGGGTTGAAGTCCATGTCGAATGCGTAGGAATATTCAAATGAGGTGAGGTCATGGATTTGGTCACATTTGGCGAGGCGATGGTACGGCTCACTTCACCGGATTTCATGCGTCGCGAGCAGGCATCAACGCTACACATGAACGTGGGCGGGGCTGAGCTCAATGTTGCTATCAATGCATCCCAGTTAGGATTACACACTACATGGGTCTCTCGACTTGTTGATAATTGGTCCGGGCGCTTTATCCAAAACAAGGGACGCGAAATGGGTGTTGATATGTCTCAAATCGTTTGGGCTCCATTCGACGGAATCGGGCTTGAACGTAACGGTTTTTACCACGTTGAACTGGGGGCGGGTCCCCGTGCGAGCAGCGTCACTTATGACCGCGGTTATACGGCAATCTCAAAGATTAAACCCGGCGAAGTGGATTGGAAGTCCATCTTTCGATACTCCCGCTGGTTTCACTTGAGCGGCATCACCCCGGCGTTATCGGAATCTGCCGCCGCAGAATCCTATGAGGCGCTAAAAGCTGCACGTGCAATCGGCGTGACAACGAGCTACGATCTGAATTATCGTGCGAAGTTGTGGAGTCCAGAACGGGCACAAACTGTCAATCGCGCAATGATGGAATATGTCTGCGTGTTAGTGGGGAACGAAGAAGATTTTGAGAAAGCCCTTGGCATAAAGGCGGACGGAACGACAGACAGCTATAGTAAACTCGCTCCGGAAAGCTACAAAACGGTTGCGAAGCGCGTGGTCAATCAATACACCAATGTTGAAATGATTGCCACAACTTTGCGCGATGCCAAAACGGGCTGGTTAAACGACTGGCGCACTCTCTTGTTCGACGGAGACGCATTTTACTTGTCGCGCGTTTACGAGAATCTCGAACTTGTGGATCGTGTGGGCGGCGGTGATAGCTTCTCAGCAGGGCTAATTTACAGTCTGCTCAACGGTAAGTCTCCACAAGAGGCGGTCGATTTCGCTGGAGCGTACTCGGCACTTGCACACACTTTCCCCGGCGATTTTAACTGGGCAACGGCTGAAGAGGCTGAAAAAGTGATTAAGGCGGGCAGCGTGCGAATTAGTCGTTAAGCAGGAATTGCTAAATTGGTCGTTTGTCTTCAAGGCGACCGCTGCATTTCGGTTAACTTCTCTCGGACAGTTTCCCACACTTCATCGACCGTGATGAGTTTCATACAGATATTGTCTTTACACTTATCGGTGAACTGCTTACACGGATTGCACGGCACGTGATGGCGGACGGTTGTATGGATGGGTTCTAGCGGTCGAAAACGGATGTGATTACCCGGACCAAACAGCGCAACGGTTGGAGTGCGTACCGCTGCCGCAATGTGCATGGGTCCCGTGTCGTTCGCGATGAAAAGATTACACGCCTCGATTAACGCCGCAAATTGGCGAATCGGTATATTCGCGGTAAAGGTAGTTGCCCGCGCTGTCATGAGATAGGCGATGTGATTGACAAGTTCTCCCTCATTTGGACCACCAAAGATAAGCACTTGTGCGTCAAAATACTTGATTACTCGATCGCCGATGGCAGCAAAACGGTTTGGCATCCACTCTCGTAATTTCCACCCCGCTCCTGGGAATAACGCCACCTTAAGTCGATTTAGATGAACACCTTTCGCAGCGAGGATGGCGCAGCCCCTCTCTCGATCTGAGTCCGACAAAAACAACTCCAACGTCCGATCTGTCGGCTCAATGCCCAGTGGGTAGAGCAGATCGAAATATCGATTAATGGCGTGTTTGTTGGCGCGGTCCGGCACGTTCAGCCCGTTTGGTCGTCCTACGCGGCATTTTGAGCCGCTCAGATACGCGAGCAAACTGGTGCGGAACTTGCCCTGGAAATCGATTGTGAGATCGAAGTTTCGTCGTCTCAAGAGACGGACGATTCGCATCATTTCACTGGTATCCTTGTTTCTCGCAGTCCGATCAAACGGGATGACCTCGTCGAGGTGAGGGTTCTGCGTGAGCAGATCGGCAAACTGTTGCGCAACAAGCATTGAAATCCGCGCCTTTGGATAGTGGTGCCGCACCGCACGAATAGCCGGCGAGGTGAGTACAATGTCGCCAAGCGAGCTGAGCCGGATGAGAAGGATGTTTTCGTTCATTTCTGGGAGACTATGTCTGTAGGAAGCCCCTCCTACAGATTGCTTTATCGGACAACTGCAAATTTTCCGCTGCGACTCACTGTTTGCTCTCCGTGCGTCGCTTCCAAGATGTAGATATAAACGCCGCTAGCGACAGCTTCACCCGCCTGATTTTCGCATTTCCAGACAAACTTTTCATTGCCCGTAGCAGGCACTTTACCGGTGACACCTTGCCAGTTGACCGTGTGGACCAATTGCCCAGCGGTGTCATAAATCTTCAGCGTGACATCCGCAGATTTTGTGAGATTGAACCGGATATTAACTTCGTGTGAAGCGGGATTTGGATAGACAGTTACCGCATCGGCGAAATCAAAGATATCGCGCGTAAAGAAGCTCTGGTGATGGTACACCGAATTGTTCGCTCGATCGGTGGCAGTAAGCTCAAGGGTATGGCGACCTGCATTGAGGTCGCTCGGCACGTAGGTTAAACGGCCAGTGTCCCGCTCATAATGAAATTGGACTGGCTGGCTGTCGACCCGCAATTGGACACTATCAACTCCAGAACCTTCGTCAGTAATCTCCGCCTCGACCAAAAAACGATTTAAGGGTACTTCATCGCCATCGTCAGGCCGGATGGAACGGATAATCGGCGGGTCCTGTTCAGTCAGGAGTGCGTAGCTGCCAAACTGATTCCCAACCGCTTCAAGTGTACCGAATTGATTCGTGATTGTATCAAGTGGAATCCAGCCGCCGCCCCGCGGGTCCCACCAAAACAGGACGATATGTTCGACGTTCTCCATCACCTCTATTCCTTCGGATTGGACACCCTGCATCGTCGGAGACAAGTGAGAGAAATCTAAAATAAGGTCAGGTTGAGGGATGGGCAGGGTAAGCCAGAGCAGAGTATCCTCCTTTTCAACATTGGCTTCAATGATGTAAACGGGTTGAAGTATTGTGAGGCGTCGTTCCATCGCATTTTGATTCTGCGCTAAGACAAGACTTCGATCTAATCCACCCTGGCTGCGCAGGGTCACCTTAAAATCTGGTTTTATGCTCTGTTGAAGCAAAACAACGCGAGGACCGCCTTCAATGAAGAGGTGAGAAACAGTGAGAAGGGACGCCTGTTCAGCAATAGATTGTGGAAATGGTGTAGGCGGTATTTCTGGGAATCGATTTTGATCGGTAAAGTAGCCGACAAGGGAAACTAGGTTGCTGTTCAGTTGAAAATCCTTGCCGTATTGCGGGGGTTGAACACCCGCCACAAGCGTGAATCCCGCTTGTGACGGCGCGATGAGGAAATCACCCTCATATCGGAACGAAAGAAAGTCCTTTGCTACCGCCTGCGCAGTGTCAGGCGTGTCAACTTTGCACAAGTCGAGGTTGAGTGTGTACCCTATCAATGAACCTGATGGTAAGATTTCAGCTGAAGGGATGACAGTCAGCCGTTTATTTGTGTCGACGATAACTTTGAGCGCGTCCCCTGTGCGTTTCGCTGAGATAGCGGCGTTAAATGGTTGTGTGTCTATGAAAAACTCAAAATAAACCACTTCCGCTGAATTGCCTCCTTTGTCTTGAACTTCCCACTTGAATGAGTGTATCCCATCAACTAATTCAAGCGGCGGTACATGTGTGAATTGCCCAGTCTCAGGATTGAAATCAAATGTTTTCCCATCAAAAATCGCAGCCTCCTCCGTTCCGTCAAATGCATATTCCTCTCCATCAAAACTGAATTGAATTGTGGAGGGCGCGATTTCTACATCGTCAATCAAAATGGCTGTGATTTTTATATCGGTTTGTGGTAGAATTGCACCATCGGACGGAAAAACCTCTGCAATCCCCGGTGGATTCACATCTTTTCCGATGTTTACTTTCCGCTCATATATGACGCGGCGTTGTACCTCAGTCCGGCGCCCCAGTCGATTAACCGCTTCCACACGAATGAGATTTTCCCCGCGTCCGAGGTGACGAGGTTCTTCCGCCTGAAGCAGCAACGTTCTGCTAAACCGCCTATCCGAGTGCAGAGGCATAACCACACCGTTAATTAGAAACTGAACTTCGGCGGTACTGACTTGACCGGACACGGTAACATACGGCACGTCAAGAATTACATAATCTTGCGGCGAATCAATAATAATCTCTGGAGGACGATTATCCCAAAAAACATTTCGGTAGACGCTAGTCTCTAAACCAATTGGATTTGTCGCTTTGATATTAATGCGGTTTTCGCCTTCCTGCAAAATCAACTGCGTTTCAAACTCACCCTCTTCATCAATACGTACCATTGCTTCATTGAGAGTAACGGTGCTCTGTTTGTCTACACGCCCATGCACAGTGATTAATCTCTCAGTTGTGAGCAAGCCTTCTGGCGGGTAGAGAACTTCCAAGCGTGGATGTTCGTTTTCGACAAAAACTTTGACTCGATCTTCAATCTCGTCGCCAGCTGTCGAAACAGCAACGAGACGTAAGACATACTCTCCACGCAACTGCCGCGCATCCCACTGACCAATGAACCCGCCCGCAAAAGGGCTAGAGTTTTCAACGCTGACCGGTTCGGGCGCTACTGGTGTAGTCGATTTGCCGCCGATTCGACGCCATTTATGAAGTACAGAGATTGACGCATATTCTAAACGATATTCCTGAAACAACTTGCCACGGGCGATTCCGAAGAGATTGACCTTCCCGTGTACCTGTTCTCCATCGACAGGACGTTCCAACCGTGCTTCAATTGGCGGTTCGGGGAACTCAAACGCCATGGTATACAGCAGATCGCTAGATTGATAGACAATCGCTTTCCCATCAGGAGACCAATCAGCACTATCGACAAATTGAGGGGAGGCGATAGATTGACCGCCGCTGTCAATTGGGGAGATTTGGGTGATTTGCCCATCTCGTAGATTGAGAACAAAGGGCGATTGTCGGTCTTCACCTTGATCGGAAAGGAAAAGTATCGATTTGCCATCCGGCGACCACGCTGGGCGGGTTTCGTTGGCGGAACTCCGATGCAACAACATCTCGCTCGAACCATCCATGTTGATCAGCCCAATTTCCCAATTGCCAGCTCGATCGGATTGGAATCCTATCTGGCTCCCATCCGGCGCCCATGCTGGGTAGACATCTTGATTCGTGTTCCGAGTCAATTGAACAACCTGCGCTCGGGCGCCTGATAAAAACGCTGAGGCGTTACGCACAACCCAAATCTCCAAATCTCCGTCTACGTCCGCCGCAAACGCAATCTGTTCGCCTGTAGGCGACCACGCGGGTGTGACCAACCCCTCCCTGGCGTGCGGAAGCGAAAACGCTTTCCCTGTCATTAAAGGTGGAGGGTTAGGTTGAACGTCATCAGGGAGAATCAACGCCCGATGATCGCCCCCGTCGGATCGAATCGTCCAAATTTCCCATAGTCCTCGCCTGTCAGAGTTCAACGCTGTCTGACCTGTGCCAATTTCGACAGGGCGACGTGATTGGAACATTAACCGTTCTGAATCAGGATGCCATGCGGGATTAACATCGATTGCCATGTCACGAGTCAAGCGACGGCGCGAGCTGTCCCGGAGATCAAGCGTCCAAATGTCCACAGCGCCCCCATCGTTACTAGAAAAAGCAATTTTTTGTCCATCGGGAGACCAAGCCGGTGTACGAAAAAAGATTTCCGAAGCACGATCAATTAGTAGTGTTGCACTGCTGCTACTCGCCAAGGGCAACGGTGGTGTATTATCAATTATGAGTGGCACCCTCGTTGTTGTGTGATTGCCAGCCTCGTCGACGGCGGTCAGAGCCAGGGTATAAACACCATTTAGGTTAGAAGTGTCCCAAACGGCTAAGCGCTCTCGCTCAAATTGGATACGAATCGGCTGGCGCAGTCGTGTCCAAGTCTGCGGCGAAGTCGTTCTCCCAAACCGGAGGCGGCATTCGACGAGGTTGGAATCAACACAGGACGCTATCACGGGGATAGGACGTGTAACCACGGTATCGGGATTGGGCAGGTGAATCTGTACAAACGGGGGATGCCGATCGACAAATACCGGAAGCGACGGTTCAGAAAATGCACTTCGGTTTCCAACTGCATCTGAAGCCTGAATCACAGCGTGATACCGTTTGTTATCCTCGCTATGAAACTCAAAAAGGCTTTGATTGGTTGAACCGATTTCAGTGAAATCCCCGCCATCGATTGAAACAAAAACGTAGTACTGAACTGCGCTGGGAAACGGAAAATCAGGCTGCTCTGGTGTTTCCCAAGTAAAAGTGATCCGCGAATCATTATCAAAGCCCGGACGAGCATCAGAATCTAGGTGGACAGGTTGAGCGGGTCGTGATGGAGGAATGGTATCGCGACGGCGATAAAATATTGTGGATGTGTTGGCTTCGCTTTCGCTCATTGTGAGAGAAGGTCTATTTACCCAAACGAGGTGGAGCTGCTCTGCTGGCACAGAACCGCTTTTAGTTATCGCAGGAAGCGTTGAGGCACCCACGTCATCGACAAATTGTTCCGCAGCCGTCCATTCTTGTCCCGTTCGGCTCGCAACGCGGACGGCCCAGTTTCCTGATTCTCCTCCGTCTTGCCAAACTATCCACGCATCACCTCGACGCGCCAGAATATGCGGCGCAATCGACTCAGCTGTGTCCGCGGAGACTTGTTGTACCCTTGCCCATGATTCCCCAGCATCCGTGCTCTCGGTCGAGAAGACATTTGCCGCTACAAACTCGCTCAAACGGCACACCCACGCGACGTGCACATGCGGTTCGAGCACGGCAATCGATGGGCGGCGACAAGCGCCAATTGAAGAAAGGCGGACATCATCGCCGACAGTCAACCCATCCCAACGTTGAACATGAATCTGAGGGTTAGCTTCCCGGCTATCTCGCCACGTCACATAGACCGATTGCAAGCCACCGGCAACATTCGGTTCGCTAGTATCCCAATCCCCCGGCGTGATTGGCTGTGGGTGTAACCACGTTTGACCACTGTCTCGGCTGTGTGTGATAAAGGCTGTTGACCGTGTGCGTCTGGTCAATGCGCCCTTGGAATCAAGACTATTCGTTTGACCTTCCCACACAACAGTAACCCAGTTGCTAGGCGTAGCTATCGTTGTTCCGATCTTCGGTCGATGGACGGAATCGCCTTCGCGGGACAGTGTCCGAGGCGGACCCCAACCTCTACCATCCCATGACTTATAGCGGCATTGTGGCCCTGTTGAGCTTGATTCCAGCCAAACCAAATGGACGCGAAGTTGGTCGCAAACGACCGCGGGTTGCACAGAATCTGTGCCGCTTCTCGTAACCCTCTCCTCACGCAGCCATGTCACTCCGCCATCGCCGCTATATCGAAAAAATATATCCCATCTACCGAGTCGATTGTCGCTCCAGGCAACGAAAACTTCGTCTCCTCGGGCACAAATTGCCGGTTCTCTCGAAACCGCAGATCCAAGTGATAGCGGTATCCCTATAGTCCAGAATTCAGGGTTTGCGTACGAAGGATAAATGAACGCGAATCCAATGAGCCAATAGAATAAAAAGAGAAAGCAGAACCGTCCAATTCCGCTCCCTCCAACCGCACTGAGTGGAACCTTCTGGTTTCCTAGTTTCCTCGATTTCACTTCTCACATTTGACGGAATAGCCCGATTACCTTCCCCAGGACTTGAACTTCAGACACCACAATCGCCTCCATGTTGGGGTTCTCGGGTTGCAAACAAATTTTGTCACCCTCATAGAATAATCGCTTCACCGTTGCTTCATCATCGAGCAGAGCGACAACAATGTCCCCTGGGTCCGCAACACTTTGTGATTTCACAATGACCAGATCCCCTTCCAAGATGCCCGCATCAATCATACTTGAGCCATTGACCCGCAGCGCGAAGCATGAATCGTGCTTAATCATCTCCTTGGGAACCGGCAGACTTCCTTCTATATTCTCGGTGGCTAATAAAGGCGTTCCAGCCGCTACACGTCCAACGATAGGCACTTCACCCGCTCGCTTCAATCCCTTTTTCGTCACATCCTCCAGGATTTCAATTGCGCGCGGTTTTCCAGCCGCACGCCTAATGTAACCTTTCTTCTCGATTGCGTTCAGGTAATCGTGCGCAGCCTTCTCGGAGATTCCGAATGCCCTTCCAGTCTCGCGAACAGTCGGTGGATAGCCAAAATTGTGTAGGTGATAGGAGATAAATTCCAACACGGTCTCCTGTTTTTTTGTCAGCGGTTTACGCATGGTTATTCCTCCTACGGTCTAGAAAATTAGGAGTATATGGAGCATATACTTCGGATGTTTGAACCAATTTTTGATTACCCTTAAATTTAACTATACAAAGGTTAAGATGTCAAGGAAAAACTGCATGTGACACATCCACTTTTTTTTGAGTCCTATATTTCGGGCGGGCAAGCGGAGGAGGGGAGAGAATCGAGAAATCCAAGCTACATCGGATTTCGGAGATATCTACGCGCAGAATTGAGGAACTTCATCGCCAATACAACTCTCTCAAGAAGCATCGAAAAAATCCATGTAACCAGACTATTTCAACAAACTAAAGTGCAAATGCAAAAGGTTTTTGCGGCACTATACATTGCATCAAGTTCTCCGAGGTAGGGTGGATACTGCCTCCACACCGTGTTTGCGAGACTCGATACTAATCAATAATTGGACGTTTGGACTAATCGACTTTTGGTGCACCTAGCGACTACCCTTTTCATTTAATCAGTAAAGAGCTTTAATTGTGTTTTTATCCACGCCACATCGATCTAGGAACTGCCTCAATTGCCGCCATTGTCCTTTGGCAGCTTCAAAACCGCGGTTCAAAAAGAGTCCGTTCGACAGTCGTTGCGGGTTGTTGAACGGAGTATCATCACGGTTCACCGCTTGGCTACCGATGAACGTTTTGTTCTCTGTGCCGATTGGGCACTCGTTGGCACTTAGTCTTTCCGTGTCAACGAGCCAATCAACGACTTTATGAATAACGTCCAGCCAATGCTTAACTGGCTGGTTGACGCGAGTATCTATCTTCAACCGAATCGGTTTGGTGCCCTGCGGGTAAAATTTCGATTCGAAAGTGCACCAGTTGCCAGAATCCTCTGATGGGTTATCGGGCACCTGCCGTTCTAGCGGTTCACCGGGGTTACTGCTGGGTGGATCCGGTGAAGGCTCTGGCGATATGAAGACTGGTTCTGTTGCTTCAGATGGACCGTAGTCAGAGGCAAGATTTGGTCTCCACATCGCCAACGCCTGTAACGCATTTTTATGAGCCGGCTGTTGAGACAATTCCAACTTCATCAACCGCCGATCATTCAACCTACCTGGCCTGAAGACCTCGTACATCCCCCACTTATCGCCATCAGTCACAATCATGTAAGGAATACCAGCTAGATTCGCATAGCCGAGAACCTGCATAATCTTATCATCCTCTATATCGCTCCCCAACTTCTTCGCTTCAATCACGGCAAGCGGATGACCGTTAGACATCAGTGCATAATCTGCCCACTGCGGCTCCACCTTATATTCAAGTTCAACCGCATCTGGATTTGATACGTCCCAGCCCAACTCCCGCAACAACGGATCAATTAGCACTTGCCGAGTGCGCGTCTCATGCGTAGACAGATAATCACGATGCGTCTCAATCATGTCTCGTAAATTCTCAATAATGCGTTGCACGTCATCTAATGGCACGACTAACTCCTCTTATCTGTGAAAATTGTAGCCATTGCACCCAAAATAATACATCCTTCAAACTGACGATCCGCTTGGTTCTTATGCTGCCGGACGCAAAGTGATTGACGATTCGCTTTCATAAAGTCTACGCTATAGTTCATATATTAACATACAATCCTAATATGTGTAAATGCGAATCGAGAGACCCAAAATTAGGTACGGTTTACGCAATGGCTTCAAATCCAAAGCCTCTAAAGCCAAAGTTGCATTGATGTTGCGTCGAAGCAAAACTTTCGTTTCAGGAATTGCCTTTATTGCCATCGGCACCCGCGGCTGTCGTCGACTTTACTGTTGAATGGGTCGTAAAGAAGATGTTATAATCACATGTGTATTGTGAACGCAATCATCACATACGTTGACATTGGACGAGGTTATCGCTCACAGGAAGTGTCTCGATTGAAGGTACGAGCTGTTGCAGTGGGAGAATAGCGATAGAGTTAAGGGTTGTTATCGAAATCAAAGGGAAAATGATGGAGAGGGTATTCCTCGTCCACTATGGCGAAGTCGGACTAAAAGGGAAGAACAGATCTTTCTTTGAGAAGAAGCTAATTCAAAACATCAAGCGTTCGCTGAAAGGTCTGGGGTGCGCGGATGTTCAGCGGATATACGGGCGGATTCTGGTCAAGCTCCAACCAGATGCGGACATCGCAGCGATTCGAGAAAAATTGGGTAAAGTTATGGGGATTGCCCATTTTGCGTTTGCTTGTGTAACTGAACAGAACATTGAGGCAATCCAGACTGCCTCGCTCAAGTGGATTCAGGACAAAGCGTTTGAGACACTTAAGGTCGAAACCAAACGGGCGAACAAGAGCTTTCCGATGACTTCACCAGAAATTAGCGCGGTGGTTGGCGGTTACCTCCTTGAACATACCGGCGCAAGTGCGAACATGCGCAATCCAGATTTATTGTGTTATATTGAGATTGTTGAAAAAGCAGCCTATATCCGTGCGGAAAAGATAAAGGGAATCGGGGGGCTGCCCGTTGGCGTCAGCGGAAAAGTGCTTGTCATGCTCTCGGGAGGAATTGATTCGCCCGTTGCAGCGTGGCGTATGATGAAGCGGGGTGCGAAGGCGATCCATATTCACTACTACAGCTATCCTTATACGGACAAACTATCACTCGAAAAGGTAAAGGCGCTCGCTCAGATTTTGGCGATTTGGAATTATCGCACACTAGTCTATCTTGTGCCGTTTGCAGACATACAACGCGAAATCGTGACCAGAACCCCCGCACCATTTCGGGTAATTCTATACCGCCGCTTCATGGCTCGCATCGCGCAGCGTATCGCGAAGGCTGTAAAAGCAGACGCCTTGGTCACCGGGGAGAGTCTTGGACAGGTCGCCTCACAAACGCTTGGCAATCTTAGAGCCATTGAAGATGCGGTGGAGATACCAATCCTTCGCCCGCTCATCGGTGATGACAAGGAAGAGATTATCAGCCTCGCTCAACAGATTAAGACGTTTGAAATCTCTACCCTTCCGCACGATGATTGCTGCTCCCTTTTCGTTCCCGACCACCCCGCTACCAATGCCTCCATCGAAGCGGTGAGGGCAGCAGAGATGAATCTAGAAAGTGATGCACTTATTGAACAGGCGCTGGCAAGCATCGAAAAACTGACAATTGACGATTAGCGCACCCGACGAGATAATGGGCAACATCGCATCAATCGCGCTTCTGAACGCTACGGTACGCATTAAATCCTGTCTACTGTAAGAAAATTACAGGAAAAAACAACTGTACAATTACCAGTGTTTGTGACATAATAATTGAGGGTCTAGAAATTCCCCACGCTCAAGGAAGGAGGAAACTAGGATGAGAACGATCGTGTTGCTGCTCATGTTTGGCACATTTATTTCCGCAACACTTAGCGGTGCTAAGGTATATTATGAGCAAGATTTTGAAAACGGTGCAGACGACTGGGAATTTCAGGATATGGAGATTTCCCAAGAAATTGCCCATAGTGGAACCCACAGCATATTAAGCACTGGGAAAGGTGTTGGAGTTCCCAGTGCACGTGTGCCACTGGATCTGCCAAGAAAGGACCAACTCGATGATGTCATTTGGTTTTATGTTGATGGCACCCTCCAGGGCAATCCTCATCTCCATCACGTTCATGTCTGGACAAACGATGTGTGGGGATGGGTTGGTCCCCATATCGGCATCCGAGGAGATAATCTCATGGTTTATGCGATTAACGGGTTTCCTCTACCCGCGAAACCCGTAAACTTGGAGCCCCGCACATGGTATCGGTTAAAAACGGAGATAAACTTGAAAAACCAGACCTTTAACTGTTACGTTGAAACGGAAGGTGAGGAAATGGTAACCGTTTTTGAGGATACGACTTTTATCAAGAACCGGGGCGGCGCATTAGGAGACAAGATGACCGGCGGAGGGCATTATTTTCGGCAGGTTGGTAAATGGGAGAGTCCAGGTGCAGATGTTTACTTCGACGATCTTCAAATTGCCGACGAAATTCCATCTCTGAAAGATGCGAAGCGAGTCCAAGCTGCTGGCAACTTGACAACAATATGGGGAAAAATTAAAACAGAATATTGATGAAGGTGCCTCAATGTAGCGGTAATAGCTGTTCCTTCAAACCCGCTTTATCATTGGTTTCCGGGGCGGAGAGGAGTTTCGAGTGACCCCTCCTAACTCCTTTCCGGATCGGTTATCCTTGTTGCTTTCTGAAGAGCGCCGTTGTTCCGTTATCTGGTACAGTGGCGCATTTATTTTTCGAAAGACCCAAATGTCGCCCTCTGATTTCTCAGGCGAGCTGCTCACTCTACAAAGTCAAGTTGAATTGGTCTATTTGAATCTGTAGCAAGGTGGTTTGTCGGTGTTTTGACGAGCGTCAATAGTGGGGTTGAAAAAGTTTGACACAGTACCTAAAAGGGTGATAAGATTTCTCACGGATACTATCCAACGTGGGTCGCGGAAGTCCCCATGTGATTCGCTTCTTCTGAACTTAATAATGTTGTGGCTCGCGATACTGTAGCGTCCCAATTCTTGAGACAAACGGTATCGGACTGCCGAAGTTTTAACTAATGCCAAAACTGAACGACTAATCCAATTTCAGGAGGAAATGACATGAAAACCAAGATACAATCATGGCTGCTCGGTTTGGCTGTTTTTATCTTGACTTTCTCCGCCTATGCGTTCGAGAAAGGAGACATCGTAGGGTATTGGCCGGCTGATGAAGGACGTGGTAGTAAAGTCGCGGATCTGGCTGGTGGTCTAGATGGTACCCTAAGCGTCGGACCCGATTGGGACGGGAAACCCCATGATGACGCATGGGTCGACGGCAAATTTGGTAAAGGCTTGGAATTCAACGCAAGCAAGAGTTGGTTTGTACTCCTCGGAACCAATGACACCTTTGACCAACTCGGCAAGCCGGACACAGCTTTTAGTGTCGCTTACTGGCTCAAATCCAATATGACATCGGGAAAGGGTAGAACGATTGAGAAAGGATCGAGCGGATGGACGCAAGGGTGGCATGCCGCGTTAGTCAACGGAAGAGCCTTTTCAGAAGCCGTTGATGCGGTTGCTCCGGGATGGGCACTTCATGGAAAGACGAACGTTGCTGATAGCAAATGGCATCACGTTGTTCATGTTTTTAATTTGGATGCCCTTGAAGCAAAACTTTATGTTGACGCCAAGTTGGATGCGACGTTGGGTGTCGCCAGCGATAAGGACATCGCTGGGATCGACTGGCCCATCGTCTTTGGGGCTTTAGGGAATGTACCAGAGTGTTGCGGCGGGAACCAACCGTTGATGTTTGAGTTCTTCAACGGCACGATGGACGAGATGGCTATCTTTAGCAAGGAGCTAGACGTAGCAGAAATCGAAGAGTTGATGGACCATCCTATCGGTGATATGCTCGCGGTTGTTGAACCCACGAGTAAACTCGCAACCTATTGGGGAGCACTCAAAGCGACCCGTTAAGCCAATGGTGCTAGTTTTAGAAATTGAAGTGTAGATAAAAAGACAACGAAACTGACTTGCTTCACTTTGGTTTTTATCGGACAATTGTTCATCGCTGGAGACAGCCGCGGGCATTAAGCGCATAGGTAGAATATAACGGCTTTCCGTCTTGAGTCATATTGGTGTGTGAAGTATAACAACTGCTTTTATAGTCGGTTGACGAGGGCGGTTGGACCCAGATCATGGTATCACTATTCAGCGGGATATGGAAGTGGGAGACGGTAGCTGATTTGAAAGTTTATCATGCCAAGGGCTCGACGCTCTCATCGAGGCCTTGGACTTTCAGTCGGAGACCGGGGATTCTCTGTCACGAAGTGACCGGCACTTTTGCCAGATTTTCACTAACTCGCTGACGGCCACGACCCATTCAGCAGCCACAATTGGACCCGCTCCAGAGAAAATATGAATTAAACCCTAGGCATATGACGAATTTTGAAATCATTCGAATTGTTTTTGTCCAAGCGCTTCTCGCGTCGGCGTGTGTGCCAACGAGACTGTCGGTTGGCGAAAACAAAAATGGTAGCAGAGCCGAGCAGGAAGAAAGGACAATAGCAGTACTCGACCAGATTGTTACGCCAACGTCCGGTGTTGAACTTACCGGTGGGCTATTGAAGACCGTTTTTGATAATAATATCCATCACCTACTAAAAACGTATCCTGTTGATGACATTCTATACCGTTTCAGAGAGCGAGCAGGCAATCCGAATCCTCCGGGGCACAGCAGAGGCTGGGAGCATGTCCCACCTCTTTTGTACGGTTCATTAGCGGGTCTGTTTCTCATGGGCAGCGGAAATACACTAAGATGGGAAAATAATCCGCAACTGAGAGACATGATGGACCAGGTTGTCGATGGAATTGATGAATGTAAGCAGACGAATGGTTTTTTGATGGCGTACAAGGAGACAGAAACCGCTGCTGGGGAGAACCCGAACTATGTTAGATCGTGGGTCACTCACGGGCTAATCGAAGCGAGTATAGGCGGAAATGACAAAGCCTTGCCCTTGATTCGAGCACATCAGAACTGGTTTAACCAGTGCGAATATCTCCCAAAAGTTAAAGATTTGACTCTTGGTTACCAGGGTATGATACCCAACACGAGAATGTACTTTACATCAATGGGACGAAAGCGGGATCTTGAAGTGCTTCAACAGTACTACCAGGAAGATTGGTGGCTGGATCAATTAACAGTAAATGACGATAGGGCTATTTATAAGCGCCGACACGCGCACTGCTATGAAATAACAGCGTTTGAGGCATATTTGGATCTGTATAGAGCAACTGGCATAGAAAGATATTTGACGGCTGTGTCAAATGCTTGGGATATGATTCATAACAAGTGGGAACATGTCGGTGGCAGCATAGCCATCTCTTGGGGTGAACATATAAACAGGGATTATCCGGCATATTCATACTTTATTGACTGGGAAAGCCCATGGACCGGTGAACTTTGTGGCTCCGTATTCTGGATTAAACTCAACCAGAGACTGCACAGATTATATCCAGACGCCGAAAAATATGTAAACGAGATCGAGAAATCAATTTACAACATAGGTGTTGCCAACCAGGCAGGGAGTATCAGCATAAGATATCATGCCCTCCTAAACAAACAGAAAGATACCGTTCTCCAGGGCGATATGTATGTTTCATGCTGTGAAGGGCAAGCGATTCGACTGTATGGGTCACTACCTGAGTATCTTTACTCCATAGCACCCGATGGATTATATGTTGATATGTATGCTGATTCGAAAATAACCTGGAACCCAGGAGGAACGCACGTAACTTTAACCAATTCCACATCTTTCCCAGAAGCTGAGGCTGTGATTCTGTCGATTTCTACTGAGAAGCCTGTCTCTTTCACTTTGAGGCTAAGAATGCCCTCATCGTTGACCTCGACAATTAAGATAAATGTAAATGGATCTGTGTTGGCAACCGGGACGCCGGGGACGTATTGTGCTATTACCAAAACATGGAAGGATGGTGACACTATCTCTTACACATTGCCAATGGATTTCAGAGTAAGCAGGTACACGGGGTTCGACATGATTGATGGTTACGATCGATATGCTATCGAATATGGCACTGTGCTTCTGGGTGTCGTTGGTCCCTTTGACTTCAATGATGACTGTATAGAGATTGCTAATGATCCAGCGAACCCAGCATCGTGGCTGGTGCCGGTGCCAGAAAAACCACTCCATTACAAGATAAAGGGCAAACCAGGATATGAATACATGCCTTACTATGAAATTCAGGATGAGCAATTCACCTGTTACCCGGTAATAATGACCGAAGACCAATATCAAAAGAATAAAGAAGACGGAAAGTAAACCCGATGAACATGACAGAGAACCACCAGATCTCCGAATTGAATCAGCCGCAGGTGTTCTTGCGTTTGGAAGGTGAGATGGGGCAGCGAATCCAAGCCAACCTGGACAATTGGTTGTATCCCTGCCCACAGGTGAACCCCGGTATTCTGGAGATGTTTCGCATGCGCGACCGAGCACCTAAACCGAAAGTCACCATAGACTCGGGGTCCTTGTGGGGCAAGTATTTAATCTCCGCCGTCCAAGCGATGCGCATGTCGGATGATCCCAAGCTGCACCCCTTTATCGCTGCACTCGTCAAAGAGTTCATTTCCACACAAGACGAGGACGGATACTTAGGCGTCTACTACAGACATGAGCGGCTTTTTACTCACTGGGATTTTTGGGCACACTATCATTGTATCTTGGGTCTTTATATGTGGTACCGAGAAACCGGTGACCGGGCTGCATTGACCTGCGCGCTGCGCGCAGCCGATTTAATCTGCGGTGCGTTACTGGATGGGGAAAAGGAATTGCATGATACACCGGGACCTGAGATTAACACGTCGATTATCCACGGATTGGCAATTCTCTACCGGGAAACGGGAAACAGCCTCTACCTCCAGGGCGTGCAACATATCCAGAGTGTCTGGGAGAAGCTAGGTGGGGGCGGATTCTACCATCAGGCGATGGACGGTGTGGAGTTTTACCAGTCTGCTTCACACCGCTGGGAAATCCTTCATGCCCTGCAGGGACTAAGCGAACTCTACCGGATTACCGGTGACGATACCTACAAGCAGGCACAACTGCACTATTGGCATAGCATCCTCAAGACGGATGTTCACAACGCAGGCAGTTTTTCTGTGGGTGAACAAGCCGCCGGCAATCCGTTTATGCCAGGGGCAATTGAAACATGCTGCACGGTTGCTTGGATTGCTTACAGTATTGACGCGCTTCGACTCAGTCCGGACTGCAAAATTGTCGACGCCATCGAAAACGCTACCTGGAACGCAATGCTCGGCTCCCAGCACCCCAGCGGCCGCTGGTGGACCTACGACACCCCGATGGATGGCAAACGGCTCGCCTCCTTTCATCACTTGGCAGATGTCCATTCCGCCTGTGGTTCACCGGAGTTAAATTGCTGTGCGGTTAACGGTCCCCGTAGTTTAGGCATGCTTTCCGAATGGGCGATTCTGGGAGACGATCAGGAGGGGCTTTATGTGAACTATTATGGCCCAGGCACGTTTGAAGTAAACCTCAACCCCACCTCGAAGTGGATCTTCAGGCAGCAAACGCGATATCCGGCTGAAGCGACGGTTCGCATAGAAGTCAACCCGGACAAGCCTCAACGCGTTCCCCTTTATCTGCGCATACCTGCTTGGTCAATGAAAACTAGTGTATCTGTCAACGGAAAACCCGTCAACGACATACAACCGGGCACCTACGTTAAACTGGACAGAACATGGAACATGAAGGATTATATTGATCTGGAGTTGGACTTTAGCCTGCGTCTGCTTCGGGGTGATGAATACGTCAATCATAACGCATCCCTTTACAGGGGCCCGTTACTATTGGCTTTTGACCAAAAGCACAACACCTTGGAACCTGACGACATGCCGGCGTTGGATTTTGCCAAGCTTCAGTTAAGCCCCGTGGCATGTAACGACCGGTTCCAACCGTTGACCCTATTCAAGACGATTGCTACAGATGGGACAGAGATTTACCTGACCGACTACGCAACCGCTGGCGCCCACGGCACCTGGTCCCGTTCTTGGCTGCCCATCGTTTAATCAAGCTAAACAAAAAAGGCACCAAAAGCGGGGCGAGATGTCCCCCAACTCATTTCATTGACCTCAGTTATACAGGCAAACATATTGGTTGGAACATAGTCAGAGGAGAGTTAATGGCTAACGAAGCGAGGGCAAGGGTAACCAAGCGCAAGGTATTCGAAGCCGCACAATTTGGTGCCGACCCCACCGTTAACGTGTGACATGAATCGCGTGTGGTCGCGCAAGGCGTAGCTGAGATACTCGTTTGTGAAGTGGGAGGTAAAATTCAGGAACTTAGGCAAATCTCCCTGCCCAATCTAACGCCATTCGACGCTTCTCAGCTCTAGGACGGGCTAAGAGATCTTCCGCACATGCGTGTTGTGGAAATGGTAGGCGAGGGTCACGAAACGATTCAGTATCGATATGCGGCGGACATGAATATTCGATGGTCGGTTCGCTTTTCTGACAAGGAACCATCCGATTGCTCCCATGAACCCCGCATATAAGCGACATCAACCTTGATAGCTTTGTCAAAAATCTTTCCAACACCAACCGTCAGGAAATTTCTATCGTTTTCAATGTCTTTCCCCTGAAACGGAATAGGATCGTGGATGTAACCCACGCGCAACCTGGTGTCGATTTCCGAGACATGATATTCTGCGCCGGCGCGAACCTGGATGGTGCTATCGTAGAGTTCCTCAAAGTGGTCGCGGGAAATGTCTTCTGCTGGAAGTGGATCGTATGCTGTTTGCGTCCAATCCGAAAACTGGAAATCCGTCCCCAGGGTTAGACGTTTGTCCAGAAGTTTTACAGCGATTCCCCCGCTAAACTCGAAGGGACGCTCGATATTATACTCAATATCATCCTCGTCAACGTCGCTTTCTCGCTCACCATCATCAAACGATATGAAAGTTCCTTGACGCCAAAATTCGTAAACTTCAAGGTTCATCGGAAAGACCGTCGTGAAGCCGAGCGTCACATACTCACCCAAATGAGCCAACACCCCAACTCGACCACCCAACCCCGAATACTCCCGGTCAACGCTGTCATGGAACTCCAGCCGTGCAATTTCCATGTCGATGCCGTTGACATCCTTCGCGGTGCTGTCGAGTTCGTTGAGGCTCTTGCCATGCCAGAAGTCCAACGCAGCACCAAGTATGATGTTCTCAGTTACATAGACGCCCGTTCCTAAGCTCCAGATGCCAATCCCCCCTTTATCGCTGTTAGTTTCGTCGACATCAAGACCACCAAACACAGGGTCTTCAGAAGGATCGATTCCTTTGACCACAATCCTCGAATCGAAGTTCTGAGGACGATTGTATCCTAGAGCGAATGCCATGCCGCCACGCGTTGTGTATAATGGATAGACCAAACCGATCGAATTGGGACGGGTTTTGGACCTGCCACCATCTGTAACCTCTCTCGACTGCGAAAACTGAGTTTCAGCGTCCATTTCATTGTGCGAGAAACTGGTAAACAGCTCGAATTTCCGTATCTGGGCAAGCCCAGCAGGATTCCAATAGAGCGTTGTGAAATCATCTGCGATACCAACAAATGCCCCGCCCATACCCATTGCTCTTGCACCAAGACCGAAAGTGTTACCAATGGCAATTTCTTCCGCTTGCACCATTGCCACGATTCCCCACATCGTAAGACAGCACAGTGTGAAACTCCAAAGAGTAGTGCGTTTAGTCGTTTTTCTCATCGGATCATAACCTCCTGTCAAATTGCCGCAACTATCGTAAGGTGTTGCGATTCAAGTGTCCCACTCAGGATCCAAGCAGGCGCCCCTGAATTCGCCATTCATCGCGATCTGCCGCGATACTGTCGTGAACGTTTTGTTCCGTGATGTGCTTCACGATTCTTGTAGGTGCGGCTTGAGCGAGTCCCGCTATAACGATGATGGCGACCGTAGTTTCTATAGTAATACCGATTATAGCCACTATACCGATAGGGGCGGCGATATGGATAGAAACTATAATTGCCACCATAAGAATAATACGGATAATATGGATAAAGCGGAGGATAGTAGTAATCGTGGTAGTAGGGTCTGCGATAAGGCGTGTATTCGCGATAGACCGGCTTGCGACGTCCGTAGTAGCCTTCATCTTCCTCTACCTCAACACGATCCGTGTCAGCATCTTCGTGATCGGCACCCTTTTCGGTTTCCGATTCTACACGTGCCTGCTTGTCGTGTTTGGATTCCGCCGCTATTTCCTGATTGTGGCGATGGTACGATGCTCGTTTATCTAGACGTGATTCATAGTAACCGACTTGGGTATAACACCCCGCTGCTATCAGCACTGCCAATAGCAATGTGGCTGTCAGAGCAAGGTTCCTCATGGTTCTCATTCCTTTCACCAAAGTTAGAGTACAATTTTTCGAGAGTATACCATAGCAAACCTCATATGCCAAGTGAAAAATATATGATAGCAATTTAGATGCCAAAACTAAATCTCAGCCTGGGGCTAGGATATAGAAGATTGTATTAAGGGAACCTGTTGTAGAAGTGATACAACTTCGTAGCACAAGTGTCACACGTCAATGTTCATAGCAAAGTTCAGGAGGGAGAATGAGCGTAACTATCGGAGGATTTTGAACTTTACCGAAAGTAATTGTAATGCCATCGGGGACCAAGACTAAATTGACATCTCTGACCAGCTATGCTAAAATTAGGGTCACTATTGCAGATTATAACGTGCTGAAGGCGGGGGCTCAAGAAGGAGAATAGCAGATGCGAAAACGCAGCGTGCGTCAAATTTTCATAGCAGGGTTGCGCTTAAAGTGTCCTAGATGCGGCCAAGGTGAGATGTTTTCAGGCATGTTCAAAATGTGTTCGGAGTGCGATAACTGCCATTTCAGGTTTGAGCGAGAGATGGGATATTTTGTTGGGGCGATGTATATCAACTTCGGTGTGACTGTTTTCATTGCATTTGCCAGTTATTTCGCGTTGGACTATTTAACGTCTATCTCTTTTCTGCAGAACTTCATTCTGTGGGGCGTTTTCTGTGCACTTTTCCCTATCTTCTTCTTCCGGTACTCTCGCAGCCTGTGGTTGAGCTTCGACTACATTGTCGATCCGTCTGAACCGCTGGATCCGCGCCCGTAAGGTGCGGTCCCCCGTCTCTCTCCATCGGTATACGCCTTCGAAATCTCGGCAGCGCTCGCATCGGGAAGAATGACGTAATTGATTAAGGGCACTCATCTCAAGTTGTCGCATCCGATCTCTGGAAGGATTCAAAGGTGTACCGATTTCCTGCAACAAGAAAAACTATCGAAGCCGCTGATATTCACACACAATTATAATACACGAACGAGCAGAAGCCGAAGGGAACTAGGGAAAGATGGTAAGATCGCCGATTAAGGGGGCTAGCAGCCCAGTAAGAACGGACACGCATACCGTAGAACTCTGCAAACCGGGCATTCAGGTACAAGAAGGCATCGTTTTGAGCGACATTTCTCCCACGCTGACCGACACCCAAGTCGTGGAGTTCTGCAAACAAGGGTACCTGATTCTTGAGGGCGCCGTTCCGGACGAGATTAATCGAAGGACGTACGATTATTTGATTGCAAATCCGACTGGCCAACCTATCGAACTCCTTCAGGAAGACTGGTTCATCGAACAAGTTCTTCTCAACCCTCAAGCTGCAGGTGCAGTGCGGTCGCTGTTGGGTAAAACCTTCATGCTTCCCAAAGGGTTGGCTAATCATCGAATCGAATGTCCGGCACCGGCGCAGGGATGGCATAGAGATGGGGGATCACGCCATGGTCCGGAGCTCAATCATTTGCAGGTATTCTATTATCCGCAGGACACGCCAAAAGAACTCGGACCGACGGGACTTGTACCAGGGTCTCATTTCTACTTTTCTCTTTCAAGGTGCATGGGACATTTTACGAGCATTCGTTCGGCGGTCAATACCGCCGCACCGGCTGGCTCGATTTTTATCACAGTCTATTCCATTTGGCATCGCCGTTCGGAATCCACCGCCCACGGTATCCGCAATATGCTGAAATACTGTTATTGGCGCACAGTTCCCCCAGAGCGAGATTGGTTGGTTGCGCCGGACTTTGACCCCGCCGCCGCTTCATACAGCTTAGACGGTCCCTTCCTTCAGCCGCCCCGACAGCAATTCCGAGACTGGTATGATGCGGCAGAGATGTTCTTCTGGCTCTCCGGAAATTCCAATGGACTCCGCGATCTGTTCGGCTATCCAGACTGGCCGATGGGCTATCCCCCCGGTTGGCAACCTGAGGAACTTTATAAACCACAGCAGAGACAAAGGTGAAGACTATCGGGTGATTTTCCGCGCGAAGTATCTCATACCGAATAGCCGTCTGATCATCGAAAATGGCGCCATTGCGATTCACGGATCGGAGATTGTCGATATTGGTCGGTATCCAACGCTCCGAAACACGGGGACAGGTCCCATACGAGATTTGGGAGATGCAGTGATTCTCCCGGGATTGGTAAACAGCCACACCCATCTTGAGTTGACCAACCACGGCGCGTTCGTTGACCGGACGGCGCAACTTACGAATTGGCTCCTGCAGATCGTTCGCAATCAACGGTGGGACAAGGCATGGGTTGAGCGCGCAATCCAAAGCGGTGTTGAAATGAGTCTCGCAGGCGGAACAACAACCGTCGGTGACATTCACGGATCTGGACAATCTGCGCAAACACTCAAAGACGCGCCCATCCGAAAAGTGGTATTTTTCGAGACAACAGGGTTTTCACCCGAACGGTCCCAGATTGGGACTAAGCGGATCAATACGCATCTCGAAGCTGCACCGGAACCTGATTCCCTTATTGCGTTTGGTGTGTCGCCACACGCGCCCTACTCCACGGCTGCCTCGCTTTATCGCCACTGCTGTGAACTCGCGCTGTCACGCGGATTACCGCTGTGCACACATCTGTCAGAAACCCGAGAGGAGATTGAGTTTTTAGCGTCAGGAACCAACGCATTCGCAGACTTACTAACAGCTTTACAAATTCCGATGGAAGATTGGACGCCGCCGAATCGAACGCCGGTGCAGTACATGAAGGCACTTGGCGTGTTGGCAGTTCACCCTCTTTTGGCCCATTGTAACTATCTGACAGATCAAGACATCCAGACGCTTGCGGAAAGCGAAGCATCCGTCGTGTTTTGCCCTCGGAGCCACCACTACTTTTACCACACCGATCACCCGCTTGAACGTCTGCTTGCAGCCGGTGTAAATGTCGCCATCGGAACTGACAGCCTCGCCAGCAATTGGTCCCTAGCCATGCTCGACGAACTCCGATTCTTGGGCAAAGCGTGGGATCGCCTTCCTCCTGAGACGCTCCTAGATCTGGTTACAATTAATGGAGCGCGAGGGCTTCGGCTGCGTCATATCGGCAAGCTAGAAAAAGGCTGGCTGGCAGATTTCATCGCCATTGAACTTCGGAACAGTAGGCAACCCATCATTGAGCAGATTCTTGATGAGTCTGCTTGTAATCTGCTAACCGTTGTCGGTGGAAAGATATGTTATGACGCCCACGCATCGTAGTTTCAGCTCATCACGATGCGTGCCGCGATGCGTGTAGGAGGACGTTCGCTTCAATAGCGATTCAGCGTCGAATCAATTTCAATCGCCCACCGATCAATCCCACCGGCTAAACTTTTTACGTTCCGAAAACCGAGTTGATACAAGTAGGCAGCCGCATACATGCTTCGCATCCCTTTATGGCAATGGATGACGATTTCGCTGTCCATATCAAGCCGATGCACTTGTTGGGGCAACTCGTTGACCGGGATTAAAAGGGCGTCTTCAAAACGAACAATCTCATACTCGTCGGTCTCACGAACATCAAGCAATATAATCGGATGGTTCCGATCTCGCTTCTGCTTGAGTTCATGAACTGAGATTTCGTGTTTTTCCGGCTCAAAATGCGGAGAAGTTGCGGGCTCCTGTGCTTCCGCGGATTGTCTCGATTGCACATCCTTTATCGATTCTTCCAAGATTATTTTCTCCTTTCAATTGAAATTTTCATGTTTAACAAATGCTGATGGACGCAAGCGTACGGACCTCCCACATATTGACTCAACGTATCCCAGCCTCAATAAGCTGACGACTTCGTAATCAGAAGGGACATTGAAAATCTGGCGGATTTGTTCGCAATCACCCTGACGTTCGAGTGGCGCACTAATGAACTGACTGCCAATTTTAAGCGCTGTCGCGGCTAACATTAGGTTCTGAATCATCGCTCCCATACTCAGCGACATCCAGCGTCGCCCACCGTCTCCAGGGGGGCGCCTTCTACAATCCATCAAGATCAGCATCAGTAGCGGCGATGTCCGAATAAGCTCGGAAATCGTTTCAGCAGGTTTTCGACCTGCGCCAAGATGCCCCAGCACACTCAGGTGCTTTGCATTTTTGAGCAGTGGCGCAAGTTTTCTTGGATTCTTTAGTAAAATAGGTGGTAGGTCAACGTGATCCGCGAGCAACACTCCATCCCCCAGTTCTTGCCACTCTTCCTCCGTCAAGCGCATCCAGCGGCTGTTGTCATCAAGAAACTGGGAATCCTTGAACTGCTCAACGATACACCGTTCCGTCAGATCGGCAAGCGCATTTTTGCCCTGCGTTTCTTGGATAATGAGTAGCTCCCACGGCTGAACATTAAACGGGGATGGCGCCCACCGCGCGGCTTGTATGAGCTTATCCACATCTGATTGAGCGATTGGTTCGTTCCGAAACTTTTCGCGATAGCTCCGTCGTTGGGCGATTGCGTCGAATACGTCCATATTTTATAGTTCCTGTAGCTCGATTATACAAGGCATTAGGTCTAAGAATTTGTCTATTCTGTCTGTTTTTTTCCGCCGTAAGCAATCCCCCATTGGGAGAAGTCTTCCACACCGACCAAATCGGCGCCGGTGTATAAAAACCCACCCTGTGTGCACGCAGGGTGGGTTTTTCACCTCGAAACATTCAAATCGTCACGCGATAATCTGCCTGCATCCCGATGGTAGGAAATACGCACGTCGCGGCTAATCGCGAGTCTTTATTTTGCCCCAAGCTGTTGTGACTTTGCCTGATGGATCAACGGCGAGTCCAAGGACATTTCCGAGTCCTTTATCTTTAATGCTGTTGATGTCTGCTTTGCTTAAGACAACATCAAAAACCCCCACTTCGTCAACCGACCCTTCGAAAGTCGTGCCGGCTCTGCCGCCGATATGCCAAGCACGATCATTTCCACGGACAAAGGCACCCACCCCGCCCCTTTCCGCGACAATTTTACCATCTATCCAAATTTCCATCGACTTACCAGAGCCGGTAAACGCTACGTGATGCCAATCGTCCTCAAAGTTTTCTGGCATCGGGGCGTTAAGGTTGCCCATGGGTCTGCCAAACTGCCATGCAATGCCGTCCGCGCCCCAGGGGAAATGCACCGCAATTCGGTTATCCCAGGGTTCGGGTGGGACAAAGAAAAAGAGATCGGTGTTGCTCTTTGGTTGCCAACGTATCCATGCCACGATAGTTATCTCTTTCGTGGGAGCAACCTCGTCGCCGAAAGAGGCGGGAACAACCATTACATCGCCATCGACACCGAGGTCTATCGCTTTGCCGATCACGCCTTCAATCCACGAAATTTTCCTGCCCTGTAGCAACCCCATCAGTTTAGCGGGGTTATTCGTCTCGTCCATGACTTCATCCCCTTCGCCCTCATCGAAGAGCCAGACCGCCACAGCGGTTTCAGGGTCAATAGCGGAATAACTGGATGCCAAGAGAATCAAGCCAAATAGGATAGCAACGCAGATATAACCGCAGATAATCGCTTTCATTTTTTTGTCATCTCCTATGGGTTGGTACATTTTTTATTATCTTGTAGAATACAACTGAAGTTCCTTGACTCCTCCCATTTGTCCCTGGTGGGTGGGATGGAGGCGTGGTCAAGTTTTTCTCTGCACGAATCAGAAGGGGTCCAACTTACTGGAGACTTCGAAGTGGCTAATTGTTACATCATAGACTTCCGAAGTCTCACCACATCTTCAACTGTTAACGGAGCGCGAGTGCTTTGACTGCAGCCGATCGGTAAGTTGGAAAAAGGCCTGCAGGCAGACCTCATTATTTGCCTGCCTGCAACATGACGGTGGGAGATACGCCCGCCGCGGCTAATCGCCAGCCTTTATTCTGCCCCAAGCAGTCGTGACTTTGCCCGCGGAGTCAACAACGGTTACAAATCCAAGAGTAAGCCCAATTCCTTTGTCCTTGATGTTATTGATGTCTTCTTTGCTTAAGACAACATCGAAAACCCCCACCTCGTCAATCGAACCTTCGAAAGTCGTGCCGGCTCTGCCGCCGATATGCCAGGCACGATTATTTCCGCGTACAAAGGGACTCACACCGTCCCTTTCCGCAGCGATCTCCCCATCTATCCAAATTGCCATCGCCTCACCAGAGCCGGTAAACGCTACGTGATGCCAATCATCCTCAAAGTTTTCTGGCATCGGGGCGTTAAGGTTGCCCATGGGTCTGCCAAACTGCCATGCAATGCCGTCCGCGCCCCACGGGAAATGCACCGCGATTCGGTTATCCCAGGGTTCGGGTGGGACAAAGAAAAAGAGATCGGTATTGTTTTTTACTCGCCAATGTACCCATGCGACGATAGTTATCTCTTTCGTGGGAGCGGCCTCGTCGCCGAAAGACGGGGAAACAACCATCACATCGCCATCGGCACCGAGGTCTATCGCTCTGCCGATCACACCTTCAATCCACGTAATGTTACTACCTTGTAGTAACCCCATTAGGTTAGCAGGATTTTCCGTCTCGTCCCTGACTTCATCGCCCTCGCCCTCCTCAAAGAGCCAGACCGCCACGGCGGTGTCGGGGTCGATAGCGGCATAGCCGGATGCCGAAAGAATCATGCCAAATAGGATAGCAACACTGATATATCCAAAAATGCTAATCGTCGCTTTCATTTTCTGTCATCTCCTATGTGTTGGTGCATTTTTTGTTATCTTGTAGAGAACAACTGAAGTTTCTTGACTCTTTCCCAGATGCCTCCTTTGTCCCTCGTGGGTAGGAAGGAGGCGTGGTCAAGTTTTCCTCTGCCCGGATCAGGTTGGGGCTCAACTTACTGGAGACTTCGAAGTGGCTAATTATTCTATCATAGTCTTCCGAAGTCTCACTACTTTTTCAACTGCCTTACTCCCCATATTATACCTCTATTCCGGGCGACCTAGCAACAAAAACTATAGAAACAGACTTGGCAACGACCTTTCGTCAAGCAATCGGTTCTTCATAGATATCTCACCCCCCAGATTTAACAGATTCATTACCTGCCGATTTAGATGTCCTCAGTCTTGACGTATACGTGCTCTTGTGATAGAATCGCTAGAATATCATTAAGTTCAATAATCGAAATATCGTAACAATTTTCGACGCAATACGGGCAGAAGTCAAGTAGAATTCGCGACAGCGGTCAACACAAAGACATGGCATGGAGGAATCCGCACAGACACACTATCATCCAAGTACATCGATCGCGGATTTCGGATTGAGCCGTGAACCGCTTTGAATGGCTTCTATTGCCAAGTTTTTCAGGGTTCATGAGTTTGTGAAAGGAAATATATCGAATGAAAGTTCTAGTTGATATTAGTGTACACTCCCTAGACGAGGGGACTCGTCACCTCATCTCCGACGCAGCCAGTGATGAAATCGCCGTTGTCTTTCCACGTTCACAAGAGGAAATTATCAGAACTGGTGGAGACGCACAAGTTTATTACGGCTACTGTTGTGAAGAGACGTTCCAATATCTGCCGCGACTAAAGTGGATTCAGAGCAATAGCGCGGGGATGGACGTTCAGCTGTATCCCGCTCTCAAGAATAGTGACGTAGTCCTGACCAATGTGGCGGGTGTGTATGCATCACACGCGGCAGAGCATGCGTTCGCGCTCTTACTCGCTCTCACCCGAGAAATAAAGAGTGCTGCCGTGCATCACATTCAACATGAATGGCGCAGACCAAAGCAATTGATTGAGATTGGCGGATTAACGCTCGGTATCGTTGGGATGGGCGGATTTGGAATACACATGGCGAAACGCGGTAGAGGTTTTGACATGCGCGTCATTGCAGTGGATCCGTACCGGATCGATAAGCCGGATCCTGTCGATGAACTGATGCCGATTGATCTGCTTCCGGACCTGATGCGCAGGTCGGATGTGGTTATGATTGCTTGTCCGCTTACCCAGGAAACTTATCATCTTATCAATGCGGAAAACTTGTCGCTAATGAAGCCGACCGCCTATCTCATCAATGTCGCCCGCGGCAAGATTGTCGACGAGCGTGCGCTTATTGAGGTTCTCAAGGCAGAGAAGATTGCCGGCGCAGGGTTAGATGTGACGGAAGTTGAGCCGCTGCCAAAAGACAGCCCGCTGTGGGATATGCATAGCGTGCTTCTCACACCGCATACAGCCGGCGGGTCGCAGCACCGTTCACGCCGCGCCGCCGAGTTTTTCTGCGAGAATCTCAAGCGGTACATTAACGGTGAACCTTTGAAGAATATCGTGGACAAACAGCTCGGGTTTTAGTACCCCACGGATTTTCTATCGCTATCCAGATGGAAAGATGCAAGGTCAATCTTTGGGGCGCGCCAACAAACTAAAATTTCACTCTTGGCGCTCTGAATGTGCCGTCGAGAATTTCTTGACGGGTCTCTTTTACTTTATCCATCACGGCTTTTGGAATGCGATCTTTCAGCTTCGGGTTGTAAACGAGTTTAACCATCTCATCTTCCGCCATTCCGAGCCGCATTACTTTGGGTTCAAATTTACCGGTTTTGACTAGATTTGCGACGTGAACAAAAACCTTCGTGTCAATGACAGCGCTTGCGAGAACCGCGTCTGGAGCGACATCGTTCTGATTGCGGTTAGAGCCGTAAGCGTAAACGTCCTTACCGGTTTTGCGGCTCTCTGCGACAGCGTGGAAAACGCCCTGACCAGCGGCGTCTGCGTTATGGAAGATGAAGTCTGTGCCTTCTGCAATCTGAGACAGTGCTAACTCCTTGGCTTTGCTGATGTTCTCCCAATCCCCTACATAAGAACGGGAAATTCTGATTTCAGGATTGACAGACTTCGCACCTTCCTCGAATGCAAGAAAGGTGCTCTTAATCGGCGGGATATTCATGCCCCCGACGAGACCGATTTTTCCCGTTTGCGTCATCATTCCGGAAATCATGCCCAAGAGATAGGTCACTTCCTCAAGCTCGAAGACAATTGATGCGACATTCTGCAAAACTGTACTGCCAGAAGTTGTGATAAACACCACATCTGGAAATTCGGGTGAAACCGCTTTCGCCGCTTCCTGATACTCAAATCCGTGTCCAATGACGAGGTTGAACCCCTTTCCGGCGTAAAATCGGAAGTGCTCCTCCCATTCAGACGGGGTTCTGCTTTCAACATGACTCACTTCAGCGCCGAGCTCTGTTTCAATCTGTTTGAGACCGTCGTATGCGAGCGCATTCCAGCCCGCATCGCTGATTGATCCTGGAGTGAGCAACGCCACTTTGAATTGGTCGGCAGCCTCACCCCAGCCTGTGAGTGCAATTAGAAAAACTAACAATCCATAGATGATACCGCTATGTTTGCGCATAAGAACTCCTATTGACAGATAGATTATCGGTATAATGTAACACACGGACTCATTATTTTCAAGAGCTAGACCCCTCTCAGCGTCGCGAGGAGAGTAGTGAATCATGCAGTTCAAATCGTATCACTTAACAACGGGTAAAGCTATAATAAGACTTGACTTTTTGACGATTTCAGTTTACCATACTCAAGTAGAGTTGCCTCACCAACCTGAAAATAGTAACAACTGGCGGTAAAGGAATTCTTGGATGACGCTCGGTAAAGTTGTAGGAACGGTCGTTGCGACACGAAAAGATGAGAAATTAGTCGGCAGCAAGTTATTGATTGTCCAAGACGCTAGTCTAGAAGGAAATTTACTCAGCCGCTACACCGTGGCTGTTGATTCTGTTGGCGCAGGCATCGGTGAAACGGTGCTCACCGCATCCGGCAGTTCCGCACGTCAGACGAACCTAACCCAAGACAAACCGGTTGACGCTGTCATCATGGCAATTGTGGATACCGTCGAGGTTCACGGCAAGGTTCAATACCGAAAGTAAACGGCACCCCCCAATTCCACGATTTTCTCCCCGTCGTTTCACTTATTCCTTGTTGTCTAGCTCCGAATTCTGCTGTCCCGCCGGCAATGACAATCGGTACACGCAGTATTGCGGGACCTCGCCGTCAATCACTGCGGGTCCAAATCGCTTGATTTCTGTGAGCGTATATCCCGTAGGGAATCGATATACTAAAGGATATGGAACGACGCCAATCAGTTTTCCATCCACATAGAAGCTGTAATTGTCCTGGCTCTTGACCAGAACAATCTGATACCATCGGTTCATCTCCCCCTGCCGTGGCAATCCAATCCACAACCCCGGTCTGTCGGGCCAGTTGAGGTGAAATACAACCTCTCCACCCGTAGACGCCTTGGGTCTATTGATGAGACACCACTTATTCCGTTCGCCGCCACCTTCCGATTTTCCAACTAGTCCGTTGACACCATTCGCTCCGAAGCTCGCCCAAAGTGCGATTGTAAAATCTGTGTCATTCAACTCCAGATGCGCATCATTTCCAGCGTCCACCCAAGCGGTTCCATCAAAGGTGAGAGAGGCGCCGAATTTTCCCTCTCCCCAGTTTGCCCCTCCATTAAGGGCGCCGTGATTTCCATACGGCGAGTGGTCTTTGGTTACCGCTCCCTCGCCTTCCTCAAACGGCATCGCCAGAATGACCTCCGACCCTGTCGGTGCAAAGGCGGCTACACCTCCCTCATAGTGGGCGTTAATTTCATCCTGAGAGAGAACTCGCTTTGCGATAAGGAGTTCATCCACGCTTCCTACGAAATAGTGGGCTCCTTCAGTCCTGCCAATCTCTAAAGGCGCCGAAACTCTTGGAACGCCTCGTTTCATGCCTTCGGAAAACGGGCGAGCCGAGACGATTAAGATATCTTCCCCTTTTTCATCGGCTAACCGCTGAATTCTCCGCAACACCTCGCCGATATGCAGACTTCTCCCGTCTCGCCATGCCATGTCCCAGACGCCAAAAGAACCGAATCGATCGCTTCGGGGGTAGAAAAACTCGTCCTTTTCCAAATACCCAAGAACTTCCAGTGTCAAATCGTCCGGGGCGGCGCCGGCGATTAACATGACATCCAGTTTCACCTCCTCTTTGATGAATCGAGCAACCGCCTTGCCGTTCGAAAACGGATAGTTCAACTCAAGCTTCGCAGCCGTAACTCCACCAACAACATGGATGAGGAGAACGACGACAAACACAATGTTGAACGCCCGCGTCAACCCCCAACTGGTTGCCTTCAAAGGTCGGGCGAGCCGCCTCGCTTCATAGCTATTATGAGATATCCATACGGCAGCGATAAACAGCATAAAGAGGAAGCCGTGATGCCGTACCGACCCGAAATATTTGGTATAAAAGAAAGCCAACAACCCAGTCGTCCCGCAAAGGTACATCAAGAGCACTGTCGGTTTTCTGAGTAGGAGCCCTATGACGAAAAGCAAAATGAGTACCGAAAGCACAAGCTTTATCTGAGCAGAATTAGGAATTGGATCCAAAACATTGGTATTCCAAAAGTGCAGCATAGACCGAGGTATAGCGAAAAAAACTCTGGATATCAAATTGAAGACGTTCTGTAGATGATGCCAGTCGAATGTGGTCGTCCATCCGGGCCGTGTCCCCTGGTCAGCGGCTGGCGCGATCTGGTAGATGGCGGTGAGAATGCCAGTCAAGATTAGCGCGAAGCCGATTCCCATGTGTGTTCGGCTCGGGCGCTCTGACGTAAGGAGAACTTCCAAGACTAGTAGCAGCGCGATGGATATGACGATAATCAGTGCGTGAACGCTCGTGTGGGCGAGCACAAAAAGTACCAATCCGACAAGCGGAAACTTTTGCTTCCAGCGATTGAAAAGCGTGCAAACGAGACACAGCAACAATATGCCGATTGCGTAATTTCTACAGATAATCGCGTACTCATAGAATGGAAAATAGCCGAACGCAAAGAGCGTCTTTTGCAAGCGCGTGAAGGGAGAGAACCTTGCAAACACGAAGATTGTCGCTGTGGCGATAATAAGATGGTAAGGCTGCATGATAATCGGGGAGCTAGTGAAAAACTGAAGCACATATAGCCCGAGGTGCCATACACTGGGATGCCCTTCATATCTCTTTAGAACCTTCAATAGCTCAAAAACAGAAGGCGCATCCCTGGCAATTAACCACGCCTGCATCTCGTCACGCCACATCTCATGATGCCAAGCGATGACCGCGCCGATAACCAAGAAAACTGTCGAGAGCGTTATCGCAAATCGATGATCCGAAAATCGAGAGGTTTTTTCCGTTGTCTCAACCATAATCCGTCCGTTCAGGAGTGCTTGACTTCTTCCCTGCGTCGCCTAATGTGTTAAATTGATCAATCATCGCAGCGCGTCAGACAAACGCAACCCCCAAGATAAACCGGTTGACGCCGTCGAAGTCCACGGCAAAATTCGATACCGCAAGCAGACGGTTTTGTCCCAATTCCGTAATCCCCTCCCCTCCGATTTACTCATTGACTGATATCCGCATCTCGGTTTCGTTGTCCCGTCGAGAATGGCATTCGGTACAAGCAGTAACGCGGTACTTCACCGCCTATCACAGCGGGTCCAAATTGCTTGATTTCCGTGAGCGTATAGCCTACAGGATTTGGAACGGCGCCAACCATTTTTCCATCTACATAAAAGGTGTAATTGTCTCGGTTTTTGATGAATACGATTTGATACCATCGGTCGGTCTCGCCCCGCCATGGCGATCCAATCCAGATTCCCGGCTTGTCTTGCCAATTGAGATGAAGCAATATTTCGTCATGCGCAGAAGTTGCCGGTCTATTTATGAGCATCCATTTGTTCGTTTTACCGGGACCTTCAGATTTTGCAACAAAACTGACGTGTTGGTCCGCCCCAAAATTCGCCCAAAGTGCGATTGTAAAATCTGTGTCATTGAGTTCGAGATGCTTATCATTTCCCGCGTCCACCCAAGCGGTTCCATCAAAGGTTAGGGCGGTGCCAAACTTCCCCTTTTCCCAGTCTGCGCCTTTTAGAGAGCCGTGGTTCCCATACGGCGAGTGGTCTTTGGTTACCGCTCCTTCGCCTTCTTCAAATGGCATCGCCAAAATGACTTCCGCCCCTGTGGGTGCAAAGGCGGCTACACCTCCCTCATAGTGGGCGTTAATTTCCTCCTGAGAGAAAGCCTTTTTTGCGATAAGGAGTTCGTCCATGAGCCCCTCGAAATAATTGCTTCCTTCAGCCCTGCCAATCTCCAATGGCGTTGCAACTTTTGGAAAATCCCTTCGCATTTTTTCTGTCAGTGGGCGAGCTGCGACGACCAAGATTTCCTCGCCCCTTTCATCACTTAACCGCTGAACTTTCCCCAGCACCGTGTCGATAGCCAGACTTCTCCCTCGTCGCCAGTCCATGTCCCAGACACCAAAAGAACCAAATCGATCGCTTCGGGGATAGTAAAACTGGTCCTTTTCCAGATATCCAAGCACTTCCAATGTCAAATCGTCCGGAGCGGCACCGGCGATTAACATATCATCCAGTTTCGCATCCACGATGAAGCGGGCAACCGCCTTGCCCTCCGAAAAAGGATGCGCGTACTCCAGTTTTGCCGCCGCGACCCCACCAACGACGTGGATAATGAGAACGAGCGCAAACACGACACTGAACGCCCTCGCCAACCCCCAACTAGTTGCCTTCAAAGGTCTGGCGAGCCGCCTAGCTTCATAGCTATTATGAGATATCCATACGGCAGCAACAAACAGCATAAATAGAAATCCGTGATGCCGTATCGAACCGAAATATTTGGCATAAAAGAAAGCCAACAACCCAATCGTCCCGCAAAGATACATTAGCAGCACGGTCGGTTTTCTGAGTAGAAGTATTATGGCGAAAAGCAAGGTGAGAACCGACAGGAAAAGTTTCACTTGGGAAGCTGAGGGAAATCTATCTAGCAAATTGGAACCCCAAAAGTGGAAGGTAAAAATAGGTATAGGGAAGAAAGCCCTCGGTACAATATTGAGGACGTTCTGTAGATGATGCCAGTCGAATGCGGTCGTCCATCCGGGCCTCGTCCCTTGGTCAGCCGATGGCGCGATCTGGTAGATAGCGGTGATAATTCCAGTCAAGATCAGCGCGAAGCCGATTCCCATGTGTGTTCGGCTCGGGCGTTCTGACGTAAGGAGAACTTCCAAGACTAGGAGCAGCCCGATCGACATGACGATAATCAGGGCGTGAACGCTGGTATGCGCGAGTAGGAAAAGAATCAAGCCAATCAGCGGCAATTTTTGTTTCCAGCGATTGAATAGCGTGCAAAATAGACACAGCAGGAGTATGCCGATCGCGTAATTTCTGCAGATGATCGCGTACTCATAGAAGGGAAAATAGCCGAACGCAAAGAGCGTCTTTTGCAAGCGCGTGAAGGGAGAGAACCTCGCAAACACAAAGATTGTCGCTGTGGCGATAATAAGATGGTAGGGCTGCATGATAATCGGGGAGCTAGTGAAAAACTGAAGCACATATAGCCCAAGGTGCCATACGCTGGGATGCCCTTCATATCTTTTTAGAATCTTGAAAAGCTCAATCACGGAAGGCGCGTCCCTCGCGATCAGCCACGCCTGCATCTCATCTCTCCACATCTCATGATGCCAAGCGATGACCGCTCCAAGGACCAAAAAGATTGCCGAGAGCGTTATCGCAAACCGCTGATCCGAAAATCGAGAAGGTTTTTTCGCAGTCTCGTCCATTATCTGTCCGTTCTGAAGCCTTCGTTTTCCTCAGACATTTCAATGCACGCCAAGCCTAAACGGCGTTTAGCCTGCTCAGTGACATTACTGCATATACCTCCGATACCGGAAGATGAGTCATTAGTATCAGATTCAAGTGGCTAACTCAAGCGGAAACGCCTTACCGTACGCCCAGAGTTTTAAGCGGAATTCGCCTGCGAATGCTGCGCGAGGATATCCGTGAGGTCGCTAGACGCTTTCGCACAGCGTCAATGATTACGCTTGGCTCTATCCGCTCGTGCACGTGAAGCGATACGGTCAGAATTTCAAAGGATGTCCGTTCCGCCTTACTCGCCCAGACGAGCGTCGGATCAAGGTGCGGATCGTAGGGGTAGGTTTTTTTGCCGGCATCTTGATCTGTCGCCGGAGTAACCAAACCGACAGGTTGGTTGTTGACCCGCTTCTTGCCCTTGTGCGCGTAGTTCTCAATGTCTCGTTTCGCTGTCTTGCTTGGCATAGTTCATCCTAAACGGAAATCAATTCAAGTTAAGTTGTCACGGTCAAAAATGCTGCTCCGACAGAGTCGTGCGAGACCTGCTTAAGCGCGAAGGTGGCTTCGGCTAAGCGTTTGTCGGTTATGTAATTAATTGTTTTCACTCCTAACTCTCGTCGGAATCCGGTATCTCTGGGATAAGATCGACTTCTGCGGGGAAGAGGTCGGCGAGAGAGGAAATAGTCAGGCTACTTTCAAAAAATTCTCTCGCTCCCTCTGATTTTGCAACGATTTGGTTTACCCCAACCTTCAGTTTATCCGATACGCTCTCCACAGCGAACCCACTTGAGTCGTCGCTCGGTCCGACAACCGCTAGAAGCTGCCGCTCCTGATTTTGACGGAGAGACTGTTGCAGGATACCGTTTATGTGAGGGTCGTTAAAGCCGTAACCTATGCAAACAATGAGTCGTGCATCCAGGCTCCATCGTCTCAACTCGTACACGAGAAACAGAAATGGATCGACATATTGTAACTTATAAGACGTTCCGAAGATGATAGCCGCCTTTTTATCATCTATGCTGGCAGTAACGTCGAAGTACGTAACCCTATCATCTTCGGTAAAGGCCCAGTCCGTTGATCCATGGAGCTTGTAGAGCAGGAAGGGCGACAGATCTTTCGATGTCTCGTCGAACAATCGCCAGTCCCATGACCTTTCGGAGAATCCTCTCTGCACGTTCTCGTAACCGCAGATTTTCTCCACGCACAGATCGTAATTCAAAGAGAACACCCGAAGCGGATATCCATACTCGCTTTGAAAGTTTAAAAGACCTTTGTAGTAAGAGGCAGTTTCCTCTTTCTGTAATGCAACCCAGTTTTTGCGGAGAATCTCTATGATAGCACTACGGAACTTGCGGACATTCTCAAACCCAATACCAGCCACATCTTGCAACTTTGGATTCCATGCCCCAACGAATGGATAAAGTACGTGGCGTTCCTTCTTTCGGAGCTCGTCTAGAACATTAACTAGGATTTCGATGTTGTACGGGACGTCGTCTCCAAATTTGCCTTCTAATCCAGCAGCGTAGAATATCGAACTCCGGAGATAATAATATAAGTCCCTAAAGTTGCTCCAGTTTGGGTCGTCCTCGGACACTAGTGCTTCTATCTTGTGAACCATTTCGTTAGAGTCAGGTATACCCGCCTCAACACTGGCGCCAGCACCGAGCAGCAAAATTATCTCATTCCTTTTGAAGACAGTCTTCGCCATTAAAGAAACCAAGGTTTCAGGATATCAACACCTACGTCAGGTAGCCCGTGATTTTCGAACTCCTTCAAATACCTAGCAATCAGCTGTGCATAGTAAACGGAGACTGGTAGTGATTTCGCATTGAACCCACGCCAGTTAGCCCCTGATAAGTTTATAGCATCTTGTAGGTGTGCTCTTTGCTGATCTCGGGTTAGTCCTTCACGGGGATACATGAATTGCACATGCACCGGCCTCCCAATCATCTCGCGTAGGACGGGCCGCTTGTATTGCAGCCCCTCGAACCAAACAAGGTGTTCATTGCGGGAAAGCGGAATCACAGTGCTTTCGTATGGCACACGAGTGTTGTGATCTACGGCATATCCGAAAAACTTGTTCCGGTCGTTGAATTTGATGGACACGAATTCTCCGGGCTGTTTCTGTTTTTTCTGCTGCTCCTCAAGTGCGCTGGCGATACTATCGAGTTCGTTGCGCCGGATTGAGAAGGTGCTGTGGACCACGAAGCTTGAGAATCGAGAGGAGAATTCTGTAAAGATCTTTCGAAGGTTGGTGGAGAAGTTCTGAATGTAGTCTTCTTCCTCTTGGGCATCCGCAAGAATCTTGACGTCCTCAAAGACACCACTGGAATCAGTAAGCACAGAATAAGCAAAAAACCTCTCTATGCCCTCGTCAGAAACCCGGTGAGCCTTCCCAATACCTACGATTAAGCAATGCTCTGTTCGAGGGCGGACCTTCCACGGTGTTCCTCCCAACTTTGCGAAGACCTGAAGTCCAATGCTTGCAGCAGACCACTTAAGTATGTTTTTGTCTGCTACCGTTTCAGTCGCTACAACCTGGATCGGTAGTTCTTTGGATAGAAAGGCGTGCTTCAGGTTCCAGTAGGCTTTGTTTTCATCTGGAGCATCATGTTTACTAAAGGGGGTAAGCACTATGGGCACAACATTCCTACCGGCTGCATCTCTTACCACCTTGTCCCGGATTTGCTGAATCTCGTCAGCGCCGAAATTCGATAGGGCTGTGCCGTTCACATTCTCTTTTGAAGTGGGCACCTGAAACATTCGTTCCATACCCGGAAACGTACCGAAGGTGTCGCCGCGCAGGGCTCGGTACAAATCATGTGAAAGAGGACGATCTTCATACCTGTAAAGGAAGTATAAATGAGTGCCTTGCGACTGTTTGAATGGACCAGATTGCTTGATTCCCATGAACTGTGAACGCGAAACGCTACCCGAGCCGACAATATAGTTTTTCGCGTCCAACATTTCGGGGTTTAGTTTCAACAGTTTTGGCTCAACTGCCACTTCGTAGCCACCTGGTATGGTGAGCGGAAAAATACGATGATGACACTTTTTAACGTAGGCGGTAAGATGCGAGTAACGATCGGCATAGTAGTTCAAATTCCGCTGACTGTGCTTGTCAAGCGATAGGCTGAGTTCTTGCGCACGCCGTGTCCCACGATGCTCTGGAGTGGGATGAAAACAGAAGTCGGCGAGCAACCCGAATTTGCCGCGTGTTCGAAGCAGATAGGGTTCTAGTGAGATAACCTGTTTTCCTTCAGGGTATTCAGCCATCAGGATTTCCAAGGGTTTTCGGAATCCCTCGACAACACTGAATTGATTGGCTTGCAGGTTGTTTTTACAGCTTTGAATAAGGGCATATCTGATAGCATCTATTGTGACGCGGACATCATCAAACGGTTTGTACTCTACCTCCGCTCCATTCTCTGGATGTTGGAAAAACGTCCAGTAGAGATCGCGGATACCATTTATCGCAAGATGCCGATAAACAGCTTCTTCGTCTCCAATTGAAGGACGTTCGCCCTCCACGTAGGGCAAGCGATAGAACTTGATTGTAAACTCATCTGTGGCAAGTGGAAAGAAATTAAGGGCAATTCCGGCCATCTTGTATTCCTAGGCGCTCTTCTAGTTTTGGTCAGTAATTTCTGAATGAGTTAGAGCGAAGTTTTTCAGTCATTTCAAATCCTTTAATTCTATCGGTTTCTTCAAAAGGCGTGCGGAAGGCAAGTTTAGTTTCTGATGAAGAGTCCAATCGAAACCGTGGTGACGGAAATGAAACTCAAAACCAGCGACCAGTTTATTTGAAACCCCTTGTGAACTCGCAAGGAATCGCCTGGATGCAGTAATATCTCGGTTTCCGCTGTCTGTTCTTTGTGTTCCTTGAGGTTGATTTCTTGGACGCCTCCATCTTTTCGAATGATTTCTACCTTTCCGAGATTCGCCTCTGCCTCTTCGCCGCCAGCGTGTGCAATCGCTTGCGCCGGTGTAATTGGATCGCGAATCTTGTACGCACCGGGATTGCGAACATAGCCGAGCACGTAGATGGTTTCGACCTCATAAGCGTTGGGGATATACAGTATATCTCCATCGTACAGATAGTGCTCCGTTTCTCCGTCTTTCTTCCAAAATTGATGGGGAATGCTGACTTCGATCCGTTCGCCATCGGCTCTCGTGATTACCAATTCGGAAAGGTCGGCTCTATCATCTGCGCCTCCCGCCCGCGCGATGGCATCACCAACTCGAATCCGATCGTGAATCGGAATTCTGCCCGGGTTGTTGACTTGTCCCTGCACTTCCACGACGCCGAGCGGAGAGACATACAGTGTATCGCCATCTTTCAGAAGGTACTTATCCTCCGCTTCCTCGGCTTCCCGCCAAAACGGTTTAGAGAAGTTCACTTCGATTGGCTCGCTGCCGCGTCTGACAATAACCAATTTAGACAGATCCGCCCTATCATCAGGCCCACCCGCACGCGCAAGTGCATCACCAATTCGGATTTCGTCCTGAATCAGGATTCTCCCCGGCTTATTGACCTGCCCCTGCACATCGATGACACCTAGCACCATCACACGCACCAGATCTCCTCCGCTGACAAGGACATGTTCATAATCCTCGCCCGGCGATCGGTTGTATACCTCGACGGTCCCATTCAGGCGATAAATTTGGATGCGGGTGAGGTCAGCTTTAGCATCAGTACCGGCCGCCATTGCAATGGCGTGGTCCAACCCGATTTCATCCTGTAGCCGAAGTGGGTAACGGTTTGGCGCGTTGACAGCGCCGCCGACAAAAATCTCGTTTTCTCCAGGCAGCGGTGATACCATGATAATTGGATTCGCGAGCTGCTTCTGCTGACGCAGGTGTTCCCGGACTTGTAGATTCACCTCCTCTGGTGTCTTGCCGGCAACTGACAGATCTCCGCCAAAGTAGCTAATGTTCCCATCTGCCCTGACCTTTACTGACTGCTTGTAATCACCTTGACCGATGACAACAATCAGGAGCGTATCTCCCGGCTCGATTCGATAGTCCGCAATGGACGTGAGATTCACACCAAAAAGAAGGCATATAACGAAAATGAAGCGTAAGTATATCATTAAAAGTAAACCCTCCACATCGACTCATACGGCTCAGAGGTCAGATTCGTGATTTTCAACGCTGTCTTCCGACAAAGAGGCGATGTACGCACTGACAAGCTCCTCCGCACTTTCTAATTCGTCACGACGAACAAGAATATCGCCCCAATAAGGCTTTGGGCTTAGTCCGCCATGTGCAACGACTTCATGTGACCGCAACATGACATCGAAACCAGCCGACTCTAAAACGCTCTTGATGATGTTTCCAACCACTTCATTGGGGACCTGGTGGACAATCTCCCAATTGATGTATTCGACAGTCTCCTCGGTTGGACGTTCCGGGACAAGCGCAACTCGGCAATCCGCACAAATCAAAATATGTTCAGTGTATTCAGCGTTGCACTGTGGGCAGAACGGCATCCTAATAAACTCCTTTAGGACTTACGCAGTTGAACATCCAAAGGTTCGTAGTAGGGATCAACTGAGCGAATAGCGAAGGCGATAGAGTTCCCTCTTCATTGCCCGTCTCTACACAAAACAGCGTGTCTGGCGACGTACAAGGAAGTGACCGACCCGCCGACGCGCAATGAATTGCGCTACTACAAACCGAACTGCGAAAGTCCTCTCCTTGTAAACTCGATTCTTATGGCTGATGCTGGGGGGTTTCGCGGTTTATCCCGGTGCCATCAGATTTCTCAAGACGTAGTTGAGTATTCCGCCGTGTCGGTAATATTCGACTTCGACTGGGGTATCTATCCGAACCAGCAACTCTGTCTTTCGTTTCGCGCCCGCTTCATCAATATACTCCATGTTGACGGTTTGCCTGGGTTCGAGATTGGCTTCAACACCGGTGATATTGATGATTTCACTGCCATCCAAGTTCAGCGACTGGATGTTATCGCCGCTCTGAAACTGTAACGGCAAGACTCCCATGCCAATCAGGTTGCTCCGATGAATCCTTTCAAAGCTCTCAGCGACAACCGCCTTGACGCCTAACAACCTAGCGCCCTTCGCAGCCCAATCCCGAGAACTGCCGGAGCCGTATTCTGCGCCGGCAAACACGACAAGCGGTATCCCATCCTCGGCATAATACTGCGCCGCCTCATAGATTGTAGTTTGTTCTCTTGACGGATATTTGAGCGTATAGCCACCTTCGACGCCGGGCAACATCAGGTTCTTGACGCGGTTGTTTGCAAACGTTCCGCGCGTCATCACCCGATCATTTCCGCGTCTTGAACCGTAGGTGTTGAAGCCTTTAAACGGGACGTTCCGCCCGATTAGATAATTCCCAGCCGGGCTATCAACGCCAATCGCACCAGCCGGAGAGATGTGATCGGTCGTCACCGAATCGCCAAGCAGGGCGAGGATGCGCGCTCCGCTAATATCTGTGATCAGATCGGGCTCCAATTTGAAATTCTCAAAGAACGGCGGTTTCTGAATATAGGTGCTTGCCTCACGCCAGCGATAAATCCCGCCTTTGGGCGGTACTAATCTGTCCCAATCGGGGCTTTGGGAGTCAATCTGCGCGTAGAGGCGTCTGAATGTCGCCGCATCTACCGATTGACTCATGAGCGCCGTAATCTCGCGGCTTGTGGGCCAGACATCGGCGAGATAGACAGCCTCCTTCGCATCGGTATACCCTAAAGGCTCGCTGGTAAGGTCAATGTCAATCGTTCCAGCCAGTGCGAGAGCGACAACAAGCGGCGGTGACATCAGAAAGTTGGCTTTGACATCTCGGTGCACCCGCGCTTCAAAATTCCGATTGCCGCTGAGTACACTCGCCGTAACCAAGTTCTCCTCGTCAATTGCGCGTTGAACCCGCTCATCCAACGGACCGCTGTTACCGATGCAAGTGGTGCAGCCGTATCCCACGAGACCGAACCCCAACTTTTCAAGATAGCGCAGCAACCCGGTTTGGTTCAGATACTCCGTGACAACCCGTGAACCGGGGGCGAGGCTGGTTTTGACGTAATCGGGTACGCGGAGACCGCGCTCGACGGCTTTCTTCGCCAGTAAACCCGCGCCAATCATCACGGACGGATTGCTGGTATTGGTACAACTCGTGATGGCGGCGATGACGACAGTGCCGTGCGTAATCTCCCCCGTTTCGTTGCGATCGCCCTGACGCTGAGGGACATCCGATTCAGAAAGTCCATAACCGCCATCCGTAATCGGTCGGGTCAAGAGACCGGAGAAGGTCTCCTTGACTTTCGAGATTACAATGCGATCCTGCGGTCGCTTAGGACCTGAGATACTTGGCTCAATCTCGTCGAGATTGATGGTTAATACGGATGAATATTCTATATCCCCGTCTTTGGGGATACCGAACAACCCCTGTCTTTTGAGATACTCCTCTACCAGTTCAACGTGTGTTTCATCTCTGCCGGTTTGCTGGAGGTAACGCATCGCTTCAGCGTCAGGCGGGAAGAAGCCGATAGTGGCGCCATATTCGGGACACATGTTTGAGATGGTCGCACGATCCGGCAGGGAGAGGGTTTCTACGCCTTCACCGAAAAATTCGACAAACTTACCGACAACCTTCGTCTCCCGTAAACTCTGCGTGACCGTTAAGACGAGATCCGTCGCCGTGACGCCTTCATTGAGCGATCCTTTCATGTTGACCCCGACCACCTCCGGCGTCAAGATGTAAACCGGCTGACCCAACATGGCGGCTTCAGCTTCGATACCGCCGACACCCCAACCGACAATACCCAGCCCGTTGATCATCGTCGTGTGAGAATCGGTTCCCACCAATGTGTCGGGGTAAGCGACGCCACCGCCGTTGACGGCGCTATTGACGACGAGCCGCGCCAGATATTCCAGATTCACCTGATGAACAATGCCGATTGATGGCGGAATAATCTTGAAACTGTCGAATGCCTCTTGCCCCCATTTGAGAAATTCGTACCGCTCTTTGTTGCGTTCAAACTCCATTCTAGTATTGATTTGCAGGGCGTTTTCAGAGCGGTAAGCATCCACCTGAACGGAATGATCTATCACCAGATCCACCGGGATGACCGGTTCGATAATTTGCGGATCGCCGTTGAGTTCATCGACTGCCGATCGCATCGCCGCGAGATCGACGAGGAGCGGCACACCCGTGAAATCCTGAGCAATCACGCGTGCGGGCTTAAAGGGGATTTCGACAGATTTAGGTTGCTTCGCGTTCCAATTCGCCAGATCCGTGATATCCTGTTCCGTAATCTGCTGATTATCGTAATTCCTCAGCAGCGATTCAAGCACAATCCGTACACCTACGGGCAACTGAGAAACAGGACCAATTCCCTGTTCCTCTAACGCTGAAATTGAATAGTAGTATAATTGCTTGCCGCCGCATTCAAATGACCGAAGCGTGTTCCATAGATTGTGCATAGATTTAGACATGTTGTCACTCCTACTGATAACTAAATTGATTTTGGGTATACCGTAGCGCTGCGTCAACCTCTCCTTCCACACCTTCTACCCTTACTAAGGAGACACTGCACAGCTCATCTCCCATGGTAAGGGGACACCATCCAACTTATCCCCCTTGATAAGGGGGAGCTAGTGGGGGTCTATTGATATAGTAGCACAGCGCAGGTTAAATCTCAAAAGAATTTCGTCCGTGAAAGGGTATCGTGCAAAGAAACCGAGTTTTCAAGAAAAAACTCGGTTTCAAGTGGTTACCTATTGCCTCCTACTAACTTGCTGCTCCTGAATCACGTTCTGCTCCGCTGGAGCAGAACGCTAAAGATTTTACGGATACTATAAACATCGCGATCCGCTGGAACGCAAGAGCGAAGCGTTACGGGTGTCTGTATTCTACTTGACTAATACAGTCAGTGCGAAAAACTCGATTTCCCCTGATTGCTCTGCACTCTCTTTTGACGTGAGCCAACAATCTCAACCCCAGCTATCTGAATATCGCCTCGAAATATGCCCTTGACATCCCGTTCGCGACCGTGTATAAGATATACCATCGGCGGTACTCACTCTCACCACGGGAAGGCAACATCACTTGCTCTCATTTCGCAATATTATATCATATAGTTAAGGTAAAAATATAGCCATGTTAAGGTATATCCGATTCGGCTCGGTGTTGATGTTGTTTCTTTCCGCGATGATGGCAGCGTTGAGTTCGGGCTGTGATTCTCCGGTCGAGAAGCGTACGGTCGATATCGCGGCGTGGAACGTCCGCTTGTTCAGCGATAAAAGCCGGGATCCCACGGAGGTGAAGCGTATTGCAGACGTGCTAATCGACTATGATGTCGTGGCGATGGTGGAGTTGCGCGATGAACAGGTGCTAAAGCGCACGGTGAGCCAGTTGGAGGCGATGGGGCGGCGGTACGAATATCTAATCAGCCCTCCGGTAGGGCGTCACATGAAAGAACGGTTCGGATTCCTATATGATCCGCGTTTCGTTGCCGTCGTGGCGCCGGGGCAGGTGTATGACGATAGTGCGGACAGCAAGGATGACTTTATCCGTGATCCGTACTTCGCCACTTTTCGCGCAGGCAGTTTCGATTTCACGGCGATTGTAGTGCGCGTGATTTGGGGGAAGATGGAGGCGAGACGGCGGGAGATTCAAAAACTCGCGGACCTATACCTGCACATCCAACATGCGGATGCGAACGAAAACGATGTAATCCTTCTCGGAGACTTTAATCGCAACCCCGACGACGGGCGGGCTTTTGCGCCGCTTGAGTCGATCCCCTCAATGATTACCCTGTTCGACCTACCACTAACATCTCATATCGAAGACACCAGCCTATACGACAACATCTTTTTCCAGAGTGGACATACTGCCGAATACACAGGGGAGTGCGGGATCGATAAGTTTGATGAAACGGATTGGGCGAATAAAGATCGGGCTGCATCACAAGCAGTGAGTGACCGTCGCCCTGTGTGGGCGCGGTTCTGGATGCATCTCGACGATGACTAGCTTTTTCGCCGATTCAAGGGTCGCCTTACAATCTAGGGAATCATCATCGCAGGCAGATCAGCCATTTACTGAATTGACTCCAACAAGCCCTATCCCTTAATCTAATCCGTTCAGTACCGGACGGTCTAGCCGTGTATGATATGGCGGCTCCATCACCGTTCGCTGCCGCTCATTTGCCCAGTCCGGAATGGGATAAGCGGGAACATACGCCATGTTTCCGGCAGTGTAGCGCGTCAATATCGACCGACGCGGGCGATCCGACGTCCATGGCAGCGACCCGTGCGTCACCGCCTCCGTGAAGATAACGACATCGCCGGCTTTGCAGACAATCTGCCGTATATGTTCCTGATAATTCAGATAACACCGCATTTCTTCAGGGCATGGAAAATTGCTTTTGTGGCTGCCGGGGATGACAATCAACCCACCGTCTCCGGGATTTACATCCATGAGTTGAAATGCCACGACCGTGAGTCCGCAATGCATCTGACCGTTACGAAAGATGTAGTATTGGTTAGGATCGAATCCGGGACCTGAGGATCCGTGGAACAAGAACCCCTCCGCCCCTTTCTCCATAGACAACAGAAACATAGGATGATCCATCCGGAAACCGCTGCCGAGGGTTTGGTGGAGATACGGGACAATTCGTGGATGCGCCAGCATGTCTCGGAAGGGGTTACACCACGGTTCTTCCCAATCGAGCATATTGCCCAGCTCCCCGCGTCCCTGCTCACCTCTGAGCGCAGGAGAGCCACCATCCAAGGCTTCCTCCCGCGGTCGAACGCGACCCTGATGCAAATGGCGGTCAATGGCTTCGTTGGCGAAGTCAACCTCATCGAGTGTGAGCACGTTCTTTATGATAAGGTAACCGTTCAAATCAAACAGATATTTTTCGGCGTCGTTCATGGGTTAATGCTCTCTTTTATTAAGTTCTCCCCTTTTAAGGAAGGGAGCAGCGCAAACCGGCGCACCACAGGTCACACCCGTGATAAGGGGTGAGCCGGGGGATGGCATTCCAATTAAACCTGCCCTAGCCCCTCCTTAGTAAGGAGGGGAACAGCACCCTATTCTCCCCCTTTACAAGGGGGAGCGAGAGGGGGTAATTAATCCACCAATCTAACCTCCCCTAACCCCTCCTTGGTAAGGAGGGGAATGAACCTTTTCCTCCACGCTCATTTAACCTGTGTCTGCAAGCCCATCTTAATTCTCCTCCTTTTTCAAGGGGGAGCTAGCGGGGGTACATTTGTAAGAACGTACTCCGCAGCGTTTTGGATTCAATCGTTATTCGCACCCGCATTAACCCAGTCAATAATCAGTTGAATCTGAGCGCTTTTCAGCCGAGGTCCTCCGAGGGGCATTTTGCCTTCAACAATTTCCTCGACGAGTTCGCTCTCACCCGCATTCCCCGCGATAACGATTGCGCCATCTTCCCCTCCGTTCTCAACGGATTCGTAGGTCCTGAGATCGATACTCCGTGGTCCCCCAGCGACATGGCACCCCGACAACGCGCATCGACTCGTGAGGATTGGCAGAATATCGTTCTCAAAAGCGGGGACGGGTCTGCCAGCTTCCGCCGGATTGTCGTACATCAACCCCATTTCATCAGTGGGACCGACTAGATCTACGGGACCATCATCACTATCGCCACATCCCCAAATACAAACCGTCAAGCACACAAGCAGGAAGACCATTTCTATCTTGATTGCATTCATATAAAAATATCCTCTCTTTGTTGGATTAGTGAAGTGACCCCATTTCACTGGGCACGAAATTTTGAATGTTAAGAAGGTATTTTTGGTTTTAGCTTGGTGGTTGTGGATTCTACTGTACGATTGGTTGCATGTGAAATATCTGGCTTATCTACTTTGTGCCGATGTGCCATATACTGCGCTTCAAATTCAAAAGGTGTCCTATAGCCAAGTGCTGAATGAGGCCTTTGCTGATTATACACAACATCTAAAACCGGACAGAGCTGCCTATAGGCGTCGTGAAAATCTTGATACTCCGAGTCAACGATGTATTCGTCCTTGAGCCGACCAATGGTGCTCTCAATGTATGGATTTTGCCACGGCTTCGCACGGTCTGTCATGGAAATGCGACACGGTATGGCTCTCAATTGCTGACAATACTTCTCAGCAATGTACTGTCCGCCTCGGTCTGAATGATGGATTTGCGGACGATGCTGTCTTGCTAATGCTTTTCTCAGTGCCTCAGACAGCAGCTTGACTGACATCTCTTTCGACAACGCCCAGCCTCTTATGGTTCGGGTAAAAACATCAAACAATAGCGGTAGATAAGCCATTTTACCGTAGGCTAGTGGAACATAGGTGATATCTGCACACCAAATCTGGTCAGGATAATTGACCGATAAATCCTTGAGCAAATTCGGATATGGGTATCGTCCGGGTTGACTGTTGGTGGTAATAACCCGCTTTCGCCTAGGACGCACCTGAAGCCCGAGTTCTCCAACGAGACGTTGAACCCTTTTTCGGTTGACAACCAACCCTTGACGATGCAGTTCATTCGTGATTCTGCGATACCCATAGCGGTGATGCGATAAGCGTATCTGTTCGATATGCTGACGAAGTTGAGCATCACGCTCGGCTTTGGACGCGTAGTAGAAACTGCTTCGAGATAAGCCTAGCACATCACACAATAGGGTAATGGGAAATGCTTTGCTGCCGCGTTTCGCCACTTCCCGTTTCTGCTTTACCGAGAGCCGAAGTAACTCAATACTTTTTTTGAGGCAGACAACTCCAGTGTCAATTGCCCGACGAGACGCTCCAGTTCAGCGATGCGCGCGTTGGAGGCGTTCTTGTGGTTGTGTTCAGCGACAAAGAGATTCGCAGCGTTGTCCATGAAGTGTTGGCGCCATTTGGACAGTAAGGTATCGCTGATTTGATATTGGTTACAAATTTCAACTGGGCGTTTCCGCCCACTGATGATGTCTAGCACACATTCGAGCTTAAATTCGGGTGTAAATTGCCGTCTTTTCTTCGACATGATAGCCCCTTTCTGGACGTTTAGCTATTATAAAATCCTCCTTAGCTCGCTGTCCAGTTTTTTGGGGTCACGTCATAGTTCTAAAAACCAAATTGCTACCTGAAAGACACCCCTGCAAAAAAGTTCTCCCACTCTAACGTATTGTCGGGAATCGGAATTCCCTCCTACCGGCAGCTCTTGTAGGTTGGGTTGAGCCAACGGCGATACCCAACCTACGACCTACTTTCGGAACAGGTCGGATTAGCTCTTTTGGGCTAACGGATGAAATTGTAGAACCCAGATTGTTTTACACGGCGTTCAACCCGCTCAATGCCTTGGATGCACGCTGTCATAAAATCAGAATTATCCCTCAAGACAATTAGCCTGCGTTAGCCTATATCTCTTAGCTCAGTTTGCGACGCGCCTACGAATCAGCGACGGAGTCCAACACTTCACTCAGCAGACCTTCGTTCTTCCGCTCTAGCGTCAACAACTCGGCGGCAATCTCGTTGAGGGAACGCAGCGGCGTATACTGGTAGAAATACCGATTGAAGTTAATCTCGTATCCGACCTTGTCTTTCTTTCTGTCCATCCAACTCGTCGGCAGGTGCGGCTTGACCTCCCGCTGATAGTAATCTTCGATGTCCTCACTGAGCGGCACCCGCTCATAGTCTCGCAGCGCGGTATCCGGTTTCGGATTGCCTTTCTTGCCCGTGACAGCGACCTGCTTCTCCTCATCCAGAATCTTTTTCGTTTCGACCAGTGGTCTCTCAACCGTGACTTTGGTGTAGCCGAAGAATTCATTTGGGTAAATCTTGCAGTGTTCGTTCTCCTCAAAATTGGTGTAGAGTTCTACCAGACGACGAATATGGGCGTCCGAGATGAAAACGCTCTTGGCGCCAAGGTTTCGCTTCATCTTGTCGAAGAAACCTGCGCCGTTGATTAGTTGTATCATTCCACGTCGTTCCTCGGATTTTTGATTCGTCAAGATCCAGATATAGGTTGCGATACTGGTGTTGAAAAACAGCTTATCGGGCAGGGCGACAATACACTCCAACCAGTCGTTTTCGATAATCCAGCGCCGAATCTCACTCTCGCCGCTACCGGCATCGCCCGTGAAGAGCGGGGAACCGTTAAAGACAATACCGATTCGACTGCCGCGGTGTTCCATCTTGGACAGCATGTGCTGCAGGAACAGCAACGCCCCGTCGGAGGTGCGCGGCGTGCCAACGGCGAATCTGCCGCTAGGGTTTTCGGCATCCGACTTCACCGACTGTTCATCGGACTTCCAACTGACGCCAAACGGCGGATTCGTAATCATATAGTCGAAACGCTGTCCTTGAAATTGGTCGTTCGATAGCGAGGAGCCGAGTTGGATTGAGTCGGGGTCCTCACCGGTAATCAGCATGTCCGATTTGCAGATAGCGTAGGTCTGTGCATTGAGTTCTTGACCGAGCAGGCGAAGTTCGGCTGAGCGGTTGATGTGTTCTAGGAAGTATTCCTTGCCGATGGTCAGCATGCCGCCCGTTCCGCAACAGGGATCGAAAATGCTGCGGACAACACCCTGTCCCTGCAAATTTTCGCGGTGTTCCGCGAACAGCAGCGAGACCAGCAGCCTTACTACGTCACGCGGCGTGTAGTGTTCCCCGCTGGTTTCGTTGGACATCTCCGAGAAACGGCGGAGCAGTTCCTCAAAGACCTGACCCATGATGTGGTTGTCCACTTTGTTGGGGTGCAAGTCCACTTCAGTGAATTTGCTGCAGAAGATGAACAGCCGGTTGTTCCGGTCCAACCGCTCAATAAACCCATCTAGGTTGAAGTTTTCGATGATGTCCCGGACATCCACACTGAATCCGTTCAGGTAATTCTCGAAGTTGTGGCGTATGTTAGTCGGCTCATCTTTCAGCCGGGCGAGGTCGTATTGGGAGGTGTTGTAGAATTGGGTGCCAGTGGCTTTCAAGATAATTGGCGGCAGCCTGTCTTCTGACACCTTGTCTTTAAATTGGTTGTAGGCGTTGATGGCTTTCTTTTTTCGTTCATCCTCCTCCAAGATACAGTCCAGTCGGCGCAGCACAAGGAACGGGAGCGTGACATCGCCGTATTCGTGCGGCTTGAACAACCCGCGCAGCACATCGTCCGCCACATTCCAAACGAGATTTGCCAGTTCTTGATAGTTTGCCATACGTTTTATGAACCTCCTTCCTCCTTAGTAAGGAGGGGGACAAAAAGCACTTTGCCTGCACTCCAATTCAACCTTTCTTTTCACGAGCGACAGGTTCTAGCGCAAGGATAATTCTCCCCATTTACAAGGGGAGTAAGATGGGGTAAATTTATTCGTCGTGTTAATCTCCCCTAACCCCTCCACAGTAAGGAGGGGGACAAAAAGCACTCTTCCTGCGCTCCTGTACAACCTTTCTTTTCACGAGCGACAGGTTCTAGCGCAAGGCTAATTCTCCCCATTTACAAGGGGAGCGGGATGGGGTAAATTTTTTCGTCGTGTTAACCTCCCCTAAGCCCTCCTTATTAGGGAGGGGGACAATAAGCACTTTGCCTGCACTCCAATTCAACCTTTCTTTTCACGAGCGACAGGTTCTAGTGCAAAGATAATTCTCCCCATTTACAAGGGGAGCGAGAGGGGGTAAATTTATTCGTCGTCTCAACCTCCCCTAACCCCTCCTTAGTAAGGAGGGGAACAAAAAGCACTTTGCCTGCGCTCCTGTACAACCTTTCTTTTCACGAGCGACAGGTTCTAGTGCAATGACAATTCTCCCCCTTTACAAGGGGGAGCGAGAGGGGGTAAATCAATCCGTCGTCTCAACCTCCCCTAACCCCTCCTTAGTAAGGAGGGGGATAAAAGCACTTTTCCTCCGCGCTCATTCAACTTACACCTGCAAGCTAATCTTAATTCTCCCCCTTGATAAGGGGGAGTTAGTGGGGGTCAGGTCGAAACTCCTGATTTCTCCATCCGCTCCACTGTTTGCCTGATACACTCCAAAACCCCTTCGAAATTTTCGCAAACTTGTGAATTCGTAAAACGCAGAAAGCGAATACCAAATTTCTCAATGAACTCTTGCCGTGTCAGGTCATATTTTCTAGCCCCAGCTTGGAAATGCGTATCACCATCAATTTCGATTGCCAGTTTTAGTGCTGGGCAATAGAAATCGAGGATGTACACACCGACGCTATACTGTCTGCGGAACTTATAACCACACATCTGTTTTGCCCGTAACTTAGACCAAACCAAAGTTTCTGCTTCAGTCATGTTTTTCCGCAGTTTGTGTCTTTTCTCCTTTTCGCTCGTTCTATTGAAAAATCGTGTCATATTCCCGTCCGCGTCCCCTCTAAGTTCCCGAACCACAATCCACCCTTTATAAGCGGGAGTTAGAGGCGGTGATGTTTTTTCTGATTCAACCTCCCCTAGCCCCTCCTTAGTAAGGAGGGGAATGATTATTGTGTTCTCCTTTTCACAAAGCAGAGTGCGCGGGCGTGAAGCGCAAAAAAAGTCCTCCCCCTTTACAAGGGGGAGCGAGAGGGGGTAAATCAATCCGTCGTCTCAACCTCCCCTAACCCCTCCTTAGTAAGGAGGGGGATAAAAGCACTTTTCCTCCGCGCTTATTCAACCTGTACCTGCAAGTCCATCTTGATTTTCCCTCTTTCTACGGTGGAGCGAGAGGGGTCTGGCATTTCGCCATCCAGAACCTCCCCTTACCCCTCCTTGGTAAGGAGGGGAATAAAATTTATTGGTTTCACAAACCCGATGGCGTTGACGGTTGGCGATAATCCTTATACAGTAGACGCTTTAGGTCGGTGTTAACCTCCTGCTTCGTCAGCTTGTTGTAAAGGTCGAGTTTGGTATTGACAAAATCCAATAAGATATCGTCAAACACCTGATGAAACTTGAAGCGTTTGTTGCTCTCCGTATTATCTCCCTCAATCACCTGCCGGAGCGACTCGTCAGCGTTCACCTTTTGGCGAATGGTCTCAATGTCAACCTTATCCTCGTCCGTGAAGTCGGTCTGATAGGTATCATTCAGTGTCTGGATGATAATTGAGAGCAGGTCGTGCTCCGGGTCTTTGCTAGGGGACTCATCGCCGCCAATGCCGGGCACCTCACTATCACCCGGGTCGAGATACAGCTTTTGGCTATCATGAATCTTCTGCACACGGAACGAATCCAAGTCCACGGCCGCCAAGACATCGCTCACATCTTCGTATTCGCGTTTGGGCAGCTTCTTGTTGAGACTGCGGCAGAAGACGTAGAGCTTCTCCAGCGCGGGGTCGGTGAACGTAATCAATTGTGAGATGTATCCGTAGAGGCGGATGTAGCTCTGCAATGCGGAACGAAACTCCTCGCGTTCCTCGGACTCCCGCTCCGACCATTTATCGACGACACTGTCAAGAATAGGTTGTAGTTGTTCATTGGTCTGATTTTCGTCATAGAAGACAAGGCACAATCCGTCGACCGTATCGACATCGAAGAGATCGAAATCCTCAAGCCGCCGCTGCAGGTCATACAACCGATTCGGGTCGGTTTCCTCTTCAAGCATTGTCGTCTCATAGTATTGCTGAAACGCCTCTTGTATGTCGTCCGGTTCGTTCACAAAGTCGAGCACGAGCGTCTCCGTCTTGCCGGGCGCGACGCGGTTCAGGCGACTTAGGCTCTGGACGCATTGAAGCCCGTCCAACCGCTTATCGACGTACATCGTCTGCAGCAGCGGTTCATCGAAACCGGTCAAGAACTTATTCGCTACAATCAGAATCCGATACTCCGGACGCTTGAAGGTGTCCGCAATCGAAACGCTTTGCACCAGATTGTTCATGCTGTTTTCGGTGTAGTCCCGCCCGACATCGGTATCGTGCACCGTGCCGCTGAACGCCACCAGACACTCGTAGTGCAGGTTCAACTCCCTCATCTGCCGATCGAATTCCGATTTGTATCGCACACAGTGCATCCGAGATGGCGTGATTAGCATCGCCCGCCCCTTCCCTTCAATAGTCCTTGCGGTATGTTCGACGAAGTGCTCTAGGATAATCCGCGTCTTTGTCTCAATGCTATGGGGCTGGAGGTCAACGTAATTCGTCAGCGTCCGAAGCGTCCGCCCCTTTTCATACGCTTTATCCTCCGGTACGCTCTTGACTAGTTCAAAATATCGCTTAAACGTGGTGTAGTTCTGCAGCACGTCAAGTGTAAAGCCTTCGCTGATGCTCTGACGCATCGAGTAGACGTGGAACGGCAGGTATTTTCCGCTTTCGTTCTTTCGACCAAACAGTTCCAATGTCTTGTTCTTCGGGGTGCCGCTGAACCCGAAATAGGAGATATGGTTTTGCGCCCGGCGCCGCTCCATCTCCGCAATAATCCGCGCGTCCATGTCCGATACGTCGGGTTCGTCTTCGTCCGTTGTTCCACTCTCAATCCCTTTCGAGAGCGACACTTTGAGGTTCTTTGCGGCTTCGCCGCTCTGCGAGGAGTGGACTTCATCGACAATCACGGCGAAGGTCTTGCTTTTAAGTTCCCCGATCGTCTCCGCGATTACGCTGAACTTCTGAATCGTGGAGATGATGATGTCTTTTCCGGATTCGAGGAAAGCCTTGAGTTGCGCCGAGGTCTTATCAACGGAGTGCACCACGCCGGCAACCCGCTCCATCTGCTTGATTGTCGCCTGAAGCTGCCGGTCAAGCACCCGCCGATCGGTTACGACGATGATAGAGTCGAAGATGCGGTCGGTATCTTCGGGAGAGCGGTACAGATGCGTGAGCAGGTGCGCCAGCCATGCAATCGAGTTCGACTTTCCGCTGCCGGTGGCGTGTTGGATTAAGTAGGTGAGTCCAACGCCCTCCGCAATAACCGCCGCCTTCAATTTGCGAATTACGTCAAGTTGGTGGTATCGCGGGAAAACCAGCACCGGGTGCTCCACATCTTTCACTTCGCCGAGTTCAGGATCGTAGACCTTGTCAGTGACTTCCTGTTCATGGATGAAATCGCCGATTAACTCCATTACGTTGTCTGGCTTCAAGATATCCTCCCACAGGTAGGCGACCTTGTGCCCGTCCGGGTTAACCGGGTTTTCGATTCCACGATTGAACGGAAAGAAGCGCGTCTCGCCGCCCTGTAGGCGTGTCGTCATGGAGACCTTCTCGTTACCGACGGCGAAGTGAACCAGACAGCGCCGGAATCGGAACAGCGGCTCTCTCGGATCCCGATCAGTGCGGTACTGCTTTTCGGCGTCCGCCACCACCTGACCGGTCAGGCTGTTCTTCAGTTCCATCGTCACCAGCGGCAAACCGTTGAGGAAAAGCACCATATCCAGTGATTTCTCAATTTTCTGCGAATACTTCAACTGTCGGACCAGAGAGAATCGGTTCTGCGCGTAACGCTGCTGCAGGTCGGGGTTCATGCCGCTTGCCGGGCGGAAATAGGTCAAGTCGAAGTAGCAACCACTATCTTTAACCCCTTTCCGCAGCACATCCAACACGCCGCGACGCTCGATCTGTCTACTTATTTCGTCGAGAAGCTTCTCCGGTGTTTCCTTCTGGTATTGTCGTTCCAATTTCTGGTACGTTTTCGGTTGTGTGCCATGAATAAACTCCAGCATCTCATCGTGTATCAGGCAGAGGCGCTTATTATAAAAGACAGGTTGCCGCGACCGGTAACCTGAACGATTCAGGTGCGCTTCAATGTGGTCTTCAAAATTTTCTTCTTTATACGTCGGCACGGTCTATACCTCGCTTCGGACATCTATCTTGCCGGTCACGGCATCTGAGATAAGGGATTGGCGGTATTCTTTGAGGAGCTCGATGCTTCGCTGTTCTTCGGATATGAGTTCGTCAATCTGTACGGTTTTGTGGTCAAGGAAGTCGGCGATTTTGGATTGTTCCCTAACTGGAGGTGCTGGTGTGGACATCCGAAAGAATGCATCAGGGTACAATCTTAATCTAGAATGCCAAACCCCTTTTGACCAGCGAATAATTTCGCTGATGTGATTTGGAGTTTGGCAGAGGTAATCGTAATATCGGGGCAGGTATTCGTTGCTCTTTAATCTGTAAACGTTGTAAGATGGACTTACAATTCCGTCATATTCTGAAATTCCTAATGCACCCATCCATGCCCACATGGTGTTGATGACTAAATTCCCCACGGAGCAGCGCTTATATCCTTCCATGTTTGAAGCCAAAAACATAGTTACGTTCTTGTCTGCTCTTGGGGAAACACCGGTCAAATGGGAAACTGTGAGTAATGTTTCGTTTCCAGAGACCGACCTGTCGTTTTGTTCATCGAAGATATGCTTGTTTCTAGTGAATTTCCAATGCACTGGAATCTCCCCAATCCACTCCACGCCCGACGGTTTCATCTCCACATTCGGGTCAAGCCCCTTTGTCACCGCCTGATTTATCAGTGCGGTTCGTTGTTCTCGCAGCAGTTCTATCTTTCGTTCCTTGACGCGGATGAGCTCGTCAATCTTGCCCGTCTTGCGGTCGAGGAAGGTGGCGATTTGGGTTTGTTCGGAGGGAAGCGGGGTGATAACAGTGATATTCATGAGGTGCTCACTCGTTAATTTCGGCTGTGCTGCCCCTGTAATATAGTGAGCATAGTCCAGTGATTCAAGCATATTTGTGAGATAGTCTATATTGCCATGCTTTGGTCTAAGGATGTGGGCATGATTATTAACCCAGTATTTGCCTGATGCCTTAAATGCAAGCGGAGTTGAACGTAAGGAAAGATTAGCGCCATCTTCACCAATTAAAATGAGAGGTTCATCAAAAATATAGTTTTCAACTTTGTCAATAACGCCAGAAGCACCATAGTAATCATAGACCTTTAATTTCATGTTTCCACGAGTTTCTGAGTTCAGCGGAATTCGTAAATTATCTAAAGACTCGAATTCATGCTTCACTTTACTGATAGTCCAATGCTTCGGTATCTCCCCAATCCAATCCACACCACTATCTTTATACTCAATATAACGCTTCATAATCTCAGAACCCCATTCAGCAAGCCTAAGTTTTCCGCTCAAGTGCTCCCGCGTAGCCGATGAATGTCATCTTCACAAATAAACTGAACTCTCACATCATGCTGAAGAAGGACGTCGCGGAAATCAAGCCATTGACTATCCACAGCTTGCAGGATGGGTGGCTCTTCACAGTGGGCACAAGCAACCGCGACAAACTTTCGGTCATCGGGATCGAATTTTTGCAATGCGGGGTCGTCAGGAAATTCTTTAAACTCCGTTTCTAAATTCTCAACGGACGTAATCGAAACTAGGTCACATTGCTCCGGCGTTGCCCAATTCCGCAGGCACCATACAAGAAACCTATCACCGGTGCCCGGTTTTCCACTTGAGCTGAGATTTTTTGAGTACTCGTCGAGAATTATCCAATCCGCGTCAAGAACCAATTTCGTCTCGCCACGCATAATCTGTTCTAGCCTGTTGATACAGGTTTCCTCACACTTCTTAAAGTCTTGTCCCCATTCGCCATTGGCGACTACAGGAACGTTCGTGTCCACAATTACCTTCATAATTTGTTTGCTTTCCGACGCTTGATTTCGGCTTTAGCCCTTTCTACCACATCACCTGCATCATCGCCAAAGAAGTCCCGGGGCCAATTGCTAACGTTGCCGTATTCATCCATTTTGAGCGGTTCAATTTCGGATGTGCCATCGTTGATTTGGCAGGAATAGAGCTCCGTGCTACCCGCGGAGAATTTTCCCTCGGCGATGCGTCGCGTCAAGCGGTGAAGCAGGTGCTCGCTGTGGCTTTCAAGGATAATTTGGACATTGCGACGTTTCACGACATCAATGAGGACATCCGCCAACTTCGACTGCACTTGCGGATGGAGGTGCGCCTCGGGCTGTTCGAGAATGAGGATTGAACCTTCCGGAACGTAATAGCAAAGTATGAGCGCAGGAAGGACTTGGGACACACCGAAACCGACATCCGTTAGTCGGACTTCGGGACCGCCTTTGTGCTTCGTTACAAGGAATTCGTAGCTATGTTCTTTATCAGAAACGGCAACAAGGCGATAGGCGTGGATTAAACCCAACCGTTGCAACCACCTCGGCACCTGTTCGTCAAGATTTAATAATTGAATCCGAGCCGAAAACAGTGCCGAAACCATTTCTCGTCCATGTTGCCCAACGCCTTCCGGGTGATCGCCCTCCCAAGTGTAATGAGTGCGGGGATATTCGCGACGAGGGCCGAGGTAAAAGATGCGGGAAAACAGTTCTTCAAATGCTTCCTCAAATCGCCAAAAAGATCGTTTAGGATTACTAGACGATTTTCCGCGCACGCCGTAGCACCGGAATGGGGGACCAGACAAAAACACACGCTCGGCATCGTGACTAAAACGATCTTTGTCAGAGTTCCAGCCTATAGAAAAGTGTCGTCCACTTATACCATAAGTAAAAGACTTCGCTGCAACCGAATGTTTATCTATTTTGAAAATGGAAGTTGAGAAAGAGAGCGTTGTGGTTTCAATCCGATAATCACTTCCTCCGATCGGAAGTTCAATGGTTAATTTTTCGGGCAAATTCCACGAAACAGTAATGCCGATACTTAAATCCTGCCTGTGTTTGTTGATGACATCGCCGAAACTACGCAAGTTGACCAATGAGGTTTCATCACCGAAATCAAGGGCATCATTCCAGTTTGGTGGGCGTGCCACTGTCTGCTTGAGCATTAGCAATACCTGCAGGATACTGGTTTTGCCCGAGCTATTGGCGCCGAAGAATCCGGTCAATGGAGCGAAACCTATTTTGCCTGTGTCTTCCCACGATTTGAAATTTTCCGCTCCGAGTTCGGTAATCATGGCTCTTACCTCCTTCTCGTAAGACGTTTGTATCGACAATCACCGTCATAATTTGCTTGCTTTCCGGCGCTTAACTTCAGCTCTGCCTTGTTTTATCAGGTCACCGGTGACATCGCCAAAGAATTCTTGGGGCCAATTGCTGATGTTGCCGTATTCATCGACCCTTAGTGGCTCAATTTCGGATGTGCCATCCTTGATTTGGCAGAAATAGAGCTCCGTGTCATCCACGGAAAGTTGTTTCTCGGCAATCCGGCGCATCAAGCGGTGAATCAGGTGCTCGCTGTGGCTTTCAACGACAATCTGTAGGTTGCGATTCTTGACGGCGTCAATGAGAACATCGCCTAATTCTGATTGCACTTTCGGATGGAGGTGCGCTTCGGGTTGTTCCAATATGAGAATTGAGCCTTCTGGTGCATAGTAGCAGAGAATCAATACCGGCAGCACTTGGGAGACACCGAAACCCACATCCGTCAGTCGGACTTCAGGACCGCCCTTGTGTTTTGTGACGAGAAATTCGTAATCCTTTTGCGTACGAGGAACGGGGGCGAGGCGATAGGAATCGATTAACCCCAATGACTGCAACCATTTCGGTATGTGTTCGTCAAGATTAGAGAGTTGAATTCGCGATGAAAACAGCGCAGCGACCATTTCTTCCCCATGCCGTCCAACACCTTCCGGATGTTTGCCTCCCCAAATGTAATGGGGGCGGGGATTTTCACGCAGCGGGCCCAGGTAAAGGATTCGATTGAAAAGGTTTTCAAGAGAATCTATAAGAGGCAAAAGAGTTGCGTGATGATCATCCGGTATGTGAATTTTATAGAAACTTAACGGGCGCGTCTCTATTTCACCCGCTGAATAGGCTGGATCCCCCGTTCTTACTAAAAAGTCGGGGAGTTCGAACTTCCAACTCGGAAAGTTACTTTCTAACCGCCATTTCTGTCCATTAGCTGAATAACAGTACGCCTTCAAAATCAAATAATCATTTTTTCTCCCAATGGACGTTGAAAAGGAAATAGAATTGATTAAGCGCTCATCAATCTTCATTTCTTCGGTGGTTTTCCACGACACCGAGACACCGAGGTTCAAATTCGAGTTATGTTGGTGAATGACATCGTCGAAACTGCCTAAGTTGACCAGCGATGACTCATTGCCAAAGGATAACCACTGGTCCCATTGTAGCGTTGGATGTTCCACAGTCTGCTTGAGCATGAGGAGTACCTGCAAAATGCTGCTTTTGCCCGAGCTATTCGCACCAAAGAATCCAGTCAAGGGTGCGAACTGCAGCGCACCGGTATCTTTCCATGACTTGAAATTTTGGGCTCTGAGTTCGGTAATCATAACTTATTCCTCTCTTTCACAAAGAGATTGAAGAATACAAGCCAACACGCGCCGATGATAAAGCGTTGGGTTTCACTACTACAACCTCCCCTAACCCCTCCTTGGTAAGGAGGGGGATAAGCAGGAAAATTCTCCCCTTTGCTAAGGGGGAGCGAGAGGGGGTCAGAGTTTTCCCAACAACCTCCCCTAGCCCCTCCTTAGCATGGAGGGGAATGAAGCATAAGAATATCGGCAAGGTACGCTAACCGTGGCAGAAGCATCTAAACCTTTCGCTCGCTTGATCTATTCGCTCAGTTGATCCTATTCGGTTGCTTCATGCGGAAATCGGGAAAAGGATTTCCCTCCTACAGGTCTCAGATTGTGCAGTTCTTGTGGGTTGGGTTTCACCGCTGGCTTTACCCAATCTACAAGTACAATTTTTTCACGAAAAAATTACATCAAATTACATCGATGTAATTTTAGGATCGCTGAATGTCAGTCCCAGAGCGGATTTGGCGAATTACATTTTACATCAATTTATTTTTTCATGCCGCGGTGCGAGAACAAAACAACCCCACAGCGGCAGCATTTGGCAGAAGCTGCGACACTTCTGCGGCGAAGGATTCGGACCTTTCGCCATCGTGTAAGCTACCTCTATGGGGTTTTCGCCTACAAGGTGTTTATTTGATTAAATGCGGCTCACAGGTAAATCAGCGTCGAGTCGCCCGTGATTCGAGCCTCACGTCTGCGTCAAATTAGGTTGATGACGGACTCGCTGATCGATTGGTTAATAGAAATCTTACACTACAGTATAATACGCCATGACAGCAGGGGTGTCAAGGGTTTTAGAAAGCGAAACGCGAATAAGATGCAAGGTAAAGTTGACACAGAAAGCCTTTATGGGAAAAACTGCAGATTTGGTTGATTTCCATGCAAAACCTGCAGAAATTTTACGATTCATGTTTGCTCCGTTTTTTCGCAAAAGTGTTGGGTTTCCCTACTACAACCTCCCCCAACCCCTCCTTAGTAAGGAGGGGAATGAGTAATGTTAGAACCGACAAGGCACGACCGCTGTGGGAAGGGCGTCTTAGACTATCGCCCTCGCTACTCGTTCGGTTGATCGCTCAACCCTACCTACGACCTCCCCTAACCCCTCCTTAGTAAGGAGGGGAATGAGTAATGTTAGAACCGACAAGGCACGACCGCTGTGGGAAGGCGTCTAAAAGTATCGCACTCACTATTCGTTCGGTTGATCGTTCAACCCAACCTACGACCTCCCCTAGCCCCTGCTTAGTAAAGAGGGGATGTTTGTTCTCCGTGGGTGCTAGAAGACCGCTGAACGCTTCGCCGCTTGGGCTTTTTCCACATCAACGAACCAGAGCAAAATCAGACCGACAATAAAGAAGATCATCAATGAGATGATAGACAGCCGCGCCGTTCCTGTAATCTGTCGGATGACGCTAAACACCAGAGGTCCCCAGATTGCGGAGAACTTACTAAACACAGAGTAGAACCCGTAAAACTCCGCGCTGGCTTGCTCTGGGATCATTGAACCGTAGAGCGAACGGCTGAGCGCTTGCGACCCGCCAAGAACGATTCCGACAATCGCGCCGAGGATAAAGAATTCAGTCGTTGTCTGTAGGAAATAAGCATAGGTAACAACGCAACTCCATAGAACTAAAGAGAGCATTACAGCACGTTTGGTTCCAATTTTATCAGCCAGTTTGCCAAATAGCAATGCGCCACCCGATCCAATAATCTGGATAATCAGCAAGGTCACCATCAAAACGGTTGTCGAAAACTTCAATTCTTCCGTTCCATAAATCGTCGCCATGCTGATGACCGTCTGGATGCCGTCGTTATAGATCATGAAGGCAATCAGAAATAGCAACAGATGCTTGAAGCGTCGGACCTTCCTCAATGTCCCTAAGGTCCTGCTGACACCGATCGAGAAATAGGCAAACAGCTTGGGCGTGGATTGATACCGTTCGGGTATCGATTCTGAGGCGCCGCCCTCTTTCTCTTTTAAGTGTACTAACGTGAACAGCGTGAAACCCGCCCACCAGAGGCCCGCCATGGCGATTCCGATACGGGCAGCCAGCGATTGACTGATACCAATGGAACCGTGTCCGGCGACAAGCGCCAACGCGATTGCAAATTGTAGCCCTCCGCCGACGTACCCGTAGGAGAACCCTTTGCCCGAGACCCAATCCATCTTATCTTCAGATGAAATCTGGGGAAGAAACGCATCGTAGAAGACGTTAGCCCCCACATACCCAATCTGTGAAATGAGGAAGAAGATGACGGTCATCCAGACATCTCCGGTACCACAGAAATAGAGGAGCATCGCAGCGAGGCTGCCTGTGTAGGCGAAGGACATCAAGAACTTCTTCTTCGCCGAAGAGAAGTCCGATATAGCGCCAAGCACCGGGGCGAACAGAAATACAGAGAACGCAGCGAAACTGACCATCGCTCCCCACAATACGGACGCGCTGACGACCGTGTCTCCGATTTGGACACCGCCTTCACCCACAATCGCCAGGACAAAGTAGTTTGGTAGAAGCGCTGCGACCACCGTCGTGACGTAGGCGGAATTCGCCCAGTCGTACATGCACCAGCCGAAAATTGTCTTTTTGTCGTTTTTCGTCATAACCTTGTTTGAGGTGGAAATCGAAATGATACGTGGGTGAATAGATGTCCCCTTAACCGCCGGCACTCGCGGGTTGCCTTGTGTCCCCCACGTTGCGTTTCTTCCAATCGCTGATTAAGAACGGTGAGTAGACGGCGAAGAACAGTGCCAGTGCGAGACCATCCAAAATCGGTATATACCACGGCCAAGGCACGAAGAGCGGAGACTCTGGGTTGAACACCGGAAATTTCGTCTTTGGTGGTGCACAAAGGAACATGTAGTTGGCTGACAGCAACTGATTAACGCCGCCGATAACGACTGCGAGGAGATTGATTACAAGGAATGCACGGAATAAGGACTTTAGCGTTGGCCGCATCTGCATCCCAAGCGTGGAAAACAGAACTCCAGCGACGATACCGCCGTGAGCCACAAAATATTGGAACGCACGATACTGCGGAAAACCGACCTCAAGCTGAGGGGTGAGTATCGCGTTGAATGAGCCCACCAGACCCCAGAAATAGGCGAACTCGTAGAGGATCTGGACCCGAAAGAGGAGTGCAGCGGCAGTTGCGAATGTTGACAGCCCGCAGATGTGGAGCGGGAGGTAGTTCTGCAGAAACAGGTGAGACTCACCCCTGATCAGTCGATAGCCCCAATGCCCGAATTCATTGCCGAGTATAAGTGCTCCTAGTAGGTAACGGACAGCTCGCGTGATTTTTGGCGAATCCGCCCTCCGGACCAACGCGGATAGCACGAGGGGAATAACAATCGTTAGTATCAGAACGATGATGTGGTGAATGCTGAGAAACTGAAATTCGGGTTGTGCCATTGCGGTTTCTACACGCTCAATACCTGCCGGTTTTCGTAAGATTCAAGTGACAAACGCCACCAGGAGAACGTCTCCGTGGGAATCAACCTCGGAAACGAAGCGCACTCCCGATCGTCACGTCTAATCGCCTTAATTATAACACAATTTGTTTCGGTTGACAAAGTAGCATACCGCTCCGCTGGAGCGCGGTATGCGGATACTTGCGATAGATCGCTGTTTCCAGGAAAGCATGATACGCTCGCATAGAGATGCGGGTAACAGTAAGACTTGCAAGGGGGAGAACATGTAATTAGTCAATTCGACCAGAGGCGGGAGTCTTTGATGAGATTGGAAGCCCACTGAATAACACCGTCATCTGTATGGATGACAAACTCTTGCCCACGACTTCTCGACTGAAAATAATCTTCCTTCCACACCTCCTCTTTATTTGGGTGGTATGAAATTGTCAAGTGCCGGAATATTTTCGGGTCGAGATTCCAGTGGCTTATTAGTCGCGCCCCTTTCTTTGTTAGCCGGTGCCGTTCATCATCAAACTGAAAGACACCGCCACCGGGGTAAATCGGGTGTAGACTTAGCTTTGGCTTGGCAACATAGATTGTATTGTTAATGTGTTTCGTGTGAGCGGGCATCGTATGAGGATGATCATGTAACCAACTTGGAAATTCAGCATCCTCGTTGGCGCAAATCCTTTTACCAATCTCCAAATAACCGAATATGGCATGGAAGCCCATTTCATCGCCACAAAACTGTAATCGACCATCAACCTCGACAGTATGACAAAACCAGCCGAAAAACAGAAATAGATCGCCTTCAGAGACCTCCTGATTTCGTAGATGCCCTCCTGCCTTGTCGTTCTGACCAAACGCTGGGAGCCAGCCCGCCCTGCGCGGTCGTACACTAACCACCAGATCCGGATCCAGGTGAGCCCCTTTGCTGCCAATGTAAGCTCTGGCGCCAAGTTCCTCAATAATCTGGCAGTAGTTCTTGCCCCGAGGCGCGCAAATTTCATGATATGCCAAGTTGTCTGATAATAATGGAATCGGCAGGCTAAGCATTCTGCCATCCGGCAAAATGGGGCTCGGATGCCCGCCGTTTTCACTATCAAACCCTTTTCGGCTCAGAATAATTTTCACGGTGCTACCTCCAATTTCATGATTTTGGGACAGAAACCGAGTTGTCGAGAAAGATCTCGGTTTCTATGCGCGTTTTGCAGGCTTGGGGAAATCCAAACGTTATGGATGCGCTTCTCATTATAGCACAGCACCTCAACCGGCGAAGCCAAGAAAATGACTCACCAGCACAACGTCAGATAAGCACTGACGCGAACTGTAGGAGGCGCTTCCTAGCCCCGATGGTCGGGACAGGGGCGTCTCGGCTACAATAGGTAACGGCAGATTTTGCGGTTGACGAAGATTAGAAATCTTGCTACACTTGGTCGATGTAGGGCTGCGATATTCTGAACACAATCCACCAGTTTGATTTCCAGGGCACCCGCCCGCCACGTATTTGCGCATAGTTCTTCGCAAAGATGAGATAATTTGTGGACAAAGCTTCCGCAATCGAAAACTGCCAGCCAGATGGGATCCGCCTGAGAGTGTTCGGCATCGGGCTTATTTTGGCGCAATCTCTATTTTGACGAACAAGCACAAGGGGCGTGGATCGCTTTGGGGGGTTTGGCGCTGTGGGTGGGGCGCAAACACTTCAGGCGGGTATTCGTGCAAGCGTTCAAGGGAAAGGGGAACATTGATGAGTCTAAAGAGCCGATGTCGTATCGGACCGCGCTTTTGGGCATCGTTGCAGGGGTGATTTTCCTTCTCTCGTTCGCCGACAAAGCCGGTTTTTCTTCGTGGGTCCTGCTACTCTTTTTGGCGTTATTCTGCTGTAGCGCGATCGGTGTGACCAAGATGCGGAGCGGACTTGGATTGCCTGTGCATGAATTGCTGTGGGTAGACCCCGCGCGAACGATGGTGACCTCAATCGGAACACGCGCCTACGGTCCACGAAACTTGACGATTCTCAGCTTCCTGTATTCGTTGAATCGAGATCAAGCCGCCCATCCGATGCCGAATCAGTTCGAGGTCTTTCGGATTGGCGAGCAAGCCAACATCAATACGCGAAAACTGGTCTGGGCGATGCTAATCACTCTCCTGCTCGCGATACCGGTGACCTTTGTGATATTCCTCATCATCTTATATCAGTATGGCGCGGATAACATGGCGCCGTGGCTCATCAATATCGGGCGAGAAAGCTTTGCACGGCGACTCCAACTGTGGTTAACGTCCCCAACGGGTCCCGATTACGTGACGATGGGCTTTATGGGACTCGGCGTGACCATTACCGGCTTCTTCCTAGCGATGAAAATGCGCTTTCTCTGGTGGCCCTTTCATCCGGTCGGTTACGTGCTGGGGGTCAGTCCGGCAGAGATGGTCTATATCTGGGTGCCGGTGCTGATCAGTTGGTGTCTGAAATTCGCTATCCTCCGATATGGCGGGCTTCGGGCGTATCGCCGAGCGCTCCCGTTCTTTGCAGGCTTGATGCTAGGGGACTATACGCTCGGCTGCATCTGGAGCATTATCAGCGCCGTGTTCAAAATAACGGTGTACAACATGGGCTGGCACCCCGTGTTGAGTTGATGATCGTTCCGAGTCATTCCCCGAAAGTGCTTGATTCATAGTGCGCTCGCGGTTCAGGAAATTCTACCAACACATCCCCTCCCCACTTCAGGAACTGCCCGTTGATGATCGTTACCCGCTGAGGTTGTCCCTTACCATCAAGGCGTAAGAAGAGATATTCGCCGGCAAACTCCACATCGGTCGTGGACATCACCGCGAAGCCGTCGTCCGAGATGAGGACGAGATCGATGGTTTGACAGTGCGTAACCGTGAATCCCGTTGCCAGTACATCAGGATGGCTAACCACTTCAATCGGGTGAAGTTCTGGAACCGCCCGCACGCCCGGACGAAGCGGAAACAGGACTGTGTTCATCACCGTTGGCAATGTGCGTTTCACCACGAAAGTCAGATTACAGGGAGGGAATTCATTGTGGGATACCGTCCCCCCAACAACCGCATCAGTATCGGCACAGTGCAATCGAACTTCTAGATCCCCGGCGTCCACCGGAGCAATCACCAGATTGCTTAAGTTTGGCTCGACGGTGCGCACGACGTTGTTGTCGCGGACCTCTACGAAATCGCTTGACACGGACGCGAGGTGGAAAATCTGTTCGAGGCTATGCTCACCGTCGCCGAGGACTAAATCGTGGAGGATAAAATATTCACCATCCGCAGAAATGGATTTGTGGGCATCGGCTACCGTATCCGCGGAAGCTGAACGATCGCACGCCACGTTGGACGCTTGTGCGTTCCCTTTAGCGTAGAAGATTGATCGCTTGTGCAAGAAATTAGGATTGCAGCCGGGCGAGTCTTTTTCCGCATAGCCGTCTTTGTACCACGCCTCGACAAAGTCGAACGATGGCGTCGTTAGCCAATAGGTATCTGGGTTCGGGCCTCGCTCTTCATGACGCAAAGCGGGACGATACTGCCCTATTCCGTCGATTATCACGGTGTTGTATTCACGACTCGGATGGAGTTCGTCCTCGGCGGCATCATGCGTCCGGAAGCCGCCAGCATCGACAATCAGCGGTCGTCCGTAGGCATAGAGGAGGAAGTTAAGCTTATCTCCGTGCTGATGTGTTGAGCACAAACTGCCAGCGTCAAAGATGAGGTATTGGGCATCCGCACGCCAATGATTTCGCATTACATAGAAACCCTTGTAAGGAAAGGCGTGTGAGGTCTCGTTCGGGGGTCTCCCCGCCGCTCCACTCGACGCCGTGTAAAGAAAATCCTCCCGATTGAAGACCGCATGAGCGACACCGCAGAGTTCACTCACACTGAAGCCCGCCGAGCCGCGTTGATCCCAACGTCGGGAATCCGGTCGGCTGAGATACATGAGAGCCTCGATCATTCCTTCGCATCGGCGATTGAAGTCTTCGGGCAGCCGATAGCCGCAGAGACGAGCGAGTTGATAAAAGCTGAACAAGCATGTAAGTGCGAGGTGGTGATCGGTATTCGAACCTTCAGCTTGGAGACTGTCGGGGAGGATGCGCACATCGTGAATCCATTTGTAACGCCGCAGGGCGAGTTTGAGAAACTGGTCTCTGTTCTGCCATTCTGGAAAAAGCAGAGCGGCGACGCCGATGCCGCTCGTTTCCACATGGAAGCCGGTGTCGTCGAGCCCTTGATAGGCGGAGAGGTAAAGTGCGCCCTCAAGGTAGGATTTCGCCATGTCGAAGGGCATCGCATTGCGGATTTCGGGAGAGGTCAGTCTGTCGATGAGAAGCTGGGGGAATTCGAGCGCAGCCCGCCGTCCCGCCTCCCCTGTTCGCCACCCCTCCTCGTCAGGAACGTCGGGAACGGGAAACTGGTCAAACCAAGATTCCCACGAATCTATAATTCGAGGCAGTGGGCGAAAAAAACTAGACCAGTCCTTGGAGTTGAGGAACAAATGCTTCGCCGACGCGTAAGCGAATTTCGCTTCTTCAAGACATCCCTGCTCCCATTCGGATTTGACCGTTTCCAGACCGGGATGGCGCAGATCTAGGTGATTGAAGAACTCCTGATCGTTCAGCTTAAAATATGTTCGCTTATTCCATCGCAGATTACGATGGAAGGTTGCGACGTATCGTTCTATCGCCTCAGCGAAGATGGGGAGGTCGAGCACAACCGCCAACTCAAACGCCGCATCAATGGTTTCAATCAGGTAAGATGGGAAGCCGTTGAGTTTGTCGATTGACTCCGCAATCCGCGCAAATCCGGCGAGTCGCCATGCGTTGCTCTGGGGAAGATTGTGGCAGAGGCTGCTGACGAGCGCCAAAGCTGCGCCTGCTTGGAGTCGTTCGCGGGGGTGGCGCGAATGGTGGTAGGTGTAGAGATATTCTGCGTGTTCGAGGATAATCTGCGCTAGAACCTTCCAGCCGGCATCTGGTATCGTCGGTTCATGCGCTACAATCGCTAACGCCTCGGTAAGCCTTGCTGAGACAGGTTCGAGACGCCAGACCGGATTTCGATTCGCGTGTAAAAGGGGCGTCGGATTTTCCGTTGTAAATGTAATCAGTTCTTCGAAATCGGCGACGGGCTCGAAACGCTCGATTACGAGTATGTCTCTGCGGGCAAGTGTGTGCGCCAAACGTTCGACCGATTCCGCCGTAATTGTGGAATAGGTATCCGGTGCCATAAAGTCATCGCGCTCAGAATCACCGCGTCGTCCTTCTGAGTTTGCGCTAGTCTATCCCGAAGCATTTAGTGGTGGTGATCTTTTAAGCTGTGCGCTTTTCGGACCAGATCCGGATCTTTTGCAAATCTTTTCGTCGCATCAATCAGGCGATCGACGTGTGCTTGCACATCTTTTTCAATTTGGGAGACACGGCTTAGGAGAAAGGTTTGTTTCCCCTCATAGATTGCCTTTTTTATCGTAGCAAGCAGATCCACATAGATTCTGTCTGCTTCACTTCCTTCGATAGCAATCGCAATCTCAAACGCTTCGTTGAGGGTTATCGACTTTTCGTTTACTCGACGCTCGTGCTCTTCTAACGCCTGAACAATTCGCTGGATGGAGGTTTCGGGCAACCCTGTCGCCGGCGCATCTAGACCAAACGCGCGGGAACACAACGAACGCCCAAAATCGATTAGAATGTAGTGTTGCCACTCTTCCGCGCTCATGTTTTGCCAAAATCGGGCGACGCGCTCATCGACATCTCCCAACATGAGAGAGAGCGCCGCGTATAATTTTGCGTGCCTCAGTTCAATATCCTGCGATAAATCAAAGACCTCCCCTAACGTCATGGATAGCTCTCCCTTCAATAGTCACGCGACTAAGAATTACACATCACCGTTCAATCTTGCGGCGATCAAAAAGGGGTTTCAACCCCCAAAACTAGTGAAGACTATCGCACTCACTATTCGTTTGCTTGATCCCTCGCTATTCGCTCAGTTGATCCCTTATCAGGGGAGTATCTGAATGTGTGTAAATATAAATGGCTATAGATACCAATTTCAGATTCGGACTGCCGTACCTCCGTGTGTCGTTGCGATCTTCGATGTCAAATCAAAGTGTATTGTTCCAAAGCAAAATTCGTCCGGGCGAAATCTCCCGATTGGTCGCGTGGAGAGCGCAGCTCGGCGCGCGTGTGTTCTTCAGCAGTGAAGGCAAAGCGATAACGCCAACGGACGGCGTTGGTTAAGTCTCCGCTAGACAACCGCCGATAGTCCGCCATCAATGTTGATTGCTGTTCCCGTAATGAATGCCGCGCGATCCGAAACAAGAAAGGCGACCAAGTCCGCCACTTCCGTGGCTTCGCCGAGCCGCTCCAGCGGATGGGTCTTCCCCTGCTGTTCCCAGTATTCCTCAAGGGTACCTGGGGAACCTTGCGCTTGCCAGCCGCGAACACCCTGCGCGGTCTTGATTGAGGTCAAACATACCGTGTTGACGAGGATTTTGTCAGGGAGCAAATCTTTGGATAGAGCTTTGGTCAAAGCGATTCCTGCCGCACGGCTGACCGAGGTTGGGCATGAGCCGGCACCGGGCTGTTTGCCACCGGGATGGGTGATGTTAATGATGCGACCGCCGCCAACCGCTCTCATGAGAGGAATAACCAACCGCGAACAACGCACAGCCGCCATCAGCTTGAGATTTAGATCCTCGTACCAATCCTCATCGGTTACCTTTTCAAAGGGAGCGCCCGTGGCACGTCCGGCGTTGTTGATTAGAATATCGATTCGCCCAAAGCGTTCAACTGTGCTGCGAATAAAGTTTTCCAACGCTACCGGTACTGTCACGTCGGCGGAGAATGCGAGCACTTCGTTCCCGGTCTTGTCACGGATTTCCTGTGCTGCCCGCTGCAAGATAGCATCGCGCCGTGCACAGATGGAGATTTTTGCGCCACACTCAGAAAGCCGCATCGCGATTGCTTTGCCCGTTCCTTCGCTACCGCCTGTAATGACGGCGACTTTTCCGGTTAATTTTAGATTCATCCGGTTCTCCTGGTATTCCGTTTATAGGTTGTTTTTTGTGACCTTAACCGCGGTGGGAAGTGCTTCCAATACATCTCGCGCCATCAATCCATGCGCCCCAATCGATTCGGCGGCGATGTCACCCGCCAGTCCGTGGAGGTACACACCTAGCACAGCGGCATCGTGACTTGACGTTTTCTGCGCTATAAGTCCCGCAATAACGCCGGTCAGCACGTCACCCATGCCTCCAGTTGCCATGCCAGGATTGCCTGTTGAGTTAATCCACACCGCTCCATTTCCGCTTGCAATGACCGTCGGCGCTCCTTTGAGAACAAGTGTGACATTGTGTTCTTGGGCAAACCGCTGCGCAATTCCTATCCGATCTCTTTCCACTTCGGGGACCGTACCGTCGATGAGCCGAGCCATTTCGCCAGGATGCGGGGTCAGCACAGTTTGGGACCGCAAGGATGAGAGCAGTTCTTTCGACTTTGCGAGCGCATTTAACCCATCGGCATCAATGACGATTGGACAATCACTTTCGCGGATTAGGTTGTGAACGAGTGCAACCGTTTCAGGGTGTTGCGAAAGCCCAGGGCCAATCGCGAGAATAGACCGTGTCCGTACGACGAATTCGAGGATTTGCGAACCCGCATCTAGCGTCAGCGTCCCCTCATCTGTCTCTCGTAACGGCAGTGACATCACCTCGGTCAGCTTGCTCTCTAAAATCGGGTTGAGGCTTTTGGGAACACCGACAGTTACCAAACCAGCACCAACGCGGGATGCGGCTTCGCCCGCTAAAGCTGCGGCGCCGGTCATTCCGGTAGATGCCCCCGTCACAAAAACACGTCCATACGTCCCTTTGTGAGAATGACGATAGCGAGGCGGTATCAGCTTCGCGGCATCGTCCGACTGCGTCCAATTCACCTCAATATTCAGCGATTCAATAACACTCGGTGGGAACCCGATATCGGCAATCTCCAACTGCCCCGCCGTGTCCGCGCCCGGGTGGAGAAGCAATCCTCGCTTGGGCAGCCCCATTGTGACGGTATGGGTCGCTTTGACGCATGCCCCTACTGCTACACCGGTATCCGTCTCTAGACCGGACGGGAGATCAATCGCGACGACCGGACAACCTCCCTCGTTAACACACGCAATAACGCTCGCGACGAATCCACGAACTGCTCCCCGTAAACCTGTTCCAAAGATTGCATCAACAATCAGATCACACTGCGAGATCTGACGTTCCAATTGATTGAGATTGGACTCAGAGGGCGCTTGCGCGATGGGGAGATTGAGGTTCTGGGCAATCTGCAAGTTGGTTAAAGCATCGCCCGTAAATTGATGCGGCAGCGAAACGAGAATAATCTGAACAGAATGTCCCGCAAGGGCAAGCTGTCTAGCGACGACCAATCCATCTCCGCCATTGTTTCCCTTGCCCACTACAACGGCGACACACCGACATTCCGAGAAGTGCTTCTGGATTGCCGTAACAACCGCTCTACCGGCGTTTTCCATGAGCACAATTCCGGGAATCCCAATCCCGTCAATTGTCTGTTGGTCAATCTGACGCATCTCATTTGCGGTAACGACTTTCATGTTCTATTCTCTACTGATATCGTCAACCACGGCTTTTGTAAGATGGAGCGCTATCCAACATTTGTCAACGGGCTTTGGTAGACAATCAGGGGATTTTGTGCTTAAACTCTCTCCTAACTTCACGATAGAGTGTAGCACTATCGGTCAATTATGTCAAATGGAAAAGATGAAATGGAGAACTCTCACACTTACTTCAGCCCGATGGCGGCTAAACCCCACCCAAATCTGGAGCGATCGAAGCTGTTTCTGATGAGTGAAATTGACTACCTTTCCCCGTAATGCGTTATCCAGCAACGACGCCCATCGGTGCGCAGCCGGATAGCACCGAGCTTATCTGTGCGCAGCACTCGGCAGCCCCATTTTTGATAGCGATTGACAACCTTTCCAGAGGGAAAGCCGTATCGATTCCGGGTACCGACCGAAAAAATCGCCTCTTGCGGACGCACGGCTTCGAGAAATTCCGAACTGCTGGAAGTCTCGCTGCCGTGGTGGGGAACTTTGAGGAACTCCGCACGCAAATCGTAGCCATTTGAGATTAAGGCGAGCTCAGTTTCTCGTTTAATGTCCCCCGTGAATAGGACTCGTACACTACCATAGGTCATCTTAAGCACAAGCGAATCGTTGTTGGTATCCTCATCCATGAGATTCACCGACGTTTCATCTAGCGGATGCAGTAACGCAAGCTGCGCCGTCGGTGTCAGTTGAATTTTCCCTGCGTCGCCGAGCACATGCGGTATGCCTTTCGTATCAACGATTTGGTGCAAATGGCGATGTGTCAGCGGAGGGAGCGATTCGTGCGGCACACCGAGCACACGCTTGACGTCAAATGTGCGCAGGATGTGTGCAAGTCCGCCGCCGTGATCGTTGTCCGGATGGCTCAAGACGAGCAGATCCAGGCTGAAGACACCTTTGTGGCAAAAAAATGGATCGAGGACACGCTCACCGCTATCGAAACCGCGCCGATTGGCACCACCATCAATTATCATGGTTTTTCCGTCGGGGAATCCGACAAATGCCGCATCGCCCTGCCCGACATCAAGAAACGTGATGTCTAAGAGGTTTCCTTCCTCCTTCAACGCGGCATCCCAAATCCAGATAGCCAGCACTGCTGCACCAATTAGCACCGCCTTATCCCGATGCTCCCACACCCACCGCCAGTGGGCAATTGCGAGACAGCCCGCGATGTAGACGCTAACCCAGCCCAAGCTGGGCGGTGACATTGTAACCCCCGCCCACGGTTGACCGAACAACTCGACAATTTTCAGAAAGATGAAGAGGACGAGGTGGTTGGCATAAACAAACGGTGTTGCAAGCGGAAGCCACATCATGCCGAGAAAAAGCGAGATTGATGCGATGGCAACGATAGGTGCGGCAAGTCCAACGACGAAGGGACCTGCAACCACACCGAGCGGATAGGCGCGACAGAAGTGTCGTGCGATTATCAGGAACGTGCCGATTTGTGCCGACAGTGTCACCCCAAACGCGACAACCAACCATCCGATTGCTCGCTTCCAACCGCTCCCCCAGACCTCTTCGAGCTGAGAGACGGGATGGTCCTCTTGGGTACTATGATTCGCAGAAAGACCCGCAATGAAGGCGTTCCACTTAGGCAAGAGATAAACGATACATGCCACCGCAGCAAAGGAAAGTTGGAAGCCGACGTCCCACAGTTGGGCGGGATTAATCAACAACAGGACCAGCGCAGCAAACGCGAGAAGATTGATGAGATCCGCATCTCGATCGATAATCTGCGCGATTAGGAACAGGATTGCCATGAAGGACGCTCGTAACACCGATGGGCGAAATCCGACTAAGCAGGCGTAGAGTATGACAGCGGCGATTGTCAGAAGGCAGACCGTTTTTCGAGGTAAGCCAAGAAGAGAAAAGCTCAGAAAACAGAGGGCGGTAATCAGTCCAACGTGCAATCCCGACACAGCGAGAACATGCAGGCTACCACTGTTACGAAAAATATCAAGAGTAGAATCGGGAAGCTCACTTCGCTTCCCCAAAAGCATACCCTTGAGAATGTGGACATGGTCAGGCTGCTCATGATATAGCCGATCGATTGTAACTTCCACACGTCGGCGCAAACGTTCTGTCCAGCGCAAAGGCGGAAGTCCAGCCTGATGGGTTGGCGAAATTTCCTGATGGCGATTTGGATAGAAAATTCCGAAGACTTGACGACGGGTAAGGTACGCACGGTAATCGAATCCGCCTGGATTGCGTCGTCCTTTCGGCTGACGGAACACCCCTTCAACTTCAAGACAATCGCCGTAGCGCAACGCAACCGGCTCATAGAATCGGATTAAGACTTTCATCTTCACAGTTAAATCCGGAGCGGATACGGATTCGACGGTTCCGATTGCGTAACCTGTCTCCCACAATTCACCGCGAGAAGGTTGATATGTCATGTGCCCTGAGAACCGCACCGGTTGATTGTACAGTTCAGAAGGGCAGGGAGGCGTTAGGGCAATCCCCACACGAAGTATGCCACAACCGAAGATCGCAAGCAGAAGAAAGATTCGCGGGAGGTTTGCGTTTTCAATATTTCCTACACGAAAACCACCCTCTGGTCGGTGTTGTAGTACGAAGCTGGCGATAAGAAAAATCAGCACAATCAGCCAAATCCAAAAAGCGGGAATTGGCAGAAATCCGGCGACAAGGATTCCGAGTGTGTATGGGATGACTGTGTTGAGAGCAGGGCGGCGCATCTGTTACATGTGATGCTATTACAAGGATAACCGATTCTGGTTAACCTCTGGAATTGGTCCTATGCGATCGATTCTGTGTCAAGTAGATTGCTACGTATTGTAGCACGATCCACCTTCATGGTCAATCGAATAGCGCTCGAAAGAATAATCGTCGTTGCCAATGCCGACGAAAGGCGCTTCAGTACCCAAATCGATACAGACCTTCAGTCCATAGCGGTTTGATTTTGGGTTGCGTTGGATCGCGAAATATGATAGAGTTCAAGCGTAATTCAGGAGCGAGAGGGCAAGAAAGTTTTCGTGAAACGCCCGATTTGTCAGCTTTTCAGGGATGAGCGCCGTCCCCTGAATTTGAGGACAGAAAATCGCGTCGGGTTACGTGTGCCGAAATCCAACTCCCTTCGTGTTTCTATAGTATACTTCACATTTCAAAATTATGAACTATGCGCGTGTGGTTTTCCCGCTGCCTCAGGATCTCTCCTTTTCGTACGCTATTCCCAATCACCTCGCCTCAATCGTACAACCAGGAGCCCGTGTGCTTGCATCGTTAGGTCGGAGCGTGCGCGAAGGCGTCGTAGTCGGGTTGATGGAACAGCCTGAACTCCCCGACTCCTCCATCGAAATCAAGCCTCTTGTTGACTGCCTTGATGACTCACCCACGTTTTCCGACGAACTGTTGGCGTTGACAAAATGGATTGCCGAATACTACCTGTCGTCGTGGGGAGAGGCTTTGAAGTCTGCGATTCCCGCTGCCGTTCGGACACAGCAACGCCGTGTCGTCCATCTGCTTGCGACTGACAAACAGATTGAAGTGATGAAGAAGCGGATGCCTCTGCAGACTCGCATCCTGTCGATTTTACGACAGGATGGGGATTTATCTCCGAATCAGCTTTCTCGACGAATTGGGCGTGGATATTCAAAGTTGCGGCCTGTGATTTCCACCTTGCAAGAAAAAGGGTTGGTTGAACTGAAGTCGGATTTCCAATCTAAATCGAAACCGTATACAACACTCGTCGCTTCTTTAGCCAAACCGCTCTCTGAACTCGAGACTGAGATTCCAAACTTAGCAAAGCGAGCGCCGAAACAGGCTCAAATACTGGAGTTCCTCATTGCTCAAAGCCGCAACTCGGAGAATTTGGACTGGTCGACAAGCGATCTCATCAAACATGCGAATACAGGTCTGATGACCTTGCGAGCGCTTGAGCGGAAAGGGATGATTCACATAACATCGGTTCAAGTTGTGCGGAATCCGTTGAGCTTGGAAGCGGTGCCTTCAACACAGCCGCTGACGCTGAACACCAATCAAGTCAGAGCATTAGAAGCAATTCAGGCAGCAATGAACCAAAATCGCCGAGATACTTTTCTGCTACACGGGGTCACTGGGAGCGGTAAGACAGAGATTTACATGCAAGCGATTGCGATTGCCCTCAAGCAGGGCAACGGCACGATTGTCTTAGTGCCAGAAATTGCCTTGACGCCTCAAACCATCTCTCGGATTGTCGGGCGCTTCGGGGCACGGGTGGCGGTACTACATAGCAACCTTTCGGACGGGGAGCGATACGATCAGTGGCAGCGGATCAGAACCGGGGATGCGGAAATCGTGGTGGGACCGCGGTCGGCAATCTTCGCTCCGATGCCCAATCTTGGACTCATTGTAGTCGATGAAGAGCACGAAACCTCATATAAACAAGCAGACGCCTCTCCCCGCTATCACGCACGCGATGTCGCCTTAAAGAGATCGGAATTGGTAGATTGTCCCGTGATCTTGGGAACTGCAACGCCATCATTGGAAAGCTTCTATCGCGCGCAGGCGGGCGAATATCATCTACTCAGTCTTCCCTCTCGTGTCTCCAATATCAAAATGCCGCCTGTCCAGATTGTCGACATGCGCGAAGAATTGGAAAAGAGCAATCGCACCATTTTTTCAGTTCCGCTGCGAAGAGCAATCGAAAATCGGCTTTCTCAACAAGAGCAGGTAATCCTGTTCCTGAACCGCCGAGGCTTCTCGACGTATGTCTTTTGCCGCGCTTGTGGGCACGTCGAGCGGTGCAATGACTGTTCAATCTCGCTGACGTTCCACCTTCATACCAAGCGGATGGTATGCCATCACTGCAATTACGAACGACCAACGCCCGTGGGTTGTCCACAATGCGGCAGCATCTACTTCCGTTATTTCGGGCTTGGTACCCAACAAGTCGAGCAGCAAGCAATCAAGGCGTTCCCAAAGGCGAACATCAAGCGGATGGACACCGATTCGACAACACACAAAGACGCGCACCGGAAAATCTTGGATGCCTTCAGAACAGGGGAAATCGACATTCTGGTAGGAACACAGATGATTGCAAAGGGATTAGACTTTCCAAACGTGACGCTTGTTGGCGTAATCTCCGCGGATACCACCCTCAACTTGCCTGATTTTCGCGCGGGCGAACGGGCATTCAGTTTGCTTGCACAGGTTGCCGGTCGATCCGGGCGCAGCCAAGCAGGCGGTGAAGTCATCATTCAAACCTACATGCCTGAGCATTATAGCATTCAGGCGTCACAAGAACACGACTATCTCCGCTTCTACCGACAGGAAATCGGTTATCGAGAGGAGTTCCTTTATCCACCCTTTAGTCATGCCGTAACCATCGTACTCCGCGGAGCGGTCGAGAAAGAAGTGATCCATGTAGCAAACTACCTCCTTAACTGTCTAGAAAAGCTGCAAGCGGAGAGATTCTCGGACGTTGAGATTCGAGGTCCGGTTGCTGCGCCGCTATCAAAAATTATGGGGAAATTCCGCTGGCATTTCCTGCTGCGAGGTAAGCACGTTGAAAAACTGCGTGAACTCATTCGGCGAGCCGTTGAAACACTGCCGTCCGCTGTTTCGACGAAAAATGTAGATCTAATCGTCGATATTGACCCGATCACAGTTTTGTAATATCATCCAAAAGCGTTCAAAAAAAACGTGCCGATTCTTAGCCCTCTAATGACAAACGGATTGTAAAAATGAACTGTGCGCTTCGATCGCAAGGGTAGATCTCTTTCTCCGAATGACTTGACTTTCACCGTATAGTTCGGTAAAATTCAAAAAGGCTGCTTTTGTCCACCGCTGCGTTGGACGAATCAGCGAATCGGGACAATTTGGTCACACGAGAGGAAACGAGATGAACCTTTTCAAAAAGGATAAGAGTGGAGATGCAAAGGGGAAAGCACCGTCCTCACAAGGCGGGAAGAGCCATCCAGAACTACAGATGATGGGCAATCCAGCAGCTTCTAGAACGACGGCACCGCAAGCAAGCGCACCACAGCAGAACGTGATGCTTCCGGATGTTCAGTATAAGATTGCCGTGGCAAGCGGAAAAGGCGGTGTCGGGAAATCGACAGTAGCGACGAACCTAGCACTCGCTCTGGCGCAAAGATCGGCGAAAGTTGGGCTGATGGATGCAGACGCCTATGGTCCAAGCATTCCGACCATGATGGGAATCAATAAACAGCCAGAGGTGGGGCAAGATAGGAAATTGATTCCGCTTGCTAGTCACGACATTAAACTCATGTCGATCGGCTTCATGGTATCCGAGGAACAGGCGATGATCTGGCGCGGTCCTATGTTGCACAGCGCGATTCGCCAGTTCTTGAGCGATGTCAACTGGGGTGAGCTCGATTATCTGATTATCGATTTGCCGCCCGGCACCGGAGATGCCGCTCTTTCTTTAACACAAGCCATTCCCCTGACCGGCGCTGTGATTGTGACCACGCCACAGGATGTTGCACTTGCCGACGTTCGGCGAGGCGTCGCCATGTTTGAAAAGCTCAACGTACCGATTCTGGGCGTGGTTGAAAACATGAGCTATTTCATCTGTCACCATTGTGACAAGAGAACAGACATCTTCAGAGCCGATGGCGGGAAGAAAATCAGCCAAAAACTCGGTATCCCATTCCTGGGGGCGATACCGATTGATCCGGAGATTTGTACAGGCGGCGATCTCGGTGTACCAATTGTTGCATCGCACCCGGATTCGTCACAATCCGAGGCATTCCGCAATGCAGCGAATCTGCTCGTAGAGAAACTCCGCGAACATGGATCGGAAAGCGAATTGACGATTCTCAGTTGATTACCGATTCATAATTTTGATGATTGAGGACAGTGAAAGACAGTCAGGGCATCAGCATTCCGCCATTCACATCTAAGATGACGCCTGTCAGATATGATCCCTCATCTGACGCAAGGAACAGTGCGACGTTTGCTACCTCCTTCGGGTCGGCGACACGACCCAGCGGAATTTGTGGTGTCATCTCGGGGTGATCTTTCGTCATCTCTGTCTTAGCCACACCGGGCGCAATTGCGTTGATGGTGATTCCGTATTCGCCAAGCCGACGCGCAAACGATTTCGTCAAGCACATCACTCCCGCTTTAGATGAAGCATAGGGCGCCGATGCAAACAGTCCGCCAACTCTACCCGCGATAGACCCCAGATTGATAATCCTGCCAGACCTCTGCTTTCTCATAATCTCCATTACCGCCTGCGAGCAGAGAAAAGGTCCCTTGAGATTAACAGCCATGATCCGATCCCATTCTGATTCGGTACACTCCTCGATTGGTGTGTGGCTAAATATTCCGGCGTTATTTACGAGAATATCGATCCGTTCAAAGGTATGGAGCGTTTGAGAAACCATTGCGCGGACAGCATCACCGTTGGAGACGTCCGTGTGGATTGCGAGCGCAAGTACACCAAGTGCGCGAACCTGTTCTGCAACAACTTCAGCAGTTTCCCGGTTTTGTTCGGCAATGGCGATATGTGCGCCTTCACTGGCAAACCTGAGGCAAATCGCCCGCCCAATTCCTTGCCCACCGCCTGTCACAATTGCAACGCGATTTTTCAGTCTCATTGTTCGTCTCCCTAATTTGACTAAACTCTAGTTGATGGTGAAAACAACCGCGTTTTCATCATCCAAACTCGCACATTAGTTTTATCTTCCGCCTCTCCCGCCAAGCGTGGGTTGAGACGTTTTTGTATTGAGGATTTCGGGTGGGTTATGTTAGAATACAAAATACCCGGCTCTTATTATCTTAGAAAGTAGAACTCAAGTCAACTCCAAACCAACCAATGCCGGATTCCCAATGGAGACCTGTTATGAACCCCAAAAAGATTAACATCTCTGCTCAGCCTGTCGTCATGGAGGCTGAACTAAATAACTCGGAAACAGCGCAAATGATTTGGGATGCGCTACCGATTGAGGAACGTGGGAGTACATGGGGCGACGAAATCTACTTTTCCATCTCAGTGAACGCGGATGCTGAAAACCCTCAAGAAGTCGTGGAACTAGGCGATGTCGGCTATTGGCCCCTCGGTACCGCGTTTTGTATTTTCTTTGGCCCAACACCGATGAGTCAGGGGGATGAAATCCGTCCTGCGAGCGCAGTCAATGTAATTGGTAAACTGATAGGCGACCCAAAGGCGTTTAATCAGGTCAAGAATGGAACCACGGTCAAAATCGAAAGAATTGGGGAATAGCGGTTAACGAAGATTAGAAATCAGTCGAGACTTCAGCTTGAAGCTTGTCGTACCGCGGCTTATTCACGTGTCAGGAGGTAAAAACCATGCAGCTGAACGAAGAAGAAAAGCAAGCACTGAGGGAGAAATATAAACAACAACGGCGGGCGATGTGGGCTGGAAAACGCGCATCAGACGCTTCGGGTAAATCGGCACCGGCGGAGGTGGCACATCCCGAAGCTGAAACCGACATTGCTGATCTCCATGAAACAGGCGACCAAAAACGTCAAACCCACACAGTGAGTTCTGCGCTTACCACAGAGCCTGAAAGCAGCGCCAGTGTCACAGCTCACAAAGGTGCGACCGTAGAAATCGCTGATGATGCATTTCGCCCAGATGAATCTACAAGTCAACCCACAACCCAACAGCCGACGATCGATGACGCAGACTCGCGCCAGTTGCATCAAACTGAACAGATAGCTGCAGCAGTCAACGCGCCAAGGTCTGACACTACACGTTTGGTGGAGAAAATTCGAGAGCAGCGGGAAGAAATGTGGGAGGCACAGTCCTCAATTCGCTCACGTCCTGAAAAGCGGCGGCGTAACAGTGAAAAGGCGGAGCGTAAATCCTCGCGCGGGTCGAAAGAAGAAGGAGAACCGGCAATGTTGACATGGAAGCTAGCGCTAGGAGTTATCGGGACAATCATCGTTTTAATTGCGATAGGAATCGGGCTAGGGATCTGGTTTGCGAGTCAATAGTGTGAGTTGTGAAGACCGGGAGATTGCCGGATTCTTTTTCGCACATGCTCAGACATGCTCAGATCCCTAAGTAATTGGCTTGAAGAAAACGGCAGTGCCGAAGCAATGCAGGTTTCAGCCGAGAAGTTTTTATGAAAACAGGAACGGGTTGGTTTTACATGTTACACATGACGATTCGTGTTGTCAGTGTTATGTCGCTCGTTCTCCTGTTTTTGTGCCTTTCGACTTCCATGTTGTGTGCGGAAGTGCGCGCATTCGCACCCGCACATCAGCGCCACCGTCCCCAAGCGTTCGATGGAACGCTCCACCTTACGCGAGCGCCGCGAATTGGTGAGGAAGCCACGCTCATCTTATCAATTCGCTCCAACCTGGTCGACACGGTGCACGCACGCATTCAATTTCGCCTTCCACACGGGATTTTGCCTGGTTCAACCGATCTTTTTGATCGAGTCTACTTTCCCCCGTATGCTCCGGTTCAGCAACACAGTGTTCTGATTCGTGTGAGGAAGCTGGGAGTGTATCCCCTGCAAGCGTCAATCTACGCGACGCTCGCGAATGGCCAAACCGTAATCGAGCATTTCTACACATACCTTCGGGTGATGCCAGGTTACGCTCAAGTTCGGGCTGTTCCGTTTGACGAGCCTGTAGACAACTTGTCTCTGGCAACACAAGCACGGTTTCGGGCATTTCGTGCTCCTGCGGGCGAGGTAACGGTTCGCGGTTCGGTCGTTTATTTCAACGACAATGAGGAAGAAGAACTCCCAATCCATCGCCCGCAAGTTACGCTCTACCTGGATATGCCTGTTGGCGATGATATTAAAATTGACGAGACAATCGCTGATGACCGTGGAGAATACATCTTTGAAAATCTAACTCACTCGGAGCTCAACAGTAGAACGCCCCGCAATCTTTATGTCGTTGTGAGATTCGATAACTACGTGTTGGCAATCGAAAATCCAGGGTCAAACGTATATGAGTTCGCATCGGAAACTGTTCGAGATGTCCCCGATGGCGAGACGACTATTCATCTATCCATGGATTCTCGAAATCCAAACCGCGCGCTAGGGTATATTTTCAATACCGTCCAACGCGCACACGCCTTTTTGCTCAACCGGTTGGGATGGGAGCGGGATCGCGCTGTGCAGGTGATTTGGCCTGGTGCGGAGAACATCTCCTACTACGCTCCTAAGCAAATTGGCGGTCAAGTGTCAAGCGAAACAATCAACATCGCCCACGGAGATCAGTGGACGCGCATCCTTATGTTCCACGAATATGCGCACGCTGTTATGACTGCGGCCTACGGCTACAACTACGATTCAGTGCCGAAAGGCACGTATCAGGGCTCGCACCGACTAGAAACGGTATCGGATGCCGGTTTCGCCTTTAATGAGGGATGGGCGGCGTTTATGGAGGCAGCCGTGGACAACCGTGCATTGAATGTCACCGGTTACCTCAATCAAGCCGTGCCGAATATCGAATCCAATCGATGGTGGACAGGGCATGTCGAAGGCTTGGGACTAAATACGAGGGGCGAGACCGTCGAAGGAGCGGTGGCGAGTATCTTGTGGGACATCTTCGATACAGTGGAATCCATTGACCATCAACCCGAGATCGATGACGACGGAATTTCCGACCGCACAGATCTACTCTGGGAGATTATCACCAACGAAAAACCCCAGAGTATCACAGATGTCGCTATCGCCTGGCGCAAGCGCAGGTTCCCAATGTTGGAGGCGCTAGAGGAAATTTATGCCACTCATCGCACGTTTTTTCGTCCTAACGTCGCTCCATCTTTTCAGTTTACATCCCCAACTATTGATGGCGGCGTCTCGGATAAATTCTTCCGGATTACTTGGGAAGCCTCTGACCCCGATGACAACAACTTTACAATCGCGTTGTTCTATGACCGAGACAATCGTCCGGGCGGTACGACACCGATCAAATCCGGCGTATCGTCGAATCACTCGGCGTTTACCTGGAACACAGATTCTCTCGCTGAAGGCACCTACTACCTTGGTGCAGTTATTACGGATTCGCAGAATCCACCAACCGAGGTGTACAGCGATGGATTCGTAATTGTTGATCACACACCGCTTCTGCCGCCCGTTATTACTTCCAATACTCACCGGAACTTCAATCGATGGTATGCAGACAACTCGCCGCAATTGGAATTGCTGACCCCGCCGACGGCGATCGCTGGACAGCAATACAGTTTCATCCTGAATCGAGAACCTGAATCAGTGCCCGACACACGACCGGACGCGCTTGTCAGAAGTAATGCGTTGGTGTTCACCGGCCTCAGTGACGGCGTTTGGTGGGTACATGTACGTGCACGTGATGCGTTAGGATATTGGACCGATGCCAGCCATTTCGGCTTCAAGATTGATAGCACACCGCCACCCACAGTGTCGAATCCTAATTGGCTGACGGAGGAGGCGGGAAACTCACCGGACATTACGCTGGAGTGGGATGCAGTTGATGACACAAGCGGAATTATCGCCTACCACGTCCAGATTGATGTGGGTTCCAGAGATTTCCAATCAGGGAAGCTTTTCGATCGGAAGGTTGATGGGGGGTTGACTCGTCACACATTCACAGGAGAGCTTAACGAAACATACTACGCCAGAATCAAGGCGGAGAACCGTGCGCATTTGTCAAGCCGCAACTGGAGTGTCATCACGCCGGGCGTTATGTTGAGCGAACCCCCATCAATGTGGGACGTAAACCGAGATGCTGTGGTAGACGTTATCGATTTAGTTTTGGTTGCCATCCACTTGGGGAAAACTATCGACCAGATTACGAATCCTAACCTGGATGTCAATGGAGATGGAGTTGTAGACATCACTGACTTGGTGGTAGTGGCAAGACATTTTGAAGAGAACACCAATGCCGCACCGAGATTGGCTCGCACGGAGCGCGGTATACTGCAAGGATTTTTCGACACAGCTCCGCTCAAGCAATCCATTGCGACTCAACCCAAACCACAACAAGAATCGCATTTCACATCTCCCACTCACTTTGAGATTGATTTAACCCAAGTTGAAAAGGCGTTATCGGCACTGCGTCGTCAACCTTACTTTTCATCCCGGGGGCGCGCGGCGTTAGAAGCGCTGAAATCTTGGGTAGAAGCGGCGAAACAGCAAACGCATCTGAATTCTCAGTTGCCTACCGTAACGAAAACGAGAGTCTTGCCTGTTTATCCCAACCCATTCAATCCGGAGGTATGGATACCCTACGAACTTGCAGCGCCCGGTGGTATAGAGATCGATATTTATGCAGCACCGGGACGATTGGTTCGCCGCTTAAACCTCGGGCAACAACCAGCGGGGCGGTACCATCGACGCGAGAACGCAGCATATTGGGATGGTCGTAACGAAGCGGGAGAAGTAGTTGCAAGCGGTCTCTATGTCTATGTCATGCGCGTCGCTAATCTCAACGGCGAGCACAACTCATTCGTGCGGAATATGGTGCTCTTGAAGTGAGGCCGCTAAGTGGTTTGCGGACGCCTCTATGCCGGCGGCAACGGACTTCTCATAAGCCATTGGGCGGCGCCGGCACGCCTTGGTTAGTGACGCGCGGCGGAGATGTTAGCCTGTATAGCCCCTCATGCACGGTTCATCTCTGCGATTCGAAGTTCTTTAGCACGACATACTCTGGGAGGCCATTCCTGTGTCTAACATACAATACGACCTTGGGGTTAGCTGCAACTGCCTTGACTTGTTCACGAAATTTTGCGATGGTGGTAATCTTCTCCCATTCAACCTCTTGAATGAGATCGCCTCTGCGGATACCGCCTCTCGCGGCAGGACTTCCTCGTTCAACGTCAACGACAAGCACGCCGTTTTCTCTCTCATGACCGTATTCCGCGGCAAGCTGATCGGTGAGCTCGCTTAGCCGCATCCCTGCATAAATATATCCACCCAGGGCTGCGAGAACTTCTTCAGTCCGTTTGCCAAGTTGGACCCTTAAACTCTTTTCTTTGCCCCTTCGGATGACTTTCACTTCAACGGTTTTCCCAACTTCTGTCGCGGCAACGGTGTTGCTAAGATGATTGTCATCGCGGATACGGACGTTGTTGAACTCTACAATCACATCACCTCTTTGGATTCCCGCCTCATCTCCTGGCATACCTTTGCCGACATAACTTACCAGAGCTCCCCGCGGTTCTCCGAGTTGATGTGTCTCCGCAATATCGTGGTCAACCGACTGAAGCCTAACGCCCAACCACCCGCGCTCAACTTCCCCTTTCTCAATGAGTGCCCTCATGATTCGGCCCGCAAGGTTAATTGGAATTGCAAATCCCACGCCGACATTACCTCGTGAAAAGCCTCCGCCGGTTACAATGGCGGTGTTAATCCCCACCAAGTGACCATGGATGTTAATCAGTGCTCCCCCACTATTGCCCCGATTAATCGCGGCATCGGTCTGGATGAAGTCCGCATACTTTACTACTACGTTGATTTCATCAGGCGAGCGTCCTTTCGCGCTGACAATTCCCCGCGTCACCGTTTGAGCGAAACCAAAAGGAGTCCCGATTGCAACAACCCACTCTCCAACCTGAAGTTTGTCCGAATCACCAAACTTCAGAGCGGGTAGCCCCTTAGCCTCAATCTTCAGAACAGCGACATCAGCTCCTTCAATCCCTGAATCTCTTCCTATGACTTCCGCCGCATATTTGCGCCCATTCGGTAGGGTTACCTCGATGTCCTCCGCTCCGTCTATAATGTGGTAGTTCGTTAAGACATAGCCGTCTTCAGTGACAATGACGCCAGATCCGAGTGCTCCCTGAACTTCTCGTTTCTGTTCTTCGGGCACAACTTGATCGCGGCGATTACGAGGTTCACCGAACCAGTAATGGAAAAAATCGAATTGACGTTGCGAACCCCTATCCGAAACCACTTTTGTCGTCGTAATCTGTACGACAGAGGATTTCGCAGCGTTAATCACTTCAATAAAGGCGCGGTTTGCCCGTTCAAGATACCTGAAATCGTCATCCGCAGCTTGACCGACTGCCGTTTGAGTTGTAAAGGAATCCAAATTGAGTGCAATAGTAACAGCGGCCATTACCAGTAAAATCAGTAAAACTCCCCATTTGGTCGAACAGAATCGAAGCATTTTTGTTGTCCTCCTAACCGATTTCTGATAAGTATTTTTTAAATTTCGTCTTGTTCTCTTCCAGTCACACCAACGCTGAAACAAAAGTTCCAATTTTGATAACGCTCGGAAAACCAACAAAAAAAGGCGCCCCGCCTTTCCGTGCAGGACGCCTTTATGATAACCCAACTCAGCGAGATTATTCAACACTGATTTGAATCTCTTTCGGTTTGGTCTGCTCTGCCTTCGGGATTGACAGCGTCAATACACCATCTTTGAACGACGCCTTCGCCTGCTCTGTCCGAAGGCTCTTAGGTAGAGTGAAAGAACGGTTGAAACGACCATAAGCCCGTTCAACGCGATGAACAGTTTCATCCTTCACTTCGCTTTCCTGCTTTTTCTCTCCCTGGAGTGTGAGAACGTTTTCAGTGACAGCAACGCTCACATCTTCTTTGGAGAGTCCAGGCACTTCAGCCCGAAATTCAACGTGATCGCCGGTCTCTGAAATATCCACCGGCGGACTCCAATCCCAATCGCCGGTCTCAGGGCGCAAGAATGCAGGTCCTCCTCCAAAGAAGTCGTCAAAGATTCTGTCCATCCGATTGTAGATGCTAGAGAGATTTCTCCGCGTAAGGTTTGTCATTTTGTGTTCCTCCTATCCAATGTTGTGTAATTCGGTTTTGGTTTTTCACTTTTTCTGATGCCATTTTCATCAGACGATTTAGCGTTACGCAAGTTGCATGCCAAAACCTAATGTTATTCACAAAATGGATGGGGAAATTATCTAAATACCAGTAATAATGCGCTCTAATGACCCATAGTCAGTTGCACAAGCGGTTCCTAACTTTAACTTCCGCCAATTCTCCTGCACCATCGGGCTGCCAATATGACAAACCACAATTGTCTTTCAATGGGCATATGCCATTATGGCAAAATATTTCTGGGAATCACGTTTCTTGCGAATCATTTTCGACTTCAAAGATACGAAATTGTGAGCGTGAATTGCTCAACAGTCCCCCTTTCCTAACCAACCTGCTTTTTGCGAAAAATGAGCCGTTCCATCCAGCAGGGTCTGAATTTCGTAGATTGAACCCGTGCGCGATGCTTGCGGAAGGGGAATACGAACAGGAACGGCGGTCATGCGCTGTTGGTTTGTCGGATCGCCTCGTAAGACAAGCGCGGCGAAATTACTCCAATCAGGCGGATTTATCAGCGGCCAGGCATCAACTGCGCAATATTGAAGGAGCAATAAACGGCGGAGTTTGCTAGAAGAGTTGAGCGCGGAACCATGCAAGGTGCGGACATGATGAATCGATATGCCGCCGGATTTGACTTCGACGGGTACAGCGTTATCTGGCTTGAAATTAGGGTCTGTAACTGCCCCAATGAAGGCACCGTTCTGATGATGGTTGAAGATGGGGCCCTTGTGGGAGCTTGGGATGACCATCAGGCAGCCGTTTTCGAGCGACATGTCGTCAATTGCTACACCGACCGCTAACAGGTCGTCGTTCGTGTGAGGATAGAACGCCCAATCCTGATGCCATTCGACAGGACTCCCGAATTTCGGATATTTCATGTTGAGCTTGTGACCGTTGTGACTTACACCGGGACCAATCAATTGTTCGACAATGTCGAGAATGTCCTCGTGACGCAGCATCCGGTCATAAACCGGATGATGGATAGCAGCATTCTTAATACGACGGACACGCGGCGCTTCTGAGGTGTGTAACGGTTCGAGGTCAAACACATCGTTATGTTCAGTGACCTCACGAGATTTTTCAACAAATTCGTCCGTAACGCGGCGGAGGTTGGCGATTTCCTCCACCGAAAGGACATTTTCAACGCCGATATAGCCGTTTAAATGATAGAAGTCAATCTGCCCTTGAGTCAACATGTATCTCGCCTCCTTATATAGAGTCTCATAATGAAGACCTGCGCACTTCCGCTTGTCGTCCTCCGGACAAACCGAAAGACCGATGACGAAGATTCGCCTCTTTACGAAGGGCGTGCAGTGCATAGCCCTGCGCACCCATCAGATTTAACCTGATATTATACGGATTCAGAAGCCGATGTCAACAAAAACGCTCGCTGGTAATTTTTCTTGACAATAGTCGGAATTTGCGTAAAATATCGAAATGCTTCGATTCATACCGCACTTCACTACAAGATATCAAGGCTTGTTTGTGCTTGACAGCGTCCGTAATGAGTGCTATACTACGGAAAATTCTGAAAGGAGTCAATTAAACAATGTACAAGAAGAGAGCGATTCTGACAGCGCTTTTACTCGCAGCCGTATGCATGACAAACATGGTTTATGCCGGGGGAAAATGGTTTGCTCTGCAGGAACAGGACAATGAAGAAATTCGAGATTATAACGCGATTACTTTTGTGAGTTCAAGAGAAGGTTGGGTCGTAGGTGTTGCAGCTTTAGAAATGGAAAGTCCAGGATATATAGGTCATACGAGAAACGGCGGTAATACGTGGGAAAAAGCGGAAATTGCTGTCAATCAGATCCTCTCGAATGTCTTTTTCTTTGATAAGAATAACGGTTGGGCTGTCGGGGAGAAAGGGATGATTGTTGGGACATCAAATGGCGGCAAACAGTGGGATATCCAAACCAGTAAGGTCGACAACTCGCTGTATGATGTCCACTTCGTAAACGAAAAGACCGGTTTCGCGGTTGGCATGGGAGAAACCATCCTCCAAACAACAAACGGGGGCAAAATATGGAAAATCCTACAAGGCGGTGTGCTTCCCGCCCGAATTGGCGAGGAGTCGGAAGGTTTGTTCAACTGCGTGCACTTCATTGATGATTCTACCGGTTGGGTCGCGGGCGTTTTTGTGAATCCACAAGAGGGCAGTCAAAATGGCATTATCAAGAAAACCACCGATGGCGGGAAAACGTGGGCAGATCAGTCCACAAACGTCGAAGATACTCTGAAAGATGTCTTCTTTATAGATGCTTCAACTGGATGGGCAGTCGGTGAGGGTGGTGTTGTGTTGCACACCACGAACGGTGGGGATAGATGGAAACTACAATCGAGTGACACGCAGGAAACGCTCTCTAGCGTGCAGTTTGTCGACAAGAAGGTGGGATGGGCAGTTGGCGGTGATATGGGAATCAATATCATTATTCATACAACCGACGGTGGAAAAACGTGGGAAAACCAGAGCATAGAGGGTACCATCATTAGTAAAGTACCAGTCAATGACCTCTTTATTCTGGATGTGAACCACATTTGGATTACCGGCAACAACGGTTTCGTAATGAAATATTCTGATTAGTCGTGGTAGGTCTATTGGCTCGATTTGATGAAAGGCAATCTGAATGAGATTTGCGCGGCGAATGGGTCGTTTAGGGACTGAGTCCGCCTTCGAAGTACTGGCAAAAGCGAAAGGCTTAGAAGCACAAGGTCGAAACATTATACATCTCGAAATCGGCCAGCCGGATTTCAAAACCCCGATGAACATTTGCGAAGCGGGGTTCAAGGCGATGAGCGATGGATATACCGGATATGGCCCATCCGCTGGACTCCTCGAATTTCGTGAAGTGGTTGCTGAACATGTCTCAGAAACCAGGGGAGTTCATGTCCATCCAGACGAAGTGACAGTCACGCCCGGCGCTAAACCTATTATCTTTTTCACCATTATTGCGCTCGCCGATGAAGGGAGTGAAGTCATCTATCCCGATCCTGGATTCCCAGTTTATGAATCCGTCATCAACTTTGTTGGGAGCAAAGCAGTTCCACTGCCTTTGCGCGAAGAAGTTGACTTCCGCTTCCGAATTGATGATCTTGTTTCGGCTATCTCAGATCGGACACGGCTTTTGATTATCAATTCTCCTCAGAATCCGACGGGCGGTATTTTGGAAAAATCGGATTTAGAAGCAATTGCGGAACTCGCGATTAAGCACGATTTTTATGTGTTATCGGATGAGATCTATTCACGTGTTCTTTATGAAGGTGCTCATGAAAGTGTCGTCAACCTGCCTGGGATGAAGGAGCGAACGATTCTAATTGAAGGTCATTCCAAAACCTATGCGATGACCGGCTGGCGTTTGGGCTACGGGATAGCCCCTAAACCCATGGCGGATAAAATCACTCAGCTGATGATTAACTCCAATTCATGTACCTGTTCGTTTACGCAGATTGCTGGAATTGAAGCCTTGAAGGGGCCACAAGATTTCGTCCTTCAAATGGTAGCCGAGTTCAGAAGACGACGTGATGTAATTGTTCAAGGGCTGAATGCCATTGATGGTATCAGTTGTATCATGCCGCTTGGCGCCTTTTACGTATTGGCGAATGTGACGGAACTGCCCCTCTCTTCCGAAGCGTTAGAGGACTACCTACTTGAGGAAGCGGGCGTTGCCGTATTGTCTGGCACCGGGTTTGGTAAATTTGGTGATGGATATATAAGACTGTCGTATGCAAATTCTTTGGAAAATATCCGCGAAGCTTTAGCCCGCATGGATGCAGCAATTTCAAGAATCAGGTAAATTTATGCCGCGCAAAGCAATCGCACGTATCCCCGCAAGCACAACGAATTTGGGGCCCGGTTTTGATGTGCTCGGATTGGCTCTCCAACTTTATAGCACGGTTGAATTAGAAGAGATTGACACCGGCATAGAAATTCTCGTCCGCGGGATAGATTCGGAATTTATCACAAAGGGTGTCAATAATATCGCATATAGCGCCGCCAACTTGGTTTTCGAGCGAGCTGGCTATGAACCCAAAGGACTCAGATTGAGTCTAGTGAATGGCATCCCAGCGATTCGAGGGTTGGGCGGCAGCGGTACGGCAATCCTCGGAGGTTTGTTGACCGCTAATGCGCTTTGCGATGAACCATTTTCGCGCACTGAATTGCTCGATTTTGCGACTGAACTTGAGGGTCATCCGGATAATGTTGCGGCTTCCCTACTCGGAGGGTTAGTAGTATCCCTTCCTCACGATGGATGCGTACACACAATTAAATTGGATTGTCAACCGAACCTTTGTGTCACTGTAGCCATTCCGATTTTTCAACTGTCGACAAAACAGGCGCGCAGCGTGCTGCCTCAAACGGTTAAATTCAGCGACGCCATCTACAACATTAGCCGTAGCTCGTTACTGGTCGCCGCAATCGCAACTGGAAAGCTAGATATGTTATCGCTGGCAATGCATGACCGGTTGCATCAACCTTATCGAACTTCGCTGATACCAGGATTTGATGATGTTGCAGAAGCTGCGATGAATGCGGGCGCGTTAAGCGTTGCACTTAGCGGTGCGGGTCCAAGTATTGCCGCTTATTGTACAACGGCAGAACAAGAAATCGCTAATCAGATGCATCAAGCATTTGCAAAGAACGATGTCTCGTGCATTGTTAAAGTTTTATCAATTGATTCTATCGGCGCAACCGTGCAAATAGGAGAACAAACAAATTCGTGCGGAAAATAGGAATTTGAGATGAGGCAATTCGGGCATTTTTCTTCATTTAATTCCCCTTGCGCTTTGGATTCGTTGCTGATTTCGATACACGATGTCACCGTATCCGACTGACAGATTTGTCTGCCTCTCTGTACACTACTCCGTCCGAAATCTCTTCTCAAAATATGAACATTTCAAATTGGTACACCCAGAAGATTCCATATATTCTGCATGAGTTTAATACCGATCTTGAGCGTGGGTTAAGTGCTGATGCAGCCGATGCACGGCTACGTGAATACGGCGACAACGAGATTCAACCATCTCATGAACGACCTATCATCTCTTTCTTCGCAAAGCAATTTTCCAGCATTACTGTTGTTCTACTACTTATCATCGGTGTTATTCATCTCTACCCCCACCGTGCCCTTCCTGAAGCAATCGCTATTTTTGCCATCCTCTGTCTGCATCTGCTTTGGCGGTTTATCCAAGATAGCAAAACCCAAGCGCAGTGCCGAACGATTAAGCGCGGTCTAGAAGCGACGGTCTCGGTCATTCGGGATGCGACAGTGGTCGAAGTTTCCCCCACAGCAGTCGTACCCGGGGATTTGCTTGTCTTAAGTGAAGGGAGTTATATTCCCGCTGATGCCCGAATCGTCGATGCAGAGGATTTGGTTGTTGATGAAACCCCCCTGTTCGGCACGTCGATATCTTCACAGAAGACAACAGATGACATGCCCGATCGGACGGTGCCGCCTGAAAAACAGACTAACATGGTTTTTGCGTGCACATACGTTTTAGAAGGCGAGGGTCGTGCGATTGTCGTTGGAACAAGCGAAGAATTAGAAATCAACCAGCCGCATCGCAATGTCCCCGCGAGCCTTGATTTGGATTCGGAAGCAGAGATTCAGATGGGCGGGGTTTATAATCATTTTAAGATTGTCGGCCTGATTTTAGGAGGGATTGCGGTCTTGACAACCTGGTACATTCAACGCAAAAGCTTTGAGGAAAACTGGCAATCCTTGCTTTTCCTTGGATTGGGCTTTGTCATCGCTTCCATCCCCGAAGGAATTGTTTCAACGTGTCGAGCAATCCTAGCCGAAAATACATACAGACTGTTTAAGAAGGGCATTGGTATCCGTGATGTCGTAAATCTGGAACGATTAAGCAGCGTCACAGCCGTCTGCGTCAATGAAATTGGGAACTTCACGCAGGAGCGAATGACCGCTTCTCGTGTTTTTGTTGATGAAGAACTTGTCGAACGAGAAACGTGGGAAGACAGGTTGAAGCTTGATGAGACTGTGACACAAGAGACAGATGAGACTTTGGGGGCGTCCCAACCGCCAAATGCCTCAGTCTCACCAGGGTTTCAATTGCTGATGTTGCTTGCGACGCTTTGCGCGACTCATAGTCGAAGCCGGGGGGCAATCAACCAAATCCCTTCGGATAGTGATAATATTGCTGAAGCACTTAGCCAACTTGCTGACCGAATCGGCTTTGATTTAGAGCATTATGATTCAGCCCTATCGAAAGTCGCTGAAATTTCGGAAACGTCTGACCCACCTTATAAAGCAATTGTTTTGGAAACAGAAGAAAACAAGTTTTTGAATATTATGTTCGGGCACCCCGATGCGATAATACAGGGATCCCACCGAATTCAAATCGGCGGAACAATGAATCGCATTAGCTATGACCAAAAGCAGATGATTCGTCTAGCCGCTCAATACCTATCAGACAACAGAGCCCAAGTCTTTGGAGTTGCCTACCGAAGTCGCAATTCCGTTCCGCCCCAGGAGGATATAGGACGAAACCTGACGTTCTTGGGGTTAATCGCTTTTACACCGCAGGAGTATGAAGGTTCAAAAGAGAGCATTCAGTTTTGCCTGGGCGCGGGCGTTAAAGTTGTCATGATTACGGACAAAGATCGCCACAGCTCCTCTGATCTCGCGCGAGAATTTGGAATCATTGAAGATGGAAACGCTGTTGTCACGCAATCGGATCTAGATAGATTTAGCGATGAACATTACGATTCAATTGTCAACCGCCTACTTGTATATTGTCGCCCGTCTCCCGACCAAAAGCTTAAGCTGGTAGAACAGCTCAAACACAACAACCATTCGGTCGGTTTTTGCGGACAAATTCCCACAGATTCACGTGCAATGCAGGCTGCTGATGTCAGTATAGCCTCTGCGTCGCGCTCATCGCCCGTTGTCCAACAGAACGCAGGCTGTGTGATACTCAAGGACGGGTTTCGTGTAATTACTAATCTATTGCTTCACGCGCGGGAAGCGCAGAGTAATCTTAAAAATTCCATGCGTTGGCTGTTGACCTGTACCCTCGCGCAGATGACCACGCTTCTCATTGGACTCGTACTCCATCTTGGATCTGGACTGCAGTTGTGGCGTGAATTCCCCATGCCGCTCACTCTACATCACATCATCTGGATCCACCTAATTGTCAACCTCATTCCGCTAATTGCGCTCGGTCAGAATCGAATACAAGGCGAGCTAAAGCACAACCGAAGCCAACAAGTTCAACCCTTCCTTTCGAAAGACTACCGTTTTGATATTCTGGTGCGTAGTTTACTGATTGCATTAATGACAATTATTGGATTTGTCGTGACCGTAAAATCTCCCGATCCCACGCGGGCGCAAACGGTAGCATGTTCCACGCTAATCTTCACACAATTGGTCTCAAACTTTCAATGCCATCGACAAAATCCCTGGCAATCTCTGTTCCGAAGAATCTTAGCCAATGTTCCACTATTGATTACCATTCTTGCGTGCATGGGGTTACACCTCTTTATAGTCTATCTACCCATCGCACACCCGATTCTCAGGATAGAGCCACTTTCCACAGAATGGCAGTGGGTAGTATTTCCTTCTCTTCTCATGCTTCTCCCTTTCAGCCTCGTAAAGCACCGACATTCATTAGGAAAATCCGATTCGGTTGGGTAAACTGACAACGTGTACGAAAAGGGAAGGGTTGAGATTAAAGGGGTGCGGGATGTTGAGAGCCAAGTTTTTTTCCGCTTCCTTTGTCACCCATGATAGAACTTGGGGGCAAACTCCGATTCAGCGGCGGTGATGCGGGCTAGGGTTTTTGCCAGCGGATAGGACTGCTCAACTTTGGCCGAACCTACACCGACGGGAATAAAGTTGCCGCCTTGGGCATCCCAGATTGCCTTATTGAGCCGGTAAGCCCGATCCCGCGCAGTCTCGTAGATTGGGTCCGAAAAAACGTCCTGTAGACCACAGATCTGACCGGAGGAATTGATGCTAACCCAGGCAGACACAGCGACAGCACGGCTATTGACAGTCGCAATGGCATCTCGGCAGGGCAGTGGTGTCGGGAACATGAAATGTGAGCCTCGGCCATCTCCTTGGGTCATATAGAAGCAATCGCGCATAAAAAGATTGAGCGCGTCCGCCAATGGCTCTACTGCAAGCAGAACCGGATCGTCCTTGCCCCGATATTCTCCGCCGGTAATAACCGCGAGTTTTTCTGTGGAGGCAGCCAAGAGAACCTCGCCCAGCCCCTCCGACACGCGCGCCGCATCCCGGTTCTCCGATCGACGGCTCCAAACCCGCTTGATGTTAAACCGTTCGACTGCTCCAAGCAGATGCTGTGCACTTTCAGCTTCACTCTCCAAATCTAGGAAAATGCGACGATGATGTTCCACGTCCCAAATCTCTAGGACGCAGCCTACCTCCCCAGTCTGTCTGAGATAGGCGGCGAGGGAACCTGTAGCCGATGCTTGATTTAGGCTCCACCATATTGGCAGGTTAAACGCCGAGGGACCAGCTTTGTCAATCGCCAGCAATCCAATTCGGCCAGGGCGAACCAACGGGAGTTCTGCAAAACCGGGGCCCTGTCCTGAGATATTGCCTGAAAAAACGCGAAGTACTTTATGCCCTTGACCTTCGCCGGTTTTCCACTCCTTGTAAGCTTTTTCAAGGCGACCTATTTGCGCGCGTTCGGTCGTAGGAAGAAAGTCGGGCAACAGTTTGAGGAAGGCATCGTTGAGGTTGGCTAGTTCTTCCGTGGGGTGTCCAGCCGTAGTTTCTCCGACTAAATCCTGACCCAAGCCATACCACTTATGCCCTAATACCTCTGCTACCCATACTTGTCGGAAAAAAGTGCGGTAAGCAAAAAGATGAACTTCATTGTTGTCGGCGCCACGACTATGACTCATCAACAGATGTCCATCGTCCCCGACCTCAATGATTTCCGACGTTGTGAAGATGAGCCCCGCATCTTTACCTTCCTGCAGGCTAGCTTCTGCCACGCATCGGAACACGTGAGGTGGCATGGTGTGTCCGACTTTGCCGCCACTGTCAGCTTTGATATCCGAAAGTGTGAAGATTGCCTTTTTGTTGGCGGCTTCTACCACGGGGTCAGAAGCTTCAGGAATGGATTCAAAGCGCTCTTCCAGACGTTGAGCTTCGTGTAATGCGCAAGACTCCGCAGCCATTGGGTTCACGTAGGGCTCAAACTCCCCGTGACTGACCATGTTCCCTATCAAGTCTGCTGCATCTCGTTGCAACCGCGTGGTTTCAGGCCGGTTTTGGTCAAAAACGTCGACCAAATCCGAGTCACTCGGAATCCTGCCATAGTCATAGGATTGATAGGCATAGGCGACAACTTTTGCTGTACCCTGAGGAATCGAATAGGTGTGCGCGTCTTCAAAATTAACCGGCATGAGTCCAACTCGGTATCTACCCGCGTCACCGCCCGGTCCGAAGCAGAATTCTCCAACAGCTTGGGTGTATTCTCCAACTGCGGGAAGACCGGACTGAGAGCGACCAACCATAACAGGGTTTTTCGCACCTTCGACCACAATGGCGGGTTCGCCACATAGTTCACTTTCACCGAACTTGCCCCGGACCGCGTACACTTGGCTGAGGCGCCATTCATCGGCGTCCGCAATTAGCGCAACCATTTCGTTAAGGTTTCCCGGGCCAAACTCATAGGTTCGTACAACATCTTTGCCGCTCTTGAGATCCGCAATTGATTCAACTACCCCCAAATAGTCATTTCCTTCGATGCGTCGCCCCGAGCCCTTGTCCGGGTTGAAAAAGAGATTAAAGACTGCGCGATTGAAGAAACCCCAACCTCCGTTGATTGCCTTCGCCGCGAAAATAGGCTCAGCGCCTCTTTCGGTAAAAGGGAAGTTCAGGTAGTACAGCCCCAGCACTTCGGCTTGTCTCTCGGAATCCAGCGTCAAGATTTCTTTTGCCTCGTCAGAACAGAGTTGCATTTTCACCGCTTCCCCTAGTGCCATGAGCCCCGCCCGGACAGCAGCCTGGACCGCAGCCTCAATAGGATGAATCACATACTCGTCGTCGACAAGGAAATCTGCGTTATAGGTCGTTACGTGCAGGTGTAGATCCCCTGCAAAACCTCTCACCCACGCACCGCGCAGCCGGTTCTTTGATAGCCTGCTGTGAAGTTCACTGCGTGCTACGTCTACAATCTGATCAGGCAATTCGCTATGAATCCAACGCCCCAAATCCAGAGTGACAATGGTGGCATTGGATTGTCCGCGCGGACGATTTTCTTTAGATTCATTAAAGGAATCAGACATTCTTTCACCTCCAAAGTTGCTGTCACCTCCCTAACACATCCTAACCATTTTCAAAACCGGGGATGAATGCGAGATATACTACAGAACGCCGCATAGTCAAATTAAATCATACATACTGAAGTTATGTAAGGCTGCATTTAGGGACATAAATGAAGAAAGGAGAAATCAAAACCCAACAAAGGCAGGCAACAGCATTTGTGTAAAGTTCCAGTATACGATTTCTTGCTGGGATTGTCAATTAAAACTGCTGGTTTTCGCCGGTTGACCGGATTGAAGACCCGTGAAGTCATCTACTCACCTGGGAGACAACCTCACGAAATACTTTAATGTGCGAGGGCCCAGTGCCACAGCATCCACCGACAAAATAGGCGCCTGCTTTGAGAAGATCTGGCAAGTAAGCTACCATCTCCTCTGGGATTTGTGAGTAATATGTACGGTGATTCTTATCCAAGCGTGCCATACCTGCATTTGGATAAGCCATCATCCGCTTCGGTTGAACCCCGTTCATCTCCATTGCTTCCCATAGCTGCCGGATTCCATTTATCGCATAGGGCATTCCAGTGTGTTCCTCGTACCTGACCTCCGCTCCACAATTTAGACCTAAAATGTGAACATAATCCAGGAGATTATCGCCATTGGAAAACTCCCCTCCTGATAATACCTCCAATAAGTCTGCCGCCGAATGCCCCCAATCCGTTCGGTATACGACATTTCCAGTAGTGCGGTCCTTCGTGTGTTTGTATGTTAAATTCACGGCGATGGGAAGTCCGTATTTTCTGGCAACATCGACCGCAATTGCAGCCTCCTTTGCGGAAAACATGGTTTCTATGCAGAAAAAATCAACCCCTCCGTTTGCCAGGATATTCGCTACTCTCTCGTGAGCATCTCTGACAACAGCATCCGGAATTCCAAAATCAACATCACCGCTATCGGCTTCAATTGCACCGGGTGAGGGTCCAATTGAGCCTGCGACATATACCGACCTGCCGACATTTTCAACTGCTGCTTTTGCATGTTCCACAGCCAATCTGGCAATCTTATCCGCCGTAGTTCTCTCTTTTCCCGCCATGCCAAGATGCAACATTGAAGCCACAAATGTGTTTGTTCCTATGGCATCAACGCCTGATTCAATATAGGCAGAATGAATATCAATCACAGCATCTGGGTGTAATTCGTTTGCAAGGGCGCTGTTTGCCAGTTCTATTCCTCTGGCAAACAGTTCTGAACCAAATCCACCGTCAAAAATCATAGGACTTGGGTCCGCTAATCTCTTTAGGAACGTCTTCATTGAAATCCTCTAATTTTCCAAATTATATATTCACATTCCTCGGTCACCCCAGTGGTCTAGATTAATCCCCAAGGCAAGAGCCTCTTCACAGATAGCAGCCCAGGTTATCTCATCAATATTGATTCCCTCAACCTGTCTCCGTTGAGCGTTGCGAAATTCTGGTTCGCCAGGCGCTAAAATCTCCACAAACCCGGGGGCAAGACGACTCGATTTGATGTGTTTAAGGAGGCATTCCACTTCGTTGAAGAAAGCGTCGAGAGCAGTGAAATGCTCGATGTGGTAAACGGTGAAAAGCACACCGTTGCTGACCATTGAACGTTCGCCAGCAGCACATCCCTGACCACTCAAGGCACCGCCCAAGAGCTCCACTACAATACTCAATCCATAGCCCTTGTGCGCTACTATTCCCCCCAAGGGAAGGATGGCTCCTGGTGGCTGGCCCGCAAATTTTTTCGGGTCCGTGGTGGGATTACCCTGGGCATCTATGATCCAGCCCTCGGAAATCTGCCTTCCTTGGTTGATAGCAACCCGAATTTTACCTTCGGCTGCCACAGAGGTTGTCATATCAACAAGGATAGGCGGGGCTTCCCGGCGCGGAGCAGCAAAGGCGATTGGGTTCGTACTCAGGCGACCGTTGATGCCTCCAAAGGGAGCAATCTGGTAGCCGAGACGCCCGGCATTGACAAAGGCAAGACCTATCATCTCCGTCCGAGCAGCCATTAAAGGATAGGCTCCCACGCGCCCAACATGGCTCGTATTCCGTAATGTTACTGTACCAACACCGTGGCGCCGAGCCTTTTCAATTGCTAGGTTCATCGCAAAGGTCGCCCCGATCTGTCCTAGTGCGCCGTGGGCGTCTACCACCGCGGTGCAAGGGTTGTCGCTCACAGTTTTAGGAGTTTCACGAGGTTGGAACCGCCCCTCTCGAATAGCACGGAGGTATTCTCCAAACCGAATTGCACCGTGAGAGTCATGACCAAAGAGGTTGGATTCGACGAGGTGATCAACGACAACTCGGGCGTCTCCGGGCTTACACCCAGCGACTTCAAAAAGTTGGTAACCGACCTGACGAAGCGTCTCAGGTGGGAATGTGGGCATAATAGAAAATTAACCGTCCTTTTTCCATAGCCTATCGTCGTAGTCCGCTTCGAGCTCACGCAAAAGTGCATTTAAGACTACTTCGGCATCGCCTGGCCGCTCGCGCTTCTCAGTCCATTGCCATTGGTCGAGATAATCCTCGCTTCCGGCCAGACCTTCCTCCATCGCGATTCGATCGATGGCGACTTGAAAACGAGCGGGCATCTCTCGTGAAATTGTTTTCTTTCCCTTAAAGACTCTCACCTGGGCTGGAATGTCATTCCAGTGCAAAATCTGATATACAGCCATGGATCAGTGGGGCTCCAATTCCCCGTTGCGATACGCTTTTATAAAATTAACGCAATACTCGTCTCGACCCAGAAGCATATCTTCAGCAAGCTTGTAGGGCTTTGACTGTCGGTCCATGGAAAAAATCTTTCGAGGGTCACTGGTGATGGGATCAATGATTCCACTGTCCGCACCGGCTTCAATCGCTAACATCATAAAAACATCGTTGATGAGACGACGGCATGGTAATCCGAAGGAGGCATTGCTAAAACCACCGCTAATATGGAGATCGGGACCATATTTCTCGCGAAGTTGACGTATCGCATCGAAGCAGTGGTTTCCGTATTGACTGTCTACCGAGATTGGAAAGATTACCGGGTCAATGAAAATGTCTTGAATCGAGATCCCTTTGTCCAGGCCTTTGTCTACCATGAAAGAAGCATTGCAGACCCGTTCTTCAGCGTTCTCTGGCATACCGCCCGCGCTAGCCGCTTGAACGATGACCTTTGCATGATGCTGTTTGGCCAAATCTATGGTCTCAAGGCGTTCCGGCGCGGCTGAGTTCAGCATCGCTCGCCCCTCCCTGTCGTCGGATGCTTCAAGCCCCGCCTGGATGATTTCGGTATTAGAGGAATCCACTGACAACGGAATAGAAGATATCTCCTGCACAGTTTGCACAAGCCAGCCCATCGCAGCCTTTTGCTCCTCAAGATGCAAAGAGACCTCGTCCACATTCAAGTCGAGGAAATCAGCCCCAGCGTCTAACTGCCTTTGAACCAGTCGAAACAGGTATTCCAGTCCTTCGCAGGCATGAGGATTTTGTTCCGACATGGCCGCTTGTATGGCGATCTTGACATGTTTGATTCGTCCTTCCTCGTAGTCCTGAGTTTTCTTAATGCTGTCGGGGACAACGAGATAGCGGCGTTTTCTGTTTCTATCCAGATAGCGGATGGACTCGTCTCCGTCAGGGTTATTCGTAACGAGCTTTCCTTTTCGGCGCACAACACGGGTAGTGTGGACATTTTCACCGATAATGATGAATTCTCGACCGTTTAGCTTCATCTTCATCTCCTAACGACAAATGGTAATTACTCAGGTAGCGGTCTTTCCAGGCGAATGTGCAGCGAATACGTTTTAATGAGCTGCCCTAAACTTTCTAAAACAACGATATGTCAGCTTATCTCATCACGTAAATTCAATCGGCATTGGTTTGAACTGACATCCCTCCACGAACACCTCGAAGAAATCAGGAGTTGTCTCTAGTTCAACATGTTCGATTCCTTTAACCAGACGCTCAACAGACTCGCGCTTTCTCCGTGAAAGGAGGACTTCCCTTGCCCCCAGTACTGCTGCGTTTCCAACTTTGACGATGCGATCGTTGCGCACTGGCGCTAGGAAACCGATCTCAATGGCGTTGCGAACATCCACATAATTGGCGAATCCGCCAGCCAGATAGAGTAGCTTGACGTCCATTGGGTTGACACCGAACTTGCGCATGGCAATAAATTGACCGCAGTAATTGGCTGCCTTCGCTTGTGCAAGGTTGCTGATGTCTTCTCGGGAAAGCGTAATGTCATATTCGGGCACAACCGTCATCGAATACTGTTTTCTGTCAGCAAAAACACCTTTCGCCGTCATCTCATTATTGCGGCGGAGTTCCGCCAACAGATCAATCAAGCCGGAACCGCAGATACCTTGTGGTTCGATGCTGCCGATGGTATCATAGTTGATATGACCGTTGCACCATCGAATCGACTCGATGGCTCCTTCGTAGCCTGGCATGCCGTACCTGATTCCGCGCCCTTCAAACGCGGGACCTGCCGGACAGGAAGCCGCTATCAGTCGCCCTGCATGTCCCACAATCACCTCAGTGTTGGTTCCCACATCCACCAGCATGACGACTTTTTCCTGCGATGCCATGTCGATCGCCACCAAATCGGCTGCTACATCCGCGCCAACGTGACTCGCGATTAGCGGCAGCCCATACACTCTGGCTTTTGGGTTCGCCCGAAGCCCCAGACGCCGCGTTTTTTCAATAAGTGATGTAGTCTTAAGCTCACCTTCGAGATACAAATGTTCGATCACAGACTTGTAGGGTTTTTGGCCAATGCTCTGCACATCCAGCTTGAAGAATATATCGCGCATCGTCGAGTTGCCCGCCACAACAATCTCATAAATTTCCTGACGGACGAAGCCAAACCGCCTCCCCATCTCGGTGATTTCGTGATTCAGCGCGTTGGTAACCGCCTTGCGTAACTCTCCGGCAAACATGCTATCGTATGAAATACGGTGCATCACATCGCTGCCGCCGAACCGCTGGGGATTTTCAAAGGAGTTGACGCTGACGCTCTCGCCAGTCTCTAGGTCCACCAAATCCATCACGATAGTTGTGGTTCCCAAATCTATGGCAAGACCGTAAAGATGACCGCGATATGTGTCGATAGCTTCTCCATCATAGTGGACTGTATCGCCCTGGCGGGTGACCATCGGATTGAGCTCAACAGGCTTCTCCTGAGTGCGCGAGAGAATCTTGGGTGTGCGCCGCAGCGGTGAGAACTGTACATTAACATCAGGATCCTCGACAACCGCCTGACAAGCAAGACGGTAGTTTTCCCGCAAAAACGACTCAGCTTCGTTTCGAGAGCGTAACGCCTCCATGCCCTGTTTAATCTCAACGATACACTCGTGGCATTGGCCCGTACGAAAACAGGAGGTCGGCACCTGTACTGCCAATTCGTCAGCGTAGTCGAACACCGTTTTCCCGGCTGTAAGTTTACACTTTTCGCCGTCATGCGTTATTGTGCCCTTACCATAATCCACCTCGCTCTTAATAAAAGCACCTTTATCCGCCTCCGTCTCCCAGGCGCCACGGTAGTCTAGCTTGTCGTCTCCGCCACACATCAATAACTCCCCTTTAGCACGAGGTTTCCGCTGGTTTCTACAGCCGAACTTGGCGGTACATTGATCGAAACGGTTCTTGTAAGGACACCGATAAGTGGCTTGCTCATCGGCGTGTCCCACCATGCTTGCAAACAATTCCGTAATTTTATTCAAGCGCTTCTGATATTCTTCCTTGGCGATCTTCTGCATGTTAAGTCTTGCCCGCAAATTAAACACACGGACTTAAACCCCGGCGGCTGCGAGATTTTTCTCTAAAGACAAGAGTTTTGAGACCTTCTAGCACTAGGCAACTGGGTCAATAAGAAATCAAGTCCAACGGTTCACTAATTCACCTGCTCGCTTATCCTTTGGTACACTGCTTCATCAGAACTGCAAGGTAGGAGAATCAAACAAAACTGGTGTAGGAGCATTTATAACTTTCCTTCGTCTTTAAGCTCATCAAGCAGTTGCTTGGCAAGCGCCACGCACGCAAGTGCGTCCTTCCCATATCCATCCGCACCCATATCATCGGCAAACTCCTGGGTCACTGGCGCTCCGCCCACCATAATTTTGACATCTTCGCGGAGGTCCGCATCAATAAAACCTTCAATCGTTTTGCCCATGTTAGGCATCGTCGTAGTCAGAAGTGCAGACATTCCGAGTACGGGGGCCCCATGTTCTTCCACTGCATCTATGAACTCGTCGTCTGAAGTATCTACGCCCAGATCGTGTACGACGAATCCCGTGCCACGCAGCATCATGATGCAAAGATTTTTGCCAATGTCGTGCAGGTCACCTTTCACAGTTCCCATGATGACTGAGCCAATAGGCTCAATCCCCGATGCGGACAGAATCGGTTCGATATACGCCATGCCTGCCTTCATCGCACGTGCACAAGCGAGGACTTCCGGGACGAAAATGAAATTTTCCCGAAACTTAATCCCGACAATGCCCATCCCCGCGATGAGGCCATCGTCCATAATCTCTAAAGCCTCGGTGCCCACGTCCAAAGCCTCTTTGGTTAATCGGTCCACAGTATGATGGTCCCCATCTATAAGCGCGGCAGATATTTCCTGCATCGCGGGGCTAGCTTGGACAAATGTGTCAATAGTGCGCATGCGTTCATCGGGACGCTCAATATATTCCTCGATTTCATCTCTGATAAACTCATTTTCGATGTCGGTAATTTCTGGCATAGTATCTCTCTTTAGGCTTCAGATAGATCTTCGTAAAAGTTTAAGGGTTCTTAGCTGTATCCTCTCTCCTATCAGATGTTGTCGTTCTGCTACTCGCTTCGGATTATTAAAATGAAGGATTCTTTACTGTCACACGCCCCTCTGTCGTGAGTGAGCAGACTGAATCCGTTTCTCCAATACATCAAGGACTTGCATTGGCAGTTGAACCATATCGTGCTCCGAATTAATTCTCAGTCGCTTATTGTCGGTGCCAATCGCGCACAGCCGCAGGAATTTCTTTGAGGTTGTCAATTGAAGTTTGTAGGGGAATCGCACACTCCGGTCCTACAAGTTGGACCCCAGCCTCCAGGTTCTTGTAGACCTCTTGCCGAACCTCTTCGGGGCCTCTCGCAAACAACGTCTCGGGATTATTGATATTTCCCACTAGAGAAATTCGATTCTGCATCACTTCCATGGACTCGTCGGGCGCGTTCTTGGAATCGTAATGGAAGGCGGCGAACCCTGTCTGGGCGATGTACTCCATACGGTCCACCGTCCGCCCACAAATATGTAGAATTAGCGGGATTGGGAGTCGCTCGGCAAACTCAATATGCAGATCGCGCAGGTACCGCTGATAATACTCGCCGCTGACCAAGTCTCCGGTCGCGTGGTCAGGCAAGGTTAGCGCATCCGCTCCCGCTTCAATCTGCGCTAACCCGAACGCTATAGTAATTTCTTTCATCTTGTCCAGCGCGAGTTTCGTTTTTCCCGGATTGTCTAGTGATAAAAGCAGAAAAGGTTCCACTCCGAAGCAGTGGTATCCAAGCGACCACGGTCCCATCGTCTTTCCAATCACAGCGACCTCGTCGCCGTACTCCTTTTTGAGGATTTGAATTGCTTCGGTTACACACTGGGTATCCTGGTGAGTTAAGAGATCGGGTGGAATTTTGATGTCCTCAACGTCTTCCCAAATCGGTTCTCTCATTTTCACGGTAGGCCAGTTGTCTTTCTGTTCCCATTGAATCTTACAACCCAAGGCAGAAGATTCTTGGATAATGGTGAAGACCGGCATGATCGTGTCGAACCCTAACTCTGTATATCCAGTAGCCGCTAACCGCGCCATCAGTTCCGGCTGCCGGTTTGCCTCCGGGAACGGTGCATCTACCAAATCCATCAGTTCCACCGTGGCTACCGACGTCGGATTGCAAATCGGCGTCCGGTCCACGGGTGCTCTATGCAACGCCGCAAGGACACGTTGGCGACTCGTCATCGGTTGAGTTTTCATCTCATTCTCCTCACTGATTTTGGTCCTGTCCTTTCTTGAGTTCGGATTATTCCTGTTGGCTAGGTGATGAAAGCGTCCCTCGTGACGCAACCGCCTCCTGCTCCCGTATTACGGTACGTACATTCGGAGCGCGAACCAGTAATAAGCCGACCATGGCATCGTGGATGTACCCACAAGAAAACGCAACTCGATCTAAAGCTTCACCTCCGTCATCCATCTGCCCCAGTTTAATCAAACCCCCACCAATAGCCGAAATGCGCTTTTCCTTGTGGCTTCCCTCGCCATCACCTGTGATCTGGTAAACCCCGTTCCCGAGACTGAGGACTGTGATGGTTAGACCAGACTTCTTGTCGAGAGTATTCAAAGGGCGTGGTTCGATTGGCTCGTCCGGATCGAGCTTGCAGGCTTCTAGAAAAATCCGTTTACAAGCGAGTTCATGCTCTGCCCAACAGGGAAACCGAAGCAGTCCATCAGAAGTCAACTCCATGCCTCCCAAGATTTTCATCGCCTTGCGCACAAAGGCAATACGCCGCTTTTCTCCTTCAAGGCGACTGTATGTATGAACCAAAAACGCGGGGCCTTCATCCCGTTCTTGGCAGTACAGGCCAATTGAAATGTCATGGAAATGGGAATCCATCGGAACCAATTCAATTCGCCTTCCAATATCGACTGTCTCACCCATGGCTATATCCTTTTAGGAATGAATCAAGACATTCTCGACTGCTGGTTCGCAATTGTTTCGCTTGACCGCAGAGGAAATCAAGAAGTATAATTATGAGAAGCATAATAACTGATGGTCTGACCTTTAGGAGGTAAGTATAACCCAAAACCGCGAAATTGTAAAGCGAAATTTTCATTGGGGATGCGTCCAGCTTGCACATTTAGATGGCAAATCCCCACCGAAAACCTTCAACCGCCGATGAAGTGGTCATCAAACGAGGCGTCGTAAAATGTATTCAGGGAGGACTAAGGTGAACGTCGTTCTTTTTGCGGCATCTCCCATCAACAGATGACGTGGGGCGGGATAGATGCATTAGGCAAGCCGGTGGTGATTCAGGAGGAAAACACTTCGCCAAAAACCGCCATCCCGCTGAAGGAGTCGCGTGACCTTGCTGACAACCGCATTGGCGGCATGTGGGAAACCCGTGAAGACGAAATCAAACAGAAATTTGAAATAGATCCACTCGCCGTATCCCCGACTGGTAAGCTGGTTCTCACATGGGGAGCGGTAAAGGCGTCAAGGTAGATCCACATTCAGCAGACCACGCCCGTAGCGGGACGGGTGATAATATTGACAGAATCGAAAATCGGCTCTATAATTGTCGCATATCAATTATCGAGAGTTGTCGTAACTTGCACAGGAACCTAAACCTACAATAATTCAGACGTTGTGATTCCTTTGTTTCCTTTCATTTTTTCCGTTGGGGTGGAAATAGTCAACCAAATTCAACAACAAGAAAAGGAGGCTAAACATGTTTAATAAAGAGGGTTTGGCGCTAGCTTTTGTTGTGGTAACTGATGTTCTCAGGATATGGAGGCCTACTATGGCGACCATATCATGTCGCGGACTGGCTCAGGTGCTACTGGCGTTGTTGCTGCTGCTGTGCTCGGCGCCGGCCCAGGCGCAGATCGTCACGGACGGCCTGATCAGTTACTGGACCTTTGACGAATCGGATGTCGAGGGCATGACGGTTAAGGACGTGTGGGGCGAGAATCACGGGACGATGAGCCGGGAAATGGCGCTCGTCCAAGGAAAGGTGGGCGATGCAGTCGCCTTCGACGCCGAAGAGGGGGACGTCGTGGACGTGCCCTTCCACGCCTCGTTCGGCGACCCGGAAGACCTCACGGTGGAGCTCTGGTTGAGGCCGGACCTCGATAAGTTTCACTGCCTGGCGATCGGCCGGGACGACGGCAACTTCTTCGACGGCGTCCAGCACCGGATATGGAAGATGGGCCCCTCGGGTGGAGATGCCTTCTATTACGAGTTCTTCGGCTTTGGCAACGGCGCATTCCGAAGTCCGGGCGACGCCGAGTATACCGCCGGCGAGTGGTCTCACCTCGCCATGACATTCACCCAGAAGGACGTCCGGAAGTTCTACGTGAACGGCGCACTGCTCGACAATGTCCCCGCGGCCACGCTGCTGCACTTCGAGACGGGAATTCGATTCGGCGCTCGGATCGATGATGCCGAGTGGTTCGCTGGCGTCATAGACGAGGCGCGTATCTACAACCGCGCCTTAACGGACGCTGAAATCCAACAGAACTTCCAGGCGCAAGGCTTGGCGGTCGATCCACCGGCGGGTCTCGCCGTGACTTGGGGCGGACTGAAGGCGGGCAAGTAACGGATCGCCTCGATCCGGTCGACTAGCCGGCCGGAAGGAGGGTCGAGGCCTGGTCGTCAGGAGAGAGATCCACGGCGATCGATTGGCCTCAGCTCCTTTCCTCGACAAATCAATGCTGCAGTGGATATCGTGAAAGGACGAAGTGGATACCAAAGTTTACGACCTGTCGAACCAAAATTCAACCATTTTTTCAGCGTGGGGAATTTCTATCCTCGGCGTCGCCGCCGCCTTGCTGATTGTCACTAGTGCGGACGGCCGGGTGCCTGCGCTCGGCGCCTGGCTCTTCGACGCGGACGAAGGGGAGGTGGTCACGGACGCAACCGGCAACGGCAATGAAGGCGAAGTGACGGACGTCCTGTGGTCTCCTGAAGGCAAGTTCGGCGGAGCGCTTGAGTTCGACGGCGTGAAGGGTTCGGTCCTCTTCAACGGCGACCAAGAGCCTCCCGAGCATGCCTTCATTCTCCATCAGAAGACGGACGCCACGGTCACGTGGTGGATCTACAACCGACTCGCGCAACATCGCGCTATCTTCTGGACGCGCGAAGATGGCGTCGACGCGGCACGCTTCAACATCGTGACCGATCCGGGTCCCGAATTCGGTTGGGACTACCGCGCCAACGACGGCACCATGCATGCGACCGGCGTCCGAACAAAACTGCCGTTGAAGGAATGGACTCATCTAGCGATCGTTCGGGAAGGCAAGCGCTACCGACTGTACAAGAACGGCGAGCTCCAAGGCATGTCCATAGATCCCAAGCCAGACCTGCCCGGCACATCAGCTTGGCAAATCTCCGGCCGGGGAGGCTTCACGCTCGATGGCTTAATCGATGAACTCGCCTTCTACGGTCGGGCGCTCACCCAGGAAGAGATCGCCGACATTAAGACCCGGGGCTTGGAGCTGGCTGCGCTGTACGTCTCACCGCATGGCAGGCTGGTCATGACCTGGGGTCGACTCAAGAACCGCTGACGGCCCAACCACCGATCGGCACGGGATTAGGGAGAACAACTGCTGGCGCTACTACGAGGTCCTGTACGATCTCTACGAGCCCATTAACCACCGGGGAGGCGTCGAGTCCAGTCCGGGGTTAGCAGCGGAATACGCGGCCCCAGACCGCAGCAAAGCCTGGGCGCATCGTTCGTATGCGCAATGGGCCGGGGCACGTATGTCCACAAGTGCAGTAACGAGGTGATTCAGGACTGGCTCATCTCCGTGCCACCAATATACGAGGAGGACGAATACACTTTCGTTCTGCGAGGCCTGCATCCCGCTCTGAAGTACTCTGTCACCTTGGACAGCCTGAACTCGACGTTCACGGTCGAGGGACTCCGGCTCCTACAAGGGCTTCCGATCCGGCTAAAAAGACGCAGGGATGTCCGAGCTCCTCCTGTTTCAGGCCGACTAGAGCCAATCATACCAAACCTATTGAAACCTGGTACCATGTGAAGGGGGACGCGCCAACATGTGCGCGCATGAGACGACAGCGGAGAATCCCAGCGAGTCCAGCTCTTGGGTCCTATCAAACAGCAGCGCGACCGTCGTGTTATCCGAAGAGAACGGCGGGCTGGCAGCTTTCGTTGATGAGGCATCCCGATACGACTTCGTCGGCGAGCCGCAGCCGCTCTACGGGCTTCTTCTGTTTGGAAAGGACAAGGAACTCGGCGAACTCGACTCCACGCTCGCTGGACCGCCAAAGGTAGAACAGGAGACCACTCCGGATGGAGAGGCGCTCACGCTGACCTACGATCGCCACGGCGAACTCGACCTCGCGGTCACCTGCCGCGTCCTGCTGGTAACGGACTCCGCGATGACCCGATGGGCCATCTCCGTACGGAACAACACGTCATACGGCGTCCACGCCATTCGCTACCCGGTCATCGTCGCCCCGACGGTGCTGGGGGAATCCGTCGAGGACGGCGTGTTCGTCTGGAGCTGGTTCGGCGGCCAGATCCGGCGCCAACCGGGTCGAACGGAGCCCGTGCATGACCGGGCGGAATTCGTCGCCGACCGTGGGCGTCGCTCCAATTGGATGCCGAGCCAATACCCAGGACCGATCAGCGTCCAGCTCCAGGCATATTACGACGACGGGGCCGGTCTGTACATGGCAACGTACGATGACGCGGGCAACGTCAAGCGCTTCGGAATCGCGCGCATCCCGGAAGGCCTCAACCTGTCGATCGAGCACAACTACGACGAGCGTCCCGGACTCGATTTCGACCTGCCGTATGAAACCATGCTGGGCATCTTCCACGGCGACTGGTACACGGCCGCGGACATCTACAAGGCCTGGGCACGAGACCAGCACTGGTGCTCGACCAGAGTGGCCGAGAGAACCGACCTGCCCGACTGGCTCAAGGAGCCGAGACCTTGGCCCATCACCGTCGCGCGCGGAAACTACGGGCGAATCCGTGGCGTCCTCGCCCACCCGCCTGCCGAGCACCCGCTCGCGAGGTTCTGGCCAGCGAGGAATTGCGTGCTTCTCATACGTCAATATGCGGCTATCTGGGAGACGCCCGTGGTGACGTTCATGGAAGGTTGGGAAGGCATTGGCGCACCGGGAGGACCGGTCGGGATCTTCCCGCCGTATGAGGGAGAGCAGAACTTCAAGGCGGCTATGGAAGAGCTGAATCGGGACGGGAACTACCCGTTTATGTACCTCGCCGGATTCCACTGGTGCTGGAAACGGCCCTCCACCGGCTACGACGACTGGGACCATTTCGAACGCGAGGGATGCCCGATGGCGGCCTTGACCGACCAAGGCGAGCTAATGGTCAGCGACATGAACTCGCGCACGTACATGGACGGGCAGAAGTACTTCGTCGCGCTCTGCACCGGCTCTCAGAAGACCCAGGACCTCTTCGTCGAGAGTTTCGTGCGCCTGATGGACCTCGGCTCGGTCGCTGTCCAGATGGATCAGCAGGTCGGCTTCTACGCCGAGGTCTGCTACAGCGAAGAACACGACCATCCGCCCGGATACGGCCACTGGATGGTCGACAAGACGCTCGAGTTCCTCGATAGGACGCTCGAGGCGATCAGGAGCAAGAGGGCCGACGCGTTCTTGAGCGTCGAAGCGCCGTGCGAGATATGGAACCAGAAGCTCGGAATCGTCTTCCATCGCCCGTACAGCCCGCACACCGTGCCCCTTTTCGACTATCTGTACCACGAATACGCGATGGCCTTCGGAGGCGACGCTCTCATGGGCGTCTGCCACCCGGATGCATCTCTTATGAAGCACGCGACCGCTGCGGTCTGCGGGCTCCAAAACGCCGTCGGCGTGGGCGAAGCGGAATATGACTTCAATGTTGACCCCGACTACCCCATCCTAGTGCTGCTGCGCAACATCTGCCAGGCACAGAGGACGTACGCCCACAACTACCTCGTCTTCGGAGAGATGCTGAGGCCCACTGAGCTCCAGGTCTCACGCGTCACGGTCGATCTCTTCCGACGCCCCGGCACTGTCGACATACCGCGTGTTGTCCACAGCGTCTGGCGCGCCCTGAACGGCCGGATCGGCTACGTGTTGGTCAACTGGGCCGGCGAGCCGGAGGACGTCTGCTTGGAACTGCGGCCTGGAGCGGGCGGCGTCGTCACCATCGTAGGAACTGGCCAGCCGGAACCTGCGCCACGCGAGGTGCACGAGGACGCTGTCACTCTCACGCTATCGCCGCGAGGCGTCACCTTGGTCGAACATGACTAGTGCGTCACGGGAGAAGTTTCTCGATAGTTAAACCGTCAACGGACGACCTTAATACGTCCAGTTAAATGGATATTGAGGTTATCCACGATAAAAGTGCATTCCCCTTGGGAATCCTGTTGTGTCAAGTGATTTATGCCACAAACTATTAGCGCCACCGATGTGGACCGCAGAGGTGCGAGCGTCGTCGCGCTCCGTGCGATTGCCGTCGGCGTCATCCCGATCGTCGTCAATGCCCACTGGATCGCGCAACCGTCGAATGCCGCAGGCGCCGCGATGGTGCTGCTCACCTACCTCTCCGCTATTTATCAACACGGTCTTCATCACGGCGCAAAACGGCGCGTTGCAGTTGGAACCCGGAAGGGCTGCAGTCCCGCACCAGAACTGAACGGGCGCAATCAGAGGCAAGCGGCGCGAATGTGTGGTTCGCAATATATTTTACTTGACAGCAGCGAAATTTAGGAACATAATAACTGATGGTCTGACCTTTAATAAGTTTAACGCAAAACCAGAGAATTAGGTCTCAGGTTTAGGGGCACTCGTCCCGAATGCCCCCTCTGTTTCGGTTTTAAGCGACGCTCATGATTCCAAACAGTCTAGCTATCGTTGAATCCTTCTCATTTTCGAAATGGAAAACAGGAAGCAGCGTGAATGACGATGAGACACCATAAACCAGTCAACTCAGTCATGCAAGAGATGCGACCTGTGGCTCGCACTTCTCTGAGCGATGAAATTGTCTCGCAAATTATTGACCTGATTTCGCGGGATGTGCTTAAACCTGGAGAACGGCTGCCCTCTGAACGGGAGCTTTGTAAGCAGTTTGGCGTGGGGCGCAGCTCGTTGAGAGAGGCGCTGCGTTCTCTTGCAGTCATGGGTATTCTAGATGGACGTGTTGGAGATGGCACTTTTGTCTCCGATAATAACGAGAGGTATCTGGAGAAATCCCTGCAGTGGGGTTTGCTGCTCGACCGAAAAAAAATCCAAGATCTGATTGAAACCCGGCTGATGCTAGAATCCCAAACTGCTTTTCTAGCTGCACAGAGAGCTTCATCCGAAAACATAGACGAAATTGAGCGGACTCTTCGGGGAATGGAATCATTGATTCAGCAGCCTGAGAAATATCTGGAATTTGATGTGCAATTCCACCTCACAATAGCTCAGGCTACTCAAAATTCGATACTTTACAACCTCCTGAACATGACCCGGAATTACTTGCAAACGTGGATTAAAGGGAGTCTAGACGAGCCATCGGCACCTAAAGCAGAACAACGTGCTATATTGTCCGTGCAAGAGCACCAGAAAATTCTTCAATCACTTCGAAATAGGGATGCCGAGGAGACACAGAAGGCAATGACTCAACACATCCTCTCTAGCAGCGTTACCCTACAAGCGCATTTTGAAGATAAATCTAGGATAACTGATTCGCCGCTCTAATAGCAGACGGTCAATACATTGAGATACAACTGAGTTGGACCGCGGACTTTTATCAAGAGAAGAAAACGAATTGAGCAAAGTAGAGGATAAGGAAGGTTTCTCGATTAAGTGATTACAAATTGTGAATGACAGACAGCCGTGCACCATCTTGGTTTTCCTACTCTCGCTCATACATCAGTAACACAAGGTAAATCGAAGATATGATTATCATTGAAGATCCAAAACTTAAGAATAACTTATGTCTTGATCTATAGATTATGATTTGATACAATCATTGTAAAAAGCATACCCTATAGGAATTGAGGACTGCGCGTTGACTCGCATCAAAATTTGTGGAACAACGAACTTGGACGATGCATTAATTGCGGTAGAGGCGGGTGCAGACGCGCTCGGTTTTATATTTGTCCCCAACACACCCCGATATATCCACCCCGATGAAGCAGCAAAAATCATCGAAGAGTTACCTCCTTTTATCACAACCGTCGGACTGTTTGTTAACGCTGAACAGAAAGAAATTGATACAATCGCAAACGACTGTTCTTTAGATGCGATACAGTTACACGGTGAAGAGCCACCGGAATTATGTCAAACACTGAATCGAAGAGTTGTTAAAGCATTCCGTGTTAAAGACGAATCGAGCTTGTCTCGTTTGCACGATTATCACGTCCGTGCGTATCTCTTAGATACGTATGTCAAAGGATCGATAGGCGGCACGGGAAAGGTTTTCGATTGGAATCTCGCCGTGAAGGCAAAACAGTACGGTCGAATAATCTTAGCGGGCGGACTCAATCCCCATAACATTGCGTCAGCTATTATGCAAGTGCGTCCGTATGGTGTTGATGTCAGTAGCGGCGTCGAAGTGCGCCCAGACCGCAAGGATCCTGCCAAAGTCAAGGCATTTATTGGCGCCGTGAGAGCAGCGGCTTGAATAATGAAGACCATCGAACTAATCTACAGACGCTTGCCGGATCGCGTTAGCCATTTTCAACAGAACTTGCTTTATGAAGACAGTGAAGTGATTGTGACATCTCAGCAAGTCAAGCCTTCAAACCCAATTGTGATTGATGGTGTGACAGTGCTTGGCGATGACTTTACGGCAATCTGGTTTGTCTTCGCCAACCAATGGTATGATATTGGTAAGATTTATAATCTAAACAATCAACTCACGGGCTACTACTGTGACATAATTACGCCGATGAAACGAACAGAAACGTCCATCGAAATTACCGATTTATTTTTAGATCTGTGGGTTTCGCCGGATGGAAGCTATCAGCTTCATGACGAAGATGAATTTGAGGTCGCTATTCAGCACAATTGGATACAGTCTGATCTAGCAGAAAAGGCGAGGAACATGCTACATAATTTGATTTCCGAGGTTGAGCTAAGCGTTTTCCCGCCTGAGATTGTATCTCATTGGGGATTACCGCATCTAAATGGAAATTAGGCATTAGGTGCGTGCTTAATTCTAATCCGATATGCAACAACTTTCACGGAGGTTATAGCAATATGTCCATGATAATGGAAGGGGTTGGCAGTGATTTCAGGTTATTCTCCGGGCGTGCAAATCCGGAGTTTGCAAAGGAGGTTGCTGCGATTTTGGGCGTTGAACTTGGTAGGATTTCAATCCGTGCATTCCCAAACAGTGAGACCAGCGTCCAGATTGAAGAAAGTATTCGCGGCACAGATATTTATATCATTCAACCAACATGTGAACCTGCCAACGACCACTTGATGGAATTACTCCTTACCATAGATGCAATGAAACGCGCATCTGCCCGACAGATAACCGCTGTTATTCCGTACTTTGGTTACGCTCGCCAGGACCACAAAACTACTGGGCGGGAACCGATTAGCGCAAAATTGGTTGCTGAACTCCTGACGACCGCTGGCGCGAATCGTGTCGTGGCACTGGACCTACACGCATCTCAGATTCAAGGCTTCTTCGATATTCCCATGGATCACCTCACTGCTGTCGCAACATTGGCGAACTACTTCAAAGAGAAGCGTATCGAAAACGGGGTTATCGCCTCTCCCGATGTCGGACGCGCAAAGTTAGCAGAAAAGTACATGGATATGCTTGAACTACCATTGGCTTTAATGCACAAACGGCGCAGTGGTGTAGGAGGTCAACAGGTTGAATTTGTTGAACTTGTCGGCGATGTTGCCGGTAGAACCCCAATAATTATCGACGATGAAATTGCGACTGGCGGTACGATTTACAAACAGGTCGAAGCATTAGCCATAGCAGGCGCAAACCCCGCGTATATCAGCGTCACCCATCCCGTACTCGTCGGATCTGCACTTGAGCGGCTAAGTCACCCAGGCATTCAAGAGGTGGTCGTCACCAATACGATTCCAGTTCCCGCTGAAAAACAACTAAACGGCAAAATTAAGGTGCTTTCCATTGCGCCGCTCGTTGCCGAAGCTATCTTGAGAATTCACCAACATCGTTCTGTCAGCAAGGTGTTCTTCGATCAGAAACTGGTGTTTCCGGTGTGATCAGCGCGCAAGATTCGCGTCGACCGCGAGCTCACAAAACTGCTCTCCACCACGGACGCTTGCTCCTGTGAGATAATCCATCGAACAGACATCTCGACCTGAACTGGGAACACCATCAGACCTAGAGACATTAAACACAAACTACGGGCTACAGGAGGGCGTACGCAACGGCTGCGATTCACACTTCGCGTTCCGCCACTGCCACGTCGGCTACATCCTCCCCAAATCCAACATCGGACAGGGCACTGAAAATCGTGCTTCGCATCAATTTAAGGAAATCACATGAAAACCACTGAGTCAACAAGTAAACGCATAAATAGCCTATCCATAGGTAGGGAAGAAATAAAAAGTGGCGAATATAAGCCAACAGCCCTAGGCATTACTTATAACAACAGCAAAGACGAACGTCCGTTTGACCGTGCCTTTGAAGTGTATGATTGGAATGACTTGTTACCAGCGTTGTGCGAGGAATTGTTTGCGATACATGGCGACCAATTCGAAATCGAAGCCAAATCTGGCAAATTTCCGTATTTGTCTACCATGCTGCCAAATTACCAAAAAACACCCGATTCTTGGCAAAGGATGAAGCACTGTCGCATTAGCATATTCAAGACCCGCTCTGCCGCTGAAATTATAGGAAAAATGGTAGAGCTTATCACACATTTTAGTAACAATAAGGAGGTATCAGTACGTTTATTGACACACCATCTGAAATATGAATAAAATTCTGAAGTTGTTGACGAGCGTGCTTTGTGGTTTCTTCGCCTTCATACTCATCGGTTGCATCTTGACAATTGCATTCCTTTGTCTAAGCGACGCATACAGCACTGCGAAGATCCTACTCGCAGGTGAACCCAACTTCGATGGCGGGGGGGCAATTTTTTCCACACTCATATTGACGAGTACAAAAAGTGGGAGTCCGTGAAATCGAATTGGCATTTTTATGTCTTGCTCGGTGCCGCCGGTGTCGCCCTCATAATCCTCAGCCTAATTATCGCTTGCTTAACCTTCATGTTGATGCGAAAGAAAATTTACACGCCATGTGAAAGGTCGTCGATTATTAAATCTTAAACACCAACTTACTAACGGAGGTACTCAATGAATACAATCCATAAACTTGCATACATCACTATCGGAGGCGTATTAGTTGCAGTCGGCATGATGATTTCACCACTCAATGCGCAAAAAGATAAATTCGGGGAAATTGAGTGTACAAGTTTGAAGGTAGTCGATGCCGACGGGGAAGTAAAAGCTTGGTTAGGCGTTAATGAATTTGGCGGCGGGTTTGTAAGCGTCGGTGGTAACGATGGAAGGCCGAGAGTTGCCGTAAGCGTTGATGCCTTTGGTGACGGAGTTATAAGCGTCAGCGGTAACGATGGGAAGGGGATAATTAACTTACGTGTTGATGAAAATGGCAACGGGGTTGTAGATGTCGGCGGTAAAGATAGCAGGAAGCCTAGAGTTACCTTAGGCGTTAATGAAGTTGGCGGCGGCGTTGTAGGTGTCGGCGATGCCGATGATGAAAAAGCTACAGCTTTCATAGCCGTTGATGAAGATGGTAACGGAGCTTTATTCGTCGGCGGTAATGATGGGAAGATTGCGATTGGTTTAGGCGCTGCTGAAAATGGCGGCGGGCTTGTAGAGGTCTACGGTAACGATGAGAAGAGGAGAGCTGCCTTAGGCGTTGATAAAATTGGGGCCGGTGTCGTCGAACTTTATAGCAAATTTGGGAAACAGCGAACAATAAGACCATGACAACCCCTGAAGAAAAGAGAAATAAATGTTAGGGCGGTCGTTTCTTATCGGCAAATTCAAAGATGTATTTGGGTTCGTTCTCAGAGTGCTGGTGATAATCGTATCACTTCCAATCGGCTTATTCGCAGTAGCGATTTGCCTCGACAACCTATTTGATAATAAAACCGTTGAAAATCAACTAATGATGTGACAATAGTATTTTCAGGTTTTACGATTCACGCTTTTTGTGCCACTTCTTCTCAAAGTTGTCTCGTGGGGTAAAACCGAGAATCCGTTTTGCTTTCTCGTTAGAGAATTGCTGATGCGGAAGATTTGCGAAGATATTGAATACCTCACACCGAGATGGAAGTTTGGCAAGGTCGATTTCCAATCCCAACCGGAATACGTCCGCCGCATCTCGCCACGAGACAGAGAACGAATGGATATCTGTGCCTTCGCCCGCAACATCGTGAGCATGGAAGGCTAGAAAGAGAAAACAGAGAACATAAATGTCGTAATTCTCTGTGAAAACTCTACAAATTTCCTGCCCAAGCCCCTTTGAGATTGAATACAGAAGTGTCCCCGGATGTGGAGGGACATCTGGATTGATTTCGTAGTCGTAGTCCGTGTAGGAACTTCCCGCGATGGTAAAATGGGGACCAGTGTTAATCACTCTCTGAATACCGTGTTCAACCGCCGCTCGCATCGTATTGTAGCAACCGCTTGTGTTCACATCGAACGCAAGCTGTCGATCCTCACGTAAAACCGAACAGTTGATGATAGCCTCCATCCCCTCCGCAGCCTTCATGACCTCATCAAGAGATCCAACGTCAACGTGCATGGATTCATGCTCTGTCTCAATCGGTGTAATGTCCGTGATTCGCAGTTGGTGATGTGGCTCTAATGCTTTCACGAGATGGGGACCCAAAAGACCGTGTCCACCCAAGATTAATACCTTCATTATTCACCTCTCAATAGAAAATTGCGGGCTGAATTTTAGGGAATCCTTCGCTTTGAGGATGGAGAAGCGTGAATTTGGTAATTCCGATTGGACATGGAAGATTTCCCATCTTGCGGCAGGCGCCTTCAGTGCGCACTCAAAAATATGGACGGCATCTTTCATTTCAAGCCATGTCGCGTCAAACGGCTGATTTGAAACTTCAGCATCGGTGACTAGGGCGCCTAATCTAAGGCAGGTGATGTTGATGAGACCTTCACGGGCAAACTCGCGGCACACGAACTCACCGAGGTACTTGGAGAGAATGGAAGCGTCTGTTGTGGGCAACGGACGCCAGCTTTCGGTCACAGCCCAATCTTCATCATACCTATCCATGACGCGGAGAGTGCTCGCATAGATGACACGAGTGACTTTTTCGGCAGCCGCTGCCGACACCATGTTGTAGGTACATCGTGTTAGAAAGTCGATTTCCAAATTTGCAGCATCCTTTGATTCTGAAAGCAGGACGTGAGGCAACTCTGCCAGATGGATAATGACATCTATTCCTCGCACTAACCGAATTGTTTCCTCCCCGTGACCGAGATTGCTGCGGACGAACTCAAAATCTGTTTCGACATCAATCAGATCCGTCAGGCGAATCTGATGTTCACTTGACAAGACTGCTGCTAACGTTTGAGCCAAATCAGAAGCGGCAGAAGTGATTAAAAGCTTCATCTTGAAATCTCCAAAAGCGGAAGCTGGTTATAATTTGTGTCATGCGCGGTGAAACACAACCGCATCAGAGGTCGCTCCCTGACAATAGTTAGTGCCCCGTCGGTCTCGTGCGGGCAAGCGTCAATACATCAACTTCAGCAGGATTCGCAGTAAGTAGAACCTTTGAGGCTTCGTCCACCGTTGTGCCTGTTGTATAAATATCATCAACAAGTAGAATTCGTTGATTGGAGATAGTTGCTAGTGACGGAACTTCAAAGGCGTCAGCAATGTTTTTCATCCGCTCCTCACGAGAATTCATGCTGCTTTGCGGTGCAGTGTCTTTGATACGGAAAAGAATATCCGTCCGGACTGGTACGTTCCAAATCTCTGCAATACTCTGGGCGATCCATTCAGATTGATTAAATCCTCTATCGCGGTGCCGGCGCGTATGGAGCGGTATAGGGAGCAGAAAATCATAGTCCGTTGCGGAGAGATCTGCCGGGAGATGTTCCTGTAGTAACTGATTCAGGTGTTTTGCCAGAATTCGCTTCTTGTCGTATTTGAAGAGATGAATAGCTTCACGTACAGTGGGTTCATAAAATGCGATTGCGCGGCGTTTGCCATACCGCGGCGGCTGCTTTCGACAATCTGCACAGACATCACTAGGATTTGATACACTAAAGTTAAGCGGTGTGCCGCAGAGACCACACCACGGTGTTGATAGAAACTCAATTTGTTCCCAACAGGTGTCGCAGATGTAGTGGACTCCACCGACGCCCATTGGAATTTCGCAGCATCGACATTGCGCGGGGTAGATAAACGTGATTAGGCTTTCTAACCATCTATTCATCACTCGTATTTGTGCTTCGGACCAAAACTCCGGCGACGATAATCGCTACCCTGAAAAGCGGTAGAAACTTTATTCGCATCGTTCGCCGTTCTCGTTTTAGAACTTGAGATTCACACCGACCTCAATTGAAGTTTTCCGAATTGGCTCGAAGCCAACATTTCCATCCGGCTTTTCCACCTGCCGGAAGCGATACTCACGAATAACTGCCACCTCAATTGGTGAGTACGCCTCATATCCAATCCGCACCGTGAACGCAGATTTTTCATCAAGTCGGAATAGGTCTTCGAAAAAAATTGGATCTTTACTCCCCTGCGCAGCCGGGTAATCTGGATCCGGTTCGCCGATATCGCGCTTGACATAAAACGCACGGATCGACATTTTCTCTACTAAGCCAGACTCAGTAACGCCAAGGTATAACTTCGGCTCTGTCGCATTATAGTCTTCGAATGTGCCTAGCAGATGGACCATTGGAGTCGGTCGCCAGGCAAGCAGTGAGAAGTAGCCGCGTCCTGGCTCACCGACATTGGTGTCCGCATCCATTCCCAGAAAGTCTGGGACAACTCCCTTCGCCGCATCATAGGTATGGTCAAAAATTGTGGGTCGGAATCCCCTGTCAAAAGTCCGATACTCCACCTTGCACAGGGCTTGAAAAATCGATAAACCGATCCCGATGGCGTTTCCTCTTGTGAGTTCCATCTCGTCAGGTGTATCTGCTTTTGGTTTCGTATTGAGGAAGGCGACTTCATCGTATAGGTCTACCCGCATCAGCCTGTTGTGAATAATAGGGAGTCCAATATCAACGCCTAACGCGACGAGGGGATCTTCAACCTGATCGCCTGACGTTGGGTCAATATCTGTCAGATAGGTTCCCCCGATTTCCAGACGGCGGATAATTGACGATTCATCCTCTTTTTGCAACGGTCGAATGTATGTCCGCCCACCGAAGACTGTCGGATTGGCGAGGTTGTTAATGATGGTCTCTACCCCGAATTTCTTTGTGTCATTGCTGAGGTTCAGGCGCAAGCCACGCCGATCGTGGTTAGAATAGCCTGACATAATGAATCCATATCCAATGGTGACATAATCCAATTCCCCAAATCGGGCGTAGAACGAATCGCTGAGATGTCCATAGCGCACATATCGGACGGTTCGCAGAAGGCTACTGAGGTTATCCCACCTCTCGGCATCCTCAACAAGGATTTTATCCTCATCACTTTCAGCATTCGGATTATACAATAGCACAAAGCCCAACCCAAACCCAATTTTGCCAAGATTTACCTCCGGTTGCAACTGCGTTCGGATGAAAGGATCACCGTTGATGAGAGTCAATCCAACTCCCGACAGGTTAGTTTGCTGCAAGGCTCCTTCTTCCAATCCCGGCGGCACTTCGTATAACATTGCTTCCTTCTCGGCTTGCGAGGTTTCGCTCGACTCAGCTTGTCCATAGGCATAAAGCACACAACTAAGTAGCAAATTAGCGACCCAAAACACAAGACGATCGTTTCGACTCATAGCTTATCCTTATGCCTGTATTCGAATCGCCCAGTCTATCCGGATCTCTACACCGATGATTGAAGTCCAGAAAGATGTAACCCTTAACCATCCCACGTGAGTCACGTCAAATTTTCCGGAGAAATTGATATAAGGCGTGTTAGTCTCGGAGTATTAGCAACATCACAAAACTAACCACCTAATCAACTCGACACAACTCGCCCGTCCTTCATCTGGATGACCCGATCTGCATCCTGCTTTAGCCCTTCATGATGTGTCACAATCGAAATTGTTGTTTGGTGTTCCTGACGTAGTTCGCGGATAAGATTCATTAAATTTGTACTCTGACGGCTATCAAGATTCGCCGTGGGTTCGTCAGCGAAGATGATTTTGGGGCTGTTGGCAAGCGCCCGCGCAAAGGAAACACGCTGTTTTTCACCTCCCGAGAGTTGCGCCGGACGATGATATAAGCGCTGTTCCAACCCGACTCGCGTGAGCAACTCCTTCGCCCGCGTCTCAGCTCTGAAGCCTTTGACTCCAGCGATGTTCATGGCGACGGTTACATTTTCGATTGCGGTCAGGTAAGGGATCAGGTTAAACAATTGGAACACAAAGCCAATTTTCTCGCGACGAATGACAGAAAGATTTTGATGTTCATGGTCAATTGGCTCCCCATCAATGCAGACATCCCCTTCGCTGGGTGTGAGAATGCATCCGAGTAGGCTGATTAATGTCGTTTTGCCACAACCGCTGTCGCCCATAATCATGACCAGTTCACCCGCTTCAATCGTGATATCAACGTGGTCAACCGCGACGACAGTTGCATCGCCTTCTCCAAAGTGTCTCGTTAAGCCCTTTCCCTCTACAATTGTCCCCATTAAACTTCTCCTCTGAATGCGACCATCGGATCAACGGTAATTGCTTTTCGCCCAGCGAGGTAACCGCCACAACAGCAGACGATAAAGCTGACAATCGCCACGATAGCTGCTTCGACTGGATTGATTGCAACAAAGATTGGAGCGGCAGCGGCAAAGATGAACGACAGGATAAGCCCAAAAATTATCCCAATCAGCGAAGTCAAAGCGACTTGCTTGATAATTAGGGAAATTACATAGCGATTTGAAGCGCCGATGGCTTTCAGTGTGCCAAACTCCTGCGTCTTTTCAAGGGTCGTAACGTAGGTAATCATGGCAACGATGATGCCCGCGGCAAGCCACAGCATCGCGCGCAAGAATTGAACCGCCTTCATGGGCTCATCTACATAAGTGTCGAGAATGTCCTCAATTGTCTCTTGAAGCGTATGAACTTCAATCCTTTTCGCTTCTTCGTCCGATTGATCCAGGGCTTCTGCAACCCGATCGGGGTTCTTCCCCTGCGCGGATTGAGAAATGATCATATTTACATGCAGATAGTTGTCTAACAGCACATCTTGCGCTGTGCGAATATCCATAAATAACAGCGGTGTGTCAAGCACGAACATCAGGCTTTTGGTTTTGCCGACCACTTTAAGTTCATTCCCGCCGATAGAAAGGCGTTCGCCTATTTCGAGATCCATTTTTTCATCAATGACGACCTCCGGCGGCGGGATATCTTCAGGGCGATAACCCTCGTACTGGCTCGGTGTGAACAAACGCCCTTCGACCACATGCACAGGACCGCCCAGCTTGTCTTTTTCGTACCCGACGACAATTGCTTTGCCGGTTTTGCCTTTGATAACAGGACGCGCCTGTGCAAAAACAAGCAGTGAAGCTAATTGGGGTTTCAGACCTGTTGCATGGTTGAGATAGGCAAGGTACTCGGGGTTGAGCATTGAAAACCCGATGAACGCGCCGCCAGAACCTTCAGCAGAAATCCAAATGTCCGCCCCCGTTGATTTGACATACTGCTGTGCCTGTATCCGCATGCCGTTCATGATGCCGCCCAACATCAAAATCAGTGCAATCAGAACGGTGATACCGATCGCGGTCAGTGTCACTCGCGCTCTTCGGTAAGCCATGTCTTTCAGGAATGTGGTATTCAATCCTTCCCATCCTTCCGTTCTACAATTTTGAATCCAAGCTTATCCGAGTACTCGGAATACCCTTGCATAGACAGCAAGGGCTGTGCTATAAGATTGTTACCGATCCGCGTTGAACAACAAAAACATTGGCGAAAACTGCCCAATCTGCACCTCTCAAACTTTGATGTCTGTAGTGCGTCAATCGCAGTCACCTTCAGCAGGAGGTACAATTCTTGGACATGCGTAGCGGATTATCGCTGCGAGCATCGTTGATATTGAGACATAATTTTATCACGAATCGCGCATGTGGGCAAGCGATAAAATAGAATCGCGCAAGCTCTCTGCTACCCTCCGCTTGCCCCTTGGAAGTGATAAGGTCTCCATTTGAGATTCTTCGACTACAGTTCAGAATAACACCACTGATGCAACGTTTCCGTTGAAACTTACCGCCTTGGATTTGCCACAAATCTTCAAACGTTGTATACACCGTACAATGCTCATTACAAATATTGTATAAAATAAAAAGGAATAAAATAAAAAAGAGAAAACAGCAGTAGTAGTTGATACAAGTAGAAGGAGCTCCCCCAAAACAATCGGGTGGCGGACGAAAGAATCAGGGGAGTGTATTCTATGAAAATAACGTCTACAAGTACTCTAATATGATAAACACGAGTCTATCGAATGTAACAGTTTTTTTAAGATAACTTGATATATTTTTATACTTGTGATTTTAGCTTTGCCTCAACACCTAGCGTGTAGGATTTTCCATATCTGTGAGTCACTGAGGAGATTATGTAAGAATCGTCGATACTGAGGGCAAAATCTCTGAGAGAAAGCTCTGCGCCTGCAATGACGCCCCCTCTATACGTATACGGCATACTGAAAGAGATCTTTTTTCCCCCCCTGCGTGATTCGTTATAAACAGTCTCCGCTACCATCTCCGCTGAGCTATAATCTGAGAAAGTAGTCTTTAAGATGTGAGATGGATCCTCCCCATTGCCAACACTCACAGAGGCTATCCCCCCAGTGTAATAATCTTGATATTTCGCACTCACTGTGTTGAACACCCTAAGGTCGTTTGTTCCAAAAGAAAAATCAGTAACTTCTGACTGATGGATTTCTACTTTTTGGATCTCCTCTCCAGTGGCGGACTTCGCAGAGTCTCTTTTGATAACAGCCATAATGCCGTCATTGAACTTGAGGGCGAGATCTCTTTGATTCGTAATCTTGAAAAGAAAGCTAGAATCTGACTCCGACATTTGGTGCGTATAGGGCATTATGATATTCCGAATTTCATCTGAGGCTGAAAGTGAGAGAGTGTGCTCCGCAGCCACTATTTCTAAAATTTTCCCTAGAGGAGTGCCCTTCTGGAAAGCTCTGTCTCTGTTCGTGCTGAAAGATTCAGGTGCTAAGTTCGTGGCGATTCCCTTGCCCCTAATTGTCAGGATTTGGGGGGGATCAGAAAAGTTTAAAAAATCTACTGAAAAAGTCCCTATATATTCAGGCAAATCTAACCCCAGATAAACTGATAGAATAGCCCCAGTATTTGGAAATTCCATCGAGTAGGGAAAGGGGATCATCATTGTTAAATTATCTGCTGCGTAGCCTATATTATCTTGAACAACTATTTTTTGAATTGGAAAATCAAAAGGGTTTCCATTTGCTAGGATTTTGTGAGCTAATCGCATGTTTTAAATCTCCTTGTTTTTACTTCTATTATTAAGCCGCCCTTCCCTTTGGTTGGGCGTCTCTTAAAACTAATGATCAGGTCCTTAAATACTTAATACTTAAAAACCCCTCCCCTTGTGAACATTTGGCTAAGGTAACATTTTTAGAATTTTGCTAGTGTGTTGACGTGAGATCCCTGAGTGTTTTGAGATGTTTTTAATGTTCGGTTTTATGTTCAATTCCTCACAGAGACAGATCGCCCACTGAATCTTTTCGATGTTGTTTTCACGTCTTTTTAAGGCTGAAAGAGATTGTCGATCCCGTTGTATCTCTGAGAAGTTATCTTTGTAGGTTCCCTGAGTATCATTCCATGCCTTGTTGAGAGTCAAAAGTTTGTATCTTTTAGATTTTTTAAACCAAGTTGATTTGCTTTTCCTGAGTATTTGATTAGCTATCGAAAAGGCGATGTTCTTGTCAGTTTTAAAACTTTCAGATTTCAAGTAGAAAAAAGCCTTGAGACAAATAGAAAAATCAACAGATGATAAAGCTTTATCCTCTCCTTGTGATTTTCCATCCATGAGTTTTGTAAACTTATCTCCTCTCTCATTATAGAGATATTTCAAGGTCTTTTTTACTTCTGTGGAGTCTACGTCAAGGAATTGAAGATCTGTCTCAGAGGTCTCAGGGAAGGTCTTATTTTGAGGGCAATCTTTCTCAGGTAAGGTCTCAGGTATTGGAAATGAATCACAGAAAGGGTTCAAATAGATATTTTCATCTAAAGAAAAATAACACAGTTGGGAAAGGGCAGATGCTGCGTCAACTTGACTCTCAGGAAAAATCTCTTTAGATAGTAATTTATAAACCCCTGAATGATTCTCTTTTGTTGTTGGTTTGTCAATTTTGCAAAATACCTTAACGCCATCTCCTCTGAGGGATTTCTCCGCTGCAAATACAAAGGAGATTCTTGATGCTTTTTCCTTGAAGGTATCAACACGATCACCTAGCCGATCGACATCTAAACAAACCAATCTGGAGTGTCTTTTTAACCCTCTATTATTTCTTGGATCAAAAACACCTGAAGTAGTAAAAAGAGGGATCAACCCCTCTCTTTGTTTCTTATATTCGTCGAGAGGCAAATCTCTTATTTTCTTTATATCGTTTTTGATTTCTATGGGGAAGTTTTGGCTGAGTATCTTGTCAATGGGTAGTTCATCTGACGGGCGGGTTGTTTTTACGTTTTCAAATCTTGAAACGATCGGAAACATTGGACTCTCTCTCTCTGAATCCCCGAAGTTTTAAAAAATAGGAGAGGAGAGGGGCATCTCAAACCCCTCTCAACCCTTGAGATGTTCTGAGAGGATTCAATGTTACTAAAATAATAAGCGTTTCCGATGGTTATGTAATCTTTTTATGCCTAAGAATCGCTCAGGGTGCTTTCGTTTAGTCTCTTGAGTATCAAAACCCATTTGATATGAACTATCGCACCTGTGGCGAATTTGGACGCTTGGATCACCTCCTCAGTGTTATGTACGTTTGATAGAGAAAATCTCAGAGTATTCAGTTTATCGTAAATCTCCTATGCCTTACGCTTCCTCTCTCACAGCCCCATGAATAGCCCAAAATTGCCTCAGGTGCGATAGTTCCCTATGGGTTGATTTCTATCGCTTGGAATTGAAATTTGAGAGGAAATAAAAAAGGCGAGGGTTATTAGCCCCCGCCTCTTTCTAGTTAATGCTATGAACCTATCGGGTTTGCTGAACAGAACTAATCAAACCTAGCGTATATTTGAATGAGGTCATCGCCGACAGGATCCCAGTGCTGCAGGTAATGAGGACGTATTGTTCCTCCATCCAAAAAATCAAATCCGAATACACAGGACTCAACTTTTGTTAAATTTCGCAGATTCCGCTTAGCAAACTCATGCCAATCTTTGATGTCGTCTACCTTTTTGTTCATGTGATGAATGTCATTCCTGTAACTTCTATAGATAGCCTTAGACGCAGTAACTGATTCATCGTTGAGTAGGTTTCTCTGCCTAAGTTTGTCGATAGTGTCTGTCAGGTCTTCTTCCGAACCCCGTGCAATGTTATTGCGTTCTACCACAAATTTGATAAGGGCTTCATTGAGGGGGTGAGTCATCATGGTACACGCTATAAAATTGCCAGATCGATAGGTTTCAATACACTCGGCAGATGCCTTAGAGAAGTGCTGTGCACCGATTATAGGGTGCTGTTTAATCTCGAAATAAAGTTCAAGTCTCCATGTAAGTAGCTCATCAGAAACTGATTGCAAATAGGGGTTGTACATGATTGATGCTGCAATCTCGAATCGCTTCTCTGGTGGCATGTTCTTATAGTATTCATCAAGATCTTCATGTGTCGCCAACACCTCCCGTGCAGTTTGCAACACGTTGATACTGGACTCCTGTGGGATTGAATCAAAGTCTGAGTCTGAGGTTTGGGATTGTTCTTCAGTTTCACTCATTGACTTTATCTCCTGCGTATTTGGACGCCTCTAGATTTGTCTAAATTATATCCCGAATTGCCCCCAGAGACAACCCTTCACAAGATAGAATTAGAGAATTGCGCAAAATTTGAGGTAACTTTCAAATTTGATGTACAGCATGTCTGGTTTGGGTTCAAGTGACAATCTCACCGATAAACTTGCTGCCCGCCTTTTTATTTCTACTCCAAAGCATACATTGAGCAACTCCGCACGGTCACCCCCGCTTCGCCCACAGTTAGCACAGGTGCGTTAGTTATGTCTCATTGGATATACTCTCATTTCTCCCTAATATTGCCGAGAATAGCCCAAATTCCAATCAGGTGCGATAGTTCAGTAAAAGGTTTAGCACCTGCGGACAATGGTTCAACTAAAAGGTAAGAAATAGCCTAATTGAATTACGGTCAATGAACTAGCAAACATAGTCACATGAGTAGCACAAGAAAGAGCCCATGGACTGCCCCAATGAATGTCATGTAGTCCGTTGAGTTATATACTCTTACCTTCATGATTTTCGATGACCTTCATGGTTGGTAGTAATTCTAAAGTAAGCAAATTAGCCCAATGTATAGCGTAAATCGTAGGTTTTAAATCTAGCAATTCAAAAGCATCCTTTATGGTTAAACCAAATTCTTTACATTGGTCTCGGGATAACCGTCGTTCGTGCACTTTCATTTTGGATGGGTCTGTTAGTATGTTCGCTATTTTGCGCGCCTCGTCTTCCTTACCTTTCAGCATGTTGTTTTTCAAAGATTCTGTTACTATTTCTCTAGCCCATTCAATTGCTTTTTCAGATTTGTAAATGTCGCCAGGCTGATATTTTTTGAGGATATGCTTCCATGCAAATCTAGCATTTGGACCCAAGGTAATATCATTCTTCGCTTGGTTAAATTCCTCAATAATGCCGTAGGCGGGTACTGAAACACCATCAATATACATTTGAGGATCTACAGGACCTAAACTAGACTGGCTACCCATGATAATCTCTTTACATGCACACACAATCATTGTGCCTGCTGACATGGCATAATGCATTACAAACGCTCGAATGTCCTTACCATATATTTGTCGAAGAAAACTGATAATAGATTCAGCAGTGGAAATACTTCCTCCACTTGTATGTAGAAATAAATCTAGTCCATCGCCATGAGCCAGACCTCGCGTTAATGTCATAAATGCGCTTATGTCTTTTTCATTTATGCCACTGGCTGAATAATAGGTGACGACGTTGCGCCCTGTTAGTTCATGGAGTTTTTTAAGATATTTGTTCCGAAGCTGTTTGCATGCTTCATCATCCGATATAGAGCGAGGTATTTTATCAAACTCGTCCTGAATTTCAATCCAATCTGACATTGAGTTTTATCCTTAGTTGATATTTTAATTGCAGAGTGTTATTCTTTCACATCCTACCAATGATGCCTGGTAGTGACGTTACCCCAATCGCGACGCATAGGAGGCAAAACATCATTATTCCTGCTATCACTAGATAAATCACGAACATTACAGTGAATAGGGCTTGGGAGTTCCATGTGATGTTGTTTCGTTCTCTATAATATTTCAAATGCGAGTCAAATTGTAAAATTTCCTCTAACTTGCGAATCCTACAAAAACGAATGTGTAATTTTTGCATATAGATGTGGGACGACAAATACCAGAATGTCATCAATACCATACCTCCAATCGGATACAACAATTTGTATTTTCCCGATAAGGTCAATGCAACAATCGATAACGGAAGTAAAATAGATGTTAATCGCGAGCGCATTTGGTCGTCATGCCTCCAACAGAGACCTAGTTCCTTGTATTCCTCCAAATATAATTGCTTTTCCTTTTCCGTCATTGGCTCACTACTATTTTTTCCGTTGGGCTGTTCTTCAGATTGACTAATTGTCTTTTTCTCCTGCGTATTAGGACGCCTCCAGATTTGACTACATTATACCATATTTCCCCCGTATATTCACCGAGAAGGACGGGCTTTATTGCTAAGGCGAGAACTTACAAATGTGGCAGGCAAACTTCAATCGGCAATTAGTCAACCATTAAGATCCACCCACAGCATATCATCTGGTATTGCACAGTAGAAATTCACACATTAGTTCGCAATAGCAACCGTTTTGTTTGATAATATAAACCTCACTGTGATACAATATGGGCATAATGAAGCACGAACGAGTTTCAATATTTAGCGTCAGCGCTAAAGAAACTGTGCGTTTATTGACAATCTTTGTTGGCATAACGACAGTTTACGCTATTGTTGTGATTTGTTACGCACTAATCGAACAGCCTTTCACATTAGAGACTGTATTTTCCATTACTTCACAAGTTTCACATGTTGTCCCTGTAGCCATTGTAATTACACTATTCGTCGATTTAGGAGGTTATTATATGTCACTCCTGGGAAACTGGCGTAATCGAGAAATTATAGCTGAGGCTGAAGCAAGAGTTAATGACGAGTGGACAGAGTGGAATAAACAGAGAGTTGAAACCGAAGCTAAAGGGGAGATATTTAGCGAACCACATCCTGGCGGTGGGCGTGTCATGCATAGATCTAGTAAAAGCGGATCTACTCATGTGCACACGTCGGGAGGACGTAATGACGCTAAATCTACACATTCACATAAAGCTGGTTAATCCTTTTTGCATCACCTCAAACCTTCAGCCGTTGGAATTTACCCAACGGCTTTTTTTGCCTAAGCAAATCACCCCAACAAACACAGTAATTCGATGCGATCTTCTCAAAACCCCAGTAAAAGAGAATAGATTGTCTAAGGAACACTTTTCCAAAGGGAGATAAGGAAAGATATGCGTTAGAGTTAAACCTAGCTCCTATAAAATGGCAATAGAATTGAAAGCTGTGTCACAATTATGAGCAGCGAAAACGAACAAGATGTTATAGACGCTTTTAATCACATAACCAACTTAATCCCATCAGGTTCAAAGACGGGCAACGAATTAAAGCATTGACAAACAATCGCCAGACAGAAATGACGGGAAATCACGGCTTACTTTTCATCACTGAGCGGGACTGCAGCGTTTGCAAGCTGTGTATCCATCCTGTATCGCAGCACTCAATGAAATTCGACGTTTGCTTTTCTTCAACGAGTGACAATCTGCCCGATGATATTTCTTGCCTGTGTGCGTAACGTAGACTGTCTGATTTGAAATCAGCTTCACAGGCTTTGCCTTCCGTACTGCCGAAAAATTACCTCCGTCATCATCTTTATCAGTTCTGAAATCTGCCCAAATGGGACGGTGATCGCTTACTGCGAGAGAAGCCGCTTTATCGTTATTTCGGAAATCTGTTTCATCAAATCGGTCAATCCCACTCTTGCCCGTGTATTCGGTTACATGAATGGACTGAAAAAAGATATTGTCATATAAGCTAGGTTCTGTTGACATTTCAACGGAGCCAGATAAGCGTGGAGACAAAACTTAGAAATCCGAAATAGCGGACAGCCAGCTTCTCGAAACGAGAGAAGATACGACGATACCATTTTATCTTGTTGATAAAACATTCAACCAGGTGTCTCTCTTTGTATAAATGTTTGTCATATGTTCTTTGAGCGCCACGATTACGTCGAGGCGGTATCACCGCCGTCGCTCCATTCGCTTCAATAACGTCGATAAAACTGTCCGAATCGTATCCCTTGTCTCCAATTACATGCTCGCTGTTATAGCCAACTATCAACGCTTCGGCTTCAGCTATGTCGTGTCTCTGACCGGGAGTTAGCTGGAGTCTAAGCGGATTACCTAGTGCGTCAACTGTGATATGAATTTTTGTGCTAAAGCCGCCCCGAGAGCGTCCTAGCGCTTGGTTTTCAGCACCTCCGTTTTTTTTGAGGCTCCAGCCGCGCATGGGTGAGCCCGGCAAATGGTAGTATCAATAATAAGCCACTCCATATCTGGGTCGGCGGTAAAGTAGCAGTGCATCTGTGAGAAGATTCCTTTGTCACACCAGTTACTAAACCGCTTGTAAATGGAGTTCCAATTTCCATAGGCAGTTGGCAAGAGTCGCCATTGAGCACCGCTACGAGTCACCCACAGAAGGGCTTCGACGAATCGTCGAGTAGCAGTTTCGTTGCGGACATAGATGTTGGAACAGCTTAGAAGAAACGGGTATATCTTTCTCCATTGGTCGTCAGGTAAAGTTATGGGCATCATTCTTCTATTATGCCAACCTTATAACCAAATGTCAACAGAACCTAGTAAAAGTGTCTAATTCACCTTGTGCCGAATTAAACTAATTCTTCCATGGTCAGGTTTATATTCGCCCAAGACTTTTTTTATGTTTTTCTCAATTTCCTTTACCTTATCCGAGTCTTTGAATGTCTGCACTAAAGATTTACCGTCTGTATAATCCCTGTGTACAGTAATTTGGTTATCTCTATGTTCAATAGAGCGAATGGTAGCGTGCAATAGGTTAAGCGGAATCTCAATAGTCATCCTTCCCGTAGTAATTTCCTCCTTTTCTTGGTTGTTTCGGATTTGGTGTCAGCTAAATCGCTATTAAGTGTAGCCATATCACCATCGCTGGTAGCAAATCACCCACCCCAGTTAGGGGGGAAAAGGTCTGCCATTTCATCATAAACAATCCAAGATAAACATTTCAAGAAATAGATGCCTTTGTTTCAAAAACGGCTTTTTAACTATATCCTAAGCCACACGAGATTAACAGCATTCCCATCATTCGCGTTCAAGGAGATTGAAAGCATTTTCCCGTCCCATTTATAAAGACCGACAAAATTAAAAAATTTAAAATCGCTGTCTAAGTAAGACCCTATCACATCTCCGTCTGGTTCAACAGTGTAATAAGAGACATAAGTTTGTCCGTCAAGCGTTGTCTTCATTTTGTATCCGTCAATGACTAAGCTTCCGCTTACTTGGGGTGGCGTTAGTTTAGTAAGCCCCTCGTCATTGCTCCAGACCTCAATCTCTACAAGCGTGTAGTTTCCCGATAGCTCACTATACAGTCTTTCTAAATCCTTATCAATTTCGGGTTCAACTATTGGCGTGTCATGTTCATGCTCAACAAATTTAGGCTGGTGTTCATGACTGATTAACTCATGAACATGTTCAATAAATTCGTGACTATGTTGATGCTCATGTGTTTCTAGTGGGTGTTTGTGTTCAGCTAATTCATGCTCATGAGGCGCTTCGTTGTGTTCATGTTCGGTCAGCGGATGCTCATGGCTGCAACCCAAAAAACAAACTAGAAAAATGACAGAAATAAACTTCATTTTGTTCTCCTTTTCAAGGGTTAAATTACGCTTTACAGCGGTTCTTTACAGGATTAGACGATCGCCTCCTATTTATATCTCACTGTTACATATGAATAGGCGGGGAAATCTCAAAAGTATTCGATCTTGATGAATATCAGCAATCCTGAAAATAAAATTTATACACCGTCCCCTGAGAAACCCCAGAAGCCTGTTATAAACGCATTCAATTTTTGATTTTATTTTCAGCCCCAAATTATACTTACGATTGAGATGTCAAAAAGCTGCGAAACCCAGTCATAGAGCGGATATATTGTATAAAATATGTCCTGACCAACGAGCCGCTGCAATGAGATTAGATTTCGATTCTTGTTTTAAATTCCTTTAGCAATTGAGACGGAAATTGGATATAATTCTCCTCGTTTGGATAGGGCATAACAGATTTTCTTTTAGAGAGATTGAACCTTTTTTGAAACGATAGCCTCTATCTTGACCGATTTCAGTTATGGGCACTCTTCATAAACCCAGGGTATTTGCTTGTACTTTGAGGGGTGGCAAGAAATAAACGAACAAGCACGCAAGAGCTTCGTGAGGAAACTGTAGGGTTTTAATGAAGTTATTGCGACTTCATGATGTTGAATGCTCGATTTTGAGCATAACTCTTGTGTACGGCAAATTCCAGACATTTGTTGAGAACCGACTGACTGTATGAAAATCCTTCAACTAGCAGCGATGCAGATACGTACATTTCTCTATGGCGTCATCACTGGAAGGCGAATGGGTATTGCGTCCGCCGTTATCCGGGGTGTGCTGACACCGTTAAGTTGGCTTTACAGCGTTGCTGTTAGGCTTCGGAACGGATTGTACAGTTCAGGAATCCTTACGGTGAAACGTTTACCCTGTCCCGTAATCAGCGTGGGGAACATCGTTGCTGGCGGCACCGGTAAAACGCCAACGGCAATTTGGATTGCCAAGCATCTTCAAGCTGAGGGATATCGTGTGGGGATATTGCTGCGCGGCTATCACCGACAAAGTCGGACAGCAATGACAGTCGTATCGGACGGCAATCAGATTTGCGGCTCCATTGAGGAAAGCGGTGACGAGGCGATAATGATTGCTCGCACTGTACCCGGGTGCATCGTCATCGTTAGCAAAGATCGCTACGCCGCTGGGTGTGCCGCCATTCGGATGTGGGGCGAATCGCCGGGGATACTGATCTTGGATGACGGCTTCCAGCATCGTCGCCTAAAACGCGATCTCGACATCATTACGGTGGACAGCACACAACCTTTTGGCACAGGCACACTACTACCGGCAGGTACACTGAGAGAGCCGCGCTCCGCGTTGAAACGCGCGGGCATCGTGTTACTCACACGCACCCAGCGACAGGATCCGACTTTTCAGCGTACAAAACCTTCTGCTCCGGAAAGTTCCGTACTTGAGGGAATCGTGGATCAGCAAAAGATCTACGAAAGTCGTCACCGTCCAACGACACTTTTCGAATTGGAATCGAAGCATCTTGCCCCGCTTGATCGACTACGCGGACAGTGTGTACTCGCCGTGTGCGGTATCGGTGCCCCCGGCGCCTTCGCCGAAACGCTCCGCCAACACGACGCCCAGCAGGTAACGCTCCTCGCATTCCCCGACCACCATCACTACTGCTCAGAAGACTTTAGGCAGATTCGTACTCGAGCCGATGAGATTGGCGCAGATCTGATTGTGACCACCGAGAAGGATGCGCAACAAATGACCGGTTTCGAAGGGTTGCAGTTCTTTGTGTTAGCGGTTACCCTGGAGATTACCAAGAATCAGATGGGGTTCAGCGAGCGATTGATGCAGACGATACATCTGCCAACCTAAGTAAGACAGAACCTCTCTCCCAGATAGAGGAGTAAGGCACAACTATGAACTCGACATCTATCCCAAATTGTGATAGGCTACGGCTTTAGGGGCAAAAACCAAACACCCGAATGTGTACAAGGAGGCGAAAGGTTATGTATGTTATCATCGCACCAATTCAGATTAAGGATGGGCACAAAAATGCGTTCATAGAAGCGATGTTGGACGACGCCAAAGGATCTGTGAATGATGAACCTGGCTGTCTGAGATTTGATGTGATTCAAGATGGTGCCGACCCGAATCGGATCTGGCTCTACGAGGTTTATGTAGATGAGGCAGCGTTTGCAGCGCATCGCCAAGCCCCTCACTTCATTAAGTGGCGAAATACCGTGAAGGACTGGCTCGATGAAGGACCCAAGGGCGCTGGGTTGGGAAGTTCCAACATTTGGCCGACAGACGACGACTTGAAATAGACACGAAGTTAAGCGTGGCGAAGATTGACACTTTAGACCGCGTCTTGTATCAAAGGTTGTTCTTCGGCATCAAGATTGCTGCCAAGGTTTTCACTAGTGTTCATCCACGGACCCCGTCCGATAAACGCAAGATTATGATGAAGACATTTCAACTCAATCGCGGCAATCTTCGTTGACTTCTTAGCACGTCAGCTCTTTAGAACGCGGACCGCGCTTTGAGTTTGAGACAGAAGGTTGTCCACAGCCTGATCTATTGATTCAAACTGGGAAAGGTCAATCCATTGAATCCGCGCATCGTTGCGAAACCATGTCAACTGTCGCTTCGCTAGGCGACGGGTGTTCTTTTTGAGCAGCGTGATTGCCTCGTCGAGCGATTGCTTTCCGTCAAGATACTCAACGATTTCCTTGTATCCGAAACTCTGGATAGCAACACAATTACGGGGACAACCTCCAGCTAATAGCCCTTTTACCTCTCCGATCAGTCCTCTTTCTAGCATCCGATCCACACGCGTTTCAACTCGACGATAGAGGCAATCTTTCGGCAGATAGAGTCCAAAAGCGTGGAACGGGTTACGCGGCACAGAACGCTTCCACTGCCGTTGAAATGACGAAATTGGTTTTCCTGTCAATTCATAGATCTCTAGCGCACGAATCACTCTCACGAGGTTGTTGGGATGGATGCGATTTGCGGATTCCGGATCGCAGCGGTGAAGGCGTTCATGTAGATCTGTTGTACCGTGTTCCTTTGTCTCTTGCTTAAGTCTAGCTCGGATTTCTGCATCTGCGCCAGGTCCCTCAAAGAGCCCATCAACCAAAGCGCGAAAATACAAGCCTGCCCCTCCGACAATCAGGGGCTGTTTCCCCCGTCTACAGATGTCCTCAATCGCTGCATCAGCCGACCGTTGATAGTCCGCAGCAGAGAAAGGTCGATCAACATCTACGCAATCAATGAGATGATGTGGCACAGCGTGTTGTTGTTCGGAAGTTGGTTTTGCAGTACCGATGTCCATTTGCCGATAGACTTGCCGCGAATCCAACGAGACGATTTCGGCATGAATGCACTGCGCTAGGCGAATCGAGATTTCCGTTTTACCAACAGCAGTTGGGCCAACGATGCAAATCAGTGGAGACTTCATAAGTGAGACGCGATACGTGATCTGTAAATTCTAATTTTCGCTTCGCCTTCTTCTAGTTCGTTAATCCCCATCTCTCAGATTTTCAAGCAGTTCCTTGGCTTTAATCAAATCCTGGATCTGCTGATCGCCAGAAATCTCTCGCTCAATCGTCAATGGTCCTGCGTAGCCAATCTCTTTAAGTTTGTCAATAAACCGATCCATTCGAACATCACCTTCACCAAGCGGCGTTTCGACCCCCAATTTATGTTCTTCTGTAGGCCATTTCCCGTCCTTGCAGTGCACACTCACGATGAAGTCCTTGAGTAGTTCAAGGGCTTCAATCGGTTCGCCAGAACCATAAAGAATCATGTTTGCCGGATCAAAGTTGACCTTCACATTGCCTCGATTGACATCTTTCAAAAATCGGAGTAATGACGGTGCAGTTTCTTGTCCTGTTTCCAGCGAAAAAATTTGTCCGTTTCGCTTCACATAGTCGGAAATCTCTTGAATTGCTTTCACCATCTCCGTGTAAAGTGGATCGGTAGGACTTTCTGGGATGAAGCCAGCATGGGCTGCAATTTGCCCCACGCCAAGATTCTTGGCGAAATCGGAGATTCGCTTTGTTTTTGCGAGGCGTTCAGTGCGATAATCGGCGGGCAGATAGCCAACGGTTCGCTTCACGGTTGGTATATCTGCATAGCTTTCCCCTGCGAAGCCACAGAACACCGTCGTAATCGTGATACCAGAGACCGCGATTGACTGCTTTAGCTTTTCTTGTGGATCGGGCACGAAGTACCGGTCAGGGGGACAGCCCATTTGGACGTTATCTACACCAATGGTTTTTACTTTTTCCAAGCTCGTGTCGGGGTCATCGCCAACACCTAGCATAATCCCAACAGACATCGGTTGCATGTGAATGATCCTCCTTGAAATCTGTTATGTGTTATAAACTTAACTTTGAAAATTTGAGCAGAAATGTCGAAAGACTCTCATCATTCATTCGCGGATTAACCAAATCGTCCAGGTTATCCGCTGACGACATGACACGCGACTTCATGCCCAGGCTCGACTTGGACGAGGTGTTGCAGCCGAGCCGCACAGTCAGCTTGAGCAATTGGGCATCGAGGGTGGAATCGACAGCCTGATGGCACATCTGCTGGATTAGGCGTATCTCCTTTCAAAATGATGCGGCTACGGGAGGTTTTCGGATCTGGAATGGGAATAGCGGATAACAGCGCTTGTGTGTACGGGTGTTTTGGATTTTTATACAACCGCTCTTTATCCGTAATTTCGACAATTTGACCCAGATACATCACGGCGACACGGTGACTGATATGCCGCACAACACTAAGATCGTGTGAGATGAAGATGTAGCTTAAATCAAAACGAATCTGCAGTTCTTGCAGCAGGTTGATGACTTGGGATTGGACAGACACATCAAGCGCCGAGACAGGTTCATCAGCAATGATTAGATCTGGCTCCACCGCCAAAGCCCGCGCAATGCCGATACGCTGTCGCTGCCCACCGCTGAACTCATGCGGATACCGATGCATATGACCGGAATGCAGTCCAACGAGTCCAAGAAGTTCGCGGACGCGATTTTCCCGCCTCGCTTTCGACACAATTTGGTGAATCTTCAACGGTTCGCCAAGAATTCGCTCTGCTGTCATGCGCGGGTTCAGCGAACCGTAAGGGTCCTGGAAGATTAACTGAATATGGCGCCTGAGCTGACGTAAATCCGACTTGTTGAGGTCGAAGATGCGATAGTGGTCATGAGCGACTCGTTGCTTTTGGGGATGAATGTACATTTCCGCTTCGCCGGCAGTTGGTGTGATTAAACGCGCCAACAGTCGCCCGATAGTTGTTTTTCCGCACCCACTTTCACCAACAAGCCCAAGCGTTTCACCTCGCTTCACAGTAAGGTTCACTCCATCGACCGCCTTCACTAATTTGCGCGTGTGCTGGAGCATCCCTGTTTTAACCGGGTAATGTTTTCTAAGTCCTCTAGCCGTGAGGAGAAGATCCGCGGTAGTTTCTTCCATGTTGCCGCTTCGTTCCACTCTCTTTTTTTCAATTGATTGCCATTGCACAGCGAAACCCAAAATCACTGAACTGTTTATCAGGCGCAAGACTGCTGCGTGCCGCGCAGCGGGCGAAACGGATGCGATGCCGCCATGACCCTCCACGTGCTACTCGCCGGCTCCCATGCGTGGGACCTATTGGATTTTGAGTCGGTGAGATGATATAATAGGAAGTATCGTACCAGTCTGCACACCATTCGTGGACGCCTTCCGACGTATTGTACAGACCATAGCCATTGGGGCCGTCGGTTCCAATGAGAAAATGTGGGGCATTTCGTCCACCTTGGTGATCTGACGGCAGCCCATCTCCCCATGGATACTCACATCCTTCCAACCCACCCCGCGCTGCCTTTTCGCGTTCCGCCTCCGTCGGCAGGCGATACGCCTTACATGTAAAATCCCGCAACCATTCACAATAAGCAACAGCATCATACCAACTTGGTCCAACAACCGGCTGATTTTCTTCCTGAAATTTGGGATCTCCCCAAAACCGGGGCGGTGTATGCCCTGTCATCTGCAGAAAGATTGCATACTCGCGGTTCGTCACAGGGTATTTGGCAATTGCGAACGCATCAACCCATGCACAATGAATCGGTGATTCGTTGGTTGCACCACTTGCACTCCCCATGAGAAAATCGCCTTTAGGGATGGCGACCATATCGGGCTCAATGGATTTCGGATTTTGCACTGGCACCTTCTATTTCGTTGGGCGGTAATTCCGTTTTCGCCCCATCCATTTGCCGTGACAACTTGTCCCGATACAAGCCATTATAGCACTCGTTCGGTTGGGTGTCAACTCCCTTACATTCCGTGGACGCTTTCGATTCTTACTGCACGAATTCTCCCGGTCGCCACAAATTAATTAACTTACCTGTCGTTTCATGATTGAGTTCTCGCCATTGGGCAAGCGGCAACAAAACCAGAGCTAAAGTAGCGGTGGGAATAAGCTCCATCCTTCCTATCAATATTCCTAGTAACTCTTCCATACCGGGATTATGACCCACGAGCATGACCCGCTGATAATCGTCGGATAGATGGGATAAAACTTCGATGTATGTTCTTGGACCAGCGTGGTAAAAGGCCGGCGTCAATTCAACTTCACCTGCGTAACCACAAGTCTTGGCGACGATTTTAGCCGTTTTTCGGGCACGTTTGGCTGTTGAACTCATTATCAGGTCGGGTACCAACCCTTTATCACGAACAATCCCACCTATACGTGGTGCGTCTTGCTTGCCACGTTTGTTGAGTGGTCGGTCATGATCCGGTAGTTCTGGGTGTTTCCAACTCGACTTCGCATGACGTAAAAGCAGTAATGTCTTCATGTAATACTCCCGTGCACAATGCGTAGCTAGCGGATAACAGATTCTCCCTACGCATCACTATGTCACATATTGACTTGTTGATTTGTCAACGATCAACATCTTAGCAATTGAAGCGACTGGGTTGTTATTGGGGTAAAGGGGTTCCTATTTTCTGGACGGATTCATCCAGGTGAACCGAGTTAATGGGCGACCTTTAACAACAATAGTTGTATGTTACCTCAGAATTGCGCAATTCTTCAAGAGCAAAATGCGGTCTCCAAGACATGGAAAAAATAATCTTATGACTTCACATTTGTTTCTCTTTTCTGTTGTGATAATCCGCTAAGAGATAGGTATATGCCGAGATTAGATAACATCTCTCAAATAGATGAAATGCCAAAATTCCTTGTCCTAACTCTATCCAACATGATATACTAATCTACTCTTTTCTAGTGTGCATACTAGTCTTAAGATAAGGAAAACTGATTTCACGCAATTCCCTATATGAATGGATTCCATCAGATTAGTTGGCTCATTCGCAAGGATCTCGCACTGCAATTTCGCACGAAGGATACGCTGGTCTTAATTTTCGTATTCAGCGTACTGGTTGTACTCATTTTCATTTTTGCTTTCGGATCTATATTTCCCGAGGATGCTCATGAGCACGGAAAACTCGCTGCCAGCACGCTGTGGGCCGCTTTTGCGTTCGCAGGTATCATTACGCTCAACCGATCCTTCGAGATTGAACGTGCCGACGGCGCTTTGCATGGGATAAGACTAACAGGGATTAATCCGAGCAATTTCTACCTCTCCAAGGTCGTGAGCAACTTGGTTCTCCTTACGACGCTAGAAGTCATTGTCACCTTAATTGCGCTACAATTTTTGGATGTATTTGATACCTTACCGGCAGATTTACAGGAAAAGCTCCCTCAGATACTGCTGAAGCTAATGGGTGTTCTTGCAATCAGCACACTGGGTTTCTGTGCAGTAGGTGTAGTCGTATCGGGCATTTCTACCAGCACACATGGTAATGAAAGCCTACTTTCCGTGATTCTGCTGCCACTGATTCTTCCCATCATCATGGCCGGGGCAAAATGCACCGTCTCCCTGTTGACAATCGGTGCACTAAAAGGGACGTTTTGGATTACACTGTTAGTTGTCTATAGCCTTGTATTTCTGGTGAGTTCTTATCTTCTCTTTGAGTTCGTGATTGAAGAGTGACAATTTCTAATATGTGGGATGTAAAACCTAGCGATAATCATACACAGCACGGAGAATGTTTTACGTAAAATGAAATTCATCAATTGGAAGGATTGAAGAAAGTGGTCCGTACTCAACTCATCGGCATTCTCACAGCGGTTTGTCTGTTTACTGCCCTTTGTTTCGTTTTCAGCTACGCCCAAATTGAAAAGACGATGCTGGAAGTCCAGAAGATTTTCTACTTCCACGTTTCTTCAGCGTTCACTGTATTCCTTGCTTTCGGTGTGACCTGTTTTTGCAGCGTCTTCTACCTGATTAAACGTAACGACAAATATGATATGATTGCCGTCGCATCGACGGAACTTGGCATCGTTTTCTGTACAATCGTTTTGACGACAGGTCCAATCTGGGCAAAGTATGCCTGGAATACATGGTGGAATTGGGAACCAAGATTAACCAGCACACTCATCCTCTGGCTGATGTATACAGGCTACTTTATTCTGAGATCCGCGCTGCCTGAGGAGAAACGGAGGGTCTATTCGGCGGTCCTGGGAATCCTTGCTTATCTTGATGTCCCAATTGTTTACTTCTCAGTCGAACTTTGGAAAGACAAGTTACATCCAGGAATAGAAACCAAAATTAATCTTCCGCCGACAATGTTCAAAACATGGCTAATCACATGGATCGCGCTTACTGTTCTTTACGTGTTTTTACTAGTGTTACGCTACCAAACCGAGCGGGTGAAATCGCAATTAGAGTCGATTCAGTATCGCCAGATGGAGGGAGCGTGAAACGTAGAATGTTAACATGAAGTTCGACCAAAAATTGGTGGTCGCCTGGTTGCGGACCATCAGGAGAATGTGAATTACCGATCCTGCTTCTTAAACCCTATCTGGACAAACTCTCCGGAGACTTGGTAATGGAAGGCGAGTAAATTGGAGTATCAACGAAACATTATAATCGCGATTCTTTCCGCAATTTCCATTTTTATTATTGGGGTAGTAGGATATTCGATTATTGAGAATGATAATCCCCACGGGGATTGGACGTTGACGCATGCGATTTACATGACAGTAATCACGTTGACAACTGTCGGCTACTCAGATTACAATATGTCCGATGAGGGGAAAATTTTCACGGTTGTGCTGGTTCTTGGAGGAATTGGCGTTTTTTTATACAGTCTTAGTGTGGCAACCGCTTTCATTATTGAAGGTCGGTTACAAAAGGTTTTTTGGAAGAGACGAATGGAAAAATCAATTGATAAACTCTCAAACCACTATATTGTCTGTGGGATAGGCGATACTGGGGTTCATGCACTTGATGAACTCATCCACTTGAACGCTGACTTCGTCGCTGTTGAAAGAGAGCAAATCCAGATTGAACATTTGCTCGAAACAAGAGATTTTCTCTATGTTCAGGGCGATGCCACGGAAGATGAAGTGCTTATGCGTGCTGGTATCGATCGAGCGCGCGGGTTGATTGCTTCTCTTTCGACAGATCAAGACAATCTATTTGTCGTTTTATCCGCAAAACAGCTTAATCGGAGTTTGAGAGTTACATCGAAAGCTGTCGAGGAAAGTTCGCGAGCCAAGCTAGCGAAAGCGGGTGCAGATGACGTCGTCCTCGCGGATCAGATTGGAGGATTGCGATTGGTTTCGACAGTCATACGTCCGATGGTGGTTGATTTTCTGGACGATATGCTCAAACACCATGTGACGACGCGTTTTTCAGAATCCATTATCCAGAGCGAATCACCTTTTATAGGGCTCACCCTCAGCGAAGCCGGCATCCCAGATGAAACCGGTCTAGCGGTTGTGGCTGTCCGCAATCGAGCGGGAGATTATATCTATAACCCTTCTGGCGCACTCAGGCTGGATGAGGGAGACGCGCTTATTGTCATCGCGGATAACACCCAGTTAATGAACCTGAACAAACTAACTCGAGATACACTTTAATTTCCTAATTGACAGAAGTCAAGACACAGAATGTAAGGCGTGTCCATCTATATTAAGGTTTTCACACACGCGACGAGATTAGTATGTGTAGGGAGGTCAAACTGGTGTGAGCCGACATGAATGAACCGGATGCTACACGCCTTGTCAATTATGAATGTCGAGGGGCGAGCAATGTTATAAGCGTCAAATCCTAGCCAATGATATACCCCGTAGCTCTTAATTACTTGCCGGTCCTTATCAATGAGTAGTGGAAAGGTGATGTCGTGCCTCTCAGTATAACGGCGAACTTCTCGTGGCCACTGCGCGATGACACCGATTACTACGGCACCAAAACTGATATATTCATTCAGATGAATTTGTAAATCGCCTAACTGGCGACGGCTGTTGGGTCACCATGTTCCTCGGAAAAAGGCTAAAATGACGTGCTGCTTATTGCGATACGTTTCGAGACTGACCTCTTCTCGGTGGACAGACCGCAAGGTGAATAATGGCGCGCTATCGCCGATATTGAGGATTTTATTTTTTCGTGGCATGATTGCAAGAACAAGATGAAATCCGTGGTCCTTTCCGTCATCGGGACTTAGCTTTAATGTCCAAGATTTTACCCAACTGCAATACAGATGTCAAACGGGGTTATGGAAATGCAGGACTACCGTACGTAGGAAGCCAAAGACTTGAACGTTATCAAGTAGAGGCAAGCCGCCTCCTTATTGTCTGAAACTTATTCACAAGTGGACCGTTCAACAATCGCTCTCATTATCAGCATTATCGCTCTCTTATTCTCAACCGCAAAGTGGATTTATGACATTCGGGTGAACCAGACAAATCGGGGAAGCCGGCGGCGGAGGTGGCGGGCACCGGATATAAGGGTTGAACCATTGGAAGGACAGACGAATTGCTTCATTACCCGCGGTGGATATTTGTTGTTTCTAATCTCGTTCCGGATTTATAATGATAACGATCAAGTCCCAGTTTCGATTCAAGAATCACAGTTACAATCGAAAATCGGCCGCAAGTGGCACGATACCAACCTGTACGATGTTCCTCAAGCAGTCATTTTCCCGAGTTTACTCCGCAATAACCTCCCTTTAACGCTAAAACCTGATGAACGACAGGATTTCTATGAAATCTTCGCTCTCGATGAACTCATTCCAAGCATCAGAATTAAAACCCGCCTCAAGCTCAAGGATGGAAATGGGAAAATCATCATGTGTCAAGAAACATTCAATTATCGCGTCGATGAACGTCCTGTGTTTGACATTTTGTTTCGTACCTACGAGGCTTAAAATGCCTTTACCGACGAAGGTAAAGATGTGGTCGAAAGATTGTGGACTCTCAGATTCTCATATTTTTTGAAAATATTCATCCGCATCAGTCATAAACAAGGGCATCTTCTTTTCGTCTTGCACCGGGGTCAAACGAAGGACTGAGAATGCCAACTTCCACCAATGCCAACGCCCGAAACAGCGTGCTTTACATTGTGAGCACGCCGATCGGCAATCTGGAAGATATTACCCTGCGAGCCTTGCGCACCCTCAGAGAGGTGAACCTTATCGCTGCTGAAGATACCCGCCGTACCCGTAAACTGCTTGCACACTTCGATATCCACACACCAATCACCAGCCTCTTTGAGGGCAACCAAGTCCGAAAAGGCGGAAAACTGATTTCACGACTGAAAGGCGGAGATACAATCGCTTTGGTTTCGGATGCGGGTACACCAGCAGTTTCAGATCCCGGGTATCAACTTCTGGTGCAGTGCATTGAAGCAGATATTCCAGTGGTTCCAATCCCCGGAGTTTCCGCTTGCATAGCGGCGGCTTCGGTTGCTGGGCTTCCGCTGCACAACTTTGTCTTTGAAGGTTTCCTATCACCGAAGTCGGGCAAACGGAGGCGACACTTGGAAGGGCTGAGTGATGAAAGGCGAACTCTCATATTCTACGAATCTCCCCACCGACTAATCCCATTTCTACAAGATGTCATGGAGCTTTTCGGGAATCGACGGATTGCAGTTGCGCGGGAGTTGACGAAAAAATTTGAGGAAATTTTTCGAGGGAATGTGGACGAAGCCATCGAGAAATTTCAAGCGGTATTGCCGCGGGGAGAATTTACCGTAGTAATTGCCGGGAAAGAATAAAGTCGGAAACGAACGGATTTAGAAAAGACGACAAGGCTGGAAACATGGGAGACACGGATGATTTGAGATAGGTGGTTCCTTATTCGAAAGGAGGAACTTATGGCGTTGACAGAAGCACAAGTGGCATTTTTCGAGGCGTTTGGTTACCTTCATCTACCGGGATTCATGAGCGATGAGCTTGACTGGATCTCCGAAGAGCACGCGAAGCTGTTCGTTGAATTCGACATAGAGCCGGACGGTGAGCGTACAGTAGATCTCATCCCATTTATCGCCCTGAGCGACCGTTTGATGCGATTGCTGGAGCATCCGAAGGTGCGCGGCGCTCTTACCCCGTTGGTAGGCGAAGATTTCAATTATCTTGGCAGTGATGGCCATTACTACGCGGACGAGATAGATTTCCACCCGGACAGCGATCGTCATGCGTGGATGTCTATGAAGTTCGGGATGTATTTGGATTCTTTGACACAAGAAACCGGCTGCCTTCGAGTAATTCCGGGAAGTCACCTCCTAGGACCTTGGCGGGATCATGTGTACGAATGGGCAAACGTACAGGTCCGCCGGAAAACAAGCGGTCGGGACAGCCTGCCTGAACTTAGAGCGAAGATGCCCTCCATGGCGCTGGAGAATGAGCCCGGTGACGTTGTGCTCTTCAACCACAACACCTTTCACGCATCTTTTGGCGGCAACGCGTACAGGCGTATGTTCGCAATCAACGTTGGCTGCCGGGCTCGGACCGATGCCGAGCTAAAAGATCTCGACTCATTTCTTGAGTTCACGTGTCGCACGGGGCAGCCCATCTACTCAAAGCGTATGCTTGAGCAAGCCTCGCCCAAAATCATGATTCATCTCGAACAGACAATGGAGAGAGAGCTAGCTCTTTGGGGCAAACACCGGATGGAAGTCCATGCAAACAGGCGGCAATAGGAAGCATAACGTGTTCGCACAGGTATATGCGGCGTCAGTAGCTCACAAACCAACGATTTGTTAAAAGGTTGCGTGATTCTGTACAACTAATACGGGTTGTTTTACCGGCGTTGGTACATTTATGATTTCGCAACCACCTCATCAGCAACCAATCTGGGATGGAAATTCTGGCACGCCTCGGATTCCCACGTTAATTCGAAACAGCGCACCGGCGCCGGACCCCTCTTCCGTCTTATTATCGCCTCCTGCGGTTGTGACATACATGTCCGTATAATCCTCACCGCCGAAGATAACGCTGGACACTTTCTTTGCCGGAAACTCGATGCGGCGGTCCTCTCTACCGTCAGGCGAGTAGCGGACGAGACAACTCCCATCCCAGCGTGCAGACCAAATGTATCCTTCCGCATCAACCGTCATTCCATCCGGCATGCCCTCGCCTTCCGGAGTCCGGACGAAAACCCCCCGGCTTGTGATGTCGCCCGTATCCTGATCGTAGTCGAATAGGTAAATTTCGCGTTTCGGCGTATCGGTATAGTACATCTGCTTTCGGTCAGGTGTAAATCCCATACCGTTTGAGATATCGACATCGTCAAGCAACTCGGTTAACCTCCCATCCGTGTCGAGACGATAAAGTCGGCCAGGGCGGTCTGCGGTTGACATCGTTCCGCAAAAAACACGACCGACCGGGTCAGCAATTACGTCGTTGAAGCGCGTCTCACGTTCATTCGGAATCTCTTCGTAGATGTAGTGGAGCCTCCCATCCCGCCAGATGGCAATTGCACCCTTTGCCATGAATAGCAACAGGGAACCGTCTACCTGAATTGTGAATCCGCCCACGACTTCACCTTCGTAAAACTTTTCATGCCCCCCTGTTGCCGGGTTGTAACGGAACATCCGCCCCATAGGAATGTCAGTCCAATATACACGCCTTTCAGCGGGATGCCACAAGGGACCTTCACCTGTCACGCATTCGTAGTCGGCGATTAGTTCTGGTGTCATGCTTATCCTCCACGTGATTAGTTGTCATGTACGGTATTATCATTCGGAATCCTTCACTCCACTTTCCCCTTGTATCATGCCTAAAGGCGCAAGCACAGGGATAGCAGTTTTTTTGAGATGTGAAATGCGGAATAAAGTGTCCGCTCAAGGATATCGGAATATGCCTTAAATGTCAAACTTGCAATAGTACGAAATTAGCTCTTGACAATTCGACAGAACTACGATAGATTGTTTTTTTCTTTCTGGGTAGGATTCTAGACTTTATGTAACACATCTCTTATCACTTCCTCCCGGAGGTATAAGTGAACTATATCATCGGCATTGATGGTGGAGGTACGAAAACAGTTGGGATTCTCGCGGACCAAACAGGACAAGTTCACACAAGAGTTGCAGTTGGTGCTACTAACTACCACACTGTTGGGAAAACGCAAACGAAAAAAGTTCTGGAAGATCTCATCTCACAGTTGCTAGCTCAGGCGAATGTGACACTGGAGAATTGTATCGGCTCCTGTTTGGGCATGGCAGGACTTGCTTGCCCAGCCGATGGGGAAGTAATAAAACGGATTTGCAATGAAATCGGCATTCACAGAAACTGTATTCTGACACATGACGCGCAAATTGCGTTAGTCGGTGGAACCGGTAAGCTAGAGGGCGTTATTGTAGTCTCTGGAACAGGATCAATCGTCTACGGAGTTAACTCCGACGGCGTGGAGGCGCGCTCCGGCGGTTGGGGACATCTGCTTGGGGATGAGGGGAGTGGCTACGGCATCGTGCTTTGTGGACTCCGAGCGATTGCACGGGCGGCAGATGGACGCGGCATACCTACACAACTTACGGATATGATGCTCAACGAGATTGGACAGCGACAACCAAGCGATCTCATACGCTGGGTGCACAATGCGAGCAAAGATCAGGTTTCCACGCTTGCAAAGTTGATTTTTGTTGCGATGGAGGGCGGGGATTCGGCTGCCCAACAAATCATTCAACACGCTGCCGATGAGCTTGTGCTTGCCACCCAAGTAGTGATTCACAAATTAGGAATAAATCAGCCATCAGATATCGTTTTCAGTGGCGGGATAATGACGCACCAACCGGGGTTTGTTAATCTGCTGCGCGAGTGTTTACACCCTATGGCGCCGAATGCCCGGATTGACTTGGCGAAACACGAGCCAGCCTATGGAGCAATACTCTTGGCAAAGCTACAGTCTTCATCCCACACATCTTTGCTAAATTAAAATGCCGGAAAATCTTTCTAAACTCATCACCGAAGGGCGCAATCCAAGCTCAATGGATATAGATCTTAAATCGGCAGAAGATATCGTACAGATCTTCAACGAAGAAAATCGGAAATTACTTGCAGCCGTTGAAACCGAAGCGTCGTCAATTGCACGAGCGGTGGATTTAATTACAGCCGTGTTTCGAAGCGGAGGTAGACTTTTTTACATCGGTGCCGGAACAAGCGGCAGGCTCGGCGTCCTTGATGCCTCTGAGTGCCCGCCTACTTTCAGCACTGATCCTAGCATGGTGCAAGGTATCATCGCAGGGGGAGATCGTGCGCTGCGACAAGCTGTGGAAGGGGCGGAAGATCGACATGACGCTGGTGCAGATACAATCCGGGAACACGGAGTTACCAATCGAGATGCGGTCGTTGGAATCGCTAGCAGTGGACGTACGCCCTACGTGCTTGGTGCGCTAGCAGAGGCAGATCGAATCGGTGCAAAGACAATCTTTCTCTGTTGTGTCCCGCCGGGGGATAGCTTGACGACATTTGTTGATGTGTTGATCACGCCGATTGTGGGCCCCGAGATTATTGCAGGCTCAACCCGCATGAAGGCTGGAACGGCGACCAAGCTCGTTCTAAACATGCTAACTACCATCTCAATGGTTATGGTCGGGAAGGTTTACAACAACTTGATGGTCGATGTTCAGGCATCAAACGCAAAGATGATTGATCGAGGCACACGCATCGTCATGGAGGTAGTTGGTACGGATTACGAAACGGCGCAAGCGGCATTGCAACATGCCGACGGCAGCGCGAAGGTTGCGATTGTCATGCTAGCGAAGAGGGTTGATCAGGAAGAAGCCGTTGCCCGGTTGGAGAGACACAGTGGCTTTTTGCGGCAGGTGTTGGAAGAATCCAATACCAGTTCCAATCTATAATGCTCTCTACAGAATGTAGTATCACCTAACAGCAACACCATGAAATGGATAGTCCCATATCCAATTGCTCCTGAATATCTCCACGAACATAACGTCCAAACAGATATACCCTTTGTAGATCCACAGTTGCTGCCAGACAATCAACAGCTTTCTCGATTACTCCCTGTTAATATTAAAATATCCTCCTGATTTCCAGATAATTCATACAATCTGTAGTAAATTTCTGCCTACCTCTCCACGAAGTTCGAAAGAATAGAGGGTAGCTATCGGTGGGTTATATAAACCTGAACAGTTGTCGCTTGTCCAACCTAATTGCTCAGGCCGATAATCTCTCGCGCTTCGTCTGGCGATGCAATCTCTCGTCCCATTGAGCGTGCGATTTTGACTGCTTTTTCCACAAGTTCGGCGTTGCTCGTGGCAAGTGTACCGGGTTCAAGGTACGGACAATCTTCGAATCCGATGCGCACATGGCCGCCTAGGGCGATGGCGTGCGTAATTAAGGGCCAGTATGCCTCCGGATCCAAACAACTCACATGATAATTAGCGCGCGGCGGTAAGTGGTCTACCATGAAGTTGAGCGCTCGCGCTGTTGGTGGCATCCAGCCCTGTCCGGTCCAACCAAACAAGAGTTCAATCCAAAGCGGTTCCGGCAAGAGCCCTTTCTCCTCCTCGTAGGTACCATCGTCATTGAAAAACTTGCCCTCACGAATCTTGCTGACGGCCCAGTAGCCCCCAGGACTGAAGCACTCAACTTCTAGTTTGACATTATACTTGTTAGCCAAGCGGGCGTAGTCCCTAAGTTCGTTGATTGGATGAACGGAGTAGCAAGCAATCGGGGGATACTCAGGGTCAGGCTGAAAAAACTCGTCGTGCGAGTTGAAGTTAATGGAAGTCATCTCAGGGCGAAACTCTTTCCACATCTCGACCTTTTGCTCTAACCGGATGCTAGCCAGCCCAAACTGTAGAATTGGGTTACCTGAAGCCCGTATTCTATCAGTAATGTCGCGCCAACCATCCATGATTGGAACCTGCAATTGGCGTCCGTCAGGTTGTATCTCGGTATCAATCTCATATGAGCCGTGGGTGTGCGCAATCGCAGCTCCGGCATCGACAGACCGGATGTATTCCTCCGCAACTCCCTTTGTATCCGATGGCTTGGGACAATAGGGATTGCGAGGCCAGCACATCGTTGAGTCAGAAGTAATAGTGATGATTAGCTTATCCATGTTTGTATCTCCTCTTTTGTACTTTCGTTGATAGTGGAATTAACCTTCGGGACGTTTTTGGCCTTCCGAACGGTATTAGGAAAATACGATTAGTCAATTTTGACACACAAAATTGATAATAAGCAGCATACTTTTCCCTTTGCATTGACGATCTAGATCTGCAGCAATTAAAGGGTAGACGGTGACTGACCCCACGGGTTGTCATCCGAAAGGCGCAATTTCACGCATTTTTGAGCACTGCATAAATTTTCAATTGCAAGCGATACAGCAGATCCTATCCTATAGGCGGTAAGCTGGGGCATTACCCTAATGCCTTCCGACCGGCTGGTGTTAGCAACACAACTCGACCCAGCGCCTTGCCAGTTCGCAAGAATGCTAAAGCCTCGTTGGCTTTTTCCAAGGGGTACAAATCGGTGACGATGGATTTAATCTTGCCCGCGGCTACCAGTTGAACGGTATTGATTAGGTCGAGCATCCGACCACCCCGCGTGCCAATGACAGTCAGTTCGTTTTGGTCAAGCTGTTCCCCTTTCAGCGGGTAGCGTTCCTCGGTATATCCGACAAGCACCAGCCGCCCACCGCGCCGTAGAGAATCCATTCCGTAGGTCACAGTCTCTTCAACGCCGACAACGTCCATTACACAGTCTACACCTTGCCCTTCTGTGAGGTCGTGCACGGCTTCAGTGATGTCTACCTCGCGCGAGTTGAGAGCCGCATCGGCACCCATTTCGCGGGCGCGTTGTGCCTTCGCCTCGGACTGGTCAACGGTCACGACACGAGCACCCGCCATCTTGCAGAGCTGTGTTACTACTGCGCCCACACCTCCGACACCGATGACAAGGACAGTTTCACCCAGTTTCACTCCACTCCTATCAACAGCATGAACCGCAGTGATTCCCGCATCACAGCACACCGCGGCATCATGCCACGCCACGTTCTCTGGCACAAGGACGAGTTGCCGGGCGAGCACCGTCGTGTACTCCGCGTAGCCACCATCCCGCTCTAGTATTCCTACGAGACCGGTCATGTTCAAGCAGAGTTGCTCCCGGCGGGCACGGCAATATGAGCATTTGCCACAGTAGAAATAGTTGTAGGCAACAACACGGTCGCCCGGTTTGAAGCCTGTCACTTGGCTGCCGACCTTTGCCACAATGCCTGCTGTCTCGTGGCCAAGTACAATTGGCAGTTTCGGTATGTAGGCAAACCCATCAAGTATCTTCCAGTCGGTTATGTCGGCGCCGCACGCCATGACCTGCAAAAGCACCTCATCAGGACCAGGGACAGGCATTTCTACTTCTTCCAGTTTCAAGGGTTGGTTACGCGCATGAAGTACAAATGCTTTCATGCCTACTTCCTTCAATGTTCGATTTTCTCATGATCTTATGCTTTTCAATTGTACTAGCTAGATCTTCATAACGGAATAGGACGGGCTATCGCATCCAGAAACGCCGGTTGTGATGATAAAACCACATTCCACTCACGGATGTGAATCTCTGGCCATAGATTGGCCTGATAGTAGGGATCTTCCTGAATTATCTTCTCTACTTCCATCTGAGATTCCGCCCGGAACACAATAAGCCCGCCATCATATGCGTCCGCCCATGGACCGGACATAATGATTCGGCCAGCGTCTCTGAGTTCGTAAAAGTGCTTCAGATGCGCCTCACGATAAGGTTTGCGCCGTTCCATGGCATTGGGTACAAAGGTGAAGATGACTGCATACGTATTCATAGCTTTCCCCCGGGAATTAAGCTGTCGTAATTATAACAGATGAGAGATAACTTTACCTGCTAAAATATAAATCACAATGTTCTGAAACTATCTGATCATTGAACATATACTACCTCATTCTTTACACCAAATCATTTTCATTCGTGTTGAAGCTGTCTTCTAAATCTGGTACAATAAAAGTGAATCCGCGGTAGGAAACAGAGGCGGGCAGGGAGAAATTAAACCCTTCCACCCATTTATGATACATTAACGCAGTTGAAGGAAACAATCCAAAAGGTTAATCCATTGAAAATCGCATATTTTGATTGCTTCTCGGGCATCAGTGGAGATATGGCGCTAGGTGCGTTAGTTGATGTAGGTGTCCGACCAGACGCACTGAATGTGGAGTTAGCAAAATTAAAACTTGACGAATTTACCTTGTATTTCGAAAAGACAACTAAACATGGAATTGCGGGCACACGAGCAATCGTGGAAATAACCGAATCACAATCAGTGTCTTCGCGCTCCAAGACTCATCACAGCGACTCCCATCACCATGGACACACCCATCAGCCAAGTCGATGCCTCTCCGACGTTCTTACTATCCTTGACAACAGCAATCTTGAGGATAGAATTGTTACGTGTGCAAAACAGATTTTCGATCGGCTCGCAGAAGCGGAGGCAAGAGTCCACGACATGCCCAAAGATAGGGTTCACCTACACGAGGTCAGCGGTGTCGATTCGATGGTGGACATCGTGGGCGTTGTGATTGGATTACATCTATTGGGAATCGAGGAGATTTATGCCTCTCCATTATTGATGGGAAGTGGGTTTGTCCGCTGCGCTCATGGACTGATGCCAGTTCCGGCGCCAGGGACGCTTGAACTGCTGCGGGGCGTCCCTGTACATCAAACCGAAATCCGCAAAGAGTTAGTGACTCCCACCGGCGCAGCGATTGTCACAGCCCTCGGACGTGGATTTGGACCTATGCCAGCAATGGTCATTGATCGAGTCGGGTACGGTGCAGGAACGCGTAACCTTGAGGAACAACCCAACCTCCTACGTATTGTTACCGGTGAAAAGAGAAGCGACTTGGAGCACGATCAGGTCTGTCTCATCGAAACGAACCTTGATGACCTTTCCCCAGAGATTATGGCTTACGTGACGGAGAAGCTTTTTGAACAGGGCGCGCTTGATGTTTTCCTGACACCAATCTTGATGAAGAAAGGGCGAGCGGCGACGAAACTGAGTGTGCTCGCCAACGTCACGCTCCAAGAGGCTATGATGGAAACCCTCCTCATGGAAACAACAACATTTGGTGTCAGATTTTCCGCCGTTGAAAGATTTAAACTCTCCCGCCATTTCACTGAAGTCAAAACACGATGGGGAGTCGTTCGAGTGAAACACGGGTATTCCGGAGACAAGCTACTCAAAAGTATACCCGAATACGAGGATTGTAAACGTCTTGCCGAACAGAATCACATTCCACTCAAAGAGATTTATGAGGAAGCCATCCGTTGCCTGCATATTAAAGATTCCACAAATCACGACAATTAACCGCTGAACACCTACTATATACAATCAAGATTGTATATAAGATTTTGCATCAGAATCAGCGTGAATTCGGTTATAGGATAATCCTAGTTGACTCACATACAATTGGTAACTATTTTTACACATATTTGTTTCACTTGCATAAAAATAACAACAATGCTAGAATAAGAGAATATGAAATTCAGTTGCTTTCAGTATTCACCTCGGGTGCCAATGAAACACTATTGAGTTGAAGTTGTGTAATCGTCAATATGGTAGACAGTGACGGCTTCCGATGTCCTCGATTTCGATCGAGGTGAACAGAGGTGTCAGAAAACGTGTCGAAGAAGCACGAAGATGAGCAAATCTGAGTGAGAATCAACGATTACGGCAAACGATGAGAGTTGTTATTCAACGGGTTAAATCTGCAAGTGTAATGGTGGAGGGAGAACGTATTTCTGAGATTCGTCAGGGATTGCTTATTTTCCTCGGTGTTGCGCAGGAGGATACTTCCGACGATGTCGATTATCTGGCAAACAAGATTGCCAATCTCCGGATTTTCGAAGACAAAGCGGGCCGGATGAACAGATCGTTACTAGAGAGTGGTGGTGAAATCCTTGTTGTTTCTCAATTTACGCTCTACGGAGATTGTCGCAAGGGGAGACGACCAAGCTTCATCGCAGCGGCGCATCCAGATAAGGGAATAATACTCTATCAAGAATTTATAGAAGCCATCACAAAGCTGGGCGTGCCGGTTAAAACGGGTATTTTTCAGGCGATGATGGATGTCCAGTTGATTAACGATGGACCCGTAACGATAATGCTTGACAGCAGTAAGCTGTTTTAATACTTCAGCACATAACGCTTTATGGCAATCCGTGTTTTGGAGGTGTCCGAATCGCAGTTCAGATTGATAGGTACTGAGATGAACGATCACCGTTGCGTTGCCGAATGTGCATCAAAACCAGCAGAGATGAAATTCAATCGGCAAAGATTGATCTCAATGTGCCGATTCGCTTCTTCTCTACCAATTCCATCTGGATAGTTTTACCCGCTTATTCTTTCTAGAGACTTTAAAATTGCCGCAGGGCGGGCAAAACGGAGTGTCCTTCCAGCGTATTTTCTCTAGGTGTTCTAAGCAGCTTTCTTCAGTTGGGAGTGTTTCCATAATTTTGCTATCTACTATGAATACACGTTTGGATAAATTGATTTTGGATGTTCTTTTTACTCATTAACTATGAATTGCGTTAATTTTTAAGGATAGTAATATGTACAAGGATATAATAAGTTAGAAGTTAGCAGAGAATATTTCTGAAGAGCATTTGTTAAATGTTGCAACTGATATTACAAAAAATTGGATGCGCAAACAGTCCGGTTTTATTAAATGGGAAATTCACAAAAACAACAATGGAGATTATACCGACATTGTTTATTGGAAATCAAAGGGCGATGCAAAAAAGGCAGAAGCAGACATGGTGAATATCCCAAATGCTAATGATTGGTATTCTTGCTATGAGAAAGGTTCAATTTCTAGTAAAAATCTAAATCAGGTAGCAACATTTCATTAAGTAAGGATGATTTATGGAACGTCAAATGCGGCTCGGCTTGGGTCAATTCAGCCAGTTAAGCGAAGAACGGCTCAAGTTTATCAAACAACTTGGCGTTGATGATGTCCTTCTCAATACCCCAGAGTTACCCGGTGACACACACTGGGAATTTGAGGATGTGCTGCACCTACGGACCCAGATTGAAAATGCAGGTTTACGGTTAGGTGCTCTTGAGAATGTTCCGATTCAATTCTACGACAAGATTATGCTCGGTTTGCCCGGTCGGGACGAACAAATTGAGAACATGGCAACCACCATCCGCAATATGGGTCGAGCAGGTGTAGAGACCTTCGGTTACCATTGGATGCCCAATGGTGTGTGGCGCACGTCCAGTACAACCCCCAGTCGGGGCGGTGCATCCGTCACGAGCTTCGACCTGACGCTTGTCGAAGATGCGTCGCTCTCTCATGGACAGGTCTTCGGCGAAGAAGAAATGTGGGATAACTATGAATACTACATGAAGGCGATTCTCCCGGTTGCAGAGGAGGCTGGTGTGAAACTTGCGCTTCACCCAGATGATCCACCAGTGGAATCGTTAGCTGGCGTGCCACGACTTTTCCGTAACTTTGAGGGATTCAAGAGAGGGATGGAGATTGGAGACAGCCCTATGCATGGTTTGGACTTCTGCGTCGGTTCATGGTCGGAGATGGGACCGGGAGTAATTGATGCGATTCGGTACTTCGGAGAGCGAGGCAAAATCTTTTACGTTCACTTCCGGGATGTCCAGGGCTATGTGCCCAAATTTGCGGAATCCTTCGTCAATGAAGGCAACTGCGATATGTTTGAAGTCATGAAGACCTTGAAGTCAGTCGGCTTTAACGGGTTCATGATTCCCGATCACGTCCCCAATGTCGTAGATGATACGCTATGGGCACATCGAGGGCGGGCGTATACGATTGGGTATATGACGGCTTTCCTTGAAATGTTGAATGCAGAAACCGGGTAATCCGATTCTCTGATGTTCATCCACTTATTTCCCAAACACGAGGTATACCATGAAACAAATCGTCGTAGTTGCCCACGACGAATTTACAGATGCAACCGTGGAAGAAGATGTGCTTAGCGCCGTTGGAGCAACCGTATTATACCCCCGTAACCTCGATACCCCACAAGCGATTGAAGCAGCCATCGGAGCTGATGCTTTAATTGTCGCAAGACAGAGAGTATCCATTAAGTTGTTGGGAAATATGCGTCGGTGTCGTATTGTGAGCCGCGCGGGTACAGGCGTTGACAACATTGATGTCGGCGCGGCGACCAAATACGGCATCTGGGTGACCAATGTGCCCGATTACTCCGTGGATGAAGTGTCCACGCACACCATCGCGTTGCTGCTCGCCCACGTCAGACGCATCCCGCGTTTGGTGGAATTAACCCGCCAGGGAATATGGGATTCGATGCGGGTTCGCCCCCTTGAACGGCTTGCAGGTCAGACACTCGGTATTTTGGGATTGGGCCGAATTGGTCGCGCTGTTGCGAAAAAAGCGATTGGGTTGGGGCTTACAGCTATCGCCTACGACCCTTACGTCGACGCCCTGTCTATGGAGGAGATGGGGGTGCAGGCAGCTGATTGTGAAACTGTTCTGCGCACCTCTGACTCTGTGGCGCTTCACATGCCCCTGACGAACACCACTCACCACATCATTGATGCAGAGGCACTGTCGCTCATGAAGCCGACAGCGTTCCTGATTAACACTGCAAGGGGTGCCCTCGTTGACGAAGACGCACTGCTAAAAGCGGTTCAAGCTGGTGAAATTGCCGGTGCTGCGCTCGACGCATTGTCGGTTGAACCACCTCCACTTGAACACCCACTGCTTCGTGACGAACGTATTATGATTACGCCGCATATCGGCTGGTATTCCGAAGCCTCGGGTCGAGATATGCGCGCCTGGTCCGCTGAAGAGGTGGTGCGGGTGCTCAGCGGTGAGAGTCCCCGTTATCCGGTTAATCAGATTGACCATGGGGGTGAGCGGTAAAAGATCGGCTATAGGTTATTAGGACGAACAAAGCTTTTCAGGAATTCTTATAATCTGTCCAATTCGTTTTGAATTTGCTTCAGTTTTAAAGACTCGAAAAAAACAGAAGTGAGATTGATAGGATGCGGGTCTGAATCTCATGGTCGCAGAAAATTGGGACTTACGACAGACATCCACTCACGCGGCATTATCTTTCCCGTTTAACAGAAGGTTTATATCATGGCAGAACACATTCATCCACCAGAACATACACACATATCATCCTTTCCCTCGTTGATTTCCGCGTCAGAAGTCGCAGATCAGATGGCGGCTGTCTGTGTGCATTTTTTGGAGTCGCTGACGCCGAATCTGAGACAAATGGCAGAATTTCCGTTCGACGAGGTTGAGCGCCGGCGTTGGCATTACTTCCCACGAGAGAATTTTGAACGCAATGGGTTGTCGCTGAAAGAGATGAATGAAAAGCAACAAACAGCAGCATTCGAGTTGCTCAGATGCGGATTGAGTCAAAAGGGATATCAAAAGGCGAGGGCGATTATAGATTTAGAAATCACGCTTGGCGACTTGGAGCGGCTAGACGGTACAGCTCGGTTTGCCCGGATACCGAATCTTTACTATTTTAGCGTGTTCGGCGATCCCACAAACAGAAAGCCCTGGGGTTGGCGAACGGAAGGGCATCATATCTCAGTTAATTTTACCGTCGTGAATCGAGAGTTAATCGCACCGACGCCTTTCTTCTTCGGATCTAACCCCGCACAGGTGCAGTATGGTCCCAAGGCGGGACTGCGTATCCTGTCGGCGGAGGAAGATTTTGCGCGTCAACTCTTGGACAGTCTGAATAGCGACCAGAAAAAGAAAACTGTCATCTCGACGACGGCGCCCAGAGACATCATCACGAAGGCAGCGCCGAAGATCGAGTTTGAGGCTGTTGAAGGGTTAGCAACAGAATCGATGACAACCGCCCAGCGCGACACTTTGATGAATCTCGTTCGAGCGTACATCGATCGACTTCCCGATTCGCTGGCTACAATTGAGATACAGAAGTTGTGCCACGCCGGTGCGAATGACATTCACTTCGCCTGGGCGGGCAGAGTAGAACGTGGCGAGGCGCATTACTATCGGATTCACGGGCCGTCATTTTTTGTGGAGTATGACAATACGCAAAACGACGCGAATCATATCCATTCGGTCTGGCGCCATTTGGATGATGACTTCGGATTGGATCTACTCCGTTTGCACTATCAATACGGACACCGTCACGTTTAAGAACCCTTCAGAGGTTCAAGGTCTTTGAAAGGGCTACACCATACCTGCCGAGTTTGCCTACGTCACGGATACCCACGCGGTGTTAGATTGCATTCATTGAGGAATCGCCGGGTAATTCCGTGACCGATTCTCGTCTCCAGTCTTTAAAGTCAAAATTTGAATGGAGGTTTTAATGACCACTCTCAAACTGAAACGTCCCATCGTTGACATTGCCATCACTTGCAGCAACTTCGAGGAGTCACTTCGCTTCTACCACGAGTTGCTGGGCTTGGAGATTGTGATGGAACTCGACATTTCTGCGCCGTTGGCGAAAACAGTCGGGCTTGCGCCGCGTGGATTTCATCAAGTCCGATTGCAAGCTGGCAACACACTGATTAAACTGATGGACATTGAAATGCCACCCCCAACCCCCGACCACGGTTTTGGTGCCGGCTTGGGCTGGCTTACCATACTGGTCGAAGATATAGCGGAAACCGTCGAGAAATTGAAGCGAAAAGGGGTTGAGTTTGTGGCTGATCCTGTCGATGGACCAGATGCTGTGGGCGTAGCTTGCGCAAAAGCCCCAGATGGCATCATCATTGAGTTTGTGCAACCGAATTAACGCGAGTCAAGGCATCTGCAAATGCGGGAGTGACAAGAGGAAATATGAACGAAACAGTTGTTCACATCACTGGATATTTTCATTCATAATTGTATTTATTAAAATCGGTGCGGCACATAGAAGTGTGACCTAGCAAATTGCCGTCAGTAAGCATTTGCTCTACCGTCAACCCGTACGACTTCCTGCCTTTGCACCACGAAACACGGTTTGCCGCTATCGGTTGATTGTGATTGGGGTTTCGCGGTTAGGAACCCGTAACTGGCATTAGGAGAAGGCAGCGTGCTATTGATACGATAGAACTTTCGCATGACAATGTTTTTGGCGGGAAAACTTGATCGGTAGTTTGAATGAAGGCTTCGACTTCGACGAAATTAAATCAACCAATATCTATTGTCACCACGCATTAAAGCATGGAGGAATTATGGAAATTCCTTTGCTTCATGACATCTGCATCATTTTCGTCTTATCTATTGGCGGTCTGCTTGTCTGCCATAGGCTCCATGTGCCGGCAATCGTGGGCTTTCTCTTGACAGGACTGATTGCCGGACCTCATGGATTCGCGCTCATTCAGGCCGATGGTGAAGTAGAGATTCTCGCAGAGGTGGGAACAATCTTGCTGTTGTTCACTATCGGGATTGAATTTTCGTTGGGTACTCTGCTTCAGGTCAGGCGAATCGTACTTATGGGCGGACCGTTGCAGGTAGGATTGACGCTTCTGGCAACGTTTATTATCGCTCGGCATTTTGGCATGGTTGCCAACGAAGCGATATTCGTCGGATGCCTTTCGGCCGTAAGCAGTACGGTAATTGTGATGAAACTTCTTCAAGAGCGAGATGAAACTCGAACACCTCACGGACGTACGGCGCTGGCAATCCTTATATTTCAGGATGTCGCGATTGTTCCCATGATATTGATTACTCCAATTCTTGCTGGGGAAGCGAGTAACATGAACCAAGCACTCATTTCGCTGTTGTTAAAGGGCGCGGTAATGATTGTCGTGGTAATTGTGGGTGCAAAATACGTTGTCCCGCTAATGCTTTCACAGGTGCTTCGGACGGGGAGTCGAGAGGTTTTTTTATTGAGCGTTCTCGCCATCTGCCTTGCCGTCACGTGGGTGACGTCCATTTTCGGTGTCTCTTTGGCACTTGGCGCATTTCTCGCAGGACTGATTGTTTCCGAATCGGAGTCCAGCCACGATGCGCTTGGTCATATTTCACCGTTTCGGGATGTGTTCGCTAGCTTCTTCTTCGTATCAGTAGGAATGCTACTCGATTTTCACGTTCTGATCGAAAAGCCATTTTTGATTGCCGGTCTCGCAATCGGCGTTTTGGTTGCAAAGAGCATCATCGCAGGGGTAGTAACCTCTACTCTCGGATATCCATTGCGCACGGCAATCCTTGCGGGGCTCACACTTAGTCAAATGGGGGAATTTGCATTTATCCTGTCGAATGAAGGTATAAGACACGGTCTACTCAGCGAAGGAAATTATAAACTGTTTCTAGCTGTTTCGGTTTTAACTATGGCGGCAACACCGATTATCGTCTCGGTATCCGGGCGTGTCGCCGATGGGATATTGCGATTGCGGCTTCCAAAACGACTAGTGTCAGGATTGAGACCAACCCACTCGAAACCAAATCCGGAGCAAAGTAACCATATCATAGTTATCGGCTTCGGTATCAATGGCCAAAACGTTGCAATGGCGGCCGCGGCGGCAGACCTCCCGTATGTCGTTATTGAGATGAATAATGAAATTGTGCAATCTGCACGGACAAATGGTGAGCCCATTTTCTTCGGCGATGCTGTTCACGATGCCGTGCTTCACCATGCAAACATCAAGTCCGCGCGAGTAGTTGTAATTGCGATTTCGGATGATGCGTCTTCGCGCCGAATCGTAGGAGCTGCCCATGCATTGAATCCCGCAGCACATATTATTGTTAGAACACGCCATCTTGCTGAAGTAGAGCCGCTCTACCATGTCGGTGCCAACGAAGTGATTCCGGAGGAGTTCGAGACTTCGGTCGAGATTTTCACTCGGGTATTGATGGAGTACCTCGTCCCGCATGATCAAATTGAACGGTTCATTGCCGAGGTCCGCGCCGATGGTTATAAGATGTTCCGCACTCCATCTAAGGATGTGTTGTCTCTTCCCAACCGGGACGTACATCTACCCGATTTTGAGATTTCAGTATTGCGCGTTGATAAGAAATCTCCTTTTGTTGAAAAAACCCTTGAGGAAATTACATTACGAAATACATACGAAGTGTCGGTGGTTGCAATCCTACGGAACGGACAGGTTTTCCCTAATCCACATGGAGACATGCGGATTGAGATTGATGATGAAGTATATCTCCTAGGACTTCCCGAGAAAATCGCGCAGATTGCCGATCTTTTCGATTTCCCCGACAGCCAAAACTCAGTACGCAGCGAGGATTTTTCATTGAATGAATTACAAAAATCGTAATAATATGGCGTTGTGCGATATCATTTACTCCGCGCGTGTTGCCTTCCCTTGTCTGCTCGAAAATTCCCAGATCTTGGTCCAATTTGAGCAAAAAATTACCTATTGCGAGATTACGAATCGTTACTATCCTGCCCGACAAATTCCTTAGTTCAAATATGTAAATTACTTAACCTCAACGACTAAATTAGGAGGAGTTGGATGAAAAGATTATACATCTATGTTTTCGCACTTACTTTAAGCGCTCTGATCCTGTTACCCCCGTTTACATTTGCGCAAAAACCGTTGACCGTCGTTTGGGCGGAATGGGCGCCCGCGGATTATCTAGATACGTTATCGAAGGATTTTACTGCAGAAACGGGTATTGAGGTTGAAGTGATTCAAATCCCTTGGGGAAGTTTCCAGGAAAAGATTTCCGCGGCGTTTGTAGGAAAGAGCGAACTCTATGATATCGTCATTGGTGATAGCCAGTGGCTTGGCAGAAACTCTGTAGGAGGGCATTACATTGAGTTGACGGACTGGATGAAGGACAATATTGATATCAGTTCGATTTCCGATACAGCAATGACAGCTTTTGCTGAGTATCCGAAAAGGAGTAAGAAATATTGGGCGCTCCCTGCGGAGGTGGACATCAACGGTTTTATGTACCGCAAAGATCTCTTTGAGGATGCGAAGGAACAGACGGCGTTCAAATCTAAATTCGGATACGAGCTAGCGCCTCCCAAAACGTACAAGGAACTGCGCGATATTGCGGAGTTCTTCACTCGAGGTCCAGATCTTTACGGGATTGCGGCATACTTCAGTAAAGAATACGACAGCATCACAATGGGGTTCCAGCAGGTAATGTGGTCGTTTGGCGGGTCCTACGGCGACCCACAAACGTACAAAATTGATGGCTATATTAACAACGAAGATTCAGTGAAGGCGTTGGAATATTACGCGGAACTTATAAAGTTCGCCCCGCCCGATGCACCAAATTACTACTGGCAGCAGGTCCTAGATGCCTATAAAGCAGGGAAGGTCGCGATGGCTATGGAATATTTTGCCTTCTTCGCAGGTGCGATCGATCCGGCGCATAACCCAAAATATTTCGATAAAACTGGTTTCTTTATCGCGCCGAAAGGACCGAAGGGCCACTACATCAGCATCGGTGGTCAAGGCATGTCAATTTCCTCTTACTCCAAGAATAAATCGGTTGCCAAACAGTACATGAAATGGTTTATTCAGAAAGATGTACAGGAGAAATGGGCGATGCTGGGTGGATTCACACCGCATATGGAGGTGCTACAGTCCGAAACCTTCCTGAATGCAACACCGTTCAATCAGGCTTTTTCAGAAAGCATGCCTTACCTTCAGGATTTTTGGGCAGTGCCCGAGTACGCGGACCTTCTGGAAGTTTGCCAAACAAACTGGAACGCGGTAATGGTCGGCGCTAAATCACCAAAGGCAGCTCTCGATAAGATTGCCCGGAAACATGAACAAATCTTTAAAGAAGCAGGTTACTACGACGACTAAATTACAGCTTGCTTGATTTGCACAAAAGAACCTATGCAAAAAATTCGTTTTGCTCGCGGATTAAGTGACTATCAGATCAAGATGGCGTTCATCATGCCAACAATGATTTTGCTCATCTTGATGAATATTTTTCCACTGCTGTGGTCGTTATATCTGAGTTTTCATCGTTATAAGGCTTCTATTCCCAATCGACTACCGAAGTTCATCGGCGTTCGCAACTACGCGCAATTGCTCTCAGATCCCGATATTTGGGAGTATTTCAGAACGACTGCCTATTTTGTTGTGCTCGCCGTTGCCGCACAATTTATCATCGGCTTTGGACTTGCGCTGCTGCTCAATCGTGATTTTCAATTTAAGGGATTCGTGACAACGCTAATCCTCCTACCCATGATGCTCTCGCCCGTTGTTGTCGGGTTGTTCTGGCGCTTTATTCTGGCTTCTGATTCTTCCGGTCTAGTCAACTATTTTCTAAGCCCTCTTCTAAACGCTCTAAACCGTGATTCAATTCCCTGGACAACAAATCCAAACATCGCGATGATTGCTGTTGTTATTGTCGATACGTGGATGTGGTCGCCATTTATGATGCTTATTTCTTTAGCCGGACTCTCGGCTGTGCCAAAATATCTCTATGAAGCGGCAGATGTGGATCGAGCTTCCGGCTGGTTCAAATTCCGCCGAATTACCTTACCTCTGGTTTCCCCACTCCTACTGATTGCCTTGTTGTTTCGCACAATGGATGCATTTAAAATGTTTGATATTGTTTATGTGCTTACGCATGAAGGGGGACCAGGAACAGCGACAGAAACAGTATCAATGAATCTCTACAGGTTGGCGTTTCGGAGCTACAACACAGGAAAAGCGTGTGCCATGGCATACATTCTTCTGATTGTCATTGTCGCACTTAGCAACATCTACGTCAAATGTCTGAACCGACTGAGGGAGGCATAAGATGTCTCGGGTTGCGGAAGGTGAAATCCTACGAGGTAGAGTCAAGAGAGACAAAATCCGAGTTCACGGGGCAAGGCGCAAGCGTTTGAGGCACTACACAGCATTAGTTCTGATTGCGATAACCGCCATAATCTACCTTATCCCGGTTTACTGGATTGTAACAACCTCTTTGAAGACATCGGGCGATATTCATGAGAAAACCCCAAAAATATTTCTGTTCCGATGGACGTTAGACCATTATAAGGCGTTGATGCCGCTTGAAATACACAGCATCACCTATGTCTTCATTATAGAGGCATTGGTTGGAATACTGTGTTTCCTCCTACTTCTCAGGAATACGGCATTCATGTTCCGCTTCGCACACATCTGGAATGGAGTGATAGTTTCGACGTGCATCTACGCTTTTGTAACCACAATCCGTTACAGCTTCCTGATGCTAGTAATCTACGCAATCGTCGCCTATCTGTTAATCTCTCCGAAAAAAAGACCAGATCTAAAGCGGATTCGATTGTTCTTCGGTGGCTATGTAATCCTCGCAGTAATCGCGTCTTGCTTATCACTGGCAGACAGTGGGTCGAAATATTTCCATCAACTGTCGAATAGCATCATCATTGGATTTGCTAGCACCATTCTTGCCGTTGCGCTAGGAACGTTGTCGGCTTATGCTTTCTCGCGGTTTAAGGTAGCAGGCAAAGAAGATTTGCTCTTCTTTATTCTGAGTACTCGTATGCTTCCGCCCGTGGTTGTGGTCATTCCAATTTATTTGATGTACAGCGCGCTGGGATTGCGCGATACTCACTTTGGACTCATCCTGCTTTATACAACTTTTAACGTCTCTTTCGCTGTTTGGTTGATGAAAGGCTTCATCGATGAAATACCTAAAGAGTATGAAGATGCCGCACTTGTCGATGGCTATACCCGTTTCCAGACGTTTCTCAAGGTTGTTCTCCCTCAATCGGTGACAGGTATTGCGGCGACAGCTGTTTTCTGTTTAATCACCGCGTGGAATGAGTTTGTGTTCGCGCTGGTCTTGACTGAAGTTGGCGGTAAAGCTGTGACGGCACCGCCTTCCATCCCGAGCGAGATTGGCTCTGGTGGCGTAGAGTGGGGTCAGATCGCAGCGAAGACCTTTGTGTTTCTGTTGCCTGTTGCGATTTTCACCTTCCTGATGCGGTCACATCTTCTCCGCGGTGTTACATTTGGAGCAGTGAAAAAGTAGACCATGAAACGACCACGAGAAATTGTGAATGGGTGAATCAACCAATGCTGATTCGTATCATGAATTGCCCCTTTATGCAGCAATCCACACGCTCAAGCCGCAAACTTTTTTGGTAATCATGGCTTGGGCAGATGCAAAATGGAGTGGAGTAACTTGTCCTACATAACTAACTGTTCCTGATTGAGTACAACTGTCCTATGACTGCCGTTAAACTTGAAAATCTCACAAAACGATTTGATGAGGTCGTAGCCCTTGACAACATCAATCTAGAGATTAACAACCAGGAATTCTTCGTACTGCTTGGGCAAACCGGCGCAGGTAAGACGACAACTTTGCGATGTATCGCGGGACTTGATCGCCCCGAAGAAGGCTCAATCTTTTTTGATGGTGAGCGAATCAACGATTTCATCCCCGCTGAACGAGATGTCGCCTTTGTGTTTCAATCGCATATCCTCTACCCTCATCTGACGGTCTACCAGAATATGGCATTCCCACTGTATCCACGAGACCTGCCAGAAGACGAAATCAATCATCGGGTGAACGAAATTGCCGAAATGTTACATATCAGGCACCTCTTGCAGCGCAAACCGAACCAACTTAGCGGCGGCGAAACACAGCGGGTTGGGTTAGGTCGAGCAATGGTACGACATCCACGGCTTTTTCTTATGGACGAACCAATCTCTAATCTTGATGCAAAACTTCGTGCAGAGATGCGGGCGGAGATTAAGTGGCGGCAGCGGCAACTAGAAACGACTACGTTATACGTCACTCACGATCAAATTGAAGCGATGTCGATGGCAGATCGAGTCGCAGTATTAGATCAGGGCTGCATCCAGCAAGTCGGCACGCCAACGGACATTTATCATTCCCCGGCGAATCTGCTCGTCGCCAGCTTTATTGGCAATCCCAGTATAAACCTAATCTCTTGTAACTTTGTTACTGTTGGGGAGAGTACATTCTTGACATTAATTGGCAGACTCCAGATGCAAATCAAAGATATGCGGATTACTCACACTTTGATTGAGTCTAAGAGGAGAAGCAATCTGATTTTGGGGGTGCATCCGGAGGATGTCTTAGTAAGTTCCGAACACACTTCTGGTAGCATCGCGGCGGAGGTCTATAGCTTTGAACCTCTCGGGGCTGAAACCATTGTGGATATATTTCTTGGAAAAGATGAGGAGAGTAAGGACGTTATTGTAAAAGCCCGCACAGCCCCTACGCATGAAGTCCGACTCGGACAGCGGGTCTGGATTGGTTTCGTTCCTGAACGGATTCATCTTTTTGACAAAGATACAGGCGAGGCAATTTTGTGAATCACGTACTATTTTTATCGTGTGCTCAAGTTCGAGAGTATAGGAGCTTAGATTGTGAAAACTTATCGTGCCGCTGTTATTGGCTGTAGTCGAATGGGAGCATTCATTGACAATGAAGTCACGGGCGCCCTTGGAATTAAACTTCCGTATTCACACGCCGCGGGGTTCTATGCAGAAGATCGAATAGACCTCATCGCTTGTTCAGATCTTCGCGTGGAAGTTATGGAGGTATTCGGGATACGGTACGATGTGCCCAAAGAGCGACAATATATCGATTTTCGAGAGCTAATCGAAAAGGAACAACCTGACATCGTCAGTGTGGCAACTCAGCCGGAACAACGCGCAGAAATCGTTATCCATGCTGCTGAACACAACATCAAAGCTATCTACGCTGAAAAGGCAATGGCTGCCTCTATGGACCAAGCGGACGCGATGGTAAAAGCCGTTGAACGCAACGGTGTCTTTTTCAACTTGGGTACAAATCGCCGTTGGGACGTGGGCTTTGACACAATGAAAGAAATCATCGACAGCGGCGAGTTAGGCTCGCTCAAAACATTGATCGTCTACTCGAATGGAACGCTTTTCAACGTTGCCAGTCATAACTTTGATCTGCTCCTTCGCCTAAATTCTGATCAGCCGGCGTTGTGGGTATCGGCTCATCTCCCCAACTGCGAAGGGATTATCGAGGGGGAGATTGTGCGCGAAGATCCTGTGGGTCACGGGATGATTCAATTCCAAAACGATGTGACCGCTTACGCGCTTTTGTCCCCACGTTCAAGCGAATGGGAAGCAATTTGTGAAAGCGGTAGCCTCATGTGTTTCAACAACGGCTGGCGGTGGAGCATTCGTCGCCAGACCGATATACCCGGCTGGGGAGCCTGTTTTACGCCTGACCGATTCGCCGAATTTGAAAACACAAGCAGCACGGCGAATCTCATTAAGGATCTGGTTCACGCATTGGACACCGGTGAACCGACGCGCGGCGGTGTTCAAGTAGCGCATGCAAGCACAGAGTTAATCTTTGCCTTCATGGAATCGCATCTGCAAAATGGCGCACGGGTAGATTTGCCGTTGAAGGGATGCAAGCTGCGATTGCTCAGGGAACGCGCACCGAACCAGCCGAAGTTAAATGTGTGATCGACCAGAATGACACCACATGCAGCATTTTGCAGGACACCGGTTTTCAATAAAGAGGAATTCTATGCCTGTTGTTCAACATACGGTTCTCAGGAAGTTTGTATATGATATGTACATTGCCGCCGGCGGCGTTGAGGAAGACGCCCGAATAGTCAGCGACCACGTTGTGGATTCTAATCTGACAGGGCATGACTCACACGGCGTCATCAATGCTCCGAATTATGTCAATGGCATGATAGGTGGACCATCAGCGAACAAGTTGGGGATAGTTCGTGAGACCCCAGCGAGTGCCGTAATTGATGCAGACGGGGCGCTTGGAATGGTTGCGGCGTGTAAGGGGATGGAACTGGCAATTCAAAAAGCAGGAACAAATACGATTGGTGTGGTAGGGCTACACCACTGCGGCCACGCTGGACGGATGGGAGATTACCCCCCACGAGCTGTGATGGAAGGGATGCTTGGTATTGTTCTGCTCAATGGTGGTGGTCAACTGATGCACCCGTTTGGAGGTTCCGCACGGCGATTGCCTCCGAATCCGATCGCAATTGCTGTTCCACGCAAACACGGTGAACCGCTAGTACTCGATATGACAACTACTGTTGTGGCGGGCGGCAAGATTCTCCTCAGGGCGGCACGGAATGAGAACATGCCAGAGGGCTGGATGATTGATCGAGAAGGAAAGCCGGTAACTGATCCAACTGTGCTGAAGGGGAATCCGGACGATTCAGCGATTATGCCACTTGGCGGGTTCCAATTCGGACACAAAGGCTTTGGCTTGGGATTCATGATTGATGCCATTGCGGGAGGACTCTCCTGGGCGGGGTGTAGCCAAGCTAGTCCGACACGTGGCGCCAGTGGAATCGTCATGATTGCCATCCGAATAGAAGACTTTATCGATCTCGAAGTATATCAGCAGGAAATAGAGGCTCTTATTGAATGGGTGAAATCGTCCCCAGCCTTGCCTGGCGTTGAAGAAATTTATGTTCCCGGCGAATTCGAGATTCGCAATCGGGAAAAACGGTTAAAAGCGGGAATCCCAATTGAAGAAAAAACGTGGAACGAACTGGTTAAAACAGCAACTTCCTTCGGTGTTCCAGCACCACGGCTATAAATGGGACTTGGAAAGTTGACGCCAATATGGTAGAATTAGAGCAGCGGTGAGAGTTTATTTGATAGATCAATGCTGGTCCCCAATTTCTGAGGCAAGAGTTGGAAACATAAAGGAAAAGGTCAGGAGGTCGTGAAATCTGATGAAATTTGATAAGATGTTTCATTGGGTAGTTGTATTTACCTTCATGCTAGCGTGGGGATGCAGAATCGTGTTTTCGCAGCAACCGGGGCCCCCGGCAAACGTCAACGCATTTGATACCCCAAACGATGATGGCGCGAGTGTTACCATCACATGGGACAAGTCTCCTGACGACGGCGCCGGTGCAAAAAGCGTCACCGGGTACAACATACTCCGCAAGTCACCAGACGCGGAGTTTGAGGTGATTACAAAATTTCCTCTCAAAGCGGGGGAAACACGTTACGTTGACAAGAACGCCAAAGACGGTCCCGCCTACGCATATATCGTGCAAGCTATCACCGCAACCGAGTCAACATCGGATTCCATGGCGACAGCCCCTGTTAAAGCCGTTGGAAACTGGTTCCACACCGGAAAAAAGTGGATCTTCCTCGCGCTCACTCTGTTTTCGGTTGTTGTGGTTTACTCTATCTACCATGCGCGACGTGGAAAAGAGATATTCATCCGTCGCATCCCCGGGCTTGAAGCGGTAGATGAGGCAATCGGCAGATCGACCGAGATGGGACGTCCTATTCTGTATGTCTTGGGCTTGGGAGGTGTGAGTGATGTTGCAACAATTGCAAGTATGAACATTCTCAGTCAAGTTGCGCGGAAAACCGCTGACTACGAAATGCCATTGCGGGTTCCGTGCAACGATCCGATTGTATTGAATGTTGTACGCGAGATGGTGAGAACCGCTTATGTTAACGAGGGCGCCCGGATGCGTATCAGGAGGATGACATCTTTTTCCTTACTGATAGTCAGTTCGCTTATGCTGCCGGCGTTGATGGGATGATAATTCGTGAGAAACCCGCTGCGATATTCATGCAAGGTACGTTCTATGCTGAATCGCTAATTCTCGCCGAAACTGGAAATTCCGTCGGTGCGATTCAAATTGCCGGCACTGACTCTGACTCACAACTCCCGTTTTTTATCGCTGCCTGTGATTACACGTTAATCGGGGAAGAATTGTACGCCGCGAGTGCGTACTTGTCCCGCGAACCGATGTTGATTGGAAGTTTAAGAGGACAGGATTATGGAAAGTTGATAATCTTCGGCGCCCTAATCATTGGTGTCATTTTCGAACTTTTCGGGATAACCTGGATGACCACATTCTTTCAGCGAGTCGGATAGGGTTCGCCGAATTCACGATTGCGCAATCCGCTTTATTATGTTGTACGTTTACGACCTGGAGGTGCTATGAGAAGACAAGTTCCGTTAGCACTATGCTTCATTTTTGGTCTCGTGATGATGCTCGTCGAGTTTAGTCCACACCCCTTATCTCAAGGAATCAGGAAAGAGATTATCGACTGGGCGCTAATCATAGGGCCATTTGCACTCGTGTTAGCAGTTGCAACCCTTGTGCACACACACTGGACACGTATACGACGCCGCGCCGAATATTGGCATTACAGTTATCTGGTTTTTATCGGAATGACTGTCATGGTCGTGATTGGTGTCCCCTTTGGACCCCGTCATCCAGCATTTGTGTGGATGTTCGAGAACGTCCAAGTGCCAATGGATGCAACGATGTTTTCGCTTCTCGCATTCATCATTGCCTCTGCCGCTTATCGCGCCTTCCGGGCACGCACATTTGAGGCGACCTTGCTCCTTGTAGCCGCGTTGATTGTAATGATTGGGAATGTGCCCGTCGGCGATTTTATCTGGAATAAGCTGATTCCAATCGGGGATAATCTGCCGTCCACTGCGCGGCAGTGGATTTTGGACAATCCAAACCTCTCATCGCGTCGAGGAATCATACTTGGCGTCAGCCTCGGCGTTATTTCTCAATCTATCCGTATCATTTTGGGAATTGAGCGCTCCTATCTTGGTGGAGGAGATTAAGAGCGATGCTTGAAAGATTGATGAACATCGATCGACGAATCATCTTTATTCTGGTTGCACTCGCGGTAATCATTCCAACATTCTTGAAGGTCAGTTTCCCCATTACAGTCTCCGATCCGACACATAGCATCTACGACTATATTGAGAGCCTTCCACCAAAGTCCACTGTTATGATCGGGTTCAACTATGGACCATCATCGCTAGCCGAGTTGGAACCAATGGCAGTCGCTGTCCTGCGCCACTGTTTTGAGAAAGAGCTTCGAGTCATCGGCATGACTCTTTTTAACGTTGGAGCAACATTGGGAGATGAAGTTATGAAAGACATCGCGGAAGAAATGGGCGCAGTAAATGGTGAAGATTATGTGTACCTAGGATTTCGACCCGGCACGGTACAAGCTCTCCTCGGCATGGGCGCTTCAATCGAAAGCGTTTACGAAAGCGACTATACCAAGACGCCGTTGGCTGAAATCCCCATGATGGCTGACATCAAGAACTACGATCAGATAGACCTAGTTTTAGATTTAGCCTCATCTGCAACACCGGCATGGTGGATTACTTACACGAACACGCGCTACAACCAACAGATTGCCGCGGGTGTGACAGGCGTGATGGTATCGGAGTTGTATCCGTATCTCCAAACAAAGCAGTTGGTCGGACTGATGCCAGGACTTTTAGGGGCTGCGGAGTACGAAAAGCTGATTAACATCCCTGAGAAAGGAACAGCAGGAATGAGCGTCCAATCTTTCGTTCACCTGCTAATCGTCGCATTAGTTATTTTTGGCAATATCGCCTTTTTTGTTCGTGGACGTAAAGGGCAATGAAACTGGAGGGTTGCAAATGGAATTAATTGGTGTTTGGGTGGCTGCATTTCTCACGCTTTGCATCTACAGTTTTCTTTACCGAGATAATCCATTTTATCGATTTGCCGAACATCTATTCCTCGGGGTATCGGTTGGCTACGGATTCGTACTGTCAATCCACAATGGCCTGATTCCCTTTGCATGGGATCCATTCTGGAAGGCGGTGACAGAGCGAGAACTGGCAGGCTTGCTGAAACTCATCCCGATTGCAATCGGTCTGTTGTTCTTTGCACGTCTCATGCCGAAATACGTCTGGATTATTCGCTATCCGACTGCCATTCTCATCGGTGTAGGTTCGGGTTTAGCAATCCCTAATGTAATGGATGCAAATATCTTTCGCCAACTACATGGAACGCTTGAGCCGTTCGCACAGATTCATGCCGGCAAACTAAGTCTGTTTGAAATATTTGGTGCAATCCTTATATTTGTCGGTGTCATTGCCACACTGACCTACTTTTTCTTCTCAGTCGAGCATCGTGGTGTTGTCGGTGGAATTTCGAAGATTGGGATTGTTTTCTTGATGGTCGGCTTCGGTTCTGCGTTCGGCAACACAGTGATGGGCCGTGTTTCGCTGTTAATTCAACGCGTTGATTTTTTAGTGAATGATTGGATAGGGTATACTATTCAATACCTTCCGTTCTAAATGCTCGGTACGCCCTGCAACCTATCGAAGGCTCACGCTGTCGAAATAAGGAACACTCCAACAACCATCACCCCGGCTGCGGCGAATCTCAGTTTCGCATGGGATTCCTTCAACACATAGGTTCCTAACAGCACCGCAAAAATCACGGAACACTGCCGGATTGCGACGACATAACTCACTTTTTGCGTGATAAATGCAAAAAGAATCAGTGTGTAAGAAATGAGTATCAACCACCCTGCCACAATAATTCTCTTCCACTCTCGCCGCGCAACATCCGTGATTTCCCGCTTCGGAAAACGAAGAAGGGTGGAAATGCCGTACAATACGATCGAAATAGCACCTTGGGTCAAATAGTAGCTAACGGCTTGCCAAGCAGCGAGTTGCGTTGAGGGGGCATGAAATTCGGACATGCCCTTTTTATCAATCAGCGAATAGATGATTACCGTGCAAAGCGTTGAAAACGCCCAGGTTGCATCTTGTTGTTTGGTCCGCCGGATGAGTTCCTTAAACCGCAGTCCGTCTCCCTGTTGCTGGAGCAGGTAAATCGAGAATACTATGCAGAGGATACCTATTAGACCTTGGACTGAGATTGCCTCCTGCAAAAACAAAAATGCGAATAGGGGTATAAATCCGGGCGCAGATCGGGCGATTGGGTAGACATAGGAGATATCGCCTGACGAGTAGGCTTGGCTCAAGGAAAACCAGTACGCAGAATGAACCAAGCCGGATGCCACGACATAGATCCAAACGGTTGGGTGAATAATCGGCAGTCGAATTGCGAAGATGATGATTGCAATTGCCGCCGTAAATGCGCCTACCCAAAAGAAGAAGATTTGCGGTGAACGGCTGGCTTTACTGTAGCAGTTCCACAAGGCGTGGAGGCACGCAGAAAGTACAACAAGAAGAAGAAAAGTTGGGGTCATCGGCTATCCGCGTCGTACTCCTCGCGAGTAAACGTACCACTTTTGCCACCTGCTTTTTTGATTAACCGAATATCGGAGATAACCATCTCCCGATCGACCGCTTTACACATGTCATAGATGGTCAAGCCTGCAACAGAAACGGCGGTCAAAGATTCCATTTCCACCCCTGTTCGCCCGACGGTTCGTACTTCAGCCTCAATTTCGACCCGGCATTCCGCTTCGTTGATTGACAGATCCACTTTGACAGCGGTCAGTGGAATCGGATGGCAGAGCGGAATTAGATCGCCGGTGCGCTTGGCGCTCGTGATGCCCGCGAGTCGAGCTGTCTCAAGGACATCCCCTTTTGCAAAACTACGTTCAGCGATCAAACGGATTGTTTCCGGTTTGGCGGATACATGTCCCCGTGCCACCGCAACCCGCAGTGTTTCTGATTTCGGGGTGATATCGACCATTCGAGCGTGTCCTTTTTCGTCAAAATGAGTCAGTGTGTCCATAGGTGTATTACGTATTCAGTAGAGATTGACTGCTGGAAACTATGCTGTGTTGAATTGAATCGTTCTCACCATCATCAACAACGCCTGTTGCCCACTACCAGGCTGCAAAATCTTTGAGACAAGCAACCATCTCATTGACGATGGCATTCAGTAAGGACTCCCCCTTTTCAGGCGTTGCATGTTGCGGTTTACCCATTGCTCCAGTTGGCGTCCGCGTAGCCATCCGTTTGCCGACATTGATGCGTCCTCCGTGTTCGCTGTGGAAAAACGGCGAATCGATTAACGGGGGACTCGCCTTGACTCGATCCATTCGCATGATTTCGCCATGTAGCAACAACATCATCGAAGTTTCATATTCGCAAGCGTGCGATAGCTGTTTGGTCTGCATGCCGTGATGCGCGGGCGATATCGCTGGTGCAGCTACGGTCCAATAAGACGACAATGCTATCCACATCTTATTGTAAACGTCCGACTCGTTTGTAAGTTCTGTGATTGCTTGTGTGCCAGGGGTGACATTGCCCCCGTGACCGTTAAGAAAGAAAAGACGGCGAAAGCCCGCTTTGGCAATTGACCTCACGATGTTTTTGATTGTAGCGGTGTAGATGCTGTTGGTAACGCTTACAGTGCCGGGTAGGTCTAAATGATGATCCGAGGCACCGAGCCACAGCGTCGGCAGCATATAGATTTGCTCACTGAGACGCTGCTCCACGCGTTCCGCAACTGCCGTCACAAGATACGTGTCAGTCAAAAGCGGAGAATGGTGACCATGTTGTTCCATCGATCCGAGCGGGACCACGACAACATTGTTTTTGTCTGTTTGATGGATGTCAACCCAGCAATTGTCTCCAAATTTCATATGAACCTCTTGATATTAAATTTCTTGCATTTTTGTTCGTAAAATGTTATCTTTTAACCTATTGCTCGCAATCCCAATTCTGGGCAATCTGTTCTTGACCTCTTGAGGGATATTTGTCTACAACCATCAATTTGCATTGAGAGGCTCTCAAGACAACATCAATTGAAAGGAGAGGAAATCTTCCTTATGCCAACGAAATCCTTAACCATTCGTGAAGACTCAGACGTAATAATCGTTGATGTCAACACAGACCTTGGAAGCTATGAGGCTGCTGAACTACGTAGAGGGCTTCAAGACTTAATCGGCCAGCAAGCTGAGAAAATTATTGTAAATTTGAACGGTGTGCAACATATCAATAGTACCGCTGTTGGCGCCCTGGTTGGCGTTGCAAAGCGACTACGTCAGAAGAGTGGGGATCTTAAGGTTTACGGAACCGCCGATCATATCAAAAGGACTTTTGACCTGATAGGTGCCTCCAGAGTGCTTGAACTTTATGAATCGGAGACCAGCGCGCTTGCTGGCTTCAAATAGTGCTTCTGCTGGCCTCCAAATTTACTTTGAAACGAGCACGAGGCGGTAGTTTCCCACGGATTGATTTGGCTTCCACCTTTGTCAAGAAAGCGTTTGAAACATTTGGTCTAGGGCTTAGCACAGAGGCAACCCTTCTACGCCAAGCCTCCCTTGTATACCTACCATTCTGAAAATGGCTCAAGGACAAGAATAAATGCAAGAGTTAATTGAATTCAAGATGCCCAGTCACCTCTTGTATGTGAGTTCTATTCTCGCATTTGCCAGGCGATTGGCTCAACAGATTGGTTTCTCCCAGACACGCATGAACGACATTACATCGGTTCTTGATGAAGTTTGCAGTAATGCGATTGAACACGGATCTCGCAACGCGACCTCACGGATTGAATTGACATTTTTTTGCGATTCCAGCCAGTTAGAAGTTTTGGTTCGTGACAAAGGGCAAGAAACGCAGAACAACTGGCTTATCATAGGATGGGTTAATAAACTTCTCCAAGAAAGAACGCCCGGTAGCGAACGCGGTCACGGCATTTATCTTGCGAGAAAACTTTCAGACCACATGGAGATGCAGCCTAATTCTCACGGAGGAACCGATGTTCGTGTCACCTTTGCGCTTCTAGTTATACCTGAATCCGTGTATCACACCGTGTGATTTGATAGCGGACCGTGAATTTCTTCATGGGATGCATCGAAGAGGAACTTAGTTTCATTTCACAGGAGAAAATCCCCTTTATTGCGTTCTAGAATCTGAGCATTTCTAACTCCCCCATCATTCACCCGCTCACATCCATCGCGACGATTGTAATGTCATCCTCCCTCGGTATTGCCTCGCTGAATTTATCGATTGCTTGCACGACACTATCAACAAGAACTGTTGCAGACTGCGAGATCTGTTCATCGAGAACTTCCCGTAGGCGTTCTGGGCTAAATTCCTCTCCCTGGGAATTTTGAAGTTCATAAGCACCATCGGTATACAGAAACAACCCATCCGAAGGACTGAAAGGGACGTGAAATGTCTGATAGATTGAATCGGGCAGGAACCCCAACCCTTCACCAATGGATTGGTTTCCAACGGGTTCACAAACGCCTTGTCCTCGGCGTATCAGAAAGGGAAAGGGATGTCCCGCATTTGCCCAGCGAAGCGTTTGATCGAATTGATCTATAACGGCACAGAACGCGGTAGCAAACATAGACAATTCTGAGCTGATTAATTTGTCGAAACGAGTGTTTAACGCTTCGAGTATTTGTCCGGGATCATCGGTCTGTTCTCTCATTTCCTCGACAATGGTCTTGATGAATACGGTAACGAAAGCGGCAGGCACACCATGTCCCATCACATCAGATATTAGAACCCCCAATTGTCCAGGTCCAACCTCCCACAGATCGAAGAAATCCCCTCCCACGGCAATCTCGGGGGTATAGTGTGAGACAATTCGAAATCCTGCTAAATCTGTGATTCCCTGAGGCATCAGGCTCGCCTGCACCTCTTGCGCCATCTGTAATTCCATATCCAAGCGGGTATTGTGTTCTGCGAGCTCTTGGTTGGCTTGTGTGAGTGCGTCGTGGTATTGTTTGACACGCAACAGCGAGCGCGCACGGGCAATGATTTCGTAACTGTCAAACGGCTTAGAGATAAAATCGTCCGCTCCCACCTCAATCGCTTTGATTCGGTCTTGAGCTTCCGTAAGTGCGGTTACCATTACAATTGGGACGAATTGGGTGTCTTCATCCGCACGAATCCGTTGACAGACCTCAAAGCCATTCATCCGCGGCATCATGATATCCAGCAGAATCAGATCCGGAGGGCCTGCCTTAACCCGCTCCAGTGCCTCTTGTCCCTGAGTTGCGGTGATAACGGTGTATCCTTTTGCCTCAAGTAGGATTTGAAGCACTCGGATATTTCTGGGTTCATCGTCAACAACGAGAATTTTGGGACTAGGCTCATTCATTGTTCTAAACTTCCTCCGAGAGATAACGATCCACTAACTCAGCAAGGGCGTGTGTATCAATCGGTTTGCTGATATAATCGTCACAGCCTGCGTTAAGAAATTGCTCTCGATCGCCTATCATTGCCGCAGCAGTCAACGCAATGATTGGCACATGACACCATTGTGGGTTGGCTTTAATCTGGCGTGTCAAATCTTCCCCACTTATTCCTGGAAGAGCGATATCCATCAGAATCAAATCGGGGATCTCGGCTCGTAATACCTCAAGAGCCTCCTCCGCACGCGCGGCTTCAATCAATTCATGGCCTCTTGCTTGCAAGATTATTCGCACGAGCTTACGGTTCATCTCAACGTCTTCGACTACTAAAACGCGCTTGGCACTCATGAGCTGGGCCCCTCGTTCCCATTCGTTGCGTCGTTATTGGACCGGGTATTCGACAACGATCGATTTATTGAATGTTCACTACCAAGTTTGTTTTGACACCGCTCGTTTTCTGAATAATCATCAGAACCCAAAGGCGGCGCCGTTCCTTTGTCATCTTCGTCAACCAAAACGGAACCACCGCTGGAATTCGATTGTGAGGCTTCGACAGTCGAAAGCTTTGGCTACTGCGCTTGTTGATGCAATGGGAATGTGAACAGAAAGGTACTCCCTTTTCCTTTCTCACTCTCGACCCAGATTTTTCCATTGTGCAATTCTACCAATCTCCTGGTTAAGGCAAGTCCCAATCCACTCCCGCTGTGTTCGCGGGATTTCGATGCATCCAATTGTGTAAATGGTTGAAACAATTTCCCCTGGTCCTCCGGCGTCATTCCCACCCCGGTATCGGTCACTTGGGCCTTCAACTCATTATCGGAAACGCTAAATCTCGTAGTAACTTGACCGCCTTCCTCCGTAAATTTGGTGGCGTTGGAAAGCAAATTGTAGAGAATCTGTTTGAACTTGACTTTATCCGCCTCAATTGAGACGTCTTGATCGAATTCAAGTGAGGGCTGTATGTGTTTTTTGTTTGCAAGCGCGTTAACGATGGCATTCACCTCCTCCATCGCCTCCTCGACAGAGAATGTCTCAAGCTGCAGATCCATTTTTCCCGCTTCGATTTTCGCTAAATCCAGAAGCCCGTTAATCATATTCAAGAGGTGGTGACCGCTGGTGTGTATGTCGCGGATCAACTCGTTCTGATCGTCGTTAATGGGACCGAGGATGGCATCCCGCAAAATCTCTGAGAATCCGATAACCGCGTTCAGCGGCGTGCGGAGCTCATGGCTCATGTTGGTGAGGAATTCGCTCTTGGCGCGGTTGGCATATTCGGCAGCTTCCTTAGCCGCTTGCAATTCTGATTCAGCCCATTTGCGATCTGTAATGTCGGTCATGTAGATGCGGATAAGGTTACTTTCTGAGACATGGCAGATTTTCTGCACGTATACGAGACTACCAAGTTCAATCTCACGTGTGAAAGATTCCTCTTTTTCGCTGTGAAATGAGGCAATGATTGACCGCAAGCCGTCCAGCGTTGGGTGTTCTAGCCCAACTGCATCCAAGCTTGCAAATTGCAATTGTGACGCCGGGTTGAGATAGGTCACCTGACCATCAAGGTCTGTTTCAATAACAGGGTCAGGGCTCTGCTCGGGCAAAGATGCCAATCGATCGAGTGCTGCCTCGGTTCGTTTATGTTCTTCAATCTCATTTTGTAAATCCACCGTCTTTTCTTCAATCTCCGTCGCCAACTCGTCGGTATGAATAATTATCCTTCCTGTAAGCGGGCGAAGCAGCAGCACCATGCCACAGGTGCCGAGTAATGTGAGACCAATAATGACGCTGCTGATTACAAGAATCTGGCGGTTGATTGGAGAGTAAAGTTCATCCCTATCCTGCTTGGCAAGTATGCCCCACGTGGCAAGTATACCCGATTCTGCTTGTTGAATCGAGCTGTATGCAATAACAACTGGGGTATTTGGGAATTTGTCAGGGTTTATTATCCCAAATCCGCCGCGTGAGGCGCCTTTGAGTGCGAACCCAATCGGGGAATCCTTGGGGACAGTTCCTGTAGGGGTGCTTTTATTGCCTCGTAACGGAAAGAACAGCTTAACTCCACGATCTGTATATTTCCCCAGAATAATTTCCCCCGTGTCTCCCATCCCGGTGTAATTTTTCACAAGGTTTTGCAACCTCGAAATTTTGAACAAAACCAAGTCAGTTCCGACGCGCTGCAGTTCTGCTCCGAAAATCGGGGCGCTGACAACAATATAGGATACGTCATTCAAGGAAATTGGGCCGTGAACAACCATGCCTCTAAATCTTCCAGCGTATGAGGGCCACTCCTTTCCCGGTATCGGCAATCCGACCTGAACAACCGGTTCACCTTTTGCATCGAGCCGAACAATTCCAGCCACGACCTCGGAAGTACGCATCGCATCATTCAATATGTTTCCGCTAAAACGCACCAAAACTTCGCGCTTCACTGTCCCTTTGTTATAGGCATCAAGTTGTTCGCGGGCTTCAGTTCGGCTAGTAATTTGCCGCGCGATATCCTTTACCCGAGACAGATATTCCTCAACGGCTATGCGTCGCGTATTTACCGTTTGAATGAGATTCTTTTCCCCCGCTTCTTTGAGCAATCCGTAAAACCGAAGGATACTCACGAAGGAGACGATTAAGCCAATCGCGCAGATCCCTAGCGCTGAATACGCAATAATAGATTTCTGCAGTCGTTTTGAGATATCTCTATCCATCATGACTCCCGCATTCAGTAAAACGCCATTGCAACAATCGTCAATTTAGGAGGTGTGGCGTTCCCGAGCAGGCCTCCTCTTCTGAATTAGCCAATAGGCGGACTGACATGGCGAATCTGCAATCCCACAGGTCACTTCTTCTTAAGCACCATTAGCGTTAAATCATCGAATGGATTGGCTTCCCCTTGGAATTCTAGGACAGCATTGTAGATTGCCGTGCAAATCTCGTTGGCAGTTGCATGTCGTCGCCCCTTCACCAGTTCAACTAAGCGCGCTTCTCCATACATTTCATTGTCGATATTCAAAGTTTCGGTCACGCCATCGGTGTAAAGTAGAACCGTGTCCCCACTAGACAACAGAGTTGTTTCCTGTTCATATTCTACAATCTGACGAAGCATGTCGTCCGGATACATTCCCAAAACTAGACCGCCTTTCTCCAAGCGCTTAATACTGCCATCGCGTCGAACAACCAGCGCAAGGTTGTGTCCCGCATCAATTGAGGTCAGTACGCCCTTTTCTGGATTCAACTTTGCGTAAACAAGGGTTGCATAGGTGTCAGTTGTACTCCCTTCATAAAGTAGAGAATTGAGAGCTGTCGCCATTGTCCGCAAATCTCTGTGTCTCGCTACTTCTGCGCGTAGCCCCATCCGAAGCATCGCCATAAGCAGCGCAGCTTGCATGCCTTTACCACAAACATCAGCAACCGCAAGTCCCCACGATCCATCTGGTTCTCGAATATAATCGAAATAATCTCCCCCAACTTCATCGTGATGGGGAACACTTAATCCGACGACCTCGTAGCCGGGGATTTCAGGTGATGCGGACGGGATTAGGTTTTTCTGTATTTTTGACGCTTCTTCAATTTCTGTTTGTAGTCGGCGTCGTTCGAGGGCTTCTTGATAAAGCCGCGCATTTTCTATGATGACCCCCGCTTGATTGGCGAAGGCTTCCAGCAAAATTCCATCTCTAGGCGTAAAGTCCACTATAATCCTATTCTTCTCCTCTTTATCATATACAACCAACACGCCCAGGATCTCACGTCCAAAAATTGGAACGATCATGAGATTCGTTCCACCGAACAACTCCGCTTCTTTTTCGCCGTTGCGAATGAGCGTTTTGCCATGTAGTGCCACTTCGCGGAGCAGGGAAATCGCGGGATGAGCTGCTCGATTGTCTTGAAGGGAAATCGAAAGGTCTTCCAATTCAGGATTGGGCTCTACCTCCATAGTGAAACTGCTTTTCATCTCAAGCCATTGGCTCATCGAATTCATAAGCAGTAAACAACCACCACGGGCATCCAAGAGACTTACAGCGTGGTGAACTATTTCACTCTCAAGACGCACCGTGTCCAATAACTTGCCCATCTGGGCAGCGATATCGGACAGCAGAAAGAGCCGAAACTTGGCAGTTCTCATCTCTTCCAACACTCGTGAATGCGCAATCTCTCTTGACACAAAGTCGGCTAGCACAGCTACAAGTTCTCGATTCCAGGATGCCATCTCAATGCGGTTGGGAGATGTGCCTAGACTGAGAATGCCGAAAAAATCTTCGCCAATTTTTAACGGAGCCCAAAGGTGTGCGCTAAGGATATCCAACTGAGGTCGAATGCTGTCAAAAAACGGCTCCAAGGCAAGAGGAGGATGTGAAAGATCGAGCACCGGGGATTGAATCATGACGGCAATCTCATCGGGATGAACCGAAATAACGAGTGATTCATCTTCGATATTGATTGACGATTCGATGGCTAGTTGGCTAGTTGTTGGATGGAAACGAAAAATTGCCCCTTTGGTCACACTCAGTGTTTCAAGGACTATCCGCAAATATGCTTGACTCGAGGCGCTAAAGTTGCCCTGACCGGAAACAATTGCCTCGCCGAGATGTTCAAGCTCAGACAGACTGAGAACTAGTCGTCGTATGGTTTCTTCAGCAGAATCAGGTTGCATCTTAGCATCTCTATTCTATTTAGGCAGATTGGATGTGCAAAAGAAGCTAGCTTTAATCTTCTCCAGATGTCTTCTCATCGTTCCCCATAAGGGCAATTATCCGTCCGATGTAAGCGATGTAATCGCTTCATCTTCACTATCAAAGTGTTCAAAGACGCTGATTAGTCGACTTCTAACAATAAGGTTCTTGATGTTCGCACCAACGTTGATGACCGCAATTCGTCCCTTCTTACGCACAACAGATACATGTGTCCCCATGAGCGTTCCGAGCCCCGAACTATCAAGCATCGAAACGTCGGCAAAATCTATCAGAAATTTGGGCGTATCAGAAACGTTAGCAAGTTGCTCATCAATTGTCTTTCTGAGATCGCTGACAGCGGAGCCAATGATTTTACCATTGGGCGTTAAAATGATGACACTATCACGATGACTAACATTAATTTTCATTAGTATTTTCTCCTAAAGTGTATTCCTAATCTATGGGGAATTATGCTGTTTGAGCGATGCCGGAATGTGGAAGGAGCGCACACGCTAACTGTCCTGAATTGTTTATCAAATCACTTGGCGATTGTCGTTCCACATTGACTTCCGCTATTTTAAATGATACACAGCTTTTTGTCAAGTTTCCAATTCCCTTATCATGTACTTTATGCGATTCATCGCGGTTCACGGCGATTATGTTTTCTTAAGAACCATCAGCGTTAGATCGTCAAACTGCTGGGCTTCGCCTTGGAATTCCAACACCGCATTGTGTATTGTGTCGCAAATCTCCCTTGCACCTCGGCGACGCACCTGGCTCGCAAGATGTTCCAACCGTTTCTCTCCATAGAGGTCATTGTCGATGTTGAATGTCTCGGTCACACCATCGGTGTAAAACAAAACGATGTCCCCACTGTCAAGTTGAATCGTCTCCTGCTCATACGTCGTAACCTGATGAATCATATCGTCGGGAAACATCCCTAACATCACCCCACCGATTTCTAGCTGTTCTAGACTCCCATCACTCCGAACGACCACGGGATAGTTGTGTCCGGCATTGATGGAAGTCAATACACCGGTTTCTGGATGTAACTGCGCGTAGAAGAAGGTTGCGAATTTTCCGATTGTGCTGCTCTCATAAAGCAGCGAATTCAAGGCGATCGCCATGCTCGGCAGATCTTTTCGCCGTGCCACCTCTGAGAGCAAGCCGGCTCGCAGCGTTGCCATCAGTAGAGCAGCCTGCATGCCTTTGCCGGAGACATCGGCAATTGCGAGTCCCCAACACTCATTGGGCTCCCGAATGTAATCGTAGTAATCTCCGCCAACGTCCCCTCGAGGTATAGAAATCCCTGCGAGTTCGTAACCGGGAATTTCAGGTGGCGCATCTGGGAGAAGGTTTCTCTGGATTTTTTCTGCCTCTTCCATTTCTGCTTGCAGCCGACGCCGCTCGAGCGCTTCCTGGTAAAGGCGGGCATTTTCGATAATCACGCCTGCTTGGTTGGCAAAGGCTTCAAGCAAAATCCTATCCTCAGAAGTGACGTCCCGCGAAATGCCGCCACGACCCTCCTTATCGCACACAATGAGAACCCCCAAAATCTCCTCACGCCCAAAAATTGGAGTAGCTATCAGGTTCGCCTTGCCGAACGGTGCAGCCATTTTCTCATCATTGCACATCAGCGTTTTCCCGTCGGTTGCGACCTTGTTAATCATGGATTGTGTACATGGCACATCCATGCCGCTCGAAATCGCCTGCAGGCTGGAGTCGAGAGCTGGATCAAGGTTAAGGTAGCTTTTTATCTCAAGTCGCTGACTAAAAGGATCAATGAGCAGTAAACAGCCCGCACTGGCGTCCAATAGCGTGACCGCATGGCTCACGATTTCCTCGTCCAGACGCTCCGTGTCCAACTGTTTGTAAATCTGGGTCGTAATATCAGAAAGGAGAAAGAGATGAAACTTATCGGCACGCATCTCATCCATCAAACGTGAATATGCAATTGCAATCGAGGTTTGGTTGGCTAATACACTTAACACGCCCCGTGCCCACGATTCTATTCTCACTCCGGTCAGAGTTGGGCCAAGACTGATGACACCCAGAAGTTCGTCACGGATTTTTAGTGGTGCCCAGAGGTGGGCGCTAAGGATTTGTAGTTGCGGCTGGATTCTGTTGAAAAATGGCTTGAGCTGGTCGGGTGGCTGAGAAATCTCAACCATTGAGGATTGAAGTATGACGGGCACTTCGTCGGGAATCACGGGAATAACTAGCGATTCATTATTGAGGTTAATCGCCGCTTCAATCGATAAATGGCTCTCCCCCGGATTGAAGGATAAAATCGCGCCTTTGGTTGCCCCTAATGTTCCGAGAATCACCCGCAGATACGTTTTACTCGACACATTAAAGTTGCCTCCGCCAGAAAGGATTGTCGCACCAAGCTGCTCAAGCTCTGACAGACTGAACGTTAGCCGTTGTATGGTCTCTTCGGCAGAATCAGGTTGCATCCTTTCCCCCCTCGCGCATTTAGGCGGAATCCGGAGTGTGTACCCCATGCGGACAAGCGATTGCCTTCCTCCGCTGGCAACGTAGATAGCGTCACCTGAATCGGTTGAAGCCAAATGGCATCTGGCAGCCAAATGCTGGAACTCAGTTAGAATGATACCACATCATACCTGCGAAACACAATGTACATTTAGCAGTAGCAGGGCGCTTCAAGTGTGATGGTAACATAACAGGCATTGGCCGCGGTTCTCGACCGACTGCCAGTCAAGGGGAGATGAAGCGGTCAAAATCGGTTGACAAAGCCCCCAAAAACCGTGCTATAATGTTATGCGCCTTGCCTGCGATTTCTGGGGTTGCTTCGGGGTGACACGCAGGTTGAAGTTGCTGGCATCCTATAAATCTTCCAAAGTCCAAAAGGAGTTGCCCATGTATCGTTTATCTGTGTCTGCAGGTACGGTCCTGCAAAACATGCCGTTCGAACAGCGCGTTAGAGAGATTGCTCAGGCGGGGTTTCTCGTTGATTTCTGGGGTTCAGACGAGAGCGCTATTGACCAAATCGCCGCTGATCCCAATATCGAGGTCAACGCGATACCGGGGTCAATGGGTGGGAGTATGGTACATCCCGATGGCGTCGCGTTGTTTATGGACGGGGTTCAAAAATGCCTCGACCTAGCTGGAAGGCTGAACTGCCGGAACCTGTGCCTTCTGACCGGCGAATTTGACGAAAGCGGCTACGTCGTGCATCCCATTGCAGCGCATCCGGCTACGATGTGGATTACCGCTTACAAGACACTCTGCCAAGTGGCGGAACTCGCAGAAAAGCACGATACTGTGTACCACGTGGAACAACTGAACATAAAGGTCGATCACGCCGGATATCCGTTCCCAAATACTGCGGATGTCACGAATCTACTTGACGAAGTTGCAAGTCCGCGAATTAAACTCCTTTGCGATCTCTATCACATGCAGATCCAGCAGGGCAACGTCATCCAGACCGTTCGCGACTATTACGATTACATCGGCAATTTGCACGTGGCTGATGTGCCTGGGCGACACGAACCCGGCACCGGCGAGATGAATTATCCAGGAATTGTCCGCGTCTTGCGTGAGTTAAACTATGATGGGGTTATCGGCTTGGAAGCTTTTCCAAAAGGCGACGATATCGAGGCGATGGCTCGCTTCCGCGAGATTTTTGCATGATAGTCGAGAACGTGGTTAGCACAGCCCACCAATCGATCACATTTGCACCGGCGCAGCCCCAGTGTGCGCATCCAGCACCTGCGCGGAACTCGCAGGAATTGACGATGCCTTTTTGATGATTACCGCATTGGTTGGATTAAGCGTTGAGTTTTGCTACAAATATCATTCTCCATCGCGATTCGTTTTTGGCAGTTCAACGAAACCTACGGGTTGTTACTCCACTTCCTTGTTTGGGGTGCACTTAGTGTCCTGAGTGTGATCATACCACTTTACGTTAAGAAAGTCGTATGAAAATTTGGGGCAATCTGTGTAATTGAGTAGCTAAATATGTATTTAAAACTGTTCGTATAGCTCCGCGCGGCTGCGGCCCAAACGACCAGGACACAGCCGTTGCATTTCCAGCGGCATGCGCGCGTATGTCTCGGGCCAAACCGGCTGATGGCATCCCTCGGCCCAGTTGTTGAACCAGCGCGGGCAGTAGCCTGAATTTAGTCCGACACGAATTTCGTTGGAGGTGTTGGCGCGCGACATGTGGTATAGCCCGCCGTGCCACAGCATCACCGTACCGGGGCGTCCAGTGATAGGCTTGATTAGCGGGCTGTCTGGGGTGATGTCCGGTGGTGGTCCATGCAAGCGCGAACGGTGGCTCATCGGCACCAGGCCTGTCGCACCGTTCTCTACGGTAAACTCCGTCAACATCCACATGCCGTTGATCATCCACGGCACACTGGGAACCACGGCGAAGGTGCTGGCGGAATCAACGTGCAGTGGGCCATGCGGCGCACCGGGCCAGGTTGGCTTGGAACACGCATCGGGCACCCGGCATTTTGGTCCTAGAAAATGCTGCGCGATTGCAACTGTGTCCGGATGACTGGCACAGGTCCAGACTCGGTCGTCCAGGTTCAGCATACCAAACAGTGTCTGATAGTATTGGTCACCTATCTTGTAGGGATGCCACATCGGGTCAGCATGCAATTCGAGGAATCGATCAGCCATGCTCAGTGCCAGGTCCTCGGGGATGCGATCTTCCAGCACGCAGTAGCCGTAGATGGTAAGATGATCAATTGCGGCTTTAAGGTCATCCTTCATAGACATCTGCTTTTCCTCCATCCAATAAATTTTGACAATCAATAAGCATCAAGGGCAACCACGAGGGTCGCCCCTCCAAATTACGCCGCATAAACGGAAAAATACATTCGGTGGTTCAAATACCCATCTTAATGCATTGGCACTCCAAAATGACGTCATAAGGTTAATACCTCTTCTTCAGGCTGCCCCAGCGAGTTTGGCTGATGGATAAACCGCCTTTGCTGGCTATGAGCCACGGCAAACTGGCAAAATTAGTTAAGAGAAGTCAAGCAAGTTCGCACTCCAGTGTTTTACAATCAAGCACATTTGCTGCTTGCGATAAAAGCATTATCAACTATTTCGCTTCCGATTTTTCTGATTCGTTGGACTTAGCGGACTCCGCGCCATTGCCGTTTTTTGCGTACCCACTCTGCAGCACCCACATCGTGAAATCCTCCGGCTTACCACCCTCTTTTTTAAACTTTTCATTCCATTCCCTTTGTCAGGTTACATATAGATTATAACTGAACTTACCCCCAATGTTTAGACTGTCATGCTTGACCATTAAGGTGTAAAGGCTACGCATCAACACCAAATATTGTTGGAAATACAACTCGTGAGGTGTTTTAGTATTGAGCGGTGCGTGAAAACCCTCTGTGTCTATAATGGGCAAGAGAATTGTCACTTGACGGCTACTTTTCCGCCGTCAGACGTGGGGTTATTTCTGCGAAATTGGTCTCCAAGTGCTTGTCGAATACCAACTCAAATACGCCTGTTAGCGTCGTGCCTTCAATCAGCCTAATCGTGCCCGCAACATTAAACGCGCCTTCGAGTGTTTCCAGCACCTTTTTCTTGTACTGGGTATCTTGGTTCTCGCTGAGGTGTTCGCCTTTTGTGTCGAAAATCAGTACCCGTTTCTCATCATCTCCCCGACTTGCAAGTGCTACAAAGTCTGGGTAAATGCGCCCCTGTTTCCAGCCTTGCAGGTAATACTCCCCCTTTTGACGTGCTGCGACACGATGCCACCATTTCAACGCCTTCTGTTCGTCCAGATAACGAGCAAAACTGATTTCCAACTTATTGAATTGGCTTACAAACACTGGTTCAAACAGACTTAACTGTAATGGTTCATAGCTCTTTCTAGTAAGTAGCGTATCATTGTCACCAACAAAAAGTTCATAATTGCCTACCATTCTGTAATTTGGTTTTTCAGTCTCTAAATCAAACCGAATTTCGCCACCGTTCAACTTCTCCTGAAAAACTGTCTCCGCTTGTGTTTCCACTTCGTTTCTTACATGCTCTCGCAGCACTTGTGTAAGATAGGCGCGACGGTCATAGATATAATCCTCTGACTCGCCTCCCTGTTTGAGGCGGTCAATTAGTTGCTGTGCTATGCGTGCAGCGTGCCACGGATTAGGTACAATGTCGGAAAGATGGCGTGCGAAGTCGGTTACGCGTACCGTTTTGTCAATGTAAAGGTCCTGGTCGGCGTGATAAACAGGCGGTCTATCGCCAAGGTCAACTGTTGCAGCTTGACGCCTTACGCTGGCGGGTGCGGATGCGCGCGGATCCAGCGCTGCAATCGCCTCCCAGTCAATATGTGGGAGGATATGACGCTGATAGTCAAGTTGAATCCAATCCCCGCCATTTGAATGGAGCACTAGCGGCAGAAAGATATCTTCACCCCGATACTGCGTTCGCCGTTCAACGGTTTTCCGAATGGCGTCCGCTTGTCCCTCACCTGTAGCGTTCAGCACTTCATCGCCCAAACCTGTAAGTCCCTCCGCTTCTAGACCGTTTTTGACCTGCTTGACGACATCGCCAACCGCAGCGTTATGACAATAGACGTAACACTGATCAAGCGATTCCCGTCCGGTAAGCTGCGCGTGTGGTTGACGCATGACTCTGCCTACAAGCTGGGTAATCGCCTTCTGTGCCTGCGTGTTGTCCAGCATCACCAACAGGTATGCGAATGGACAATCCCAACCCTCCATTAACGCCGATTTTGTGATTATCCATTTCACCGGGCAAAACTCGGAAAGCAAATCTTCCTTGCCAAGCTCATCCTTTTCGGCGGATTTCACGCGGATCGCATCCGAGGGCACATGCAAATTGTGTTCGAGATATTGCCGCACATCTTCAGCATGGATATTCTCTCCATCTCTCTGATCTCTACCCGTTCTTTCGACGCGAACAACGGCGATTGGGCGGATATAACGCCCAGTATTGCTCTCAAGTGATTTGGCTTCGGCATCAAGCCGGTCTAGTTCCTCGACCGCCTGACTCAGCGTCAGTTGCCACTCCGCATTCGGAAATGATGTCACCTGCACCGGCAACTTAATCATCTCCTCTTTCTTGAGATCTGGACCGTCAATGTCAACTAGCAGACTGCTGATACCACGGTTCGGCGTCGCGGAGAGTTCAATAACCATACTGGGATCAAGACGAGAAATTGCGCGTGCAAATTCTTCGTTGGCAACCCGGCTTTTTGAGCCGTAGGCTTTATGCGCTTCGTCTAAAACAACTACGGGGCGCAGTACTTTGAAGACGTTAAAAAGGCTCTGTTTGACGGGGCCGCGTTCAGAATGACACTCCAGATCGGGATGCTGGTTTTGGAGGCGTGTATCTCCAAACACATCGTCGATTTCGGGGAAAAAACTGGGATAACGTCCCGAATCCCGAAATATGCGTAGAAACTCTCTGCCTCTTTGTCGGTTCGCCGCTGGCAGCATCAGCAGCATGACGCACAAGTAGTTGGCGATGTCGTCACGGTTGAAAGGGTCGTCCTTTTCCAACATTTTGACTCTGCCCGCGCTCGCGCGCTCTAGAGTTTGGCGGTACGGGTGTTCCCGATTCCACAGTGCAGCTTTAGTCTGCGCATAGATTGCCTTAGTCGGCACGATCCACAACGTCAGCCCGGTTTGTCGATTGAGACGTTCCAGCGCGGAAGCCGCAAGCAAGGTCTTGCCTCCGCCTGTCGGCACTTTGAAGCAGATGTGCGGAATTGGACGATTTGCCTCGTCGGTGCGGTCTACGTATGTCGCCGCACGTGACGCGACACCCTCACTCTCTTCAAGCTTCTGCCATGCCAATCGGGGATAATTTCTGACCGTATCAGGAATATCGCCTGCAGCATCGGGCCATGCTTCAACCGCAGTTTCTGACTGATGCCGTGCCGTTTTAAGCGCATCTAACCATCGGCTGAAAGCGTCAAGCGCCCGGTTTTGATACGTTTTCAATTCCATCATAGCGCCACCTCTTTGTCCTACCTCCCGATACGCCCTCGGCTTGGATAGCCATATTCAAGCTTTGATGTTGTGCCGCTTACCTTTCGTAAAGGGCGTGTGGGAGTTGACAAAAGGTGATGCCCATCCCAGTCAATTCTTTCTGGCTGATGTATTTGCCCGGTGCGAAAACGGTTGCCTTTTTACCGTTTTGACAACTGGCGTCCCGGATGCGTTCCGCCCGATCCTGGGTGAACATCGCCTCGTTGCTGCGCAGGTATTCGAGATCAGGTTTGTAGAGCATATAGTAATCGATTTTTTCTCCCTTGTGAAATAGACCATCATCGTTTTTTGAGGATAACTGGCTTGTGCCCTGTGCGCTCCCAGAGGCGGTATGCAGCAGATAGGCAGCGAGTGATTCATACGCAGGCAGCGTGTCCCCGGTGAGCATCCCTTCCACATCTATCGGTCTTCCCAACGTGCAGTAGGTGAAGGAGCCACGGTAGCCATCGCGCAGTGAATCGCCGCGGGCGTTCGGGACGCCATTCATTACCCGGCGCACGCGCTCCGCCGTGATATTGTCGGCGTAATCTTCGCACTCTATGAGGATGAACTTGCGGTTGCCGCCATCTTCCTTGTTCAAGGCAAGAACTGCGTGGGCGGTTGTCCCGCTGCCGGAAAACGAGTCGAGGATGATGGCGTCCTTACTTGACAAGCGCAGTATCTGCATTAATAGGCGACTAGGTTTCGGACTTGTAAATTGTTCTTCTCGTTTGGTAAGGATTGTTTTGACTTCTCTAACCGCCTCCTGATTATGCCCAACATCTTGGTGTTGCCATATTGTGTTCGCTTTTCTCCCCCGCTGAACTTCTGAAAGAAATCGTTTAAGTCTTGGGAAGGCATTTCCTTTCGATCCAAACCAAATTCGATTATCAGCGATTAGTTGCCTCAAGTTATCTTCCGAAAAGACCCAGTGCTTGCCCGTCGGGACGTTAAAAGATTTACCAGTCGGGCCGATAACTTCATAGTACCCACCTACCCGTTCTTCATTTGCAACCAAGTCACCCGAAATCCAAGCCCCACGTGGATCATTGTCTGGATTCTTGTAGGCTCGGTCCATTTTCTCTGTTCTAGGCAACAATGCGATGTTAGCAGTCAACTTGTCCTTCGCATAGACCTGAATATAGTCATGGTTGTCGGAGAAATACTTGGCATCGTTTTTAAGGCTGTGAATTTTTTCCCACGTAATATTTGCTAGGAAATTTTGCTCCCCAAAAACCTCATCCATCAGCATCCGCAGATGATGTTGTTCATTATCGTCGATTGAGACAAAAATTACGCCATCCTCGGCAAGCAGTTCTTTGAGCAGGTGCAGCCTGGGCCACATCATACAGAGCCATTTATCGTGTCGCTCAAGGTCTTCGTTGTCAACGGGGGCATTCTCTGTGAGCCATTGCTGCATCAGCGGGCTGTTTACACTGTCGTTATAGACCCAGCCTTCATTGCCGGTATTGTAGGGCGGATCGATGTAGATACACTTAACTCGGTTCGCGTAGCAGGGCAGCAGGGCTTTGAGAGCTTTTAGGTTATCGCCGTGGATGATGAGATTGTCGTCTGCCCCAGTCGGGTTGCAGGAGCGTTTTTCGTCCGGTTCAAGCGGTTGGTAGGGGACGGTGAGATGGTGGGCGTAGATGTGCTGTTTTCCTTTGAAATCGAGTGTGGGCATTGGTAAAACTCCTTGAGGTGCAGTGGCTAGTGGTCAGTGGCTAGTTGTTAGCAGTTTGCTGCATGTTAATTCACCCAATTTTCCAAACGCAGTCCCAGCTCAGCTATCCGCCCATAATCGGAATCAGAAGTAACCAAAATTGTGTCAAGAGCAAGAGCCGTCGCAGCAATCCAAAGGTCGCATTCATCTAACGGTGTTCCTTGTTGTTGCGCCGCAACTCTAATCTTCGCATAGAAATCAGCAACATTTTCTGGGATTGGATCACACGGAATTTCAGCCAATAATACCTCGGCCTTTTGTTGGAGATTTTGTCGTCGCTGTCCAGCAGGAAGTCGAACAATTCCGAACAGAATTTCACCTTTGACGATTGGACAGATGAAAAGATAATCCGAATGGACCAGAGATTCCAAACGTGCTTTAACCGCGGGAGCATCATTCATCAAATAACTCCACGTAGATGTATCCAGAAGATATTTATTCATGGTTTTCAGATTCATCGGGCCCAAAAGGCGAATCGAATTTTATGGGTGTTTTTCCTTCCTCGATTGACTGACGCAGCGCCTCAACGTCTTCATGGGTAAGATGCGGTGGTTTTTCCATCGCGCGAATTAGGCGTTGTGCTATCGGATTTTTTGCCGTTTTCGCATCCTGTTTCTGCTTCGATTCTGTCCAACCGTGAAACTGCTTTAAATTATCATATGATACTTCCTCAAGTAATATAGCCTGATGTGCGGTGAGTAGAATCTTGCCGATTTTATTCTTGCCGGTCTCACTGCTCTTACAGGCTTCTTCTATTTGGGGCACGGTAATCATGGGTGTTTTCAACTTTGCTCGAAATTTTATTTTTTCAAGCCACTGTACGGAAAGGAGCTCTGCCAAGTCTAGCACGACAAGATCCTCCCATTCGCTACCAATGACTGAGGTCGTAATGAGTGTGTGAGCATAAAAGAGGTTTTCTGAACTGGTTTTGATATCATGAATTACCGCCAAAGCCGCGACGAGCCGTATTTGACCTATAGGTTCTTGTGTTTTCATCGCGATTAACACTTCTTTTTTATCCCCGAGCAACATTGACTCTATCTTATCGAGAGCACTGATCAGATTTTCTCTGATAGGTAGATTTAACGAACTGGCACGCCAAATTGCCAGAATGTCATGCATGTCTAAGTTTATTCGTAGTCGAACTAGAAGGGCTGTTCCTAAAATAAAAATGATGTTCTCAACAGAAGCAAAGTTGGCTAGAGCAACTATGGATGAAGAATCAACGCCCTTTGCTCTAATTCGTTTCCCCGATTGGTACTGCTCATGCATTGACTCAAACGCATTCGCCATTTGATAGACACGATGTGGCAAATCATCATACGTCTTGTTTCTGAATATATATTTGAACTGAAGGAAGGAAAAAGCGAAGCTTAATGCTGGATCGGCTTCCCGGTCCGGAATCTGCAAGGCATGATCCAAAACTGTTCTTCCACTCCCAAACTTGCATTCAACTTGCGCCAGATAGAGCCAAATGTTTTCAACTGGAGAATCTGGCAGATTTAGAACTTTTTCATCTGTCTCCGGATTGCTACAGAGAGCTACGCGAGGTTCTTCAGATTCTGGATTGTAATTATCACGCTCTTGTTTTGCAATCCATCCTATAGAATAGGCTAAACGTTTCTTTAAGGTAAAATACTTGACATCCTTATTGTCTTGAGGAAACTTCTCAAATTCTTTCAATGCCAGATTCAATAGCTTTATGCTGTCCAAGTAGTTGCCCGCCTTGAACTGTGCGAATCCCGCATCTGCATACAAACCGATGTATCTTTCAGTATTCTCAATCCTTTGGGTTCTTTTTGATCCCTCTTCAAAAAAGGTCGCCGCTTTCCCCCAATTGTTCAACTCTGCGGCACAGATAGCGGCTCGACGATACTCTTCTAAAGGTCCAAGGTTTAATTGTTCCGATGGTGGATTCCATTCAGGGAGAATACGCTCGTAAATATTTAGTGCTTCTTTGTAGTTTCGCTGGCCAAAATATACATTGGCTTGTTCTTCCTCTATTACTGGTAGAGCCCCCACTTTTGATACAATATCCTGAAGAACTTTATGAGCGGTATCAGGGTCATGCAAATACTCGTCGTGAATGATGGCTTTTCCCCTTGCTGATGCCGCAGTAAGATGGGGATAACCCCAAGCGATAGTTTTTTCAATTGCTTTGTCAAATACGTGCAGGCATTCCGTCCAATCCGGATTTTCAAGGTTTGCTTCCGCCCACCAAACTCCATCAATCAAAAGCCGGCAGTCAACGCTGTCATTCTCAAAATCAGCCAATAGTAGCGCCCGAATTTTCGGCGGAATTTCATCCACAGCGTCAATAAGATCATTGAGAAACGGAGGGTAAATAGGATTAGGTGTACTGTAGCAAAAACTAAATAGGGTACTGAAATAACTTGATTTATCAGTTTTTTGTTCTTCGAACTGTACCATGTAGGTACGGTTATATATTTCTTGGGCTTCTTTATTAGTGCTTGTAATATCAATTATTTCTCTTAGATAGTCTACCATCTGTTTGGCTGGAAGTGAGACTTGATAAGTTCTCAATGCTTGTGTCGCCAACATGAGACGAGACTGCAAATATAGCTGATGTGGCTCGTACAGCTCGGTTTCTTTATCCCATTCTTCAAGTATTTTCAGCGCCGACTTCGGTTCGCCCTCAACTGCAATGCGATGTTGCAATGACCGAAACAGATTGTTTACAATGGCACCTTCAAGAGATAGTCTTTCAGGAATATCGGGTTCGACGCGAATCAGCCACGAATATTCTTGGCAGAGCACTTGCCAACTGTCATCTGGAGCAGTCATTAATGCCTCAATGGCATCAATAAGACTATCTTTGTTCCTTCCAGCTATACTGTGTTTGATCGCAGCCAGTGCCTCTGATATGGTGAGAGCCCTTGTTTTGAGAGATTGATTGAGAACATTAGACGAATCCTCAATCAATGCTGCTTTAATGTGATCAAGAATAGATTTTTTGTTCAGGGGATGTTTTGCTAGAGTATGCAGAATTGGAACTCTTCGTGTTTTTTCCTCTTCAATTATCTCAAATGTGCGCACTTTGGGAAACTCACGGGTTTCCACTTGCGGTGAGAACGGATCGCTGTGAAGGACTTGGTTGTCACTTATGGTCTTCTCAACCAAGCTGACTGCTTTAGCGCCCGTTTGCCAATCAATAGACTCAATGACTTGCATCATTCACCTCCTGAGATCTGAGGACGATCTTGCGTTGTGCGTCTTTGACTTGCACTGCCGTAGCAGTTTCGCCTGATATTCTGTCAAAGTCTTCCGCGCCTTCCAGATAGAGAATCTCATCATTAGCAAGGTTCAGCCAAGCGTTTACGCTGTGCCAGATTGGATAGAGGCATCCCCAGTTGATTATGTGCTTGACGCTCAGGATCTGCGTTTAAGGGTTGTCGTTCTTTGTTTGCCATTTCTTCCGATAGCCAAGAGACAGTGGTCAGTGATAAGTGACTAGTGGTTAGAGATTCGTCTGATGTCTCTCATTATGCGAGCTTGTTCAGATCAATCAGGGGTGTAGGTTGGGTCGGACTGCCTCTATCACGGACAATTTTTGTCGTGAGATTCCAGCCCGAATCCAACCCACGGGGTGATTAGAAGCGTTGGGTTTCGGAACAAACTATCGCCTAAGATCTCTATCGCTTTCCCTATTCGGTCACTTGATCTATTCGCTCAGTTGATCTCAACCCAACCTGCGAGTTCTGACCCGTTACAGAAACCGAGTTTTCAAGAAAAAACTCGGTTTCAACAGGGTGATGAAGCAACCTCCAAAACTGTCGCCTAAAATCGCTGCGAAGAACTATCGTACTCACTATTCGTTCGCTTGATCTATTCACTCAGTTGATCCTTTGTCAGGGGGGAAAGCGGAATCTAGCGGAGTTAGGTTTGCAGAGAAAGATGGGAGGATTATACCATAAACAGTCGGTCTTAACAATCAAAAGGCGGAGATGCAGCACCGCGGGTTATGGCGCAGGTCGCATTTCACCGAGGGAGTTTTCGGCGGGCGAGATGAATTCGACAGCGGGGCTTTCGATGCGACCGTAGGCGTTCCACACTTTGAAACCCAGAAGGGCTAACAGTTCTGGGGAGGCTGTCTTTAGTACCTCGGGCGAGGTGCCGACGGTGAAGTTTTCCTGCGGTCGAAACTGGGGACCGCAGAAGGTCGTTATAACTGCCCATCGCGGTGAATCGCTAACGTTTGCACCGGTACCGTGCCAAGTGCGCCCATCCAGCACCAGGGCAGTTCCAGCGGGACCTTCCGCGGCAACGGTTTCAACATCTTTGTCCCGCTCTGCGTCCGGTTGCTGTCCGATGAGATGACTCCGTGGTACCAGCCGCGTACCACCATTTTCGGCGGTGAAGTCGCAGAGCATCCACAGGACGTTTCCGACGACAGCGGGAGCGATCATGGTGGGAGGTGCGGCTTTATCCACGTCGAAGCGGCGACGGCTAATTGAGCCCGGCGGCAGCGGCGACCGTCCTCGGCGTGTGGGTGCTGGCATCCACCACTGGTCGGTGTGCAGATCCATGGCGACACCGCCGGGTTTGGCGATATTGGCGGTATGGCTGGATAAAAGGTATTCTTGACCGAGAACGTAGGAAATCAGTTCGCGGATGCGCTCGTGGAATAACAGGTTGCGGAAGACTTGACCTTTGTTAACTAGCATCCAGATGCGTTGATTGCGCCCGCCGATTGCCTCGGTAAAGGCTTCGGGTCTGAGGCTGCCGTCGGGATTTCGGAAGTCCCCCCAGTTCTGTGTAGCGCCGCCGTCCTCGAAGGCGAGTCCTCGCTGTTTTTCGGCGGCTGCCTGTTCTTCTAGCCGCGTTCGTAACTCTGCAACGGTTTCGGCGTTGAGGGCGTCAGCTATGAGGCAATAGCCGAATTCGCCCAGATGTGATTTGGCGAGGTTGAGATTGGTCGTGGGTTCGGGCAGATTATTCATTGTTTTGCCTTTCATTGTGTTTTCATTACCCCCTCTCGCTCCCCCTTAGTCAGGGGGAGAATTTTTCGGAATCCGTTGTTGTATTTCAATGCGCAGATTTTGTAGGTTGGGTGGAGCCAACGGCGATACTATGCGATTCAAATTTCCTTGAACATATCGGTAAGTTCAAACGCTATATACATCCGAAAGGTTAAAAAGCGTTGGGTTTCGCTTCATCATCACAAATTTCATACAGAATCAACCCCCGAAACCCGTATGTTCCATGTCGCATGTTTCACCAACACAGCTCTACCCAACCTACAATTACTACAATCGCCCTTGGTAATGGGGAGGATTTCATAAAATAGCGTTACTGTTCTTCAAAACGCAGTAGTTCGGAGGAAGCTATGGATTCCAGGTGAATCGGTATGCCATCCTGAACCAATCGTAAGCCGTCAATTGTGGCTGATTCGCCGGTGCTATCGAACGTGACAGCGTAGGTTTTTCCGCGATGAAGCCCCCTGGGAGTGAAAAGATAAGTGTCGGATTCGCTCTTGCCGATTCGGGCGATAGTCGCCCATCCTTTAGCGCGGTCTGGTGACGCATATTCGACAGCAAACCAGCCGTTCGCGGTCACATCGCCGCGGGCGGAGACGGGCGCGTGGTGATACATCTTGCAGGTCGGCAGCAGCGGGCGGATGAACTCTCTGTAGAGCTTAGCGTAGCGAAGGTAGTCGTTCCGGCGTTCACGGGTCAAACTCTCGCGACTCGGTGCGACCATCCCAGCAAAAATCATGGGTGTACCGAGCGTGAAGATGCTCCGCAGCAAAGTATCAAAGTTCTCAGGATATCCGATTCCCTCTCGACAGGCGCCGAACGCGGTTACGATGATTTCAGGCGGCAGCCCCATCGTCAAGCCGCTGTAGTTCTGGAGTACGTGGGGCAGCCAGAGCACATCGGTGAGATACGCCTCATGGAATCGGCTGACGACGCCGAGATCGTTGCGAGCTCCGCCTACGGCGCACTGCTGCAAGATTAGATTCGGATACCTCCTCTGGATCCGCTCGAAAAGGCTGTAGAATGCTTCATAATAACGCCAGTAGTTGTTTTCTACATAGCCGTCTCGACTTGTTGCGGGACCTTCGTAAGTGAAGAGGGGATTGTAGTCGAGTCTGAATAGGTCTAATTCGTAACTCTTGATAAGCCGCACCAGTTCGGACTCAACGTATTCGGCGACTTCCGGTCGGGATAGGTTCAGGATGCCACTCGGTCCAATCCAGTCCGGGTGTTCCTTCACGATTTTACACCCTTTTCCGTAAGCACGTTCAATCTCGCCGTAGATACCGAATCGGAGCCCTTTTTGATGGACGTATTCAACAAGGGGCTCCAAGCCGCGCGGGAACCGGTTAGGGGATGGAAACCAGTCCCCTTGTTCGTCCCACCATCCTGCGTCTAGGGTGAACAGCTCGGCACCGATGGACTCGGCAATGTCGATACATTCGCGCACGGTCGACTCGTCGAAGATACGGCGATTTGCATCATCTACTTCGCTAGCCGCATTCTCGGCGAATGCGTAACCTCCGCGTTCGAGGTAGCCCTGGTCGCCGGGGACCAAGTATTGAATCCGGTAGGCGGATTCGGTACCGACGGACGGGAGGACGAAGCGCCGCAAGTGGTCGTGCATCGCCTGAACCGCTTCGTCGAGATCGCCTGAGACGAGCCCGAGGTGAACTGCGGGTGTTTCGATTGTCTCTCCTGGCACAATCACGCGCTGCGGAGCCTCTGCCGAGGGACCCAGCCTAAATTTCAGAAGATCTTGGGCGGACGACCGTAAGGGTCCCCATCGCCGCTCATAGTCAGGATTGACACCTTCGTGGCAGTCGAACTCCATGCGCCAGTTGGCTGACCATGCTAGATGACCGATTAGGTATTCTCCTTTTGCCCGGTTATTGACAATAAAGAAGGGGTCATCGAACCCTTGACCCTTGTCGCATTCCACGATTTTGGTTCCGGTTGACAGCGGCTCCCATTTGAACCAGCCTTCGTAGCCCCAGTCACTCTCGCTGAAATAGCCCAAGTTGAAGGCGCGGTCGAGCCCTTCCGGCGGAAAATGTTTGTGCCCTGCGTGCGCCCTTATAAGGCTTGACCAAGGGTAGACTTTTGTCAGCGCCATCGGTTCGTCGGCGTTATTCGTAATTTCGAGCCAACGTGTCAGCACCGGTGTCCCGTCGAGTAGGGTATGCAGTCTGACGCCGATAGGGCGGACGGTATTGGAGAGTTCAACCACAAAGTGGCGAGCGCCACGGTTGGTCACTGCGACTTCGACGCCGGATATCCAACGCCAGCCCGTGGACAGCGGGAAATGTTCAATCTCGAGTTGGAAGGCATCCTCTTCCCAGAGCTCGTAAACCCAATTGGAGCGACCATTAGCGTTCCAGTATCGTCCGACCCATCGATCGCCGAGCAGGGCTTCAACGTAGATGGTTCTGCCGGAGGCGAATTGGATTTGATGGTCGGCGGCTTTGCGAGTCGCAATGCCAGTTTCTTTGTCCATACCGCTCCTCAGCGTTTGACGCAGTTTAACCGAAATAGAACCCAATGACTGTGAAACTATCGAATCTTACACAGATTCGGATGGGTCAACACCGAACTTGTCAGCGAGGGCGCCCAAATCTGCAATTACCGATGAGAGCATGGGGATTCCCTCTTTAAGATACCGGGCGCGTTTTTCGTGTTCCGGCTCGCCCGGCAAGTAGATACGGTCGTAGCCGGGGGCGAGCTCTGCAGATTTCATCTGTTGGATTAGGTTGTCAACTCTGGCTTTGAATTCGGCGACAGGCAAAAAGGCAGTGATGTTGATGGCTTGGAAGAAATGACCGACATTGCGGGCGACTTTGAGTTTTTCGTGTCGAACGACTTGACGGGCAAAATTTGCGCCCATGAGCACAGCGGCGAGCACTTCAAAGACCAGCGTGAGCGCGTAGCCCTTGTAGTCACCGATGGGAAGTACCAGTCCGGCTCTGGCTTCCGCAGGATCCTCGGTCGGTTCTCCCTGCGAGTTAAGCGCCCACCCTTTGGGTATCTTTTCCCCTTTACGGATGGCGAGATCGAGTTTCCCGCCTGCGACGACGCTGGTCGCCATGTCGAGCACAATGGGCAGTTCTTCGCCAGCGGGTATGGCGACGCCGAGGGGGTCGTTGCCCATGGTAGGCGTCAGACCGCCCCAGGGCGCCATAATCGGTCCACCGTTCGTGGTGGCGATTCCAATCATGTCGTGAGGCAGCGCCATCTGCGCCCAGTGGGCACAGGCGCCGAAGTGACTGCTGTTGCGCGCCCCGGCGACGCCGATCCCGGAAGCCCTCGACTTGTCAATCGCAACCTCCATTGCGCGCTTGCTCACAACCTGTCCGAGACCGTTGTCCCCGTCTATCACGGCAGTCCCACCCGTCTCTGTCACAACCCGCACATCCGGTTTGGCGTTTGTTCCCCCTTGTATGAGCCTGTCAACGTAGCCGGGGAGGCGCATCATGCCGTGAGAGTGCACTCCTCGAAGGTCGGTTTCTACGAGGCTGCCGATTGTTATTTCGGCATCATCGATCGGTACATCCAGCTTTTCCAAGACCCCTACACCTACTTTTCGCAGGAATTCAGCGTGGACCGTTGTGTATAATTCTGAGTTTTCCTTCATGTGTGTCTTTCTTTCTCCCTTGTATATACTAAAGTCAAAATTGCGAGATTATGTTCATTTTCCGATCGTCAAAAAAGGTAACTCACGATAATGCGTTTCAGGTTTTGAGTGGATAGGAACGGATTAACTTGAAACAGGGAGCTCATCCTCACCAGCTAATGCACGGCGCCTGATGCTTCAACGACCCAACTAATCGCCTGACAGACCAGTTTGCGGTAATTTGGATTGCGGTACGCAAACGCGTCGTGACCGTGTTGGATGTAGACTATCGGAGAATTCGCGTAACGATGCGTCCAGCCGATGACCGACGCGCTGTCGGGATGATCTGTGCGAAGGAGAACATGCACGTTTGGGTTGACGGCATAACCCTTGTAGGTCTCATCCTGAATCCCGAAATCGTCAATTCCGCGTGTCACTGGATGATTTGGGTCGGCGATTCTTACTGTGAATTGAACGTCGTGTCTGACCGTACATTCATCGGAGTTCCAGACGCCGCCCACGATTCGATCATACTCATCCCACTCCCGGAACGAGATTAGGGCATGGTGGAGTGAGACAATCCCTACACCGTGATTCAACAGATTTACGTATGCCGCTTGTTGCGCGGGTGTGATTTCCTGCCACATATCGTAAAACACAAGCGCATCATAGTCGTTTGCGCCTTCGATAGTCAGCTGTCCAAATGCATCGGGGAACGTCGCAGCTTCGTAGCTGAGATTGTCGAGACTGTCAAACATGCCCCAGAATGATTCCGGTTGGAAATCGTGACCGCCGGTAATTACTAGCACGTGGTTTCTTTGACTTGTTGTCATTGTTTGGCTCCTAATCTGACATTTATCCGAATAACAGTTGAAAGTCCCACCCTTTATGATATCACCTGACGTTTGCGAATCAGGGTCGGGATGAGCGATACGAGGACGATGAAGACGCCAGCGATCGCCAGATACATCAATGTCACCCTGATATTTCCTTCGCCGACGTTCACTGCGGCGCCCAGTTGGACATAAGCGACTGTGCCAGGCAACATGCAGATCCACGAGACCAAGAAGTAAGTGGAAAACTTAATCTGCGTGAGCCCATAAGCGTAATTCTGCAGATTGAAGGGAAAGATTGGAACGAGCCGTGTAATCATCAACATACGCCACCCCTGCTTCCTAACCCCATCGTCAATTTTCCGAAACTGGGCATTGCCGGCAACCCACGCTTCAACCATGCCGCGAGCGGTATAACGAGCAATTAGAAAAGCACATGAAACCCCGATAGCCGATCCGATTGAGGCGTAGACAACTCCCCAGAGCGGTCCAAAAGCAAGCCCCGAAAGTGCGGTAACGGGCAAACCCGGCAGAAAGAACACGACTGCAACAACATAAAAGCCGATAAAAGTCAAAGGTGCAATTGCGCCAAAGCTGTTGATTTTTTCCTTGATTTTGGGGATGTTCTCCCAAGTTAGATATTCAGCCGCACCCGAATATCTCAAGAAAACGTACACGACTCCGATTGCAGACAAGGCGATAATTAGTTTGATTAGGTTTTTGTTCATCCTGCCTCTCTTTTCGGAAACGCCCTTTCCCCGGATTGCAGCGACAGCAATTGTTTTGGGTTGCCGCGAACTCAACGACCCTCCAAGTATCCTCTGATTTTCGGAACATTATCGGTCCACATTCCACCAATCTCGTTCTGCAGCAGCCATGCCACATCACGCTGCGTGCGGACAAATCCACCTTCAACGACGATGTCTTTCGTTTTGAGTTTTCTGACTTTGCGCTTCAGCGAACGGAAGAAGAAATTGTAAAGACAGAAGTGGTTCACTTTGCTCCAACCGATGATGATTCGGTTGACGTTAATGTTTTCTGCTGCCTTAAGGAGATTTGCTACGGGGTTAATGATGATAACGCTCGTTTGAATGTTAGGTTCAAGTTGTTTGGCTTGGATGAGCAAATCCTTCCGGGAATAAAACGTCAGAAGTCCAATCTTGTGGACAAGATTAAACTGTCGAATCCGATTTACAACGATTGGGATGAGTTCTTTTGAATCCTCTTTCGGCTCAATGAAGCACGGCAGTTGCGTTTCCTTGACAAACGAGAGCGTCTGATCCAGATGTGCAACAGGCTCATTGGAATCTAGCACTTTGAGCGTTTGAACGTCATCCCAAGTCAGTTCGTGGAACGGAGAGGTACATCCCGTAACTTCTTGAATGCTGTCCTCATTAAAGCCCGTATGGATCATAATCGGCTGATGGTCTTTGGTCAAGCGGACATCGCACTCGAATACGTCTGCCCCGTCTTCAAACGCTTGTCTGAAGGCGGCGATTGTGTTCTCAGGACCACGTTCCAACCCGCCGCGATGCGCTAGCATTTGCGGCGTCACATGGGCATTTTGGATGCCGGTTTGGCAACCATGGAGTGCGTAGCTCACGATTGTTTCCTTTTCAGTCTGAATCGATTAGATATCCGCTAAGCGCAGCTTAAATCTGAGCCTTGAGGTTTTCACTTGTGTCACATCGCAACAATCCGGCGCATCCGTTCCGCAATATCGACCTGAGCCGCCCAATCCCCACTCACTTCGTGGACAACATATTCGTCGTAACCGATTGCCCTGAATTCGCGTATTAGGGTTTGCCAATCGGTATCCCCTTCACGGAGGTTGACAAATTGATGTCGGTCGCGCTTGAAATCCTTGAAATGCACGCGCACGATTCGACCCCCAAGCTCACGAATCCAATGTTCCGGGTATCCGTAAGCCATCATGTTAGCTGTGTCGAGGTAGACTCCAATCCATTCGCTACGAATTGCATCAACAAATTCGCGCATCTCTCTGGGGCTAAGCAGGAATTTGTTCCACACATTTTCCAAACCAATGACGGCACTGTTAGACGCGGCAACTGGCACCAAATCACTCAGAATGGACGATAGGTTATCCCAAACCGCCTGATATGTACCTTCAGCAGTCAGTTGACCTGGGTGCAACAGAATTGCATCCACGCCGAGCACGCCGGCAATTTCGAGGCTCCGGACGACCGTCTTGACGCCTCTCTCCCGATCTTCCGCGTTGAGACTCAGCAAGTTTCCCCGATCTCGATAGTTGGCAACGATGCTGCTAACCTCGATCCCCGCAGAAACGCAACACTCGCCAACCGTCCTTATCTCCGATTGGCTCATACTGATGTCCGTGTCCCTTCCTTCCCCAAAGCTCAGTTCAACTGCGTCATAGCCCGCCTCTTGGCATAGTGTGAGCGTGTCGGCAAGTGACATATTTCCAAGGATGATTTGCGTAATGCCAATTTTCATTTGTTCTCCTAATTCAGTTGGATTGGGGCGCGATAGCGGCGATGCGGAGGGTTGGCTTTGAACGATGTTGCGGCTGCGATAATTTCCCAATCGCATTCTCGCTTTGTGTTGAATACCTCATGAGATAGATTTCGTCGGCTCGTGGGTATCAGGCATTGGAATGCCCCTGCCGAATGACCTTCGCCGTCTCTCTAGCGACAATGAACTCCTCATTCGCCGGTATGGCGAGAATCTTTGCCCGGCTATCAGAGGTAGAGAGTTCGCCTTCGCCGGTGTGATTCTCGTTCTTTTGTGGATTCAAAAGAATGCCTTGCCACTGGAGTCCATCGCAGATTGCCTCACGAGCTGTTGCGCTTTTTTCACCGATTCCACCGGTGAACGCGATTACATCAACCCCGCCGAGCGCGGCGATATACGCGCCAATATACTTTTTGACGCCATAAAAATAGGTGTCCAACGCCAAGCGTGCGTCGTCATTCCCCGCCTTTGCTGCTGCTTCGATATCTCGAACGTCCCCACTGACTCCGGAGATTCCAAGCAGACCAGATTCGTTGATTAATTGGCGACGAATCTCCTCTGTATCCCACCCTTCTTCCTCCATCACATAAAGCATGGCGAATGGGTCGAAATCGCCGCTCCTTGTCGACTGGATTAGCCCGTACTGTGTCGAAACGCCCATTGTGGTATCGATGGACTTGCCATCACGGATGGCGCACAACGACGAACTCCCCCCTAGATGGCAAGAGATGATTCGCAGCGCGCCCGAGCTTTGCGTCTGTTTGTGTCCATCGGGAGATGCGTCGAGTAGCTGCGGCACGCGCTCGGCGATGTATCGGTGCGATGCACCGTGAAATCCATAGCGGCGGACTTGGTATTTCTCCACCCATGCACGTGGGACGCCGAAATCGTAAGCGTAGTCAGGGATGGTTTGATGGAACCACGTCTCTAAAACGGCGACTAGAGGCGTATTCGGCGCCAATTCTTGAAAAGCGCGAATGGAAGCAATGTAAGCGGAATTATGCAGGGGAACAAGCGGAATATACGCCTCAAGTGCTACGATGACCTGTTCCGTGATGATGGCGGAACGCCAGATACCCTTAGCAAAGACAGTTTTGAACCCTACACCCCCCAGCACATTTAGATTACGAATCGCACCCCCTTTGGGATGTACTATCAAGTTGATACTGTGTGCGATGGCGGCGTTATGGTCGGGCGCCTCAATTGTTCCACGCACAATTGGTTTGTCAGGGCTGACGTGTGTGAACGGCGATGGGGAATTGCCAATCCGTTCCACTACGCCCTTGACAAGCGTCTGTGACGTTCGAACATCAATAATCTGGTATTTGAACGAAGTGCTGCCAACGTTGGCACAGAGTATCAACATAATGCGCCCTTTGAAACAGAACGCTGCTGCGTTACCCACAATTAAATCAACGTTTGTTTATTTCCAAGCTTCTCAGCCGTGGAAAGATATGCGCGCACCCTTTACAGGATTGGGCTGCGTGAGACGTGTCTAGTGGATTCGGAATAAACCATTCCATTGGTTGTTCCTCACGAACCAAGATAATAACTCAGAATCAGATATTTATCAAGCCGAAAAAGACGGATATTCCGCCTCGCGATGGAAACAGCTTTCTCCTCTAGTCTTGGCTATAGACATCGCCCCCGTAAATTTCTAGGAATTTGCGGTTTGGTTGAGATTCAGTCCGGTTTGTGATAAAATACAGGGGTTAGATACGCTTAAAGCGACTTTGCGCCCAAGCGGCATCCAATTGGAGGATGCAGGCATGAACGAGCCCTCAAAAAACGAGACAATTACTGCTATCGACGGAATCAAAGTCGCGCATGCAACGAACATAAGCGCACGTACGGGTTGCACAGTTATCTTGTGCGAGTCTGGCGCCGTCGCCGGCGTTGATGTCCGCGGTTCGGCTCCCGGTACTAGGGAAACGGATGCCATCCGACCCGGGAACTTGGTTAAGAAGGCTCACGCCGTGTTGCTCACAGGCGGCAGTGCGTTCGGATTAGATGCGGTGGGAGGTGTCATGCAGTTCCTTAAAAAACGCCGCATTGGTTTTCCCGCCGGTCCGGCACGTGTGCCAATAGTGCCAGCTGCGGTGATTTTTGATCTGGGCGTCGGCGATTCCGGGGTATATCCGGATCAGGAGATGGGCTACCGAGCTTGCGTGAATGCCACAGGCGATCCAGTCGAGATGGGACAGATTGGCGCGGGCACCGGTGCGACGGTTGGCAAATTGCCGGGATTCACCGCATCGAATGGCGGTGTTGGATCCGCATGTTACGTTCTCGAATCGGGCTTAATTGTCGCAGCAATTGTCGTCGTCAACGCGTGGGGAAATATCGTCCATCCGACGACGGGACTAACCGTGGCAGGAGCAAAGGATAAAGATACAAGCGAGTTCGTGGACATTGTGGCATATTTATGCGCTCAGGGACATGAGGGATGGGATGCGTTTCAAACAGCAGGAACAAACACAACTGTCGGTGTCGTTGCAACGAATGCCGCGCTTAACACCACAGAAGCGACGAAGGTCGCACAGATGGCGCACGATGGCTTGGCGAGAGTGATTCGCCCGGTTCACACGATGTTCGATGGAGATACTATCTTTGCGCTTTCTCTAGCTTCACAGGAAGCAGATGTGAATACAGTTGGAATCGTTGCAGTAGAAGTGGTGGCGGAAGCAATCTTGCGGGCAGTAAATTTGAATTAAATCTCTTGTTGTTTAGTTGAACCAACTCGTACGAAGGGAAGTTTGGATCTGAGTTGCCGAACCGTTCCACCGAGACCCTGTGAATCTTGCAAGAACTCAATATGTTCGGCTTGCTTTTCGACCTGTTTACTTAAGTGCATAATAATTGCGAGCGCTCGTTTGCTTGATTCCTCAGAAGCGGCTTGCATCTGTTCAATTAAAGCATCAGATTTTTTTAACTCCTCTTCACCCTGAACGCGCAATCGTTCAAGCTCCTCATAAAGAAATTGATTCTCTTTCGCCAGCTGCTCAATGCGGGAGTCTTTTTCACGGATTAGCTTTTTCAGAGAAGAGATTTCTTTCTGGCGGGCAAATTGTACAAACGGTTCATAATAAGGAGCGTTCCGCACAGATTTTTCGCTTCTCTCAAGTGTATTTGGCGGTTGAACCGATGTTTCTACGGACGAAATAGATGTTTCCATTCGATCTTATTCTCCTTTTCCACCCCATCTCGGCACCGTCTAATCATACGCTTTGTCGTCAGGTAGGCAACTCGATTTTTCTTAGGATTGACATTTGGGGAGCCGATTTATCTACACCTAAAACGTGATTGAGGAAGATCGCGTTTCAGTTTTTTCATTACACTATATTTATCGCAGATTACAAAATCAGACTGACGTTCCGCACCCGGATTTGGGATTTTGCAGGGTCTACTTGGACCCGCATCCTAACGGGCATTGAGCGGGGTGGACAGGTAGCAGGAGTGAGAGCAAACATTTTTAGTTCTGCTCTCACTTTTCCCCTGCGAGCTCTCTTGTGCAGCGAGCGCGCCTTGAATATCTGAAATTGTATCAAAACAAGCGCGGAATAAACTTTCGCTGTTGAGATGATTTAACTAATCGCCATAACAAAACTACCGGAACGCAAATCCATGACATCAAACCTCAATCCAAAAGATTTGATTCTTGCACATGGGCTTACAACGGAGCAAGTTGAAGATGTCCTCAAGAGCTACGGTCTCCAGGATTTGCCCCGAGCAAGCCGCAATCTACAAAATCTTGCCGGTGAATCGCCGGTGCGCGAAGCGTGTGCTGAGATTATTGGGACTTTGCTCAATTCGGTAGCGGATTCGGCACACCCAGATTCTGCTCTGCACAATTTTGCACGGTTTGTGGATGTAACATTTGACCGACTCTGGCTTTATCATCTCCTGCGCGACGCACCATTCCTGACATCAATATTAGCGACATCCTTTGGATCGAGCACCTATTTCTCAGATATCCTGATCCGCAAACCGGAGTATTTTAATGGGCTCATTGACGCCAATGTGATGGCTGCCCCCAAGACCCAGGAGATTATGTACGACGAATTGTCCCAGTCCTTGCGTTCAGTAGATTCGGTCGAACAGAAATTGGACGTACTCCGACGCTACAAACGGAAGGAGAGTTTGCGGATTGGCGTTCGCGATCTCCTCGGTGACGCGGATTTAGAAACAACAACGCTAGAATTAACAAATCTCGCGGAAGCAGCGTTACAGAAATGCTATGAGATTGGCGAGAATGAACTCACATCAAGATTCGGAACGCCGCAAGCGGAACAACCCAACGGTGAAAAATCACGAAGTACGTTTGCGGTGATAGCAATGGGAAAATTTGGTGGCTATGAATTGAATTTTAGCTCGGATATTGACGTGATGTTCATTTATTCGCGAGATGGAGAAACGAATCAAGGGGTTGAGAATCGGCAATACTTCAACAAACTATCCGAGTTCATTATTAACGGGCTTAGCGAGCTTACAGCAGAAGGGTATGTCTTCCGCGTTGACGCCCGGCTTCGCCCCGAGAGTAGCGCTGGAAGCATCGCACGCTCCATCGATAGTTACGAGGCATACTACGAGGGTTGGGGCGAAATCTGGGAACGCCAAGCGTTAATCAAAGCGCGTCCTGTGGCTGGCAATCTCAAACTGGGAAGACAGTTCATTGAAACGATTAAGCCGTTTGTCTATCAACGATATCTTGATGAATTCTCAATCGCTGAAATTAAGATGGATATCCGCCAGACGAAGGCGCGAATTGAGGATCGAATTCGTGAAAAGGAATCGTCTGTGAACAACCATGTTAAGCTCGGTAGCGGCTGCATTCGTGATATCGAATTCACGATTCAGTGTCTGCAACTAATCTATGGCGGTCCAAATTCTGCGTTGCGAAATTGCAATTCGCTAGAGACGATTGAACTGCTATATCAATACAAGCTTCTGAGCCCGATGAATCGGGATGTGTTTGCGGACGCGTACCGTTTTTTGCGCACGGTTGAACATCGCCTCCAGATGGAAGGCGATCAGCAGCGTTACTCTCTCCCCTCAAAGACACCGGACCTGATTAAACTCGCTAGGTCAGTGGGGTATCGAGATACGAAATCTGTTTTGGCGTTGGAAGCGTTCCACGCAGATTATAGACAGCATACACACGCGGTTCGCTTAATCTTCGAGAAAATCTTGGAGATTCCTGTTCCTGATGGAGGAATTGATTTTGCATCTCTGTTTACGACGACAGAGGCGGGGTTGGTCCGCGAGATCTTGAATCCTTTTGGATTTGCGGATCCCCATGAAGCACGAAGGCGATTAAAGTCTATGGCGGAAGGATCCGATGGGGTGCGTTTTTCGCCCAATGTTCGACGATTATTTGTTCAGCTCGCGCCTGTGCTGCTACACTTTCTGGCGGAATCTCCGGATCCAGACATGGCAATTCGATACATCGACGTTTTTGCAAGCAGAGTCGGAGCGCGCGCTTCATATTACACTCTGTTTCGTGATAATCCTTCGATTGCGGAGATGTTGGCGAAGTTATGTGGAACGAGCCGTTTTCTGGCTGAATTACTCATCGCGCACCCTGAATCGTTTGACGTGTTGACCGTATCCTCGGTGATGGCACACCCTAAAACTTTAGCCGAGAAGCAACGGGAGACGTTAGAGCTGATTGCCAACGTAGCAGATAGTCGGGTATTTGAAAAACTGCGGCAATACAAAAATAGCGAGGTCTTGCGTATAGGCATGCGGAGTATCTTAGCACAAGTTGAACTTGAATCCGAGGATTGGGACGAGACACCAAGAATCAAGGCGGATTTGTGGACGACCACCGCTGAACTCTCCGATCTCGCTGAGGCAACGCTACAAGCGATGTATTCTCACATCAAGGATACGTTCCAATCTGAACACGGAAGACCTCTAGCAGAAGATGGGACTGAAGTAACCTTCGCCATCATCGGGATGGGAAAAGTTGGCGGTGGTGAACTGAACTTCAGCTCGGATTTGGACCTAATGTTAGTCTATTCAGCCGACGGTAAGACAACCGAAGGGGTAACCAATGCGGACTATTTCAGCGACTTCGGCTTGGCACTAGTCAACCGGTTGAAGGGAAGCACCGAAGGGGGATCCATCTACGAACTCGATTTGCGACTACGTCCGTTTGGCAACGGCGGAGCGATTGCGATGCCACTAACTGGATACCAGAACTACTTCGATAAACATGCTGAAACGTGGGAACGCCAAGCGTTGACCCGCGCCCGCCCGGTCGCAGGCAATATGCAACTGGGCGAGCAGTTCATCGCCCAGGCACACGCTTTTACCTATCACCGTCCGTTGACCCCCGATGAAGTCACTCAGATTGCGCATACCCGGCAACGAAAAGAGGCACAAGCCACCCGTCCGGTTACGACACGACGCCGAAGAAAGAGCAGGACTCAGAATGTGAAAGCCGGCTACGGCGGACTCGTCGATATTGAATTTGCTGTGCAGATACTACAGTTAATTCATGGCACAGATTCTCTACAGGTGCGGGTGCAGCACACGGTTGGAGCGATTACGCAGTTGCATGAGATTGCTGCGTTGACATACGACCAAAAAGCTCAGCTTCTTGAGGCTTATGAATTTCTGAGACGAGTGGAAAACAGCCTGAGAATCGTCCACGATCGTCCGCTGGACGCGCTACCGGATAAAGCAGCGGAGTTAGAGAAACTCGCCAGACGACTAGGCTACGTCGATCAGAACGGGGAGGTGTCAAGTCGGTTTCTTAAAGACTATCAGGATTGTACAAAGCGCACACGCACACTGTTTCATGAACTGCTCGGTATTCATAACTGAGGGATTTGGCCGCTATATCTTTAGTGCGAGAGACCTACAAGAGAATTGTATTTCCTGCCTTATTAGCTACCGCCGTCGCGTCGATCATCGTGAAGTGCCTTGAAAGTGTCCATGGGTTGCCCTGGGTTTTGATGGCAATTGTTCATGTACCACAGGTTCTTACCCAGGGAATCTAAGCACCCATATTTGTTCTGGTATTCTAATACTTGCGCGTCCGTGGCACGAGGGGCGTCGCGAAAGCTAACTACCCAGTCTTTATACTTAGGGTCTATGGGATAACCGTCACTGTTCAACTCGACGACATGTCGAGCAACACCTTGTCTGCCACTGTAGCCTCCATTGGGAAGATGAAAAATCCACGAAACGTCCCCTTCCCACTGCAAACACATCATATGGTCATCTGTGTTCAAATTCGGTTTAACGTGGAAGGGGCCATTCTGTACGAATGCATCATACAATGTTCGATCTGGATGTGCCAACACGGCTGCAATTATAATTCTGTCAACTGGTGTGGCGTATGCGGCACGGAGGTGTTGGTGTAGAATGTCCAATACGACTTCATATATTTCAGGTACGGTCTTGCGCAGATGTGTACGGAGTGTATCATACGTGATTATCCGTTGCAGGTACCGCGAGACTTGCCACATCGTGTCTTGGCATTGTGCGTCGGATATGTTTCCCGCAGCAACTTCGGTACCTAGAAAGTCAATGAAGTGTCGTTCCACATCGTATGGTATGTGCAGGTCTCTGAGTTTGAGCTTAATGCGTTCTTCCGTATCACTATCCACAACGACCGGCATATCAACATCCACATCATCTTCTGCAAGCGGGGATAGCGGTGGGTTATCTTCACTACAGCTGTACACGAATGCGCAAAGCGTGAGAATCAAAAGTGATTTCATTTGTAGGTCTCCTTTCATTACTTCTTAACGCAATCGTAGGCGTTGGGGCTGCGTATGCGGTTGTATCTCGCAATTTGCTCAGCGGTCGCACGGGGCGCATCGTCAAAATGAACTATCCAATCCTTGTATTTCGGTTCGACCGGCAAACCATCTGCTTTATCTATCACAATGTAGGCGGCATGCTCGCGCTTGCGCTTGTCTGGAACATCAGGTGTATTCACCTCACCTTTTTCCACCCAGTCCGCAACTATCTGATTTAATACGGTTTGGTGCTTGGGTTCGTCCAACAGGCCTGGACCTCCGCGGGGTTCGGCACCCACTAGCCAGCCTCGTCCACGCTCTCCATCGTATAGTCCGATCAGTTTTATGTGTCTCGCTCTCCAGTAGACGACTTTGAGCCCAGTTGGGTCAGGGTCGAAAGCGACTTTTACACTACGATCTTTAAACCAAGACGCCACTACGATTCGGCTGCGGTCGTCATGCGTAGCCGCGGGGTGAGGTACATCTTTCGCGCGATTGTATGCTCCCTCCGAGACAGCACGCTTCAAGTGCAGGTCAACCACAGTGTGATGCGTGTCTCCTTGACAGAGATCGTAAATGTATTGGAGGAACGCCTGAAATTCGGGTTCAGGCATGTCCGACTGAAGATTGGCATACCGCTTAGCAAGCGCAAGCGGTAAGTGTGCAGGGATTTCGTACCGGATTGGTATTTCTTGGACAACAGGCTCTAGTTTATTAGGAATCGGCGGTTTACTTTCGCTGCAAGCCAAGCCCATCGCTAAAATCGTGGTGACAATCAACATACGTGCCATCTGAAGCCTCCATTCATTGGTCAGTAATACGCTTTTGTTGTTGGGTGTTCGCAAGGAAACCACTTTATCGAAACTGAATCCTGCATTTTGATTGGTAAAGTAGCAAATTATATGCCATAACGGGCAATTCGCCTCAATTCGGACTCGACAAGCCTAATGTATCATGGCGCAGGGCTTTTCGAATCGGCGAGGTAGCCGTATCAAAAGAGGCACTACACGTCAATTGACCTGAGTTGTTGTCTAATTTTCTGCTTTTTGTGTAAGCCCTAGCGATGAAAATAATCCATTCAACTCACTCGCGAGGGGGTGAATCTAGTGTTCCAAACGGTGCAACTTCCTTGAGAACTTGCACCAAATGGGGCAAACGCGCATAATGAAATTGGAATTAAAGGCGATTGTTCCCTTCTGATTCGGCGTGAATCCAGGCACCCTTCTGTATATTTTGCGTTCCGATAACCTACGGTTATGTTTTGGCAACTCGCTTTCGTCACACTAGAACACATCGTGGTAGGGCAAAATGGCTTGCTTAAACTCGGAAGATCGCTTATAATTTTCATCGTCTTTTGAAGGGAGATAGGACATGTCAGACAAATATCGCGTCGGGATTATCGGCTGTGGCAGCATTGCCCATTTGCACGCAGACAGTTACCGGAGCGTGGAGTCAATTGAGGTTGTCGCAATTGCTGACCCCGTTGAGGAGGCGTTGAATGAGTTTGGCGCTCGCCACAACATTAAGAACCGATATCACGACGCCCGCGAAATGCTCGACAAAGAAGACTTGGGCATCGTAATCGTTACAACGTGGCCAAAGTTACATGTAGCGATGACCGCAGCCGCCTGTTCGCGAAAACCGTACGCGGTGATTTGCGAGAAACCGATGGCGGCGACCCTCGGCGAATGTGATGAGATGTTGACTGTCGCCTCGCGCTACAATGTCAAGCTGGCGATTGGACATCAGCGACGGTTTAATTCGGCTTGGACAATGGCTCGCGACTTAATTGCTGGCGGAACGATTGGCGATCCACGACAGATTGTTTGCAGAGGTGGTCAGGGGTTGCTGAATGACTGTTCACACCTAATCGATATGATGCGATACGTACTTAGCGACCCCAACGCGTCTTGGGTTATCGGCAACGTCGAACGCAAAACGGAACGATATGAGCGTGATATACCGATTGAAGATCGGAGTGCCGGGATTGTCGGGTTCGATAATGGTTGCGTCGGTTTGCTGCTTCAGGAGATTGCTGGTCCCAACGATTACGGCGGCTTAATCTACGGTACAGACGGGATTATAGATTTGACGGAACAGCGGGTGCGTGTGCTCAACAGTCGGTCTGCAGAATGGGAGGAATGCCAAGCAGATAACGAAAATCCATGGGAGGCGCAAATTCGGGAGTTAGTCTCATGGATTGAGGGAAAAACGGAGCACCGTGGCGATGCAATACACGGGCGTGCAGCAGTAGAAATCATCATGGCGATTTACGAATCTGCGCGGATGCACGAGGTTGTGCAGATGCCCGTCCGAACGCTTTGCTCGCCGTTAGAGCTGATGATTGAAAGCGGTGAGCTACCGGTTGAACGTCCGGGGCGTTACGACATACGAGCGTTTCTGCTTCGTGGGGAGGCGAGGTAATCTTCATAAGACAGCAGCACGGATGAGCGCTTATTCCGATTTCAGAAATAGAAAGTGTATGCGCAGTCACCGATTGTTCAAAAAAGGACGATGAATGACCATTACTGAAGCGATTGTGCTTGGCGTTTTGCAGGGGTTGACCGAGTTTCTACCGGTGAGCAGTTCTGGACATTTGGTGTTGATGCAGCATTTTCTCGAGATGAAAGAGCCGCAGGTCTTTTTTGACGTGATGCTTCACGTGGGGACACTCGGCGCAGTTGTGGTTGTGTATCGTCAATCGATTTGGGCACTGACGCGAACCGGTATTTCCGCTTTTGCCAGCGCAAGCTTTTACCGACACTCCATCCGCACAATCAATGACAACCGGGATCTCAAACTGGTCTGGTTCATCCTAATCGGCTCAATTCCAACTGGACTAATTGCCATTTTGTTCAAAGATCAGTTTAAAGCGCTGTTCGCCAAACCTGAGATTGTCGCCGCCATGCTTATCGTTACCGGTCTGCTGCTGCATCTGCCTCGTCTGAGGCGAGAGAAGCAGCACGGAAACCTTTCTCTACGGGCGTGGCATACACCCCTAATCGGCATCGCCCAAGGGCTTGCCATTACGCCGGGGATTTCCAGATCTGGATCAACAATCTCCCTTTGTTTGATGTTGGGTATATCTCCACAGATTGCAGCACAGTATTCTTTTCTTCTCGCGATCCCTGCGATACTCGGTGCACTTCTCCTCGAAATTGGGGGCGTACTTAAGGATGTAGCCGAGGTTACGCTCGTTCCCACTCTAATCGGCACCCTAACTGCATTTGTCGCAGGTTACATTGCTTTGCGCGTTCTGCTTACCACACTAAATCGAGGGAAGTTCTCCCTGTTTTCCTACTACTGCTTTGCCGTAGGGGGCACAGTTCTCATCAGGATGGTATGGTGACGTGTAGGAATAACGAAGCGAAGTTGCTTGTTCCGACTAGAAGCGGTTTTCCCTCATTTTCACACGTTAAATCGGATGGTTAACACATCTCCATCCTGTACGACGTATTCTCTCCCTTCGAGCCGCAGTAATCCGAGTTCTCTCGCCTTTGCGGGACTTCCACAGTCCACGATCCTTTTCCAGTGGATAGTTTCCGCGCGGATAAATCCACGTGCCAAGTCCGTGTGGATGGTAGCCGCAGCATCTACTACCGTAAGCCCGCGCGGAAGGGTCCAAGCCCGCAATTCCATGGAAACGACAGTGAAAAATGTAATCAGCCCCAACAGACGGTATGATGCTTGTATTACCCGCTTCAGCGCAGATTCTTCTAATCCCATTTCACCGAGAAAAATCCGTACATCTTCCGCATCTAATTGAGCGATTTCCATCTCGAGTTTTGCTGAAAGCAGAATTACCTCAGTTTGGAACTCACCGTCAATTTTCGCAAACCTCTCATGTATCTGTTCTACTTGATCCAATTGATTCTCTGCAATATTGAGAATCAACAAGAGCGGCTTCTGTGTCAAGAATCCGTATCCTCGTATTGCCTGCGCATTTTCTGGGGTGATGTCAATTTCTCTGAGGGGAATACCACTCTCCAGCGTCTCTTTGCAACCTTCCAACACGGCGAGTTCCTTTTCAAGGACCGGAGACTTTTTGGCGCGTAATTCGCGGTTGAGCCGCTCTAATCTTTTGTCAATAATCTGTAGATCTGCAAAGGTTAGCTCTAGGTCAACTGTTTCAATATCCCGCTTCGGATCTACGCTACCATCAACATGCGGCACCGAATCATCTTCAAAAACGCGAACAACATGTGCGAGCGCATCAACTTGACGGAGATCTGCGATGACATCCGTGCCCAACCCACTTCGCTCGACGTTACCTTTTGAAATCCCGGCAACGTCAACGTAATCAATACGCACCGGCGTAATCTGCTTCGGTTCTAATATCTCAGCCAGAGATTGCAACCGTTCGTCCGGCACCGTTACCACACTGACATTTGATTGCTTCTTCTCAGTATATGTCCCTGTCTCCGCCCTGGATTGTGTCAGTGCGTTGAAAATAGCGGTCTTTCCAACATAGGGTAGCCCTACAATACCAATTTTCATTGAATTCTCCAGCCGGAAATGTGACAATAGCATAACATCTTAAAATCGCTTGTGTCAACGGAATTTGTACGAATAGCACTTCGATAATGATTGGTATTAGAATTGTTCCTGCGGTTGCTTGAAGCAGAGCATGAAGCAGCCGTACGCTATGGGGAGGGTCGTCTAAAGCGCGACATGCTCTGCTAACACGTTGGCGGACTTTCAGGCTGCGTAGATCGCCCAATGCGCCGATAAAGTCCTTGACATTGAGCTCTCTCCTTTGGTATCATTCTATCCGTATGATAATCTGCCGAGGTAGCTCAGTTGGTAGAGCAGTGGACTGAAAATCCATGTGTCGGCAGTTCGATTCTGCCCTTCGGCATTCATAATATCTACAGCCCCATCATGAATGATGGGGCTGCATTCTATTGTGAGCCGGTGTAGCTCAGTGGCCAGAGCAACTGATTCGTAATCAGTAGGTCGGAGGTTCAAATCCCCTCACCGGCTTTTCCTATTTCTTCCTTCCACAGCCACGTTGCAATCCTTTTACTAAATTACCTCATCAATTGATCGGGGGCATCCATTGTTACTTGTTTCTCGCGTTTGCCTTTCGGCTTGCTTAAACCTTTTACGCCTTGACACGTCTACAACGGAAGATTGTCCATGAAAGCCGACCCAGATCGATTCCTCATTGAGTGCGTACAGAGTGGGGATATCGCCGCATTTGGTGAGCTTGTTCAGAAGTATCAGAAGCGAATTTACGAACTCGCATATCGTTTTACTCACCATCCAGAAGATGCTTCTGATCTTAGTCAGGAAATTTTTCTCAAAGCGTTCAAAGCCTTGGGGAAATTTGAGAGTAAATCCACGTTCTACACATGGATTTATCAGATTGCAAAGAATACCTGCATTGATTATACGCGGCGAAGAACTGGACGCACCGATTTACCCTTCGTTGATGAAATCTTACCGGATGATTCGCAAGTCCAATCTCAATGTTCTGCGGATCTTGTGTTTCGTCATTTGGAACAGGTTGAGCTTGAAGCTGAAATTAAGAAAGCCATTGAACAGTTGTCCCCACGTCAAAAACAGGTTTTTATTTTGAGGCATTATGAAGGATTAGCTTTGCGGGAGATTGCAGTTACGCTTAACCTGCGTGTTGGCAGTGTTAAGGCGCATCTGTTTAATGCAACGCGAAAATTACGGAAACTGCTCACGCCTTATTTGGAAGAGTAATCTATCATGAGATGCGAGCCAGCAGAAAAATTATTGCTCGACTATATTGAAGGAACGCTGCCTCTAAAGCCAAAAGACCGGTTAGAGTATCATCTGGGCAACTGTCTTCATTGTCAAGAAGTTCTGGAGGGCTTTGAGAAAACCATCCACCTTGCCGGTAGTTTGCCAGTCAAATATCCTTCGTCAGAGGCTTGGGAAGATTTTTGGCCTAAGCTGAGAAGTCAAGTCTCGCAGAACCCAGCTCTTGAAAATCGCCTTTCGCTCAGAACACATAAATGGAAAATTGCCGCCGCAGTTTGCATTTTAGTCGCCCTTCTAGGCTTTTGGGGGCTATGGAGCTACGGTTTGTTCAAAATTCCGATGGCAGACCGAAGTCCCTCCTTAGATGAACGAATTGTCCAGAATTTTATGGGGGAGATTTCTTCAAAGTACTTACAAGAGCTATTAAGTCAAGAACTCCAACGTCTGGATGGGACGAGCTTAACCTGGAGCGGTGAGAATTTGCTGATGGATGAAATTGGGTTGCGGCAATCTACTGAAGGTAACAGTCTCGTGAGTCAATTGTTTGAGGTGATTGCCACCGAAGTCGATCGTGAGTATTTTGAAGATGACGAGTTGACGGATCTCGTCGCGTTAATGGAGAGTAGATTGATTCTCGCTTCACTACGCTAAAGCAATTTTCGCATTAGCAGTTGAACAGATATGAAAAGCCATCCATGAGCGGTGTACGCACTCTGTAAGTTTGCGGTTCCGCTCTGAACAATTACCAATTTTCAAAGGAGGAAAATTACTATGAATCGCCGGTATTTATTGTTGTTTACTCTGCTACCCCTAACGTTTGCGCTTGTTATTGTGATCCCTCGTATCAAAGCTGAGGCGCCGCCGTCTCAACAGACGACGCAAAATGCAACGGCTGAATTGGTGGAGCTCCTTAAAATTTGGAAGCTCATTGATGCGGTTTCACCAGAATCAGAGCAATCGGTGCCACTGTTAACGAAATTTAACGAGTTAGAAGACTTAAAAGCAAAATATCGGCAAGAACACCGAGGAGCGATAAATCGGTTAAAGCAACTAGAGGCAACGAAGCTTGATTCTGAGGTGAAAATGCCCGAGTTACAGACTGCGTTGGATCAGTACCGTCAAATCGAAGTAAACTTTATTGCGCGCAGAAAAAAGATTAAGGAGGAGATTAGCCAAATCTTGACCGTCGAGCAACAGGCAAAATTTGAGGTTTTCAGTTATAGTTACCGTCAAGACCTAAAGCAAACACTAGAAACCTTGATAGCTCTACAAGAACATCCGCGATCGAAGTGAGTGCAGTTCCCAATTTGCGGGGGACTTAACTTCGTTCAACTTGAAGTTGCGGGAAGAAAGATTGATTCATCAATCACTAAAACACATGCCCGATTCCATAGGTGATGACAGGTTTGAACGATGATTTACCGGCGGCATCCAGCGGGTATGCTAAGTCTAATCGGTAAACGCGAGATTCAGTCAACTTTGGAAGGCTAAACCTTAGACCGAACCCGAAGCTCCGCTTCGGCGCCCGCAAGTTGAATTTCGCTCCATTCCAAACGTAGCCCACATCTGCGAAGATAGTTGATCCAAGCACAATCAGCGTCTCTATTTTCTTGAAAGCTCCCCCTCTAAAGATTGTTCTGCTTTCGAAATTCAATAGCAGCTTTTTTTCTCCGCTGAACGCCCAACTGCTATAGCCGCGTAACCCACTCGTCCCACCGAGAATTACTTGACCTCGACCCCCGAGGTCGAATCCCATCACTGTTGAAATTTGTGCGACAAGGGTTTGATAGAACCAATCCTTGCATGTCGTTTTAATCCTCGCGTTGAGGACTGAGTCCCCCAGTTGTTCTGTTATGCGTGTTGTAAGCTCAGTACGCGCATTGAGAAAAAGCAGATCTTGATGCGCCTGAGATAGCGCAAGTCTCACACTCAGGTTGGTTTGTGACTGATCTGAATCGAACAATGGCGAGGCGTGACCAACAGATGCACCGTATCTATATCCAATCTCAATATCTTCAACACGTCCCATCTGATTGAGGAAGCGGGTGCGAATAAAATCAACATGCCTCCGTCCAAGCGTTATCCCAATAATTTTTATATTCCGATTTTCAAAATTGGCATCCGATGGGGCAAAACTCTGAATTAGATCGAAAATGGATTTCTGAGAGGATGCCCAGAGAGAAACCTGCGTTTGCTTATGGCGGTCACCGAAAAAATGAGTGGCTCTAGCGGAATGGATTTGCAGGCTGCGCGTAAGGGTATCGGTTTTCTCGCCATTCTCATACCATCGAATTTCATCAACGGATTCTGCTATCGTAAAACCGGCGCTCCAACGGGTTTTGAGAGAGTATTGTGGGCGTTGCATCTGAACCTCCCACGAATCCCCTTCTCGCTTCTGCGTATATTGACCATCAAATCCCCAATGGTAATCAAACATGCGCGATGCTGTGTAACGACTCCTTATCAAGCTGCGTGGTTTTTCACCCTCTTCCCGTATAAGCTGGTAACGAATCCGTCCTCTATCTCCAGATCCAAATAAGTTTGAATCCGAGAGCATGATTAGGAGATTGGAAGTATCTTTGTTAAAAGCGGGTAAATCCAGAGCGGGAATAAATGTCCACAGATCGGTGACTTCAACTTGAATCCAAACAAGCTGGGTTTCTGCATCCTGGCTTGCCGTAATCTCCGCCTTCCCCAGATACGGTTTTCGACGCAGGATGCGCTCACTTTCCAATTCATCTTCCACCGTATAAGTGTCGCCGACTTGGAAGAGCAGTTCCCGAAGAATGACGTGATCATTCGTACGGGTATTCCCCGCCACGGTAACCTTCCCAATTTTCCCTTCATCTATGGGAATCCGCAGATAAACCCCATCGGAGAACCTCTTGATTACAACTTGTTCTTCATTAATATGAGCGAATTGAAATCCATCCCGTTGATAAAACGCGACGATTTGCTCGAGGTCTTGCTTTAGAATTTCCGCGTCGTAATCCTCCCCGATCCGGCTCTGCATCACATCCCTAATCTGGTTCTCTGAGAACGCCTCATTCCCGACAACCACGATATTGCGGATGAGATTTGAATCTGCGTAGAGTATCCGGGGAAACACAGCGGAAATGACAATAATCATTAGGAGTTTGTGTGGCTTCATGGGCGAGTTTAATCTTGAATTGACGGACCGCGCAACCCTCATTTCAACTGGAGGTACGTCTGGCTTGCACGGCATCATCGGGGATTGCACGTTCGCGATTGGACAGGAGGGTTTCAACCAACATCAGAACAAGAGCGATCAGCAGAAGTTCACCCCAAATCTCCTTACCGACCCGATAGTCGATGAGTGTTTTACTCAACATTTCTGGGGTTGTCGTGATGTCTAGTTGAGCGTCGATTCGCTTGGTCGCTTCTCGAATCGGTATTTGCCGTAGGTGCGATTCTGTTGGATCAACATTGACCGCAAAAAAATCTCGTCGTCGCCGATTCTTACTTTGGACCTCGATGCGATAAATTCCTGGCGAATTCGTTCCGCTGAACGTCAGCGTTCCATCTTCCGCAATTGTAACGGTCTCAGGCGGGGTTGCCACGTCTTCAACATGTCCCACCGAGGCAGTAGTCGCGCCTTCTTGGTGGTAATTGGCTACGTAGGGTTGTCCGACAAGTACAGTTCTTTGTTGGGGGGATTGAACCGCCTTCGCGTAAAGTACAGTTTGCTGCAACAAGGGTAGAAATAGAGGGTTGACAAGTAGGGTTGAAGCATATCGGTCGGTTACTGAGACATTAAATAGCAGCGCCGTTCCTAGGGCAATTGGGCGTTCGACAAGAAAAGGTGTTCCATCGCTCAGTTGCGCGATTACCTGTCCTTGTTCACGAGGCTGTAGTGTCAAACCGCGATAAAACTGAGGGGCGTATTGCCCAGAAAAATCACTTGGTTGATACACCTCAAAGATTGGGTGATCCGATTGGTATTCTGACGCCGTTAGCGGTGGACCCCACGCAGCAGGTAGACCAAAACTTGCGGGAAGCCACTCTCCGAACTGGTTGTAGGCAACTAGGTCGATGTCGGCGTTGACAAAATAGATTACACTTTTGCCAGCACGCATAAACGATTGAAGCTGCTGTTGGGCAGGCGTTGAAAGCGTAGGTAGGTCTGCTAAAATGAGAATGTCATAGTCCTCCAACGGGAAATTGTCAAACGCTGCCGCAGAACAAGTTGTCGGCAATATTGTATAATTCACACCGGGATTCAGTTGTGTTTCGGGATTTAATGCAAGGGTTAAATACAAGGTCTGATCACCCACACAAAGCACACGAATTTGACCGTAGACGTGGACTGCAAAATGGCGGCGATTATCAGCGATTAGTCGATCCGCCGTCAGTTCAAGATACCCGGTGTGGGTACCGGTAGATTCAAAACGATGGGCAAAAGCCGATGTGATTGACTGATGTAACGCTGCTTCAGTGTGCTCGCTTTCACTTTGCCCATCCTTTAAGCCGGGACTCATGGATTGCCGCTTTTGACCATCAATGAATAGTGTTACGACGGTTTCAGCCAACGACGCTTCAGAATGAATGCCGACCTTAGCACCCAACTGGAAAGGGCGATTTATACCAATTAGTTGGGTAGATTGCCGAACTTCTTCAATACTTATGTTGTCTCCAACTTCCTCGCCGACGGGAAGCAGAAAAATCCGCGCCCCCGATCGATTGGGCACACGATCCCAGTTGTCCCAGCCATTCTGATTAAAATCGGAAATGAGGTAAATCTCTTTATTCGGTTCATTGGACAGTTCGAGAATATCGTGCGCCATTTCGAGGCTAGACGGTACGTATGTTGAGCGATAAGAAACCTGCGCTTCGTCAATTGCTACCTTGACCTGTTCTAGATCTTTTGTTAATTTTCGAAATATTGCATCCGGAATGTCTGACATCAAAATGAGCGCAGCACTATCGCCGCGCCGGAGCGATTGAATGACTTCGCGTCCGATTGCCCTCGCCTTTTCAAACCGTTCGCCCTGAATACCACGATACCCCATGCTATAGGAATTATCTAAAATGATGACGTTGCTCGCTTTCGCTCTGGCATCTGCTAGAAGAAACGGACTCTTGAGCAAGGGCCGAGCGAGCGCGACGGTAATCAGTATAATTATCCCCATCCGCAGTAGCAAAATCAAGAGATGTTTGAGTTGAATACGCCGAACGCTTTGCCGATGGGCAACCAACAAGAACATCAAGCTACTAAAATCGACTGTCTTTGCTTGGCGGCGGCTCCATAAATGGATAAACAGCGGCACGGCAACGGCAAGTATTCCAAACAGGAAAATCGGGTTAAGAAATCCCACGGTTTTTCGCCCCTCTGTCAATTGCGACGATTAGATTTAAGTGCGCCCAACAGTGAATTATAGTTTAAACTATCTCCAAAGATCAAGCCGAAAATGGGCGTGCAGTCGCGTAAAAATACGATTGGAAAATCGGTGAACCACACGAATGGGGATACAAAATAGGCATTTTCCTGTTTTCTTATACGTCTAGTGGTTCAACGTGAGCTACACGACTGTATTTTGTTGTTGCTTCTGTGTACAATTTATGATACATTGTGGCTTGTTGGGGCATTGTGTCGTGCAGCGTCCCTAGACTGGAAATCTTCAATAGAGATTCGTACGCGGGGTAAATGAACGATAAGCGATTCAATCAGATTTGGTCACGGCGGAGAAACTACGTGGTAGTTCTCAAAAAAGGCGAGACTTTATGGAAGTCGGAACTCGAAAGGAGATTAACAATGCAGATGAAAAACACATCAACTTTGTGCATGGTGATATTCGTCGCTATTGCGCTTTTTAACGGAATGATGGTAGTCGAGACGCCTGCAGAAGCGCCCAAGAATGAACTCATTGCGTTCTCGACAAACCCCGTTCAGGAAAGTGGCATCTGGTTGATGGATCCTGACGGGAAGAACCAACGTGCGATTCTAGTGATTGAGGGGAAGCCGGGGCCTCTCGGGTTGGTTTGGTCACTAGACGGGAGCCGGATTGCATTTCACACCGAAGTAAATGAAAACATTGATGTATATGTGGTCGATGCTGACGGACAGAATCTTCTACAACTCACTAACCATGAGGCAGAAGATAGCTGGCCGAGCTGGCATCCCGGCGGTCAAAAAATTGCCTTTTGCACCAACCGAGATGGGAATTTTGAAATCTATGCGGTCACGTTGGCTGGACAGGGATTGGTCAACGTCACCAATGATCCTGTTAGGGATAGGGAGCCGGCATGGTCGCCAGATGGTCGGAAGATTGCTTTCGCTTCCAAACGAGGCAAGAGCCTCGGGGATATCTGGGTGATGGATAATAGTGGCGGCAACCTGCAAAATCTTACAAACGTCCGTGGACAGGATTTACAACCCAGATGGTCGTGGGACGGCCAGAAAGTTGGCTGGACATCGCGTCGAGACGGGTCTGAAGAGATATGGGCGATGGACGCAGATGGCGCAAACGAGTTGAAAGTCAGCAGCAAACAGGACCCCAAGCCCGGCGGCAGTTTCGACTGTTCGGAGCCGGGTTGGAAACCGAACGGTAAGGAGATTGCTTCAACCGCGCTAGGAGGTGGTAGTGCGACTATTCGCATACACGCTGCAAATGGCAGTCTGCAACGGCTAGATTTGGCACGCCAAGGTAAGCAAAACCGTTCACCCGCCTGGTTCGACCCTGACTTCGCCATAGTAGAATTTTCTGTATCTCCTGCTGAGAAACAGGTCTTAACGTGGGGTTGGCTCAAGCGGATGGGGCGGGTTAATTGATGCGTTTCTCGTTCACACAATCTTCCACTTCCGCCTTGTAAGAACACACATCTTACGAGAAGTAAAGGGATGGACAATGCAAGTTAGATACATACTAACCACGCGCATAGTGACCATCACTGTCATCGCTATTGTTTGCTGTTTCACATTGATCGGCGTGTCCGCGCAAGCGCCCGACAGGGCAACCATTGCATTCTCCACGAACGACAAGGCTAACGGCGGCATCTGGTTGATTGACATTGATGTGCGTGGAGGACAGGGAAAGGGCGATGTTCATGTGCAAAACCAACGCCTCCTTCTGGCGATTGACGGAAACCCCATTCCCACGGGTTTGGTGTGGTCGCCGGACGGGCGGAAAATTGCGTTCCACACCGAGATCGATGAAAACATAGATGTCTACGTGGTCGATGGTGACGGACAGAACCTTCGTCAACTCACCGACCATGAAGCGGAGGATAGCTGGCCGAGTTGGCATCCGGGCGGCGAAAAACTTGCTTTTTGCACTAACCGAGATGGGAATTTTGAGATTTATGTGATGACGTCAACCGGACAAGGACTATTTAATCTCACCAACGACCCCGTTAAGGATAGGGAGCCCGATTGGTCGCGAAATGGTCGACTGATTGCTTTCGCTTCCAAGCGTGGAAAGAGCCTCGGAGATATCTGGGTGATGGATAGCAGTGGTGGAAACCTGCAAAATCTTACGGATGTCCGCGGCGAAGATACGCAGCCCAGGTGGTCGTGGGACGGTCAGAAAATCGCCTGGACCTCGCGTCGAAATGGGAACGATGAGATTATGACGATGGACGCTGCCGATGGCGGGAACTTGTTAAAGATTAGCGATCTCAAGGACGCGAGATCTCAGGGGCGTCCAAATCGGGAACCGAGCTGGAAACCGGACGGCAGGGCGATCGCCGCACCAGCATTGGGGGGTGGTAAGTCGTTTATTATGATACATCCCACAGATGGGAGTTTGCAATGGCAAGACCTGCCCGCTGTAGGCATTCAGAACCGTTCACCTGCCTGGTTCGACCCTGAGTTTATCATAGAAGAATTTTCCGTATCCCCCGCCGAGAAACAAGCCTTAACGTGGGGTTGGATTAAACAGATGGTACGAAGTAATTGAGGTATTTCTCGAAATCAATTTATCTGAAAACGTAGGTCCCCACACCACTTCAGGGGGCTGGATCTTGAAAGGAGATTAGCTATGCGCGAGGTTACATTTATCGCTATCGCGCTTCTTAACAGCATGATAGCGGGCGTGGTGTCCGCAGAAGCGCCTAAAAACGAGACGATTGCGTTTTCCACCAACCATGGTGCGGACAGTGGCATCTGGTTGATGGATCCTGATGGGAACAACCAACGCGCGCTTCTAGCGATTGAAGGGAACCCAATCCCGCTGGGCTTAGTGTGGTCTTCAGACGGAAGCAGAATTGCGTTCCACACCGAGATAAATAAAAATATTGACGTCTATGTAGTCGATGCCGACGGGCAAAATCTCCGTCAACTCACCGACCATGAGGCAGAAGATAGCTGGCCGAGCTGGCATCCCGGCGGTCAAAAAATTGCCTTTTGCACCAACCGAGATGGGAACTTTGAAATCTATATGTTGACATTAGGCGGACAGGGACTAGTCAACCTCACCAATGACACTGCTAAGGATAGGGAGCCCGCTTGGTCGCCAGATGCTCGAAAGATTGCCTTCGCGTCTAAGCGAGGAAAGAGCCTTGGGGATATCTGGGTGATGGACAACAATGGCGGAAACCTACAAAATCTTACAGACGTTCGCGGTCAAGATACAGAACCTAGATGGTCGTGGGACGGTCAGAAAATCGGGTGGACCTCGCGTCGAAATGGGAACGATGAAATCTGGATAATGGACGGCGCGGATGGCGGAAATCTGTTGAAAATTACGGACCTCAAAGATAATAGCGACCCGAATCGGGAACCAACTTGGAAACCCAACGGCAAAAAAATCGCTTCCCCAGCTCTGGGAGGTGGGTCTGCGACTATTCGCATACACCCAACAGACGGTAGTCTAAAGTGGAATAACTTGCAACGTGCGGGCACGCAAAACCGTTCACCAGCTTGGTTTGACCCTGACTTTGTTGAAGCATTTTCCGTATCCCCCACCGAGAAACAAGCCTTAACGTGGGGTTGGCTCAAACAGATGGGACGAGATAATTGAGGCGTTTCGCGTAATCAACTTGCCGGATAATGTCGACTTAGCAAACGCCATTAAGCCGAGATGGTTTACTATCCACTCAGTATTCCGCTACTTACGTTGAAAACCTGTTGCTTGACTAACGCCCGCCTTAAGCTCGATTCAAAAGCGGTCAAGGCGGATTCGATAGAAAGGGGTTAACCGTGCAAATTCTCAATCTTGAATCGGGTACTCCATTCAAAATGGGTAAGGGACAAAATTGGCGCGTCGTACATCCTGATATGGGTGCAAACCAACTGACGCTCAACCACGGCGTGCACGCACCGGGACAAGAATTCACGCAACATTTCCACGATTATTCAGAGGATATGATTGTGCTTCTCGAAGGTGGAAGCAGTGTGCGCCAAGGCGATGTCTACACACCCGTTTCGGCAAGGAATGCTGTTTTTGTGCCGGTCGGCGAGGTACATGGTACAGTTAACCAGACTGGCAAACCGGCGCGCCTCATCAGTTTCCAATCTCCGCCTGACATGGCGCTATACCACGGCGAACGCGATCGCTCTCCCGATCAGATCCCAAAACCCCAACCCGACCACAGAAGTGCGGTGCAAGTCATTGAGATGGCGAAGAGCGGTCCTGTTTTCGGCAAATCGGGCGACTGGCGTTGTGTAATCTCTCCCCAGCGGGGATCTCAGCATATCTCGCTTGAGTATATAAGACTCTCTGTAGCTGAAGGGTTCGAACATGAACGTGGATCCACAGAATCGATTTATGTATTGATTGATGGCGAGGCAGAAGTGAGCGCTGGCAGCCAGACGTGGAACCTAACTGCGAAAGATGTCATATTTCTCAATCCGGAAGAGACATTCTCGCTTTCACCGGTTGTGGGCAATCAGTTGCTTACCCTATTGCATTGCCGTGCAGTAAGCGGATAAGGTAATGTGAAGAGCTTGCTGTGTTGTGACAACGCGTTTCGAGCGAAGTCTCGTAGGGCTCAATGGACCGATTATAAATAAAAGGAGAAATCCAGATGCTGACGGAAAAGCAAGTCGAGGCTTATAAACGAGATGGTCACATCAAAGTTGAGGGGGTTTTTACCCCGGAAGAGATTGAAGAACTCAAAAGCGAAATGGTTCGGATTATTGAAGAATGGGGAGAAGAAACCATCGGTTGGCAAGGTCCTTGGCGCGACCGTTACCTACCTGAAGATGAGCGCCAGAATACGAGGGCGGTCCTGCTGCACAGGCCCCATAATTATTCATCGACGTGGGGGCGCGTCCTTTTTCACCCACGATTAATCGGCTGCGTCCAAGCCTTAATCGGTGCCAACGTTCAGTGGCATCACACATGTCTTCATGCGAAACCGCCAGAATTGGGTACCCCCTTCCCCATGCACCAGGATTATCCATTTTACCCACATGACGGGCCTGACTTTGTCGATTGCCTAGTTCATCTTGATGACACACCGCTTGAGAGCGGCTGTCTCCGTGTGGTTCCTGGGAGTCACAAGCAAGGTCCGCTGAAGCACATCACCGGTTCACACACCTCGCCTCATCTTCCGCCTGATAAATACCATCCGGACTGGGTTGAATCGGTCGCCATCCCCGCGAAGTCAGGTGACGTGATTTTCTTCAGTTACTATACGATTCACTGGTCCGACGTGAACCGGACACACGAATGGCGGAAGTCGGTGCGTTTTGGCTATCACGCTCCGGAGATGCGCCCAGTCGGAAGCAATCCGAGCGAACCTTACGACAATATCATCACCGGGGGCTTTAAGGAGCACAAGGCGTGAGTCGAAATGGCGCGATGGGACTCATTGACTACCCACTACACACTGCCAACCCGCATCGAAGTCACAGTTTGTTCCTGTGCGGAGTGTGGCGAGACTGAGCGTTCATCGTTTGGTTGTAAGAAATCACACACCACGTGCAATACAAAGCAGGGATCCGATGAAACAGCAATTTTCACAAGCGCACCTTGATGCGGTGAATCAAAACCGACGAATCATTGTCAACTTCGACACCAATTTCGGCGCTCCGTCTGTGGTCTGCCCGTTAGCTGGCATGGATATAGAACGCTTAGTGAAGGGCTACTTCAGCATGATCGATGAAGCGGGGATTCAGATGGACAGCATCTGGTGGTGTTGGCTGGACGGCAATTACGCAAATTATCCAAGCCAAATTCTACCCGTTTGGGAACTGCCCGGATTCAAGCAGTGGTGGGACGCCGGAATTGACCCGGTGCGAGTCTTCGCTGAGGAGACCAAGAAACGAGGTCGGGAAGCTTTCTTTTCTTACCGTCTGAATGGGACAGACATGGCGAGTATCGAGCCATTGAGCAAGCCGATACTGAAAGAAGCCCACCCTGAGTGGCTCATCCATACTTGGGAGGCATATCGAAACCCTGGTTACTGGAACTTCACCGTGCAAGACGTGCGCGACTACAAGCTGAGCATCCTACGTGAGGTGGCGGAGAACTACGATTACGACGGTATTGAGATAGACTTTTCCAGGGGGCCGGTGACGCTTCCTCCCGGACATCAATGGGAAAACCGAGAATGTTTGACCGAATTCATGCGTGCGGTACGAGCGATGACGCTGGAAATTGAAGAAAGACGTGACCGACCATTTCTGCTCGCTGCTCGAATACCGGAGAACCTAGAAGGGTGTCATTTTGATGGGATGGATGTCGAAACTTGGGCGAGTGAGGGGTTGGTGGATATCTTCGTCTTGGGCAATCGCTCCTTCAATGTAGACATCGCCGCCTTTCGTCGAATCACAGGGGGGACTGAGATAAAGCTTTATCCGTGCATAGACGATCATCACGCTTCCGACGGTTATCTGCATCCACCAATCTCCGTTTTCCGCAGTGTATTCGCCAACTGGTGGCATCAGGGAGCGGATGGCATCCAGACGTTCAACTTTAGCAACTGGACCCCAGCCGGTGCAGCCTTTCTCGGTTGGAGCGAGATTGAACCGGTGTGGGCAACGCACCGTCAGGCGTACCGGGAAATGATCGGTCCGGAGGCGCTCAAACACAAGGACAAGACTTTTGTGGTAGAGCGGCGCGGAGGTGGACATGGACCTACGGTTGTCCCCAATCCGGAGGATTGGACTACGCCGAGATGGATGTATTTCATCACAAATATGTTCGCTCCGTTGCCAGCCACTATGGCGAACGACGGCAAAGCCGACACCCTGTTGAAGGTGTATGTTGCCGACAACCTTGCTGACGAAACCGAGCAAGTTGAGCGTATTACCATTCGCGTTTTGCTGTCGGATCCAGCAGCGGAACATCTTCCATCCAATCAGCGGCTTCAGGTTATCACCGTTGCCACCAAAGCCCACACCCTCCAAAACATCCCGCCAGCAAAAGGTATTGAAGACCAGCTTGAGCTAAGACTCAATAATGCTCTACTTGAACGCCCGGTTGTAGACGAGGGCTGGTTGGTCTTCGCAGCAAAACCAAATCAATTCGCTGTAGGCAACAATCTAATTGGGCTTCGTGTCACCGCGCGTCCGGCGGACGCCCAAGTCGAAGTCTCGATTGAAAAGCTGGAAGTCCATGTGAATTACCGATGAGGTCAGTGCTCCGGCAATACGCGAATAAATCAACCACCGCCCTAGACCACGGCGACGACAATAGCTGAACCATACCATCATATTCGACGAGAACGGATAAAACTGAGAATAACATCAAGATTAGGAAGAAGAACATGGATCTTAAAGATGCGAGGATGCAGTTGGAGGATGAGGGATATTGCGTGTTGGCAGATCTGCTCGACCCACAGGAAGCAGAACATATCGACACTCTTGCACGTCGCACGATGGAGCCCCGTGAGGGGTATATCAGTATGGAGACCTCTCTGAATTACATTCCGGAGCTTGCTCCGCTGTGCATTCAACCAACGCTTGTGGAACTTGCGGAAGAGATGTTAGGGAAGGACTTCATACTGGCTAACAATGTGGCGATGAAGTGGTGTAAACCCGGCGCGCCATCGGGACCTCTACATTGGGGAGGGCGGTTCAAGGATATTCCCCGATTGACAGAATTCCAGGTCTTCTGGATGCTCACAGACTTTACAGCCGAGAACGGCGCTACGTTAGCCGTACCGTTTAGTCATCACACAGGGCGCCCGCCTGGGCGCAATGCCTATCCCCAAGAGATTCCGGTCGTCGGGAAAAAAGGGGCTGTGTTAATCTTTGACGGCAGAATTTGGCACCGCAGCGGCGCGAACACAACGACGGATCAGCATCGTATGGCTGCGAACATGATGTATCTGCCCGGCAGCGTCGATCGCGGCGGAGAGTGGCCGTTGGTGACGCGCGAACGCTACAATCAGTTCCCCCCACAGTTGCAAGCGATGCTCGTGCAGTCCGTAGCATTGACGGATACGCCGCCACCTGCCGCGAAGCACCCGCGAATTTGGACTATGCTCGATTATCAGGAGGTTAAGCACGCTGCAGACGGCAAGCTTGCCACGAACTTGACTATTACCACGGGTTCCGCATTCTCAACCGCAATACGGTTTCCGCAGGCGTCCGCGTTGGAAGTAAAGAAGACATGGGCTTGCTGGGTGTTTCCGGAGGGCACTTGGGCAATTGGAGGAAACTCTGAGCTTGAACTGTACGTGGATGACGTCAAGCTCACACATTTCGCAGTTGCAGCTGGCGAAGGCGAGCTCTCAATTCAGTCTTTGGCAGAGCAAGTTACCTCACGCATTGCTGATACAACGAAACTATACAATATCACGCTCAAGAACGTAGGCGACCACGATGTGTTTATCCGGGAGCTTTGGGTCCGATGGCTGGCGAGCTAGAGTACCATCAGAACGGTTGTATTATTCCGCTGTGGGAGGGACATCCTTGTCCCAATAATCGGGGCTAGGAAGCCCCTTCCGAAGATATTTTCGATACTTATCTGAAGCTGTACTCGTAAAGTGGCATCTTTACTTTCTAACGGTTGTCCGTGTGAACGGCAGTTGTAGTCCTTTCCACCAGTAGGTGGCACTTTTCGTTTTTTCCCTTGTATTTCCGTGCAGCGGATAGAATCTTCTTACTTGCTTACCAACATTTTCCGCGTTGCCACAAAATCCTCCACGGTCAGAGTGCAAAAATAAAGGCCACTCGCCATAGGCTCACCTTGTTGATTGCGTCCGTCCCAATGCGCCGCACGGCTTCGGCTCTGATACACACCTGCAGCTTGACGCCCCAACGCCAAACGCCGAACCACCTGCCCGTTCATATCATAGATAGTGAGTGTGACCTCCGCTGGTTCTGTCAACTGATACGGTATCCATGTCTCGGGGTTGAACGGGTTGGGATAATTTTGCAACAAGACGGTTTGCTTGATATCTCCCAACATCGTCAAGCGTTTTGCTTACAGGTCTACCACAACCTCGTCATTCGCGTTGGCTGAAGGGGTGAGCTCCCACAACAGAACCGTTCCGTCCTCACTCCCGCTGGCTAGTGTGTTACCATCGGGCGAGAACGCTAGGGAACTGACCCAATTCGGCCCCTCAAGGCTTGTCTTTTGTTGGCCGGTGTGCACATCCCACAACCGAATCGTGGTGTCCCATCCCCCACTGGCAAGCGTGTTGCCATCCGGTGAAAACGCCACGCTTGCCCAACCCCAATGTCCCTCAAGGGTCGCTTTCTGTTTGCCGGTGCTAACATTCCACAGCCGAATCGTGGCTACCGGCCAATCTCCACTACTGGCAAGCGTATTGCCATCCGGCGAAAATGCAACGGAAGACACAATACGCGTATGTCCCCCAAGGGTTGCCTTGGGTTTTGCGGTCATTGCATCCCACAACCGAATCGTTCCGTCCTCACTCCCACTGGAAAGTGTGATCCTATCCGGCGAAAACGCCACGCAAGAGACAGGAACCATATGTTCTTCAAAGATCGCCTTTTGTTTGCCGATGCTAACATCCCACAACCGAACCGTCTTGTCATTACCCCCACTGGCAAGCGTATCACCATCCGGCGAAAACGCTACCGAACGGACAGTAACACCAGGCGTGTGCCCTATAAGAGTCGCTGTGAGTTCGCTGGTGTTGGTATCCCACAACTGAATTGTGCCGTCACTACTCCCCCCGGCAAGCGTGTTGCCATCCGGCGAAAACGCCACGGAAGAGACCCAACTCCGCCCTTCAAGAATTGCCTTGTGCTGACCGGTGCGTACATCCCACAGCCGAATCGTATATTCCGGCCAACCTCCCCCACTGGCAAGTGTGCCGCCATCTGGGGAGAACGCGACCGAATCGACGGCAACCGTATGCCCCTCAAGGACCTTCTTGTGTTGGCCGGTGCGCACATCCCACAATCGAATCGTGTGGTCCCAACTCCCACTGGTAAGCGTGACCCCGTCCGGCGAAAACACCACGGAAGAGACAGGAGCCGTATGTTCCTCAAGGGTTGCCTTTTGTTGACCGGTGCTAACATCCCACAACCGAATCGTGTCCCAACTCCCACTGGCAAGTGTGACCCCATCCGGCGAAAACGCCACGGAACGGATCCAACTCTTATGCCCCTCAAGAGTCGTCTCTTGTTGTCCAGTGCTAACATCCCACAACCGAATCGTCCTGGCCTCATTCCCCCAACCTCCCCAACTCCCACTGGCAAGTGTGTTGCCATCCGGCGAAAACGCCACAGATAAGACCTGACCTGTATGTCCCTCAAGGGTTGCCTTTTGTTGACCGGTGCTAACATCCCACAACTGAATTGGGCCGTCACTACTCCCACCGGCAAGCGTATTGCCATCCGGCGAAAACGCCACGGAAAGGACCCAACTCTTATGCCCCCCAAGAGTCGCTTTTTGTTGACCGGTGCTAACATCCCACAACCGAATCGTCTTTTCTTCACTTCCCCAACTCGCACTGGCAAGTGTGATGCCATCCGGCGAAAACGCCACAGATAAGACCTGACCTGTATGTCCCTCAAGGGTTGCCTTTTGTTGACCGGTGCTAACATCCCACAACCGAATTTTGGCGTCCCGGCTGCCACTGGTAAGCGTATTGCCATCCGGCGAAAATGCCACGGAACCGAAGTCTCGGAGTTGCCCGCGCTGAGCCACATTCCCGGTGAGCAGGGCGACTTCAGCACCGGTGTGAGCATCATAGAGCCAAATCCCGATACTACTCGATATCGCAAGCTGGGTACCATCTGGCGAATACGCGATGTCAAGTATCCTACCTTTACCGAGCCGTGCTTTGGCATTTTCGGGCAGACTCCATTGAGTAATGTCTTGGTGTTGGCTGCAACTGCTTTGCAGTAGCAGGATCGAGATAAGCATAGGGTTAAACACGATGAAGAGTGCCCTTTTCATCAGATAGTTCTCCTTTTTGAACAGAATTAAGGGATTTCCGGTTCGTTTGAATGGTAATTTATCAGATTCTCAAAGGGTGCTCAATGTTTGGCACATCAGGCTATCATTTTCTGTTACGATACAGTGTAGCGGTATGTCCCACGCCTGCGGCAGTGTATCTTTAACAAGCTGTGCCTCGTAGGCGAGTCCGATCCAAACCGCCTGCGGACATCGGCGGAGAAATCGGTCGTAATAGCCGCCACCGTATCCGAGGCGGTGACCTTTTGGATCGAAAGCGACGCCGGGGACGATAATTAAATCAATCTGAAATGGGGGAAAGGTCTCGCAGGTTTTCCGGTTTGGCTCGCGCATACCGTAAGGGTGAAAAATGAGATCTGATTTTGGGTTCGAAATTCGGTGCGGAGTAAGCTTACGTCGCTGGGTATCCGTTACGAGTGCAAGTGGGATTTTTTCGCTAGCGAGGAGATAATCAAGCAGTGCATCGGTTTCCACCTCGCTCCGCATGCTCAGATAGAGCTGAACCACATTAACCGCATTGCTCTCAATCCAATCAATTACCCGGTTGATAATCCGTTGGCTCAATTCGGACCTCACCGCTGGCGGTATATTATCGCGTCTGCGAATCGCTTCCGCACGAAGACGTTGACGTGAATGTCTTTGACCGCAATCAGGCGTTCTCACCATATTTTTTAAGATTTCAGCCTCACTCTGAGCTACTAATCACGCCTCCCATTCAATCTGGTCGATGTTTTTGGTGAGTGCGTCTCGGAACGTTGACGGTTTCATCTTGAGGAGTTTCGCTGCCTGAGTTTTGTTTCCGTTCGACTTTTTCATCGCCCAAGCGATTAACTCGCGTTCCGTCGATCGGATGATTTCATGAAATGAAATCTCACCCAATGAGTCATCGAGATGGATGTGGTTTTCTAGTTTCAAATCTATCGGAATGTCGTCGGCTGTGATTTCCCTTCCACCGCTTACCGCTACGAGTCGTTCAACCACGTTTTCAAGTTCGCGTACATTGCCCGGCCATGGATATCCCATCAGCAGTTCGACAGCCTGTGGGGCGATGCCGATGGGTTCTTTTGGAGACAAGAGTTCCAAGAAATGGTTGATGAGAAGCGGAATATCCTCCGCCCGCTCCCGCAGCGGCGGCAAGAATATCGGAACAACATTCAGGCGATAAAACAGGTCACCTAGAAACGTTCCACTTTGGAACTTCTCCCGCAGATTCTCCGTCGTCGCTGCGATAACTCTGACATCAGCTTCGACTTGCGTCTCCCCGTCAACGCGTTCAAACGCCCCATTTTCCAGTGTGCGCAGGAGCTTAACTTGCAAGTTTATAGAGAGCGCATTCACGTCATCAAGGAAGAGCGTCCCCTTATGCGCTAACTCAAATCGTCCAACCCGATGGTTATCTGCAGAATTTTCACGACCGAACATCACAACTTCTAACATATCTTCCGATAGTCCCGCGCAGTTGACAGGTACATAGGGGTGATGTCCGCGAGAGCTATTGAGATGGATAGATTTTGCCAGAAGTTCTTTCCCTGTACCGCTTTCTCCGGAGACGATCACATTGCCGCTTGAATCCGCAATCGTCTCAATCAAGTTAAGAATTTCCTGCAACGACCGACTTTTCCCAATGATATTGTGATACAGGCGCCAAGGCTCAACATGAGCTGTTTGGGGTTGAGTTTCAAGCCCACCTTTATCTTGCCCTTCCCGAATCGCCTTCAGTTTATCCAACATGGCGATCAACTCGTCGCTCGAAAAGGGCTTCTTAATGTAGTTATATGCCCCCCATTTCATGGCTTCGACAGCGGTTTCCACGCTGGCATACGCCGTCATAATAATCACCGTGACGTGGGGATACTCCTTTTTGATGCGCTTGAGAAGCTCTATACCGTGCATCTTCGGCATACGGAGATCGGTCACAAGAACGTCGAAGTGCTCATTCTGGCATAGCTGGAGCGCAATCGCCGGGGACTCAACCGCGATTGTATCGTAGTTTTCCTCACGCAGATCGTCTCGCAACGTGATGCGTTTGATTTTTTCGTCGTCGACAACCAGTACTTTCACGCTTCTGCCTCAGTCCTCGGTATGGGGAGTTTTATAGTGAACACAGAACCTTGACCCTCTTCACTCTCAAATTCGATGACACCGCCATGCTCTCTAACGATCCGATTCGATACAGAAAGCCCAAGCCCTGTTCCTTTTCCCGTAATTTTTGTTGTATAAAAAGGATCCAAGATCCGATCTCGAACGGACTTTGGAATACCAATTCCTGTATCTGTGACTTGGACGTATGCCACCGCCTCGTCGAGCAACGAATCAAATTCCATTGTACCCGTTTTGAAAGTCAACACACCACCATTGGGCATTGCCGCAATGGCGTTTAGTCCAAGATTCAGGGCAACTTGTTCCAGCAGATGTTTGTCGCCAAGGATAGGAGTGAGATTGTCTTGTAATCGCCTTTCGATTTGAATGTGCTTTCCCTCCGCGCTGTATTCAATCAGCCCAATAACTTCGTTAATCACTTCATTTAAGGAGACCGATGTGAGGGTTAGTTCATGTTTACGTGAAAAGTTGAGGAGTTGGCTAACGGTAGATTCAATGCGCCGGATGGCTTCTTCCATGAGATCTAGGTATTCTTGGATTTGCTCTTCGTTCTTGGGGTTGCGCCGAATCCGAAGGGTACAGTTGAGTAAGCCGTCGAGTGGGTTGTTGATTTCGTGCGCAACTCCGGCTGCCAATTCTCCAATCGCAGCCATCTTTTCGGATTGGATCATCTGTATCTCCATCCGCTTCCGATCTGTCACGTCTCGGCAGACTAATACGGTTCCTAAGTAGACGCCGTTGTCATCGCGCACCGCAGCGTAGGTGTTTTCAAAGAATTTGTCCTTGATTTGGGTGCTCTGTTGTTCAATCACATCGCCGCCCTCTGATAGGTTTTTTGCAATTTGCGGGTGGATGCCGTACGTCTCAGGGGACAAACTATCGTCTGCGTCAAGCCCGAATTGCTCCTTTCTAATCTGCTGCGCAGCTTTGTTGAAAAGCGATACACGGTTTTCGCTATCAACGAAGACAACCGCCTCCTGCATACACTCGATAATCGACTTGAGTTTATTGCGTTCGAAGAGCACTTCCTTCCGCGCATCTTCCAGTTCAACCACCTTTTCCTCAAGACTCTCCTTTAGTTCAAACGTTTCCGTCTCACGCGCTCTCGCCGTATCCATAATCGATGTCGCCAGGTAAACGGAGAAAAACAGTGTGCTCGTAAATACAAAAAGCACGCTTGAGATATAGATTGGATTTCGCCATAGGTCTTCAGGTAAGAAGCCCAAATGGTAGTGAGGCAGGACAGCGTAGTGCTCAAGAAAAATGAGGGAGCTTAGCAGAAGCGTGTTTAGCGTTGCAAGGATATAGCTGACTTTCTTGGAGAGGAGGATGCTTGCAATGACTAGGTGAAAGATGAAATAGAAAATGAACGGATTTTCGATGCCGCCGCTGAAGTGGATGAGCACTGTTAAGGAAAGTAAATCCAAAACGATATGCGTGCCGGCGTGTCGTTTGATTGATGCGAGCGGTTTTTCAGCGATATGTTTCGGGTATATTTGCGCTTCAAAGTTGTAGAGCACCATCAGCCCAGCAATGAGGTAAAGTGGTAGCGAAGGCTGGATAATGTCGAACCCCCAGCTTGCGACGCTGACGGTAAGAAAGACACCCGCTATTGCTATCCAACGGAGTTTGACCAACCATCCAATTCGCTGAATCAGTTCAGTTTTGAGCGATAATTCCCGAGTCATATCTGGATAAAACCTAGTACGTTAGGACTTACGCACTTCCGTTTGTAATAGGGAACAACGATCGTTGTTCCCTACGGAATCGTGGACTCTCGGCAAGTATTTGTTGTAGTTGCCTGATTCATTGGGCGTCGTAAATTGTGTTGGGAGGTGCTGAATCGCCGAACTACGAGGCTTGGGGCGTTCAACTTCGAAAATCCTAAAGTATTGTATTATTTTTATCGTTGGGTATCAATACAAAAACGCATCGGCGCGGTCTAAAAAACCCTCTCGCATTTTGGCTTGACATACCTTAACAAAATGTCCTATTATCATGGTGTCCTTGAGTTCCGCAAATTCACGGGCGGTTATTGTTATTGTGCCCGTAAATTCCAGTGAAAACGAGCGATCGCTATGAAACATCACGTTTCAGCCGCTGCAGGACAAGATGTTGCGAATGGAGGAAGACAATGTCAGAAGATGCAAAAAACAAAAAGATACCTACCGCAGAAGAACTTCAAAAAGAATTTGAGACCTTTGTGAAAAACAAGTATGGTGGCACCGTCCGATTTATCACACCAAAAGTAAACCCATCTACAGACACGACGACGGATACCGATGCGCCGTCATCGAAAGAATCGTTCGATTTAAAATTTGATCTCAAACCAAAAGACATCAAGAGTTACCTAGATCGCTATATCATCAGACAAGATGAAGCCAAAAAAGCCTTGGCAATCGCTGTGTGTGACCACTACAACCACGTCCGAGAATGTCATGAGAACCCGAAAATCGCTGAAACCGACTATTCGAAACAGAATGTCGTCATGCTTGGTCCTACGGGTGTGGGCAAAACCTATCTCATCCGTCATGTCGCCAAACTGATCGGCGTGCCGTTTGTAAAGGCAGATGCAACCCGATTCAGTGAAACCGGTTACGTCGGCGCAAATGTAGATGATCTCATCCGAGACCTCGTGTCGCAAGCGGAAGGGGACATCGAACTGGCGCAGTATGGGATTGTCTATCTGGACGAAGCGGACAAGTTAGCCACGCCCCCAAATCTTATTGGACGAGACGTAAGCGGTAGAGGGGTGCAGATTGGGCTACTCAAACTGATGGAGGAAACAGAGGTCGATCTCCGCGCTGGTCACGATGTGTCTTCCCAATTGCAAGCGGTCATGGAATTCCAAAACAAAGGAAAAGTTGAAAAACAGATAATCAACACCCGTCATATTCTGTTTATTGTTAGCGGCTCCTTTAACGGACTAGACGAGATTATCAAAAAGCGGCTAAATGAAAGAAATATCGGTTTTAGCGCAACAGTAGCGCCGCACGACGCGAAGGAAGATTGGCTGGAACACGTTACACCGCAAGATTTCATCGAGTTCGGTCTCGAGCCCGAATTCATTGGACGATTACCAGTTCATGTTATCTGCCAAGATCTTTCTGTGGACGATCTCTATCAGATTTTGAAAGGTTCGGAAGGATCGATTGTCCGTCAGTATGAGGGTGCATTCCGCGCGTATGGGATTGAGGTCATGTTTTCCGATGAGGGGCTGCGGGGTATTTCGGAAAAGGCGCACACCCACAAAACGGGAGCGCGTGCTTTGATGACGGTATGCGAGAAGATATTGCGGGACTACAAGTTTGAACTGCCTTCCTCGAGTGTTCACGAATTTGTTGTGACGAAAAAGACCGTTGACGAATCAGGAAGTGAGTTGAAGCAGCTGATTGATGATGATCACTACAATCGCCAGATTGTGATACGGGAATGCGTCCGCCGTTATGAGGAACATTTCCGTCAGAAATACCAGATGTCCATTCAATTTGATGATGAAGCGACGGATCTCATCTGCCAGAGAGCCATTGACGAGGATAGAACGCCGCAAGAGATTTGTGACGAATTGCTCAAGACCTACGAACATGGCCTGAATCTCGTGAAACAGAACACAGGACAATCCAATTTCAACCTTACCAGAGACGTTGTGGAGCATCCTGACGCTGCGCTTGAACGCTGGATTCGCAACTCTTACGCGGGAAAATCGAAGGACGGTGAAAAAGCAACAGAAGCCTGAATCGAATCCCTTTTTTTATCGTAGAATTGCCAATCGTCCCAAAGCTTGAGTCTGCTCACTATCGACCACCGCATGGACTTTGTAAAGATAAACACCATTGGCAAGAATGGTTCCGTGTTCATCTCGCCCGTCCCACATCGCCTCATTATAACCTTCGCGTGCCGACACGCCACTCAAAAGGCGAACACGACGACCGGCTTTAGAATAGATTGAGATTGAAGCTTCATCAGCATCTTTTGTCAATTCGTAGATCAGCGTCGTTTCCCGATCGAACGGGTTGGGGTAGTTGCGCAACGTGTCAATTTTAAGGGCGGGTTTCTGGGGAGAGAAATGATCGGCGTCCCGGATGAGCGTTTGCGGGTCAAAGTTTTCCAGCCAAGCTATCTCCTCCCCTATCTGTTTGAGCAGGATAGCTTCATTGATCTCGCGAGTGTAGCCGAAGATTGGGACGAATGCTTGGAAAGACTTTATTGTCGAGGTCATTGATTTGGAATATTCTATCGCACTGTTGAGTTTTGCACGAATCAGGTTCTCCTTGCCCTTCTGATATCCCGCCTCAACTGCCTCCATCAAACGGAGTCGGCTTTCAAAAAACAGCACCCACAGACGCATCAGGTCTAAGGCATCGGACAGAATGCTTGCAGCCTCGCGGGATATGGGCCGTGCAATTTCGGTAGCTGCCTTCATGTCATTGGCGGCTTGCTGCTGCTGCGGTAGCAGTGAAGAAAAACGATCCAAGGCAAAACGAGCGGAACGCTTATTGGGTATTGAGAGCATATCGTCAACGGCGTCCGTCCCTATGATGTCCCAAAACCGTGTGGCAAGTCCAGCGGATCCGCGTCCGTAATTTCCAGCAATGGAAAGCGAACCAGCGTAGTCGCTAAAGTAGCTCGCCAAAACCCATGTGTTTATTCGCAGAGCGTTAAGGATTGGCTTGGCAGAGTCAGCGCCATACTGATTAACCAAATAGTTTTCCATCAGTCGAAGGTGATGTGTCTCTACATCCCAGTTTATCCTCGCGCTCACGAGGCGATCTAAATGCCCCAAGTTGTTTTGCGTGCCTTGAACTGTGAAGCCGCCTAAACCAGTCACATCAGGGTTTTTTGCATACTGCCGGACGCCATGGACGAAGAGATCGCCTTCGACCATCCAGAACGGAACCACCTCTTCGACCTCATGGGAGAGCACAATCAGGCGGTGTCCCAACTCGCCGAGGGTGTTGATTCGCTCGATTGAAATCCTCGGATCCGTAGTTGGCTCGCCATCTGCTCCCCATTTTTGAGAAAAGATTGTGCCTTCTGGCAGCTGACGGGCATAGTCGCTATCGGGATCCTTCAGCCAAAACCTGTCGTACCCGGAGATATAGAATTTAAAATCGGGGCGAACTTGTTGGGCGGCGTCAATAATTGTGAAAATCACTCGCCAAAGTAGGTCTTGCCCTTTTTCTGATGTGTCTCCACACTCAGGACAGTTACAAGCGCGAGTTTCAACTCCCCAAGCCCGCAAGTGGAAACCGGCGAGTGTCGGATAGGTCTTTACAATCTCTTGAACCAATTGCCGCGCCAAGCTGTGAAATTCTGGCTTTGACCAACAAAAGGGGCGATAATCAATGCGATTCCGCGAACCGCCATAAGGCACGCGCGGTCCCAAAACATCGGGACGCCGCTCAATCACCGCATTTGTCGGCTCACCGGTAACATACATGAAAAGGTATGAATCGATCCCCCGTCGATGCAACGCATTGAAGCGATTGCGGAGTTCTCGGATGCGCTGCTGACGTTTATTGAGCGGCTCGTCTTGCAGCGATTCCAAGATTGGCGAATCAATGTATTTGAACGCCGTTCCGAGCCCGTCATCAATGCCCGTGCCCGTCCACACTCCTTCCCCGCCGCTCATGTTGAGCCGATGCCGCGCAAACCAATCTACATTTTCAACCTCCAATCCCGCTCTAATAGGGTAAAATGGCTGAGACGTTTTATCAATGAAAGGGAGGATGAGGTTTGGCGAGGGTTGAACCACAAAATCTAGATCGACGGGCGAGAGTCCCGTCAACCGCGTAATACACGCTTCAACTAGGTCATAAGCGCCATAGAGTACTCCCCGCGATGCGTTACTCGCGATAGCAATAATCAATTCGTTATTCAATTCGACTGTTTTGAGCACATACCCCTCATCGCCGAGGTCGGCATCAAGGCGGAGTATTCTGTCAGCCAACAACAGGCGAATCACCGGATTCGAGTCGGGGGTGCCGAGTGCAATCACCGTCGGGGTTGTCGTGGATTGACGATTTGTAAAGATGTCCAGCTCCGCGCCGGTGAAGCGCCGAATAAAGGTTCGAATTTCTTCAGCTGCAAACTGCTCCTGTGCTGACGCGGACGCGCCAATCTGAATTGTCGCCGTTGGACGCCCAGATCGAACGATGGGAACATCAGCAGCAAATGCCCAGTCATGCACGCAAAGAAGCGGAAGGAGCAACAGAAGATAAGCAATCACTGAAAAAGTTGTACGATTCATTCGAGTGTGCTGTCTCAAAAAATAGCCTCTTTCCAATAAGCGTACCGAATCCTGGATTCGCATTCGATTTCAGCTGCGATAAATTTGTATCAGAGCGGTTTCTCCCTTTTTGCGATGTCTACAACGGCGGGAAGTAAACCGTAAATTAGCCAGAAGGGCACACCAATTCTATCTCCGTTTAACAGGTTGTTGACGATAAAATGGACTAGCAGTGATAATTCTGCTGCCATCAGACCGACGATGATAAATCGATAAAATCCATCTTCGATATGTGGAACTGCACGTAGTCCAAAGCGGAAGAAAGCGACGATCACCCACACCCAGACCGCAAAGCCCACAATACCCAACTCCGCTAGAACTTGCAGATATTCGCTATGCGCCCCCAGCCGATATTGCGCCACAAATTCCCCTATGAGAGAAATGCTTGGCTCATAGGTCATGGCAAAAGCACCGTATCCGTTCCCAATAATTGGACTCTGTAGGAACATAATAAACGCTTGGCCCCAGCGGAGTAATCGCGATTGATTGGACGCAAACTGCAGGCTGAATGCAGTTGAGATTCGATTCAATATGAGATCGGAGACACCGGGCAAGGCAAATATAAAAATCACAAGCCCCCCAATCAATACGACAAACAGGATTTTTTTGTGTTGCTCACCAGTCTGCATCAGCAGAAAAACAACTGACACAACGACCGACAGCCATACACCTCGTGAGAAACACATCATGAGCCCCACACTGAAGATAATCAGTAAACCGCTCCACAACACCCGATCGTATGGTGTGCGATCCAGTAGCAATCGGCTGAGTACGATTAAGAAGAAGATTGCCGTGAACGAGCCGTAAACAGAGTAGTTCGTGAATGGTGAGCCTCGATAAGCAGTGGTCCATTGCCACTGATCGATATTGTAGATTAACACAATCGCTGTCCAGACAACTGCGATTGATGCAGAAGGGAACGCGGCAACAAAGAGCATTCGCAGATCACGACGGTTCTTAATCAATTCATAAGCCAAGAAACTCGACATTATGTAAACAACAGCCCGAAACGCACCTTTGACCGAGACAAAGAATTGAGGGGCGTTGAATGTCGGTAGAAAGTGCACGAAAATAAAAAAACACAGAGGCACGCGGAATGGGAAGCGCTCACCAGTTACATCATCACTCTCGTGCTGTTTCGGACGTATTGCTCGGTCAACAACCTTCCTGATGAGAAAGGCGAACACAAGCATTCCCAATAGCGGTTCAGTGGGCGTCTGGACTTCGGCTTCAGCGGGAAGAATGTAGCGAAACGAGAAGGGCAAGCAGACTAGCATCGCGTAGAGCGTGAAATCCATCGACATGAACACCAAAAACCCTACGATTGCTAGACCGAGCAAGATGACAATGAGAGACTCGTCATGAATTGCCAGTGTCGCGCCGAGCAGAATACAGCCGGCTGCATAGGCGACTAGATAAGAGAGGTGTTTTAGACTCTTGGAATAATGGGCTAGGTCAGCTTGCATTCTCAATAGACTGAAAAGGATTACAATCCACAATATCGACTGGGCATGACGCCATCATCAAGCGGGTCAGTTGTGCCGAATCTGCGAGATAATCCTGACGTAAATGGTGGGGGGATTGGCGGGAAGCCGAGGATGTGAATTGCCCATGGGTTTAACGACCATTTAGGAGGGCGTTACCAACCGTCCCAATCGTTTTGCTAGTTCCGTCGTTCTAGGTCATTTTCGACGACATTGGCTATACTGCTAACCGTTCAGGGTGCACTGTTGACCACTAGTAGTTTCGTGCAAGACTGGCTTTGTTTAGTGAATCTTAAGCACTCCCCACGTTGCCGCTAAGTTGCCTTTCGTTTGCACTGCGATTTCTGTCTCTTCGGTTGCAACATCATAGCTGATGAGCTCAAAGATAACATCACTCGAACTAATCGCTTTCACGAGACCGACATTCGGGGCTAACCACATCGTCATGCTCAGGTCTACGTTCCCACCAATTGGTAGGATGTTCATGACATCCTGCTCGATTTTCAGGGAATTTGGGAAGCTGCCCGCCGGAACAGTGATATCGTCAATCGCAACAACTTCCGAGTCAGTGGTGCTGTTAATCTGACCGAGAAGCGGGATTGAGGCTTCACCTTCGATGGTCCACTTCGTGCCGAGATCTATTGTATTCGGCAGAAAAAACTGTGGCGGCGAATAGTCGAAGATAATCTCTCCGAACAGAGCGACATTCGCAATCAGGCGGTACAGTTTAATCCCGTCCGGCTCCGTTTTGACATAGAGTCGATTCGTATCAGCGTTTGTTTGATCGGCAATGATTTTGAGTTCTTCTCCGTTGACGATTTCGGGACCTTCAATCGTCACGATTCTATCATCAACACCATCAGTGCTGCGTAAACGCCATGTATTTCCGAATTCATCAGGATAATAGTTTTGGGCATCGCTTTGTGAAGCGAAATTGCAAACGCCCGCAATACAAAAGGCGCAGAAGACTGGGAAAAATAGCCGAAACAACATGTTTTCCTTCGACAGAATCATCATGCAACTCCTAGCCTGTTTTTAAGAATTTTAATTACAACTGAACATCGACATGCGAAAGCTGCCAGAAGACGATCTTCCAACCGGATTCCTCTTTGCTAAAATCCATCTGGCATTCCGCTGTGAGGCGGCGCATATCAAGTCGAGGCTCTTTCTGCGAGATAACGTCAAGGACAAGCCGCGAGGATACCTCTCGGGCGTGAACCACATCCACCTGAATATCGTGGAACTGAAATTCAATTGTGCGATACTTTTCAAATAGCTCAGTTACTAATGGGATAACATGATTGAAGTCCGCAGGAATGGTGCCCGCAGCTACCCCGAATTGCGTGATTGGATCGTCCGCAGCTCGGTAAGCTTCCGAAAATTGGTTCTGGATGGCTTCGATGTTATTCGCATCCGTCGACTCAATCAAAGCTGAAAAGCCGTTGAGAAATTGCCCGATTTCCGCTTCCGGGTTTGTCAACAGTCTCAGGGAAATCCTCAACGCAAGGCGTTCAACATCTAGCGTAAACGTCTGCGTTTTTCCTTCGTAATCCGCATCTTTGACAGTCAAATTTAAGCCTTCCGAATAAGGGATCTGTATGAAGTTGTACCTTCCGTCGCTGTCAGTTGCCACTGTCTGATCCAATAAGGTGACCAACGCCCCAGGGATAGGATTACCCATCCTTGTATCGGTAACAGTGCCAGACACAGCGCCCAATAACCGGTTCAAGGAAACATCCACTGTGAGATTTTCAGCATTGAGTACGAAGGTCCGTGTTCGACTCTCGTAGTGGGTTGCTTCAACGGTTAGATTTAAGGTGTCTGAGCGGCGGATGCGCGTAAAGACATACCTCCCCTCATTGTCGGCTTCGACACGCTGATTCAATAGAGTGACGGTTGCTCCAGGGATAGGATTTCCCGTCCCTGCGTCGGCGATAACACCCGACACGTCGCCAAATGTCGTTTCTTCCGGCTGCTGGATAATAGTGGCTGGCGTGTCGTCACTGCAGCCGCCCCAAGCAGCTGCTAAACTGAGTAACGCTAGAAACCGGAAACTGCTATGGTAATTCATCCTCGTCACCTGCGATGTTGCGGATGACAAAGCAAACTTTCATCACTGACTAGAGATTGCCTTCCATTTTGAAATCTAACCTGCTGCGATGCCAACCGATTCAATCTGTGCTCTGCGGATGGCTTCGCACAAGTAGGTGATGCCTTCGGGAATATCATCAACATGGCAATAGGCGTAGGCGAGGCGGATACACTTGATGGGAAGGCTGTGATAGTGGAACGCGCTACCGTGCGTGAAACCAACATTATTCTCCGCTGCGAGCGTTTCTAGCTTTTCCATATCCGTTGTTTCTGGTAGATGCATCCAGAGAAAAAGCCCGCCTTGTGGGTTTGTCCACGTACAGATGTCGCTGACGTTTCTGCGAAGCGTGTTGATGACGGCGCGACACTTCGCACCTACGGCGGCATTCGTTAAAGCGAGATGTTCATCGAGGTGTTTCTTGAAGAACTTTGCCACAATTGCGCTTGCCAGGGCACTTGTTCCGGCATCCCAGCGGTTCTCATGAATCATGCCGTGATACGGCGGTCTAGCAACGAAATATCCCTGACGTACGCCGGCGCCGAGTATTTTTGAAAACGTTGCGACAAAAATGACGCGGTTGGCATGGTCGAGCTTGAACAGTGAATCGGGCGTCGGGTTAGGTTCGAAGTTAATGTCGCCATAACAATCGTCCTCCACAATCAAGGTATCGTATTCATTCGCCAGCGCTAACATCCGTTTGCGGCGTTCCAGCGAAAGAATAGCGCCCGTTGGGTTTTGGTGATTTGGGGTCGTGTAGATTAACTTGGGGCGGATGTGCTTCGCCCTTAAATCTTTAAGAATCGCCTCAAGCGCCTCCATGTTCATGCCATCAGTGTAGTCTATCGGTACACCCACAAGATTCGCATTGAGGTGCCTCAAGAGACCGAGCGTTCCGCTGTAGGTTAGCTCTTCGGTCAGAACGGTATCCCCTGGATTGATGAAAGTCCTCAGGACAAGATCTAGTGCCTGCATGGAACCGGACGTGATTGACATGTTATCAATGGGTAGCGACACGCCTTCTCGCCTTTCAAAGCGCACTGAAGCCAACTCGCGCAAGCCGCGATATCCACTGTCGCCCGGATAGTTGACGAGACTGCCGCCTAACTCGCGCAGCGCCTCAGCACTTGCCTCAATCAACCCCTCTGTTGGAAAGGTGTACGGGTCAGGGCGTCCCCCGGTAAACGCAAAGTCTTTCATACGAATTCCCTCCGTTCAAAAGCTCGCCTTTTGCTTGGAGTTCAGTGATGGATGTAAGCAACATCAACAATTATACCACAAAAGACAAGAAAATCCTATATCAAAAGATTTAACCGTTCAGAGGCAAAATCTTCGAAACGCCTAATAAAATCACGGATATCCGTGACATACACATAAGCGGTGGGCGTTATGGTTTGCGTTAATCGAGATATTCATGTTATAATTAAGGTGATTTATCCTCCACGGAATTAGATTATCTAGCCCCGAGAAGGAAGGAACCTCCGAATGGCTTACTATATTACAGACGAATGCGTTGGGTGTATGGCATGTCTGACGAATTGTCCTGTTGATGCAATTACGGGCGAACGCAATAAACTGCATGATATAGATCCGGATATCTGTATCGATTGCAGTGCTTGTGGGATGGTGTGCCCGGTCGAAGCAATTCGAGATCAGTATGGAAATGTCTGCAAATTTATTAGACGCCCAACCAACCGACCGATCGCTGTAATTTATGAAGAACTCTGCTCCGGTTGTGATTTCTGCGTACACATTTGCCCGTGGGATTGCCTTGAACTGATAGATCCAGAAACAGGGGAACACGCTGAAAGTTTCTTTGGGATTTGTGAGCTTGTCAAACCCAAGGATTGTGTTGGCTGTAAACTGTGCGAAGAAGTTTGCATTAAGGATGCAATCCGCGTTGAGTCGCCGGTTCTGACTCAGTTGGAGGAAGCGGCGGATTAATCGATGATTAAAAGCATGACGGGTTACAGTCGATGCTCGTCTGAAACCCGGTTCGGCGCACTGACTATTGAGCTGAAAGCGTGGAACCATCGATACTGCAACGTTACTGTACGCACACCAAACCCCCTCTCTCAATTTGAACATCGCATCCAGAGTCTGATAAGAAATCGCGTCTCCAGAGGACAAATTCAAGTTTCAGTCGAGTTAGTGAAGACTACTGCATCTTCAGATGATAGCCTCGTTCTTAATTTGGCGTTGGCGAAGCAGTATCACCAGAAACTTGTGCGGCTACAAAACGAATTGGATTTGAAAAATGATATTTCGGTTGGTCTTTTGGCACGCCTGCCTGGCATCTTTGTCCTTCAGGAACCGAATGTGGGAGAAGAAGAGACATGGACTGAACTACAATCCACGCTAGAAACCGCACTGGAACAACTGAACGGAACGAGACAAACCGAAGGCAGCGCGATGTACGAATCGTTAAACGAACACCTCTGTGCAGTGCGTTTCCTAGCGAAAGCAGTTCGATCCAGCAGTGAGGGTGTAATACAGGCTGTTCAGGAAAAACTTGAAGCTCGTCTAGATGAACTGCTTCAGGGCCGCATAGAGATTGCTCCGGAGCGCCTTGTGATGGAAGCAGGTGTAATTGCATCCCGATCAGATATTACCGAAGAGCTGGTCCGACTCGATAGCCATTGCGACCAGTTTGAGCAATCTCTACAGGTGAGCGAACCGGTTGGTCGGCAGCTTGATTTTTTGGTTCAAGAGATGAATAGAGAGGTGAATACCATCGCCTCAAAAACATCATCATCGTCTACGTCCTCCCGCTGTGTCTCACTCAAAACAGAGATTGAAAAAATTCGGGAGTTGGTTCAGAATGTGGAGTGAACAGATCTCCCGACAGGGGTTACTCATCGTTATCTCGGGACCTTCTGGATCTGGCAAAACCAGTGTCGTCAAAGCGCTCTGCCAAGCAGAGCCGACGTTGACGCACTCCATATCCGCAACAACACGCCCACCTCGCCCCGGTGAAGTTGATGGGGTCAACTACCATTTTTTATCCTCCTCCGAATTTGAGGCGTTAATCCAGCAGCGTGGGTTTCTGGAATCAGCAAAATATGGGGACCACCACTACGGTACACTGAAATCGGAGGTTGATCCCAAAATAACAGAAGGCAAAGATGTCGTCCTAGAAATTGATGTACACGGTGGAATGCAGGTCAAGTCGCTTTCTCTGAAGCGCGTAAGCATCTTTATTCTGCCGCCCTCCTTCGCGGTTTTGGAAAAACGACTTCGCGGTCGAAAAACCGAATCCACTCTGGAACTCCAGCAGCGCCTGCAGGGAGCTAAATCAGAGATTGCGTACATGAAAGACTATGATTATTGCGTCGTCAATCTGGAAAACAGCATAGAGCAAACTGTCCAAAATCTCCGTTCCATCATCGCTGCCGAGCGTTGCCGAATCGACAACCAGCTTCTAAAGGCGATTTCTCAGGAATTTCCCCCACCTGCGCTTCCTAGTTAATTTCTCAACTTCAGCTAGGGTTTCGCCCAATAAGAGACACTCTATCTACAAAGTAATCAGATGAGTACCTCACGAAATCGAAAACCCCACGCCGCCGATGCGAGCTCTCAACAGTCGCCGAAGCGAACTAGAAAACAACGGCGGCAGTCGCAGCAGGAGGGAGAACTACAACAAATGCACCTCGCCGATAGCTGCGGCACTGAGAGAAAGCGTACAATAAAACGTGTGGCGGCTTGGTCAGGCTTGCTTCTTGGGTTGGTTTTCTTGGTACTCGGGCTGATTTACTTCACGGATAACCCCGAACCGGAAATGGCAACGCAGGGACTTCATCCGGTTCCGAAATCTGGCAGGGTCATCGGCAATCCCGACGCTCCGATTAGTTTAGTTGAATATAGCGATTATCAGTGCCGTCGGTGCGCATACTATCACGTGATTATCACACAGCTCGTGGAAGAGTTGGGCGACGAGTTTCGACTCATCTTTCGCCACTACCCGCTGCGAAACCATGCCAACGCGAAAGCAGCGGCGACAGCCGCGGAATCTGCGGGTCGTCAAGGCAAATTCTGGGAGATGCATGAAGTACTGCTTTCCCAACAGGAGCAGTGGGCAAAGAAAGAGCTGACAGAAGCATTCGAGATCTTTTTGCAATATGCGACTACGCTGAACTTAGATGTGAACCAATTTCAAGAAGATTTTCTCTCGCAAGAAATTATCGACAAGGTCAACGACGACTATCAGGAGGGTCGCCGCGCCGGCGTTCGGTCAACACCAACCTTCTTCCTGAATGGTCAGAAAGTCATCAATAAACCGCCCACATATGAGGAATTTAAGGCGCTTATCCTCGAAACTAAATCTGAACTCAATTAAATTGATTACGGCGGGCTGGTTGACGATTAGTCTGATTGGCTTCGTAGACGCCACGTATCTCACCATTCAACATTATCGCGGCGCTTCGCTGGACTGCTATGTTCTGAGAGATTGTGAGGAGGTCACCACTAGCGAATACGCGACAATTGGATCAATCCCCATCGCCTTGTTGGGCGCACTTTACTATGTGTCTATCATTTTCTTAACTGCGGCGTATTTAGACACAAAACACACCCGCCTGTTAACAATCATCCCTCTTTTAACAACTTTGGGCTTTCTGGTGTCGCTCATCTTGGTTTATCTGCAAATTGTTGTCATCCGCGCCCTCTGTTCATACTGTCTTCTCTCCGCTCTTGCATCCACAGCACTTTTTATTTTGGCTGCGATTTCTGTAAAAACCTCTAGAAAATTAACGGCAAGTTCGCAAATGTTGCGCGTCGATCGAAACAGGATATGATGTCAATTGCATTAATTTCAAGCCGAGGCGCGAAGGTGATTACTGTGGAGGAACTGACGTGTTAGGATTACACCAAGAAACTCTAGATCAGATCCACGCGCACGCAATCGCGGAATTCCCCCACGAATGCTGCGGCGTCATCCTGAGCGATGGCGATCAAGAATATGTCAGAAAGTGTACTAATATACAGAATGTGCGCCATGCCGAAGATCCGGGAACATATACACGCGATGCGCGGACAGCGTATCTTATAGATCCAAACGATTTGATTAGCGTGCACAAAGAGTCCGAGACCGAAAACCGACCGTTCAAGGCATTTTATCACTCACATCCCAACCACGATGCGTACTTTTCTGCTAAAGACAAAGAAGACGCGACAGCTTGGGGAGAACCGGCATATCCTGATGCGGCTTACATCGTAATCTCAATTTATGATCGGGCGATTAACACTACGCGAGCTTATGCTTGGCGTGAAGCGGAAGGGGATTTTGTCGAGGTACCGATAAACGTGAAGCGTGGGTCGTTGTAGCTAAGTATTTGATTCATCAATTCTAACAGGGACCGAAAACATGGCAAATTTGAGAGTTCGTTTGACTTTTCCTCCAGAGCGAATCACTGAGCCCGTGGTTTACAACATCGGGCATCAATATAATGTTGTCACGAACATCCGGCGTGCCAACGTCACGGCTGACGAAGGGTGGATAATTCTAGAAATTATCGGCGATGCGGACGAGCTTGAACGGGTTGTTGAGCATCTCAGAAACATTAGAGTACAAGTCGAACCGGTCGAAGGTGATGTAGTTTTGTAAGGGCGTTGTTTTCGTCTCTGCTCCCCTTATGTGGCGTTGGTGGTGCGGCTTTGACTTTTCAAGGTCGCCGCTAGCACAATCGGGAACAAGGTCGAAAAATAGAACCATGTGATACTCGCCATCCGTATTCTTTGCAAGGACATATTCCTTGGGGTTGGTTTCGACCGTGAACAGATTCGGGTTTCTGGTGAATTCGTCCGGCAACTCCCAGAGCGCAATCGCATAATCCGGAAATTCCGCTTCGGTGAGCATTCTCAACTCAATCCGAAGTCCTTCCTCGACCGGCATCCATTTCGGTTTTGATTCCATCCGGCAGGAAAAAGTTAAACGCTATCCCTTCCCCCAACTTTAGCAGCCTGGGACCTGTGGTCCATTGCGGCATTTTCAGAAGATTCTTATTCATGTGATAGCTTTCTTGACATTGCAGTAACGCTTTAATCGCTTAACGCTTCCAGTCCGACTACAGAATAAAGTAGGACGCAAAAGCGGCGTAAGTTCTGTACTAAAAATCTAAACGAATTAGGGGTTTAACTGTTGAACGGGAGTAGGTTAGATCCGAGACAGTGTCGGAAAAGAACGGCGCGAAAAACGTATCAAGACAGGATAGGAATTCATTGAGGTTAATCCCCATATACATGCTTGGATTATCAAGGGTGTGCTGCACGCGGCGCACTTTGTCACGACCGGCTATTGAAAGACTGCGCAGCGGTCGGAGTTGACGCGAATGATACTTGATGAGCGAAGCGGAAATCTGGATTAGTCCTTGAAGGAACAGACGATATTCATCTTCTGCTTTCTGCCATAACCCCTCCCACGCTTCGTGGGCTTCCCACCAGTACGCGAAGTTGTAAAGGTCGACACCGTATAGGTAATCCTCATTTTCACGCCACACCTCCGGGGGCGGGATGGGGTCATCGGTTTCTTCATGCACTCCGTAGCTATGTCCATTAACATCGTTGATAGGGTGCGGCGTCACGCCCGGCACATGGCGATACGGGGGAAAAGAGCGTTGTAGACAGTAACGTATCCAGTCAGGGTCAAATGGCACAGGCTGCGGGATGTGCTGAATCTCATCTCTTACCTGTAATTGACCCGAAACACGCCTTCGCCGTCTGAAAAATCCTAATCCTGCAATTTTCATGAAGTTCACAACCTCAAGATTGAATCTGTGAGTGATGGCTTGGGGACGATTGATGGCGGGCTTGGCTTGGAAACTTCCTATGCAGCATCATCGCGTTTTTTGTCTAGATCAAAACCGTCCTTTATCCAGTATACAAACTTGCATATGCCTTTTGGTAAGAAGTATAATCCGACGCTGCCAATTAAGGTGTAAAACAAAATAATCGAAAACCCAACTCCATCCCGAGAATGGAGAAAGTGTGCCAAACTTAAACAACCTAATATAAATGTCCATAGACCACTTAACGCAACCGAGCAAGCGAAAACAATTCTTCTAACGCCCTCAGATTGAGGTTGCCTGGGTTTCAATCTTGACCTCCGTTTTCACCATTCTCTGTTAACGTCGTAGGCATCAAATTCTGTGTCTACGCTAATAATTGGAAGTCCTTCAACAAGTCCTTGAGCGATTATCATGCGGTCAAATGGATCTCGGTGATGAAAAGGTAAAGTGGTCAGCTTGATGAGGCTATCAACTGTGATATCCAATATCTCAATATGATTGAAACGCAGCCTCTCTGGAAACACCTGTTCAAACGGTTTGCCTAAATCAAGTTTCCCCAACCCTACCTTAATTGCTATCTCCCATAGGCTGACGATGCTAAGGAACTTCTCGTTACTTGAATCATCAATTAACCGTCGTGCTCTATCGCTCAGTCTTTCGTCGCCGGCGAGAAACCAAAGCAGCGTATGTGTATCAAGCAGATACTTCATTCCATGTACTCTTTGAAATCTGGGAGTTCATCGTCAAAATCTTCACTAATATGAATAAGCCCCTTGGCACTCCCAAAGCCAGTCTTTAGCCATGGTTCCAGAAAAATGGTCTTCCACTCGTATTGGTAGGTTGGCATCAACGTGTCCATTGATTCAGCAAAAAACAGGAGATGGTATTTCACATACGTTTCGTCCAGCAATTTAATGCAATCATCCAGTTCCTCGAATGTCGGTATAACTTCCGGCTCGCCCTTGTCCCAATGTGCAATACGTTTATCAGCAAACTCTTCATGAATCTCTACTGCTGATTTGAGCCGTTTCAGATCATCTTCTACCATCCTGCGATTCACATGCTTTCCGCTGGCATCTGCGTATGGCACGAAGTCATCCATCTGTATCAAATCTTTCAGTTGGGCGGTGCTGGTAACCCCTACTTCTTCAAGTTCCTTCCTTCCCTCCGTTTCTAGTTGACTGATGTCAGGTCCATCAGGATAGGTACAGAGGGAACGATAGTAGTCGCGGGATAGCTCTTCAGGGTTTTTGGCAATATCATCAAGCAGTCCCACAAAGGATATACTGTCCTTTTGCGGCTTGATTTGCCGACGCAGCCCTGCAAGTGCATGAGAAAGATAAGTCCTCCCAAGATAGCGATAGAAAGCACTCGGCTTTTGGATACGCGGATTCGCACGGATTATGTCTTGGACTTCCCAGAACATGTTTGCATCCACAACAAGACCGCAAATCTCTTTTTCGATAGTCTTCATCCATTTCTGCCACTTTTCGAGTTTCGGGCTTATCTTAAATTCTTGGTCCATGGTTAAATACCTACTCAAACGAAGAAGTTTAGCTGTCTAGGGAATCGACAATTTGTTCCATTGAAGATTCTCACAATTACCTGATGGCATGGATGAGTTGTTCTCATAAGGCTCGTATTTTGAGAATCGAGTGCTTCCGTTGGTTAGCAAAATCGTCATCTGCTTGATCCTGCATCCTGCTTCGATTTGAGTCGCCTCTGGTACTTCTTCAAGACTTCTAACAGTGCCTGTTCCAAATCAACTCCCGTTGAGTTCGCCACGCATACCAGTGAAAAGAGCAGATCGCCAAGCTCAGACCGCCACTCGTCAGTCGGCTGGAATGGTTTCCTGCCGTAAACCGTGGATGTTAGGATTTCTTTCGACACTTCACCCAGTTCCGAAACCAGATCGAGAATTCGGTGAGCGACATCGGTTTCGAGTCGATTTGTCTCCACAAATCAGCAACGTGCTTTTGGATACTCTCATTCATTATCTTTTGCCTAACGACCCAAGTTCAGTTGCGGCAGGACTTTGCGGAAAATGTATGGCAGACCAAAACCCGCCGCAACCCGACAAACATTAGACATCATTCCCAAGCCAATCAGAGCAAAGGTAGATGCCATCGGGCTCCGAGATTATTTTGGAAAGATGTCTATTATCAAAACCCGAGCTCCCATGAACTTCAATGGCTTGTCAGAGCATTTATAAAATGATCAAAATAACAGGAAATAAATCCATTCAATTCATCGCTTCATTCTTTCTGGGCCGTTTCTATAAACAACGGGGCCTTGGACTTGTTCTTTATCCAAGTGTTCAATAGACAGACCCGATAAGTGATGAAATGTTCAACGTTTTTATAGCTTGCGCTTTTGTGTTGGCTATACTCTAACAGAAATAAATCAAAGAATTCTATAGTCTTTTCTATACCATATTTTCGGTTTACAAACATGAACATGTAGATGGTATTGGCTATTTCATAGTCATACCAATGATAACAGCAATCATCAAAATCGAATAGTTTGACCTGTTCATTATATAACTTCATATTGGAAGCGTTAAAATCACCATGAATTAGATCATAAGAACGATCTTCTTTGTTTAGGTTCTCCCACCAATCTAAAACGTCAAAACACTCTGGGTATTGACTGTCGGGTTCAATCTGGAAGTAAGGAGACTCATCGGCAAGTCGCCTACTATATCGTTGGGGGTGAATTGATGTCTCATGATGGAGTTGAGCAAGGCATTTGGCTATTATAGCCACATCATTTCTGCGATTTAGGTTGGGATATTGCCCTTCAGCCCACTCGAAATAGGGGATATATTTGGTCTCATTATTTACATCAACGGTCTCAATTCATTTGTTTTGTAGTCCTTTTTGGGGCTTACAGAAATATCGAAGATGACGTCCCAGATTATTTAATAGGCGGATTTCATCCAAAAGAGCTGTCTTGCTTCGATGTTTGCTATCGGTTATTCTTATAATTTTCTTTGCGTCGCCAATTCGTGCGACGAATACAAGGTTTTGCCCCCGTCTCAATAACTTCAGAGGACCGTCAAATTGTAGTGTCTCTTCTAGCATTCTTATCATGATATGCCCTAACGAACAAGTCCAGTCGTATTAGGGGATTAGGTGAACACCGCCTCCCGCTAGCGACGCGACGGAATTGGCATGCCACTGGCAGTGTCATCTATCTTTGTCTTGGCTAAAACCGTCCCTTATCCAGTATACAAAATTGGATATCCGTTTCGGGATGGGGTATAATCCGATGCCACAAATTACAATTACTACAACAGCGAAAAACCACTCCCATTCACTTTCGGGTACATTTCCCCATACAACATATATCACCCATAACACAGTTAGCGTAACTGAGCAGGTAAAAACAACTGTTCTAACACCTTCAGATCGAGGTTGCTTGGTTTCCAATTGTCGTTGCTGCGTTCCTCCTTTGGACCTCTTAGAAGGTACTGCATCGCCTCCTTCGGTTCCTCCTCCAGCATCAGTCCCATCACCTTCTGTTCCAGCATCTGACGCTCCTCCAGTCTCATCTAGTTCGGTTTCAGCCGTTGTCGTTTGCTCTCCACCGGTTCCAGGTTCGTCAGTGTCCAGTCCGCCAGTGTCAGCAGGTGGAGACTCTCCGGTCTCGGCTCCTCCTTCGCCTTCGTCAGCAGCTCCAGCACCTTCCGGTACAGTGGATGTCTGCTCACCGCTCGCACTCGGCTCAGTCGTCGTTCCCGTTCCCTCTCCAGTTGTTGCTGTTCCTGGTTTCTCGTCGGGTCTTGATTCTGCTTGTTGTGGTGCCTCATTGCGTAATTCCTCCATAACACTGATGAGTTCTTCAACTGACTTGACTTCCGCCTCTAGCACGTCGCCTTGCACCGCCGCTTGCCCTTCCGCAACCTTATCTATGACAATAACTCGTGTGCCGAAAGCGGTGCTGTAACGGGAATACACAGCGCCCGCAACGTGCACATTAGCCCGCACATTTCCGTATTTCCGTACATCGTTCCAGAATTTCGCGTATGTGCGAGAGTTCATCGACATACCGCCTTTAGGACGACCAGCAACATCGATACCGCCTCCAACGATAGCAACTAATCTGCCGGCAGGCTTCAGACGGCGCAACGCTTGGATGACATGGTTACCCGCAACCTGCAAATCGTTCTTGCCGCCCATACGCTCAGCCTGCGAGAATGGCGGGTTCATAATCACTCGGTCAGGGACGATGCTTTCGTCCAAGAGATTGTCTAAGTTCTCGCCGTCAACATTGGTGGGGTCAAACCCTTGTCTCTTTAGACCTGCACGGCGACGCTCGCTTATCTCGTTGACATGCACAGTTGCGCCGGCTTTCCTAGCCCAGGTTGCCAAGTTTCCTGTACCAGCCGAGGGTTCTAAGACCACCATACCAGGCCGAATTCCTGCTATCCAGTTGACAGCGTAAGCGTAAGAGTGCGGTGTAGAAAACTCTTGCTGCGCCCCCGCCTCCGAATCCCTAACCTTCTGCTTCGGTAACAGCGCCTCGACGCGCTCACGGATGCGGGCAACAATCGCTTGCGCCGCTTGCACATTCACATCAAGCGGGTTACGTGCTGGCTTTACTGACGCCACACTAGGACTCCTCCACATGAGTCAAAATAGGTCCGCACTAGCCTTATTACTAGGATAATCGAGACCGAGGTGATAAAACTTGTCAGGCTGTGGTTCGTGGATAACCCATTCCTTCTCAATTCTGTTGTTTTTTGGCGGCCACTCTTTCATCCGTAGAAACGGAACTGAGGGAAGACAGGAAATTAAGAATTTATAAACTGGATTTGGGTGTAAGAGCCCTACAATAGATGTTTTATCAGGAAAAACACTGAATAGCAGTATCGCTGAAATGCTACGTCTACACGTTTCCAATCTCCCACTTTTTAGTCGGAAAAAGACAGCATTTTCCAGATTGGTTACCGAATCAACATTTCCCAATTTACCAGTATTATCTGGCTTATCAATAGGCTCTAAAATCTCCGGCTCACTTGTCAGCAAAACTTCTGCACCGGCCTGACCTAAAAGCACACTAGATCCGGGATGTTCACATGTAATTACAAGAATCCGAGGACAGCAATATCCCGACATTTGCTTTGCTTTTCCGACCGCCTTACTAAGTAGCTTTGGAGTTGGGAAGGTGAAAGGTCCACCGAAACCAGCTTCGGGAAATTCCATTGGTAATTCTGATTGGCCAGCTAGAGATTCAGCCTCAACACAAGTAACCTCGGATACGAATTCAGTACCGGCTTCTGATTCACACCGGAAGTCTACACCACCCTTATTTGAATCTTCTTCCACCTGAACATCATTACACTTAGCTCTAAAGAAACAACACGCAATCGCTTCAGCTTTTGCACCTTCGGGCTGAGATTTCAACCGGTCGCAATAGCGTTGATAATGTACCGGATATCTAGCATCCAAAAAACGTCTATGGCTATCAATTACCTTTGTTATCGAAGACATCGTCATTGAACACCTAAATTATTTTCCTTATCAGGCGATAGTGGCTTGCTACTTTTATTGCATCTGATCGACCAGTTCTTCCAAAAATGCAGAGTTGCCTTTGAACGACCAAAGACTTCTGTGGATTTTCAACGACTTAACAACTTTCCCGGTTCTTAGGTCTATGAGTGAACCATACAATTTTATAATTTTGCGCTCGCTGAATATGCCGTCCCAACGAGAAGAATAGCTAAATGTCAGTGCATAGACAGATCCTAACTCGGTGACATTGTATGATTCAATACCTCCTCGCGCCTGCTGGTTCCTATAGTCCATATTTACGTCAAGTTTCGCCTTCCTTACAGCAACGTCATGTGAGACGACATCGTACCCTCTAGATATAAGGAGATGTTCTAGTTCGCCCGCTAAAGCTAGGGGGTCGCCGATTTTGCACATCACAGTAACAGTATCATTTTTGCTAAATTTTGCCCTTTGATGTTCCGTGACATTGACAACGGATGCGCAACCTGATAAAAAAATCGAGAAAACTAATACATGAAGACAATGTTTACAGACCACCTCAAAACTCCCTATAAAGATTAGTCAAAAAACTAAAAAAGAGGGTGATTGCTGAAAGCTTCCTACTTAACCAGGACCTGTCCCCAATCGCCAAGGGTGGGTTCAGGTAATCATTCGGATGACGCCCATTTTTTTATATGCCTCAAATCTCTCACTACTGATTGTAACCCCTTAGCACCCGACTGTAGACACTGAACCAATTTCTGTAATTCCGGAACATCCGTCTCCAAAATCCCAGCGAACCCTTGTATGCTCTGTACGTCGGTCTCCAAATCGTTAGCGGACGCCTTTGAGTCTTCAACGTGCGTCCAGTAAGGCGCAAATCCAGCTTGCGGGTGTATTGTCTCATCGAACGTAGCTAAATGTTCGCCAATCTTCCATAAAGTTTCAGCCTCTGTCCGTGCACATTCGGTGACCGTCTTCAAACCTCCAATGTTCGGCAGTAAACCGTAAGTGACTGTCTGTAAACTTTTGATTTGCGTTGGTAAGGATTCAATGCTCGTTTGCAAAGCTTCGATGTTTGGTAGTAAACGTTCAGTAACCTCCTGGGAACGTTTAGCGACACACTGTACAAATTCAGCGTGCCGCTGGATTTCATCGTGGGACAATTTACGACTCAATGAAGTTCCTCCTTTCTAAACGAGATTTCACGCACCCCAAAAAATTAAAGCGTGACGAACCGGGTTCCAGTATCAAAGTATCGTTCTACCGAATGTTTCACAATCTCCTCAATTTTGGCAACCGACAACTGCATCGCCTTGTTCGAAACTCAAAGTTGATTTAGCAATCTGTCATACTCGGTATGAGAGCCGATCCAGAACCAATAGACTGCCTCATCTTCCGATAAGCTCAAAGCACGCCATCCAATTCCAACTCGGACTGAGTAAATTGGCTCTCTGGGATGCACCCGTTTGAATTGCAAACTTGGATGGTTAGCGTTTTCCCGCCAAAGACGATAGTTTTTGCGAGCTTTCTCTTTGATATTCTGGGGTAGCCGCCGAAAGCAGGAAAGAAAATCCTCTGTCAGATATGAGTTCACAACTCATCGATCTCCACCTTTTTGATACGACCTGCCTTAATGTCAGCGCGGACTTTTGCGGTGAGTTGGGCAAGTTTATCTTGTGATGCGGCAAAAGCCCCATCCCATAGCCGTTCATCTTCAAGTTCTTCAAGAATCACAGCCGCAATTGCGTTCTGTTTTTCAGGCGGAAGGTTATAAACCTCGGTGAGTGCTTTTTCAAGAAGCTGGGTCATAATTCTGCTCCTTTAGGACTTACACACTTTAATTGTAGATCCCTGATTCATAATGCGTAGGGTGTGTTTCTAATGCGTAATTCATATCAATATAATCTAAGACGGGGCACGCATTACTTCTTACGGATGACTTCCTACGAATCAGCAGGCAGAGGAGGTCGGCGATTCAGCACTCACCTGCGTAAATCCTTTTGTAGTAAAATCCGAAAAGTAAACAAAAGAAGCCGGGTTTTTGACAACCCATCAAAAACCCGGCTTCTATCGACAACGCCTTACATATTATTCACCTTTTCGAATGACGAGGCGGTAGTGACCACCGACTTTCTTGGTGTCGGTAATCTCATGCCCGTCGTTCGTCAGGCTTTTGGGGACGTTTTCAATCGGTTCGCCGTCGTCAATTGTAATCTCAAGGAGTTGACCGACATCCATCGTCTCCAAGCGAATTTTGGCTTGCACGTAGTTGAACGGACACGCCACACCTTTGAGGTCGAGACTATCAACGATTTCCTCGACCTTCTCAGCCTTGGGCGGCGCTTTCGGGATGCGAGCAGGACGGGCTTCGCGTTTCTTGCTTCCCGCCTCTTCCTCCTGCCGAATCCGCATCCGTCCGTAGACGTTGTGCGCTTCCTCAACGAAGAGGGTCGATTCCTCGACACGGCGGTGGGTTAGCTCCCGATCAAAGCTGGTGGCATCCTCCTCGGCTGCCTTAAACAAATGCGCCCCGAAACCCGGGAAGACAATCCCCGGCTCAAAGAACCGAACTCGGAATTCCTTGACTGTCGTCTCGTTGTCAATGTGTTGCAGCCCTTCGGTCGTCAACAGCGCGTCTGCAGCTTTGATCATCGCTTCATAGGCGTGTTGGGCAGACGCCGTGTATTCATCTCGTTCGAGCTGTAGCCCCGCCTCGTAGATTAGCCGGTCCGCCTCTTCAAGTATGAACGACACCAACTCGACCAACGCACCCGCGCACTCGCCGACACCCTTTTTGAGTTTAAACTCCTTTGTGTCGCCGGTGTCAATATAGTAGCTGGGATCTTCCTCGAAAGTGGGGATTTGGTCGTATTGGCGGAGAATCGCTTTGACTTCGACCTTGCCCAGTCTTTTGATATAGTTCGTAAAGGATTGATCGCCGGTACGTTCGTCAATGTACTTTCCGGTCAAGTGCTCAATGAATTGCGGGATGTTCTTGCCGTGAATTTTTCCGGAGGCGAGTCCGTACGCCCCCGCGTTGTCGGTGGCATGACCACCCAACATCACCTGATAATACGGGGCGATATGTTTCCCCATGCGTCTTGATGAGCCAAAGAACCCGATGTTTGCGATGTGGTGCTGACCGCACGAATTGGGGCAGCCGCTAATCTTTATTCGCAGGTCTTGAATCTCGTCTTTCACGCCGGTTTCAAGAATATGATTCCTCAAGTGGGCAGCTAACCCGCGCGAGGACGAAATGCCGAGTTTGCAGGAATCGGTGCCTGGGCACGCGGTAATGTCAACCAATGTTTCTGCGCCCGAAGCGGCTAAACCAATCGCATTGAGGTCCTGGTAGAGAGCAGACAAGTCGCTCATACTGACCCAGCGCAGAACGAGGTTCTGCTCGACAGTGGTACGAACCGTGTCCTTGACGTATTTGCGGGAGATGCTCGCCAATGCTCGCGCCTGATCCGCGGTAATATCTCCCAGTGGCAACGTGATGTTGACTACTGTGTATCCCGGCTGACGCTGCGAACGTACGTTAGTGGAATGCCACTGATCAAATCCTTCCGGCCTCGACGCGCCGTTGAGTTGTGACGGCAGTTTCAACGGCGTCTCGTCATACGCATCCAGATTGTCGAGATGGGCAGTCCACGCGGGGTCATAGCGCAACTGTTCGCGCTCCTCTAACACTAGGCGGCGAAACTCCTCAGCGCCGAGCTTTGCCACGACGAACTTCATCCGTGCTTTGTTCCGATTTTTGCGTTCGCCCAACCGGGTGAACACCTTCGCAATCGCCTGTGAAATTGGCAATAACTCCTCTTCAGGTACAAACTCGTCAAAGATTTTTGCCTGATGCGGCACGGCACCAAGACCACCGCCAACAAGCAACTTAAATCCTCGCTTCAGTTTCCCGTCAACCTCTTTAAGTACCGCAACCGCACCGATGTCGTGCATGTATCCTAAGCCGCAAGCGTGTTCATCGCAGCCGGAGAACGCAATCTTGAACTTGCGTCCAAAATCTTGCGCATCTTGATGCCCCAACAAAAATGCCGACAGCGCCATTGAATGCGGGGTGACATCAAACGGCTCGTCGTTGCAGACGCCGGCTAGTGGGCAAGCGGTGACATTGCGGACGACGTTGCCGCACGCTTCCTTGGTCGTAATGCCGACGGACGCCAACCGACGCATTAACTCTGGCGTATTATTGATATCAACGTAGTGATACTGCACATCCTGCCGCGTCGTGATGTGGATGATATTGTCCGATAATTCTTCGGCAATATCGGCAAGCATTTCCAGTTGTGCCGCGTTTAATCCTCCGAATGGAATCTTCACGCGAATCATTTGAGAGCCGTTGTCGCGTTGTCCATAGACGCCGTGACGGAGTCGGAACTCGAGGAAAATCTCCTCTGGCATTTGACCCGCTTGTACGCGACCCAGTTGCATCTCATAAATCTCAATCGCGCGGGCGTCGTCTGGTAGAATTGTACCTGGGTCATATGGTGCTAAACTTTCTGTCGTCATTGTTATTCTCCTTTGCACTAATCAACCTTTGAAGAGTCCAAAGCACTCACGGGTTTCATGTCTAGAATGGGGGGGAGACATACACGCTGTATAGATCTATCTGAGTATAACTATAACGTGAATGTCTTGAGAAGTCAAGTCAATTTGACTCTATTTGGACATTTCCACGCCTCCTCGGCTACTGCCGCTTCAAGGCCAACCAAAAAGGGCTTGACGGGAATTCGCCCACGCATTAAACTGTTATTGTGTGCACTCCACAAACACGGCGAACAGGAATTCGCGTACACTCGAGTCCAGCGGGAGTTTGCAGAAGTCATCCAATTCTTGCAATTTCTCTATTTCCCCATCATACCAACGCTTAGGTTCATCAATGGAACCCGTAACGTTTCAACTGTACACCAAACCTGATTGTCCGCTCTGCGACGAAGCCAAGGACGCTCTCAAAAAGGTCGCGGAGGCATCGCCGATTCAGATCGAGGAGATTGACATCACATTGAACTTGGGACTGTTCACGAAATACAAGAACCTGATTCCTGTGCTAGAGCTAGAAGGGAAACGGTTGTTCGTGCATCGAATTGATGTGAGGGCACTGAAGCGTAAGTTGATGTGGCGACGGCTACGTCAGAAGTTTTCGTATTCCCTGTGAGGGTTGAGCGCAACAGATACATATATTTCAAGCGGTCATCACTTGATGCTCGACAATGATATATGACTCGTAGAATTCTGTCATCTTTTTCTCCATTTCCTGATGGACCTTGTTCGGATATGAGGCACAAAGTTTAGGTTGACTATCACGCCGGATTGTGCTAAATTGAAATAGGAATTTAGAAGTCAATAACATCCGAGATGTGGGCTGCAGATTGTGACATTTGAAGCAGGTGCATAATCAACAAAACGGGAGGCCAAACTATGGAATATCGCCCATTTGGACGGACAGGGCTGCAAGTTTCAGCAATTGGATTTGGTTGCTGGGAGATGGGGGGCGATTATGGTTCAACTGATGAATCAGAGGTGACAGCGGCTGTACATCGTGCGATAGATTTGGGAATAAACTGTTTTGATACTGCTGAAGCCTACGGTGGCGGCAAATCAGAAATGGCGTTGGCGACAGCGTTGGGACATCGTCGTAAAGATGTCATCGTCGTCACGAAGTTCGGCGTTGGTTACCAGAACGATCGTCAAAAAGGGAAAGATAGCAGCCGGGAAATGGTGCATGCTGCCATCGATCGCAGCTTGAAAGCACTGAACACTGACTATGTAGATGTCTATCTTGTTCACTGGCCAGATCGTTCGACCCCTTTTGAAGAAACGATGCAGGCGCTTGATGAGATTGTGCAGCAGGGAAAAGTCCGCTACGTCGGACTCTCTAATTTCACGCTTGATGAAATCAAGGCGTGCATGGCGATGCGACCGATTCATGTGTTACAGTACGGCTGCAATCTCTTTGATCGGCGTATGGCAAAATGGATTTTCCCTTATGCTCATGAGCAACAGATTGGCGTCATGTCGTACGGCTCGCTTGCGTATGGTCTGCTGTCAGGAACGTTCACGAAAGAGACGACATTCGGCGACAAGGATTGGCGCAGCAGGGACGAGTGGCTGCATTTGTTGAGATTCTTTACGCCAGAGGCTTTCGATCGTAACGTTGAAGTGGCAATTGAGCTTTCCGTTATTGGCGAACGATTAGGAAAAAAACTCCCGCAGTTTGCTCTCAATTGGGTTTTATCGAATCCGGCGGTAAGTACCGCACTAGTTGGGGCAAGGCGACCTATTGAAGTTGAGGAAAACATGGGCGCTATCGGCTGGAGTCTGACGGAGGGCGTGATAGCCGAAATTGATGAAATCTTTGCCGATCATGATGTTGATTTCGCCCCCAACACATGGGTGGAAGATATTGAGACCCCTGACGCATCAAGTTAGTGCGCCAGAGACGCGATTACCTTAGCGAAAGTGGGAAGGGGTATTCCATCCTTTGTAAAAACAATGGCTAGTCCGTCTAATCTGGGATGGCGGCTTATGAATAGTAGGTCAAGCAATGCCCCGTTGTGCGATTGATGCGTCGCTCCAGATGCTCCAGCGTCACAATCCTATGGATTGTTCCATCTCGAACTAACCGTCGTGCCATCCCATGTTATACGTGGCGACTCTGAACACGGCGCTGATAATGCTCCAGATGCAGCCCATTGAGTAGTCTCCCAGTATTAAGCCCGCAAAGAACGGGATGGCTTTGCGATATGCTTGCAACCCGCCGTACCGAAGGATGGAATACTTAAGCGCCCAACTGATCAGGACTGGCACCCAAATATAGACCATCTCACCCGGACTCATCCCCAATACATAACCGACGGGGTGAAGGGGCCACCACAGAAACCGCATCTTCAAGGCTAGTAGAAGCCCGGTGATTCCGGCGCCAAGTCCCATGAAGCCCATTGTCACATAATCGTGTCCTTGAGGTACACTTAACCAAAGCTGGAGCCGCTGGGTAAAGGTTTCTTGACCTACTCTCAGGATGAACGAACGCGAATTTGCGGCGCCATGTTCATACAAGAGATGAAGGTAAATCAAAAACGTCACCGGTATGCCGACAGCAAGCGTGATAAGCATCGCTCGTAAGAGTTTTCGATTGTTGATGCTAGCTTGCTCGCCTATCCGAAAAGATTCTAGTTGGTTCGGCATGGGATGATGGGGTTGGTCTCGATTCAGCCAGTAAAAGAAGGAGAGAATCGTCAAGTTTTGCGTCCCATACGCGCGCGTACCAAGCGATGTCACCATCGTCCGTGCGGGATTCAGGTGTAGAATCTCATGAACAGCGACGCCAAGACCAGCTCTAACCTTGGTTACGCCAATGGCGCTGCAACAGTATATGCCTAAGAACAAAAGCAAGACCCAAAAGGAAAGCCCCGCCTTATATGCAAACCAGAGGAGTAACAGCACGCCACCGATGACGCCCAGGAGCGCAGTCCGATACCGCATGGGCTCGTTGATTTCATCGACTTGCCCCGTCCCCGCGAACGCTTGAGTGAAGACCCTTTTGAAATGTTTGCGTCCGACCCACAATGCAAGAAGCCCCAATCCGATCCACGCCCCCTGTGCCTGCTCATCAAAATAGAGACTACGCCAACCCATGACTCCCAGTAACATTCGCATCATTTTCTGTAGGAGAAAGAAGAACCACGCGGAGAATGCGAGATCCAGCGGCATAAAAAAGGAAAGCCCAATGACAAATGGCTGGAAAGAGATGAGTGTCCGACCGGTATAAATCCAGGGTTTCTCCCGTGGGGTTATGTTTTGCCATCCCACCGGTATAGCAGGAATGAAAGGGTACAAACTGTGCAAGCCGTTCAGAAGACTGATTCCACCCGCGATACCAAAACCTACCCACATTAGCTTATTTTTGAAAAAGGACGATGGGTCTCTCCCCATTTCCAGAGGCATCCAGGTAATCGGATACGTTAGTCGCTCATGTTCCGTGAATTGTCGCCTGATAAGGGTGTTGATGCAGATGAGGATGAAATAGATGACGAACAAAAAGGCGGACCAATAGAACATTGGACCAATCCAAGCCTTTAGGTGCTGCCGGGTGAAGAAGGAGGATTCACCGAGAAAGAAACCGCGCAGCACGCTCTTGTCATTCGTCGTGAACCATGGCGGGATATACTGCCAGAACAAGTTTCGCCAGTCATTTTCCACCGTATCGAACCAGAAAGGGTGGGCAAGGGTTCCGACCAATTTGTTCATGGTGGTATGCCCCGACACGGTTGTAACCGACACAGCCATCACATAGATGACCAATAAGTTTGATGGGCTGAGCGCATGTCTTGGGAGGAATTTCTGCAGTAGGAGATTGAGGAGAATCAGGACAAACAGGGTGAAAACGGCATTACTGAAGAGCGACATGTAGTTGTGCACCAGACCGATGACGAGGTTGTTTACCGAAACCCAATAGGTGTTTACGATAACCACAACGAGTCCGATGACTATCACTCTCAGAGGAATATCAGTAGACCGCTTGTCTTCGACAGGAAGGAATTTTTCCATAGGCTCATTATCAATGTGTTATACCAAAATTGGCAAGCGATTGACAGCTAACTGGACGCTTCAACTTCGATAAATTGAAGTTCGGGGATTGAACAGAAATTCACTACAGTTTATGGTGATTCATAGAACAACATACGCCTTTAAGAGAGCAGGACGCAATCAAAAAAGTGTTTTATGAATCCCTCTGCGTTTACTTCTACACAAACACGGGCGTTCGGTTTCGGGCGAGGCTGCCCTCGACGCAAATCGGCGATCGTCATTCCCCGCGTCAGATGTCCCAATGTTTCCACTTCCACGAAGGCATCGGTTGTTTCAAAAAGGTCTGACTGGGTTAATAGACCGATAGGAAGTGCATCGTGAATATAGATTCCGTGAAACCCTTCGTGTTGATGATGATATGCCATACTCATTCTCGTGGCGTCCCGCAGAAACTGTGACAGCTTATCACTCCGTTCACCGGCTTCAGTCTTCAAGCGTTCGCTAGTCAGGATTACCTTATGGGTCACATCCAGAGGCACAATTGTGATGGGAACCCCAAAATCAAGTACCTGTTGTGCAGCGTGGGGATCTACGAAGATGTTAAATTCGGCTGTTGTGGTGACGTTTCCGTAAGTTTCGAAGGCACCTCCCATCAACACAATCTCTTTAATCTTCCGCATCCGCTCAGGATTTTTATCCATCGCTTTGGCGATATTGGTGAGGGGACCAACGGGAACAAGGACAAGCTCATTGGGGTATTGACCGGCGAGATTGATGATGAGATCGACCGCCGGAGTTGTCGCCAATTCCAGTTCAGGTTCCGGATAGCACCGGGAGCCATCAGGTGCCAAGAGCTTCGTCACGTCTCCTAGACCGTCAGAGCCGTGCACGTGCGCGGCTGTCACGAGGGGTTTGATAAGCGGCTGCGACTCACCTTTCGCAACGATTGGATATTCACACAGATCCATTACCTCTAGAGTCAGCATCAGGTTGCGCGTGCAGAAATCAACGTGGACATTGCCGCTGACTGTCGTGATCGCTTCAACCTTTAAATCCGGCGAATGTAGCGCAAGGATAATCGCTAAGGCATCGTCCACGCCAGTGTCAGTGTCTAACAGGATACGTTGCATTGATGTCGTTCCCCGCGAAGCGTAAAGGGTAAGCTAAACGGTTTCACCTCTGCTGCCAACCCTGCCCAAGATTTTAATCGGTCGTCAACAAGCCGTGTCCTTCCTTAATCACAAGTATCTGATTAGGAATAACATTCCGGATTGTGTCAACCATACCGCTTGACCATCGCACTTCGATGAAGTCAATTGATTTTCTGTCCCCCAGCCCGAAGTGCAGACGGAGATCATTCTGAGAGAGATAACCGGAACCGCTTCTCACCTCATCTGTTTGGACCAAGTCTCCCGCCTCTATTTTTACCTTAGCCCCGATGCCCGCCCGGTTGCTCTTGGTGCCGATTGTTCTAATCGTAACCCAATTGCACCGATTTCCCCCATCGTTACGGATAAGATCCGGCGTATCGTTCGCATTACTAATCAAAAGGTCTAGGTCGCCATCATTATCGTAGTCACCTGAGGCAAGTCCTCGACTGACTTTGAGCTGTTCCAGTGCACCCGGCGATTGGAGCAGCCCCTTGACAAATACACCTTTTCCATTATTGATTAGCAGTTGATTGAGTTGCGCATAGGTGGTTGTATCATCGTATTTCTCGACTTCATCTTGTAGGTGTCCGTTAGCGATAAAGAGATCTTTGTCGGCATCGTTATCGACATCGAAGAAGTCCACGCCCCAGCCTACGTACGGGAGGCTATATCCCATACCTGCGATGAACGATATATCGTTGAAAAAGCCGTCGCCACCGTTGCGGTAGACCGCGTTCGGTTGTTCTTGGTAGTTCAGCGCGACGAGATCGAGAAATCCATCGTTATCATAATCCCCGAAATCAACTCCCATTGTTCCCTGAACATTGCCATTTTCATCCGCCTCCACACCGGCGATCCACCCCACGCTCGTGAATGTGCCATCACCCTCATTGTGGTATAGCAAATTTTCGCCCGCATCGACCCCAACGTAGCAGTCTACAAATCCGTCATCGTCATAATCTCCGAAGACGACCGCCATGCTCCGGCTCTCGGCGTTGTACACTCCTGCCTCCCGGGTGACATCGGTGAAGGTACCATCGCCATTGTTATGATACAGGGTATCCGGCAACCCGGGAAAGCTCTCGGGTGGGCAGTATGTCCCCACTCCGTTTTGAGTGCAGGTTTTGTGCTCTTCAAAGCGAAAGTCGATATAGTTGGTCACATACAAATCTACAAAACCGTCGTTATCATAATCTGCAAACGCGCAACCGAGACTCCAGCGTGCGTCTCCGATACCGGAACGCTGTGTTACATCTGTGAAGGTTCCCTCACCGTTGTTGCGATAGAGCACATTTCTCCCAAAATTCGTCACGTACAAATCCAAATCGCCGTCGTTATCATAGTCGCCGACAGCACAGCCGCTGCCGTAACCCGTGTCTCCAACACCTGCCGTTTCAGTCACATCGGTAAATGTGCTATCTCCATTGTTGCGGTACAGTTGGTTGGTCGGTGGCGTTTTTGAGGTGAAGCCGGGAAGGTCAGCACCGTTGACAAAGTAGATGTCAACAAATCCATCCCCATCGTGGTCAAAAAAGGCAACCCCTGATCCGACTGTTTCCAAGAAATATCGCCGCCCACCTCTGCCATCAACGTGCCGAAAATCTATGTTTGCACTCTCTGTAACAGCGATGAGTTTTATGTAATTTTCGGTGTTTGTGCCCGCGTTCACGTCGATTAAGCCAATAAGTATGAGAAAGAATACGGTGAAATGTGTATCGCGTTGAACGTTAAGCCCAAGACGTAGTACGCGGGGCGTGATACATGATAGATATCGTGTCAGATTCCCTCCTTCCTTCTTTCCTCTCATCCCATCCCTTACTTCCGAGCTTCCTCATCTGTTTGCTTTCCTAATTGACGACGAACCCGCGCAAAATGGTCCAAGATCTGCTGATTGGTCGCATCAAGTTCAATGGCTCTTTGAATTGTTGCCTCTGCCTGCGCGTAGTCACGCATCACGTAATAAATTGATGCCAATGCGTCCAGATTTTCAGCAGTCGGCTCGGTTTCAACAACTTCTTGGGTAAGTTTTCGAGCGATTTCTAGGTGTGCTGCCGATTTTTTCGATTGATCGTGCTGGCGATAGAGCAACCCGAGCATCAGATGTCCTTTGATATATTTAGCGTCTACTCCAACCGCAGTTTCGTAAACTGAAATCGCCTCCTGTCTCTGATTATGATGGATATAAACCGTCGCTATTTTGTCGTAAGCTTCCAGAAGGTTCGGATCTTTCAAAAGCGCGATTTTATACTGATCGAATGCCTTCTCCGGCTGGTTATTTTCAAAGTAGATACCCGCCAATTCCATGTATGCGTGCGGGTCATCTGGGGCTTCCTGGATTTTTCTCTCTGCAACATCAATCGCATCAGCAACCTGGCGAAGTCTTCGCGCTATCTCTCGTTCCTTCCACGCCTCCTCAGGTCTTCCGAGTCGTAGATAACAGCGGGACAGGTTGTGGTGAAGCCGAAGATTATCCGCGCCTTCCGGCAACATTTTCTCGTATTCGTGAGCGGCTTCTCTATATTTGCCCTGTTGTTGATATACGAAACCAAGTTCAAAGCGGGCGAGCCTGTTATCGGGAGCGATTCTCAGCGCTTGCTGAAAATCTGCGATTGCTTTCGCATATCTCCCCTGTTTCGAATAAACTACCCCACGGTTACAGTTCGCTTCGAACAGGTTCGGCTGAAGAGCCAGCGCACGGTTATAGGCTTCCAAAGCGGCTGAAAACTCGACCTGTGTGACATAGATATTCCCCAACCCGAAATGCGCTTGGAACAAGTTTGGATTTAACTCAATCGCCGTTTGGTAGTGACGGATTGCCTCCGATTCACGACGCTGTCTCGAAAGGAGATCTGCCATTTTCGAGTGCAGCCAACCCAGTTCCGGATTGATTTCAAGCGCAGTTTCAAAATGCGCAATTGCTTCTTGATGTTCTCTTCGCTCCGAGAGGATATGCCCGATTCCAACGTGAGCTTTCAGGACACGGTTGTTGAACGTAAGCGCCTTTCGAAATGCTTTGAGCGCTTGCTCTGGCTTGTCAGTTTTCCAATAAACGAAACCGATTCCACCGTACGCCTCCGCGGATTCAGGGTCTTGGTGGATTACTTTCTGGTACTCGGTCAATGCCGCATCATATTGACCCTGATTGGCGAGCGACTCCGCATGTTGGTAATGCCAGGGCGGCGACTCCGGAAGTTGGGCATCAATACGGAAATTGGAAAAAGCGAAGATGATGAGGTAGAGTGAGAAACGTACTGCGTGCCGTGTAATACGGGCTGGATTCAGCCGCTTGGGGTGAGCGATATTCATCCAACAATTGCGACAAAACACACATGCAAAGGCATGAATCCGCATAAGAATCATAACGCGATGTGAGATGCCCGATATGCGATGCGTCATAGTTCTCCTGTGCAAGCTACAACCAAGGGCGTCCATTTGAGAGCAGGAGCAGATTCCGCTACGTCATCGATTTCACAAGCCGGAAACCAACATTGTGCACGGCTTGTATGGGTTCATAAGCGGCGCGGTTGGCGCATCGTGCCGCGAATTCACCGCGTGCAACCCACGAACCACCCCGAATAACCTTGCGTCTGCCACGTACTGGTCCTTGGGGATTCGTCGCGGGTGCATGTTTGTAGGTTTCCGGGTGGAACCAATCGCTGCACCACTCGTAGGCATTCCCGGCTATATCGTAACAGCCGTAGGAACTAACGCCTTCTGGATAACTCCCAACAGGTGTGAGCCGTTTTAAGCGGCTTTCCGAGGTGTTTGCCCTTGAAGACTCCCACTCGTCCCCCCAGGGGTATTCTCGCCCATCCGTGCCTCTCGCAGCTTTTTCCCATTCTGCTTCGGTTGGCAGGCGATACGGCTCCCCTGCGAGTTTCTCAAGCCATTCCAAGAACGCTTGCGTATCATACCACGTCACCCCAACGACGGGATAATCGGGCGAGTTGAAGCGTGAATCGGTGTGAAACTGAGGGAGCGGATACCTCGTCACTTCGACGAATTGCGAGTATTGCGCGTTAGTAACAAGGTATTGTCCAATACAGTATGCGTCGAGCATCACCTTACGCTGCGGTTCTTCGTGGTCAGTCTTTCTGAGTCCTGTGGGGATTGTTCCCATGAGGAATGGGCCTTCGGGTACCTCTACCAGCGGACAGTTGATTTGCGCAATAATTCGCTCTAGGTTCACTGACATTCTATCTTTCCAGGTACTCAACGTCGGAAGGCTGAACACGACGGATTGCTGCACAATAGACATTCATGAATGTCTGCAACTTGTTTGCCGTAACTGAAGGATTCGTGTGCCTTATGCTTCATGCCCTGCCATAGACGGGAATCGCCGCACCGTTGATGATGGCGGAATCTTCGGAGGCGAGGAACACGATAACTTTGGCGATGTCGCTCGGTGATACCCAGCGAGAGTGGTCTTCGTCCGGCATTGCCTTTCGATTCGCAGGCGTATCAATGATACTCGGTAGGATTGAGTTGACATTAATGCCCGAATCTTTTACCTCTTCTGCGATTGACTCTGTGAGTACACGGAGTCCACTTTTGGAAGCGCAATAGGCGCCTAGTCCAGCGATTCCGCTCAAACCGGCACGCGCGGAGACGTTCACTATCTTGCCATATCGTCGTTCAATCATCTGCGGAAGAACGGCTTTGCAGCATAAGAAAGTGGCTTTCAGGTTCAAATCCATCATGAACTCCCATTTCGCCACGTCTGTGTCCGTAACCGGAACCCCGCCAAAAAAACCGCCCGCGATATTCGCTAAAATGTCAACGTGCCCAAACTCATCCAATACGGTTCGAAAGAAATTTTGTACCTCGGCTTCAACCGTCAGGTTTGCACGAATGGTCATCACCTGTGACTTCAGATTGCCAATCTGTTGTTCAAGAGGTGCAATGTGGCGCTCGGAAGTGACAGGAATGGCTACCTTACAGCTTGTCTTAAGCAAGGCTTCTGTAACAGCTACTCCCAGTCCACCGGTTCCACCAGTGACTACAGCAAAACGGCTTGGATTTTCCATTCTGAAATCCTTTCTCTCGAAATGTAAAATATCATGTGTGAGAACCTATGTCTTGAGGGATTCCGATCTCCCTTCATCTACTTATGCTATCCATTCCGCAAGCGCTCTTCTAGTGATTCTAACTCGTGACTTAGCGCTTCTGGGAGTCGGTTCCCGAAGCGGCGATAATGTTCCTTGATGCTTCCGACTTCCTGAAGCCACTCTTGGACATCAACTTTTAAGAGGAGTTCCATATTTTCCGCTGAGATACCCGATCCATTGATATCAATTGCATCAGGGGTTGGCAGGTAGCCAATCGGGGTTTCCACCGCTTTTCCTTTGCCAGAAACACGTTCAAAGATCCACTTGATTACACGGCTATTTTCGCCATAGCCGGGCCAGAGCCATGAACCGTCAGCAGATTTTCTGAACCAGTTAACGTAGAAGATACGCGGTAACTTGTCTGGTTGTGTCTGACTGACGATTGTAAGCCAATGCTCAAAGTAATCCCCCATATTGTAACCACAGAAGGGCAGCATGGCCATCGGATCTCTTCTCAATTCACCCACTTTTCCAGCAGCAGCAGCCGTTTTCTCAGAAGATGCGATTGATCCAATAAATGTACCGTGCTGCCAATTAAACGCTTCATGAACGAGCGGTACAACAGCGGCGCGCCGACCGCCGAAGAGGATTGCTGAAATAGGTACTCCCCTTGGGTTTTCCCAATCTGGATCGATGGTTGGACATTGCGCCGCCGGCGCAGTGTAGCGCGCATTTGGGTGCGCTGCCGTCTTTTGACTCGTCGGCGTCCACGCTTCCCCGAGCCAACTGGTAACTTTCTCCGGAGGTTCGTCAGTCATTTCTTCCCACCACACATCGCCATCCGGTGTCAAGGCAACATTGGTGAAGATTGAATTCGACTCCAGTGTAAACATTGCGTTAGGATTTGATTCCATCGAGGTACCGGGCGCCACTCCAAAAAATCCCGCCTCCGGATTAATTGCATAAAGCTGACCATTTTCACCGAACTTCATCCATGCGATGTCATCCCCAACTGTTTCAACTTTCCAGCCTGGGATAGTCGGCGTCATCATTGCTAGGTTTGTTTTGCCACAAGCACTCGGGAAGGCAGCAGCAACATAAATCTTTTTTCCTTCGGGTGAAGTGATTCCTAGGATGAGCATGTGTTCAGCCAGCCAGCCTTGTTGACGCGCCATGAACGAGGCGATTCGTAACGCAAAACACTTTTTACCCAAGAGGGCGTTTCCTCCGTAGCCACTGCCATAAGACCAGATTGACGGCTCTTCAGGAAAATGCACAATATATTTGTTTTCCGGATCGCATGGCCAATCCACATCCTCTTGTCCCTTCTCAAGCGGTGCACCGACCGAATGAAGACAGGGAACGAAGTCGCCATCTTCGCCCAAAACCTCAAGCGCAGCATTTCCAATTCGAGTCATGATACGCATATTGACTACAACATATGGGGAATCGGTAATCTGAACCCCAATACGCGAAATCGCCGAGCCCAGCGGTCCCATGCTGTATGGAACGATGTACATGGTGCGTCCCTTCATGCTGCCGTCAAAAAATCCCTTCAGCACCGTTTTCATTTCGTCCGCATCGCGCCAATTGTTAGTTGGGCCCACATCATCTTCGTTTTTTGTACAGATAAAGGTTCGATCCTCCACACGGGCGACATCGCCGGGATCAGACTGGGCTAAAAAGCAGCCGGGACGTTTTTCTTGATTTAACCGGATAAAAGTACCTGCTTGAACCAGCACGCCGCACAATTCGTCGTTTTCTGCTTGTGTGCCATCACACCAGCGAACATCATCTGGTTGACAGAGCTCCATTGTTTCATTCACCCAATTGAGTAGTTTTTCATTATTTGTCACTAAGTTTCTCCTTTTAAAGTTTCCTCGACCTGCACCGGTAGAACCCGCTCAGTTCGTTGCGAATTAATCCGCCGACTTCCAATTGTCAAATCTGCAGACTACTGCGACATTGACATACAAAATTGCTTCAGCGTTCCAGCCAATCGTGTTCCACTCGGCACATACGCCAAAATTAACCCGTCAACAACTTCATCTCGATTGGCAACAACTCCTGTCGAACGCTCAGCAGTCACTCCTTTAGAGAGCAACAGATGGAAGGCATCTCGCTTTAACCCTTGAGTGGTATAGAAATTCCCTTGTCCTTTTGAAATGACAACATCTGCATCCAGCAAGGCATTTGCAAACTCTCCTGTTGCCTGATAGAGATTCGTTCCAATCGTCTTCGAGCCAGAGGATATTAGAGACACATCGCCGAATTGAATCCGCTCTTGAAGTTCCTGGAAGCATGGATGCGCAACGATTTCTCGCAGGTCATCAAGCGTCGCATCGCCGCTCGCCGGGCACGCCTTGCCAACAACCGTAATTTGATGTCCGCAATCGGCGAGCATCTGGATAACCCATAGATCGAAGACCGCCTCACCATCGTTGTCGATGAGCCAGATCAGCCGCTTGGATTCACCTGTGATCACTGTTGATTCGAATTTTTCATAACAGTCGATTACAAATGGCATTTTAACCGCCTCGCGCAAGGTAAGGGAGAAGTAATCTGGATATTCTTCAATCCTCGCGACAACCCTAGCACTGCTGTAATCAATGATATTGGCTGCGGTTATGAGCTTCAGCCGTTCCAGCCAATTACATTCCGAGAACTCATTGATGAGGGTTACCGCGGTCTTTCTAGCTTTGCGTTTATCTCTGCGATAGGGGTCGGGGTTTCCCGTGCAGATTGCAGCAATCTCAAAGATACATCCCCAAAGTTGTTCGGGAGTCAAATCGTCAATAACATGCGTGCCGTCGGTTTTCCGCATTTCCAACAAATCATCGACAGCTTGGATTGCGATTTGACGCAGCGCCGGGTTACGGGTCGCTCGATGAATCAATTCACGTGCCGAATGCGTTCGGACATGCTCACGTAGGTTGTCCCAATCCGGCGTCCCCAGCTTTTCGCCAAAGGTGTAGACGCCCGGCTTGTAGTCCGGCAAAGCGAGTTGAGCAAGGGATGTTACCTGCTTTTCCTCAAGAGAAGAGCGGATATCTTTTTGAACCGGCGCGAATAATGGCAACCCCAGCCCTGTATCGCTGGGAACACCCAAATGGACATCGCTCACTGAAATTCCCGCTGGAATAACTGTTGCATTCGCATGCACGGACTTCAGATTTACCGAATGACCCACTTTAACCCGATTGAACTGGCTGTTTTCGATCTGGCTTCGGGTTGCTAAGCCGGTAATTGGCGCTGCAACTTCTGTCGAAAGCGAGTTGGATTCAAATGTTGTGTCCCTTGCTTCCACGTCTTTCAAGCCTACAAGATTTCCGACCGTAGAATTGCCCTGCAACACGACATTTTCAAGCCGACAGTAAGTTCCAATCCGTATTCCTTCGCCTAGATGGATGCGCCCCAACAGATAACAACCGTGTCCAAACTCGATTTCTTCATTTCCCATGACGATCTGCGCCTTGGGATCGACACGAACCCCTTTTTTGGCAAGACATCGCCGCGATTCCTCAAATAGGTACTTCTCACCGTCAAGAACGTTTGACCAGCGGTTCACGCCAGAGATAATTTCCTCCTCATGGATATAGGCGTTTGTTTTCAACCCATCGTCGTAGCAACGGCGAATCAGATCAACATGATGAAGTTCCGACTTGCTTCCGTGCAGTTGCAAACTATCCATCCGAGCAATAGCTGCGTCGCGGCGGATCAAGGTGATACCTGTATTAGTATAAGCCTCTCCGCATTCGAGACGGCGCCACATCTCACTCCGTTCAGCATCGGTCATGTCGTACCACTCTTTAGTTCCCATAAACTTCCCGTCGCAATCGAAAAACAGTCCACCTTTATCAATTACTGTCTCTGGAATTTTGCCACAAAGCGTGACATCTGCTCCAGCGACAATGTGCGAAATTAGAGTTTTCACAAACATAGCACGATTCAAAAAGGGTTCATCGCCAAACCCAACACCGATAACTTCAGCATCGGATTCGGAAATTGCAGACAGAGCAGCACGCAAGGCTGCGCCTGTTCCATAGGGCTGCTCAGGTTGGATGCACAGGATGGCATTTGGTCCAAACAGCCGTTGAACTGCTTCTTGATTGAGTGCGGAAACTGGGATGACTCCATGGGTAGGAATATCCGTCATTGTCACCCGTGACGCCATTTGGGCGCTGATGACGAGGATATGTGGACGACTGCCTGGCAAGCAACTTCGGGACAGTTGAAGGGTATTCCGTTCACCAAACCACACATCAAGGTTTTTGTTCAGATTGCTCAATGGATCGATGCGCGTACCCATACCCGCGGCTAGAATCACCCATTGCGGATCAATCCAACCCGCGAGATCATCTTGGTTAGCGCGTTCAGCAACTGCGTGGAGAAATTGCTCAATTAGATTTTCGGCTTCTGCCTTGTCGGGAATGTCGATAGTGTTAGTGAGATCGCATCGAAGAATGGTTTCAACGGCTTCACGCAGATATTCGAGAACTTTAGTCATCTCTTAATTTGGTCTATCCCATAATATGGGAGTTCGCTTGACTGAACCTGTACAAACTCACTGATGATACTTCAACTTAGCGTGAAGGAATTACGATCGCCTTGATGATAGGTAAATACTGTCCTTCAGACATTCTGCTTGCTTTCACGATAGTTTATCTGGTACATGCCGTGAAGTCAAGAGTAACTTGCAGAATACAATCCAAAAAACTTGACATAAGATTGTGGGGCGGTTATGCTTTTTTCACATCCACATAGATGCTTTTTTGCGGCGCATATGGCTTCCGCCTACCCACCTAGCCATCGATTTCACATTGCCGTGAGAACATAGTCTTCTTGTGCCATTTTCGTTGATAGGAACGATTCTTTTCAAATTCATCTGAAGAGAGGGAAAACATAATGACCGTAATCAGACAAGATCATTCTCATACCCACAAGTTGAACGTCGTAGTCGTCGGCGCGGGAATAATTGGGGCGTCAATCGCCTACCGCCTTTCGCAGCGCAAGCAGATCGCCGTGACCATCCTTGAGCGCGATCAGCCAGGTTCAGGAGCGTCTGACCACTCCTTTGCTTGGTTGAACGCTTTCCGGAAGGAACCTGCGTCTTACCATCATTTCAATCGTCGGTCTATGGACGTTTGGCATCGCTTTGCTGACAAACTCCGCGCAGATGTTGGACTGCACTGGGGCGGAAAGTTGCGTTGGGAAAACACTGAGGAGGGCGCCACGGCACTACTCCAGCGCGTCAAGCAGTTACAGGCACGGGGCTACCCATGCCGACTTATTTCAATTGATGAACTGCGCCGACTTGAACCGGGAATCTCTCCAGGTCCGGTGAGTGCCGCTTCTCTCTCGGAGATTGATGGACACGTGGAACCGGTCAAAGTTATCGACGCCTGTTTGCAACGGGCGTGTGAGCGGGGCGCTAATTTGCATACTCAGACACCAGTCACCGGGTTGCGCCTAGGTAAAAAGGGAAGCACAGCTCAACGTGTGGAGGCGGTTAACACACCAATGGGTGAGGTTCTCTGCGATGTCCTGGTGGCAGCCAGCGGCATCGCCACCACAGAACTCGCCGCCATGGCGGACGTGCGCGTTCCGCAGGAAGACAGCCCCGGTGTAGTGATTCGCACCGATCCACGCCCACCGTTGCTGCATAGCGTTTCCGTGCTGCACGCTCCACCTGCGGATAAAGACCAAACGGAGATACATTTGCGACAAACCGCAGATGGAACAGTTATGATTGGCGAAGGTTCGCAGGAGAGTTTGCACCTGGACGACTCTCAAGAGCACGCGGACGCGCTTTTGCGCCGTGCAACAAGTTACTTGCCAGCGCTCGCCGGTGCCCGGGCGATACCGGTACCTTTGGGCCATCGTCCTATGCCAATTGACGGTCTGCCAATCCTTGGTTTTGCGGAAGCGGTGCCAAATCTGTATATCGCTGTGATGCACAGCGGTGTTACGTTAGCCCCCCTTGTGAGCGAGCTAGCGACGTTGGAAATTGTTGACGGCGCATGTGTCGAAATGCTCGCCCCATACCGCCCAGAGCGCTTCAGTATGTAGACTAATGAAATAATTAGGGTAAAAAATTACAGTTTTTACAGTCTATAAAAAAGGGGCGAATCGGAGCGAGTTTTTGTAGGTGCGTTGAGCGGTGATGGTAAAACAGACGAGGTATTCCGCAAGGGATTCGTATGTTCAGATTGTTTGATAGTTGTTTATGATGAAGCGAAACCCAACGATCGAGCGACCGAATAGCGAGTGCGATAGTCTTCTCCAGTTTTCCCCGCTCATCAAATCCACTCAACCCAACCCAACCTACAATCTAAAGGCAGTGGTCAAAAAATCAGGTCACTGGCAACTGACCACTGGCTACTGCTCTTAAATTTAGAGTTGACATCCAGTGATTTTGCTTGTATTATGTTAAGTAAAGATAGGTAAGGTATCCCGTGGTCAGAGTAAAAAACAGGTCACTAGCCACTGGCTACTGGTCACTGTTTCTAAAACTAAGGAGAAAACAATGAACGCGAAACACTATCTGGTTATAAGCGGTATTGTTGGCGGGGTCATAGGGAGCTTGTTGACGGCGTTGTTGGTTTCACCAGTCACAGCGCAACGCGATAAGTTCGGTGAGATTGAGTGTACGAGTTTGGCGGTTGTTGATGCAGATGAAAAGACGAGGGTGAGGCTCGGTGCTGGTGTACATGGCGGGTATGTCGATGCCTATGGCAAGGACGGGGAATCGAAGGCGTTGCTCCGTATCGATGAACACGGCGGTCGTGTTCAAGTCGATGGCAAAGATGGAAAATCGGCGGCGTCGTTCGGTATCAATGAACGCGGCGGGCAATTCATTATCTTAAGCAAAGATAGCGACCTGGTGTTGGGGCTAGATGCTGATGAACATGGCGGTCGTGTTGTAGTCTATGAGGACGCTGTCCAAGGCAAGAACCCCAAGGCGACGCTTGGTATTAGTGAGCATGGCGGGATTTTAGGGGTAACAGGCAAAGGCGGAGGCGCGGCTGCCGTGAGCATCAGCCAATACGGCAACGGCGCCATCTCCACTTGGGACAAAAACGGCTATCGGCAGTAACCACAAGATAACCAAAAGGAGGGCAACGTAATGTTTAGTAGGGAACATTGGCAAATCAAGTTAGTTTATGCGGGCTTTGGAGCGCTGCTACTGTTTGTTGGGATGCTGCTGTCACCAGTCACGGCGCAAAGAGATAAGTTTGACACAATCCAGTGTCGTAGGCTAGAGGTCGTTGATGCGACGGGCAAACCAATGGTGATTCTCGCAACCAATGAAGACGGCGGGGCTGTCGCTGCATCTGGCAAAGACGGGGAACCGGGGGCGTGGCTTACTAACAATGAACACGGCGGGATTATCGGTGTCACAGGCAAAGACGGGAAATCGCAAGCGGGGCTCAGTATCAGTGAATACGGCGGGCTTGTCCAAGTGGGTGGCAAGGACGTGGAATTGGGTGCGTCGCTCGGTGTTAATGAACACGGCGGGGTTGTCGCTGTCGGTGGCAAAGACGGGAAATCGATGGTGATGCTCAGTATCGATGAAGAAGGCGGGACTGTCGGAACCTTAGACAAATACGGGAAGACGGCGGTGATGCTCAGTATTACTGAACACGGCGGGTATGTTAATGTGTACGGCAAAGGCGAGGGCAAGGCGGTGATTGGAATCAACGAATACGGCAACGGCGTTGTCAACACGTGGGATAAAAACGGGTATCGGCAGTGATTGGCAATAATGTTCAGACATATAATGTCCCGAATGCACGCTATGGTTCGGCTAAAGTAAAAGGAGGCGGTTGATGGATGCAATACCAGAGAGGCTAGACGGGGCGGGGCGATTGCTCGGTTCAAGTATGGCAAATAAATGGTTGACAGGTGAGAAGTAATCTGTTACTCTAAGAATATCACAGTCGGTGTGGGGTGCTACGGCCGCCAATCCCGGTGGCCGCCCACACAACACCTTTAGCACGGTGTATGATTGTGAGACTGTTGATTCCCAATACTTACTTACAATTAAGAGTTTTGCATCAATTCAACAGAACTGTTTAGTGTTCCAAATAAGTATCGCGTTAGATGTGACAGGCGGAAAGGTGTACTGGACGACTGTAGGCTTTTCCAGCGGCATCCAGCAAAGGTGGTACGGCGAAAGTGAATCTGATTTTCGCAAATCGGTTTTCTGCGGAAAACAGGGGGGTACTTGCGAAACTTTACGGCTGAAAGGACGGTATAACAGGCTGAAAACAGGGTGAAGTCTCTCAACCAGAATTTCACCAGACACCGCATAAAACTAGATGGGACACAGGTTGGAAGCAATGTTAGGGGTAGGTTGCACTCTTTGACGCGATTACAAGCGGACTGAAAGAGGCATTAACACAGAGAAAATCGTATTTCTGCGGAAAACAGGGGGGATTTTGCGAAACTTAACAAATAACGTGGATGCGACCGCGATGAAAACGGGGGAGCGCCTCAAGCGCGAGCGGCGGGTCTATGGTCGTTTGTACTTCCGCCGCTTGCACTTCCACAACGATTCATTTTGGCTTGTGTCGTTTCCCAGTCGCAAGGTTTTTGACAATTGCAAGCGTGCGGTCGAGGTGAGGCGGCTGCTAGGCGGGGCGTATCACTGCCGTTTGGAACGCATGGCTGCCAAAGACGCCAAGTGTGACGAATTAGTAATGGCCAGGCAATGCCATCACTACGAACCGGCGTCGATGATTGCCCTCGTCGAATACTTAGAACGTGATTGGAATGGCACGCCCCAATGTCCTGAATATCATTGCATTCCGCCTCTGCCCGATTGATTGACACAATCGCAGACGCGGCAAAGCGGCTCTGCGGAACTCGACCGACGGACGAACTAGTGAAGTCTTTTTTGGAGGCGATCAACTACGCAGAGGTTAGAAAATGTCAATAACCTCACGAAGCTATACTATAGGGGAGGAGGTGATCAATCAATGGCAAGCAAAAAACGACCTGTTTACCCTGATAACCTGCCGAGCAAAAAAGAAGGAGCCAATGCGGGTAAAGGTAGAACAAACAACCCTAACCCAAAACACGGGAAGGCTCGTGACAAGTCTACATCTCGCAAAAAGTAGCATTATCGCCCTCAGGGAAGGCTTGGCTTACAATCTTTCCTTGAGGGCTAAGGATGCAAATCAGAAATATCTGTTCCACTATGGTGGATGTTTGCGTAGGAGGAAATCATTATGAACGACTACCGACGATGGGAAATACAAAATCCGATGCCGTGGTGGAAGATTCTCTTAATCTGGGTGGTGGCAGGGATTTTTTTTTGCCTACTCCACGGGCTGGGTTGTGATTAAAAAAGACAGTAGAGAGTGACTAGCGGACTGAAAGAACCACAAGCCCATAGCCTTGATTCACTTGCTGAGAGTTGCACTCTTTGACGCGATTACAAGCGGACTGAAAGCGACGAAACGTGGACGTTTAAAGGAGAATTGAAGGATGAAAAATAAGAATGAATTAGGCGGTTGCGGAACATTCGCTGTGATCGTATATGTAAGCGTAGTAGGTATCATTGCCGTTATTTGGATAATAGTAGAGGGTATACCTTATGTTGCAAAAGGCTTTTTGAAAGGCTTAAATGCTGTGGAAACTCGTGTTGGACCAACAGTTCGTAGAATAACCAACGAATCTACTTTACAAGATTTAAGAGACGATTACTACCATGGCATGAAAACCCCAAAGGGCTGGGACGCTGGCGAGTGGTACAAATACAAAACCGAAACCCCTGGAAAAGCACTCCGATACCTTGACCGCTTGGCAATGGATTAGCGCATTGACAACTTTTTAACTTGAGGAGACTTTATGCCACGAACCTTTTATAGTCGTTCCGATATAGTTGGCACCATCTCAATGCACAATATGCAAATTACAGATACGTTAGACCAAATCAAACGTGCCTTATCCGCTTATGGAAAAGACGCCGAACTTGTTGAATGGGAAAATGAAGTTGAGGAGTTATTAAACACGCTCAAATCTAAGGCAAATACTTATGAGAAGGTTTTTAAGATTCGTCCTCTTCAATAAGGGAGATTAGCGGCATCTTCTGCTAATAGTCGTGCATTTACTTTACTGAGTATTCTGTCAGCAGCATCAGTAAGCATGTGGAAAGCCGCACTACCTTTGCCGCGATTACAAGCGGACTGAAAGATTAGAACCCCTGCGCTAAACGCAAGCGATGGAATCGTTGCACTCTTTGACGCGATTACAAGCGGAATCACAATCCAATAGAACGAATGTACTCGTAGGCCCAGTAGGTGCGTAGCGTTTACGTCCAAGCTTGAGCCCAGATAATCTGTCATGTGTTTGTTGGCGAAATAGATAAAGACAACCCGAAAATGCCAATCAAAGCATTGACATTAACTACGACTCCCAACGGCGGAAGCCATCACCATATACAACAATGAAGAAGAGTCCGTTGTTCGGATAGACATTGACGATCGCGAGAACCCCTCTATTAACTGTTAACAAATCACAAGGATGCGTTTGCACCTGTCATTGAAAACGTGACGAAAACCCAGAAACCCAGTAAGTGAATGAATTCTCGCGTGTGGTCCGCCATTCGCTTTAACGAAAAATAACAAAATGATAAAATATCTTGACAACAGATGATACCATCCCGTACAATAGAAGCATTAATCTTATGACGCTCTTTAAAAGCTGATCGGCAAGCCCAATAAGAGGCAGCCGGCATCGTCTTTGAACCCTAGACCGCAACAGATAGGCAGCACGAGTCACTGACTACTCGCCACTGCTTTTCCTGTGAACAACCCCTTATTTGAATAACCACCGCGCAAGCGGGCAAGACAAACCCGAATGAGGCAGTCTTGAATCTAAAACTGTCGCTTTTGGGTTTTTTTTGCTCGCTGCACCAACGACTGAAGCTTCAATGCCTCAAATTACACATGCTGAAAATGGATTACTATCCAAATCCAATCGCCTGAAACCGCTCTACAACTGGGTTGAAATTACTCGCATTTTATTCTTAATCCATTTCAAAAAATTTTCACATCGCCCGAACCCGCTCCACTACGAGATCTCGGCCCGGAAAGAGGGAATTTCTGACCGCCAAAAATGGATTAGAATAGACTGAAGCCCAATCTTAAAGCAATGAGGTGAAAAAAATGCGCAAACAAATCCAAAATGAAATCAGTTTTTGTAGGTTGGGTTGAGCGGTGATGATGAAACATGTGGACTATGACGAATCGGTTTGTTGGTCAATTGAATTCGAGAATTGTTGGATGAAGCGAAACGCAACGCTTTTTTATGCTTGAGATTGTGTTGAACGGGGTACGTGAGCAGAAAAACTACGGCCTAACTTCGCTATGGTGAACTGCAGAAACTAACGCAGTCGCTATTCGCTCAGTTGATCTCAACCCAACCTACAAGAACTACAAAAGCTAACGCTAAAGTAAGGGGGATTTTAAGATGATTCGTGTATTTGCATCATTGGTGCTTGTCTTGGTATGCACAACCTGCGTTTTCTCTCACCCTGTTACCCTGAGATTCAATGTTACAAGTTTAACGGAAGAATCACATATAGTGGTTCATGGCGTAGTTGAAAGCTTACAATATGTGTGGCGTGACAATCTTGCCCCTCGCCGGACGACGGACGTTACAATTAGAATCCAAGACATACCCAAAGGCGAACCCAACCTTGGAGACGACCGAGTTATTTTCATGATTCCTGGCGGACGGGGATTAGAGGTGCCTCATACACCCAAATTTGACGTAGGAGAAAAGGTGTTGCTATTCCTGTTTTACACTCCAAGAGGGCCAGAAGCATGGCGGAAAATTCATGGTGGGCTTGTCGTAATCAATAAAAGGGAAGTGGCAAATGATACGGAGGTATCTATTCCGTACACAACATATAAGGATAGGGTAGACGGTGGGAGCCCTGAAGTTATAGATTTCGATAAACCCATACATCTTCCTATCGATTTGGTGGTTAAGCTAGCAGAAGCTGCGTCTAAAGAGCCCCTACTGGTTTTAAGAGCCGAGGAACCAATAATCGAATTTGCTAAACACGCAGAGTGGATTGAGTCGAGTAGGTTTACTAAGCCGGGCAAGGACTTATTGGACAGCGTGAAAGCAGATATTGATGAAATTCTAAAATTGAGCGCAAGGAAGGAGGAAAACGATAATAAAAAGTAGAATAGCAATGATACTGGTGCTAATGGCTAATTTCTAGGCAACGATGGAATGAACCGGGTCCAGTGGTCGTAAGTTAGGTAGAGCAGTTTCGAAAAGGGTTGCTGCATAAGAAGGATTTGGTTTCGGGGGCTGAATTGGTCGTGATTCAATCGAAACCGAACTCTCTTTATGTGCTTGACAATGTGATTAGCGGGGGCCGTGAGCGGAAATAATGTGGAGAAAGCTATCGTACTCGCTATTCGCTCGCTTGATTCTATTCGGTCAATTGAGTTGTTCGCTCAGTTGATTGTATGGAATGCGTAACGGTAAATTTCCGGCGGGACGAATTTGGAACTTCGGAGAAAACTATCGCCTTCGCTGTCCGCTCAGTTGATCGTTGGGTTTCGCTCCATCGAACAAATCTCGAACGCAATTAACCGACAAACCGATTCGTCATAATCCACATGTTCCACCACACCCGCTCAACCCAACCTACAAGAACTTATCCGCATTGGACTGGGGCAGTAAGTGTAGAATCAATTAAAGGGATTCGAAAACGAACCTTCCAGCGTTTTGCAGTTGACACTCTAACCACATACTAATATAATGTGTTGTACGAGTTGTACTGATTTTACGATTCAAATCGAGATTGTCTGAACCACTACGATTTTATATCGTCTACGGAATTCAAGATGACAAACTTTAGAGCAATTTATCTGAATACTTTTATTGTTTTCACGTTCTCGATTGTGATGGCTGGTTGCAATACGACCAAACTCACCGTCAACCAAACAGTAAAGGTTTTTGCGAAAGCGTCCAAAACCTACGACAAGGAGGCGGACCTCATGCTAGCGGATGCTGGCATCATGTCAAACCTCAAGACATTTGAGGGATTGCAGGAGATTGTGCCGGAGAATGAGCGACTCCTGACGCTTACGGCGCGATCGTTTGCCTCATATGCGTTTGGCTTTGTTGAGGACAAAATGGAGGCAGCAGCGGCAGTTGGCGATTTCGAGACCGAATCTGAGATGCTCGCCCGGGCGATCGATTTTTATGAGCGTAGCAAACGGTCTGGTTTGAAGGCTTTGTCAAAGGCGAATTCGGCGTTCCCGGAAGCACTTGATGGCGAGCCGGAGAAGTTGGCACGCGCGTTAAAGCGATTCAAGAAAACACACGTGCCTGCGCTTTTCTGGACCGCATATGCGTGGGGTAGGGCGATTAATTTACAGCAGGACGATCCGATGCTGCTTGTCGATCTCGCCAAAGTAGAGATGATGATGCGCCGTGTTATCGAACTTGATGAATCCTTTTACTTCGGCGGGGCGCATCTGTTTTATAGCGCCTACTACGGCAGCCGTTCACCACAACTGGGCGGCAACCCTGAGAAAGTGAAGCAACATTTACGAAAAGTGGACGAAATCAACAATGGCAAATTTCAGTTTAGTAAGTTGTTTCTCGCCCGCTATTACGCTTATCCTATTCAAAACCGGACGCTCTATGAAAAGACGCTACAAGAGATTCTTGATGCACCGATCGACGTGTTCCCGGAACATCGGATATCAACCGCGATTGCTAAAGCGCGTGCTGAGCGTTGGCACGCCCAAACAGACAATCTTTTCGGTGAAGCAGATGCCCACGATGAGTAGCATCCAATGAAATGCAGTGGAGAGTTAAGAGCAAGTCTTTGCTCGCCACTAATCACTCTGCACCATAAAACACTCCACGCATGATTCGCAGCATCTGATAAAGATTTGAGGTTTTTCAGACTGGAGAGACACATGACTCGCTTAACACAAATTTATCTTGTAATCTTCTCGCTCGCGATCCTTGTCATAATACCCACTGCTAGCGGCAACGAAAAAATTAAATTGGCAACACTCGCACCGAAAAACTCGTCGTGGATGAAGATTTTTTATGCGATGGGGAAAGAGATTCAGGAAAAAAGCGGCAGTAAGGTAAAGATTCAATTTTTTCCGGATGGGGTGCAGGGAGATGAAATCGATGTCATTCGTAAAATGCGCGCGGGCTTGCTTCATGCGGGTGCGATGACAGATGTCGGTTTGGGGGAGATTCATCAATCGGTGCTTATTTTTCAAACATTTCGCCTGTTTAATAACTATGCCGAACTCGACTACGTGCGCGATCAACTGCGGGATGGACTTGAAAAAGCGTTTGATGAGGCGGGCTATGTCCTACTAGGTTGGGGGGATATTGGTTACTACTATATTTTCAGCAATCATCCGATAAAGACCATCGAAGATCTCCGTGATCCAAGCGTCAAGGTGTGGGTACGGACGGGCGATCCTGTCTCAGAACACTTCTACAAAACCGTTGATTTCATAGGTGTTCCAGTGTCTGTGCCGCAGGTGCTGTTATCGTTGCAAACCGGGCAGATTAACGCTCTGATTGTTTCGCCATTAGCGTGCGTCGCGCTGCAGTGGTATCCTAAGCTGAAGTATATGTCCGACATGCCAATCAGGATTGGAATTGGCGCAACGTTAATCACTAAAGGAAGATACAATCAATTACCCGCCGAGGAGCAGAAGATTCTACGCGATACGGCACGACAATATCACCAGAAGCTCATCCAGCGCGTCCGGAATGACAATGATAAGTCAGTCGAGGCGTTGACAAAAAAAGCGGGGATGCAGATAGTGACCATCAGCGATTCGGAGCGGGAGCGCTGGAACACGCGATGCGCCCAAATGCGTGATGAACTCGCGGGAGAAATTTACCCACCTGCTCTACTTCAACAAGTGAACGCACTACTAGATGCTTATCGTTCAACACATCCACAAGATTGACATCTGCCAATCAGGTGAGACTTTCAGATTGAACGCCGTCAAACGAATCAATATCCTTCTTGGTAACATCGAAACCGCGTTGCTATGTCTGATTATCCTGTCAATCGTTGGATTGGGGATACTGAAGATTCTTCTGCGCTATATTTTTCAAATAAGTCTCCTGTGGAACCAAGTTTTACTGCAGCACTTCATATTGTGGCTAACATTCTTGGGCGCATCGCTAGCCACCTGCGAAAACCGCCATATCAGTATTGATGTCCTCACCCGCTACCTACCGAGGCACCTCGTTCAATGTACCAACATCCTCATTCATATTATCAGCTTTGTTATCGTCTCCATCCTCGCTTATACCGGCTTTGAGTTCATACGCGACGAGCAGATGAGCGGTGCAACACTCGTCGGCACTATCCCAATTTGGTGGGCGAAGCTGATCATCCCGATTGGGTTTGGATTGATTGCACTTCACTTTGCTCTCCAAACCGTCATGGAGATATTTAGCAAAACCAAAGGGGAAGCTGCATCATGGGAGCGTTGATTGGGCTCGGTTTGGGCTTGTTTGCGCTCTTAGGCGGCGCATTGTTTGTCCTGCTCGGCGGGTTGGCGATTTTCGGTTATGCAGCGGCGGGCGATCCGATCAGCAGTATCATTATTGATCTTAATCGCTTGGCGCGCAATCCGACAATCATGACAATCCCGCTGTTCACCTTCGCCGGCTATGTGATGGCGGAGAGCAACGCCCCCAAGCGTCTCATCGCCCTGGCACAAACGAGTGTTGGTTGGTTGCCGGGCGGTATTGCTGCGGTTGTGCTGGTGACATGCGCGTTTTTCACGACGTTCACCGGGGCTTCCGGGGTGACAATCATCGCGCTGGGCGGGTTACTCTATCCAATCCTTCGTCAGCATTATACGGAACGCTTTTCACTCGGGTTAATCACGACATCGGGCAGTCTCGGACTTCTTTTCCCACCTAGTGTCCCTCTTATCCTCTATGCAATCATCGCCCAGGTACCGATTGATGTGATGTTCTGTGCAGGGATTCTCCCCGGCTTTCTCCTGCTAGTGATTCTCGTCGGGTACTGCTCTGGCTGGAGTATGTTCAAAAGGGTCGAACATACCCCCTTTGATTTGCGCGCTTTTGGAGTGGCTCTATGGAATGCTTTGGGAGAAGTACTGCTACCGTTCATTGTGCTTGGTTGTATTATATCGGGGATTGTCACAATTGATGAAGCGGCTGCACTGACAGCGATTTATCTGTTGATTGTTGAAATGGTTATCCATCGCGATATTAGTGTCAGGCAGTTGCCGAAAATTGTGCGAGAGAGCATGCTGCTCGTCGGCGCCATCTTGATTATTCTCTGTATCGCACTGGGACTGACCAACTATCTCGTCACAATCGAATTGCCGAGCATTGCGCTTGACTGGATTCAAGGGCAGACACAAAACAAGATTGTTACCTTAATTGGACTCAATCTTTTTCTGCTAGCCGTCGGTTGCTTGATGGATATCTTTTCCGCCATTGTTATCATTGTTCCCCTGCTGATTCCAATCGCGGAAGGATTCGGGATAGACAAAGCTCACCTTGGTATCATCGTGCTGACGAACTTGGAGATTGGCTACTTAACACCGCCCGTTGGCATGAACCTCTTCATCTCAAGCCTCAAGTTTGATAAATCCATTGTTTCACTGTATCGATCTGTGTTGCTATTCATCGGATTGCTCCTATTCGCACTGATAATCGTCACCTACGTTCCCGCGTTGAGCTTGTGGCTGCCGCGCGTGCTGGGGAAAATGTCCACGCCACTGTTGCTTGAATAGGAAAGATTGCATTATCGCGTAAGTCTGAGTAAATCAGGTGGGTCGCGCAATACTCAACGAGAATTGGTAATTGTCAGTTTTTCTGGATGTGCTTGGGAGCTAGGGCTGTTAGCGATAAACCGCGTGCGGCTGAATATACCGTCAGCGCCAACCAGAGTCCATGGTTTCCAAGCGGCTTTAGGAAGTAATATGCTGGCAAGAAGACGAGGAGTGTCGATACAATCATGGCATTTCGCATCGGTTTTGATGCGGTCGCGCCAAGAAATATTCCATCCCAGAGGTATGCCACGGCATTAATGATTGGGGCAAGGGCGATCCAAATCAAATAGGGGAGCGCTTGTTTCACCAGATCAGTTTTGTTCGTAAAGACATAAAGCAGCGGATGTCCGAAGAATCCGTAAATCAGACTAAATACCGCCGCTAGGCAAAGGCCCCAGATGAATACATACCGCACCGCCACTCTTAAGTTGTGGATGTCGACGGCACCCTTGTACTTACCGATAAGACTTTCCGCCGCAAAAGCGAAACCATCAATGGCATAAGCAAGAAAATTAATGAACTGTAGGAGGATGGTATTGACTGCTAGAATAATATCGCTCACAGCAGCTGATTTTGCAGTGAAAAACGTATGGGAGAAAACCAGACATAATGTGCGGATGAATATATCGCCACTAATTGCGAAGAATCGTTTCAGATCGGGTAGATACAATGCTTCTTTCAGGTTCCACCCCTCCAACAGGTCGCTATATTTTCTACGGTATAGAATAACGGTACACACAAGTCCAAGGTACTGAGCGATAACGGTTCCCAAGGCGACGCCATTTGATTTTAGCCCCATCGCCTTCACAAAGAATAGGTTGAGCCCAATATTCAGAACGTTCATCAGGATAGTGATTATCATTGGGTATTTCGCATTCTGGACACCCAAGAACCATCCGTGAAAAACAAAAATACTTAGAGCAGCCGGGGCAGCATAGATACGGACATAAAAATATTGACGCGCTAACCGTTCAACTTCGGTGCTGGCATCAATGAGATAGAAACTGATTTTTGCGATATAAGACTGAATTAAAATAAGCAGAACGCTCACAACAAGCGCAACGAACAGACCTCTTGTAAGAATCAGGATACTTTCTCTCTGGTGGTTCGCCCCATGGGCTTGTGCGGTGAGTCCAGTTGTGCTCATTCTGAGGAATCCAAATCCCCAGTACAGCATATTAAAAATGGCTGCCCCAATAGCAACGCCGCCAAGATGTTGCTCTGATTCTAGCCGCCCCATCAAGGCAATGTCAACGGCTCCCAGGATAGGAACGGTCAAATTGCTGATGATGTTTGGTATAGCCAATCGAATAATCTGTTTGTTCATGTCGTGATGCTAATGGTTGCTAAGGGGGTAGCAGTAGCCAAAATTAAAGTTCTTGTGGATAAGCCAGCAGTCGCATCGTCTCAAGACTCAACAATTGTTTTTGGCTACAAGTATACCGTATTCTACATTATGTACCTTTGTTCGCCACTCCGATGAAGCCTCCAGATACGGTTTTAGTAATCTGCCCTTGTCCCCCCATAAGACATCATCAACAATAATTATAGCGTTCTCTCCGAACAGGTTTTCAACAGCCTTGAACTCCTTCCAGATATGATCGCCATCGTTGACAGAATCAAATAAGGCGAAATGAACCGTGTCAAAGACATGTTCTTCAACCATTCTAGTCAAGTTTTCAACCGAATCGCCTTCAACATAGTTAATGTACTGGTTATAGTTCTTGCACAATTCTTGACAAATCCTAATGTGTTCTTTGCTAATCTCAAATGTGTAGAAATCACCTCGGTTCATCAACACCGAAGAGATGGCTAAGGTACTCTCAGTGCCTTCATTGGCATCCCGGATACAACCAGTTTCGATAATAACTGGGTGAGGTGTTGTTTCAAGTATTTCTAACAGATATCTTTCGAGAATTGACCTGTGTGCCCGCAAATGCTGTCGCAATCCAAGCTTATAGAAAATCAGATTCAGCGCTTTCCAGGTTTTGTTTGCCAATCGACTCTCTCTAATTGACATCTTCTGGATCTCCTCTTTGACATGCTGTATGCGCCTTTCCTAGAGATGCTCCCTCGCCTTCCCATTTCAACTATCAAGTCGCCTTTGATTCGTCGTTGTAATTCGATTCTTCGCCCGCTTGGCAGTCGCTTTCATAAGAACAAAGGAGATTAATAGAATGACTAGCAGCGCCCCGATAATTCCTTTTATGAGTGCATAGGTTTGCTGCTTCCTGACATAATTCAGGGTAGCTTGGGCTTCTTCATAATTGGTGTCCAAAGCTAGTGCAGCTTCAAGATGTGCTGTTGATTTCTTATAATTCTGATTTTTGAGATAAACAATCCCCAAACTGTTATGTGCTTGGGGGTTTTTCGGATTCATTTCTAACAGTTTTTGATATGTCAGTATAGCGCCATCTAAATCTTCGACTAGGCTCTTTTGCCAGCCGACTTGCATCAAGGCTGCTTCCAGATTTTGGCTGGCATGCCAACTATCCGGGTGGTATTCCAACGCGCGTTCATAGCACCGTGTTGCTCCCGTCCAATCCTCTTTGCGCGCGTGCTGTGCGCCCAAATTATTCAATGTTGTTGCAATTCCCACTTGGACTGCTTCGTTCTGGGAATCAATCTCCAAGGCACGTTCATATACGCCCAAAGCCTTTTGATATTCTCCTGCCGCATCGTAGGTAACAGCTAGATCATACAGCAGAATATCGGAGAACGGAAACCGCATAAGCCCTTGATTGAAACATTTGATTGCTCGTGAAAGCTGATTTGCCTGAAGCAGTTTATACCCCCAACGGTGGTAAGTTGCTAGGAGATTATTGTTCAGTTCGGAAGAATTGGGAGCAAGCCGTAACGCACGCTGAAAAAAGTTCACCGCCTGGCTAAACTGACCTTGAAGCAACGAAAGCGCACCCAAAGCCCCAAGCACTTCTGCAGTTGGCTTTGTGCTCAACGCCATTCTATAGTGTGTAATTGCCAAATCGTACATCCTCCTCGACTGGAAGATCTGAGCAAGTTCAACCGCTGAAAAATGGAACGATGGATTAATCTCCAGGGCTTTTTGAAAAGCATCAATTGCTGCGTGGTAATCACCGAGGTCCGCATGAACCATGCCCAGAGCGTAGTAGGTCTCGGCAGTGGATGGTGATGTTTTGATTTCTTCTTGAAGGGCACTAATAGCTTGGTCGTGAAAAGGGGTGTTCACAGGCGTTTTCCGCACCTTCATCCACGTCGCCACATCTCGCGCTGTCGGTTTTTGAGCAGTCGTAGCGAAATACATCACATCATTTGGATTCTCGCTGTGGCCCCATAATCCGATCGCGTGCCCAATCTCATGCAGCATCACAGCTTGAACCACTTCAGATGTGTGCAGTTCCAACGTCCTATCGCTCTGTAGAAAAATCTCGATTTCGACATGAAATCCATCCACGTTTCGAATTAACACCGCCTCTCCGACATTCTTATACATCCCGGCTCGACTTCGCCGATGCACCCACTTAAGTCGAATATCCGCCGTCGCAGCGGTTGGTGAAAATCGAAATTGTAGAAGTCCCTTGGTTGCCTCCTGCCATAGATTTAGAGATTGATTCAACGCTTGTTCGTAAACCCTTGCTAGATCCGCCTGAAGTGGAACAGCTTCCCTATAGACTAAAATTACTTCCCGGTCAAACCGTGTCAGACGCCCATTGGAAGCCATCGTGACCCGATCGAAATAGTCATCCGCACAAACAGCATTTCCAATGAGGATACACACAACTCCGCCAATTACACCGAAAATCCGGAAACGCTGAAATTCGTAAAAACGGTTTCCCATAGCTCTGGTTTTCGTGCGCCCCATCCTTTTAGCTTTTCGACTTTCTATCCCCCGGTTTCTTCTTTGTGTTGATCCCACTTCCCAACCGCTCCTATTCATTCGTTCTTCAACGACTATTGAAAAGCAATGGTATCACTATGATTTGTCCTTTGTCAATCATCTTTCACAAAGTTAGAAATGGCTTGACAGCGGATGGGCTCATTGCTATAATGGCAAATCTTGAAATGGGGGGTAGCAAGAATGCCGCAACACTCTGACAAATCTATTTTTCACTCTACTTCACATAACCCACTGGTACAGCGAGTTGCTGCGGCGGATGCGAGCCTATAACAAAAAAGGGTGAGGATAACGCTATGAAAATTTTGATTTGCCTGTCTATGGTCGATAATTTTCGCCACCTAATCCGTGATGCTGCGGGTGATAATACTGTTGTGTTTGCAAATTCGAGCGAGGATTTTCTTTTAGAAGGCACCGACGCGGAAGTCTTTTGCGGGAACTGCAGTGAAACGGAATTTCAACATCTGCCCAACGTGAAGTGGATGCAGTTTGCTACCGCGGGGATGGATGCCTTTTTGTATCCCGCACTCCGCAACAGCGATGTGATCGTCACTAACGGAGCGGGATTGTACGGACCAGAAGGTGCAGAACACGCTTTCGCACTACTGCTCAGTTTGACACGGGGAATTCATCACTGCGCCCGTAATCAGACCCATCCACCTGCTGACAGTCCTGCGATTCAATGCGGCAGAAGCTGTGGGATTGAAATTAACGGATGGACGCTTGGTGTCATTGGTGTGGGTGGATTCGGGATAAACATGGCAAGAATTGGCAAAGGCTTTAACATGCACGTCATCGCTGTAGATGCGTATCGCACTGATAAACCAGACACTGTCGATGAACTAGCACCAATGGACGGGCTGTCAGACCTGATGTGTAGAGCTGATGTGGTGATGACTGCGTGTCCGTTAACAGAGGGGACCTACCATCTGATTAATGCGGAAAACTTGGTGCTGATGAAACCAACGGCTTATTTAATCAATGTCACTCGCGGTGGAGTGATCGATGAATCAGCTCTCATTGAAGTCCTTAAAGCGGGAAAAATTGCCGGCGCAGGGCTAGACGTTGTTGAAGTTGAGCCGCTAGCAGATGACAGCCCTCTTCGGGATATGGATCATGTAGTTATTACTCCTCATTGGGCTGGCGCTTCACAGCAGTCTCCACAGCGCTTCGTTACGTTCTTCTGCGAGAATTTGAAGCGGTACATAAATGGCAAACCGTTGAAAAACATCGTGGACAGACAGCTCGGCTTTTAGGTATAGCCAGTAGGTTTCATCCAGTTTTTGCTTGCCCTCTAACGTTCATGCGGTAATTATCGTCACCTTCTTAGGAATCGGTTTATCTCAGGAATTCTTCCCACCATAGCCTGAAAACATCCACAGTTTCAGCAGTCCACGATTTGAGGTCGTCGCGAGGTACGAACTGGAGGAGAGCGCTATCGAAACCTCACCTTGCTAAGAAGCTAACTACAAACCCAATATGTGAATCATTGGGTTTGAATTATGTGTGATGAATTTAGGAAATCTTCAAAAAAATGAAATTCGATGAGGAGAAAATCACGTGTCAGAGATGACAGTACAACCTCAGCGCGTAAAAGACTACTGTATACGCGCATTGGAAAAGGTCGGCATGGGATTCGACGACGCTCGCATAGCTGCAGAGGTGCTTGTGACCGCAGACATGAGGGGAACCACAACGCACGGCACAATCGGATTAAAAGGGTATATCAGACAGATACGGGAAGGCGGGATGAACCCCAAAGCCGATGTCGAAATCATTCGCGAGGGACCAACTTGGGCAGTTGTAGATGGACAGGCTGGGTTGGGTGTCGTGACATCGTACAAGGCGACGAAGCTCGCGATCGCCAAGGCGAAAGCAAATGCCGTTGGCATGGTTTGGGTCAAAAACAGCAATCACTTCGCCGCGGCTGGATATTACGCTATGATGTGCGCTGAAGCTGACATGGTTGGTTTGGCGATGACCAACGCGAACATCTCGCTCAGCGCACCTGGCTCAGCAGGGCGGGTCATCGGAAATAACCCGTTTGCCTATGGAGCGCCGGCAGGAAAAGCACCCCCGGTCAATCTGGATATTGCGATGGGCGTGGTCGCTGGCGGCAAGGTACACGCCGCCGCAAGAGAGGGCCGAAGTATTCCGTTGGGGTGGGCAATTGACGGTCAAGGGGTTCCTACAACTGACCCTAGGGAGTATGAGGAGAAAGGCGGTGCAACGGTTCCTTTGGCAGGACACAAGGGTTTTGGATTGGCACTGTTGATAGAAATACTGGCCGGCGTCATGACAGGCGGCGGTATACGGACGGAGGTGAAATCTTACGTCGAGCATCCCGAAAGTCCGAGCGATATAGGACACTTCTTCATGGCTATAGATACCGGTACCATTATGCCGATTGAGGAATTCAAAATCCGAATGGATAGCTTGATAACCGGAGTTAGCTCGTCGCCCAAAGCACCGCGGGTGGATCGAATTTATCTTCCGGGTGAAATGGAATATGAACGGGAAGAAAAAGCAAAAAAAGAGGGGTTTGTTCTTGATGACGGCGCTTTGAACAGTCTCAAAGAGTTAGGGCAGGATTTGGGATTGGAAGACGAGAGATTCTGGCATTTGTAAGCAAGATGTTAGTTCACATCGCATCGAAAACAAGAGGGGGTCTGTCTAATGACTGTAAATCAAAGCGTGAGATTCACTTTGGATATTTTCGCCTTATGCGGCTTGGTGTTGATTTTTCTAGTCGCCATCCAATCTCCATTGTGGGCTGAAGCTCAGAAAGCAGATCTTGATGTCAAAGCTATCATCAAAGCGGTTGATGAACTCTATCGGAGTCAAACTAGCCATGCGGACATTGAGATGCAGATCGTCACACCCCACTGGGAAAGAACATTGTCGCTCGCAATCTGGACAAAGGAGATGGATAAGACCTTCATCCTGATCAAGTCTCCGAAAAAAGAGAAGGGCGTTGCGACGTTACGAATCGGAAATGAAATGTGGAACTATCTGCCCAAGACTAACAAGGTGATGAAAGTGCCACCATCAATGATGATGGGATCTTGGATGGGTTCTGATTTTACAAATGATGACCTCGTCAAAGAGTCATCAATGATTGAGGATTATACCTACGAACTGATCACACCGGCGGATGCCCAACCCGACCATCTTTATATTCAGCTGCTGCCAAAGGAGGACTCACCGATTGTCTGGGGCAAACTTATCGTCGCTATCCGAGTGAGCGACCGGATTCCGGTTTGGCAGCATTTCCACGATGAAGCGGGGCGTCTGACGCGAGTTATGAATTTCAAAGAAATCAAATCGTTTGACGGAAAGACCATACCATCGGTGATGGAGATGATACCGCAGAACAAAGAAGGGCACAAAACCGTCGTACGCTTCGTGGATGCTGCGTTTGACAAGGGGATTGACAAAAAAATCTTCACACGCCGAAACCTGCAGAAGCGGAGATAGGTAGGGCATGAGTGAACTGGTACAGGCTTAATGCTTCGATATACGCTTATGATGACACTTAAAATTGCATTCCGCAATATTTTCCGTCAAAAACGACGCACAATTCTAACCGCACTCGCAATGATAGTCGGATTTACACTCTCCTCTGTGTTCATTGGCTGGTCTGACGGCGCGTATTCCGATATTATTGAGATGTTTACGCAGAACCGGATTGGGCATATTCAGGTGCATCGGGGTGGCTATCTCGAAAAACCGTCGCTCTATAAGACGATGGATGACTACGAGACAATCGGGAAAACCATTGAGGGCGTAAAAGGGGTAGAGGCGTGGACGCCGCGAGTGTACTCGGCAGGACTCGGCTCGGTTGATGAAAAAAGCACTACCGTACAAATCATCGGCATTGATGCGGCGCGTGAAGTTCAAGCGACCCGATTTGATAAGAAAATCATTGATGGAGAGGTAATCTCAGTGCAGCCAGCGCGCGAAGCGGTTTTAGGCAAGGGACTCGCGAAAAACCTTGCTGCGGCGGTCGGCGACGAAATCGTGATTGTCTCGCAGGGTGCCGATGGCTCAATCGCTAACGAATTGTATGAGATTGTTGGCATTGCAGAAAGCGGCGACGACAGCACAGATCGGATGGCGTGTTATCTCCACATCGGAAACGCGCAGGAATTGCTTGTTCTTGAAGGACGCTCCCACGAAATTGTTGTGATTGTGTCAAACATCAATCGTGTACTCAAAATCACGAAGGCAATCGAAGCCAGTCTTGATGATTCAATGCTCGATGTTGCCCCTTGGCAGGAGGTCGCCAAATCCTTTTTTCGGGCGATGCAGGCGGACAAGAAGGGTGATGCTATCGGGCGGATTATCATCATGCTCATCGTCGCTATCGGTGTACTGAACACGGTCCTGATGTCGGTACTAGAGAGAACGAGCGAATATGGCGTATTGAAGGCGATCGGAACGAAACCGGTGCAAATCTTTGGGCTAGTGATTTGTGAAGTGCTCATCATCGCCCTCGGCAGCATAGTCGTCGGTGCTGTGCTCGGCGCTTCGATTAACCATCTGCTATCGATATATGGTATCACCATGCCACAGGAATTTACTTACGGCGGTATCAAATTTCAGACGATGTACGCCGAGGTCAACGCACGAAGTCTCATTATTCCCGCGATTACCGTCATTCTATCGGCAGGGATAGTCAGTATATTTCCTGCGCTGAAGGCGGCACGAATTCTGCCGGCTAGAGCGATGCGAACGCATTGAGACAAGCAATCAAGGAGCAGAACAGATAACCTTTCACACATCACATTTCACGGTTCAAAATCATGTGGTTAATCCTCATCAAACTGGCTTGGAGAAATCTCTTTCGGAATAAACGGCGCACCATCATTGCTTCGATAGCGATTGGTATCGGTTTGGCTGTGCTGATCTTCGCTGATGCGCTGTGGGTTGGAATGGAGCAGAACATGGTCAAAACCGCCACTGCTTCGTTTCTCGGCGATGGGCAGATTCATCGCGAAGGCTTCCGCGACACGCAAGCAGTTGAAATGACAATCAATCAACTCAACGAAGTGATTGATGCCCTCTCGCAAGAAGCGATTGTCGAACAGTTTACACCCCGAACGTTCGCTTTCGGGATGATTACCTCGCCGGCAAATGTCAGCGCAATTAACCTAGTGGGAGCCCAACCATCGACAGAGCGGTTCTTATCCCAGATCGATGACGCAATCATAGAGGGGGCATACTTTGAAGGTGATAACAATCGCGATATTGTGATTGGTGCGAAACTGGCAGAACTCCTTGAGATTACACTTGGCAATAGGATCGTCGTCACCGTCGCCCAGTCGGAGAGCGGCGATTTGTCCCAAGAGATGTTTCGGATTTCAGGGATCTATCATTTTGCCGACGAGGCGATGAACAGCAGCATGGCATTTGTGCGGTTGGAAAAAGCGCAAGAGATGCTTGCTATCGGTTCCGGTGTCCATGAGATTGCCATCAAATTTACCGACACAAAATACGGACAGAATAAAGACATTCCATTTTGGGAGCGGTATTCTCAACACGGCAACGAAGCGTTAAGTTGGACGGAGATCCTACCCCAATTGCAAGCCGTATTCGAGATGTCTAAGTATAGCAAGTACATCATGGGAGTTATCCTCTTTGGTGTTGTTGTGTTCGGAATTATCAATACGCTTTTTATGTCGCTGTATGAACGGATGTTCGAGTTTGGCGTATTACGCGCCGTTGGTACCCGTGCGTTTGGGATGGCGCGACTGATCTTATTTGAAGCCGGGGCGTTAGCGACTGTGAGTATCGCCCTCGGCGCCATCCTCGGTTTTGGCTCGACGTGGATGTTCGCAAAGATCGGAATTGATTACACCGGCATTGAAATGATGGGGGTGACGATGCAGGAGCTCATCTATCCCATCATGACGGTCAAACCGTTCATCTTATATCCGATCTGTGTTTTTATCTTTACCATTATCACCGGGCTATATCCCGCTCGATATGCAGCGAAGATAGCCCCAGCGACTGCGATGCGTAGAAGCTTTTAAGTCAGCAAGAGCGGTAGGAGGAAGGAACAAAAGGATCTGTTTTACGTTTTGCACAAGGAGTTAACTTTGGCGAATACTGATGTCATTGTCACAGAAAAGATTACGAAGGTGTATACGGGAAATGGTGTGCCCGTCGAAGCCCTTCGGGGAGTTGATTTGACGATTCAATCAGGAGAGTTTACGGCGTTGGTGGGACCGTCTGGGTCGGGGAAAACCACACTTCTCAACATCATTTCCGGGTTGGATGCACCGACAGATGGAAAGGTCTGGCTGTCGGGCAAGCTGCTGTCGGGTATGAGCGGCAATGAGCTGTCCGATTTTCGCCGAGACAACATCGGTTTCATCTTTCAGGCGTACAACCTCATTCCCGTGCTGAAAGTGGAAGAGAACGTGGAATACATTATGCTCTTGCAGCGTGTGTCCAAGGCGGAACGGCATAGACGCGTTGCCGCAATGCTTGAGGAGGTAGGGCTAGCAGGATTTGCGGACCGAAACCCACCGCAACTCTCAGGTGGGCAGCAACAGCGTGTCGCCATTGCACGGGCGATGGTCTCTGAACCTGCGATTATCCTCGCGGATGAGCCGACCGCGAACCTCGACTCGAGAACAGGTGCAGACCTGCTTGATATGATGAGTCACCTCAATGCACGTACAAACATGACCTTCGTATTTTCAACCCACGATCCAATGGTGATGGAGAGGGCGAGGCGTTTGATAACGCTGAAGGACGGACAAGTTGAGAGTGACGAGATTAAAGGGTAGCGTGGGCATCACCTGCCAAAGGCATCTGTGGTGGATGATGATTCTGCTCCCAACCATCGCCTTAGCCAACGATGAGTTTCAAATCAGCGGGTATTACAAAAACTTTTCCACAGGTTTGGCTTCCCCCTTGCCAGACACACCAATTATCGGTGCGGTGAACAATCGACTGCGACTGAATTGCACTTACGCGCCCTTTGATACGTTCTCGTTCGACCTCTCCTACGATTTCGCTCCGCGTATTCAAGACCCCTCACTGTTTTCTGAACCGCCAATTGCAGCCTCCACGGATTCGCTCCGCTATCGCGTTGTGGATTTTGATTCCGCTATCTATCCGGGCACGAATGACCCGGTCGGTAGTTTCGGTCTCTTTCAGAATCTCGATCGTGCTTCCATTGCGTACGTTGCCGATTTTGGGGACATCACAATCGGTCGCCAAGCCATCGCATGGGGAAGTGCGCGGGTCGTAAACCCGACGGACGTTATCGCTCCCTACGCCTACAATCAACTGGACACGGAGGACCGAATCGGTGTGGATGCAATTAGAGTTCAGATCCCGATTGGTGTGTTGGGAGAGTTTGATACCGGCTATGTTTTCGGCGAGAATTTGAGGGTTGAAAAGAGTGCCTTCTTCCTCCGAAGCCAACTGAATGCGATAGAAACGGACTTCTCAATTTCACTGTTAGGATTTCGTGAACACCTGATGACCGGTGTTGACATAGCGCGGGGAATCGGCGGTGCCGGGTTCTGGCTTGAAGCGGGCTACGTTTACGCCAATGCGTTCGATAGCGAAAACGCGGAAGCAGAAAACTATCTCCGCGCGTCAATAGGTCTGGACTACAGTTTCGGTGGGGTGGCTTACGGATTCATCGAATATCATTTCAGCGGCGCAGGGGCAGGGGCACCGGAGGATTATCTTGCCAATCTGACTCAGCCAGCGTACACCGATGGGGGAGTCTATCTCATGGGTAAGCACTACTTTGTTCCCGGGCTGACCTGCCAAATCACGCCGCTCATCTCGTTGAGTACCGTAATACTATCGAACACCTCCGATTCCTCGGTGTTCCCCTCTGTACAGATTGAATACAATTTCGCACAGGACATTTATCTCTCCGCTGGTGGATTAATCGGAATCGGCAAACGTCCTGAAACTGAAGACGACGAAACACAATTCAGATCGGAATTTGGTGGATATTCTAGCTTTTATTTCCTTTCGTTTCGGATTTATTTCTGACGATGCGTTGATTGCAAATGGCTGACCCTCGAATAAATAACTCTGAGCCTTTAAGAATAGTTTTGTATTAGTCAAAGAGATGGTTTACTCATTGCGCTGCTACCGTGGATTGACAGGTTTTGTCAATGAGGACTTGGAAATCCAAACCGAGGGGTATTGAGTAGCGATTTCTATAGGCTAACCAGTTACAGAAACCGAGTTTTCAAGAAAAAACTCGGTTTCAAGAATCACATTCTGCTCCGCTGGAGCAGAAGGCTGGAAATTTTAGGCGGCTATAAACATGGCGCTCCGCTGGAGCGTAAGAACAAAGCGTTTGCGGGTGTCTATATTCTACTTGACCATTACACTTTTTGAATATTTTCTTGCAAATAAAGATCTAATATGCTATACTCACATTAATCTTTCATGTTGTCGAGGTCGAACAAACTCTCCTTTTAATCTGATCCGGCGAGGTTAGAAAAGGGTGCAATACGCAACCTGCAACTATTATCATTGTTCATTTTCTATTGTCAGATAGCCTCCCTGTCTTGAGGGAGGTTTTTTTATGCGACGGATTCCCCGATTGATTATGAATGCAAAAGCCGTGTTAGACTTGATTGAAGAGATAGGCGTTCTTAAGAATCTCCCCCGTACCGGTTGGCGGTTTAGCGGGATTAAAAACGCCGAGAGTGTGGCAGATCATTGCTATCGCGTATCTCTTCTGTCAATGCTCTTAGCTGATGTGTTGACAAAACAGAACGTCACGTTAAACGTTGAAAAGGTGATTCGAATTGCGCTGCTACATGATGTTGCCGAGGCAAGGATTGGTGATGTGCCATTTCCAGCCCTAGAATATATACCTGAAGATATCAAAGAGGCCGGCGAAAAAGCCGCATTGCAGTCAATGTTTGAGGGTTTTGACACCCTTCTACAAAATTACACTGACTTATGGGAAGAATTTGAAAAAGGCACATCGCTGGAAGGAAAATTAGTGCGAGCGGCAGATAAACTTGAACTGATGATTCAAGTGTTTGAATATGAAAAATTGGGCTATCGATCGCTCGACCAGTTTTGGACGAACACTTGGAACCATGAAGGATTTGATGATTTTGCACTGGTTCGCGAAATCATGGATTTACTTGTCGAAAGAAGGGAAGAGGTGTTATCGAAATGCGCGAAAAAGCACAGGTTATGACTTCCGAGGACATTCGACGCGCTTTGACCAGAATCTCACACGAGATTCTGGAACACAATCATCGTGAAATTGCCGATCTCGCGCTGATTGGGATTAAGAGCCGAGGAGATTACTTGGCTCATCGCATCGCCAAAAACTTGGAAACTATCGAAAATATTAAAGTTCCTGTGGGTGTAGTCGACGTGCGTTTGTATCGAGACGACGTAAATCTCTATGAGGAAGAGATAAAGATTAACCGGACAGATATTCCCTTTAGCGTTGCAGGCAGATGTATTATTCTGGTTGATGAGGTTATCTACACAGGGCGCACCATACGTGCTGCGATGGATGCCGTCATGGATTTTGGACGTCCGGCGGCAATTCAGCTTGCTGTGCTCATAGATCGAGGACATCGCGAACTACCAATCTCTGCGAATTTTGTCGGCAAAAATATTCCGACATCGCGAAAGGAAATCGTGCGTGTCCAATTGGTAGAAGAGCATGGGTCGGATCGAGCAGCGATTTATGAGGGGGATGAATGAGTCGAATTCTCATCCGCAATGGACACATGGTTGATCCCGCCAACCAGATTGATTCGATTCAAGACCTTCTCATCTGTGATGGGAGAATCACTCAAATTGGGGAACAGATTGAGGTTGAAGCGCATAGAATCATAGATGCCAGAGGGTTGATTGTTGCGCCGGGTTTGATTGATATGCACGTCCATCTACGGGAACCTGGCTTTGAACACAAAGAAACCATCTCATCGGGCACCCACGCAGCGGCGGTGGGCGGATTTACATCGGTTGTCTGTATGGCGAATACTAAACCGGTTGCTGATTCCCCGAACGTAATTCGATTTATCCAACTACAGGCAGAGCAAGATGGTGCCGCTAATGTGTTCCCAATCGGCAGCATCACGAAAAATCTCGCAGGCGACGAGGTGACTAATGTTCCAGCCCTGCTGGAAGCTGGAGCGGTTGCGTTATCCGATGATGGGAAAACCGTCATGAACTCCGCGCTAATGCAGAAGGCTTTAGCGTGGAGTGCGGAACTAGAATTTCCCGTCGCGGTTCACTGCGAAGAGCACAATCTGAATGAAGGAGCGGTGATGAACCTCGGTGAAACCTCGCGCAGACTGAATTTGCCCGGCAGCCCCAACGTAGCAGAGGACATCATCGCAGCCCGAGATATTATGCTTGCAGAGTTAACAGGGGGGCACCTTCACATTTTACACGTCAGCACCGCTGGAACTGTCGAACTGGTTCGTTCCGGAAAGCACAGGGGCATCCATGTGACAGCCGAAGCAACACCGCATCATTTCACTCTCACCGAATCTGCTGTCGAAGAACACGGTGCGAACGCAAAAATGCATCCACCCTTGCGAACTCAGGCTGATGTTCATGCCGTGATTGAAGGACTAATTGATGGAACGCTTGATGCAATTGCTACTGATCATGCTCCTCACGCTCCGTTTGAGAAGGAACAAGGAATATACGACGCTCCTCCCGGCATCGTCGGTCTAGAAACCTGCGTGCCGCTTGTTTTCACTCAACTCATTGATACGGGCAAGCTCACTCTATCGGAAGCGATTGCGAAGATGACGTGCGCCCCTGCGAATATTCTGCAAATCGACCGCGGTACACTCTCAATCGGCGCGGTCGCAGACGTAACGCTAATTGATCCAAAACGAGCTGTAAGAGTTGATCCGACACAATTTGTGTCCAAAAGCCGTAATACGCCCTTCAGCCATTGGGAGTTGAAGGGTTACCCGGTGATGACTATCCGCGATGGTATAGTGACGCATTCAACGATCAATACCTGCTGAAGTCCAAGAGATTCCGACAGATTCTCCTAGAAAAGGGCACAGCCCTCCGTCTACCTTATAAAGTGCAATCAAGAGAAGTAGATAGATTGAGGAATTGGGAATAGTGATTGTAAATTGTGCAACCTTCTGTGACGATACCGGACTGTCCTTTTTGGTTCCTGTTAAGGCAACGACCTCTATGACAAGTAATTCCCCAGTTGAGGAGATTCAATCCCAATGAGAGCAATTTTAGCATTGGCCGACGGCACAATCTATGAAGGCGAACACTTCGGTGCGATTGGCGAGTCATCGGGTGAGGTTGTTTTTAATACCAGTATGACAGGCTACCAAGAAATTCTCACCGATCCTTCTTATAAAGGGCAAATCGTCACAATGACATATCCGTTAATCGGAAATTACGGCTGTAATGATGTCGATGTCGAATCGGTTGTTCCACAGGTCGAAGGGTTTATCGTTCGTGAATACAGTGCCCACTATAGTAACTGGCGTTCTCGATGTAGCCTCGGTACTTACCTCGAAGAACATGGAGTTATTGGTATCCATGGTGTCGATACCCGTGCTTTAACCAAAAGGCTAAGGGTCCACGGTGTTATGAATGGGGTACTTTCGACAGAAGATTATGACACTCAGCAACTTATTGCACAAGCACAAGCGTGGCAAGGGTTAATAGGTGTGGATCTAGTTCATCGAGTAACCTGCCCAAGCCCCTATTTGTGGGAGGACTCCAATTCCCACCCAAATGCTTTCTCCGATTCAGATTTTTCAAAGTATCAAAGCAGTACGCAATTGACAAACAATTTTGATTCATCGTCAGTAGGAGTGGTACCTGAGCCACAGTTTCGTGTCATCGCAATGGACTTCGGGATTAAATACAATATTTTACGCCAACTAACTCACCACGGTTGTCAAGTGCAAGTTGTCCCAGCCCATACCTCTGCTGAGGATATTCTTTCCGCTAACCCTAATGGAATCTTCTTATCAAACGGTCCCGGCGATCCAGATGCGGTTGACTATGCACTTGAGACAATCAAGAAACTTATAGGTAGGAAGCCAATCTTCGGTATCTGTTTGGGCCATCAGCTATTGGGGCTTGCGTTCGGAGGAAAGAGATTCAAGCTCAAATTCGGACATCGAGGCGCAAATCAACCTGTCAAACGGCTTGAAACCAACACCGTGGAAATTACCGCCCAAAATCACGGTTTCTGTGTGGACATTGATTCACTGCCAAATACAGTTGAGATTACCCACGTCAATCTGAACGATCAAACCCTCGAAGGAATGCGGCATTCTGAACATCCTGTCTTGGCTGTACAATATCATCCGGAAGCTTCGCCCGGTCCTCACGATGCAAGCTATCTTTTCAAGCAATTTACAGACCTTATGAAAAGATACAGAAGAGAGATGAGGCATTAAAGGAACTAACACGAATCTAGTTCCTAGTGCCTGACACGTGCGCAGATTATGCCGAAGCGAACTGACATTGAGAAAATTTTAATCATCGGCTCCGGCCCCATCATCATCGGTCAGGCTTGTGAATTTGATTATTCCGGGGCACAAGCGTGCAAAGCCCTGCAAGAGGAGGGGTTTGAGATTGTTCTAGTTAATAGTAATCCGGCGACCATCATGACAGACCCTGAATTTGCAAATCGAACTTATGTCGAGCCGATTACGGCGGACGTGGTCGAACGAATTATCGCTAGGGAACGTCCCCATGCCTTGCTGCCAACCTTGGGAGGACAAACCGGACTAAATGTCTCCGTTGAACTTGCAGAAGCTGGCGTGCTAGACAGATATAATATCGAACTGATTGGTGCGAAACTTGACGCGATAAAAAAGGCAGAAGATCGCGCACTCTTCAAAAAGTCAATGCAGCAAATCGGGTTATCGGTGCCAAATAGTGGAGTCGTGCACTCCGTCGAAGATGCTGCAACGATTGTCTCCATGATTGGCTACCCCGCAATCATCCGCCCCGCATTCACACTTGGTGGTACTGGTGGGGGAATTGCATATAACATCGAAGAGTTCAAAGAGATGGTCGAACATGGCTTGGCGTTGAGCCCGGTCAATGAGGTGTTAATCGAGGAGTCCGTTATCGGTTGGAAAGAGTTTGAACTAGAGGTGATGCGTGATCACACAGACAATGTCGTGATTATCTGCTCGATTGAAAATGTGGACCCAATGGGCATCCATACTGGCGATAGCATCACGGTCGCGCCTGTTCAAACGTTGACAGACAAAGAATATCAGCAGATGCGAGATGCAGCAATCAAGATTATTCGCGAAATTGGTGTTGATACAGGCGGTTCAAACGTTCAATTTGCTGTGCACCCGCAGACAGGGGAACAGGTCGTCATCGAAATGAATCCACGCGTTTCGAGGAGTTCTGCGCTTGCGTCCAAAGCCACAGGATTCCCAATCGCCAAGATTGCGGCAAAGCTGGCAGTTGGCTATACGCTTGATGAAATCCCCAACGACATCACTCGCCAAACGCCCGCTTCCTTTGAACCCACAATCGACTACGTTGTCGTCAAAATCCCGCGTTGGGCATTTGAGAAATTTCCAGATGCCGATGTAACCCTGACCACCCAGATGAAGTCGGTTGGGGAAGCTATGGCGATCGGGCGGACTTTCAAGGAAGCGTTGCAGAAAGGCTTGCGATCGCTGGAAACAGGGTGGTATGGACTCGACAATCAGCAAGTCCGAAATCTACCTCTTGCTGAACTGCCTGAGAAACTGACTTTTCCGAACGTTGAGCGACTTTTTTATATCAAACAAGCTTTCCAAGCTAGTATGAGTGTAGATCAGGTATATGGCTATACAAAAATCGATCCCTTTTTTCTATATAACATTAAAGAGATAGTTGACTTTGAAACGCACCTGGAGAAACAGGGAAGAGAGGAACTGAAAAAATGGGGATCGGACACATTGACGAACCCATTGACACATGAATTCATTTCCCTGCTTAGTAAGTCGAAACAGTATGGATTTTCAGATCGCCAGATTGCTGAACTGTGGGATGTTTCTGAATCATATGTCAGGTTTTTACGGAAGGAAGCGGGAATTGAAGCGACTTTTAAAACGGTTGACACATGCGCCGCTGAATTTGAGGCGATAACTCCTTACTACTATTCAACTTACAGCAGTGAAGATGAAGTGCGCCCGAGTTCCAAAAGAAAGGTAATCATTTTGGGAGGTGGTCCAAATCGGATTGGTCAGGGAATTGAGTTTGACTATTGCTGCGTTCACGCAGCGATGGCGCTTAAGCAAGATGGTATTGAAACGATTATGGTCAACAGTAATCCTGAAACAGTTAGTACGGATTATGATACCTCGGATCGCCTCTATTTTGAGCCGCTCACACTCGAAGATGTTTTGAACATTATCGATCGTGAGCAGCCCGATGGAGTGATCGTTCAGTTTGGCGGGCAAACGCCCTTGAATCTTGCGCTTGCACTCAAAGACGCAGGTGTACCTATTATCGGAACCAGTCCTGATGACATTGCGCGGTCGGAAGATCGGAAATTGTTCAAAGCGGTGTTGGATGAAATCGGTCTGGTGCAACCTCCAAATGGAACTGCAACCTCGATTGAGGAAGCAAAGCCTATCGCCGCGTCGATCGGGTATCCCGTCATTGTTCGTCCCTCGTATGTGCTGGGCGGACGGGCAATGCAAATTGTTTACGACCAAACCCTTTTAGAGGAATACATGGACTCCGCAGTTGCCGCTTCACCAGAACATCCGGTACTGATTGACAAATATCTGGAAGATGCGATTGAGGTGGATGTCGATGCGATTTCTGACGGCAGTATGACCCTCGTCGGAGGTATCATGGAGCACATTGAGGAAGCTGGCATCCATTCTGGAGACAGCGACTGTGTGCTACCACCCTACACACTTGTTGAGGAACAACTTGAAGAACTCAAGAGGTATACGTACGCACTTGCTAAGGCGCTCAACGTTCGGGGACTGATGAACGTTCAGTATGCGATTAGGAACAACGAGATTTATGTATTGGAAGTCAACCCGCGTGCCTCGCGGACCATACCGTTTGTCAGTAAAGCAATCGGGGTTCCGCTGGCAAAACATGCCGCGCGGCTCATGGCAGGTAAAACCCTTGAAGAACTCGGTTTCACCAAAGAGATTGAAAGGAATTATTTCTGCGTGAAAGCACCCGTTTTTCCATTCAATCGCTTTCCAGGGGCAAATTCACAACTCGGTCCTGAGATGAAGTCGACAGGCGAGGTCATGGGAATTGATGAGAATCTTGCTCAAGCCTTCGCCAAAGCGCAAAAGGCATGCGGCTACACTTTGCCCGTTAATGGAAGTGCCTTTATTAGCGTCAAAAACAAAGATAAGCGCGCCATAATTTTTATCGCCAAGAAACTCTCCGACTTCGGATTTCAACTAATAGCAACTCACGGAACAGCGAAAGTACTGCGTAGAAATGGGCTGGAGATTACATTGGTCCACAGTATTGGAAAGGGACGCCCAACAATTCACGACTATGTTAAAAATCATGCTGTGGATCTCATTATCAATACTCCAACGGGATATGAACACCATCCCGCTGAACAACTGATTCGGAAAATGACAATTGATTATGGCATTCCACTCTTTTCAACCATTTCTGGTGCAGCTGCAGCCATCAACGCAATTGAAGCTCTTCGTCGTGAAGAGTTGACTGTTACTCCGCTTCAGGATTATTATCAAAATCAGTTAGGCTAGGACATAATGACATCAACTTGATCTTCGTTTTCTTGCTACGTTTTCTGTTTTACTGATTAGTACAGGAGGCTAGTGTTTTCGTATCGTCTGCTAACTGATAGTAAGCATAAGTGTCAATTGATGACTTGATAGCAATACATGCCTAGTTCAGTTACCGGACAGGTTTCGGATAGACTGCGGCGTTCGATGTGACCCAACCTATCAATCGGCAATGCGTGTAATTAATCTCCTATAGAGGCGAAACATGCAAATCAAAACGGAGCTAATGCCCATCGGGCTTCTCCGCACCGGTGCGGAAAGAAGTTTGTCAAGACCGCTCTGCTAGTATGATGTTTGTTAGTAGTCACATAACCAAAATAATAAAGAGGTGATGATGAGAGATCGAAAAATGGAATCCTATTCTGACGACTGGAGAAAACGGGAAGAAGCGGCTGAAGCAATGATTCCTCTGATTGGAAACCTTTATCGGAATCACGGCGTGGTTACTACGGTCTACGGTCATTCACTGGTTCATGGCTCCACAATTGATATTCTAAAGGCTCATCGTTTTACTCGTCAAATTGTAAAAGATGAGCTTTCTGTCTTCACAAGCTTACGCATTCTTCAAGCGTTGAACGAGCTTAACCTATCACCAGCTCGGATTGACATTGGTAAGTTGACTACAAGGTATCTGCGTAGTGGAACAGGCACGACCTTAAACGCCTTTATCGGAAATGAACTAGCGGAAATTAACGGCGGTAAAAATACGTGCTTGTTTGAACCGCAAGATGTTGTCCTCTATGGCTTTGGACGAATCGGTCGAACGCTGGCTCGGATTCTCATTGAAAGAAGTGGCGGAGGCGCTAATTGGAGATTGCGCGCTGTCGTAGTGCGTAACGAGATTAGAGGAGATCTTCTAAAACGAGCTAGCCTACTACGACGCGACTCCGTCCATGGTCAGTTCAAAGGGACCATCATTGTCAACGAGGCAGAAAACGCTTTCATTGCCAACGGCAACATGATACGTCTCCTTTACGCAGACACGCCAGAACATACCCACTACAGCGAGTACGGCATCCACAATGCGATTGTCCTTGATAACACGGGTGCTTGGCGGGATAGAAGTGGGCTCGAGCGACACCTCAAAGCTGAAGGCGTCGCAAAAATCATCCTTACCGCACCGGGCAAGGGAGATATCCCCAATATTGTTTACGGCGTGAACAACCATGCCATTATAGCGGGTGAGAAGATTGTCTCCGCGGCTAGCTGTACTACTAATGCAATTGTGCCCGTGCTGAAGGTGATGCACGATCGCTTCCAAATTGAAGAAGGTCACATAGAAACTTGTCATTCATACACCAATGACCAAAATCTGATTGATAATTACCACATAAAGAGTCGGAGAGGCCGGGGTGCACCGCTGAACATGGTAATTACAGAAACAGGTGCCGCTGAAGCGGTAGGCAAAGTGCTGCCGGAATTGGCAGGCAAGCTAACAGCTAATGCGATTCGAGTTCCAACGCCGAATGTATCACTCGCGATACTACATCTGACGCTAAACAAGGCGAGTACGGTAAAAGAAGTAAACAACTATCTGCGCGGCATTTCGCTCGACTCGCCGTTGCAAGGACAGATTGACTACACCAGTTCCCCGGATGCAGTTTCCAGCGACTTCACAGGGACTTTGAAAACAGGGATAGTTGACTCGTTAGCAACCATAGTGTCTGGGCATCGGTGTGTGCTGTACGTGTGGTATGACAACGAATTTGGTTACAGCCACCAGGTAGTTCGCATTCTTCAGAATATTGCAGGTTTGGAACTTCCCGCTTTTCCTTGATAACCCTTTCAATCTCGAAAATCGCGCATTGAACGTTGATTAAGGGTCTCACTGTACCCTCCCCGCAATCCCTCTTGGTAAGGAGGAGGACTAGGCTGTAAAGAATCATTCCCCTCCTTACTAAGGAGGGGTTAGGGGAGGTTCATAACACGTAGCCACGATCAAAGGAGATCGACCGAGCAGATAGCAAGGGCGACAGTTTTCTGAAGACTATCGCCTTCCCTATTAGGTCAGTTGATCCTCATGCATAATGAAAAAAGCGACTTCAGTGCGCCAACTTGCGTTGGACTGTCTGATTCAATTGGAAGAAGGCAGCACAACTATTGCTCCTCTAATTAATCAGGCGATTCAGCGAAGTCATTTGCATACTATAGATCGTGGATTGCTTAACGAACTCGTTTATGGAGTGGTCCGGTGGAGAAAGCAACTTGATTGGATTCTCCGCCATTTTGTGGATGGTCGCTTTCGTTTGGATTTGAGGAGCCGCAACCTTTTGCGGTTAGGGGTATATCAATTGCTTCACCTCGATAAAATTCCTTCACATGCCGCTATCTACGAAACAGTCGAACTGGCAAAACCAAAACGGAAGAGGGCGCGTTTTATCAATGCCGTTCTGCGTTCAGTTCAGCGAGATGGTGATAGCCTTCAGTATTCACCTCTAGAATCCGATCCTCTCCAGCATATCTCGATTTCACTTTCCTACCCGTTGTGGTTGGTGAAACGCTGGATGATGCACTACGGAGTTCAGTGGACGCACGCGTTCTGTCGTGCAAGTAATCAGGTCGCACCACTCTCCATCCGTGTCAATTCCTTGAAAACCAATCGAGATGAGTTAATCGAATTGCTTACGGCGGATAGCGCTTCAGTAAAGGCAAGCCAATTAACGCCCGACGGTTTGTTGCTTGCGGATTCACCTTCCATCCAGTCATTGCAAGCTTACCAAAATGGCTGGTTCTACGTACAAGATGAAAGTGCGATGTTAGTAGCGCACTTGCTTCGTCCCCAACCGGGGAAAAAGGTTGTAGATCTCTGTGCGGCGCCCGGTGGGAAGACGAGCCATATCGCGCAACTCATGGGAAACACAGGCCAGATTATTGCTGTGGATGTTTCACAAAACAGGGTTCGACGCGTTGAGGAGAACTGCCAACGCCTCGGTATAACAACTGTCCAAGTGCAAGTCGCGGATGCTGCCAACTCCCCACTCGACTTCCTGAAGGACGTGGATTACTTCCTCGTTGATGCGCCCTGTTCAGGATTAGGAGCGCTGCGGCGCCATCCGGATATACGCTGGAACAAAACCCCTGAACAGATTAACGAACTTGCTCAACTACAGTTTAACCTTTTGCAAAACGCGGCGCGAAAGGTTAAACCAGGCGGTGTTCTGGTTTATAGTACATGCAGCACCGAATCGGAAGAGAACGAGATGGTTATTCAACGTTTCCTCAAGACCCATCCGCACTTTGTCGTCGAAAACGCAGGAGAATTCCTACCCGCTATGTCTCCTCGCGCAATCACTCCTGAAGGATTTCTACAAACCTTTCCGCATGAACACGGCATTGATGGCACTTTCGCAGCGCGTCTAAGAGTCAGGCGGACAATTAAATCATAAGAAGTAAACCGCGGTGTCCCGAACGCGATTCTTATGGATTTTACTATGGCACACCCTCTTCTCGAAATGCAATCCATAACAAAAGAATTCCCGGGTGTCCGAGCGCTTGATGACGTTTCATTTGATGTGCGGCACGGAGAAATCCACGCGCTCTGCGGTGAGAACGGTGCAGGCAAATCAACTCTGATTAAAATCCTTGGTGGTGCTTACCCTCATGGCGCTTACACGGGTAAGATAAGCATAAATGGTCGTCCTCATCATTTCAGCACTGTCTGCGATGCAGAAAATGCCGGTGTTGCGATAATCCATCAAGAGCTAGCATTGGTTCCAGAGATGACAGTCGGCGAAAATATCTATTTGGGTCAGGAGCCCAAGCGGTTTGGGTTCATCAACTGGAATCAATTGTATCATCAGGCAGTGTATCTGCTAGCAGATTTTGAACTTTCTCTTCAGCCTCAAACCCTAGTGAATCAATTGGGGATCGGCGGGCAACAATTGGTGGCAATCGCCAAAGCCCTGTCTCGTGAAGCACGTCTCCTTGTACTTGATGAGCCGACTGCCGCGCTGACTGAAAGTGAAATAGAAAACCTGATGCGCATCCTTCGTCAACTGCGCGAGAAAGGTGTCTCTTGTATTTACATCACGCATAAGCTCAAGGAAATTTTCGAGATAGCGAATCGTGTAACCGTCCTGCGTGACGGTAAAACAGTAGGTACTATTCCGATGAAGGAGTGCAATGAAGGTGAACTGATTACACGGATGGTTGGGCGTGAATTGAGGGATTTCTACCCGAAAAGCGAAAAGCAAATCGGAGGAGTCGCTTTACAAGTGCGAAAGCTCAATGCCGATTATCCGGACAGACCCAATCAGCAATTCCTCAGAGACATAAACTTTACGGTGCGCTTCGGGGAAATTATCGGAATCGCAGGACTGATGGGATCCGGGCGGACAGAGCTACTAACTGCCATTTTTGGTGCCTATTCGGGCAAGTGCACAGGTGAAATCGTCGTCGATGGCGTTCAGGTTTTGATCGACTCTCCTCACGACGCGATTAGTCACGGGATAGGTCTTGTCAGCGAGGATCGCAAGCGGTACGGATTAATCCTTGACACAGACGTTCCCTCGAACATGACGCTCGCTAGCCTTGATGCCCTCTTTAAGGAACCGGGGAAACGGCTTGCGCCTTGTGGGATCATCAATCGGAACGAAGAGTTTCGCCAAAGCAATCACTATGTTGAATCTCTGCAGATTAAGGCTACCTCGCTTGATGCACCTGTCAACCATCTTAGCGGCGGCAATCAACAGAAGGTAGTTTTGGGTAAATGCTTGATGACCCAGCCGAGGATTCTTCTCCTTGACGAGCCTACACGTGGCATTGATGTGGGTGCCAAAGCGGAGATTCACAGGTTGATTGCTCAACTTGCCCGTAAAGGTGTTGCAATCGTAATGGTCTCATCCGAACTCCCCGAAATCTTGCACATGAGCGATCGCATCCTTGTTTTGCATGAAGGGGAAATTACGGGGGAATTTGTTAATGACAATACTACTCAAGCGGAGATTTTAAGGTGCGCTGCAGGCGAACGGTAAATGTGTAACTATTGTAATGGAAGTCAAACTTAACGGAGAATTGCTTTGGAAAACACAAGAATAGTTTGTACAGGTCCCATTGAAAATATCGCAGTTGAAATCTTGAGCCCATTCGGCGAAGTCATTATTGCTTCAGCTTTTGAAGAGGAAGTGTTACTGCCGCTTCTAGATAGAGCAATCGGCCTAGTGGTCCGGGGTGTTGAGGGAAGCGTGAGCGCTCGCGTCATTAATGCAGCTACGGATTTAAAGGTAATCGGTCGCTCCGGTGTAGGATATGACAATGTAGACATCAAAGCCGCTACCGCGCGTAAAATTCCAGTGGTTTACACACCTGGAGTCAACGCACGCGCGATAGCGGAGGCAGCGGTCGCCCTAATTTTCACGTTGTGTAAGAAGGTAGTCTTTTGGGACCAACAGCTAAAACTTGGCAACTGGAACAGCCGGTTCCAACACCAACCAGGTGACTTGGATGGCGCTACGTTGGGCATTATCGGCTTCGGACGAATCGGACAAATGCTGGCGGAGTTGATTCGGCCATTTAATGTAACGATTCTAGCGTACGATCCCTATGTATCGAACGAACGAGCGAAGCAGCTTGAAACAGAACTTGTTGATCTTGAAGCTTTATTGGAGCGGTCAGACTTCATCTCTATCCATGCTGTCCTGACCGATGAAACACAAGGACTAATTGACCGTGATCGGATGCGACAGATTAAACCAGGCGCTTACATTGTTAACCTGGCGCGGGGTGGACTCATTGAAAGTCTAGATGTGCTTTATGAAGCCTTGGAATCGGGGAAATTAGGAGGTGTTGGACTAGACGTTTTCCAACCGGAACCCCCAGACGTCAGTCATCCCATCTTTCAATCGCCCAACTGCGTGACATCGCCTCATGCGTTGGGATTGACGCCGCAGGCGATGACGAAAATCTTCGAGAGCATGGCTAACGATATGGCGGCAGTGTTCAATGGAAAGTCCCCACGGCATGTTGTAAACCCGGAAGTTTTTTCTTAGAATGGGGTATCGATTGTGAATAGTGGATACCATCCTCGCTTTGGACAAATTTATTGAGGCTACAGCATGAATAGCTCTTCTGAATTCGAGAAGAAAAGCGCTAGCGGTCTTACCCTCCGCGTATTAATCATCGGGCTTCTGCTTGTTATCATCAACTCGTATTGGATCAATCTCTTCATTCCCTTCTATGGCGGCATCCTGCACAGTTATATGTCGCTCTTCTCGAACACCGTCTTCACCTTGCTAGTCATTCTTCTCCTTAACCCCCTGCTGGCACGTATACGCCCTCACTATGCCCTGCATGGATCGGAAGCGCTGGCGATATATATCATGCTGATTATGGTTTCTACTGTAGGCGGCGCGCCGCACCTGAGCTATCTGGCTTATATGCTACCCCATCCGTTTTGGTTCGCCTCATCAGAAAATGACTGGGATAACCTTTTTCTAGGTCACATTCCCGACTGGATGACGGTGCAGAATACACAAGTGTTGAGAGGATTTTATGAGGGGGATTCGTCGTTTTGGATGTCGCAGAACTTCAACAGTTGGCTGGTTCCGCTGCTAACCTGGTCTATTTTCATGTTGGTTCTCTATTTTGTACTGATGTGCATGAACACTATTCTGAGAAAGCAGTTCACCGACTATGAACGACTGACGTATCCGATCACCTGGTTACCGCTGGAAATGGGGAGAAAACCAGCCAGCTTCTTCGCGAACAAGTTGATGTGGATTGGGTTTGGCATCGCGGCAGGTGGCGGTTTGCTAAACGGCTTGAGTCATCTGTATCCCGCACTTCCTTCGCTGCCGATTCGAGCGCTGGACAACCGAATCACCCACCTATTCCTCGAACGGCCCTGGAACGCTGTTGGAACAATGCTGATAGCGCTTCACCCTTTCGCTATTGGCCTCTCCTTTTTTATGCCCTTGGACCTGGCATTCTCGTCATTGTTTTTCTTTTTCTTTGGAAAAGCTGTGCTCGTGCTAAGAAGTGCAATGGGACTGCAGATGAATCTTTATCTCGATGAGCAGTCAGAAGGGGCATGGATCGGGTTAGGTCTTCTCGCGTTATGGGTGGGGCGCAGGCACTTGAAACAGGTGTTCACCGTAGCCGCGACAGGAAAGGGGGAAATTGACGATTCAAAGGAGCCCATGACATATAAATGGGCTATATTCGGAATCGTCGGGGGAGTACTTTTCCTTATATTCTTTGCTGCAAAAGCGGGACTCTCCCTTTGGGTGTTTCTTCTGTTTATCGCAGTTTACTTCTTGATGGCAATCAGCCTGACAAAAGTTAGAGCAGGTCTCGGTCCGCCCATGCACGAGGTCATATTCAAAGATCCGGCAACAACTATGGTTTCCGCACTGGGAACGAGGACGATTGGCGCAAAGAACTTAACCCTCATGTCGTTCCTTTACTGGCTAAACCGAGTCAACACGTCGCATCCAATGCCTAACCAGCTTGAAGCCTTCCGAATCAGTGAACAAGCGCAGTTAAACAGTCGAAAACTAACCGTTGTAATGCTAGCTTCGCTTGCTGTTAGCATCATTGTAACTTGGACGGTCTATTTTTCCCACGCGTATGAGCGTGGTGCCGGTTTGGGTGGAGGGGGTATTGCATGGGAATGCTTTAATCGCCTGCAACGCTGGCTGAATTCTCCGACTGAATACAACTATCCCGCGATAATCGCTATGGGAACTGGGTTCGGGGTCACCCTTTTGCTGTCCGCGATGAAGCTTCGTTTTCTATGGTGGCCCTTTCATCCGATAGGGTATGTAATCGGGACCGGCAGGTGGGGCGACTTGTCCTTCATCTGGTTTCCAATGCTTCTCTGTTGGGCGCTCAAGTTGGGAATTCTACGGTATGGTGGGTTGCAAGCCTATCGAAAGGCGATTCCCTTTTTTGCGGGCTTGATTCTCGGAGATTATTCTATGGCTTGTCTCTGGGGCATCATTGGTTGGGCGCTTAAAAGGCAGATGTATCAGATTTGGGTTTAATAGACAATTCTTTGTTCGCTTGACACTGCTCCACATTTGGGAAATGTTTTATTTTTTTGCACGAAAAAACCGTCCGGACTCAATTTCGCGCACCATTACTCCCCACCGGTAGCCGCTTCCTTCCCGCCTTCTGGTTGCAGCACCGTCGATTTTAAGGAGAGACTGTAATCGAGCAGCATCCTTGCGTACGGGATATTGTGTAGCCCATAACCGCTGTCGCCTTTTACCATGTCATAATTCCATTTCGCAGCCTTGTACGCTTCACTGTCTAAATCGGTCGCACGGTCAAGCATGGCTTTTATTGCTTGCATTTTACCTTCCATCTCTTCACGATACCCTTTTAGCCTAGCTTCCATATTATCGTGGCAATCGGCGCAAATCGAGAAGTCCGCGATAAATGTATGTCCGCCGCGTTGAGCGATTTCATCTTTCGATTCTTTTTTCGCCATGTGACAATGTATACATCGCTTCTTCATGACTCTAACGTGTGGCGAAGGCTTTCGTCTGACGCCCTTCCCGTCACGTCCGAGGAACATTTCCGCCTGAGATTGGTGGATAATACCCGCTCCGGCGCATCCGCAATCCATTTTATGGCAGGAGACACATAGCTTTCTAGGCGATCTTACCAATAGATGCTCGCGATTGCTGCTATGCAAATGGCACGATGAACAACTGATAGCGTTCACAGCAGTTTCTAGATTGTAAAGGTGATCTTTAGATCCGCCTATTTTGGAATGTATCTCATAGCCGGCCGAATGGCAACTAAGGCAAGAGACGCGTACGGGATGGTCCCCGTGGTCAAGGTTGATCAATGCCTTCGCGTGCCCAGCAGTCTTCCATTCAGCGTAAGCTGCTTCATTTCCGTGGCACATGTAACACTTTTCGCGGAAAGGGGAATCTTCTTGAATAGCAATGGAACTGGTAGCGGGCTCAGAATGCCCTCTCTCGCCCGCTTGGAGGTGGTTAATGGAAATGAATCCAATGATGAGCATAAATGCCGTCAGCAATAAGAATAAGAGCGATTGTTTCAAATATTGCAATGCTTCTCTCCTTCTCGCGACAACGTAATGTAGGCGCGCCGAGACTCGGTTTCCCACCTCAATCCTGCGGGTGCTACTTGACAATCACCATCCGCCGTAACGAGCTGTAATTACCCGTACTGAGCTGATAGAAATAGGTGCCGCTTGTGACGCGTTCTCCGTTATGATTGCGGCCGTCCCAATACGCTGCTTTTGCTTTGTCTCGGTAGACTCCCGATTTTTGACGGCCAATGTCGAGCCTGCGCACGATATGCCCGCTCTGGTCATAGATGCTGAAATTCACGAGCGCATCGTTTGCCAACTTATACGGTATCCACGTTTCGGGGTTGAACGGATTCGGATAATTTTGCAGCAACGCCGTCCGTTTGATGCTTCCGAGCGTCGTGGTGAGTCTTCCTAACGGTTCCACTCCAACCCCAACTCCGGTGGAAGAGATAAGTTCCCACAGCATCACGGTGCCATCGTAACCCGAGCTAGCCAGGGTTTCGCCGTCGGGGCTGAACGCAAGGTTAAAGACCCACAATGAATGTCCTTTGAGTGAAGTTACGAGTTCCCACGTATCGGTGTCCCAGAGACGAACCTTTCCGTCCCAACCCCCACTGGCGAGTGTGCGTCCATCGGGACTGAACGCAAGGCTATTGATCGAATACGCATCTGGCACATCTATGGTTCGCAGCAGTTCTCCCTTATCAGCATTCCATAATGAAATTGTTTTCCCGCCCCCGCTTGCGAAGAGGTTGCCGTCCGGACTGAACGCAACGCTATCAATAGGCCCCTCATGCCCATCTAACCGGCGTAGCCGTTCTCCTGTTTCTACGTCCCACAGAAAAAGTGAGTCCCAACTCCCGCTTGCCAGCTTTCCGCCATCAGGGCTGAACGCCACACTTTTCAGATCGCGCAAATGCCCGGTGAGGGTACGCAGCGCTTTCCCCGTATCGGCGTCCCACAAACGGACCGTATTGTCCCGACTCGCGCTTGCGATAGTGCTGCCATCCGGACTGAACGCGACACTATTGACCATCAAGGTATGCCCCTCCAGCCTTAGTTGCTCTTCTCCAGTGTCGGCGTCCCGCACACTGACAGTATTGTCCCAACTCGTGGTGGCAATCGTGCCGCCATCAGGGTTGAACGCAACGATATTGATAGAACCGAAATCGATAAACGAACGCCGGCGTTCTCCCGTTTCAGAGTTCCAAAACCGGATACCGTTCCAACTCGCACTTGCGACGGTGCCGCCGTCTGGACTATACGCAATGCTGTTGGCTGCAGAGTAATGTCCGGCGATGGTGCGAAGCAGTTCACCCGATTCGACGTCCCACAGTCGGACGGTCTCGGAAGCGCTCAAACCGGCAATCGTGCTGCCGTCGGGGCTAAATGTAACTGTATCATCGCGCGAACCCGATCCGTTGAGGGTTCGCAACTCTTCTCCCGTTTCGGGGTTCCACAATCGGATAACGTCCTGGCCCCCGGTAGCAAGGATTCTCGCATCGGGACTGAACGCAACTGTTTCCACCGAACGCAATGCGATAAGTGTGCGCAGGTGTTTTCCGGTTTGGGCGTCCCATAGCCGAGCGGTACCGTCCCGACTCCCGCTTGCGAGGATGTTTCCGTCGGGACTGAACGCTACACTATACACGTAACCCGTGTGCCCCTCGAGTGTGTTCAGGTGTTCTCCAGTATCGGCGTCCCACAGGCCGATGGTTCTGTCTGCGCCCGCGCTCGCGATAATGCGGCTATCCGGACTAAACGCGAAGCCGTTGACCCAACTCCCATATCCGTTGAGTGTGCGAAGATGTTTTCCCGTATTGGCGTCCCAAATTTCAATATCTCGGTTCCCACTTTCGCTTGCTATAGTGCGTCCATCGGGACTGAACAAAAGGCTGTTGGCCGTACCCGATCCTTTTAGCGTTTCCAGATGTTTTCCCGTATTGGCGTCCCACAGTCGAATGTCATCGTCCCAACTTGCCCCTGCGATTGTGCTGCCATCGGGACTAAACGCAATGCTGTCGACGTCCGTATTCCCGGCAAGCAGGTCGGCTTCCTTATGGGTTTCTGTATCGTAAAGCCAAATTCCGATTCCGCTGGCAACCGCGAGTCCGGTACCGTCGGGCGTATACACTATTTCGTGTATTCTGCCTTGACCGAGGCGCAATTTGGCGCCCTCGGGGAGACCCCACTGCAGAGAATCCTGGGCGTAGCTGTGAGGTGCCCACAGCGCGGCAAGGAACAATAGGCTAAGTGTGAAAACCATTGATTTCTTCATTGGAATAATCCTCCATGTTTGAGTTTGGGGGCGCATCCCCGCGATTTCTACTTTTGGCAAACTTCCTCTAATTTAAAGCCTGACTAAAATAGAAAAAGTTACAGGAACGGTTGGTGTTCACGACTGTTCATTTCGGAAGTTTATTCAGAACCAATTTAAGAAGAAAATATAAACCGCGCAAGTTATTCCGGTGATTTGTCAAATGTTGAATGAGAGCAACCGCCACCACTTATGCTAACCTGTCAACCGCTAAGAACACCTCTCAAAGTCGGTTTGTGCTTAAGAGAATAGTCTTAAAGGTTGACTTGCCGAATCACTGAGTTAACAGAGTGAAGAAGGCAATATGAACCAATTGGTCTGATTTGACGAAAACCTAGAGATTTTGCTGCCTTCAGCCGGTTGCTTCATCTACCATTACGTAAATGTTTCCTTGCAAGGAAGCCTAATATGCGAACCTGAATCCGGTTCTACGAGATTTTTCAATGCAAATTATACGCCAACACATAATCTACTTCAAGTTAGGACTAGGTAAGCCTGATGTATCAAGGCAGGCGAACAGTTTGAGATTTTTCATCTAGAGCGCCGGCTGCTGCACGAAACAGTGCAGTTTGAACGAACCCTTGCACTGTTTCGTGCACCTCCCAATATTTCGGGTTCATTGAGACAATGCGCTTTTCTGTTTTTCAACAGATTTCTAGCGATAATTATACACTCTCATGTACTTAATCATCAACTCCGTCAAGTCACGATGCCAGTGGCGAATGCTATTACATGATACGCCTCCGTGGCAAACTGTCTATTTACGATTCAGAAAATGGCGAGCTGACGATACACGGTTCTTGATTCATCACGGCACTTCGCGAACAAACATGCCACGATGTTGACGAATTACCATCACCGACAGCCAATCGGTTAAGACGACCATTGGCTAAAAGGGGGAAAAGCAAATATAATGCCAGCTCGAAATGCTTTAAAAATTAGGCGCGACGCGGCACATTACTTGAGAAACTGTTCAATACATGAACAGAGTTGTCCACAAACTGAGCGTTCGTAACTGGCTTGACTGATAATGTTATTTTGAGAGGCGAACCTAGTTTAACTTTACGGCAACCGTTGGGAACGCGCCTGCTGCTCTCGCACAACTATCTAGATAGTGTACTTCCCAACTGTTTAATCCAGCCCCAACTCAATGGTTGCTTCCCGGCAGGAGAAACTGCGAACTCAACGATAAAGTCCGGGGCGAACCACGCCGGAGACCGGTTGAATGGGCCCGCCTGCCCAATTACCGGTAGGTCAAAGCGATTTTCGTGATTCCCCTTGCCCGCCCCCGCCTTCACTTCGTATATGGTAATCTTCGAGGAACCGCCTCCGAATATGATTGTGGCTACTTCCTTACCGTCCGGGTTCCACGTCAGATCCTGCTTTTCTTCCTGGCTAAAAATTTCATAGACATTTTGGGCACCCTCATCGCCGAGTTCGGCGTCCATCACCCATACATTACCGGTCCCATCTCGTCGCGTAATCCATCCAATCCGGTCCCCGTCGTGCGAAAATTCGGGCTGGATGTCCTCGCCCTTATGATTTGTGAAATTCACCTGGTTGCCACCGTCTGAATTCATCACGTAGATGTCTCCGAGCGTCCGTCCTCGTTTGGAAGCGAACGCAATTCGCCGACCATCCGGCGACCATGAGGGCATTCTATCTGGGGCTGGGTCGTTTGTGAGGTTGGCAATAATATTGCCCTCGACCGACATTACGTAAATTTCGAGGTTCCCGTCCCGATCAGAAGCGATGGCGAGATTTCTGCCGCCAGGGTGCCAGTCGGGCCAGCTATCTACCCCTTCATGATCGGTGATTCGCCTCAGGTTCTTGCCGTCAGCGTCTACGATATAGATATCGGTATTTTTCTGCGACGTCGCATGGAACGCAAGTTTTCGGCCATCCGTGGACCATTCAAGTCCAAGCGGCCGCGGATCGTCATTATCTGTTGCAATGTTGAGCAATGCATTCACAGCGCCTTTCCCTTCGGGATTTGTCAAAAAAATTGTCTCCTCGCCGGATACTGCTATTGTCGCTTCGTTGGGTGCGAGCGCCTGCCCGCCTATGGGTATAACGAGGTTGATTAGGATTACCAAGTTGGAGAATGCCAAGATTCTCAAAGTTAATCGCGTTCTTTTTTGCATAAGTCTTGCCTCCGCTTTACAATTTAAAAATTTACGGCAGTCGCCGTTTATCTAGAAAACTACTGAGAACCAATTGGAATAGGAAAACAACTAGAGTCGAGTGTTGTGCTGTAGCTCAATTTCACTTGTACGCCGCTCCATTTCTGGTGAGGCATGCAGCAGGTTGAATTATCCGTACGATTGGCGAACGAACCGGAACGCCTACTCAACCCTGCCAATCTTGGCGGCTTCTGGCGCCCGCGTCGGCAAATTCTGCTTAGCGAGCTGATCTTCCGGGATATAGTTGGAGTAATCAGAAATTTTACCGTGGGTCAATGAGTAAACAACAACGTTTGTCATAAACCGATATACGCCTGGAGAGTAGTGTACGGACCTCGTCGGTAGACTTACCGCCTCCATTGCGCACATGTAATCGCGGCGGACTAATAGCACCGAAAGCTTTTCACCAACGGAGATTCCTTCAAGGAAATTGCGTTTTGGTGCTTTTGTGCCAAACCAGAAGATATCGAACCCAACTGGCGGGCCGCCCATTTCATAGAAGTTGTTATAGACCTCGTGTTAACGACCTTGGGAACATTAGGATTGATGGGTTGGTTGAGTTTGACGACTTTATTCGAGAATTCGAGCACCGTTTGGGGCTCTAAGGATTTCGTGCGAACGACTGCAGTGGTTGTGACTCTGGGTTGCACCTGAACCTGTTCAACGACAACGGTGTTATCCGTTGGAATATTAGGTTTAATCTGTTTGATAACCGGCTTACGAACTTGGGGTTTCGGCGGCTCAGGCAGTTCAAGAACTTGGGCACCGACTAAGTCTTTGAATTGCGGGGTTTGTGTGACGAGATAAACACCGAGAATCAGCACAGCGACTCCGTGAAGAATCAACGATGTCATCAAGGCACCTGAAGTTTTCTTGGCACTCATCTTCTGCGTCACCTCCGATTCGTTAAAGGAAGCGTGGTATTGGACTTAAAATTGAACTGCGCTGCCATTTCGCGGGCTTTATTCTGGATTGTTAATCCCCGTGCCAACCTGTCTATTTACGATTCAGAAAATGGCGAGCTGACGATACACGGTTCCTGATTCATCACGGCACTTCGCGAACAAACATGCCACGATGTTAACGAATTACCATCACCGACAGCCAATCGGTTAAGACGACCGTTGGCTAAAAGGGGGAAAAGCAAATATAATGCCAGCTCGAAATGCTTTAAAAATTAGGCGCGACGCGGCACATTACTTGAGAAACTGTTCAATACATGAACAGAGTTGTCCACAAACTGAGCGTTCGTAACTGGCTTGACTGATAATGTTATTTTGAGAGGCGAACCTAGTTTAACTTTACGGCAACCGTTGGGAACGCGCCTGCTGCTCTCGCACAACTATCTAGATAGTGTGCTTCCCAACTGCTTGATCCAGCCCCAACTCAATGGTTGTTTCCCGGCAGGAGAAACAGCAAACTCAACCACAAAGTCCGGATCGAACCACGCAGGTGCCCGGTTGATCGAACCAGCCGCCCCAATTACCGGCAGGTTAAACCGATTTTCGTGATTCCCCTTTCCCCCTGCATCCTTCACCTCGTAAATAACTATCCACGCGGAACCGCCCGCGAACATGATTGTGGCAACTTCCTTGCCGTCCGGGTTCCACGTCAGATCCTGTTTCTCCTCTTGGCTAAAAATCTCGTACACATTTTCGGCGCCTTCATCACCGAGTTCGGCGTCCATTACCCACACGTTGCCGGTTCCGTCTCGTCGTGTGACCCATCCAATCCGGTCACCGTCGTGCGAAAATTCGGGCTGGATGTCCTCACCCTTATGATTTGTGAAATTCACCTGGTTGCCACCGTCTGAATTCATCACGTAGATGTCTCCGAGCGTCCGTCCCCGTTTCGAGGCGAACGCAATTCGCCGGCCATCCGGCGACCAGGAGGGCATTTTGTCTGGGGCAGGGTCGTTAGTGAGGTTGGCTATTGCATTCCCGCCGCTCGTGATTACGTAGATCTCGAGGTTCCCATCTCGGTCGGATGCGATAGCGAGCTTATTGCCGCTAGGGTGCCAGTCGGGCCAGCTATCTTCCCCTTCATGATCTGTGATTCGCTTGAGGTTCTTACCATCGGCGTCTACGATAAAGACATCGGAATTTTTCTGCGACGTAGCATGGAACGCAAGTTTTCGGCCATCCGGGGACCATTCAATTCCAAGAGGTCGCGGGGCGTCCTTATCTGTTTCAATGTTGAGTAGTGCATTGACAGCGCCGCCGCCCTTCCCTTCAGGATCTGTCAAAAAGATAGTCTCCTCGCCAGATACTGCTAATGTCGCTTTGTTGGGTGCGAGCGCCTGCCCGCCCATTGTAAAAATGAAGTTGAATAGGAAAACAAAACTGGAAACTGCCACGAATCCCAACGTTGATAGCTTTCTGCATTGCATAGTTCTTACCTCCTCTTCACGAGTTTAAAAATCACGGCAAGCGCCGTTTCTCTGTCAAAAACTACTTGAAAACAGTTCCCATTAGGTAATAAAACAGGGTAGAAATTGTAATACGCCAATTCTGCTTGCGCGTTTCCAGATAAGAAATTGGAAAACGGTAACGACCCAAATCGACCAACGAACCGTGGAATCTACTCAACCATGCCAATCTTCGCGGCTTCTGGCGCCCGCGTCGGCAGGTTCTGGTTAGCTAGCTGATCCTCCGGGATATAGTTTGAGTAATCGGAAATCTGACCGTGGGTCAATGAGTAAACAACAACGTTCGTCATAAACCGATATACGCCTGGAGAGTAGTGCACCGAACGCGTTGGTAGGCTTACTGCCTCCATCGCGCACATGTAATCACGGCGAACTAGCAACACCGAAAGTTTTTCACCAACGGAGATTCCTTCAAGGAAATTGCGTTTTCGTGCTTTTGCACCAAACCAGAAGATATCGAACCCAACCGGTGGTCCTCCCATCTCATAGAAGTTGTTATAGACCTCGTGTTAACGACCTTGGGAACATTAGGATTGATGGGTTGGTTGAGTTTGACGACTTTATTCGAGAATTCGAGCACCGTTTGGGGCTCTAAGGATTTCGTGCGAACGACTGCAGTGGTTGTGACTCTGGGTTGCACCTGAACCTGTTCAACGACAACGGTGTTATCCGTTGGAATATTAGGTTTAATCTGTTTGATAACCGGCTTACGAACTTGGGGTTTCGGCGGCTCAGGCAGTTCAAGAACTTGGGCACCGACTAAGTCTTTGAATTGCGGGGTTTGTGTGACGAGATAAACACCGAGAATCAGCACAGCGACTCCGTGAAGAATCAACGATGTCATCAAGGCACCTGAAGTTTTCTTGGCACTCATCTTCTGCGTCACCTCCGATTCGTTAAAGGAAGCGTGGTATTGGACTTAAAATTGAACTGCGCTGCCATTTCGCGGGCTTTATTCTGGATTGTTAATCCCCGTGCCAACCTGTTTAATCCAACTCCAGGTCAATGGACGCTTCTCGCCGGGCGATACGGCAAACTGCACAACAAAGTCAGGGTCAAACCAGTCGGGAGATCGGCTCCCCTGCCATTCCGCGGCGAGTGGCAGGACTTTTCCGTCGGCACGTAAATCGTTTACGACTTCATCTGAATCCATCACAGCGATTTCCACAAACGGCGCATCCGATAGGACGAGCATTGTACCATCCGGAGACCACGCCGGGTCAAAGTCACAACGCGGTCCGGGCGTGAGATTCTTTACATTTTCTCCATTAGCATCCATTGTGTGGACATCGCCAGTACCATTGCGTCGGGAGGTCCAGACAATCTTTTGGCTGTCTGGCGACCAACGGGGGTAGCCGTCATCGCCGCGATGGTTGGTAAGATTCAGCAAGTTTTCGCCATTTGCATCCATGGTGTAGACATCTGAAAGAGTTCTGCCCCGCTTGGTAGCGAACGCAATCTTTCGACCGTCTGCCGACCAATCGGGTTGCTTGTCTGGGGCGGGATCGTTTGTGAGGTTCACCCCGACGTTCCCCTGAGCTGTCATTGTGTAGATTTCATAGTTGCCATCCCGGTTAGTGGTGAAGGCCATCCGCTGACCGCTCGGGTGCCAAGTAGGCCAGCTATCTTCTGCGTCATGGTTGGTGAGTCTCCTGAGCTTCCCCCCGTCGGCGTTTACAACGTAGATATCAACGTTATCGTTCAGATCGGCATGGAACACAACCCTTCGGCCATCCGGGGACCACCTTACACCCAAGGGTTGGACGTCTGCTTTCAGTTGTAGGTCCAATAATGGGCGTAGATTTTCCCCGTCAGGGTCCATCAGCCAAAGATCGCCGTCCGGTTGGCTGCTGGAAAAAACGATTGTCGGGTCATCGGGTGCCTGCTGTGCTTGAGCGCCTACGGAAAGCATCAAGCTACTCAGAAAAAGCACACCGACCGATAAAAGAGTCCGCGTGGCTAATGGTAATCTGGGTTGCATTGTTATTACCTCTTCTCGCTGTGTTGGTAGTTTGGGTCGGAAGATACAAATCTGAAAAGGAGAAATCCCTTACTCCATTCAAGGACAACCTTCGGCGAGTTATCTGGATTGTTCATTTTGCTCAACATAACATTCCGGACAAACCACTATGAGACCTCGACAGGATAGGGGTTACACGTAATTATACCATTATTTTATTACTTATGGCTCTAAATGTCAACCTATTTAGTATACTACCACCTAACCGTTCTCAGACCTGAATAAAGAGAGGACCATTGTTCAATTGCTACTAAATTGTCGGACAAGTTTCGAACGGTGGTATCAATCGACTGAACGCGGGGCATCCCTGTCCCGATAATCCGGGCTAAGAAGCCTTCCTAAAGTTATTGTCAACGCTAACCGCACCTCGAATTAGCTCGCACTGACAGAAGTAATGGATCCGTTCGTCAGGGAACGAGTGTAGGATTCGGAATCCCGACCTACCGATTCAAAATTCACATTAGGCTGTATTAAGGTCGAGTCCTTACGGAGATTTGTGAACTGGATTACTATTTGCTTTGTGTCCGCCTTGCTTGTCGAATGGCATGAAGCCCCTGCTGATAAGCTGGGTTATCCGGCTGTAGCGTCAGTGCTTTCTGGATGGTATCCTCTGCCTTCGCGTAGTTCTTGCTGCGGTAATACAACCAAGACAGCGTGTTCAGGTATTCCGCCGAGTTGGGCTGAAGTTCGACTGCTTTTTGCGCTAGTTCAAGCGCTCTGTCGAGGTAGATGTCCTTGGCGCCGTATAGATGTGCCAACCGTTCATAAGCATGGTGAAAAGAGGTCCCGAGAGAAATTGCCCGTTGATATGCCTGCTCTGCTTCATCAATCTGATTTCGCATCGTATAGATTGTACCCAGGAAGTAGTGTGCATCAGCCATATCTGGTTGGCGTTTCAGCGCTGCATTCAAATTATCTGCACCCTCATCTAGCTGTCCTTCCTTGACAGCGATAGCACCGAGGATGTAATACGGCTCAGCAAGGTCGGGGTCGTTTCTAACGACCTGTTTATAGTGATGAGCGGCCTGGCGAAACATCCCCTGGCGTAAGTAGACGCGGGCAAGACCTAGGTGAATCTTTGAATCGTTTAACCCAAAGGACAGAAGTTTTTCAAAGGCTTCCTGAGCCTCATGAAAACGGGACAGTTGAAAGGCAATATTGCCTAGGTTCTGCCACGCTACTGCGGAGTCGGGTTCGAACTCCAGAGCCTTGCGATACGCTGAATGGGCGCGTTCATACTCGTCTTCTTTTTTTGAAGTCTGAGCTTTCTTGAACCAGATTGATCCCAGGCCGCTATACGCAGCAGCGAGCTCTGGCTCTAGTTCAATCACGTGCTGTTGAGCCGCGATAGCCTCCTCAATACGCCCCTGCATGGCATAGATGTGAGCGAGTCCTTCAAAGGCCTCGGATGCGTTCGGATCATGGGTGAGTGCTTTGTTGAACTGCTGTATTGCCTCATCGTAAATCTTGTCACGGCTGTATTCCCAGCCCGGCTGTATGGACAGCGCATCAGCCTGTGCCATACTCTTGAGACCCTTGTCTATAGCATCCTTCGCCGCCAAATGTCCCTTAATTTGCCGATACCGCTCCATCTCTGTTGCCGCTTCCGCCGTTTTACCTTGCTTAAAATACAATAGCCCCAACTGGTAGCGAGCGCCTTCCATCTGGGCGTCAATGCGAATTGCCTCTTGGAACACTTCTACTGCTTCATCCTCCTGTTTCTGTGAGAGATAAACCAGTCCAAGTTGGAAATAGACCTTGGCGAGGGGCGGTCCCAAGCTGATAGCCCGTTCGTAGTGTTCGGCAGCTTGGTCAACCTTGCCCCGCTCAAACGCAATACGCCCAAGAAAGTAACTCACATGGGCTGGCAACAGCAAGTCCAGTTTATATGTCCCAGCTCCCGCCTGAGGTGAGGACGGTGCAGTTCGATACTGCCGAGATTCTGGCGACATCATGAGCAAAAAAGCTTTCTCGAATTCAGCGTGTGCTCGATCATAGTTGTGCCGTTGAAAGTGAACAATTCCCAACTGCGCGTGAGCCTGATCCCAGTCCGGGAAAAGGTGGATAGCTCGCTCAAGCACAGCTATCGCCTTTTCATATTTCTCCTGTAGGTAGTAGATGCCGCCCAAGCGATAGTACACACTGGTATCATTTGAATTCAACCGAAGCGCGCTTTCAAACGCCGCTTCTGCTTGGTCTGTCGCATCAAGTGACAAATACGCCAGACCGAGATTCAGGTGCGCCTCGGCGGACGTCGGGTTATCATCTACCGCCTTTTGATATTGAGCCACCGCTTGTGACAATCCCAGCGTCGCCTCCTGAGATTGTGCTGCTAGGCACAGTCCCAGCAGCATGACTGAAAAAAAGTCTACAATTCTACAACGGTCGCTTGTTCGAAGGGGGAAATATGCGTTCAAGAACGTCTCTTCATCTTCGCAGTCGTGTATTTCGGTATCCATTAAATTGATACTGGATTCTAGGTAATGTTAATTGCTCGGTCCCAACTGTTTGAGCCATCCCCAAGTTAACGGGCGCTTTTCAACGGGCGAAACTTCGAAAGGTGGCGCAGGAAATGCGGGATCGAACCAAGCGGGAGAACGGGCGCGCTTGCCTTTTTCTAGCACTAGAATCTGTACAAAATTCATTGCTGCCTTGAGCTCCGCTTCAAGCGTTTCCCCGGCGCCAAGATTGCCGATCTCGTTGTAAATAAAGATACCCTGTGGAAAAGACAAGGAGGCTATGCGTTTTCCGTCCGGAGACCAAGTTGCGTCCTTCTTTTCCTCTGTACTCTTGATCCACCGCTGATTCTCTCCATCTGGATCAATGAGGTAAACGTCGCCCGTTCCATCTCGGCGAGACACCCAAGCCAACGTTAGACCGTCTGGCGACCACTTCGGTTGTATGTCCTGACCCTTATGATTGCTGAGATTCTGCAGGTTTTCGCCTTTCGCATCCATCACATATAGGTCTGCAATCGTCCGACCTCGCTTGGTCGAGAACGCAATCTTTCGGCCATCTGGCGACCACGACGGTTCGGTGTCAGGCGCAGCATCCCCCGTGAGATTCGCGCCGACGTTCCCTTGAGCCGTCATTGTGTAGATTTCAAAGTTCCCGTCACGTTTGGTGGCGAAGGCGAGCTTTTGACCGCTGGGGTGCCAAGTCGGCCAGCTATCTTCCGCCTCATGCTCGGTGAGCCTTCGGAGATTCTCGCCGTCAGCTCTAATCGTATAGATGTCAATGTTATTCGTCAAATCAGTATGGAAAGCCAGCATTTCACCGTTTGGGGACCATACCAAGCCCGTAGGTACAGGTTCCCCGCCAATTTCCAAAAGCAGGAGGCGATTTTCGCCAGCGGGATCCATTGACCAAATGCCAACCTCACCTCCCACCCCGTTGGTACCGATCGCAATGGTTGGTCCCACAGGCGCTTGTGCCCGTGCGCTCACTAGCAGGACAACACCGTTCAAGATAAGCACGCCGATGAACACAACAGGCGCGCATATGTTCCGAATCTGCACAACTTGTCTGATTTGCATAGCGTATCACCTCTTTGTGTAGTTGAAATTCTACGGAGAAGTCCGGAATTGCGAGAGAACTCTTGAACTACTGTTTCTCCGGACTTCTCACACTTACTCAGATACAGACTTATTCAAGTCGTTAAATCGCGGTAATAGTTTACGCGTCCTATCTTGAAAGAGTCTAGAACTTGCTCAAGTATCCATCCGAAGTTTATTTTATCGCATACTTCATCAATGCTGCTAGCAATCTACTCACCACTGGGCTCTGTGACGACAATCTCCTGATTCGGCGCAAGATTTTTCAGAATTTGTAAAATTCCGCTCGGCCAAAGAATCTCAAGGCGATCCACTATGGCATAATCGCCGAGACCAAAGAGGCAGCGTGGATCATTACTACACAGAATACTTGAACCAGCGCGCACCTCTTGAACCCACGACTGAGAGCCCACTGTCAATGTCAGCCGTGCACCGATTCCGTCCCGATTGCTAATCACACCCACGAACTTTACCCGCAGCCAATTGTGGTGATTGCCACCTTCATTTCGCAGCAATTCCGCAGGCTGATTCACTTGTGTCGTCACTATATCCAAATCGCCATCGTTGTCGTAATCCCCAAAGATTGCACCACGGCTGACACTTTCACGCTGAAAATACGTTCCCGAGTCGAACGACACCTCGGTGAACGTACCATCTCCGTTGTTATGAAATAGTTGATTGCGCTGTGCATAAGTAAGAGTGTCTGTTACCTGCGCAATATTGTCAATTATATGTCCATTCGCGATGAAGATATCCAGATATCCATCGTTATCATAATCAAAAAAGCGTGTGCCAAAACCTACAAAGAGGAAGCTCCCCTCCCCTAGACGGGCGCCGTAAATCACATCAGAAAACGTCCCATCCCCGTTGTTCTGGTAGAGTGCGTTCGTTTCATAGGATAGGTTGGTGACAAAGATGTCCTGAAACCCATCCCCATTATAGTCACCTGCATCAACCCCCATACCAGCCTGTGCCACACCATTGAAGCTATAAGCGCAGCCTGCTAGTAGCCCCATCTCGGTGAATGTACCGTCTCCATTGTTGTAGAAAAGGTAGTTTGGGGTATCGTCGTTGGCGACATAGATATCTACTTCACCGTCGCTGTTGAAATCCGCTGCGACGACGCCCAATCCTTTCCCGCTATGGGGTCCTTCAATTGCTTTGAACCCTGCAGCTTCGGTGACGTTCGTGAATGTACCATCTCCATTATTGTGAAAAAGCTGATCGGGCACTCCGTCGAAGTTTTTGGGGTGACAGAGAATGCGAATCCCGTCGACTTCACAGGGAGCGTGGGGAATTTCCAGCGAATACCGCAGATAGTTAACCACGTAGAGGTCGAGGTTCCCATCACGGTCGTAATCAAGAAAAGTGGCGCTGCTGCCCCACAACGGGTCTCCTACCCCCGCGGCTTCGGTGACATTCGTAAAAGTGCCATCGCCGTTGTTCCGATAAAGCACATTGGGTCCCAAGTTCGTCACGTATAAATCGGGGTCCCCATCATTGTCATAATCACCGCAGGCAGCGCCGATGCCATAATTCCCGATGTTGCCCGCGCCTGCCTCACTAGTAGCATTCGTGAATGTGCCATCGCCATTGTTGCGATAGAGAACACTTGTGTACGATTCCTCCGACGGTTCGCCTGGTAAATCACCGCTGTTGACGAGATAGAGATCGAGGTCCCCATCGGTGTCATAGTCAAAAAACGCTCCGCCAGCGCCGAGCTGTTCGGGCAAATGGTAATCACCCTTTGCCCCATTCTCGTGCCGAAACTGAATCCCCGCCTCCGCTGTCACATCAATGAACTGAATCCGATGCTCATCTGCACATACGTTGAGGTATATCAGCATGAACACTGCTGCAGAAAAGCGCGTGAGATTTGAGTCGAATGTTTCCGATTGGCTACTGTTGATTGTCGATGTCCTTTGCCAGACGAAAGCCAATAAAACTCGTTCCGATTGCAGAATGGTGCCCCATGCGCGTCATACATCGGGCTAGTTGCGGTCTATTAGCCCAGGAACCGCCCCGCACTACGCGGCGGCTCCCCACCTCAGGACCTGGTGGATTTTGGGAAGGGCTCCGGTAGTAGTATGATTCGGAAAACCAATCTGCGACCCACTCCCAAACATTTCCGCCCATATCAAGTACGCCATATGGACTTGCACCAGTCGGATAGTTCCCCACCGGTGCCAGCCCGTTGTCATAACCATCCCGCCCATTCCACACATTAGCGTGAACATTTGCCCCGCCAATCGAAACGAAGAAGGCGTTGCCCCAAGGCCAAACACGTTCGTCCGTTCCGCGCGCCGCTTTCTCCCATTCTGCTTCTGTCGGCAGCCGTTTTTTCACCCATTTCGCATAGGCGTCGGCAGCGTTCCAAGAAACACCTACGACCGGATAGTTTGGCTTCGTCTGCGCAATCTGAGGCCAATCACCGATACCAATCTCTTCACCGTAACTAACAGGAGTGTACGCGCTGTTTTCCCCGCCATCAGACTTCCAGAAAGAAAGATATTCCGCGTTGGTGACCTCGTGTTTGTCGATGTAATACGCATCAAGCGAAATTTGGTGTGCGGGTTTTGTGCCAATTCCTCCTGCACCGTCGCCCATGGTGAATTTACCGGTGGGGACCAACACCATCCCGTCAGGTGGCGCCATAGGTTTCTGGCGTTCAGCCGACACAGAGCGCACTTCGCTTGTCAGGAGATTCAGGATAACCCCGAAGGTACAAAAAAGATAGAAGGTGATACGATAGTTAGTTGACATCGTAAACTAGCTTATTTTTCAGTCGTGAGGCGCTGATACAGACGGTATTCTTCTTTCGCCATTGCGCTGTCTCCTACGAGCTCATAGGTTTTCGATAGATTCAAGTGAAAACGTGATTCGGAAGGGTTTAGACTAATCGCCGATTGAAACTGTTCAATGGCTTGGGGGTATTTCCCCATCATCGAATAGATACCGCCGAGACTGTTCCGATACGTCGCAACGTTGGGGCGGCGCTGAACAACCTCTTGATATGCCTCCAATGCTTTCCCGTAGACTTTCAATTGGAAATAAACGTAACCTAGAGCTTCGTAGCCGCGCACGGATTGTGGGTTGAGCGCGATGCACTTTTCAAACGCGAAGGCGGCAGCACCCCATTGAGCCCGTCCCATTTGAAGACGCCCCAACCGATACCATGCTTCAAGGTTTGTGGCGTCACTTCCTACTAGGCGTTGGAGACGCTCAATCTCTTCCTCCTCACGGGTCAACCTTTGAAAGGTTTCTAAAGCCTCCTTTCCTTCTTCTGACCGGTCCATACGGCGATAACAGTTCCCAAGACTCAGGTATGCCTTGGCATGGAACGCATCCTGCTCGATTATCTGTTTGAAGTGTACACTCGCTGTTTCAAATTCACCCCGCTGGAAATAAGCTAAGCCGAGCGTATAAAACGCCTCTGCTCGCGACGGGTCAAGTTCTATGGCGCGCTGGAGTTCATAAATCGAATCATTAAGCCGATGCTGTCGAAAGTACGCTATACCCAAAAGCCGATAGCTTTCTGCATGATGAGGATCCATCTGAACCGCTTTCTGAAGCGGCGGAATCGCCTTCGATGCCTGCGCCAGCACTTTCAGGTATGTATCACCCAATTTGTAGTAGGCTTCAATGTAGTTCGGATCCGCAATCGTAGCTTGTTGAAACGCATGAGATGCGCTGTTCCACTGTTGCTGCGCCCCGTAAACCATTCCTAGGTAGTAGTGTGCGTCCGATAGTGACGAGTCAAGCGTGACGGCGCGCTGGAAGGCCACCTGCGCCTTTTCATAATCTCGACGAAAAATAGCACGCTGCCCTTCGTCGTAAGCTCGAGCGGCTTGATGAGTCTCGAAATTCGCCTTAGTGGCTTCCATTCCTCCCACGGCAGACAGCACCCAAATAACGCTTGCTAGAAGTGGTACATTCCATGTCTTTTTGGGAATTTCTTCTATCATCACAAAATGTAAACAGATAAGGAAAAACCCATCCCGCACACGTGTCCACGACGGGTTTTTCCTGAAACCAAATCCACTCAGAGCGTCATGAGTTTTACGGGCTAACATTACTCACAACGTTGCGGTTAAGGGGTGACATGCCATAGCTTTTTGCTGGTCTTTATCTCCGCCCATGTTGTGGACAATTTCTCAGCCGGTGCAACACTGAGCGCAGCAGCAACTGCAAGCCCGTCCCGCATGATAGATGATATCTCATCTTCGCTCAAAACCCTGCTGAATACCCCGATGTCGTCCACTGTGACTTGAGCAGAAGAACCGAATCTGCCGCAAATATGCCAAGGACCGTGTTCATCGGTCCGAATAAAGGGTTTCGCACCGGGACCCCGATGCATGAATTCACCATTAAGGTAAATTACTGTCTCTTCACTGTTGCCCGTAAACGCATAGTGATTCATCTCCCCGCCGTTTGCAGGAAACCACCAGTGACCGCGCTGGGGAGGTTTACCGTACTGCCACATGATAAACTCCCCCGCGCCGTCATCCCATGGAAAATGGACCAAAATGCGTTGGTCCCACGGACCGCCGGGCTCGTAGGAAAATAGATCTTTCTGCGCCGCGCTGCCGATTTTATCGTTGCGCTGCACCCATGCGGTTATGGTAATTGCTGTCTCATCGGGAAGATCGCCGGCAGCCTCATCATCCTCGTCAGGACCCAAGCGCTCATCCTTGATGAAATTCGGGATGCTGATAACGCTGCCCTCACCTTCACATTTCAGAGCCTTGCCGAACTTGCCGTCAACCCACTTTGGTTTTTCTCCAGGGTTAACCCCCCAGTGACCGCCTTCCAACGTGCCGTCCATGTCATGAGGGTTGCCCGAAGCATCTTCGACTATGCCGCCTTCGCCTTCATCAAAGAGCCAAATGGCAATGATGTCGGCGGGGTCCAGTGCAGCGAACGTTGGGACGGCAAGCAGCAGCCCCACGAGTGCAACAGTGCTGACACATGCCAGCGTTCTTAGCATAGATTTCATTTAGCATTACCTCCATCTGCAGCCGGTACGGTATAGGATGGCTGAATGCATACCGCTATAGAAAATCCCATCCCGAATACCTGTACACGGCGAGTTTTTCCAAAACCAAATCTACGTACAACGGCGCAAGTTGTTAAACCGCTAGATTAGCATTACTCACGTCGTTGTGGTTAAGAGTAGACATATCTTAGCTATTTACTGGTCTTTATCACCCCCCATGTTGTTGACAATTTTTCAGCCGGTTCAACATCGAGGGCAGCAGCAACTGCAAGCCCTTCCCGCATGATTGATGATATCTCATCTTCGCTCAAAACCCGGCTGAATACTCCGATGTCGTCCACTGTGATTTGAGCGGAAGAACCAAATCTGCCGCAAATGTGCCAAGGGCCATGTGCAACCGTCCGAACAAACGGTTTCGCACCGGCGCCTACTTGGACAACTTCGCCGTTCTGGTATATGACTGTCTCATTACCCTCACCCGTAAAGGCGTAGTGGTTCATCTCCCCGCCGTTGGCAGGAAACCGCCAGTTTGCACCCCGGAAAAATTGTTGACCGCCATACTGCCACATGATTAACTCGCCCTCGCCGTCATCCCATGGAAAGTGGACCAGGATTCGGTTATCCCACGGACCACCGGGCTCATGGGCGAAGAGATCTCGCTGCGCCGCGCTACCGATTTTATCGTTGCGCCGCGCCCATACGGTAATGGTAATCGTTGTCTCGTCGGGAAGATTGCCGCCAGCCTCATCGTCCTCGTCCGGACCCAAGCGCTCATCCTTGATGAAATTCGGGATGCTGATAACGCTGCCCTCACCTTCACATTTCAGAGCCTTGCCGAACTTGCCGTCAACCCACTTTGGTTTTTCTCCAGGGTTAACCCCCCAGTGACCGCCTTCCAACGTGCCGTCCATGTCATGAGGGTTGCCCGAAGCATCTTCGACTATGCCGCCTTCGCCTTCATCAAAGAGCCAAATGGCAATGATGTCGGCGGGGTCCAGTGCAGCGAACGTTGGGACGGCAAGCAGCAGCCCCACGAGTGCAACAGTGCTGACACATGCCAGCGTTCTTAGCATAGATTTCATTTAGCATTGCCTCCATCTACACCCAGTATCGTATATGATGCCGCATACATACAGGTAAAGAAAAACCCGTCCTACCACACACGTGCGGGACGGGTTTTTAGGAACCAAAACTACTTAAGCGCCGCGAGTTGCTAAGTGTTATCACTTCCATTACTCACAGTGCTTCGGTTAAGGGACGACAAGGCAAAACTATTTGACAGCCTTTATCCCTCCCCAGGTTGTTGATAATTTCTCAGCCGGCTCAACACCGAGGGCAGCGACTGCAAGCCCTTTCTGCATGATGGACGCAATCTCATCATCGCTCAAGACTCTGCTGAAAACCCCGATGTCGTCGACTGTAACTTGAGCAGAAGAGCCGAATCTGCCGCCAATGTGCCAGGGACCATGTTCAACGGTTCGAACAAAAGGTTTCGCACCGGCGCCCAGATGGACGAATTCACCATTCTGGAATACGACTGTCTCTTCACCGTTAGCCGTAAAGGCGTAGTGATTCATCTCCCCGCCGTTTGCGGGAAACTCCCAGTTTGTACCCTGGAAGGGTTTGCCATACTGCCACATGACAAACTCGCCCGCGCCGTCATCCCATGGAAAGTGGACCAGAATTCGGTTATCCCACGGACCACCGGGCTCATGGGCGAAGAGATCTCGCTGCGCCGCGCCACCGATTTTATCGTTGCGCTGCGCCCATACGGTAATGGTAATCGTTGTCTCGTCGGGAAGATTGCCGTCAGCCTCATCCTCCTCGTCGGGACCCAAACGGTCATCCTTGTTGAAATTCGGGATGTTGATGACGCTGCCATCCCCTTCACATTTCAGAGCTTTGCCGAACTTACCATCAACCCACTGTGGCCTTAGGTTGTCGCTATCGTTAGGTCCGCCTTCAAGCGAGCCGTCCATGCCCTTGGGGTTGCCAGAAGAATCTTCGGTTTTTTTACCTTCGCCTTCATCAAAGAGCCAAATTGCGACAATGTCGGCGGGGTCGAGTGCAGCATAAGTCGGGACTGTGAGCATTAACCCGAAGAATGCAACAGTGCTGACACATGCCAGCGTTTTTAGACTTAATCTCATTTTATATTACCTCCATTTTTGTTGGTGTATTTACCAACATCTTAGGATTGGTGTTTGGGTGACATCACCTAAACACCGGCTCAGAAATGTAGCGTCCAAAACAACGACTGCCACATCCCTTTCAGGAGCGGGGCGTTACACTTTCCGCTCAACACGCGCAACGCAATATCCTTCAAAATCATGGAAGGAATGCAACACTGCGCAAACTCGTAACAAAAACCTCGCCAATTTGCAAACCCTTCGGTAGATTCCATCACAATGACTAAACCGCAGGCTCGGATTCGTCAGGTCACAGTGACTCTTGCCAAACGAGTCAACAGCATCCGCTTTACGGAAAGCGAGCCAAAACTCAGTTGCGCCGTAGGGTCGTCCGCACCTACTTAGAGGCGGGCGGGCAAGAATTACAGCCTCGCTACTATAATTTTGTTTAGTATACTATATTCTGTTACATTATTGCAACAAAAAAATGACCTTATCTGTTGGATTTCATTGGAAAAGAAGAAAAAAGGACGGCATCACAAGCAATCATACCAACTCACTTCGAGTTGGGGGGTGAAATCTCACCGAAGATTCGTTAAAAACCGCTAGCTGTGCAAGACTTCCATGACAAGCGGGTGCAACCTCTTATTTGCAGCGACACAAGAAGTTCCACGAACTGCGTCACCTCCATCCCAAGATGTAATTACCCCGTGGGCGCCTCGAATTATGGGAACAACAGGAAGGATGTCCCACGGATTCACGATAGGGTCGAGCATGATGTCTGCTCCACCCGATGCGAGCATCAAATAACCGTAGCAGTCTCCCCACGTTCGAAAATACTTAATCTTTTGAGCCAAGCTCTCAAACCCCGCCTTCTTTTGGTATTTGGGAACACTTAACACATCAGTTGTCAGCAGCGTTGCCTCAGAGAGCTTGTCAACGGTTCTCATCTGCACTCGGTTCCCGTTAACGGTTGTATGATTATTGTCACCAAGGCATAGTAGGTCTAAAATCGGTTGGTTGATTGCGCCCAAGATAGGTCGTCCTTCGTGAAGCAGACAAATCAGTGTGCCGAAAAGAGGGCACCCGCTTGCGAACGAGATTGTGCCGTCTATTGGGTCAAGCATCCAGACAAACTCAGCCGCCTCATTTTCGCTCCCATACTCCTCTCCGATAATGCCGTGGTTGGGGAATTCCCTTCGTATCAGATTGCGCATTACTTCTTCAGCCTGACGATCCGCCAGAGTTACAGGTGTTTCGTCTTCCTTCATTTCAACATCAAAATCTAAAGCTGCGAAGTGAGGTTTGATGACGTGCGCGCTTTCATCAGCAAGCCTATGAATAAAGCGGATAAATTCTTCATTCACCACTGCACCATATTGTGTTAAAGACACATTAATACTCGATTCTAAAGGAGGTATATTCCTCGCCAAATGAACGTTCTTCGACTTTGACAGCGTCAACCTTGGCTGCTGGTGGGCCTTTCCAAAGGATAGTCACAAATCGATGGAGCGTCGCTTTATCCCCTTCGGCGACAATCTCAACTCCGCCATCGGGGAGGTTCTTCACGTAGCCTTGGATGCCGAGCCTTTTTGCATTTTGTTGAGTAAAATAACGGAAATTAACATCCTGTACTCTACCGCTTATAAGAATGTAGCGTTGCATATTCTGGTTGACCTAGATCGTGAATCAAGCAGTGGAAAAGTTGCTCGTTCATTTCGTTGGCAATTTCCTTGCCTGACTCGGAGGTGGATTTCGAATTAGCGTGCTGCAATAAAGACGGTGGTGTTCCTGCTTTGACGCCGAATTTTAATGCTGCCTTATGAATCTATTTTGCCAGCGAAGTCTCGGTACTCCCTGTCCAGCTTCAGTTGCCTGTTGAGAGTTTCAATTTTTTAAGCGTGAATGTCGTGTATTGTTCTTCGCCCTCAACTATTTGGATAATCTGATTCGACGGTACATCTCGGAATGTTTGGGTGAGGTTCGTGGTTGGCCAAAAGATTTCCAGACGTTCAATTTTTGAGGCGTCGCCCAAGCCAATGGTTTGCCGAAGCGGATTTCCCCCAAAGGTGCCGCCGCTGTTGACGTATTTGTAAATTGAGCGCGGTGAACCGTTTTCGATGACTTCGGCATGGATGCGCACGCCGATTGCCGATCGATTAGAGCGAACCCCAATGAGTCTTATGGCAATCCAGTGATTGCCGAAGCCCGGATTTTCATATAAGACATTCTTGTACGCGTCGCCGGGTAGCGCACCTCCCATTTGCTCAAAGATATCCTGATCGCCGTCGTTATCAAGATCGGCGAATGCCACACCGTGCCCCTTCTGCAAGTGGCTGAACCCGCCAGCAAAACTCACGTCTGCGAACCGTCGCCCACCCTGATTCCGGTACATGACGTTCGGCATGATATTCTCATAGTCCGGATATCCGGTGCCGAGGTAAAAATCGAGGTAGCCGTCGTTGTCCAAGTCCCAAAACCAAGCAGGAAAGCTGACCTCAGGAAGGTCAACGTTGAGTTTTCTAGCAACATTCGTAAATGTGCCGTCGCCGTTGTTGCGATACAAACGATTGCCGCCCTTATAATTGGATACGTACAAATCAGGCCAACGATCGCCGTCGTAGTCGCCCCAGATCGCCGATTTGGAAAAACGATAATTCTGTACGCCCGCCTTCGCAGCCACATCGGTAAATGTACTGTCGCCGTTGTTGCGGAACAGTTGGCACGGTGCACGCAGCGCCTTAGAAGATTCGTTACCAATGTACAGATCGAGATCGCCGTCATTGTCGTAGTCGCCCCAGGAAGCCGTCCCGCAAGGATAATGCTCCTCGCCCAGACCGGCATCGAAAGTGACATCCGTGAATGCGGCGTCCCCGTTATTGCGCAGCAGGGAGTTCGGATGTTGTCCTTCATCCTCAATCCATGCGCCTCGCAGCACGAGGAAATCAGTGTCTCCATCGTTGTCACAGTCCGCCTGTAACATGTTCAATCCACCGTACAAACCCATCAGCCCAGCTTCCCTTGTAAGGTCCGTAAAGGTGCCGTCTTGATTGTTCCTGAAGAAACGCATCTGTCCGGAAGTGTCCCAAGTCGAGGTCACAATGTCGAGGTAGTTGTCATTGTCAAAATCATCCACAATCGCGCCGCCCGACAAATCGAACGTATCAAGCCCTAGTCTCGGCGCGATATTCGTGAATCGCGGTATTACCTCCTCTGATTCGAACGCCTTGGGTGGAATAAGGTAAGATTTGGGCACCTGCTCAGGATAGCCTCCGATTGTCATATACGCAATGTTAATTAACCATTGTGCTGCTAGATGTAGAGATTCATGTTTTGGTGTATTCTGCAGAACTCCTTTGAAATAGGAAATTGCCTGTTGGGATGGCTCCTGCTGCGTATGAATTCCGCCTTCTCGTAAGGGCAGAATGCAGCTTTCGGCTGTGTGACGGAGACAGCAGTTCTGCGTTTCGCCGTGCCGCATGTATGCGACGCCAAGTCGAAAAAGACTATGGTTTACTACCTCCACCGGAACCGTGCTCTCCTGCAACCGGGTAAGTTGGAGCGCACGCTCAAGGTAATCAATTCCTTCTACCTCATTTCCCAAGCGAAGTAGTGCGTGCCCTAACTGCATATAAGCCATCCATGTCGTTCGCACGGACGCGTCAGCAGGTAAGCTGGCAAGACGCTTGCGCAAAAATCGTTCATCTTCATTTCCCAAATACATGTTGTCGTCTGGGGTTCCATCAGCAATCTGCTTAAGGAGCGTTAGCATCCTTTGGTGACCTGACGCTGCTTTGGACGTCGCTATCTCCACAGGTGCTGATACCTCCGCTGGCGAAGCCGCAGATTCTGAATCCGCAAAACCGAAGACCCTGTCTTCTGCCAAAAACACACTCGCCGCACCAACACCCACTATTCCGATAAAAAACGGCGCAATTAAGCGAGATAAGATGAGATTTGCCTTCTTTTGGATGCCCAAACGCTCGCTCATTGAGATTGAATTAATCGCTTTTTGCTTTTTGCTTTTTGCTTTTTGCAGGAAGGAAATTATGCCGTCAAACTTCAATGTATAGAACCATTTAGTTGGGTGTGATGTCTAATACCGTCCATTCCGGTTATTAGTGATGCCGTCCGTATTAGCGAGTTGTGATGAATCGCACAAGCCGTATCAATTGTTGACTCTTCTATTGATAAGCGTCAACTAGACTGCAAGCTGTTGCTTTTTTTTATTGGACAATTTGCGGCCATTGCTCTAAAATGGAATCGGATAGTATTCAGACTTACGCGACTCAGGAATTCAGAGCAAATGGAGTATTCCGAACTTCATTCGATACTTAATCCTATCACGAGAGAAATACCTTGTCAAGAAGCTAGCAAAGGAAATAGCATGTTCACGTAAATATGGATGGAACCATTATTTTCTGCTTGCGGATCGGCGAGGCTGTTTTTTCCATCTATTTTACAAAACTCAGATCCCAATATTATCGCCCGATATTAACTTTATAAAATGGACCCGTCCCACGCGGCAAAGAAACATGAGAAAGGCTATAGTTAATGAGCAAAACTCAACATCACAAGACGATACTACTCTTTGGAGCGCCAGGCGTAGGAAAGGGTACTCAAGGAAAGATCCTTGGATCAATACCAGGTTTTTTCCATCTATCCAGCGGCGATATTTTCCGCGCACTTGATGCCAATTCTGAAGTTGGCAAAATCTTCCATAACTATTCATCGCGCGGTGAACTTGTTCCCGACGACGCCACCATTGCAATCTGTAGGGAGTATATCTCCAATCTTACAGGTGAAAACGGTTATAATCCGGACACAAGCTTGCTTATCCTAGACGGTATCCCGCGCAACGTTAATCAAGCGCGGATGATGGAAGAGCACATCCGTGTGCACAATGTCCTCCACCTCGTTTGCGAAGATTTGGAAACACTAATCAATCGACTCCGTGGTCGCGCTATCAAGGAAAATCGAACTGACGACGCCCGTGAGTCAGTCATCCGAAGGCGTTGGGAAGTTTATCGAGAAGAAACATCGCCTCTTCTTGACCACTATCCAGAGTCGATTATCTCAAATGTGAACGGAATCGGCAGTCCAGCCGAGGTCTTGTACCGGATTCTTGAAATTCTTGTGCCCCTGCAGAATGTCCACCTTAGCAACTCACCCATTTAGTTGCGATTAACAGGTTGCTAGTGAATCTTGCCGTGTCATGAGGGCTGAATTACACCTTCTTAGGTAAACCAAAATCGAGTAAGAGCCGTCTTTTGCGTAAAGGCTTATAATAATGTTGGACAAGAAATAATGCTCACTCAGAAGGGGAAATACCAAGTGTTGACGAATACTCATTTGATTCAACGGAGAATTTGACGTGATTGAAGTTGATAATCTCACAAAAAATTATGGCACGACTCAAGCTTTGAGAGGAGTTTCCTTTCGGATTGATAAAGGCGAAGTGGTTGGTTTTCTTGGTCCAAACGGCGCAGGGAAAACTACTGCGATGCGTATTCTGACTTGTTTCATGCCGGCAAGCGGCGGAAAAGCGACGGTGGCAGGCCACGATGTATTCAAGGAATCCCTTGAAGTACGTAAGCGTATCGGCTATCTCCCAGAGAGTGTGCCGCTATACCCTGAGATGACCGTGACAGGCTATCTCAAATTTGTCTCAAAAATAAAAGGGACACCTCGTAGCAAGCGCGCTGCGAGATTAGATCTAGCCATTGATGCATGCGGATTGAATGACCATCGTAATCAGATTGTAGGTCAACTGTCCAAAGGGTTTCGCCAGCGCGTCGGCTTGGCGCAAGCCCTCATTCATGATCCAGATGTGCTCATCCTAGATGAACCCACGTCAGGGCTGGATCCACGTCAGATTATCGAAATTCGCGGACTCATCAAGAACCTGGGTAAGGAGCGCACAATCATCCTCAGCACGCACATTCTCCCAGAGGCAAGTATGACCTGTGAACGGCTAATCGTGATCGATGAAGGGCGGATTACCGGGAATGTAAAGCTGTTGGAAGGACGCGCCGTCTCTATTGAGTCGGGCGATGGTGAACACACTGAGCTTGGCAATTCAAAAACGCTTTTTCTTGAAGTGGAGGGGCCGGCTGACGCTGTTCTTGCAGCCTTAACTGAAACTCCAGATGTGAGCCACGTTGAAAGCCGAAGTCTGAGCAGTGGCAACAATCCAACTTTCCATGTCAGTTATGGTTCGAATACGGATATTCGCGCTCACGTCTCGTCGCGCATTATTCAGAACAACTGGGGTTTGCTCGAAATGCGTTCGGTCGAAATGACGCTTGAGGAGCTCTTCTTGCAATTGACAAGGCAGGCGGAAAAGGAAACTTACGACGGAAAGGATTCTTAGGATCCTGGAGGATGCTTCGGGATACTGAGTGCAATCGAGGCGTCAAGCGTCGCGATATGGGTTTAAGTAGACTATCAACGCCTCGCGACTCTCAAGCGATTGCTCGCACGAGCTAACGCCGCTTCCGCTTGTCCTGCATTGATATTTGAATCGCGCGACTCAAGCTGTTCCATTGCACGCTGACGCGCGCCTTCCGCGCGCTCAACATCAATTTCAGATGCCCACTCAGCGGTATCCGCTAACACGGTAACACCGGTACGAAGCACCTCAAAAACGCCTCCGCTAGTTGTGATGGATTGCGAGGTATCAGATTCGCGGATGCGAATCTCACCAATATCCAACATAGTCAGAAAAGGAATGTGCCCGGCAAGAATCTCAAACGATCCCAGTTCGCCGGGGGCCCTCACACTGGTAACCTCGCCTTCATAAATCAGCTGTTGGGGAGTTCGGATTTCGAGATGTAATGTCTTATCAAGCATTCTCAATCTGCTGCCTCTTGTAATGTCTCGGATTTTGACTGATCGAATGCCTCGTCAATTGTACCGATGTAAGCCAGCGCTTGCTCCGGAATCTCGTCGAAATCCCCGTCAAGTATCGCCTGACACCCCTCAACGGTATCCTCAATCTTGACGTATTTACCCGGTTTGCCGGTAAAGCGTTGCGCAACAAACATCGGCTGCGTTAGGTACTTTTCTAACTTTCTTGCCCGTGTAACCGTCAGTTTTTGGTCGTCTGAAAGTTCGTCCACACCCAAAATTGCGATAATGTCTTTTAAGCTCTCGTACTCCTGAAGTACTGCTTTCACCTGACGGGTCGTGTCATAGTGCTCCTGACCGATAACATCCGGGTTCAGAATACGGGAGGTCGAGGTGAGCGGGTCAACGGCGGGAAAGCGTCCCATCTGCTGGATTGACCGCTCAAGGCGCGTCACAGCGTCGAGGTGTCCAAAAACGGCGACAACCGCTGGGTCTGTGTAGTCGTCAGCAGGTACATAGACTGCTTGGAATGAAGTAATCGAGCCCTGCTTTGTCGATGTAATTCGCTCTTGTAACTCTCCCATCTCCGTCGCAAGTGTTGGCTGGTAACCCACCGCAGAAGGCATTCGTCCCATAAGCGCGGAGACTTCACCCCCTGCGAGCGTAAACCGGAATACGTTGTCAATGAAAATCAGCACATCCTGCCCGCCTTCGTCGCGGAAGTATTCCGCGATTGAGAGTCCGGCAAGTCCAACGCGCAACCGGGCGCCCGGGGGTTCGTTCATCTGTCCAAAGACCATAGCAGTTTTGTCGAGTACGCCGTACTCATCCATCTCCAACCAAAACTGATTCCCCTCGCGAGTCCGTTCGCCAATTCCGCAAAAAACCGAATAGCCGCCGTGTTGGGTTGCAATATTATAGATTAGTTCGGCGACCAACACCGTCTTCCCAACACCTGCTCCACCGAGGAAACCCACCTTGCCGCCTCTTGCAACCGGTTGAATTAGGTCAATCACCTTGATTCCGGTTTCCAACATCTCCGAAACGGTGCTCAATTCTTCCGGTGGCGGTGGGCGGCGGTGAATGGGATACCGCTGTTTTGCGTCTACGGGCCCCGCTTCATCAATCGGCTGTCCGGTCACATCGAAAACGCGACCTAGCGCGGCATCGCCCACAGGCACCGAGATTGGTTCACCACGATCGATAGCACGTGTACCGCGTACCATTCCGTCGGTTGTATCCATCGCAATAGCGCGAACTCGGTATTCGCCCAAGTGCTGTTGAACTTCAAGCACTAACGTCGTTCCATCCTCACGCTGAACTTCGATTGCGTTGAGAATATCGGGCAATTTTCCTTCTGAAAAATCGAGGTCAACGCGCGCACCTACGATTTCCAAAACTTTGCCTTCGTTCATTCTTCATCTCTCTTTCAGTCATTTATGTTGCCAATACCATCGGCAGGACTCATTCTCAAGTTTTTCAAAAAGCATAACATCGGAGATATAATTTTTTTGGGGAACACTTCGACGATGTTGAATCTTATGGTGAATTTTGCATTTAGTGTGAGTGGCGGCACGGCTCCCCATATTCTAGAACCGGTTAGGGAGCCGGCATTGCTCCCAGTTATTATTCGTTGACGTAATCTGAACGTAGCTCAAACATGAGCTGACTCACGCGGCTTGCTCGGTTCGGAAGTTCAGTATTAACAGCCCGTACCTCCTCCGTTTCTTGGTAGGCATTCGCTTCTTCGATGCTCTCAGATTCAAACTCAACGAGTCGATGCGGATTTTCACCGCGGACATTGTCGTAAGATGCTATCCGTTTGAGTTCCTCGGGAGCTTGCAGTGTGGGTGCAACAGTCACAATCCATGCAATATAGTCGGCATTCCCACCGACCGGATAGTTGACTAACCACACTAACTTCACTGGAAGCGCTTCCATATCAGATGCAACATCATCCATGGGAGGCATTGTGCCCATTCCATCATCCATCTCAGTATCTGTACGTATCCATCAACACATCTCTAGCAGCGTCACAACCGATTGAAGAAACTAGCGCAATCAGAGCAACTAGAAGCATGCTCCCTAATTTGCATGTCATCAGTTCACCTATTTTGTGGGGTTAATATAGATTGTTCACGTTGTAGGGCATGTTTTCCCTCCAATTACGCCCGCCGCAAACCGGTGCCTACTCATCGAAATGGTAAACTATTTGGTCGAAGCGGTCGCACGCGAAGGAGAACACGAAGACCAGCGGGTCGGTGCTGATACAGCGGACTCCATGTTTGGCGTTGGACGGGATGTAGACCGCTGAGCCCGGTCCAATCTCCGCTTCGAGATTGTCGATCGCCATGTGACCGCGGCCACTGACGACGTAATATGTCTCCTCGGGCTCGTGGTGGTGAAGGGGGAGCCGAGTACCGGGTGGGAACTCCGCTACGCCCATGACGAGCCCGCTGCTCGGACTTCTTTCTCCGGTGATTAGAAGCTTCCAGCAAATCTCACTCTTGGCGGCAATGACCGGATCTTCCCAACCTTCCCAAGCGAGCTCTGCTTGATCGATAATTATGGGTTTTTGCACGCTCATAACTTGCTTCCTCCTTCTACATTGAGCAGACTTGTCACTTCACAGATTTTAACCTTCCAAAGCCGCCGCTCCGCTCACAATCTCAGAAATCTCCGTCGTAATCTGCGTCTGACGAGCGCGGTTCCGCTGAAGCACTAAATCATCAATCAGCTCGTTCGCGTTGCGTGTTGCATTTTCCATCGCCGCCATCCGCGCCGCTTGCTCTGCGGCGTTCGAATCCAACAGAACCTTCCACATCTGCATGTTCAGGTGTTTTGCCAATATGGACTGAAAAATCGCCTCTTGTCCCGGCTCATACAAATAATCGAGGAAAAGTTCATCGCCGGTTGGCATTTCAGGGGTAAGTGGCAGCAATTGCTCGACCAAAACTGTTTGTAGAATCGCGGATTTAAAATTGTTGTAGATCACTTCCACCCTGTCGACCTGCTTATCCCGATACAGATGCTCAAACTCCTGTACGATTTCGACAACGGTCTCAAATGCGAGTTGGCGAAAAATGTTCACATACTCAGCGATGACGTTATAATCGCGCCGTGCGAAATGGTCGCGGGTACGTCTGCCAACACAGATGACCATTACCTCCGCCCCCTGCGCTTGATAGTGTTGCGTCCGCTGTGCCGTCGTTCGGATCACGTTGCTGTTGAAACTGCCACATAACCCGCGGTCTGCAGAGACGGAGATTAGGCAAACGCGCTTAAGTTCACGCGATTCTAGCAGCGGATGGGATGGATTTTCGATCTGCGCGATAAGGTGCCCCAAGATTGTATTGAATTTTTCGGCGAAAGGGCGGGTAGCTAGGATATTTTCCTGTGCCCGGCGTAACCTTGCCGCGGCAACCACTCGCATCGCATCTGTCACCTGCGCGATATTCTCAATACTTGCAATACGCCGTCTGATTTCACGTAATGTTGCCATGGTAAACCTCTGAGTCCAGTCCTACAATTCCCTTTCCTCAATACAAGAGATTTTCATGTAGTATCTCTGCAAACCTCTCTTGAGTGTCTTATTCCCGTGAACGGGAACCGAGATTCGAGCAGGGTTTCCGCCTTTGGTGAAAATATGATAGCTGCCCTTAATTCGCTTCAATTGCCAACCTCGCTTTTCCAATAAGCACCAAAACTTTTCGCCTGTTGCAGATTTCAATCCGCTATCTCCACCACTTTATCTCTCCCAGTGATTTTTAGGGTTTCGACATCTACAGATAAACAATCTTCAACCGCTTCATAGATGTTTTCGATCAATGCGTCAAACGTCTCTCCTTGAGTGGCACATCCTTGCTATTGACGGCACTTCTGCCCAATATCCACCTTCGTCTGCTTCTCGAATGATTAACTTTAGTTTCAATTCGTTACCTTCAATCCTTGTTCACGTTTGAATCGTCCCTTGAAACCTTTTACGGCTGTGTGCAGACGTTCAATAAGTTCATCACTGAGATTCCCGGCATCAACAATCTCCTTGAGGTCATCTGCGTGGTTTCTTTCCATATGTGCTAGAAATTCTGATTCAAACTGCGCCACGTGACTCGTCTCAAGGTCATCTAGATAGCCGTTCGATCCGCAGAAAATTGATGCAATCTGTTTTTCAACGGACATTGGCTCATATTGGGGTTGTTTCAGTAATTCAACGAGTTGTTCTCCCCGCCGAAGTTGAGCTTGCGTAGAAGCGTCCAGATCAGATCCAAACTGCGCGAAGGCTGCGACTTCTCGAAAACTAGCTAAGTCAAGTTTCAACGTCCCCGCAACTTCGTCCGACTTCATGGCTTTAGTTTGTGCATCACCTCCAACACGAGACACCGAGGTGCCTACATCAATTGCCGGGCGTACGCCTTGGTTGAAGAGCTCCGATGTCAAGTAGATTTGCCCGTCGGTGATCGAAATCACGTTGGTTGGGATGTAGGTGGTGAGGTCGCCTTCAAAAATCTCAATAATCGGTAAAGCAGTCAGAGACCCGCTGCCTAGGTCATCACTGAGTTTGGCGGCACGCTCCAACAACCGGGAGTGTAGGTAAAAGACATCGCCCGGGTACGCTTCACGCCCCGGCGGGCGGCGTGAGAGCAGCGACATCTGACGATACGCCCACGCATGTTTGGTAAGATCGTCGTAAATAACCAGTGCGTGTTGTCCTTTATCGCGGAAGTATTCTCCCATCGAAGTCCCTGTGTAGGGTGCAAGGTATTGGAGCGGAGATGGCTCACTAGCCGGTGCGGAGACGACGACCGTGTAATCCATCGCGCCATGCTGTTCTAAGGTATTCACGACCTGTGCAACCGTCGAACCCTTCTGCCCAACCGCCACATAGATGCAGAACACATCGGTACTTTTCTGGTTAATGATGGTATCGATTGGGATAGCCGTTTTGCCCGTCTGACGGTCGCCGATAATTAGCTCACGCTGCCCTCTTCCAATCGGCGTCATACTGTCAATCGCCTTCAAGCCGGTATAAAGTGGTTCGTTCACTGGCTGACGTTGCACAATACCCAGCCCTTTCCGTTCAACGGGGAGGGTCTGTTCGGTCTTGATTTCTCCTTTGCCATCAATAGGTTGTCCAAGAGCATTTACAACACGCCCAAGCAACGCCTCACCGACAGGCACTTCGAGCAATCTGTTAGTCCGCTTGGCGAGATCGCCCTCATGGATTAACTTATCTTCACCGAAGAGGACGCAGCCGACGTTATCTTCTTCGAGGTTGAACGCCATGCCGAATACGTCATTCGGAAATTCAATCATTTCGCTCGCCATTACGTTTGCAAGTCCATGCACACGGGCAATCCCGTCGCCAACGTCCAAGACCGTCCCAGATTCGTACACATCGACCTGCTGACTGTATTGTAGTAGTTGCTGTTTTAGAATGTTTGAAACCTCATCGGGTCTTACTTCTCTTGCCATAATCGGATCTCCTCAATAAAAAATAAGCACAAGAGGTAGCTCCTACTTCTTGCTTTCCTGACTACTGACTCGCAGATATTATAGGATATCTTCAATAAGTACAACTTATCATTTTAATGGATCAAGTAAGATATCTTTGATTTTTTCCCCCTATTGCTTCTGTTCAATCTCCTGTTCTTTTATTTTTCCCCATTGAACGATTCGCTTCGCTTTCGGAGAGACTGAGACAACGGTTGAAAGCACAGGAGACCATGAAGGAAGGCTACCCTCTCTTGGACCATCAGTTAGATTAACAATATTGGTTCCATCGGCGTTCATCGTATAGATGTCGAAGCCTGCTGAAAAAGCAATCTGTTTGCCGTCTGGCGACCAGGAAGGGCGCTTATACGGTCTCACATGGAGCGTGAGGCTGACGACATTGGTGCCGTCGGGATTCATCACATAAATGCCCGTGCGATCGTGCTCATCATCTCTACCTGACACAAAGGCAATCTGCTTTCCATCAGGAGACCAAGCAGGATATAGGTCAGATGCAAGATGTTTGGTCAACCGGACAACATTGGCACCGTCAGCATTCATCACATAGATTTCGTAGTTGCCATCCCGCAGTGACACAAAAGCGATCTGCGTTCCGTTCGGGGACCAAGTAGGAAATGTGTCCTCTCGCGGCTGATTGGTGAGATTGACCTGGTTTGTCCCATCTGGATTCATTACATAAATCTCCGCATCTCCCGATCTGTAGGCAATTTGCTTTCCATCCGGAGACCACGCCGGGGAGAAGTCTACAAATACACGATGAGTCAATCGTACAGGATTGGTGCCGTCGGCGTTCATCACATAGATTTCATGCCCTCCCCCAATTCGGTTTGACGCAAAGGCAATCTGTTTCCCGTCAGGAGCCCAAGATGGATACGAATCATGTCCTGGGTGATGTGTCAGCCGGATTTCATCAGTTCCATTGGCGTTCATCACATAGATGTCTCCACCACCTGTGAGGGTTGAAACAAAAGCAATCTTTGTGTCAGCGATTGTTGTCTCGGCTTGCGATTCCCTCAGAAGAACATCTCTGGAAGAAACCAGAACGAGACTTGCCGTCAGTGCGAAAAGAAGCATCCCCCGCCAGGGTGTAAGTACGATACGTTCCAACAGTGTAGGTCGCATCTATTGTCCCTTTCTGACAAGCACTTTTATCTGTCCCCATAAGGTCGTCTGCTTATTTTGCGGGGAGACCGCAGCAAATGCTGGAAATATCGGGTACCAAGAAGGGCTTGAGTCAGGCACACGATTGTTCGTCAACCTAACAGGATTAGTCCCATCGGCGTTCATCACGTAGATTTCAGAGTGGTTATCCTGCCGCGATTCAAAGGCAATCTTCGCCCCATTGGGAGACCAACTGGGATGCCCATCATCACCCGGATGATTGGTGAGATTGACCGGATTGGTGCCGTCAGCGTTCATCACATAGATTTCAAAGTCATTGTCGTTTCGGTCTGACATAAATGCAATTTTTGTCCCGTCGGGCGACCATGAAGGGAACCAATCGGTGAACGGAGAAAACGTCAGCCGGGTCAAATTGGCACCGTCGTCAGCATTCATCGCATAGATTTCTTCATTCCGCGGAAGATTTGCATCGAAGCGAGTTCTCATCGACATAAAAGCAATCTTTGTTCCATCCGGTGACCAACTCGGCATACTGTCGGCCTGCAGATGAAAAGTGAGATTGACCGGATTAGTCCCATCGGCATTCATCACATAGATTTCATCGTTGTTATCTCGGCGCGATTCAAATGCGATTTTTGTCCCGTCGGGCGACCAAGTAGGAAACGAGTCCTGGCGCGGATGATTGGTGAGATTGACCGGATTAGTCCCATCAGCATTCATCACATAAATTTCAAAGTTGCCGTCTCGGTTTGACATAAAGATAATCTTTGTTCCGTCAGGCGACCAGCTTGGCCATCTATCTAACGATGGATGGTTGGTCAGACGGACGGAATTTTCGCCATTGGCATTTATCACGTAGATTTCCCGATTGGCAAAATCTATTACTGATTCAAAAACAATCTGTGTGTTGGCGAGTTGTGCTTTCGATTCTCTCAGGGTAACATCACCGGCATAGACCAGCATAAGGCCCATCACTAGTGCAAACCCCAATTCTCGTGACTGAGATGTCGGAGATATATGTTGCCTATATGTTGGTTTCATGGTAGAGTTCCTTTCTTACCCTCGGCTTTCAGCAATCCGCTTCTGAATAGAGGCATTGGAATTAAAAATTAGAGCGTGCGAACAACACCTCAACCCCCAATTTCCAGTGTCTCATAAAAGATAGTACCTATTCCACTACCACCATTCTGCGTGTCGCTGCATAATCCCCCGCAGTTAAGTAGTAGAAATAAATGCCGCTGGCGATTCGTTCTCCGAGGTCATTGTTACCATCCCAGTAAGCCGATTTCTCTTTCGAGAAATAGCGTCCAGCCGGTTTTATTCCGATGTTAAGGTGCCGAACCAATTTGCCGCTGACATCAAAAATTTGTATTGACACAGGAGCTTCTCTGGCAATTGAATAAGGAATCCAGGTATCTGGATTGAATGGGTTAGGGAAGTTCTGGCCCAAATCATCCACAACTGTTTCGTTCTCACCGCTAGTCATATGCGCGGCGGGGGCAAGAGGACCGTGTCCTTCGCGAGTATAGGTGTTCGGAAAAGCAACCGTGACATACGCCGTAGAACTAGAGGTCTTATTCCGCACCTCTACAAGGACTTTTCTATTATTACTTCCATCATACACTACTTGCTCCACATTATCTACCTGAGATTCTGACGATGTCAGTTGAGTTCCTTTGACATCATTGGTGAAATCATAGAGGAAGAGATCTAGATTATTTAAACCATTATCAGTTGCCCCTGGATTAGTCGACGGATTGTTTGCATCTCCACTTTCGATGTAGCCATAATCCACTTCGCGCTCCCAGACTGCCGTAATCTTTTCGCCATCGTCTAATGTGCAGGACCAAAAGTACGCGTCCAAGCTGCCGCCGGCCGGGTTCACTCCGACACTATCAGTTCGCCACTGAGTCAGAGCGGTTTCAAGGTTTATATATCCCCAACCGTGTTTCCTATCCCAGTCTGCCCCCCAACCATTATTCCAATCATCGGCCGTGTTGATAAGTACCGCTTTGAGTTCCTTAGGCCAACCTCCTATGTAATCGTAGAGTACCGCAATAGCCCCCGTGACGTGGGGAGCTGCAAAAGAAGTCCCCGTGAACGTGATTAGGTTGGTCCCCGTGCCGTAATCCGGAGTGTTGAAATTGTCATAATCGCGTCGTGCTGTCACTATACTCTTTCCGGGGGCGATGACATCCGGCTTTTTCCGACCATTGGCCGGCCCCTGGCTACTCGTTTGCCAAGCGACATCATCTGTTCTGGTTTCGGTATTTCTATTGTCCATATTAGCGACAGTTAGACCATTGTACATTTCCCCTGGAACTGCAATCCCTAGACTACCCCGATTGCCAGCAGATTTGACAACCATGACCTGAAGATCGTGCACAATCGCGTCGAAGAACTGGGCACTATCAGAATATCCGCTAACACTATTCCAAGAAAGTGATAGATTAATGATGTCGGCTGTTTCATGATTATTTGGATATGGAGAACGTGATGCATCGAGTGCCCAATCAACGGCATCCCACACCTCTATTTCAGAAACAGGGACCCCGTCATCCATAACTTTACAAATAATGATTTTATCGATTCCATGGCCAACGCCTTTATAAGTGCTGTTCGTACTGGCAATAATCCCCGCCACGGCAGTTCCATGCCCATAGTCGTCATCAGCGTAATTCTCTGCCGTCTTTGAGTAAAACGCCGAACCGTCCTTATGGGATCTAAGACCTGGGTGATTGATAGTCACTCCTGAATCTACTACCGCTACATCCCATACGCCGTCGCCATCATAACCAATATTCCAAAGGTGATCGGCACCAATTGCTTTCGCCGTATCATCAATTTCCAGATGCCCTCCATGATCTTTACTTATCCGCGCAACGTCTGGATTATTTGCTAACTGGTTAAGCACGGTTGACGGAATTTCAACACCTAACACATTAACAAATCCCACTTGAGCATATACGTCGCCCATAAGCACGTCTGTGATAAAAGCAACCACCCGGGTCTGTTGTGGCTCAATTTGAGGTTTAATCCCCGCGTAAATTGCCCGGCGCATATCATCAAGTGCGGCATCATGTTCCCTATGTATGTTCTTGAGACGGTCTCTGATGACCTCAGGAATCACATCTGTTCCAATTACAAATGGCTGAATAAGTTCCTGAACCTGATTCGAGAATCGGCTAAATTGGGGCTGAAATGCTTCCTTTTGATCGAGCGCCTTTTGATGTCCTGGTTGCTGAGAGAGGAAGACTTTGAGTTTCAAAGAATCTTGATTGCCTGCGGCATCAATTACTTCTGATGTAATGGTCGCCCCCTGCGCAGTCCTAAACGATACTGCGGTAGTAAAAACTGTGACCAAAATCATTAAAGGAAGAATACGATGGAATCTGATGTTCATGATTATCCTCCCTCTGGAAATTGTATTTACGACTCTAACACGATCCTTGATATGTGTCGACGATAGTAGCTAAGGAGATACCCTCACTATAAGACCGTTGCGAGGAAGTTTACTACCCTATTCACTTTAGTCTATCCCCTCGCAAGTAATGTTCTCAATCGCTGAAGCTGTGATACAACACTTCCATCAAAAACAGTGTCCCCTAATCGAATAATGGTTCCCCCTTGGATAGCGACATCTACGCCCAACTCAAGCCGCACCTCCGCCGCCCCCGAATAATCGCGCAGTCGTTGCGTGAGGTCCGTGCATTGCGCATCGTTAAGGGAAACCGCCGATGTGACCTGCGCAACGACGCGCCCTGCCTTCCGATCAACAATCTCCAAAAACGTCTTCAAAATTGCGACCAAGAACCGATCACGTTGTTTCGACGCTAGCAAAAGCAGGAAACTGAGCGTAAGGGGTTCAACAGTTTCCGATAGGAGTTGTTGAAACATCTCACCCTTAAATTGCGGCGACAGCATAGGGTTGGTCAAGAACCTTTCAAAATCTTCTGATTCACCCGTTAGCTCAATCAGTCGATCGGCATCTGCAACGATGCGATCCAATGCATCCTGCTCTATCGCTGCATCATACAATGCTTGTGCATAGGGCTTGGCAATGCGAATCTCTCTCATTGGGTAGTGTCTTCAAATGGCATACTTGAAATTATTAGGTATTCTGCGTAGGAAGACGGCTGATTGACTCGTCAATAATGTGCTGGTGTTTCTCAGCATCAAGCGTCTGGTCGATAATTTTACTAGCGGCATCAATGGCAATTTCTGCGACAGTGCCTCGGAGTTCGAGGATGGCTTCCTCTTTTTCGCGCTGAATCTCAGCGCGCGCTCTTTCAAGTTCCGCCCCTGCTTCCTGACGCGCACTATCTAAAATGCGCTGCCTCTCGGCATTCCCTTCATCGATTGCGGCTTGGATTTTCGCTTGGCCCACCGCTTCAATGTCGCTGAGCCGCTGACGAGTTTCTGAATTTAACCGGTCCAGCTCAAGTTGATCCGCCTCTAACTTTTCCATTCGCGCTGTGATTTCCTGTTGCCGTGCTTCCAAAAGTCCACCAACGCGACCGAAGACAAATTTCCAAAGCACGAGCAGGACAACGAGAAAGCCAAGGGCTTGGAGGACAATTGTCTGGAGATCTATTCCAATCGCGCCTAATAGTCCGCCACCGCCTTCAGCGGCAAATGCGTAAGGCATCGCCGTCAAAATACTTGCAGACGTTACTAAGACCAAATTCCAATATTTATTCATTATAATTCGTCGTCTCGTAAATGCTGAAACATAACGCGCGACCGCTATGATCGCGCAGTACGTTTCATGCTCTGTATTGATGCTTCTAGTGGCTGTGATCTTGGTCGTGATGCTCCTCAGTCGTCCCAACCTGCATAATCTTTTCAAGCGGGCTGACCTTTTCGCCCTCAGCTGGCGTTACATCCGGCAGTTTTCCCATCAGCAGGAAAAAGATGAGTAGCGAGTAGATAACGAGAGATTCGATGAGTGCCAGACCGATAATCATCGCTGTCTGAATTTGAGGCGCCGCTTCAGGTTGACGCGCGATACCTTCGAGTGCGGTGCTCGTCGCCTTACCTTGTGCAGTTGACGCAGCAATCACGGCAATGGGTAGACCAAGTGCCACCCCAAAAGCTAAAACCGCGAGATAAATCATGAAATTTCCTCCTTAAATTTTATGCCAATGCAGAAAGTTTTAAACCGAATACAACAACAGACGAGCGACGGTGATCGCTCATCGTTCTAAATGATGTGCCTCCGCACCATGCCCCTCATCATGATGTTCAAGAAACGTAACGATGTAAATCGAAGTCAACATTGAGAAGACAAGCGCTTGCAGAAAGCCACCAAATAACCCAAAAAACAGCATCGGCACCTGGATCGGCACCCAAGGGATGACCCCGGCGATTGCGGGAATTGCAAGCCCCAACAGTGTTAGGTTAATAATGACGGATTCCTCACCAAAAATATTTCCGAAAAGTCGGATTGCAAGGGAACCTGCACGTGCGACTTCGCCAATAACATGCAGCGGAAACATCAAAGGTCCCAACCACCACGGATCGCCGATAAAGTGCCGCAGATAGCCAACCAACCCATTCTCTTTAATCGCAATGATATGAACACCAACTAGCGCACTAATTCCGAGCGCGAGCGTTGTGTTCAGATCGGCAGTCGGAGATTGGAAACCGGGTATGAGGCCAAGATAGTTCAAGAACAGGATAAAGATGAAAAAAGATCCGACGAACGGAACGTATTTTTTCCCGTGTTCTCCCAAAATTCCGCCGAAGAAATTGATTAACCCGCCAACGAACAACTCCAGCAGAGTCTGTCCCTTGGATTCGGGAAGCCGCTTAATTTTTCGGGTCGCAAGAATGAACAGAAGTGAGACAATCAATACCACGAAGTAGGCGTTGGGGATGAGATCGGGCTGATGCCAGCGTTCTGGTTCTGGAATTAGTTCGTTTGGGAGAACCTTTGAGATTGGGCTTAACCAAGAGCGATGTGCTTCTTCAGCCGCAAAACCCACATGAACTGCGTTGGTAGCAGAAAAAAAGACAAAAAGTAGCAGCGTGTAAACCGCTTTTTTCATTGTTTATGAATCGCTAATTTTATGTTGTGTCGCCTTTGAATAGAATTCCCACCATGAGTCCGACCGCTTTAAGAATTATGACAACTTGCACTAATCCGACCCCCGCAGCGAGGGTGTAGACATTCAGCCAGTTTGCTTTCATCAGAAAATAAAATCCGACAAAGATGAGCGTGTATTTTCCGAGTGCAATGAATCCAAACCAACGCTTTGTCTTGGGTGTACCGCCGGGCTTAACCACGCGGCGTATGACAAACTCTAGCGACAAAATTGCGCTTAAACTGAAAAGGCTGCCAATTGCAAAACTTAAACCGCTAGGAAACCCATACACCGCCCAAAGCATCGGCGTAACAAGCAGTGCAAGAATGGCCGATAAACGATAGATCTGTCGTAGGAATCGATCGTCCGCTTCAAAGGGAGTTTGGGCAATCACGTTACGAATCCCCCTCCGAATCCTTTACATCTCTGCGCTCTTGGCGTTTCATGCGTTTATTCCACCGAGAAACCGCCCGGAACATCTCCGTAAAGCCGGCGGCTGCTCCGAACAGAAAGCCGACGATTGATCCGACGGTTTGATAGCCGAGTTTCCCACCAATCCACCTGCCAGCGAAGAATCCAATGACAATGGCGAATACGAGGGTTAGCCCGATTGTACTGAGATCCCCGATACTGTTCCACTCGCCACCTCTCTTCTTGGACCAAAACATCTTGAACTCGCTTGTCCCCTAGATTCGGTATTAGGGAATAAGTATTGGATATTTTCAAGCCTTAATGCCGCGTGTTTTTCTAACTTGACGGTGTTTTCTCAAGTGGCTCAAACGTGCCAAGGGAACCTTCATCTAAAATCACGAATTCTATCAAGGTCCATAAAAGGGGTCAATTCCGGCAGATCTGTTAATCTCTAGGCGATACGACTAACGCAGAAAAACGAAGGTCACAACCACAAAGAGGGGAAACAAAATAGCCACCGACCAGAGCATGTATCCGAAAAAGCTCGGCATCTTAACTCCGCTGCCTTCCGCAATCGACTTCACCATAAAATTCGGTGCATTCCCAATATATGTGTTTGCTCCCATAAAAACAGCGCCAATGGATATCGCAGTCAGGATCTTGACGAACTCAAGATGGTGCGTTTCTGTTAGTGGCCCTGCTAGAATTTCCGGAACGAGATTTTCAGTCAATTGAAGTTTTCCAAGCGCTGTATTGAAGAAAGTCAAATAGGTCGGCGCGTTGTCTAAAAAACTAGAGAGTATCCCTGTCACCCAAAAATAGTGAAACGGTTCCTTAACTGCCCGAATCAAACCGCTTAATGCACCTTGTTCACCGGCTTTAAGAATCGCTAGCGCGGGGACAATGGTCATGAAAATCCCAGCGAACAGCTTGGCAACTTCGGCGATTGGTTCCCATTCAAAGTAATTCTCACGGCGCAGCGCGCCTTCAAATGGCGCGAACTTCAATGATAACAGCCCCATTGCGACAATAAGTAGATCGCGCAGCACATTCTGCCACTTCACATGGACACCCAGGACATTTATCGCACCCAACTCGAAGGTGCCGCTCATCAAGACTGCACCAACAATTCCGGCGAGGAAAATCAGGTTAAACAGTCCAGCGACGCGAATCGGCTCTTTCTCCCCATCATCAGGGACCTGTCCACCCTCGCGTTTGAATAGAACAGTGTCCAAAATGAAAAACAGACCCAGTAGCAGGACGCTGATGAACAACATATGCGGAAAAAGCGCCCCCGTTGTCCAAAAAAATGGGACACCGTGTAGAAAACCCAAAAACAGGGGTGGGTCGCCCAATGGCGTCAACGAGCCTCCGATGTTGCTAACCAAAAAGATGAAAAAGATAATCAGATGCGTCTTGTTTTTGCGATAGGCGTTGGCGCGAATCAGTGGACGAATCAGCAGCATTGACGCCCCAGTCGTTCCGATCCACGAAGCGATTGCCGTCCCAATCAGTAGCAAAACAAGGTTGACAATTGGAGTGCCGCGGAGCGTGCCGCGCATGACAATTCCGCCCGCAACCGTGAACAATCCCCAGAGTAGGATAATGAACGGGATATAGTCAATCAGATAGATGTGGAGAATATCATAAAACGCGCGCCCATGAAAAATCGCAATGTATGGTACCGCGAAACTCAATGCCCATGCAAACGAGATTTTGCCATAATGGTGATGCCAGAATGCCGGTGCCACGAGCTGCCAAAACGCAATTGACAGCAGAATGCCGACAAATGGAATCACGCTCCAGACTGGCAAGACTGCCCCGTCAACACCGTGGTGCTCCCCATGATGCGCGTCATCTGTGCCGTGGAATTCACCGCTGTGAGCCTTATCGTGTTCTACTTCCGCAGCAAATCCAATCGGAGAAAACAGAAGCAACAAAGTACCAAGAGTAATCCAAGAAAGAAACCCGTGCTTAATTTTCACCAGTATTTGCGCACCTTATCGCCGTCTGTCAAAGTTTATGCAACAATCTGCGGCGGATTCGAATGGGAGAGGGACAGATATCAATCAATTGAGACGTTCACAAGTTTACTTCCAAATAAACAGAAGGCAAATTACTGAGTTTGTGAAATTTTTCACAAACTCAAGCCAAAAAAGAATAGGGCTCTTCCTTAGCTAGCCCACTTCTGTTGGTTCACGCCCATAGCAATCCGGAAAATTTCCATAAACCGCGATATTGTCTCATATTTTCAAAACCGTGTCAAGTTTTTTTTTCGACGCGAATGCTGATAGTCGAAGTCTTGCTTAAAGCGTTGCGCGTTTTGGCTCTCGTGGTATACTACCACCACAATATACGCTTACTTGACGGCGACTTTTCGATGTAAATCAACTTATGACGACGGGAATTATTGATTCACGCCGGATTTTTCCATTTCTTTCTGGCGCTCGCGCGCTTTTCGCAAGAGCTGTTTTTTCATTGCCTGGAGCTGCTTTCTGCGATTTAAACTCTGGGCCATGTCTTCAGCGAAAGTTTTGGGGATGCGCTTTGTTTTCATTTCTGACAATTACCTTTTATTATAATCAGGTTATTTTAAGTATGAACGGAGTATAGGTTAAAACGAGAATTGGATTAGGTTTGGTTTCATGCAATTCCCTGTGCGTTAACGCACACGTTGGGCAACTTCGGCGAAGTTCATCTGCTATTGACTCAAGGTATTATTCTTTGGTATACTTTATTTGGTATACTTTATAATGTTGTATGCGGCTGGCACGTATTCCATTTCGTTTCTAGCTTGTTCGTCCTTCTTAAACTTCATTTGAGTAGAAAAAGAAGCCAGTAATTGCGTCAACTCTTCACTAGGAGGCTCTGCTTCTATGAACGCTGCAGTAATTGCTGTTGTGGTGTTAGTTCTTTATTTTTTGGGATACCGCTACTATTCCAAATTTCTCTCTGAGAAGATATTTCGACTTTCTGACGATGAAACGACACCGTCGCATGAACTCGAAGATGGCGTCGATTATGTTCCCACCAACAAGCACGTTTTGTTCGGACACCACTTTTCGTCTATTGCTGGCGCTGCGCCTATCATTGGGCCCGCGATTGCTGTGTTTTGGGGCTGGGTGCCAGCGATTCTCTGGGTTGTGCTTGGGACAATTTTCATGGGCGCGGTGCACGACTTTAGCGCACTTGTTGTTTCTGCGAGGCGGAAGGGGCGATCGGTCGGCGATCTCGCCGGGTCACTTGTGAATTCCCGCGCAAGAACGCTATTTCTGGTGATCGTCTACTTTTTGATTTTTTTCGTTCTAGCTGTATTCGCCTATGCGATTGCCAGCTTGTTTGTTAAGTATCCGACAAGTGTTCTGCCCATCAATTTCGAGATTCTCATTGCACTTGCCATCGGTTTTCTGCTATACAGGAAGGGGATTCCCCTGCTCTGGCCGTCCATTATCGCGTTGTTCCTGCTTTATGTTATGGTCTGGGTTGGAACCCGTGTCCCAATTCCGGTGCCCGAAATTATGGGAAGCCAAAAGGTGACATGGATTATATTCCTACTCGCATATTCTTTCATTGCTTCGGTTCTGCCCGTATGGCTGTTGCTGCAGCCGCGTGATTACATTAACTCTCACCAACTTTTCGTCGGGTTAGGTGTGATGTTTTTAGGGCTGCTTGTCGCGCATCCGACGATGCAAGCACCTGCAATCAACCCCAATCCTATCGGCGCTGTCCCGATGTTTCCGTTCATCTTCGTGACCATCGCTTGCGGCGCAATCAGCGGTTTCCACGGGCTTGTTTCGAGCGGAACCACATCAAAGCAGTTGGACAAAATGACGCACGCGCGGCACGTCGGATACGGTGGGATGTTGGGCGAGGGAACCCTCGCAATGTTTGCGACGCTCGCTGTCGCTGCGGGAATTAGTCGCAGCGAATGGCTCACCCATTATCACGATTGGCATGCGGCAAGCAGCGGCGGCATCACCAATTTTGTGCTAGGCGCTTCGACCTTTTTGCAAGCGCTTAGAATTCCAGAGCTGTTGGCAAATACCTTTATCAGCGTCATCGTCATCAGCTTCGCCGCAACCTCGCTAGATACAGGCACGCGAATACAGCGCCTGATTATCGGCGAACTCGGTTCAGCTTACAAGATAAAAGTATTCCAAAATCGCTACATCGGCGCAGCGCTGGCAGTGGTTCCGAGTTTGTTGCTCGCGCTGCTCGTCGAAGCGCCGAATCTCGGTCCTGGTTCCGGCGGTTTCTTATTGTGGCCCCTCTTTGGTGCGAGCAACCAACTCGTCGGCGGACTGACGCTCCTCATCGCAACGATTTTCCTGTGGAAATCGGGAAGACCCATCATATATACATTGATACCGATGTTTTTCCTAATCTGCATGACTACGGGAGCAATGATTCTGAATTTTAAGGCTTTTTTCAATAACCCACTGCTGCTTGTCCTTTCTGCGATTATTTTGGCGCTCGAGATTTGGCTGATTTTGGAGGCGATCTTCGTGTTCAACAGTCAACGCAGCGGTCGTAGCGGTATCCCCCAGGAAGCGGCGATGGATTAGTGAATTAACTGGAAGTTTGAGAACGGCATTGATGCCAGATTAGCCGTATAGGATTAGATTGTCGATTCTTCAACCGAATCAAGGAGGTTGAACATGCAAAAGCGATGTTATATTTCTCTATTATTTTCAGTTGTACTCGTATGCAGTGCATTGGTTAGCGTCCAAATTGCCAAAGCAGATCACCCTCGCGGCGGGCTAGACAATGGCGATGAAGCCCCGGATTTCTCGCTGCCGGACACAGATAATCGGATTGTAACGTTAAGCGATCACCGCGGGAGTGAGAATGTAGTCTTAATCTTCTACCGAGGTCAGTGGTGACCGCACTGTCAACGGCAGCTCGGAGAGTTGCAACCGCACTACGCCGCCGTTCGCGCCCTCGGTGCGGAGATGTACGGCATAAGCGTCGACTCGCCCGCCGTGTCGAAGCAGCAAATTGTCCAAAGGCTCAGAGTGACGTTTCCTATTCTATCAGATGCACGCGGGAGTGACCGTGATATAGGCGAGACCATACAGGAATACGAGGTCTGGGATGGAATCTCCAAAATCGCCAAGCCCGCTACATTTGTTATCGATAGAGACGGAATCATCCAATGGCATGATGTTGGGGAACACATCGGTGACCGCGTGTTTTCTAATACCATTCTCGGAGTGCTTACGGACCTCAGCCAACCAACGAACACGCCGCCCGTGATTTCCGGAACCATTCCAGTTCAACGCGTCGAAGCGGGTGGGTCGCTGGTTGTCGATCTTGCCGAATACGCGTCCGACGAGCAGGACGACGTAGGCGGCCTGCAGTGGGAAGTCGCTCCGTCAGAAAACGACATTTTCACCGCTGAAATTAACCGCCATCAACTCACAATTCAGCCGTTACCGGGCGCGTATGGCAGCGCAAGAATCAGATTGAGTCTCTTCGATTCCGAGAGAGAATCGGATTCACAATCGCTTCTAGTGAGGGTCATCCCCGCACCGAACACGCAGATTGAATTTAATTTGACCGTTCCCGAAGGATTAAGCATGTTCCACCTTCCGGTTAGGGTGAACAGCGTCAACGGCGCACCGCAAACCATACTGCGGCTTAGCGATCTGTTTGACGTGCTCGGCGGCTCGGCGAACGTCCACTGGCTCGTAACGGGGTCCGCTGACGCGCCCGGCGGCGAAAATGAGTTGAAACCGTTCTTCGGCGGCACTAACGATTCAATCATTGAAGCCGAAACGGGCATCTTCGCCGCGCTCAAAGAACCTAGAACGCTGCATCTCGTCGGGGCACTGCTCGACGCGCCGCTTTACCTCAATCCGGGCTGGAACATCGTCGGGGTTCCGCACTACGACAGCGGCATTGGTCGGATCAGCGACCTCGCTTGGACAAGCCAGATACTGAACAACGCGTCCCGGATTGCCGTCCTCGAGGATGGGAAATTTATCGCGAATCCGCCAAGCGAGATTTTTCGAGGCATTCCGTCCGATCGGCCGATACAAACGGGGCAAGCGATCTTGATAGAAATGACGCGAGCCGTAACGATAACGTTGCCGTTGGAATAAATTCTTGCCAGCAATCCCGGCTTTGAATTGGGTATAGCCGCTGATGAACCCATCCAAAATCTCAAGCGTCATTCAAAAGGGCATATCAGAGCGGGTCTTCCCCGGTGCGGTAGTTTACATTGTCGAAGGAGGAAATCTAACTTATTTTGAAGCGTCCGGGCATCGGATGATCGAGCCCGCAATCAAATTGATGCAGCGTGACACGATCTTTGATCTCGCTTCGCTAACAAAACCCATCGTCATTCCGACGCTCATCATGCATCTTGCTGAATCTAGCGATTTGGATTTGCACGCCCCAATTCAATACCACCTGCCAGAATTTGCGCATCGGGAAGTGACGATTCTCCACCTGCTGACCCATACCTCCGGACTGCCGGCGTGGCGGGCGCTATATCTGGAAACCGGATCAAACGATCAGGTCGTTAGTCTTCTAGGTCAGATGTCATTAGAAAATCCTCCGGGCGAGCATGTTGAATACAGTTGCCTTGGGTATATCTTGCTAGGTAAGTTTATTGAGCGTATCACAGGAAGTCCAATTGACCGCCTGGCTGAAGAACAGATTTTTCAGCCGCTGGATATGCCTAAAACGCGGTATAATCCGCCGGGAGCGTGGACGGATACTTGTGCGGCTACGGAAGATTCCAGCAGCTTCGAAAAACGGATGGTCAACTATCAGCGGCACGATTGGCGGGAGGGGGTCATCGTCGGTGTGGTGCACGACGAAAATGCCCATTTTCTTGGAGGAATATCGGGAAATTCGGGGCTGTTTTCAACGGCGGCGGATGTAGGGAAGTTTTGCCAAATGCTAATTGACGGCGGAGATGGTGTGTTGACTGGGAAGAGCATTCTGCAGATGGCAACCGTTCATACGAAAGGGTTAAACGAATCGCGCAGCATAGGTTGGATAATCTTGGAGGACGGCTCGCTCTACCACACCGGATTTACCGGAACTTCGATTCGAGTCAATCTTGAAAAAAACTCCTTTGTTATCCTGTTGACGAATCGCGTTCATCCCAGCGCATTCGGTCCGAGCATGGTTGATTTTCGAGCCAAATTCCATCAAAAATTTTTACCGATAGATTTTGAAGGGTTGCGAAAATGAAAGGTAAAAGCGAGGATCGTGTTGCCACCGCCGATCCAGTAATAGCGCAGGTTTGAGCGCATTCTTGGTTAGCGTCATTGATGCATTTTTCGCCCTAGTTCAGTCCTGAATACCCCCAAATTATCGTTTTAATCGGTTATTTCGAACGCGCCCGGAATGCTAATTCAACAACGCGCGAATCGCCAGATTCTTGCTCATTTATAGGAGAATTCACTATGTTTTCAAAGACTACACAACAAGCCGGAGCCAAACTCGGCAGCACCGCTGCGGAGTCCCAATCGGGGCACGGTTTCGGCACGGCACCTGTCTTCCTTGCCTCGGTGAGCACCATTCTCGGCGCAATTCTCTTCTTGCGGTTCGGTTATGCTGTCGGACACGTCGGGCTTGGGCTCACCCTCGTAATTATCGCTCTCGGACATTTAGTTACCATTCCCACGGTACTCGCAGTATCCGAGATTGCAACGAACCGGCGAGTCGCAGGCGGCGGCGCATACTTCATCGTTAGCCGCTCTTTCGGCATGAGCATCGGGGGATCGATTGGGATTGCCCTGTATCTTTCTCAAGGGATTTCGGTCGCTTTCTACATGGTCGCGTTCGCGGAAGCCTTTGACCCTATCTATAAGTTGGTAGCGGCAAAGATTGAATTGATAGAGAGTCCCCCCGACCCTCGCTGGGTTAGTCTTCCCTGCACCGGTCTCCTCATCGCACTTATGTTGACAAGAGGAGCTAATTTGGGCGTGCGTGCTTTATGGGGCGTCTGTTGCCTCCTAGCGGCAGCAATCACCGTGTTTCTCCTAGGTGAAGCGCCCGAGGGTACAGGGCAGGCGGGACTGAACGTCACGGCACGTATTGAGAACAACGACGGCTTCGGCACGGTTTTCGCCACGTGTTTTCCCGCATTCACGGGAATGATTGCTGGCTTGGGGCTATCTGGCGACCTGAAAAACCCTCAACGAAGCATACCGATCGGCACGATTGGCGCAACGTTCGCGGGAATGGTCATCTACACGCTCGTCGCTATCAAGCTCGCGCTCAGTGCGAATCCTGAAGCTCTTGCCGCCGACCAGTTCATCATGGCTAAGATAGCGATGTGGCAGCCGGCGATCTACATTGGGTTGGGCGCCGCCGCGCTGTCCTCAGCACTCGGCTCGATCATGGTCGCTCCGAGAACATTGCAGGCACTTGCGCGTGACAACGTACTGCCCATTCCCAAGCTGAACCGGCTGATGGAAAAGGGCTTGGGAAAAACTCAGGAACCATTTTATGCGACTTGTGTGTCGGGCGCAATCGCGATCGTGTTTGTGGTGTTAGGCGGTGTGAACTCCATCGCCCGAATCCTTACCATGTTCTACATGGTGACGTACGGCGCCCTCTGCGCCGTGTCGTTCCTCGAATACTTCTCGGGCAACCCGTCCTATCGCCCCACATTCCACACTCGCTGGTACCTGTCCCTGCTCGGTGCGGTTATGTGCGGGCTGATGATGATTGAGATGAACATTCTTTACACGTTTCTCGCACTTCTTCTCATGGTAGTAACATATCTCGGACTCCGCCGTAGTCACCACGGGCAGCGCGACTTGACTGCAATCTTCCAAGGGACGATGTTCCAGCTAACGCGTCGGTTGCAAATATTCCTGCAGAAGAGCCGCATCATCTCCTCCGAAGACGGATGGCGCCCATCAATTGTCGCTGTAACTCGCTTCGGGGAGCGTCGGCTTGGGCATTTCGACCTGCTGCGATGGATCTGCCATCGGCACGGGTTCGGCCAGTTCATCCAGTTTTCCGAGGGCGACTATTCATTCTCAAGCGAGGTTGCCGCGCGCCTCCGTGTCGACGGGTTGATTCAACGAACTGAGATCAGTAGAGCTGGTATCTTTGTCGATTCGCTGATTTGCCCGACGTTTCAGCTTGCGCTGGCTCAAACCTTGCAAATGCCCGGTGTCTCTGGTTTGCCGAACAACTGCATTTTACTAGAGTTCGATCAGGGCAACCCCGACGAGATTAAAGAGGTTGAACAGGGCGCTCGCCTCGCGGCGAACTCGATGTTCAACGTCCTCATTTTACGATCGACGAGGTACCGTTTCGGCTACCGGTCATCGATTCATGTCTGGGTTACAGAGGAGACCTTGGCGAACGCGCCGATGATGCTAATGTTTGCATATATCATCGTCGGGCACCCAGAGTGGAAAGGTGCCGAGATCGAGTTTTTTGGCTGCTTCGACTCCACCGAAGCGGGGCGCGAGGTGAACAAACTCTCAACACTCATGACGGAAGGGCGACTGCCAATCTCGACGCATAACGTGACATCCGTATCTTGCAGCATGGACGAGCTGGAGCAAGAGGTGTTCCACCGATCCTCACAGGCTGACCTGGTTATCGCCGGCTTAAAAGCAGACAGCCTCGAACCGCGTGCAGTGGCTGATGCACTGCGGAATTACGAGCGGGCGAACGAGGTTCTGTTGGTTCATTCGAGCGAGCAGATTTCAATCCGATAGTTCTGAATTGTGCACCAAGTCTTAACGCTAGGAGATGCCACATTTACTATTCAAGTTTTTCATTGTGGGATTTAGCAAACGACATTTCTGCTTTATTCAAAGGGTTCATCTGAATTCGGTACGTCATTATCACCTTACCGTGGCGTAACATTAACAGATTGCCTATTTCTCATTTACATACTAACAAATCATAACGATCCACCCAAGCAATACATTTTGGATAAGAGCGTGATATCTTACCCCAGTGTCTATCTTTGAAACGTGTTTATGTTTGACCGGCTGAAGAATAGACTTAAGTTTCAGCTTGAGCAATTCCTATTGCGCGGTGCGCACTCACGATTGCTTTTCATTGCGTCACTGGTTGGCTTAGTCGCTGTCGTTGGCGGTTTTCTAGTGCACAGGCTACGGACGCTTCCTTTAATGACAACAAAACGGCTTCTGGTGGGCATTTTTGCGTTTAACTGATCCGGGATACTTGGGAGATGACGAAGGGTTGGCACGACGCTTAATTGCTACGGCGTTAACAATCCTTGGTTACGTTCTCTTCATGGGGTCGTGAATCGCGATTATGACGCAGTGGCTCAATCAGAAGATTCACAAATTTGAACGCGGATTGACCAGCACCGCGCGAAGGTAAGCCATTACGAAGGTGATTATACCTCTCTGTCAGATTTGGAAGCTATCCATCCGGGCAGTTACGACAATGTAGTGATAATGGGGAGTGATTGGTTAGAGACACAGGAAGAGTCCGATGCACGGACAATCGTGGGGCATCTGGTGCTGAAGAATATACTCCAAGGAATTACGGAAAAACCGGATATCTTGGTAGATTTAATGGATGTGGACAATGTCAGACTGTTTCAAAGCGAAAAGACAGAGACATTGGTTACTCCGATGATGTCAAGCCATGTATTGGCACAAGTTGCGTTGCGACGGGAACTCAACGTAGTGTATGCGGAACTGTTTGGGGCGGGCGGTGCAGAGGTTGTTTTTCGTCCAGTTTCAGAGTTTGGCGTAACAGATCGAGAGATAGCTTTTGGAACACTTCAGGAGGTTGTTTATGGCCGCGGCGAAATCGCACTGGGGGTACACCTAGCAAAAGGTGCGATCGAGTTAAATCCAGAGCATGACAAAACGTACCTATTTAAAGAACTGGATAATCTGATTGTTTTAGTCCAGGAGGATAGAGCGTGATGAGCTGGGAGGAGATACGCGCAATTCTGGGGAAAGAGCTTGGCGCTATTGGACAGGTGAAAATAACACCTGCTGTCCTGATGACGGTTCTGTTAATCATCGCGGGGTCGTTTTGGGGATCGCGGTTGCTGCAGCGCATGCTGCGGCGGAATGTATTCGGTCGGATGGGCATAAGGGAAGGCACACAAGCAACCATCTGCCGCGTATTGCACTATGCGATAATGTGTCTGGGCACCTACATTGCCTTGGATCAAGCGGGGATTAAACTGACGGGATTGGCTGCGGTGACCGCCGTGCTGATGGTGGGAATCAGCCTTGGGTTACAAAACATTGCCAGTAATTTCGTCAGCGGGCTCATCCTGTTGTTTGAGCGTCCGGTGCAGGTGGGCGATTTTGTGGAGGTCGGCGGTGTTCAGGGCAAGGTTCGTGTAATTAGGGGACGCAGCACAACCGTGGATACGTTGGACAATGTTTCGATTATTGTGCCCAATACAAACTTCATATCAGAAAACGTAACCAACTGGAGCTATCGAGATACAAAAGTCCGTATTCACGTATCTGTCCGCGTGTCTTACGAATCAGAGGTTGACTTGGTCGCCGAGACTTTGTTGCAGGTGGGACGGGCACATCCAGAAGTGTTACCCAACCCGGAACCGAAGATACAGTTTTTGGAATTTGGCAATAGCTCGCTGAATTTCGATTTGCTTGTGTGGCTCAAGGATGCGTCGCGCCAGTATTTTGTGAGAAGCGATTTAAATTTTGCTATCGTAAAGGCGTTTCGCGAGCGAGAAATTACGATTCCGTTCCCGCAACGAGATTTGCACCTCCGAAGCGCCGTGCCGATGAATCTCGGCAAAGACGTGGACTTCGATGAATCATGAGAATCACGATGACTGAAGTCGGTTTAAGCGTTTTGTTCAGAGAGCAGTTGGCACTTGTTGAAGGTCGGTCGGTTGGGTTAATCACCAACCAAACCGGAATTGATGAACAGTTTCAGAGCAACCTGACGATGTTCGCAAAACACCCGGAAGTTCAGCTTCCGGCACTGTTCAGTCCAGAGCACGGGATTCGAGGGAGCGTTCAAAATGCAATCCAGATTCCCTCTACGATTTACCCACCGTTTCAGATTCCAGTCCACAGCTTGTATGGAGAGACACGGCAGCCGACACCGGAGATGCTCGCAGGAACTGATGTCCTGATATACGACATCCAAGATGTCGGTTCGCGCTTTTACACGAATATTTCGACGCTGCTGCATGCGATGAAAGCGGCTGCGTCCAACAATGTGGACTTCATCGTTCTCGATCGTCCGAACCCGATCCGCGGCGATCGCGTTGAGGGAAACCTGCTTCAACCGGCGTTTCAATCGTTTGTTGGGACGACCAAGCTCCCGATCCGCCACGGGATGACGGTCGGTGAACTCGCACGGCTTTTCAAGGAGGAGCTTGTACTAGATATCCCGTCAAGATTGCGGCAGGATTCAAGTCAACTTGACGTCGTCCCAATGCGCAATTGGCGACGGGCGATGTGGTACGATCAGACGGGGTTGCCGTGGGTGCCTCCCTCTCCGAACATGCCAACGGTCGAAACAGCGACACTGTATCCCGGCACCTGCCTGATTGAAGGCACAAATCTCTCAGAAGGACGCGGTACGACCAAACCGTTTGAGTGGATTGGCGCACCGTGGATTGATTCGGACAGATGGGCGGAAACACTCAACAATTTCGACCTGCCCGGTACGCATTTCCGTCCAATCCACTTCACACCCACCTTTTCCAAATACGCCGAGCAATTGTGTCACGGCGTGCAGGTTCACATTACAGATCGAGACGAATTGAGACCTGTTGATGTTGCCCTCCATTTCATCGCAACGGCGCGGCGCAACTATCCGGATCAGTTTGAGTTTCTGCACAACGGAGGTCGCTACTTCTTCGATCTCTTGGCTGGAACTGATGAACTCCGGTTGAGGCTCATGGAGGGCGAATCTCCCACTGAAATTGTTCGCTCCTGGCAGACTGAAGTATCAGAGTTTAAGGAGCAACGCCGTCCGTATCTACTGTACAATTGAGCGGAGCGTGCGAAATCGGATAAGGAATTTAGCGCAAACATACAGGATGCTACGACGGTGAAATCCTTCTATCAACTATGCCAGAAACAGACGAAAAACGTCATCGGTTTAATGTCCGGCACCTCCGCCGATGGAGTTGACGCCGCGCTTGTCCAAATTCGAGGACACGGTTTAGAGACACGGGTTGAGCTCCTCGCATTCAACGCGCTCCCCTTTTCGGCAGAAGTCCGACATCGCATCTTTAATCTCTTCCAGCCTGAAACAAGCCGCGTTGACGCAATCTGTCAGATGAACTTTCTTATTGGGGAGGTTTTTGCTGATGCAGCTTTCACAGTAATACGGGACGCCGCATTGGATAACAACGAAATAGATTTGATCGGCTCACACGGTCAGACGGTCTATCACCTACCACCCCAGAAAAACGCGCAATATGTTCCATCGACATTGCAGCTCGGGGAACCGGCTGTGATTGCGCATCGCACAGGAATTCCAACGATCGCGGATTTCAGAGTCGCCGACCTCGCCGCGGGCGGACAAGGAGCGCCGCTTGTGCCTTACGTCGACTTTCTGCTCTTTCGGCGAAGTGATCGGTCGATTGCGTTACAAAATATCGGCGGTATCTCCAACGTGACGCTCATCCCTGCGGGCGCCGGTGCATCGGATGTTCTCGCCGCTGATACCGGACCGGGGAATATGATTATTGATGCGGTCATGGAGATAACGACACACAGTGAAGTGACGTATGATCGCGGAGGTCAGCTCGCGGCGCGCGGACAGCCGTGTGAGCTATTGATAGCGGAATGGTTGAAACACCCATTCATCTGCGCAACCCCACCCAAAACGACCGGGCGGGAGGCATTCGGCAGGGAGTTTGCCCGCCACGTAATCGAGCAGGCGGGCGCGAGGAAACTGTCAGATTCGGATACGGTTGCGACAGTGACGGAATTTACCGCGCGAACAATTTTTGAATACTACAATCGTTTTCTATTTCCGCACCATCCTGTCGATGAAATCGCCGTCAGCGGTGGAGGCGTGCATAATCTGACACTAATGCAGCGGTTGAAAACCCTGTTCCATCCGATTCCCGTTCAAGCAATTGATACCTACGGAATACCGAGCGATGCAAAGGAGGCAATTGCTTTCGCGGTACTTGCCAACGAAGCAGTACATGGAAATCCAGGAAACATGCCGCAGTCCACAGGGGCATCTCAGCCGAAGATTCTTGGGAAGTTTGTGCCCCCTTGAGAACGAAACGACGGAAAGTGCAAACGAAGGCGTGAAAAATTCAGAAACCGGCAGCGCTGCAGGTTGGGTTGTACGGTTAAAAGCGAATCCTTCAAAATGAGCATTCTCAACTTATTTCCGCTGCGGCTTTAGAGACTCTGACGCCTGGAACACTTTTCCTGTCTAGCTTTCAGCCGCATCGCACAGTTTTTTTGATTTGCGAAATCACCGCATAATAAGCGAAATCAAGATTCCAAATATCATCTCATCCAAGCCACAACCAGCACGATAAATAATTGACGCGATTCGCGGAGTCTGCTACAATTCTGTCGTCGTAGCGCGCGACAAATGGGCGGTCTGTGCTATGTCTGAGGGAAACTCGGATTCGCATCGCATGCGGAGTAATCTATGAAGCCAGGCATGTTTTTGGATGAAGCGATATTGAGGAACTTGGAAGAGCAACAACTCACATACCGACCAGAGTTAGTCTGACAAGCAGATGCAACTGGAAATCGCCGCGTTTCTGCCGGGCGCCGCCATAGAAGACGGGCTGAGACGGCTGTGTGATGCCAGTGGCGTCGGCTACGATCGGATGCGAACTACTATATCGAATATGCAAGCGGCACTCTGCCAGCCGTAAAAGCAGATCGAGGTGATTTCGGAATCTGAAAGCAAGCAGATCACTGCGTAGGGAGAGACGCGAAACAACGCTGATCATGGCAGATTTAGCGAAATTACTTACGCAGAGGTTTTAGCGATGGTGATCGGTGTGCGAGCATTTATAGATGAACACCTTCCGTAGAAGCCCATTCAACCAACGGAAACATCACAATGATAACAAAAAACAACTTTAAAGAATTGCTCAAAACGCTCGGTTTTACGGCGGAAGGGAGCATCTTCCAAAAAACAATTGGTGAGGCGACCTTAAAGGTTGACTTTGATAATAAAATAATTTATCCCGAAGATCGACGGCTAACAGTCAATCGCGATGATATATGCAATCTCTTGCAGAATGAGAATTTTGTTGTATTTGAGTGTGTGCATCGGCTACTCGAAAAAGGCTACAAAGCTGAACATTTAGAACTTGAACCCAAGTGGAAAATTGGACACGGTGCCAGCGGAGGACGCGCCGATATATTGGTTAGAGACCACGAAAATAATCCTTTGCTGCTTATTGAATGTAAGACGGCAGGAGAGGAATTTGAAAGGGCATGGTGGAAAACACTACAAAATGGTGACCAATTATTCAGTTATGCACAACAGATCCACCAAACACAATATCTCTGTCTTTACGCTTCTGACTTTGTGGACGATAAAATCCGGACTGACCAGAGAATTATTGCCCATCGTGACAATGAGAAGATTTTAGCGCAAAATGATAAACTACGACCTTTTGCTGAAGCAACCGACGTTGAAGACCGCTACGCTGTTTGGCGTGATACCTACGAACGGGAATACACAGAAGGCGGTATCTTTGAACCTAACATTCAACCCTACCAAATAGGTAAAAATAAATACACCCTTGAAGACGATACCGATCCAATTGAGGCAGCCGATGCTAAAAAAGATGGTAAATACCATAAATTCCGAACAATTCTAAGACAACACAACATCGCACGGCGCGAACAAGCCTTTGAGGTCCTGGTCAATCTGTTTCTATGCAAACTGGTTGACGAAGAGGACAACAAAACCGATCTGAAATTTTCTTGGAAGGGTATCGCTTACGACAATTACTTTGATTTTGTCGATAGACTGCAAAACCTCTATAAAACAGGGATGAATAAATTTCTGGGCAAAGAAATTAGCTACATCAGCAACGAACAAATTGACAGCGCTTTTTGGGCTGTCAGAAATGACACCAACGCCACCAAGAAACAGATACAGAAATATTTTAGGGAACTTAAGTTTTACACCAATTCTGCTTTCTCCTTGATGGATACCCACAACGAAGAATTGTTCAAAAGAAACGCTAAAATCCTGTTAGAAATTGTGCAGATGTGGCAAGGGATAGGACTCAAAACAGATGAACAAAACCAATTTTTGGGTGAGATGTTTGAACTATTTCTTGACGATGGAGTCAAGCAGTCCGAAGGGCAGTTTTTCACACCGCTGCCAATTTGTAAATTTATCGTCGGTTCTTTGCCACTTGAGCAAAAAATTATAGAGAACACCGAACCGCTTAAAGCGATTGATTTCGCCTGCGGTTCAGGGCATTTCCTAAATGAATATGCCCATCAAATAATGCCGTTAGTTGAAGAACAGAAAAGAGAACTCTATTACAGTCACATTATCGGCATAGAAAAAGAGGATCGCTTGGCAAAAGTCGCCAAGGTTGCTGCTTTTATGCACGGTCAAGGGCAGATTAAGGTATTGGATACCGATGCCCTTATTTATCACCTTGATGCAGTTTCACTCGGAAGTTATGATATCTTGGTGGCGAATCCACCCTTTGCAGTGAAAGAATTTTTACATACTTTGAGCAAGGACGATAAAAAAGAGTATCAACTTATCCAAGCCACAGGTGAAGATAGCGAGACCAACACAATTCAATGCTTCTTTTTAGAACGGATTTACCACCTAATGGCACCCGATGGAGTAGTGGGTGTTATTGTTCCATCCAGTATTCTGTCTAATGCTAATGCAGTTTACACCTGTACACGTGAACTCCTATTACAATTTTTTGATCTGGTGAGTATTACCGAGTTGAGTCAGGGTGCCTTTGGCAAGACAAGCACGAATACGGTCGTGCTTTTCCTAAAACGGAAAGAACCAAGACCCGAACCCGCCGAACAGTACTACAATCGAGTGAAAAACTTTTTTGAAGGTGATAAGGAAACAATACAATATCAAGACCATGACCTGATTCAAGCATATTGCAAGCATATTGAAATTCCTTATGAAGAATACATCAAACTCTTTGGTCAAACCAGCCTTGAACCACGTGCCGAACTATTGGAATACGATATTTTCAAGCAATACGAACAAGACTTCAAGCCAGATAAAGAGTTAGAACAAATAGAAAAATCTAAGGAATTCAGAAATAAAACAGATGCAGAACAATCGGCAGAATTAGGGAAACGTTTTATTGCGTATCTACACGCTATAGAAAAGGACAAACTCTATCACTTTATTTTGGCACACACGCAGGCTGGCAAAGTGCTGATTGTCAATGCGCCGAGCGATAAAAAAGAACAAAAGCAATTTTTAGGTTACGAGTGGAGCAAAGCGAAAGGCAGGGAGGGCATTAAATACACCGGTGGCGACACGGTCAACGATATTATCACGCCCCTGTTTGACCCAAATGACTTAGACAACGACACGAAAATAAACACGGCAATAAAACGCAATTTCATCGGAGAAACCACCGGCCCACTACCCGATCACTGCCACTATGCCAATCTCACCGATATGTTGGATTTTAGCCGCATAAATTTTACTAAAACCATCAGTCTTAACCCAAAGCAGAATATTGATATTGAAACTAAGTGGGATAAGGCGAAGTTAGGAGAAGTTGCAGAGGTTAAAAATGGCGGAACTCCTGACACTGAAAACCATGATTATTGGAGTTACGGGGATGTATGTTGGGCTACCTTAATAGATACCAAACATAAATATCTCTATGACACAGAAAGAAAAATTACACAAGAAGGATTGAATAACAGTAGTGCCGTTTTATTACCAATCAACACTGTGATTTTTTCAAGTCGAGCTACGATTGGTGATGTCTGTATTGCAAAAGTAACAACAGCTACTAGGTTCTGTTGACATTTGGTTATAAGGTTGGCATAATAGAAGAATGATGCCCATAACTTTACCTGACGACCAATGGAGAAAGATATACCCGTTTCTTCTAAGCTGTTCCAACATCTATGTCCGCAACGAAACTGCTACTCGACGATTCGTCGAAGCCCTTCTGTGGGTGACTCGTAGCGGTGCTCAATGGCGACTCTTGCCAACTGCCTATGGAAATTGGAACTCCATTTACAAGCGGTTTAGTAACTGGTGTGACAAAGGAATCTTCTCACAGATGCACTGCTACTTTACCGCCGACCCAGATATGGAGTGGCTTATTATTGATACTACCATTTGCCGGGCTCACCCATGCGCGGCTGGAGCCTCAAAAAAAACGGAGGTGCTGAAAACCAAGCGCTAGGACGCTCTCGGGGCGGCTTTAGCACAAAAATTCATATCACAGTTGACGCACTAGGTAATCCGCTTAGACTCCAGCTAACTCCCGGTCAGAGACACGACATAGCTGAAGCCGAAGCGTTGATAGTTGGCTATAACAGCGAGCATGCAATTGGAGACAAGGGATACGATTCGGACAGTTTTATCGACGTTATTGAAGCGAATGGAGCGACGGCGGTGATACCGCCTCGACGTAATCGTGGCGCTCAAAGAACATATGACAAACATTTATACAAAGAGAGACACCTGGTTGAATGTTTTATCAACAAGATAAAATGGTATCGTCGTATCTTCTCTCGTTTCGAGAAGCTGGCTGTCCGCTATTTCGGATTTCTAAGTTTTGTCTCCACGCTTATCTGGCTCCGTTGAAATGTCAACAGAACCTAATCAAGGTTATAAAAATTTTATATGCAATCCTGATGTGCTTCATTACGAATATTTATACTATGTTCTAAAAATTTATGCCAAAGAAATTGCCACGTTATCAGTAGGGATGACTTATAAAGAAATAAATGCTACAAAGATAAAGAATTTCAAAATTCCTCTCCCACCACTCGAAAAACAGTATCAGATTGCCAATGAATGTGAGGCAGTAGATCAGGAAACCGACGAAGCCCGCCAAACTATCACCGCATCCAAACAGAAAATTGAAGAATTAGTTAATTCTGTTGAAAAGACCTCAAGGTTAAACCAAGTAGTTGATAAAATTTCCGATGTTGTTAACCCACAAGAAGAAAACGGCATCGTTTGTTATATTGGCTTGGAACATATTGAAAGTCAAACTGGTGTATTGTTAGGAAACATCCAATATGATTATTCTACGATAAAAAGCAATAAAAATGTCTTTCGTAGAGGTGACATTTTATATGGCAAGCTCAGACCGAACTTGAATAAAGTATATTTAGCGAACATATATGGAATCTGTTCGACTGACATATTGGTGCTTAGACCTTATGACCCCAATTTAGCTACTTTCTACACACACTATTTTCTGTCTGATGTATTTAATTCTGAGGTGGTCAAAACAGTCAGCGGTCAACAACTACCTAGAACGTCATGGGAGAAAATAAATAGAATCCTTGTTCCTCCGCTTGACATTCCACAGCAGTTTGTGGCAGAAGTCGAACAATTAGACGCAAAAATCCCTCAAGCCCAAGCCGTAATTGATAACGCCACCGAGCACAGAAATGCGATTCTCAGAAAATATCTATAAGTGAAAGACCGGAAAAGGAGCGAGAGAAATGGGACCAATTACGCTATTCGATAAATCATTCCTCCAGTCGCTTTCAGTTGATGAATCTATGTGGTTTGATAACTTTTTCTATCCCGCTATATGCCCAATCTTCTACGTTGAGACACTAGCGGATTTGAAAAAGCCGAAGCTACGCAGATCTCCTGAGCAAGAAGTTGGAATAATCGCAGACAAGTTTCCGGAAATGCACTGTGCACCAATACCGCATCATGCGAGATTGGCAATTTACGATATGCTAGGGCGTCATGTTCCACTCACTGGCCAAATTCCAAGATTCGTCAGTCGGCAAGTGAAATCAGAAAAACACAAGGGAGTTGTTTACGAGCAATCGCCCGAAGAGGAAGCTTTTCTTCGCTGGCAGTCAAGGGAGTTTGACGCCATTGAGCACGAAATTGCGAGTGACTGGCGAGAAAATCTTGAATCTCACGATTTGGAGGAGATTGCGGATGGATTTCGCAGTCTCGGAATATCAGAATTTAACTGCAAATCGTTACACGAAGCCAAGTCAATTGCTGACAATCTCGTGAACAAAAACGACAAGACTCTCGAGATGCTGGAAATTGCGTTCCTTGTTCTTGATATTCCGGAAGAAGGGCGCAACTCAATAATGGAACACTGGTCAAATTCCAATCGCCTGCCTCTGTCAATCTTTGCTCCATATGCGGCACATGTTTTGACCGTAGATGCTCTTTTTCACATTGCTCTTGCATCATGTCTTATTTCGCCGGATCGCCCCTCAAATCGTGTGGATATGGCTTATCTATACTATCTTCCCTTCAGTAAGGTGTTCGTCTCATCGGACAGACTTCATCGTCAATGTGCCCCACTCTTGGTAAGAGAGGACCAGAGTTTCATTTGGGGACAAGATTTAAAGAAAGCCCTATCGTTCCTAGATAAACACTACTCCGCCTTGCCGGAAAGCGTGAAAGAGAAAGGAGTCATGCAGATTGCGCCGTACCCGCCGGTCGAAATTGAGACAATCGTATCGGAAGCGTGGGATAAACATTTACCTGGATGGCGAGAATACGCACAAGAGCCACCAGTTCAACCAGATTCGAATCCCGAACTCGTTAAGGAATTGAAGAACCTAAATGAAGCTCCGCCTTTACAGCAAGATGCTGTTGATTTCAAACCAGAAGATGCCGATGTAATTTCTGTAAGGCGAACGGTGCATAAGAGAAAGGGAAACTGGTGGCAATTACCCCGCGATTTGGATGCTAAGGGCGGTAAGGGAGGCTGATAAACGGCTACACTACAGGTGAGTCAAGCAGACTAGCGAGGTTACGGGATAGTTTACTTAGATCATTAGCTACTATAAGAAATCATCATTGAAAAAAGAGGAAATTTTTGAAGAATGCCAGTTGATGCTATCCCCGAGATTAAGAAAATCCAAGAGTGTTACAGACGATATGCTTTTGGGGCAAATAGAGGAACTCGATAAATCCTTAATCGGAATGACTTTCTCAGATAAAAATTGTCCCCCTAAGGCATTTTTTGTGGGGGCAGCCATAGAAAATATCATGGCTAGAGAAATCTACGATCGACTGTATAATCACACTCTGTCAAATGGGGCGCATTCAACGAATGAAAATCAAGTTGTTTCGCTGTGTGATTGGGTTAATCAAAATCTGAGGCAAAAGGCTGATAACAAAGCCATGTAATTGGGTGATGCAGCAAGTAATTGAAGAAGGCTTAGTTCTGGGTTGAGATTTGCGTGGCAACCATGAGGTAAACCTATTCATAACATCGCTTTAAGATTGCGACTAGTTTTGGTTTGTCATGAGTCACTGGCATACGACTCCCCAACTGAACTGAGTGTTGTTAATTGGAGTTATTTCAAAGGTTAATCAATGACGTATAGCGACGAGCAAAAACAGACACAGATAGAATTACAATCCCGGACAATCGCCGAGTTTTTGGAAAGTACGCCCCCGAATCAAATAGCATATATCACTGATTTGGTCACGCACCCATACCTAGGCCGCTACGCGATTAATTCGCCAATACTTCAGCTTCACTGTTCCGATGAGTTGTGCAATGGAGTTAGATTTTTTCGTTCCGTTAATGTTTCAAGCGAGGGAAACAACATAAGTGAGAATGAAATGAGTTATTTCTACGTTACTTACCAGTGCTCAAACTGCCAAAAGACACGAAAAACGTATTTTTTGGCGGCGCAAACTCAAAAGGCAGGGCACCCTCACGGGAATTGTTATAAGTTTGGTGAGTTTCCACCGTATGGTCCACACGTTCCTCCACGGCTTATCAAACTCATTGGACCTGATAGAGAGGAGTTTTTAAAAGGTAGAAGATGTGAGAATCAGGGACTCGGCATCGGTGCTTTTACTTATTATCGCAGGGTCGTGGAAAAGCAGAAGAATAGGATTTTGGAGGAAATAGTCAAAGTATCTGAGAAAATCGGGGTGCCACAAGGCAAAATCAAGAAATTGCATGAAGCAATAGGGGAAACTCAATTTAAAAGAGCACTTGATATTGCAAAGGATGTCATGCCGGAAAGCCTACTGATTTATGGCCAGAGCCCAATTCTTTTGCTGCATCGTGCGCTTAGTCGAGGTGTGCATGAATTGTCTGATGAGAGATGTTTGGAACTTGCTAGGGATGTTAGGGTGGTTTTGGCTGAACTGTCCGAAAGGCTGTCATCTGTTTCAAAGGATGAAACTGAATTGAAGAAAGCTGTGTCCGCATTAATGAATCAAGAATAGCGAGTAACTAAAGGCATCAATGGACTGAGAAAAGTTGTGCTTTCTCTGCGTTCCAGTTTCCGCTACCAGCGTTGTGGCTGTCATTCTGTTCGACATTGCCCTTGTTTCAGGCACATCAGAAAAAAGGACTGAAAAATTATCATGAAAGAAATTGAAGTTGGTATTATTGGCATCGAGGGAATTGCAGTACGGAATCATCTGCCGAGCCGCCAATATGTCGAAGGGGTTCCGCCTTGAAGTGATATAGGTGCGGTCGAACGGTTAAAATCGAATCCCTATCAAGGACAATTGAGATGCTGCTTTTCAACAACACTGTTTTTTAATAGATAGAATGAAACCTGACGCTCAATCCAACTGACGCAGTGATTAAGAAACGTTGGGTTTCACTTTAGAAACAGTGACTAGTTGCCAGTGGCTAGTGATTAGCAAAAGCAAGACTGACCCCTCACATTTGCATCAATAGAGGGGATCCCATCTTCGATTTTATGATTGAAGATTGTTCAACCCAACCTACTCTTAACTCCATGAGCGCCGCGGAGAACGGTGTGTAGCGTGTTTCGGCTGTATTGTATGAGGCGAGAAACTACCATCACCACATTCAAAAAGGATACAAAAACGATGGACTTGACGCAAACGCAACGAATTATTGGATTTACAGCGGTAGTCTGCCTTTGGGTTGCCGTCAACTGTGCCGCGTCCGAGGCGCTGACGTTGGACGATCTCTTCCCGACCGACCGGGTGTTGGACGTGCAAATCACCGTCTCGGATAAGGATTGGGACAGCATCCGCTATCAGGCGCGGGATTTTAGATCGGCCCTGCACGAGCGCCGCAAAGAGGCGCCGATTGATTCGCCCTACACCTATGTCAATGCGAGTGTGACGATTGACGGGGTGGAATTTCCCGATGTTGGACTTCGCAAAAAAGGGTTCCTCGGATCGCTAAACACGGAACGACCGTCACTCAAGATTAAACTCAATCACATTGACAAAAATGGCGGTATTCAGGGCTTGACCAACCTAACATTGAACAACAACCAACAGGACGTGAGTTTGGTGAGCCAATTTATGGGTTATGCCCTGTTTAACGCCGCTGGTTCCCCCGCGCCGCGGTGTGCTTATGCGAGCGTGAAGGTCAATGACGTGGACCTCGGCATCTATTCCCATGTCGAAACCGTTCGTCGTTCGTTGCTGGAACGGGCATTCGGTAACAGCGACGGCACGCTGTATGAGGGACCATACGTCGATTTCTACGAAGGATGGGAAGGGAGTTTCGAGCACAAAACGGGAGCGTATGAGCCGGGACGGGAGAAGATTAGTCAACTCATCACAGCCCTGCAACGCGATGACGAAGATATTGGGCAAGCGATTGGCGAGTTGGTTCATCTCGATTCGTTTTACACCTTCTGGGCGTTGGAAGGGTTGCTGGGTTTTTGGGACGGATACTCCGGGAACAGCAACAACTACTTCTTTTATCTGAACCCGGAGACCGATAAATTCCACTTTATACCGTGGGGTGCGGATTCGCTATTTGTTAAGTTCAGTAAGCTCGAATATAATCCACGTGCCCCGATCTCTGTCAAGACACAAGGTTTGATTGCTCACAAGCTCTATCAACTAGAAGCTGGGCGGGAACGTTACGCCGAGACACTCAGGAGGATTATGAACAAGCACTGGATCGAGTCGGAATTGCTCGCCCAACTCGACCGGATCGAAGCACTGGTCACGCCGAATTTGATCGAATCCCAGCTCTCCTTTTATGATGAGGACAGACGGAAGAAGGAAGGCTACACATACGCCCAGGCGTTGGACGAAACGCGGAAATTCATCCGCCATCGCCGCGCCGAGTTTCTCGAGGAGACAGCGGACGGAATGCCGGAATGGCGCGCGGAACCGAAGGAGCTGTTTGTCATTAGGGAAGAGGACACGTTCAAACCAAAACCCGACTCGATTTGGAGCGCCGCCCACACCGGGAACACCGTAGCCATCGAACAGCACTTGGCTGAGGGTGCAGATGTCAACGCTAAGGATGGCAAATTTGGGGTGACGCTCTTGTCGTGGGCGGCGCTTGGGCGTCAGATTGACGCGGTCGAACTGCTCATCCTGAAAGGTGCAAATATCAATGCTGGAAACAACGATGGCAATACGCCCTTACATACTGCTGTGTTTCTCGGCGAATATGAGATCGCCCAACTGCTGGTAAAAAATGGTGCAGATGTAAATGTCAGGAACGATGACGGCGACGCTCCGATGAACAGCTTAGAGGCGGATTGGGAAACCACCAAAGCCATTGCCGGTTGGCTGCAGATAAAGGTTGACCAAGAAAAGGTCGAAAGCGGCAGGGCTCAAGTCGAAGCGCTGCTGCGGCAACACGGCGCCCGATCCGCGAACCCACATCGTAATGAACTTTGTGCTGCAGCAAAGAACGGAAATATCGAAGCGCTCAGAAAGTATTTAGGAACTGGCGCGGATGTTAACTCGCGGGACAGAGAGTACGGGATTACGCCACTGGCTTGGGCGGCTTTTGTCGGCCACAGGGATATCGTCGAACTTCTGATCCGCAGTGGGGCGGATGTAAACGCCAAGAATCGAGATGCCGGAACGGCGCTTCACGGCGCCGCCTTTTTCGGGCAAGTTGAGGTCGCGGAACTGTTGATTGATAACGGCGCAAATACAAACGCCAAGCATGCGAGCGGTGACACACCCTTGGATAGCGCGAACGTCGACTGGGAAACCACTCAGTTTATTGCCGGGCTGTTACGGGTTGAGGTTGACCGGGAAAAAGTCGAAAGCGGTAGGACTCAGGTTAAAGCGCTGCTCCACCAACACGGCGCTCAGACCGCCAGCCCGCTCCACGATGAGCTTTGTACTGCAGCAAAGACCGGAAACACCGAAGCTGTCAGGAAACATTTAACCGCTGGGGCAGATGTCAACGCGAGAGATAGTAAATTTGGGGTGACGCCGTTGTCTTGGGCGGCTTTTGTCGGCGAGGTCGGAATCGCCGAACTTCTCATCCAGAGTGGGGCGGATGTCAATGCTACGAACCGGGACCGTGGAACAGCGCTGCACGGCGCCGCCTTTTTCGGGAAAGTTGAGGTCGCGGAACTGTTAATTGGTAAAGGCGCTGATACAAATGCCAGACATGAGAGCGGTGACATTCCACTCGATAGCTCGAATGTGGACTGGGAAACCACTCAGTTTATTGCGGGATTGTTGCAAGTACGGATTGACCGAGAAGAAGTCGAAAGCGGCAGGGCTAAAATCGCCGACATACTCCACCAACACCGCATCAAACCCGACATCAAAAAGTAGGCGTAGGCGGTCGCACAGAAGATGGTATTGAGCAATCGTCTTTGTCACCGATTACACCAAAACAGATGCTCGCAACGGGCAAAGTCGTATCAATTCCTTTTGAGGGAAGCGGTACGCCACCGACATTATGTCCGGCACCTACTTCGACCGATACGCATGAGTCGCACTAAGGAATTCACCTACGCATGGAGGGACGAGACTATCGATCGAATCTCCGCGTTCAATCTGTGTACGGATTTGGGTCGAAGATATTTCGGCATAGAAACTGGGCAACTGAATCAGGTCTATATACTTTGCATAGCGACGAATCTCCGGCAGTTCAAGGAATTTTCTCACAGCATCTGCATTATGTGCCTCACGGTTCGCGACGATTAGACGGCACCGATCGAAAAAGGATTTCAAGGCGGTGTGGATGTCGGTGTAATATTTGGCGTCGAAGATTCGTACAAACGTATCGTAACCGACGATAAACGAGAAATGGGTGCTGGGAGGATACGCAACCTTCAACGCACGAAGTTTCTCAATGAACCGCCCATGGCTACACACAGCGACCGAGATATCTTCTCGGCTGATAGCGTACAGCTTGAGCATCAACAGTCGATCCGCCAGAGAAAGTCCAAACACGTTTTTATCGACGTTCGCTTTTGCTAGGAGTAGAAGTATCTCTTGCAGATTGAAATTGGCACCCGCCGTTTCCATCATTTTGACATGGGCAACCGTGAGCGGATTGAATGAACCGGAAAAAATACCGAGTTTTTCCTCGTCTGCCACGATGCGCTTGGTGGCACGGTGGACCCAGCGGATTTGCGGTTCGGCGTGATGTTGGAGCTGAGCAAGGAGTTCTATCAGACGGTTGTAGTCATCGGCGTACTCCGGGTATTGCGAGAATCTCACAGTTAAGCTCCACCATATCGAAATCGGCATTAGGTATTGATTTAGGGCGGTGTTGTTGATGTGGCATTCCAACCAAATTTCTTCGGTTCAGGCTTTACGTTTGACGGGTTTCTGCAAGATTAGCTGCGTTCTATCTTCGCGCGCCAAGGTCTCGAAGAACCGCTTCGCGGCGGGATAATCCTCGGGTGAAATGATTGGATTCTTAAGTGTGAACTGGAGTTTGTAACGAATCTCGTTCCCCTCAGATTCGTACTGGCGATCCATGCTGGCAAAGCTGTGCGCCACTTGGATATCTTCCGGCAGCGCAGCTGTCCATCCCTGCGGCAGGGCAATCCGAATGGTCTTCTCCATCTGCAGCGGATAGCTGAACTCGAGCGGGTACTTTCGTTCAATCGCTGCAAAGAGTTCCGCATAATCTGTGAACTCATCGCTCGGCAGCGGAAAGAGGAGACTCCCATTGATCCGTTTGACATATTTTTCGACGGTAAACTCGAGCTCGACGTGAACTGGTACGATGAGATTATTGAGATCAGAGATTGTCACGCGATCAATCCTGACGCCAGGAAACTGAGCGCTGAGTTCCCCAGCAAACGTATCGGTCCACTCACCTGGGTGGACCGGCTTGTATTGCAAGCGGGCTTCGAGGTTGTACTGCCCGCTCGTATCGACGCGCATTTTGCCGTGAAGTCCGCCACTTTCACTCAGCCTAATTTCCATATTGACGATTAACCTATTGGATTCGGGGGGAAAAGCGGGAATGTCCACGAATTCGCCCTGCACCTCTCCGATTACGAACCCTTTGCGCCCTTGATCGCTCGCGGGGAGATCGCCGTAACTGCATTCTGATGTTGCATCCAGCCAGTGATGCGTACCGCCGTCTCTGGGAACTGCCGTGATGACGTGACTGAACTGTCCAAGCGATGGAATCTCAATATCAACCCGCTCATAGGGCGTCGGATTGAGCAGTACCGGAAACGCTTTGATCCCGACTAGATTGAGCATCGAAATCAGTAGTGTGGTCTTGTCCTTGCAATCGCCGTATCGCATCTTAAACACCTGACACGCTGGCGATGGCTGATAGGCACCTTGTCCCAACTCGATACCGACGTAGCGAATCTTCGACGTGACAAAATGATAGAGCGCCTGAACTTTGTCCGACGGTGCTTCGAGATTCGCTGTGATAGCTCGCACGGTTTTTTCGATGGCTTCATCGGCGGCGTATCGCTCCTTTGCGAGCGCTTTGTACCACTCGTAAACAGCGTCCCACGACCTCACTGAGGAATAGCTGAGTCGAGGCGCAATATCTTTGGTCGCCGGCATACCTACCTCTTCCACGAGCCCCGGCGTTTCGCCATAGGTCCAGATGTAGGTACTCGCTTCCCCTTCATGACGCACCTGCGGATTAAGTTGACAATTGACCGCTTTCCACCGAAAGCGCGTATCTCTAGGGACGCGCAGCGCATAGCAGGATTGCAGGGTCACATCCGTGGCTTGAAAGCTGAAATCTCCCCAAAACCATGTTTCGTTGCCCACCGTTTGTCCCCCTGTGTCTTCAAGCGTCACCTGATATTCGATACACACACCTGGTTCGAGGGCGGGCATCGAAATCACTTTCCACATCGCATCCGAATAGAGATTGTAAGCGAGCAAGCCCGGCGGGGTAACATCGTTGTACGCCTCATCAAGCGGCTCAACCACGGACCCGTCAGGCAGAATTGTCCGCGCGATATTGACGGTGATATACTGTGCCATCGGGTTGTATGGGATTGCGATGTCATCATATTGCTGACTGCCTCTGTCCGTCAGAATTTTGACCACCTGATGCGAGGTATATCGGGATTTACCCGTCGGCAATACATCATGGCTGAACTGGTTGAGTAACAGGATTGCATCAGCGTCGGGATAAACCTCTGCATCCGGGGCTTGCGCAAGGATTGCGTCAATATCGGTGTCAATGAGTTCGACCGGCGGAACTTCGGCAGTAGCAAAGGCGGGGGAGCTAAATTGAGAAAGGGTTTGGAGCCGAGCCGGGGCGAGCAGGTTCTCCGGATCGACCTGCAGAATTTCGTAATATTGCAACTCCGCTTCGTAGTAACGCCCCTCGTTTTCATAGATTGCAGCGAGTTGTTGGCGTGCCCACACGTCGTCGGGGAAAAGTCGAATCGATTCTCGAAAGTCAGCGATGGCTTCGCCGGTCTCTCCCCTTTCAAGGTAAATCAAGGCGAGGTAGTTATGCGTATTCTTACTCGCTGAACGCGTAGATTTCGGATCGAGCGCCAACGCTTGCCGCAATACTGCTTCCGCCTCATCAAGGCGTTGGAGTTGTTTATACGCTAACCCGAGATGGTTAAGTGTATACAGGTTACGCGGATCAAGCTTCAATGCACCTTCATACGCCTGTGCGGCGGCTTCATAATTGTTAAGATTCTCGTGGATGTATCCCAGATAATTTCGCGCGTTGACGTTTTTCGTATCGAGTTTTAACAGAGCAGCAAAAGCATCCCGCGCTTTTTCGTATTCCTGACGTTGAAAGTGGATTTCGGCAATTTTGAGCTGAGTCTCGCTCGAATTGGGTTTGATTGCCATAGCCGCTTGATAGGCTTGGAGCGCGCGATCGAAGTCACGATTCTGGAACGCCCAATTTCCTTTGTCAATCTGTTCCTGCCATTGTCGATTCCGCTCGACGAGCGGATCAATAATCTCCACTTCAGACGATTGACTCCGCGTGAAAACGGCACATCCACCAAGCACCAGGACAAGCATGATGAGGGCGACGTACTTCAACCAACCAATTGTCATCGCTATTTTCCTTCCATTTGGATTCGCTTCTGCCTAGCTGCTTGAATCGTTTCAAGTCCCTTGAGGAGCTTGGGGTTATCCGGCTGTAGTACTAACGCTTTTTGGATGGCTTCTTCCGCACTCACATAGTCTTTATTGCGGTAATACAACCAGGATAGAGTGTTGAGATAACTCGCCGAGTTGGGTTGGATTTCGACTGCCTTCTGAGCCAGCTCTAGCGCCTCGTCGAGGCGGGTGTCCTGTATAGCATAGAGTTGCGCCAACCGTTCGTAAGCCTTGTCAAAGGAAGGGTTGAGTGAAATGCTCTGCTGATACGCCTGTACCGCCCGGTCGATTTCGTTCTGCTTGGCATAGATTGTACCCAAGAAGTAGTGTGTCTCAGCCATTTCTGGTTGAAGGCTTACGGCTGCGTTTAGATTGTTTGCTGCTTCATCTAGTCGACCCCTCCACAAGCCGATGAGCCCTAACATGTGATATGCTTCAGCGAGATTCGGGTTTCGTTTAATCGCCTCCTGATAGTGATGGGCAGCCTGTTCAGGTTTATCTTGACTTAAGTAGACACGTGCCAGCCCCGGTGGACTCGTGTATCATCTGGCAGAAGTGACAGCAGTTTATCATAAGCAGCTTGTGCCTCTTGGAGACGGGAGAGTTGAAAAGCGATGCTACCGATGTTCAGCCACACTTCTGAGTTATCCGGTTCCAATTCCGCAGTCCGGCGATATGATGAAAGGGCTTTTTCAAAATCCACGCTGTTTCCGGATTTTTGGGCTTTCCTAAACCAAACATGTCCTAGCTCGCTATGTGAGGAAGCCTCGTCCGGTTTCAGTTCGACCGCGCGATGTTGGGCTTCAAGCGCCTCCTCGAATCGTTCCTGCATGGTGTAGATATGGCTGAGTCCGCTGTATGCCGCCGCCATATTCGAATCATGCCAGAGCGATTTCTTGAATTGGTGTATCGCTGCTTCATATTTCTTTTCGTCAATGTATTTCCAGCCGAGGTTCGATAGAGTGACCGCTTTTCCTCTACCCTGGGGTGCACGCAACATTTCGACTTCATCGGCTAGTTCTGCCTTGAGGCGCCGAAACTTCTCCATTGCCTTTTTCGCCTCGGCTTTTTTGCCCTGTCTGAAATACAACAATGCCAAGCGGTAGTATGTGCTCGCGAGTTGTGGATTAACGCGAACAGCATTGCGAAACGCCTTCTCTGCCTTCTTCTCCTGTTGCTTCTGAATGTGCGCTACGCCAAGCCAGAAGTGCGCCTCCGCAAGTGGTGGACCCAAACGAATCGCCTGCTCATAGTATGCAATTGCCGAGTCAACAGAATCTCGCTCAAATGCGGTCCGTCCAAGAAAGTAACTCACGCCGGCTAGCGAAAGAGGCGTTAGTGTATAGGTTTGACTACCCTCCTGCAAAATGGGCGACGATGCAAGCCTAGCGTCCTGTGCTTTCGTCGCCTCCATCAGCGCAAAACCCTTTTTGAATGCAGCATCTGCTGCCTCATGGCTTTGCAGCCGAAAATAGGTCACGCCCAACTGCGCATGAGCTTGGCCCCAATCGGGGAAGCGGCGAACCGCTGTCTCGAACACCTCGCTGGCTTTATCATACAGTTTCTGTATGAGATAAGTGCCACCTAGACAGTAGTGGCCGGCAGGGTGATTCTCATCTAGGTGTAATACATTCTCGAACGTTTCCGCAGCCCGATCCACTGCGCCAAGCGACAGATACGCCAGCCCTAGATTCAAATGCGCCTCTGCGGATGTAGGATCTTCGTCTAGAATCTTCTGATACGCAGCAGCCGTTCCCGCCAGATCGGAGGATGCAACTGCTTGGGCACACGCCACCACGCCCAGCACTAGAAGTATGGCTGACATAGAGAACAAGGTAATGCATCTTAGCACTTTTCTAGGGAAGAAATCGAAACGCATCAAGGCTCCCTGTCTTCGCATCCTGAAGTGGTCATCGGAACTCGCAACACTTCACGGTATTGTACATGAATTCTCGTTTTGTGTCAAGATCAGAAAACGTAAAGCGCATTTCTCACAAATGCCACGACCTTCTTTGTGATGACAGATTTGTATTGCAAAAGAGCACTTTTCGCCGTATAATACCGGAGTTGGTGGTTTTGTTGTCGGAGCTGGACGGTGTGCCTATCTCCCGTGCAGATTTGTGCACCACTACCTGTCAATGCAGATTGGGGGTACTCTTGAATACCGATTCGCGTTTCTTAGCAATCCATTTTCTAGCTTTTCTTCCTTTCATCCAAATTGCTTTCTCAGATGCCACGATTCAATTCGTTGATGTCACCGAAGCGGCGGGCATCGATTTTACCCATGTCGATGGACGTAGCGGTCAGAAGTATTTTGTGGAATCGCTTGGCTCTGGTGCTGCATTTTTTGACTATGACAGCGACGGCGACCCAGACCTCTACTTCGTCAATGGGGCGCCACTGCCGGGCTATCAGGAGACAGAAATCCCAATCAACCGGCTTTACCGAAACAATGGGGATGGGACTTTTACAGACGTGACGAAACAAGCAGGTGTAGGCGACCCTAGCTATGGACATGGCTGCGCCGTTGGCGATTACAATAACGATGGCCACCTCGATTTGTACGTCGCCAATTACGGTCCCAATGTGCTTTATCGAAACAACGGGGATCAGACCTTTACCGCGGTGACAACAGAAGCGGGGGTCAGTGAGCCCAAATGGAGCAGTAGTTGCGCGTTTGCCGACTACGACCGCGATGGCGATCTTGACCTCTATGTGGTCAATTATATTGAGTTAAGTCTTGAGGACAACCCCTGGTGTGGACCTAAGGAGAAAGGGATTCGTGCCTACTGCGAACCGAACAATTTTCCGGGACTGCCCGATACCCTCTATCGGAACAACGGAGATGGCACGTTTACAGATGTTACTCGGCAGGCTGGAATCTACAATCCCACTGGAAAGGGTCTCGGCGTTGTGTGGGGCGACTACGATAACGATGGGCATCCTGATATCTACATCGCCAACGACTCGACCGAAAATTTCTTTTATTGGAATAAAGGAGATGGCACGTTTGAAGAAGTGGGATTCATGCTCGGCGTTGCGATGAGCGAAACCGGTGCGGAAGAAAACGGGATGGGCACGGCATTCGGGGACTTGGATAATGATGGGTGGCTGGATCTGATTGTGACGAACTATCAGGATCAAGCCAACACCCTCTACCACAACGACCAGAACGGCTTTTTTACGGATGTGTCAACCGTCTCAAAAACGGGTGCAGTTAGTTTTCCCTATCTCGGTTGGGCGACGGAATTCATCGACTATGATAACGACGGCTGGCAGGACCTTTTTGTCGCCAACGGCCACGTCCACGACAATCTTGAAGAGATTGGGCAGGCAGGAACCTATGGACAGCGCAACCTGCTCTTCCGAAATACCTGTGACAACACTTTCACGGAGATGTCCAAACAACTGGGCGATGGTATGCGCCTAGATGATGTGAGTCGCGGCGGTGCGTTTGCGGACTACGATTTGGACGGTGACATCGATATTCTGATAACCAACTCCAACAGTGCACCTCGCCTGCTTGACAACGATGGAGGAAACGAAAACAGCTGGCTAGCTGTCAAGTTAAACGGTACAACAGGGTCAACAGATGCAATTGGTGCGCGTGTGACGGTTCGTGCGGGAGGTGTATCCCAAACCAAGGAGGTCCGGAGTGGTACTGGTTATTTATCCCAAAACGAGCTTAAACTCCATTTTGGACTTGGCGATAGCACAAATGTTGAGTTAATCGAGGTTCAATGGCTGAGGGGTGGAGTACAGCAGGCCAAAAATATCGCAGCTAACCAATCCATCGTTATAACGGAAGGCAGTGGCTGGAAGCGCGTTGATTAACACAGTTTTTAGCTTTGGGGTGCAAGTCGGTTCGTCAATCCCATCAGTTAAGCTACAATCTTTCATGCCGTAACCGGCGTGATTGACATGCAACCCTGATGGGGAAGGGATTGACGGCATTTGGCTAAGACGCAGTAGTTGAGGGGAGTATTCTTTATGAAGATTTCATTCATGACTCAAGCCTACGCTGATATGCCGTTTGAGCAGATTGTCCCGCGGCTTGCTGCGGTCGGATATGACGGTGTAGAGCCGTTAGCTGGTCCCGAAGGTCAGTTAAAGCCTTCGAAACTCAAGGACAGCGACAGACGTGCGTTGCGGGTGCTCCTCGCTGACCACAGCATGGAGATTCCTGTTTTGAATCCTTATAGGGAGTCGATGGTTACCATGGCAAAGGACGGGACAGCGAGAGACTTTTACGGCGCCATCATGGAGCTTGCGGTGGACCTTGGCACGCCAACCGTCAACTGCCTGAGTGGTTTCCTTCCCGACGGGGATAGGGAGGGGTGGGAGATTCTTATCAATTTTTTCAAGGAGTTGACCCGCCACGCAGAATCCATCGGCATCTGTTTGTCAATTCACAACCATGAGGCGAATATCTTGGACACGGTGGAAAAATGTACGCTAATTATTCAGCACGTTGGCTCGCCAAATCTGAAAGTCACGTTTGACGCGACAAACTGCTACCTACTCAACGGGAATGTCGCAAAAGCCGTGGCGTTCCTCGGGCCGCATCTTAACCACTGCCATCTCAAGGGCATCACGGGCAAGTATCCACACACACACTTTCTCGTTCCAGGTGAGGAAGGCGATGAAATGGACTTCAATGCGTTCGCCATTGCGCTTGGTAGGGTGGGTTACACCGGTTCTATCTCGGTGGAAACATTCCAGCACATGCGGGATGATAAGGATAGGGTCGCCTATGAGATGATGAGTACAACGCTTGCGAGGCTAGGATTACGTGAAGCACCTGATTCCCCCATGGGCACCGGAGAAACAAGCGGGATTTGAAAGGGTTCACGCCGTCAGGATAGGCGCACTGACACCTGGAGTCTACGGACGACTCTTAAGCGTCGCCCACATCATCACCAGTGAACCCTCGGCAGAGACGGACTGGGCATGTGGTTCAAACTCAAACAATTTGAAAACTTCATCTTCGTCCAACACCCGCTTGTAGATGCGTACCTCATCTAGACGACCTACGAACCCGTTCAGTTGGAACTTGGGTATGCCTCCCAAATACAGGGCGTCTCCCTGCTCCCCAATCTTGCCGATGGCTCCCGGATTCTCGCTCACCAGCAGCCCGTTCCGGTAAAGCTTAGAACCGTTCTTCGGCGCCCACGTCCCGGTAACGACATGCCACTTCTCCTGTTTCAGCACCGGTCCCTCGCCGCTCTGCACCCAACCGCCAGCGACTTGGACTTCCAATCGACCATTTCCTTTAAGAAGATCGAGGTTGAACTGCCGGCGGCGAAACACCGCACGGTTCTCACCGGCGAAGTCTAATTTCTCGGGATACACCCAGTAGGAACACGTGAAACCTTCATCCGTCTTAGTAATCAGGTAGCTCGCCGAATCGGGTGTCTCCGCGCCGTCCATGACCGCGTCGAACCGGAGCGCTTTGCCGAACTTCCCTTCGGCTTCCCGCTTTGCAGTGAGCAAGTCTCCGTGGTTCCCTTCTCCGCTCGCATCGGTGATGACGTTGCCGTTTCCCTCGAATGGGTAGTAGACAACCAACCCGTCCTCGAAGTTCGCCTGCGCCATCACACTAATAGAAAAGAACAGAGAAATAGCTATCACAATAGCGAGCACAGCCAACGTTGCAATTCGAGCGTTCATGATAATTTGCCTTGTAATATTACCTTGAATCCTTTATCGCTCCCCACGTTACTGCGAGTCTCCTTACGGGATCAACACTAAATCCGCCTGACTGGAAGTTCTGCTCGACTTCCCCCGCGGTGAGTGGTCGATCATAAATAGCAACTTCGTCAACGGCGCCATCCATCCATGCCCTGTCGGGGAAAGTAAAGATTTTCTTGCCAAATGTAGCTCTAGTTTCCTCGCCAGTCTGGAGCGGATTTATCTTCTGGTTATCATATACGAGTTCTCCGTCGACATAGATTTTCAACTCAGTTTTCTTGTCGTATGTCGCTGTCACATGCGTCCATGTATCTGGTTCGAACCGTCTTGGTGCTACATGGTCATTGCAAATCCCCCACAAGGCAATGCCAGCTCCATCCCAAGCGGTGATACCGTACAACTCTCCCTGACAGATTTGCGCAGTTTCGCCTTCCCAGCCCCAGCCAACCGGTACTTGCTTGAGAAAAAACTTGTTAAATCTTACCCATGCGCTCAAGGTACGGGGATCCGAACCCGTGATTTCGATTTCCTTTGATGACTGCGCGTAATCGCCATCTCCATCAAATTCCACGGCTTGGCCCATTCTACCTTCGACAATTTTGGGATCGCTTTGTCCTCCCCCAAGCAGAGGTGGTGATTTGCCGCGGACGAGCTCCACATCGTTGTTTCCAGCGAGGTCTGGCACTGTGTTTTTCTTGACGTTATCGAAAGACCAGTAGTGAACCAGTCCATTTTCAACGATTTTTGCTTCCGCAGTATCCACAACCATCAAGGCGATTACGACAATCGTCAGAGCAGAAACTATTGTCATTATCCTGCGAGACATTTTTATCCTCCCCATGGCATCTTATGAAAATCGGTTTGCCGAGAGGCGAAGAATTGCCTCACGACAAACCGCTCATCGAAGGAGTCTTCATGAAAACTACTGTGGAGTACCTTTTATCTTGCCCCAAGCGGTGGTGAGTTTCCCAGCAGAGCCCACTGCTACTGCTCCAAATTCGTCTGCCATGAAGTTCTGCATAACCTCATCTGGGTTTAGCGCTCTGTCATAGATGGCGACTTCGTCAACGACGCCGTTAGTCCATGCCCGATCAGGGAATGTGAAAATTTTCTTACCTAGTGTCATCTGTGCATCGCCGGTCTTAAGGGGATTTACATCCGTCTTGTTGTACGCCTCCTCCCCATCAACATAGATTTTCAACTCCGTCTCGTTGTCGTATGTCGCCGTGACATGCGCCCATGTATCCTGTTCAAAATTCCTTGTCGATACATGATCGTTACAGATTCCCCAGAGGGCGATCCGGGGGCCATCCCAAGCGGTGATGGCGTACAACTCACCTTCACAGATTTGAGGCGTTTCGCCTTCCCAGCCCCAGCCAACTGGAACCTGTTTTTGCGAGACAAAACCGTTAAACTTTACCCAGGCGCTCAATGTCCGTGGGGCAGCACCTACAATTGGGATGTTGTTGATTGATTGTGCATAATCGCCATCACCATCAAACTCCACACCCATGCCGATTTTTCCCGACGTTATCTGGGGATCGCTTGGTCCAGCTTCAAACAGCTCTGGGGAGTCTCCACGCATGAGAATCACGTCGTTGTCCCCAACGATGTCCGGTGCGACGTCGCCTCGAACGTCATCAAACGACCAGTAACCAATTAACCCGTCCGTAACCACACCGGCATCCGCCACACTCACAATCTGTCCAGTTAAAATAATTGCTAGCGCAGAAACTATCGTCATAATTTTGTTAATCATAGTCGTTCAATCTCCCTTGACTTTGTTAGGCATTCAATCAATTAGTGTTTCCGGTCTTCAACTCTAAGTATCCATTTCCAGGAAAGATACCCGGCGAAACCACGCTGACGGTTCTGTTCCAATCCATCTGATAAAAAAAACCCCGATCCGAAGATCGGGGTTGGCTTACCTCTACTTTGTAGACTTTATGTCTGCCCAAGTACTTGTGAGTTTTCCAGCAGGCTCAACAGCGACCACCGTTGCGAGAAAGTTTTGTGCAACGTCGTCGGCACTAAGCGCGCGATTATAAAGCCCGACATCGTCAATTAAGCCCTCAAAGAACTCGCCCGGGTCGCCGGGTTTACCATCAGCGGTTTCATGGGGACCGGGATGGATGCCGGGATTGCTTCCAATCGCTCCAGCATTGGTATCTACCACGTCCGTCGCTTCTGGAAGATCCATGCTAGCGACCATTTCTCCGTTCAGGTAGATGGTATCGTTCTGACTGCCGTTGTATACAGCTACAACGTGGTGCCAGTCACCAAGAGACACGACAGGTCCAAAAACATCAAACCCACCGCCCCATTGGGTCATGAAGACCTGATCGCCGCCGCGAGTACCGATACCGAAGAATCTACCGCAGCAGTGCGGAAAACCGTAGGTGGCGATATACTGAACCCCACCTCCGTCAGATACCTCTCGTTTAAACCAAGCGGACCATGACATAGGCGAATTGCCTGTTGGCACCCCGTTTGTCGGAAATGTAACATTATCACCATCCTTATCGAACTTTAGGGCATCGCCGATTTTACCAGCGACGACTTCCGGATCTCCGTTAATGGTGCCGTCGTTATCTCCAACTTGGTCTGAGACATCCCCGCCTTCGAAGGACCAGTAGCTAACGAGACCATCTTGGACGACTTGTGCTTCTGCAATAAAGGCGAAAGCAGCTACACCTACCACGACAAAAAACAGCATGATGCTCTTGTTAAACATTGTACGTAACCTCCTGTTTAGAGCGTTTTATATTAGCTTCGGACAGTTATTAATTATTCCGAAGGTCGGTTATAACTACTCGGTTATAGCTAATCTGAATCCTTGATGTTTCCCCATGTAGTCGTTATTTTCTCAGAAGGGTTTACAGCAAATATTATGTCCGCCTCATAATTCTGCATGACTTCATCCGCATTTAAAGCGCGGCCATAAAGTCCGACTTCATCAATGAGACCCTCAAATAACTCCGCTTGATCCGGATTGCTGCCGATAGCTCCCTTTCTGTCATCTAGCGTGTTTGGCTTTTCAGCTAGCTTACTTTCTGAGACCAATTCCCCGTCAAGATAAATGATATCGTTCTGATCGCCATCATAGACAGCCGCCAAATAGTGCCATTTGTCGAAATCAATAACAGGGCCAAAAACGTCAAATTGGGGACCCCATTGGGTCATAAAAACCTGATCGCCATTCCGAGTCCCGATACCGAAGAACTGACCGCAGCAGGCCGCAATGCCAGACGTAGCAATATATTGAACGGCGCCGGCATCACTGACTTCTCGATAAAACCAAGCTGACCAGGTCATCGCGGAATTTCCCGTGGGGAAACCCTTATTGTCAAAAGAGACACTATCTACTTGTCCATTGAACGACAGCGCTTTACCGTACTTACCATCGACCAGCTTTGGCCTGCCGATAACGTCCCCGTCATTCGGTCCAACCGCATCTTTGACATCGAGATTGTCTAGATGCCAGTAGCTGACAAGGCCGTCTTCGACGATTTGAGCTGCCGCTGTATGGAAAGCTACCATGGAGACGCTCACCACAAACAAAATCACAACGATGTTCTTGTTAAACATTGTGCCTACCTCCTGAATTTACTGTTAACGTCAGTCAACTTTTGCCCACGCGAATACACTTTGAAACTTGCGTCCATCAACCTCCACGAGTTGGACAAATTTCATCCCGTGCGGAGCCAACAACGGCAGGGTTCAACCCTTTTGCAAGTGTACATTCAACTGGTTAATCTCGCACAAAGCCAACTGGGTTGCCGTCTGCGAATCAACTCGACCTTGTCGGTGTAATTGTTAGACAGTATCCGACACAGCGAAGATCCACCTCACCTGAGCACATTATAACAGAATACAGGGAAAATGGCAATTAAAATAAATGCACGATATCAAAAAGTCGAATTTTGACGAAACTCTAATGGCGAGGTAGCTCATCGCGATTGGAGCATTATACTGTGGGACGACAACCGAAACGGATGTAAAGAAAGACGAGTTCGCAAGCACTATGGAAGGCGCGTAGCGCATCGAAAACCGAGGTAGATGCTCGCATTCGCTGGATGGAGACTATTGCGGTTCGACACGCGAAGATTACCCGGTGGATGGAGCCAACCCCCGCCGCGATGGACGCGATGAGTTGTAACATTTGCATAGTCATCATTGTCAAAGGCTATTAAACCGCCGGCGACAGGATTATCCTTGGGACTGCTCGCGTAAGCGGCGGAGTTGTATGCATCCATGCACCATTCCCAGACATTGCCCGCCATGTCGTGCAGACCGTATCCGTTCGGCGGATACGTGCCCACAGGCGCTGTAAATTGATAGCCGTCGTCAAGACTTCTGTCCGCCCAATTTGCCCAGTCAGGCGCCTGTTTATCTGCAAAGTTGCACTGCAATGCTTCAGAGGTTGCATCACTCCACGGATGACGTTGCCCCACGAGACCGCCGCGCGCTGCCTTTTCCCACTCTGCTTCGGTGGGAAGTCGTTTTCCCGCCCACTGGCAGTATGCCGCCGCATCGTACCAACTGACGCCAACGACGGGGTGATTAGGCATGTTGAGGTCAGGGTCGTCCCAGAATGCCGGATCCGTGTGTCCTGTTTCATTTATGAACTGCTTGTACTGTGCGTTGGTCACCTCGTACACATCTATGTAGAAACTGTCGACGTAAACGGTGTGGACTGGGCGCTCGTCATCCCCGCCCCCGTCGAGGGAATTGCCCATCTCAAACTCACCCGCGGGAATCAGGCGCATCTTCGCGCTGTCCTTATCGGATGTGATCTCTTTCGGAAATTCTCGCTTATTGTCAACACCGAACGCGTTTCGGGCGTTCGTGTCTCTCGCCGTACTATCGTCCCCCTTTTTCAGCGCAATGGCGTGTGCAATCGCGCCGCGCGCCAGGAGATCATCGGATGGGGTGGCATTTTGGACAGATGCGCAATAACAAACAGCGATGGATAGAATCAGTCTTAAAGGGAATAGAATGCGTGTTTTCACCGTGTCCTCCCCTTCTTGTACACGACTGGTTGAGGTTGTAATTCGTGCAGTGCTCGCTCTAGATACCTGGATGTAAATTATAGTGGAAGCAATAGCCGACCGTAGCGACTTGGCAGAACCCTCACAAAGCTACAGCAGCACCATGCCCCCATCTACCATTATTGACTGACCTGTGATGTAGTTGGAATCGTCGGATGCCAGAAATGCTGCAAGTCCAGCAATGTCACTGGGCGTCGATGGGCGTCCCAACAGGATACGACGTCCAAACTCCGCCATCGCATCTCCGGGCTGCTCAAACAGACCGTGTTCCAAGAACTCTTTGTCGAGCTGTTCCCAGAGCGTCGTCTGTACCACCCCCGGACAGAAGGCATTGACACAGATTCCGTGTTCAGCGAAGGCGCGCGCCCCAGCCTGCGTAAGCGCCACCACCGAGAATTTGCTCGCGCAGTAGTGCGGTTGAATCTCATACCCTTCCTTGCCGGCGATAGAGGCGGTGTTGATAATCTTCCCACCTTCTCCTTGGGCAATCATTTGGCGCGCTGCCTCCTGCATACAGATTAATACACCGAGCGCGTTAACACGCATCAATCGCTCCCAATCGCTCTCGGTCACATCCATGAACGGTTTGATTTCCGCAACCGCAGCGTTGTTGAAGATGATGTCCAGATGTCCAAATGCGTCAACCGTGTTCTGAACCATGGTTTTGACACTAGTGCGATTCGCAACATCACAGCGGCACCCGATTGCGTTTTCGCCAATTTCAGACGCGGTCTTCTTCGCTCCGTTTTCGTTGATGTCTGCGATGCACACCTGCGCGCCTTCGGCAACCAATCGCATAGCAATTCCACGTCCGATGCCTTGAGCACCGCCCGTTACAACGCATGATTTTCCTTCAAGTCGCTTTCCCGCCATATCAGTTTTGCCTCCAAATTCGTACTTGTGGGATTCCACTATCTCCGTCAGTCATCATCTGAGTTCTGGGCTTACGAGTTGTTGAATTACGTTCTTTATGTCGATACCTCTTATCCATCTTAATGGAACAGGCAACCGCCGTTGATGTTGAGAGCCTGTCCCGTAAGGTATGCGCCCTCTGATGAAGCCAGGTACACGACAGCGGCGCCGATGTCGTCGGGTGTACCTTGTTTGCCCAGCGGGATACTCTCTTTGACAAGCTGATTCATCTCCTCGAAGGTGATACCACGTATCTCGGCTTCGTCTCGCAGCGCTTGCCAGTGCATCTCGGTCGCCATGTTTCCTGGGCAGATGCTGTTAGCACGTACACCATAGGGCGCCAACTCTAGGGCGAGGGTTTCTGTCATACGGATGACCGCCGATTTTGATGCGCAGTACACACCGAAATTGGCGAAGCCTTGCTTGCCATACCAAGAACCGAGGTTAATAATGCAGCCGCTACCTTGCTCGCGCATCACACGGGCAGCGGCTCGACAGCCGTTGAACACCCCGCGTAAGTTGACACCGATAACCCGGTCAAAGATTTCGTCCGACGTCTCCGCTACCGGTACCATTGGCTGTACGACGCCCGCGTTGTTGACAATCAAATCCACCCCACCCAGTCGCTCGACGACCTGATCTATCATCGCATCCACCGATGAGGCTGATGTGACATCAACGTTAATAGGGAAGCCACCGTTCTCAGGGAAACGTTCCCGGACGGCCGCCCATGTCTCTTCGACTTGGGGTTGTATGTCGGCGGGTACAACATCGGCGCCTTCAGCCGCCAGCCGCAACACCGTACCCCGTCCCAACCCCTGGGCGGCTCCAGTAACGATTGCTACCTGCTCCTCCAAAAGTCCGCTCATCCTCCTCCTCCTTGAAACAACTGAGTAATAGCTGCGATCGACGGTTGGGGTACAGTCACTAATAGTTCACACCGCAACCTATCAACTCTTCGCACGGAAATTTGGTGATAACATCAATTCCAGTCGAAGTGACGACAACCTCCTCCTCAATTCGAGCGCCGTCCATTCCTTCAGCATCATATGTTTCGACAGCGATTACCATTCCCTCTTGGAACTCGACGGGATGGTCCAGACTATACAACCTGGACACGATGGGACGTTCCCATAAACCGACGCCAAGCCCGTGTGCGTATGCCAAACCGAACGCTTGAGACTCGTTTTCGAAACCCCAGTAGTCCGCCGAGGGCCACGCACCCGCAAGATCCGCTGTGGTTGCACCCGGGCGAATGACCTCCATACCGGCGCGCAGCATGTCGTATGTGCGTTTGTAGATCCCCTTTTGTCGCTGTGTCGGCTTGCCGCAGCAAATCGTTCGGTAGTAACATGTCTGGTAACCGTTATACATCATCTGGATGTCGAGGAAGACTAGGTCGCCTGGCTGTACAAGCCGATCCGAGCTCAGATGTGGGTGTGGATGCGTGCGTGAACCGCTGGTGACTTGCACATTGAGCACCCACTGACTGCCTAGCCTGTGGAGTTCGTGGGAGGCTACGGCTTGAATGTCGTTCTCGCGTATACCCGGTCGGAGCGTTCGCGCCACACAGTCAAAAGCCGCATCGACTGTGGCAGCCGCATTGCGCATAATCTGAATCTCATCATCGGTCTTAATCAGCCTGGCTTTCATCATGACATCTTGACCGTCAACAAATCGAACGCCTTCCTTCTGTAGCGCCAAGATTAATTGAGAGTCAAGGACATCTATACCGATAGGTTCTTTGGGGCTGATGCCGTTCTCATCAAGTACCATCCGCAAATCCCTGATAAACTTCTTGTGCGCATCCCAGTTGCTGGGCAAGGCGCCGAACAGAGTAGTATGCGCAGGGTATGCGCGATTAGCAATCCAGGGGCAATGCAGTTTTTCGGCGGCAACCTCCGATCCAAACCCGAAGATGTATGGTTCACCGTTGCGAGGTACAATGGCGTAACGACCCATGTTGTCAATTTCAGGCGAACATACGGCTGTCGATGTCGCGTAGCGCTTATTGTGGTTATCAAAGAGCAGCAAGCAGCCAAAATCGGTCTTCTCCAGTTCCGCTTTTACTCGGTCCAGGCGGTCCTTGCGCAATCGATCGAAGTTGATCCGCTCCTCGTAGTCAACGCCCATTGTTCCCTGTGTTCCAAATTTCATAGCAAGTTCTCCTCCTAATTATTTTACCGTCGATTCAAAAATTTGCATGACCTCGAAGACGAGACCGTTGGGAGATCGGAAAAAGGCGAGGCGGCGTGAACCGAACCTGCCACTGATTGTCTTCGGTTCAACAAGTACTTCTGTACCCAGACCTACGATCTCCTCGTATGCCGCTTCAAAATCTTCCACCTCAAACACAGCATGAGTCAATCCGGGCATAGGCTGATAGTCGAGCTTGTCTTCGAAGGCTAGATTTGGCGTCAAAAAGAGGCGAGTTCCACCAAACGCCAGCAGTGCCGTACCGCCTTCACGCAGCAAAACTTCGGCGCCCAGCGCTTCAAGAAAATTGACTTCCCGATCGAGATCCTCAACTTTGATGCCAATGTTCCACAAGCTTGAATCCATAGTTCACCATCCTTGCTGTGAGCAGTAAAGTCAGACAAATAAACCGCAGCGATTTAACGCTAACAGCGTGGCTTCAACGATACCCTCGGGGTCAATCCCAAAATGCTTATAGAGATCGGTGCGTCCACCGGATTGTCCAAACTCGTCCACGCCGAGAGGAACGACCAACGACCCATAAACGCTGCCTAACCATGCCAGGGCGTGAGATGCTCCGTCATGAACAGTGATAATAGGTGCATGCCTTTCGCTTGTTGGAATCAGCCAATCAAATGGACCGGGGGCATCTTCCCACTGCATAGTTTGCCAAGCCTCAAACAATCGACGGGGACTGGTCAGGTTCAGCACATTGACCGCGATTCCCTTCCGGTGCAGCGCGCTCACGGCTCCAGCTACCTCTGGAACCATCGTGCCTGTTGTTGCAATGTGCACCAGGCGTTCTTTGGGGCAGGTTGGGTCCGCCGTACGCCAATCGATAAGCCGGTAACCGCCGGCGAGGACCTGATGCCGCATTTCGTCCACTCCCAGTCGCGCCATAGCTGACGCAAATAGTTCATTGTCGATGGGCTTGGTGGAAAGGCGCAAATAGGTTGAGCGTCCATGCGTCCGGTCACAACACTGACGCAGGGCATCGAGCAAAATCCACTCTAATTCTTTCGCAAAACACGGTTCGTAAGCATTCAGCCCCGGCAACTCAGCGCCCAGCGAGGGGGTAACAGTGGACTGATGCGCGCCCCCTTCTGGAGACAACGTTATTCCTGACGGGGTTCCGGCAAAAATGAACTTCGCGCCTGAATACTGCGCATAAATCAGCGCGTCAAGACCTCGACAGATAAATGGATCGTAGACCGTGCCGATAGGAATCAGATGTTGTCCACAAAGCTCTGCTGACAGCCCAAACATGCCCAGCATCATGAAAAAGTTCATCTCAGAGATGCCCAACTCAATATGCTGTCCCTGCGGACCGTACTTCCACTTTCGGAGTTCACTGGCTTCGGTCTCGTAGTCCGGCAATTCCTGCGGTGCAAAGATACCCATCTTGTTAACCCAGCTCGACATGCCAGTAGACGACGTTACATCAGGCGATGCAGTGATAATGCGATTGGACAACTTCGGCACCCGCGTCAGTTGCAGCAGCAGACGTCCAAATGCCTGCTGAGTACTCAAGACACCTTTGGCTGGTATGGAGAGCGTATCGGGTATATCACTGGGAGAGAGCGTCGCAGGCGGTGTGGTATGCGTAGGATATAGCTCGGATGCGATTTCATCACACAGTTGTCCGGACGGTGAAGCAGCATCAAATCGCGCCCAATCATCGTCATGAGGGATGTCCAAGGTCTCCCGCAGGGCAGCAATCTGCTTTTCATTCAGCAGCATGGAATGATTGAGCGGGTGACCCGCAATCGGCAATCCCCAACCTTTGATGGTGTACGCGAAAATTATTGTTGGCTGTTCGGGCACCTCATCCACCTGTGAAAGTACACTCAGTAGCTCTTCCAGATCGTGACCTCCCAAGTTGCTAAGCACAGACGGCAGGGCATCGTCAGGCACGATTTGAATCACCGGGGCAAGCTCTGACGAATCGACGCCATCACCACTGAGGAGATGACGACGAATCTGCTCTCCAGGCAGACGAATGACCGCCTGATATTCCTCATTGCTCATGTCGTCAATGCGTTGGCGTAATGCACTCCCGCCTGGCTGCTCAAAAAGATCCTGGAGTGTACGACCATACTTAGTCTCAAGCACCTGCCAGCCGCTCTCTTCGAAGAGACGTTTAAGTTGACCGGCTCGAATGCCCGGTACAACTCGGTCAAGGCTCTGACGGTTGAGATCGACAATCCATAGCAGGTTGCCTAACCCCGTTAGCGATTGCTCAAGAATTGCCTCCCACACGTTGCCTTCGTCCAATTCAGCATCGCCGATGAGCCCAACAAAGCGCCGGGAATTCGCCTGACCGAAGTGAGACATGGCATAGTGATGGGCTAAGGCTCCAAACGCGGGTGCGACCGCGCCTAGCCCCACTGAGCCTGTCGAAAAATCAACAATATCTGGGTCTTTGGTTCGACTTGGGTAAGCTTGTAGCCCGCCATACGATCGAAACCGGGTCAGGTATTCCTTGGGCAGTTGACCCAAAAGGTACTGGATTGCGTGAAAGACAGGGGAGGCATGCGGCTTGACGGAGATTCGATCGCCCGCCTTCAGAAAATGGAAATAGAGCGCTGTCATGATCGAAACGACCGACGCCGATGATGCCTGATGACCGCCGACCTTCGTCCCGTCAGGATTCGTGCGCACCTGGTTCGCATGATGCACAATAAGCGTTGCAAGCCACAGCACGCGCTGCTGAATGGTATTCAAGGTCTCTAGCAGTTCTGGTGGAACCGACCGACGGTGGATTTCCAAAGCCTTCCTCCTATTGTCTGCAGAGAAGTTGTATCTTTATTCGCCTGTCTGAACCGTGCCGTCTAAACTATCAGCGCCCCATGTAACGTTCGATTTTGAGGTACCGATTTAGGATTGAAATACGTTTTCCCAACACTCCGTTTCCCACGAGCGTTGAATTGCCGCTTGCACCCTCGCTACAGCTAGGGCTTCGGCGAATCCGGGCACGCTCTGCTCGCCATTTACAATGGATTTCAAGAATTGGTGAAGTTCAATGACCTTGAGATCTTCATACCCTAAACCGATCCCCGGTCCGGGATTGAACCGCGCGTGGAATGGGTGCTCTGGGCCACCCACGATGCGGGTATAGCCATCGTGGCTACCATCCTCATCGGGGAGATAGAGGTGGAGTTCATTCATCCGCTCAAAATCCCAGTTTAGTGCGCCATGCGTTCCATTCACCTCAAAAGCCATCTGACACTTTGGACCGTTGATGATTCGACACGCCTCTAGTGTGCCGTGGACGCCATTGGTGAACTGCACCAACGCTCCAGTATAATCTTCGTTGGTAACATCGCCCATGGGACCCTCTGTGCGGATGGAAAAATGCGTACCTTCGCCGGGGGTGGCAAGCGGACGTTGAGGGATAAACGTTTCACGGTTGCCGACCACACGCACGATGGGTCCAGCGATCATGTGTGCCAAATCCGCGACGTGCGACATGAGATCGCCTAGGGTTCCCAGACCAGCGAGCTCACGTTGAAAGCGCCACGACAGTACGCCGTGTGGATTCTTCGCATAACCTGTAAAAAAGCGCCCTCGATAGTGAGTCAGCTCTCCCAGCCGCCCTTGCTGAATTAGTTGGTGCGCATACTGTACAAGCGGCGCCCACCGGTAATTATAACCCACAAAGCTCAGAACCCCACCCCGGCGTGCCGCCCCCTCAATGTCGGCTGTTTCCTCCGGATTGCGACCGACGGGCTTCTCACAGAAAATATGCTTACCCGCGCCGGCTGCCGCACGCACAATTTCTAAGTGCATAAAGTTGGGGGTGGTGATATTCACAACCTCAACGTCCGAGTCGAAAATGACCTGCTGCCAGTCTGTGGTGTATCGCTCAAACCCGAAAAGAGATTGGGCTTGGCGCGCGCGAACTTCTACTTCATCGGCGCAGAACACCAAACGCGGTTGGATGCCGCTATCGTGGAATCGATCCGGGATCTGTCGGTAGGATCGGCTATGCGCCATACCCATCCACCCGAATCCAATCACCCCAACGCCAATTGTTCGCGCCATCGTTTTTCTCCCAGCTAATAAAGAAAAAATGGGTGTATCCTTCGGGGAAGGAAGCCTAATTTCATGGAGTGGCTACGGCTTGCACAATTTCCTACACCGATTCCCCCGCTTCCGAAGTTCAGGGCTGAGGGGTACAGCCCAATCTTATTGCAACACGCTCGGACATGAAACTTATCGCCACCTCGCCCAGCCGCTAGGATCGGATGCGCTAAACGGCCAGCCGGCTCCACCAACGACGTGGAACTCGTCTGATTTTCCGCAGAGCCAGTAGAACATCTCAGACACGCGCAGAACAGATTGCCACTTTCGGGCAGGACCACAAAAGTAACCATTGGTATATGAGTAGTCGGCATTCGCGAAATGGAAGTTGCGGTCCATTATCCAGTCTCGCTGCGGAGGAACGGTTCGCCAAGAGACCCATTTCAACACGTTGCGAGTGGACAAATCAGTCTTTTCCGACTGCCGGTGCCAAATCGAGTAAGCTGTGAAAAATACTGAGCCAGGGGGCCCAACGGTCGCCACTTGACCGGCGAGATGACCAAAGTGCTCTAATTCTTCCCTAGGGATTGGCACAAGGTGAGACCCCGGCAGAAATAGGGTTGGGCCCATTTCTCTGGTGTTGGTCTGGGGAATATAGAAGACCTGAAGCAGATTACAAATTCGCTCAAACTTTGAACCGGCATCCATGTGCCAATTTCTTGCCTTTTTGTGCCCGACCAGACGATGGTTTGCCATCCAATCCGGCAACTGGAAACGCTCTCCGAGTAGAGATCTTGTAACGCCAGCAACTTCAGGATGGAGAAGCACTTCTTGGATGAATCGTCCCTCTTCACCCAGCTTCTGGGAGTCGTTGCCCTCCTGATTGAGATACTCGCATACCCAACGATTTGTCCGGTCTGGTATTACTCCCTCAAGTACGAAAAGCCCCTTCTTGCAGAAGTCGAGTACATCGTGATCCGTCATCGTTGGCTTTATGCCGCCGGGCGCGCGTCGTAACTCATGTGACATCAGTTTAACCCCATTTTTCGAGGATGAATTCACAGACAATATGCGTATCCTGAGTGTGTCCGACTGGCAGTTGTACCGGAAACCGAATCACCCGCCAGCCTTCATTGATTGCATCCAACACAGTTTTGTAAGGCCAGTCGACCGGATCGAACGGGCCGTTGGAGACCACTCCGGATTCGACCACCAGCATACCAATTACTTCGGCAGTGACAGCGGTGGTTGCAGTCTGCAAGTAGAGCAAACTCTGGCGCTTGGTGTCCCTTGCAGTGATCGCTGAACCCAAATCCCGGAGCCGGGCTTCCGTCAGTTTGTCTTGATCGAGTTGCTGGATGCATTCTTCTAGCAACTGCCTGGCGTCAGCGTCCATGGTGCTCCCACTTTAGTAAAGTCGAAGAGATTTGGACCAGCAATGGCAGTCGGCATTGTCCATACCATCATCTTCTGGGAATAATCGGAAAACCGAATTGGGACTTGAGTGCCGTGCCTAGCTTTAAGAATTAGTTACGACCGTAATGGAGTCAGGACAGATGTTCGCCGTTCTATAACATACCGCTAAACACGAACACCTGTCCTCACTCTTCAGGACTAATAATGGAACCGTTGTAGGGGAAGCCCTTCCTCGTACTCTTGACGCCGGGATTGGGTCTCCGGATCCTCGCTTGATTCGGCTGCAGCGATGTCCCACCACACACCAGAGTCAGGCAGATAGTGATGCGGCTCCACGTCTGCGACAATTACGCACGTCTGACTTTCGCCGCGGGCTTCGCGCAACGCATGACGGACACCCTCCGGGGTTGTCATATGCCAAGCTTTCGCGCCGAAACTCGCCGCATTCTGTGCGAAGTCTATCTTCATATAGCCCCCTTCAAGAAGATTCTTCTCCATATCCCGGGACCGGAATTCATTCCCGAAACTCCGACCTGCGCGAAGCATCTGAAGCGCACGGATGGATTGAAACCCGTGATTCTCCGAGATTACGAGCGTGAGTTTCAGATTGTCCTGCATTGAGGTCACCAACTCCGTGGGATTCATTAAGTAGGTGCCGTCGCCGATAAACACATAGACCTCACCCTCTGGCTGCGTCATCCGAACCCCCAGACCCGCAGGGATTTCGTAGCTCATGCACGAAAAACCGAATTCCAAGTGGCACGACCGTCCGCCAGTTGCATCCCACATTTTGAGTAGGTCTCCAGGCGGCGTCCCCGCTGCACCGATGACGGTATCACCCGGTTGTGCTTCGTCGTTGAGCACACGAACGAGTTGCCCTTGGCTCATCGCCTCACCGGGCGTCTCTTGGGAGACTTCGTTCTCTAATAGCTGCTGCCATTCTCGATTCAACGCCGTAATTTCTTGCACATACGCTGCGTTCGGCTGGACTTCTGCTGCCTCCGCTGTTTTGGTCAACGCGACAAGCGCCTCTCGGGCGTCAGCGATGATTGGCACCCCGCCTTGCTTGTAGGCATCGTGATTACCGACGTTGATGTTGATGAATTTCACAGCCGGATTGTTGAAAGCAGATTGTGAACCGGTAGTGAAGTCCATCAAGCGCCCTCCAATGCTAATGACCAAATCCGCTTGACTCGAGATTTTACCTGCAACCGGCGTGCCGTTGACGCCCTGTCCACCCAAAAGCAGCGGCGACGCGTTGCGAAGTGCGCCTTTGCCTGCCGACGTTTCGCTGACCGGAATCCCAAATTTTACGGAGAAGGACTGTAATTCGTCCCATGCTTCCGAGTAATGCACGCCACCGCCAGCGATAATCATCGGACGTTCAGACGCCTTCAGTAGTTCCACCGCTTCCGAGATACGCTGGGGATCGGGCGCTCGTCGCTCAACCCGCCAGTCACGTCTTTCAAAGAAGTGGGCGGGATATTCGTAAGCGTGCGCTTGCACATCCTGTGGGAGCGACAAGGTCACTGGCCCGGTGTCGGCTGGATCGGTCAGCACCCGCATTGCTTCGGGCAACGCGGTGAGCAATTGCTCCGGTCGGGTGATGCGATCGAAGAACCGGCTGACAGGTCGGAAGCAGTCGTTGACGCTCACATCAGCTGAAACGGGGTGTTCGAGTTGCTGCAACACGGGTCCCTGGTATCGTGTGGCGTAGTAGTCCGACGGCAACAGCAAAACAGGGAGTCGGTTGGTAGCGGCCGTTGCGGCACCAGTAATCATGTTGGTGGCTCCGGGGCCGATGGACGAGGTACAAGCAAGTGTCGCCAGTCGATGATTGGCTTTGGCGAAGCCTAGAGCGGTGTGGACCATCGACTGCTCATTTCGAGGTTGCCGGTATGGCAGTCCTTGACCACATTCACACAGCGCTTGTCCTAGCCCTGCGACGTTTCCGTGTCCGAATATACCGAAGATAGAAGGGATAAGGCGACGTGTCTTGCCGTCGCGTTCGCTGTACTGAACTTGCAGATATTTGACCAGCGCCTGCGCCATCGTCAGGCGAACGGTTTCAAGTGATTGGGACATTCTCTTATTGCCTCCTTTTTGCTTTTGTAGTTGGTCGAGAATCAACTAATAACTCGTTTGGACTCCTTACGGATTATACGAATGGCTGTAACGAGTAAAGAAATAATATGTAGCCCTGTTTTGTCGAGATGTGTCGCCGTCTCAACTCACGTGATATATGAAATCGCCTAAAACCTCTTGTCGCTCAATATCTAAAATCGGCTTATCAGAAAAACGACAGTTTCACAATCGTATTTATAACACATTTTGGATACTTAAGCAATCCAAAAACGGAAGCGTTACACTCTACCCTATTAGAACCTATTTTAGAAAACCTGGTTACTAAAGATATACCATTTCCCTAAAATTCAAGCGCATTGATTGCGCAGGTCAAGTAAAGAAACTTGTGTGGAGCAGCGTAAGATGCCTTGCCACCGAGCAAAGTCGGCGGGGCAAGGGGATCTCCATCGCCCTCGCTATCCGCTCGGTTGATCCCCGCCGACGGAGAAAGAGAATGATATAACTAAAGCATCATACGCTCTATTATTGAAGCGAAATGGTATTACTAGTTGAAGAACACCCTTTAAAAACTTTGATCGGATGATACATAGGTTTTTCATGGTTATCCGAAGAACAGTGAGGACCGACAGAGACAAAGAAAGAGGGGCGATCTCGAATGATTCTCCTCCTTAAGGTAGCAGTTTGAGGCCGGTGTCAATTTTAACATAGCATCGCGTAGTGGAGATTCGTTTGGACGGTTGAGCTATGTTTCATTATAGCACACTTCAAATAGGGCGGTCAAGTGACAACAAAGGTTGGATTTATGCGGACAGATGACGCAAAAAGGGATTGAAATAAGCAGCCTTTATTGCTACAATAATCTTAAAGCATTATTGTAGATGACGTTAGAAACAGGGTTTTCATGAAGAACTCTGTTTCTTTACGGGAGAACTTATTAATATAAGGATTGGAAAAGTGCCTATAAAGTCACACGAAGAATTGAGAGAACTGGGTTCACGGATTCTGCAATCTGCGGGTGCGACTAATGAGGTCGCGGACCGGGTCGCCCGTCACCTCGCCGGATCAAACTTGGTTGGATTGGATTCCCACGGTATCATCCGTCTACCTGATTATGTCGCTTGGCTGCAGGAAGGTAAGATTGCGGGCGAAAACCGTATGGAAGTCATCAAGGACAAAGGTGCAACATGTTTGATTGATGCACACTTGTCGTTCGGTCAGATTGCGGCTTCGCAATCTGCGGATATAGCCGTGAAAAAGGCGCAGGCTTACGGAATAGGCTTCGTTTCGGTGAAGAATGCTTCCCACATCGGACGACTGGGAGAATATGTTGAAGACATTGCGTTACAGGGATTTATCGGTTTTCTCTGCAGTAACGCGGAGGGAGCGGGTCAACTCGTCGCCCCGTGGGGAGGCAAGGAAGCACGGATCGCTACCAATCCAATAGCGTGGGGGATTCCCAGCAGTAGAGCGTCAGGAAGCATGGTATTGGACATGGCGACTAGCATCGTTCCCGAGGGGAAGATTCGCGTCAAAATGCGCAGGGACGAGGAGATTCCGAACGACTGGGTCCTCGACTCACAAGGACGACCGACGACGAATCCGGCGGACCTTTACGGACCTCCGGTCGGGGCTATTCTGCCCTTCGGCGGGCACAAGGGTTACGGGTTGATGCTGGCGATAGAAGCGCTTTCTGGTGTGCTTAGTGGTGGGGGTCATGCTCGACCTGCAGTGGCGGATTCTTGGTTTACCCATGGCAGCACCTTTTCAATCATGGCAATCGAAGTTGAGTCCTTTCGTTCCCTAACTGAGTTTACCGACGATGTCGATGAAATGTTGTGCCATATGAAGAGTTCTCCCCCGGTAACTCCCGACGCTGAGGTTCTTGTTCCTTATGAAATAGAATCCAGAGAAAAAGCGCGAAGGCTGGCAAACGGGATAATGATAGAGGATACCACCTGGGATAAAGTCGCTCACATTGCTGGCACTGTGGGTGTATCCGTTTAACATCAACTCAACTTACAACCTCGCGGGCTTCGGCGTCGTCACGACAAGAAAAGAAAGTCCTGCAGACGAAGCGCAGCTTTCCTACCTGCACGACCGATCCTGTAATACACGCATCAACGATTCTCGCACAGTCACCGATTCCATTATCGGCGATCAGCTAACGCAGCAAAAATCCAGATTGGCGAACTTCAATCGGTTTTTTCCCCGCATGGTATTCGGTTTTCTGTCCACACAACCAGTAGAACAACTCAGCGGCGTCGTTAATTGTCCGATGGTGTTCTCGGTGAAAGCTTAGACCAGGAGGAGAAGACTTGGCATGTCTCAACTCGAAGGTCGGTTCTCGAACCCAGTCACGCGCCGGTGGTGCCGTTCGCGAGTATTCATACTTCAGCAGGTTGCGAGTCCCGCACGCAGTGGAAACGGTACGGCGGTGCCAGATGCCCCAAATGGTGATGAAAATGGAGCCTGCGGGTGCCGCAGTGGACACTGCTCCACGGATCCCGCAGTAATGCTGCATATGGGTTTGAGAGCAAAAGAGGAAGTGTGACCCTGGTAATACCTCTGTCGGTCCCATTTCCAATTGCGCGTCTTGCGGATAGTAGAATACCTGGAGCAGATCGAATTCGGGGCCGTACACCGCTGCCCCATCTCCGCCGCTGTCAAAATGCCATCCTCCCGCAGATGCAGGGCATTCCACTCGATGATTGTTCACCCCGCCCGGCAGGCGGAAGCTCTTGCCAAGAAAGGATCGGATGGCTCCTACTGCCCGCGGACAGCAAATGACATTCTCAACAAACCAATCCTCTCGGAGAATCTCGCTCGGTGTGCCCGAGGGATGCGCGTCAAGAAACGCAAACGTATTGCGATTCACGTCTTCCGGCACGACACCCTTCAGCATCAGAAAACCCTTTTTGCAGAACTCTAGAACTTGGGTATCATTCAAAGTGGGTTCACAGTCATAGGTATGCTTCATCGCGTTTTCCTCAATCGTTCGATTATCGCACACCACATCAGGTGTATTACCAATAATTTCAGGCGTTTAAACCTGACCAAATCGCCAAGGCTTTACGCTTTATATCTCATTCATTGCTGTCCAAAGAAAGGGGGTGAGTTTACGTTATTCGTACAGTTTTGAAATCAAAATGCAGATTGTAAGTTGCCTACCGTCAACTCGATGTCACAGAATATCACGAAATTTCACACAATGTCACATAATGTGAGGTTGTGTGTGACATGCCATTTGACAGATACGACACCTGCGTTAGTTCGCTTGTCATGCGGTGTCTACGAGTCATTGAGGTTGTCATAGGATTACTTTGATATCACACTATATCACATTCTGTGATGTGATGCGCCGCCCATAATTGGACTGTGCATAATTCGCTGAAGTCCGCTCACCACACAGGTTCTGAGGGTCGTGGTTTTTCTGAAACTTCGTCCGATGTCACAAAACCTCACAAAATATCACACATTTCGACTTAGTCGGTTTAGTAGATTAAGCACGTTGCCTAAATTTTGAAAAAAAAACGCGCACCATCTCCTTTGAAGGTGTTGGTCTCCCTCCAATAGAATATAGCACGCCGGTATTATGTATTATATCAACACGGATTAACGTTGTCAAGGGTATTTTCGTTAGCAGTTAGGCGACTTCGTCCAGAATCATCGCAACAAACTGTCTGAATCAGGATTTGCAGGATTGATGTTGTCTGTTACCAGTCACAACACCGAAAATCATCCTATCTTGAGAATTTAGATTCAGACAATTTGCATGCACATTCCGCCTCTCCTGCGCGATGGCACTTAATCGGACTTATGCGTGTGGTTGGGTGGCACTTTCGTAAGCAGAAACGCGCATCGCTGTGCTAGCCATTGGTCTTTTCGACAACCCAAGTAAATGACATAACCTTTATTAATCATGGATTTTCTCATTTCCGCTTTAGTTTAAAGCCCCTCCCCCGCTAAAGCTTACCAGCCGTAGCTGAAATCATCAGGTGCCTTCTTTTTTTTCGATTATCTTAAAATGGTGATAGACATATTGTCCCACTATCACCTCCGCCGCCTCCGCTTAGGTCTGACGTTTGCTGCCAGCGGCACCATCATTTTTTCGTACAGACCGAGAAGGTGTTCGACGCGCTCACGGTCGGAGGAAAATGAAGAGCGCCGGTAGAGTTTATCGACAGCACCGTCCAAGGCGCGGTGTGCCCTGCGGAGATCGACAGGCATGAGATCGGGGGCGTAGAGATCCGCTAAGGTTGCGTCGGGATGGACAGCGCGGGCTGCGAGGACAGCATCTGCGTAAGGTTCGAGGCGTTGCAGCCGTTCCGCGGGAACCTCGGGTACCGGGAACGTGTTGTACACGAGACCGATGGAGTAGCGATAGCGGCTCTCTAAGCGTCCCCCAATGTGCCTTAGCCAAGCCATGTGCATGGCAGAAGTGAGCAACGCGAATAGGTGTTTGTTGGCATTTTCGATGATACGGACAAGATTACTCGGAATTACCGGCGGCTCCAGCCACCCGATCGGGATGTATTCCCGTCGTTCAGAACTCACCTCCGGTATAACCAAAAATGGCGCATCTGGCACGACGTTGACATGATAGAGCGTCGGTGTCTCGGCAAGTGCTTGGGTGGGCTCGCTGTCGCTCGCCAACCGATAGGCGCGGACAGCGGCAATACGCTCACGGACCTTCGGTAGTGTTCTCAGAACCTGAGGTTCTACGCTAGCCAAGCGCAGTATCCACCGTTCTCCCCCCTGTAGAAATTCCCGGCTTCCCACGAAGGGCCGCAGATACGGCTCGGCATCGGGTTCCTCTTGCAAAAACGCAGCGCGTTCTTCAGCTTTGAAAATGTAATGTCCTCCATCAATGGGTTTGGAGCCGATAATTAACTTCGGCAGTCCATTAATCTGTCGAGATTCTTTCTTTACGACAATCCGCGAATCGGTCAGTCCACTGGCATCGAACAGGTAAGGCGAGAGGGCGGTGTGACGGCTCTCGTGTGGTTCACTTGTGGGAGTGTTGTAGGAAAACAGTCGTTTCTCGCGTGGTGCGTCCCCCCGTTTTGCCAACCCAATAATGACGACGTGAACGTGCGCCATGTCACGGGCGTCCGAACCCCATGCGAAGGTGCGGTGGGCAAAGGCGATCTCTAGGGTGCAACGGTGAAACAGGAGGGGCCAAAGCTGCGCCACCTGTTCGCCCTGGGTGATGGAATTGGTCGCCACAAAGCCGATGCGCGCTGCGCTCTGTTGGATGAATTCACCCGCTTTCATAAACCACGCGGTCACATAGTCGAGTGTGCCGCCACTTCTACCCAGTGCGGCGATGTTACGCACCTGTTCGCGCTGCTGTTCTGTTTGGAACTTCGCACCCACAAAAGGCGGATTGCCAAGCACATAGGAACACCCTTCTGGGGGCAGGAGCGTCGTCCAATCCGTTTCCAGTGCATCCCCGCGCCTGATATGCGGTGACTTTTCCAACGGAATGCGTACATAAGTCTGACCAAACTCCAGACTCAGGCGGTTGTTCATGATGTGGTCCATCATCCACAGAGCAACCTCCGCGATACGCACTGGAAACTCCCCCAACTCAATCCCATAAAACCCATCTACATCAACTACCGAAAGCGATTGCGCAATCAGGTCAAGCTGACCATGTGGTCGCATCTCCTTTAACACTTCAATTTCCAATGTCCGCAATTCACGGTAGGCGATGATCAGGAAGTTGCCACAGCCGCACGCTGGATCAAAAAAGCGCAACCGACCGAGTCTATGCTGAAAGGCAATCAGTTCCGGGAGGCGGCGGTTGTCCCTGCGGTCACGGAGGTGTTGAAACTCGGCACGCAACTCGTCGAGGCACAGCGGCTCTATCACCTTGAGGATGTTCTTTTCGGTGGTGTAGTGCGCACCTTGCGCACGGCGTTCATCTTTGTCCATCACCGACTGGAAGAGCGATCCGAAGATTGCTGGGGAGATTTCGGACCAATTAAAATGACAAGCATCAATGAGCCGTTGGCGCATCTTGGAATCAAATGACGGGATGAGCAAGGGTTCGCGGAACAGCTCGCCGTTGACGTAGGAGAAGCGGGCGAGATCTTCGTCGAGGTTTCTGGAGCGGCGGTCTACCGGCGTGTTGAGTATTTGGAACAGTTGCGCCAACCAACCGCCAAGGTCTGAGCCATCTTTCCGTGTCCGGTTCTCTAGCAGATCGAGAAAAATGTCTCGTGGCTCAAAAATGCCGGTGTCGTCGGCAAAGAAGCAGAAGACGATGCGGACTAAGAATTGTTCCAGATCGTGTCCCGTGTAACCGGATTCAGCCAACGCGTCGTGGAGCTGCCCAACGCGCTCGGACGCTTTGATGTTGACTGGATCCTGATCCTTGAAGGATCGCTTCTGCACACCCAAGATAAAGCCGAACTTTTCGACATGTTGGGGCAAGTCAGCGAGGGCAAAGGCAACACTTGCATCTTCGTCGAGGTCGTATAACTCAAACGTCTGGAAATCGCTCAGGAGGAGGTAGCGCGGCAGGTCAGCATCCTTGAGACCGGGAAAGTAAGAGAGCGCTTGGGCTCTGGCTTGTGTTAAGTCGCGTCCCGCACTTTTCTGCTCAACGAGGAGCACGCCTTTCCAAAACAGATCGATAAAGCCGCGCTTATCGCCGAGGAGTTGAACAGGCTCTTCAAACGTGGCAACCCGGCGCACAGGCAGGTCAAAGATGGCGAAAAAGTCGCGGTAGAAAAGTTGCGTTTGTCCCTTTTCGTAGCCTGCATCTGCCCATTCTTGAGCGAATGCAGCGGCACGGACACGAATTTCATTCCATGACAGGCGCATGTCGTTGCGTCCCTTTCAGAATGGCATAGCGTATGCTGAAGAACACACGAATCAGATTCATTATTTCAATTGTAAGCATCGAACAATCAAATCGCTTAGATTCTCCATAACATCCAACATTATGCCAAGAGCTTCAAATACGTAGTGGCCAATTTCAAAGGCTTCCGTAATTTCATCAACACCCCCCTTGAGAGCCCATGGATTCTGATTTCGGAGCATCGCGTTCAAGGAGCACTACAAATGTATCAAGTGAGTCTCCATCAGGCACTAGTATGTCTGTATCCTGTACTATGGGAATTCCATATTCAGAAATGGGATTCAAGAATGCTGGTAGATCTATAAATGGCACGGCACGCCAGCGGAATCACTATCGCAAAATTGTGGTGATAACAGGGTGTAAATTCCCTTGTATCCGCCTTTATAAAACCCCACACTTTTTCTTTATATTTGTGGTTCGCTACTGTCACACGACAGTTTTTTCTGGCGGCATATATGTTTCGTGGTGGGATAACGTCACGCACACCGGGAATTGGTGCGGGTTCTTGAAATTGTCCTAAGATTAACCCGGGACGAGTGAAAAAGCTGTTGATACGAGCCTGGATAACAAAGAAGAAGATAGCTTTCAACTCGAAGCCTTCGGCGGTAACGGAGCCAGCTTGGGTTATTGTACAGCAACATACAACATATCTCAAGAGGAGAATTTTTTGTTCCTTCGCGGACTCGCTCACAGACGACGTACACTCTTGGATGCGATGGGAAACCATCGGGGTATTGCGTCATCCTGGCGAACAGCGATGACCGTTTAACGGTGGCTGACTTATTGTTGGTGTGAGGCGCCGTAAAAAAGCCATACAGACGCAAAGATTCTGTAACAAAAAGCGCAGTGCTGGGGTTGACGCGCTACTTGCCGACGTATTGGGCTGGCTGTAATATTCGGTCAATGCGCTAACGCCTGGCGGAGTATTCAACGACCACGACCCTGAATTTGTCGAGCGTTACAGCTATCGCACACCGCTGGGGTGGTTGATGAAGGGTGGACAGCATGCTAAGTCAAACGCAATCCCAGAGAAAACCTGATTTCAGTGTTGCTCATGAGAGGCACAATAGATCGGGACAAATTTTGACAATTCATATGACCGTCGCACTCGAACATCACGACCTTTTTCTCGGCCATGCTGAATTTCTCACATTTTTTCTTGACATAGACTTGCTGATATGCTAATATACTCGCATATTACACGACAAAGGAGGTGATAGCATGCAAGATTATCGTATTCTCAGTCGACGTGAACGACAGATTATGAACATCATCTATCAACGAGGTCACGCTTCCGTAGCCAACGTCCTCGATGACCTCCCAGACCCGCCTACCTATTCCACAGTCCGAGCCCTGTTGCGCATTTTGGAGGAAAAGGGACATCTTACCCACGAAAAAGATGGACCACGCTACATCTATCATCCCACGCAACCGCGCCATCAAGCAGGACACTTTGCACTCAAACAGCTTGTTAAAACCTTCTTCGATAAATCCATCGAAAAAACGGTTGCTGCGTTGGTCTCCGACGCTGATGTCTCCGATGAGCAACTCGACCGTTTAAGCCGTCTCATTGAGCAAACGAAAAAAGGAGGATAGTGATGCCGTTCATTGAAACCCTCGAATCCAACTTGTGGCTGAGATTTTTAGTAGATGCCACGCTGAAGAGTATAGTGATTTTGGCTGTTGCGGGTATTATCGGGTTCATTCTGCGTCATCAATCGGCGGCGTTGCGCGGATTAGTTTGGAGCTTGGCAATCGTCGGCTGCCTCATCGTCCCGCTGTGTTCACTCGCACTTCCGAAGTGGGATGTCGGTGTGCTGCCGGGGGCATCGGGTGAGCATGAATCGGACGTGTTGGTCGAAACCAGTCCTCCGCCCGCGATGCCCGTACCGATTCCATCTCGTCCGTCCCCATCAGACGTAGTGTCACCCACACAAACCACACCGTCGCCGTTGCAACCACACCTTGCAATCAGGGAAAGCAACGCTTCCCAACAAAACTTGCCATGGACAGATCGCACTGCTCTCTACTGGACCGATTGGATAGTCGTGGGTTGGGCGGTGGTCGGACTGTTCCTGTTTGCCCGTCTGATTGTCGGAATCGGTGCTGTGTGGTACATCTCAATTCGTAGCGACGACTTCAGCGATGCGATTGAGCATCTGCAACTTGATTTGAAGCGTCGATACCGTGTCCGTCGGATCGACACGGGCACAGTGCCGATGGTGTGGGGTTTCTTTCGTCCCGTAATCTTGTTGCCCGGTGATGCGGACAGTTGGGGGTCGGAACGGCTACGTGCTGTTTTACTCCACGAATTTGCACACATCCAACGGCGTGATTGGTTGATGCAAACAATCACACAGATAGCGTGTGCGGTGTATTGGTTTAATCCGCTCGTATGGGTTGTTGCGCGTCGGATGCGGACGGAGATGGAGCGGGCATGCGATGACTGTGTGCTCAACGCGGGTTATTGTTCGACCGAGTATGCGCAACATCTGCTTGACATTGTGCGAAGCATCACGGCGGTTGGTTCAGTTTCGCGTGCAACTGTGGCGATGGCGCGTCAGTCGAAGATTGAAGGGCGGCTCCGAACCGTTCTCGCCGAGAACCGGAATCGGCACCCGTTGACGAAGGTTGCAGTGGTGATAGGACTGCTTGTCCTGATTGGTTTCGCTGTGCCTATGGGTGCGATGCGGTTGGCAGAAGCGGTTGACCCAGAGGGTGCATTATATGAAGAGATTCAGAATGAAGCCAACCGAAAACGCGAGGTGTATTCAGAACAATTATTTGCCGTATTCAAATCATTTACGGCGGTGGAAGCGGACGGTGAGATTTTCACAGGTGTCATCCTGAGCCAAGTTGGTCATATTCTCGTCCCAGCAAGAGTGACAGAGGCTGAAATCATTCGACTGAATATTCTCGATTATCAGCCCGTTAAAGTTGTCGCTGTCGACACGGAGAGCGGATTGGGAGTGGTGCAGGTTGAAGGACAGAGATACCTTCGACCTGTTGTACTTGGAACTGTAGGAGACTTGCGGGAATACGCGCCGGCTCCGCTTCCCAACCCGGTGGACGGTTACCTATACCGGAGTATAAGGGCTATCTGCGCACGCGGCCTCAATCTACCTCCGGGATTTCGTCAACATGCGGTTGGTCAACCAACCGTGCAAATCGCTAGCATAATGCAACTCGAAATTGACGATGGCGGTAAGGTAACAGCGTTGAAAACTGCATGTCCTGGCCCTTCCGGTGAAAGGTTTAAAGGCGAGTTAATTCTTCGCTACGACCAACACGACGTGCTTATTCACTACGAAGGGCATGGTGAAATCATCAGAGGAGACGCACTTGTGCATTACAACGGGCGGCTGCTCGCGGTCTCGCTTGAAGATAAAGTGCGGTACGACAAATGGGGCCCCAGCGCCGACCTGATACCAATCGACGAGATTCGCGCTGCGCTTGAGCGAATGGATGCCCTCCACTTGATTGAACGTCGAATCGAAAAACCAATGAAAAAGTTTGAACTCGTATTTGAGGCGGAGGAGTTCACACGGCTTGATGGAGTAAAACCGAATGTGAAACCGTTCTTGACAGTCGAGGATGTAACCGCATCTGGTGACGCGTTCATCGTTGCAAATACCGCGTTGGATCACCAATACCAACTACCGGATTTGTGGCTGACGTATGAGATTGAGATTCCAGCGGATGGCGACTACGCAATTTGGCTCTATGGGCGAGGGTACACCGGCAAGAGCGACTCCTTCTTCGTCGGAACAGACGTTGAATCACCCCGTGCTTGTGATGTGAACAGCTACGGCTGGTGGGGCGCGGTGCCGGCAATCCAACGAATCTCAGTGCAGACAGTGCCGGCTTTCCACTTCACACGAGGTAAACACGAAATCCGTCTCTTTGTCCGGGAGACGGGCACGGAATTGGATGCTCTCCTGATAACGAACGACCTAAGTTTAGGCGCAGCGGAGATTAACCGAATATTTACGTTACAAAACAATCGGTGAAACAACGCCTCTGTAAACCACGCTTGACATTGTGCGTCTTATTTTTTGCGCTTCTCAAATGTGGAGGATTATTCCGATGAAGAACGTGATGTTTTTCAAGTTAAGCTTATTTTGTTTCGCTTATGCGCTATGTCTACCGCATAGTTTCGCCCAAGATTCACCGCAATGGGGGCTGCCCGAGGGCACTAAACCGCGCCTTGGTAATGGTACGGTAAATGAAGTACAGTATTCGCCCGACGGCAATCGACTTGCGGTGGCTAGCGGTATCGGTATCTGGCTCTACAATGTGGCGACGCTTCAAGAAATTGCCCTGCTCACTGGGCATACGGGTAGGATCGAAAGCGTTGCGTTCAGTCCCGATGGCGACACCGTGTTGCTGTGGGAACTTACCTCTTCGACAGCATTTGGGGTGGAACCGTTGGCAATGCGCACGACGACGCTGGGAAACATCAACGGACGGCGTTGCTGCAAAATTATCCGAATCCGTTCAACCCCGAAACCTGAATACCGTATCAGTTGGCAAACGACGCACTCGTGACCTTAACCATCTATGGCCAGAGCGGTCGCATCGTCCGCACTCTTGCCATTGGACGCCAAATTTCGGGAGTCTACCGAGATAAAGCGAACGCGGCCTATTGGGATGGTGCTCGTCGCTAGCGGCACCAATTACTATCAACTCCGTTCGGGTGATTAAACCGCGTTAAGGCGGATGGTGATTGTCAAGTAGCGCCGCGCAACTGGGGTGAGAAACCGAGTTTTTCTAAAAACTGGGTTCTGAAGTTACTGTCAGCGAGATGATTAGCTCTTGTAGGTTGGGTTTCGCTAGGTATCTACGCCAAAGAGGGTGTAGTTTGGCTGTCAAAACGTAAATCGTCGTTGGTTCTGGAGGTAAAGACCTGAAAACTATCGCTAAGATTTCTATGAAGAACTACAAAGACTATCGCAGTCGCTATTCGCTCCATTGATCACTCACTATTCGTTCGTTTGATCCTTAGGCAAACTATCGCGCTCTTTATCCAGTCGCTTGAGCTATTCGCTCAGTTGATCGCTCAACCCAACCTACAAAAACGGTCATGAACAGGCACTATTATAGAAGGTAAGCCGAATTCAGCACCTCTGCTTCCGCCGCCTGTGCTTGTTAAACAAAGGCGTCGCCATATCAGCCTTCTTGGGACAACATCAACCGCTAGTCTTGAATCGCGTATCATTCTAGTATCACGATGTAGCAAAATTGCTACAGGCCCCCTTGAGATGTGTCTGACAAATAACCAGTTATTCGTTCATTTTCTCTAGCAATGAGGGTAAGCACAGGGTATTATTCGTTATGGCACATCATTTGCGACGCTAAACACTCAAATTGGTTACACAAGTGGCTTTATGATATTCAAGGCGATAGAGGTACCTTATCAGGAGGACTTGAAATGAGAAATCTGAGTGTCTTGGTGACAATTGGGTTTGTGTTGCTAATATCTGTTGGATGGATTGGCTGCCTTTCGCAAATCATTCAAAAGGGTACAGGGAACAAGAAACTACTCGACTTCGCCACCGCTGAAACTGGTGCGACAGTCGTTGCTTCCATGTCCATGCCAAGGCATGAGGCTGAAACGACTATCAATGGTATCACATCATCGGAAGATTGGGATAAGGGAGAAGGTTGGCGGGTTCAATTTAATCGGAAAAATTGTTGGACGTGTTTTGGAGGTCCGAATACCGGAACACTTGGGGGGGCTTGGATTGAAGTGCATTTCCCCAAGCCAGAACGGGTCAATCGCATTGTGATACACACCCTAGATTCGTCCGATTATCCCGCTTCGAGGTATGGTATTTATTCGGGAATTCTACGGATTTGGCGCGAAAAGCGGTGGGAGACCTTAGGTCGTATTAAGAAGGGAAAGATTGAGTATAGGACGCAGGCCTCCTACGGTAAACCGGCTGGCGGAAAAATTGAGTTTAGGTTTTCACCGATAACTATCGCCAAAGTACGTTTCGATGTGTATCGTAGCAATGACCGAAAATTTGTGGGAAGGACTTTTGGTGGAATGGAAGAGAGTACCGCCCGAATTGTCGAAATCGAAGTGACAGGGAATGAATCAGTCGATACGATTGCTGAAATACAGGAGTTCCCTAGCTTTGACGATGAGGAAAATCTAATATTTTAGGGCGGTACCGCTCAATCCTTCACACAGATCCCCACGTCTGTGTGTGAAGAGTCTGTATTTAGGTGCATCGTTATAGCAGTTTCTTTATCTTCTGCTCAATTCCTACTTCACGGCCGGGAGCAAAACCATCCTCGCGATAGCGTACAATGTCTTCTTTGTCGATATAAAAGGATATTTCCCCTAACTCAAATATGGAGGATTAATCCAATGAAGAGTGCGATCGTTTTTAAGCTAATCTTACTGTTGGTTAGCGCTCTTTTTCTACCGATCAGTTTCGCACAAGATTCTCCCCTATGGGGGCTGCCAAATCGAGCTAAGGTACGCTGCGGTAAGGGTAGTATACGTGAAATAAAGTATTCGCCCGATGGCGCTCGACTTGCGGTCGCTAGCAGTGTTGGAACTTGGCTCTACGATACGGCGACGCATCAAGAGGTCGCCCTGCTCACCGGGCATACGCGTTTGGTCCGTAGCGTTGCGTACAGTCCCGATGGACGAACCATTGTTAGCGGGAGCGGAGACAATACCGTCCGTCTGTGGGACGTAAATACGGGAGAAACACTGCGAACCCTTGAGGGGCATACGCGATTTGTCATTAGCGTTGCGTACAGTCCCGATGGACGCACCATTGCTAGTGGGAGCGGAGACAATACCATCCGTCTGTGGGACGTACATACGGGAGAAACACTGCGAACGCTCAAGGGGCATACGAGTTGGGTTTATAGTGTTGCGTACAGTCCTGATGGTCGTATCCTTGCAAGTGGGGGTGTGGACGGCACCGTGTTGCTGTGGGAACTTACCTCTTCGCCAGCATTTGGAGTGGAACCGCTGGCAAGAAGTGCCACGACGCTGGGAAACATCAAACGCACGGCGTTGCTTCAGAATTATCCAAATCCGTTCAACCCTGAAACTTGGATACCGTATCAGTTGGCAGACGATGCGCTCGTTACATTGAGCATCTATGACCAGAGCGGTCATATCGTCCGCGGGCTGGACATTGGACATCAAAAGTCGGGAGTATACCGAGACAAAGCAAGCGCAGCGTATTGGGACGGACGGAACCAAAACGGAGAAAGCGTCACTAGCGGCACCTATTACTATCAGCTCCGGGCGGGTGATTATAGCTCGTTACGGCGAATGGTGATTGTCAAATAGTAACACATGGCGATTGGAGGTGATAAACCGAAAATATCTAAAAGCTTGGTTCTTGGAGTTACTGCGAACGAATTGATTTAGATGCACGACGCAAAATTGGAGGATGATTCCAATGAAAAAAACGATGATTTTCAAGTTTAGCTTATTCTTTGTTGCCGCACTATGTGTACCATACAGCTACGCCGAAGATTCTCTTCAGTGGCATCTACCCGAAACCGCCAAAGCACGGCTCGGTAGAGGTTCGATAAGCGAAATTAAGTATTCACCCGACGGCAAACGACTTGCTGTCGCAAGCAGCATCGGTATATGGCTCTACGATACGGAAACCCATAAAGAAGCCGCATTTCTTACCGGGGATACAGGCGATATTAGCGGTTTTTCGTTCAGTCCCGACGGGGGCACAATTGCCAGTGCAAGTGATGGTGCTGACGTCCTCAGTATGTGGGAAGCGGAAACGGGCAAACGCCTGCGAACAGTGAACGGTCATGGAGGTTGGGTGATTAGCGTTTCGTTCAGTCCCAATGGCGACACCTTTGCAGGCGGGACTTACGACGATACCATCCATATGTGGGACGCGGAAACGGGAAAGCGCCTGCATACGCTCCGAGGGCATACGGATAACGTCGGTATCGTTTCGTTCAGTCCCGATGGCGGCACCATCGCTAGCGGGAGTAGAGATACCACCGTCCGTCTATGGGACGCGGCTACGGGAGCACACCTGCGAACGCTAGGCGGTCACACGAATCCGGTCCATAGTGTTTCGTTCAGCCCCGACGGTGCTATGATTGCTAGCGGTAGTGACGATAATTCAATCATACTATGGAACGCGGCTACGGGAAAACACTTTCGAACGCTAATCGGCCATACACATTCGGTCAATAGTGTCTTGTTCAGCCCCGACGGCGGCACCATTGCGAGCGGAAGCTGGGACGATTCAATCCGTCTGTGGGACGCAGTAACAGGCGAACAGCTGCAAACGCTTAACGGACATACGGATTGGGTTAGTACAGTTGCATACAGTCCCGATGGGCGCACACTCGCTAGCGGGAGTTGGGACGGAACCGTCCGCGTGTGGAATGCAGCTACTGGCGAACACCTGGGAACGCTGACAGGGTATACGGGTTCGGTCAGAAGTGTCGCATTTAGTCCAGACGGCGGTACGGTTGCCAGCGGCAGTTGGGGGGACGAAACCGTTCGTCTATGGGACGCCGATACTGGCGACCTTTTGCACACGCTTAGCGGGCATACGAGCCAGGTCTCGATTGTCGTGTTCAGTCCCGATGGACGCCGCATCGCAAGTGGGAGTCGGGACCTAACCATTCGTCTGTGGGACGCGGCTACGGGAGAACACGTTCGGACGCTCAAGGGGCATACGAATTCGATCTATGGCTTGGCGTTCAGTCCGGATGGACGCCGCATCGCTGGCGGAAGTTTGGACAATACGGTTCGAATTTGGGATTCCGATACCGGAGAACTCTTACGAACGCGGTGGAACGTACATACGCCTAGGTTTGGAGTCTCAAGCCTTGCGTTTAGTCCTGACGGCAGCATCCTCGCCAGTGGGGGCAAAACCAATATCGTACTGTGGGATGTCGATAACGGTGAACGCCTGCGCGTCCTTAAGGGACATACATTATCGATCCAGAGCATTGCCTTCAGTCCGGATGGCGGCACGATTGCCAGTGGCGGTTGGGACGATACCATCCGCCTGTGGAACGTTGATACCGGCAAGCACCTTCGAACGATTATCTGGCATGGCGGTTGGGTCAATAGCGTTGATTTTAGCCCGGACGGCGGCACCCTCGTTAGCGCGAACGCAGATCGGAGAATCCGACTGTGGGACGTCGATACCGGCAAACACCTGCGAACACTCACCGGGCATACGGATTCAGTCTATAGCGTTGCATTTGGTCCCGAGGGACGCACGCTCGCAAGCGGGAGTTGGGACGGCACTGTGCTGTTATGGGATCTTGACACTTCAATCGGAGTTGGGGTGGAACCCTTGGGAAGTCACTTGACGACGCTGGGCAACATGAAACGGACGGCGTTATTGCAGAATTATCCGAATCCGTTCAACCCCGAAACCTGGATACCGTACCAGTTGGCAAACGATGCGCTCGTGAGCTTGAACATCTATGACCAGCGCGGTCACGTCGTGCGTAGGCTCGACGTTGGGCGTCAGAAATCGGGCGTCTACCAACACAAAGAGAACGCTGCGTATTGGGACGGACGGAACCAAAACGGAGAACGCGTCACAAGCGGCACGTATTACTATCAACTTCGCGCGGGCGATTACACCTCGTTGCGGCGGATGGTGGTTGTTAAGTAGTGCCGCGCAATTGAGGTGTGAAGCCGACTGATTTTAAAAACCGGTTTCTGAAGTTACCGCGAGCAATATGAATTAGATGTGATTGAAAGTATCAGTGCGTAGGTTGGGTTGGGCAGTGGACGTTTGCTCCACGTTTGTGAAAGCTATCTAAAAAAGCCGATTTGAGTATTCCAAATTTGGCTGTGGAGAATGAATTGACATATAATTTTGACGAAGTCGCAAGGCTGCCATCTCGCACGGATAACGTGGCAATTGCGACAAGGACAATAGAAGCAGGATTGGAAATCAACAGCGAAGGGGAACGCTACACCCTATCCCACACCGTTTTGGAGGGGCATCGGTTCGCCGTCAAGACAATAGATGAAGGCGAATCACTGCTTTCATGGGGCTTGACGTTTGGAATCTCGACCACTGGAATTAGCCCCGGAGGCTACATCTGCAACTCAGGCATTCTCGATGCGCTCGCTCTGAGAAACTTGGAGTTCGAACTACCGTCGCACCCAAGTTTCAGAGATGAGATTGCCCCTTACGTCCTTGATGAAGATGCTTTTCAGCCGGGGGTACAAGTGCCCCTATACAACCACCAGAGATTTTTTGCTGGTCACCGAAGGGCGGGTAACCGAGGTGTAGGAACGCGAAATTATATCGCTGTGATGGGGACAACTTCCCGAACCTCCAGCTTTGCGAAAACGCTAGCGGATCGGTTCAAAGACGCCGAAGCAAACTATGAAAACATAGATGGAATCGTCGCGGTGGGGCACACCGAAGGCGGGGAAGAGATAAAACCGAATAACCTAGATATATTGCTCCGAACGCTTGGAGGCTTTATCGTGCATCCGAACGTTGGGGCAATACTTGTGCTTGACTATGGTACGGAAGCGGTCACGAACAAGATGCTTGAGCATTATGTCGTGCAGCATTGCTACCCGATTCATGGCGTACGCCATCGATTTCTGACCTTGCAAGGCAGCTTTAATGTCAGTCTGGAGAAAGGTGAAGCGATAATCAATGGGTGGTTGAAAGAGATAAACGCGGCGGACAAGCACACCAAGCAACCTGTCTCAAATTTAAAGATTGCGCTCCAGTGCGGCGGCTCAGATGCATTTTCGGGTGTCTCTGGCAATCCGCTTGCAGCCCACGTTGCAAACGAGATAATTCGCTATGGCGGCTGCGCAAATCTAGCGGAAACCGATGAGTTAATCGGCGCAGAAGAATATGTCCTCCAAACCGTCAAAGATTTAGAGACTGCCCATAAGTTCCTCGACACGATAGAGCGATTTAAGGAGCGGGCACGTTGGCACGGTCACACTGTAGAAGCCAATCCCTCAGGCGGCAATAAGTTTCGCGGGTTATACAACATCGTGATCAAATCAATCGGCGCTGCCATGAAACGACATCCGGACGTTCGTCTAGATGATGTCATCCCCTATGGCGAGCGCATGCTTGAATCGGGCTTCTATTTCATGGACAGTCCAGGAAACGATCTTGAGAGCATTGCTGGACAGGTCGCCAGCGGGGCAAATCTGATATTCTTTGTGACTGGAAACGGTTCGATTACGAACTTCCCTTTTGTCCCGACGATAAAAATTGTTACAACCACTGGGCGGTACAATTTGTTGGCAAATGAGATGGATGTGAACGCCGGAGCATATCTGGATGGGGTCCCTATGGCGGTGTTAGGTCAGGAAATGTTCGACCTAACGCTTAGGATTGCGGGTGGTGAGCAATCTGTTGGTGAAAAGGCACGACATTCTCAGGTGTCAATCTGGCGAAACTGGCGACAAACCTGTCCAACCAATCTAAACGCAGTATTACCAAAAGAAGTCCCCGATGGCAAGCCCCTCTCCATCCGGACAACGAGGCAGCCAACATCCCCATCTAGCACCTTGGAAGACGAGGCAGCAACTCATCCGAGGTTTAACGCCATTCAAACCAAAGATGGGTACCGAAGCGATCAGATTGGTTTGGTGCTGCCAACGAGTCTGTGCTCTGGTCAAATTGCCCTGATGATTGCTGACCGCTTAAATCGAGGCAGAATCGGGAAATCCTATGGAATCTCCCGATTTGTGGCGCTGCCTCATACCGAGGGTTGCGGCGTTTCAGGCGGTAATTCTGAGGACATTTACACAAGAACCCTCATCGGACATCTAATCCATCCAATTGTGGCTTTAGGAGTGCTTTTAGAACATGGATGTGAAAAAACCCACAACGACTATATCGCGGACGCGCTCACAAAAAACGACATACCCATTGATCGATACGGCTGGGCAAGCGTGCAACTCGATGGGGGTATTGAGGCGGCGATTCAGAAGGTCGAAAATTGGTTTGGAACCCGTTTAGAATCAATGGACACCCCACATTATACCGATGTAGGGTTGGAACATCTGTGTCTGGGATTGATGTCGGTCGGTAAAATCACTGACGATGCGGTGCAGAGCCTGGTGAACCTCATCCAGACCGTCGTTGGCGCCGGTGGAACTGTCGTTGTACCCGCCAATGCAACAGGTTTGGTCTCGCATGCGTACCTGAAAGGTGTATTAGGCGATCAACATCTTACGTCCACGTTGGCTTATGGTCAAAGCGTTGCTGAACCAGGATTTCATATCATGGACACTCCCACAGGTCACGCTGTTGAAACTTTGACAGGCTTAGGTGGAACGGGTGTGGACGTGATGTTTGCTCACGTTGTGGGACACCCGTTACAGTCTCACCGTATGATTCCGCTGCTTCAAGCCACAACTGACGAGACGACCCTATCGTTTTATCAGGACGATTTGGATCTAACCTCTGCCGATGAGAATTCGACGCCTGAAGATTTTACGACCCAAATGCTGAAAATCATCCTGGAGGTTGCCTCGCGACGCTATATCCCAAAGCTCTATGGCAGGGGCAACACGGATTTTCAATTTACGCGAGGGTTGCTTGGCATTTCAATGTGATATCCTTCCTTATCTTCCCCATCCTTCCAACTCCAGATAAAAAGGGCACGGTCCCAAAGAATGGAGAATTAAAGCAATGGAATCCGCTGCTGACGGAATTCACCGACGAGCAATCGTGGTTGTGGTTCATGACCACCGACCGATTGGTCAAGATTTGCCGCTGATGGCTGAAGGCGGCGTTACAGCAAAAGTTTATCAGATTACCCTAGATGTGGATGTAGATGCGGGTTATCAAGCTTCAAGAAATCAAACAGAAGGTTGGTTGCAGTTAGCCGCCCGCGGGCTGGAAAACACACTGAGCGAAATTGAAAGCCATTACCCACACTGCATCCTCGCCAAGAAAACCCGCGACATCCGACAGGCTAAGGAAGAAGGTCGTGTCGCGATTATCCTTGGCGCTGAAGGGTCACGATGGCTCGAAGGTACTCTCGAACCGCTTCGATTATTCCATCGCCTCGGTCTTCGTGAACTTCAACTCACTTGGGCTTTTCCCAACCCGATCGTGCCTGACGGACACCTCAGTCCTTTCGGAGCAGCGGTTATCTCTGAATGCGAAAAACTAGGGATTCTAGTTGACGTGACACACATACCGAAAAATGCCTTTTACGAGGTGATTTACCGCGCACAACGTCCTGTCATCGTCTCTCACGGAACCGCGAAATCGCTCACAAAGGATTTAGATGACAATCAACTCGGTGCACTCGCCTCAACCGGTGGTCTACTGGGTGTCCATTTTTACATTACCTATCTCAACCCCACACCGACACCGGAAGACATATTTAGGCAGATTGATTATGTCGCTGAACTGGTCGGAATCGATCACATCGCGCTCGGCGTTGATTTCTTTCCCACGGAGGGGGTATGGCGAGACCTGCAAACTGCGCAGGGAGCAACAGACCTTCGCTGGGCAGTAAAGGATATGAGCGAAATGCCCAAAATCACACAATGCCTTGTTGAACACGGTTACTCAGAGGTAGATATACACAAGGTGCTAGGAGGCAATTTCCTTAGGGTATGTCAGGAGGTATTTGGAGAATGATTATTGATACCCACACACATGTATTTGACCGCACAGTCGCAGGTGCGGAAGAGAATTTCCCGCTCTGGCCTGGGGTAGACCACGGCGCCAGCGGGCCAGACCTGCTCCGTCAGATGGACGGAGCAGGGGTCGACAAAGCCTTTCTCATCAGTTACACCGCCGTGGATGTTATGGCCCATTATCACCCTGACAAACGAGACCATCTGGTCACAGTCTTTCAGCACTATCTGACCAAGGAATATTTCATCCGTGTCTGGGAAGGGAACCTCGATCGCTTCGTCTGGTTCGCGGATTCGATTGACCCGCGCGTAGCCGGTTACGTGGAACGCGCCGAGCAAGATTTGAACCGCGGTGCTGCGGGACTCAAGCTACTACCGCTATTTGTCGACACTGAGCTAGGCGATCCGCGCTGGCGACCTATCTTTGAGCTGCTCCACGAACGCCACAAGCCCTGCATTATCGATCTCTCGTGGTGGTATGCCGACCAGCCGTGGTTTTCCCCGAGTGTCTACGGGAAGTATGAAACCTACACCGACTATGTGCGAGGGTTGAAGGAATTGGCGGTAGATTTCCCAGATGTCAAGATCCAGTTGGCACATTACGGCACACCGCGGCTCCAGGATCGAGGCGATCCAGCGCGAACGATTCATTATGACCGCTTGAAAGAACCGATCGAACTCATGCGAGCGCATCCTAATCTCCGCTGCGATCTATCAGCGTGTCATCACATCATCCCGAAGAATGAACCGTTTCCTTTTTGGAGTGCGTTGAGGGTGTTAAAGATTCTGGCGGATGAATTGGGCGCCGAGCGTATCCATTGGGGTACCGACTGGCCCTACCTCAGAGAGCAGCCCTATTCAGAATTGGTTCGGGCAATTCGGGAAGCGCCGTTCTTGAAGGACGGCGAAGCTGAAAAGATATTGGGCTTCAATGCTCTACAATTCTTACAAGCATAGAGCAGCTCGCAGTTTATCCCCAAACTATGAAGTTGACGATTGGCAATTGTCGGTTAAACGCACCGCGTTAAAAGCGTGAATCGCTGCATCCAAATCTTCAGGCGTATGGGTCGCCATCACAGAAATCCGCAGACGCCCCGTCCCTTCAGGCACGGTAGGCGGACGGACAGCCGGCGCGTATACGCCGTAATCAAGCAACATCTCGGCAAACTGTGAGGTGACTTCTGCGGAGCCAAGAATCAGTGGAAGGATTTGGGTTTTGGACGGCAAAAGTCGGAATCCCGCTTCAGACAGCGCGGTTGTTAGATGTCGTGTGTTGGAGAACAAACGGCGACGTAACTCAGGGGTTGAACACATCGCATCAATTGCAGCCGAAGCAGCAGCCAATGTTGCTGGCGGCAAGCCTGTCGAGAAAATGAAGCTGCGTGCGCGGTTTATCAGAAGATCAATCAACATGCGACTGCCCGCAACGTATCCTCCCAACCCACCAATGGCTTTGCTCAGAGTTCCCATCTGGATAATGTCCTGATTCTCCAGTCCGAAATGCTCAACTGTACCTCCACCCGATTTTCCTAAAACACCAAAGCTGTGTGCATCATCGACCATCACCATCGCATTGTATCTTTCAGCCAAGTCACAAATCTCAGGAAGCGGTGCGATGTCGCCGTCCATACTGAAGACGCCATCAGTCACAATCAGCTTTCGCCCGAATGTTGCCGATTGTGTCAGTAGTGATTCCAGATGGTCAATATCTCGATGTCGATAAATCTGCGTTCTCGCTTTACTCAGACGACAACCATCTATAATGCTGGCGTGATTGAGCGCGTCGCTGAGGATAAGATCACCATCACCCGCCAACACAGGGATTGCACCGATATTCGCTAGATAGCCAGAACTGAAGACTAAGGTGGCTTCGGTTCCCTTCACTTCAGCAATCTTCGCCTCAAGATTGTTGTACAGTTGAATATTTCCCGTTAGCAATCGCGAGCCGCTTGCTCCTGTTCCATATTCCCGCACCGCGTCAGCCGCGGCTTCAATCACTTTCGGGTGAGTACTCAAGCCGAGGTAGTTATTCGATCCAAGGGTGATGACTTCCCGCCCATCAAGCACAACGCGCCCTGTTGGAGCTGTCATGACAGCGCGCAGAAATCTTCGGTGCCCTGCCTTGTGAAGGCAATCCAATTCTGCTTGAATCCAGCTGTCTCTATCCACCAGATTGGCCTCTGTCTTAATAGAGATCGAGAGACTCCTTTAAGCCAACCGATCATTTTCGGAAATATCAATCACTTCTAGCCACAACTTAAACTAGACCGACAAGTCGTTTCATCTCATCATCCGTCACCTGGCGCATGCCAAGTCTTGCCCAACGTACTAGCAGTTTTTCTGCACGCCGCGCGGGGGATTTCCGAGGTTTTCAGTATAAAGGGAACAACACCACCATAGATGCCCCCCTAAGGTTTGTCCTGCGCCAGTCGAGGTCTGCGTTACTATTTTGTAACACACTCTTCGTCGAGGACAAATACGATTTCCTAGTTATCCTTTATCCACGCTACCTGTGATTGGCACACAGCGTAGTAAGATATCAATCAGATTCACAATCCACTATCATCCGTATCTCTATCGCCTTTGTTCAACCAACCATAGGATTCCAGCTTGCGGTAAAGCGTTCGCAAGCCAATGCCCAACATCTCAGCAGCACGTTTTTTATTTCCGCCGGTTTCTGTTAAGGTGTTGGCAATTGCCTCTTTTTCAATTTCATCCATTGTCATTCCAACCTTTGCGAAAGCATCATCTGAGGTTGGCGCGAGAAACGGGATTTCATTCTGGAATTCAGAGGCAAGATCCCTGAGTTCGATAGTATGCGATGTTGCCAAGATGACCGCCGTTTCGAGAACATTGCGTAGCTCACGGATGTTTCCAGGCCAATCAGCGTTTTTTAGATATTCCATCGCTTCAGGGGTAACATGGGTGAGCGATTTGTTATGCTCCTTGCTAAATTCTCTAATAAACGCCGTAACGAGAAGCGGAATATCTTCATTGCGCTCTCTCAACGGGGGTACCGGCAGCGGAAATCGGTTGATTCGGTAATAGAGATCGGCTCGGAACGCATTGTCTTGCACAGCGCCTTCGAGATCCTTATTTGTTGCAGCAATGACTCGGACATCAACGTGTAAGGTTTTATCCCCTCCAAGCCTGGTAAATTCGTGTTCGTCTAACACCCTCAAGAACTTAACCTGTGTTTCAAGTCCCATTTCCCCGATTTCATCAAGAAACAGCGTCCCGCCATCTGCTTGTTCGAATACTCCCCGTTTCATCGCAGTCGCGCCAGTAAAAGCGCCTCGCTCGTGACCAAAGAGTTCGCTTTCGAGAAGTTCGCGGTGAAGCGCACCACAGTTGATTGGTTTGTACGAACTGTCTCTCCGAGGACTGTGATTGTGAATTGCCTTCGCAATAAGTTCCTTTCCGACTCCACTTTCACCGGTAATAAGTACTGTTGCCTTTGTCGGAGCAACGAGCCGAATCTTGCGAAAGAGTTCCAGCATCTGTTTGGATCTGCCTATAATATTGTCAAATCCGAACTTGTCATCAAGCTGTTCCCTTAGGATGATATTTTGACGTAAGAGCAACTGCTTTTCCAGCGCGTTTATCACTGTTTGGCGCAAGGTATTGATCTCTATTGGCTTCTTGAGGTAATAAAACGCGCCTTCTCTCATTGCTTCAACTGCGCTATCAATCGTGCCATAGCCCGTTAAGATAATTACCTGTGTGTGGAGGTTATAATTTTGAATATACTTAAGCAGATCGATACCGCTCAAATCCGGCATCTTGAGATCCGTGATAACAACATCGATATCTTCTTCGCGTAGGATTTCAAGCGCCTGATGTCCGCCCGACGCCGAAAAGAGCTGATACCCTTCACGTTCTAAGACTTCAATGGTTGTCTCAACGCTTGCCGTATCGTCGTCCACGACAAGTATTTTCGGGTTCATCGCACCACCTGACCTTGGCATAAGCTATGCCAAACCGATTTCGGATTGTAATATTCCATCTTGCTCACTTAATACGACAATAGACAAGTATTGGCAATACGGTACAGGAACTTCCTGACCACATTACTGGCACAAGGATTATGCTATAGTGAATAACGCAAGCGTCCTAAAACTATCTGACCGTGCATAGTGTTCTTCAACTTAATTCGATTGATGAAGAAATTGAGGAATCTACTCGGAACTACAATGCGAAAAAAAACAGCCTAATCCAGTAGTTGGAGATTCGCCTAATGCTTAACGCCTCTTTTTACCGGCAACAAGATTGAAAAGGTTGTGTTGTGATTAGCTTGGCTTCTCACCTTTACGCTACCACCATGGCTTTCAACGACTTGTTTTACAATGGCTAGACCAACACCTGTCCCATCTTCTTTCGTGGAAACAAACAAATCGAAGATTCTGTCGAGAATGACCGCATCAATACCCTTGCCAGTATCTTCCACTTCGATTTGGATTTGCCCCTTCAAATCCCTTGCGCGAACAATGAGTTTTCCGCCGTCTTCCATCGCCTGATGGGCGTTAATCACCAAATTTAGCAGAGCCTGTTTGAATTGCGCTCGATCGAGTTGGGTGAGAGGGAGTTCTTGGATTTCACGGATGACCTGAATGTTCTGTCTTTGTGCTTCTGGCTCGTTAAAATCCAGAACCTCCTCAATGAGCATAGCAAGGTCAACAACTTCAAGCGTTAATGGAGACAGCCGAGCATAACGGCGAAAATCGGTTAATATCCGATTTAAATGTTCAACCTCTTGGCGAATGCGGCGAACGCGCTTTTGTAGATCTTTTCGATCTCTTTGGGTATCGGAAAAATCTTCCTCCAAGAGTTGAAGGTTCAAGCTCATACTATTCAGCGGATTCCGTATTTCATGAACCAATTCTCGAGCAAGTGCGCGCATCTGTTCATTATCTTTGCCGTTCGCTGATTGCCTGCCGTAGATGAACTTTTTTTGCCAAACAGAAGCAACGGCGATACAAACGATGAGAACTAGAATGAATCCACCCAGAATGACCCACCAGACACTACTCATAAAATCTTATAGGACGCCTCCTATAAAGAAAGGCATCATTCATGGCGTCTGGCGCTTGTCCCCATGAAATCTGATGCTATGTTACTCGCCGGATGCCTTGTATCAAGATAATCGTCTAAGTTATGGAGATGAATTGTGGAATCGGGGAAAGTCGGTTGTCAAGCCGATAGCGATTGAACCGGAAGGGGCTATGCGATGAAGGTCAAATAATAATGATTAAGCTGTCTGTCTTTGATTTCTTAGATGCCACACATGTAAAATCGGACTCGCAACAAAAATTGATGAATAAGTACCAACAACGACTCCAACAATCAGGGCGAACGCAAACGTGTTAATTTCCTCACCAGGACTTGATAGCGCAAAGACTGTGAGAACCACAAAGAACGTTGTCAATGAGGTGATAATGGTACGGCTCAGCGATTGGTTGATGCTTTGGTTGATAATATCAACATAGTCCACGCCTTTAAACAGGTTTGTATTTTCACGGATGCGATCAAAGACAACGATTGTATCATTGAGAGAGTAACCGATAATTGTCAGAAATGCCGCCACCGTTGGCAGATTGATTTCTTTCACTAACAACGAAAAAATTCCTAATGTAATCAGCACATCGTGGATGAGAGCTGCAATCGCACCGACAGCAAACCGAAATTCAAATCGCCAGGAAATATACAAAAGCAGAATTACAATCGACCATAAAATCGACCACAAAGCCGCCCATTTAAGATCTTTCCCTACGCTCGGTCCCACCTCAGAGACGTTTACACCCTGTGGCAGCGCGTGCCAATCGGCATCCCCTCTCAGTAAGGCATCCGAGAGTATCCGTCCAGCACTTGCTTGCATCTGCACCTCTGCTTCGGATGTAAAGTCAACGCCAATCGGCTCGGCGAGTTCAAACGTAATCATCTCATCTTGCTCCACAATTTCGCGGATTTCATTTCTCGCTCGCTTTTCTCCTTCAATGAGTTGTATAACATCGCCAGACTGAAAAAGATGAACATATTCCACCGTAGGACGGATTTGAAGGCTTGCCGCTGTAGCGTCTCCGGGGTCTGAAGCCAAAAGGGCAGTAATCTTTTGGTCTTCAAATTCCGGTTGGTATCGCATATCAATTGATGCTTCCTGTTTCGCTTCATCTTCTTGAATCTTGGGACGATCGTAGCCAAGTTGTGCCAGTTTAGATTTGAGTTCTTTCTCCGTAACGGGACGGTTAAATTTTGCACGAATCTTGACACCCCCGCGAAAGTCAATTCCAAAATTGGGACCATTGTGAATCCCAAGCGAAACCAATCCAATGATAATGAGAATTGTGGATAAGAAGAACCCTATCTTCCTTTTTCCGAGAAAATTGATATTTGTATTTCTTATTAGTTCCAACCCATTGTCTCCTTGCTATTTAGGCGTTAAGCGTCAGGTGTTAAGGTATAAGTCGTGAAAGGCGGTTCGGCACTGACCTCAAATGCTCAATTTCTTAACGTCGCGGCGTCCGATGATCCAACCGTACATTTCCCGTGTGACAACAATAGCCGTAAACATACTCGCGAGGATACCAATTCCTAACGTGACTGCAAATCCCCTGATGGGGCCCGTTCCAAAATGGTATAGTACCAGCGCGACAGCTAACGTCGTAACATTCGCATCAAGAATTGTCCAAAACGCCCGCTGATATCCGCTTACAATTGCAGACCATACGGTTTTCCCGGTACGTAGTTCCTCACGGATGCGTTCGAAAATGAGCACATTAGCATCAACGGAAATTCCTATTGTCAAGACAAGCCCGGCAAGCCCAGGCAGCGTTAAAGCCGCACCGAACCCCGCGAGTGCACCTAAAATTACTATCATGTTAAACACAAGCGCAACAAGCGCAATTAGGCCCGACAGCTTATAGTAAATCACCATGAAGATAAGGACACACGTCATACCAATGATTGCGGCTTTAATCCCGTTATCAATGGCTTCCTTGCCTAGTGTCGGTCCCACGGTGCGTTCTTCCGCAATTTTAACCCCAGTTGGGAATGCGCCTGCTTTGAGGATGTTCGCCAAGTAATTCGCCTCCTCGAAGGTAAAATTCCCTTGAATCTGTGCCCCTCCAACAATTTTGTCCTTAATGACCGGCGCCGATTGAATTTTTCCATCAAGGAGAATTGCTAGATGTTCACCTATGTGCTCTCCAGTGATTTCAGCGAACTTCCGACGACCTTGGGAATCGAAATTCATAAGCACTACAATGTCAAATTGTGTTTGCCCCGGAGCCGGGTCGGCGTTGGTGATTCGATCTCCCGTCAGTAAGATTGGACGTTCCAACACATACCAGTCCCCTGTCTCGTAGTGGTATCGAATTTCTGTGTTTTCAGGGGGATTATCTGGCTGCGGGATATCCGGAGGACCTGACCATAAGTTGCCACCGGTCGGATGCTTCGCAACCAGTTTGAATTCTAAGCGTCCCATAGTTTTTACAATCCGTAAAGGTTTGGAGGAGTCCTTGGCGCCTGGCAATTCAACAATTATTCGCGGTCGGTTGGCTTCAGGTCGGATGGAAGGTTCAGCGACGCCAAACGCATCGACACGGTTTCGCAAGACTATTAATACTTGTTCAATAGCTTGCTCGCTGTACTTTTCGATTCCAGAATCACTTAGGTAAATCCGATAGATGCCCCGGGTATCGGTTTGAGACACTTCTTTCGCGTCCTCAAAAAACTCCTCTTCGTTAAGGATTCTCTCTACCTTCTCCAAATATTCCTGCTTTTGACTCTCGTCCGACCTGTATCTAGACGGAATCCCAACAATCACCTCCAAACCCTTTGGTCCCTCGACCTGCTCCACCACTCTTAAATCCTCTTTTCTGCATAAAATGTCTTTGTCGCGCTCGCGCATGCGATCTGGAATCGAGGAGATGCGTTCTCTGAGCAGTTCGTTTTTCGACTCTTCCAAATCAACTTCGAGAACAAGATGGACGCCGCCTTTCAGGTCCAACCCGAGTTTTAGGCGATTGTCCGGTATCAACCGACGCACGATTGTCGGGATGCGACCATTAAGGTGGAGATTAGCCAAAATCGTCGCTAGTTCTGTTTCATTCTTTTCGTCGGTGAATTTGGCCAAAAACTCGCGCTTTTCTGTTGTATCAAATTCATAGTCAGCACCTTCCTCAAATCCATGTTTACCCAACTGTGCTCGTAAAATATCCGAGAGTTCAATCACAGCATCGTTGAAATTGCTTCCTTCTGGGTATTGGATATCTTGCAGACCAACTTTTAACGCACCATCTTCGGTTGTTTCAAAGTCGGGGAATTCCTCTTGCATCCAAAGGGAAAGATTTCCGTATAGTGGGTCGTAAAGGGAATCTGGGGTGGGAACAAGGTACAACGCTGAAAACACAAATACAGCAATAATTAAAACGAGCTTCCAAACACTAAACCTGTACATCAATTTCTCCTAGACTAAGATGGTGCACCTGGGAGGATTCGAACCCCCGACACGAGGCTTAGGAAGCCTCTGCTCTATCCTCTGAGCTACAGGCGCAGACTTCCTGCGTTGCATACCAATAATCCATTTAAGCGCATAAGTATAGCATATCGGATGTTAAAATTCAATTAGAGAAAAAATATCGTAATCTGAGAATTTCTCGCGCCCTTTTAGAAAGGTAAGTTCAATCAATACGGGGATCCCAATTACGTGTCCCCCCAGTTTTTCAACGAGTTCAATGGAAGCTGCAATTGTGCCACCCGTTGCAATAACGTCATCACAGATTAACACACGACTCTCCGCCGGAAATGCGTCCTGGTGGATTGTCAGCGTATCGGTCCCGTACTCTAGGTCATAACTAGCCTCAAAGGTATCAAAAGGTAGTTTGCCCTTTTTACGAATAGGGACGAAGCCGACACCCAATCGGCATGCTAACGCGCCACCGAGAATAAAACCCCGCGCATCAATACCAACAACAACATCAACCGCAGTCGGTTCATAATGAGATGCCATCACATGAATTGCATCTGGAAAGGCGGTTTTGTCTTTGAGTAGAGGTGTGATATCTTTGAAAACGATTCCCGGTTTGGGAAAATTGGGAATATCGCGAATAAACTTAGAGAAATCGGCCATTAAATCACTCCAATCTAGATGTGGGACGATGCGGCTGGAGGTCGGTCCTTTCTGTTATCGGCGAAACCTGTGCGCCCCACCCAATCTTGAAGTCAGTTAGATTTGTTGGCAACTTTGAAGGATTAAATGATTGCAGGGTTGCCCATTCTTCGTAATTATTGAAAGGCTTCGTGGGTTTGTTGGACAATATGCGCAATGTCATCACGCCAGTCGGGTGGGTGCTCTCCAGAATTCCGATTCATCCAAAGAAGATATTCGATATTACCTGCGGGACCTTGAATTGGTGAATACGTGAGACCCATAACGGGCCAGTCTATCTCCTGGGCAAATTGGATAATCTCCTGAAGCACGTGAACATGGATATGGGGATGCCGCACAACACCTCCCTTGCCTACATGTTTTCGTCCAGCCTCGAACTGAGGTTTTACCAGTGCGATAATATCTCCCTTGGATTCAACAATCTGGCTAACAACCGGTAAGACTTTCTGAAGTGAGATAAAGGCGACATCTATGACGCCAATTTCAACCGGTTCATCGAAAAGATTTAGGTCAATCGTACGGATGTTGGTCCGCTCTATAGGGCAAACCCGCGGATCTATACGAAGACGCCAGGCAAGCTCACCATAACCAACATCAACTGCATACACAAATTTTGCTCCGTGCTGAAGCAGACAATCTGTAAAGCCGCCGGTCGATGCTCCAACATCAACGGCGACTTTCTCGTGAACATTGGTCTGGAAAATCTTCAACCCTTTTTCTAACTTTAACCCGCCCCGACTTACGTACCGTAACGGGCGCTTGACATCAATGGTTGCACCGACGGGTATAAGACGTCCTGGCTTGACCTTCGGTTCACCTTCGACGAGAACCTGTCCGGCGAGGATTAACTGTTTCGCCCGTTCACGACTTTCGGCGAGTCCTCGTTCAACAACTAACATATCGAGCCTCTTTTTCCGAGAACCTAAGATTGTTGGAGATGGGAGCTTTTCTACCATCTCACCTGCTCCTGACATAAACAGTTACACTAATTTTCCAAATGAAAGTGTATTATGCTGTAGTAGCGATTTTCAAGTTTTGAATTTGTAAGAATCAACATGTCCTCGATTTGCACAACATCCGCGAAATACGGTGCGATCCTTGTTCTACAAGGCTTTGGCAAGTTTTGAGCCCTCGCGGACGATTCCATCTGCATCACAACCACAGAGGTGATATAAAGCATTCACCTCACCGTGATCTATGAACTGATCTGGAATGCCGATACGCTTTACCTGTATCTTCGTTAAGCCGTAGTCGGCGAACATCTCCAGAATTGCACTCCCGAAACCACCCATCAGAACACCGTCTTCAACCGTGATGACCTTTTCGATTCGCTCGGCTAACGGAAGAATTAGCTCTGCGTCAAGAGGTCTGACGAATCGAGCATTCACCACCGTTGCAGATATTCCCGAATCTTCCATAACGTCAGCCGCCTCCAAAGCGGGGTGCACGCGATTCCCAATTGCCAGAATGAGTAGATTTTCCCCGCTGCGGAGGATTTCCGCTTTGCCGACAGGGATGGACTGTGGTTGGGTTGCCATCGGCACACCGACACCCGTTCCTCGTGGATAGCGCAATGCTATGGGACCCTTTTCATATTCGACTGCTGTTTTGACCATGTGTTGCAATTCATCCTCGTCCTTCGGCGCCATTACAACCATATTTGGAAGATGGCGGAGATATGCGAAGTCAAAAACGCCGTGGTGGGTCGGCCCATCTGCGCCGACAAGCCCAGCACGATCCAAGACGAAGATGACAGGAAGATTTTGCACGCAAACATCGTGAACAACCTGATCATAACCTCGCTGTAAGAAAGTTGAGTAGATTGCGACGACAGGTTTTACATCTTGGGTTGCTAGACCCGCGGCGAAGGTGACAGCACACTGTTCAGCCAATCCAACATCGAAGAAACGCTTGGGAAAAACTTGCTGAAATTTTACCAGACCTGTGCCGGTTGGCATTGCTGCGGTTATACCCACAATTCTCGAGTCGTTACTGGCAAGCTTGATTAAGGTGCTGCTGAAAACATCGGTATATTTCGGGTTCAATGATTTAGATCTCAACGACTTTCCCGTGTCGAGATCGAACTTGCCACTGACACTATAAAAGGAAACCGGATCTACCTCGGCAGGACGATAACCTTTGCCTTTCTTAGTAACCGCATGGACGAGAATAGGCTGATGCATATCCTTAACGCCTTCAAGTATTTCCAGCAACGCCTCCAAGTTATGACCGTCGATCGGACCGAAATAGCGGAAACCGAACTCCTCGAAAAGCGTTCCAGGCTTGAGAGCTGCCTCGATTTTGCTAGCAACCTGTTTGGCTTCGGGTGAGATGAGATTGATGAGTTCCTTTGCTCTTGCGCGGAGTACATTGTAAGTGGGACTTGTCACTATTCGATTGAAATACTTTGAAAACGCTCCGACTGTCTCGGAAATCGACATTTGATTATCGTTGAGTATAACGATGATGTCTTTTTTGAAATCGCCTATCGCATTCAGTCCTTCGAATGCCAAACCGCCTGTCAACCCGCCATCTCCGATAACAGCGACAACTTTGTAATCTTCGTCGTTGAATTCACGCGCCGTTGCAACGCCTAACGCTGCTGCGAGTGACGTGCTCGAATGCCCGGCGCCAAAGACATCGTACTCACTTTCTGCACGGCTGAGGAAGCCGCTAATACCGCCATACTGGCGAAGTGTAGTAAATCGATCATGGCGCCCAGTCAACAGCTTGTGGGGATAAGCTTGGTGTCCGATATCCCAAATCACTTTGTCGTGTGGGGTGTCGAAGACATAGTGCAGCGCGATTGCAAGCTCGATAGTTCCTAAATTTGGTGCAAAATGCCCCGGCTGTTTCGACAGAACCGACAGAAGATATTCACGCATCTCTTTGGCTAGCTGTTTCAGTTCATTGAGATTTAGAGATTTCAAATCGGTCGGACTACCAATCCTTCCTAACAACATCGCTCAACTCCTTGTAGATTTGGCGAATCGATGATTCATGCTCTCTGTATTCTTATACACCTAAAACGACTCTTACCGTTTAAAAGCCCTTGACTTTATGTATCGTTCTCCTCCGTCTCAAATGGCACTGTTGAAAGATTGTCTTCGTCTAGCGCAACCAACTGTTCCACACGAAGTTCTGCGCTGTCAAGCTTTTGACGACAAATTCGCGTTAGCCGGATGCCTTCCTCAAAAGCCTGCAGCGATTCGTCTAGGGGCAACGAATCCCCGCGATCCAAGTGGTTAACCACCTCCTCCAGCTTCGCCAAAGTTTCTTCAAAACTCATTTCTTCAGCCATCAATTCCTCCTTTCAGAATCTCACATGCTAACCAACCACGTGATAGTTGAATTTCGATTTCCTCACCGGCGCTGACCGTGGTGGCATCTGTAATCGTCTTTCCACGTAAATTCTTACAAACGCTATAACCCCGTGCTAGAGTGCCCATCGGATTCAGTGAATTCAATCGTGTTGATGCCATTTGCCACGTATGCTTTTTTGCATATACTTGTTGCAGGATAAGCGCCTGATGGCTCTGAGTCAACTGATTCATCTGATTTCTCAGAGTTTGGATTTGAGACAACGGATTCAGATGTAGCAGTTCAGTATTGAGCACATCAAGTTGTTGTCGTGGTTGTGCCACTCGCTGCATCATTGCTCGTTCGCTGCGTAGTTCGAGCTGATCGATTATCTGCTGTTGGCGGTTGAGCCTATCAACCTGACGCACCGGCGAAATCCGGTTTCGCACGGCAAGTAATCGGGCTTGTGTCGACTCGATTCGTACATCGATGCTCCGCATTAAGTGCGATTCGAAATCAGCAATCCGCTGCCGAAGATCTTGTCCGTCCGGAACAACAAGTTCAATCGCGGCAGATGGCGTTGGAGCACGATGGTCCGAGACAAAATCCGAAATCGTAAAATCGGTTTCATGCCCAATAGCAGATACAATCGGGATACGCGACGCAAAAATCGCGCGTGCGACAACTTCTTCGTTGAAAGCCCACAAATCTTCGATGGAACCACCGCCACGCCCAACTATCAGGAGATCGACATTCGACAAGCGGTTCATACAGTCAATAGCGTGCGCAATCTCACCCGCAGCATTTTCTCCTTGAACAAGCGTTGGAAGTAGGAGTACCTCCACTACCGGATAACGTTTTTGCAGCATACGGAGCATATCGCGGATTGCCGCTCCTGTTGCGGATGTGATGATACCAATTTTTTCAGGATAACTCGGCAGCGGTTTTTTTCGAGCCGCATCAAATAGCCCTTCAGCAGCGAGTCTTTCCTTAAGTTGCTCAAAAGCCAACTGCAGCGCGCCAACTCCGGCGGGTTCCACCCAATCACCGATGATTTGATATTCACTGCGTACATCATAAATGCTGAGTTTCCCATGCACACGCACCGCGTCTCCATTTTTCGGCGAAAATTTTAGGCGCGATGCAGCGAACCGAAAGATAGCGCATCGAATTTGGCTGTCGCCATCCTTGAGCGTAAAGTAGATATGACCGGAAGAAGGGCGTGCGAGGTTTGAAATTTCGCCCTCAATCCAGAGATCTTGCAATATCGGATGGGATTCCACAAGCTCTCGGAAAATCTGTGTTATTTCGTGAACGCTGTAAACTTTACGTGTTGGATGCATTGAGATGGTTTTCACATAATTTATGGAATGTATCAATAGTTATGAGATTTGTTTCGAATGAACTCTCTCTTTTCATGAATCGTTTCAAAACTTGAGGCTTCGGGAAAGGAACGGTTCAACGCGTCTTGCACTACAACCAACCGACATGAGGATAGTGATGGATTGACTCATCCCCTAGAAATTTCAGCTTCTTTAGGTCGTAAAGCCGTATCGGATTCCCCTTTTTCTTAACTTGCATGATTCGCGTATTTGTTAAATGGGTGGCGAATTCGTCGAATCGAATTGGCTTTGCCGGTTTTTTCATCCAGTTCGAGTACGACAGCACAAAGAATCACATCTTCCTCGGCAACTTGATGACGAACCGGTAACATCGTCAGAAAGCGGCGTAGAATGGTTTCTTTTTTCATGCCGATAACTGAGTCATGAGGGCCTGTCATGCCAACATCTGTGATGTAAGCAGTGCCTTGGGGCAGAACTCGCTCGTCGGCAGTCTGTACATGGGTATGTGTCCCAACGACGGCACTCACCCTGCCATCAGTATACCACCCCATCGCGATTTTCTCTGCCGTTGCTTCAGCGTGGAAATCTACAATAACAAAATGTGTCTGCGCTCGAATTTGCGGGAGGATGGTATCCAGAACGTGAAAAGGATTCTCATAGTTCTCCATGTACACTTGGCCGGCGATATTGATTACACCAATTTTCATGCCGGCAAGAGTGGTAGTGACGATGTAACCGCGGCCGGGTGTGCTTTTCGGGAAGTTCGCCGGACGTATGAGATTTGGCACGGTATCAATAAACTCAAGAATTTCTCGCTGCGCCCAAACATGGTTCCCGGTTGTAATCACATCAACGCCCCACTTCAATAGTTCATCAACAATTGCTCGAGTTACTCCTTTACCCCCAGCGGCGTTTTCAGCGTTGACTATCACAAAATCGAAAGGGCCGTGTCTGTGAGACAGACTAGGCATGAGTGTCAGAACGGCTTCCCGCCCAGGACGCCCAACAATATCTCCAATGAATAGGATTTTCAATGACTGTCCTGCTCTTAACGTGGTTAATTGACAAAAAGTACGGTAACAGCGATGCGATTCATCTGTCAGACCGCCGTCCAGCCGCCATCGACAACGAGCGTATGCCCGGTGATGATACTAGCGGCATCACTAGCGAGATACAGAACTGCAGCGGCAATTTCGTCCGGTTCAGCGAGGCGTCCTACCAGAATCTTTTCAAGTGTCATCTTGCGAAACTCCGGGTTCTGCATCGCCGCTTCTGCAAGCGGTGTACGAGTAACGGTGGGCGCAACAGCATTGACTGTAATCTTGTGCGGTGCCCACTCTGCTGCCAACGCCTTTGTAACTTGACATACAGCCCCTTTCGCCCCGCAGTAAGGGGCACGTAAGGGGCCTCCAACAATTCCGACTTGTGAACTGATGTTGATAACCCTTCCCTCAACCCGATTGTCAATCATTGTCTTCGCCGCAACTTGGCTCATGAAGAAAGTACCCTTATAGTTCACATCAACGATGTAGTCAAACTCATCTTCGGTCACCTCAAGGGCAGGTTTAATTTTGTTGAAGCCAGCATTGTTAACTAACACATCAATGCGCCCAAAGACATCAAGTGATTTTCGCACAAACCCCTGAATGCTCGAAATCTGTGTCACGTCCAGTAACCATGCCTCTGCGCGCTGCCCTACTTGGCGAATCTTCTCCGCCACTTCCTCAACCTCGCTCAATGTACGACTCCCCAGAGCTACATCCGCTCCGGCTTCGCCACAGGCGAGCGCGATCGATTTTCCGATTCCTCGTCCTGCGCCTGTGACAAGCACAACCTTGTCGGTCAAAGAAAAATTGGTCAATGCCATAGGATTCTGATTCCCTTCAACCTATTTTCTGTTGTAATCAACAGTGATAGCAGGTAGGTTCACGCTATTTCTCTCCTTCTTGCGCGAATCGCTCAAGCTCATCCAACGTAAAAACCGAAGTAAGTGAACATCCAAGCTCCTCTAGATTCTTGCGTCCGCCTTGTTCGCGATCAAATACGCACAGTGCATGTTCAACCACTAGCCCAAGTTCTCTCATTTGGCAAACTGATGTTGCTATCTGCACGGCTGTTGTGGCGACATCTTCGATGGCGACAACCCTTTGGCCGGCGTAAAATCCGCCCTCTACGAGGTTGCAAGTCCCGTAAGATTTGGGTTCTTTGCGAACGTATAGACATGGTATGTTTGTCTTCAGAGAAAGTCCAGTCGCCAGTGGAACACCTCCCAGCTCTAATCCCGCGAATTTGTCGAAGGAAGCGGGTAGCAATTTCTGCAACTCAGCCACAATTGAGTGCAACAATACGGGATTGCTTTCGAAGCGATACTTGTCCCAATAGAATGAACTGCCCTTTCCGGACCGCAATGTGAATTGTCCCGTCACATTCGAAACAGCTTTAATTTGCTTGGCGAGATTTGCTCTGTTCATCAACATCATCTGCTATGGGCTGTTAGGAATTCTGTATTGATGCCCAAGAATTCGGATACAAACATACTTGATATCGAATCCCAAGTCTACCCGGCCACATGAATCAGGGCTTGGGACGAGTCGATGACACGCCCAATTACGGCTGCTTCTGGGCAATCTCTCTCATGCAATGCCGCCAATGCCGAATCTGCATCGGACTCTGGCAACGCAAAGAGGAGCCCTCCGGAGGTTTCCGCCTCCATCAAGATATGACGCATTTCCTCCGAGACGCCCGAACCAAAAGTCACCGCTCCATCAAGGAACTTCGTGTTGGATCGGTAAGCGCGGGTATAAATTTTCTTCTTCACAAGCGTAGGGGCTTCGTCGAAGTATGGGACTTTCTTGGACAAGATTTCGAGTTTGACGCCGTTGCCACTTGCCATCTCAAAACTGTGCCCAAGCAGACCATATCCAGTCACATCCGTGCAGGCATTTACACTGAATTTCTGCATAATTTCCGATCCGGATCGGTTTAACCGCGTCATTGATTCGATAACCCGCGGCAAGGCGCCGTCACTGAGCTTATTGAATTTTAATCCCGTCGTGAGGATACCGACACCGAGTCGTTTCGTAAGAATCAGAACGTCGCCGGGCTTTGCGCCAAAATTTCTTACGACACGGTTCGGATGAATTACGCCGGTTACTGCCAGTCCATACATCAATTCAGGAGCATCAACTGTATGCCCGCCAACAACCACGGCTCCTGCTTCCTTAACTTTCTCCGCCCCACCTCTTAGGATCTCACCGAGTATCTCCAGGTCTAATCGATCCTTGGGCCAGTATAGGACATTGAGCGCGGTTTTCGGGATGCCCCCCATACTATAGACATCACTCAACGCATTCGTTGCAGCGATCTCCCCGAACGTGTATGGGTCATCAACAATCGGCGTAAAATAGTCGGTCGTGTTAATGATTGCGAGATCTTCGGTGAGTTGATAGACGCCCGCATCGTCCGATGTCTCTGTGCCGACGAGCAGATTTGGATCGTCCATCTTAGGCAGATTATGCAAAACTTGCGCGAGATCGCCCGGATCCAGTTTAGATGCTCACCCTGCAGATTTGACAGTTTTGGTCAATTTAATCTTTTTCTTCGTCATTGACTGTCTCTCTCCTTTTCTTTACGTTTATGCTTGTGACGCCTTCAGGGTGATTAAAAAAGTGAGACGCTTTCCAATTTTTGCCAACGGCTCGACCACAACCTCATCGGGCGTGCTAGGGGTGAAATCCCACAGGCGAACTGTGCCGTCCTCACTCCCACTCGCTAGCGTCGCCCCATCGGGACTGAAGGCGATGCTAGTGACCTGCTGACCGGTACCTGAAAGTGTGCGCAGGTATTCGCTCGTGTCGGCGTCCCATAGGCGGATGGTGTTCTCCCAACTCCCACTAACGATAGTGCGCCCGCCCGGGCTGAACGCAACGCTATTGACCCCAGACGTATGCCCGGGTAGCAGCGCGACCTCTTGACGGGTCGCCGTATCGTAGATCCAAATCCCGATGCCACCGGCGACTGCGATACGAGTGCCATCTGGAGTATACTTTATCTCATGAATCGTGCCTTTGCCGAGGTGCGCTTTGGCACCGTCGGGCAGGTGCCATTGTGGGGAATCTTGGGCGAAGGTGTTGAGTGAAAGCAGGGTGAAAAGAATCACTATGGTAAAGGTTGTTTTCATGCAAAAACTGCCTTTTTTGAAAATTGATTGCAATTTGAAACTACAGGCGTCAGTGGCTAGTGACCAGTAATCCGTGACACCGTATCAGCGGGTAGGTTGGGTTTCACTAGCTCTGTACCAGGCCGTGCGATCCAAAAGCGGGACTCCTATTGTGATCGATAGGCACTGGGATTTAATCGTTCAACGCAACCTATACCTGAGTCTGGCTTGTGTTCATCCATGCGTTTGCTGTCCTTTTGGATGCCCCCCTCCGAACGCGCAATGAATTGCGCTACGACCAACCGCAGGACTTGCCTATGAGCCGCCTCCAACAGAATAAGTTAGGCACTGAACCCCTCTAACTCGCCTTTTTTTGTAAGGGGAGAACGATTACTTCCATTGAGCAGAGGAGGTGAGGCGGGGGTTGTTGGGCAAATGATAACATATAGCAGGATTGCCGTCAAGACTATGTGTCCTAACGGTGCACCGTTTACATTTCACGTTTGAAAGGACTTCGCAAGCACAACATTCCGAATCCATGTTTACATTATTCAACATATCTTTCAAGGAATCAATATGCGCCCACCACTCGCAACTACTGTGGAACCTGTCATAAAGCTGGATTCCTCGCTCAACAGAAATGCAATCACGTTCGCCATCTCCTCGGGTTCGCCCATACGTCCCAATGGCGTGGTGGAACACAAATGTTCAATCATTTCGGGCGAAACTTCACTGACCATGTCCGTTGCAATCAAACCAGGCGCTACTGAATTTATCCGTATGTCGTGTCGCGCAAAAGGTTCGCAGCACGATTTCGTTAAGGCGATTACACCCGCCTTCGCAGCGGAGTAGGCAAGCTGATTCGGACGTACCGCCAAAGCCGCAATTGATGAAACGTTGACGATTCGTCCAAATTTCTGTGCGAACATCCCGGCTTTCACCGCCCAGATGACATTGAATGGACCCGTCAAATTTATCGCAACCGTTCGGTCCCACTGTTCAGGCGTCAGTTCATCAAAGTTCGAATCGACAACTGCACCTGCGTTGTTTACTAGCAGATCTATGGCGCCCAAATCTTCTGTAATCGTCCTGACCATTCTGTTTACGGCTTCTCGATCAGCGATATCCGCCTGAACAACCATCGCTTGGCGTCCTAGAGCGCATACTTGTTGATATACATCCTCCGCCCGATCCGCTGAGTTGACATAATGCACAGCGACATTTGCACCTTCAGTGGCTAGCTTAATTGCTGTTGCTTGGCCAATACCTCGGCTCGCGCCTGTCACCAGTGCTAGTTTTCCATTAAACCTCATGTGTACCTCGTTTCAGTTGAAATCAGTATTATCTGATTCGATAAGGATTTCCAGAATTCAAATAATGATTCCTTTTTCTGTAAATTAAGGCAGCTGTTGAGTCAAAGCAGCCCCTCAAAGGGCGTGGAATTTAAGATGATTTCTGATAATTTACCAAAACGAAAAATGAAGCACCGCGGCGGTGCCAATGGCAGCGATTAGTGCAGCCACGACAGTTTGAAAAACGGTGTGTCTTTTCCGCCGTACCCTCGCCCACGCAATCAACGGCAACAACAGAGAAAACCATGCGAGTTTCGCGTCAACCAAAAGCGTGAGTACGGTAATGGATCCGGCTGCACTACCACAGTGAAAACTGATTTTCCATAGATAAGTTATCACTGTAAACACAACACCGTTTAAGGCATAGGCAATGCTAGGCAAGACAATCTGTCGTGGAGCATCAATCTGATGTAGGACAATAACGCCAACGAGTGTGCTTGCAAGTGAAAACCATAGAGGCGCCAAACGTTGCTTTCGCACGGCAAGATGAAGATCGCTGAGGCGACCTGAGCGCACAAGGATTAGAATGAAAATGGAGGGTAGTACACTAACAAACACCGTGACAACTATCGTCCATAGCATCGCCTGCTGAAATGTTATTGCGTGAGTCCGACCTAGTAGTAAGATTGTCGGAACCGGCACGAGAAATGGGCTAAAGATAATTGATATAGCGACAGCGATTCTGTCCAGCATTTGCGATGTGTGACAGGTGACACACGTTTCAGGTGTTAGAGAAGGTCAAAGGTGCACCAAATTCATGAATCTATTTGACGACTTCATCGATCCATTTAAGATATTCTGGGTTGCCTCCTACGATTGGGACAAATGTGACCTCGCAAACCTCATAGCTGTGCAAGTCCCTTACGGTTTCGATGAGTTCGCCCATCAGTCCCGATTTTGTCTTGATGACTAGTTTGGCTTCCTGATCTGATTCAATTTTCCCCTTCCACCAGTAGTATGAAACCACCTGTGGGATGACGTTTACACAGGCGGCGAGCTTACGATCGACCAAAGTTTCCGCAATCCGTTTGGCCTCCTCACCGTTTTCTGTGGTCACAAAAGCTATTACATATTCCATTGGGACCTCTCTGTCATTTCCCACTCTCCCCGTTGCTCTCTTGACAAGCATTCCCGCTGATCAACTACGGAGTTCCGCACCTAACTCACTTTCTAATTTTCTCACAACCCGCTCATGAACCTGATCGACAATTTCATCAGTAAGGGTTTGTGAATTAGAGTGGTATTCGATTGCATAAGCCAGACTCTTCTTGCCGTCGGGTACCTGATCGCCTGTGTATAAATCAAACAGACGAACTGAATTAACAAATTCACCGGCTGTGGAATTAATGATGTTAGTCGGATGACTGGAAGGAATAGTGGCATCAAGCACGATAGCGAGGTCTCGATTGACACTGGGATAGATTGAAATAGGTCCAAATTCCTTGTTCAGAATGGAGGCGTCAACCAATTTTTCGAAATCGAGTTCGAACAGGTAAGCTTTATTGGGGACTTCATAGCACTCAATCACTTCAGGGTGAACTTCACCCAAAACACAAAGCGTATGCCCGCTTACACAAAGTTCAGCGCTCCGTCCGGGATGGAACGTGGGATGCTCTGCTCCTTTGATAGAATAATTGGAAATTCCGCATTCATCTAGCAAGCCTTCGACTATTCCTTTAATATCGAAGAAGTCCGCCGGGCGCCGTGGATCTCCGTACACATCAGTGCCGACGCTTCCTGCTATAATGCCCGCTACACGTTCAAATTCGTTCGGCGGCTCTCCTCTCGTTTCCACGCTCTCCGTAGGAACGCTTGGTACAAAAATATTTGCAATTTCGAAAAGCTGCACATCATTTACCTGATGGCTTGCATTCCGTTTAGCGTTCTCTAGCAAGCTGGGAATCAGCGTTGTTCGCATGGTTGAGAAATCTTCGACCAGCGGATTCCGAATCTGAAGAGCTTGCCGAAGCGGATCATCAACCTCAAGTCGTATCTTATTGAAAACATTCGGATGGTAGAATGAGTAATTGATTGCTTCCATCATACCACAGTCAAGGAGATAAGTTTTCACCTGCTCGCGCAGCACCCATTTCGGATCGACCCTCGGTATGGGAAGATTGCCCTTCGGCAATGTGATTGGTATATTGTCATAGCCGTAGACACGGGCAATCTCTTCGATCAGATCAATCTCCCTTTCCAAATCTGGGCGGAAAGTCGCCACTGTGACTTCAAACTCATCTGACACTTTAAACCCGAGCCGAGCGAGTATATCATGTATCTGATTCGACGTTATCTCTGTCCCCAGAACAAAATTGACCCGCTCCGGGCGCAACTTAATCGGGGCAGGAGCACGCTTACCAGGGTAAACATCAATTATTCCTTCGGCGGCTTCACCGCCAGCTATCTCAGCGATAAGTTGTGCGGCGCGATTAATTGCCGGAATGACACTTCCATGATCTACACCGCGTTCAAATCGATGGGAAGCTTCAGTGTGCATGCCCAACACCTTTGAAGATTTGCGAATGCTAGATGGCTGAAAGTACGCGCTTTCGAGAAGTACATCAACCGTCTGATCGGTAATCTCCGAATCGAATCCACCCATTACCCCTGCTAGAGCAACAGGTTTTTCGGCATCGGCAATTACAAGCATGTCGGAAGTAAGGAGTCGTTCCTCTTCGTCGAGCGTCTTTAAAAGTTCCCCCGTTTTAATACGACGTACAACTATTCTGTTTTCAGCAAGTTGATGATAATCAAATGCATGCAGTGGATGCCCATATTCCATTAAGACGAAGTTCGTAACATCTACAACGTTGTTAATTGACCCGACGCCGATGGCTTCAAGTCGGCGCTGCAACCAGATCGGTGAAGAAGCAACCTTAACCCCGCGAATGAGTCGCGTTGCGTAACGTGGACAAAGATCTGGTGCTTCGATTGTCACTGAAGTCAAATCTCTAATTTTCGTAGAGGATTCTTGTACCTTGGAGGGCGGCAGTCTTAGCGAATTACCTGTTATCACACTAATTTCCCGCGCGACTCCAATCATGCTCAAGCAGTCCGGTCGATTGGGAGTAATTTCAAGCTCCATCGTAACATCGTCCAAACCCAATGCTTCCGCGAGCAACGTCCCAGTTTTTACATTAACAGGGAGCTCCATCAAACCTGATGCTTCATCTGAAATATTTAATTCCTTTTCAGAGCAGAGCATCCCCTGCGATTTCTCGCCGCGAATTTGCGCAGTCCCGACTGTTATCCCGCTAGGCAATTCTGCCCCAACTAAAGCTACAGGTGTGAGTAAGCCCTCACGGGCGTTCAGGGCGCCGCAAACGATTTTTAAGGCAGCGTCCGCCCCAACATCGACATCGCATAAAACAAGCTTGTTCGCACTCGGATGCTTTTTGACCGCGTTGATCCTGCCAACAATGACTCGATTCAACCCTTCTCCAAGCCGCTTAATGGATTCGACTTCAATGCCGAGCATCATCAGACGATTCGCGAGTTCTTCAGGGGAAAGGTCGAAATCAACGTATTTCTTTAACCAATTCACGCTTACGTTCATTTTCTAACTTTGCTCCGTAGATTAACTAATGATCTCCGTTCTTTTTCTGACGGACTATCATAGAATCAACAAATCTAGAGGAGATTAGTTGGAGACAAGCCGGATATTTTTCCGCATCACGTAAGGTTCAAAATTGACGGAGGAATCGCATGTCATTTTCAAAAATCAGCCGTAAGTCGGGGATGCCAAAGCGCAACATAGCGATTCGATCCACTCCCATACCAAATGCGAAACCGGTGACTTGATTCGGATCGTAGTTAACGTAGCTAAAGACGTTTGGATGAACAGATCCAGCGCCCAAAATCTCGAGCCAACCCGTCCATGAACAGGTGCGACACCCCTTGCCACTGCAAACCGTGCAGGAGATATCGACTTCGGCACTCGGCTCTGTGAAGGGGAAGAAGTGGGGTCGGAAACGCACGCGCGTTCCCTCTCCAAACATTTGTCTCGCAAAGGAATGGAGTACGCCTTTCAGATCGCTGAAGGTGACACGGTAATCAACAAGTAATCCTTCAACTTGGTGGAACATGGGTGTGTGTGATATGTCGTAATCGCGTCGATATGCCTTCCCCGGCACTATGATTCGCACCGGCGGCTTCTGTTTTTCCATGACGCGCACCTGAACAGGCGAGGTATGCGTCCGCAGCAGGAGGCTATCTGTGATATAGAGCGTATCGTGGAGATCTCGCGCTGGATGATCTTCTGGTGTATTCAGTGCATCAAAGTTGTAATATTCATGCTCAATCTCCGGCCCTTCTGCAATTTGGAAACCCATACCGCGGAAGATTTCCTGTATCCGTTCGAGCGACTGTGTCACTGGGTGCTTCTTGCCGATCTTTGGACGCCGCCCTGGAAGGGTGATGTCTATTTTTTCCACAGCAAGCTTCTGTTGGCGCTCTTGGTGGGCAAGGGTACTGGAAAGACAATCAAAAGCATCCGTAAGTCGAGTTCTCACTGTATTTGCAAGCTTGCCGACAATTGGTCGCTCTTCTTTGGAGAGCTTCCCCATCCCTTTCATCAGCGCAGTAAACGCCCCTTTGCGTCCAAAATACTTTATCCGAAGTGACTCAAGTTCAGCCAAATTTTCTACAATTTTCAGATTTTCAAGCGCTTCAGTCTCAATCTGTTTCAACTGCTTTTGCACCATTCCTCCAGCCAATCATAAACCCAACAGAAAACGCCTGTCACTTCAGCCCATTAGGGACGAAAGCAACAGGCGCCAACTTTCGCGGTACCACCCTAGTTGACAGATTAAATATCTGTCCTCTTAATTGGTCGTTTCGATAACGGTGAAACTCCCGGCCCAAACCTACTTGTCCAACTCGTATTGCCAATTGACGTTCAGTTTGGCAGCTCCAAGATGAAATTCAGCAGCCGGTTCCAAAGATGCGCTTTCAGCCAGTGGCGCTCCCTCTCTAGTTGGAAGACTCCAACCGCTTACTTTGTCCCTTCATCGCCTTTACATTGCCATATTCAGTTTTTCAGTGTAGGAGGAATCAGTGGGATTATTTCTGAAATAGCGTTCTCAATGTAATTGAAATATATCTTCCTCGTCAACTAGCACTGCATCAGCTTGACGCCTTCACAAGTGCTGCAATTTGAGCAAATCCCGTCTCGTCATGAACCGCTAAGTCCGCGAGAACCTTACGATTAAGTTCAATTCCCGCTTTTTTTAGCCCATCCATGAATCGGTTATAGGATAAACCGTGCATTCTTGTTGCGGCATTGATACGAGCAATCCAAAGCCTTCTGAACTCCCGCTTACGGGTCCGTCTATGAGCGTACGCGTGATTCCAGCCTTTTTCGACCGCTTCCATGGCGGATCGCTTCAAGTTATTCCGCCCACCGCGATACCCTTTTGAGTGTTTTAAGATTCTTTTCCGATGTTTTACACGAACGCTACCTGTTTCAACTCTTGCCATTCTTGACCTCTTAAAGAAACAAAATCATGTGGGTGCGATTTCGAAAATATTACTGTTATCAATTCATAAGGCACGAACTTTGGCGATGCTTTTCGGGAGCTCAAAACGGACGCTGATACTATTTAGCCAGTAAACGGTTTACCCTTTTCATATTGGTTGAATCTACGAGACTACTCTTTCTGAGCCTCCGTTTGCGTTTGCCGGTTTTTGACACGAAGAGGTGGTTAGAATAGGCTTGGAATCTACGGATTTTCCCACGCCCTGTACGCTTGAAACGTTTTGCCGCTCCCTTATGGGTTTTTATTTTTGGCATTTATCAAATCCCTTGGTTATGAATGTCCAACTAAACGTCCATATCACAACTACACTACGACGATTTTGGTCCTATGATTATAAACATTGTTCTCGTTTCCATTCGAGGGGATTGCTCAATCTCCCCAACATCTGCAAGGTCGTCTGCGAAGCGTTGCAGCATTTTGCGACCAAGGTCAGTGTGCATCATCTCACGCCCTTTGAACCGAACTGTTGTTTTGACCTTCCAGCCATTCAATAAAAATTCCCGGGCATGCCGTATCTTAAATTGAAAGTCGTGGTCGCCGGTCCTTACAGAGTTAAATTTTATTTCTTTTAGGACAACTTTCGCTTGTTTCTTCTTAGCTTCTTTTGCCCGTTTGCTCTTCTCATATTGAAATTTCCCGTAATCCATAATCTTACAAACGGGCGGATCAGCATTTGGGGAAACTTCCACCAAGTCAAGTCCCTTTTCTTGAGCAATTTGCAACGCCTCGCGAGGCAGCATCGCGCTGAGCTGCTTGTTATCCGAATCAATGACGAAAACCTGTCTAGCTCGGATTCGCTCATTCACTCTATTTTGTGGTTCCCGGGGCTTCCCTCGGCCACGGTTGCCTTTTTTCTGAATTTTATACACCTCCATGTATGCAATCAATAAACCTTACAAAAAATCACAGGATAAAATTTGCTGTGTTTGAAAAGCAACTAGCGGCTGTTTCGCGAATTACCACAAAATCTGGACTTACAGTTTGTTGGGTTCAATAGATGATGGAATTTTGGGCAAAAAACATAGTGTATTGTAGCATATCCCAATTGATAAATGCAAGGCAAAATCCGTTGACTATTCTCATATTGCAGGCATCCGGATATCGTTATGGAAGGCGTACAGCATTCGGGGAACGCTTTGACTTCATGGATTCATACCTTGTATCTCAACAGCTAAACTCGATTACAGCAAAATGGGTTTTTGGAACAGGCTTGTGTTTTCTATCGTGTTTACCGACTGGTTGATTGACTAATTCTCTCGGGATAGCGGCAGTCAATAGGTCTTCCGGTTTCAACAGACTGATATGCCGCTAGTGCAATTTCCACAGCCGCACGTCCATCCGCCCCGGTGATTGGTGGCGTTGTATCGTTGAGGACCGCGTCGACAAACGCCCGGATCTCGTGGCAGACTGGTTCTTCTACCTTAATTTCAGAGATTGGAATGCGCTTTTCCTCGCCTTCAAATGCTTTAACACGGATTGCTGCATCTCCGCCCCAAATCTGCGGGAAATAGATTGAGCCTTTTTTGCAATCAACACGCCCGCCGTACCCACCAATAGCAGAGACGTGACTTGAGTGAAGCACCCCAACCCCTCCGCTCTCGAACGTTAACGAAGCGAGAATGACATCGGGATAGTCGGCTTCCTGCTGAACGTATGTACCGCCTATGGCATAAACGGTTTTGACTTCTCCGCATGTCCACCGCATGAAATCAATCTCGTGAGCACTAATCTCCATAAGAGATCCGCCTGACTTATCGCGCTGAAAACGCCAGTTTGTCCCATAGCTTTCGCGCTGCCAAGGCCCTCCAATCCGATGCATTACCATGCAAACAGGATTTCCCAGCTGACCACTGTGAACGATTTCACGCACCTTTGAGTGTGTGGCGTGAAATCGACAAACCAATCCAATTGTCAATTTCACATCGTTCCTCTGAGCGGCTTGAATCATCGCATCACAGTCTTCCAGTGTAGGCGCCATCGGTTTTTCAGAGAAAACGTGCCTACCCGCATTTGCGGCATCAACAGCCATTTGACGGTGCATAAACGGTGGCGATGCAATTAACACACCCTGTATGCGCTCATCTGACAGTAGGTCATTGTAATCGAGATTGTACTCGGCGTGAACCTCAGCTGCCAGTTTCTTAGCACGACGCTCATCTAGATCGCTAACACGTAGAACATCGACGTGCTCAAGCGCTTGCGCACTATGTGCAAGGCTTCTGCCCATAACGCCGCAACCAATCACACCAACTCCAAACCTATCCATAAAGTGTCCTCTACTCACAATGCCATCAGTTTTTCTAGAGTATAGCATATTAAGCTCTAAAAACGAATCCTATTTGCGCTGAAACCGAAGTGATGAGTGGACGCATTAAGCATTTCTTCCTTTCCTCACCTCTCTATAGAAGAAAATTCGCGAAACTTGAAAGGGTGGCTTAGTCTATTTAGGTATCACTTTTGCTACAGGTCGCATGACCATTACTACACTTTTTGAGCGCCAATTCAAAACCTACGCTCGCAGATACCAGCTGTAAGTAGACCTTGGTTAGTAATCGGTGAATAGGAGGGAAAAGGACAACGTGGCAGATGGCAACATCAATTAAGGTGACAATTGATTCTCCCTTTTCCCTTTCCGTATGCCCTCTGATTCACTGCTCGATTTTCTAGCTTGGCGCGGATTTGAAGAACTTTGCGGGATTATGACTGAAAAACAGGAAGGGTAGGCGACCCAAAATTAGGAGGTATTCGATCGATATTTCTTGAAACTTATCGCAGAATAGAGGGTATAATTTTACAGTAAGTCAGATGTCAACAAGGTAGTCTGTTAGATTAAGCCTCTATCAGGATCCCTAGCTCAATGGCACTGGAAAATTATGGCATATAACTTGCTAAGTTGTCCCAGAGCAAAAGGAGGAAAGTACAATGAAATTACTCGGGCTACAAGTCAGCAGTCTTTGCCTCGCCGTTTTCTTGGTTATAGATTTCGCTGCATCAGGCGATGCAGGAGTTGAAACAATCCAAATCGAGCTTTCAGGTTTCGTCAGCAATGACGATGCCCGCCAGATTCGGCGCTTGATAAAACCGTGGGCAAATCCAGAAGATGTGGTGTTTAAACCTGCTTACGACAAGAAGAAGCGAAAACTCCATTTCACAACAGTGGTTGAAATTACCCCACGACGGGGTAAGAATAAATATAGCGAACATCACACTTTTGACGTGTATAATATTATACGGCAACTGAACGACCAGCGTTTCCGAGGGAGTCAGATTGGACTGCGCCCCAGGGTTGCCAAAAGCGAAGTCACGGTGACGGGAAGCCTCTTTGCCCACGCCGGCTGGTCACGCAGTTATCTCCGCAACGTTCCGTTTTGGAGGCGTTGGCGTGCTGAAACATCAGTCGTCAATCATGCGATGGTTGCGGGCCGTTGGGATCAGAAAATTGTATTTAGCAATAACGACAAGTTCGACCAGTTAAGACAAGAAGCAAGTAGAGGTCAAGGAGATGAGATGGTTGAGGTCAAAGGGAAGATTGTAGGATTTGATGGCCCCTACCCTGTGATGTCTATCCGAAAATTTAGCGTGGATTACAGTGTTGAACCGCACTCAAGAGAAAAAGCAAAAAAGCAGCCGAATGAGTCTTATGAATATTTAGAAGAAGCTCTTGAGGAATCAGGTGAAAAGCCTCAAGATGCGTCAAAAACCAGCGAATAAATAGCTATCAGCCTCTTAAAGATCAGGGCTTGTCCAGCCAAAATGGGTTTGGTGTCACCAGTCCTATTTGAATTCAGTGTGTCCGACAAAAAAATTTCAGAGATGAAGAATAGGATTGCGAGATAAACATGTTTTCTCCGCTGCTCAATTCATCAGTGTAATGTTGCATCCACCCCGCCTCCTGTCTACATTTGACCATGATACAATTATGACCATTCGAGCATCCAGAGGTCAATTGAAAATCCATGACTACTGCACCCATTTGGCATGATACTGGTGGTAATTTCAATAACGCTTGATTTCCTCGCCTTTCATTGTGTAAAATCCTCTTTTATACGCGACAAACCCGAAAAGCAAATCTTTAACCCGTTCAACCAAATTGATGGGAGAAAATCTCTGTTTACAAAACCATTTAGTGAAATCGAATTTGATGACATTGAAGCGTTTTGCGAAAAATGGCCCGAGGGTGTACGTGTTGAATACAAAAGACAGATTCCTAACACAATTCCTAAAAGCGTGTCGTCTTTTGCAAACACGTTGGGTGGAATTTTGATATTTGGCGTCGAGACCAATGAAAACAATAAAGCTATATTGCCCATTGAAGGTATGCCCTCTGATCGTGGAATGCAAGAACGAATTGAAGAAAGTGCATTCACTGGGATTTATCCTCCTGTCACCCAAGAAGTGAAAGTTTGCGATGTGCCAGACAAAAACGGCAACGTCGTTGTACTTGTTCGCGTCAATGAAAGCCCTGAAGCTCCACACGCAATTCAAAATAAGACGAAAGTTTATCTTCGTGTCGGAAGTACCACCCAACCGGCAGACATTGACAGAATTGAATACATGCTGAAACGGAGAGAGAAACCGCAAGAACTCAGTAACCGAATTATAAATCGGATTAAGGAGCGGATAGCTGATTACTGGTGTTTAACAAGCCAGCCAGTTCCGAACCTTACCCTGATTGCACGCCCTTTATTTCCCTATCGCCCTTTAATCTCATCTTCGGAGATTTACGAGTATTTGCGAGTAGGAAGGTCAAATCGCCTGAGTCCTATCCCATTTAATGATCATGACCCCAACTTTGGCACAAGACAAGTTATCGGTGGCGTCTGTTTCGTGGGCTCCGCAATACCATATTGGGAATAAAATGAACACGGCATCATTTATTTAAGGGAAAAGCTACATAAAATCCCGTTGAAAGCTGTTCACGTCCCCAAAGATGACGAACAGAATGAGTATCTTACGCTTCGTGACTTTCTTAAGAATCATTTCTACCTGATTGAAGTGGCTAAAGATTTTTACCAGAAATGCCAGTATTTAGGTGATGTTGAGATTACAGCAAAATTGCGCGAGGTGCGTGGCGAAAGACTTATGTTTGGTGACGAATTTCGTTATAATCCAATTCAAACACGAGAGTCTCTAGACTCCGAGATTTCGTCTTCTATTAAATGTTGTGCTCGTGAACTCATGGAATCCGAAAAGGCTAACAATGTCATTGTTAATTCACTGAGTCAGCTTCTTTGGGGCTTTAATGTTCTGCCCGGCGCATGGGAATCGACGGTGCGCGAGATGTTGGAGCAATGGCGACGGCAATCCTAGATTCTCCGTGCTTGGGGCGAGCCCAGTGGTTGAGCACGGCTATCCACAATTGACTCATGCACAATAATGGAGTAACCTATTCAAACGGACTTGCTTATTCAAACAGGAAAGGGAAAATCAATGAATGACACTTTGGAAATTGTCAATCAGCAGGGTGAAACGAGAATCAAATTGACCACCGACGACGAAGGTGGCAGGTTAGTGCTTGTAGGAGCTGACGGGGACACTACTATCACCTTACGGTTTGAGCGCGCGCCGGAGGGCAAATTGTTCGGTGTGGTTCAGGGGCTTTAACCGCCGGTTCGGCGTCAATATCACCTTTCATCGGCGCCGGACTTCAACCATTACAACAAGGGAGGATTTTCGCGATGTTTACGTTTCAGAACTGGAAGGTCAAGTTGGCTTATGCGGGGTTCGGTTGTCTGTTCGGGTCGCTTTGCACGATAATGGGGATGTTGGCGTCACCTGTCACGGCCCAACGCGATAAATTCGGAGAGATTGAGTGTACCAAGCTGACGGTCGTTGATGCGGAGGGCAAAGCGCATGTGGTTCTTAGTACGAATTGGCGGGATTGCCTAGTGGACACGCAGGTAATACGGCTTGGTTCAGGTCTTTTCGACGGCGGGTGTGTCTCTGTCTTGGGCAAAGATGGGAAAACGAAGGCGGAACTTAGTGCATATTCATGGGGCGGGCGTGTCTTTGTCTTGGGCAAAGATGGGAAAGCGAAGGCGGAACTCAGTGTCCATGAAGACGGCGGGTTTTTCTCTGTCTTGGGCAAAGATGGGAAAGCGAAGGCGGAACTCAGTGCCCAAGAAGACGGTGGGCGCGTCGGTGTCTGGGGCAAAGATGGGAAATCGAAGGCGTGGCTCGATTCCGATAAATACGGCGGGTATGTCGGCGTCTGGGACAAAAACGGGCGATGGAAGGCGTCGCTCGGTGTCAATGAACACGGCGGGGTTGTCGATGTCGGCGGCGATGTCTATGACGGCACAGGTAGGATGCTATCAAAAGCGTCGCTCGGTGTCGATGAACATGGTGGGCGTGTTGATGTCTTTGGTAAAGATGGGAGAGGGAGGGCGTGGCTCCGTGTTACTAAAGATGGCGGGCGTGTTCAAGTCAATGGCAAAAGTGAAGGTGCGGCTGTCGTTGGCATTAACGAATACGGCAACGGCGCTGTCAGCACATGGGACAAAGACGGGAAAAGGCAGTGAAAAATGGTTGCCAGCGATCTGTTCTTGTAGGTTGGATTGAGATCAACTGAGCGAATAGATCAAGCGAACGAATGGTGAGTGCGATAGTCGCTCCTAGCTAGGCGATAGCCTTCTGCGAAACCCACTGCCTCTCATTGCCTCAAACACAACCACGAATCCAAACCCCGCACCGCACGAAGTGTATGACCAATTAATGCCGGCGTTTTGGCATCTGAATGCGACCGAGATGGACAGGTTGTCCGCCTGAAATCCCATTCATCCAAGTCCAAAGGCTGCAAGTAAGTTCAGGTCCGTCCTTCTTTAAACACTGGACAGACTTCTTCCTTAACTATAAAACGGAGTATTTCTTGAAAACTAATGGCTAGATGGTCGGCTGGTGTTAATTGGCGTTTAGGTTTCGACATGGATTGTGTCCTTTCAAGCCACTTCTACAACAGCACGCAATTCTTGATTTGACAATCTATTAAACAATATCTGTGCCCGATTGTATTTGGGATCGTCAAATGACTGGAAAGTTACCGATGGCCCTTCGGGCGGTGGCCAATCACGAGAGATATCCGGAAATGTGTCCTCCCACGGATCCTCCATATCTCTCAATACGTCATCATCGCCGGCAATGCGAGCATCACCATTCCACATTGCTCGCAAAGCTAACACATCGTCCGAGTCCATGTTGTAATTCGACATAACCTCTTCAATGGTTGGGGCTTGCATTGGCATGTCTCCTAGTGGTTGGGCGACGGTGATGTCCGATTACAGGCTATCCTCATCACGCGGTGAGTTGCATAACGGAACGTCCCGCCATCAATTTCAGTTCTTGTAGGTTGGGTTGAGATCGACTGAGCGAATAGCGAAGGATCGAGCTAACGATTAGCGGGTGCTATAGTCTTACTAGTATTTTCCAATACCAACGCTTTTCATTGCCTCGAACAAAACCACGATTCCCAACCCCCGATTGCACAAGGCAATTTCCAATAATTACCGGTGTTTAAACCTGACCAGGTGGGAAAAGTTCTCCACCGTAAATTTTATTCATCGCTGTCCAAAGGAAGGGAATAATTTAACCTTACAATTCTTGACAACTGAAGCGACAAGTGGTATTCGTTAGTGTTTCTGCGCTTTCTGGATTTTTGCCCAAGTATCACGTAATGATACCGTCCGATTGAAAATGAGTTTTTCGCCGAAAGCGTCGCGGTCAAGACAGAAATAACCCTGCCTTAGAAACTGGTAGCGGCTTCCCGGCGCAGCGCCTGCTAAACCGGACTCAACTCGACACGAACTCAATATCGTCAACGAATTTGGATTCAAGTTGGCTTTGAAATCATCCCCATCTTCCACATCGTCCGGGTTGGGTTTTATAAAGAGATTATCGTACAAGCGGACCTCAGCTTCAAGCGAATGTGGTGCCGAAACCCAGTGCAACGTACCTCTAACCTTACGCCCATCTTCTGACCACCCGCCCCGTGTCTCAGGATCGTATGTACAATGCAGCTCAACCGCTTCGCCATTTCCATCCTTAACTACCCGATCGCACTTAATATAGTACGCATGTTTCAGCCGGACTTCACGCCCCGGCGCCAAACGGAAGTATTTCTTCGGCGGGTCTTCCATGAAGTCTTCCTGTTCGATATAGAGTTCGCGTGAAAAGGGAATCTTTCGTGTTCCGGCGCTGGGGTCCTCCGGATTGTTGTCAGCATCTAACTCCTCCACTTTGCCCTCTGGGTAGTTGTCAATGATTACTTTAAGCGGCGATAACACCGCCATCACACGCGGCGCGCGTTTGTTCAAGTCTTGGCGAACGCAGTACTCAAGCAAGGCGATGTCAACCAAATTATCGGCTTTGGCGATGCCAATCCGATTACAGAAATCTCGAATCGACTCCGGCGTGTAGCCGCGCCGGCGCAATCCGCACAGCGTGGGCATCCGCGGATCGTCCCAACCGTTGACATGGCCTTCTTCAACCAATTGGATTAACTTTCGCTTGCCGAGTACAGTATAGCTGACATTCAGGCGAGCGAACTCGATTTGCTGCGGATGATAGATGTCTAGCTGGTCGAGAAACCAGTCGTACAAGGGACGATTGTTTTCAAATTCCAGTGAACAGAGCGAATGTGTGATGCCTTCGATAGAATCAGAGATGCAATGCGTAAAGTCGTACATGGGATAAATGCACCACCTATCGCCCGTCTCATGATGGGACGCGTATAGTATGCGGTACATGACCGGATCCCGCATGATCAAATTCGGAGATGACATATCAATTTTTGCTCGAAGTGTGCTGGAGCCTTCCTCAAATTCGCCAGCACGCATACGCTCAAATAGGTCGAGGTTCTCTTCGACGGAACGGTTGCGGTAAGGGCTTTCCAACCCCGGCTCAGTCAAGGTGCCGCGATACTCTCCGTACCGAATCTCCTCCGGACTCAAGTCGCAGACATACGCTGCCCCTTTTTCGATTAGCTGTACGGCGTATCCATAGAGTTGCTCAAAGTAGTCAGATGCATTGAATTCCCGATTCGCCCAATCGAAGCCAAGCCATCGAATGTCATCTCTAATTGATTCCACATATTCAACATCTTCCTTGGTGGGGTTGGTGTCATCGAATCGTAGATTGTAAAGTCCGTCGTAATCTTCGGCAATACCGAAATTGATACATATGGCTTTGGCGCTGCCAAGATGGATATAGCCGTTGGGTTCCGGCGGGAATCGTGTATGAACCCGTCCACCGTACTTATTTGTCCTCAAGTCCTCATTGATAATCTGTCGGATGAAGTCGGTGGGTTGTGTAGAATCGGTCGATATCGTATTCGACATCTTCTCTTCTTTTCTCTGTTCAGTTATTGTCATGGTGTGCAACCAGAAATGTCAACGTGTGAGACACGCACGTTCCCGGGATACAGCGGACCTGTGGAAAAACTCATATTCTTGAGGATTCCGTATCGCCTAGCTCGCGCTCTAGTCCTAAGTGTCATTTCAATCTCAATCTGATTGGGGTTGATTCGACTGAAGCAACTTTATAACTTTCTGTTCACTTGCTTTTTTGCTAGTATCTGAGGTTTCCCGCTCAAGCTGATCGAGATTTTCCATCGCTTCGGCGGTGCCAATCCTTCGCAGCGCAGCAGCGGCTGTAATTCGCACTTCGGCGCATCTATGATGGAGGTGGGTTTTTAGCGCCTCGACCAATTCCGGCTCAGAGTGCGTATGCGCAGCTTTCGTTGCGTTCATGTGGATACAGCGTCGATAGTCCTTGCTGCCCAACGCCGCGTGAAACAGCTTGTGATTCATAAAGATTACATCCCCCGGCTCGTTCGCAATCGGATACCGGCCCGGCACGTTCTCCGGACGCATATTCAATGACCGGATAGCATTCAAAATTTGCCCGTCCCGATCACGCCCCAACGCCTGTCGATACGCCGAAAAGTGGCTTCCCGGAATCACGTTCAGACATCCATCTTCACTTCCGAGATGATCCAGATAGATGTGAGCTCTCATTGTGAAGAAGCCGTCCGGAGCAATGTTGTCGTGGTGCCATGCAGTATCGGTCGCATGTAGAATACCTTCGGTTGCGGGTAGGATGAAATCGTCCCCGAGTAGATGTCTGAAGATGTCGACAAATTTTTGATCGGTCAATAGGGGATAGAACACATCAGGATTGAGGCCGAAGAATGGGACAAACGGATCAATCAAGCAATTAACTTGTTGCCTCTGTTGACCAAGTTCGGGCGGCGGTGCGCCATTACGTGCCGCCTTCATCGCCGCGTCGAAGGCATCTGAAAGCACCCGCGTCTCGTGTGGTGAGAAAAACCCCTTGCAATGGATAAAGCCGAGCGTCTGAAAGTGGTGGATAAGCGCTTGATTCATAGATGGGTTCCTCAATAGTATTTTTTAATCGTACTTAATTAGCTGAATTTTGAGCTTGTTCGGCGTAAACAGATGCGCCAATCTACAGCCGCTTGAATGGATCTTTTTGAATTGGAAATTCCCTTCAGCGACATCAGTTGGCTCGTCACCGACTTCCAGACCCTGCGACTTGAGCATGTTGAATGCCATATCCACATCGTCCACTTCAAAAGTGATGTGGTCCAGTTCACCGGATTTACCATCAGGTTTCAGGATTAACTCTAACCTGTGACCTGTGTGGACATCTTCAACAAAAGCAACCTCTTGAATCTCTCCCACTCCCGGATGACGAAGGACAAACTTCATCCCAAGCAACTCGCAGAAGGTCTCCAAAGCCTTGTCCATATCGTTGACGATGATTGCGTGGTGGTGCAGCCGCATATATAATACCCTCCATTGTTATTATATCATGATTACAAAATAGTTGACAGTTTAAACGTCGGATAAGTGAAACGCCGCGATCGACATTTTTTAAGTTTTCTGAAGATGGTGGTGAATTTACCCGTTGAGCTGACGTCAAGAGTCCCCGTAGGTTGGGTTGTGCAGGCTCGCGAAACCCAACCTACAACCTCCCCTAACCCCTCCTTAGTAAGGAGGGGAATGATTATTCATTGAACCGACAAGGTGCCTCCACTGTGGGAGAATCATCTAAAACTATCGCGCTCCCTATTCGGTCGCTTGATTCTCGACAATCGGGAGAAAAATCGCCCGCTCACAGTGCGGCTCCGTGCGACTTTGCGGACTTGTAGGTAATTGGAAGTTGATAATGGGGGTTGGTACCCATTTGATCAGATTGAAGATGGGGTTTTGTTTTTAGTTGCAGTGGCTATAGATAAAGTCAGGGACTATTGAAAGGAATACTTATCGGGAGAGATATAAGTGGTGCGGTAAGTAATACATCGTGCGGGAACCGCGCTTAGGGTGGGCTTTGATACATCGGTGGGTATTCAAAAAAATAGTCTTCGTTGGTTGGGTTGAGTGGGCTCGCGAAACCTAACCTACGAAAACTGAATCAATCTCAAATGTTTTCAACGGACTGAGTTATCAAGGCTTTTCATGTGAATGCCGCGGCACGCTCTTGTGCTCTGGGGACATTTCCCTAAACTGGCGAAGTCCTTCCTCGGCGCCGTATTCATCCAATAACTGTTGCGCCTTTGAAAACTGCTCTGGCGATAACCGCTCCTTGAGTTCCGCTTTGACGATTTCTGGAGTCAGGCTGTCCGGTATTGGCGGGACCTCTTCCATCGCGACGCTGTTCTCAACATCAGGAGTCCGATTAACTCGACGGGTCGGTTTTGGTTGTTCCGGCAGGACTTTTAGGGTAGGCGACGGTTCATCAATGCTTCCCTCAGAAGCCTTCTCTACATCTGCCAACACAGACTCCCAAAAACCATCATTGTCAAATTGTGAACGACCTTCCGGAAGTGCATGTCCATATTCAGCATCCGGTTTAATCGTCACGTTTACGGGAGGGGAATCGGACACCGTTGGTTTTGGTCCCAGCGGATCTAACAAACCTGCACGATGTTTTTTTTCTTCCAGTAATGCCGCATGAATTGATAACCTAGTCTCAATCTGTTTTTTTTCTGCATCAGTTAATGACGCATCCAATTCACCCGCCGCTATCTTTGCCTCAACCTCATCCATTGAGACGTCCAAATCTAGAGTCAGTCGAAACTTTTTAAAATATTCATTACGCTCGTACTCGTCTAATGTATAATACTCTTCCGGCATCGTATACTCAACACCGTCTTTTATGAACTTAAACTCTTCCGACCGCTTCGCTTTCACTTGATCCATCGAAAATCCCCAAGGATGGCTCCGCGTAATTAAGTCTGACCGCAAGATGGCATCGCCATCTTTAATCGGGTCGTCTTTGTCGACAGCCACCGTGCCTATTTGTCCGTCAGGGGTTATAACCTTTTGTAACACTTTTCCCTCATTCTGTTGGCGTAGCAACTCCGTCCTTTTTATTTCTTTCTCTATGTACGGGGTAAGTTTGCCATACACCATCCACTCAGCACTTTCCAATTCGTCTCTGCTCATGGGCATTGGCGCTATGACATCCTTTACATGAAGACTCATCCCATCAATCTCAAAGCTACGGCCCTCGTGCCCTGCAGATTGATTATGCCCATGTGGCGGTGTCGTCGTTAGCGCATCGCCCTCTCGTTCATGCGCATGGTTATCTAAAGAACGCGAGTGGCGAGCGCCAACAGACGGATTAACCGCTCGAGCATCCGCGAGCAATTCGTCAAGTTCAACCTGACCTTTGTAAGCCCTTATACCGATATAAAAAATAGATAGAACCGCAACAATACATACAGCAATTAAATATGGTTTTATACGACGATTAACCATTCATGTTCCTCCTCAGTTCTATATGGTATGCGTTTCCTAACTAGTATTACACAATACTACAACCCAAGAATAAATGGTATTTATTGATGTATGAGTATGGCAATCACTATAATTTGTCTGCCACAGGTATCAATGCTCATAAAACTCTTGCTTTGTTATTTTCTCAGAATGCAACTGCCTCGAGTGCCAACTAGGGGATGAATTGGAACAATTCGAACAGTTAGTATATGCTGAATCATATAGCGACCAGACCTTAGTTTCAGTCAATGTGCTTGTCATATAAATTCTATGAATCTTGATGGCGCATGTATCGCTAGAATGATTTGCTTCGGCTGTCTCTGCCTGAAACGTCGTATGCAACCCAAACATGATGGCCATGGTTACAACGATAAGAACCCTTGCGGTCAATTTTTGATTTATATAGGAGTTACGCAGTTGAGAGCAAATAGGTTATAATTTGAGCATGAATCCATCGAAATATAATGACATTGACTATATCAATTTCTTGGTTGGCACTCAGAAAAGTTACAGTTGTCTTGAGGCAGAAAAGGTTCAACCCCAAACTGATGACTCACCGGCTCATGATTCGATAACCAGACTTTTGCATCGAGATGAACCCGATACCGGCAAACTGTGGCACGAATCAAAAAGTCAGGTGAAATTGAAATCAGGAATTCTAGTTATAGATGATTCGACCCTAGATAAACCTTATTCCCAAAAGATTGACCTAGTGACAAAACACTGGTCGGGGAAACACCATCGAGTTGTGCATGGCATTAACCTAATCACTTTGCTTTGGACGAATGGCGATAGACATATTCCATGTGATTATCGAATCTATAACAAAGCCAAGGACGGCTTGACGAAAAATGACCATTTCCGTGCAATGCTGACGGAAGCGAAGAACCGTGGCTTTGTTCCCGAATGTCTTTGCTTTGATAGTTGGTATGCTAGCCTAGAGAATCTAAAAGCCGTCCGAGATTATGGTTGGAGATGGCTGACTCGTCTAGCTGCCAACCGACGGGTCAGTAAAGATTATTCCGGTAATCGTCCTGTAAGTACAGTGCCGATTGAATCAACGGGTACGATTGTTCATCTTAAGGGTTATGGATTGATTTTGGTATTCAAGGTGGACACTCCAGAAGGTGACATTGAATATTGGGCAACGAACGACTTACACATGAACGAGTTAACACGTCTCAAATATACGGAATGGTCTTGGGCAATAGAAGAATATCATCGTGGCATTAAGCAATTCGTTGGCGTCGAACGGGCACAAGTGCGGTCGACTCGCACTCAAAGCAATCATATCGGTTTAGCGCTGAGAGCCTTTCTGAGAATTGAGCATTACTGTTATCATACCGGCACCAGTTGGTTTGAAGCAAAACTCTCAATTGTCAGAAAGGCTGTCCGTGATTATTTGGTGCAGCCTCTTTTTACGCTTCAACCAAATGCGTAACTCCTATTATATTCATTATTATGAACTCCTTATCGAAATTTTGTCAAGAAAAATAGATTGATGGACAATAGCAACCCGGTTACCGTTTTCACAAATACTATACAAGTGTTACTCATCCCCTGATTTTCCCGGAGCCTTGCTATGACTGGGTTTGTTGGGGTTGGCAACTTCAGGTTCACAAATCAGCATTTTCACCTTATTGCGCGCACGAGACAACCGCTTTTTCACAGCATTTTCGGTAATACCCAACGCTTGGGCAATCTCTTTGCACAGCATGCCTTCCACTCGCAGGAGTAGCGCTAATCGATTCCGGGCGGAAAGTTGCTCGATTGCTTCGAGAACCCTTTCTTCCAAATTGCGGTTCTCTACGCGTTGCTCAACCTTCCGGTGCTCAATAACCGCCGCAACTTCAAGCGGTTCCACCTCGCGAGCAACCTGAGACAGCGATATGAACTCAATCTGTTTCTGGCGTTCTCGCTGCATACCCGCATCGAGTTGAGATGCGATGCTGAACATCCAACTTGCGAATTTGTCGCTGCTCTTGAGTCTTTCGAGATTCTCGGAGGCCCTGAGAAAGGTGTCTTGGACAAGGGTTTGCGCATCCTCACGGTCGCCCATTCGCTTGTAAGCATACGCCAACAAGCGGGCACTGTACCGGTCATGAAGCGACGTGAAGGCGTTTTCATCACCTTCTAGGGTCCGGTGTGTGAACTAATTGCGCGTCACTTATCCCGTCAAGTCCCATTTTGCTCTCCGACTGATAGGGTCCGGTCAAAGGGATTTGGAGAAGTTTACACCACTTATAAGAATGCAATCTGGTCGAAAAAGCGACAAAACAAATCAACTTTTTTAGGGCTTCCCAGAGCACACATCCTGCAACACCCAACGAAACAATTCGAGGCACAGCCATAAATCGCTATGCTGAAGAATGAGGATAAGTTCATCTGAATCCACCACTGTTCAACAATAAGCCCTGAATTATATTCATCCTCATGTTAAGTTCTGGTGTGAAAAAGCTTGAACTTGAGAAGCAAATGAACCATCCATGGATGAATCTGATTCGATATGACTTGAATCTGTATGTTCGGTAAGTTATCATAATTATATAACTTCTGGCGCGAGATTTGAAGACCGGACAAAAATTGATTCGGGGCTCCACACTCTTGATGACTTTATGAGGAGGTTGCTAAAAATGAACACCCTAAAGACCGGAGTACTGCTGACTGCCTTAACGGTTCTTTTGATGATGATTGGGAGTTTCTTTGGTGAAGGCGGTTTAATCATCGCCTTAATGGTAGCTGTTTTCATGAACATCGGTTCGTATTGGTTTAGCGATAGGATAGTTCTAACGATGTATAAAGCGCAGGAGGTCGACTCGAGCAGCGAGTTGTACCGAATTGTGCATGCACAAGCGCAGAAGGCTGGCTTGCCGATGCCGCGCGTCTATGTGATTCCAATCGATTCGCCTAACGCTTTTGCAACAGGCAGAAATCCGAATCATGCGGCGGTGGCTGCAACGCAAGGAATCATGCGTTTGTTGTCCCGAGAAGAGCTCGCCGGTGTCATTGGGCACGAGCTCGCGCACATTAAACACCGCGATATCCTGATTTGCAGTGTTGTTGCAATGATGGCTGGGGCGATTATGATGTTGGCGTACATGGCACAGTGGGCTGCAATTTTCGCCGGCTTAAGGGGCGATGACGAAGAGGACGGCAGCGGCGGTATATTTGGTGTTCTTTTCATGATTATTGTGGCGCCAATTGCTGCGACGATCATCCAACTCGCCATTTCCCGTTCTCGCGAATATGCTGCGGATCGAGGCGGCGCGGAGATTTGCGGGAATCCGAATGCACTCGCACACGCCCTTCGCAAACTTGAGCGCGGTGTCGAAATGTCGCCAATGCAAACAAACGCCGCCACTTCCCACCTTTTCATTGCGAATCCACTGCGCGGCGGGTTCGCAAAGCTCTTCAGCACCCATCCGCCAATGGAGGAACGCATTCGCCGCCTTGAGGCGATCAGGCAATAATTTCACTGCTGCGTGAAGAAACGGAGGAGTTGTTATGCTTTTGAATGTACTCCGATTGTGTAAATTTTGTCTTAACCCGATCCGAATTTCATTCGTATTAATCTTTGTAATTATTGCGATTGATAGATTTGGCGGCGTGCTTCATGCCGTGGATGAGCACGCATCTGAACACCAACTCAAAAACGCGGACGGAACGTGGAAATGGACAAATGCCTTAATCCACGAGACAAGCCCCTACCTGCTTTTGCACACCCATAACCCGGTGGAATGGTATCCTTGGGGTCCTGAAGCGCTGGAACGGGCGAAAGCAGAAAATAAGCCGATTTTTCTCTCAGTTGGCTACTCAACATGTTATTGGTGTCATGTTATGGAGCGGAAAGTCTTCTCAAATCCGAAAATTGCCGAACTAATGAATCAGTGGTTTATTAACATCAAGGTAGATCGAGAGGAACGTCCGGATATTGATGAAATCTACATGACAGCAACCCAAATCATGACACAGCACGGTGGTTGGCCGAACTCTGTCTTTTTGACGCCGGATCTGCTGCCTTTCTTTGCAGGCACCTACTTCCCACCGGAGGACAGCGTCGGTCGCCCCGGTTTTCCGCGCATCCTACGAGGTGTTCATGATGCGTGGGTGAATCAACGAAAATTGGTTGTTGAACGATCGAAACAGATTACTGCGGTCATCAGACAAGCAACAAGTGAAGGTATAATCAACGCAGATGACATACTGATTGATCGGCAACTGGTTGAATCTGCCGTAGATTATCTCACGGAAAGGTACAGCGCAGACTACGGCGGCTTCGGCGATGCGCCGAAATTTCCCAGCCCAACTAATCTTGAATTCTTGCTGAGTGAATTTCAACGTCGGACTAAAACACCGATTCGCATTGATTCGCAATTCGCGAGTGATTTGGATGAGGGTAAGCTTCCGAAGGGTTTACGACACACGCTTGAAAATGCAGATATATCACTTTCTGAAAATGTTGTGGTTTCGGTTAAAGAGAAAGGCGCCGGGTGGTTAATCACCGATGTTGCCAACAAACAGGCTTACTCTGTTAAGAAGGATCGAGATGAGCTAAAGATTTATAAATCTGCAGATGCGCTTCTGAAGATGATTTCCCATACCCTTGATATGATGGCATACGGCGGGATTTACGATCAGATAGGCGGCGGATTCCACCGGTATTCGGTCGATGCGAAATGGCTTGTTCCACACTTTGAAAAGATGCTCTATGACAACGCACAACTGGCAAAAGTTTACTTGCATACATATCAGCTGACGAAGGAGCCGCTCTATCGATCTATCGCTGAAGAGATTTTCGAGTTCGTCTTCCGGGAGATGACATCGACCCAGGGAGGTTTCTACTCCGCACTCGACGCGGAAGTGGATGCGGAGGAAGGCAAATACTACGTTTGGACAAAGGCGGAGATTCAAAAGATTCTTGGAAAGAAGAAGGCTAAGCTGTTCGCAAAGGTCTACGGTGTAGACAAGGGACCTAATTTTGAGAGTGAGACCAATATACTGTATCTACCTTCCCCGATTGCGAGTGTAGCAAAGGCTGAAAAGAAGTCCGAGGACATAATCCGCAGGCAGCTTGACCCGCTCAAGAAGAAGTTGTTAGCGGCGCGCGAGAAACGGAAGCCTCCATTGCTCGACACGAAAGTGATAACTAGCTGGAACGGTTTGATGATTGATGCGCTCGCTTACGGCTATGAAGTCTTGGGCGATCCTAGCTATCGTGACGCCGCGCAGAAGGCAGCGGAATTTATCTTAAAGCACCTGCGAAAATCCGATGGACAGTTGATGAGGACCTACAAAGACGACATTGCCAAATATGATGGCTATCTTGATGATTACGCCTTCCTCGTTCGCGGCATGCTTGGATTGTATCACGCAACCGGTGAAGATCGTTGGCTAAAGGAAGCGCAATCTCTGACTAATACCATGATTCGACTACTCTGGGATAACGAAGACGGCGGGTTTTACTTCACCCTCGCCGATCAGGAATATCTGGTGGTTCGCACCAAAAATCCTTATGATTCTGCACTTCCTTCGGGAAACGCTGTGGCTATCAACAACTTACTTACTCTCACCCGCATTAGCGGTGAAAAGGACTATCTCGACAAAGCTCAGAAAAGCCTTCGGAACTTCGCTAGCGTGATGCAGCAATCGCCCGGGGGTTTTATGCACATGCTTCTCGCCGCCAACCATTATCTCTCGACAGATTGGATCGAAGCTACAGAAGCGGAGGAAGAACAACACGCTGAATTTGCTTTGAAGTTGAAGGAAGAAAGTGGAATTAACCCCTTTTCTCCGCCGAAAGCCCTAAGCGGCAAGGAAATTGCCCTACCATCGGGAGACGAGGTTGTGAAAATCTCAGTATCAATATTATCGAAAGAGCGGATTTCCCTCCAACGCCCGTTTGATATCGAAGTTCAACTAGAGATTGACGAAGGCTGGCACATTAATGCCAATCCAGCGTCAGACGATTTTCTCATTCCCTCCACTGTGTCGGTCAGTCCAGACGCGACCGTTCAAGTCCTCTCGATAAAGTATCCCAAAGGAAAACTACTAGACCTTAGCTTCAGCGACCAGCCCTTATCTGTCTATGAAGGGGTACTCACAATTCAGATGCAACTGCAATTGAAACCAGGAGTTTCTCGTGAAGAAGCGTTTCCCGTGAATCTGAATCTTGAGTATCAGGCGTGCGACGATCAGCGTTGTCTGCCGCCGTCAACGAATACGATCCAGCTTACGTTGAACAATCGCTAGCAACTAGACCAGACATCTACCCAACCCTCGTTTAAGCTGGAAAATGTCTATAACCCGTAGTGAATCTTTCCTGTAAATTCTCAAAGGCTTCTCCGATTCCCATATGCGGGGTAACATTTACGATGACATCCAACACAAGCAGTCAGAATGGTTGTTATTGAAAGAAAATGAGATGATAGGTAGAGGACCGTGAGCGATCGAAATATCAAACTCACGATTGAATACGACGGTACACACTATCACGGCTGGCAGATTCAGCCGAATGCCATCACCGTTCAGGAAGTCATCCAGAACGCGCTCACGAAAATCACACAAGCCAAGACGCAAATTTTCGGTGCAGGTCGAACAGACAGCGGCGTACACGCCGCTGGTCAAGTTGCTAATTTTCATACGCACGCCCAGATGTCCGCAATCGCCTTCCAGAAAGCACTTAACGCTCTACTTCCGAGTGATATCGCTATCATTCATGCAGAAGAAGCCTCTCCCGATTTTCACGCACGCTTCAGCGCGACGAGTCGAACCTATCAATACACCCTCCTCAATCGGATGTATCCCTCCGCCTTCTTACGAAATAGGGTCTATTTCCTGCCTAATCCAGTGATTAACGTGCACTCGGCAAACGCGGTCTGCCGGGCGTTAGTCGGCAAACGGGATTGTTCTTCATTCCGACGTACAGGCGGGGATCGTGTAAGTCCGGTATGTGACATTTGCGAATCCCGCTGTTGGAAAGAAGGAGATCTTGTCCACTTCGAGATTGAGGCAGATGCGTTTCTGCGGGGAATGGTCCGTGCGATTGTCGGTACGATTTTGAGACTCCATGACAGAGTGTCGCCAGTCGATCATTTCCACAAGATTCTTGAGGCGCGTGACAGATCGGCGGCGGGACCTTCTGCACCCGCGCACGGTTTGTCCCTTACTCGAGTGAAATATGACCTGTGAAGCGAAATGCGTAAAACGTGAAATTAAATTGCTAAACAATCCCACCAATGTAGAAGCTGCCCGATCTACCAATCGCCACCAGACTACCTTTTCATCTCCCTATCAAGGGACGAAGATACAACCCCCCAATCTAGTTAGTAAAGAAAGCTGATAGTACAAACGTCCGCAGGCTCACAGACCATTCTGCATTTGACTACCACCCGCCTTGTCCCTAATCGTCTCAGGACTTCCTTTCAATTTTACCGAGGGAGTAAGCTCAATTGCATGAAACTGCACCAAATTGTTCACAAGAATGGCAATTTTGCACTATTTGGGGCAGTTACGGAAGTTGTGAACGAAGAGCTGAATAGTCTGGCAGGCGCTCTCACACTGCATTTTCTAATTGGAACGCTCTGGCACACAAATTGCGTGTTTCGTACTTGAACTTTAGAAAAGTCGGATTGAGATTTTCGGAAAGGTGATTACTATTCATGGAGTTATCCACGATTTCGATTGGATTGCGCCGTGTTAGCAGGCTGATTATTGGCGGCAATCCTTATAGCGGGATTTCACACCATTCCTCGGCGAAATCGAAAGAACTGGAGAATTTCTATACTGCCGCTCAGATCATGGCAGACCTACGGGAGGCAGAGCGATGTGGGATTAACACTGTACTTGCGCGTGCAGATCGACATATCATGCGGGTTTTGAATGAGTACCGTGGCACCGGCGGAAAGATTCAGTGGATTGCGCAGACAGCGAAGAGAAACGAATATGCGGAACTCATAGATCACATTCGTCTGATTGCTCGTTACCAACCGATTGCCATCTACCAGCACGGAGGAACGACCGATCAGCTCTATGATGAAGGAAAGCTCGATTCGCTACGAGACGCTTTGACGTTGATTCGAGATTTGGGCTTCGTCGCCGGCATCGGAACCCATGACCCACAGATACTAAAATATTGTTACCACGAAGGATTCGATGTCAATTTCTACGTTTGCGCACTGTACAACCACACACGCCATCCTGAGATGTATCTGCCCGCCGATGGAGATGTTGCGCTTGAAGCGATTCAGGCGGTACATCTGCCGGTGATTGCCATCAAAGTGCTCGCTGCGGGGCGCATCGAACCGGTTTCTGCGTTCCGCTTTGCCCTCGACCGCATTAAGCCGATTGATGCCATAGCGGTTGGTATGGATACGAAGGGGCGTCCGGCGCTCATCAGCGAAAATGCAATATTGGTCAGCGATATGATTAATCGTATCCATGCAGCAAAGACAGATGAAAGGAGCGCATTGTGACACATTGTTTACCACGCATTTTTTGTTTGTGGATGTGTTTGATATGGAGTGGCTGCGGCATTATCATGCCGCAATCGAACTTCATCTGGAGTGAGAATTATGCACTGGACAAAAATGGCGGACGTTGTTCAATCCCTGAAGTGAACGACGGAAATTTGCAAACGTCTGGGCGACTGGGAGTAAAAGCTGTGGGAATACTCAATCCGCCTAAGGGAAGGAAAAATCAACCTCAACCTCCTCCTCAGTCAAGAAGATTTGGTAGCAGGGGCAGAAACTACTCATTCACACAAGGCAAGATTCACTCACAAGTCGATGTCGAATTCCGCCAAAAACTATCGATTAACAAAATTGTCATCCATGCAACCAATCTCTACAAATTGGAGGTGTATTGGCGGGATGATGAGGCTGAGTGGCTGCTATTGAGTTCCGTTGGTCAAAATCCAAAAAGTCCCGTTGTTGTCATTGCGCACGCTGTTACCGATGCTATTCTAATTAAGGTGAAGCCAATGGTGCCTATCCGGTCCAGGCAGCGACTGCAGCATTCCCCAGAATTTGCGATTGAAGTGCAAGCACAAATAGCAGAGATTGAAGTTTACGGGAAGATGCCCAAAAATGCGAGTTGATAAGGGGAACAATTTATGTGAACTGGCTTGCACCTTGTAGAAGCGTCGCATAAGCATTCTGTCACCGTCATGGATTGGCAACCCTTGAAAAACGTGCGGTGGAGCCGATCCTCTCCTGCTCTGATTCTTTAGGCTGTACCCCGATACTGGGCAACTCAGAAAGGAGAATGAATCCCATGAAAAGAACACTGTTGCTAGGGTTTTGCCTCTTGTTCGTTTTTGTTCTATGTCTACAGCATACCTTCGCTCAAGATTACAAGCGATGGGGTTTACCCGAAGGTGTCAAAATGCGTCTCGGCAAAGGTCGGATAAGCGAGATAAAATATTCACAGGATGGCACTCGGCTAGCGGTCGCCAGCTCCATCGGAATCTGGCTCTATGACACGGCGACCTTTCAAGCGGTTACCCTACTCACAGGGCATACGAATTGGGTCAATACCGTCGCATTCAGCCCGGATGGAGAGACGCTAGCAAGTGGGAGCAGCGATGGCACCGTGCGTCTGTGGAACAGCGTGACGGGCCACCTCATACGAACACTTGCCGGGCATAAAAGGTGGGCGGTCCACTGTGTCGCATTCAGCCCCGATGGGGAAGCGATTGCCAGCGGAAGTTGGCAACAGATTCGTCTGTGGGATGTCAGCACCGGCGTTCACAAACGGACACTGAGCGGGCTTCAGTATCAGGTTTATAGCCTCGCGTTCAGCTTGGATGGCCGGACGCTCGCTAGTGGGGGCGCCGGCGATATGTTCATCCATCTCTGGAATGTCGTGACAGGTGAACGAAAAAGTGCACTCACCGGCCACACGGACGAGGTCACGAGCGTCGCATTCAGTCCAGACGGTCAGACGCTCGCCACTGGGAGCAGGGACAAAACAATCCGTCTCTGGGATGCTAACACCGGTGAACACAAAGGGACACTCACCGGCCACAAGCGTGAGATTACGAGTGTCGCCTTTAGCCCGGAAGGTCGGATGCTCGCCACTGGGAGCAGGGACAAAACAATCCGTCTCTGGGATGCCAACACCGGTGAACACATACGGGTACTCGTAGGACATACGTCCTCGGTCGTGAGTATTGCGTTCAGCCCGAATGGGGAAACGTTTGTCACTGGGAGCAGTGATGGCACCGTACGCCTCTGGAGTGCCGACACCGGTGAACATATGCGGGTGACCACCGGATATGCGGGATGGCCCACTAGCATCACGTTTTACCAAAATGGAACGATGCTAGCAAGTGGAAATTATGACAAGACCATCCGTCTGTGGGATGTCGACACAGGCGATCTCATACGCACACTCACCGGGCATACGGGTTCGGTCCTCAGCGTTGCCCTAAGTCCAGACGGAGGGATACTCGCAAGTGGGGGTAGCGACAGTACTGTGCGCCTGTGGGACCCCGACACGGGTGACCTCATACGGACACTCACGAGGCAACGACCTCTCACCGGGTATCGGTATGGGGTCTATGGTGTCGCCTTCAGCCCGGATGGACGGACGCTCGCCAGTGCTGAAAGCTACGCTACCCTTCGTTTGTGGGATGCCGTGACAGGTGACCACAAACGGATACTCACTGGGCATACGAGTTCGGTCCAAAGCGTCACCTTCAGCCCCAATGGGACGATGCTGGCAAGTGGTGATTCTAACGGCACGGTGCGGATGTGGGATGCTAGCACAGGGGAGCCAAAGCATGTCCTCAACGGGCACACGGAAGAGGTCGCTGGCGTCGCCTTCAGCCCGGACGGGCGAACCCTCGCTAGCGGCAGTTACGATGACACCATCCGATTGTGGGATACCGTGACAGGCGACCACAACCGGACACTCACCGGTCATAAGTGGGCGGTCCACTGCGTCGTCTTCAGTCCTGATGGAGAAGCAATCGCCAGTGGGAGTTGGCACGAGATTCGGCTATGGGATGCAAGCACGGGCGAACACCAGCGGACTCTCACCGGAATTGCGTCCCTCGTCGAAAGCCTAGCGTTCAGTCCAGATGGAAGTACGCTCGCTAGTGGGGGGCTAGACGGCACAGTCCTCCTTTGGCAGCTCACACCTTCAGCCAATATCAACACTGGCGTTGCGGTAGAACCGTTGGCAAAACGTTTTACGACGCTTGGGGACGTCAAACGAACTGCTTTACTGCAAAATTATCCCAATCCATTTAACCCCGAAACGTGGATACCTTATCAGTTGGCGGAAGACGCTCCGGTAACACTAACCATCTATGACCAGAGCGGTTATGTGGTTCGTACACTTGAGTTTGGGAATCAGAGTTCGGGCAGCTACGAGAGTCAAGCCGAGGCGGCGTATTGGGACGGACGCAACGAAGATGGAGAAGTAGTCACAAGCGGCGTCTATTTCTACCAACTCCGTGCAGGCGATTATACGGCGTTACGACGGATGGTAATACTAAAGTAGTATCAAATGACCAAATGGCGTTCAGGGTTGGTCAATTAACTCCGGTATTCCTAAACACTTTGAAGTTATCAAATTTGGTGCCTCTATACGATGTTCCCCCTTTTATCGTCCAGACACCCGCTTGACCACTTTGATAGCGCTCCGGAGAGTGGTCGGAGGCTTCCAACAACCACGTTCCTAGCTCGGTCTCTCCCTTCGGCCATACCTTCCCCCTCAGATAGGTGTAGGCGTCGTGGGTCGTTACCTCGAACTGAAAAACGTACCATCGGTTATCCTCAAGATGAAGGGAGGTCTGGTTCAAGTAGATATTACCATACCTTCCTTGCTCAATGGGCATGCGTTTGGCAATCTGAAGCTTTTTGTGGAAATCGGACGTTCGGAGCCTGTAGTTCTGAAGGGAGGAGTTCCAATAGGCAAACACACCGGCATCGCCGGTATGCTCTATCCGGAGTTCCACCTGAACGACGTAGCTCGACCAGCCCTTTTCTCCAACTAGTGCAGCGCTGTTTGGGGCGTTTCTATCCGACTGTTCCAATACACGACTTCCCAAGGTAGAGATACCCCATTTCCCGCGGGAAGGGAAAATCCATACTTTCTGACCCTCCATTTGCGTTCTACTCTCAAAGTTGTCCTCAAACAACGTTTCGCGGCGGAAGCCGTGAAGTTGAGACAGCATCCCTTCGAGTGTTTCGACTCTCGCTTCAAAGTTCTCCTTTTGCTGGACCTTTATCAGCAACTGCGTTTTTCCGGGAATGACTATCTTTTGCCCCGTTTTAATCAGGTTAGGATTTGAGATGCTGTTGTATTTAGCCAGTTGCAGCCATAACGAGGCATCCTGTAGTTTCTCTTTAGCTATTTTCTCGAGCGTATCGCCTTTCTGGATGGTGTAGAGGTCTTCCTGTGCTATCACAAAATTGCAGCACAGTACAATCAATACAACCGTCCCTATTATCTTCATGATTTTACCTCCTGTTGAACTCATAAGTTGTTAGTGCGGAAGAGAGAAACCGAGTTTTCGAGAATAAACTCGGTTACGTCGCCAAAGGAACGGTGAAATTATATCCAATTGAGCGGGGGAAGGGCAAGGGGAAAATGCAACATTCGACAAGAATCGAAACCGCGAATCGAAAAGATTCGTTTTTGGCAAAGGCAGGCGTTATCAAACTCAATCGAGATTAGTACTACGTGAAAACACAGTTTCACTTTAGCATTCGACAACAAGAGAGGACATTCTGCTTAGAGGCAAGCCCAGCAGAAAATGAGATTATGAAGCGCATATTAGAACCGGAAGTGATGGACACACGTGAAGAAACCGAAGCGTATGATGCGATGGATCACTCTGAAGTCAACACGTCATTTGTAGAGCGCGTCATTGAACTTGGTGCGTGCGAAGGGCATTTCCTAGATCTTGGGACAGGAACAGCGGACATCCCCATCCTGATAGCCCAACGCCTGTCGACGATTCACATTGTCGCGATTGACCTCTCCGTGAACATGCTAAAATTGGGCGGGATTCACATTGCCGAAGCGGGGTTAGTCAATCGAATTGTATTGGATCGTGTCGATGCAAAATCCCTCCCCTATCCAGACCAATCGTTCGATGGGGTCATCTCCAATAGCATCATCCACCACATCCCTGATCCGATGCCGGCGCTTCGGGAAATGAGTCGGACTGTCCGCCGCGGCGGTTTAATTCTGATTCGAGATTTGATGCGTCCTGAAACCCCCGAAGCCGCTCAAACCCTCGTAGACCAATACGCAGCAAATGACACACCCTACCAGAATAAACTTCTTTATGACTCCTTCCGCGCCGCCTTCACAATTTCTGAGGTTGAGGTGATGCTTGCCCAAGTGAATTTGCCCAACGCCACTGTCGTGCAGAGCTCGGATCGCCACTGGTCTATCGAACGACCTATCCAACGCATTTGATTGTTGACAACTACTCCGGTAAAGACATAACCTCTTCTTCAATTTCCATCAACCGATTGTATTTAACAACACGTTCGCCCCGCGATGGACCTACCTTAACAAAGTCGGCACTCGCCGCCACAGCGAGGTCGATAATCAGCGTATCTGTCGTTTCACCGCCGCCTCGATGGGAAACGATTACGTTGAGTCCATGCTCCTTTGCTAGCGTTGTCGCTTCCACAGTCTCACTCAGGGTCCCCACTTGATTCGGCTTGATCAAGATGGCGTTGATTGCCTTGAGATCGATGGCTTTTTGCAGGCGTGTCACGTTCGTTGCCGTAAGATCGTCTCCAACGTTCATCACCCTCTTACCTAAGCGTTCGTTAAGCGTTGTCCATGAATTCCAGTCGTCCTCTCCAAGACCATCTTCAATCGAGAAAATAGGATATTCACTCACCAATTCCTCATAATAGCTGATAAGCTGTGCAGCGGACAAGGTTCTGTTTTCCCTTTCGAGACGGTACGAACCGTCTTTGTAGAATTCGGAGGCAGCCGGGTCCAGCGCTATCGAAACCTCCTTCATCGGCTCATACCCGGCATCAACGATTGCCTCTTGGATATAGATTAGGGGCTCCTTGTTCGATTGCATGCCAGCGGGCGCGTAGGCACCTTCCAATCCCACATTGATAGCGTACCCTTGGGCTTTGAGCAGTTTTCCGAGCGTATGATATATCTCGATTCCAGCTCGCACTGCGTCACGGGAATTCACATCTGCGCGAATCCCCACCATATATTCCTGCAAATCTGTGGAATCGTCTGCGTGACGTCCACCTTCAACGACAACCATCATCGGCTTCGGCAGAGAAGCCCTCTCGCCTGCCAAGCCGTACGTTTCCCGGACATACTTATACAGAGGTATAGCCCGCGAAGCGCATGCGGCTCGCGCGCATGCGAGAGAAACGCTGAGAATAGAATTTCCGCCCAGATGCTCCCGTCGAGCGGTAACATCCAAAGCGATTAACTGCGCATCAATTTCTTTTTGGTCGAACACCTCAGTTCCTACTATCGCGGGCGCAATCACGTTGTTAACATTGTGCGCCGACTTGAGCATTCCACGACCGCAATACCTTGCCGGATCGGCGTCTAGCAAAGTTAGGGCTTCGTATCTGCCAGCGGAAGAACCAAAGGGGACAGATGCAATTCCGGTAATTCCACTATTGAGCATCACCATGGTCTCAATCGTGGGGAATGCCCCGCTGCTCAGAATCTCACGTGCTCGAATCGCTTTTATCTTTGGGTTCAACTAGATAATCTACCTTTCTGGATTTATGGGGTCTGTTCGATTTTGACTCAGTATTGCGAATCTCCACGAGTTATGTATTTGCCGTTGTGGATGTCAACCCATTTTCAAAGTTGCAGCGCACCGTCAGATAAGTAGTGCCCTTAGGAAAAATTAGGATTATAGCATAGAACTCGGCATCAATCTATGCTATAATAAGTATAATTTCAAGCAATGAGCGCCATCGCTGGGCCTGATGGACGCGATCAAGCTTGTGAGCAGCGATGGAACTTATTTTCCAATAGAAGGTCGTAACATCACGTTGGTTGAGATTCCGATTTCTACGAATCACGGACCTGTCGATTCTGAAAAGTCGACCTAAATGATTATAAAAGGATGAACAAATGGCAACATCTCGACGTATTCAAGCGGATGTACTACGGGACTTCTGTACACAACTTTTTGAGGCTGTTGGAACACCCTCTGAGATTGCAGAGGTGGTCGCCCGAATCCTTGTCAATTCGGATCTCAAAGGACATCTCTCCCACGGTGCGTTCCAGATTCCCGGTTATATACAGTCAATAGAAAACAAGGGGTTGGTTCCTGATGGAACTCCTGAGATTTTACGACAGACTGCGAGCACAGCTTTCGTGGATTCTAAATTGTGTTGGGGTCACTACGCTGGTCAGTGGTGTATGAACCTCGCGATTGAGAAAGCGCGTGCTACCGGGATGGGGGCAGTCAGTATCACAAATTCTCATCATATCGGTAGGTTGGGTGAATACGCAGAGCAAGCCGCCGCAGAGGGCTTTGCCGCCATCCTTGTGACTGGCGGCAGATCGATAGGTGGCGCAAGTCCATTTGGCGGGGCTGAAGGCGCGTTGGGCACGAATCCCATTGCCTTCGGCTTTCCAAGTGCAGATGGGAGACACTTTATCTCGGATTTTGCCACTACGGCAATCGCGGGCGCAAAAATCCACATCGCACGTATTAAAGGGACAACGCTTCCCCCTGGGTCTATCATTGACAAGCATGGACACCCGAGTGTCGATCCCGAAGATTTTTACGATGGCGGAAGGCTACTCGTCTTCGGCGGCTACAAGGGCTATGCGATTTCCTTGCTGACATGTCTGCTCGGCGGTTTAGCCGGCGTCAACCCCGACTCAGGCGATATGGGCGGAACCTATTTTCAAGCGATTGACATCAGCGCCTTTCAGCCGCTCAAGGATTACCAAGGAGCCGTGAAATCGTTCCTCAATGGTATCCGATCTATCCCACCGGCGCCCGGCTTCTCAGAAGTACTTGTCCCTGGGGATCCTGAACGGAATGCAGAAGCAGAACAATTACGCGAAGGGATTGATCTGCCGGAGAAGATTCGACAAGAACTGCTGGAATGCGGTGAGAAGTACAATGTCACAGCCACGTTGGGATAGGAACATGCTCATGCCGCACTGCCCTTGCGGGCGCCGAATTCATTGCAACTAGAACGTTACAAAAGCCAAAAAACTGAGCAAGAAAAGGCGCCGATTACGGTAATTCACTTGATTTTAAATGACGGACAAATGGTACTATACACGACAGCAGTATCACGACCCCCGTTTTGGAAAATACAGGAGAATAACCCCATGACAGAAGAACAAGTTAACTATTTTCGGACATTTGGATTTATCCAATTCAAGGATTTTCTGGAGCCGGAAGAGGTTGAAACGCTCTCGGAGGCATTTGACGAAGCCATGTTGAAAGGGCGTAACGGTGCACCGCCGCCAAAACCAAATGAGCCGAGGCAACAGATTAATTCCAGCATCCCACCCCATATCTCATTCTTCGACCTTAACCCGGACGTGTTTTACCGGCTATTGGTTGATGAACGGTTCGTCGATGTTTTCCGAAACTTGCTTGGCGACGACTTCATCCTCCCCATCAGCGAGGGGCTTCTTCATACTGCCGGATCCGGCTGGCATCATGACAACGTTGCCGAACCGCCTTACTTCACAATGCGGGCTCATATCTATTTGGATTACCTTGGCCCTGAGGATGGGTGTCTCAATGTTATCCCAGGCAGCCATTTCAGCGAGTTCCGAGAAGCTCTTGTCGAGAATCTTGGCGGGTTAGGGGTGCGTCCCGAGGACGTGCCGGGCCGGTATGCACTCATGAACGAGCCGAGGGATGTTATTTTTCTGAATCATAAGACGCACCATGCTGCCCTGAGCGACAGACCCTACCGCCGGTGTATCCATATAAACGCTATCAAGCCTAAACATACGGAATCGGTGTCCGAACAGATTGAGGCGCTGAAAAATCACCTGCAAAGCCAATATGCGGAGACTCGCATTACGGCTGCTGCGGCGCTGAAACGGATTGGCACCCTCGAAGCCTTGACGGTCCTCGAAGCATACGAGAAATCGAGTCTCGATTGAGGCTTGCGTGCTTTCATGAGTAACTACGTCGGCGGACAGACGGGAAGGCAACTTACGACCGGCTCAACCACGGTTTAACCGCGTAAACCTCAAAGTATCGGAATGCGACGCTCTAGCCAGTAGAAACCGATTCTTTGAAAAAGATTCAGGAGTTTGTGATGGAATCTCCTCTTCACATCACTGATACCCAAAAACAACAGTTTCAAGAAGACGGCTATTTCATTCTCAAGAGCGTGATCCCAACTCACTTTCTGCAACTGCTTCGAGACGAATGTCAAACGTTCATCGATCAGGCGAATGCCGAAATGGATAAGCAAAATGCGGATGTCCTCGGTCTCAACCACCGGAACAAACGCTATTTTGTTGCCAACTGCTTCCGACAACAGCCTGAGCTTCGTGCATTCCTGTTTAGTGATATGATGGTAGAAATCTGTCGGGCAACGCTCGGCGACACTGCATACCTTTTCTGGGAACAGTATGTCGTCAAAGGAGCCGATGGCGGCATGAAGTTTGGCTGGCACCAGGATTCAGGGTATGTTGGCTACCCGGATCACAAGTCGTATTTGACTTGCTGGTGCGCGTTGGATGACATGACGGAGGAAAATGGCACAGCTTACATTATGCCCTTTTCCCGAATCGGCATTCGATCGTGGGTTCAACATATTCACGAGAAGGGCAGTAATGACCGAGTCGGCTATTTCGGAGACGATCCCGGAATCCCGGTTATTGCTCCAGCCGGGAGCATTGCCGTTTTTACTAGTATTAACTTCCATCGCAGCGGACCCAATCGGACGAGTCGACTACGTCGCACATATTTAGCACAATATTCTCCGGAGCCGATTCGTTCAGCCGACGGCACAAAACTGTGGGGAAACGCCGAGCCGTTGATAGTGGATGGGAAGCGAGAGCGGTATGCACCTTGAGTAGACGAACACGAGGTTCTAGCTTCGCAAAAAGAGGGCGATATGCAGTCGGAATTCGGATCTAAAATCGATGTCCCAAAGGTTCTTTCTGAGAGAATGGTCAAGTCGTTCGTTGAGATGGGCTATCTCGACATCCCAGACCTGGTTGGCCCTGAAGAAATCGACGAATTGCGTCGCGATACTACCACACTGGCTAGCGGTGGATATCCAAACGAAGGTACTGAAACGCTTCCGCCTGGACTCAGTGATGAAGATGCGTTGCAAAACATCCTTTGTATCCATCAACCACACTACGTCAGTCCTGTCATGCAGAAATACGTCGAGCATCCAAAGATTTGTGGCGCCCTGAGCCAACTCGCAGCGGCTCACCTGCCTTATTGGGATGGCAGTGTGAAGTGCATGCAGTCGATGCTGTTCGTCAAACCAGCGGGGTTTCAAGGGCAAGCGTGGCATCAGGACGAGATTTACATTCCAACCCGCGATCGCTCCTTGATTGGCGCGTGGATTGCCATGGATAATGCGACAGTCGAAAACGGGTGCTTGTGGGTGCTCCCCGGCTCGCATCGCACAGGCTACCTCTATCCACAGCGAGGCCACAACAACCCCGATGAGTTTGATTTTGCACAGGAGAGTTACGGTTTCGATGATTCTGGTGAGATTCCAGTCGAGGTCACTACGGGAACGGTCGTTTTTTTCAACGGTTATTTGTTGCATCGTTCCCGCAAGAATCGCAGTGAGGTCTATCGGCGGGTTTTGGCGAATCACTACTGCAATGCGTGGTCGCTCCTTCCGTGGGGTCTCCGAGATGGTGAACACCCCGCGAATGCCGATCGACGCTGCATTGTGCCGGTTGCGGGAATCGATCCGTATGCGTGGAAGGGCTACGAGCCGCCGCCACAACGCTTCCATTTGCGAATGTGCAAAGCCATCGAAGAAAGGCAGGCAGCACTGCTAGCGGAGAAGCAGGAAGTTGCGGACTAACGCCTCTGCTTCCCCTACGCTAGCCGCCTATCTTCAGCGCTCCCGCGGCGAACGAGGCAAACCCGCGTCTGATTTTGTGACAATTGCCACTTTATTTTCTTGTGAGCGCAAAAAATATCAAGGCTGAGATTGCTGTTCACCCGAACGCTTAAGTTTTCCCGGATAGATCTAGTAGGTTCATCGAGTTATCTAAATTTTCTCAACGCCAATTCGCCCCCGGCTCAATCAGACCAAATAAATAGGTAAACTGCTGTCAGTCCCACGATAGTCGTCATGTTTACCGGACAGCCACAAGAAAACCTCGGCGGTATCATTGAAAGCCCGGTGCGCCTCCCGCCCGTAAGGGAAATGGCCCGAGCGCATATTATAAAGGTCATCAATGTCAAATTCCGGCTCGGCAATCCAGTCACGCTCTGGCGGGACGGTACGTACGTACCAGTATTTCAGCATGTCGCGAATGCCAGTTGCAGTGGATGCTCCCTTTCGGTGCCACATATGATAGATAGTGACAAAGATGGATCCTGCGGGCGCTGCGGTTGATAGGACTCCACGGATTCCCGTGTAATGCGCCATATAGCTTTGCAAAGCGAAGAAAAAATGCGAGCCGGGCACCAAGTCCGTCGGTCCCATTTCCACAGGGGTGTCGTGCGGATAATAAAACACTTGAAGTGCGTCTATTTTCGGACCGTAAATCGAGCCTCCATCGCGGTGCCAATGTTGCGGTGGCGCAGGGCACTTCGCCCGATGATTGCTCATGAAAATCGGCAGTTGGAAATTTCTCCCCAATAAAGATCGGACGATTCCCGCCGCTTGAGGATTGAGGATCACATTGTCTACAAACCAATCCTCCTTAAGGATATCATCTGCTTCACCAGGCTGAACACCTCCAAGAAAATCGGTTGTTTTGCGGTTAATCTCGTCGGGCACAACAGCTTCCAGCATCAGAAATCCTTTCTGGCAGAATTCGAAAATCTGAGTGTCCGTCATTGTCGGTGCGCAATCGAATGTTCGTTTCATTATAGATAGACTCCATTTTTCCAAAATGAATTTACAACGTGGATAATAGGTTTGGATGAAAATCCTGACAAGTTTTCCGTATTTGCATGACATGTCACCGTCTTCGCTGTGAAATCTAGCGTGATTGGATGCCTTTCGCCCAGAAAAACCGATCGATGCTAGTGCGGTTCTCAACAGTTACGCGGCAATCTTTGCAGCACCCTGTGTCTATAGAGCATAAGGCACGATTAGCTTGCGATCTATCCGTTTGCTGGGAACTTGTGGAAACCTTCCGGCTTCCGAGACGGGGAATATGCCATTGGCCACCCGCCACCCCCTACGAAAGCGGGAAACTCTTTCGCCTTCCCAGAAACCCAGAAAAACATTTCGGCGGCATCATACCAGTCCCGATGTTGCTGCCGAGGAGGGGGAGAGGGCCAACCGTCCCAATTGTATGGGGCAGTGCCGAAATCAAGGTTTGGCTGGCAGATCCAATCCCGCTGCGGGGGCACTGTTCGCCAGTAACAGTATTTTAGCAGACTTCGGATGCCACGGGCAGTGGACGCTGAACGCCGATGCCATATCGAATAGACGGTAATAAAAATTGTGCCCGCCGGCGCGGTCGTTTTGACCCCACCACGGATACTACTGTAGTGGGACATCCAACTCTGCAAGGCAAAAAGGAAGTGTGACCCCGGCAACACCTCCGTTGGACCGAGTTCCACCGGCGTATCTTGAGGATAATAGAACACCTGCAGATGATTCAGTTCTGAACCGTAGTGTGAGCCGCCGTCCCGGTGCCACTGTTGTGTTGGTGCGGGACACTGAACCCAATGATTACTTGGCCTGATGGGTAGACCAAAGTTTTTGCCGAGCAATGACCGCACCGCCCCCGCCGCTTGCGGATTGAGAAGTACATTCTCGACAAACCAGTCCTCTCGACCAAGCGGGTTGTCGATAGTGGCTTCAAACGTCCGAAACTTGTGCACATCAATGTATTCACACATTCGTTGGTTGATCGCTTCAGGAACCACGCCTTCCAGCACCAAGTACCCTCGTTTGCAGAAATCCAACACCTGGGTATCAGTCAGCGTAGGTTCGCAGTCATATGTTTGCATTGGATAAGCTCCATTTTTCCAAAATGAACTAGCTCTTCAGGGTTGAGGGAATCGCTGAATAGTTGTTTAGACCACGTCGGCGGAAACCTCAACCTATCTAATAAATCCCGCGCGATTGGTGGAGAACCGCGCCACCAGACATATTTAACCCCTTTCCACGCCGGGTCCACATGAAAGTGGAAGAACCAAGATTGTTATTAATGGTCTCGTTCCATCTGCTTGAGCCAACCCCAGGTCAAAAGTTGCTTCCTGACAGATGAAACAGAGAAGTCAACTACAAAATCAGGATCGAACCATGCTGGCGAACGGTTTTGGTCGCCGACAATCGGCAGGTCTTTCCAGTCTAGATTGCCGTTTGCAGGGTGTAATCGGACAAAAGTGGGGGGAAATCCGGGCAGAGCTGCTGCAGCAATTTGTTTGCCAGCCGGGTCCCAACTCGGTTCCTGATTTCGGTTGCCAAGTTGTTTTGGATCCCCACGGTCACTGACCTTCACCAAATTCCCACCATCTGCATCCATCGCCCAAATTTCACCTTGTCCATTTCGAGTGGAAGTCCAGGCAATCTTTGTATCATCTCGCGACCATCTAGGTTGGAAATCTTCGCCGCGAACGTTTGTGAGATTGTTCAGGTTCCCCCCATTTGCATCCATCACCCAGATGTCGCCCAGGGACTTTCCACGTTTGGAAGCGAAGGCAATCTTCCGACCGTCATGCGCCCATGCGGGGTGCCTGTCCTTGGCAGGATCGTTTGTAATATTCGTCGGAACGTCCCCTCTATTCGTCATCTCATAGATTTCAAAATTTCCGTCCCGATCGGTGTGGAAGGCAATCCTCTGGCCGCTAGGGTGCCAGCTCGGCCAGCCATCCTCCGCTTCACCCTCGGTAAGCCTCTGGATCCCTTTCCCGTTGGCATTCACCACGTAGACATCTGTGTTCGCATCAATTTCCGCATGAAAAGCCAGCTTACTACCGTCTGGAGACCATACCAGACCTAGGGGTACAGGGTCTGCAAGAATCTCTAGAATTTTGCGCTGATTCTTCCCGTCGGTGCCCATCAACCAGATACCCGCGCCATTTTCCGGGTTAGTGGAGAACGCGATAGTAGGTTCATTGGGTGCTTGCGCTCCAGTGTTCACCAAAAGCAGAGCGTTGTTCAAGAGAAGAACGTTGATGTATACAGCGATTCGCACGACTGATTTTTTCCTGATTTGCATGGTTATCTTCCCATTCTGCCGGTTTTAGCAATGCTTCGATAGGATCAACGCTATCAGTCTCGGTGCTCAGAAATCTAGAGCAGCTTGGCTTACACCAATTCGATTTTAAAATTTGGCATTATCGGTTAATCTACGCGTGTGCTACCGCTTACTCGTTACGTTCCACCCGCTTGAGCCAACCCCAGGTCAAGACTCGCTTATTGCCCGGCGAAACGGAGAACACTGGCACAAATTTGGGATCGAACCAGGACGGTGCGCGGTTGACGCCGCCCACATCCGGCGCCTCAAAGCGATTCTTGCCGTCTGGATCGGTGATGTAAAGAGAGCTGACTCCACCCATAAAGGCAATGTGGGCAAGTTTCTTGCCGTTTGGCGCCCAAGTTAGGTCGCTCTCTTCCCACTGTCCCTCTAGCCCGGCGGCAAATCCGGTCAGCTGAATGGCATTCTCTCCATTGGCGTCCATCACGAAGATGTCTCCGTTTCCATGGCGGGATGAAGACCAGGCTATCTTCGAATCATCCGGCGACCATGTAGGCTCGAAGTCTCCGCCTTTATGGTTCGTGAGATTCACGAGATTGGCGCCGCTCGAATCCATCAAATAGATGTCTGAAATAGTCCGACCGCGTTTAGAAGAAAAGGCAATCCTTCGTCCGGCGTGAGACCAATCCGGTTGAATGTCCTTAGCTGGGTCGTTTGTAATGTTTCTCAAGGCTCTCCCGACAATTATCATCTCATAGATTTCAAAATTACCGTCCCGATCCGTTCCGAATGCAAGACGCTGACCATTGGGGTGCCAGGTGGGGAAGCTATCCTCCGACTCACTGTCGGTGAGTCTCTGTAGGTTCTTCCCTTCAGCATCCACAATATAGATGTCAACGTTTCCCCGCGCTTCCGAGTGAAAGGCGATGGAATTCCCATCTGGAGACCAGACCAGTCCAAGCGGCAGCGGATTCCCATCAACATGTAAGAGCGGACGCGGATTGTGTCCGTTATCGTCTGTTAACCAGATGTTCGACTCGCCGCCATCCGCGGAGAGGACAAATGTTCCTTTGCTAGGTGGTCTCGCCTCGGAATCTACGAGAAACATGGTTGAACTCAACACCAGTAATCCGGTTAATATGCTCCACAGCGTTAATTTGTCAATTCGCATGGTGTCGTACCTCCCTTTGCATTGATATTCAGTAGGAAGTGCTTTTTCTGAAATTTTGTGTAAGTGATTGCCTTATACGGTCTGCTGAACCCTTTCCGCCCAAAATGCCAGCATACTTTGCCGCTGCGGCGGAGCGTCTTGATAGAGTTCGGGCGTATACCAGCCGCCCTGACCACCGACCTCCCAGACGTACCGTACATCTGCCTCCGTCTGGGGTCGTTGCATGAAGTTCAGATACAGTCCGCGACGGGAACCATCCGGAAAGGCACCGTGATAGGTTTTCACGTTGAAGACAATCACGTCACCGGGCTCGGTCTCGCACGGGTAGGCGCCGGGAACATCCTTGCCAAGGGGCAAGATGTCGTTGCCGTATGCCTGCATCCGCTCTCGATATGGGAGAAACTGGCTGCCCGGTAGAAGGTAGAGGCAACCGGTGTCCGCTGTGGTCGGCTCCAGAAAAAGCAATACTTTCAGGTGCGTATGGGTCTCGGTAGAGATGGCGTCATGATGCCACGAGGTTCCAGTCCAGTGCTTAATCGCCTCGGAAACCGTGAACACAAACCCTTCACCGATTAAGTCCTCAAGCACTTCAATGATGCGGTTATCGTCGAGCAGGCGATTGTAAACTTCAGGATTGTGCCTGAAGAATGGCAAAACCTGATGACGCACAGGCGCCCGTGACCAAGGCTCCCCACCGTTGGCTCTGATAAGCGTATCTTCGAACGCGTCGGCGTACAACTGCACCTCTTCACGCGGCAGCAAATCTCTCATGATGAAGAAGCCGAGCGTTTCAAACCGGTGTTTCTGAACTTCACTAAGCATATTGACCTCCTTACAGTTAGGGTTCGACCACCGAAATCAACCCCAACCCAATCCAAGCGTCTCAACCGTCGGCTACAACATTTCTCGTACAAAAGTGTATACTCCCCTCAGCCACGAGGTGTAATAGAGCCCGTTGGCATACAGGAAATATAGCACTTTCAAACAGATAACACTCAACAAACAGGTCAATAGGAGCACAATCAAGCCCCCATCCCACCATCCCATCCTTAACACGCGCAACGAAGTGCGATCTCCTGCAGCAACTTCGGGGGAAAACCCACGGCTTTCAACGGCTTCGCCTAGTTGTGTTGCGCGGCGCATGTTGTTCGTTAAAATCGGACGCAGACTGTTTAAGATGCCCCTGAAGGTGTGAATTAGATTCAGCCGCAAATAGCGAAATCCACGTAGCCGCTGCAATCTGATGACCGTCATCGCTTCTGAGCCAATGAGCGGAATGTAACGCAACGCGGTAGTTACCATAAACGCCAAGCTATAGGGAACACGCAGTTGAACGAAACCAAGAAGCAGGTCACGCGGCGGGGTCGTCCAGACTATGAAACAGCCAATCGCGAGCGTTGTGCTGAACCGCAGGGATTGAACCGCGCCATACAATAATCCCTCGCGGTAAAAACGGATGCCGCCTGTAGCTTCTCCGATGACTAGGAAATCTGCATCTATAAGCGTAAAAATCGGAGTTCGCGGGAATTCGTTGTAGAAGATTGCTTGGCTGTAGACCAAGCCCCATGTCCCGCATAATACAAACAGTACCAGCAGGCGAATCTGATGCCACGATGCTCGAGAGAATCCAATCAGACAGATACTAGCGAGAAAACAGACAGCAAGTGAGATTGGACTGTCGAGCAAAACCACCAGACAGCCGACGACTGCTAAGATGACGATTTTCGTGCCGGGATGGAGATACGCGATTGACACACCACCTCAATTTATCAGTTGAGACCTCTATCTTCTGGCAACCCCAGCATAAGGTTCATATTCTGAATCGCGGCGCCGGACGCACCCTTTCCCAAGTTGTCTAGCCGCGAACACAGGTTCACGTGGGTGTCATTACTTCCACACACAATAATTTCCAGCCGATTGGTATCGTTGCAACTTACGGCATCTAGGTAAGAGTACGGTAATACGGGATGACTGCGCAGTGGAGTCTCTGACCACACAGAAACCGTAACAAATTTTTCACCCTGATAATAATCTTTCAAACATTGGAAAACGTCATCGAAAGCGATCTTGTATTCCTCCAAGTATTTCCGATGGATTGGGATATTGACGAGCATCCCCTGTCTCGAATAATCCACTGCGGGCAGCAACAACGGGGATTGCGTCAATCCGGTGATACCCGTCATTTCTTGGTGGTGTTTGTGGTTGAGATTCAAACCGTACTGTAAGAAATGGTATAACTCCTCTGGTTCGCCCATCGACTTTTCTGAGAACACGCCCATCATTTTCTTGCCCCCGCCGGAGTAACCAGATACAGCATTCACAGTAAAAGGGTGATGGCGTGGGAAAAGATTCGAGTCGATTAACGGCTTTACCGGTGCGATAAACCCTGACGCATAACAACCGACATTGGCGACCCGACAGCTTGCGGCGATTCTTCCTCGATAGTCGGGATTCAATTCTGGAAAGCCGTATGTCCATCCGGATGCGGTTCGATGGGCTGTGCTTGCGTCAATAATCTTTATCGGTATCTCTTCGGTTTCGACGAGCGATACCGTTTCCTTTGCGGAATCATCCGGCAAACACAAGAAGACGAGGTCGGATCGGCGAATGCAATCTAGTTTTACAGTATTATCTTTTCGTTTTGCCTCCGGAATATGAACAATTTCGATATCGCTTCTCGTCTTAATTCTATCGTAAATCTGCAGCCCGGTTGTCCCCGATTGTCCATCGACAAAAATCTTTGGTTTGCGCACGTCCACCCCTCCCTCACTCTACTTTCCGTAAATCATTCGCCCGCGACAATAGAAACGGCGGCGACAGAATATCTCCCGTCAGACTCGACAGCATCATTCTCGGCGAATCCACTCCACTTTCCGGAACTCACTCATGCCCCCACGCACTCCTCTTGGCGCATAGTCCTTATATTCCCCTCTCTGTTTTTTTAATGCGTTTGCCAATTGTAACGCCAGTGGCGGAATTAGCGATGCTCGCTCCAAGCGCTCAGGGTCGGCGAAGGCGGCATCGGGGCTTCCGTCGAAGATTAACTCGCCGCGGTGAATCAGCAGCACGCGATCTGCATATTTCAGCGTGAGATGTGCATCGTGGGTCGAGAAAATTACGGTTTTGTTTCTCTTTGTCATCACGTTAGAAAGCACGTCCATGAGTTCATGGAGATGAAATTGATCTTGACCCGTTGTGGGCTCGTCGAGAAGGAGGAGTGCCGGATGAAGCGAAAACATCGAGGCGACCGCCGTGCGTTGACGTTGCCCTTGTGAGAGTGCATACGGCGTCTCTGTCCTGAGATTCGTGAGATCGAACATCTGTAGGGCGGTCTCAAGTCGTTCCGCAACCGTTTGAGAGGTCAACTTTAGGTTTTTCGGTCCAAAGGCGACCTCATCAGATACTGTCGCCGCTTGCAGCAGCAGGTCCGGATTTTGAAAAACTAGCCCCGCCAACCCGGCAAGCTGATGGGGTTTGTAACGCTTAGCGTCTCGTCCGTCGAGAACCACGCGCCCCTCTGACGGATTAAGAAGCCCAAGTATTAGCATGAGCAGCGTTGTTTTTCCGCATCCGTTTTCCCCCATAATCGCTATCGTTTCACCGCGTCTGACCTGAAAAGAGATACACTTTAGGGCAGCCGGCGACTTCCGATGATAACGAAACGTGAGATTTTGTACGTCAATCAACGTACCGTCCGCAGAAGTAGACGTGATGTTAGTCGAGTGTGCGTCACGTAGCTCCGGGCGCTGTCGCTCTCGGATTGGGTCGGTCGCTGCCCTATCTTCAACCTTCACAAAAGGCGCCGGAAGGATGCCATTTGTATCGTTCCGAAAGCAGAGCAGGGCATCTTTTAGGGTCAGCGGTCGGTCGGCTAGTCCATTCTCCTCTGCAATCTGTGCAAGTTCAGGCGCCTGAACCCCCAGTTGGCGAAATCGCTCTAGGTGGTAGAAAGCTCTATCGCTTGGCAGATCAGACACAATCTCACCATTGTGCATCAACCAAACGCGATTGCATAACGGGGCAACCTCATTGACTTGATGCCCTGCGATAATCACGGTAGTACCAGCGGTTTCGTTCAGTTGACGAACGAGTTCGAGTAGATGAACCGCGCCCTTGGAATCCAAGTAACTCGTTGGTTCATCAAGCAGGAGAATCTGCGGCTGCATCGCCCACAGACTGGCAAGGGCTACTCGTTGTTTCTGTCCACTAGAGAGTGAAACAATCGGACGTGCCCGAAATCCAGATAGCCCAACCTGCGCTAGAGCGGAATCAATCCGCCGATCTATCTCATCCGGCGGCACGTTGAGATTTTCCAGTCCAAACGCGACCTCATCTTCTACAACGATAGAAAAAAGTTGATCTTCGGGATTTTGGAACAACAACCCAACTTGTTGAGATGTAACATTCAGTGGCTGTTTCGCAACGTTTGACGCGTTGATGCGGACGCGCCCGGATAACGTTCCGCCCGACGTGTGAGGAATCAAGCCGTTTATCGTTCGCAGCAGCGTGGATTTGCCGCAACCCGTAGGGCCTATCAACAAAACAAACTCCCCGGAATCGACGCGCGCATTGATTCCCTTCAGCGTCGGTTCGCTACGCCCCGGATAGATAAAACTGAGAGCTTCGATCTCGATACACCGTGCCATCAATGCCTCGAAAAGGTGAGAACCTACGAATCGGGCTAACTATGAGCGGAGAGGGATTTATACCAAATCTGTATGAAGATCGAACATTAGCGATTGTGGGCGCCTACAGAGTCCTGCCACGTCCATACAATGGTATTAAGGCATGAATGTTAAAGGGGGAATGGTACTAGGCATTTAGCGCGATCGGAACGCCAAGTTGATCCAATTGTGATTTCACAGACAGTTTGAATGAATCGAGAGAGTCTTCCAGATGATCTCTGAAATCGTGGTGAACCCGTTCATATTGCGCCTCTACCCGCGTGAGAAGCTCGTGCGCCCGGGCACCGATTGTCTCGATCCGATTACTTTGAGACTTCGCGAACCGAGACGCGGTTTCCTTAAACACGCGCAATTCAACGTCAAGATACTGCTTGAACACTGATGCCTGGAAGGAAACGAGCGCGTCGTGAACGCTGTGTCTGAAATCGTGGTGAATCTGCTCATACTGATTGTGCACACGCGCCAAAAGTGCTTGCGCATACGTTCCAACCGCTCCGATCCGATCGCCTTGGAATCGTTGCGACACTGTTTCTTTGAACGCTTCAGATTCAGACTTCAGGGACTGTTTGAAGTTGTCAACCGCAACCGTTTGACTCGTGATTTTTTCAAAGTGATACCCATGAATCGCAAGGGTAACCGCCTCCACAATCAGCTTCGGGTGGTCTACGATCACTTTCATCAGATATCGGAAGTAAGCGGGACCTTGTTTAGAGAAGAGTTGTCTCCTGATTGACTTGATTAACGCCAACAGCTCAGTTTTCCCAAAGCTGTGGGATCCATGTTTCACCGGTTTCAGGTGCTTGAACATTGACAGACACCGCTCAAAATAGTTTTTCAGGGTCGGATCATACAGCGTTGAAAGCACGCGCTTATATCCGTCAAGGAGCGTTTGCCGATCCATCTCCGTCTTAAAATTCAAGCTGTCGAGCCCGACATTGTTGCCATCCGATTCTCCCAACAGCCTGCCTTCCTTTTGCAGTCGGAAGAAGAGATCCGTATTTTTCAGAACCGTTAAGAGCCCAACCATTGCCCTCGGGATGCCGACAGTTTGGATAAATTCAATTTGTGCATCAAAAGCATTTTCGGTATCGTCGTCTAAGCCTAGGATAAATCCAGCCATCACTTCCATGCCTTTTTCCTGAATGCTGCGAACCGCTTTGACGAGATAATTGTCCTCACCCTTTTTTGTGTTCTGTTTCTTCTTCATTTTCAGCAATGCATCGGGATTAGGGGTTTCAATGCCCAAAAACACCTCACTCAAGCCGGCGGCAACCATCGCGTCCATGAGTGGCTCCATGTCGGCGAGGTTCACACTCGCCTCGGTGTACAGGGCGAACGGAAAGTCTCTCTCGTTTTGCCACTTCGTAACTTCGGGTAATAGGCGCATTGCATCCCGCTTATTTCCGATGAAGTTGTCATCAACAATGAAAAGCGATCCCCGCCACCCGAGATCATGCAGCAATTGAAACTCGCTTAACATCTGTTCATTGGCCTTAGTGCGAGGAACCCGCCCAAACAGTTTGGTGATGTCGCAAAACTCGCAATCAAACGGGCAACCCCGCGAGAACTGAAGCGCCATCGATCCATAATTCTGAAGATTGATGAGATCGAAACGCGGTATCGGGGTCAGCGTGACATCCGGCTTTCTCGTCTCCGCATATACTTCTTTGGCGACCCCGCTCTTCAGATCAGTGAGAAAATCACCAAGAATCTCCTCAACTTCACCATGGAGAAAGTGATTGATTGTTCCACCCGCTTCCTCTTTGATATTGTCGTAATAAGAGGTCGGATGGGGACCGCCAGCAATGATGGGAACGTCTGCGCGGTTACATCGCCGCACAACGTTATATAACGACTCTTTCTGAACAATCATTGTGGATGTTAAGACCAGATCCGCCCAATCGAGATCTGCGTCCGTTAAAGCGCCAACATTCATGTCAACAACTTTGAGTTGATAATCATTGGGGAACATGCCCGCAACCGTGAGCAGCCCCAGAGGCGGCATTGACGCTTTTTTCCCAATAAATTCTAAAGCGAACTGATAACCCCAGTAGGACGGGGGAAATTCAGGATAAACCAATAGCGCATTCGGCATAATATACCTCCAACTTATCTTTTCGTAGCAGTGCATCAAAATTATATCACAAGTTAGTGGGTAATCTCAACCTTTTTCTTGCGGGTGCACATCCAAAGTGATAGAATTACAGGTATTCATGCACAGATTCGCACTTCTATCCGTGAATGCGTGGCAACGAGAACACGTACACAACGAAGGCCCCCGCGTCAGCGTTTAACTACAAGAGCTGAAGCGCGGAGAAGTGAGAGTAAACGGATTGACGAACCTCAAATCCAATTGTGCGTGATACCTAATGCAGATTGAAATGTGTCGGCTCATGTTAATCCATCCCGTAACAGAAACCGAGTTTATGGCAAAACATCGTTTTCTCTTCGCGCTCTACACTCTCGTTTCACACAAGCCAATGTGTGTTCTCAAATCCTCTCCGATGCGACATCTACTTCTCACGCCTCTCCTCACGTTTTCGTTTTTAACAATCCCACTTATTGCGCTCAGCGATGCGGACAATACCGATTCTTCCACCCCTATCAACTCCGAACCGCGTTATTTGATTCGCCAAATCACGTTTGAAGGCAACGAATACCTCAATCGCAAACAGTTGGCGCAGCGCATTGGTGTTGAGGCAGGCCAGCCGTATGACAAAGAGGAAGTCATCGAAGGACTGGATCGCATCACCGCAGAATACAGGAAGAATGGATTCATTTCTGTGGTGATCCGCCCGGAAGTTAATGTAATTTCAGCCGATCAGGTACGAATCCGCATTCACATTGACGAGGGGGCGCAAGCCCGCACCGGTGAAATTACGATTGACGGGGTTCAACTGTTTTCCGTTCGCGATCTGCGACGAGAGCTTCGTCTCGGCAAAGGAGCCTCATTTAGCCATACCGCTCTGGAACAAGGTATTGAACGCATCTTAGCCTTGTACAGCGAGCACGGTTATCCGAAAGTTGAGATTCGCCCGATCGATTTTCATCTATCGCCCGAGGACGGGACGATAGATTTTCATCTCCAAATCCGTGAAGGTGATTTGATTCGGATCGGCGAGGTAAAGTTGAGCGGCTTAAAGAAGACAAAGGCAGATGTCGTTCGCCGCGAGCTGCCGATTCAAGCCGGGGAGGTGTTTAATCAGCGCAGAATCGATCAAAGCTTTCACCGACTGGTAAACATCGGCTACTTCTACGAAGTGAGTCCAGCTGTGCTAGAGCCGGGAAACGCTTCGGACGAAATCATCTTTAACGCGCACCTCACAGAAGCACGGACGGGCAGATTTAGCGGTGTAATCGGTTACGCCCCACCGACCTCTCAATTTGAAAACGCCCCCCAACTGACCGGCGTGATAGAAGCTAGTGAAACAAACCTTCTCGGCACGGGCAGACGGGCGAATGTTTTTTGGAAATCCGGCTTGCTCTCAACCCTCCAGATCGGATATGAGGAACCGTGGCCCTTCGGAAAACCGTTCAAAATCGGGGTTGAATTCAGCCGGTTGAAACAGAGGAATCAGTTTACAGACGCAGAATCTAAAGAGCAATCGACCAGCATAATCGTCGGAACGCGCTTTCGCAGTTTATTTGAGGGGTCTCTGGCACTCTCGTACAAACAGATTGAACTGCCAACCCTCGCCGCTCCCTTCACGCCTTTGAACCCAACCGATCCATTTTCCCAATTAGGTGCGTCAGTTCAGTCGCAGGGCGAGCCGCATAACACCACAGATGAAGAGGACCTCGTTTTCGGAGAGAACGGCGTGAAATACGGGGTAACTTTGAGTCTGGCACGTGATAGCAGGGATTACTTCCTGAATCCGACACATGGTCGCCGCGATTACATCGCTTTTGAATTTTCACGTGGAGACTTTAAGCTCCGCAAACTGTGGTTGGATTTCCAGCAGTATTTCCCGACGTGGCGCAAGCAGGTCATCGCCATCGGCTTGCACGGGGCGGCAGCGTGGGGCGCGAAAATCCCACCGACGGAACTTTTCTATCTGGGCGGCGCGAACACACTGCGCGGTTACGACGAGGATTGGTTCTCCGGTCCACGCCGTATACACGCCAATATCGAGTATCGGTTTATCACTGGGCGAACCTCACAGATTTTCGCATTTGTCGATCTCGGCTCGGTGACGGACATCGAACAGCCGAGGAAGCTAGACCCCCTGCGCGTCGGCTACGGTTTCGGAATGCGACTAGAATCAAAAGGCGGCGCCCTCCGTATGGACTACGGACTGGCTGAGGGAAGTTCGGCGCTGCAAGGGAAGATTCATGTGAACTTGGGCACCACTTTTTAGCTGTCGATTGACGGAAGGGGCGATTTGCGATAAGTCCCAATCTGTTCCTCAACGAGCAATGCGAAATCCGATAATAAACTCAGCGTAGTCCACACTGAAATAGTCGAAACTGGTGCAGGTGCTAGCATCGTGATTGTAGTACCACGCCCCACCACAGACGACGCGAAAATGCCGATCTTCCTCGTCGTACCAAGTGTCCGTCCATTCCCAGACATTGCCCATCATATCATAGCAACCCACGGGGCTGACGCCTTCGGGAAATGCACCCACCGGCGTTGTCCCACCCGCACTGAGTTCCGCTGTGTTGCAACGCGGCTTATCAATTTCGTCACCCCACGGAAAGCGGCGTCCGTCGTCTCCACGGGCAGCTCGCGTCCACTCTTCAAAAGTCGGCAGTCTACAGCCGGTCCATTCAGCGTAAGCCTCCGCATCTTCGACGTTCACCCATACGACGGGATGATCCCCCTTCTTCTCAGGATACGCATCGCCCTCCCACGATTGCGGCGAGGGATGTCCTGTTTCTCGAACGAACCGTTGGTATTGGGCGTTCGTGACGGGGTAACGACCAATCTGAAACAGACCCACCGGTAGCGGCGTCAACTCATCACCAATGAAGACCGATCCGGCTGGAACGTCGACCATCGCGTCCAACACTTGAAGCGCTGCTTCGCGTATACGACCGTCCGACGAATCGAGCGCATGTCCTAACGGCGAAATGATCTCTCCGATCGGCGGGGTCATGAGATCTTGGGATTTTTCCCAACCCAAATCCGCCGTCAACAGCGTTCGAACTGCGTCTGACAGCGACGCATCAAGATGCCCCCGCCAATATCGCGTGATGAGAAGCTCTAACGCCTCCGGATCATCACATTCAGCGAGTGACAATCTGGTTCGGTTCCGGTCATCCCATTCAACACCATCCGGCGTTTTGAGCTTTATGAGTTTCCCATCTGCCAAAATTGGTTCACCTTTCGAACATCGGTTCAGTCTGAATTTCATGAATCCTGTTGATAGACCCCCTCTCGCTCCCCCTTGGCAAGGGGGAGAATACCGCGAATCCATACCAACGGAATTACAGTACCTCTTTTCAACGATAGCGATGTGTAGTCGGGAGAAACCGAGTTTTTTCGGAAACACTCGGTTTCTCTGCCTGCCTACGATTCAGCCCACTACCTTCTGAGGTCTCCGTCGCGGTCCATTCAGAAGTGTGCCGACAGGCGTATATCGCACCAAATACTCGTAAGTCACCAATAAAATTGCCGTGGTTACGATACATAACAGGCTGAACTTTAGAAGCGCCGGAAGTTGCCAAGGTCTTATTAACCCTTGCGCCAAGACGATTAAGGGGAGGTGCGCCAGATATAGCCAGTAGGAAGAATCCGAGACGTATCGCCACACCGCGCTCCCTTTTACCACCAACTGACGAAACGCCCCCATCAAGGAAAACACCATCATCCAAGCGAACAGCGGCTGCGCGACGACTGAGATGACATGATTTGGCGCTGATGGAAACGGCGACCAGCCGAAAACTAAACCGATGGGAGACACAATTAACAGGACTACGGGCAGCGTGAACGCCCACCTTTTGCCGACTTTGCCCACGTCGTCGTTGCAATCGTAGTAGAGGGCGCCGAAGAAAAAGAAGAGGGCGTAATAAAGGAGCATATGCGGCTTGGGCAAAATGTTTGCTGAAAGGTCGGGACCGAAGTGCGGGAGTTCGCCTCTATTTCCCATAAACCATTGCGGCAGCATCGTCAGTGGAATGAGCCACAGATAGCGGCTCCAAGGGAGAATGACTTTTTGAAACCGACGTGCCCATCCCATCCGGTTGGCGACGGTTGTGAATAAGGCGAAGGCGACCACAAACCAGCAGAGATACCAGAGGAACCAGAGGTGTGCGAGTATCTCGCTTCTAGTAAGGAAAAACCACACCCATGTCCTGATCGAAATCGCGCCCTTCGTTTTCACCTCATCGCTATCTGATCGTTGTATCTCCTGTTCTTGGAAAAGCTCGACAACCTGTACTCTGCCGGCTTTCACATCTTTCGAGTCCAGTGATATTTGTAACACCCCTGCGATTGCCTCTACATCCTTCCATGCTGCCTGCGCGCTGTCCAGCGGCGTGTCGCCGTTATATGTCTTTGCACTGATATCTGCACCGTTTTCAAGCAGCAATTGCGCAACCTCAAGCTGTCCCATAAAGGCAGCTGCGTGCAGCGGCGTCGCTCCGTCTCTATTTTTCGCGTTCACGTCAGCCCGTGCTTCGATGAGGAGTTCCACAATTTCGGCCCTGCCCTCAAGGGCTGCCCACGACAGAGCTGTAACGCCAAAACTCGGATCCCTAGCATTGGGGCTTTCGCCGTTTGACAAGTAATGCTTGAGCGCTTCAATGTCTCCGGTTTTTGCTGCCTTCGAGAAATTAAGGCGCCGCCTTTCTGACGGCGAACTAAATTCTGTCGGGACAGTTGCGACCGAAAAACTGAAATTCGTCGCAGCGGCAAAGAAACTCAGTTGCGTAACAGGAACGATTGTGAAGAGCCCCAATATAAATGGCAGGAGTACGCGACGAACCCGATGCCGCAAGAGCGACGCCAACCCTCTTTTTCGCCACAGCATCGCAGTGAAAAATCCGCTCATGACGAAGAAAACCGGCATTCGAAACCCGTGAATCAGACCAAAAACGATACCGAGTCCGGAGTTTCGTTGGGTATCTTGAACGAGCCAGGGCACATCACAAAACGACAGTGAAGCGTGCAAGACGATGCCTAAGAGCATGGCGACGGCACGCAAGGCATCAAGGTCGTGCCGCCGATCTGTAGGGGCTGAAGCATGCATCCAACGAATTCCTTTCTGTCGAGAGTATTCACGTGAGGGATTAAGTATTCGGAAGACTATCGCCCTCGCTTTTCACTCGGTTGATTCTATGGGTTTCGCCTACGGCTCAACACAACCTACGTGTTTATAAACCTCCCCTAACCCCTCCTTAGTAAGGAGGGGAATGATGCTTCTGTACGGTTCTCATTCAACCGCTCGCCCGTAAGTCCATCGTAGTAGTCCTCCCCCTTACTAAGGGGAAGCGAGAGGGGGTCAGTAACGTATTGTCGGGAATCGGAATTCCCTCCTACCGACAACTCGCGGTAGGAGCGATCTCCAAATCGCGATACACACTTTTTCACTTGTTCCGTTCAACACAATCTACGTTGTTATAAACCTCCCCTAACCCCTCCTTAGTAAGGAGGGGAATGATGCTTTTGTCGCTTTCTAAGGCGAGCTCTCTCCTGAAAGCTCTGCCTATTCCTTCCCTTTTCTAACGAGGAGAATTGTTGCTCCCAATTGCGTGAAGGACCGGATGTTAGGGTGCGCCCTCTTGGTGGATTTCAGGATTTTCAATCACCAGCCATGTCACGAGTTCGAAGTCGGTTGTGCCGCTAACCTGATTGGTTACCAGAGGCAAGGCGCCGCGTCGACCTGATGTGAGATTGGCGAAGGCGCGATTCTTATAAGTATGAGTGATAGACCTCACGGTTCTTTCAAGCAGACGGTTGTATTTGGACATATCGGCGCCGTTGGCTGTGCGCTCGTCGAACAGCGCACATAGCTCGTCATACGGGCTATTTTTCGCCGCGCAGAGTTGGCGAAACATCTCAAGAATCTGTTTGGGATAGGCAAAGGAAAAGCGCACCTCGCCATCTTCTCGAACGTAGACGAGGAAATAGGGTTGGGTGGGATTCAGTTTTTCGTTTTCCTCAGATTTGCTTTTTTGCTGCAGGCAGAAGATGACGCCGGGTTGAATTATCGAGTCAGTTGGAGGTGCCGGCACGACCGCATATAGTCCGAAGGGCTCGTCTTCAAGTTTTTTCCGGTTGCTTTCGATGTATTTGATGAGTTCCATACGGAAATCGTCAAGCGTGAAGTCGTTTAAAGCGACACTGTCGTGAAATTCTTCAAGATCAAGGATTTCCTCCTGAAGTTTTAGCAGTTGTTGGTCGCGGTATTTGAGGTCGCCCGCAATAACGTCGTGGAGCGCGTCCGGATCAAGCAGGTTATCTCCCTGCGTGGCGGTGACATCCACCAACGCCATCCGCGCTTCAACGCGATTCTTCAGGTTAATGTAACGATTCAGGTCGTCGGTGGGCCAGAAATTGACCAAGTGAACACGCTCGTTGACGCTTCCGATCCGGTCAATCCGTCCGAACCGCTGAATGATGCGCACCGGGTTCCAGTGAATGTCATAGTTAATCAGGTAGTCGCAGTCTTGGAGGTTCTGTCCTTCGGAGATACAGTCCGTGCCAATGAGCAGGTCAATTTCTTCGTCCTGAGGCATGTTACTGTCGTTTCCGCGATTCTTCGCAATGGGGGAGAAGTTAGTGAGGATGTCGATAAAATTGGTCTTGCCAAGGGTGGTTCTGTTGGTGCCTGATCCCGTCACCAGCCCGGTATGGATACGCAGTTCTGCCTGCGCCCATTTGTACAGGTGACTGTAGAGGTAGTCGGCAGTGTCCGCAAAAGCGGTGAATACGAGCACCTTGTGATTGAGCTGATCTCGCTTTGTGGTCGTCGGATATTTGACCTTTATGGCAATCAGTTCTTTGAGTTTCGCGAGTTTGGCATCGCGGGCGGGGTCGACTTTTACTGCCGACCGGTAGGGGCCCTCAAGTTGGTCTCTGTCATGTTTCAAATCCTCTAGCCACGTTTCAACATCCAAGTGTGCCATCTCATAGACTAGCTTCTTGCCAACCTGCATTGCCGCCTGTAGTTCCTCATCTTCGAAGGCTTCAATCTCAATATCGTCCATGTCTAGGTTAGGGTTTTCGGCGCGGAATTCCTGAAACCGCAGGATGCGGTTCTCTAACTCCTCAATCTTTGCAAGCGTACGTTCCAGCGTAATCTTAAAGGAGTGGACAGAGCTTTCCAAGCGTTTGAGAAAGTTCACCTTCATCATGCCGATTAGGTAATGCTCACGGCTCGCTTGTGTAAAGTGCCCGTCGGGATGGGCATCATACTTGGCTTTGTATTCAGCGAGCACGTATTTTGACGGATTGTACAAGGAAAGTTGATACTCGGAAATCTCCTCGTTCAGCGCGTCGTAAGACATAAACTCCCCTTCAAGATCGATCTCGGTATATATGGATTCGGGCTTACTGCGATCTGGGAAGCCTCCCAGATCGCGCAACGAGTCGGGATAGTGTTTTTTAATCTGCACCCGTGAACGGGCGATGGTCAACCCGTCAAGCAGCTTGAAGAAGTGTGTACTCAATTCTTCCAGCAAATTTTGACTGCTGCGCGTGCCATCCCGCTTTGCCCACTTGTTGAAGGCGGTTTGGGCGACTGTGATGGTTTCTCTCAGGTTGGCGACACCGAGCGATTCGTCGAAAGCATCTTCTCGTTCCTCTGTGAGAAAGTAAAGTTGGTTCCGCAGATCTCTTAAGTCGTTGTTGACCGGCGTCGCGGACAGCAGCAGCATCTTGGTTTTTACGCCGCTCTTGACAATGTCCTCCATCAACCGCTCGTAGCGAGATCGGCTAATTGTAACCCCGTCCTCGTCCTTCTTTCCACGGGTGTTGTTGCGAAAATTGTGCGACTCATCAATGACGACCAGACCGTAGTTTCCCCAGTTGAACGACGAGAGGTCAATATCGCCCGACATACCACTGTTCCGGCTCAAATCGGTGTGCGACAGCACGGTGTACCCATAGCGGTCGTCCGGGAATGGATTGAGTTTGTTTCCTGTGTGCGCTTGGTAAACCGTCCAGTTCTCGCGCAGTTTCTTTGGGCACAGCACAAGCACGCGGTCGTTACGGAGTTCAAAGTATTTTATCACCGCCAGCGCCTCGTAAGTCTTGCCTAAGCCGACGCTGTCGGCGATGATACAGCCGTTGTGCGTCAAGATTTTGTTGATTGCCCCCTTCACGCCGTCCTTTTGGAATTCATAGAGCGCACTCCAAATCTCCGTATCAACTAGTTGCTCGGATTCGTCCAGCAACCCCCTACTCTTCTGATCGCTCAGATACCGGTCAAAGAGGTGAAAAAGCGTCTTGTAGTATATGAACTCTGGGTCATGATTCTGATAGAGCTGGTTAAGGTAGGACAACACCTCATCCTTTACATCCTTCACCCGACTCTCATCATTCCAGAGCTCATCAAACCACAATTTCAGGTCGCTCCTGTCCCGGTCATCTGCCACTTTAAGATTGAGTTCAATGTTACTACTCGCTTCACTTAGTCCCAAGCCTCTCACCGTAAAATTGGAGCTGCCGAGAATAGCGTTTTCCACGCCGTTCTTGGCAATATGGTACATTCTGCCGTGCAGCATATTTGACTCCTGAATCGACCGGACCTCCACTTTGTCCTTAATCCATTCAGCGCATTCCCGCGCCACCCATTTCAGTTGAAGCTGGTTCTCCAGCCGTAAACCGTTGCTATCAATGATGAAGGATTTCTTCTCTGTTTTGTCGGGGTCAAGCCCTGTGATGAATCGGGGTTCACCGAACAGAAAGCGAAGGTCATTGATTTGATGCAGGGATGTTTTCAACGCCTCGAAAGCGTAAATCGTAAAGTAGGCTGAGACGATGGAGAGCGATGAACCGTTCTCGATCTGCGACTTCAGAAACTCGCCAACAGTTCCCCGCTCGCGGTTGTCGCGGATGCCTGACGAGGATGGTGAATTGTTTTCGGGCATGATTTTCTCCTATAAGGCGGCGTCTTCTATTTTGGACCCTATTTTCTAAATTGTCTGAACTGGGATTTACTGGATTTTTGGATTATCAGGATTTTTGGACGCATTTACTCTTATTCCTATATCGCTTAGCACGTAGATTGGGTTGAACCGAATCAATGAAAAATGCAAAGGTTACCCTACGCTTTCGGGGTTCGATTCTGCTTGCAATCTTGGAAATCGTAGTATGTGTCGCTATTCGGAGATCGCTCCTACCCGTGTTGCCGGTAGGAGGGAATTCCGATTCCCAACAATACGTCACAATTCTTGTGTCGTAGAAGAGCGGGACTACGGTTTGCCTCAGTATGTATTCGCGTTTAACTGTTCAACCCAACCTACACTGAACTGTACGCTTTTGGTGTGCGGTGCTTATCCTATACTCCTCCCGGGTGATTTGGGTTCGTTTTGGCTTCGTTTCGCAAAAGTGGATATGGCGTTTTCATCGCGGCAATATCTGTTATTCATCCTCAACGGGACACGTTAGTCTATCATTATTCATGCCTGCGGCGGCTCAACATCGTGACCATGTCTGCCGGCAACTGAACTCCAATTTCCCGCTCAAAGTCGGAGACGCCTTCAGAGTAGGAATGAAAGCCAGCGAAAATATCCCTCCCTATGGAGAACTCTTTGCTGTCTGAATCGCGGATTGCCGCAGATTCTGAAGATGACACGGATAAAAAACGGCATTTCAGAAAGATTGGGTTCGTTTCGCAAAAATGAAGATTGCGTTTTCATCGCGGCAATTTCTCTTATTGATCGTCAACGGGACACGTTAGTCTGTCATCATTCACACCTACGGCGCCGTCAGCATGGCGGCGAGATCTGCCGGTAACTTAACTCCAGTTTCCCGTTTGAAGTCCGGTACGCTTTCGTAGAAGTAATGAAATACTGTGATAATATCTATCCCCATGTTCTTGGCATCCGTTAGGTCTCCTCTCGCTTTTTTCCATTCCTTCAGGTGCAACTGCGCTACTCCGCGACCAGCATAAGGCTCAGCAAGGTCAGGTTTCAGTTCTATCGCTCTGTTATAATCGTCAATTGCATGGTCGATCTTCCCTTTTTTCGTGTACGCATTACCACGATTGTTATATGCAGCAGCAAGGTCACACTTCAGCTCTATCGTCTTGGTATAGCCTACGATGGCACGGTCAAAATTGCCCTTTTTGGTGTAAGCAACCGCGCGATTGTAATGTGCCTCAATAAAATCAGGTTTCAGTTGTATCGCCTTGTCATAGTCTTCAATAGCGCGGTCCTCCTCGCCTTTTTCCCGATATGCCGCACCACGATTGCTATAAGGCTCGGCATAACTAGGATCGAGCTCTATCGCCTTATTACAGTCTTCGATTGCACGGTCGTACTCGCGTCTGATGCGATAAACCGCCCCGCGATTGTTGTAAGCTATGGCATAATCCGGTTTCAGTTTAATTGCCATGTTAAAATCTTCAATAGCGCGAACATGATCTCCATTATCACTGTACGCAATACCGCGATTGTTATAGGCGATCACAAAATCACGATTCAGCGCTATTGCTTTGCTATAGTGCTCAATTGCCTTATCATAATGTTCAAGTTTCGCTTGTGTTTTCATTCTCCATATCTCCTGCTTGTTGCTGGATTGAACCGACATAAAACTCTATACCGGCAATCTGGTGCATATCCTGATTTCTAATAAATCCATGAAGGTCGTTGTAAATAGTGTCTGTAGATATACCGTGATGTTTATGCAGGTAACTTAATATCGGTTGTTTAAGGTGTGCTGGGATAGTGATTACATCGTTTGGCTTAACAAAACCTGCGGGTGGTCGAATGAACACACTCTTCTGGGCAATGATACGGTGTCGCGGGTTCTGAGGTGTTCTCTCAACTCGATTTTCGTCCTGCGCTCCTTCTCCCAATAGAATAACCCTTCCGGGTTTGTCAAAGAAGCGATCGCAGGCAAAGAAAAGGGCTATGTGGCTATCGGTCGTAAAGTCTATAAGATTGGTGTGCCCCCCATAGTGTTGAAGTTCAGCCCAAATTTCAATTTCCCCTTGTTCGAGGGTGTAGTTTTTAGCAGAGACCAGTATTAGCCCTTCAATAGCCTGTATGTCAAAGTCCTCGGTCCGCATTTTTTTCTTGCATTCACGCCAAAGGCTTGACGACATGTTTCTATAACGTCTGGGTTCGCCGCGGTAGATGTAGTTACCACTATCTGATTTTTGTGCTATCTTACCGATGATCCCCAAAATCGCACTTAGATCGTCTTGGGAATTGGATTGATTTTCCATGCTAATGATTTTTCCGCAACGATGGTCATTTCTTCATTGTTAAGATCGCAGATTGTAAGGGAATTCATCTTCGATTTGATGATCAAAGGTCAGATTTGAGGATGACACGGATTGAAAAAAATCTATCTGCTATGGGTTCGTTCCGAAAAAACGCATGTTGTGTTCTTCTCGTGTCAATTTCTGTTTTCATCGCGAACGGGACACGTCAGTCTGTCATCATTCACGCCTGCGGCGGCGTCAGCATGGCGGCGATGTCTTGCGGAAGATTTATCCCAGTTCCTTCCTCAAAGATGGCGACGCTTGCGTACACGCTATGAAACTCATTGATGATATTTACGCCCATACGCCTTGCAGCCATCAGGTCTGCTTTAGCATCTAACCACGCTTTCACGTGTAAGCGTGTTATACCGCGGGCAGAATAAGCTATTTCATAATCCGATTTTTGGTCTATCACCTTGGTAAAATCGGCAAGGGCACTGCCAAAATCACCTTTACGGTAGAAAGTAACGCCACGAGTGTGATAAATTGCGGCGTCATTGGGTCTGAGGGTTACCGCTTGCGTGAAGTCCCCAATGGCACGGTCATGGTTGCCCTTTTTGGCGTAAGCAACCCCGCGATTATAATATGTTGTGGCATCGTTGGGTCTGAGGTTTATCGCTTGGGTGTAGTCGTCAATGGCATGGTCAAAATAGCCCTCTTTGGCGTATGCAATACCTCGAGAGCGGTAGGCTATCTCACCATGGACTCCACGCTCTATTACTTCGGACAAGTCGTTAATAGCGAGTTTGTAGTTACCAATTTTGGCGTAAGCAAGTCCGCGATCTAGATAGGCTTCGGTGTAACGCGGATTCAACTCTATTGCTCTGTTATGATCAACAATTGCGCGGTCATACTCGCCTTTGCTCCGGTAAGCAACACCGCGACTCGTATAGGCTTCGGCAAAATCGGGTTTTAGTTCAATCGCTTTCCCATAGTGCTCGATTGCCTTATCGTAATGTTCGATTGCCTTATCATAATGCTCGATTGCCTTATCATAATGCTCAAGTTCCGTTTGTGTCTTCATTCTCAGATGCTCCTACTTGTTGATAGGTCAGGCCTCTATAATACTCTATGTACGCTTTCTCATGAATCTCCTGATTTATAATAAATCCGTGAAGGTCGTTGTACATCGTTGCGGTAGATATGCCGTGGTACTTCCGCAGATGGTCTAAGATGGATTCTTTGAGCGATTTTGATTTCATCGTATTGGTCTGGTTCAATGTAGCCTTTGGGCGGTCGCACGAAGATACTCTTCTGAGCGATAACGCGATTTTGCGGATTCAGAGGTTCCTCGACTTGGTATTTTTTGGTTATCTCGTCGGTTTTTTGCAACAAGATAATCCTTCCATCTTCGTAATGGGTACCGTCGCAGGCGAAATAAAGCGCTCTCAGGTAGTCGGTCGTAAAATCAATCAGGTTGGTCTTTCCTCCATAGTGTTGAAGTTGCGCCATCATTTCAAACCCTGCGTCGGTTCCGCGGGCATAGCTTTCAGCGGCGTCCAGAATTTTATCTTGGACATAATCTATATCAACAACTTCTATATCAAATTGCTCATCCTTAATTTTTTTCCTGAATTGACGCCAAAGACTTGAGGAGACTCTCTCATGACATTTAGGTTCGCCACGATAAATGTAGTCAGCGTTGACTGATTTCCCCTCTATCTCTCTGATTTTTTCCCTAATTTGGCTTAGGTCGTTTGGTTTGCTCACAATTTGTTCTCCATAATAGCGATTCGCTCATTTGTCTGAATCGCGGATTGCCACGGATTCAGGGATGACACAGTTTGAAGAACCTCCGTCACCTTTGGGTTCGTTTCGAAAAAATGGATATTGCTTTTTTTATTGCGGTAACTTTTTTTTGCATCTTCAACGGGTCGTGTTTAGTCTGTCATCATTTACGACTGCTGCGGTGTCAGCATGTTTATTACGTGCAGGTACAGATTTAGGTGGAACCATGTGCCGAATTTCGGGCTCCACCGGGTTCGCAAAGCAATGTCATTCCTTACTAGCCAGGCTTTGATGCCGGAAAACTCACCTCACATTTCTAGTCTCCTCATTGTAAAGAATAGTGGACTCAAGAAGAGCGATAAAGCTTTCGCGCACGATAACTTGAACGCATACGGGAGTATAAGCGCGAAATAGAAAACCGGGCGAAAATCCATCGTCGAAGACCACGCCACCCGTGCAGGCAAACGAATAACCATAGTTGAAACAGCCATGTATAACAGGTCATACGTAGCGAGGTGCTAACATCTTCATGAGTGACGTCCAAACAAGCTTTCGGACCGAACGGACGAGGTTGATTGAATAATCGAAATCGTCGATATTGGTCGGCAAGCATAGCGTTGAGCGAGGAGTACCTATCCCATCTGGCACGTGATATTATGCTGTCAGGAGTTGGAAAGTCCGGTTCTCTGAACATTTTCCATAACGAGATAGGAGATTGCCAGCGTTGGGCGGCGGGATCGGCATAGAAATTAGGGTCGGCTACTTTAGCCCACGAATCAACTGATTCCAGCGTTGGATTCCATAGCACAACAACGGAGTCGAAAGGACACCAATTCTTACGAAGGACAGAACGCTCAATCGTCTCAAGCCCAAAATACAAACGGGTAACAAAATCTGTAAGTACTGTCGACGGATCTGTTGGATCTGACGGGTATGTTGCAAAGAACAAAGGCAAACCGACGATAAGCATGCCACGTCCATAATCACGAGCAAGAGATTGATAGGAACCTCCCTCACGCCCTTTCTGAGCCTTATCCTTTATAGCGCAAATCACTTGGTCTGCCATCTTACGCTGTAAATGGGCATTGGGTGGACCTAGACTAAGAGATTGTAGAACTTCAGTAGGGTCAATTTGCCCTCTTCCCCGCAAACCGTTGTATTCTCGAACAAACCCATTCACTTTTGGGGCATGTTCCGGTAAGAATACTTCCGTGACTTCAATCCAAACGCGAGCGCGTACCGTGGATCGGAAATTGGACAGTAACAAGTCAAAGAAGGCATCGCCGGGGTCATCCAACTTTCGCTCCAAATCCGCGAGACGAAGCTCTGTCCGCCCACCCATACCGAAACCATTAAGTGGCCATCGATCAGTCCACGACCATTGCTCAACCCAATGTCGTTCGCGTAGGTATTTCGGAATATCGCGATGCGGAACGTCCTGAAAATTGGGATCACGTTCCTCACCACAAACGCGAAGAATAGCAGGTATATCCTCGTTAGGTAGTGTTCTTTGCCGATCTATTTTTTGTTGTTTGTCATCTAAAAGCACCAAAACCACCTACCTCAACTTTGCATTCTCTTATGTCCTGAAAATCCTGATTCAAATAATTTACGATTCCTCCCCAATCTCGATTTCATCGGGAGTGAGATTGTACAATGAGTATACCACCTGATCAATCTCATTTTCAAGTTGGGATACATCGGCGACCGGGGCGGTGCGTTTGGCGACGAGGATTTGATCGACTAGTTCAATAATTGGTGCCTGTTGCTCTGGAGACACATCGGGAATTGGCAACTTCTTCCAATCATCAGGATAGAGGTGAATATTGCTGCGACGATTCGCTCTCAGGAAATTATGGGCGACAGTCGAGTTCATCACAGCGAGCAAGAATTTCACGGCAAAACGACGACTTGTCATTTCAAGTTCTTCCCGATTAGGTAAATCTGGGCGTGGAATTTCGTCACGATAGCGCGTCTGTTTTTTGATGGATCTATTACGGACGCCGGACAAGCTGTGCCACGGGATAAAAGACCACGCAGAATGATTGTGATAGAATTGCTGATTATCATAGGCAACACGCAGTTTTTCCACTCCGGCAGCCATGTCAACTGAAATCAATTTCTCTCCCACTTCATATACTTCAGGAAACGTTGGACGACTAAACAAGCTAGGTGCTCGTTTCGTACCCCACTCCAGCCATTTATTTGTTGCGGGAAGCCACCTCGCAAGATGTTTACCTTCTACAAACGGTTTTGGATGGCGATTATCTCCTATATCTGAAACTAAATCTCTTAACTCAAACTCACCTCGCGCTTTTTTTTCGTGGGCATGGACGACCATACCCTTTGTGATGTAGCAAATTTCCTCAAGCGATACCGCTGGCACTACAAATGACAGAAACTCGGTATCTTCCGGGAAAAAGACGCGATAAGTCAATTCACGCTGTTCGTTAGTTGGCAACAAATTGACAATACCAAATTCTGGATCATGAACACGGCGTTCTGGTTGTTGATGGCTACCGTCTGCCTTTTGAAACAAATAAGTAATGTTACGGACTCCTGCATCGAAGATTTTAATCTTACTAAAGAAGTCAAGTCGTAGGATACGACTATTTTTAAGAACCCAGTCTTGTGACTTCTGGGCATATTTGGAGTGACAATAGGCATCCGAAACAATCAATGTCGTGAATCCGCTCGGCTTGAGCAGTTTGTAGCTCCGTTCAATGAAGGGAATGTACAAGTCCCACTTTTCCCATAGGGTTTCGTACTGATTGCTGTTTTCAATTCTCTTACGCATTTCTAGATGCTCGCCACCGGAATCTGCTCTGACATACGGCGGATTGCCAATCGTAATAGTAAATCCATCCCTGACGCCAAACATCCGCTCTGGATCAAAGAAATCAGCAGTTGCATTCTGGTCGTAGGGCTTCCAACCGGTGATTTTGCGGGCTTCTTCAAGGTGGGCATCATATCTTGCCTCACGCCACAAATACTCCCTCTGTTCCTCTTCTAGTACCTGTTGGCGGTGTTCTGGGGTGGGAATTTGATTAACTTTTCGCTTTATCTCTCGTTGCTGAATCGCCTCCCATGTCGCTTTCTGGCTCTCCAATTCCTTTTCCAACTGCTCGCGGCATGTGTCCTCACGCTTTTCAAGGTTAAGTTTCTGCCTTCGGTTGTTTGTGAGGAAATACTTATCACGAATCCTCTCGATTTCTCTTAGCCAACGTTGTACCGCGTCATCTTTAAGTAGAGATGTGCCTCCGGTTGGCTGCAAGCCAATTAGTGTATTCGCAGCGACGAAGCGGGTTTCCAGATTCGGCAGGGGCTTAATTCCGAAATTGTCAGCGGTCTTATCGGGCGCCTGCTCAATGGTGAGGGAGATAAAGAATCGCAGTTTGGCGATTTGGCACGCCACAGGTTGAATATCTACGCCGAAAATACTGTTCTGAATCAGATACAACTTTCGCCCAAAGTCGGAATCGCGATACCGTTTGAACGTTTCGTCGATTTCGAGGAGTTCTTCAGGTCGCGTTTTGTCATCTATTGTATCAAACGCATTCGCCGCCTTCTGTGCGGCACGGTTTATCTGTAATTTTTCCCAGCGGTTATTTGTCGGATCAAGCCGTCGTAACGCGAGGGTCAGTTTGTGTAGCACACCCATTGGGAAGGCGCCTGAACCGACGGCTGGATCCAGTATCTTCAGTTGAGAAATTGCCCCCACAAGCGCGTCTGTCTCATTCTCATCTAACCATTCGCTCGCATCGTCACAGACTTGTGCATAGTCGAACAGATAGTGCAATCGCTCATTCAAGAACTTCACATCGCTGTCCGTTGGCAATACCTGTGCTGCCAGCGTTGCGACCAAAGCCTCCTCCACCATGTAGTCCACAATAGGGCGTGGGGTGTAGTAGGAACCGGTCTGTTTTCGTTTGGTTCGCCCGGTTTCGGGGTTATATGTAGCGAGCAGGTTTTCAAACACCTTACCGAGCAGTTCTGGATCCAACGCCACCTCCTGCTCTATCGGCGTACTTTCCTCGACGGTGAACTTGTAGTGTTTTAGAAGGGGGAGCAGACCGCGCGTCTCCTCAAAGAACAGACGGTTGGGAACACTCAGCTTCCTGTAATGCTCATCGGAAAAACAGTCAATGCGAGATCCGCCCGCCCTTATCCCCTTGAAGTCGTCCAGACAATCGAACAACCCTCCGTTGATGAATGGTGTTTTGCCAAATAGCGTTTCAAACGTATCCGAGTTGTTCATCTGAGCTCTGTAGCGATACACGGAGAAGTTTCGATGGTCGAGTTTCCCTTTACTGAACCGACGCTCGTCAATCTCGGTGTTCAACGTGGCAAAGAACAAGTTCTGTAATACCGCGCGGTAGTAGGAATCTCCAGTGTCGCGGTTGTAGTCCTTCAGCAAGGGAGCAACTTCCCGTTCGTCAAATAGTTCGTCCGCAACCAACCCCTTCTCCTTTATAAACCAGACGAAAAGCATGCGCGTGATTAACCGGATGACGTGCTGCTCCGCCTTCAAATTGCGTTTCTCGTTCTCTGGGAATCTTGCCTCAGAAACTGCCCATTTAAACCAGTTGAACAGCCTTAGGTAAAACTGCCTGTTGAGCACTTCGGTGTCCAGCGTCGTTTTCCACGCCTCATGAAGTTGCAGGAAATTTTTGAACTTGTGCTTCTCATGTAGCTCGGCAATCGAGAGGTCAAACAGGATTTCGATGTGGGCACGGTGGGGGTCGGCGATTTTAATGTCCTTGATGAGCGTCGCCTTTTCGAGAACATCTTTGGATTCGTCGCGTTTGTGCAATCGGCGGTCGATTACCGCGAAGGTGAGCGTCTCGCCGTGTTGGAAGAGAATCATCGCGGGCATGTTGAACGGTTTGTTAATCTCGCGTGTAATCTCGGAAAGTCGCGTGCGGGAATAGTAGTTCTCGCTTAGCTTGAGGGCAAAAAAGAGGTAGGATTGATAAACGCTGTTGTCTAATCCGCTGTCCACAAAGCCAAATGTGGTCTGAGCGCCCTGAGTGATTTCCTCCTCGGTCAGTTGAAACAGAAAGTCAACCGATTCCCATTCATCAAGCAACGCTCGGTCTCTGTTGATCTTGCCTTCAAGATTGAAAGCGGAAAGAAACCCGTCGGCGGTGTTGGGTTCAAGGTCAATCCTCCGTTCGCTGTCGTAGCCGAGGACGTTGAGGAGGTGTCGCGCGTTTTCGGCGAGGTTGCCATCGCTGAAGCGTTGTAGAGCTCTTTTAATTTCGTTTTTGGATGTGGTCATGCTTTAGATTCTCCGAGGTGAAGAGTACCTGACCCCCTCTAGCTCCCCCTTAGCAAGGGGATCAACTGAGCGAATAGCAAAGGCGATAGTCTTCCGAAAACTATCGCAGTCGCAATTCGCTTCTTTGAAAACTCACTATTCGTTCGCTTGATTTATCCGCTCAGTCGATCTCAACCCAACCTACGAAAACCACCCAACCTACGGGCTGCTACAGATTTACTTATTTTGTGAGCATTTAGTACATCCAAAAAAACGCGAAAGTGGGCTTTACGCTAGACAGGACGTGGGTTTCGGGCGTTGAGCATTATTGAGCATTTGAAAAAATAAGTTGAGAATGCTCATTTTCAATACACAGATAATCACCTCGCGTGGAGATGGCTGCTGTACCAGAGATTGCCCGATGGCGAATTCTCCGAAGCAACATTACTCACGTTGGGATTGTCGCTCGCCCGGTGAATCGAGGAAAATCCGTCCTCCCCCTTTTCGAGAATCCAGACCTCTCTCGGCTCTAACAGATCGATAAAATATGGCTGATGCGTCGTGATGAACACCTGTGATCCACCTCTGTGTCCGCGGACAAATTCGCGGAACTGTTTGGCGAGGGACTCTAGGAGCTTGTGGTACAAGCCGTTTTCCGGTTCTTCAATGCAGAGAAAGGGGGGCGGCGTCGGGTCTTTTAGCAGCAGGAGGTAAGCGAATAGCTTTAGTGTTCCGTCGGACATCTGCTGGGCGTAAAAAGGAGCCTGAAAGCCTTTGTCGTTAAACCTGAGCAGCAGCCGCCCGTCGCTGGTGCTTTCCGTGTCAATACGGTCTATACCGGGAATCTTATCGGCAATCTCTTTCAGAATCGCACTAAAACGGCGCGGGTGTTCGCGTGCCATGAATTGCACGACGTTGCCGAGGTTATCGCCGTGGATGTTGAGATGTTGTTGGGGACCAGCGCGCGGTAGGCTGCGGGCTGCGTCTGGGGTGAAGTAGCTTAGATACCAGCCCTCAATGAACTGGCGAAAAGCGGAGATTCGCGGGTGTTGTTTCAGAGCGCCGAGCGTGGCGATGCCGAGCTTGCGCCGGTCTTCCAATTCGATGATTTCGGTCTCGCTGGATTCGTCTGCGGTGATTAACTTGATGAGTTCTGGGAAATCGAGTTGCTCCATCTTTTCGTCAATCTGATGTCCCGCCTGTTCGCCATTCCATGCCACGCCTTTTCCGCCGTTCAGGAACAAGAAAGAGAACGGGCGACCGTATTTTTGACCTTTTCGTCTCTGTCTCAGGCGTTCTCTTAACACATAGGGACGCCCGGTCTCCTCTGCCGCGATGGCAATCTCGTAGGTCATGGGTCGGGCGTTTCCGTGTTCTCTGTAGTACACCTCAAACTCGATGGGGCCCGGCTCCCCTTGCGTACGGATTTGCTCGAACCCGCCGCGTCCGCGGGCACCGCACGCCTCCTCGACGCCGGACTTCAGCGCGTCCGCAAGGAACCCGAACGCATCGAAGAGTGCACTTTTTCCGACGCCGTTTTTGCCGATGACTGCGGTCATGAGGGTGAGCGGTTGTACTTCCCGCTGGTTCCACAGTCGCCCCAACGTCACATCTCTGAGCACCTTGAAGTTTTTTACTCTGAAACCTTCTATCTTTGCCATTCTTACAGTCCTGATTGACAGGGTGCAAATAATTGCACGTCTACAATCTACGACGACGTATTTACTCAAGCGTAATCCGTGCCATAATCTTCTCAGCTAACTCTTTGAAATCTTGACGGGCGGCATTTGCAGCAACGGCGTGGCTGCCGATAGCTCCGTCGGCTGGTGAGAGATGAAAAATTGGTTTTCGCGCTTCTTGCGCCATCGGCACCAGGCTTCGGTAGTGCTTAACGGTGGCGAGGGCGTTTTCTGTATCCTCTTCTGGTGTCGCAGGGAAAGGCCCGTCGTTCTTATTCCGCAGGTTCCGTGCATATTCCTCCGGCATCCGGTTGACCCATTTGTCATACGCTTTAACGGGACGGCCCAAACGGACACTGTGCTGCTGTACTACATAACCGATCGGTTGAATTGATCCACTAGGTATAGGTAAGTCAGGGATAGGGTTGCGGTCATGTCTATCCTTCCATCCGGTGCGCCAAACTTCTAGCGTTGGGCCGAGGTTCCGCAGTCCTTGAAGCGAGAATAGATCGGCGCCAAGGGGAACGATAACGTAATCCGTCGCTACTAGCACCGCCCTATTCAAAGCGCCTAGATTAGGACCAACGTCTACCAAAACTATCTCGGTCTGATTATCTTCCGCTGCTTTTTGCAAAATGCGCCATAGCGCCGAAATCACACGGAATCCGCGTTGACTACGGTCTAGGCACGCCGGCCATTGGCTCGAAAGTTCGTCTTCGGTGGCAGATAAGGTTAGGTCTCCTACGATGAGGTTTAGTGTCTGCGATATCCGCTCCAAGTGAGGTTTCTCTATGTCTCCTGTCCCATGCAAAAGCGGTTGGATTGCGCTATAGATAGTTTTTCGCGGTCCATCGTCAGGCCACAATACTTCTAGGCGTTCCTCATTGATAAACATGCTCGTAAGGTTAGCTTGCGGGTCGAAGTCACAGGCAAGCACGCGATGACCGATGTCGGATAGCATCCACGCCAGATGATAAACAAGGGATGTTTTGCCGACTCCGCCTTTATTGTTAAAGAAGGTTAAAACTGGAACAGGCATTGTCATGTCCTCACAGGACTTCTCGCTGAACTGATTGTGGCGAACACGTAACCGTTTTTCACATTGAATTCCGCTTTCGGATGACCTGCTTCTTCGAGCAACTTTTGAGCTATCGGTATCCCTGCGCCAAATCGTTGCACATAACCGAGGTTTTTCATCGCCTCCGCCAGATTGGGGTTGCGGTAATCGGTAACTCCTGGCACCCCGAAATTCTCTGGGGTTACCGCCCCGAACGGCCCACCGTGACTCAGTATTTCAATTCGATTATTGTACCAAGACACACGAATTGGTGCATTGGTTGCTTCGTAGGTCCTGTGCATGACCGCATTCCTGGTAATCTGTTGCAACGCCGCGATAGGATAAAGCGATGTTCGTTGTTCGACGACGCTCGTCGTAAACTCGACCGCCGTACGATTATGGGAGCTCAGTTTATCCTCTAGCCGGCGAATCAGGTCCGGAATTGCGCCGCGAATCTCCTCGCTGTCAAGAATGTCGTCCGTTAGCTCGCTGCCATCAATTCTGACGAACTGCACGTATGCGCCAGGCAGAAAATCCTGCGTGTTCTTACCAAGCACCAGTATTCCCACCACAGTCGCGGTTCGTTCATCGATTGAAGCAATCATCTTCGTTGCTGCCAGACGTTCCTCGAGCGTACGTTCATTGGCGTCTAGTATCTCTGAGGCAACAGCCCGCGGTAGATATTCGTTCTCGAACTGAGCGAGGTTTAAGTCGGAGACGCCAGCGGTGGGGACGGGATGCAGGTCGAAAGGGATGTCTCTATATCGCCGCTTTTCGTTGAGAATTCCTTCCTCCCGTGGCGTAGCGATGCCGCGACGCGGACCAATGCGGATATGGATGTTACCTTTTAATCGAACTGGCGGCGAGTCGGAGGGTAACACTGCGACTACGGCAACTTGCTTACCACCCAGCACACGCTTCTCAACGGTCAGCGATGGCGGCGGCACGATATTCCCATCGGTTTTCATATCAGCCAACTGCCGGAGGATCTCGTCCGTGACAGCTAGCCCAGCGATAGTTTTGTCGTTCTTTACCCCTACGAAAACAAAGCCTGGTTTTTCATGGCGCGGCAAATCGTTGGCAAATGCACATATGGTTTCCCTTATGTATTTCGGAGCACTTCCGGACAAAGACTCCTTGAACTCGACGCGGTCAGATTCATCGTCGTCGATGATTTGTAGCAACCCCTCATCTGTGAGACATGGCATTTCAATTCCCATTTATTTTAATCCAGTTTTCCGATTGTGCCTTGGAGAACAACCCGCCATGTAATGCGTTCAAGGTTTTCGAATTAATGACTTGATCGGATTGAGCTTGAAACGGACCTGCGCGAATTGATCGTTGGGACTTGGGGAATCATCATGTTCGTCCTTCCCACGCCAAGAGTGTTTCGACTCTCTGTAGAACTGCGTCTACCGTCTCGGTGGGCAGTGGACATATCAACTCTGCGTTTCTCGCTCGCCAATTGATGCTCTTGACCTGATCTGCCAGAATAACACCCGTCACATCCCGCCCCGCGGGGATTGTGACCTCAAAAGGATAGCCTTTTTCTTGACTGGTTATTGGACAGAGAATCGCCAAACTGACCTTGCTGTTATAAGCCCTCGGTGACAGCACAACGGCGGGTCGGCGTCCGCTCTGCTCATGCCCGGCGTGGGGATTGAGGTCAATCCATACTAAATCGCCGCGTTGAGGGACGTACTCGGATAAAGTTACCATACTTCGCTGCCCACCGTGCCGCCAGTGTCTACTTCACCATGCAGGTTGTGGTCCGTTACTTGGGCTAAAAGGTCATCTAGCGCTAGACCGGGTGGTCTCACAGGAACGATGACCAACTTTGTCCCACGAAGCGATAGATCGACGGGTGAATTGTGTTCGAGTCCAATCTGGTTCGCAAGCGGTTTGGGGATTCGCAGTGCTAAACTATTGCCCCATTTCTGCACACGGGTTTCCATGTCTCTCCTCCTCCAAATTGTAGATACAATGAGTATACATCAAAAACCGGAATTTGTCAAGACCGATTTTGGGCTTAGTGTCCGGTGTGGCTGATGGAAATTGACGGCCAAAACGGCTGTGGGAGGGACATCCACCTCCCGATTATCGGGGCTAGGAAGCCCCTCCTACAGATGTTGTCCGGAAATTGGTAATTGGTCCATTGATCACACAGGTTTGGAGGAAAGGGCGAGCAGTTCTTGTAATTTCTGGGATCGGTAGGCGAAGATTTTGTCTATGTCCGGGGCGACGAATAACTTATGGACGAGCCAGCCGCCGAAGACTGCGTACTCAACCTCATCCTTGACCAGTGTGCCGCCGGGTACTGCAACGAAGGTGTGCTTGTGAATCCAGCGACGATAGGGGCCCCGGCGTTGTTCATCGACGAAGGAGTGCGGCGGGTTCCACGCGGTTATCTCGCTCTGCCAACGGATTGGAACACCGCGCAGTTTCAGGCGATAGTCGATTCGAGTTCCTACCTTCATCTCGATTGGAGGGGGTGTCAACACTCGGAAATGCAGCCACGGCGGTGTAATCTCAGCCAAGTTTTGGGCATCTGAAAAGAAGCTGAATAGTTCGTCCTGCGGCTTCTGGATTTTCTGATCGGTTTTTAGGTGGAAGGTTTTCATTTGTTTGCGTTAGCAGGAGGTTTCTAAAGCAAGACGATGTTTCTCACAAATGTGTATTTCTTCATAGCAAAGAATGAGCGCGTGCAAGAGTGAAAACACAGACAATCGACCAATCACATTTACTTGCAAACGAATGAAATTCGCACATCAACTATGCTGTCCAAACTGATTCATGACGAGACTCACCCTTCGTATCGCATCAAAGATGTTAATAAAGTTCACGTCAATTCCACGGCCTTTCAAGTACGCGATGACTGGGGCATGTTGAGGTGCTAATCCATCGTCAACTGACACAAGTGCAAGTGGATGATGCAAAATGAATGCTCTCTTGAGTTCCTGTTCCATAAAAATAGGAATACCATCTTGATCGTGCCATTCAAGGCCGGGGCGGAGTTCCACCAGATTCTTCTCAACCAGATTAACAAGCGAGGACCAATAATTTTCCTGGAGGTCCATCTGATAATCTTTATCAAGGCAGAGACGTGTCACATCCAGTCCTAACCGCCAATCTAGAAACGGATGATAGGGCATGTTGGAGTAGTCGCGCATACAACCATTGCTATAACAGGACGAATCGCAATCTTGGCCGTGTGCAATCAGCCCCCTTGCAAAATCTCCACGGAGATCAATCATATCACTTAGGAACTTAATCAGTCGGAATGGCTCTCCTTTAGCATCATGTTCGCCCAGATGGCGACAGTATCCCGCACCATTCGCCAAGGTATCGGCGAGAAAAACTTGTTGTTTCTTAGTTTCGCCTTCCTCCACAGGTCGAATCTCAACTCGCAACTCGCCTGGCGAGATGTCAAGCTTACTCGCCGCAAATTGGCGAAACAGAAAACCGAAGGAATATAGCGCAGCTCGCCAATACTCCTCTCGCTGATTAAGCCGAATACCTTCTGGGATTTCGTCAACTTCGATTAACAGAACGTCTGTCGTTCTGGCAGCATAAAGTGCAACCTCTTGCGTATTCTCAACCAAGTGACTTTCCTCGTTGAAGGTGTATGTGTCATTTCGTGCCGCCAATTCACGACAGACCTCAGCCGATACAAGTGCTTTGCTTTCTCGCTGCTTCCGTAGCGCGAACAACCGATCGTTGTTGGTATTAATTGAGAAGAGTCTTAATTTACGCTCCGTACCCCATCGAAAGTTAAGCTTCTTTTTTAGCTCTGCACGGGCGTCCGATGGAAGACGGGAATAGGTAGATCGCGCTGTCCAGTTGAAAGATTCGTAGGCATCGTCCGGTCTGAAATTCGTCAGAAAACCTTTCGGTTCAATCCCTTGAATTCGCTTGAACTCTCCGGACCCACAGATTCGGCAGTTATTTTCGCTCTCAATACTAGACTCGAATATTGCTTTGCAATTGGCACAAAATCCGATTGGGATTGATCGATTATCTGCAATGCCACGTTCAGATGCCAAAGATCCTTTCTCCGGTTTGTAAGAGACAATACCGATTGACGTGTGGATTTTCTTATCCTTAATGGTTTCTGACCCTGGAGCGAATTGGTTAATCGCAATCTCAATGTCACGATCGATGACGCCTGATGTCGGAGGCCAATTGGTAATCCGTGGTTGTCGGTGATACAGCAGGCGAATACCGGTTGGAAATCCGTACATCGGCAAAATCCCTGATTCCGCAAGGGATTGGCTCAACTCACCATCTTCAAAAGGGTATGCTGCGACACAGGAATCGACTTCATTGACAAGTTTATCTATCGCCCAATCTATGAGTTCATCCACTTTGTTAATAATGTCTGGTTCAGTCTGTGTGGCGAGCAATCGCCCAATCTGTTCAATCTTTTTGCTGTTATCCTGTATCCATCCCGCAATCGTTTCTCGGTTCATTTCCCAATCAGAGACCTTCCCAAATTCGCCGTGGACATTTTTTTCATCGGTGGTCGCCACATTTGAGGATTGCCGGAATGCGTTGTATAAGACTTCCTTCGTCAATACACGTCTGATAATGTCCTGACTTCGCATATCCAGGTATGGCAAAGGAGTCGCAGCGTTTGTAATCTCGCCCGTGTGGTTAAAGTAGTGGTCATCGTGGGTTCGTAGACGGCAGAGCGTCAAGGCATACGCGAGGGGCTCACCTCGCCTTCCTGCTCGCCCAACACGCTGTTGATAGTTAAAACGCTGCGGCGGAACATTGCCCATCAACACTATGGAAAGTGCTCCAATATCAACCCCAACTTCCATCGTTGTCGTCACGCTAAGGAGATCGATCTCATTCGTTCGCCGATTTTCACCATCAAGGATAACCCCTTGGAACCACCGCTGACGGTTCGGACGCTCCTCCGAATCGGTTTGCGCTGTCAACTCTTCACTATGGAAACGATAAGGTTGAATCCCCACGCTGTCCGGATCCGCTTGATAGGCGTAGTATCCCCCATAATTTTCCATCGCGTCCTCGTTTTTGTCAATTGCCTCCAATTCACTAAGGCACTTCGTGTTTGTGCATATCCCGCCTGCTTTATATAAATGCTTACGCTTGCATGCGGTGCATCGGAAGATCGTGTCACCTTGAGAGCGGCGAAGGTTTAAATTTTCGACACGAATTAGGTAGCCCTTAAAGCTAATGGAGGCTTCGATCTGCTCGCGTACTGCTATCGTTAGTTCGTCTAAAGAACAGCCGATTCGGCCGGCAGAGCGCGCGAGGTAATCTTCGAGAAACTTTGGCATGCTCGATTGTTCCGCATAGGGACGGTAAATCTCGGTGTGTCTTCGCTCACCGAGGATTCGGGTAACCGCTGCCATCATTTCATCGGAATTAGACTCCTCAATTTGCCACAAGGCGGAATCAATTTTAGGTTCACACCACGCGAGGCCAAGGCCTTCCAGTCCCATATCTCTCCGCGCAAACAAAATCCGTTCAGCAATTACTCTCTTAAATTCAGATTCTAGTTTTACTATAAGCAGTTCGTGGTGGCGTTCAAGCAACCTTGTTGGCCGTAACACTACAGGATTGGCCTTCCAATCGCAGAGAGTTTCCCAGCTATGCCCCTCGCCGGAAAATTCAACATTTTCACCATAACCACCGGGATTCATGCCTAGAGTGATGAATTCATCAAAGCAAGCCTTCTGGAGTGCGGTGAAGGGATAGTTGCTCTCAACCGCAGCAAGTTGATTTTCTTGATCTGGCGTCAAAGTCTTTTTGTCATGGAAAGCGTCCTCAAGTGAATTGAGTAATTGTCGTCGATCTGGAAATTTTTCGCGCAAGTTACGAATTGCCTTTTGGGCAACGCGAAAATCGGCTCCTTCACTTTGAAATTCACGAAGGATTTTCAAATCTTTATCATCGCTTTGTTTTCTCATCGCGTCGATGGCAATGAGTCGAATCATGTCCTGATGGTGCGACCACTGAATTCCAACAGCATATTTTGCAGCGTCCTGTCGACTATCCGAGAAGATTATCGTTTTTCTTTTGTCCTGAGATTCGATAGTTCCCTGCAAAGATTGGGTGAGAATCTGGATTACTTTTTGCAAGCCCGTTCCCATGTGATGAATCGGTGAATACACCTGCTCTTTGTTATTGACAAGGACGTTTTTTCTAGAATAATCCCATGCATCGCCGCAATTGGGGCAATACTTGGGTATTTCTGAACAAAACTCCTCAGGTTTATCGATTCTGTAATAGTATCCGTTGTATGCAGATGAGTCTGGAATGAGTGTTCCATCTGACGGAGAAAATCGTCCCGGTGCCCAACCTCTTCCAATCTGGTTTTTCGTCCAATTCTGTTGCTCGGGTACCCGTTCATTTCTCTGCCAAAAGATAGCGTAAGTTTCGTAGTTCCGATCTCGGATTCCCTTTTCCGGTAATCCCCCCAACTCTTGATAGTCACCGTTGAGATACCATCCCGGAGAGACTTCCGAAATCGACTGCTTATAGCCGCCAAGAAATAGATCGCCACAGGTTGCACAGGTCAACAGATCTAGCACTCTCGAACCGCATTCATCGCATAAAACTCGCCGATTAGCGAACAGTTTTCCGATAGACGATACACTGTTTGCCTTACCTCGGCAATTCAGATTGCTACATGCCCACAATCCCTCAAAATTCTTGAAAAAATAGTGTACGCGAAGCGGTAACAAGGCTTGACTTGTCTTCTCATCTTTTTGTTCGATTAAGTAGCGAATGAGTCCACGGATAGTTGATTCGGAAAGTGGCAGTTGACTCACCTGGTTTCCAGCATTCGCCATCTCTCCAATTGTTGAAGCGTGCAATTTCCCGTCGTAATTGCAGAGTTCCACCACAGCAGACTTGAGGAGTTCCTTCGAGATTTCGTCTAACGGTGCAGAATCCTCATCCCGATCATAGGCTTCAAATTGTGCCGCGTGTTTTAGACACTCCAAGAGTTCGGAACTTTGATCGGGTTGGGGATCGGAACGGATAATTTCGAATTCTCTACTCCGTCCGAAAAACTGGCGAAGGAACTTGCGTTCCTCGTCTCTTTTTCCACCCTCGCCTTCAAGTGACGCACTTGACGCAATGATTCGCAGTTTCCTTGAATCCGGGTTAAGCCCTAAACGATCGAACAGTGTCCGAAGCAGGTAAGCTACCTCTGTCCCTGCTGTTCCGCGGTATGAGTGCAGTTCATCAACAACAAGATGGAAAACACTGTCCTCTTTTTCTAGCCACGCTTTAGTTGTTTCAAAGATAGGCTGTTCTAAGTCACGGATGAGCATGATATTGAGCATTGAATAGTTTGTGATTAGAATATCCGGCGGGTGACTCTGCATGTCCCATCGAGACCACATCTCAGCCGTATCAACGTCGGTCGAAGGGAAGAAAAAACGCATCTCCTCGGAACCATAAACTTTCTCAGCCTGCCTACGTACTTTATCCAGTTGCTCCCGGAGTTTTGTGAGTTTTTGCGAGTTTTCATGACCCGAAACTGGCGTTAAACCGGTATAGCGACCGAAGTAGAATCGATTCTCACCACGGTGCAGATTAAGCCACCGACGTGCTTCAGGACTATCGCAAGCACGCCGAAGTCGCATGAGTTGATCTTCAACAAGCGCGTTTAGTGGATATAGAATTAACGACCGGAGGGCAGGAGGCCGGCTTTCTCCTTGACGCTGTGGAACACGCTTGCCTATAAGGCGTTCACGACTTCGCCACCACGGATGGTCTGGATTCCGGGTGCCGTAACGGTTCCAGTTTCGTGATTCCTTGATAAGATAGCTGAAGATTGGTAGCAAAAAGCACTCGGTTTTTCCAGATCCTGTGCCTGTTGTGACGACGACATCCTTTTTCTCAATCACCGACGCTTCAATTGCTTCCGCTTGGTGCTTATAAAGCCGGCGGTCTTTCGGCGCAAGTCCATAAGTGCCACCCTGCGCAAGAAAATCACCAACTTCGGGAGCGAATTGCAGTCGGTTGCATAACTGGGCTAGAGTTTTTCCAGACGAGGGATAAGGAAAAATTGGCTCAAATCGTGGGACTTGGAAAAGCAACCCACTTTCCCGCAGTAACCGGTCACGTTCTTCCTCAAGTTTCTCGCTATTGAATCCCAAGACTGTCTGGATGTAGCGAATGTAGGAATCACAAAGCAGTTCATGGGTCTTGAACGGATCTAACATCAAACCATCTCCCATCTTTGATAAAGTGATTTAGTCAATTGGTATGCAATGCCAACTGGTGCGTCGGCATAGCATTTCATATCACCAGTCCACTTTGGTGGAGACCCTGAGCAGAGTGTTGCACACCGATCGATAATTAACGGTACAAGCAACTGGCTCTTTACGCGCCAAGTTTGAGATTTTCTTTCATAAGAAATCAGTCCTGCAGTTTTACCGACGGTAGAGAGAAAAAGCCATTCTCCCCAGTCGCGAGGGACTCTCCGTTGGTCGGAACCAGATTTTAAGACATAGACATGGGGACCATATTTAGGGATTTCGTAAAGCCCATCATCACCTTTAAAGCCGTTTTCCTTCTCGTATTTCAAAGTCTTGATATTGAACTTGTTCAGTGCATTGGAAAACAAAGTTTCGATCTGCGGAAAATTGGTGCGTTTTGGAATCGGTAATGCGCTCGACAACTTGGCAGAAAATGCTCGACTAACACTAATGCCTAATTTTTCAATTTCTGTGAAAGAAGCCTCTGTCAATTCGGTCAACACGATGGTGGTTGGAGCATACTGCTCTGGAATCAAACGTAATTTTCCTCGTGATCGGGAAATACACCGTTTGACTTCGTCGAGAAAATTCGGAGTTCGACTTCCGATAAGAACATATCGATTTTCCACCGCTGTTTCAACTAAAACCGGAGGCGCGATTACAACTTTGTTCAGGGTCATTGGGTCGTAATCAATGTGCCCAATTTGTGCTAGCGACGTGAGATACGTCGAATGTTTATATTCAGGGTTATCTCGGCTGAGATTTTTGACTGCATCCTTGAACTTCTCCCAACGCAGTTCGCCAACGTGTGATAAGTAGTAAAGAAGTCTATCAAACACGTCTGATTCCGTTTGGTTCATTCACCTTCCTCCGTCGCCTGCAATAATCCATCTCGGAAATGCGATGATTCACTGCTTTCCTGATTCATCAGCTTTTGCACGGTCTCAATCAATTCATGGCGGTACGAAATCCAAGGTAAAAGACGTAACGTTAACGCCCAATCAAGAGCTCGGGACGATGCCAAAATACCATTCGAAAGTTGAACATACCGTTGAATGTCACGTAGAAGTTGTAGCGGAATTTGCGTACCTGTGTTTTCAATCGCTTCTTGCAGCTGATTCAGAAATTCAAGCTGACTGACATCAAGATTCGGACGGCACCAAGATTCCCATTCACAACGCGTGACAATAAAGCCTGTCGGTTTCAAGTTTTGCGCCTCAATCGGCTCCGGACCTTGTGGTTTGGGCAGGCGTGCTACCCGCACATAAACATCCTGATTCGTCTCACACCGATTCGTTCCTGAATAGCGGGTGAGAAAAACTCTGATGCCACCGTCGGAAAAATCACCAACCCAGTCTAAAAATCTTGGCAGGTAACTTTCCGGGAATGACCTATCACAATCACTGAAGCGAATTGCCCACGGCATGTTGCCCATTTCAAACATTTTCCTAATTGAGATGTCGAGATCCATTGTCCTCAATTGTTCCCCAAAACACTCTTGAGAAAAAAGTCCAGGAAACCAATCCTGTAACCCAAGCCACCCCATTTCCACATCAATTTTCGTGAGGTGCAGGTGGTTATCACACATCAGTCGCCAAACGTTGATTATTCGTGTGTCGGCAACCTCAAGCGCAGGAAAGGCTTTCAGGGCAACGTGGATGACTGCTGCCGTTTCATCGGAATCCGTTACACCAAACCTTCGTAGGCTAAACTTGAAATCCTCAAGATAATCATTTTCATCTTGGTAATGCTCCCTTTCCTCTTCTAACTCGGCAGCATAATATTCCGCAATGCGCGCAGTTTGGTGGGCGATTCGTGGCGCATCGGTCGTTTGATGTTGTTCTTCCCGTTCCATTTTTATTTCAGCGATTTTTCTGTCCAACCCATCAAGCTGGGCACCAATCGATTGGACGCTTGCTTGGATTCGCTGATCCAGCTGTACAATTTCCTGTTTCATACTATTGACAAATTCGACATTTGTCAGTTTAACTTCAAGCGACTTCACTGATTCCTCGACGCTAGAAAACCGCGTATTGACTGATTGCTTCAATTGACCAGCTCTGTCATTAAAGCTTGATTTTGTTTCCGAAAGTTGAGTCTCGAAAGACTTGATTGCTTCTGCAATTTGTCGATCGGGCGTCTGCACCGCTGCAGAAAGCTGTGACTTGAGCAAGTCAATAGCCTCAGATAGCTGACGGACCTGATTAGGAAGTGCTGCCAGCCGTTGCTGGCCCTCGATCTCTGCCTTGGGGAGTGCTTTTTCGATGAGGGTTTCAATCTCATCTGAAGGAAGAAAGTAACCATACTCGTAGAAGCGTCGAATCGTCTCCCGATTGATCCGGTAGTTTTGGCTTGCTTCCAACATGATTTTGAAACACTCAATATCGAGTTGGCTATTGGGCGGTGCAATGCACTCCCGGTTTTCATCAAAATCCGATTCATTCCTAAACTCGAGTAGAAGTTTGTTCAATTCATGATGCGATTCAACCCATGCTGTCCATGCCGTTTTGAACATGTTCCAGATGGCAGAATTGCTTTTGGTAAGTTCTTGTTCCTTCTTCAACTCGCGAATCAACATTGGGACTGTCCGTGTTAGCGGTGCACGTCCTGGTCGGAATCCCTTCACCTTGCTTGGAAGGAGTTTTTCTTGTATAAATTGTTTGCCTGAAGGCTCTGTCACCTCTTCCAAGAACGCAATAAAATCCTCCTTACTCCGCTCTGTTAAATCTCTCCGTTTATCTTCGGGATACGGTTTCGCTTCCATGGCTATTTCCCCCTTCCTTGCGGAGATTCGCATAAGACAGAGCCGTTTCGTGGTAGTGCCCCAACTTTTTTTGAACAAGGGATCGCAAGGCAACATTCCTATCTAGGTATTCGATTGCCTTTCCCAACCAATCCGGCACCGACGCCTTGTCCTGCTTGAGTTCTATTGCGGTTTTCACAACCAATGAGATGAGTTCAGCAGGGGATTTGAGCAATGAATCAGTGTCTTCTTCGCGAGATTGCGGTTCAGTTCGGACATCGCCCCATGTGACTTCAGGAATGTCCTTCCCGAAGAATTTCGCGCCCGATAACCACACGCCCGGTTCTGACGAAATCTCTGTGACCTCACAATCTTTGAAAATCGGTGTTTTCTTGGTATGGCGATCGAATTTGATGATTGAAGTTTGTTTTTCGTGTTCAGTAGAACGGATTGGAGAAACAACGCGTAGTGTGGTTCGACAATCAAGGTATGAAAGGCCATACATACCCGGATCCAAGCCGTCCGGGAATTCAATCTTACGATTTGAAGGAACCCGCAATAGTTGATCGTTGATGTAAAAAGATTCATCGGTTAAGTCAACGAGACTAGGAACAACAACCATAGGAAGACAAATGTCAAGATAGGAATTACTTCTCCGATCTGCGGGTAATCCACCAACAAGGCGGATCTGATCAGAAGTCGTTACATGATAACCCATGAGCGACGACTGAGATAAGGCAGTTGGCTTTACGATGAGATATTGCCATCCTGTTTCACCACCTGCGACACGAATTTTTACTGGCGAATTTCTCTCCTTACAAACTTTATCCAGGAATAGTTCAACGTCTCTTCTCCGTCCCTCTCGAAAGACAATTCGGTGTTCTTCGTGCAGCAGAAGATTTCCTTGGCTTAGCCAGCCATTATCACGAGCCAGATCTTGTCTAAATATCCAGATATCCGAGGACTTTAGTCGAAAAGTTAGAGGATTACTATTCGCAGATTTGAGTTCAAGGTTATTCCGCAAGCTCCAAAATGAGCGCCGATCGTCAGGCACAATAAAAGGTTGATACCATCGTTCATCGAGTGGCTTCAATCTTTCAACAAGGAGTGAGTTGGGTTCAAGAGGAATTGGGAAGGCATTCCGGCATCGAAACCAATATCTTACATGATCGACATTCCCATAGAGGTCAAAGCACAGTTGGACATCTATTGCAACAGATCGACGTTTAGTTCTGGTGCGCAGGGGCGCGTCGGGTGGTTCACCATCCCAGTTTTTCAAAAGCGATTGGATTTGACGCAAAATCAAGCGAATTTCGGGCGTGCGTTGCTCAATAGGTCCTCTAATTTTCGCAGGGAACTTTCTTAATGATTTCCATGTCTGGAGTTGGGCAAGTAATTGCGATTCGGCGAGGTGAGTTCCGGATTTGAGGTTAGACTCATGAAAGAAACGTTGAATGTTCAGCCTATCATGTTTGTTGATTAAACTTTGCGATATCGGAAACCAAACGTATCTGCGGGTTTGTGGCCCAATGGTCAAATGGAGTTCGACATCATGTTTATCTTCTGCCCATTCCTGGAGATGTTTCCAAAATGCTTCAAATTGATTACGATTAAAACCGTTTGGTTTACCTTTAATTGACACGCCGAATAATACATAGTTGAGACGAACATAGTAATCTCTGGGAGAAATCGTATTATCGGATTCCATCTGCGATGCGGCGAGTACAGTTAAGGCGAGGAAAGCGACTTGAAGTGGCTCTTTATCTGGAGAGTGTATCCGAAAATTCTTCGGATCGATGCTCCAGAAGTTTAATCGATTGCCGGCTTGAACGACTTTATCTCTGACGGATACTTTTAAGCTCTCGGCAGCATCTGCCACGTTGAAACCGGACATTTTTGCGATTTCACCCAGAGTTTCCGCATTTGTTTGTAAGAAGACAACTTCACCGGGATCACGATCTTCAAATATATAGGAGATGATAGCTCGGTTCCATTGTTCGTAGTTCATGACAGTCAGCAAATTCGTACAACGGGAGAACGTCTCCAGTGACAGGGACTGGTGCACCTCAAGCAGTATTCCGCACGACCGTTGATCGAAGCGATTTGAGAAGTTTGGAAATGGCTCTGTTTTTCTTGCCGATGGCTAGTGCTGTCTCGCACGCTGCGATAGCGCGTACTCCTATCGCAGTGTCCTGTGTGGACTGATAGGCAACGGCATAAATCTTTGCAGCGGTGGAGTGATATTCCGCCGGATCGACGCCATCTGCGATCTCTCTGGACGGCGTCGGCGTAGTCGCATTGAAATCATCTGAGATGCGGTTTAACGTGGCTAGCCCCGCTTCCCAAGCTTCGGATTTCGCTTCACAGACGACTTTGCGATAGAGCGGCGCTGGTGTGGAATTATCCAACCAGTAAGCCTGTTCGCAGCAGGCTGCGGCTTCGTCGTAGACCTCATTGGCATCGTGTAGTTTCGCCAATTCACTATAAAACGCATACAGTCCGCTATGGGTAATGGCGTACCGATTGTGCGCCGTATTCGCAAGCCAATCCCCATCCTCTAGAAACTCGATTGCGGAGTTCTTGTCATCTTCCGTAATGATGATGTCAGTCAGTAGGTGTTGGGCAACAGCGGCGTTTGGGTAGATTTTTGTGCGGCTTTTCATCAAGGGGTAGGCTTGCACGGCTTTATCCATCTGGAGCAGCTTAAACCCCGTGGCGATTCGGAAAAGGGAGACAATCTGATCGCTATTTTTTCGATCCCGCTCGTCAATAATTATCTCCTGATTTTCGGCGATGCGGCGATTGAGATCCCCGAATTCTGCCCTAATCTCCGCATCGGTTGGATTCAGTTGAATCGCACGTCCGAGAAACCTTTGGGCGGTAAACACTTCGTTCCAGCTTCGGTAGATTCTCGCAAGATAAAAGTTGGCTTGGGCGTGGATTTCGGGTTCCGCCTCGACGGACAAGATGGTTTCCCAAACCTGGATGGCACTTGGGAAGTCGTCCTCGTTTTCAAGCGATTGGGCGTATTGGACAAATCTGACTATGTCAGAGCGCACCTGATTTTGGGTGGATACGTAGGTTTTTTGCATGGAAATTGGGATTTGTATTTTTGGTTATTTGTATTATAGCCACTTCAACTAAAAATTACACATATTAATCCGATCAAAAAGAGGTGTCAATCCCCCAAAACTATCGCCTTCGCTATCCGCTCAGTTGATCCCTCTAGCTCGCCCTTGGTAAAGGGGAGAATGTAAGCTGTTCAACCCAACCTACGAGACTTCTTCAGAACTCCAAATTTCCGTCTTCTTTGCAAATGTCTCAGCGACATCGTCAGCGATGGTGTCTTTAATGAGGTTGATGAGGTCTTCGCGGAATTTCATCCAATCCTGTCCGCGCCTCGTAAAACGGTATGGACCGTCAAATTCAACAAACATGGTATCGTTGGGTTGGGATAGCGATTCGTAGTAGCGAGTCACTTTCATGACTTTTTCCTCCTGATAAGGGACGCCGAATCCGGATTGCGGCGCTTAGGATTCGGCGCGGAGTGTCCAATTTTGAATCTCCCAGCGGCATTCGGTGGCGATTCGCCGAAACGCCTTGCTGGGATTGACGGCGACTGGATGATTAACGCATCGCAGCATCGGCAGATCCGCACTGCTATCGCCGTATGCGTAGCTTGAAGCGAGATCGACCCCATGACGCTCAGCGAACCCTGTGATGACGCGAGCCTTTTCCTCTCCACTCAGCGGCGGCGTTGTGAGCTCACCTGTGAATTTTCCGCCCTCCTCGTGAAGCTGTACTGTTAAGGCATGGTCACATTGAAGAAAATCAGCGAGCGGCTGGATGATAAAGTTGAGCGACCCGCTCACGAGAACGACCAGATTGCCACGGCTTCGGTGTTCATGGATGCGATTTAACGCAGCGGGGAAGATTTTCGGGCGGAGGAGCGTATCGAATTTCTCAGAAGCGAGTTGACGAAGTTTCTCAACATCCAGACCTCGGTAGTTTCGGTAGAACACTTGGTTGAATTTTGTGCGACTAGCTTTATCGAGAAAGAGGTAGTAAATTACTTTGGGGGCGAATTGAATCAGCCACAACGGGCGTAGTGCGGGATGAAGCAGCGGAAAGCGGAGCGAAACGAAGTAGTGGACAATGGTGCTCTTCACAATGGTGCCATCGACATCGAAGAAGGCAGCCGTTTTTTGTTCCGGCGGCTGGATTTTTGACATCGACCTTAACTCCAGTTTGAAATGTTCTGCGCAGCGCGCGGGCTACCTAACGTATTGTGCATATTCGCCCGCAACTCCTCGATTCGTCCTCTCACTTCATCAACAAACGCTCTATAGACTTCATGATTGATTGTCGCACCGCCTTGGGAGGAATGGAGCGTCATTGGCTCACCAAAAACCACTTTAATTGGTTTCCTACGTGGCAGGTGTTTACCTTTTGGCAGGGCTTGATATGTACCGTGGATATAGGTTGGGACGATTGGCGCCCCGGTTTCATACGCGAGCAAGCCGAGTCCTGCTTTGAACGGTTGAAGTTCGCCCGTGACGGAGCGTGTGCCCTCTGGATAGATGAGTAAGCATCGGTTTTCAAGCATTGTTTCATGTGAAGTCTGGACATCTCGCAGAAACTGAGAAAAGTTGTCTTTCCGCTCGAAAGGCAGGAATTTAAACAGTTTGCCAAAGAACCACGCTTTGAAGCGGGTATTAAAAAAGTAGTCCCTCGCAGCGAGAATTTTGATGCCTCTGGCTGCCTTACCTAGGGCGGTGACAACGGCGCCCGTATCTAGGTGACTTGAGTGGTTGGCGACAAAGATACACGGTTGCTCGCGCGGAATGTGCGCTTTTCCGTAGGTTTTGATTGAGAAATAACCTTTATAGGCGATACGCATCCCGAATCGTAAGAGCCGCGTTTTAATTGACAAGTGCGGCGGACCAATCTCAGCGTAGGACGGTCGCTCAGCACGTGCAGCAATTGCCGTGGCGCTCTCAACGTTGTGGAGCACGGGTTGAGCTTGCAGTGTCTTTACTGTTTGAATTACGTCCCCAACGGTCCGTATTTGCGTAACCATCTCATCCGGAATAGGAAGTTGGAGTTTGGCTTCCAGCAATAACAACAATTCCACCCGCCCGAGCGAATCCAATCCGAGATCTGAGTCTAAGTGATCTTCCATGCGAATCCCTTCAAGCGGCAGACGTGACAAGCGGCTCAACTCAGCAGCGATTGCACCCTCCCAACCCTCAGAAATCCAATCCGGTTGCGTTGAGGATGGCGCTTCGTGAGATGCGGCGGTGACACTCTCCGCCGTTGGAGTATCGTCTTCTGTCTTCCCAGACAGTTGCTCCAGCAGCATCTCTTTAACGCGACGCCGGTGAATCTCAAAGGTCGGCAGTTTGGGCAACTCAGATTCCCAGAAGTGTACTTTGTGAAGATGTTGGTAGCTGGGCAGGTTGCGCGCACACGTCTGAAGATGCTGGCGAATGGCAACTTCGACCTCCGCTAGATTGGGTTTGCCCCTGCGATTTGGAAGAATGACAGCGTGAACTTCTTCGCCGTGCGAATCACCGATGTTCACACCGACAACGCAGATTTCCGCAATATCGGGGCTGTGTCGATAGAGCTCTTCAAGTTCAACTGGATAAATATTTTTGCCCGCACTTGAGACGATGACATCTTTGAGGCGCCCGGTGATATAAAGATAGCCATCTGCATCGATGTACCCGAGATCCCCTGTATACAGCGTTCCTTCTCGCATCATCTGTCCTGTCGCCCCTGGGTTCCGATAGTAGCCCGCCATTAAGCTAGGACCTTGTGCAATAATCTCGCCGATCCCGTCGGGGTTGGGACGATGAATCTGCACTTGTGTTCCACGTACAGGAACGCCGACAGATGCCCGCTTACTTTTGTGATGTGGATTAACAGTTAGTACGGGCGCCGTTTCGGTCAAGCCGTATCCTTGATAAATTGTCAGCCCGAACCGCTGGAATTCGTCGTAAATTTCGTTGGACAGTGCCGCCCCCCCACTCACAAGGACACGCATGTTCCCGCCTAAAGCAGCACGAAACGCTTCAACTGTTGCTACATCAGCCGGGGAATCCGCGTCTGCGAGAGATTTCACGACATAGCGCATAATTGTATCGTAAATCAACTTAAACATACGCGGCACTCCAATCACGACGGTCGTCTTTGTCTCCTGCATCGTTTCTAGAACCACCGTGGGCTTAAGTGTATTGGGATAGGTCGCTGTGGCACCGCCATAAATCGACATCAGGAAACAGCAGGTAAACTCCAACGCATGGTGCAAGGGCAATATTGACAGGAACTGGTCTGTATCGCGGGGCGGCAATGCTTGTGCAACAGCGAGAACGTTTGCGATGAAATTCTTGTGGGAGAGCATAACCCCCTTCGCCTCGACGGTAGTGCCCGCTGTGAAGATTATTGAGGCGATTGTGTCAGGCTGTATATCCACGTCGGGGAAGTCGTCGGTTATTTCGGGTAGATTATCAATCGGGTCACTTCCTTCGATTGAAGGGGATTGCGATTCCGTCGTATATTCGAATTCAAAAGGTTGGCAGAGACGATTGATGTTCAAGAGCGCTACCGACGGCGTTTCATCGGCGGACTGAAGCAAGACGCGGTGTAGGTGACTAGCAATCGTCTCCGAAGTTAGAATGGCTTTCGCACCGGTAAATTTGGCAAGCGCAAACATTTCGCGCTCCGGGGTTTGTCGATCGACAGGAACAACTGTGATACCAATCTGCGTGGCACCTAAATAAGCGATACCCCATTCAGGTTGATTCTCCGCAAAGAGGATGAGGCGATCGCCTGTGCGATACCCACGATTCCAGAGCGAACAAGCGATTCGCCGCGAAAAGTCATAGAGTTGGCGATAGGAATATCGTGCCCATGTGTCGCCAGTTTTCATCTGAAGCGCCGTTTTGTTCGGATAGGCATTGGCACGATCGGCAATCAGATCTGGAATGGTTCGATATGGGAATTGTGAGTTGTCGCTAGCGTCGTCGACTCGACTGCCATTCCCCTCTTCGCTTCGTTCAGGTACGGGTTTTTGCCGCTCGTCCCTTTCAAGTTTGAGGATGTGCCGCTTGATGCCCGGAATATGAACCTCCTGGAGATAATGTCTCCAATCAAATCGTGAGACATCAAAGTTGAACCGCTGTTGGTCCGACGGCGTGAGCGAACGAAACAGACCCTCCGTCTTGTCGGTTTCAAACTCAAAACTCAAGCGGGTGTATGTGCCGTAGAGGCGTATATAATTCTGCAGTCCCTCAATCGCATTCTGCATCACCCCAATGCGACGGTTGGCTTGCGCCGCCGATTTCAGTGGGAACAGGCTGAGGATCCGACCGCTCACGGCAAGCATGAGATATTTAAGACGAAGTTGACGTTGAAATTTCTCAAGGCTTGGATATTTCCAGACAGGGACCGCAATCGGCTTCCCTTTATCTAACAAGGGCGACTGGGCGAAGTAATCGTGGGTTGCCGTTACGATACCGTGGAAGGACAATGGATTCCGCGATCCCGTTGCCACATGATAGACCTCGATCCCGCGTTTGCGGTATGTCTGAAAAGTTATCGCCAAGATGGCATTGACAACGAGATCAACGGGGATAATGTCGGTAATGGCTTCTGGTTTGCCGGGAAAATCCAGGAGCCGCCCCTTGGCGAAACCGATGATGATCGGATCCGCCATGCGGAAACCGTCAAGCCAACCGGGTTCCGGCTCCTCAAGGCTACTTTCGATAATTGAGGGACGAACAATCGCCGTCGGCAAATCACCTTTTACCTTGTCAATCATCTGTTCACCGAGGGATTTGGTGTAGGTGTAGGTATCGTTCCAGCCACGCGACTTTGCCCGTTTTAGACCTTCCTCTACCAAACGCGCTTCGATCCACTTGTTCCGAACCGTTTCGATCTGTCCGTCGAGTTTCTGGCTGTTCCTTTTCCCGCCCCCCAACTGACGTTGGGCTTCGCGACGGAATTGAACGGTCCGCGAGGAATGGTGCGCTTCAGCACGCACCCCTTCGCTAAGTTGTAAAATGTCCTCAATGTCCGCTTCAAGGGTGCTGGGAATCGTCTCACCGGTTTCTACACGATGTCTCTCGGCGTAAGTTTCATACGTCGGATGCAACGCTTCAACGACTTTTCCCGGCCGCATGCCGCAGACGTAAGCCGTCGATAAATGGATTAACACGGCATCGTTGCAGCGCTTTGCGAACTCAACGGCGTATTTCGCCCCGAGGGTGTTGCTCCGCAAAGACGCATCAATGGATGGGTCAAATTTGACAAGCCCGCCACTATTGATGAAAATCCTCACTTCGCTCTTTAGGCGCTCATAATCGCTATCGGACAGACCGAGCCGTTCTTCTGCGAGGTCACCGTCTACAGCGCAAACTTTTTCACGGATCCATCCATCAAACCCAGTCCCGTGAATTTGCCTTAATTTTGCGAAGACGCTGGAAGTGAAAATTTCTTCTTCCAACCGATCTGCGGCAGTACGAACTTTACCGTTGGGCTCAGTGCGACTGCGGATTAGCAGGTAAATCTTTTTGATATCAGGGAGATCCGTAAGAATTTTGGCGACCAACGGTTTGCCGAGGAATCCAGTGGCTCCGATGATCAATATAACTTTATCGCGGAAAAATTCGGGAATTGTATTCATTTCACTTTAGTGTTTTTAAAAAATGATAGTCAATCGACCAACGTCACGGAAAGGAGAGGCGCGTCGCAGAACGGACGAGTGACGTTTGGTGAGTTAAACGCGATACTTCTAGTATAAAGGAAAATGTGGGTTTATGTCAATGCAAAACCCAATCGTCAGAGACATCCTAATGAAAAAACTGAGGATCTCGACGAAAACGCAAATCGGCAATTTCGAACGCCAAACACACAGCTGTCGACACCTTCACTTAGGACTAACAGAAAAAACGTTGGGTTTCGCTACGTCATAACAAGATAACAAGGTTCAATCAGAATCTGACCCTGAACTGATTCGCCCAATGTTGTATGTTTCGCGGACCGTGTTCCACCCGGCCTACGATAAACTTGATTCATCTATATGCCGGTGTTGGTGGAGGGTAGAATCTCTATTGTCATGGATTTACAAGGTAAATATTATCGCGGTTACTATCCGTTTCCTTGATCCTTCACTATTCGGTCAGTTGATCGCTCAACCCAACCTACACTGAACTCGACCAAAACGTAAGGGGAACAAAGACGCCGAGCCAAGCGTGTACCCCCTTGCTAAGGTAGAGAACCTTTTTGATTTCAGCATTGCGAAAGAGAAAGGCAGGACCTGAAAATTATAGCATAGAAACGCGTGACGATCCTATGCTATAATAGCTATCTTGATTGCCTTGAAGTTATGGAAACGGGCAAGAATCCCTTGAAAGGTTGAAAATCTTTCATAGATTGGGAACAATGGGTAGAATTATTCTCAAGGGTCTTCGATTTCACGGATATCACGGCGTTTCGGAATCGGAGCGTAAAGTTGGGCAGAAGTATGAGATTGATGCAGAATTGGCCTGCGATCTCTCCTTGGCAGGAGTGACCGATGAACTTGCCCACACAATTGACTATGGACAGGTTGCTAATCTGATAGTTGAAATTGGCACGCAGCAGTCGTTTCAACTTATTGAGACGCTCGCCGAAACAGTTGCGTCAGCGATTTTGGAGCAGTTTCCTGTTTATGAAGTCCGGATTGACGTTAAAAAGCTATCTCCTCCAATTGACCATCAACTCATCTATGCTGGCGTCAAGATTCGGCGAACGAGCAACTCTCAAGCGTGAAAAAGGTGGGGAAGTAACATACCGCTCCGCTGGAGCGAACCCTCCTAACCACATTAGTCCGCAAAGGTAACAATGTCTTGTACTCCATCGGAGCGGAATGTGGATATTTGTAGTAAATGGCAATGGGATCGCCATTTGCGGAGCCATCTAAAAGAAACTGAACGAATTGTCCCGAACCGGGTTAGCGTATGCTAAGAGAATCTATGAAAAACTGCTTGAAAAACTTATATCGATCAAGTATTATTTTGGGATTCAGATTACATTGACGGAAGTCGACAAGATATCGTTAGGAGAATTTACGCTATGATTGTTTTTCTGAGGGAAAAATTTATTGCACAGATATTCATGTGGGTTATCGCGGTTGTTTTTGTAATTGGTTCTCTTTTGCTGTATAGCTCGATGTCAGGGAACTCGAGTTCGGGACCTGGAGAGGGCGACGTTGTCCTCCAGATTAACGGAGAGAAAGTGCGGCGCGGCGAATTTGAACGGCTCGTCAGCAACCAACTAGAGAGACAACAACAGCAGAATCAAGGTGGTTTAACGATTGAACGCGAGGACATCGAACAGCAGGTGATTGATCAGATTATTCAAGAGCAGATTTATTTGAATAGCGTTCAGATTAGCGACACTGAAATTGAGGCCAGTCTTCGCGGCGATTATTCTCAGTTTCTGGCTGCATACAATGCGTCCAACGCGCAACAGCGGAATTTCATCCGCCAATTTGTCCGTTTACAATTAAGCTATGAAACACTACGCAGCCAGTTAGAGGGACTAGACCTCATCACGGATATAGAGATTGAGAATGAGTATCGTCTCCAGAATGATAAGGCGAAGTTGAAGTACATCCAATTTCAACATACGGAATATACCATCGCCATCGAAGTGGAAGATGCCGAAGTTGCCACCTATTTTGAAGGACACAAAGAGAAGTATAAAATCGACGATCGGATTAATTTACGGGTCATCAAACTCGATCCAAAGGACTTTGTCACAGACGAATCAGTACAAGCGTACTACAATGAACGTAAAGGTGAGTTTACAACCCCTGAGGCGGTTAAAGCGCGCCATATTCTCGTGAAATTTCCGGATGGTGCATCGGATGAACAGAAGGCTGAAATCAAGACCCAAGCGGAAGAACTCCTTGAAAAAGTGAAGACTGAAATCGCGGCGGGGGCGGATTTTACCGACCTCGCGAAAACGCATTCCGAAGACATCGGTTCCGCTCAATCGGGAGGTGCGTTGAGAGGACGTCACCCGAAACTGCCACCGGGCGATTATTTTGCCCGTGGTGATATGGTCGCACCCTTTGAAAAAGCGTGTTTTGATGAATTACAGCCCGGTGAGGTAAGCGACCTTGTTGAGTCGCAATTCGGTTACCACATCATCAAATTGGAAGAGAGAAGACCGGAGGAGATTCAGACTTTCGATCTCGCCAAGCGACAAATCAGGGAAAAGTTAATCCAGATTGATGGTATTGACGAAGCGAAGACAGTGGCGGAAAATCTGCTCTTCGACGTTGAATTTCAGGATTTTGAAGCGGCGGTCAAGGGAGAAAGAACTACAGATCTGTCGATTTCTGTGGAAGACACGGGACTGTTTTCTCAAGATGCGACCAATATCCCGAAAATTGGGTCCAAATGGACGTATCGCGGTTTTATTGATAAGGTGTTCAACATGGAAGTGGAGGTAAGCGATATCGTCGAAGCCAAGAAAGCGAATGGTGACATCGAAGCCTATTTTGTCGCGAGGGTGCTTGAGAAAAAGGTTGGCGGCATCCCCGCGCTTGATGACACTTGGACTGCAATTCCGAAGCGTACTGTCAAGGAACAGGTAGTTGAAGACATCAAAAAAGAGAGAGCCAAACAGATGGCGATGGAGGATGCACAAAGATTTTTCAGTTTCCGCGATGGCGATGAGTCGCTCGAAGAACTACTAAAGAAGTATGAGGCACCGGAAGGGGTAGCCAAGAAAGAAAGATCGGTTAAAGAAAGTCACTTGTTCGCCATCTCTCCAACTAGCGATTATGTTTCAGGGCTAGGGACATCGCGTGAGGTTATGTTTGCGGCTTTTAATATGGAAACTGATGCGGTTGGCGGACCCTTTGAAGGCAATGACGGCGTTTACCTCATCCAACTTGTAGAGCGTCAGGAACCGGACATGGAAAAATTTGAAAATAACCCTGCTGAGAGGACCAATATCCGCCGGTCACTACTACAGTCGAAGAAAAGCCAGCTTTTCAGCAACTGGTACAATACGGTGAAAAAACAGGCGCAGATAACGGATAAGCGTTCTGAATCAGGCTAACGCCTCTAGTCGGTTAGGGCTTGATAATTGATTTATCCGAAAGAAGATTGAGAACTTTGAAATGTCCGCCGCTTCAACGAGTAAACATTTCTTCATGAGTCGCTCCTTCACAGCGCCCGGTGGTTTCACTGCGGGCATTGAGGGACCCGCCTGCGACAGCGAAGGGAACCTGTATGCCGTCAACTACGCTCGTCAGGGCACGATTGGGAAAGTCACGCCGGAAGGCGAGTGCAGCGTATTTCTCGAATTGCCGAACGGCAGCATTGGAAACGGAATTCGATTCAATCGTGCGGGCTCCATGTTTATCGCCGACTATATCAACCACAATATCCTCAAGGTCGATATGGAAACGCGCGAGATCAGCGTTCACGCCCATGCACTAACGATGAATCAACCGAACGACATTGCAATCCGCGCGAACGACATTATCTATGCGAGCGACCCTGATTGGTCCAACTCAACCGGACAGCTGTGGCGGATTGATCCGAACGGAACGGTTACTTGTCTTGAATGTGGTATGGGAACTACCAACGGAATCGAGGTTAGCGCTGATGAACGGCTGCTCTACGTCAATGAAAGTGACCAACGCAACATCTGGGCTTATGACCTTTCTCCAGAAGGCGAAATTAGTCGTAAACGTCCCCTTATCCAGTTCGCGGATTTTGGAATGGACGGTATGCGCTGCGATGTTGAGGGCAATCTGTATGTGACGCGCTGGGGAAAAGGCACGGTTGCCAAAGTTTCGCCGCAAGGCGAAGTGCTTTTGGAAATTGAGCTTGCGGGGAACAATTGTACCAATCTGGCTTTCGGCGGGCGCGATGGATGTCTTTGCTATGTCACCCTTGCCGATCTGGGAAATATCGAGTATTTCCGTACCGACCTGCCGGGGAGGAGTTGGCAGCTCAGGACAAGGGACTAGACAGTCGTTGTATTGGTCGACGCAAAATAATGCAAGCCATTCAGTACAAGAAAAGTGTGCCGCGCTATTTGATTGCGCGACTTTTGGGAAAGCGGTGGAACTGGCTTTACACTTCATGGTTGTCGTGTGCTCGTTTGGTCGATATTGATGATCCCCCACTTCCCTCGCCCGATTGGGTGAAAGTCAAAACGCGCCTCAGTGGGATCTGCGGGTCGGATGTCGCCACCATCACAGCCAAAGGGAGTCCGTATTTTTCACCCTTTACTTCTTGCCCGTTCGTGTTTGGCCATGAAGTCGTCGGAGAAGTAGCAGGGATTGGGCCGCATGTTGAAGGCTATGCCATCGGCGATCGCGTCGTCATTGAACCGGTTTTGTCGTGCGAGATTAGGGGCATCAAACCAAAATGTCATCAATGCCAACGAGGGCATTATGCTGGTTGTGAGAACATTACGCGAGGCGATATTTCTGCAGGGGTACAAACGGGGTACTGCCGGGACACCGGCGGCGGGTGGAGTAAGTATTTTGTAGCACACAAGAATCAGATATTTCGCGTGCCGGATGAAGTCCCTGACGAAATCGCCGTGCTGATCGAACCGTTTTCGTGCGCGTTACACGGGGTACTGCAAGCCAATGTGAAAGACACCGATGAAATCCTGATTCTCGGCGCGGGAACGATTGGATTGCTCACGCTCGCGGCGATTCGACAACTCGCAAAGCCGAGCCGAATTTTTATCGTTGGGAAGCATCAACATCAGCGGAGACTCGCTCGTGAACTCGGCGCGGATGACGTGCTTTCACCTGGGAGTGAGATATACGAAGACTTTTGTCAATTGACTCAGGCTGAAAGTTATCAACCTGAGCTCGGGAAACCGGTCATACTTGGCGGCGTTGACCTTACCTTCGATTGTGTGGCATCCGCAGGGACAATTGACGATGCTCTCCGCTTGACACGTGCGGGTGGGCGAGTGATGCTTGTCGGCATGCCCGCCATTCCGAAAAACATCGATTGGACAGCGCTCTGGCACAAGGAACTGAGGGTTCGAGGTGTTTACGCTTACGGTCTGGAATACTACGGTTGCGAACAGATTCGTACCTTTGCGCTAGGGATTCGACTTCTGCAACAGATGGGAAGCGACCTATTACCGTTAGTCGGGGGGCGATTTTCGTTAAAGGATTATCGGCAAGCCATTCAAACTGCGCTGCACACCGGGAAATTCGGTTCCGTGAAAACCGTCTTCGATTTACGTTCATCGTGAACAGTTGAATCCTTCATAACTGTGAATTGAGGATTAAAGGAAAAAATATATGGGGAACGATAACGACAGAGGCGACCTTATTACTTACGTCGAGGATTCCAACCAAAAGTATCTGTTCCACTATGGGGATGGTTTCCTCTATGATCGCCTTCCCAAAGGGACTCGCGTAATCTATCCGCCGACTCCGCTAACACCGATTGCGGATGACACAACCGCTATAAAACACGCGATCGAAAATCCGTTGGGTGCAGCGCCGCTTTCAGCCCAACTCCGCCCCGGCATGAAGGTAACGATTGCGTTCGACGATCTCTCGCTGCCGCTGCCGCCGATGAAAACGCCGGATGTACGCCAACGAATTATCGAAATTGTCCTCAGAGAACTCGCTGACGCGGGAATTGATGATATTCATCTGATAGCGGCGTTGGGGCTCCACCGGCGTATGACACCCGCTGAACTCAAACGGTGCGTCGGCGCAAAGACTTTTAATCGGTTCTATCCGGATGGATTGTATAATCACGATGCCGAAGACAAAGAAAATCTCTCTTTTCTCGGAAAAACTGAAATGGGAGAAGAGGTCGAAATCAATCGCCGAATTGCGGAATCAGATCTGTTAATCTATGTAAATATCAACCTCGTCGCGATGGATGGCGGGTACAAATCACTGCCGACCGGCATATGTAGTTATCGAAGCATTCGTCATCACCACAACACGCATACTCTGATGCGCTCTTTGTCGTATATGCACCCGCCAAAGTCCGCACTGCATCACTCCTGTCAGCGGATTTGGAAAGTGATAACGGAACATATTAACTTTTTTACGATAGAAACCACCCTCAACAACGCCACGTTCCCGAAATTGTTCCCTTACCTTGAAAAGCGCGAGAAAGACTTAAATCTCCTTGATCGGCTCAATTTCCATATCAACAAAACCAGCCTTGATATTATGCCGAACGCCATGGCTCGTGCCGTGATGCAGAGCATGCGCGCCCCTTACGGATTAACGGGCGTGCACGCGGGACACACAGAACCGGTTCATGAGAAGACTCTTGAAAATGTTTACAAACAGCAGTTGGTCACTGTCAATGGTCAGGCAGATATTATAATCACAGGCGTTCCGTATGTGGGGCCTTACAACGTGAATTCGATTATGAACCCAATTCTAGTCATGTGTATGACGCTGGGGTACGCCTTTAATTTTTATCACAACCTGCCCTTGGTACGACAAGGGGGCGTGGCAATTTTCACTCACCCCGTTGATTACAAATTTCACAAAGTCCATCACCCGTCATACATTGACTTTTTCGAACAAGTCCTTACGGAAACAACCGACCCAGTCGAAATCGAAAAGAAGTACGAAGAGTCGTTCGCCCATAACCCTAGATACATCGAACTCTATCGAAACTCCTATGCTTATCACGGTGTACATCCCTTTTACATGTGGTATTGGGGCTGCTATGCGCTTGATTATCTTGGAAAAGTGATTTTCGTCAAACCGAGGAGTGTCGAAGCGGTACGTCGCATGGGTTTTGACTACGCGAAGAACCTCACTGAAGCGATTGAGATGGCGCAGAGTTTCGTAGGGGGATCATCGCCGGAGATTACCTACTATCACTATCCACCGATTTTTATGTGCGATGTGTCAGTGTAGCAGAGAATGCGCAAATCAAACAATGAGGAGGAACGACCACGATGTCTACGACAAAAATAATACGCATTAGCGTCCACATTTTCTTGCTGTCCACGCTTTTTCCACTTCACCTCTTTACTGCGTCTGCACAGGCGCCCAGTCCTTCGGACATCATTGAGACAGCGATACGTCACCAAAACCTCGGGCTCGCTTACCTCGAAGAGTCTCGACCGAGCAAGGCGATTTCGGAATTTGAGGCACTGGTGGATATCATCTCGGACGAGCCTATTGGGTACGGCAATCTCGCGGTAGCGTATCTTCGTCGCCAAAAAAGCGAAGAGGCCGAAGCTTGGGTAAAACAGGGGCTTGAAGTCGCGCCGATGGATAGCCAGTTGCATTTTATCCTCGCAGAGGTCTATCAATGGCAGGACAAGCCGGAAGAAATGGTCGCAGAAATTCAGGAAGCTGTAAAACTCGCGCCCGACGATTTGGAGATGCGATATAGGCTAGTGCGCCACTATTTGGGTCAACGTAATGACCCTGAGGCGATTGAACGGGCAATTACGCACCTGCGGACACTGCGCGAGGACACCCCAACAAATGTCGTCGTGCTACTCCAGTTGGCGCAATCGCTTCTGCAACGCGAGCATATTGAAGAAGCGAAGCAGATTTGTATGGAATTACATGCGCTGTTGTGGGATGTCGATGAAAAGTTCCTGAAGTTCTTAAAACAGGGACTGCTTCTGCTTAACCAAGGTGATATAAAGGGGGCATCTCGAAATATTCGGATTTTCAATAACGTCCAAAGAAACACGCCTCGCTACCAGCAAGGAATCGGGGAGCTTGTAACTGACATTATTGGGCACCCCATTGAAGAATTTAGCCCCGGTTTCAAATCCCGTGTGGTAGCAAAACTAAGCCCACCAATTGAAATGCGCTATGTCGATGTTACGGAGGAACTTGGACTAAGCAGTTTGGCGGGAAAGAAAACAAAGATTATTTTGTCGGACTCGGACAACGATGGCGATTTGGACCTGTACACGCTTTTTGCTAGAAACAGCGAGGAATCCGTTCGCGGTTTTTTCCAGAACGAAGACGGGGTGTTTGTATCTCGCCTACCGGGGGAATACGGAGATGCCGCAGCCTTTGTCGACATTGACAAGGACAGTGACCAAGATTTATACGTCCTAGTGAAGAAACAGGAGAAGCTGCGTAAGAATGTAGGCGAAGGGTTTGAGCTTCAATCACAACCCAGAGTTGGCGCCGAGGTACTCTTTGTCGATTATGATCACGACGGCGACCTCGATAAGATGATAGTCAGCGATATTGAAACTAGCGCGCATCGGAACAATGGCGACGGTTCATTCACCGATGTGACGCATCAGACATTTCTGCCCTCTGATCCGCAGGGTGGTCTTGACGCCGCCTTCGGCGATTTTGATGATGATGGCGATGTCGACTTATTCATCGTGAATGGTGGGAGCGGGTGCACCCTTTACACCAATTTGCGTCAGGGAAAGATGCGGGCGGTAACCGATGAACTAGGCATTTCGCAGGATGTGTTCTTCACGACGGTTACAGTCGGCGATTACGAAAATGACGGCGATCTCGATCTCTTTTTGGGGACAGGCGGCGATACGCCTCATCAGCTCTATCGCAACCGGGGGGACGCCACGTTTGTTCACGATAACCGTTCACAGGCGGGAATAGCAGCGACAAATGGCGTTAGAGGTTGGGATGCTCATTTCCTCGATTATGATAACGACGGTTTTTTGGATCTTTGGGTAATCGGGAAACGACTAGACGGAATTGGTAGGGGTGTTTTGCTCTTTCGGAATGACGGGACCGCGCGATTTACCGATACTTCGGGATTGCTTCCGGACGGTATCACCGCCGGTACTGATGGCGCGGTCGGCGACTACGATAACGATGGTGCTCTTGATCTATTTATGATTAACGATGAGGGTCAGGTTTTCGCGTTACGAAACGACGGAGGGAACAAGAACGGATGGTTGCAAGTGCGGTTAGAAGGGGTTACTGCGGGCAATAACAAGGTCAACATCGACGGTATCGCATCCAGAGTTGAACTCAAGGCTGGCGATCTTTACCAGATGAGAAATGTCATCGAACCTATTACCCATTTCGGACTGGGACCTGCAGAGCAGGGGGATGTGTTGAGGGTGGTCTGGACGAACGGCGTTCCCCAGAATCTTATCCTGCCCAAGACGAATCAGCGCATCGTTGAAAAACAGATTTTGAAGGGCTGTTGCCCGTTCTTGTACGTCTACGATGGCGAGAACTATCAATTTCTGACAGATCTCTTGTGGCGCAGCCCGCTTGGGATGGCTACGCCGATGGGGTTCCTCGCGGCAGCTGAAACTGCCGATTATGTCAAAATCTCGGGCGATCTCATGAAACCCAAATCTGGCGTTTATTCACTGCAAGTTACAGAGGAACTCTGGGAAACCGCCTATGTTGATGAGGTTAAGCTGTTTGTGGTGGACCACCCCGCGGGAACGCAGATTTTCGTTGATGAGAAATACAGCCCACCACCGATTCCTGAATTCAAGATCTTTGTAACACAGGAGATTCACCGACCGCACGCCGCATTCGATTCCCACGGAAACGATGTTTCCGATGCACTCATGGAATTCGACTATCGATATGCCGTCGAACATGAGCCCGGTAAGTTTCAAGGGGTCGTTGAGCCGCATTCTGTCATTCTCGACCTTGGCGATGTGCCCAACGACCAACCGGTTATGCTGTTTCTCACCGGTTGGATTTTCCCTACAGACACGAGTATCAACGTTTCGCTCTCCCAAAATCCGTCGCTCAGCCCGAGATTCCCACACCTACAAGTGCGAAACAGTAGGGGCAACTGGCAAACGGTCATTGACGTGATTGGAATACCAGCGGGGAAGAACAAAACAATCGTCGTAGATTTAACGGGCAAATTCCTTTCTGCGGATCGGCGGGTGAAAATTTCAACAGATATGCAGATATATTGGGATTCGGCGTTTTTCACAATCGGCAAACCTGACGTACCCATGCAGATAACAGAATTACCTCCCCATAGCGCAGATCTTCACTATCGCGGCTTCTCTGAGATGTATCGCCCAACACCCCATGCGCCACACCTGTTCAATTATGAAAAAGTCCTCAAGGATGCACAGTGGCGGGACCTTGCGGGGAATTATACCCGCTACGGGGATGTCACGCCGCTGCTGCAGCACATAGATGATATGTATGTCATTTTGAATGCGGGCGACGAAATGACCGTTGAGTTTGACGCGGCGAAGTTACCGCCATTGAAAGATGGGTGGGTGCGAGATTTTATTCTGTACAGCGATGGTTGGGATAAGGATGGCGACATCAATACGCTCTTTTCGCAGACCGTCGATCCGTTGCCATTTCACGACATGTCCGCCTATCCATATCGTGAAGGTGAGAATTACCCCAACGATTTAGAGCATCTACGGTATCAACTGGAATACAACACACGGCGGGTACGACATGAGCTGCCGCGCTTTTAGTTTGATCTGTACGGCGATTGATGTCAGCGAATCTGGCACTGAAGCCTCTTTTAGCACTGTGATGCAAAGGTGAAGAGTTCCTAGATTTTGTGGAAAATTGTATGAGATGAATGTTATAATCAACGGAGAAGGCAATGACTGAGAGAGTAACTGAGGTTCGTACTGGTTGGTGTTGGTCGGTTGCAACTCTAGCGTTAATAGTATTTCTGTTGGTTGGTGCCGGAGGTATTACTGTTCATGAGGTTTCCGATGATGACGACGTTGACAATCGCAAACTAATTTTGGTGTCACCGCCGGCAAAACGAGTAACAGAACCACTTTCCTTAAGCCATCGTATCTCTGTTCCAGATTTTAAGCTACACCCGGGCGGTATTCTGGAGTGGTCAAATAATTTGCGGCTGGGTTATGGCGGCGTAGGACCTGGCGCTGCGCCCATCGGAGATTTAATTCGGGCACAGAGGGGCGGCAACATTACTCTTGAGCCGCAGGGCGATTACATGCGATGCGCCATCGACCTGCTTCCGACAGCGGGCAAACTTCCCGATTTGGACGCTATTGGAGAACTAACAATCCATCGCATTCACCCTACAGCGACCGATCACGAGATGATTAGTTACAGCGGGTTGGGCACTAAGAACGGAGTGTATGGAATAATTGTTGAGGCTCACGGACAAGGCAAGCTGCGACCACTAGTGTTCATGACGGTGCAAGGGGGATTGAACAAGGGCGAGGAAAATTTCACGGCAGAAGCCATGCGAATGAATGAAGACGGCACCATCGCGCTCGGGGTTACCCGAATTGGTGGCAAGCTGAAGCGACCAATCGACAGCCTAACCATCCATCAGCCCGATCCAGAAAAGATGGGCGCCTACGATTCTGATTACCTCAGATGGATTGGGAAGACACACGACGGAGAGATAGCTCATCAGGTCAACTGGCGAATAAACGTAGATGTAAAAAACAAGAACGGGGATTCAAACCTTGTAGTGGAGAGCGGATTTGATGGTGCAAATTACAGAAAGAGAGTAGAGATTACTGACAGTGGAGACGTGGAGTTTTCGTCCGTCGGAAGCGGCGTAATCTTACGTTCCCCCAATGGCAAACGTTGGAAAATGACCGTTGAAAACGATGGCAGCTTACGTACAGACCCAATGGGGCACTAGCCGCATTTTCCGCCTTACCAGTTCTTATTTGTCAGCATCAGCATTTGGTTCAGATGTTCGAGAACATCTTACCGATGATGCCTATAAACATACAAGTTATCAAATAGACCAACTAGGAGAGCAAAGTTATGTCTGAGATACGTACTGCGATTGTCGGCGTGGGGAACTGCGCTTCCTCACTGATTCAGGGGATTCAATATTATCGGGATGCAACGGAGGCTGAATTCGTCCCCGGTCTCATGCATGTGAGGCTGGGCGATTACCATATCAGTGACATTAACGTGGTGGCAGCCTTTGACGTTGATAGTAACAAAGTAGGACGCGATGTCGCTGACGCCATTTTCGTTGAACCCAACAACACAATCAAATTCTCGGATGTGCCCACAACGGGCGTTAGTGTCCAACGCGGACGCACAATGGACGGGTTCGCAAAATACTACCGTGAGACTGTCGAAGAGTCAACCGCCGAAGAGGTTGATGTCGTTTCCGTGCTGCGCGAAACGCAAACTGATATTCTTATTAACTATCTACCCGTGGGCAGCGAAGAGGCTACAAAGTGGTATGTGGCTCAAGCGCTGGACGCCGGGTGCGCCGTTGTGAACTGTATGCCCGTTTTTATTGCGAGAAACGACCAATGGCGGGCGAAGTTTGAAGCTGCTGGATTACCTATCGTTGGGGACGACATCAAGGCACAGTTCGGGGCGACAATTGTACATCGGGCTCTAGCAAAGCTGATGAGTGACCGCGGTTTGAAACTTGACCGGACCTCCCAGTTGAATGTTGGCGGCAATATGGACTTCAAGAACATGTTGGAGAAGGAGCGTTTGGAATCGAAGCGAATCTCCAAGACAAACGCGGTTGTTTCGCAATTGGACCATGACATCTCGCCGGACAACGTTCATATAGGGCCCAGCGACTACATTCCCTGGCTGTTAGATCGGAAATGGTGCTATCTCTATCTGGAGGGCACAGAATTTGGGGACATTCCCGTCAGGGCTGAAGTTAAATTGGAGGTCTGGGATTCGCCAAACTCCGCAGGCATCGCCATCGACGCGATACGCTGCTGCAAGATTGCTCAGGATCGCGGCATCGCCGGCGCGCTCTATGGTCCCAGCGCTTACTTCATGAAGTCACCACCGGTCCAATATGCTGACACCGAAGCGCGAGAGATGTTAGAAGCGTTTATAGCGGGCAGATAGCTTTGGAAAGCGGTGTACGCAGTCTTCAATGGGGGATGCAGAGGGGTTTTCTGCTTTCCCATTTTTGTTTTACCGTCGGTGCGGAGCGCGTTGGGAAGCAGACTCAATCGCTCCGATACAACTGTTTTTCGCCGTACAGCATTACATTTGTGCTCTAAGAACTGGCAAGAGTTTTGTATCAAGTTAGGAGTAGAACATGCCTCGTTTCCGTGCAATTCATACTGTTGAATTAAAACAGAATGTGGATTCCGAAATCTTCGAAGATTTTATGTCACGTGAATATTTGCCTGCGACACGTTCCCTGCCTGGGTGTCTGCAGGTTGAATTTCTCAAAGGATACCAGGGGAACTTTGTGGGGGTCGCACCGTCAAAACATGACTATGCCTGGGTGACGCTTTGGGAGAGTGTGGAAGCAAACAACGCCATTTGGTCGAAGGAAGGTGCGCATCACACGCCAGAGGGAATATTGGAAGTGAATGCTAAGCTGTATCATTATGCTGCGAACTATTCTCTAGTTGGTGGGTTTACTGTTGAAGCATCGGTTTAATTTGCAGAAAGGAAAGTGATTGCTTCTTGAAAACGCTGTTCCGATACGATTGGCGTTTCCGGATTGCAATTCACGGGTCACGTCTTAGTTCTTACCTTCCGCCAATTTGAGACGACCCCAGACGCTAATCAACCGCTTATGCTTAGGTTCGACCGCTAGAGTGCTCGTCGACCAATCGGGCTGATAATCGCCTGTAGGGTCGTTGGTGAGATTGAGAATCCGATCGGCGTTCAAATCGTAAAGATATATATCCCAGTTATCTTCGCTAAATTCACCCTTTTCTTCTCGTCCAGTGAAGGCAATATGTGTCCCATCCGATGACCAACTGTAGCCGCTAGTTAAAGCCCATGTTCGAGGTATGCGGAGTGTTTCGATATGTTGTCCATTTTTTGTCATGATATTTAGACTAGCATCATTCACAGTACCGTCTTTTGATGACTTATAGATAATCCTGTTACCGTCCGGCGACCATCGCGGACGCAAATGCACAAAGCCTTGGTCAGTCAGGCGCAAAGGTTTTTTCCCATTAGCATGCATCACAAAAATCGATCTGCCAAGTCCTGCCTGCCCCTCATAGGCGATTTTTTCCCCGTTCGGGGACCAACTCGGTCTTGAGGCAAACCCGAAATCAAGGTTATTATCGGTTAACCGCTTGACATTTGCGCCGTCAACATCCATGACATAGATATTCCAGCCGCCGTCACGAGAACTTGCGAATGCAATCTGACTGCCATCCGGAGACCAGACCGGTGCAGTGTCACTCTCATTCTCCAGACTGTGCGTCAACCGGCGAATCTGACTGCCATCCGGGTTCATAACATAAATTTGTCTATTACGACTTTCACGGTAAGAAGAAAACAAAAGCTTGCCTTGTAGCATCGGGAACGCATGTGAGTTGAGTAATACTAGCGTGAGACAAACAATCAATACAATTTTCATTATCATTTTCATCTCGGAGGTATCTCTTTTAGGAATTGCAAATTTTGGAAGAGTGAACAGACCACTCCCGGCGCAGATGAGAGAAAAACAGCCGATTCCGACAAGAATCACTAATAAATCTCGGCAAACGAATCCTTTGATTTTGGATAATCTTGGTGATTGATTTTTCCCGTCGGCGTCCATCACGTAGAGTCCACTGCCCTCTGGTCGTTGCCAATAAAAAGCGATTCGCCGACCGTCGGGTGACCATGCTGGCGTGTAGTCACCACTAGGATGATTGGTTAGATTGCGCTGATTTTTCCCATCAGCGTCCATCAGGTAAATATCGTCGTTGCCACCCCTAAACGAGGTGAAGGCAATTTTAGGCGTTCTGGGCGCCTGCCCCCACCCATCGGCGGATAATATGGCACTGCCAAAAAAGACTAATAAAATTATAACGATGTTAAACCAACGACCTCGATTCATCCCTCTGTTTTGTCGGAAGTTGAACATATTTGCACCTCATCTGGCAGCGTTGAGTAGAGAGCCTAATCGGATAGCGACTTTTTAATCTGCCCCCAGATTACTGCTGTTAGGCTGTTTGGGGACATTCCGAGCGAAGGTACAATGACATCAATCCAATCAATCCAATTGGCGGTGACCTTGTTGAGTAACTTCGGTCGAAGTGTATCATTTACATTCACTACATACATGCCGTCCCGCTGGACATTTCCTCCCCATGTCTTGGAGACAAAGACAATATGATGCTCATCAGGTAGCCAACGCGGGCTCCTTTCTATGGTGCCGCGCATTCTGATTCTTCGGAGACCCTTACCGTCCCTACCGATGAGGCTAACGTCCCATTCTTCTGAAATATCTAGGTGCATATAAGCCAAGCGGTCGCCATCGGGCGACCAGGCCGGCTGGGTGCTCTGTCCAAGATTATCTGTCAATTGCTCAGCATTCTTGCCATCTGTGTCCATTACCCAGATTTGCCCATTCGATTTATAGGCAATCTCATTCCCGCGGGGCGACCAAGTTGGATACTCATTCAGAATACCCTTGTCAACATTGGTGTGAGTAAGCTGGATAGACTTGCCCCCGTCCACATCAATAACAGAGATTTGAAAGTCTGACGAATAGACAATCTTTTGGCCATCGGGCGACCAGTCAGGACAGATATCGAGAGTAGCATCGCGTGTTACCTGCCGGAGTTCAGTTCCGTTGCTATTGACGATATAGATATCCCCGCTACCATCTCTGTTCGAGGCAAGAGCGATTTCTTCCCCGTCAGGGAACCAAGCTGGATGATTAATCTCCCCTTGCCCGTCAGTAACCGATACTCTCTGAGAATCGTCTACATTCATTATCCAAATATGATCGTCGCCCGGGTCGTATACGATTGAACCGGCGAATTGACCATTACTGCTGCGTACGCTGATGGTCAAGAGAAATATCTCCCCCAGCATCAATAACACCCCAATTTTTCTCATAGCGACTTTCATATTTCTAATCATTAGATTCTCCTTGGGTGAACCCTTTGAAAGGCATTGAACATTTCAAAGGGTTGGATAATTTAATCTATACCTTCCACAAAATCGGAAGATTATCAGCGAATTTTTCATTTGTTTTGTAGAGAAAGCAAATACCGTGCCAAAATCGCAAGCAAAGAGTGGTGTGGGAGAGCCAGACGGTGCTTGCTGCGAGAAAACTGACGAATCGACAATGAAGTGTTATGCTGACACAACTGTGTCCATTTACGCTACACCTTTGTACAATTTTTGAACAGAACGGGCCGACTGCTACAAAGTGAAACTCAATAAGATTTGCAGCCTCTCACAAGAGATTGGAACGACTTAACATCATCTACGAAGCACCTAACGGGGTGCTGGTTGAGTAATAAAACGTACCGAGACGGAGCTAGCAAACTCTGTTGAAGGGGGGTTCGACGGAATGATTAAATACGAATAGGACTTACGCAAGCGCCATGTTAATAGCCGGAGATTTTAACTGTTGTCGTAAATACGCTTCCAGCATCCCGTGTTTAACCTGATAAATGGTTCGTCCAGTCTGGTACGCCATAGTTGCAAGTCGAATCCAAACTAACAATGCACAACCGATATGGTTGCGAACAATCCGTGCCAATCGACATTGACATTTTTCGAGACCGGTGAGTTGTTTGGCTTCACGGTGAAATTGCTCAATCTTCCACCGCCAGTTACACGCCTGTTGTGTCACTGAAGTGTCGTTTTGTGCTAAGTCGTTAGTGACGACATAATCCGTGCGTCCGGTATCAGACGCCACCCGAAATAATTTCACCTTGTGGTCTCTGGGAAACCCTTTGATTTTGATACGTTTGCCTTCATGAAGTTCGGTCGGTGTCCAAGCTAAGTTGTCAATGCGTTGGTACGGTTTATTGGCGTTTGAATCGTCAACCAGCCGATTGGTTTTTAGTGGGCAGTAGTAGACTTTTCCCAAGTTTTCAATGTGTAGCATCACGGTTTTGGTAGCATACCAACTGTCCATCAGCACTGCTTGAAAGAGAAGTTGTCTCTGGTAGACCAGTAGAGATAACATGTCTCTGACGTGGTCTAACTTCGTTTTGCCGTCTCCTTCTGGGTCGTAAATCCGGTAGTCAATTACCCAGAAACGGTCTAGCAGTGGATTCACATAGACACAAGTAACTACTCCGATGCCGTTGATAACACCCCGGGCGTTGCCACTGTATTGACGACGTACTAACTCAATATGCCTAGCGTGCTTTTTATCTAAAACCGTGTCATCAAAGATGACATATCCTTCTTCAACTTGAACCAGATGAGGTTTAACGTTTTCCCACACCAAGCGAGGAGGAATACAATCTCCCGCCAGATAACGGTTTATCATATCATGACTGAAATCTTCGCTGTGGTCGGCGAAGTGCGTTAAGGTATAGTTAATTGGACTGCTCAGCAGATACTGACAGTAATCAAGCCGGGTTGGTTTCACCATACTTACCTCCTCGTTCCTTATTTTACTGCTTTTTACTGTCCGTGTCTATCTGCTCCGCGTAACTCCTAAATAACCTGGAAATTGTTCCCCTCTGTTCCAGTCATATTTAGACGATATTCGTCATTTCCACGATTCCTTGTTTTTCTAAATTTGCTACGCCTGTTGTCTGATAATACCTTGCGTTCTTCTATTAATGCTGTGATTTCCTGATTTGAAAAAATAATATCCATATATTAAATTATTCCGATTTAACCAACCGCACCCGCCCCGTGAGCAGTTGCTGCATCATTCCCTGCTTGATTGCGCGGGTCTTGTTTCTGCGCTCTTCAAGTGCCGAGATCTCAAGGTCTATGTCAGTAAGCACAGATGCAATCGCTTCTTGTTCCGCTTTGTTGATTGGGAAAGTCACCTCAATTTTATTCATCTCTGACTTATTTAGTTTAGCGCGCGTTCCGCTGGTTAAGTATGGGAGAATGTTCTTGTGGACCAAAGAAAAAAATATGAATCCTTGACTGTAATTAGGTTTGGCTTTTAGGATATGCGCGTGATTGTTTACCCAGATTTTGCCTGACATTCGATAGGCTATCGGCCGGTTAGCATACTCGTCGAAATATCCTCCATCTTCAGCAATTAAAATAACGTCATCATCAAGAACAAAGTCATTCACGTAATCAAGGACGCCATTAGCTCCACAATATGGATAAGGACCGGGTATATTAGCTCTCTCGATTTCGTTTAAGGGTATACGAACATTATCTAGGCAAATGACAACGTCCCCAAGTCGCTTCGTCGCCCACTCCCCGCCAAATCCCGGCAGGCGCGTCTTGCCGGTGAGGAGTTGCTGCATGGCTGCCTTTTTGATTGCCCGCTTCTTGGCAATTAGCGCGTCCAACGCCCCAATCAACCCATCTACATCGGATAACACTTCAGCGATGGCGCATTGTTCGTTCTCGGGCGGGACTGCAATCCACACAGCGGACAATACTCGCCCATTGGTCAAGGCACGTGTTGTGTATGTTGCATTTGATACAATCTGAGATCTGACAATCTTGGGCGCGAAGCAATACTGCTTGTAACGATGGTTGAGACGCACATTACGGGGTCGAGCACGAAGAACAAAGCCACTAAATACGGTATCGCAAGGCTCGTCTAGCATAACGGCTGCGACACCAATCTCTTCAACAGTTTCCGATGTGCGAGTAAAGAACACATCTCCTAGCCTCACTACGAAGTTCCTAATCTCTTCGGGACTTAGATTTACCCGCCCCGATAGGTGTTCCGCCCTTAGCCCCGGATGCTCAAAAACATCCATATAATTAACGATAGGAACCCCTGTCCCGAAAAAACGCTTGGCTTTGTTTAGACCGTTCTTGAATGTAAAGAGTTCGCCAAGGGGCACTGCATCCCACTCGCTTGGAAGTGCCCCAATGTTAGTCTGTTTGTAGCCTTTTGGTAGCCTTTGTTGACTCGCCGTTAGATTCATAACTACCCTAATCCCATTACCCTCAAGTGATCCTCAACCTTCGCACTCAATGCCTCTACCTCGCTATCCAGTTCCGGCAATGGCTGCGCATACCGCTCTTCTAGCTCTTTCACTCGACCGGTGAGTTGCTGCGTCAGGCGTTGCACTGCGGTTTCAATCGCCGATTGGATGCTGGCGAACCACTTGTCTTCGACGACGAGCGTCTTGATTTCTGCTTCCGTGAGCGTCGCGTAACGATCCAACACCTTCGTATTGAGCGCATTTTGCGCGTCTTTGACCGCCTTGTCCGCATTGGACTTAGTCTCTAACAGGGACAGACAACGCTCAAGTGCATTCCGTTCCTCGTCGGTATCTTCCTTGTCGAGTGGCGTCACCAAATCCGGTGTGATTCCCTTTAGCCGTTCCTTGATGCTGCCCATAGTGACGTTGCCTTTGTCGTTTACCGCGTCCATCAGCAAACCCTCATCTCCGGTGTGTTCCTCAACGAAATCCTCAAACGCGCTGGCGGCGTCCTCTCTCTCCGCTTGTAGCGTCTCAAGAACCTGCTGTTCGTCGGCGAAGTATCGTGCAATAATCAACGCGGGCGGAATTAGGTCCATCTTATACTTTTTGCGTTTAAGCGTCAGATCGGGCGTCTCCTTGATTTTCCTGTTCTTGTCCTCAATGGCATCGCGTGGTTGGGCTGCCTCCCCCCAGCCATTAGTAGCGATAAGGTAAATGTCATCTTGCATCGTCTCTTCCCAGTAGTTCATTAGCCGTTGGTAGACATCGTACCGGTCAAGCAGCGGCATTTCGGCGAAGCGCTGAAGTATCTCCTCGGACATAGCGTGGACAATTTCTTTCGGGGACGTTCCAACATCAATGCCTAACAGGAGAGCTTCGTGGGCATCTCGCCAAGCGTTGAAACTGGCAGTCACTCGCTGTAGGAAAGCGTTGAATTCATAATGATTGAGGATAGTGGCTTTTACCTGTTTTGTTTCCACTTTTGGGTCGCTGTACCCGTGTCTCCCGTTACCCTTGAACAATTCTCGACGCAGCGAAGGAAATACCGTCCAATAGGTGTCAAGCGCGTCAATGTCAGAGTCGGGGATGCCGCCGTTCAGATGCGCGTCAAGATCGTGTAAATCTTCCGGTTCGCTGGCGTCAATGTAGCGCGGGATGTTGAGGTTGTAATCGTTGGCGGGATCGGCAATTCGGATACCGGCACCATGCGGGAGTAACCCTCAAGCTCAGTCTGCTTATTGAAGACATCCACAATCTTGTGGATGTCCTGGGCGCGAAGGCGGTTCTTGTTGCCGTCTTTGAGGAAGCCCTTGCTGGCGTTAATCATGAAGATGCCGGTGCGGGCGTGGGCGTTCTCCTTGTCGATAACCAGAATGCAGGCGGGGATGCCGGTGCCGTAGAAGAGATTGGCGGGCAAACCGATAATTCCTTTCATGAAGACATGTTGAATAAGCTTTCTGCGGATATCCGCCTCTTTGTTGCCGCGAAACAGTACGCCATGGGGAAGAATGATAGCACCCTTTCCCCTGCTGTTGAGCGACGCGATGAAGTGTAGCAGAAAGGCGTAATCGCCGTTCTTGGCGGGCGGAACCCCGTACTCAAAGCGACGGAACTCGTCGTGTGCCGGATTGAGACCATTAGTCCACGCTTTATCGGAGAAAGGCGGATTAGCCACAGCGAAATCGAAGGTCTTCAAGCCATTCCGTTCACTCTTGAAGTATGGAAGAGATAATGTGTTGCCATGCCAAATACCGGCGGTTGGATAGCCGTGAAGGTACATGTTCATCTTCGCAAGCGCGTAAGTGGCGTTGTCCTTTTCCTGACCATAGATGGTGATGCCGTGTGGCGCCTCGTCAGCCGCTTTCAGCAGTAGCGAACCGGAGCCGCAGGTGGGATCGTAGATTGTGTGTTGCAAGCGGGTGTCTGAACCAATGCCAATCACTTTCGCCATGATGCGAGAGACCTCCGCGGGCGTGTAGAACTGTCCCTTGCTCTTGCCCGACTCGGTGGCGAAGTGACGCATGAGGTACTCGTAGGCGTCGCCGAGCAGATCGTCGCCCTCAGCACGGTTGGTGCGGAAATCGAGGGATTCGAAAATGGAAACTAGCTTGGAGAGCCGATCTTGCATCTCTTTGCCGGCGCCGAGCTTACTCTCGTCGTTGAAATCCGCCTGATCGATGACACCCTTGAGGTCGTTTGTTTCGGCGAACTTGCCGATAATCTTGTTGATTTTTTCGCCAATCTCAATGTCACCTTTCAGGTTCACCATGTCAGCGAAGCCTTCACCATCGAGGACTTCAATCAGCGCGCCGGTCTTTGCGGCGTACTTGTCCGAGACATACTTCATGAACAGCAGCGTTAGGATGTAGTCCTTGTATTGGGAGGAATCCATGCCGCCGCGCAATTCGTCGCAGCTTTGCCAGAGGGAAGCGTAGATTTGTGATTTCTTCAGTGCCATAGTTGTCTGGACTGTGATTTATGGGATTTTGGGATTACCTTGATTTTTTTGCTTGAACATCTTGTTGGTTACTCTTTTGAACTGAAGACTTTTTGCGCCAAAGTTGATTAGTAAACCGACCTCCAAATCGTATGCCTCCAAATAATTGATTGCCTGCGCCAGTTGGACTTCATCCAGTTGGATAATAGCCTTCAATTCAACAGAGACAACACCTTCTAACAAGAAATCAACTCTTCGCGTGCCAATATTTGCTGCCCTCTGTAGTAGATAGGCATCTCGTGCTCACGGCTGAAAACAATGCGTTGATCTGCCATTTCGATTGCTAATGCCCTCTGATAAATGACTTCCTGAAATCCGTTGCCTAACGCAGAATGAACCGTCATGGCACAGCCAATCACGTTCCCCGTCAACACCGAAAACTTGTGTTCTTCTTTAATCATAGCCCATCAATCAATCATACAAATCACAGTTCAGACAGCAAAATTGTCTGGACTGTGATTTATAGGATTTTGGGATTACCTTGATTTTTTTGCTTGAACGTCTTGTTGGTTACTCTTTTAAACTGAAGACTTCTTGTGCCAAAGTTGATTAGTAACCCAACCTCAAGATCGTATGCCTCCAAATAAGCGATCACAGAAGCTCCTCTGACCAACGGACGACAATATCTGCGATGTCCATCGCATCCACATATTCATGTTCGTCAACTGGCTCCGCCACGCCGGGATAGCGTGTGTCCACTGCATACGGAGTGAGCCTTACAGCACGGCGAACCGCGATCGGAACAGAGATACCATGTTCTTCAAGCATAGACAGTAGAAGAGCCACGTTGTGTACATAAGGGAAATCAATGTTACGCGAGAGCATGACGGCCTTGATGGCTTTTTCCGCGGCCTGCTGAGCTTCGAAGCACAAGTCTTCCAGGTAGACATCGGGAAGGCGGTTTTTCGCCATCGCGAGGCTGCTTCTGGCGCGGTTTAACCACTCTCGCGGATCATCGGGCGGAAATCATTCAGGTGGCTTCATACACGACCATACCTTCCTGCAAGGCAGGCTTGATGACCAAAGCGTTGCTGTCCTTGTATCGCTCAAGATCCGCTGGCGAAACCAATATCGCGTCGACGGCAACGCGCACTCCGTAGAGGTTCTCGTAAATTCCTGCCCTGAGATTCTTCGCGTCGCCACCCTCTTTGATTATGAGCAAATCGACGTCACTGTTTCGTGTCATCGCGCCTCGAACGGCGGACCCAAAAAGTATGATTCGCTCCGGCTGGGCTACCTCAACTACGCGCCGGATGATTTCGTCCAGTGTGCTCTGGTCCAGTTCCCGTTTCGTCATAAACCAACCTTGTCTAGCTTTATCATCTTCCCAATTGGCTTCTCCCGATTGCCTTGGGCTTTCCAATTTACGAACCTTCAGTTGTTGCTCCCGGTACGTACGGCTTCTTCGGCCGCGGTGCTGGGGAAAATCGACAAAAAGACCTCAGGGTCAACTCCAGACAGCGACTATCACCGCTTGCCCGAGAAGCGCCACTCCGTTATAACTTAGGTTGAGCCAGAAGAGCCCCGCCTTCCGCCCCTCATAAGCGACCGACTGGTACGCGACCGGGAGGATGAAAGCAATCAGCACCATGAGCGCCAAGTAGACCCCCACCATCGCGTTCCCACTCCTCCCGGCGATTGAGACGATGCGTGCGGCTCCACCCATCCCTGCGAATAACTGCGCCAGGATGAACGCGGTGACCAGTGCCAGCAAGAAGCTCACACCATAAGTCTTCAACGGGTTGAAACCTTCTTGAATCTCCTCTGCTGTGGTCTCCATCAGTTCGAGCCACCGCTTGCCAAATAGCGGGCCATACCAGAGAGCGCCGATAATCATCGGAACGATTCCAGCAACCAACACCGCCAGAAAATTGACTTCATGCATGATTCTGTTCTCCTTCTGTTCCCTATCAGTGCCACCACAGCCAATCACGTTCCCCGTCAACACCGAAAACTTGTGTTCTTCTTTAATCATAGCCAATCACCCAATCACACAAATCACAGTTCAGACAGTCACGCAACTCTGCCAGAGCGAGGCGTAGATTTGTGATTTCTTCAGCGCCATAGTTGTCTGGACTGTGATTTATAGGATTTTGGGATTACCTTGATCTTTTTGCTTGAACATTTTGTTGGTTACTCTTTTAAACTGAAGACTTCTTGCGCCAAAGTTGATTAGTAACCCAACCTCGAGATCGTATGCCTCCAAATAATTGATTGCCTGCGCCAGGTGCACTTCATCCAGTTGGATAATTGCCTTCAATTCAACAGAGACAACACCTTCAATCAAGAAATCAACTCTTCGCGTGCCAATTTGCTGCCCTCTGTAGTAGATAGGCATCTCGTGCTCACGGCTGAAAACAATGCGTTGATCTACCATTTCGATTGCTAATGCCCTCTGATAAATGACTTCCTGAAATCCATTGCCTAACGCAGAATGAACCGTCATGGCACAGCCAACCACGTTCCCCGTCAACACCGAATGCTTATGTTCGCTTTTAATCATAGCCCATCACTCAATCACACAAATCACACAAATCACAGTTCAGACAGTCACGCCACAAACTCTGTTTCTACCTCCGCACAGTGGTAGGAGCGATCTCCGAATCACAATGGCAAAGTTAACTCCAGACCGCGACTATCACCGCCTGCCCGAGAAGCGCCACTCCGTTATAACTTAGGTTGAGCCAGAAGAGCCCCGCCTTCCGCCCCTCATAAGCGACCGACTGGTACGCGACCGGGAGGATGAAAGCAATCAACGCCATGAGTGCCAAGTAGACCCCCACCATCGCGTTACCGCTCTTGCCGGTGATTGACACGATGCATGCGGCTCCACCCATCCCAGCGAATAACTGCGCCAGGATAAACGCGGTGACCAGTGCTAGCAAGAAGCTCACACCATAAGTCTTTAACGGGTTGAAACCTTTTTCTTGAATCTCCTCCGCTGTGGTCTCCATCAGTTCGAGCCACCGCTTGCCAAATAGCGGTCCATACCAGAGGGCACCGATAATCATCGGAACGATTCCGGCAACCAGCACCGCCAATAAATTGACTTCATGCATGATTTTGTTCTCCTTCCCCTGAAAAAACTCCCGATACAACAAGACCCCAATGGGGTCGCCCACTGGGGTCTTGTATTAACTCCTAGGTCGCCGAATTGGCGATAAAAAATTGGCTCCCCCGGACGGATTCGAACCGCCGACAAGGTGGTTAACAGCCACCCGCTCTGCCAGCTGAGCTACAGGGGAATAATGTCTCGCAGGTGAAACCCCGAGCAATTTCAGAAAACAAGGCATAATTATACATAATACCGCGTCCGATTGCAAGTAAAATTTCATCATTTGTGGAAACGGGAACTATGTGGTACAATGTGGGGTGTCATCAACGTACTTAGGAACCCATAATGCCAATCAAAATTCTTCCGCCCGATATTGCCAACAAAATCGCAGCCGGTGAAGTTGTCGAGCGACCGGCGTCCGTTGTCAAAGAACTGATTGAAAACGCCATTGACGCCGAGAGCACGAGTATCAGCGTTGAGATTCGTGCCGGCGGCAAGCGGCTCATCCGTGTCTCAGACAACGGGACGGGTATGACCCGTGAGGATGCCCTGATTGCCTTAGAGCGTCATGCGACGAGCAAAGTCGGAACCATTGAAGATTTGCAGCGCATCCAAACGTTTGGATTCCGCGGTGAAGCGCTGCCAAGCATTGCATCCGTATCGCAGCTTGAGTTGCTGACGCGCACGGCTGATGGGCTAGTGGGCACAAAGATCTCGGTTGATGGCGGTGTTGCAAAATCTGTCCAGGAAAGCGGTTGCTCGCCGGGCACCCACTTCACCATCAATAACCTGTTCTACAATGTTCCCGCACGTCTGAAATTCCTGAAAAGCGAAACAACCGAGTTGAACCATCTCACCAACCAAGTGACCTGGGCAGCGCTCGCGCACCCAAAGATTCAATTTTCCCACTCTCACGACCGCCGCTCTCTGATTGATGTCCGTTCGTGTGATTCCTATATTGAACGGATTCGCCTGCTCTACGGGAAAGAGTTTGCCGAGAACTTAATCGAATTTGACGCTGAGTTGCCCAATCTTCGTTTGCACAGCTTCATCGGCAAACCGGATTTAACCAAAGCGAATCGCAGTTATCAATTGTTTTTCCTGAACTCTAGACCGATTCGCAGTAAAATTCTCGGCGCCGCACTCGGCGAGGCGATGCGATCGATGGTGCCCAAGAATCGATTCGCCGTCGCCTTCCTATTCTTGACGATGGACGCGCAGGAGGTCGATGTAAACGTACACCCCGCCAAGGTCGAGGTACGGTTTAGAAATGAACGCGCAATCTACAGCGCGATTTCGCGCATGATACACAGCGGTATCCACAAGCACAAGTATATCCCCAAGTTTGACAAGGCAACGCAACCGGTATCGTCGACCGATTCACAAGTGGAAAAAAGGGACGATGTGAAACCCCGCATCGCCTCCCATGCTGCGGAATCTGAAATGGCAATCGCAACTAGCACCGTGTTTTCCCCTACCCCGCCGCGGCAGGCTGGACAAACCGCTGGAAAAGCGGTAGAATCGCTTCCATCTAGTGCGCCTGCAGGAGTTCAACCGCCTGAACGTTCAATCCCTGAAGGCACTCCCCTCGAACTCTTTGATTTTGAAGATGTACAATTGAAGACAAATCTGTTCAATACTTACATCGTGGCGGAGGGGAAGGATCGGGTGTTTATTATCGATCAGCACGTCGCAGCAGAGCGGGTGCTCTATGAGCATTTTGTCCAACAATTGAAATCAGACGGGATTCCTGTGCAAGGCTTATTGCTACCCGTAACAGTTGAGGCGACTCCTCAGCAGATAACGACACTCAACGCTCACACCGCGCTTTTCGAGAAACTCGGCTTCGAGCTTGAACAATTCGGCGGAAACACCATCCTTGTCCGTTCGATTCCCACAATGCTTGCCACATCGTCCGTCGCAATGACGGTTACCGACCTCCTGGATCGGTTGCCGCAAACTGTGTCCCCTTCCGATGAACTGCTTGAAGTGCAGGATGAGGCGTTGATTATGCTCGCCTGCAAATCCGCTGTGAAGGCGGGCGACTCACTGACCATGAACGAAATGGTTGCGTTGGTCAAGGATCTATCCCAAGCAAAATTGCCGTTCAATTGCCCGCATTCTCGCCCAATCGTTGTGGAGATGGGCAAAAATGAACTAGAGAGTCGGTTTAAGCGGCGATAGCGAAGCGACGTATTGAGACCCAGCAGCCAACACCTGATTGATTTCACGGTTGCGACATGCCCCTGTGGGGGACTTGACCTTCCGGCGTTTCGCGGCACCGTCCACGATTGAGGGTAAGTTTCATGAGACTATTGGCTACCGGCGGGGCGGGATTTATTGGATGCAATTTCAGCCGATACTGGCTTGAACGCTATCCGAGCGATTCAGTTGTCAACATCGATTTCCTAACTTACGCGGGCGATCCCTCAAACTTCGCAGATGTTGCCGACAAATACCCGGATCGGTATCGCTTTGTTCATGGGGATATTGGAGATTTCCGCTGCGTTGATGACCTCATGGAGAAGCAGCCGCCAGATGTGATTGTGAATTTCGCTGCGGAATCCCACAACAGTCGCGCGGTCCTCAACCCGCGCCGATTCTTCGAGACGAACGTCATGGGCACACAGATGCTGCTTGACCTTGCTCGTAAACATGGGGTCGTCCGATTTCACCACGTGTCTACGTGTGAAGTCTACGGCGATCTCCCCCTCGACTCGCCAGAGAAGTTCACGGAAAAACACCCATATCGCCCACGCACACCGTATAACGCCTCCAAAGCGGCGGCAGACCACGCGGTGCGCGCCTATTTTGAAACCTATCGACTTCCAGTCACGATTTCGAACTGTTCAAACAACTATGGGCATTATCAGCACCCCGAAAAGGTCATACCGCTTTTTACAACGCACGCCCTCGATAATAAGCCGCTGCCGCTCTATCGCAACAGCCGCAACCGTCGGGAATGGCTCGCTGTTTTGGATCACTGCCGCGCCATTGATTTGATTATTCAGAAAGGGGAAATTGGCGAAACTTACAACATCGGCAGCGGGGTCGAACAGAGCATCGAGGAAATTGCGGACGCGATCTTAGCCGCATTGGACAAACCTACGTCCTTAAAAACTTACGTCCCAGACCGACCCGGTCATGATCGCCGATACTTATTGGATTCGTCGAAAATTCGGCGGGAACTCGGTTGGGAGCCGCAGATCGATTTTGAATCTGGACTCCGGGATACCGTCCGTTGGTATGTCGAAAATCGAACCTGGTGGGCCGCCATTCGTAAGAAGGAGGATTCACCAGCGATTCAAGAAGATGCGTGGCAGAAGATATAAAGTCAACCACTATTTTTTTCGAGAACTGATGACGGGATTCGTAGAGGTGGAGTCTTCTCGCCCGAATCAACGCTGACTCATTTGGCTTCTCACAGAAGGGGGAAAACATGTCCAAAGAGCTTGAACATCAATACCAAGAATTTCGCGAAGCCTTCTATCGTATCCAAGACGAGGTATCCAAACGCATTGTTGGGCAAAAGGAGATTGTCGAAGGCGTGCTAATCTGCCTGATGACGGGAGGGCACGCACTTTTGGAGGGTGTCCCCGGCTTGGGCAAGACCCTGCTCATTCGGACACTGCATGAGGTGCTAGACCTCGGATTTGCCCGCATCCAGTTCACGCCCGATCTGATGCCCGCTGACATCATCGGCACCAACGTCGTTGCGGAAGATGAGGATGGACGAAAGTTCTTTGATTTCCAATCCGGTCCTGTGTTTAGCAATCTCGTGCTCGCGGATGAAATCAATCGCGCGACGCCCAAGACACAATCTGCACTGTTGGAGGCGATGCAGGAGAAATCCGTCACCGTTGCTGGAAAACATCATACCCTGCAGCCCCCCTTCTTCGTGATGGCAACGCAAAACCCCCTGGAAATGGAGGGCACATATCCACTCCCTGAAGCCCAACTCGATCGCTTCTTTTTCAAGCTCAAGGTCAAATATCCGAGCCTCGATGAACTCGACCTCGTCATGGAACGCACAACGAAGCGCGAGATGCCCGCGGTCGAAAAAGTCTGCGATGGCGAGCGAATCAACGCATTGGAACAGATTGTCCGTGATATCCTTATTGCCGAAGACGTTCGCAGGTACGCCTTGCGGATTGTGTTGGGCACGCACCCCGACTCAGCCGATGCCCCGGAACTAACGAAAAAATATGTCCGCTACGGTTCAAGCCCCCGCGGTGCGCAGGCGTTGATTCTCGGCGGTAAGGTCAAGGCTATCCTCGATAACCGGTACAACGTCGCCCGTGAGGACATTCAAGCTGTTGCGTTGCCAAGCCTCCGCCACCGCTTGATTCTCAACTTCGAGGGCGAAGCTGAAGGAATCGACCCAGATGGAATTGTTCAGCACCTGTTGGAGGTCGTTCAATAGTTAACCCTGTGGTGTTTGCGTCAATATGTTGTAGGACGTGTCTGCGCTGAGGGACTTGGAACATGGCGAATTTAAACTGAGATGAGGAGGCTAACATGAAACGGTGGCACCTAATTCTAACCCTATGTTGTCTGCTGGCCATTCTCGCGTCTGTGTTCGCCCAAGATACAACAACGGGCACCGTACGGGGGTATGTCAGCGATACCTCGCCAGCACAAAACCCAATTGCAGAAGTCCGAGTTGTTGTCGTCAATGCTGCTGGCACCGAACATGCAGCGCAGACAGATAGCAGCGGTGAGTTCGAAATCGCCGGATTGCCCCCCGGTCGCTACCTGATGAGCATCACTAACGAAGGGTACGGAGAGCGTGTCGGTAAGCCGATTACCGTTACTGCCGGTGGCGACCAGTATGTCGCGATGAGAATGTCTGAACATAGGACCTTCGTTACCTTCTTGAAGGGACTATTCGGTGGAGGTGATGACATGCCGCCGAAAATGACCGAAGAGGAGGAGCCTACATCGCAAAAGAAGGAATTAGGCTCCCTGTCTTGGTTGTTGCTTCTTTGCTTAGCGATTGTGGCGGCATTTCTCATTGGTCGTCGAAGCCGCCGCCGTTCTGACTGACGAAGATTGTGCAACGTACCTATTCGGAGGCTGCCTCGACATGAACGACACCCAATCTACCCAATCCGCCTTCGACAGCGAATTTCTGAAGAAGCTGGAATACCTTTACATCGTCTCGAAAAAGATTTTTGCGGGACGAATTAAAGCCGAGCGCCGCAGCACACGCCGCGGCGTGAGTGTTGAGTTTGCCGATTACCGCAATTATACCGCTGGCGACGATTTCCGTTACATCGACTGGAACGCCTTCGCCCGATTCGACGAACTCTTCCTGAAACTCTACGAAGAGCGGGAGGACCTGCACATCTACTTTCTCGTTGATGCCAGCCGGTCGATGACCTATGGCGCCCCCCAGAAACTGCTATACGCGAAACGTGTCGCTGCTGCACTCGCCTATATCGGCTTGTCGAACCTGGACCGTGTCAGCATCACCGTCTTCACGGACACCGATCTAAATCGGTTGCCGACGGAGCGCGGGAAGGGCAAAATCTTTACGGTACTCGATTTCCTTGATCGGATCGACGGCGCCGGCGAAACGAATCTTCAAACCGCTTTCAGCAATTTTGTCCACACCGCCAAACGCCGCGGGCTAGTTGTTTTAATCTCAGATCTCTTCGATCCGCGTGGGTTCACCGACGGGCTGAACGTGTTAAAATTTCAGAAACACGACCTATTCGTGATTCACATCGTTGACGAAAAAGAGGTGAATCCTGAACTGCTCGGCGATTATCATCTCGTTGATGTCGAGACGAATCAGCTTCGTCCGGTCACTATCAACGAGAGCCACCTCAAACGTTACAAGAGGCTGTTCGAGAAGTATTGCGACGACCTTGACCGCTACTGTGTGCAGCGTGAAATAGGGTTCATCCGCACAGCCACAGAATTGCCCTTTGATGAACTTATCCTGCGAATTTTTCGGATGGGCGGGTTTGTGTCTTAATCCTCGGTACGACATGCACTCGTCCAAACCCCATCTATCGTACACCAAGATTTATCAACACCAATATGAACTTTCTATCCCCAGCCGCACTATTCCTATTCGGTATCGCCGCCCCGATTATCGCCCTCTACGTCCTCAAACTGCGCCGCCGCCGCGAGCCCGTCTCCACGTTGATGTTTTGGGAACAAATTTTCAGAGAGAAACAGACCACCTCCCTGTTCCAAAAACTCAAGCATCTGTTATCTCTGCTCCTACAGTTGCTGTTCCTCACGCTTCTCGTCCTCGCGATTGCGCGACCGCAGTTTGGATTCATGACGAAATTGGCGCGTCAGATTGTGCTGATCATCGACCATTCAGCGAGCATGAACACCCGTGAGGAGGCACTGTCACGCCTCGAATCCGCTAAGCAGCGTGCCCTGAAACTCGTAGATAACCTCCGCTTTATTGATGAGATGATGGTGATCAGTTGCCACACGCAGCTTTTCATCCACAGTCCGTTCACCAACCATCAGAAATCCCTTCGCGCCGCGATTGCGTCGATTCAACCCACCGATGTGAAGACCGATTTGGCGCCTGCGCTGTCGCTCGCCTATTCCGTGACGCAGACCAACACCAACCCTGAGATTGTGGTTCTCAGCGACTTTGCAATAGAAGCCCAGAGTCAGCAGGTCGCCGAGATGCTCCAAAATCCGCCCCCACACGCCAAACTGCACCTGTTGCCGGTTGCACACAAGGTGAGCGATAACGTCGGCATCACGCAGTTTCGAGTGCGGAAGAGTCTCGTCAACGCATTTGACTACCAGACCTTGTTGACCATTGCCAACACTTCGGACGCCGAAAAGTCATTTAACGTGGAACTTTATCTCAACGATGATCTGCTTGATGTCCGCCCGTACACCCTCGCCCCCGGCGAAAATAGGTCTGAAATCTTCAGCAATTTCACGTTTGAAGGTGGCAGGCTCAAAGCGGTGCTTGATGTTGATGATGCGCTGTCCACCGACAACGTCGCTTATGCCACTCTGCCGAAGCGCGAGCGAATCCCTGTTCTGCTCGTTACGCGCATCAACACATTCCTCGAAAACGCACTCGCTGTCGATGAGAAATTGGATGTAACGGTCATATCCCCAGACCAATACAAACCCGGTGAGGCCGGATATGACGTGACGATTTTCGACCGATATAACCCGCCCACTCTCGGCGGTGGGAACTATATGTTCATCTATCCGCCGAAAACGGGGGCGATGTGGGAGATTGGGGAGCCGCTCGAAACGCCGATTATTACCGATTGGGTGCGTGACCACCCCATCCTGCGCTATGTCCAACTCGACAATGTCCTGATAGGGGAAGCGTATCAGGTCGTGGCGCCGCCGACGGCGAAAGTTTTAGTCCGTTCATTTGATGATCCGTTGTTGATTGTCGATGAAACGTCAAATCGAAAAGTCGTCTTCGTTGCCATCGACATCCTGAAATCAGACCTGCCCCTGCGCATCGCCTTCCCGGTGATTATTGCCAACACGATTCAGTGGTTTCGAAGCGGTTCGGGAATCGAAGACTACCACCTCCAGACGGGTGAAATCTTGAGCAAGCAGATTCCCTCGACCATAGAAACAGTGACCATTACCGGCCCGACGGGTGAGCCAACGGAAGTCGCTGTTGAGGACGGTCAACTCCTCTTCGATCAGACAACCATAGCCGGGTTTTACGAACTTCAGCTCGGAGAGGACGAGGAGGTTTGGGCAATAAATCTCACGGACGAATCGGAATCGCAGATCGGTGTAACAGCTTCAATCGAAGACCTGCTGGACGAGGAAATGATTGGACTCGGCGGCTCTGCGCTGCTGCGTTACCCGCCGTGGATTTATCTAGTCTTTCTCGCCGTCGCGTTGAGCGCTGTCGAGTGGTGGCTCTATCAACGGAGACGAATCGACTAAGATAGAAACCGTCCCGCCTCTATCTACTCCACAATGACGAAATCGAGCCGTCGATGTGCTTCCCGGAGCGCCCCCTCGACATCTGCAGGGGTGCTTCTCCGCGCGAAGATGAATCCAAGGTAACGTGAACCTTCAGGGAGTGGAACAACTTCTTGTCCCAACGGGATGCTTATGGTAATATTCTCAATTCCAGCGACCCTCTCGGCTTCAGCTTTACCGCGAACCTCACGTAGGATGCCGGGACGAGGAATGGGTATCATCATGACGCCAGCAGCCCCCTTTTCCCGTTCCAACGATTGCACCTCGATACCGACAGCATGTCGAAGGATGAGCTCTTCTAACGATATTCCGGTGCCGAAACGCAATGTACGCGAGCAAAGCCCGCCGATTGATCTCGCCGCGATCTCAAGAAGCCATGCGCCCGCGTCGTTCAACCGAAGTTCTGCATGCACAGGACCTTCCCGCAAACCGAGCGTTTTCGCCGCTTGTGCTGTAACGGCTGTGATATCCTGCTGCAAATGGACTGGTAATTGTGATGGCGTAATATAGAGCGTTTCTTCGAAAAATGGACCGTCCAACGGATCGGGCTTGTCGAAAATCGCAAGGGTTTTGAGTCTGCCGCCCAGAAGAAGTCCTTCAAAGGCAACTTCGATCCCAGGAATGTAGCTTTCAACAAGCACCTGTTGTGCTTCGGCATCGCCTCGGTTGGCGATGCCCGACGCTTGTAAAATCGCAACCACCCGATGAAACGCATCTATGAATTGATCCCGTCTGTCGGCGCGAATGACCCCCCGGCTCGCGGAAAGGGAAAGAGGTTTTACAACACATGGGAAACTCACCCGATGCGTGAGCGTCACAGTATTGTCGTCCGTTGAAAACAGATTGAAGCGGGGAGAGCGAATTCCGGCATCAGCAAGCGCTTTCCGCATGCGGTATTTGTTTCGGGTTGCGTAAGCAGATTCGACAGTGTTGTGCGGGATAGATAATGCTTTCGACGCCATTGCCGCAAGGATAGTCGTGTCGTCGTCAACCCCCACGATAGCATCAATCGGATATGTTCCCGCGAACGTTACGATTTCTTCCATCCCCTTTGCAGGATCCCGAAAGTTGAGCGTGAGCGTCTTGCGGGGGGACAATTCTGAAAGCGTTTGAGGGCGGTCAGAACCAACCACAACTTCTATGTCTAACTGCCCTGCCGCTGCCAAGAAGTCCGTTGCACGATACGTTCTCGTGGGCAGCAGAAGAAGAATTCGCTTCCGCTTCGATGACATCATGAATTCCTCCGGAGAGCTCTCCCTCTTGCTAAGTTGATTGTAGGTTGGGTAGCTCTTGTAGGTTGGGTAGAGCGGTGTTGGCGAACCATGGAACGTAGGGAGTATGCGTTTCGGGGGTTGATTCTGTTTGAAACTTGTTATGATGTAGCGAAACCCAACGATCAAGCGACCGAACAGGGAGCGCGATAGTTTTGGTGTCGGTGAAGACTATCGCCACCTTATCGGACAGTTTCCTTTCGGATTGTTCCATTGATATGCACTCCAATACAGACGTATTCTAGACTTGTGAATCTTCCCTCCAAATTATCTATCTTTCGGCGATGGGGCAATGTACGCTTTACATCTCAACCTGCGCGCCGGTATTGTTCGCTTGTGTAATGAAGCACGTTCCACCGGCTGGCAAGGTTTCGAGAAACCTTTGGGTTTTTTCCTGCAATTCGCGTAGGCTTTCTCCAACAGCAAAAATCGCAGGACCCCAACTGCTAACGCCGGCGCCAATCGCGCCGTTATCCCATAAGAAATTCAGCGTCTGTTGCACCACACCGCCTTGAGCGACAATCTCAACTTGCTTCCATCCAAACCCTTGGATGCAGTTGATAGCTTCCCCGAACGCAGCCAGACCTTTTTCGAAGATTGCCGGTAGGAGTTTGAGCAGGATGAGATGGGAAAGTTGTTCAGCGCTTGATCGGGGTTGAGGACATAGGTTCTGAAAGAGATTAATCTCTGTTTGCCCCGCTATCCGGGCGCAATTTGGAATGGCGATGAGCACATCCCAGTCGGGGAAGGGGTGGCGCAGCAGCGTGGGAGGCGGTGGTACGTTTCCCGCTGCGGAGGAGGGCAGAAATGAGGGTTTCTGATCGGGAAAGGAATGTCCGCCATCTAGGATGAATCCGCCGCCTTCAAATGCCGCGATGCCTATTCCTGATGTGCCGCCGCGCCCTACGGCTCGCGCCAAATCCGTCACACTTAAATTAAGGTCAAAAAGGACATTCACCGCCTGAGCAATCCCTAAAGCGAGTTGCGTACCAGAACCAAATCCGCAGTGATTGGGGATTTCAGATTGGAGTTTGAGATTGACCCCCGCTACTCCATATTTCACTTGCAGGCGTTCAAGAATACCTCGGGCACGTTCTTGATAATGAACGGATTCAACTTGAATCTGATTCGAAGGTTCTGCAACAATCTGAAAATGCGGCTCGTGTATTGCGAGACCGATGCTTCCATCAATCCTACCCAATGCACCGTTGAGATCTATAAGTGCAAAGTGAAGTCGGGCTGGTGTTGTGATTGTTACTCGGCGCATACTAGGTGTACCGATTCGTGATGGGTAATCGGAGAATCCTCCCCCTTGCCAAGCTTACTATTAACCACAAGTCTGCAAAGTCGCGCGGGGCGTGCACCCACATGAGTTAAAGACAGTCTAAACATGCCGCTCCAGCGGAGCGGCATTTGGACGCGCGCGATAAAATGAACGCTTGTAGGGGCACCCCTCGTGGGTGCCCGCCCTACTAATACAGTAATTGCTGATTAGGCACGTCTTTCATCCTGTTCGATTAAGCCGTCGCGAATGTAGAGGATTCGCTGCGCATGGGCAGCAAGATCTGCCTCGTGCGTCACCATGATAATTGTGTTGCCGCCATTGTTCAACCGCTCGAAGATTGCCATAAGCTCTTCACTCGATTTCGAGTCCAAATTTCCCGTTGGCTCATCTGCGAAGGTAATTGATGGGTTATTCACGAGCGCACGCGCAATCGCAACGCGCTGAATCTGTCCACCGGATAGTTCATTAGACTTGTGGCTGACGCGATCCGCTAACCCGACGGCTTCCAACGCTTCAAAAGCTCTCCGTTTTCGTTCTTTTCGCCCTACCCCACTGTAAATAAGCGGTAGTTCGACATTGTGTAACGCCGTTGTCCGTGGCAGAAGATTGAACGATTGAAACACAAAACCGACCTTTCGATTGCGAATCTCAGCAAGATGATTGTCCGTCAGCTTGCCAACCTCTTCCTCCTCAAGATAGTATTCACCTTCCGTCGGCTTCGCAAGACAACCTAGAATATCCATCAGGGTGGATTTTCCTGAACCAGACGGCCCCATGATTGCCATAAACTCCCCCTGTTCAACAGTAAATGAGACCCCCCGTAATGCGTGAACTTCAACGTTTCCGATTGCGTATATCATCTTTAGATTGCGGACATCAATTAGCAATTGGCTACCCTTAGGCTAGTAATTCCGTTCGTTAGGATTTGAACCTGTGAACTTTGGTTAATTTAATCTGAGGTTTCTGTTTTCTTTATTGGAGAATTCCCATAGCGCGCTGCAAAGCCGCTTGTGCAATTTTATAGTCGTAGAAAGCGCGAACCTGATTCGTCAAGACGCCCGCAAATTCAGTTTGGGCATCGAGCAGTTCCAACAAGATGGCAAGTTCTTGTTCATATCGTCCTCTGGTTACTTCGAGGCTTAACTGGGCATTTCGGACTTGGGTATTGGTAATCTCCAACGCCCTTTCAGCCCTTCTTAGGCTGAGGTAGGCTTGACGAACCTCTAATGCGATGGATCGCTCAAGATCGCCGGCGGTCTCATGTTCCTGTTCAAGGGATAGTTTAGCTTCTTGGGCGTGCCGTCTTGTCACACCACCATCGAAAATGGGAAAACTCAGCATCGCAGTAATGTTCCAATTCTGGAATTCCCTGAAGTTCTTGGGTTCATTGAGCGAATCATTGACGGAGAGCTCATAACTCGACTCTGCATTTAGCCGTGGCCACCGCTCCAACTTTGCCAAGGTCAAATCTGATTCAAGTTGTTTAATTCTGGCTTCAGACTCGCCAAATTCGGGGCGATTCTCAATGGCTCGTTGGACCGCTGCCTCAAGTGATATTTGCATCGATTCGACCTTGCCCTTTTCACGATACAGCTGATACGTTATGTCCTCCGCAACCGTGATTAATGTGCCCGGATCCAACCCCATAATTCGTGGCAGATTCGCCATGGCAATCTCGAGTTCGTTTTGGTCGTTCAGCAGGTTTAATTCGTCATTTGCCTCTCTGACTTGGGCTGTCGCAACATCGGCTTCAATCTGTACCCCTGCTTGTACAAAGTCCTTTACCCGTTCGCGGTTCTCTCTTGAACGCGCTAGGATTTCCTGATCGACGTCGATTAGCGCCTGTGTTTTAAGTACATTATAGTATGCCTGCGTCACGTCAAAAATCAGACTCCGTTTAATCCTATGGTTCCGCTGCTCGGTTACGTTGAGACTCTCTTTTGCCCGCGCAAAATTAGCCCTTCTTTGTCCGTGGTCCCATAGCGTATACCGCGCGGTGATGCCTGCATCATAATTGTGGCGAATGAACCCAGAATCAGCCTGATCGGCGGCAAGCAAACGCTCGTTGAAAATTAGATTCGAGCGATCAGAGACAACATAACGTCCGTTGATGAAGAAGTCCGGATAATAGAGCGATCGTGCGTTTTTGATTCGGAGCTCCTGAATTGCCGAATCTATTCCTGCATTTCTCATTTCAGTCGAATCTTCAAGTGCAAGCTTAATACACTGTTCAAGTGTAAGCGGTTGTGACAAATCAACCTGTTGTTGATTGTGATTCTGAGCGATTGTCTCCCAGACTCCTGTGAGCGGGGCAGAAAACAGCGCGCAAACAATAACTAGCCACATTTTATGTCGAATCATTCTCATCTCCTGAGTTATTATTGAACATCCGTCTAAGGTCAGTCCGATATTGATTATGACGGAATCGAGAGTATAAAGTTTAGGGAGAAGCAGTCCTGCGATTGGACTATTCGCGCCGCCCTATAAAAGTGGCAATTGTTAGGTAAAGGTACTCATCATTAGAGGCCCCAGGATTCCCAACCTGATCGATGATAGAACAGCAATATGGGGGTCAGAAGCGTATTAACCTGTGTCTCGATTTCCTCAATATCTTTGTCAAATGTAAAAACGGACGCAATTGACGCATCTGATAGAAAACGCGTGGGCACGGTAATTCTAATCCGATTTGGATTGGGACGCCATTCACCAAAAAAATTAAAACCCCACTCACCAAAGCTCGGCACATACACGTGGTAAGGGATTGCATCGAATCCAGCCGCTTCGATGGTCTGATGGATACACCAAAAGGCTTCCCGTGCAAAGTAGGGGGAAGAACTCTGCGTCACAGCAAGTCCATCTCTAGTAAGGTGGTGTTTGACAAGTTGGTAGAACTCTCTTGAGTAAAGCGATACCAACCCTTCATCATCTGGATCCGGCAGATCGATAACAATGAGGTTATAACGCTGCTCCGCCGTCTGGAGAAACCGCTGCGCATCCTGGTTAATCACGTGCACCTTCGGATTCTGGAAGGCATCGCGGTTCAGTTGACGGAACATAGGATCTCTACGCGCCAGACTCGTAATCATTGGATCGATGTCAACTACTGTTACCGAATTCACATCATTGTATTTCAAGATCTCTCGTACTGCAAGCCCATCGCCGCCGCCGAGCACAAGTATCTGCGATCGTGACGGGATAAGCGAAGCCGCCGGATGAACAAGGATTTCATGATAACGGTGTTCGTCCATCGTGCTGAATTGCAAACGTCCGTTGATGAAAAGGCGAATATCGTCTTTCCAACGGGTTAGAACAATCCGCTGATATTTGGAGGTTTTTGATAAAATAATTTTGTCCGCATAGATGCGCTGCTCAAGATAACCGCTGACTGGATTGCTGATTAACAACCCGCCCGCTAGCCCGAAAGCGATGAGCACGCTCACAAGCGAGATTGACTTCAGATGTTGAAATTCACGTCGAAATAAAATCAGGTTGCCGAAGACAACAGCAAGATTGGCGAGTGCCATAACCATTGATGTGTCAAAAATTCCGACCACAGGAAGCAGCAATAGCGGGAAGGCTAGTGCACCAATCAATCCGCCCAGATAGTCAAAGGTCAAGACGTTCGCTAGGGCGATTCGTAGAGGGGTGTATTCGCGGAAAATACGTGTCAGCAGTGGGAGTTCCAGCCCGGTGAGCGTACCAATCAGAATAATCAAACTCCACATTATCGGCGTGTAGAAAAAATTAAAGCTGTAGGCTGCAAAGAGAAGCGGGCAGGAAAAACCGCCGATGCATCCGATCGCCAATTCAACGGAGATAAAGGTGGACATAAGTCGCCGGGTAAGATATTTGGAGAGGTAAGATCCAACGCCTAAAGCTGTCATAAACAGCCCGATGGTAATCGAAAACTGATAGACGCTGTTACCCAGCAGATAGGATGATAAGCTCCCGATGCCGAGCTCATAGACAAGCGCGCAAACAGCAATGATAGAGGTAGAGAGCAATAGTATGACGCTTCGAGACCTAGCAGATTGAAGCATCGGTTCGGAGGGGTTTGCGTTCATATCAGTTCAATCTGTGTTTGCGTCGTAACGATTCCGAATTCGTTCGGATAGGTATGGCAGGTTCGTATCCGGATGTGCTTCGGTTGGCAAGCATACTCAATGAGCGTCAAGGCAGGGTGGTCAAAGCCGAACGATTCCCCCGGAAATTCATGGTAAACCCCTGCCTCCTTTCGCTTATGTAGCAGTCGGGAGCGCTGTAAAAAGTCAGTTGGTGTGAACTGTTGTATCTCCCAATCAATTGAATATCGCAAATTGGTGCGGCAAACTGCTTCGCCTCCGGATTCACGCAGCCGCTTAACACACAGTACAGGCGTTTGCATGTTGTCAATCGTTGAACAAGCAACTACCTCTGTTAAGGTGGCAAACGGCGTGACGATAGATAGGGCGTGACTCGTACTCACCACACGTAAATCTAGTTGATAGTCTGATTGATGAAGGTGCTTATGTTTCAGGACTTCTATGTTGTCAGGTAGATTCTCTGTTTCCAAAAGATAAAAATTCAGTTCGGAGATAGACTGATTCTGATACCGTGTCATGAAAATTTCCCCAGCGTCATATTATCTCGTGGAATAGAAAAGAGCCATTGTGTTTTTTGCTATGTATACCATGCTCCTACTTGTGTTTCAATATAAAATTTTAGCATGCGTGTTTTTGCGGGTCAACAGAAATCGATATTGAATCAAGCCTTGACATTGCGTGCATTTCACGTTAGAATTAAACTTGTATTTTTGGGGCTGTGCCAGCCATCAATCAATTACAACGAATCACGTCTTGCACATAGACTACAACCGCCTCGGAACACAAGTGCGCGTTTTTTTCTCACAGCCAAATGGAGAACCGCGTGACCCAAGCAAAACTCGTTGACTCATATCAAAAAGCCAAGAAATTGTTGGCAATGCCTACACAGGCAGCGGAGGCGTTGTTTCAAAGCTATACAACGGGGCAGCAAGTAGAGATAATTTCATCTACGCGGAACGCTAGAGACCGTGAGGAACTGTATTACCTCGTGGAAGATTGTACGGAGCTTGTCCAAAAAAGCCCAACAGAAGATGTGTTGCAAATTTTGGATACGACGCTCGGGACGGGCCTCGCATCGGTAATGTTACAATGCCTTTCGCCAGAACAGTTTGAAGAACTAATGGATTTGACACTCTGGCGGAACGGCAAACTCGATGAAAAATCACTAAATCTCTGGCTTTTTGAGCTATCGGAATGCGACCGTGATGAACTTGGAAATCTACTCTCTCGGGTGGATGTCAGGTTAATAGCCAACATGCTGCGCAATCGGGTTAAGGTAAAAACAAACTACAAAGCACTGTTTATCGAGGCGGGTTTGATTGATCCGGCATCGAAAGAGATTGTGTATGCGGACGAGCGGGCAAGAGACATTATAACAGCTATCTGGGAAGCAGATGAAGAACTGTTCACACGTCTTTTGCGTGAAATCTTCACGCTGGAGGCTAGTGCTGCCGATCGTGAAAAAATAGATTTTGAACCCGATCGTGTACTTGGACAAGTTAAAGAGCAACGCGATGAACGGGTTCGAGAACGTGATTTAGCGACTGGCATAGATATCACTGAGGAGGAAATTCTTGAAAAGGTCGATCTTGATAATCTGAATCTAGTGGGCGACAATCCGGACGAGGCACCTGAGAAATCTAATATAGAAGATGACGAAGAACAAAGAAATACTTGAAAGCGATGCCCTAATTCAATATAACAATCGTCTGTTTTTCGCACAAACGCTCGCCCATGGGCAAAAGACGGGGGAAATTACACCAGAGAGAATAGATGAAATTCACAAGGATACTGCCGTACTTTCTCACAAGCTAATTGCGATTAGAGTGGAAGATTTCACATCGTCTACAGCAATTCGAAAACATGTTCAGGAAGCGTTTGCGCTAACAAGTATAGGATTGGAGTACGGCAGCAAGGGCGATTTGGGTAAATCCGTCCGTTTACTGAATAAGAACCGCACGATTAAGTTTTTCCAAATCGGCAATACGCTCGTTGATAAATTAGTGATACGTTCCCAGAATACCCTTGAAACGTCAAAGCTCACCGCTCCAGAGCAGCCAGCGTTGCCGGCTACTGTGCCAGAGGAGATTCAAGTTTACAATGATTTGGAACGCGAATTTCTGGAATCTATTTCTGAGCGAAAACTAGTGATTGACGCTGCCCAGGTAGTGCTTCATCAGGTTTCACCACCACGTCCGTTAACCAGCCTTGAGGACATAGCGATTGCCAATCGACAGTTGGATGACCTGGACTGTCGATTGAACTATTTCCAGGCGCTTCCCCAGGAAAAGGTTTTCGCTCCTGAATACCTCTTTCCCATTAGCGGCGACATCCCTCAACAGATTACGCAGTCATTGATGGTCAACTTAATTCTGTATCGCGAGATTGATTTTCACCTCGCGCCTGAAGATTGGAACAATTTTCATGATATTGCTTATGATGCAGCGGATGACACCATCAAAAAGGATACGCGCGACCGACTGCTTGGCTGGATTGGGCACTATCTTGATAGGATGGGACAAGCGGATGAAGTTAGAAAATACACCATCAAATACTGGCGATATTGCTTAAAACAAGTGGAAACAGAGTTGAAAAGCAAGCCAAGGCACGAAGCTGTTAATGTTTCACGCTCCTGAATTTTGGTTCCAACCCACCCGTCAGATACGTGATGTTGTTTCTGTTACACTAGCCGCTCCGCCGTTTCCATATCGACACACTTCCAATCTCCACATCTGGTCCATACTTCGATCGAATATACTCAGCGACCAGTGGAACTCTATCCACAGTTGGAATGCCATCCGGAGCGTTACCCCACCCGCTTCCCGTCTTGAAGATAACATACTTCGGCTTCGCTTGTTCTAGGTCCGCAATAACTTCTTTCTGTAGTGGTTCAGGAGAAGCATAGACAACTAGAGGAAACCGTGTTGGGTTAGGTCTATCGGCAAGAAAATAATAGGCGCCCTGATTTGATAAGTCAAAGATTGGCTCAGCAGGTGTGGTATTTGCCTGAAGATATGCGACAACCCTCTCAATCTCCTTTGCTTGAGTAGGAGGGGTAAGAACACTTCCCACACGTTCAATGCGAGGTTCAACGTACTCTTCATACTGCGGTGGTCTGGCTCCGTATTTCGTCAGACGCATCAATGCCCCTTCAGCGATTGCGAGTGGCTTGTACAAATCGGCTTGAATATAGCAGAGAACTCCTGCCAGGATAACCAATGGGAAAGCAAACCGAAGAACACCTGTTGAGAACCAATGCACACTAGACACAGCGTTAGACAATTCTTTGGAATTATCTTCTGCTGATTCTGTTGGGTGCGATTTGCATGTGCGCAAGCCCCGTTCAAGGAAAAAGAAGCAGATGAGCCATAAATATGCCAAACTGAACGTAATGTGGTGCCAATCTGAACGGCCCAAAGCTGTACGGAAACAGATAATTCCAGCCAGTAGAACCAGTAGCAGTTTCCACTCCGTTATTCGTCCTTGATTGGCGATGGCATGAAACAGAAGGAAGGTCAAGGTCATCAAGTAAATAAGAACTGGGAAATACCACATAAATGGCTCACTTAAAATAAACTGGGAAAACGTAACGAGGGAAGTAACTTTTGAAAGTTCCGGCGATATGGAAATAAAGCGTGTTCCAAAGATTGGGACGTGGTAGACGGCTTGTATCCACGACCCCTTTATCACATCGTCAATTGCGCCGTGTGCGCCAAAATAGATAAGGAACGGCAGAAAACCGATAAGCACGCCCAACTTATACGTGAGGAACGGCGACAGAAAGAATCTTTTTCCCTTTCTCCCATTTCTGTTTGGGAAAGCAGTCTCGGGCCACTCCCCCCGGTTGGAAATGAAGTCAAATATAAGCAGAAAGAGGCTGGACGCTGCCCATGTATATAAACCGACATCTAGACTGTTAAACACCGCCAGCGGTGTGCAGATTCCTGCCGAAATGAGGAGCGGTTTTCCAGACATAACTCCTTTGTTCAACCAACGACACAGCAGCGCAATCGTGAGAAAGCCAAAGATATGTCTGTCTGTTGCTGGAAGGTACGCACGTGTAACACCTGTGTACACTGATGTCCCAATCGCAATTAGAATGAAGACGAAAGTGAATAGATGGGCAGTGGATCGCCGCTGAAAAAATTGTAGTGCAAGCAGATAAAAACACACGTATCCCAGAGGATACACGAGATGATAAATGCGTCTATCTGCTTCAAGCGTCTCCCCGAAGAGTTTCATCCCGAGCAACGATTTGTAGGCATTATGAAAAAGCCCATGCAAGAGGCGTATATCTCGATACACAATTTCGCCCCGAAGCAGTTCGTTGACAACCCCTACTCGTTCCCCTTCGTGGAATAGATCAATCCCACCCGTATGCCACGCATGATTGAGACGGAAATTGCTATCATACAAAAAGACATAGATGAGCCCTGAAATCATGATGACATTCAGTACAGAGACGGCAACATGCGCCTCAAGGGCGCTGCTAGACGAACGAAGTTGAAAAAAAACGAGGATTTTCAAAACGACAAACGCTATGACGACTATAGCCGCCAGGATGGTTGCCGCGCCCTTGACTTCAAAGAGCACAGCCAGCAGCAGAAGTAGGAAGGTTGGAAAGTAAGTCACCGCATCACACCGGAGGACATCAGCGAAGCGGCAGCCCGTCAAACCGCTTAACAACACCGAATAAACCAACCAGAGGGTCCATGTTCCCATGACCATAAAAAGCAACAACTCCCAACACTGGAGCGGTGTTATATCCTTTGGCCCCCCACGAATGAGCAGAAAAACTGCCAAACACACACCACTAGCGATTGGAATGCCGTGAAACCTCAAATTTTCTCTCGCCCAAAGCACAGAACCAACGCCAATTTCCGCAGTTGAGATATCTGCTTCCGGTTTATTAGTGTCTTTTCTTTTGATTGCTAACAGATGGAAAGCCAGAAGAAGCCCTTGAGCAATAAGGCAAAGCAGGAGAGGAATTCCCACAATTCCCATATGTGTGTTAGGCAAGTACCCCTTTTCCAACACTAACAGCAAGGGAAGATATGTGAATGCGTGTTGTCTCAAGATGCCTTCTTGAGATCGCTTCCCCCAGATCGCACAGAGCGTAGAAAACACAAGCCAGAATCCACAAGCCAAGAGAGTAAATAGCGGCACGAAAATCATGGATGCCATGTAGTTTACAATTTCCTGACGCTTTAGATAATTATTTACTGAAACCCATCCCACAACCTCCGTCAATTCATCGAATCTTCTTTGGCTCAGAAACTGCAAATGTTCTTTGAAAGCGAAACTGAGTGCCAAAGCGAAGACAAAGCTGCTGAAGGCAACTATCGCCGTAAAAAGTTGGTTCCTAGGGTGTTGTGCGAGATTGAACGTATTACGGATGGCGTCGCGCATATTAAGACCTTAGTTCTTTAGCGCATCCTTGTGATGGTTTTTCTGAGTGATATAGTTATCCAGATTTTACGGGATACGCAGGATTTGGTTTGCTAGAGGATCGATATGCAGTCTATCAGAAGATAAAAGGAGGGGTCAACATCAAAAAAATGACTTCTGTATGGTAATAATCCGTAATCGTCAAAAATCCTGCCAATAAAGACCAACTCGGCTTTAGACGAGTATGCAGGAAGATGTAGATTGCCCCCGTCCCGTGTGCATTATGTGCTTTACGAGTGACCCATTTGTATCGATCAAATTCCTGTAAAAAATAACGGAGTTGGAAAAGGATGGGCGAGACGCAATGATGAGGATGCGACATCCGGCAGAAGACGGAATCGCCCATGATTACGCCAATTATCGGAGTGTGCAAGGAAGGGGTGGATTAGCGCGTAAAATTATTTCTATATGAACTTCCCTCCGGAAAGCAACAGCTTGCACCGTGTAGCGAGGAACGTCTATGAATACGGCATGCACGTAATGGTTGAGTATCTCTAACAAGGAGCATAAAGAACAATCTCGTAGTTTGGTCAATGTTAGTTCCAGTTAACCAGCTCATTTCTCTCTTGCTTTAGCTTCTTCCCAAATTGCATCTAGTCCCGCCAGGTCATAGTCCTTGAAAGTTTGACCTCGGCTTTCAAGTTCAGTCTCCACGTGTTGAAAACGATTGACAAACTTGCGATTAGATTTCCGTAACGCCTCTTCTGCCTCAACCCCCAAAAAGCGGCACAGATTTACAATCGAAAACAGCAAATCTCCAATCTCCATTTCGATTGCTTCTTCATCCGCCGCTGTGATACTCGACTTAAGTTCTTGAATTTCTTCCTCGAGTTTTGGGAGCACATCAGAAACACACTCCCAATCAAAGCCGACGTGAGCGGCTTTGCGTTGAATCGCTTGCGCCCGCATTAGGCTTGGTAGATGGTTTGGAATCCCGTCGAGAACAGAGCGACGATCCTCGTAGCCTGCTTCGTTTCGTTTAATCTCTTCCCAATTCTTTAGCACTTCTTCTGTAGTCCCAACATTAATGTCGCCAAAAACATGGGGATGGCGGCGGACGAGTTTTTCCGTAATCGATTGGATGACTTCGTTGATGCTGAAAGCTCCACTGTCCTTGGCAATTTGCGCATGCAACATCACCTGCATGAGGAGGTCACCGAGCTCTTCCTGCAATTTCCTCGAATCTTTCGCATCAATTGTTTCGATTACTTCATAGACTTCCTCGAGTAAGTCTGGCTTCAATGTTTCGTGCGTCTGGGCTCTGTCCCACGGACAACCGTTCTCGCTGCGTAGCGTAGCAACCACCTGGACGAGCTTGTCAAATAATTCCTTGTGCATCGTTATACGAATACCCCTGAGAAAGTGTGCCTTTGTCCCAAACTGCCATCATTGATTGAACACAGTATTTCTCCCAAACAAGCTGACAGTATATTTGATTCCTACTGATTTATCATTATATCTGATTATAAACGTTTGTCAAGTTGGAAGTCCACAAAATCATTTATCGCGGATTTCTGAACATCACAGTGTGTATTGAAAATGATTGACGCCCCCAATGAGGCATAGTAAAATTATAAATACAAACAAATGATTTTTGGACAAATTTCAGTACGCCCGATAGCTGTTTCGATAATTACGCAATCGAGAGCACGTCAACTTGCCAACGGAAAACTAGTTGAGTTTCGTGCGAGCTTTACTGATTGACCGTACGCGCGCAAAATGGCCGCTCTCCCGCCGTTTCTGTCACAGCCCACTGTGAAATTGTCAAAACTTTAGTGAGTAGGGTATTTGCAGTTACCAAGCAATCTGCTAATTGTTAATAGTTAACAATTGCTAATGATGGGAAGCGAATGTGACTGTCCCCCAAGATAAAGAGGAGGAATCGGATTGAAATTTGCATTAACGATTCTACCCATGGTAATGGGTCTCGTTCTTTTTGGGTTGATAATATCCATGGAAAGCGACGCTATGATCGAAGCCTCTGGCGCTTGGCTTCTAGATGAAGCCAAAGGAGAAAAGGTAGAAGACGTTTCCGGTAACGGCATTTCTGGGGAAATCCGGGGGGACTACAAATATGTTGAAGGCCAGTTCGGTGAGGCATTGGAATTTAACGGACAAAACACGCTTGTTCTGTTCGAGAATGACGATCCAGACCAAGCATTTGTCCTTCACCGTGACAAGGATGTCTCCTTGGTCTTTTGGGTAAAACCTTTTGATGTCGAGCATAAAGCCATCTTCTGGACACGGGGTGATGGCATTGATGCAGATAGATTCAATATCCATTCAGGCGGCGGCCCAACCTTTGGTTTCGATTACAGGGAAGTGAATGGGAATATTCACCAAGGACTCTACCAAAATGTAGCGCTTCTCACAAATGTATGGACGCATCTTGCGATTACGAGAGATGGAAATACCTACAGTACTTATAATAATGGGAATCTAGTTTCGCGGGGAAAAGATCAGAATCCAGCACTGCCCCAAGCTACAAGTTGGATGATGTCTGGCAGACCCGATTTTATTTTTGATGGGCATATTGACGAAGTTGCGATTTTCGAATCTGTTCTTAGTAGACATGACGTCACCAACATCATGGAAAATGGACTTGAAATAACCGCACTTGCCGTAGAACCGTCAGATAAACTCGCCACGGCTTGGGCACGGTTGAAGACCAATAGATAATTGTGCTTTTGGGGTTTAATCTAAAGAATTTCCGAGAATCATGTTCCAGACCGTTTAGCGTTAACTCCCTAATTCTTCACCACCCTAGTCACAAATCACGACGGGTTCAGAAAAAATGATTGACGCGCCCAATGAAAACATGGTAAAATTACAATTCTAAAAAGTTTTTGGGCGGTTTTCAGTATATAGGACAGTTGTTTCGATAATTGCGTGGTGGGCGTACGTTACCGTGACTACGGAAATTCAGTTAAACTCTTGTAGGTTGATTGTCTGTAGTTATGTGTAAGTATGTGTAAGATAGATGACTCAAGTGACCTCTACCATTTGCGGCACTGTCCGCTCTGAAATTGTCTAAACTCTCTTTAGGTAGAGTATTGGCAGTTACCATACAATCTGTCAATTTTTAATAGTTAACTTGTAAATGATGGGACGCAAATGTGACTGTCCCCAACATAACGAGGAGGTAATCGAAATGAAAGTTACATTAACGTTTCTATCCATGGTATTCGGTCTCGTTGTTTTCGGATTGATACTCACTATGGAAAGCGATGCAAAGATTGAAACCGCTGGCGCTTGGCTTTTGGATGAAGCTGATGGAGATAAGGTCGAAGACGCTTCTGGCAATGGCATTGATGGAGAAATTCAGGGTAAGCACGAATACGTTGAGGGCAAGTTTGGCGATGCGATGGAGTTTAATGGTGAGGACACGCTTGTTTACTTCGATAATGAAGATCCAGACCAGGCATTTGCGCTTCATCGTGACAAGGATGTTTCATTCATGTTTTGGGTGCAGCCTTTTGATGTCACCCATGATGGCATTTTCTGGACACGAGGCGATCCAAAGGGTGCTGATGCAGATAGATATAACATCTATTCAGGTCCCGGTGAAACCTTTGGATTCGACTACAGGGAAGTGGGTGGGGGTATTCATGGTCTCATCCAAGGAATAGAGCTTCCCAACAAGAAATGGACCCACATTGCAGTCACGAGAGCAGGGAATACTTACAATTGTTACACCAACGGTAAGCAAGTTGGGCAGGCAAAGGACCCCAGTCCAAAACTGCCTGAGATGACAAGCTGGATGATATCTGGCAGACCGGGATTTATTTTTAACGGGCTCATTGACGAACTTGCATTTTTCGACTCAGTCCTGAGTAATAATGACATTACCAACATCATGGATAATGGACTTGAAAAAGCCGCACTTTCTGTCGAGCCTTCAGCCAAACTCGCGACCGCGTGGGCGACGATAAAAACGAGCAGGTAATTTCGGTCTTGAGATTTTGCGGGAAGTATTTCTTGGAGTAAAGGTTCCAGACCGAAATGTTGAGCAGTTCAACCCGTCAGCGAGCTACTGGCAATTCACATGCCAGTAGCCGCTTATATTTTTCCAATTGGAACTTTCTTGCGTGACAAAAAATTAATTTTGTTCTCTGGTAGCCACGATGGATAAACCTTATGGCTATAAGTAAGTTGGTTTTATTGACCGCCGGCGTTCTCGTCCTCGGATTTATCCTTGGATCACAGTGCACCGCGAGGATTGATCCCAAGACCATCGTAGGCGTTTGGCTGCTTGATGAAGGACAAGGGGATGATGCTTCTGGAAATGAACGACACGGAAAACTTACCGGTAGGCCAAAGGTCGTTGAAGGGAAGTTTGGGACAGCGTTAAATCTTTCCGGCGAAGGTGATACCGTCAGGATTTCAGACTTAGCTCAATCCCTGCCCACGAAAGAAGTCACAATCACGCTATGGGTTAAGATTGAGAAGCACGCGAATAATCCAGATGTATTCAGCCTAGACCCATGGGAGCCGGGTCGTGTTGCGGTTGCAATCTGGGACAAGCAGATGTTCTGGCATTTTGGTGTTGGGGGCAAATGGATTGTTATCCGCTTCATTGACGAGGAATGGGTCGGACAATGGAAGCACTGGACGTTCATAAATAACGCTGAAGATAACTTCATGGCAGGATACGTTGATGGTGAAAAAGCAGCTAGGATTAAGGGGATTTCCGGCGAATACGCTCCGCGTGACGGCCACTTTCATATCGGAGGCCGACCGGGATCGTCCTTTTCGGGCGCGATTGACGAATTCGCCATTTTTGATACTACCTTGAGCGAGGAGGACATCAAGATGATTGTTGACAACGGACTCGCGCGCACGGCACTATTTGTGAACAACGCTGCTAAACTGGCTACGATATGGGGTGGACTTAAGGGGTCATTATAGCCGACGGTGGTAAGGAGTATTTATGGATTTGACAGAACGATTGTGCAAGACTACCATTGAAACCGGCGTACTGTGGAAGCGCATCATAGGCGCTACCGCGCCAAAATTGCTGGCGACATTTACAATTGCACTGTTAATGAATGCTTGTGTGTGGGTGTTTTCACCTGTTGCTGAAGCGATTATCAAACTCGATTCGCTTGTGGTTGCGTTGCCATTTGATGAAGGCGCAGGCAACAAAGCGAAGGACCTCTCGCCGCACGGTAATGATGGTCTTCTCGTGGAGGGCGCGAAATGGGGAGACGGAAAGTTTGGGAAATGCCTCCGCGTAAAGGAACCTAATCATGTCGAAGTTGCGAATAACGAAAGTTTCTGGTTGCATGACAAGGATTTCACACTAGCGATTACGATTAACTTCTCGCAGGAACCCGGTACCACTGGTTTAATTGCACACGATAACGGACTTGGCGCAGAGTCTTTTAAAGCTGTGTGGGAATTGTTGGGCGGTGTATTTAAGTTCCACATCAATAACGGTGCAAATAACGTCGCGTGGGCTCAATCCGACTTTTTCGGTACACCGGAACTCAATCGATGGTATAGCGTCGTCCTAGTTAAGAAGGGTAAGACGTACACACATTATCTTGACGGCGAATTGTTCGGTGTAGACGAGAAAGACGAACCCATCCCTCAAGGTATCGAAAATCCACTAACGATTGGTATGGCGGAGCACACTTTCTATTTCCCCGGTTTTATTGACGAAGTCGTTGTCGCACACACGCCGTGGGCGCAGCAAGATGCACAACGGTATTTTGCAGGGGGTATCCAAGGTGTTTTGGCGGTTCGGCCCGGTGGTAAGCTGGCAGGCACATGGGGCGGTCTCAAGTCGAACCGAAACTACTAGTAAAGCTGTCACCGCTGGAAGAGTGCATCGCGTAATTGCGTTACTACCGAACCTCATCATCAGAGAACTGAAAGGGGGTGTTGCCGGGATATCATCCATTTACCCTAAGGGAGATTTAACAACGAACTAGGGTGTTGTCAAAGCGGAGACAATTCGCTGAAATTTGCTGTCCGGAATTTGCGCCGGATTGCTGATTACTGTCAATACATTTAGGGGACGTACGTTGCACAGTTCCCAAATCCAAAACTAAAATGGAGGAAGTCAATTTAATGAAAATCAGAATCGCAACACTAGGTTTAGCCTTTATCATGGCTTTCGGGTTAATGTTTGTCGGACAAAGCGATGCCGGGCTTGTTGGCGCTTGGCTGTTCGATGAAAACTCGGGCGATGTGGCCGGGGACCTTAGCGGCAACGGCAATGATGGAATGTTAATGAATGGCGCCGGTTGGACCGATGGCATTAGGGGGTCTGCAGTCTCATTTCATGACCCCGATTCCCAATTCATTCTATTCAACGCCGATGAAGATTCGGCAAAATCCTTTATTCTGCACGGTGATTCAGATGCAACCCTCGTAATGTGGTTACGTCCTACCGAACCACTTAGACACGGCTCCTGGGCGTGGACACGAGGCGATGACCAGGATGCCGGTCGATTTAATATCCACAACGGAGACGGTACCGTTTTCAGCTTCGACTATAGAGAAGACGACGGTAATCACCACCCCACGGACTGGGGCGTGTTTAATGTGACGCTTACCGTAGGCGAGTGGACTCACGTCGCATTGACACGCGTCGGAAATGAATACACGCTCTGGGGAAACGGCGCACAATCGGCGACGTGGGTAGACGAGAATCCGGTGGCTCTTTCCGCCAACGCATGGATAATCGGCTCGCCGCGGGGATGCTGTCCGCTGAACGGTGATGTTGACGAACTTGGGTTCTTTGATGCTGCGCTGACCGGGGATCAGATTGCCGCGGTCATGGGCGGTGTAGAGGCGCTCGGTGCGGTTGAATCGTCAGGCAAACTCGCCACGACGTGGGCACGGATTAAGGACCGCGACTAATCGTTGCGTCATGTCCAATAACTACCTTTCGGAGGTTCAATTCAACTTTGTCGTGAAAGATAATCTTCCTGAAGGGTGCAAACCTAGTGGAAGTTAACGCTTCAATTTTTTGTCTTTCCAACGTTTGTTGGATGCTTCAGACTTAAATATGGCATGGTGTGTTGAGTGGTTTTTGACGTGGCAACTCAACACACCAACCATGTTTTCTTTGATTTCCCGCCTACAACGAGTTTTAATTCCTGCGAAAACAGCCCAACCTGTTAAAAAATCTAATCCGATACACTTTACGCGTCAAAACCCGCCTCGTGTTTTATCCATTTCTCACAGTATATAGCTTACCGATTCGAGACTAAAAATTCGTCCAGAAGTTTTCCAAACGCTATACAACTCTCATCGAGATAAGGAAGAACCAGGTATATCTCACCTCGAATTGTTTGACCTGGGAGGTCGAGAGGGTTGTGTATTGGGTAAAACTGTTGACACCTTGCCTCCTGCATGTTATGATAGCTTCTGTGGAGAATGTAAGCCCTCGGAGGAAGAAATGGAATATACCCTAAAAAGCTGCCAAGAACTTGTTGACGACTGGATTCAATCTGTTGGCGTCCGCTATTTTTCCGAGTTGACGAACACCGCCATTCTGATGGAAGAGGTTGGAGAAATGGCGCGGATTATGGCGCGCCAATACGGCGATCAGAGCTTTAAGGCGTCTGAGAAAGATGTCAATCTGGCGGAGGAGATGGCGGATGTGCTTTTTGTGCTGATTTGTCTGGCGAATCAGACGGGGGTGAATCTAGAAGATGCTTTCCGAAAGACGTTTGAGAAGAAGACAGAGCGGGATCGAAAACGACATCAGAACAACCCGAAACTTTGACTCAACTGGGGTGACGTCTGTTTCGCTGTCCTTTTGAAAAAGATTCACCACGGATTGGACATCCGAAGTCTTGTAAAGAATAAAACCTTGCGAAGATTTGTAGCCTTGTAGGGTTCAACAAGAATTCTATCAAATGAATCTTGACGAAATCCAACGCATTCTCAAATCATACGAGATTGACGGCTGGCTGTTATATGACTTCCGCGGAATCAACCCGATTGCGCAGCGTGTCGCCGGCATGGCAGAAATCACGATAACGCGACGCTGGTTCTGCTATATTCCATCAAGTGGCGATCCGACCTGGCTGATTCACCGGATTGAACAGTCCCATTTTTCCCAAGTTTCCGGTCGGATAAAAAGCTACATGAGTTGGCGTGAGCTTCACCATGAAATCAAGACCCTGCTCTCAGATAGCGGTAGGGTAGCGATGGAATATTCCCCCAACGCCTCGATCCCATATGTCTCAAGGGTAGATGCAGGCACACTCGAACTGATACAATCCTTTGGCGTTCAGGTTGTCTCCTCCGCCAATCTGGTGCAGCACATTGAGGCACGTTTGACAGAAGACCAGCTTGAAACACATCGGGAAGCGGCACGTCTGATTTTAGAGGTGAAAGACCTCGCCTTTGCTTGGATTAGCACACAAGTCAAAGCCGGCAAACCCATATCGGAATATGATGTCCAATGTTTTATCCTGGAGCGATTTGACGCCATGAACCTTACCGCGGAACATCTGCCGATTGTGGCAGTGAATGCGAACAGCAGCGCCCCACACTATTTCCCAACCCCCGCCGAACACCAGCCGATTAAAGAAGGTGATTTTATTCTAATCGATCTGTGGGCAAAAAAAGATTCGCTAAACGCGGTTTATGCGGACACAACATGGGTCGCCTATGCTGGAAAGCAGGCTCCAGAGCAGTACGTCAAAATCTTTGAGATTGTCCGCAACGCTCGCGATCGTGCTGTCACATTTATCCGTGACATGACGGCAGCGTGCAATATGATCTACGGCTATGAGGTCGATGATGTTGCGCGGGCTTATATTGCGGAGAAGGGATACGGCGAGTTTTTTGTCCACCGCGTGGGACATAACATTGGCACAGAAATACATGGGAATGGTGTCAACATGGACAACTTCGAAACCCGAGATGAGCGCCCTCTTATCCCCGGTATCTGTTTTTCAATTGAGCCGGGAATTTACCTGCCCGAATTTGGGATTAGAAGCGAAATTGACGTTTTTTTAGCTCATCCAAAGCAAGGCGGCGCAATAGTGACAACCGTCCCAGTTCAAAATGAGGTATTGTTACTGCTGTAACTTTGTAGTTGCGTCTTTTTAGATCGACTAACACTTTGTTGAAATATATTTGACAGTTAATGATCCACTGCATCACGTCCAGCGGGTTCTGATCGTCTCTTACAAGGTTTGCAACGCCGAGGCGGTAGACGAGATACCGTTTGTCATCACGGGTTTTCTGTTCTGGTACAAGAGTTCTGTCTAGATCGGCGTCGATGCCACCATCAATTTCAAGAACCCAGAAAAAATAATCTTCGTTATACCCGAGATAACCCATCTCGACATCAAGGCGATTATCAGTTTCTGTGGGCAGGGACACTATCCCAAAGTTTCGATTTAGAACCTGCGGATAGATTGCGCTTAGAAAAATCTGTTCAAAGCCAGCGGGGTGCTTTGCGCGACTGAGAAGTTCCAACAATTTTTGTCGGTCTTCCATCTTGAGTTTGAGGCAGATCTGTGCGAAAACCTCATTACGCAGGCTCATCACGCTTTGATCTAAAGGAATTAGGTGCTTGATGAGGTCCTTAATTGCACGGCGTTTCAGAGAAATATTCCAGAGCAGCCAACGTCCAAGCTGATACCATGTCTCCATATACAGGAGACGCCTTGGCGAAATATATCTGAGTTTCTGAAGAACTTGCCTGAACCGATTTTCATGGAGTGCTAGATTTTGTTGATTCACAGATTCACCTGTTTCAAATACCCCAACGTAATTGTGCTCAATGTTGTTGAACGGTCCTCTACAACCCCGAATAGACAATACTTAACACCAACCGTCCGACGACTTCCAAACTGTTAGGGCTACATTTATCTGGCGTATCTTCAACTGTATGCCAATACGGGTAATCGAAGTCGATAATATTGACGGTTGAAACACCTGCATCAATCAGTTGTAAGTGATCATCAACAACTGCGCCGCCCAACCGGCGCTGAAACGCCGAGAGTCCAATTTCCTCGGCACGTCTCCAAATCGCCTCTGTCAATTCTCGATCGGCGTTCCAAGAATACCGTTCCATGGGCAATTCCAGATCTCGATCGCCAACCATGTCTAATAGAACACCGAAATCCGCTGTCCAACTTCTCATATTCTGTGCAAAATATCGAGATCCAAGGAACATGTTCGATACTGTTTTCCCATAATCTTCACCGTCAAACAAAACGATAATCACCGGATTCGGAGGTGGATTGGATTTTAAGACCCGCGCAACTTCCAGAAGAACGGCAACTCCGGATGCCCCATCGTTAGCACCAAGAATCGGTTTGTTCCGGTTCGCTGGATTTGGATCCCTGTCTGCAAATGGGCGGGTATCCCAATGCGCGGCGAGGAGAATTGTTCCACCCCCATCGCCTCCAAACCGGGCAAGAATGTTATTCATCTGAACAGATTGATTTTGTTGGCGGAATTCAAATGGCTGAAACGTAACCTCTTGGGCAAATTTTTCAAGTTGAGCAAAGAGATATGCTTGTGTTTTTTGGTGTGCGATAGATCCAGGGACACGCGCACCGAATTCGCACTGCTTTTCCAGATATGCAAAGGCACGCTCCCCACTGAAACTCTTACTATCAATCTGCTCTTCCGCTAAACTGTTCGAGGTATCATCCGCAGAGGCTTCCAATCTCGGGCACACCATAAACTCCAGCCGATTGGCGCCGAGAAGGAGACACGACAGCACACCCCATAGTAACACTTGCTTGAAATTCTGAGAAAAAGGATTCATAAGTTCACCGCTTACGCTTAAATCTCTCGGCGACCTTCTAAGGCTTTAGCAAGTGTGACTACGTCAATATATTCGAGATCGCCTCCAGCGGGAATTCCATAAGCAATTCGAGTAATTGGGATGCCTAAGTCTTCCAGATATTTTTTCAGATAGAGTGCAGTGGCTTGCCCCTGAGTGGTATAATTTGTTGCAACAATTACCTCTCTGATATCCTCATTGTTAATCCGCTTGAAGAGCGCATCAATTCTGAGATCTCTAGGTCCAACACCATCTAGAGGGGAAAGCACACCCATGAGGGTATGATATACACCTTTGTATTCGTTTGTACGTTCAATCGCTAAGAGATCATCAGGCTCCTCAATGACACAAATGACTTGGTGATCGCGGTCGGCATCTGTGCAAATGTTACAGGGGTTCCGATCTGTGATGTTTCCGCAAGTTGTACAATAAGAGAGATGGGTTTTGACATCGGAAATGGCTCGCGCCAACTTTGTCGTATTCTCAACTGGCATTTTAATCATAAAAAACGCCAAACGTTGCGCGGTTTTCGGACCAATCGTGGGCAACTTCTGCAATTCGCTTATTAGTCTTGCCAGAGGTTCAGGGTAATGGATCATTTTGGGATTGACTTTGGATTATCGATCTACATGAGTCCTGGAATTTTGAGCCCTCCAGTCAACTTGCCCATTTCCTGGTTCATTAATTCTTGAGCTTCGTTTCGGGCTTCATTCGCAGCGGCAACAATCAGGTCCTCAAGGATTTCCACATCATCTGGGTCTACCACATCGGGAGAAATTTTTATCGATACTAACTCCTGCTGACCATTAACGACGGCTGTCACCATACCGCCTCCGACGGTTGCTTCGACAGTACGGTTGGCAAGTTCTTCTTGAATTTCAAGCATGCGTTTTTGCAGTTGCTGCGCTTGCTTCATAAGATTGTTCATCTTCATTTCGATTACCTCTCAAGAATATAGGTTATTTTACGACTTGTGCGAAGTCCTTCTATAGTTATGTAACTCATCGTCCTGCATAGCACAGGCTTGGGCAAATGCCGTTTCGATGAGGAATAGCACAACGATATGCTGCGGGCGGTAAGCGGAATATCGCTCCTTTGCTCTAAACATTACGAACACAAGTTACTATTTGGGTTCAATTTTAAGAATCTTAGCTTCAAAGAGATTGAGAGCCGGGGCAAGTTGTGCATCTCGTTCAACCTCAGATTGAAACATCATTGAGGCTGTTTTCTGTGCGGTTTTCGAGGTCGTCATCGGATTCATATCAGCGGACGTGCTTGAAGCAACGAACTCGATTTGAACGGGATGTCCAATTAAATTCCTCAGAAATTGTACAACAAGAGTCTTCTCCTCATCACTAATAATAGATCCACTTGCCAAAGCAGAAGGACAAGCAATTTTCAGTTTTGGAACAGCGTCGGGTGCGGGACCATTGTTTTCTTGAATGGGTAACGGCGTGGTCGTTTTAAGGTATACATATAGCGCCATATTTTCGGCTCGCAATGTTTGTAAGACCTGTTCCCAAACTTTCCCAAGCTGCTTTGAATCGCGAAGCAAAGTGTAATCATGTGAGGGGCTAGATTTGAAGTTTGTTTCAGGCTGAATCTTCTCATGGTGATGCGCGAGCTTGGGATTCGTCTGGTCGGCAGCCGATTCGGAATCAATTTGAGGCGGTGAAGAAAAAGACTGATTTTGGACGACACTGTGTCTGTCAATTTTATCTTCAATCTCCGATAGCCTTCTGACAATCTCTCCCAGTTGAATGCCTTCTTGAATCGAGCACATATCAATCAGGGCAGATTCAAGGTGGACTTGGGCATACCCATGACGCTTGATCTCGCTATTTGTTCTAGTCAAAATTTTGATAATCCGCGATAAACGCTCCGGGGTAGTTTGATCCGCTTGTTCCCGCATTCGTTTGAGTTCCGACCTCGAACCCTGAATTAAATTCTCCAGATTTGAGTTAATTGCTAGAATCCTTAACTGTCTAAAATAAGTAATGAGTTGGTGTAAGCATTGGAGTAAGTCCACCCCCTGCTTTGCTAGGTTAGCGAGGGTTTGGAGTGATTCAGATAATTTGCAGTCCAGAATTGCTCGGACGAGTTCATTGATTAGATGTATCGATCCGAATCCCAAAACCCGGTTAATCTTCTCTCCATCCAAGATTTTCCCAACTGATGCAATTAATCGCTCCAACAGGTTTTCGGCATCCCTGAGACACCCTTCCGATTGTTGGGCTATTGAAGATAGTCCCTCATCGTCAATATGGATATCTTCGGCGGTGCAAATGCTGCGCAGCCGGTTGGCAATCTGATCCAATTCCATGTAGCGAAAGTCGAAATCTTGACAACGGGATATAATGGTCTTAGGGATTTTATGGTGTTCAGTTGTTGCGAGGATGAAGATGACGTGCGGGGGAGGTTCTTCAAGCGTTTTCAACAGGGCATTGAAGGCTTCCTGAGTAAGCATGTGTGCTTCGTCAATGATATATATTTTATAGAGATAAGAAGCCGGCGCAAGTTTGACATTTTCTCGAAGTTCGCGGATAGGATCGATCCCCCGATTGGATGCCGCATCCATTTCAATCACATCAAAGGATCTGCCCTGAGAGATTCCCACGCAGAACTGACACTGATTACACGGTTCAGCCGTGACTTCCTGGCCAGATTCTGTCTCTCGATGGCGGTTGGGGCAATTCACCGCCTTTGCCAAAATACGCGCAACCGTTGTTTTACCAGTTCCTCGTGGTCCCCAAAACAGGTAGGCATGACCCACCCTATCTGAAAGAATCTGGTTTTTCAAGGTCTTGACAATATGCGTTTGCCCAACGACATCTTCAAATAAGCGGGGGCGCCATTTCTGCGCTAAAACCTCATAAGACATGATTTCTCCCTTCAAATTAGCGGGGCGGGGTCAACCTTCGAGAGAAACATCAATGTAGGAACAAGTCACTCTGTTCCGATAGCATTGCCGATAATAGAAGAGAGGGGAGAAACGGTAGAAAATCTTGGCTATGCACCTGAAGCTTGACGCGCTCTCCCAAGCGTTACCCAAGCAGTTAGCTCCGATTAGGCTGCCCTGCGTCACACCTGAAGATTTATCTGCCGCTGCTTCTTTCCAGACCTGACGGGGTTTGATAACTTCAAGTTGCTCAGGACCTAATCTTCAACACCACTTACATGGGCCGGACCTCAAAAGAAACTCGCCGTACCCTAGGAATTCAGCCCTGCTATAGCGGATTGCAGGTTCAGGGCACCGCTACCTCCCCGCTTAGCATAGCCAAGGCATTACGAAGGTCAAATCAGCGGAGAGAGTGGGATTTGAACCCACGGTACGGTTGCCCGTACACATGATTTCCAGTCATGCCGATTCAGCCAGCTCTCGCATCTCTCCGGTAAGCTCACACAAACACAGAAAATGGAACGGTCTGACTACTTGTCAAAAATGAAGGAAAGTAATGGAGCAGACGGGATTTGAACCCGTGACCTCATCCGTGCGAGGGATGCGCTCTCCCTCTGAGCTACTGCCCCATCAGGCGGAGAGAGTGGGATTTGAACCCACGGTACGGTTGCCCGCACAGCAGTTTTCGAGACTGCCCGATTCAGCCAGCTCTCGCATCTCTCCACAAGTTCAAATTCGTCGATTCTGAAAAAAGGATTTGAGAAGACAGCTACTCGCTTCTTCTAAGATACCCGATGTAACATCAACTTGGTGATTTAAACATCCATTTTGTAACAGGTTGAACAGCGTCCCAGCCGCTCCAGATTTGGGATCGGAAGCAGCATAAACAACACGCGGGATGCGAGCCAAGACAACTGCTCCTGCACACATCGGACATGGCTCCAACGTCACATAAAGGGTGGTGTTAATCAACCGCCAATCACCGATTTTCCTAGAAGCCTCTCGAATCGCAAGCAACTCAGCGTGGGCTGTTGGATCGCTAGTCTGTTCTCGGAGGTTGTGCGCGCGGGCAAGCACTACACCATTTCTAACAATGATTGCTCCCACAGGAACTTCACCACGTGCAACGCCCTGACGCGCGATCGCCAGCGTTTCACGCATCCAGAGCAGATCCGACATAAATCCCCACAACCTAGAATGTAGGTGCTCGTTTCCAATTGTTTGTATCGTTCATCGGAAATCCTTACCTACCATTTAACGAGAAATAAGCGCCTGAGAGGATTCGAACCCCCGACCTTCTGATCCGTAGTCAGATGCTCTGATCCACTGAGCTACAGGCGCATCATCATGGCGGAGAGGATGGGATTCGAACCCATGGTGGCTTGCGCCACAACTGCTTAGCAGGCAGCCCGATTCAACCGCTCTCGCACCTCTCCACAATGTATACTGAATGGCGGTGGGAGTAGGATTTGAACCCACGGTGACTTGCGCCACAACGGTTTTCAAGACCGCCGCATTCAACCACTCTGCCATCCCACCTCAAAACATTTAGTTATTGTACCAAAAAAAAACAGTCGTTGTCAATGGAAAATCAGATGATGAAAGGTCACATGTTGCTTTTGTTAGACCGGTACTCCCGATACTAAGCCTAACCACTTTTATTCCATGTGAATATTGATTTTTGTGGAGGAATCGTATGACTTAACTATTCTTTCCCTTTTCGTACACCTCCACTTCTTTTATTTTTGGAGGGATCCAATACATCACACGTCGGAACTCACTCATTTACAGACATCTAGTCCCAGACACCAATATTCTGTAGAATGCTCTTTTTGATCTTACAAACCATCGTATAAGCAGGATTGAAAACATTGCCAAGATCGTATTCCACGCACTGACCAAGCAAGATGTGTGCCGCGTTTCCTTCCAAACCTAATTCTTCAAGCCAATGAATCATCTCTGTTGTTGCATACTGCACCGCTCCATCCAGAGGCCGTGCGTTGCCAACCGTCAGAAGATACGTATCATTTTCTGCCCTGGGCCAATTGATTTGCTTCTCTTTTAGCAAATTGACGGTGAACTGGACATCGAAAGAGATTTCTATTCCTGTACCGACAATCTCGCCATCTCCCTGTAAGGCGTGTCCATCGCCGATGTGAAACAGCGCACCGGGCACGAAGACAGGCAGGTAGACCGTGACGCCTTCAACAAAACCGCGATAGTCCATATTGCCGCCGTGCGTCGAGGAAGTTGCCGTAGAGATTGCTTGTCCTTGTGGCGGAGCGACGCCAAAACAGCCAACCATAGGTGCTAACGGCAGCGTAAGGGTCCCCAATTTTGTCTCTGGAGAAATCAAGGTAGCCGTCCACTCCTCTAAATCAATTTCCCATTCTGCCGGTCCATCTTTCGGCAAACTTGAAGCAACATAATACGGGTCAAGGACGTTCGGGGCAACAACTGTCAGCGTTCGTCCAATCTTCCGATTGGGCGCAATCCGGTCGAAATGAAGGACGAATGTATCCTCCGGCTCCGCACCGGTGATGTAAAACGGGCCTGTCTGAGGGTTGCCCCTCGGCGCCACTTTTTCATCGGCGGCATCATGTCCCCAAGCATCCACCGTCGTTGTGATGACGGTATCGCCGCTTTCAATGTGTAGCACCGGCTCGTGTGAACCAATCGCTGTATGATAAACGGTAGGTTGAAAGTGATGGATAGCCATGTTCTGTTCTCCAGTTTTTTCTACTACCAAAGGTTGCCCGAGGGCGGCACGAGTCGAAAATGTGCAATCTCCGGCAGTGTCATAAACCGGATTGGGAGGCCAATCACACCGAGTCCACGACAAACATAGAGTCTAGATTGACCGACATAGAAGAGCCCAGCAAGATATTTTCTACCAATCTTTGGCGGGACAAATGGCAACGAAATCTGCCCCCCATGGCTGTGTCCTGATAACACCAAATCGAACCGATGGTGGGCGATGGATTCAATTGGATAGGGATTGTGCATCAAGAGGATTCGTGGTTCAGCAGATGACGGTACGGCGGCTAAAGCTCTCTCTAAATCAAAATCCCCTGATAAAAAATCATCACAGCCGATGAGCCATAGGCGATCCCCGCCTCGACGCAGAGGTACAGACTCGTTCATCAAAACTCTGATTCCCGCATCGGTCAAAGCATTGAACACTACATCGCCATCACCCTTCCAGCGTTTTCGCCGAGGGAACACGCTGTTTTCGAATCTAGGCGTTGATGTTCCATTTGCGCTCCAACACTTCTTTCGCTGAAGAAATATCCCATTCTCAGAAGCGTCATGCCCGTGATCGTGATTGCCTAGCACCGCACACACCGGAATGCCTGACCCAATGATGATTTTTCGAATCGCCTGTGCCAGAGGCTCCACGTACTTTGCCTGACGAGTAATGTAGTCGCCTGTGAGGACAACCAGATCCGGTCGTAAACGAACCACCTTCCACAAACAGGCTCGGAGGTAATTCAGTTTGACAATTGAACTGTGGTGCAGGTCAGTGAGTTGAACAATTGAAAACCCATCGAAGGAGGGAGGAAGATTATTAATCCTAATATGGTGTTGGGTGATTTCGACCCATTTCGGTTCAATTAAAGCGGCATAATTTGTTAATGTGATACCACTGATGCCAACAGTGTGAAGAAATCTGTGCAAGAATTTAGGTGGTTTTTGTCGCATCACATGAGACTACCCCCTAGCAGCCATGAAAACCTTTTTAAGGAACAACCGCGCACAATCCCTCGTAAATGATATGACTCCATCAGGAAAACATAGATTTTGTTGGGTGGGAATACGAAGGAGGCAAAATGTATTGTTGGTGATAGAATAACATAAAACCTGCAACTTTTGCAAGATGAAGAAAAGACTTCACCGATTCCTCAATGGACGTAGGGATTAGAGATTCAATCGAAATCAGCACGATTAATACCAGCATCTGTAACGCTGGTATACGAAAGTTGTTAATCTGTGAGAGTGTGCAAGGTTGATTCGCCTCTGTCGAACATTGCACCTACAGCGTTCTTGAGCAGAGCGAATGGCACCCGCTTGCGTAAATTCGAGTCAATTTTTTTTCCGTGGTGATGAAGAGAGGGAAGCGCCTTCATAACCCGGACCGCCCAGTCATGCTGCCAAAGCGTACAGTGGCGGATATTTCTTGCTTTTTATGTTGACGGCATAGACACGCAATTATACAATAGAGTTGGACTTCTGTTGGGATAACCTCTACTGTGAACTAGTACCATGTGATATGCAGGTTATATTAAATTTCCCCGGTTTTGGAAGGCTGCCCTGACTATTGTCAGTTCCAGTCACAACCCATCAACGTGATTTGAGCATATCCTAAATTGTGAATTGGCACAGTTGAGAATGCGGATATCCGGTTAATGTTGAATGAGAACGCACATCATCACCCGTGACCACATTGTTTATAGTTTCAGCCGAGAGCATCGCCCAGTTCGAAAAATCGATGCGGGCGACAAAATCTGCTTTGAAACCTATGATGCGAGAACCGGTACCATTCGGAGTGAGGACAATCTCCTGGACCACCCGCACCCACTCGGTGCGAATCCAGCAACTGGACCAGTCTTCGTACGTGGTGCCGAACCGGGTGATACGCTACGCGTTGAGATGCTAGAGGTCCAACTTGCATCACAGGGCTTCATCGCTATCAAGGCGGGGTTAGGAAATTTGGGACATCTCGCCGAAAGGTATGTGACTCGGCTCGTTCGGATTGAAGACGGCATCGTGTACTTTGATGATCGCCTCCGCTTTCCTGTTCGCCCGATGATTGGCGTCATTGGCACCGCACCTGCCGGAGAAGCTGTCCCTACGCTTTACCCCGGTCCGCATGGCGGCAACATGGATCACAATGATGTAAAAGTAGGTTCATGTGTTCATCTACCTGTTTTTGTAGAGGGCGCACTGTTTGGGCTTGGAGATGTTCATGCGGCGATGGGAGACGCTGAGGTCACAATGACCGGAATAGAGATTTGCGCTGAAGTCACCGTACGAGTGACTCTCATCAAAGATGAATCAATCCCCCGTCCGTGGATCGAGACCGATGAGTCATGGATTACGACGGGTGATGCGCCCTATCTTGCCGATGCCATCACCGTTGCCTGTGAAGAAATGGCGAATCTTCTCCAGCATAAACTATCCGTTTCATTCGACGACGCCTATCTGCTGATGAGTGCCATCGGCGACGTGCGAATTAGCCAATCCTGCCAACCGAATCAATTTCCTGCCACAATTCGCGTAGTTTTTCCAAAGATCAGTTGATACTTCTAGGGACAAAAAACTGAGTCGCTTTCTTGCATTGATGCTTTGCCACTGAAAAGAATCTTGACCTTGACGGCTGAGATATGGTATATTTTCCACGTTCTGAGCGGATTCGGAGTTCAAATTTTGTAGGAGGCGAAAATAGAATTGTAGACAATTCGCCCCGGCGATTCGAGAACATCAATTAACTTCGTACATATCAGGTCAATCCCCAAAAGTTACCAAAGTTAAGAAGACAAAGCGGAACGATATATTGATGTAGCGTCTGAAAATTTAGAAGGATTTATCAGCCCCGATCAAAGACGTTCAATAATTATCGAAGAAAAGCCCATGTCTGAGTTCGGTTCCGAAAACCGGATTCGGTTGTGGGCTTTTTTTAATATAACGTTCCACTAACACGATACAAGTTTTACAACCGCTGTGAATTGATGATTGGAAGGGATTTTGTACTGAATTTTACAGGATTCCATGTTAGTTGCGCGTAGGAATGCAATATCATCGGCTCTATCAATAATCGCACCCACCTCACAAGTTGGTAGACCGTTGGAAAGAGCAATCGAATGACAAATGACGAAATTAGCGAAGTATTGAGAAATATCAGCAATCTGCTTCAGATTCAAGGCGAAGACTCCTTCCGCGCCAGAATTTATGAGAGATCGGCAGAGTCGATCGAGTCGCTCACCGTTGATTTAGATCGGTTGGTTGAAGAGGAACGGCTTCGCTCGATTCCGGGTATCGGCAAAGCGATCGAGCAGAAGATTATCGAAATGTTGGAGACAGGGCGATGCCGTTTCTATGACAACTTAATTCAAGAGATGGGCTCCGAGGTGCTGGATCTGCTACGAGTGCGAGGGGTTGGGACGAAAACAGCCTGTCGCTTCTACCAAGAGTTAGGCGTGAAAAGTCCAAGCGATCTCCGGGAAGCAATTGATAGTGGTCAACTCCATGAAATGAAGCGGATGGGCGCCAAGACAATCGCGGCAATTGATGAGGGATTGCAATTTCTTGAAGCGCAATGGCAAAAGCGTCCACTCTGGAAGATTCTACCGATTGCTCACGTCGTTCTTGATGCGTTAGAGCATTGTGATGAAATCGGACGAATTGATTTCACAGGAGATTTCCGAAGGCGCGAAGAGGTATTACAAAGCCTTGAGTTAATAGCTGAATGCGAAAACCCGCCAGCGATTGCTGAAATCTTGTCCGGGATAGATGGCGTTAAATCGGCGGAATTGGAGAATGATGTATTAGTCGTTGCATCTGTGGATGCTGGATTTCCACTACGCATCTATTGTTTCGGGTCAGAGACGTATGAAGAAGGGCTGTTAATGACGACGGGCCTTGATGCGCACATAGCGAAACTCAATCAGATTGCTATAACGCGAAACCTTGATGAGTTGTGCACGCTCTTGCCCGTCTGGTGCAAAAATAAGACAGAGTCTGACATCTACAATCAACTTGGATTGCCTTTCATCGCTCCTGAATTACGAGGGACCGCAGATGCGATTGAAGCGGCATTGACAGGCGATCTGCCGATACTTATTGAGCCTGGAGATCTCCGCTGCGATCTCCATATCCACACCGATTGGAGCGATGGACGGCATTCGATCAGAGAGATGATAGAAGCTGCCAAGGCGTTTGGACATGAATACATCGCTATCACCGATCACTCAGAATCATCACGGGTAGCAAATGGATTGACTCCTGAACGGCTCCTGGAACAGATTAAACACATCCGCGAAATCAATGCGGAAATTGACAACATCGAAGTGCTAGCTGGCTCTGAAGTCGATATCCGCACAGATGGAAGCCTCGACTTTTCCGATGAAATCCTGGAGCAACTCGATATCGTTATCGCAAGTGTTCATACTGGCTTCACGTTCAGCGAAGCAGAGATGACAGCGCGCGTGATTCGTGCCATTGAAAATCCGTTTGTCACGATTATCGGCCACCCAACAGGACGGTTACTTGGTCGGCGTCCGGGGTATGCAATTGGCCTTGATGCAGTCATCAGCGCAGCCGCTGCTCATGATGTTGTGTTAGAAATTAACGCATCCCCAAGCCGGTTGGATCTCGAGCCAAGTGTCGCCCGACATGCGCGGAGAAACGGGGTTTTACTAGCGATTAATACAGATGCTCATGCGACCAAACAGGTCGAACACATCGCGTTTGGCGTCAACGTTGCACGGCGGGGTTGGCTAGAGAAGGAGGATGTAATCAATACCTATCCGTTGGAGGTGTTGAAGAAGATTATCTCTTGATATAGATATAGAATCTATCTGGAAACCCTTCCCCAAGCTGTTCTGAATCCAACGGCTTCGATAAAAGGATAAGAGGGCGCCGGAATGGAAAAACCCCCTACTTCTATTGATTCCCCATTAACCATCATTTTTCAAAATAGCACGCGAGCAAAATGCTTTCCTGCACTTTTTCTTTGACATCACCGGGCGGTTATGGTAGATTTCCGTTGAATCTTAAATTAGGTCGAACCTGAGTAAACCATGAAAATCCGTATTGAGAATCAAATCTTTGATGTCGACGAAGACACATTGTCGGAATGGATAAAGATGGGGCGTATCTCCGCAGATGCATCCATTTTTTTCGACGGTCGGTGGCTGCCGATTGGCGAATTAGAAGGTTTTCACCAGCTAAGGTCGGCTGAAAATCAACCGGACACTGACAGCCTACAAGGCGAAGCATCTGAGAGGGATTCCCTTGCGGAGAAGGGATTTCTCGCCTCTCAGCGGAGTTACGCAACGGTGACGTTGAGCCTAATTGCGGTAAATACCATCATCTACCTGTTGCTAGATGAAGTGATGAGAGGTTCAAGAAATGCACTGACCTTGATCCAGTTTGGTGCATATTCTCATCGCCTAGTCGTTTACGATGGCGAGTATTGGCGACTCATTACGCACACTTTCTTGCACGGTGGCAGTCTCCATCTTCTGCTAAACATGGGCGTGCTCTTTGTAGTTGGAAATTTGCTTGAAAGACTATATGGGGGATCACGATTCTTAGTTCTCTATCTGTTTTCGGCAATTGGCGGCAGCTTGGCGACTTTGTATTTTGTCAGGGATGCCCCCAGTGTAGGCGCTTCGGGCGCAATCTTTGGACTAATGGGAGCTCTGGTTGCACTTGGACTGCGGTATAGAGATCGACTCCCTCGTCGGCGAAATCGGATTTTCGGCTTGGGACTTCTCCCATTTATTGCATGTGATATCTTTCTTGGGTTTACATTTCCGCACATCAACAACGCCGCTCATCTTGGTGGTTTAGCGGTCGGATTTGCAGGGGGACTAATTTTAACACCGGCAATCTACGCCAACTCTGAACACGAACCGAAGTCAGTTCAAGCACTTGCATCGGTGTTGACGGGTATGGTCATCACGTGTAGTGCAGTTGCGGTCTGGCATTTTTTTGCGGACTCCGAGCAGACGATTGAAAGACGGATGAATACGGCGTTCCCTCCGTTGTCTGTAGAGAGTCTCCCCGATTATATCCAACGCTATGAGAAAGCGTTACGCCGAAAAGGTTATAATCCTGAAGAATACGCATTTCTCGAAGAGCTCTATTGGTGGGCGCGTGACAATTCGCCCGAAGATACTTCATGGACGGCTAAGCTCATACGATTCTACGAACAAGCGCTCCGCGCAGATCCCCATAACGCTGCGTGGAACAACAATCTGGCGTGGCTTTATGTTGAACAACAGATGATGCCACAAAAAGCCGTTGAATACGCACAAAAAGCTGTCATGCATGACCCCAGAAAGACCGTCTTTCTGGATACCCTTGCATGGGCATACCTACGGAACACGCAGCATGACAGAGCGCTGAAAACATTCGAGCAAGTTTTCTTAAGCGCTTCAGAAACCGAGGCGGATCTGCACGCCCAAGGAAGTAGCTGGAAAGGCTTGACGGACTTAGTCCAGTCAGAAATTAAATCAGAAAAATCACAAGAATTTAATCGAGCATTCCTGAATTTTTATAATCGTCTATCTCAGCGGCTTGGGTCAGATACGGAAGCGCGAGCGAAACTCGACGCGGTTTTCAATCTCTTCCAAACGCATCATAAAGAATAAACGATACAGAGAAGGGTAGTAGAAGGACCGTCGAACACCCAATCTTTACGTTTTACCCATGAGGGTGAAAATATGGCACAGAGAACGATACGGTCAATATTCTATCTGATTTTGATTTTGCAGCTCGTTGCCGTAATCGCCCTTCCCCACGCGAATGCGCAAAGCAACGAAGATAAACCGATTTGGGAGAAATGGCGTGTATTTGTTCTCCCGGTAGCCCTGCTATTCCTTTTTGCCACGATTAACTACGCAATCGATCTCTTCAGAAAAGACAAAATCCTAAAGAAACTGCTGAAAAAGTACATCGTTTTTGAGATGAATGGAAAACGATATCGTGGAACGATGCGGCTTGAATCAAACGGAATTGAAATCATTTCCGAGGAATCCCGGCAACGTGGACATGCGCCAAGTTACATTTTCAGAGGACCGGAGAGGGAGGGGATTGTTGCATATATCCGTTATCTCGATTCGATGAACGGGCGGGAACGACTAGAACGAGATTGGGATTTCGATCGCATTTATCACCCTCGCTTAACAACGCGCCTCCAGCGAAAAATCCGAAACCTTGGTGTCGCTCTTAGGAGCTCGATTAACAAGACCGTAGAGATGATCTGGGGGCAGATTAAGAAAACGACGGCTTTCAAGCCCGTTTCTCAAGCGCCGCAAGGGGAGGGGGTCAGCCCCGCAGGTGAAATCGAGGCGATGCGAAAAGAACTGTGGGAATATGCAATGGAGGAGAGCTATGAGCGGCTCATCGAACGGCTGGTCGGCACGCGTGTCAAGGTCACAACCAGCAAGAAGGAAGATTACACCGCTGTTTTGAAAGAGTACACCGACAAACATATCTACTTAATGGATGTCAAATGTGCGGCGGTCGTGCCGCCTGCCAACGATCAAGGATATAAGCTGGGTGGAGGGTATAAGGATGAATGGGACGTCACGTTGAACATCGAGCATGGTAAGATCAATGTAAGGGACGAACGTGGGCTGCGAAGCAAGATTGAGGGCGATGACCTTGTTTTGGAAAATAATACCCCTTATGAAATACAGCTTTGGGGGCTCACGTATGAAGTGCCCGGTAAAGAAACAGACGCGCATGACTGGAAATGGGGGTATCATATTCCACCGTTCAGCGTGCAGAAAATTCATCTACAACCGCGTCCGAAGCATCATAATGTAGGTCCTTTTCAACGGGTTGTGGTTCAAGAACCGCGAACATATAGAGCCTTTAAGCTGCTCAAGCTCAAGTTCCGATCGTTTCGCGATGCGGATATCGTTTTTACGCGAGCATGCAAGATTATCGAAAGTGCTGAAAAGTATGAGCGAGAGTCACTAGATTTTGGTGGGTTGACGGCAGCCCTCCTTGCATCTCAAGAGGTAGAAGACGTCGCGATCACGGATGAGTCCGGCGAATCCATCCACGGCTTAAATGTCATTCGCGGCTATATAACGAACATCAACGAAGATCGAATCGACGTTAAAGAAATTGATTACTGCTACGACAAGCGTTGGTCCGTCGAAGGCGCGTTTGGGCGGTTCGATGAAAAGTTGAGAAAGGTGGGGCCACCTCACGTCAGAATTTTGCCGCCCTATCGCACGCGTATGGCAGCGCAGACAATGCTGGTAGAGGAAATTGGTGAGAGCAGAGGGAATCGAGAAATTCTGTCACCCTTCCTTTTTACGCCCGTCTCCTCCCGTAGGAAACCGTATAAAAAGCCTGAGCACCCCTTAAAAGTGATGGCGTTGACAGGTAACGTCACAGAAGCGGAATTCCCCGCTCTGCAGCAGCTTGAGAATGTCAACGAACATCATATCATCTATGAACCGGTCAAAGATTTGCGAACCGCTTATATGGCAAAAGCGCATATCCTTTGGATTGGACATGGGGAAATCTATAAAGAGGGCTACCGTTTGAGTATTGATGCCGAGCATCGGATCAAAAACTTCGTCGGCAGAGGTGGAATTGCAATCGTATCCGGTCAGGATATAAGCAATATGCAGCGGCGTCGTCAAAGCGTCGGCTGGGTACCAGAGCCGCTGATTGGTGTTGAATGCGACGAAACGCAGGAATTTACGCCAACACGCGCCGGTAAAAGGGGGAAAATCTTCCACTATCCTCACAAGATTAAGTCCGGTGAAATCAAATTGGACGATATGTGGATAGACCAACTAAACAAATACACTTCCCTTGCGAAAGCAAATCGTGGAGACGAAGATGCGATACTTCTCCTACCCTATCAGGCGGGATTGTATATTGTGACCAGCTTAAAAAACGAAACTGAAACGGATGTGCAAATCAATCACGCTATTATGGCGAATCTGCTCCACTTCTCTGTGAAGTTCATTGATAAACAGAAGCATTCCCACCTGTATTATGTGGCTCAAGGCGCATAAACCGTAATATAAACTTATGTCCTTTCGAACTCCTACTGATATTGCTCTGCTTTCAATGTCCTCAAAATCCTCTCAAGCTCTTTGAATTCCTGAGCGGCTTCCGTGACCTTTCCCTCGCCGGTCAACTTCAGATATTGATCGTATTTTTCAACCGCTAACCGATGTAGCTCCGCCAACGTTGGCAGTGTCCCCGCTGTTCCCTCCGCTGTCTCGGTCGCGGACTCAATGCCAATGCCAATACCAAAGATTTTCTGTAGGGCTTTGTCAAACCTGTCCGCGTACGCCATCTGATCGCCGGCTCTTACAACAACCGTCTTTAATTGGGCACGATTGCTGTTCTTGGGCTTTAGGTAGATGGGCTCCACATAAAATAGGGTATCTTCCACAGGAATCACAAGCAAATTGCCGCGAATCACCTGAGCCCCTTTTGCGTCCGATTGCCTGAACCAAACCTCACTTGCCAGCTCATTTTCAATGTCTTCCTCGACCTGCCTAGGTCCAATGACAGTCGCCTCCGTCGGCAGCCGATAGATTACCAATTGACCGTATCCTTCCCCATCACTGCGTGCGACAAGCCATGCGTTCATGAGCTTGACCCGTTTCGGTGGAGTAAATGGAACCATGTTCACGAACTCCGGTTTCTTTTCGCCCGGCAACTTAAAAGTTGCGTAGTAAGGCACCATTCGCTGCTTTTCCGTGTAGTATGTTTCGTCGGGGATATTCCACCGGTCAGAACCGTGGAAGAATGTATGGGCATCCTCTACATGATAGTCCGTATACATTTCCGCTTGGGTGCGGGTAAGATAATCGGGGTATCGAAGGTGGTTCTGCAATCCTGCCGGAATTTGATCTTTCTGTTGGAAGAGGTTCGGAAAGGCACTCTGATAGGCAGCCGTAACGGGTTCTTCAGCCTTGGTGAGGTAAAAATTGACTTCACCGCTGTACGCATTGACAACCGCAACAGCGGGGTTGCGAATATAGTTAAACCGGTCAAAGGTGGGTTCAGAGTAAAGCGGCGGATTTTCAACCAGCTTGGTCCTATCAACATAGACCTTCGCGTTCGGGTAATTCCGACTCGTGACGTAAATATCGACCATCCACCAGAGTTGCCCGTCGTCGCCAATCACGATGTAGGGGTCTGGGTCATATTTCAGAAATGGTGCGATGTGTGAGAGGCGATCTGTTATCGTTCTAGCGGAGATAGGGTCATGGGTTCCAATTTTTCTCCAAAAAAGAATCCTGCTTTCAGGGGTAAGATCCTTGGAGAGCATTATACGCCAGAAGTCGAAACGCGTTGCAAAGCAGAGCCGCCTGAACCAACCGCCAATTTCGACGCCACTCTCTCCGTTGTATCCCTCGCCTTCTGGATCTATCTCCTTCTGCTTGTATATCATGAGGTCACCCGCCTCCTTGCTGGCAATATATCCCCGTTCATTGTCCTTATCTATTATCAGCCACTGGCTGCCCTCTACCGTTATCGAAATCGTAACCTTCTCAGACAGCGTCGTTTTCTGCGCTTCAAACTCTTGTCGTAAGTCGTCGGAGAGAACCCCTTTGTCTAAGTCAACCAAGAACTTTAACTCGATTTGTGAGCTCAATTCGATGCTAAATCGTAACCACTTCTCCCGCTTGAAGTTAAACAGTGACCACCGCTCCTGCTCATAAATCCTTAGCTCCCCCTCCTCTTTACTAACAACGTACTCCTGTTCATCAGCCTTATCAGTTATCAACCACTTGTGACCTTTCGTCTTAATCGAAATCGTGACATTTTCAGACAGCGGCATTTCATACGCTTCAAACTCTTGTCGCAAATTTTGTGAGAGATTGCCGTTGTTGAGAGCCGTTAGGATTTCCGACTCAATCCCAAACAGCAACTGTTTCTTTGTATTGACGATGATATAATCGTTCGTCATCTCGCCAAAGTAGATTTGAGGTTTTGTTACGCGGAGTTGCGTCCCAAGTTTGTCAGGGGAGTCCATTGGAATCCCATGTATCCAGAAGTTAGGATCGCCACCCTCTGTTTTGAATTCATTCACCGGAACAACACAAACTCCGTAGCCGTGGGTATAGACCATCTTCCGACTCCCCCAGTATTGCGCCTCAGGTAATTCCTTCGGATCTATGTCTATCTCCCTCGCGGCAATCAATACTTGCCGGTACTTTCCGTCTACCCAGTACCGATCGACATCTGTGTAGGGATGGAACTCGTAATACGGTTTGATGGTCTGTTTGTCTCTCAGCACTTCGTAAAGGACGCGCCGATCCCACAACTGGATATTCTCTCTGATTTCAGGGTTGCGATGAATCATCTCCACCGTTGCGGCACCTTGAATGTGGTCGCTCTCAACAATTTGATCCAGCCTAAATGCCCGGCGGGTCAATTCAATATGACTTTTAAGGAAGGGTACCTCAGCGGACGCTCGATTCGGACGAACTTCTGTCCAATGAATAAAAATCGGGTAGGCTTGAATCAATACAAGATAGCTCACCCCCCAAATCGCAAGGGCAGAATACCAGACCACCCGTTTTCGCCAAAACATGTTAATTAAGACAAGAACACCAATCCCGAGGATGCAGACCATAAAAATTTGAGTCGCGCCAATCAGCGCCTCGTCGACGTAGCCCATCCCATCAACCCGACCGAGGCCCCAAGGTGTCCGAGCGGTGTATAGGACATTCCAGATGTTAATCTGGCTCCGGCACAAGGAGACGCCGAGTAGCATGAGCCATAGCAGCGAAGCGTGAAGGACAAAATGACGTTCAACACGAACCGTTCTCCGCACATCCCGACGGCGGTAGAAATGATACAAGACTCCCACAATCACTATCGTCGCCCATAGCACGACTTTCAGCCATAGACTGACCCAGCGATAGATTGGAAAGGTAAACAGATAAAAACCGAGTTCTTTTTGGAGCGCTTGATGGGAGATGAAGGAGATTACGTCTGTCAACCCACGATTTTCGTAACGGATGAAATCGTCCCACAGAAACATCATCGGTATCGCCAGAAGACTTGCGACCAAAACAATCGAGATCAGCATGCCGCGGTAGAATCGCGTTGTCTGTTCGCGAGGCCATCGCGTGCCGTCACTCACAACGGGACAGAGCCGAGCCCCGATGAAGATATTCAGTCCCATAAACCCAATCGCTGCGCCAGCGAATTTGGCAAAGAGTCCCCATCGCGTTTTCAGGACGCCCCAAAAGATATTGGCATAGCCGACACTCTCAAACCAGAGGTGTTCCGTGTACAGGTATGCCAGCGCGGGCAAAAGCAGCACAGCCATCAGCAACAGACCCACAACCCAGACCCCGTAGGTTTTCATCCGCAGCCCAGGATTCCGTGTCCGCTTGCCTCGCCGATACATAAACATGCCAGCGATCAGCGTGCTGACGCCAATGACCAATCCAATCAAAATTTGAGTAATAGCAAGGTCAGCTTTCATCGTTTTTGCGATTAAAAATCAGGCGATTAGCCAAGGAATATCTTTACAACCAAAGCAATCAGTGCCATATACAAGGGTGCCATCAGTCCGATAATCCAGCGAAACTGAGCGTTAAGTTGGCCGTTAACTGCGGAGATTTGATCTCCTACTTTTTCAAATCGCCCCTCTATCTGATCGAGGTGTCTGTCCATCTGCTCGAAGCGCCCAATAATGGCTTCAGTAAAATCATCAAAGCGTTTGTCCATCTGCTCGAAGCGCCCAATAATGGCTTCAGTAAAATCATCAAAGCGTTTGTCCATTTGCTCAAACGCACCGCGTAGTAGGTTTGAACTTTCGCATTTTGATTGATGAGTTCAACGGTTGCTCTCACTAAATCTCGAAGTTCAGCAATTTCAGAATCGCCGTTCATGCTTGCCTCCCGTTGAATCGTCCCCGCCCTCTAACTCCACCGTGGTAAAGAGGAGGCTTTACGCTGTTATTGTTTTCTGTTTTCAGCAAGTTACGATGTATGAAATAAAATCCAATTCCGATACCAATAGCTATAACAAGATACACAATATTCTTGAACCTAGCAACTAATTCAATAATCCACAGTATAACAAACAGCCGATTCAACAACAATTAAAAACAACCACGCCGCCATGAGCTTCGAGCGTCGGTAGAGGGCGCGAATCCAACCATCCCCACTGCCTCCAAACTCACTGCAATCGGCCTGACGACGCGAGTACGCGGTGTAAATTACCACAACATCGCCCCATTCTCTCGCGCTCGCGAGGAGGTGAATTAGCAGTCCAAACGGTTTGATCGGATTCGGCGAATCCATCCATCTCATCAAGAATTGCGTATCTATTCTTCGTTGAGTCAGTGTCTTCACCGTCCAGCAAATACTGCTTCCACTTGTCCTTCACAAATTCATAAAAACCATCCACAGGCTTACTTCCGCATATCGGTGCAAGTTCCTGTCCGATTTTTGTGAGAAGCGTCTTTCCAATATCAAGCCTGTTATCAGCATCCTTGGGCATCTCCAAGAGCAGCGGCTTACTATAGTAGTGCGCAATAAACCTCTTAGGCAAATTGACCTGTTGGAAATCAATAAGGGCTGTAATTTTAACAAGCCCGATATTTCAAGGTGACTCAGGGTGCGAAAGTTAATCCCGTGTCTGTTGTAAATTTCCGGCTTCTCATCGAACACCAACGGCACAAAACCTCCAATCGTCCAACCAAACCCGCAGAACTTGGTGAACAGTTCTGCATCGCTCTTGTCGAAATCTGAAAGCAGATTAACTGTTCGCTTTGAATAGGTGCCAGGGACATTCGCTTCGCCAGCTAAAACGCGCGACCACAGGCTCTGCATCTCACTATCAGAGACTATCCGACATTTATCGAAGAAGTTGGCGATCCAGTCATTCTCCATAGGATCTGGATTTGCCTCTATATTCAAATGGGAAGCAGCTTTAGCGATAATATCCTCCATGTTCTTCTGGTGATGCGCATCTTCCTCAATTCGACGCTGCGCAGCTCGTTGATGCAAGTCGTTTATCTCAATCTCGGATTGTGCTTTTATCATTGCGGCTTCAGCTTCCGCCTTAGCAACTCTTTTAATCTGCCGGGGCGCAAAGGAGCCACCTAATTCCTTTCGCTATTTTCTTGATCTAGGTATCAATAGGCTTCGATATCTCGCCCAAGTTTACAATGGAATTTGACATCGTTGAATCTCCTCCTTATCTATTCTAATCCCAATCCAGGCAAACCATGCACAATCTCAACCGTCTCCAAGCTGACGGTGATTACTTTGCCGATAAGTTTGACGATGTATTGCGGGTCGTCGTCGCGGTTGGGATCGTTGACGATGCCGCTGCGTTTGTCGGTCTTAACACGATATTGATCAATCACCCAATCCAACGCCGACCGATTCCCAAGCCGATAGTCGAATGCCTTTGCGGGTATACCGTCGAGGGTTAGGAAATCGTTGTATTTTATCTGCGTCTTGCCTTTGGACAGCTTCATCTTTTCGACACGCCAATCGAGCTGTGTACCCGGTGTTTCAATAAAGATAAGCGGATATTCGTTTACATCCTCATAGCCGACGTGGATTACCCCCAACCGTTTCCCCGCTGTGGCAAACCCCCAGAAGTCCGGCGCATAAGGCAGGTGAGGCAGATCCCGCTTGAGGTTCGCACCATACCGCTCCCGATATTCCGGATGGTGGAGCAGACCGTAGACGAAATGAAAGATGTCCCACTTGCCGATAGTATCGTCTCGGTAATGCGCCCGGAATTGTGCCAACGCCCAATGAGTGATATTCTCCCGGCGGTTCATTCCATCCTCGGCGTAGGTGTAGAAGGGGAAGCATTGTGAACCATCAATGGAAGTTATTGTTAGATTGGGAATCATATCTGTGCAAAAACACCAACAATTAGATCGCCCCCCAATACTTGGAACAATAATCACTCTATTTTCCGTTTCAGTTTCAGGTATGGGGAAGATGGATGGAAATACGAGCACTCGATCGTTTGTCATCCTATCAAAGTAGAGGTTTGCTTTCGTAAAGGGACGATAGAGGTACTGTCGAATTTTCATGTCGGCAAATTCTGTAATTTGTCCCCTTTCCAGTTTCTGTTTTAAGCCTGAACTCCACTTTATTTTCGCGGCATCATTAACCACAAACCCATCAACTGTTGCGTCCCGATTTCCGCGACGTTTCCACCTATCTAACTCTGCATTGTAGATTCCAATCATCTGCTCCATGTTCTTTGCCAGTAGATTTCGGTTAAAATTACGCGTCCACGCATCGCGGTTGGTGCTGACACCGAGACTGTAAGTCTGAAAAATCACATCTACCACTGTACCTTTTACTGCCTTAGCTTTCTTGGTTCCCATCGGCAAAAACGCCTCAAACTCGGCGTGGAGCCCCTCTGTCAGCCATGTCTGTCGATGGTCAGGCGTTATCGGTTTCCATTCAATGTTTCGGTAATGCTTCTTTGAATCGAGATAGCGGTATTTGTCCTCCTTGCGCCAAAATTCATCGACACGGGCGTAGAAGATTTCGGCTTGGGAGTTTGCGCGGTCACGCCTTTTGATGCCGAAATTAATGCTCACACCGATCTGAATGCCAAAAACGTTGTGGGTTGTGCCAGACAGTTTTGGATTATTGCGGACGTTCCCACTGAGATCGAGAATGTAAATTGCATCGAAATCGTCTGACAGGTGTTTCCGCATTCCATCAAATGCCATGTTGTCCAAAAAACTGTTGTTGGTTACAAAGGCGACAATCCCTTCGTCTCTTATTCGGTCCGACGCCCACGAAATCGCCTTCACGTACGGGTCGGAGAGTTTATTTTTTAACGTCGCTTTAGAGTCTTTTGCATACGTATCCGCAACCCGCTTGTCCATCGTTTCGTACTTCCGGTTTTTGTTGTTGTCGTTCTCGTTGACCTGACCGGCGTTATAGGGCGGATTGCCAATTATTACAAACATCGGTGTCTCTTTCTGACTTTCAACGCGGCGGGTGTTTTCCTCCGCAAACAGAGATTGATAGTTGTCCGGGTCTTCTACTAACTCAAAGGTATCAACGAAGCAGATTCTCTCAAAGGGACGATACGTTCCCATCGCCTCGTAAAACTCGTGCTCAATGTTCATCGACGCGATGTAGTACGGCAGCAGCATCACCTCGTTGCAGTGAAGTTCGGATTGATACTTGTCTGCCAGCGCGGTCTTGCAAATTTCTCTCATTACCCGAACTATGAAATTACCGGTCCCCACAAACGGGTCGATGATGTGAACGCCGGAATCAGAGAGCGATCGATTGAATTCGGTCTGTAGTATCTGATCCACGCTTTTCACCATGAAATCGACAATCGGTTGCGGCGTGTAGACAATTCCGTGCGTGTCCGCAACCTTTACCGAAAAGCCCTGAAAAAACTGCTCGTAAACGGTGTTGAGAAAACCCTGTTTTTGGGAAAAGTCGTCGATGGTAGCAGCGGTGCGTTCGATTGCGACGTAAAAGGGGTCAAGGCTACGCAGAAAATCCTCGCGGCTGAAAGCGTGAGACATCAGCGCAGTGATGACGGTTTCGATTTCGCGGGCGATGACATTGCGGCGGGCAAATTCGGAGTTGCTAAAGACAGTTTGGAAGATTCGCTCAGTCAGCAGGTGCTGAATCAGCATCTCCTCAACGGCGGCTTCGGAGAGGTTGGGGTTGATCGATTGACGACATTTCTCATGGAAGGCGGCAAAGGCGGCGGTAAATTCCCGATTTGCCCCCCGCTCCTTTTCGATCAGTTCTGCCAAGCCGTTCCCAAGTGCGGGCACTCTGTCTTTGAACTGCGAGACCGCCTCCTCCCATTCGGTGTACTCTCGCGGTCGGTGGGAAAAAAAGGTTTCGAGCGTCCCTATCAGTTCGGTTGGGTCGGTCAGGTCAACATCGAGCACCGGCTGGGCGTTTTGCCACAGGATGGCGCGATGCGGGGTTTGGAAGAGGATATTGTCGCGAGGGTAGCCAGCCTCAAACTTCTGCAGCACTTGGGTTGGCAGGTCGTCGTGGATATCCTTCGCTTCCCAATAGCCGTGCGTCAACCGGAAATTGTCCATTAACGCGCCGTCAACGGCAATCCACTTGTTTCGATGTGCGGTCATCGAATGTTCAGGCACCAGAGTCCATTTAAACTGTCGTGCACAGTGTTGAAGCAGGGATTGAAATGCCGAGCGGACCGCGGTTTCGTGGGTAACGCCGAGCCGATTGAACTGATTGAGCGCGTCGTAGTAGTTTTTAATCGGTTTGTGGGTGGGTTTGAGGTTGAGCGTCGGCATTGTGTTGGTTTTCGTAAATTTTCCAATTCGATAGATCCGCAGTTGAGTAGTGATATCGGTTGGGTTGAGCGGGTAAAAGCGAAGCCCTCAATCCACGTGGGACGCTTGCCATTTTTTCGTATTTGCCGTTCAACCCTACTTACATGCTACTTCACAACCACCATCCGCTTGACCTGACGGTGCGATGGCGTGGACAACTGGTAGAAATAGACATCACTTGAAACCGGCTCGCCCAGGTCATTCCGACCGTCCCAATGGGCGGCACGTGAACGGCTTTGATAGTAACCCTCTGGCTGGAACCCAAGCAACAACGTCCGTATCCGACTCCCAGTCGCATCGTATATCAATACCGTCACATCACCCGCCTCAGAAAGATGGTACGGAATCCACGTCTCCGGGTTGAACGGGTTCGGATAGTTCTGTAACAACACGCTCTGCCTCGGTACCCCAACGCTATCAAGCGCTACGGGCAGAACCGCGTTTAGGAGGACATCGGGTGTCACAGTGAAGTTGAAGGTCTCCGAAGCCATCTCACCGGCTGTATCGGTGACGGTGACTTCTAGGGCATCGCCAACGTGCGCGACGCTCTGGCGAGCAAGATTCGCGGTGGCTGCGGCGAAGTAGCCGTCTCTCACACGACCTGTCATGATGTCACTCGTCGTCAGGTTTCGCACTGTGACGAAATAGCCGTCAAGGTTTCGATTGCTTTTTAAGTGCCCGCTGACAACGAACGCCCAAGTGCCGGTGTTGAGTGTTACGCTCGGTGCTGCGGCGGCTTGCGGTTGATTTGTCCAGGCTGTCCCGACAAAGGCGACTTTGCGAGGTTGTGGAACGTTGACAATGTAGCCTTTCGCACCTTCAATCCGAAATCCGTCGTCGGGTGCGTCTGGCGTCCAACCGACAAATCGTTGGTTGACGGCGTCGAGGGTAATCACCGCTGTCGCACCAACTAGCTTCGCTAGGGAACGGGCGTTCATTGGTGTGTCGGGTTTCAAGGGAACGGAGAGCATGTTCAAGCCTTGAGAGAGCGATGCAAAATAGACGCTCTGACCGGGGACTGCCGCGGGTCTGGCAATAAATCCGTTTCTGCGTCCGTCCTCCGTGTCATAGTAACCGGCAATTTTCCCTTTCGCATCAATATCCCGCGCTACCGTAGTCACACTGCCGGGGAATCGCAACTCCATCGGCTCACCGTTCGGCATGAGGACATAGGACCGAGCAACATCGTCCTCCACCTTGGCTCTGAACACCGTGACGCCGGCGTCGTTGATGGCGTTCACGAAAAGGAACTCTAGGATCGGCGGCATCCCGGGAAACTCTATATTGGTAAAGCTGCCGTCGAGGCGTCGCATGTACCCGTGATACACCCCATCGGCATCAATATAGCTCCCAACGAGGACACCCCCGGCGTTCACATGGTCGGCATACGTTGTCGCCGCACCGGGGAAATCGACTAGTGCATCGCCCATAAAACCGTGACTCACACCAGCGTCATCAATAATGTTGCCCGCGGGCTGCCCGGTTTCACTAATGCCAAAGATTTGCGTCTTGGCTGCGCCCGGAAAATCGAATTGTGTGAATTCGCCGTTTTGCACGATTAAACCGTGAGAAATCCGGTCGGGATCGTCGTAGTAACCCACGGCTTGTCCGGCGTTGTTGAGCCCGTAGAAAACCGTTCTGAGGGAGCCGGGGAAGTCATAAGTGGAAAAGACCCCGTCAATCAGTGTAAAGCCGATGAATTTCTCTCCATCAGGGCTGCGGGTGTTACCCGCGTAATGTCCGTGGTCGTTGCTTGAAGTCAACTCCAGAAAATCAACACCGGGCACCTCGATTGTCTCGAACATATAACCTATCGCGGGTTCACCCAACACAGGAACAGTCCACAGTAATATGAGTAAGGCGAAACGAAAAACGTGGGTTTTCATAAAGATTTTGCTCCTTCATTCGTTTTAATCTAACAGATTTTCGGCGTAACTTTTGAGTTTATATTGTAGGGAGCGCAGGCTGATTCCCAAGGTCTGCGCCGTTAGGGTGCGATTGTTTCCCATTCTTTCAAGTGTTTTGAGGATTAACTCTTTCTCCATCTCCTTCATCGTCATGTTGAGCGAAGCGAAATCCGGTGTATCGGGCAGTGTGCCCTCAATTGGGCGCTTTGGGGGAGATTGAATCTCTTCGGGAAGGTGTTTGGGAAGAATCACGTCGCCTTCGGCGAAAAGAACGGCTCGCAAAATGGAATATTCTAGCTCACGAACGTTGCCGGGCCAATGATACTGCGTTAGGAAATCTCTCGCTTTTTGACCAATCAACCGTACGGGTTGGTTATGTGTACTACTGTGTTTCTTAAGGAAGTATTCGGCTAAAATCAGGATGTCTTTACGGCGTTGTCGCAAGAGAGGCAGGTCAATCGGAATCACGTTCAGCCGATAATAGAGATCTAGTCGGAATGTCCCTTTTTCAACCACCCTGCGCAAGTCCTTATTCGTCGCCGCGATGATTCGGACATCAACGCGGATGACTTTTGTTCCGCCGAGGCGCTCGATTTCCCCTTCCTGTAGCGAACGTAACAGCTTCGCTTGCAATGAAACCGGCATATCCCCGATTTCATCCAGAAAGAGCGTACCCCCGTGTGCACGTTCAAATTTCCCAATCTTTTGGTAAGATGCATCGGTAAAAGCACCCCGCTCATGCCCAAAGAGCTCACTCTCCAATAGATTCTCCGGAATCGCGGTGCAATTCACGACAACCATCTCCTTATCGGCGCGTGAACTGTTTTGGTGAATCGCGCGCGCGACCAATTCTTTGCCGGTACCGCTCTCCCCCCGAATGAACACCGTGGAGTTTGTGTCCGCAACCCTCTCGATAGTCTTCAAAACTTCGACAATCTGGGGGCTTTCGCCGACAATTTCTTCATAGCTGCCGATGAGCTCATCTCTGAGGCTGTGTGCTGTTGTGCGATGATGATCTAAGGCTTGATCGACTTTTTGTTGAATGTGTTCAGGTAGAAAGGGTTTCTCCAAAAAATCGTATGCGCCAAGTTTAATGGCTTCGACGGCGCGTTGGATTGTTCCATGCGCTGTCAACATAATTACCAGTAAGCCCGGATACGCCTGACGGAGATGAGCGAGGGTTTCTATGCCGTTTATGCCCGGCATCTGGATGTCCAATAACACAAGATCTGGCAGTTCCTGATCGATTAGCGCGAGAGCTTCATAGCCATCGGAGGCAGTCGCCACAGTGTAGTTGTCCATCTCAAGCCGATCTTGCAAAATCATAATGGTGTCGGGTTCATCATCGACAATGAGGATTCTTTCTCGTTTGCTCACCCCTACGCCTCTGCATCCTTGTTATCTCCTTACTACGAGCTATTCATTGAAGAACTGATGTTTAATTGTACCAGAAATGAGCAGGTGCATCAATATAAAGATTCCGAGTCTTTGAACCGCGCGCGAATTTTTCCTTTTTGCTGGATTGCAGAGATGGAATTGTGCTATGATTAAAATCCAATCCAGCAACCATTGGAGTTAGGAAAATGGTGTCTAATTGTCGCCTTCCCAACATTCGCAAAATCTTAATCATTCGTAACGACGGTATTGGAGATTTACTCAATTCGACGCCTGCGATTTCACTGTTGCGTCAAAACTATCCGGGCGCAGAGTTCACCGTACTTACGCGATCGTCAACCGCCCCAATACTGATTGGAAATCCCGATGTAGACCGCATCCTGACTTTCGATCGGCAGGGCGCCCATCGACGACTGATGAGCCGGCTGAAGTTCTATCTCGGTTTGCGACGCGAAAAATATGATCTCGTGGTAGCAATGCGGACAGCTTCGTGGTCCCATTTTTTGTCGTGTTTGTCGGGGGCAAGGTACCGGCTAGGACGGCGCCAGAAGCAGTTCAAAAGCACACTGACGCACGTGTGGCGGGAACAATACCGGAAAGGGTATGTCCAAGAAGTCGATCGCAATTATGATCTGGTCGGGTTAATCTGTGAAGGGGATGGAGATCGGCGGCTCGTCTTTAAGGTTCTGGATGAGGAGTTTGCCCATGCAAAGAGACAACTAGCGGATTGGGGCATCGCGCCCAACGATGACTTGGTTTGTATTCACCCTGGTGCAAGTTCGTTCGATAAACGTTGGCCCGAAGAGAATTACGCTGAAATTGCGGATGCCCTTGTACGCGAACGCAGGGCGAAGGTTTTGATTCTGCGAGGTCCTGAAGAAACCGCATTGGCATGGAATATCCAGAGTGCCATGCAAGCCGACTCAATCGCCTATGCGCCCAAATCAGTACGCGAGCTTGGTGCACTGATTCAATGCTGTAGTCTGGTCGTGTGTAACGATTCTGGTCCAATGCATATCGCCGCCGCACTGGACGTACCGACTGTTGCGATTTTTGGTCCCACGGATCACGTTGCGTGGAAGCCGCTCTCCAAGAACGCAACGGTTGTTAGGCGTGATATGCCCTGCTGGCCTTGTAGCGCGCATAAATGTAAGATTGGCTGGGAATGCACCAAGAAGTTGCGCGTTGATTTGGTGTGGGAAAAAGTCGAAGCACTGACCAAGTCGATGCACTCTCCGCTGCGGAATCCTTGAGGAGAAGCGTGAGAATCGTACTGAGCACCTGGGGTTCAACCGGAGATGTTCAGCCCTTTTTGGCGCTGGCGCGGCAATTGCTAAAAGTGGGGCATGAAGTTCGAGTTTGTACTTCGGAGATTTACCGCGAGCGGTTTATCAAGTACGCAGTAGACCTCTACGCGGTCGGCGTTCCCTATGATTTCGATTATATGCACCGCGCGATGGATAAGGTCGCAAAAATTAAGGATCCGCTTAGATCAGCAATCTTACTTGTGAAAAACGGCATTCTGTACAAAGCGGATAGGTGGTATCAGGACTGTCTCAAGGGAATGGCGGGGCACGATCTGGCAATCTGCCATTCTGCTGACATAGCTGGTCAGGAGGCGGCGATTCAGCAGAACTTGCCGTGGATCAGCGTCAGCTACTGCCCTGGATTCGTCAAGACCACCGATGAAGCGCCGCATCCGGTACCAAATCTTGGCAAGCCATTCAACGCGCTGGTCTGGAAATGCACTGAATGGCTGATGCGAAGTCAGGTCGATCCGCTGTTCAACGACTTTATCACCTCAATTGGCGGGAAGAGGCGGCGACTTATCGGTTTAGATGGTATGTATTCGCCAGAGCTGAATCTCATCGCTGCATCGCCGCATATCAACAAACCGCCGCGGGATTTTCCGAAAAAGCATAAATTCACGGGACCGTGGTTTCTAGATGAGCCGGATTATGACCCGCCTCCAGACCTGCTGAGTTTTTTGGATCGAGGTTCGCCGCCTGTTATTGTCTCCTTCGGTTCAATGGGCGGAACCAAAAGCGTCGAAACCACAAGGATTCTTGTAAAAGCCGTTCAACGCGCTGGGCAACGTGCAATTATTCAAGCAGGATGGGGAAACTTGGGACTAGATGGGGCGCCCGAATCAATCTTGTTTGTTGGATATATTCCGCACTCCTTTCTTTTTCGTCAAGGGTGCTGTGTCATCCATCACGGCGGGGCAGGAACGACAGCGGCAGCCTGCCGAGCTGGCGTGCCCTCCATTATTGTTCCTCATATTTCAACCGATCAATCCTATTGGGGATTGACGCTGCACAAATTGGGGGTTGCCCCCAAACCGCTACACCGTCGTGACATGACCGCTAAACGGTTAGCAAGGCGCATCAATGTGGTGAGCTCTTCAAAACCTATCGCAGAAAAAGCGAGAACACTAGGAAAGAAAATTGAGGCTGAGGACGGCTTGAGGACAGCGGTAGAGTTGATTGAGGAATTTGCCGCCAATCGGGATTTAGGCGTTCATTAGCATATAAATTTCACGTAGAAACAAGGTGAGAAACAGGAGCATCTAATCGCTGCTTCTTGAGCTATGTCGAGGTGAGGCTCACCAAAGATGGGAGCCCTTCATGATTGACACTCGGATTCAGAAAGTTTTGGTCTTCAGCTTCAGTTTTATTGGCGATGCGGTGCTATCAACAGCAGTAATCCGTCCACTGCGCCGGCGATTTCCCGACGCGCAGATTGCTTTCCTTGTCGGTATTCGTGCGATCGATCTCTTCATGGGTGACCCGCAAATCGATCAAGTTTTCGTTTACGATAATCGCGGTGAACATGCTGGCTGGCGTGGGAAAGTTAGGCTCATTCGAATGCTCCGTCGCGAGCGGTTTGATTTAGTGGTAGATCTCCGGGATAGCGTCTGGTCGAGGCTCGTTGGGGGGAAAATTTGGGGCATGAAACTGAGAGGCGCGGATGTGCACGCCGTGACACGCTACCTCGATATCCTTCAGCGGCATGGAGTAGATACAACTAGGGCACAGCCAAAACTAGAGTTTACCGATTCGGAACTTGTGGAACGGAACGAGTTTCTGGAGGAAAGCGGAGTTGACCGTAATCGGTTGTTGATTGGAGTCCATCCCGGCGGCAATTGGGTTTACAAACAGTGGACACCGAAGAACTACGCCCGTATTTCAGACGTGTTACATGAAAAATGGAACGCTCAGATTCTGCTGTTTGCGAGCCCCGACGAACAGCCATTGCTAACGCATGTGGCTTCCTTGGCGAGCTGTCAGCCAATCCTCGTGAAAACCCACGATTTGCGTCAGGCCGCGGCTCTGATTGAAGCGTGCAATCTTTATATCGGCAACGATACGGGACCGATGCACATCGCTGCCGCTGTTGGAATCCACGTTGTCGCCATTTTCGGATCGACAAATCACCACCGTAGTGGACCTTATGGGGAGAGACATGCTGTCGTGCAGAGTGGGTTAAATCTGGGTTGTAATCCGTGCCACCCCGGCAAGCACCCCGGGGGCTGTGGGAAGGGGAGTTGCGCGGTCATTGAAGCAGTAACCGTTGAACAAGTGTTCTGCGCTATTGAAAAGTTACAGGTGGGATGAACCAGAGATTGAAAAAATACAAGGCAGCCCACGATATGAAGTCCGACCGCACGAAGCACTAAACCGCACAGCATCGCTTCAAGGCAAGGTTAAACTGCTGAATGATGCGAGTTCACAAATCGTAGAACCGTATTTTACGGAATATGCACGAGGCATTACGCAACATTTCCAACTTGTCAGCATTTCGGGGATATTGCAGATAATCTGTAACAACCAACCAGGAGGTGAGAAAATATGGCATTTCCATCACATGGTATCACCCATCGTTCGACGGTAACCGGTACGCGCGGCATGGTTGCCAGTGCACACCCACTCGCGAGTTTGGCGGGTGCACGCATACTGCTCCAAGGCGGGAACGCTTTTGACACGGCAATCGCCGTCGCCTCCACGCTCAACGTTGTTGAGCCATACATGTCAGGCATCGCGGGCAACGGCTACATGGTACTTTATAGTGCAGTGGAGAAGGCTATCCGCGTGCTCGACTACGTGGGGACGAGTCCGTACGGGGCAACGCGTGACGCCTATCCAACGCCGGAGGTAATGGACGTCGGAATCCGATCAGGGATGGTCCCTGGGGCATGCGGGGGTTGGATGGCGGCACTTGATCGATACGGCAGCATGGGCAGGGCGGAAATCTTTGCCCCTGCAATTGAACTCGCGGAAAACGGCTACGCGGTCACAGTCAAAAATGCCCAGTATATGGCGGAAGTAGCGTCTCGCTTTTCGTCAACTGCGGAGAAAGTCATCATGTCTCGTGGACGAACGCCTTTGCCCGGCGAGATTCTGGTGCAGAAAGATCTCGCCCGAACCTTCCGAAAAGTCGTCGAGGGTGGGGCGGAAGTTTTTTATCGCGGCGAAATCGCCCAACAGATTGCTCAATTTTGCCGCGAAAATGACGGCTTAATTACTGAACAAGATTTAGCAGATTTTCACGTCGAATGGCAGGAACCGATTTCGACTTCCTACAAGGGATATGAGATATACTGTCCACCACCGCCATGTTCAGGTTTCCAATATTTGGAAACCCTGAATATCTTAGAGAACGACGAACTAAGAGATATCGGGCATAACTCAGCACAGTCCCTCCATTTGCTGATTGAAGCGATTCGGCTCGCTAGCGCGGACCGCGCGGAGTACGCCCCTGTGTCCGATCCACCAATCGCCGGGCTGCTCTCCAAGGGTTACGCCGCTTCGCAGCGGAGACGGATTGGCAATCGGGCGGCGGTGAGCGGCGGTGAGCGTTATACGAAAGAGAAACTACCCGGCGAAGTGTTAGCAGGCAATCCCAGCGGATGGATGCGTGAATGCACAACGCACTTCGATGTAGTTGACGCTGAAGGCAACGCCGTTGCGGTGACACAGAGCATCGGAAACGCATTCGGCTCTGGAACAATTCTCGGTGAGACCGGGATGTTCCTCAACAATTTCATCTACTGGTTCGATTTTCTGCCGGAGAGCCCAAATGTCATCGCTCCACACAAGAGGATTGAGATGTGCGTGTCCCCCTGCCAAATCTGGAAGGACGAAAGGGTTTTTGCAGTACTCGGGACACCGGGGAGTCACGGCATTTTGCAAACAACAGCGCAAGTCATCCTAAACCTAATTGAGCACGGAATGAACATCCAAGCCGCAATCGAAGCCCCGCGGATTCGGCTTGAACATCCCGGTACAGATGTGGGAGTAGAAAGCCGCATCCCACCTGAAGTCAGGAACGCACTCGCAGAGCGCGGTCATGATGTCCGCCTGCTGCCCGACTGGACGGCTCTCGTCGGGGGGGCACAAGGCATCGTAATTGACTCGGAGGAAGGTTCGTTCATGGGCGGCGCCGATCCGCGCCGTGACGGATACGCCATTGGAATCTAGGAATGCGGTGCGATTAGGCTTCACAGAGCGCGAGATTGTGCATTACGTTTTATTAACGATATGGCTAAAGGAGATATCACCCTCAAAAACGTGACGAAGTGTTTCGGTGATACTGTCGCCGTTGACAACATGTCGCTCCACATCCAAAGCGGCGAATTTTTCTCACTGCTAGGCCCCAGCGGCTGTGGTAAGACGACTACGCTCCGCATGATTGGCGGATTCGAGCATCCCAATTCGGGCGGCATTTTCATTAACGATGCGTTAATGGAACAGACACCGCCTTTCCAACGCGATGTCAACACCGTTTTCCAAAGTTATGCCCTGTTCCCCCATAAAACGGTTGCCCAAAACATCGCCTTTGGAATTCAGATGAAAGGGTTCGCCAAGTCAGAAGTAGTCGATCAAGTGAATCAATTCTTGGAGATGGTTCAACTGCCGGCGTATGGAAATCGAAAACCCGACGAACTGTCCGGTGGAGAAAAACAGCGCGTAGCATTGGCACGCGCACTCATCAACCGCCCATCAATCCTGTTGCTCGATGAGCCCCTTGCAGCGTTGGATCTCCAGTTGCGGAAACAGATGCAATCTGAACTCAAAGCGCTAAAGCGCGAGATGGGAATCACGTTCGTATATGTCACTCACGATCAAGGCGAGGCATTGGCATTGTCTGATCGAATCGCTGTTATGAATCGAGGAAAAATTCTTCAGATCGGTACGCCCGATGAAATTTATGATTTGCCGAACAACCGCTTTGTGGCGGATTTCATCGGAATATCGAATTTCTTTGACGGCAATTTAGCTAAGATTGAAAATGAGTGGGCGGAGATCCAATTAGACATAGATCCGCAGACTCGATGCGTCGGACAGCGTAATAGTAACCTCGGACAGGGGGATGCTGTCACAGTGGTCGTGCGTCCTGAACGAATTCATATGACACGGCAGCCCGTCGGGAGAGATGTCAATCAGATTGAAGGGATTGTGGAAGATGAGATTTATATGGGCACTACGATCCAATATACTGTGCTCGTTTCTCATCAGATCCCGGTTGTTGTACATCAACAAAATACGGGGTTGATGAAAGGCGATCGTATCCAAGCCGGAAACACGGTTTACCTGAGTTGGAGGACTGACAACGCGACGATATTGAAACGTTGACGAAATCGATCAAAACGACGCCCGCGCTGTAGCAGGTTTTCCCCGTGTTGACAGTGGAAAACAGGCGTGTTAGAATGGCATTTGTCACTCTGAACAGTTCATGCTGGCGTACCCATAACTAGCGACTTCTATGAGCCGCGGAAAGAACAAAGAGGTCACGGTACGTGCTTGTTTTTGACAAGGAGATTAGTAGATGATAACGAATTTACACCATGTAGCTATCCTCACGTCAGATATGGAGGACGCTATCGAATATTATACGAATCTGCTCGGAGGTCAGACGCCAAGAATTGCTGAGGTCGATCGCCCCGGCGTAAAGCTGAGATCGGCGATGCTGCCAATCGGTCCCACCGGAGAGACGTATCTTCAGCTCATTGAGCCGTCGGAAGGGCCAGGCGTAGCGGAGTTAGAGCGCGGCGGCGACGGAACGTTATTCGAGGTCGGTTTTCAGGTGGATGATTTAGAGGCATTCCACGACCAGATGGACGCTAGAAACATTAGACCACAAGACCTTGCAGGAGATTCGATAGAGGATAAATACATTGAATCAAAGTTTGGAAATCGGTATTTTTTTCTGCCGAAAGACAAAACGAAAGGCACAAGGTTGGAGTTTGTGCAGGTGATTAACAAGTAGCGCGTACCGGCTGCCGGAAATTATAGCCTCTTACTCCTTTCACTCGCTTGGAGGCAAACCCTGCTAACGAGAACACTTCGGTAAGGAGCAGAAAATCATGAAGCCAGATTTCGTTGCGAACGTGATGTTTTCAATCCTGTGTGGAATGCTAGCATTCCCATTCCTTGCCATCGGCATTCGCGGTCTCAAGACTCGGCGGCCCTTCCGAGCTTCATTGAGGTTGCCAATTTGGATGATGTTGATCTTTTGTATTTCGCTACTCATACAGTTCCTCTTCTTTTCGTTTTCGGATTCCGTTCTGGTTCTGAGATGGACACCCCTTTTACTATGCGCGTTTAGCCTTTTGATGCTATGTTTCGCGACTAAGGGTTACATGGCATTCGGCGTGACATATACGCCATTTCGCCAGGGACTACTGGCAACGCTCGAAAAACTCCAGTTTCCGTACGAAGAGCCCTCCTCCTTAAGAAGGCTTCAATTGCCTCTTTTGGGACGGGCGATACAACTGAAATCTGGTGAAGTCGAGCTGCAGGCGTCGATGTGGATGGGAGCTATTCACCTCAAGGTCAAACGGAGCCAGCACTATCCCTTGCTCAGAGAAATCGCCGACGCAATGAACGAACACTTCCGCACATCACCTGTGCGCACAAATATAACGTCCTTTGCTTTCGATCTAATCGTCGCGCTTCTTCTCCTCGCAATTGGCGTGATGTTCCTTCTTAGCTCATTCTCCCGTTTTTTTGGTGTCAGGTCATAACACTTCGCTTGCTATGTTTTGAAGGGAAGTGCAAAGACAGCCATTAGTTTTTCATTTGGAATAGGTGTTCCGGGGGATTCAACCGCAAATTCTCAATAACAGCTTCATATCGAAAAATGCTGACCTGGCATTGTGGAGAGAAAAGGCGCTGCCTAATGAAATTCAAAGTAGGAGAATAATATGACGGTAACAGATCTGATTATGATAGCAGCAGTATTTCTAGGTCCAATAGTTGCGGTGCGCCTCACCCGTTATCTTGATAACAAAAAAGAAATAAAAGAGCGCAAATTAGAAATATTCAAATCGCTAATGGCAACACGGGCCTACACTGTATCTTGGCTACATGTGGAGGCACTAAATCGAATTGACCTCGAGTTCGATACGAACCGAGACAAAGAGGTGGTAGAGGCTTGGAAGGTATATCATGACTTGCTCTATGATACTAGTATTCCCCTTGACCAGTGGAGTTCCAAGCGTGTTGATTTGTTAGTGGAGCTTCTGCACAAAATGGCAATCGTTCTCCATTATGAGTTCGACAAAACTCACATCAAAAATTCCTCCTACTCACCTAGGGCGCATGTGGACACAGAGGCTCGAGAAATCGCGTTGCGAGAAGGATTACTTGAAGTGCTTGCGGGAAAACGTCCTATACCAATTTCATTGATGAATTTGCCACAGGACGAGCAAACTTAGCGATTCGTTGGGGTGGACGGTAGGAAGATACGATTTCTCGTGTCATCGAATGGCTGGTCGAGTTTATTTTCAGCAATCCGTTGCTATGCTTAAACATGACGTAGCAACTTGCGTTTTTTATATTCAGTTTTGGAAATTCATCCAACCGGATTATGCAGGAAAATTCCGCCTAATTACAAAATAGGAGCACGTTCAAAGAAGGTACATATCTCATAAAAATAAATCGTTTTTTCAGCGAAATCTTAAGAGTGAAACTCCATACTCAATACAGTTGGGGCGCGGTGGATAATATGACAAATCGTGTGTTCCTGCGAGTTTGGGAACACCAAATTGAGTCAGTTCCAGACGGTGAACGTGTTTACGTCGCAGATGACGAACCGCGACTTGCCTCATCTACCTATAAGGCAAACTTTTATGAGCGACAGAGGCACCTTTCTTGTATTCGAAACGGCGCGGAGGGTTTTGGGGTTGTCTCCACAGCCGTCGATCCTGAAACCACGAAATCTAAGAGGACTCGCTCGTTCGATGATACGACATTGTTACAATTGGGAGACTTCACTAAAGAAGATGGCCGAACCTACGTCCACATTGATGCTCGTGTTTCAGTCGAAGATTTAGCTATTCCTGATCCATTACCTCAAGATGTGAAAAAAATCTTGAGCGAAGAGATTGAAACAACAACAAAAGTTAATCTTGTTAATGCGCGGGTTGGTCAGGGAAAATTTCGGTCAGAGGTACTTGAACTTTGGGGCAACTGCTGTGCAGTAACAGGCTCGGTAACTGTTGACGCCATCAGAGCGTCACACATTAAACCGTGGCGGCATTCAACAAACGAAGAACGCCTGGATCCCAACAATGGGCTTCCTCTGATCGCTAGCCTCGATGCATTATTTGACGCCGGTCTAATCTCCTTTGGATCATCTGGTGCTTTAATCGTCTCATCTGTGTTGTCGGAATCAGAGCAACAGATCTTTGGTCTCAATTCACAATCGCTATCGCTGACAAAATCCTCCACGCAGAAGACAGCAGAATACTTGGCGTATCATCGTGCCTGCGTCTTTAGAAAATAAGGTTAGGTAAAGAAATGTACGAATTCACGAATCTACAACTTACTGAAAATGAATTCAACAACTTAGTTTTCATGGGCTCCCCCCCTTGGTGGATAGATGAGGAAAAATACCCGCCTTGGTATAATCAGGAAAAAAGCCCTAAACTACCCGTGCGAGAGGAACACAAGTTCCTACATAGTCTATCCCTTAAACCCCTGAAGCACGTTGTTCAAAAGGTTGTAGAGCGATCCGGACTTGGTGGGCAAAACTTAAACCTAACTGAAGATTTTGAGAGAATTAACATAGTAGCCAGATACGATAAAGAGCCATGGTTTAAACGACACGCACACCTCAGCCGACACTTTAGCAGAAATTTGATGAAGGCTATCTGGATTCGGAATCTAGCTCCTCATGAAAGAAATCAATGCTCATCCAAGACGTTCTATGTTGAGGATGGCAATCACCGTGCACTTGTCTATGCGGTGCATATTGCATGTAGAGCAGCTACCTATGAGCCCGTTGAAACCATCCACGCAACATCATGGGAGCCTGCGATCGAAACCCTCGGTCACTCGGTTCAGCCTGCATCTACTTTGGAAAACAATGGAAAACTCCAGAAGAGTGGAAGGTTGGAAGGCACAACCTTAGAAGAATCGCTGAAATGTGTTGGCAACGCAATCATACCCACCTCCAATACATGAATGCGCACACTCGCGGCAAAAGGAAGGATATCCTTTAACCCACAAAAACATCACTATGATAACAATAAACAACTTTAAAGATGTGCTCAAATCGTTAGGCTTTACGGCGCAAGGGAGCATCTTCCAAAAAACAATTGGTGAGGCGACCTTAAAGGTTGACTTTGATAATAAAATAATTTATCCCGAAGATCGACGGCTAACAGTCAATCGCGATGATATATGCAATCTCTTGCAGAATGAGAATTTTGTTGTATTTGAGTGTGTGCATCGGCTACTGGAAAAAGGCTACAAACCTGAACATTTAGAACTTGAACCCAAATGGCAAGTTGGACACGGTGCAAGCGGTGGGCGTGCCGATATATTGATTAGAGACCAAGAAAAGAATCCTTTACTGATTATTGAATGCAAAACCGCAGGAAAGGAATTTGAAAGGGCATGGCAGAAAACCGAACAGAATGGCGATCAGCTATTGAGTTATGCACAACAAATCCCCCAAACACAATATCTTTGTCTTTACGCTTCTGACTTTGTGGAGGGTGAAATCCGTATTGACGAGAGAATTATTGCGCATCGTGACAATGAGAAGATTTTAGCGCAAAATGACAAACTACGACCTTTTGCTGAAGCAACCGACGTTGAAGACCGCTACGCCGTTTGGCGTGATACCTACGAATTAGAATACACACAAGGCGGTATTTTTGAACCTAGTATCCAACCCTACCAGATCGGTAAAAACAAATACACCCTTGAAGACGATACCAAACGTATTGATGCCAACGATAAAAAAGGCAAATACAATCGGTTTCGAGAAATTTTGAGAAAGCACAACATCGCACGGCGTGAAAACGCCTTTGAGGTATTAGTCAATCTGTTTCTATGTAAACTGGTCGACGAAGAAAAAAACCAGACCGACCTGCAATTTTCTTGGAAGGGTATCGCTTACGACAATTATTTTGATTTTGTTGATAGACTGCAAAACCTCTATCGAACAGGGATGGATCGATTTCTGGGCAAAAACATTAGCTACATCAGTAACGAACAAATTGACAACGCTTTTTGGGCGGTCAAAAATGACCGCAACGCCACCAAGAAAAAGATACAGGAATATTTTAGGGAACTTAAGTTTTACACCAATTCCGCTTTTTCGTTGATGGATACTCACAACGAAGAATTGTTCAAAAGAAACGCCAAAGTCTTGTTAGAACTTGTGCAGATGTGGCAAGGAATACGCCTCAAAACAGATGTCCAAAACCCGTTTTTAGGTGAGTTGTTTGAGCTTTTTCTTGACGACGGGGTCAAGCAGTCGGAAGGACAGTTTTTCACACCGCTGCCTATATGCAAATTTATTGTCGGTTCCTTGCCACTTGAGCAAATAATTATAGAGAACGCCGAACCGCTTAAAGCGATTGATTATGCCTGTGGTTCAGGGCATTTTCTGAATGAATACGCCCATCAAATAAAACCGTCAGTTGAGATACAAGAACGAGACCTAAGGGAGTACTATAGCCACATCACCGGCATAGAAAAAGAAGATCGTCTGGCAAAAGTCGCCAAGGTTGCCGCCTATATGCACGGTCAAGATCAAATGAAGATATTAGACACTGACGCGCTCGCTTCTCTTCCTGATGAAATTAACCCGGAGAGTTTTGATGTCTTGGTGGCGAACCCACCGTATTCAGTGAAAGGATTTTTACAAACCTTGAGTAAGGAGGATAAAAAAGAGTATCAACTTATTCAAGCCACAAGCGAAAGTAGCAACAACAAGCATATTGAATGCTTCTTTTTAGAACGGATTCACCACTTAATGGCTCCTGGTGGTGTGGTCGGTGTGATTGTTCCACCTGGAATTTTGTCAACTGGGAATAAGGTTCAAACCCGAACGCGTGAGATTCTGTTACAATTTTTTGATCTGGTAAGTGTCGTCACGCTGGGTCAGAAAACCTTTGGAAAAACAGGCACTAGTACGGTGGTGCTTTTCTTAAGACGGAAAGTGGAAAGACCAGAACCGGCCGATCAGTACCACTATCGAGTGGACAACTTTTTTGAAGGTGATGAGGAAGAAGTACAATATCAAGATCATGACCTGATTCGAGCCTATTGCAAGCATATTGAAATTCCTTATGAAGAATACATCAAACTCTTTGCTCAAACAAGTCTTGAGCCACTTTCTGAGCTATTGAAATACGGTATTTTCCAGGGCTACCAACGAGACTTCGATTCAGATAAGGAGATTGAAAAAATAAAACAATCCAGGGAGTTCAGCGAAAAAACAGAAGCAGATCAATTGGCAGAATTAGAACGCCGTCTTATTGCTTACCTACATAACATAGAAAACGACAAACTCTATTACTTTATTCTGGCACACGAGCAAACTGGCAAAGTATTGATTGTTAAGACACCGAGTACCGACACAGAGGTACAAAAGCAATTCTTAGGGTACTGGTGGAGTGGTGCCAAAAATAACGAGGGCATTAAATATGATGGGGGTGAAACGGTCAACGATATTATCACACCCCTGTTCGATCCGAAAGATTTAGACAACGACACTAAAATAAATACGGCAATTAAACGCAACTATATCGGTGAATCCACCGACCCACTGCCCGAACACTGCCACTATGCCAGACTCACCGATATGTTGGATTTTAGCCGTATAGGTTTTAATAAAGCCATAAGTCTTAACCCAAAGCAGAATATTGATTTTGAAACTCAGTGGGAATTAGTGAAGTTGGGAGAAATGGCAGAAATTGTTGCAGGGCAATCACCAAAATCCGAATTCTATAATCAAAATCAAGAAGGATTGCCTTTTTATCAAGGGAAAAAAGAGTTCGGAGATATATACCTTTCAGCTCCCACTATATGGACTGAGCAAATTACAAAAAAATCAATCAGAAATGATATTCTAATGAGCGTTTGAGCTCCTGTTGGAAATGTAAATATTAACCCTTATGAAGAAATATGCATCGGAAGGGGATTGGCTGCTATTAGAGCTAGAGAAAATAAAGTTCTGCAATATTATTTGTTTAGCGTTTTAGACATTAATCAAGCGTTAATTACGGGACATAAAGGGATGTCTGTTGATTCAATTTCTACCTCGGATGAATTGCCTGACATAAAAATTCCTCTCCCACCGCTTGAAGTGCAACAGCAGATTGTTGATGAATGCGAGGCAGTGGATCAGGAAACCTACGAAGACCGTCGAACCATCACTGCAGTCAAACAGAAGGTTGAAGAAAAGGTAAACTGTTTATGGAGCGAAAGCATAAAAGATAAATTAGACAATGTTATTAGAATCAATACCAAATCTTATAACCCAACCCTAAATCTAGATAAAGAATTCATCTACATTGACATTGATAGCGTTGGTAAAGCTAATGGTGTTATTGATTATTCAAAACGATTAACCGGAAAGAACGCGCCCTCTCGTGCTAGGAGAATAGCAAAAAACGGCAGTACTATCATTTCAACTGTCCGCCCATACTTAAAAGGCTTTGCCTTTGTAGATACAGATGATATTGATGATTGCGTTTTTTCCACAGGTTTTGCAGTTCTTGAATCAAAAAGTCCACATTCGTTGCTTGACAAAGTGGTATATTACCTTTTTATGTTTCTGGATGAACTGATGCAGCAGATGATAAACACAATGGAAAAGTCATCTTATCCGAGCATCAATGAAGATGATATAAAGAATTATCAATTCCCAATTCCACCGCTTAATATTCAACAGCAGTTGGTGGAAGAAGTCGAGCAGTTAGAGGCAAAAATCACCAAAGCTCAAGCCGTGATTGACGAAGCTACCGAGCGTAAAAATGCTATTCTCAGAAACTATCTATAAAAAACAAAAAAGCACCTTAGCGGTGGGCTCCGCAGCCCGAGCATATCACAACAGGGACAAGGAATGGAAACAAAATCATAGATGAATTGATTGAAGAGCGAATTGACGAATTCCGTTCCGCGTCTGTCCAACGTGCAAAAGTACGCTTTCGCGACGATAGTAAGCAAAACAGGTTAAGCCATCCCGGGGAATTTGGCACATACCGAGAAGCAATCCTTTTGCCCCAAATTGTCATATTTTTCGCCAACTTGCACCGAATGGTGCAAACGCGCTTAATGAAGTAGGAGATAGAAAAAATGCTCTGCACCGTTTCAAAAAGGACACAACCAATGTCAGCACCTGTTTAAAGCCAATAGCGAAAGCACGCCAAAACTAGGTGTACAAAAACGTAAAGATTTGGCATATTTATTGCGACAGTATATAGCATATTGAGAGGAACCGGTCCAACTGTTAGATTACTGAAGAGGATCTTTACAAAGACTAAGGAGGATCAAAATGTTCTCTAAGACTGTTGTCACCGCTTTCGTTCTAACGGCTATCGCATTGATGGTCTATCCTGTCAACGTAGCAGAATCCGAAGGATATGTTGCTAAAGGTCTCATTGGCTATTGGACGATGGATAGAGCAGATATTGATGGGGATACCGTGAAAGATATTTCGGGAAATAACAATCATGGGGAAATTAGTGGCAATCCCCAAATCGTCCCTGGAAAAATCGGGGAAGCTCTCGATTTTGATGGCGTCGATGATTTTGTAGCTCTGCCGGATTTGGGGCATGAACCCAAAGTGACGGTGGAAGTCTGGGCGAAAATAGATCGGCCTATTGGAGTTCGAGAGGTTTATGGGCTGGTTTCCACGTTTGGTGTTCCACATCAGATGCCAGGAAGCGTTGTAACCTTCAGCGTCAGATTCAATGTCGAATTCAATGAAATGTACCTCAGCAGACATGACGAGACTCTCCATACGAGCGGTCGAAGCGGTCCAGTGAAGCCATATACGTGGTACCACTTCGCCTACACTTGTGACGTAATGAAGCCGGGGCATGAACTCACGTCGTACTATAATGGAAAAGGGGGGCCAAGAAATCTTGAGTTGGCATTCCAACCCAACCGGGAATTACCAAAAGTTGGAGCGTCACCAATCAACCTCACCCGTCTCAGAATCGGAAGTGAACTCAAGGGCAGATACTTTCCAGGTATCCTTGATGAAGTTCGCATCTATAATCGCGCTTTAACACCCGAGGAAATACGGCAAAACTTTGAGTACAGAAACAACGCACGGGTGGTTGCGGTTGATTCGAAAAGGAAGCTGGCTGTCACCTGGGGTGTGTTGAAGACAACGAAAGATTAGATGTCTGTGAACCCATCTTGGCAGACAACAAACCACTTTGCCTCACAATTCTGTCGGGTTGAACCAAAGGGCAATCTCGACCTCAGCGATTTGACTGATTCGACATCCATTCGCTGAGGTCGAGATTGCCCTTTGGTTCAACCCGACAGAATTGTGAGGCAAAGTGGTTTGTTGTCTGCCAAGATGGATGTCGAATCAGTCAAACCCACATCTACCTTCAGCAGAGTTAGAACGTTAGCAGCAGCGATTAAAGGAGCAGAGAAATACCATGAAAGAAATTACAATTGGCATTATTGGCGCTGGCGCAATCGCGAAAGGGAAACATCTGCCGGGTCACCGAGACATCGAAGGGGTTTCCGTCATCGCAGTGTGCGACATAGATGAAGAGAGGGCGAGGCATTTCGCCCAAGAACACGAGATTGAACATTTTTTCACCGACTACCATCAACTGATTGCGATGCCTGAAATTGATGCAGTCAGCGTTTGCACCCGAAAATCTGTACGCTGAACCAACAATCACCGCGCTGAAGGCGGGCAAACATGTAATCTGCGAGAAGCCGCTTGCTGGCAACGCTGAAGATGGACAAGCCATGGTCAACGCCCAAATGGTATCGGGAAAAGTGCTTCAGATTTGGATACAATCCCGTTTTGGGAAAGCTGCGAGGGCGTTGCGTAAGTTTTACAAAGAAGGATTCTTTGGTGACGATGGTAAGTAAAACAGGTTGTGACATCTCGGTGAATTTGGCACATATCGAGAAGCAATCTTTTTGCCCTAAACGGTGCATGTTTTTCTGCCAACTTACACCAAATGGTGCAAACGTACTCAATGAAGTAGGAGATAGAAAAAATGCTCTGCACCGTTTCAAAAAGGACACAACTAATGTCAGCACCTGTTCAAAGCCAAACGTCAAAGCACGCCGAAACTAGGTGTATAAAAACGTAAAGATTTGGCATATTTATTGCGGCAGTATGCAGCAGATTGAGAGGAACCGGTCCAACTGCTAGACAACTGAAGCGTATCTCCAAAGACTAAGGAGGATTAAAATGTTCTTTAAGACTGTTGTCACCGCTTTCGTTTTAACGGCTATCACATTGATGATCTATCCTGTCAACGCAGCAGAATCTGAGGAATTTGTTACTAGGAACCTCATTGGCTATTGGACGATGGATAGAGCAGATATTGATGGGGATACCGTGAAAGATATTTCGGGAAATAACAATCATGGGGAAATTAGGGGCAATCCTCAAATCGTCCCTGGAAAAATCGGGGAAGCTCTCGATTTTGATGGTGTCGATGATTTTGTAGCCCTGCCGGATTTGGGGCATGAACCCAAAGTGACGGTGGAAGTCTGGGCGAGAGGAGATCGATTTTTCAGGGTTCATGGGCTGGTTTCCACGTTTGGTGTTCCACATCAGCTGCCTGGGGGCGTTGTGACCTTCAGCGTTAGATTCAATCGAATTGACCTCAGCATAAAGGACAAGGGTGGATACACAAACCTCATAGGCGGTTCAGTGAAGCCATATACGTGGTACCACTTCGCATATACTTCTGACGTCAGGAAGCCGGGGCATGAACTCACGCGGTACATTAATGGATGGGGGCCGCCGCCATCTGATTTTTTTGAGAGAGCAGCTTTAAACATTGGAGCGTCACCAATCAACCTGACCCGTCTCAGAATCGGAAGTGAGCTCAAGGGCAGATACTTTCCAGGCATCCTTGATGAAGTTCGCATCTATAATCGTGCTTTAACGCCTGAGGAGATACGGCAAAACTTTGAATACAGAAACAACGCACAGGTGGTGGATGCGAGAAGGAAATTAGCTGTCACTTGGGGTGTGTTGAAGACAACGAAACATTAGATGTCATTAAACCCACTCTCGCGGGCGACAAGATGCTTTGAATCCCGATTCTGTCGGGTTGAACGGAAGGGCGATCTATACCTCCGCAGTTTGGTGTCGAATGTCTAAGACCTACATCTACCTTCAGCACAGTTAGAACGTTAGCAGCAGAGTTCGAAGGAGAATAGAATTATCATGAAAGAAATTACAATTGGCATTATTGGCGCTGGCGCAATCGCGAAAGGGAAACATCTGCCGGGTCACCGAGACATCGAAGGGGTTTCCGTCATCGCAGTGTGCGACATAGATGAAGAGAGGGCGAGGCATTTCGCCCAAGAACACGAGATTGAACATTTTTTCACCGACTACCATCAACTGATTGCGATGCCTGAAATTGATGCAGTCAGCGTTTGCACCCCGAATAACCTACACGCCGCTCCAACGATTGCCGCGCTGAATGCGGGCAAACATGTAATCTGCGAGAAGCCGCTTGCTGGCAACGCTATTGATGGACAAGCCATGGTCAACGCCCAAAGCGCATCGGGAAAAGTCCTGCAGATTGGGTTGCAATCCCGTTTCGGGAAGGGTGCCAGAACCCTGCGTAAACTGTACGACGAGGGGCTCTTTGGCGATGTCTATTACGCCCGCGCGGTCACAATGCGCCGCCGCGGTATGGGTCTTACGCCAACATTCATGCAGAAGTCTATTGCTGGGGGTGGGCCGCTCATTGACATCGGTGTGCACGAACTTGATGTGCTGTTGTGGATGATTGGTTGTCCCAAGCCGCTTGAAGTCTTTGGATCGGTTGCTCAGAAATTCGGGCATCGCCACGATATTGTAAACTCCGTAGATTGGGATCGCGCTAAATTCGATGTTGAGGATTTCGGTATGGGTGTCATCCGTTTTGAGAAGGGTTTAACCGTGACATTGGAATCCGCCTGGGCGACTCACATCGAAAATACCGGGACGACATTCTTCATGGGCGACCTGGCAGGCGCAACCTACCACCCCCTGCGCATCTACACCGACAAAGACGGACAAATGATCGAATACAAACCTGAATTCATTACCGACACACCGGGCGAATTTGAATCTTTTCACAAGGCAATCCGAGAAGGACTACCGTCGCCCGTTCCAGCAGAAGAGGTGCTGCTTACCACCAAGATTTTCGACGCCATTTACGAATCCGCTCGGATTGGTAGATCCGTTCCAATTACGTAAGCATAACGTCTTTATGCTTGACCGTCTGATGTCTCAATGGCATCGGACATCTAGGCGAAAACTACTGGGAGGGAGAATCATGGTTAATATCGCAATGTTGAGTTTCGCCCACACGCACGCCAGAGGATACGCCGATCGGGTTCAGAATAATCCAGATGCTCAGATTGTTGCGGTCTGGGATGAGGAGGAGTACGGCGGGAAAGAAGCCGCGAAAGACTACAACGTCCCCTTCTACGCCGACCTTGACGCCGTATTCAACTTAGACGAAGTGGATGCCGTCGTCGTAAATGCTCCGACCGTAGATCACCCGAAGGTGATGATTGCCGCAGCAGAATCGGGCAAACATATCTTTACTGAAAAAGCCTTGGCAATTACGGTCAATGAATGCGATGAGATTATCGGAGCCGTTGAAAAGGCGGGGGTTAAATTCATGATTTCGCTGCCGTCGCGTTGCAATCCCGGTCTCCTATTGGCGAAAAGAGCCGTCGATGATGGACTGCTGGGCGATTTAACCTTTGGTCGAGGCCGCATCGCGCATCCAGCCGCGGTCGATGGATGGCTCAGAGACACTAGTCTCTGGTTCGCGGATGCTAAACGCTCCGGCGGCGGTGCGCTGTTTGACCTTGGCTGTCATCGGATGGATGTTATCCCGTGGCTCATGGGGACTCCGAAGAGCGTTATCGCAAAGATTAACAACCGGAGCGGCAACTACCCAATCGACGATAACAGCGCATCTGTGATTGAATTTGAGAATAGGGCGCTTGGCGTCGTTGATGTTTCTTGGGTGCATCGATACGGTCCAAATATGCTCGAACTCTACGGGACGGACGGATCTATCGTCAGCGGTTTCGGCGATAAACACTTTGAGACGCTGCATTCCATCGCCATCGGTCACGAGAACATGCACTTTGAGACGCGTAAGCTGTCCGAGGAAGAAAAGGCGGAGTACGTTTCAACCAGTCCTCCGCCACCCCCGCCGCCGATACAGCAGTGGATTAACGCCATCCTGCATGATGAACCGACGACCATCACCATCCAAGATGGACGCAACCTGACTGAACTGATGCAGGCGTGTTATCAGTCGGCTGAGCGGGGTCGATCGGTAGAGCTACCGTTGTGAAACGCAACTCGGGCAGAAGGCAGGTGTGGTGCTTTTTGAAGCTATTCCCTTCGATAAGGTAGGGCTAGCGCAGCGGGGGGTCTGGCGTGCCCAACAAACCCCGCTAGAACAAGAAGCGTCAAGATGTAGGGCAACATCAGAAAAAATTGATAAGGTATAAAACCGAGATCGGGGATTGCCTGCAACCGATTCAGCACGGCATTGCACAGACTAAATAAGAGTGCAGCGCCGCAAGCTTTGACAGGGTGCCACTTGCCGAAGACCACGATCGCAAGCGCAATAAAGCCGCGTCCTGCGGTCATTTCTGTGCTGAAGTATGGAACGTCTACCAGCGAGAGATAACCACCGCCAATCCCAGCCATGAATCCGCCGAAAAGCACACATTTCGCTTGCAGTCCGTGCACACTTACGCCGGTAGCATCCGCTGCCTTCGGATGCTCACCGCAGGCTTGAATCGACAGGCCGGGATAGGTGTGAAATAGGTAAAAATAGATGAGCGGAACTGCGAGAAAGGCACCGTAGACTAGGAAGTTGTGCTGAAACAAGACATCGCCGACAAACGGAATTTCTGACAGCACTGGGATATGGAGGGGCTCAAAAATGGCAACCTTGAGGGATCTTCCGGTCTCTCCAAAAATTCGACGATACAGGACTTCGACAAGTCCGAATGCCAATAGGTTGATTCCCGTACCTGTCACGATTTGATCGGTTTTCAAGCGGAGAATGAAGAAGCCAAAAAAGGCAGCGAGCAGAACACCGCTGACTCCGCCAAATAGAATACCAGCCCACGGGGCGAGACCTACCGATACACCTTGCATGGCGTAGGAACTCAGCCATCCAATAAAGGCGCTGAAAATCATGAGACCTTCAAGCCCGATATTGATTACACCGGATCGCTGAACGATAACCTCGCCGAGCGCGACAATCAGGAGCGGCGTTGCCTGACGAACCGTTGCTTCGAAAATATCCTGGATCATACTAAAACACGGATTCTTAGGATTCGTAGATTTGGAATTTCGCTCTGTTCCACCTGCTCACGTACTCATCTTCTCTTTTCTCGCCTCATACATACTAGCACCCAAGACTAGGAGCAATACCGTGGCTTGAATCACCCACGTCAGTTTTGTGGGCACTTGCGCCTCCAACTTCATCGCCTCCGAGCCAGCTTGCAAAATCCCGAATAACAGCGCCGAAAAAATGACCCCAATCGGATGGAGACGTCCAAGCAACGCGACGGCGATTGCAGTGTAGCCATAGCCGGGGGCGTTTTGATCGAGCCGATGCGGACTCAGCCCTGTCAATTCAATGACTCCTGCCAATCCCGCTAGCCCGCCGCTAATCAGCATAGCAATGATAATATTTCTGGATACATGAATTCCCGCTGCCCGCGCTGCAATCTGGTTTTGACCAACAGCCCTGACTTGATAGCCGAGCGAAGTATGAAACAGGATGAAATACAAGCACACAGCGAAAATAAGTGCAAGGAGGATGCCCAGGTGGAATCGGTTGCCGGGTATCCAAGATTTCGGAACTAGATGCGGCAGCAGCGCATTAGGGACAATTCGATCGCTCCACTGGTATGATTTGGACGCTTCTTGGAGCGGTCCCCCATCGACGGAATAGCTCACTAGTTTGATAGCAATAAAATTGAGCATAATCGTGCTAATCACTTCACCAACACCGCGATACGCTTTGAGTAATCCCGCGATTGCAGCCCAAAACCCGCCTGCGACAAATCCTGCGGTGAGAACCAGTGGGATAAGCAAAATTGATGGCAGGCGCACAATTGATGTCCCAATCCATGTCGCAATCAGGGCGGCGATGAGATATTGCCCTTCAGCTCCAATGTTCCAAACACCACAACGAAACGCAAATGCAACAGCTAACCCTGTCAGGAGCAACGGACAGGTCTTCACAAATGTCTCTGTTACTTGTTTTGGACCTCCCAATGCCCCCTGAAACAGTGCCACAAATGCTTTAGTGGGTTGATAACCGCACGCGAGCATGATAAGGGCATTAATGAGCAGTGCCAAGAATATGATGAGGATTGGGAAGAGGATTTGGGCTGGTTTGACGTGCAAATTGGCAATTTTATCGGTCAAGGTGGGAACAGATGGTACGCGGGGTCATCCTCAAAACGTGAGGGCGCATACATAAATGAGGCGTTAATCCCTATTTCCGCTATTCAACGTGCCATGTATCCGCTTCATTGAGCAACGCCTCAAGATTGCCTTCACCCCGCACCTGCTTGGCGGTCTCAATCTGTTGTGCCATCAAATCTTCATAGCAGACGTGCTGGATGCTGCGGAACACCCCTATCGGATGCGGCAGATCCGGTATAACGCTCATCCGCGCGAGAAAGTACGCTAGTGTTGGATTCTCGGCAAACTGATTGTGCTTGATGAGTTCATCTGGGGTGTATTGACCCTCGGCGACGGAAACGACCTCTGGTTGAAACTCGTTCAGGCGGATACCTTTGTCGCGTTCCTTTCCAAAAACCAGCGGCTCTCCGTGTTCTAAAAACACCGTGTTATCGGCTTTTGTATCCTTTTCGGTATAGGAGAAGAAGGCTCCGTCATTATACACGTTGCAGTTCTGATAAATCTCGACAAACGACGTGCCCTTATGTTCAAACGCCGCTTTGATAACGCCTCGTAGATGTTCCGGATCCCTGTCTAGTGAACGAGCAACAAATGTTGCGCCCGAAGCTAATGCAAGACTTACTGGATTGAAGGGGGTATCAAGCGATCCCATTGGCGTTGAGGCGGTTTTCTTGCCTTGTTCGGAGGTGGGGGAGTATTGTCCCTTAGTCAGTCCATAAATTTGATTGTTGAACAACAGAACGTTGATATCGAAGTTCCGCCGCATCAGGTGAATAAAATGGTTTCCACCAATCGACAGCGCATCACCATCGCCGGTGATCACCCAAACCGATAGTTCTGGGTGAGTAGCTTTTACTCCAGCCGCAAGCGTTGGCGCCCGACCGTGAATCGTATGAAAGCCGTAGGCGTTCATATAATATGGAAAACGACTCGAACAGCCAATCCCAGAGATGAAGACAAAGTCTTCCTTGGGGATTCCCAAGTCCGGGAGAATTCGCTGGGTTTGAGAGAGTATTGAATAATCACCGCAGCCTGGGCACCATCGGACATCCTGATCTGATTCAAAATCCTTTTTGGTTAATGTGGGGACTGCTACCGGTATTTGGGTGGAGGCGCTCTTTTTCATACATCATCTCTCAGTAATTCATCAATTTTAGATTCAACTTCAAAAACATAGAACGGTAATCCTTGGACTTTATTTAAACCGACGGCATCTATCAAATAGTCAGCGCGAATCAGTCTGAGCAATTGCCCAAAATTGAGCTCAGGAACAAGCACCTTGTCGAACTGTTTAAGAATGTCACCGAGGTCGCTTGGAAGCGGGTTAAGATAGCGCAGATGAACGTGCGATACAGATGCATCCTCTTCCTGTTTGTGTTCGATCGCGGTTCTGACCGCGCCGTAGGTTCCTCCCCAAGTTAATACAAGAAGATTTCCTTCGGGTTCACCAAAGGTCTCGGTGGGCGGGATGTCATCCACAATTCGGGAGACCTTTTCTGCCCTGAGAAGTGTCATTCGCTCATGGTTATCGGGGTCATAACTGACATTTCCGGTGATGTCCGCTTTTTCCAAGCCGCCGATCCGATGCTCCAAACCGGGGGTACCGGGGATTGCCCATGGACGGGCAAGTGTCTTTTCGTCACGCAGATAGGGCTGAAATCCATCAGGTGTTGTCTGGAAAGTCACCTCTATTGCCGGCAAATCTGAAACCTTCGGGATGCGCCAAGGTTCCGCGCCAAAAGCGATATAAAGGTCGGACATGAATATCACAGGGGTCATGTATTTGATAGCAATTCGACAGGCTTCATAGATGGTTTCAAAGCAATCGGACGGGCGCGAAGCCGCAATCACAGGAACGGGTGATTCGCCATTGCGACCGTAAAACATCTGTAGCAAATCGGTCTGTTCGGTCTTTGTGGGCATACCTGTCGAGGGACCCGCTCTCTGGATATTGCAGATGACGAGCGGCAATTCTGCCATGACCGCTAGGTTAATTGACTCCGCTTTCAGGGCAAGACCAGGTCCACTGCTACCGGTTGCACCCAATGCACCGCTAAACGCTGCACCGATTGCAGCACCTATGGCTGCGATTTCGTCTTCCATCTGCATTGTAATGACACCGAAGTTCTTGTATTTCGCGAGTTCATGGAGAATGGAACTCGCAGGCGTAATCGGGTAACTGCCGTAGACAAGCGGCAGCCCTGACTGTTGAGCAGCGGCAATGAGGCCAAATGCCGTCGCCACATTTCCTTCGATATTGCGGTAGATTCCCGGCGCAAACTTCGCCGGCTTGACTTCATAAGAGGTTGCAAACTGCTCCGTCGCTTCACAATAAACATTGCCCGCTTTCAAAGCGAGGGTGTTGGCTTCAATGTACTGGGGCTTTCTGCCATACTTCTCTCTGATGAACTTGAATGTGTAATCCATTTGCCGGTTATAGAGCCAGCAAACCATTCCGAGCGCAAAAAAATTTTTGCACCGATCGGCTTCTCGTTGACTGAGGCTTGTGCCTTTAAGCGCGTCTCTTGTTAGCCGGGTTAACGCGACAGGAAAAACTTGAAATTTTGTCAACGACCCATCTTCTAAGGGGTTTTCCTCGTATCCAGCTAACTTGAGATTCCGCGTTGCAAAATTGTCCGTATTGACAATCAGAATACCGTTGGGTTTGAGCTTATCTAGATTGACTCTCAATGCGGCAGGATTCATCGCGACAAGGACGTCGCAGGTATCGCCGGGGGTATGGATGCTTTCGCTGGAAAAGTGCAGTTGGAAACCGGATACTCCAGCCAGTGAGCCCGCAGGAGCGCGAATCTCCGCAGGGTAATCTGGAAGTGTCGCCACATCATTCCCTGCAATCGCAGAAGCCTCAGTCATTTGCGTTCCAATTGTCTGCGAGCCGTCGCCGGAGTCTCCGGCAAAGAGGAGCGTAGCCTCCTCAATGGATTGCACTTCCTTTCTCATTACATCTGTCCTTCTCTCTGTTTATGCGACCACAATGTGTGTGTATGGATTCCAAGAATAACACGTATTTTTACTATTATCAGTTTCATCTGAATCGTCTTAACGTTCGGTTGTTCACCTATTGATTTCCTCAACCACAATTTGTATGTTTGGTCTTACCTAAGCTCCTTCGCGTGCCTGCATCGCCTCCCGAACGGGTTCTGGCGGCAGTGTTAACACTTCTTGGGGGAAATGATCAATAATGTATGAGACAATATGGCGAGTGGAAACCATCCCAACAGGTTGATTCAGCTCATTTACAACGGGGATATGGCGGAAGCCGCCCTTCGCCATATGCAATATTGCCGTGTCTAGCGGCTCCTCAACGTGCGCAGTGAGTGGATCGATTTTCATAAAATGTTCGACGGGAATCTGTGCTACATCTCCCACCGGTTTGTTCAAAATTTTCAGAAGCACATCCCGCTCACCGAAAATCCCTTTGAGCACACCATCGGATACGACTAGGATAGCACCGACGCTATTCTCAATCATGAGATTGATTGCCTCTTGTATACTTGCCCCCATTTCAATCGTAACCGGCAAACGCATCAAAGAACGAAGCGGCACCTGAATTTCGTGCGGACTCAAGGTTTTTGAGGGTTCATCGTGCTCCTCATCCATGATAGTCAATTCTTCGTCAACAATCTGTTCGTAAAGCATACTTTATTCCTCCTTACCGCCTGTCTCTAAAAACGCGGCAACATGATTCAGAATGTCCTTAATCGAGATGATACCTACGGGATATACGTCTTTCTGATCATAGATGACTAAAGGGATATGACGGTAGTGCCCCAGTTGCATGAGGTTAAGGGCAAATGCAACTGTATCGCTCGCGCGCAAGCACTCCGGGGATGGGGTCATAATCTCGTCGATGATAACATCTGCCGGATTAACCTGCGTGCCCATGATTTTGACAAGTAAATCACGCTCGGTGACAATGCCAACAAGCTGTTGTTGGCTATCAACAACCAGCACACACCCAAATTGACCTTCCTGCATGAGGTTGATAACCTCCGGAACGGAAGTGCCAAGCTCCACATAGCAAGGTTGATTGAGGTTCAAAGTGCTAATGGGTGAAGATAGTGTTCGCGCATCCATTGATTTCCTCCCTTCAATCAATGATGGAACGACACATTTTATCGAGCATGAGAATGTGTATCCGGAGAAAACGAAGTAGATGTCTAAGAATTCTGTTGCTGGCTCCCAATCCAAGCGAAAGGCTCATCACTTCCGTGGGGTGAATCTACTCTTGAAAGCCTGCGTATCAAAACTGAATCCAATTGATAGGATTGTAACAGAAAATTGATTGAGTATCAAACAAAAAGATCTGTATTTCTGAAGGATGAGAATAAAAAAGCCGAGTAGAGAAAGGCACTCTACCTCGGCTTTACATCCCTAAATCTAATCATCGAGCAGGGTGTTACCATCAGTGCTCCCAATAAGTAGCTATGAACGAAGTTTTCGGTAGAGATAAATCACCGCAACGCCAATCGCAATGAGCAATACTACCGTAACGACAATCTCAAAAATCCAAGAGACAATAGGGAAAACAATATGTATGATAATCTGAAAGGCGAAATAGACAAGGACCAATATTAACGCCAACAAGACGAGATTTCTGAGGAGTTTCATTGAATTTTCCACCTTGTAGGAATAACGGTTTTACGGAGATATGACCGAGACTCTGAGGATGACGGCAATGAACCGCTGGCTTTGTATCAAAGGTTAAGTAACCCCATGATTCATTCTGATCGTTTTGCTTTGAGAGTTACGAATTCAGCGTTTCGATTCGGTTCGTCAAACTCAAGGATTACACACTGTATCGTCCCAATGTGTCCTCATCCAAGTTCTCCAGGGTGCTCTTTGAGTCTTGTTTTTGAGACTCTTTCAAATCTTCTTCGGAGAAACCGTTCTCTTCCAGGATATGTTCAGCAACATGAATGGGTGCGTCGAGCCTTAATGCGAGAGCAATTGCATCACTTGGTCGGGAATCGATCTCGATTTTCTTACCCTTCACGTTAAGGTTAATCTGACCCAAGTATGTTCCACCTTCTCCTTCCGAAGGAAGCACCGAATGTACGAAGATGGAGTCAACCTCTGTTTCAAGGCTTTCAATGATGTTCTTCATCAAATCATGCGTCATTGGGCGAGGAAGACTGGATGAACTCTTAAGTTTTGATTGGATAGCCATAGCTTCTGCGTGTCCAATCCAGATTGGCAACACCCGCTTGGGATTGCCTTCCTTCTCTTTCAGAAGAACTATTGGCATATTTGCTCTTGTATCAACAGAAACGATTGCAACTTCTACCTCAACCATGGTTGCTCCTCCTTGTTATTTTGATTTCGTTCACCGATGATGCTCTCTGCATTATAAGCGTTTTACCGTATACAAGGCAAGGGCGTAATTCAGTAAATCTCCCACACCTACTTACCTCCGTGGTTGTCTTCCAAACTATCTTTTGTTAAGTTGCTGGACCTTATAGCAATTCATTTGTGCATCATAGTCCCACAACACGACTCTTTGACCCTGTCTAATACGCGATTCCCCTTCGTCGATCCGGCAGAATATTGTCACATTGAACGGAACATCTTCAGTGCGTGCCATGCCAAACTCAGTATTCACGTCAATGCTCGTAACTGTCGCCACCGTGCCGACAAGGTCGGCTCGATGAATTGCAGCCATTTGGGCAGTCGGGAATACGAAGCCGATACCCTGTGATAGAAAGCGGGTCATCAGACTACTCAGGATAAAGGCGACAAAAGCTGAGACAAGAAGGGCTGGGAAAACAAAACCTCCGAACAACGGGATGAGCCAGTGATTACACACGAACCCTACAAACCCCCAGTAAAGAATAAAGGGAGCAACAACCATAAAGGGAGGGAGGCGACCCGCATTTAGAAAAGTGAAGAAGCGATTTAGCACGGCGCCTTCCTGCAACCTGGGCAACCGATCCGCCGCGATGACGCCCAAATCCCCGAATCCTGCTTCCAAACCACCGATATCTGATGCTGTCAATGTATGCAAGAATAGATAAATCAGTGCGATGAGTATAGGTAGGACGAATAATAGATTGTACCAACGGGTGAGTTCAACGAGAAAATCCAACATGATTAATATCTCAGACGTGAAATGCAATGCGTATGTAGCAAGGAAATGAACGTCATTCTCGTTTCGGCGCAATCTGCAAGGAAATCAATTCAAGCGCCAGTTTGGCTTCACGGTAACTGACACGATTGACGAGATATCTATCACTGTTACGTTTATCAATTTCGACGCAAGCTTGCCGTAACAGACGGTGTTTCCATTGACGACTCAGCTTTACCGCCGATATTTCAGAAAATAGCAGGTTACACCGAATGTTGGTGTAGGAGGCGCCCAAGCTGCCCATACTCCGTTCCTCCAACACTAGCAATCGACGTGAGGTGATGATAACAAAATCTGGGCTCAGGAAATTTGATCTGCCAAGCAGGCACAATTGAACACCCTCATTCGCACCCAGCTGCGATCCGACTGCATCACGAATTCGAGATGGCAGGTGTTGAAACTCAGCCATCTTGCCCATGACTCCTTAACTTACTTCTATCCTTGTGCTCAATGTGTTCAACACCACCTTAATGCCACGCTTCAGAAAATCAGGTGACGCCGTAAGCGGTGCAGGATTTAAAACAGAATATATTCTATGGTAGGTTACGAATAGAAGGCGTGTGCAAACCACTGAGATTGGGTAAGGGTACCATTATAAAATGGGCATGGTCACGAGTTGTCAGGCGTGAATTCACACCTGACGAATGATGACAAGCCCCAACCGAACCCGCAAACTAAAAAACGTGATGGAGGTGGCGGGAATCGAACCCGCGTCCGGATGCATTTCAACAAAGGCTACTACATGCTTAGCATAAGTATTGGTATTTCGCTGCAGCGACTCCCTTATGCCGGATTCACGTTAGCTATCCCCAGTAAGTCTCGCGGGTTGCCCCTGAAGAACAGACAAATCGCAGAGCCCGTATCTCGACGCTCGGCTAACCCGACGGGCCGCAGGCAAACCGAACGTAGCCGCTTTAAGCGGCTAGAGCCAATTCTTCGTAATCGGCAGTTGTGTTTGTTCCGCCTGTTTAACGAGGCCTGCGGAGACCTCGGCATGCAACCTGTGTCTCATCTACTTCCGTCGAAACCTTTTCACCCCCTGAACAGTGAGCAAGAGCTCTGCGGTCAAGACCTATCTTGCCCTATTATCATACCGAATATCGTTGTTTGTACAATTGGATTGCGCGTCTATCCGCATCCTTTTTGAGATCTTCTCGCTTGTCGTAAGCTTGTTTGCCGCGTGCCACCGCGATTTCGACTTTTACCACCCCGCTGCTAAAGTAGGCTTTGGTCGGCACAATTGTCATCCCGGAAGAATACGTTTTGTCGGCGATTTTCTTAATTTCTCTGCGATGCAACAGCAACTTGCGTGCTCGTTTCGGATCGTGGTTTTCACGGTTCCCATGCGCGTAAGCTGCAATGTGTGCATCGAGTAAAAACGTCTCGCCGCCTTGGATGCGTACATAACTATCTGTCAGACTAAAGTTGCCATCGCGGATGGATTTGACCTCTGTACCTTGCAACACGATTCCCGCTTCAAAACAATCCTGCAAGTGATACTCGTGACGTGCTTTTCGGTTAACAGTAATGGTCTTGATTGGCGCAGCCACATTCATCACCCGGTTGAATTATAGCACAAACAGGACGATGACGCAAGGAAAAGAAAGTTGAGTGTCGGGATTCGCTATCGTGTAACCCAACCTACACCGGTGGACGTCTCTCGTTCAGATTTTCATTAGTCAGAGGGAGAATCTTTTTTGATGTTACTCCATTCGGGCAACTATTAGCAAGTAGAAAGTACTAATTTATCTGATTCTCTTTATTCCTGCATCAATAGGTTGTCGCCGGCATCAATGAATCCCCATTTCCCATTCAACTTAATCGCTGCTAACCCTTCTGAAAAGTCGCGGGCCATATGATATTTAGGTTTTATGATATATTTACGCGTTTTATCAATATATCCCCATTTTCCGATACTGCCGCCCGCTAGCTCTGCCCAAGCGGAAATGGGTTTACCAACATTTACTTTTGCTAATCCCTCTGAAAAATCTCCAGCACCGTTGAATTGGGGCTTGATAGTTAACTTTCCCGTTTTATCAATGTATCCGTATTTATCAATGACTTTAGCCCATGCTAATCCCTCTGAGAAACTGCCAGCATCATTAAATTGAGGGGCAATCACAATTACCCCTTTTTGGTTAACAAAAACATGCTTCAGGTCCCCATCCCAGAACGCATCACCTTCCACGTCCCACATAGTGCAATGAGCCAGTCCCTCTGAAAAGTAGCTCACCAAATTGAACCGTGGTTCAACGGCTATATTTCCAGATCTGTCAATGTATCCCCATAGTGTTGGTTTGCCCACCTCGGCGACGGGAGCGATTGGTGCAAATCCTTCCCGAAAATTCCTTGCGTGATGAAACACAGCTTCAATTACAATACTACCAGCCTTGTCAATATAACCGTATATCGGATAGCCATCCTTTCCCATTCGTTGCACCGGCGCAACCCCTTCCGAAAATGATGGAGCGAACGATGACGGAAATTTACGAACTTCAGAAAGCTCGGATTCGTCAAGCCTCTTCAGATATTTTTCAGCATATAGAGGAAACTCAAGACTATCTAACCGGATAACCATTTTACCTTGTTGATTGATATAAAGGGGTTTGCCATTTTTTGAGACCCAAGCTAGTCCATCTGAAAACGGTTTCGCCGAATCGAATTGAGGATCGATCGCTATCCGTCCTTGTTTATTGATATACCCATACTTTCCGTTAAGAACAACAACAGCTAACCCTTCCGAAAATGAAAAAGGATTTCCCATGAGTTCCAAGAACTCCAAGTATGCTTTAGTATATGGTAATCCATCGTCAGTGTGCGGTAATTCAAACTGAGGACGAATCACTATCCTGCCTGTCGTGTCTAAGTATCCATATTTGTTACCAACAACGACAAAGGCTAACCCTTCGGAAAATGAGCCAGCGCCATCGAACCACAAACCACAGCCTGGATTAGATTCTGCGTAGAGCAAGGTTGGAAGCACGAGCAATATGCATAATTTTGATAGATGTTGAATGCAGTCATGCATCCGATCTGACACAGAATAGAAACTCAAGATTTTCCTCCTAAGCGGATTTTGTAGACATGAGATTCAATGGGTGGGGTTACAATGAAGTGCGGATTTAACAATCAACGTCATTACAAGCATTAGTAGTAGTAAGTAAGTTGGGTTGAACGGTAAAAAGCGAATCCATTCCCAGGGAAATGAAAGTGCAGTTTTCCAACGATGGTCTTGTACATGAAAAGAGCGGAACTCAACATACATTGCCAAGATGTAGATTGTTTCAGCGCGTGTGAACATTCACCTTCAGTCCAACCGGAAATTCGCAGATTGATAATCACTCATTATATTTGGGCAGAGGAAAGTCGTCTTTGGCCTATAATGTCAGATCATTATTGAAGGGATTCCGCTAACTACAACAAACTGTTTATAGCCAACGCGTCATCGGTGTTAATTCAAATGGGTCGATTCTGTTTTCTGATTCACGAATAGACTCAGCTTCATCAGGCTGCTCGACGAGATATGCCTCTAGCGATTCCTCAATATCAGCGTTCTTAGCTTTCAAAATTGTTTCATGCCAGTCCCGCAACAATGGAGTATAACCAGGGATTCCAACTCGTTGTTCTAACTTAAATTGATTCCGCCGCATAGCAAGTAAGTAAAGATTCACATCTTCTGTTGTATTTACTTGTTCGGAATACTTTTTGAGAGTTACGATCTGACGCTCTAAGGAGACGCTTGCTACGATGCTTTCTTGATTCTCCTTCAAGAGTTCTTCAAGCGCTTCAAGCTCATGAGTTCGCTTGGCAGGTATTGTCCTCCACAGATGATTGCGTTCCATGTCCGAACCTAAATTAGTTGAATGAACAGAGTTTTCTGCAATAGAAGCAAAACCTCCACGTTCACCAATACCCAAGTGTACGCGAGTATCCCAATTTTCATCGGCAAGGCGCAATTCTTGATTCCCTAAATGGACACGCTCTATATTCTCTCGATCGTAGATTGATAATCCATCTTTCGGCGTCAATGAAAGCCGCTTTTCACCCATCTCGGCGTCAAAAAATGTCAGACCATGAGCATTTAACGTGACGCGCGGCTCATCTGTGTTGCTATCATAAATAGTTAATCCGTGTCGTCCTAGGTGTAGATAAATCTTCGGAATCATATTCTTATCGTATTCGAGAAATCTTAAGCCCGGCAATGTTCCCAAGTCATCTAACTCCCAATTGTTAATATCGCCCTTTTGCTTGTAGCGAAAAATGTACCATAAGACAATTAAACATACAGCTTCAAAAACTATGAGAATCGCTAGCCCCTTTCGGACAATTGTAGGAAGAAGCGTATCGTCAAATAATAGCACTCCTATCGAAAGGTACATTAAGATTTGCAATAAGGTTGGCATCCATAGGAATGTCTTACGAAGCGCTTTCTTTCCTTGAGCGTCCCCCAATTTTCCACCTGATAAATTACCATCTGATGGTTTCAATTTGACCTCCTAGTTGAAGTGAACGCCACAGACATGGTTTTGGCGCAGGTTTAGGGATTCGTATCAATATTTGAGACACAACTCACGTCAAGCCTGTGAGCAATAAGTATTTCCGCACGTACGGGAACAATACCCTACAAACGGGCAGACCCGCAAGAGGAGAACATACAACCTATCCTGACACAGTTGAACCGAATTGTCGCTGGGGCTTAAAATTATCCATGAAGACTTGCGCGGCGATTGGCAGTTTTTAGATCGTCGATACTTTGCAGACTGGTTTTGGCGCCGATCAGAACGGCGTCCAGTTCGGTCGTTTCGTTCCATCTCAGCGCTTTCAAGACTTCCGACGCGGCTTTTAGTCTGACTTCTTCATCTTCGCTATTGAGCAGCACTCAATCGCTGCGAAGGCTATCTCTACAATTTCAGCGAATCTTTTCGACTGCGATTGTTTTAGTTCGGCTAATTTCTGTCCAATTCGTCTTGAAAATCGTCAGCCTTTAGGACTTTCGCAGTTAATTACCTTTCCCCTTGACAAGGGGGAATTGGGGGGTTGCCCTTCTGCTTATGTAGGAGGGACATCCCTGTCCCGACCTTCGGGGCTAGGAAGCCCCTCCTACAGATATTGCCATCCCTTTGGGTGTTCCCACTGCGTAAGTCCTATCGTTTTATTTTTGCTCGATTTGACAAAATTTGACAGAATTTGACAAAATAAAAAAATGTTCAAGCTCTTTGCCAACGAAACAGATTCAAAAGTGCAAACTTCGATTTTCACGATAAAGATAGAACAGAAAACCGAGCGAGAAGGACTGTCTTGTAAAGTTTATATATGTTAAGTATATCACGCTGATATAGGGCTGTCAAGAGTATTTTTGTTTTATTTCATCCACTTTGGTTGGTTGGTTGAAATGCGTCTTTGGATTATTGCTAGTAGGGTAGGGTTGGAATTGAGTTTAGGCGATTTCTTGGCCCTTGTATTGAAGTTGATAGAGCCGATAATAGATGCCTTTACGTTCAAGTAACTCGTTGTGGGTGCCGATCTCGCGGATTTTGCCCCGGTGCATAACGAGGATTTTATCCGAATTCTGAATCGTTGACAGTCGATGGGCAATTACGATTGAGGTACGATTCGCCATTAGACGTTTGAGCCCATCTTGGATCAAGAGTTCGGTCTCCGTGTCCACGCTTGATGTAGCTTCGTCGAGGATGAGAATGTCGGGATCGAAAACCAAGGCGCGGGCAAAGGCGACGAGTTGTTTTTGACCGACAGAGAGTGCGCTTCCACCTTCTTTGACCTCAGTCGCATATCCGTCCGGCATTTTCTGAACGAATGGATCCAGACGCACCTCCTTCGCTGCAGTAATCGCCTGATTCGGCGTAATGTCGTCCGCGCCCAGGCGGAGGTTATTGTCAATCGACCCTGAAAACAGAAAGATGTTTTGTTGAACGATACTGATGGCGCGGCGCAAGTCATCTAGTTTCACCTCCCGGATATCTACCCCATCAATCAGAATCCGCCCACAGTTGATCTCGTAGAAGCGACACAGGAGGTTGATAATCGAGGTCTTGCCTGCGCCGGTTTGACCGACGATTGCAACTTTTTCACCGGGATTGACTTTGAAGGAGACATCGCGAAGGACGTAGTTTTCATCATTATAAGCGAACCAGACACTTTGAAATTCAATTTCGCCTTTCATCGCCCCAATCTCACTCGGCTCATCCACATCCGCAATTGAGGGCTGCATATCCAAGAGGTCGAAGATTCTTTCGGACGACGCCATCGCGGATTGAAAGATTGTATACTGTTCGCTTAACTCACGGATGGGCCAGAACAAGCGTTGACCGAATTGAATGAAGGCGACCAATACGCCAAATGTCAGCATACCCTTTAGAATCTGCACCCCTCCATACCAGACGATGATCGCTGTGACAAGCGAGCCGGCGACCTCAATCAACGGGAAGAAAATCGAGAAATAGAAAACACTTCGGAGTCCCGCTTGCAGGTAAGCCTGATTCCGTTCGTCAAATTTTAAGAAACTGCGTCTTTCTTGGGTGAACAACTGGACTGTCGTCATACCAACGATATTTTCCTGCAGAAAGGCGTTGATTCGTGCGAGATGTTTTCGCTGGTCACGAAACGCGCGGCGGGAATAGATTTGATAAACTGTTGTCGCGGCAAAGATAATCGGGAACACTACGAAAGTAGCTAGGGCAAGTTTCCAGTTCAAAGACAGCATTATCACCATAATGCCGACGATTTTAATAAGATTGGCGAAGACTGTGATAACCCCTGACGTGAATAGCTCATTGAGTACTTGGACGTCGCCCATCACGCGGGTCATGAGGCGTCCAACGGGGTTGCGGTCAAAGAAGGCTACGTCCAACTTCTGTAGATGCGAAAAAATTGCCATACGCATATCATACATAACCCGCTGCCCTAACATCTGCACCCGGTATTCTTCAAAATAGCTGAAGACAAAGTCCGCCAGCATGGCAAGAATCATATAAAGCGCAAGCCTGCTCAAACCGTCCAGCACCCCCGGTTTAATGTAATTGTCAATTGCATTCTGCATGAGCAAGGGACCCACCAATTGCGCGCATGTACTTCCGAGGCTTAGGAACAAGATGAACGCGACTTGAAGCCTGTACGGTTTCAGGTAGGCGTCGAGTCGCTTCATCAATACGTGATCATAGATTTTACCGAGGTCGTCTTCTTCTCTGCTGTATTCGTGTAGACTCCCGTTCCCAAACACAGGTTAAGCCTCCTCATTGTATTGACGATTGGTCTTTTGCACGCTCAAGGAAATAGAAGTGATTTGTTGGACCATGCCCATGCCCAATATCAAGCGAATACCGGATGGCGTTTGTGATATAATCCTTCGCAGTCTGTATCGCCGTAATCAGATCTTTGCCCTGTCCGAGCTGGGTTGCAATGGCGGCGGAATACGTGCATCCTGTGCCATGCGTATTTTTTGTATTAACTCGCTCGGCTTCAAAAAGGGTAAACACGCCGTCGGCAAACAAGACATCCGTCGCTCGATCTTCTGCAAGGTGTCCGCCTTTTACCAGCACGCTCTGACAACCGTAACCGAGAATAACCTTCGCGGCACGCTTTGCATCGTCTATCGTGTTAATTTCACAATTTGCAAGCAGTTCAGCTTCATGGACGTTAGGTGTAATCACCGTCGCCAGCGGAATTAGCTTGCAGTATAAGCTCTCGGTCGCTTCGGGCTTAAGGAGGGGAAACTTGCTCTTCGAAAGCATGACAGGATCAATGACGAAATTTTCGGGCGTATAACGATACAATTCCTTGGCGACCATTTGCACAATTGCCGGTGAAGACAACATCCCGGTTTTTAGCGCTGCTACGTCGAAATCTGAAAAGATGGCATCCAACTGCGCTTCGATTATATCAGTCGGCAGATCAAAGGCGCGGGTCACTTCCTGCGTGTTCTGCGCTGTGACTGAAGTGATGACGGACAGCCCGAAACCGCCATTGGCATGGATGGCTTTAAGATCTGCTTGAATGCCCGCGCCCCCGCCTGAATCAGAGCCAGCAATTGTCAAGATTTGTTTCATCGTCAAGAGCCCACTCTATCCTGAACACGACTGAGCTGCTGCAAATATGCTTTTGCGTTCTGAATTCCAGTTTCAGCGGACATGACACTGGACATTACCGCAACTCCATACGCCCCAGCATCTATACACTCCAGAACTCGTTCAGGCGTCACTCCGCCCAATGCGAAAACGGGGATTTTTACGTGCTCTGCAACTTTCTGGAGGTTTTCTAAGCCAACAGCCGGTCCGTATCCAGGTTTACTTGCTGTCAGGTAGATGGGGCTATACGTTAAAAAATCCGCGCCCTCTAGTTCTCTCGCCCTCGCCTCATCGTGGCTGTGGACCGAACAACCTACGATGAGGCGGCTATCCCATTGCTGGATGACTTCCCGAACAGGCGCTGAATCCGCCGGTAAGTGGACGCCATCTGCGCCAAGCTCCGCGGCAATTGCTATGCGCGAGTTAATGAACAGTTGAGCGGCATAGGCACGACAAAACTTGACGATGGGTTTCCCCAAGTTGATGAAATCTACATCGCTCAGGTCTCTTTCCCGGAATTGAATTGCAGATACTCCCACGTCCAGAAGGTCATGGACAACGTCATACAGTTGCAGCGGCGAGCAGCGCACTCTGTCGGTGATGATGTACAGCTTGAATGGGATCACTTCTCAAACCTGCTCTAAAGCTGACTCCAATCGAATACAACTCCTAGATAGGTATCCTTCCGTTCGTACAGGCCTAAGTAGGCATCTTGGCACGCTTTGGGCGAAAGCAGGTGCGTCAACAACGGCTCCGTCTTGAGGTCATCCGATGCAATCCAACCGAGAATTTGCTGATAGTTCCGCGTGATATTGTGCCTTGAAACATCGGTTTCAGAGATTGAATAAAGCCATTCGAGCGCGCCTATCATCCGAATGCCCTGTAAGTGAATCCGACTCAACATCGGAGTGACATCCATTGAGACGCGCGCGCGCGGGCTTCCCAGCAGGATGACCTCTCCCTTTCGGCGAGTCATCTGAACTGCCTGCGCAACGAGTTCTGACTTGCCTATGGCTTCAACACAGACATCTGCGCCGCAGCCATCCGTCCAATCCATCACGGCTTGTTCGGTTTGAGTAGTACCGGGGTTGATTGCGTTCGCAATTCCGCACTGTCTAGCAACCTGTATCCGAAAGTCTGACAGATCGACTCCCATTACTTCTGCTCCGGCAAGCCTGAAAAGTTGCGCCGCGAAATTTCCCACTAGACCGAGTCCGGTGACGAGCACTTTGTCCCCCGGTGAAACGGAAGTTGAACGCAACGCCGTAATTGCTACTCCTGCCATTCGTGTGAAAACGGATTTTTTCCCATCAAGCTCGGAAGGCGCTTTAAGGCAAAACCGCTGTGCGTCCACTTTGACATGGGAGGCATGGTTGGAGAAACTCAAGACGCGATCTCCCACACGAAGGTCACCGCATTTTTCGCCCAACGCGATAATCTCCCCGTAGTTACCATACCCCGTTTGCATTGGATAGGTAAAGGGATAATTGCCTAGACCAGGATGTTCTGCCTCTAGACCGGAATAGTGCGATCCTTCTGTACCGGCACTGATGATGGAATACACGGTTCTTACGAGAACCTGACCGTTACCAAGCTCCTCATCGAGTTCGAAAGGTTCCAAAACCGCCTGTAACAGCGCTGTGAACGTTACTCTGTATCCCTGCATGTAAGGCTCCATAGTGGATTCAACCTTTGAAAGGCAGAAAAACCTGCGAACTTTCAACAAGCCAAAATTCGCCGCTGCTGGTGTCTGCGAGCATTTTTAACAATACCGCACCGGGGAAATCTTCAGCCATTTCGGTTGCCATTGCAAATATTTTTGTCTTGCCAGCAATATGTTTCTCGACTGCCTTCACTTCCGGAAAGCCCGAGGTCAAAATGCCGTCACTGAACAGAACGATGATGGTCGGTTGCCCCTTTCTTGCCTCCTGAAGTGCCTCGAATATGTCCTTGTCAACATAATGTGAGCTTTTCTCGGGTTTCGCGGCATTGAGGTACGCGACCGCGCTGGAGATATTGTCATCATTGACAGGTAAGAAATTGGGTTGATAAAATTCGACTTCACTACTGAACGTCATGATGTTAAACTGATCATGCGGCTCAAGAAATGGCAGCGAATCCTGCAAAATGGCAATGATCTTCTGTAGTTTTCGCGGGTTTAGACCAAGCATGCTCGATGAGAGATCCACACAGTAGACGATTTGTTGAGGATACGGCTGCTTCTCGATAAATTTCACCAAGCGACTTTTCGGGCGTTCTTCCTCGACTGGCTCCGTCTTTACAGGAGTTTTCACCATTTCGTGCAGGCGTGGCGCAATTCTCACGGTGTTGGTTGTTAAGTTGTCGCCGCTGAAATCTAGCGAGCCAAGGTCGCCTAACTTTGTGGGCGCAGCCGCGGAAACAATCCCTCGCTGAGTCACCGGGGCGTTACTTGTCAGGATTTTCAAGTTTGGTTGGTTCGTTGTGAGATTTGTCTCGGTGACTTTCTGTATCCGAGCCCTTTTGCGTCGATTCATCCGTTTTATCCTCGGCTTTTCGACCTTCATCAGTACAGCGGTCACTGCCCCTTCATCCAACGACAGTTCAGCGGTGGACCAGAAAAAGAACCCAACCATGCCGGCGATGATATGTAAAATAACTGAAACGGCAAACGCTTTGCCTGATTTGTGTTTTGATTTCATGTGGTGATTCACATTTGGGATGAACAGTGACTAGTGATTTACTGACCACTGACCGCTGGCAACTGCTGTTATGTTTGATAGCAAATTGCTAGTGTGGCTTTTTTCGTTGATTTGGGCGGTGGATTCGAGTATAATCGTGATTGCTCTTACGTATTATAAACCTTTTCACATGTATGAAACAAGGAGAAAAGATGATGGGGCGAACAGGCAGAGCAGTTATTGCACAAGGACAAGATTTCGAGGTTCGCGAGTATCCCGTGCCAGATCCGGAACCGGACACAGTTCTACTGCGTCAGGAATTGGCGGGCATCTGTGGGACAGACCTGCACAACTGGCAGAAAGGGTTCGACGAAGAAGTCTTACTGGGGCATGAGAATGTAGGAATAGTCGAGGCGATTGGGAAGGGCATTAAGGCAGACTACGTCGGCAATCCCATCCGCGAAGGCGATCGCGTCATATTCGCACCGGGAACGGACTACGGCGGGTACGGTTTCCAATATAATCCCGATAAGCCCCCGCATTTTCGCGGCGGGTTCGCCGATTACATTTACCTCTGTTTTCCGCGTACCTGTTTCATCAAAACAGACGTCCTAGCGGAAGTAGCTGTGATGACGGAGCCATTCACCATCGGCGTACATGCCGTGATGCGCGCCAACCTGCAGATTGGCGATACGGTTGTGGTTCAGGGTTCTGGCGCGATTGGATTGGTGACGTTGGTGTGTGCAAAGGTTAGCGGTGCTGCGAAGCTGATTATGGTTGGTGGTCCCGCAGAACGACTTGAACTTGCCAGTCGGATGGGCGCTGATGTAACTGTTGACATCGAGAAGGTAACGTCCGTAGCGGAGCGTACCGAGCTAGTCAAATCGCATACCCCCAAAAACGCAGGCGCAGATGTTGTCTTTGAGTGTGCGGGGTTTCTACCAGCCATTCCTGAAGGATTGGGCTACGTTAAGCACAGCGGCACGTTTTGTGAAGTTGGGCACTTTGTTGATATCGGCTCGATTGACTTCAATCCGAACCAATTGCTGATGGTCAATAATGTCCGCTTGGAGGCGATCTGGGGCAGCAGAGATGAGCATTTTGTGCGTGGGCTCCCGATTCTCGAGAAAAACGAGTTCCCTTTCGCTGACATGGTGAGTCATAAACTACCGCTTTCCCGTGTCCGTGAGGGTTTTGATGCGCTGGACGGAAAGTATAGGCTAGGAGATGAAACGGTCATAAAGATCGCTGTCCACGCTCAAGCGGAGTAATTAAGCTGTGGTTATTGACACAGGGGTAGGCGTGTGTCCGATATGGTTTGAACTTTGCTGATGCCGCTTGTCCTATTAGCGTATTTCAGCGTTGTGTAGTCACGTTTGTAATGCCTCAATACTTAGTTTAACAGCGTCATTAACTGTCAGGACTTAGGGGCCGCGACATCTCTGTGCGCCCTTCTATTCTTTCAACAATAGCACTCGCCAGAAGAGGAATCATGATTTCGTGGTGTCCGGTAAAGGTATACCCCTTTCCGCCGATGTTTGTCGGGCGTTTGACGACGTTTTCTAATGGGCGATACTGCTGAATCATGTCGAAATCCGCAGTGGTGAAATGGGTAACCTGATTTCCTAGATTGCGCGCAATTGTTAAAGTCTTGAGAAAGACCTCCGGCAATATCACCGCAGAACCGAGGTTCAGGACCACACCGCCATCCCCAAGTTCCGAGACGACTGCGGTGAGTATACGAAAATCGGTGAAGCTGGTCTCCCCGATTGTTGAGCCATTTGCCAATGGGTGTTGATGAACAATGTCCGTCCCAATTGCAACATGCACTGTAATGGGAATGCCGAGTCGGCAACCAGCGATGAGAAGGCTCTTATCCTGATATGGAGCATCCAGTTGGATCAATTTTCTTCCCAGCCCTTCTCCCATGCCGATGCCTTTGGCGGATGCGTCGCAGATGGCTTCATTCATAAAACGCCCCGTTTCTTCGACCATGCCAAACTGTCCGGTCTGAAGGTATTCACCGACATCTTCGGAGGTTTCACCGATGAGGGCGATTTCAAAATCGTGGATGCTAGTTGCGCCGTTGAATACAAGGGCAGTGATGACACCGCGCTCCATCAGATCGATTAGAACTGTGCTCAACCCACACTTGACCACATGCCCACCCGCCATGACGATGATTGGCTTTTGCCGCTGATAGGCTACAGCGATTAGATCCACTAGTTCCAGGAGATCCGTTGCTTTAAGGATTTTGGGCAAGCATGATAAATATTCCCCTATCCCCGTGTGCGATGAAAGGGGAGCAGCAAAATCGCGGACTGACACTTTGTTGATTCGATCGCGAATCGGATAGGTCTTCACGTTGACCAGATTAACAGGTTTCCAATTCCTATTCTTTTTCATTGAGAATCAGGGGCGAGTGTGACGGTTCATTTTTCCAAAGCTCTGTTTTCCTAATCCAAAATGCCTCGCCAAGCTTTAATGTTTCCCCGTCAGCGGAACAAACCGGACGGGCATCATCTGTTTGGTTACGATAGAACCATCGGCTTCTTTTCTCACGAGCATCAGGGCTTGTACCTGAAATCGCCCACCGACCGGGATGCACATTATCCCTCCAGGCTTGAGTTGACGTACCAACGGCGGCGGAATGTGGTCCGCGGCGGCAGTGACGATAATGGTGTCGAATGGCGCATGTTTTTCCCACCCGTAGTAGCCATCTCCAATCTTTACCGTCATGTTTTTGTACCCAAGGCGCTCGAGCCGAATCTTAGCTTGTTGACCCAATTTTTTAATAATCTCAATTGTATAAACGTGATCAACCAACTTGCTTAAAACCGCCGCTTGATACCCTGACCCTGTGCCAACTTCGAGCACTTTGTGCTCCTTCTTGGGTTTCAGAAGTTCGGTCATATATGCGACAATGTACGGCTGTGAGATTGTCTGATCGTATCCGATCGGCAATGGTTGATCTGAGTAGGCGCGGGGTTTGTCCACGTCACGGACAAATTCATGGCGAGGCACACGCCGTATGGCTTCTAAAACCCGATCGTCTTTCACGCCAATCCGACCGTCCCTGACACCTCGCTGGTCGATTTGTGTCGCTACCATATTGTCGCGCTTGGCTTTGTAATATGCATCATCGCGAGCGCCCATGCCGAGTTGCGGCATAACAGCGAATAGGGAACACCCAAGCAGTAACATTATGTAGTTCCCAGACCTCGGTTTCATGTCATCCCTCTTTATTTTCTGATTGAAGCGATTTGGATAGTTGTATTTAATCTAAAAAACTGTGTGAAATCCCGTGCAGCAGCGAGTACATTTTGCCTAACAGAACGTGATTGGGAATCGATATAAACCAGACCAAAGTATCCTTGTTAGCCTATTAAGAAGTTGCAATCTCACAAAAAGCGCTTGAGTTGGGAATAAGCCGGGTTCTGTTCCCTGATTTGCTTTCGCGCGTCGGGGCGATGGTCATTCATCTGGGATTGATGTTTCCATCAACCTCATGCGGCTCACCCGAGGACTAGGCGGGCGCACCCATATACGTCCTCCTATTTGGCCTTGCTCCAGGTGGGGTTTACCTAGCTCCCGATGTCGCCACCGGGACTGGTGCGCTTTTACCGCACCGTTTCACCTGTACAACGCATAACGCGTTGTAGTCTACTCTCTGTTGCACTTTCCATAGCGTCGCCGCTCCTGGGAGTTACCCAGCACCTCGCCCTGTGGAGCCCGGACTTTCCTCATTCCGAGTTGTTCGGAACGCGATCATCTACCCAACTCAAGCTGCCTAAATAATAACATATCGCTTTGTATACGTCAACTAGCGGACAGGCAATCGGCAGAGTCGTACCGATTGAGGGGTTTGTCTCCTTGTGTCCGCACCGCATTGTTACGCCAAACGGCATGATGGCGGCGATTGGTTCATCACGAGACAGCATAATCCGTCTTAATTTGGTGATGCAGCAATCGATCAGGAACCGAGCAACATCTTGGTCTATTTCTTCTTTATTTTACGATTCAACGGTTGAATTTCCACCCCATATCGCAGCTCTGCGACGGATGCGAAACGTTTGGAGAGATCGATGACAAGATAGGTCGGTGCGCCCGGCGAGGCACCGTAACCGGTTGTGAAAACAAGCTGACGTTTTCCCAACCTCGCCACGCCATCTTTGATATTTGTCTTTGGAAGATACCCCAGCGGTGTATGCCCAACGATTAACAAGCTACCGCCGATTTGTTCAAGGAAGGTGTCCGTTTCTGCAGGTGTGTATCCGCCAGCCTGTGCAACAACAGGGCGACCCCAAAGCAATTCTCCAAGTATCTTTGAACTTGGTTGTGCGAGACTAGAGAGACATTTAGCGGAACCTGAAGTACCAGCGTGAACGCCAACGAAACCGTTTTTCCCGATGGCAACGGTTGGGAGGTCGAGTAAGTAATTATACTGTTTATCCGTCATCCGTTCGATAAAATTGAATTGCTGGAAATAGCCGCCTTGTGGACTGCGATAAAGCGCATCAATTAGTTGCTCTCGGTTGGCTGAGTTCATCCCCCCTTTCTTGAGCATCGCATAAGTATTCGCGGCTTCGAACTCGTGGTTTCCCTTGAGGTAAATCAACCGTTCCCCTAATGCTCCGAGTTGTTTCTGGAGTTGCATCAGTCTGTCAACAATCCTTGTGTCACCGTACGGTTCAACAATCGAATCGCCCGGCTTGTGATCGACAACATCACCGAGGATTAGTCCGTAGACATCCGCCCCTGATTCAATCTGCGCGATCAACTTAGTTCGGTCAAGCCACTGATTAAAGTCACGCCAATGCGCATGAAAATCGGTCGCAACGTACACCATTCCGTGATCTGGGAGGATTATCAATTCACCATCCCGCACCAGTTGATTGGGGTAATCGGCAAGCTCCTTTGAACCTTGAGACGGTCGGGACACGTTCGGTTCTGCAGCTTTGCTAGAAGCGCTCAACCCCATCCCCAACAAACAGCAGAAACACAGTAACATGTAAAGTGCCGAATGTGAAGCGTGGAATATAAAAGAGCGGGATGGTACTGATTGATCCATCGGTGTTGCGAAACGTTGATTCATTGATTTACCTAATTTTTCCCTATTAAATCAGAATTCAGCCTACGCATTACGTATCGTGCTTTACATCTTGCATTTTCCAGGTTGAGTGTGGAGAAGCAGAGCCAAATTCAGGCGAATAGGGTGAAACGAAGCGCTGCGGTTTTCATCGGTTTATTCTCCTTCGCGCGCGCCGATTGAATCGGGAATAAGCAATTCGGCACGATTGGTAACTCAACGTAATGCAACCCATTTGTACTTGATACCGACGCGTCCCAGCCAATTATAACTCAGGAAGCTGCCTTAATCAACAAGTTCGATACGCATTTGGAAAGATGGTCGATGTCCCCGTTTCGCAAACCGATGTTATGCACGATGCGCGGGCGTTTTCGCTTTATCCCCTGTTATCTCTTGACATTCCGCTTCGCCTAACGTATTCTAAATCGAAAACCAAGATCCACTGCTCACACGCCGATAGGATATGTTATGAAAACAAGCCGCTTCAAATTTCAACTCAGTTTCGCGCTTCAGATTTTCCGAGAGGTTAGGCGGAGAAAGGGGAACACATGAAAGTTGTTGATGTCGAACGCACTGTTGTTCATGTGCCGTTTACGCCTCGGCAGAGCCAAATTACCATCGAGAGCGTATCAACGGTATATAACTGGTCTATTCTGGAGTTGTGTAAAGTAACCACCGATACCGGACACGTTGGATGGGGCGAGACAGTGATTCATTACACCTATGGACGCCCCACTGACGAGAGTATACAGCGTGTCTTGGGCGAAAGCCCCGCCAAACTAATGAACGACGATTCGCTGGGTGCAGGTTTGCAGATGGCACTCTTCGATGTCGTAGGCAAAATCTTGGGTGTGCCGGTCTACGAATTGCTTGGGACGAAGGTTAGCGATACGGCGCCAATTTCGTGGTGGTCAATTGACGCCTCACCGCAAAATTGGGCGGCTGAAGCCAAGGATGCTGTGGAGAGCGGTTATACCAGCTTCAAGAACAAGCCGCGTCCGTGGTGGGATATTGTCGATCAGGTTGATGCGATTTCCAAGGTTGTCCCGGCGGATTTCAAACTCGATCTAGATCCAAACAGCTCCTTCCGCGATTCAGCAACCGCCATTCCTATCATGGAGAAGTTGGCTAAATACGAAAACGTGGCGATGTTTGAATCACCAATACCGCAGGACAATGTAGCGGACAATAAGCGGATTCGTGAGGCGATAGACCGCCCGATCGCGATGCACTTCGGCTCGCCGCCCTACACCGTCAACATCCGTGAGTCTGTGTGCGACGGGTACGTCATCAGCGGCGGAAAATCCACCGTCGTGCGACAAGGGTTGTTGAGCGCAGAGGCAGACTTGCCTTTCTGGTTGCAGATTGTGGGAAACGGATTGACGACAACCTGGGCGGGCCATCTGGGCGCAGTACTCACCCACGCTACTTGGCCCGCGATTACCTGCCTAAACCTTTACAGTCATCACTTGCTGACGAAGCCAATCGAAGTTGTAGAGGGAGTCCACAGAGTTCCGAACGCTCCTGGCTTAGGTGTTGAAGTTGATGAAGATGCTGTCGAAAAGTACCGCGTACCCGACGAAAAGCGCGACGTGGAGGGGCTTTATATACATCCGGAACCGCGGATTATCAAGACTGCGGTATATCCTGATGGCAGTTGTATCCATATGGAGGGCGATCGCCTCAACTATTTCAATAACGGCGAGGGAGAAGCCCAAGTAGAAGGTGCGCGTTTGGAAGTGTGGTACGACAATGGTTCAAGTGAGTGGGCGGATCTGTTCCACCGAGTCCAGAAGAATCCAGAACCAGACCGTTGGCAGGGGCGTTAAGTTAAACGGAAAATCGATTACATGGTCTGTCTAATTGTGTTACGGTGCGTTAACCATCGCGTGGACAAATTCAGTTTAAACTCTCATCCCTCCCAAACGTCTATATTGATAACCGCAGTTCAACCAGTCGAGATTAGCAGTTCACACCGATGAAGGCGCATGTTCTAAGCACCATCCCACCTGAAAGCTCGAATTCAAAGAATTCGCATCTGCAGAAAATCCGTGGTTGGATTCTCGCACTAACTTGGCACGGTTAGCCAAATCACAAAAACACAATGAGGTGCAAATAATGACAGGACTGAGTTCGTTTATCACCTTGAGTCTGTACGGCGCCATTGCCTTCGCACAAACACCACAGCCTATTGACCCTATGGAACAGGAGGTCACCCAAGGCGCGTTGCGCATCAAAACCGAAGATGGAATCGTCGAATGTCCGCTGAAGCACACAGATGTCAAGGCGAGCATCTCCGGCTTCATTGCTCGCGTGACTGTGACCCAGACGTTCGACAATCCTTACGACGACAACATCGAGGCGGTTTACGTTTTCCCGCTGCCGCATACCGCCGCCGTGGACGATATGACAATGGTCATCGGTGACCGACGGATTGTCGGATTGATTAAGCGTCGGGATGAGGCGCGTGCCATCTATAAGCGAGCAATTGCGCAGGGAACGACGGCAAGCCTCCTTGAACAGGAGCGACCGAATATCTTCACACAGTCGGTCGGCAACATCAAACCGGGCAAGGAGATTCGCATCGAAATTTCCTACGTTGATGTTCTCAATTACGACATGGGCACCTATGAATTTCATTTCCCGATGGTGGTCGGTCCGCGCTATATCCCGGGTGCACCGATTTCCAAGAAACCGGAGTTGCCGAAAGAATTAAAGGGCAAGGTTGGCGAAGTAGAAGTAGAGGAACCAGCAGAAGGGGGAAACCCGTCCGGCACAGGTTGGTCGCCGGACACGACGCGCGTGCCGGACGCCTCGCGTATCACACCGCCGGCGCTCAAGCCGGGCTACCGCACAGGGCACGATATTAGTCTTTCGGTGTCGCTTGAGGCGGGTGTGCCGGTTGAAGACATCGAGATTGTCAATCACAAAGCAACGCTTAAGCGCATCGGAGCATCGGGTGCGGTGGTGGAGATTTCACCTGCGGATTCGATTCCAAACAGAGATTTTGTGATGAATTACGCCGTCGTCGGTGAAAAGCCGGAGATGGCGGTTTTGGCACACTCCAAAGGCACCGACCAAGGATATTTCATGCTCATGATTCAGCCTAAAATCGACGCTGAACTCGCCCAAGCTCCACCGCGCGAGCTTGTTTTTCTCGTTGACATTTCCGGTTCGATGAGCGGTGCGCCTACGGAGAAAGTAAAAGAGGCAATGCGCCACTTTTTCCGTCTCAGCAAGCCGAACGACACTGTGCAGGTCATCACCTTTTTCAACCACGCTGAGAAGCTGTTTGAAAGCCCGGTACCAACGACTCAAGACAATGTCAAACGCGCCCTGAACTTCACACAGCAGGTTCAAGCCGGTGGCGGAACGGAGATGCTCAAGGGAATCAAGATGGTGCTCAACGAGCCAGTGGACCCAGAACGGGCGCGCATTGTCGTGATGCTCACAGATGGCTACATCGGCAACGAGGCTGAGATTATTGAAGAGGTCGGCAAGCACACCGGAGACCAGATTCGCTTTTGGGCAATCGGCATCGGTTCATCGCCCAACCGTCACTTGATTGATGGCGTGGCAAAACAGGGCGGTGGAATGTCTGGCGTTATTGAACTCGATACGGACTCAAAGAAATTGGTCACTCAGATTGTCGAGCGCATTCATCGGGCTCAACTCGCGAACATCCAGGTTGATTGGAATGAATTACCCGTCTACGAAATCTTTCCGCGTCGAATACCGGAACTGTGGGCAGGAAGCCCGGTTATCCTGTTTGGACGCTATGCGGATGGCGGAAAGACACAGATTGAATTGTCAGGTGTCGCGGAGGGAAAACCGCTCTCTTATTCACTGGACGTAACGCTTCCACGCGCGCGGCCTGCACACGGTGTTCTCTCCACGGTGTGGGCGCGCAAGAAGATTGAGGATATTTCAGCACAAATGTTCTATGCCGATACACCGGAAGTCATTGAAGAAATTACCCAGGTAGCGCTTACTTATCGGCTGATGAGCCAATACACCAGTTTCGTCGCCGTGGATGAAAGTGAGGTTCAACTCGTAAGTCAGCGGGCGGAACCGCCTCGACAGGTTCTTGTGCCGGTACCGTTACCGGCTGGGGTTGAGTTCGATGGCGTCTTTGGCGGAAGTACCGTACTCGAAGAGGACGCAAGCTTTCCATTAATGCAATCGTCCCGAATAATGAGTTATTCCGCACAACCCAGCCAGCGAAAAGCGGTGAAGCACGGTATCGCACGGCAGCGAAGGTCAACGCCATCCACTTTCCTTACACCCACAACAGAAGCGCCATCGAGAGTTTCTATGATGAGATCCACCATTGGCGAAATAAGCGAATTTCGGAAAGATGTTCAAATCCGTTCGGCGCGGTTAAGTGATGCCTTGTATGACCAACCACGCTTCCGTAGCGAAAGTATTCAAGACTTTGGAAGTGCTCTTTTCGCCCAGTGGTCGATGCAAAGACGCGAAGAGGTACAAGAAGCATTGGCGGCGGCAGAAGAACTCAAGAAACGCGGCGAACTCGAAGCAGCAAGACTTCGGTATCAGCATGTGTTGGGATTGCTCTCAGGCATTGACGATGAAAGGTCACTCGCCGCGACCAAGGTCATCTTCTCGATTACGGACGAGATTGGTCGAAAACGCGCCGAAACCCATCCGCGTTTGAACCGAAAACTTGACCTCGTTATTCGGAATCAATCGCTTAACGATGCGCTTCGCACCGTCGTCGAAGCAGGCGGATTTGAGCTTGACCTCGTAAGCGGCAGTCTCGAAGATGTTGTTGAGTTGCTGAATTTGCGGGAACTGCGGGTAACGTATCTCGACCTGCGCTATGCCACAGTGGTTCAGGGGCTGGATTGGCTGCTCGCGCCGTACCATCTAACATGGCAAATGAAAGACGCGGACACAATTACAGTTGGCACATCGCGACGTCTGCCGGCGCCCTCCGCGTGGGGATACGCAGTTGCTAATCTCGCGATTCCTTCAGAGGAAGAGTTTAAGAAGTTCAAGTCCGACGAGGACCTCGAAAACTCACTGACAGACTTCTTGAATGGGGTCAGAATTGTCATTGACCAGAAGGAGGATTCGGGACTCAAGCCTGGCTCTGCGGTGTTAATCGATTCGGCGCGACTACTCGTCTACGGTGAGCCACACATCCACGCGAAATTAAAGGCGTTTTTGGATGCACTGCATGATGATCGACCCGACATCGTGAAGACCGCTGGGCGTAACCTATCGAGGAAAGAGCGTGCATCGCTGAAAGCCTTGCAGCAACTAACGGCGAAACGTTGGGAAGGGCGAGCTAAAGCTCGCAAAGACGCAGCGGCAGAACAAGCGCGTGAACACGTCGAAAAGGGCTTGGGTGATGCACCTTGGCAGTTGCTAGCCGAGGCGGTTCAGGGCAGCGTTGACCTTGAAGCACTCACCATGCTTCAAGTGGCTTGGGACAACCCGCACATCAGAGGGATAGATCCACAACTCATGACCCGCGCCGCTTGGTGTATCGGGATGGCAGCGCGAGCTATTCCCAACGATGCTGAACTCACAACTCTTGCCGAAAAAGCCGTCTCAACGGTGACGGCGACGAAAGTGCTGAAGCTAGAAGATGGAGATGATTCCGCCTATCTCACCGCTTTATACGCGGCGTTACTGCTTAAAGATAGCAACGCTCGCAACAGTCAGGTTGATGATGCGGTCAAGTCGCTAGTAATGGCGTACGAAAGCTCTGCGGATTGGACGATGCGCCTCATCGCCGAAGGCTGGCTTTCCGCTTCCCCAGAAGTCGATCGCAAGTTATCCAAGGCAATCGCAGCACATCAAATTGACGGCGACGACAGTGTTCTTCTCACTAGCCTGCTTGCGAAACGCCGCGGCGGTCAGTTATGGCAAATCTTCCGTGAGGAGATGCCATCTCTTGTTGGAAAACAGCCGTTGAATGGTCATGTCGTGGTTCTCGTCAATCGGCTGGAGGCGTCGCAGCTAGCGTTTGGCTCGAAATGATTGAGACAGATGCCTGGGCACTAGATTCGACTAATTCGGTAAATGCCAATATCCCGAATCCACATAGAATCCCAACCTTGAATTGTGAGTACCCAATGCCAATGGAAAAATCCCTGTTAGATAAGTCCAACAGGGATTATTCCATTATGAGATTGCAAGTTTACTTGCGGGACTCGTTGTACTAGCGTCGTGGAGACAAAACAAGGCGAATAGGGTGAACTGTATTGCTTGTAATTTCTTGACATTCCGATTCTACTAACGTATTCTAGATTGCAAACCAAAATACACCGTTCACAGTCCGAGAGAATTTGTCATGAAGACAATCCGCCTCCAGTTGCCTCAGCAGATTCTGTGCTTCATCACAATCCTCACGCTGATGATGTACTGCATCGGTTGCTTAAACGTCATTGATGAAATCCTTGATAACGCCGATGAACCACCGAACGGGGACGGCATTGATGATAGCTGGATTATTGCTGAAATGCCTGTCAGAGAAATTGTTGTGCTGATTGCGGAGAGTTTTCCCGTCCAAGTTTCTGTTGAGGTCATTGGGTACCTACCGGACGGTTGTACCGCACGCCATGAGACACATACATCAAGAGAAGGAAACACTGTTACCATTAAGATGACAACCAAACGCAGCAAGGATAGAATTTGCACGAAGGTCGTGACAGATATTCGAGAGCGGATTTCCATTGGGACTTTTGCGCCCGGCAATTACCTCGTCATCGTTAACGGTGTGAAAAAGAAATTCCGCGTTGACTAGGTTCTGTTGACATTTCAACGGAGCCAGATAAGCGTGGAGACAAAACTCAGAAATCCAAAATAGCGGACATCCAGTTTCTCGAAACGAGAGAAGATACGACGATACCATTTTATCTTGTTGATGAAACATTCAACCAGATGTCTCTCTTTGTATAAATGTTTGTCATATGTTCTTTGAGCGCCACGATTACGTCGAGGCGGTATCACCGCCATCGCTCCATTCGTCTCAATAACGTCAATAAAACCGTCCGAATCGTATCCCTTGTCTGCAATAACATACTCACTGTCATATCCAACTATCAACGCTTCGGCTTCAGCTATGTCGTGTCTCTGACCGGGGGTTAGCTGGAGTCTAAGCGGATTACCTAGCGCGTCAACTGTGATGTGAATCTTGGTGCTGAAGCCGCCTCGAGAGCGGCCTAGTGCTTGGTTTTCAGTGCCACCGTTTTTTTTGAAGCGCCAGCCGCGCATGGGTGAGCCCGGCAAATGGTCGTGTCAATAATAAGTGTCTCCATATCTGGGTCAGAGGCGAAGTAGCAGTGCATCTGTGCGAAGATTCCTTTGTCACACCAGCAGCTAAACCGCTTGTAGATGGAGTTCCAATTGCCATAGGCAGTAGGCAAGAGTCTCCATTGAGCACCGCTACGAGTCACCCACAGAAGGGCTTCGACGAATCGTCGAGTATCAATTTCGTTCCGGACATAGATGTTGGAACAGCTTAGAAGAAACTGGTATATCTTTCTCCATTGGGCATCAGATAAGGTTATGGGCATCATTCCTCTATTATGCACAACCTTATAACCAAATGTCAACAGAACCTAGTCCCACGCCTTCTCAGCTCTATTGGTCCTCCCTAAAACATCAGCCGATATAGAAACTTGATGTTACGCCCCGGCTCCGGCATCACCGATTTGATTCTCGAAAGGTGTTGACGGTATTCAGTATTGAAAATATTCTCGACCGTGACTACCAACTGATGTTGAAGTTGCCACATGGAGAACATTAACTGCAAGCCCGCGTTGTAGACGATGTACCCGTCCGTCTTTTCTTCAAATTCGCCGAGCCGCTGCTGGTCATCTGAATACCGCGCCGTGAAGTGCAAGTTTAACGGCTGGGTATCGTATCGTAACGCCAGTTTTCCGTTGAGCGGCGGGATGCGTTCAAGCGGTAATCCGCTGTTCGCCAAAGTACCTCTGACGTAACTCATGCGCATCTCTGCATGCAATCGCGGGATAATTTCGGCGTCAATACTAAATTCGGCACCGTCAAGGATAGCATCTTGTCCACGGTATTGATATATCCATAGCCAACCCGCTGCACCGCTACCCCATTCCCTTTCGCCCGTGTTGGTCGGAATCAGATAGCCATATATCTGGTTGCGAAAAACGGCGAAATTTAGTTTCATACGATTACCCATGTAGCGCAGAAATGCCTCTGTCCCAAAGCCATCCTCTGAACCGAGTTCGGCGTTGCCGATTTCGTATGAATAGGCTGCGAGATGCGGTCCATCTGAAAAGAGCACCTCGATTCCCGGTGTGCGGAACGTCCTCATCAAAGTGGCGCCAAATCCCAAGTTGTCGTTCCAGTGATAGATGCTTGAGACAGCGCCTGACAGACCTCCGAAGTCCCGTCGTTGCACCTTTCCTGCACGTATAAGAGCACCTTGCACAAACGGCTCAACCCGTCTGATGTCGTAGCGGACCGCTGCCTGTAGTGTGAAGTTGTTGTGTCGCTTCTGTTTGAAAAAGAACCCCGCCAAAGACATCTCCCGCGTACGCGGCGTCCAGTAAAATCCGCCCGTCGCATGGTCACGATACTCGCTCCAAATCCCTGCAACTGCATCGCCGCGCAAGTGTGCCAACGCAGACGCGTTGTATGTCAATACACCGAACTCAACGCCGAGCGTGTTGTTCGATTCAATCTCTTGATGCTGATAGCGCGTGTAGGTCGATTGTAACTTCAACTTCTCAAGAATCGACTCTTCAAACGCATATTCCAGATTGCCCTCATACCGCTGGCGATCGAGGTCAATGGTAACGCCTTTGATATGTCCTTCGGGCGAGCCGGGAATCCCGTAATCTGAACGGTAGCGCCCCCCTGAAATCCCAATGTGTCCCCAATCCTTGACCACTGAAGCACCGGTTGAAAAATTGGTGTTCGATAGCGACGTGTTTTCCAAAATACCGACGGGAGTATGCGTGTCGTTGGCGTGACGGCGGTTCAACTCCAACCGCCACGCTAGGTCGCCAATCGGAATCGTCACTCCTGTCGTCCCGGTCAGCCCTGAGTTGACCGACTCACTCTGAAATGTGAGATTTATCGTTGGGTGGTTGGGGAGGGTTGGTGGAATGGTTTCGCGCTTGACATTGACGACACCGCCGAGTGTACTTGAGCCGTAAATCAGCGACGCCGGACCACGCGTAATCTCAATCTTTGTCGCGGTAGTTGGGTCAATCGCAACCGCATGGTCTGCTGAGGATGCTGATTTATCGCCGGTACGCCCGCCATCTTCGAGGATAAGCAGACGGTCGCCACCCATGCCCCGGACGACCGGACGCGCTATCGATCGCCCCATCGTCCGCTGGGCAATCCCCACCTCGCCACTAAGGGTCTCGGCGATGGTTGCTCCCATCTGTTGATTTAATTTCTGCTCTGAGAGCTTAAGGTCGGTTGTTTTCTCAAACTGAGCCAGTACTTCGTCACTAGCTGTGACAACAATCTCTCCAAGTTGGAACAGGCTGCGCTTCAATTTGATGACCATCGTTATCGGGTACGTATCGACAGCGATTTTTCGATTTAACTTCTCACATCCAACGCGAGTGAATTGAAGCGTATAAGCCCCTGGCGCAATTTCATCAAACTGAAACTGTCCAACTTCATCGGTTCGAGTTAGGGAGGTCCTTCCCACGGCGACAAGGGTAACTTGGACTTCCGCGATTGGTCTCTCCGTCTCAGCATCAATCACCTGCCCTGAAACGGAAACAGTGCGGGGCAGCGACACTCCGTCTACATCATGAGTCAAGAGAATGGCAAAAAGAGAGAAGGTTAAAAGTTTAGTTTGAGTTATTCCTTTAACAATGCGTCCGCTGTCAGCATGCAGAATTCCAGCGATGAGATTGAGAAATGTGGTTTTTCCGGTGCCGCTGCTTCCCTTGAGCGCCATCTGCCTACCTTCCCCCATCTCGAGACGTATTGCAGTGTTGACACGTACGACAGAGGTGACGATTGATTAGGTGAACGACTGCTAGCAGAAGTCCGCCTATAGCAATTCCCACTGCACCGAAAACCAACGCCAACTCCGCTGACTCACTCAGGATAAATCCAAGCCCAACGAGCGGCAATACGGTCATCAAGAGCGGGGCGGCAATACAGTGGATGGCGCAAGCAAAGGAGAGGCATGCGCCCACATTGTCCACGACTGCGTGATTCAAATATCTGTTCAATTGTTGGCTCCTAACGTCATACGTTACTGCTACCGGTATCCTCTTTGCCGGTCCAGCGTGCCAAATCCGGATTGATCGTTGGGTTTGGCACGCTGACAGACAAACCAATGTCTTCGGTTACGGCGTAACCGTTACGGGAATCAAGAGCGCCGCCGTGAAATCGGCATGGCCGCCGTGCAAAAGTTGGAGTTTGAGTTCCGTTTGACCGGCTTTAAGCCCCTTCACTTCAAAGGTGAATTTCTCGGCGAGCTCATCGCCGTGATCGTCGCCCTCCTCGCCGTGCTCATCATCATGTTCTGCACCCTCACCTTCGTAAAGGTGTACCTCAATGATTGATGAATCATATCCGCTGAGCGCTAAAGCAAACACATCTTCCTCGCCATGTTCGTCATGGTCGTGATCGTCTTCCTCCTCCGGAGATTCAGGGAAAAATTCATCGCCATCGTGGTCAAGGAATACGGTGAGAACCTCGAGTTCGTCTCCGACTTTGAGGGTGATACTTCCCGTATGCGTCCCCTCAAATTGCCGGTAAATCTCGTTCCCGTCAACCTTGAGGACAAAGCCGTCTGCATCAGCATGAAATGGTTCGTCGTCATGGCCATCGTCAACAATGGGATTGTCATCTTCGCCACAAGCGGCGAACAGTGCAACAGATGCGAGTAACAACAACGTAAAACGAAAAACAGGCGCAAACATAATTACCTCCAGATATAAATAGATTGTTTTTCCCGGCATCACCCCTGATGAAACAACGAAAAATAGGCAGACTACTGCCGAGACTATATACAGTTCAGCCGGGAAACGACAGATAAAGATATGGTCAATAAATACAGAGATATGAGATTGACGAGCAGTTTAAACGGGGAATGCTGGAGGGGCACGACTCTGGACACTGTTGTCAAGGATCGTGGAAATGAAAGGTAAGGTGATTGGTCGGTGAACTGATATGCAAGTATCAAGATTCGTGACGTCAACGACGTTGAGCTCAATGCCGGCGTGGTTGGCACTGAAAAAGCAGGCGGAACAGCAATCAACGTGCTCATGGTCGTGTGCAAGTGCAACGAGGTTTACCGTTATCAGATAACAGACGATTCCAATCGCAATTACCCAGCGAGTGGGCGTGAAATGGATTCCAACCTTCTGCAAGACCCTTCACCTCTTTCAAACGTTGCCAAATTCGGCAATTCAGGATAGTATTTTAACACAAGCGCATCCGCTCTGTCCAATTTCTTTCAAAAATCCATTGCAATGAGTATCATACCCAGTGCATCGCACTGATTGAGCAAATGATAACTTTGATTAACCCATCATTGGTAGTATAGATTGTCCACCGATTCTCATTGTGTGAATACTTCACAGCGCCGCGATTTGTTCGGAACCAGATGTAAACTCCATCAACTGCGACTGACCAGACAACATCATTGGGAAGACCGTCCGGTGTTTTCAGTGTTTGCCATGTCCCCACTTTGGTGTCGAAACGCGAGACACCGCTCTGCGTCGCTACCACAAGTCTTTTCCATCTCGCGCGAGTGCGTTAACGCGAATATCGCAAAGCCCATCGGCAGTGGTCAATGATGTCCACGGGTCTAAGGCCAATTTGACGTTCTAGTTATTCCTTCAATATACACATGAGTATACTATGAAAACAAGGAAAATTCTAGTGATAGACTTCAATTTGAGATATTAAAGTTTAGTTTGAGTGATTTCTATCCTGACTCTCCTGAAAAACGGTACCATTTCCGATTCGAATTCAATATGAGCGTTGACTTATTGGGGTTCCCTTACGCCGCCTAGGGTGTGGACAATCAGGTTCACGCCCCATTCTAGCCACTTCTCATTATCAGCATTTTCTCCCCACTTCAAGCCAATTCCAGCGGCGTCGTAGAACACGGCGATGCGTCCGTTGAGTCGGAGAGCGTAAAATTCGCCGCGTTTTTTGACGACGTACGGTGTGCCTTTTTTAAATTCAAAAAAGCTGTGACAGACGGCATCTTTTCGATTAATCGGCACGAAATGCGATGTCTCTCCGACAATCTTCCAGACCTCAAAGCGAATGGAGTTAGCCACAGGACCATCAATCCCCCAAGCGGTTGATACGTCCGAAAAAAGAAGTGTTCCACCGCTCTGCAAATAGCTTCGGAGGTTCGCACGCTCCTTCTCGGAGAAGGTGAACGCATCCCGTGCGGCGATGTACACCAGCGGAATCTGGTGAATCTCAGGAGAGGCAAGCGGCATCGTCTCAGACAAAAGTTGTGTCCGTATGTTCGTCCATCTATTCATAGCATACACCAAGCGACTCAAGGCTTGGGCACGAATGGCATCTGCCGTGTCTTCGTATTGGACCATGACGATGTTATAATAGCCGGAAATCTCCCGTCCGGAACCGCGCACCTCCACCTGAGCCGCGTTCCCCGCCTTACGCTGAATTTTGTCAAGGATGCCGGTCGATCGGTTTGGAGCAGCTACCGTTCCCTCAAGATTTGGGCGTCCAACTATCGGTGAACCGCCCACCGAAAAATTGGGGCGGGAAACGGCATCCGCCTCCAGCTCTTTGTTCGCTTGGAATTCGGTTTCCGCCAGCGGATTCAAGGCCACCTGAGCGGGCGAGTGAACGATTGCCGCCGTTTGCGTCGTCAGCGGTCCTGATCGAAGCGACACTGCAGTAACACGCCGGTCAATCGGGCTTTTATTAGCCAGCCCGACCGCAGTTACTTGCCGGCGTGGCTTGGCACGACGTTTCAGAGGTGATGGCTTCGGCAACGACACGAAATTGACTTGCAGGTCAGTCTCCGCGGCAGGCTGCGGTGTAGGCAACATCGCCACCCAAAAAAGGACGAGCGCATTCAGCACAAATGACAACAGCCACGCTACTGCGGCAATTCGCCGCCGACGGGCGACTGTCGATAAGCGCGGCGTAACTACCGCGTCTTTTTTGTGCCCAGGGGAGAACTTGGGGCGTTTCTGGACCGATCCGTAATTGCCGCGCCCTTTCCGACGTCTACGCTTTGCCCGAATGTAGTTCAAACGACCAATTTGCCGATAAAGAGTATAATACATAAGGACCTACCCAAAGACGCTTTGGTTTCTCGGCTCCTAGCCCCGAATACAGCGTCAAATAAGTTTAGAACGGTTGTATTATTCCGCCGTAGGATGGGCATCCGTGTCCCGAGAATCGGGTACTAGGAAACCCCGCCTGCAAGCATTGTCAATATTTATCGGACGCTGTACTCGCTTTGTTACCGGAGAAACCAATTGAGAAGGAATCCGCTTTCACTCTCCAGAATCTAAGCGCGTAAATTCTATCAGCAAGAAGAGCATGATCCTATCTCTCGCTTGCGAACGCACGATAATCCTCGGTGCGGAAGGTTGTCCACAGTTCGGTTGACAAATCGTAACGACAAACACCCGCGGAAAATGTACCGACCCAAACGTATTTGCCATCTAGGCTAATGCTGCGGATGTTGTTGTCGGACAAGCCATTGTCAATGTTGAATCCCTCCCACTGTTTTGCGGCTCGGTTGTATCGGCAGAGTCCTTTACCGGCAGTGCCGACCCAGACGTATTTATTGCCTGCGGTGATTGTACTGATGTCGTTGCCGATGAGTCCGTTGAGCACTGTGAACGTCTCCCATCGCCCTTGTGACACGTGATACCGGAATACGCCTTGTCTCGTGCCGACCCACATGTTTTCAGGGTCCGACGCCAGCGCAGTGATTTCGGAACTCTTCAGATATGGCGGAACTTCAAATTTGTGTGCCAACGTCATTCGCCGAGAATCCGTTTTAAAGATTCTCAACCCGTTTTCCCGCCCGATCCAGAGTTGATTGTTTAGAAACGCCATCGCTGTGCAGCCGTAAATCCCCAAATCTTCGGGCGTAGTTTCTAAGCGTTCAGTCAATCCCGTACCGGTCCGTGTGTGTTCGACGATTTGACCATTCGTTATCAAAGTCCAAGACCTCGCTTTATGGTCATAGATTGCAATTTGGTTGTCGCTGAGCACCCAAACCTTGCCCTCTTGATACTGAATATCTCGCACCCGCGGGAGCAGCGGGTGGATTTCCGTGGCTGCATCTGTGGCTTTATCGTAGACAATGACGCCCGCTTCTGTGCCAAGCCAGAGTTGACCGAAGACAGGGGCGATCGCACGAATGGTCAACACCGGCGGGAATTCAACATTAACCCTTATAAACGGCGATGGCACAGTTGGGTCACCCGGCTGCGGAGTCCTCTTCTCATTCCCCGGCACAAGCTGATGAATGGCTTCAATCGCCTTTTCGCGCGCGATTTCTGGACGATAATCGACGTAAACCTTCTGAGTTTCGGTAGGATTGCTAGCTTGCAGCGCGGATTCAATCGCTTGTTCCAAATTGATTCTATCATTCGGTTGAGTTGCTTGATCGGCTAAATTCGCAATACGCCATGTGTGCGAGATTTTGTCATATCTGGCTAAGCCGAGCCGCGTGCCCGCCCACAGATAATCGCCATCCGACGCAACGACTTTGATGTTGTTGCTGATTAGGTCAGACGCGGTTGATTCGATGTCTTCAATGGCTTCCGAATAGGTCGTCCAATCGCCCCGAATCCAGTGATGTCGGGCTAATCCGGCGTCCGTTCCGAACCAGATTTCATCGCCATCAATCGTGACAACCTCGACATTGTTGGAGGGAAGTCCCTGTGCCTCAGTGAAATCGCGGGACAGGTCAGTAATCTGATTGTAAAGCGTTATGCCTTCGGAGGTACCGATCCAGTGGTACTTCTCCTTTGAACCAATGCTCTTGGCGTCCTGGGCGGCGAGACCATCTGCCTGTGAATACGGTGTCAGGGATTCGACCTCTTTGTCGTACATTGTGATACCGCCCGGCGTTGCGAGGAAGATGTACTTTTCATCAACACCGATTGAGGTGACGATATTGTTGATTAACCCGTCGTCGGTAGTGTAGATTGCCCACCGATTCTCATCGTGTGTGTATTTCGCCGCCCCCCGATTTGTGCCGAACCAGATGTCAGCTCCATCAACCGCGACCGACCAAACAACACCATCGGGAAGACCGTCTGCTTTTGTCAGCGTTTGCCACATCCCCGCTTTGGTGTCGAAACGCGAAACGCCGCTCTGTGTCGCTATCCACACGTTGTTTCCATCTCGCGCGAGTGCGTTTACGCGATTATCACACAGCCCATCGGCAGTGGTCAGGGATGTCCACCGGTCTAAGACCAAGTTATATCGGCTGACACCGCCGTATGTTCCGCACCACAATTCATTTCCCACCAACAGCAAGCTCGACACGTAATTGTGCCGAAGGCCATCGCGGGTTGTATAGTTGAGCCAAGTATCCGTCGTTTTATCGTATCGGCTGATTCCCCGCGGCGTGCCGAAGAAAGCGTAATCTTCGTTGATGACGATGGCGCGAATATCTTTGGCGACAAGGACTTCTGTGCGAGCGCGCTCGCGGCTTGGCGCGTATGCCCACCACGAATCGGTGCGCTTGTTGTAGCGGTAGATGCCGCCATCTGTCGCTACCCAGACGTATTCATACGACGGGTGAATATCGTGAATGCGTACATTTGAAAGACCCGGCGCATCATCGTCCGTAAATTTCCGCGTCTGCCCGGATGAGAAGTCGTATCGCCCCAAATTCCGCCAGCCGCCGCTCCAAAGTACCCCGTCGTCAAGCGCAACGACATCAATACTCGCATCGCCATCGATTTTCAACTTCTGCCACGTTTCACCATTTTCATCACCGCAGAGATGTACACCGGCTTCGGTCGCGACACAGATTATCCCGTCGGATTCGTCCAACGCCAGAATCGGCGTCCCTTCAAAGGCAGGAGTGGTGTGCCAATTCTGCGTCGATTTATCGTACCGAGATAGCCCATTCCCCGTACCGACCCAGAGGTGTTGCGAACCTGCGGCAAGGTCTGTAATTTCGTCATTCGACAGCCCAAACCGACTTGAGAACGCGGTCCAATCATGCGTCGTGTTGTCGTAGCGGTTCAAACCGCGTGCAGTGCCCACCCAAATCGACTTGCCATCAACTAGGATTTTCGTAATTTCATCGGCAACCAAGCCGCTTTTGGCTGCCCGAAAATAATTCCACGTTTTGTTCGATTTATCGAACCGCGAAATCCCTTGGTCACTACCAATCCATAGGTAGTTGCCCACAACATCAAGACAGGTGAGCGTCCCCACGCCTAAGCCATCTTCGTTGGTGAAGATTCGCCACCGTTCGGTCCCTGGATTGAACTGACTCATTGCCTTCTGTGTCGCAAGCCAAACACCATCTGTGTCCTCACCAATCGCTAACACATACCCAGAGGGAAGGGTTTTCACCTCGCGGTACGTTCTCCACCGTGCAGAAACCGAGTGAAACTGTGAAAGCCCGTGTATAGTTCCAATCCAGATGGTGTTCCCCCTGACTGCAAGAGAATTAATCTCGTTTGATGCCAATCCCATGTCTTGATGGAACCACTGCATAGTTCCGAGTTTCGTATCGAAGTTCAGGAGCCCGTTTCCCGTCGCCATCCAGACCCGGCCCGCTGAAATCGCGAGAGCTTCAATCTGATTCGGTATCAATGCCCGGGTATCACGATTCTGCACAGCGTTCGAAGGGACGAAAACCTCCCAGCCGAACGTTTTCCATGTGTCTACCTCTCGTTTGTTGAAAGCACGCATGGCGCGTTCATACTCCATATCGGCAGCCCGCGCCTGAGCCCGCGTTGGATTCCGCACAACTTGACGGCTTCTAGCCCGCACAGAGGCAGCAAAATGTTGCGGATCTTTCAGTTTGCTATAGGCTTTGTCCTCGTTGGCAAGGTCTGTGGGGTTCATGAATTTCTTGTTGATGGTGCGGACAAGCCCCGATTTCGTCGCAATATAGACGCTATCGCCGCTCTCCTCAATGTCCGTAATCGAATCGCCCAGAATGTCCATAATCGAATTGGGCATTTCCTCCCGGCTCGGGCGCGGGACCGAGCGATTGCCACCTCGGGTGCTCACCCAAAAGGCACTCTGTTTGGTGAAATACTCCCACTTGTCATGCTTGATGTTATACCGCGATAATCCGCTGGGCGTGCCGATCCACACGTACTTTGAATCGTGATGAATCGTCGTTACGGACGGGATTTTAATACCCATAAAGTCTGTGTAGGAACGCCACCGATTCTTCTTCAATTGAAACGTACTTGCACCCTTTTCAGTTCCCACCCAGATCCAGTCGCGGCGCGCCGAAATACATTGAATCTTGTTTGCAATCAGCCCGTCCTTGACGGTATAGCTCCTCCATTCGTCACGGTTCATGTCAAGAACTGATAACCCAGAATCCGTCCCAAACCACACGCGCCCAGACGGTTTTCTCCCAAACACCCCCTGCTTCCACTCGATTGCGATGCAATTCACTTGATTGCTGATAAGCCCATCCTTCGTTGTGAAAAAAACCCACTTTTCCGCATCAAAATTGTACCGGCTGACCCCAGCGCCGGTTGAGACCCACAGATAATCACTGCCAATCTCAACGCCGCGCACATCCTCGCCAATCAACACGTCACCAATTTCGTCTTCGTCCTCAACGGCTTCTGCCCACGGCACACCGATGGCGAACAGAACACTCAACAAAATCGACATTGTGTATACACGTTTGACCACTCTTGGAAAAGTCATGGCTGTCTCCTCTTTTCGGTTTTGGAAAGTATTCACATAATGGTAGATTAAGTCATTTACCGATAGTGGGAACATCTTCACATGCCTGTCAAACCAACACTACAACGGGGTCTAAATGCTACCCCTCTTTCGGTTAGCAAAATTAGACCTTAAATCTACCACAAGGCAATACCCTCCGGTTTTGGATGTTTGCTGGATGCTGAGCAATTGTGATGCCAATGTCATTCTGAAGGCTAACCGAAGCGATATTGAACATAGGATTCATGCAACCGGTGTGCAAAATCCAAGGGTGTGACCGTTCGACTCAACTCACCGAAGAACGGCTCATCAACAAAGTCTGAGAGCAACTACAAGGGAAGTCCCACCATATCGCCCCGGCGGAAATCTTCGCATCCCCCGAAATCAGGTCTTGTATTCAACTGCGTAAGCCCAACATGTTCGGTTGTTGTCGTGAACAGTTAGCTTAAATCATTGAGTCATTTTAAGTCGTTCCTGAAAAATAACATCGCGCTTTCTTTAATTAGAGCGGATTTAAGCGGAAACGTCAAGATAAAAGCAGGATTTCCCTGTCATCGTACGCGCGCACCGCTTTGCATACTACATCCGTTTTTCGACAATGTAGTACAACACCGGTAGGACAAGCAGCGTCAAGAGGGTCGCAGTTATCATCCCGCCGCTGATGACAATTGCGAGCGGCTTCTGAAGTTCTGCGCCTGATCCGTGCGCAAGTGCGAGCGGCAACATCCCTAGCCCCGTGGTTAAGGCTGTCATCAACACTGGGCTAATGCGTTCCTCTGCACCCTTCAATACGGCGTCGTAGAGCGACATCCCTTCTGCCCGCAGGGTGTTGATGTGCGTCACCAAGATAATGCCATTTCGCACTGCGATGCCGAACAGAAGAATGAAACCCACCATAGACGGAATACTCAATACGCCGCCAGTGAGGAAAACACTGACGACACCACCGATTAACGCCAACGGAAGGTTCAGCATCACCAGCAATGAAAGCCGCATTGAACCCATCGCAAGATACAATAGAATACAGATGCCGACGAGGACAAAACCGGTTTGAACCAGAATCCGTTTTTGCGCTGCCTGTTGACTTTCGAATTGCCCTCCGTAGGTGAGGAAATACGCCTCGGGCAGGTCAATGTGTTCGTTAATTTCCCGTTGAACTTGAGCAATAAAGTTACCGAGGTCGCGATTTTGTACGTTACACTGAATCACTATCCGTCGAGAAACATTCTCGCGATTGATAGTATTTGGTCCAAACCCGTACCCAACATCGGCAACCTGTTTTAGCTGAACGTATGTACCTGCAGGCGTTCTTAGCTTTAAGTCTCCGACAGATTCGAGGGTGGTGACAAGCGTCGGGTCAACCCGAATCACGAGTGCGTATTGCCGTTGCCCTTGAATGATCTGGCTCACCGCTTCGCCTTTGAACGCAGTCTCTGCGAAATGCGTTACGTCTTCAACTCGTAAGCCGTAGCGAGCCGCTTCACGCCGTTTGACCTGAATCTGGATTTGCTCTACTTGTACCTGTTGCTCCACCCACAGATCCGCCACCCCGGGAATTTCCGCGATAACCGCCCGAATCTCCTCGGCTTTCTGCCTGAGTGTGTTGAGGTCTGGCCCAAACAGTTTCAATGCTACTTGTGCGTTCACGCCCGACAAGAGATGGTCAAGGCGATGTTGAATCGGTTGACCTACGGACACTAGCACACCGGGAAACTTTTCCGCCGATAGCAGAGCGCGCACCTCGGTAAGGAGTTCCTCACGTGTTTTCTCTCGTTCATCGGGGGGAATGAGGTTCACCACAATCTCGTGGGTATCCACACTATGGGCGTGTTCATCAGTTTCTGCTCGCCCGGTGCGGCTGCTGACGCTTGTCACTTCTGAAAGCGTCAAAATTTTGGTTTCCATTTCACGACCGATACGCGTGGATTCTCCCAACGAGGTTCCCGGTGGTGAGACGACAGCGATAGTAAAAGTGGCTTCGTCCATAACGGGCAGGAACTCGCGGCCCAAGCGGGGTATTGCCGCCAGTGTCAAGACTATCAGCAACATCGCCAACGCGACAACACCCCAACGTAGCCGCATGACCAAGGAGAGAATAGGACGATAAGCCCGTTTAATCCAAACAACCACAGGGCTCTCCTTCGTGCGTGGAACTCCCGATTGCGATTCATCTTTCGTGCGCCGGGTTCGGAAACGTGTCAACAGCAGGTCACTTAATACGGGGACCACCGTCAGCGCAACGAGTAGCGAGGCTGCCATTGAAATGACGACCGCCCATCCAAGCGGGCGAAACATCCTGCCCTCCATACCGCTCAAGCTAAACAGCGGCACAAAAACGAGGATGATAATCAGCGTCGCGAAAACAATAGATGACCGAATCTCATCGCTTGCACGTTTTACAACCTGCGTGGGTGTTTCGTCGGTTGCCTCGCCCCTAGCGTGACGCCGAAAATGTTCCTGCAATCGTCGGAAGATATTTTCGACGTAGACAATCGCGTCATCAACCACCATACCAACGGCAATCGCCAAGCCCGCGAGCGTCATGATATTGAGTGTATCCCCCCGCGAAATCAGGACGATGACTGCCATAATTAAGGAGAGTGGGATAGCAGTTAGTGTAATCAGTGCTGTGCGAATATTGAACAGGAAGATAATCAGAATCAGAACAACGAGAATTGCGCCGTCGCGCAGAGCATCTTTGACAGTATCCACGGCGCGCCGAATCAGATCGGCTTGTGCGTACTCGACTTTAACCTTGATACCTCTAGGCAGCGACTTTTCCAGCGATTTCAAGACGGAAACCACCTTGTCGCTGAGGCTGAGCGTATTAATCCCCGGTTGCTTAACTACCTTGCCTAAGACGGTTTCTTTACCATTGCGACTCCCTGCCCCGCGCCGTATTTCTGGCAGCTCCCCGATTTTCACCCTTCCGACATCTTTGACAAGTATCGGGGTGCTATGTCCCCGCACATCAATGACAACATTTTCGATGTCGGCAACTGTAGAAATCCGCCCCAACCCGCGAATCATTAACTCACGAGTGTCTTTGATAAGGAACCCGCCCGCAGAGTTTTCGTTGCTTTTCGCGAGCGCATCCGCAACATCTTCCAGCGAGAGGTGATAGTTTATCAACTGCTCAGGATTAACGAAGACCTGGTATTGCTTCACGTAGCCGCCGATGTTAATCACATTGGCGATGCCGCCCTGGGACTGGAGTTGATAGCGGATGACCCAATCTGCGAGATCTCGCATTTCCATCTCGTCAAATTTTCCGGTTTCATCAACAACCGCGTACTCTAGGATTTCGCCCAAAAGGGAGGAAGTCGGCAAGATAATCGGTGCATCCACACCGTGAGGCAGATTCGGGGAAACGAGTTGAAGTCGTTCAGAGACCATTTGCCGCGCCAGAAAAATATCCATTCCCCAGTCGAATTCAACGAACACCAGCGACAAGCCGATGGCAGAGGAAGACCGAACCCGTGAAACATACGGCGTACCGTTCATCGCACTTTCGATAGGTAACGTGACTAGAGTTTCCATCTCTTCCGGGGACCAGCCGTGCGCCTCAGTTAAGATGGTAATGCGCGGTGGATTGATGTCGGGATAGACATCAATCGGTGCCGAACCAAACATCCTGAATCCAATGATAACTATCACAATCGTAAACGCGATTGTCAGGAGCCTATTTTTGAGCGAAACCTCCGTGATTTTCGACCACATTAATCTTCCTCCTTTGCGCACTTAGTGAGAATGCCCCGCGTGCGCATGTTGCCCCTCGGCAACCTTCACGGTTGCCCGCAACAACTGGTGCTGCCCGTGAACCACCACACGCTCGCCCGGAGACAAACCGTCCCTAATTTCGATATACCGGTCATCGGCTGACCCCACCACAATTTCACGCTTACTGTAGGCGGATCCGCGCTCAACAAAAACAAAACGGCTGCCTCCGTCTTCAAGCACTGCATTCAACGGAACACTCAATGCCTCCTCCATTTTTTCAAGGACAATCGTCTGTTCCGCGAACATCCCCGGCTTGAGCTGATGAGCCGCATTGCCCACTTCTGCCCAAAAGTGAACGGTACGTTTATCGGGGTCCATTGCATCTGAAATGTGGGAGATTTTGCCGGTGAAAGTCGTTCCGGGATATGCCGTGACGCGAATGCGTACCTCACGGCCCACCTGGAATTTTTCCTGAATGAGTGCGAGCGTGTCTTCATAAGCCTCACCTTCAACCCAGACGACGTCAGTGTCCAGTATTGAGAAGAGTATATCGCGTTTTTCAACCGTGGTGCCGAGTGTCACATGCTGCTTAATGATTTGTCCGGAAGCTGGTGCCGTGACGTAGAATATTGGAGACGGCTGACCCGTCTGCGTAATCTTTTCAATGTCGGCGAGCGTGAGTCCAGACACTTGAAGTTTCTGCCGAATTTTGTTCAAGGTGATGACAGCACTGCGAAGCACCTCTTCTATTTGAAGCAGTCCCTCCAGTGCCTCCGAACTCTCGACGAAGGCAAGGTAAATCTCAATAAGTCCCTCGGCGGATAAATCGTTGAACGATACAATTGAACCGGTTTCTGCGAGGGTTTCGAGAAGTGTTTCACTTAAACCAGCAGCCAATGCGCGCTGTTTGTTTGCTGCAACCTTGATAGCCGCGATTTTGTACGCCGCTTTTGCATCAACCAGTTCCGCCCCTTCTTCAGTGAGCATTGCGTATTTTTCCAACAAGGTTCCGCTATTACTCTCCATTGTCGGATCTGAGTCTAATGTGTCTACACCTAGTAGCGAGAGGATTGGAGTTTCCCCACCATCGCGAAGGATTTTTGTCAGGATCTGTTCGCTGGCGCCGAGAATCTCGAATTGCCGCTTCGCATCTGCCATCTCACTTTTCCCTTTCCTGTATTCTGCCTGTTGAGCGATTACTTCCTTCTGCGCAGAAATGCGCTTTTCTGCGAGGGTTTCAGTCCTCTTGAGCGTAGCCCCTAACAATTGGAGTTCAACCTCGGCTTTGACCAATCTAAAGCGCATCTGCTCTAGTGCTGAGATGGTCTTCGTCACAGCAAGGGCTTTGCGTTTTTGAACCGCCATTTTCATCTGCTTCAACCCGGAAAGCGATTCCAAGTAGTCAATTTGCCGAGTTTGCAATTCGCGCCGAATCTGCTTGGCAAAAACTTGCGTCAATCTCTCTAGTTTGGCGACTAACGATTTCTGTTGAGCCACTGCTTCAATCAGTTCAATCTGTGCCATTTGCAAATCAAGACTCTCCAACTCAAGTAGGACATCGCCCTTTTTGAGTGAGTCGCCGAGACTGAAATGGATGTGCCTCACGATACCACCGATTCTTGGTGTGATAACGGTATGCCTGCCGGGGTGGGCGATTACATTTCCGGTAACTTGCACACCGCTCTCAATTGCGTGAACATCAGCCGCCACAGTTTTCAAACCGATGTTGGCTTTCGCTTTATCGGTGAGTATCACCGTGTTTTCTTGGCTGTGCTCATGACCTGCTTGTTCGCCGTGGGAGTGTCCATGATCTGTCGTGTCATGCGTGTGATTCGCACTTTCTTCATGCACACCCGCATCGTGTGCCCAAGTAAATGTCCGACTGACGTTTAGTGAAACCAAGCACCCTATCACGATACCAGAGATTGCCAAAAGTCGTGTGAGACGAAAGTAGCGTAGCATTTTTGTTCCTCCTTTTGCTCCTTGTCCTGTTGCATTAACAATCTTTCAATATTGACTCACAAGATGAACAGCGGTCGGTACACTCCGTGTGCAGTCAACCTCCGCTTGGCTGCGGCAATAATTCTACGGATGTGCCGACGGCGGCTTCAAGTTCTGCCAGCGCCTTGTGGAACGTCGTGAGCGCGTCCAGATGCGCAAACCGTATCTTGATAAACTCGTTCTGCATCAGAATAACCTCCAAAAGCCCCGCTTCCCCCAATTCGTAGGCAGTGCGCGTCAGTTTAAGGTTTTCATTCAGCAGCTTTACCAAATCGCCTTCATAGAATTTGAGATTCTTTTGGGCGGTCGTCAAGGAAAGGAACGTCCCAATCACCTCCCGGACAACTTGTCGCTCCTTGTTGCTAATTACGAGGGCGTTAACCTGCTGTTCGGCTTTTGCAACATCAATCTCGGCGCGATTTCGGTCGAACACCGGCAATGGAAATGAAAACTTCACACCGAATGCCTTCTCATCTGAGCTGCGTTGGGCTATACCCGCAATACTCAGATCAGGGATGTTCGCAGCCCTTGCCAGCCGAAGCTCTCTGTCAGTCAACAGCGCGTTTAATCGAAGCGACTTCACGTCCGCACGATGAGCCAGCGCGTGCGTCGTCAAAGTGTCGAGCTTCAGATTCTGAAGCTGATTCAACGATATTTTCTCTGCAAAACCACCGATGGCGATAGGTGTTGTTTCAAGCAGGGCACCCATCAGATTGTTGATTTCAAGTTGTGCTAGTTGCAATTCGCTATCTAATGTTGCTGCGTCGCGCAGCACTGATTGCAGTTGCACCCTCGCCAGATTAACATGCGTCACCGAAATATCGCCGGTTTCAAATTGAACCTGAGCGATGTTGCGCATCTGTTCGTAGTGCTGGATGATTTCTTCCGTGAGTTTAAGTTTCTCTTGGACAAGCACTAGATCATAGAAAGCGAGCTTCACCGACTTCGTAAGCAACCGAGACGCTTCAGTGAGCTCAACATTCACCTCTTCAAGCAGAATCTTCGCAATTCGTTTCCGATGCCCACGTTGTCCACCGAGTTGAAAAGATTTGGATAATTCGAGTCCCTGCTCACCATCAATCCCTCCAACAAACTCGGTTTCCAGTTCAGGGTTACCAAGTAACGCAATGCCGTCAATTCGGGCGCGGGCAACTTTGACTTTTTCGCGAATCGCACTGAGCTCTGGGTTTTCGCGCAGCGCTGTCTGGATTGCAATCTCAAGCGAGATTTTGCACTCCGCCTGTGAAAACGCGGGCGGTATTTGCACGGTGCTTACTACGAATAGGTAAATGCCCACCATCACGAGAATGGGGTTGGATGTGGTTTTCATTCGCAATGTTCTCCTCCAAGTGGAATGGACGAATGGATTAAGAATTTCTGTCCGTATTCTCCGGGGCTGCAAACCGCGCAAGTTCCCTCCAAATATCACCGGTGCGCCTACGAATAGATCGGCGCGCGGTTAATACAGACTCATGTCAACGCTAGCCCGCGCTTAATTCGCTATTAAGCGGGACGCGATGGGACCTGCGCGTAGATAGCATGGGGAAACCGTGTCTAAATGAGGAGTGTAGTGGTACGGAGGGATACGAGGGTTGGATTGATTAACGGCTTAGCGCCGAAAAGAGCGGTGCAGATTGGAATTGTAGGGACATGCGGTTCAGATGCCTCCAGCGCCGCAGCGGAAACTGCGTGGCGTGCTAGCACATTCTTGGCAGGAACAACATGCGGTTGTTTGTCTAAGGGGACAAAGATGGCGAGATCGATGCACCAACCACAGTGATCTGCTTCCGATGCGGATTCAGTGAGCGTTGCCCCCTCGCGTTCCGAGTCAAAAGGGTGTGCGTCGGTACATCGTCCGTTAGCGCCCACTTCAAATTCGACGTGACCGTCTGCACCGATACACAGAACATAGTTGGACAGCGGCACCGGTGTAATGATGACATAAAGTAGCAGCCAAATCAAAGGGATGGCGGTGCTCTTTTTTGACATCAAGAGAGATTCCATTCTGGTTGTCTCGGAAATTGGCTGAAGTCTCAGGGACGCTCATTTCGACACTGGTTGTTGAACGTGCTGTTGCGAGCGGAACTCGCTCCTACTCTATGTATTATAAGTCAATGTCGTCCAACTGTCAAGTACAACAGTTGCAAGGTGCACCGCAACCGCGGTTTATTTTTGGCTGTCTGTAGAGGATCTCGCTACCCCGTACTAGACCGTGTGCAATGAAAAGGGATACAGAGAGACCATAGAGAAATCTGTGATTTGACAATCGCAGATCGTGTGCGACGAAGTGTTGAGTTTCGCTTGAATTTCGGCCCTTACAGTCGAAGGGAAATCTCGAAAGTCCTCCTGTGTGATTTCTCATAGGATTTCCGATCAACCTAACTTACGCACTAGATGAAATACGGTGTTCAGCACCAACTGTAACGGATTGCCGCGTGCTCCCAAAACCGCGTCAAACCCGATTAGACCCGCCCATGAACGCCGCAGCGGATCGCACTTTAATCCCGATAACCGGCATGATGAGCCCAGTCCGTGCGCGAATGACAGCATGGTGATGAGTGTCGAATGCGTGTGTTGCCGAAGGCCGCGTTGAACGATGAAAAACAACCCGATCCGCTTTTTCATGTCTGTAATTAAGGCCTGCATCCTTGTGGACACTAAAAAAGTGTAAGCTGTCGATCTAAACACTCAGCCTGAGTAAAATCTTGTGGTTCGTATTTTCTGCTTTCCTTCCAAGTAGCATGAACGCAGTATTCAAAAAGCTCTCTTTTACTGTTGCGTTTTCTTACCACCTTGTTACCAATATTTGTGAATCCAAGGGATTTCAAGGAATCCCCAAGTAGCTTTTCCGTCTGAACTTGCACACCGTAAAAACTGGAGTTGCCAACAATGAATGTATGTAATCACTGCACCTTTCTTCAAGCTTTTTCGCAAATTTTGAAGATGCAGGTGCATGTCATGAAAATATTTCCAGACATAATTCGCCATCAGTAAGGCATTCTTCTTTTTCGTTTCCAGAATTTGGAAAACAACAACATCCAAAGATAGCGGAAGTTCAAGTTCATTTGATGTCCAATCTTGAAGCCTGCTAGTTGCAACACCCCATGTTCCACCAATTGCTTTCCAATCCAATTCGCCAGCTTCCCGGGCAGAATCGAGAAACTTCGTCCAATACATGTAAGGGCGAAGTTCACGAATATAACTTACGCGGTTTGGATATGGCGGGGACGTGATAACGTATGAATACTTCACGTTATTGATTGAAACCGGTTTTCTTGAATCCTCAAAATGCACCGATGCTGAACCAGTAAGTTCATCGCCGGTACTTTCGACGATTGCGCTTAATATTTTTTGATATAAGGAGCCAATCTGCTCAATTTGATAAGTTGCAACTTCATTCTGAAATGACATGGATATATGGTTGAATGCTGCCGAAGATGTTTCAATTACCAAACGACAGAATGCGATCCAGGCCAAGTTCGCAACATGGTCTCCTTTCGGTTCCCCAAACTGATTGACAAGTGCCTTACGAAGTGCAGCAAGCGCCTTCAAAGTATGCTCGCACCACCACCGTGTGATATTATGTATTTCGGGCACCCAGTTATCTCTATCCGCAATACTTCTACAATCTGCAAGCACTTTGTTGTTTTCTATTTTCAGCCTTTCCAGTTCAGCTTTTGAGTAGTTCCGACATTTGGCATTTCCAAACCAAATAAGAAATGGGTTTATATCAAGACAATGTGCAGATAATCCATGCTCAGCAGCAACCAAACCGCTTGTAGCTGTCCCAGAAAAAGGATCGAGAATGAAGGCATCCTCTGGGATACTATCAATTATCTCCTTTACCAGCTTGACCGAATAAGCGGGGGTCAAACGTAGCCATCCATGCCTGCCGAGCATTTTGTTGTATTTGAATGTATAGTCTGACCGTTGCTGAAATTTCATGTCCATTACTCAGCACTCCGTAGTGTTTCGAGCACATTATGAATTTCTTTCTTTATTTTCGTTGTGTGATGTTTGAAGAAACCCGCTAAGTCGTAGGTCAAAACTTGTTCACAGAATGCATACAAGGATACGTTATTATTACCGCAAGTCGTACCGATGAGTATCCCGCAGCGATTGTTTCGGTATCTTAAAACAATGTCAGTATCAATTTGTGAAGAAAAAACTGCAAACACGGGTAGGTAATTGTTTGCCCATGCCACCGTGGCGTTGTCAATGTCCGCATTTTGACGTTTGGAATCCTTGCTTTTGTAGCCCTGACGAACTTCAAAAACTATGCCGTTAGTTGGTTCGGAAACTTCACCCAATTCCGAGCAATAGTTTTCTGTCCACTGCTTAACGTTGGTCAGTACCCTTTGATTCTGGATTTCTGAAAGTTCTAACCTGCCATCTAGAGATAACTTCTTCATTTTGCCGGAACGTGTTTTGGTGGTGTATGACCATGTGGCAAATTCAACATTTTTCTAACCAGTCGTATCCATCAATACTGCGCGAAATAGCCGTTCACAGCCAATGCCAATCTGACGGTACACGGAAGTCATGCCACCCGCAAGCCGGTGGGCGGCATACATAAGGTCCGTATCAAGACCGGTCCATGAATAGAAAGGATCTGAACTGTAAAGTGTCTTGAACTCGGTCAGAGAAAAGCCTTCTTCTTTGTTCCCATGACCAAACTTCGGTCGGTAACTCTGGCACTTCCTTACGGGGGCTAAAAATGTTTCAAGGTATCGCTCTTCGTTTCTCGTCACATCATCCTCAATGCGAGTTTATTTGTACAAAGCCTCGATGACATGGCTAACAGTAGAATGGGGAAAAATTCTGTTTTAAATTTGTTCGGTCCCTTCAATCCATAAGCCGAAAGCCGATTTCGAGCCAATTCGCAATAGCCCGTGTCAATCTCAACGCCAACACCGATTCGTCGGTTATTGTGCGCCTCTACTAAGGTCGTTCCGCTGCCCAAAAAGGGATCGAATACAACGTCCCCAACGTAGCTGAACAACTTGATGCAGCGATAGGGCAACTCACGCGGAAAGGGAGCGGGGTGCCCTACCCGTTTTTTACTCTCACCGTTAAAAGTCCATACCCCATTTGTCCATGCCATAAACTCATCGCGTGATACATCTGACTCTTTACTGCCGAGCTGCTTCTTCCAAGAATCCTTATACAAAATGACAATTAACTCAACAGGGGCAATGACAAAGGGGGCAGACGCGGACATCCATGAGCCCCACGCCGTTCGACGAGAGATATTTCCTTCATTCCAGACAATTGTGGCGTGGTAGTTCCAACCCACCTCCTGTGCAATTGTGGTGAGGTCCGCACCCACGCTACGATGGCCACCCTTGTTCTTATCGAGTGGAATGTTCAGCAGTAGGCGAGCGTGCGGCTTACTCCATTGATAGCAATTCCCTATCCACTGCCTACTAAAATCGAGGTAATCTTCATAACTTATCGTGTTCATCTCCCTCACCTTCGTAAAGGTGTACCTCAATGATTGATGAATCAAATCCGCTGAGCGCTAAGGCAAACACATCTTCCTCACCATGTTCGTCATCGTCGTGATCGTCTTCCTCCTCCGGAGATTCAGGGAAAAATTCATCGCCATCGTGGTCAAGGAACACGGTGAAAACGTCAAGCTCGTCTCCGACTTTGAGCGTGATACTTCCCTCATCCATCCCCTGAAATTGGCGGTAAATCTCGTTCCCGTCAACCTTGAGGATAAAGCCGTCAGCATTCGTAGGTTGGGTAGAGCGGGGTCGGCAAGGGTTGCCACATAGTGAGGATTGGTGTCGGGGGCTGAGTTCGTTTGAAATCTGTTATGATGCAGCGAAACCCAACGCTTTTCTTGTCTGTTATAGTTAAGGGTGCCGAGCGTTCTGGGGTTTGGAATCGTCGTTTTGTTTGAGACATTGAGAAACGTTGGGTTTCGGAGAAAACTATCGCCTTCGCTACCCGCTCAGTTGATCTCTACCCAACCTACAAGGACTTCATTGGGTGAATGAAATAACTGCGGCAGAAATTACAGTTTTTACAGTCTATAAAAAAAGGGGAATTTAGTCGCGAGGGAAGCATTGTTTTTGCAGGTTCCGGTCACGACACACTCACAATTACATTTAGCATTCGTAGGTTGGGTAGAGCGGGGTCGGTAAGTTTGCCACAAAGGGAGGATTGGTGTCGGGGGCTGAATTGGTTTGAAGTTTGTTATGGTGCAGCGAAACCCAACGCTTTTCTTGTCTGTCATAGTTAAGGGTGCCGAGCGTTCTGGGGTTTGGAATCGTCGTTTTGTTTGAGACATTGAGAAACGTTGGGTTTCGGAGAAAACTATCGCCTTCGCTACCCGCTCAGTTGATCTCTACCCAACCTACAAGGACTGCGAACCAATCAATTTCCGAGAAACGGTAATTGTCCTTAATCATAATCTTAGTATTCTAAGCCCTTGTACATCTACCTCAATTAAATGGAAAATGGTTTCACGCGGGATATTTCCCATGTAATTATACCAAGCCGAGCGAAGCGCCCTTGTTTATGTTGAAATGTGTCGTGATTGTGATTCTATCACACCGCCGCTATCTGACAACAACCATTCTCATCCTGGCCGAACAACAGTTTGTCTGCCAGGCTTTAACCCTTAAGCTGTACATCGCTTCACCGCACGCCATTTTCCATTCCGGTGCCAAGCGTAAATTCCTTGACATCTGGGACTTCAAAGAGTATAATCGAAAGTTAACGGCGGCGCAACCAAATGCGTCCTCATAACTAGACACTAAAGTTGCTTCTCAATGCTAGGGGACATCATTGTGAACGTCAACACCACCGCGTATTATACGATTACTGTGCTTTTAGACCCTCACAAGAGGGGGGTTATACAGTAACATGCGAGGAATTGCCAGAATTGATAACCGAGGGAGATTCGGTGGAGGAGGCATTTAATAACACTATTGATGCCTTCATCACAACGCTTAAACTATATGAGAATTTAGGGCGTGATTTGCCTGATTCTATTCGGTTGAATCGCAAAGCAAGGCAAGTTCCAGCAGATATGCGTGAGTGCTTTGAAACAATAAATCCCAAATCTCTAAAGTAGAAGTGGCGCGACGACTTACTGGTTCAAAGCCACCTTACCCTCGCCAAAAAACGTGCGCATGTCTAGTGAATTATAGGGTTTTAACGCGCACACCTAAATCCCGATGCACATCGAACAAGTCTTCCGTCAAGAACGTCCTACTCTAGCCGTAAGACTAGGCTAGTTGCTCACGTTCAGCCTATGTCAACTGCTCGTTTGTCTCAAGCAACCTTCAAATGTCCAATCATCTCAGTCATTTCCTCGCCTCACTGACTGCCATACGTAGTCTAATTGAACAGTAGAACCTTTGCCTCTGTTATCTTGTATTTCATTGATTAAAACCTGTGTGGGCGTTTCGCCTGTGTAGAATTACAGGTAGAGATAACCTATTTAGCTGAACAAAACAGGACGATGAGTCGTTCAAAGTGCACATTATTGTGCAATAGCGACAAAGAAATGGCACAACTGTTGTCCCAGACTGACAATTTTCACACCGCCCGCAACCCCTGTGATTCATAAGGATTTCTGTATCTACACCGAGTCCTTTCTTGAAGGTTTTTTGGCACTGGCATATATCTTGCTAAACATCAACAACGGAAGTGCCTGATTTCAGTGCTGAAGTTGAAGTATATAACGTTACGCATTAAAATCCCCTACGTTTTCGGGAGGCGTGACATGAAATCCCTAGCCTTGATGTTAGTTCTGGCGGTTGCAGCGTGTAGCGAGTCCGAAACCCCCCATTACCTATTGAGAATCCTATGGCTGTACCTAGTGCGTTGCCGCACGGCGTCCAGTACGCAATCCCTGAAGGCATACACCCGAACCTCGCCGCTTACTTCGACGACTTGCAGCCCCATATGTCTCAGCGCGAATGGCAATTCATACTCAAACAGGTGCACGACAGTTGATATGGACGGGCGGTTCCATTTAGAAAGCGATTACGATACAACCTTTCGGAACGCGCATTTCAGTATGTATTTACTACCAATGGTATAGCACTGCGCTTGCGTCCGTACAAAACGCTTAGCGTCGGGGATCGTATAGAAACTGCTGCCCATTTCTTGGGGAACGGCGGTATTTATCACGTCGATCATGGACAAGTCTATTACACCGACGCTAGCCAACTAAGAGTGGTAGAGCTTGTAGAAGATAGAGGGAATAGAGGTATGAGCGGCTTAGGTTTAGGTAAACCTGACATCAGTCACGACGAGTTCATCAGTAGATTCGAATCAATACGCCGGTTTATAATCGACAACTTCTTCGCTGGGCATGGTGTTCAGGTGCCGCCCATACCAGCCGATTTAGACATCGCCCTGTTTGTGGTCAACGTCGACGGCAATCTGCTCAGCACGGTACACGAGGGTAAGGGAACGATCTATCCTATAGACGCCGTCCCTCATGCGACGGACGCCCAGATTGAGGAGTACAACACGCTTTACAGTCCCTGGTCTTATGATTGTGTCGAGTCTGATGTAAATCCTGACGACGTTGTGATCTTTAATCAGCTGTACATTGGCGAATGACGGTTGCCGCCATGCGTGTAGGGAGGCGAGGAGTAAATCAAAAAAGGGGGATAGTGGTAAGGAAGATTACTGTGGTTGGTGGGCTTTGTTTAGAAACTAAGGTTGAATTGGTTCATATAGCCGTTATAGACAAGCACCCCTTGTCCGAGAATGTCTCTACCGACTAGACAGGAGATGTTTTGCCCTTGCAACGGTACTGCAGTAACGGTAAAATTAGCAACATGCGTATTATTGGGAAACACCATATTTGCCAGATACTGGTAACACAGCACCCCAGTAGAAGTTGGTGTTGTTATTAGAACATCACCGACCGGGTCCAATCCTAAGGTCCCAGGAATGTCGTCACGAATTGCCGTAAGCGTTGCGCCTGTGCCTATCATGGCAGGCACATCAATATATTGTTGTGCTTGCTCAGCGGGAGGTGAAACTTGCTATGGGAATGCTACGATTACACGGACTCGAAAGTGCTTAAAGTTGCGAAATCCAAACGCACAGCGTTTGATGTGCGTAATCTTAAATTCTATGTTATGGACCGCGCCATTGGCAATGCGGTACCGAACGAAAGGAGACGTTCAAAATGAAGCTGAATAGATTCTGTGTTGTATATATTGCGTTAATATTTTTGGCAACCGGATGCGAAAAGCAGAAGTCATCCAACTGCCCCATGATTAACCCTGAGACGATTATCGCCATGTGGCTTTTTGACGATGACCACGAACAAATCGCCACTGATTCGTCTGGCAATGGACACGATGGGCGCTTGATGGAGGACCCCATGCGAGCCCCCGGCAAGTTTGGCACAGCTCTGCGCTTTCGCGGAGATGGCGATGCCGTCGTCGTCCCCGACTTTGGTGAGGTTGTTCCCAGTAGCGAAGTGACCGTCGTGGCATGGGTCAAACTTGAAGAGGTCAAAAATCACGACCTTTTCAGTTTGGTTCCAATTAACCGAAGTGGTCATTGGAGACCCGAGTTAGATGATCGCTTCACCGTGCACTTCCCGTGGAATAAGCCCATACCTAACGCTATTCACTGGCAATTTGGTGGAAAACAGATTAGGTTGGAACGTCCCTTGGATACTCTGGGCAGGTGGGAACACTGGGGCTTTGTATGCAGCGCGAGCCAAAATTTCATGAAAATTTACAGAAATGGGTCCGAAGTGGCGTCGCATGAGAGTGCGAGTCAATATGTTCCGCGTAATGCGGATTTGCACATCGGAGGTCGGCCTCGATCCTTGACGGGCGGTACATTCGGGGGTATTATCGACGAGTTCGCCGTATTGGACGTTGCGCTAGGTGAGCGCGAAATCGAAGCGTTGATGGGCGGGCTTCAAAATACCACCTTGCCGATGAAGCCGTGATGCGCTTTTCTTCGGTCTCTGCGGCGGCAGGCAAACCAGCCGTTTGGGTCGTTGAGGATGCCGCTCTCTTTGTCGCGCTTGATTTTGTAGCGGTCAATGTACCATTCCAGCGGCGACACTGATTGCCTGTCCCCAATTGTGTTCTAAAATATCTTTGAGGCACCCTCGCAGAGAATCAAGAAGTTCATCATATGTTCGCTCTTGACAATTTACACCGGGGATGTCTTTAATCCATCCAATCCACCATTCGCCTTGTTGTTGGACAATGGCAGTATACATCTGATCTGCCTCCATTTTAGTTTTGGGTTTAAATTGCCATACGTATCGACGGGTGCTTTAGGTGGTAGGAGCAGGAGTCGTAACCGTAGAGTGCTTGGTGAGAACACAGATCCCCACCTTCGTGATAAGGTTCTATATTTAGCGTCTTGATAAATCAGGGGAAGCTGGTCGTTACCTAAAAATGCCATTAGTCTTTGAAATGTCGTATGGACATCGTTACCGTAACGATGTGCCGCGCAGACCGCTTGACTTGTATTTGTCTTCCTCAGTCTTATTCAGAGCCGCCGTACGATGATTTAACGGACAATTTCTGTCATTCTCGTGCACGGTTAATATTTCGAGATTCCCATTCGTGAGATTGGTGTTCTTCGTATCTCCTTCGTTTGCGTTTCGAACGCCATAAGTGCAGAACAATCCACAACGGAACCGCGACAAGAAGAATGGGCCATAGTGCAAGTAGGGCCCAAAATAGATACCCAAAGAAGATGAGCGCGATCATAACCAAAAGTCCTGCGACACTATATAGAAACACCCTTAACGACAATATTCCTATTGTTATAAAAAGTGGTATTAACGCGATGATTATGATAATCTCGAACATTTGTTCGTCCTTTTGTAGCAAGTCCTACGCAATGTGAAGCGGATCAAATCCAGGCGCAGCGCCCATTGCCCTGATAATTTGCAGGGCATTCGGCTCCCATGTTCGGCGGAAAATGTCAAGCAAAATCGTCTGACGCCTCCTTGAATTGTCCTAAACAATGAACTACGTAACCCCGAATCGCGTAAAATTCAGCGCAATTAGGATCTTTATACGATATCGCAGCAAACCACACAAAAAACCTATTGGCGACAGCAGGCACTTTGCCTAGTCCTCCTTTACCTCTTGAACATACTTTTTCATGTTGCCAGTGGGATGCAAAATAATCTCGCCTTCAATAAGCGCATCCTCAATTGCTTTGCCCACTTCTATAAAGTGAATCAAAGTGGTGTTCGACGCCCGATTTTATGCCATGCGCACGATTGCTTCTGAGCGCGACAGTCCCGCTTGTCCAAGCGTGTTTCGGAACAATCTTTCCCTTTTCTGTTGCGATTTCATCAGTAAACAAATACACAGTTAGAGCAATTGTTTTCTCTCCGTGTTTTGCTTCGTGTTCGTCAATCTAGAGAATACTCCTCTGCGGATGATGTAGGGTTTACAAAACATTGAAAATTCGGCTGCTTAGGCAATTGATTAGTCTTGCCTAGTCAACGTAATAGCGACTTGCAAAAAGCTTCAGGATTCAATACACGGCCTTTAAAATCCATCGCAGCAGCCGTCATATTGATGCGAATCTCTAAATTGTTAGTTTTGGGGTTACGCATTCTCGCATCGTGCACTGTGTGAAAGTGTCGCAAGGGCGGTCGCCGGGATTGGCGACCGCGACACCCCTCAACCAATGCGATACACTTAGTTTAACAAATCCCACCCCGATTTTCAACCGTTCATTTCCCCTCGCTCGCCCACTCTCTACAGTTCCCTGTAAATACACGTGTCAGATTTTCCTTGACCGCTTAATATATTCATAGTATACTTTTGTTAAGTTTTAGCAGATAGGATAGAGGATTCATACAACTATGTTAGCTTGTTTCCTAATCGAGAACCTTCAAAATCACTTAAAAGACATCAAAGAAATGCTGGCAGTAGAAGTGCCTGCCTGTCTGCGGTGTGAAATCAAAAGCAACTCCATCTATTTAAATTTAGAGGTTTCTGAGATGACGGACGAAGCCGACGTATTCATCAGGCATTTACGCGGCGAGTTGAAAGGGATCTGTCCTGAAATCCGCGTCGGTGTCGCATCGTCCCGTTTCGCCAGTTTTGCCGCAGCGCAAAACGCAGCCCCGGATGAGCCGTGTGTCGTATCATCAGAGGAAACGACGGCGTTCATGGCAAATCAGAGCGTTTCGCTTCTGCCAATTGATGCCGAATTGCATAGGCGTCTGGACAGATTGGGGCTCTGCACCATGGGGCAGTTGGCAAACATCAAGAAGGCGGATCTAATCAGACAGTTTGGAAAGCAAGGCGTTATGATGTCAGAGTCAGGAAAGGGAGTTGACCCATCCCCGACCGCTTTCCATCGCCCGACAATAACCGATGACATCACTGCACAGCAGCTGACGGTTTGGGGAGATGAGACGAAACTTAGCGTCTACTCCAAGCGCGTTTCGATACTGTCAAAAACAGTTGGCGGTATGGAGTTTCCGGAAGCAATTCGCCGCGGCGACGCATGGCTGTATTTTGACCGCGTGATTGATGTCTGGAAGCTGGAAGGGGACTGGTGGACAGAAAGCCCGCAACATCTGGTTTACTTCAAGCTCTGCGCATCTGGACGTGAGCTAACGGTATGCCACGATCTTGCTAGTGATGTGTGGAGGCTATGCCGATAGATGGTTATGGATTATGCGGAGCTCCACTGCCACAGCCACTATTCATTTCTGAACGGGACATCGTGCCCCGCGGTTCTCGCTGAGCGAGCGGCATGCCTTGGATTGAAGGGCTTGGCATTGACAGACGACAATGCGCTTTACGGTGTTATTCCGTTCGTCAAGAAATGCAAGGATATTGGGCTTGAATACATAATTGGGTCTCTCATAACTGTGGGACACGCGAGAGGCAACTCCTACTCTAATGACAAGGTTCTGTTGCTGTGCGAGAATTCAATCGGCTACCAGAACCTTTCCCAGCTAATCACCCGTGCGCGAGGCGATGATGTCAAGTCTGAACCGCGCGTGACAGTGGAGCAAATCGCCGAGTTGTCCGACGGGTTAATCTGTCTTATCGGAAAGAACAGCAGCGTCGCGGAACTGTTGCAAACCAATCGAATCGACTCCGCGCGAAAACGGCTGTACGAATATCATCATATCTTTGGGAATAGACGGCTTTATATCCAACTCGTTAACCACCTTGAGCCCGGCGATACCGGTCTTTGCAAGGCACTCTATCGCCTCGCGCAGGAAACGTCATTGGGCTGTGTAGCCTCGAACAGCGTTCGTTACGCAACCCAAGAGGAGGCGCGACTGCACCATGTGCTCCGCTGCATTGCCCATAAAACCCCGCTCGCAAAATCGGATTCAATTCGCGCAATCAACCACGAACGCTATCTCAAGTCTCCCCAAAAGATGCAGCTGCTATTCTCCGAAATCCCCGCCGCGCTGACCAATACTCGTGCAATCCTTGAACGATGCAATGTAGAGTTAGATTTTGCGCAATATCGGTTTCCTGACTTTGGCCCCCCCGACGGTCAAGACACCGACTCATATTTGAACATGTTATGCGAGGAAGCCCTGTCCAAAAAATACGATTCGATATCTGCTGAAATTCGCTCTAGGCTGCGAGAGGAGCTGACCCTTATCAGCCGCTTGAATCTTAGCGGATACTTCCTAATAGTGTGGGACATTGTTAAGTTTGCCCAATCCAAAAACATCCCGGCGCAGGGCCGCGGCTCTGCGGTGTGCTCGTTGGTTGCGTATCTGCTGGATATCACGACTGTCGATCCAGTCCGGCACAATCTAGTGTTCGCCCGATTTCTCAACGAAGAGCGGTCGACGATTCCGGACATCGACTTGGACTTCGCCTCTGCGCGAGACACTCGCCTGCCCGACCGAGATGATGTCCTCACCTATGTTGGGCGCAAATACGGCTTTGAGCACGTTGGATTAGCCTGCATGTTCATCACATTCGGCGCTAAGCGAGCGATTCGCGAGGTTGGCAAGGTCTTTGGCTATCCCAAGCCCCTTTTGGCGACGATGTCGCGCTTCACCGAAGGGCAAAGGAACCCAGAGCCGGCATTTCGCAAAGTTGAGGAGCTGCAAGAGTACGAGCACTATACCAAGAAAAAGAAGTGGCGGCATTTCCGAGAGCAGGTCGAGGCAGCAATCGGTACGCCGCGCCACATATCCATGCATCCGGGCGGGATGATAATCACTTCGTGCGCGCTCACGAAGCTGGTGCCGCTCGAGCCCACACGAATGCCGAACCGCCGAGTGTGCCAATGGGACAAAGACATGGTCGAAGATGCCGGGCTTATCAAAGTGGATTTGCTCGGCCTGGGCATGCTAGCCGTAGTCAGAGAATGCCTTAGATTGATTGCCGATGCCTACAATATCAAAATCAGTCTCGCTGAAATTAAAGCCGACGACCCTGAGGTGTACGAAATGATTGGGCAAGCCGACACGGTGGGGTTGTTCCAGATAGAGTCGCGGGTGCAGATGCAGACGCTGCCGCGCACAAAGCCGAGAAATCTCTCGGAGCTCGCCGCCGAAATCGCGATTATTCGGCCGGGTCCTGTGCAGGGCAACATGGTCACACCATACCTTCGGCGGCGGCAGGGGCTTGAGCCGGTGGGTTATCCGCATCCGCGTCTTGAAGAAATTCTTGAAGAGACGCTAGGTGTCGTGCTTTTTCAAGAGCAGATTCTGCAGGTGGCTACCACGATTGCCGGCTACACCCCCGGCGCAGCGGAGATTCTGAGGCGCGAACTCGACGCGAAACGCTCTGAGCGTGCAGTGGCGAAGATGCAAGCCGACTTCGTGGCAGGATCTGTCCGAAACGGAGTGGCGGAAAGCGATGCAATCCAGATTTTCGACTGCATCAAGGCGTTCGCAGGCTACGGCTTCTGCAAATCTCACGCTTTGGCGTTCGCCCATCTCGCCTATCAGTCGGCGTGGCTTAAGCGCTACTATCCCGTTGCTTACGCCGCTTCGTTAATCAACAACCAACCCCTTGGGTTTTATCCCACACGCACTATCGTGGACGATGCGCGCCGACACGGGATACAATTCTTGCAAGTCGATGTGAATCGCAGCGACCTCAGATGCGTCATCGAAACTGACTGCAAAAACGACGGTATTCGTCTGAGCTTAATCTGTGTCAAAGGAATCAGCTTAGCGAAAGCCCAGTCAATTGTGAACGCTCGTGAATGCGGGTTCTTCAAGTCGCTGAGAGATTTCGTTGCGCGGACCAAACTCGACGTCCCTAATATAGAGAATCTAATCGGCGCCGGTGGGTTCGACGGTTTCGGCTTGTCTCGCAGGCAATTGCTGTGGCAACTGTGGATTGCCGATCAGTGGCGAGACAGGGGCATAATCGATCCGAAACTCATAGCCCCGCCACTGCCCCAACTCAGTCCGTGGGGCAAACTAAGGTGGGAATACAGCGCGCAGCAATTTTCGATAGACGCGCACCCTATGGAGCTGCTCCGCTCTAAACTGCATAGCGAAGTGCGGCGGCAGGACGCGCTAAGAAAGCTGCGGAACGGCGTTAGGACCGGCGTTGCGGGATTGGTGGTCTGTATACAGAAACCCGCCACTGCGAATGGGGTTTCCTTCATGACTCTGGAAGATGAGAGCGGACTGCTTAATGTGGCTATTTTCCCGGATATCTATGCGGAGTATCGGTCAATCTTTAAGCTGTCCCCGTTTGTGTATGTCTACGGAATCCTGCAGCGTGAGGGCGATCTAATCAGCATCCAAGCGCAATCATTTGCTGAATTGTCTTTCAGCTAATGCAGCTTAAACAAACAACATTGACGCTTCCGGCAAGAGAACTGCTATTATGGCACCTCCTTTATAATCATTTCAATAGACATCTTTCCAAAATAAGTATCCGTTTGTTTTGATTTTAGGTTATACCCTTTCAAACATCTTCTATTGCGGTTACATTGAAACAGATCGACGAATGGGAAGCCGATGACAATATATTCTTTCGAGTCACAGAAAAAAACAGGCTACATCAACAATATTCGACGGTGGTCGGCGAAGAGCCCGCAATTAGAGACACACTAGACAACAGAACACGTAAAAGGATAGAACAAGAAATAGAGGATGGCACTCTTGCCGATGATAAAGTTGCCGAATTAGACAGGCAATTACGCGAAGGCGAGATTGACGACTTCGTTTACGCCAAAGAACACGGAGAGCTGGTCGCGGAAACGACTATCGAATATTACGAAGAATATTGCGAAGATGTGCTATCGTCAGTAGTGGATGAAATGGGTGTCCCGATGGGCATTAAAGAAGTCTTTGCAGAGGGGCAAAACACTTTGATTTATCCGGGACCGAATGCTACCGAACGCCTAATCGGTGTAAACCAAGCGTTAAATATCGCCTCGCGCAGTGGCTGGGATTGGCCAAATCGGCAAGGCATGGATGCCCCAGTTATTCATGTTATTCGGGGGTATAAGACAAGCGTGACCTATGACGCTGACGGTATTGTAATAGTTCCTGAAGAAACAGTCGCAGTGTTCGACTGGAGTGACGAATTTCAGGAAGCCGTTATGCAAATGGAGGACGACGCTTTTCAGGCGGCGGCATTGTCGCCCGGCGACTAAAATTTTTGCGCCCTTTGCCCGATCGTTCTAATTCTTGTTCTTCTTTGACGCCGGGCAGGTCGGCTAGTTTTACGTCGGCGATTTGAGCGTTTGTCAATTGGCGCTTTTCTCGCAAATAAATTAGTGACCCTTTTATACGATGGTACCGCCTGCTAACCTCTTTTGACGGGTTCGGCAATTCCGCTCTAAATGCTTCATATGCTTCGTACAATTCCTTACCGACTTCACCGGGAATTTTTTCAGGTTTTCTCATGATGGACTCCTTTCACATATTATATCATACCATATTCAGTAATTCAATACTGGAGGACTAAGCTGTGCCGTGGGAAGAAGAAGAATTTAGCTTCAATCAAGAACCGTTGGCGGAGGATGACCAATTTGATGTATTGGGTAGCGGCGACTATCTCGTCGATCAGGAATCGTCCGCACTGCCCGAAGCAGATCCGCCAGACCCGGACAAACACAAGCCAGCATGGGAATCTGGGCTTGAGAACGTCGCTCCGTTCTGGCAGCAACTCTCCGAACCGCAGCGGAACGCATGGTTCTCATACGATAATTTTAGCAGGTTGGGCGATGCAGACCGAACCAGCCTGCTCCGTCTGGCGGACGCCTACGGCGATTTGCGCGATAAAGGTAACAATCGACTCAAAGCTAGTCCCGAACAATTCCTCGCATTCTGGCAAGTCTCAAGGCTAGACCCTGAAAACGCACAGAAAGCAATGGAATCGCTTCAAGCTGAAGGCAAAGAACTAGAAATCATTAACGACCCGTGGATTGAGGTTGCACGCGAAGCCTTTCCCGGCTTGCCCGACAACTGGTGGGAATTAGTTGAACAGCTCGGCACAACCGAAACAGCCAAAGCGATCGGCATGCTAGCGAAAGAAGTTGGTGCTGCAATCACTATTTCCGCCCAAGAGGCCTTTCCGTTCTCGCTAATCTTCGGCGACGCAGATATTGGCGAAGGGCTTAAAGAACTTTTCGAAGGCAGAGAGGGTTGGGATAAGACTATGCTACGGCGGAACCGGTGTAATTACGATTAACATGTCTAAAGTCGGAGACAGGATACACTTAATTTACATTGATGATTCCGGAGATGAAGAAATACGGGTACTTTCAGCCTTAACAATACTTGTTGATGAATGGAACTCCTGCCTTAAGCAAATAAAAGAATTTCGGCACAAACTAAAGATAAGTGACGGCATTTATGTTGAGACTGAATTTCATGCATGGAAATTTGTTTCGGGACGGGGAAAAATCGGCGATGACATGGTAACTAAGCAACGACGATGCCAAATCTTTAAACAGACTTTGGAAATGGCAGCAATGCTTCCCGGCGCACGCCTTTTTAACACCGTGTTTCCAACTAAAGTAAGCAAACCTTCTTTTGAAGCGTTACTTAGCGAGATTAACCGAAGCCTGCAACAATGGAATTGTCATGCGATTTTAATCTGCGATGAAGGAGGGGAGGATATCTACACAAGATTGGTTCGGCGCATGCAAACTTTAAAGAATGGCGCAATCGATCGTATTCTTGAAGATCCATTTTTTAAGCAATCCGATCAGTCATATTTCATCCAGTTGTCCGATTTTTGTGCTTATGCGCTGCTGCGTCAAGAACGTCCAATTGCGTCCAAAACGAGGTACGGGCTCGATCAAGCATTCAATTTGCTTAAACCTATATCGGAAGGAATTATCCGACCATATCTTTAGAACGAACAACTCGCAAAAAAAAAGCAGGGCCTACATCCGCCGCCAAGGGAGGGTTCGGTCCTGCCGACTCTATTATAACATTAAATTCAAGATAGATCAAATCCTTTTTAAAGATATTTACAGAAATGAAATTCGCCGAAAATTTTTTCATCAGGTGCGGGTCCGTGCAACTGGTTGTATGTTATTATAACCGCCCGATGCGTTCAAATACCACAACAAGCTAAGGAGAATTTTGAACAATGACAAATACCCAACAAAAAGACAAGATTTTAGCCGCTCGCTTTGCGGCGACAAACCTGAATGACGCTGCTGTGGACTTTGAAGCATTTGTTCATCGGATGCACCGTGCTGGGGAGTATGATAAACTCAAACATTGGTGGGACGATATGGATGCCTTGCGAATAATCCGAGCTGCGGAACATCATATAAAGAGTCTGACATCAGAAACGGAACCATCTCCAGATCTGATTGAAAGACCCACTGTAGGTAAAAACGGGTGTATCCAGTTCATGGGAGAACCGATTGGTAAAATTTATAGTTATTACCGTACCGTGCTTCCACAAGAGATGCAGATTAAGATAGCGTATGATAGTTTGATTGACCGTTTTTGGAAATTTGTACAACAGGAAAAATGGGCAATTCGCCACCACCTAGCAAGCGTGGACGTGGCACAAAGAAGGCAAAGGTGCTGGGGGCTGTTCAGCGTGGCGGAAAGGTTATTGCTCGTGTAGTAACTAATCTCGGTAGTAAGGTCATTATGGGATTCATTCAGAACCACGTGCGGTGCAGAGGCTCTACCCTCATGACAGATGAGTATAAAGGCTATCTGCCAGTGCAGAAAGTCATGAGGCATCAGGTTATCAAGCATCAAGAGCGTCGATATGTTGATGAAGATAACCCTGAAATTCACACCAACACGATTGAAGGGTTCTGGAGTTTACTCAAGCGGGCGTGGTACGGCAGCCATCATCATTTCAGCAAGAGATACGCTCCGCTCTACGTGGCTGAAGCATGCTGGAAATACAACCACAGGCATGACGAGGACTTGTTCGACGTGTTTATGCAGGAGTGTGTGATTGGTCATCGACATAGGAATTCCCCCACACCCGTCGGAAGATGGTTATTTACTTCTTTCAAGCAATGTGTCAACCTTGCTACTTAATTCAAGCAATGTGTTCACCTTGCTGTCCAAATTATCAACCTTTTTGGCTAAGGTGTCATGCTCGCGTTGCATCTGATTACGCAAATCATCAATGCGATTGTTAATGTCAGAAAAGCGCCCATTAAACACAAGAAGCAGTAGCGCGAACATTGCCGGAGAAGCAAAGACGGCAGCTATCTGAAGCCAGATTGGGGTTGTGGCAAGTTCAGGTGTCATTTCAGTTCTCCCTTTTGTGTTACCAAAGGAAGAATAATTGGGGGTTAGTATTTCACGCTTTAGGTTCTGGATTGGATGTTATACTAAAGCATAATGTATGTCAACATAAATGACACTACAGGAAAACTTTGTTAGCACTCAAGGCAGTTGGTATGCTAAAATGGTACCACAGTTATCCACAAACTGACCACAAAGGAGAAAAACATGAAACGATTCACTGCATCGCTTTTGGCGATGTTGTTTATATTCAGCGCACCTATATTTTCGGCATCATATGCAGTTAATACCAAATTTATTGAAGGCCTTACGCTATTCGGATTGGTCGAACGAAGTGAGATTGTTGTGCTTGGCACAGTGGCAAATATAGACTACGTTACCCGTCCAAGCATATCAAACGAAGGTGCTACTACGGATATTGCTTTACGTATTGATGAGCTTATCAAGGGAAAACCCAATTTCGGAGACGACCACGTTATTTTCATGATTGAAGGCGGAGTGTACTATAGTACCTATGCCAAAAAGCGTGTAGAGATGAGAATTAGCGACCAGCCTACATTTGAAGTAGGCGAGCAAGTCCTAGTATTTCTGGGGAAGTTCGATCCCTATTCCGACTATGCTCATAATGGTTTGCATCTAATTCACGGGGAACTCGGCAAAAAGAAGTTATATGACGATAGGTTTCGATTTTGGTACCTGCACTCGAAAGACAGACCGATAGCCGTTGCGATGAGTAAGGAATTAGTGAGTAACCTTGCTAAGGCTTACGTCAGTGACCACGAGGCAGCCGAACTGTTAGAAGCCTACATTAAAACACTGGCATTTGGTGATGAATCATCGTTGGCAACTGGCACTATCATTATGTCGAACGCCTTGGAAACTAAACTGCTTAGAGAAGCAAAACAAATCCTTAAACGCAGAAAGGAGAAATGAGAATGAGTTTGAAATTTGCGGTTGCAAGTTTGGTGGCACTTTGTTTGTTGGCAACACCGGCAACCGTTGTTCATTCCGATTGCCATGACACTACCTATTGTGAGCATGTTGTAAGCGAGTTGGCTGATATGTACTGGGACGAGCCATATAACAACACTGTGGATTACTTGGTTAATGTGGATTATCGCCCACGACCCGAGAACAACCCGTCATTGGCAAGCACTGATGTAAGCGAAGCGTAAGGTTAAGTAGAGACACGCAAATTACGATTGAAGAGTGGATAGCTCATGCTGGCTGTGACGCTCGCGTCATACTAAAAAGCCTCAACTCCTACATGACCGAATACATGGTGCCTTCCCATGAACCATTCGGAATTGGCGCTCCAGGAGCTAAAGGAGCTTCGTTAGCCGACGTTTCAAGACTAATTGCAATACTTCACCAGTTATTCCGGCTGGCGGAGGAGTCTCTGACTGAAGCCAAAAACGCCGAAATAGCAGAGCAACCCAATCCTGATAAAGACCTTGACGCTGTTCTGGAGAAGATTAACGAGATAGTAAAAAAATCTGAAGGTGCCGACTATATTTATCGTGGCGAACCTGAGTGCTATAGCAAAGTAGCTTCAACTCTATACAGACACTATGAAGATGACATTAAGGGAATCGACATTCGGATAGACACTATCCAACGTGAAATGATTGTAGATGCAAGACATTATGCTAAGGAAGGGACCAATTTCGAAATCCTAACTCAACTCCAGCACTTCGGCGGTAAAACCAACCTCATATATTTCACGACCGATTACCTAGTCGCCCTTTTCTTCGCGTGTGACGGTTCTCACGACGACGACGGAAGAATTGTCCTTTTGAAGGAGACCGGAGAAAGCACGACAAAATACCGCATCAAGGCACCTCGCAATCCGCAAAACCGCATCATCGCGCAGAAAAGCGTATTTGTTCGGCCGCGGAAGGGTTTCATTGAGTTCGACCCCGACAACGAAATAGACATTCCCGCACAGCTGAAAAAGCCGATGATGGACTACCTGCGGAAACATCATGACATATCGAGCCCTACCATCTATAACGACCTCCACGGTTTTATCAAACACCAGGACATCCATGCACGTGCAGACACGGAGTTTTTCAAAGCTGTGAACTGTTACAACAATGAAGAGTATCCCAAAGTAATTTGGCATTACACCGAGGCTCTACGGTACAGCCCGCAGTGGTCTCATGCCTATACCAACCGTGGCGTGGCTTACAGTAAATTGGGTAAGTACGACCATGCAATGAAAGACTTGGGCAAAGCGATTGAGTTGGACCCGAATGACTTCGTGGCATACAACAATCGTGGGGCGGTCTACTATGACTTGGGTGAATTTGACCGTGCCATTGAAGATTTTGACAAAGCAATAGAGCTAAAGCCCCGCAAGGCTAGCGCTTACATCGAACGCGGTTTGACTTACTGCGAGAAGGAAGAATTTGACCGTGGAATTCAAGATTTTAGCAAGGCAATAGAACTCAAACCCAACGATGCTGACGCTTATTACAATCGTGGGCTCGCTCATTACGATAAAGGGGAATACGCCCTTGCTGTCGGGGACCTTGATACTGCAGTAAGCATCAATCAGGATTTTCCCGACGCCTACTGTTATCTCGGTTTGGCGCGTTTGCACGTGAAAGACTGGGAGGGTGCCAGATCCGACCTGATGACTGCCAATAACAGGGGCGAGAGCGTTGCGGATGCGTTTACCGAATTCTATGAAAATACAGCCGACTTCGAGCAGACAATCGGCGCTGAATTGCCGGAAGACATCGCTGCCTTGATACATCCAAGTTAATTACAGAATCAAGAGGTGCAGCGACAGTTTCCGCGTCCATTCAGCCCGCCTGAGACGGCTCAGCCAGATTCCGTCCTTCACCATTCTATATGAAAGGAAACCCCCATGAAATTAACTCGCTATAGAATCATCTGGGCTCCCCAAGCAGTCGTAATTCTCATGTTTCTGATCGCCTTTAAGCATCCCTATTTGAAATATACGTTCACCACTCCCAATGAATACCACCAAAATAACCTTCTTCACGTGCTCTGCTTTGCGGCGTTCGCCTACCTCGCCGTTCACGCTTACCTCCAAAAGAAACTCGATTGGGCGTGGGGCTTTGCGGTAACCGCCATTATTTACAATCCCATTAGCCCATTAGACTTTAGCCGCAGGCTATGGGACGGAGTCTACCTAGTCACCATTGGCTTGGCAGTGGTATCCATTAAAGCGCTAGCGCGCCCACGATGATGAATCGCTGAGTTCGGTTGTATTGTACGCACTTTGCAAAAAATTTATGCACACGTCCGGGAGACGTTAAAAAGAAGACATTTACGCAAATACGAATTCAACCTTTAGGTTGTGCGTGCTAATTATAGTTGTCGCACGTTAATGATGTATTTGTTAATTATTTATTGCAACCGTCCCAATTTCGTGATTCCGGTATTACTGTATAAACGGAGAATTAAACCGTTGCGGATTGAAACAGATTGCCTTTTTATAGACACAAGTTACACAACTTTTTTGGGGAAAATCAGACAATTTTTGCCAAAGTTGACGTTTTACCGGTGGTGGGCTTAATCACATGATTAAACGTGTCTGAATTTCGGTTAAGTCATGGCTGGCGCGTTTTGTGGCATCCCTTCACTCAATCAGAATCTTATAGGTCGGAATTTGGAAGGTAATCCCGATGATGCTCCAAATAGCGCCGATTATATAGTCGCCGAGGATTAGACCGGCGAAGAAGGGGATTGCTTTTCGATAGACGCTCAGACCGCCGTACCGCAGGACGATAGTCTTAATCAGCCAACCGACGAGGATGGGGAACCAGTAAAAATTCATATCGCCGCCCCATTGCCCTGTGCCGAGCACGTAACCGATTGGATGAAGGTGCCACCAGAGAAACCGCATCTTCATGACTGTGAGGAACATGGTGAAACCGAATCCTATGCTCATAGCGGTCACGGCGAGATAGTCGGCATCCGTGAGATGAGTCAGTCGTTTTTCTAGGCTATTGAATCCCCAAGCCATTGGCAATCGTGTGTGATATGCACCGAGCCCGCCGAAGTCATAGGAGAGTTGAAGGTACGTGACAAAAGTCAGCGGTACTCCGACCGCAAGCGCGACTAACATCGCCATGAGAAGGCGTCTGCTATTTATCCCTGCTTGTCGACCGATGTGAAACGCTTCGAGTTGATTGGGCATCGGATGGGCTGTGTTGACGCGGTTCAACCAGAAAAAGAAGGATAGGATGGTTAAGTTCCTCGCGCCAATGACGCGCGCTCCGAGGACGGAAGCCATTATGGTCCCGGGATCTTTTCGATACATTTCGTGGATGGGCGGTCCTAGCCCAGCCCGGACCTTTGTCAGAGCAATCGCGACAATAAAGTAGATGCCAAAAAAGACCGCAAGCGTCCAAACCGAAGCCCCGGCTTTGTAGCCAAAGAGCGTGATAAAGAGCAAGCCTACTATCATTCCCCAAACGGCATATCGATACGGCATTGGCTCGGACGAATCATCTATCGCCCTCGTTGATCCGGGACGTTTGTCGGGCGCCAGATGCGTAAAGACACCCTTCAGGTGTCGACGGCTAATCCATAAGGCGAGCAGCCCTAGCCCGATCCATCCACCCTGCGATTGCTCGTCAAGATAGGGGTTTGTATACCACCCTGTCGCGCTGCACACGACGAGTTGGATTTTCCCCAAAAAGTAAAAGAACAACGCAGAGAAAGCTAGATCGAGCGGTAGGAAAAAGGAGAGACCGACGACCGAGGGCCACACCGAAAAAAGGACACTGCCAACAGCGTCCCACGGTTTTTCCTGGAACAAGCCAGAGAGCACTTGTTGCCCCACAGGTATAGAAGGGAAGACTGGATACAGAAAATGAATACCGTTGACGACCTCAATCCCGCCGGCGATACCGAATCCCATCCACATCAGACGGTTACGAAAGAAGAGCACTGGATTGCGGCCCATCTCCAGCGGCAGTTGGGCGATAGGATAGGTCAATCGCTCGTGGTTTGTGAACTGCCTTCTGAGAATCACATTCATACAGATTAGGACAAAGTAGAGGACAAGTATAAAGCCAGACCAAGTGAGCGCTGGAATCAGCCATCCATAGACGTTTTGGGCGAGAAAAAAGGATGATTCCCCTTCATAAAAACCGCGTAGCACATTTTTGTCGCGGACGGCGAACCAACCGGGGATATGTGGATTGAAAAGGCGCATCCAATCATTTTCTGCCGTGGCGAACCAGAAGGGATGCGCTAAATGGTATACCAGATAGCCCATATTTGTGTTTCCACCGAGCGTGGAAACCATGAGGAGCATCACATAGATTACGAAGAGTTCGGCGTTGTGGAGTGCATGCCGAGGGAGTGCTCGTTTCAACAAGAGATTCAACAGAACCAGCACGAATAGGCAAAAAACCGTATTGACAAATAACGAGATGTAGACGTGCAACGCCCGACCGCCCCACGCCGCTTCATTGAGCCAGTATGCGTTTAGAACCATCAGAACAACTCCGAGACTCAGTGCTCTGAGGGTCAGACCTCGTGGCATCCTAGCGTCCGTTTGAGGCGGCTGTTTCATAAAATCTTTCCGGCGGCAGCTACGGTGTTTCTACGTTGCGAGACGGGACTATTGTTATCTTGTAGGATATAGAAGGGAGGCAGTCGTATGACCTCATTATCTTGGAGGAATAGCAGGGAAAGGAAGAGTACGTTTGGCTTTGTTTCTCTTTTGCGCGTCCGCTGTATGCTGGTTTACCCGCGTTCGACGATGATGGTCTCTTCTTCCAATTCCGGCGCCAGCACTCTAATTCCCCTGTCGGTCGGCATCAAGGAAGCAGGTTGAGTACGGCTAGGGCGATTGGAGTAGAGATCCGGGCGGTTCGCGGCGCAGGGGGTACCGAATCGCGGCTGCGCATAGGGCAGGTGTGTCGATCCGCGTGCAAGGATATGCAGATAGTTTGCCGATTCGCCTTCGTAGGAGTTTTCCTTGTAGTTCCACGGTACGAGCGAACGCGCGTTGCAGTAGTGACCGACAAACGTGTGGCGTGATTGCGTTTTGGATAGGTTGACATGTGAACGGTGCAAGATGTGACCGTTGAAAAAGACCATATCCCCGGGTTGAGCTTCAACTTTTACTTCCTGCCCAGCATACTTGCGCGCCACCCGTGCTAGACGATTGACCGATTCATCGGGATGGCTAGCGGCTGCAATTGGCTCGATATCACGCAACCCCCAGTCTCCATTCTCGGTGACCCCATCCAGGTCCGGGTAGATAGGCTCACACTGAGACCCCGCGACCATCCACATGCACCCGTTCTCCTCAGTCGCTGGCTCAAGCGCGAGCCATGCCCCACACAATGTGTCCGGGAGGGTCGGGATGTAATAAGAATCCTGATGATAGCCCTGACCGGGTTGTCCGGGCTGTTTGAAGAACAGCATCGACTGTAGCGCGAGGACATCCGGACCGATTATCGCCTTGAGCACGCCGAGGATGCGAGGGTGGAGCAGATAACGCTCGTGAATCGGCGAAACCCGGTGTAGCATATGAACTCGTTCCCAGTAGCTGGCAATTTCATTGGCTGACAGGTGTGAAGGCGCCGGCTGGACGCCGGGAAACGACTCACACCCTGCCAGCACGTCGTCCATGTGATCGTTGAGTTCTTGTACATCATCGTGTGAAATTAAGCCACGCACTATCAAGAACCCGTGCTCTCGAAATGCAGTGTACTCATTAACGCTAACGCCGTAGGGTGTGTAAGTGCGGCTTTGAGACTGTAGAAGGGGGTTTTGGTCTATGCTAACCATGACACTCTCCTTTCATGTAAAGCAGAGCGACGCTTACCTCAATACCGTAAGCAGGCGTTCCATCTCCGCATCGCCGAGCGCTTCGAGTCTTTGCTTGCGTTCAAGATTGAACTCCGATTCCAATCCATGTAATTGAGCGCTACCGGTAGATAGTCCGTGCGAGTAAGCGAGGATTAATAGGGTTCGCGGTTCAGTTTTGTCGTGTTCTTCTGTTTCTGCGATTTTTTTAGAGGTTCAACGGCTTCAAGTGCAAGTCCGGCATTAAGCAGTTTCCCACGTCCGGCTTTGAGATGGTCGACTTGCTGTTTTTGTTGACAGCCGATGCCAACAAACCATACGAAGAGTACAGATAGCGCAACCAACTTTCTCATGTTTTAGATTTCTTAACAAAAATATCAAGCAAATTTTTTTTACAAATTAAATGATAGCATACTACCCAAAGCGAAAATATTGTATCAGAAATCTGCGCTGTGTCAAGTAAAAAGCGAATGCGCACGACGCAGCCCGTTAGAGATGATTTACCTGAAACGAAACACATTTAGGAATCTTGTTGCTCGCGTCTCGAAAATGTCGGATGTAGGCGTTAACTCAATTGTGAGCCACGTCGTGCAATTCCAGCACTGTATTGGAGGTTGAACATGTAGATACATTCTGATATAATTAGGATTTATGAACTTCCGTTTGGCGCAGCGCATTTAGACAGCGGTTGACATCTAACGAGGAGGCTGACGGGAAATTGAAATGCCAGCGATCCAATTGACGCAATTCAGGTTTCACGCTTCGCGTTTCACATTCTATATTTGTTTGGCAATCGCACTATTGAGTTTCAATGCAGATTTCGGAGGCGCGCAGGCAGGCACTTCCAAATTCTTGGATGTGATGAGCGGCGAATCCGATGCGGGATTCGCGCGCGCGTTAGAGCCAATGGAATTTCAATTTCCGCGAGACCATGGACCCCATCCTCACTATAAAATCGAGTGGTGGTATTACACCGGCAATCTGCACACCGATGGTGGGAAAGATTTTGGCTATCAACTGACCTTCTTCCGCTTTGCTCTAGCGCCTAAGATGCCGGAACGACCATCGAACTTTGCGACCAATCAGGTGTATATGGCACACTTTGCACTGACAGATGCGCCGCACGGAGCGTTTCACAGCTTTGAACGCTTCAGCCGGGGTGCATGTGGACTCGCGGGGGCAACTGGCGAACCGACCTATTCGGTTTGGCTGGAGGACTGGTCAGCGCGAGAGACAGATTTGGGCGTCGTACGGTTATCAGCAGTCGATGATCAAACAGACCCCAGAACGGCGATCCATCTAACGCTACAGGAAACACGACCAACCGTACTACATGGCGATCGCGGCTTAAACCAAAAGGGACCAGAGCCGGGCAACGCAAACTACTATTACAGTCTTGTGGGCTTAAGTACCACAGGTTCTGTCACCATCAATGGTAAAAAAGAGGCGGTCAGGGGTATCAGTTGGATGGACCACGAGTTTGGCACGAGCGCGCTCGCCGTGGGTGTGGTCGGCTGGGATTGGTTTAGCTTACAGTTGGACAACGGTGCCGCGCTGATGCTCTACTGCTTTCGCCGATCAGATCGGTCATGTGATCCACGCACGTTTGAAGGCACATTAGCCTACCCCGATGGTAGGCAGGACACAATTAGACCAGGCGATTTTACATTGACCGCCACCGGCAACTGGACGAGCCAAGAAACCGGTATCACGTATCCTTCCGGCTGGAGAATTGCCCTTCCAAAATTGAATGGTCAGTTGTACATCGAACCGCTCATCACCAATCAAGAGTTGCACACTCTGATTACCTACTGGGAGGGCGCTGTGCGGGTCAAGGGACAGATTGGCGGTGCCCCAGTAAGTGGTTGGGGATATACTGAACTGACTGGCTACGAATAGGCATTCGGTATAATACGATTTCAGGCTAGCAAATCGTTTTCGCCTAATCTTCAAAAACGAAGGAGGACTAACATCCGATGAAACCGAGTCGATGCGGACGCATTTTCTTCATGGCGACACTCATTGCCTTTCTCATGCTTTGGAAATGTGTCCTTTGGGCACAACACAAACCGCGAACGGAAGCGGAAAAGGCACTGGCGGAAGATTTTGGCAGACGCGCGACAGCCACACTCAACGGAGAGATATTCTGGCCGGGTAAAGATTTGTCACAGGCAACTGTGCAAGTCTATAAGGATGAGAACCTGAAATCGTTATACACCGGCGTTACAGGGTTAATCGGCGGTGAGTTTAAAATCCGCGTAGAACCAGGACGTTACTATCTCGTTGCCTTCGTGGATTTGGATCGTTCAGGACAATTTGATATTGGCGACGGCATGGGCATTTTCGGTATTTTGGATTGGAATCATCCCGATCAGCGAAAACAGTTGGTTAGTGTCGAGGGCCACGATACGAGTAGTTGGCTTGTAATCCCCATCACAGCGAGAATGCAGAGTGTTAATAGAAAGGGAGTGCCGAGTGTTGATGGAAAGGGAAAGATTATTGCAGAATACGACTATCTCCCCATTCCACTGGTAGAATTTAAGAAGGAAGTGACAAAGATTACCTCCGGCATCAAGGGGCTGGTGGGGCGTAAGGGGAACAAATCATTCGAAAATGCCCTCGTCTTTGCATATACCGATCTGTCATGGAAATATCGAGCTGGGAGCGCAGGGATTGCAGACGATGGGAGCTTTACGCTTAAATTGACGCCGGGGAAGTATTACTTGATGGTAACCGTTGATGAAAATCGCACAAATCTTTTTGATTACGGCGATGAGCTTGGAATCTATGGGATCGACGATCTCCGTAATCGCCGCGCATTCCCAGAGCCGATATTGGTGAAGGCAAACAGATTTACAAAAGATATTCGAATCGAGGTAACGGGGAAGCAGACTGAAAGTGGGAAAATTGTCTCACTGGCGGAATTGGGCGCGGAAGCCCGTTCCACGACGCGCACAACTGAGCACGCAACGGCGATGGTGTCGGGCGAAGTCGTTTGGGCTGGGCAATCGCTCAAAGGGAGTGTAATCCAAGTTTACCAAGATCCGGCTCTGGTGAAAATCGTGAAACGGATTAATACCGATGAAAATGGAGGGTTCAACCTGCAACTCCCACCGGGTGACTACTATCTCATCGCAAATGTTGACGTGGATGGCGACGGTCGCTACAGTCAGGGAGATGGCATTGGTGCGTATGGCAGTACCGATATGACCAATGTGCCGCCTTCCGCGCTAATGTTGAAACCGGCAACGAATCCCGACATCAAACTCCATGTGAGCGCCCGCTACAGATCGGACGGTCAACTCGAAGCGTTTCGGACGGAGGATCCCAATGACTTGAGCCAGGACACCGGAGGCAGAATTACGGGACGGATTATATGGACGGGACAAGTATTCAAAGAAGGCATTCTGTCGCTTTCAGAAACACCCGATTTTGAATCGCCGATGGCAATTGCATTAAATCTGGAGGACGGTGGACGGTACGAAGTGTCGGTGCCGCCCGGTGGGTACTATCTGATGGTGGTTGTAGATGTTGACGGAGATCGCAAGGCGGGCTTGCAGGACGGTGTTGGCATCTACGGCACACGGTATCCCGTGCGAGGGAAACCGCAATTGGTTTCCGTGTTTGTTGGACACACCACACCCTATGTTGACATCGAAATCTTCGCCTTGTATATCGACGAAGAGGGTAACATGGCTGAGATTGAAGATGGACACCGTTCAGAAATTACGCTCCGGTACGGCGATCCGGAAGATGTATTTAACTTCACTCGTTTTGGACGCGAAATCGAACAGTGGTGGTACTGGACACAGGGCGTCGGTTTCAGCTTTGAAGCGATCGGCGGGGGCTGGAGGTTGCAAGATCACAAAGATTTTGAACCGAAAAAGGTCACTGCCCAAATGCTAAAAGAACTCGAAGCGCAATCGGAAAAATCGGGGGATGAGAGTACGAACCTAGAATCCGAACCTCTCCACTCCAACGAAGAGAGCCAACCGGAGTTAGGGCTGCTGAACGCGATTATCTACTATAGCTATGATGACATCATCTGGGGATACGCCCCAAACGGCACCTTGCAGCCGTTTGGGGCAGGCAGGCGTCCATCGGCTTCACTGGAAGATATACTCACCTATATAGACCTCGAAGGAAACGTCATGGTGCGCGATTTGAGCGGTGAGGAAGCAGGTTTGCTGCTAAGCAAGCGTGAACTGGCGTCAGACGCGGCGATCTCTCCGGACGGAAGGTACATCGCCTTCGCAAGGCGCAGTATAAATCGAAGCCGCATCTACATTCGACATCTTCCCGGACAAGAGGAAATTCTTATTCCGTCAACAGCGAGAGAGATGTTTACCCCGACTTGGAATCGCAGTGGCGAACTGCTCGCATACAGCTCCAGAGGAAGTATTGAAAATCCAGAAGCGGGGAGCGACCGGAATATCTATGCCTACGATACGCTAACCCAGCGGCTTGAACCGATATGCATCAGTCCCGAAGATGACGCGGAGCCGGCATGGTCTCCGTCCAATCCGAACGTTCTGGCTTTTTCCCGCGCCGAAGACGAGTTTCGTCAAATCTGGATTACTGAATTTAGTTCGGAGGGTGAACCAGCGGAAAAACAACTGACGCGCTACGGGGGTCAAAACCCGATCTGGCTGCCCGATGGCTCGATGATTCTCTATGAGAATAACGGTCAGCTTTGGATTGTCTCAAAGGACGGCTCGGAAAACCACCCGCTTCGGTTCAAGGGGAAAGTTGTCTACGGACACGAGCCGTATGCGATTCCTGTTGCTGCGCCGTAATGGGCGAAGGAGATAACGAGAACTGTTGCGAGTCCATCCCACGCTTCAGCGTGCAAGCTCGATAGATTTCTTTGATACATCTTGTTTCAAGCATCACGTTTAAGGTTAAATTGCCGCATCTTACGATGCAGATTTGTACGTTCAATACCGAGCTGTTTCGATGTCTCGGTGATGTTCCAATCGTTCGCCTGCAGGCAATTGAGGATAAAACGCCCCTCAAATTCACGTCGGGCGTCTCTTAGCGGCGATTGGGTACTGATGCCATCTGCGTCAGTATAAAGCAATTCCTCGGGGATATCGTCAGCGTTGATGTGTTGTTGTGGACATAAGATGACAAGTCGTTCGATGAGGTTGCGGAGTTGACGGACATTGCCGGGCCAATCATACCCACGGAGAATAGTCAACGCTGGTTCGGTGAATGCCATTTCAGGTTTGCGGTGTTCTTGACAAAATCGATTTAGAAAGTAATCAACGAGCAGGGAAATATCTTCTTTTCTTTCTCGTAAAGATGGAACATGAATGGGCACAACATTCAATCGGTAGTAAAGGTCTTCCCGAAAGGTACGATTCCCGATTGACGCTCTCAGGTCTTGGTTGGTGGCTGAGATAATGCGGACATCAACGTGAATCGTCTTTTCACCACCGACGCGCTCGAATTCTTGATACTCAATCACACGAAGTACCTTTGCCTGAGTTGATGGGCTCGTATCACCAATCTCGTCAAGGAAGATAATACCCCCATCGGCTTGTTCAAATTTCCCAATGCGCTGATTTGAGGCGCCTGTAAACGCACCACGCTCATGACCAAAAAGCTCCGACTCGATCAGTTCATCTGGAAGCGCAGCACAGTTCACCTTAACTAGAGGGGCTTGATTGCGGGAGCTAAGTTTGTGAATGGTGTCCGCAATGAGCTCCTTACCAGTACCACTTTCGCCCGTGATAAGCACCCTCCCGCTTGTCGGGGCAATTTGCCGAATCTTCGCCATAATCGCTTGCATTGCGTGGCTGTTCCCGATCATTGGAGGTTTAAAAGCTCCGTTCGCCTGCGATTGCCTGACCTCAAATTTCTGAATCCCCTGCTCAACCTTCTTCAGAACCGTGTCTAACGAAAGGGGTTTGCCCAGAAAATCGAGCACGCCCAGTTTTCCGGCTTCCAATGCAAGATCGAATGTCCCGTGTCCAGTAATCATGATGACTTCTGTGTCTGGGGACAGTTGTTTAATCTTCCGCAGCGTCTCGATTCCATCAATTCCACCCGGCATCAGAATATCTAAAAACACCAGATTGATTTGTCCGTCCGCAACGCAGCGAAGCCCTTCCTCGCCGCTAAGGGCGGTCTCAACAGAATATCCTTCGTCGTCTAAGGCACCTTGCAAAGACTCGCAGATGCTGGGTTCATCGTCAATGATAAGGATGTTCAGTTCAGTTTGTTGCCTCATAACGTCCCTCGCAATCGAGATGAGTACCAAGACAAGATTGATATATCAGGAATGGGGATCGACTGACCGATCAACCGAGTGAATAACGAGGGATCAAGCGAACGAATAGTGAGTGCGATAGTTCTTCATAGAAATCTTAGGCGATAGTCTTCACCGACAGAAACCATCGCCATCCCTATTCGCTCCTTTGATCGCTCCCTATTCAGTCGCTTGATCGTCGAGTCATTTGCGCGGTCGCCAGCGGAATATTCGTCACGTATCGTTCGATGCCTTTGGCAATTGCCCGGACAATTTTACGCTGGTACGCCTTGGTAACGAGTTTTCTACCTTCAGTTGAATTGGACAGAAATCCAATTTCAATGAGAACCGACGGAACTTTTGTGCCAATCAGGACAACAAAGGGCGCATGCTTCACACCGCGATTCCTCGCACCCGTTGAGACTACCAGTTGTTCTTGAATAAACTCTGCGAGGCTGCGGCTTTCTGAACTCTTGCTCTCCTTGAGAATATCTGCCACCAGTTTATCGAGTGCTTGAATACTATAATTCGCTCCGGCGTTTTCTCGTGCGGCTGTGATTCGCGCGGATTCATCAGAAGCGAGAGCAAGATAGTAAGTCTCGATTCCTGATGCGCCGGCGCTGTGACTGGAATTGGCATGAATACTGATAAACAGATCGCCTTGACCCTTCGTCGCAAATTGTGGTCGATTTTCGAGCGGGATATAGACATCAGTCTCTCGGGTCATCCGAACATGATACCCTTTTTCGACCAAGAGATCGCGAAGCATTTTTGAGATGCCTAGCACAATCCTTTTTTCCCGCCCTGCCCGACCAACCGCGCCCGGATCTTTACCGCCATGACCGGGATCGATGATAATGGTCTTGACATCAAGTCCAAGTTGTTGAATCAACGACGGATTGGAGATTGGCTTAAGGCGAGCAGCCACCTTATTGTCAGGCGGAGGCGCTGTTTTCACTATTACTGGCGCCTTTTTTGATTGTTGTAATTCAGGAAGTTCTCGCTTTCGCTTGGTGGGTTTGTGAGACAAACCGCTCGGTTTAGAAGCAGCACTCTCTTTCGACTGTAGAGCGGCAATGCGTTCCTTGGCTTCGGCGACAATCTGAGGGTTCTGACTCCGCTCAGAGAGGGCTTGGTATGTGGTCATTGCTAAGGTAAAGTGACGTTGACGCTCATAAGATTTGCTGAGTTGTAACTGGGCTTCATCGACGATTGGCTGATCGAGGTATCGGCTAATCACGGTCTGATAGTATGTCGTAGCCCGATTAAGCTCGCCGAGAAGTGCATAGCAATGCCCCAGCCAGTAGTGCGCTTCAGGGACGTGCTGCGACTCCGGATAATCTTGAAGCAACTTCTGGAACGCACCAATCGCCCGTTCAATCGGCGGCAACTCTCCGTTCTGTCTCAACCACATCCAGCAGGAACCAATCGCGTATTGTGCATCGTCCGCCCATTCACCTTTTACATCTGCGTTGATGATGCGCTGGAATTCGTCAATCAAGGACAACCACGCCTGATTAGATGCTGGGACTCGCCCGTAAGCCATTTGCTGATGCCTATTTGAAGCTGCCGAATACGCCGCCGATGCGGAGTCGATTTCGGGAGAATGCATCTCGGGAGTATGGCCCGATCGAGCACAAGAAAATGCCAGTGAAGCGAATAATATGAGAGCGGATATATATACTTTTTGCATGATTATGGTTTTGGATTCGTTGCAACTTATGTATTCCGTTTGTAGTAGGGCAATTCATTTAGCCTTGCGGCGGAATTACTGCCCGTCAAACCGAATGCGACTACCGTGTTGGCTGATTTGTTAATTCTGCAATGCCGTTCGCAAGGGCGGCAAATTCCGAAATGTTCAATGTTTCGCCCCGTCGGCGTGGATCAATTGCGAGTTGGTCAAAAATGTCATCCAGCGCTTCAGCGGTGATAGGAACGTCATTTTTCAGCAGCGCGTTTCGCAACATTTTCCGGCGGGCTTGGAACGAAGCACGAACAATCCGAAAGAATAACGCTTCATCGGTAACGACGACCTTCGGTGCATCGCGTATCTTGAACTTAACAATTGCGGATTCGACCTGTGGAGCGGGATAAAAGCAATCCGGTGGAAGAACCTGAACAATCTCAGCTTCGGCGTAGTAAGAAATCCCAATAGTAAGCGCCCCGTAGGTTTTGCGCCCCGGTAATGCAACAATCCGCTCAGCAACCTCCTTTTGCATCATTAGGACACAGATACCTATCTGTCTATGGTGCCCCAATAACTTCCAGAGAATTGGGGTCGTTATGGAATAGGGTAGATTTGCGATGACTTTTGTGTTGGTTCGAGGGAATTGATTGAGCAGAGTGGAGAGATTTACTTTGAGAACATCCCCATGAATCAATGTGACCTTCGGACAATCTAAGAATTTACGCTGTAATTCCCGATATAAAACGTTGTCGAACTCAATCGCAATGACCCGCTTGGCGTTGGCTGTGAGTGCCGACGTCAGAAAACCCAACCCCGCTCCGATCTCCAATGCAAAATCTGCGTCCGTAAATCCCGAAACATCTACGATCTTTTCAAAGATGTTTGGGTCGATTAAAAAATTCTGACCCAGCCTTTTTCTGGGGCGAGTTCCGGTGCGGGCGAGAAATTCACGTACTCGTTGATAGTAGGTCATCTTCAGTCCAAAGATTGGCTCATGTTACGAAATCGTGCAATAGAGGGGGTGACTTCATGAACCATGATACTCTATTTTGACCCAGTACCACTGAGACTGTCAAGTGCAAAAAACCTTTCTCACAGCGTGTACAGGCCTACAATTCGTCAGGTCTTTGATGCCCTGACACTTGGTTTTGATATTTCGGTCTAATTGTGTTATTATTTCCGTGTACTGTTGTGTGCACATTCCCCTTATTTTACGCATTGTGAAAACATGATAATAGGTATCCTCTCCCTCGCCAGTCAAAACCATGCGACCTACCGATTGGTTGAGTCCGCCGTTGCGTTGGGTCATACTCCACACGTCCTCAATCCATTTAGGTTTTATCTGCACGTTGGCAGCAAAGGGAGACAGATTTACTACGAAAATAACCCCGTCGAAGACTTCGATGTCGTCTTGCCCCGTCTGAGCTCCTCCACAGCGAAATACGGTGAGGAGGTCGTTGCTCACTTTGAATGGGTCGGCATCCCCGTGATTAACCGGGCGCAATCAATTGCAAACGCTCGTAACAAATTCCGCACTCTCCGTATTCTCGCTCAACACGGCTTGCCGGTTCCGCCAAGTTTTACCGCCGGTTCAGCTCAATTTTTGGATCGAAGCATCCGTGAAACGGGGGAATACCCGTTCATCATGAAGCCGTTTGAAGGAACGCACGGGAAAGCCTTTCTGCTCCTCGACACACGAACCTCCCTCACCTCAGCCGTCGATGCAATGTGCGATCTTCATCAAGATTACGTCATTCAGCCTTTCATCAAGGAGTCTTTAGGTAAAGATGTGCGCGTAATTGTTGTCGGCGGAAAGGTAGTTGCCGCGATGCAGCGAACGGCGCCGGCTGGGGAATATAGAACAAACATCCATCGCGGCGGCGAGGGACATCCAATCCATCTCCAAGACGAATATATTGAGACGGCGATTCGCGCCACCGAAGCCATAGCACTAGAGGTCGCAGGGGTAGATCTGTTGCAAACATCCGCAGGTCCGATAGTATTAGAGGTCAATCCATCGCCGGGCTTTGAGGAGGTCGAAGCAGCGACCGGCATCAAGGTGGCAGAGGCTATTATTGCGTTTGCGGAGGAATATTCTCAGAAGGTAAAACGGGAAAGATGAGCCCTTCTTCGCCACAATGATTGAACCCGTGAGCGTTTTGCGACTATGAGTTATTGCGTTCGACCCTTCACGTTGGATCGCAGCTATGCCGCAAGCGGGTACAAGATCCTCACCCAATGCGTGACATTGATTCGTCCCCTTTTTTGTATCCAACATCCAATTACAGTCGTTTGTATGGCAAAGTTGAACTGCGACGCAATGTTCAGAAAAAAGGGAACGCTGTATCGCGCAATAGCGTATTACGACAAACAAGTCAGAAGTGGAGCTTGTACCATGAAAATTCACAACAATCTCACAGTATTTATGCGATTGGCATTGGTAATATTCATCTTTTCTATTGGGTTCGCATCAATTGGGTTGACAGATTCAGACTTCGAGAATCGCCGCCGAATTTTCGTTGGAACAAACGTACGGGCACTCGGTATGGGGAGCGCATTCACCGCTGGACCATCGGCAAGTGATAGCCATTTTTGGAATCCTTCAGCACTAGGCTTTTTGAAAGGCGCAGAGGCATCACTGGTCGGATTGCCGTTCTCGGAAACGGCTGGAAATCGAGAAGGTGCCTTTTCATTTGCACTCAATCCGCATGAATTAGGGATTGCAAGGGAAAATATCGGAAATATGTCCATTTCCTCTTGGTTTGATGGATGGGGAAACGATGATGAACTGAACCGACTCATGATGGTGGGATATGGTCTCTCGTTAGGGCGAGAAGTTGCAACCGGCGCGACGATTCGTCATCATCGTCGGAACAGCTCATTACGAACGCAGCTCGGATGGAGTTTCGATCTAGGTCTTTCATTTTCACGGAAATTGCCTCGCGTAGGGCGCCAAATCGCCTTCGGCTTAGCTTTTGAAGATTTGGGGGGACACTTCTGGGAAAATGGTCGACTCGTCGAAAAGATGGCGCCAGTAACGCGACTCGGAACGACATATCACCTCGACAACAACACCATCTTTTCCGGCGATATCGTCCTCCACAACGATAAACAACATAATTGGCAGGACCGCTTTCGAACGCATCTTGGTGCAGAAAGATGGCTATTCAATAATCGGCTTGGGCTCCGCATCGGATATACCGGTATCGCTAACTACGACCGATTCACAGAAGGTGAATGGTCGAGAGGATTTGGGGTTCGCAGCGAATCTGGACAGCTTGACTATGCCTATGTCAATGGTAATGAATTGGATCAGGGAATCCATTGGATTTCAGCAACGATACGCTGGGGCGGCACCAACAAAACTCCGGTCCCTCAATCACCAATCGCAACGGCGACAGAAGTAAAACCGATAGAACTGACGGAACCGACGCAAATCCTGATGCCCCAACAAATTCAAACGAGTCTTCGGATTTCGGAAGAAGCTATCTCGCCGAATGGTGATGGGGTCAGAGATTTGGCGGTCTTTGATATTGATGTGACTGGAGATACCGCTTGGCAATTAGAAATTCGGGATGAATTTCGCGAATTGGTTCAGACCTATTCTGGCACCGGAAAACCGATGAAAGCCGTCGAGTGGGATGGAAAGGATGTACATGGGAACCTCGCGCGCGATGGACGGTACATCGTCCAACTTATCTATTCAGATGAGGCGGGCAATCGACTTCCGCAACGCAAAATGACAGTGATTGTTGATACGATCCCTGCTGCGCTCAAGGTGTCCGCGGAACCGCTGATTCTATCGACACAAGCAGGCACCCATCCTCATGATGAATTCGCAAGCAACGACTTGGTTGTCAACGTGCCGACCGTCCACGTGCAGGCTTCAGACCTGAATCCGATTGGGCATTGGGAGCTTCAGTTCTTCAACGATACCGGCAGCGCTATTGACCAAATCAAGGGAGAGGGCGATCCACCGAACACGATGGTTTGGAATAACTGGCGCCAGCATGAACTACCCACAGGCGCCGATCCCCAATACCGATGCGGACTCACGGTCCACGATTTCGCGGGGAATCGGGCAACCCACGAGACAACGTTTGCGTTTATTGATTTAAAGGGAGGGCTTGACCAGAGGCAAGCAACAGATGAACACAACGTAAAACGCGAACTGGTTCTGACGATGCCGGAGTTGGCATTCGACTCAAACTCGTTCGAAATCAATGACGAGTCTCGACCGTCACTTGAAAGGGTCGTAGAAGCACTCGGCGCTAACCCGCTTGCTCGGGCTGTTATTGAAGGACACACCGATGATCGCGGCGACGCTGGCTACAACCGTGAGTTGTCTCGAAAACGTGCGAATGCAGTCATGACTTATCTTGTCGACGAATTCAGCATCCAACCATCGCGGTTGTCGGCTATCGGTTATGGCGAAGAACGTCCCATCACCGACAACGACACAGAGACGAATCAACAAAAAAATCGGCGCGTCGAGATTGTAGTACTCAAAGACGAGGCGGATTCACAAGAACAGGTGAACGCGCAGGTTTCTTCAACTCAACCCGCCACTCAACAAACTCCTAAAGAGGCGATTGAGGCTGAATCCGCTTACCCTCCAAGGTACACACTGCTAGTAAGTTCATTCAAAAGCCGAGGGAACGCTCAAGTACTCGTTGAGCTATTAGAAGCGCTAGATCTGGGTGAAGCGGTCCGCCTTGCTCCGGTGATGATTCAATCTGAACAGTGGTATCGTGTGACTGTCGGTCAGTTTAGCGATAAGGCAGACGCTGCGGAACTTATCGACCAAATCAAAGCATCACATGAGCTTGAGCCACTAATCATTACAGACACAGGTTAATCATGTTCTGCTGCCACACCCATTTCTAACAGCTCGGTTCCCATGGTGATTGTTGAACGCAACGGTCATTCAACAATCACCATCCGCCGCGTGGCAGAATAATTGCCGGCGGACAAGCGATAGAAATAAATCCCACTTGAAACCCGTTCACCTGTATCACTCCGACCGTTCCAGTAAGCGGCTTCATCCTTTACTGTATACTCTCCCCTTGGTTTAAGACCTAGCTGAAGAGTCCGGATGTGGTTTCCAGCGATATCGTAGATTGAAATTTCAACATGTGCCGCCATCGCCAGCCGATAGGGAATCCACGTTTCGGGGTTGAACGGATTGGGGTAATTCTGGAGGAGCGATGAGCGCTTGATTTGCCCCAACGATGTCAGCTTATGTGAAGACGGTTCCACGGAGAACGATTCGTTGGGCAGGATGAAGTTGAGCGATCTGGGATTGAAGATATATGCCGCCCCCGCGTCACTTCCGGCTTCATCGTTCCCGGGCCCTCCAACAATGGCAAAATTTCTGCTGATGGCAACAGCAACACCGAAATGTTCATAGCGTATCGGACTGAGAGCGATAATTCTTTCCTTCCGAGTCCAGAAAAATCCGCTTCGCAAAAAGGGATATACCGACCCTTTATCAATTTCCTCCGCTGGATCATCGGTATCACGGAGTAGCGGGTGATTGTGCTTCCACGCGCCAACGAGAACTCGATTGCCATTTATGGCGACAGCGACTCCGAATTCATCCGCTAACCCGGCGTCGTCAGCGACAATCTTTTCGTCCTGGATCCAGTCCCCATCGCTACGAATAAAGATATACGCCGATCCGGCGTCGATTTCAGCATGATCGTCCTTGCGCGCCCCGACGATGAGCAAATTATCGTGGATGGCTACCGCGAACCCGAATTCATCCTCGATTCCCCCATCATCGGGGTGCAGTTTAATTTGTTGCGTCCAACGTGTGCCGTTGCGCGTAAAGACATAGGCGGCACCAGAATTAGGGCCAGCGGCGTCATTTTGATGAGCCCCGACGATAGCAGTATCGCCGCTAATCGAAACAGAGAATCCGAACAGATCCCTTGTAATGGCGTCATCACTGGTGAGTTTGGCTTGCTGCGTCCAGCCATTTCCGTTACTCATGAAGATGTATGCTGCGCCGGAATTCTCTCCGGCGTTATCACTGCCAGATGCACCGACAATGGCGGTTGTGCCGTCAATAGCAACAGAAGCGCCAAACTGGTCAAACATCCTTGTGTCGTCAGCAATGAGTTTCGCCTCCTGAATCCAATTGATACCTTGACGCATGAAGACATAAGCGGCGCCAGCGCTGGGACCCTTGTCACCGTCGCCACACGCGCCAATGAGGGCGATGTTACCACTGATGGAGACAGCGCATCCGAACAGATCGCCTAGAGTTGCCTTGTTAGGAGAGAGTTTCGCTTGTAGCGCCCAATTCGTACCATGACGCACAAAGACATAAGCGGCGCCAGCGTTGCTTCCGGCATCGTCATTTTCTTGGGCTCCAACGATGGCAGTGTTGCCACTGATAGATACCGCGCCTCCAAACCGGTCGTCTATTGCGGTATCCTGATCAACAAGGATTGCACGTTGCGTCCAGCCATTCTCATCAAGCCCAAAGATATAAGACACCCCAGAGTCGGGGCCACCGGCGCTATGCGATGGCGCCCCAACAATCAGAAAGTCTTCACCGATGTCAACCGCGGTTCCAAATTGATCATCCCTTTTCCCATTGCTTGCGACAAGCTGTTCTGATTGTTTCCAGAATGTTCCTTCATCGGGCACGAAGATATACGCTGCACCCACTGCCTCTGTTCCTATCTTAGTGGATTTCGAACCGATGATGATCCTCTTTCCAGTGATAGCAACGGAGTAGCCGAAGCCCGATGCTGCACTTTGGATTAGCCCTTTACCTCTTGGGTCATACGGAAACATCCGAAGTCGCACACGATTCCTGCGCTGTATCCATTCGGCACCTACACGCTCAAAAATATAGGCGGAACCTGTAGAGGTATTGTTTGGTGAGCCAACGACAACAATATCTCCACTGATAGCAACAGAGAATCCAAAGTTGTCTCGCGACTCTATGTTGTCCCCGACAAGTTTCGCCTGTTGCACCCAAATATCCCCGTTACGCACGAAGATATACGCCGCCCCCGAATCTTCACCTGTTGTATTGGATCGTATTGCCCCAATGATGGCGGTATTTCCGCTTATGGCAACAGCGTAACCTAACCATTCAAATGATTTCGCATCATCGGCGATTAGTCTTGCCTGTTGAATCCAATCAGTACCGCGACGCACGAAGATATATGCACTCCCGGCATCCGCTCCAGGCGCGTTGCTCCGGTAAGATCCAATGATAACAGTATCCCGATCCATTTGGACCGAGAATCCAAATAGGTCTTCTGGCTCTCCGTCGGAAGGGGTTAATTTTGCCTGTAGTACCCAACCGGTCTGTTTACGAAAATAAACGTACGCTGCACCTGCCTCTGGTCCTAGTGTTGAATCTCCCGGCGCACCTACAATGGCGTAATCTCCACTCATAGAAACGCTCGATCCAAATTTGTCGCCCGGCGCTGCATCACTAGCCGTGAGTTTCACCTGCCGAATCCAACCTCTTGCGCTCAGAGAGAAAATTTGTGCCGTGCCTGAGTCTCCGATTGGTCCCGGTGCTCCGACAATGGCATATTCTCCACTGATGGAGACGCTGTGCCCCAAACTGTCGCGACTTACCGAATCACCAGACCTGATTTTGACAATGTCTGCGTACGTATCATTCACTTGTACAATGCTAAAAAACAGAAAGATAAGAGCAGTTATTTTGAGAGTGTTACCTGAATATGGATAGGAACATTTCTTGCCATTTGCCATATACTATAATCCTTTTTGGAATGTAATTGTTAATCTGATGAACACCTTAATCATTTCCTGGCTTTTGCAGACAACTTTGGTTCTTCTGGTGATAATATTACTGTAGTGACGAGTGGTTGAATTAGTAAGGGTAATCTGCTTCCTTTACTTTTGTCGTATAGTTTTTGGAATGTTAAAGCATCACGACGACCGACACCCCAGGCAATTGTTCGCCTTGTAGGCTCGCAATCCACCGCCCTCTAGGACGGTAAACCCACAATCGGGCTCACGAGGACATATGCCCGTGGTGGGGATTCAACCCACATTCTTTTCGTGTTGCACTCGCACCTCTGGAACGCACAACAGTTTATATTTTAGCACACTTGAAAAGAGTTTAGAGAAAAAAATGTACCAAAGATTCGGTTGCGCTATTCAAAAGTGAAACTTTGGTATAGCGCTGACGAATCGGTGTAGACGGGGCGCAATATAATTTGCTAATCTTATATGGCAACACGCTTCGTTGTAAATCATGCCGTGTGTTTCTGTCGTCATACGAGTACAGACGTGCACTTTTTAAGACAATTCTAGCCCTAAATATAGTATACTATCAGCTTTGACAGAAGAAGTCACCGTAGACCGAAAATATAACAATAAACTTTTGGTGCATAATACAAACTAATAGCAAATTTTATGTTGACAGGGTGTAGTAATTCAGTTAATAATAAACTTTCAAAGACATGAATGTTCTTTGAGAAGACCTCGTTTTTCTGGACGCGAAATTGGTTATTGATAAGGAGACACTCTCTATGCTGGAACCGTCATTTCATATCCGCTTGATTGGGGCTCGGAGTCACGGCATCGCATTCATCGCTCTATTGTGGACCCTCCTCGTAGGTTCTCAACACGTATACGCCCAATCGCAGCTAGCTCAAGATGCTTATTCCATATTTGAACAAAACTGCCTTAACTGCCACGGGCCCGAAGGCGCATATCGAGAAATACTGCTGATGGATTACGTCGAACTTATCGAAGGCGGTACGGTTGTTCCGGGCAACCCCAACGCCTCCGATTTGTATAAACGCCTGCTTGGTCCCACTGAGGATGGGGGGTTACAGATGCCGTTTGGAACGGATCCTTTGCCCACTCAATCCATTGATGCCATTCGACGCTGGATATTGGCTGGTGCGCCCGATTGGGCAGCAGCGCCCATAACCGATAGGCCCTTCATTTCTCCTGATGAAATCCTTGATGCCATTGAATTCCACCTCATGTCGCTTGCACCTTTTGACCGTGCCTACGCCCGCTACTTGACGCTTACTCATCTCTATAACGCCGGTGAGCGGGTGGAATTGCTTCAAGAATACCGCAAAGCGCTCTCCAAACTAATCAATAGCCTCTCATGGGGGGTTGAAGTCACCAACCCACAACCCATTGACGCGCAACAGACGATTTTCTACATCGATCTACGCCACTACGAGTGGGACGTAAATGAGAGCTGGGCTAAGATAGAAGATGTGTATCCCTATCATACCTCGTTTGGCACACCCGCACAGACCGCGCTGCGGGAACAACTGGATCGGTTACAGACGGAGATGAACTGTGTCATACCTTCGGTTCACATTGACTGGTTTCTTGCGGCTGCATCTAGCCCGCCGCTCTACCACGACCTGCTTTCTCTACCACTTACGGATAGCGAGTTGGAAACGCTATTGGAAGTAAATGTCGAGAGAAACCTTGTCAATGCGCCGGGGGTTCGCGTCTGGCGGGCGGGATTCAACAATTCGGGCGTCTCTAACAACAACCGAGTAGTAGAACGGCATACCTCTCGATATGGGGCGTATTGGAAAAGCTACGACTTTGCCACAAGTACCGGAACAAAGAACATCTTTACACACCCGCTCAATTTCACGCGGGATGGCGGGGAGATGATATTCAACTTGCCCAACGGTTTGCAAGCATACTTGATTGTCGATGCGTTTGGTGTCCGGTTGGATGAAGCGCCGATAAACATCGTTTCCAACCCTGCGGCGAGCGACCCGACGGTGCGGAACGGGATTTCTTGTTTCGGCTGCCACACGGAGGGTATGAATTCCTTTGAAGACCAAGTGCGTTCAGCGATTGAGAGTCACACCAACCCGCCTTACGACAAAGAGCAAGCGCTACGGCTCTACGTTGAAAAGGCAGACATGGATGCCCGCGTAGAGGAAGATACGACGCGGTACCGTGTCGCGCTTGAAGCTACGGGCGGACAGTTTGGCGAGGTTGAACCGATTTCACGTTTCCACGAGGTGTTTCAGGGACCTGTGGACGCGGCATATGCCGCTGCCGTGGTTGGGTTGGCGACCGAGACCTTCCTACAAAAGGTTCGTGAAAATATGGCGTTACAGAACTTGGGTTTGTTAGCCTTAGATGCTGTGAACGGGAGCGTGAAGCGGGACGCTTGGACATCTAGTTTTCGAGATGTGATGTACGTCATAGAGGGTGGAGAGCCTTCAGTTGTGACGCCGCCCGATGAGTTGCCGGGGGCGCATGTCAGTATTCCGGATTCTAATCTGCGCGCAGCCATTGCGGAAACGCTTGGCAAAAGCGCCAATGCTCCGATTACCGTGGAGGAAATGGGAAAGCTGAGAATCCTTGATTTGCGGCACAACAGTGTGCAGGATTTGACAGGGTTGCAGCATGCAACAAAGCTAACTCGGTTAAGTATTCCTCACAATCAGGTATCCGACCTATCGCCTGTGAAGGGGTTAACGAATCTCACACACCTAGATGTTGGTGATAATCAGGTATCCGACCTATCGCAGGTTGCAGGATTGATAGATCTGGAGTTTTTATCTATTTGGGGTAACAACATATCCGACCTGTCGCCGATCACAGGCTTAATCGAATTGCGCGAACTCTGGGCTCGTCACAATCAGGCATCCGACCTATCGCCTGTGAAGGGGTTAACGAATCTCACACACCTAGAGGTTGGTGATAATCAGGTGTCCGATATATCGCCCGTGAGGAACTTGAAAAACCTCACGGCGTTGCACATTTACAGAAATCAGGTATCCGACATATCTGCTGTGAGGGATTTAACGAATCTCACGCACCTAGACGTTGGTGATAATCAGGTGTCCGACATATCGCCCGTGAGGAACTTGAAAAACCTCACGGCGTTGCACATTTACAGAAATCAGGTATCCGACATACTGCCCTTTGCAGGGTTAACCGGGTTAAATAGATCAGATCTTGGACAAAATGACATACAGGATATATCGTCCCTTGCGGGGTTAATCAACTTGACATGGCTAAATGTTGGAGATAACGACATCTCGAACCCAACGCCGCTTGCAGGGCTAACCAACTTAACATGGTTAAGCGTCTATAACAATCAAATCTCGGATATATCGACACTCGCAGGGCTAACCGGGTTAAATCATCTGGATATTGGAAGCAATCAAATCTCGGATGTATCGCCACTCGCAGGGCTAACCAACTTGAAATGGTTAGGCGTCCATATCAATCAAATCTCGGATGTATCGCCACTCGCAGGGCTAACCAACTTGAAATGGTTGGGGGTCTATAACAATGAAATCACTGACCTTTCGCCTCTCGCTGGGTTACGAGAAAATACAACAGTCCTTTCTCACGGCAATCCGGGGTTCCCCACCGACGCTCCGAAAATAGAGGGACCCTGGTTATGGGTCGTAGTACCGGATACAAGACTCCTCTCGGGCACAGATTCATTGGCAGAAGCGAGCGGCGGCGGGGTGACAGAGGCGGAGATTGCTACCCATGGGGCAACCGCGGGAAAATCGGTCGGAGATGATGTGTGGACATCCCGCAGACTCCCGCCTACGGGGGATGGGAATGTTGAGCAGATGCTTGGAGGCCGCATAGATGGCGCCATCGTCTATGGCACTGTGTCCCTTTACTCACCCCGGCAACAAGAAACGACGATGTATGTTGGCAGCCATAACAGTTTTAAGGTGTTACTCAACGGAGATCTGATTTACCAGTCCCTTGGTTACCATGCTTCGTTTGATTACACGGATTTTCTCCCGGTCACGCTTCGGCAGGGCAGAAATGTCTTGTTAGTGGCGATTGAAGCCAACTATAACTCCTTTTTTGGGTTTGAACCCGGCACCGAATACACGGTGGCAACCGGTATAGACTACGCCTTTTCCGAGACGCCAATCTACCTCGGCGATACTTTTACCTTCGATGTCCGCGCAGAAAATGTTTCCGACTTGGCAGGTTGGCAGTTTGATATCGCCTTCGACCCTGCTCGACTTGAAGCTGTTGACGTGATCGAAGGCGATTTCCTGAAGACCGATGGCGGCACGACATTCTTTCAGGATGGGCGCATTGATAACACAGCGGGTAAAATTACAGGGCTTAATGCGGCACTATTTTCAGAACGCGGTGTGGACGGCAGCGGCGCCATCCTTCGGGTGACGTTCAAGACGAAATCTAATGGCGAAACAGCCTTGACATTGCAAAATTTCAAATTCGGGTCTAGCACCGGGGAAATTATCCCCGCGGGACCTCATGAAGTTTACATCACTGTGGAGGAACGGCTGTTGAGCGGGGATGTAAATCGTGACGGTGATGTCGATATTCTAGATCTGATTCTCGTTGCACGGCAGTTCGGCCAGAGCGTATCCCCCAACTCGGATGTCGATGTTAATGGCGATGGGGAGGTCGACATTTTCGATCTCACGATCGTGGCACGGAGGATTGGCGATACCACGAACGCCGCCGCGCCCGCGATTGGTACAGATAGCGTAGATGCCGCGACGATAGAGACGTGGATCGCGCAGGCACGGCTTGCAGATGATGGTTCAATTGTGTTTCGACAAGGCATAAAAAATCTTGAAGCGCTGCTAGCTGCGCTAATCCCCCGAGAAACCTCGTTGCAACCCAATTACCCGAATCCGTTTAATCCTGAAACCTGGATACCGTATCAGTTGGCAACGCCCGCCGAGGTAACACTAACGATTTATGATATGAACGGTGAAGTGGTTCGGCGTTTGGATGTAGGGCATCAAGCGGCGGGACTGTATCAGAGCCGCAGCCGTGCGGTGTATTGGGATGGTCGCAATCAGCGTGGAGAGTCTGTGGCAAGTGGTCTCTATTTCTACACGTTGAGGGCAAACGACTTCACCGCGACGCGCAAGATGTTGATAAGAAAATAGTATCAAATGACCAGATGTTGGCTGTCATACCGATAACCTTGGGCGTAATAAATGCTAATGTCATATTTCATATTGACAGTGTGTAGTAATTCAGTTAATATTGGACTTTCAGAGGCGTGAATACCCTTTGAAAAGATGTCGTTATTCTGGACGCTAAATTGGTTGTTGATTCGGAGATTTTCTAAATGCTTAAGCGCCATTTCGTTTGTACTTTGATTGTGGTTCGGCACCGCATCACGGTTTTCGCGCTGTTGCTCCTTATTGTGGGGACTCAACATGTATCCGCCCAGTCACAATTAGCTCAAGATGCTTATACCATCTTTGAACAAAACTGTCTTAACTGCCACGGTCCCGAAGGCGCCTATCGAGACGTACTCCTGATGGAACACGACTTGCTAATCGAAGGGGGTACGGTTATACCGGGCAGCCCCGATGCCTCCGATTTGTACAAGCGCCTGCTTGGTCCCACTGAGGATGGTGGGTTACAGATGCCACTTGGAACGGAACCTCTGCCCGATCAATCCATTGACATCATTCGACGCTGGATTTTAGCCGGCGCGCCCGATTGGGCAGCAACGCCCATAATTGATAGTCCCTTCATTTCCCCCGTTGAAATACTTGATACCATTGAATCCCACCTCATGTCGCTCGCACCCTTTGACCGTGCCTTCGCCCGCTACTTGACACTTACCCATCTCTACAACGCGGGTGAGAGGGTGGAGATACTTCGTGAGTACCGCAAAGCACTCTCCAAACTAATCAATAGCCTCTCATGGAGGCTTGAAGTCACCAACCCACAACCCATCGACCCGCAACAGACAATATTCTACATCGATCTGCGGCACTACGAGTGGGACGTCAATGATGGCTGGACGAAAATAGAAGATGTGTATCCCTATCATATCTCGTTTGACGCACCCGCACAGACCGCGCTGCGGGAACAACTGGATCGGTTACAGACGGAGATGAACTGTGTCATACCTTCGGTTCATATTGACTGGTTTCTTGCAACCGCATCTAGCCCGCCACTCTACCACGACCTGCTTTCTCTGCCGTTGACGGACAGTGAGTTGGAAACCCGATTGGAGGTCAATGTCGACCGAAACCTTACCAATGCACCAGGGGATCGGGTCTGGCGGGCGGGGTTCAACAATTCGGGTGTCTCTAACAACAACCGAGTGGTAGAACGCCATGCCTCTCGATACGGGGCGTATTGGAAAAGCTATGACTTTGCCGGAAGTATCGGAACACAGAACATCTTTACACACCCGCTCGATTTCACGCAAGATGGCGGGGAGATTATCTTCAACCTACCAAATGGTTTGCAAGGATACTTAATTGTCGATGCTTCCGGTTTCCGGTTGAATGAAGCCCCGATAAACATTGTTTCCAACCCCGCTGCGAGCGACCCGACAGTGCGCAACGGACTTTCCTGTTTTGGTTGCCACATCGAGGGCATGAATAAATTCGAAGACCAAGTGCGTTCAGCGATTGAGAGTCACGCCAACCCGCCTTACGACAAAGCGCAAGCACTACGACTCTACGTTCAAAAGTCAGACTTGGATGCGCGTGTAGAAGAAGATATAAACCGCTACCGTAACGCGCTTGAAGCTACGGGTGGTCAGTTTGGCGGGGTTGAGCCGATATCACGTTTCCACGAGGTGTTTCAGGGACCTGTGGACGCGGCATATGCCGCTGCCGTGGTTGGATTGGGGACCGAGACCTTTCTTCAAAATGTTCGTGAGAAATTAGGGTTACAAAATTTGGGTTTGTTAGCCCTAGATGGTGAGAACGGGAGCATGAAACGGGACGCCTGGACATCTAGTTTTCAAGATGTGCTGAACGCGTTGGAGGGTGGAGAGCCTTCCGACGTGACGCCGCCCGATGAGTTGCCGGGTGCATATGTCAATATCCCGGATACGAATCTGCGTGCCGCCATTGCGGAGACGCTTGGGAAAAGCGCTGATGCACCGATTACCGTGGAGGAGATGAAGGAGTTGACAATCCTTTGGGTGGTGAACAAGGGTGTGCGTGATTTGACAGGGCTGCAGCATGCAACAAATTTAACTCAGCTCGGGCTCAATCTCAACAGAATATCGGATTTATCGCCACTCGTAGGCTTAACCGAGCTAAATTACCTGCAGCTTTCTGCCAACAAAATCTCGGACATATCCGGGCTTACAGGATTAACCAAATTAGCATTCTTACAGGTCCATCTGAACGGAATATCGGATGTATCGCCACTCGCAGGCTTAACCGGCTTAAACAACCTGAATCTTGGATTCAATGCCATATCGGATGTATCGTCGCTCGCAGGGCTAACCAATTTGGAGTGGTTAGGGGTCTATAACAATCAAATCTCGGATATATCGCCCCTTGCAGGGCTAACCAACTTAAAGTGGTTAGGGGTCCATAACAACGAAATCACTGACCTTTCGCCGCTAGCGGGGTTACGCGAAAAAATAACATTCATTTGGCATGGTAATCCCGCGTTCCCCACCGAGGCTCCGAAAATAAAGGGACCATGGTTATGGGTCACAATACCGGATACATCGCTGCATAACAATGCGGATTTATTGGCAGAAGCGAGTGGGGACAGAGTAACAGAGGTCGAGATTGCCACCCATGGGGCAACCGCGGGAAAATCTGTCGGGGATGATGTGTGGACATCCCGCGGGCTCCCGGCTGCGGGGTGGAAAAACGTTGAGCAAATGCTTGGAGGCCGCATTGATGGCGCCATCGTCTATGGTACTGTGTCCCTTTATTCACCGCGGCAACAAGATACGACGCTGTATGTTGGCAGCCGCAGCAGTTTTAAGGTGTGGCTGAACGGAGATCTGATTTACGAGTCCTTCAGTTACAATTCGTCGGCTGATTACACGGATTTTCTACCGGTCACACTTCGGCAGGGCAAAAATATCTTGCTAGTGGCGATTGAGGCCAGTTATAACTCCTTTTTTGGGTTTGAACCCGGCACCGAATACACGGTGGCGACCGGTATAAGCTACGCCTTTTCCGATGTGCCAATTTACCTCGGTACTACCTTTACCTTCGATGTCCGCGCAGAAAATGTCTCCGACTTGGCGGGTTGGCAGTTTGATATCGCCTACGACCCTGCCTTGCTTGAAGCTGTTGACGTGAGCGAAGGCGATTTCCTGAAGACCGATGGCGGCACGACATTCTTTCAGGATGGGCGCATTGATAACACAGCGGGTAAAATTACAGGGCTTAATGCGGCACTATTTTCAGAACGCGGCGTGGACGGCAGCGGCGCCATCCTTCAGGTGACTTTCAAGACGAAATCTAATGGCGAAACAGCCTTGACATTGCAAAATTTCAAATTCGGGTCTAGTACCGGCGAAATTATCCCTGCGGGACCTCTTGAAGTTTACATCACTGTGGAGGAACGACTACTGAGCGGCGATATAAATCGTGACGGCGATGTCGATATTCTGGATCTGATTCTCGTTGCACGGCAGTTCGGCCAGAGCGTATCCCCCGACTCGGATGTCGATCTTAATGGCGATGGTGTGGTCGACATTTTCGATCTCACGATCGTGGCACGGAGGATTGGCGATACCACGAACGCCGCCGCGCCCGCGATTGGAACAGATAGCGTAGACGCCGCGACGATAGAGGCGTGGATCGCGCAGGCACGGCTTGCAGATGATGGTTCAATTGTCTTTCGACAAGGCATAAAAAATCTTGAAGCGCTGTTAGCCTCGCTAATCCCCCAAGAGACCTCGTTGCAACCCAACTACCCGAATCCGTTTAATCCTGAAACCTGGATACCGTATCAGTTGGCAACGCCCGCCGAGGTAACACTAACGATTTATGATATGAACGGTGAAGTGGTTCGGCGTTTGGATGTAGGGCATCAAGCGGCGGGACTGTATCAGAGCCGCAGCCGTGCGGTGTATTGGGATGGTCGCAATCAGCGTGGCGAGTCTGTGGCAAGTGGTCTCTATTTCTACACGTTGAGGGCAAACGACTTCACCGCGACGCGCAAGATGTTGATAAGAAAATAGTATCATGTGACCAGATGATTGCTGTAATACCAGGAACATTATAAATAAGGAACCCCGATATGAGCTCCATAAAGGCACTATCGTTTCTGTTTATGCTCTCTGCATGCTTCTTATTTTGGATTTGGGTATCCGTTTCGAGTAGTCGTGCTTTCCGACTAGAAAAGCTGCCGGACAGAGGAAAAAACTGGAATTGCGCGACATGTCACATCAATCCCGAGGGCGGCGGCGCACGAAACGCCTTTGGCAAGGACTATGACGCAATTGCTATCCCAGCGGGCGACAGATATACAAAGGAGCTCGGTGGGGCGGACTCGGACCGAGACGGCTTCACGAATGATGAGGAGTTCAATGCCAACCCACCAACAAAACCGTGGGATGCCGAATCGCATCCGCCGCCAAGGGCGGTTGAACCTCGTTTTAAGAAGTTTATGGTGTGGGGAAAACTCAAGAAACGGTGAAAATGGCAGGGCTTACGCACTTCCGCTTGCCATACGCAATTGATTGGTTCTCCCCTTATGAAGGGCGTGTGACGTGTAGCTTCAATGCCCGTTCGGATGGGATTACTTGAGGCATCAGCCGTAATGGAGAGCTGTGTTACGGTGCCATCCGACAAATCCTACAGTACCTTGAGAGTTTAACCGCGAGTGTGCTAACGGATAGCGCTTTTTTCTACAACCCCGATACTTCAGTGGGTTTGCGCTCTACGTCTTTGTGCCTTGCGGGAACGAAGAAGTATTCCATCCAGATGTAAGTGCGTTGCGTACCCAATTACGCTTGCGACATAGAAGGGCAATCCATTTTTGACCAGATCCAGATTTCGCGACGATAAAGCATTCCTCCAATCGAACACCTCACTCTCGAAGTAAAATGGTAGAATCAGAAAAATCGCAGGCAACAGGAGCATAGTCAGCCGGGAATGCGTCCAACCCCGATGTTTCCCGATGAGCGGTAGCATCGCAAAGAGTCCGAGAAACGCCGATTCGATATAGTGTTCACGCCAAATCAATATCAGGTTAAACGCGAGAAAGATTCGATAAAAGATGGATTGGCTCTTGCTCCTGATATCTACGTCGGGCCACAATCCTGACAGCACAGCAATCGTGAAACAGCCCCCAATCTTCCACGGATCCAAGGAAATGGTTGGATTCCAATTGATTGGGTATTGAAGCGAGAGAGAACCTACCACCGATGCGCTGACTGAGACAATGAAGAAAGCGCTGTAGGCGACCAGTCCGCCGATGTAATGTTCACGGAAGACACTCATAATTGGAAGCCTTAATATTACAACGATGAATAAATCTGATTGGTCTTTGCCGCCATGATGAAATCGTTGCGATGTAACCCTCTGATTTTGTGTGTCCACCAAGTCACTGTGACTTTGCCCCACTCCGTCAGGATTGCCGGGTGATGTCCTTCAGATTCCGCCAGTTCACCGATATTGTCGGTAAACGCCAGTGCTTCGGCGAAATTCGAGAAGCGAAACATGTGCTCCAACCGCTTGATGCCCTCTCGCTCGATGAGGTGCCATTGGGGAATCTGCGGGTTAAGTTCGGTAATTTCCTCTGCCGTGACCCGCGGTGCGTCACGGCGGCAGGCGACACATTTTTCTTTTGATAAGTTCGTCATCGTGATTTGCCTCCATCCAAATCCGAACTGCAGGATTCAATTTCGTGTCTTCGGTTGTGCTCGAATCTCGCAATAAAAGACGTTTTGTTCATATTGTTCAATAAGGAATTTTAACACAAAATTTCGGCGGATTCAACAGAAACGCACCTTTCTGCACTCAGGGGAATTTCGACATTTTTCCGGTCACCGATTGTTTTCGAAACCGTTTGTTGGGTTTGAACGTTATACATTAACGCCCCCAAGCAATGAACGGAAGGAGTTGACGATCGCTATGCCAGGAATCGAACCCCACAACACAACGGTTAACCCATTGGTGGGACTTTCTTCAGCAGCGCTCTACCTGTACAGCGCACTCGGCGTTTTTCGGAATAAAGACCTTCCTCCCAAAGCGGAGGAATGGTTTCGCGCCCCCCGGTTGCATCACCGTCTACGACGGTTTGCCAGCCTATCCAAGGAAGAAATCGACCAAGGGTTAGAGGAACTCATGAAAGCCGAACTATTACAGATGCGCTCTGAAGGTAAGCGATGGTGGTATCGGTTAAACTGAAGTTTAGGAACTTGACCGTGTAGAATGATTGAGAAATCAGACTTACTCGAACATTTTCCCAAGATTGTGCTCGCTTCGGCGTCTCCACGGCGCGCGAACTTACTGAAACAGATTGGGCTTGAGTTCCAAATATGTCCAAGCTGGGTCGACGAATCGGCAATCATTGACACATCGCCCGATACAGCAGTGCAGAAGCTTGCTCTGACAAAGGCTAAAGCCGTTGCAGCAAATCAAAAAAATGGGCTTGTCATCGGTGCGGACACCGTTGTTGTCATCAATCAGCGGGGCATCGGCAAACCGGAGCACACAGAACACGCAATTGAGATTCTGACGCAACTGAGCGGAGTGTGCCATGAAGTGATGACTGGCGTCGCCCTTGTGGATCTCGAACGAAGACGTGAGACTGTGTGGCAGGAAAAAACCGTCGTTCAGTTTAGGAAATTACATCGACGAGAGATACTAGCGTATGTCCGTAGTGGAGAAGCGTTGGATAAGGCAGGCGCTTACGGCGTTCAAGGGAGAGCGGCTGCCTTTGTCGAACGAATCGAAGGCTGTTACTTCAATGTTGTCGGACTACCCTTGGCAAGTTTAGTTGAGCGGCTTTGGGATTTGGTGTTCCATGACGGGTAACCGTGCACGAAACAAGCGTTGGGATTCGCAGCCGTTCATCACAAACCGCTTTTAATCTGTCCCTGTTATCCTTCCCCTTTTTCTTCCCATTCTCTGAATCCGCCCACGGGTTCTTGTCGTCAAATTTCACCGCATCGATTCCCCTACCCACGAGTTTCCGTGTTGTGCTTCCGCTTTTTCTTGCGCTTCAAGTAGAGATCAGTTATAATGTATCAATTTATCACCGTCTTGAAGTTCGATCGAATGCCAGAATCTCGCTCAAATTCTATTCAGTCTGAAGCCATCTCCGAAGGTACGATTCATCGGCTTTCTCTATACTCCCGACTTCTTGCAACGCTTGAGGAAGAAGGAACGACTGTTGTTTCGTCGAGAGACTTATCAGAACGAATCAGTTTTCCGGCAACTCAGATTCGGAGAGACCTCGCCTATTTCGGTCAGTTTGGAAAGCGGGGGATTGGTTATGAGGTTTGTGCTCTCGGACGATCGATTAACGAAATTCTCGGCGTTCATGTTCGCCGAAAAATTGCCCTTGTCGGCGTGGGGAATTTAGGGAGCGCCTTGCTCGGTTACCGCGTTCTTCGTGAACACAATTTTGAAATTATCGCTGCGTTTGATAACGATGCCCAAAAGTGGAATCAGGTCATCAACAATGTGGTAATCCATAATCCTGATCGGTTGCCTCAAATGGTCCAATGCGAGCAAATTGAAATTGGAATCATCGCTGTTCCTCCCCAGGCGGCTCAGAATGTATTAGATATCTTTGTTTTAGCGGGTGTCCGCGCAATCCTTAACTTTGCCCCGGCTCGACTGACGGCACCTCGCCACATCAAGTTGAGGAACGTCGATTTCTCGATTGAGCTGGAGCGGCTCTCTTACTTTTTGCAACATGAATCCGCGACCACCTCGACATCGGTCGTTTAACGGTCCCTGAATGCCCCAACGCCTTTTCTAAATGTGAGCGCACTTTGGCAAAGTCGCGTTAGAGATAAAAGGATGCGAAAAGACTCTGAATCAAGGAGGGAAAGATGAGCCACTTTCCCATTTTTCGCCCACGGCGGCTCCGCGCCAACGAAAATTTACGTCGGCTTGTTCGGGAAACGACACTGTGCACCGATGACTTAATCTACCCCATGTTCGTTGTTCACGGGGTTGATGTCGCCTATGAAATCCCTTCAATGCCGGGATGTTGTCAATATTCGGTCGATAGGCTCGTCAAGGCGGCGAAAACGTTGGCTGTCCTTCGGATTCCGGGAATCATCTTATTCGGGATTCCGCAATTTAAGGACTCAGTCGGTTCGGAAGCGTACGCAGACGATGGGATTATCCAGCAAGCGATTCGAGCGATCAAGGATGCCGTTCCAGATCTCCTCGTGATGACCGACGTCTGTCTCTGCGAATATACGGATCATGGACATTGTGGCGTTGTTCACGAGGGAGAAGTGCTAAATGATGCAACTTTGTCGCTACTAGCCAAGGCGGCGCTGTCCCACGCCCGCGCCGGGGCAGACGTAATCGCACCATCGGATATGATGGACGGGCGGATTGGCGCCATTCGGGAAGCGTTGGATGAAAATGGATACGATCAAATCCCAATAATGGCGTACGCCGCGAAATACGCCTCTGCCTTTTACGGACCCTTCCGAGAAGCTGCGGAATCCGCCCCCCAGTTCGGCGATCGCCGCTCTTATCAAATGGATCCTCCGAACGCGGAAGAAGCGCTACGCGAAGTCGCGTTGGATCTTGAGGAAGGCGCGGACATCATCATGGTCAAGCCTGCGCTTTCCTATCTTGATGTAATTTCCCGAGTAAAAGAAAGTTTTCAGGTACCCGTTGCTGCATATAACGTAAGCGGGGAATATGCGATGATTAAAGCCGCTGCACAGAACGGTTGGATTGATGAAAGGCGGGTTGCACTGGAGGTGCTCACCAGCATTAAACGTGCAGGTGCGGATATAATTTTGACCTACTTTGCGAAGTCGGTTGTGGAATGGCTTGAAGGATAAATTTAGAGGAGCAACCCCTTGAACAACACCAAATCCCTAGAAGCGTGGCAAAAATCACAACAGTTCATCCCCGGTGGCGTCAATAGCCCAGTGAGAAACTTTCGCGCGGTCGGCGGGAATCCCCTTTTTGTTCAACGTGGCAAAGGATCCAAGATTTATGACATTGATGGGAATGAATATATTGATTATGTTGCGTCGTGGGGACCTTTAATCCTTGGACATGCCCATCCGCGGGTTCTGGATGCAATCAAAGGTACAATGGAAAACGGCACGAGTTTCGGCGCTCCGACCGCCTTAGAAACCGAACTCGCCGAACTCATCGTCAATGCCGTTCCGTCGATCGATGTGGTTCGGATGGTCAACTCCGGCACGGAGGCTACAATGAGCGCAATCCGTGTGGCGCGTGGGTACACAGGGCGCGACAAGGTTATCAAAGTCGCGGGTTGTTATCACGGGCATGTTGATGCGCTTCTCGCCAAAGCCGGCTCTGGAGTTGCAACGTTTGGACTTCCAGAGTGCACAGGGATTCCGACCGATTTCACCAGTCATACTCTCGTGGTTCCCTTTAATGACGCTGACGCAGTGCGCCGAACCATCGAAGCGAATTCTGGTCATGTCGCATGTCTAATCATTGAGCCGATTGCGGGAAATATGGGCGTCATTCCGCCACATGAGGGTTACTTGGCTGAACTTCGTGAAATCACCTCCGAACACGATATTCTCCTGATTTTCGACGAAGTCATCACCGGATTTCGGGTAGTGTACGGTGGGGCGCAATCCCGCTACGGCGTCTTCCCCGATATGACCTGCTTAGGCAAAGTCATCGGTGGCGGGATGCCGGTTGGCGCTTACGGCGGTAGAAAAGATATCATGAAAAGCGTTGCTCCGCTCGGTGATGTCTATCAAGCTGGCACGCTATCGGGCAATCCACTGGCGATGTCCGCAGGGATTGCCACGCTGAAAACTCTTGCTGAACCTGGCGTCTATGAACAGCTCGAAAGTCACGCCCAAGCGCTCGCTGAAGGGCTCAAAGATGTGACGGATCGACACGGAATCGATGCTTACCACAACCGAGTCGGATCGATGTTAATGTTCCATTTCACGAATAAAACCGTCACTGATTACGAGACTGCGCAGACATCGAACATCAATCGCTTTGGTCAGTATTTTTGGGGGTTGCTTGAGCGGGGCGTATACATCGCACCCTCTCAATTTGAAGCGGGTTTTGTTTCACTCTCTCACTCCCAAAGTGATGTCGATCAGACTGTGCGCGCCGCGGATGAAGTGTTGTCCCGACTCTAGGATGTGGAAATGAAGAAGGACGGGTAAAACGAAATTCGTCTGATGTGCCACAGTTCGCGTATGACGCGATGTACGATTATGTTTTTCCACAAAGGCTAATTCTTATTCTCACGGATGAAGGCAGATGTCAACAACGAACCTCAGTGAGATTTGCCAGTTTATTGCTGACGATTTAGATGCAATCGAAAAACAACTCCTCGAAAAAACGACGAGTCATTACGACTTTGTCGATCTTGCCGTACAACATGTGATTGAAGGCGGTGGGAAGCGGTTCCGGCCAATTCTGCTGGTTCTTTCTGCAAAAGCGTGCGGATATGAAGGTGAGGAGGCGCATATACTTGCAGCTGTTGCTGAACTGATCCACGTTGCATCGCTCGTCCATGACGATGTCCTTGATGAAGCCCCGATCCGGCGGGGACGTGAAACGTTGCATTCCAAGTGGGGAAACAAAGTCGCAGTGCTTGTTGGCGATTATCTTCATGCGCGAGTCCTTTCGATGCTTGTCGCTCGATGCGCCGATGACCCAGCGATGCGTATTCTCTCAGACACAACTCAGGCGATGTGTGAAGGAGAAGTCATCCACGCTTACAAAAACGGGGATTTCAATGTTTCGCAGGATGACTATTTGAAGATTGTCGGGCTAAAAACGGGGAAGCTCATCACTGCCTCATGCGAAATGGGAGCGATGCTCGGAACGAAAGATCCGGAGGTCATCCAAGTATTGACAGAATACGGCGAATCAATTGGCGCCGCATTTCAGATAATCGACGATCTTCTCGATCTTGTATCCGATCAAACAAAGTTGGGCAAGGAATCTTTCAATGACTTACGCGAAGGCAAGTTGACGTTCCCTATGATTTATACACGGGGCGTTTGTACTTCCGAGGAGAAGGGGACGTTAGAACGTATCTTTAGCACGGAAGCCGACGAGGATTGGGCGATTGGTTGGATTACAGATCTGCTTCGGCGGTATCGGATCCAAGAATATAGTCTTCAGATTGCCCAAGAATATGCGGATCGTGCAAAAGCGGCTTTGGTAGCGTTACCGGACACGCTCGCCAAGAACGCGCTTGAACAACTCGCAGATTATGTCGTATCCAGAGACCGGTGATGGTTTCGCAATAGGGTGTTAGACGCCCTTATTGAATCTCAGATTTAATACAATTTTATGTTCTACCCTGCACATTTGAACCTCCAGGATCGAAAATGCCTCGTTTTCGGAGGAGGAATTGTTGCTGACCGCAAAGTCTTCTCCCTTCTGCGTTGCGGCGGGATGGTGACGCTGATTAGCCCCGAGGCGACAAAGGCGCTCAAACAGCTTGCACAAGCGGGTCGGATTCAATGGCACCAACGCCAATTTCAACGGGGCGACTCGGAAGGGATGTTCCTTGTTTGTGCAGCAACGGATTGCCCTGAAATCAATACACAGGTATTTGAAGATGCTCACGAGGTTCATGGGATTAATCTCGTTAACGTCGTTGATGTGATTCCTGAATGCACCTTTGCAGCGGCGTCTGTTGTGACGCATGGAGATTTGACGATTAGTATCTCCACGAGCGGGAAAAGTCCAGCGATATCCAGACGTATCCGAGAATATCTCGAAGCAAAGTTCAGAACCGAATCTCTTTACACAGCACCGATTGACGCGAACTTCACACCTTCTCGCGAGAACCAGGGTCATCCGTATCCGGTCTATTTTTTGCTGGAGAATCGTCGTTGTAACGTCGTTCGTAACCCCCACATCATGAGCGAGGAGATTGAACGACGCGTGAATCTGTTGAGACAGTGTGGTGCGTCGGTTGAACAAATTGATCCGACGCACGACGATTTGGATCGTCTTTCGGGTGCTTTTCTTGTTTATATCGACAACATAGAATCGAACTGTGAAAACTCTGTTTTCGCCCCCCGTCTAGGAAACGGTCTGACAAACGCTATCAATCGGATTCAGTTGTCTGAATACCTCAAAATCCTAGAGGCAGGGACGTTTATCACCCCATTTCTGGTGATAGATGGGAATCTGATAATCGGTATTTCTGCAAATACACAAACCATAGACGAACAGGACAAAGCCAAGCATCTACAGAGAGAACTAGCAAATCAATTTGAGAATAAGGGTTACGGAGAGTTCATTGACTTTCTCGGTTCTTTGCGTCCCCTTGTGATGGAAGCCGTTCCAACGCAACAAGATCGACAGCAGTTTTTCGATAATCTCATCGATCGGATTCCCCTCCTTGAACGGAAGGCAAACGAAACGCAAAAATGCTGTTTTCGCTTTGAAAACTCGAGTTGCCCAGCGGAATGCGCGTTTAACCTTATTTGTCGAGGGCAGATTGAGCGTGTACGTCGATACGTTCATCGGCAGATAGGGGAACGAAAAATCATGGAAGGGCTGCTGGAAGACGGCGGGTAATTGCACAGTTCCCTTTTATTTGGCTTTACGGATTTCGCACACATCGCGTTTTACGACTCATGGACATACTATTTTTACTGACGCTCTTGATATATTTGGCAGCAAGTATATTTCACGTGTTTTTCCTCACTACGGGCGATCGAAAGGTTCATCGATTCGCTTATTGGGCGACAATCGGGGGATTCGCTCTACATTCGATTTTTTTGGTTTTACGCTGGCTGCGTCAAGGGGAGTTCCCGATGGCGTACTGGTATGATTCAGCCTCTTTTTTCGCGTGGGCAATTATTTTGATTTATTTGTGTATCGCCCACCTGACTCGACTGCACACTGTCGGGAGTTTCGTTGTTCCCGCTGCCTTCATTGCAAACCTAATCGCCTACACCCTACCGAAGGGAAACGCAGCAATCTCTCCGGCTCTGCAAAATTATTGGCTCATCACTCATTCAACCTTCATCTTTCTAGCTTATGCGGCGTTCGTCGCAGCATTTGGAATTGGGCTAATGTATTTGATTGAGGAAAAGAGGATTCTTGAAAAGAAGCACACGCTGCTCTATAACCTTTTACCTGCGCTTGGGAGATCGGATCGGATTTGCCATAAGTGCATCGTCGTCGGTGTAGTTCTGATGACCATAGGGATCGTTATCGGGATTTTTTGGACACGTAATATCCAAGAGGTCAAATGGACATGGGTTGACCCAAAGGTTATCTTTACAGTCGCAACATGGCTTGTCTATGTTTTGCAACTCAGCATTCGCCAAATATTCGGTTGGCGCGGGCGTAAAACCGCTTATTCTGCAATTATCGGTTTTGGTGCGGTGTTGTTCACTTACGCGGGTGTCAACCTGTTTCTACCGAGTATACACGCATTTTAGAGGTGATTCGTTAACCTCAAACAGATGAAGCAGATTTTTGTTGTCGGTACCAGCCACCATACTGCCCCACTCAATTGTCGAGAACGGGTGTCATTCTCCGAGCATCAGTTCACGGACGCCTACCGATTCTTTAGAGAAATGCGTCAGAATGGGGAGGCTGTTATCCTTTCCACATGCAACCGCGTCGAAATCTATGCGGCGACCAACAACAAAGATGGTTGTGCCTTACTGTTCGATTTTCTATCAGATTTTCATCAAATCGATCCACGGCAACTCGGTCAATTTACATATAGCTACCAAAATCTTGATGCCATTCGGCATCTCTTCAATGTTGTAACAAGCCTCGATTCTATGGTTGTTGGAGAGCCACAGATTCTCGGACAGGTGAAAGCGGCGTATGACCAATCTCTATGTGCTGGGGCTAGTGGTGATACTCTGAAGCGCTTATTCACGAAAGCAATTCGCGTTGGAAAGCGAGTTCGTACGGAAACCAACATCGGCGCTGGGGCGGTGTCTATCAGTTTTGTTGCAGTTCAGCTAGCCAAGAAAATCTTTCAGAGTCTTGAAGACAAAACAGTTGTCATTATCGGTGCGGGTGAAATGAGCGAATTAACGGCGCAACACCTTGTGGAGAACGGCGTTTCGAAAGTAATCGTCGCCAACAGAACCTACGAGCACGCGGTGAAGATTGCTGAAAAATTCAGCGGCACCCCTTTAACTTATGATGCCGATCTGAAATTCCTCGTTGACGCTGACATTGTGATTACTTCAACCAACGCCTCGCATCACTTAATCCACCGCCAAGCCCTCGTGGAAATTATGAGAAAGCGGAAACACCGCTACATGTTCTTAATCGACATCGCAGTTCCACGGGATATTGACCCTGAAGTGGCGGGTGTGGAAAATGCGTTTCTGTACAATATCGACGATCTTGAAGCTGTGGTCGCTTCCAACCTCAAAGAACGGGGACAGGAGGCGGAAATCGCAGCGCAGATTGTCGAAACAGAAGCTGTAAAGTTCCACTCAGAGTTGCAAGCTTCTGATATAAACGCAATAATTAAGGCTCTCCATCAGAAATTTCAACAGATTACTTCAAGGGAATTGGACATCTGTTTGGACAAGGCGGAACTATCGCCCAAGCAGGAGAAAATCGTTGAATCAATGATTCATTCGATTACAAAAAAGTTGCTGCATCAACCGACAACCCATCTGCGGCAAGTTGCTCTGGATTCCGATTCTCTTGAGATGGTCAACGATATCAATGATGATTATGTCCCGTATGTTCGCGCATTACAGGAGTTGTTCGCATTGGAACCCACTGATGATATGGATGTGTGAAATAAGGACGAACGCAACTGATGAAACAGACCATCAACATTGGCACACGTGGAAGTCAGCTTGCCCTCTGGCAGGCAGAGTATGTCAGGAAGCGCCTAAATCGCCAATTCCCTGACCTGGGGGTTACACTCCAGATTATCAAAACAACAGGGGACAAAATTCAGGAACGCTCTCTTGTCGGACTTGGCAAAGGGGTTTTTACAAAGGAGATTGAAATTGCACTTTTGGATGGCACAATCGATCTCGCTGTCCACAGCATGAAAGATCTGCCGACAGAACTGCCGGACGGGCTTTGTATCGCTGCTATTCCCGTACGCGAAGACCCTCGCGATGTGCTAGTTGCACAATCTGGACTGGTCCTCGATAAACTCCCAATAGGAGCAAAAATTGGAACGACAAGCCCACGCCGAAGATCTCAGCTTTTACACTTACGCCCTAATCTGCAGGTTCTGGATGTTCGTGGCAATCTTGACACACGCCTTCGTAAACTGCATGAAACAGAACTTGATGGGATTATCCTTGCTGCGGCGGGGATTAAACGGCTGATTGGCGAGGAAATCATTACGGAGTATTTTGAGGTTAATCGGATGATCCCCGCTGCCGGACAGGGAGCGTTGGGTGTAGAAGCACGCGAAGATGACCTTGAGATGAAGAAGGTATTGACCGCAATAAACGATAGTCACAGCGAAACCGAGGTGCTCGCGGAGAGGGCTGTGTTGCGGGGATTGGGCGGCGGGTGTCAAGTTCCGATTGGTGCAAATGCAGCGCTGAAGGGCGATAAGCTTCATATGATTGCTGCAGTTTGCAGCCTCGATGGAAAGCATCGCATCCTTGAGCGGCTATCAGGCAACCCGACGTGTGCTGATGAACTGGGTTCCAATCTTGTGACAAAGCTAATTCAGGGTGGTGCGAGTAAACTTTAAAGTAAATCGTGAAACGCAAAACATAAATCATGTCCGCTAAATGTGGCAAAGTGTACCTTGTTGGAGCGGGGCCGGGCGATCCGAAACTAATCACGCTCAAAGGTATTGAATGCCTCCATCACGCAGATGTCGTAATCTATGACCTCCTCGTCAACGTCAAACTACTTGAATGCGCTCCGCCCCACGCCGAAAAGATCTATGGAGGTAAAATGGCGGGCGAACAGGAGAGACAACAGTCTGAAATTAACGACCTGATGATTCAGCATGCGAGGACAGGGAAGACGGTCGTGCGGCTTAAAGGCGGCGATCCGTTTGTCTTTGGACGGGGTGGTGAGGAAGCCTTAATGCTTGCGGATGCGGGGATTGATTTCGAGATTGTACCCGGGATTAGCTCGGCAATCGCTGTTCCGGCGTACGCTGGCATCCCGGTGACACACCGAGGATATGCGTCCTCTGTTGCCATCGTTACAGGACATTCAGCCGCATTGGGATCGGATTCACCGGTTCGATGGGAACAGCTTGCAACAGCTGTAGATACGCTTGTTGTCCTCATGGGCATTGGACACTTGCGCCAAATTACAGAACGCCTCATCAATTATGGGCGTAAACCGGAAACCCCAACCGTATTGATTCATTGGGGCACAACACCTAAGCAAGAAACTCTTGAGGGAACACTGGCAGATATTGCGCAAAAGGCGGAATCGGTTGGCTTCGACTCCCCTGCGGCGATTGTCGTAGGTGAGGTGAATACGCTCCGAGATGAACTGCGTTGGTATGATCGAAAGCCACTCTTCAGGCGCAAAATCATCGTTACTCGTGCTCATGCACAAATCAGCGATTTGGCAGAAGTTCTGGAATCTTATGGCGCTCAAGTAATCCAGTTTCCCACAATCGAGATTCAGCCAATCAACGACAATGCAGACCTTGATGCGGCAATCGCTCAACTCGGCAAATATAACTGGATAATCTTTACGAGTGTCAACGCAGTTGAGATTTTCTACTGCCATTTGCGAAAAAAGGGCAGAGATACTCGATTGTTTGGAAACGCGCGGGTCTGTGCGGTTGGTTCGAAAACTGTTGAAGCATTGGATAAGATTGGGATTCGTACAGATTTTGTCCCATCGCAATCCAAAAGTGCAGCAATTGCCGCTGAGCTGGAGTCGGTCACGGGACAATATATTTTGGTGCCCCGTGCAAAAATCGCCTCTGATGAGCTTCCCAATGGTTTACGAGAGAGGAGTGCAATCGTTGATGTAATTCCAATCTACGATACCGTCAAAGCCGGTGCGGAAAGACGTGAGGAAATCGAAGTTAACCTGCTCAACGGAAAGATTGACATGGTGACGTTTACAAGCGCATCGGCTATTACAAACTTTCTTGAGATGTTCAAGCGACATTCGCCTGCTGCATTGCTCGATAACGTGCACACCGCGGTCATCGGTCCATCGACAGCGTCAACCGCACAGCAGAGTGGGTTGAGGGTAGATGTCATTGCAAAAGAAACGTCGATAGAAAATCTCGCGGAAGAGATTGCCAAATTTTACGCGAGAAAGGAGAGGAAAACGTGAGTAGAAGCAGATTTAAAATCATCGGCGCGGGTGTAATCGTAGCTTCTGCACTGGTGTTCTTGGTTGTTGCTGGGGTTAAGAACACCAGCATGCGACACTTCACGCCCGATGCGCTCATAGTGCACGCGCAAGAAGTCGACAATAAGGGCATCCAAGTCGATGGGCTGATTTCGGAAGGCACAGCTGAATGGGATCCAACGAAGTTTCAACTTACCTTTGCGGTGCGAGATCGAGACAGCAAAGCCGAAGTCAACGTACTTTATGCAAATAGAATCAAACCTGACAACTTCAAAGACGGTGGAAATGTCTTTGTTCAGGGGAGGTATAACGCAGCGGAAAATCTTATCGTTGCCTCCAAACTCCAAACGAAGTGCGCGTCGAAATACGAAGCAGTTGAAGGGGCTACAGCGCAAGCTAGCGGGGCAAGTGAACGCGATTATTAGGCAGACATAGGAATAGATAACGATGGCGGAATTAGGGCAGGCAGCAATATATCTCTCAGTTTTTTCTTGTCTGTGGGCAATGGCGATGCTGTGCATGGGACTGCGTCATAATAACTACAATGCTGTCCTCAGCGGACGCAATGGTGTCGTTGGGACGTTTGCTTTAATAACGCTTGCAACAGGCGCATTGATCTACGGTTTTGTGACAAACGACTTCTCAATGAAATATGTCGTCGAGGTCTCCAGCAACGATCAACCTTTGCTGTACAAGGTCACTGCGTTGTGGGGACGGATGTCCGGCTCGCTCCTGTTTTGGCTTTGGCTCGTGACGCTTTTTGGTGCCTTGGTTGTATGGACAAATCAGCGTGCGACCGATTACTTGGCTGACTATGCCCTCGTCCCCATTTCGATAGTACAACTCTTTTTTATCATTCTCGTAACAGGCTTAGTTGAGGGCGTCTATAATCCACTGGAGCGTTTGCCGAACGATGCGGTTGCTCGGGACGGGGCTGGAATGAATCCGCTGCTGCAAACACCGAGTATGGTATTTCATCCTCCATCACTTTACGTTGGCTTTGTCAGCCTAACTGTACCCTTTGCCTTTGCGATTGGCGCACTTGCCGCTGGAAAGATAGGAAGCGAATGGATTTTCAGATCTCGTCGATGGATAATGGCATCATGGCTGCTGTTGACGATCGGCATCACACTCGGTGGGAATTGGGCGTATCGTGAACTCGGATGGGGCGGCTATTGGGCGTGGGATCCGGTCGAAAATGCCTCCTTCATGCCGTGGCTGCTTGGGACAGCCTATCTCCATTCGGTGATGATTCAAGAAAAGCGGAATATGCTCAAACTCTGGAATATCATCCTGATTACCCTGGCGTTTGAGTTCACACTGTTGGGAACATTCATCACTCGCAGCGGAATCGTCTCTTCCGTGCATGCGTTCGCACAATCCGACATCGGACACTATTTTCTAATGTTCATTGGCCTTTCCACACTGGGTGTCATTGCGCTTCTTGCTTACCGTTGGAACGACCTGAAAAGCCCCAATCGACTCGAATCTCTCCTTTCCCGTGAAAGCGCATTCCTTCTAAACAATTGGATGCTTGTGGGATTGACGCTGATTATTCTATGGGGAACGCTATGGCCAATTATAACAGAAGGAGTCACTGGAGCGAAAGTTGCTGTGCCAGAGTCATTCTTCAATCAGGTGGTCATCATTCCCGGACTGCTCCTTTTGTTGTTGACAGGGGTTGGACCTATCACCTCATGGAAAAAGTTGACGCCAAGCAATTTCAGACGGATGTTTGCCAAACCGATCGTCCTGGGTTTAGTCGGTGCCATACTTACATGGGTATATCTTGCTTTGAAAGGGCACACTACAACAATCTACTCTGCGCTTTGCGTCTTCGCCGGCGTTTTTGTCCTCGCGGCTATCTCTGACGAATTCTATCGCGGTGCCAAATTGCGTGCCAAACGCCAAGAAACCACCGTCTTTAATGGGCTAATTCAGCTGGTTCAGCGCAACAAACGTCGATACGGCGGTTACATCGTCCATATCGGTATCGTGATTGTATACATTGGAATTCTGGGGTCTAAAGGCTATTTTCTGTTGGAATCGAAGGGGTTAAAACTTGAGGAATCAATGGACGTCGGTAAATACACACTCACGCTGGAGAATGCGTTTCAGGAAGAGCACCCTAATTTCTCGCTTGGCGGGGTTGTTTTCGCTGTTAATAAAGGTGGAAAGCCGATGGGAACCATGCGGCCGGCACGTGGATTTTACCAAAAAGCTGGGCAGGGTGAACAGGACACAATCGAATCTGCGATACGCCATTTCGGGTTAAACGATCTCTATATTGCATTGGGTCCTCTTCCTGAAAACGTACCTGCCCATGTGCAATCGGGCGGAATCGTTTCTGTTCAAGTTTACCATAATCCGCTTGTCAATGTTGTCTGGCTTGGCGTCGCCGTCATGGTGGTTGGTGGACTGGTTGCAACCTTTGAGAAGCGCCCAAAAGCCAATGTGTAAAATGAAAAGCTACCGCACGGTTCTCTTAATCTTAATATGCTTCAGCCTCTTAACTTGGGTGGCGGACGCGCAAGAGCAGGAAATCACAACCGATCCATCGCTCGAATCAAACTTAGAGGAACTGACAACAAGCGTATACTGTTACTGCGGCTGCGTGCGAGAGACAATTAGAAATTGCGTCTGTGGAACTGCCCAACAGGTTGAAATGGACTTTCGCAACCGCCTCAGTGCTGGGGGAACGGTTCAACAGATTCGGGCTGACTATCTTGCAAAGTACGGTACGCAGTTCTCAGCACTCATGCCTGCCCAAGGATTTAATATCGTTGCTTATGCGATGCCAGCGGTTATCATGGTGCTAATCGGTGTTATCGTCTTTCTTGTGCTTAGATCGAAGCGCAGAGCAACATTACTGGATTCGACCGTTCCGACGGAGCAACAGCCGCAGAAATCAGCAAGTCGATTCGATGAGATTGAGGAAGAATTGGAACGCTACAAACAGCGAAGGTAGCGTCAGACATTAGAAGTCGGGGGTTAATCATGTTTTTTGTGTTTTTATGGATTTTATTACTCGGGCTTCCCCTTTTGGTCTATCTGGGTCTGCCACTTTGGTCCCAACCCCGCATTTTTCCAGAAATACAACCTGTCGAGGCGCGTATGCAAACCCTATTCCTTGAGCGTGAACGCAGCTATTCAGCGCTCGTAGACCTTGAGGAAGATTACGAAACAGGCAAGTTATCGCAAGGAGACTATCAAGCCCTTCGCGGGCAACTGTTGCAAGAAACAGCAGCGGTTCTGACGCGGATCGAAACGGACGGTATGACATCTGTGGAGGAAGAAATCGAAAGATTTAAACAAGAGAGGCAATCACGGGGTTAAAATAATATATGCGCGATAACCGTAAAGTTGGAAAGCCAGACAACGTGCGCTTTTTATGTTTTGCGCCTCACGTTTTAACTTTTTTATTCACGGCTTTAATCTGTCAGTCTTCCGCTGTTGGACAAAGCGACACCGGCAAAATCGAAGGGCAAGTCATACATAGGAAGGAAAATCGACCACTTTCTCAACAGTTAGTGATTTTACAAATTCACCAAGGAAGCGAAGATGTCCAGCAACGTGAGACGGTGACAGACGATGACGGGGTTTATATCTTCGACAATCTCTCAACAGCCGTCGATGTGCACTACGAGATTTCAACCGCTTACGACGGAGAGGTATATGTAGAAAAAAATCTTGTCCTGTCAGAGTGGGTACCTAAAATCAAGGTTAATATTGAGATTGTTGCCTATACCGATGACTCTTCGAAGGTGAAGATTCGCCAGCATAGGATCTTAATTTTACCGCCACCGGCGGATCATGCCCCAGATCAAGCCGTTTCGGTGATGGAGATGATTGATGTCGAGAACATAAGCGATTCCGCCTTTCGAATCGCTCTCGACAGTCAGTCGACGGGACTACATTTTAATCTGCCAGAAGAATACGAAGCTCTACGAATAGATCCGATTTTCAAACAAGATCCGACCGCCCAAACCAATCGGCTGGTTTCTAATCAGCCGCTGGAACCGGGCACATCAAGTTTCGGATTTTCATATATCACACACATTGGCTCTGGGTTAGACCTTTCTCGGAAACTGACATTTGATACGGATCAGGTTTACGTTTTTGTTGCGGAAGGCATTCCATTGACGCCACAATCGAGAATTCTGGGAGCAGGTGCAAGGGAACAGCACCACGGTCTGGTGATTACTATTTATGCCACGGATCCTGCGAAGCCGCTATCAATGGGGCAAGCGGCAGATCTGCGCTTCAAGGTTACATCCGCTCCGCCTCCGCCTCAAAGCGGTATACGTGAAACAGCTAGAAAAGCATCGGACCCAAAGATGATTGCGCTCATCGCAATCTCTGCGGCACTTGCAGGTGGTTTTTTGGTTGCGGCGATTTTCAAGGTCCGCGCCCCAACACCACCTGTTGACCTCCAAGATACTCAAGCTGCCCCAGATTTGAGTTGGCTCCGCAAATTGGATGCCGCCGACATCGATCGGACGCGGGTTGCGCGGCTTGAAATGGTTAGTCGTCTAGAGGCATTGTACGAAAAGCGCGAAATCTCCGAGCGGGTTTATAACCGGCTGCGGAAAGAGCAAGCAGACCGACTTGCTTCTGTCCTCACGCAAATCAACCGGTAGTGCATGTTTTCTTATCAGTCTTCAGATTATCTTTGGACTTCAATAATTGTTGCTACCCCTCAAACATGGATGTTTAATGCTCTGGAGGAGACGCATGGAAACCAGTCGTCGGATTCAAGCCGGTAAGCTTCAGACCTTCATCTCGCGACTCTGTGAGGTGGCTGGAACCCCCCACAACATAGCAGAATCGGTGTCAAGAATTCTCGTAAACGCTGACCTCAAAGGTCACACTTCGCATGGCGTGTTTCATGTCTCCAATTACATGCAATCAATAGAACACAAAGATTTAATTCCTGACAAGGTGCCAGAGATTCTGCAGCAAACGCCGAGTACCGCCTTTGTGGACGCGCGCAATGGCTGGGGACATTATTCCGCGCAATGGGGCATGAATCTCGCCATGCAGAAGGCACGTTCCTCTGGGATAGGAGCCGTCAGCTTCGTAAACCTCAATCATATTGGCAGATTGGGCGAGTACGCCGAACAAGCCGCCTCGGAGGGGTTTATAGGTGTAGTGACCGCGGGCTGGGGTGCGCCAGTGGCTGGAGAAATGACTTCGTATGGTGTAGTCGCTAACGGTCTGAGCACAAACCCAATGGCGCTTGGTGTTCCGAGTGCGGACGGTAAGCCCTTCATATCGGATTTCGCAACGACAGCGCTTGCGAATTCAAAAGTCCTTGTGTTCAAGATGAAAGGAATGAAACTCCCTCCCGGATGTATTGTGGATAAGCACGGGCAGCCAAGCGTTGAGCCCGATGATTACATTGAAGGCGGAAGACTTCTCGTTTTTGGCGGACAAAAGGGCTATGCAATCTCTCTTATGACATGTCTCCTAGGCGGGCTTGGGGGCGCCTTCAATCCCGATACGGGCCACATCAGTGGGACCTTTTTTCAGGCGATTGATGTGCGCGCCTTCCAGCCTCTTGAGGCATATCAGCAGAATGCCAGCGCTTTTCTTGAGGGCATTCGGTCCACCCCACCAGCCCCCGCGTTCTCCGAAGTACTTGTCCCTGGAGACCTAGAGCGGCGAGCTGAAGAGGAACAGTTACGTGAGGGGATTGAGTTACCGGAGACAGTTTGGAGTAGGCTTCTGGAATGCAGTGAGAAGTACAGGGTAGAGCTAGAACACTAAACCATTTTGGCGCTTATCCTTCAAAGTTAAGGGAAATCGGAGCAAAAAGGCAATAGAATCCTTGTCGATTCTAGTATCAAAATTCATGAAGTACAAGGAGAATACTAAGTGAACACAACTGCAAGGACAGGTTTGCACGAGGGAACTTCCGCCCCCCAGCGTAATCGGAGGCTTTTTTCTACTGACGCACCAGTGCTGGCGTGGTCGCAATTTCCAGCCGATGGATTTCGTGAGCCTGCATGCGGCGTGATTTACAGACGCAAACAGCGAATCGAGAACGGGATGCCCCTAGGTGGTATTGACACTGGGCGCCTCGATTTAAATACTGACGCGACCTTCGGATACTGCACGATTTTCAACTCCATCTGTCCTGAGGGTGGACCGCTCGAACTGCCATTTCTTGGTATGACCGTAGGTGAGCAGGTTTGGTTGCTCAGCGATCCACGGGAGGCGTATGGCGGTTACATGTGGTTTGGCATTCAGACACCGCGTGAGATTCACTATTGGGGCCATTACCCCGTTGCGGACCTTGAATACGAGATGCCGGAATCGCCGGTCAATGTTGGATTACGCGCCTGGGCACCGTTCCTACCCGGAGATTCTGCGACCACCAATACTCCCGGACTCGTGTTTGAAGTACATCTCCGCAATGTGACGGACACGGCGCAGGAAGGACGATTGGCTTTCAGTTTTCCCGGTCCCACCCAAGCTGAAGCCCAAATCTCAGCCCATAGCCCGCGTGAAAAAACACCGATGCCGTACGGTCATACATGGATTGCAGTTGCGCCGGAACCGGTGAAGGCGAAGCGAGAAGCCGTACACGGAGAATTTACCGGGGTGGTTGTCACATCGGAAAAGGTTCCAGAAATCGGATATGCACTCGGCGTGGTTGGAGAGGCGGATATCGCGCTTGGCGGGGGACTAGCAATTCGCAGTCCGTCTATGAGCAGCGGTAAAGCGTGGGCGACAATTGGCTCAGAACTTCCTGAGCCCGGTGAAACCGACTTCAGCGGGTCGGTTTCTGTCGGCTTCCAACTGTCGCCGGGAGAGGAGAAAGTCGTTCGGTTTGTGCTTGCATGGTACGCACCCATGTGGATAGGAGAAGGTCCACATACGTTCACCCACATGTACACCACCCGGTACAAGAGTGCCCTTGGTGTTGCTCAATTTCTAAGTCGTGAGCACCACTCCCTTTTGCAGCGCGTCCTGGCGTGGCAGGGGGTTATTTATACGGAGAAGAACCTCCCAACTTGGCTCCAGGATTCACTGATAAATATTCTCCATCTCTTTGCTATCAACAGTTTGTGGGCTGCAGCCCGCCCTCCGATTGGACCATGGTGTCGACTGGAGGAAGGGTTGTTTGGGTTAATTGATGGAATCACGGAGAATCCAGCTGTCGAACCTATCCCTGACACCTTTTATGCCAATGCGCCCCTTGTTTTCTTTTTCCCCGACCTCGCCCTTTCAACACTGCGAGGCTACAAAGCCTATCAGTTTGCCAACGGTGCAGCGCCGTGGGTGTTCGGCGGAGTTGTGGGCGCTGCGGTAGGTGGATACGAGCCGACGATGGGCGCTGAGTTTGCGATGCCAACCCCGGGCTATCAGACGACGACCAATGGGCCCTGCTACGTTGATTTAGTTGACCGATACCTGCGCCGGACTGGTGACTGCGAAGTCCTAGAAGAGTTCTATCCATCGATTAAGAAAAATACAATCTACACGATGAATCTCAGGTCAGAGGATGGCGCCGACGGTATCATCAGTGTACCTCGTGGGAATGTGGACCCATACGGACCCAATGAGCCACCGGGACACCACCTCGAGTGGTTTGAAGCGGTATTGTGGTTTGGGATGACATCGCATGTGGGAGGTATCCACCTCGCAAACTTGAGAATGTCGCAACGGCTCGCAGAGCAGGTGGGAGACGAGGAGTTTGCCCAGCAGTGCCGAAATTGGCTTGAGCAAGGCAGCCAATCAATGGAAGACAAGATGTGGGCGGGGGCATACTATTTAAGCTACAACGAGCCGGAAACCGGTCGAAAATCAGATGATGTCTTCGGCTATCAACTTGATGGGCAGTGGATGGCACGATTTCACGGTTTGCAGGGCGTTTTCCGCTTCGACCGAGTCAAAGATAGTCTGGAGACAATTAAACACACATGCGCAGCGTTGACACCCTATGGCGCGCTGAATTTCGCTCGTCCCGATGGAAGTCTGTCACAAGGTTTGGGATATGGTCCAACTGCCTATTTTACGCCCGAACTGTTCATGCTTGCGATGACCTACATGTACGAGGGAGATCAGGAATTTGGTCTGGAACTGGCGCGTCGGTGCACTCATAACCTCACCATCAACACGCTATCAACCTGGAACCTGCCGAATCTAGTACGCGGCGACAATGGCGACCGGTTGTTTGGTGCGCACTATGTTCAGAACTTAATGCTTTGGGCACTCCCAGCGGCTCTGGAGGGTAAGGATATTGCTGCGTTCTGTGCGCCGAACGGTTTGGTTGACCGTATTATCCAGGCAGCTGGATAGGTTCAAGAAGATGCCGATAACGTCTGAAAACGATTGATTTTGTCAAAAAAGGTTAGCTCAAGTTACGTTTGTATGCCTTTCCACACTATTTCTCCGAGTGTCGTATGCGCTCAGTACCGGGAGGTATTGTGCATTCCAGATCGACGTTTTGTAGGGTAGACACCGTCCCATACACAACCCTACAATATAGCATAAATTTTCTTGTGGAGAGGTATAGTCTTAATCAGGATAAGGAGATTACAGATGCAAGTTCTCATCATCGGCTGCGAATATGCGGGCAAGACGACTCTTGCCCAAGGCATCACGAGATGGCATGAGGAAATGATGGGGCATATTGCCTATCCGTATTGGCATGATCACTTCGTGTTGCCAAACGTTGGCCAAGGTCCCGACAGTCAAGCGGAGAATGAGGCTATCATTGAACTCCTCAAGACGGTTCCCTCACTGGTCGAGAAATTCCAGCGTTTCCAAATCCTTTACCATCTACAGCCTCACCTTCTTCGGGGCGACGATTTCTTTCTGGTAAACTGGTATTACGCCGACGCTGTGTATGGGCCACTTTATTACGGCGACTTTAAAGCATCGTGGGAACCCGGTCACCAGTGGCTTGGGCAGTTCGTTGAGCATGAGGTAAAAGCGCTGGTACCGGAAATGGTCTTAGCACTGGTGAAAGCATCTCCGGAAGTTATCCGGGACCGGATGCGCCGGCATCCACTGCCGAACTGCCCGCTCAAAGAGAGTGATGTAGAGATTGTGTTGGATCGTTTTCAAGAACAGTACAAGAATTCGCTATTCGATGCAAAGATTACAATAGATACAACGAACTTAACGGTAGAACAAACGCTGCAGGACTTCGTGCACAAAGCGGAGCCCTTTCTGAGATCTGTAGACCGGCAGCGAATTCTCAACCACCAAGTGTTACAACAAACGAAATCCATGGATGACCGTTAATCTGAATGCGGTGATGAGTATGCATTGAGTCAGGACTTTGGTTCATGGAAGAGACACCGTAAAAAACCGCCACGTTTGTGGGCTAGTGCAGGGATACGAGATTCCCAAGTGCTTCAGACTTGGGAATACATCTATCAATACTGATAAACCTTTAATCAAAAAAGGAGCGCAAAATGCTACAAGCACCAACTTCAGCAGTTGTACTTTTTAACGGCGAAGACGTTGACAATTGGATGCAACGCAATGGTTCGCCAGCGACTTGGGCGATCGCAGACGGTGCGATGACCACCTGTGACGCCGATATTTTAACCGAGGAAAAGTTTACGGACTTCATGCTGCACCTGCAGTTTATGACTCCCGATATGCCGGAGGCGACTGGTCAGGCGAAGGGAAACAGTGGGGTGTTCCTACAAGGCCGATACGAAATTCAGGTGTTAGATTCTTATGGCATCGAAGTGCCCGGCAAAGGCGACTGCGGTGCAGTTTATAACGAACACGCTTCATTAGTGAATGCATGCAAACCGCCTCTTCAGTGGCAAACGTACGATGTAATCTTACGAGCGCCGCGCGTCGATGATTCGGGCAATCAGTTAGAGGCGGCCCGGGTAACTGTTCTACAAAATGGTCTAGTGATTCAGAACAACGTCCATATTGAGAGCACCTCAGCAGGTGCAGTCGACGAAAACATTTCAGAACCCGGCCCGCTTTTGCTGCAGTATCATGGTGATGAGGTGCGGTATCGTGACATTTGGATCGCACCGCTCCCGCTTAAGGGATCTGACGTATACTAAACTGTTCACATTGCATCGCTTTAGAATACAAAACATACAGGTGCACCATTCCTTACACAAAGCGTAGCTTGAAGGGGGTTTTCAACTCCTCTTCAAGCCTTTATGCTGGTGCGCCTGTTTGATACCTACTTGACTGCATGCGCATCTGTCCGGGGTATCATTCGCCCAGACAGAATTGCGCATGGGTATAATCACTGACAACTTGAAATTACTGTGCATTTGGCAAGGATGGCTTTGTGATAGGGCCGTGGTATAGAAGCACTGTTTTGGTTTGCGTTTTATCTTTCGCTGGATGTGGGATGGCACACCAATCACAAGAAGCGGGCGAACCGATGACAACGGGATATGGCAACCCATACTTTGAACAGGGCAACATCCATCTTAAGAAGAAACAATATCACAAGGCAATCGAACAGTACAGCCATGCGCTGCGCTTGAATCCGGATTCCGCCGTTATCCATGCCGCTCTCGGATGGGCATACTACAACGTAGGTAAACTTGATGCGGCAATCGCTGAAGGGGAAGAAGTGATGCGTTTAGAACCAGAGAACAACGATGTACAGAAGTTGATGGACCTACTCTACCAGCAGCGGAATCGACCACGTTGACATACTCCCAAGGCAAATAAAACACTTAGGATTCTGGTTTCCACAATGACTGCCCACCACTAGCAGATTCGACGTAATCTCCCCAAGGCTCGATGTCCCATCCCTTTCAGTCTAATCCCGCGTCCAACTCCCCATAAGAAAATGTCTGCAAGCCAAGTCGAGTCGCGTAATCTGACGTGCTAATGTCTGGGCTGTTTCTTGTTGACATGTGTTCGGCAAGTTGATAAAATGGAGATCACAAGGACAGCAGGGAGAATACCGCGTTGCAATCAAAGGAATCACTGGACACCCTAAAGACGATGGAGTTATTCACCCATGCGCCCAGCGAAGTACTCTCCTCAATCTGGGATAAGATGGAGGAGGTTCGGTTGTCCGCCGGAACAGTTCTTTTTAACACGGGTGACCCTGGAGATGGTCTTTACCTCATTATAGAAGGTAAGCTGAGGATTGTTTCAGGCAACGTACTACTCGGGACGAGAGAGCCAGGGGAATATGTGGGTGAATTGGCGTTGCTAGATGATTCTCCACGCAGCGCCACTGTTGAGGCGATAACCGATGCCCTTCTCCTAAAACTCTACCGTGAGGACTTCCATCATGTATTGACAACCTTACCGGAGGTTGTCAGCACTCTGCTCCGGCTGTTAGTCCAGAAGATTCGGAACGATACGGCGCAGCACGCCGCCATCCTGCATCAACAGGAGGAACTCCAATATGACCTCAGACGAGCATATGAGATACAGACCGCGATGCTGCCTAGCGGAAACCTAGGGCTGGATTGGGTTCATCTCGCCGGAAGAAGTCAACCGGCTGCGATTGTTGGTGGGGATTATTATGACTATTTTCAGTTGCCCGATGGGTGCGTCAGCGTCGCAATTGGCGACGTTGTCGGGCACGGATTTTATTCCAGCTTGTTGGTCGCTATCGTCAGTAGTGCCCTGCATTTTCAGGTGGAACGAGATGCAACGCCTGTTTCGGTTCACGGCGCTTTGAACAAAGTCGTGCGAAACTACCGTCATACCCGTCTGCTAATGACATTTTCCTACATGATACTCAATCCTGCCGACCGTACGTTTACCTTGACCAACGCCGGTCACCCGTATCCTTTCTTGTACCGCCATGCTGAATGTAGATGGACATCGCTGCAGATTGATTCGCTTCCCCTGGGGTCCCTTCTCCATCAGCGTCCAGAGGAGATGACGGTGAAATGGGAGCTAGGTGACCGGCTGTTTCTGTATTCTGATGGTCTCATCGAAGCCCAAAATGAGCTCGAACAGATATATGGTGGTGATGCATTGGAGGGTTTTCTCTACAAAAATGCCTCCCTGACGCCTAACGAAATGATTGCCCGCATGTACGAGGAACTTAAAGACTATTGCGGGGGACGACCATTCGACGATGATGTCACCGTTGCCGTTGTTGAGTTCTCGTGATGATTCCTTATTGGATGGTATTTCCGGGATGCTCCCAGAATTTCGCATAGGCTGTTCTGTTACCTCTTAACCTGCAGAAGGAGTGCAGATGATGTCAGATTTCAAGGATAAGGTGGTAATTGTCACCGGCGGTGCCAAGGGCATCGGACGGGGTATTTGTCTGGCTTTTGCCGGGGAAGGCGCCCAAGTGTTGTCCGCAGACGTGGACGAAAACGCTGGCGCTGAACTTGCTGACCAATGCAGCGAGGTAGCCGGCACCATCCGCTTCCGGCAGACTGACGTATCGCAAAGCAGCGAATGCCAGGCGCTGGTCAAAGCAACGGTGTCGGCGTGGGGTGGAGTGGACATTCTTTGTAACAACGTTGGTATCCAGCCGGCGAGCAGCTATATGCCAGCCCATGAACTCCCCGAGACGTTGTGGGACCGCATCATTGATGTGAATCTCAAGAGCTATTTCCTGATGACGAAGGCTTGTGTGCCGGAGATGAAAAGACGTGGCGCCGGGGTGATTATCAACACCGCCAGCGTCCAAGGACTTCAATCGATGAAGGGGGCACCGGCTTATGCAGCTAGCAAGGGTGGAATCCTCTCCCTGACCCGTCAGTTAGCTCTGGATTATGCCGAAGACAACATCCGAGTGCTAGCGGTCAACCCCGGTTCCATCGACACGCCGTTGGTCGCGGAATCGCTGGAAATCATCAACGGGGACAAGGAGGAACTGAGAATGAGGATTGCGATGGCACACCCCATTGGGCGTATTGGACAACCCGAGGATATCGCCCATGCGGTGCTATTTCTAGCTAGTGACAAGGCTTCTTTCATGACTGGGGAGTACGTATGCGTGGACGGTGGATTAATGGCGAAGGGGGCTTGGGCATAATATCAGCAACCTCACAACCGTGTCAAAAATACGCTGAAACCCATCGAACAGACATCAGCGATAATCCGCCTAAAATACAGGAAATGACAGTGAAACTCGGTGTTCTTTCCGACAGTCACGACAACGTACCCATGGTCAATAAGGCTGTCGAATTATTCAATGACGAAGGGGTCGCGTTAGTGATACACGCCGGTGATTTTATCGCTCCCTTTGTGGTAGCGGCGATGGGCGATCTGAAATGTCGCGTCGTCGGTGTCTTTGGCAATAACGATGGAGATCGCATTGCCATTGCCCAGCGATTCGAAGCTATCGGGGTGATTCATCCCAATCTCGCCATCGCTGAAATTGGTGGGCGCACCATTGCAGCAACCCACTATCCCGAACTTGCCGAACCCATCGCAAAAAGCGGTCAGTACAACATCGTCATCTATGGGCACACCCATCGGATTGATATCCGTAGAGAAACATCGCTCATCCTCAACCCTGGCGAGACCGGCGGCTGGACAACTGGCAGATGTACAGTAGCAATCGTGGAACTAGATACACTGGAAGTAGAGATTCATGAGTTGTGAAAACTGTAAGAAAAGCCGTCGATGATTCACAGTTTGTAACACATTCGTATGTCTGGGGAACAAGGAGATTATTGATGTCGGCTTTGAAGTTGAACGAAAATGGAGACTACGGATTTCAATTGGAATCACTAAATGGATTTATTCATACGCGTGGCGACTATCATGGACTTATCCTCCTGGCAAACGGAGCACCAATCACCCGATCCGGAATGTATGCAATCAACCTTGAACGCTACCTCTCACACGGCAATAGATACGGGCATCTTGTCCCAGGCGATGAATTACATTATGAAATCGATCGAGATTCCCTATCAATAAATTTCGAGGAAAGGGATCCGTGGAAAGTCCATACCACGCTGACCTACTGCTTCCAAGCAGATGACTGCATTGATGTGATTCTCAATTTTATATTCTCTCGGCACTACCAGGGTTTTGAAGCCTTCGTTTCTTCTTACTTCGATGAACGGCACCTCCCCTTTCTTAACATCGGTCAGGAGTGGATACAACCACATTTTCAACCGAAGGAACAACTCTTCTTTACGCGCGATGATGAAGCATCCGTACTCATGGTTGATGGACGATGGGATTGGCTTCAAGATCACGGTCATTTTGTCAACGATGATGGACGGAAGTATACACTCCCGGTGATTGTCACATGGAATGAAAAAACTAAATTCGCTCTGATCCAGATGATTGAACTCACGAGATGTCCTGCGATTTCCATCAACACGATTGCACATGGACAGGCTTTCTCACTAATTGGCGAAGATGTGAGAGCGGGCGAACGAATCACTGCCCGAGCGCGTCTTTTATATCGAGAAGTTACCAATCTCGACGTCGTGACGGAATGGTACGAGGCATGGGATACTGAGCGTTAGGGTGTCATTCGTCAGACCGTATAGCGTTATGGTTTCTGGTTGGGCAACCGAGCGAATGGCAACGATACTGTTTTATATCAGCGGATACTCACAATAAGAGATTGGTGAATTTCTCGGTGTAACCGTGAAAACTGTTAAAACCCAACTCCATTCCGTTCCGAAACCGACTCAGAGATGAGGATTGCCCCATGAAAAGCGACCTACATCTTAATCCTTTGGCTCGTGAGGTAATTGAGGCAATTGACCACAATGATCCCGACCGCATTAAGGATGTGCTCAACCGGAATCTTTCCATTGCAAATCCGAAATGGAGGTCAGATTATAAGCCGCCGAATGCTACGGATGCCACCAACTGGTTAAATGAGCCGATGCTCCTTTTTTATGTTTCTGAGGCGGTGTTTGAGGGGAAAATTCCAGCGGGAACAAACGAATATGCGATAACCAAAGCACTGTTGGCAGCTGGTGCCGATGTGGACTTCTTTGATGGTTATCCTCTCGTCGCCGCCGTCAGCTACAATGCGCCTCACGTTGTCCGTGCACTACTTGAAAATGGTGCGTCTGTCAACGGCACGGACAACGATGGCGTACCAATGGCATATACGCTATTCTTCGGGTTCACGACGGCTTCGATGCTTCTCGTGGAATGGGGCGCTAAAATTGACCTACGATTTGCTGCCGGTATCGGCGATTTGGATAAAGTCAAGAGTTTCTTCAAAGCAGATGGCAGCCTGAAACCGGGAGCAGGCGCGCTTGCCGATCCATACGGACATGAGTGGAAACAGCGCAATGGTGTTGTCCATAGGTGTGACCGTACACGCGAGAACATTCTGAGTCAAGCGCTCTTGTACGCATGTTTGCATGATAGGCTCGTGGTTGCAGAATACCTCATCCAACAGGGCGCGCACGTGAACGCTTTGGTACCAGACTTAGGGGAAAAGGAGTTTACTGTCCTCCATCGGGTGGCAAAAACTGGCAATTTCGGCGCAACCGCGGATCCGAGAGATGTCGAGTCTCAGCGGTTAGGTGCCGTGAACTTCCTACTCGAACACGGCGCCGATGTTGCCATCCGCGATCCCGTGTTTAAGGCAACACCGCCGCAGTGGGCGAAGCACTTCGAATGTGAACGCATCGCCGAAATTCTGCAAAAGCACAGTGAAGCATAACAGTCTAAACACCGTGCCTATACTGAACGAAACGAGGCATTGCTAATTCGCCGAATTTCTAAGAACTCCTGCTTGGAGTTGCCGATTTCATGTCCCGCAAAACGAAGGTAGGACAGAAAAAGATGCACGATGTGAGTTAATCCGGATACCGTATCTCACAATCCAAAATATGGAAGATAGGACGATGGCGATGACCGATGAAGAACGTTTTCGCTTTGACCTAGCCGGCTTTTTGATACGCCCGGCAATTTTGGCTCCACATGAAATTGACGAAATCGTCGATCAGATTGACCGTATCAAACATAATCCTGAATCGCTGCCTCCCGCACATCGAGCCGTGCCGGGAGGTCCCTCTAGCCTGCTGATTGACCATCCGAATGTCATTGACGTGATTCACGAAGTCATCGGACCGGATATTCGCATTGAAAGCAGCTTCTGTATCTGGCGCACGAAAGGAGAGTCACCCGGACCGCTTCACGGCGGCGGTCCAATACAGGCGGATCCGATTTTCGGCTATCGTGTCAAGGATGGACGCATTCATGCCGGGATGGTGCGGGTCGTTTTCGAACTGACCGAGATCGGCAAGGAAGATGGAGCAACGCATTTCATCATTGGCAGTCATAAGGCAAACTTTCCGATGCACCCAGATCATATGTCGTTGGAGCCAGCGCAGCGCAGCGAGTTTTTGAGGAGTTTCGAGTGTCCCGCGGGGAGCGCAATTATTTTTACAGAGAGCCTCTGTCATGCTGGTCCCGCTTGGCAGCGAGATACGCCGCGTATTGCTGTGTTCAATGCTTATTCCCACCTTGCTACGAACTGGCACCGCCTAACAATCCCACCGGAGGTGTTGGCGGGACTCCCGCGGGAGAAACAAGCTTACTTTCGTGAACCATGGATTGCTGATTTTCGAACGAGCCCATTTACACATAACACGATAGATCGATTTGTCAACAATGATGAACCTCCGGTCAATACTGATAATTGTCCATGAAAGAAAATCCAGCAAAACAGAGTTGCACACGCCAAAGGAATCATAATGCAAGTCGAACAGACGTAAGAACCCAAATCATTGTGGATAGTCTAGATAATTAGAGAGTTTTTGAATGCTAACAAACATAGAGAAATTTCAACTTGACGAACAAGGTTTTGTGCTTCTGAAGAATGTCATCACGATTGATGAGGCTGACCAATTACGAAATCTGTCGATGTCCCTTGCCGCAGAGGAGCGAGAAGCTGGGTGTGGCTTTATGTATTTTGATAGTCGTGCTCAGCGGGTCTGGAACCTAGTCAACAAAGGAGAATTGTTTGAAAAGGCAATCCAGCATCCGCGCATTCTCATGGCAATCGAGTACCTACTTGGCGAAGACTGTACGCTCAGTTCGTTTACTGTCAACATCATCAGTCTAGGTGCTCCCGATGACGGTCTCCATATCGACTACCCATTGAGTGCCATGCCTACGCCCCGTCCGAGCTTCCCGATTGTTGCCAACAGCGTCTGGTTTCTCGACGATTTTACCCTTGAGAACGGTGCGACCAGCTGTATCCCCGGCAGTCATCGTCGGCTCGAAGCGATGCCGGAGCCCGGTGTCGAGTATGATGATGAAGTGCAGATTCCAGGTCCAAAAGGTTCTGTGCTGATTGTCAACGGTTCTGCCTGGCACGGATCGTCAGCGAATCATACGGATCGGGATCGGGTAGCACTGCTCGGTTTTTTCTGTCGAGCGTTCATGAAGCCGCAGCAGGATCACTCCAAACTAGTGTCCGACGCGATTCTCGATCGCGCCACACCGACGTTGAAGCGGCTGCTTGGCTTCGATTCCATGCCCGGCACTAGAAATTAATGCCGGCTTTGATATTTTACAGAGTCAAGACAGAATGACTTCAAAGTCTATAGAAAACTGTATGATAGACAAATTTTTTGAAGACCATATCAGGATGATACAGAGGCTGCACGGCAAGCATTTAGCTCCCATTCAGCAATTGGGAGAAAAGGCAGTTGAGACGTTAAGAACTGGTCACACTATCTTCTTTTGTGGCAATGGCGGCAGCGCCGCCGAATGTCAGCATCTGGCGGCTGAGATTATCGGTCGCTTCGTTAAAGAACGAAGAGGGTATCCTGCTATCGCTTTGACAGTGGATACATCCGCGCTAACAGCGATTTCAAACGACTACGGCTATGAACGGGTGTTCGACCGTCAGATTGAAGCTTTGGGGCGGTCCGGCGATCTCCTGATTGGGTTATCGACTTCGGGTCACAGTGCGAATGTGATGAATGTGCTGCGTACGGCTAGGGAAATAGGACTTTACACCGTTGGCTTGACGGGAAGAGACGGGGGTATGTTGAAGGATATAGTGGATTTGTGTATCACAGTACCTTCTGACACAACCGCACACATCCAGGAAGCACATCTTGTCATCGGACACATCATGTGTAGTTTCATTGATGCTAATCTTGCAGTGGGCGAAACTAGGCGATGATTCACATCTTATTTATCGGGCATTAGACTCATAATGGTTTGGTAAGATAGGACTCTGTTTGAAATGAAAGGTGTCATTTTGGCGGGTGGTAAGGGCGCCCGTCTTTATCCTCTAACGAAAGTTACAAACAAGCATCTTCTTCCCGTGGGAAGGGAACCAATGATTCTTAATCCGATTAAGCAGCTTGTTTCGGCAGGAATCACAGAGGTCTTGGTTGTGACCAGTACTGCACACATGGGAGATGTTGTCAATCTACTCGGAAGTGGAAAATCATTTGGCGTCGATTTTAGCTACAAAGTACAAGAGAAATCTGGGGGGATTGCCCACGCCCTCCAACTCGCAGAGAATTTTGCAAAGGGTGAAAGAATCGTGGTTGTGCTTGGCGACAATATTGCTGTTAAATCTATAAAACCTTATGTAAATAATTTCAGAAGACAGGAAAGAGGAGCGAGGGTCTTATTAAAAGAGGTTGGCGAGCCAACGCGGTATGGCATCGCCGCGCTGGATGAAGAAAAAATAGTTGAAATTGAAGAAAAACCCGGTAAACCTAAGACTAATTTCGCCGTCATCGGATATTATATGTACGATCAAAAGGTTTTTGAATTTATTGCAAAACAGCAGCCCTCAGAAAGGGGTGAACTCGAAATCACCGATGTGAATAACGAATACATAAAGCGCTCTGAACTCGAGTATGACATTCTTGAAGGCGATTGGACCGACGCCGGCACCTTTGAGTCCTTATTTATCGCAAACCAGATGCTCAATCAATGCCAAAACAAAATTCAAGAGCGAGAAATAGAGACGCTAGGTTGAGGTATGTCCAAGCTTAAAACGATGAAAACAGTGATGGTTGAGTGGGTGCCAACCAGCGAGATAACCAACTAGACGCTTAAACAAGCTAGAGGTATGTTTAATGAGGGCAATGCTATTAGCCGCTGGTCAGGGAACTAGACTTAGACCCTACACGGACAGAATACCTAAACCGATGGTGCAAATCGGTGGGAAACCCATCTTGGAGCATAATGTTGAAAGCCTAACGGCATGCGGAATCAAGGAAGTCGCAATCAATCTCCACTACTGCCCAGATGTCATAAAGGACCATTTTGGAAATGGAGCGAAATGGGGTGTAAACATCCGTTACTCTTACGAAGAATCTCTTCTCGGTACGGCAGGTGCTTTGAAGGTAATCCCTGATTTTTTTGAGGAAACTTTCATCCTCTGGTATGGTGATAATCTCTGCCATCTCAACTTGCCCCAGTTCGTTGACTTTCACAACGCAAAAGGGGGGATTGGCACATTAGCCCTACATTGGCGCGAAGAGGTTTCCCAAGTCGGAATCGTTGACCTTGATAACGATTGTCGGATCCTACGTTTTTTGGAAAAACCGTCCCGCGATCAGGTCTTTAGCCATTGGGTTAACGCCGGGGTGTATGTGTTAGAGCCAGACATCCTAAACCATATCCCAGAAGGTCAAAATTACGATTTTGGGCGGCATCTCTTTCCAAAGCTATTGAAATCAGGTCAGAAACTCTACGGTCATCGGATGGATGAAAACGAGAAATTTTGGTGGATTGATAGAACACAAGATCTTCGCGCTGCCATTCGTGATTGGGAAGGCAGAGAGATTTAGCCAAATGGTCCGATAGCGCCCTGTTTGGATTGCAATCCGTATATTGGTCTAGAATGGCGAGGTATCAGGCGATCAGGCAGCGATGTCGGCACCACTATCAGCCCAATTCAGGCATAAGGGGTAGACATCACAGATTTTGTATGTGCCGGGTGCTAGTAATTTAACTTAAAAGCGTTCTGAAGGTTAAGAGAATATAGCGTAAATCCTTCACCAGTGATATCGGCGATTTGACATATTCGAGGTCGAGAACAAGCTTATGGGGCATAATATGTTGAATATATACTTCATCAATATTTTCTACATCGTGGATATGGGAGGCTTCGTCCCGCCACTCAATCTGCGCAGGACCAGTGATACCAGGTTTTGCCGTAAGGACTTGTTCTTGTTCTTGGGTATAGTGTTTCACATAGTTGGATATTTCCGGGCGAGGTCCAACAAAACTCATTTCCCCTCTCCAGACATTAATCATCTGAGGCAACTCGTCTAGCTTCGTTTTACGTAAGAGTTGTCCGAGTGTGGTGATTCGAGTGTCCTCGTGATAGGTGATGCCGGGTCCGATGCTTGCAGCGCTCGCCACCATGGTGCGGAACTTGTACATCAGGAACGGAACACCATGTAATCCAATGCGCCGGTGTTTGAAGAACACCGGCCCCTTAGAATCAATCTTGATAGCAAACGCAATCATCAGGAAAAGGGGAAATGTGACGACAAGACCCAATGCCGAGAAGATTATATCAAAGGATCGCTTCGCGGTCGACGCTCTGCATGAGTTTATGCGAGTGTTGTTCATCGTGATAAGGTCCGCCGGGATCAACCGAACGAATAGTGAGGGCGATAGTTTTAACCGACAGTCAAGACTATCGCCCTCACTATTCGTTCGGTTGATCCATCGGCTTGGGTTCATCCCGGGCGCTTCGGACGCCATATTGGGAGGTTTATTGCCCCCATGGAAATCCCAATGACGGGTATTTCGATCAGCGTAGAGCGGGCGTACCGAATCGGGCAGTTTGGCTAAACCTGCCGCATCCCAAGGTGGTACGTTCTTAATCGGGCTTGCCCAAGTGGGTCGATAGGCAATCGCCAACATCTCTCGGGCGCGGGCGCCGGTGTTCGGGTGATTGCCATGAAAGACTCGATGGTTAATCAATACTGCTGAACCCGCATTTGCAGGGACCATGACCTCTTCCGGATGAGATTCATAGCGTTTGTACGGGTTTGCGTCGGCATGCATGCACAGGTGTGAACGGGGGACGACTCGGAATGGGGAAATTTCTGGCGTGAGATCGTCGAGGTAATACAACACCCGGACCATAACGGGGACACTCCCTTCATAACCGAAAATTTGTGATCCGTAAGGTTGTCCGTCTGTATGCAGACTGATGCCCGGGTGTCCAGGTTCCGAACGGGCGTAGCCATAGCTCATGAGAATCACTTCATCGCCAAATAGCCTCCGTAGAAAGGATATGGTTATCGGATGGGCAGCCAGCTCGGTTATTGCCCCGCCCAGAAACTGGATGTTTGGGCACCCCCGCTGGTGCACGCTGTAATCCACAGCTCTGGTTTCCAACTTTGCAGTCTCTGCCTTAAGTTGAGCAATATGGTCGGGAGACAACAGGTAGGGTAACAGAAGATACCCTTCGACTTCAATCTGTCGAATTCGTTCGCCCAACGTCAAAGCAGACCAGTCACGGTCATCAATTCGATTCATCACAGTCGCTCCAATGAAGGTTGTTGCCCGACGAACATTGGGAGTTTGTCGGCGCAATAACTGGGATAGGTCTGCTTCCTCCACACAATGATGCACACCTCCTCTCACTAACCTGTATACACGACCACCAACAATCAAATGGCGTCAGTGCGTCATTAGAAGAGATAGGGCTTCGAGTTTCATTTGCTGATCCATCCCATTCGTTACCAACTATAGGCCTGTGTACGAAGCGCCACAGACGTGCAAATCGGCGCCTGAGATATAACTCGCTTGTTCCGAAGCTAAGAAGGACACCACTTCCCCTACCAGTGCCGGGCCTGGATAGTCGTCACGATTTCGATACACAGGTATATTCGCACGGGCATACGCAACCCAATCCTCTGGCGTTCCTGAAATCATGTCCGTGTTGATTCGGCCCGGGGAAACGACATTCGCGGTGATGTTGTGTGGGCCTAAGGTTGCCGCTAACCCTCGAACATAGTGGCTCTGAGCTGCTTTCCCAACCGAATAGGCGGAAGCGCCCGATTCACGCCCGGCAATCGAGCCGATAGCGATAATTCGCCCCCAACGTTGCACTTTCATGATTTCAACGATTTCGTGGCATAGATAATAGGTGCTATATAGGTGCGATCGTATGACTCGGTCCCACTTCTCCGGGGATTCGGTGTCATCAGGGAGGTAAATCCCGGCGGAGTGAACCAGCACATCAATTCCGCCTACGGTCTCTTTCACCGCCGCGACAAGGCTGTGCACAGTCTGGAGATCGGTCACATCCGCCTTGAACTTGTAAGCCTTTACCCCAAGTGCAAGCAAATCTTGCTGTGTTTTCTCGCCTGCAACATCATCACGGACGTAGTTTATTGCCACAGTTGCTCCTTCTCGCGCCAGCGACAAGGCACATTCGCGTCCAATCCCGCGAGAACCGCCAGTGACGAGAACCCTGCGATCGCTTAAACCCAGTTGCATGGATGGTACTCCCTCATTTTGTCTAGAATCGGCGTTTTTTCAGAGCGCGAATGCAATGCTTGGTATAGAACGGGTTCATTTTTCGCCGAGTCATCCTGAATCCACCGCATGGTTTACACCTGTCCCATAGCCTTCCGTCCTGCTGGTGTCAGTAAGACAGCTCGCCCCAACACTTTATTCGCCCGTAAGTCGTCTAACGCATCATTTATTTTTTCCAGAGGATATAAATCAGTGACGATGGATTTTATTCTCCCCTCAGCTACCAATCGAACCGTACTCGCCAAATCTTGAAGCCGACCGCACCGCGATCCGATAAGCATCAACTCGTTCTGGGCAAGTTGTCTACCACTAAGTCCGTACAGTTCCGGCGTATAGCCCACGACAAGCAAGCGCCCACCGTGGCGTAAAACGTTGACACCATACGTCAAGGTCTCTTCGTTGCCGACGACGTCTATCACACAGTCTGCACCGAGCCCATCGGTGAGTTCACGGACCTCCGCTTCGACCTCCGTCTCGCTCGAATTGAGCACAACGTCTGCCCCCATTTCGAGACCGCGTACCACCTTTACCGCCAATCGGTCGATGGCAATGACATATGCCCCAGCTGCCTTTGCAAGTTGGGTTACGACGGATCCCACACCGCCAATTCCCACAACCACCACGGTTTCACCCAGGCTTACTCTCGCTCGGTCCACCGCGTGAAATGCCGTGATACCGGCGTCGCAGCACACCGCAGCATCCACCCAAGCCACACCCTCCGGCACGGAGACAAGCTGCCGGGCGGGGACGATGACGTACTCAGCGTGACCGCCATGCTTTATCCTCGCGCCCATGACACCAGCCATGTCAATACATAACTGCTCCCGCTGTGTGCGGCAGAGCAAGCACTTGCCGCAAGTAAAGAAATTGTGGGCGACGACCCGGTCGCCGGGTTTGAAATCCGTTACTTGGTCACCAAATTCAGAGACGACGCCTGCGATTTCATGGCCCGTGATGAACGGCAACTCGGGTGCGTAACCGAATCCATCAATTAGCTTCAGGTCAGTGCCATCAGTACCACACGCCATAACTTGCACCAATACCTCGTCCGGGGCCGGTGATGGCGTCTCCGCCTCCTCTAAGCGCAGGGGCTTGCTTAATTCTTTCAGAACGGCTGCTAGCATGATATGTTCCCCCTTGTCTTCATCTAAAATTCACGACAGATTATACGAATCATATTATCGCGTTGCCGCGGAGATGATACCGTCCAACAGTGTCTTGCCCTCGGAAAGAACCTGTGTGGGCTCCATTTCATACCCCCAGGCAAAAGCCTCATACTCGACCGAAATGTAACCCGGGTAATTGCTCTCCACCATTGCCCGCACCAGAGCCTCGAAATCAATTTCGCCCATCCCGAGCGGCGGGAATGCGTAGTCTTCCACATATCCTTTGGCATCCTTGGCGTGCACGTGTGCCACACGTTCGCTTAACGCCTTGAATGCTTCGGGTACGGCGTCTCCTCTGATATAGTAGTGGCTCGGATCGAACAGAACTCCTAACGATTCCAGACCGTCGTACTCGAGTAGCCGCTGCATACGACTCAAGTTGTGCACAAGGATTCCGGGAAGCCCGCCCGCTTCAACAGCCAGCGAGATTCCCAGACGGTCGGCTTCTGTAACCAACTCCCGCAGGGCAACCACCATCCACTCCCAATATTGGCTTTCCCAGCCGTAGAATTCCTTCATCCCAGAGCCGGCAACCACACATTTGACTTCCAGGTCTGACGCGAGTTGCAGCGCCTCTCTAACGAACTCTAGATTCGCTTGTCTTGTCTCGGGCACCGAATGAATCAGGTTATTGTGGGCGTTCAAGGCAACGATGGTTATGCCCGCTTGTTCCGCAGCCCGGCGCACCCGTCTTCTCGTGCTCGCGTCGTCCTCTGGACTCATGTGGGGTGGCGGCATGGGCAAGAATGGCGGTGCGATCTCAAGACTAATGTCGATGCCTTGATAGCCGTGTGCTGCGAGTATGTTAATCGCTTCTTCTGTGCTGAACTTACACAAGAGTCCAGAATTGCAGCTTAGTCCCTTCATGTGAAATTTTCTCCTCCGATAACACAGATGTCTCCAATGTATGGGGCATTTAGGATGACTGGAATGCGTTCACACCTATTCAACATCTGCTGCACAGCGAAACCCGACGAGGCTGCCGGTGAGCGCTGGACTGAGATAGTTACGGAACGCCGCGCGAACACTGTCGGCGTTGCTGACCCAGCTACCCCCGCGCATAACGCGAGCCACTCCTGAATCAGGGCCCTTCGGGTTCTTTTCCGGTGATATTGCATAGTAGGACAAACCCCACCAATCCGCACACCATTCCCAAACATTACCTGCCATGCCGTAGAGATTATAGCCGTTCGGCGGAAAACTCCCAACAGGAGCGGTGCTTTGATAATCGTCATTCACGTTTTTATTCGACCACCCGTAGTCTGTGTTTTTATCTGCAAAGTTGCACTGCGTTCCATCCGGGGCTTCATCACCCCATGGAAACCGTTTCCCTACCAGTCCGCCCCGCGCCGCTTTTTCCCACTCTGCCTCGGTCGGAAGTCGCTTCCCAGCCCATTGGGCGTAAGCCGTTGCATCAAACCAGGTTGTTCCGACCACCGGCTGGTCAGGGGAATTGAAGTTTGGATCTTTCCAGTCGCCCGGCGCGGGATGTTTGGTGGCGTCCATGAATTTTTTATACTGTGCGTTGGTTACCTCATAAACGTCAATGTAGAAGGCATCTACGTAGACCGTATGCACCGGCTTCTCAGCATCTTTGCCATCGAGGCTGCCCATCTGGAACTCGCTAGCAGGAATCAGCGCCATCGGCGCACCGTCTTTACCTGTGATACGTTCAGGAACCGATTGTGGTGCCCCCCTCTGAGCGTGCACAACGAAGGTCAACAAGATAATGAGAAGATATGTAAGAACGGCTCGTCCTATGTTCATCAGTCCGATTGATGGGGAGATATTCACGATCTCTAATTTTATGCGGATGTCAAGTCTATGTCAACACATTTTTGACTTCACCCTCGACTTCAATCTCGCAATTGTGATATAATCGTGTCAAACTGTACCTGATGCCAATGCCTAAATATACTCATCACGAGGAGAGAATATGTCTTTAATCGCACCAGATAGTGGTGCATTAGTCAACTTAATCGTACCCGACAATCAGAAAGCTGAAAAACGTGACGAAGCATCAGCCCTTCTGAAACTCACGATTACCGATTACGATATCCAGTGGGTACATGTCCTCAGCGAAGGATGGGCAAGCCCACTTCGCGGATTTATGCGAGAAGATGAATTTTTGCAGACACTTCATTTTAACTGTCTGCGCCAACCAGACGGTACGCTTGTGAATATGTCCATCCCGATTACGCTTGACGTTTCCACCGACAATTATAACCGTTTGAAAAATCAAGAGGCAGTTGCACTCGTTGATACAGAAGGACAAGCTGTTGCTATCTTGCGAGATCTGGAATTTCACGCCCACCTAAAAGAGGAGCGCGTCGCACGGACATTTGGTTTAACCCACTCGGGGCATCCGAGTATTGAGCGAATCATGGCGATGGGGAATTATCTTGTAGGCGGGGAACTCGAAGTTCTGGATCGAATCACCTACAATGATGATCTCGATCAATATCGCTTGAGTCCCGCCGAGCTTCGCGCCGCATTTGAACAACGCGGCGCGGATGTCGTCTATGCGTTTCAACTGCGCAACCCTATCCACAACGGTCATGCGCTGCTCATGAACGAGACCCAAGAAGAACTCAAGAAACAGGGCTATCAAAAGCCGATGCTCCTGCTCCATCCGCTCGGGGGTTGGACAAAAGCCGACGATGTTCCGTTGCAGGTTCGGATGCGCCAGCACGATGCAGTTCTCGAAGACGGAGTTCTGGATGCAGACACAACCATCGTCTCAATCTTCCCAAGCCCAATGCTTTACGCAGGGCCAACCGAGGTGCAGTGGCATGCAAAGGCACGGATGAACGCAGGCGCGGACTACTTTATCGTGGGGCGAGATCCGGCAGGCATGTCGCATCCAGAGCGGATCAACTCCGATGGTAGATCCGCGTCTCTTTATGATCCATGGCACGGGATGAAGGTGTTACAGATGGCTGTTGGACTGGAACGCCTCAAAATTGTCCCGTTCCGCGTGGCAGCTTATGACAAGGTCGCGGGCAAAATGGGCTTCTTCGAACCTGACCGCGCCAAGGATTTTCTTTTCGTTTCAGGTACGCAGATGCGCGAGTACGCCCGGAAGGGCGAATCTCCGCCCAACGGTTTCATGAGCGAAAAGGCGTGGCAGGTCATCCTTGAATATTACGCTTCTTTGGAGTGAAACGGGAAACATAATGTATCATCATCTGTGAAACCGCAGAAGCAGTGGTCAGTGACCAGCAAGTAAGAAGCATTACTGGCACTGCTTATGAACCTCTGTGAGGAAGGAGTCACAAATGTCACATAACGGTATTCAGCTAATAAGCAGCTACACAGATGCCTCAAACTGGTTTCGTGGCAACCTACACACCCATACAACCCGCAGCGACGGCTCTCGTCCGCCAGAAGAGGTTATTGCCGACTACGAAAGCCGAGGTTACGATTTTCTCGCTATCTCCGATCACGACATCTTGGTTGGACTCGATGACTATCAGAAACAGACACCCATGACACTCATCCCGGCGGTCGAGGTGACGGCACGAGGACCCCATATCTTGCAGGTCAACGCGAAAGCGTGGATTGAACCCCACGCAAATCGGCAGTGGGTCATCAACGAAATCAACAAACAAGGCGCCGTGTGTGTGTTGAACCACCCGAATTTCGAGGCACACTTCAATCATTTTCCGCAGGAGAAGATGGAGTCCCTCGAAGGATATCACGGTATCGAAATCTACAACGGCATTATTGAGCGTCTGCCCGGCGTCGCGTTAGCCACAGATCGGTGGGATCGCTTGCTGACAACGGGGCGCACCGTCTGGGGGTTTGCGCACGACGATTCACATCGCCCGATTGACGTTGAACTCGCCTGGAACATGGTACACGCAGATAACTGCACGGCTGACGAGATCGCTGCGGCGCTAAAGGCGGGCGGTTTCTACGGCTCTACAGGTGTCACAATCACCAACGTAGGGGCGGAAGGTACAACGGTTCATGTTGAAACCGAAGATGCGCAGCGCATCCGTTTCATCAGTAACTCCGGCGTTATCCAATCCACCGTCGATTCCTCGCAAGCCTCATACACGCTTCCTGAAGACCCGGACGCTGCCACGAAGTTGGGGTATATCCGTGCCGAATGCTACGGCGCCGGTGGGCGCATGGCGTGGACACAACCGTTCTTCATAAGAACCTCTTGAGGGTAGCTAGTTCTGCCCCGTTGCTACGGGGATAAGTTTAAGGCTCATAGATGTTGCGCCTCTCTGTTCACATGAATACGCCGTTAACGACCAGTTGCCAGTGCTTAGTTTTTCCTTTATGAAATGACATCGTGCAAAGAAACCGCGTTGTTTCCAAAAAAACTCGGTTTCTTCTGCCCGTTTTTCACTCTCCGATGAAATAAGGCTGATTATTTTGCTAACCCTTAGTCACTGGTTACAGTCTTTTCTCTGTTTCTCAAAAGGAGTTTCACACGTTAGACAACAGGACGGTTCACAAGTAAGGATTTAGAGAATGAAAAAAGATAGAAGAATGGAAAATCACGAGTTCAAAATGTACTGGCTTTCTCATGCTAGTCCTGACGCGGTATTTGAGTGGTTACGAAATCAGGAAGAGATTGATAAAGTTCTGATTGGGCGCGATGAACCTCTGATAAATCTTGGGTTGGCATTGTGGGGATATAGCCCCGAGTCAGGCGGGCACCTTTTTAAGCATGGCGATAGGACAATAAAGAAGGCTGTCATGTCTGGGCGGTCAATACAACATCAGATGCGCCATAGTGAAGTTTTTGTCCAAGTTAAGGAGTTCGTAGGAGTATTAGAGGGGCTTCTAGAGTCATTTGATGAAAATTTGGATTTGCTAGAATCCTACTTGTCGAACGAATTAATTGGTGAGGGGTTGCTAGCCGACTTATATGAAAAACGAACGCCATTCGATAGTTTAACAGAGGAACAGTGGATTAAAGCGATAGGTCGCACTATTTCTAATCCACGTCTTAATGCTCCATATCACGGACTAATGGATCCCTACGCTTACTACTCATATCGCCAGGTGTTCACCGCTGGTTGGAAACTATTCGAAATGTTGCCAGTCAATGATTCATCCGCAATCGTTCTTGAACTTCTCGGAGAAAAATTACCTCCACAAAAACCCCACGACATGGATGTGTTGGTCACAATAAGAAGGTGGGAAGTAGAGGGAAATACCGAAGACAGGGATTTGGCCCATGGTTATATAGGCAGATTCGGAATGTGCCGCTTTAACCTCGCTAGACTAATCGGAACATACACATCCGAGTTCAAGTCGTTAAAAGACAGTGATGATGTTGCTTTGAGACGATCGTATTATCAAAGGTTCAGTCCAATAAACCCAGAGGAAATAAAGGAACTCTTTGAAAAAGAGAAAGAAAAAAAGATATTCCTTAAGGCGGCAATAGATAATCTTAGCCTCTTTAGCCGTGAAGATTTCAGAACACAGTTGAGTGAGTGCTACAAATCACCACATACCGATCCGAGGATTTCTGAGAACTTTATAGACCAGCGTCATCGGCAAAGACAGCTACATCCAGAATGGTTTCCTGATTACACTGGAAGCCTCCCTTTTGATGAAGTTAAAGACCCTGTCCTGAGAACAGATAAACGTCTTGAGTTTCTTCAAAAAAAGGTAGATACAATTTCAAAAAGACTAGTCGAATCTGAAGACGACGATCGACTGACTGTAATAGACGAAGTGAAAGCTATGCTAAGCGAGTCAAATCAACTTTTTTCAAATCAATTATCACAGTTGATGGTAATTCGTTGGGGTTGGTTAATAATAGGACTGCTAATAGGTTACATTTTTGCACAATGGCTGTTATGAAGTCAAGATAAGCCATTTTGGTAAATAGCGCAATCCTTTTGCAAGAGGATTTGAGAACGGGTTAAATGGAGGGTTGGTATGAATCTCGGTTGTCTTCTCAGGCTGCTAGGCAGTTTGGTTGCCGCAGGGATTGTCCTTATCGTGGGATATGGCTCGCTATGGCTGTTGTGGGAAGTTGGTCATAGCTCTGCTGGACACTGGATGCTCAACGTTTTGGGCATCATTCTCGGCTTGATTGGGCTGGTCGTCTGCTTGATTCCCATCGGCGTGGTGGTTAGGTTCGTATGGGGGCGTAGATGAAGGAGTTACGGTGGCGTCCCCTCTTTGATTACTCAGGTTGCTCTTGACTCAATTTCAAATCTATGGGGGAGTTTTTGAATGAATACAAAAGCGCGACTCAGCTATATGGTCGTCGCTGTCTATCTAAGCTTGTACAGCACTCTATTTGCTCAGAACCAGCAACAGATCGTAGAGATTCCTGATCCGAATCTCAGAGGTGCCATCAGGGAAGCCCTCGAGCTCCCCGACGATATCCCCCTCACACAGCTGCAACTGCTGCGCTTAGATGATTTGGACGCCGGCGGCAATCGCGGAATCACTGAGCTAACAGGCCTGGAATATGCCTCCAATCTCAAATCTCTCAGTCTATATCGCAACCCCATTGTAGATATCAGTACCTTAGCGCACCTTACAAATCTCGAAGGATTTAACCTCTGGGGGTGTCATATTGTCGATTTGACTCCGCTCCGTAACCTGAAGAATCTGAGATGGATCCATTTAGGAAATAACGAAATCTCGGACATTAGCCCGCTCTCTGAATTAACCAACCTAACCTACTTAGAAATAGCGCATAACGATATTTCGGACATTAGCCCACTCTCTAAATTAACCAACCTAACCTACTTAGAAATAGCACATAACGAAATTGTGGATTTAACTCCCATTGCGAATCTCAACCAGTTGGAAAAACTCCGCATTGCCGGTAACCCGTTCTACGACTATAGCCCTCTACTTGAACTTAAGGAAGTGGAACTGGACATCGAAGTAAATGAACGGCTCAATGTCATCGTAGAAGTACCTGACCCGAACTTAAGACAGTTGCTTCGAGAGAAACTGGCTCTGCCTGAAGCGGTGCCTCTCACACACCAACTGATGCTGCGCTTAGATGATTTGGACGCCGGCGGCTATCGCGGAATCACTGAGCTAACAGGCCTGGAATATGCCTCCAATCTCAAATCTCTCAGTCTATATCGCAACCCCATTGTAGATATCAGTACCTTAGCGCACCTTACAAATCTCGAAGGATTTAACCTCTGGGGGTGTCATATTGTCGATTTGACTCCGCTCCGTAACCTGAAGAATCTGAGATGGATCCATCTAGGAAATAACGAAATCTCGGACATTAGCCCGCTCTCTGAATTAACTAACCTATCCTACTTAGAAATAACACATAACCATATTGTAGATGTGACTCACCTTGCAACTCTAGTAAACCTAAAAACCTTGTTGATTGAGCATAATCGAATTGTCGATCATAGCACGCTTGACGCGTTGGATTTGATTGAATTTACACACGACGTATGTTGCGAAGAGCCGAGACTGTCGATAGATGAACGGCTTCAGAACCGGGCGTTCCCCTCTGTCTTCGCTGCATGGGGCGGCATAGGATGGAGTTCCGTGCTAAATCAACCGCATCTATCAGATATTGAGCAAATGTCGCAACACGATTTATATTTCTGTTGTCTGAGTTTCTATCAGCGTTTTTTTAACACCGGGGAAAGTTGGGAGGTGCGCGGCACTAATGAGAGAGCAGAACAAATACGCGATGATTATCTTGCGCTTAATCCGAATATGATATTCCTTGTTGAAATTAGAATGAGGGAGTATCATCCATCGACTTTCCCGAGCGACTCACCATATTGGGTTAGGGATGAACAAGGCAATCCTATTGCGGGCTGGCTTAACGACTGGTTACTAGACTTTACGCATCCTGACATGCAAGACATGATAGTTAATTTGGCGCTCGCTGTCGCTAAATGCGGATTGTACGATGGTGTCATGTTTGATTGGTGGAACGAGGATTGGTCAACGCTTAATGGGTATCGAATAGTGGAGCAAGAGCGTGCTGCACGCCTCAATATCGTCAGACGGGTTCGTGAAGAGGCTGGTGACGAATTCCTCATAATCGTTAACGGGAATCGGCGCACCTTTCCTGTGACTGGACTTTATATTAACGGCACGTATATGGAAACGGGTCAAGATAATGAACATGGATATACGCACAAGGGGTTGACCCAGATTGAAAACACCTTGACCTGGGCGGAGGAAAACCTCAAAGAGCCCCGAATCAATGCGGTAGAGGGTTGGAGCATCGCTTCAGAACCGCTGGATAGTCCCACCAACTTGCGTTGGATGCGCGTGTTCACCACGATGGGACTCACGCATTCCGATGGCTATGTTCTCTATAAAGACGGTACTCAAGGTAAACATTATTGGTACGACTTCTGGGACGCCGACCTCGTCAGACCGGTCGGTGAAAAGGCGGTGCAATACGAGAACCGAAACGGACTCTTTATCCGAGAATTCACCAACGGCTGGGCGGTCTATAACCGCAGCGGCGAAACCCAACAGATTCGGTTATCTGAGGAGGCGATTGGTGTTGAGAGTGGGGAGCGGGGCAAAATCCACCAATTGTCCGACCTAGATGGAGAGATCTATTTGAAGGTTGTGAACCAGACGCCGTGGGACGTGAATCAGGACGGTGTTACGGACATCTTTGACCTCATCGCCATCGCAAAGAATTTCGGGCAAGACATTCCGGATACCGATTTGAACGGCGACGGTACGGTCGATATCTTTGACCTTGTCCTCGTTGCCAAACATCTAGGTGACTCGACGAATTCTGCCGCACCGGACATCGGAGCAAGCACACCCCCTCTCTCTTCCAAAACCGTTCACGAGTGGATTGATATGGCGCACCTTGCAGATGACGGCTCGCTCGCCTTTCGGCAAGGTATCGCTAACCTCAAACGCTTGTTGACTGTGCTTGTTCCCGACCAAACTGTTTTGCTCTCGAACTATCCCAACCCCTTTAACCCTGATACATGGATACCGTATCATCTTGGTGTGGATGCCGATGTGACCGTCACAATCTATAATTTGCGTGGTGAGTTAGTCCGCCAGTTGGACTTAGGGTTACAGGAGGCGGGGTATTACGTAGAAAAGAGCCGTGCTGCGTATTGGGACGGGACAAATGAGGACGGGGAATCGGTCGCAAGCGGCGTCTATTTCCTTAAATTGGATGCTGGCGAATTTACCGCATCGAAGCGAATGGTCGTCGTGAAATAGGACTGAATTCGGGGTTTTATGTAGTGAGCAATACTCACCTGTCAAGCTCGCAGCATATTGTGGATTTCTGGCGATCCGCTTTTTCACTCTCAAGCATCAATTGACTGTTCGTCCATTGGCAGAGGAATCACATCTTCTGGATAGATGTAACAATCAATCTTCTCACCGACGGTTCTGCCCTCTCGCGCGGGATTGTATAGGCTCGCTTTGGCTGTGAGTTTGTCGGCGAGGGCAAGCTGGTATTCCTCGATGCGGCCTAGATAGGTCGCCTCAAGGACTTTCGCACTCAGTGGATTGGGAGCGTCCGCTGGCATTGCCTCGTCGATATGGATGGATTCGGGACGGATAGAACAGAACACGTTTTCCCCATTGAAAAAGTCGTGGTAGATAGTAGCCGATCGAAGAATCCCTACTGCTGTCTCGATCTCAGCGGTTCCGTTCGACAGGGCGCGAATCCGACCTTCAATGAAATTCGTCTCGCCAATGAAGCTAGCAACGAAAGGGTTCGCAGGGGCACAGTAGACCTCACGGGGGGCGCCGACTTGTACGATTACCCCGTCTTTCATAATTGCCATCCGGTCCGCCAGAGAGAGGGCTTCTGTCTGATCGTGCGTCACGTAGATCGCCGTGATGCTCGCTTGCGAATGAATCCGCTTAATTTCGTGCCGCATCTCAAGGCGCAACTTCGCATCGAGATTGCTGAGCGGTTCATCAAGCAGCAACACATCTGGCTCAACCACCAGCGCACGCGCCAAGGCTATCCGCTGTTGCTGTCCGCCAGAGAGCTTATTGACTGGGCGATCGGCATACTCTGGCATACGAACGACATCGAGCACCTCCATCACTTTCTCTTTGCGGGTCGCCTTATCAACCTTGCGAATGGTCAAGCCGTATTCGACATTCTCATAAACAGTCATGTGCGGCCAGAGCGCATAGTTTTGAAACACCATCCCTGTGTTCCGTTTATGGGGAGGTACTTTATTCATGACCCGATCGCCAAACCGCAATTCCCCCACGTCGGGTGCGTAGAATCCTGCAATAATCCGCAAGCAGGTTGTCTTACCACAACCCGATGGACCCAGCAGGAAAAATAGCTCGCCTTCCCGAATCTCAAGGCTAATGTCATTCACGGCGACGGTGGTATCGAATGCTTTAACAACTCGGTCTAAACGGACTGCAACAGACAATGGACAGCTTCCTCCTGTTTACACAAATTGGTATCTTGACACCCTATCGCCCGGTGCTCGCCGTTTGACGAACAGCTTGGACGTGTATGTTAGTTATGAGTTCCGTTGATTGTCCGAGTCTTACTACCCTTGACTTCACGTCTCACTCTTGGCTTCTATCAAATTCAGACCGAATTAACTTGCCGATTCTACTAAATCGGATATCCCCGATAATCTTCCAAATCTGCCAAGGCTTTGTACGACTCCCTCTATCGTGTGACCAGAAGATCAAGAAAGCTTGTCCTTTGATGTCCTTAACAGACCTTGTCCTTTGATGTCCTTAACAGACACAGGTCCCCAGGTGCGACTATCTTGACTCTGATCCCGATTGTCGCCCATCGCAAAAACGTATCCCATCGGAACGACAAACGGTTTGCCCATCGGGAATTTCATGTGGAACTGATTCCGCGATAACTTGTAGTCTTCAAACACATTGTCAAATTCTTCCTGGGCATCGAAGGTTGGGAACTTATCCATAGATAACATACCGCTCCTCACCCCTTTCGCGCGGAAGGGCGGAAAGTCATATGTGGGATATGGAACGTGCTTGGTGTAATTGCTATCGCCAATCGCTCGTCCGTTGACGTAGAGCTGATCTCCCCTTGTTTCTACCTCGTCACCTTCGACAGCGACAATTCGCTTGATGAAATGCCTTTTCCGCTCGTGGGGTGGGATAAAGACAAAAACATCCCCCCGCGCCGGTTCATGGAAGTTAAGGAGTTCAATATCGGTACCGGGGACTTTAATTCCGTAGATGAACTTGCAGACCAGGATGAGATCGCCAACGAGCAGCGTATCTTCCATAGATCCTGATGGGATTTTGAATGCTTCGACAACAAAGGGGCGAATAAACCCAAAAACAAGAACGAAGGTGACCATGATGACCTGAAGATACTCCGATATCACGGTCTGCTGGAATCGCTGCCATCGTGAAAGGTTTTCCTTTGTGTCTGCTGCAGTTGTATCCATCAATACGTTTCCTCCAATGATAAGCAAGATATTAAAGACAAGAAATCGGCTTCAGGTCTCACTCTTGGCGCCCATCAAATTCAGACCGAATTAACTTGCCGATTCTACTAAATCGGATATCTCCGATAATCTTCCAAATTTGCCAAGGCTTTGTACGACTCCTGCTATCGTGCGACCAGTAGACCAAGAAAGCCTGACCCTTGATGTCCTTCACCAACACAGGTCCCCAGGTGCGGCTATCCTGACTCTGATCCCGATTGTCACCCATCGCAAAAACGTACCCCTTCGGGACGACAAACGGTTTGCCCATCGGAAATTTCATGTGGAACTGATTCCGCGATAGCTTGTGGTCTTCGAATACGTCGTCAAATTCTTCCTGGCCATCGAAGGTTAGGAACTTATCCATGGATAGCATACCGCTTCTCACCCCCTTTGTATAGAAGGGAGGAAAATCGTGCGTGGGAAACGGAAAATGCTTGGTGTAATTGCTATCGTCAACTGCTCGTCCGTTGACGTAGAGCTGATCCCCCCTGGTTTCTATCTCGTCACCTTCGACAGCGACAATTCGCTTGATGAAATTCTTTGTCCGCTCGTGAGGTGGGATAAAAACAAATACATCCCCCCGCGCCGGTTTATGGAAGTTAAGGAGTTCAATATCGGTACCGGGGACTTTAATTCCGTAGATGAACTTGCAGACGAGTATGCGATCGCCAACCAGCAGCGTGTCTTCCATAGATCCCGATGGGATTTTGAACGCTTCGACAACAAACGGGCGGATAAACCCAAAAACTAGAACGAAAGCGACGATGATGACCTGAAGATACTCCCATACCACAGTTTGCTGGAACCGCTGCCATCGTGAAAGATTTTCCTTTGTGTCTGCTGTAGTTGTATTCATCAATATATTTCCTCCAATGATAAGCAAAATTGAAGCTACGATAATAATAACAAGAAATCGGCGTCCATGTAAGATGCGAGATGTGAACCGTGAGAGTTGAAGGACGCGCCTTGTCCTCACACGCTTCCATTTCTTCCTTTCGTTCACCTTTTCCAATGTGTACCGTCTTGTTGGTAATCCAGTATCAGATAGGTATCGGCAACATTCGGTAGGAGGGACTTCCTAGTCCCGATAAGCGGGACACGGATGTTCCTTCTACAGCGAAATCCTACAATCGTCCTAAACTGTTTTTTTTTGACAGCGATATCTTAATCATCACTCAATGGAAAGTATCGCCATGAACGCCTCTTGAGGCACTTCGACGCTGCCAACCTGTTTCATCCGTTTTTTACCTTCCTTCTGTCGTTCCAACAACTTTCGCTTGCGCGTAACGTCGCCGCCATAGCATTTTGCAGTGACATTTTTGCGTAAGGCGCGAACGGTTTCTCGTGCAATCACTTTGTTTCCAATTGCCGCTTGAATTGGCGCGTCAAACATCTGACGTGGAATGAGCTCGTGCAACTTCTCGACCAATGCCCGTCCTCGAGTGTTTGCCATATCACGATGAAGGATTGTCGAGAGGGCATCGACCGCTTTGCCGTTGAGTAAAATATCCAATTTCACCAAATCCGCACGCTGGTATTCGCCGATGTCATATTCGAGCGAACCGTAACCGCGCGTCGCAGATTTGAGTTTATCGTAGAAATCAATGAGAATCTCGCCCAACGGGAGATCGTACAGGACCTGTACGCGGGTTTGATCGAGTTGATTCATGTGGATAAAACGACCTCGACGTTTCTGACACAGATCCATGACTGCGCCAATATAGTCTCTTGAAACGATGATTTCAGCAGTGATGTGCGGTTCATCGATGTGGTCAATTTTATCCGGAAGCGGCATCTGGGCGGGATTGTCGACCACAAGGGATTCGCCATCCTTTTGGAAGACATGGTACCGGACGCTCGGCGAGGTGCGGATAAGGGACAGATCGAATTCACGTTCAAGGCGTTCTTGGATAATCTCCATGTGCAGCAGTCCCAAGAAACCACATCGAAAGCCAAAGCCGAGCGCAACGGAACTTTCAGACTCGAAGGTGAACGAAGCATCGTTGAGCTTTAGCCTTTCCAACGCTTCCCGGAGGGAGACGAACTCACCGGGGTCTGCGGGATAAAGCCCGCAAAACACAAGGGGGTTGAACTCACGATAGCCGGGCAATGCTTTTGGCGTCGGTCTGTCCTGATGGGTGATTGTATCCCCAATCTTTGCGTCACCTATCACCCGAATTGCGGCGATTAGATAACCGACTGAACCGGTTGAAAGCTGGCTAACCGGTTCCATAGTTGGCAAAAAGACACCGACCTCCTCCACTTCGTAAGATTTCCCGGTCGCCATCAGCCGAATGCCATCCCCCGTCTTAACTGCGCCATCAAAGACGCGGATATACATAACGACCCCCCGATAGCTATTGTATAGCGAGTCAATCACTAACGCCTTTAGGGGCGCTTCGGTATCTCCGTCCGGCGGCGGAATGTGGCGAACTATCGCCTCCAACACATCTTGTGTACCAATTCCCTGTTTTGCACTGACCAAAATTGCATCTTCAGCGGGTATGCCGATGATTTCCTCAATCTCACCTTTCACCGAATCGGGTCGTGCGATAGGAAGATCAATTTTGTTGATAACGGGGACAATCCCAAGATTCCGATCGATGGCAAGATACGCATTTGCCAGCGTTTGGGCTTCTACTCCCTGGGCGGCATCGACAATCAAGATTGCCCCGTCACACGCAGCTAAACTCCTTGAAACCTCGTAGGTAAAATCAACGTGACCGGGAGTATCAATCAGATTCAACTCATAGACTTCTCCATCTTTGGCGCGATACTCCAGTCTGACAACGGTTGCCTTAATCGTAATCCCGCGTTCGCGCTCCAGATCCATCAGATCGAGCACCTGCTCCCGCATTTCACGCTGCGTCAAAGTACCCGTGTATTCCAAGAGGCGATCACTGAGTGTACTTTTGCCGTGATCGATGTGCCCTAAAATGCAAAAGTTCCGTATTCTCTGCTTCATGATCTGGATTCACGCGAATCGATGATGTCAAAGATATAGTGGCAGAGGCGTAAACGTTTCTTCATAACGTACTTTCTCCTATCAACAAACTCCTGTAGTGCGAAGACTAGCGGTGTTACGGTTCAACCAGCGGAATACCTTGTTCGCACATTGGGCATTCATCGGGCGCATATGTGGGAATATCAATTGTCGCAAGGGAAATCGTTGGGACGCCAAAATCGATCGGCGTTGCACTGCGGTCGATGATAAAGGCTGCCGCCATGACCTGCGCACGGTAACGGCGGCTCAGATTAACCAACTTGAACACCGATCCGCCGGTTGTTAGGACATCATCAACGACGACAACCCGATCGCGGGGCTCAATTTTAAATCCCGGACGAAGAATCATCTCATCGTTGCTCTTATCGCCGAACAGCGCGCGTGTGCCCAATGCCCTTGCCACCTCGTGAGCCAAAATCACCCCGCCGATGGCAGGACCAATCACAACATCGACAGCCTCAACCTTTACTCGCACCGCAATCTCAGCGCCAAACGCGGAGGCGTACTCCGGATATTGCAAGACAACTGCAGTTTGTAAAAAACGATCGCTATGCAGTCCGGATCGTAGTCGGAAATGCCCAGCCAGTAGAGCACCTGAACCTTGAAAGATTTCTAAAATTCGGTCTTGAGTGAGCATTATCGTAAAGCGCAATATTGTTGCGCAAGACACGCATTCTTGGAGTTTGTCTCCGATAGACTAAAAGACGTGAGCAGATTCGAAAAGATTAGACGCACAAGGGTCTCACCTTCGTCTCTTTGTCATCTTCCTTCGGACTGCCTAATCTCACTGATAATCGCGTCCGCTGCTTCACGAGGGCGATCCGAGGCTGTGATTGGGCGCCCAACCACGATATAATCCACACCCTCTGCAATTGCCTCCGCTGGCGTCATAAACCGCCGCTGATCTCCTGACGCTGCCCATGTCGGGCGAATACCGGGCGCAACAATCACAAAATCGTCACCGCATACCTCTCGAACCCGTCCAATCTCTAACGGTGAGGCAACCACGCCATCCAGACCGGCAGCTTGTGATAGCTCCGCGAGATAAGCCACCTGATCTTTCAGTTTTCGCTGCGTCCCAAAATCGCGCTGGAAGGTTGCCTCATCAATGCTTGTGAGGATGGTCACGCCTAAGAGAATCGGTGTGGGAATGTCCAATTCAGATGCCACTCTTTCGGCGGCTTCCCTTGCAGCACGCATCATCCGTAGCCCGCCTGAAGCGTGCATGTTAATCATTCTCGCCCTAATCATCGTTGCCGATGCGACTGCGCCCGCAACGGTGTTAGGTATGTCGTGGAATTTGAGATCTAAAAAGACCTCCTTTTTTTCTTCAATCAGCTTCGTGACAGCAGCGGGACCGGCAGCGGTAAAGAGTTGTTTGCCAATCTTGAACGTCCCGACACAATCGAAAAGCTGAGTGACAATTCGACTCGCCTCCGTCAAACTATCGACATCTAACGGGACGATGAGTCTATTTTCAGGAATATTCACATTCATCAATTGATTTGCATTTGTGTTTGAAAGCGAGTTCACCTCGTCTGGGGTTGTCGAGCCGTTATTCGCGGTAAACCTCCGCAATCGACTTGCCCGCCAGCACATGTTCGACGATTCGACGTGTGCTTTGATGCGCCGCCTGAATCTTAGCCTGCCGGGTTTCGATCTGCGTATCTATCTCGTTCAACTTCGCTTCAAATTCACCTGCCATCCGCTTAACTTCATCGGGTGATGTGCTCCCAAGGCTTTGGTAATTGCGGAGTGCACGCTTGGGATCGAGAATAGCTTGCAGTTGTGGAATTGACAAATTGACCTCTCGTTGTTGCAGCAGTCGTTGCGTCTCCTCCCAGTCTTGAAAAGGTTTGCCCATCTTCACCAGATCTCCAACGACGCCGCCAACAATCTCGTGACACTCACGGAACGCAAGGTCACATTCACGAACAAGATAATTTGCCAGCTCCGTCGCAGTTGCGAAGTTGGCGTTTGCTAACGCTTCCATTCGACTCGTTTGAAAATCAAGTGTGTTAAGAATGTCGGGCAGAATTCCCAGACAGGATTGGATGATGTCAAAGGCATCCCACAACGGCGGTTTATCTTCTTGCAGGTCGCGATTATATCCCATCGGCAACCCTTTGAGGTTGGTCAAGTGATCCATAAGCGCCCCGTAGATATGACCCGTGCGTCCGCGTATCAGTTCGGCGAGGTCGGGGTTCTTTTTCTGAGGCATAATCGAGCTGCCAGATGCGTAGGCATCATCAAGAACAGCCATGCCGAACTCATAAGATGTCCAATAAACAAGTTCCTCGCCGAGTCGAGAGAGGTTCGCCATTAGCAGCGCCAGTGCACTGAGTGGCTCGGCGATGAAATCGCGGGAGCTGATGACCTCCAGAGCATGTTCATGCACCGAGTCAAAGCCGAGCAATTCTGCTGTCAAATGACGATCAATCGGGAATGACGTTCCGGCGAGCGCACACGCACCAAGTGGATTGACATTCACGATTTCATAAGCTGCGTTCAAGCGCTTGTAATCGCGCAAAAACATGCTGACGTAGGCAGTTGCCCAAAAGCCGAGGCTGATGGGCTGTGCGTGCTGCGTATGGGTGTAGCCTGGCATCACCGTTTCGGCGTGAGCGTATGCAACCGCTAAAAATTCGCGGCATAGACGAGACAAACCTCCCTGGGTTTGGAGGAGCTGCTCCCGAATGTAGAGGCGGGCATCGGCAAGGATCTGATCGTTCCGCGAGCGTGCCGTGTGTAGTTTTCCACCATATTCGCGTCCAGCCTGTCTGATGAGGTACGACTCCACATTCATGTGGACATCTTCCCTTTCAGGTGTGAGACGGAACGTCCCGCTGTGGAAATCTGTTTCGGCGTTGTTTAACCCTATCAGGATGTGTCGAAGATCTACATCAGATATGATTCCCTGATGTGCCAGCATAATCGCATGCGCTTGACTTCCCCAGATGTCGTACGTAACCAAGCGAGAATCAACTTCAATCGATTGCGTGAAGTTTTCAGTTTTAGTAGCGAGGTCTGAGCGGAAACGTCCGCCCCATAGTTTATTTGAGCTTTTCATTCTTCCGAATTCCCAGAGGCACCAATGGCTTTATCCGGCGCTTGTATTCTAAGTTAGTTGGTTTCATCCTGCGAATATTCCACGGCGATCAAAGTGCGGTGTATTATAGCATGAAGGCATTTAGCTTGGCAAGTGATGATTCGTACACCGATTCCGAGTCTTCAACGAGTATTTTTAGTGAATCCGATCTCCGCACTCACATGCCCTGCATCGGTATCAGAAAATGGCATCCTGCGTTACGCCGTGCAATTCGTCAAAGCGGAATTCCATTCTTGACTTTGCTGGGCTTTTATGCAAAAATAACATGAAAAGAACATGAGATTTTGGAGCACTGGATGCAACCCATTGAGAGAAATAACACCGCCGCCTGTAAATCGTCTCGCTTTAAACTGCAAACCGTCCTATTCACTCTCCTGACACTTCTATTTAGCACCCCCTTCTATCTTTGGGCAATCCCACCGCTTCAGCATTTTTACCCCCGGGCAGACTTTCCCAATTATGCGGATTATATCGCATTTCTAGAACAATTCCCCACCTACGCAGAATCAGAATGGCATAGCGGCTATCAAGGCGATTCCCAGCTCGGATATTTTAGCAACGGGGTGCATGACCACAATCAGATGCGCGTGTTGGCTAATTTTATCTTCGTATATGCTTTGTTGGCTGCAGAAAAGGCGGGCGATCAAGTTGTCTCGGAAATCAGTCAAGGTACGCTTTTGAATCGTGCGCGAGCGGCGCTTCGATATTTTACCGCAACGCACATCACCGGAGATAAAGTCTGCACGGACGGCGTAAAGTGGGGGGCACAGCCGCACCAGTGGTTGTCACCATGGGTTATTTCCAAAGCGGTGGCTGGGGCGCGCCTGATTTGGGATGAGTTAACCCAAGAGGAAACTGATGCCATTCGACGCGTCGTCGTTCACGAAGCAAATTATCAGTTGGGAAACCGGGTGTTCTCCCGCGAATATGAAGATACCCAAGCTGAACTCAACGCCTTAAACGCCGAGGTACTTGCTTGGGCAACCAGCCTGTATCCAACCCACCCCAATGCGGAAAGATGGCTAGTGAAGGCGCAAGAATTGTTTATGAACACCTTTTCAGTTGAGGCAGATGCAAGCGACACCACGGTGGCCGACGGTAAACCGGTCAACCAATGGGTATATACCACGAACGCACATCCCGACTTCACACTTGAAGGGCACGGCGCCTATCAGTTTGATTATATTGCAGTTCCACTTCACTCGCTCGCTTGGGCATACTACGCATTCGTTAGCAACGGACAGCCGGTTCCTCAATCTCTTTTTCATCATCTCAAGGATGTTTGGGACGCGCTGAAGCCTACACATCTCTTTTCTGGACGGTTTGCCTATTTTCAGGGTAAGGATTGGGCACGGTATGTCTATGGACCCTACTTTATTCTTCCCGCCTTAGTGCTGTTGGAAAATGAATTCAGCGACCCTGACGCACGGCTTATCGAACAACTCCGCTTTCGCGCACTCGCGTGGGAGCAGCAACAAAACAGTAATGGGAGCATTTTCGGGGAGCGGTTCGCAAATCAACGCCAGGGCTGGCCCCTTATCTACGAAACGGACAGCTACGCAAATATGGGGTTAGCCTATCTTCTACACCAATTCGCACCCTTGATAGACGCCGAAAACGTATATGTCTATCAGAAAAAGGTAGAAGGCAGCTTTCATAGTGAATATTGCCAATATCTCTACGCTCGCTCAGAAGATCTGTTTGTATCATTTAGTTGGCGGCATCTGTCCGGACATTATCCAATGGTTTTATTTGTGCCTGGAGACGACGATATGGTGGAATGGGCAAAAGGGAATTTCATCGGAAATGTCGTCCTTAAAGATGCGGACATTAGCCCTACACCCCCGCTTCATAATGAGCGTCTCCTTGAAGATGGTTTCGTCACTACGGGACACATAAGAGAGGGAAGACGGGGCAATGTAGACGGTGTAGACCACTACGTAAGTTTTACGGCGATGCCCAAGGACGGAATCGCAATAATTATGGAATATCTCGTGGCACGGGAAACAATCGCTGTAACTACGCAAGCCGGCTTATCCTACTATTTGCCGAATGACATCTTCAACGAGAACATCCGCCATATTCATTCTGTGGGCGACACAGTAAGGTTGTCAGGCGGGAGCGGCCCAGGCGAGGACATCACAATCAATTCCCCATGGATAAATATTGACGATAAATTAGGCATCATCAGCGTACGTAACAATGGCGTTTTTAGAATTCGACCCGGAAAGAGAAACATTTGGTACGGACAGATTAGTGAACAAATCGACTACATCTTGACATCGCAACCGCGCTTGGGAGCGGGGAGATACGAAGAAGGCGATATAATTCGAGAAGGGGGTCATCTCTTAATCTGCGGCGACAAGGACGCGACAAAAAGCATGGTGAGCAAACTTCAATGGTTATCTACAAGTGATAGTCTAGTTAAAGCGGTGAAATTGGTGACTGACGAATCTGATCGTTTGATAGTCGCAAACTTCCACCCTGGTCCGGTAAATGCCGAGATTCCACTCTACAGCGGAACAGGAGCCTCAATGCATCTTCGCAGTCTGGACACCATTATCCACGATGGTCCACTGACTGAAATCACCCATCAAAAGGATGATTCAACCATGGTGCTAGTGCCCAAAGGCGAGTTTTTCATGGGCACTAGTGATTCGCAACTTGATGAAATCACGGGAGGTAATCAAACACTGAGGGAACTTTTCAGGCATGAACAGCCCCAGCATACAGTTTATTTGGATGCCTTTTACATTGACAAATATGAGGTGACTGTTGCGCAGTTTGAAAAATTTGTCGATGCCACCGGGTACATCACCGACGCTGAGCGGGAAAACTGGGGGTTTGTATGGGAGGGAGGCCACCTCTGGCCTCAAATTCAGGGCGCAAATTGGAAGGCGCCGCTGGGGCCCGGAAGCACGAGCCTAGACAAAATGAATCACCCTGTTGTACAAGTGAGCTACAATGATGCAGTCGCGTATGCAAAGTGGGCGGGGAAACGGTTGCCCACCGAAGCCGAATGGGAAAAGGCTGCGAGAGGCACAGACGGTCGGATTTTTCCCTGGGGAGATGAGTGGGACCCCAAGCGATTGAATTCATTGGAACTTGGACCTCGGACAACGACGCCTGTCGGGAGCTACCCGGACGGTGCAAGTCCGTATGGGGCGCTGGATATGGTCGGCAATGTCTGGGAATCGGTTTCAGATTGGTATAATCACGCTTATTATTCCACGTCGACGCAGTGGTCAAACCCACAGGGACCAGCGCACGGGATACATCGAGCATTCCGCGGGGCATGTTGGCTGAACAAAAGACACGTGACCCGATGCGCCCATCGTGACAACCACGTCAGCACCCCTGATTTTCGCGTCCACCTCGGCGGATTTCGATGTGCGATGTCGTTCGCCGAATTCATAGAACAATCGCAAGCGGTTCAGCCTGATACGGTTAATCCTGAAGATGTCAATTCGGATGGTGTCATCGACATCGCCGACCTAGTTATCGTCGGTATGCAATTCGGGCAGACGCCTCCTGAAAACCCCTCTGCTGATGTCAATGGGGATGGTACCGTTGATGTAACCGATCTTGTTCAAGTCGGCGCACGCCTTGGCGAAAAAATAGCGGCGTCGTCAGCGCCGGGTAGAGTGTGGAGCAACTTGACCAAGCGTTCACAAACTCGACAGCCGATCTCGCTTCCACAAAGCGGAATCACTGCGGTCCAGAGCGCACTCGTCGAATTGGAAACGCTCACCGATCCATCGCCAGCCGCAGTAGTCGCACGAGATCTTCTCCACGCATGGTTAGCGCATCGCCAGAGCCCCGTCACCGAAACGAGACTCTTGCCTAACTACCCCAATCCGTTCAATCCGGAAACGTGGATCCCTTATCAATTAGCGTCCGATGCAGCGGTGGAAATCTCGATATACGACCTCCACGGCGCGTTAGTCCGCCAATTGAGGTTGGGGCATCAGAAGGCGGGATATTATATCAATCGGGAACGAGCGGCGTATTGGGACGGCAGATCCGAGACTGGAGAGTGGGTTTCGAGTGGGCTGTATTTCTATCAACTTCGTGCCGGTGACTTTACCTCGTTGAAGCGGATGGTCATCGTGAAGTAGGTATACTCACCCTCATTGTCTAGACGAGAATGAAGAAGATTTCAGGTTGAAATTGGACCTATTCGGTCAAGCTTCAACGCCGGGCATTAACCAATAGTAAACCAAGCGATGTAAATACGAAAGCCAATACTTTCATATAGATTCATCGCTGCGGTTCGATAAAACTCGGTGCCAACTTCCGTCACGGCAACGCCCCGGTCGTGCAGGTAATTTAGGGAGCTAACTACTAGAGCTCTGCCGAGTCCGATACCTCTGTGGTCTTTACGGACGCCTGTCCAACCAACCCCGCCGGGGAACGTTCCGCCGATCTTTTTTCGATCATGCAGAACGATGCCCGCGCTGATACCGATAGGTTCTCCTCCCTTTTCAACAAAGAAGAACCCCTGCGGGGCAAAATCTAAACTCTTGTTGACACCCAAGAAGGTTTGGTTCCAGAACTCCTCCGCTTTCGATGAATCGCCAAACGCCGCATTTCTGACATCCGCCCAAGTCTGCTCATCGCCGTCTCGAAATGTTCGCAGGTTATACCCCGCTTTAATTGAGGGCGGCTGCCGCGAATAGTTCTGCATGTCAAGCCGCAGGATAAGATGGACATGTTCAACTTCAATCCCGTCTAGTTCAAAATGGCTCAACATCTGACGATAAGGGGCATCCAGCCAGTTCTCCACACCGATCCGCTTTGCCCCGTTATCTCTCAGAAAGTTGATACATGCCTGCATCGGGTAAAGGCTGCGGCATTCGCCCCGGAGATCTTCGGGGACGCCCGCCCAGTGAATTTTTCCCTCTCCCGCCTCTACCATAGAACCGTAAGCAAAACTGACTAGCTTGCCATGCATAGAACCAAGCGCGAAGAAACCCGACTGCTCTAATGCGCTCAAATCAGCCTTCGTGAGCGGCTGAAATCCGCGCACAGTGGCGTAAGCGTCATTTATCAAGGATAGCGCTGCGTCTCGATTTTTTGTGTTCAGTTTTTCGACGCTTAGGTGATTCATTCGATACCACAGTGGTGACAATGCATGAATCATGGATGTAGAAAAACCCCCAATTTAAGAAACATCAGGGGTTATCGTTCGTGATTTCGTTCCGTAGGTCACAGTCACTTCTGCAAAACAACATTGACGACAGATTCCATCGTCAGGATATCCCTTATTTTTAACCAATAGTGAACACCATCATTCCCTTGTTCATCGCAGGCGGATTTAATGGCAATTTTACCGTCTTCATGAAACTTGCAGGCTGAAGATGCCAGGACAAAACGATCTCCTCGTTGTTCATACACGGCAAAGCCAGTACCGGGGCAAGGGAGTTCCACTCCCCGCGCTTTCTTGTTGTGAGGCAGTTTCGCAAGATGTCTTTGTTTACCGGTGAAAGGTAGAAATTCTTTTGCTATGGAACATCACTCACAGTCAAGTGCCGCTGTAGAAGTTCTCGCACGTTTCAGGCACTACTTGCCAGCTTGGATGACGCGATCCACGAGCCCGCCGGATTGGCATGGTCCAGTGAGATCTGACCCTGCAACTGCCGCCGGTGCCCCCCAGAGCATCATGTTCTGATAATAATCGGCGCCGAATGCCTGCTGCCCGGTATCGGCATCGCCACGCACTGTATTCGGCATGTCCCAAGTATAACCCCATCGACAGACGATGTTATACATACATTTGTGGAGCAGTTCGAGACCAAAATCTTGCTGTCCTCCGTACATGAAGGTCATGGCAAGCATGTATAACTCCGGCGGGAAATAGCTATAGGTTCCGTAGCCGCCTACCTTGGCAAGCGCCCCATCTGCATTCGTGTAGTTGAGAGCGCCGGACTGACTAAGCGCACAGTTAAATTTCTGTAGTGTCTGTAGTGTTTTATCTACACGATCTTTGGGAAACGCACCGGGTACTCCGTGCCAGTCGGTAATCCACTGACCATCAAGCTGATAACCGAAGATAAGATCTGACTTCTGACCGGTTTCCGGCTCATTGAAGTTCAGATAATACTCTCCTGCCCAGAGGTGCTCTTCTAGCGCCGCTGCCCCAGCTTCGATCCAATCATCGCACTTCTTGAGATATTCATGATCGTTCATCGCCTCCGCCATACGGTACATGATTCTCACTTGAGCGAGTCGAACGGCTCCGGCATGGGTCACATACCCTTTCCAGCCGGGATCGGGTGCTTCAAACCATTCCGTATCGCCCAAACCGTGTGAGTCTGTACCTGGGGTTGGCATCGCAATGACCTGCGACAGTCCATACGCTTGCCTCAAGTTCATCGAAAAATCGTTGCAACGCTTGAGTGAATCCCAGAACTCCTCAAGCATACTATCATCTCCCGAGGCTCGCCAAATCCGATCTGCCATAATAATGTAGCACGCTCCGTTAAGTACAGTCTGGTATCCGACATCGGGTTTGCTTAGTTCATAAGGCGGCCGATTCCCTTCATCAATGGCGGTGACACCGCCAAAAATCCAGGGCGGTCGTCCGTCCTCATACTGGTATGCCTTCTGCCCGCGTAAGGTCGATAAGGCGGCTTCAGGAAAGAAATAGACCAATGGTATATTCCCGTAGAAACTACAGGGAAGACATTCAATTTGCGGACAGCCTCGGGGACACTCGTTTAATCCGAAAACGCCGTCATCGGATTTGCACCAGTCGCCGATTGGCGCCTTGGCTTGACCCCAAATACTGCATTCGGGAATAAGGTAAAGGTTGTTAATCAATGAATCTGCAAGCCAGCCCGGAATCGTGGGGTCTTGGTAAACAACTTCCTGCCAGGAGATTATTCTTTGTAGCAGCGACTCGCCGTCACTTGCTAACAACTTGGCAGTCGTTAGTGCGTCCGTGTGGTGTTTGGCATACATGTGTGTGAGCAGGTTCGTATTTGAATGGGATGGCGCCCCACCCGCTCTCCAGTGCGGTGCGTGCCACGCTAGCACCAAACGGTAAGTTTTGGTTTCGCCAGCGCCGAGATCAAAATCGAACGCCAGAGACGCGCCAGTTTCACCCATGCCGGTATGTGGAAGTTGCTCTGCAATATTAGCCCATGCGCCACCGTCCGCGTTCAGCGGTCCACCGCAACGAGTTACACCTTCCTCAATTGCCGCTAAGACATACGCCATCTCCCATGCGTCGTCCTCCACACCGCTCTCCACGTGCAAGCCGTTCAACTCGCCCTGCAGCACCTGGCGGCGAACTTGCCCTTCGGCATTCCCCTCGGCAGACAGTTCAAAACCGGGAAAACTGAAGACGAGCGTGCCTTTTTTGTCCGCACTGCCAGGATTGCGCACCGTGAGCTCAAAAACGGCGCCGGGCGCCATGGAAATGGCTGTGTCGCCGGGGATGAACGGCGACCATGCACGCATGCCAACTTCCACGGAGGCACTCGTGTTGAATTCCATATCAACAATCGGGTAATGTCCCCAATAGTCGATGGAGTCAGCGATTTCCACCCCCTCCAGCTCAATATCAGTAAAACGGGGGGTGTAGTCGATTGGGGGGAACGTAGCAATACTCTCGCTGTCCTTCGGCGTATAATCCTTGCCCAGTGTATCCGAAATTAGCACCCAAGTCCTATCTTCGCTATGCAACCCCAAAAAGGGGAGGTTTAGCAGAAGGCGGGGATTGACCAAGTGATTGAAGATTGTACTGTAACCCAGCATCCCATTGGACTCGATATCAATACAGCCAGTGTCGAGACCTCCCAACGGCATACCGCACGTGGGACGGGGGTCGCCCCGATAAATTACGCCGGTCACGGGCTTCGCATACCCCTCAGCTTGAAACTCGTGCCACCTAGCGTGAAGCAGGTGGGACGGAAACAACCGATTCCCGGAGTTCGCAGCACGTTGGGAATCATCATTGTGATATTGTGTCATTGCATCACCTCAATATTATTTGGAAATGCAGCGTAAGCCCGAACGGTTTTTCAAGCCCTTTCGGTTTCAACTAAACTTAACGGAGTGATATTATGAAATTACATTCAATAGCTTTGAAATTGGATTTATGACATAGAATGTTGATTAATTCCTGTTCCGTTACTCGGAGCGTAGGCGCAGTTGATACAGGTCGTGTTCCCGAATCGTCTCCGCGCGCTCCACAATTTGTTCAAAATCTTCGTTATACGAGACGATGCGACCGGATAAGGCAGGACAGGAGTGCTCAATAATTTTTGCGACAGCTAGAGCAACATCTTCAGCAGCGTGATCTTGACCGAGGGAAAGGCCTTTTTTGACGTGAGGGAGCCAACGTTGTCCTTGTTCGGCGTTCGCTAAGATTTCAGTCATTTCGGAACGGACGAATCCCGGCCACAGACCATAAACCTGAATGTCATACTCATCCCCTAATTCGGACGCCAAGGTATCGGTCATCCGCATGAGCCCGGCGCTGGCACTTGCATAACCCGTCCCTCCTACGTTGGGCTGGTCGTACCCGCCCCCAGCCATATTCATGATGATTCCCCTGTTTTCCTTCATCATGTGGGGAAGAACGGCGTGGCAGCAGAGAAATCCGCCGAACAGCTTTGTCTTGACATCCGCCCACCAAGAGTCCGGGTCAACTTCCCACAATCCACCAATGCCATGGAAGACAGCAGCGTTGTTTACGAGAACATCTATCTTTCCGAAAGCGTTCAGGGTCTGCTCCACCATCCGCTCCACCTGATTCCTGTCAGTTACATCAGTTGGCACAGAAAGCGCAACCCCACCCTCCGACTTAATTGTATCAACCGTCTCGCGGAGTCGAGCCTCACTACGAGCTGTACAGACCACCTGTGCTCCACGCCCGGCTAGCTCAATGGCGATTGCACGACCGATTCCAACGCTGCTCCCTGTAACAATCGCAGATATTCCGTCTACTTTCATCAGGTACTCCCTTAGGTCCTCAGAAGATGTGCGTACCGATTTTCTTTGCAAAATCTGATTGAAAATGGGGATTTTGGTGACCTCCCGACGCGCCCTCGTCAGTTATCCATGTACACCCCAAGTTTTGGGCAGTGGGACGATTCCCTCTCATCAAATGCTGCACCATTTGCACAATCATCATTGATGCGGAATTATACATCGAATCAAGAGTTATGTCAAGATGTAGCATTTGCATCAATCCGGCGAAATAATCAGGTATGCGGTATTCCGTTCCGCGTCATATCTTTACCTTGACAGAGTTTTCGGCTTTTGCTATGATATTTTAGTGTCTTTTCGCCATGCTAAAAGCCATGGCTCTGCTTCGAAGAAAGCTAGGAGAGATATGAAAATTCAGAAAATCGCGTTAAGTTTTGTTTGGGTGTTGACGATTCAGATACATGCTCATGCCGATGCTTTTCTGTCCCACACATCAGGGAATGTCCAAGTATCTGTATCAGACTTTGGTTCATTGGGGGCAATTCGAGATGGGAGTCTCACCTCGAACTTCAGGTTTCCAAAAACCGAGGATATCCATTATCTACAAGGACAATCTGAGATCTGGATTGGCGATTTGAACGGGAACGTGGCAAATGTATGGGAGTTCACAGACCGGTTTCTTTTGGGTGAATGGGCGACTACCCAATCGGGGGCAATCAATAAGGTCGTGGAAACTGATGGCCGAGAAATTATCACCTCTCAATATATTTCGACACGTAATTCAGACTTCCCGCTCAATCTTTTGGTCGATCAACAGAGTTTTTCTTGGAGCACCAACAACTACCCTGATGCAGACGATTTCATCGTGATTAAGCTAATCATTACCAATAATAGTAACAACCATCTCAGCAACATCTATGTCGCTATGATGACAAATTGGGACGTTGATGAAACAGACCCCGCCGCAGGACAGTTGAGCCGGGATTGGGTGGATTGGGACGAAAGTCGTCAATCGTTATTGACTTACGATGGAGACGATACAGATGGAATCAATCCAGCGCACATGGGGCTGTCCCTGCTTGATGGGAAATTAAGCGTCCAACAAATTGTTCCATTTTTTGACCCTAGTGGCCAGATTTTCAGCTCCATCTTCGTTGATTCCAATAGATCAGTGTTGATGGCACCTCCCACTTTTTTTGCCTCGAGCCAACAGGATATAGAAGGGTTGGGGTTCCCACCTTGGGATTACGTGTCAATCATCTCAGCAGGGCCTTACGACATCCGAGCGAAAAAGTTTATTACTGTCACCTTTGCCCTCGTTGGAGGTGAGAATCTCCTAGATCTCCAGAGGAACATTGATGCCGCACGACGCATCAGTTTTGCGCCGCAAGGTCTGAAAGCGGAGATCACACCTGATGGAGTTACATTAAAATGGGAGGCATCAATTAACCCAAGTGTAGTCGGCTACGCACTCTTGAGACGAACCGCAGAAGAACAGAATTTTCAGCAGCTCAAAATAGTAGGCGGGATTTCCTCGGATGATACAGAAATCGATCGATATGGGGTTGAACATATCTATAAACTTCGCCCTGTCGATATAAACGGACGACCGTTTGAATTTGACTCACCGGAGGTTCGTATCATCCCTAATCTCATGCCGGATGCACCCGAAGGCTTAACAGCAACGCTTAGTGGCGACCGCGTCACACTCAACTGGAAAAAATCTACTGAGCCGTTTGCAGGATACATAATTAATCGCAACCACACAGGACAGTCCCCATGGACACCGATTGCATCCGTCCCACCCGAAAATACTAGCTTTGTTGATATCAACGTCTATCCCGGTTTCAAGTATTTCTACGCGATTAACGCGACGAATCAATTTGATGGACGAAGCAATTTCTCTGCCTCCGTGAGCATCGTTATTCCTGAAGAAACGAGTGTCACCACCGCATTGGACCTGGGAAATGTGGTTGTTGTTCCGAACCCGTATCGTCGCAGTGCAGATGCCAATCATCTTGAATTTCGCAACTTGACCCGCCACGCTACGATTCGCATATACGACAGTATAGGGAATCTCATCAAGCTAATTGATCGCACCAAAGAGGGGCACGTTGAACATTGGGATGGGCGGAATGACGAAGGCGAGCTAATCTCCCCAGGGGTTTACGTCTACCACGTTGAAGCGCCAAAAGCGGCAGGGAGAGGAAAGATTTCATCCAGCGGCAAATTTGCTGTGGTTCGGTGATGTGCAGCACTGACTACCTGACTTGTGATTAGACAATTTCAGAATTGCACGTAGACCGGATTTCTAAGGGCTTATCTCTATGAATTTAGCGAGAATTGACCCATGAGAGTCGTCTGCGGCGAACGGGGATGTGGCAATCGATTGCGGATTTCGGATTTAGCTGCCAAGAAAACTTTCTACTGAAAGATGGTTTACAACAGAAAGTTTTGGGCTTGATTCGATTTCGGTATTGTGCTAGAATGTATAGCAGGTACATCTCTAGCGAATGAACGGGCAATTTTAAGGCACACAACTGGAAAAATCGATGGAATGATAGAGCTTGTGTGCGGAAGGTATTTAGGGATCGCTCTCTTTTCTCAATCGTATTCGGTCCATCTATCATCCAACATCCAATCTGAAATGGAGGTCTACGATGCAACAGCAAGATGATTCAGAATTCGTGAAATACCTGAAGAAACAAGAAAGGCTTTCAAATCTAAGCAAACATAGAAGCGTTTTGACGGTGCTAGTGGCACTAACCCTCCTGGCAATACCGACGCTTGCGTTGGCAAACGATGAACTCAACTCAGGCGACACGGCCTGGATGCTTACTTCAACCGCACTGGTACTGTTCATGACGATTCCCGGTCTTGCGCTTTTCTACGGTGGTCTGGTGCGCACGAAAAATGTCCTGTCGGTGTTGATGCAGTGTTTTGCGCTGACCGGACTGATGACCATTTTATGGCTCGTGTGTAACTACAGTCTTGCATTTGATGCAAAAGGTATGGAAGGCGGAACAGTCAACCTCCATTCATTTGTGGGAAGTTTAAGTAAGAGTTTTCTCCGCGGCATATCGGTAGACACCCTATCCGACAGTATTCCGGAGACTGTCTTTGTAATGTTCCAGTTGACCTTTGCCATTATCACGCCGGCGCTTATTGCAGGCGCATTTGCAGAGCGCATGAAGTTTTCTGCGATGCTCTGGTTTATGGGAATCTGGTCTATCGTCGTATATGCACCGCTGTGTCACATGGCTTGGAGCGGCGACGGCTCTTTCTTCGGAAATATTTTAGGCGCTCTCGACTTTGCTGGCGGAACAGTGGTGCACATCAATGCGGGAATCGCCGCGCTGGTCGCAGCACTCGTAATCGGCAAACGGCGCGGCTTTCCGGATAGACCAATGCCGCCTCACAGCCTGACATTAACCGTAGTTGGGGCTTCGATGCTCTGGGTCGGTTGGTTTGGTTTCAACGCAGGTAGCGCCTTGGCTGCGGACGGTTTAGCTGGTAGTGCGATGCTTGTTACTCAGATCTCCACAGCGACAGCCGCACTAACCTGGATGTTCGTCGAGTGGGCAAGGCACGGTAAGCCAAGCGTACTCGGTATCGTTACCGGCGCCGTAGCCGGTCTTGTGGCGATTACACCCGCTTCTGGTTTTGTTGGTCCAATCGGTGCACTAGTCATCGGTATAGCATCGGGGGCAATCTGCTACTGGGGCGCCACCAGCCTCAAGCAATCACTTGGCTACGATGATTCTCTTGACGCCTTTGGCGTCCACGGCATCGGCGGGATTGTCGGTTGCTTGTTAACCGGTGTGTTCGTCGCTAAAGGGTTGGGCGGCGGCGGCCTTGCTGATGGCATGACCATCGCAAAGCAAATCGGCGCTCAGTTCATCAGCGTTGTCTTTACCCTAATCTATTCTGGGGTGCTCTCTTTCATCATTCTCAAGATTATTGATGCCACAGTTGGGTTGCGTGTCGATCTAGAAGAAGAACTTGAAGGTCTTGATCTCACGCTGCATAACGAACGGGGATACAACCCGTAGCTGAGAATCTTTGGAGGCGATGAAGGACCGAAGAATGGGAAGATGTTCCTTTTTCCCTCTTCTTCCCCGCTCCGCTTCTCAGTGCGATATTCCATCTCAGCCGATATAAGCCTGATTGTAGCGACGTGCTTGGTGAACCCCTGCGGCAACTAAAGAACCCCACCTCGTTACGATGAATGCACATAACACAGTAAAAACCTACTTTGATGCGCTTGTCACGGGGGATGCCCCGCGACTCATAGAGATGATGTCATCGGCAGATTACTACGTGAAAATCGGGACGCAGGTTGGTGAGTCTGTTGAGGGAAACGAAAACGCGATTGATTACTATAAACACCACGTTGCAAGCACAACGGATTTCACAATCACGTTTGAACATCTCGACATCCAGGAGCGGGAAAGTGTCGCATGGTTTTATACACGGCAGGTTTGGTGCCTGAAATGGAAGGGTGTATTTGAGAAGCTATCAATGCGTATGACTGGTGTACTAGAGAAAGAAAATGGGAACTGGAGGTTTGTACAAATCCACGCCTCAGTGGGGTTCCCTTCCGAATAAATTCATTCCGGGAATATGGGAGGAGGGGAAGAATTTTTTCTTCTCCTCCTTGCTACTTGAAGACTTCATTATACCGATATTGACTCCAGGAGACCTGCTTATGAGTATGTCAGTTGAATTGTGCAAGACCATGTACAAAGATATGTGGCGCATTCGGCTTTTCGAGGAAGAAGCAAGCCGCCAGACGAACCTCGGTAACGTGATGGGTGCGCTTCACATGTACTGTGGAGAGGAAGCAGTCGCCGTCGGTGTGTGCGCCAATCTGCGGAAAGATGACTACGTCCTGGGCACACATCGCAGTCATGGCCACTGCCTGGCTAAGGGGGCAGATGCGCGCCTTATGATGGCTGAGCTTTTTGGCAAGGCTACGGGGACTTGCGCCGGGAAAGGTGGTTCGATGCACATTGCCGATTTCTCTCGCAACATGCTCGGCGCCAACGGTATCGTCGGTGCCGGCATCGCACCAGCCACCGGCGCCGCGCTCGCCAGCAAGATGCGCGATACGGACCAGGTGTCAGTCTGCTTTTTCGGTGATGGCGCTGCTGCTCGCGGTACTTTCCACGAAGGCATCGGGCTGGGGTCTTTGTGGAAGCTTCCCGTCGTATACGTTTGCGAGAACAATCAGTACCAACAGTGGGTGCCGCGTATGAACGTGGCGGTTCTCGATTCAGTTTCCGACATGGCTGGAGCCTACGCGATTCCTGGCGTGTCGGTCAACGGACAGGACCCCGTTGAGGTTTACGAGGTTGCGAGTGAGGCAATCAACCGCGCTCGAAACGGTGGTGGGCCAACGTTAATCGAAGCACGGACCTACCGGTTCTACGGACACAGCTTAGGTGACGAACAGCAATACCGTTCCGCCGAGGAAATCGAGGGTTGGAAGACCGACCGTGATCCGATTAAGACCCTGCACTCATTCATGGTGGACCGCCAGTGGCTAACTGACCAAGAAGACGCGGAGATTCAGGACGAGGTCAAGGGCGAGATTGCCGGCGCCGTAAAATTCGCCGAGGATAGCCCGTTCCCGGAGCCTGAAAACGTGACCACGGATGTCCTCGCCCCGGCGCAGGAGGTGGGATGATGAGAACAATCACCTTTGGTGAGGCGCTGAGAGAGGCACTGCACGAGGAAATGGAACGTGACGAGACTGTGTTTGTCATGGGCGAAGATGTTATTACGCACGGCGGACCTTACAAGGTTACACAAGGTATTGCGGAACGTTTCCCGGGACGAATCTTCGAGACACCGATTGCAGAGGCGGGGATTGTCGGCGTGGGAGTAGGTGCAGCGATGGCTGGTATGAATCCCGTAGTTGAGATTATGTACTTGGATTTCATTACTTGCGCCATGGACGAGGTGGTCAACCAGGCAGCCAAGATGCGCTACATGACCGGCGGTCAGGCTAGCGTACCTATGGTCATTCGCCTGCCCTGCGGCGCCGGTCGATTGCTAGCTGCGCAACACTCGCAGATTATGGAATCTTGGTTCATGCACGTCCCTGGCGTACAGGTTGTTGTGCCCTCGACACCGGGCGACGCCAAGGGGCTGCTTAAGACCGCAGTCCGCAGTCCTGACCCAGTGATGTTCTTCGAATACAAGCGCACGTACACATCTAGAGGTGAGGTGCCGGAGGAAGAATACACCATCCCGTTTGGTCAGGCTGACATCAAGCGAGAAGGCGAGGATGCGACCATCGTTGCTATTGGCCCGATGGTACAGAAGTCACTCGAAGCAGCAGTTCTGTTGGAGGATGATGGCTACGATGTCGAGGTCGTCGATCCGAGAACGCTGTCACCACTTGACTCCGAGACGATTTGTGAGTCCGTTCGGCGAACCGGTCGAGCTATAGTCTGCGGTGAGGATTCCAGCTTTGCCGGCGCAGCTTCCGAGATAGCAGCGATGATCGGTGAAAACTGTTTTGGAGATCTGAAGGCGCCGGTGGTTCGCGTGGGCAGCCCTCACGTACCGATGCCATTTAGTCCCGAACTCGTCAAGCACGTTGTGCCTGAAGTTCCCAATATCACCGCAGCCGTTGATCGGGTAATGTCGTAGGGGGAAGGGGAATTTTATGGCGATACAGTTTCGTTTAGCAGCTCTCGGCCATACCATGGAAACAGGGCGTATCGTCGAGTGGCATGCAACTGAGGGTAGCAAAATCGAGGAAGGTCAGCTACTCGTATCGATCGAGACCGACAAAGCTGTCGTCGATGTTGAATCCCCCGTCAGCGGTGTGATGCTGCGCCTCGTCGGTCAGGTCGAGGGTGAATACAACGTAGGCGATACCTTGGCTTGGATTGGTGAAGAGGGCGAGAAAGTGCCGGAAGTATCCGTGGAACAGCCCAAGGCGCCGGTCGCCGATCGCCAAGAAGGGTCTCGCGTAACCCCAGTAGCGCAGCGGCTCGCCGAACGGCACGGCATTGACGCCGAAACATTACAGGGCACCGGTCCGGGGGGGCGGGTGACCAAGGAAGATGTACAGCGCGCACGAGACGCCGGCGTTCCCAGTAAGGAAAAAGCAGCCGACGAGATTCCGCCGAAGGCATCAGTTGCCGAACGCCCTGCACGGTCGCAGGTTACTCCCGTAGCACAGCGGCTCGCTGAACGGCACGGCATTGACGCAGAAACATTACAAGGTACTGGTCCGGGCGGACGAGTAACCAAAGAAGACGTACAGCGTGCAATAGATGCAGGAACGCCCACCAAGGAAAAAGCAGCTGACGAAACTCCGACCCATGGCGTCGATGTCATTCCGCTTACAGGCATCCGCCGTACCACTGCCGAGCGCTTGGGTACAATGTGGTCCAAGGCACCGCATGTCACCGAAGGGATCGAAGTGGATTTCAGCGCAATACAAGCTGCACGAGCATCAAACTCGGATGCGTGGCGCGACACCCACGGCGTCGCCCCGACAATTAACGACTTTGTACTGAAAGCCACCGTCGAAGCGTTGAAACTCCACCCCCGGCTTAACGCAGCACTGATTGACGGCGCAATACACCAATATCACGACATCAACTTGGGGGTCGCCATCGACATCGAAGCTGGGTTGGTCGTACCGGTGATTCGTAGCGCTGGCACCCTCGACGTAGTAAAGATCGCAAGCAAGGTCAGAGAACTCGCGGATCGCGCCAGAGCGGGAAAACTGTCGCCCGATGACTTTGCGGACGGCACGTTTACCGTCACTAATCTCGGTGGCTTGGGCGTGGATTGGTTCACGCCTGTCCTCAACCCACCGCAGTGCGCTATCCTAGGCGTCGGTCGGGTTCGTCGGGTTGCGGTGTTTGCGGGTGAGTCGATTGTAGCACAAGACCGAGCAACGCTGGTTCTCACCTTCGACCACCGGGCAATAGACGGTGCCCCCTGTGCCCGCTTCCTCGGAGATTTACGAGGGCTAATCGAAGCCCCTGAGTCGCTGCTGCCCTAACTTCCCACCAAGAAAATCCTGCCGACGACGCCCCTGAAAAAGATTAAACTTGCACCCCACAGGAAACGCCTTCGCACTATCAGAAACCTAGTTGTCTAAGAAGTCACTCGAAGCGCGCAGAGTGGACTGGTCGTCTTTGGAAAACCGACCAACAGCAGGGCAACGGCAAGCGTTGCCCCTACAAAAATTATCCAAATCCAAATGTAGGGCCAGGTCTTGTGCCTGCCCACAGTTAATTGTAGGTAAGGTTGAGCAATCAACCGACCGAATAGTTTTCGTAGGTTGGGTAGAGCGATCAAGCGAACGAATAGTGAGCGCGATAGTCTTCACCTCCACAACCGGTAAAAATAGATATTTAGCCCGTAAATTTGTTATGATGTAGCGAAACCCAACGCTTTTTCTGTCTATTCTTGTGAAAATGTCGAAATCCGAGAAGATAAAGATGAACCAACCCAAAGACGAAATCAAGAATGCCCTACAACGTTTTAGCGATAGGAATCTCGCCGAAAACGCCCGCAATCTCCTCAATACGCTCGGCTACCGTAGCCAAAGGACGCTATCCCTTGAACCGAACACCGCCGATGGATTTGTTGAGCATTTCGATCCGCATAATACGATAAACCGGGAGCGGGCGCAGATGAGTGAGTGGGAATCCATCGATTTCCTGTTTCAACTGACAGACGACGAAATCACCCTGAGCAACCAGACCACGCTTGGCTTCGAGGGCAGCGGGGTCGATCAGAACCGCTATGAATCCTACCTCTTCTTCGCTCTAAAACTACAGAATCGCGACTACACCCGCACCCAATTGTCGGACATCGCCCGGGAAATCAACAAACTGCTCATGATACCCGCCATGGTCATGTTCCAGCACCGCGATGCCCTCACCTTCGCTGTAATCGACCGCCGGTTGCACAAGCGCGACGAATCCAAAGATGTCCTCGAAAAAGTCACCCTCATCAAAGACATCAACGTCGCCGACCCCCACCGCGCCCACATCGACATCCTATTCGACCTGTCGCTCAGTGAGCTGCACCGCCAGCATGGTTTCACGGATTTTCCGGGGCTTCATGAAGCTTGGAAAAAGACGCTCGACACCGAAGTGCTCAACAAGCAATTTTACCAAAGGTTGTTCAACTGGTTTGTATGGGCGGTCAATGAGTCAAGATTTCCCGAAAAAGAGAACCGAATATTGAAACCCGAACAGCATGTCATCCGGTTCATCACGCGCTTGCTTTTCGTCTGGTTTATTAAGGAGAAGAGACTGGTTGCGGACGAACTATTCGACGAAACGGAAGTTGCCTGTTTGTTGAAGGACTACAACCGTAACACCGGCGATTCCTACTACCGTGCGGTGCTACAGAACCTGTTTTTCGCCACGCTGAACACCGAGATAGGGAAGCGTAAGTTTAGCACAGAGAAAAACGCTACGCATCGCAACTTTTCACGCTATCGTTACAAAAGCCAAATCAATAATCCCGATAAACTGCTGGGACTATTCGCCCAAACGCCGTTCATCAACGGAGGCTTGTTCGATTGTTTGGACAGCGAGGAGGCAACAGATGACGGCGGTTACCGCATCGACTGTTTTTCGGATAAACATTACAAGCGGTTGAGTATTCCCAACCGTCTCATTTTCGATGAGGAGGATGGTCTGTTTCCCTTGCTGAAACACTACAAGTTCACTGTTGAGGAAAACACGCCGATTGAGCAGGAGGTCGCGCTGGACCCCGAACTCCTCGGCAAGGTGTTTGAGAACCTGCTGGCAGCATACAATCCGGAAACCGGCGAGTCTGCCCGCAAACAGACCGGCTCCTACTACACCCCGCGCCCAATAGTGGACTATATGGTAGAAGAGGCATTGGTAGCAACGCTGGCTCAACGGGTAAACCCATCGGATGGCGATGTGAGTTTGTGGGAAGAGCGCTTGCGCTATCTGCTGGATTACGCGATGGCATTCGACGATGCGAGCGAATAGTTTGATGACGATGAGAAAGACGGACTTGTACGGGCGGTGTCGGAACTCAAGATACTCGACCCCGCGGTCGGATCCGGCGCCTTTCCGATGGGTGTGCTGCACAAACTAACCCTCGCGCTCCGGCGGCTTGACCCGGATAACAGACGGTGGGAACAGTTACAGAGGGAACGGGCAATACAGCGAGCGGAAGTCGCATTTGATACGAAAGACGACAGGACACGGCGCGAGGAACTCGTCGAAATCGACGAAACCTTCAAGCGGTATCGGGATTCGGATTTCGGACGGAAGTTGTACCTCATTCAGAACAGTATCTTCGGTGTGGATATTCAATCCATTGCTTGCCAAATCGCCAAACTCCGCTTCTTCATCTCCCTTGCCATTGAGCAGGTGCCGCATAACGACGCGGAAAACTTCGGTATCAAGCCGTTGCCGAATCTGGAGACACGCTTCGTCGCAGCGAACACGCTAATCGGTCTCAAAGGCGAACGAACCCTAACTAGTCCCAAAGCGAAGGCTTTAGAGCAGGCATTAGCTGACAACCGCGAGCGGCATTTCCACGCAACGACACGTCCGAAAAAACTGGTGTGTAAGCGGGAGGACAAGAAGTTGCGGCGAGAATTAGCGACAGAATTAAAGCATGTCGGTATGCCTGACGATGATGCGGAAAGAATTTCCCATTGGGACCCCTACGACCAGAATGCGAGCGCGGCTTGGTTTGACCCAGAATGGATGTTCGGCATTGCGGACGGATTAGATGTGGTGATTGGGAATCCGCCTTACATTAGCCACGATAAAATCGCGGTACGGCTTAAAGCCATACTTAAGGATTATTATCAATCTTACCAGTCGTTTGCGGATGTGTATTGCTATTTCATTGAGAAGGCGATAATACTGCAAAAACAGAGAGGCGTGCTTAGCTTAATTACTTCAAACTCATACTTGAGAGCAGAATATGGAGCACCAATTCGAAAGACACTGCGAGGTACAAACACGTTGCAAAGACTGTTAAGTATTGAGGATTCTCAGGTATTCGAGAGTGCAATCGTTAATGTGGCAATAATAATATCTCGCAGGTCAACGAATCCCGAGGACAACAATTGTGTTGTCGTTAACGCGCCATACTCTGGTGATAGCTTTGCCGACTTTATTCAACGGAACGGATTTAATTATCCTCAGGCGTATTTTAATGCAAAGTCTTGGAATCTTGTGGAACCTAGGAGTGTCGATCTGCAAAGGAAACTTGAGTCAGCAGGAAAAACCCTCAGTCAGCTAAAGACGAAAATCCGACTAGGTATCGCTACCGGCAGCAATGAAGCTTTCCTGATAGGTGAAGCGAAGAAAAAAGATCTTTGTGAGAAAAACCCTGCCAATGCCGAAATTATAAAGCCCATTTTGAGAGGGCGAGATATTTCTCGCTACAGTTACACGTTAGCAGGGCAATACATTTTACTAGCAAAAAATGGAATCAATGTTGAACGAGATTATCCTGAGATTTATGAACATTTAGATTCATTTGGGGATAGGTTCAAAAATCGCGGCGCACAAGGACAGCACTGGACAAATCTGAGAGCTTGTTCATTCTACGACGACTTCAAAAAAGAAAAGATTGTGTGGATTGAATTGACAGATTCGGGACGATTCGCTCTCTGTGATGAGGAAGTCTATTTATTGAACTCAGCGTATTTTCTGCTGCCGCCGCCGGACGTGGAGTCAAAGTTTCTGCTAGGTATCCTAAATTCAAGCACAATTCGGTTTTACTTGGGTCTCATTGCAGAAACAAGTGGGATGGGAACAAGCCGTTGGATTAACAATTATGTGAAAGACTTTCCAATACCGGTTGTTGCCCGTGACCAACAGACTAGCATAATCAAACTTGTCAATCAAATTATCGCCACCAAACGCACTGATCCGGACGCCGATGTATCCGAACTTGAAAATGAGATTGATCAGGTGGCATACTCACTGTATGATTTAACGCTTCAGGAGATTGCGATTGTAGAGGAAGCGGAAAATGTCTGAATCACGGATTAAACAGATGAAGCGGATAACGCGGATTTTTTGAATCCGTGTAATCCCTGAATCCGTGATAATCTGCGATTCTGACAGTGAGAGGATTGGGATTGTGGAAGATCAAATGAATAATTCTATAAACTTCAAAGACTTTTATGTAGATATGTTACAATTTAAAACTTAACCTACTTAAATATCGCGCTCGAAAAAGCAAAGATGTGATGGTAAATACAATCCCGAAGGCATTTTTTGCGTATCCATCAAGGGCACCGACCCTAAAGGAAGCTATTGATGTAGCTGTTCCTGAACTAAATAAAAAGGGGCAAGTCAAAATTAAGACTTGGGAACAATGTAATATCGGTGGAAAGTTTGTTATTGAGACTATTTGTGATGCGATTGATGAAGCCCAACTTTTCTTTGCTGACTTAACAGGGTTGAATGCCAATGTGATGTTTGAGCTCGGCTATGCTATAGTCCGTGGCAAACGAATATGGCTGATACTTGATGATACATATACAGAAGCAAAGAACATGTTTGAGCAGGTGAAAATTTTAACAACGGTTGGGTACGTTTCGTGCTGCAATTCGCAAAACATTGTTTCGGGATTCAATAAGGACAAACCTTTTGCAGACATAGAGAGCAAAATTTTTCGTGCACCAATAGAACCTAATCTGAAACCGTATAGCATTTTGTACCTGAAGAGTCAGCATGAAAATCAAGCAGCTCTCTGCATATCTAATTTACTTCAGGAAAGATTTCCGGAAAAAATTATTGTTGATGCCCCTAATAAACCTGCTGTTCAGTCATTAGCAGACTATGGCGATCTTGTCTGTGGCTGTAATGGCTTGATTAGCCACTTTACAAGTCCTGCAAGAGAAGGTGCATACCTTCACACTGCTCAACACGCATTGATTTGTGGTATGGCTCATGGCTTTAACAAACCCTTACTTATGCTTGCTGAAGGTCAATTTCCGTCTCCCATCGATTATCGCGATTTCCTTAAACATTATGATAATGCATCTCAATCACTTGGATATTTGAAGGAATGGCTACCCCGTGTCGAGCAGGATTTGAAAGTTAACCAAGAAGAAACTGCAGCTCCACGAAAGATATTCATTACCTATGCACATCAGGATACAGAATCACAGCAAAAGTTGAAAACGCATCTTGCTGTCATGGAAAGGGAAGGAAAGATCAAGGTTTGGGACGATAGCGAAATTCTTTCGGGCGCCGAATGGTTTAAAGACGTTTCCAATAACCTTGCCAATTCAGATATTCTACTCTACCTTGTTTCCCCTCAAAGTCTTGCTTCTGACAATTGCAACAAGGAACTAGCCGTAGCATTACATGTAGAGGCAAGAATCATCCCTATCATCCTCGAGGATTGTGATTGGTTGAATCATCAACTCAGTAACCTTCAGGTCCTGCCCGACACAGGCAAGCCTATTAATAAATGGCAACTTGAGAGCAATGGTTGGCAAAATGTTATAGACCGTATCCGCCAGGTCGTTGACAATATGCAACTTCAGATGGATTTGCCGTCTAGGACAACTGAAAAAGAGCAGCCTGTTGAATATGCTGAGGACTATTTCAATCGCGGTAATACTTACCATAACAAGGGCAATTTTGACCGAGCTATTAATGAATATACGAAAGCAATAGAACTGAAACTTGATTATACGGAAGCCTATTACAATCGCGGGAATGCTTACCACAGAAAAGGCAATTTTGACCGAGCTATTGATGAATATACAAAAGCAATAGAACTGAAACTCGACTATGCTAATGCCTATAATAATCGTGGTGTTGCTTACTACAATAAAGGTGATTATGAGAAAGCAATTGTAGACTTTAACAGAGCGATAGATCTGAGACCAGATGATGCCAAATCCTATTTTGGTCGTGGCGATGCTTACGCTGATAGAGGCGAGTTTGCCAAGGCTGTCGATGACTATAACACAGCGCTAGGACTGAACTCTAGCTTTGCCCTAGTCTACTATAAGCGTGCTGTGGTGTGGTTGCGTCTAATGCACTGGACCGAAGCGAGAGCAGACCTAATGATCGCTAGAAATATGGGGGGAGATATCATTACACTATTTCGTCACGACTACGTAAGCGTCCAGGACTTTGAGCAGAGGAATGGAGTTCAACTTCTGGCAGACATCGCCGCAATGCTAACCCCCCAGCAATAAGCATCACCGGCAATGTTTTTTAATCCGTGTAATCCCTGAATCCGCAATAATCTGCGATTCAGACAGAAAAAAATCACTATAGTGGAGAAACCGACCCATCACCCCAAAATCCTGAGAATCCTAAAATCCAGTAAATCCTGATTCAGACAGAGGAAAGAGAATGAACAAACCACTAAAAGCATTCATTACCTATTCGCATGAGGACGAACAGAAAAGGAAAAAATTGAGGACATGTCTTGCTGTTATGGAGCGGAAAGGCGAGATAAAACATCGAGATGATACTGACATCACTGCAGGTGGCAAAGCCCGTCAGGAAGACATTCTCAAAGAAGTTGCCAATTCGGATATGCTTCTCTACCTTGTTTCTGCTGCGAGTCTTGCATCTAAAAATTGTAATAAGGAATTGACCGAGGCCGTGAGGGTAGGAAGCCGAGTCCTCCCTATAATCCTTGAGAGTTGTGATTGGCTGAATGATCGACTCAGCGACTTTCAGGCCCTTCCCGACAAAGGCGAGCCTATTAACAAATGGGATACTGAGGAAGATGGTTGGCAAAACGTTGTGGACGGTATTCGAGAAGCCGTGGAAGAAATGCAAACTCAATCGAATTCGTTGTCCGAGACATCTGAAAAGGCATTACGCGCTGAATTGGCGTTCCAACACGGTAACGTTTTCATGATGATCGGGCAAATCAATATGGCAATAGAACACTACTCACATGCAATTGAGCTCAACCCCAATAACGCCTCTACCTATAACAATCGTGGTGTTGCTTACGACAAAAAAGATGATTACGACCGTACCATTGAAGACTATATGCAGGCAATACAACTAAAACCAGATTTTGTCGAAGCGTACTGCAATCTCGGAAGGGTCTACTGCAACAAGGACGATTTTGACCGTGCCATCGAAGAGTGCAACAAAGCGATAGACCTGAATCCTAACTTTGCTGATACCTATAACAGCCGCGGGACTGTTTACTACAAAAAAGGCGATATTGACCGCGCTATCGTAGATTTAAATATGGCTATACGACTGAATCCCAATCATGCTGGGGCTTATAACAATCGTGGTTTGGCTTATAGTGATAAACGCGATTTTGACCATGCCATCGGAGACTATAACACAGCGATAGAACTGAAACCCAATTATACCAATGCCTACTACAATCGGGGCTTGACTCACAGTAATAAAGGCGATTATAACCGTGCTATTGTCAATCTTACCAAAGTTATACAGCTCAAAAGCGATTTTGCTGAAGCCTATTACAATCGAGGAAATGCCTACAGTAATAAAAACGATTTTGACCATGCCATCGGAGACTATAACACAGCGATAGAACTGAAACCCAATTATACCAATGCCTACTACAATCGGGGCTTGACTCACAGTAATAAAGGCGATTATAACCGTGCTATTGTCAATCTTACCAAAGTTATACAGCTCAAAAGCGATTTTGCTGAAGCCTATTACAATCGAGGAAATGCCTACAGTAATAAAAACGATTTTGACCATGCCATCGGAGACTATAACACAGCGATAGAACTAAATCCCAATTATACCAATGCCTATTACAATCGCGGGGTAGCTTACAGCGATAAAGGCGATTTTGACCGTGCCATCGCAGATTTGAACAAAGCCATAGAACTCAAACCAAATCTCGCCGACGCCTATTACAATCGCGGGGTTGTTTACGGCATCAAAGGCGATCAGGACCGTGCTATCCAAAACTATACAACGGCGATAGAACTGAAACCAGACTACGCCATCGCCTATAACAATCGCGGTTTGGCTTACGGGGGGAAAGGAGAGTTTGAGCGTGCCATAGTAGACTTAAACAAAGCGCTACAACTCAAACCCAAATTTGCTGCGGCATATAACAATCGCGGACTTATCTATCGCGAAAAGGGTGATTATGACCTTGCTATTGAGGATTGCAACCGGGCGATGCAACTCAAAGACGATTATGCTGAACCTTACAGCAATCGAGGGGCGGCGTACCGTGACAAGGGTGAGTTTGACCGCGCTATTGAAGACTATAACAAAGCCATACAACTCAATCCCGATTTTGCTGACGCCTATTTCAATCGCGGGGCTGCTTACAACGATATAGGCGATGTTAACTGCGCTATCGTAGACTATACGACAGCGATAGGACTGAACCCTTACCTCGCCCCAGCCTATAACAATCGCGGGGCTGTTTACAGCGATATAGGTGAGTTTGACCGTGCTATCTTAGACCTTAACAAGGCAATAGAACTCCAACCGAACGTTGCCGAGCCCTACAACAATCGCGGCAATGGTTACCGCAATATAGGCGAGTTTGACCGCGCTATTGAAGACTATAACAAAGCCATACAACTCAATCCCGATTATGCTGAGCCCTATAACAATCGCGGGGCTGTTTACAGCGATATAGGCGAGTTTGACCGCGCCATCAGAGACTATAATGCGGTGATAGAACTCCAACCAAACCTTGCCGATGCCTATTACAATCGTGGAGAGGCTTACGGTGTTAAAGGCGAGTTTGACCGCGCTATTGAAGACTATAACAAAGCCATACAACTCAATCCCGATTTTGCCGATGCCTATAATAATCGTGGCATTGCTTACTACGACAAAGGCAATTTCGACTGGGCTATAGAAGACTATGACAAGGCGATACAACTGAATCCAGGGCTTGTTCAATCCTATAACAATCGCGGCAACGCTCACCGCAACAAAGGAGATTATGACCGTGCCATTGAAGACTTTAACAAAGCACTTGCGCTGAAACTGGATTATGCCGAGCCGTTTAATAATCGTGGTAATGCCTACAGTGCGAAAGGCGAGTATCACCACGCTATTGCGGACTATAACAAGGCGATAGAGTTGAAACCGGAGTTAGCCAAGCCCTATAGCAATCGTGGCGTTGCTTACTACAAACAAGGCAATTATGCTTGTGCCATCAATGACTATAACAAGGCGATACAACTCAAACCAGATTATGCCGACGCCTATTACAATCGTGGCGAGGCGCGGTTACACTTTAGAGAATGGGAGAAAGCCAAATTAGACCTGACCGTTGCCGAGGCGATGGGGATAAATATCGTCACGGCGTTTCGTAACGATTATGCAAGTGTCCCGGACTTCGAGCAGAGGCATGGCGTGAAACTGCCGGAAAACATTGCTGCAATATTGACCCCCCGGATAATTACCGCGCGAATAAAAAAAGGATGGGAAGCAACCGACGAAGTGGCGACCGATGCTGAAATCGCCTTAGACGAGATACTAAGAAACTACGAGCGAGCATGGAAAACTCTAGGCGAACGCGATATTTGACAATTGAGGAAATTCTAGATATTGCCGCAGGGCATGTAGGTCGCTATCAGTTGTTGAAGGAAAGCCAGTTACACTATTTGGTTGAAATCGTTGGTAAAAGAATAGGCGACACAAAGCTGTTTCCGACTTTGCCGCAAAAAGCCGCTGTATATGCCCATCACATTATTACTGGACATATATTTTTGGACGGTAATAAACGTATTGGCATCAATTGTGCACTCTCATTTTTAGTTTTGAATGGTCGTATTCCAAATCTCAGGATTGATGATTCGATTATTGAGCTTGGCTTTAAGGTTGCAGACGGGACAACAACCGATCTTGAGGAAATCGCCGACTATATGCGATTATGGATTCAGCGACAGACAGATGAATCTGTGTTTACACCACCCCAGGTAATTTCTGACAGTCTGTGATTCAGACAGTTGTACGGATGAATTCCTCGAAGAAATCTTCCTCGAAATCTTCATCGTGGATAGCCGGTGCACCGCTACGCTTGGATAGACACATCCAAGCGATTGTGAAATTTAACCACCAACTCTGCATCAGCGTGCAGGACAAAAGGTAATTCGTGTAACAAAGAAATGGTTTAAAGTCCTCTGAAAGACATCGCCGCAATCTTGACGTCCCTACAGGCTTGAATAATGACACACTAAGGTGTTCCCTTCACGATGAAAAAGAGAAATTGCCGCGATGAAAACCTGATTCCCGTTTTTACGAAACGAACCCAATCGCGATGGAGTTTTTTCAATCCGTGTCATCTGTATAATCCGTGACAATCCGCGATTCAGACAATTGCGCTCGACGGCGAGGGAGGGAAGAATGGCGTAGGATTAAATCAAATCTGTCAAATTTTGTCAAGTTTTGTCAAATTTGGATTTCTGAGTTTTTGTCTCTATTCTTATCTTCTGGCTCCGTTGAAATATCAACAGAACCCTAGTGACAACGGCAAAATCCACTTGGACAACCGTGTCCACTCCGTATCTTTTTGGTGTGGAGAACTTTTCTCTTGAAATGAGTAACACCGCTACAGTATAATTTAAGTGTTGCTCACAAGGGAGCCTCCAGTCCGCGGGAAGGGTCCAACCTGCCTTAATTCCATTTCAATGAATTCAACCTTCTTTCTTTGCTTGTGAATGCGGACAACAGGCACAACGATGAGAGAGGAGGTTCTCATGCGACAAAAGCAATTCCCTCCCAATCCAAACCTCGAACACCTAAAGTCCCAAGCGAAGAAGTTACTTAAAGCCTACCGAGGCGGTTCGGTTGATGCCATTGACCGTATTCGTTCTTTTTTCCCAAGACTCTCCAATGCCACCGGCGCAGAAATCCAACAAGCCGAATTCTGCTTGCAAGATGCGCAGTTAGTTATTGCCCGTGAATACGGGTTTGAAAATTGGTCGCAGCTAAAAGAACGGGTGATACACCTGGGTCAAAACACAGAGGAGGATACCGCCAAAGAAATCCTGTTTAAGATAATCCGTGCCGCGGATATTGATGAAGCGGATATCAACAAGGTGAAGGCACTGATTGCCGCTGATTCATCGCTCATTTCAGCCAAAGATGATAAGGGCAGAACGCCGGTCGAGGCGCTGGCAACAACCCAAAGCATCATAAGTGTCATAGCAAGTCAACCTCGAGGGACGATATATAATCTCCTAATGGAGCAGGGGGCGAAACCTGACTTTATCACTGCAATTGCTATGAACGATATTGCTCGGGTTACACAACTCATTGATGCTAACCCCCAGTTGGTCAGACAACGATTTAACATTCCTGGTCCGTGGGTAGGGCGTCAATCCGCTTGCCATCGCTGCGGGCTACGCTCGGACAGAGATAGCCAAACTGCTGATTGAAGCTGACTCATCGCTCGTCAACTCTAAGGAGGACAAAGGCAAGTCCCCTTTGGATTTACTGGTGAAGCCTTGGCACCACTCCGCATTTGAATCGGAGCCGCGAAAACCAATTTACGACCTCCTGATTGAAAACGGTGGAACCCCCGATTTGTGCCACGCGATCATAATGAACGATATCGCTAGGGTCATGCGACTCATCACCGCTAACCCTCAATTGCTTGAACAACAGTTTGTCTGCGGCAATCGGATTAAGTTTCGACCGCTGGCAATTGCTGCTGCTTATGGGCGAACAGAAATTCTCGATTTGCTATTTTCTACTGCAGCGGAGATGCAAATTGATGTTCAGGAAGATTTAGACGAAGGTCTAAATTCAACCTTCAATTTGAGCGTAACAGAGTGGTTAATTAAAACCCTCAAGCCAACTCCCAAGGTACTGGAAAGACCTCTTGCCTTTGCATGTGAGGTTTACCAACCCGAAAAGGTGCGCCTGTTGCTTGAGAATGGCGCAGACCCAAATGCGCGTGTAAAAGCAAAGTTTCATTATGATGTCGTCCAGAACCTCAAGCCAAGTGAATATCAGATGTCCCCTCTACTCATAGCGATTGGTACCTGGTATGGGGTAAGAGGCGGCGCTGTCGACGAATGCCTACAAATCGTTGAGGCACTCATCGAAAGCGGAGCAGATTTGAGCCAGAAATACACGGTAGACATTGCCGGTGAGATTGCAGAAGTCACGGTGTTGGATTATACGCGAAAGCTAGCTACCCTTTTCCCGGATAAACCTTTTGATATTGTAATCGAAGTTCTACAAAAGTATGATGTAATTTAATCGTGGTTCAAGGGGACTGCGATTTAGGATGACGTCTAATTCTGGCTTGAATTGACGATTATGCGATACTGACCTCCAGTCATCCCACGCGATAAGCAGAGGGGATTCTTGTTGCTTTATTCTCGAAACGAAAAAATGCGAACAATTTAGGTTTTCCTTTGTCTAACTAGCGTGTTTTAACCGGTGTCTTCATTATGCCTAAGTGAGATTTGGATTGCACATCATACCTCACTTAGGCTATATTATTGCGGCACTGCAAATATTAAAACGAAAACTCCATACGAGAATATGAAACCGAAAGCCTTCATCCCGCAGATACTCGCGTTCACCCTGTTAGTTGGACTTTTCTTCGTCCCAACCATACACGCTAGCGAAACCAAGGTCTCTGAAGCAGATTTGAAGCGATTTGACGCCGATGGCGATGGTACACTCAGCGAAGCAGAAGGTGATTTAATGCTTGAGACAATTGCCTTCGAGGCTTTCTTGGGTCAGGATTTAAACCCTGAAAATCTCAGACAGATGCAGCGTGAACGGCGTTTTGGAGGTCCTGGTGGATTCGGCTTTGGCGGTCGAATGGGACCAAGGCGAGCTGAGATGATTGTCGAGCGTTTTGACAACGATAAAGACGGAAAATTAAACGACGAAGAACGAAAAGCCGCACGGAGCTATATTCTGAAAAGTCGGGGCGAAACCAGTCTCGCTCGTCCCTCTGGTCGGACCTCCCCCAGCACAACACTCGACATGGATATGCAGATGAGCCGCACCGCTGCATCGAAAGGCGAACCCCATCTCTATGACGCAAAAACACTTCGCACGCTCTACCTTCAATTCCACAATGAAGACTGGTATGAGCAACTCAGCGATTTTTATCGAACCGATGTCAATCTACCCGCAGATTTAATCGTTGATGGAAAGGTCTTTCGGTCAGTCGGCGTCCGTTTTCGCGGCAGTTCATCCTATTTCGGCATTCGCGGCTCAGAGAAAAAATCGCTCAACATCGCCGTTGACTACGGTGACGGCAATCAGCGCCTTTACGGTTACAAGACACTCAATCTACTCAACGGTCATGCTGATCCCTCCTTTCTCCGTGAGGTGCTTTTTTCACGGATTGCTCAGAACTATATTCCTACCCCAAAGGCGAATTTTGTCAAGCTGATGATTAACGGGGAAAGCTGGGGAATCTACATCAACAGCCAGCAATTCAACAAGGACTTCCTCGATGAATGGTTCGGAACGAAAAGTGGCGTTCGCTGGAAAGTGCCGCCCAGTCGTGAAGGCGGGCTTATCTATAGTGGGGAAGAACCTGCCCCCTATCAGCGAGCCTATCAACTCAAAACAAACAACGCCCCAAATGCCTGGAAAGAACTTATCGCGCTGTGCGAAACGCTTGACAAAACGCCCGACGAGCAACTAGAAGACGAGCTTTCTCGGATATTCAACATCGACCGGGCGCTGTGGTTTCTCGCACTGGAAAATGTGTTCATCGACAATGACGGTTATTTCAGCCGCGCGAGCGATTACGCAATCTATCAGGATCCTTTGGGACGCTTTCACCTCTTGCCGCAAGACAGTAACGAGACATTTCGTTATGCCGGAGGCGGCGGTCCTAACTCCTGGGACAGCGATGGTCCGATGCTATCTCCCGTCGCTCAGGAGTCCGATGAGATGCGACCGGTGATTCACCGCCTGCTCTCCATTCCGCACCTGCGAGCGCGTTATGTGGCGCACATCCGCACCATTGTGGACGAATGGCTCGATTGGGATGTGCTCGCACCCATCATCGAAGAATATCAATCCCTAATCCACGCCGAAGTCAAAGCCGACGATAAAAAGCTCTATTCCTACGAGGTGTTTGCCACCATCCACATTAAAGATCAGAGCCGTGGCGGTCAGTTCGGTCCGCCGGGCGGATTTGGAGTTCAAGGCGGGCGCCGTGGCAGGGGTCCGGGGGTGACTCCAAGTTTCAAACGATTTGTAGAGGAACGGCGGGAGTTCCTGCTCAATCATACTGAAATCAACAGCTCAGCGGCATCAATTCAATCCGTTTCTCAGCCAGGCAATCCGCTGGCAAATCGTCCCGTGCAAATTACAGCCGAGATTGGCGCAGATGTCAAGATTGACGCTGTCATCCTGTATTACGCTGTCGGTCGATTGGCACCGTTTGAGAGCGTTCCGATGTTCGGAAACGGAAGCGCTTACACGGGCGAAATACCCGCCACTCCTGCGGGAACAGAAGTGCGTTATTACATTGAAGCGCGTACGCTTGAATCAAACGGAACAACCACGTTTTCGCCCGCCAAGGCGGAATTTGGAGCGCTGACCTACCGCGTAAGTGCCCCTGTTGCCGAAAGCACTCTGATTGTTATTAACGAACTGATGCCGAACAACACGAAGAGTATCACCGACCCGCAGGGCGAACACGACGACTGGATTGAATTGCACAACCTCAGTGATGATGAAGGAAATCTCTCGAACATGTTTCTGAGCGACAATGCAAACAACCCGAGAAAATGGGCGTTTCCCGAAAACACCTTCCTGCCGCCTCACGGCTACCTGATTGTTTGGGCTGATGAAGACAGCAAAGACCGACCAGGGCTTCACGCTAATTTCAAACTCTCAAGGCGCGGGGAAATCGTCATGCTTATTGACACCGATGCGCGGGGGAATCAGATACTTTCTTCCGTTGATTACGGCGAACAAAAGAAAGATGTTGCACTCGGCAGATTTCCCGATGGGACTGGGGATTTCAAGCTATTACCGATGACCCCGGGAAAACGGAATCATTAACCGCAAAAAAAATGGGCAGACCGATGGATTATTTCAAGAGTTGAATGTCTCATATTCTGAGGCAATAACTACTGTAGCAGGAACATCCGCGTCTACATAATCGGGGCTCGGAAGCGCTTCGTACAAAAAAAAAGTGTCAATACTTAGCCGGCGTTGTACTAACCTCTAAGAAAAGGAAAGAGGTCGATGAAATTCAGAAATCTACACATTGTGCTTTTGATGGTTATTACGTGCCTTTGGGCATGGAACGTGACAACAAGTGCTGAACCTATCGAATCAACAGAAGGTGAATGGCATCAATGGCGCGGTCCGAATCGAGATGGCATCGCGCATGAAACGGGGCTCCTCACGAACTGGCCCGAGGCGGGACCAAAAGAAGTCTGGCGAATTTCGCTTGGCGAGGGATTCTCTGCCATCTCTATTTCCAATGGTCGCGCATACACAATGTACACCGAAGGTGAGGACGAAATCGTTGTGTGCTTCGATGCGAAGACTGGCGAGGAAATCTGGCGCTATCTTGACGACTTCCGCTTTAAAAACCGGCAGGGCGGCGATGGTCCCCGTTCCACGCCGACTGTTGATGGCGATACGGTCTACGTGCTCAGCGCCTACGGCAGGTTAGTCGCCTTAGATGCGCTCACAGGAAAGGAACGATGGGATTACGATTTCACCAAGGTGTTTGAGAGCCAAGTGCCCCAACACGGATTCTCCACCTCTCCAGTGGTTGAGGAAAACCTGTTGCTCGTCGAAGTCGGCGGTACGGAGAATAGAGCGATTATCGCGTTCAATAAGGAAAACGGCGATATCGTATGGAATACCCAAGGCGACTCGCCAGCTTATTCCTCGCCAATTACCGTTACAATTCACAACATCCGACAGGCTATTTTCTTTACTGCTGACGGTCTTGTGTCCGTATCTCCGCGGGACGGTCAAGTGTATTGGAGATATACTTGGCATACCTCCTATAACGTTAATGCCGCCACCCCTATTTTTATCGCACCGGACAAAATATTCATATCCTCCGGCTACGACACGGGCGCTGCGGTGGTCAAGATAGAAGAAACTGACGGAAAGTTGTCAGTTTCCGAAATCTGGAGGAGTCGTGTTATGAAGAACCACTTTGGATCGTCAATTCTCCATGAAGGATATCTGTACGGCTTCGACGACGGCACGCTAAAGTGTATTGAGGCGAACACCGGCGAAGAACAGTGGAGGAAACGCGGATTCCGAAAAGGCTCTCTAATTTACGCCGACGGTCATCTCATTGTCCTCGGCGAAGGCGGGAATCTCGCGTTAGTTAAAGCGTCCCACACGGAATATATTGAGGTTGCCCAAACACAAATCCTCAATGGACGGTGTTGGACGGCGCCAAGCGTGTCTAACGGTAAGTTATACCTGAGAAATAATGAGGAATTAATCTGTTTGGACTTGAAGGGGGCAGAACCCCAATAGCGTCAAGATTGGAGAATCCTCTAGAGCAAACTCAAATTCACTTCCAAACTAGCCAAAGGCCGATACCCGCGAGATTCGCAAGTTGGCAAAGACGTTGAACAAGTCGAATAAAGTGGAAATAAAGCATTTTTGCATACGACCGATTTCTACTGGGATTGATTGACTATCCCCATCACTGATGCGAATTGTAGAAACGAGGAATCGAAGACAAGTAGAATAAATTTGACTCACAGTGCTGTATATATTATAATTAACCTTGTCCTAATTGGTCGTTGGTTAGCGTGGAGTTTTCCGATTAGATTCAAGCAGATGGGTCAACAATGTTTTTCAACTGTGAAAACTAGCAGTCCCCGCAGCCTCATTTGAGATTGGAATAGCGCATCCAAATTACGTAGTCTCTTGAGGTGACTTATATGAAATCGTACAGGGAAATCATCGAAGAAACACGGCAGGAAATTCCAGAAGTCAGCATTGAAGAGGTCAAGGCGAAGAAGGATAACCGTGAACACTTTGTCTTGCTTGATGTACGGGATAACGATGAGTATCGGTCGGGCTACATCCCCGAGGCGTTGTATGTGAGCCGAGGGATGCTTGAGCTTGATATTGAGGACTTTGTGCCCGATCGGGACGAAAAGATTGTCGTCTACTGCGCAGGCGGGGTTAGATCATTGCTTGCCGCTAAATCCCTCAAAGAAATGGGGTACACCGACACCGTCTCGATGGCGGGTGGGTATCGGGCTTGGGCGAGCAATGGATACCCAACGGCGAAGGATAAACCGATGACGCCAGAGCAGTTAGATCGCTATAGTCGTCACTTTATGCTGCGCGAAATCGGGGAAAAAGGACAGGCAAAGCTGTTTGATTCCAAAGTGTTATTTATTGGAGCAGGCGGTTTGGGATCGCCGGCTGGAATCTACCTCGCAGCTGCCGGTGTTGGCACACTTGGCATCGTCGATTCCGATGCGGTAGAACTCAGCAACCTACAGCGCCAGATTCTGCACCGCTCGGAAGCGGTCGGCACTCCAAAGGTACAATCCGCCACAACGACAATCAAAGCCTTGAACCCTGACGCGGAGGTAATTCCTTATCACCTCCGCCTCGCATCAGACAACATCATGGGAATCATTCAAGACTATGACCTGATTGTCGACGGTTGCGATAATTTCGCAACGCGCTATCTCGTTAATGATGCAGCGGTACTAACGAATAAAACCATTGTACACGGAAGTATTTTCCAATTTGAAGGACAAGCGACTGTCTTGAAGCCGAATGATGGACCGTGCTATCGCTGCATGTTCCCGGCACCGCCGCCACCGGGCATGGTTCCAAGCTGAAGTGAAGCAGGTGTCCTGGGCGTGCTCCCAGGCGTCGTTGGCGTCGTGATGGCAACCGAAGCGATTAAACTGTTGCTCGGAAAAGGCGATCCACTCATTGGTCGTTTACTGCTTTATGATGCACTCAGCATGCAGTTCCGTGAATTGAAGGTGAATCGGGATGAGAACTGCCCGATTTGCGGCGAGAATCCAAAGATTACCGAACTCATCTCAGACTACGTTGCGTTCTACGAGACAGATCACACCGAAACAGAGTTAGCAACTGCTGCGGATTAACGTATATCACCAGCATCCTACTGATAAGGATAGAATTTATGCTACCCTGTCCAGATTGTAACAATCCGCTCAGGCAGTTCCCAATTGAACCGTCCGGAGTTGATCTGCTTAGTTGTGACGGTTGCCAAGTTGTGGTTCTGTATCGCCTCGGTGAGGAATTTGAGCGTGTGGATGATGTGACGTTCGATGAGCTCGTTGCCGCCTACGGCACCGAATACCCGATAGATGTTGATCCAAATACGGTTACGCTGCCAGAGGCGGTCGTCGAAGCCCTGGCGTAAGATTCTAAACAATGCGGGAAGATGAACCATCCCAAATGTAACGCGGCCTGCAAGGGATGCTTTCTAAACTCACCCAACCCTTCCGAAAACATCCAGCTTTCATACTCCTTTTCCCCGCCCTTTTCTGGCTCATTGTCTTCTTTTTAATCCCCATCGTTTCCATTTTCGTCTATAGTTTTGCGGAACGTGGAACCTATGGCGGAATCCAGTGGCACTTTACGCTGAAAAACTACGGACAGTCACTGGATCTGCTCTATCTCGGCATTCTCTGGCGTTCGATTTTAACTGGCATCATATCGACTGGGGTGTGTCTGCTCATCGGTTATCCATTTGCCTACTACCTTGCACGCTATCAACCTCGTGGACGCAATTTGCTGTTATTGCTGGTTGTCGTCCCTTTCTGGACAAACTTTCTCATTCGTACCTACGCTTGGATTTTAATCTTGCGGACGGAAGGGGTGTTGAATACAATCTTGGGGTCAATCTTTCCGAACGCCCCGACTGTAGAGCTACTCAATACCCCAATTGCAGTGCAGGTTGGGCTGATTTATGGATACTTACCCTTCATGATTTTGCCGCTGTATGCCTCATTAGAGAAGCTTGATCGCACACTGATTGATGCGGCGAAGGATCTCGGCGCAAGTCGCTGGAAGGCATTTATCAATGTTACGTTGCCTTTGAGTATTCCTGGTATCGCCGCCGGATCAGTGTTAGTATTTATTCCAACGGTCGGCGCATTTATTACCCCCGATCTGCTCGGCGGCGGAAAGGTCGATTATATCGGCAATGTTATTGAACGCCAGTTCAAAACCGCTCGCGACTGGCCCTTCGGTTCTGCACTCTCCTTTCTGCTAATGGGAATTGTCCTTGTCGCAACGGTAATCTATTTTCGGGCTTTGCAAGGGCAGGAGGAAACATAGGGTGGCAAGGGAAGATTGGCGGTAATTTTCCCCACTTCCTACCTTTCGACAATCTTATGATACCCGAAGAAAAAAAACTAAGTAGAAGCACCTACCAAACTGCTTATCGTTGTCCGCCAGTCTAACTGGGCGAGCCGCTCGTTTCACAATTTTCATCATTAAGCCGAAACAGTGTTCATGGTCGATTGCCATCATATTCAAAAATCAAATCACGCTCTTTTTCCAAGTAAATAGCCTTTACAAGAAGGAGCGATATGCTGAAGCCATCAATGCCTATGAACAGTTGGTTTCGATGAAGGAACAGCGATGTCAAGGAAAATCTATTCCCACGAACAACTCACCGGCATCATTAATCGGGCAAAAGCTCGCAGTAAAACCGTCGTAACGACCAATGGTTGTTTCGACGTGTTGCACGTCGGGCATCTACGCTATTTGCAGGAGGCGCAGGAACTTGGGGATTTGCTTGTTGTCGGGGTCAACAGCGATGCGTCAGTTCAGGCGCTCAAAGGGGAAAATCGTCCCATTCTACCCGAGGGTGAACGCGCCGAAATGGTGGCTGGCCTAGAATGTGTGGATTACGTCACGATTTTCCCAGAGTTGGATCCGACAGCTCTGTTATCCGTACTCAAACCGAACATTCACGTGAAGGGTGGAAACTACACGATTGAGGAGGTCGTTGAGCGGGAAGTTGTCGAAGCCAACGGCGGAAAGGTGATTGTCGGATTAAATGTTCCGGGCAAATCAACGACAGATTTAATTAGGACAATCTGTGAAAAAGCAGTGGAGGGTGGTTAGTGGAGAGTGCCCAGTTAAGACAAATGCTTTTAACTCTCCACTCACCACTGTTATTTACTGGTCACTGACCACTGGCAACTAGTCACTGTTTCTAACGTGAGGTGTTTTTCCTCATGAACATCAAATACATCCTTCTCGGAGGCGCGGCTGTACTGCTCGGTTTCCTCTTTTATCCACGTGGAGAAGTCACGTCTGGCGGAAATCAACGGTTCATCCAACCCGTGCGCCACCTCGAAAACGAACCACTCCACTACACGGATATTCTGCGTGCGGACCCGATAGTTGAGACGTTTGATTTAGGATTCGTCTATAAAATCGACAGAGTGGACGTTCCCTTCGAAGATGCTGATGAGAGCGGTCCCAAACGGTTTGATTTGCTCGTTGATACCGTCCGGACGACACAGCGCTTCGAGCGTGCATTTTCCTACATCGGCAGTTCGCGCGGATATACCAATCCGTTGCACTCCCTCTCTATTCCTGCTGAGGCACGGTGGGTGCAGGTTGTAATTAACGATTGGTTCAGTAACAAACCGCAATTGAGAGCGGATGATTTTCGCGTCGGCGTGCGCTACCAATCCCACAGCCCGATTCTGACGATTGATGCCAATTACAATTCCGTTGAACTCCAGGAACTTATAGATCTCATCCCTTTTGAATCGTCGAAATGGATCGGCGCACAGCGGACAGAGAAGACGGTGGAGGAAGGAGAAAACAAGTGGACCGAAATCTCGTACAAATCACCATCTAGCGCGGTCGTCGTAACCGGCGGTTTGAGAGATGTCCAAGATATCTACGGGGTTCGCGTAACAACCGATGGCCCTGGAAATAGCGTCAGGCGCTATCGGATTTTGACCAGCATTGATGGGCAACGCTACACGGAAAGCTATACCGCCGATAGACTCCCCGATGACACAGTAACGGATTTTCATCTGTTTAGTTCGCCCGCTTCAGCGCGTTATATCCGCTTGCGTATTGATAGTGGAGATTGGTATGGAGATTATCCGGAGATTCGGGAATTTGAAGTTTTCACCGAGGACTATCGACCGACACACCCTGTTGAGCGCCGATTGAGTAGTTACAACGCGGTTCAGATACATCACGAAAATCTGGGATTTGACAACAATGCCTTCGCGCCGAACCTTGAGCAAGGTTTTGCGTTTGATCGAGATACGGGCGACGAAAACCGCTATTTGCTGCCGGCGGGTAACGAGGCGGATAAAGTTGATTCGGGCAATACTCTCGGTCAGAGAAGCTTCGCTTACCACTATGACGCGGTAAAAATCAGATATACAGGATTACATCCATCCTTTTTATATTGGGTGCGAGTAACCTACCTGCAAAAAAACGACGGTCAGCGCATTCAAAACCTTATGGTTGATGGGTTTATCCTGCACGAAGCGATGCCAATTCCACGGGGCAAAGCGGAATCTCTCACCTATCCCATCCCGGCAAAAGCCTACGCCGATGGTAAAATTGAATTCAATTTCAACCGCTTAGCGGGACCCAATACAGTCGTTTCAGAGGTCATCATCTTGGAAGCACGAGAACCGATGGATGTGTCGTCCACACAATCCCCCGACCAAACGGACGAAACCATTGGCAAAGCGATTCGGACCAGTGAAAAGGTGGTAATCGATGGCACAGTGGGCGAATGGCCGTTGCTCTATCCGATGCTTCCACAGAACTACAAAACACCAGTGGATTCACCGATAGCGCTTTACATGCAGTGGGACGATGGCAACCTTTACGTGGCTGCAATCATCAATTGGCACAGTCGCAACATCCTTGACTCTCCACACCCAGAGAATATAGAGCGGGGGAATACAGAGGCGCTGCACCTCTTTATTGATACTGCCCTCAACAGATCGCCGGGAATGTACAAAGACAGCGATCACCACTACGTTTTTACTTTCCTTGATGCACACAAATCCCAGCCACGAGTACAGTCTTCACAGATTCACCATCATCTCGATGCAATCCGGCATAATATTAACGACCGCAAAGAAATCGAAGCGAACGTCTCCAAAACAGAGAACGGATATGCCCTAGAAGCAAGGATACCTAAAACGCTAGTACTCAATGGGTTTAATCCAGCGGTGGGCAAGTCCCTCGGTTTCAATTTTGTGATGACAAATCTCCAGCTGTTGAATCATCGCCCTAGCTGGTTTGCCTATGGGACATCCAATCTCAATGCACCTCCGAATCGCTGGAATACAGTCGAACTTGTTGACCGGATTAGCGGACAGATTGCATTACTGGATGAGAACGCTGCTCGTCAAATTACGACGTTTAACGCTGGGGACCTTCTGACCCTCTGCGTTTGGGATGCGGACAGAAACACCGATCGTCATAAATCGGAATCCATCGAAGCAGAATTACGCAATCAACGAACAGAACAGTTGCTTACAGTTCTCCTGCATGAGGTCGATCTCGCAGTGCTAGCGGACGATAATCCTGATAACGATAGGACAAGTAAAAGCGCCTGCTTCGCAGCAAAAATCCCAACCGCCTACGACGAAGGGGAAGAGAAGGCTGAAGACATGGAATCTTTAGTTTTTCTGGTCCGCGGCGAAGACAAAGTTTCCCTCACATACTTCGATCCCTATTACAGCAGTACCCAGCGAGAATATCCCGTTACTGCTACAGCCACAGTCAACACAGGAACAACGGGGACGATTTCAATTATCACAATGTCCGGTGAATCGCTCAAGGAGATTCAGGTTGGCGATAAAATTTACATACAGGTTCAAGACGATCTAAGTAACGCGCTCCTTTCCCAAGGGATGACGATAGAAGTGACGCTTGCTGTTCCTGAAACGGAAGAGATTGAGACAGTAAAGCTCACCTATCGGCACGAGGGCAACGACTACATTGGGGCAATTGAGACTGCCTATAGTGAGACGCCCAAGCCGAACAACGGCGTGCTGCAAGCCACTGGTAGACAAGTTGTGAGGGCGTCCTACCTAGATGCAATCCAAGCGACCGGTAAAACGAAGGTGCTCGTCCATGCAGAGACAAGCGTAAAAATCGGCACTACGGCGCAACTCGAATTGAGTCTGATCAACCGACCGAACAGGGAGGGCGATAGTTTTAACCGACAGGATAGCGAAAGATCAACCGACCGATTAGGGAACGCGATAGTCTTCACCGACAGGAACAACCGCAAGTTCTTCAATGCAGGCAGTCCGCTCTCCATTTGGTTGAAGGACACAGATCTGAATCAAAACAGTCAACTGCGGGAATTTGTTGAGGTAAACTTGAGTAGCAATCTGACCGTCGATCGGTGCACGTTGGCGCTGAAAGAGACAACCGAAAATTCAGGGGAATTCACAGAGATATACCCAACACAGTATGCGACACACGCCGATCTATCCAACGATATGCTTGAAGTCGTCGGCAAAGCGGTGGTGACGCTCAGTTATGTTGATGCACTGCAAGCCTCTGGCGAGACAGATGTGGTTATCACAGATGAGGCGCATGTGAACGCTGGCGACGATGGGGTCCTTGAAATAGTTAAATCGAATTACTTGACGAATCTGAAAAACTTCAACGCCGGAGGCAAACTCCATTTCCGTCTCCGCGATAGAGACCTTTTCGATGATGTCGTTGAGATTGTGCTTACGGGACATAATCTGAGCGATCGAGAAGATGTGTTGCTATCGCCGACTCCCGCGGGGGGGGATGCACGTTACGCTGTTGGGGGAACCTTATTCGGTTCTATCGAAACGGCCTATGACTCCGAGGCAACAGTGGGCGATGGCAGATTACAAGTGCAGGGAGCAGATCCTGTTCGAGCAATCTATATTGATGCGCTGCGATCAACCGGTGAAACTGATGTTGAGGTTTCGGATGTTTGCGCTGCGGCGATAGGGACGACGGGAACAGTCAAAGTGTATAAGGAGGGATCAACTGAACGAATAGCGAAGGCGATAGTTTTCACCGAACCCAATGCGGCGGAGAACGAAGAAATATCGGGATTCCGAGCACGTGATACGCTTATTCTGGAGGTTCAGGATGCCGATCTCAGCACCACGAATCCGGTAGCACAGATATTTGACACGGATTTCATCGAAAACAAGAAACGAGACCATGTTCGCGCGACAATGGATGAAGCGACGGGAAGTGCCGGCGTTTTTCGTGCCGTAGTGAAAACAAGCTATGGGGAAGTGCCAATTCCAGACGATGACATCCTGCAGGTGCAGGGAGATGGAATCGTGACATTTATTTATACTGATGCCCTACAAGACACCGGCGCCACACAGGTTCCCGTCCGTGTGGAGCTTTCTGTTGAAACTGGGGATACAGGGACTTTGGAGATTTTCAGCGCAGAGAGCGGCAAAATCATCACCAGATCTCCCTTCGTCGGAAGCTTTAATGCGGGCGCAAAACTACACGTTCAATTAGAAGATAAAGATTTGGATATCTCCCCAACGCGAATTGACACCGCTCTGGTAACCGCCACTGGGAACGTAATTGCAGATAAAGTTCAACTCATCTTATGGGAGACGGGAGAGAATAGCGCGATTTTTGATGGAACTCTACAGACACAACAAGGCGGCAATACAATCAAGCGAGTGAATGACGAGCGCGATGGTCTTCTAAAACTATCGCCTTCGTTATCCGCTCAGTTGATCCCCATTGAAGCGACTGACAAGACCGATGATATTCTACACGTGAAAGATAAAGAGCTCGTCAGTGTGGTATACACCGATGAACTCACCGCTACCGGCGAAACAAACGTTTCAATCCAAGCTCAAGCGGTTGTATTAAGCAGCAGCGCGGGCATTCTGCGAATTGTTAATCGAAATGCAATAGAAGAATCACCTACACAGTTTGGAACAAAGCGTACTGTCGCGGCTCATGAACTCGGAAGTTTCAACGCCGGCGAGACAATCTATTTCTGGCTAGAGGATCTGTTTCTCAGCACAGTTGTCGGTGCCGATATGGTCAAGGTTACCGTTACCGGGAACAAGACTAACGATGAAGCCGAGGTAGTGCTCACGGCGGTACCGAAAGCTGAAGGCGTCTTTGTCGCATCCATCCCGACACGGTACGGCACAACACCGGTCGCCGATGGAACACTCGATGTGCAAGGGGACGAAGAGATTCTCGCAGTTTACACCCCTGACTTTCCGTTTGCAAACGCCGTCGCTGTCGAAGATCGCGCCTACGTCAATAAGGGGGTTCGAGGACGCCTGATGATTACCCGCCAAGATGGTACAATCATACGTTACTTTAGTCCTGGAAGCCCATTGCATTTTCAACTGGAGGACGCAGACCTAAATCTAGACGCCTTCGTCGTCGAATCAACACCCTTACAGGTCAAGACCAAGTCGCGAGAAATTGTCGTTACGCTAGTTGAAGAAAACGCAAATTCGCACATCTTCAGGGGGTCAACGTCAACGCAATACGGGCAAACGATACTTGACGCAGGACTCAGATTGGTCGGCGGGGAAACAGTAATAGCAATTTACGAGGATGCGCTAATTGACACGGGAGAGACAAACGTGGGAATTAATGCCAGTTGTCAGGCAAACTTGATTGCCCGAGCACCGTACACGAACAGACCGATGCTCATTGACGGTCTTGATGACAAGTGGCCACTGGAAAAGGCGCTTAGAACGCCGCAGGATGAAGGACTCCTCTGGTTGCTGTGGGGCAAAGACTCGCTTTATGTGCTGGCACAAATCTATGACGATGACGTTGTCGCGCCAGATCCAACGAAATATTACGAAGATGCAGATGCCCTGGAATTGCATTTCAATCTTCGCCCCGGTGGAGGGAGCAAACCAGCCTACCTACAAACCGGAAACGATCCAAACCGATTTATCCTCTGGATCTGTCCAAAGGGCGCGGGCTTCGATGGCCATCAACCTTATATCGGACAATGGACACCAGAACAAATCTATAACTACGAAGCGAAGAATTTCGATGTCGCCGTAAGGCACGAGTCCAATTACTACATCATCGAGGCGCGCATCCCCTTCTTCCCAGTCCTTCGCGGCTTCGATCCCCTGAAAACCAGACGAAATAGCCGTATTGGATTTAACTTTGTGATTCACCGCTCCCATGATCAGGCGGTCTACTGGGCGTCCCAAATACCGGGGACAGAACCCACTTATCCGGGCAATTTGGGGGCTCTCATCTTAGAATCCCCGCCATAAAAGTAGGTTGGGTTGAACAAATCCAAAGAAATATACCGACCATTAACTTGATTGCGATGTCCATTTCGACTTACAGATTCACAATCGAGCTTTGAATTCGTTAAAAATCATACAACAGAAACCAAGTTTTTAATTTTAGATAGAAATCTAACGAGGACACCGTTCAACATCATCGGTCTTCGGATAATGCTGACTGCTAGATTTGGCTCGCGTATCATTCTAGTATCAGGATGTAGCAAAATTGCTACGGCCCCCTTGATATACGTCTAACAAATAACCAGTTATTCGTTCATTTTCTCTAGCAATGAGGGTAAGCACAGGGTATTATTCGTTATGGCATATTATTTGCGATACTTGACACCCGATTTGGTTGCACTAGGTTCTGTTGACATTTCAACGAAGCCAGATAAGCGTAGAGACAAAACTCAGAAATCCAAAATAACGGACAGCCAGTTTCTCGAAACGAGAGAAGATACGACGATACCATTTTAGCTTGTTGATGAAACATTCAACCAGATGTCTCTCTTTGTATATATGTTTGTCATATGTTCTTTGAGTGCCACGATTACGTCGAGGCGGTATCACCGCCATCGCTCCATTCGTCTCAATAACGTCAATAAAACCGTCCGAATCGTATCCCTTGTCTGCAATAACATACTCACTGTCATATCCAACTATCAACGCTTCGGCTTCAGCTATGTCGTGTCTCTGACCGGGGGTTAGCTGGAGTCTAAGCGGATTACCTAGTGCATCAACTGTGATGTGAATCTTAGTGCTAATCCTCGAGAGCGGCCTAGCGCTTGGTTGTCGGCACCTCCGTTTTTTTTGAGGCTCCAGCCGCACACGGGTGAGCCCGGCAAATGGTAGTATCAATAATAAGCCACTCCAGATCTGGGTCGGCGGTAAAGTAGCGGTGCATCTGTGAGAAGATTCCTTTGTCACACCAGCAGCTAAACCGCTTGTAGATGGAGTTCCAATTGCCATAGGCAGTAGGCAAGAGTCGCCATTGAGCCCCGCTACGAGCCACCCACAGGACGGCTTCGACGAATCGTCGGGTTCCGGCTTCGTTGCGGACATAGATGTTGGAACAGCTTAGAAGAAACTGATATATCTTTCTCCATTGGTCGTCAGGTAAAGTTATGGGCATCATTCTTCTATTATGCCACAACCTTATAACCAAATGTCAACAGAACCTAGTAAACTAGAATTTTCGTAAGTGAGTATCCACGTGATGATTAAGGAGGAGCGAGACAATGCAACGAGACAAGAAAAACCAATTCATGAAAACGTCACTATTTGTAAGCTTCAAACTACTCGTATTTGTAACGGTCGCATTTGTATCAAACAGCTCCGCCCAAGATTCTCCGCAATGGGGTCTGCCCGATGGCGCTAAAGCGCGCCTCGGTAAAGGTGTGATAAATGAATTACAGTATTCGCCCGACGGCACCCGCCTTGCGGTGGCTAGCGGTATCGGTATTTGGCTCTACGATACGGCGACCCACCAAGAGGTCGCCCTGCTCGCTGGGCATATGTCTGCCGAAAGCGCTGCCTTCAGTCCCGATGGACACACACTCGCAAGTAGGAGTGGGAACACTATCCAATTCTGGGACACCGATACGGGCGAACACGTTCGAACACTCACCGTATCGGATTGGGTCGATAGCGTTACGTTCAGTCCCGATGGGCGCGCCATAGCAAGTAGTACGATTTGGGATTTTCCCGGTGATGAAGGTGTGGTATATACCATCCGTCTATGGGACGCTGATACGGGCGAAATCCTCCGAACCCTCTCCGGGCATTCTGGTACTGTCGAAAGCGTTTCGTTCAGTCCTGATGGACACACTGTCGCAAGTGGGGGTTGGGACCATACCGTCCGGCTGTGGAACGCTGCCACGGGTGAACTCCTGCACACGCTCAACGGGCATTTTGGCATTGTCGATAGCATCGCATTCAGCCCGGATGGCGCCACGCTTGCCAGCGAGGATTTTTTCGAGATTAGTCTGTGGGACGTTGCTTCGGGCGAACTTCTTCGGACGCTCGAGCCGCAAAGAAGTGGCGTCAATAGTGTCGCCTTCAGTCCAGATGGTGCAACGCTTGCCAGTGGGATTTGGGAAGAGATTCATCTTTGGGACGCTGCCTCCGGCGAACTCATCCGAACACTCAACGGGCATACGAGTTGGGTCAATAGCGTTGCGTTCAGTCCTGATGGGCGTACTATCACCAGTCACAGTCGGAACAGTACCATCCGGCTGTGGGACGCTGACTCGGGCAACCACGTCCGAACGCTCAACGGGCATACGAGTTCGCTCGGGAGCGTCGCACTCAGCCCTGACGGTGCAACGCTCGCTGGTGGGAGTGATGTCGGAACCGTGTGGCTGTGGGACGTTGCGGCTCGCCAACACCTGCGTACGCTCGCCGGACATAGACGTACTGTCAATAGCGTCGCTTTCAGCCCAGATGGAACAACGCTCGCTAGCGGGAGCGATGACAGTACCATACGGTTGTGGGACGTTGCGGCTCGCCAACACCTGCGTACGCTCTCCGGGCATAGACGTGATGTCAATAGCGTCGCCTTCAGCCCAGATGGTGACAATATCGTTAGTGGAGGTTATGACAGTAGGGCGCGGCTTTGGGACGCTGACACAGGAAATCACCTGTTCATGTTCGACGAGCATACAGGTTCTGTCAATAGCGTCGCATTCCACCCGGATGGGCGCACTGTTGCCAGTGCGGGTAGGGACAGTATCATCCGCCTGTGGGACGCTGACTCAGGCAACCAGTTGCGCACACTCGAAGGGCATACGGGTACTGTCGGTAACGTCGCTTTCAGTCCTGACGGTGCAACGCTCGCTAGTGGGAGCTGGAAAGAGATTTTTCTGTGGGACACTGCTGCGGGCGACCGCCTGCGAATGCTCAACGGGCAGACGAATGGGGTCAGTAGCCTCGCCTTCAGCGCAGATGGCGACACGCTCGCTAGTGGAAGCTCGAAAGAGATTCACCTGTGGGATGTTGCCACTGGCAACCACCTGCGAACACTCACCGGGCATGCGAGGTCGGTCAGTAGTGTTGCTTTCAACCATGATGGTGACACCCTCGCTAGTGCAAGTTGGGACGGCACCGTGTTGCTGTGGGAAATTACCGCATCAACCGGCGTTGGGATTGGGGTGGAACCGTTGGAAAGTCACCTCACGACGCTCGGAAACATCAAACGTACGGCGTTGCTGCAAAATTATCCGAATCCGTTCAATCCCGAAACTTGGATACCGTATCAGTTGGCAAAAGATTCGCGCGTTACCTTGAACATCTATGACCAAAATGGTCATATCGTCCGCACCCTTGACATTGGGCATCAAGATTCAGGAATCTACCGAGACAAAGCAGAAGCAGCGTATTGGGACGGACGCAACCAAAACGGAGAACCCGTCACGAGCGGAGCCTATTACTATCAACTTCGGGCGGGTGATTACACCACGTTGCGGCGGATGGTTGTTGTCAAGTAGGACCGCACAATAGGAGTGATAAACCAGTATTTAGAAAAACAGTATTCCGTAGCTACGGGGAGGGAGATTTGCAGTTCAACACAGTGTAAACCGTAGTGACTAGAGCGCTGACAGGAAGGAGAGAGCCTCAATGACCACATCGAAACGAACAACTTGGAAAGCTGGACTTGCTTTGATTGTGCTGACGGTCTGGATCGGTATTGATGGATTCTCAGCGTTCTCCGAAGCGCAGGTGCAGCCTCCCCGCCGAAAACGGCGAGTCATGATCAGCCCAAAAAAGCGACCGAAAGCGGAAGAAACAAAGGTTAACATCGGAAAAAGCCTCCTCGGCATCGCGCGCCGCGCTAGCCGTCAAAGTAAGCATAAGGTGGTTGATTTTGTCTTTGTCATCGAACGCGGCGAGAAAATGAGAAAGTCGATTGAGGAGATTGAAGAACAGCTTGACAATGTGGTGAGTGTGTTCGAGGAGTCGGGGGTGGACTACCAGTTAGCGCCGATCTGGTTTCAAAATCAGGGCGGTCCAAAATTCGAGGGTAGTCCATTGAGGAACGACATCCGTGCGATTCAAGCGGGTTGTTACGCACAACATCGGGGCGACTATTCAACAGGATATGGTCTTGAGGCGATCATGTGGGGGGTAAGGGAGTTGGACTTCAGATCAGACGCTAGCAAGCACATGATTGTCGTCACGAGTTCACGGTTGCGAACCGCATGGGATGTGCCTAATGCAAAACAGCAGCTTGTGAATCAGATTATCGAGCGGTGTAAGCAGGATGAGATTCACATCAACGTTATTGGGGTAAATGAAGCCGTGCAGCTACAATTAGCGGAGGAATCCGGTGGGAAGTGGTACGCGGTTGACGAATACCAGCAGCGACAAACGCCATTATCGGTTATGGATAAGAGGATTCTCAAATTTGACGGGATTTTCGAACGCATTGCCGAACTCATCGTTGGGACGGTGAAGCCATCTTCCGATATTGTCTTCGTCTTCGATTCCAGCTTCAGCATGGAAACCAAAACTGATGAGATTTGTACAGGGGTAGACAGAATGGCGGCTATCCTTGATGTCGAAGGACTCGACTACCGATTTGGAATCATCCGGTTTTGGGCGCGAGCAGGCGGGGGAGGAAGCAGTATTGTGGTGACAAAGCCGCCGTTAGATGCAGAGCAGGTCAAGAAGGTATTCCGGCTTCCCAAGCGCGGCGATGAACACGTGCTCGACGCAATTATGGAAGGTGTCCCCAAGCTCAAAACACCTGAGGATCGCCAGCTTGTCCTCATTATCGTAACCGATGAATCAACCAGCCATCGTCGAGAGAAGGGATACACACCTGGAAGAGCGATTGCCGTTTGTCGCCAAGCTGGCGCAATTGTTTACGTCATCGGCGGTGTCACTTCAATGAATAGCGAGACTGATGTCTTTCAGCGCCGTGTCACCGAAGTAACTAAGGGGGAACACTTCATTATGCCTGGTGCTACGATTGCTGACGAACGGTGGTAATCGAAAACACCAGGATTTGATTGGGTTTAACACCTACAATAAACTCACAACCGATTGAGAATCTCCGCAAGCTGACGAAAATCATCAAACGCAGCATCAGACAGCTCATCATCGCCCTCTCCTGCTCTAACGCCTGAAAAGCGAACCGCTTTCATCCCCGCGTTTTTCGCACCGACAATATCTGTCCAAACCAAATCACCGATATGCACCGCGTCAACAGGTTGTACGTCGAGCCGTCGTAGGGTCGAATGGAACTGTATGACTTCCGGTTTAGTATGCACCGTCTCGTCAGAATAGGTCTGTGCCGAGAATTTGTCTAAGATATCATCCTCTGCCATTAAACGACGCAAAAATCGACTTGGCGTCAAACCCGTGTCTGAAATAATCCCCAACTGATACTTTGTGCTGAGTTGGGCAAGCGTATCTTTGGCGTACGGAACAAGCACCGGTGGTACATTTAAGCAGGCTTCACCCGTGAGTTGGACGAGGTCGTCCACGACTGACGGGGTAGGATGAATACCAAGCGTGCCTAAAAGGCGCATAATACACGCTTCCACCGTGACACCCCGATGTTGGTGCCACATCTCAGCGGCGAGACCGTAGGCGGCTCGAAAGCCAGAATTAACCTCAGACGGTGTCACGTTGTGCCCGCTTTCCAAAAGGAATTGGTGACAGCGACGGGTTCGCATAGCCTGACGCTGGCGCCTCAGCTCTGGAGAATCTGCGTAAAGGGTTTGCCAAAAATCAAATGTGATGGCTTTAATCATACCCGCCTTTCAATTGGTGTCGCTCGTGAAACTTCAAAGTCAGCCTGCTATAATAGAACAGCGTGCGAATTAAGTCAATCGCTTTTTCTAGTTTGTGTCCGTTGAGAATACGGGTAACATTTTCGGATTGACGGGCGCAAGAGCGGTGTGTTAAGATTTTGACAATCTGAATCACATGCTCAATCCCCGTAAAGTTGTCAAATAAGGATTCTAGCTGTGTCCCCGAAGGTCGCTGTTTTTCCCGCAAGTTTTGATCCCGTTACGAACGGTCACATCGATCTGATTGACCGCGTCTGCAACCTCTCCCTTTTCGATACGCTGATTGTAGCAATCGGCATCAATCCCACCAAGTCTCCCCGATTCACGCTTGAGGAACAGATTGAAATGTTGGAAGCAGTCATCCAGCCATACCCAAATGTCACCATAGATAAGTTCTCCGGACTCACAGCACAATATGCTCAAGAGCGGGGCGCTTGTGCAATTATTCGAGGTCTGCGAGAATTCTCCGACTTTGAAAAGGAATTCCAAATGGCGCGCATGAATCGCCAGATAGCCCCTGGGGTTGACACCTTATTCATGATGGCAAACACCAAGTATGCTCATTTGAGTTCCACACTCGTCATGGAAATTTTACAGATAGGCGGACCAAAAGTGAGTGAAGACAAGCTATTGGAAATGGTTCCTCCGGTTGTGTTGAAGATATTAAAAAAGAAGTTTGAGCAATAATCTATTGAAGGCTCATTGAGTACGGGTAGGGCAACTAAGACAAAACAGTTCGTAACTTCAGTGGAGCTACTGTAGGATGCGCAGACCGAAGATACTCACAATCGATGAGGAACTTCGACTCCTCGACTGGACCCATCGAAATCGCAGTTTTCGAGACTACCTCGTTATCCTAACCATCCTGCGGACGGGGCTGCGCGCTGCAGAACTCCGCGAATTACTCGTCTCTGATCTCAAAGCCAATGCTGAAACCTTCACCCAGCTCGTAGTTCGTGCAGAAATTGCACACAATAACAAACCACGCTCCATCGCCATCTCCAACGAATTCCAAGGACAGTTAAAAGCATTTCTCAAATGGAAGCAGCACCGCGGCGAAGCCATCACTCCGAGGTCGTTTCTGTTTGTTAGCACCGGATTCCCCCAGATAACAGTCCGACATCTCCAACGCATCGTACGAGAATCCACCCGTGGTGCGTTCGGTACTTCATATCGCCCCCACGATTTACGATTAACCTTTGAAGCGTGCACTCTCCCACAAATCCCCGCCGGGACACAGATTCACACACCGCTTAAAATCGATTAGAAGTCACACTCTGAATCGGAGACGCATCGCTGCAAAACTCTCGACGTATTCCGATTGAACCACTTTTTTCCTTGCCTTCTTATATGGAATCGTGTATCCTTCAAGAAAGCATCTGAATCCACAGGTATTTTTCAAGAGGCAAGATATGCATTGGGACTTTGAAAAGGTTGCTGGACCGTTCAGCTTTACCGAAGGACCCGCTTGGGGCGTGGAGGCTGTCCTCTTTACCGACATCCCGAACAGCCGTATCATGCGCTATACGCCAAGCGATGGTGAATCCACCGTCTTTCGCACAGGAACAAACGGTGCTAATGGGCTAGTGTTCGACAAGACTGGACAGTTGTACGGCTGCGAGGGCAGCGGCCGGAGGATTGTGCGCTACAACCGAGACGGAACAACTACTGTCATTGCGGACAAATTTGACGGGAAACGCCTCAACAGCCCGAACGATCTCGCTTTCGATGCTCAAGGCGGGCTTTGGTTCACCGATCCGCGCTACGGCGATAGAACCGATGATCTAGAGTTGGATCACCAGTCGGTGTTTCGGTTGGATCCTCAACCAGATGACACTTGGAAAATCAATCGGGTCACCTATGACACAACGAAACCGAATGGACTCTTAATCTCCCCGGATCGGAAGTGGCTCTACGTCGCCCAGAGCGAATACGGCGTAGATAAGAAACGAGAGCTACGCGCCTATCCAATCAAAGATGATGGAACGGTTGGCGACTATGAGGTCCTGCATAACTTCTACCCACATCGCGGCGTTGATGGTATGTGTTTGGATACTGAAGGCAACATCATCGCCGCCGCAGGCTGGCGAAAAAGTGGGCCTGGACCAATGATTTATATCTTCGCGCCCAACGGTCGTGTCCTGGAAACGCATCCGATTCCAGCGGATATCCCCACAAATTGCACCTTTGGAGATGCCGATCTGCGGACGCTTTATGTAACCGCAGGAGGCTGTCTATATCGCATCCGCACCGAACGCACAGGATATCTCATTTTCCCTTATCGACAATAAATCGGTCGTATTCAAAAATGCGGTGGTGGCGTTAGAAGAATTTCAGGAGTAGAGTTACCCTTGATGAGTCTCGTGAAGATATGCTAAAATTATAAGAGTTGATGGGGTGACATTTGGCGAGGGAGATGTGAGCCTACAAGCTGTTTTAGATCGACTGGAAGGCAAACATGTCGTTATCATCGGTGATGTCATTTTAGATGCGTACATCTGGGGCGATGTCAAGCGAATTTCACCGGAAGCCCCTGTTCCAGTATTAGAAATGACCTCTGAAACAGCTCGATTCGGCGGCGCTGCGAACGTAGCGCATAACGTTGCGAGTCTGAGTGGGTACGCGGACCTCATTGGAGTGATAGGCGATGATAGTAACGGTACGACACTGGTTGAGATACTTCAAGAAGCAGGGGTTAATACCGACGGCATCTGCACCGATTCGAGTCGTCCAACAAGCACCAAAACCCGTGTGATTGCGCGAGCCTCGTCTACGAGCGTGTCAAATCATCAACAGCTCGTGCGAATTGACCGAGAATCTAAGTTGCCTGTTGATGCGTCCCTACAGGATGAGTTGCTGAAAACTGTTGTCAATCGGATTCCACAGGCAGACGCACTCATTATTGAAGACTACGAGAAGGGCGTGATGAGTGTTGAGCTCATCGAGAATATTCTCGTTGAAGCACGTCAATACGACAAACCGATTGTCGTTGATCCTAAAGTCGAAAATTTTTGGAACTACAAAGGGGTAACATCAATCACGCCTAACCACAAGGAAGCCGGTGCAGCCTTGAACCGGGAAATCACCGATGAACACACCTTAATTGAGGTCGGCGAAGAGATATTAGACCGCTTAAATCTTGAAGGTTTACTAATCACCCGTGGTGAGCAAGGTATGTCTTTATTTCGCAGGACTGGAGACAACGGGCGAACGCAGGTTGAGCACATTTGTCCTGCACATCCACGCGACGTGTTTGACGACACGGGCGCTGGCGATACCGTTGTAGCTGTATTCACACTTGCCCTCGCGGCACATGCTGACATGTTCGACGCCGCCCGGCTTTCTAATTTGGCTGGAGGAATCGTCGTTGGCGAGGTCGGCTGTGCTGCTGCTACACGTGAGAGCCTTTCTCAGGCGATTCGTTTGGAGATGTAGCGTGAAGACCGTCTTTCTTGATCGGGATGGGGTGATTAATCGCAAATTTGAAAATGACTATGTCAAAAATTGGGATGAGTTTGAATTTCTCCCGAATACTCTGAGAGCGATTCAACATCTCACAGATGCCGGACACCGTCTGATTGTCGTTACGAATCAATCCTGCATCAACAAAGGCATCGTCGCTTCACGAACACTTGACGAGATTCATCAGCGAATGGTGTCGGAAATTGAGCGAGCTAGCGGTCGTATTCACGCGATTTACTACTGTCCTCATCGGGACGACGAAGGGTGCGGTTGTCGCAAGCCCAAGCCAGGGCTTCTAATCCAAGCAGCACATGAGCACGCAATCGACCTGTCACGGTCTTACCTCGTTGGGGATTCGATGAGGGACATCGCGGCAGGTCAACAAGTTGGATGCCGGGCTTTTCTCGTGTTGACAGGAAATTACTCCCGAGTGCTTGAGAAACAAACTCAAAATGCCACATCTCGTGAGAATTTCCAACCGGAAAGGATTTTCGCCGACCTATATGGGGCAGCGATATGGATACTCGAAGAGTCAGATTGAACGATCACGTCCAATCTTTAACTGCCGTTCTATGCACTAATTTGTATCGCCGGAGACAAGTTCGCTTGGCGGCTCGATCATCCACGAAGTTAGCACTTTAGTCTTAACATAAGCTATTCTAATACTAATGATTCGTCAAAAGATTGAAACTCGAACAATACGCGCAGGTGTTATCGGACTTGGCTATGTAGGTCTGCCACTCATGGTCGCGATCGCGAAAGCAGGCTTTTCTGTGGCGGGAATTGATTCCTCCAGCAGCAAAGTTAACCACATTCAGCGGGGGATTTCCTACATTCCGGATGTTCCGTCAGAGAATGTTGCGCCGTTTGTCGAACGCGGGCAGATTCAAGTCACAACGGATTATCAGGCGCTCAAAGATCTGGATACGATCAATATTTGCGTGCCGACGCCGTTGCGCAAGAGCAAAGATCCAGATATGAGTTTTATCCTATCTGCAGTGGAGAGAGTGGCTCAGTATTTACATAAGGATCAGTTGATTATTCTAGAAAGTACGACCTATCCCGGCACGACGGAGGAGGTTGTTCTGCCAAAGCTTGAGGCAACTGGCTTAAAGGTTGGTCACGATTTCTTCCTCGCCTTTTCCCCAGAGCGGATTGATCCGGGCAATAAAATCTATACTACGGTGAATACACCTAAGATTGTCGGAGGGATAACTCCCACTTGTACCCAGATTGCTCAACGTTTTTATGAAGAGTTTATTAACGAGGTTCATCCGGTTTCCTCCACAAGGACAGCGGAAATGGTCAAACTGTTAGAAAATACGTTCCGGAGTGTCAATATTGGTCTAGTGAACGAAATGGCGCTGATGTGCGATCGCATGAACCTGGATGTCTGGGAAATTGTCGATGCTGCAGCGACAAAACCGTTTGGATTTATGCCATTTTACCCCGGTCCAGGGTTGGGAGGGCACTGCCTCCCCATCGATCCATGGCATTTATCATGGAAGGCGAAGACATATGAGTTCTACGCTCGATTTATTGAGCTTGCTAGCGAAATCAACAGTTCAATGCCAGAGTATGTACTGGACAAGATTGTTAATGCGCTCAATCGTCAACGTAAGGCGGTTAACGGATCAAAAGTTCTGATTATCGGAGTCGCCTATAAAAAGGATGTGGGGGATATTCGGGAATCACCGGCGATTGATCTTGTCCGCCTTATTGCCGACCGCGGCGGTGAAATTCTCTATCATGATCCGTACGTTCCAGAATTTCACAGAGGAAGTACAGGGAATCATCTCCCAAATCACTATGTTTCTCAGGAGCTGACCGTCGATCTCGTTAGAAATGTTGATTGCGTTGCGATTATGACAGATCACTCAAACATTGATTACAGTTGGCTTGTCAAATATGCCCATGTGGTTGTAGATACACGAAATGCAACAAAATTGGTCGATAATCATCGAGATAAGATTATCAGAATTTAATGTTCTCCGGTTCCTTTTGATTTCTTATGGATTACATATTACGACTGACCCCTCACATTTTGGAGATTAACCATGTTTCAGGATTGTCCAAAAGTGAATGTACAAATTCCCACACATCAACTGGCTTGGATTCTTGATGACTGCTTTAGCGGGCAAGAGATTATCACGCTAGCAGATCAATGTGGAATCCAGTGTGAATCGGAGCAATCGCGTTCCCTGCCGAAAAAATTAGCGGATGATTTCTTTGATAAAGCCATTATTGAAAAGATGGTAAGCTGGTATCTCTTACAAAAGGCACAACATGCTGCGCGTCGAGTAGAATACATGAATGACGAGGAAATCCGGTTCTTCTTGCGAGACACCGCTCAACTTCTAGAGGATGGGGAATTTGGCGCGATGATTTGGGCGCTCTTGATTAATCCGCGTGACGCTGTGCAGCAGCACGGCTTGAATCTGCTTGCGCAGCACGACCAACTCCTTCAGTCCCAAGGTGCTTCTAGCAAAACTACCGAAGATACAGATTCTCGTGGCTTCTCCGCAGAATCCGATGAAGATGGGTCGGATGTGGACGTCGAGAGTGCCCATCCAAGTCACGATGTAGGTGACGAAGCTGCCAACACCCCTCTGTTAGTTAGTCCGGATCTAAAGCCTGACTTAAACCAATTCGCTGAGCAAAACGAAAAGATGGATCAACTCCACCAGACAATTCATGAACTTCAGCTTGAACAAGCGACGGTACAACACGAAAATAGTGAACTGAAACAACAACTTCAGGAGTTAGCCGAAGAAATCCGTCGCATAAAAGATCACGAGCAGCATCAATACAAAGAAGTTGAATCCCGTTGCCAGCGACTAGAGCATGAAAATAAAACGCTTCGAGAAGATGTGGAGAACCTTTCTAATCAACTTAGCGAACTGCATCAACTAAAAGCAGAAAGAACACAGCTTGCACTGGAATTAAAATCTGTTGAAAAAGCAGCCTACCGGAGCCTGGAAATCATCGAACGGAGCCAATCGGATTTCCGAACCCAATCTGTTGATTTGCCGGAGAGCCACAAAACTTCGAGAGTCGTGACGACGCGTGCGGAGGAAAGAGTTTCAACAAAAATCATCGACAGGCAAGTTAATAGCGGAGGAAACCGGAATCGTATAATGGCAAGCCAGCCTGCCGTCGGGGTCTTTGTTGATGTCCAGAACATGTTCTATGCAGCGAAAGATCGTTACGCCGGACGTGTAGATTACATTAAACTGCTGGACCTCATCGTAGGTCCCCGCCAACTAGTTCTGGCGTATGCGTATGTCGTTCAAATTCCTGAAATTAACCAAGCGGGTTTCTTGTCACTTCTGGAACACAACGGCTATACCATAAAAAGTAAAGACTTACGGCTGCGTGGAGATGGATCGGCAAAAGGGGATTGGGATGTTGGAATTACGATAGACGTTGTTTCAAGGCTAGACGCCTTGGATGTCGTCATTCTGGCGAGTGGCGATGGGGATTTCTGCGCCCTTGCTGAAACGATAAAGCAGCAGCAGAAGCGTATTGAGGTAGTAGCTTTTGAACATAATACGTCAATGGATCTGCTACGTGCCGCCGATCAGTTTTTCCCAATTGGCGACGATTTGTTGATTTAATACATAATCCGCGATGTAGTAGCAACTTTGTACGCTTTATCGTTGTGAATAATTGTTTAAGAATTTCGACAGCCTACCGGTATTTTTTTGGGGGAGCAACGCCACACTGGTCAAGTATAACATCAGATTCGATTATCCTTACTCCTGGAAGTTTTGAGAATGATTCTGTTATTGATCTGCTTGTATTAAGAGCTTGTTTGAAAAGTCATTTGATACGTTATAGCACCAAGTAAATAGAAAGGACGTACACCATAGTCTCAGCAGTCTGGGGATAGCGTTCACAGTCCAATGTCAATCGACGACACCTTTCCGGACATTCTCCGATAAAAACATGCAGACCTTAACGAACACGACTCGACGGCTTATGCGCGTTCGATCCCAAGATAATATCGGTCACAATTTCAGCATCGCAATCGGTTAAGAAGTCTTACGGTTCCCAACAATGGTAACCGCCCCTCCTTTAACGATTTTACACATTTGTTAGCATTGCATGAAGCCTAGATTTGGTGCGGTTATCACGACCTCCGCGCCTGATTTTACGCGAATTCTTGTAAAAAGAAGTGTCTTTCCCTTTCATGCCACCCGAATACTGCCTCCCCATACTTAAAACTTTTGAACTGCCCGTATCCCTTGACACATCAGGCTTTCCGAGTCCAAACCAATCCCAAATTGAAGGAGATTATAGCGTTTGGCATATGATTTGCGCCATCACATGTACCGCAATCTAATCAACGTACCTGATGCAATACTATGCAGGAAATTTTGGCTGCACGACAGTCCCTACGATTCAGTCGGGCAGGGCATCAAGCCAAGAAGGAATATAAACGATAAAAACCACTAGCTCTTTAGGAATACTGTACGGAATTTGCCTTTACACCAAAGGAGGATTCTGTGGCAAAATCTATCATCTGTGTGGCAGATAAAGCTGAAGAATCAATAACTGAACCATTACCGCCTTAGAGGTGCGGTTCCTATGAAATTTACAAAAGGTTTGTTTACAGCCTTTTTCTTGATGTTAATTTTGCGTGGATTGATTTCCGATGCTATGAGCCAAGAGGCAGCGCCGGGATCGACGGTTATTTTATACGGAACCAATGAAGACGCGAATACAAGCGTTCCTCCGCCGCCGATGCAAACACCACCCCCACATGCTCGCCGGTTCAGGGCGGTAAATCCACAGTTCACGGTAACCTATCACGGTTTTACGGATGAAGCCAGGGCAGCATTTCAATATGCGGTTGATATTTGGGGTTCGCTAATCCGGTCACCAGTGACCATCCAAATAGACGCAACGTTTGCGAACCTTGAGTCCGGTACTTTGGGACAGGCAGGTCCAAATTACGTTATCCCTAGCCGGGAGATGTATTTTCCTGATGCTCTCGCTGATAAAAGGGCGGGGCAAGATGTGGGGAATGGTCGAATAGACATCGAAGCGGAATTCAATAGTAACGAGCAGATATGGTATTTTGGCACGGATGGCAACACGCCTTCAGGTAAATACGATTTTGTTAGCGCTGTGCTTCATGAGATTGGTCACGGTCTTGGTATTACTAGCGCAAGGAGAATTATTGAAACATTTTCCGGTCTCGAAGGCGCTCTTAGGATTGGGGAAGGTCATTTTCCTACGGTTTACGATACTTTTGTCGTAAATGGAGCAGGAACAGTGATTACGAATTTTGCTGATCCTTCGACCACTCTTCTAGAGCAGTTCACCGGTAACAGCCTCTATTGGAATGGGTCAAATGGGAAACTTGCGAACAGTGGAACTCGCCCCAAACTTTTCGCACCCACTTGGTGGATTCAAGGGTCGAGCTACGTCCACTTAGACGAGGAGACGTATCGGTCGGGCGACTTGAACTCTTTAATGACGCCGTATTTTGATAGGGCAGAAGCCATTCACAATCCTGGTCCGATCGCACTCGGCATACTCGAGGATATGGGGTGGACAATCAACGAAGCGCCGAAGTTTGCCGAGGACAGCACCACCCGCTCCGTGGCGGAGAATACGGCTGCGGACGTAGATATCGGTAGCGCGGTGACTGCGGCGGATGCCAACAATGCCGATACAGATGATAACACGGACGATATCTTGACATTCATCTTAAGCGGTACTGATGCGGCATCGTTTGACATTGACTCCTTTACTGGGCAGTTGAAGACAAGGGGGGCACTCGACTACGAAACTAAAACTTCCTATACGGTAACGGTCATCGCCTCCGATGGAAGCCTCAAGGACTCCACCACAGTCAAGATTGATGTTACTGACGTTGACGAAACTCCCACCAACAGCGTGCCAGTGTTCGCCGAGGGCAGCGCTACCAGCCGTACAGTGGCGGAGAATACAGGAGCAGGCGTGAACATCGGTAGCGCGGTTACAGCCACGGATGCCGACAACGATACCTTAACCTACTCGCTCCACGGCACTGATGCAGCGTGGTTTGACATTGATAGTGGATCCGGACAGTTGAAGACGAGCGAAGCACTCGACTATGAAACCAAAATCGCCTATACCGTAACAATTAGTGTTTCCGATGATACTGACACGGCTTCCATTACGGTCACAGTAGGTGTCAGCGACGTAAACGAAGCCGCGCCGGTGTTCTCGGAGGGCACCACCACCGCCCGCGCAGTGGCGGAGAACACAGGAGCAAGGGAAAACATCGGTAGTGAAGTGGCAGCTACGGATGCCGACAACGATACCCTAACCTACACACTGAGCGGCACGGACGCCTATTCGTTTGACATTGACCGCACATCTGGACAGTTGAAGACGAGAGCAACTCTCGACTACGAAACGAAAGCTGTCTACACAGTAATGGTCACCGCCTCCGATGGAAGTCTTGAAAACCAAACGACGGTCACTATCAACGTCACCGACGTAGACGAAGCGCCTGATGTAGCCATCTGTCAAGTTGGAGACGTTCTCGGACCTGGGGAAAGTTGTACTTACCCCGACACCGATACAGAGTTTGCTGTGCTTGATAACGGTCAGGCGAGCCTGGATGACCCCGATTTACCCACGTGGTTCAACCAAATATCCATTGGCAACTCACTGAACATTACTGCAACTGTCAATGGTGTACCCTATCACTTCGTTGCCAATGCAATTTCCGATGGTTCATGGAGAATAGACGAACTTGGAGAAATCTCCGTTCCGCCGGTAGACCCAGCTAGCTTGAGCGTGACTGCTTCACCAACGTTAACAGAGGCGACGCTCAATGGGGGCGTGGTTACACTGACACTGAGCGGAAGTGCTTACTCGCGATTTAGTTACAATGCTGTGACCGTATCAGGCATTACCGGCGTAACAACGTCCAATGTCGAGCGGGTCAGCGATACGGAGGTAACAGTTCAACTTTCATTCAGCGGAAACATGGACACCGATGGTATGCTGACCTTCACGGTTGGTGCGGATGCGATAGCAGGCTACAACGGTGCCGCACTCACTGCGGGAATATCTGTCACTGCGCTTGCGGAATCGGTGGTCGCTTCAACATCGACGCCGTTGACAGAGAGGACACTGAATGGGGGCGTGGTTACACTGACACTGAACGGTGGTACTTTTGAACTTCAGACCGCCATCAGAAATAACGTGGCGGTATCAGGTATTGCAGGTGTAACAGTTGATTCTTTCGATGTCGAGCGTATAAGCGATACGATAGCAACGGTTGAACTGACATTTGACGGCACTGACTTTGACACCAATTCCACGCTGACCTTTACGGTTGGAGCCGACGCGATAGCCGGCTATGACGGTGCTGCGCTCACCGCGGGAATACCTGTCACCGCATTGGCGGAATCGGTAGTTGCTACAACACCTGCTCCGTTGACAGCGGAAACACTGAATGAGAGCGTGGTTACACTAACATTGAACGGTGGTACATACGAAACTCAGACCACCGTCAGAAATAACGTGATGGTATCGGGTATTACTGGCGCAACGGTTGGAACTTTCGGTGTCGAGCGTGTAAGCGATACAGTGGTAACGGTTGAACTGACATATGACGGTTCTAACCTTGACACCAATGCCACCCTGACCTTCACAATCGCTTCGGACGCTATAATGGGCTACAGCGGTTCCGCCCTGTCAGCACAAATACCCGTCGCTGCCTCATCAAACAGTGCCCCGGTGTTCGCCGAAGGCACCACCACTGCCCGCTCAGTGGCGGAGAATACGGGGACAGGCGTAAACATCGGTAGCACAGTGACGGCTACGGATGCGGACAATGATACCCTAACCTACACCCTAAGTGGTACTGACGCAGCAGCGTTTGATATTGACCGTACAACTGGGCAGTTGAAAACAAGGGCAGCACTTGATTATGAAACCAAACGCGCTTATACCGTTACGGTCATCGCATCCGACGGAAGTCTCACCGCCTCCATCACTGTCACTATCACCATCAGCAACGCAAACGATGCACCGGTCTTCACTGCGGGCGGTAGTACCAGCCGTACAGTGGCGGAGAATACGGGGGCAGGTGTGAACATCGGCGGTGCAGTGGCAGCTACGGACCCCGACAACGATGCCCTAACCTACACCCTGAGCGGCACCGACGCTTCTTCGTTTGATATTGACCGCGCATCTGGGCAGTTGACGACGAGAGCAGCTCTCGACTACGAAACCAAAGCTGCCTACACGGTAGTGATTACTGTCTCCGACGGCAGTCTCACAGACTCAATCACCGTCACCATCAATGTCACCAACGTACCTGAAACTCCCACGAACAGGGCGCCGGTGTTCTCCGAAGGGAGCACTACTAGCCGTGCAGTGGCAGAGAATACGGCGGCGGACGCTAGCATCGGTAGCGCGGTGGCGGCTACAGATCCGGACAACGATGCCCTAACCTATACCCTCAATGGTACCGATGCCTCTTCGTTTGATATTGACCGCACGTCCGGGCAGTTGAAGACGAGAGCAGCACTCAACTACGAGTCCAAAACTGCCTATACGGTAGTGATTACTGTCTCCGACGGCAGTCTCACGGACTCCATTACGGTCACTATCAACGTCACTGACCTAGACGATCAAGCAAGTCCGACGATAACGTTAGACGCACCACCTCTAACGGAGACAACGTTGAACGGGAGCGTAGTCACACTGAGGTTGAGCAACCGAGTCTATGTGCGCTGGCTGAGCGACCTTGTGACGGTATCGGGTATTGATGGCGTATCCGTTAGGTCGTTTGATGTGAGGCGTGCGAGCGATACGGTGGTAACAATTGAATTGACATACGACGGTACGGACTTTGATACCGATGCCACCCTCATATTTAAGGTCCGGGCGGGTGCAATAGCAGATTACGACGGGGCTGCATTGACGGATGCCCTACCCGTCACTGCGAGTCAGGAATCAGTGGTTGTCTCACCCGGGTCCTTGACGGAGGCGACTCTGAATGGGAGCATTGTGACACTGACGTTAAGCGGCGGTGTCTACGAATCCCGGTTCACCGTCGGAAATAATGTGACGGTGTCGGGTATTGACGGCGTTACTTTTCGCAGCTTCGATGTAGATAGGGTCAGCCATACGGCGGTAACAGTTGAACTGAGGTTTGACGGTACGGACTTTGATACGGACGCTACCCTAACCTTCACGGTTGGAGCTGGTGCAATAGAAAATTATAATGGAGCCGCATTCACTGCGGCAATTCCTGTCACAGCGGTGGTGGAAGAAACACCAAGAATGACCGTATCATCTTCACAATCGCTCACAGAGACAACCCTGGATGAAAGCATGGTCACACTCACGTTGTCCTCCGGTGCTTACGCACAATCTAGTTTTGATGTCAGCCGTGCTGTCACGGTGTCAGGGATTGATGGCGTCACATTTCGCAGGTTTGATGTGGATCGGGTCAGCGATACGGTGGTAACGGTTGAACTGACATACGACGGTACAGACTTTGACACCGATGCTACCCTTACCTTTACAGTTGGAGCGGGTGCAATCGCAAACTATAACGGCGACTCACTAACTGCGGGAATACCTGTCACTGCGGTGGTAGAGGAAGATCCAACGATAACTGCATCAACCCCACAGCCGCTTACGGAGGCAACCCTAGATGAGAGTGTGGTGACATTAACGCTAATAAACCGCACATACGTGCGATCTAGCTTCGACATTAGAGATGCTGTGACAGTAGACGGCATCGTCGGCGTCGCTGTTGGAACCTTCGGAGTAGACCGTTTGAGCGACTCGGAGGTGACCGTTGAACTGACATTCAACGGCAACTTTGACACGGATGCCACCCTCACCTTCTCCGTCGAAGCGGACGCAATAGCGGACTACAACGGCCCCGCGCTGATTGCGCAAGTACCTGTCACCGGAGGGCAGGAATTGGTAACTGCCTCAACAGAAGGACCGCTGACAGAAGCAACACTTGATGACAGCGTCGTCACACTCACGCTAAGCGGCGGTGTTTACGAACAATCTACCTTCGACCTCAGAGATGCCGTGACAGTAGACGGCATTGACGGTGTCACGATTCACGGGTTTGATTTGGAGCGCGTCAGCGGTACGGTAGTTACCGTCGAACTGACATTCGTCGGCAATATTGACACCGATGCCGCCCTCACCTTCTCCGTCGGCGCCGATGCAATAACAGGATACAACGGACCCGCACTCACAGCACAACTACCCGTCACCGCTGGACAGGAATCGGTAACTGCATCAACAGAGGCGCCCTTGACAGAAACTACCCTTGATGGCAGCGTGGTCACACTCACACTTAACGGGGCTAAATACGCACGTTCTATCTTTAACATCAGAGATGCTGTGACGGTAGCCGGATTTGACGGTGTAACAATTCCTTGGCACCAACCAGACCGAGAGAGCGATACCGTAATCACCGTTGAACTTGAATTCAACGGAAACATTGACACGGATGCTACCCTCACCGTCTCCGTCGGCGCCGATGCAATAGCCGGTTACAACGGCCCCGCACTCACAGCACAACTACCCGTCACCGCTGGGCAGGAATCGGTAACCGCATCAACAGAAACCTCCTTGACAGAAGCAACGCTGGCTGGAAGTTTGGTTACATTGACGCTAAGCGACGGTGTTTACACACAATCGATATTCGATATTAGAGATGCTGTCACCGTATCCGGCATTGACGGCGTAACAATACCTTGGCACCAGCCAGATCGAGAGAGCGACACCGTTATCACCGTTGAACTCGGATTCCACGGCAACTTTGATACCGATGCCACCCTTACCTTTTCCGTCGGCGCCGATGCATTAGCGGGATACGACGGCCCTGCGCTGCTTTCACAAGTACCTGTCACCGCCGGGCAGGAATCCATAGTGGCATCAACAGAGGCACCATTGACAGAGGTAACCCTAAATGAGAGCGTCGTCACACTCACGCTAAACGGAGCTAAATACGCACGTTCGAGCTTTGACATCAGAGATGCTGTGACGGTATCCGGTATTGACGGTGTGACAATTCCTTGGCACCAACCAGACCGGGAGAGCGACACCGTTATCACCGTTGAACTTGAATTCAGCGGTGACTTCGACACCGATACGGCACTAACCTTTGCTGTGGGAGCAGAAGCAATAGCGAGCTACGATGGTCCTGCATTCACTGCCCAAATTCCTGTCACCGCTAACACGGAATCGGTAGTTGCCTCTGCTGCGTCCCCATTGACAGAAGTAACCCTAAATGAGAGCGTCGTCACACTCACGCTAAACGGGGCTAAATATGCACGTTCTAGCTTTGACATCAGAGATGGGGTAACGCTATCTGGTATTCCCGGCGTAACAATACCTTGGCACCAACCAGACCGAGAGAGTGATACGGAAATCACTGTTGAACTTGAATTTAGTGGGAACATCAACACTGATAGCACGCTGACCTTCACCGTGGGCGCAGATGCCATCGCAAACTACAACGGGTCCGCACTCACAGCCGAAATATCCGTCACCGCAGGTCCGGAAGGGGATGCAAACCAGGATGGTATCGTGGACATCGAAGATTTGGTGGAGGTCGCTTCAAATTTCCAGCAGACAGGACCAAATAACGCTGATGTCAACGGAGATGGCATCGTAGATGTAAAAGACTTGCTTTTAGTTGCAGGTGCGCTAGAGAACACGGCAGCCGCGCCTGCCGCACATCCACAAGCACTGACGATCCTGACCGCCGCCGATATCCAAGGTTGGTTGGCTCAAGCACGGCAGTTAAACCTGACAGATGCAACATCACAAAGGGGCATTCTCTTCTTAGAGCAACTTCTCGCAACGCTGGCACCGAAAGAGACGGCGCTCCTGCCAAACTACCCGAATCCATTCAATCCGGAGACGTGGATACCGTATCGGTTGGCGGAGGACGCTTTGGTAACGCTGACCATCTATGACCAGAGCGGTCAGCTAGTCCGTACGCTTGAGATCGGGCATCGGATGGCTGGATTCTACGAGACTCGGTCAAAGGCTATCTACTGGGATGGTCGGAACCAGTTCGGTGAACAGGTAGCAAGTGGCGTGTATTTCTATCACCTGTCCGCAGGCGATCATTACGCCACGCGGAAGATGTTGGTTCTGAAATAGTATCAGTCGACCAAATGATAATTAATCTTATAGATGATACTGTGGGCTGTATTGTTTTGGGGCTTCATATTGACCTCCATCAACCGATTGTAGTTGATGGCAATCCCATCTTTTTTAGTTTACTCGTGGGGTCATTTCATTTAACCTAAAAGTAGCAATAGATTGGCAGAAGGGGAACAGACATTGGCTGCTTGTTCTCCTTCTGTTTCTTCCTCAAAAATGTAAAGTTCATCCTAAACTTGAAAGGAACACAAAAATTTTTCAACAAGTAATCCCCCGTTCGTTCATGTGGTTGGTTAGCTTTTGTGCAGTTTTTATTATCGGAAACATCGGTTGCGGTCAAGAAGATAACAGCCAACCGGTCATTGAATCCATTCCCGACATTAAACTTAATGTAGATGCCGAGTCGACGGTGGTAGTCAACATTACGGACGCGGATCTTCGTGACACGCATAGCATCCGCGCGTCTTCCGATGACAAAGCGATTGCGATTGTGTCGGTAAACAATACCACCCTTTCGATTAGCAGCACGTTAGCGGGGGGAGTAACAACCATCACAGTCTCCGCTACAGACGATAGCGGACAGGATAACGCCGAGTCAACACCTGTAACCTTTCAGGTCTCGGTTGAGGCTAATAGCCAACCGGTAATTAATAAACCCATACCCGATATAACGCTTACTGCTGGAACTAAGGTTGAGGTGGAAGTTAGCGTCACGGATGCGGATGTTGATGACACGCATACGGTCAATGCCTCGTCCGATAATAGCACGGTTGTGGATTTGGGATATTTTAGTACTATCCTTAAGATTTACGGAGAAACCGAGGGAGTGGCAATCGTCACAGCTTCTGTTTATGATGATAGTGGAGTGAATAATGCAAAGTCAATACCTGTGACCTTTCAGGTGACTGTTGAACCATACGTCAATAAGGGGCGTTGTGCTGTCGGAATGGTACTCGAAGCGGGAGAAAGTTGTACGTACTTTGCCGATGGTGCTGAGGTGTTGTTTTACGTTGATAATGACCTGGGTTGTCGAGGAACTGAGACTGCGGAAGGGAAACGCCTTCGGCTTTGCGTAAGTCCTGAAATAGAGCGAGATGATTTCTTCAATACTAGGTTTGCCGCCCAAAAAAATGCGAATGAGAGTTGGACTGTTAAGAGGATTCCCTGATGAAATTAAAGTCTCCTTTGAGTTTAGCTCATGGGGCCATCTAATCCAAACATTAAATATCAAGAGATTGGCATAGTGGAAAATAGGCATGGGCTGCTATATATGTTAAGGCTATAGTCCCTTCAGCGAGCACTCCGTAAGGAGCCCGTCTGACGTGCGCAAGCCATGACGTTTTAGAGATTGTAATGGATAATTGAGAAAAATGTTCAGACAAGCAACACACCGTTCGTTTTTGTGGTTAGTTAGCCTTTGTATAGTTGTCCAACTCGGCATTATGGGTTGTGGCGAGGATTACACTGATCATGATGTGGAGGAGGACAGGTATGATGAGTGGTTTGGCGTGTGGTCCCTTGAAACCTTCGATGGTCAGAGTTGGGAACAGCTATTTGCCGAACAGATATATGGCAAAGGTGTAACGAATTTTTCGTCTTCTTATTCTTATTCTACCAACAACAATACCTGGCTGTTTAATTTCGATGGAACGTGGATGGCGGAGTTCGATTTTCAGCTTTCCACTTTGAGGTTATCAAGAAAAGTAAGTTCAACTTACACCGTATCTAGTAGCGGGTATACACTCACATGGTCAGGGTTTACCGGGTTTGTTCACTTCCTGAGCTACACACGTCCGGGTAAACGTAAACCCGATACAATTGGACTAATTGACGCACTAGGTGAACTAATCAATGCAGTGACAGTAAATCAACTATCTGAAGACGGCCAACCTGTCGAACCTATAGAAACCGGTACATGGTCTAGAAAAGGCAACACTCTCACACTAATCACCGATGCCGGTCATGTCATTGTCTTCAAAAAGAGATAACGCCTAGTAATGTTAAGGTCTGTAATTGGTTAACTCAAGTCTCCCACCGTTGATAACAAAGGATTGAAACAACATGAAAAGAATTCGGAGTTACTGTTTTGGTGTTGCTTTTCTCGTTTTGCTAGTTGTCCCCGCTCTTGTGCAAGCCGTTGACACCCCGGCACCCGCTACTGCTGCATGCTTGATTGGGGACCATCCGGGCATCCTCGAATCCGACGCGCAGACCGCAGCGATGTTGGTGTGTGATGAACTACGCCAGCAGGGAATATCGGTCGGTAAACCGGTTTACGAGACTCCGGCTAAAGCGAATGTCTACCGCCTTGTATTGCGCCGTTTGGGCGAAAAGATTTTCGTGCGATTGAGTCAGGAATCCCCCATTGGAACCGTTATCGCCGAGCGTCACATGACCTTAGCAAATATTGAAGAGATGATTCCTGCTGCGCCGAGACTGGTTAATGCGCTTATCCACCGCAAACCGATCAATAGCACAGTTGACATTGAGAGTGTTACCGAACACGAGGCACGCGAACTCCGGAAGATATCGGGTGAGTCCCTTTGGAATATGGGAATCTTCGGTATCAGCATGCCCGGCACAGATATAGCAGCCAAACCGGCTCTTGGCTTTGGTTGGTCTTATGAAACGCCATCCTATGCTGCAGCGACAGAGTTTCGGTTCAGGATACAGGAAGAGGGAGACAGATTCGAGGCTGACGGTGACCGTTTTTCTTTCTTCTCTTGGTCGATCGGGGGAAGTTACTTTCTCAACAAACGAAATTGCTCACCTTATGTGGGCGGTGGCCTCGCTCTATAGTCATTGTAACTAAAAATTACACATGTGTTTATTAACATATCCAAGTTCCCACCCATTCCCGTAGGTCGGGCTTCCAGCCCGAGCCGCTCAATGGGAAGCGTCGCAAACCGGCAGATTGTGAGCTAGGTCGAGTCAATCATCGCTCATATGTGTAAATATAGATGCAAATGACTGTAGATGCGACTGAGATTATCCGATTTTAAATGTGGAAGACTGCTCAAATCATAACCCAATTCTGCTCAACTGCGTAATCCCGATAGGCAATCCTTTCTTGATAAATATATACGTCATCAACTCCGTTTTTTTTCCCTTCTCTCCTGTTTTGCGACAAGCGTTTTGCGTTTGGCTTTGAATCTGTCTGGGGATCGACTGCTCAATCGTTGAGCGAGTGGTGTGAGGGCGCGGAGATCCTCTATGCTACACTTGCGCAACTCTGGAAAGAGCGCCTTATATAGTCATTTACATTCATATTTACACATATTATGATTGTATGTTAATGAACGATGACGATATGCACTAAGACATACAGAAACTGAGCGTGTTCGCGCATAGATAGATTGGTTATATTTATAGTCGTAGAGAAGAATCTAATTACCCTCAAAATCGGAGGCACTCTAGTAGCGAAAACTGTTAGTTTGTGCATACCACAATCTGAATGTAGTTTAAAAAAAATAATTCGCAAATACTGCGACGGACGATGCTCAATCAACAAGTGTCTCTAATCTTGCAAATCATTGAATCCTATAAATCCTGGTTCAGACAATGAACACCACACATTACCAAATTAAAAATTTAATCTTCATACAGATTGTGGTACAGAAGAATGTTATTACCCACAAGGATGTGTAATTATTAGTTGCAATGACTATAGCGTATCAACGCCTGCTTCATGTGCTCTTGATGATAAGCGGACGCTTCGGCAAACTGACACGGCTTGTGAATCCTCAATGACTGCTAAATAGGGCTTCCCATCATCCAGCTCCGTCACCATATTCGCGAAGTCGCCCTTCAGAAGTCCAGCGTTCTCAGATGATAGCCGAACAACATTTGTCGGGGGTGCAATGCGCTTAGGAAAGCGGTAGGCGGGTCCTATCCACATCCGTTCAATCGGCGCATGGCTTTGAAGGATATCCTTGAATTGGTTGTAGCTACTTGGGCATGTCCGCGAATCTATAAGCATCGGCTCCGCGGCAGCGACCTCCTTTAGCTGCGTAACCACATTTTCCGGGAGGTCAAATCGGAATCGGCAGATTGAACCTTCGTTGGTGCGTCCAAAGAAGAAACGGGGTGCTAGTTCTGCATCACTGCCAGGTTCTTTGATACCTAGCATGCGCCCATTCTCATCCAGCGTGAATAGCACCTCAACCTGTATTTGCATCAGCTCCCTATCAGATACCATGCGCCCACCGATCTTGAATTCCAAGTAACCCGCTTCGAAATTCTCGTCAAATTCGGGGTCACCTGCTCTGCGGTTTTCGGTATACATTACGCTCTCTTCGGCGGAGGAGCGCGTACTTGAGTTGTTGGGTTTCACTGTCTGTCTCTACAAGACCGGGCGTTTAAAGGCACAACCGACATTGCTTGATACGGATTCGGTTTTGCTGTTCTACCCAACCTACAATGGTATCGTCAGAGAACGAATGTTTCGTGCTTAAGGTGCTTGATGAATGTAAATATCTGGCTCCTCAGTTCGCCTGTCGCTCCAAATGATGAAAGCACCGCTTTGACCGTTGGGGCTGGCTTGCGGGGTGAATTGATCTCCATCAGCCGTGCAGATAGGAATGCCGTTGAGCGCCCAGAGGGATTTACCGTTTGCGTTAATCCGCTGTGCGTAGATTGCATCCGCTGTGGCGTTGCCGTAATCCTCACGATAATCTAGCCAGTAGAAAATCGCACCCTGCGATCCATCAGAAACGCACCCCGGGTTACGTTGTTCGCCTCCCGCTGCACACACAGGGATACCGTTCACCTCCCACATCATTTCGCCATCTGGGCTAACACGCTGCGCATAAATATCAGAAAAGATGTCGCGCTCATCCCACCAGACAACAATTAGCCCTCCCACGCCATCGCTTACACCCGTGGGCTGCTGTTGATTTGACGGCTGATTGCAAATGCTGATCCCGTCCGTTTCCCAAAGTACGTTGCCATGTGCGTCAATTCGCTGGGCATAAAGATCTGCACTGATGGTAAACAGACTCGGCGCGTTCCGGTAGTCTGACCAAACACAAAAGGCGCCACCCGCAGCATCGGGAATAATGAACGGGGCACCCTGATTCCCTGGGGCAACACATAAGGGTAGCCCTTCATTTCCCCAAACGGTTTCGCCCTTTGCATTGAGACGTTGCGCGAAGACGTTCCAGTCAGGCGTAAGATTCCACCAAGCAAGGATTGCACCCCCGCTACCATCTGTCGCTAAAACGCAATCATATTGATGACCCTCGCCCCGATTAACGGGAACGCCGTTCTGCGCCCACACGGATTTTCCATTCCCATCAATACATTGTGCATAAATATCCTGATTTCCATGACGCCAATCCTCCCATACGATAATTGCACCTCCGTCGCCGTTAGGAATTGCTTCGACATCATCCTGAAACGCGGGTTCTATACAAACCGGAACACCGCCTTTATCCCAAAGCAACTGCCCATCCGCATTAATCCGTTGGGCGAAAACGTCCTGGTTGCCGTGGCGTGAATCCCTGAAGATAGTAATTGCTCCACCGGTTTCGTCGGTAATGACAATGGGCCAGCTTTGGTGACTCGGCAGGTCACAAATCGGGATGCCGTTCTCCTTCCAAAGCATTTCGCCCTCGGTGCTGACACGTTGGGCGAACACATCTTGATTCCCGTGTCTCGTATCCTGCCAAACGACGATGACGCCACCTTTTCCATCGGAGGTAAGATTGGGAAAGTGTTGATCGTTTTTCGCCGTACAGACCGGTGTATTTTGATTCAGATCTTTAATCCACGCTGCTGAGGCGTTCTGTCCTCCCATCCCCGAAATGACAAATGTACCAACGAGCGAGTGGCAAAAGGTTCTAAGCGCTAAGCGGATGCAGAACTGACGAAATCGGTAATTCATGCTTTGCACCTCCGATAGTATTTTTCTGATTCAGTCGTTTCATGTAACAGGGAATTCGTAATGAAATCAGGCAATCCGATATTAATTTTACGAAGTCGGGTAAATGCTCCGCTTACGCGCGCCCAAACAGAAAAGGGCAGTCGGCATAGACATATGCAAATGGGCGAATCCTAAAGTTCCTGCAGAAATGGATTCCAGCGCTTCTCCGCACCCAAGGTGGAGCTTGACCCATGACCTGGGTGGATTACCATCTCATCATTGAGCGGCAACAATTTTTCTTGGATGGAATGGATCAATTGGGAATAGGAACCACCCCACAAATCCGTGCGTCCGATACTGCCTTGAAAGAGCGCGTCGCCTGTGAATAACAGTTTTTCCGTCCCCTCCAATTTTAAAGAGATGCCGCCCGGACTGTGGCCAGGGGTTTCTATTACGGATAAGGTATGCCCTGCGAAGCATATCTTTTCCCCTTCTCGGATGTATCGACTCACATCGGGAGCGGCTGGTGCAGGAAGCCCAAACAGCGAAGCTTGTGCCGGTAGATTATCTAGGAGAGGTTGCTCCGCTTCGTGGATAAGCACCTCGGCACCCGTCTCAACCTGAATGACGGACGTGGCAGAGATATGATCTAGATGAGCATGTGTGTGGATGGCATATTTCAGCGCTAGGGTGTGCTGATTCACAACCTCCAAGATGCGCTCTGCTTCATCTCCTGGGTCTATGACAACACCCTCCCGTGTTTTTTCGCAGCCAAGTATCCAGCAGTTAGACTCAAAAAGACTAACAACTAGCTGTTCTACTATCATTGCCGGTCTTGTTAGGTATTTATTATAAGGGTTAGTCGGTGTGTGTGAAACGTGGTTTTCTCACACACCTGATAAGCGAGAAATTATGGTGGGATGAGGTTTATCTTTACCCTGTGGAACAAAACTCAGCCTAAGAAACTTAACTGAAAAGAGGATTACCACTGAAACGTATGCGGACCAAAATCCGCCTCATAGTAGGAGGCGATGCACCGGCTGGGCGGACTAACTTCATCGAGTCTTGCCCTATCCTCATCAATCACCCGCACGTGCATTGCACCTAAGTTGTCTTCTAGCTGTGTCATTGTTCGTGGACCAATGATTGGACTAGTGACGCCAGGCTGTTGAGCACACCATGCCAGGGCAAGCTGACTCGGTGTACAAGGCTTCTCCTTGGCAATCTCTGACACAACATCTAGGACATCGAACGCAGCGTCTGAAAAGAGGTCATGATCTTCGTTTTCCGGCTGGAAACGGGCGCTTGCAGGACGCGATCCATCACGGTGGTACTTGCCGGTTAAGAATCCACCAGCCAGCGGGGACCACGGAATCAACGCAAGCCCATACGTCTGTGCCATTGGCACCAACTCAAGTTCAATGCGTCGATCTAATAGATGATAAGGCGGCTGCTCACAAACAAAGCGATTGAGTCCCAACGCTTTCGAAATCCACAGTGACTCCATAATTTGCCAAGCCCCAAACGTACTGGTACCGATGTAGCGAACCTTGCCAGCATGGATGAGGTCATCCAGGGCGCCGAGTGTTTCGTCAATCGGCAGGTCGGAAGTGGGACGGTGGATCTGGTAAAGGTCAATGTAATCCGTCTGCAAACGTCTTAGTGATGCCTCACACTGCTCAATGATATGGCGACGGTGATTCCCCGCTGCATTGGGGTCGGTATCGTCCATGCGACTGTGTACTTTGGTTGCCAGCACGATGTGTGAGCGTTTACCGTTACGCCGGAGCGCTTTACCGATGACTTCCTCGCTCCGACCACGATTGTAGACATTCGCTGTATCCAGGAAATTAATCCCTGCGTCGATCCCCCGATCAATGATGTCCATTGAGTCGGATTCGCTCGTTCGATCTCCAAATGTCACGCTTCCAAGACACAAGGTGCTTACCTGTGTGCCTGTACGTCCAAGGCTGCGATACTCCATTTGTAAGTTCCTCGCTTTCTCTATCTTTCCACGGTTCCTTCCAATCACCGAAACGTGTGCGGGCCAAAGCCAGACTGATGGTACTCGTAGGAAATTGGCGTTCGATAGGAGATTGCCCGACCAGGGGGCGCAACCCGATCGAGCCGCGCCCGATCTGCGTCAGTCACCGACACGGAGACCGCTCCCAGATTGTCCTCCAGTTGTTCCATTGATCGGGGACCAATAATCGGGCTGGTAACCCCTGGCTGTTGGGCGCACCACGCGAGCGCAAGCTGACTGGGCGTACACCCTTTCTCCGCTGCTATTGCTGTGACGACATCTAATACGTTAAACACAGCTTCCGAAGCCAACTGTGCATAATAGCTGTCATCTTGGTACCTTGAGTTTGCCGGAGGTGGCTCGCCGCGCCGGTACTTTCCCGTTAGAAATCCACCAGCTAGTGGCGCCCAGGGAATCATTGCCAGCCCATACGTCTGAGCCATTGGCACCAATTCCCGCTCGATGCTCCGATCCAACAGATGATACGGCGGCTGTTCACAGATGAAGCGATTAAGTCTTAGTTCTTTTGAAACCCACAACGATTCAACCACCTGCCAAGCGGCAAAGGTGCTACAGCCGATGTAACGCACCTTACCAGCCCGAATCAAATCGTCCAACGCGCGAAGCGTTTCATCAATAGGGATATCTGGACAAGGACGATGGATCTGGTAGAGGTCAATGTAGTCAGTTTGTAAGCGTCGCAGCGACGCCTCACACTGCTCAATGACGTGCCGACGGCTATTGCCACGTGCATTTGGATCTTCGTCGTCCATAGGGAAGTGGACCTTGGTCGCGAGCACGATTCGTGAACGTTTGCCGTTTCGCTTCAATGCCGTCCCGACCATTTCCTCACTGACGCCACGGCTGTACATATTGGCTGTGTCGAGGAAGTTAATCCCGGCGCCAATTGCGCGATTTACCATGTCCATCGCTTCGGGCTCTTCGGTTCGACGGCCAAACATCAAACAGCCTAAGCATAACATGCTCACTTTTGTTCCCGTTCTTCCGAGACTGCGATACTCCATTCGTAACTCCTTCTCTTTTCAGTGCTCCTATTTACGATAATGTCGTCAAGTAAGTCGGTTTGAACTTTAGGGAACATTATACCACAAGGGAAGAGTGGAAACAAGAAGACTAGCGTTGGACGGGAAGGAGAAACGGGAGCGCTTAAGTTTGCCTCCCTGCATTTTCCACATCTACTTTCACGTTTTCAAAGGATGGAAACGAAATCACTTGAGGACTGACCGAAAGATCTACTGCCGTTCATGGATCAATCAGGGGGCGGGAGTTGTTCTCTTGCCGTGGATCGCCGAGCTACGGGACTTTGAGTGTCAAACTACGTAAGTCCTAATTTTCTTATTGACGGCTTCCCATGTCTGTGATATAGTGTTATTATATTGGCGATTGATCCTTGTCCCCCCGATGCGGTGCGAGCGGGGTAAATTTGTCCTCAGCTGGGTTGGGGAACAAGGAATTGGCTCATTCCCCTCCTCCATTTGCACTGTTCCTCCAAAATCTGCCCAAAGAGACCTCGCAAGTATTAAGAGAAGATCCAACCAATTCCGTGGAGCCGATAGCATGGCAAGGCGCTCTTATATTCTCTCAATCGATCAAGGCACAACGGGTTCGACAGTGTTACTTATCAATACATGTGGAGAAATTGTGGCGCGCAGTTATTGCGAATTTACCCAGCGATATCCCCGCCCCGGCTGGGTCGAACACGATGCCACGGAAATTTGGGAAGTGACTCATAAAGTCATAGCTGATCTAGTAAACGCCCACGGGGTTGCGCAGCAAATTGCGGCAATTGGTTTAGCGAATCAGCGTGAGACCACGGTAGTGTGGGAACGCAGTACGGGAAAACCAATCCACCCTGCGATCGTTTGGCAGTGTCGCCGCACATCTGCGGTCTGCACGGATTTAAAGGCGCAAGGAATTGACGAGTCGGTACGTGCGAAAACCGGATTGGTGCTTGACCCATATTTTTCGGCGACGAAGATCGCGTGGATTTTGGATAGCGTTAATGGCGCTCGCGATCGGGCTGAACAAGGTGAACTCGCTTTCGGTACAATTGATGCATGGCTGCTGTGGAATCTGACTGCGGGAGACATTCATGCAACAGACTACACGAACGCCTCCCGCACGATGTTGTTCAACATCGACACACTCACATGGGACGATGAGTTGTTAACTGTATTTCGCGTACCAGAGTGCGTCTTACCCAAAGTGCAGCCCTCTGCGAGTGTTTTTGGTAAAACGAAAAATATCGACCCTTTACCGAGTGGCATCCCGATTTCCGGAATTGTTGGAGATCAGCAAGCAGCCCTATTTGGGCAACTCTGCACGCAGCCTCAAATGGCGAAAAACACTTACGGCACCGGCTGTTTCTTAATGCTTAACACCGGCGAGAGACGTGTCTATTCAAAGTCGGGATTGTTGACGACCTTGGCGTGCGGTATTGATGAAAAACCGGTTTATGCGCTTGAAGGCAGCGTGTTTAGCGCCGGAGCCGCCGTCCAGTGGCTTAGGGATGGTCTGCAAATCATCAAATCCGCCTCAGAAACTGAAGCAATTGCCGCCAGTGTTGCGGATTCAGGCGGTGTTTTCGTCGTCCCCGCCTTTACCGGACTTGGCGCACCGTACTGGGACGCGAACGCACAGGGGGCGATTCTCGGTTTGACACGCGGCACGACCCGTGCCCACATCGTCAGGGCGACATTAGAAGCAATTGCGTTTCAAACAGCTGATGTTGTCACAGCGATGATTGCCGACGCAGGAATTGAATTGGACCGACTGCGCGTCGACGGTGGAGCCGTTGTAAACAACTTCCTGATGCAGATTCAGGCAGACGTATTGGGAATTGATGTCGAGCGTCCAACCCAAACTGAAACAACAGGACTTGGGGCTGGTTACTGCGCAGGGCTTACCGTCGGCGTATGGCAAAGTGTTAAGAACTTGGAATCGCACCGCAAAATCGACACAGTGTTTTCCCCTCAAATCCTCGCCAGTCAAAGATTGGAAAAGCTGAAAGGCTGGAGGACTGCCGTAAGAAAGGTGATGAGTTAGCATGCGTTTGCAGTGGAAGTATGCACTGATTGTCAACCTCTCTGTCTTGGCAATTTTAGTAACTTTTTACTGGTACGATGATATAAATGCGCGAAGGGAGTTAAATGCGCTGCACGCTGGGGGGGTAAAAAGAGGGGCGAAATTTAAAGAAATCGCGGAGAAAACAGTACGTCCTCGTATCGAAGCTGAAATTGAACGGTGGCAAGAATTTAAGCCAAAGGAAATCGAATACGCGCTTCGGACGTTGGACCAGCGGCACATGGATGACATTTTAGATATTCACGTCACAGTCGGCGATTCTCGGATTCAGGCAAGCCGCGATGAAAGTATGAACATCGAACGTCATATTAACTTGAACACACAAGACCGTCTTGCAATCGAACAGGACGGTGTAACAGTGTATGATACACCTCCGATCGGCGGCAACAAATATGCGACAGCTGTAATCATTCCCTACGAGGTAGAGCTTTATGCCCAACCAGATTTGTCACAGCCAGCTCGTGTTGGATTGCGCCACCAAACCGATTTGGACAACGAGAACATTTCAGAATCGCTAAGACAAGAGCTTAACAACGAAGGGCTTGTACTATCCCAGCATGTTAATGTGGCAAGTACGGAGAAGGGAGAACGTTGGCTAATCACTGACAGGGTTAACGACCAGAGATATATCGTATGGAAAGATGAAGATCAGCTCAGTTTCCACACAGACAAAGTCATTCAGTCAGAACCGATAAAAGGATATATCCAGATCCTTTTTGAGGTGCCCGACATTGCCAGATTAATCAATAAATCGCGTCAGATGCATCTCTTATCGGTCATTATCGTTAGTGTATTACTTGTAATCATTATTGACATGACAACAACTCGTCTTATCGTCCGCCCACTTGAACGTATGATGGAGATCATAAAACGTGCAGAAGCCGGGAATTTGGAATCCCTACCGGAATCATACTCATCGGGTGAAATCAGTCGCATTACCGCTACCCTCGTGCGAATGCTACGGCAACTACAACAGACACAATCGAAGCGAATCGCGGCGCTGGGCCAGCTTGCGGCGGGAGTTGCTCACGAAATCCGGAATCCGCTCAATACTATCGGGATGACCGCTCAACACTTGAAGGAACTCTTCTCGCAAAAGGAGATTAAATCGCAAGACATTGAGGAAACGAGAGAGTTTTTGAATATCGTCGATTATGAAATCGAACAGTTGAGGCACATCTCCGAGCAGTTCTTGACACTGAACCGTCCCAAGCAACTTAATCTTGAGCCAACTCACCTCAATGAACTTCTGGATCGGGTGCTGGCAGAATTTACACTTACGATGGAGAATGCCAATGTTCAAGTTGTCAGAAATTATGAAAACCTCCCCCATCTTAAACTCGATGCAGGGCTGATTCGGCAAGCAACTTTTAATTTTGTTCGGAATAGTATTCAAGCCATGCCTAAAGGTGGCAGCATTTACATCACGACGGAACTAGAGAAGACAATCGGCGACGCAAGACAGGTCGCACTGGAGATTCGTGACACAGGCATTGGCATTCCGGATGAGATTCAAGAACGCATCTTCGACGCCTATTTTACAACGAAAGAAAAAGAAGGTGGCATGGGGCTGGGTCTTGCAATTTCACATCAGATCATTAAGGCGCATCAAGGAGAGGTTGAATTCAAGAGTCAGGTTGGTATGGGGACTGCATTCAAGATTACTTTTCCTCTGGCCACGGATGATGTCGGAGATTGACAATTCGATATGGGGGGAGTCTATATGCCATCAATACTAGTTGTTGAGGATGAAACGGGACAGCGAACGGTTTTACGGCGCATATTGGAACGAGAGGGCTATGAGGTGGCGTTAGCTGAGAACGGTCTTATAGCGCTTGAGAAGATTGAAGAGACGATGTTTGATCTTGTCATCAGTGACATGCGAATGCCCGAAATGACAGGACGTGACCTGCTGCGTGAAATTAAGCAGAGGGATCCAGATCTACCGGTGCTCATCGTGACAGCTTTCGCCGAGTTAAAGGATGCTGTCGATTTGGTAGCACGTGAAGGCGCGTTCTATTATCTTCAAAAACCTATCAATAACGATGTACTCAAAGCACAGATTAAACGCGCGTTAGAGGCGCGAGGTGCGCTTACGGATGGTGAACCAAAGCAACTGGATCAGACTGCACCAGAGATTTACTTCGATCGTATTATCGGTCAGAGCGAGCGAATGTTTCAGTTGTTTAAATCCATGTCCCGGATTATTCATCGAGGAGTGAATCAGGTTCTTATCACAGGGGAGACAGGCACCGGGAAAGATTTAGTTGCAAGAGGCATTCACGAAAAAGGCAAGCGCAAGGATCAACCATTCGTCGCGATCAACTGTAGCACGGTGCCCCACGAGTTGATTGAAAGCGAACTTTTTGGCCATGAGAAAGGCTCCTTTACAGGAGCGGACCGTCAGAAAAAAGGGTTGTTCGAAGTTGCTAATGGAGGCGTCATCTTCCTTGATGAAATTGGGGATATCTCTATGACCGCGCAGAGTAAGTTTCTGCGTGTTCTGCAGGACCGCGAAATCATGCGAGTTGGGGGCATAGAACCAATTAAAGTCGATGTATGTGTCATAGCCGCAACCAATAAAGATCTAAAAGCTGTGGTCGAAGCGGGCGCATTCCGTGAAGATCTCTATTTCCGATTAAACGTCATTCAGCTTCAGATTCCGTCGCTGCGTGAACGGAAGACCGACATCCCGATTCTAATCGATTTCTTTCTCCAAAAATTCAGCGAAGAATATCCGGATGCTAAGCCGAAGCGTGTGACGCCAAGGGCGATGTCTGCGCTTCGCCGGTACGAATGGCCGGGGAATGTCCGACAGTTAGAAAATTGTCTGCTAAGGACGTTTGTGCTTCGCGAAGGGGATGTAATCAATATTGAGGATTTGCCTCTCGAAATCTCGGATAGTTCGCTACCCCCATCCAATATACGCGTTGAAATCCAAGAGGACGGGATTTCGCTTGAGGAGATTGTGATGGAATACATTCGCGCTGCTCTAAGGCAAAGCCGCGGCAATGTAACCAAAGCCGCAGAACTATTGGGAATCTCCCGGCGCCAACTGCAAAATCGCATGCAGAACCACGGATTGAATAGCCAAGACTTCAAGAATAAAAATCCGTCATGAGCACTGTGGAAAGCAAGTAGGTCGAAGACGCCGTCAGATTGTTTTCTTTTTGCGATCGAAATTCATCGTAAATCTTAACTATAAATTACTGCTGCCATCAAGAAAATAACCGATTGCGCTTTCAAAACTTTAGCCCATTGTGAAAATGAGGAAGTTAACATGGCACAACAACCAGTTATCAGTTACTTCTTACCTCCACGAATCGAGTTTGGTACTGGCGCAATCGGAAACTTAGGAGATCGCGTTGAATCATTTGATGGGAAAAAGCCGCTCATCGCAACGGATGCGGGCGTTATAAGGGCGGGTATTCTATCCAAAGCCATCGAATCATTAGAGAGCACACAAATCAAATATGCCGTTTTCGACGAAATCGAGCCGAACCCAACGGATCTCATAGCGCTCAAAGGACTGGAATTATACCGCGCGGAAGCGTGTGATTTAGTAATTGCCATCGGTGGGGGAAGTGTGATGGATGCAGCAAAGGCAATTCGGCTGCTCTCAACGCACGAACCACCGCTAGAACGCTACTTTCTCGATGGGGGCGGCATTGAACGTATTACCCCCAATCTTCCACCGCTAATTTCGGTGCCGACAACCGCGGGAACCGGCAGTGAGGTGTCACAAGCCGCAATCGTAACAGATACTACGCTTCTCACGACGGATAGGTGGCGCAAGCGGGCGGTTGTCTCGCCACACATGATGTCCTCGCTCGCACTGCTAGATGCGGAATTGACGCTCGGTATGCCGCCTGCCTTGACCGCTGCAACAGGTATGGACGCTGTAACACACGGCATAGAGGCTTACGTTGCGACCCGGTATCACCCCATCTCAGAGGGGGTTGCCCTACAAACCTTGAGGATGCTCAGCAGGAGCATCCGTCGCGCCTATCATCACGGCGACGATATCGAGGCGCGCGGCGAGATGTTACTTGCCGCTGCAATGGCAGCATTCTCTTTCCAGAAAGGCCTCGGCGCAGTTCACTCCCTCGCCCATCAACTTTCGTCGAAGGAAGCAAATATTCCACACGGTGTTGCGAATGCAATCTTGCTACCCCATGTTATGGCGTTTAATTTACCTTATGCTGTTGATCGCTATGCGGAGGTTGCTGCTGCGTTAGGCGTGGCGATGTCAGGCGTGTCAAAGGAAGAGATGGCTCATGCGGCAATTGCAGAAGTCCATTCGTTGAACAGAGAGCTTGGAATGCCCACCGGATTGGGGAATGCGGGCTTGAAGCAGGAACATATTCCGAAACTAGCGAAGGACGCCATGCTCGATCACTGCTACAAGTTTAACCCTCGCCTTTGCAATGAGGCGGACATGCAACATTTGTATGAGGCCGCGTTCTAGAATCTATCTGTCCATCACCTACCAATCATTCTCCTACCTCCCATCTGACGACACAAGAACCGTTAGCCCACGTTCGACAACTTCAATTGTTGCAGGCGTGTAACAGACCCGCTCTCCGTCAGCAAAAAGAAGGATGGGGGGCTCTGCATGGATAGTTAACGATTTGGTTCGGTGTATTCTCACAGCGCGGTGAGATGTATGCCCGCCCCAAAATAGCGAGATCATCATACACAGCACGGTTCGACGCGGAACCGGTTTGATGATACAAACATCAAGAAGTCCATCATCCAGAACCGCGTCCGGTAAAATCTTCAGTCCACCACCATAGTGGCACGTAATCCCTGTTGCAGTGAGCAGGATGCCCCCGTCGTATACGCCGAAGTCGCCCTCAACCCGAGCGCTAGGCGACTCATAACTGAAAAGCGTTGTTATTGCGGTATAGACATAAGACATGGTTCCCGAGAAAGGGGCCCCCTCCACCGCAACGCGCCGGTTCACTTCCGAATCATAGCCGCATGTTACAATGGTGTCGAAATAACGGCCTCCGATTTTCCCGATATCAATTTGGCGAGTCACACCGTTTAACAGGACCTCCACTGCGGGAGCGAGTGCTTTTGGAATCCTTAACGCCCCTGCGAGATCGTTTCCCTTACCGCACGGAAGCATCCCCAATACAACATCAGGCTTTTCCGCAATTGCGTTGACAATTTCATGTATCGTCCCATCACCTCCACATGCGATAATCCACCGCTGACCATTCTGGATGGCTTCCCGTGCAAAACGATTCGCGTCACCCGGCTGGGTTGTCAACTCGATTGCACCTTTTATCCCTTGAGCCGTGAGTTGGCGATAGGCTTTCTCGGCAATTACGGCTGCCTTACCTTTTCCGGCAACCGGGTTAGCGATGAGCGTAAAGTCCCAACGGGTATGGTGTCCAATTGGAGTTTGCATGGCCATGTTTTCCCTATCCTAAGCCCATCGTGAGGCATAACGTATGATAAAAATGGTGTGAAGCGGTCGCAATGCGTATGCTTTCTGTCTAAAAAGGTTGACCATTCTGCCATTCCTCCATCTGTTGCCATCCGTTTCCCGATGAGGCGATTCGCGCGTACTTTGATGCGTTAGCCAATTAATTATCGCGGATTTCTTCAAGCCGGACAATCAGTTTGCCGAGTTGAAGGCGTAACAATAACGAATAAATCTGCACAAGCAAAACGACCTGCGCCTCAACCGTGAGCGTACTCTTCTGAATCAAGCGCGTGAAGTCATCAGCGCGTTGACGAATCTGATGTGTCCGCTCCAAGTCTATCTCCTCCGTGTTGTCCGCACCTTCTTTGACAAATTGCCAGATTCGATCTTGAATCTCAAGCATATAGTTTTGGGTCATCGCTCGTCGCGCCCGTTTGGCGGAATCAATCCAAAGCGTGTTCGATTTCCAGTTTAGCATGAATGCAATGCCGTTAATGATTACATCGCGTAGTGTATCTTCTCCTGAGATTAGTTCTTCGAGATTGACCAGTCCTTCGGCTTCGGCAGAGAGAGTGCGCACCTTCGAATAATCTCTGAGATTCATCAGGGTAACTCTGTTTTCGGCAAGCAGGTTCCAAAATCCCGAACTTGTTGTAAGCATCGACTCGACATGTGCGTCCAAATCTGTCGGCTGTCCGGATCTCATGAAATAATGGTGAAGGGCGTGCAGTTGGCTACGGAGTTCCCAGAGATTTTCAGTGGTCTGTCTTTCTGCCGGTTTGGCAACGTGATGGAGGATATGCTGGCGAATGTAGTCAATAATATCATCTGCGGCGCGTTGGGCATTCATCGACATGCTGCCTTTTGTGAGTCTAATCTGACTGGGTTGACCGTTAGATAGTAGCAGATTTTCGAATGAGTGTCAATATTTAAGAAGTTGAGAAACCGATTTGAACGCCCAGAAGTAAGACGCTAGCGATTCAAGATACATGAAAATAATGTTTCGAGAAGATTCCAGTTTCACTAGGGATACAGATTCTCAATGAACGAAAACTCCCAACTTATATCCTTCAAAACGCAAAGGAAATGCTTGACAAAGTTCTCGATATGCTTTATACTCTTGTATCATAACACAATATGTAGTTGTTTAGATTGTAATGCCCCAACATATAGTGTATACTACTTTGGCATCATCCATATATTCCGTTCCGCTGGCATAACTAACACAATATGCGGGCATTAAGCAGAAACTAGCGATAGATTCCGCAAACTAACATGGCTTCACTCGACTCCAATCCCGCGGCAGGTTATCTAATGGGGAAAACAGCATCTTTGGTTATTGTCTTGTGGTTTTGTTTTCAGATTCTCATTCCTCAAGTTTGCCCTGCCCAAGTGAAGCCTACTTCTCCAACGGGTGCTCCCACAGAAGATGACACTGTTGCAAAAGCAACACTATCAGAGCCGTTAGAACCCGAAGCGAAAATAGGCGCCCGGAGTCGAGTTGTGCGGTTTGGCGATTTCAATCTCGGTACAACGGAAACTGTTGAGAGTATTATTTTAGTCGGTGGTACGGCAAGGATTCGAGGACGAGTGAATGGTAACGTGTTCGTTTTAAGCGGGGATGTTGAAATACAAGATCGGGCGTTACTGTTCAGTGTGGGGCCTCAGTTTAGGGAGAATTTAGAACACGGGATTATCCTTGCGAATTTTCGACAGGCGTTTAAAAACAACGGCTTTTCGCTCTCTGATAATGTCACTGTCTCAGTTGCAGACAAACGCAGCAAATGGATGATAAATGATGAAGATAATTTGAAGAAGTACATTATCAGAAATGCCGCGGGTAGGCTAGACATTTACGATCACGCGCAGATTTTGGGGAAGGTGACGGTAGTTTTCGGCAAAATCTTCGGAAAGATAGAAACCGATCGGACAGCAGAGATCTATCAAGAAATCAATAGTTGGAGAGATGTCCCGGCAGCTATCAAATTAATGATGCATCCGCAAGAACTGTGGTGGGAGACACCTAAACAGAAGCGGTTTTGGGGTGCACTTACATTTGTCACCCTGACGCTTATCCACGTGCTGATCGTTACTGTCTTCCCGCGGCAAATGGACAATATGGCATATGCAATTTCCCACCATCCAATTGGGAGCACGCTACTTGGGTTAATCTTGTTAATCATTGTTCCCTATCTCAGCATCATCTTAATCCTATCGATTATCGGTATTCCATTGATGCTGCTTTTTTTCTCCGTTTTGTTGCCGATGGCAATCTATGGCAAAACGGCAATTTTCCTTTCAATCGGCAAGACTATCTTTCCGAAGCGATCCAATGTTGTTTCTGTCATCGCCGGATATGCGATCTATTGGATGGCGACTTGGATTCCACCTATCAAGCATCTTACTTTCATTATCGCCAGTGCCATCGGGATTGCTATCTGTCTCCGAACGGTGTTTGGGCAAAAATCAACCCAACTCCGTAAGGATCCTCCCCGGCCGCAATTTACCTCTCCCAATTTTCTACACAATCGATGATTATTCAGATTGCGTTTTTGAGTATTTTGATTATTAAGACGCTAGCACTGGCAATTGAGTTCCTACGGATGCAGTGTAGCGTTTGAAGGCTTCAGCATATTTTATTGTGCGTCCGCTCCACTGCGTTGCTTGGGCTCCCCGGTACTCCGCCCATTGCGTATACCGAGTGACCAACTTGGTCTGTGAACGGAGAGCGTGAAGTGCGGCGATTTTCGTCTCGAAGACCTCTGTGATATCTACGTAGGTGTCCGGCGCAAAACCAGTGATGTCATCGCGCGGAACTGACGGTTCAAAACCAAAAAGATGAGGAAACGGATGAACCGTTTCGCTGTCATGGTCAAAGCCAGGGACACCAGCCATCGTTGCAGCGCGTATGACGGATGCCGTCGTCACTTCATGGTCCAAATTGTGAGGGTCTATCTTCCAGTGAGTCAAAATAATATCCGGACGACGCTGCCGAATAAGCCTCGCCATCGTTTCCAGACGCGCTCTATCGATTATCAGAGGATAGTCACCGTAATCCAAAAACGCAATGTTCGCCCCAAGGATAGCGGCGGCTTCTTCAGCCTCCTCCGCCCGTGCTTCCCTCGCCTTGGTCATCGATTTGGGGGGAGCTTGCCCCCAATAATCCTCGGATTCTCCACGCTCGCCGAAGGTCAGGTCGACTACGTGAACTTGTGCACCGTTACGGACGTAAAGCGCTATCGTTCCGCCGCTGCGTGAGCAGAAGTCGGCGGCATGCGCGCTGAAAACAAGGATGCTGAAATTACTCATTGTTATTCCTAACCTGTGCTGGGTAGTATGGGTCGCGCTCGATCTTGGGGGATGAGCGGACGACTACCATCAGCCGTAACGGCGAATGATTGCTCGATGTGCAACGAGCCGACGCCTGGAATAGCGATCATTGCCTCCAAGTTGAGGACCATGTCCGCTTCGAGCGGCAGATCCGACGGCTCGTCCACGCAATCGTCCCTGATGCTTTGTCCGTTGTTCGCAACGATGATCGGGTAATCCCGAACTTCCAAGCCCAAACCGTGCCCGTGAGGGAACGAGGCGGTGACACCGTGCGCGTTGAGGGTTTGCCACATGGCTGCATGTACCTCTGATGCTTTCACTCCCGGCTTAATGACCTCCACACCTGCACGTGTACAAGCACGCAGTGCTGCATGCTTTTCGAGCAGTAGTGCAGAGGGTTCGCGCATCGCCAATGTCGTTCCGCTGTCCGAGAAGCAATACTCGTAAATACAACCAAAATCCACATAAAGCAGATCGTCGTCAGTTAGGACGTATTTCGACTCTGTGGCAATGCCGAGACCCCGCACACCAAACGCAAAGTGATCAAAATCTGCGCCATCCCTGGCGACCTGTGCACGGTAGTGCTGGACAAGTTCGGAGATAGGGTGGCCGGGCCGAGCGGTACCGAGACTTTCCATCGCCGCTCGTTCGCTGATTTCGGCGGCGCGCGTCAGTTTCGATAGTTCATCTTCGGTCTTGACCATCCGAATGAGGCGAATAAGATTCGAGCAATCCTTAATCGTCGCCCTTGGCAAGCCTCGCTCAATTGCCACCTTTGATGTCGGTGCCAACCCTTCCATGTCCAAGCCAATCCGAGCGTCAGTCAATCCACGCGCTTTTAGGATGCTCAAAACTGCGTCGGTTGGCGTTGCATTTTGTTGCTTCTTATGAACTAGCTCAAGAAAACGTCGGTCAACGTCGGACAAGGCCGTAGGAGGCACCGATTCATCTAGGAGCCCAGCGCCAAAGGTATGCAGATCTTTTACCCACAAATCGGCTGCATTCACTGCAAACAATGGGGTGACAACAAGCGCAGGTTCGCCCTCAAGCGGGAATATAGCGTAGGGACCAGTTTGATCCAGATTGCTTGACCTACCCGGCGCCATCATATATTCTCTGAACAGCGGTTCAAGCCAGCAAAAATAACCTGAAAAATATGTAATGTTCACGGGTGAAGTCGCCACAAGAACATCTACTTCGCAGCGTCGCATATACTCCACCGCCCGGTCTTTGTTGAAGAGCATAATGCTACTCCTAATAATTGTAGAGATGGGAGTTTAGGTCCGCAGGCGTCAAGTGAAAAGCGTTGCCGCTCTGCCACATCGTCCTCAACCAATGCCAATTTCGCGCAGATACGCGCGGGTGCGTTTAGCGATGGGCAGAGGTTTGTCAAACGGCGCAGGATACATGTCCTGTTCTACGATTGCAAAGCCTTCGTAATCAATATCGCTGAGCACGTCCCGGAACGCAAGAAAATCCACCGCTCCCGCAGATGGCTCACAAAACATATCCATACTCACAGCGGTGGCAAATGGAATATTTTCGGCTTCGACGTTCTGACTTATGTTTTCATCAATACTCTTGAGATGCAAGTAGGGAATTCGATCGTGATGTCGTCGCATAAAACGCACCGGATCGCCGCCGCGATAGGCATGATGACCGGTATCGAAGCAAATTTTCACCCGTTCGGGATTCGTTTGCTCCAGAAACATCTCTATCTGATCTTCGTATTCGACATGTGTGTCGGCGTGAGGGTGAAAGACAACCTGGAGTCCAAATCGATTGTGTGCGATATCAGTCACCTTGTGCGTTGTGTCAATTAATCGTTTCCACGCACTTTCGTCGAGCGAATTAGGTCTCTGTTGTTCACCTGTAAAGGGGTTGGTATAAGTATCGTCAATCAACACCAGATATTCAGCCCCGAGGAACGCCAGCGATTCACCTGCACCCAACACTTGTTTTTCCAACGTCGGCCATGATGCAGGATCTTCAAGATGGTCCATGGCAAACGTCCCGGACACCTTCATACCCCGCTTGTCCAGTTCGGATTGGAGTGTAGGCAAATCAGTGGGAAGATAACCGTAAGGCCCAAGTTCAGTCCACTCATATCCAGCTTCGACCATTTCATCTAGGAATCGATGCCATGGGGTTTGCTTGGGATCGTCTGGAAACCAGACGCCCCAGTTATCCGGCGCACTACCGATTCTAACATTCATAAACTTCGCTCCTCAAACTGATAGTTGTTTTCTGTTATCGAGTTTTGGCGTTTCGCTCTGCCCGGCACATCGTCTTCAAAAAGAAGCACGTCACCGAATTCGACGTTACTGTCGTTTGACAATGGGAGTGAAGATATTCAAACCAGGCAATTTTAGCGAATTCTTGGGGACTATGTCAAGAGGTAAGCATGTCCCAGATTACCGTCATCATCACAGTGACTCGACAACAGTCAGGGCAGCCACGGCAATGATGCTCTCAGTACATACCGACCGGAACTCGACCTCCTTTAGAACGCACTTCGGATTGGAGTCAATCCGAAGTGCGTCAGCGTGGGAAATCAACACCTCCCGGTTGTCAAACCCGCTTCCCCACGGGTCAACATAAAAAAGTTTCCCCAGTGGAACCGGTACGCCTTTTAGACTGTAGTGTTGGAAATACGTATCCATATTGTAGGGAGGGATTAATTGCTCGACCTGCGTTACACCGTCAGCGTAGCGCAAGATAATTTCACCGTTGGGAATATAGTTCTTCATGGCGTGGGCGTAACTTTGCATCAACGGCCAGACCTGGTCGCACTTCCTCCCGATTGCAATGGTTGCTGATGCGGGAAGCGGATAGGGAGGCGTGATGCTCAGCGCAATTAACCGTGGGTGTTCCGGATACCCTGTACATTGCGTGTCAGCAATCAGGAAGCGGGTTCCCGTACTAGCATCCAATGTGAGTGGGTGGGGCCAAAGACCGGCGTGACGGTTGGCACCGCAAGATTTGCCTTCAGGCGGAATGATAACTGGCAGACCCCAAAAGTTGCGCAGAGGAATCGGTTTGTCATCGTAGTCAAAAATGAACTGGGTTTCGGCCAGCTCCCGGTAGCCGACATTGTAATGCTCGCGAAGATCAATCATGACCTGGCGACGCCTTTCATCGCGTGTCAGTTGAGTCGGACGAACCAGTCCGGATTCCCCAAGTTGGAGTGCCTGGTCGAAATTGACAACCTCAATTGCGCGGGATTCCATCTGTTGGTCAGACGGCACGGCTTTGATTCGAATTGTTGGTTTGTGTTTGGGTCTCTGATAGGCAACGGGCTCCCCGAGATTGACTCTTACGGTCGAACGTGATTCCCGATTGGTAGTCACTTCCTCACCGGTGAGATTGCCTCTCACTACTTTGATAAGCGGCACCATACTGGTAATTTCGAACAGCGCCGTATCGCCTTCCCGCTTGTACGTATACGAAAAGTCGGGAGTTTTAATGGAAGCCTCCGTCCAGTCATTAGGAAAGTTTGGCGCGATATAAAGCCTGTCCTCATGTATCGCTGGCGTGATGCCATAAAGTCCTCGCACAGCCATGTGGATGTGCGCGTCGGTGGAATCCAACTGCTCCTCGATTCCTGCAGATGCTCCCTTGTTATTTACGCCGTAGTTCACGCCAGGGTATCTGCCGTTAAACGAGGCCCTCACAATTGTAGAAATGTACTTCCACCACACATCAGCATCGCCCACTTTCAACCCCGCCAATGCAGCTCGGCAAGTGTCTCCAGTGTGCACAAACTGCAAGCTCCAGCGCAGGGGAAACCAGTCACTGCTCATCATAAGATGAATGCCAGGGTTTGGGTTGAATCCAAAGTGTGATTCCACCCAACGCATAGCTTTGCGGCCCTGCTCAAGGGTTATCGCCCCAAACTCCACTGCCAGACATTCGTTCCAGCTCTGCATGTGTTCGCGCCAAATTCCGTCTCCACCAATTGAGCCGAGAACACCTTCTTTTTCCCTCCACATCTCGTGCTGAATCGCTGAATAAGACTTATCCGCGTAAATCTGGTAGGTCTTCTCCGCCTCCTCGTCTCCGACGATTCGGGCTATCTTCGCCGCGCGATCAAGCATAGCCCAGCTCGTCACGGTGACCGTTACTGCCTTGGGACCTTCGCCACCGTTATCCCCGGTCCAAAACCCGTAGTGCTCGCGAAACAGCCCATCGCCGTCGGGATCACACATCCTGCACTGCCAGTCTACTGCCTTTTTGACTGCGGGCCACAGATCACGAATGAACTGTTCGTCGGCTGTCCAGCAGTAGTTCCACCACACCTGGTCAACCCAGAACGGATTATGATTTTCACGGATGGCGGGCTCTAGTGACTGGCAAATCCACGGAATCGCGCCGTCAACAGATTCAATGTATGAGTAATGCCGGTTCGGTGCGTTGCGGTCGGGGATGGGATAAGTTTCATCATCCAACTGCAACGCTCCGTAAAGCCGCAGACATGTCTTGTGGCTTTCATGATCTCCGCACCATGTCTTACCCCACCAACCGGGCGACAGGTGCCCATACGCATCGGATTCACTTCCGCCATTGGTCAGGCCTGGTCCGAGCTGGTTATACTGTGTCGTTGTATAGACCCACGACATCAGGCAGTTGAAGAATGTATCCGGGGTGTTGACCTGAAACTGGGATCGCCGAGCATCCCACCAAGCAATTGTCCGTTGCAATTCGTCGGCGGGATTCTGCATCGCCGCAACGAACTTCTGTCTTGGTTCCAATGCGCGACCGATAATCGCCTCGAACCACGATTGTTTCAACCCATCCCGAGTCTGTCGCCAGGTAGACGTGTTTTTTGTGTCCAAACGTCTCATCATCTGATCAGCCATTTCGGTATCATAGTCGGTAACGCCCCAGACCATCACAACATGGAGAGATTGCACTTTCTCCGCTGTAATGTATTGTGCTTCGTCGCCACGAGTTCCCTTGAGTTTTGATCCGCTGGCTCTTGCATCAACGCCGAACCAGAGCTCGACATTGCCCATGTTGAACTCCGTTAGCCGTGCGGAGCCATCAATGAACTCAACCTCGTTCTCGTCATATTCTGGTCCGGCCCAACTCCGGTCACTCGCCCAGGTCATACCGTATGACCGCGCTAGAATCGATACAGGACACTGTGTGGCGACCTTGCATACAAGTCCGTGGCCACCCATCAATGGCGCAACAGTGATGTTGAGCCTGCCCAGCTCCGGTTCCTTCTCTATCTCATAATGCGTGTATCCCGGCATAAACGTCGTGGCAATGTCGTCAATCTCATGAAGCCACATGACATCCCCGCTACCGTGAACCACACCGAGCTCCAGATACCCCAAGGTCGGCCAGACCTGATTCCACGAGCCGGTCGAATCTCGACCGAACAGATGGAAAGCCGAATCCTCGGCGTCGAACCCCGCCAGGGCGGCGCCCGTTCCTGTCTTCAGGGCAAACTTTGGACGATCTCCCGTGATGAGGTGGTTCATGCCCTGGACAATTGGTCGAGTCAGGATGTGTTTGCCGCCGCGTATAAAAAAGCCGCCCCCTTCAACCGGATCGTAGCTCGACCATTCCCCATCCTCTGGCGGGGCCATGTGAGGTGATTGGTAATAGATCACGCTCTGATCGCAGCGAGGGATATGGGTAGGTTTGTTTATGTCCATTGAGTAGGCGACCTCAGTACCTTGGACTCGAAATCCGGCCGCCGTGCGTTGTTTACATGAATTGTTTCTGGACATAGGTTAACTTCCTTAACTAGTAGAGTTTCGTATGCCAATCCTGCAAGCAGCTTCTAATTCTCGACAGACAAGGCTAACCATCCAAGAATTCAGCCTGACCACCCTTTGCAAGTTTCATTTGAACAGAAAACAGGTACCTTTATGCCAAGATATTCCGTACCAACCTCATGTTTTTGCTGTCTAAGAAATCCTGCACCATCCCGGACAGCCACATTGTAATACCCGCTGTCGGCTAAGTGAACTTCGGTTTTGGGGACACGCCCATCGGTAATGGATATGTTCAAAATGACGTTCACTACCCCCATGCCCTAAGAAAGTCATCCAGAAATGACTTATGAACGGCACCTACTCGGCTCTTAAGAACAACCGAATCGTTCTCTGTTGGCTCAATTTCTTAAACCGTCTCTGCTTCCCGTCTACCCTCGGCAACCTTGGAAATCCACGAATCTTTAACGTGTTGAAGCTGACTAGGACCATCCATAAGCTATGGCACCATCGTGATTCCGGTGAATGAATTCAGTGTAAACAGTAGCAAGAGCATGTGCCCTGTCCGTCTGAAGGATGCGGGCAATCGTGGGAATGAGTTTTCTGATTGTAGAAATATCAAATACGTGCCGGGCGTATCCACTCTTGTCAGTCGTAATTTCACCCCGTTTGACGATTACTACCTTGCACCTCTTGAGCATCACATCACATAGTTTTTTCTAGAGCTTTGTCCATGACACGTGCCTCGGAGTTGTTGGATTAAGGATCTCTGTTTTCTTTGTCATCAATTGGCTCTGGTGTGCGCTACTACTTAATCGCTTCGTCCCACCTGCTTGAGCCAACCCCAGGACAAGGCTCGTTCATTAATCGGTGAAACAGAGAACACCTCCACAAATTCCGGATCGAACCAAGACGGTGCACGGTGGACACCGTTTATGGGCGCCATCTCTACGATATTCTCTCCGCCTTTATCGGTTATGGTAAGGTTACTGGTCCCACCATGAAAGGTGATGAAGGCGAATTCTTCACCGCTCGGCGCCCACGTAATCTCACGTTCTTCAAACCACCTTCCGTTCGGCTTCCCAGGCCCAGTGAGTTGCTCCATGTTCTCTCCATTGCTATCCATCAGGAAGATATCTCCATTTCCATGGCGAGTCGAGGACCAGACTATCTTCGAACCATCTGGCGACCACGTGGGTTCAAAATCCCCACCTTTATGATTGGTCAGATTCACCAGGTTCCCGCCATTCGGGTCCATCACATGGATGTCCGAAATCGTCCGACCGCGTTTGGAAGAAAAGGCAATGTTTCGACCGTCCCGAGACCAGTCCGGTTGAATGTCTTTGGCAGGGTCGTTGGTAATGTTCCTCAAACCCTTCCCCGCGAGTATCATTTCATAGATTTCAAAGTTGCCGTCTCGATCCGTCGCGAAGGCAATCCGCTGACCACCGGGGTGCCAAGTGGGCCAGCTATCCTCGCCTTCATGCTCGGTGAGCCTTCGGAGTCCCTGCCCATCGGGATTCACCAAAAAAATGTCAATGTTTCCCTTCGCTTCCGTATGAAACGCAATCTGATTCCCGTCCGGGGACCACACCAAACCCAAGGGAAGCGGGTTCGCATCCACGCGTATCACCGGGCGTGGGTTCATTGCATCAGTGTCCACCAACCAGATATTGTCCCCTTCCCGTTCAGCGGAGAGGACGATGGCTGGTGTTACAGGTGCACCCGCCTCAGCGCTTACCAGTAGTACGATACAGCCCAAGAGAAACACGCCGGCGCATGCTACCACGATGGTTTGACTGAGTTGCATGGGTTGATGCCTCCTTCTGTTGTGGTAGTGTCTTATTGAAACGTGTGCAACGCGCAACCCGACAAGATTGATGCGCAATATGCGCTTCTGACTGGGGTTTACATCTTCTTTACTGATTCTGTTGCCGTTACTGAAAAAACGGCTTAAAGCATATGGCGAATTTAGCGTTCTGCAATCTCAACTTGGAGTTTCTTGGCGGTTTCCTGAATCTGTTCCCAGGTGACCGGTTCGATTGGGATACCGTTCTCCTGTCGTTCCGCGAGGGTTTTTAATTCAACTTCTCCAGGCATCATCACTTCTTGAAACTCCGGCATGGGAGGGGTAGATTTCATATATGAAACAAGATCGTCCATCATATCGCGGAACCGGTCGGTAGGCACAAATGCCGAAATGTCAATTACAATAAAACAAACCCCTTGTGTTCCTCGAGGCCTGTCTTCGGTGATGAAATCGCCAGCCAAGGTTCCACTCAGCAAATCCACCAGCAATCCTAGCGCAAATCCTTTGTGTCCGGCGCTGCCCCCAAGCGGTAAAATCGAGCCGTGAGGCGGACCATAAAGGTCGTGGGGGTCTACGCTCGGATTGCCTTCCGCGTCAAGTATCCACCCCTCTGGTAGCTTTTGTCCCCGATTCCGGTGAACGCGGACTTTTCCCTCAGCCGTCATGCTTGTCGCCATGTCAGACACGATTGGATGGTCACCTCCGGGCACCGCATACGATATTGGATTGGTTGCTAGTCTACCTTCCCGTCCGCCAAAGGGCACCACCCAATGTACTTGCTTACAACCGTTGACCATTGCCATCGCGAACATGCCGTTTTCAGCCGCAATTTGGGTGAAGTAACCTAATCGACCCACGTGCGTGCAGCGGCGGGTAATGACGCAGGCAATCTTATGCTCCCTTGCCTTTTCAATTGCTATCTCCATCGCCCGCAGTCCGCCAACCTGGCCAAAATTAAATCCACAATCAACAACGGCTGTGCCGCCCTGTTCCTCAACCAGTGAAACCGGAGCTCCCGGCTTGACTGTGCCCTGCTCAACCCACCCTACGTACTGGGGTATCCTCACCACCCCGTGCGAGTCCATTCCCATCAGGTTGTTGCCAACCAACTGACTAGCAATGATGGTGGCTTCGTCAGGCGGCGATCCACATGCAACAAAGACATCCTTTGTCACAGCGGTGAGGAATTGGGGAGAGTATCTCTTCATGTGTTTGTTTCCTGACAGTTTGAACTGTAAACTTAAGGTTGCTGCTAGAATTGTCTAGCCGAATATCTCACGGAATCGATCCATAGCCCGGTAATCGTCATTCTCAGGAAAAGCCTCCAGACCGACAACGCCATCATAGCCAACCTCGTGCAGCGTTTCGACCACCTGGGGATAATTTATCTCGCCGGTTCCTGGCTCATGGCGTCCGGGAACGTCCGCAACGTGGATGTGACCGATGATGTCATGGTATTCACGAATAAGCTCAATCAAGTTTCCCTCCTGCACCTGGGCGTGATAAAGATCTAAAAGCAACTTAATCCCAGGACTATCCACCTCCCTCACCAAACGGGCTGCATCTTCCACATTTGCCAGCGGATATCCAGGGTGGTCTATTTTGACATTCAGGTGCTCTAAGCTGAAGACAACGTCGTGTTGTTCAGCGATATCAGCCAATCGACGCAAGGCTTTGTAAGCTGTTACCCATCGGGCAATGGGATGTTCGGCAACTGGGTGCGTGGATGCCCCTGTTTCCGCGCTTAATCCACCGCTCAAGGCAATAAATCGTCGGCAGCGCAGCTTTTTGGCAATCGCTAACCCCTCTTCTACGTTGGCAAAGTATCCCTCCACATTATCGGGATGAACGATACAACCGTCGCCGGGGCCGATGACAAAGTTGTTAACCTGAATTGTTGGGTCAGCAGCTAGGGCATCCATGTCGCGTCCGTCCCAGAGCCAAAACTCAGCTAAGAAACCTGCCACACAGATCTTCTTCACGCGCTCCTCAAAGGGCAGATCCAGAAAAAGTGTATCAGCGCAGGCGGATAAACGGTACATATATTTTTCTCCTTTGGTGGTAAAAATATAGCAAGTTATCCTAACACATCAGATGAAAGTTGTTAACCCACTAACTCCTATCCTAAATACATTGGTATCTAGCGACGAACTGTAGCCTCATCGCGGGGTTTTGCGCAACGTTTGAGTGGTTTGTTCACCGCGTTGCTTTGAGATGTCCCCAAGTCGTTAACATCGTCGATTGGGGTTCAACAGACACTGCAGAAATAAACGCTCTCAAATCTTCAACACCTGTCGAATCTCCAAACGGCGCTGTAACCTCCTGCGCACCGCCAATCGAATTCTCGTCAACCCATACCTTGGTTATGATGCCTGCATCACTCGTAATCTGCACATTGTCAACCATCATACCAAATAGACCCGCTGGATTATCCGGATTCTCTCCGTTATCCATACCTACTGTAATGGCGACGATTTGGCTTCCAGCAAAATCGTCGAGTGAGACCTTACGATGTTTCCAATCTGACCCAGCATCATCATCAACGAGACCAACGATATTGCCATCGGCAGCGTGGACGTAAACACCGCCCTCTGTATGGACGCTAATCTCCGAGAACATCACTTGATATTCAAGGGACATACCCGCCTGTATCTCCATCTCTCCTTCCCAGAGCGCGATAAAGCCTTTCGCTGGCGTGTTTGCACTCGAAATTGTTGCTTCAAACGACAGCACATCGCCTGCTGGCTCGGTTATCACAGCTTCGAGCGGCGCTCCGGTAATCGTGCCCGCCTCGGTTACCAAGTCCAACCGCTGATCGTTTGAATCTATAATCTTAACATCAAGACCGAGTGTAGATGTTTTCACAGCGACGACCTCAAACGTAACTGTTGCTAGTGTTCCGTCTCCATTGACTCCGGGGACTGCGCCTAAGAGGGTGGCACCGAATTTGATTTCGCCATCTTCGACATTTGGTGGAAGTGTTGGTGGCCCGATGGAGCCCGCTAGGAACTCGCCATTTTGGACGCTGACATAAGAGAGCGCAGTTGGGTCGAACGTAATAGCGATTTGATATCCAAAGACATCTGCTGCATTTGTGATGTCAATATTAATTGTAAATTGCTGTGCGACGTTGGGCGATTCCATCACAGGTGGATTGAACGACACGACAGTCTGGCCAAGTGCGATTGATGGAATCGACCAACAAACGATTGCCGCGCAAACGGTAACCCTCAGTAATTGTTTCATTAGTTTTCTCCTTAAATTGAATACTCCAAAAAGGTAGTATAGTTTACTCAACTCAGCTTTGGTTTTTAGTTTGGAGATGCGTCAAGCCACCCGAAAGCTTAGCGTACACATCATTCTATTATCCAAGCAACGCCTGCTTCAGAAAAGCAATGCCATCTCGCGCCAAAGTCTCCGGCGACTCAGAGAAAAAACGCCAAAAACGCGCAAGCGGGCCCAGCGGGCTTCGCGGGTTGAATGACTCAATGACCACATATCCATCGTAGTCGATGTCTCTTAATGCGGTTGCTACATCATCCCAGTGCACTAGTCCTGTGCCGGGAGTTCCTCGATGACTATCGCTGCCGTGAAAGTGCATTAGTTTATCGTCCGCCAGACGGATGGCATCGCCGAGATTATTCTCCTCATGACTCATGTGAAAAGTGTCGAGATGAATCCCAACGGCAGGGTGGTTGGCGAGATTGATGAGTTCACGAGCCTCCGCCGCGGTGTTGAGAAAGTTGGTTTCGTAGCGATTGAGTATCTCGATTACAAAGCGCACGCCCGCTTGGGCGGAATACTCGCCGAGTTCATGCAAGCATTCTGCAGCCTGATTGATACGAGTCCGGCGCGCATCTCCCAAAAGCAACTCTCCACCACCAACGCCGGCAACGGCTCCAGAAAAAATGGTCGCACCAATCTCGGCACATGTATCAACGGATTGCTTAGCGTAATCAATGCCGTTCTGACGAACGGCAGCATCGGGGTGAGATAGGTCGCGAACCGCACCGAAGACTCCTACCACAGAAGCAGACATCCCCTCCCCCTCAAGAGCTCGGCGCACCACTCTGGTGTCAATTTCGGCGTCATCTTCCGTAGCCAGTTCAATTACCTCTCCGCCCCACGCCTTAATCTGAGGGATGAGCCCCAAATATTCGTCGGTTCGAAAGGGCGAACCCCAGATCCATAGATTTACGCCGATTTTCATAGCAATCTCCAAATCGCTATTCGTACCACAGCTTCGCCGGGGGTTTACGGATCAGTACCTTCTGCAACACGCCGACAGCAAGCTCAAAACCTTCTTCAGGATCAATTAACGGATCCTCGTGTTCGATAGAGAGGACATCATCGTAACCCACGGTCCTAAGAGTACTGACAAACTTACGCCAGAATTCCTCGTCGTGCCCATATCCAACAGTTCGAAAGATCCAACTTCGGTTCTCGCAATCTTGGAAATCTTTGGCATCCAGAATCCCGTTCACACGCACAACATGTGGATCCGGCAAGCTGTCTTTGGCGTGGGCGTGGTAAATTACGTCGCCGCCGATTGTGCGGATCACTTCTTGGATGTCCATACCCTGCCAAAACAGATGAGACGGGTCAAGGTTGCAGCCGACGACTGGTCCAATCGCGTCACGCAGACGCAGAAGTGCCTCGGGTTTAAAGATCATGTCCCCGGGGTGCATTTCAAAGCAGAGGCGAACGCCGTGATCCTCGGCAATTTGCCCGTGTTCCTTCCAATAAGGGATTAGCCGCTCTTCCCACTGCCACTCGTGCAGGCCCATGTTCCGAGGCGGAAAGGGATAGAGTATCCAATTGGGCTCCTTGTCACCGGGAACCGCTTCAGGCAGCCCGCCCAGAAGCGTTAAGCGGGTTACTCCAATCTTTTCAGCGAGTTTACAGGTGTCGTGGAAGTCCTGGTCATATGGTCCAGCAATCGCAGGGTCAGGGTGCAGCGGTTCGCCGTGCATAGCAAAGGCACTGATTGTCAGTTCAAATTCCGTCAGTGTCTCTTGAAATTTCGCTAGGGCAGAAGAATCTGCCAGCAATTCAGCCGGGCTGCAATGGGTTTTGGGAAAGTATCCTCCGGCACCAAGTTCGATTGACTCCAACCCCAATTCATGCATTTTTTGGGCAGCTTCCCTCAAAGGGCGAGTCATAAATACTGATGATACCGCACCGAGATGCATCGCTTCGCCTCCTTAGTCATGGAGAAAGTATGCTTGTTTTTGGCATCGAAATCCCCTGTTTTGCCTGCCGATTCTTCGAGCTCGGTGCATGAACTTTAGCAAATATGAATGCAAAAACGAGCTCCAGATTATGGACTTTCTGAAGCTCGTTTCATTGCAGGATGAAATCCGTTGAAACATCGCGGTTAGTTCAATGCATCAAGTTCGCGTATCACCTGTGCCACCGCAAGTGTGTTATCCGGCGGCGCGTTTTCAACATGCTTGAAAGCAATCTTGCCATCCCTATCAATGATAATAACACCGCGATTTGTAATCCCCACATCGCCAAGCGCCATCCCAAACGTCGTTGATACCGCTAGATTCATATCAGACAAAAGCGGGAATTTCACACCCCCAAGATGCTTACTCCATGCCTTATGAGCAAACACTGAGTCGCGGTTAATCGCAATGACCTCCGCATTGTTCGATCGAATATTGTCTAAATCGTCATTAAAGTCCGGAATCTGGACAGAACACACCGGAGAGAAGTCGAGAGGGTAAAATACCACCACCAGATTCTTCCCTTTGTAATCGCTCAAAGAAACCTCGGTATCCTCTGAACCGATAGATCCGCTAAGCGTAAAATTGGGTGCTAGATCGCCAACATTGACGTTAGCCATGTTATTTGTCCCTTTCTAGAGCACTCGTTGAATTATTGCACATTCTATCATAAACACCCAAGTGTGTCAATTGGAATTGGGGCGTGCGAACTGCATCACGGCTTACACATTAGGTCCACGCATCATTCATCATGAAAGCTGTACCTCAATCACAGTACATTCTTTTGCCGTTAGAGCATCTTTCAACGCTGGTGCAAACTGATCGATTTTGCGCACGTGAAATCCAGGTACACCGAACGACTCGGCAAACTTCACGCTATCGGGTTTCTCGCTCGGCTCCCGGTTATTGATGACAATCACAGGAAGACCAAGCCCATATTGATTCGCCGTAATGAGTTCTCGTCCTGTCATTGAGAATTCCTCCGTGTCTGTCACGGTGACCACCTGACAATCGGGGTGTGCACACTTGGCGCCAAGCGCCGCCGGAAGCGCATATCCCATCGGCCGCAAATCACAAGCATGTAAAAACAATCGAGGGTGGGCGACCTCAAAATTCATGAGCATGGTATCAATCAGGTGCACCCCTCCAACCGAAATAATCGCTCGATCTTCCAAAGTGTTTCGTAGAATTTGCATCACCTTCAGATCATATCCGTCTCGGTATGTAGACGGCTGCAGTTCAGACCTGAAATCGTTCCACTGGCTTCTGACTGTTCCTGCACCATTATCAATCGCTTGGATGAGATGAGCTAGCGCCACTTTTGCATCGGCGACGATACCAATCCGCACCGGAAAGTTCCGCCCAATCTCTTTTTCGTCGATATCGATTTGGATAAGATTTGGCAGCAGACGTGTATTCCAGTTCCCCGCTGTTCGTTGGGACAAACTACATCCAACGGATAAGACAACATCTGCTTCTTTAATGAGGGGCAGAATCTGACAATGTACATCAGCCCCCGGTGTGGGCGCCTGCCACGTTAATCCCGCAGATAGTAGATGGTCTGACGGAATTACCCCCTTGCTCATCGGAGTAGTGCAAATGGGAGCGTTCAGCCGCTCAGCAATCTGAATAAGCTCTGCCCCTGCCTTTGCTGACACCACACCTCCTCCCGCAACAATAAGCGGAGATTTCGCTTGTACCAATAATTCAGCTGTGAGTGCATTCAGGGGAGGTGAAACCCCAGGCATTCTCCGTATCGGTGTCGCCTTTACAGCAACAGGTTCAGCCAATTCACCCTTTAGAATATCGGCAGGAATTTCCAGATGGACGGGCCTAGGTCTCCCGGTCTGCAACGCCTTGAACGCCCGAGCAGTCGCTTCAGTGAGCCCCGCCAAGCTGTCAATCCGTGTATTCCATTTGGCTATCGGTTTGAACAAGTTGAACAGATCGACATACTCAGAATCTTCCTTAAGTTTATCCTTGATTTCCTCAGACAGCAACCCATGTAAGGGAACCTGTCCGGTAATTAGCAGTAACGGGATACTATCAGCATAAGCAGCAGCAAGGCTGACGGCTGCGTTGACCGCCGAGTGACCGCCTGGGGTAATGCACACACCGACGTTGCCGGTTGCACGCGCGTACCCATCCGCCATAAAAGTCGCGGCTTGACTTGTTTGGGCTGAGAAATACTCTATCTTTTGGGAACTACGCAGGGCATCATAAATGCTCTTGACTTGGTCGCCCGGCGTGCCGAAGATGTGGTTTATACCGTGTAATTTGAGCAATTTGACAATCAATTCACCGCCTGTCATCCCCGATTTAAACCTCCTGAAGCATGATTAGCGCTCCGCAAATGTTCCCGACCACCTCGAGACCTTTGAATCGAGAGTCGATTGAGCGCACTTGGGGACTACTAATCATGCTCTTCTTCTGAATGTATTGTTTCGTTTCGAATTTTACACTTTACAAATGACTCGGTTTCAATTACTATCAGGATGAGGTGTATCCAAGAAAGCCACCGACACAAACTCACGGCAGAGATAACGATGGAAACGCTAACCCCTTTTGCTGTTGAATTGAATGAACAGATACGATCCGCGAACCCTATTGTCGCTGATTTGCTCTCATCACTTGGGAGACGCATTTACCTTCCGAAGGGTATCTTGAGCCAGAGCGCTGAAGCGGCCCAACGCGCAAGTCGCTTCAATGCGACACGGGCAATCGCGCTTGAAAACGGGGGTGTTATGCATCTGTCGAGTTCACATCAACTTGTTCCAGAAATCGATCCGAATCTCGTCTACGGGTATGCACCGACGCTAGGGCAAATGGAGTTGCGGTTGCGATGGAAAGCCAGATTGGAAGCCGAGAATGCATCACTCAAGGGCAAGGCGTTCAGTCTACCCATAGTTACGTGTGGACTGACGCATGGTTTCAGTTTAATTGGAGATCTCTTCGTTAATCCGGGCGACACACTTGTTATACCGGACAAAATATGGGGAAATTATCGACTAATTTTCCAAACAAAGTGTGGAGCCGAAATTCAGACCTATTCCTTCTACAATGCGAGGAGACAACTTAACACGTCAGGTTTTCGTGAAACGCTTAGAAAAATTAGCCAAACTACCGGCAAGTTAATCGTGCTTCTCAATTTCCCACATAATCCCACCGGGTTCGCGATTACGGCTGAAGAAGCTGCGGAGATGACACAAGCAATTACCGAAGTTGCAGCGTCAGGTTGTCGCCTGCTTGTGGTCGTCGATGATGCTTACTTTGGACTATGGTACGATGATAATGCCCTGCGGGAATCAATCTTCGGCTGGCTGGTAGATGCCCATCCGAACGTTCTAGCGATTAAAATCGATGGGGCAACAAAGGAAGAATACGCTTGGGGGTTGCGAGTGGGATTTCTCACCTGTGGCTTGGATGGGGAGGCGATGAAGGGGCTAGAGGACAAAATGACCGGGTTAATTCGTGCAAACACGTCGGGCGCATCTCAGCTTTCGCAAACTCTGGTGCTTCAGGCAATGGATTCGCCGCAATACACACTTGAGAAAAGTCAGAAGTATGAGATATTGAAATGTCGCGCTTTGAGAGTGAGAGCGATAGCTGCTCATCCGCGGTATGCACATCTCTGGGATGTTTATCCATTCAACGCAGGATATTTTATGTGCTTACGCCTGAAATCAGCGAACGCGGAGACAGTGCGCCAACAACTCCTCGACGAATGCGGAATCGGTGTAATCGCGATTGGAGATACGGATTTACGGGTTGCGTTTTCCTGCATCGAAACGTCGGAGATTGATGAAGTCTTTCATGCGATTGCCCAAGTGGCAATACGCGTGAAATGCGACAGATAGGCGTTTGAAGATAGTGCCACGTGTCAGAAAAGGCGAGGAAGAATGGAAAGATGACATGGCAAAGTCTAAAACCAAATACGTATACCCCTCTACACCTCACGTTTCACCATTGATTCGCATGATTCCCTTCCCCTTGCTACTGATTTATCTCATTTACTTCAACACCGCCATCTACGCTCAAGGGACGCCAGAGCCGATTCAGTTCGATGAAATTATAGTAACCCCTGGTCAATTTAGCATCGAACCCGGGACACATGCAACGCTTTCGCTGTCAAAGAAAGAGATTGAACTGTTTCCGATGATTGACAACGACCTGGCGCGCGCTGCGCATATCTTTCCGGGAATCGCGTCCAATGATTTTAGTGCGAGGTTCAATGTGCGGGGCGGTGAAAAGGACGAAATTCTCGTGCGACTAGATGGAATGGAACTATTCGACCCGTATCACCTGCAAGATTTCGGTGGTGCAGTCTCTATCATCGATCTCGGAATTGTTCGCCGCGCCAATCTGCTGATGGGCGGCTTCCCCGCCGAATATGGCGGCAAAATGTCAGGTGTGTTCGACATTACCGCGAAAACGGGGAATCGAGAGGAATTTACCGCGAATGTCGGTTTCGATCTAATCAACGCACATGCGCTGCTGGAGGGACCGCTATCCGACAAAGGCTCATGGCTTTTCTCGGCGCGGCGGGGCTACGTGGATCTCATTCTCGCCTTAATGGGTGCCAACGAAAAACTCAAGCCGCAGTACGCCGATTTATACAGCAAGATTACCTACGATCTGACTCAGAGGAACCAACTCACCCTTAACGCCCTCTACGCTTGGGATGACAATCTCATTGACGAAGATGATGACGAAAATGACCTCGATTCCACCTATCAGAATGCGATGATTTGGACAAAGTGGCGTCACTTTTTTAGCGATGAGGTCTGGTCAGATTTCTTCCTGTTTAACGGTGGGGCGACGCGGGATCGCCGGAAAGGGATTGACGGCGTTGACCAACGGGACCTCGGGTTTCTCGGTGTGAAGGGGGAGCTTACCGCGCATCTATTCGATATCCATACAATGCAAGCAGGAATTGAATGGCGTTGGTCTGCCGCGAGGTACGACTACGCCATCCGCGAACAGCGGGCTGGAATTGATCGGTACGAGCTAAGTGAAGCAAGAGTTGATGACAACGGCGGTGAACTGAAAGCCTATATACAAGACGAATGGCGTCTTCACCGAATGTTAGCAATCAATACAGGCGTGCGTTATCTCATCCAGAATTACCGTCGTCCCGGCATACAGCGGTACGAAATAAGCCCACGAGCTGCACTGGCATTGAAACCGACTGATAACCTAGTGCTGCGCGGTGCGTGGGGACTTTATCATCAACCCGTTCAGTTGCTAACCATACCAGTCGAAGACTCAATTGAAGATGTCCGCAGGGCGGAACAAGCAACCCACTATGTCCTCGGTGCAGAATATACATCGGGCGGAAACTTCATGGTTCGCGCTGAAGGATATTACAAAAAGCTAGATAACCTCACCGGACAAATTAGGGACTTCGGTCGGCAAACTCAAATTCTCACATCACCGGATTCGGGGCATGTAAGAGGGTTAGATCTCTTCTTGAGCCGTGCGATATCGAATCGGCTGACAGGGAGTTTGGGCTATACCTACGCCGTTGCCAAAGAGTACACAGGTGCAGAGGAGTTCTTCCGCGAATTTGATCGACGTCACAGCATCGCCCTCAACGGAAGTTACCGATTTTCGCCGAGTTGGCATCTCCACCTCAGTTGGCGGTTCCACACTGGAGATCCGACAACGCATCTAGATCATACACCGGTTCGCCTTTCCGATGGCAGTCTCACCTGCGACCGGCAATTTGGCACAACGAATGCCGAACGTCTTCGCGCGTACCACAGTCTCGATCTCCGGTTCACAAAATCAACCATCTACAGAAGTTGGACGCTCAATTGGTATTTTCAGGTCTTAAACCTGTACAACCGCTCGAATGAGCATGAACGCGCTTTCAGCGTAGTCCGCGATGAGGGTACAAATGCTATCGTTGATTGTGAAGTGAGCGATGAGCCACTATTTCCGATTCTTCCGACGTTGGGCATCAGTGCGACATTCTAGTAATGAAATTCGAAAAATAGTGCATGATGGGTCGAAACAGTTGGGCTAACGCGCGATTTCTCTATAGACCGCTAGGGTTGCCTCTGCCATGACATCATCGCTAAACGTTCTGTGTACCGCTTCTTTTCCCTGATAGCCCAATTCTTTGCGGTAGTTCTCATCGTTCATTAACTGAAGAATACCCAATGCGATAGCATCAGGAGATTCGGCGTCCACCAATATTCCACCGCCAGCCGCAGCTATCAATTCGGGGAAGGCGCCGTGTCGCGGCTGAACCACTGGCACTCCATTGGCAAGTGCTTCTAAGATGTAAAGCCCTTTGGATTCTTTGTACGTTGTCGGTACAGACAATACGTGAAGACCGTTGAGAAACTGAATCTTTTGTCCGCGGTCAACCTCCCCCCAATGTTCAAATGAATCCGTCAATCCCCACGCCTCAATTTGCTTGACCATTTCCGCAAAATAATCCCTATCCCGCTTGCTCAAGTATCCGGCGACCTTGAGTCGTATCTGGTTGCCACCCACACGCTCTGCCAGCTGGTGAAACGCATCGACCAGCAGATGGAGTCCCTTCTCGGGACAAATTCGCGCTAAGTAACCGACAACAAAAGGCACATCGTTGATTGGCTGCACCTGATTCACTCCATGACCATTGAGGTTCAAACCCAGCTTCACAACGTTTATGCGCTCCACAGGGATGTTCAGATACCTTGCCATATAGTCGGCATAGTATTCACACGGCGCAATGAACCCATCTACATCTGAAGCCCGCGTCTGAAGCAGTTCCAGCGCACGAGATCTGTACGGTTCGATGAGTGCTTCTAAAAAGATATCCTCCCCCTGGAAAGCGCAAACGACAGGTACACCCAACGCCTTTTTTATCTCCTTCGCAAACCCCACAAACATGGAGTTGGTAAGCTGAACAATATCGGGACGATAGGAATCGCTCAGCCATCTGACGAGTTTCGTCAGTTCCTTTTTCTGCCGCCCATCTTCGCCTTGAAGCACTGAAACAGTGAGCTCACCCAAATCCTTAGCATCGGTCGATGCACTAAATCGAGATAAGCCATTCAACAGTGCCGGCGTATCGAACAGCCGATCAAACAGCCAAGGCGTATGACGGAATAGAGCTAACTTCTGCTGGAGATACACATTGATCCCGCCGTAAAAGATGCGGTCTATGCTGACATCAACCTCATCGGTCCGAATGGGAGTATAGGTCGGGATGAGGGCAACCTCATGCCCCTTCTCTCGCAAAGCTGCGGCAAGCGTATTATCATGAATGCAGGTGCCGCAATACATGCCTGCGGCACCTGCAGCAATATAAGCGATTTTCATGCCGATCAATGACCACCAAATATTGAGTATCGACGATTTAAGGTTTAACTTCTGTCGCGTGACGTTATCTCTCTTGGCTATTTCAACCGCTTTCTGACAGCTTGGCACGCCAATTGACAATACCGAAGGCTACGACAACGATGAATGCCGGCGCTTGCAACCAGATCTGGGCACCACCCGAGGGCGTAAAAAAGAAGATTATGGCGGCGCCGAGCAATATCGCCCGTTGCCACAGTTCAAGTGGTGCGAACCAATAGCCGGAAACACTCGCAGCCAATGGAGCAATGCCAAAAACGGTGAGCAGGATGTTTCCTGCTACAGCGGCGAAACCCGCCGTGCCTCCATCCGGGGATAAGAGCAACAATTCCGGTCGCAAAACGAAAGCGTAAGGTAGGGCAAATCCCACCAGTGCAAAGCGGAAAGCGGCGAATGCCGTTTGCATAATCCCTGCGTCCGCAATTGCAGCCGCCGTATAAGCCGCTAACGCCACCGGCGGTGTCACCATAGACATCATGCCGAAATAGAAGATAAACAGATGCGCGGCAAGGGGTACGAGTCCCAAATCCCGCAGAATCGGACCGACCAAGGTCGCCATGAGCAGGTAACACACCGACGAAGGCAGTCCCATCCCAAGGATGATAGTCGAGACCATCAAGAGCATCAGTGCGAAAATCAAATTGTCTTCGGCAAGCGGTAAAAGGATTCCCGCCAGATTTCTGCCAATGTCTGTCAGCGTCACAACGCCGATGATTAACCCCACGCATGACGCCGCCGCAACCAGCGAAACGCCGCCATGGGCAGCCTTTTCCATTGCCGATAGGACACCCTTGATGCTGACCCGAGTTTCTTTGTTGAACGCACTCAAAACTAAAATCAGGAGCAAGCTCAAGCTGACCGACCGAAAGGGAGTGTAACCGATGATTAGAAAAAGCACGAGCGAAATAAACGCGGTGAAAAAGATGAACCCCTGTATCGGTGCAGTGCGTCCCGACTCTGCCGAGGGCAGTTCGGCGCCTTCCGCTTTTCCACCTGATGTCGTGCTGACCTCTGCCCTTGCGCTTTCACGTCCGGCGTAGAAGTGGACAATCAACAGGAGCGCCGTGTAGTAGAGAACCGCAGGAATCAGGGCGGCTCTGATGATTTCCAGATAGGTTACCGACGGTTGAACAATCTCAAGCATCATGTAAGCACCCGCACCCATGATGGGAGGAACCAACGCACCGCCTGAACTGGCGGCAGCTTCTACTCCCCCAGCGTCGCTGGGTTTGAAGCCGACGCTTTTCATCAGTGGGATGGTGAAGGTGCCGGTGGTAGCCGTATTGGCAACAGCACTGCCGGAGAGCGACCCCATCATCCCGCTGCTGAGGACGGCAATCTTGGCAGCCCCGCCCGCGCTTGAGCGAAACAGACGTCTTGCAAAACCGATGATATATCCGGTCGCCCCCGTTTTTTCCAATATTGTTCCAAACAGAACGAAGAGAAACACATACTTGAACATCACATTCAAGGCAATGCCGAAAACGCCCTGGCTCTGCAAAAAAGTATGGCTAATAATGCGTTCCAAGGGTTGAGCCTTGTGTGGAAATAACCAGATGGGCATAGATGACCGAAAACCCGCATAAAGTAAAAACACCAAGGAAAGAAGCGGTAGAGCGAAACCGATAGCACGTCGCGTCGCTTCCAAAACCAGAAGGACACCAACGAAACCCATGAGGTAATCTCCGAATCGTTCTGCGCCCGCACGTTGACCAAGAGGCTGACCGTCAATCCAAAACCGCTCAAACATCGGCTCTGTCTGAACCAGAATATAGCCGAAGCTGACCACAGTGGCGATAGCAAAGATAAAATCCAAAGCCCGGAATGAAACCCTACCTTCAAGTCGGCGGTGGATAGGGTATTTCAGAAATACCAAGATTGTTCCCAACATCCCAAAGATTGCCAATTGAGATTGGGGCAACAGGTGAGGAGAATTGACCTCAACTAAGATAAACAGACTGAGAAGGGCGGCGAGGATTTGGAAAAGGACCCCGCGGATCCGTTGGAGGAAATTCATCTATTCACAAACTTAACTTGAGAATACCGTCTAACGTGGCAAGGGCTTAGTTCGTAAAGATTCTACTCCTGCCAAATTCCGATTTCTTTGTAGTAGCGAATTGCGCCCGGGTGGAAGGGTGTACCGGTGTTCTTAACGACGTTTTTGGGGTTGATTGCTCTGCCCGCAGGATGGATTTCCGAAACGTCCGCTTGGTTTTCGTAGAGGATTTTGGTGAAATGGTAAACCGTTTCCTCATCCTCATCTGCCCGCGTAATCAGGTGCATCGCACCGACGTTCATGCCCTCGAACGGCTCGGTTTGGTTCCGATAAGTCGCTGTAGGAATCGTGGCGGCGTCAAAAAACGGGTAATTTTCAAACAGACGCTGCTTCGCCGCCTCTTCAAAAGGAATGAAAAAGATATCCTGCGAGGTGCAAGCCTGTAGAATTGATGCCGTAGGAACAGCTCCGCCCAGAAACGCAGCGGCAGCGGAACCGTCAGCCAACATATCGACCGCGCCCGCCTGCGTGTTATGGAGCGGTGTAAAATCCTTATACGTCACGCCGTGAGCTGCTAGAATCGGTTCCAGAAAATACTCGAAACCCGCGCCCGCCGGTCCGACCACCACACGTTTCCCTTTGAGATCTACAATATTCTTCACACCGGAGCGTTTTGGAGTAATGAAAAGCGCAACATTCGGCGCAAGCGTCATTACCGTATGGATGGCGTGTTTACGCTTCCAAGCGCCTTCGCCGCGAACGGCAAAGTAGGATATGGCGGCATTGGCGAGGGCAAACTCCAACTCACCTTTGCTCATGCGTCGGATATTCTCCTGCGTGCCTTTCGTTGCTTCTGCGGAAACTATCCAGCGGCGGTCTCCTGGATTCTCGCTGACAACTTGCGCAATGGCGCTCCCCACGACGAAAAACGCCCCTCCCGGCGGCGCCGTGCCAACACTTAGAAACTGGCGTTTTTCCGCTGAGACGCTCGTCAGCACAGCGAGTAGCCCAGCAATAACCAACATAACTCGCAGACATCTCCATTTTTTCGCATAATTCATGATTACAATCCCTTCGTGAATACCCGGTAAGATTGGTGGACAACGACTTGGAACGATAAAAAGAAAATCTGAATCAAGGATACACTTTATCCCTCGTAGATGTCAAGAGGAAGATGCTCTTCCGTTTCCGAGTACAGGGAAACAGGCATATTGGTTTTCGCACTGCAACGCTAAGCGCACGATAAAACATGGAAAACCCCTCAACAAATATGGTATCTTAATATTCGATGCAAAGGAGGTTACAGCTTAGAACCCTTAACAAGGTAGGCATGAGGTATGAATAAATCTAAACTCACCTGGATCGGGATATTGGTAATATCCGCTTGGATTCACGCAGGGGGGGTATCGGCGTTCGGAGATAACACGGAGAAATGGCAGAAAAGTTTGGAGAAAGACTACGCCGAAATCTTGAACGCAGCCCATAAGAAATTGGAGCGCCATCGCGGCTTAGTCAACAAATGGCGTGAGAAGGAACATCTCCCAGACCTCATCCGTCTTTACGAGGCAGATACCACCGCTGAAGGCGCAGACGCCGATGTGTATTATGGATTGGGTTATGCCTACGCGATTCAAGGTGGTGACGGTGCTCTTGAAAAAGCCGAAACGCAATTTCAACGTGCCATTGCCCTCCAAGCGGATTTACCTCTAGCACACTATAGCCTAGGTGGAGTCTACCAACAACAAGGGAAATACGAACAGGCGCTCCAGGAAATGGAAACATGCATCCGATTGTTCCCCCAAAATCTTCCAGCCTACTATAAGCAGGGCGAAATTTATCTTCAGCAAGACAGACTCGATGAAGCGTTCAAATCATTTAAGATGGTACTAGGAATCAAACCCAACTGGGTTTATGCCCACCACGGGCTGGGATCGGTCTACCTCAAACGAGGAGAGTTGAACGCTGCAAGAGCAACTTTTGAGAAAGCCATCCGTCGCAACGAGAAATTTGCCCCGGCATATTTCAAACTCGGGCAGGTGCTCGCTAGCGAAAATCGCTTTGAGGAGGCGTTGAAGGCGTACAAGGACGCCGCCAAGCATCAAGATTACACGGCGGAAGTTTTGTACGAACTCGGCGTGATTTTCGCGCAAAAGGGCAACCCAGACGGTGCAATCAATCTATATCGTCGCGCGATTGCGATTGACCCAAACTACGCGCCGGCTCACCTTCAGCTTGGCGACATCTACTACATCAATAATCAGCATGACCTCGCATTGGAACACTATAAACGGGCGATCGATGCCGATCCGGCGACCAAAGATTACTTCATTAAGCGGCTCGCGCCATATCATGCGGGGGAAATGGCAATCAATGAGGCGAAATCGTTGCTGGATCGAACGTTGGCTCTGAATCCAGACGATCCGCGCGGGTATTTCTATTACGCCCAGATCGAGGTTGACGCTGGAAACCCAACCGCTGCAATCCAACACTACGAAAAAACGATTGAAATCATTGAGGCGGATATAGCGCACCTGGAAACAGAGTTGCCGGCAGGTGATTTTCTCGACGCCTATCTGTCATTGGGAAATCTTTACTACCAAGCTGGAAACCACCAGAGTGCGGCTACGGCATATCGACGCGCAATAGAACTAGCCCCGGAGCGAGAACGACATTTCTTTGATCAGGGCAAAACCGCTTACGACGCCGAGCAGTTCGATCAGGCAATCGAACCGCTCAACAAATTCCTCCTCATATATCCAGAAGACATCGAAGCGACCTACATTCTGGGACGCAGCTACGAGGCGAAGGGAGATCTAGATAACGCGCTGCGGCGTTACACCCAAACGATTCAACTGGACCCGCATTATCAGGATGTCTTGATGAGATCTGCGCAGATTTATCGGAAACAGACCAACCCGCAAAGCGCGTTGGTCACACTGGAGAAACTAATCGCCATCGATCCAACAAACGTCGATGCACTTTATCTGTCGGGCTTGACGCACATTCAGTTGAATCGCCCTGATGACGCTCTCGTCGCCTTTCTAGAAACGGTGCGTCTAGATCCAAATCACGTTGACGCACACTACCAAGGGGCAATGCTGTATGAGCAAAAGGGCGATATCGACAATACGGTGAATCTGTATGAAAGGACAATCCAGCTCGATGCATCAAGAGCAGATGCACTCCTGCGCGTCGGGGCAATCTATCTTCAACGGGGCGATGTGGATAATGTCGTCCGCGTCTATGAACGGGGACTGGTAATCGAACCCAATCACCCACTGGCGCAATACGACCTCGCCGCCATCTTTGAAGAGCGAGCGGAAGTTGAAAAAGCGATTGTGCACTTTGGGCTTGCCAACCAACACGACGACAGCCGCTACGATTGGCATTATCGCTACGCCCGCCTGCTGGATCGCCACGTCCGTACCTTAGAGGATTATGACAAATACGCGGGAATGGCGGTCGAAGAGTATAGCAGGACGATTGCGCTTAAATCCGATTACGCACCGGCTTACTTTCATCGTGGGCTGATTGCCCGCCGATACAAACAGATTGGGGACGAGCTCTTTCGTTACAGCCAGATCGCGGAAGACTTCAAAAAGGTAATCGCCCTCGAACCGAAGAACGCTGATGCCCACTACTATCTCGGCATGACCTACCTGGACCTCGATCAACGTGACAAAGCCAAAGAGGTTTTCCAAATAACCCGCGAACTCAATCCGAAATATAAGGACGTGTCCTTCCAGCTTGGGGGAATTACAGAGTCGGAACACAAATACAAGGAAGCCATCCAGCACTACGAAGCGGAGGTCGCTATCAATCCTAAGTCCGTCAAAACCTATCAACGGCTCGGCGATCTCTACGGTGCTTATGTGCTGGATTTCGGGCGCGCCAAAGACACTTTGGAGAAAGCGCTCGAATTAGAACCCGACCATGCGGCGACGCTTCTCAACTACGGAAATACCCTCTATCACTTGAATCAACTCGGCTCAGCGACAGAGCAATTTGAACGCTTGGTTCAGTTGGACCCCAAAGACCCCAGCGCAAACTACAATCTCGCCTTAATGTATGAGTACACCGGCAAAACCCAACAAGCCATTGATCGATGGAAAAAGTTCCTCAAGCTTAATCCCCCCTCGGAATGGAAAACAGAGGCAGAAGGGCGATTACAACAACTCGGCGCGAAGCCGTAACCCCGATCTCGAATCGACATATTGGCTAAACGGTTAGCAGCGATGAAAATGACAGCTCGTGAAATCCACAACGGACTTCGAACCCAAATCCTCGGGCGTGAGATTGAGAGTTGCGATCGGATTGAATCGACAAACGATCTCGCACGAAAGCGCGGCATCGACGGTGCGCCGGAGGGAACGCTAATCCTCGCCGAAAGCCAAATCGCCGGTCGCGGACGACACGGCAGACGATGGCATGCCCCGCCCGGATCGAGTATCCTCGCATCGCTCATTCTTCGTCATCGGCTGTTGGCGAACCAAATTGGATTACCCAGCATCGTTGGCGCCGTCGCAATTGCCACGGCAATCCACGAACTGACAAATCTCGCTGCGAAAATCCGCTGGCCCAATGATGTACTTATCCGCGGGAAAAAAGTGAGCGGTATCTTGACTGAATTGGAATACGATCGGGATCGGCAACCATTTTTGGTCGTGGGATTCGGCGTCAATGTCAACACGTTACTGACCGAGTTCCCGCAGGATTTACAGATGTCCGCCACATCCTTACGCATCGAAGAAGGGCGGACGTTCTCCCGCGTTGCTCTGACCCAGACCATCTTGCATCAACTGGAAGAGTGCTACCTGCACCTAAAAAGCCGCGAAGTTGCGTCAATTGTTGAGAGGGCAAACACGCTCTCAACCACGCTTGGGCGTTGGGTGCAGGTTCAGACAGCAGGTAAGATTGTCGATGGCAGAGACGAGGGAATCGATCGTGATGGAGGGCTACTGCTGCGAGATGAATCCGGAGGTGTCCATAAGTTTCTGATCGGGGAGGTCGTGCGTACGAAAGAATGCCCGTCATGAGTATAAGGAGGTCAATTTCAGTCATGACAAAAGCACCTGACGGTTTCACTTTGCCTTGACCTCGGTCCAAGCCCGATCGTAATTACGAGTGAAATCTCCAAGATCTCTTATCGATTCAAGCTTGTTTAACACATCTTCGGCGGGATAAATGCCCGGATGATTACGCAGCGTTTCAGGCAGGTAATTTCGCGCCGCCGGCACGCAGGTTCCATATTTCGTAAATTCCGTAACCTTCGCGTTAATCTCCGGACGAAGAAGATAGCTGATAAACTGGGCTGCAATCGCTTTGTGCGGCGCTGATGCTGGGATGCAGACCGTATCAATGAACTGTGTTGCGCCTTCTTTGGGAATCACATACTTGATGCTAGGGCGACGCGCGGCAGCCCGGAAGGCGTCGCCGCTCCAACAGTGCGCCATCACCACATCGCCAGAGCCCAGTATCTCATCCGCCTCGTTCTTATACTGTTTGACCAACGGTTTCTGCTCAATTAACTTCGCTTTCGCTGCCGTGAGCGCATTTAAATCGGTGCTGTTGACCGAATGTCCCAACAGTTTTAGCGCAGCACCGATCGATTCACGCTGATCATCCAGCATGCTGAACTTACCACTGTACCGCTTATCCCACAGGGTAGACAGGCTATCGGGCGGCGGGTTTACAACGGACGAGTCGTAGCCGATGCCCGCTGTACCCCACGTGTAAGGGATGGAATACCGATTTTCCGGATCGAAATCCCGACCCAGAAACCGGGCGCCGATGTTTTTAAAATTCGGGATGTTGGACATATCCAGAGCCGCTAACACGTTCTCTTTGATCATAATCGCGACCATATAGTCCGATGGCATAATAATATCGTAGCCGGACGCACCCGACTTTAATTTAGCCAGCAAGTCCTCATTGCTCGCGAACACATCCACAACGACACGGACGCCGAATTCTTTCTCGAAACCAGCTCTAATCTCATCGCCGACGTAATTTGCCCAAGTGAAGACATGTAACCGTTTCTTATCGTCCCCACAACTGACGATAAGGACGGCGAGGACTATACCCAGCAGCATCTTTTTCAACATCCGTAACTCCTTTGCCCGCACAGAAATATTCTGTGGTTCTTGTTATCCCATCCGAAAAATACCGTTGCCTTCCGCTACAATCTTATGATATACTCGTTACACACTCTTCAATATCTTCAATCGGCAACCCTGCAGATTTCCAACCTCGGAATCCTCCGGTCAACACACACGCATTCTCATATCCCATAATCTGTAGCGTATGTGCCGACAGAGAGCCGCGAGTTTCGCCGCCGCAATATGTAACAACCTTCGTATCTTGGTCAAGAACAATCTCATCAATATCGAGTTCAATCGCAGCGCGTGGAAGTGAAATCGCGCCGGGAAGATGGCCCGCTAGGTACAGATCTTTATCGCGAACATCCAAAATAACAATCGGTTCATCGCTTTCGATAGCAGTCTTGAGTTCCTCATCGGAGACGCGCCCGATGTTCGCCTTAGCTTCCGCAACAAGTTGTTCCAACGTTTTTCCGCGCATAAGTCTTATCTCCATAATGATGTTTGAGTGACGCAATTGCAGAATTTTAACACAGTTTTCCAACCCCGTCAAGTGGCGTTAAGCAGTTCAGAGCATGTGAAGGTTCAACGAGAGAGGTCGAATCGTGCAACTGCTTCAACAATCCGTCGGTTCGGTTATCGCTGAAGGGCGAATAGGCAGCCCGGTGTTCTTACGGTGTATAGTGCAGATGCCGCTCGCCGACACAAATATTGTGAGCGGGATGGCGGCGCTGGTCGCAGTTGCAAATACTTGGATGCCGTCCCCACCGGAACGAATCTACGCGCCCAAGCAAACAGATTCAACACAGATCACGGCGATGGTTCAATATGCCGGCGGACAGACTGCGATGCTCAGCGTCAATCGTATCCAGGAGGTTCAAGAAGCTTCCGTGAACCTTTTACTAATTGGAAATAAGGGCGTCATCTGCCATGAGTCGCCCGTTGAACGACATCGCCGGATGCAGTCGCCTATCGAACTCAGCGGTGGTGAGGAGCTGATGGATTTGATAGAGGCGGCGTTCAAAACCGGAACCCCCCTAGAATTCAACAAGCTCCTGTAGGTTGGGTAGAGTGGTCTCGGTAAGACATACCAAATTAGATGTATGAGTTGCGACAGTGAATGCTGTCTAAAGCTCGTTAGGATGTAGCGAAACCCAACGCTTTTTTACCTTTCATTCTTACGGTGCCGAGCATTGTCTGTTTGGCGTGTGGATGTGACTATTTGTTCCACAACACTTAGACTTGTTGCGTTTCGACGTTGGCTAAACTCAATCTACAAATGCTGAAGTCTCACCGAATCGCCAATACGAGTTCAGAACCGTAGGAGGGGCTTCCTAGCCCCGACAATCAGATCACATGCTCCCCCTTGCCAAGGGTGAGTTAACTCTTGTAGGTTGGGTGGAGCGATCAACCGAACGAATAGTGAGGGCGATAGTTTTATCCGAAACCCAACGCTTTTTTACCTCCCATTGTGAGGGCGGCGAACGTCCCGTGTACGGCGTTTCTAATCTCCGATTTGTTCGACACTATTTAGAAGCTACAACGGCTCCGCTAAAGCAAATCCCTTAAAGCCAAATTACGTCCACATAGGTAACAATAGTCTTGCGCTCCAGCGGAGCGCAATGTTTATAGCAGGCGTGAAATTTCTAGCCTTCTGCTCCAGCGGAGCAGAATGTGGCTTTGGGCGAGCCAACCGCTCTAAACCAATCTGAAGGTCTATGAGAAAATGCCGAACCAAGACAAATATGGCGTATTACTCCTCGGCGGACTACGGACACATCAAGAAAATTACGCACAAGGCTTTGCGGCAGATCCACGCTGCCGCCTAATCGCAGTTTCTGATGAAACTGACGCCCCGCCGGAACGCATCAATCTCAATCGGGGTCTCGCGGAAGAATTGGAGATCCCATACCTCCCGGTTCTAGACGAGGCGTTGGCGCGCGACGATGTCCACATCGTCAGCGTATGCGTCGAAACTGAACGGCGCGGACGGGTCGCCATCCGCTGCGCTGAGGCAGGAAAACACCTCTACTTGGATAAACCGTTGGCAAAAACAGTTGAAGACGCGCAGGCGATAGTCCGGGCAATCCAGAGTGCCGGCGTCCGGAGCCAGATGTTTAGTAACGTCTACAGCCGCTGGGCGGGTGCCGTGCGGCGTGCACTTGAAGACGATGAAATCGGCGAGCTCCGCGCCATCCACTGTGACGTCCTATTCGGCAAAGGTCACGCGGGCACCGCAGCAGTCGGTCATAAACGAAGTGAAAAGCCAACCGTGGAGCGTTACACCTTCGTCGAGGCGAAGCGCGAGATGTTCGATATCGGCGTCTATGCGGTGACAATGGTGAATTGGCTCAGTCGAAAACCGGTCAAAACCGTTTTCGGAACCACCGCCAACTACTTCTTCAAGGAACATCTATCCTGCAGAATCGAGGATCTCGGTGCGCTGGTGCTAACGCTCGACGGCGGCGTCACAGCCACAATCTCAGGCGGTAGAATCGGCTGGATGAGCCGCGGCGTGCAGTGCCTGCATCTGGTCGGGACTCGCGGCGTGCTAACATTCGACGCTTGGCAGCCGCGGCTCGAAATTTTTGCGGATGAGCCGCCCTTCCAACCGCCGCCGCCCCCTCCCTTGGATCCCATGAGCATGTGGCGCAGCACTCAGGTTAAATCCCAACCCAAACGCCCGTGGGTCCCCATCGCTGGAGAGGGCACCCAGCATTACGATATGCGTGCGTTCGTCGATTGTATCGAAGCCGGGATAGAAAGCGAGATGAACGCGGAGTTGGCAGCGCAGTCCATCGCCGTCATTGCCGCGGGCTATCGTTCCGCAGCCAGTGGGCAGGTCGTTTCAATTTCCTGAAATTTGATCGCCGAAATCCAGTAGGCGGATACCCCCATCCATATCGACAGCACAAACAAAGTTAACTATGAAATCGCATTTCGACGTTGACATTAGCAGATGGCAATGATATATTTATCGCAAGACGCAATGCGGTATCATTCGGTGCGACTGCCTGCGACGACAACGAGGGTCGCTGTGCAAAAGGTCAGTCGCGTCAAAAGCGTGCGCCAAATTAGGCTAAGCGCCGTGATAACAAGCCATGAGAGGTGAACATCCATGGAAGACGATAGTTCAATTCGCTCATGGGATAGAATTGCCGACGACTGGGCGCGGCATGTTGACACGAACGACTATTACAATGTGTTTCTGACGCCTGCTACGCTTGAGCGGCTTGGTGACGTGTCTGGCAAGAGGATTCTCGATCTGGGGTGTGGCGAGGGTGGTTATTGTCGTGTACTCAAGAAACGGGGAGCAGATGTCACTGGGATTGACGGCAGTGAAAAGTTAATCAACATTGCAAAGGCGCACTCAGACAGTTCAATTAAGTTTTTTGTGCGGAATGCCAATGATCTTGACGGAATCAAAGAAAACTCGTTTGAAATCGTCGTCGCTGCGATGAGTCTGATGAATGTAGAAGACTACGAAGGAAGTGTTTCTGAAGTGCGGCGCGTCCTCAATGAGGACGGTTATCTGCTGATGAGCATTCTTCACCCCTGTTTTTCAGATCACTTTACAAATCGCCAAGCCTACTTCGATCGACACGTCTGGCACGAACACATTACTCCCGATTTTAGTCATCCCGTACTGCAAACGCACAAACCGCTTTCGGACTTCATTAACCCGCTTGTTGACCTGGGGTTTCGATTGAAACGCTTTTATGAACCCGTTCCGACAGATGAGCAGATACAAGCCGCTCCCCGATTAAAAAAACTTTGTCAGATTCCGTTGTTTCTTTTCATGGAATGGAAGAATCAGTAGGATTTTATGTCTTGTGGGAGGAGGATCAGAAGGTGCCAGATCAAGTCAATCGCGAAGTCGTTCTCATTATTCCGATGTTCCCAAATGTCGAGCTCGCGGCAGCACAAACCGCCTATAGCCTTGCCGAGATGATGGACTTTGACGAAAACGATATTGATGAGATTCAACTGGCGATTATCGAAACTTGCATCAACGCCTTCGAGCACAGCAAAAGTGAGGACAAACGGGTCTCTATCAGATTTATCATGAGAGACAATGAGTTAGAGCTGAGAATTACGGATTCCGGCGTCGGCTTCCGGCTCGACCAAGCCAAGCCCGCAAGTAGCGGAGAGGTCGGCATAAAGAAACGCGGTTGGGGATTGGAGATTATCCGGAACATGATGGACGAAGTCAGTATCGAAAGCAGCGACAAGGGGACAACCATAACAATGATAAAGCGGAAAGTGTCTCCAATACGGAGTGAGGTGTTCTCCAACGCTTGAAGAACGCCAGTGGAAGCACCATTGAGGTGAGGGTAATGCGATTTAATCTTGTCACGCGAACTAAAGAGACCTACGCGGTAATCCAAACCGAGGGGTACTTGAACGGTCCCTCCGGTGAGAAACTTGCAGATACGGCGAAAGAACTCATCGCTGAAGGCTATACCAAACTTGTTATTGATCTTGAACAGACGCGGCTCATTAACAGCATCGGGATTTCAATCATAATTGAAATTATTGAACTGATACACCAACAAGAGGGCGTCATACACTTCTGTAACTTGACGCCGGTGATTCAGCGGACGTTCAAAATCATGGGGCTGGCTCAACACGCCGGAATCTTTCCAAATGAGGGCGCCGCAGTCGCCAATTTGTGACACGACGTTCAATCCGTCCATCCGTCTAGTACACGCGACGAGGACAAATCTGATGCAGTTTCAGCACCCCGAAATCCCGCGCAGCGACGGTCAAGAAGGACGCCGTTTCTTGAGCCCCGCCGTGCTCGCACGCATCGGAAACCTAGAACTCATCGCCAAATCGGTTGTTGAAGGATTTATCTCAGGGCGGCACAAAAGCCCGTATCACGGGTTCAGCGTCGAGTTCGCCCAATATCGGGGATACATCCCCGGCGACGATATCAAACATCTCGACTGGAAGGTCTACGGACGCACCGACCGCTACTACATCAAGCAGTTCGCGGAGGAGACCAACCTCAACTGTTACCTCCTCCTCGACACCAGCGAGTCCATGACCTACGGCTCCGGCGACCTCACGAAGCTGCAATACGCCAGCTACCTCATCGCTTCCATCGCGTACTTCATGGTAAAGCAACGCGACGCCGTCGGATTCGCATACTTTGACGAAAAACTACACGAATTCATACCCGCTCGAAGTTCACCCGCCCGGCTCCACGAAATCTTGGTGACGCTTGAACGCCTCAAAACCCATAAACTCACGCGCATCGGAGATTCCATCCACCGAATCGCCGATCGCTTGACCAAACGCGGGCTGGTCATCCTCCTCTCCGACCTCTACGTCGACGACCCCGACGCGGTCGTGAGTGCCCTCCAACACTTCCGTTACGACGGACACGAGGTGATTGTGTTCCATATCCTAGACCATCAGGAGTTGGAGTTTGAGTTTGACCGCGTGACCCGGTTCGTCGATGCCGAGTCGGACGAGGAGCTTATCACAACCCCGCAGGCGATTCGTGAAAGCTACCGCCGCCGCCTGCACGAGTTCATCGGTCACTACAAGTCTGAATTGAACAGTTCTGACATTGACTACACCACAATCAACACCGCCACCCCCGTGGATTACGCGCTGTCCGCATACCTCGCCAAACGGGAGGGGATGATGTGATGCAGAATTCAACAACAGCCCCCGACAAAATCAAACCCTCCTTCTCAGGTCACGAAACCTTCCCGTTCCGCTATACCTGGCTGAAAAAAGGCGTTGACGCGGTGCGGGAAGATCCCGCCATCTTCACCAGCGACCGCGCCACAATCACGCTCGGCGTCGGCAAGAACATGGTGCGTTCCATCCGCCACTGGTGCACCGCAGCAGGACTCATTCGTGTACTGGCTGATCGCACGCAATTTGAGCCGACCGACCTTGGCAAAGCTTTTTTTGCCGATGATGGATTTGACCCATACCTTGAGGACACCGCCACGCTGTGGTTCATCCACGCGCAGCTTGCGGCGAACGCCAACCGAGCAACCACGTGGTACTGGGCGTTTAATGTCTTCGCTCAGAATGAGTTCAGAAAGCAGAGATTCACCTCCGGTTTGATTGATTGGGCTGAAAAAAAAGGGAAGCGCCGAAGTTCAGATAATTCGATCAAACGCGATGTCGATTGCTTTCTCCGGACGTATGTCCCCTCTCGACTAACAAAGACCACGATTCTGGAGGAGACCTTCAACTGTCCGCTAGTCGAATTGGACCTCATCTCCGATTCTTCCGACGAAACCACATATCAATTTTATCGTGGACCAAAAGATTCGCTGCCAACCGAGGTTTTCGTCGCTGCACTGTCCCAATTCTGGGAGTCCCAGTTTGCCGATAGAAACTCGCTTGCTTTGGGTGAAATCGCCTATTCACCAAAAAGTCCTGGGAAGATTTTTAAGCTAGACATTGATTCCATCGTCCAATATCTTGAAGACGTCGAAACCCTCACCGATGGCGCCCTGCGCTACGACGAAACCGCAGGACTAAAACAGGTTTACCGAGACCGGAGAATTGACCCGATGGAACTGCTGCATCGCTATTACAAACAATGCCCCGCGAGAAAGAAACATTGAATGTTTACTAGCCACTAGTCACTCATCACTAATCACTATGAACAAACCGCTTTCCGAACTCTTTCAAGTCACCGGGCGTTTTCGCCGATCGGTTCATCTTGAACGCGATTTCTATGCCGAAAATTCGTTGGATGGGTATGTCTTAACCGTCGCCGCACGTGAAATGCTGCAGCGCCTGACTTCCGCACTTGAGAACGGTGCTGAGACCAAAGCCTGGTCAATTACAGGACCCTACGGCTCAGGAAAATCTGCATTCGCGCTTTTTGCCGCGAAACTGCTCGGCGCCCCTAAAGCACCGACGACCCAAAATGCCCTGAATCTGCTAGAACGCGGGGATGTGTTTTTGTGGGATCGATTTGTCGGTGTGCGTGCCAACCGGCAGAAGGAAAGAGGATTCTGTCCCATTCTCATCTCCGGTGAGCGCGCGCCAATTACAACCGCTTTGCTGCGTGGATTGGCAAGCGGTCTCGCCGCATTCGGCGGATGTTCAGCGTTCCTTTCACTAATTTCAGAGGTCGAAAAACGGTTGGACGCCGCAGTCAGCGGAGCGCCGCCCGCCGCGTCCGAAATCACAGATCTTTTTGAATCGGCAACACGACAGATTGGCGAGGCAGGCGGCGCTGGGCTGGTACTAGTCGTGGATGAGCTTGGGAAATTCCTCGAATATGCGGCACAACACCCGTCACGAGGTGACGTGTTCGTCCTACAGAGCCTCGCGGAGTTTGCGACAAGAAGCGAAGATACACCCTTATTCCTGCTAACCATTCTCCATCAAGCCTTTGAGGGGTACGCACAGCGGTTAGGAAAATCCCAACGCGAGGAGTGGGCGAAAGTACAAGGGCGTTTCGAGGATGTCGCCTTCTTAGAACCGACTGAGCAGGTGCTCCGCTTGATTGGGGATGCGATTGAGAGAGATGTCAATGCGTTGCCGGTTCTAGATCGTAGCTTTCTCTCCGATTCGGTTGACTTAGGACTCAATCCGCGCCAACTTAGCACGTACGAATTTCTGAAACTCCTTGAAAACTGTTTGCCCCTTCACCCGACAGTTGCTCTAGTTGCGGGATCGCTATTCCGCCGATTTGCGCAAAACGAACGCTCCCTGTTCGCCCTGCTCAACTCCGGTGAACCCCACGGACTCCAAGATTTTCTTGTCAACCATTTTTACGATGGAAATCGTTTGCCGCTGTTTTCGCTCCCCGATTTGTACGACTATATCAACACCGCTCTAGGGAATCGACTGTATGGCTCTAGCGACGGCAAAAAGTGGGCTGGGATTGAGACCGCAATCTCGCGATTGCCGAACCCATCGCCGATGACCGTCAAACTAATCAAAACCATCGGATTGCTCGGCGGCGTCGGGGAGGTGAGCGTAAATCTGAAAAGTTCAAAATGTTTACTGCGGTATGCACTTGACGATGGGACGGAAGTTTTCTCTCAAGAATTTGAGAATGCCCTTTCACAATTGGCAAAGCGATCGATTGCGATCTACCGCCGGTACAACGACGCCTACGCCCTTTGGGAAGGAAGCGACATCGACATTGAATCACGCCTCGCCGACGCAACTGCCCAGCTTGATTCAAATCAACCATTGGCATCCATCATTTCGGCGCTGCTGCCGCCCCAACCCCTCATTGCCCGGCGGCATCTCCATTTGACCGGCACGTTACGATATGTTACGATCCGATACACTGATGCTGTAAGATTTGAAACCGATCTCGAAACACCATTGGGTGACGCAGACGGTTTAATTCTCTACGCCCTGCCCGGCAGTGAATTTGAAGTCGAGACGCTTGTGAAAAAAGCGACCGAAGTATCCGTCGCCAATCGAAAAGATGTTATTGTCGCGATTCCTCGTTCTATCGGTCTTTTGCAGGATGCTGTCGTTGAATTGGGGCGTTTGCGGTGGGTTGAAGACAATACACCCGAACTTGAGGGTGATAGGACGGCGCGACTCGAACTCACGGCGCGATCAGCAGAGGCAGAACGAACCGTATCTAACCAATTGACAGCCCTCTTTGGAGAGAACACCGCCGCGACGGAGGGTGGAGGATGTACCTGGTATCATACCGGAAATTCAATACAGATTACATCAAGGAGAGAGTTGAACGAATACCTTTCCATAATTTGCGATAGTGTGTACCACAAGACGCCAATCATCCGCAACGAACTCATCAATCAACGCCAATTGTCTTCCTCAGCCGCAAGTGCCCGAAAAAGACTCATCGCCGCAATGCTTGTGCACGGAGACGAGGAGGCACTAGGTATCAGTGGTTACCCGCCCGAGTTGAGCATCTATCTCTCGCTATTATGGGATACCGGGATACACAACTGCGATTCAGGGGAATGGGGATTCCATCCGCCTGAAGCCGATGACAAAAACAGAATGTCCTTCGCATGGTCCACCATTGAGGCGTTTCTTGCCGAATGTGAGGCGAAACGCCAGCCGATCTCGAAGCTATACGACCGTTTGGAAAAACCTCCAATCGGTCTGAGGCGTGGTCCCCTACCCATCCTACTCTGTGCTGCCTTGCTGCATTACGAAGCGGAAATCGCACTGTACGAAGATGGTTCCTTTGTCACGGATATCTCAACAGCAGTTTTTGAGCGGCTAATCAAGTCGCCGGAGAAATTTGAACTCAAGCGTTTCCGGATGAGCGGCGTCCGATCAGAGGTGTTTTCTCAATTCTTGACGCTGTTATCGAAACCGTCCCCCGTGACGGGGCATCCAACCTTGCTCGCAGTCGTCAAACCGCTCGTGCGTTTCGTTTCCAAACTGCCGCGCTACACAATGCTCACTCAGGAACTAAGTCACGAAGCAATCGAATTACGGAAAACCATTGGCAATGCACGGGAACCGGACACACTCCTTTTTGTCCAGTTGCCTCAAGCACTCGGTTTTGATGCTTTCGGTCCCTTGGAAGAAATGGATTCAAGTGCCGTGGGAAGGTTTTTCAACTCACTGCGAAGGACATTGTCGGAGTTAAATCGGGCTTATGACGACCTCTTGGCTTCCCTTTCAAAGCTGCTTGCTTCGGCGTTCTCATTGAAGGGAAATGGCGAGGCGATCCAGGTGGAACTTTATAGGCGAGCCGAACCGTTAGTTGATTTGACGATTGAGACGAAACTCAAGGGATTTTTTCTTCGCGTCTGTGACGAAGAGCTTGATTTCAAGGGCTGGCTTGAAGCAATTGGCACGTATATCGTCCAAAAACCTCCAGCCTCGTGGAATGACGAAGACAAAACGCATTTTCAGATAAACCTGTCTGAACTCGCGCGGAAGTTTCACCACTTTGAAGCCGTTTCATTTGAACGACAGAAACAATCCGATGGATTTTCTGATAGTGTAGGGGAAGTGATGCGCGTCGGCATCACCACGCTCACAGCGAAGGAACAGGAACGGGTCATTTCTTTACCTCCGGATACCGAGGAACATGCAAAATACATTGAGCGCGAAATTGAGGGCGTTTTCGACGCCTATGATGCCGAGGGAGATGCAGAACTCCGTCTCGCGGTTCTCGCAAGACTCTCGCGGAAGCTAATTGAACAACTTGAGGAATAGACACCGACAAGAGATACTGAGGGGGTGGTAAGAGGACAATGCAAGATGAACTTCGACCGGAATATGACTTGAGAAACCTGCAAGTGAGGAAGGTGGGACCTGAGCGAAAGCACTTTGGAAGGTTCCTTGTGCAGCTAGAATCCGATGTTGCCGAGGTGTTTCCAAACGCAGCATCTGTGAATAAGGCACTGCGATTTTTGATTCGAGTCACCAAAGAAAACAGGGAGGCGCTTCCTGATCCTGAGGATAAAACTTGACATCTATAGCCATTGCGACTAAAAATTATACATTTACTCATTGGTTTGTAGGAGAGGCTTCCTAGCCTCGATTATCAATCAGTCGATTCCTCCTTGTGTAAATATGAACCGAAAAGACTAGCGCGTGAAATCACGGAGCGGTCATCTTCCATATACCTGCATCAGCCCCAAAGGGAAAGCGGATAACATGATTAGAAACAAAGACGGCATGAAAATCTTCTATGACCGCGAAGCCGACGTCCTGTATGTCACTTGTGGGACACCGGAATTCACGGACTATGTTGAGCGCTCCGAAGATGTGATTCTGCGTCTCGATCCCGAAACTAAACAGTTGATCGGCTTTACAATCATTGATTTTTCGCAGCACTTCGCCAAACAGGAACCGGACATCGCGCTTCCCTTCGGTGTTGATTTCCAAATGTATGAACAAGTCAGCCAGAACGCATGAAACTAGGGGTTTGACGTTCCTATCTACACATGATACAATATGAAAAGAGGCTAAAAAGCCCCCCTGACAAGGGATCAACTGACCGAATAGATCAAGCGACTGAACAGGGAGCGCGATAGTCTTAAACGCCTCTCCAACGGTGCGCAACCTTTTTCGGTTCATTCAATCTTCATTCCCCTCCTTACCAAGGAGGGGTTAGGGGAGGTCGTAGGTTGGGTTTCGCCGTTGGCTCAACCAAACTTACAAGAGCGCCTCTGGAGCGAAACCCTTCTAACTGCATACGCCTACATAATAGGTAACCGTGTCTTGCACTCCAGCGGAGCGGTATGTTACTGTAAAACCCACACCGAAAGCAGAGGATACACCGATGTTGAACGATTCCACAGAACAAAACAGGCGCCATATCCTAGGACTCTCCGGCGGCAAAGATAGCTCCGCACTCGCGGTTTACATGCGCGACAAAGTGCCGGATATGGAATACGCCTTCTGCGATACGGGGAAAGAGTTGCCGGAGACCTACGAATTCCTCGATCGCTTGGAAGCTTTCTTAGACAAGAAAATTGAACGTTTAAACGCCGAGCGCGAATTTGACCACTGGCTCTCGGTATTCGGTGGACTGTTGCCATCGGCACAGGTGCGTTGGTGTACCCGTCTACTCAAAATCAAACCCTTTGAAGAATTTGTCGGCGAGGATTTGGCTTACAACTACGTCGCAATCCGTGCGGACGAAGACCGTGTCGGTTACAAACCCTTAAAGACCGTTGCACTCCGAAACATTGAACCCAAATACCCGTTCAAAGAGGACGGTATTACCGAGACAGATGTCTATCGGATTCTAGAGGAAAGCGGTCTCGGCTTGCCTGAATACTATAAATGGCGGACACGCTCTGGTTGCTACTTCTGTTTTTACCAGCGCAAAGCCGAATGGGTTGGGTTAATGGAGAATCACCCCGACCTTTTTGAACTCGCAAAGGATTACGAGAAATTTAACGAGGATACAGGGGAGAGATTCACGTGGAGTCAAGGCGAGAGTCTGCCAGAACTTTCAGAAGCTGAAAGAATTAAGCAAATTAAAGAAAACTACAGGAAAGCGATGGAACAGGCAAAGGCGTCCCAACCAAATCGTCCGTTGCTTGAAATCTTTGGGACCGTCCTTGATGATGAGGATGATGATGAGCCGTGTTTAATTTGCCATCTTTAACATCAACTACGACTAGGTCTCTATATGCAACACGGTTGGACACTTGAAAAAAGGAAGTGGGACAACTTGCTTTCAGTTGTCACTGGAACTCGTTGGTCAAAGACACAGTTAGTTTCTCTTGAGCGAGACAGTGTCCCTCAGAACCGCGGTGTGTATGCCATCTGCGTGACGCTCAAGACACTGAATTTCAACCAAAACCCGTTTAAGACTCTCTATGAAATCATCTACGTGGGAAAATCAAACTGTCTTCGCAGGCGATTCCTTGAACACTGTGACCGCGCCAAGCGCGGAGTCCAGATGGCGAAAGGATGTTTTGGCAATAACCTTGAATATTGGTTTACAATTGTCGATGCTAATCGAATTGATGAACTTGAAACCCGTTTGATTGAATGCTTTGGTCCGCCGGCTAATCTTAAAGATAGACACATCCCAGCGAGAATAGGAAGTTCAAAACCGGCCTGATGGTGCGCCAAACTATCAAGCTCAATGGAGAAAGTCTCTGATGAATATATATCCCGCATTACGTTCGAGAATGGGTGCGTTTAGTTACTATGTCGTCAAGATGAGTGCCCAAGAACTAAGTGAAAACGTGAAATTTGCTTCTGAAGTTTATGAAGATCGCACCCTTGATGAAGCAATTCAACGAGTCTTAAGGCACGACAGAGTTAATAAGGAAATCGTAGAATATCTGAAACACCAACCGAATCGTTTCTTTTCCTCATTGGTGGTGGCCGCGTTAGAAGGCAATCCGATGTTCTATCCTGTTGAGATTACTGACGATCCGCATTTCGCGATTTTTCATGATGATCAGCGACTTAACGAGTCGTTTGGTGTCTTGAAGTTCGATGGCACCCAGAAATATTATGCCCTTGATGGACAGCATCGCCTCTCAGCCATCAAGACTCTGCTAGATCGAAACAATTCAATCTCCGAGGGTGCTCCTGCTAACTTTGAGAACGATGAACTTTCTGTAATCGTCATTGTACCGAGTAAGGGGGATCCTGACTTCAAGCGCAAATACCGCAGGCTATTCTCCAATCTTAACCGCTATGCCAAACCGACGGATGCAGCAACGAACATCATTATGGATGAAGACGATACGTTTGCCATTCTCACACGGCGCTTGATTACTGAGCATGATTTCTTCAAATCTGAAGGCAGACAGATAGAATCAAGGCGTATAAAAACACAAAAAGGAAAAAACCTCAAGAGTACCGATCCGTACTTCACCAGCCTCGAAACCTTGTACGAGATGAACATAGCGTTGCTTAGTTCGGAACGCCGAATGCCAAGAAGCTGGGGACCAATTTTGGACGAAGGACAAGATTTGAAGAATTTTAAGCGGTTTCGTCCCCCCGAAGACTACATTGATGCACTTTACGAAGAATTGGAGATGTATTGGAATGCTCTAATCGCCGAAATCCCCGATCTTCAAAAATCTCCTCCCCTAATGCGGGTTCATCACATTGAATTAGTCGAGGGTGAAGAGATGACCGATTTCCTTTTGTTTTGGCCTATAGGCCAACAGTTGTTAGCCGAGTTCGTCAGAACCCTACTTGACAACAACCTTCCGAATTCGGCAACTCCCACTGCCGACAGCGTCTGTACCGCGTTAAAAGGACTTGGCCTGTTAGAATGGCGGCTGCATTATGCTCCTTGGCGGTATCTCCTGTTGGTACGCAACGCGAGAGGTGACTGGGCAATGCGAAATGAAGAGAGGAAGGAGGCAGTCCGCTGCGGGCGCAGAATCCAACAGTGGATAATTGGTCTGGAGGAACTTGACGAAAGTGGTGTTGACGAACTCAAAAGGCTTTGGAGTAGTATGCTGATTCCGCCGCCGGGTGGAGAAGATCGTGACAAAATGTGGAAACGCGTTGAAGACCTGAAGTTCTCCGTAAGTATGTGAATCGCCAAGCTAGTTGGTTTTGTTGCGAAACATATGAAGAATTTCGAACACATTGATGAAAAACCGGGAGAATTTGGAGGTTTGTGATGTCCCTATTACACGACTTGATTGTAACTCATCACATACAGTAAGAAACTGGAAAATCATTGTGGTTGGACGACACGGGCATGGACATTCCTTCGCAAAGCGTCCTAGGTCAACCGCGGTTAGGAAGATGCTACAATAATCGTAGTTGTGGATGTACACCTGGAAACAGTAGTTACTCAAACACACGCACGAATTAAAAGTCCTTTAGCAAAGTCCTGCCTTTAATGCGATTTAGGGGCCTTCACCTATGGCGCAAAAGGGTGTCCCGTGGTTAATCATTGAAACCGAGTGGATAGAGCTTGGTGTTGTCTGCGAACCGACAATCGTCCTAACATCCCGAGGATATGCCCCCATTTTGCGAGTTCAAAAGTCTAGCACAGGTGCTGAGTTTAAGCTTTCCATCCGTGCGAAATCCATCGCTCAACCCTTAGAAGCACTTCGACTAAACAATCGAGGTGTTTTTAAGGGACTACACTTTCGAATTCGGAAACGGAGCATGGAGCCAGGGTCGCAATACCAGATTCAAGCAATGCCAACTGAAGGACCCGTTAAAGGAACAATCAAAAAGCCAGTACATGCCTATTAAAGGAATTTAACCCAATAAAATTCTACATTGAATGTAGGTTGGGTTGAGCGGGCTCGCGAAACCCAACGCTTTTAAACCCGCCCGATAACAAACACTGTTACAATTTACTCCTTTTTATGGACTGTAAAAGCTGTAATTTTCGCTGATATTTTTGGGTTCAATCTTCGTGTTGTTGATATTTTCCTTGCGGCCCCCTGAACGTTTCAATAACGTTGGGTTTCGAGAGCCCGCTCAACCCAACCTACAAGAATTTCTTTGCATACAAGCCAGCCCATCGCCACCGTGCCCTGAATTCGCCCCAAACCCGAAATGCAGACCGCCGATTCAGCGATATGTACCTTTCAACTTTGATTGCAAATCTTAATCTGATTTACAACAGACCAACCCCGCGTTAACTTCTGTCCTCCCCGTCTCGCTCACACGTCTGACAAAAACATCGTTGCTGAACCGCTAAAATCCCTGAATGTTAGCACTCTCACTTGACATCTGCTAAATTGTATGGTAATCTCTCATCATAACGACGTAGTCCGAACTAAACTTTAGTGAATCGGACATCAACTTCACTATCGATTTAATTATGTTTTATGGTGACGGTAAAGCCAACACCAAGCGCGTCATCCACGATTTGTGCGCGTATTTTGGGATACAGGAAAAACCCAGCAATCATATGGTGTTCGTCAAAAACGTGCGTACTTTTAACCCCACATGGTAAGGACTGCTCAGAGCATGATTGAACCTGACACGTCCAACCCGTAAGAGCCGTCAAAAATGAGCATTCTCAACTTATTTTCTCAAATGCTCAATAATGCTCAACGTCGCAAACCCGCACCCTAACTGGGGTTCAGCCCATTTTCGCTTATGTTTCCAGGTCTAAAATACTCACAAAATAAGTAACTCGAATATCAAGTATTTTCCCTCTTTCAAATGCAATTTCAGCACAACCGTTTATTGACGAAATTCATAGTGTCCGCTATAATCCTAATCATCGTAATGCTGTAGGTTGGGTTGAGATCAACCGAACGAATAGTGAGAGCGATAGAGTTCTCTGCACAACTGAACAATGGTTAACAATAAGTGCATTTACTGCAAGAAGCAGAACAACCTAACGAGGGAACACGCATTTCCGAAGGCTCTGCTTCAAAAAAACATCCCAGGATGGGTAATTGACAAACACCTCTGTGCAAAGTGCAATAGTGTTCTAGGAAAACTTGATGCGGTCCTGGCAAAGAAATCTCCCATAGCGTTTACATGGGACCGGATTGAGGATGAGCTTGGTAACAAAACTGAAACAGCACATTCATCTATCTACCATAAAAAGGCGTGTGGAATTTATCCGATACGACTCTTTTTTCCGGATCCGCACTATGAGAATCTCATAGTCCTACATGAAACGGCAACCGTGAATAGAGGCACAAGTGCTCCATGTGATTCTGCAGTAGCCCTACGTCCCCAGATTGTTCTGACTCAATGCGCTCATGGACAGACCGGCGAGGAGGTCATCGCAGAAAATCTTGAAAAATTTAATACTGCCGGTTTAAATGACGACTGCTTCAGGAAGTGTGAAGAACATGATGAGGTTTATTGCATTTTCGGAAATACCTATATATTTCCGCCAAAGACCGCTAACCATTTCTTCCGCCGAATAGCGGACTTCAAATCCAAGTTCATGACAGATTTTCACTGTATTCGAAATGACGTGATGATGATTTTTCCTGAACGAGGGCAAGATTTGCACGCGGCAGAAACATTTTATAACTCATTCGAGGACGGGACGAAAAAGATTACACCTAAGGAGGAAATTCCCAATCCGGCGATAGTTAAACAACTAATTCGAGTTACTGCAGATCCAAAAGCAACGCAAGACATTTCCCGATCAATTACAAAGATAGCGTTCCATTGTTTTTTGTTCCATTATCGTGAGGAATTTAGCGGGCACGAACCGATTTTTGACGATGTCAAACAGTTTATCTATAAGGGCGGTCACAATAGATTCGTCGCCGAATGGTCCATACCTGATTCCGAAAGTTTAGTATATCATTCCAATGAACATCTGCACGGTATCTGTTATTTTCGACAAGGCGACAATATTGGTTGCCAAATAGAGTTTTTTACAGGGCTTTTGAATAAACCGCAGTCTTATGGAATAATCCTAGCAGGAAATCCCTTTAATTGTACTCAAATACAGCGGCACTTTTTTTACATCCCCTACCGTGTGCATCCGAAAAGCCCAATGAAACAGCGGATATGCCATGTTGAAAGTCTTGGTCTAATACGCAAACCGAGTCCGTATGAAGGCGTCCTCTGGTTGCCCAGATATTTGTCTTAGCAGTCCAGTTCTGTCGAGATGGTTGCGAATTGCATCTGATTCACAGATCTGACAGCTATTAACCCCTTCTCAGGACGCGCGTTGAAGCCATGCGGAAATATCTTCTGGTGTGTCCAACACAAAGGAGATTTGAGCTATAATTAGCCCGCGTCCGCCTATAATATGACACTTGCTTGCCTATCGTTCCCAGGATATGTTATCATTCCCAACTGATAGACATTGCTGTCGGCACGATTAACCTATTGACGGAAACTACTTAAATTGAATGAATCTTGACAGTTGTTCTCGCCCCATTGAAGATGTCCCCGACCAAGAATTGAAAGACTTGATTGGAAAGCATTGAAGATGTCCCCGACCAAGAATTGAAAGACTTGATTGGAAAGCATTGAAGATGTCCCCGACCAAGAATTGAAAGACTTGATTGGAAAGCAGAGAGAAAACCAACATATTGATTTCAAGCAGAAATACGATCGCCAGGATTCCAAAGACCAAGAAAAGTACAAATGGGAGATATGCAAGGACGTTACCGCGATGGCGAACACCCAAGGTGGATATATCCTAATCGGCGTTCAAGAAAGAAACAGAGTAGCACGAGGTTTTTTCACTGTGAGAGATTCCCAGAAAGTGGCTAAGAGCATTAACGGCGTCTGCCCCCGTTGCATAGAACCACCGATTCTAGGTCTCGAAGTCGAGAAACGTTCATTTGAATGGAACGACCAGGGCATTAGCCTTGTCATTATCCATGTTCTGCCTAGCGAAATTCGCCCCCACGGTTTCCGATTGAAAGGTTCTATCAACTTCGTGAAACGGGTTGGCGACCATACCAGAGAATACCCCATGACCGACCTAGCTGTTGATTTTTCTGCCCGTCACTTGCCACCAGTTATTCATGAAATTAATGAAAAACTAGACACCATCAATAGGAGTATCCTACAGATTAGGGAACGTTAAATGTCTTCTCAACAGGAATCCATAGAACCTCGAGCAATGGGAGGTCTTGAACCTTCGTCATATACGGGAAGAACGGTTGGGCAAGATCGTAAGGCGGCAATCTTGAGCGAACCTTATTATCAGATCGCTGTAGTTCCTTCGCAACACAATCCCCATGCGGTCTTTACAAAAAATTCAAACATACGTGAAATTCTGCTAAATCCAGGGAATGTCCGCAGAACCGGGTTCGGTTTCATTGGAGTCAAGAGGATGGAACCATCTCCTGAGGGAATTACGGGTATAGATGTATGGGGTTATGGCGTGGAACTTTGGCACAACGGATTCCTTAGACTGCGAAGACCGCTGTCTAGCACACAATTCCAATGGTACAAGCAAGAGAGCAACATTCCTTCCCATTCAAACTGGTTGTACCCGTATGGAGTCTGTGAGTATCCAGTTACATTCATGAGGTTAGTCAAAGAGATATACCAAGTGGCTGGCATTAGTTCGCCGATTCATGTGCAACAGGAGTATCATAATCTCAGTGGATTTCTATTGGTGGGAAGACATCCCCTCAATCCGCTTTTTGGGTTGCTTGAACATGAGCGAAAAGTATATGCGTCGCTGGACCCCATTGTTTCCAAACAGACTGTAAATCCGGATTTTGTCCCGGATCGAGTCGCGTACAATTTGGTAAGCGACGTCTATGCTTCTTTTGGATTGGGTAAGGACTTGATTCCTCTTTTTGATGCGAAACGCAATTTTACCCCTTGATTTTCCACCTCAAATCTAAAGTCACTTTACCCGATGCCACGCTGCTTTCCTCAAAAAAACGGCATCGCCCAAGCTTCAATGCTAAAACCGAGCAGCTAGCTTCATGCAATCTCGGGAAGATAAAGCGCACAAATCCCAGACCGTCCAAGATCCCTTTGCATCTTCCCTCTCCCTTCTCTCGCCTTAACTTCGCCGCCCCAAAATCCTTACCCTGGAAAAAATTCAAAAATACCCTTGCAAAATTGATTTGTGTGGTTTATAATATGGGATAATATGAGGCTATTTTGTCAACCGTAGTTTTCATCTATAGTGAAACCAATAATTATTTATACACTGCGGTAGGTTCGGTTTCCTAACCGAACCGGTATTTATCTAGTCCGCAGGTGCGGTTGGAAACCGCACCTACCGAAACATGTGTAAATATGAATGGAATTGACTATAGTATCACCAATATCGCTAGAGGGCTTAAATGCCTTAATACCGACACAGCCAAACCATGTCACATCTGATGTCACATTTTGTGCAATCAGTGTGATATTTTGTGACATAATGTGACTCGGAATTATCTAGTAGACCCGCAGCGACAACAAGCGGGAAGCTTGACCAGTATTGGCTTTTCGCCATTTCTACTTTGCCTTAGGTAACGATACGGCGAGCGTTTTCGACCACATCCGCCAAAATATGTGACATTTTGTGACATTTTGTGACATCCCGACGATCTCGGCGAAATCCTGAACGGTTTGGACGCAAGATTCTTTCATAAATTGACATTAGAAGACACCAGAAAAGAGCAACCATGCTAGAAGAACGATTGAGAAGATTTAGGCTTGCCCGCGGCATGTCCCTCGACGACCTCGTGGCGGCGATTGACGGGCTGGTTAGCAAGCAAGCGTTGTCAAAGTATGAACGCGGCATGATGCAGCCCACAGCGGTGGTGATGAATCGAATCGCTTCCGCATTCGGTGTCAAGTCCGCCCAATTGTGGGGGGAACCAGTGTGTCGTGTCGAATGCCTCGCCTACCGCAAGCGCGCACGCTTGCCCAAGAAAGAAATGGAACGGATTGAGAGTTTTGTTACTGAATTGTTGGAGAAACGCGTCGCCTTCCAAGAACGGATTGGTGAACCTGACAGTCTCGACCTCCCGATTCAAGCGCTTCCGGTCCGCAAACTCGACGATGCAGAGGGCGCCGCACTCACGCTTCGGCACGATTGGAACCTGAGCGAAGACCCAATTGCAAACCTTGTGGATGTGCTTGAAAACCACCACATCCACATTATTGAAGTTGATGCGGACGAGGAGTTCGACGGCATCTCTGCCTTGGCGCGCGATGCTGAGGGAAACCTGTTAGCGGCGGCAATCGCAACCCGCCGAGGCACATGGGGAGACCGCCATCGACTCAACATGGCGCACGAACTTGGACATCTGACGCTGCAATTAAGCGAAGACGTTGACCCGGAGAAAGCCGCGTTTCGATTCGGCGCCGCGTTCCTTGCACCCGCTGCGCCGTTGCATCATGAGTTAGGTAAGAAGCAACGCCGCGTCCAGCAGGACGACCTCCTCTACCTCAAGTGGCGTTACGGGTTGAGCATTCAGGCGATTCTATACCGGTTGAAAGATTTGCACATCATTTCGGATGCCCACGCCCAGCAGTGGTGGATAAATATTAACAAATTGGGCTGGAAGAAGCGCGAACCGATTGAGATTCCCGCCGAAAAACCGAAGCGGTTTCATCAGCAGGTGTTCCACGCTCTTTTCGAAGGATCGATAGAAGAAGAGGAAGCGAATCAACTGCTCAATGACACCCTTGCGGCATCCGCACCTGGACTACTGATTGAACGCCGCGCATTCTTGCAACTCCCAACGGAGAGGAGACGCAAGCTGCTCCGGGAGCAAGCGCAGCGAATGGCAGATTACTATGAGAACGATTCTGAATGGCGCAATCTAGAAGGAGACAACCTTGTCGAAGCCGAACCCAAATAACCCGCGTCGGGTAGAGGTTTGGAATGTGAACTTCTTCCCCATGATTGGGAAGCCGTAGCCGCCCGTAGAACAGATCCAATGTATCGGGTCTTTCAGATATGAAAAAGAACGGAAACGTAGTCTAAATCTTTAGACACCAATTACCTCACTATGTGAAAGAAAGGATAGTGAATGGCAACTGTTGACACAATCCTTCCACACCAGCAAGAAGTTGTTAATAAACTGGAGAGCTACCTTGTTAGCGATTCCATACGCCCGCTTTTCCTAAATGGCGATGCGTCGGCGGTCTTACAGGAGTTTCCAGATGATTGTATAGATTGCTGCCTGACAAGTCCGCCTTATTGGGGTCACAGAAAGTATGCGGAGAACGGCATAGGTCTTGAACCGGATTATCATCAATATATATCAAATTTAGCAGCGATTTTGAGAGAAGTAAAGCGTGTTCTCAGACAGACAGGCTCTTTATGGCTTAACCTTGGTGATTCATATAAAAATAAGTATCTTCTAGGTATACCGTGGCGTGTCGCCTTAGAATTAATGGATTCGCAAGATTGGATTCTGCGTAATAGTATTATTTGGAATAAAATAAAGGGTAATCCGGATAATTCACGGGACAAGCTGAGAACCGTTCACGAGAATGTGTTTCATTTTGTAAAGTCGCCCAAATATTATTATGATGTAGATGCAATTCGTTCAAAGCCAAAGAAAACCAAGGTTATAAATGGAAGCGTCGTATCTGCAACAGGCGTTTCAGGGGTCCGATATAGACAGCAAATTGAACGTTCTACTGCACTTAACGAGAGCGAGAAGAAAAAAGCCTATGAAGCCTTAGATTATGTTTTCAAAGAGGTAAGTAGTGGAAAATTAGCAGATTTTCGTATGATAATCCGAGGACAGCAACGAACGACTCATTCTGATGCTGAACAAGTTTCGGGAAGAGCTAAAGAAATACGGGACAGAGGGTTCTATTTTCTCAAATATCACCCGAAGGGTAGTAAGCCTGGAGATGTGTGGGATATAATACCAGAAGATACACAGCAGCGTACAGTTCATTATGCTCCATATCCCGAAGATCTGTGTAAACTTCCAATTCTTGCAACTTGTCCACAGGAGGGTGTCGTATTAGATCCCTTTTCCGGAACTGGTACGACCTCATTGGTTGCTTTCCACTTCCAGAGGAAGTCAGTTGGAATAGATATATCTGAATCCTATATAGCACTCGCTAAGGAGAGAGTCACTTCCTACTTACTATGAACAGTAAAGTAATGGAAATATTCGGCGCGAGCAGTTCTTCTGAGAACGTAAAGTGGAATCAGATTCTCGAATCGCAGCGGTGTCCATTTCTTAAAAAGAAATGCATCAAGGTTAGAAAAAGTCAACCGGAAGTGGCGATTGGAACATGTACCGTTAGGCATGGTAGGGGCAATAAGCATATTGTTATTTGCCCTCACCGCCTACTAGAGAGACAGCAGATTTTCACGGATTGTCTGCATTTGTTGACACTTCACGAGCCTGGTAATGAACTCCACATAATGTCAGAAATATCTATTCCGGGTGGAAGTGTTGATTATTTTCTAGTGTCGCTGCGAGAAAGAAAGGTGAGAGACTTCGTAGGGATCGAATTACAGACGTTAGACACAACAGGAACGGTATGGCCGGAGAGACAAAAATTGTTGGACCAGAAGGGTATATCCGTTCCCGCTGAAGATATAGAATTTTCAAGGAATTTCGGCATAAATTGGAAAATGACGGCAAAGACGATACTCGTGCAATTACACCACAAGATAGAGACATTTGAGAATATCAATAAGCATCTAGTTGTTGTTGTTCAAGACCACCTAATGGAATACATGAAAGGTGAATTTTCATTTGGCCACCTTAATTCTGCACGGCTGGGCGATTCGATGCACATTCATTCTTATGCTTTGAAAGAAAATCTATCAACCTATCGTCTTGAACTTAACGAGCGCCGAAGCACAGATACTAAAGGCATCTCAGTATGTTTAGGACTTCAAGCTGACGCAAACGTTGCGTTAGAGGATATTATAGAAATTCTTGAATCCAAAATCTCTGATGATACGATTTTACGCCTCAACTAACCCATCCTTATCAATAGGGCAAAGCCCAGCATATATTAAGATGTGTGCACAAGCTGGCATATTAAATGACCGTGCAGAAACGGAGTTATTGCATAGAAGAACCTCTAAAGTCTTTGATAGACATTCGCGCTTTACCGTTCAACCCAACCTACACGGCTTATCAATTGAACATTCTAGTTTCGTACAGGACACCGCCGGTGTCCCTTAATCATAGCGCAAAATAGCGCAAAACCGACTACACAAAACCAGCACGGTGTCCCGCTTCGCAGGCTCGACGCCTTGCGCTAAAAGGAGAAAAATATGTCAAAGCGCAAAACAAACCCATATCAACTGACAGATGAAGAAAAACTCGCCGTCGTTGATTTATACGCACAGTTTCGTACAACCTCACAAATCGTAGATCAGGTCATGCGGTGGAAGCCCAACGCCGCCACCGGCGATATAGACAAAGACCGAAAATACGTACGCGACGCGATTCGTACCTGCAACCCAAAGTCGTCCGCGTTCTCGTTTCAAATCGCCCTGACGGCTAGACGCGCCGAATACCTTGCCGAAGGGAATGGGGCGCTCGTCGCTGCCGTTTGTGAAACCGCACACGCTGTCGCTGAAGCGATCCCCCATATCAAATTCGACTTCACATCGGTCACGCCGAAAGACCTGCCCAATTTTGTTTCCGGTCTCAAGGAGTTATTCGAGTTGATGACTGCAATGGGTATTACCGTCACACAAGACATCTCCGAATCCGTTCGATTTGGGCAAAGATTAGACGAACATCCAGAAAATCGACGTGACGAGTTATTTGTTCCATACAATGAAACTCGCCGTGAAATGTGGGGGCAATCCGAGCCATACGAGCTAGCCAAATCTAAGCAAATCGAGACCGGAACCGGGCGCAGCGCCGAACACCTAGACGCTGGTGTCTATCCAGAAAACTACGAGATTCCTGATGTCCACGTGAAGGAACTCTGGGAGATGGTTTACGGGGACACAGACGGAAAAACCCCGTCGGTTAAGCAGATGAGGAGTGATTTCGACGATATTAAACTTTTCGAGGAAGCTTTCGGCGGAGACGTTGTTAGCTTCGAACATAGGCTTAAACTCTACAGGATGCTGCTTTCCCACGATTGGGATTCTCTCACCCCGAAGTGGACAGAATGGCGACGCCAAGCGTTTGCGGATGCACTACAAAAGCTGCGCAAACCGACAGCGGGCGAAACTGATGGCACCTATGATTCCGAAAAAGAAGAACATCCCACGCAGGCACCTTCGGCAGTAGAAAGCAACAACGGCGACCGCGGCGCTGACGATACCGGCGACGGTCCACCGCCAATCCGTGCCGTTGAAACCGCAGGAGATTTATCCCCGAAAGAGAAGCATCCTAATAACGGACATGCAACACAAAGGTAGCAATTGTAGGTTGGGTTGAAATCAACCGATCAACTGAGCGAATAGATCTAGCGACTGGATAAGGAGCGCGGTAGTTTTCCTTAGGATCAAGCGAACGTTTAGTGAGCATGATAGTCTTCCCTATTTTGACCGGATTGAGCACGCTTAGCGAAAAACACAACATTGCAAACACCAATGCCGCGAATCGATGGTTCCTCAATTCTAAATGTCGAGCGAAACACAACGCTTTTGAAACTGTCTTTGAAAGGCACCTACGTTTAACTGTGCAATCTAATGCCATTTCTCTAAGATGCCAGTGCATTAATAACGTGAATCAAGTAAGGATATCCAGTAATGCTTGCTACTTCAGCAACAGCCAATCGCCTTCGCTGCCAACACCGAATGCTTATGTGCTCCCTTAATCATAGTCCATCACTCAATCATACAAATCACAGTTCAGACAGCCCGCACCCTGACTAGCGTTCAGCCCAACGCTTTTCAATCACCGTTGTCCGTGCGATTGATGTTTAAGTTTCCAATTACCTATCTATAGCACGGCGTTGCCCCATAGCAGAACTTCTTGAAATATCTATGTCAAAAGAATTGTGCCCCAAAAAATTCCAAGAAACATTTGATGCCTATTTTCGTAGATGGAATATATGCGTTGGAATTTTATTTGTCGTCGCTTTTTCGCTGTTCTTTGTCCCCCTGTTAGTCAGGGCAACAAACTCAGAACTTCCGTCGTTCATCCGCTCAATCGTCAATTTTGGTTTCTACCCTGGGATGGGCAAAACCACATTCGGATTCATCACTATTGGAATCATCTCAGTTGGGCCTGTAACGGTTGGTGTAATCGCTATCGGAGCCTGCACCGCCGGTGTCTTCGCGTTGGGAGCGGGTTCTGTAGGTATCTTCGCCTTCGGTGCGTTTTCTGTGGGTATTTTCGCTTTTGGCGGAAACGCGCTTGGAGTCATCGCTCTTGGGGCAGGTTCGCGCTATGGTGCAATCGACAAGTGGTCTGCGCCACGAGGTCGGTTCGACATCGGTAGAGCGGTTGGAATGGTTGCCATGGGGCCTACAGCCTCCGGTGTGTTCACATTGTCTTATGCCGGGAAAGGCAGGCACATGTTCTCGCTGGACCGTCAAGATGCAGAGGCTGTCGCGCTGTTCACACGTTGGCTGCCAAAGTTCAGCGAGGTGTTTTCGCCCTGTTCTGAAAATCTCAAAAGTGTGTAGATTGGGTTGAGTGAATCCATAGATCGATTCTAACCTTTTATGAACCCCCTAATTCATCCGAGGAGCTACTCAAATGACCCAAAGAAACAGCACCTATCATGTCCTCGCAATCATTCTTATATGTCTCATTAGCATCTGTTCATGCGGTGTCAAGCCACAGCTAGAACCGGCAACTGAGATGACCCCCTCCCCCTCCCTCATGGACATTGCGCCGGCAGATGCGCTACTAGTGTTACAAATAAAAGACGTCGCCGAAGCACTCGCGCTTATTGAAGACTCGAGAGCGTGGCAACAACTTCTTGAAGCGCCGATTTGGGAGTTGCTGCGGGCGGTTTATGAAAGGAAAGCTGAGGTTAAAGATATACACCACCTCTTCAGACCAAGCCTCTCAATCCTTTCTCACCTACTTGGACAGGAAATCCTACTTGTCGTTCCCAAGTTCCGGGAACCCCTAGAATTCTCTCCAACACTCATGGCGGATCTAGATCGATCCGATGACCTCGGGGAGATACTGTCGGCAGCGATTAAGGTCGCAATGGCGAACATTCCAGAGGCAAAGACCCGAGAATACAACGGCTATTCCTATATGACAGCCGAGTTCAAGCCGAACCTGTTCCTGTCATGTGGACTGATCGACAACTTTCTGATTGCCAGCTTGGGAGAAACGTCGATACGTCGGGCAATAGACATCTACCAAGGAAAATCGGACGCTAGCCTTGCCAAAAACCCGAATTTCGCCCAACATGTTGAGCGGTGTCAGGGTGCGCCCGGTGAGGGTGTAACGGACTTTCAGTCAATATTTTACCTCGATCTGACCTCAATCCCTGAATTGGTCGAGTTGATGTATCCGATGGTCCGTGGCGAGATGAGTGACGAGATTGCGACACTGGCGGATCGGGCAATTAAGTGGTTGGACCTTGTGCAATGGGTGGGGTCGGTTACAAACCTCACGAAAGATGGGATTGTGTCGCAGAGCTATATCAAACTTAATCCCAACGCGACAGCCAACAACTTCCTAGAGATGTTGCTAGCCAAGCCGACGCGGCACGACTCGATAAAGTTCGCACCCACTGACGTAATATCTTATAGTGCGTTCAATCTCCTTGATCTCCCCAAGCTCTGGCAGATGGTGATGGGCTTTGTTGAGTCAATGCCACCGGAAATGAGCCGAGAGGTACTTGGCAGCCTTCAGGAGATGGAGACAATGATGGGCATCGACATCGAATATGACCTGCTTTCGTGGATGGGAAATGAAATTGCACTCCTCCAGACTGGGTTCACTATGCTATCGCCCAGAATGGGTGCCGGAACAGGCGGTGCAATACCGCAACTCTTGCTTTCGATTCAAACGTCAGACAGCGAAAAAGCGGCTCAAAGTCTCGGACGCTTAACGGATGTGGTTGCGATGACTTTGGCAGCAACAACGGGCGTGGTGCTGGAGTGGGATACAGTCGACTATGCCGGCAACCAGATTCGCACGGCGGCACTCCCTAATGTCCCGTATCAACCGAGCTACGTCGTGACTGAGCAGTACGTGTTGATTTCTACCGGGCTCGCCGAGCTGAAAGTTGCGCTTGATTGTGCGAGCGGTACTGCGGCAAACCTTCTTACGGCGACCGAATTTGTAGAACTCCGCGGCATCGCTCCAGAGTTGGTCAATAACATCGCTTACGCCAAACTTGCGCGGCTGCTTGAGCAGATGGTTGACACGGTTGCGGAACAGCTACCAGTCATGTTTGAGAATGGGGATTCAAAGACGGAATCTGAGTTGATTCAATCAATGCTCCCGTCAACGATGGATTTTGTCCGTGAGATTGTTAGAACCCTCGTTGGTCAGATCCAATATACGGTGAACGACGGCGATGGCTTGCGAAGCTACTCATTCCTGAAGGTGCGTGACCTTGATGCCAATTTCGAGTGGGCGGACTCGCCCGATGCCAAGAGCGCGCGGTTGCTGTTAATGGCTCGTGTATATTCCGAACAGGGAATGCCAAATCGGGCGCTCACCTACCTCGACCGTGTCCTCGCAATTGATCCGAATCAACCTGATGCTTTGAAGATGAAGATTTCTCTCTTAGAGTAGGTTGGATTGAGATCAACCGACTGGATAAGGAGCGATCAACCGACCGAATAGGATCAAGGGAACGGATAGTGACTGCGATAGAGTTCCCAAAGAGATTCTACCCTTATAGGAAACATGAACCCCTGATGCGATGCTGCTTCAATTCTTAAAAATCTGGCGAAACCCCACGCTTTTGAATCTGTCTTCGTGCGCCATTCCCCTTTAACCGTTGTTCAACCCAACCTACGCCTAAAAAGTTCTCCCCATTGCCAAGGGACGCTAGAGGGCAGCAGATTAAGTTCTCCCCCTTGCTAAGGGGGAGCTAGAGGGGGTCTGTTCCTCGCGTTTCTAGACTCGCTTGCACCTGATCTAACCGTTTGCGCAACTGGGACTGCGTTTGCGAAATCCGCAGCGTGTAGAGGATAAAGATTAGCCAAATCACGAAATAAGCGGATACCAGGTGCCTTAGTCGCTTTGATTGTCGCGCTTCCAACTTCTCGATTGATTTGTTGACCGCCTGCTGAACTTCTGCCTTATCCACTTCTAAATTCGTCTCAGCGATGGCATCGTTTACCGCTACAAGCACTTCATCATCGGTGATTTTGACCGGCACCTTGAGAAAGGAAAATACACCGAAAAAGATCGCGAAAATTATAAGGGCAACAATCAATAAATTTCTGTTCATTCAGATTCTCCAAACGGGATGTGTAAAACAGTTGAGCATGTTTTCCTGAAAGTCGGTTCTGTTTTTATGCATATTCCTCCAATTCCGCGCATAAGCATACCATACTTCTATCAGGTTCATCAAGTGAAAGGAGACGCACACGAGCCTTAGACTCATTCAATAAACAGGATCCGCAGAATGAGCCCGAGACATCCAACCACAACCTGACCCAAGACCAGTCCCAAGAAGAACGGCACCATCTCCCGATAGCGCCGAATACCGCCAAACTTCAGAATGCTCCATTTAATCGTCCACGCGAGCAAGATTGAAAACCAGAGGTGGTGTATCATTGCACCCGATGCGACTGCGTAGCCGACGGGATGGAACGGAAATCCGACAAAACGGCGATGCAACGCGGTGAGCAGTATCGTGACGCCCGCACCCAACCCAACCTCTCTGAGCATGAACGGCTCCGGGGTCCCCAATAGCTTTAGCCAGACTTCTAGGCGGCGAAAGGCTTCGCCGCCAATGTTGTGGGCGACGTTTCCCGCGCCATAGCGGTACATCGTCGTCAGAAATACCCAAAACCCGCAAACCGTTCCCACGACCGATGCGACCAGCATTGCAATCAGGAATTGTCGACTCGGCGCCCCTATCGTTTGGGCAATCTTAAATCCCTCAAGCTGGTGTCCGACGGGATGGGAACGATACGCCCGACTCATCCAGTATATACAACTAAACATCGCAATGTTCCGTTGCCCCACGCGGCGTGCGCCAAGTGCATTGAGGATTAACTGTTCCGGACCCATGAACTCTGCGTCGTGCGCCGGGGGACCGACTTCGGCGCGTATGCGAGCGATTGCTACCGCATACAGCACGTATATGGTCAGAAAGAGGAGCGCGATAGACACAGATATCCCCACGTAAGCGAGGAACAGAATCAGTGCGGTGGTGCCACAGACCAGCCCGATAAGCGCCGTTCGATAGGTCATCGGCTCCTCGCCTCGCTTATCATCTGCTCTTTGACGGCGCGCCAGGGCGTACACCTGTTTCAGATGTTTGCGGCTCATCCACAACGCTGAGACCGCGACAACCATCCACGCGCCCGCCGTCGCATAACTGCGGAACGGTCCCGGTGTTGCCCAGATGCCGACTGCACTTCGAAAGACCAGTTCCGCTTTCGAGAAAAGCAGGAAGAACCATGTCGAGAACGCTAGGCTTAGCGGCAAGAAATAGCTCAATCCTACGACAAAGGGTTCGATTTCGATGAATAACCCCCCGGCGGGGTATGGACGGAGGGCATTCCAAGGCTTTGTCGTGAACAGCGGTGTGAGATTGTAACCCATTCGGAGAACGGGGAATGCCGGAATGAACGCGTGCAGCATCCTGTGCAGGCTGATTGCCCCGGCGATTGCGAACCCAAACCACAGCCAACGATTGCCGAGCGTCCCGGCGCCAGTCCCCGTCAATTCAAGCGGCAGTTGAATGATTGGATACGACAACTTCTCATTTTCCGTCCACTGTTTCCGGATGATCGTGTTGATACAGACCAGAACAAATAGAAGAACAATCAGAAATCCTCCCCAACAGACGCAAGGGAAGAGCCAAGCGTTAAGATACCTTGCTGTATACAGCGTCTCGCCACCGTTGAAATACCCGTGAAGTGCCTGCTCATCGTAGACGCTGAGCCAGTGGGGAACATATCTGCCGTAAAACACCAACCACTCATTCTCCGGCGTTGCAAATCCGAAACCCGCCATGTGCTGAACCATCACGAGCATCAGATCATGTCCGAAGATTCCAGTGGCAATCGAAAGCATCGTATAGACAATCAGAAGTTCGCTGGAATCGAAGGCGATTTTCGGGTTGGATTTCTTGAGAAGTGCATTCAGTACCGTCAGGACGAAGAGCGTAAACACGACGTTGAAAAAGAGCGTAAAAACCGAGAACACGAAGAGACTGTGTACGGTCTCTGAGTGCATTGTCCAATAAAGATTGGGAGGGATAAGCAGCGCGCCGATAATCAACGCACGGTAGGACCTGACGGGTGGACGGCGATCTTGTTTCATCGGGCATGTGGCAAGTCTGTTGATAGCGCCTCTAGGCATGTAGACCGAATTTGCATCGTTCGATATATGGTAACACGCCACCCTAAGGAGATCAACATGTTTATACCAAAGTGTGGGATAAGACATTCCGACTTCACAATTGACACATTCTCGGTTGGACGTTATAATATTCGCACGAATTTTGCTTACATAGAGGGTTGGGCGCCCTGTTTGGATGCGGCTTACGCCGGGTCACCGTCTCGTTCCGTCTGATGTGCATAAGGCGCGCTACGGCAGGGAAAACCAGTCGTTTTAGAACTGGGCAGCTACACATATTCGGAGGATTAATGATGCCAAAATTGGGTATCGTTCACTACAACTTCCCCGATTTCTCATTCGATGAATTTCTTAGATTCGTCAGTGATACAGGCTTCGACGATGTCGAACTTCAGGTCAACGATGTCTGGTGTACGGGGATTGACAACCCTGAGAAAAACGCCGAGACGATACGCGAAAACGTCGAATCTTATGGATTGGCTGTTTCCGCCTTCGCAGCAGGAAACGATTTCGTTGTCCTAGATGAAGAAGTTGTTCGTTCTCAGGTTGAACGGATGCGCCGGATTGTCGGACTGGCAAAAATCTTGGGCGCTTCGGCGATTCGAACAGAAGGCGGTGTGCCGAAAGAAAGTGTCCCTGAGAATCGATGGATCGAGGCGATGGCTGGCTGCCTTAGTCGTTGCGTCGAATTCGCTGAAAAGGAAGGAATCTATCTCGCCGTCGATAATCATGGGCTTGTGACCAACGACGGTAATCGCCAGGTTGAGTTGTTTGAACGCGTCGGATCCAAATCTGTCGGCGCTAACCTCGATACGATGAACTACCGCTGGTTTGGGCACGACTTGGAAACGGTCGAAGGGTATTACGAGATTATCGCCCCTTATGCGTTGCATCTACACCTGAAGGACGGCAGGGGAACACGCAGCGCGTATCGCGGTGAGGCGCTTGGCGAAGGCGAAATTAATCTCACAAAGGTGATTCACTGCCTAAAAGCAGCGGGCTACGACGGTTCATGGTGTTGCGAATATGAGGGGCGCGAAAACGATGGGCACGGACAAAGAAAATGCTACGAATACCTGAAGGCGAATTTAGATGGCTCCGTTATGAGCGACACGTAAGCACCACCGTTTCACGCCAATCAGACGACGTGATGCGTTCAGCGGATCTCGTCAATGCTGAACAGAAAGGAAGTTCATTTGGATGTCTCGGCTTGTGAAGGCAGCCAAAACCGATGAAGTAGGACCCGGCAGTTGCATCGGCGTTAAGGTAGAAGGCGTCTTTGTCGGAATCTACAACGTCGATGGGGAGTATTATGCAATTAACAATATCTGTCCCCATCTCGGCGGGGTTCTACACTACGGATTTTTGGAGAACCAAGTTATTACGTGTCCGCTCCATCTATGGCAGTTCGACGTGAGGACGGGCAAGTGCGTGTGGCCAGGTCGAGAGCGGATTGCAACCTATCCTGTAGAAGTTGAAGGAAACGATATTCTCGTTGATGTAAACTCGCCGATATTCCCAGATTGATAAATTGAGGAGGAAACTAAGAAAATGGCGTATTTAATCACCGGCGGAATGGGATGTATCGGATCTTACGTTATCCGTGATCTCCTTAACGCCGGTGAGAAGCTCATTGTTTATGATTCGATACATGATCTAACCATTCCCAAGCTGGTGTTGACACCAGAGCAACTTGAACGCTTCACCTTTGTTCAAGGAGACATCACCGATTTGCCACACGTCTTGCGCACGGTTAAGGAACACAATATCGACCGGATTATCCATCTTGCATCGTGGCAGGTCCCGGCATGCAACGCCAATCCGCCGCATGCGTTAAGGGTAGTCTGCGACGGCACAATCAATATGTTCGAAGCGGCGCGCATCTTTAATCTCAAACGAGTCGTGTGGGCGAGCACTGTTGCGGTTTTCGGAGCGCCAGAAGATTATAACCACCAACGCATTGAAAATGACGCGCCGCACTTCCCAAAGTTCATTTATGGGGCTTGCAAATCACTCAACGAACGGTATGCGTCTTACTACTTCGACAACTACAACGTGGACATCATCGGACTGAGGTTTACAGCGGTGTATGGCGTTGGACGCACGCGGGGAATGAGTTCCTTTTCGACAAAAATGATTGAAGATGTCGCACTGGGAAGGCAGGGCGTTGTCCCCTTTGGTGACGACACGGTGGATTGGCAGTATGTTGAAGATGTCTCCCGATCCATTGCGATGGCGTGTACCTGCCCAACAACAAAAACACGGGCTTTCAACGTCAAAGGGGGTATCCGCCCAGTGCGAGAAGGCGCCGCTTACTTGAAGCAACTCGTGCCGGACGCAGAGATTACACTCGAACCGGGAGTATTTGGAATCTCATGGGACTATGACGCCACGCCAATCGCCGAAGAAATCGGGTTCACGCCAACTTATACGATGGAACAGGGCATCCTGAAGACGTTCAACCGCTTCCGGGAACTCGCAGGACTTCCGGCGGTGGATTATCAGGGGTGAGAGCGGGCGTAAGGGCACACGTCCTATACCGATTTCGGATCCTAATTTTCCGTCTTGACATCCTAAACCCCAAAGGTTCTAGGGCGACCAAGAACAGCAAGGGGAAAGCAAAAAACCAATCTTTAGAATGCTGTTAGAGCAGTTCTTTGAGGTATTGCACACGCGTGTGATGCCGCAACTTGCGAAGCGCTTCATCCTCAATTTGGCGGACTCTTTCACGGCTAATGCCGAGTTGCCGCCCGATGTCAGCAAGCGTGTATTCTGTGCCATCTTGCAAGCCGTAACGGAGCTTAATGACATGCTTTTCGCGCGGCGACAAGGTGTTAAGAACCCTTTCGAGCGATTCTTTCTCCGAACTGCAAAGCAGTTCTTCCTCGGGCGTCACTTGGGAATCATCAGCTAACAAGTCAGAGATTGTTGCATCGGGTGATGAATCGCTCAGCGGAGAGTCGAGCGAAATTGTGCCTTTTGTACTTTGGAGAATTTCAATGACTCGACTCTCAGACATCTTGACTAAATCAGCAATCTCTTTAATATCTGGCTCACGTTCGAGATCCCTAGCCAGTTTTGTCTGGGCTTGCTTGATAGATCTTCGGGTTTCTCCAACATAACACGGAATACGAATCGTTTGGCTTTGCTGATCTAGCGCTCGCTTAATCGCCTGCATGATCCACCAAGTCGCGTAAGTGCTAAAGCGATACCCTCTCTGGAGATCGAATTTTTCGACCGCTTTCATCAAGCCGATACTTCCCTCTTGCATCAGATCAAGAAATGAAAGCGACGAGCGATTAAAATTATGTTGTTTGGCAATACTCGCGACGAGCAGAAGATTAGCCTCAACAAGCTTAAGTTTCGCTTCTTGTATCTTTTGGGATGCTTTGCCAAGTTCCTTCCAAAGTAGTTCAAGGCATTCGCACGCTTCGCGGTGATCCTCTTCTGTTGTGGCGGTGTCATCGGTTTGACCACGTTGGTAAACACCAATCTCCGTTTGAATTTGATCCAACGTTGTGGCGAGGTTCATGGGACTCCACCACATCCCATTCGGCGACTTCTGTTTTGCACCGCGCGTTCGTTTCGCTTTGGGACGAACTTCCTCTAAAATTGAGAGGGGGAGCTGATTAAATAATTCTGTAATCCACTGCTTGCCTTCTTCAAATTTCTCGAAGAGTTCAACTTCTTCTTCAGGTGTGAGCAAAGGCGTGCGGGCGATCTCCTGAAGATAGGAAAACGCTTCGTCCTTTGCGTTGTCAGAGACATCACCGCGCGTTCTAAATGATGAAATCAGATCGTCGTTTTCTTCACCGTCAATCTCATTTTCATCGGATTCATCCGTGGGCAGCACCGACAGAAATTCGCCATCTTCCTCAAATTCGAGTTCACCATTTATATTAGATGCGCCCCTAACTGGGCTGTCCGTGAATTCATCACGACTTGTCACGATTCGATCGCCTCGATTCTCTTGTTTAATATCGAAAAAAATATTATCAAATTTTATCGGGTCTTTATCTTCTGCGATGTTTTTCATACCGGATACCATTTCTTATGACACTTTTCTTTTTTGGTACGATTCAGTCTTGCTCATCAACGCTAGATTCCAAAAGTGTCATTTCAAACTAACCTTCGTATTTGAGCAACGCTTTTCAGGCATAATGTATTATGGGCGGAATTTTCTTAGCTTTCCATTGAGACGTGTAATCCTTCAATCAAGTTTACTGATTTATTTCTCTCCCTGCATTTGACGTAATTTCCGATAAATTCCACCCTTCTCTAACAACTCCTGATGAGTACCGCTTTCGGCAATTTGTCCAGCTTTCAGCACAAGAATTCTGTCCGCGTGAACGACTGTGGACAACCGATGCGCGATCACGAAGGTTGTTCGTCTTCGCATCAAGTTTGCGAGGGATTGCTGGACAAGCGCTTCTGACTCACTGTCCAGTGCTGAAGTTGCTTCATCGAGTATTAGAATGCGCGGATTCTTCAAGATTGCCCGCGCAATCGAGAGACGTTGTTGTTGTCCACCGGACAACTTGATCCCAGACTCACCGATTGGGGCATCGTATCCATTGGGCATCTGCGTGATGAAATCGTGCGCATTGGCTTGTTTAGCCGCTTCAATGGCGTCTTTTCGGGTCGCTCCCGGCTGACCGTAAATGATATTTTCCATCACCGTCCCGCCAAAAAGGACGGTATCTTGTGGCACAATCGCAATCTGCCGACGGAGGGAATCTAGTCTAACTTGGTCAATCGGATATTCATCAATCAGAATGTCGCCTGCATCCACTTCGTAGAAGCGGGGCAAGAGATTCACTAACGTCGTTTTCCCGCCGCCGCTCGGTCCAACCAAAGCGATGACTTCGCCCGGTTTAACACGGAAACTGATGTGCTTAATCACCTCGTCGTCCCGGTCATATCCGAAAACAACGTCACGAAATTCGACTTCGCCGCGAACAGGAGGCAGTTGAAGTTTTTTATCTTCTTCATTTCCTTCCCTCTCGAAGTCCAGCACGTAGAAGATTCGTTCAGCCGAAGCGAGACTTTGCTGCAAGATGTTGTTGAATTGCCCAACCGTCTTGATTGGCTTAAACATCAGGCTAATCATCGCAATATAACCGATGAACCAACCCGTTGTAAGGTCGCCTTGAATTACCTGCCAACACCCCAATCCGAAGACCGTTGCAACGCCAATCGCGCTAATTAATTCGACTAGCGGCGGCAGCATTGCGGCAGATCGTGAGCGCCGTATCGTTGAGCGGTACTGACCCCTGTTGGCTTCTGAAAATCGAGCACACTCCAGTTTTTCCGCGGTGAAACTTTTTATGATTTTAATTCCAAAGATGGTCTCTTTTAGTTGCGAAGAGATGTCCGCTGTCTGCTGTTGAATCTCCGAACTTGTACCGCGAATGCGCCTTCCAAACCGGTTAATTAGATGACCAAGCAGTGGGAATACAGCTAGAGCAAGGACAGTCAGTTGGAAACTCCTAAATAACATCACGGAAACAAAGACGGGAAGGAGCACAGCAGCTCGCATAACATTCGCCGTCGATCCAACCGCATACTGCCATGTGCGTACATCGTCCGTGACACGTGCCATGAGGTCGCCCGTGCGGTGCTCTTTCAAAACCCTCAAGGGCGCAAAAGCAATTCTCTCATACAATTCGCTGCGAACTCGGATAATCAGTTTATTCCCAACGCGCGCCATCAAATAGTCGTTGCAATAGGTGAATGTCCCCTTAACTACAACAATTATTAGAATACCCGCTAATACCCAACCAACAAGCGTAATGGCTGCATCTGTATCCGCAAGTGGAATTTCAATTCCCTCGAAGACATCCTTAACATGGAAATATCGGACATTGATGGGACCGTCTTCTGTCTTAGTCTCAATCAATTTGAGCGCATCAATTGTATCCGCCAAGAGGTGAACATAGCCCATTTCGCAGATGGCAATTACTAACGCACAGATGAACGCCAATCCAATAGAACCGATGTGCGGTCTCAGATACCTTGCGAAGCGCGGGAACGTCGGCATCATAATCACCTTTCCGCGATTGTAATCATCCGCCTCGCATCAATCAGAAAAGGGCTATAATCGAAATCGCCATACGTCGCACACACTTCCAGACCAACGCCTTTCAAAATTGATTTGAGTTCGGTTGGAAAGTAGAACCGAAGTCGATTGACCGTCTTTTGAATGGGGCCGGTGGGGAGTTCAATCACCGTCCGATAATCGGAGAGCAGCCCAGATTCAGGGTGGTATTCAACCTCCGCGAGTGCAAGCATGGATTCAGATATCCACCACCAATTCCGTGTGCGATCCAACTCGATGACGGCGTGGGGATTCCAGTAGTCCAACAAGAATTTCCCACCGGGCTTAAGGACTGTGGCAACCTCTGAAAGAACATGTCGATTTCCCTCCTCGTCAAAGAATCCAAAACTCGTAAAAAGATTGATGACAGCATCGCACGATGGCTTGAGTGGAATATGGCGCATATCCCCTTCAATAAAATGGATGCCATAGTTCGTTGAAAGCATCTCTTTTCGCGCTGCGTCCAGCAGAAAACGCGAGCTGTCTAAGCCGATGACTGTCACTTTTTGGTCTGCAAGCAACCGTCCATGCCGTCCATTCCCACAGCACAAATCTAGGACAACCGCTCCTCGCTGGAGTTCTAGCACATCACGAATGAATTCAACCTCCTCTTTTGTCTCGACTTCGGAGGGAAGCTCGGAAAGCAGGTAAGTTTTGTCCCACATAATTGATGCGTAATCCGTAATGTATGATGCATAAATCGTTTATTCCTTCATTTCCCCACTTCGATTCTTCGATCTTCTCCTTCGTCCTTATACTGTCCAAACTGAATGATTTTTGCATCAGATGCAGCGTTAGGTTTGCATCGAATCCGTAGCACAGTGGAGCGAAAATCGACGGACTCAATGACGCCAATCGAAAGGGTTTTCATCGAGTCGTTAAGCATGCCGATTAAACGCTGCTCAAAATGCGCAGGGGTTTTGGTAACCAAGGATGTCAGACTATAATGGCTTTTCAGTCGTCCCTGGGTCGGGTTTGATAGCATATTTGGCGCAACTAACGAAAGCGATTTATGTCCCCACTCCGCGTAAAGGATGTCATCATCGACAAAGTTGGAGAGAATTTCCCGCTCTTTCGTATTCGCTTGCCTGCCAACAAAGAAAAGCGACCGTTGCCCTCGAATCCGATCAAAGGGTACAGACTCCTGTACTGCATCAGAGAAGTAGCTCTCAAAGCGAGTTTCGCGGTATTTCCTTCGGGATTCACTACTCTTGGAAGCCACGCTTTTGTGTGGTGAAAGGTGGTGAATCTGGATCGCGCTAAGCCCAATAAATCCTGCAACGATTGGATTCAATTCCCTAAACCGGTGAATACAGATTAGATAATCTGGTTGGATCAGTTCAATTTTATGTCTTTTGAGTGCAACTGCGGCATCCCCTTCGACATACCCGGTAGTATCAATCACGACAAGCTCGGCTCCAGCTTCAAGCGCAGCGTCAATCATCAAATACGTGCCCGTCACACACTGAAGTAGGTGACACTCGGGTGAAGTGGAGCCCACAAAGTACAAATCATCCGGATTTGATGTCGAAGCCTGGGGGAAAAGCTTCAGCCCAATCGTAGTTGGTGGTCCAATCTGCGACTGTCCAACATCGGCATCAACAAAGCCCACCTTTAGTCCTTTCGCCACGCCTTGTTCAACCAAAAAACGGCAGAAGGTTGATTTCCCAACATCAGTGCCGCCAATTACGAGCACAATCCCTTTAGGCTGTACGACACGCTGACCGATGCGTTCCCAATCACGATTCACCTGATAAGGCTTGGTCATATCGAGCGGGTATCGTTGTTGCTGTTTCGTACCGGCATCGGAGTTTCCAGGTCCACCTCCTTCAAATACCAAATCAAAGCCCTTCGCCGCATTGCGTGGAAGTTGCAGAAAGTATCAAATGGGACGTTTCAGTCCTGAATCGGTATCACTCTCCCAAATAGAACTCATACCGAAACGAAATCCCTGGAGCACTGAGAAAACGATCTAAGTTTTGCTGGCTCGTGTTCCCCAAAATCCGTTCGATCAAAGGAACTTTGCGTTTGTCGCGGATCACGCTCGGCTCACCCGAGATGCCGCCAAGCGTCCCTGCAAGCTTGATTGCATCCGGCAGGTTACCTAGTACATCTACCAGCTTATATTCTAGAGCCTGTTGCCCGGAAAAGATTCGACCATCAGCAAGCGCGGCAATTTCCTCGCGGGCTAGATGTGCTTTACGCCCCTCAAACACAGCATTAACAAATTGGTTGTGAACGTCATCAATTGTGTCTTGCAATAAGGCGCGTTCCGCATCGGTAAGCCCTCGCCCCGGCGAACCGGTGTCCTTGAACTCGCCACTCTTCACAACTTGATCCTCCAAACCCACCTTTTCGTAAAGCCCCTTCAATTTCATAAACCGTAAGATAACCCCGATACTGCCGGTTATGGTCCCACGATTTGCAACGATTTGATCCGCAGCACAGGCGATGTAATACCCGCCTGATGCAGCTGTATTTCCCATTGAAGCTACAACTGGCTTTTCCAGTTTAGTGAGCTCGCCGTGGATTTCTTGAACCGAGCCAACACTCCCACCGGGAGAATCAATGCGTAAAACGATGGCTTTTACCGTTTGATCGTCGCGGCATCGGTGAATCTGATCAATCAATTTATCCGATTTTGAAATCGCCCCAATGAATTCGACAATGGCGACCTTCTCACCGAACTGTCCCCCCTTCGTCGTCAACGTCCGGACGATTAGTATTAAGAACAGAAGACCTATACCAATAATCAAGATTTTAAAGAATCGCTTCCGTTTCATAAATCATCGAATAAGATAGAAATTTGGAAATTAGGTACACTGAGTTCGCTTACATATCCGACGAATACGCGGCAGCTTAGGTCTGTTAAATTCGCTCAGAAGCACTTCCAAACTCGCGCTTTCCGTCAAGTTTTCGACTATTTGCCAGATTAATCACCTGAACATCTGATTTCTTGGTATCGTCATCGTAAGAAGTCTTCGCAAACGTCCGATTGGGTTCGTAGGTTGGTACAATCTGCTGAAGTTCGGCAATAATCCCTTCCGTATTCAGGTGGTTGGCTAATTCTGCAAGTTCTTCGATTTTAGCCAACAGCTTTTTTTCCTCAATCGTTTCAAGTTGAGCGACGAAGATGCGCTGATGCTTCGTTGCGGTCACCCCTTCTTGAACGGTTAGAAGTTCCTCGTATAATTTCTCACCCGGTTCCAACCCTGTAAACTCAATTTTGATATCGCGATCCACTTCGAGTCCAGACAGCCTGATTAGATCCCGCGCCAGATCCAAGATTTTAATCGGTTCTCCCATATCCAAAATGAAGATTTCACCGCCAAGTCCCATTGCTCCAGCCTGAATGAGCAGTTGAACCGATTCCGGAATTGTCATGAAGTATCGAATTACCTCACGATGGGTGACAGTCACGGGTCCTCCTTTCATTATCTGGCGCTTAAACTTTGGCAATACACTTCCCCGACTGTCGATAACGTTTCCGAAGCGAACGGCAATAAACTCCGTGCCATTCCGTTTTGCTTTACACTGAATTAGCTTCTCCGTCACACGCTTCGAGGCGCCCATGACGCTTGTTGGATTGACCGCCTTGTCTGATGAAACCAAGATAAATGCTTCGACATGGTGTTTAATTGCGGCATCAACCACATTCTTGGTTCCAATGATGTTATTCTTGACGGCTTCGTCCGGGTGAATCTCCATAAACTTTACGTGTTTGTGCGCTGCGGCATGGAAGATGATCTGGGGACGATATTTAGCGATGATTTTATCAACCTTCGAGCGATCTCGAATATCGCCAATAATCATAGCGCGATTAAGATCCGGTTCATTCTCACTCAGTTCGTTGTCAATATGATATATGCTGTTCTCACCGCGCCCAAAGAGAATGAGAAGTTCGGGGTTAAATTTTGCCACCTGCCGACAGAGCTCAGATCCAATTGAACCACCAGCACCTGTCACCATCACCCGTTTACCGGACAGGTATTTCGAAACTTCGGGCAAATCGATTCGGGAAGTTGGACGGTTAAGGAGATCTTCGACCCGCACTTCCCGAATCTGGCTGATACTCACATGCCCTGCAAGAATGGCATGGATGCTGGGAACGATTTTGAATTTACAACCTTTGTATTCGCACTGTTGAATAATTTCACGGATGCGGCTTCCTGAAGCAGAGGGCATAGCGATAACAATTTCGCCAACTTGCCGCTTGCGTGCGATGTAAGCCAACTCACGCGTTGTACCAAGGACATCAAGTCCTTGAATGCTTTTCCCAACTTTTTGCGGATGGTCATCAATAAACCCAATGGGAACATATCCTTTCTCAGGATGATTTCGGATTTCGCGCAAAACACCGACCCCCGCAGCTCCGGCACCGACAATCAAAACTCTAGTTTTGGGAGGAGCCACATCTCTTCGTCGGTATTCTTCAACAATGCGAAAGGAGAACTTTGCCAAGCCCACAAAAGTGATATTATATAAGCCATCGATTAGAAAGAATGCCCAGGATTTGGAAAGATTAACGAAAGATAGAATAAGAATGAGGGCAAAAGTTCCTGAACAAACGGCTCCAACAATCGCCCAAAATTCCCGAACGCTCGCGTAGCGCCAGACCGGTTTGTACAGTTGAAAGGTGAAATAGGTACATAGGCGGATTGCTGTAACAGTGAACGCAATGATTAGAAAAATCCGACTTGGCGATTGAGATGCCCAAATGGACGGGGAAGAATCATTTTCCGATAGATTGAACAACTCAAGTAGATTTAATCCGAGCAGTTTGCAGGTTTGATAAGCACATACGAAAGCGAGGTTAATTAACAGAATGTCCGTAACAATCGAAAAGCCTAGCCTTATTTTTTGCTGGCGCATCTTCCTTCCTTTAATCTTTGATTTTGATAATTGCTAAGTTGTCAGTTGCAAATCTGTGAGTAAACCACTTCCAGCCGTTGAGCTAGAATTGGCCAATTATATTTGGCTTCGACAAGCTGTCTTCCCGCATCTCCAATTTTCTGGCGCTGATGGGGCGATCGGATCAAATCAATTACATGCTTCGCAAATTCTTCCGGCGCATCCGCGATTAAAATATCTTGCCCAGCTTTGGACTCTAACCCTTGTGCACCAATCGAGGTTGTGACGACAGGGACACCCATTCCCATCGCTTCCAGATTTTTCACCTGAACCCCCGAACCCGATCGCAGCGGTGACACAAAAACAGCAGCTTGTTCAAAATAGGGGCGTATATCAGGAACGTGTCCGGTCACAACGACATTGTTACCATTGGCTAGCCGCTTAATTTGTTCTGGTGGACGGTTGCCAACGATATTAAACGTTATCTCAGGGTGCACGGTTTGAATCAGCGGAAGGATTTCCTGATGAAAATATAAAGCGGCGTCCCAATTTGGGAAATAACTCATAGTGCCTGTAAAGAGTAGATGCGGTTGATACGTTGATGAAGTCGGTTGGAAGTATTCTAAATCGACGCCCATCGGCACAATTGAAAGTTTCAGGGATGCGTCCTGTTTGAGCAGGTAATCTCGATCGCATTCCGCAACAACCGTTCCCCAATCAAACGACCTCGCAATCTCGACCTCATATTCCCGAACACGGCGTTCCTCAAGTCTAACCAGCGGCCGTTTTAGACTTCGATCTAAATCCGCTCGACGCTGTAAGTTCAACGCTAGTGAGTCACACAAATCTAGCACCTTCGGTATTCCATGACAGTGGGAAACATATTGCGCCATGCGAAAAAGTTGGACATGAATCAGATCGAAGTCATACTTTTCCAACAACCTGTTAACTGTTCGCTGCATCTGGGAGACATACCAATAGTGAAGCTGTAATGGCTGACTTGAAAAACAGTTGAGTAGAGTATTGAGACAAGCTCGATTCCGGTGAAAACGCACCCATTCAACACGATCACAAAATGATTCCATCTGCTTGACATCAGCAATTTCCTGATCCGATTCGACAAATGAGACAAAAGTAAGAGAGTGATGTTGAGCGAGCTGTTTGCTGAAATGATAAGCCCGAATTCGATCTCCCCGCTGAGGCGGAAATGGGAATCTCAGGCTTAAAAATAGAATCTTCATGTCGGCAATTCGGCTTCATCAATCAGCATTACGGGTATACCATCACGAATCGGGTAACGGCGCTTACACTCGCCAGCACAAATCAGCTTTTTATCCTCACGAGCATATTCAATATCGCCTTTGCACGCGGGACAAGCCAATATGTCCAGTAACTCCTGGCTGATTTCTTCTCGTGAGTTCATAGTCACCCTCCTCAATATTGATTGGGAACTCGATTCTGGAAACCATCAGAGCGGTAAATCATTGACAGGATTGAAAAGCGGTTTGACTTGACTGAAGACACCTTCGTGCTTGTTTTCAAAAACTAGCGCACATCGTAAATAACTCACGCAGGTCGGGATACCCCACTCATTTTGTCACTCCGTCTTCATCTATCTGCCATGGCATTTCTTGTACTTTATACCACTTCCACATGGACATGTCTCATTACGTCCAACCTTCGGCATCTGTTCGGCGGCTTGCTGTCTCGCAAAAGCCGCATCGGTCGAGGCTCCATCGCTTGGTTGTGTTATTGCGTTTCTGCGCCGCCCATATTGAGGCATAGCGCGACGGGATGAGCGAAAGCCGGCTCTGTCTTGTGCGGCAGCACGTCGCGACCTAGCCTGCCGAAGTTGGGTTTCTGAATCAACAATGCGAGCCTTAAACATGTACTCGCTGACTTCCTCTTCGATTCGCTGATACATCGCTTCAAAAACCGCATAGGCTTCGTTCTTGAAGACGACAATGGGGTCTTTACCTCCGTACCCGCGCAGGTGGATACCTTCCTCTATGTAGTCAATATTATACAAGTGATCTTTCCAGTGACTATCGATTCGATCCAAGAGCACGAGGCGCTCAAGCGCGCGCATCTGTTCAGTTCCCATTCCAGCTTCACGCGCGTCGTAGAGTTCATGCAGCAATTTCGATATCTTTTCTCGGAGTTCCTCCCGGCTCATTTTGTCCGGTGGGGTTTCCCAATCCGAGGGATTAATGGGGAAGGTATGGCTTAGCCAAGTGATAAAGCTTCCAATATTCCGGTCCTCGCTGCGGTCGGGTAAGTCGATCTCAAAATGATCGTCCAAAGTATCCTCAACCATATCCCCAATTGTGCTCTTGAGATCCTCGCCTTCGAGAATGCTATTGCGCAATTCATAGATGGTTTGACGCTGGGTATTCATCACATCGTCAAATTTTAGTACATTTTTCCGTATCTCGAAGTGCCGTTCTTCAACCCGTCTTTGTGCTTTTTCGATAGCTTTGGTTACCCATGGGTGTTCAATCGGGATGTCTTCCTCCATACCGATTCTATCCATCATACCCGACAGGCGATCGGATCCAAATTTGCGCATGAGATCGTCTTCAAGCGAAAGATAAAACCGAGATGATCCGGGATCGCCCTGGCGTCCTGAACGTCCACGCAATTGGTTGTCGATTCGCCGTGAGTCATGTCGCTCTGTTCCAATGATGTGCAGTCCACCAGCCTTCAGGACTTCCTCTCGATTTTCGTCACAAACGGCTTTGGCTTCCTCATAAGCAGCTTTCCACTCTCCCGAATCCTCTTCAACCATTGCAGAATCCATCTTCTTTCTGCGCAGGATTTCCATCACCATGCCTTCTGGATTGCCGCCAAGCAAGATATCAACACCGCGTCCTGCCATGTTCGTGGCGATTGTCACTGAGCCGGGCATACCCGCCTGGGCGATAATTGTCGCTTCGCGGGCGTGTTCTTTGGCATTCAATATCTGATGACGGATGTCACGCCGCTTCGCCCGAAGCATCTTGCTCAATCTTTCTGATTTCTCAATGGAAATTGTCCCTACCAACACAGGACACCCTTGTTCGTGTTGCGCGATAATATCCTGTATGACCGCTCGAAATTTTGCTTCTTCTGTTTTGTAGATTTGGTCCGAATGATCGATTCGGACCATCGGTTCGTTCGTCGGAATGACGGCAACATCCAAATGGTAAATATGAGCAAATTCCGCCGCTTCTGTTTCCGCGGTTCCGGTCATTCCCGCTAATTTCTCATATGTGCGAAAATAGTTTTGATACGAGATTTTTGCGCCGGTCTGACTTTCTTGAACGATTTTGACCCGCTCCTTGGATTCCATGGCTTGATGGAGCCCTTCGCTCCATCGCCTTCCGGGTTGCTTTCGCCCTGTGAACTCATCCACGATGATGACCTCTCCGTTTTCAACGACATAATCGACATCACGCTTCCAGAGATGATGAGCTGCTAATGCCTGATTGACATGATGAACAACATGCATATTCGTCGAATCGTAGAGATCTCTTCCATCAAGAACCGTTTCCCCGAGAAGACGCTGAACTTCATCAACACCCTCATCCGTTAGGCTGACGGTGCCGCGTTTGCTGCTTTTTTCATCAATTTCATAGTGTTTTCCCGCTTGAAGCTGTCTCACTGTACGATCAAGTTTGGTATAAAGTTCAACAGGTTCACCATGTGGCTCTGCGATAATTAGCGGTGTACGAGCTTCATCAACAAGAATGCTATCAACCTCATCGACTATCGCGTAATAGTGTCCACGTTGTCCCCTCCCACTAAGGTGCGTTGATTTGTTATCCCGGAGATAGTCAAAACCGAATTCACTATGTACACCATAGGTGATGTCTGCTTTGTACCCAAGCTTCTTCAGTTCATCGGGCATAATGCTGAGTGTCAGTCCAACGGAGAGACCGAGAAAGTTATAAATCTTCCCCATCCATTCAGCATCACGTTTAGCAAGATAATCATTGACAGTGGCAACATGAACGCCTTTTCCCGTTAGCGCATTCAAATAAACCGCGAGCGTTGAGGTAAGGGTTTTTCCCTCACCTGTTTTCATTTCAGCAATGTTGCCTTGATGAAGCGCAACACCTCCCATGATTTGTACATCGTAGTGGCGTTGCGCTAAGGTCCGAACAGCAGCTTCACGTACAACAGCAAACGCCTCGGGCAGGAGCGCATCAAGTGAGGCACCCGCGTCGATTGTTTCACGAAAATACGGCGTTTTTGACTGTAGTTCTGCATCGGAAAAGCGTTTGACTTCAGACTCCTGTTGATTAACTGCTTCAACGATTGGCTGAAAATGCTTCGTATCTCGGTCCTGCTTGTTGCCGAAAACTTTGGCTAAAATGCTTTGAAACATAAACCATCATCACCTTTGGGTTACAACTGTGTGAAACACATTACGTATCATTTTTTTATTTGGTTGCATCATTATTCGGGCTTCCTTCACTATTAGACCGATCTTTTGAAATCTCGTCCTTTTCCGCCGGTCCCGCTTCCGGTTGGGCTTCTCCTTGATTCTGCGTTGCCGGTGGTGTGGGTATGTCTTCTTTCTCCTCAACCTCTAACAAGTTTTCTCCGTCTACCCGCCTTCTCAGCATGGTGTAGATGAGTGTATTCCCAGCGGAAGCTATTGAGAGTAAGTAAGCGATAATCAGACCTATGATGCCCAAGAGGGAAAGCATAATAAAAATTGAGGCGATTTTAAGTGCAATTGGAAGATTGGTGGGTTCGGCAAGATCAAATACTTTGACACCTTCAATGTATGGTAATCCAGCAAGTCTACCAATCAAACCTCCAAGCCATTTGTCTGCCTGCCCCATGATCATTTTTATATCCGTAGGAATCAGCAGACGGACTGGCAACATGGCAACAACAAATCCAACCAAGCAAAAAAGCGCCCAAATCGCCGTACAAATCAATTTCATTCCAAACAAAAGGATTTCGTAAACGACGATGCGCCAGGGTTGATTCCAAATAATCGAAAAATGCTGATACACTGTTTCAAAGGTGTCTGAATTGGCAGCTGCAATCACTGAAGGGACAAAGAACAAGCTCACCCCAAAAACAACAACCAGATATGCCATCAGTAACCCAAGAAAAAAGGCGAAGGGAGTCAAGATTGATGCAAGCATAACAATAATGTTACCAACTTTGGGAATCTTGCCAAGCAGACCCACAATAATCGGTGTCAACGCGCATAGCACAAAAATGACAATCAGACCAATGAATGTTCCGTAAACTACCTTCCAATTTTTCTTGACGAAGCCGACAGATTCTCCCATTGAGAAAAAGTGATCGCCTCGCAATTGTTGCATCGTGATTTTGGAAACCATCGTGCTCATCCAAAAGAAAACCACAAAAAGAACAAGTGTACCAATTCCCATTGCCACGATTGTAATGGTCTCGAAGCCACCATTGACAACGGGGCAGACCGGCACTAATCCATACTTATCCCAAAAGTCTTTTGCTGCAGTTCCACCTGCGATTAGCAGGCTCAAATAAACTAGTATTTCATAAATTAGATAAGCCAGCACAAGTCCCAAAAAATGAAGAAAAATCTTCTTTCCACTAAACCCGTAACGTCCAACCCGGAAAATATCACGAAAATCAAAGTGTAATTCCGCCATGCATTTCCTCCAGTTACAATTAAGTCTATCACTAGCACTCATGAAAACTCTAGCGACTTCGTGACGTCGAAATTTGCGCGGATATATATTACACCAATTGCGATCTTCTGTCAACAAGAACCTTTCTTATATTTTGTTCTACCAGCCTCACCTTCCGCGAAGTCATCGATTTTAACTTGACTTCGCCCGCAAATCCGAATACAATCCAAACTAAATTAGCTTAGGCTTGGTTGAGGTATTTACAGTGCAATTGACTTTACAAATATATACTGTGAATTTGTAGGAGAATTGAATGGTGGTCGAAAAACTTAACGACACTGAAATTAACGCAGAACTTGCTAATCTATTGGATTGGGCAGTCGAAAATGGCAAACTGCACAAGCAGTTTCAGTTTAATTCTTTTATCGAAGCATTCGGCTTTATGACTCGCGTTGCCCTAGTTGCCGAATCAATGAACCACCACCCGGAGTGGTTCAACGTCTACAATCGTGTAACAATCGATCTCATGACCCACGATGCTGGCGGAATCAGCGTGTTAGATTTCGAATTGGCAAAAAAAGCTGACGAATTCGCAGGTTGACCGACGTCGGATTTAATGCTAGCGCGTTGAGCTCGTCAAGTGAGATTGTGAACCATCTTCAGCGGTTTGGTGCAAAGACTTTGATTGGTGATTGGCTAATTTATTCCAGCGTTTGGGTTTTAGCTAAGGTCGTCCGTCGCTTACCGATGCGATTGGCGATGTTCTTGGGCGGCGGAATTGGGAATCTGCTCTACTTCACCTTCAAGAGGCGCCGCCAAATCGCTTTGCAAAATTTGCAGATTGTGTTTGGAACTGAGAAATCAGACGCCGAACGAAAGAAAATCTGCCGGGAAAATTTTCGCAATCTCGGTAAGACAGCAATCGAATTTCTCAGATTCCCAAAATTGACTTTCCACAATATCTGGAGGGAGGTCACTGTAGAAGGGAAAGAGAACCTCGTACGCGCGCTAGATCTCGGAAAAGGGGTTATCGTGTTTCTACCCCATTTCGGGAATTGGGAACTTCTCGCGCTCGTCTACGGGGCACTAATTCCAAACCGTGCAAAGGCAATCGCTTTGCCTATCAGAAATGAATTTCTCAATACACTAATCTGGAAATACCGACAGCACTTGAGCTTAAAACTCATACCCCGGAAACAAGCTGGTAAGGAAGCTCTCCGGGCGCTTCGTGACAATTTTGCGGTGGGCTTTTTCGCAGATCAAAATGCAGGGCGAGAAGGCGTTTTTGTTGATTTCTTTGGAAAACACGCCTCTACCGCACGAGGACCAACAACACTCGCTCTCAAAACAGGTGCGCCGATCCTTTTCTCGATCGATGTACGTCAGTCCGACGATCGGCATCGCGTTTTTATCTCGCCGCCGGTTGAACTTGAACTCTCAGGAAATTTTGAACTAGATGTACAGATTAATACATCCCGTCTTGTGAAAATCCTTGAGGATTATATATACCAGTTCCCATCCCAGTGGTTGTGGCTACATAATCGGTGGAAAACTCAACCTGATACGCAGTGGCACGTGAAAAGCCAATTCAGGAAAAGGAGGGAGAGAGTGGTTCAACATGATGAAACCTAGTTGGGCACGTTGGGGTGGAAAGAAAATAGGCGGAAGATAGCGAGAAGTTCGGCACATTCCTGCGGTCGCGTTCCCTATTGCCCGCTTCATCTTATCTCATTTTCATCGTTGCAGTGTAACCCCGGGCGTGCTATAATTGTTATGATTACGCGAAATAAACAGTTTGTAAACCGAGGGAGTTGTTATGATTCATTACAGAAAACACGCGTTACCCATCATCGCACTAACTGTTGGAGCGGTGATTTCTCTCCTCTTCATACCAATAGGGGATAAAAGTGCTTTCAGCGATCGCGATGGGAAGCGTAACACCATCATCATGCTGGGGGCTTTAAACGAAGTCATTAAGAAATCGGAGCGGTATTTCTATAAGGAAGTGGATCGGGAAGAAATGTATGAAGGGGCAATCAAAGGCGCACTTGCAGCCCTTGATGATAATTACACTTTCTATCTCTCGCCAAGAATTCTGAAACGTGAGACTGAAAATGTTTACCATGGGGCATTTGGTGGACTCGGCATCCAAATCCAACCGGAAAAAGGATTTATAAAAATCACCCGCCCATTACCCAATTCGCCTGCACTGCGAGCTGGCTTGCGAGCCGGAGATTATATTACTAACGTGAATGGTGACCGAATCAATATTAGCTCAAGCGGACAGTCAATTTACGATGTTGTGGATATATTGAGAGGAAAAGTTGGGACACAAGTCACAATTACCGTCCAACGTCGTGGGGATCCGGTGCCATTTGATGTTACGTTGACGCGAGAGGTAATCAAACCGCCTAGCGTTGAGAAAGAGATGCTAGGAGATGGAATTGGCTATATCCTAATCAGGCAATTTACCGGTAGAACAAGCCAAGAATTCCAAGAAAGCCTAGAGGAACTTCACCGAGCCGAAGGCGATGGGCTGAAATCTCTCATCCTGGACCTCAGATATAACTCAGGCGGGCTCCTTGATGCAGCCTACTTTGTTGCAGATGCCTTTATTTCCGAAGGAGTCATTGTCTCTACACAAGGAAGAAACCAGGACTTCAATCGAGAATACATGGCACGCCCCACCATACTTTGCGATCCCGACGTGAATCTGGTTGTTCTTGTTAATGGGTATAGCGCAAGTGGTGCTGAAATTGTCGCTGGAGCTATCAAAGACGTCAAGCGAGGTACATTGCTAGGCACGAAGACGTACGGCAAAGGTGTTGTCCAGCACCGCTATCCTCTTGAGAAGGTAGGTGGCGCTGTTTCTCTAACAATCTCGACCTACTACACGCCAAGTGGCGTTTCCATTAATAAAGAGGGTAATAAAGAGGGAGGAATTACCCCCCATCTTATTGTTGATTCTACGCTGGATATCGTGGACGTTGCGAAACTCGAAAAGGCAGGCAAACATGTTAAAGCGTTTGTCGAGAAATGGATTGAAGAAGAGGAAAAACGAACCGGTGAACCCCCGAAAGAGTTTTCTAAAATTGAGGTAGAGTTACCCCAATTAATGGACGTACTTGCGGAAGATGATATTGTAATCGACCCAAAATTGGTCAAGTTTAATGTTCGCCGGATTTTCAATTTCAATGTTGGTCTTAACCCAATCATAGATTTGGAATATGATACACAGTTGCGGGAAGCAGTCCGCATCATTAAGGCAGGCGAGGTTGAAGAGATTCCAGATTCAACGACGACGGTATCTGTGAAAGAGCAACATAAACCTCAACCCAAAGTTGTTTCGATTACGGATTCTCAAGTTAAGCGGCTAAGTCGCTTGGCAACGGCAACGGATGAAGGTTTGTCCGAACTTGTCAGGCATGCCGTTGATAACTTTCTGGACAGTCAAGAGGTTTCTATGGGGTTGGGTCCGGAAGAGGAAAATACCGTTGAGTCTGAAACCCTCGACTCGCCTGTTTCATCAACAGACAAGTAATAACCGTATTGGCACGATCTTTATCAGCTATAAAGATGCACGACATACTCAGCGTAACCGTTATAGAGAATGGTTGGACGCCTTTCCCAAGAAGAGGCACGCCCGGGGCCAATCAAGCGTTCAGTGGCTTGCGACCAACGCGGGTGAGGCTTTTCAGGATTGACATTGGCTTCAAAATCGTATTCGGTCGGTTGGAGTGTATTCCAGAACGTAGCCGGCTGACGATCGATGAACTCAATCTTAGCAATTGATTTGGCGCCCTTGAAGCCGTACTTCCACGGCACCACTTCACGGATGGGCGCGCCATGTTGTTTCGGAAGATCGTGACCATAGATGCCAACGGCAAAGAACGCAAGCTCGTTCGCCATCTCTTCAATGCGGAGACTTTCTGTATAAGGCCAGGGTAATCGAGACGCAGGTGTCCAAAACGGTCCCTTGGTAATCTCCGGATCGTAATACGAGGTAAACCGCACGAACTTCGCCGCTGATGTAGGTTGTACATCTTCAATGAGCAATTTCATGGGGAATCCTGTCCATGGAACGACCATTGCCCATGCCTCAACGCAGCGGAAGCGATAGACGCGCTCTTCCAACGCGAACTTCCTCTTGATGTCGTCCAGATCGTACGTTCGGGGATTTTGGACCATGCCCGTGACTTCCACCTTCCAGTTTTCAGTCGGCAACGCTTGAGCTTTTTTCCAAATGGACTTCGTACCCCCGAATTCGTAAAAGTTATTGTACTTCGCAGCCAGTGCTTCGTCGGTGAGTGGTCGGTCAACCTCTGCAAATTTTGGATTCCGCTTAATTGATTCAAGCTTCGTGAAATCTGAGTCGGCTTTGGGAGGTGTTTTTGATTCTGAGTTGCTTTCACAACCGAGGATTGAGGCGCCAGCCATCGAAAGCCCTGTGCCAACTACGCTTGTTAGAAAGCGCCGCCGGTTCATAAAAGCCGATTCTGGCGTCACTTCCCGCTCTGGAATCTTCCACGGTTTTGGAATATGAATGCTTGCCATAAGTTTTTTGTAACTCCTTGCGCGGTAATCTTGTCATAACACTCTTGCGATTTGGGTGAACACAGATTGACTACGCGAAGAATATAGAATATCTCCCCATGTAGTATTCTGACGCAAGATTCTTATGGGCGGGTAGACCGCCATTATCCTCGAAATTTTCCTGGTCATTGCCTCAACTACAAACGCCAGTGTGTAAAACCGCTTTATCGCCTAGATAATGCACGTTCCAATTGTTTGAGCTGGCCCCAGAGCGAAGGGTATTTGCCCGTGCGAGAAACTGAGAACTCCCCTGCAAAAGCTGGGTCAAACCATGACGGATTACGATTCCAGCCACCGCCCTCCAGGCTTACTGCATTGTCTCCATCAGCATCCATCACCCAGACATCAATAGTTCCATCCCGGGCGCCTGTGAAGGCAATCTTTTTCCCATCCGGCGACCACGCAGGTTCATTGTCGGGTTGCGGTACATCCGTAATCTGATCGAGGTTGCCCCCGTCCGCATCCATCACAAAGATGTTATCAGGCCCTGCCCGATCGGAGACGAAAACAATCTTTTTACCATCCGGAGACCAGTCCGGTTGGATGTCTTCAGCGTCGATGTTTGTCAGGTTCACTAGATTCTGCCCATCAGTGTCCATCACGTAGATTTCAGCATTTCCGTCCCGGGAAGTGTAGAAAGCAATCTTTCGACCGTTTGGAGACCACGACGGGTCGAAGTCTGCATCCGGGTGGTTGGTAATGTTCTGTTTTCCCTCCCCATTCGCATCCATCACGTAAATTTCCAGGTTACCGTCGCGCTTGGAGGTAAAAGCCATTTTCTGACCGTTGGGGTGCCACGTGGGCCACCTGTCAGCTTTGAGGTGCTCCGTCAGCCTTTGGAAATTCTCGCCATCGGCATCTATCACGAAGACGTCAATATTGTTATCTACCTGTGCATAGTAAGCAATCCTCCGGCCATCCGGCGACCACGTGATTCCAAGAGACGCCCCCTGAACGTTCGGCACTGCGCGCGCATTTTTCCCACCCGGGTTAATCAACCAGAGACTGCCATTTCCACGCGAAGTGGCAAAAGCGATAGTCGGTTCCTTTGGTGCTTGCGCCCAAGCAGGCATTGAAAACACAACATCGCTCAGCAGGAACGCGGCGCCCAACAGGAATAACGCAAATTTCCATCTAGAATTCACTATGAACCTCCTTGTTTTGGCTTACTTTTTGATTTTAAGATTTTCACTTCCATTGGATTGACGCCACAACAGTCTCACGCCGCCTGACGTATCACTTGCTGCTTGCATCACATCGTAACCCTTGCTCAACTGCTTTATCTCTGAGACAGTGCATGTCCGGACCTCTTGAGCCAGCCCCAGGTCAAAGGGCGCTTGTTGGCAGGTGAAACGGGAAACCGCTGGGCAAAGGCGGGGTCGAACCAGTCTGCAGAACGGTTCCAGTTGGCTTCATCCGTCAGTTTTTCAGGCTCACCTTTTCCGTTTGCATCCATCACCCAAATGTCAACTTTTCCACCTCGAGCACTCGTAAAGACAATCTTTTCGCCATCTGGGGACCACGCAGGCTCTGTGTCTGGTTGAGGCACATTTGTGAGCCGTTTGAGGTTCTTCCCATCTGCGCCTATCACAAAGATGTCATCGCCCTCTGCCCGGTCAGAGACAAAGGCAATCTTTTGACTGTCTGGCGACCAGTCTGGTTGGATGTCTTCGGCGTCATGGTTGGTGAGGTTCTGTGCATCCGCCCCGTCGGCATTCATCACATAGATTTCCGCATTCCCGTCCCGGGAGGTGTAAAAGGCAATCTTTCGACCGTCTGGCGACCATGACGGGTCGAAGTCTGCGTCCGGGTGGTTGGTGATGTTCTGCTTGATTTCCCCATTCGCGTTCATCACGTAGATTTCCAAGTTCCCATCCCTCTTGGAGGCGAATGCGATCTCTTGACCGTTAGGATGCCACGTGGGCCACCTGTCGTTCTTGGGATGCTCTGTCAGCTTGGTGAGATTCTCGCCATCGGCATCGACCACAAAGATCTCATCGTTGTTCGGCTCCACTCCGCTATAGTAGGCAATCTTTCGACCATCTGGCGACCATGTCATACCCGAGGCTCCCCCCTTAACGTTTGGTACCGCGCGCGGATTCTCGCCGTCGGCATCCATTAACCAAAGATTCCCTGCGGGTGGACGAGGTGTAGCGAAGGCAATTGTCCCTTTTTGGGGGGCTTGCGCCCAAACGCTCATAAATATCACAACGCCGTTCAACAGGACGACGCCACTTAGCATGAGAAGCGCAAGTGTCCATCTGTAATACATCCTCAAGCTCCAAGTAACCGTATAAGCGGTTTTCCAGTTGTCTCCTTTGCGATCTGATTAAATGCCTTGGAAACCTAGGCATGAGGCACAAGAATGTAGGTCAAACTTAAGCCCCAAACGTGGTGACAAACCTTATCACTACCTTCTCCCATCAAGGGAGAGGGAGAACACACAGAAATTGAATGGGATGCTATTACCTTTCTTCCTTATCAGTCTTGTGCTTTAATTCGACTCCAAGTAGTAGCCAGTTTACCCAACGGCGACACTGCGGCACCGAAGATAGCACCCTCCAATCCTTCGTCCATTATGCGCTTAATGTCCTCATCGCCCAGTGCGACATTAAACACCGCAACTTCGTCGATGGCGCCGGCATAGGATAAGCCTTTTCTGCCGGCAATGCTCCATGTTTGGTCAGAAGCCCGAAAAGCAGGCTTTGCCGTCGGCTCATCCTCCCTTATTGTGAATAGTTCACCATCACGCAGAATTTTAAGAAAGTTCTGTTTAGCACTGCCGACAAAAGCCCAGTGTGTCCATTTTCCCACGGCTTCCTGGGGCAAAGGGGCCCAAGCCGCGTGTTGATCAGTACCGTGTTGCCAGATAACGGTGTTATCCCAGGGCAAGTGAATCGTAATGCGATTGTCGCCAACGAGCGGATCAAAGGTGAACATGTCCTGGTTTCTAGCCTCCGGAAGGTGTCCCCATGTAACGATTGTCACCTCAGTCGTGGGGCCTACCAGTCCCAATCCGGGAACCTCGACAACTTCACCCTGACCGTTGAACTCCAGAGCCTTGCCGAAGTTGCTATCCACCCATTTGGGCTTGCCCACAATAATTCCATCGTGGCCATTACCCGAGATATCTTCCAGCACCTCACCTTCGCCCTCATCAAAGAGCCAGGCGCCAACAACGTTCTCGGGGTCAATGGCGACATAACCAGGTAGCGTGACAATCAGCCCAACAATCACGGACGCCACGCACGCAAAAGGGTATTTTGCTGCCATACTAGGCACTTCTCTTGCCTTTACTTTCGTGATGTACTAAGTTTAGTCTCGCCCTTTAATTCGGCTCCAAGTAGTGGTCAACTTGCCTAATGGGGAGACCGCTTCAGCCAAGGCGGTCTGCTCCAGTCCCTTGTCCATAATGCTCCGAATATCGTCGTCGATAAGGGCTTCCTTGAAAACCCCAAGTTCGTCGATGACTCCTGTGTAGGATGAACCCCTTCGACCGGCGATATTCCAGTTTTGTTCAGAAGTTCTGAAAGCAGGCTTATTCTCGGGCGCATCCTCCCTTAAGTCAAACTCCTCCATATTTCGGAGGACTCTCATGTAATTCCCTTTGGTACTTCCGAGGAAAGCCCAGAATTCCCAATTTCCTAACGTATCCTCTGGCATGGCGGCCCCGGCACCGTGTTGGTCGGTACCATGTTGCCAGACAATGCGGTTACCCCAGGGAAAGTGGATGGTGATACGGTTGTCACCGACAAGCGGGTCAAAACTGAGAATATCGCAGTTGATAGTATCCCCAAGTTCTGTCCAAAAGGTAATCGTTGCTTCTTTCGTGGGAGCGACGAGGCCAAACTTGGGAATTTGTACGACATCGCCCAGGCTTCTGAAATCCAGACCTGTGCCAAATTTCCCATTGACCCACCTGGGTTTGCCCAAAAAGGACCCGTCATTGCCATTACCCGAGACATCTTTGACATCCTCGCCTCGCCCTTCTTCGAAGGTCCAGATTCCGACAATGGACTCGGGGGCAATGACAGCATGACCAGACCCTGCGAGGATGAGCCCAACGATCACAAACCCCACGCACGCAAAAGTAACCCTTGCTGCCGTACTAGACATCTCTCTTGCCTCTACTTTCGTGATGTACCGAGTATTAGTCTCGTCCTTTGATTCGGCTCCAAGTAGTGGTCAACTTACCTAGTGGGGACACCGCTTCAGCCAACGCGGTTTGCTCCAACCCCTTGTCCATAATGCTCCGAACATCGTCGTTGCTAAGGGCTGACTTGAAAACGCCAAGCTCGTCGATAATCCCTGTATAAGACGAACCTCTTCGTCCGGCGATATTCCAGTTCTGCGGAGAGGTTCTAAAGGCAGGCTTTGCCGTAGGTTCGTCCTCCTTCATGGCGACTTCCTCGCCATTTCGAAGAATCTTCATGTAGGCGCCCTTGGTACTTCCGACAAAAGCCCAGTGTTCCCAATTATCTAAAGTCTCCTCTGGCAACCGGATTCCTACATTGTGTTGGTCAGTACCGTGCTGCCAGAGAACGCCGTTTCCCCATGGAAAGTGGATTGTAAAGCGATTGTCTCCGGCGAGCGGATCGAAGCTGACGATATCGCAGTTAATGGTATCCCCAAGCTTTGTCCATACTGTAAGCGTTGCTTCTTTGGTAGGGGCAACGTTGCCAAACTCGGCGATTTGTACAACATCGCCGAGGCTAGCGAAATCCAACGCCGTGCCAAATTGCCCGTCAACCCATTTGGGTTTGCCCAAAAAGAACCCGTCATTGCCATTTCCTGAGAAATCTTTGACATCCTCGCCTCTCCCTTCTTCAAAGGTCCAGATTGCGATAATGGACTCAGGATCAATGGCAGCATGACCCAACCCTGCGAGGATGGACCAAAGAACCACGAGACTCACACAAACAACAGTAAACCTTGCTGCCGTACTAGACATTTTTCTTGCCTTTCTTTTATGTGAATGTGATGGTGTGTGAACGTCCTTAGCTTCGCGCTTTGATGCGACCCCAGAGCGCCGCCATTTTGCCTGCGGGGGAGACTGCGAATGCAGCTCCCTCCAATCCTTTCTCCATGATGCGTGTCAGGTCCTCATCGCCGAGAGGGGTGTTGAACACCCCGACTTCGTCAATGATGGCTTCAACCGACGAGCCTCTTCGACCGCCGATGTTCCACGTTTGTGGAGACGTCTTGAAAGCGGGTTTTGCCTCAGGCGCATCTTCCCTTAGGCAGACTTCTTCCATATTGCGGAAGATTCGTAGATAGTTGCCTTTCGTGCTCCCCACAAAAGCCCAGAACTCCCAATCTCCTTTGAACTCATCGTTCCAACGAATCACGCAATTGTGTTGGTCGGTACCATGTTGCCAGACGATATCCTGATTCCAGGGCCAATGGATAGTGATGCGATTGACTCCAATCATTGGGTCAAAACTCAAGAGATCCTGGTTCTTGACCCCATTCACGAGTACCCATATGGTAATCGTTACTTCTTTCGTGGGCGCGACGTTGCCAAGCTGATCAATCTGGACGACATTGCCCTGGCCATCCAGACTCAAAGCCATGCCAAATTTCCCGTTGACCCACCTGGGTTTACCTAAAACGACCCCGTCATTGCCATTACCTGAGACATCTTTGACATCCTCGCCTCTCCCTTCTTCGAAGGTCCAGATTGCGATAATGGACTCAGGATCAATGGCAGCATGACCCGACCCTGCGAGGATGGACCAAAGAACCGCGAGACTCACACAAACAACAGTAATCCTTGCCACAATACTAGACATTATCCTCGCCTTCCTCATGCATATAGTTTGTAAATGTTTACGGAGATGCCTTCTCTACTTTGAAGGTTCTTTCGGAACAGCAGTATTAAACACCCTCTCTACCCAGCTTCTAAGCGTGTTGATGTGGTCAAAACGGAAAAAGCCGGACCACGCACATTCCTTCTACGTAGGACCGACTTTTTCGATTTGACATCCTTCAGCGAGTTGACCTTACTCGTTTTTGATTTCAGCCCATGTGATAGCGAGCTTATCCTTCGCCTCAACTGCTGTCGCCGGCCACTCGAAGTTCATGAGTTCGTTAAGCTCATCATGCGAAATCGCGCGGTCGTAAATTACGACCTCATCAACAATGGCGTCAAGATACCTGAAATCATTCTCACCGCCCCAGCCTTTACCCACACCGATTTGGAGGGGTTTATCCGGATAAAGCATGTAGGGCGCGGTCATCGGTTTGGGATCGGTGCTTCGGAACGGAGCTGCATCAAAACTTTCTGTTGTAAGAACCGGTTCCCCATTTAGGTAGGCGTTAAAGGTCTCCCCGTTCGCGATTTCCGCGACGTGGATCCATTCGCCGGTTTGGTACACGCGTGCGGAATGGAACCATCCCTCCGCTGTGATTGCCCCCGGCTCTTTCTCGTTATTTACAGAACCCTTGACATTGTTGGCGCCCCACGTTAGATCGGTATTGCTGTTGGTGCACAAGCGAAACATGAAGAATGGACCGCCGCCGAGTTGATCGCCTTTCCAGACTATCGGCCACGCATCTCCACCTTGCCGGATGAACGCCCATGCGGCAACGCTCCAAGCGTTTTCCATCGGATCCATTGAGGGTCCGTGCGGAATATCAATAGAGGCATCTGCCCCATTGAGGTCCACGCCCAATTGCATCCTCCCATCAACGAATTGCACGCCGCCGTTCACAATACCGTCGTTTCGACCATACAAGTCATTTGCGGTTCCATCATTAAAATTCCAGACGGAAATGACACCATCCATCACATCTGCCGACGCGAGGCTTGCGATTGCACACAAGCCCAAGACCACAATGATGTGGGTACTACGAAACATGGTAACCTCCTTAGAAAATGTGAATTTCTGATCTGTGGCGTTTGAGTAAGTACGCTCCCCAATCGGAGATTTCGCCACACTCAACTCCAAGTGCTTCTGCACGAATCGTGATGATTACAAAAACCTTAGAGCCTGAAGTTCAAGTAAAACCTTTAAGTCGACTCTAGTAAACTAAATCTTACGCATTCCAGTCGGCATCGTTTGTAAAATCTCACATCGCTTATCTCCATATACCAGAGGCTAGAGATGCGAACCGACTTGAACTCTTATGCCCAATTTTGAGATTGGGACAGACTTTTTCAGTCACCTCCTTACGACGTTGTTGCAGGTGTTTACAACCTCTATTGCATTTTGGTTGCGTTATACCTGCGCTGCAACGCAACCATAAAGTGCGCAACTACATCAACGCTTGGGTAACAGGAATTAGTCTTTTTCCTTAATCTTGCCCCAAGTGGTGGTCAATTTTTCCGACGGGTGGACCGCAAAGGCGGTTTTTTCCAAACCATTCTCCATAATCTCTGTCAGATCCTCGTCGCTGAGAGCTGCATTGAACACCCCAACTTCGTCGATGATTCCCGTGTACGATGACCCCTGTCGACCACCGATGCTCCAAGTTTGTTCAGAAGCAACAAAAGCGGGCTTCGCCGTAGCAGTATCCTCCCTTAAATCAAACTCTTCCATATTTCGCAGGATTCTCAGGTAGTTCGCTTTGGTACTCCCGACGAATACCCAAAATTCCCAGTTGTCCAGAGTTTCCGCCGGTATTCCGCCTCCCGCGAAGTGCTGATCTGTCCCGTGTTGCCAGACAACGCCGTTACCCCAAGGAAAGTGGATGGTGATGCGGTTCGCTCCATCAAGCGGGTCAAAACTTAGAATATCGCAATTGATTGTATCCCCAAGTTCTGTCCAAAACGTAATGGTTACCTCTTTTCCAGGAGCAACAAGGCCAAACTCGGGAATCTGTACAACATCTCCCAAGCTCCTGAAGTCCAGAGCAGTGCCAAATTGTCCGTCAACCCATTTGGGATTTCCCAAAAACATCCCGTCATTGCCATTACCTGAGATATCTTTGACCTCCTCTCCTGCTCCTTCTTCAAAGGTCCAAATTCCAACAATGGCCCCTGGATCAATCGCCGCGTACGAGCTTTGCAGGAGGAATCCAAGAACAACAATAGCTGCACACCCGATCAGAATGTTTTTTGTAGAATTGGACATCTCATTACCTTCCTTTCTTTTTGATGGATCGCAAAAAATTGTACGACCCATTGTACAAGTGAAGTTATGCTCCAATATGGGAGCGTTATACCCGCGCTGTAACGCAACCATAAAGTGCGCAACTACATCAACGCTTGGGTAACAGGAATTAGTCTTTTTCCTTAATCTTGCCCCAAGTGGTGGTCAATTTCTCCGATGGGTGGACCGCAAAGGCGGTTTTTTCCAAACCATTCTCCATAATCTCTGTCAGATCCTCGTCGCTGAGAGCTGCATTGAACACCCCAACTTCGTCGATGATTCCCGTGTACGATGACCCCTGTCGACCACCGATGCTCCAGGTTTGTTCAGAAGCAACAAAAGCGGGCTTCGCCGTAGCAGTATCCTCCCTTAAATCAAACTCTTCCATATTTCGCAGGATTCTCAGGTAGTTCGCTTTGGTACTCCCGACGAAAGCCCAAAATTCCCAGTTACCTAGCGTCTCCTTCGGCAGTCCACCTGCCGCCACGTGCTGATCTGTCCCGTGTTGCCAGACAACGCCGTTACCCCAAGGAAAGTGGATGGTGATGCGGTTCGCTCCATCAAGCGGGTCAAAACTTAGAATATCGCAATTGATTGTATCCCCAAGTTCTGTCCAAAACGTAATGGTTACCTCTTTTCCAGGAGCAACAAGGCCAAACTCGGGAATCTGTACAACATCTCCCAAGCTCCTGAAGTCCAGAGCAGTGCCAAATTGTCCGTCAACCCATTTGGGATTTCCCAAAAACATCCCGTCATTGCCATTACCTGAGATATCTTTGACCTCCTCTCCTGCTCCTTCTTCAAAGGTCCAAATTCCAACAATGGCCCCTGGATCAATGGCTGCATACGAGCCTGCCAGAATCAACCCAAGGACGATGAAACTTGCACACGCGACCACAATTATTCTTGTAGTGCTGGACATCGCTATTACCTCCCTCTCTTTTTGCTGAATCGTAAAAATTGCACGACCCGTTGTAAAAGAAAAGTTATGCTCCAATATGGGAGCTTATACCCGCAGTGTAGTGCAACCATAAAGTGCACACCTACATCAACGCTTGGATAATAGGACATTAGTCTTTTGTCTTGATCTTGCCCCAAGTGGTGGTCAATTTCTGCGACGGGTGGACCGCAAAGGCGGTTTCTTCCAGACCATTCTCCATAATCTCTGTCAAATCCTCGTCGCTGAGAGCTGCGTTGAACACCCCAACTTCGTCAATGATTCCCGTGTACGATGACCCCTGTCGACCACCGATGCTCCAGGTTTGTTGAGAAGCGACAAAAGCGGGCTTCGCCGTAGCTGTATCCTCCCTTAAATCAAACTGTTCCATATTTCGCAGGATTCTCAGGTAGTTCCCTCTGGTACTCCCGATGAAAGCCCAAAACTCCCAGTTATCCAGCGTATCCTTCGGGATTCCGCCTCCCGCAAAGTGCTGGTCGGTACCGTGTTGCCAGACAACACCGTTACCCCAGGGAAAGTGGATGGTGATACGGTTCGCTCCATCAAGCGGGTCAAAACTGAGAATATCACAATTGATCGTATCCCCAAGTTCTGTCCAAAAGGTAATTGTTGCTTCTTTCGTAGGGGCGACAAGACCAAATTCGGGGATGTGCACCACATCACCCAAGCTCTTGAAGTCGAGAGCAGTGCCAAATTTTCCGTCAACCCATTTGGGATTACCCAAGAACATCCCGTCATTACCATTACCCGAGATATCCTTGAGCTCCTCACCCTCACCTTCTTCAAAGGTCCAAACGCCAACAATGGATTCTGGATCAATCGCCGCGTACGGGCTTTCCAGAATGAATCCAAGTACAATCAAAGCTGCACACCCAATCACAATTTTTTTTGTAGTACTGGACATCTCATTACCTTCCTTTCTTTTTGATGGATCGCAAAAAATTGTACGACCCATTGTACAAGTAAATCATCCTCTAATCAGCGCACGTCGCAAATTTATCCACGCGCTATCTGACTGGCGCGCTGTTGAAAAACACTGTTACGATTTCACGCTGTTTCGGAAGGATATTCAGTCTGACACTATTATATCAAAAAAATATATTCCTTTCAACCCCAAAAATCCCTCATATCAACAAAAATATCAGCCCGATGTGACATACCGGCGGTAGTTTGCTACCTACCAAGAATTGGGGTATTTTGCGTATTTTTCTGTGTTCTGCCGATGTCGCCAATGGGTGTATGATATGTAATTCCATCCCAAGAGGTTCATCTGCATACCCTAGGCGGCAACTTGGGGTTAGAACACTATAGTCACTGCGATTTAGAATTACACATCACCATTCAATCTAATCAAAAAGGGGTGGGCAACCCCCAAAACTGGTGAAGACTATAGGAAAACTATCGCACTCCTTATCCAGTCGCTTGAACTATTTTGTCGGCTGATCGCTCAACCCAACCTACAGGAGCTAGCGACGTTGGAAATCGTTGACGGCGTTCGCGCCGAAATCCTCGCACTATACCAACTAGAGCGCTTCAGTTTGCAGAATTGCGAAGTCTTCACAAATTGAGCATGAGGTTCGCATGCATTGGCGAAGATAACGGTACAGCTTTATTCGACTACTTCATGGCGTGGATGACATTGTTGGGGCAGAAAAATTACAGTTTTTACAGTCTATAAAAAAAGGGGCGAATCGGAGCGAGCTTTTGTAGGTTGGGTTGAGCCAGCGGCGAAACCCAACGATCAACTGAGCGAATAGCGAAGGCGATAGTCTTCACCGACACCAAAACTGTCGTGCTCCCTGTTTGGTCGGTTGATCGCTCAACCCAACCTACAGTCGAGTGAACCAGCGGTTTTTGGCAAACGGGACGTTTTTGCATGGAAGTCGTCCTGAGTTTCTGATAAAATAACGCAAGTTAACTGCTTGTTCGTAGCGCGAGAGGTGTATTGCAAGGTCGACGAAACCAACGCGAAGTCCCTATGGGGCGAAAAGCGTATAACAAGAGCGGACGCTCCGATGTCTATCGACACCAAAAACCTACCCGAAGCCGCTAATAATCAGTCGCTCTTTTCGGATTACTACCTCGATTCCCTCATCGTTGAACAACCGCAGTGGAAGAATACACCCGATATTGAATCGGATTACGCCGCAATTAAAAATCTCTTCGACGCTGTCGCACCCAACGCAGAACACCTCAACGAGCCACAAACTGAACGCGAGTTCATCCAACCGCTGCTTGAACAGTTAGGGCACGTTTTCGAGGTGCAGCCCGCACTGCAAACATCGCTGGGAACCAAAAGACCCGATTATGGCTTCTTTGAATCGACTGACGCCCACAATACGGCAAAACCCCACATCAACACAAACCGGTTCTTCAAAACTGCCCTAGCCGTCGGTGACGCGAAGGCGTGGTCACGCAACCTGGATCGGAAGGTGCAGGGCACCAGCGACCCGTTTAACAATCAGAATCCGAACTACCAGATCGATTTCTATCTGCGAGGCGCGGATAAAAACTGGGGCATCTTGACCAACGGTAGGCAGTGGCGGCTCTACCAGCGTCAGACCAGTTATCGGCTCGACAGTTTTTATGAGGTAGACCTCGCCGCGCTTCTCTCCGAAAACGGAGACCTAGATAACTTCCGCTATTTCTACTGTCTCTTTCGGCGCGATGCTTTCATCCCCGATGCGAGCGGGACATCCTTCCTCGACCGCGTATTGGGGGAGAGCCGGGAATACACCGTCAACGTTTCTGATGATTTGACAAACCGCATCTACGATGCCCTACGCCTGCTCATCGGCGGCTTCCTCCATTTTCCCCGCAACGGTTTCGACAAAGCCAATCCGCCGTTACATGAGATTCACACCAACTGCCTAATTCTTCTCTACCGCCTTCTGTTTATCCTCTACGCTGAAAGCCGTGACTTGCTCCCCCTAAACAACCGCGATTACGCGATGCAATACAGCCTCGACCATTTGGCAACCGACATCCACGAAAAACTGGAAGGCGGTATCGCCTTCGCGCCGGGCGCGAGCCTCTATTGGACGGGGCTGCGCCAGTTATCTACGCTCGTCAACGACGGTTGGGAAGACCACATCCCGCAGTATAACGGCGGGCTTTTTAATCCGCAACAGCATCCGTTCCTAGAAAATCATGAGATAGGCGACGATTCGCTCGCACAAGTTATCGAACTCCTGACCCGGACCGAAGAAGGCGAACGCATCGCCTACCGCGATCTTGATGTGCGCCATCTGGGAAATATCTACGAGGGCTTGCTAGAATTTCAACCCCAAATTGCCGATCAAGATTTGGTCGTCGTTTCAAAGAAAGGAAACGAGACGGTCGCGCCAAAGTCCTCTCCCAATCAGGAGATCGTTTATCCAAAGGGAGAAATCTATCTGCTGACGGACAAGGGTGATCGGAAGGCGACCGGGAGTTACTACACGCCCGATTACATCGTCCGCTATATCGTCGAAAACACCCTCGCGCCGCTCTGTGAGGGCAAAACCGTTAAGGAGATTCTATCGCTCAAGATTCTCGACCCTGCCACAGGCAGCGGTCACTTTCTCGTCGGCGTCGTTGATTATCTCGCCGAAGAACTAATCACACACCCGGATGCGCCGTTCATGACCGAAACGGCAAGCGAAGAGACGGAGCTCGCCTATTGGCGGCGGCGCGTCGTAGAATCGTGCGTTTACGGCGTCGATCTCAACCCCATGGCGGTGGAGTTGGCGAAACTCTCGCTCTGGCTGCACACGGTGGCAAAGGGCGAACCGCTTTCGTTTCTCGACCATCACATCCGTGCCGGCAATTCCCTGATTGGGGCGAAGATTGCGAAACTCTCGAACCTACCGCAACTGAAGAGAAGCCGCCGCAAAACGGACGAACCTCAGACAGAAGAATTTTCGATGGCGTTCCCTTTCACCGACACAGTGGCAACCGCCATCGGACACTACCTGCTAATTGAGGAAGTGGAGAGCCGCACCGCCGACCAAATTCACGCAAAGGAACATCAATTAGACATCGCGCAGACGATGCTGCGCTTTCACAAAGGGATGGCGAATCTCTGGACAAGCCTCTATTACGGAAATAGTGTTTCTCGTACGGAATATCACGCCGCACTTGATGCGCTGCGTGACAAGAAAATGGCGGAACTTGAGGCGATGCCATCCTATCAACGGTCGCAGGAGATAGCAACAGAGAAGCGGTTCTTCCATTGGGAGATTGAGTTCCCCGAGGTGTTTCGTGATAAGTACGGACGGGAGAAGGATAATCCGGGGTTTGATGCGGTTGTGGGAAATCCGCCGTGGTCCGGTAAAGAAAATATGCTTACTGAGGATGATTATAGATATTTGCGAGATCTAGACATAGATAATCTCAATTACTATCCTTATTTCATAGTTATTAGCTTGAATAAGACTCGCCTTGGTGGGATCTTTGCTATGGTTCTGCCCGACAGCTTACTTATCAAAGCATACCATCGTACACGCCAATATATGTTAAATGGCCATACACTGAGGGAAATCACCCACTTGACGAAACCGTTTGAGGGCGTCGATCATGATGTTATAATTATCAGAGCCATATCAGGCAAGGCTCAAAATGACTACATAATGTGTCGAATAGTTCCTTATAAATCAACTCAGATAACACATGCTAACGTGAGTCAGGTACGGCATGAAAGTTGGAATGATAAACAATTTGACTTTCGGTTTAATCTCCTAATTGACGAAAAAATCGAGGCAATCTCTAACAAACTGAGCAATGTAGGAATTGATTATAGATTCATCTGTGAAACCCACGAAGGTATTCACACACGGCACAAACGTACTGAATTATTTCCAGAATCTGTTGATGATCTAACTCCATTGCATAAACCGCTGCTTATCGGCGAAAAATCCGGTGACATCATAGAACCATACTATATTCAATGGAATGGTCGCTACGTAAACTACGATCCAACACTTTGTACCCCTAATAACAAAGGAATGACACCAGATCTAGTGAATCCAGCATGGTTCACACAACCAAAGCTTGTTATTGTTCGCACAGGGGAACAATTTACCACCGCCATTGATCGAGAGCATCTTTATTTGAGCAATAATTTGTTTAGTTCATTCCGTAGGCAGGATTCTAGATTAGACGTAAGTTATGAATACCTCTGTTGTTTGCTAAATTCCAAACTACTGCAAAAGTTTCTTCGCATCCGAATTGCTCCAAGGTTTGGTAGACTTTACGTAGAAACTAAGATTAAACATCTTGACCTTCTTCCCATCCGCCGCATCAACTTCACTACCCCCGCCGATGAACGCGACCGCCAACTTGAAAAAGCAAAAACGCTCTACCAATTCTGCCTCAACAAAGGTAGCATAGACTGCGTGCTTGGCTTCGTAAAGCACCATCTCGCCGCCAATCCAGAGCGTTCCGACATCGTCCACGACCTACTCGGCTTCCTCGCGGCGCAGATGGTTGAGATGAACAAGACAAAAGGGCAGGAGATTCGCGGCTTTCTGCACTGGCTGGAACGGGAAATCGGGGTGGAAATTGAGGCACTCAAGAACAAGACCGCGATTCGGGGTTATTTCGATCTGCCGTTTGATCGCCTGCTGGATGTCCTCAGGAAAAACCGTCGGTGCATCGCCGTCGATTTATCAAGCCGAAATTTCCAAGAATCGTTGGAGCGCGAGTTTACAGCTAGCTGCGCCAAAATCAACCCCTTGCTCACCCGCATTCAGAGTACCGACGCGCTGATTGATCAGGTGGTCTATCAACTCTACGGCTTGACGGATGAGGAGATTGCCGTTGTAGAGGGGGAAGTCTGATTGAAACACACCGGGACGAAAGGACAAAGTTTTTAGTTCAATAAAGATCTGTCTCCATAATCTGATAGTTTAACGCAACCTTGTAGTTATGATACAAGGAGGGAATAAAATGAGAAGGTTTCTCGCATCGCTAACATCGGCAATCATTTTTCTAACGCCATCTTTGGGAAGCGCACTCAGGATTGCGGACACCCCAGAATCTCGACGCAGCCAGACCTTGCTCTACATGGTTGAACGCTCCACCTTAGTTGTTGTCGGCACAGTAGTGCGCATGGACTATGTGCGTCGTAATAAAGACCAGTTTCCTGGCATTTATGGCGGATTAACTACAGACATGACAGTCCGCGTGGACGATTTGATAAAAGGCAAGCCCAACGCCGGCAAGAAATATGTAAAATTCATGATTCCAGGTGGCAAAGGCATTAGTCCGCGCAATGGCAGGGCGATACAGCGTAGAATTGCCGGTCAGGTTGAGTTTGAATTAGGTGAAAAGGCAGTGCTGTTTCTGAGAAACAAATTTCCAAAATCGCCAAATGGACACCTTGTTAATTATCCGCATGGCGGCTATCGCATGTTACACCCACAGTATAAGCGAGAAATTTTAGATGGATACGTACAGATTGCTTTTATGCGAGATGAAACCTCTAGACCAAAATATGTTGATGTTCCGCTCGAGTTAGGAGTAAATCTTGCAAAGGCATTTCTTAAGGATAAGGCTGCAACTTGTTCATTAGAGCAGGAACTCAAATTTTCAGATACCATTTCAGATACCACAGGAAAGCGTAACAAAGTCTTTCTACCCGAAGCGCTCGTAAAAGACTTAATTGAAGCATCAAAAAAGATACTTGATAAGGAGAAGATCCAAGAGTAATGTTTCATTCTCGCTATCAAGAGTCTTTTTTTCGGTTCGGCTTCTGCCTATTATTCCGACTAGCACGCCTTCAACAAGAAGCGTCTACCAGACGTTGGCGCCGACGGCGGCAAAACCGACATCGGTGGTGAAGCCCAACGCTTTTGAAACCTCCGGACGACAGAAAAGCGTTGGGTTTCGCTACATCCAACAATTCTCGAACTCAATTGACCAACAGACCGATTCGTCATAATCCACATGTTTCATCATCACCGCTCTACCCAACCTGCAAAAACTGCCCGGATAACTTCGCCTATCCGTTTGATGGGAAGAATTACTGCCCCCGCTTGCGTAACTTCCACGTCGTATGAGTGTCAAGCGTTTAATCTTCACCATTGGAGAAGTGCTTGGAAAAATCGGGTTTCAACTTGTAAACCGTTTCATGTCCGTATCCATCCAAGCCTGCCGCTTGGGCTGGAACAACATCGACAAACCGCCCAATTGCCTGTGTAATCTTCGCTTCTACTGCTATGTCACCACAAGCAAACATGATTCCGAGATTACCGAGCAGTGCCGCGATAACGGGCTCCGTCCCTAGCGCTTCAGCGATTTGTGTGTATCGTTCACGGTCTGCGTGATAATGCCAGTTGGCTTCATGCCAGACGGAATACGGCAGGATTTTCTTTGGTTTCTCATCTTCACTAAGAGGTGTGCGTTGGCAACAATCTTTCACAACATCGCCATAAAAATTCCGAACATTAGACTTTTTCATGTGGCACTTCGGACACAATGCTTGCAAGTCTTCACAACTTTCGTTTCCCAATGTGTCGTAATGCCGGTGATGGATTTGCGTTGCTTCACGGTAGCATCCGCCTTCGCATTCACACTTGCCGCGACAATCGTCTAATTTCGCCTGTCGTTTCGCTTTCCATTGCTCAGATTGCATATATTTCTGATGGTCTACATCGGACATGACAGCAGTCCTCACTTTTCTTAGATTTTGTAGTTTGGGTTGAGTGGAATTCATGAAACATGTGAATTATGAGGCATGAGTTTGGTTTGTTGATTGAGTTCAAGATTTGTTTGCGTGTAGCGAAACCCAACGCTTCTTGGTCGTCCGGAGGTTATAAAAGCGTTGGGTTTCGCTGCATCATAACAGATTTTTACCAAATTCAGCCCCCGGAACCAATCCTCCCTTTGTGGCAACCCTTGCCGACACCGCTCTACCCAACCTACAAGTGCTACATGTATTTTTGAGTTTGTCGTGACCGAAATTTGCAAAAACAATGCTTCCCTGGCGACGTATTACCCCTTTTTTATAGACTGTAAAAACTGTAATTTTGTCCGCCCAAATGCTGTCATTTACCGCATCGATTCGGCAACCTTGGAAACCCATACAATCAACCGAGCGGATAGATCAAGTGACCGAATAGGATCAACCGAACGAATAGTGAGGAATCAATGGAGCGAATAGTGACTGCGATAGTTTTTGTAGTTCTTCATAGAGATCTTAGGCGATAAATTTCTCCGCTGACCGACACCGCACCCCCCAACCTACTTCCACAATTTGTATTAGGCATGCCAAACCAGTCAAGGCAGTTCCGTCCTACTGTAGGATGCTACCATCGGGTTGAGAATGCGGGTTGGATCAATGGGGATAAGACCATCCGTCTGATTGACTAACGATCTATCTAGTGTGAGGAAAGGTTTGCGCGTTTCAGTTGGAGCTTGCGTACGTAAGTCCTACACGGACCTCAATCCTCGCCCTGCCTTCCACTGCCGCCAGAAATTAATGCCGACGCTGAATAAAAGAGCGACGCCGACGATTCCCAACATCAATCCCAGTATCGCAATTCTGGGGATGCTTATTCCATACCAACAGCCGCCAATCAGTGCCATCGCGATGAAGAGGTCTTGGATACACCGCTGTCGCGCCGTTCTGAGAACAACTCTTAGGTTCTTCCGTCGCTCTTGCTTGACATACTTCGTCAACAATTCGACGGAGATTTGGGGCGGATAGGTGCGGGCTTCATCGGGAGAGACATCTCGGACGCATCGAAATCCGATATTACTCGCAGTGTAGTCTGGCGGTGCGTGAAGCCGATTTGCGCTGCGGAAATATCGCTCCGCGGTCTCGTCTCTAACCTCTAACCATGAACCGCCTCTCAAGACCTTATGCTGATTCCCGTAACCCCGATCGGTGTGCGGATTCCCTGAATAGGGCTTAAACCTATCTGAGGTCCATTCCCACACATTCCCCGCAACTTCATGCACCCCGTAGGGACTTGCTGTAAGAGGGCGCGAACCCACCGGCGTACGTTCATCTGTGAGAATTTGTGCCATGTCCGACTGCTGCGCTGTGGTATTCGGGTCTCCGAATCGTCTGTTCCTCTTTCCGTCCGAGTCGCCTGCGGATGGATGACTGAAAAAGTGGTTTCCCCAAGGATAGATACGTCCATCGGCGCCTCTAGCGGCTTTTTCCCATTCTACTTCCGACGGCAAACGTCCCCCCGCCCATTGGGCATAGGCGTTCGCATCGTACCAATTAACGTGGGCGACGGGCAAAATTTCCTCGCCGTGCGTAACCATTCCGTTCCTCCAATCGGGCGGAGCAGGATGTCCGGTCGCATTCACAAAGGTTTCATATTCCGCATTCGTGACCGGGTAACGGTCAATCCGATAAGGTCCTAGATACACAACGTGCATCGGCGCTTCATTTAATTTCGCGTATTCAGATTGGGGTAAGATTGTGCCATAAAACGGTTCAGTATCCGTCCCCATGATGAAGGCACTCGGTGGGATGAGGACGATGTCTGGACGAAGGGCGCTGTGCGATTCGTGGGAGTTGTCCGAACGGTTGACGACTTCCGAAGCGTTGCTTCTACGGTCTGCGTTCATCGTCGAAAATTCCATTCTTCCGCCGCGTATTTTGTTTGTGCTAAACAATTTGCGGATTCGACCTCTTGGGCTGAAAGTTCACCTTCAATCAACTGAACGCCCATCTGTTCCTCGAATCCGGAGGCGACCGCAGCCTCAATTTCCCGCCGATCGATCGGTGCGCTGTCGTGGGTGTTGATGAATGCGGAATTTCTCTCAAGGTAACGATCGAAATCGGGTTGCCGTGAGGCGAGTGCTAATACATCGGGGGGTGGCATGTCGAGCGCGATGTAACCTTGGTACATCACACCAATCTGGTTGCGGCGCTGGGATACGCCAGCGATTTTTTTCCCATCAAGCATAAGGTCGTACTTGGCTGGATTGGTGAGGCAGATGTTAGCGAGATCTGTTCCAGACCGCGTATCCCGACTCGCGTGTTGCACCAGCGCTTCGATCTGTGGATTTGCGACCCCAATTCTTTGGAAGCCGCTAATCAGGCAGCCGCTGATAGCACTGTATGATGCTGAGATGGATTTCGGCAGGATGCCGTTGTGCGGTACAGCGATCGCATAGGTGACATCCCAACCGTGAACGACTGTGCCGCCGCCTGTCATTCGGCGAACAAGCTCGATGCTTCGTGCAGCACAAGCTTCGACATCGACTTTTTGAGCGATTCGTTGAAAGTAACCAAAGCTGAAGGCGGGTTGCGACCAATCATAAAACCGCAGCGTCGGTTGAGGGCTAGATTCTTGACTCAGAAGGATAGCCTCATCAATTGCCATGTTCATCGCAGCGTTATGTTGTCCGGTCCTCAAAACTCGCCAAGTGTGATTCATACGTTCCCTCTTTCCCAAAGGACAACTCTTTTATACGGTATCCTAAAATCCCAAGCCCGTCGCCTGTCCAAACGATGTGTCTGTTACCCTTGCTCACGGTGGCTAAATTGACCTGCTATCCCTCAAACAACCCCATATAATCCTCAAGCGTCTCCGCACGGCGGATGCGTGTTAATCGCCGATTATCAACAAGGTACTCAGGGGGGCGCATTTTGACGTTGTAATTTGAACTCATCGTGTAACAATAAGCCCCTGCATCGTGGACGACAAGTCCCGCGCCTTCATGAGGCGTCGGCAGCGACCGATCCTTGCCGAGAAAGTCCGCGGACTCACAGACGGGACCCACAACCTCGTAAGTTTTAACGTCGCCATCAATCGGCTCGATAAAGTCGATGTGCTGATAAGCGTCATACAGACTCGGGCGGATTAGCTCCGCCATGCTGCCGTCAGTTACGATAAAATGCTTGTTGTCGTTGGTTTTCACTCCGACAACGCGATTAACAAATACGGCTGCATTCCCAACAATCGATCGCCCCGGTTCAATAATCAACGCAATATCACCGGTCAGTAAATCGCGAATCGAATCTATGAGGTCTTGTGGCGTTGCTAATGTTTCGCCGCGGTGTTCGTAATCAATGCCCAACCCACCACCAATATTCAGATATTTTAGTTTGAAGCCCGCTTGTCGGATAGCGTCAACGAATTTCATCATCAAGACAGTCGCATCTCGGAAGATTCGCACCTTCTTAATCGTCGATCCGAGATGACAGTGGATGCCGACCAGATTGAGAAGCGGCTCTGTTCGGATTTGATCGAGAAACCAGTGGAGGCGTTCATTTCGGATGCCAAACTTGGAATTCTTGATCCCTGTCGAAACATAAGGATGAACTTCGGGATTGACATCCGGATTGATTCGAACCAGTACATCAACAGACGTTCCAACCGTCCTCACGGCTTGTTGGATGTGTTCCAGATCAAACTCACTGTCGATATTAATCATCGTGCCGTGGCCCACCGCGAGCGTTAGCTCATTTAATGTTTTTCCGTTGCCGTTCAGCACCATGTGTTGGGGGTCAAACCCCGCGGCTAACGCCATCCTGAGTTCATTGCCACTCACCAACACGGCGCCGCTTCCCAATTCGCGAAGGTGTTTGAGAATCGTCATGTTATTGTTCGCTTTGACGGCGTACCCGATGATGGACTCAATCCCCTCAAGGGCGGATTTATAATTCATATAATTTTCTGTAATCTGCTTGAGGCTGTAGAGATAAAACGGACTTTCGGAAACTTGTTCTTGAATCTCTTTAATCCTCAACGCTTCACAGTAGAGATAGCCGTCTTTCAAGTGAAAGCTCATGTCTGTTAATCGTTTTCCTTTCGTGTGCCAATATATGGTTTTGTGAACCGAATTCGTGATGCGTATGATGGTGTGTTGATTCATAACAATGGTATCATCCGATGGGTGAGAAAGCCAGAAATTTTAGCACTGCGCGCCGATCAATCACTGGTCGCTAATTTTCAACGTTCTCCGCCCGGATACGATTTCGATTCCACCTTTTACACTCGACTTTGGAGACGTTGCGTAGCTACCGCAAATATCCTTGACGGTCTGAAGTGCCAAGTAAGATTTTACCTTGACAGCATTATATACAGAGGTGTAGAATAAAATTGGGGACAGCTATTTTCTTCAATTTTAGGGAAAAAGCAACGACTCATAACAACTTCAATAAGGAGATTAACAATGCTTACCTTAGTGCCGAGCAATAAGAGCCAAAGTGTTGCACATATCACCTTAACCAGTTTGTTTTTGATCGCTAGCGTTAGCTTATCGCTAGCACATATCCCTCCATCAGCATCTGTATCACCACTTGCTAAGGTTGAACGTGTAGTGATTGATGATGACCAGTATATAAGGGCATCAGCTTACATCTTTGCCTCTACTGGAAACCACAATGAAAACCACCAACATAGAGGATCTTATTATCTCCATATCTACCTAGTACCCGAATTTGGAGATCCCGGGAATGCACCTCATAGTGTGTTCAAATATAAGTCTGCCGATAACGTGCCTTTATCAGGTCAAGACAGTATGGCAGACTTATTATCGGATTTGAGATCCTTGATGTCGGGTTGCTGGACAGGCGGAGCTATGGCTACAGGTTCTATTTGGACTGATGGGCTTTCAGACCATCTAACAGATACGGATAATGATGGTGATACAATTTGCCCGCTGGCAGCCTCACAAGCCACCAGTAACGGCACACCAAATAATCTTGCTCAGATTAACGAAGAAATATCTGATGCAATTACATTTGGTGAGGAAGGCACAAACGCTGCCCTGTATCTAAATGGGAGCATCTACTCGATGAACTTTGACCCTAACAATGCCGTTTATGTCCACGAAGAAAATGGCGTAACCTTTACACTTGGTAAAGCTAGTCTTGTTCGTGCATATAACAACGCAAGCTTAGAGGATGGAGCTAATGTTGTTCAGCTAGATTCATTGGACAGCGAGGTCTCTCATGCTGCTCCACCTAGAATAAAACTGACTAGGAGGATCTTAACTACAACTTTGGCTTCGATGAAGCAAAGGTAGTTATCCCTTAAAGGTGAAGGGTAGTTAAACGTATACACAAATATACCCTTCACCTTTTACAAACTCATAAGGAGATTTTCAATGAAAACCTTTGCGTTGTTCGTCGTATTGTTAATGGTTTTAGGTTGTAGTGATTCCGAAAAGCCACGTCCTATAATTCTTGAACCTGAGCCAATACAGCCTAAGATGGCTGAGTTCTTTGTTCCCTTTCAAGATACCTTAAACGACTGGGAGTATAACTATCTACTTGAACAAACTTCCAGCTATTGTAATAACGACATCAGTGAGCATACATTCCATGCTAATCTAAAGTATTATCTACAAGAAACTTCGTTTGAACGTCTCATAGATAACACCGACGACCTCGAATTGATTCCAGCTTCCCGGAATGAAGATAAAGACCTGATTAAAGTAGCGTTGTGGTTTGGAAATCGAAAATTACAAGGCGTAACCTTCGAGCCTAAACTAGATTATGTGTATATGCAATTTACCGAACACATGTATATAATGGTATTAAACACAGATTTTGATGAATCAGGACGTTTCATAGGGCGTGGTACTAGTCTCAAGTCAACTAATCCAAGCCTTGAACTAAATAGAAGTCATTTAACAATGGAAGAAAATCACTTGATGAAAGATATTGCTTCTCATGTAGTTGAGACTTGGATGAATAAAGGGATAATTGATATACCGCTTATTCCAAGCGATTTAGACTTAACACTGCTCATTGTCGATGAGACAGGTAAACCTGTAGATGCAAAGTTTGAGCACCTCGCTATCCCTTTAGATAAAGCACCACGAGCTACAGCTAGACAACTAGCACGATATAATAGTATACACAGTCCGGAGGCTTATGACTGTATTGAAGATGATTAGTGGGTTTTTTCTTGACAGATTGGGTTGGATTGTAGTGTGGTAGAATAACAATGTGCATTTCGCACATGAGAATCAGGGTAAGGAAAAGCCGTTGTCACAGGAAGGGGCAACGGCTTTTTTAATCATTCAACTTTTGTGATTTTTGTAATTCAGCATTTAGAGAATGGAAGCCTTCTATTACTTCATTTTCATTCTCAGAAATGAGTAAGCGGACAGTATATCTATCTATTTTCCCTTCTGGCTTAAAAATCACTTCGAGGACATATTCAGTAGCTCCCGCCTCAGAAAATCGGTCTAGATTGGTTGTTTTGCGGTTACACTGCACTGACCGGAAGATGAACCCTCATAATCGTGGGAACAAATTATGCGGACGCGATATGTATTTCTGATTTTCTTCACATTGATTGTCTTGGTCGTCAGCGGATTATTCGTCTCGCGGTCCGCATATGTGCTCAATTGGATTCGCGTTGTGTTGGCGGGTGAACTTGAAAAGCAGTTGAATCACCCGGTTACCATTGGTCGCATTTCGGGCAACATATTAACCGGTTTGGATATCCAACAGTTCAAAATCTCCGATCGACGTCCTGACAAACCGAACCCCCTCTCAATTGAGGAGGTTAATGTCAAATATGGGTTTTTGGGATTGCTGCGGGGCAGATTCCTCGTCAAGCAGCTTAATCTTACCCGTCCCCAAATCAACGCATATATCGATCAAAATGGTAAATTCAACCTAGCATCGTTAATTCCAGAGAAAAGCGCCGAATCGAGTGCCGGACTCCCCCAACTCCTGATTTCGCATGCTAGCATCGAAGATGGTGAAGTCTCTTTTGAGGATGAAACGCGGAATTTCAAAGTCGCAATCAGTGGTATTCACAGTTATATTGATGGTCCGCGGGACCGGTGGAAGCATACCGGAAGTTTGAACATAAGAGATGGCAGCTTTGAGCTGAACGGTATTGAAACACAAATTGATGAGCTCAAAACCGAGTTTGAGTTTTTGAAAAATGAGGGCGAGTTAAAAGAATTGCGTCTCGCCGTCGGCAATTCTTCCCTGACGATTACCGGAAGCGTGAGAGATTTCAACAGAAAATCTCCGAGTGGTGAGCGTTCAACGCCTATTTTAGATACACAGATTGATCTCAATGTCAATTTGCGAGATTTGCAAAAATTTCTCCCAGCGTATGAATTGGAAGGGGTTGCACAAGTCGCTATAAAAACCAGTGGATGGATTGAGGATATTGCCGGGCAATGTAATCTCGAACTTCCCCAAGCAAAGTTCAACCAGATTCCGCTTGAAAATTGGGTTGCGAAGGCGGAGTTCACCGAGAATAGATTCCACTTGACCACAATTGATGGCATACTGGCAACCGGAAAGGTAACAGGCGAAGCAGATGTCAAGTTGGCATCAGAAGGACTCACATACTATGGTTGGTTACAACTTGCCGACCTTCACGCGAATCAGCTTTTACCCATGGTTGTTGAACTGCCCGATGACTTTTTGGTTGTCAAGGGTGATGTCAACGGTAAGATTTTGTTCAGCGGGGATAGCCTTGATCTACACGATTTCAAACTCGATGGAAACCTGCAATTGAGCGCGGCTACCCTGAACGATATGCCCATTCGAGTTTCAGAGGGGCACTGCGAGATTGAAAACAATCGGTTATCCCTGTCGGCAAATCTTGATGAAACCCAAATTCGACTCAACGGGACGCTTGGGTTAGCGGGTCAACCTGACCTCGATCTGAATGTCACACAAATTGATGTTGGGAAGCTTTCTCGGATTTTGCGTATACCGGATCTAAGCGGTGATGGCGCGCTCACAGGAAAGATATCATCAAATCCGCCTCTCTCCGCCTCTTTCAGTATCCCCGACGCCGCTTTAAATGATGTACCCATTGGCGTTTTGCGGGCGGATTTTTACTATGCCGATGGTCGTGTTATTCTTCATCCTGTGCACCTTGCAAAGGGCGAGAGCGAATTAACACTCAAGGGGGTTGCCCGGCTCGAAGGCGATATTCCCGTTGATTTCAGCGTGTCCGCAGGTCCACTTCAAATTGCGGATTACGTCAGGCTTGCCGGGGATGATTTTCCTGTTGAAGGGATTGCGACCGGAGAGCTCAAACTTGATGGGACTCTGGCGAAGCTTGATGGTCGAGGGAGCCTCCATATCGCAGCGGGAAAAGCGTGGGGATTGGCGTTTGATCCATTAACGCTCCCACTACAAATCGAAGATTATGTCGTCAAGACCCCCAATTTCGAGTTGTTTGCTCGTGGGCAACCCGGGGCGCTCAACACACAACTGACGCCGGATGGCGACTATGAGATTGACTTCCAGAGCGGAACGATGCGGTTGGCAGAGCTTGCGCTCGCGCTGGGGATAACAGATTTCCAATTGGACGCAGACCTTGTCGTCAAAGCAACCGGTCAAGCGAACACCAGAGATCCGCGGATCGATCTTAGCTTTGATTTCTCAAATGTTGCCTACGCAGGTAAACCGCTGCGCGATGTTCACCTTGAAGGCATCTATATTGGTAATGAACTACACTTTGATGGCTCAGGGTTTGACAACACGTGTCGAATCCAAGGAGTAATGGAATCGGTTGAAGGAACTCCGTACAAGGTCTTCGTGCAGGGTAGGCGTGTAGACGTGACACCGATTTTACGAATTTTTAACGATACCCTGGGTAATTATCTCACAGGGAGCGCCAACGGCACACTGGAAATCACCGGAACCCTCGCGGACGTATCCCAGTTTACACTGGGAATGTCCTTACCTACCCTCGCGCTTCACGCCAATGGGCGACAGTTGATTAATCCTTCCACTGTTAAACTCAGCTTCGCCGACGACCTTTGGCATATTCAATCCTTTGAACTTGTAGATAGCCGTGACCACCGCCCCTTTCTACGTGCAGCAGGGACTCTAGGCGCAGCCTCATTTGAACCGAGCCTGCATCCCCCAATGCAACAGTCGGGAGAAAGGGATCATCGTGGGGAGCAGTTCGATTTCACTATCGAATCTGAAGGCTTCGCGCTCGAACACCTAACTGATATTTTGGGACTATCACCTATGATATCAGGTCTAGCCCGCTACAAGCTCAGCGGGAACGGAACCGCCGAAAATCCGCAATTTACGCTGGATTGGTCGCTTGCGAATCTGTTCATTAAAACACCGATAGAACCTATTACGATAAGTGAAGCCAAGGGGCGTTTAGTCTACAAAGATCGAAACTTGGTACTCGAACAGGTTAATTTCCTCTTGCTCGATAATCCTGTCGAGGTTCATGGAACTGTCCCGTTTAATCTCAGTTTGATGCCAATGTCTTTTGAGGAGCGAATTGCTGAAGACGGCATGCGAATCGAATTCCATGGCAAGCGGTTTCAGCTTGTGTCGTTTAAGGAGTTTCTCCCGCAACTATCTCAGCTTGAGGGGAATTCGGATCTGAGTGGCAAGGTAACAGGCAGTCTCCACCAGCCGGTACTGACCGCATCAATTGATGTAAAGGAAACAAAGATGCAACTGTTCGATTTTCCTCAGCCGATTGAAAATCTGCAAGCCCGTCTTCATGTGCATGGTGGAGGCAAATCACCAACTGATTTCGATACGCCTTTGTCTAATGACGACATAGTGCGTCATGAGATCACCCATGATTTAATCACAGTTGACCTAGAATCCGCCAATTGGAATCTTGGCGGTGGGCACTATCAAGCCGCCGGAAGTTGGAGTTTGTCCAAGACGGAAACTCAATCCTCGCTGATTTCGATTTCCAGTTTTCACGAACCGGTCTCTTTTCAACTACGACTCGATGGAAAGCGTGTAAATCTCACAAATTTAGCGAACTACCTGATGCGTGGGAAGCCGCCTACCCTGATTCGTGAGTATGACTTGGAGGGTCAGGTCGACGTCTCATTAGCGCTTCAGGGCAACGGATTTCAAGCGGATCAAGTATCCGGTACGCTCAAGTGTAGCAATCTACGAGCTAACATCAATAAGTTGCAGTTTGACGCTGAACTGAAGTATCAGGAAGATTTGAATCGTGGTGGTACCTCGGAAGGTCTACGACAATCATTTGTAAACCATGGACTCCCACTTTCCCCAAACGCTCCTGTTTCAATTGAAAAAGAAGACGGCAGGTGGGTGATAATCAATCGGGAAGATAGTAAACGACAATACACTGTCAAGGAAGATTCAGCTAAACTCAATATTTACAGAAATCATAACGTAGAGAGTCTGGCACCGATTCGTTTCGGTTTTTCGGCTGGGAAGTTTAACATTGAATCGTTCCAGGTGGGACAGCCCCAAGGGGGATTCATAAATGCGGCAGGAACGTTCGATATCGATGGAAACCTGAATCTTCAGTTGGAGCTCAAGGAACTTCCGTACGCACTATTGTTGCCCTCATTGACACTGTCATTATTCAACACTTCTGTTTTGCTAGATGGTCGTTTCTCTAGCCGAATTACTCTGGGAGGCACCCTCGCCGAACCCATCATTGATGCGAAGTGGGATACCCACGCAGGAAGTGAAAATGCGGAGTTGTCAGACAAGGGATTTGCGAGATACCAGGCGCAAACGCTGGTGATTGGAGATTCAATTCGGTTAGGAAACGCTGATAACCAGTTAATAATCACCGGCGATATTCCGATTGACCTCTCCTTCCAATCGCTCAATCTGTCCAAACGGTTTCCGGATTTACCCATCAACGTGCAAGTGCAAGGGCGGAATCGGTCAAAGATAACGCTTGATTTTCTCGCCTTGTTGTTCCCTGTATTGCTTGAAGATTCAGGTGGCATTGTCGATGTGGATGTCAGTATCCGGGGAACAACCGCTTCACCTTACTTGGAAGGGGGAGGAACTGTCCACAACGGCATGATGAGGTTCAAACATTTCGACACACCGATTTCAGCTGTGAAGATTGATCTGGATGCAAGCGAAGAAAAAGTTAGTATTCCCGCTTTCAGTTTTCAGATTGGTGGAGGAACGTATGTAGCGCGAAAGCCAATTGAATTCCGAATGAATGGGCTGTTCCCTACCGATCTTGAGGTGCAGGAATTCACCATCATAAAGGCGCAAATCTCAGATTTTGCTCGGAGTTTCTTAACCGGAGAAATTATCTCCGATTTGCAGGGATACATCACAGCAGAAGCAAGTTTACGACTCCCCGTTGATCAGCTAATCACTCCTGGTGAAACCGCATGGACCCCAAAAATTGACCTGCCACATCTACATAATATGATTGAATACGCTGTTGGCGAGTTAAACATTCAAAAGGTATTGGTGAAAAGCTTGGTGGAAGGCTTGGACTATACCATCAGCAACCCGATGCCGATTAAAATTCGGCTGGCAGATCGGATGGTAAAACTCGAAGAGTTCATCTTAGAAGATCAGAAGTCCATAATGGACGCGCAGCGGCTTAAACTGACCGGTATTGGCAGCTGGCAACTGGGTAAGACGCTGTTATTTCGTATGGATATTCGTCATTTTAATCTCGGCTTCATTTCGGACTTTGTTCCCCATGCATACGCGATTCGAGGCTTTCTCAATGCAACGTTCGACATACGCGGGACAGACGCAGACCCTGAAATCACTTTCGAATGGGAAACGCCGAGGCTTTCACTCCGTTATGCCGAACTGGATGAATTCACTGGCAAAATTGTGTACAAAGATAAGAAACTGCGTATAACCGGCAAAGATAGGAACAACGTACACTTCTCCGTAGGGACCAATCGTGCGAAGTTTTCAGGCCTCATTCCATTCAATATCTCTTTCCTCGAATTCAAAGCAGAACCGCTACAGCACGAGGAAATCGAGGGAAGATTAGATGTGGCAATCCGAGATTTAGATTTTCTGCCGCTCATTATTCCCTCATGTGACTTTGCCAATGGTACAGGTGAAATTGGCGTGACAATCGGGGGACATCTTCGTTCGCCGCAATTGAAAGGCATTGCAAACCTAAGGCATCTAGAGTTTGATTTGCCGGATTTATACATAGAGATTGAGAAAACAGAGATCGACCTCGATTTCACCCACCAAGGGCTGAACATTCGGCGCTTTGATGGACGATTAAATGGTGGTACATACCGGATCAGCGGCTTTGTAGAATCTGACTGGCATCGTATACACAATATTAATCTTTCAGCTGCGCTGCGAGACGGATGTACTTTCGAACAGCCCGGCGTTTACTGGTTAAAATGTGAGAAAGCAGATCTTGCGATAAACGGCGGGCTGAAACTCCCGAAACTCTCTGGATCTATCCACGTTGCCGAGGGGCGATACGAAAAACACTGGCGGGAGTTAGTTAAGAATTGGTTTGATAAAGATGCAGATGTCCAAGCCGAAGTGTGGTTCGACTACCCACTTGTGCGCGATTTAAGATTGAATCTCGCTGTTTTCGCCGACGATAATTTATGGATGGAATCCGACATCGGGGAGCTTGAAGTCGCAGTATCAGTGGTAAACGGCAAAATCGTTGGACCGATTCAAAAACCCATCTTTGATGGACGGGTGAATTTGCTGGAGGGCCAGTTTTCATTGCTAGATCACCTCTTTGCCATCAATCATGGCTCATACATAGAAAACACCAACCCATTTGAATTTAACCCCCAATATAAGATTGATGCCGAAACCATCGATCCCATCCGCAACATCCCCCTAGTCACAACCGATGACCAAGAACGTACGAAAGATTTGAAAATTACAACCCATTTAAGCGGCTATCTCAATGAGCATCGTCCACCTGAGTTTCAGGTTGAAGTTCTCCGAAAAGGTGCTGGTGAGGAGTATCAAATGAACCCGAGACAAATCCTTTCCATTTTATCGTTCGGGGAAACAGGCGCTTCTGAGCCTTTATCGACAAATGCTACCTCAGGCCTTTTGCTACGACATTCACAACGATATTTGGGCAATCGTTTTGCGGAGGTTGTGGGGTTTATTGATAAGGTACGGTTTGACATTAGTCCCAGTGCGTTTGAAGCGTCACGATTCTTCTTTACCAAAGCGCTCTCCGAACGCTTTCTTCTAACGTCCGCTTTCACCTTCCAACTTCACGCCGAACCGCGCATTGAAGTTGAATATCTGATAAATCAACACATCACAGTCAAAGGTGAAAAGAACGAGCAGGGCAAATTTGGTATCGATCTCAAACTTCAACAGAAATTTGGGTTGACGCCAATTGGAGAGGCGCTCGATTCGATGGGTAATTAAGTAATTCGTAAGATGGAAGTAAAAAAGGTGCTCAACAGAGAGTCACAGAGCAAACACCGTTTTCGGAGGTGGAAGCGTGAAAACGTGAGGTAGATGCGATTCGGAGTTTTTCTTCCCAGAGATTACTGCCTCGTATTCTGATGCTGCATTTTCCGCCTTACGCATCATCGCTATCATGAATTTTGGCCGTTACTTCCCTTACTACATCATTAGCTTGATGCTTCTGTCCAATCCTGTGTTGGGACAACCTGATAACCATCCTGTCGTCGATATCGTATATCTCCTCAACGGCAATACCATCCATAAATCGCCCCTGCTCAATGACCTGCAACAAAAGACGAAAATCTCGATTGGAGAACAACCTTCCCGTTATGCGATTCGCAAGAGCATCGAAGCAATCTACGCAATCGGTGAGTTTTCTCAAGTGGAAGTTTTTCAGAGCCATGCGCCAGATGGTATTTCAATCCGGTTCAGACTTACAAGGAAAATCAAAGTTCGGCAAATCCAATTCGCCGGTAACAATCGCTTGAGTAAAGATGACCTCTTTAAAGTAATGAAATCCCGTCCGGAGAAAGAATATTACGAGCAAATTGCCAAGCAAGACCGACAAAGAATTCTCGATTTATACAGAGATGATTACGGCTATCTTCAAGTAGAGGTGCGTTTCATACCGCCTGACCTACAGCTTGCACATGAGATTAATCTGTTGTACGAAATCTCCGAGGGCAGACAATCCCTGATTCGGGAAATCGGATTTAAAGGGGTCAAGGGGCTCGAACCCAAAAAGTTGGGAAAGGTGCTAAATAGTAAAGCAGGCAAAGCTTACCAGAAACGGCGGATTGAAGAGGATATTGATGCCATCAGCAGATTATATCGCAAAAATGGGTATCTCACCGTCCAAATTGATCCTGAACTGTATTATGATGAAAAATCGGATATGGTTTCTCTCATCTACCGAGTTCGTGAAGGGAAAAAGGTCGTTGTCAAACTAGTTGGTGACAATGTTGACAGCCGTGAACTCAGAGAGAAACTAAATCTATTTAAACAAGATAGTTATTCGAATACAATCCTCCGTAGCAATGTACAACAGATCCGCCGAATCTATCAACAGAAAGGGTATTACACCCCGGTAGTTACCTGTCAGATTGAAAAAGAATCGAACGATGAAGTTATTATTCGTTTCGACATTCATCCCGGTGTGGTTCTGCGCGTTGGCACAATTACCTTCACTGGGAATGCAGCGTATCCAGCCGCCGAGCTTGGGGACAAGATGGAGATCCAACCGCGCAGTCGAGTCGGTATTATTCCCAGATTTGGCTGGTTGTTTCCTAGAGGCGTTTTTGATCCGGCGATTTTCGATAAAGATCTCCGGGTACTGAAACTTTTTTATAAAAAAGAGGGTTATACTAACGTTCAAATTACAACGGAAAAAGAAATTGATGAAAATAAAGAGCGCGTCAACTTAAATATAAACATCGATGAAGGAGAACGCCAAATCATCAAGGTTGTGAGTATTGAGGGGAACCAGATATTTGAAGCGAGCACGTTACTGCCCAAGCCTGCTGCAAAAGTGGGGAAACCCTACAGCACAGATTTTGTGGCGCGGGATCTGCAATCCATCCAGTCCCTTTACAATAAGGAGGGATATATCTACACTAGCATTGAACCTCACTATCAGCCCGAAACAGGTAGACTTCTTTATCAAATCTCCGAGGGCATTCAAGCCAAGTTTGGCCGGTTCTACTTTGATGGGGAGAGTCGAATCAAGCTGCACGTTTTAGAGCGAGAGTTTGAAAACCTCGACGGTACTGTATTTAACCTCGAAAAGTTGGTTGAAGCACGGCGGCGCCTGTTTAATCTTGGAATCTTTCGGGAAATCCGGATTCAGACGCCTGGACAGCTTGCGGGGGAAGAGATAATTGATGTCAATGTCGATGCCAAAGTTAGAGCTCCGGGGTCGATGAGCTTGAGCGGGGGTTATAGCCCCTCAGAAGGAGTTCGAGGAACAATCGGTGTGACTCATAATAATATACACAAACGAAACATTCGAGCAGGGCTGCAGTTCCGTATCGGAACCCGCGGCAACTTGTATGAGCTAACCCTGGTTGAACCGTGGTTCAAACCACCAATCATTGGACATACAATCGGCACCCTTCGCTTATTTGAAGATAATCTGGAAGAAAACAATGACATACGCGCCCGAGGTGTGACAGCCAACCTTGCGAAGCGACTTGGATTACTTAGCAACCTGGCAATCCAGTACAAATATCAGGAGTTGCACCAAAGCGATAGTGACAAAAGCGCAATTGTGAGCAGTTTGGGAATCTCGTTTCATCGGGATAACCGGGATGGCTTTCTCAACCCTAGAAATGGATGGTTCAACGAGGTAGCAGTAGAGTATGCGGGCGAGTTTCTCGGTGGTGAAACCCGCTTTTTGAAATTTACAACAGATAATCGCTTCTACATGCAGATCCGGAACGTTGTTTTTGCGAGCGCGCTTCGGCTGGGTTGGTTGCAGCCTAACCGTGCCCGGGAGGTTGTCGATCTTCTCTCTTTTGAACGTTTTTGGGCGGGCGGATCCACAACAGTGAGAGGATACGACGAAAGATCTTTAGGTCCTGGTGAAACGGAAAATCCTCGAGGAGATGTCTTATTTATTTTCAATACAGAATTGCGTTTCCCGATATATAAGTTCATCAGTGGCGCGCTGTTTTTTGACACGGGCAACGTGTGGGATAAACTGAAACTCTCGGAAATTGAAGGCAACCTGCCTCGTTCAGCAATTGGTGTTGGGCTGCGTATTGAGACGCCCCTTGGACCTGCCCGTTTGGATTCCGGTTTCCAGCTCACAGAGGAATTCCCGCGTCGCATCCATATTGAACTGGGGCACGCTTTTTAAAGAAAAATCCCTTGACAAACGCAAAGCTTCTATGTATAATTCACATTTGCGTTTGCTGGCGTAGCTCAACGGGCAGAGCAAGTGATTTGTAATCACTAGGTTGGGGGTTCGATTCCTCTCGCCAGCTCCATTCTCAATACACCGGATGGGGAGATACCAAAGCGGCCAAACGGGGCAGACTGTAAATCTGTTGGCTATGCCTTCGGAGGTTCGAATCCTTCTCTCCCCATTACTTATGACGCACAGCAAAACGCGGAAGTGGTTCAGATAAAACGCGGGAGTAGCTCAGGTCGGTAGAGCATTGGCCTTCCAAGCCAATTGTCGCGGGTTCGAACCCCGTCTCCCGCTCTGAGTTCTGATTTATGGTAATCCCCCCTTTCAAGGTAGATTTGCGTGGCGAATTCGTCAAACTCCCAATCTGTCTGTCAAGTGAGTCCTTTTGCGCTTAATGACGAGACCAAATGTTGGAGGGGGGATTTGTTTGCTGTGCCGACGTAGCTCAGCAGGTAGAGCACGTCCTTGGTAAGGACGAGGTCACCGGTTCAAGTCCGGTCGTCGGCTTCAGTACGCGTTTCAAACCGGGATGTAATAACTTTCGAGTGACCGTTATGCCTAGAGATATTGTTTCGTTAGCGTGTGATGATTGCAAACGACGAAACTATGTGACGACAAGGAATAAAAGGAAACAACAAGCGCGTTATGAGTTTAAGAAATACTGTCGTTTTTGTCGGAAACACACACTACACAAAGAAACTCGGTAAAACACCAATCATTTTACTGCTTGCAGGCCAGTGGCTCAATGGCTAGAGCATCGGTCTCCAAAACCGAGGGTTGGGGGTTCGAGTCCCTCCTGGCCTGCCTTTTTATTGGATAATCCTCAACTTTATGATAGCTCGCGTAAAAAAATATTTTCAAGAAATTCGGATTGAATGGGAAAAGGTATCCAAACCTGACTGGAAGGATGTCCGGGGGAATACGTTTATCGTGATTGTAGCATGCGCGATTTTAGGATTTTTCCTGTGGCTTGTTGATGGCAATGCGGCTTATCCCACCTGGACCTCTGAGCCTGGGCTGATTCTGCTCATTGTAATAATTCCAATCATTCCTTTGATTGCGAAACGTTTTACGTCTAAGTGGAAAGTATCAATTCCCATTGTGATTCTTCCCTTGGCTATTGCCGTGTGTTTTCGTTTTATTCTTGAGCAAGAAATTCAAGGTTTCGGTTTGTCTTTGCTTCGCGATTTGTTTATCCGTCGCTAGGCATGAGCTTTTGGTCATTCTGTGCTAATCCCACGACTAACTTCAATGGATAAGGGAAATCTATGACCGGCTTCTGGTATATTATCCACATCTATTCTGGACATGAAAAAAAAGTCAAGGTAAACCTTGAGCAACGGGTGCAAGCAATAGGTTTGGAGGAGGAAATCCTTCAAGTCACCATTCCGACAAGGGAAGTTGTGGAAGTTAAAAACGGCAAGAAACGAACTTTCGCACGCCCCTCTTATCCAGGATATATTCTTGTCCAAACCGCGAATGAATTGAGGGTAGATGCAGAAAATGAAGGTAGTCAGAAAAGTTGGCATCTGATTCGGGATACCCCCGGCGTGATGGGTTTTGTTGGTTCAAGTTCCCATCCACCTCCACTTGCTGAAGAGGAGGTGCAAAATGCCCTTAATATTTCAACGGACGAGGAGAAAAGGAGACCCTCTCCAGTCGTGGACTATGTCGTTGGAGATAAGGTTAAGGTAATTGATGGGCCATTCAACGAGTTTCCCGCGGAGATTCATGGCATTGACGAGGAAAAACAGCGATTACATCTCATGATTTCTATTTTTGGTAGAACAACCCCTATTGAACTTGACTTTTTCCAGGTCGAGAAAATTTAGGGTATTCTTGGAGCGATATAAATGGCAAAAAAAATTGCTGGCGTTGTTAAACTTCAACTCGTATCCGGGCAGGCAACTCCAAATCCACCTGTTGGCCCAAGCCTTGCCCCCTATATGATTAATATTCCAGAGTTCATCAAATCTTTTAATGCGAAGACTCAAGACCAACAAGGATTAATTGTAACAACGGTTGTGACCTGTTACGCCGATCGCTCTTTTGCTTTCGAGGTGAAATCACCGCCGACAGCGGTGCTGTTGAAGCAAGCAGCAAAAATCGCGAAGGGATCAGGCGAACCAAACCGGAATAAGGTTGCCTCTGTTACACAGGAGCAAATTAAGGAAATTGCACAAACCAAATTGCCGGATTTGAATACGGCAAGCTTGGAATCTGGGATGCGAATGGTAAAAGGAACCGCCCGGAGTATGGGCATTACAATCACGGGATAATGCGGAGGATTGCAATGAAAAAAAGAGGAAAGCGGTACCGAGAGATTGCACAGGTCGTTGATCGTCTTAAGTCTTACGATTTAGATGAAGCATTACCTCTATTAAAAAAGACAGCGACCCTGAAATTCAAAGAAACAGTCGATCTGGCTGTACATCTTGGTGTTGATCCGAGACATGCAGATCAGAATATTCGCGGTACCGTTGCATTGCCGCATGGCACCGGCAAGCAGATGCGTGTTATTGTATTTGCCGAAGGGGAAAAAGCACGTGAGGCAGAGGAGGCAGGAGCGGATGCCACCGGCAGCGATGACCTTGTTGAGCGGATTGTCGGCGGCTGGCTGGACTTTGATGCTGTCGTTGCAACGCCAGATATGATGCGAAGGATTTCGTCGAAACTGGGGCGGATTCTAGGTCCAAGAGGATTAATGCCTAACCCAAAGGCTGGAACAGTGACGATGGATGTTGCAGAGACCGTTCGTAATATCAGAGCCGGGCAGATTGAATACCGTGTCGAAAAGCAGTCAGGAGTTATTCATGTTCCTGTCGGCAAGAGTTCGTTTGATGACTATCAAATTCAGGAGAATATTGAGACCGTCATGAGTACCCTGATTCGGGCGCGACCCTCTTCCGCAAAGGGAAGATATTTGAAGAGTGTAGCCATCTCATCAACAATGGGCGTTGGAATTCGCCTGAATCCGCAGCAATTTGGCTAATAACTACTTTAAACTTGAAACGAACTATGTGTGCTTGAAAATTGAATATCTTTTGAGAAGCAGTCGTAGACAGTAGGTGCAATTCGCTTAAATGAGATATTTATAGCCTACCGAGGCTTGCATCACCATTCAGACATTAGGTATTAGGAGCTGATACTGAATACCTGTTGTCAATTTAGAAGGTAAGCCTCCAATTTGACTGGAGGTTTTTTTTTGGAGATCTAAAGATTAACCGTGTACTTTTAAGCAGGCAATCAAGCCTGTGGTTACGTGAGAGGGTATCGAATGCCTAACCAGAAAAATATCGAACAAGTCGAACAAATCCAGGAGCGTTTTCAGAACTCAGAAGTCATTATCCTGACCGACTTTCAAGGGCTGACGGTGGCGGAGATTAACGAACTACGACGTCAGTTGCACGAAGCAGGTATTCAATATAAAGTCTACAAGAATACGTTAATTCGTGTCGCCGCCCAAGCGTTGGGGATTGAGAGTTTAGAATCCTACCTCCATGGTACAACCGCCGTTGCAATGAGCAGTGATCCGGCGACGCCTTCGAAGATCTTTATAGATTTTAGCGCTGAACATGAAAACTTAAAGATTAAGGGAGGCGTTCTGGGAAAAAGAGTCATTGATGCCGCAGCGGTTGAGGAACTTATAAAGATGCCATCGCGGGAGCAGTTGATTGCTCTTGCGGTTGGTGGTTTAAAGTCGCCAATATCCGGCTTGATGTCCGTTTTACACCAAGGTTCACCCTTGACCGGGCTGGTCAATGTTTTAAACGGTTCAATCCGACAAGTGACAACTGTATTACAGGCAATTGCTGATCAGAAAAAAGAAGCCGAACAGGCATAAATTTTATTTGATGATAAAGAAAGGAATACAACAATGGCTGATGTTGAAAAATTGATTGATGAGATAAGTAATATGACGGTTCTGGAGCTTTCCGAATTGGTGAAAGCCTTAGAAAACCAATTTGGTATCAGTGCAGCTGCGCCGATGATGGTGGCGGGCGCCGGTATGGCGCCGGCAGGAGCGGTCGAAGGCACTGCTGCAGAGGAAACCGCCGAAGAGGAGCAAACCGAGTTTGATGTGCAGTTGAAAGAAATCGGTCCCAATAAGATTCCGGTTATCAAAGAGGTGCGGGCAATTTCCGGACTTGGTCTCAAAGAAGCTAAAGAGAAGGTCGAGTCGGCGCCGACAGTTATCCAAGAAGCCGTCAGTAAAGAGGACGCCGAGAAATTTAAGGCGCAGTTGGAGGCCGTTGGTGCAACCGTAGAAATCCTCTAAACACATATTTCTCAGATAGATACCTGACCCAATAGGAAGTATACAAATGTCGAAACCTGCGAATTTGGCTCGCGTTCGACGCTTTTAAGAGTTTGAAATTCGCTTCTTATTGGGTTTTCTTTTGCTCATGGAGGCGGATCATCCACGATGATTCACATTTTTTATCTTGTTTTTAGCCAATTGGCAGTTGGCGGTTTTGGGTTGTTACTCGTTGTTCCCAAAGGTTTAGTTGGGCGTGGTTTTTTCAGACTGATGGGAACTATCTATCTCTTTATCATGATACTAACACGTTTCGCTAACCTTGCGATTAACGGTCAACCCATCAGCTTTGAAAACTTCTTCTTCTCATGGGGTGGACACGATTCTGCATTCGTCCTCGCCTTCTTGCTTCTGACCTTAGTCTACGCGATGAGCCTGTGGATAAAATCCGACATCATTAACCGGGGCCTCTTATTCACTGGAACGATTTTGGGACTCACTTGGATTGTGTATAGCACTCAAGGCTACCTAGGGAAAATCGATCTCACTGCGGAAAAATTTCTTTTGCCCTTTCAGTTTTTGGTTTCAGCTGTTTTACTTGGTGCGGTGAATAGCGGTATGTGGTTCGGACATTGGTATCTCGTTACCCCGCGCCTACCTGTTATTCATCTGAAGAGGTTCAACAGAATATTTCTTGTTTCACTTATCTTCTCAATCTCCCTCTTTGTTCTTAACCTCTTTCTTCGATGGCAATCTGAGAATGCTATTCCGCTAACCCCTTTTCATCAAATTGTTTTTGGTCTCAGGTTGCTGGTTGGATTTGGCGGATCTGTCACACTGTATCTCATCACTTGGTATTGTCTGCGCGATCAAGCGGTTGAGCATGATGCCGTGGGAGCAACACGAGCTGCTACAGGATTTCTTTACATTGCCATGTTGACCGTATTTACGGGTGAACTTTGCGGACGTCTGCTGTGTTTGGAACTTGGGTTCATACTATAGAAGGAGATTATTATTAGGCGTGAGTATGGGACGACGAGTGAGAATTCATGCTCAAGCACCTGCTATACGGCTGTCCCAAATCATCTAACTATATGTGGATTCCGCGCATATTGCGAAGCCAATCCATGCGATTGCTGGACTTGCTCGCGATGCACCTCTCATGATTCGGTGACGCTATAGAAGGCTGGAAGGAGGGGTAGAACAGATTATGTCTCATAATTTATGAGCATAGCATCTAGTTTCTGTAGGATAGCATCTTTGGTGGTGGGATTTGCTTTGTATCGATAGTAGTGTTTGAGTACTTTGCTAACATGTTGTTCGGTTTGGCGCATTAACGGAACATTCCTCTGTACTCGTCCAGGACCTGCATTATAAGCGGCAAGTGCAAGCGCATAGTTGCCATCGTACCTTTTCAGCATACGGCTCAGATACTTAACGCCGGCTTCCAAGTTTTTGCGCGGATGAAAGCGTTCATCCGTTTGCGGATCTCGAGTTGGCTTGTGTGAATTCCGATAGTTTGGGACTTTCAGCCCAAGTTCCCGAGCGGTGAAAGACATCAATTGTGTTAGCCCAACTGCTCCGGAGTTTGAAATTGCATCAGGCTGGAAGTTTGATTCTACCCTTACCATGGCGAGGATAAGTTCAAGTTCAACGTCATACAGTTTCGCAATCTGGAAGGTTGGAGAGGCAGTGATGTTCCCGACGTCGGCTACCGATTGGCTCTTTTTCTCTCGGTGTTCTACGTGGGGGATGGATTGATCGATTTTGGTTTTCGGGAAAGGACCAAATGTAACACCGACGGAAAGCACGTGTTTATATTTCAGATTGGACTGAGCCAAGTAAGCATAGTGAATCAATTTGCCCCAACGACTAATCGAAAGCCCTAAACTCCAGTGTAACGGTTGCTCCCGATTTCTCAGATCAATCGCCGAACCCAACCGAAAGGCAACACCGTGCACTCCCGTTTCCGCGCCTGCTTTAAGCTTCCGTGCTGTCGCGTCCAGCATGCTATTCAACTGCAAATGTTGGAGGGGTGTCCACGTTGCACCGAGGGCGACCTGCGTATCATACGTCTGAATATTACCTCTTCCATCCGGAATCTCTACGCCAGCGATATCGAACCCCGTTGCCCCCAATGTGAGGTTCGGGGTAATTTTCACAATTATTCCCAAGTCATAACTCTGTTTCCATCTACTGCCTCTGTAGGGGGCACGCCGATACCCGATATTTCCCCCAATCAACCAATTTGTGCTCAACGATCTCGCATAGGATAGGATGGCTTGATTGTGTCCTCTCTCGAAAGTCCCAATCGGGTTGTTCGGATGCTCAATTAAGAAACGATCGTCACCGTTCAAATCCAACAGGCTGAAACCGAATGTTCCAATTTTTGGATGAATTGGATACCCAACAGAAAATCCGCCTTGTGAGAGATCGTAGATAAAATTTCCCTTTTGAAGGCTCGCAAGCCCTGCCGGATTCCATAACGCTCCTGTTGAATCATCGACGCTACTGATAAAAGCGCCGCCCATCCCCAATGCTCTCGCTCCGATTTCAGGACGATCCGCCGCGAGTGCAAATGGAGTGAAGAATAGCGAAAAGAGCACGACTCCCGCCCAGACTTGGCGACAACACCTATGCCAATGACATCTAGATGTAGCGAGAGCTATCCACGCTTTTGCCTTTCCACCGGATTTCAAAATGTAGATGGGGACCTGTTGCATGCCCACTACTCCCACTTAACCCGATAATCTGTCCACTTTTAACCTTCTGTCCCGCTTTGACTCGAATGGCAGACAAGTGTCCATACCATGTTGTATATCCACCAGTATGTTCAATGACAACGATTCTCCCATATCCGCGATCCCACCTCGCGCGAACAACTCTCCCGCTTTTGGAGGCATAAACACGCGTTCTCGATTTGGCTCGAAAATCGGTGCCGTGGTGGAATTTCAACCTCTTACTGATTGGATGGCGACGATAACCGTAATTAGAGGTAACCGTTAAACGATTGCGCAGTGGGGCTTTGAAACCTATTGCATGGGGATTGGGGATGAAGAGCTTCTGCTTCGGTTGAATCATGTGTGGGGATCTCAGCTTGGGATTGGCTTTCCTTATGCTCTTCCACGCAACGTTGTGTTTTCTTCCAATTCCATATAACGTATCCCCTGTCTTAACTCTATACCAGGTACCATCAATCCGTTGGGAAGGTGCGACACCGGGGATGAATAACTTTCTCCCAATGTTCAAGCGACGTGGAGAATGGATACGATTGGCACTGAAAATGGATCGCACAGATACATGGTATTTCTTCGCAATACCCGATACAGTATCTCCCTTACGTACCCGATGCCACAAGCCCCATGCCTGCGATGTGGTAGCTAAAGTTGTATCTATTGAAAAAAAGAAAATCAGGATGGTTACGGTTACGCTAGTAAAGGATAAACGTAATCGTGAACATAGACCGGCGCTTGGTGAACACCCTAGCATCTATTACTCCTTATAACGGGAAAGGTTTGTGACAAAGATTGTGTAATGAGAGTTTCGGCGCTATTACAGGAGGCGAGTTTCTTACTAAACCCTTGGAGATTGGTTGGGCTGGTGTCTCGACCTCTCACGAAATTGGCGCTTCGTCTTAACTATACTAACGGAAATTAACTTGGTGTGACTGTAAGCAGTATTGTTTGGGTGTCTGTAAGGACTTCGGTATTTGTATCAACGCCTGATTCCTTAACCGAAATTACTTGGCTAACTCCCGTGGCAATCAGTTGTATGACTTCAACTTTGACTTCGAGAGAGTCCAATGTCTGTGGCGCGGTCCAGAGTGCACTATGTTGATTCACAACTGAAAGTTCGCCGTACTCTGTCACGTTCACCCAATTGAGTAGGAGATTTGTACCTCGAATCCCGTCAACGGTTGCCTTCATGTTAACCACTTCTCCCGTCTGAACAGTGGTCTTGCTCACCTCAACATTAACGTTGAGTGATTGGGTATGTTGGTCTGCTGGTGATAGATTATCGGTGTTCTCTTCCGGTTCTTGAATGGGATTCTCAATGCTGCTGCCGCCACAACCAATCAGCCATACGACCATACCGAATAGAATGATGTGTGAGCAAATTGGAGGTCTGCATAGTTTAATCATTATTCTCTCCTTGAGCGCGAAAAGTGAAAGACAAGATGTATTGACAAAACGTTCTTACGATACGGAAAGTTTCAACAAGACGCGGAGAGAATTCCTAAAAATTGTCAATTTTTGTGGCAATTATTCTCTACTCTCTGTTCTGGAACTTCGGGTCAAGTACGCTTTACGCAATAAACGGAAATGGTTGACGGGTGTCCTTCCGGAAATACAACGTAAGCCTGTTTTTTATGGGTAAATCCACAAAGCTCAAGAAGGTTCAAAAATCCAACGGCGTTGGTTCGACTCGGTTCAGAGACAATTGCTTCACCATCAGCAACGAGATGCCTCTGAAACAGAAATATGAGGGATCGCCAGTTTTTTTCCTCGTAGATGACGTCTGATGCGAGAATGAATGAAAATTTTCCTTTCACACACGGTGCATTCCAATCCATTTGAGCAAAGGTTGCTCTGTCTGCACACCCGTGTTGCCAGACGTTGTACCGAGCTAACAATAGTGCGTCTCTTTCACAGTCGGTGAAAAGCACCTTGCCACCTTGCTGACACCCCACAATTCCAGCGAGTCCGAATCCACAACCAACCTCCAGGATGCGCTGCCCTGCTAATCTTATGGTGAGGTCGAGGTGGTTCGCCAAACCAATTGATGAAGACCACAAATATACCCAATACGGAAGATGTAGTGTTCCGTTGCGCCCCTCTCGACTTAACGTCTCAAGTAACGAATCGGGGTCCTCTACAACAGTCATAGAAATCTGCCTAGAGGCGAGTTGAATAATTCGTTCAGTAACTGGATAGCGGTGTTCGATTTGTGGGAGAAAATCGCTAATCTGCATAACCGTGGCGTAGAGTGGAGTGCATGAAATGTGACAAGATTTCAAACTGGAATGCTGTTTAGGATTCTCTCTTGTACATTACCGCGCTCAAACCATCACCCCGGCGACTTATCCCTCGTTAGCGGCGGAATTCTTCAATCATTCCTGCGGCGTTCTTCAGGGAAAACACCACGAAATCATTCACGCACCCATCTTGTGCAATCCCATGCTCGCTTCTTCACTTCCGAGCGAGATTTTCACTATACGAAAGCGAAGACGCGCGTCGGGGCGCCGGAACTCCGTACTAATTTCAGTGGTGCAATCACCACGTAAAAATGTGTGGGTGTTAGGCTCAAGTTGCAAAGATCTTCCACTTGCGGAATGCCTGTGCCGAGAAAGGTGTGATGGGCGGGGAACTCCTCCGTCTGATGTCCGGACATCGCATCAATACTACACGCGTCCGTCCCAATAACCTTGATGCCTTTCTTGACGAGCAGTTCAGCAGCATCACCGCTAAAGCCAATCCATTTACGATTGAAGATGTCCTGAAATGCATATCTGTCCATTCCGGTTCGCATAAATACGATGCTTCCCGGAGAAATATCACGGTTCTTAGCCATCCATATTTCGATATCTCCCGCAGTTACCGCATCTTCTGGCTGCTTGGTTGCGGAAAAATCCATCAGGATGGCATACCCCGTCAACTTATCTTGAGGGATTTCAGCAATAGTATACCCATCGGCATACATCAGGCACGGAACGTCGATATGAGTCGAATAGTGACCGGATAAATCAACGCGGCTCTCAAAGTAACCATCCTTCTCCATTGTTGCTGTGTCGTAAATCCTAGCAGGATGGATTGGGAGTTCCCGCGGGCTGTTTTCATCGACTGGGTAGGAGAGATCGATGACTTTCTGAAAATTGATTTGCATTTCTATTTTCACTCTTCATTAAACTGCGTTTCCTCTTAAATACTCTGGCAAATTATAGCACTGTATTGTTTCAAAATCAAGCCTGAAATCGCAGTAAATTAAAATACGGAGGGCGTTCCTTTTTGCTTCGGTGTGTCTGAATCTTTCAACGCAGAGGAAAAACCGTTAGTCCCATGTCACCTATTGGTGTCCTATTTTCTCTTTGCCGACAAAAATCTCAACTCGATGAAATCGGTAAAACAGAAGGAAAATCTGTCCCACGCTACAAGGGATTTGGGGCGATATCGTCAATAGTGCATCGGTCGCGTTTCGCGCTTGACTGGTATTTACCAATATGGTAAAATTCAAATCTCCGTACATTTTGTCGAAAATACGGGTTGGCGGAGAAGCCTGAATCAACTCGCCCATCTCTAACATTCTCATAAACTGGACATTGATGTCTATGAGGAGGAATCCAAATAGATGACTTTGAAAGTCGGTGTCGTTGGCCTGAGTGGAATCGGCACCAACCATACAAGCTGTTATGCAACCGACGAGCTGGCAGAGCTTGTAGCTGTCTGTGATGTTATCAAAGAGCGTGCGGACAGTGTGGCGGATCAGTTCGGTGTGAGAGCGCACTATAGTCTCAAGGACATGCTGGAGAGCGAATCCGAGCTTGACATTGTTGATGTCAGCACAGGGGGAAATGAGAACGGCAGTTGGCACTACGAGCCAACCATGCAGGCACTGGAAGCTGGCAAGCATGTTCTCGTCGAGAAACCTCTCTCCAATGACGTTCACGAAGCGCGAGATATGGTCGCCAAAGCAGAAGAGAAAAATGTCTACCTCGGATGCAACTTAAACCATTATTTCACACCGCCAGCCGATCGGGCGAAGCAGTATATTGAGGATGGTGAAGTGGGCGAACTTGTCTACTGCTTACATAAGATAGGGTTCGCCGGGAGTGAATGGACCTATCGTCCTCAGGATTCACCCAAAATTAAGGGCTTCCCGTACTTCCATATGAAAGCTTTTCTATCGCACCCCTTCAGTGTGATGCGATATTTCTGCGGCGATGTCACGCACGTCCAGGCATTTGTGGGTCGGTCAAGCTTTCGTAAAGGTGCAGGCGATGTCATGTTATCAATCAACAGCATACACGTCAAATTTGCCAATGACTGCATCGGCTATCTTCTCAGCCAACGGGGTGACACGACGTTTGGCTTGGGTGGCTGGTGGAGTATTGAAGTGGGTGGAACCCGAGGCACGTTCTGCGTGGAAAATTGCATTGAGAAGGTAACATTCTGGCCAGGTTCCGGCGCGGGGAATGCCTCACAACCCGAAAAATTGGACGTGGGAGCATCTTCGATGCCAATCGTCACGAATTCCGGTATAACAGATTTCGGGCAAACTTTTCATCGAAGAATTCATGCTTTTCTGAAAGACATCACAAACGATGCGCATCATGACCGATTAAGGGCTTCGGGGAGGGACGCATTGGCAGCTCTGGAATATACATGGGCGGCGATGGAATCGTATGAACAGGGCGGCATTCTCGTTCGCCCCCATCCGTTGCCTCGATTGCACGGTAACCCCGAAAGTCCTTCGAATTAGCTGGGGCAGTTCAATGAAGTCTTATCATTAACCGTGTCAATCCCAAAAGGGCAGTATCCATTCTTGCTTAATGTCTAAGCCAAATCCAGGGCCATCATTCGGTGTAATGTAGCTGTTCTTGGGTACTGACTCGCCTTCAAACGGTTTTGTTTCTTCCAACGGTACTCCGGGGGGTGTTCCGACGAAGTATTCAACCCAAGGTGTATTGGGCATCGCAGCGGAGAGATGAAGTCCATACTGATTCAGACCGCCGCCGTGAAAAATGACGGTCAGCCCGGCTGCATCTGCCATGTGGCAAATCTTAACACATTCCGTGATCCCACCAACCCAAAAAATATCCGGCTGAAGAATGTCCAAACACCCTTGCTCAATAAGCAGCTTGAAGGGCCACCGGGTGTGTAGATGTTCTCCGCTAGCGAGGGACATCCAGTTTACGGCATTGCGAACCACTACGTGCCCATCAATATCCTCGGGAATGAGAAATTCTTCAATCCATTTCAGTTGGTACGCCTTGAGCCGGCGAGCCAAGCGAATCGTGTAATCGACATCGAAAGCCATGTAGCAATCCAGCATAATCTCTACGCTATCACCGACCAACTCGCGTGTCTCAGCAACGAGTTTTTCATTCGCATTCAGTCCCCATAGCCCGTCAGTGGGGCCATAGGGGCACGCTAGTTTCACGGCCTTGAATCCGAGTTCAATCTGCCAATCTGTGTCGTTGCCAGTTGCATATGCGAAGAGTCTATCTCGTACCGGTCCACCTAACAACTCGTAAACGGGCTGGTTCCTAATTTTGCCCATAACATCCCACAGGGCGAGGTCAATCGCGCTCATTGCACAGCTTGTCAAGCCAAGTGAACCGTAGGGTTTCGACATCCGGAACATCATATCCCAGATTTTCTCGACTGCGAAACAGTTTTCACCTATCAGCATTGGAGCGAAGTGGCCATCAATAATGGTAGCCACAGGGTCTCCAAACGAGGTTTGCCCTAGTCCCCACGTGCCATCTTCCACGGTGACCTTCACAAAGACATCTCCCCATTTCGGCAACCAACTGGACCGGTGACGTTTATATCTAGGATATTTCGACATCGGGTTGGCGACTTCCGCGCTTTCGACCCAAGACGGGCGTCGTGGCAGTGTGTGCTTGATGTCACGGAATGGAATGTTCACTTTGACAGGTTGTATCTCTTTAATCTTCATTATGTTCTCCTAGTGCTATCTCGTTCAACAAGCATTGATTAAACGTCGACCAAGCAGCAACAACAGCGTTGCCATCGTTAAGATGGATTTCTAATGGATTTTATCACAGGAAACCGCTACTTCTGGAGGGGGTTGAATGTGTTGGAATCTGAGTCAGTGGGAAGCCGACATCGGCACCTTGGCAGGTTCTATGCGGACGGGGCAGACTTTGAGTTCAGCGGTCTGTGTAACCGGGTCATAGCCTGAGCCTGTTAGGATGTTCACAGGCACATCGCTGAAGCTAAAGCTGGCGAACACCGTCCCACGTGGGGAACGCTGCGTGGCTTTAACTTTGATCTTTACAGATCCGCGTGCGCTCGTCATCTGGCACCAACCACCATCCGTAAGCTCCCATGCCTCAACGTCGTTAGGGTTAACCTCAAGGGCCTCCTCTGACAGCAGATAGTCGATGCCCTGCGAACGACCGGTTTGTGTGCGTGTGTGGTAGGACTCAAGTCGGCGCCCGGTTGTAAGCCAGACGGGGAAGTCCTTTCCGACTGTCTCTGCCGGATCTCGATAGTATATGAGCTTGAAGATGCCGCGACCGTTCTCGAACTCATCCTGGTGTAGCATCGGTGTGCCGGGGTGCTCTCTGTGAGGAACCGGCCACTGGTACATCCCCTCGTCAATCCGGTCCCAGTCGATACCCGCGTAGAGGGTTGAAACACTACAGAGTTCGTTGAAAATCTCCTTTGCGGACCCGAAATCGAAGCCCTGAAAACCGAGGCGTTTGGCTATCTGGGAAATAATCCACCAGTCCGGCTTTGCCTGACCCGGTGGCGGCACAGCAGCGCGAACGCGCTGTACACGGCGTTCTGTGTTTGTACACACCCCGTCGGTCTCGCCCCAGGCAGTCGCGGGCAACACGACATCGGCGAGTTGTGCGGTATCGGTTAAGAAGATATCCATCACAACGAGATGGTCGAGACTCCTGAGTGCGTGTTCACAGTGTGCTCGATTGGGATCGGAGAGCAGTGTGTTCTCGCCATCAATAAGCATTGCCCGAATCTGATCGCCGCAGAGGTCGAGCGCCGTTACTTTGGTGATTCCCTTGTCTAGGTCTATGTTGGTACCATAGAGGGTATTGAATTTCGCTTGGTTCGCAGGATCGGTGACGGGTTGGAAACCAGGGTAGTTGTTCGGGAGTGCTCCACTATCTCCCGCACCTTGGATGTTGTTCTGACCGCGCATCGGGTTAATGCCGGTTCCCTCACGACCGATGTTGCCGGTCATAAGGACGAGGTTACAGAGACTCTGTACATTGTCAACACCACAGATGTGCTCGGTGACGCCGAGTGTATAATAGATTGCAGCCTTGTCAGCCGTACCGTACGAAATCGCCGCCAGTTCAATATCTCTCGCAGGGACACCCGTTATCGTTTCAGCCCACTCCGGCGGGAACGCCTTGACATGCTTGAGAAAGTTCTCACTGTCGGTCGTGCGATTCGAGATGAAATCAAAATCGACAAGCCCCTCACGGGCGATTACGTGCGCCATTGCGAGCAAGAGTGCAACATCCGAACCGACCCGAATCGGGAGATAGAGATTCGATAGGCCTACGAGTCCAATCCGCCGCGGATCGGCAACGATAAGCTTTGCTCCCCGTGCAATTGCTTTCTTGAGGCGTGTTGCCGCTACAGGATGGCATTCGGTCATATTTGTCCCAATGCAGAAAATAACATCAGGTTTCTCCATGTCAATGAGCGGGTTCGACATCGCACCGCGTCCGATTGTGGCTGCCAGACCGGCAACCGTCGGCGCGTGTCAGGCACGGCTACAGTTGTCTATGTAGTTCGTTCCGAAGCCAGCGCGGATGAACTTCTGCATAAGGTAAGCTGCTTCACTCGGTGCACGGCCCGAAGCAACACCGTAAATGCTATGTCTACCGTATTTCTCTCGCACTTTGCGGAAACCATCAGCCGCGCGATCGAGCGCTTCGTCCCAACTCGCTTGGCGGAGTTGACCGTCGTTGCTGCGAACTAACGGTGTAGACAACCGGTCAGAGTGCTGCACAAAATCGAAGGCGAATTGACCCTTAACACAAAGCGCGCCTTGGTTTGCGGGACCATCCATTGCCGGGTGGATACCGATGAGCTTATCTTTTTTGGTCAAAATGTCAACCGAACAACCGACGCCGCAGTATGGGCAAATCGAGCGTGTTTTCTCGATTTCGCCCGGGAGATTCTTTGCACGTAGTGCCTTCTTGTCAGCAAGTGCCCCGGTGGGGCACGTCTGTACGCATTGTCCACAAAAGGTGCATGCAGAGCCTTTCAAAAAACCGTTGAACTCAGTCGTAATCTGCGTGTCGAAGCCACGATTCATTACGCTTATGGCGTAATCTCCCTCCTGTTCAGCACAAACACGCACACACCGGTAACAGGAAATACAAAGATCGTAATCGCGCAGAATGAAGGGATTTTCGTCGTCCGTGTTGCTAACGCCGGATTGTTTGCCCTTGAAGCGCCCCGTGCGTGCCCGGTAGCGTTCGACAAGGGTCATAAGCTCTTGTGACGCATAGCCGCGCAGCGGATGGACATCAAGTTCTCGGTTCTCGGAGACGACCATCTCAAGCAGAACCTTGCGGTGCTTCTCGATTTCCTCCGTTACTGTTCGGACGACCATACCGGGTGTTGCCTTCGTCGTGCAGGAGGCAACCGGATTTCGCGTTCCTTCAAGTTCGACGATGCAGAGGCGACATGCTCCGAAGGAATCAAGGCGGGGATCATAACAGAGCGTCGGAATATTTATTCCATGGCGGTGCGCGACATCGTAAATCGTTCCACCCTCTGTAAAGGTCTTCGTCTCGCCATCCAGTGTTATTGTGGCAGGCTGCGTTTCTATCTGGGTCGAATTCATCGCGTGCTTCCTTTTTTCACTGAGTGCTTTTGTCGTTGCGGACATCCTATTGTCATAAAATTCGGATTCTGCCGTGAAATCACACTGAATCTGCATTTCTGTTCTGTCTCAAGCCTCAAAGTATTGCGCAATCCGTTCCGGAAAATACTTCATCAAGCTGTCTGTAATTAGCGGTGCTGCCATCCCGAGTCCACATGCACTGGTTGCTTTCATTACCCTACCGATGTCTTTCACCTCGGCAATCCATTTTCCCAGTTCTTTGGGCCCCGCCTTCATAGCTAAGCGCTCGGTGAGGCGCTGCGTGCCGATTCGACATGGGAAACACTTTCCGCATGACTCTTCGGCAAAGAATTCCATCGCGCTGCGTGCCGATTGGACCATGTCCCGACTGTCATCGAACACTATTATCCCGCCAGCGCCGAGCATTGAGCCTTTGCTCCGCAAGCTTGCCTCATCAAGTGTAACGTCAAGATCCTCTCCTGCGAGAAAGCCGCCTGAAAGCCCCGCCATTGTAACCGACTGAATCGAATGGTTGTCGCGTGGACCGCCTGCCCAGTCATAAAGCAGCGTCTTCAGCGGCAGCCCAAACGGCACTTCGTAGTTACCGGGTCTTCGGATATCGCCAGAAAGACTGATTACTTTTGTGCCAGCGTGACCTTTCATGCCGAGCGCCCGATACCAGTCTGCGCCCCAGCGCAGGATATGTGGCACCGAGGCGAGGGTCTCGACGTTGTTGACAGCTGTGGGCAGATTCTCGTAACCGTGCGTCACCGGATAGGGTGGGCGGTTGCGTGGGAAGGGATGTTTCCCTTCTAGACTATTCAGTAGTGAGCCTTCCTCTCCGCAGATGTACGCACCAGCTCCGCGTCTCAGGTGAATGCGGAAACTGAAATCACTTCCAAGCACCTCCTCGCCGAGGTAACCGCCTGCCTCTGCTTCAGCAATCGCACGTTCGAGAATCTTGAATGTGTCAGGGTACTCATACCGAAGGTAGATAAAGCCGCGTGTTGCACCAGTGGCGTAGGCTGCGAACGCCATTCCCTCGATTATAACGTGCGGGTCGTAATCGAGGATTGCCCGGTCCTTAAAGCATCCGGGCTCGCCCTCATCCGCGTTGCAGATAATTGTTTTCGGATTGCCAGGGGCTTCGGCAACCGCTTTCCACTTGAGTCCGGTTGGAAAGCCCGCACCTCCGCGTCCCGCCAGCTTGCTTTTTGTGACAAGCTCGATAACCTCGTTAGGTCGCATCTCCTTCACAGCCCGCTCAAGCCCTTCGTAGCCGCCGGTTCGGCAGTAGCCCTCAATGTTAGATCTGCCAGGCGTGCGAATCGAGGCGAAGACACACTCTTCGATACCGCCCGGATTCGGCGGAGGTAAAGGCGAAGGTCGAGCTGCTAGTGTATCCGAATTTGCTCCAACGAATACCTTGTGGCCTTCCAGAACAGGAACGAAATCGTCGCAGCGACCTGCACAGGGCATCGCTGTCGCGCCTTCCTCCCTGAGATCTTCGATGATTTCTTTTCCACCTTCTAAAGAACATACGGGACCCATGCAGACCCGCGGCGCACGTTGTCCCGGGGAGGTACAGGAGAAGTGGTGGTAGAAAGTGACGATGCCGAAGAGATCTGCCAGTGGAATTTTGAGCCCGAGAGCCGCACGCCGGAGGGACTCATCCGAAATAAAACCGTCTCGGTCGTGAAAGGCGTGTAGCAACGGAAGCAGCGGCGCCGGCTCGCTACACCAACGCTCGACGAGTTCCTGGTTCGTAGGAGCTATCATCGTACACTCCAGCTTCCAAGTCAATTTCAATCTTGTATATCAGGGAACAGTTCTGTATCACCTGTTTTGGTAATGGTATCACGTAATTGATTGCAGTGTCAATCGAATTTTGACCATCTTCTTCACTCTTATTGTATCGCAAGAAGTAGATACAGGCTTTTCTCTTCAAGTTACGAATCTCTTCCCCTTTAACAAGGGGGAGTTGGAGGGGGCGCGGTGCAAAACGTCCTTGCGTTTTATATCTGAAAACCGGTAACAACTTGTTACGAAAAAAAATCGAATTTTGTGTGACACTCTTTAGCCTAATTTGTACACTTAATTTTAAACCGTATTAGATCGCACTTAAGGTGTGAATGCCCCTGTCAATCTGCTCTGGGGAGTGCTATGCGAGTTGATGCGAAGTCGAGCGATGCCGAATTGGTACGTCAAACTTTGGAGGGCGATAATAACGCCTTCTCTCTGCTCCATAGCAGGTACAAAGCCCGTTTACTATCGTACGCCTTCAAGAAAATGGGGAACCAAGAAGATGCTGAAGACGTTGTCCAAGAGACCTTTATTGAAGTCTTCCAATGTCTGCGAAAACTTGACCGCCTAGAAAAATTTGCCGGCTGGATGTTCGTCATAGCATCTCGACTCATAGCTCGAAGGTATCGAAAACGCCAAAAACAGGTTGAGTGTATATCGTTCTCGCATCGTGGCGATGAAGCGGAGGTGTTTGAGGTCGCCGCAACGCTTGCGCATCGCCGCGCCGCGCAACGAGCGGAAATCACCGAGCTGCAAGACGGGCTTGAAATTGCAATTGATTGACTCCCCGACTCAATACGAGAACCGTTACGCCTGCGAAATGCGGGCATGAGCTACAGAGAGATTGCCGAAGCTTTGGGTATAACCGAAAATGCCGTCAAACGGCTTATAATTGGTGAAGCCCTCAACCGTGCTCGTGGCAACCAAACGGTTGCCGCTCAACTCTTGGGCATGTCGAAAAATGCGCTGAACAAGCGTTTAAACCGTTCCCGAACGTCATCGGACGATGAGTGAAACGGTGTTTGCTTTTCCCAACCTCGCTCTCTAATTTGTATCAACCCTCTACTTTCACCGACAACCACTCCTTCAAAGGGGTGCGCCATTTGGCGCTTTTGCACACATTTGGCGCACATTGCCCAAATTCTTGTCTAGCAAGGCTTCGCTCGCCTCTCGACCCCAATTTCCCCGAATTGTGGCGCACCCCTTTCCATATCTCGTCAGGACGCTACCGCTCTAGTTTGAAAAACAATTTAACTGCCCGTATCCCTTGACACATAAGGATTTCCGAGTCCAAACGGAGCCTAAATTGTAGGGAATTATTAGTATTGGCACATAACTTGCTTATTACCATGGACAGTACCTCAAGCTGCAGAACGGTCTGCAGTGGTCGCAAAAATTTTCGGGGTGACCGTTTAGTGTCAACAGGGTAAGTATCCCGACTTGCAACTGCAAACTAACACCAAATAAGAATGGAGGATTTCACAATGTTCAGGCACAGAGTAACATCACTAGCGATTCTCGTAGTTCTAAGTTTGTTCGTTCAAAGTGTTGACGCACACCTCCCAAATTTCTCTATAGAGCCAACCGCAACGGTAGAGGAACACGTAACAGGAGACCCTTGCGTCGTAAGAATGGTTTGTAGCGCTCAATGCACATTAAATACCGGCAATCAATCTGGTCGAAATCATCTACACAAAGGTTATGTCTGGTTGCAGGTTTATTATCATGAACCTGGCGGCTCGCCGAATGTTGGACGCGGTGATTACAAGTTTTGGCCAGAAAGCGGTAGGGTACACGATCTGTTCGGAGAACGTAGGTATGTCTCCCCAACAATAAGCCTTGTGAAAACAATAGCCACAGGCGAATGTTGGCACGGAGACGCAGAAGCAAAAGGGTCGCTATGGACTCCCGGAGATACATATCAATATCATGACGAAGATAATGACTTAGAAACCATCTGCAGCCCATGTCAAGGTGGAGCCGCACAAGCACACCAAGAACCACAAAATTCAGAATTAGAAATTCAAAACATCCAACATGACGACAACATAGAGTTGGCTTTAGACAGCGAAATCGAATTGGCACGCCTAACTAACCCTAATATAGATTCCGCCATCTACTTTGAAGGTCGTATCCTAACCCTAGAATCCGATCCTAATAAAGTTTATGTTTATGAATCTAATGACTCAGACTATACACTTACACTCGGCTATCCCGATGGAAACCAAAACGTAGAACTAGACCCATTAGACGGCGTGGAATATCAATCACCAGCAGCACCGCCTAAACTAAAACCACGACGGACATTAACTACAACCTGGGCTTCTGTAAAACAGAAGTAGCTTCAAAACAGCGAAGGCTACTAAACCCCGGTAGCCTTCGCACCGTCCATCGAACAACGGAAGGAGGGCAACAACAATGAAAGTGAAAATGATTCTATCGGTTATTATTTCAATCGCCATATTGGCTTGTGGAGATAATGAGAGGCCAGTAATCGATCGCGTGGTTGCTCCTGAACCTAAGCCCATTAAGCCCAATCTTGCAGCACCTGTCATCAAGAAAATCGTTGTACCAGACCAGATTCGCGCGGGTGCGCGCATTACACTTGAAGCAGTAGCTGAAGACGAAGATGGGAATACACTCACCTATACCTGGCAAGCGCCGGGGAAATTGAAGTATACGAAAACATTGTCGTCGATAGTGTTTTGGACTGCACCAATTGATTTGGGCGTCGCAACCATTACTCTAACCGTCGACGATGGGATAAACAAAACCACTAAATCGGCGGAGGTCAAAGTCACTAATTCCTTAATCGTGCCAGGAGAGGAAATCGCGGGCATTAAGCTGAGCGACCGGCTCTGGAGAATAATTGACCTGTATGGAGAGCCTACCCATCGCGAGGAATCTACCATCACAGATAGATGGGACACCAGGGTCAACTGGAAAAACGCTGGATTAACCGTTTATCTTCGTTCCAATCGTATCCGCGAAATAATGATAAGCGCGCCGCACACTGCAAAAACCGAAGGAGGCAACGGTATCGGCAGCAACTGCGACGATGTAAGAGACGAATTAACTAGCAAATTTGGGCAAAACCAAGGCGGTGGAAGTAGTTCAGAGAAATATCAACATTACGATTGGGATTACGCCGGTATTGAAGTAAGATGCAGACTCGCCACCGTCGTACAGTTTGTCATCAGAGAAAAGGAACCGAAGTTTGCGAACCTTAAATAACGACAGCACGAAGCTGTACCTTCCATGGCTAGTTGATTATAAAAAGGCAGGACATAAGCTTAAAAATGTTCTTGTTGACTATTGTAATCAACCCGGTAATTGTGCACGTGTCCCTTACTGTAGATGAGCCGGTCGAACCCGGTACTAGAAGCAGTTGCCAGTGACAGTGGTCAGTAACCAGTAAAAACTGTATTTCACTGGCTACTAGCCACTGGACACTGCCTTTTCATTTCCCACATTTGAACCGAGCGACCGCTTCGCGTTCTGCGAGTTCCGCACACGCATAATGCGCTGGCATTGCCGGTGATTTCCAACGCCCGCTGTTTGCATCTCAACAACGGTTGCACCGGCACGCGCTAGCGAGACCGCAGAGCCGACACGGAGCGAATGTCCGCTGATGAATCCTTCAACGCCCGCTTCATTTGCCCACCGCTTGGGGAGAAACTATCGCCTTCGCTATCCCGCTCAGTTGATCGTTCCGTGCACCGTCAACCGATAGCCGTCCCTTCCCAAGATGCTGTTGGTATCGAACCCGGCGGAACAGCGCCCCGGATTCGATGCCGGCTTTCCTGCAGGTAACGCTTAATCGCGCGCCGTGTCGATTCACCGATATAAAGCGCTTCACCGCGCCCCTCTTGGTTAGTCTTGCTCTGCTGGATTGCCAACACTCCGCCTTGGATATCCTCGACGTTCACCGCGACGACTAACGAACACACGCGCTCAATGTCCGTCCATGTCAAGCCGTTCACTTGACCGCGACCGCGTATCACCCCGTCTCGACGGATACCAGTCAGCGTCCGTTCTGCGATTACATCCACAACATCGGAAACTCTATCGCCCTCGTTATTCACTCGGTTGATCCCCGCGTTATTAGCGCACCACTTGATATTGACGACCGCTTGCGCAATCGTAGCCGGCGATTTCCCCGTTTCGTGAAGGTGCGTGAAGTAGTCCACAATCACGCTGCCGTTGAGAGGCAGTGGCTAGTGACGAGTGATGAGTTAAAATCATCGTTTTGCCCCCCACTCTCCACTTAGCACTAGTCACTGTTCTTTTCGTCCACGCCTCGCGTTTTAATAGCGCGTGTCGATAGGCTTCAAGTCTTCTAAAGCTGTCATTTGCGTTGTTGCTCAGCGTCGAGAATCAATGATTTTGCAATTCGGATGATTTCAGGTTGGTGTAACTCGCTGATTAAAGCAAAATTGACCTCACCTTGAAACCATTTAAGAATAAGTGTCTGATGACGTTTCATAATTTCCACAGGTGTTCCGTCGAATTGCATGATTTTAACTCCACCCCCTGAGAAGGTCTGCACACCTCGTTGCTTACGACGCGACTTGCGTTTTGATTCAAACAGAGAGAATTCCATGAGTCCATCGGTATATCGTAAATGGGCTGTCGGTCTAGGAGCTCGAAGAGACATCGCTCGCTTAGGACCGAATTCAATCTGCGTAATCTGCTGTAATTTAAACCCTGGTGGAAGGTATGCTGGTAAAACTAACCGATTATCCAGTGCCTTTTGTGCATCTGACAAGGATATGGATTTACCGCGTCGTTGAGAATCGTCGGGCTTGAATTTCTTTTTGGATTGAAATTCAGCTAATTCTTCCTGTATTTTTTCGGGCTGGAAACTAATCTGGGTATAGACTGACAGAAATCGGAGATTCTCTTTGGCGTCAAGGTGTTCAATTCTCAAGATAACTCCCTTATTCTCTGCTATCCAGATGCGCTTTGTTGGTCTATCCTCAATTTCGGGCCGAGGGGCAATGGTCAACAGGTTGGTCTTGTAGCCAGCAATCTTCTCTTCAGTGGTGTGATACTGAACAGTGTAATTCTGAACTAATAACTCCGAATTGTTCTGCGATAATCGCTCAACAATTTTGTGTGGTGCGCGGAAAAAAGCCTTTCCTTCAAAATGACGTCTGATAGGCGCTTCAGATTTAGAGCCTGCTCTTCCGCGTTTCCTCCAGCCGCCACGAGATTTTGGGCGAGAACGCTCGTATAACGGCGCTACCATCTTAATAAGATGAATTGAAGGGGGCTGGTGGACAACAAGCTCCTCACGTGCAGAACAACCGTCGTGCGTCCAACTAATCAATAACCGTTTACCAACATAGCTGACCTCATGTTCCGCTGACTTCAGACGTTGAAAAATTTCAGAAGCAAGATCAAGTGAATCGTTTGACTCAGTTTCTGCCGCTGCATCGCATGTCACAATCAGCAGAGCGAACATGATATTCAAGATTTGTCGTTTTTGTCTGAAAATCATGGATTTAATCTCCGAAATGGGCAGCTAGGAAGATTTCAGTTTCTTCTGGAAGCTCTGGTTCAGTGTGTTCAAAGGGTTGATTGACGTTGGTGTTTTGCGCGACGAGATTGTGCATTTCATTATCCGTGTGAATCGCCACGTATAAGTCGATCAGATCATCGTGGTAATTCTGATTCGGATTGAAATAAATTAATGCTAACACCAAGCACGCGATGACAAACGTCCCCACAACCGCAGGAACTGGGCGAAAGACCCATCGGTGCCAGATATGACCGGAGCGGCTGCGGTTTTTGGTCTGCCGTCCGCTGATTATCTGTTCTTGAACAGCTTCCCAAATCCTCGGCGGTGTCGGCTGCCGTAAATCTGCAATCCATTGGCTGTTTTGCTTGAGTTCTGAAAGGATTTCGGCACATTCATCACAAGCGTGTATGTGCATCTCAAGTTGTTCACGTTCTTGTAGGCTTAATTCATCATCCACATACGCAGACAGCAGTTTTTGAATACGACGATGTTTCATATGAGCTCACCAATCTTTCTGTTTCAAAATCTTTCTCAATATAGTTCTTGCCTCATGCAGACGTGATTTCACGCGCCCAACGGAGCAATTGAGCACTTCCGCTAACTCATCGTAAGACAGGTTTTCCATCTCACGAAGGATGAGAATCTTTCGGTAATCTTGTTTGAGCTGTCCCAGGGCAGCTTGCAGCATCTCTTGTTGTTCAGCTAAAAGAACCTCTTTTTCAGGCGTTCTGGAATCAATAGGTGTCCAGGCTTGCGAATCATCCATTTCCGTTGGCGATGTCTGGCGTCGCTGGCGGCGATTTTTCTCATTGATGCACATGTTTGTCACAATCCGATAAAGCCATGTGGAAAAACGAGATTTGAATTGGAACTGCCCGATCTTTTCCCAGACCGATAGGAACACATCCTGAGTGATATCTTGCGCATCTTCCGAACTACCGAGCATACCGTAGGCGATATTGTAGACCTGATTCTGATACAGACGCACAATCTGTTCCATCGCCTGAGAATCACCCCCTTGGCAGTGCTTAACTAATTCTCGTTCCTGTTGGTCGCCCGGTTCTTCAACCTCTTCGGAGATGAAATGCGCAACGGATGAACTTTCCATAGTTGACAGCACAACCTGTTTTTTTTCATGTTATTGCTTAGACAAACAACCTTGAAAAAGGTTCGCTTTTTGGGAGAAACACTTCATCAGAAGATATTTTGCCATAGTCCGGCGTCTAAGGCAAGCCGAAAAACGGGCTTGGACTTATTCTGTCACGATTCTCAGACCGGGATTCACCAATCTAAGCAGTGGTCATTAACCTTGAATGCAACGATGGAACAGGGGCATTGCAGATTGGCAATCTGATGAGGCGATCGTACTCTGCCGCCGAAGTACAGGATCTACGAATGCTCACCAAGCTCGGAGATTGTTAATGGGAGGATTGCCAAATCTCCACTTGACGAGAAGATGACTTCGTGATAATATACTTGCTGTCATGAAACAGAAAATCTGGAACGTCAGAAGCCCCAATATTGAGACAAGCACTCGACTAGCGGTGAGGCTGGGTATCCCGCAGTTAATCGCCCAACTGCTTGTCAACCGAGGGATTGAGACGGAGGAAGCGGCGCGAGTACATTTGTATCCAACGTTTTCTAATCTTCATTCACCGTTCCAGATGTACGGTATGGAAAAAGCGGTTGAACGTCTTCATTCAGCGATCAAGGGTGGAGAAAAGATTTGGGTCTACGGAGATTATGACACAGATGGGACGACGGCTACAGCACTGTTGCTGAACACATTTCGCAATCTTGATGTTCCTGTTAATTTTCATATTCCCAATCGATTTGAAGAAGGGTATGGTCTCAACAAAACTGCGCTTCGCAGATTAGGGGAGGATGGTTGCAATCTTTTAATCACTGTCGATTGCGGCATCACTTCAATTCAAGAGGTACGCTTTGCGAACGAAATCGGGATAGACGTAATTATTACAGACCACCATCAGCCGCGTCCCGATGCACTCCCTCCCGCTTATGCGGTGATTACCCCCAAAATGCCGGAGAGCGAGTATCCTTTCGAAGGGCTTGCCGGAGTCGGATTAGCCTTCAAGCTTGCCCATGGATTGATAGGTGATGTTGAGGTATCCCCTTTTTTGCAATCTCAACTAGATTTAGTTGCGCTTGGCACAGTTGTGGACATCGCAACGTTAACCGGCGAAAATCGGGTGCTTACAAAATTGGGGCTGGCAGAACTCAATAAGCGCGAACGTCCGGGCATTCGCGCACTCTGCGACGTAGCGAACTATAGTCCTGATAAGCCTATCGTTGGACATACGTTATCTTATGTGTTGGGTCCACGTCTTAATGCTGCCGGACGGATGGACGCCGCCGAGAAAGTCGTTCGTTTACTGACGGTGGACTCCTACGAAGAGGCGTTACCGATCGCTGAGGAACTAGACACTCATAATCGAGAGCGGCGGGACGCGGAAAATCGCATTCGGAAACAAGCAATCGCTAAGATTAAAAAGGATGTGGATCTAGATAAAGTTAAAGGTCTTGTCATCGCGCACAAGGGGTGGCATCAAGGGGTTATTGGAATTGTCGCCTCGCGGATTCTTGAGCAATATTATCGTCCTGTATTTCTTCTGGCAATTGATGGCGAAGAAGCGCACGGGTCAGGACGCGGCATTGACGGCATTAACCTCGCGGATAGCCTGAACGCTTGCACCGACCTGCTAATTAAGCACGGGGGACACAAAGCGGCAGCCGGGCTAACAATTAAAACGGAGAACATCCCGAAATTTGAGAGACGGTTTAATCGCTACGTTTGTGAGCATCTCTCCGACGAAGATTTCATTCAGCAGTTGAGCATAGAGTTTGAAATTCAGATGTCTTATTTATCCTTAGAAGTCATTCAGAAACTTCACCTTCTTGAACCTTTTGGTGAGGATAATCCCTCACCGCGAATTGCTATGCGTAACTTGTCGCTTCAGCGACCACCCCGTTTAATCGGAAAAGAAAATAATCATCTTAAACTATTTGTGACGGATGGGCGTCAAACCGCAGAAGCTGTCGGGTGGCAAATGTCTGATTACTTCATTTCATTGAAAAATCAAAATATTCGTTTAGATTTGGCTTTTGATCCAGAGATTAGCGAATGGGACAACACCCCTTGCATCCAACTGAACATTGCGGACCTCCAAATCATCACGCTTGACGCCAATTCCCAACAGCACTTGTTCCCAACCGATGAGATGGAGAGTTCAGTTAAGATTGTTGATCGCAGAAATGTAAAGAGTAAAGGTAAGTACCTCTCAAAGTTGCTTAATCGAGGTGAACCCGCCCTGCTGTATGTGCGAGATGCACAGGCATTGGACCAACTACTTGAGATGGTCAATGCAAAGGGGGATTTCTTAATTTCGGGGTGTAACGCTGATACGCCCGATCCTGAAAGACGGGTGATAGTAGATAAGTTGGCACATCGAGAACTGCTTGCAGTTGTTTCGAGTTGTACTTTGAGTGACCTACCTCACGTCACACATCTTGTTTTTTGCCATCCTGTTCCTGAACCGCTAACGTTTTTCAATCGATGTCAACTTGCTTTCCAATATCCTGAAACGACGTATATTCACCTCCTCTACAGTGCAGAGGACATGAAGTGGATGCAACAATGGTTATCCCAGCAATATCCGAAGCGGCAAGTGCTTGAGGGGTTGTACAAAAGGCTACGATTCTTGAGCCAAGAAAACGGTGAGCGACTCACGCTTGAAGAAATAATTGCAGATGCCGACGAAGCATCAATTCCAAAACCGGCTGTTATCAGCGGGCTTTCGATTCTTGAAGAATTGCAACTGGTGACGCGGGATACGGATTTGTTTGAGCGTGAAATCCAGCTTTTGCCACCTCCATCGAAAAAAAGACAACTCCACGAGTCTGAAACCTACCTGAATGGAGAGCAGATCAAACAAACTAGCCTATCATTCTCGGATTTTCAGTTAAGACAGAATATTCAACAGATTTGGAAGAGAATAGATTATGAGTGTCGAAACTCTAATTAATCAAATCGAAACCTATAATCCCGATGCTGATTTCGATCTTCTGCGGAGAAGCTACGAGTATAGTGAAGAACACCACAGTGGTCAACAGCGAAGATCTGGTCACCCTTACTTCACCCACTGTCTTGAGACTGCCAATTCCTTAATTGATCTGAAGCTAGATGTACCCACAATCTGCGCCGGGCTTTTACACGATGTGCTGGAGGATACGTTGGTGACTCGCGATGAGCTCGCGCGGCTATTCGGAGAGACAATCGCGCAACTTGTTGAAGGTGTTACCAAGATCGGCGCATACCATTTCAAAGGCAGAACCCAGCAAACGCAAGCGGATAACTACCTGAATCTGTTTCTAGCTACGGCAAAGGATATTCGGGTCATTCTCATTAAGCTCGCAGATCGATTACATAACATGGAAACGCTGTCATTCCTATCTATAGACAGACAGCAGGAAATTGCGAAGGAGACGCTTGAAATCTACGCCTCCCTTGCCCACCGATTGGGAATAAATCGAATCAAGAGCAGACTTGAAGATTTGGCGTTCAAGTATCTACACCCCCTCGAATACAAAGAGATTGCCAGTTTGCTTGCTGAGAAACTTGATGAGAGGGAAGCATACACACGAAAAATGGAAGGAATTATCGCACAAGAATTGGAGAGAGGGCGGATCAGAGCAAAGGTCCATGGACGCCCCAAGCATATATACAGCATCTATCACAAGATTCACCACAAAGGGGTACCCTTCGAGGAAATCTGCGATTTGATTGCGTTACGCATCCTGGTAGAAGACACTGCTGATTGTTATGCGGTGTTAGGGATTTTACACGGTAAGTGGAAGCATATACCGGAGAGATTTAAAGATTTTATTGGACTTCCCAAGAGAAACGGCTATAGAGCATTGCATACGACGATTCTCGATCGGGATCGTCCTGAGCGAGGTCGTCCTATAGAGATTCAGATTCGCGCTTTTCAGATGCACGAAGTTGCTGAATATGGCATTGCAGCGCATTGGAGTTATAAAGAGGGTGTACCTTCGACAACAGAAAGCCATTCAATTTTCGCGTGGTTAAGGCAGATGCTAGATGATATTCAGGAACTCAAAAACCCCTACCAGTTTATCCAATCAATGAAGTGGGAGTTGCTTCCTGATGAGGTCTATGTTTTTTCACCCAAGGGAGACCTCTTTTCGCTTCCAGCCGGTTCGACGCCAATCGACTTTGCATACAAGATTCACACGGATATAGGGCAAACATGTTGCGGTGCAGAAGTCAACGGGGTGATATTACCTCTCAGATACCGTCTACAAAATGGTGACCGCGTAAAAATTATGACCAATTCCAAAGCACACCCAAGTCGGGATTGGTTGCGGTGGGCTAAAACAACCCGTGCACGAAACAAGATTCGGCATTGGTTTAGAGAGCAAGATCGCGCACAGGCAATTGAGCTTGGAAGAAGATTTCTTGAGATGGAAATGCGTCGTCAGCATCTCGATCTGCGGACTTATCTGAAATCGCCCGAGTTACTTGCGATTGCGAAAAAGCTGAAACTGAATACAATTGATGACCTGTTGATGCAGATCGGGAATGGAAAGGAATCCGCTGAGCATGTCGTCAATGTGTTACACCCCGAACCGAATACAGCAGAGGAAAGAGAGACAACATTAGATGCGGCTCAGCCGGCGCCAGCAATTCAGCTTGAAGGTATTGATATAGCGCTTGTGCGTATCATGAAGTGTTGCCACCCTATTCCGGGTGATGAGATTATTGGATATATTACTCGCGGTCGGGGCGTCTCAATTCATCGAGCAGGCTGTCCTCGCATTATAAATGAGACGGAACGGATTGTTAATGTTGAGTGGAAACCGGTCAATCGTGCTAACTACCCGGCTGAAATAGCAGTTCGGTGTGAGGATCGCCCTGGCATGCTTGGGGAAATTGCGACACTAATTGCTCAATACAAAGTGAACATCGTAAAGGGAAATCTCGCACACTCTGTAATGCCCATCGAGGGAACGGCGCATGACAAACTCACTTTAGCGGTGAATGGCATTGAGCAGTTAGAGGCGGTCATGGAGTCAATCCGGTGTTTAAATGGGGTACAAACCGTTAGTAGAATCTCTACGGTGAATTGAACGTGTTCCGGTTGGGTGACTGTGTTTTGCTTAGCTTCCTGTTTCCAATGCCATAGGTGACTCACTCGCACGTGAGATTACCTTTACCACTTTTCCAGACTTGAGACAGCGCACACATATCCGGATTCGTTTATTACCAGCTTCTGTTTGAATACGGACGCGCTGTAAATTTGGTAACCATCTCCGCTTGGTATGCCGGCGAGATTTACTAATTTTGTTGCCTGTCATCGGTTTTTTGCCACAAACATAACAGATTCGAGCCAATTTACCTCCCCCCCTTCTCAACCACTTGAATTCCAAAATTAAAGCAACCCGCTTAGCATATCATAATACATCTATGAAATGCAAGGTTTTTTGGGAAATCATTAACATTTCCGCTTCACGGGCTAAAGTAAAGAATTGGAAAGTGAAGTTTCAAAAACTGTTTATCGTGGTGGGTCTCACAATTGCCTGTTTTGCATGCGGCGACGACTCGCTAGTCCGTCCTCTTCAGCAACCAGAGGAACCTCAAGTCGGCGCCGTGTCCGGAATTATAACCGATGTCAGAACCGGCAATCCAATTCCTGAAGCCACGGTTACTCTATCGGATCAGACCGTGAAAACTGGTGTTAACGGGAAGTACATCTTCACGCAAATCACTTATTCGGAAACCCTAAGCCTGACTGTCGAAGCTGTAGACTATGCAACTCAAAAACCGACATTTGCGTTGAATATTGAACACCTCGTGTTTAACATCTCCATGAAACCGTCGACAAATCCTGAACTGGAGATTCTGCGGTTTCTTGATACCCTTTCTAGACTGATTGAGTCAAAGGATGGAAAAAACCTTGAGGCAATTCAAGCGCATTTTTCGCAATCTTACGTAGCTGGCGCCGATCCGGTCACCCGCTTTTTCGGTCTGCCAACCGGCGTTATTCCGGCGAATTATGAGCAAGTCATCCGATGGATCACGAAGCTATTTGAAACGTTTAACACCATCGAATTTAACTTCTATGATATTGAGATGGAGGTTACTCATACCCAAAAAGCGTCAGCACAGCTTAACCTTGACATCATTATGGAAAAAGGAGTTCGACCTGAAAAACGAAAGGTTGTCTCCGAATGTGAAATCTTTTTTCGCAAAGAATTGTCTCATTGGAAAGTTATTTTCTGGCAGTTTTCCAGATTTGATATTCATCTGTAGACAGTATAATACAAATTTTTCACTTAAGCATACGATGTGTAAAACAAGATGACAGATCGTTCTATCCAAGACCAGATTGAGGCGCTAAGGACGCAAATTCTCTATCATGAGCGCAAATATTATATTGAAACTCAGCCCGAAATTTCGGATGGGGAATTCGATCAGTTCATGAAGGAACTAGTGCATCTTGAAACCGCATACCCAGAGTTCATCACCCCTGATTCTCCAACGCGCCGTGTGGGTGGTGAAACAACACTCGGTAGGCGCGCTCGACATCGTGGTCCGATGTTAAGTCTTGATAACACGTACAATTATGAAGAATTACGTGATTTCGATCGTCGAGTGCGGAAGGTGTTACCGGACCAGCCGATTGAGTATGTTGCAGAATTGAAAATCGATGGATTGGGGGTTTCCTTGCTCTACGAAGCTGGACGACTGGTACGGGGCGCGACACGGGGTGATGGAGTATACGGTGAGGATGTAACCGCCAACCTTCGTACAATTCGCACTATCCCTTTAAGATTGACGCTAGTCCATCCAATGCCTACTGTCTTGGAGGTTCGAGGTGAGGTGTTCATCCCACGGAATCGATTGGATGAAATCAACCGTCAGCGAGTCGAAAACGACGAGCTACCGTTTGCAAACGCCCGTAATGCAGCAGCCGGTTCTGTCCGTCTGCTAGATGCATCCATTACTGCATCGCGCCCGTTGGATATTTTCATCTACACCCTGAGCTACGTGGAAGGAATCGAAACAACAGAGCATACCCAAGCACTCTCCTTGCTTGCAAATCTCGGGTTTAAGCTCAATCCGGAAACGCAAGTGTATCCTTCAATCGAAGGCGTCGCCGAATATTGTCAGCACTGGACATCCCTGCGGGAAAGCAGACCTTACGACATTGACGGCATTGTTGCGAAAGTCAATACCATTCAGCAACAACAAGAACTCGGCGCGACAGCGAAAAGCCCGCGTTGGGCAATCTCCTACAAATTTCCAGCACATCAAGCAACGACACAGATTCGCGCGATTGGAGTGCAAGTTGGGCGAACTGGTGTGCTGACCCCGCTTGCGGTGCTTGAATCCGTCCAGTTGGCGGGCGCAACAATTACGCACGCTACATTGCACAACGAGCAAGACCTAATTCGCAAAGATATTCGTATCGGCGACAGCGTCGTTGTTGAGCGGTCCGGGGACGTAATTCCGAAAATCGTCAGCGTGCTGACCGATAAGCGAAACGGTACGGAGAAAATCTTCCGTCTGCCGCATCAGTGTCCAGCGTGCGAGACGCCTGTACACCGCTCGGCGGAAGAAGCCGCCATCCGCTGTATGAATACAGCTTGTCCGGCGCAGCTGAAACGTCGAATTGGGCATTTTGCTTCACGAAACGCCATGAATATTGACGGACTCGGCCCCGCCGTAATTGAGCAACTTGTTGAGTCTGGACAGATTCGAGATATCGGAGATCTCTACACGCTGAAGAAGGCGGATCTGGTTGAACTGGATCGGATGGGTGAAAAATCAGCCGAAAATCTTATCAACGAAATCGAAGGGAGCCAAGCGTCCTCTGTTGAAAAAGTATTATTTGGATTGGGCATCTTGCATGTTGGGGAAAACATGGCTGAGTTATTGATGGATAGCTTTCAATCAATCGACAAGTTAGCATCAGCGAGTATAGCCGATGTCGAAAGTATCTACGGTATTGGTCCGCGGGTTGCAGAGAGTATTGTTAACTTCTTCCGTCAATCATCTAATCAGAATCTCTTATCTCGGCTAAAAGCGGCGGGTCTACAATGGTCACGGAATCTTGGCGAATCTCAAGAGGCAGCTCCAACTTTCTTCGCCGGCAAAACGGTTGTGTTGACCGGCGCACTTTCACAAATGCCCCGTTCGGAGGCATCCGCGCGGATAAAGACACTCGGTGGCAGAATTACCTCCACCGTTAGCCAAAAGACCGATTTTCTCATTGCCGGCGACTCCCCCGGTTCCAAATTCGATCGCGCCAACCAACTTGGCGTCGCAATTCTAACGGAAGAAGAGTTTCTTGAAAAACTATAATCGAAGACACGTGCGGCTTCCACACTTTGCATTTTCCTTGACAGGCATATGTGTCAAGTCTATAATAACCCCAATTAAATATCGCTAGATAGGATAGAAAATTATGGCTAAAATTCCGTTTATGAAACTCAGCGGAGCGGGTAACGACTTCGTGATTATCGACAATCTCGAGTGCACCGTTCCATATGAAAATACAGATTTTGTCGAAAAGGTTTGCGAACGCCGGATGTCTGTGGGCGCCGATGGTATTCTACTCGTTGAAAAGTCGGAGCGGGCGGATTTTAAGATGCGCTACTTTAACGCCGATGGCGGCGAAGCGGAGACATGTGGGAACGGCGCGCGTTGCATCTCTAAGTTTGCGCATATCAACGGCATCACATCCGAGCGTATGCGTTTTGAAACCAAAGCCGGCATCTACGAATCGGAAATTCTCGAGTCAGGCGTAAAAGTGCGAATGAGCGATCCGACAGATATCCGTTTGAACTTCCCGCTTCAGCTTGATGACGGCGTCTACACCGTCTGTTCCGCCAATAGCGGCGTGCCGCACGTGGTGTATTTTATTGAAGATCTCGAAGCCGCGGACGTTATTAATCTCGGAGCGCAAACACGTTATCACGACGATTTTCTGCCCGCAGGAACGAACGTAAATTTTGTGCGAATCAAAAACGATCGAGAAATTGATATTCGCACCTATGAGCGGGGAGTCGAAGATGAAACCCTTGCTTGCGGCACCGGCTCAATTGCGTCGGCTGTATTGTCTACGCTGCGCGGGAAGACTATTCCACCGGTCGCTGTGCGGACAGCTAGCGGATCTGTGTTGACAATCCACTTCGATTTAGATGGCAGTGAACCCAAAAACGTACATCTAGAGGGGGATGCACGAGTCATCTATGCCGGCGAACTTGAAGAAGGCGCGTGGATTTACTGAAGGCAAGAGGCGATCAAGGAATTAAAGGAGGTTTCACATGTTTGAAGGATCCTTTGTGGCTATCGTAACGCCGTTCAAAAATGATGAATCGCTCGACGAAAGCAAACTCAAGGAACTCATCGATTTTCAGATTGCTGAAGGGACACACGGTATCGTCCCTTGTGGGACCACTGGAGAATCGCCGACGCTTTCCCACTTGGAACACGATCGGGTTGTTGCGCTGACCGCCGAATCAGTTAACGGGCGCGCTCTTGTAATCGCCGGATCGGGTTCAAACTCAACCGCGGAGGCGCTGCGGTTGACAAAACACGCTAAGGCGGTAGGCGCCGACGGTGCGTTGGTCATCACACCTTACTACAATAAACCGACGCAGGCCGGTCTGTTCGCCCACTTCATAAAAATAGCGGACGCTGTCGATATCCCGATTATCATCTACAACGTCCCCTCACGCACAGGCATAGACATCCTCCCCGAAACGCTCGCCAAACTCGCAAAGCACCCAAATATTGTTGGCACCAAAGAGGCGACCGGACTAGTCAGACGTTCCAGCGACATTGTACACATGTGCGGCGAGGATTTTATCATCCTTTCCGGAAACGACGACGACACCTTTCCAATTCTTGCGGTCGGCGGGAGTGGGGTAATCTCCGTCGTTGCCAATGTTGCGCCCGCCGATGTTGCAGAGATGTGCAACGCTTTCAAAGCGGGTAACATCGAACTCGCCCGAAAACTGCATTACAAAACGCTGCCCCTCGCTATAGATCTCTTTATCGAAACCAACCCTATCCCCGCTAAGACCGCCCTTATGTTGATGGGAAAACTCAACGGCAAAATGCGGCTTCCGCTCGCGCCAATGGCAAGCGCAAATATGGAGAAGCTCCGCCGGACATTGGCGGATTCGGGCTTGCTTTAGGAACGTCGAATGTGAATCTCTACCGCGTAACAGAACACAGGGTTAATGTAATCGCTTGGATGGCTTGTCGGCACAGTTTTGCGAATGGAATGAAGGGCGGCAAATCGGATTCAGTTGTATTTTCCATTGACAACCGCCGAAAGATAGCCCGCTATCTGAGATTGCCTTATCTGTCTTAATATGGATTTTCTCCGGTCTTCTATAGCGAAACCCTCGCCAGCGTATGCACGGCAGCATTCCTATGCCGAGTGAATGGAGATGAATCGCTTCCTACCTAATGTTTTTACTCACGCCACAGATACTTAACTACCTTGAATACAACATTGCCCATACCCACCGTGAAAGAGCGAATTCAAATTGACAAGCGCTATTTGTACACTAGTTGAACATGACGACGAATATTTTTTGCGTGTCGCAATGCAACTCACGAAATATAATGGCTGATGTCAGATAAAAAACGGAAATTTGTGTTAGCGGGGCTTGCCTTTCTTGCAATCTGCGCCCTTGCAGTATATGGGGCACGGCACCTTGAGCAGCCTGGCGGTCTGGTTTGGTATAGCATCGTCCCGCCGCTTTTTGCAGTCACGTTGGCGATTGCAACCAATCGGTTGATGTTCAGCCTCGGCTTGGCTGTAGTTGTTGGGATTGTCCTCTCCTCGGTAAAAAGTCAGCCCGCATCAATCGTAATGTGGGTTCCCTCCGTCTTCAACCATACCTTTTCGGTAGTAAAGTCTGTCACAGATTCGTTTAACCTCCTCGTGATTCTCTTCATCGTGCTGATTTTGTCGACGATTTCAGTCGTAATCGTATCCGGCGGAATCCAAGGCATAATCAACTGGCTCACACGCTTTGCGAAGGGACCGCGCTCAACCCAGCTTGTCACTGTGCTAATGGGGTTTGCCGTTTTTATTGACGACTATGCAAACACCATGATTGTCGGTTCAGCGATGCGGCCCGCGACCGACCACCAACGCATTAGCCGCGCAAAATTGGCGTACCTCGTCGATTCTACGACTGCGCCGATTGCAGGTCTCGCTGTGGTGAGTACATGGATTGGCTATGAAGTCGGGTTGTTCACCGAGGTCGCGAACTCGCTAGAAATACAACGGGACGGTTATTCCATGTTCTTCGACGCGCTGGGGTTCAGGTTCTATTGCATGATGACGATAATTTTCGTTATTGCAAATGCAATCAGCGGTGTGGATTACGGGCCGATGCGGAAAGCACAAATACGCGCTAGGAGAACAGGGGCAGACGATTCCGGGGATGCGAAGATTAAGACCTCGAGAGTATTCACGGCATTGAAGCATTCCCCTTCAGCGATTATCCATCCGCTGGCTGCAATCGTTCCCATCGGAACGCTTTTCGGTGCAATGTTGATAGGATTTTGGATTGATGGCGGGGGGCATGGATCTATCCTCTCTCTATCGGCTTGGCGTAACGTATTATCCGAAGCGAACAACGTAAAAATTCTAACAATTGCTTCCGGAAGCAGCTTTCTATTGGCTATCGGGTGTGCAAGGCTACTATCTCGGATTCGCCTATCCGAAATAAGGGTTGCCGTACTCTCAGGTCTCAAGGGCAGCCTGCTGCCGACGACTATTCTGGTCTTAGCGTGGAGTTTGAAAGCTGTCTGTGATCAACTTAACACGGGCGGTTTTCTCGCCGCGGCAGTCGAAGGTGTCCTTTCGCCGATTTGGTTCCCGGCGCTCCTGTTCATCGTGGCGTCCGTGACCTCCTTCGCGACCGGGACGAGCTGGGGTACCATGGCGATACTTATTCCGACTGCCATTCCGGTGGCTTTTTCACTTGATGGCAGTGTCTATGGATTGACGACGATGATTAGCTTGGGGGCGGTACTTGACGGCTCAATCTTCGGCGATCACTGCTCGCCCATCTCCGACACGACCATCATGAGTTCCATCGCCAGCGAATGCGAACCCATCCACCACGTGCACACCCAACTCCCCTACAGCTTGACTGTCGCCGGACTTGCACTCATCTGCGGGTACATTCCGGCAGCCTTGGGCGTTTCACCCTACCTCGCAATCTCCGTCGCGGCAGCTTTAATTGTTCTCCTGCTCTACATTATTGGCAAACTTGACTCAAGTCAACAGGTTGTTGCATAATTAAAAAAATTCCCTTACCCTGACCGTCACGTGGGTAAAAGTTCTTGCAGGTTGGGTAGAGCGTTCAACTGAACGGATAAATCAACCGACCGAATAGGGAGTGCAATAGAGATCTTAGTCGATAGTCTTCTGCACCTGCACCTCTTTCAGGTTAGGTCTGCCGAATGATCAGATCGTCTGGAATCGGAATTCCCTCCTACTAGAATTCTTCCCCTTTAGGAGCGATCTCCGCATCGCGACGCATTCTCAGTTGATCGCTCTACCCAACCTACGAAAACTGAATTTTGTTTCGTCATTGGAACCGAAAGGAGATATTTAAATGACGCTCAGAGAACACATTGATGACATACGCAACCGTTTAAAAGGGGGAGAGTTTAAGAACGAGCAATCTGTTTCTCAGGGCGTCGTGCTTAGGCTACTCGGCGAACTGGATTGGCCAACTCATGATACCCAGGTTGTTTTTCCTGAACACCCTGTTGATGGGAGAAGAGTCGATTTCGCGTTGTGTCAACCCCCATCAAAGCCACTGGTCTTCATTGAAGTAAAGCCAGTTGGAAAAAGTGAAGGGGCAGAGAAACAGCTATTTGAATATGCTTTTCACAAAGGAGTGCCAGTTGTTATCCTCACCGATGGTCAGGAATGGCACTTTTTCCACCCAAGTGGGCAAGGAGATTACGCAGAACGTAGGGTATGCAGACTGGATTTGATTGAAATGGACAGTGAGGAAAGCACCGAGCTTCTAAGCAGATATCTCAACTACAAGTCGATATGTAATGATGAAGCCATTAAAGCAATCCAAGACGATTATCGGGACGTCACCAAGCAGAGACAGATTGTGACTAGTTTGCCAGAGGCATGGGGCAGATTGGTGCAGGAAGAAGATGAGTTCTTGTTGGAAATAATCGCGGAGAAAACGGAGAGTCTGTGCGGGAATAAGCCAAGCGTCGGGCAGGTGTTGAGATTCCTAAATACGCTAAGCGTAGCTGAACCACACCCGAAAGAAATACCTCCTCCACCCGTGGAGATGCCTCCTCCGCCAACACAGGAAGAACCGCGAAGCTTCATGGGCAAAAAACCGCCCACACGACTTGTTGTCATTATGACTGATGGTGAGAAGATTGATTATCCTGAAGCTATAAAGACGTTCGCTGTGGTAATTGAAAAGCTCGGAATCGATCGAGTGAGAAATGTATACTCTAATCTCATATCCGCCGAAAGATCATCAAAATATGGGTATCCGGTAGGTCGATATTTTATAAGACATCAGACAAGCACGAAGCACAAGAAGAAGATGCTAGATCGAATTGCTTCCCAGCTTAGCGTGCAAATGACAGTGCAAATAGTCCCAAAAAATTAAGCGGATTTAACTCATTCCCTACCGAATTCGCACGATGGCGATTTGTTCGCTCAATTTTTGTAGGTTGGGTAGAGCGGGTAAGTCCAATTAGTCTTGGCTCCGGCAAGTTCTCATTTTATCTCTTTCACCCAACAGTGTGCGGCATCAGAATTATCTGCCGGATAAAAGGAGAGTGTGAACACAGCTACACATGCGAGTAGAGTTGTGGTGGCTAGGATTCGCTTATTCAAAGTACACCCCCCTTTCGTTCATCGCACTAATCAGGTTGTCAATATACCAGTCAACCCATTCAGGTTCGTCTTCGTCCTCTTCCAACAGAGAACGCATCTCTGCAAGGTAACTTTGTCGTTCAGCGATTGACTTCGGGCGCAAATTCCTTGCCGTATCGTCCCAGGTCTCTTTCATTAAAGCCTCAACTTCAGCAGCCATGCGATGATATTCAGGTTCGAGCTCTGCCAGCGTATCTCGCTGTCTCTGTAACTCTTCTTCTGATATTTCAACATCAGAATCATTAGTTACACCTTCGGAAGTGCTAAAATCATGCTCGTCAAAAACATCCGCTTTTTCATCGTGAACAGCTACTGATTCAACAGACATTGCCGTTTCGGTTTGTTCTACATTACTTTCAACCAGTTTTGACTCTTTAAATTGAGGCAATGCAGTTACCGTTGGCGAAGTAGAGCGACCAGTATTGACTTCGACGTTTCCAGGTCGCTCCGGCGCAATCTCATAGATTATTTTCGGCTCATCTAATTCCCAACTTTGTTGAGTATAGATGACCAAAATTGAAATAGCGATTAACAGTATACACACTGCTATTCCGGCGTACCATTTCCTGTTCATGATGTAACCTCCTCTTGGTTGTGTGACATGCCTAGTTTATCAAAGTTAAAATCTTCTGTCAACAACTATACTTCGGCATAATTTTAGCGTGACAAATTAAAAGGGAAGAAATTATACTTCGCACTGTTGTACTACTGCTGCCAGTGCTTTAAGTTCTGTTTCAACGTCCACTACTCATCTGCGGAGGGCTTCGGTGGTTTAGAGGGCAAATATGTAAATAATTTCAATTTACCAGAATCAATGCTATGTCGAGCGAAATTGAGTATATCAACAACTCCAATGAGATTTAGCTGTTCACCTAAACTTAGTTGACTCATTAAGCATAATCTGACGATTAGGATGTTTGCTGGCAAGGTTTTATAAGAATACGGATTTGGAATCATTGTTAAATTTTCCTCAATTTGTATTTTCACATGATTCCTAAAGAGTGCGAAATTCTACAATTCATCAGTATAGTCCCCATTGAAATGAATCTCCGAGTTCCAATATCTGATGGCAAGTTTGTGAGTGATGGGCGGAAGGAGCCAGGATTTAGGCAGCATTTTTCCGCATCATAGCGCTTTAAAAGCACATCCTATCAAAGTTCTTGTAGGTTGGGCAGAGCGGGTGATTCCAATACCGTTCCTGAAGCAATAACCGATCCAACGACCAAACATCGCACGTCGCGAAATACATGTAGCGAAACCCAACGATCAACTGAACGAATAGATCAGCCGACCGAAAAGGGAGGGCGATAGAGATCTTAGGCGCTAGTCTTTTGCGCCTGTACCTCTTCCAGATAAAGGCTGCCGAATGATCAGATCGTCGGGAATCGTAATTCCCACTTACTAGTATTCCACCCTACCGTAGGAGCGATCTCCGAATCGCGACAAATTCTCAGTTAATCGCTTAACCCAACCTCCAAAAACTTAGTGGAAGGTTACGATTCGCCGGCGGAGAAACGCAACCAACAAGTATTTGGAAAAAAGGGTTACAAAACACGGAAAGCAATGGTAAATTTTAACCATAAGGAAATTGTAGTTCACAGATTCAAATAATTTCATAGTTTTCATAGTTTTCCGATCAACAGTAAGGATTTGTATGTGGTGAAAAAGCGCGCAAATTCAGTCCGGCGCTGATCTTGGCGTAGTTCACGAAAAGATGACACGTGAGTTTACTATGAAACTTTTCTGTTTTTTTTGGAAGGGAGAAAAGTACTTGTAGGTTGGGTTAAGCGGGTTCATGATAAAACGCTACATTCAACGCATAAGTGCCGCGACTGAATTTCGATTCCAAATCACCTTGCCGTAGCGAACCCAACGCTTTTCTGTCGTCTGGAGGTTTCAAAAGCGTTGGGTTTCGCCTTTGGCTCAACCCAACCTACAAGAGATGAAATTGATGCCGGGACGCTCCGTCATCCAACCTGCCACGCGATGATGATTGCCTGTAATCGGGCATCTCCGTCGCCCAAACAACAGGAGCCATGCCAATGCAGGCACAAAGCATAGAAGATGTTATGTCGAAATACAACATGGACTCGGACGATGTGTTAGCATTGCGAGCAATGTGGAATGGCCAGGTTCACATTGCTAGCGATGATGCCGTGTTGAGAGATATGGAGGATCCGTGGGAGAACACATTTCCGGATATCTCTCGTGATTAGCCGCTGCCCAAAGGGCCATCGGTAACATTTCAGTCGTTGGACGATTCCAAATACAATCGGGCATTGACATTGTTTATAATATTGTCAAATCAAGAATTGCGTACTGTTGTAGAAGTCTGAACTTACCCCCAGCCTTTGGACAACGCTGTATAAGACTTGAGGCATTAACCGTTGCCAATTTGATCAAGTTGAAACGCCGGAAAGAATTAGTAATACGCTTCGTGTGGCGCGGGGTTTGTAGCCGTCGTTAAGTTTGTAGCAATGAAAAGCGTTGGGTTACTCTATACAGACAGACAGATTTTTTCAAAGTCATCGTTGAGGAATTTGGACGAAGTGCGGCCGCCGTGACGTAGTTGGAATTAGGCGCTCAACCGAACCTACAAAACCTTGGAATGCACCATGAATCGTATTGCTGTCACCATGGCAAAATTGGCTGGCCTTTATAAGACTGTTTGTTCCCGGTTGGAAGATCGCAGAGCGCATTACTTCGATCCGCCAACTGTACTTGAGTATTTTGACACTTATAATCAGGCTCTAACAACGCTCAAGGCAGAATTACCGGAACTCTTCAGTGACCGCCCGGATCGGTCTGTGCCGGAGTCTAGCGGAACCACAGACTTTGATGGCCGCGGATACATTGAACGCCACCATCTAGAACAACTCACACAGGACATTGATTACATCTTAGAGGTACGAGCTCACTGTGAACTAGAGGGACCTTTTAGCTCACACGAGCGCGAGCGGCGAGTATTCATTAGTCACGGCTTGCCGCCCGATTGGCTGGAAGTTCAAGGATTTATCGAAAAAGACCTTGGAATTTCGACCCTTGAATTGGCACAAGAACCGAATCGTGGACGGACGGTACTTCAAAAGCTTGCCGAAGAGTCTAATCGTTGCATCTATGCTGTTGTCGTTATGACCGGGGATGACAAGATTGAAGATGGGGCACTACGAGCACGCGAGAATGTCATGCATGAAATTGGATACTTTCAGGGAAAGTTTGGTTTGGCAAACGTGTGTTTATTACATGAAGAAGGCGTAAACATCCCCAGCAATATTCACGGATTAGTCTACATACCTTTCCCGAAAGGCATCGTGAGTGCGGCGTTTGGTGCCTTACGACGTGAACTTCGCACAGCCTTCCGATGAAATCCATGAATTCGCAATAATCTTAAGTACCATTCCTAACGCAAATTTTCAATCGCCACCGATTTAACCAAAACGGGATTGAAAAATCAATCGAGAAAAAAACTAAAATGGCAACATGAAGATAGGCACAAGCTGATTTAGATACGCCCGACTCGCATAGCTCAGAGTTACATCAAACCCCGAGAATGCCCTGTCTTAATTGTTGCTCGCGATACAAAGGTCATTTGTACGGCATTGCTAGAGGAAAAATAACAAGGTTTCATCCAGGTTTAGTTTGTGGAGGCGTTTACCCGTTATTCAGGATTTAAGATGTGTCAAAAACTAGGACGTTTAACCAAAGTACCCATCTGGGAGATTTGGGCCAATAAAGCGAGTGATTTTACGCCCTGGTTGGCTATTGAGGGAAATATAGTCCTGGTCAGCTAGGCGATTCACATTGAACTCGAATCGTGGTTCAAGAGCAAAAAGTCGGCTCATTAAAGGCTGATATTCTATGCAAAGATGCCCGCACAGGTCATTGGGTGCTGATTGAAAATCAACTCGAGCCGACAGTTTTTGTAGGTTGGGTAGAGCGATCAACTGAGCGAATAGCGAAGGCGATAGTCTTCACCGTCACCAAGACTATCGTGCTTCCTGTTCGGTCGGTCAATGGGCATCGCTACAATCTAACCCATACCAAACGCATTCATCCATCAAAACTCATGCGTCAAAATTCACATGTTTCTTCATATCCGCTCTACCCAACCTACAAAAACTGATCATCGTAATCAATGCAAGCAATCTTGTATGAGCTCATGACGAGTTTACTTCGACTCGGAAGATGAATAATTTGGATGTCTTCGTAAATGCCCCATGCCATGCCCTACCCTCCGTATTTCACTTAGTTGTGTATAGTACGGTCGCTTATGTGAGTAATGAGCAACTCGTTATTTTTCCGCATCTCATCTCGGATTTCTCTCATGTCGTCACGGATTTCTTCCCGCATTTCTTTCATGTCTTCTCGTAAAGCGCTATGTTGAGACACCATATCACTACGCAAATCGTCTATCCGCTTGCCGAGTAAGTTGCCATGATCATCTATTCGCTTGCCGAGCGAGCCGCCGAGATCGTCTATTCGCTTGCCGCAATCGTCAACCCGCTTCCCGAGTGAGTTGCTAATATAGTAGCCAATAGTGCCAATTCCACCGATGTAAGCAATAAGCAATACCGCTAGTTGCATGGTTACATTCCAATCCATTAAAAATCCTCCTATTTTGTGTGATGAAACGCTAGGCTGCACATAATACCGTCCGATGAGTTCGTGACGGTATTTCATAAGTTATTGTAGGTTGGGTAGAATGGTTAATGCCAATTCCGTTCCTATGCCAGTAACTGTTCCGAACACCAAACGACGCACTTGGCACATTACATGAAGCGTAACCTAGCGTACAAAACTATGCGCTCGCTTGATTGTTGGATATTGGCGAAAGCTGGCGAAGACTGTAGGAAAACTATCGCACTCACTATCCGTTCGCTTGAACGCCCCCTGTTCGGTCGGTTGATCGCTCTACCCAACCTACAAGAACTACCGCATTCGTGTGACGGTACAATGCACACTCAAAAAAACTAGCCAAGCACGAACGAATCACCCTTCCTCGTTAATTCTCCCTGTGCAATCAGCCCGTCTAGGACCGATTCAACCCCTCGCCGCATCTCCGCACTGACGGATTTAAAACCAAACAACCTGCAAACCTCGCGTGCTATATCCTCCCTCCCAATCCCAAAAGCGTCAGATACAACTTGCTTGATTGCCGCCTCTATTTCTTCGGGCGCGATTAGCTCCAACTTTCGTGAAGCGTTTGGGAGTTCACTCCGGTCCCGCACGATGACCTGCCCCTGCTCCTTCAAGTAGAAAAAATCCCCTATGATCTCTATACTTCCGGAACGCGCCGCCTGTTTGGCAGCGGCTTTAACTGAGTTTTGGATGCGGTTGCCAACACGACCTACACCTACCGCGTTTGCAATGCGCCTCGCCAGCGTGTACCGAATAACCGTTTTCCAATCCCCTGTATTTTTTCGAAATGCGGTTGTTCACGCTGTGCTTTGCGAATCGCGTCAACGATACGGAGTTGAGTGTCCAGAGATTTTGAGAGTTGCTGTGTACATAGCTCTGTCAGTTCATTGCGGGCACGCCGATATTTGCCCGAAAGAGCGCGCCACCACTTGGGGCCGTAAACTGATAGCGACTTACGAACTTCAAGGACATTATGTGTCCATGCTTCGGTAATAAGGACCTCATCAAATGTTTTGTGAAGCTGATGCAATTGTTCCCCGGCGCGTAAGCCTGTCTCCAAATCCCGGCTTTGAGTCAGCCATTCGGTTGCCTTCACCTCAATGCCTTCCATTTTAGGGGCGTCTGACAGATAACGCGCCGCACGAATCATATTTTCAACAGCTTCAAGAGAATCCGGGGACTCGAGTTTGAGATGTTGTGCCAGTTGCGTAGACGAACACTTTAATCCCTCTAGCACTTGGCGAATTTTAAGGACGGTTTTAAACCATGTTTCATCAATTAGGCCACCGTCGTATTTGTGCAAAAGGTTTTCATATTCTTTATAAAGCTCGCTTAACTCTTCCCCGGCGCGTAAGCCTGTCTCCAAATCCCGGCTTTGCGTCAGCCATTCGGTTGCCTTCACCTCAATGCCTTCCATTTTAGGGGCGTCTAACAGATAACGCGCCGCACGAATCATATTTTCAACAGCTTCAAGAGAATCCGGGGACTCGAGTTTGAGATGTTGTGCCAGTTGCGTAGACGAACACTTTAATCCCTCTAGCACTTGGCGAATTTCAAGGACGGTTTTAAACCACGTTTCATCAATTAGGTCACCATCGTATTTGTTCAAGAGATTCTCATATTCTTTGTAAAGCTGGCTTAACTGTTCTCCGCTGCGTAAGCCCACGTCCAAATGGTCAGTGTGGCTTCTCCATTTAGTTGACAGCACGGCGACACCCTCCAAGCTCGGCGCGTCTAACGCACGACGTGCCGCGCAAATGACATTCTCGACAGCCTCACGGGTGCCCGGAACACGGAGTTTGAGATGTTGTGCCAGTTGTTCAGACGAATCCTTGAGCGCTATGACCGCTTCTCTCGCTTCCGCTGCCATATGTTCCACTTGCACTTTGTCATTTGGAAGAAAGATGTTGCACCGGCTGCCCCAGAACGGGTGCTTTATGGGTATGCCCATCTGCTTGAGAAGGATTTGCAATTCCTCTGTGCGATCCAAACCTTCTCCAAATTCGGCTGCAGAGTGTTGGAATTGAACCAAATCTAAGGTCGGAGGTTCTACACCCGAAAGGCGACGCTCTACCCCTAAAAGTTCTCCATACACCTGATACGGTGTGATACCACTTTCGCCAATTGGGGTGTTGACCGCCTCACAGTAACGGTTTAAGCGGTCGCGGTTAGCAAGCAGTCGTTCCAATTCTTGTTCAAAGGCTGTCATCTGCGGCTGGCTGAGGTCAAGCGTCCGCTTCAAGTCATCAACCACCGCTTTTTTGTTCATCTTATGGCTGTGTAGTTCCAAACACGCATCTCCGAGCCCTACCTTATCTAAATTGCGCTTAACCACTTCCAACGCCGCCATCTTTTCGGCGACAAACAGCACCCGTTTTCCCTTTGCGATGGCTTCCGCAATCAGGTTGGTAATGGTTTGGGATTTTCCGGTGCCCGGCGGACCTTGAATAACAAGATTTCGACCTTGGCTTACATCGTGGATAGCCAATGCCTGCGAACTATCTGCATCAACGACATTATGCGTCTCGGCGGGATTGATATGTTCGTCAATGGGGGAATCATCAGGAATGGGCGACCTCGGTTTTTCAAAACCCGTTGCGAGCACAGATTACAAAACCGAATGCTCAGATAGCGCATCATTGGACCAATTTGTGATGTCTAAGTCATGATACATCAGAAACTTCGCAAACGAAAAGAAGCCGATCGCAACCGCAGATGCATCAACCGTCCACCGGGGGATATGCCGAATTACAGAATCCACTTCTTCACAATAGTTCTGAACGTTGAGTTGCTCCGGGGCATCCGCGTCGGGGAGGTCCGGGAATTGGATGCCTAACTCAGACTTGAATTTCGCCTGAAGGGAGAGATTTGTCCCAATTTCCTCCCCTGTGTAGCGAATGCGGAAACGGGCGCGGACACTAGCACGACTGAGCTCCACCGGAATCAGAACTAGTGGAGCGCGACGCAGTATATCACTCGATTCGGATTCATACCATTCGAGCATGCCGAGCGCGAGATAGAGTGTATTCACGCCCTGTTTTTCGATAGCTGTTCGCGCGGTATAGTGCGTGTTCAGCAGACGCCTTTGGAGTTCTTTTGATGGATAGGCTGTCTGTAGCTTGTTATCTGTGAGGCGATTGAGGTCATTCTCCGCTTGATCGTCACCGAACAGCAGTAAGTGGTCATCTGCTTCATCCTTCGGCAGGAAATACATGTCCCGACCGTCTTGGACGAGGATTCGATAGACATTTGTGGGGGATTCATCAACCACCTCAACCCCTCGTGCCTTGAGCGGTTTGTAGTTGATGAGCGGGTTACGTAAGCTCAGATCAAGCAGTTCTTTTCGTGCTTCGTTCAACTTTGTTTGTACGGGATTCATTACATTCACTAACTATACGTTATTTCATAATGACCAATAGCTCAACAAAAGAGAAAAAACAAGCTCTTGATGAAGTTGCATTCGATCTTGATGTCCAACTGCAAGTAGAAACCGTCGCAAAAAATTTAACTGATTGAATCCTGCCCTACCGATTCTGTAAAGCCTGCACCAGGGCCTCTGCAATCGTTGCGGGACTTTCAGCCACAGCGATGCCAGCCGCCTTCAGAGCGCTAATCTTCTCTCCCGCTGTACCGTGTCCGCCAGCGATAATCGCTCCGGCGTGTCCCATCCGTTTGCCTGGTGGTGCTGTCTGTCCCGCGATAAAACCGACGACCGGCTTGCTCATGTTATGTTTCACGAATTCAGCCGCAGTTTCCTCTGCGGTTCCGCCAATCTCGCCTATCATGACCACCGCTTCTGTATCCGAGTCCTCTTCAAACATCGCAAGGACATCAACGAAACTCATCCCAATGACCGGATCGCCGCCAATGCCGACGCAGGTGGATTGTCCAAGACCGAGCTTGGTAAGTTGATACGCTGCCTCGTACGTCAACGTTCCACTGCGGGAAACAATACCAATCCTTCCGGGTTCAAAAACAGAACCGGGCAGCACTCCAATTTTGCATTCGCCGGGTGTGATAACGCCCGGACAGTTCGGACCAATCAGTCGCGTCGGCTTCCCCTCCAAAAAGCGTATGACTCTCACCATATCAAGGACGGACACACCTTCAGTAATACACACAACTAGACTTATCCCGGCGTCGGCGGCTTCCATGATGGCATCTGGGGCGAATGGCGCCGGCGCATAAATCATGGACGCATCCGCACCCATCGTCCTCACCGCTTCGGCAACAGTATTGTAGACTGGAATGCCATCAACATCGCCTCCACCTTTGCCCGGACTTGTACCGGCGACAATCTTTGTGCCGTAAGCGATGCACTGCCCCGCGTTGAACCTTCCTGAACGACCGGTGATGCCTTGGACAACCACCCTTGTCTCCTTATTCACAAGAATGCTCACTGAATCTGACTCCTTTCGACTCACATATATTGCGCGTTATAACGTATTGCTGCAAGCATAATCTCTTTTCACTCATGCCACTTTTTCCTTTCTCCTTCTATAGGTTCTCCATCTGTTCAATATGCCCGAGCGAAGATAATAACCTCCTCAGCCGGATTGCCGCATACAACGCATTTTCCGTTTTCGTCCGGCTGATCAAAGGGAATGCAGCGCGTGGTGGCTTTCGTATCTGCCTTGACTTTGTCTTCGCACGCAATATCGCCGCACCACGGTGCGCGGGCAAACCCTTGATCTACTGCTTCTTGAAGCGAATCGTAATCGGTCGGCTCAAAAGTGTTGGCATCTCGAAATTCGGTGTTGCGACGAAGCAAATCTTTCTGAATGGCATCTAGCAAATCGGTAACTGCATCGGCAAGACCTGCCAGCGGTGCAGTTGTCTTGCCTTCGCGTCCAGGTTGGTCTCGTCGAGCCAACACGACCTGCGCCTTCTGAATATCTCTGGGACCAATCTCAATTCGCAATGGCACACCTTTTAATTCCCACTCGTTAAACTTCCACCCGGGAGAATATTCGTCGCGATCGTCGATCTTTAACCGCACGCGATCACCAATAGCGGTTTTGACCTGTTCAATAGTCCCCATCACCTCGCCCTTTTCTGCGTCTGTTTTCCAGATCGGCACAACCACGACCTGGATGGGAGCCAGACGCGGTGGTAAAATGAGCCCCTGATCGTCGCCGTGAGCCATGATGATTGCACCCACCATTCGTGTACTCACGCCCCAGCTAGTTGTCCAGCAGTATTGCTGTACCCCATTTTCATCTTGATACTGAATTTCAAAAGCCTTGGCGAAATTCTGTCCGAAGAAATGGGAGGTGCCAGACTGCAGCGCCCGCTTATCCCCCATCATGGCTTCAATGCTGTAGGAAGCCTCCGCGCCGGGGAACTTCTCGCTTTCGCTCTTGCGACCGGGAATCACCGGTATAGCGGCGTCGTTGGCGGCAAAGTCAGTATACAAATCCAGCATGCGTAGGGTCTCTTCCTGTGCTTCCTCGGCAGTCGCATGGGCGGTGTGACCCTCCTGCCAGAAAAACTCCATTGTGCGTAGAAAGAGGCGTGTGCGTAGCTCCCACCGCACGACGTTCGCCCACTGGTTGATGAGAACCGGCAAATCTCGATATGACTGAATCCACTGACTGTACATGTGCCCAATGATTGTCTCAGAAGTTGGACGCACTGCTAGCGGCTCTTCCAACTCTTTTCCTCCGCCATGCGTAACAACGGCTAACTCCGGTTTGAAGCCTTCGACATGTTCTGCCTCCTTTTCGATGAAACTCATCGGGATAAGAAGCGGGAAGCAGGCATTCTCATGTCCCGTTTCCTTGAAGCGGCGATCGAGTCCTTCTTTCACATTCTCCCAAAGCGCGAAGCCGTATGGACGGATGACCATGCAACCTCGCACAGGCGCGTAATCCGCCAGTTGCGCTTGTCGAATTACATCGGTATACCATTCTGAATAGTCTTGGCTGCGGGGCGTTATCTTCTCTCTCATAATATGATTCTCCTAGTTTTTAGGGTATCGGGTGATTCGGCAAAGATTGTTGTCCTACAGGTTTTCTGCCACCCATTTTTTTACTCTTGTCAATTTTTCTTCATCTATATTGAATTCATGCGCTTCAGTTGGAAAGAGTCCCTCCTCGACCTCTTTCTTGTATCGACATATCGCCTGAAATGTCAAATCCTGGTAGTTTTGATATGCCTTGGCATAGGTTAAGGCAAGTGCCCCAATTCCCAATATGTCATGGATAACGAGCACTTGGCCATCGCAGAATCCACCTGAACCAATTCCAATCGTGGGAATCTTTAATTTCTCAGTTATTATCTTGCCAATTTCCTTTGTAACCATTTCAAGAACCATCAGCTTCGCACCGGCGTTTTCCAGGGTCAGTGCACTTTGAATCAATGCCTTGCCTTTTGAAAACGTCTTTCCACGCACCCACCTGCGGGAGCCGTGGATTTGAGGATTGTGACCGATATGGGCGCAAACATCTATGCTGTTCTCTGCTAATATCCTGACGACTGCTTCCTTTTCCCACCCTTCCAACTTGACGCCGTCGGCTCCATACGAAAGCAAGGTCGTTGCGTTCTCCAAAGCCTGTTCGGGGGTATCATAGGTTCTGTACGGCATGTCAACAAGGAGGTAGGCAGTGGTTACGCCTCGACGGACAGCCTTCAGATGATGAAGCATATCTGCCATCGTAACTTCAGTGTCGCTTTCATAACCCAAGACGTTCATTCCCACACTATCGCCGACGAAGACTATGTCAATACCAGCTTTGTCTTCCATGAGCGCCGTTGGATAGTCGTAGCAAGTTAACATCGTGAGTTTGCGATTCGCCCTCTTCTTTGAAAGCAAGAAATTGATGTCTTTCTTCACGATCAAGCGACTGGATAAGGAGCGCGATAGGCTTCTCTTCAGTTGATTGTTAGGTTTCACTTTGTTCAACCTGACCTACTTTTTTCGATTCGGTTAAAACTACCGATCAAGTGACCGAATAGGGAACGCGATAGATTTAGAAAACTATCGCACTCGTTATTCACTCGGTTGATCTATCGTCTTCGCTATCCGCTCAGTTGATCGTTTTGTCCGTCAATGCAGCAATGCCTGGCAATTCTTTCCCCTCAAGGTATTTGAGTGATGCGCCGCCGCCGGTAGAAACGTGTGTGATTCGATCCGCGACACCCGCTTTATGCACGGCAGCGACGCAATCGCCGCCGCCGATGATGCTGAGTGCTTTCGATTTAGCAATTCGCTTGGCAATCTCGATTGTGCCTTTCGCAAATTTTTCAAACTCGTAGACCCCCAGCGGACCATTCCAAAACACAGTTTTTGCAGCATCAATAATCTTACCGAATTGCGTGATTGTTTTAGGTCCAATGTCTAATCTCAGCCATCCATCTGGAATCCCATCGCGTGAAACAACTTGAGATTCCGCATCTGCACTGAATTCCTTTGCAATAACGTGATCGTACGGCAGATGGATAGTCAGGTTTCGACTCGACGCTTTTCTTAGCAATTCCTTCGCTACATTGAGATTGTCCAATTCCACAACCGACTTCCCAATTGGCAGCCCCATAGCCTTGAGAAAGGTATTTGTCATCTTGCCGCTAATAATTAACTCATTGACCTTACCCAACAGGTTTTCAATCATGTTAATTTTATCAGATATTTTGACTCCGCCCAGAATGGCGACGAAGGGGCAATCGGGATTTTGAAGGGTTTTGTTAAGATGTTTGATTTCTCTTTCCATTAATAACCCGGCGGCAGACCGATCAAAATATCGGGTAACACCTTCTGTCGAGGCGTGTGCGCGGTGTGCCGTGCCAAAGGCGTCGTTAACATAGATATCTGCGAGCGATGCCAGTTTTTCGGCAAACTCCAAATCGTTCGCCGTTTCCCCCTTTTGAAAGCGAACATTTTCGAGAAGCAGTGTGCCACCTTCCTGAAGTTGAGAAATGGTTGATTCTACTTCCGGCCCGACACAATCGAGGGTATGCTTGACACGTTGTCCCATCAGGCGGCTGAGATGCTCTGCAATCGGGGCGGTCGAAAGTGTGGAGTCAAAGCCGTTGGGACGCCCCAAGTGCGTTACCAAGATGATTTTCGCGCCACTAGCAATTAGTTGCAGAATCGTTGGAAGTGCAGCCCGGATGCGAGTGTCATCGGCGATCTGCGTCCCCTCCATCAGCACATTGAAGTCAACACGCACCAACACACGTTTTCCAGCCACATCTAAATCGTGTAATCCAAGTTTTTCCCCCACGGTCGGGTCTCCAAATAAAAATGTTTTGCGTCGTAAGGCTGAAGCGTATCGCGTGTTGCTTACCTGTAACTGCCTGCTTCGTTTCGGGCTTGTTTTCTACTTTTCTATCTCACTTCATTTTGGCGTGCCACATGTGTAGAGGTTGTGTTCATCCTGATTTCCGCGGCATTCCGTTAATTACATCGGTTCTACGACAGTGCCCATGAACAACATGGTCTCTGTCCTGCCGTCATATATAGCGAAAAAGAAGGGGCGGTCTACAATGAAGCTTGGCGGTGCAGACTCAACTCCCACGACAACAGTCGCCGCTGCGGCTTCAGTCCCCTCTTCGTTGACCTCCACGAAGGTTTTGTGCCGAACTTCGCTGATGAACAGGCTCGGTCCCATGCCGCTGAAATCAGCCCCACCTCCAAAAGCGATGTCCATCCCCAATGCTTTGAGTGTGTCGTTGAGTTTCACTTCATATTCTAGTTTGAAACGGGGGAGTATCATCATACTATTGCCCCTAACCTCATGGAACTGCGACAGCCAGCTTGCCCAGTTTTCCGCGTTCAGCTGGCTCAGAAATTCGTCTAAGTTCGAGTCGCGGTTGGGTAGGAAGATATACATGCTCACATCCTCATCACCATCTCCATACGGTAGGATTGCTGCCTCAAAGTTTCCACCCCGAAAGTATGGGTATGCTCCCTCTCGGAACATCATCGGTACCCGCTTCTCATTCCCATCCGCTAGATAGAAAATGCCATCCCGTGTTTTTGACTTATCGAATTCCTGCTGCCAACTCCCTTTGAAATAGATAGCGTTAATCAAGATAATTAGTGTCCGCGGATCAATCTGTTGAACAATTTTCTTAATTTTCCCTTTCGTGTTCGTTTCTACCCAGCCGTTAATGATTTCTGGCGTTTGCGGCTCACTAAAATTGAGAGAGGTAATTTCCGCTTCAAAATATTCCCGATTTCGGTTCAAGAAATCAGGGTTAAAATCGACACCCTGACGTCCCCAGATCGAATTTGCGATCGAGAGTTCGACTTCTGGCTCACGGCTTTCGAGGCTTTTTCGTAATGCCGCGTTAGAACGATTGACAGCGTCCAGGTTTAAGCCTTCTATTTCTAACACTTCCGCCATGGCGTGTTGTGTTTCTCCAACCGCCCCGTTATACGTCATGGTGAGTGCAATTGAGATGCTCAATGGAGAGATGAAGATATTCGCTCCGGGTTCTCGTGCTCGGACATCCATTAGCAACTTGAAGCCAAATCTTGTGTTAGCCGAAGCAACGCTAGAAAAAGCTGGATCGCCAATGAGGTCCAATACGTCTCCGATAGTATCCGTCGGAGAATTGCCATCAGAACATCCGAGTAGACACAGTAGCATTATGCCCGCATATCCAATAAGAATTAAGCCGCGCCAATGCCTCCTCATTTCACCTCTCTTTTGCTGCGACCACCGCTTTTTGGGCGGCTTCCGTCAGCCCGTCGGCAGTTATTAGATTCAAACCGGAGTTCACAAGCAGTTGTTTCGCCAGCTCGACGTTTGTGCCCTCTAATCGCACAATCAACGGCACCTTCAGATTGACCTGCTTGATCGCTTCAATAATTCCGTTGGCAATCATGTCACATTTCACGATACCGCCGAAGATATTGACTAGCACTGCTTTTACCTTTTCATCAGCGAGAATCAAGCGAAAGGCGTGTTCGACACCTTCTGTTGTGACACCTCCGCCCACATCAAGGAAATTCGCGGGTTCGCCTCCGTGCAGCTTAATCAGATCCATCGTCGCCATTGCGAGCCCTGCCCCGTTGACCATACAGCCTATATTTCCATCAAGGCTGATGTAACTCAATCCCGACTGTTTGGCTTCCAACTCCCGTGAATCCTCTTCGAATGGATCACGCATTGCTTCAATATCTTCATGCCGCCACAGCGCGTTGTCATCGAAATTCAGCTTGACATCAAGTGCGAGCAGGTCCAGTCCTTTATCAGTCTTTGTGATAGCTAGCGGGTTAATCTCCGCAAGCAAACAATCGCAGTCGACGAAGGTATTGTACAAACCGATTATCAGCTCAGTTGCCTTGGAGATGAGATTTTGTGGAATATTCAAACCGTAAGCCAGTTTTCGTGCTTGGAAGGATTGTAAGCCGACTGATGGATCGATTATCTCATTGATAATTTTTTCAGGGCAAGTTGCGGCAACCGCTTCAATGTCAACTCCACCTTCTTCGCTGCCCATCAATACAAGTCGCGAACTAGCTCGATCAAGGACAATGCTAAGGTAAAGCTCCCGTTCAATCTCGCTTGCCTCGGCAACCAGGCATTTTCGAACCCGCTTTCCTCCGGACCCCGTCTGATGCGTGACCAGTTGCATACCAAGCATCGCTTCGGCATGTTCTCGCACCGCTTCAGGACTCTTGGCGATCTTGACACCACCCCCTTTCCCGCGTCCGCCGGCGTGGATTTGGGCTTTCACAACATACAGCGGACAGTCCATCTGTCGAGCTATCTCCTCCGCCTGGTCGGGCGTTGACGCTACTTCTCCACGCGGGACATTGACGCCGTGGGCTTTGAGTATTTCTTTCGCTTGAAACTCGTGTACGTTCAATCCGTTCCTCCAGACAAATTAGAGTTAAATGGTGAAAACACTAAACAGCAACCGTGCAATCATCGCGCAGGTTCATTGATGCCAAGTTCTTGCACGGAAGCGCATCCAATCGGGGATTTGGCTCATTGGCGGTTTGCGTTAATCAAATTCGCTTAATCGAACAACTCGATGTTCATCATAGGATTTTCGCGCCGCTAAAGCCATCACAATTGACGCGCGCCCGTCAACGCCTCCCACAAGTGGCTGCGTATCCTTCTCAATGGCAGCGACGAATTCTTTCATTTCAGCTAAATAAGACACTTGGTATCGTTCTAGGAAAAAGTACAACGGCAGTGCACTGTGAATCCCCGTTGTGTCAGCATAAATATGGGTATCGGGTGTGTTGTTTTCAATGTGTATCATGCCCGCGTCACCTAACACCTCTAGTCGTTGATCATACCCGTATACTGCCTGGTAGCTGTTATCAATCGTTCCAATTGCTCCATTGGAAAAACGCATCGTGAGAATAACCGTATCAAGATCGCCCGAATCCGCAAAGCGCGAGTGAACCAGCACGCCGCCAGTTGCATAGATTTCGACGACCTCACTGCTCATGATGTACCGCGCCATATCAAAATCGTGAATTGATGTTTCCAAAAAAATTCCTCCCCACGAGCGCACATAATCGGGCGATGGCGGTTCTGGATCGCGACTCGTGATGCGTAAAACATGGGGAGTTCCGACTTTGCCCGCATTTACCATTTCCCATACACGATGGAAGTTGGCGTCAAACCGTCGATTAAAGCCAATCTGTAACTTCACCCCCGTTTTTTCAACCGCTGCCAAAGCTAGGTCGATTTCTTTAAGGTCAAAGCCAATCGGTTTTTCGCAGAAAATATGTTTCTCCGCTGCTGCCGATTCTCGAATAATCCGTGGATGAGTTGGGGAGGGTGAACAAATTACTACCGCGTGAATCGTTGGATCATTTAGGATTTCGCCATAATCCGCTAATGCACTCGGAATCTGGAACCGGTCTGCTGCCTTTTCTGCCGCTTGTAAATGAGGGTCCGCCACAGCAACCACATCGGCTTTCGAAACATGATGAGTAAGATTTTCAATATGGATTCTGCTAATACGTCCGGCGCCGATGACCCCAATTCTTAACATGTAAAATCCTCACTCCTTGCGCGCTATCTTCTGCGATTCAAAAGTATAAATCTCTCATTCAATAACCCTAGGATTTGATTATTTTCCAACCACAGACCTCTGGTAGGTCTACGCAGTTTAACAGCCAAAGCGGACAGAAGTTTTTCGAAAATAAGTCTGAATTAAGCGGGTTCTTTCGACATGAAAGTTCAGAATCCGAGAGTGGCACATGTAGCCAATGTTTATCAAGGCGGGTTTTATTCGGTGAGCCGCGTTTTGGTGTCAGTACGTCATTATGTAGCAACGCAATCAGAGATTAATCTGTTTCCCTTTTGCAAATGAATCACCAGCCGTCATCGTAAGGCGGAAGGTTTGAAGCGCATCGCTATAAGGTGAGCGGATTTTGGAAGCATCTCCACTTTTAACGGCATCGATAAAGACACGATCTTCATGCAAGTACCCATTCAAATTTTCATCCGAAGTTTCTATTTCACCAGCGCGGTTGATACTGACCGAACTCCCACTTACTTCGACAGATAAATCACGGCAAAAAACCTCAAGCTTCACCCGTCCCCACCCCCGCAACATACACGCCGAAGTAATGTTTGCAACCGCACCGTTTGCAAATCGAATATTAACCACGCTTAAGTCATCAATGTCGTAGTTGGGGATATCGGTCATGCGCCCCTGTGTGGCGAATCCGTGTATGGCAATTGCTTCACTTCCGACGAGGTATCGGCAGAGATCAAAAATGTGCGTTGTCTGTTCAACGTGTTGGCCACCAGACTGCGCACGAACGCGCCACCATCCAACCTCCGGCATACCGCCCATCCAGTAGCCCAATGCCCCAACGATTTTCTCGTCTTTAAGGACAACTTGTGCTCGCTCTACATTCCCTTGGTATCGCCAATGATAACCGACACTGGTAATATTACCGCTTCTTTCGACGGCTTCGTGTATCTCAGTCGCCTGCTCTAAATTTACGGCAATCGGCTTTTCAACAAAAAAGGGAATCTTTCTTTCACAAGCGATTTGCTCCTGTTCGCCATGTACAAAGGGAGGTGTACAGATGTACACGGCGTCAAGTTCCTCTTTGTCGAACATCTCTTTATAGTCGGTATAAGGTTTTGCGCCATATTCCTCCGCTCTTTGCTTGGATTGCTCCTCTAAAATGTCACACATCGCAACCAGTTCAACATCCTGAAATCCAGCCAGATTTCCCAGATGGCCGCCCGCCATTTGCCCGACGCCGATTGCGCCTACTTTAACTTGCACCGTTTTATTTCCTCCGCTGTAGCCACTGCTTCATGTACTGTGCCGATTTCGGCAACTCCACTTCACCTGGCCCAGGCACGCTGCATTCAAGCACCATGTCGTGTTGATACCCAATCTTTCGTAACGCCTTAAAACCTGATTTGAAATCGGTATGACCGTACCCTGGTGGTTCACGAGTACTATCTGCCAAATGAACATGTTTGATGTAATCGCTGCTGACTTTGATACTGTCTGCAATATTCCGTTCCTCAATGCTCATGTGGAAGAAGTCTGCCATAATCGCAACATTCGGACTGTTGACTTGCTTGCAAATTTCAACGCCATCGGAGAGGGTTCGCATAAAATGAGTTTCATAGCGATTCAGCGGTTCAAGGAGGATTACGGATCCAACCTCTTGGGCATACCCCCCAAGATCCTTTAGGAGTTGGACAAGCAGCTCAGTTTCAAGCTGTCGCGCGGTTTTGTAAGGGCTCAAATCCTTTATTCGCGGTTCGCCAAAAGCGGGGACTACAACCAAACCAATTGCGCCGATGTTTGCAGCCGCTTTGAGTAAAGTACGAATTCCTGCAATCGTTCGTTCTCGCTCATGCGAATCGCTGTCCAATAACATGCCTGGGTACCCTGCGCAGACTGCGCTCGGTTTGACCGGATGATTTTCGGTTGCCTTTATGATTTCATCCTGACGCTTCTCTAAGTCGCCGCCTCCAAACTCAATCACTTGATAACCATATGCTGCAAGATTGTCGAGTTTTTCGGCAAGGTCCTTTCCCGGTACCAGTCCTTCCTGACTTCCTAATTTCACTCGTTCGCCCTCCATTCGTAAAATGATAGAACAGTATCACCGTACGCTTCCTGTCTGTTCGACGCCAATCCTGTGGTCAACACTGTCGGGAGATTTAGCTCTTTACCTCTTCGATGTTCCACGACGAGTCTGCCGGATTGTGAAAGCAGTCGATTCTCAGCAACAAGTTCCAAGCAAGTGTTGTGGATATTGGCATCATAAGGTGGGTCAAAGTAAATCAGATTAAATTGTGCCTGATGTCTAGCGAGGTAGATTAGCCCTGTCTGAGCAGTCAGGTTGATGAGTTGTACCTGAGGGTGGCCACGGTGGATGCCGCACTGTTCAAGGTTGGAGGCTATTACCCGCATACAATGGTAATCGTGGTCAACGAACGTTACGGATTTTGCTCCCCGGCTCAACGCTTCAATGCCGATGTTTCCAGTTCCTGCACACAGGTCTAGAAAATTTGCGTCGTTGATGTCGCCCCGAAGAATACTAAATAGCGCGCCCTTAACACGGTCCGAAGTCGGTCGTACCTTTGACCCTTTTACCATTAAACGCCTTCCCTTGAATTCTCCGGCGATGATTCTCATTTTGAGGACCTTGATGGCGATTCTATATTTTCAACGCGGACAAATTTAGGCAGATTATACTATAGCTAACTTTACACGTCAACCCAAAATACTTGAGGTTTAACACACCCCATCCGGCATTGGAGTTTTTCGTCGACGTGGTGTTAAATGGTGATTTGTAATAATTCGCTGCTGATTACCTGAGATTCAACCCCACGGTAGCGGAACACCCAAGCGCTGGCTCACTGTGCGCGCCGCCTTCTGTTCCACTTCGCCGTAGCGGATACCTTCACGCCGATGTATTTGAAGCCGCTCTTCCTCAATAGCACCGGGGAGTAGCGCACGATCTGTGCCGGGCATCGGTTCATAAGTTTCCCGCACATCACGCACGTACCTATCCACTTCCGCACGGAAAATCGCCTCGGGAACCACGGTTCCCACATGGATTGCGAGCACCATTCCTCCTAGTTGGGCATCCTGCCATTGTTTCCCAATGGTATCAGTAGTAGGAATCGTGAAGCCTGTCAAGCCGCCGCCGAGCAGGCTTGCGACAGCAACGTTGCCAATGCTCTTGAAAAATGCTGCGGGGATTTTAGAGAGGAGTTCATCAAACTCCGGACCACGCTGGTAATCTGCTAGGATACACGTAGCTGCGTCAAGCACTAGAGATGGTTCGTCCGCTGAAGGTATGGCAAAGCAGATTGGCGGGTTGCCAATATAGCCAAGCTGGGGTTTTATTTCCTGTCCACTGGCGTTCCCGTGATCTTGATACCCCTGCACCGAGAAGCCAATACAGCCCTCCTCCATACACATGCGTGCGTAATGACCCGCCGACCCGTAGTGACCTATGTAGCGGACGAGCCCCATTCCGATGCCTACTTCCTTCGCCCTGACAATTGCCTCCTCGGTTGCGCGAATCATCGGAAGATAACCCAGTGTTCCATCGCCATCTAAGACCACAGCGGTTGGGGTCTCGTGGAGAAGGCGAACGTCGGGCTTAGGGTTAAAATGCCCATTCTCGAAACTGCTGCAATAACCATTGACCAACTGCGTACCATGACTGCGAACGCCGCGGAGATCCGAATTAACGAGCAAGCGGCTAATCAGCGCCGCATGATTTTTATTCAGTCCTACCTTCTCAAAGCAGGCAGTGGCAAAACCAAGGAGACTGTTTTCTTGAACTCGAATGAAAGATTCTGGTGGCTGGTTCATTGTGACCTCCTCATGAAGAAAGAGGTGCAATAAAACTTCGGGACCTTTGCATGGGTTGACACATTATACAAGTTGTATCACAGCGACTTGGTGAAGAGCGACCTTGGGGACGGTGAAAGAGACGCGATTTGCCTTTTGCTCAAAGGGAAGTGCTACGCCATCTGGCTCAGCGGTGATTGCCGAAACCTTTTCATCCTCGCTTAACTTTAGTTCAATGCGGAGGTGTTCTACCGGCAATATAGGTGTTCCTTGCTGTGCGTTGACCAAGTGAACTAACAGACGCTTTGCTTCCGGTTGACGATAGCTTGTCACTAATAGCCATGACGGAGCATTCGTGACCAAAAATGGAAATTTATCGGCTATCATCGTATGGGCAAGGGTGTACAACAACGCTCGCGGCTCTTCAACACTGAACAGAGGATCCAATGTATGGACTTGGAATGAAACGTAGCAACATTGTCCCTCGCCATACCGATTCATCATAATAGCGGGGAAATCGGTCGAAACCCCCGGCGGACTGCCCCAACACCCCACCCACCGCTTCATATCATTTGCGCGGTTGGTATGTGGCAGTACGATGTGTCCTAGGACATCGGCTCCCGCGTTGGCTCTTACGATTGTTTGGTGGTCCACCTTCACCTCCATGTCATCGGGAATATTTGCCTGATGACACAGCTCAGGCGGAACTTTGACATAGGTCTCATTGTTCTCGGTTTCGCCTAGGTAATCTGCACCAAACACATCCGCCAAAGCGAAATTGTGTCTTCGATTACCGTCCGCATCCGCCAGCGAGGTCAACCGGCTTGCCAACAGATTTCCGCCATTTTTCACATACTGACGAACCTGTTCTACCTCTTCATCGCTCATACATATGGTCTCCGACAGAACGAGCATCGAATACTTGTCGAGGTCGTCAAGGTTTAGCTTCGTAATCGCATCAATGGCAACCTGATGATCCAAAAAGGCTCGAAAACTCTCATACAGGCCATCAGTATATATCTCAACAGCATCAATAGTTCGGGTTTTGTCCCAGTCAATAATTGTATGTTTTGCGCCGGATTCGTAGAGGTCGTTTTTAGTGTCTTCAGAGATATAGACGGCGACCGAACGCAGCTTTTGTCCGCCATAGAACTGCTCCATCGGACGCATGATGTCAAAGACCGGCTTAAACACACGGTAGGGGGAGGCGTATAGGGTTCCATCGGCATTCATGACATCGATGAACATAATCGCACAATTGTGCGCCATACAAAATGCTGCCGACAACATCAGCTCATCTGATGACCGCATTCCGGTGTGCTGTCCCTCAAAGAGATGAAACCGACCTAAAGCCAGAAGCGCAGGTTGTTGACGCGTGGTGTTACTGAACAGGCTCGAAGCAAATGTGACAGACAGGTTTGACATATCACTTTGACACGGGTCCCCATGCGTGATAGTCGCTAGTGGCATCCTGTACCAGAGGGAGGGTCGATCTGCATAGGGCCTGCCACCCTGAAATGCAGTAAGTCCATCAGGACAGTGCGATTTATAGGTATTGAGCAAATCCCGGGAAAATTCATAGAGCTTGTTATCCCGCCAGCGGGCATAGCGGCGAAATTCAGGAGATGAGCGATTAGCTGTCGCGGGTAACTCACAGCCACATTCCTCACGGTAGAGTTCTTGGCAGTATTGACAGTAGCATACCGGGATCCAAATGACCACCATATCAAACAGCATGCCATCGGGACGGTACGTTTTCGCAAAAGCGTCCACCTGAGCAAGTGCGAGATCTCTGTAGGGACTATTCATGCAGACAACCCCTGGACGACCATACCCAATTTTGAGATCTTTTGAGTCATTTCCGTCGACGTCCCGAATGCGCCAGTCCGGATGCTGTTCGTAGAGATAGTTATCAAAGAGAATGCTCTGATTGCCGACGACCTTAATTCCCCGTTGACGGAGCAATTCCATCAATTCCTCGAAGGCATCCCGACCCCGGAGGCCGATATGGGTGTGGTCGATGTCTGTTTGGTAGTAGGCATTTCCAGAGTGGGATTTTGCCTGAATCCACACCGCATCGGGGCCGGCAGAAGCGATTAAATCCACCCATTCTTTCGGATCAAAATCTTTGTACACGTCAGGGTGCCAATCATCAAGGATAGAACTCATGCCAATCACTTTATATGCGGTGGCATACCACGGTTTTTTATCCGTATGCGTTGCTTCTTTTTCGGCAACTGTGACTTCGTTAGCCATGCGTGTTAATCTCCTCATAAGGAATTCAGCCGAGAAGTTCGGCGGAGTTCCGTTCTCTGTCTTAAGCGATTACCGTCTGACTAGGGACCTTCCTCATCAAACTGCCGCAAGCGTCGCTTGGGAGATTCCCGGTACGGATATTGGGCTAGCGCTGCTTCGTCCAATTCTAACCCTAAGCCTGGCTCTGTTGGAAGTTGGACATAACCATCCTTAACTTCAATGGGATTGACCGAAATCTCATCACCGCACGTAGCGAAGTTGACGAAGTATTCGGTGATTAGGAAATTGGGAATCACCGCACACGCCTGTACCGTTGCTGCGAGTCCTACCGTTGTGCTGTTGTAGTTGTGCGGCGCCATAATGACGAAATATGGTTCAGCCATCGCCGCGATTTCTTTGAGTTCCAAGATGCCCCCGCAGTTGCAAACATCGGGATTGAGGATGTCGGCTGCATTCTTCTCGAAGACCTCGCGGAACTCCCCTTTCGTATAGAGTTCTTCGCCGGTGACGATGGGCAAGTTAATGGCGTGGCGAACGTCGACAAGTGCATCAAGATTACGCGCGGAGACCGGCTCCTCATACCAGAACGGGTTAAATTCCTCCAGTTGATGGGCGATGCGGATGGCGTGCATTGGAGCGAGGCGACGGTGGACTTCGATGAGCAGCTCTACATCAGGTCCCACCGCTTCGCGCACAACGCGCACGCATTCGACAGCCGCGACTTCGTCTTCACGGCTGGGATGTGTCCGCCAAGGACCTGGAAATGGGTCGAACTTCATCGCAGTGAACCCTTGTTCTGCCAATCGTGCAGCACGTTCAGCGTACTCCTCAATCGTTCGCCCGCCCCAGCCGTTGGCGTAAACACGGATCTTATCCCGGCATGCCCCTCCCAACAGGTTGTAGACGGGCGTGTTCAATGCTTTACCCACGATGTCCCAGAGAGCTTGCTCAATCCCGCTAATTGCGCAATAGAGATCCATGGCGCCCCGCTTATTCGCAAAGTCGTGATATGCCATGAAAGTGAAATGCTTGATGTTGAACGGACTTCGTCCGATGAGGTAACGCGCAAGCTCTTGAACGTAGATTTCGATTGTTCGATCCCGGTCAGCTTGAGTATAACACTCGCCCCATCCATGAATCCCCCCGTCGGTCTCCACCTTGACAAATAGCCAGTTTTTTTCCTCACTAGGGTGAACGAGAAACGTCCGAACGTTCGTTACCTTCATCTCGCGCCTCTTTCCATTTCGATCATAGGCGTTATTTTAGCAGATTTACGAAAGTGTAGCAAGTGAAACCGCGGATTTTTTCCCAACGGTTTTCGCTTGATTTCGGATGGTGTTCATGATAAGATGAAATGAATTTAGTAAGCCAATTTTCAACAACAAAATTAGCGATACCAATCAATTCTCAGGTGGAAGCAAAACATGAAACACAACCCTCTCCCACAGTATTACAGCCGTATGCGGAAATCGAAAAAGCTGTGAACGCTTTACCAAGATGAGTGGCAATATGCAGAGCGAGATGTATGCGCTGACGTTATGGCAACCTTGGGCGACGCTAATCGCTGAAGGAATCAAAGTGTTTGAAACTCGTAGTTGGAAGCCGCCGAAGAATCTTATCGGGCAGCGAATCGCCATCCACGCTGCGAAAAAGAAGCCGACACGAGAGGAGATAGATAATTATCCGCCAGCGATTCGTCGTGAAATGGAAAAACTCCACTGCTTCACGAATTGGTGGGAGACAATCCCCTACGGCGCAATTATCGCAACCACGAGGATTACCAGTTTCTTTTATGTTCAAGAGGTGGTTGATGCGTCTGTCAGGGTGAAAGGTTTGCGAACCGACGAAACCCATGAATGCACACACGATTATTTGGACATCGACATGTTTGGCGACTATTCACCGGGACGCTATGCGTGGCAGTTATCGGGTGTGAGCAAAGAGGTAGAACCCATCCCTGCAAAGGGGGTGCGCGGGCTGTGGATTTGGAAAAGAGAGGGCGATGATGAAAACAGAGAGACTGATGCCGCTGATGAAGGGGAAGAAATTTTTGTAAGAAATTGATTTGCCAAAATTGTTGAGTATCTATTCTTCTGCTTGATTCGAATTCTTAGTCGCAGGGTTAAGGAGCAAAACCGCAATGAAAATCATAGGGGTTATTCCCGCACGCTACACGTCAAGTCGATTTGAAGGCAAGGCGCTGGCGGATATTTTTGGTAAGCCGATGGTACAGCACGTCTATGAGCGGGCGTCACGTGCAAAAACCCTGAATGAGGTCATCGTCGCAACCGACGATAAGCGCATCTACGATGCGGTCGCCGGCTTCGGCGGGGAGGTCGTCATGACTACACCGGATTGCCCCACTGGGACGGAACGGGTTGCGATTGTTGCGGAAATGCTGGATTGCGATGTCGTCGCCAACATTCAGGGCGATGAACCACTACTTGAACCAGCCATGATCGATCAGCTCATCCAACCCTTCCTAGACAATCCCTCCGTAGAAGTGAGTACGTTGAAACAGCGAGTTGAAAATGAAACGGATTACCGTGATCCCAACGTCGTAAAGCTTGTGACTAGCCTTGATGGATTCGCGCTGTATTTTTCGAGAGGGGCTATCCCCGGTAATCTATCGAACAACTGGATACAGACTAACCCAATTTATCGGCATGTGGGGCTTTATGCCTACCGTCGGGCACAGCTTCTAGCGTTCACAAAATGGGAACGAACGCCTTATGAAATCTCGGAAGGGCTGGAACAGTTACGCTTCCTCGAACACAGTGTTCGCATTCGTGTTGTCGAAACGGAGCATCCGGCGATTGGCGTTGATATACCGGCGGATTTAGAGCGTGTGCTTTCAATCTTGAAATCATACCAGTAAAACAAGTTGCTGGAATTCCTGAATCACGGGGTTGTACTGTTTGACTGTTGGGTTAATAGATGGAAGAATCAAATCAAGCGGACCGAAGAGCTTAAAGATAAATGAGGGAAGGAGGTTTACCAAATGACAAGATACATTTTTGTAACTGGAGGTGTAATTTCCGGCATCGGAAAAGGGATCACAACCGCATCACTTGGACGTCTACTCATCAATCGCGGGTTCAAGGCTATGGTGGTCAAAATCGATCCGTACCTCAACTCAGATGCAGGTACAATGAATCCGTTTCAACATGGCGAGGTCTTTGTAACACGGGACGGAGCGGAAACCGATCTTGATCTCGGCAATTACGAACGGTTTCTGGGTATCGATCTCAATCGATACTCAAATTTCACGACAGGTTCGGTCTATAGCGCAGTAATCGCGAAAGAACGACGTGGGGATTATTTAGGTGAAACGATACAGTTGATACCGCATATTACAGATGAGATTAAGGAACGTATTTATCGGATTGGGGAGGAGAGTGACGCGGAAGTCGTTATTACAGAAATTGGCGGTACAATCGGCGATTTGGAAATCGGTCCGTATGTCGAAGCCATTCGGCAGATGGCGATGGAGGTTGGGCGCGAAAACACACTGTTTATCCATGTTTCGCTGATCTACACACTGCCCGATGGGGAGAACAAGAGTAAACCGACTCAACACAGCATCCGCACGCTGCAGGAATTGGGAATTCAACCGGATCTCTTAATCTGTCGTACCAGCCATTCCATGGATGAGAGGCTGCGAAAGAAAATCTCCCTTCTCTGTGGCATTTCGGAGGAATACATTGTCGAAGGGCGGGACGTTGATCTTGTTGATGAAATTCCGATAAACTTTGAGCGGCAGGGTATGGCGCATTTGGTGATAAAAAAATTAGGGTTAGAAGATCGACCACCAATCAATACCGAGTGGGCAGAAATGGTTGAAAAACTGAAATTCCCAAAACACCATACCCAAATCGCAATCGTGGGTAAGTATGTAAAAGGATCCGATACCTACCTCAGTGTACAAGAAGCGCTCAAGCATGGCGGAATTGCCAATGAGTCCGCCGTAAACATCAAATGGATTGATTCAGAGACATTGATTGGTATCCAGAACCTGACCGAACAGTTCGAGGGAATCAACGGTATTCTCGTTCCCGGAGGTTTTGGTGTTCGTGGCATTGAAGGGATGATTATAGCAATACGCTACGCCCATGAGGGCAACATCCCGTTATTCGGATTATGCCTCGGAATGCAGTGCATGGTGATCGAGTTTGCGCGGCATATTGCAAAATTGAAGAACGCAAACAGTTCTGAGTTTGATCCGGAGACACCCCACCCCGTGATCGATTTGATGCTGGATCAGCAGGACAAGTCCAATCTTGGCGGAACTATGCGGCTCGGTCTCTACCCCTGCGTCTTGAAGATGAACACCAAAAGCTATGAAGCCTACGGACAACCAATCATCCTAGAACGACATCGCCATCGATATGAATTTAATAATCGTTATCGTGATCAACTTGAATCAGAGGGTTTGTGTCTGAGCGGCCTATCTCCCGACGAAGACCTCGTTGAAATTGTCGAAGTCACGAATCATCCTTGGATGGTCGGTTCGCAGTTTCACCCTGAATTCCAGTCCAAACCGCTGGTTCCCCACCCACTGTTTTGTGATTTCATTCAAGCTGCCTTGCAGTATCAACAGGGTCGATAGTTCACAAGCGTGCGGACTCTTGAAACAGCCTATACCCAAGCATGTGAAGAGCCAAAGGTATTTTGGGAAATGAGGATTTGTGAGCGAATTCCCGAACATCGAAACTAATAAGAACCCGGCTTGTATCCCCTTTAGAGTGTTCGTCATTGGGCTTGCTTTGGCTCTCTTAAACACCTATTGGGTTGCGACTAATGACCTTGTAATAGGTCCGCTGCACAACTATATGTCGCTCTTTAGTAATGCCATTTTTACCTTGTTTGTGCTGATTCTCCTAAATTTCGTTCTGAAGAAACTCCTACCAAAAACCGCGCTATCTGACTCCGACCTTCTGGTCATTTACGTCATGGTCGTTATGGTGACGACAGTGTCCGGACACACGAGCATGAACAAGTTGGTCGGTACACTTGCACACCCTTTCTGGTTCGATACAGAGGAGAATGATTGGCGGAATCTGTTCTGGCGGCATATCCCCGATTGGTTTGCCATACAAGACAAGAACGTGCTGCGAGGTTTTTTCCTCGGTGAGACTTCCTTCTTCACACAACAGTACGTCAAGGCTTGGATTGTCCCAATGCTTTGTTGGTCCGCCTTTATGTTTGTTCTCTACTTCGTCCTCATCTGCATAAACACGATTATCAGGAAACAGTTTACCGACCATGAACGCCTCACATACCCGATTACGTGGATGCCCTTGGAGATGGGGCGTGACACGACCGCTTTTCTAAAGAGTAAGTTAATGTGGGTGGGATTTGGCATTGCGGCTGGAATTAGTCTGCTGAATGGTTTGCATGTCTTATATCCCGTTGTCCCTTCTATCCGTGTGGGGTGGCAGTATTTCAATTTTCCAGATAAGCCGTGGAGTTACATGCGGGGGACATTAATTTCTTTTCAACCGTTCGTCATCGGATTGTCCTTTTTTATGCCGCTCGACCTCGCCTTTTCCGCTTGGTTCTTCTACCTCTTCAAAAAAATGACCCTAATTTTGATGGGGGTTGCGGGCTGGCGTAACCTTTACTTTGATGAACAAGCACAAGGTGCGTGGACCGCGTTAGGCATCTTGGCGCTGTGGATTGGACGAAGACACCTCAAGCAGGTTTTCACACAAGTAGCGACCGGAAAGGCAGGCATAGATGATTCCAGGGAGTCTATGTCTTATCGGGCTGCGATTTTGGGAATTATAGGCGGCGTGTTGTTTTTCCTTTGGTTTGCTTATAGTGCAGGTTTCTCTTTTTGGGTCATCCTACTCTTTTTGGGGCTATACTGTTGTGGCGCCATCGGTTTGACCAAGGTCAGAGCTAGTCTTGGTGTGGCTGTTCATGAACTACTCTGGGTGGATCCCGGACGAACAATGGTCACATCTATCGGAACCAGAGCATACGGTCCCCGAAACTTGACCATCCTCAACTTCTTCTATTGGCTGAATCGAGACCAGCCGGCACACCCGATGCCAAATCAACTCGAAGCTTTTCGGATTGGTGAACAATCCAACATCAGTAACCGGCAACTGGTATGGGCGATGCTGATCACCCTCGCTGTTAGTATACCTGTGACCTTTCTGATATATCTCAACATTGAGTATCGGGAGGGGGCTTCGAGTTCGAGATCTTTCATCCAGTGGGTTGGGGTGGAGAGTTTTGGTCGGCGCCTCCAACCGTGGTTGACTTTTCCGACAGGTCCTAATTACTTCACAATAGGCGCGATGGGGCTCGGTTTTGGTATCACAACCGTTCTCCTAATCATGAAGATGCGGTTTCTCTGGTGGCCATTTCACCCAGTCGGTTATGTGCTTGGCGTGAGTCCGGCGGAGATGGTCTACATTTGGGTGCCGGTGCTTATCAGCTGGTCGTTCAAGATCGCCATCCTCCGCTATGGGGGTTTGCGGGCTTACCGTAGAGCCATCCCATTCTTTGCCGGATTGATACTGGGCGACTATTCCATGGGCTGCATTTGGAGCATCATCAGTGCTGTGTTTAACATCTCAACCTATAATATGGCATGGCACGGCCGCTAGGCGTCTGTCCGGAAGCGATATAGTGCGAATTTTTCAACCTTTAATCCAGTAAGACTAAAGAGGCACCAACAAATTAAAAGCCGGAGCTAAGATATTATGAGACTAGAAAACAAAGTTGCTATTGTCACCGGAGCAGCTCAGGGTATGGGCTTCGCAACAGCAAAGCTATTCACGCAACAGGGAGCCAAGGTTGCAATGATAGACGTGAACACGGATGGGCTCTTGCAGGCAGCTCACGCGGTTGAACCCCTGGGCAAAAAGCCTCTTACTCTCGACATTGACATCAGTGATTCTACAGCGGTAAGACAAGCTGTCCAAAAGGTTTATAACGCTTGGGAACGAGTAGACGTGTTGGTGAACAACGCAGCAATCCAGTCGCCAGGAGGAAATTTCGTTAACGCGACCGACGAGGTCTGGGATCGCTATTTGGCAGTCAACGTCAAAAGCGCTGGGTTTCTGGTCAGAGAAGTTATTCCCTTAATGCAGCAGCAGAAAGGCGGAAGCATCATCAACATCGGGTCGATTTCTGCGTTGGTTGTTTTCCCCGGACAGGCAGTATATGCCACGACCAAAGGGGCTATTCTGCAGTTGACCCGCGCCATCGCAGTAGACTTCGGCAAAGATGGGATTCGAGCGAACTGTATCTGTCCCGGCCCAACCCTTTCTGGCCCTTTAGCAGGTGGGATTTCGGAAGATGGAACGTTGAATCCGGAGTTAGAAGATTTGGCGAACATGCATCCACTTCAACGTCTCGCTCAACCTGAAGATATTGCTTATTCCTCTCTGTTTTTGGCTTCAGATGAGTCTCGGCATGTCACTGGAGTTGTGCTACCAGTGGACGGCGGCTTTACAGCCAGATAGCAAAAAATCAGTCCGCTTAGATAGTTTTTGTAGGTTGGGTTTCGCTACCCTCAAAGAAATCTTGAACGCAATAATCAAACCAAATTCATGCGTCACAATTCACATGTTTCGTCGAATTCGCTCAACCCAACCTACAAAAACTATTTTGAGATGTTCCGGGACGCAGGAGACGGGCGCTCATTGGAATCGCTAGGTAACCAAAAGGTAACCGAAAAAAAATATTCGTTTCGACGATCAAGATCTGGTCGGCGCAATATCGATGGGCCGAGCGCGTTGCTGCATTCGATGCAGTTCTTGTCGGTTTGGTAGAGCGGGTAATTCCAAAACCGTTCCAACCGCATTAACCGTTCAGGACACTTTACATTGCACTTTGTGAATTACATGTAGCGAAACCAAACCTACAAGAGCTGCTGGCGATGGATTCCACAGAATTACGCCAACCGATCGAGAGGCAGACAGACGTATGCAAAGCGGAGAGGCTTACCTTGTTGTCTGTACCACGAAAAGCAGCATAACACGTTAAAGGGTTGATGTGGTAAAATAAGGAGGTCGTAATGAAACGCCATATCCTAATTTGGACAGTTGTAATAGTCTTGGGTTGCGGTCATTAACACCCATTAACCGAACACAAACATGAACATGAGCACGATGAAATACCTCGTGAGTTTGTTGAGCATGTGCATGAATTTGTTCCCGAGGAACCGCTCGACCTTAAAGATGTGGAAGCCTTGTATGATGAACTGTCTGGGAATTATGTGCTTTTGTGGATGAGATACGTTGATGATGGTGTTGTCTTAGTAAGAGTGCCGGCAATGGCAAGTGGGGAAATGTTAATTGAGCGAAAAAGCATGACGTATAGCATAGATATTAAAGGTTCTTTCTCCATTGCCAATCAACATAATTTCAGCATTGACGATGAAGATGACATAATGCGGTTTAGTGAAATGGGCGTTGTTACGAAGGCTATAAAGTATCAATGGGATGGGCGCCGGCTTTTGGTTTCTTATGGCGCCGCTTTACTACGTGATGTGCTGTGGCTAAAATTAGATTAGTCTTTGTAGGTTGGGTTGAGCGGTGATGGTGAACCAGACGAAGTATTCCGCAAGGGATTCATATGTTGAGATTGTTTGATAATTGTTTATGATGAAGCGAAACCCAACGCATTTGAAACGTCCGGGCAACAAATCGGTTAATTCCAACAGCACAACGATTGAATCAATAAAAAGCAGCAAAGGGCAAGGGAGTGGTTTGGTGTTCGGTACGCCCCAATCCATGCGACGCTTTTTTGTTGTCCGGAGGTTTTAAAAGCGTTGGGTTTCACTCCATCGAACAAATCTCGAACGCAATTAACCAACAAACCGATTCGTCATAATCCACATGTTTCACCATACCCGCTCAACCCAACCTACAGGAACTCCGCATGTGTTCATGTTGAGGCTCTTGAGCATGACATGTGTTGCACAGAACCCGTAGGTTTGCGTCTGTGTTGTCGTAGAGTATCCCATTAACGTGGTGGACGTGTAGGAGCTGCTGCCTATCTGGAGTACCGTAATCACCCCCGCATCTTTCACATCTCCAATTGTTCCTTTCACGAAGATGGAGAGAGATTTGAGGCCAGTCACTTGTATAATCATTTAGCGGCGCTGTAGTATCGTTATAGGTTGGATTCGGCGTTATCTGAGAATTGTACTCCAAAAAAAACTCGTGCAACCCAAACGAATCTCTAATTTCGCACCGCTCTGCATATCTGGATTCTTTGTAATCTTTATAGTTCAGTTTCTCTAGACAATACATACAAACATCCAAGCTATGTTCGGCGCCCTTCTCAATTCGGCCATCTCCATACCTGGTGTTAACGGTGAACATTCCATCTGTCCGAGTTGCTACAACATACCTGTCATAACGCTTCTTATCCCTCATTTCCATCAGCTTGCTGCAGTTAGCTACGTGAAATTTATATGGCTGAAAGCGTTCAATTTGGTCTCGAATGTACACAACAACTTTTCGTCCTTTGTATTCGAGCGTGCCGTCATCAGGATATTCTAGGTCATCCGACGAGATATCCAAGCCAGTGGTTCGCAGCATCTCGTCAGCATTTAGGACGTGCAATTCTGTTCCTGAATTCCATGGATTCAGATCAGCCCCCATTCGTTCACGCAATCGGTTTAATCCATCATGCTGAAAAAAGTCTGGTAGTTTCATTCTAGCTCTACTCGTTTTATGATTTCCATTATCCGTTTTTCGGCGTTGGTCAGCACGCGAAACTCTACCCGCCGGGACTCTTCCGGGTTTTCCGTGCCATCTGAATTATCAATCAGTTTGCTTGAAGATAGACCGTTGGCTGTGAGATGATATTTGATCCACTCTCTGTTTTCAATAATCTCCGGTTTGCTAATCTGAAGTACAATTTCGAGGACGTTTCTTGTCCGATCCTGCGAAAGCTCCATGTTATTGATGTAGGCTTCGCTTGGGGTGACATCCTCATTCCATTCGCTTGAAGTGTGTCCTTCAATGCGAAGTTCAGCGATGTCGTTCTTATATTTGTATTCGCCTGAGTCGTTTTTGGTTTCGGTCAGAATTTTGACGTAGCGCGGAAAAAACTCATACAATATCCTCCTGAACTCTGGGCTTACTTCCGCGCCTCCTTGCGGAAACAGCACGTCAGTTTTTTCGAAGCGAATCGAAAGCGTATCCCCATTCACGACGGCGTTCCAGCCATCAAAGTCCTCGCTAAATTCCTTTTGAAGGTCCTCGTACAAATCCGCCTGCGACTTCCGATAAGTCTCCACAATTTCTTCAATCCATACAAGAGTTTCTTCAATACTCTCTTTTTCCGTACTGACATGCAGCATGTAGCTAATGGCAATGAATAGAAATATTACCATCAGTCCAGCCATCATGTCAGATATCGAGATCCAGTGTTCTTCTGTATCTTGCGCTTTGCCCTTTTGAAGGGTATGGCGTTTCATTGCCTGCTCCATGTGTACTGGCGTTAGTTAGCCCTTCCTGGTGAATTGCGTGCTATGTTGAGCACATCATTTAGGCGGTCCGTTAACGGCATGTAGTCTTGAACAAATCGATTGGATAGGCTCGTTAATTGGCTACCGAGTGATTCCAATGCTTGTGTGAGTTCTTTTTGGAGGGCGGTATCAAGGAGTTGAATTTGGCGCGCCATTCGGTCCATATTCTCTCGAAAAATCCGATCGTTTTCATTACTGGCGGTACTGAGTTGGCTTGCGTGATTCTGCAAGGTAGTTTCCAATCTGCCGTTGGTTTCTTCTAAAGTTTTTTCGAGTTTTTCTGACGTGTTCCGGATGACGGTCTCGACCTGATTGGTGAAACCCGCTAAGGCGTCTCTTTGCCTCTGCATATCATTCTGCGAGTTGGCAAGCGTTTCTTTAACGACTGTTGAAAATTCATCGCCAATTGATTTGATGTGCGAGCTTGTGTTTTCTACCGCCGTCTCAAGCTGTGTTGATTGCGTTTGGAGTGTATGCGCTAACCCCTGGTTCGTGTCAATTATTGTAGCTTCGAGCTGTTTTGCTTGGTTTTCTAACGCGCTCTTGAATCCTTGAAATGTATCATTGATAATCTGTTCAACATGCGCCGTGGTACGCTCAAAGACAGTTTCAGTTTGCTGTTTAATTCGATTGCCTGTATCTTCTACCGTTGTCTCAAGTTGTCTAGATTGGTCGGCTAAAGCTTCTCGTTGGTTCTGCATCGAAGCGTGCGAATTATCAATGGTTTCTTGCACCACATGTGTAAAGCCATTCGTTAATTCGTCGAGACGCTTTTCAATAATCGGAAAAGCATCACGTGCATTCCCAGCCAGTGCGCTAAATGCTTCCAAGTGTGTTTCCAACTGTCCTATTTGCTGCTGCAGCGCTTGAAGTATGGGACCAAGTTGCTCTGCACTTGAGACTATTGTTTCGCTCCGCTCTGCGATAACGTCCAGCGATTGGCGAGATATCTCTATGCTTTCTGCAGCGATCCTGAACTCCGCCGCCAGTTCGTTCATCTGTTGCCGGTACTGTTCTTGCCAGTCGTTGATTCTGCCAACAGCTTCATTCAATTGCTTGAAATTATCTCCAAATTGTTCAGTGATTTTCAGGTTGAAGTCCTTGATTACGTTCTCAAGCGCCTCCATTAACGCTTTAGTATTATTCTCCGCCATTTCTTGTGCGAACTCGCTAAAAGCCTGAATCAAACTGTCCTGCTTATCAGAAAAAGTCCGAATTAGGTCGTCCTGCTTATCGGAGAAGGATGTTCGCAGCTTTTGTAGCTGGGTCAACACGGTGCTATCGCCCTCTCCCGTTAGCGATTTCTCAATGGATTGGAGAGCTTCTTTGGTTTCTTTTCCCTCCTGTCTCTCAACGATGAGGATTTCGCGTAACAATTCCCCAAGGTCATCAAACCTTCCCGTTAACGATGCCTCAATAGATCGGAGAGTTTCATTGGTTGCATTTCCCTCCTGTTTCTCAACGGTTAAGATGTCGTTCAACAATTCCGCAAGGTCATCAACTGTTGCGCCGGTGTAGGTCTCTGCTGCTGAGCTCTGTTTTCGCTGCTTGTTTAGCATTGCCAGTTTGAGTAGAATTGAACCAAGAATGCCCAATATGGAAGTTACAAACGCAAATTTCAATCCTTCGAGTAGCTTCGGGACACTGGATTCGATATTAGTTGTGTCGAAGGAATATAGTCCCCACCCGATACCGGCAAAAGTTCCAAGCACACCGGTGACGGTCATAATTGACGCGATTGCGTTTACTTGTTGATCTAGAATTTTCCTAAACCAAATAACTGCTAAAATCATGAGACCTATGAAACCACCGATATAGTAAAACTCCATACTGATTATTTCCTCCGTTTAGATTTATGATATGCGTTTCGTCTTTTCGTGTAACGTAACAGACTAAACTGCAAAAACGCCGAAATATCAACAATACTGTTGCGCGGAAAGATAGAGTGAAACCTAATACCCAATGTAGTGATAACTTGTTAAAGCTGGGTTGCACTGCCTGGGAGACTCCAATGAGTAACGATCGACGCAATCCAAGCGGAATGGTCGGTCTGTTGAAGGGTAAAGTTCAACACAACCTACGAACTTTTAATGTATTAGAAATGGATTAAGCGATAGATCCAGAGTCCTAGAACGAGAGCGATTCCGATCCACGCAAACCAGTTTCGGATGGACGGGGAGAGTGTTAGCCAAGCGTTTCGAAGGCGGGCCGGAGCACATGAGACACCAAGCGCTAACGGAACAACAAAAAACACAAACGGATGGTAGTTCCAAGCTGCGGCAAATTCACCTTGCGCAAGAGAGACACAGGCACGGGTCATTCCACAGCCGGGACACGATATATCTGTAATGAGGCGAAACAGACACGGAATGAGTGTCATCTTGTTGGGCAATATGCCCGACCAAGCTGTGTACATACCGACGAGGGCAAGTCCAATCAGGAAAACTCGTGCGAGATGTATGTGATTAAACGTCGTCACGCGCATTGTAGAATTTGTTGATTTCCCACTGCTGAATTGCGAGAGATGCGATGCCGACGCCAAAAATTGCGATTATGACACAGGTCACCGGTAAGTAGTTGCTCACAAGCAAACCGCTGTTAGCCTGAACTTCATTGATTCCCGCCGCCATTTTGTATTCGTAGTAAATACCAAAGATACCGCACGTCAAGATGCTGAGGAAAAACCAAAGCCAAAATCGGTAATCGGTCCGCCCTAACCATGCGTTGAGTGTTACCATCTGTTTGTACTGCCAATACAGGGAGTAAATCCCGCAAGTTAGGAGGCTGAAAATGATTCCGAGCACAATACTTCTCACACCGTCAGCCATTGGATACGGGTAATTCTGCATGATAAATCTCCTTCTATCTTCTACACAAATTTGTCAACAGCAGAATGCGAACGCTTGTCAGTCTCCAATTTTATGTGGATGTCCGGAGGATGTCAACCTATTTTTGGCTTAATCCTTGATTCTTAATTCGCAACTGCGATATGATCGTGAATCAATCCGAACTAAGAGGGAACTTGTTCATTAGCGTAGGGATGTAGGTTGGGTTTGACGGCAAAAAGACTTCCCTATCAAGGAAAACGACAGTGTTGATTGTTAGCGAGCCTGCTGAATAGGTAGTTACAGTGTAAGTCAACACACCATATCGCGTTAATTATAAAAGCGTTGGGTACCGGAAAAATCCATCGCCTTCGCCATTCGCTCAGTTGATCTCAACCCAACCTACATTACACTGTCAAAGGGCGGTGGAGACCGCATCATTTCTCGGCGTCTTGAGTTTCTGTTGACGGGAAAGGGATATTTTGCTATACTTCACCATCTTAACGACGCATGGAAAAACACTGTAAGATTGTAGAGGTATCGCATGCACGCGGAACTTGTGATGATTGGCACCGAACTCCTACTGGGCGAGATAGTCGATACGAACGCCAACCGATTAGCAATCGCGCTCCGCGATATCGGGTTAGATTTATATTACAAAACCACCGTTGGCGATAACGAGACCCGTATCACCGAAATCCTCAATCGTGCGCTGGATCGTTCGGATGTGGTCATCACCTCTGGCGGCATCGGTCCCACAGTGGACGATCTCACACGCCAAGCGGTCGCCAACGCCACAGGTCGTAAACTCGTGTACAGCGATGAGCTCGAGGCGCAAATTGCGGAACGGTTTCGTCGTTTCGGTCGGGAGATGGCGGAAAACAATAAGCGCCAAGCGTATATTCCCGAAGGGGCGACGCCGTTATCCAACCCTGTTGGAACTGCGCCGTGTTTTTTGAGCGAGGATCGACGCGGACGAGGCTTTGTAATTTCTCTGCCCGGCGTTCCGCGCGAGCTTGAGTATATGATGGAGCATACGGTGATTCCACTGCTTGTTGCGCGGATGGGCGGGAAGAAGGTCACGAAGGTGCGCGTTTTGCGGACATGCGCCGTTGGCGAGAGTAACGTGGATCGGGCAATCGGGGATTTAATGACTTCGGCAAACCCGACGGTTGGATTGGCTGCGCACGTGGGTCAGACTGATGTGCGGATCGCAGCCAAAGCCGACACCGAAGCGGAAGCGGACGCGCTGATTGCGCCGATGGAGGCTAAACTTCGGGAGCGGTTGGGTGTGGCGATTTATGGTGTGGCGCGGGAAACATTGCCGGATGTTGTGGGGCGCTTATTGACCGAGCGAGATTTGAAGCTAGGGGTCGTTGACACGCTTACTAACGATCAACTGGCTCGCGAGCTAATCGAAGCCGGGTACGGCGATTTGATAAAAAGCGCCTCGTCGCCGGCAGATTTGGCGGAGGCGTTGGAGGCTTGCGATCTTGATTTCCATTCACGGGAAGCTGATATCCGGGTTCAGGCAACTGCACTGACTGCACGGGTCGCTCCGGTTAACGGTTTAGGGCTGGCGCTCTTGGGACCATTTGAGGAGAATTCGACCTACATCCTTCTCCAGGGACCAGGGGACGCTCGCCTCTTCGAACGCAGCCGCAACTATCAGGATACCGACTATATCCGTCGGTGGCTGGCTATCCAAGGGATGGACTGCATACGCCGGACGATCTTGGGGGTGCTGAAATCGCCGGTAGACTGAATTAGGCAGCATTGAGGAAGGCAATTTTATCCAACCAAAATCAACTGAGTTGGTGCCAATCCCCCCCAACCTGATCGAAACGGCGGTACAGCTCGGCAACGGCTTCTTGTGAGATTGAGAGACCGCTATTGAACAACTCGATGTTTTGACGCATATTATCGGGATTTTTTGTCCCGACGATTGCCGTATCCACCTCCTCATGGGCGAAGGTGAAGCTCATTGGGAGCAGGATACGGTGTTTCGGTGCGCCGGGGAGGGGACCCATCGCATCCATGATTTTCGCACGTTCAAAGTAATCGTCATAATAGGCGCTGGGGCTTTTGGATGCCCGCCATACGGCGTTGGCAATTGGGCGTTTGATGATGATGCCGATTTCGTTGGCTTCCGCATCGGGAAATAGGTTTGTGCGGGCGCGTTGGTCAATGAGGTTGAAACTAGTCTGGAGTGTGTCAAACAAGCCGCTGTCGATGACCCATCGGGTGGATTCGTTGTCCCCGCTGTGGCCGATGAAGCGCGTTTTGCCTGCTTTCTTGGCGTCCAGAAGTGCCTGGACAGCGTCGCTTTGCTCCAGGATGTGCACGCCGCAGGAGTGCAGTTGCACGATATCCAGGTAATCGGTCCGCATTCGGCTCAAGCTGCGGTCGATGTTTTCATTGACAGTTTCAGCGGACCAGTCCTCGCCGGCTCCGCCGTGCCCGCATTTGGTGGCTAGGAAGTATTCGCGGCGACGGTGTGCAATGGTGCGACCGATTAGCTCTTCGCTGATACCGTAACAGGCGGCGGTGTCGAGCAAGTTAACTCCGGCGTCGAGCGCGGTATTGAGGACTTCTCCTGCTTGCCGCGTTTCATTCAATGTCAACTCAAATCCGATCCAGGCAAGCCCTAAGCCCAAGCGGCTTACTTCAAGACCCGTCTTACCCAAAGTCCGTTTCTCCACTTCGTCCTCTCCAATAACAGTGATAGGGTTTACGCAACCGGCATGCGAACCGCAGGAAAACTCAGTTGTTGTCGCCGGAACTGAGAAATGGCGGATTAGACTCCCTTATTTTCCCTCCAGTTGTCAAACTGAATCTTCTTGACTTTATTCCCCTTTCATGCCAGAATAAGGGAAGCGCAAAAACCGTGTTTACGAGCCGCACTACTCTATTTTATCAGATTTGCAGACGCGTTTCAATCTGAATTCGACAGCGTTTGCCGTTATGTTAAGCTCTGGATAGGCGACGACACTAAAGTCACTGCAACTAAAAATTACACATATTAATCCGATCAAAAAGGGGTGTCAACCCCTAAGACTATCGCGCTCCTTATCCAGTCGCTTGATCTATTCGCTTAGTTGATCCTATTCGGTCACTTGATCCTCGACAATCGGGAGAAGGATCTCCCTCCCACAGTGTTGCTCCATGCGACTTTGCAGACTCGTGGGTAATAGTAAGTACCAGGAGGTATAAATGATAATCAAGACTGCGGATGATCTTCATGCGCTTGCCAGAGAGATTCTACTGAAGGGGGGTGCGGATGAACACAACGCGGACATTGTTGCAGAGCACCTTGTATCGGCGAATCTAAGCGGGGTCGACACACATGGCGTCTGGCACTTGCCCTTCTATGTGAAAGGGATGCAAGCCGGTGAGATTGTCCCCACAGCCCGTCCTGAAATTCAAAGCGAAACTGCCACGAGCGCTCTGGTTAAAGGTAACTGGGCTTTCGGTCATGTGACAGCAAAGTACGCGATGGAGGCGGCAATCGAAAAGGCGAGGGTACATCATGTGGCGGTGGTCGGTCTTGTTCAAGCCTGCCACATCGGTCGACTGGGTCACTATGTGGAAATGGCGGCGTCTGAAGGGATGATTTCCATGCTCTGGGCGGGCGGGTTTGGTGTGGAGGCACCCGCAACTGCCCCCTACGGCGGAAGAGAACGGGCACTGCATACCAACCCGTTAGCGATGGGATTCCCCGCCGGCGGTGAACCGCCAATGATGTTTGACTTCGCCACGACTGCGGTGTCCGGTGTTAAGGTCGTCAACGCGCAGCGCAGGGGTGAACAGCTACCGCCCGGATGCATCGTTGACAAAGATGGCAATCCGAGCACTGATCCGAACGACTACTTTGATGGAGGTGCATTTGCGCCATTTGGTGGACATAAGGGATATGCGCTAATGATGGCAGTGGAGTTTCTTGGACGCATCTTTACGGGCAGCGACACCTTCACCGATGTCGGTCGAGGCGGTGCAATAATGGCACATCAAGGTGTAACGATGATTGTCTTGAAAGCGGATCTGTTCCGACCGTTCGCCGCGTATGCAAGCCAAGTGGATGAGATGGGAGGTCGGATTAGGGCTGTGGCGCCTGCGCCCGGCTTCGAAGCGGTGCTCATGCCGGGCGATCCAGAGGCGCAAACGCGCGCCACCCGTCAACGTGAGGGAATTCCAATCGCCGACGATATTTGGGGGTCAATTACGGAAGTCGCTGCATCGCTGGGCGTGCAGGCTGTCTAGTATTCCATATCCCTAGATATGAAGTACATTCTGCGCACGATTGAGTGAAGTGAAAAATTAGATTCTGCTATCTCCTTTTCATCAGAGAGAGACAAGACTTTAAGGACTACGAATAATCAGAAAGAAAGATTTATTGCTGTTGGCGAAGAGTGGAATCCCAGAAATTCAGGAGTATATCATGAAACGCACCGCTTTCTGTTGACGTAAATTGAATGTAAGCTTTCTAACTGTCAGCAATGAGTGCAAATCCAGAGATTGAGATATGAAGGAGTATACCATGAAACGCACCGCTTTTTGGTTTGGGGGAATTATTATACTGGTGTGTGTGCTTGTACCGATGATGAGCTACGCAACTCCAGCTTTTTTGGTACGGGGTCTTGTAACAGATGCAAACAATAATCGGATTGATGGGCTTGATGTCACTGTTGAAAATACATCGAGGTCTATTCCAGCAATGACGGGACGCACTGGGGAAAGTGGCAACGGGATTTATTCCGTTTTCTTTTTCAGTCTTTCTGGGGCCGCCGCGGAATCCGGCGATGAGATACAAGTCACCGTCGAACAAGAGGGGGAAGTTGTCGCTGAAGCAACGTACATACTGACCGACGACGATATCGAAGCAGCCAGCGCAGTTATTGATATTCAGATTGAATCGAGAGTTCCCGCGCCAATCCTTGACAGCGCCGCGTCGGATAGCGGCATAATTACCGGTGGCAAAATCGTTCAATTACTCGGAGAGAATTTTCAAGAAGGCGCAAGCGTTATCGTCGCGGGCAATGCGATTTTGGAGGTAGATTTTGTCTCTCCAACCGAACTCACCATCACAATCCCCGAAGGCGCGGCTGGAGTTGTCGAAATTGTCCTCACCAACCCGGATGGGCAATCGGACACAATCGTTATTGAGATTGAACCGAGAGTTCCCGCGCCAATCCTTGACAGCGCCGCATCGGATAGCGGCATAATTACCGGTGGCAAAATCGTTCAATTACTCGGAGAGAATTTTCAAGAAGGTGCAAGCGTTACCGTCGGAGGCAACGAGATTTTGGAGGTGGATTTTGTCTCTCCAACCGAACTCACCATCACAATCCCCGAAGGCGCGGCTGGGGTTGTCGAAATTGTACTCACCAATCCGGATGGGCAATCGGCGGCAATTGAGTTTACATACGTCGAACTGCTTTCATCAGATATCAACAGGGATGGGGTTATCGATATCTTTGATCTTGTAATAGTCGGCGGCAGGTTTGGAGAATCCGGCGAAGGATTAGCCGGGGATGTAGATGGGAATGGAGTCGTCGATATTTTCGATCTTGTGCGCGTGGCGCGCCGATTCGGAGAATCAAGCATTGTCGCGGCGGCGCCATCGGTCCACACCGTGAAGGGCAGCTTCACTGCGGATCGCCCAACACCCAAGCAGGCGGGCACTCGCGTTCGCACCATCCCAATGGACTCAGACATCAGCCGTCGTTTACGTACGGCTTTGACCGAGTTAGAGCGTATATCTAATGTGATGCCAGAGGTGCGCTTAGGTGCAGACATGCTGCGCAAGTGGCTGGTAGTTAACTCCGGCATCCCAACGAATACGCAGCTTCTCCCCAACTACCCGAACCCCTTCAACCCGGAGACATGGATTCCGTACCATCTCGCCCGCGACGCCGATACCACTCTTTCCATTTATGACGCAAGAGGTGCAATGGTGCGTCAATTCAAATTGGGGCATCAGTCTGCAGGATTCTATACTGATCCGGGTCATGCGGTATATTGGGATGGCTACAACGAACGCGGCGAATCGGTCGCAAGCGGCACCTATTTCTACCAACTCCGGGCGGGCGATTATACCGCGTTGCGGCGGATGGTAATTGTGAAATAGTATCAAGCGACCAGATGCGGGTTGGAATACTGAGGTCTATTAATCCCCAGAGATTACAACTGAACAAGGGGTGTGGGACGCCAATTCTATCCATCAAGAAATCCATACGGATGCAGAAAAGTATACCCATCAGAGAAGCATCGAATAATGGTTAAATGGTAGGTCATACACGCAGAGGTCAGTTGCGTGATGTCTCAATCAGGTGCGAACTTGTCAGCGCGTCTCGCACATCGGTGTCATTGCTCGTTACGATGACCTGATGATTGTCGGCAAGCTGGTGAATAAACGCAATCATCAAGTCTTTGCGTTCCCCATCCAGATGTAGGGTCGGATCATCGAAGATAAAAAAGCCAGTATTCCCCAACACCGTTGACAGTGCGGCTTTGAAGCAGAGATAAAGAATCATCTTTTCACTGCCGCTGAGCAGCATTAGATTGCGTTCAACGCCGTTGATGTTTAGAGACGGGAGCAGGTGCTGACTTTTCAGGTCTACTTTAGCAAATTCGAAAAGATTCATCCGTTTTAACCAACGCTGGAGTTCTTCCTCGGCGGGCTGTAGCATCTGTTGTTGTAGGGTTTCGATTGTTTTTTCCACGCCGGCACAAGCGAGCTCAAAGCTAAGACGTGTCCGTAGGATTTTGTCGGCTTCGGTTTGAACGCCTTGAAGTTCCTTGAGTTTATGGGTTAACACCGCTTCTTCTTGGTTGAGTGTGCCGAGCCGCTGTCGCAAAGCATCAATCTGGGATTTCAATCGGCGTCGGATTTCAGTCATCTGCACCGCATCAGGCTGCGCCTCAGCCGTTGTATCCGTTTGCGATGGCGCGGCAGGCTGTAGCGCGTTCAATCGATCCGTGACGGTCTTGAATTCACGCTGCAACTCCGAAAATTGGGTTTCGACACGATCAAGCATCTGCACTTTATTCAACAGGAGTTGACGCCGCTGGTTGAGTTCGCGCAATGCGTTGACATCATCCGTGTGTTTATTGAGGATTACCTCTTTCGTATCAAGTTCGCGCTGGCACTTTTCTCGCTCCGACAACTTTTCGTCAATGATTTGCGCGATTGTCTCTTGCTGAATAGGCTGATGGCAGGTCGGACAATGTCCTTGATTGCTAGTGATGAACTGACGTAAGGTTTCACATGCCCCGTCCAACGTCCGAATCTGGCTCGTCAGACTGCCGACGTCCTGAATAACTTTCTCCCGTTCCGTCTCCAATCCCTGCGCCTCTGAAATCGCCGTTTCAATCACCCCAATCGCTTCGTGTAGATGCACTGGATCGGTAAAGCCGCTAAGAATTGAGGCACGCTCCTGACGCAACGTATCTATCTGCTGCTGGAGCCGGGCACGTGTCTGACTCAGCTCAGCGATTAACAGCACATCGCCATCTTCGGCAGCTTTGCTTGATAGGCTTTCATATTCCACCTCTAAGGCTTTCAGTTCGTCCTCAATACGCTTAATTTCTTCTCCATGCCCCTTGACGGTTGTTACCCGCAGGCTGCGTTGATGGTCTTGAACCCGCTTTTCCTCCCGCTTGGCAAGCCGCCGTCCCTCAATGAACCGTTCGCGAACATCTATTAAGCGATCGATACCAAGCAGCGCATACAAAATATCACGCCGATTCGAGGGCTGCCGGGCAAGAAATTCAAAGATTTCACCCTCCCTCAGGAAGGTTGCTGCAGAAAGATGGTGATAACTCAGTTGAACAATCTTCTGAAGCTCGGCGTCCGCCAAGCGTTTCCCCGTGATAAGGACACGCCACCCGTCGTCCTCTTGAAGGCGGAGTTGGACGTCTCCGTTGGTTGATCGAAAAAGTTGATAACGCTTCCCTTTATCGCGGAACCTGAGTCCTGCTGTGCCGCTCGACGCGCCGGATCGTGTCATTGCAGACAGTGTAACCCGGGGGATGATCGGTTTGCCGGTTAGCGCGAAGAAGATTGCACTAACGAGTGTGCTCTTGCCGCTGAAATTTGGCCCGAAAATCAGATTAATACCTTCGGTCAGATCGAAATCCTTTCGGTCAAAACACCCAAAGGATTTGAGGATTATGCGTTCTAAGAGCATGCGCTATTCTCCACTAACGTCGTCGATCATATCATAGAGCATCTGAGCTGTTACTTTATCAACGCCGTGCTCAAAAGTGAACCGAAACGCACGAACGACAGTGTCGACTTCAGATCCACCGAGCACAGTGCGATATTTGCGTTCCGTTGAGACTAATTTTTGCACTTCCCGCTCGTAAGCCTCAACAAGTTCGTCCTCAAGGGCGGATGTCATGTTTCTAGTAGACTCCTCAATACTTTAGTCGTTGGTTGATTTCACCTGAGGACCAATCGTATAACTCGCTAATCATTAGACCGATCCTGTCTTCAGTGTATCTCCATTCCCCGTTGTCCCATATCCTCACGAATGATAGGCGATCTCGCGAAAACAATCAAGAAAAAAAGAGGTTTAGATTCATATCGCATGTCGGTCTGATTTTCTTTTTTGATTTGTCAAACAAGCTATGATATAATATTCGTCAAATAAAACAGACATATTCACTGAGCGGGTGTGTGAAAAAGGGTTCTTTTGATGTGCCTTCACATATCCTCTGAGAGAATCAGAGCGTCTTCGGGGGTGGGTGGAATTCCCCATCGGCGGTAGAGTCCGCGAGTCCTCGATTTTTGTCGAGTACAGATCTGGTGCGATTCCAGAGCCGACGGTAATAGTCCGGAAGGGAGAAGGCACGATCGCGATTCTTCCGCCCAAAGCCTGATCTTTGGGCTTTTTTGCATCAGGAGCGGTATTTGTCTAGGTCATCCCAGTGGTCACCGACAGATCAAGAATTCATGCGGTACGCGCTTACGCTCGCTGAAAAATCGCGTGGACGCACAAGTCCTAATCCTTTGGTGGGCGCGGTCATCGTTCGGGATAACAGGATTGTCGGCGAGGGATACCATCAAAAGGCTGGGGAAGCCCACGCAGAAGTTCACGCATTGAATCAAGCAGGGGACCTCGCACAGGGGGCGACCCTTTATGTCACATTGGAACCGTGCTGTCACTGGGGACGGACGCAGCCGTGCACCAAGGCAATTATCCGGGCGGGAATCGCCAACGCTTATGTTGCGCTCGAAGATCCGGATCCCCGAGTCACCGGTAACGGCAACCGTGAACTGGAAGACGCCGGAATCCACGTGAATGTCGGCTTATGCGAGCGGGAAGCACGACGCCTCAACGAGGTATATCTCAAATATACGTCCACAAACCAGCCGTTTGTCATCCTCAAAGCCGCAAGCAGTCTTGACGGTAAAATCGCCACTGGTTCGGGCGAATCCCAATGGATTACGTCACAGGCGTCAAGGGTGAAAGGACATGAGATTCGCGATCAGGTTGACGCAATTGTTGTCGGCATTGAAACGATATTGCACGACAATCCGTCGTTGACGACGCGATTACCGGACCGGCGCGGAAAAAATCCAATACGAGTTGTCCTTGATTCGCACGGACGTACACCCCCCACAGCGAAAATCTTCAACCCCGACGACGGAGCGGGCGTAATCGTCGCTGTGACAGAACAAGCGACTGCGGAAAACATCGCTAACCTGAAGGCGGTCGGCGCAGAAATCTTAACAGTCCAAGAAAAAGATGCTCGAGTTTGCATGGGAGCATTGATATGTGAGCTTAGACACCGACAAATCACGAGCGTGCTCATTGAAGGCGGCGGGGAAGTTAATGCCTCCGCTTTAAGGGCGGGAATTGTGGACAAGGTCGTATTCTTTATCGCCCCGAAGTTGATCGGTGGCAAAGCGGCACCTGGGCCGATTGGGGGTGAAGGGATTCAATACCTGTCAGAGGCTTACACACTCCGTGATTTAACAGTTACGCCAATCAACGGTGACTTCCTCATTGAAGGTTATTTGAATCCTAACTTGCGAAAGAGATGAATCTAGAAGAGGATAAACGCTTCCATTCTTCACCCCGCTTCAGAGGATTCCTTCAATACTAAAATCTTCTTAGCGCCTTCACATCACAGACTACAAAATATAATGTTCACAGGAATCGTTGAAACCGTTGGAACCGTCAAACAGATTCAACACGCCCCTCAGGTTGGAACCCTCACAATCGCAGCTTCACAACAAGCCACAGCGGAAAGCAAAGTCGGCGACAGCATTGCGGTTAGCGGTGTCTGTTTGACAATGACCCGCGTCACCGCCGACAGTTTCACAGCGGATATCTCCGCTGAAACGCTACGTAAAACAACACTTGGCAATCTCAAACCTGGAGATGTGGTCAATCTCGAACGACCGCTGCGCTTGAGCGATCGGCTGGGCGGACATCTTGTTTTAGGGCATGTGGACGAAGTGGGAACTGTAAGCGACTGGCAGGACGAGGGATCTCTGATGAGAGTTACGATTTCCCCAACGGCGATGCGGTACGTCGTATATAAAGGCTCTATCTGTGTCGACGGTGTCAGCTTAACCATCGCGGAGTTGTCCGATGATAGTTTTGAAGTGGCACTCATCCCCCACACGAAGCAGGTAACAACGCTCGGAAAGCTACGAGTCGGCGCACGTGTAAATATTGAGGTTGATTTGCTAGGGCGTTATGTTGAACGGCTGTTAATTTCTGACCCTCGCAAGTCCCAAGCAATTGATTTCGCGTTTTTGAGGGAACACGGGTACGTTAGCTAACACCAGTTTGACGCCATTAACGCCACGCCTCTCGAAAAATTCTGGTGTCTGGCAATCAGTTTTTTGGGCGTGTAGCGTACTCAGCACATTTAACGCATCTATCTAAGCAACAGGAGGAACGCAAATTTTCTCTGCCATAAACTTATCCCTTTGGAAACAGATTGGTCAGAGTTCTTTGCGATTTTCTATGAAGTTTAACACAATCCCGGAAGCCGTTGAAGCGATTCGGAACGGCGAAATGATTATTGTCACCGACGATCCAGATCGCGAAAACGAAGGCGATTTGATTATGGCGGCTGAAAAGGTCACGCCGGGAGCAATAAATTTTATGACGAAGTACGGGCGTGGCTTGATTTGTCTCCCAGCCACTGCAACTCGTTTGGCAGAGCTGAATCTCCCGCTTATGGTATCCGAAAACACCGACCGGCTACACACTGCCTTTACGGTAACTATTGATGCAAAAGATGTGAGCACAGGGGTCGCTGCCCATGAACGCGCGCATACAATCCGGAAATTTGTCGATCCGGAGACAATATCAGAAGATTTTGTGCGGCCGGGTCACATTTTCCCACTACAGGCGATGGATGGTGGGGTGCTGCGGCGAGCCGGACATACCGAGGCAACCGTTGACCTTACCCTGCTCGCAGGACTTTATCCGGCGGGAGTGCTTTGTGAAATCTTGAATGAAGACGGCACGATGGCAAGAATGCCTGAACTCTTGAAAATTGCTCCAAAACACGGGTTAAAGATTATCACGATTGCAGATCTCATCGCGTATCGGCGGCAAACAGAAACGCTTATTAAACGAGTCACCGAGGCAGATCTGCAAACTCAGCATGGACGTTTCAAACTTTATTCCTATGAAAGTATGGACGACCTGAAAACCCATATCGCACTTGTCAAAGGAGATGTCTTAGACGATAAACCTGTGTTGGTGCGCGTCCATTCGCAGTGTCTCACCGGAGATGTGTTCGGATCGCTTCGATGCGACTGCGGCGAGCAGTTGGATAAAGCGATGGAACTCATCCAAGCAGAAGGAAGAGGCGTATTGGTGTACATGCGCCAAGAAGGACGTGGCATGGGACTTAGCAACAAAATCCGCGCCTACAATTTGCAGGACCGAGAAGGGCTTGATACTGTGGAAGCGAACAATCGACTCGGTTTCCCTGCGGATTTGCGGGATTACGGTGTCGGTGCGCAAATTTTGGCAGATCTCGGTGTGCGGAAGATGCGTCTCTTAACCAACAATCCTCGCAAGGTAAGCGGTTTGGTCGGGCACAACCTTGAAATTGTCGAGCGAGTCCCGCTTCAGACCCCACCGCACAAATTCAACCGTTGCTACCTCGAAACGAAGCGAACGAAGCTAGGACATTTGCTGCTACACACAATTGATGGAGAGGAAGAGGAGGAAGCGCAAGATAAAGATGCGCGCGCTGACTAACGATGCCGAACATTTATGAAGGGAATCTAGTTGGAAGCAATCTGAGAATCGGCATAACCGTCAGTCGATTTAACAACTTTATCACCACCAAACTGTTAGATGGAGCGCTTGACGCCCTCAAACGTCACGGGGTCGATCTTGATGAAGTAGATATCTTTTGGACGCCCGGTGCGTTTGAGATTCCCGCAACAGCAAAGCGGCTTGCAGAGAGCAATCGATATAACGCGATTATTTGTATTGGTGCGGTGATTCGCGGCGCAACACCACACTTCGATTTTGTCGCAAGTGAGAGCGCTAAAGGGATTGCGCAGGTCTCATTCAACACAGGCGTTCCCGTGATTTATGGGGTTATCACCACGGAAACAATTGAGCAAGCCATTGAACGCACCGGTACAAAAATGGGGAACAAAGGCGCTGAAGCGGCTGTTGCTGCAATCGAGATGGCGAACCTGTATCGGAGGATTGAGGAATCGACAAACAACTGATACAAACGGATGGACACTTACGGTTATTGTAGCCTCCCTAAATCATTGTTCGTTTATGGAAAAATCTTCATACAAATCTGAAGCAGGAAGCCGAAACCAATGGATTTCCGATAATAATCAATGATGATTTTTTCTCGTTACTGGATATAACATGAAGGCAGTTGTGCTGCACGGAGATTGCAGTTCACTTTTGGCGCAACAGGGATTTGCGCAACATACCGCTCTTGGAGGCATCGATCTCACTTTTCTTGATCCACCCTTCAATCAAGACAAAGGGTACAACGAGTGGGATGATAACTTGCCTGAAACGCAATATTGGAAGTGGATGGGCGATGTGTGCACAAAGATTTACCACCAGACCGCCGCGGGCGGTGCAATCTATTTTATGCAACGCGAAAAGAAAACTGAATCTGTGCTGCGGTGTCTACGCGAATCTGGATGGGCGTTTCAAAACCTGATCGTTTGGAAAAAGAAAACGTCCGCGGTCCCCGGAATGAAGCGTTTTGGCAAGCATTACCAGATTATTGCGTTCGCAACGAAAGGGGAGCGTCCACAGGTATTTCACCGCCTGCGAATCAATCCGCCACTTCCTACGGACTACAAATATGAACGGGAAAACGGCATGTTCGTCACCGACGTGTGGGATGATATTCGTGAGTTGACATCGGGCTATTTTGCTGGAGATGAAGCCTTGCGGGATACAGAAGGAAATCGCTTGCACAAGCAACAGGCACCGATTCAACTTCTGCTTCGAATAATCCTCTCCTCAACAAATCCCGGCGATGTTGTATTGGACCCATTTGCGGGTTCAGGGACAACGTTGGTCGTTGCGGAGCAGTTGGGGCGAAAGTCAATCGGCATTGAACTCGATAAAATCAACGTCGAAATCATTCGGGAAAGGCTTGCTGAAAAAAGAAAAGCAGATGATATTTTAGGTTTATTCAAAGACTATAAATGCACACCGAACTTAGAAGCCATTTGGGGAACAGATGCGCAAATAAAAGAATCGACATCTGTTTCCAAACAGATGGCACTTTTTGAGTCAAATCAATAGATGGCTTACTCAATCTATCACTTCTTCGCTGACCTATTCCTAAAAAAACGGGATTTTACATCCCAAAATCCGCTTGATACCTTTTCTTTCAATCAAGAGATGTTCGCATGTGTCAACAAGGGACGGTTCCCCGATCTAGCTATCAAACTCAATCACAATGACTCAATTTTTAGTGGCGGAGAGTTGATTGAACTGAAGGACAGCCAAAGCTATTCAGTTGCTTCTTTCAACTCGACGATTCCGACAGGTGAAAAAGATGTTCAGAAGTTAATCGAAGGGGTGGAAAACATCATTCGGACACAGATGCTGGAAGCTGGTGATGAGATTCTCTCCTTACCTATTCGGCAAGTGTTCTACTTAATTCGTGGCAGAAACAGGTCAAACGTGAAAGTTTGCCTAGCCCATGGGAAGTTCTTTTAGACAGTCCCTGTTTCAACCCTGATTTCTGAGTCATTTGGGCAAGCTTTGGAAGAACGACTTAATCAACTTGGAACATCGTTCTCGGATTCAATGAAACAAAAACTGCTGAATCTGTTCAGCGAGCAAGAAACCTTCAGTAAGACAAGAAGCGTTGAAAACGCATCGGTTAGACTACGTTTCCGCGTGATGACTGAAGTTAAAGCGGGGGGAAACATCCTAAACCAAAATCAATCTCCCGAGATTAATGACAATACGCTGAACCTTGCTACCCCCTATCACAACGAGGCAGAGCAGAAACTGCATATTGATAGAATGAACGCGGCGTTTGAACAAATGAACATCTCTGACCTATTTTCACAGATTGGAATTTTCACCCTTCAACATCATTTCAACGGTCCCTTCTTAATTTTTCAAACGAATCTTTTATCAACGTGAGTCTTTCATGATTGGAATTATCGACTACGGTGCGGGCAACCTAACGAGTGTTGAGCGCGCTGTCAAATACTTAGGCTACGATGGAAAAATTACCGCCGATTCTGATACGGTTCTGACCGCCGATAAGGTGATTTTCCCCGGTGTTGGGGCAGCACGGGCAACGATGGACAACCTTAGCGCGGGAGGGCTCTCAGAGGTCTTGAAGCAGGTTTATAAAGCCGGCAAACCGATGTTGGGAATATGTATCGGCATCCAAATTCTGTTTAATCACAGCGAAGAAGATGATACCGAGTGTCTGGGTATTTTAGCCGGTGATGTAAAACAATTTGAGGCAGCACCCGCCTTAAAAGTGCCACAGATTGGCTGGAATGAAGTGAATCAGACCCAATCGCACCCTATTTTTCAAGATGTCCCGAATCCTGCACATTTCTATTTTGTTAATTCGTACTATCCGATTCCCCAGGATTCGTCGCATATCATTGGAAAAACTACTTATGGCGTTGAATTTTGCAGTGTTGTCGCCCATGAGAATCTCATTGCGACTCAATTTCATCTGGAAAAAAGCGGTCGAATCGGACTCAAGATGCTTGATAATTTTCTGCGTAACTAATCCTGTCCGCCCATGACATCTATCTTCCTTGCATCCCTTGTTGTACTCATCAATCTCTTTACATACAGTTCTCATCATCCGCAAGGTTACGAAATTGTGATGCACCTTTACTACGGAATCATGATCCTTGCGGGAAAATATAGTGGTCGTTACGGGCAAGGGGTGCTTGTTGCATTAACTACATTCGCGAATTGGCTGTATATCGTCCTCTACTACGATCAGATGTTCGTTCCCGGAGTTACGACGGTGGTTGCGACTGTGTATCCTTTCATCGCTTTCTTCATCGCTCGTACCCTACGGCTATCCGAATCACAGCAAGATACAACTGAAGAGCAACTCCAAAACCTTGGAAGTCGGGTTCGCGACCTATCAACCCTTTTTGAAATCGGAAAAGCTGCAAACGCAGCATTGGAGCTGGATGAACTATTCCAAGAAATAATGAAAACCCTCGCGGATCGAATGGGAGTGTATCGAGGCACATTGAGAATCTGGAAAGATGGTAAGCGAACGAGAACGATGGGTGCTGTTTTCGGATTGACGAAAGCAGAACTCCGGCGCGGCACAGATAGTCAAATCCACGAGATTCAGCAGAAGGTTCTGGATTCCGGACAGGCGATTGGCGTCCCACACACACGCAAACCGCTTCGACAACTCGACCTTCCTGATGCAACCTCAATTCAGTCCAAAGATCCGATTGCTTTCTGGTGTATCCCTGTTATCGTGGATGAACAGGTGGTCGCCACATTAACTGTCGACAAGGCATCAGACGAATTTTCGGCGGGAGATGACCTCCGAATTTTGACAATCATCGCTTCAATTCTGGGGCAGCGCGTTAAGATTCAGGAGGTGATTGATTCGCTCGTCCAATCCGAACGCTTGGCAACGCTCGGCAAGCTCGCCACCACAGTCGCCCATGAGGTTAGGAATCCGCTGGGAGGCATTCGTGGGGCGGCGCAACTCCTCCAACTTGGAAGCGAATCGTATCCAGAATCCAAAGAGTATATCGCCGTCATCATTAAAGAAGTGGATCGGCTCAATCGTGTCATTGAGCAGTTGCTCACCTTTGGCAAGGGACGCCCCACGAATTTTAAGCTGCACAATCTTCACGAGATTATCGAAAATAGTCTCTCAATCTCCCAACCCGACTTGGATCAAAACCGGATTCGCGTTGAATTCATCCGTTGGGATGACTGTCCGCTCGTTGTCGTTGATGCAGATGGGTTGACGCAAGTGCTGCTGAATCTATTTCGGAACGCGATTGAATCCATGGAAATAGCCGGAGTATTGACAATTCAGACGCAATGTGATGATGTTAGCACTTCGGCACACACGGGGCAGCCTTTGAGCGAAACCGAAGAATTAGAAAAACAGACTGTTCAGATTCGCGTTCAGGACACCGGGCCTGGTATCTCTCCGGATGTCGTGCCGTATCTGTTCGATCCGTTTTATACCACGAAACAGAAAGGAACAGGGCTTGGACTAGCAATCAGCCGCGAGATTATTGAGGAACATGGCGGTACCATTGAAGTCGATCCCACGTTAGCCCAAGGGACCGCGTTCGTCATTACACTGTCGATTTGACACTAAACCACATGAATCTCAAGACTGTCACAGATTGGACAACGCCAATCTGTGCTCTAAATGTGAATACCGATGGACCACTCAATTCTTATCGCCGACGATGACGATAGCATTCGTTTCGTGCTAACAAAAGCCCTTCAAAAAGAAGGTTATCGCATATTCAGTGCACGAAACGGCAAAGAGACAGTAGATCTGCTCCGTTCAGAACCGATTGACGTGATATTGCTTGATATCTTTATGCCTGATGCCAACGGGCTGGATCTAATCGAGACGCTCCAAGAAATCAACTCAACAGCCTCGATAATTATCGTTACGGCCCATGGAACGACGCAAATTGCAATCGAAGCTGCCAAACGCCGCACCTACGACTATATCCCCGAGTCTCATGACCCCATCACCGAGCTTGATGACTATAACACCAAGCCTGATGACTATATCACCAAGCCTGATGGCATTATCACCAAGCCTTTTGACATCATAGCCGTGACTGATCTCGTCGCCCGTGCAGCGAATGCTGCGAATCAAGCAAAGCGGACAATCGCGGGATTGGAGCCCAATCAGGAACGCAAACAGAGCATCGACACCTTCTCACCTTCGCCTGCTGGAGAGGACGCAAAATATCAAATTGTGGGTGAAAGTCCGGCAATGCATGTCGTCTTTCAGATCATTGGGCGGGCATCGATTCTTGATGAAACGGTGCTTATTATGGGTGAGAGTGGTACTGGGAAAGAATTGGTCGCTCGAGCAATTCATCAGAACAGCCGAAGAACGGAGGCTGCCTTTGTTGTTGTTGATTGTAGTGCGATTCCGCCGGGCTTAATCGAAAGCACCTTGTTCGGACACGTCAAGGGAGCCTTCACTGGGGCTGAAGCGGACCGCCAAGGAAAATTTAAACAGGCAGATGGCGGAACTATCTTTCTGGACGAGGTTGGCGAGCTACCCACTGAAGTGCAGATGAGGTTGTTACGTGTGCTACAGGAACGCGAGATTGAGCCAGTGGGATCAAATGAGTCGAGTCAAATTGATGTACGCGTCATCGCGGCGACAAATCGGCAGCTTGATTTGGCTATCCAAAATGGCACATTTCGCGAAGATTTGTTCTATCGACTCAATGTTGTGCCAATCTATCTCCCTCCGCTGCGTGAACGGAAACAGGATATCCGAGATCTCGTCGATTCTTTCATTCGTCACTTTGCTGGAGAGTATAATCTTCCGGAAGTGTCAATCTCCCCTGAAGCATTCGAAGCGCTGATGGATTACGACTGGCCCGGGAACGTGCGAGAATTGGAAAATACGCTCAAACGCGCCTTAGTGATGTGTTCGGGTCACGTACTTTTACCGGAACATTTTCCTCAGTTTTCGGAAGGTAAGGACACATCGCTACATTCCATGATCAAGGAACGTGTTGACGAATACATTGAATCAGAAAGAACGGATGGCTTGCTGTACACAGAGATACGTGCTGGTTTTGAGAAAGCGTTATTTGAAATTGTGCTTGACCGAACGGGTTGGAACCGCAGCAAAGCAGCCGATCTTCTCGGAATCAATCGAAATACACTGCATTCCAAGATGGAAGAATATGAAATTAAGGGAGATAGGTAGGACTAACATTACACCGGTTTTAACTGCCGATTAAGTCGGGGCACTCACACGCGCCCAGCCATTCCACGAATGTTGGAACCGCCTCGTGCCGTATCCGGGCGCCGACAAAGACGATAGAGCCTACTCGCCAAATGCAAGTCTCCCCACCATATGTTCCGAGGGTGTGCACGTTGGGTCGGACCTTCATACGGCGGGCGTACAAGCTCGGCAGAGCAACTCCTTCGAACGTTGTGACCTCGCCGCCAAGCACAATCTCACTTGAGGAACGGACACCGGTCGTTCCTCCATCCTCAGCAAGCGTTTCGCAGTCAGAGGCAAGCAAAACGCACTTGCCGGGCAATTCCGCGAACCGACGCCAGCAATGCTGGGGCACCTTGCGCGCCATCGCGACGACCACGAGACTGTAACGCTCAAGCTCGCCCCAATCGAGGGCATCGAGCGAACGAACCTCTATCGGGTCGAAGGGCGTTCCGTACGGATCCGAAATCTCGCCTAGAATGTCTGTGAACAACCGGTCAAGGCAGTCCACTTCGCCGAACGAGTTCAGGCTCCAAACATGATAGTCGCGCACAACCACAACACGCACTTTTACGTCTCCTCCAACCCGCTGACGAAACTGGTTGTTGAGCTGACGTGATTCCCCCCATGAGTCTGGATTCCCGTCCGGAAAGGTGGCAGCGGTGCCCCGCGGAGGACGCTCACGGGTTCCATATCCCAAATACATAATCCGCGTCGGCTCTTGTGCGAGGTGCTGCTCATATATTCGATTGAGATGCGCCACTGACGGGTGTTGTACTTCATGACCCTGCATCCACGGCATCAGCTCTTTCTCATGCCGGCGGGCAAGACCGGCAACGTAACCCATATCGCGGGGTATCGAGCTGTCGTTGTAGCCGCGGTCCGAGGCTGGGTAGGGATCTGCAGATACGATGTCCATCTCACGCGCGCACATATCGAGCCCCATGCCTCCGTGGTCGTTGCCCACGTAGAAGGTGTTGCAACGTGTAAGGTTCCGATAGATTCTTAGTGACTCGATGCCCTCTTGGCACAGCGTGTCCTTTGCAACTCGCAGAAGATCCGCACAAGCGCGGTGGTAAGACCACATCCAATCGGCGTACGCCCGCTCGCCGAACGCCTGTTGATACGTCCAATGCCGAGGATAGGTGTCGTCGGTATTCAAGCGCTTAAAGGCCGCGATTGCTTCGTCCGAATACTCCCAAAGAGGCATCGACTGGGCAGGATTCGCAGGACCGTTGGGCACCGTCTGCAAAAAATCCTCGTCGCCGACCCGGATTCCCATGACAATATCGGCAGGGAACTCTCCGCCGTTCGCCTCCGCCCACCGCCCAATCTCGTATCTAAGCTGCGCACGAAGCCCCTCGGCGGTCCCAACCGCGTGGGGGCTAGCCGTGTTGCCGAAGTAGTTTGCTGGCTGCGGCTGCTCGAAAATGGGTCCGCGCATTCGCCAATAGACGGCTAGCATGACATTGTCAAGATTGCCGCGCACGCCGGACAAATCGAACCGCATACGATAGGTGTACTCGCCGCTGACCTCAATCGTTGCGGGAATTATCAACAAGTGTTGCTGCCCGTCGTAATCCTTTTCCTTGACGACGACTTCCGCACGATGCGGCGGCAACAGTTCCGCGAAGTAACTGCCGTTTCCGAGCGTCCAGTCACTACCGAAGACGGGCTTCTCAATCAAAATTTCGTGTCGTTGAGGTGCGAAGGAAAACCGATTCCAGTCGATTGCTTTTCCCTCATAGACACCCCCGATCATGACACACGGTGTTGGGGTAATGCCGTGTGCGGCGAGGCGGTCGGCTCGAAGTGTGATGTTCTCAATCGTAAATGCGAGCTGCACGTCGTACTTTCGGGCACATTCCAACGCTTGATTCAGGTCGAGCTCGTCGCCCACCCAGATGGCAGGATACATGTTGATTTCGACGCCTTCGACACCGTGGGCTTTCATGTCACGGAAGTCTTCGTCCACACCGTTGACGACGTTCACGTAGCTCATCCACACGCCTGCCTTGTGCGTGTGGAATGAAGTTTGTGCCATGTTCATATCCTCCAGTCTTGTTCTAGTCATTTGCTGTGTCTGCCGCGGGTCGTCAAATTAAGCATAGCCCACCGGTAATCTATCGCTGTGAATTAAAGCCAGAGCAAGAGTGTCTTATGTTTGAGTATACCTACTTCAACCGAAGAATATCCTGCCGCGCCTCCGTAAGCGCGTCCATGACCCGGTCGCTAAAGACAAGTCCCTGTCCGCCCCAGTCAGGCATGTAGCCGATACTGTAGCAGTAGTAAACGGTTCGCCGCCGGCGACCTGAGGTATTAATCACGGAGCCATGTGTTAAGGCTTCGGTGAAAATAATCGCGTCACCCGCTTTTGCGGGAATCGGTGTCAAGACCGGATTTTCGTCTGGATGATTGCCCCACGGCCTAGGAAAATTGCTCTTGTGTGCCCCCGAGATAACCGCGAAGCAACCGTCCTCGACATCGCAATCAATCGTTGGAAACACTGCTTTGGTCAAGGTGGAAACCATCTGACCGTTGCGGCAGTGGTATTGGCATTTAGAGATAATTGGAGTGCCGTGCATATGCATCTGTGTATACCCATCCTTCCATCGGTAGATGGTATAGGTGTGATTGAGGCGGTAGGGACCGCCAGTAACACCTTCGATGATGGACAGCACTTCAGGGATGTCAATTAGCGGAATAAAAGCCGGATCGCTCTCAAGGATATTCGAGATGTAAAGCTCTTTCTCCGTTTTCGGTGTTCCGAGAACGAGAGGCGGCGGAAATTCCTCCGGCGGCATGTTTTCAAATCGATCAAGCGCTCTATTACACGCCTCCACCACGTTGAGTGGTACCACATCCTTCAAAACAATGTAGCCTTCCAGGTCAAAAAGATATTTCTGTTGCTCTGTCAATGGTAGCCCTCCTTATCTAAGAATAATTCTGAAGACAATGTCAAGATGGGACTGCGGTTATTTGCCATCACCAAGCCAAAAAGGTAAACTCCAATAATTATCCAAATATGTCTGTTGAACAGAAGGTTGGATTGGTCATCAGATGATGACATTGTGTCAATATCTTGCGGCTGATGTTGGTGGAAAGGTAATTTCGAGCCAGACCGCCTCTCGATCAATCTTGACGTGGCCATTGGAAAGGCTTGCCGGGATAAAGAATGTTTCACCTCGGCAGAACTCGACCGGCTCTGTGCCGTTGTTAGGGTCAATTTGTCCACTCCCTTCCAGTACCATCCAGACAGCGATTTCATCGTATGCCAGTTCTAGCGATGCGCATCGGGTTGCATGAACCTTGTCAATGCAGAAGTATTCACACGCAACCAGCCGTGTGGTATCGTGAATTCGACTAGGGCTAGTTAGGTGGGTTTCGTATTGGCAAACGTCGGGTGGGCCGAACTCGATACACTGCATCGCCTGATCGATATGTAGTGCGCGGTCAGTCCGACCCCAATCAAATACTCGGAACGTCGTGTCGCTAGCGGTCTGGATCTCGGCTGATAGCACGCCTGCTCCCACAGCGTGGCAGGTGCCACTAGGCAGGTAGTGGCAGTCGCCGCGCTTCGCCGGCACCTTAATCAGTAATCCTTCAACTGCCGAATCCTTCCCAGATACGATGGCGTCACGAAACTGCTGCGGTGTCACACCTTCACGTATGCCTTTATAGACGACTGCTCCCGGTTCTGCATCCACGACGTACCATGCTTCAGGTTTCACGGATGTCTCAGGGTGATTGCGGACATAGGCGGAAGTGGGATGCACTTGCACAGACACGTTCTCGCGGATATCAAGATACTTGAACAGAAACGGAAAATTACCCGAGGCATTGAGAGGCAACCGCCCCAGCAGTTTTTGCCCGTACCGTGTGATGAGTTCGTGCAACGAAGTTCCGCGAAATTGTCCGTTGCTTACGATGGAGCGTTCAGCGCCTCCACCACCGCCGGAAGGTGAACTTATGCTGAGGTCGGTCACTTCCCACGATTCACCGATACGTGTGGTTGCATCACCCGGCAGTTTTCGCCCAAGCTTTTCTAATCCTCTGCCGCCCCAGACTTTCTCCTTGTAGATTGGCTTGAATTTTAACGGGTACAACGGTGTGTTAGCCGGCAACATACCACACTCTCTAATATCTTGTCATTCTGAGCTCACCGCTTTGGCAGGTGATGGTACACCTCTCCAGATTTCGACAACTGGGTCAGATCCAAATGTTCGCCGATAAGCTGCTCCAACAATGCTGGTTCTGGTTTTTTCTCTTGGACACGCTCGTCGAACGGGACAATTCCAATTATCGGCAAGTGGGTGAGCCGAGCAATCTCTTTCGGGTTTGTCTCTTCAGCGAGCCCCTTGGATTCGTGCCGCAAGCCGTTCAACACAACCCCGCACGGATGGAGATTGAAGGAACGTGCAAACGATGCGGTCAACACTGTGTGGTTAATCGTCCCCATGTTAGGGCGTGCAACAATGAGCAGCGGCAACCGGAAACGCAGTGCCATATCTGCCACAAGCAAATCACCGCAAATCGGTGCCGCAATCCCACCGACCCCTTCCACAATCATAAAATCGTGATTTTGATTGAGTTGATTAAAAGCATCTTCGATTCTTTCCAATTCAATCAATACACCTTCGATCTCTGCAGCCACTGACGGGGCAAGGGGAGCACAAAAGCAGATTGGATTAATCAAATCCAGCTCATCATCCACTTGAGCGGCGTGTTTGAGGAAGAGCGCGTCTTCGGAGATGATACGCTCTTTAACCCCTTCCCGACCAGGAGAAGAGAGTACTCCACCACTGGCAATTGGCTTCATAACACCGACATCAACGCCAGCCGCCTTGAGCGCAGCCGCTAGCCCGGCAGCAATCACAGTTTTCCCAACCGCAGTGTCCGTTCCTGTGATGAAGATTCCGGTTTTCATCAAGAGAACTCCGCTTCGCCCTCGATTCCTTCAAAGAAATTCGTGAAGGCTGAATCTTCAGGGTTATTTCTGATCGCCCTTTAGAAAGAACACCAACGCCGCAGTCACTAGTGGCAGCATCGCTAAGCCGTCCAATACCTTCGGCAACCCAAAGTAATCACTGAGCATACCTACTGGTGTGATTAACAGACCGCCAACGCCCCAAGCAGCGCCCATCATCACACCGGAAGCAATATTTTCGCGTTCAGGAAGCAACTGCTGCCCTAGAACGATATTGACCGTAATTGAACTGGAAAGGATGAAATTTCCGAAAAAGAGGAGAATCAGAAAGATGCCGCCTGTGCTATGTAGAGAACCATACAAGAACGGAGGTGCAGCCAACAAAGAAAATAAAAGCAGACCGTACCGATTGATTCGATCCGAAAGCCAGCCACCGATCATGATGCCGATTGATCCTGCGATTAAGAAAAGGGCGATGACCGCCGATCGTGCAAGATTTGAATACTGTTGATCGTCAAGGTGCAGCGAAAGGAAGTTTTCCAAACCAATCGCCGTTATTGTTCTCAAAACAGCAATGAGATAAAGCACCAGGAAGGTTCGCAGATTTGGATGTATCACTTGCCAAAGATCTTTTCGCTTCTCAGGTAAAGTCGGTGCTCCTATAATCCCCTGCGATGATAAATCTGGCGCTGCATAAGGCGTCTTCAGAGTTCTCGGTACGAGTAACGCAATAAGCAGTCCCGGAATCATGCACCACACCAGCCCTTCTAGTCCATAGCGATACACCAGCAGGTACATGATGCCTAACGGTCCAGCGGCTCGACCGAAGTTGCCCCCCATCAGAAACAGCGACACCCCAAAACCCCTGTTCTGTTTGGATAATGCAGCAGCTTGGGCGGTTGCTTGCGGGTGAAATGCCGCGACGCCCGACCCACCGATTGCGACCAACAGCATAAGCACGAAAAAAGATGATGCAGTCCCCATCAAACTCATACCAGCAGCGGATACTGCAATCCCAAGGGTCAGAAAATGGACTGTTCTCACCCGGTCAGATAACCAACCGAAGAGGAGTTGCCCGAGGGAGCCAAAATTGCTAAACACGGAGATTAGAACGCCTGCATAGCTATTTCTCGCAGAAGTTTGGGACACTAACTTTTTCAGTAATAGAGGCAATACGTGCGGGAGGATGGTTGCGTAGGTATCAACGACCGCATGGACACATGTCAGCAAATAGAGTTGTTTGCGCGGAGAAAGTTTGGATGGCTTTGGCATAACATTATAATAGTACGACAACGAGGCTTAGCAAAAACGGGCTGGCATTTCGCTTGAGTTCTGCAAATCTCGTTGCGGTGATAAGATGTAATCCTCAAAACTGTGCTTTCGCGTAAATGGGTTGCACTGCAGAGTCTCCTTCATGCGCTCGACTCGTGTGAAAACACTCAAAACAGAGTTAACTGTTGACGCTGAGGCGCTTCGTCGGCTTTCTGCTTCGCCTCTATGAGATCTTCAACCAGGTATCGACGGGCGGCGGTGAAATCGTCGCCGTGCAAGCGCAAGATATACGCTGGATGCAGTGCAGCGATTGCATACGGCGCGTATTGCGTATCCGTGAACCACTGTCCGCGTTCTTGAGTCATTTTGAAATTCCGATGAATCAGTCGGTTCGCAGCGGGTGCACCGATACAAACAATCACAGCAGGTTGAACCAAGTTCAACTCCGCATCCAGCCATTTGTGACAGGCTTTAATCTCCTGCATCTGTGGGGGACGGTTCCGAGTGAAACCGTCTTCAGTAACGCAGGCACGGCATTTGATGACATTCGTGAGCCAAATTTCCTCCCTTACAATTTGAGCGTCTACCAACACTTCATCGAGTAGCTTCCCCGCCTTTCCGACGAATGGGCGTCCACGTTTATCTTCTTGATCGCCAGGTCCTTCTCCCACCAATACTAGTGTCGCTTCGGAGTCCCCCTCTCCAAACACCACCTGCGTGCGGGTCTCGGAAAGCGGACAATCAGTGCAAACGACCGCCTTTGATTCGATTTGCTTCATCTGTGGGACATTGGAAGTCTTCATAAAATTGTTCTCCCTATCTGTGGCTTCGATTGGGAATGTTGTTGATTGTTTTTCTATTTTACCACAGTTTTATGGATATATTCAATAAATCGTCGTAGAGCAACGGTGGGTTACATTTCGCTTTGTTGCGTCTGCACCCGATCCTTCCTTTTCATCCATGCCTCTTCAAATCAGATTGCTGAAGATCTGTTCCGCAACTGTTCGCAGAAACAACCCAAGCCTCAGATGCGATCGTACTTCATCTAAGTAAGCTATCATTCTATGGGCTTGCATTTATTTTAAGATGTAGATATAATATCGCAGACCGATCCAACGTTAACAATCCGAAGGAAAAGGATATGGATTCTACTCAAAATCGGAGTGAGATCGACGCGATTAAAGGATTCAACAATAACAATAAAAGCTTGGGCATCAGTTCCAATCTGAAACGATAACATACATAGCGAAAAGGAGGGATTCATTGACATATCAAGGAGCATATAGAACATTAAAAAGTTGGCTCAGGATATTCGAATTATCTTCTAATTTAGTTGTACACTCAATCTTGGTGATGGGAATCTTGCTCCTGCTTGGCGGGTGCGACCAATTCCAACAAGTGCTCACGCCGCTAACAGAACCTGACGAAGACGCTTCAATCAAAATCGGCGTTATATTTAGTAGCCCAACCCGCAGCCACACGCTGAACGGTGCAGAATTGGCAGCACTGCAACTGAACGGAGAGAGTGGTGTGCACGGTCGAGAGATTGCCATTGTCGCTCGCGGTAATATCAGCGATTCCGAACATGCCGCAGCGATAGCAGAGGAGTTGATTACTCGGGAGGGGGTGTCAGCAATTGTCGGTCCCAACCTCTCGTCTTATGCTGTACCTATCGGTGAGACTGCTCAACGCCACGGGATACCGATGGTGACCACTACTGCAACCAACCCAACCGTTACCGCTGCGGGTGATTTTGTGTTTATGGCGGCGTTCACCGACGATTTTCAGGGCAAAGTGATGGCTCAGTTTGCCATCCAAGATTTGGAGGCAAAGACCGCCGCAGTCCTCACACGCAGAGCCTCTCTCTATTCGGAGGGCTTATCGCAAACCTTTATTGATAACTTCACGGCTTTTGGGGGCGATGTTCTACATGCACAATTTTATACGAAGGGGGATACCGACTTTACCGCGCAATTGACCGAAATTGCTGAATCGTCACCGGATGTCTTTTTTCTGCCGGGGTTCTCAGCCGAAATCCCATTAGTGGTTGAACAAGCGAAAACGCTTGGCATTACGGGAATCCTGATCGGCGGCGACAGTTGGGATAACGCACCGTTGATTGCTGACAATGCAGAACTGCTTGAGGGGAGTTTTTTCTCCACCTATTTTTCTGCCAAAGTCGCATCGGGCGATTTGAGTGAAGAGGGTCATCAATTCATTACCGCCTATACCGCAATCTTCGGCAAACCGCCGGACGGGGGTGCGGCACTCGGATATGATGCGCTCACGCTCGTGGTTCAAGCGATGCGGCGTGCAGACGAGTTGACACCAGCGGCGATTCGCGACCAGATTGCGGCGACCGAGAACTATAGCGGGGCAACCTTTATCTTAGCCTATGATGAAAATCGACACGCAACCAAGAGTGCGGTCATCAACCGCATCGCCGATGGCGAGGCGCAGTTCCATAAACTGATTAAGCCGTAACAAATAGGAGAATTTCAATGACAGATCGACGTAGCCGGCTGACTAGATGCAGATTCATCAGTCGGTTTTGGATTCCACTAATTCTAATGAGCACCGTGTTTGGGGCGTGCGAGCAGGTCCAACAATTGCTTACACCATTGCCCACTGGAGACGAGGAATCTTCCATCAAAATCGGATTTCTGTACACCACACCGAACCGAAACAACAGTCGACACGGTGCTGAATTGGCAACGTTGCAATTGAACGAGGCGGGTGGTGTGCGGGGCATACCGATACAACTCGTCCCTCGTGGCATACCGACAGAACGCCTCATTAGCGAAGACATAAACGATACCGAATACGTGGCAGCGCTCGCAGAGGAACTGATTATGGAAGAGAAGGTTTCCGCAATCGCCGGTCCCAACCGCTCGAGCTACGCCGTGGTCGTTGGGGAAATTGCCCAGACCCACGCGATACCGATGATGGCAACGTCTGCGACCAATCCGTCCGTTACTGCTGCGGGCGACTTTGTGTTTATGGCGGCTTTCACTGACGACTTCCAGGGTAAGGTGATGGCTCAGTTTGCCATGCAAGATTTAGAGGCAAAGACCGCCGCAGTCCTCACGCACGAGGGGGAAGTCTATTCGGAAGGCTTATCGCAAACCTTCATTGACAACTTTACCGCTCATGGGGGCGCGATCGTAGCTAATGAATTTTACACGGCAGGAACTACCGATTTCACCGCGCAACTGACCGCAATCGCCCAAGCAGTGCCGGACGTCGTCTTTAGTACCGGCTACATCCCTGAAATCCCGCTAGCAATTCGACAAGCAACGGAGGAGTTCGGGATAACAGCAACCTTCATGGGCGGTGATAGTTGGGACAACGCGGCGTTGATTGCTACAGCCGGAATGGCTGTTGACGGGAGCTTCTTTAGCAGCGGCTTTTCCGCTGAGGCGGAACCGGGCGATTTGGGTGAAGTTGCCTATCAATTTGTGACCGCCTACACCGCAATGTTTGATGAAGTGCCCGATGGGGGTGCAGCGGGGGGATATGACGCCCTCAGACTCGTGGTGCTGGCGATGCGTCGTGCGGACGACTTGACACCAACGATGATCCGCGACCAGATTGCGGCGACCGAGAATTATAGCGGGGCAACGTTCATCTCTGGCTACGATGAGAACCGACACACATCGAAAAGCGTAGTCATTAAACGCATCGTCAATGGCGAAGTACAATTCCATAAATTGATTGAACCGTAAGCGCGGAGTGTAAGCTGTCTTGTTCACTTTTTTCATTAACAGAAGGAGGATAAATCGGTATGAGCAACGCAAATGGAGAGATGACGTATACGATGGGACGCAGCAAGGAGGAGACGGAGCGGTTGATTCAGCAGTCAGGATTGTATGAAGACATAACGCGACGACTTCTCAGGCAGGCAGGTCTTTTTAACGGGATGAAGGTGCTTGATATTGGCAGCGGCGCTGGGGATGTAGCGTTCGCTGCCGCCGAATTAGTCGGTAGTGAGGGGCAGGTCGTCGGCGTGGACATGAACGCGGAGATTCTCGAAACTGCCCGAACACGGGCGCAGGAAGCGGGCTTCGCAAACATCCAATTCGTGGAAGGGGACGCCCAAACTCTGGACTTGCCGAGCAACTTCGACGCCCTGATTGGACGCTTAGTCTTGACGTATCTGGCTGACCCTGTAGACACTTTGAAGCAGCTCGCAACACGTGTGCGTCCCGGAGGCATCGTCGCTTTTCAGGAGGTTGAGTTCTCGATCTACAAGGCAACTGCTCGCCCGAATACTCCCTTGCTGAACCAGTTAGCCGAGTGGGGAATAGAGGTATTTCGGCGTTCAGGTGCGAATGTTGGAATGGGTCTTGACCTATACAGCACTTTTGTTGATGCCGGCTTGCCCGAACCTACTTTACAGTATTCGGCACCGGTGGGCGGTCCGGCAGCGTGGACGGGTTATCAATTCATAGCGAACGCTTTTCGCAGCCTAGTCCCGCTCCTGGAAGCGTTCGGGATTGCGACTGCTGAAGCGGTCGGTGTGGAGACGCTTGCCGAGCGGCTTAGGGCGGAGGTTGTTGCGTCGAAACGTCCACTCATCTTGCCGCCGCATGTCACAGCTTGGGCGCAACTCCCAACGTAAAGTTGATTGCGAGTCGTCGGATTTCCTCATATCCGGTTCGAGAGAAACAACTCTCCAACCGCCAGAAGAAACACTCCAAGCATCAAATACCACCACACGCTCTGGCTTCTTTCGACTTCGCTATGATAGGCTGTGGTCATCTCCGGCGTGACAACTTTCGTCGAAACAGTTTGTTCACCGCCAGCCAGCATGCTCGTTAACTCCTCCGGATCGCGGGCGGTGAGATCGGATTCAACCGTATCTGGATTGACGACAAGATAACGCGGTTTCCTGCCGGAGATATGCACAGAATAGATCCCCGGAGCGTCGGTGGCATCGTAGAAATCGCTGCCGCTCTCGTCGATTTTTGTCCGGGTTTCTTCACCCATTGGGTTGAAAATGGCGACTTCTGTTCCCGCCGGTTGTTCATCGCCGCTTAGTTCAACGCGATCTCCGATGTGGTGGTTTTCTTGCTCATCCGTCTGTTTGAGTGCGAGGTACTTGACGGCTTCGTACAGGAACGGCAGATAAACACCGTGAATCGGCAAGTCTGTCCATTCTCGATCGATTGTCGAGGTAAAGCAAAGCACACGCCCACTCCCATAAACTTTCTCGAAAAGCGCCGGACTTCCATCGTCGAAACTTGCAAGCACCGTTGAATTCGCTAATGGCACAGCTTGAATGTACTGGTAGAATCGGCCTTTCCCAAAGTCGCCGTGATTCTGATCTCTGAACGGACGAAAGATTGGGTGGTTGTAGTCAATTGCCGCGATGATGCGGTATTGATTGTGCTTGAATGCTTCACCAACATGTTGCACGAAGTTGCACGGCATCAACGGTTTTTCCCCCGCACCGAGCGTACTCCGATACGCCTCGAAATCAATCTGATCCCCTGCGGTGATAATCAGACCACCGCCGCCCTCGACGAACGCTCTCAAGAACCGTGCCTCAGAACCGGTTAATGCTCTCACATTTGCCAAGATAATCACGTCATATTTTGAAATCTCGGCAGCATTTGGCACTTGACGGGATTGCGTCAAGGCGATCGGGACAATCTGAACCCTCGGCTTAAGCGCCATCTCCAAGAAGAAGGTTTCATTCTCATAAGCGCGTTGACCCGGTTCGCCGTTGACGCAATGTACCCTGATTGACTTCCGGCTTTGCAGACGGAAATAGCGCGAGTTATCAATCATCAGAGGGTCATCAGGTAGTGCGGCGTAGCCGGTGTGAATTTTCTCTGCTCTGAAACGGGCTTGGAACAGTGCGTCCATCACATCATTCGGTTCGATGTCAATCCGGATTGTGTCGATAAGGTTACTATCAATAAACAACTGCACCGGTAGGTCCTCAACTGCTTGAGCACCGAAGTTCTGCACGCGGACAACCACTTGTGCGGGTTTCTGCTCATTCAGCACTACTTGAGGTGCGTTCAGACCGGTGATTGCCAGATTGGTCGGTTGCTTCACGCCCACATCTACAAATGCAATTTCAACGTCCGGGGACAGTTTATCGGTGTCAACGAAGTTTTCCCACCCGATTTTCTGCAAATCGCTAACGAAGTAAATCTGCTTCCGGCCGATATGCGTGCCCTGAAGGATTTCATCCGCTGATTGGATAGCGTCGAGGTAATTGGTGGTGCGATTGGTTTGCCGTGCATTCATCACCTCAGATTTAATCAGCTCATGCTCCGAATTGAGTGGTTTTATGACTTCCGCTCTGTGAGCGGTAAATATCAGCGCTGAAGCGTCGTTGGGATGGAGTTGATTGGCAATTTGAATCGCCTCCTTTTGAGCCCGATCAAAGTTGTCGCCGTAGCCCATGCTGTAGGAGGTGTCGAGAACCACGACCACGTTTCGATTCCCGCCGCTTTCCGCTGTCACCGCGGGGTTGTCTGCGAAAAATGGGCGGGCAAACGCTATCCCGAGCAGTGCCAAGATTAGGATGCGCATCAGCAGCAGAAGGAGTTGTTTCAACCGATGCCGCTGCACATTGACCTGATGGGAAATCTTGATGAAACGGATCGTGCTGAACACAAGCCGCCTTGCCCGTTCCCGGTTGAGGAGGTGGATAACCAAGAGCAGCGACGCGGCAGCCGCACCGGCAGCAAGGAAAAATGGATTTAAGAACTGGAGTCCAAACATAGGGATGGGAAGTTGTCTGAATCAGGATTTACAGAATTATCAAGATAGCAGGGTAATCGACAAAGGCACACCGGTGAACAATTGCCTAACCCTGCGCATCAATGATAGGACCTACAAGCGACACTTAATCATTCTCTTTATTGTAATACGCAGCAGCAAGGGTTTCAACTGCTTATTTTTCTGATCAGAGATGGGCACACCTAAATTTTTTTCTTTGCAGCATAACCTCCAATCCACGCCGTGTGTCTAGTTATTAGTCGCGCCCAATATAGTTGCGGTGCTAGTGTTTTTCGTTATTTTGGATTAGGGGCTATTATGTATTCAACCGACGAAAACTTAGTGTCCCAAACACTCGCAGGCGATCGAGACGCCTTCGGTGTGCTCGTGCACAAGTATCAGGACCTGGTCTACACTTACGCCTTTCAGAAAGTGAGAAGCGAAGCCGATTCGCAGGACATTACGCAGGAGGTCTTCTTACGGGCATATCGTCATCTCTATCAACTGCGGCATCCACATCGGTTCCGAAGTTGGCTCTATACAATCATGTCCAACGAGTGCAACCGCTGGCTGGCACGCGTAACGAAAAAACGTCAGCGCGAAATTGCGCTGGAGGACGCCGCGGACGAAGCCCTACGAGTTGAACCCGCGCACACTATCCCCACTGAAGGCTGGGAGGTAGACCTTGAGCAGGCAATCTCCGCACTCTCCGATGATAATCGGGTAGCGGTGTCAATGTTCTATATGGGCGACTATTCGCTGAAGGAAATCTCAGAATTTCTCGGCGTCTCTGCGAACACCGTAAAGGGTAAGTTGTATCGCGCACGTCAGCAACTCGGCAGTTCGTTGTCTGAACACTACGGCAGATTCCTGAACAGCCACAAACTCAAAGGAGGTTTTCTCATGCAGTTAATGGAGCAGATCCGCTATATTCCATCTCCAACTGTAGGGTTCACGTGGAGTAGTGCAACGGTTAGCAAAACTCTATTTTCGCTAATTACGGCATTGTGTGTCTTGATTGGACTGATTGGGGGGCGAGATCACACATCAACAGAGTCGTCAGGAAACCAGATTTGGTCGTCGCGGTCAGATACTAGCCGAAGGCCAATTGAGGTGGGGCTTTATACGCCAGATCACTACGCAACGCACTCCTCGGTTTCAGGAATTCCAGCCCATTCGGGAAAGCACCCGCTGGCTGCCGCCAATCGCGCCCCCATGAAGCAAAGCCGCCAGTCATTTGAAGGGAGGTCAGTTTCGGGGAACCTCGGTGCAAAGAATACTGTGCCGCAACTCCGTGCAGTTACAGCGAAGGGTGAGAACGAGAAACTAATTTTCTCCGGTCGGGTTGTTGACAGTAATGGTGCGCCGGTAGCGGATGCCAAACTCTTATTTTCCGCAACTTACAATTCGTCCGAATCTGTCACCCGTACGGCAGCGGATGGCACGTTCCACTTTGAATTCCTGCGCCCTAATGTCAAGGAGCGGGATTGGGTAAACATTGTCGCCACGCACGCCAATCATGCCATCGGCTGGCGGAAGCTCCCGCTTCAAAGCAAGAAGGGTGTCGAAATTCAACTCGGCACACCGGGGGTCATTTCTGGAAGAGTTCTGAATGCAGCGGGCGATCCGATTCAGGGTGCGGTGGCACGGATTCAATACCTGTTCAGCGGTTACCCAGCGTCGGGCATGCCGGAAGGAGATTTGGGTATGGCTACTATGCCCATCCGCCCTGCCAAGACCGATGCGAACGGCGTGTATGTTCTCCGCGGGCTGCCGCAAGGCGCGACGACGAACCTACAGATTCTAGGTCCGGGGTACGCTAAGGAGAGGCAATTTCGTGTGCCTGTCGGCGCGAAGGGACTGGAGGTCAGACTGAAGCCGGAGGCTAGGATTGATGGACGCCTTAGCTACGCCGAGACAGGTGCGCCGGTCAAAACCGCAACCGTTCGTCTCCGGGGTGTCTATCCGACTACTGCAGGCGCGCATGCAAACGTGGACGCAAATGGGAATTATCTCTTAAAGAACATCCCACCCGGTACGTACAACCTCTATCTTCGTGAGGGACCTGAGGGGTGGACAGCAGTTGCCAAAGAACGCATTAAGATTGTTGAGGGGCAAACCGTCTCTGGTGTAGACCTAATCTTGGTACAAGGTGGGTTTATCACTGGGCGGGTAACCGACCAGGACACGAACGAGCCGATTGCCAACCACCATATCAGCTTTAGCGACGCCGCTCGACCACGATCCCAAGCATTGGGCCACGGAACAGAAACGGACGAAACAGGTACTTATCGCTTCCGCGCCGCACCCGGTCCGGCAATGGTCTACATCAGTGCCCCGGAGGGTTATCAGGACATAGGGCAGATTAAGAAATATGTGGATGTTGTTGAAGCCGAAACTGTCACGGTTGAATTTCAATTCTCGAAAGGAATAGACTTAATTGTTCGAGTTTTTATGGCAACGGGAGAACCGGTCAGTGGTGCGAGGATTTCCGACATTTCCGACAAGCGGGAGTGGGATAAGGAGTACGGAAAATCGAGCGAAAAGGGCGAGTTTACCGTTCGCGGGCTGCTGCCCGGACAGAAGTTAACTCTTAAAGCGGAACACAGTGAATTGGGATTGCGCGGAACGGCGGAAGTCGAAGTCCAACCGGGAGCGTCAGTAGAGATTCGGATGGAACGTTACGAACGGGTCGTGGTCTCCGGGAGGGTGGTCAACCGCTTGGGCGAACCCATTACAACGGTAAACATTGAATTGATGCGCTGGTACCGTCATATACACATGGGGCGGAGTTCCACTGTCGCCGTGACGGACGGCGATGGTCGGTTCCGGGAGATCGGGCTCATAATCGGCGATGAGTACGGCATCCGGGCAAATGCAAAAGGGTATCTGGGCGCGGAAACTGGAATCTTCACCGCCGCAGCGGAGATGACCCAAATTCCAGATCTTATTCTGTCACCAGCTACCACCGAAAGGTATTTCATTGAGGGGCGCGTTACCGACACCTCTGGTGAGCTAGTTCACGGTGCGAGGCTGGTTACAAGTCTGGAGTCGCAACACTCGGAAACACAAACCGATGAGAACGGGGATTATCGGCTTGAAGATCTTTCGACAGTTGTCATTCTCGAGTTGGCAATTTCCCATTCAGAGTACGCGTACCATGAATTTAAGAATTTGAAAACCAACCAGCGGCACGACCTAGTGCTGGTCAAGGCAGACGGATACCTCGCCGGTAAGATCGTGGACGCCGCCGGCAAACCGATTGAGAGGGCGTTCGTGATGGTTGAAGCCGAACAAAATTCCTCCGGCTACATTTACGCCGGAGTTGACACCAACGTACTAGGCGAGTTTGAACTGAAGTACATCAAAGACCCGGTTGTGTCACTTTACGCCACCAATGGCACTGGCTACAAGATTTTTGAGGATATTGCGGTGAATCAGCGCGATCTGGTTTTGACCCTGCCCCCAACCGAACCGAGACCGGAGCCGACTCCCGAGCAGCGAGCACGCTGGAATGCGCACCAGTCATACATCGAGTCGGCTGAGGAACGGTTTAAAACCCTTGTTGGCAAACCTGCGCCGGAATTGGCGGTAGCAGAGTGGCTGTCCGGTTCACCCGCAGCCATCGGAGAATTGAAAGGAAAGACCATTGTTTTACATCCCTGGGATTTGAGTTACGTCGACAGTCATGTCCAATGGGTAGGGCTGTTAAACATCTTGCAGGAGGTGTATAGAGAAAAAGGGCTCGTCTGCCTCGCTATCTGTCCCGCCGCAGTAGAAGTTGAGAAGGTCAAGCGATACATCTCGGAGCAGTCGCTCTCCTACTCAGTCGGCCTAGACCGACCAACAGCGGTCGTCGGTGCAAAAGGTGAGACATCCGATCGATACGCTGCTATCGGGCGGTATCCGTTCATCTTGATTAACTCGGCGGGAGAAATCGCCGGGCGCAGTTGGGAGCATGACCTCGAAGCTCAAATTCAAACGCTGCTTGCGGATTGACCCCTCCTTCAATAAACTCAACCATAACAGGGGACGAGTTTCCCGTTGTGGTTGAGGATAATCTTCCCATTGCATGAGTCCATCTGCCGCACTGAAGATTAGCACGGACTCTCTGTAACCATTCATTCCCTTCGTAATCATACATGATAGCCAAGGGTTTCAACTCTTTAGTTTCAGATGGAAGATAGAGCGCACCCGAATCTTTTTTTCTTTGCAGCATAACTTTTAATCCGCGCAGTGGGTCTAATTAGTAGTTTTGCGTAGGCTATAGTGGTGTTGTTGGTTTGCGGTTGAGGTGAATCTCTATGTATTCACCTGACGAAAAGTTAGTGTCCCAAACGCTCGCAGGGGATCGAGACGCTTTCGGTTTGCTCGTACACAAGTATCAAGACATGGTTTACACCTACGCTTTTCAGAAGGTGAGAAACGAAGCCGATTCGCAGGACATCACGCAGGAGGTTTTCCTACGGGCATATCGACATCTCTGCAAACTGCGACACCCACATCGGTTCCGAAGTTGGCTGTATACAATCATGTCCAACGAGTGCAACCGATGGCTGGCACGGGTAACCGAAACGCGTCAGCACGAAATTGCGTTGGACGACGCTACGGACGATGCGCTACAGATTGAACCCGCGCACGCTGCCTCAACGGAAGGTTGGCAGGTGGACTTAGAGAGGGCAATCTCTGCGCTCCCCGATGATAATCGGGTAGCGGTGTCGATGTTCTATATGGGTGACTGTTCGCTGAAGGAAATCTCAGAATTTCTCGGTGTCTCTGTCAACACCGTCAGGGGGAAATTGCATCGTGCGCGGCAGCAGCTCGGTAGCGCGTTGTCTGAGCACTACGGCAGATACTTGAAGAGTCACAAACTCAAAGGAGGGTTTCTCATGCAACTAATGGAGCAGGTACGCCACATCCCGTCTCCAACCATGACTTTTGCTTGGAGTAGTGCAACCGTCAGCAAAACTCTTTTTTCGCTGATTACGGCACTGTGTGTTTTGGTTGGGCTTATTGGAGCACGTGATAATTCACCGAAAGCGTCCACAGGAAACCAATTTGAGCTGTCGCCGTCAGGCACGAACCGTCCGATTCCGGTCGTGTTTTTTGCCTCGCCTCCTTTCTCCACACGCTCGTCAATTACGGGCATTCCTGCCCCGTCGGCAAAGCATCCATTGGCGGCCTCCAACCGCGCCGCAATGGAGCAGAGTCCCGAGTCAATTGGCAGAGAACGTACTATCAGGACCGGAAGCGCCAAATCCTCAAATGCGCAATTCTCCGTCGCCGCATCGGAGAGCGGCTCCAACAAGCTTGCCTTTTCAGGCCGCGTGGTTGACACAGACGGTAATCCAATCGCGGGGTTCCCCATAGCTGTTGGGCCACTGAAGTCAATTGATGGCAAAATTAAGCCAATATTCAGTTTTGATTGGCTATTTATGCGTGCACTAACCTCGACGCTCAAATCGGACACAGATGATGAGGGACGGTTTTCGATTTCTGGCATCAAACCCGGGCCTCTCCAGTTCATGGCACAACCTAATCCTGTAACTAGCGATGACATGCCTCCGCATAGCTACAACCAAGACAATTTTGTAGACGCGGAGGTTCTGTCCATTGATATCGGTGTAATGACTTTCTATCCGAGCATCCAGCAACAACTTCCTCACGGAGGGATTACATTTACCATTGAGCCGGGGACACACGTTGAAAATATTGAAATTGTAGTGAGACCCCGGATGCGCATTCGGGGTCAGGTTGTATTCACGGACGGCACACCGCTTGCCAAGGCGAAAGTTCTGATTAGCGTGCGATGGCGTGAATTTGATGGGGAAGGCATGGGCAGTGGAGGAGGATTGCCCCGCACGGACGATGCAGGATACTTTGTGCACTATGTGGATGAGCCTGGGTTTTACTCGGTTGCTGTTGAATTTCAAGGACTGTCGGCAACCTCGGAGCAGTTTGCTGTCGAAGCCGGTCAACGGCACGATCGCTTGGTCATAACGCTTGACAGCCAGCCAATTCCCTTCGAGCCAACTACATACACGAACTGGGCGCCCAATGAACCGACTGGGTCGGCACCTGGTGAAGAAGATTATGTCTTCATGGGTCTCAGTCCGGATGGGCAATGGTTTAGCGTTGGGCCCGAAAGCCCAAATTGGCGAATGACCAGAATGGCTATCATCGAAAGGCAAAACTTAGCCTCGTCACCACCCATTGAGGATGACTAACCCAAGATTTACACAATTCGGTGAAAAATTACCGTATGATAAATGAACCGACAAATTACCGAGTTGTCGCAACTCTACTGCGTATAAATCCAAATACACGTTCGCGAACGACCATCCAAAGGGAGGTATTTGCCATGAACTGGTCACATTTCAAGTTTTTATTCACTTCGTTTAGGCGAGAGAACCTGCGGCTACTTGTGGGCATTGCGGCGTTTTCATTTGTCGCCACGATGCAGGGCATCGCTCTGGAAGGTACTTCTACACTGTCCGGCCGCGTTGTTGATTTAGAAGGTAACCCGGTTGCAGGATTTGGGCTGTCCCTTTTACCGTTTTCACTTGAATCAGTCGAAGGGACCATCACACTCTTAGAATCGCGCTCTGACGAAATGGGGCGTTTCTCTATGCACAACATCCCGCCGGTAAAGGTCCGATTAACACCGGTCTCCAAGTTTTATCATGCGTCGGGGACCAGCGGCGGAATCATATCCGTGAAGGTTGCGGCATTGACCGTGTACCGGCAAGAGTATTCGCCTTATCAGGGAATCGCGTTTGCTATTAAGCCGGACGTGCACGTTGAGAATGTTGAAGTCAGAGTGATATTGCGGAATTACATTCGGGGACGAATTTTGTTTCTCGACGGGACCCCGCTTTCCAGTGCGAGGATTAATATCAGCGTAAACCATCGTACTCCCGATGGGACGGGTAGTGGTAACTCAAGTTCCTCGAATGAGACAGACACTGACAGCTACTTTAAATACTACGTAGATGAACCGGCAATCTACACAATGACGGTAAACTATCACGGGCTTTCGGCGACAGCAGATCCCTTCCTACTAAGAAAAGGAGAGAACAAAGAAGATTTGGTTTTCACGTTTGACAGTCTTCCGAGTTTGCCGGATGTTCCCACTGGTCGAGTCAAAGCTGCTGCGGAAGTGTCAACGTCACCACGGGGCGACGGGGCAGCGTGGATAGTGAATCCGGCAAATGGGCACGCGTACAAGCGAATTCGTTGCGAAAGTTGGGATGAGGCCAACACTCAAGCCGCTGGCGAAGATGCGTATCTCGTTGCAATTAACGATGCAGCAGAGCAGAACTGGATTTCAAAAACCTTTGGGCCGCATCGGTGCTGGATTGGACTGACCGATTATGTGAACGAGGGGAAATGGGTTTGGGCAAACGGTGAGCCCTTGACGTTCACAAACTGGGCGCCACATGAACCGCACGATAAAGACAGGGGCGACGAAGATTTTGTTTCGATGGGATTTTCGGGGAAATGGTTCGACGTGGGTCCCGCAAGCATAGAATGGCGCCTGCCGCACATAGCTATCATCGAAAAGGACAGCACTACCGGGAAGACGACACGGACAAAGTAAATCGTCAATCAAACCCAAATTCTAATCCGCTTCGCTAATTTATCAAACCCGCAGCGGTGTAGGTTGGGGCCAATGGGAATTACTAGCAATGACGTTAGAGGCTCTGCACTTTGCTTAACTTGGCTTATTCGCGGCCTGAATTTACGTAAACGCCTCACTGGTTAAAATCCCGCCTTATTTTCCCATATTGTCAAAGTCAAAACCTTCCCACGTCAAGATGAGCCATTGGATAATCTTTCCAATGGCAGTCTGCCTTGCCCGAAACACGCAATTCCAGTGCGATTAATCTGAACGCCGGGCAAGTCATCGTCATGCGTGAAAATGACCTGTCCCTCAGTTTGCGCAAATGTGATTGTCCTCATCGTCCGACTCAATTAGTCCGACCTCTGCCCCCGAATCGTTTTGCGATTGCCGGATTCATACTCTCATTGAGGTAAAATTTAATTGTTTGAGGCATCTTTTTGATTCAATCCCTTGAACTCTATAACTATTTATTGGTCTGATTGAAAGCGATCGCCGCTGACTCTTTTTTCTTCGCTATGCAACTTCTGATTCACTCGATGTGTCTATGTAATACAAATAGGGCTTCCATACTTCTTTTTAGGATTGCGTGTTTATTATGTATACAGCCGATGAAAAGTTAGTGTCTCAAACGCTCGCAGGGGATCGAGACGCCTTCGGTGTGCTCGTACACAAGTATCAGGACATGGTCTACACCTACGCCTTTCAGAAGGTGCGGAACGAAACCGATTCGCAGGACATCACGCAAGAGGTTTTTTTAAAGGCATTTCGCCATCTCCAAAAACTGCGGCATCCACATCTCTTCCGGAGCTGGTTGTATACAATTATGTCAAACGAGTGCAAACGATGGCTGGAGCGCGTTACGAAAAAACGTCGGCGCGAGATTGCGCTGGAGCACGCTGTGGACGACTCGCTACAGATTCAACCTGAACACACGGTTCCCACAAAGGGCTGGGAGGTAGATCTTGAGCAGGCAATCTCCGCGCTCCCTGACGAAAGTCGAATCGTCGTGTCAATGTTCTACATGGGTGATTGTTCGCTGAAGGAGATTTCAGAATTTCTCGGTGTTTCCGTTAATACTGTCAAGAGCAAGTTGCATCGTGCGCGGCAGCAACTCGGTATTTCACTGTCTGAACACTACGGCAAATTCGTAAAGAGCCAAAATCTCAAAGGAGGGTTTCTCATGCAGCTAATGGAGCAGATTCGCCACATCCCATCTCCAACCATGGGGTTTGCGTGGAGTAGCACGACAGTAAGCAAAACGCTATTTACGCTGATTACGGCATTGTGTGTATTGATTGGACTAATTGGTGGGCGAAGCGATTCACCGAATGTGCCCACAAGAAACCAGATCGGGTTGTCGCAATCGGACACCAGCCGATGGCCGATTGCGGTGACGCTTCATACACCAGATCGCTACGCAACGCGCCCTACGGTTTCAGGAATTCCAACCCCGTCGGGAATGCATCTGCTGGCAGTCTCCGACCGCGCCCGCACGGTACAAAGCCGCCAGTCAATTGACGGAAGGTCAATTTCGGCGAACCGCGGTGCAAAAAACGCCAAGCCGCAACTCCCCGCAGTTGCAGCGAGGGACGATGGTGAGAAACTAATCTACTCCGGTCGGGTCGTCGACAGCGACGGTGCACCGGTAGGGGATGCCGAACTTCGATATGCCGTAAGTTTCTATCCACTTGAAGGAGATGCCGGATCCGGACACTCCTCCTATTATGGTCCCTTTTTTTCCACTCGTACGGGAGCGGACGGGACATTTCGCTTTGAACTTTCGCCTTCAGGACTCAAATGGATGCCCTTTGATTCTAAGGACATGTTGAGCCGTCTGAATATTGCTGTCACGCATCCCAATCACGCAATTTGGTGGCAAGAGTTTCCGTTCCAAAGTACAGCGGATATTGGGATTCAACTTGAAATGCCGGAGATTATCTCTGGCAAAGTAATGAACGAAGCAGGCGAGCCAATTCAGAACGCGGAGGTACTGATGAACTCCTTGTCCAGTGGTGATCCGATGCTAAGGGAGCCCGGAGATGATTTAGATCATTATGCTTTGCCTCAACCCGTCAAGACAGATGCGAATGGGGAATTTGTGCTTCCTGGATTGCCGCAGGGCGCGACAATAAGTCTTGATGTCCGGGGGCCAGGATACGCGAAGGAGATGCGCCACAGCGTGCCGGTGAGCGCAAAGAAGCTTGAATTCCGGCTGAAGCGTGAGGGCAGGATTGAGGGGCGCCTCACCTATGCGGGCAGCGGCAAGCCGGTCAGAAGCGCAATGGTCTCGATACAGGGCATCCATCCGACCGATGGGTGGGGACAAGCTCATGTTAATTGGTTCTGGGGTAAATATCGACTGAAAAATGTCGCCCCCGGCACACACAGCCTTTATCTTTATAACCTGCCAAAAGGGTGGACAGCCCTTCCCAAGGAGTTCATTAAAGTCGCAGAAGGGGAGACCGTTTCTAATGTAGATTTTGCCCTGATTCGGAGCGGATTCATCACTGGGCGAGTGACCGATCAGGACACAAACGAACCGATCGCCCACCACCCTATCAGATTAAACGATGCGGCCTTTCCGGAGGGATTTCAATTGGGGGTTCACCATACCAGCACGGATGAAACTGGCGCATACCATTTTGACGCCGCGCCCGGTCAGGCGGTCGTGCACACTAATACACCGACCGGCTATCAAGATATAGGCTGGACCGAGAGATTGGACATCGGACAGGTTCAGAGACGTGTGGATGTCGCTGAAGGCGAAACCGTGTCCGTTGATTTCCAGTTTTCGAAAGGGATAAAGTTGACCGGCCGGCTCGTGGACGAAACTGGTAAACCGGTCGCCGGTGCGAGAATTACAAACGTGAAGAGGCGGCTTAAAGACTATGGCACATCAGATGAAATGGGAATGTTCACCGTTGGTGGATTACGGATTGGAAGGAAAATTGCCCTCAAAGCAGTACATAGTGCATTGGGATTGCGCGGAACGGTAGAGATTGAAGTCCAGCCGGAAATGCCGGTTGAAATTCGGATGAAACGATACCAGCGGATCGCGGTCTCCGGACGCGTAGTTGACCGTGAAGGTAAGGCGATGCGGTTGGCGAACATCCATCTGATACACTGGGACCATCAACGAGGCATAGGATCTGACACAATTGTCGCCGTGACAGATAACGATGGACGGTTCCAGGATATTGCACTCATCGTTGGTGATGAGTACGAAATCGATGTGAAACTAAATGGGTATCGAAATGCGGAAACCGAGCAGTTTACTGCGACAGCGGCGATGAACCCAATTGCGAATCTCGTCCTGTTGCCAGCCGGCGGTCAGTTTTTTATTGAAGGGCGTGTCACCGATAACTCTGGCGAGCCAGTTCGGGGCGTACAGTTGAGCATAAGTCAGGCGGGGCAACACTGGTCAATACGCACCGATGAGAATGGCGATTATCGATTTGAAGACCTTTCTATGGCGGTTGTCTCCACACTGTATATTCACCATCCGGGGCACGCGAACCATGAATTTAAAATCTTGAGAACCAACCAACGACACGACTTTGTACTAGTCAAGGCGGACGGGTATCTCGCTGGGAAGGTTGTGGATGCCGATGGTCAGCCGATTGAACGGGCGTGGGTGATGGTAAGAGCCAAAGAAGACTTGTTCACCGGCTACCGCCACTCCCCCGCTCGCACCGACGTACATGGCGAGTTTGAACTTAGGCGCATAAAGGATTCAGTTGTGTCGATCCATGTGAGAGATAAAGGATACCGCAAAACTTTTAAGGGTATCGCGGTGAACCAGCGCGATTTAGTCTTCGCACTTACGCCGGCTGACGCGAGACCGGAGCCGACTCCAGAACAGCAAGCGGAACGGTCATACTCCGAACCCTGTAGGGAACGCTTTAAAACTTTAGTGAACCGCCCCGCACCAGAATTGACGGTTGCAGAGTGGCTATCAGGTCCCCCTGTCTCCGTCGAGGATATGAAGGGAAAGACAGTTGCCCTGCATTTCTGGACTTTGAATCACAACCATCATGTCCGACAGATACGTCTGTTGCAAATATTGCAGGAGGTCTATCGAGACAAAGGACTGGCCTGCGTCGCTATTTGTCCCGCCGCAGTAGACGTCGAGACGATTAAACAACACATCGCAGACCAGTCGCTGTCTTACGCGATCGGGCTAGACCGCCCAACACAGGTCGTCGGCGCAAAAGGCGAAACCTCCCATCAATACGCTGTCGGATGGGGAATTCCATTCGTTCTAATTGACACAGCGGGAGAGATTACCGGAGGCGCCTGGGAGCATGACCTCGAAGCTCAGATTCAAATTTTGCTTGCGGATTGAGCGGTTCATAAAATCCACCTCTGTCATTTAAGAAGCGGTGTAGGTTGGGTTGGATGATCAACCTACCGAAAAGGGAAGACGATAGTCTTCATCTCCATCAACAACACCGTCTTATTAATAGATAGTGAAACCCAACCCACTCTTGCTGTTTTTGTGGACTCAGGGGTTGAGATACTTGCGGAACCAGTGCAACGTCCGCTCCCACCGATCTTTTTTATGAGATTCTTTGTCAAGGCCGTGCCCTGCACCCTTGTAAAGCACATAGGTAACCTCCTTTCCGAGCGCCCTTAGGTATGCCGTATACAGTTCGGCTTCTTGCCGGGCTTCATTTTCCCCCTGAAGGATTAGAACGGGAGTTTCGACGTTGGCAACGTAGCTGATGGGCGATAGTTCTTGGTAGACATGTGGAACTTCCCACGGTGCCCCTCCCAACTCTTGCGAGCAAACTGCGGCCCACCGTGTTGTGTGGTGCCCTAGTCCGCAAGTTACACGGTAGTCGTAGAGTCCACCTAGCAGGACAGCAGCCCGAAAGAGCGTTGATTTCCCAATGGTGTAAGCGCCAAGTATAGCGCCATAACTAAAACCGTGTACCCCCATTCTCGCCTTGTCGCACATCTTTTGAGACGCCAACCAGTTAATGCCGCACATAGCGTCTTTATAGTCTATTTCTTCAGTTGGCGGGTCGCACCACTGATACTGTTGGCTCCCACGAAAGTCGGGCGCGAATACCTGAAACCCATTGGCTGCCAACCAATGCCACTCACGGTAAAAGATTGCCGCGCCGCCCTCAGTCGGCCCGCCATGCAAATCGACGATGGTAGGATTCTCCGGGCTCATCGACTTGCCTAACGGCGGAACAACACATCCTTGAATCACCAAACCGTCGTAGGATTGCCACTCGACAAGGGAAGCATCTGCTAGCTCGTATTCGGCGAGTTGGCCGCTGAATTGTGTGATTGTGCGTTCCTCTCCAGAATCAAGTGAGATGAGGTGAGCATCCGGCAGCGTCAACAATCCCCAAAACACCGTCAAGAGCTTCCGCCCGTCCCGGCTTATCCCTGCAAGGTTGGTCCATCCTGTTCGATTAACAATAACCTCTTTTCGTCCAGTTCGTATATCGACAGAGAAGACATGGCGGTTGATTCCCTTTAATCCGCTACAGTATATTTTCCGACTGTCATGTCCCCAACAGACGAAATTAACGAAGTATTCATCGTCCAATATCCGCACCTGTTTTGAATCCCTCTCCATGATGGCGCACATATTACGCACGGGATGATTGTAGCTATATGGAGAGTAGCCCATAGCCAAATAATTGCCGCACGGAGACCATGAGGGTGAAATTATCTCGTTCTTGCTGGGACAAATGCGGTCGTTTCTACTGCCAGTTCTTCGATCTATATCAAAAAGGCGTTGATCGACGTCGTCTTGATTCCTAATTTCAATGATTGACCAAACAGTCAGCCAATTGCCATCAGGATGCCAAGCTACGGCTTCGTAGGATTCTCCCGGACTTGATTCCACAAGCAGGGTGGTTTCGTCCGTCTCTACATGAATAATTACGATTAAACTCACAGAAGTTAGCGGGGGTGGAAGCACGATAACAATATCGTCCTCGGTGCCTTCATCTTGTATTTCTAGATCCCGTTTCGCAATGAGGGCGATAAACTTACCGTCAAATGACCATTGGAAGAAACTGACATTTTCCGCGTCCCCTGCCAACTGCCTCTCGGTTCCATCGGGGTATCTAAGCCAAACCCCTGAACTCTCTGGCTTCAAGAAAGCAAGCATGTCAGGTTGGACGGGCGACCATTTCGGGAATCTTCCACTGAATGGTTCGTACGACTTCGATGTTTCCAGCTCAGTGATATGAATCTGATTCCGATGCGTGTAGGCAACTCGTAAGCCATCCGCTGAGAGATCGCAGTCCGGCGAAAGGTCACGACGTGCAATTCCCGCATACGGAAATGATGCAACTTCATCAACTGTAATTGGTCGTGGCATACACAAAGTTCTCCTTATTAACAACGAGGCGGTATTGATGCAGGAGCGGTAACCCAGTTAGACGTAGTCTAAACTTATGGCTGAACATGGGGAATCATCAGTAATTCAAAAAAGTGAACAAGATCTTCGAATTTCTTGTAAAAAAACAGTTTCTGCGAAATCCCCTGTAGTGTCGTTGAAATGTCTGAACCCTCTTTTGCAATTACTACAATTGGAGTTTTCTTGGCGTATGCGTAGCCGGCTTCGATGCCTAATCCTACTCCTTTATCTGTTAGGTCGACCACGATTAGGTGACTCGAATCAATTGCTGCAAATGACCTTTGCATTAATTCTTCGGAACTTAATTCGACTTGTCCCCAATTCTCGATGTCACGGGCGACACACACTGTTTCAATGCCGTTTCGCTCAAGTGCGGATGAGATTTTTTGGATACAATCTCTGTTACTGTTGTCTTCACGGTATTTGATGGAGATAAAGGCTTTCATAGTTCACCATGCAAAAAAGTACCGTCAATCGGAATTCAAGGCAATTTCTCACGTAACTCATGCCCCATTATTGGGCGACCATTATACTATTTGGGTATTTTACATTTCCCCGCTTAACCCTGAAGAACCCATAATATTTGCAAGCGTTTCCATGCCTTTTGCCAAGAGCGAAAAATCGACATTCAACGCGGGAAATACTCTGAGGACTTTGCCGTGCACAACGTTGATGATGACCCCTTGCTCCAGACACTGCTTTGCAAGGGTTGATGCCAGCTCCTCGGAAGATAGTTCACACCCTATCAGAAGACCGCAGCCTCGAATATCAACAATCCGTTCCGCCGCAGTGCGTTGAACCTCTCTCAGGGAGTCTGTTACAATCTCTCCTGCTTTCTCACAATGTTCGAGGATTCGATGCTCTAGCAACTCTCGGATGACGGCAACAACCGCAGAACAGGCGATTGGATTGCCTGCAAAGGTGCCCCCATGATCCCCCTTTTCGATTGTTGCGGCGACGCTATCGGTTATAACAATAGCGCCGACGGGAAATCCACCGCCCAAGCATTTGCCCAAAAGGAGGATATCGGGGGTCACGTCTTCGTGGTTGGCTGCGAACATTTCTCCTGTTCGACCGATGCCGGTCTGAATTTCATCGAAGATGAGCAGTATCTCATGCCTATCCGCTATCTCTCTCAAACCTTTCAGATAACCGACCGGCGGCACATTTACTCCACCTTCTCCCTGTATCGGCTCTACGATAATTGCGGCTGTTTCCTGATCGATGGCAGCTTCGATAGCCTCGCAACTCCCGAATTCAACGAACTTCGTCCCAGACAATAACGGCTCAAACGGCGCTCGATACCGCTCTTGACCTGTGACAGATGCAGCTCCAAGCGTTCTGCCGTGGAAGCCGTTCCGACATGCGATGAACCCCGGCTTCTTTTTCGCTCGACGTGCAAGCTTGATTGCGCCCTCTGCGGCTTCAGAACCGCAGTTCGTAAAGAATACCTTGGTGAGCCCCGGTGGTGAAATGTCACAAAGCAGTTCCGCGGCTTCAGCTTGAGGAATCGTGTAAGACAGATTGCAGTTTGGGGCTTGCATGCACAATCGCATCTGCTTTGATATCGCCTCAATCAAAGCGGGATGACAGTGCCCGAGAGTCGTCACTCCCCAGCCTGAAGTCAGGTCAATATATTCCTTCCCGTCAACATCCCATATGAGACACCCACTTGCTTTATCAACAACCAAAGGGTTTCTATTGAACACCGGGAAGAAATGTGATTCCGTTTTTTCAATTATCGAATCTGTGTTACTCTCCATTCAACCCTCCATGCTTAGAAAAACATTCCTGATGAAAGACGGTCAGATACATCGCTAGCTCAAAGAAGATATAATCTGAACAAAAAGAAAAAATTTACGTGCCACATCAAATTCTCGCTGACACTAGCAAGTTGGATTAGCAGCTTTTTATAATGGCAAAGACTGCATCAATCATGACTTGCTCGCCCTGTGCTCTTAGATCTTGTTTTTCAGCGTCGCTCAAGAGAATGTGCTCACCTTGGCAGGGATTATCGAAAACAAACAGCAGCGACAGATGACCCATCTGAAAGTATTCTGCAACTGCGAAAGTACTCCCTGTTTCCATGTCGACCGCGATATAGCCCTGACGAGACCATCTCTGAACTTCCAGTATTCCCTCTCCAAGCAGCGCGGATGTCGTCCAGATAGGTCCTTTGTGCAACGCAACAGGCTCAACTCGTGCGGGCGTAAGAAAGTCGACGAGGTTGGGTGAAGCGTCAATCTCTTGCTTATGGGGAGAATAGTATTGTGCCGCCCCCTCTCCGCAATGCGCTGATGTTGCACAGACGATATCGCCGGTGTGAATCCTATCCACCAGTGCGCCGCAACAACCGGTTTGGATGACTACCGATGTCCCTAGCACACCGAAAAGATGGGTAATTTCAGAAGCCATTGCATCCCCGTACACAGACGCATAACCAACATCAGTATCCTGATACGTACCGATCAGCACGTCCTCGAAAATCCCGTTTGTCGATTCGACTTCAAAACAATCGCTGAAAAAGGCACGGTGCTTGATATAATTGCCCTTCAGGTTTCGGGTCCCACGCAGCACTAATACTTTCGGTATCCTGTCTTCAGGAATATTTAACAGCGAAAGCCATTCGCTTTTTGTTACTTCCTTGAGCATTTTTATACCAAACTATCCTTGAAATCAATGTCCTCAAGCGTATCGGGTAAGTTCAGTTTCCATTCTTTGTCCATATCTTAAGTAGACACGATACATCGAATCTGTTCTCCGAGCCACCACGGCTTCCCAATCGTCGAATCAAAGCTCACATTCCAAACGTCCCCTCTTCTAAGGTTGCACCTTCAGAGTTGACCGATTCGTCCCTGCAACTTCTAACGACCCGTTTGCGGTCTGCTTTTGCCTTTTCTATGTCTCGACTCTGCGAACTTTTTTCGGTTTTGATATATGTCTACGTTCATATAATTCAATTCTAAATTACAATTCACAGATTGTCAAAGGGAAATTACTCAATCGAGCGCCACAAGTGCCAGGTGACGTTACAACAGTTAGCAAAAACACCTATTCCCAAAAAACTGGACATGAAACAAAGCCGTGAATTATAATTGAATATCAACTAGAAAACAGAAAAGGGGTTCAATTTTTGTAAGAAGGAGACAAATAATGTGTGGACGATACACACTTGCGCCCACCCCTGCTAGCTTTACAGATACTTTTCCCAAATTCGAACTTCCCGACCAACTGACGCCGCGTTACAACATTACACCCACACAAGAGGTTGCTGTCGTTGCGAACAAAAACCCGTCAAAATAGAATTCTTTCGTTGGGGACTGATTCCGTCGTGGGCAAAAGACCCGGCAATAGGCAATCGAACGATCAACGCACGTTCCGAAACACTAGCGCAGAAGCCCTCATTCCGAACCGCGTAAAGGCGTTGGCGATGTCTCGTCTTGGCGGACGGTTATTACGAGTGGCGAAAGGAGCCAAATGGAGGCGCAAAAACACCGTTTTACACCCGAATGGCATCGGAGCAGCCCTTCGCCTTCGCGGGGCTGTGGGAGCAGTGGCAACCATCAAGAGACGCAGATGCGATTCTGTCATGCACAATCATCACGTGTCCACCCAACGAGATGCTGGAACAGATTCATCATCGTATGCCGGTGATTCTCGATCATGATGCGTCTGACCTCTGGCTAGAGCCAAACAACCAAGCGCCCGCCGAGCTGAATCACCTTCTCGAACCGTATCCTGTCGATGAGATGACAGCCTACGCGGTTTCCCGTTTGGTGAATCAACCGAAGAACGATATGCCGGCGCGCATTCTGCCAGTCTGAGAACGTCGAACCAAGCGACGCCGCACCTGCCCTCCGAGTTGCTAAATTAAAACGCATCTGTGGTGTCCGGACTCACTGCATGATATGTAGCACTGGCGCGGTTTATACGACCTTGGAAGCGGTGAGGCGACTGGGTGGGAAGCGGATAGAAGTGCTTAAAGCTGCGAATTCGGGAAATGTTCCTACCGGACGACGAGATCAGGTGGTCGGATATATGGCGGCTGCCATATATTGTTGATTGTACGCTTGTTGTCTTGATGGTCACTAGCGTTCACACCCATTTCGCAGCGCCTATCTTATCACACGAACAGGTCAGTGTCAACCGGTAGGCAAAAGTGAAATATTGACATGCTAAACCCGTAAACCGCTATAAGCGGGCACCCCGAATTTGATATGGATAATCGATTCAATGTGTGTTAGAATGCGGAGGCGATCGGTTTTTCGGTGAAATTTCGATGTGTTGGCATAAAATATGCTTCTAACTTTTAGTAGGCGCTTGAAGGTTTTTACCCATTACATCTTACGTTTCATTCTATCAAACTGCGGGAGAAGGCATGAAACGCTTAATTTTACTGTTTCCAATTTTTATCTCCCTGATTTTATGCATAGATGGTCATGCCGAATTGCGTCACCAGTTTCTGTTTGGGCATACCCATCGCGTGCTTGCGATTGCATTCAGCGCTGATGGGCAGTGGCTTGCCTCCGGCGGCGATGGCGAATACGAAATTTACATTTGGGATGCGGCGACGGGTGAGCGCATCCATACGTTGGCTGGGCACACCGACCAAATAATGGACCTGGCTTTCCGGATAAATGGAAATCTCGCATCCGTTTCTGAGGATAGGAGCTTGCGGTTGTGGGATGTTCCCGCCCAAGAAGAGATACGCCAGTATGATGGACACCAGGCCGGATTAACATCAGTGGCTTTTAGTCCGGACGGTGAACGGTTGGTTGCGGGTTCGATTGATCGGCTGCTCCGGCTATGGGAAGTTGACACCGGTAGGCTGATCTCGACCTTTGAAGGACACGAAGCCACCATCTGGTCCGTGGCATTCAGCCCCGATGGCGAAACCATTGTCTCTGCCTCAGAGGATCGGACTGTTCGTCTTTGGAATACCCCCGATAGTGATGGGAACCTGATTGTTCAAACGCCTACCAAAACCTTCACCGGTCATACGAATCGAGTTTGGTCTGCAGCATTTCACCCCAACGAAAATCTGGTTGCTTCTGGGTCATGGGACGGCACCGTACGAGTTTGGAATGTTGATGCAAATAGCGATGAAGTTGTTTTCCAAGAACCTTTCGCAATGTATAATCGCGAAGTGCTTTCGCTTGGCTTCAGTCCTGATGGGAGATTGCTCGCGGTAGGGTTACGTCACGTAGAAAACGACAACCCCCTCAAACTATGGGACTTCGCAACAGGTCGTGAACTCAGATCATTCGACACGAAATCACGTCACGATTTGGCTTTTAGTTTAGATCGGTCTCGATTAGCCACGGCGGGAGCAGCTGATGGCACAATTATTATATGGAACTCGAGTCATTTGTCGCCCACCCTCCGCGAACCCGAAGAGGGTGAACTCATCGAAACGTCGCAAATTACCTTAAGTTGGGAGGCTGTTGAAGATTCGGTTTACTACGATGTTGAAATCTCCCACAATTCGGGTTTTAACGAGAACACTCAACTCACAACCGTTACGGAAAACCAGTTAGTCTTTGAAGTCAACGGTGAAACACCGACCTATTGGTGGCGCGTTCGCACAGGTAGTCTCGGACAGGTCGGCGAGTGGTCTGAACCGCGATCGTTTCGCATCCCGTTTGAACCGCCCCTGACCTGTGATGTTCGAATCCTACCGCCGCGCCGCCAAGTGAATTTGGGACAGGAGTTTAATGTAGAGGTTCTAATCGATTCGGCACCCGACCTCGCAGGATTTCAGTTTGATCTTCAGTGGACGAACCCCGATGTCCTTAATCTAGTCACGGTTACCGAATTCAGAAACATCTTTGGAGAATTTGGGATCGGTCAAGTTGGGGAAATTGACCGGGAGTTGGGCGTATACAGAGATGTTGTTGCGACCAAACCAGGCTCGAGTGGTGTGAGTGGAAGTGGAACCCTGTTAAAGGTCCTGTTCAGTGGAAAAGGCATCGGTTTAAGTAACATTCAATTGAATAATCTCAAACTTGTCAATTCAGCGGGAGAACAAATCTATTGCAACATTTTCAACTCACAGATTGAGGTCGCAGATCCAGCACGGCCGTGGGATGTCAATGGTGATGGAATTGTGGACGTTTTTGATCTCAGCGCCGTGGCGAAGCACTTTGGCAAGGAAATCACTATGGATGTGGGGCTGAATCCTGACGTCAACAGTGACGGGGTTGTCGATCTCCAAGACATTGTCCTTGTTGGCGCCCACTTTGGTGAATCCTATCCGATGGATGGACAAGAAACCGCAGCTGCCCCCTATTTTCACAATCAGAATAACTTATACTCAACAACCCACCATCGAACGAGATTACTACCAGAAACACGCAAAATGCTAGAACGCATCTACGCGGAATTGCTGACTAACCCCGATAATTCTCCTCCATATGTTCGCACAAGACAGGTTTTACGTCATGTGCTGTCATCGGTTCGCCCTAGCCAAGATGTGTTATTTCAAAACTATCCCAATCCGTTCAATCCGGAAACCTGGATTCCTTTCCAGCTTGCCTCAGCCGGGGATGTGACAATCAACATTCACGATGTAAATGGAACGATTGTCCGTAAACTTGCGTTGGGACATCTCGAAGCTGGTTCCTATATGAGTCGTACCGATGCAGCTTACTGGGATGGAAACAATCGATGGGGTGAACCTGTTGCCAGCGGTGTTTATTTCTATACCATTTCGATGAGGTCATTCAGAGCTACCCGGGCAATGACAATCGTGAAATAACCTTTCTCCCAATCTCCTGATTCGAGGATTGCTAGCGGAGAATCCATTACTCTCCCTCCCTTTGTAGTAAGGTTCAGGCGGGTTAGCTCAGAAACGCAAAATAGGGTGACAGGACGATGCGCCATGAACAATAGGATACGGAGACAATCTCTTAAAAAAACCTTACTCGTTCTTTGGCTTTCCAGCTTTTTGGTGTTTTGGCTTTGCCCTGCGCCTGCCCAACAGACCTTCCAATGGCGCAGCTTCACACGAATCCGCGATGGACTCAGCAGTAATAATGTTCGGTCCATCACTGAAGATCGCTTCGGACAAATCTGGCTTGCGACAAGCAGAGGCTTAAGTCGCTTTGATGGCTTCTGGCATGTAATTGATGTTTCAATCGGCGATTCAAACGGCAATGATGTCTTCCAAATCTTTGACGATTCCGAAGGGTTCATCTGGGCGATGACAAGCGCGGGTGTCTATCAGGGGATGCCGCACAATGGCGGGATGGATTGGGTCCATCATTACACGATGGAAGACGAGTTAATTGATAATCGGATTTCGGCTGCCGTCCGAACGCAAAATGGCGAGATTTGGATTGGAACGCCTTCCGGCGTCAACTGGTTCGATGGAAACACGTGGCGCGCTGTGCCGAATGCGGAAGAGGGCAGTGTCAATAAAGGCGTGCGGGTCGTTTATGAAGATAGAATCGGTAATCTGTGGTTTGGCTTGTCACCACAGAGCCGTCCGAACCTGCTTAGCCGTTTTGACGGCGTCCAGTGGGAAGTTTTCCGCGTTCAGGACGGTTTACCGAACGGTGATGTACAGGCGATTACAGCGGATGGTATGAACAATATTTGGGTTGGCACGACTGAAGGTGTAGCGATTTTCGACGGTTCAACTTGGCAGGTTAGAACGGCGCCTGATTTTTTGATTGGTAACAATGTCCAGTCCATAAAAATTGATATTGAGGAAACAGTTGAGGAAACAGTGTGGATTGGCACAACAACAGGAATCAGTCTGTTCAGTCGCGGCAGTTGGAGGCATTTGACGAAAGCAAACGGGTTGGCTAGCAACAATATCCAGACGCTGTTTGAATCGCAGGACGGTGGATTTTGGGTGGGCACACGAGATAACGGTGTCAGTTTCTCCGATAGGTCCTGGCGAACTATCACGACAAATGACGGTTTGAGCGATAACCAAGTGACAGCAATGCTAACGGATCGTAGCGGGGCGACTTGGGTAGGTACACGTAATGGATTGGTTCGGTATACCGAGAGGAAAATCGAATCGGTAGAAGGGCTGCTGGGGCGCGAAATTCGCGTGCTAGCCGAAGATTCCCAGCGACGCCTTTGGGTTGGAACGGACTCAGGTATTGCAGTATTCAATCCATCCGCGGGTGATCCTTCAATATGGCGGAGCTTTCGCAGAGAGGATGGGCTTAATGACGACAGCATTCAATCAATTGTCATCGACTCAGCCGGCGATGTTTGGGTGGGCACAGGGATTTTGCTCGCTAATGAACCGGGCTTCCTCCCCGGTTTGGATCGATACGATGGTGTCCAGTGGCATCCTGAAGAAGATATTTTTCAGGAAATCAGCGAAATAATCGTTGTGATGTTTTCAGATTCACGAGAGCGTCTATATTTTGGCACCGTTGGCAACCTATGGGTTTACGATGGCGCAACATTGAATCGGATCAACGCGAATCTGAATGGTAACATCAATACTATCATGGAATCTACTGATGGTAACATCTGGATTGGAACGAGTGATGGCATCCTGATTTTAGATGGAGAAACATTACAACAAACGTCTCGACTGACGACCGATGATGGGTTGGTGGATAATCGTGTACAGGCGTTTTACCGGGATGAGCCCGATCGAATCTGGATCGGCACAGTTGACGGCGTCAGTCTATTTCAGAACAATCGATTTGCACGCTCACTCACAGCAAGCGACGGTCTAAACAGCAATAACATCTCCGTAATCACCAAATCGGTTGATGGTGCACTCTGGTTTGGGAGTAAGGACAACGGCGGCATCAGCCGCTTTAATCAGGAGATGGCACCGCCAACTACTCGCATCGTCAGTGGCCCCACGAACGGCGAAATTGTCGGGGAGACGAGCGTTATCTTTAAGTTTGAAGGGGGCGATCTTAGCACTCCAACTCAAGAACTTCGTTATCAATTTCAACTTGACGACAGCCTCCCAATGTTCACCGAAGAGGAAGGTGTTGAGAATCGTGTTTTTTTGTCGAGCGTGCCGGAAGGGAGACATCGATTTATCGTTCAAGCGATTGACCGCGAGGACAACATAGATCCCCTCGGTGCGCGTGCTGAATTCGTAATCGATTCGCACACTCCAACCGTTCGCATTGCAAATCCGAAGCGCGACGCAGTCATCGCTGGAGTTTATACAATTGAAGGCACTGCGACCGATGAGGATTTCTTAGATTATCAGATTCAGATTTCGGGACAATCTGTGTTCACCTCAAACCAGCCGGTGGATGGCAGTACGCTCTATAGGTGGGATACGCAAACCGTACCCGATGGCACCTACAAAATTCAACTAATCGCACGAGATACACCAAACGGCGTTTTTGACCGGCAACATCGTGCCGAAGAGATTGTAACCATTGAGGTAGACAACACCTTGCCCCGGGCAAAAATTACGCAACCGTTACCCAACACTACAGTTCTGGGAGAAACAGGGGTTGAAATTGAGCTGACCGACGCGCACCTGATGAGGTATTGGTTAGAATACACACGTGTAGAATCGACAACTGACAACTGGAAAGAAATCACATCTGATTCAATTGTCGATAGTCAATTATCTGTTGTGAAACAGATACGATGGAATACTTCAACCGTATATGGTCATGTAATGCTTCGCGCAAGAGTTGAAGATGCAGCGGGCAACGAAGGTGTATCGAAAACTGTTCCGATCTATCTCAACAATGAGGGCGCTAAGCCAGTTGCTGAGATTCAGCAACCGGATGGAACTAATCCAATCTCAGAGGAAGTAGCCATTACGGGAACGGTCGACGTTGGCACAGCGTTAAACACACTCATTGAAAATTTCAATCTGGAATATCGTCACGCCGATGACCCTCACGGTTGGATGCCTCTGCGTAGTGGTCGTTTTACTTTGAATAGCGAAGAGATTACACGCTGGGATACAACAGCACTTCCTGATGGCAAATATCTGTTACGTTTAACAGCAACGGATAGCAATCCTTACTCGTCTGAAATTGAGCGGAGCGTGATTTTAGATAACACGCCACCGACGGGCATCATCAGATCTCCGCAAGATGGAGGTGTTCGAAAAGCAGAGAGTATCAACGTGATTGGCACGGCGAAGGATGAACATTTCAAAAACTTCAAGCTAGAATATTACCGAAATGATGAAACATGGATAACCATTTTAGAATCTATTTCTCCTGTTGAATCGCTAGGACAATTGGGAACATGGCACGCTACAGGCCTAGCAGGCGATACCTATCAACTACGTCTCACTGTCGTCGATCAAGCGGGACTAGAAACGACGGCAGAAGTCAGCGTGGTGCTTGATGACTCGGATGTGATTGCGCGAATCACCTCACCCGAACAAGATGAATTCGTCAGTGATACAGTACGAATTAAGGGTACAGCCAGCGATAAAAACTTCCATCGATATCAACTTGAATTCCGGCGTGCAAGCCAGAACGGTGCATGGCAACAAATTCCTGGCTTGTTCAGTCCCGATCAACCCAAAGATAACGAACCACTCGGAGATTGGAATACACCCCAGCACGATGGGAGCTACGAAGTCCGTTTGACGGCTTTCGACCACTCGCGCAAAACAGGTGAGGACATCGTTGAGGACATCGTTGAGGTACATGTTGATAACCTTAAGCCAAGCGCACGAATTTCCAAAGTTCAATCGCGACGTGCGGAATCTCCAGATTCAGAGATACTATCGGGCGAGGTTGAAATCTTCGGTGTAGCATACGACGTCCATTTCAAAGATTTTCGCCTGGATTTTCGCCCTACAGATAACAGCGATGATTGGCAACTGATTCCAGTTCAGAATCCCACAACACCTCGGCAGAACACGATGCTCGCTATTTGGAGAAATACGCCCCAAATTGATGGAGATTACGAAATTCGCCTGAGCGTTCAGGATGAATCGGGTAAGTCAAATCCGGGTATTAAACGCGTCAAGATTGACAACCAATCTCCGGACGTTGAAATCTCTCAGCCTACCAATCGGCAGTTGGTGTCGGATGCAATCGAGATTATCGGCACAGCAAGGGATAGATATTTCAAAGCGTATCAACTAGATTTCAGAATTGTGGGTGCTGCGGGGTGGCAGCAGATTATTCATGCCACCCAGCCAAAGCAAGCAGCGGTTTTGGGAGAATGGGTACCCCCGACGGTGGATGGCGAGTATGAAATCCGCTTGAGCGCCTTTGATTGGTTAGGGAAATCAAGTGAGGCAATTATACAGATCATAGTTGACAGGCTCCCACCACAAGCCGAAATCCTTTCTCCCACGGCGAATCAACAGTTGCCGAGGAAGATTGATATCCGGGGAACAGCGGTCGATCGAAATTTCAAGGGATACATTATTGAATACGGTGTCGGAACATCTCCCGATATCTGGCAACCGATTTCCAAAACAGGGTTTTTGGAGCCTGTCAACCGGGGTCTCCTAGCAGAATGGAATGTCCCCGACCTATCATCTGGTGAATATACTTTGCGGTTGCGTGTAGAAGATGACGCCGGTCATCAAACTGTCGATTATGTCAAAGTATTTTTCAGGGAGCGTGTCGAGCGTCAAAACAGCAGCATGGTGGAAAGCGAAGATAGGATTGCCAAAATTGTGTTTCCGCCCAACAGCTTGCCAGAATCGACTTACGTGACCGTTAACCCAGTTCCACTGGCGAAGGGGTCGCTCTCATCCGCCAAAGTTGAGATGCTGAGGGGTGCGGGAGTTAGAGGGGGATTAACTGAGCGAATAGCGAAGGCGATAGTCTTCCCACGCTTCAATATCATCTACGATTTTGAACCGGAAGATTTGCAACTTCACCACCTCAAACCTGCAACAATTGAGTTCTCCATCCAAGGATACACACCTATCACCCGAAATGAAGCATTGACAATCTCTCGCTGGGATGGCAACAAGTGGAAGCCCATCGGTGGAACAATCAATACTCGGCAAGAGACGATTTCGACAGTTGTGTCAGCGCTTGGAAGGGTTGCCGTAACGACAGCACCTGCCGTGGAAGTGGAGGGAGACACAATCATCTCCGATTTAACCTGTCAACCACGCCTCTTTTCGCCAAACTATGACGAATCAACAGCAATCTCGTTTCGATTGAATCAGCCAAGTAATGTAACGGTTAGAATCTACAATGAGGCAGGACGGCTGCGGCGGGTACTAAGAGAATCAGAACCACTTTCAACGGGACGGCATGTTTTTTGGTGGGATGGGCGTGATGATGATAAACGGCGGGTTGTCAGCAATTTTTACATTGTCACGGTTGAAGCTGAAGGAGCGCTAGAACGAAAAATCGTTATCGTACAGAATAATTAGTGAGTGATATTCCCCTCAATGATATGGACTATCAAAACAGTCTTGACAAAACCGAGTACACTTCGCATAATATTCACAATGCGATGCTGTCTTTTTATATTTTTCATGTTCTCGGCGGCGACTGCAATTTACGCCCTCGAAGAAAGAGCGTCGACCGGCGCTCGTGCTATTGGCATAGGAGAAGCGTTTATCGGCGTCGCAGACGATGAAAACAGCATACGCAGAAACCCTGCCGGACTTGTCCGTTTGCACAGATACGCCGTTGGATTTGAACAGACGCCATCGAAGTTGTTCGGTGTGTTAGAAACCAACTGTCTCAGCGCGGTTTTGCCGGCGTCAGAAAAAATTGCGTTGGGTATTGATTGGACCCAAGTCGGGCTTGTAGATGAAGAACTCGACGCGAGGCGCAACAGTTTCAACTTCTCTTATAGCTACTCTCCTTTGTCCCTTCTGTCGCTTGGCGTAAACCTGAAATACCTGACATGGGGCATTACGCTAGATGAGAAATCTGAGGGCAACGCCACCGGTTGGGGAACGGATGTTGGCGTGCTTCTCCAACCAAACCGCCGTTGGACCCTTGGATTCTTGGTGCAGGATTTTGTCGGTTTCGGATCCGGACAAGGCTTGAGTCATGACACATGGATTCGTCACGACACTGGCGTGAGCGAAAAGGTCTTTCCGACAACGTATAAACTGGGAGTCGCTTATCGTCCTATTTCCAATTTGCTCATCGCCGCGGATATGACGGATCGGTTCCATTTAGGTGCAGAGTTTCTGCCAAATCCCAATTTCGCTATCCGCGCCGGAATCCAAAAAGATTTGGCAACGTCTGAATCACGGAGTTATTCGTTGGGTGGACGCGTAACATATCGATGGCTGGATTTCAACGTTGCTTATCTCATCCCCCCAACGTTGCCACCAACAGCTTATGTTGGCCTTTCGCTCAACTTTGATTTTCGACGGTTGCCGGTGCTTATTGAGCAAGTTCGTATAAGAGATCTCTATCCGGTCCATTATAACTACTACGCTTCGCCAAATCGAGGGGTTGAAGCGATTGTCTTAGATGAGCTTGCCACACCGCCTGTGTTTACTGATGCTGATCGAGATCGCCACTATCCACTGATGCCGCTAGATTCGATCGGCAGGATTTGGCTAAAAAATGAGAGCAACAAACCGGTGACTGTCAGGATCGAATTGTTCATTGAACAGTTTGTCGGAGAAGACGGCACGGTAGTTGCAACTGATATCGAATTGCAACCGTTGAAGCGGGTTTCAGTGCCGTTGCGTCAGCTAGTTTTATCGCGGGAAGCGCTCGCATTATCTCAGGCACGACCTGTCGAAGCACGGATTAAAGTCATCGAGAGCGGTGGAAGAGCCTACCGGACTGGCACTGTCACTTTAAAGTTACACGGCAACCATACAACTCGGCTGGATGACGTCGCAAAACTCGGATCCTTTATCTCCTCCGAGGATGCGGCTATTCACGATTTTAAAAACCATATTCTTACTGAATTTAAGGACAAGGTTGAATCAAAGCGGCTACCGCCCAACTTGTATACTGCTATGCTACTGTTTAATGCATTGCATGGCATCTCTTATGCAACCGATCCAAATATACCGGGAGATAGCGGGACCATAGACGAGATCAAATATCCCTACGAGATGCTTGAACGTCTCATGGGGCAAATCGGTGGGGATGACGACGTACACACTTTCGGAGATTGCGACGATAGCACGGCGCTGTATTGCTCTTTACTCGAATCGGCTGGGATTCGGACAGCACTCATCCAGCTTCCGAACCATGTGATGATGGCGTTCGATCTGGGGCAAGTTTCCCTCGATCAGGCGGAAGCGATGAACTTGCCTGATACCTACTACCAATCCATCAACGGGCAGGTTTGGATTCCCATTGAGACAACACTCATCAAAGACGGATTTGTTGCAGCATGGCAAACGGCAATTGAAGAAATTCGTGCGACGCGGGTTATAGATTCGACCACCGTTGAAGACGCATGGGAGAAATATGGAGCGAGTTCTCTGCGAGGAACGGAAAGACGATTTTCTGTCCCGGAAAATCGGATTAGAAAGCGAATTGACGCGGATTTAACCCATCCGTGGTTACAGGATTTTTTGGAATACTTCTCTAACGTGTTACCATAGAATACTATCGGTTGTTATTAGCCACAGAGCGGCGCAATAACGCAATGTGCGGCACTTTACTTCTATAAAACTGTCAATTCCCCAGCCAAGTTGAGGGCAAACGCTGATTCCAATATGGCGTTACGTTAACTACGCACTTTATTTCCAAAGGAGGACAACTATGAAGCGCAAATACCAAATCCTACTCATAATATGCTGCCTGTGCGTGATTTTGGTAAATCCCGATACGCAGGCAAAAGATACGGTTACCACCACATTTACCTTCGGTAAGATTGAGGTGCTTAAAACCGGCGAACGGGAATGGGCTTTCTTGGAAAAAGGCACGGTCTTGAATGATAATGACCTAGTCCGTATGCCGCCGTTCTCGTTAATTCGGCTAAGGGACGCACACGAGATTCTCTTGCCAACGCTTCCAGGAGGACGCGAGTTGCCCATCAGCAAGTTAATCAATGAAGGGCGTCAACGCAGAAAGGAATCCAAGGGGAGGCGTATCAGTGCGCCGTTTGACAGTAGCCCTGCAATTGATGTGCTGCCACTTGGTAACAAACCAAAAGGGGATAATCTCTTCAAGACACCTGCTCCATCTCAACCAACTCCACTGATGCGAAGCGAACTAGAAGCGCTGCGTCGCCAACTCGATTCACTTCCCGATGAAATCGCATCTCTCATTTCTCGAAGCCTTCTGCAGGATAATCGTGCGAAGGAGGATTCGTACCCTAGCACTAATCTGTCTCATGCACTTACCCTTTATTACAACACCCTCGGAGATATTGAGACGAGAACTACAATCACTTCAAATCGTTCCCTGTTGTATGCCCAACTGCTTCGTTGGATTGAGATTGATGCGGACCTCATAGTGAACAGTAAGGGCGAACTTTTTGTTATTTTTGATAGCGGTGTTCCCATCGAAGGGAGCAAACAGATTGCTGCCAATCAGCAACTCATCCACAGAAAACCGGGGGCTGATACCGTTTGGATTTCCATTCAGATTCCGCCTATTCGACAAAATTTCACAACCGCATGGTATACAGCAGGCCGGAAACTAGAGAGCGCACAATAGAATCAAGCAAGCATTTCATTGGTATGGCTGTGCTAGGAAGAGTAGATACGCTTTGTCTGTTTGGAGGTTCAGTTCGCGGCGAAGTTATTTGTCTCGCTTACTGTGGAGCGCCCGTTCTTCCTCGCCATCCGTGATGATAGGACAAGAACGGTGCTGTTCATGGGGGTTGTCATCGATCCGATAAATAGGTTGCCTATTCGTTACTTCCCTTCTTACCGTTTCGCGTCTTCCGCAATACGCATCATGTTATGTCCTTCAAATGGGTCCGTGTTCAGAAAGCATATTTGCTCATCGCATTCGTGAGCCTACTACCATTCTTGGTGATGGGACTTTCGCGGGAGTTTGGACTGTTCGAGTTTATCGAATTACAAACACTAGATGGACGGTTACGCTTGCCATCTGCACATTCGCGGCAAATATCTCCCCAGATTTCGCTAATTCGGATTGATGCCCAAAGCGAAGAGATCCTCCAGCCGCTGCCTTGGCCCCATCACATTTATGCTTCGATGCTGAACGCACTTCAAGAAGCGAATCCAAGAGCAATTGGCTTAATCACCTGGTTCAACCGCGAATGGGAGGAACAACATCGCCTCCCCGGTGAAAAGCTGTTTGTCATCCAACCCTATTCTTCGGTAAACAACGCCGGAAATCGACATGCTTTTCCGGAAGTCACCAATTGGTACCATTTACCTCGCAACTTGGAACAAGCACAAGGCTCTAGTTTTAGCGAGTTTTCCTTGAACCGTTCCGATGGCATCTATCGTTCAGCCCAACTTGTTGTTAAGCACAGCGCGGAAGAGGACTACCGCTACTCGATCGAAATGTTAATCCTGTGTCAAATCTATGGCGTTCCTGCTACATCAATCAAGGTCCAAGAAGAATTCTGGAGGGGAAAATTTCTAGAATTGACTCTGCCGTCCGTCGAACCGCTCCGCATCCCTATTGATTTGCAGGGCAGGCTTTTCATTCGATTTGTCGGGGGCACTTCTGCATTTCAATACACCTCCTTCGTCAATGCATTTGAGCAATCTGAGGAAGATACGCCAAAATTCAGGCGAAAATTCGAAGGAAAATCTGTCCTAATTGGCATCACAACAGCGAGTGCCCTACAGGCTTCGACGCCATTCGGCAAAATGTCTGCGCTCGCTCTGCGCGCTAATTTGCTTAACACCCTACTAAATCAAGATTTCATCTGGCGGTTGAGTGGAAAGGCAAATCTTCTCTATCTCACCTGTCTCGCAATCGTTTCCACCATTGCCGCAATCCTTATCTGCCGAACTGGGCACGGCTACAGATCGATGCTACTCATCGCAGGCGGATTGCTTATCCTCCATCTTCTATTTGTTTTCGCAATGTTTGTGCTGTTCAACATTTGGATTGAGTTAACTGCCTCTAGCCTTGCCCTTATCCTGTGCGGTGTAGCGAGTAGCCTATTCCTAGCGCATTTTCGACTTCGGCAGCTTTTCTCGCAGTTACAAACAACGCGACAAGAACTTGTCAGAGCCGAAAAAGAGGCGGTTTTTGGGGTGATGTCCGCACGGGTACGGCATGAACTGCGAAATGCTCTCAACCTGGTGCGCGCACCTGCAGAGATGATTCGAAATAATTTCCAAAAACAAGATCCATTGAATCTACGGGAGCATCCTGAAGAAATCATCGGCGAAATGGATGGCATCATTGGCTGGGTTACAAAACTGGACGAAATGATCGAAAATGAACTCAGCTTTTTTCAAAACACCCAGCTTAATCTTCAACAGCAAGCATTCGAGCCGATTCTGAGATTTGCGCTGGAGATGGTGGAACCATTGATTGCTGAAAAGCAGATTAAAGTTCAGTTGAATTTTCCAAGCGAAACACCGAAGCTTTCCGTTGACGCTGACAAAATGCGAATAGTTTTTGCGAACTTGATAAAAAACGCTTGTCAGGCTATGACTAAGGGCGGCGAATTAGAAATTGCTATAGAGACACTACATTTAACATCCCCACAAACCGTAACTACTGTCGTCATCAGGGATACAGGGGCTGGCATCCCTGTAGATGAGCTCGATCGGATTTTTGAGCCCTTTCACACGACAAAACCGCGTGGATTGGGACTCGGCTTAGTTAATGTTAAGAATATCGTCGAGGGACATGGCGGAGAGGTATGTGTAGAGAGCGTAGTCGGCGTCGGAACGACATTTTTCATCCAACTTCCTGCGAATCAAAAAAAGGAGAAAACGTAAAGATAGGCAGATAAGTCAATGGGGACATGAGTTCAAAGGTTCATTGAGGTCTGCTTGAGCCTTTTGAGCTTTGAACCCTTGAACTCGCGCTTCGCGTTTAACGTTCCATGAAACCATCACGGATTTTAATCGCAGACGACGAACACGCAACTTGTAGATACATCGACAAACAACTTAAAATGGAATCGTCAATTGATGCTACTGTGGAATTTGCCTACGACCGGGACGAGGCAATGGCGCTATTGACACGAAATCCAGATTATGATTTGATTCTAGTCGATCTCTGGATGCCAGATGCAGAAGGTATTTTAGATAGAGAAGCGGGATTAAGAATCCTTAAGCACAGTAAAACACGGCAGCCCGCGCCACAGGCAATCGTAATCACTGCGAACATCTCGTCGAAGACTGCGCTTGAAGCGAGTGGATTAGGAATCTATGACTATATCAGCAAGCCAATTGACTATACCCACCTAATTACCATCATCAAGGGGGCGTTAAACCAACGCACTCGACATGATCAGGAACCTTCGTCTACCGCTGAAGCAAAAGAGATAGAAGGTAATGAAATCATCGGCAGCAGTAACGCGATAATCGAGGTGATGAAAAAAGTCGGGCGAGTTGCCCATTCGGATGTTGATGTCTTAATCTATGGCGAGAGCGGTACAGGTAAAGAGTCTGTCGCACATGCCATTCATGCGCATAGCCCCCGCCCTGAAGGACCTTTTATTGTTGTCAACTGTAGTGCTATTCCGGCGGAATTAATCGAAGCAGAGCTATTCGGAATTGGAAAACGGGTGGCAACAGCGGTCGATCAACGTCCGGGGAAGTTTCAGCAAGCGGATGGTGGCACAATCTTCCTTGATGAAATTGGCGACCTAGACCTAGCTATGCAGCCCAAGCTGCTGCGTGTGTTAGATTCTAAGGAACTTCAGGGAATCGGGATGGATGTTCAGCGGGTCAATGTTCGGGTTATCGCTGCAACTAATCGGGATCTCCAAGCGGCTGTAGACGCGGGGACGTTCCGAAGCGATCTCTATTATCGCCTGAAGTTCATGATCACCTTGCCACCGCTGCGTGAACGTCAGGGCGACATTCGGTTACTCGCATCGCATTTCCTCCGTAAGTATGTGCGCATACCGGAATCGGGACAAATCCACGGTTTCGACGAGGCAGTCCTGTCAGCGTTTGAGCGATATCAATGGCCGGGAAATATTCGTGAACTGCAGAAAGCCATTCAATATGCGGTTGTCACCTGTACGGGAAACCTAATCACGCAGAACGATTTACCCCCTGAAATCTTCAGTGCGCCTGAACTAGAGACGCTTCATCGGGACATAGAGCGAGACACAACACCTCTACATAGTTTACTCGATGTCCTAACAATTAAAGAGGCCTCCCAGGGCTTCGAGAAAATCTTCCTAGAACACAAGCTCAAACAGAATAACTGGAACATCCAGGCAACTGCGCAACAGATTGGGATTAAGCGCCAGTCATTGCATCGTAAAATTAGGGAACTTGGCTTGGATCGAAACGGGAATTAATTGAGGTTTTTCGTTCGCCTACACGGTTCTGATTGCATATACAATGGAACAAGGAGCGGTGTTAATGAAGATAAACGGCATGACGCCCCAATCCTGCTCCATCCAAAAATGTCACTTCAGGGCGACAGTGTCGCATCTGAGTGACAATAAATGTGAAGTTAATCGGAGATATAGCTTCGATGTTGAGAGGTCAAGAATCGTGTACGATCCCTGTTTTGTGCTTTGAGTGGAACATCCAACCTAACTCTCTATGTTTTTCTCTCCATATCCTCACCTGTCTCCTATCGCTGGCACACATCTTGCCTATACTATAAATATAAATCGACTCCATCAGAAATGAGAATTGAATATCATTAAGGAAACAAGAATGGCTCAACAGACGAATCCATCAACTCAAATCTTTGCTGAAGCGTCCATTGAAGATTGGTCTCCGCAGTTTGAATCTGTGCCTGCGGATATGGGAATACAACCCAAAGCATTTGCGGAAGTATCACGTATGGGTACTGCGCAACACATCCCGGTAATGGAAGATGTCGATGAAGTCTTTGAACCTTCTTTGGACTCCGACCATCAGGAATCTATGCGTGGGAGTTTTCTCGGTACGTATCTTTGCCAGATGGGCAGTATTCCACGTTTGACGCAAGACGAAGAATTGGATGTCTTTGTTAAGATTGAGAAGTACCGCAAACGCATCAATGAATGTTATCAGGAATTGATGACCTACCCGCTTGAGATAGATCCGGAAGATTTGCCGAGCCCGCTTTCCTTGAAAAATCGGATTGTCGCTGAATCTTTTGTTCCGTCCGCGCAAAGATACCTTTTGGAGCTTGTGGGACATATACAACACCTGCAAGGCGAAATCCACACTGCTAAAAACTATGTTGTTGAGGCAAACCTGAGATTGGCAGTCTGTATTGCCAAGAAATACCAAGAACGTGGACTTGATTTGCCGGATCTCATCCAGGAAGCAAACATCGGATTAATCAACGCCGTCAATCACTTTGATTGGAGACGCGGTGTGAAATTTAGCGCATATGCTTCTTGGTGGATTCAGCAAGCCCTTGGGTGTAGCATTGCAAATCATGGGCGAACGATTCGTGTTCCAGCGTATCTTCTCGACGATATCAGGAAAGCGAATCGAGCGAAAGCGCGATTCCAACAAAACACCAACCATGAACCCACTCTAAAAGAAATCTCTGAAGCAACTGGATTTTCAGTTGATAAGATTATGGAATTGAATCGGATTTCGGCGGATACAACCTCACTGGAAGATTGTATCAGCATGGAAACGGGGGGTGAAGTTGAAGAATTAATTCCCTGCGAACAAGCTATGAATCCCCTCACGGACATAATTACGAAAAACCTTATTGAAGAAGTTAAGATGGCGATAGCTGAATTGCCACCCCGTGAGAAACAGATAGTCTTGTTGAGATACGGTCTGGAAAACAGCGAAGAACACAATTTACAGGAAATTGGGGTGATACTGAACCTTTCACGAGAACGAGTTCGGCAATTGGAAGCGAGGGCGTTGAATCGGCTACGCCACCCTTCTCGAAGCAAAAAACTCAGCGAATTTCTCTTTTCGTAATAACGTGACTTCTGTGTCAAAATCTGCAACAACGGGGCATGGATGCGGAAGTCAACTCAAGTGGAAACTTCAAAACTAGCCCTCGTCGCCAAAGAATAAAATCGCCAAATACCATCTTCACCATCTCCCCGCATGTTTTCCCGCAGAAAGTCCCTCCGCAACCCATCTTTTCTGAAACGAACTCTCTTCGTTTACCCCTTCTTTCCTCATTGCAAGCCTAGAGAAATCCGATCTGCCCCCAAATTGCTGAGAGGAACTTCTCAAAGTGATATCCTTATCAATCTGATCGACTCTCTCATAGCGTAAATACATCAGGAATTGGAAAAATAATCAATTTCACCCCTTTTTGTGGTATACTTGTGAGGAGGTATGTGTGAATCTTAGGGCGGGTTGATGAGTTGATTGGTTTAACCGGATAGGCTGGTCATCGCTTGGTCAACAAACCCCAATCCAGTTTAAATACCGAGAGTAGCTGTCCGAAGATGAATTTCGGTTTCAAGAATGGAAGAATAAGGAGCGAATAAGATGCGGACGAGAACGGCTGTTGTCTACGAACACAACAAACCGGTTATTGTTGACGATTTAGAATTAGATGAACCGAAAGCGAACGAAGTGCTTATCCGTATGGTCGCAACTGGCGTATGCCATTCGGATTTGTCCATTGTGAACGGAACTATCTATTACGACCCTCCGACCGCAATTGGGCATGAGGGGGCAGGTGTGATTGAGCACGTCGGTGAAGGCGTTAGCTACGTCCGTCCTGGCGATCACGTCGTGCTCTCATTCGTCAGCTTCTGCGGGGATTGCCGGATGTGTCAGAATAACCTCGTGAGGCTATGTGAGGGTTTCCGAGTGCCACGTGGCCATTTGCTGGACGGAACCTGTCGATTACACAATAAATCGGGCCAACCCATACTCCAAATGGCGCGGATCGCTACAATGTCCGAATATACCGTTGTTCCAGAGCAGAGCTTGGTCAAAGTTGATTCGCATTATCCACTCGAAAAAGCGGTCTTGGTAGGATGCGGGGTGGCAACAGGAGTCGGGGCTGTGTTGAACACGGCAAATGTCGAAGCCGGAAGTTCGGTTGCAGTAATCGGAACGGGCGGTGTCGGATTGAACGTGATTCAAGGGGCTGTGCTAGCTTCCGCAGAACGCATTATCGCTATAGACCTCATTGAGAACAAGCTCCAGTTCGCCAAAAGCTTTGGCGCGACGGACTTGGTGAATGCGTCGACATGCAATCCGGTCGAAGCGGTTCGAGAATTGACGGACGGCAAGTACGTCGATTACGCTTTTGAAGTCATCGGCAACCCGAAGACGATAGAACAAGCTTATGCGATGATACGTCCCGGAGGAACTGCTGTCGTCATTGGGGCTTGCAACCAGGATGCTCAAGTGCGCATACCTGCCCAGAATATCGTCCTGAGCGAGAAAAGGTTAATTGGATCGTTTTACGGCTCTTCCAGCCCTCGCGTCGCTATGCCTAATCTGCTCAAGCTTTACGAAAATGGCAAGCTCAAACTTGATGAATTGATTACGCAAACCTATCGCCTTGAACAGATTAACGACGCCTTTGCTGACATGGAAGCCGGTAAGAATGCTAGGGGCGTCATTTTGTACGATAACTAAAACCGCAACCACGTTAATTCTGACAGCCAACCCTCCGCTTTCCCAGAAAAAACGCCACCCGATCTAATCATTTGCCCCCAATGTGCATCATAATATAATAGAAGGCAATGACGCTGATGTCATTGCCACGTTAAGCCAAACAACATCGGGAGCGATGAAAATGGCAAACAGCGATGCCGAACTAATCAGACGTACTTTGGACGGCGATGATTCCGCGTTCGGGTTTCTGGTCGATAAATACAAAGGCGCAGTTCATGCCCTCGCCTACCGTAAAATCGGAAACTTCCACACCGCAGAAGACATTACGCAAGAAACCTTTCTCAAAGCCTACCAAAAACTCCACACGCTCAAAGATTGGCGGCATTTCCCCGGTTGGCTCTACAGAATAGCGTCACGATTCTGCTTGATGTGGCATCGAAAACAGCGACTAGTGCCGCAACCGCTCGATACCGTCGAGAAGCACCACATGGATACGCTGGCGTGGGCGAAACACACCGACCAACGAACCCGTCAAGCGGTACACGATGCGCTAGAAGTGCTGCCAGAAAGCCAACGGACGGTCTTGACGCTCCACTATCTCGGTGGGATGACGTGCGAGGAGATTGCGCAGTTCATTGGTACGTCACGCGGTGCGATTCTTAACCGTCTCTATCGCGCCCGATGTCAATTGAAAGAGGAGATAATACCGATGATGGAGAAAACATTGGGTACATTTCAATTGCCGCCGACCTTCACACAACAGATGATGAATCGAATTGACCGCATACTTCCAACGACCACTCCCCAGGGCAAGCCACTTTTGCCGTGGTTTGCTGTGGCGGCAACGCTGGTCGTTGCGCTATTCCTCGGATTGGGTCAGCGGTCAATGACGCGGTTTCAACAACCGTACAGTTTTGAGGCAGTCGAACCGGCGAATCGGGTTGAACTCATTGACGCACCGATGGTTCCACTACCAGAAACAAAACCGGCACTCGTCAATCGCCCGATCCACTTGAACCCGCGAGACGGCAAGAAGGATACCGGACCGAATGGATCCGCTTTCTCGGCAGTAGCAAACGGTGAAATGAATGAATCAATGCCTGGATTTGCGGTATATACGACATCGCCCGCCGACTCGAAAGCCATCTCGAACATACTTGCTGGAAAGGAGGATGAGCCCCCGGTTGCGATGGTTGAAACCATTGAGGAAGCAATCACATCATCTGCCGAGGTCCTGGTTCTCCGAATGGAGCGTGAATATCCCCGAGAGTTCGACGATGACCTTGTTGATGCTTTACAACGTCGCAAGGTCATCGCGGTCGGGCTTGGTGCAGCGGATCTTTTAAGAACGCTAGGCCTAGAAATTCATTCGGGCGCATTTATGCATAATCCCTATGACCATTCCCCTCGCATTCAGATAGAACCGAATAAACTCATTAAAAAGTCCGGTTTAAGTTCCACCTTTGTTGCTTTTAATGTGCCGTCTGATGTTGTAAAGTCTTATTTACCCCCCGGCGCACCCCCAGATGCGATTGACACAGACTTTAACTTCGCAATGTACATCCCTCGAAAGAGCCATCTCCGTTCTGTCGTTGATGTCATTGCCCGTTGGGCGGAGAGGAAAAACTACGCGCCTATTGTCCGTCAAGGCAATCATATCATGATCGGACTTGATGCACCAATCGAGACATGGACGCAAATGTATCGCCAACTGTTTCGTGACATTGCAGTCGCACTACATGCTCGCGAGCGAGAGCCATTCAAAAAGGCGACATGGGAAATCAACAAACCCGGCACTTATTCCGTCAAACTGGGCAGAAGTTTGAACACAGATGAACTTCCAGTGCAAACGTTTTATTTCCAATTCACTCAGCCAACAATGTACAAAGCACACCTCAAGCATAAAGGCTCGGACAATGTCGCGCTTTTGTTCATGGGCGAAAAAAAAGGAACACATTGGACGCGACAGGATGCCGATCAAGGTGAACCGCTTGAGATTACACTTGAAATCACGGAAACAGACATACGGCACATAGGTGATAGATACTGGAAGCTAATGGTCATAAACTACGACTCTGAGAATATGGCAGACGGTGTATTGACGATCACGTATTGAGGAATGGTGGGATTTGGTAAAGGCAACCCTTATGGTTATCCTTACGCCGAATCCATGGCGGTCGCAGGCAGAACGTTATACGCCAGCATCCGGGACAGTAGCGTGCATCGAATCGCGCTGGATTACCCTGATGGCGATTAGTTCGTCGAAATGCAAAGTTTCTTCGCCAAACCTACTTAAGTCGTAGATGTTCAAAAGAGAGGCTTTCTTGCTCACGCCCAATTTTCACACAACACTTCGGCTTGCTCTAGGACGGTCTCGGCAGCTTTGGCTTGTTTGTCGGGTGGGTAACCGTATTTTCGTAAGATTCGCTTCACCAATCGGCGCAGGTTAGCGCGCACGCTCTCCTTCATCGTCCAGTCGATGGTTACGTTGTTACGGACGGTTCTTACGAGTTCAGTCGCGATAGTGCGCAAGGTCTCATCTCCCAGCACCTGCACGGCGCTATCGTTGGTTTCAAGCGCGTCGTAGAATGCCAATTCATCGCGTGAGAGTCCCAACTCCTCGCCACGGTCCCGCGCCTGACGCAGCTCCCTCGCTGTTTGGATAAGTTCCTCGATTACCTGCGCGGCTTGTATCGTCCGGTTTTGATAGGCGCGAATTGATTTTTCTAGCATCTCTGCGAATGACCGTGCTTGTACGACGTTTTGCCGCGAGTGGGTTTTGATTTCATCGTTGAGCAACTTTTCCAAAAGTTCGACGGCAAGATTCCTTTGCGGTAAATTGCGCACTTCTGCTAGGAATTCGTCGGAGAGAATTGAGATATCCGGCTTGTCTAATCCCGCGGCGGCAAAGATGTCTACTACGCCTTCAGGAACGACAGCCTTGGATACCAACTGCTTGATGGCGAGTTCTGCCGCCTCGGATTGGGACTCCTCTCTAGCCGTCAATTTTGCCAAGACGCCTCTGACCGCTTGGAAAAATGCAACATCGTCGCGTATCTTGATTGCGCTTTCGTGCGGCACGACTAGCGAAAAGGCTTTGGAGAGCGCAGCAACCTCATTCAGTAGACGGGTTTTGCCATCTTCCAAGCCCAAGATATGTTCTTGGGCGCCGGGTAGCAGTCTGAGACGCTCCTCGGCGTTTCCGTCAATCCACGACGACCAATCGAAACCGTGGAACAGCCCGCAGCAGATTTCGTGCTTTTCCAGCATTACAGCAATCGCTTCGGCTTTATTGATGGCGGGCTTGCCCTTTCCGCCGCCTTCCGTATAGTTAGTTAAAGCCTGCTTTAGATGGTAACCGATCCCGATGTAGTCTACAATTAGACCGCCGGGTTTTTCGCCGAAGACACGATTGACGCGCGCGATAGCTTGCATCAGGGTATGACCTCGCATCGGTTTGTCGACATACATTGTGTGAAGGCTCGGAGCATCAAAGCCGGTCAGCCACATGTCACGGACAATCACAAACTTCAACGGATCATCGGGTTTCTTGAACCGAACTGCCAGCTCTTCGCGCCGCGCTTTGTTGCGGATATGCGGCTGCCACGACTCGTCCTCCGACGCCTCGCCCGTCATTACAACCTTAATGAACCCCTGCTTATCATCCTCACCATGCCATTCCGGACGCTTTTCGACAATGGCGTTGTAGAGATCGACGCAGATACGGCGGCTCATACAGACCACCATCGCCTTGCCATCCATTGCATCCAACCGCTCCTCGAAATGCGTGATGATATCATCAGCAACCAGAGCCAAACGCTTCTCGGTTCCAACCAGTGCCTCAAGCTGAGCCCATTTAGATTTGAGTCTCTCCTTGTGCCTTTCCTCCTCTCCTTCGGTCACCTCCTCAAATTCTGGGTCAACATGAGGCTTCTCGTTCTCGTCCAGTTCAATTTTGGCGAGTCGGCTCTCGTAGTAGATTGGAACAGTGGCGCCGTCATCAACCGCACGTTGTATATCGTAGATACTGATGTAATCTCCAAAAACGTTTCGGGTGTTGCGGTCTGTCTCTTCAATGGGGGTGCCGGTGAAACCGATAAATGAGGCGTTCGGGAGTGCGTCGCGCATGTGACGGGCAAATCCGTCAATAAAATCGTACTGGCTGCGGTGGGCTTCGTCCGCAATGACAACGATGTTTCGCCGGTCGGATAGTAACGGGAATTGGAGTTCGTCATCATCGGGAAAAAACTTCTGCACCGTTGTAAAAACCACGCCGCCCGAAGCAACTTTCAGGAGTTCGCGCAGGTGTACCCTGTCTTTCGCTTGGACAGGTATTTGTCGCAATAGTTGATTACATCTAGCGAACGTGCCGAACAGTTGGTCGTCTAAGTCGTTGCGGTCGGTGATGACGACCAGTGTCGGGTTTTGCATCTCTGGGTGCCGGACAATGCTGCCAGCGTAAAATGCCATAGTCAGGCTCTTGCCCGAACCTTGCGTGTGCCAGATAACGCCGCAACGTTTGTCCCCATCCGGACGCGACGCCTTCACGGAAGTGTCAACAGCGGCTCTAACGGCGTGGAATTGGTGATAACCGGCGATCTTCTTGGCAATTGTATCGCCGCCCGTTTCCTCAAAGACAATAAAGTGCTTAAGATAGTTCAGGAATCGTTCCTTGTCAAAGAGTCCCTTGATTGTAACCTCAAGTTCCAAATCTGTTGATTCGGCTTCGGTTTCTCCCTCGACTGTCCGCCACGGCATGAACCGTTCCTGATTTGCCGTCAAAGCACCGACACGAGCTTCCAAGCCGTCAGAAATAACTATCGCCTCGTTATATGTGAACAGCCGCGGAATTTCTCGCTTGTAGGTCTGGAGTTGGCGAAACGCGGACCAGACAGTGGCATTCTCATCGGTCGGGTTTTTGAGTTCAATCACGCCTAGCGGAATGCCGTTGATAAACAGCACGATGTCCGGTCGGCGTTCGGTCTCCCCCATCACGGTGAACTGATTCACTGCCAGCCAGTCGTTATTTTCGGGGTTCTCAAAATCCACCAATCGCACGCCCCCGCCGCGAGTTGTACCGTCTGAATCTTGATACTCAATCTCGACGCCATCAACCAACATTAGGTGAAACGTCCGGTTGTTTTGGACCAATGACGGGGAGTTTGGAGAGAGTATTCTTTGAACGACTTCGTCTTGCGATTCGGCAGGCATCGTTGGATTCATGCGGGCAACCGAATCGCGCAGACGCTGTGTCAACACCACGTCTTCATATCTTGAACGTTCGGCACCTGGCGTTTCTGGAGCAATATCAGGACCGTGCAAGACGGAATAACCCATACCCGCGAGCCAATCCAGTGCGGTTTGTTCGATATCGAATTCGTCAATCGTATTAAGATTCATGCTATCAATTCAAACTGAGTTGTATGAATCATACAAGCAGGTCAGAAGGAATCTTAGATTTTGAATCCACTCTCTCCCACACACGCTTTGAGTCCCTCAAGAAACACTTGAAAACTTTTCGACGTGTTCTGGTCCGGTATCATGTGTGAAGCGATGTTTTGTGCTACGACAGTCTTGGGTAACCACTTTGGATAGTACCGTTTCAGCACACGTCCGAGTGCTTCGTGTGTGCCGCCTGCAATTGCATCGGGATTTCGAAAATTAGCCCGGTTATGGAACGTCCTTGAGACGTTTGGATAGGCTTTTCGTACAGCTTCAGGGTCTCCAAAGAACCAAGCGTCCAATTCCTCAATTGCCAGTCGATTAACAACTCTAAAATTCCTATCTGAGGTGGTGCGGGTTTTCGTCATGAAGCCCGCCTCACTAGCTGCTTGTTCTAACTTTGCCTTCAGTTGCAAACAATCTTCGCGATCTTCATCAATAAGAACTATAATTCGCCAATCATCTGGTATCCAGTGGCGGTATCCCTTCAATCGAATCGGCAGGTTCTTAAGCAGGTCGTGTTTGCCTTGAAACACATGGAAGTTGAAACCCACGTCGTCGGAAAAAACCGTGGGTAAGACTGCCTCTAATGCTGCTTCAGCCGAGCGTTCCTCCAAAAGGAATTCAATGTGCACGTCTCCCTCCCTTTGGACCGCCCGCATTCGTCAGCGGATCCCCGAATTCAAAGTACCCTTCCATCCAGAGTTGACCCAACTTCGCGCCCGTTTCCAAAAAGCTATTGATTCCCTGCATCTCAGATGTGCGTTTACAGACCGTAAACCCCTGCTCATCGCGATAAAGCACCCACACTTCGTCGGCGCGAAGTTCGTTGATAAAATGGGGCGAGTGGGTGGTAATCATGATTTGAGACGAGGTGGATGCTACACGGCACTCCTCCGTCAAACCAGGCAACAGCCGCGGGTGCAGGTAATTTTCAGGTTCCTCGATACCGATTAACTGGGCGGGTTCTGGATCATGTAAAAGCGTCAGGTACGACAACATCTTTAAAGTCCCATCGGAAGCGTACTTCGCGAGGATTGGTTCTTCAAACGGGGCATCCTTAATTTGCAACAGCAGGCGTCCGTCTGCCATCAGTTCTGCGTCCACCTTTTCTAAGCGTGGCACCCGATTAGAAAGAGTTAGGAGAATATCTGCCAAACGATTTGAGTGCTGCTCTTTCAGATACTGAATAACATTGGGGAGATTGTCTCCTGTCTCGGTGAGTCGATCTTGTGGTCCCGCCTCGGTAACGCCGCGTGTAGCATCGGCGGAAAGGTAAGAAAGATGCCAGCTAGTAATGAATCGGCGAAGGGCACTCACGCGGGGGTGTCGCGCCAACTGCCCAAGTGTGCTGACGGCGAGCATTGACGCATCATCAAGTCGCTCATCAATTCGCGTGTCTTTCTCATCTGGCATTTCGCCTGCGATTACACGGCCTGCTCCTTCTTGAAAATCGAGGAAACGAAACGGTTTCCCCCGACTTCCTCGTCGCCATTGCAGCCATTCTGTGTCAACAAAGGCTCCCTTTTTCCCCTCATCAATGGATAGATGATACGTAATTATCGGTGTCCCTCGTTTCTCACGATACTTCAACTCAAATTCAATAGGACCATCGCTTCCGCGGGTTCGCAGTTCCTTAAAACGCCCCCTTTTGTCGCAAGCCTGTCGCAATCCGACAGCGAAACACTCCGCTAGAAACGCAAAAACATCGAACAGTGTTGACTTTCCGCTGCCGTTAGGTCCTAAAAAAGCGGACAGCGGCGTGATTTTTTTCAATTCCACTTCCCGCAACGCGCGGTAGTTCTTTACACGCAATGACTCAATACGGGGAACGGTCTGTTGCAACATCTAAATCACCTCCATTTTCTCATTTCTATCGTACAAGCAAATCTAGACTGAAATCCGATACTGCGGTTGTACGACTTAGAGTAAGAACAGGAACCGTACTCAAATTCAACAGTTAGTCTTTACAACTCACCAAAGTCTTTGAATAATTGTCGAACCAAGTCGTCACGGTCGTCATTTGGAGCATCTGGTGAACGCTCAAGACTATATTCTATGGCTTTGAGACCTTGGAACGAGGGACGCCTGCCAAAAAGCGGGTGTTTTTGTATCTCTCCACTAAGGCAATCAACCACACCTAAGACGGTCGACAAACAGTCCTTCAAGACAAGACTTACCTGCCGTTCGTTTGACTCCATATCCAGATATCTCTTTGGGTCAAGTCCGTCAGAACCGCTTAGTTTCATATCCACGAAGAGTTTGATTTCAACTACAGCATCTAGTGGCTCAACTGAATATGCAATGAAATCTTTTCTCAGTTTCGATCTCAAGTTAGATCGGAAACTATGTATCCGAGGTTTTACGTTAGGATTACCGCCTCCCAGAAATCTTGTAGAGCACCGATCCAAATCATAGAACGGAAAAATGGATTCCCTGTGCTTATCAATGTTGCAGAGAGAATGAACGGTTTTTAGAGCGGACCATTTGTCATTGTTACTAAATGGTTGCATCTCTTTGATTCTAGCCATGGACTGTTGACTTACACCGCAAAGCTTAGTTTTTACTGCATTGTTGAAACGAGTCTCATCTTCGAATATGGGAAATTCGTTATGATGATTTGGCGCTTTATAGTTTGCGTGGACTAACTGCCAAATCAACTGATCAAGAGTAGACCGCAGATTATATACTATTTCTCCTACTCGAACTGAATATTGAATTGGGACAGCGGGCGTTTCGCCCCGAAATACCCAGATTCTGTCCCCAACATCTGGCCGCAGTTCTTCGGAAAACAAGTCTTGCTGAGTTTCACAACTTTCCGTAACATCACCCGCCAGGTGTTCGATTTGATCTTGTGCCCTTTGGAGTTTTGCATTAACTCCTTCTAGTGTAACCACGTAAAGCGTCTCCTTAAAATTGAATTACTACACAACTATTCGATCTGTTCCAACACGAATTTCCCCCGACAATAGTTTCGGTAGCAGAGCGTCACGAATTTGCGAGAGGGTATGTGACTGATGAATGTTGTCAATTATCCTTTCGAGCAATGGTCGAATTAACTCGGTATATTTTCTAGCAATGTTCATCTGAGGAAGCGCAATTTCGTATCTTGACATATCTCTCCAATTGGTTCGTGGCATTCTCGTACCCGTAGAATGGGCATCAGTATACGCAACGAATTCGTCACAGGACACAAGCCCCAAAACAACACCGAACCGCTCAGATTCAACCGGCTGAATCACTAGAATGTCAGTTGAGCAAACCCCGTCGATCGGTGCAACGCCGACCTTGTGAAAATAAGGTCGAAGTTTCCCAAAGAGGATTTCGCCCTTTCTGAAACGAAACTTATTGCTGCTGATTCCGTCGGCGGTCTGCCATTCAGAGAGAGCAATATTTCGCTTTGGCATATGTTCTAATCCGATATAAACGTCTTCAGAGTCGATTTCGTTAACTCTTGCACTACGCCGAACATTATGTGCTATCTCGCCGAGAGTTCCAACTTCCCACCCCTCTGGAATCTTTCCGATTGCCGAGTCTTGAAAAGCAGAAGGAAATAAGGCAGCGGTTTCGGCATCCATGCCAACGGGTTCGCGTCCCTCCATCTTTGCCCGCACGGGATCAAAATCCACAAACCACGACTTGAAAATTGCCCTTGCTGTCGTCTCAAGCGTCTCGTTCATCAGTCGGTTGAGTTCAATCTTGCCGTCGAGCGAGCCGAGGATGTGGGCGATACGGCGTTGCTCAGAGAGCGGGGGAATCGTTGCAGGTATTTGTGAGAGGATGGTTTGATTGAGCAATGGCTGCCCCGACCCTGTTCGCCAATCATTTAAGCGAAGGGTATGGAGAAGGTAGAAAAGAAACTTTGTATCATTCCCATCTTTTGCATTTGCTCGAATAGCATTGTCTGTAACCCAGCAAGAAGTATTGCTAAAGTAGACCGATCCGCAATAACTACCAACGCGCCCGATAATGATTGTACAAGGGACTGCATTGACCTCATTACAGAATCCAATAATTCCATTAGAGCCATAAACGGGATTAGGCAAATTGTTGACGCGAATAGGGCTGGACTTCCCATTGGAGAAAGATAATAGGTTGCCTAGACTGCTCCTAATCCAATCACTGTTCATACTTCCGCCTATATAAATCAATATGATGCCCGTCGGAGAACCAAGGCCTCCGCAATTTCGGCACCGTCGGTCATCGTTTCTTTAAAATCGCCGAAATCGCTGTGTTGGCCTTCCCAGTCGTGGATTTGGGTATTCAGTTTTATCTTTCTGACCGAGATGCGCTCTTGTGCTAGGTCATCATAGCCGTCTTCGTAGCCATTGACGACAACGCGCAGATTTTCTGGATATTGGCTAAGTAGTTCCTTTAATGATTTAACTGTCATTTTTCCTCTCCTTTTGAATAGGGGCGATACTCGAGCAGTGCCGAACGGCCGACGATAGCCACGATTCGTACAATTAGTTCTTTTCCTTCAGCATCTGTGAGGCGCAGATCCTCGCCGGGCATGAAATGAACCGGCTGCTGTTTTCCCTCATTGATGGCGATGTCGGAGGCGTAAAGGTAGGTTCGGTCATGTGTATCGCGTTTGGGATTCAACCGCCCGGATAGACCGGGAAGGTAGCCTGTCACCTCCGGAAAAATTACCGATCCGCCCTCTGGCAGACGTTTCATCTCCACTGTGAGTGCACCACTTGCGGGCAGCCAGTCGTTATTAAGGTGCGCGGCGAAGCCATCCGCCGCAGCAAACACCGTCATCGGAAGATGTGTTGAATGCAGATCCACTTGCGCCTCGCCATTGTCATCCGTAGTGCCGTGTTTCCATGTCTTATTCGGAAAGAGTGCTAACAGATTAACCCCCGACAAGGGATTGCCATGATGCCGACATACAATGGCGGCGGTTGCCGGGGTTGGGTCCGTAGCGGCAGCCAGAATGGTAAGAAAAAGATCTGAGCCATCAATAATCCGATATACTGGATGCTTTCCGGTTAAGGCTTGTGTTTCACGATGGATAATTGGCACGCCGTCTCCCCGCCGCTCCATGAAGAACTGCCGGTCACCTGAACCTCTTATACTGGACACAGGCATTCGGCCCAAGACCGATGCAAGACCTTCGTTTCGTATTGATTGGCGGTCCGCCATGCTCTCAATCGTCAGGTTGTTCGGCAAACCGCCGGGGGAGTTGAGTTCGAGCCGATCCGCGAACATTGAGAGCCGAGTCCGGCTACCGCGAATTGAGTAGTCCCGGTGTACAACGGCGTTGACAATCGCTTCAAAAAGTGCCTCCTCGCTGTATTGGGGCAAGTTGGTACGAGCCGGGTTCTTGTGAGCTCCCACGCGCATGTTGCGCAGGGCAAAGGCGACCGCTTCGGCAATCTGTCGATTCAGCGGTCCGGCAATTATCTGAGCGTCAATTTGCTCCGATGCACGGTCACTCCCACGGTAACAGGTTGCGGCGATGCAAGCGTTCGGCAGCCACTCTTCCGGAGAACGGGTGCACAACAACACGCCCGCCACCGTTGCACGAGTTGTTCCGTTTTCATCCGTTGTCAGGAGCCCCATCTTATCAAGCGCGGATTCGGGATCGGCGGCGCCTTCGGCACTCAGCAGGGGTTTCCAGAGAGATTCGTCCAGGGTTCCGAAACCGGTTTCCGGAACCGGCTGTTTGTCAAACCACAGGAAACGCGCTTGGCTACGTCGCTGCGCCAAACGCAGTCGCTCATCGCTCGTCATCCGACGTTTTGAACTTCCAATCCGGTGGAAACTCCCGCCCGGGCTATCGTGCTGCGCATGCCCCTGCGGTATTTCAGCCAGCAGAAATGGGAGCCCTTCATCCAATTGCCTACGTAGGACGACAAGCTGAATAGGGGGTTTAATCGTGTCGGTGCAGACCTCGACCAAAAGCCGCTCAAGTTCGTCCATTTGTTCGCGCGACATGCCGACCACATCGCCCGCGTTAGTCACGCCACACAGCAACACGCCTCCCTCCGTGTTGGCGAATGCTGCGATTTCATCCGCGAAATCGTCACGACTGGGTTGCTTGGGGACGTTTCCGGCGAACCTGACCTCCTTAAATTCCCAGCGGCTGTCTTTCCCTAAGCGTAGTTGGCGTCTAATCTCCTCGTCACCAAAACTCATGAACTATCTCCAAACCCGACAATTTTCAAACTCTCGGCAATAGCCTGGTCCTGCCGTCTTGCCTCTGCCATCTGATCCGCCAATCGTTCCGTCAAGCGGGTTATTTTCTCCTCAAACGGCTCGTCACCGTCCTCCTGAGCTTCGGCGCCGACGTAGCGTCCGGGCGTCAGTACATTTCCGTGCTCGTGTATCACTTCTAAAGTCGTGCTTTTGCAGAAACCTGGGATGTCGACATATTCACCCGCACCTTCATCGCCTCGCCAAGCGTGATAGGTATCGGCGATGCGGGTAATATCTGCATCCGTTAGTTCCCGGTGGACGCGATCAATCATCACACCGAGTTTGCGAGCGTCTATAAACAAGATTTCACCGCGACGGTCGCGGAACCGTAGATGATTTTGGGCAGGCACAAGACCTGCCCCTACATTTGGTTCGTTTCCTGTAGGGGCAACCCTTGTGGTTGCCCTATTCACGGGGGCTACCCCCATGCCGGCTCCGTGACGGTTGCGGGCAATAAACCAGAGACACACAGGGATTTGCGTGGAATAGAACAGTTGCCCCGGCATCGAGACCATGCAATCGACCAAGTCGGCTTCGACGATGTTCTTTCGGATTTTGCCTTCACTGGAAGTGTTGGAACTCATTGAGCCGTTCGCCAATACGAACCCAGTGATGCCGCCGGGCGCGAGGTGATGGATGAAGTGTTGTACCCACGCAAAGTTGGCGTTTCCTGCTGGGGGCACTCCGTATACCCAACGTTTGTCCTCGCGCAATCGCTCGCCGCCCCAGTCGCTACTATTGAACGGCGGATTGGCGAGAATGTAATCAACTTTCAGGTCGGGGTGAAGTTCGCGGTGGAAACTATCTGCGTGCTCATCTCCGAGATTGGCGTCGATGCCGCGAATGGCGAGATTCATCTTCGCCAATTGCCAAGTGGTTGGGTTGGACTCCTGTCCGAAAATTGAGATGTCGTCGCGCCCTCCACCGTGCGCTTCAACGAAGGCTTCGCTCTGGACAAACATGCCGCCCGAACCGCAACATGGATCGTACACCCGCCCCTTGTATGGCGCGAGCATCTCAACGAGCACCCGTACAACACAACGGGGGGTGTAGAACTGACCGCCCCTTTTGCCCTCGGCACTAGCGAACTGTGAGAGGAAGTATTCGTAGACTCGACCCAGTATATCCTTTGAGCGATTCTCCTCCTCCCCTAAACCGATTGTGCCGATTAGGTCAACTAATTCGCCGAGGCGACGTTTGTCGAGCATTTGCCTAGCGTAGTTTTTAGGAAGCACGCCTTTGAGACTCGCGTTTTCCCCTTCAATGGCAATCATGGCTTTATCAATCAGCGTCCCGATTTCCGGACGCTTGGCGTTGGCTTGCAGATAAGACCATCGGGCTTCCTGAGGGACGTAGAAGATATTTTCTGCCAGATATTCATCTCGATCATCGGCGAGCTGGACACGGGCGGTTTGGTCTGGAACGTAGAGTTCGCTCTGAGGATTCGCAGATTCTGTGAGGAGCAAATTGTACCTTTCCTCAAAGGTGTCTGAAATATACTTGAGGAAGATCAGCCCCAACACCACATGCTTGTATTCGGCGGCGTCGAGGTTGTTACGGAGTTTATCCGCTGCCCGCCATAGGGTCGCTTCGAAGCCGAGCGTCGCGCCATTTTTGTTGGATTTTGTGTCTCGTTTCTTTTTTGCCATAATTTTTTATCAATTTCCACTTTGCCGCTTGGGATTTCCACTGCATTGGAAACGCACCGGTACAATGTTCATAATAACCCATCTTACGGAGATTTTCAAGCCCGTTTAGAAAAAAGCGAGTTGAGACACTGCTGAACGCCTCCCGGTCATATTTTTAGCGTCCCCGACGGATGTAAATTGACGTCGACTGGAGAATTTGATGGGAACGGCGTTCTTTTTTTGCACGTAGATGTTAGACGGATGACATGAATCTCGATATGGTCAGCATTGGCACTCGGTGGCATCGCTAATCTCTTTTCACCCCCTTGTTGGTATAGAAAAGTCACGAAAGTGGCAACGCCTTGCAACATCCTTGGGTTATATTACAAGCGTTGAGGTCCTCGCGCATTTCGGGTTTCTCTCACGGTTACGCCGCTCAGGATTCAAGCGTATCGACGGACTGGAGAGGAACGAAGTTTTTCATTGGGGACTGACCTAGGTGAACTCAGTTGAAGCCACTTCTGAGTTTTACTTTATCTACGCGAAAATTTAGGTTACAATTAGTCAAACATAACTTAAGGGAGTATTTTTGATGCATAGCAAGCGACACTTTATTTCAACTTCTGTTTTCATCGTTCTTTTGAATTTAATTTTAGGCATCTTCATACCCGCCTTTTCCCAAGATGACTCTGGGCACTTTACACTTCAACTGCTCCACGCAGCAGACATGGAGGGCGACATTGAAGCACTCGAAAATGCGCCGCGGTTTTCATCGGTGTTCAATGCACTCAAAGCCGAGTTTAAAAATACTGTTATAATCGGAGCGGGCGACAGCTACATCCCCGGACTGTTTTTCGCAGCAGGAAACGATCGAAGCCTTCGCGATGTTTTGGGGCGTGAGGGGTCAGGACGCGCGGATATTTTGATACTCAACGCGATGGGCTTTATGGCGTCAGCACTCGGCAATCACGAATTTGACGCGGACACTGGCACACTCGCAGGGTTGATCCGGAACGATGGTAGAGGCTACGTCGGCACTGCGTTCCCGTTTCTGAGCGCGAACTTGGATTTCAGCCACGATAGCAACCTTGCCGATCTGGTTGTCGATGCCGGGCAGGAAGTAAGCACAATCCCGAACAGTATCAGCAAGAGCGCGGTTATCACGACACCTTCGGGCGAAAAGATTGGTGTCGTTGGCATAACCACACCGCGGCTCGGCAGTATATCCTCACCGGGAAATGTCGGGATTGTACCCGAAGATCCAGATAATATTGCGGCATTGGCGGCAATCGTCCAAGAGTCCGTTGATGCGTTGACGGCAACCGGAGTAAACAAGGTCATTGTCACTAGTCACCTTCAGCAAATTCGCATTGATGAGATGATGGCATCTAAGTTGCGCGATGTTGACATTATCATTGCTGGTGGCTCGAACACACTGTTGGCAGATGATACAGACCACCTGCGTGACGGTGATGTTGCCGGCGGGCCCTATCCGATTTTGACGAGTTCCGCAGCGAATGAACCGATTGCGATAGTCGGCACAGATGGTAATTACAGGTACGTCGGACGGTTAGTTGTCGGCTTTGACGAGGCGGGCATCCTGTTACCAGAATCAATCGACGCTGAAGTGAGCGGCGCCTTCGCTGCAGACGAACGCGGTGTTGTAGATACCGGCAACGTCACACCAGCGCCGCGTGTCGTTGAAATTACCGAAGCAATTCGGTACGTGGTTGTCGCAAAGGATGGTAACATTTTTGGGCATACGAGCGTTTATCTTAATGGCAACCGGAATTCCGTTCGCACAGAATGGTGAAGTTGTCGGTGATATGAATCAATCCTTCCGCATCGTCACACTCAATTTCCTTGCGGATGGCGGTGACGACTATCCTTATCCGAATTTCCCGAATACTGATCGCATAGACCTTCCCACAGCAATGACGGAGGAACAGTCGGGTGGACAAGCGACCTTCGCTGCACCCGGAACGGAGCAGGATGCACTTGCGGAATACCTTGCGGCGAACTTCTCGGAAACTCCGTTTGCGGCTGCCGATGTTGGTCCTGAGGGCGATGAACGTATTCAGAATCTTGCATTTCGTACCGACAGTTTGATTGTACCGCCTTCAACCGCGACCACATTCGATACGCAACTCAGCGCGGGTTTGAATATGATTAGTTTACCCCTGATGCCCGACAAACCTTATACGGCGCGTTCCTTCATGGAAAAACTCGATGCGACAATCGTAATTGAGTATAATCCCTCGGTTGGCAGGTTCATCGGATTCACGGCAAATTCCTCCGGCGGCGGTTTCCCGATTGAGGGGGGAAAGGGCTACATTGTCAGCGTCACTGAATCGAAGATTGTCAGCTTCACCGGTCGCGCGTGGGAAAACACGCCGGCGATGGTCGCAGCCGCTCCGACACCGGCTCAGGTTTCCCACGTGTGGGCGTTTGTTCTTCACGCCCGGTTTGAGGGAGTCGAAGATTTGACGCTTACTGTTCATAACGAACCCACCGGAATCATCCGATCTGTTGATGTGAACGAATCGCACGCTGTCTGGGCAGACATGAGCCGCCGGGCTGTTACTTCCGTCGGCGATAGGCTGGCAATCGAGGTTCGTGATACAACTGGCGAACTAATTCGCACATTACATCACGAAATTGACGTGACGGACACTCGGCGGGCGTTCGCAGAGTTGCGACTGACGCCAGACGACCTGAAGCCGAGGCGGACCGCGCTGCTCGCCAATTATCCGAACCCATTCAATCCGGAGACATGGATGCCGTATCTGTTGGCGAATGATACCGACGTTGCAATTCACATCTACACCCCAACGGGACATCTCGTTCGGAATCTTGACCTTGGATTCAAGAGCGCGGGATTTTACATTGGACGGACACGCGCCGCCTACTGGGATGGTCGCAATGACTTTGGCGAGCGGTTGGCTTCAGGCATTTATTTCTACCAGTTAATCACCCCCGAATCGACAGCGATTCGGAGGATGGTTATCGTGAAGTAGCACCGTTAGGAGAAGAAGATTAATGAGCATCGTGACGTCCGAGTTCGAGGGAGCGATGTATCCACCGGGGACGAAAGTGTCATTTGCGACCAAGACGCGCACACTGCAAGGCACCGTACAAAAATTGCTGCCCCGGCATGCACGGGTAGCAACGCAGCACGGAACACTGTGGAACGTCCCATACAGCGTCTTGACGGTGAGAGAGCCTACGCGAGAACCTGCGATGACGCTCAACGAAGTTGAAACGTTGGGCAAGCGCTTCATTCAAGAACACGAAGCCACAAGCGGTCTCAAAACAGGATGGCAGTTTGCATTCGATCTCGCGCCTGTGCGCGGCGGTATATGCAGGTACACGGCGAAGCAGATAACGCTCTCGGTCACATACTGCTTGAAAGCGTCCCGGGAAGACATCGTTGATACGATTCTGCACGAAATCGCACATGCGATAGTCGGGCCGAATCACGGACATGATGAAGTATGGAAGGCAGCAGCGCGACGGATTGGATGCTCAGCCAAACGGTGTCACCAAGTCGACCATACGCCCCCGCGCTGGCGCGGGCAGTGCGAATGCGGTCAAAAATGGAAACGACAACGCCTGAGTCAACGCGCAAGAACAGGGCAGTGTCCGAATTGTAATAAGAGGATTGAGTGGACAAGGGAAGGAGTGAGATCATGAAAAGCAGACACGCCCACGCCGGTCTCGGAAAAGGTGTTATTGCTCGGCATTCCGGAGGTGCGAATTCAGTGCGACACATTTGGGCTTGGGCGTGCCTTTGTCAGCGGGCAACCGATTGCGGATGCCGAGCAGATACTATCGTTTGGCAAGACGATCGACCAGCGGATAATTCGCTAGGTCTTTTTCAATTTCGTCGAACAGGGTTTGAAGATGGACTTCGGTGAATTCGCCGAAAGTTGTGAACTGACCAATTTGGCTTGGTGCAACCTCCATCTCGTCTTTCAGGTTGTAGGTCGCACTGAGGTCATAAGCCATCGCGACATTATTCCGTATCCCCAACGGCTTGAGAAAATCGCGCAGCCGTTTATAGTGTTCGACTCCCTCCGCATTGACTATCGTTTGATTCACCGACAAGCTCATGCGCAATTCTCTCTGGTGTTGCGCAAGGGCTTTGAGTGGTGGCTTCAAGTACCTCAGTCCGCAGCAGCACAACAATCTGAGAGACATCCTGTACCTTGGGTTAATGAAACGCTAAACCCGGAATATGTCTGACGACCACATCAGTCCCTTGATACACCGGACTCAGCAGTTCGTAGGCTTATCCGGGTGCGTAAATCACAGTCTGATGAAGCTTGCGCAAATCTTCGACAATGGCGTGGACACGTGTGGCGTAACCACGACCCTCCCCGGATAGGCTATAAAACATAGTTGCCATAATTTAAGATATCCTTTACATGCGTAGAACTGCATACGCACCATCGCCATTTTCGTAATTCACCAACGGCACTACCGGCAAACTCTATCTTGGTTTCATTAAATCTTGGGGATGTTACAGAATGATTACGTTTCCATGTCTTTTTGGATACGTCGATTGCTTTTCGCAGAACGAGGGTATTTCGTCTAAAGGTTGGTTAAAAAGAAATGGATATGATTAAACCCCAAATGTTGCGTTGTGGCAGCCGCATTGCCGCGATTTCACTGTCTTGGGGAGGGCCGGGAATATTCCGATACCGCTACGAAGTCGGGAAGCGGCAATTCGAGGAAGAATTTGGCGTAACCGTTATCGAAACCGAGCACGCCCTGCGCGACCCGGACTGGCTTTCCAAGAATCCGAAAGCGCGCGCCGACGATTTGATGGCTGCCTTTGCGGATGATACAATTGATGGAATAATTTCTACGATCGGCGGAGAAGATTCAATCCGCATCCTTCCATACCTGGATTTGGACGTCATTCGGGCTAACCCAAAGATATTCATGGGCTATTCGGATACAACCATATCGCACGCTGCTTGTTTTAAGGCGGGGCTTGTTTCGTTTTACGGTCCCGGGTTAATGACCGGTTTCGCCGAAAATGGGGGCATGTATCCTTATATGGTTGATTCAGTCCGCAAAACTCTATTTTCCGCCGAGCCGATTGGGCTTATCGAACCGAACCAGACGGGATGGACTGTAGAGCATTTGGACTGGTCAGACCCGGCAAATCAGTCGATAAAACGAAAACTGAATCCACCCACAGGTTGGGTATTTCATCAGGATTGCGGCGAGGTAAAAGGGATGTTATTTGGTGGGTGCGTTGAAGTGTTGGACTGGCTTCGTGGTTCGCCCTATTTGCCGTCGATAGAATCGCTTCGCGGGGCTGTTCTTTTCCTTGAAACATCCGAAGATGCGCCTCCACCATCGCGACTAACGGAGTTCATTCGGTCACTCGCAGCGATGGGCGTTCTTGAAAGGCTCGGTGGTATCCTATTCGGGCGACCCGGTGGGCAAATTCAACCAGAAATGTTTCAAAGTTACGACGACGCGCTTTGCAACACAATCAGGGTAGAATATGGATTGGACGAGTTGCCAATTGTCACCAATATGGACTTTGGACATACAGACTCCGTGTTTGTCATCCCTTTCGGATTACAGGTTCGTATCAATTCTGTCCAGCGCCAAATCTCAATTGACGAATCTGCTGTCGTAAACCTACAATGTCGCTGAGGGCGGTTATCATGCCGTAGCGATAAGAAACCGAGTTTTTGGCAAAAACTTCGGTTTCTAGATGCTGTACCAGGGCATTCCGTCCCCAGTGAAAGTCAGGCCTGAATCTGTCTCATGTTCTTCAAGTCATACGCTCATCTATTCCCCGAAGTTGCCGCCTCCGGCACATAATCTTTCCCATTCCAAACATACGCCGTTTGACCGACGAGCAGATCATCCGGTTTGATGCTACCTGCTAGGAGTTCCCTCGCCCGACGGCTTCGCTCACGGTAATTTGCAAGTGCCCGTTCCGCTTCACGTTTGACCGCTGCATCTGAACTTAACGCCCAATCTCCCAAGATTTCGGATGATTCCGCCGTGTTGATCTGGTCGAGTGCCGGAATCGCAGCGAGGCGCGTGTCGGGATCCTCGATTTGGGAGATTAGTGCTGTCCACCGATACAGATGTGGGTAGTGGTTTGGTGCCTCCTGCTTTATTGCATCTAGCAACAAGATCTTGTTGCTGTAGTCGGAATTCCATAATCTTTCCAAGAAAGCACGCATATTAGGTGTGTCGCAGAGGAGCATCCCTCGAAGCAGCGTGTTCAGGTTGCGGGGATTACCGAGGTATTTCCGTGGCGGGGTAATTGGGACAAGTCCCCCAAATTTCGCGTTCGCAGACTCGGCTTGGTACGCCTCAATGAGAAAGAGATCTAACGATGGGTTTGGGTATTTTATAAAATTATACGCTACATTGTGCAGATAGGACGGATGGCGCAGGGCAATGTCCCGGACATAACGGTACACGCGTTCTGAATTTATGCGGGTTAACAAATTAAATTTGTCGAATTCAGGGAGAGGTACTGTTTCAGCTATCCACTCGGCGAGTGAATCAACCTCCGTCGCCGTCAGGGGACGTTCCAAACGCGTATTGATGAAACTTCGTAAATAGTGCTCTGATGTCTCCGGGTCGTCCTGCGCTTGTTTAAGCACAAAACGGCGCAGATCTGGTTCTAGCATTGAATTTCGCAACTCAGTCACAAGGTTCACTGCTCCCCACCGATTTACGCTCTTCATCGAAGGACTAATGAATATTACAACTGGATTGGAGTGAACGAAGTCGTTGAGATACTGCCGAACTAGTCTCAGGGCTTCCGGATGCGAATAGCTGCCGACCATGTTTAGAAATCGCTCGCCTCGTCGCGATTCGTAAACGAGTCTTTTGAACAATGCCGGTGGGGAGCTTTTCAACACAGCGTATTCCAAGAGCCTAAATTCCAACGGTACCCGATGTGTCACGCCCCCATACACCGATTCTCCCCACGTGCCCCCAAGGCCAAGAGGGATCTGTGAATACATTATCTTAGGAAGACGTTCAAGGAAACTGGTTTCAATGAGTTCCATGTTGTGCGGTCTCATTAAGTCCATCACCATGGTCTCTGGTGATAGTGTGTGAAATGCGGCCTCATTTCTTACTTGCGACATTACCTTGTCCAAAACCAATTCCCAGTCCTCAGCGGGCATTCCTTCGCGGATGCCAAACTCCGTCTTGACCGCCATCTCAAGTGCCCGCATCACCCGTGAATCCCGGCGACCTATTTCATATAAATGCTCAAAAAGCATCCCAGAGGAACTGCCAACATGCGTCCTCCATTCCACGGAGGGTCGGTAGTTTGAGTGCTTCAAATCATGTAGCAGATGCCTCAGATGCGGTTGAACGGACGGATACTGTAAATGTGGGCGGGCCCATAATTTGAGAGGACGTTTATCGCTATAAGAATGCGAATCCATATTCTGGATCGACGCAAACCCTGTGCAGCCATCCCTCTCGAAACGCCACCAGTAACCGGATGCAACAGCATCGTCGTAGCTAGAGAACCCCGGCTGGTCGAAATAATTGTAAGGCGTATAGAACCACCGGAGTTGTGTGTTCGCTATTTCGTAGCCATGCTTTTTGATATCTTGAAGGAACCCCTCCCCAATAACCATCCTCTGACGGGGCGGAGTGTTCCACGGCTTCACTTTGCGATGAAATTCCGTATCCGAAATCTCAAGGAGCGTTTGGCCCAGATACACATCGTTGCAATACACCTTAACTCCTGATTCGAGTCGTATTCCAAGCTGACGCGGTCCCGATTCACTGCTTTTTTGGAGAATCGGGATGTAGATGCCCAGGGCAATTACAGTAAGCACCAAGGTTATACTCGCTAACAATAAACGACCTTTCCAGAGTACCAAGATGAAACTCGTCACATAGAGCCCTATCGCTAGCGCAAAGACTAGTAAGCTCAACCAATTTTCGAGATTGAACAGTAATCCAATGCCTATCCGCTGGTCGAGCAGTATCAACTGCAGGGGAGTCAGTAGCAAAAGTAAGAGGATTACGAATGCCATCCCATTCAGAACCCACCGATTTGCCCGATTGATATTCTTCATTATATTCACCTCCGAATAGCTAAGCCTCTATTTCCAAGTGACGGTAACAGTGGAGCGATGCCAACGTTCCCAATATTGTCACAAGCGCAGTGTAGACGACCATTACTTGATCTCGGAACCCGATCACATCCAGTGTATTCAAAGATTGCAGACACAGCATGACGACCAGCCCTGTTCCGAGGAGATTTCGCCACGTTCGTGGACGGGTGCTAACAATGCACAGGCGCAGTTTCAGGAATATCGCAATCTGGTAACTCAAGATTGAATACAGCGCTATTGAACTCAGTACTGACAGTTCATACCATTTGACTAACGGCTGGTACGGCGAATTCATCAGCATCTGTATGCCGCTTCGCAACCCGCTGGCAATTATGACGAATACGGCGACACCTGTCAGCAACTGAAGCGAAATCCCGAACGCCCAGCGCGTCAGGAACAACCGCACGCGCGATAGCGGACGTGAGAAGATGAACGCACCAGTTCCGGTAGCATCATTGAAAAGCATCCAAGCGACTACCATACCCTGTAGACAGGCTATTAGGTGTACTTTCCCATCATCGCTACCCAACGGCGTTTTCTGAAAGAGAACGTACCCCAAAGCAAGTAACAAAAAAGGCGAATAGTAAGGCAAGACTTTTCGCACGTCAATTTTTAGTATTTCGGTGGACATATATCTCCTCCTTTGGAACTTGATTGAAAAGCAGCTAGCATAACCACTTCTTGGCGTAATGAGGGTCAAAATCATCGGATCTGCAAGGTATTTTCCCCAGAATGGTCTCCATCGAAGACAGATTCGGACTTTTCAAACAGGCGCTGAGTGATGACGTTATCTATCCTCCGAAGTTTCTACCTCCGGCACATAATCCTTCCCATTCCATACATACGCCGTTTGACCGTCGAGCAGATCATCCGGTTTGATGTTGCCCACTAAGAGCTCCTTCGCTCGACGACTTCGCTCACGGTAATTTGCAAGTGCCCGTTCCGCCTCACGTTTGACAGCCGTATCTGAATTTAACGCCCAATCCCCCAAGATTTTCGACGACTCTGGCGTATCGATTAAGTCGAATACAGGAATTGCAGCGAGGCGTATTTCGGCGTCCTCGATTTGCGAGATAAGTACAGTCCACCAATGTAGCTGTCGATATTGATTTGGTTCGCCTTGCTTCATAGCCGATAACAGAGAAATTTTGTTGCTGTCGTTGGCATTCCACATTTTCTCCAAGAATGCATTCATACACGGCGTGTCGCAGAGTACCATTGCGCGCAGTAGGTTGGGTGGGGCGTCAATCGGGGTAACTCCCGACGCGGTCTGATATGTTTCAATAAGAAAGCGATCCAAGACTGGGTTTGGGTTATCCACAAGCGATTTTATAACCTCACTTTGATATGACGGATAACGGCGGACGATATCACAGACATATCGGTGCGTACGGGTTGAACTTAGACGAACCAAGAAATTCAGTTTTTCGTCTTCAGGAAGCGGGATCGCTTCAGCCACCCACTCGGCAAGTGAATCAGCCTCTCCTTCCGTGAGAGGGCGCTTCAACCTCGCATCAATGAACATCCGGAGATCGCGTTCAAACTCATTAGGATTTGCTTTCGCGAAATTTAGAACAAAATCACGTAGTTCTTGTTCAATCAGCGGATTCTGCAACTGCACAGCAATGCTCAGCGCTCTAGACTGGCGCAACCTGTGGTCAATAGCATTGCTGAAGTACGCCACTTGCTCATCGACTTCGACATTGTCGAAATACCGTCGGACAAGCCGCAGGGCTTCCGGGCGCGAATAGTTGCCGGTCATGACCAGAAACTGCCCCTCATTTCGAGATTCGTAAACGAAGCGCTTGAACGGCGACGATGGCTGACTCTTCAACGCGGCGTACTCCCACGTACTTGGGGAGAGTCGTTCGAAAAAATGGGTTTCAATCAATTTTGTGTTGCCTTGTACGATCAAGTCCATCGCCATGGACTCTAGTGAGGGCGTCCGAAACGTATGTCGCTGCCTAACTCTTAACATCACCTTGTCCAAGACCTCCTTCCACTCGTGCGCGTGCATTCCCTCGTGGATGCCGAACTCCGCACGAACTACTGTGTCAAGCGCTCGCATCACCCGTGAATCGCGTTGACCCGCCTCGTACAGATGTTGGAAAAGTAGACCTGAAGATTCGGCGACGTGCCTTTTCCATTCGAGGGAAGGCTGATAGTTCGACCGTACCAAGTCGTGCAGCAGATGTTTCAGATACGGATCGATGGAGGGGAATTGCAACGCTGGGGATGACCAGATACTAAAATATTGTCTGAAGCTATGAGCAAACCAGACCATATCCCCAATTTTGGCGAACCCTGTGCAGCCGTCCCTTTCGAAACGCCACCAGTACCCGGATTTCACCGCATCATCATAACTGTAGGACGTCGGACGACTGAATTCGTAAGGATGGTCGAAATAGTCGTACGGAATGCAGAACCATCCTAGTTCCGATTCGAAACCGTTCGATTTCACCTTCTCAATTAGGTTCTCTCCAATAACCATCTTTTGACGGGGCGGTGTATCCCACGGTTTCACCTTCTCGTGAAATTCTGATTCCGATAACTGAAGCGGTGTTTTGCCTAGATACACATCGTTGCAGTAAACGTCAACTCCAGCTACACCTTCCAATAATTCGAGTTGACGCGGCAAATCTGCGCCTCTTTCTAGACGCACCCAGAACGAGCCTGCGAGCACACAAAAACTTAAGAACGCCGTAAAAACCGCTAGGCGCAGACGGCCTTTCCAAAGAATTAAGATGATTGTTGTTAAATAGAGTGTTATGATGACGACAGCAAACGATAAACCCATCCAATGTCCGCCATTAATTAGCGACATAATGTAACTCGGTTTGATGACCAGATTCAATTCTGGATGTAGTAGCACTGGTAAAAAGATGACAAACGCCGCCACATTCAGGACCCACCGATTTGCTCGATTGTCATTTCTCATTTTACTCATCTCAGCACGGCTTAAGACTCAATCTCTAGGTTTTGATAACAGTGGAGCGATGCCAATGTTCCCACGATTGTCACCAGCACAACGTAAATCAGTTGATTGTGAATCGGTCCCGAGATCGTAAAGAAACGCGCTAACACTAACTTTGTCATTAGCGCCAAGGACATCATCTGATAGGCTATTGGCCCAATGTTTGAAAAGAGACCTATTAAAATCATCCCGATTAGCACGCAGATTAACACAATCCAGATGAAATCGCGCCACGTTGGTGGACGCGCACTCACAACACGATGGCGCAGTTTTAGGAACATGACAATTTCGTAGCTCAAAATTGAATACAGTGCAATTGAACCCAGTACAGACAGTTCATACCATTTGACCATCGGCTGATAAGGCGAGTTCATCAGCATCTGGATTCCACCTCGTAACCCGCTGGCAACCGTGAGGAATACCACGACAATCGTCAGCAACTGAAACGAAATCCCGAACGCCCAGCGTGTGAGGAACATCCGCACCCGCGATAATGGGCGCGAGAAGACAAACGCGCCGATTCCTGCAGCATCGTTGAATAGCACCCAAGCGATGACCATGCCCTGTAGACAGGCTATCATGTTCACTTTCCAATCGGCACTCGCTAACGGCGTTTCCTGAAAGAGAACGTACCCAACGGTTAGTAACAGAATGGGTGCATAATAAGGCAAGACTTTCCGCGCGTCCATTTTTAGTATTTCGATGGACATATACTTCTCTCGTTGATTTATCTGAGGGCGATACATAATGGATTCCTGAATTAGTGAAGGTTTGGCTTTCCAACTTTTCCGTGGAGGCAACCTCCTCCAAACTAAGTGATGGGGTGTTTTGATTTGCGCTATTGGCGATTCAGACGATTTCTGTTCCCTTTTGTACCGACGAGCCTCACAAATAGGTCTTCCAGGTTGAAACCGTGAACCTGAGCTGTCTCGCTCAAGCCGCATTGCTGGCAGAGTGCTCGAAAACGCGCTTCGTCAAAGTTACGGACGATGACAACCGTCCCCTGTTCATCTGACGTATATTGTAGAATCTCGAAGTGACAATCAAGCGATTTACGGGGTATGGCGTCCGGCAGGTGGAGTTCTCGGACCTCCGTTTTCAGATCATCGAGCGTACCCGACAGATGCAACTGACCGCGATGGAGAATCACCAGCCGGTCAACGATACGTTCTAGGTCACTCAAAAGATGCGACGATAGAAAAACGGTTCGTCGTCCATCGTACACCCGCTCAAGAATGAGATCCAAGAATTTGTGCCGTGCAACCACATCTAGGCCCGCGGCGGGTTCATCAAGGATTACGACATCGGCGTTCTGACAAATCGCAAGTAGTAGACAGAGCCGACGTTTTTCGCCTTTCGAGAACGAATGATACTTTTTCCATCGGCGTAGATTGAGTTCGTAAAGCAGATGTTCCGCGAGCGCGCTGTCCCATCCTGCATAAAGCGACGCGTTGAGTTGTATGGCGTGCTTCGGCGTCATCCAGCCCGGCAGGTGCATGTTGTCCGAAACATAAGCCACACGACGCCGTTCGGCTTCGGTATGTTTCCACGGATTCGTACCGAGTAGCTTGACCTCTCCTTCGGTGGGATGCAGATGCCCCATAATCATCCGTACCGCCGTTGTTTTTCCGGCGCCGTTGACGCCCAAGAATCCGAAGACTGAGCCCTGCGGCACCGTCAAATTTAGTGAGTCCACTGCTTTTTCGCGCTCGAAAACCTTTGTGATATTGTGTGTTTGAATGACGTTCTCGCTCATTGCTCCCCTTTCTGGATGCTTCGATACTCCGCATCAATAATCAGGTCAATCTGCTCGCGGGTCAGCCCAAACCGCAGCCCTTCAACCAGCATTTTCCGGGCATACTCCGAAACGATTCGGTGAATCTCTTCACTCGCAAGCGAGACCACTTTCGGGGCGACGAACGCACCCTGACCTTGACGCAGTACGAGCACACCCTCATGTGCCAACTCGTTGTAGATTTTCGCCGCGGTAGTTGGATTAATCTTCAGCATTTTCGCCAACTCGCGGATAGAAGGCATGCGCTCTCCGGGCTTTAACCCACCATTGACGACGGTGAGCTTTATCTGCTCAATGACCTGCTGATAAATCGGTTGGCTGCTGTTGTAATCAATGTGGAAAAACATCGGCACCTCGACTGTATGGACTGTATGGACTGTATGGACTGTATGGACTGTATGATAATATATCATACAGTTTTCCCATGTGTCAAGGAAATACGAAAAAAAAATGAATTTCAGTTCCATTTGCACCAATCCTGTGATATACTGACGTTGTATTGATAACCTACGATTATTCACTAGCAGGTCTTCTAAACCACGTCTATATTGGAAACCCGATCAATCAAACGATAGATGAAAAGTGAAGAAAAAAGCCCCAAGAAATCGTACACTGACCTGCAGTGAGGCGGAAATCAACCGCCTACCAACCGCTATCTTCCAAATTGAACGTCCCGTCAATGAGAAGGAAGTTACAGAAAAACTCGTCGGCGCGAATACTCTTGAAGTTGCTCAAAATCCCCCAAATGCGCTTTTTAGTCTACTTGTCCTCGACCCATCTTACAAACCCACCCTGAAGCCAGATGCAACGATTTACGTCTGTTCAGACGAAGAGATGAATTTACTTGGACAATCCTTAGGCAATGAGGTGCTAGCTTGTCCCATTATCCTGCATGTCATTCGATGAGGAAAAACATGGATAGCAGACCAAATCCTTCGCAAGAGTTTTCACCGGGTCAAATCGTCACCTTGAAATCAGATCCTTCGGTTCGCGGTGCAGTTGTTAGCGTGACGCCAGCAACCCCTGAAAACAGAGTTGGCGTTTTTGTTGATGGAAACGTTCAGACCTTTTACGCATCTCAGTTGCAGGTTGAAACCGAGCGTGACGACGAATTGCAGGATCTCACATGCGACCAATTTCACGCCTACCTGACTGCCCTGCAGATTCGCTATCCCGGCTTATCGAATTTGTATTCGCTCAACGCGGCTCGTGTAGACTTCGTTCCCTACCAATACCGACCTGTCCTGAGATTCATCCGCTCCGATCGGCCGAGATTGCTAATTGCCGATAGCGTCGGTGTGGGAAAAACCATTGAGGCAGGGTTGATTCTCCGAGAGTTGCAGGCGCGACGTGATATCAAATCTGTTCTCATCATTTGCCCTCGTCCCCTAGTCACCGAGCAAAAGTGGCGAAGGGAGATGAAAAGATTTTCCGAAGATTTTACTCATCTTGACGGGAAACTCTTACAATATTGCATCAATGAAACACATTTAGCTGGGGAGTGGCCAGAGCAACATCAGAAGATCATTCTGCCCTACTCGTTGTTCGACAAAGAGCTTCTTCATGGTCGAGACGGCAATCAACGACGAAGGCGGACAAGAGGGTTGTTGGATCTAGATCCGCCCCCGCGTTTCGATCTAGTGATTGTAGACGAGGCGCACCACATCCGAAACCAGAACACTGCCAATCACGAAGTTGTTCGGTTTTTCTGTGAGCATGCCGAAGCCGCGGTATTTCTAACCGCTACGCCTATCCAACTTGGCAGTCAAGACCTGTTTGTTCTGCTGAACACACTTCGTCCCGACCTTATCTTGGATGAGGAAGGCTTTAGACATATGTCGGAGCCAAACCTATTTATCAACCAAGCCGTTGATGCTGCGCGTTCGCAGGAGCGAGGATGGAGGCGTCAGGCAAGTATAGCCCTAAAGCAAGCCGCGGAAACCCCGTGGGGACAATCTATTCTGAGGAGTAATCCCGAATTCAGGCGCATCCGAAGTCAACTTTCAAGCGAATTAATCACCAATACGGAGCGGATACAACTCATTACGGATATTGAAGTGCTTCACACGTTCTCCGGCATCATCAACAGAACCCGACGCCGCGACATCGGGGAGTTCACAATTCGCCGCTCACAAACCGTAGAGGTTGAATTAACCCCCGACCAAGAACAGATTCATGAAATGGTGCTTGAGACGCAAGCGGAGATATTCCGCAGGCTTCACGGCGATCAGCATGTAAAATTTATGATGACGACAATCCGCAGACAACTCGCAAGTTGTCTATACGGACTTGAACCGTTACTTGAAGAGATTCTGCGTCGCCATCTCGACGAACTTGCTTGGGCGGAAGCGGATTCTACGGAATCCATGCCACAAGAAGAGACCGTGAATCGGATACAAGATCGGATTGAAGCGATACTTGAAAAGGTGAGGACCATAACCTCACCAGATCTGAAACTAGAAAAACTCCAAAAGATTATACTTGAGAGGCATAACCTCCCCAATAACAAGGTGATGGTGTTTAGCAGTTTCCGTCATACACTCGCCTATCTTTTCAAACACCTAGAGTCCGATGGTATTCGCATCGGGATGGTGCATGGCGGGACACCGGATGAAGAACGGGTTGAGTTGAGGAATCGTTTTGAAACGTCGAAAGAGGAGAACGATAGTCTTGACGTAATGTTGTTCTCGGAAGTGGGGTGCGAAGGATTAGATTACCAATTCTGCGACTGTATTGTCAACTATGACCTGCCGTGGAACCCGATGAAGATTGAACAACGGATAGGACGTATTGATCGAAAGGGGCAGAAGAGCGAGCACGTTACCATTATCAACCTGATAACGCCGGGGACGGTTGATGCAGATATTTATGAACGCTGCCTGCTCCGCATCGGTGTGTTCCAGAGTGCGTTGGGGGGCAGCGAAGAAATCCTCGGCGAAATTTCGACGGAACTCCGGGAAATCGCCGAGAATTTTGACTTAACCGAGCAAGAACGAAGAACCAAGTTGCAGCAGTTGGCGGACAACCAGATTCGGTTGATACAGGAAAAAGAGCGGCTGGAAAATCAGCAGTTGGAGCTTTTCGGCATCCGTCTTCCAAACGACAGCATGGAGAAGGAGGTGGAAGATGCGTCCAGTTTCTGGTTGTCACCCGAATCTATACAGCGACTTGTCACGCTCTATCTTCAAAGAAGATTGGAGCCTGAGCGAGAATACATCCTTGGTGAAAGGTCGCTAAAAACGCTGCGACTATCGGAATCAGCGAGAGGCACCTTATTGCGCGATTTGCAGCAACTTCCGAGAGAAAGGAGTCCAGTTTATAGAGAGTGGGAGAATTGGCTAAAGGGCGATGATCAACATCTACACGTTACGTTTGAGGCAGAGGGCGCGTCTCAACATCCTAAAGCCGCGTTCATCATGCCAATACACCCCTTAGTCAAACAAGCGGCACTGGCGCTAGAAAAGGAACAAAACGTATTCGCTGCCCTGAAAACCCAAACCCATGATGTTCCGGCAGGGCGTTACGATTTTGCGATTTACCAGTGGCAGTTTCACGGTATCAAAGAGGACATGATTCTGAAGTCCATTGCATTGGAGGAGGCGTTAACCCCAGATCTTAGCCGGCTATTAGAGAAGGCGTTGGATAGTGACGTGCAAGGGACCAATCAGCCGCCTATGCGGAACGAATTAGAAACTTTGCACCAGCGCTTGTGGGCAGAAGCGCGTGAAGACCATCGACAGCGTACTAAAGCACTCGGGTCTTACCGCAGAGAGAGTCTATCAACGAGCCATCAGGCGCGTGTGGCGCTGTTGCGCGAACAATTGCGACAGGCAACCTCGGAAAACATCCGGAGGATGAGACAACACCAGATAGCCAATGCGGAGGCAGATTACAATCGACGCATTCGGGAGCTAGAAACTGCAATGGAGAGAGCCGACATTACGGCGGAGCTGGTAGCGTACGGGATTTTGGAAGTACAAAGAAACGCCTGAAAATTCGATTTTTTATTTGTAGATGTTTTCTGTTTGTAGATGTTTAATGAATATGGCTATGACACCTGCAAGGAGATGAACACATGCCGAGTGATTACAAAGCAATAACAGCACATAACGAAAAACAATTGGGGGAAGATACCGCCTCTCGCAAAACACAGGTCTCTATGTACTCAGATTCTACTCACTTTGTGTACGAGATTCTACAGAATGCAGATGACTATGGGGCTACGGAAGTATGCTTCAAACTTTCTAAAAATGATATTGTGATTGAACACAATGGAGAACCGTTTACTGAGAAAAATGTCGAGGCGATTACTTACTTCGGTAAAAGCACTAGCCGCGACGATCTCGTAAAAACAGGACGATTCGGTGTAGGCTTCAAGTCTGTTTTCGCTTTTACAGCAAAGCCAATCATCATTTCAGGCAATGAACACTTCCAAATATACGGTCTGTACCGCATTAGAGAATATCCCTATCCCGATGGTTTTTCACGTTGCCGGACTCGCATCGTTCTTCCCTTCAACCACGAATCCGAGCAACCGGACTTTGTCGAAAAACTAATGCGGCGAGAAGAAGCGTACACACAAATATCAGAATGTTTGACCAAACTCAACATGAACACATTACTGTTCACGCAAAATATTCAGGAATTTCGTTGGGAAATAGATAATCACTCCTCGTGTTACCGGCGCGAAGATAAAATGGAAAATAATGTACGATTCACTACGATTACAAACGGTAAACGTGAAAATAAATACGTGGTATTCTCGAAAACTCCGAAGTGGAAGAATAAAGCGGTAGAGATCGCCTTTGTGGTCGATACGCCGGATCAACTTTCACCAATAGACAATGATTCCCTTTACGTACTCTTTAAGACAGAAGAAAAAACGGGCTTGAAATTCATACTTAATGGACCTTACCGTACTAACCCAGCCAGAGAAACAATATCAAAAACTGATGATTTCAATCTCCATCTTGTGAAGGTTACATGCGAATTAATGAAGGATGCACTTCCCTATCTCAGAGACAAGAATCTACTAACGGTCGAATTTCTGTCGATTCTCCCAAATCAAAAGGACACACTACAGGATTTCTACGCCCCGCTCCGTGATACTATAATTGGTGATTTTTGCAATGAAAAACTGACACCGACAAAACGGGGTAACCATGCCCCTGCATCAAGCCTGTATCGCGGGAGCCGCCAACTAATCAATCTGATTGACGATAGGGATTTGGCAACGCTTCTTGGAAGAAACAGTTCTGCACCACTGTGGGTTGCCATTCCTAAATTATTGAAACAACGAGACGAATTGGGGCGATATATCAGAGACGACGATGCACGCTTGCAAAACGAGAGGGTCGGCGATTTTTTTAACATGCTAGAAATTGATGGATGGACAACCGAAGACTTTATAGAGGTGTTAGAAACCGAGTCTGAACAGGTAGTGGAATTGCTGCAAGGAAAATCGGAGGCATGGCACGAGGAATTATATGTGTTTCTTGGCGAGTTTTTATCAACCACTTCGAATTCGCTTTATAGGCACGAGCGCACGCGCAGATTATCAAACCTTCGCATCGTTCGCTGCAGCGACAGTATCTACAGGGTTGGGAGTAAATGCCATTTCCCCGGTGTTGACACGGAAAATAGCGAAGATTTGCTCTCTGTCAGCACAGTTTCTGAAGAGGAGAGCCAGTCCCAGAGTCAAGTAGAAGATGAATACGAGGAAGATTTTCACTACGTTGCCAAAGGCGTTTACGCATCTGGGCAAAATAAAGATCAGCAGGATAAAGCCCGTGGGTTTCTAAAAACTATCGGAGTTTGTGAGGTTGACGAAGTCGCACGGATTAAGGTAATTTTGAAGCAGCGATACACGCGTGGATTAATTAAACCTCGCAAGGCAGACTTGGAAAGATTCATTAAACTCGTGGCAGCGAATCTAAGTATGGCAGAGTTGTTCACATCTTACCCTATTTTTCAGATTGATAAGGATTTGGACAACAAAGGAGAGTGGAAAACCCCAAAAGAAATCTTTCTAGACTCTCCTCATCTTGATACCGGTTTGACAGCGTACTATGAAGCGCTTGATGAGGACTCAGAAGGATGGAAATGGCCCTTGTCAGCGAAGAATGAGCGATCCGGTATAAGCCTAGAGCGGCTTGCAAAATTCGCCAAAGCGGTGGGAGTGGAGACAGAACTACAGATATCCAAGCACGATATTCCAGACGATCATCCTGAATGGAATCGGCTTAGGAATGCTCCAGGTGACCGGCTGACTGACACAAGCATTAATGAAGATTATAGCATTTGTGAATTTAATGTCTTGTATGATAACCCTTCAATTGATAAAGCGAAGTTGATTTGGCGAACGATGCATTCTCTGTCTGAACGTTATCTGAAAGCGCGGTTTCGACGGAACCAGTCAAATGAACTTCGAGATGCGAAATCTAATCTCGTACATTGTTTAAAGGAAACAGAATGGGTACCGCAGAAAGATGGCGATTCTATTTGCTTTGTACTTCCTCGGGTTGCACGGATCGAAGAGCTTCCTGATGGTTTTAAATGCGTAACGGGGCAAGCATGGCTTGAAGCCATCGAATTTGGTAAGATTGCTAGAGAACAGGAATCACAATATATCCAACCAAACCAACACGCAAGAGAAATGGGATTCGACTCCGATGACCATGCTAAGAAAATGGCAATAATTGCTAATGATTTGAAGGCACAAGGCAAATCCCTCGAGGAAATAATTGACAGAAACCGCCGCAAAGAACGGCGGAAAGAACTCCTCATTATAGATCTTAATCATGCTGATGAAAGGCGATATGAGGTTCGCGCGCGACGTATTAGAACCACCCGTGCCAGCATTGACCCCAGAACTCGCTTGGTAGAAGAGTATCCTACGGGAATAAACGAAGTAGAATGCCAGATGTGTAGACGGCCCATGCCGTTCAAAAAGTATAACTCTGATGACGACTACTTTGAGGCGGTGGAAGCATTAAACAAAAAGCATTTTCCGAAAGAACACGAAGCTCAATATTTGGCACTGTGTCCGGAATGTGCGGCAAAATACAAGGAATACGTAAAGCGCCGCAAAAAGGCTCGAAAAGCTTTATACAGAGTTCTGAAGGATTCAGATGACCCTGAAGTGTCATTAGAAATGAACGGCTTTACGATACGCATTAAATTTACGGAGAAACACTGGCAAGATTTGAAAACGGTTCTATACTACTATGCGAACATCTATGAAGGTGAATGTTGAGGTCTCCACAGCCAAAAAAAAGAAGGTTTGCAGAAAAACCTACACTGACCTGTAACGAGGCGGCGATTAACTGCCTACCAACTGCTATCTTCCAAATTTAACGTCCCGTCAATGAAAAGGAAATGTGGGAAAAATTGTCGACGGAAATATCCCTGAATTTGAGGAAAATCCCTCAAATATGTTTGTTAATCTCTTTGGCCTCAACCCATCTCACATCTTCACTCAGTACAGAAGCCGAACACAACGATATGCGTCTACCTAGATAGTTCCCATTTCCCACCGTATTCGAGCGCAATTTTGGCATTCAGACCACCGCACAGGTGGAAAAATGCTTATAATCATTGGTTTGCGCCAAAAATTTCAGCTTGAGGCAACCTTTTTTGATTTTAAGTGTGGAAATTTAGGTGGGGGAACTTGACATAGGGCAAATCTTATTGTATAATATCAAGTTTGCGTGGTTTACAAATAGGATCATTGAAAATAAGTCAATACGCCATCCCCCTTTAACCTTCTAAGCATAAAGGTGAAAGCATGTCCTACCGCATCAAATTTGGCAAGCGTGAACGACGACCCTTCGCAAAAATTCCAGAGATTATGAATCTCCCCGACCTGATTGAGGTCCAAAAGTTCTCCTACGACAAATTCTTACAGCGAAACGTCGATCCCGATGAACGTGAAGGTAGCGGGCTGCAAGCCATCTTAGGCGAAATTTTCCCAATTACTGATTTCAGCGAAACTTCTAGCCTCGAATTTGTTAATTACACCCTTAGTCCCCCCAAATACGATATAAATGAATGCCAATCTCGCGGATTTACCTATGCTGTTCCGCTCAAGATTCGCGTTCGTTTGGTCTTTCGAGAACAGGATAAAGACACAGGTGACAAGGTCACGATCGACATCAAAGAAAACGAAGTCTATATGGGCGAAATTCCCCTGATGACGGAAAATGGCACCTTCGTAATCAACGGTGCGGAACGGGTGATTGTTAGCCAACTCCACCGTTCGCCTGGGACAAGCTTTAGCGAGGATACCCATACCAGCGGCCAGAAGCTTTTCATGGCAAGGATTATCCCGTATCGCGGCGAGTGGATCGAGTTTGAATGCGACATCAAAGATTTGATTCATGTCCGTTTGGCTCGGCGCAAAAAGATGCTCGTCACTGTGCTGCTTCGCGCACTCGGTTGGGAAACCGATGAGCAAGTTCTCAAGCTATTTGCAAAAGTCGACAGATACGCAGTTGTGAACGACCTGGCTACAGTTCAGGCGCTGGAAGGTCGAGTCACAGCCAGTCCTGTCGTCAATCCGAATACCGGAGAAGTGCTGTTGGAAGCCAACACAGAGCTGACGGATGATCGCGTGACTGTAATCATGGATTCGGGAGTCGGTGAGATTGAAGTATTAGATGAAAAAGATGCAGAACAAATCCGATTATTAAGGAATACCCTCGAACGTGACCGCCAATCTGATTACAGAGCTGGGCACATTCAGGATCAAGCCCTGGTGGAAATTTTCCGCAAACTGCAACCGGGCGATCCGCCGACGCTTGAGAGCGCGCGTAATCGTTTTGAAAAGATGGTCTTCGATCCAGTCCGATATGACCTCTCCCGAGTCGGACGTTACAAGCTCAATGAAAAACTAGGTGGGCTTTCTATTTACCATAATGGCGGCGGAATAGTTGATGAAACTGTGCGTATCCTGCGGAAAGAAGATATTGCAGCAGCGCTCAAATACCTTATTGACCTCCAAAACGGCGACGGAGAAACGGACGATATCGATCACCTAGGCAATCGTCGCGTGCGAGCGGTCGGGGAGTTGCTGCAAAACCAGGTGCGGATGGGAATAATGCGCGTTATGCGGGCAACCCGTGAACGGATGACAATCCAGGAGCTCGAAAACACCACGGCGACGGATCTCATCAATCCCAAACCGCTGGCAGCGGCAATTAAAGATTTCTTCGGATCTAGCCAACTCTCCCAGTTTATGCAGCAGACCAACCCGCTAGACGAATTGACCCATAAACGTCGACTCAGCGCGCTTGGTCCGGGGGGATTGCATCGTGAACGAGCAACTTTTGAGGTCCGCGATGTCCACCGAACTCACTACGGCAGGGTGTGTCCGATTGAGACACCAGAAGGGCCCTCCGTTGGCTTGATTGTCTCGTTGAGCACGTATGCGCGGGTGAACACCTACGGTTTTCTGGAGACTCCGTACCGGAAGGTGGTCCATGGGCAAGCCACAGATCAGATTGACTATCTGACGGCGGACAAAGAGGATGATTTCGCCATTGCACAAGCGAACACTGTACTTGATGACGGCGGTAACCTGGTTGAGGATGAGCTGGTTGCGCGATTCAAGGGGGATTTTCCCCGGAAATCGCCCAAAGAAATAGATTACATTGATGTGTCCCCCAAGCAGATTGTAGGCGTCTCCGCGGCGCTCATTCCTTTCCTTGAACATGACGATGCGAACCGAGCATTAATGGGAAGTAACATGCAGCGCCAGGCTGTGCCTCTGATTAGCCCCCAGGCGCCTCGAATCGGTACTGGTATGGAATCCAAAGCCGCTCGAGATTCGGGTGCGGTGGTTCTGGCAAAGCGAGACGGAACTGTTGAAAGTGTTTCCGCCTCTGAGATTATTATCCGCACCGATGACGCCTTTCATGTTGATGGCGGGGAACAATCCTTTTCGGAGATGGGCTACGATGTCTACCGCCTAATGAACTTTAGGCGATCCAACAATGGGACATGTATCCACCAACGTCCTTGTGTTGATGTCGGCGAAAAGGTTAAAGCCAGACAAGTAATTGCCGATGGCACATCGACCGATAACGGCGAACTTGCACTGGGCAGCAATGTGCTCGTAGCGTTTATGCCGTGGGAGGGCTATAACTTTGAGGACGCCATTTTAATCAGTGAGTCACTGGTCACTGATGATACTTTTACCTCTATCCATATTGATGAGTTTGAAGTTGAAGCACGAGATACGAAGATGGGTAGAGAAGAAATTACCCGTGATATTCCTAACCTCCCTGAGGAAGCGCTTAGCCAACTTGACGATGAGGGAATCATCCGAGTCGGATCAATCGTAAAACCGGGCAGTATTCTCGTCGGGAAGGTGACTCCGAAAGGTGAGAGCGATCTCGGACCGGAAGAGAAGTTGTTGCGTGCTATCTTCGGAGAGAAAGTGGGAGAAGTGCGCGACGCTTCGACGTATGCCCGGACGGGAGTTGAAGGCGTAGTAATCGATGTCAGGGTTTTTTCTCGAAGGGATCGGGATAAGGATCGCCAGGCACAACTTCGGGAAGCTGCCAAAGAAAAAGAAGTAGAGAAAGAGTGGGGATCCAAATGCGCACTAATTCAGCAGCGTGAAGTTGCAGAGATTCGAAACGCACTATTAGGCGGGACGCTCGCCACCGATATCCGTAAACCCGGACCAGAGGATTTGGAAGAAGAGATTGTGGCGCGACGTGGAGATGTGGTTACTGAAGAGATGATTGACAGTAGTGCTCCTCTTGGAGATTTTCATGTGACCGATTCTGAAGCGATGGAACGTATTGCCCGCATTCGTTATTTGGCGCAAGGTCGAGTTGCAGCCTTAGCAACGGAAAAGGAGGCGATGATTGAGAAGATTCGCAAAGGGGATGAACTCAAGCCGGGCGTAATCAAACTCGTGAAGGTCTTTGTGGCGAATCGTCGAAAAATTGCTGTTGGTGATAAGATAGCAGGGCGGCATGGGAACAAGGGAGTGGTGGCAAAAATTCTTCCGGAGGAAGACATGCCGTATTTGGAGGACGGCACCCCTGTGGAAATTGTGTTAAACCCTTTGGGCGTACCCTCGCGCATGAACGTTGGACAGATTCTCGAAACACATCTCGGCTGGGCGGTTGAAAAATTAGGTTTATACATCGCAACACCTGTTTTTGACGGTGCCACAGAAAGCGAGATTCGAGAATTGTTGAAGAAAGCTGGACTTCCACCAACAGGAAAGGCGAAACTTTACGATGGTAGAACTGGTGCCCCTTTCGAGCAGGAAATCACAGTCGGCTATGCCTATATCCTTAAGTTGAACCATCTGGTCGATGATAAAATTCACGCCCGCAGTACGGGACCATATTCCTTGGTGACCCAGCAACCGCTGGGTGGGAAAGCCCAACAAGGTGGGCAACGATTTGGCGAGATGGAAGTTTGGGCGTTGGAGGCTTACGGTGCCGCTTACACACTTCAAGAGTTGTTGACCATCAAATCGGATGATGTCGCCGGCAGAAGTAAGATTTATGAAGCCATTGTTAAGGGCGAAAATGCCCCGGCTCCTGGCACACCGGAGTCCTTTAACGTGCTAGTGAAGGAACTACAGAGTTTATGTCTGGATGTTAATCTGGAGGAAATAGGTGATATCCCCGAAGAACTTGAGTTTGATCCGGATGCGACCAATTGGGAAGAAAAGAATTGAGCTTAGAAATTATATGGAAGATTAAGGTTAATGAAAAGTACGAAACTTTTCAAATACCCGTATGTATATAAGGAGAAACGCCTTGGATACAAAGAATTTGAACAACTTTGATGCAATCTCCATCCGAATTGCCTCACCAGAGCAGATTAAGAGTTGGGCAAAACAGGCATCATGCAAGAAACGCGCGAGCAAAACATGGCCTTGTCCAATGATGGGAGAGTGCAACTGTGCCGAGGTTCGTAAACCGGAAACCATCAACTATCGGACGTTTCGTCCAGAGCGTGAGGGTCTATTTTGTGAGGCGATATTTGGTCCTCAGAAGGATTGGGAATGTGCATGCGGAAAGTACAAACGAATTAAGCATAGAGGGGTGATTTGCGATCGGTGTGGAGTTGAGGTCACTCAGCAAAAGGTGCGCCGGGAAAGGATGGGATACATCCAGTTGGCGGCACCTGTCTCACACGTATGGTATTTCAAAGGGCTGCCCTCCCGAATCGGTCTCTTTTTAGATCTGTCGTTTCGGGATATTGAACGAGTACTTTACTTTGAAGCGTATGTTGTGCTTGATGTCAATGATTCGGAATGCCCTCTGACGGTAAAGCAATTGCTGACAGAAGAGGAGTACAATAAGTACAAAGCACAGTATGATTTCCGAGCCGGGATGGGGGCTGAAGCCATCCGCGAATTGCTTGAACGGATTGATTTAAAGCAAGAAGCTAAAGTGCTTCGTGATGAACTAGAGGAAACCGGGAGTAAACAGAAAGCGCGTAAACTTTCAAAACGGTTGAAATCGGCACTCGGCTTTTTAAAGTCGGGAAACCGACCGCATTGGATGATTCTTACCGTGACACCGGTGATTCCGCCGGATTTGCGCCCATTGGTCGCACTTGACGGTGGGCGTTTCGCAACTAGTGACCTCAATGACCTGTACCGACGGGTAATCAACCGCAACAATCGGCTAAAACGATTGATGGAATTGCGAGCGCCAGAGGTAATCATTCGGAACGAGAAGCGAATGCTTCAGGAGGCCGTTGATGCGTTGTTGGACAATGGTCGGCACGGGCGTGTAGTGCGTGGACCGGGGAATCGCCCGCTGAAATCTTTAAGCGATATGCTCAAAGGTAAGGTGGGACGCTTTCGCCAGAACTTGCTTGGCAAACGGGTTGACTATTCAGGCAGATCTGTCATAGTTGTTGGTCCAGAACTGAAGTTGCATCAATGTGGTTTGCCCAAGGCAATGGCGCTGGAATTGTTCAAGCCGTTCATTATTCGCAAGCTACAGGAAAAGGGATATGCCCATACCATCAAACGCGCCAAGAATATGGCAGAAAAGGTTTCGCCGGAGGTGTGGGAAGTCCTTGAAGAGGTGATTGATGAACATCCTGTATTGCTCAACCGTCCCCCGACACTCCATCGCCTTGGGATTCAAGCGTTTCAACCCTCACTGGTCGAAGGGAAGGCAATCCGAATCAACCCGCTGGTCTGCACAGCCTTCAATGCAGACTTTGACGGAGATCAGATGGCAGTGCATGTGCCTTTGAGTGTTGAGGCACAGGTCGAATCAAAGTTACTCATGATGGCTACTCGAAATATCTTGAAGCCCGCTCATGGTGAGGCGACAGCAGTGCCTAATCTTGATGTAGTACTCGGGTGCAGTTTCCTCACGAAATCCATTCCTCAAGCAGATCGGGATAGCGTTTGTCAGATTGCGACACCCCGGCATTATCAGAATCAACAGGAAGTGATTCTTGCCCATGAGTGTGGAATTTTGGGTCTGCACGATCCGGTTCTGCTCCACATTGATGATGCAATACCGCCGATTGAGACAACGGTGGGACGGGTAATCTATAACCAAATTATTCCGGACGATCTGATGTTCACTAATCCCCATGTCGATCGGCGAATTCCGTTCATCAATTGGGAAATGCAAGCAAAAGATCTTTCTCGTCTGGTTTCACGTTGTTTCGATGAGCTTGGAAATCGCCGAACAGTGGAATTCATTGATGAACTCAAACAACTCGGATTTCATTATGCTACTGTGGCTGGAATCTCGATTGGCATACGAGATTTGATTGTTCCATCGAAAAAACAGGAATCCATTCAAGACGCACGTGCGCAAGTAGCGGAGATTGACAAGGAATACGTGAGTGGTGGCATGAGCCCAGGGGAACGATATAACAAAGTCATTGATGTATGGCATCAACTGATAGATGACATCGAAACTGCGTTGTTTGAAGAACTCGAACAAGGACGTGAAGATGAGATTAAAGGTTTTAATCCGGTGCATATCATGGTGGACTCTGGGGCACGATCCAGGAAAGAGTCGATTCGTCAGATTAGCGGCATGCGAGGGCTAATGACTAAGCCTTCCGGGGAAATCATCGAACAACCGATTGAGTCGTCTTTCCGAGAGGGACTATCTGTGCTTGAATACTTTATCTCCACACACGGTGCACGAAAAGGGCTGGCGGATACAGCGATTAAGACCGCAAGTAGTGGCTACTTGACCCGCAAATTGGTTGATGTAGCCCAAGATATGATAATTACCACAAATAACTGTGGAACATTAAATGGCATTACCAAGGTGGCTAGCGAGGATGAAGATGATACCTTCTCTGATCGAATCACTGGTCGAACAGTCGCAGAGGATATTACAGATCCGAATACAGGTGAAATAATTATTGCTAGAGATATGCTCATCAGCCGTCAAATAGCGGAACAGATTGAAGCGGTTGGCATCACGAGCCTCCCCATTCGGTCTGCACTTACCTGCGAGGCTGCGCATGGTGTGTGCGCTATATGCTATGGAACAGATATGACAACCGGGCAGTTGGTGGATATCGGGGAAGCGATTGGTATAATTGCAGCACAGTCAATTGGCGAGCCTGGCACCCAGTTGACGATGCGAACCTTCCATACGGGTGGAACTGTAAGTGGTGGAGGCTTTCAATCCCGAATTGAAGCGCGACATGACGGTGTGGTCAAGTACCACAATGTCAGATTTGTTGAACATCCGATTCAGGTTGATGAAACCTCTTTGGACAAATCTAAAACCAAAGGTCAACCGGAAATTGAGAAGATTGTCCTTTCCCGCAACGCTCAACTACGGATTGTTGATGAAAATGAACGGGTGATTGAGCGGCACGATGCGCAAATTGGTGCCCGACTATGTGTCGAGGAAGACCAGAAGGTGACAAAAGGCATTCCACATGCCCAAGATGAGCCTCCAACGCTTCTTCTTGAATGGGATCCGTATCGGGTGCCCATTTTGACGGAATATCAAGGGAAGGCGCAGTTCCAAGATATTGTTGAAGGCAGGACAATGCGGGAAGATAAAGCCACTGGCTTGGCAGAACGGGTGATTATCGAATACAAGGGAGAGGACCAACCGCGGATTGAAATCTATTCGGACAACGAGGAACTGCTAGCCAGCTACCTAATGCCAACTGGAGCACACCTCTCCGTAACCGATGGGGAAATGGTGACTCCTGGGACCGTTTTGGCACGGCTACCCAGAGAGACAGCCAAAAGTCGAGACATTGTCACCGGGCTTCCCCGTGTTACCGAACTCTTTGAAGCGCGCCGCCCTAAAGATGCAGCGATTATCGCCGAAATCGAGGGGCACGTAAAGCTCGAGGGCATCAACCGTGGGATGCGCCAGTTGCGGATTGTGCATACGGATGTATCGAGCCGACCTTACCGCATTCCGATGGGGAAACATCTTATCGTTCCCGATGGGGATTTTGTTGAAGCCGGTGAACGCGTGACAGATGGTCCAATTAACCCCCATGATATTTTAGAGGTCAAAGGCGAAGAAGCTGTTCAGTCCTATTTAGTCAATGAGGTCCAAGAAGTTTACCGCACACAAGGGGAACGGATTAATGATAAACATATCGAAGTCATTATTCGTCGGATGCTAAATAAGGTGAGGATTACATCCTCGGGGAGTACAGAGTTCCTTGAGGAGGATGAGGTAGATCGTTCAACTTTCAACCGTATCAATCGTCGTGCCATAAGTGAAGATGGACAACCGGCGATGGCGGAACCGATTCTACAAGGAATTACAAAAGCGGCGTTAAGCACGGAAAGTTTCATTTCTGCCGCATCGTTCCAGCAGACTACAAATGTACTGACAAAAGCTAGTGTTGTCGGGAAACGGGATTATCTCAAGGGGCTGAAGGAAAATGTAATCATGGGTCGTTTAATCCCGGCAGGAACGGGAGTGTCGCAATTTAGGAAGATTGAGATTCAACCGCGAACTGAACCTGAATCCCCGCTACCGAAAAGCGAATTGCCGATACTATCCCTTGATGAGCAAACTGCCGACTGAATGTTACGTAAAATAAAGTGCCAACCGAAATCGTTTAATGTCCATCCGGTTTTTTGTCTTTTTGTTTCTTTTTTTCAATCTTATATTCACCCGATTCTTTGCCAATTTCTATCATAGCTCAACCACTCTTTCGCGATGCCTCTTTTTTTACTGCTTAGCGAAATTTAATCTGCAACGTCTATTGTCTCTAAAAATCGGCTTACACGGTTGGACATGAAGAAAAATCCCGCCATTTCGCTGATGCGTAAATGCTATCCCTACGCATTATGTAATACTGTGTTGGTTTGCTAATGCGTAAGCCACCAGTGTACTCCACAGTCCAAAAAAGGAGTAGCGCATTGAGACCAATTAGCCTGTTTCATTGCTTTCTGCTTTTCCTATTCGTACACTTTAGCGAAGGGGAAGTAAGGAGCATTGCCCCAATCGAGCTAGGAAAAATGCTACAGTTACCTCAAGAGGATTGGTTGAACTTGACCGTGATGGGCGAAAAAATTGGATATGCTCACATCTACACGGAAAAATCACAATACCTCGGCGAGGAAACCATCCGCACTCGTATGGATGTAGTGATGGAGTTTAAACGTGCCGGCACAAGTCTACGGCTGGAAACGACAAAAATTCATTATGTAGGTATGGATTTCGTTCCGCGGTACTTCATTTCGACATCGAAGGAATCCGGGCATGAGAAGCGTGTTGAAGGCGAAATTAGAGATGGCAGTGTCTACTTGGAAACGACCCTTGCCGGACAAACGACTCAGTCTCAGAAGTTAATTCCACCTGATACCATTTTCGAGGAAACGCTCGGTTATTTGATGCTTCAGCGTGGCATCCGTGTCGGGGATGAATACACGTTGTCTGTGTTTAATACGGAACTTATGCGACCTTTGGAGACAAAAGTAAAAGTTGTTCGGGAGGATGAGGTCGAATATGGAGGGGAATTTAAACCTACCTTTGTCATTGATTACGCGATGGACTTCATGGGCGGCTTGGCAGCGACTGCCTGGCTAGGAAACGATGGAACAACCTATCGTATAGAAACCGGCGTGACCGGAATGAAGATGGTTCTGTCGAAAGTAGATATGCGGACGGCGCTTGGTGATGCCGGTGAACTGGATGTTATCATCAATACGAAGATTTTCTTTCAGGGCAAACTTCCGACTCACAATGCCCGATATTTTAAAGCGCGGTTGCAACTCAGCGGAGGAAACTTGGACGAAGTAATCGTAAGGAATGGTCGTCAGAAACTCTTCCTTGATGACCATCGGCGCAATGGAACCGTGGAAATCCAGGTACCCGCCGTTAATCCTTCAAATGTTCTAAACCTACCGATTCAATCCGAAGCAGATCAAGATCTTGATAAATTCCTAAAATCGACGGCATACATCCAAGCCGATCAGCCTGCGCTTCGAGCAAAAGCAATCGAGATACTTAATGGAGAAAAAGATGCGTGGAAAGCTTCTAAGAAACTTTGTCGCTGGGTGCACAACAATATATACGACAAGAACCTCAAAATCGGATTTGGATCGGCATTGCAAACGTTAGAATCGCTAGAAGGGGATTGCACAGAACACACAGTGTTGTTAATCGCGCTGGCGCGCTCGGTTGACATTCCCGCCAGAGCATGCATGGGGCTTGTGTTTCAGCGTGATGCCTTCTACTATCATTTCTGGCCTGAAGTGTATGTGGGAGAATGGGTTGCGATGGAACCGACACTCGGACAAATTCAAGCCGATGCGACTCATATTCAACTTGCCGGCAGTCAGATGGAGTCAAACTCCATGCTGGAATTCGGTGAAGGGGTTATGCGCACGCTGAATCAACTCGAGATTGAGGTAATTGAGTGACCAGAGCAAGTAAACTCTATAATCACAAGGGAGCTCATCTTTCACAGCGCGGCGAGCCATTGGCGCATCTCTTGCGGATTTCCACCGAACATCAGTGAACCCGGTACGATAAAGTTCGCACCAGCGGTATGAATCAGCGGAACTGTCTCCCGTCGAATCCCACCATCGGCTTCGATTTCTGTCTTTTGCCTACGCCCCGCGATAATTTCTCGACACAGGCGAATCTTGTCTGGAACTGATGCATCCATTAAGGCACCTTTAATTCCCATAGCTGTGCCTACAACGGTGACAATGTCTAAGTCATCCCAATACGGTTCAAGTAAATCAACGGACTCTGTGATTAGCAGCGAAACCCCCGCCGCTTTCCCACAGGATTTAATAGCTTCAAGCACTTCACCTGGATCGCTGGGAGCGTCGAAACAAAAAATGATGCTGTCCGCGCCGGCTTCAACGAAGGGTTCAATCCAACCTATGGGGTCAGTGGTCATTAGATGCACTTCAAACGGTACACTGGTAAGCATCCGCAAAGCCTTGACCATGTCCGGGAAGAACAGCAGATTCTTGACATAATGCCCATCAGCCACATCGAGATGAAAACGCTCCGAGTATGGCTCAACACGTTTTATCTCCGATGCTAGATTTGCCAAATCAGCTGACCAGAGGGATGTAGAACACTTTAGCATGTAGCACTCCTTGAGGGACAAAAGTGGTTGTGCAAAAATGCTTCTATGAACGTCTGGACTTCTGCTCCGTGGCGTTCTTGGTTTACCGCTTTCGACGTTAGTTCCTTGAACTCCGCTTTCGGAATCTCTCGCGCCAAAATTTCACCGTATTCGAAGGGATGGATAGGGTCTTGTCGGTTGGCGACCACCAGAGTAGGAACCGCAATAGCTGCTAATTCCCGAAGGTCATAAAGCGGTGCGTCGCTTGAAATGCGCTCCAATTTCACCGCAGTTTCCGCCGCGCGTAAAGCTTCAAACTGTCCTAACAGCGAATCAGCCGCGGCTGGTGACTCGCGCAGTGTTTCAATGTAGTATTCAGATTTCTTGAAGCGTTCCAAGCCACGTTTGTGGCCGTGTTGGCGAATCAATTGAGCAATATACGAATAGATTTCTGCATTCCGCAGCATAGGACCAATCAGCCAGGCCGGACGCGAGAGGATGAGACCGAGCACGCGATCCGAAAACCGAAGCGTGAAGTTGAGTGCAACGGCAGCTCCCATTGAGATGCCGCCAATGACAGCGCGAGATATGCTCAAGCTATCCATGAGTGCGAGTAAATCATCAGCAAATACGGCAATCCCGATTTTCTCCACAGCGCCTAGTGGGCGTGTCTCTCCATGCCCGCGACAATCGAAAGACAGCAAGCGGAACCCTGGAGGAGGCTTGAAAAGTCCGGAAGGCTGGTTGACATCACCGCCGAGTCCATGCTGGAAGAAGAAGGGTATCCCTCTTCCTATGTCAAGGTAATGGAAATTCAGCTCATCTCTAGCGAAAAAAGGCATCGGTGGCTTCCTTTATCTGCATCAGATGCCGACAAAAGACTTCCAAGGTCCTCGAGAATCGGGAAATCCTAGGGTCTAAAGCGTTTAACATTTTGGCGCCGCTGTGGTCGATCGGAATCACTAGAATTTCTCAGCCGAGTTACATGTTCCCTAACCTTGACCTAAGGCGTGTGACCTGACGGAAGATAGTCGTGAAGAATTGAGTGCACGCCGGTTTCCCCTCGTCCTCTACCCACACTCACTCCCTTTCAAGGTCTACGAATGTTAGAGACGAAATCAGATCCGCTTGTCCCATGATAAAGATTTTCCAACAAGAATCGGATGCGGTTTATTCTTCTTCGTCAAAAACGATAAGTTGCGCCAGCAGCGTACCTGCTTGGTTGTTATGCGACGGATTTTCGTTCATCGCCAAGAAGATTACTCCTTCAGCCGGGGCGGCATTGTCGTAGCGTGAGCCAACGGAAAAGACAACGTCACCAATCCTAGCAATCAATGCGCCGACATTGGTACCAGGACACAAGTAATCATCTCCAGCAATGGTATTTGCAACCCCATCAGCACCACACCAGCCGATACGATTTTGTAAATCAGGCGACCATGCGCCTTCGGCATCAATGACCAAGCGCTGCCCTTTTTTTACATGAACATAAGTTTCCTGCCAAACAGGACTTGGACGTGCCGTTCGAATAACCGTTAATGGCATAGTTCCCCCTCGCTTTATAAATATTCACAACAATCTATTATACTCGCCTACTTTCCACCCAACCGATTGCAGAGATTGTCGAGGCGTTTGATGACAGCCTTTGAATCCGTTCCCTGAAATCCAAGGTCATAGGCTTCGTCAATCACCATTTTTTCCTGGATTGGACTTTCGATAATCAGGGTCCTCGCTTTCTTATAAGCTTCATATGCTTCGTCACGAACGCCACGATCTTCACTGATATGCGCTAGATAGACGTAAGCGGCGGCAAGACGCGGGGAGTGAGATCGACTTGCAACGAATTCGTTGAAGGCTGAAACAGCGTCATCATAACGTCGATCCTCATAATGCACCCGTCCAATTCGAAACTGTGCACGATCTTCGAAGCTATCTTTGTAGCCATCGGCGCGGTATTGATCTTGCTCGGGGTAAGCAATCGTTGTCTGATAAGCTTCCAAAGCTTTATCGTATTGGTGGAGTGAACGATAGATTTCCCCAAGCTGGAAATTTGCCATCATGGTTTGCGACGAAGTCGGATATTGACGAATCAAGGTTTTGTAGTGCTCGATCGCATTCTGGATGTCGTCAAGATGATTGGCATAGATTAAGCCGCTTCGGTACATAGCTTCGGCAGCCCAAGGCGAATTGGGATGTTCATCAATCAATTGACTATACGAAATTATTGCTTGATGATAGTCTTGTAGACCGCGTTCGTAGATTTTGCCAATCCGAAATAGGGAGTGTGCGGCTGTAGGTGTGCCAGGATTCTCGCGTATCTGCATCCGCAGATGTTGGATGGATGCGTGTCTTTGAATCGACTGTAGTTCCGACTGGGCACGTTGTAGGTACCCCCCTTCAGGCGCATCGGCGATTAACTGTCGCACCAGCGGTAATGCTGCCATGTAGTTCCCCTCCGCGATATGCTTCTCAATCTTTTCCCACTCGATTTTGGGAAGGTCGGATTGGAGTTGCTGAACCTTCGCTTTCAACTCCGTTTCGATATTGAAGGCTTTTTGATTGTATTTGCCGATGGCACCAAAGTGGGCAGGATCCAATTTCGGCAAGTAAGCAAGTAGAAAGGTTCTGAATACTTGAATCGACCGGCGGTAGTTTTGTAATTTTTCATAACCAACGCCCAACCAATAATAAACGGCATGCATGTTCCAAAAATCGGGATACTTTCTCGTAAGCTGTTCAAAAACTTGCACGGCGCATTCATACTGCTTTTGTTCATTATAGATGAGGGCGGTTCGAAAAAGGGCATCTGCTGCAAAGTTGCTTGTTGGATAGTTGTCAACAACTTTTTTATACGCCTCAATTGCTAGTTTTGGCTGATTTAGACCATCATTTCGCAGTTTTCCAATGCGCCACTGTGCTTCAGGAGAAAGTCTTGTGCTCCCATACTGCTTAAGAAGGGCTTCATACTCGGAAATCGCTTTTTCCGGCTGGTTCAGTTGATATAGGTTGCGATACAGTTCCGCGATTTGAAACTGTGCTTCGACAGCAAGCGGTGTTCCTACATAAGCGCTGATTACCTGCTGTTGATTGTGTAAGTCCTCAAGTGCCATCTGAATGTTCCGTATCTTTTGTAAAGCGGTTTGATGGGTAAAATGGTTCGGCACAGATCGATCTACAACGATTTGATAGGTCGTAATGGCGTCCTCATGTTGCCCTAGGCGACAATACACATCACCCTTCTTAATGTGGCTAAGAAACTGATCGTCCAGCCCCTTCTCGCTGAGTTTAACAACCTTGTCGTAAGCTTCTAGGGCTTTCAGATATTCATGTGTATAGGTGTAGTAAATCTCACCCAATCGATAGAAAATATCGCCAAGTTTTTCAATGTTTTTCGTAGATTCGGCGAGGTTTTGAAGCACTTGAGCTGCTTCCTGGTATTTCTTCGCTTCAACAAGTGAAGCGATTGTATTGGCTTGCGCTTGGGCAGTTCCCAGGACTACAATGCTCGCCAAAATGGTGTAAGCCAGTAACCTCAGATGTAATGCGTGGCAAGTGAAATTTAAAACGTGGAGACCCATTCTCCTTGCTTTGTCACCTCTTCCGCTCTTTTCCAGTTTGGTTGAGAAAATCATTGTTATTGTCCCATATTCTGATTGCGTGTGGTAAGAGCCAGACGTAAATGTCAGAAAACTTATCTCGACCCACTTGTCTTCAGACCAGATTAGAGATGTCAGAATCCAGGGACTAGATTCCTCCTTTTGGAGCTAGCCTTCTACCATGAAGTTATTCGTCTGCGAAGGTTTCCCAAAAAGTGCCCTGCACCTGTTCCTTTTCTCTTTGAAACACCCCGGCTGATGCCCAATCATCAGTCTCTCAGATACATTGCCACCAGCGCATCATCCAGGTTAGCTTTAATCTGTTGTTGTTTATATTGTTCAACTCGTTCTTGCGGGGATGGAATGTGAACCGATCTTAGAGGTGCATCCGCTGACCGATCCTGATTAAAGATTATGCTAGCGACGGGGATACTTACGGCCAGTATACAGCAAGCGACCGCGATTCGCCAGTTCCAAGCAGAGCAAAGTGCCTCGAATACCCGCGAAAAGAATGGCATCGGTACGGGTTGAGATGATTCTACCACAAGGCGTTTGTATACGTTCACCTCAAGATTATTGAGGATAGGGTCCGGAATTGATATCGCCCTTACTTCCTCAGTCAAACTCAGAACCTTTTTCAAAGATTCAACCGCTTGGACGCAGGCAGGGCAATTCTGTAGATGTCCCTCCATGAGCCCCAATCGTTCATTGTCGAGGAGGTCACAAACATAGTCGGTGTGCAATTCCTCTAGTTGTTTACACGTTGTCATTGAGCAAACTCCTTAGATTAAATTTCATTCTTTTCCCACAGCGGTTCTAGCGCGGTTTTCAGCTTTTTCATCGCCCGATGGAGGTGAATCTTTACGGTGCCTTCCGCTATACCGAGCACTTCCGCAATTTCATTGAGTTGTAAGCCGTCATAACGATTCAGCATGAAGACCGCTTTTTGGTTTGGCGAAAGCCGATCAACTGCGTCACGAATAATGCGATGCCGATCCTTTTCTTCAACTTGCCACTCAGGATTGCTTCTCAAATCATCTGCCATAGGCTCATCAATTGATAGCTCTTCGTCGTCAAGTGAGTATGCCATTCGCCGAGATTTCGAGCGGTGATGATCGATTGACAGGTTATAGGCGATTCTATAGAGCCATGTCGAAAAGCGCGCTTGAGGTCGCCAGTCTCCAAGCGCACGGTAGACCTTGACAAACACCTCAATGGTCAATTCTTCAGCATCTTCATAATTATTGACAGATCTGAGTAGGTAGTAAAAGATTTTGTGCTTATACCGCTTCATTAGTTCATCGAATGCGTCTTGCCGACCAGCTTGAAAGTGTGCGACCAATATTTCATCTTCAACTATTGTATCCATGAGAGGTTTATCACTGGAAATTGAAAGAGCTGTCAGGAAAGAATGAGGAACAAGATATTCTCTCTAAACGGCTTACGGCTAGGGGAGGTTTACGATTTTTACTTTGTCTTTTATAATACGCATTCTCGTTTTTGTGATGACAATCTAGCACGATCTACGCTAGCTGTCAAGCAAAAAGCCATGAACGTGCTTTTGGTTAGAACTCCCACTTCAACAACGTCGCCTGATGATGCAAAATGACCGATCCTGCAATTGTCCCGACGACTGCACCGCCAATAACATCGGAAGCATAATGTCTGCCCAAGTAGATACGAGAAAGGCCTACCAAGCCAGCACTAATGTAGAGTGGAATGCGGAGTTTAGGATACCGATTGCTGAGAACAGTTGCTGCCGCAAAAGCATAAGCCGTATGCCCCGATGGGAAGGCAGGATTGCCAAGTCGATTATCTAGTGGACGCTTACGGCGAATAATTTCCTTCACTCCGAAAATAACCACGCCAGTGCCAATGAAAGCTGATGACATCAACCTACCTGTATCACGATGTAAATCATCTCCGTAAGCCATGAGGATAATCGAAAGTCCCATCATCGTTCTAGCATCGCCGAGGTCAGTCATCCTCTCCATAACTGTACCAATCGGTTCACGCTGAGGCGGAGTGTCGTAGATTGCATCGAATATATCTCGATCCAGCCGTGTCAGAAAATTGTCCGCATCAGTGTATGTTGTGATGGACATGCAGCAGATAATCAGGAGAAAGAGCTTGTTGGTTAGTTGGAAGGCGGGGTTCCGTTTTCTCGTTTTCTCGTCTGGATGTTGTTTACACCAGAGAGGTCTAACATCGTTTTCTCGTTTCATCATCTTCGACATTTTCCCTTCTGATTTGTGAATTTCTACTGCTATTATCTTAGATTATTTCGGGGGAGTTCGTAAATCCATTCTAAAGATTCTGGACTTTTGACCATCTGCACCGAATCACCAATTCAAAAATTCGACAATTTATAAACAATTGTTTCAGGGTGGTAACGTCCCCATGCAAACCAATAGATATTCATCGCCGGTAGCCGCTCTAGTGTCTTACCTTTAAGTTTTCCTTCTGTTGCCTCACCGATGATCATATTCCACCGCGTTCCTGTCGTTGTATCTTTGGCAAAATGTCTGCTGCGCGGCTCAAAAGTGAGAATCGTCCCCTCCAGTGTGCGCATGAAAACAGCGGTTGCACCTGACACGTTGTCGTGAAATGCTAACACCGGCACACCGTCAATGGCATCGTTGATTACGGATTTCCTCTCAAACGCTGTAAGAGGATAGGCGCAGTAACGGGCATTGATTTGCACACCGATAACAATCGCTTTACTCGGCAAACGGTTATCGGTATATCGCGTGGAACTTATCCCCGTGTCGGAGCCGGCACGATAGCTTGCATAACTATCGAATCTCCGCTCTTCGATTCGTCGCTCTGGATGACGCGGATCGAGCTGAACAGAGAGTACTTTTGAATTCGGGTAGTTTAATCGCCACTCCTTCCAGGTGATCTGTGGCATTGAAGCCAACATCGTTAACCGTTTCCCCTTGAGTTGTCCTGTCACTGCTTCGCCTGTGATATGTGACCAGAGGGCGCGCGTTTGATGGTCATACATCAGCAGTGCATCGTACAGCAGTTTGCCCGAAACCCCAAACGTATAGGTTTTTCCGTCGAGTTCGCGACTATACACGATAGCCGTTCGACAGAGTGGTCACCACGTGGTCGCGATTTTCACACCGCCAACAACATCGTTAACAATTTCGTGCCCGTTAAGCAAATAGATAGAGTAGGCGTGGCTTTCACCGTTGAAACTGACTCCAATCATTGGTGAATCGTCGCGCAATTTTGCCTCGCTGGCAGAGACAAACTGTGGATTCTTGATTGCAGGGATTGCATCAAAGGGCAATACTGTGTAGATGTGATCTTGAGAGTAATCTTTGTCCGCCGCAATCTCACCGATTTTCCCCGAATCTGACACATAGCAGAATAGAACGAATATCACGGTTGCTGATAATATGATAAATTGTCTAACCACATTTCATCCTTCCTCTACCAATTTGTCTTCTAAAACGTGAACATTGCCTCGTACAAAGTGTACCACAGCGGCAAAAGGAGATGCAAATGAACCATCATTCCTGTGATAAAATTCATTAAGCCTATTTTAAACATCTTCTACAAAATAATAGCCAACAGATTTTTTTTAAATTAGTTACGTAGTTGGTACCAGCTTACTCGTGTGCGTGGATATAATTCCTCCTCTCTTTCAGTAACAGGTAATGGTTGCTGTAAAGCACTCGCTATTTTATTGTCTCTTTCCTCAGCCTCTCACACCAGGGCACATCTTCTCCCGCAAATCTGTGACAACCTCGCCTTTAAGTCCCAGTCCAGAATTCGGGCAATCAGCGAGGACGGGGTGACGTTCGTAGGATAGTTTGTAGCTTGGGATTTAGTGTTTTGCCTTAGTCCGGTTTATCTGCTGATGCGCTGCTCCGATAAAGACATTGACGGGTAGCGTTACAATTTGATACAATCTCTGATGCCGTGTCGGCTTGTTTGCAGAGGCATGGTTAGAATCTACAAGCTGATTCAACATGGATGAATGCCGTTTAAAGGGGGAGCCAGTCAGTGGGAGAAGTTAAAATTGGCTTTATCGGTTGTGGCGGTAACGCGAATGGACACCTGCAACAGCTGTTCAATATGCAAAACGCTCGGATTGTTGCAACCTGCGACATCCAGGAAACTCGCGCTGCCAGTTCCGCTTTGAGCTATAACGCGAAACCTTATACCAACCACAAAGCAATGCTGGAACGAGAAACCCTTGATGCCGTGTATATCAGTCTTCCCGTGTTCGCCCATGGACAGCCTGAGTTAGATGTCATCGAATGCAAACTTCCGTTTTTCGTCGAAAAACCGGTTGCAATCAACATGGAGATTGCGCAACGGATTGAGGAGGCGGTAGCTGCTGCTGGTGTCATCACCTGCGTTGGTTATCAACTGCGGTATCTGGGATCGACACAGATGGCGCGTCAGATTCTCGACGACAAAGTGGTCAATATGGTCGTTGGAAAATACTGGAGTGGCACCGGACGCGACGCTCCAAGCAGTTGGCTACATCAGATGAGTAAGTCGGGGGGACAGTTAGTGGAGCAGGCAACACATACTATCGACATGATGCGCTATCTCGTTGGTGAAGTGGATGCGGTCTACGCCGTGCAAACAAACCGTATTCTGAAAGACATTGATTGTCCTGACAACAACTGCGTGACGCTGAAATTTAAAAATGGCGCCATTGGATCGTTGACCGCATCTTGGTCGTATGACCCGAGCAACTGGTCACATGCTAACGTGCTGGACATTCTGTATGACGATCAGTCCATCCATTGGGACGCAGGCAGCTTGGAAGTGAAGAAAAATGGGCAATTTGTCTCCAAACAAGCACCGGGACCAAGTATCGATGAAGTGTTTGTTGATGCCGTATACAGATGCGATGGTTCTCGAATTCTTAGCCCCTACGGTGACGCTGTCAAAAGCCTGGCAATTTCACTCACGGCAAATCAATCGGCGCAAGAAGGTGTTCCGATACGGCTATGAACGAATGAACCTATAATGAATCAAGACTTTGAAAATTTCTGGATTTCCAAGTGCAAAGCGATTATGTTTGAAAAGTTGATGAAATACCCCATTGACATTTTTCACAGAGGGGATTTTCATCTCGGCATCAGCCTTCCAAGACTCATTCTTTTCTTTTTTTTCATTGCGCTAATCGCAACCTCAATCTGGGCATATCGCACAACAATTGCACGAACAAATCGGGGGCTTCGCGGCTTTTTGATTTTTCTGAGAGTTGGGGCACTGTGTACGCTTGCATTTTGCCTGTTAAAGCCATTTGTCGCTATTTACCAAACGAAGTCTGATGACTCCTATCTATTGCTGCTTGCGGATAGTTCCAAGAGCATGCAGATTACCGATTCCGTTGACGGAGAATCCCGGCTAAAAAGTGTGAGCCGCTTGCTTTTCCAGCCAGATCGAGGACTAGTCAATACGCTCAGTGAGAAGTTCAAGATACGCCTCTTCACCTTTGATGCCGGTGCGAAACGGATAGGAATACCTGCCAGAGAGGATTCACAGAATACTTACAGCCATCTGTCTTTTCTGGAGGCACACGGTGAAAAAACCGACTTACCTGCCTCCCTCAATGAGGCGCTGGAAGATTTCCAAGAGATGCCTTTATCTGGTGTGGTGGTTTTTTCCGATGGGGCGGATAGGAGTGAGGTAGATATCAGCAAAGTTGCTTTTCGGATGCGGGATCGCAAGATTCCGATTCATACGGTTGGTGTCGGCTTGACGGAGGAGATAACAGATATTGAGATTGTGAAAATTGACGTGCCTCGGATGGCGGAAGAAGATTCCCCGGTCGAAATTTGGACGACCGTTAAGCGTAAAGGATACGGCGAACGAACAGTTAATTTACATTTGACAGATGAAAACCGTGTTGTCAAGATGCTTAGGGTTAATCTTGATAAAAGTCACCTGACTCGACGCGTGCCAATCAAGTTTATTCCGCAAAACCCAGGGACGCAGAAATATGTGGTACACATTCCAGCAGAACCGGACGAAGCTATCCCCCAGAACAACGCCAAGCAGTTTCTTCTGAAAGTAGTTCCTAATAAGCGTGTCAAGATTTTATTCATCGAAGGCAGACCACGCGCCGAATTCGCTTTCATTAAGCGCGCCCTCAAGAATGATCCGAATATCCGACTCACGGATCGATGCCTCGTTGATGATGCGCATTTCAAGGGGACGAAAGGGGCGCCTAACTACAAATTTGGCTTCTATCCAGACTCAAAAAAGGTTCTCTTCGATTACGACGCGGTTATCTTTGGAAATATCGCGGCATCACAATTCACGAAGGAACAACTAGAAAACACCGTCGAATTTGTTCGCACACGTGGTGGCGGATTTCTAATGCTAGGCGGTTCAGAATCCTTGAGCAATCCTAGAATGGCGGACGCTTACATCAATACCCCCATTGCTCGAATGCTTCCTGTTGAACTAGAGTTGGGGCTGCCTCCTCTTCCCACGCGGATGAAAAGCCAATTCTCTGGGCTACCTCAGCGAAATATGGAGCGGCGTGATGAAGGCTTTATGTTGCAATTAACCTCTGCAGGCAAAACCGATTCATTGATGGCTTTAGCGGATGATCCGCTGAAGAACGCGAACCGTTGGAGTGAATTACCACCCTTAATCGGTTATAGTAAAGTGAAGCGGGCAAAAGCGGGTGCAACAGTTATCGCTGTCCACCCTACAGATCGCAATGAATTTGGGAGCCGTGTCCTCATCGCTACCCATAATTACAACGCGGGACGTGTCAAGATCTTTACTCCTCACAGCTCATGGCGATGGAAGATGTTTACCCCAACAGACGGCGATCTCCACGAAAGCCACGAGCGCTTCTGGCGTCAGACAGCAAAATGGCTGACAACGACTTCCAGAGACCATTTAAAACTCAAGATTGCAAAAACTTCTTATTCTTTGAAAGAGCCTGTAATCATAGAAGCCACCGCTTACGATCATAAGTTTGAATTGACAAATCTGGCAAAGATACACGCAATCATCACCGATGGAGGAGGAAAAAGGAAGGAGCTCCATCTTAAGCAAGTGCTTGGGAAAGATGGATGGTACACAGCCCGATTCATCGCGCCACGGCGGGAGGAGTATAGGGTAGATGTATTTGGCACATTAGGTGGCGAGAGCCTTGGTGAACAACACGGGCTCTTTACGGTCGGGGAATCTTACGCGGAATTCACGAACGCGGAGCTCAACACGGAACTCCTTCAAACCCTCGCTAGAATTAGTGGTGGCGAATATTATACGATAGAAAATGCATCCAAGATGGCGAATCAAATTCCGCTAGTCGAAAGCGAAAAATCGAGCCTTGTGAATGAGGGTATTTGGGACATGCCGGTGATTTTTGGTGGAATTATTCTGCTTCTCGGGTTAGAGTGGTTTTTACGTAAGCGAAGAGGGTTAGTTTAATGGAAATTTAATCTAGCTGTTACCAATTCACACGTTGTGTATCCATCCGCTTATCGGTCAATCCGAAGGAAAAAGACATATGGAAAATTTATCACCAATCAGCAATCGAAAACCCACACTACAAGTAAATGTTGGAAACGTATTAATCGGTAACGGGAACCCGATTCCGATACAAACGATGACGACTACCCTAACGCATGATAGAGACGCAACCTTACGCCAAATCGAACGGTGTGTGGAAGCCGGTGCACAAATTGTGCGCGTCGCGGTTCCTGAAGAAAGGGATGCCAAGGCACTGTCCACAATCGTCAACCGCGCTTCTGTGCCGATTGTTGCAGATATCCACTTTAACTATCGATATGCCCTTGCTGCTGTTGATGCGAGCGTCGCGAAAGTCCGAATCAACCCTGGGAACATCGGAAACGAAAAGCGAATCGCCCAAGTGCTCTCAGCGGCGAAAGCCGCGAATACCCCAATCCGCATCGGTGTCAACGAGGGATCGTTGGAAAAAGATTTGCTAGATAAATACCCCTCACCTACAGCAGAAGCACTTGTCGAAAGCGCAATGCGCCACGTTAAAATCTGCGAAGACCACGATTTTACGGACATCGCAATCTCTGTCAAATCCAGCGATCCGCGGCGGATGATTAAGGCGAACCGGCTGCTCTCAGCCAAGGTGCACTATCCACTCCATCTCGGTGTGACGGAAGCAGGAACGCCTCGCCGGGCGCACGTCAAATCCACGATCGGCATCGGTATGCTGTTGATGGAGGGTATTGGCGACACTATTCGAATCTCGATTACGGGCGACCCGGTCGAGGAAGTCCTAACGGCGAAGGAGTTACTCCGCACATTAGGCTTAGCGGATAATATTTTAGATGTTGTCTCGTGTCCGTTTTGCGGAAGAGGCGATCCACAGGCAGATTACGAAGGGATTGTTGCTGCCACTGAAGCGTTATTGGAAACGCACGGCATCAAGATTCCGGTTGCCATCATGGGCTGTGAAGTTAATGGTCCCGGAGAGACGCGCAATGCAGAAGCTGGAATTCACTTAGGAGGGAAAGAACTCGCAGTACTCAAGATTCGCGGGGAGAAGGTTAGGACGTTTCGTGGAAAGGATGAGGTTAATCCACAGTTTCTAGCGGCTGCGTTGTTAGAAGCTGCGCAACAGATACAGAATGAAAGACGCGACAGCTAATAGACCGTAATCATGGGCGCACAATGCGGATGTCCATACGTCTAAAATTGAATCTATGATCGAATACGTCTGCAACCAATGCGGTACAACATATCTTATCGACGCAATTCGGTACAGATGCGATTGTGGGCAACCGCTAGAACTAAGAAAAAGAGCGATTGTATTCCCAATCAACAAGATTGCCCAGCGTGACAACACCCTCTGGCGTTATCGTGAAGCGATCCCAATCAGCGACGATGCGTCGATTGTCTCTTTCGGTGAAGGAATGACGCCACTTGTAGCATTGAACCAACCCCCGTATAATCATCATATGAAATTGGACTTCATCTCTCCGACGGGTTCATACAAAGATCGAGGAGCATCCGTTCTATTGTCCAAAATCAGAGAACTCGGCGTAGAAAACATCGTCGAAGATTCTTCAGGCAATGCCGGCGCGGCGATAGCTGCGTATAGCGCGCTCGCCGGAATCGACTGTACGATCTACTGTCCCGCGTCTACATCAAAAGGTAAGCTAGCACAAATTGCACTGTACGGCGCGAAACTGAAACTGATTGATGGAAACCGAGCGGCAACAACGCAAGCTGTGCTTCAAGCGACAGAAACAACCTACTATGCCTCACATAACTGGAATCCCTTCTTCTTGGAAGGGATAAAAACGGTTGCCTTTGAGATTGTCGAACAACTTGGTTGGAAAACTCCCGATCAGGTCATTTGTCCGGTGGGATATGGAAGTATTTACGTGGGCTTGTACATCGGGTTCCGGGAGTTATACGATCAGAAAATCATCTCCAATCTACCGTGTCTACTCGGCGTTCAATCCGCTGCGTGTTCCCCGATTTACAAAGCTTACGCTGAAAATAAGGAGCAAATTGAAAGGTTTCTGCAGACACAAGAGACACTTGCCGAAGGCATCACATCAGAGTTGCCGATTCGTGTACAAATGATCTCGGAAGCAATCAGTGAAACAAATGGCGCCTTCACGATTGTTAATGATGAAGAAATAAAAGATGGGATTACGATTCTCGCAGCAAAAGGCATCTTTGTCGAACCTACTTCAGCGGTCATCGTCGGAGCCTTCAACAAGTTCGTGGAAGACGGAATCATCCGTAAAGGCGACCTGACCGTATCAATTCTCACAGGCTCCGGCTTGAAGGCAATTGATAAACTGATGAAACTGTTGTGATGTGAAGCATTCGCCGGTGATGATGGAAATTACGGCCAAATTTATTGAAGATGGGTTAGAGTTGATGGAGGCAAAAGAAAAATGATTAACTTGAGTGTGAATGTGAATAAAATTGCGACTTTAAGAAATGCTAGAGGTGGCGATTGTCCCAATGTGATTGAAGCCGTCCAGACCTGTATCAGGGCTGGCGCACAAGGGATCACAGTTCATCCAAGAGCGGATGAACGACATATTACGGCGAATGATGTTTACGAGATTGCTGAGATGCTCACGGTTGAATACAATATCGAAGGTGACCCTAGGCCCGATTTGCTCAATATGGTCATGGAGGTTCGTCCTAGTCAGTTCACGCTCGTACCTGTCGTACCGGGCGAAGTTACAAGCCACAACGTCTGGGATGTTGCGAAAGATGGAGAGCAACTCAGGCCGGTTATTCAGCGTTTAAAAGGTGCAGGGATTCGCGTAAGTTTATTTAGCGGTACAAATCTGCACCAGATTGAATTGGCGAAGGAAGTTGGCGCTGACCGAATCGAGTTGTACACTGCCCCTTACGCATCGGCAAAGTCAGACCAAGAGATTGAAGCTGAGTTCGGCCTGCTGGTTAGGTCTGCTGAAAAGGCAGCCAGTGTACGGCTAGGCATTAATGCCGGCCACGATCTCAATTTAGACAATCTGCCTCGAATGAGAAAGTTACCAGGCTTGCTAGAAGTTTCTATCGGTCATCATCTAATCTCTCATGCCGTCCATGTCGGACTCGAACAAGCGGTTAAAGACTACCGAACCGCATTGGGACAGTCTGTAGAATGATGTGTTTAAGACTGATACTGAATGGAGATTGGCTTTTGCATCTGCTGCTGATTGTATCGCAAGGCAAAATCCCATCTCGCTCTACAAGGATGGGGAATCCCATCCAACTCAGTTGGGGCTTATGCACTTGGTCTCTAGGAACTGAAGTGGATTGATTATCAATCGGTGGGAATTGCCAAATCCAGCTCTATATCGGATTTGTCAATCCGATGGGAGCAACGCTGGTACATTATCAGCTCAGCTCCTTTGTGTAAGTCTTATCAGATTTAGATATTCAGGAATAAACAAACACTTGATACCCATGCCTACTTTGGGAGTTTTTTCATGCGTACTTGCGCAATTTTCGATCTTGATGGAACTATCATCAGTCACTCTTCTGAGAAGGTTTTCCTCAAATACCTACTAGCGCATGGGGAAATTCCTCTGAGCAACTTGTTAAGTTGGGCTGTCTATTTTATCAAGTCCAGAAATCTTCGCGAATCGAAAGCGAACAAAGTCTATTTACGAGGGCTGGACTACCAACACATTTGTGAAATGGCGCAGCTTTGTATTGCGGAACGTCTCATTAACAGGATTTCTCCCCGAGTTTTTGAACGCATTGGAATTCATCGGGCGGAAGGACGAACGGTAATCATCTTATCAGGATCTCTAGAGATTTTAATCAGATTGTTTCACGATTACTTGAAAACGGATATGATGATTGGAAATGTGTTGGAAGTTGTCAACGGGTATATCACTGGTCGTCGACTTGGCTCGAATTGTTATGGTGAAAACAAGGCGATTTTAGTCCAACAGCTTGCGAAGGAGCACGGTTTCGATCTCAGCCGATCCTATGCCTATGGGAACCACTACTCCGATGCACACAAGCTTCAACTAGTGGGTCATCCGGTCGCTGTCAATCCCGATGGGAAACTGCGTCGAATTGCTGCTGCCAATGGCTGGCGGATTGAGCAGTTTCACAATAGATTTGGCTTTACACGTTAGGCAACACCTCCAGTCTCCCAATCCATTCAATGGCATATGGACATGTCCATGCGTCTTGAAAAATTCCTCGCTGAATGTGGCATAGCTTCTCGACGCAACGCGAAAAAGTATATCCAAGCGGGGCGGGTAACAGTCAACGATGAGCGTATATGGGTTCCCGGTAGGCATATAGTTGCCGAGACGGATATAATTAAGTTTGATGGAAACCGTGTTGAGGGAAAATCACAGAAAATTTATCTGATGCTAAACAAACCCGTGGGGTACCTAACAACGCGCCGTGATGAGCGGGACCGTCCAACTGTCATGGAGCTTGTGCGTGACGTTCCCCAAAGCATTTATCCAGTGGGACGGTTGGATTTCGATACAACAGGTCTTCTACTCATGACCAACGACGGTACATTCGCGTATCGGCTGACTCATCCAAGCCATGAGGTGGAGAAAACCTATATCGCACAGGTGGAGCGTCAACCAAGCCAACGAGCCATTCAGCAATTGCGCAATGGGATCAAGATTGTAGGGGGTTGCACTGCGCCCGCAATCGTAGTTCAAATTGGGCGTAAAGGAGAATTAACACAATTTAAACTCGTTATTCATGAAGGCAAGAAACGGCAAATTCGCCGTATGTTCCGGGCTGTCGGGCACAAGGTGATTGAACTGAAGCGGGTGCAGATAGGAAACCTCCAACTTGGAGATCTCGCACTTGGAGAGTATCGAATGCTAACGCTCGCTGAGATTGAGGCACTACGGAACTAAAAAACGCCCGTATCGCAACAGACACGGGCGTATAATAAGAACTCGGTTTGTTATGTTAGTGAGATTTACTCATTAAGGTTTTGATGCGATCCAGCAAAACGGCAGCGTTCGTCTTGATGTCTTCGTTCTTAGAATCGCTCAATTTCTCAAGAAGTTCGATTGCCTGTTGATACTTTTCTTGAAGCGCATAGGTTAAGCCCAGGTGATACTGGACCTGCTCATAAACTGCGCTTTGTGAGTATTTTTCGATGACTGTCCGAAAGTGCGTCTCTGCCTTCCGAAAAAAGTCTTCCCTGTTTTCTTCGTTAACATTTATTGCGTAATGTAATCCCAGGTTGAAGTGGATTTCCGGCAACAGCCCGGTTGTGTTCTCTGGATCCAGCTTAAAGGCTTTATCAGCAAGAGGTTTGCCCTTCTTGAAATTCCCTCGTTTGGCATAGATAATTGCGATTTCAGCATTGATCCTCGGATCATTCGGTTTTTCTCTGAGTTTAGTTTTGAGTTCCTGAAACCGTTCTTCCTTCTTGAGGGTCTCCTCCATCAGCACAGAAAATTGTTTGGCATCTCGGTAACCAACAATGACACTGATGGAATCCCCTTCAGTGTCAACGAATGCAATAGCTGGGACAGCCCCCGTTCCATCACCGTATGTTCTGTAAGCTTTAGCGTGTTCATCGCTTGACTCCGGATTCACCTTCAAGGAAACAAATTTCTCTGACAACTCAATAACTTTTGAATCACTAAACGTAGTGGCATCCAGCCGCTTACAGGAACCTCACCACTCTGTGTAAAAGTCCATCATAATGGGTTTGCCCGTCTTCTGGGCTTCCATCATTCCCTTTTCAATTGACTTTTCCCACTTAATTTCTGTTGTTGCGAAGGCGAGTGAATAGGCAACGGCAGTGAGCGTTAGGATAGCCAACGCTGTGTGCTGCCTCTGTTTCCAAACAAAATTAAACATTTATTTTCTCCTTCAAAATTGGGGTTGGCGCTTATGGGGTAAAGCGTATCATTGCTCACCTCATTGAGAATAGTGTAAGCATAGTTCCAAAAATGGAGTTGGCACATGAAATCAGTACCGTCTTGGGTTAAATTATTCTCATATTCGCCCCGAAGTGTTTTGAAAACTCGCAGGGCTAGGTTACAATCTTTTTAGGTTCAAACTCGAATAATTGCTGGAGTCAAACAGGTATTTGGGTTGGGGTACGGACTGAATAAACCCCATCTCCTCCTTCGACATCCAATAGTCACATCGGACGTCCAAATGCGTGTGGGTAATGGGTCAAGCTTCAACATCTTCTTTCTCAGTTTCCTCTCTTTCTGAATCACTTGGCATTTGCTCAGCAGCCGCTTTGGCTTGCATCTGTTCAAACACTTGAGTGCTGGTTGTCTTACTACTCAATGTTGTCCGGCATCTTCCACAAGTTGTGATAATCTTTACCAATTTGCCATGTCTTCCCACTTTTTTTTGCTTTTGTTCCGTTTCCACGTACCGCTTACAGCGGGGACACCACAGCTGCTGTGGTCCCAACATTTGGAATCCCTCCATTTTATTTGCCGATGCAGAATTGCGAAAAAATGCGGTCCAGAATGTCTTCGGTTGTTATTTTTCCAACAATCTCACCAAGACAGTCTAAACTGGTACGCAAATCAACCGCAATCAGGTCAAGGGGCATTGTCTGAGATAAGCTTTCACGCGCTTGTTCAAGCGCAATTCGTGCCCGGCGCAATGCCTCGTAGTGACGAAGATTTGTGACAATCAGCCCTTCTCCTATGGTTTCTCTGCCCTTGAGAATTTCCTTGAGAATCGCCGTTTTCAAATCCTCAATACCCTCTCCATGTAGAACGGAAGTTTGAACAATAGATTTCTGGGGAGCATAAGTCCGCAGATCTGCGGGGGTGGTTACTAGAGGTAAATCCACCTTGTTTAATACGAAAATTGCTATACGACAGTTGACAGCATCTAATAATTGTCCATCCGCTTCCGTTAAAGGTTGGGAAGCATCAAACATCACTAGAAGCAAATCGGCGCCATCTATATAGGATTTGCTACGCGCTACGCCTTGCTGCTCAACAACATCGGCAGTTTGACGTATACCTGCGGTATCAATCAACCTGAGCGGAATGCCACGCAGATTCAGTGGCTCTTCGATGGTATCTCGAGTCGTGCCGGGAATTTCCGTGACAATTGCCCGTTCCTCCTGCAACAGAGTGTTAAGTAAGCTCGATTTCCCAACATTTGGCTTGCCGAGAATCGCGATACGGATGCCTTCTCGCAGAATTTTTCCATCCGACGCTGTCGTCATCAGGCGAGCCAACCCTTTGAGGATAGCTTCAGCGGTTTTCCTCATCGTCGTGGAATCAATGAAATCAAGGTCTTCATCAGGAAAATCAATTGACGCTTCAACCTCTGCAAGCAAGTTTGCAAGCCGGTCGCTAAGCGCGTTGACTTCTTGAGATAGCTTACCGCTCAGCTGATCCATCGCAACCCGAAAATTGAGCTCTGTTTGGGATCGAATTAAATCGACAACCGCTTCTGCCTGGGCAAGATCCAACCTGTCATTGAGAAAGGCTCGTTTGGTGAACTCACCTGGCTCTGCAAGGCGCGCTCCTGCTTGTAGTGTCAATTCGAACACACGTTGTAAAGGGATGACGCCTCCGTGACAGTTAAACTCAACGATATCCTCAGCCGTATAAGATTTGGGCGCTAACATAATACCTAGCATCACTTCATCGATCACAACATTTGAATCAGGATGGACAACATGTCCATAGTTGAGCGTGTGGGTTGGAAATTCAGCCGGGGAGATACGACGCGGTGACCGGAAAATCTTACAAGCGATAGGGACAGCGAGGGAGCCACTAACCCTGACAATCCCGAGGCCACCTTCGCCTCGCGGCGTTGCGATTGCTACGATTGTATCAGAGATGGAATCATACCCCTTGTTATGTATCGTAGTTGTCGCGTGGGGCAACGACGACGCAGCGCAACGCGCCCTCTCCACGGCTATAGGTCCGTACGCAATTGTCCGACTGTAAGGTAGCGTGAACAATCTGGCGATCCCGAGGTGTCATCGGATTGAGGACAATCTCTAGGTTTGTCTGCTTCACTTTGACAGCAGTCCGATAAGCCAAATCAACGAGCATAGTTTCACGACGTTCTCGGTACCCTTCTGCATCTACGAAAACTCTCTTCTTAACGAGAGATGACTTATTCAAGATACAGTTGACCAAGTATTCGATTGCATTGAGCGTCTGTCCATGTCTACCAATCAGCAAGCCAGGGGTATCAGCACTTACAATGAGATGAATGCTACCATCAATATTCCGGATTTCAATCTCTGCTTCGACTCCGGTACGGGATAAAATTTCATGGAGCACAATTTCCGGTGTTGAGGAAACATCTTCTTTTACGGTGGCACGGACTTTGGCTAATTTCGTGCCTAATCCTAGAATTCCCTTCGTAGCTTCATGAATTACTTTCACACTGACTTGTTCACGGCTAACGTCGAGCTCTTCAAGTGCGTGCGCCAAAGCTTCTTCTGTGGTTCTGCCTTCCGTTTCAATATATTGTTGCACGGTCCGTCGTCTTCCCGAAACTCCAGTAGGAGATTCAATAATTATGAAAGATTGAATCAGGATCTTCGCTTTTGGAGTTGAGATTTCCTTTTTGTTAGTTGAGATTGCTTTCCTGATGGTAGGGTTCTAACGGATTCGGTTTCATCTGATTCCCGGAGCCGAGTGAAATAGTGCCGTCCAATTTCGAAAATATTACTACATGTCCAATATAAAATTAATCCCGATGCCCAATTATAAAGAACAAATACAAAGATAAACGGTACAAACTGCATAATCTTTGCCTGAGTATTATCTGCGATAGGCGTCACCCCCGCATTCATTTTTTGTTGCAACAAGGTTGTCACACCGTAGATAATGGGTAGAAACCGAATTGCATCAATCTGGGTCAAAATCAGAGGAATCGTAAAGGGTAACAAGAATAAGGTATCAGGTGCGGACAAATCATCCATCCATAAGCAGAAAGAGGCGCCTCGAAGCTCAACGGCATTTCCAAAAACTGTGAATAACGCGAAGAGGATCGGCAACTGCGGTATCATAGGAATGCAGCCTCCTAGTGGGTTGACACCGTGTTCCTTGTATAATCGCATTGTGGCACGATTCAGCTTTTGTGGATCATCTCTATACTTCTCCTTTAATTCTGCGAGTAAGGGCTGGAGTTCCTGCATCTCTTTCATCGACTTGTAGCTCTTCCGAATCAGCGGGTAGGCGGCTAATTTCGTTAATAAGGTCAAAAGAATAATTGAAACTCCATAATTCCCAATGATACGATGGAATCCGTGGAGCAACCAGAGCATCGCCCAGGCGACTGGCCACAAAAAGCCAAAATCGATAATTTTGCTCATTCTGAGCGGGACATCAGGCGCGTCACGATGTGTAATCTTTTTCAAGATGGCATCTTCCTTGGGGCCAACATAGATGCGAAAAACATCGGTACGGCGTTTACCGGCGGAAAAGCCGGAAATGATGAGACGTGCTGCGTCTGTCGAAGCAGCAATATCAGCCGATGGATTTTCCCCATTATCGTCGAGTTTTTTACGTTGATATTGGACATTGAGCGATGGATCTGGAATCATAAGCGCGGCAAAATACTTGCTATTCAGACCCGCCCATAAGACGGGAGCTGTAATCTCTGACTCGCTAAGATCTTGGCTTGGCTTGCCGCGCCCTATATAAGCTACTGCCCCCTCATTTCTAGAAGGTCGCCTCCCTTTGCCACTGTGCTTACGCTCATGGCGTAGAAGATCTGCATTAATCCCGGGTCCCCAATACAGTTCATATCCCTTCAACGGTTGATCTGATATGTTTTCGAAAGTCAGTTCTACGTCCACATAATAGCGATCTTGATAAAACGTAAATTCTTTGGATACCTTGAGTTTCTCTCCAATTTGAGTTTTGAAGGTCAGCGTGTCTTGAGACCGATCGGTGAGAATCACCTGTTTTTTATCCGCCTTCCAGACAGCCGACACTGCGTCATTCCGCAATTCTTCTGGAAAATCAACAAGAAGGCAACTGTAGGCCCTTTCTGGAATCAAGTTGATCGATTCATTGCTGCCGGATCGATCCGGATATTTTCTGAGTCTCCATTCTTGGACAATCGCATCCTCGACGACAAAGGCAATTTCATAGTTGTCGGTTTGAACATGAACTCTTGGGCTTTCTTGAGCCCTACTGAAATAAAGCGATGACTCATTCCTTTGTGTTGGAGTAGACGTCTCAAGCGTAGATTCAGCCGAGGATATCGGCGTCTCCTTCTTTTCTCCTTCGGGGGTTTGCTCTGGCGGTCGTGGACGAAAGAAGATGGTCCAGCCAACCATTACAATAATCATGAGCGCAATCGCTAGGATATAGCGCTTCTCCATTAAAAAATCTCCTCATGGATGAAGGATTATAACTCTAGAAAGTTATATTCACATATGCACGCGGTGAGTATTCATGTGCATTCTATAGATGCTAGGTGCTAGCGCCACAAGTCGGCAGAGTAACAGATGGAAGCTGGAGGTTAGGATTTACGCGCTCCGGTTAACTTACTACAGATTCCCGACATTTTTATGCTTGACCCCATTCAGCCACATGAATCACTTAGAATCTTATTTGAGAGGATCATAGCCACCGGGGTGATAGGGTTGGCACTTTGACAACCGTTTGAGAGTTAGCCAGCACGCTTTCAAAAGATTATACTTCATAATGGCTTCTATAGTGTACTGGGAGCACGTCGGGTAAAAACGGCAAGTTGGCGGAAAGAGCGGGGAAATAAAATTGCGATAGAAGCGTATAAGATAAATCAGAAAAATCTTCATGGAACTGATATAGTCACGTTTTGAGAATTTTGGCTTGCTGTAGGAGTTGTAAGAGAGAAGATTTGGCTTGCTGGCACTTCATATCAAGCGCTGCGGTTCGTCCAACAACGACAATATCGTAATTCGGATAAATTCGGTGCCTTGATAATCTAAATGATTCCCGGATCAACCTTTTTACTCGATTCCGTTTGACGCTATTCCCTAACTTTTTACTGGTAGTGATTCCAAGACGTACCACGTTGAGAGAATTATGAGACACATACACAACAAAACAGCGATTCCAATACTTCTTCCCTCTCTTATACCCTCGCTGAAACTCCCATCTTCGTGTTAATCGCTCTGGATGAACTTTATGCTCCATGTCAGAATCTTTTGAGTTTAACCTGAGTCTCCCACTCCGCCTTGTCAATTTGCTCACGAAGATAAGCAACATAATCTGTAACTTGAGTTTCCACTATCATATGCGGTGTGCCATCTTCTCTTTCAACAATTCCCTTTATGACATCAACTGTATTCCCTTGCGACTGAACTCCATGCACGATGGCACAAATCATCAGGAATTCTTTTTTGATTGCTTGATCTGATAATGCACTGGGAATGAAGTGAATTTGAACGATATTATGCTCGCCCTTAAGGCGACCATCATTCAAACGCCAGTGAACTGCTTGAATTTTCTGCTCTTGAAACATTTGGCGCAGTACTTCTTGCTGAAGTGAAATAGGCACCTTGGGCTTGAGCACATCGATAGAAGGCTCGCCAGCAGGTTGGACCTCAGCCATTTTATAGGGCACAAAGCCAAGCCACCCCGAAGCAGGCTCTCCAACTTCAAATGCAATAATCAACGGTTCCGCATTTTCTGGATGGGTAATTGATGCACTAGGTGCTCGCCCGGTTTCTCGTCGATTATACTTTCCCCACTCTTCCATCAATGAGAATTGAAAATAATAATCTTCGGGCGCTTGAATCGCACAAGCGAACCCTACAAGCGGGAAACTCAATATGAAAAAGTACGTTATGTTGAATGAATAACGCATAGATTCAAATATACAAATACTTCTTCCAGGATTCGTCATAACGCAAATGACGGCTGAGGTGCAAGTAAGAGATAATCGAGGGAACTTTAGGGGAACGCTTGGGAAACATGTGAGCTTCGCGAGGTGTGTAATTTCCTTTTTTGATGTTACACTTTTTGCATGCTGTCGCAACGTTTTCCCACACTGTTGCACCACCGCGAGATCTAGGGATAACATGGTCAAGTGTTAGCATTGATGGAGGAAATTTCTCATGGCAGTATTGACATACATATGCATCTCGGACAAAGACGTTTCTACGTGAGAATTTTACAACACAGCGGGGGATGTGAACATAATTCACTAGACGGATTACCAAAGGAATTTTCATTGAGATACTTGGTGAACGGATTTCCCGATCCGAGACTTCTTCCATGCACGCTACCCCTTTGATAATCATCTTCATCGCGCGTTTTAAATTACAAATATTAATTGCCTCGTAGCTTGCGTTCAACACGAGTACCGGTGTTTTCATAAGCCAATCCTCTTACAAAAACTGAAACCCCTCAACCGACCTTATATTTTTGTTATTGTAACACACTTGTATCTTAGCCTGCAAGCAAAATATCAGCCCTTCGTTCCTTAACTGGCTTGATCTCAACGACATTTATAAGTGTGAGTAGAGTCTTTTCCGGCTGTTGGCGTTGTGTGACGAATTCCTTTGACACATGAGATTTTTGATGATAAATTCCCATTGAACGAAGTAGGAATTGGACAATAGATAAACAATTCACGAACAATTTGCGTTGTAGCCCTGGAAACCGAAACCTTGAAGGCTTTACGACGGTAGATTGGGCTTTAGGTAGTTGGTAAACCGCCAATACTTACTCCTCTAGCTCTCCATCTCTTTTTGACGCTATCTTTCATGTATCCATTTTCGTCCAGGGAATCTAATTATGTATAACCAAACCCTATCCAAACAGCGGACACATAACTCATTCGTAATATCTCTATTTTTGCACCTCATTGCGGTTCTCGTGGTGGATATAAATTTTCCAAAATGGTATCAATCTGCCCCACCGATTCCGGATCCAATTGTTGCTAAACCAATTGAGGTTGAAATCCTTCAACCTTCTTATTTACCGCGTCTCAAAAACCGCATCTCCACTACCAACACTCAATCCTCAAATTTAGCAATGCACGTTCCTTCTGTTTCTCAAATGCAGTCTCGGGTTAGAGGAGAACAACCATTTCTGATGGGGTCAAAACCAATCAATACCAAGGTGCAATTGCCAAAATCGGATACTTTACTCACCAATCAGCCCCAAAACGAATCCTATCTACGGGAGCTGATTGGCGAGCCTGTCAAGGTTTCGTCACGACTGTCAGCGTCTCACAACTTGGAGATTGAACCGCGTTTGACCCAAAAGAAAGTTGTTCATTCGGAAACCGGCGGTGAGCCCCAAACCGTTAAACACATTAACCGCGATGCTCAGATTGGAAGTGCGCTGCAGACGATTGCCGGACATATTGCTAGCGGAACAAGTTCATCAACATCGGATATCGTCTTTTTGTTGGATACGAGTGGCAGCATGGAAGAGAACATCCCAGCCGTAAGAAATCATCTAATCAGCATGGTTAAGATTTTTCGGGAAAAACACATTGATTTCACCATAGGAATTGTCAAGTTCAAATATAATTCCCTGATATTTCCCCAGACGCGGGATTATCAGAAATATGAACGCTTACTCGAAAATGTCAAGTGTGGCGGCGATGAGCGAGCTTACAATGCCATTGTCAAATCGATTACGCGAGTAAAGTTCCGTACAGAAGCTGAACGACGATTCATTCTTATTACCGATGAGCCGTGTAAGGGGTCTTATACAATCTCGGATGTTTTGAAACGCTGCCGAGAGGCGCAGATTAAGCTGGACGTAATCGGCGTTAATGATACGTGGCAAAAGTACTTGGTAAATCAGACAGGAGGGTTGTGGTTCCCAATACCAGGGGGATAGAAGAAGACCTTTTCTGGGCTAGGAATGGTTGATATTGTTGCTATAGTTGAGGTGGGCCGTGCATCTGATTTCGTCATTGCGGGAGAAATCTGTCCAGGTCTTGGACTTCTGCCAGTTGCACATCGACAATTGATGGGTCAGGACAAGCCTTCTCTTCCTCGCCCACCAACCACGCGGTCCACATTCCCACTCCCTTAGCACCACAGACATCGTGCGAATACGTATCCCCAACATAGATTGTTTCATCGGGCGAAACATCTAACGCTGACAACGCGGTGTGGAAAATTTCCGGGTCTGGTTTCCAAACGCCAACAACAGTTGAATCGATCACAACATCAAGCAGTGAGGAAAGACCACATTCATCACACCAACCTTGTGTATTTCCGAAGTTATTACTGATAACGCCAAGCTGGTATCTGCTTTGAAGCGTTGTGAGCCAGCGGCGGTTTCGATCGAGACATTCCGCCACACCTTCACAGAAGTGGTCGATATATCGATTTTTCTCCGCCAGATCCAAACCGAGTCGTTCATAAATTCCTGTGGCAATCTCATCTGCAGATTGACGGAGATTGAGCTTTGGTGCTTTCCCACCAACGATGAATTGTCCAACGGAGGCGTAATCGGCGCGTTCAAACGCCTTACGATCGATATCGGGATGCTTACACCGGATGAATCGATAGGTTCGCTCACGCCAATGGATTCCATTTCCGTCTAGCGTGCCCCCAAAATCAAATAGCAAGGCGCGAAATTTTGACATTGATTTCAATTTCGTGAAATGTCACCAATTCTGATTCGTCTATTTCCGCCGCAACGGTTGCGACTGTAGCCAGCCAATTGTGCCGATGAGCTCTTCTTGCTTATCTCCCATAGGAACTTCGATTAAGGCAGGTTTGTTCACCTCAAGTGCATCTTGTAGGACTCTCTTGAAATCAGCCGGATTGTTCACCCTAACGGCATACGCGCCAAACGATTTAGCAAACTCGACAAAATCAGGATTTAACAGATCTGTATCAATTGTACGTCCGTTGCAGCTCTGCTGCTGAGATCCCTTAATTGCAGTCAAAGCATTATCGTTCACAACAATCGTTACAACATTGATGCCATACATCATTGCCGTTGCCAACTCAAAAGCACCCATCATGAAACCGCCATCTCCACTAAAGCACACGACTGGTTTATCCGGATGTGCGATTTTCGCCCCAATCGCTGCAGGAAAAGCGTGACCCAAAGCAACTCCGATGCACGGATAGAGGAAAGTATGGGGTTGATAGATGGGAAATTCAGCAAATGTAGCGTAGCCAATTGAATGGACATCGACCGAAAGGATTCCATCGGTTGGGAGTACGTCACGGATTTCCGGCAGCAGGGGCATAGGCGGTTGAGTCGCAAATTTTTCTCGAAGCCGATTCAACGGCTGATTCCAATCGTCTTCGCTAACCTCAACTTCCTCGATTAACGCTTGCAACGTTAGCTTGAGATCGCCGACGACGTTAACGTCGCAAGGATACTCTCGCCCTATTTCGGTTTCATCCGCATCAATCTGAATCAGCGGACGTGAAGGTTCGAAACTCCAGTCCCTTGTATCAATCGAGGTAAAACGCGGCCCAATTGCGAGGGTACAATCTGCGATTTGCATGCCTTGACGTGCGAGAAAACCGTTACTATTCCTCAGTGCCAGCCGGTGATCCTCGCGAAGCGCACCTTTTGCACATCGCGTCACGATAACAGGAGCGTTGAGTTTCTCGGCGAGCTGCCGTAATTCCTCACGTGCGTCGGCATGAATAACGGAAGATCCAACAAATAAGAGAGGCATTTTTGCCCGCTTGAGTGTTTTCGCCGCGGATCTGATGTCGCCGGCATCTGGCGGGGAGACCGTGGGTCGATTTACTCGTGGGGGAATAGTAACTTTCCCCTCTCCGGTGATGACGTCCATAGGGAATTCCAGCACGGCAGGGCCGGGACGACCGGCTCGCATCGCCCGAAAAGCATCTTCGACGACGATGGGGACTTCTTCGACCGTCTTCGGGATTGCACAATACTTCGTGATAGGTTTGAAGAAGTGCATCTGATCCAAGCCGTGAAACATCTTGCTTGGATGTTTCACGTAAAATTTCGAATCGCTTTGGCCGGTGATCAGTAGCACAGGAACACAATCGGTAAATGCTTCTAATATGCCGGTTGAGGCGTTGCTCGCGCCTGGCCCGGGTACTGTCAGGGCAACGCCAACCTCGCCAGTGGAACGGGCAAAACCGTCTGCCATCTGGGTTGCAGAATATTCGTGGCGTACGAGATAGTGTTCTATGACGCCTGCACCACACCGCAGAAGGGAATCATAAATCTGAATGTTTTGGGTGCCTGGCATGCCAAAAATGCAGCGTACTCCCTGCGCTTTCAGGCATTCAACGAGAATATCTCCACCTTTCATTCCTGTCCTATGGCCAGTTTGAAATTTGGTCGATTATCGGGAGATTTCATTCGTATTCCATAATGCAGCACACTTTGCACAAGGACAGATTTCTCGCAGTGTTTCAAAAGAATAAATGCCAGTCGAATGACCATCGCTCCACAAAAATTGGATAGCGTACCGACCAACAAGCTGAATGTCAACTGCGCGAACTTCGTGCGGAACGGCAAGTCGAGATGCATCACCGAATCCGTTTGGGCCAAATAGGGAGTGAACATCTTGCCCACCATGTCGTTCCATTGAGCAACCTGCACAGGGGCATAAACGCCTGAGATAGAGAATGGGAAATTTACTTTCGTGTCCATCTTTCCAAACTATCAGGAAAGTTGTATCACTGAGTTTTCTAAGTGTTTTGGGTTGCTTTTGTTCGACAGATAAAGTTGATAGCATTTTTTTGTTCTATTTCAGGCGTTTACCTAAATCACGTCTACATTCCAAGAAAAGCCCCCTAAAAAATCCCCAGCTCATCCTTTGCTTCTTCGCTCATCATCTCAGGGCTCCAGCGAGGTGTCCAAACGACGTTGACGTTGGCATCGTCAATCCCATCAAGCTGCTCGACAAGATGCTGCGTCCCATTGATAAGTTGCCCACCCGCCGGACAACCAGGGCTTGTTAAGGTCATCGTGATGTTAGCAGTATTGCCCTGGATGTCAACGCCGTAGATTAACCCCATATCCACAATGTTAATGCCAACCTCTGGATCGATGATTTCTTTTAAGGTCTCAAAAACAGTTTCTTCTGTGACCATCAAAATCTCCTTTTCATGCAAAAGAGACGGAGCGTCTCTGAGAAAATCGATCTCTGTTTGCTGCTTTAGTCCATCTTCTCAGAAACCGCGTGTTCTATTTCTTAATCAACGCACACAAGAATATTGTCACCTTCGACTTTGATTTTATAACACTCTACCGGTTCAACAGCCGGCATACAGAGGGCTTCACCTGTCCGAATGTTAAAACGTGCTCCATGTCTGGGACATTCAATCTCATCGCCTTCCAACTCGCCCTCGGCGAGAGGACCCCCATCGTGAGTACAAACGTCGTCAATGGCATAAAACTCGCCATCCGCATTGAAAACCGCGACCGGAAAGCCATCCACTTCAACTATCTTCTTGCCTCCTGGAGGCAACTCGCAGACCTCCGCAACCTTGAAAAACTGGCTCATTAATCCATGTCCTCCCTACGCCTAATCCTCGTCTCCCGGCCACCCTTTAAGCCCATAAGCGCCAGCTTTTAGCACCTTCAACGCTAACAGTCCACATTTCAGACGTACGGGTCCTAAAGGAATACCAAGCATTTCCAACTGGTCCTCCCTGCCCAACCCTTTCACGTCTTCCAAACATTGCCCTTTAATCCGCTCGGTTAGCATCGAAGCCGCCGCTTGGCTAATCGTACATCCATGACCACGCCATCGAACATCCACGATAACACCGTCCTTGACAGTCAAATCCATCTGAATCTTATCCCCACATAACGGATTGTCCTCTTCGTAAGAGATGTCGGGATTCTCAAGAGTTCCATAATTACTGGGGTTTTCGTAATGATCAAGAATATCTTCTTCGTAGATATTCATCCCCGCCTCCGTATCAGAATCTTTTGGGCATTTAGAAGTCCGTCATAGAGGCTATCAACCTCTTCAAGTTTATTGTAGAGATAGAAACTCGCGCGAGCAGTAGCGATGACACCGAATCTTTGCATTAGCGGTTGAGTACAGTGGTGCCCCGCTCGAATTGCGACTCCGTCCTGATCTACTATGCCGGCTACGTCGTGTGCATGGATGCGATCTAAATTAAACGTGATCGCACCTACTTTATGACGCGGTTTAGGGCCATAGATAGTAATACCCTCAATTTCACTTAATTTCTGGTGTGCGTACTCAAGAAGATCTTGCTCGTGCGGGTGGATTGCATCAAGTCCAATGTCGTTGAGATAGTCTACAGCCGCGCCAAGTCCAATCGCTTGAGCAATGCTCGGCGTTCCCGCTTCAAACTTCTGAGGCAAATCAGCATAGGTTGAGCGTTCACGTTGGACGGTGCGAATCATCGAACCACCACCCAAAAACGGTGGCATCTCTTCTAGCAGATCCAACTTACCATAGAGTACACCAATACCGGTGGGACCACACATTTTATGCCCTGAGAAAGCGAGGAAATCACAATTGATAGCTTGCACATCAACCGGCAAATGCGGAACGCTTTGAGCCGCATCAATGAGGACTTTTGCACCAACTGCATGTGCCGCGGTAGTGATTGATTGAACAGGATTGACCGTGCCGAGTACATTAGAAACGTGAGTTATTGCAACAAGTTTGGTGCGTTCCGTCAACAACCGATCCAAGTCCTCCAAATGCAAAAACCCTTCATCGGTAACCTCAATGAACTGTAGCTTTGCTCCTGTCCGCTGAGCAAGCAGTTGCCATGGAACAAGGTTACTATGATGTTCCATTACAGAGACAAGAATTTCATCCCCCGCTCGCAGGTTGGCATTACCCCAGCTGTAGGCGACAATATTAATCGATTCCGTTGTATTTCGCGTAAAGATAATCTGGCAGGGGCGTCGGGCATTGATAAAACGCGCAATCTTCTTTCGGCTCTCTTCGTACAGCGCGGTCGCTTTCTCAGAGATTCGATAGATGCCACGATGGATATTTGCGTTATAGGCGCGATAGTATTCACTCAATGCCTCGATAACGCGATTCGGCTTCTGAGAAGATGCCGCACTATCCAGATAGACTAGCGGCGGATCGATTTTTTGTTTTAAAATGGGGAAGTCGTCACGGATAGCTTCCACATCCAGAGGACGAAACGCATCATTCATGCACACCTCCAATTGCTACAACCACCTGTGGATGTCCAATAGCCAAAGATAAACTTACTTGTGAATGCCCCGATGAGGAATCCACAAATTTACAATCGGTTGTCCACAGCCCTTTAGCTCTAATGGTATGAACTTCGCGAATCCTGCCACCGTCAGTATCTAGCACCCATTCCCCCCCTGCTTGCGCATAGCACAGACAGATTTGGATTTGCAAGACGCTGCTTCCAATCACTTGACGAATCTACATCACGGTTTGGGTAGCGATGCCGATTTTAGGCACAATTCGCGTGTAAGACAGTAAGATAGACCAGCGGGCTCAACTACTTCCCCTGTAGCACGATGCCGCTATAGGGGAAGTAGTGGTTTTGACAATTGGGGCGGTTTAATCCATCAGGGTGGACGTGTTACTGCGGCCGGGATTGTGAAAATACACTATGAACCAAACCCGATTGGAAAGTCCACGTGAGTAGTCTAGCACGTCTTTCATCTATTTGCACTTTCGTTTTAGCATGAGTCGCAAAGGTTGATGAAATTTACAACTATTCTTGAATCGTAATGAAACATACTAAATATTTCATCAAGACTTTGACAAAAAGCTACTTGCCCACTTTGACAATCTGCTTTGTGGCTGATCGATGTTTACCGTGACCTCACCGTGATCGGCGCAAGCTTGATCCGTCGCCACACCAACGTCAACATCGCTCGGCACCACATGTCCTTCTTCGAGGAGATATGCTTCAACTTCATCACCGTTCACATCGGCTAGGATGACGCCATCAATCTCAATCGTCGGCTGAAGGGGCTGCCCGCTCTTTTCCACCATTTCGCGATAGTTGTCCGTGTTGTTGATAATGTCCCTGTCCTCGTACTCCAAACCATATTTCTGAAAAATCGCACGAACACCATTGCTCCAACCACAGACGGGTTTCATATAGGCGGTAATCATGGGTTGATTCATTTCTTGCTTCCTTTCTTTAGTGGGTATATTAGGTATTTGTATTAGGCATTGGGTTAAATACCCAATCCCCAATTTCTAAACTGCGAGTTTGTGTGTAACTAATTGCTGCAATTGCTCCCGGACAGATTCCAACGGAATTCTTGCCATTGCTGGCTCAAAAAAGCCCGCGACAATCGCCTTTTCAGCCTGATCATAAGACAACCCTCGGCTCATGAGGTAGAACACTTGTTCTGCATCAATGGAGCCAGCAGTTGCACCGTGGGTGCAACGGACCTCCTTTGCCTCAATTTCTAAGCCAGGAAGCGTATCCGCGTGAGCGCGTTTATTCAAAACCAAATTATCATTCTTTTGATACGCATCCGTATGCTGTCCTTCGGGGTGAACGTAAATCATGCCACTCCACACTGTTTGTGACTGATTCTTGAGCACAGTTTTATAGAGCAAGTCGCTGGATGTGTGAGGTGCTTTATGTTCTTGATATGTGTGAATATCAACGTGTTGGCGAGCATGGGTGAACGTGAGCCCGAGCATTTCAACACGACATCCGGCACCCTCTAGAACGGATACTTGATTCAACTTGCTCACGCGGCTCCCTAATGCCCCTGTAATCCAACGAAATTCGGCATCTCTACCGACAATAGCTCGCTGGCTTGAAAAGTTCCAGACTTGGTGATTCCACCTTTGTACCTGTGCGTAATTCACTTGGGCGTTGCGTCCGACAAAAATTTCAACAGCGCCACAATGTAGTCCTGGTGTGGTAGCATCTCCCGATAGCTGTTCTTCCACGATTGTAATCTGACTTGAATCATCAGCAACAATTATCGTATGCGCCAGATCCGCCCGATGTGGCTCAGACAAAGCGATAAAAACACGCAGCGGAATCTCGACGACAACGCCTTTGGGAACATGCAGCAGGTATCCTCCTTGCCAGAAGGCTCCGTGCAGCGCGTCAAAGCCATTCCATTCAATTGTTACGGCTTTGGACATGAAATATGAACGCACGAAATCTGGACGTTCCTGCAGCGCCGTATTAATATCCGCAAAGTATACCCCTTTGCGTACAAGGTCTTTCGATAGAGCACTCCCTACAACGAGACCATCTTGTAAACCAATTACCCCAGACGTTGACGTCCTATTAGATTGAATCTGCGTGTCCAGAGTGTTGGACAAAGAAGGGCGGTCTGGAGTATCCGTGGGTGTCAAGTTCCCGTTCGGTGTGAGCGCAATAGGTTGATACTCCTCTAACTTCAACCCTCGCATACTTCTCGCTGTACGACGCCAATAATCCTGGGCGCTCATACTGACTTTCTGACGCCACATATCATCGGAAGTGGTATGAGGCATTGGAAGGCTATCGTAGAGTTTATAAGCATCCAATCGGCGTGAGCGCATCCATTGCGGCTCATCCTGCTCGCTGGATATTTTTTCGACAAATTCCCGTGAGAAATTGCCCTTATGCACTTCATAAACACGAAGCGAATTTTGGACGAATTCCGACCCCAACTCTGTCTCCATTAGAAATTTCATTCAGAAGGAATATTGAACCTTCGAAAGGTTGTCAATTTCTATCCAACTGACCCTTCCATCTGAAGTTGGATTAACCGGTTCATCTCCACTGCGTATTCCATCGGAAGTTCCTTAACGAGTGGTTCAATAAACCCATTTACAATCATCGTCGAAGCCTCCTCTTCGGAGAGTCCGCGACTCATCATATAGAATAGCTGCTCCTCGCCAATCTTGCTGACACGCGCTTCGTGTCCAATATTCACGTCGCTTTCACCAATTTCGATGACCGGATAGGTGTCAGATCGAGATTCCTCATCAAGGATGAGGGCATCACAGACAACGTTGGATTTACACTGGCTCGCGCCCTTAAGGACTTTGAGCTCACCACGATAGCTAGAGCGCCCACCGTCTTTGCTAATCGACTTAGAAGTGATGCGCGAACTCGTGTTCGGGGCGCAATGGATAACCTTGCCCCCCGCATCCTGATGCTGACCTTTGCTCGCAAAAGCAATTGAAAGAATCTCGCCGTGAGCTCCTTTTCCCATCATATAAACGCTAGGGTACTTCATTGTCAGCTTCGAACCTAAGTTTCCATCGATCCATTCCATGTGGGCGTCCTCGTAGGCAACAGCTCGCTTCGTGACAAGGTTATATACGTTATTTGCCCAGTTCTGGATTGTAGTGTAGCGGACACGTGACCCTTTCTTGCAGATAATCTCGACAACAGCGCTGTGAAGTGACGAACTGGAGAATGTGGGAGCTGTGCAACCTTCTACATAGTGAACTTGAGCGCCTTCATCCACAATAATCAGCGTTCGCTCAAACTGCCCCATGTTTTCGGTGTTGATACGGAAGTACGCCTGCAGTGGATAATCGACCTTCACACCGGGGGGGACATAGATAAAGCTGCCCCCGCTCCAAACAGCACTGTTGAGCGCGGCAAATTGGTTATCTGCTGACGGAATAACTGTCCCAAGATACTTCTTAATAAGATCGGGATACTCGCGGACAGCCGTGTCAGTATCGACAAAGATAACACCAATCTTATCCAATTCCGCCTCAATGTTGTGGTAGACAACTTCTGAGTCATATTGCGCACCGACGCCAGCGAGGAACTTTCGCTCGGCTTCGGGAATGCCGAGTCGATCAAAGGTTTTCTTGATGTCTTCGGGAACGTCATCCCAACTGCGCTCACTCCGATCAGAAGCTTTGACGTAATAGAAAATGTCATCGAAGTCGAGTTGAGAGAGATCGCCACCCCAGTTTATCATCGGCTTTTGTTTGAAGATTTCATAAGCTTTCAGCCGATATTGTCGCATCCAATCGGGTTCGCCTTTGACATCACACATCTGATTAATGATTTCAGCATCTATGCCCTTGCGAGATTTGAAGACAGGCTTAATATCATCATGAAACCCGTATCTATACTCGCTGTCCATGCCAAGGTCTTCTTGCATTTGCGTTTTGGGTACTGCCATATTCTACCCCTTTCTTGGAGTGATTGCTTCAGCAGAAGTAAATCTCCGTGTTTACCTCATCCTTACTATCTTGAAGCAGATAAGGTTTCTCCTGCTTCTTCGTCGCCTAATACTTCCGGTCTGATTCCGTATTTCTCACGTATCGGATCGTATCCTTCATCCTCCAAAAGTTGGGCGAGTTCCCAACCGCCTGATTCCACAATTCTGCCATCAAGCAGAATGTGTACGAACTCTGGACGGATATAGCTGAGGAGACGCGGATAGTGGGTAATAATTAAGACGCCTAACTCTGATCCAATCAACTGGCTCACGCTTTCACCGACGATGCGTACAGCGTCAATATCTAATCCAGAATCCGTCTCATCAAGAATTGCAATCTTGGGTTCGAGCATCGCTAGTTGCAAAACCTCGGCTCGTTTCTTCTCGCCACCTGAAAAACCGTCGTTGAGATAGCGGCGGGCAAACGATTCATCAATGCCGAGCCGTTTCATTTTTTCGCGCAATTCCCGCCGAAACTCGCGCATTGGAATGAGTTCTGTTGTTTCGCCGCCATTCGAATTTTCACCGCGCACCGCGCTCGCCGCCATGCGGAGGAAGTTTGCCATACTCACGCCGGGAACCGCTGTCGGATATTGAAAAGCGAGAAAAAGACCAAGTCTTGCACGTTCATTCGGTTCCAATTCAAGAATGTCCACACCATCAAACATGACTTCACCGGAATCGACTTCGTAGAATGGGTGCCCCATAAGTGTGTTTGCAAGCGTACTTTTGCCGGATCCATTCGGCCCCATAAGTGCGTGAATCTCTCCCTGTTTGACCGCCAAATTCAGACCCTTGATAATGGGTTGCCCTTCCACGCTGATATGTAAATCCTTAATGACTAGTTGGTTGCTCATTAACGCTCGTTTGACTCCTTATTTTCTATATTGCGTGAGGTGTGTTGGACCAAACGGGAAACATAATTAAATTCTTTCATAATCCTCCATTATCCACCTATCATGGACATATTGCGCGAAGGTTTTATAAAGTCCGCTGAATTGATTTTATGCCCTGCTTCCTTCTGCTTCACGGCATCAACGATGAGATCCACAAGGGTCTCCTTAGGGAATCCTGCACGTAACGGCGTCAGCAAATCGGTTTCCGTAAGCGAAAAAAGACAAGCCCGGAATTTACCATCGGCAGTGAGACGGATGCGATTACACTGATCACAAAATGGTTCGCTTACCGAAGCGATAACTCCGACTTCGCCGCCGCCATCTATAAAACGGTAACGCTTTGCCGGCTCATGCTTCCCATCTCCATTCATGTTAATTGGTTCCAACGGATAGGTTTCATTGATTTTACCGATTAGCGCTTTGCCCGGAATAAACATATTCCGCCCCCAAATGTCGTCTGCATCTAAAGGCATAAATTCAATAAACCGGAGTTGATAGGCATTTTCACGAGCGAACTCAGCCAAGTCAATAACTTCATCATCGGTAAATCCACGCATTGCAACTGCATTTACTTTGATGGGATTGAACCCACAACGCTGCGCTTCTTTCAGTCCCTCAAGCGTCTTTGAAAGCATCTTGCGACGCGTCATTTGCTCAAATTTCTCTTCGTTCAGTGTATCAAGACTGACGTTGATACGTCGTAGCCCGGCATCATAAAGCGCTTTTGCTTGCTTGGCTAAACCGATGCCATTGGTTGTCAAGCTAATGTCCCTTATCCCCTCAATTTGCCAGAGTTGGCTAATGAGTTTTGGAACCCCCGGTCGAACTAGCGGCTCACCCCCCGTGATCCGAATCTTATTAACTCCTAAATCAGCGAAGAGACGGGTCAGGTAGACGATTTCATCAAAACTCATTATCCCTTCATTTTCCATGAACTCCATGTCTTCTGGCATGCAGTAAATGCAGCGCATATTACACTTATCTGTCACGGAAATGCGTAGGTTCGTATGAATTCTATCGAAACTGTCAATTAACTGAGTTTTCATCATCTAAAAGTAGGGAATTTGAGAGAATACCGTTCGTTTTAAATCACGCATATGATAACACAAGCAGATGTATTTTTTCAAGTTTTTTATGGTAAATACCTTAAAAAAGAGCGGAGTATTCACGTAGAGATAGATGAATCCATCTGCCGATGGGTGAACCTCCACAGGTCTGTCAAATGCGTGACTTATTCAGTCGTTACGCTTGAAGCGAGAGGTTGATGCCGAAACCAATCAATAGTTTTTCGCAAGCCGGCTTTAAGACTAACGTGCGGCTGATAGCCTAGTAGACGCTGTGCCTTGCTGATGTCCGCACGTGAATGCCGAACATCGCCAACACGCTGCGGTCCGTAGATAGGGTTGGTATCAAGTTCCATCAACTCACCGATGAGGGCGCCTAGTCGGTTGATTGATGTTTGCTCACCACACCCGATATTAAAGACTGTTCCAGCAACACCCTCAGCATGACAGGCGAGGAGATTGGCATGAACCGCATTTCCAACGTAAGTAAAATCTCTCGATTGTTCTCCATCTCCATCAATCGTTGGAGAATGACCGTTTAGTCCGGCACAAATAAATCGAGGAATGACTGCGGAATAGGGAGAGTTCGGATTTTGGCGGGGACCAAAGATATTGAAATATCGTAACGCAACAGTTTCAAGACCGTATATTTCGGTAAAGATTCGGCAATAACATTCACCAACGTATTTGGTGAGCGCATACGGAGAAGCCGGTTGAGAAGGGAGGTTTTCAGATCTAGGCAGCGTAGGCAAATTTCCATAGGAAGATGAGGAAGCCGCATAAACGATGCGCTTGACACCAGCATCCTTCGCAGCAACAAGGATATTCAATGTTCCTCTGATGTTCACATCGTTGCTGTGGATTGGGTCAGCGACGGATCTCGCAACGGAAGGCAAAGCCCCATGATGCAGAATATAATCGACTCCGGCAACAGCCCCTTGCACCGCCTCAAGATCCCGCAAATCCCCTTTGATAAACTCAATCCGATCCTTCACCGTCGCTATGTTATCGGTTGTGCCTGTCGCACAGTTATCGAATACACGAACCTGTTCATTGCATTTTACCAATGCCTCAACCAGATGGGACGCGATGAATCCACAGCCGCCCGTGACTAAGTAACGCGCCATAAACTTCCCCTTAACACAGGAACATGGTCTCCTTTCATCTACGTTTCTGAAACATGTACCCGCTCAATCTCATTTGATACGAGCCACGCCAAAAAATCCTCTTGCTCCGATGTGATTTCAATCTCTGCCTGATTTCGATCGTCGAGTGGTGAGATGAGATAGAACACTCCCGCATCGAGCAACTCAGAGGTAAGTTCGAGGGGGAAAGAATAGTCGTTGGGTTCTTTGTTATCTCGAATTTTACCGTCAGTAAAGTAGTGCAGTTGCCCGCGTAATGTTCGAGAAATTTCGTAAGGTTCGAGATTTGGTTTGTCTGCCGCGACAGCGAGATACTTTGCCATCCCCATTTTAACCTGAGTGAGTTAGGAGTAAGAAATGAAGTTCAAGACATTCTTGCTTGAAATATCCTGATGCGCAAGGGTAGCTAGACGGACTTTCTCCGTATGATCTCATATTATACTGTTTCCAAGAGTGGAATTCAACGTGTTTCTATGGCTAAGTCAGTAAAGTTTTACTTGCGTACGATCTTGAATCTTTGCTATAATCAATATAATTGCTGAACGGATACCGTCCGGACAAATCTCAGGAGACTTTGAACCACGTCATTCGATATGTGTTATCGCTAGGAACGAAGCGGCTAATGGCGAATCCAACCTGATGATTTTGGACTTGCGACAACGAAGGCTATACAGTATAATGTAGCAATCTTCAGAGGCTTTCAAATGCGATACTTTAATCTTAAGTGATGTTCACGCTAATCTCAGTCTAATAAACGCCTTCACCCATCGTTGCAATCTGCATAAAATCGCGTTTCAGCCACAATGGCAATTACCCAAACAGACAAGGCTGTCATTTTTGCGTGTGCTACGACTTTTCTCACGTTCCTGATTAACGCCAAACGTGGGTCCATCTGGCTGCTCTATCTGAACGTGTTAATAATAACCGGTGTATTTGGTTTTACGCTCCGGAGGTGGGATGAATTTTCACATTTGTCACGTAGTGTGATTACTAGCGCGATTGCATTGATCGTTTATCTGCCGCTAGATTGGTATATCTCACAGAAAGTTCATCTTATTTTCTACCTGAGCCTGAACGATGTTCGGGTGCCCGCTGTTCCCTTGAGCTTGCTATTGACTTGGGTGGTTGCTTTAACCGTAACTATCTATTCTTATCAACGTCTCAGTTCAATTTGGAAGTACCCTTACATCTCGGCGGTGATTACTGGCGCTGCTGTTTTTATCAGCAGCGTTGTTTTGGATCGACTAGGGTCAGCACGATTGTGGAACTGGAACGCGAGTTACCTTGAGAATTTTCCTTATATCGGAACCATCCCAGCCTTTGTCCCGATAGCCCTTTCGTTGACCATTTTGCTTTCCCCATATTACTTCCGTGGACAAAACCTGATTGTGGCTGGGCTCCGATGCGGCATTTGTATGGGTGCCATGCAATTTTTCGGCTTTTTACTGTTTTTTTATTATCTCTAGGACTTCCGCAAATGATTAAATCAACAACCATTCTGAGTGTACGTCGTGGTAAACAGGTGGCAATTGGCGGCGATGGGCAGGTCACTTTAGGGGATATTGCAATTAAACATGGTGCCAAAAAAATTCGTAAAGTCTATAACGATTGCGTCCTTTTGGGATTTGCAGGATCGGCTTCTGATGCGCTTGCGCTGTATGAGAAGTTAGAGAATAAGTTGGAACAGTATCGCGGTAATCTTCGGAGAGCGGCTGTCGAGCTTGCAAGGGATTGGCGAAGCGATCGCATTCTCAGGCGCATAGACGCTTTGATGATTGCCGTCGATGCCGAGGGGGCGTATCTACTTTCGGGAGGTGGAGACGTTATCTCGCCCGACGATGGAACATTAGCCATTGGATCCGGCGGTTCAATCGCAATGGCAGCCGCTAAAGCCTTATTGAATCACTCTGCTTTTACTGCTGCAGAAATCGTCGAGGAAGCTTTGAAGATTACAAGCGGTATCTGCATTTATACGAATAGCCAGATCGATATTGAGTCAATTGAAATCTAGCGGTTCTTCACTTGGGTTAGCCCAGGCCCTAATTTAATTTTCGCTAGACAACCCGCGAATTCACTCACGCTGGCATCTTGAAACTGACGAAGAAATTGGAGGTTTACTTTTGGAGACACTGTCGCTTTCACCCAAGAAAACACTAGCAGATGCACTCACGCCAAGACAGATTGTTGAAGCGCTTGATAAATATATTATCGGACAGTCCGAAGCGAAACGCGCAGTAGCAATTGCTCTCCGTAACCGCGCCCGACGGCAGATGCTTGAAGAGGATATGCGGGATGAAGTTGCACCGAAAAACATCATCATGATTGGTTCAACCGGAATTGGGAAAACTGAAATCGCTCGTCGTTTAGCGCGTTTGGTTGATGCCCCCTTTATTAAGGTCGAAGCTTCAAAATACACAGAAGTCGGCTACGTCGGTCGCGATGTCGAGTCTATGATTCGGGACTTAACGGATTTGGCAGTCAACATGGTCAGAGCTGAGCAAACCGAAGCGGTTAAGGAAAAGGCGCTGGAACAGGTGGAAGATCGACTATTGGATTGTTTGTTGCCACCACCCCGTTCGATAAAGAAGCAGAAGTCCATTGAAGAAGATGATGACGATGAAGAAGCAGAGACAAACGAAGCGTTGGCGTTCGACTTGGAAATTGAAGATGGCGAAGAGATTGAACCGGATCAAGAAGAGGTTATCAGTGAACAAGAGAAGGCAAGATACTTGCGCACGCGAGAAAAATTTCGCAAGATGCTTCGAGACGGCAAACTCGAAGATAAACCTGTTGAAATCAGCGTGAAGAACCAAAGCGTTCCATTTATTGAAATCTTTTCCCCTGCGGGCATTGAAGAGATGGACATCAACTTGAAGGACATGTTCGGTAGCTTTCTGCCCAAGAAAGTGAAGAAACGCCGTGTCACAGTCGAAGAAGCACGTCATATTCTTATGCAAGAGGAGGCAGAAAAGCTGATTGATATGGATAAGGTTGTCGGCGAAGCTATCGCGCGAGTCGAAAATTCAGGGATTGTTTTTCTGGATGAGATTGATAAAATTGCTGGACGAGAATCGAAATCGGGACCAGATGTTTCACGAGAAGGTGTTCAACGGGATATCTTACCGATTATCGAAGGATGTACGGTAGCGACAAAGTACGGCATGGTGCGTACCGATCACGTCCTATTCATCGCCGCGGGCGCCTTCCACGCCTCCAAGCCGTCGGACCTTATTCCAGAGTTGCAAGGACGTTTCCCAATTCGGGTTGAACTCAAGAATTTGGATCAGCACGACTTTAAACGAATTCTCACGGAGCCGAAAAACGCTTTAGAGAAGCAATACATCGCAATGTTGAGAACGGAGGATGTTGAGGTATGTATCACTGAGGATGCGATTGACGAAATCGCCGCTTTAGCGTTTCAGGTCAACGAGTCGGTGGAAGATATCGGTGCTCGCCGTTTACATACTATTATGGAAAGGCTCTTTGATGACCTCTCTTTCAACGCCCCAGGCATGGAGGAGCGAGAAATTACAATTGATGCGAATTATGTCAGCAAGCAGCTAGCGGAAGTTGTGAAGGATCAAGATCTCAGCAAATACATTCTCTGAAGTTGACGCGGTTGTCGACAGGCTTTAATTGGCTCTGCGGCGAGATTTTAAGGCGCTAGGAAGCAAAAAAGAACTCAATGAGCATTGGCATCACTATTGTCCTGGATTCAATCAATCTTGATCGAGGCTTACTGCTAATCCGTGGTGTTTCAAAATTAACAACAACGAATCGTCCAGAAACTCCTTATTTTCTTGCGGTCTACTACCATCCTTTTTAATTCCCGTTGAGACCAACCCTTTGGAGCGCAATCACCGAAGAAGCACTTCACTTTCATTTTGATGAGGCGACATCGGTAGAATGCTCCTTAATAAGGTTAGAATTTCCCAAGAATATGGGAATTCCTTAGAGAAAACTCCGCATCTAGAGAATACAGTCAGTGTAAGGATGGAAGCATATTACAGAAGGACATCTATCCTCTTGAAAATATGGGAACTCATAACCAGAGGTCCCCGCACATAGACACTACCACTAGGGGCAAGATGGAGACACACTTGAAGATAGTCATCCATCCTTTCTCATGCTTTTTCTATACCTGTTGATAACAAGCTAGATAAATCAGCGTTTTGTTTATAATTGTGGCGGTATCCAGAGTCCTGTATTTGCCGGTTGGAATTGTTGATTCGTTCAAGGAAATTTAGAAGCGTGTCATTAGTTAGGGTTAGCCCAACGGCAGAAAATCACAATCGGGTAGTTGTTCGGGATTCATTGGATTCTGTTTGTTACATCGCCATACCTGTCCCGTGTAACCACAGTGCCTTTACCGTCCCAGTTCGTGCCGATATACACCACTCCGGTGTCTTCGAGGAGCCATTCACCAAGCACACTGTCTCCGAGAACCACCTTCACGTTATCTTCCCCATCCAAAACCCTTATATCGGTACATTCAATAAAACCAGATCTACCTCCTCCGACTCTGCCGCCTACGCGTACAACCCCACCTCCTGTGCCTTCATGGATGCCGATAAATGTCGTTCCGTTGTCTAAGAAGGTCGCAGAATGTTCATCGTAAGCATAGCCGCTGAGAGCCACCTTCGCGAAACCCATTGTATCGGCGACCCTTATCGTGTTACATTCAATTGTGCCGCCCCTTTTGAAAGGATAAGCATTAGAGTAGTTGGCACTGACGCTCACAATCCCGCCAAATCGGTCGGCACCAATAAATACCGCTTCGTTGTCTTTGTTGTTGTAGCGCCCAAACTCATCGCCACTGATAAGCACCTTCACGTTACCTTCCTCATCAACTACCCTTAACGTGGTGCACTCAATCTCCCCGAACCTATCTCTTTGCGCGGTGACTGGGGACGCCAACATCCCCATAATCGTGCAAAGAGACCCGAACAGACAACCGAACCCCGCATAAGCCAACTTGACCTTCCAGTTCTGAAACGTAAACATTGTATTTCTCCCTTCGTGTATGAAAGTGAATCTGGAGCACCATTGTGATTTGTGCATCCGTTATTGTGGATCACCGTGATCATCCACTGTCTTTTTCAAAGCACGGAGAATCTAGAATTGCTGTCGCCATCGCTCTAACATTTCGCACGCCTTTGATTCCCACGCGCCGGGTAGAACATTAAAGCCCCAAAGAAGCTGACTTAGTGAATTAACAATGACATTGTTAGCCTTTTCGGATTCCATTAGTTCACGAGCACAACATTTAATAGAAGCCGAAATCTCGGAGTCTAGAGTCTGTCGGGTTTGAATTCGATCATAATGGGGTTCGTCACCAAACATAAGTTTTTCGCCACCTACGTCTCGCAATTTTGATGTAATCTCAACATCACCTAAATACTGGCATCTCTGGTAAAAATTTTTCGCCACTTCAATCAGTTTGAAATGATTCTCAAGGAGTTCACGAAACTCAAGATACTCATTCTGTTTGTCATCTTTGGGCCTGTGGCCAGCTTTAAAAGGACTTTTATGTAGCTTTTCTCTCATATAAATGATGCCGTGTTCATTTATTTCCTGATACAGTGGCGAGGCCACGAAACAGACGCCACCGATAACTTGTCTTGTGCCAAAGTCGGGTGCAGCATCATTAAATGGGATAAACTGTCGTGCTCGCACATACTCGTAAATATCCAAAGGTGAGATTAACGGGCGATAGGGAAATACAGGACGTGCAATTAGGGTAAGGTTCGGAACTGACTGGATAGTTAAACTCCAATAATCGGCTACCCGATCGTCAACCCGATTTATAATTCGGTCACTGAGTTCCTGCGGTTTCTCTCTCCGTTTCAGCATATATTCAATTCTGTCAATGTCAGCCAGTTGTGTGGTACTACCGACGCGGATATATACTTTAGTGGAATTTTGAATTGCGTGCGGGGCTTCCGCGCTTTCATTGACGCGAACAAGTACAACCACGTTGCCGGTTTTGCCTGGAACATCGCACACTTTCACTTCGGGAATAACAGGAGGGTAAATCCCAGTGTACGCACTTTCTACAATCTGTTCTTCGATTCCAGGTTTGTTTGGTATACCTTCAATGGGCAATTTAGCCCTATTGTTTTCATCTGTCACAACGCCGATTATCAAGAACCCACCAAACATATTTGCAAAAGACGATATACTTTTACGTCTGTTTTCGCCACCAGGAAGCTCTTGTTTGTATTCAACTCGATCCCCTTCAGACCATGTTTTGCAAAACGTCTCAATATCATCAAATTCGATTTCACTAAATGGTTTCGTAAACATAGGAATTATCCTAATATGATTATTCGATTATTGTGGCTACTGTCGATAGCCGTTCTTGTCCCACGTTGTCACAGTGCCTTTGCCATGCTCATCGAAGGCGAGCATCGCCTGCGATGCTCCATCTTTCCCAAAGACATCGACACGCCCTCCATATTCGTCCACGCCGAGTGCTGCAAGCGATTGTCCATGTTTACTCATAACAACAAATCGACCGCCATGTTCAGTAATAACAAGCCCCGATACCGATTCAAGCAGACGTTCTTGGTATCTCTCCTTACCCGACTTTTCCTCGTCTATGTACGAAACAGGATACCTGTGTATTACCCTAATCCCGCCGTGATTAGTCTTCTCGTCGAAATCAATTTCCACTACATCCTGTGTTTTTCCTCCACTCCCAAAAGGCCTCCCCTGATGAAAACTCATCCCAGCACCTTTGCCGTAGACAGAGAATGTCCCGCCATGTTCGTTGCAACTAAGACGCACTGCTTCTTCTGTCAGATCGCTGGGCGCCGGCGCCAGTGCTTTATCACCACGAATCTGCGCCTCTTGCGATTTTCGGACATATTCCAGTGGGTCATAATACGGTACCGTCTTATCAACACCAACCTCTCCTGGACCAAGATATGCCCGCCCAAATGTCCCCGAAGCAGTGAAACTGTGTGCGGAGACTGACCCGCCATCGATATGGACGAATACACTATCGTCCCATATACTCACCTTCGCCGCAGTGCTACCATCTTTGCGTAAAACCTGCACAACGTCCTGCGGGGCAGTCCTATGACTAGTGTCCGCACGACCGCCGTTGAGAACTAACCGCACGTTTCCGTCCGAATCAACAACCTCTAATCTTGAACACTGTATTGTTTCAAATTTATCTTTTTGCATCGTGATTCCCTCCTTTTGAGTTTGAGTATTCACTTGCTCATTTACCATACTTGAACCGGGCAATTGCGTCGCGTTCTGCTAGCCCTCCCCACGCATAATGCCCCGGCATCTTCGAATTGCGCCATCGCCGGCAGTTTGCATATTCACCAGCGACGTCCTAGCTTGCGCTAGGGAGACCGCAGAGCCGACTCGAAGCGGGTGTCCGAAGATGAATTCCCCAACACTCCCTTCGGCCGCCCTTAACCGCATTTTGGAACGATACTAATTGCCTTTGGCCCCTCATGTCCATCTCCCTCTAGATAGAATTGTCGTTGTTGATTTTTGTCAAACACTCCCTTATTCTGAAGCTGAAAAGACTTCGCCGGTTGCCACCCGAGCTCTCCGCTAAAATTACTCCAGGTTGTCGCATGAATCGCCATGATTGGATATTCTCTATAGGCAAATTCACCGGAGCGCACTTTTAATGCATGAATTAGCGCGCGGCGATTTCCATCCGTGACGTAGAATGAACCCTCTAGGTTTTCTTTTCCGTCATTTAACCCGCCGGAGCGTGTGCTATCGGGATTTGAAAGATTGCGAATCCATAATTTACCCATGCGACCATAATCAAACGACTTACTCAACGACAGAATTCGTGCAAACCACTCATCACAGCTATCACTTGTATCCTTGAGCGCCATACCGAGTTTGTCCCAAACTGATCCGCCGTGTCCAGGAAAGGCCAATATCTTTTTCAAAACTTTTTCAACCGCCTCACACAGACGAACCGAACATGACGACTTTAGAAAAAATTTGCCGTCTTCCTCAAACCGAGGAGGTGCATTAAATAAAACTAAGTTAGGACTTACGCGGAGCAGATAGACACGGGGAGTAAAAAGCAGTAAAATAACGAACGAGGAGGTAAGTATGGTGAAACCAACCCGGCTTGATTACTGTCAGTATCTGCTGAGCAGTCCAATTAACTATACCTTAACGCACTTCGCCGACCACAGCGAAGATTTCAGTCATGATATGATAAACCGTTATCTGGCGGGAGATTGTATTCCTCCTCGCTTGGTGTGGGAAAACGTTAAACCTCATCTGGTTCAAGTTGAAGAAGGATATGTCATCTTTGATGACACGGTTTTAGATAAAAAGCACGCTAGGCATATTGAGTTAGTACGTCGTCAATACAGTGGCAACGCCCGGGGTGTTATCAACGGCATCGGAGTAGTTACTTGTGTCTATGTGAATCCACTGCTAGACCGTTTCTGGGTAATTGACTACCGGATTTACGACCCAGAAGGAGACGGCAAAACGAAGTTAGACCACGTCAGAGACATGTTATCTCTACTGGTCTACCAGAGACAACTTCTCTTTCAAGCAGTGCTAATGGACAGTTGGTATGCTACCAAAACCGTGATGCTACACATTGAAAACTTGGGAAAAGTCTACTACTGCCCACTAAAAACCAATCGGCTGGTTGACGATTCAAACGCCAATAAACCGTACCAACGCATTGACAACTTAGCTTGGACACCGACCGAACTTCATGAAGGCAAACGTATCAAAATCAAAGGGTTTCCCAGAGACCACAAGGTGAAATTATTTCGGGTGGCGTCTGATACCGGACGCACGGATTATGTCGTCACTAACGACTTAGCACAAAACGACACTTCAGTGACACAACAGGCGTGTAACTGCCGGTGGAAGATTGAGCAATTTCACCGTGAAGCCAAACAACTCACCGGTCTCGAAAAATGTCAATGTCGATTGGCACGGATTGTTCGCAACCATATCGGTTGTGCATTGTTAGTTTGGATTCGACTTGCAACTATGGCGTACCAGACTGGACGAACCATTTATCAGGTTAAACACGGGATGCTGCAAGCGTATTTACGACAACAGTTAAAATCTCCGGCTATTAACATGGTGCTTGCGTAAGTCCTATAAGTTATTAAATCCTTCCTCAGAAAGCGTAATATAGGTATAAACAACGCCTTCTGTCGACCCCTCAAATTCAATCATTTTTTCTTCCCCTACTTTTTGACCGGAGAAAACTCTGTCCGCTCACCAGCTTTTGTAGGTTGGGTAGAGCCGAAGGCGAAACCCAACGTTTCTAAAGCGTTACGAAATCATCGACCGATCCGAACGGCAAATACACAATATTAGACACACCACAAAAGCACAGACATGAAAAGCGTTGGGTTTCGCTTCATGGTAACAAGAGTGAAACAAACTCACCTTCCGAACGTCTCACTCCCTATGTCGTCTGTTTCTCAACTCCGCTCTACCCAACCTACAAAAACTTAAAACACGATTCATTTGTCTTGTCCATATGCATCGCCACTCGACGTTAACAGTCGATAATCGTGTCCATCGCGGACTTCAATATTACCAAGACCAGAATGATTTATGTGGACGCTAGGATGGGTTCTCCCTAAGACCTCCCTGTATTTGCGGTCGACAACTTTGCCGTTGACACTGATTGTCCCTCCGTGAGTTGGTGAGGTAGAAAGACTAACCCCTGTTTCTCCATCTGGATCGGATAAACTCAAGTCCCCACCGTAAATGCTGGTACTACCGCCTATGCCATTAATCGAAATTGACGGGTGACCAGGCACAGGTGATTGACTACGAATCGACACTTTAATCTCTGATGTTCTGTCTTCCAATGATTCATCACCCCACAGCTCAATATACGGGCCCGCTCCATTGACACCGAGGCGCACTGCAATGTCCCCGATTTTTTTTGCGAAGGAAAAGGGGTCGTTTACGTCCCTTTCCAATTTCTCAAAAATCCAGAGAGATCCTCCCCCCCAACCGCCTCTCTCAAGTTTCACCAATTGGATTCCATCAACATCAACGACCGTCAGCGCGGTACACTCAATCTCTCCGAACTTATCTCGTTGCGCGACAAGGTTCGGCATGAAAATACTGGACGCCATCATGCCAATAAACATCAATAGACCACCAAGAGCAATGTATCCTAGTTTGTGACTGAAATTCATGATTTAATCCTCCTTTTGAGAGTGTAAATGTTAGCACTGCGGCTGTCATCCCGGGCTTTTTTTTACGGACGCCCCTTAATTCTCCACCAGATCGCGAAGCTACTTAGGCGTCTGCAGGCGCTACTATCTCGTAAAGATTGAATTGTCGTAGAGACCAACCCTTTGGGGAACATCACCGCCGTAGTATTTAACCATCATTAGTGATGATCCGACATCGGCAGAATTCTCCATAATTCGGTTCGCAAACCCATAAAATGTGGGAAGTTGTGAAAAAGGACTCGAGATCTTGAAAAGGCAGTCAGTGTATAACTGGATGCCACTTTTCGATAGGTCTTTTTTCGTCTAGAAATGTGGGAACTTATAACCCGATGGCCCTACACCACCAATGTACGATGGATGCATATTTGAAGACGGTTTTCATCCTCGTGCTTATTCCATATCTTTCTACTAATGGGTGGCTGTCAAAGGTTTTGATTTAAGGTGTTTCGGTTGACAAATAGTGGTGTTATTGAGCAGCATTGTGAAAGCTTGGGAATTCATCGGAAAATCAAATGTTAGCTGGACGGCTGAGCAGCGTCGAAGGTGCCGGCTCCATTGAGAGCGGATAAAGCGTTGGCAACACGAGATACGTGAACTCAAACAACATGCAAAACATCAAGGGTATTTCCAGTGAAACGACCGTCTGAAAAGTGGACGGGCAACCTAGAAGAGATGATAGCGCACCCGAACCCTCTAACGTTCAAACGATTCAAACTCCCGGCAGCAATTTGTAAAGCCGCGGGTACTGAACTTGACCTTAAAATTTTTTTGGTCCATGACATCGGCGTCACGGTGTGTCACGCGATTTAACTGCGTTTGGATTACGACGGACGCGCCGAACCATACATCACCGAAATCGCTAAGCGCCGCCAAAAACCGCGAGAAATCCAAACATCCATCTTCGACGAAATAACGATTGACGGACTCATGGCAGCCATAGCGGCACAGCACGTCCGAGGCAGAACAAATGTCCAGATAGCAAAGATGATCGAAACGTCAACAAAAACGCCGACAAATTTAAAAAGGAACCGCCGCGAATTGTGGAACGCGTGTCTAGTGGCATGTATTGACGGCTGTTTGGACGCGGCGGCAGCAGCACTTAACAGCACCGAACTCATAACCGAAAAGCCACCAGTAGGGCGGATTTTTGTACCAGACAGATACATGCGAACCTTGTTCATAGCCAAAATGCAATTCGATCCTGTAGGGACATTTGAAACCAACATCAGACAAGCACAAATCGCGGGCCAGATACTAGGACTGCATTGGGTTCATCTCATATTGAGCGAACCCAACTGCCTGAAAATATGGCATCGCCGAACCTTAGCACCCTACCCATAGACACTTAGACCGGTATCCGGCAAATAGATGGACGCATGCTTGAAATAGGTCTGAATCCTCTCGTGTATTCAATAGCGGGGTATTAAAAACCAAGAATTCAAGTACGTTTTCATTCAGTTATGTGGCGATGTTTCCGATCATGTGACTAACAGTATCCATCATATCCGCCAAAGCGAGCACTTTATATAGAGATGATGGATCATATTGTGGCATCCGCAGTGCTTCATCACTAGTTTTAGTGGTAGGCGTGTCATTTACCTGCGTAACGGTTATCCGCGGGCTTGGGTGTTTGGTTCGTTGGAAGCCCGCCCGTATGTTTGCCAGTCATTCGCCTTGCCATATTATTCGCCCCCCATCGTATCAATGTAATCCATTACGCTGCTGATATCCTCATCAGTTACTTCGAATTTAGGATCCAACCCCTCCATAAACTTTCGCATTTCAGACTTTATATATTCAACCTCGGGGTTCTCTTTTTTAATCACTGCAATGTTTCGATCTATATACTCTTTCCAATCGGGATCCTCTAATACATTTACATGCTCATTTTCGGCATCGCCGCCTTTCCTCACTTTAAGCTGCTGTATTATTTGGTCGACCATATCATCTATTTCATCTTGAGTTGTGACACCTCTTTCAATGTCTGCAGCATGTGCTGTGTTTGCCCGCCTGGTTAATTCTGCGCGTATTTGTTCTATATCGGCATTCTCACCTAGCTCCTCCGCAATCGGGGCTACAATTTGACGCGCTATCACCTCGCTACATATTAGATTTGCCTCTGCCGGAGTAAGCCCAACAACCAGCTCGCTTAAACGGCGTGCCTTATCATAAGAACCCTTATGGACAGCTAGGTAATCACGTATCAATTCGCGCTCTTTTGAAGCAGTGGTATGAGAACGCAAAAATGAGAATAAAAAACAAACTCCTGCGAATAATAGAATATACCACACGAACTTGAAATCTATTGGTTGGCGTTGGCTTGTGTTTTGCCGTGCAGCTTGTGCGTAGCGTGCATGCTGCTCCACTCGTTGCCGTCGGGCGTATTCTTCGCGGGCATGTTGTGCGGCTTGTTCCTTTCGAACTTCGCGTTCTCGTTTTTCCTCTCTGGCGACTGCCTCAGTCGCAATGATGGTCTGGTATGCGGTTTGCACTTTCTGAAAGCGTTCAGCCGCGTCGTGAGAACGATCCTTGTCGGGGTGGGTGAGTTTTACTAGGTTGCGCCATGCCTCTCTTGCTTCCTCAACCGATGCACCAGGCTTTAACCCTAAGATGTACAATGCTTCACTGCGCGTCATTTTACCCCCCATAGTGTTTTGACATCAACCGAAGTACATCCACGCCACAGGAGCCAACCAGCTGATAATCACGGTGACAATACCAGCTAGCATTTAATGCTATTTTCCTTTCAGTGCAATTCACTTTGTCTCAATGACATCGACGCTAAAATCACTTTTTGATACAAACCCAAATTTTGCGATGAGCGCTCGCGCCAATTTTTCAGTACGCTCTCTGCCATAGTGCGATCTAACATGAAGATTTAAGCCGCGTATTGGCTTAAAATCCTTGTCGAAATCCTCATAGTCTTTGGGACGTTTTTCAAGAAATGTTGGATACCCTTATCTGAATTCAAGTTCCAACAACGCAGCAGGAAACTTTGATTTGACCTGTTGTGTGAGAGAAAGTTTCTCGCACAACAGAGGCAGTAATTGATTCCAATGATCTATCGTATACCTTTGTCCATTAAACACAAAGGATTTTTGTGGGGGTTGGGATTTAGGAGACGGCGTTAAATCATCGAGCAACGATTCAATAGTCGTTAAACGTTCCCTAATATCACTGATGGAACGTTGAATACTTACGATTGATGTATTAATTTTTGCTTGATTCACATAAATCTCCTTTCACCTCCTGACAATTCGAGTTGTTGACCTTTCATCAGCATCTTTTCGACTAGTCAGAATCGGCAGTATACGTCGTTGATTAGTCTAGAAATGTCAGAAAATATGGCAACCCCTAAAAGGGGACTCCGAATCTGGAGAAAGCATTCAGTGTCTAGATGGAAGCATCTTGCAACAGGGCATCCATTCTCTTGAAAATATGGGAACTTAAAACCAGAGTACACCTCACATAAACACGTCCACCAAGGTAAAGATGGAGACACACGTGAAGAAAGCGATCCATCCTCCCTGATACTTCTTCTAAGCCTTCTGACAACTCGCAGTGTAAACGAACGATTAACATGATGACAGGAACTATGTTTCAAGGCACAAAGGTTGAATTACAGAAATGGTTTCTGGCGATAGCTTGATTGTGAACGCTAAAACACGCCTGTCAAGCTATCAATTAGCGCGGAATCTTGACGTACCACAGCCCACCGCACTCTATGTGCAACAGCAGATTCAAACGAGGATGGGACGTAAGCCATCTGCATGCTGAAAACCTGCATCATCGGACCTAATCGGGCGAGGCATTCTAGGTTTTTGGGCGCAGGTCACTACGTTGTTTTGTTTATAATTGTGGAGGTGTCGAGAGTCCTGGGTTTGCCGGTTGGCATTGTTGATTCGTTCAAGGCAATTAAAAAGCGTTGGGTTTCGGAGAAAACTATCGCCTTCGCTATTCGCTCAGTTGATCTCAACCCAACCTACAAAAGCTGGTCAAAATTAGCGTTGGCACTTCAAGTTTCTGCTACATGGACACTCCATCATGACAGATTAAACTTTTATCCAGATAGTGATGATGCGGAGGGATTTAGACTCAGGCGTGCGTAGTTTTGTCTTGGCTTATCGCTTAGACAAACCCTATAGTGATAGGTAATTGTTTATGGTGTAGTTTGGTTTCAAGCCCAAATCCTTAATTACGTCTCTTTTTGATCGGCACTCAAATGTTAAAAAACCAAAAGTTGAGCACCTGTCTTTTCCGCCTCAAATTGAGCCTCCTCTAAACTGTTCACTTTATATGCAGTGATAGCTTCCCAGTCTTTTGCGTTCTGTGGTACGATAGGAATGAATGCATTGGTTTCACTATCGAACAGAGCAGCTTTACTGCGCTCTAACTCAATAAGCCTCTCACGGAAATCGTCTCTCCGAATCGTAAGATTACGCTCCACCAACCGAAGTGTACAGTGGTCTTTTTGGAAAATTCTCCCATACCGCTTCTTCAACTCATTCTATTCAGGAGTAGCTGTTTCAGAAGCTATCTTTGCGTTCATTTGATTTGCAATTTTTGCGAGTGTGTCTTTGTAGTTTTCCATAGCAGTTTAACAGCAAAAGCGGCACGACTTTCAATGGATAACGCGTCATGCCCATGGTTTATTCTTCCACGACCTCCCTAGTCTTACAACAGATTGTGAAATAATGGCAAACAGCTTTTTTAGGTTGGGTAGAGCCGAACGCGACACCCAACGATCAACTGAGCGAATAGTGAAGGCGGTAGTCTTCACCGACACCAAAACTATCGCGCTCCCTGTTCGGTCGCTTGATCGTGGGTTTCGCTGCACGGCAACACATTTCATACAAAATCACCTTCCGGAATCCATACTTCATACCTCGCCGGTTTCACAACTCCGCTCAACCCAACCTACTAGAGCTAATCAATCGTTGTATTCCGGAATTACAGCGCTAATTTTCTAGGTTCAACTAGGGGAGATCTGAATAACGCCCTGCTAACTTTTTGCGGCAGCAGTAAAGAGTAGTGTGTTGCCCCCATCATGCAATCCTTGAGTCTCCGTTAAGGTGCTAAAGCTAGATTGGTAACTTGTCAATATGAGGCTTCAGTGCGTTATCCAGTCGAATCATCGTATCGATCATCGCATCCTGTATCTCGTGCCACTTCTCCTCATCGCGGTAGCCACCCAGAGAAAGTTGTTTGTCGATTCGACAAGCACGTTTGCCTTCGAGTCGATACCATTCAAGCGGTTCACCAAAGGCTTCTTCAATCTCTCCTTTAGCCTCAACGAGCGCATCGAAAATCTCACTGTTCTCTCTATCCTTCCTATCTGCGCCTCGATCGATGTACAGTTTTACATCAGATGTGTGTTGCTGGATGCCGTAACGGAGGTATAATCCATTTTTTACTGGTGTCCATAGGTATGACCGATCACTTGGCGCAATGTTGGCATGTAACGGCGTTCTTTCTCTAGCACGATTCAACAACTGCGTCCAAAACCGATTGCGGAGAAGCTGGCGCTCTTTGAGTTCTTTCTTTGTGTCGCCAGCCTGTTGACTCTCCTCACTTGAGCCAACAATAAGTGTCAGCATTGGCGCTGGCAATGAGTCACCAATCCGAATCGCCTCAAGTTTTATCAGATAGAAGGACACTGAATACGATTCATTCAGCCAAGAGATTGCGGTGATGTGTTCAGGTCTAGGATCAGATACAATCCAGATAGCGGCTTTTGCACCGAGTACCGTCAAATAAGTAATCACCTTGCCGAGGTGGTCATGGTCGCTACGCTCAAGTTGATTTTCAATAATGACAAGATTGCCAGATTCATCCTCTGCAATGAGGTCTGCGCTGAACTCGCCCGCTGGATGTTCACGTTCTACAATTGAGAGTGACAAGTCTATCGTATCGTTCAACACATCAAGGTTTTCCGCAAGCCACGGTGTGAAATCGTGTGGTTCACGGGGCCACACTTCGCGCAAAGACACCTTTTTCAAACGTCCAATCTTCTCAGTCACTTCGTCACCTCTTTCCGTCCAGCTCACGGACTTTGTAGCAGCATCATCGACTTTATGCGTTTCATTGGAAAAAATATACATTACTGGGCACAACTGTAGTATTCATCCTAATGTCAGACACGATACGTCTAGAAGTCCGTAAACGTAAAGAAATAAAGCCCTAACTTCCATGGGCAGCTAGGGCTTTTGTATAAAACCTGAATATTAAATTTATATGGAGTATATGAGTTCGGCGGTTGGCGGGGTCTCACCTTATCCTGCTAACCACACCGCAACTGAATAAGGAGAACTGAATTGGCGAAATTATACACTAAAAACAGTCAAATGTCAAGCGAAATCGTGTTAGTACGGGTAGTATAGCGGCTGTCGCATGGCGGGGTTTTCGGGATAAGTCCTGTTCCTTAAACGTCAGCGACAATCAATAGCGAACCTACTGCTCGCTCATTTGCACTTTTAAGCCGTACTAGGGTTGGGCTTGGTTTTCAACAAGGAAAACGGGTGTCGGTGGGAGCCCTTCCCAATCTCGCGAGCCGTCGGGTAATTTTCGTATGGTGAATCGGTCGAACACCTCGCCATCAAGGTTCTTCGCTTCCGCCTCCAGCCTATCTCCAGCCAACCGAATCGTGAGGTAGTGCATCTGATGTACGCTGATTACGGCGTCGAACCATCGGGGAACGGCATCCATCGGATCTATCGGACGGTAGTTGATGTTACCGCCGCCGACGGTTATGAGAACAACACCGCGACGATCGTCACGCACCTTCCCGCTTGGATTGACGGGATAAGTGCGCTCATAGAGATGTTGGTGACCTCGAAAGATGAGATCCACCCCCTCGCGCCATGCGAGAGGCTCCACAGATTCCGATACATCCGGAGTCCCAGAGCCGTCCTCCGGGGCGCTGAGTCGGCAGAACGCTGCGCCCGGCTCATGGTGGAAGATGAACCGCCAGTGCGCATTACGTGAGGATTCTAAATCGCCTTCGAGCCATTGGTATTGTGTCATACGTCCATCGGGCAGATCGAACTCATCGTGGAGCATCTTGCTCGTGACACACAAACCCGTGAAGTGAGCGTGGCTCGCATCGAAGGAATAGAAGAACTGATTATCCGGAAGGTTCAGTCGTTCGATCCACTGTTGCTGAGCGGCTGCGATGTCCCCATCGAAATCGTGGTTGCCCGGTACAGGAAAATACACGATACCGGCGTCAAGCAATGAGCGGATGCCCGAAAAAAATTGCTCCCAAGGGGCGGGATCGTTGCCCTTCGCATTTACCAGATCGCCCGGAACAAGCACGAATTCAGGGCGCTCTTCAATGAGACGATTCGCCAACTGGCTAAACGGTTCATGCGCACCGTGCCAATCCGCAACGACACAGAAGCGGAGTTCATCCGCACTCCCGCGGTTTTCTCTCTCTGTCGCAATGTCTGTTTTCGGTTGAGTTTGTCCCATAATCCTTGTACAACTTTGGAGGTTAGCGTCGTTTGAGAGATTTATCCGTCAGTCGGTTGTTTCCTTTCACGGATTCGCGTCGATTTTCCAGTCCGATTTCGCAAGTAGTACAGTTTTGCTCGCCGTACCGCCCCGTATCGAATAACCTGAATACTCTCAATGTTTGGTGAATGAAGCGGGAAAGTTCTTTCGATTCCTTCTCCATACGCAACCCGGCGAACTGTAAAGGTTGAGCTCAATCGACCTTGAGTACGTCGAATCACGGTCCCTTCATACGCTTGGGTGCGTTCCTTTTTCCCCTCGCGAATGAGGGTGTTCACTCTCACCGTATCTCCTGGACCAAAATTCGGAATATCATCCTTAACATATTTGCTTTCAACAGATTCTATCAGATTCATCGTTTTAATTCTCCCTTTATAATTTTAACTGATTCCACTCACGCTTTTGGTTTATCGCTCAGGTTTTAGCGAATTCAAGTAAGCGATATCCTCGTCCGTTAGCTGATATTTCTTGAGTAAGTCTGGACGTTGTTCAGCAGTTCGTTTGAGCGACTGTTCATACCGCCAGAGCGAAATTTTTTCATGATGCCCGCTCAAGAGGGCTTCAGGAACTTTCATCCCCTCAAACTCAACCGGTCGGGTGTAGTGGGGGTGATCGAGCAATTCTTGGCTAAATGAATCCCCCTGTGCAGACTCATAATCTCCCAACGCTCGCGGCAAAACCCGCCCGACCGCATCAATCAGTACAAGCGCCGGAATTTCGCCCCCGCTCAGTACATAGTCACCAACGGAAATCTCGTTTGTGACCAACTTTATTCGCACCCTTTCATCAATTCCTTTGTAACGCCCACATATCAACACAAGATGCGATTCAAGCGAAAGGGCTTCGGCAAGTGACTGAGTAAAAGGGGTTCCCTGGGGCGTCAAATAGATGACTCGCGCTGTCGAATCGGGATTCAATGTTCTGATGGCAGCAAAGAGGGGCTCGGGCTTCATGATCATCCCCGCTCCACCGCCGTAGGGATAATCATCGACGGTTTGATGTCGATCCGCCGCAAAATCCCGGAGATTGTGAACTTTGATTGTTAATATCTCGGCATCTTGAGTCCGTTTTAGGATACCCACTTGCAGCACAGAAAGTATGATTTCTGGGAAAAGCGCAATGACATCAATTTTCATTCAATAATCTGAACAACAGTACCATCTTTAACAATCACTTCCGCCTGAGACAGTTTGGTGCGAATGTCATCGCCAACTTCGATTTTGACAGGCGCATCATATTTCCCGCTGACGAAGAAACTGTCAATGGCAAGCTGCTGGACTTGTCCTAACTTCTGCTTGAGATTGTTTCTGACCTGTTCTTGCTTTTCTCGTTCCTGTCTTGCCTGCTCACGCAACTGACTGACTCGACGCGCATCATGCTTTTGCGCTTCTGAAATCATGCGCCGGCTTTTAAACTCCTCCTGTTCAAGCCACCCTTCAATCTGATGAATTGCTTGCTCAAGCTCTGCTGTGAGTTGTTCCTTAAAAGTCCGCGTAACAATATTCTTCACAACAACGGGTCGTTTTACAATAACAGCCATCGTTTATTCTCAGTAGGTATGGGTACGAAGAAAGCCCTTTTGCAGATCAAGAAGCTAAATCCGATTCAATGATTTCCAGCACTGTTTTTTTGTTGACTTTAATTCCAGCGGTAAGCAATACTGCTCTCATGGCTTTCGCTGTGCGCCCATGCTTACCAATGACCTTGCCCAAATCGTCCGCTGCAACGCTCAACTCTAGCACCGTTACCTTGTCCCTTTCGACTTCAATGACCTTAACTTTCTCCGGATGGTCAACTAGAGATTGCGCAATATATTCAATCAAATCTTTGAACATGAAACACCCCTATGATGTCCGATTCGACAGTTTCTCGGATGAGCATCAGTCACTGAAATCAAAACGGATGAGCACCGCTTCACCTTACGTAACGACGAGCGGCGTACTTGGGAACGTAACCGTCAGAATACGCCATGGAAATGGGTTTAGAACCACATCTTTATCTCATGCTTCCGATTCTTCCGAAGTCGTCTCTGAGGCTGTTTTTTCCTTTATTTCTTCCTCGGCAGTTGGAGCCGGCTCTTCTGCTGAAGGCGCAGGTTCGTTCTCCAGAGGCGGTTCTGCTTCCTCACTCGGAGTGGGCTTCCCCAGTTTTTCGTTGATGAATTTCTCCCAGATTCCTACTTTTGACAACAGACTTTTGGCTGTATCCGAGGGTCGTGCGCCTCGCTTTAGCCATTTCATCGCCTTCTCTTCATTGACGACAATTTCCGCTGGATCGGTCAATGGATTATAATACCCAAGCCTTTCGAGAAAGCGCCCATCCCTTTGGCTACGTGAATCCGCAGCCACGAGCCGATAAAAGGGGCTTTTTTTTCTTCCATGTCGCTGGAGTCTAAGTCTAACTGACAAATATTACCTCCTCATTCGTTTAGATTGATGATTTGCTGATTGTTTTAGCGCCTCTTACGCTTTTTTCGCTTCTGCATACTTTTGGGTCTATTCCCAATTTGCTTCTTTGTGAGTTGTGGCATTTCTACTCCCGCGTGTTGCTTAACCATGCGGTTCATAAGCTTCAGTTGCTCTACCAATTGGTTAACTTGGCGAACTGAGGTTCCACTTCCGTTGGCAATCCGAAGGCGACGGCTATGATTGAGGATGCGTGCATTTCTACGCTCCTGCGGTGTCATGGATTGTACAATCGCTTTGGCGTATTTCAATTGTGATTCGTCAGCTTGTATGCCCTTTATCGGCAAGTTATTGATTCCGGGAATCATCTCAATCAGCTGATCTAATGGGCCCATCTTTTTAATCTGCTCTATCTGGGTTAAAAGATCTTCGAAATCCAAGCCCTGCTTGTCAGTCAGTTTACGTTCAAGCTCCCTCGCTTGATCTTCACTAAAAACGGATTCGGCTCTTTCGAGTAAAGTACTGAAATCACCTTGACCCAATATGCGTGAAGCCATTCGAGCAGGATGAAATTGCTCTAACGTTGTTGGACTTACCTTTTCGCCAACACCGACAAACTTGATGGGTTTTTGGATTACGGCGCGAATCGAGAGCGCAGCCCCGCCGCGGGCGTCCCCATCAAGTTTGGACAGAATGACACCGTCAATGTCTAAATCGGTGTTAAAATGCTCGGCGATATTGACCGCGTCTTGACCTGTCATCGCATCGACGACAAGTAGAATTTCGGTTGGATTAACAGCTGCCTTGATCGTCCGCAACTCTTCCATTAACTCTTCATTTATGTGCAAGCGTCCAGCAGTGTCGATGATAACAAAATTATGCGCCAAGCTCAAAGCGCTTTTGACAGCAGCTTGAACAATATTGACCGGCGAAACTTCCGTTCCCATCGAAAAAACGGGCACATCAATCTCCTCACCGAGCACCTGAAGCTGCTTAATGGCTGCCGGACGATAAATATCCGCCGCAACCAAGAGCGGTTGACGTCCGTCCGTGCGGGATTGGAGCGCGAGCTTCGCAGCAGCGGTCGTTTTCCCAGAACCTTGTAGCCCCACCATCATAATAATTGTCGGCCCGCTTGAGGCAATCTTGATTTTCTCAACCTCAGTTCCCATTAGCTTCGTTAGCTCATCGCCAAAAATCTTGGCAATTTGAAGCTCGGGGGTAAGGCTGCCAAGCACATCTTGACCGAGCGCCCTGTCCTTAACGTCATTGATGAAATCACGGACAATTTTGTAATTCACATCCGCTTCCAATAACGCAAAACGGACCTCCCTGAAGGCATCGGATATGTTTTTTTCAGTCAACTTTCCGCGCCCACTCAGCTTTTTGAAGGTGCCCTGCAATTTTTCGCTTAAGCTCTCAAACATGCGATTCCCTTACGTTCTCTAGGATTCGGCCGAATTCATCAGTGCGTATATACATTTTCTAATATATTGAATCGTACAAATCTGCTCTCTATCATCCAGACCGTCTTCTAAACACTGTAGATGTGTCAGAATATCTGACAACACTTTTCTCTGACGCTGAAAATCCGATAGTAAACCCAGCGAACTCTCATAGCGTTCAAGGGCGATTTCCGAGGATCTAATCGAATCACAGACCGCTTGGCGCGTGACGCCAAAGCGCATAGCAATCTCTCCAAACGACAAATCCTGCTCATAATGCAGCTTGAGAAAGTTCTGCTGCTTTTCCGTCAGGAGATTGCCATAGAAATCACACAGAAGGACAAACTTCAGTTTTGCAATTGCCAAAATCTATTGCCCCAGTACCTGACTTAGTTTTGGAGTGTCAAGAGAGTTAGCTTGACAGCTCTTTAAGATACCCCACTTGAGCCGCAGTTGTCAATGGAAAAATGTCCTTCTATCCTATCGGCTTTCCTTTTCGATCTTCGTTTCCCCGTCCTCACATCACGGCTTACATTACTTCTTTCAAGGCGTCCAAAAACCGCTCATTCTCCTCCCGCTTACCGATGGTCACGCGGATCGAATTCGGAAATCCGTATCCAACAACAGGGCGGACAATCACACCTTTCCGCATGAGAGCGTCGGCGACTTTCTGACCGGATTTGTCGAGGTGAACCAGAATGAAATTTCCGTCCGATTCGACGTACTCTATTCCAATTCGGTTCAAGGCTCCGTATAGATAGGCTTTGCCCACGGCGTTAGTCTGTCGACTAAAGCGGACATGCGCATCATCTCTTAGCGCTGCCTTTGCAGCCGCTTGTGCAATTGAGTTGCAGTTAAACGGTTGACGGACACGGTTCATCATTTGGATAATCTCCGGTCTCGCAATGCCGTATCCGATTCGCAGACCTGCAAGCCCGTAAATTTTAGAAAACGTCCGTGTGACTATGACGTTGCGACCTTCTTGGCAGTACGGCAGTGTGTGGGGATAGTCGGGCCTATCAATATACTCATAGTATGCTTCATCAAAGACGACGAGCACATCATCCGGCACACGTTCCATGAATCGCTCCGTCTGATCTTTCGTAACGATTGTACCGGTTGGGTTGTTCGGATTAGCGATGAAGATTACGCGCGTTTGATCGGTGATTGCGTCCGCCATCGCTTCGAGATCTTGTGTGAAACCGCGCATAGGTGTAACGATTGATTTAGTGCCACAGGTCTTCGCCACAAGCATATAAACGACGAACGCGCTTTCAGAATAGATTGCCTCGTCCTTGGGCGAAAGGTAAGTCTCCCCGACTATCTGAAGAATTTCGTTAGAGCCGTTCCCCAAGATTAGATTTTCGGGTGTAACACCGACGTGTTTTGCTAAATCTGTTTTTAGGTAATACGCATTTCCGTCAGGATACAAATGCACCTGATCTGCCGCCCTTTGGATGGCTTTTATTGCTAAGAGGGAAGGCCCAAGCGGGTTTTCATTTGACGCCAATTTGATAATATCCGTGATTCCTAATTCGCGTTGGACCTCCTCAATCGGTTTACCACCTTGATACGCGCGGATGGTTTCAATTCCCGATTTCGGTTTCATAAATTACCTCGCGATTCACCTAATCGATTTCTGAAGGCAACTACAAACCTAAATAACAGGTTGACCTTTACGTGTTCGTCATCTGAACAACCGGATTCCGTAGGACGCCGATTTTTTCGATCTCGATTTCAACGACATCCCCATCAGCAAGTTTTTCATCAGGGTGTCCAACGCCGGCAGGGGTACCTGTTGAAATAATGTCCCCAGGTTCGAGGGTGACCAATGCCGAAATAAATTCAACTAGCTCAGCTGGGTTGAAAATCATCTGCCCGGTGTTGGCATCCTGCTTGACCTCACCATTAAGCCGCAGTGTAAGATGCAAATTGTCCGGATGAGGGATGTCGTCCTTCGTTACCAGGCAGGGGCCCATTGGTGCAAACGTGTCAAACCATTTTCCGTTGAGCCAATCGAACCATCCATCCCCGTCACGGGGAACTCGCGTCTCTTTGACTCTTAACCTACGTTCTGAGACATCATTGACAATGGTGTATCCCGCAACGTAGTCGTAAGCATCATGGGCACTGATAAATTTTCCACGCTTTCCGATAACGACGCCGAGTTCGGCTTCCCAGTCGATGAAAGCTCCGTTAGCGGGAATAACAATGGGTTTTTCAGGTGCTGTCAGTGTGGTGCTTGGTGGTTTCATGAAAACGCGCGGCGTTGTCTCTACCTTACTCAAGGCTTTACCGCCGCCTTCTTCGATATGGGCGGCATAGTTTCCAGCAAGCAGCAATATCTTGTTCGGATTGGGAACGGGTGGCAAGAGTGGACCTTTCACCCAAACTGCTTTCTCAGGGGTTGCCTCCGCAACGCGAATTGCATGGGTTGCCGCCGCAAATGCTCGCTGCCCGCTTTCAAGAAATGCGTTCATGCTATTTAAGAGTTTGGGAAGGGCGGGATCTGGAACGGCAGCCTGGTAAGTGGTCTGGAGATCTAGGATCTGATCATCAATGAGTGCACCCAGTTTGGGGCAATCAGAACTCTGAAAACTCACTAATTTCATGGATTCTCCTACTCTTTCTCTTTGAGCTTTAATTCAAGAATCTTCGGGCAGATTTTACTTCACGATGGTTGATTATAGCGGTTTTATCCGTTGGCGTCAACACTCATAATCTAGTTGAAAAGGTCTAACAACCTTATGTATAATAGGAGGTTGAATGTACTATAATAAAACAATTGGCAGAACTTACATCAATTGAACATAATAGTTTACTCCATAGGGAGTACAATATGGCACTCAATAACGGCATTCAACTCACATGGCTTGGGCATGCAACGTTTAAAGTCGAATTTGACGGGCAAACAACCTTAATCGATTCGTGGGTAATGAACAACCCATCTTGCCCGGACGAACTCAAAACATTTGATAAAATTGATACCATGCTCATCACCCATGCACACGCCGATCACTTCGCGGACGCTGTCGAGCTTGCAAAGGAATATTCTCCAACAGTTGTGGCGATTCTCGAAACCGGTAGTTGGCTTGAGGCGCAAGGCGTCGAGAACATCAGCGCGATGAATAAAGGCGGCACTCAAACGGTAAACGGGATCAGAGTGACGATGGTTCATGCAAATCACAGCAACGGGATTACGGAAGCCGATGGATCAATCGTTTACGGCGGTGAGCCTGCCGGGTATATCGTCGAATTCGCGAATGGTTATAAGATTTACCACGCCGGCGATACAAACGTGTTTGGCGATATGCGAATCATCAGCGAAATCTACCAACCGGACCTCGCCCTCCTTCCAATCGGGGATTATTTCACGATGGGACCCCGGGAAGCCGCGTATGCAGCGAGTTTACTCAATGTTTCCGCCATTATTCCCATGCACTACGGGACGTTCCCGGTGCTTACCGGAACACCGGAAGCGCTGCGTGAACTGACCGCGGACCAAGCTGTCGAGATTATGATACTCAAGCCCGGTGAAACTCTAGATTGAAATACCATCTCATGTGGGTTATAATGGTGCAATGCTTGTCAATACACCGGAAGACATTTTGCTAACTCAACTCAAAACAGTCGTCGATCGAACAAGTGAACGGTTGCAGTGGGACAACTTGACGTTGTGGGAAGCCCTCGAACTCATTAACCGGACACGAGTTCAAGCTGAAACGCTTATACCAGACCAGATGGACTTATATCAATTAATCTACGCCTCACGATTTCGACGGTTACTCGAACAGTTCGTTATACCGAGACAATTGACCTCGCTCACTAACCGGCACAAACCATTCTAATTTGGAGTATCGAGTACCGGGGAGAAAAATCAAACCTGAAGGGAGCAGACCCCTCATTTTGGAGACGGGAAAATGGAATTTCAAACACGAGAAACATGGAAGGATGATTATTGCGGCACTGTTGAGACAATAATAGACATCTTTCCTAAATAAATGGTTTTATAAATTGAGCTTTGAAAGTATAATTCTTTTCCTGTCACACCGATAAACTCAATCCTAAAACAGGAAGGTCGATGTCAACCATAGTTTTCAAGCGGGACACAGGTCTGAGGCTACCCGCCTCGTACAATATCATCAAGAAACATGGTGGGGATTCGATCTTCACCTCAGAACTTGGAAAGGGATCGATAGCGACAGTGACGCTGCCTGTCGCTTTCTGAGCGTAACCATGAATCCAACCTACTTTCCGACCCGTCCCGTTCTACTGGTGGACGACGAAGAACAGTTTTTATTCAGCACGAGTCTCGCGTTAAACGCGGATGGCATTAATCATGTCGTCCAGTGTCAAGACAGCCGCGAAGTCATGCCGATCCTGTCGCAAGGGGACTTCTCCGTTGTGGTACTGGATATGCTGATGCCGGACTTGTCGGGCTGGGACCTACTTCCACTGATTCTAGCGGATTTCCCTGAGCTGCCCGTAACGGTTGTCACGGCGGTAAACAGAGTGGAAAACGCAGTAGAGTGCATGAGAAATGGCGCATACGACTACCTCCTGAAGCCGGTGGACAGCACCCGCCTCGCCGCAACGGTTCGGCGCGGGGTAGAAATCGGCGACCTGCGGCGCCAAAATCGCCAACTCAAAGACCGCCTCCTCTCCGACGCACTGGAACAACCTGAAGCGTTCTCTGACATTATTACGCAAGACCGCACGATGTACTCGATTTTCCAGTATATCGAGGCAATCGCCCAAACGACCCTGCCGGTGTTGATTACGGGCGAAACCGGGGTTGGCAAGGAACTGATTGCAGCGTCAATCCACAAGCTGAGCGGACTGGAGGGTGAATTTGTTTCGGTCAATATAGCAGGACTCGACGACCAACTATTCTCGGACACGCTTTTTGGTCACAGAAAAGGCGCGTTCACCGGCGCGGAAACACCTCGCAAAGGGTTGATTGAACGTGCGTCAAACGGTACACTTTTCCTTGATGAAATTGGAGACCTGCATGTGGAGTCACAGGTCAAACTGCTGCGCCTTCTGCAGGAAAGCAATTACTACGCGCTTGGCGACGATTTCGCGAAGATGAGTAACGCTAGAATAGTAGTTGCGACCAATCGGGAGATTCAATTTCTCAGCAATGCCGAAACCTTTCGTACCGACCTCTTCTTCCGCCTGAAACCCCATCATATTCACCTGCCCCCCCTTCGTGAGCGAGCGGGTGATATCCCGCTATTGGTTTCCCATTTTCTCGAAAGCGCTGCCGAGAAACTACGGAAGGAGACACCAACCCCTCCAGCGGAACTCTTTACGTTACTTGGGACGTACCACTTCCCAGGAAACGTCAGAGAGCTTGAGGGAATGGTTCTAGATGCTGTCAGTCAGCACAAGGACGGCGTCCTTTCTGCGGAATCCTTTCGAGACAAGATTGGTCAGGTATCTCACGATTCCCACGAAGCGGGTGAAACCGCCGAGTCCGGAATTGTGGAGGGGTTAGCTGCGTTGCGTAGATTGCCCACTTTGAAAGACATCGAACGGTTTGCGATTGCTGAAGCCCTCAAGCGAGCCAATGGAAACCAGACGATTGCCGCAGGAATTTTGGGCATGTCAAGGCAGGCGCTGAACAACCGAATAGTCCGCTCTCAAAAATCATCTGACGACTCGTGAATCTTCGTTTTATTGCTCCAATCCAGCACTCCAAGTCTTTATCGACCCTCCTTACCTACCGATAACCCCTCCTTCCAAAGGGGTGCAACATTTATTGCTTTTGTCAACTTTTGTTGCACCTTGCCCAAACCCTTGTCTGGCAAGGCTTCATGCACTGCTTAACCCCAATTTTCCCGAAATGTGTCAACAAATGTTGCTCCCCTTTCCATAGCCCGTCAGAACGGTGCCGTCCCGATCTGAAAAAAAATTAAACTGCCGGCATCCCTTGACACACCTGGGTTTCAGAGTTCAAACCGAGTCCAAATTGAAGGGGATTATTGGTCTTGGCATATAACTTGCGATAATTTTATGTCAGCGATTTGAGTTGCAAAGTGTCCTACGAATCCAGAATAACAGCATCAAATTCAAGGAGGGATGTACCATGAAAGCCGTTGTTTGTGTCACGTTGCTTTATGTGTTGTGTTTCCTGTATATTGGTGTGTCTGAGTCACATATAACAACGAGTTCTCCTATCTCAACTTGGGCAAGAGTTGAAGCTGATGAAACCGTGGGTGGGCAACGTACGATCGTATGTGATGGTGCTGCTAGTGGATATTCAGGGCCACACGAAGCGCCTCTTCACCCAGAACCACACATATTTCTTGGCGTTAACCACCACGTCATAACGCTCGACATAGATAGGGCAAATAGTATTGTATTTGTGTACCATATGCGAAACAAGACGATATACGGTGGGGACTCCCGTACCTCTCGGATAATTCCACCGACAGAAAGGTCGGTATTAGGACAAGCGCTGTGGGGGTTTGCTTGGGCATGGGGCGAAATCCATACTGAAGGAGAATCAGACCACGTAACAGCACCGGCATCCAGTCATTCGCTTGTCGTTCACCCAAATGATGGCGGTGCTGCTCAAGCTTCAAATATCCTCATTCCACTTCAACCAATCCAACAAGGCTCAGACCTGAGTAGACGAATTGAAGCGGAACTATCCGAGGTAATAGATAATGCCCGGCAAACAGATCCGCAAATTACCGATGCGGTAAACTATAATGGGCGAATCTATACATTCCGCTCTGACGAGGATATGGAATTCGATGGGACCGGTGTGTTATCCAACGTCACAGCAGTTGCTCCCATTCCCGCAGCGCCAGGGAAGCGCAATCCGCGTTCGATAACAACCACAACCACGTGGGCAGCCATCAAGAAGAGATAACCTTTGACCGCGTAAGGAGGATATTCAATGAAAGCTCTTGTCGTTATTCTGCTTTGTGTTCTGGTCTGGGGGTGTAGTGAAAGTGAAACGCCGCTTCCTGTTGATACTCCCGAACCCGCTAACCATATATCGCCGGCAGTTGATGATGTGGATCCCGAACCGTTTGTCCAGCACGAAATACCCCCAGGCATTCCGCCTACACTCGCGGACTCGTTTGCGGATTTGCAACCATACTTCACAGAGAAGGAGTACCAATACCTGCTCCAACAAGTCAAACTCTATTGTGACGGGGTTGCCATTGATGGTGGCGCGCTTCATTCACGCCTCAAACGAGACTTGTCACTAGCAGCATACAATCGTGTTTATCCTGAAGGGGGAGGTGAGCCCGCAGAGATTCGCCGTATCCCGGTTAAATCACGCAATGATAAGAGCCGAGTATATCTTGCTGCTACACTTCGAGGCGTCACTAGTCTATCGTATGGGTACGGCAAAATATGGTATGAATTTAGCAAGCACGGTTCAATAACCATTATGCAGACGTTCGACCACCTTGGGCGACATTATGTTGGTATACCAGCGTATGGGGGCTCACGATGGAGAGAAATCGAACGGATTGTGAATGAATTTGAGCGGCTCAATAAACACAACAATAAAAAAGTCGGGTGGCAACCTATTATCATGCCAGCCATCCCGGATGACTTAGATATTGCTATCTTCTACATAGATGGCGAAGGAAATCTTATCGAACCAACTGCTCCTGAATTATTCGATTGGGTATTTGAATACGATGAGGCACCACGTGCGACAGATGAGCAAATTGCGGCGTACAACCGCCAATATGCACCGCTTGCCTTTGATTGCGTTGAACAATAACACGGAAGTCTACAATAGGCGGTAGCTCTGCAGTTAAGTGTGCATCGGTTGGACACGTAGCCCAACAAATGACCACTAACCTTAAACAACGATGGAGGAATTTACAATGTTAAGTCGTAAGGCAACATTGCTAGTGATTCTGGTTGTTTTAAGTTTGAGTGTTCACGAAGTAACTGCCGAGCTTGATGGGAGTAGTATTACTCCGCATGCAAAGGTAAAAGAATCATGAGATTGACGATTATATTGTCCGTCATCTTAATGTTGGGGGCTTGCGGCGATGAATCTGTTGTTGATGAGCCCCCAACTACTCCTGACACAAACCTAATCGTTCCCGGACAGAGTGCTGCGGGAATTAGCTTGGGAGATGACTATCTGTTGCTTATAGGTAAGCAACTAACCCCTCCAGTCGAAAGCGAATTTGATAGTGAATTGCGAATCTGGAAGGATAAATGGAATGACGGCTTAACACTTTATGTTGATGAACAATATAAAATCTACCGAATAATCCTGCGAGCAACTCACACGGCAAAAACTGCTGGAGGTAACGGAATAGGCAGTACCCGTGATGAAGTCAAAGCCGAGTTTACAGCACATACCTTTAATTCAGGTCAATCTGCCACAGACGGTAGGGGTACGATAACTGAATACTGGGAAGAAGCAGGTATTGAGTTTGAATACTGGATAGATAATTGGACTGTATCGCAGATAATGATTTTACCTAAAGTGGTTTATCCAAAGTAAACTTTAGCTTATAAGCCTACCAGCGGTGAGTTATAGTTTCAGTAGCCTTCTCACTGCATTTTGCAAAAGGAGGACAACAATGAAAGTGTTACTCATGCTATCGGTTATAACCATCGCCGTAGTCGCTTGTGGCGATGATGATGAAATAGACCAGAGTGTCCTTCACTCTTTAATCGTGCCGGGAGAAGAAATCGCAGGCATTAAGCTAGGCGATGATTTAGAGAAAGTAACGGACCTATACGGCGATCCAATCCTTGAATTTAGACCTGAGTGGTATAATGCTGACAATTCTGATTGGGAATACGCTCACGACTGGAGTGATATTGGCGTAACTGTATTTTTTAATCGCACTGGTAAGGCGGTAGAAATAGGGGTACGGACGCCAAATCGTTCATATACCGAAGGTGGGAATGGCATTGGTAGCACTTGGGAAGAGGTAGATGATGAATTTGGTGAAATAGGCAAGTTACATATCACTTCAGGTCAGGGTGGCGTATATTTCGGTGATGGTGGTAGAACAGATTATTTCGATGCTTACGAGGATTTAGGAATTGAATTTAGATATTCAATTACGCCTTTCAAAGTGGTGCAAATAGTAATCTTTAATCGAGATAGATAATAGGCTAAACCTTACAAAGTGAAACAAAAAAGCTAGCCCGTGGAAACATCAACTCTCTTTGAATCCTACGACAAGCAATCTAACGACTATAGTGCGCAGATAGCTCAACTGGAACAACACGTTGGGATCAAACGAACGAATAGTGAGTGCGATAGAGATCCGTATTGAGTTTGGCGTTGGACATCCAAAATAAAGCCTCGACTTGGCTCAATTGAATCGGTCTCAAAAGCGACAGATGGTTGACGCTTTGCACACCGATTACTCGGTTCGACGCAGTTGAAACCTGACTAAATTGCCAAGGTCTTCCACATTATATCTCATTCATTCCTGTCCAAAGAATGGGGGTAAGTTCACTTCCGACAGATTTTAAATACAATCATTTGGTTGTCGTACTTGACGAAGATACAGCACCTCTCGCCAGCGATGAACTAATGCTCAAGGTTTCACGCCTAGAATGTAAGCGTTTAGAACGCTGCTCGGATTGTCGAGAAGCAGACCGCATGTGCCGCCATCGGAATCTTCTTTTCAATTTGACTGTAATTCTATCATAGTCTTGGTTTAGACACTCGTCTAAATTGCCGATGGCAGTACATTCGATCTTGAGGATAATCAATTAGCCTTCTGCAAGGCGATCATTGATTGTCTATATGCCTCCGGTACGCCGATGTCAAAACACTTGCCTTTGACAAGATAACCCGAAAACCCCTCCTCTTGCCGCAACTTGTCGAGGCAAGAGGTCAACTGAAATTCTCCTCGCTCGCGGACGTTATGGGTGATATGTTCTTCCAGATAGTGGAAGATATTTGGTGTGATGACATACTGACCGAATAGGGTTAGGAAAAGATTGGCTTCCAGTCCTTCCACATGAAGATGTTCTTGAGCATAATTGATATCAGGTTTTTCGTAGAACGCCGTCACCGAAAGCAGAGAACCCCGCTCTTGCCAAATTCCGTTAACACAACCGAACTTGTGAAGTTCTGATTCGGGTGTGATTTTCAATCCAACCACGCTGTGCCCTACACGATCGTATACTTCCAAAAGCTGCTGCGCGCACGGGGTCTCACTATCGGATGCGTACAAGTGGTCACCCAACATGAGTAGAAAGGGCTCATCCCTTACCCACTTCCGTGCACAAAATACAGCATGTCCAAACCCTTCCTGAACATCCTGGGTAACCAGTGTAATTCGGTGTCCCAAGTCGAGGAGATACTGACAATACTGCTGGTCCGCCCGGGACAGTTTATTGAAGTTTTCCACTCGTGGTGGTGCGCTGAAAAACTCTTCGAACAGTTTGCGGTCTCCGCTTTGCACAATCAGACAAATCTCTTCAATTCCGGCGCTGATTGCTTCCTCAACAATCGCCATAATCACGGGCTTGGCTCGTCCTTCTCGATCGATGATAGGAAATAGCTCCTTTTTTATCGCCTTTGAGGCAGGGAACAAACGGGTGCCAAAACCCGCCGCAGGGATGACTGCCCTCCGAACTCGCCGTCCTGACTGAATCGCAAGCTTCAAACATGACATCTGAAGATCTCGTTCAAGAATATCGATGACCTTCTGCTGGCTCTCTTCATCTTTGACAATAAATTGCGCGGAGCCATCCCCTTGTGAGCCTACGCCCTTTCCACCGAGTATATACGGCTGAATAGCTTCATAATTCAGGACTTGGTGTAGGACTGGGGCAGTTAATTGTGACGGGCATGCGGGCTGAAGATGCTTGTCGAATTCCGCCTGCGCTCTTTTCATGAGGCTGCCAATTCGTACCGCATCTCCCTTGCGCAGCGCATCGGATGCCTCGTGAGTTACTTCTGCGTTAATCTGCCCTAGATATTTCTGGACATTTTTTTGGAGTTCGTCCTCAGCAAAAGGATAACAGTGATTCAGTCGGTTCAGAATTTCTTTGGTGTCTTTACTAGCTCCAAGGTCTACAATGACAAAGAACAAGTCGTTCGGTATACTAAGGGGCTCGACATCAATTCGATCGCCGTCGAAGGTCATCATGATGGGACGATTCCCGTACGCGCACCCCTGATCCATCCGACCACAGCGGGAAGGCGTAGTAATCTCACCGAGGTATGCGCACTCCATTTCGCCGCGAACCGTCAATTTTAAATCATAAATTCGGTTGAATGCACGGGCGACCAGCACGCAGACCGCGGCGCTGGACGAAAGCCCTTTCTTCACAGGCAGATCTGTACGGTAGTTATTAATCTCAAGTCCGCGCACACGGTAGTGAGTAAGAATCTGATAGGCAACGCCGGCAGCATAACTGAAAAAACCGCCCTTTTCAGCCTCGGCTAGCAGCGTTTCACGCTCCATAGACAGTTCAAAGGGACCTTCTCGTGTTTCATCGCTCAGCGAGGTATAAAGAATCAGTTTGGTTGGATGTGGCTTTACTTCGGCGTACAGTCCTTGACTGGTGCCCGTGATTAGTGTGTAACCCTTCTCTAAATTGGCATTGGTGCGACGATAGCCGCCTGCCCAATCGCTGTGCTCACCAAATAGACAAATACGTCCCGGCGCAAAAATCTTCAATCCCTCTTTCCTCCAGTTTTTTACTTGCTTCGGCAAAATCGGTAAAGCCAACAAGAACTACGTTAAATGGTAGTATATGGGCTGCCCTTTGGTCAACACTTTTTCCGTAACTTTTGCCAAATTCGTCTTCTCTTCAACCCAGACACGGTTTCATGTACCATTTTCCTGTTTTTTTTCGTTATAGTACCGTGTCAATATGCCAGACCGGCACTATAGATTTCCGTCGAATAGCTGGACGACCACAGTGGAGAAATTTATAGCCTCAGTCAATAAAGAAAAACATAAAAGTTCTGCTGGAGACTTGATTTTCATTTCACGGTGCGCTATAATGAGGTTTGTACAATAATAATGTTTTGATTGTGTATAAGAAACGCTTAGGAAAATGACCACCGCTGGAACGAAGGGGAATTTCAAGGGATGAAAAAAACTCCTCTCTATGAAACTCATCGCGATCTTGGCGCGACTTTTAGAGAGATTCATGAAGGCTGGGAATTGGTTGACCATTTCACTAATCCTCAGCAGGAACACCATGCGGTGAGAGCTGGGGTTGGCATTTTAGACCTCTCGCATCGCGGTAGGCTTCGCCTCACTGGTGAAGATCGCGCGAAATATTTACATCGGATTGTCTCCAACGATGTTGAAGGACTTAAAGTCGGGGAAGGAAACTACGCAACCATCTTGACAAATCGTGGGAAACTCCTTGCAGACATGAGAATGTATGTTTTGGAGGGAACTATCGACATTGAGACCAGCGCAGAAACAACACAAATTCTCACCCGAGAATTAGAAAAGTACCTAATCGCGGACGATGTGGCTATAGAGGATGTTACAGATAGGACAGGTCTGATTGGATTACACGGTCCAAAATCGGTGGATTTTATCCGGAACGCCTTTGGAATCGACCTTGATGGACTCCATGAACATCATACAGTTTCTAATAGAGTGGAAGGCCAGTGGATTGTGTGTATTCGGGCAAACGAAACCGGTGAAATTGGCTACAACCTCTACACAACGTCTGCATCAACGGAATGGCTATGGGATGCGACCCTGACCAAAGGACGGGAGTTTGACGCTTACCCCGTGGGACTGACTGCCCTGAATTCACTTCGGATTGAAGCAGGACTCCCTCAATACGGCGCAGAATTGAACGATTCAATCATCCCACTAGAAGCAGAGCTAGAGAATGCTCTCGATTTCGAGAAAGGGTGCTATATTGGTCAGGAGATTGTCGCACGGATGAAGCATCGCGGTCACCCGAATCGACTGTTGCGGGGATTCAATATTGACGACGATACCCCACCGCAGCAGGGCAGTCTCATTTTCAGTGGTGAAAAGGAAGTTGGTTGGATTACTAGCGCGACCAATTCTCCAACGCTTGGTAAAACTATCGCCATGGGGTATGTGCGGACTGCCTTTACGGATAGTGGCAGTAAAGTAGAAGTCGAAACCACAACCGGTCGAGTGAACGCTACGGTCGTACTTCTACCCTTTATAAAACGTAAAAAGGGATGAGTAGTTCAGAGATATGCCGTTCACGCCGACCAAGAACGATGCTAACTCAAGGACAGAGAAAACTTAATGGAAACGAAAATCAACCGAACGCTTCTTACAGTTGTTCAAGGGGATATCACCACTCAGGAAGTTGACGCCATCGTTAACGCTGCCAACTCCAGCCTGATTGGGGGTGGCGGCGTTGATGGAGCGATTCGTCGTGCGGGTGGACCGAAGATCTCGGAAGAATGTAAAGAGATTCGCGCCCGTCAGGGAGGCTGTCCCGCAGGGAAAGCAGTCATCACAACGGGCGGAGATTTACTGTCGAAGTATGTCATTCATACCGTTGGTCCTGTGTGGCACGGCGGGAACTCAAATGAACCTGAAACTCTGGCAAGTTGTTACCGAGAGAGTTTATCTTTAGCCCTAGACCATCAAATCGAAACAATCGCTTTCCCCTCGATTAGCACAGGAATTTTCGGTTATCCCACTGAGAAAGCGTCGGCTGTCGCTATCAACACGATTAAGTCATTCCTCGAAGGACATGAAGGTGTTGTGGAAGTCCGTTTTGTTTTGTTCGATGATGACACGTACCATTCTTATGAAGGAGCGCTTCGGGAACTTAGCGTTCAAACGTAATCATTAAGATTAGCTTAACAAAAAAGCCATATAGTGTTGATTTGCTATATGGCGAATCTTGCAGCAGTGAGAACAATGCCGGAGGTCGGACTCGAACCGACATGAGCCGAGGCTCGCTGGATTTTGAGTCCAGTGCGTATACCGATTTCACCACTCCGGCAGGATACATTTTATCGTAACATATCTCAGCAAAAATAACAAGAGCAAAATCCGTCGAAGCTGTGTAAAGTAACTCTTGGAGAGGTGTGAGTTAATTGACTGTCTATCCTAAACAATACGATGTTATCGTTGTCGGTGCGGGTCATGCCGGCTGTGAAGCCGCGCTTGCAGCATCGCGGATGGGATGTGAGACATTGATTGTCACAATCAATTTAGACACAATCGCCAAAATGTCTTGCAATCCGGCGATTGGCGGACTTGCCAAAGGGCATCTCGTTAAAGAGATTGATGCTCTCGGCGGTGAGATGGCAAAAAATATCGATAAAGCGGGAATTCAATTTCGCCAGTTGAATACGAAGAAAGGTCCCGCTGTCCGTTCAAGTCGTGCTCAAGCTGATAAAAAGGCGTATGAGTATGAGATGAAAAAAGTGCTGGAGAAACAAGCACACCTCGATATTAAACAAGTAATGGTCGAGGAGCTGCTGACGGAAGATGGAGGGTGCATCGGTATACTCAGTCATACCAAAACCGCCTATCTTGGCAAAACGGTTATCCTGACCACAGGCACATTTCTCAAGGGATTAGTTCATGTCGGCGAAGTATCTTACAGTGCCGGACGTGCTGGAGAATCTTCCGCCGAGAAGCTATCAGAGAGTTTCTTGAAACTTGGGTTTGAAATCGGTCGTCTAAAGACCGGAACACCTCCCCGCGTCAAAAAAGATACCGTGAATTTTGATGTTATGGCGATTCAACCGGGTGATGAACCACCACGTCCGTTTTCTTTCTCAACTGAAAAAATCACTCAACCGCAGATGCTGTGCCACTTGACCTATACGAATGAGAAAACGCACCAGATTATTCGGGACAACCTCCACAAATCTGCGATGTATAGTGGACGAATAACCGGTATTGGGCCCAGATACTGCCCTTCAATTGAGGACAAAGTGGTGCGCTTCTCTGATAAAGATCGCCATCAGATTTTTGTCGAACCTGAAGGCAGAGATACTGATGAAATCTACTTGAACGGAATTTCCGCCAGCCTGCCTGAAGACGTTCAAGTTGAGATGGTGCACAGCATCGATGGGTTGGAAAACGCAGAGATTATGCGCTTTGCATATGCAGTGGAATACGATTTTGCCCCTGCAACGCAGATCTATCCAACCCTCGAAACGAAGCGTGTGGAGAATCTTTACTTTGCCGGTCAATTGAATGGAACCACCGGTTACGAAGAAGCCGCTGCACAAGGGCTGATGTCCGGAATCAATGCTGCCTTAAAAGTACGCGGTGAAGAACCGCTAGTCCTCGATCGTTCCCAAGCTTATATCGGTGTGCTAATTGATGACCTCGTTACGAGGGATATCCGCGAACCGTACCGCATGTTCACCTCACGTGCGGAGTATCGTCTAGAACTTCGCGAGGACAATGCCGACTTACGACTGACCGAAATCGGACAGCGAATTGGGCTTGTTGATGACTGCGCCTACAATCAATTCGGACATAAAAGGCAACTCATCCAAGAGGAGCTTGAACGCTTAAACCAAACAATTCTCAAACCAACCGCTGGGACGCTAGATAGCTTGAAACAAGTTGGGATCGATAGGTTAGATAAACCAACTTCTCTGGCTGATTTACTCAAACGCCCTGAATTGAGTTATGAAGGGATTAAACAACTCTCGCTCCCTCTACAACTACTTCCAGCAGCGGTGGAGAAACAGGTGGAGATTCAGATTAAATATGATGGATATATTCGCCGTCAAATACTTCAGATTGAACAGTTCAAGAAGCTGGAGCATCTTCAGATTCCGGACGATTTTGATTACGAAACCATCCACGGATTAAAAACCGAAGCACGTGAAAAACTCGCAGAGATTCACCCAGTGTCCATCGGGCAGGCGTCGCGCATCCCCGGTGTTTCGCCCGCGGATATCTCCATCTTGATGGTCTGGATCAAAGAATCCCAGCGAAGCCGAGCGGTGAAAATCGCCTGAAGTTCATGTAATGTGAAAATTTTAAACCGCACCGAACAAACAAGGTCAGTCTTCAATGGGTCTGAGGGGAACACTAATTTTGAAAGTCTATAGCATCTTTTTTGGTCGCTGATGCGTATGTAGATGAGATTCATAAAATGTGTCAGGAAGATGAATTTCGAAACCTCCTAAAGCAAACCTTTCTTCATCACGGCTTCCCGCTAACAGATTTACAGATTAATCAATATATCACGTACTGGACTGAACTCAAACGCTGGAATTCACGGATCAATCTGACATCGATTCGGGATGATTATGGAATTATTGTTAAACACTTCCTCGATTCGTTGAGTGTGCTTCACCATTTTCCTATCAAACCGTACGATTCAGTGATTGATATCGGGACAGGAGCGGGCTTCCCTGGTGTTCCGATAAAAATTCGCCTCCCCAAGATTCGGCTTATCCTAGTCGAATCTTCGCTGAAGAAGGTGAGTTTCCTACACTTCCTTATCGCTCAGCTCCGAAGGGATGCGCAATCGAATGCCTCCACAACATGGGAAAATGTACGTGTTATTGGGGAGCGCGCTGAAGAATGTGCTGAACAGAGCCAGCATGCCAACGCTTATGATTGGGTACTTACACGTTATGTCGCCTCTCTGGAGGATTCGATAACTTACTGCCTGCCGCTACTAAAACCAGATGGAACATGGATTGCGTATAAGTCGCGTAACGTCGAAACCGAAATTCGGAGGACAATTTCTAAATTGCAGCTCCGCGACGGAAGCATCCAATCCATTATTAACGGTCAAATTGACGAACTCAATCGCACCTACGTCGCCATACGAAGGATTAAGGAGCTTCATTAGATGTTTGAGACAACCATCAGTAAGCACAATATCCCCATTCTTCGCGTTGAGGGCAAAATCATTGGAAATGCTGCACACGCACTTCGTCGTGAAATGGATAAGCAAATCGAGCAGAGCGAAGGGCGTCTGATTCTAGACTTGACGAACGTTCCACTACTAGATAGCGCCGCGCTTGGAATGATTATAGCCATCCTGCAGATTCTCAAAAAGCAGGGTGGGACGCTTGCCTTACTGAACCCGCAAAAAGCAGTTATGAATGTCTTACAGGTTACACGACTTAACACCATTCTTGAAATCTACATGGACGAAGAATCTGCAATAAACGCGTTTAATCCGGACGGATAACCATCATCAATTGACAACTGACAATGAAATCCATTTATCTCAAAACGGGCTTGCGAGGACAGCTTGTACTTCTTTTTCTGCTCGTTGCCCTTATACCTCTACTTGTCTTTTCCTTTTTGGCGCATCGAGACGGTAAGATTGCACTTAAGAACACAATTGGCGAAAGTTTCGTACGATCTGCAAGAGAAAAACTTAATAAAGCGGATTCAAGTATCAAGGGTCGGCTGCATGACATCAAAAACCAGATGCAGACAATATATGACAAAGTCGCCCAAGCAAATGGAGATGATTTGTCAAATCCTCCAGAATTTCCCACGTTGCGCCGCATTAATTTGACATTGCGAAATAGTATAAGGCAGCTTGAAGGATTCGCCGGTCCAGGTAGCCAGATTATTATTACGAATCTCCATCGGCAAATCATTATCTCAACGGGTGAGAAACCAAGGGTACGACCAATCAATGACGAGTGGTGGCACAAAGCTTTTAATAATGGACTTGGCTATGATTTTATCGAGGACCTTCAATACGACGAGGACGAAAAGCGCCACTTTCTGCCAGTTGCTTTACCTATCCGTAGGACTGAGAAATCAGATTCAAAATTGGTTGGTGTCCTCAGAGCCATCATTACCCTCTCTGAACTTTCAGAACTTGTCAAGAGTTCACCCGAAGCGGATGAAATCATTCAGGGCATCGAAACTTTCATCATCAATAAGCATGGACGGGTGATTGCGGCTGCACCAGAAAGCGGGTACGATTTCCTAGATCATATTGAAGTGAGCGATGCTGTCGCCGAGTTCATAATTGCCGATGAGGCATACTATGGTTATGAGATGGAGGGAGAACGGAATTCTCAAGGCGAAAGGAAAGTTTATGCCTGGGCTCGCACCCGCTGGGAGAAAATAGCGGGAAAAGATGGGCTGAATTTTAGTGATTGGGCAATTTTGGTTTCGCAGCCTGAAAAGCTAGCTTTTCCAGAAATCACAAAACTCACACAACGCATCCTGACTTTCACGGTAGTTTCATGTCTGGTTGTTGTGATTATTGCTTTGATTGTCTCTCAACGGATTGTGACGCCAATTATGCGGGTGGCAAGGGCGGCGCGAGCCATTGGACAGGGTGACTTTAATCAGGAGATTCCAGTCACAAGTAGCAACGAGGTTGGCGTTCTGGCGGACGAATTTAATTCGATGCGAAGGCATCTCGAAAACGCGGTCGGGAAACTGACAGAAGAGGAGAAAAAGATGACCGCCATCGTGAACAGTCTTGCGGAAGGGCTGATTCTTGTGGATGGCGACAATCGTGTGCTTCACATCAATCCCGCTGCTGAATATCTGCTGAACGTGAGCGCCGATCAGATCGGTGAAGATTTCACTCAAATTATCCGGGATGTGGAACTAACAAAAGTCTTCAAAGACAGTCAGTCACAGATTCCACAAAATAAATCGGTCATCTCTGAAGTCAATTTAGACCATGATGGAGAGAAACTAGCGCTACGCATTGTCGCTAGCCCTTTCCTCGACGAAAACGGTATTTCGCTCGGAACGGTCTATGTTTTTGATGATATTACGCGGGAAAAGGAAATCGATCAGATGAAATCGGACTTCATTTCTCTCGTCTCCCATGAGTTGCGGACCCCGTTGACTTCAATCATCGGTTTCGTCTCCTTTATCCTTGATGGCAAAACGGGACCGATAAATGAAAAGCAACAAAACAGCCTTATCCGTGTCCAGCGCCAATCGAAGCGACTAGCAGCCCTCATTAGTGACTTGCTCGATGTTTCTCGGATTGAATCTGGTCGTATTCAAATGAACCAAGAGCCAATCATGCTTTTGGAGATTGCCAATCAGCGGATTGAAGAAATTCGTCCTCAAGCTGATGCCAAGGCAATTCAATTGAAATTTGTCGCCCCCGAATCTCTTCCAGCAATATTAGGAGATGAAGCACGGATAGGACAGGCATTTACAAACCTCATTGGCAATGCCATCAAATTTACACCCGACAACGGTGAAGTCACTGTGAAGCTCAAAGTCGATGGCAATCTCCTTCATGTTGAAGTTATTGATACGGGACCAGGCATTCCAGTTGAAGAGCGACAGAAAATATTCGAAAAGTTTTATCAACGCAGCGATATTCACACACGTCAGAAAGGCGGTTCTGGGTTGGGGCTATCAATCACAAAAACCATTGTTGAAGCGCATGGTGGAACACTATGGGTTGATGATGGAGAGCAAGGGAAAGGCAGCAATTTTCAGTTTGTACTGCCTTTGCCGGGTCCCATCACCCATCAATCGACAGAGGCCGATCAGCAGGAGCATACAGATAATGGCTGAGACAATTTTAGCCGTAGATGATGATATTGACATCCTCGAATTGGTCGAGGCGAGCTTGACAGCCGATGGGTTCAATGTTATAACCGCGTCCGACGGTCGTGGTGCGTTGGAAAGCGCTAGAGATTATGAGCCAGATCTCATTCTCCTAGATCTTATGATGCCGGAGATGGACGGTTTTGAGGTAATCGAAAAACTCAGATCGGATGCAAAAACCCGTACAATCCCTGTCATCATGCTCACAGCAAAGGCGCAAACCCATGAAAAAATTCAGGGTTTGCGATCTGGGGCGGACGATTACATCACCAAACCGTTTCAGCTCGATGAGCTTACCGCGCGAATTGAAGCCGTTCTTGGTCGAACACGCCCGACAAAATTTATCAACCCTCTGATTGGGGCGATGGGCGATCAGTTCAGCAAAGCAGGCGTAGAACAGTTAGCTTTCCATCTTAAGACAGCAGCGATAATCCAGCAAAAGCTGCTACCTCAGAAATCTCCCGTTTTGCCGGGATTTGATATCGCTGGCTTACTGCGGAGTTCGATGACAATATCGGGTGATTTTTACGATTTTATCCCGCTGACAGATAATCACCTGGGCGTTGCAATTGCAGATGTCCGCGGCAAAGGAATTCCGGCAGCTTTACTGATGGTAATGATCCGGACCGCTTTGCGACTCGTTTGCCGTGAAGAATCTTCGCCAGCCGCAGCGCTAAAGCGAATCAACGATCTGCTTTTCGCGGATACCGACCCAGATCTTTTTGCAACGATGATTTATGGGATTTTGGATACGGAATCAATGACCTTCACCTATTCAAATGCAGGACACTGTTACCCACTGTTTTTGAAGAATGAAGGCGCCACCATCACTTCGCTGAGAGCCGGTGGCATGATATTAGGCAGCTTCGATTTTGCAACGTTTCAATGTGAGACAATTCAATTCGCACCTGGCGATGAGATGCTTCTATACACGGATGGCGCTACAGAAACAGAGCGAAGGGACGATGGAGTGCTCTACGGTGAAGAAAAGCTCATTGAATGTATTGAATCAAACAGACACTTATCTGCTGAAACGCTTTGCGAGGCAATTGAGGCAGATCTCTTGAAGTTCAGTGGAACGCAGAATCATCGGAATGATGACCTTACAATTGTCGCCATAAAAGTCAAGCATGGGGAGAAGTAGCGAAGTGGACCGGACACCCGAAGAGCTCGTCATTTGTCTAGATATTCCCAGTTCAATGCAACTCGTTTACGTGCTGGATTCTGTAATCTCGGAAATTCTCAAAGAGATGGGATTCGATGAAGAATCAAGGGAGCAGGTTAATCTAGCCGTGATTGAGGCAGGCACCAACGCGATTAAGCATGGGAATAAGGAGGATGTAAATAAGCGTGCTCATTTTGAGTTCATCCTCAATCAAGACAAGCTTACGGTTGTTGTCCGGGATGGAGGCGCAGGGTTCGATCGAGAAAGCGTAGAGAATCCTTTGGATCCGGCAAATTTGTTGAAGAGTAGCGGAAGGGGAATTTTTCTAATGGAAACTTGTATGGACACAGTTAAATACGAAGCACCAGGTACAACCGTAAGGATGGTGAAGTACAAGAAATCGTCGAGCAACAAACAGACATAACCTTAGGGATTCGGCGCAAGAACTGTCCCACACCTGATTACCAGCTTCAAAAGACGCATTCACGCCTTGAGTGCGAAAACAGCTCTTGCAATGTCTACCTTGGTTCGTCCAATGAGCGTAAACCGGCGGATACCCACCATGTAGTTGGCTTCAACAAGGAGACTCAGATGGACATTACGGTTCGTAAAAAAGACGACGTTACAATTTTGGATGTTGGGGGAAGAATCACTGGATCCGACAGCCTAGACCTCAAACACACCATTGATGAACAAATTGATATTGCTGTGGATAACATTGCGAAAATTGTGTTGAACCTTGAACGAGTGCGTATCGTGGATAGCTTTGGTCTCGGCGTCATCGTTGCTGCCTATACATCAATCCAGCGGAAGGGCGGGCGTATTGTTCTGCTCCATGTTGGGGGGAACATCAAGAACTTAATTGTTATGGCGAAACTGATGACAATCTTCGATCAGTATGACGATGAGGATGAGGCGGTCGCCAGTTTTCAATAAAGTCGAAGACTGAGGAACAAGGGAGAATGCCCCTCTTTCTTGTACATCCGACAGGATTTAAGTACCTCAATTAAATAGGTTCATGACTTCGACCTCAACCATTGGAGTTCACCGTAGTTTCAAATCACGTTTGATAGAAATTCTGCACCCCCTGGAGCACGCATGTGACTGTTACAACGCACTACACAGAGAGACGCGATGCATTGTGGACGAAATGCACGCACTGTAATGAGCCGGTATTCAATCAGGTATTAGAGCGCAATTTCTACGCTTGTCCACACTGTGATTATTATTCACCGATGCCTGCCGAGGTTCGTCTGCGTCACCTATTTGATTCGGAGCCACTGATAAATCTCTACCCACCATCGGCACCAGAAACTCTCTTAGAATCGCTTGAACTTATGGATTTTGTTTCGCAAACGACATTTCCGGAGAAACAGAGTCAGTTAATCGCTGCGGCGGAAGGTACAATTTCAGGGAATCCCGTAATTCTAGTTGTCGTCCATCCCTATTCCGTTCCTCAACGCGGTCATTTTGTCACCCTGCTCACCGCTATCCGCACGGCATCGCAAAAAAAATACCCCCTTATCACTTTTTATCCAAGCGATGTCCTTCCTAAGAGGAAGTCGGATGAGCCTATGCAACCCGAACTGACTCCTGCTGAAATTACACATCTGAAAATCGAGATGGATGGTTTATCACAAGCGGGTCTCCCCCAGATTACGACCCTGACGGATATAGATGTAACTGGCGGGTTCTCAACACGGTTTCCACTCGGGGATCTCGTCGTTGGCGAGCAGAGAGCAGTTGGACATGGGGGCGAACAAATTTCCAATCTTTCAGATTCCCCGCAATCTAATGTGCTCATAGATCTATGCGTCCAGCGCCAAGAGCTGCCTGAGTTGTTGGGAAAATTGCTTGCCTTTTTCGCCAACAAAGAGGAAGTTGGACTATCGGGAAAGAAATTAGGAAAAGAAATTCACTCGAAATCATAGACATTCTCGCGTACGTAATTCCCGTCCTTTCCAAAATGGCGGGAGCGAGAACCCAATGGGTTTTTGAAACCTTTGGAGCTTACTGACGCATCAACCTAAACTTGCTAGTGCGCTACCCTATAGGAGCACGAATGAAAATGAACCGTTATCTCCAAATTAGCCTTAGAACGATCTTCATATTGACCTTATTTGTCCACTTGAGTTGCTCGGCGTTTCAGCCGGTCCGGATTATTCCTGTATTTGACCCCGAAGCGACCATCCTGCCTCAGTCAGGGACAGTCATTTATGAAAAAAATGGTATCACAGCGATGGCAGTACCGCTAAACGACGTAAAAGCCGTTGACGCTTTCGGCATTTTAATCTATAACAACACAGACCACTTCATTTCGTTTAAAAAGAAGGATTGCTGGATGCTAGATCAATCCGGCGATGAAACACGACCGATCGATAAATCTCAAGAGACATTTTTCCTCGGCAAAAATTTCAGACCGAAGTTGCCACCGGAATTTGGGGTTGATGTTTTTCGATGGAATCCGGCGCTCCGGATAGAGGGCGATCCCGCCGTATTGCCTCGCGAGGATGCTGAGAAAACAACGGTTATGCCGAAACGTCGCACTCAGTTTTTTCTCTATTTTCGCAAGCGTAGCATCAAATCGTTGAATCTACGTGTCATCGTTCCCAAAGTTCGAAGTGATTTCGACGATGTACAATCAACTTTTGTTTTCAAATTCCAAGTACAAAAAGGCTAGGCGATGTTGCACTTCGTAGGCCGGACCAATCGGGTGCAACCCTCTAGGGCGTTTCGGAACTGTACGCAATGGTTACTCCCTCTCACTGGTCTCGCGCTCTCCTTCTATTTGGGTTGTTCTGTGGTTCAACACGTCCCGCATGGCGAGACCGTTGAGCCAAAGAACAACAACACCGCGCTGAAAATTGTCCCTCCGCAGGTTATTTCCTCCATTCACAATCTTCCCGCCCCAACCATACTGGGTGTGAACTATATCGAAGCGATTGGTCAGCCAGGACAAGGCGCTGGACAATTCCTGCGTCCAGTTGGATTGGCTTTGGACCATCGTGGACAACTTTACGTTGCAGATTCAGGTAACAATCGCGTACAGGTTGTTGATGTAGATGGAAACTTCATTGCAGAATACGGAAGGCACGGTTGGCGGACAGGTGAATTTGATACACCTACCGATGTCGCTATTAATTATCAGCGGACCGAACTCCTCTACGTCGCAGATACCGGTAACAGCCGCATCCAGTATTGCAACCTTGTGGACCGCATCTTCCGAATCGTTGCTGGGAGTCGATCGAACTATGACCTTCGGGAGGACGAGGAAAATCGAGCAATCGAACTGGATTTGCCCGAAGGGGTTGGTATCGGACGTAACGGCGAAGTTTATACAATCGATACAGGAAACCACCGTTTTGTCCAGTTCAACACAGAAGGACTACCTGCACTGATACGCGGTGAATTTGGCAGGGCGAAGGAACAGTTTCGCAACCCAACCGATTTGGTCGTTGATACTCGCGGGAATGTTTACATTGTGGATTCGGGAAACCATCGCATCAAAAAATACGACTTCAGCGGCAACCTTGTCAGGATGTGGGGGACAGAGGGAGAGGCGATGGGGCAATTTCGAGAGCCAAGTCACATTACGCTTGATCGTTGGAACTACCTTTATGTGACCGATGGGGGAAATCGGCGAGTGCAGGTCTTCAGAGGAGATGGACAAACCGTAATGGCGTTTAACAGTGAAGATCTTGTCGAACCCGCCGGCATCGCAATCTCACGGGACAGTCGAATCTTCGTCAGTGATATCGGAACAAATACCATCCAGGTCTTTCAGGTTGTTTATCGCCCCATAGAAAACACCGACAAGGGAGAGGTAAAAACACTGGGAAAGTGATGAAGCGGAAAATCGGCTGGTTGAATAGGGATTCAAATTGGAGAAAGGGAAACGAGATGTGGAGGTGTACAAACAGCTATATTTAATGACGCATTCAGGGAGTCCGGTCGCCTGTCTACCGTCTCTAGCAACACGATTTCGAGTATTTTCTCTGCGAAAACTTCTGCCGTTGTTGTGTTTATTACTATCAGGTATTTTCAATGCCGCAGCTCCTGGCGCAGACGACGCAAACCCTACCAAAACTTCAACGAACGACCTCCAACTTCCTTACATCTCGCTTCTGCAAAAGTCGGAGACGGTGCAGTTCAAAGATTTCTCCAAACCTTTTTTTCTAAAGCATTTGCCAATCGTCCGGGATAGCGAAACGGTAACGATTAATGGCGAAACGCTCACCAAAAATCTGGACTACCAAATCGATTATCACGCTGGTACCTTCACCCTTCTGAATGACTACCCGCGGGATGCTTTTGTCAATGTTTCCTACCAAGCCCTGCCCTTCGAAATCAAGAAGCGGTACAAACGCAATCTGTTTCGACAGAAACAACCGCTGGGCGAAAAACCTCCTGCGGAAAGTGAATTTGGACTGCAACCCGAATATACCCGCCAACAACTCACAGAAGCCGCACAACCTCCCCTGCAAGTCACGGGGACGCAGACGTTTGGCGTTTCAGTCGGCAGCGGACGAGCGTTGTCGCAAAACCAAGAATTGCGGATTAGCGTTGACGGCAAAGTCTCGGAGAACGTGAGTGTCATCGCTCTGCTCTCCGATCAAGATCTCCCAATCCAACCGGAGGGCACAACAGAGGACATCCAAGACATCGATCAAAAACTCATTCGGATCACAAGTCCGAATGTGACTGCGACATTGGGCGATTTTGAGGGGTCGCTCGGCAATTCCGAGTTCATTTTCTTTCCAAGGGCGCTAGAAGGTGTGCACGTAGAAGGAAATTTCAAGTGGGGGTCATTCCATATTATTCCAAGTAGCATCCCCAAGGGGGAATCTGCCAGTAAGACCATCCGGGCAGAGGAGGGACGCAGCGAATATCGAATTGATGTGGATGGCGAATTTGTCGTCGTCAAAGCGGGGACGGAAATTGTCTGGCTTAACGGTGAACGGATGCGACGCGGAGAAAACCATGACTACGTCATCCGCGATTACGGCGACCCCATCATCGAATTCACCAGCAAACACTTGATTACTAGCAACGACAGCATCCGTATCGACTTTGAATTTATCCCTGAAGATCTCGCATATCAACGGAATCTACAGGGGGTAAGCGGGTTGTTGAATCTGCTACCGGACGGGCGCGCAGCGGTTGGTCTCGCTTACACCGTTGAATCAGATTTGAATGACCCAGAAAATGCGTTCATTATCCTCAACGAACAAGATATTGAGGATTTGAAAAATAATGAGTTGGGCTCCGATGGAAAATCGCTTATCGCACCACAACGACACACGGTGTGGGGCATCGAAGGACGTCTCCTTCCCTCAGATGGAACATCGGTTGAGGGACAAATGGCTTTTAGCGCACTCGATGAGAACACTTTTTCCAATCGAGATGCGAAGGTGCTCAGTCGGGCGTGGAAATTTCTGGCAAATTCGTCGAGCCAAAAACTTCAACTGAATTTGGATGTCCGCTCCCTTGATGCTGAGTTTGTGCCGGTCGGGGCATCGAGCACCAACCGTACACGCTTCCGCTATGAGGAGCAGTATTCTGAAGAAAGATTTGATGACCTGTATCTGTTCAGCGCATCTGGGGGTGGGCAATCGCCTGATGAAAGATCACTGGACTTCGATCTCCAGTTTAAGCCTTTCGGTTGGATAAGGCTTGATTCAGGATTAGGGCGAACGGAGGAGCGTTTTAAGATTGAACCTACAATCGATGGGTTGGCCGAAGGCGGAGTTCCCACTCCTCACCGCCTTGGAGAGAGCGAGGGAACGGGGTCCGATGACATAACAATCCGCAACAATTTCAACGGCGGGTTTGACTTCAAGCCGCAGGGCGGTTTTATCAAGCGCCCAATCTTTCCCCGCGTGAGAAGCGATTACCGAAGCAGTACGTCAAAGGTCAGAGGACAAGACCAATTTCGCAAGGACCGGACAATGTGGAATATCTATCAGCGGATTCGCCCATTCAATCTGAACGCTTCTATCGAACGGCTGGAGTCGATTGATCTCGATGCATCCGATGCGCAGAATCTCAACCGGAAGCGGAACATCTCAACCGGTCGGATAAATCTTGCTGATTTTCAGTGGGCGTCCATCAATACAGAATACACGCTTGAGGAAGCATTTGACAAAGAACCCCTAATCGTCGTTGATGAGGAGACCCTCGCCTTTTCGGACTGGACGCGGATGACGAGCGCGAAAACGTGGAAGGTTGGATTCTTTTCACGACCGCGCAAATGGACAAACTTTTCAGCCAACCTCTCTCGGCGCTTGTTTAAGTCGCAGAGACCGGCAGGTGCGGATTCAACAACACAGTTAGCAGATATTAACCTGCGTCTCACACCATTCAACCGCGCGCTGGATGGCGAGATGGTCTATGAACTCGATAAGACGCTCGCGACAGAGCGGCGAGAAATATACACAAACATCCATCCAATAACAGGCAGGGAAATTCCACCGGGGGAGGGGCACTATGTCAAAATTGATGAACTGCATTATCGGGAGGATTTTGAAGAGGGGAATTATATCAGATTTGTCCAGAATATTGATGACAAGCCTGTTTCTGCAATTAATGTCAAGTTTCGAGTGCGCCTTCAACCGCGCCGGATTATTTCACGCCGGCGCCGAGTCCGCGACTCGGGTGCCAGCATCCTCGATACATTTCGTAACGATACCGGCGAAACGCTATCGAAGCCGCCAGCGGAGTCACAAATCGATAGCGCCTCTCCGATTAACCCGACTCCACCCGACCCCTCGCTTAACTCGCCATCCACCATGCGCGATCGGGTTGAATGGCTGGCGAATGCTATCCGCGGGGAGTTTCAAGTGCGCATCACGGAAGAGCAAGAAGTCTCCGACCCCTCCTCACTTCTCCTATTGCGAAATCTACAGAATGAACAGACGGTCTTTGGACGCAAGGTTCAGCGGTATCAGCTTGGCTTCTCTCCATCATCGGTGTTCAATCTAGATGTTAGATTCAACACAAATCAGCTCCTCAACAAACGAATCAACAACCGTGAACGCCGACGGAAAGGTAGAGATTGGGACATCCACATGACGCTTAATCCAACAGCGAAGTTCTCATTGCGTGCTAGATTGGAAGTCCGTCGTGAGCAAGATGAGTTCACCCAATTGAATCTGGAAGGCAAAGCGGCGGAGCAAATCTCCGATCTCATGCAATATGAACGACTTAATGCAATTGAGCTCCGTTACGAACTCAGTCGCGCGGCGCGATTTGGCGTCGTCGGTAGTCACGGGATTACTTCGGATATGGAGCGCCTTGATGACGAACCGGAGGCTCAGACACAGACGCTCTCAGTCGAGAATCAGTTGGTCTACTCCTTTATCCGCAAAGGGCGGATCGATTTCAAATATCGAATCGGCTACGGAACCAGCGAGGGCGGCATCCCTTTTGCGCGATACAACTTCTACGAAGGAATCAGCCACGAAATCAGAGCAACCACGAGTTACAAGGTGCATAAGGTGACAGACCTGCTGCTGAGATTCAGTTACCGATTGCTCTCGACAAAACAGCGGAAGCCTGAACATCGCATGAATATGGAGGTGGTCGCAGAGTTGTGAGGCGGAAGGAGAGTGGGAGAGACGTGTGGAAATGAAGGGGAATGGAGTCACAGGTAAAGGAAGAAGTGGGATTCGAGCACAGAATCAGGAAGTTAGCGCGAACTTGAGTTGTTTTCTGGCGTCGGGTTCTGACAACTCGTTAGAACTCGGTGGTAACTCCTAAGTACGGGAGAATCGGGAATTGGTAGATTTCGTCGTTGTCGGAGTAGTCTTCGCTGTAGTTGAAGGCGAGCAGGTTCTTACGGTTATAGACGTTCAAGAGTTCGAGAAAAAGGCGCATCTCCCAGCTTTCAAATCGAAACGCTTTGCTGAGTTTCACATCCAACCGGTGATAGGGCGGAAATCGCGCTGAATTTATCGCCGCGTAAATTGGGATATAGATAGGTTCGCCGTTACGCGGGTCCGCCCGAAGGTTTGCGCCGAGCACTGGTGTATAGGGGTTTCCAGTACGGTATTGCCATTTTGCGCCAATCTCCCACGTGGGAGTCGGGCTGTACGTCGCCGCAAACGTAGCAACGTGCGTTTGGTCAAACGAATAGTAGCGATACGGTCCGCCGGGGCGGTCGCGCCGTTTAGAGAGTCCGTACGCGTAGGATGCCCACCCCAAAAACCGCTCCCCGGCGCGGTGGCGTAGGAACACCTCAGTCCCCTGCGCGTACCCAACACCCTGGTTAAGATACTTTGCATCGGCGTCGAAGGTGACAAGGTCGACAAGGTTCTTGTAATAACCGGCAACTTTTAACTCTGTTGTCGACGACACTTGGCGCGTGAACTCCAATACATAGTGGCTAGCTTGGCTTGTGCCAAGGTTGGGGTTCCCAACGCTCTGAGTCAGCCTCGGCGGCCCCGGCACCTGATTATAGTTGCCATAAGCGAATTGGAGTTGAGATTCGCCCGGGATTTCCAGCAGGAGGCTTCCCCGTGGTTGGAGTGACAGTTCGTCAATACGGTTCAGGTAATCCGCGCGCAAACCGAGCACAACCGCCAAAAATGGCAACACCCGATACCGGTCCTGCAGATAGATTTCCATTCGACGCCCGAGGACGGATTCATCGAACGCTACCTTTTCAACAAACCGGAGATCGTAATCGGCTTCGCCCTCATCGGGCGGGCGGCTAAACCTGCCGGTGGCTGTGCCGGGTTCAATGCCGAGTATCACGCCGGATTCGAGTTGATGTTTCGGGGATAGCGTATAGGCGAGGTCTTCGCGAAGGATGTATTGTGGGGCATCGACCTTGAGAGAAAGTCCAGCACCAATATTGACGTCGAATTCGAAGTAGGACCGTGTCAAGGATAGAAAGGAGGAGAGCCGATTTGTGAGTTGGGAACGAAGGTGAACCCCAGCGCCCTCAAAGCCGCTGCCGAAGTTCAGGTCACCTCTAAAATCCTGGTCCACATCTTCGCCATCTAGTTTGAGTGCAAAGCTGTCACCGGAGGCGAACAGGTTCATGGAGAGTTGATGTTTTGCAGAGAGACTGTAGCCTCCCTTTACCTGATAATCCCAGAACCGAGGAAAGCTGGTGATTTGTCCAGTGTTAAACGACAATGATCCCAAGAACAGATCAATGTAGCTCCGCCGTCCGGCGACATACCAGAACCCCCGCTCTCCGAGTTTCCCCTCCAGCAGCCCCTCGGAGTAAAGCAGGTTGATGTTGAACTTTGCTCGGAACCCATCAGCGTTCTCTTTCCGCGAATAGATGTCTATCACCGCCTGAGAATCGACACCGAATTCGGCGCCGTAGCCGCCGGCGTAGACATCAATTCGCTCAATGATTTCGGAACTCAGGGACGAAACAATCCCGCCGAAATGATAGGGGTATGCGATCGGTACACGGTCAAAGTAGTAGAGGTTGTCCTCATCGGATCCGCCGCGAATATAGAGGGCGCCGCTGAAGTCGTTTGCGACACCGACGCTGGGCAGGGCTTGCAACGCACGCAGGGAATCGCCTATCGCGCCGGGGACGCGCTGAATCTCTGAACCGCGTAGACTCTCTCTGCCGACGGTTGACGTAGGACGGTCCGTCGTCACTTCTACCTCATCAAGTAGGATTGTATCCGGCTCAAGATAAATTTTGAGTTGGGTCGTTTCCCCCGGCTTGACCGTGACAACAACATCGCTGGAAGGGCGATAAGCGGAAGCTGTTGCGGTGAGTGTATATTCTCCGGCGGGTAGGTTGCGAATTCGAAATTCGCCGCTCGAAGCGGTTGTGATGCGTCTACCCGTTTCAACGATGCGCACCTGCGCGGAGGCGACTCGTTTTCCAGAATCCTGTTGATAGACTGTACCGTAAATTTCACCGGGGGTATTTTGGGACTGTTGTCCAATCGCGGTACCGGGCTGGATGGATAAGATAAAAAGGAGGTAAATCGAAAGTTGCTTCATTCAGTATAGATTGCCTTTAATCCTTTGAGTCCGTTCTTATGACGAAAAATCTGAAACTGAGTTTACACCATGGTGAGAAAAATCTAGAGTCCGATAGGGGCAGGATTGTGCGCCTCCGCTCCAGGGCGTAGGCGGGGTTAATTTTGACTGCGTTGGGTTTCACCGTGTTCAACCCAACCTACAGGCTACTTGTCCATTGAGCCGGATTGACAATACAGGCCAACCGTCGGATTTACACAGGCGCTGAAGAACAAACCCCCTCTAGCTCCCCCTTCGTAAGGGGGAGGACTCGCTGGGGAAGTCGGGCAAGGTCTGTAGGTCGCGCTGGCGGTCTTCCCAGTCGGGGACGTAGGCGGACATGTAACTCTTGAACAGCTTGCCGTGGTTCGGCACGAGGAGATGGACGAGTTCGTGGACAATCACAACTTCACCCAACGCTATAGGCAGATCGATCAGGTCGGTATTGAGTGTCAATCGCCCGCTCGTCGATATCGAAGCCCACTTCCGCCGCATGTCCCGCAGATGAATCTCCCGAACCTGCACACCGATGCGGTCCGCCCACTGTCGCACCGCACGTTTCAGATCGTCTGAATCGTTCCAGACACTTTCTTCCTTCATATTCGTTTCAAATCTAACAACGCATTCGCTACTTGGATCCGATCGCTGGTTGTTCCAATAATTGATATTAATATACGGTAGAACTTTGCCCGCAACTGGCTCCTTTGGTGTTCGTCCCACTGATAATCGGGAAACTCGCCAAAAACACCATTCAAGGCTCGCGCCTGCTCTGCGGTAATCTTTTCCGTAACGGTCTTGAGAATCGTATAAACCGCGTAGGCATTTTCGTCCAGATCCATTTGGATGCGTTCGATAGAAGCCCGTTCAAATCCCACTGCGAGCTCCCCAAACTCAAGCAATACCTGTTGCGTCGTCAGTTGTCGATTTTCATACGCCTCTGTAATTTCCTCCGCCCGCTCCCCTATCGAGATCAGAAACGGCTTTGACCGGCTTTCGTCCGTGACCTTCTTCTGCAATAGCTTGCGCAAGTTCAGCACCTTCATCGTATCGGACATTTTGCTTTCGTGCGCTTTTTTCAGTGTGTTTGCGTTCAATTCTTGAATCGCACACGGCAGTTCAAACCGACCACTCTCTATATGTTCCTGCAATAGTTCCCGAGTCTTGGCAGTCAACTCCTTATCGACGTAAACGCGGTCGGCATAGGCGTTACGAATGAGTCCATAGAGCGATGTCAGCGCCTGATATTCCTTTATAAACGGGCGCAGAAACGCATCCGGCGAAAGGATGTTATAGAGATTCTGCACCCCTTTGAAGAATTTGAAAAAGGCTTCTCGGCTGTCCTTGTCCTCGAAATGCTCAATCGCCCGCTCTTTCGACTTGTCGTCCCAACCGCCGGCAAAGGGCAGATACCCCGCCGCATCGTCCCGCATCCGTTTGGCGAACGCATCCTTGAGTACGTCGAGATTTTGGATCACGCTCTCCACCACGTCCGAATCAAAGGCGAGCGCCTTTTCCAGATTCTCGAAGATACCGACATAATCCATGACGAACCCATACGGTTTGACGAGCCCGTCGTCATCCTCGTATGGTCGATTGACACGCGCAATCGCCTGCAACAGCACATGGTCGCGCATCGGTTTATCGAGGTAGATGCAGTAAAGAATCGGTGCGTCGTAGCCGGTCAACAGTTTTTGGGTCACAATCAAGATTTTCGGATGCGCGGTTTTGTCGGCGAAACTCTTGCGAATCTCTTTCTCTTGTTCATCGGTGCGGTGATACGCTTTCATGGCTTCGGAGTCTTGATTGCGCGGCGAATAGACTGCCGCCGAATATTCCGGGGGAAGATGTCTATCGAGCGCTGTCTTGTACAACGCGCACGCCTCGCGGTCGACCGCAACCAGAAACGCCTTGAACCCCATCGGCTCGACGTTCTCCTGAAAATGCTTCGCGACAGACGCGGCAACTCCATCGACCCGATGTGGGGCTTTCATAATCTCTTTCAACCGAACTGCGCGGTCAAGAATCGCGTTCAGTTCCTCTAAGTCACTCACGCCCTCCGCGTCCGCGAGATTCAAGAATTCCCGCTCCAACGTTTCGCGGTCAACTCGCAGATCGGAAGGGGCGAGCGCGTAATTCAGCGGAACTGTCGTGCCGTCTTCGATGGACTCGGCGATTGCGTATTTATCCAGATAGCCCTGCTCGTCGTCCACGCCGAACACCTTAAATGTCCCTCTCCCTTGGGATAGGTTGTCGATCGGCGTGCCAGTAAATCCGATGTAGGTCGCATTGGGAAGGGCTCCCATGAGGTAATTCCCCAAATCGCCGCCGGTCGTCCGGTGGGCTTCGTCGACCAGTACAGTCACCTCCTTGCGGGTGTTGATGTTCGCCGGTATATCGTCAAACTTATGAATCATTGACACAATCAACCCGCGATAGTCGGACGCTAAAATCTCCCGTAGGTGTTTTATGCTCTTTGCAACTTCCGGCGTGGAAATACCGTAGCCGGTGATATTGCTGAAGAGCTGGCTCTCTAATTCATTTCGGTCAACTATCATGAGCACCGTGGGCTTTTCGGTCGCCCCGCCGCGGCGCAATAAGCGGGACGCAATGGTAATCATGGTCAAGGTCTTGCCGCTGCCCTGCGTATGCCAGATTAGCCCCCGCCGCTTGATGGGGTCGTGAACCCGCTCGATGACCTTCTCCACAGCACGGGTCTGGTGCTGGCGCAACACCACTTTAGTGAGGGCGTCGTCCCTGCTCTGGAAAATAATCATCTCCCGTAAGGTTGTCAGGAATCGATCCCGGTCAAAGAAGGTCTTGACCTTCACCTCGTAGTTCGCGGGTTCATCGGTCTTCCAGTTGAACAAGTTTTTCCGGCTGACGTTCCACGTGACGCCATAGAAAAAGTCCAAGAGTTGTGTGACGCCGAACAGTTGTGCGGAGGTGAACATCTCCGGTGTCTCCTCGTGATAGCGGCGGACCTGCCCCACGCCTATTGCTAACCCGTCCGCCTTTCCCGCGGATTTGGTCTCTACCACTGCGACCGGAATCCCGTTGATCAGGAACACCACATCTGCGCGATTTCGGTGGACCGTCCCGCGCTGCCACCATTCATCGGTCACATGAAACCGGTTATTGTCGGGGGTATCGTAATCTATCAAGGTAACGTTCCGCTCCCGGTTTTCGTCCGGGACAAAAATTGACCGTTCCCCGCGCAGCCACGAGAGCGCGTTCTGATTCCCCTCAAGCGTCGAGTTGAGCAGATTCAATCGCCGCATAATCTCCTTGCAGAGAGTCTCGTCCAGTATGCCCCAGTTGAGCCTCATCAGTTGGGCTTCCAGTACGTCGGCAAAGTAAAGCCCAGTGTCGCCGCGGCGCATCTGTAGCGCTTCCGATGCCGAGATAGACTCCCAGCCAATTTCAGCGGCGTATTTGAGCATCGGGTCCTGGACAGCGGAACGTTCGGACATATTTGTCTCCGCAAGGGTTGGCGAATGGTGTTAATTGGTCTCGCCGGTAAGTTGTAACGCTTTATCAATGAGTTCCGAGCTCAGATACAAACCGTGAGCCTGCAACTCAGCAACAGGTGGCTTAATCGCATCAATCAACCCTTTCTCCTTTGCCAATAGTAAAACCCCAATCGTTCCAGTAACCTGTAATCCCATCCGTCGGGCATGTCGCCGGGCTTTTCGCTCGTCGATAATGACCAGACGTGCATTGTGTTCTTTAGCAAGGGCTAGAACGGATGCTTCACCGAGATTGAGTCCGGCATACGCCAAGGCGCGTTGTGGATGGGCCAAACTAACGGTTTTTATCCAAGGGGAGCTGTCAAGCGATGCCTGACGTACGATTGGCTTGATTTCGAGAAACTCATCTTTGACCGCTGGTGGAATCCAAATTTCTGTGTAGAGTTCCCGCAAAAGAGAAAGTTGGTCAATTGACCATAGCGCAACAATCGGTGTATTATTGACGATGACTGGCTTTTCTTGCATTTTCGAGAGATTCTTCGAGCTCTTCAGGTGTTTCTCCAAAGGGCGACAGACCGTGCCTGCCAAGAAGAAATATAAACGTGTCCCGTGGCACCCCAGCAAGTTGAGCGGCGAGTCCGGTGCTGAGTTTGCCGGCTTCGTAATATTTCAACGCCAATAACAAACGGGCTTCCTTTTCAAATTCTTCCGCCTCTTTTCCGAGAGCCGACAGAATTTCAGTTGGGTATTGAATTGCTTGTGTCTCCAATTTCGTGTTCCTCCCTGAATTCGGCAATTCCAAACCAATTCGTGGTACAGTGAAAACTTGCCCGATATCCACACATCCAGCATCCTGTGGAACAATTCGTGGTTTTCCAGTCAAAATGGATAAATAAAATTTCCGTCTACCCCCGCACGGGCGCGTTAGCCGAAAAGCCCAGAAGATACCGCAATTGCGGCGAAAAGGTTTGCGCGATAGCCGGATCTAGGCACGATGTAAAATCGGTAAACGGCTTAAGCCATGAGCGAGAGTAATAGCAGAGGATTGCCCGCCGGGGATTGTCGGTCGCGTTGGGTCCCGAGCGGTGCCATGTATTTGAGAGCCAGATAGCGACCGAGCCGGCAGGTCCAGTCAGTATCTTCCCGTTTTCCTGCTGTCCGCCCCATACGGGCTTTCTGCGAGTGCGATGGCTGTCAGGCACAACCTGGGTTGCCCCGTTCAGCGTTGTGAACGCATCTAGCATCCAGGCATTCTGAATGGTCAGTGGGAAGTCCGGCAGCGGCTCCGGCAACTGACCGAGCGGCACGTCCACATGCCATGCCCCGCCTTCGTCGGTGTGCGCCCCGATACTAGTCGCGCTGCAGTCAGCGAGCACGCAATCGCCACCGAGAATCGCCCGCGCCAACGAATGCACCACCGAATGCTCTATCAGTTTTCCGAAATCCGGGGCTTTGTTGACTAAGTTCCAGATACGCTGCGACTGATCATAATCAAACAAGGTCGGCAGGTGAAGGAAATTCTTAACCACCTCGGAAGGTGAAACGGGCCACGGCGTGCCGCGATTTTGTGCACGTGTATGGCGGATTCGCCGCATGAGTCGAGCCAGTTCCGCTTCGCTGATTCGGTAGCTTTCGTTCAGATACGCTTCGATTTCGGCATCTCCCGGCAATGTAGGTCCATCTTCCGGCTCGAAGGGATCACGCCGTTCTCGTTCAAAGAGTTCCGCCGCAAGACTTCGGTAATGCCGGATTTCATCCTCGCTGAGTACGCCTTCAATTACGGCGTATCCGTGTTCAGAAAGCTGCGTGAGCGCCGATTTCAGGTCGCCGCTTGAGACTCCATAAGTTCCCATGATCTTCTTCCGATGATTTGTGTCCACGTTGTGTTGTATATATAGCCCCGGCAGAGATACCAATTATACGCCAGAAGCGATTCGGTGTCAACCTACCTCTTTTTTAGGCAGACAAAATTACAGTTTGTAGGTTGGGTAGAGCGGGAATGATGGAACGGGCGTAGTAATTTGTAAGTAGTTTGTATGTTGTAATTGTTTGGTAAGTGATATGGTGTAGCGAAACCCAACGCTTTTGGGACGTTTGGGGAGGCGAGGGATAAGGTCAATACGATGACGTTTGGAAAAATGAAAAACGACAGAGTTATTGGGTAAATGGGACGGATTTTTCGTTCGGTAATCGTTTTGGTTGCCGGAGTTTTCAGAAGCGTTGGGTAGAGCGGTATCGCGGAAACATGCAACATAAGGGGGATTGGTGCCGGGGGTTGAGTGTGTTTGAAATCTGTTAGGATGTAGCGAAACCCAACGCTTTTTCTTGACTATGCTTTTGTGATGTGTTCAAACTTGTGCATTTGCTGTTTGGATCTGCCGATGAGTTCGAGACACTATAGAAACGTTGGGTTTCGCCTTCGGCTCTACCCAACCTACAAGAGCTGAAGAGTTGAGCTGCGCAATTTCGTTAATCACTTATCACTTCCGCAAAAAGAACCTTAATGCTGCGTTTGGTCTCTGAACGACCCACATATTAGAAGCATCCCCTAATGCGCCGGGAGCGGAATGTTCGATGTGATAGTCTGTCATTTTGGGTTGTCCTAGATTACTCCATTCCTCTATTTCTTTGACGAACGGTGCTACAAGCTCTCTATTCCCATATACGTCCATATACTTCTCTGGTTGCGGGACATATAGAGCAGGTAATTCTTTGTCTAACAGCACAGAGTACATCCCCGGTTTTCCCTTATATTCCCTTAGGATCTGCATTGGTCTCCCTTTTAGATGGAGCCAGAACGCACATTCTAAAGTAAACGCATTGGGAAGCAATACCTGTTCCGGCACCTCTTGCAGTAGTTGTGCTATCACTGAATCCCAAGGGGGTTCCAGCCAGTCCTCAGCAGGAGAATGGAAGTCTCCTTGCAGGTTCATGAAACCCGCCCACTGGGTAATCCCTCCTACGTATCGGCTACCCTGACGATGCAACCGCAGAATCGGATCGCCAACACCCTGAGTCTTCAGAGGCATAACCAAGATCCCGCCATCTGCTAATGATTCAACCCATGCGGGCGGAATATCCGGCGAACCAACTGTAACGATTATCCGATCAAAGGTTTCTCCGTGCCATCCATGCCCACCGTCTCCCGTCATCAGATTGACATTTTTATACCCAACAACATTCAGGTGCTCCCTGGCTCTCTCCACTAAATCCGCTTGGAGATCGACCGAGTAGACGAGACTATCGTCCCCGACTCCAAACGCGATGAGCCCCGCATTCCATCCGCTTCCAGTCCCTACTTCCAAGACTTTAAGTCCGTGGGTCAATTCGAGGTCAGCCAGCATTTCAAAGATAAGACCGGGTTGGGATGCTGCGCTATGCGGGTCTTCTCGAATCATCAAGCCTTTATCGGAGTAGATTGTTTCGAGTTGTTCTGATGTCGGTTCTGGCGATCCGATTTCAACAACTCCACCTGGTGCATCCTGATCGTAATATTGTTCAATGAAGCAGTGGCGGGGCACATGGAGTAAAGCCTGTCTCAACCAATCCAACCGAAGGCTACTCTTGCATGTTAAATTGTTTAAGAACTGTTCTATATGAACATGAATTCTTGTGTTCATGATGATCGCCATACTAAAAAGTGAGGGAGAAACTCATCCGACCCGTCGGAAGTCCAAGGTTCAATCGACGACTGAGAACTCTTTTTCAAGGGGCATGCCAGACCTCGTACCTTGGAATTAGCTCATGTAGGTTGGGTTGAGCCAACGGCGAAATCCAACCTACAAGAACTCAGGGGGTTCATAAGATTTCACTTGATCTGATACCAAAGTGATGTTACAATCCAATTCGTCTGTTTTATCAATGGGATGATTATTTTATCGCACGAAATGGTAGAATACCACGATAAATTAAAGATTCGGAGGAGGGATTGAACCGTGAATCAGACGCATACCGCCCTTGTCCAGCAACGCGCGGATTGGTGGATTGGCTGGATTAAGGAAATCCCCGGCGTAAACTGCCAAGAAAGAACCTACGACGAACTCATTGATACCCTGAGAATCACCCTTGCGGAGGCTTTAGAAATCAATCAAGAACAGGCAATTAACATGGCTGAAAGCGGGTATCAAGAAGTTGCAATCCAAATATGAAGCGACGAGAATTGATTGCTCATCTCCGCAAACACAAATGCAATCTGATTAGAGAAGGCGGCAAGCACTCGTGATGGGGAAATCCGAATCTGAATACCAGAAGTGCAGTGCCAAGGCATAATGAGATTGACGACCGGCTTGCCAAGAAAATCTGTAAAGATTTGAGAATTCCAGATATAAACGCATAACAACCGGTCTGTTGTACCATTGTTTCGATCGATCCACCAAGACCTGACTTGCAGCTACGCCAGTTACGCATCAATCAGCGGCACAGAAGACCTTTTCCCGGTCATCAGTTCGTCGAGCATGGCGTGGAATAATTCGTCCAATCCGGCTGCCTCCTGTTCAAGGGCGGCGATTTTTGTATCGCAGGCTTGTACAGTTTCGGCAATGGATTGTTGTTCGGATTTGGTTGGCAAAACAGGAATAAGCAAATTCCTGAGGTCACTTCCACTAACTCCAGAAACAGCAAGCACTCGAACTATGCGGTCTATCAATCGCCTTCCACATCTACTGTTCAAAAAATAGGCATAAAATTCAGGGATGGCTGATTGCTTTAGGGAGACACGAATGAGGGAACTCGCAAAAACTACTGATTCATTTAATGATGGTACATATTGGCATTTACCGGCACCACCGGGCTTGAAAGACCTCCGTGCAAATACTAAATCGCCTTCATGAAGTCCATACTTTTCGAGTTCCTTATTATCTAAATCAACCCTATCCATTTTTTGAATCTTAAGTAAATCTCCTTCCCTGAAAATATCCTTCATATCTGCAATTAAAGAACCTTTTCCGTAAAATTCTTTGGATTTGTAGATACCATTTCGAGTGCCTGAAAGCATTATCTCCTGAAATGGTAAAACCTCCCAACTCTCAGGAATCTCTCCAATCTCCGTCTGCTTGCGGGGTTCGCCCTTTGTGCCGTGTGAAAAGAGGTATTCCATCAACGCCGCTTTGCGTTCGCGCTCAAATTCAACTTCGCGTTGGCGTGCGGCTTTCGCTTCTTGGATTGTCCGTAAAACGAGGGCAATGGCGCGTTGTTCGGGGAGTGGGGGACATACTACCGAAAACTCCCGCAAATACTTATAATGCCGATTATACCCCTTATTAGGCACTCTAAGATTCATAAGAGCGAAATAGAAAAAACGTGCGTCCAAAACATCGTCGTTTGCATAAAGAAGTTTTGTCCCATCAGCCCCCATCGCAAATGGGAAATCAACATATTTGAAAATACGAGTATGGTCTCCAAAAATCACCACTGGGAAATTATCAAATATCACAGATTCAGTTGAATCTGTCCAACCCGAAATAAATGCCGCCCCTTGATCGATTACAGGGAACTCGCCAGATTCCTGATAATCGTTTTTTTGAATGGAGCATACCTTCTTTGATTTGACCCTTTTCAAACAACCCGTAAAGGGCAACATTTTCCAACGCGCTGGCAATCTTATCTCTCTCACTGTAGCCCTCCTCCCTTTAGCCCAAGCTGGATTAGCAGATCTTCCAACGTCCTGTCCCCTTTTTCGCGAGCGATCTGTGCTTCCGTTAGGTCCGCCAGAATCTCATGGATGGGACGATGTTCAACCACATCGCTCACATCTACAAACTGGGAGGGACTCAGGTTATAATCGGTTTTTCGGGCATCCTCCAGCGTGATAACATTGCTCAGTTTCTCGCGGGATTCCCACGCCCGATAAATTTCTGACGTTGCGTCAATCCCCTCATCGGTCAGGACGTTTTTCGGTTTCTGTTTCTCGAAATATTTGGAAAGGTTAATGAGCAAGATTTGTTCTTTGCGCTCCTCTGGTTTGCGACGGTTCAGCAGCAATATGATGCCCGGTGCAGGGGTGTTGTAGAATAGGTTTTCGGGCAAGAGGATGACGCCTTCAATTAGGTCGTTCTCGACGAACGCTTTCCGGATGTCTCGCTCTCGACTGGTCTGCTTACTGCCGGAGCCGCGAGACACGGCACCGGTATCCAGTACGATTGCCGCGCGTCCGGTCTCTTTCAGAGAGGCGGACATGTGCTGTACCCATGCCCAATCTGCGTAGGAACTCGGTGGCACCCCATAGACGAATCGACTCCACCGGTCATTAGCGTAGAAGGTATCATTATACCCGTCTTGATTCCACATCGGATTGGCAAGCACGTAGTCGAAGCGTTGCAGCGCCGAATCATCCGTAACAAAGCCCGGGCTGCGGAAGGTGTCGCCAATACGCAAATCCGCACCGATAAAGTCGTGCAGAAAGGCGTTCATCTTCGCCATGGCGTAGGTGGTGGCGGTCAATTCCTGCCCATAGATTCTTGGTGCTGCACCCTTTTCATCCGGGTGCGTCATCTCAAACAGCAGACGGGCTTTTATCAGTAGCCCGCCGGAACCGCACGCCGGGTCGTAAATCGCGGTGTACGGTTCAGGGTTAATGAGGTGCGCCATTAACCACCCGACCTCTTTCGGCGTGTAGAACTCACCCGCGCTCTGTCCCTGTCCCTCTGCAAATTTACGCAATAGATACTCGTAAGCACGCCCTAGGATATCCGGCTCCGTGTTTTTAAGTCCAAGCCGATGCCGACTTATGACCTCAATCAGTGCTTCTAGTCGCTCATCGTCAAGGGTTCGCTGTCCGCTCTGTTGCTCGTTGAAGTCCTTTACATCCAGAACACCCTGCAACGGTGGATTAAGACGGGCAACATCGCGCATCGCTTCGGTGACAAACTCGCCCAACCGACCATCTGCCGAGTGATTGCGAAGCGCTTCCCAACTATACCGCTGAGGAATATAAAAACGAACAATCGGGTTGCGTCCGCTTTTGAGTGCGTCTTGATGGTCGGCGTCAATGATTTCACGCGCCGCGTCTTCACCCCCAAATTCCTCGACCTGTTTCGCAAATTCGTCGTCAAACACGTCGGAGAGCCGCTTGTAGAAAATCAGGGGTAGGATAAAATCCTTGAATTTTGGGGCATCGTTCGCCCCTCGAATTGTATTGGCAGCCTCCAATAGCCACGTTTCGAGGGTAGAGATGTCCAACTGTTTCTGATCTGAGGAGGGAAACGGAATTGTGGTTTGCGGAGCTTTAGCGGCGGTGTTATTTTTTGGCAATGGTTTTTCTCCTAGTGGAGGGATATCAGCGGAAATGGATTTCCTTTCCTTCGCTCATGATTCATCGGAACTATCTCCAGACGCATCTTCAGGAACCGTATCGTTCGATTTCCGAAACTGATGAATCAATAGCCACACACCTAACGCTGCTAATACAATGCCAACGAAGTCAAACCAGTACGGTTGGAATTCCACCTTTCCGAATTCGCCCGTGAAGCCCGGTATCTCTAATCGAAAACCTACCGTAACGATTAATGGTAATGCATTGACGAGAGCATGGCCAAAAAGACAAGGGAGAATCGAGCGCGTCTGTATAAACCACCATGCGAATAGAATTCCCCATGTAGTGGCACCGATGAACTGCCAAGGATTCAGGTGAATCAATCCGAAAAATACGGCAGAAGCAAGGATAGCTTTTCGCGCAGTATAATGACTCAAAAATCCGCGTAGTATCAATCCTCGCACCAATAGTTCTTCGGTCAATGGAGCAATCACTACGAGTAGTACAACTGAACCCCAAAGGCTTTCTTGGGCACCCACAAGACTCTCAAGTAAGTTCGTGAATAATGCGGGCGGGGGCAGAAAGACTCGTAGCAAGTTATCAATTTCAGAGAGTAGGATAGAGGTACCAATCACGGTGAGAACCATAGGGAAAAACAGCGACAGTCGTACCCGCACGAGCGGACATATTTCTCTCAGCGAAGCATTGCCTCGTTTTAGCCCTATCGCCAAAATTAGCCCGAAGGCAACGAGGTTCAATAATGCAAGGACAGCGGGGTGCTGTGACAGTGGAACGTCTATAGCAAACTCAAGAATTCCAAAAATGATACCTATCCCAATGGTTAGAATGATGAGCAATACCAGAAGCCAGATAGATTGGCGAATATTGGGGTAAAGGTAGTTTTCGGTCATGTCAACCTCCGATTTGCGATACACCTGAACTTTTCGATAGGCGCGATATTACAAAACGTCACATATTTTAACGACTTCGCTCGCTGAAGAAGCGTGTCTTTCCCACAGTCTACGGCGAGAAGCCAAGCAGGGTCTAGTTTTCGGCGTTTTTTGACGATGTCTCTAACCGACGATTTTGACAATTTCGATGTCACAAAATGTCACAGAATATCACACCAACCTCACATTAGCTGTGATATTTTGTGACATTGACAAGCTTAACACAGCATCAAATATAAGTAACATTGATGGTTTCCTGTGTATCGTGACTTGACTTCGGGCTAACTCGGATTTCAACTTGATGATTGAGTTTGCCCAGCAGAGAAAACAGATGGTCAATGGTAAAGCCTTTTAATCGACCGTTTCTCAGCCCTGTCATTTTATATCGACTCAGTCCCAAAAAATCCGCAGCTTTCTTTTGAGTCATCCCTTGATCGGCAATCAAGCGGTTGATTTTATATGCTAATTTCGCTTTTGCCAATCTTTCATCGGGATTGGGAAGCTCCAAATCCTTAAAGACGTTTCCCGAACTGCGAGTATAGTCTGCCATGAGCTACCTTCCTTTCGCTAAGTCTCGAGCCATTTTCAGGCGGCGCCTGATGCGATTGATTTCTTCTTTGGGCGTTCCACTACCCCTTTTGGATTTCTTTTGAAAAGTGTGTAGCACGTAAATCGTATCACCGATTTTAGTAGTGTATACCGCTCGATAGGTATCGCTAGCGTAATCACTTCGGATTTCCATGACACCCGGAAATCCTTGTAAAGGTTTGGCTTTGGGATGTTTGTCCCGAATCTGTGCGACATACAGTGCGTAGCCTATTTCGTCTTGAACATCCGGGGGAAATTCCTTTAGATCCTCGTGTGATGAACCAATCCAAACTATCGGTTTTAACCCGCGTTGCAGTTTGGTCTCTCTCATAACGAATCCTATGCAAATAAATCTCCAACCCCGAACCCAGGCACCACATCAACACCCTGTGTTCGTAAATACAGAACGACGGGGACTGCGATGTTTATGTCAGTGACAAGCGGGAGTAGCATCGTTAAACCCCGTCCCGGGTGATTGGGAGATCGATTATCACCTCATTACGAAGTGCCCGCGAAGCATATGCGAGCACCAATTGGAGGTTTTCTTCATTCAACTCAGGGTAGGCATCGAAAATCTCTGCGTGGGACATACCGCTTGCGAGCAATCCTAACACATGCTCTACACTAAGGCGAGTGCCTTCGATAATCGGTTTCCCACCCAGAATTTCTGGATTTACGACAATTTGACTCACCATTGCACCTCTCTTAATATGCGTAAGAATTCATCTTAATCTTTCGCGTACGCTCGAATATGAAGGCTGGACAGTTGGGGCAGGCTTAACGGTTTTCGATCGACCCGATCCAATCGGTAAAGACGAGAGAATCCCCGACATTTTCACAATTCAGAGCGATTAAACTTTCCGCCTTACGAGATGGAAGTTAAATCAACCTCAAGCGCTGTGGCGATTGTCTTCAAGGTTTTGATAGATCCGGACTTCCGCCCGGTTTCAATCTCCGCTAAATATGCGCGCTGAATCCCGCATTTATCCGCGAGTTGCTGCTGCGTGAGTCCCCGATAGTCTCTATACACTCGTATCGGACTCTCCTTATTGAGAATCAGCCGGTTAATCACTTCACTAGGGTAGGTTTCCTCGTCGGTGGCTTTTGCCTCACGGAACTCGCGAATGTCTCTTAGCATCTCCGCATCTTCTAAAAGCTGATTGTACTGTTCTCTCGGTACAAGGACATATTCCTCACCTTGTCTTTCGACGGTTTCAATGTTCATCGGGACATGCCTCCTCAATATTGCACATGACACATGTTTTCGTAAATTGTAGCTTCAAGCGACATAAATGTCAAGTATCCGTTTTGCCAATTGATGAACTGACAATTGGGCATGCGTCTGGACGGGATTTGAGGCGGGTAGTCGAGCGGGAAGAGCGGGCAATGGGTAGGAGAAACCGAGTTTTTTCGGTAAAACTCGGTTTCTTTGCGTGTTGTTGTGGGGCGTTGATACCCCCTCTAACTCCCCCTTGGAAAGGGGGAGAATTTTTTGGGAATCGGGGCTTTGCACACCAACATCGCTGACTAAGGCAAGGATTTGAGTGGTGGGACGATTGGGACAGCTCTTGTAGGTTGGCAACTTTGTAGGGTAGGCGACGATAATCGATCAATCCTATGTTTCAAGACAAAGGGAAGAGCAACCAATAAAATCGGAAGCAAAATCAAAATTGATCGTTTCCACAATCGGTTCTTTACTGTCCCCATGAGTTCTTAATTCTTCCCCACGTGGTCGTCAGCTTTTCTCGTGCTGTTACTGACTGACTTGGAATCTCCAACCGAATGTAGTCAATCTCAATCTCAGATGTAGGGCGGAATGCAGATAACAATACGCTACCCGGAGGCGTGTCAAGATCGATAAAGGACAAAAGTTGCTGACCGTCTAAAGAAAACGTGAATTTATCGTTCACTGTGTTAATTTCCAAAAGATACCACTTTCTTCTCAAGAAATCCTGCTTAACTTTACCTCGCTGAATGGGCGGCTCGTCCTCATTTAACTCCGGTATATGCGTCAGCGCCAATATCTGTTGTTCGTTCGGAAAAATCATAAATAATTGTGATGCCAATATTTCGAATCGTCCCTTATGCGCTCGCACCCTAAAATCAAAGCTACTACGTTCTTCCCAGTCAATCATTCGAAACTTAAGTTTAAGGGTGTAGTTGGTCCAATTCTCCGAACCCCGAACAATAATTTTGATTGATGCATGCTGTGCGTTTTTGCCCAATCTCACTTTACCGCGTAAAAATTGAACGCCGTCATCGGTTCTACGCCATTTGTTCAGTGAGTGTAGGCGGTCTTTGAAATCATCAAAGAATAGAACGGGATTTTGAACATACACAGCACTCAAGAGAAAAACGGAAAACCACCACATTTTTAAACACCTCCTAAACTACAACAAAGATTCTACCCTTCAACAACGCTGGCAAATTGTTGCATCACTTCCGAGCATTGATTGTGTTGGATACTTGTTACCCTGTAGCGATACCCAACGATCTAGCGACCGAACAGGCAACGCGATAGCTCTTTAGAGAAATTTCGGCGACAGTCTTGGCCAACAGAACTATCGCCCTCGCTATTCACTCGGTTGATCCTTCGCTATCCGCTCAGTTGATCGTATGGGTTTCGCTACGCGTGAACCTCCACCAAACATCATTCGAATTCTGGAGCCGTAACCTGCTACTGGCGCCGTTATGGAAAATTCCGCTCTACCCAACCTACAAGAACTGTCACGCTCGCAGCAATCTAGATTAATACTAGTCTGACACTTCACCGTGTATTGAACGGTTGCAGTCAGTTCTGCGCTTTCAGCTTTCCCCACATCGTCGTTACTCGTTCTGCCAATGGATTCACTCCTAAAAAGCCAGGTCCTCCATTCGGCACATCGGGGCCCGTCACGGTAAAATCATCTAACCAGATGGTACACCTTCCGTTAAAGATCAGCTCAATTCTACCCATAGGCACTGAATCATCTTCTGCGAATAAAACAACATCGCCCATTGAAAACGTGTATTGGTTTCCTTCGCGTGCAATCCGCAACGTGTACCATACCTTTTCTTCGTATGCAAAGCTGTCTATTGCAGCGGTCTGTGCGATCCAGCCTTGCCCTAATTCTGGATGCTCTTTCAGCACCCCCCACTCGTAGCGATCAATTGTAACAACTAAAACTTTGGGATTCTCAAAATCGGGATACCACAAAAAGGTCATAAGCCCGTCCAAACCCCACGTTTCTTCGTTCACTAATTGATATTGAATAAACCAAGAACTCTCCCGTGGGACTCGGATGTTTCTAACCATAAACTTCAACTCGAGCGAAAAATCTTGGATTTTCCCTAATCCCCTATTCGTCATATTATAAAGTGCATGTTGTTTCTTTCCTCTAAAATAAAGGTGTCCGCCAACAACACCTAGGCTAACCTCGTCATTTATTACTATACCCCCTCCCAGACCGCGAAACCCCCAATCTCGAAGGTTTCGGTCACTGAAATCGTCAATCCAAGTACCGGCGATACACATTCGCACAAACACAACGATGATTCCCGAGAGAACAACCATGAATCGGAAAGTTTTGATTGGCATTGTATTTCAACTCCTATCGAATAGATTACGATTTCGTCTGTGTCATTGTTCAGGCTGTATTCACGCTAGAATCCATTAAATCCGCGAATCGGACTGCAATTAAAATCCCCCGTGTTAGTTAATAGACGCCGCCCATAACCTAATTATTACATCGGAATATCTTTTTTCAACAAGGACAGACACAACCGCTTTGGGCGACTCCTATGTCTGAATCTGGATTGACAGGATTTTCGGATTTGCAAGATGTGTCATCGTCTCACACGGAAATTGCGCAAATTGGTGCGGCACCGATGAAAACGTTGGGGAGCAGGGTAAGAATCTACGTATACAGCGTAGGTTGCCACAAGCCGTGCCGTATATAGTAAAATCAATAGTTAATTATACACTGCGGTAGGTTCGGTTTCCTAACCGAACCGGTATTTATCCAGTCCATAGGTGCGGTTGGAAACCGCACCTACCGAAACATGTGTAAATATGAATGGAATTGACTATAGAAAAGAAATAGGCGTCGTTTCTTTCTTTTGGTAAATCGGGGGACATTTGGGATAGGCAGCGGGCGCATCAACTTTATTCCTCTATCTCTACTACAACTGTTTTTGCTGCGGTTGCGCCGAAAGCGCCCATCACGGGTTTACCGTCTTGATCCCGGAGGTTTGACCTTTGCGCGTCGTTCAGCGGCAATGCTGAAAAGATGTAACGCCCGTATTCCGGGCTGAGCGCTTCAACGGTGATTGACAAGATTTTGCCGGCATTTGCTTCTCGGTTAACAAAAAAGTTCTCTATGCCGATAGAGACACCATGCTTTTCTGTCAAATCTTTATCCCTGGATGATGAGTACGAACTGACGGATTCGACGAATTGTTCAATCTCAAGACTTCGACCAAGTAGTTCAACAACCGTAGCAACGGTAACGAAATATGAAGTCACATCAAAATCAGAACGCCAATAGATTGCATTTTCCTCATCGCTCTTCAGTGTTATGCGGTCGTCGTCAATGATTGAGAGCGTATCTATATTGATAAATTCAACTGGCGGATAGACCGTCGTCACGCCGGTTATCGTCTGATCGAACGCTTTGGAATAGATTTCTAAACGATATTGAGCATAGAGTTCCACTTGAAAACGGTCTGATTTTGGCTTGTAGCCCCCATCGCCAAATACCCTTCTTTCACCTACGCGTTCGGCGTCTTCATAAAATTCCCGATAGAACAACTCCTCCGCCACCGTAACATATTGAAATTCGTATTCCTCGCCTGAATTCAAGTTCGTCACTGTCACGGTAGCTGTCGTATCCTGAATTAGCGGGAGCGTCTCATCATATTCATCAATTTCACCGTCTCCGTCATCATCAATTCCATCGAATACATCAGATTCTGTAACCGCCTCGGTTCTGATAATCCGGACGATAGAATCATTCGGAGTATCATGGTCAAGCAGCCCCTCAACTTTTAACTCGGGTTGGTAATTTCCGAAATCATCTCTGAAATCGGCAACATCTAACTCTCGTTCACATGAGAGAAACATCATTACCAAAAGCATCACGAGAGAAAATCTTAGTATACGCACTGTTTCGCTCCTAGAACTCAAACTCTAATCCGAACGTCGGGATAATTGGAAACATACTAATCGCTCTTACCTCTGAAGGCGAACTATCGTGATTCCAAATATAGAGTAGATAGTTGTAATGCCTCGTAAAATTGATGATATGAAGTTTGAATTTTCCATTCACGCCGAAGGGCGAGATGTCTCTAATCCAGGCAATATCTCCGCGAACATATGCTGGATAACGCGACGAATTTTTTCTGCCTTCAATGCTGATAACATTTGAATAGGGATTATCCAGCGAGTCGCGCCCATGATAGACTTTGCCGACGACCGGCGTGTACGGTTGACCGCTTGACATGGTCCAGGAGAGTGAGAACCGATTATTCTGGCTCATCTGATAACTGGCAACAAAGTTGAGCGAATGCGGTCTTGAATATTTGGGTGGATAGATTTCCGAGGCTCGGTTCTCTGTTCTTTCGACCTTGCCATCCTCGTTGAAATCAAATCGTCTTTCAACATTCGAGTATGAATAGCCGAGCCAGCCTGAAATTTTCCCGGTGGTTTTCTTCAGGAAAAGCTCCAAACCCCAAACACGTCCCGTGCCAGAGATGAACTCATCAAGCACACTGCCGGGGTCGTTATCAAGATTGCTAGTGAGGACGTTGCTGTAGGGTTTATAGTAGGTCTCAATCGATCCGGTAAACCCTGGATTGAACCATCTTTCGAGTCCCAAAATGAAATGCTGGTTCTTTATGGCATCAAATTCTTCGGGCACCGGCAGCCAAAAATCGACGATTTGCAGGACCTGATCTTCATCGTTCACAGTGAAAAGGAACTGACTGAACCGCCCCCAACTTCCCTTGAATGTCAGGTTCTCCGACAACAGGTATTTGAATCCAAGACGCGGATCAAGATAGATGTTATCGTGCAACTCATATTTGGAACCGCGCAACCCCAGTTGAAGCGAGAGCAGGTCATTGACTTTCCATCTATCCTGAATGAAGGCGTTGAAGATGTAGGCGTCTTGCGCGATGTCAAAGTAATTGACGTTATCCACATGAAAGTTAAATTCCATGTTCAGTTTCTTTAGCGTGGCTCCCATTTTGAGGGTGTGTTGAGGCGAAAGATACCATGTTAACTGTTCCGAGGCGGAATAGTCCTGAATCTGATTGAATGCCATGGCGACTGTCTCGTCTGCGCTTCCATCGCTGTCGATTTCGGTGACGTTCAGACCCACGTCAAAATCAAAATTGGAGCGTGTCAGTACAAGTTCTGAGAAGAACTTCGCGTTAGGAACGTACCGCCACTTCAGACTGGGTGCGTTATTCCCCCAATCCCAGTTGAAATCTACGCTGTCGCCGGAATTCTCCTCATCATTGTAAAAAAATCTTAATACATCGCGCCCATCAAAGGTGGAGAACGTCAACCTGTTTTCCGCATTTAGATCGCTAAATATTTTGATTTGACCGTCCCAGAAGTAGTATTTCCAGTCTTGATCCTCTCCCCTTGCGCGGTTGAATCGTTCGGCAATGAGATCAAAATAGGTTCTCCTACCGGAGATAATCCAGGCGCCCTTATAGAAAGGTCCCTCCAGCATCATTTTGCTGCTGAGGAGCGAGATTTCTCCCTTTCCCCTGATTTGCTTTCCCTCTCTTGATGTAATGTCCAAAATAGATGATAATCTACCGGGATACTCTGCAGGATAGCCGCCAGCTAAGAATTTGGCGTCGGCAATGGTATCCGCATTGAACGTCGAGAACAGGCCGCCAAGATGATAAGGGTTATAAATCTCCGCACCATCAACCAGTATCAGGTTTTCATCAGGTCTTCCGCCGCGCACGATTAGCGCAGAGCTGAAGTCACTTTGTGAAGTGACACTCGGGAGTTGTTGTATCGTCCGAAAGACATCGGCTTCAACAAATGACGGAGTATTGACTATTTCCTCGGAACTGATATTCGTGCGGCTGATTTCCACCTCTTCTTTGAATCGCGTTTTTTCGCCAGTCACCGTTACTTCCTCAAGTTGAATCGCTTCCGGCGCGACCTCAACATCAAGTCTCAACTCGCCGCTGGGTAGAACTTCTATTTCCACTTCAGCCCGCTCATATCGCGTCTTTGAAACGATTAACTTGTAGTTGCCCGGCGGTATACCGCTAAACACATAATATCCATGCACATCGGATGTTGTGCCAAACTGAGTGTCGCTCAAAATTATCCTAGCATAGGACAATGGTGCTCCGGTTACTTTGTCGTGCAGATACCCATTGATACGACCTGACCCTTGAGCGAACAGGAGCGACGGCAATAACGCTATCAGTGTGAGCGTCAACACATTGGAGTATCGGTCAAATTTCTGGCGCATTAGTCTCTTTCCTTCGGGACCATAATTTCTTGGATTGTAGCCTAAAGTAACTCAGATGTCAAGTGCCTTCTGGAGACCCTTGGGCAATCGCAAGCTTGTTAAGGGGAAATCGGTTCGTAAGTGGAGGCTTACGACGTATTGACAAATGTTCTCAGATATGCTATTCTTGTTGGTGGATCATAAATAGCAATTTAAATGCCAAAACCAAATCTCAGCCTGGGCTAGGATATAGAAGGTTGGGCTGAACGAAAGTGAAACTCAACGCCTTAATCACAATCTGCAAAATCGCTATAGAGTTAGAATTACACCGGTGTAAACTACACATGGCTCCGAAGCGCATAGACACTAGATCAAAACATCAAAAAAAAACGAACTGATGTAACGTGTAATTCAAGGATCGCCGGATCCGCTCCGGAACTAGCGTACAGCGATTCGCGAATTACACCGATGTAATTTTAGCTATCAGCGGTGTAGGTTGGCGTGCTTTTGTCGTACAGTTTGCCGCGAAGCCAATCCACATTCGCAGTTCGAGACTGAATGAACATGACGGGGGTTGAAACTACATCTCATGACCAAATCCGACCCGAAAAACTTGCCCGCCGCGATGGGCGGAACACCCATCTTTGAATCAGCGTCCACCTCGGCTTATCCGAAAGTTGAACAGTGGCGACAGATCACTGAAGCTGAAGCGCAAATCGCCTATGAAATGACGCTGCGCAACGAGCTTTCCGGCGCATCTCCGGTGGTTCAGGCGTTTGAGCAGATGTGGCGTGAACGGCATCACACCGAATTTGCGATAAGTCTTATCAACGGTACCGCAGCAATTCACAGCGCCATGTTCGGTCTCGGGGTTGGTCCAGGCGACGAAGTCATCTGCCCGACCTATACGTGGATATGTTCGATCACGCCTGCACTGATGCTGATGGCGAAGCCGGTCTTTTGCGAGATTGACCCGCGAACCTTGCTGATTGACGTGGCGGATGTTCGCCGGCGCGTCACCGAGCGGACGAAAGCGATTGTGGCTGTCCATCTGTGGGGGAACGTCTGTGATATGGATGCGCTGATGGCGCTGAGCGATGAGACCGGGGTCCCAGTGATAGAGGATTGTTCGCACGCACATGGCGCGAACTACAAAGGCGAGCCGTGCGGAAGCATCGGACACGTCGGCGCCTGGAGTCTACAGGGTAGCAAACCGGTGAGCGCCGGCGAAGGCGGTGTGTTGGCGACCAACGACCCCGCGGTGTTTGAGCGTGCCTGTCTACTTGGTCAGGTGAACCGTTCCGTCAAAATTGAGGGAGGAAACCCCAAATATAAGCATCTTCCCCCGATGGGGCTTGGAGTGAAATATCGCGCGCACCCGATCGCTATCGGTATCGCATCGGTGCAGATGGAGAAACTGGATGCACTGAACGCGAAGCGCCGCGCCTACATTCAAGAGGTGTCAAACGGATTGAAATCAGTTCCGGGGGTGAGCGCTATTGAGACGTACGCGGGGACAGAACCGGCGGGTTTCTTTGGCTTCCCGATTCATTACGACCCAGCGGAGATGAGCGGGTTACCGGCACCTGTCTTTGCAGATGCGCTCCGAAAAGAGGGGGTTCTTGCGAACAATAACCCATATCCACTGTTGGTCGGCGATGGGGTGCCAATCTTCTCAGGAAGTTTGCCAACCAACGACAATCCGTATCCGCTGCTTCACAACCTGCCGCTGTTTACGGAAGGGCTCGATATTTATACGGAGGGACGTGGTCCATTGTGTACGCCTGAAATGGGTGGAGATTACCGCGGCTATGCCAACGGGGATTTGCCTGTAAGCGAAGAAGCCTGCTCACGTTTGGTGTTCCTGCCGGTTTTGACTGATCCGATTCCCCACGCCGCGGAGCGCGTCATCGCGGCCATCCGTAAAGTTGCGCTTCATGCCGAAATGCTCGCAAAATGTAATGCGGCTTGACATGTCGACCGAATTTTCAGCCCGAACTCGGGCTCACAACATCAAACGCTTAACAAGCGAGCCGCTTGACATCTTGGTCATCGGCGGCGGAATCGTGGGTGCGGGTCTGATTCGCGACCTCGCTTTAAACGGGCATTTCAAGGCAGGATTGATTGAAAAGGGCGACTTTGCCAGCGGTACAAGCAGCGCAACTTCCCAACTGGTCCATGGCGGGTTTCGATACCTCATCAAGCGGGACTTTGCGCTGATAAAGGAAGCGCGGCGCGAGCGAGAGATTCTACTGCGTATCGCGCCGAATCTCGTCAAGCCGATACCGATTGCCATCCTCAATTATAAGGGGGATCCGTATCCGCTCTCCGGTATGCAGATCGCGGCGCGGTATTATAATCATCTCTCTAAATCTGATGAGGCTGAGCGGGCGTGCACATTCCGTGATTTGGCGCAGATCCGGCGTTTGGTCGGACCCATTGAGACGAACTCGTTAAAAGGGTGCGTCGTCGTTTGGGATAGCATGGTCGATGATGCACGATTAACCCTGCTGACCCTTAAGGATGCGCATCAGCACGGGGCGGTTATCACCAACTACGTTCGCTTTCTCGAATCCGTTGCTCAGCCCAATACGTCCAGCGACAGACATACCGTGCAAGTTGAAGATGCTATCTCCGGCGAACAGTTTGAGATTGTCGCGCGGAAGATTGTGTCGGCAACGGGTCCCTGGACAGACCAGCTCTGGGCGAAGGATTCTACTTACAACGGTGTGCCGAGGTTGACAACCCAGAAGGCGAAGGGGATTCACATCCTATTGCCCCGCTTGAACCCAAACCACTACGGCATCGCTACGTTTACACGGTCGGAAAAGCGACAGAATGAGAAGCCTCGCATTGTCTTTACCCTTTCCTACGACGCGAATTTGTCTGCGGTTGGCACCACTGAATCTGAACCTGGGGAAAATCTTGACTCGGTTCGTCCCTCTAGTGATGAAGTGGACTATCTGCTGTCAGAAACGGCTCGAGTTTTTCCAACGGCAACCTTAAACCGCGGGGACATTGTTTCAGCGTATGCGGGAGTGCGTCCTCTCATTGCCTCGAAAAACGGCGATTTTGTCTCACGGGAACACTTGATTGCCGAGAGCAGTAGTGGCGTGATGTATATCTACGGCGGAAAATTGACCACGCACCGACAGATTGCTGAAGAAGCTGTCAACCGTATAGCGGAAGAACTTCAGCGTCCACGTCGCTGCAAAACTGGAACGCACCCGTTGCGAAATGGTGAGGGGGTGGCGCGGAAGACTGGCGCGCTTACGGATGCCGACCGGGAACGGATCATCCACCGCTATGATGCGGAAGCGGACGTAATTCAGACTTTCATAGACCAGGACCCAACACTTGCAGAACCGATGACGGAATCGTCGGTGTTCTTGAAGGCAGAGGTGCTCTATGCCTTTTGGGGAGAAATGGCGATGACACTCGACGACCTGCTCTGGCGGCGGATGCGCATCGGTCTGACGGCAGGACAAGGCATTGATGTCGCACCGAAAATCGCCCAGTTTCTCGTTGAGAGAGGGCATTGGGACGAGACTAGGGGCGCCGCTGAAGTAGACGGCTATACGCAGCACATCCTGGAGTTGAACGCTGAATTAAAAGAGGGCGAACTGTGATTTTGTTGAAGAGATTTCCTTTTCAAATATCCTTGTCACGTCATCTAGGCTGTGGTATAATTTGATGGAGAATGCCAGAGTAATCGGTTGCGTCTAAGGAGAGATGGAAAATGGCGTATGTAATTTGTGAGCCCTGTATTGATGTCATGGATACGGCTTGTGTTGACGTATGTCCTGTGGACTGTATTCATACCACCGAAGGGGAGAAACAACTCTATATTAATCCCGCCGAGTGTATTGACTGCGGTGCATGTGAGCCCGCATGCCCTGTCACCGCGATATTTATGATTGATGAGGTGCCCGCTGAATGGACATCCTACAATGAATTAAACATGAACTTTTTTGAGACATTTGTTAAACCGGGGGCGGGCGAAGGAGAAGGGCACGGCGGAACAGCACAAGGGCAAGAAGATAAAACGTTTAGAGCTTCCGATGTTGAAGAGTTTGTTCAAATGCTCGATTCACCGAAATCATCGATTCGCGCTCCTTTGCGCATGCATGTCATGTTTTCGCAACCTTTGTTGGGAGCGTTATCGGCGAAATTCAAGAGTGACTTGGAGAAGTTGGCGTCCAACCCGAAGGTGTTCAGTGCGTCGGTTTCAACGGGGATCAACAGCTTGATTAATCTGGCGATTTACCCGCTTGCGCTTTTTATTGTTGGCGCAACGATCTGGGGCATTGACCTTTTTACAAGCAGAGGGAACTTGTTTATTTTGCTTGGCGTCGCCCTCGCAATTGGGGAAGGGATGTATCGCTTCAAGGATGTACTTGTTGCGACTGCGAGCGAGGACGAGCCGTGGTATGGCGCCGCATGGTACGGTTGGCTCCCGTCGTTTATTGCGAGTCCATTGTTATCATGGCTGCGTCCCGTGATTTCCGTTGAACCTGATGCGCCGCGTTCAAGCCTACCGGGGGCGGTTCTTACGGATGGTAACATCTACGCTGAAGACACGCGAGAACGCTATCGTCGCTACGGCATGCTGCATCGATTCAAAGCGTCAGCAGATCGGTATGTTATCGAGGTTGAGTTCCCGCGGTGGGTACCCGATTGTGAATCCAAGAAGGAGCATAATCTACCGGATTTGATGCCTGATTATGCATATCAGGTCCATCTAGAAGGGAATATCCTGACTGTCGAAGCGAAACTGGAGGATCCTCGATTTACGGAGGTTCTTGGTCGGGCAAGTTCATTTCCCAACGGATTCAGGAACGCCTTTCAGATTGAGGGGAATCCTGAAAACTTCCGGGATACGTATCGCGATAAGCTACTTGAAATTATCGTTCCGAAGTCAGGGAAAGTTGAAGATTTGCCGATTGAACATGAAGTTCACTATGCGAAATTAAAGGGTTAGTTTGAAACCGATTTTAACCGGAATGCGGAATCTAGGGTACGCCCTGGATTCCGCATTTTTATTTTAAGTCGTAGGCATTATTAAGTCGAGCCACAACTTGAGATGTTGGACAAGCAGACACTTATAGATTGGGACAGACGTTATCTTTGGCACCCCTTCACCCAAATGCAAGATTGGCTGGCGGAAGAGCCGGTCATCATCGAGCGAGGAGAAGGGGTCTTCCTAATTGATACGGAAGGCAATCGCTACATTGATGGAGTTGCTTCGATGTGGACGAATGTCCACGGTCATAACCGGCAAGAAATCAACGATGCAATCAAAGCACAAATAGATAAGATTGCACACACCACGCTGTTAGGGTACTCCAACATCCCCGCCATTAAATTGGCAAAAAAATTAGTGGAGATTACGCCGCAGGGTTTAGAAAAGGTCTTCTATTCGGATAATGGCGCCACATCGGTAGAGATTGCCTTAAAGATTGCGTATCAATACTGGCGGCACAAGGGTGAGCCTGAGCGCAAGATATTCGTGAATTTGGATAGCGCGTACCACGGTGACACCGTGGGCGCAATGAGTGTTGGCTGTATTGATGTGTTCCACCGCACGTTTGATGGTCTTCTTTTTGAAACGGTTCGTATTCCGGCGCCGTATGCCTATCGATCTCCGGTCGGAGACCAGCCTGAAGCCGTGAGAGACTATTGCCTGCGTGAACTGAGGAAAGTCTTACATGAATATGATCGACAGGTTGCCGGGATAATTATAGAGCCGTTGATCCAAGGCGCCGGTGGCATGATTACCGCGCCTGAGGGGTTTCTGAAGGGTGTGGAAGCGCTGGCAAGGAAATCCAACACGCTACTCATTCTGGATGAAGTGATGACCGGCATTGGACGCACAGGGCGGATGTGGGCGTGCGAACATGAAGATGTCGTCCCAGATATTCTTTGTACAGCGAAAGGGTTGTCGGCAGGATATCTCCCTTTGGCAGCAACCCTCACAACCGATGAGATTTACAACGCCTTCCTTGGAGCGTACAAAGATCTCAAGACCTTCTTTCACGGACATACGTTCACCGGTAACCAATTGGGGTGCGCCGCCGCGTACGCCAACATAGAGATTTTTGAAAAAGAGGGTCTTCTCGAAAAAATACAGCGCACGATTGTACACTTCAAGAGTCGTCTCAAGGAATTTTACAGCCTTGACCATGTCGGAGATGTTCGTATTTGTGGGTTGGTTGCCGGCGTAGAGTTGGTGCGAGATAAAGAGACAAAGGAAGCGTACGCACTCGAAGAAAAGGTAGGCGCTCAAGTTTGCAAAGAAGCGTTGAATCGCGGCGTGATGCTTCGTCCAATCGTCAATACGATTGTGCTGATTCCCCCCTTGCAAATCTCCATTTCCGAACTGGATCAACTTCTCAACGTCGTGTACACATCGATCGAAAATGTGACGAGTGGATCTCTCCTGGGCTGTTGAGTTTTTTCAACATCAGAGCCACCGAAGAAGGGCAATCGGGACATCGAAGTGGGTGTATTCCTTGAAAATGCGCATATCTGGACCTCCTTCAACCATTTTTTGATTAAGGTTGGTTCAGTAGCATTAACTCCTGCGGGTGTGGGTCGAGATAAACCTGTTCTCGGAGGTATGCCACATCCAACTTGCGAACATAGTGACGAATGAGCGTTATCGGGACAATCAGCGGCAGGAGTTGCTGTCGGTAACGGTGAATCAAGCCCGTGAGTTCTTGTCGGTCATCAGGGGTAAGTTCTTTTGAGAAATACCCCGCCAAATTCTGTAAGACGTTCGTGTGATTACGAAGTGTCGGTGTACGCCGCATGACGTTGGAGAATCCTTCCAGGTAAGCGGCTGCCAGTGCACCATCATCGGAGGATTGCTGCGGCGTCCCCAGTAAACGTCCTAATCGCCGGGTGCCGGTCTGGTTGTGAGCCATCAGCAGAAATTTATGACGCTCGTGGAATCGCGTCAGCGCCGTTCGGGTAACCCCGTTTTCCGTCGCCAGTTGCCAGCGCTGATAAGCGAAAACGCGGCTGATAAAATTCTCTCGCAGACGTGCGTCCTGCAGCCGTCCCTCCTCTTCAACCGGCAGGTGTGGGAACAACTTCATCAGTGCGCCAGCAAACAGACCTGTACCGGTACGGTTAGCGATACCTGAAGGCTGATACACCCGCACCCGCTCCATACCGCAACTAGGGGAATGTTTCTTGAGTACATAGCCGCACAAGTTTTCCCTTCCCAATTCTTCGACCCGTTTTGCAGCGTAGTTCCGCATCCGTTCGGTGTGGTCAACACCGCTCTTGAACATCAGAAACCGAATATCGTCCCCTTGCTGGACTAATCGAATCGGTTCACGTGGCGTTCCCAACCCCGTCTCCACTTCAGGGCATACCGGCACCCACTCTACATAACGCCCGAAGACATCCACAAGAAAAGTATCGCGCTTGTGTCCGCCATCGAACCGTACTTTTTCACCCAGCAGGCAAGTAGACACGCCGATGCGGACAGGAGGGTAGATATTCTGGTCGTTCACGTTAATCAGATGCCCCGATAAGCGGCGGTTTCTGGATAACTGTATGAATCAGGCATCCGCAGGAGAGGATTACTCACTAAACTCTCGATCGGTCGAGATCATTCCTTTGGATGCGAAATTTCGGACGAGGGTAACGATAGACTGTCGGGCGGTGTCGGCGATTTGCATCTGTTCAAAAGTCAACCGATTTGTTTCGTCTTCCACGTTAGCGGTTAATTCATCGGACATGCCGTCGAGGAACTTTTGATGCACCTCTTCAGGCGCATTGTGAAGTGCGAGCGCAATGGTGCTGGGATCGAGAACCTGCAAAATTGTCTGTATTGCTGAATCATTTAGCGTTGCAAGATCGGCAAATGTGAAGAGCCGTTCATGGATGTCGTTGACCAAGTTTGGTTGCTTAGCAGCCAACGAATCCAGTAGGCGGTTTTGATCTTCTGTTTTCATTCGCCCCAACAGTTTAACGAGATTAGATTTTCCATCTCCGAGAACAGTCGTCTGATTCGTCACATTTGCGATGTTATCGATCAAGCGGGCGTGGATTTCCCTCACGCGCTCTGATTCAACAATTTCCATCGTTGTAATCTGTTCAGCGACTGCAATCTGCTTGTCAGCCGGAAGATGGACAAGAATCTGGGAGGCGTGGTTGGCGAGAGTTGGAGAAGACTGCTGAAGCGTCACCAAGAAAATGGCGACATCTGGCTCAGATTCATCAGCAACGGCACGTAGGACAACCCGTAAATCTGTCTTTTCGAGGAGATTGGTTAATTCGTGGACGATCGTTTGTTCTATGGGCGTTTCAGACAATTTCTACTCCCCTTTCTCCGTGGAGAATTTTGCCGATGAGGAACGGCGATTCACTCATATCTCTGAGCGCGGCGATTGCAGTATCGACTTGATTGGGTGGGATGACCAACACTAATCCGATGCCCATATTGAAAACGTTGTACATCTCCGCTTCCTCAACGTCTCCGCTTCCTTGGAGAAAGGGGAAGATTGGTGGTATCTCCCATGATTCCTTTCGGATTTCCGCACCGCAATTCTGTGGGAGAATCCGAGCGATGTTATCCGATAGTCCACCGCCGGTAATGTGCGCAATTCCCTTGACATCACACTTCTTCCGCAGATTCAGAACCGGTTGCACATAGCTTTTATGGTGCTTGAGCAGTTCTTCACCGAGTGTCACACCGAGTTCCGAGATAAATTGATCCACGGTATAGTCACAAACATTGAACAGGATTCGCCGAACAAGCGAAAACCCATTCGTGTGCAATCCGAGTGAGCCCAGTCCAATTAAGCTATCGTCCGGCTGAATGTCGCTTCCCGTAATCAATTGGGAATGCTCGACAACTCCCACTATTGTGCCAGCGAGGTCGTATTCTCCGTCCGCGTAGAATTCTGGCAACTCTGCCGTTTCCCCACCGATTAACGCGCATCCGGTTTCTCGACATCCGTTTGCGACACCCTTTACAATCTGCTCGACGACATCAGGGCGGAGTACGCTAGTGCCGATATAGTCCAGAAAAAAGAGCGGTTCAGCGCCTTGGACGAGGATGTCGTTAGCACAGTGTGCCACAATATCGTACCCCACTGTATCGTGCGCATCCATCATGAAAGCGATTTTGAGCTTAGTGCCAACACTATCTGTGCTTGATACAAGCACGGGCTTGTTATATTCGGCGAGGGCGAATAGCCCTCCGAAACTTCCAATCTCGCTCAAGACTTCTGGGCGGTATGTTGAACGGCTGAGCGATTTTAGGCGTTTGAACGCTTCTGCTTTTGCTTCAAAGGAGACTCCCGCGTCGGCATACGTCAATCTCTGTTTAGTCATCTGAATTATTCGATTTCTTTCGATTTTTCAAGTGCCGATTGAAGGCTGCGAGACGTCGTCCTTCAATTGCCGACATGATTGACTGCATTTTTAGCAGGGAAACAATCAAAAGCACTGCGCATACTGCAAAAGAGATTGCGCTCGCCAAGTTTGCGACATCTCCAGTGGGGGTAGTGGCGTAGATGTCCAACTTCTCAGCTTTCCTGACAATGTACGTCTTTTTATTGTGAGCGTCGGTGATAGCCCAGGTATTATCTTTCTTCTTAGCCGAAGTGGAACTTTGGGAAAGAAAAATCCCTTTTCTCCGGAACTCCGATCGCAATTCTTCAATTCCCGTGCCTTTGTCCAAATCACTTTGCAATGCTAGCTTAACGCTAAACAGTGGCGCGGGCGGATTGAAATGTTGAATCAGGAAGATTATAGGTTTGTGCGAGGCTATACCAATGATTGTGCAGATTACAACGGCATAGAGTGTGTACATTCCCTGAGAGGTGGACACATTCTTTACGAACATGCCCTGGAACGGGAGGGACAAATTAGCTTGGTTTTTTCTTGATCTATTCCAGTCTTGCATTGAGCTTTTCCATGTGGGGACTCGGCATTAGGTACTGCTAGGGATTCCTTAAGGCTCAATGCCTAATTTGTACTTACAATTTTTTTTGCGTTTCGTTCGCTCGAGAGACTGAGTTGATTTGAGGCTGCAACACTGGAAAAATTAATGGGCAACTGTTTGGTCGGCTGTTCGCTGAATTCGACAGGATAGCACCCATCAAAACAAGCAGTGCAAAAATCTTGAGGTGACTTAACACACTTGAGCATCCCTTCGATGCTGAGATAGCCTAGGCTGTCTGCGCGGATATATTTGCGAACATCTTCGATGGTGTGTGAACTTGCAATCAGTTCCCCACGGGTTGGTGTATCAACGCCGTAGAAGCAAGGAAATTTGTTGGGCGGGGACGAGATACGAACGTGAACTTCGGCTGCCCCGCCTTGGCGGATCAGTTTCACAAATTTGCGACTCTCAGTACCCCGCATGATTGAATCATCAACCACCACAACACGTTTTCCTTCAAGTACATCTCGAATCGGGTTCAGTTTCACTTTGACCATGAGCTCACGGATATCTGGAGAGGGATTCATAAACGCTCGTCCGACATAAGAGTTTCGATGCAGCCCTACATCAAACGGGATTCCCGATTCCTCCGAGTATCCGAGCGCGGCAAGCGTCGCTGAGTCCGGTACGCCGATTACAATGTCTGCTTCCGCGGGACATTCACGCGCTAGTTGTCTTCCCAACTCACGCCGTGGACGGTTAACAAGCTCACCGAACACGACGCTGTCTGGGCGCGAGAGGTAAATGTATTCAAAGATACATTGTGAGAGATGAGCTAAATCCTGTCCAAAGTTGAACGATTGGGGTTCACGATTAGTTGCGGTAATCACAAGCATCTCGCCGGGGGTAAGCTCACGAATTGGTTCGGCTTCAATGACATCAAAGGCGCACGTTTCAGAAGCGAGGATGTAAGCATCGCCAGCACGTCCCAACCACAGTGGGCGAAAGCCGTATGAATCGCGAACGCCGATTAGGATGGATTTCCCCATGAAGACGAGCGAATAAGCTCCATCAATCGGTCTCAGCGCATCCAGAATGCGGTCTTGCAACGTGCTTTGTTCAGAGCGGGCAATGAGGTGAGCAATGACTTCTGTATCGGAAGTTGAACTGAAGATTGCACCGCGATTTTCTAAATCTTTGCGAATCCGCTGTGCGTTTACGAGGTTGCCATTGTGTGCAATTGCAAGCGGTCCATGCTTATATTCGCAAGTGAGGGGCTGGGCGTTTCCAAGATGGCTCGCCCCTGCCGTTGAGTACCGGTTGTGCCCGATAGCGATGTGTCCGGACAGCTTCGCCAATATCTCCGCATCAAAGACGTTCTCAACGAGCCCCATGTTACGGTAAGAAGAGAACGTGTAATCGTCTGAAGTGACAATTCCGGAGCTTTCCTGGCCGCGATGCTGGAGGGCGCGTAATCCGAGGTAAGTCAAATCGGCTGCTTTGGGATGGCCAAAAATCCCAAAAATGCCACACTCATCACTTGCCTCATCTTCATCATCAAAGGCGTCAAAATGTTGCATACTTTGGCAATCTCCAGTCCCATGAGGGAACTCAATTGTTGAATTGTAACCAAGCGTATTGGTTTATTTCGACTCTGTCGTCAACATTTACATTGTTTATGTGCGTTTCCAATCAAGACGGTAGCCAAGAATTGCCCCAATTGGCGGGGCTAGGATGTACAACAGTTCCGTCGGACATTTCACCCATTCGAGCAATATGTAAATCGGCAGGGATATGATAAACACAATTAACCTTGCCACGGCGAAAAGGAGGGAGAAAAGTAAGTTCGGAGCGATTAACAATTCCCAATGGATGTCAAGCAACAACAACAGCGCGACGATTGCGGGAGCCCCAAGAAACGCCCCTTGATAGGCGCTTTTGCGATCTATGCGAACATCAAACCAGCGTCCGGCTATTCGAACGCCTTCAGTTACTCCAGCGATAGCGCCCCCATAGGTAAACCCAAAGGAGATTAGTAGAAGTAAACCAGCCCAGAAACCGTGCTGCACTCCATCCCTGATTAGACCTTCCCAGATCAGTGACTCTACAATGAAGCGGCAGACCCAACCGCTGGCTAAACCGATGCCGCTGCCTAACGCGATCTGGCTCATGGTGAGAACGATAGCGTTTTTTTGAGACATATCACCTCGCATAACTTGTATAATGACTTCATCGGCTAACCGTCGAAAGGTGTTTCATATTGACAGGAAGATTATATCACGGGGTTGAATTCCTGTCAACCTCCCTCCGTCTAATTCTGATACGATGATTGAATTTTCATAAATTTCTTTTTGACTTGTGGGTCCGTGTCATTTGCCTCTAGGGTTTTTTCATCTGTTTGGCGATTTGGATTTCATCTTCAAACTTCGGCAGATCTGCAGCATGTTCTAGAAAGAGATTCAAATACCGTTCCATTGTCAGGTCGTCTCCTTTCTTCTGATACACCCGCGCGAGTTGGTAATAAATCTCTGGATCGCCTGGACCGAGCGATAACGCTTGCTCATACTCACGAATTGCCGAATCCAATTGCCCGGTTTCGTGGTAAACTTCAGCGAGATTGTAGTGAGCATCCGAGTCACTAGCATCCAACTCGACAGCGCCTTGATAATATCTCATCGCTTCCTCAAACTGTGCTCTGGCGTGGTAAGCCCACGCCAGATTAAAATAGGCATCCTGAAATTCTGGATCTAACTCGATCGCCATCTGATACGCCTCAATCGCCTGTTCAAACCAATCATCGGTATCATAAGCATAACCGAGGTTGTTGTAAAATGCCGGGTTACCAGCTTCCAATTCTATAGCTTTCTGGAATGCTTCGATAGCCGCCTCTGTCAAAGGCAAATCCACGTAGACCAGTCCCAGTTTGTTTTGGGCGTGAGCGTTCTCCTCGTCAAACCGCAGTGCAGTTTGGAATTCTTCAATTGCTTTCTCGTGTTCTCCCATCTTGTGATAGACCTCGCCGAGCTGAAGATGTCCGCGCACATCCTCCGGGGTAAGTGTCAGCCCTAACCGGAGCTGAGTCGCCTCACGTTTCAGTTTCTCCTTCTGTTGCGCTTGTTCATCTGAAGTGGGCTGGCAACCGACGAAAATGATACAAAAGGCAAGGAAGACTTGAAATGATGTCATTATAAAGTACCCGTGCAATTGGCTGTGTGGAGTTGCTAGCTATTGATGATAGCGCACGAATCCGATCGTCTGCGCAGATTGGCAATCAAATCCAAATCCGTAAAATCTTATTTCATCTGCGTTCTATGATTGTATGTGATATTGCGCGAGGATTCAATGAAAAAACGTAGTGGTTCGCTTGCCACTATGGGAATGATGCGATGTACCTTTGCAAATAAATCCTATAATTTGAGGTACTGCTGAAGGCGATGTATTGTTACAAGTATCAAAAAGACGCCGGGCTATTGACACTTAGGCGTGTCCTCGCCGATTTTGAACTTGTTACGCATTGAAAAAGGGTTGACCCGACGATGCGACACGTGGTAGACTTGAACCGATTGCCACTCAAAATGGAGTAATCTTTAGTGGCAGCAATCATCCGCACCGCACCCTTTGATTGTGAAATTGTATTCTGGTCAATGACAACATGGGCTGAAGTCGATCTCGCAGCAATCAGATCGAATGCGCAGGCAATCAGAGAATATATCCAGCGTACCGGCACAACATCTTCCGCTGTACACCTAATTGCCGTTATCAAGGCAGATGCTTATGGACACGGCGCAATTTCCGTTGCTCAGACGTTACGAGACGAGACGGCGATGTTCGCTGTTGCAACGGTTCAGGAGGCGATTGAGTTGCGTGATGCTGGCATTGAGAAACCAATTCTCATTCTTTTCAACGCGGTTTCCGATGAAGCTGAGACAATTGCGCGCTATCAACTTACGCCCTCTGTGTGTGAATCTACGCTTTGTGAAGGGTTATCCCATGTTGCACGAACATTGGATCAGCGTATCAGGGTGCATGTCGATGTTGATACAGGCATGAACCGTGGCGGGGTACGATATACCGAAGTTGCGCGTTTTATCCAATGGTTAACATCACTATATGGTATTGCGGTTGAAGGAATCTTCACACACTTTGCGACAGCCGACGAAACGGACAAAAGCTACACACATCTTCAATTGGGTCGCTTTAAGTCCGTGCTTTCCGAACTCTCTCATCTCAATCTTCGCCCGCCAATCGTACATACTGCCAACAGTGCGGCTACACTCACGCTTCCTGATTCTCATTTTGATGCTGTGCGCGTCGGCTTGAGTTTATACGGAATCCACCCATCACCTGACCACAGCGTTTTAGGTACGTCGCATGAGATTCGTCTGAGACCCTCTCTGAGTTGGAAGGCGCGCGTCATCTGCGTACATGAGGCGGGCGCCGGCGAAAGTGTAGGCTATGGACGTACTTACACAACCAATCGGACAGTGCGGCTAGCGACTTTGCAAGTAGGGTATGCAGATGGCTATCCACGGTCATTGTCCAATCTTGGAGAAGTCCTAATTGGTGGCAAGCGCAGGCGGAGTGCGGGGGGCATTTGCATGGATGAAACGGTTTTTGAAATCGATCCGCCCGCTGATGTGTCTATCGGGGCTGAAGCGGTTTTGATTGGAACACAAGGGGCTGAAGAGATAACTGTCGATCAAGTTGCCGTGCAGGCTGGGACGATTTCATATGAGATTTTAACGGGAATTGGCAAACGGGTCCGACGCATTCATGTGAAAGACCCTAAATAAAAAAATAAAGCCCTCGCACAATCAGTGAGATTGAACACAAGCAAGGTAAAGGTTATCAAGGATTTAGTGATAACACAGAAAGTGAACCTTCCCCACATCGGAGAAGACTTTTGGGTTGACATCATCATCCACGAAGTGATATATTTTCAAGGATGGTCAGCATTCATCGAAAACAGAAAGTCCATGGAAGCATTCTGAGGGCTCGGCTTAATTCGCGTGAAGCACGATGACCAAATCCGTTGTGATGTCACGGCATGTTCAGCCATTAGGCTAAATGGAACTTTGCCATAAATCGTAAGACTGTGTTCATGCTGTTCTGAACACGGTAAGCATCATATTGGAAATAGTTTATAGTGGTAAATCCAGCGTCCGTCATAATGCGGATGTGCTCATCGCGATGGTCTCACCGGCAGGGGCATCCAAGCGGTTAGTGTATCATTCAAATGGAAAAGTTCACTTGCTAGCTTCCTGCGCTGTAGGTCCACTTGTGGGAAGGCTAGCTATCCAACATCAAGGAGAGAAAATCATGAAAATTGGATTTGTTCATTTTACCGTGCTTCTTATGTTGTGTTTCTTGCTGGTCAGTTGTGGTCCCGCACCTCGGAAAGATGCCAGGTATATCCCGAGCGCATCGGCTTCAGGGTCGAGGACACCCGTATCGAGAACTTCCCCGGCGTCCGCAAGCACGTCGCTGCCTCGGACAGCAGAAGTAGATCTTGTACGGCTGCCGTTGCTAAAAACTATCTTCAGGAATCAACCCGCCTCTTCCCGCATTGATGATCTCTTCGCAAGGGCAAAAGGACAAGTTGATAATCTCAGTTTGGTATCCAATTGTGATTTGGATATTTTGAAGGGATTTGTTGCGGCAGGCTGGACACCGGTGGTGTTGTTACGAAGCGGACGACAGCCGTGGGTACTTGTTGGATACGACGATGCTGTCGAACAAGTCCAACTAACAAATATAGCGAATGCTCCCTCACGCACAACGGATCCAAAGCGTCTCACGTTAAGGCGGGAAGGCTATTCTGACTTTGGCAGGGAGTGGGCTTCTGGTAAATGTATGCTTGTTGCACCGGGGTTGGCGTTTACAGAGATAAAAGTACGTTCCGTCTTGGCGAAGTACCTCACCGCGACTCAAGCCTCTCAAGTCAAGGTTAGAAGTCGATAATCAGGGGTTTGCCACCTCTGTTTTCTCTTAGAAGTCGTGCGAAATACGCTAAGCTCATTGAGGCTTTGTCATAAATCGTAAAACTGTGTTCAGGTTGCTCTGAACACGGTTAACACCGTATCATAACTTTAAAATCTACCATCGGAATGTAGAGGTGCGTTATGATACTTTAATCAATTTAGTGCTTGTCAGCCTAATAACGTTAGTTGACCCATGCCCACGCCACACGAGGTTACAGATGGTGGATGCAGCGTTAGAAACGGATATATAAACCGCTGAAACAAATGCGCGCAAGAACACAGCTTGGGTTTCGCTAGTCAGCCATTTTTCAACTGACACGCACTCTCGGCGTTCACTAAATTTTACAGCAGTTCAGTTTATTTCACCACTCGCCAACCACCAGCAGTTTGCTCCCTCCTTTGTTTGCATCAAGTCGTATCCATCAGCCTTTACACGTAAGCACGGGAAACAGTGTCAACAGCACGCAGACCCTAACAACATTCATTTAACTATGTTCTATGTTGATTGAAAATTGCCAGTCCGAAAGAGGAACCTAAATGACAAGAGTGGATAGGCGTAGTCCCGATCAGATGCGTCCTGTGACCATGACTCGGAATTATATTAAACATCCGGAGGGATCGGTCCTAATCTCGGTTGGAGATACAAAAGTGATTTGTACGGCGTCGGTAGATGAGCGACAACCCCGCTTTATGCGTGAACAGCAGATTCAGGGGAAAGGATGGGTCACGGCGGAATACGCGATGCTGCCGCGCTCGACCACCGACCGTATGCAGCGCGAGGCCACCCGTGGATCGCTTGGCGGTCGAACTCACGAGATTCAACGGCTGATTGGACGCTCCTTACGGGCCGTTGTAGATCTTTATGCGCTTGGCGAGCGCACAATCTGGGTTGATTGCGATGTGATTCAAGCCGATGGCGGAACGCGCACTGCATCAATTACAGGTGCTTTTATCGCGCTGTGGGATGCTTGCCAAAAACTCGTGAATCGGAAGATGATAAAATCGCTTCCAATCCGTGAAAATGTGGCGGCAATCAGCGTTGGCATTATTGATGGCACACCGATGCTAGATCTTCGCTATACAGAGGACTCTGTAGCTGCAGTTGATATGAATATTGTGATGACGGGAAAAGGGAAATTTGTCGAAATCCAGGGGACAGCGGAGGAAACCCCTTTTTCCAGGATGGAATCGAATCAGATGCTAGATCTAGCTATGAGCGGTATTCAAAAACTTATCCGGTTACAAAATCAGCTGATGGTAGAGAAGTTAAATGAAGTTAGTCTTGGCAACCCGTAATCGCGGAAAAGTAAGAGAACTTCAGGAGATGTTAAACGACACGAAATCTCGCCGTGATGTGGTAGAGGCAATGTCGAACTACGAACCAGATGTAAATCGAACGAGACGGGGACCTCAGTCGGAGCGGGGTGACCACGCGGGGCTGAACAATCAGGCAGAGATTGATATTTTGTCGCTTGACGATTTTCCCGACGCACCCGATGTAGTCGAGGATGGGAAGACCTATCAGGAAAATGCCCTTAAGAAGGCAGCTGTGCTTGCTAAATATACGGGGTATTTAGCCCTTGCCGATGATTCGGGGCTGGAAGTTGACGCGCTCCACGGCGCCCCCGGTGTCTATTCTGCACGTTATGCCGGTGAGCACGCTTCCGATGCAGCAAGAGTTGATAAGTTACTTGACGCTCTTAAAGATGTGTCGGACAATCAACGAACGGCGCGTTTCAAATGCGCCATCGCGCTCGCTGATCCGCATGGCCCAACACAAGTTGTCGTAGGGGTTTGCGAAGGAGGACTTATTCGTCTTCCGCGCGGACAGCACGGATTTGGATATGACCCCATTTTTGCACCAGTCGGTTGTGACAAAACCTTCGCTGAGTTGGGAGAGGATATCAAGAATCGGATTAGCCACCGGGCAAAGGCACTCGAAAAGATGAAAAAATACCTCCAAATGTGTGTTCGTAAACCGTGAAACAGAGAAGGCACTCTTCCTCTCCTTACATTCCCTTGCGTTCGTGGATATTTGATAGTTCCTAAAGAGGAAACTTATGGCACAGAACAATTTCATACCGTTATGTCGTCCATGGATTGATGAAGCCGAAATTGAAGCAGTGAGCGAAGTTCTTGCCTCCAAATGGATTAGCACGGGACCAAAAACGGGGGAATTTGAGCACCGGTTTGCAGAATACATCGGTGTGAAGCACGCCTTGGCGGTGAGTTCTTGCACTGCCGCATTGCACCTATCGCTTATTGCAGCAGGCGTCGGCGAAGGCGATGAGGTGATTACAACACCATACACCTTTACCGCAACGGCGGAAGCAATTGGCTATACGGGCGCGAAACCCGTCTTCGTTGATATTGATCCGGGAACTTTGAATATTGATGTCGGCAGAATTGAGGAGGCAATCACACTCCGCACGAAAGCCATTATCCCCGTCCATGTCGCGGGATTGCCCTGCGATATGGACGGGCTTCTACAAATCTGCCGAAAACACAATCTAGTACTCATTGATGACGCTGCACATGCAATTCCGTCGGACTATAACGGACATCGCATCGGATCCATTGGCAATCTGTCAGCTTTTAGCTTTTACGCCAACAAAAACCTAGCAACCGGTGAAGGTGGTATGATTACGACCAACAGCGATCTATTTGCATCAGCCATTAAGAGGACGTTCTATCACGGAATGAGTAAAGATTCGTGGGCGCGCCGGCAGGAGCGGAGCACCTGGTACTATGAAGTTGTTTCTCAGGGATACAAATATAATATGACTGATATCCAGGCGGCAATGGGATTGTGTCAACTCCTGAAAATCGAGAAGCAACGTGAAATTCGCAGTCGGTATGCCAAAATCTATACGTCGAAACTTCGAGAACTTCCCAACATTGTCACTCCCCAGGAACAAGCGATAAGTAGTCATGCTTGGCACCTATACATAATCCAGCTGCGAACATTACAGTTGAAGATTAGTCGTGATGAATTCATTGATGCAATGCGCAAAGCCAACATCGAATGTGGCGTCCATTACATCCCTCTGAATCTTTTTCCATTTTATCAGCAACGATACGGGTATCAGAAGGGAGATTTTCCCCACGCCGAGTCAGCTTTCAAGCGTGTCGTCAGTTTGCCGATGCATCCCGGGTTGACGGAGGAGGACATCCACGCTGTTATTGACACAATCAAGGAAATCTTGGTATGATAGCCAACCTACCGAAGGTTGAGATTCTGGAGAACAGAAGCGGATGTAAATCCAAGATTTCCACCGGCTAAAGGAGGTAAAGCGTAGAACCTTGAAAGTTTCTAAGCACGAGATTAGAGAAAGACTAAATGAAAGCACCTCAAGTGGTCCAGCAAAAGGGGGAGCAACATGAGGCTCATTCAATTTCACTTACTTGAGAAAGGAAGACGGATCGGGTATATTGATGGTGACAGAATCGTTGATTTGACCAGCGTCCACGAAAAGTGGACGCACATCCAGACACTCTTCCTTGAAGCCCGCCGAAGTCGCAAGACCATCAGTGCATACCTCGCCGATTTCCCTGCGCACAACGCTGATATGGTGCCCTACAATGAGCTGCTAGAAGCTCGTCCAGAAGATGCGAGCGGCTGGATTCTACCACCGCTCGACCATCCAGACCCAAGCCACTGTTTGATTTCGGGTACGGGTTTGACGCATATGGGAAGTATGGAAAAACGTGCCGAGATGCATATCGCTGCCGACGAAGAAACCGAGTCCGAAAAGACCGATTCCGAAAAGATGTTCGAGATGGGGCTAAAGGGCGGAAAGCCCGATGCAGGTGTCCGCGGCATTCAGCCAGAATGGTTCTATAAAGGAACTGGTGTCTTCCTACGGGGGCATAACGATGTTCTTGATATCCCAGACTTCACGGAAGATGGCGGCGAAGAACCAGAAATCGTCGGCTGCTATGTGATTGACGACGATGGCAGTCCTTGTAGGATAGGGTTTGCGATCGGGAATGAATGGGCGGATCACCGGATGGAACGAGTGAATTACCTTTGGTTGGCTCCGTCTAAAATGCGCGTCTGCGCTGTTGGACCTGAACTAGTCACAGACAGAGAATTCAAGGATATCCAAGGCAGTTGCCGCATCACACGAGGAAAAGAGCTACTCTACCATTCAGGTAAATTGCTTACGGGCGAGAGCCACATGAGCCATAGCCTCGCAAACCTTGAGGACCACCATTTCAAGTATCCACACTTTCGCCTCCCCGGCGACGTGCACATTCATTTCTTCGGCACGATGAAACTCGCCTTCCCCAATCGGCCAACCTTCCAAACCGGCGATCGCATCGAAATCCGTTTTGACGGGATGGGCGCGCCACTTGTCAATTATCCCCGGCAGATTTCCTTTTCCAAAACTCCCGTGATCGTAGAGACAGGATAAAGTGTGGTCTCGGAGAGCGAGTGCGGATAACCATCACCCACCCGCATAAAGAGGTAGCATGAAGGTTAGGTACTGTCTCACATACGACCGGTTAACAACGCCCATTGTCTATTTTCTGACACAACATTCTCAATTCATTCAGAAGTAGGTAAAGCGCATAAACCTGAGATTGTTCCGTAGTTATGTTGAAACCTCCTTTTTTGGAAGCCATCCAAAATCAAATTCTCGTCTGGGACAGCGCAGCGGGTACGCAACTGCGGGAACGAATTCCCCCGTATGTTCAGTGTCTCAACGCCTGTAATATCCATCAAGATTATTTTCATATTGTTGAAAAATTTTATCAAGAATACAGGAACAAGGGGGCGGATATACTTCAAAACCAATACCTTCGGCGCAAATGCGACTAAGCTCAAGAACTACGGGTTTGAAATGCAGGTCGCAGAAATCAATCGCGCCGGAGCAGTGCTAGCTCGTGAGATTGCTGGCGATGAACGTTATGTTGCGGGGTCGGTTCGGCCGCTTGAAATGGACGCGCTAGGTGAACATTTTGACGGTTCATGAATTGAGGAGGCGTGCAATTTCTACTTCGGCGGTGGATTCACGATTGCTGAAAACCTTGGTCCGCACGTCAAGCACCTTGCCAACAAAATCAAAAGTGGTGCTAAATTCGCATACACGCAACCCGCATTTACGCTTGCGGACATCGAACGCACCTACGAAGCAACAAAAGGACTTGGAATAAAAATTCTCTACGGCGTTCTGCCTATCACTAGTTTTCGCAGTGCCTCGTTCGCGCGTGATAATTTAGGGATGTATATTCCTCAATCCATCGTTGACCAGTTCCGCGACGTAGGCGATACCGCTGGGAAGAGGTTGGGGATGAAATTGACGCTCGACTTGGTGCAGGAGATTCGGACGCAGAACCGTTTTCCGGTCGATAGGTTTTATATTGTCCCGCCCGCAGCGATGAATTGGAAAAATAGACAGCGCGTTGTTTCTGAAATAATCTGTGGATATCAACGAAACGATGATGGCAATCGGACGTTTCATTAACAGTTACAGACCGCTCATCTTTTGGGATTTGACAAGTGGCGGCAAGAGGAATTTGTCTTCGGTAGATTGTTCGAGTTCGACCAGACTCAACAAGAGAGATATTGCAACTTCGAGAAGTGCAAGCTACTTGTGGACACGGTGTCTGTGGCTTCAGGCACTCGGAGATTATGCGTCTTTCTTACATTGCAAACGAGTAACGTGCATCGCCAAGCAATGATAGCAGATTTCGAATTGCCCGCCGAGCGAAGCACACGTATTGTTATTTGGGATGCAAACAATTCCTGTTGACATACTTCTCTTTTTCGGATATACTGTTCTTTAGATCTTTAGATCTTTAGTTCTTTAGATCTTTAGTTCTTTAGTTCTTTAGTTCTTTAGATATTCTGTGTTTGTATATCTAGAATTTCGTAGGGCACATCTGCCGTGCCGTTGCGAACAATATTAAGTTTCAACATTGTTGGACCTTAGAAAAAATCCGTTATCGGTCAGAACTGACCTTCTTAATGAGAACGGAAAACGATAATGGAGGTCGTTTAGATGTATAGCATCAAAGCAAAATTCGCCTTCGGGTGTATTTTCAACTTCGTTGTTTTTGGGTTGATACTAGTTGGGCAAAGTGATGCCCTCAAAAACCCCGATTCTGTTGTGGGGGTCTGGATGCTTGATGGAGACGCCAACGATTCATCGGGGAATGACTATCACGGCGAGCTAACCGGATCTCCCGAATGGATTTCCGGAAAGTTCGGAATGGCTGTCGATCTCCCTGGTGCCGGGGATACAATCCAGATTACCGGCTTTGCCAACGTTGTTCCCACGGAGGAAATAACGATTATGGCATGGGCGCGAATAGACGAGATAAAGAACCAAGACTTCTTCAGTCTAGAGCCCCTTGAGGTTGAAGGCGGCCGTGTCACTACGCACATGCCCTGGGATGGCAAAGTTCATTGGCAATTTGGAACTCCTTTCACCGGGATTTTCCCCACGAGCGCAGTGAGCGTCGACGATTCTTCTGTCGGCGTATGGGTGCACTGGGCATTTATCCACAGTGTCGCCGACAACTTCATGGCGGTCTATAGAAACGGCGAGGAAGCACTCAACCAACAGGCCTCTAAGGTCTTTATGCACGGTGAGGCGAATTTTCACATTGGCGGTAGACTAGGTTCCTCTTTCGCTGGCGCCATTGATGATTTCGCAATTTTCAGCTCTGTCCTCGGAGCCGATGAAATCAGCGCGCTAATGAACGATGGAATCATGGCGCACATCGGTGGCGGAGACGGCGGTGGAGGTATTGCAGTCGAGCCGTACGGTAAAGCGGCTACAACTTGGGCGCACCTTAAGGATTTAGAATAGCTTCTTGCCCAAGGCGCATCACCATTGTCGTAGCGAATAACATAAGTTTCAACATTGTTGGACGCTAGAAAATATCCGTTGCCGGTCAGAGCTAGCCTTCTCATGGGGACGGCAAACAACTATGGAGGTAATTTTAATGTATAGCATTAAGGCAAAATTGGTCTTCGGGTGTATTTTTAGCTTCGTTGTTTTTGGGTTGATACTAGTTGGGCAAAGTGATGCCCTCAAAGATCCCGATTCCGTTATGGGTGTCTGGCTGCTTGATGGAGACGCCAACGACGCATCGGGGAATGACTACAACGGCGAGCTAACCGGAGCTCCCGAATGGATTTCTGGAATGTTCGGTATGGCTGTCGATCTCCCTGGCGCCGGGGATACAATCCAAATTAACGGCTTTGGCAACTCTATTCCCGGAGAGGAATTAACGATTTTGGGTTGGGCGCGAATAGACGAGATGAAGAACCAAGACTACTTCAGTCTAGAGCCGCTTGAGGTTGGTAACCGCGGCCGCATCACATCCCACATGCCCTGGGATAATGCCGTTCACTGGCAATTTGGAACGCCTTTCACAGGGATCGCCCCCGTTGGTCTCGACAACTCTGTAGTCGGCGTATGGGAGCACTGGGCATTTACCCACAGCGTTGCTGAGAACCGCATGGCGGTCTATAGGAACGGCGTAGAAGCGACCAGCGGAGACACCTCGGCCGCATTTATAAATGGTGAGGCGAATTTTCACATTGGCGGCAGACTAGGTTCCTCTTTCGCTGGCGCCATTGATGATTTCGCAATCTTCAGCGCTGTCCTCGGCGACGATGAAATCAGCGCGCTAATGAACGATGGAATCATGGCGCACATCGGTGGTGGAGGTATTGCAGTCGAGTCGTCTGGTAAAGCGGCTACAACTTGGGCGCAACTTAAGGATTTAGAATAGGTTCTAGCTCAATGTGCATCACCATTATCGTTGCGAATAAAATCAGATTCAACGTTGTTGAATCGTAGAGGAAGTCCGTTACCGGTCAGAACTAGCCTTCTAAAGGTAACGGCAAACAATAATGGAGGTTATTTGTAATGTATAGCATCAAATCAAAACTCGCCTTAGGGTGTGTTATCAGTTTCGTTGTTTTTGGATTGATATTGGTTGGGCAAAGTGATGCCCTCAAGAACCCCGATTCGCTTGTTGCGGCTTGGCTGCTTGATGGAGACGCCAATGACTCATCAGGGAATGATTATCACGGCGAGCTAACCGGAGGTGGCGAATGGATGTCTGGAATGCACGGTATGGCTGTGGTTTTTTCGAACCTCGGTGATACAATCCAGATTACCGGCTTTGCCAACACGGCTCCCACAGAGGAAATAACGATTATACTGTGGGCACGAGTAGACGTGATTCAAAATCAAGACGTTTTCAGTCTAGAGCCGCTTAACGTTAATGACGGCCGTATTACTGCCCACTTGCCTTGGGGAGATGCTGCAGTCTGGCAATTTGGACCGGCTCCTAATGGGCTTGGCGTCGGCGGTGTTAACGACTCTGTAGTCGGCGTATGGGAGCACTGGGCATTTATCCACAGCGCCGCTGGAAACTACATGAGAGTCCTGCGAAACGGGGAACAAGCAGCCATGCATGATAAGTTCGGCGCCTTCATGAACGGAGAAGGGAATTTTCACATTGGCGGCAGACTAGGTTCCTCTTTCGCCGGTGCCATTGATGATTTCGCAATGTTCAGTTCTGTCCTCGGCGACGATGAAATCATGGCGCTGATGAACGATGGAATCATGGCGCACATCGGCGGTGCACCCACTGCTGTCGAATCCTCCGGTAAAGCCGCTACAATTTGGGCGCAACTTAAGAATCAGGAATAGGTTCTAGCTCAAGGTGCATCACCATTATCGTTGCGAATAAAATAAGATTCAACGTTGTTGAATCTTAGAAGAAGTCCGTTACCGGTCGGAATTAGCCTTCTAAAGGTACCGGCAAACAATAATGGAGGTAATTTATAATGTATAGCATCAAATCAAAACTCGCCTTAGGGTGTGTTATCAGTTTCGTTGTTTTTGGGTTGATATTGGTTGGGCAAAGTGATGCCCTCAAGAACCCCGATTCGCTTGTTGCGGCTTGGCTGCTTGATGGAGACGCCAATGACTCATCCGGAAATGACTATCACGGTGAGCTAACCGGTGGTGCCGAATGGGTTTCTGGAATGTTCGGGATGGCTGTGGATCTCCCCGATCTCGGTGATACAATCCAGATTACCGGCTTTGGCAACGTTGCACCCACGGAGGAAATTACGATTATCACGTGGGCGCGAATAGACGAGATTCACAATCAAGACCTTTTCAGTCTTGAGCCGCTTGACCCCGGCCGTATCACTGTCCACTTGCCTTGGGATGGCAACGCTATCTGGCAATTTGGACCGAACGGGATGGGCGCTGGTGGTGTCAACGACTCGCATATCGGTGTATGGGAGCACTGGGCATTTACCCACAGTGTCGCTGGAAACTTCATGAGAGTCCTGAGAAACGGTGAGGAATCAGGGAACGCAGAGATGTCGGCTCCCTTTGAACCCCGTGATGCGAATTTTCACATTGGCGGTAGACTAGGTTCCTCTTTCGCTGGCGCCATTGATGATTTCGCAATCTTCAGCTCTATCCTCGGCGACGATGAAATCATGGCGCTGATGAACGATGGAATCATGGCGCACATCGGCGGGGGACCTACTGCTGTCGAACCTTCTGGAAAAGCGGCTACAACTTGGGCGCAACTAAAGGATTTGGATTAGGTTCGAGCTCAAGGTGTACCACCATTTTTGTTATTAAGGGGGCACTGGTATATCGTGCCCCCTTAATTGCAAGAAACGAAATTGAAAAATGACAACAGTTTGTTGAACATAACGGGTTGTGGGAAGGGTTTCGTTTAATGAGTTAACTAGACTTTAATTCGAGCATTCTGGAAGGTGCGAATAGTAAACAGTGGCGTTTCACGTCCTGCGTTCGTGAAGCATAACAGCACCTTTCACACCCATTTGTTGAAAATCCTTGAGAACTTGATGCTCCTGCCGAGACTTCTGTTGAAAGTTGTTTCACCCCACCAATTTTGGCTCAAGACCTAAGCAAACCGGATCGTTACTCTCTGTAACGGTTCTCATCAGGTAGGACCAAATCCAAATCAGCTATCTATAAAGTTTTTCGTCCTCTCTCTCCATATAATGAGAGAGGTTACATGTCTATATATGGAGACTACATGAAAGCGGCAGTATTACACGAAATTGGAAAACCATTGCGAATCGAAGAAGTACCTACGCCGGAGATTGGTCCGGACGAAGTATTGGTGGAAACCAGATCCTGCGGGATCTGTCGAACAGACCTACATGTCTATGATGGACTGGCGTACATCCCTGAACTCCCGCACATCCCCGGTCATGAGCCTGCAGGGATTGTAGCAGAGGTGGGTAAAAATGTGGCTGGGCTGGAGGTAGGACAACGCGTCGTGCCTCACCTCTTTATCACCTGCGGGGAGTGCTACTACTGCCGCATTGGTCAGGACGCCCAGTGCGCCGACTTGCAAGGGCTGGTAGGTGTGCTGGTTAACGGTGCCTTTGCGGAATATTTTGTGGTGCCCGCCGAAAACCTGTTCGCTTTACCCGATAATGTGCCTTTCGAGATGGGCGGTCTGATTAGTTGCGCAGTGATTACCGCTGTCCACGCATTTCGGCGCGCACGATTGGGACCCAATGACACCGCGGTAGTAATTGGCGCGGGTGGGGTGGCGCAGAGTTTAATTCCGATCCTTGTCAAAGCGGGGGTGAAAACTGTCGCAACAAGTCGTTCCCAAGGGAAGCTCGACCTCGCTAGACAGCTTGGTGCTCAGCTTGCTCTCAAGGCTGATGCTCCCGATACAACGGATAGGATACAGGAGTTTGCGGGTGGCACGGGTGCCCAGTGCGTTTTCGATTGTGTTGGCACTGCGTTAACCATGAAACAGAGTGCAGACTACCTCATGCGACAGGGACAAATCATTGTCATCGGCGAAGAACCCGAGTTTCCTGAGATTGACACGATTCAAATTGCGCAGCGAGAATTGGAGATTATTGGAAGCCGCAACGGCTCCAAGCAAGACATCGCCGACTCCATTACAATGCTTGCCGAAGGTATTATCGCACCACCAATCACGAGAACCTTCCCGCTTGACGAAACGAATGAAGCGCTGGAATTTATGAGAAGCGGCGCAGCCGACGCACGGATTGTTATTGATATTAAAGGATGAAGGTCCTGAGAATTCTTCTAGCGCATTGGTGATAGTATGAATAAAGTGACCGGAACATGTGATGAGACGACAAACTGCATGGTGAATCCCTTTATTTTAAAGGGGCTTTAAGAAGTTCACATTTTAACCCGCACGTTATTTTCCCACCTCAACCTGCTAGCAGTCATTCTTTACCCAATCCGAATATAATCCCCTTACAGCTTAACCCACGTGTTGGAAATGGAGAGCGTTAGTTAACTTCGACGCTAATGAAGTTAACGCAAAGTAAAGGGTGTGTTGAGAAAAGGGTTCAGAAGGTTTTGAAACATGTTGGGCCTCCGTTAAAACTTAACATCAGTTTCCACCGCTTCATCGTAATCTACACCATCAACGTCAAAACCGAACAGGTTGCGGAAGTCGCGTTTAAACCCTTCGTAGTCGGAGAGATTGCGGAAATTGTCTGTGTTTATCTTCTCCCATCGACGCATGACCTCGGCAGTCACGCCGGGCTGAAGTTCTCGATCATCGAGTCGGATTCGTCGATCGGCGTCTAGGGTTGGTGTCTGATGAGGGCCTAAGTATTCGCTGAAAAGCCGAGCCATCTGAGCAATTGGATCTTCGTTAATTCCTTTTGCATTCATGATGTCGTAGAGCACACTGATGTAAAGCGGCACCACAGGAATTGCCGCCGATGCTTGTGTGACTACGGCTTTATTGACCGATATGTAGGCATGGCTGCCAAGCTTGTTGCTTAGTCGCTGATCTAGATTATTGATGGAGTGTGCGAGATTTTCTTTTGCTTTGCCAATTGTTCCACTACGATAGATTGGCCATGTGAGTTCAGGACCAATGTAGGTGTAAGCCAGAACAGTAGACTCCGATGCCAGAAGATTCTCAGCGAGAAGTGCATCAACCCAGAACTCCAGATCTTCCCCGCCCATTACAGCAGTGGTGTCGGCGATTTCCTGATCATTTGCGGGTTCCACGGTGATTTGGGTGACGGTTTCGCGCTGCAGATCTATTGTTTTTCCAATGTAAGATTGACCGATTGGTTTTAAGACGGATCGATGTTCGGCACCTGTGCGTGGGTGAATGCGTCTTGGCGCCGCGATGCTATAAACGAGGAAGTCTATCTTATCCATATTTCGCTTGATGCGATCTATCGTGTCTCGCTTCACTTCATTGGAAAACGCATCCCCATTGATACTCTCGGCGAAGAGACCTTTCTGTTGCGCCAGTTGATGGAAGGCAACCGAGTCATAGTAGCCCGCGGTCGCAGTCCGCTTTGTATCAGGCGGACGCTCGAAGAAAACACCAATTGTTTTTGCGCCATAAACCCACGTTAATGCAATTCGGGAGGCAAGACCATATCCTCCCGTTGCACCGACAACGAGTACGTTGAGATCTATTTGTTTGGGCGTAACGTTTTCTTTGATATAATCAATCTGATTCTGTACATTTTTTCTGCACCCGATTGGGTGTGCGTTGGTACCAATAAAGCCTCGAATACGGGGTTTAACAACTTGAATTGTCATTGATTTCCTCTCTGATTCGCGTGAGATTTCAACGGGTAAAAATTCACTGATAATTGTGGTGTAGATTGGTCACAGAAGCTTGTGGGCGGCATTAACCTCCCCCACTGACAAGATCGAAAAAGCAAAAAAATGCAAGCGAATCCGGGCATCTTCAAAGCTTACGATATCCGGGGGATTTACCCTGATGACTTAAATGAAGAAATCGCCTGCGCGATTGGTCGCGCCTTTGTGACTTTCCTCAAAGTTGACAAAGTCATCGTTGGGCGTGATATGCGTCTATCCAGCCCACAAATGTTTGAGGCGTTAACATGTGGTTTGATGGATCAGGGCGCAGATGTCATTAACATTGGCATGGTCAGTACCGATCAGTATTATCATGCCTGCGCAGCGCTGGAACTCCCGGGTATCATGATCACAGCCTCTCATAACCCAGCCCAATATAGCGGCTTCAAAATGGTGAAAAAGATGCCTCAACTTCTTAGTGGTGATGAAGGAATTCAAGAATTGCGGTGCATGATAGAAGCAGAGCGCTTTCCTAAATCGACTCGCAGAGGCAGAATGACTGAAAAGGATTTGAGAGAAAAATTCGTGGAAAAGGTTTTGAGTTTAATTGATGTTGACGTATTCTCACCGCTTAAGATTGTCGCCGATACCGGCAACGGCATGATTGGGCCGATTCTCAAACAGTTTTACCGACGTCTTCCGTCAATAAACTTAATTGGCATGTATCTGGAACCAGACGGCAGCTTGCCAAATCATGGGCTCGATCCGCTACAACCTGAGAACCGATTGGAGTTACAACAGCGTGTTGTTACGGAGGGAGCTGATGTTGGTTTTGCTTTTGATGGCGATGGCGATCGCTTTTTCGCTATTGATGATCGAGGTGCCTTTGTGCCTGGGGATTTTATAACTGCATTAATGGGGCGATACCTTTTGGACAAATACCCGGGATGCAAAATTCTATATGATGTCCGTTCTTCATGGGCGGTGCCGGATCTCATCACTACAGCTGGAGGTACACCCTTAATGGAACGCGTGGGACACGCATTCATGAAAGACCGAATGGCAAAAGAAAATGCCATCTTTGGCGGAGAGGTGACAGGCCATTATTACTTTAGAGATTTCTTTTGTGCCGACTCTGGCATTTTACCTTCGCTCGTCATTTTGGAGATGCTCTCCAAAAAGGGAATAAAACTCTCCAAACTGCTCAAACCTTTAGAATCGACCTATTTCATCTCTGGAGAAATAAATTCGCGCATCTCAAGCGATGCAAAAGTCAAATTACAAGAGATTGTTCGGATTTTTGGTAAAGGTGCAGAAGTCGAATGGTTGGATGGTGTTTCTATTACCTTTGGCGATTGGCACTGTAACGTGCGTCCTTCCAACACTGAACCCTTGTTACGCCTTAACCTAGAAGCTAAATCAAAGGTGTTAATGGAGCAGAAGCGGGACGACATACTAGCGATTATTCGGGCATAGAGGTCCAGGCGATCACGATCACTGATAAGTTCCCAATGAATTCTTATCCCGCAATCTCCACAACCATCTCGATTTCAACGGGAATACCGCCGGGCAACTGCACCATGCCGACAGCGGAGCGGGTATGTCTACCCTTATCGCCAAACACCTCCACGAAGAGATCCGATGCTCCGTTGATGACCACGGGCTGATCTGTAAAAGTGCTCGCTGAGTTGACAAACCCTATGACTTTCACGATTCGTTTTACCCGATCCAGATCGCCAAGGGCGTGTTTGAGCGTGCTGATGAGGCACAGCCCAACTTCCCTCGCAGATTGATATCCAATCTCAGCCGTCAAGTCGGCTCCAAGCTGACCTTTATAAATTTTGCCCTCGCCGCTGCCGGGACCGTGCCCTGACGTAAATATTAGGTTTCCCGTCTGCACAGTCGTTACGTAATTTGCAACCGGTATTGCAGGCGGAGGCAATGTAATACCTAGTTCCTCAAGCCGTTTTTCTATTTTCATGATATAATTTCCTCAAAAAATGGGCGCGTTGAACTATATTCTGATGTACAACCTCTAGATTTCCAAGGGCTTAATAATAATGTCTCATCATCAGGACTGGAAAAATCGATGAGTATTTCATACTTTTCCTTTCACACCTCTTGCTAATTCTCCTGTAAATTCCCTCACGCTTGACACAATCTTCGTCTCATCGTCCAGATATCTTTCAATGATGTTAATGATTGCGCTGGCAACGATGACACCATCTGCCATTTGTGCAACCGTTTGCCCTTGTGCCCTCGTCGAAATGCCAAATCCGACGCAAATCGGTTTGTCGGTGTGTTTTCTCAGTTGCGTCACCATGGGTAGAATTTCCTCTGAGAGTGAATCCCGTGCGCCCGTTACACCGGTCACTGAGACGCAGTAGATGAACCCGGTGCTAACCGACGCAATGAGACGCACTCGATCCGGTGGGCTGGTCGGTGCCACAAGGAAAATTGTGGCGAGATTGTGCTTCGGGGCAATTTCCAACAGTGTTTCAGCCTCTTCCGGCGGAAGATCTGGAATAATAACTCCATCTATCCCTGCTTCCTTTGCTGCTGCGCAAAATTTCGCTTCCCCCATCCGAAAGATTGGGTTGTAGTAAGTCATGAGCGCGATAGGGATTTGCGTTTCCTCGCGGAACTCACGAACGAGGTCAAGGATTTGTCGAAGCGAAATCCGGTGCGCTAAAGCACGTTCGCTCGCCTTCTGGATAGTGGGACCATCGGCGATGGGGTCGGAAAATGGCACACCAACCTCGATGAGATCTGCTCCTGCTTCTTCAAGCGCTATGAGGAGCTTACGGCTTAATTTAGGCGTTGGATCTCCGGCACATATATAAGGCATGAAGGCACTTTTTCCCATCGTGCGCAATTCCTGAAACTTCGCCATAATTCGATTCAAAATTGAACTTTCCCTTTATCTTGATTTAAAATTCTGAGAGCCAATCATTTTCACGTTTTGTGTTTCTCGATTCGATGTAACGTCTCACGCACGTAGCAGTTTCTCCACAATGCTGAGGCCGCCCGCCCCAATGCATTGAGTAATTCGGTTGCCTGTCTATCGCCAATCTTCCCCACCGCAATCGCCGCTGCTGATTCTAGCTTCTTGACGAGCCATCGTATCGTTGGAAAAAGTCAACTCCGGAACATTTTGGGAAGATGCATCCCAAATACCTCCCTAATGTGTAACAGGTCATACGTTTTTCCGCATTACGCATCACAGTTGGTCACCGAGCGCCTTTGTAATGGTATATACGTCTTTATCTCCACGCCCTGAAAGACAAATTACGATAATGGCATCTCGTTCCATTTTCGGCGCTAGCTTGCGGACGTAGGCGACGGCGTGGGCAGCTTCAAGCGCAGGAATAATACCTTCCGATTCCGACAGCAGTTTAAAGCCTTCCACTGCTTCCTCGTCTGTAATGGAGACATATTCTGCACGTCCGGTGGCTCTGTAATAGCTATGTTCGGGTCCAACTCCCGGATAATCTAGTCCCGCTGAGATCGAGTGTGCGGGGGTAATCTGACCGTCATCTTCCTGCAACAGATAGCATTTCGCACCATGAAACACACCAATGCTGCCCACGCTGAGCGAAGCTGCATGCTTGTTGCTGAGAATGCTTTCACCTGCGGCTTCGACGCCAATTAGCTTCACGGATGCATCTGCGTAAAACGGATGAAACATGCCAATTGAGTTACTCCCGCCACCGACACATGCGACAACGCAATCTGGCAACCGCCCCTCTTTCTCAAAAATCTGGGTTCTGGTTTCTTTGCCAATCACGGATTGGAAATCCCGAACAATCATCGGGTATGGATGCGCTCCAACAACAGAGCCGATTAGGAAATGGGTCGTTCTGACATTGGTCACCCAATCTCGGAATGCGGCGTTGATGGCATCCTTGAGGGTGCGCGAACCGGAAGAAACAGGTGTAACGGTTGCCCCCAGCAACCGCATACGATAAACGTTCAGGGCTTGACGTTCGATGTCCTCTTCACCCATAAAAATTTCGCATGCTATCTTGAACTTCGCTGTAACTGTCGCCGTTGCAACGCCATGTTGTCCTGCCCCCGTCTCAGCGATAATCCGTTTCTTGCCCATTCGCCGCGCAAGCAAAATCTGACCAATGGTGTTGTTGATTTTGTGTGCGCCAGTGTGATTGAGATCCTCACGCTTTAGATAGATTTTCGCACCGCCGAGTGCTTCTGTCAAACGCTCAGCGTGATAAAGTGGGTTTGGTCGACCGACATATTCACAGAGATGATATTCAAACTCCTCCTGAAAATCCGCATCTTCTTTTAAGCTAGCGTAAGCATCCTCAAGTTCCAACAAGGCTGACATCAATGTCTCAGGAACAAACCTGCCGCCAAATTTGCCAAAATGCCCTGTGACATCAGGTAAGTTTTGAGCCAATGTAATTTCTCCTTAATGACCAATAACCCTTTGATTTCCCAACCCCATTTTCATCACATATAATCCTTAGAGGTCTGCTAGCAAGCCGTCAAAAATCATCAGACATTGGGATTTTTCCAAACGGGACCCATCCGATGTAAAGTTTATTTCTACCGCTTGTTGTTACTGACCCAAAGTGGTATTATACCATCTTCCGTCTTCTGGGTCAATCATCCTACGGGACATTTCTACTGGATCTTTAAACCTGCCTAGGGTATAATAAGATTTTGTAGTGGAATAAGCTGCTAGGTGAGTTTTAATCATGATTTATATTCGGTCTTAACGAAATCGTAGCCATCGAATACTAGCACCCACCTATGATTTTCAAGTCCATTTCTTATTGGATCTGGTTCGCGTTATTCGTTATCCTCGCGTTGGTTTTAGCGCGAATGCCGCTGTTCGACGTGCTGGCGTTCGAGTTTTGCGCCATCCTCGCGATTGGCATCTCACTTGCTGGCGTACACACTGCCGGGACATGCGTGCAGCAACTCAGACATAGAACAACAGTCCCCAAGGTAACTTCCCTCCAAATCGTGACTACGCTATTCGGCAAATCGTTCGGCGCCAATCTAATATTGCTAATCCCACCGCTCATCATTATTTTGCTGAATGCACTCCATGTTAAAAACTGTGATTTCTCAGAAGGCGCTACCTTCTTTCTTCTCCTGCCTGTGATTAGTTGTGCCTATGCCACCGGCGCAGGCGTGTTCTTTGGATTATGGTTGGCGAAGCGTTGGACCGCCTATCTCATTTATCTCGTCTACATCTTCGCTACCCTCCTGCTACTGCTTCACAATATCGCTTTTCACCCACCTGTCTTCGGTTATCATTCGACTTTCGGTTATTTCCCGGGGCCAATCTACGATGAAAATATCCCAATTTCTGGAACGCTCATTATTGCCCGGGGGACAACGCTTCTGTTGACTGGAATTTTTCTGTTGTTTGCAATTAGCATGTTGTCGGTTAGAGAACGTTCTGAATCCCCGCCGACACTCCACTTGCGAAATTTCTATCGTTTCGAGATTAGGTTTGATAATCTGATGAACCGCCTCTGTCTAGTCGCCATGGTTATCGCATTTGTGTCAATCTATCTACACCGTAGCGAGCTCGGTCTGCGTCCAACGCGGAGCTACATTGAAAAAAAGCTGGGCGGTATGAAAGAGACTGAACATTTCAAGCTGTATTACGAAAAAGGATCCAGAGTCGAACAGGAAATTGAGTGGATTGCGCATGACCATGAGTTCCGTTATGCGCAACTGACTACCTACTTCCAGATGCAACCCTCAAAGAAAATCCGATCCTATATCTACACGTCGCCTGAACAGAAAAAACAACTCATTGGAGCGCGGGAAACATCAGTTGAAGACCCATTTGGGGGCGGTTTCCACATCAACTACGAGGAATTCCCCCATCCCGTAATGAAACATGAATTGGCACACGCTCTTACAGCAGATTGGCATCCGTTGCTCAAAGTTAGCCTCAAGCCAGGGCTGCATGAGGGAATCGCCGTCGCTGCAGCTTGGAATTATGAGCAGTTCACGCCGCATCAGCGAAGTAAAGCGATGCGCCAGTTGAAAATTGCGCCAAAGATACAACAGATTATGGGACTAGGTTTCTGGAAAGAGGCATCATCACGAAGCTATACCTTAGCTGGTTCTTTCGTCCGGTTCCTTGTCGATACTTACGGGTTGGAAGAATTCAAGGACGTTTTCCCAACAGGCAACTTCAAGAAAATCTACGGAAAAACCTTAACCAATCTGGTTCAAGAATGGGAAAGCTTTTTGGAGAGTGTCCCTCTAACCGAAGACGATTTGGCAGTTGCGGAGGGACATCTCAAACACTCCAGCATTTTCCAGAAACTGTGTGCTCACAAGATTGCTGAGCTTTCTACACGTGCACGGACTGCGTATCGCGAATCTAATTTCACCGTGGCGCTTGCCTTACTTGAGAAGATTTTCAAGTTAGATCCCGATAACCTGTCTAATCTGCTGGAGTTGATGTATACACATTATCAGATGGGTGATTACCACGCAACGTTGGGATTAACAACGAAAATCTGTGCATATCCCAGCGCGAGTGTGAAGCAGATCGCAGCAGCGAAAAATGTGGGGGGGAATGTTCAGTGGCATCGAGGAAGGCGTAATCAAGCTATTTCGCATTACCAAGAGGTTTTTGCGCTTCACGCATCCGACGCCCTCGATCGGGAAGTCCAAGCCAAGGTTGCTATACTAGCGTTGGATTTTGCAGGTGTTCAGGATAAACTGAGGCAGGTTATAATCTCCCAGTCATCACCACAACTCAAGGTGACGCTGCTTCACGAAGTTATCAATGAACTACCGGAGTGGGGGTTACCGCACTATCTAATTGGACGACAACTCGAATTAGTTCGAAAGTACGTCACTGCAAATCGCTACCGGTTCAAAGCAAATACCTTAGGACTACCACACCAGAACTTGGAAATCGAAAATGTGCGGTTAATCGGCGTCAACTCGTATCGCCTCGGACACTACGATTCAGCGATCGAACAATTTCAGCGGATTGCAGCGAAGGACAATCTGCCGCTTGGTACAATCTACAACGCAAGGGATTGGATTGAACGCTGCGACTGGGCGAAAGGGAAAATGGATGTTGGAATCTGATATGCTGCTTATGCGGATTCTACAATCACCAACAACCGCATTAGAGCCTGACGTACCACTCCGGCTTCTGACTTATTTCTTGCAATTTTTGGTCTAGACAATGGGAACCACTTTATCTTTCCTCGAATCTTTCAATCTTTATTATTCAAAAGGTACGATTTCATCAGTGCTTTGAGGTTGTTAGATCGCGCAAGCCAACCAGGTAGGGCGCTCGCATAAAATGGATTGTGCTTTGCAAGGGCGTTTAAGAATTCGCGCTTACGGACATCAAACTTTAGAAAAATCTTCCACGCATAATCCGGTTGCGCTTTCAATGCCACGTCAATGTTATCGTTGAGTTTCCTGACTGCCAAGGTGGTATGCGTTTTCCAGATTCCATCCGGTTTCACATTCACCAGTTTCTGAATAACCCGCGTTGCATTCGCACCTGCGAGCGTGGCGAAATCTGCATATCCAGCTTGCAAGCACGGATGAACGTCCCAGCAATGATATCGTTCAAAATAATCGTGGTAGAATCTTTTTATCACCACCAGATTCGCATCAGGCGCAGTTAGCGCGTCTTGGCTCGCGTTCACGCCCCCTAAGCGGATTACATTTGCGGGCAGGTGCGCTTTATCGCCTTGTCTATCCCGCCATTCCGTCCACGCGGTAGCTGTAATGCCCGCGTAAGAAACCCCGCCAACATGTGCAGGTTCATGGGTATTCAGCCCGGCTTCATGCTTCAGGATGAATCTCAAAATGGCATCGCGATCGGGGCTATCAATCGGTGTTGTCTTGGACATTTCGGCGATTCTTGGGCTAAATCCAACATACTTTAGCAATATTAGTAATATCAAACAGCTCAGACAGATCCGAAGAACAGGAATAAAAACATCGGATTTAGGAATCTTCATCGACACGGAAATCCTCCGTCAACATCGCATATTGAATAATGATGATTGGTTGTTGAGTCCGTTTCTTGAGCCAAGGGTTTGCTTAAATCAGGCTTGCAAGTGTTCGAAACAGAACACTAAAGTCAACATTTGGTATTCCATGAACGCAATAACCGCAACAGAAGTTGCGAAAAAATGAACGTTCCAAGTCAAACTGCAAGCGTTGGGTTCAAGAAGGTGACCAAACGGATACACGCAGCAATATCACTTCTTGATAGAATACCGTCTTTCTGGAAACCTTGGTTGCGGAGGCCAAAACCTGAAACTGGCTTCTATCCATCCCCTCTCAATGTCTTCAGAATCGGTTGAACCATCAGGCTGTAGCCCCTTAAGACTAGAGCTTCTTGTGTTAAATTGCCTAAACGGAAAATTACAAAATATGCATTTCATCGGAGACAACGTAACGGATTGTTGTTCCTTTGTTAAGGGTTTCAATATGGCTTTTTTGCTTCACAATTTGAATAGAATTTCCCTATTTCATTTTCTTTACTAAACCGTTCCAACGCAAATCGGTTGACTTCTGAAGCATAGGTATCATTAGCTTCCACATAACCTCTAATCCGCCGGATTATCTTCTTCTCTTGCCTCTAAATTTATGATTGGCATTGTTTCACCTTTTCGTCTCGTTCTTCCCATTTGAAATCACCATTGTTAAAATTTTGGTAATAATGGAAAGACGTTCAAGTTTACTCCAACATTCTACTTTGATTGTTCGTCCCTTCCATCAAAATTTAGGCGTTTACGATCGAGATTGGACTAACAATTCGGGTGAAAATTAGGTTGACTGCTGTAAGGCAACTACCATAGAGCCGATAACCACCAATACCGTTCCTACAATGCTCAAGAAATTGAGTTGTTCGGGTTGGATGACGTTTGGAAGCAGGCGCCCGCCGAATGTCATCGCGGTAACGGTAATAAGCGGAATCAAAGCCAATACCATGCTAACCCGCGAAGCTTCAACGTGGTTCAGTGCTTCGGCAAAGCTGCTCCATGAGATTAACGTACTGAGCGCGCAAAAGGCTAGTAGCAACCCCGTTGCGCGATTCAGGTGGAACAGTTGAGCAGGACGGGCAAGTGGTAGAAAAATGAGGGTTGCAGCGAGATAAATGAGAAGTGTAATTGTTGCCGAAGGGAGAGTTTTCAACAACTGTTTTTGCGCAAGCGCGTACATCGTCCATGTTAATACAGCAGCGAGTATTAGTAAGACACCGCTTTTAAGTTCGGTGGATTCAAACAACATTTCATCAAGTCGACGGTTGAAGAACAGCAGTATGCCAACAAGCAATACTCCAAATCCCACCCATTGCAGGGCGACAAGACGCTCTTTAAAGAAAACAAGACTGCCTAACAGCATTAATATAGGCGCTAGTTGGAACACGACTTGTGCTGTGCTAGGAGAGATGTAATTCAGACCGAGGAGATAGAAAATATGGTTGGTGCATAAACACAGAATTGTGGCGAACAGCAGCAATCGGCGCGTTCCTTGAAGTTTCATTGCAGAAAAGAATTCATATCTGCGAACAACCGGAACCACCAACAACCCACCAGCGAGCAGGAAACGATACCAGGTAACAGTGTATACATCCATGCTGTCCAGCAGTCTCTTTAGTGCAATGGGCGTCAGTCCCCAGAAAAGCGCAGTGACAAACGATAACGCAAGCCCAAGACGCCAACGGCCGGTGGATCTATGGATACTCATTGGGCACTTCCAGAACACTGCGACATTCGTGACACTGAATCATGACCGCAAGTTGCTAAAGCGATAAAGAACATAAAATGTTTCCTCCGGTTCGGCTGAGAGTTCAGGACCTAGCCTGTTTTGCCGTTCGTCGTTTGTTTTGCCAACAGGCTCAAGTTCAGATGGGGCGACAACACAATTTAGTAATCGATGGAAGTCCTTTTATACTTGAGAATATTCCCTATGTACATTATAATATGCTGACTAATTATAATTGTTTCCTGCGTATTGTCAACCTTTTTGATATCATTTCGACATCCTCGCATTTCATTAATTTTCGCATTCATGCAACATTCCAAATAATAGAACTTTTCCACTCAGCATTTCAACCATATCAAACCTTCGAGGATATCAGGCGGGGAGGCTATCCCCTTGAAACTAAAAGTTTTTGTCACACGCCCTGTTCCGGAAAGCATCGTGGCGATGTTCGTAGAAATGTACGAGGTTGATAGGCGTCGAAATTTTCCCCAGTGGATGATTTAGAGTGCGCCCCAATCTCAAGGTCATCTGCGCATGGCATCGGTTATAATCACATTGACACAAACGTAGCAAAGGCGATCAACATCGGATATGACGTTCGCACTTTTTGCTTGCCACCGTGCGATATGATAGCTCTTCCAATGTCTTGGTTCAATCAAGGCGGTACAACCGTTTGAAACGACATGCAGATGATGGAAATGAGTGTCGAAAACCTGTAAGCGAGACTAAAGGGTAAACTACCACTGCCTTATGCCATGTTTCAATAGCGGGCATCGCCTGGTTGGTTTAGGTATTAGGGTATTGATACAAAGGGTTTTCCCTAGGAACGAGTGACGAGGGAAATTACTCGTAATTACTTACCACGATGAAGATGAAAGACAAGGTTAGGTTTGGTGTCATCGGCTGTGGCGTAGCTGCTTGGATGGGACATCTATCTTGGATTTGGGAACATCCAAATGCCGAGTTGGTAGTTGTTTGCGACTCAGAGGTGAAGCGTGCCATTCAGGCAAAAGAACGATATAACGCTCACGCTGTTTCGACAGACTACCAAGAAGTTTTGAAGCGACATGACGTTGACGCTGTATCTATATGTACTCCGCCCGCCTACCACCACGAAATGGCGATGGCTGCCGCTGAGCATAAAAAACACATCTTGCTTGAGAAGCCGATGGCACGCACCATACAGGAGTGCAATGAAATCATTGCAGCGGCTGAGTGTAATGAAATTTGCCTGATGCTAGGGCATGAAAAACGCTTCAACTTCGCGCTCGAACGAATTAAGCAAATTATTGATGACGGCACTCTGGGCCAAGTGTTTTACCTAGTTGCGCATTGGGGCGCCGCCGTCAAGCTCGCACCGGACGAACTTATCCCGGCGGGCTATCGTGAAAACTATGAGTGGCGGTGGAAGGATGAAGCGGTGGGTGGGGGTATTATCCTGGACCATTTGCCCCATTATGTTGATTTGTGGCGGTGGTGGACCGGATCTGAAGTCGAGACCGTATCCGCTGAGATACAAAATGTTACACGTGACTACTTGGGAAATCCAGAGATTGGTGTCTGGGAGGATTTTGGCGTTGTTCTGATGCGCTTCAAAAACGGAGCGGTGGGCGTCTTTGACACCGGCACGGTAGGGCGTAGTCTATCTCCAATCTTGCACATTGGGTCTGGTCTGGGTGAATGGTCGGAATTCGGCTATATCTATGGCACACGAGGACATCTCACATTTGATTTGCCACCGTGGGATTCACCGGAGCATGGCCGTATTATGATTTGGTCGCTGGAGAACAAGCATCAAGGCGACCGCGGTTGGTATCAGGTTGAGATGCCTGAGCCAACCCGTGCTCCAGGAGGCCCACTGTCGCCAAAAACTAACGAAAAGTATATGTTTCGACGCCAAATAGATCACTTTGTTCAATCTATTCGGGACGAAACCGAGCCACTCGTAGGTGGCCGGGATGGCCGCGCTACCTTGGCTGTTGTCGAAGCAGCGTACGAATCGCAGCGATCCGGACAGAAATTGAAGATTAAACCATAGATTGAAGATTAAAAAATCGGCAAGCGTACCTTGATATCCGTGCAAGCGGCACGCATAGTTTATTTCCAAAAAGCGGACATGAAATAATCAGAATCATCTAGCGTCATGAAGTTTTTGCATGACGCTAGTTGCTAACAGAAGGAGAAATGACCATGGATACGCCATATTTAACACCGCTGCTCAAAGAAAATCGTCCCATCTGGATTATGGGGGTACACGATGTGGTATCCGCTAAGATTGCTGAAAGGGCAGGCTTTGACGCTGTAGGGGTTCAGTCGCTGCAAATCGCATTCGCGAATGGTCAACCGGACATCGGTGTAATTACGCCGGATGAGACTGTCGAAGTGTGCCGCAAAATTCGCCGTTCTATCAACTTGCCAATCGTCGTGGACTTCGAGCAGGGATTCGGCGAACCGTATGCTTCTGTATATTGGATGCATGAGTTTGAACGTGCCGGCGTTGCGGCGGTACATATTGACGATTACGGTTTGCCCTATAAATGCCCGTTTATCCCACCGCACGTCATGGCGATCGAGTCGATGGATGAGACAGCGGATAAGATTCGGGCAATGGCGGGTGAAAAACTCAACCCTGAATTCATGGTAATCGGCCGACCTGGCACCTATGTGGCTAGAGTTCACCCTGACGAGGAATCGCGGCGTGCGGATTGGTTACGCCGTGCCAAGGCTTACCAAGAGGCAGGATCGGATGCCATTATGGCAATCTGTTGGTCGGTTGAACATGCTCGCTTTTTCCGCGACCAAGTGGATGGTCCAATGATGACCATCCGTACCCTAGGGACCGAAATCGACACGGATCGCGTCCAATATTCGTCTGATATGATGCAATTGAGCGTGGATGAATTATACGAATTGGGCTATCAACTCCAAATTGAACCAACGACCATGCTAGGGGTTGCCGTTAACGCGATGGTCAAAGCGATGGAGCTTGAAAAGCGGACTGGTAGGATTAGTAGTCTGTCCGAACAACACGGCAATCTCTATGACCTACTGGAATTGTGGATGAACGTAGCTGAAGTTCGCAGAATCCGAGAGTCTTACGCACGGGCAGAACTGCCGTCAGGTATGCAGCCGGAAGACGAAAAATGACAGTACACGGACGAACGGTTAGCAAGGGAAAATCAAATTAGATTTAACGGCAGCCTAGCTTATCGGTGGTAAGGTTCGTACTGTTTCTGAAGGAAATGAATCAAAACACGTTGACGCGATCAGTGATGATTCACAAAATGGAGAAAGGGGGTTGATTATGTTAACCGGTCTGTGGACTATCGGTGTCAAGGTGCCGGATCTTGAACGAGAATTGGAATTTCACCGCCAAATTGGAAACGAAATTGTGCTGGACGAGACACTCGAACTGGATGGTGAGTCTTTCCGTGTGCCGTTAGTCAAGATGGGCGATAAATACCTGCACTTGGCGGAGAAGATGGTCTACGAGGATTTGCTTGGTAAAACGTTGCCGTACGGCATGACACACCTGGTCTATATGTCGAGTAGTTTAGATCGAGATGTCGCCAAAGCGCTCGCTGCTGGCGCCGTTAAGATGCGGGAGATTGCCGAAGTTTCAGCGGGTTTCGGTGAGCGCAGGGTGGCGTTTTTGATATCGCCCAGCGGCTGGATTTTTGAAATTATCGAAATCAAGAAGAACCTTGTACCTGAAGTTTGATACTGATATAGCAACAGAGATACTGTGAAATGCGTGTGTTACTCGATGCCACAATACGAGAGATGCAAAAAGGCGGCACCGTCCATTGCAGGAACACATCTCAGAAATGGGAAAATGTATGCACATTGTAACAGCGATTGACCGACAGGCGACACCACAGGAGTAATCAACAAAACGTCCATCAAAAAAGTATCTGGAGAATTCAAAGGCATAAGAAGCTAACTCTTCTAAATCATCAAGGCTAGGGAAGATTTTGTATCAATGAAGTAAAGGAGGTAAATATCATGCGTGTTAGTGACCACGTCTACATGGTAGGCAGTGACCAATTTGCGCTAAGCTATCCCCTTGACTGCAATTGTTATCTGATTGATGGCGGTTCGGCGTTGGGGTTGGTGGATACGGGGTTGGGTATGGGTGTGGATGATATCATGGCAAATATTGTTGCCGAAGGCTTCGACCCAAAGTTATTAACTCACATACTGATCACGCACTCCCATTTGGGGCATTGGGGCGGCGCCGATGCACTTCGCGAACGAACAGGTGCCCAAGTATGGGTGCATACACTGGGAGCGAGTTTAATGGAAAGTGTTGACGGCGACCCCGCGATTGAACTTAACTTTAAGTATGGTCGCTATCCGTCTGAGTTTGAGCCACGCGCATGCCAAACCGATTCGACATTTAATGATGGAGAACGGATACAGATTGGAGACATTGAGGTGGAGGCTATACTAGTGCAAGGCCACACGAAGGACGCCACCTGTTTTTCATTCAGCGATAATGGCAAGCGAGCACTATGTACGGGAGATACAGTATTTTACGCTGGAAAGCTGGGCTTGTTGAATCTGGACGGATTTAGCATGGCAGACTACCGACGCGACATCCATAAACTTGCCAACCTAAATGTTGATTTGCTATTGCCCGGTCACGGTGTATTCGTACTCAGGGGCGGGCAAAAACACATCAAACGGGCAATACATAAGCTCGGCGATTTTGTACTGCCGGAAACATTTTTTGAAGTCAACGAGTTTACGTGGGATCGCGATTATCTTCAGATTATGACCGATCAAAGGAGCGATTAGCGACTGCGATAGGCTTCTCTTCAGGTTGTAGGTTGAGTTTCGCCGTTGGCTCAACCTACAAGGACTTTAGAGTACGGAGCACGAAGTCCCTCAATATCTAGGTCGAGACTGTAACGGTCAAGTTTTTGTACCGCAAAATTGAAGGAGGAAAGTGTGGACAGCGGACTGAAAGGGAAGACCGCCCTCGTTACGGGCGGCGGTACAGGAATCGGCCGCGCGCTTGCGCTTGCGCTCGCTCAAGAGGGTGTAGATGTTGCGATTGCTAGCCGAAACCCGCCATTAGAAACGCGGAAAGAAATTGAAGCGTGCGGTGTTCGGGCAGTTTCCATTCGAGCAGACGTGAGTCAAGAAGAACAGGTGGTTGAAATGGTTTCACAAGTCATTGACACCTTCGGACATCTAGATCTCTACGTCAACAACGCCGCTTGGGCATGGCACCAACCGTTTACCAAAATAACGACTGAATCATGGATGAAGACGATTAACACTAACCTATCAGCCTGCATTTGGGCAACCCGTGAAGTTGGGAAGCACATGATTGCCCGCAGGAAGGGGTGCATTTTAATCGTTGGATCGACCGCTCAATTTAATCGATCCTTCACAGAAACATCCTACCACATCTCCAAGACCGGAATCCGGGTGTTGATGGAGAGTCTTACCACCGAATTGGCGCCCTATGGCATCCGTGTCAATCTTCTGGTGCCCGGTCACTATCCCACACGTCTCACTGCAGGAATTACTGAGACACAGGAGCAGATCCTGAAAGGCGAAATTCCGCTGCGCCGGTTCGGAAAACCAGAGGAATTGGGTCCTGCAGCGGTGTTATTGCTCTCTGACAAATTGAGTGCCTACACCACTGGGAGCCAGTTGGTGGTTGATGGAGGACTGCATCTGCGTCCGCTTCGGTTCAATAGTGATGAGGAGCTTCGGGCGCTGAACGAGCCGTAGCGAGATCCGCCATTTCAGGTGAATGCTTCCACCTCTGAAACTCAAAAATCGAGTCAGCGCACAAAAAAGGGATCAACTGAGCGAATGAGGAAAAGGTTCATTCCCCTCCTTATCAAGGAGGGGCTAGGGGAGGTCGTAGGTTGGCTTTAACGGTGTTGAGCGATCGAAGGAACGAATAGCCACTGCGATAGATTACGGGAAACTATCGCCTAACATCTCTTTGAAGAACTATCGCACTCACAATTCGTTCGCTTGATCTATTCGCTCGGTTGATCGATAGTCTTTACCAAGGAACTTCTGCGTCGGGCACGTGGTAAATGGCGCGCTTCAACGGCGCACTTTTGTCGCGCTGCATGTTCTCACGCTGGTAGGTTGGAGAGATGGTGCCGTTGGGGGAAATGTCCACAACCGTATCGCCCTGCCAAGTAAGCGTGTAGATTTGTCCGGCGAAGAACTTCTCTTCGACATTCTCCCGTTGCGGAAAGGTTATCGTCACCTTCCGGTCGGGTTTTAAGCCCGTAAGCCGCACAAAGCCATCCTGCCAGTCGCCCGCTGACACGTCTACTAGCCGGTCATCGACCATAACAGACACCTCGCCTTTGCTCACCCAATCAGGAACACGGACGGAGAGAACCGACGCGTCGTGGACGAAGAGTTCTACTTTTCCTTCGTACGGCATGTGGCTATTGACTCGAACCCATTTCGAATCCCGATTCAGAAGAAGATTCACGCTTACACCGTTCGCATCTTGAGTCACGATATTGTGCCAAACGATGTAGAGGGCCTCAGCCCCGGAGACACAGCAGTGCATAATCTGTTGGCTTCCTTTGCGGCTCATCCGCTTCCCAACCCAGTCGTTTGGGTCACTCCACCCGGCAAAGCCGCCGAATATCCTTTCAGGAACCTCCCGATATGTCCTTCTCGGCGTCTCATCCGGGCGCGGTCCGCGGCTCTTTACCCAACTCGTGTCTTGCAACTGGCTTTCAACAAGATGATTTCTTGCCGCGCGTTCGACGTTGTTCCAATACTCGGGGTAACCGCCCTTAGCCAGAAGCGTGCCCATCAACAGCATGCTTCGAATGCAACAGGTCTCACAACCCGCGACTCCCGAATAGCCCGTGAAGAAGAGACTTTCAGGGTACCAACCGATGCCACCACTGAAGCTTTCGACATAGTCGAAAAGGTTCTTGCACCATTGAATCAGTTCTCGATTCCCCGTCGCTATGGCGAACCTAAGGACGCCTGCCGCAGGTCTTATCTTCGACTCGACATGACCGTTTGGATCCCATCCGGGTTCATAACCTGGAGGGATTTCTCCTTGAGGTGTGGGGATGAAGCTTCCATCACTTTGAACCTGCGATGATTCGTGTACAAACCAGTTTGTCAATCGGTCGGCAAGGACTCGCGCCGGATGGCTTTCGGTCATCTCGTACCATCTGGCGAGTGGGTCGATTAGGTAATGGTCATTCGATTTCTCAAGCGCCTTGATATCCCTTTCAATCATGCCCTTGACCGCTTCATCTCCTGAGAGGGCATACCAAGTGATGAAGCTATCCAAGGCATAAGCGGGCTGTGTTCCATGACCCACTATAGCTCCGTTCGGTTGGATAAAGCCCATCATTAACTCCTTTAAGATGTTCTCCTCTTCAAGATACTTCTCAATACCGAGCATACTGCGAGCTTGTATGATGGCGCCCATGCCGATCGAGGCCACATCGTCCCCGACCACGTGTTCCATGAGAGGGTGGTCGGCATTAAGAATCACATTGTGATAAGGCTGGCCCGTGACAACGGGAAAAACTGCCCCGGGTGCACCTTTGTATCGACCAAGTCCCCTGAGGTCCATGTTGCCTTTTAGATAGTTCAAAGCGAGTTTCGCATGATTGGCTAAGTCGAGCGTATCGGCTGCTATGACCCCTTTTTCATCCCCGTCGTTCAGGAGTCTAACCTCCTCTTGCGTTATCAGTTTCTCCTTCACTGCGGAGTTGGGATCCAAAGCGATTTGCTCGCCGTTTCCCTTTGACACAAGAATGGCGGTGGCCGCACAAGCCACAAACCACATCAAAAAACTCCGCCGAGATATCGGAAGATTGAATGGCAAATTTTTTCTTGATGGCACGGGCATCTGTTTTTCCTCTCTCATTTGGAAGCAGGTTTACTCATTCGTAAGGGCGGGAGCACAGGATTCTATGGATAAAGTGCAATATATCATATAACCTTCTGCCCAAAAATACAAGAAAATAGTGCGGCGTAGCAGGGATATCGCATCTTAAAGTTTTTGCTTGACACAGATGCGTATATCCATAAAATAAGATGAAAGTGACATCGTGCAACTCCTCTGTGGGAACTAACTCTTGATTTAGGAGCGTGTCTGTGCAAACGAGTCCAATCACAGCGAATCCATCTCAAATCATGATTGAGCAGCTCGCGGCATCAGGGGTGAAGTATGTGTTCAATAACTCCGGGTCACGCGAGGCGCGCTTTTTCGATGCGTTGCATGCGCATCCGGATATACACGGTATCCTAGCACTCCATGAGGGAAGCGTTGCGGCTATGGCTGGCGGTTACACGCAGGTCAAGCTGGATGCGGCAGTCATGGTGGTTCATCTTGGAGCCGGATTGGCGCAATGCTTGGGACAGCTTATCAACATCTGGAGCGGTAAGCTGCCCGTTGTCGTCATCACGTTTGCGGGTGACACCGGTAGCTATATGGATAAAATCGAACTGGATTTTGATCATAGCTTTGGGCCAACGTCAATCTCCGCGCCTTTCACCAAAGCGAACTGGACGGTGATTGAACCCGATGGACTGCCGCAAGCCATCCATCGCGCCCTACGGGTGGCAAAAACGCCGCCGGTCGGTCCTGTACATCTCGCCGTTTACGATCGGCTGCTGCATGACCAGCAGGTGACCACGAACATTATAGAAGGAGACATCCCCAATCTCCGCGCTGGCTATCCGGCTGACAACGACGTAGAAGCGGTTGTGCGAGCGCTGCGCAACGCTGAGCGTCCGCTGCTTTATATCGGGGATGGTGTATGGAAAAGCGGTGCAGGAATTCATGCCGCCGCAATTGCAGAGCATTTCGGTATTCCCATTGCCGGTGATATGCGAGGCGTTTCAATTAAACATAAGCTGCATTGCGGACGGTTCGATCAAGCGGGAAAGTTTCTCAATCCGGATGTCATTGTCTGTATCGGTGTACGTCATAGCGGGACTGGGCATCCCCGGGATTTCAGCACATTTTCCGCAGCGAAAGAGATTATCGCCATTGGCTCAGATATCGAACATGTCAAGAATACCCAAAGCGTTGATCTGGTAATTTTGGCGGACGAATGCCGAACGCTTGAGCGTCTCAAAGAATTGGCGATGAAGGAATTTACAAGAGATTACTTTGAAGCACCGCGTGCGAGGGCGCAGCAGCAGGCTACTGCACTCCGTGCGCAGCGTAGGCAGGCTGCACAGCGCGTTGAACTGCGGACCGGAACAGTACGCCCATGGATACTAGCCGATGCCCTGGATGAAGCGTTGGAACGCCTGGGCGGCGGGCTTGTCATGATTGAGCAGTTTGCGGTGCCCTTGGATAGTATAGGCGGGACGGATAAAACCAACAATACCGTGTATATCCGACCCGCTGGCGGCTCGGAAGGCTACGGCGTTGGCGGGACAATCGGCGTGAAGCTCGCTGCGCCGGATAAGCCTGTTGTTGGGTTGGTCGGAGATGGATCGATGTTCTATGCGGATTCAGGGCTATGGACAGCAGCGCATCACGGTATTCCTGTCCTCTACATTATATCGAACAACCAATCCTATGGCGTTGTCGCTAACCTCTTTTCGAAAACGGATGGAACCACTATGCAGCGGACCGGCAAATATGCCGGCGTAGTTTTAGATGGAGCTGATCCGGTGAAGCTTGCGGACGGATTTGGGGTAGCCGGTATGCACGTACAGGATGAATCTCGCCTTCACCAAGCAATTGCCCATGGACTGGAAGTAGTCGAGGGAGAAGGACGCCCATTTCTCTTAAATGTCCATCTGCCGCTTGGGCTCCCAAAAGGCGGTCGAGCTGCAACGCCATTCTGCCTCTCGGATGCTGGGACAAATTCAGAATCAGATTCAGAAATGAGTTGACGCATTGAGGCGTATCAACAGCTTTTTTATCATGCTTTTTCAATAAAATTGAGATTGTCACGATTGGAATTCTGACGACTATGTCCATGTGCAGTTAAAAAGCTCCCCGAATTTCCCTGAAAATCATGCAGATTTTGTTGCGCTCCGGTTTTGCATGCTGATAATCGCATCAACTAATTTATGCGGTCCAAAGTGGATAACATCTGTGGCTGGTAAGCTTGCTTCCCGCGATTTATTCGACGCAATTTAGAAGTTCCGCGTATACACATCCCCCCCAACAAATCACAAGAGGGCAACGATGAACCGCAAATTGAGTTTCGGCATATCCATCGCCTTGTTGTGCATTATCGGCATCGGTGTTTATCTGTGGCACGACATAACAACTTTTAAGAAGTCACTTTCCTCTGACCCCAAAATTGAAGGGAAACAAGAGCGAACAGATCGCGTAACCGCAACGGCGACTGAGACAACCCCTGTTGAGACACCAGAGCAGGTAGATCGAGAAATCAGCGAGATTATTGAGCATCTCGAAGCACGTCATGCACCGGAACCGGCGGGAGAAGATGAAGAAGATCCAACGGAGCAACTAGCAGACCCTGAAGCGGCTGCGTGGGCACGCCTCGAATATATTTCCCAAAACCCTCAAGAGTGGGGCGACCTATCGCCGCAGGCGACTGAGTTGATGGCACAATTGACACCAACACGGCACTTAAGGACCGAAGGTGATATGGAAGAAACTATAGTATTGCTCGATGAGCTTGGCGAACTTCAAGACCCCCGTTCTGCAGAAATATTTGCGAATTATCTTAGTGAAAGTGAGCTCTGGGGAAGGTCCATGGAAGAGGCTTTAATTGCGATCGGGCCGTCATCTGTCCCACTGCTAATTCCCTTGTTGGATGACAAGGATAGATTCTTGAGAAGAAAGAGAGCCACTAAATTATTAGGCATAATTGGTTCTGAATATCAACCGGAACTGGGCGGTGCGGTGGAATACATCCTCCTTCCCAAACTGGAGCAGATGGCAACATCGGATCCCCATCCAAGAGTTCGACAGTACGCCAGTGAAGCAGTTGCCCGTCTGAGATAAACCGTCATGCGCCCATATAATAAACCGATTGTCATCTTGGTGACTCTTATTGTTGTGGGGTTGGGCATCGGGGTCGTCATGTTCAGTTATCGGCATCAAGACACTACTGTTGCTCCCAAAATTAAAGGAGAACAAGAGCCAATAGATCGTGTCTCCTCAACGGTGCCCGAGACGGGTGAACTTCGTGAAAGCTCAGAGGAGTCAGCTCCCGTTGAAACGGCAGAGCGGGTTGAACGTGAAATCAGCGAGATTATTGAACATCTCGAAGCACGTCATGCACCGGAACCGGCGGGAGAAGATGAAGAAGATCCAACGGAGCAACTAGCAGACCCTGAAGCGGCTGCGTGGGCACGCCTCGAATATATTTCCCAAAACCCTCAAGAGTGGGGCGACCTATCGCCGCAGGCGACTGAGTTGATGGCACAATTGACACCAACATGGGCAATAAGTACTGAGGGCGAGGGAGAGAAAGCTATTCATCTGCTGAAAAAGCTTGGCAAACTCCGAGATCCACGTGCGGCTGAATTATTCGTGAATTATATGTCACGTGTTAAGGGGAAGCGTATACGAAACACCTTGATGGCAATTGGACCGCCAGCCGTGTTGCCGTTGATTCCAATTTTAGCGAATCAAGACTCTACTAACAGAGGTGCAGCCGCTAGGATATTGGGCGCCATCGGCTCCGAGCATCGGCAAGATCTCGGAGGTGCGGTCGAATACATCCTCCTTCCCAAATTGGAGAAGTTAGCAACATCTGATCCCGAGCCAAGAGTTAGGCAGTATGCGAGTGAAGCAGTTTCCCAACTGAGATAAACCATCATGCTTCCATATAGACTAAAACTCGCTTGCGATTCTGAGTTTAATCATGTCTTATTAACTTTCGCTTTCCTCGCTTTAAGCATCAGTTTTTGTAGGTTGGGTTGAGCGGGTAATTCCAAAACCGTTCCGAGCACCAAACATCGCACTTGGCGAAATAGATGTAGCGAAACCCAACGCTCTTAAAACGTCCGGACGACCAAAAAGCGTTGGGGAGACAAACCTGAATGCCCCCGGTCAGGTTGTAAATCTAATCGCGTTGCACGGAAACAAGACCGTGGACGTATCGGCGAATGGAATTGCCACCAGTGTAAATCAACATTCAATGTTATGACGGGCACCCTATTTCAGGGAACACGAATTGAACTCCAAAAATGGTTCTTAGCTATCAGCCTTATAGCAAACGCCAAAAAGAGTATATCAAGTCATCAACTCGCCCGCGACTTGGACCTTACACAAACCACAGCACTGTACATGCAACAACGAATCCGCGCTGAAATGGGACGCAAATCATCCAAATTACTGCAAGGCATCATCGAAGCAGATGAAGTATACATCGGCGGAAAACCACGTAAAGGAAATCGAAGAAAAGACGATCCACCAAACAAACGAGGACGCGGAACAAAAAAAACCCCAGTCCTCGGAGCAGTAGAACGAGGCGGTAATGTACAAGCCCGTGTGCAAACAGATTTAGGCAGTAGAAGCATTCTAGAGTTTCTGAAGGATAAGATAAACCCCAAGGATTCCGAGTTAATTACAGACGAATACAGGGCTTACAGAGTCATACGCCCACTTATACCACACAAAGTAATCAATCATCAGGAAAAATATGTTGACGGCGATGTTCATACCAACACCATTGAGGGATTCTGGGCATTACTCAAACGCGCTTGGTACGGAACACACCACCATTACAAGAAAAAATACACGCCACTATACGTCATAGAGGCATGTTGGAAATACAATCATCGAAATACTAAAAACTGTTTCGATGTGTTTATCCGAGGGTGCTTTGCATAAACCCATAGCCCCCTCGGATAGCCAGCTTAAAAGCACCTACAAGCCAAAGCAACCCAAAAAAACCCCCCCCATAATATCCCTCCAATACAACAATCATTTTATCAATTTGGGCTCAACCATAAAGCCCATTCGTGTTTATTATGATCGCCTATTGGAAACATATTGTCAACCAGAAATTACGCATTACAGCCTAAATTATACAAGCAACCAGCCACTCTGTTAAGCGATTAAGTTTTCATTACGAAACATAATGGTGCATGTCACTGGCGATAAATACGGCGGCGGTAGTGTCACTGCCTATGGCATAGACAAGAGTTCGTCAGCATCGCTCGATATCGATGAACACGGCGGACGTATCGGTGCCTTCGGCAAAGATGGGAAATCGCAGGCGGGACTCTTTAGCGGTAATTATGGCGGAGGTGTCGCTGTCTCGGACAAAGATAGGAAATTGGGGGCGGGGCTCGGTATCGTTGAATATGGCGGTTTTGTCGATGTCTTTGGCAAAGTTGGCAAAGGCAAGGCGGTTATGGTTATAAACGAATACGGCGACGGTATGGTGAGCACTTGGGACAAGAATGGCTATCGACAGTAAAGAGGATTTTACATGTTTAGGATTCAGAATTGGAAGCAAGCACTTTGTTTAATGGCGTTGGGTAGTGTGTTCACGATAGTCGGGATGTTGTTTGCGGTTGGGATGCTGTCTCCCGTGACGGCGCAAAATGATAAGTTTGACACGATTCAGTGTTCTAGGCTAGAGGTTGTTGACGCGGACGGGATAACGAGGGTGATACTCACAACCGGTGAAAGCGGCGGGTGGGGCGCTGCCTTTGGCAAAGATGGTAAATCGCGGGTCGGGCGCGCTATCGGGGAGTATGGCGGCCGTGTCGATGCCTTCGGCAAAGATGGGAAAGTGGCGTTGCTCAGTACCGATGAGCATGGCGGCGTTGTCGGTACTTTTGACAAAGATGGAAAATTGGGGGTGGTTCTCAGTATCGGTGAAAATGGCGGGCATGGCGGCATCATGGACAAAAACGGAAGGTATAAAGCCATCAACTGAGTTAGGCGTTTCTACTGGCTAGAAGTTTCTGCTAAGTGGAGATGGGAAAATGGTAGACCTGAAACCGATGACGAGGCAAGAGTTGATAGACACGATAATTGAATACAAGCCCCTAGGCGTTGTGTTCGTATGCTCAAGAGATTTGAGACGGAACATCTTCAACGAATATACGAAGTGGAGGAAGCTTATAATTCAAACCCAAGCGCAGAGAACCTTTTTGAAGTGATGGGATTGTATGACCCGGAAATTCGCTATTGTAGAGATGGCTGCCCCAACAGCAAATACGGCAAACTGAAAACCCTTGACTAAAGGCAGCGGAAAAGCAGCGGACAATGACTAGTGGTCAGTAAAAACTGCACTAGCAACTGGCACTGCCTTTAATGAGTTTGTCCAGTTCGCTCAGGAAATCATCAGTGTCTTCATCCTCGACGTTGACTTCCGGATCAAACGGTAATCTGCCTCGTCCCGGCGCTGGCGGCTCGATTGCCCGATTGTAAATGATATCATGTTCGATAAAATCGAGCACAGTCAGATTGGGAAAGAGACGAATATTGCTATTGGGTGAGGTTGTTGGCGATTCGCCAGCGATATAATCAAGAAACGCTTCGATGTATTCGAGATAGTGTAGGTGGTATGTACATGCGAAATATTGTTTGATGAAATCGAGATTGCGCTCGCCCGGGTTAACACCGCACATGCGCGTAGCATAATCGCTTGCTTGTTGTTCTAACTGTTCTTCAGAGATTCGACCGCCGATGTTGGGTGTGATTGCCAACCGGTCTTTGTGAGGGTAACGGAGATATTGTGCGATGTAATCGAGATAGTAGAGGTTGCGCTCGTCGCGCGGGTTGATGTCGCACATGCGATCAGCATAATCGCTTGCTTGTTGTTTTAGCTGTTCTTCAGAGATTCGACCGCCGATGTTGGGTGTAATTGCCGACCGGTCTTCGTGGAGGTAACCGAAATATCGTTCGATGCAATCGAGATAGTAACGGTTGCGCTCGTGCGGGTTGACGCCGCACATGCGCTCAGTATAATCGTCTGCTTGTTGTTCTAGCTGTTCTCCAGAGGTATAACAGCCTTTGATGTAATCGAGATTGATTATTGGGGGTATTCGGATCATCCGTATCAACCGAAGGTGCCGACGCAAGAAACTCAAATCGACATCGTACAAATTCGCTAGATGTTCAATGCTTCTACAGTGTGTATTGAGTGAGAGTGGGTAAGCACGGGATGGCGTTCGGACACGGTAGCAGCAGTGAAAACGTTCTTCGTTGCTGGGAAACCATGGCGGCAGTCCGTCCCTGACATATTCCTTGAAGCTGCCGGATGGTTCTTCTTGTCGGTAGAGCCTCCTGAGATATGCCACGATGCACCTGTCAAGTCGCTCACGTCGTTTCGGTGACAATCGTTTCCAACGATAGGGCATGGGTGTCGTCATGTCGTAAATCCCCCTTGAAAATGAAAAGGTTTTGGGGTGTAACAAACGCACGTGGAAGAATCTAGACGGCAAAAATGGGAAATCGGCGGGGCTCAGTATCGATGGTACTCAGTCTCGGAAAAGGTCGATCCCTGAACTGGGTACCCTTGGAATCTCGTAATCTGTATCCAAGTAAACCTACACAGAAAAAATTAAATTTTTTTATGTAATTTTATCAACTCGAGGGCCGTAATCATTTTCTCCATCTGTGCCCTTGAGAAAACCACAACACACAAGAAGATATAGAAGTCCTATGATTGGAATCAATGCCATCAGGACATACACACCAGACCGATTTGTGTCATGTAAACGTTTTACGGTTGCAGCAAGACCTACGAAAAATGATGCCCATATCGGAACCTACAAGCATATAATAATTCGAGAGTTTTCACGTAAAGATAGATAAAGCCATTTACTGATAGCGGGAACATCTTCAGAGGGATGGCAAAGCAGACCACAACAGGATCTGATTTTCCCTTTTTCATTGCGTTAGTAGAATTATACCGTAAATTTATCTAATAGTTTACACTCTTAATAATTCCTACGAGAGAGGGAGACCGAACGGATATTTCAGTTCTTGTCCTCGATTTTCTGCTTTCTGTTCAATATAATCTAACAACTCCACAAGCGTATTGAATGATGGGTAGTAAAATCTTTCACCTGTATTACTCTTGACCGAACGAACAGACTTCTTGTATGTGGACGATTCATGCGCCTCACGGAAAGTCTTTTTAAGGTCTGTGAAAGCAAAGAAAATAATCTCCACCTCACGATAAAAGCGGAAGGTTGGATAGAATGGATGGGTAGCAAGGTCTTTTATCTGTTTAGGGTCTGAGTCGAAAGAAATGAACTTTGTTTCCCCTTTGGCGACTTGAAATCCGCCGATATTTTTACCGTCTTGGTGAATATCCCATCGAGAATTCTTCCTACCCCAATAATCTACCTCTACCACTTCAAAATCCAAACGCCCTGGGTTCTTAACGTCGCCCGTGCGTTCTGGTGTTAGAATCGTGCCAAATTCACGCTGTACCTCCTCAAACGTCATGCTCGTTCCCTTGCTTCGCTTCTCAAGCGCTATCCATTCCTCAAATTCTTGAAGATCCAACACAATCCCGTTGAGATAGTTGCATATACCATATCCATAGTCTTTGCGCCAATAACTGTGGATTTTTTCGGCAACCTTCAAGGCGATTCGGAGATCTTGCTTCCCTTCTTCAACTCGTCCCAAGTAACCCTTTGCAAATCCCCGATCGATGTAAGCAGATCCAATATCATAATTGGATTTGAGGCTAATTGCCGTGTCAAAGTCCTGGATGGCGGCACTGTGTTCTCCCAAACACGTCTTAGCAATCCCCCGAGATTTGTAGTATTCGGCGTCATCGGGTTTGAAGAGAATCGCCTGCGTAAAGTCGGCGATAGCGGCAGCATACTGACATAGGTGTACCGCCTTATTAAATCCTCGCAAGTGGTAAGCTTCGGCATAATCCGGTTTTAGTTGGATTGCCTTGTCATAATCGGCGATGGCGGCAGTATACTGTCCCGCCAGGTCCTTATCAATCCCCTGCTTGTAGTAGGCATCGGCAACATCAGGCTTTCGCCTTATGGTTTCCTCATCATATTTCAGGGTAAAAAGAGAAGCCACTGCCATTCCAATGGTAGCAACGTTGACAACAGTCCACATTTCCCGCGTTCCGTGAACGGGAAGAATTGGATTGTAAATAGCCGCAGTAACTCCCAAAATCCAAACCCAACCCTGTTTCTTTCGGGTAGAAGCGTGAATAGCAAGATACACAAACGCTGCACAACACACCCATCTGAGAAACATATAAAATCCATAGAGAGAGTCAGGATTCAGAGCTAACAATAGCATCGGGATGATAATTGCTTGGGGTATCCAAGTCTTTTTCACATTAATTTCCTTGCTCAGTCCCTAAAGAATCAATATATTCTCGCCCTCTATCGGTTAAGAAAAGGTAAACCGGTGACACGTTCATCCCAAATATCTCAGCGGAGCTCTTTGGACTTTTTACTTCTACATACCCAAGGTCCAAGATGCGATTAATTAGAATCATCATAAATGATGGAAATTGCACCCTTTCTCCTGTATTTTTGTGCAATGTTAAGAGGATGTCAACTTCTAATAGGCTGAATCTGTCATGTGCGTAACGAAGATTAGCTTTATAGATTCTTAGAGAGTTTTTATCGATTTCACCCCTATGGGCCCTCGTGTGGCAATTAGGACACAAAGCGATAAGGTTTTCATACTTGTGCTCTCCACATTCTTTCCACGGAATAATATGATGAATCTCAACATCAGGATTTCTACAAGTGTGGATTGCACAACGGTGTCCCGCTTCACACAGAACGCGCCGTTTCAGTTTCTGTGGCACGTAACGCGACATTATTTTCATCCTTCTGTTATGATGTATTTCTTAAGGAAACTAGTGTCTCATCCGCTATTGAGGCGGAATATCTGGAGTGCATTGTTCCAAGCAAACGAATGTACTTCAGAGGTGTGTAAGCCTCAGTGAACACTAATTCGAGAGACTGCATCATAGTTGTTCCTCCCTTTGTGAAATTTCACACTTACATTACTTACACATCGACACTGACATCGATTTCGCGGGTGGCAGTGCCCGAGATAAAACAGTGCCAATAACCAGTAATCAGTAGCCTGTGTTTTACTGACCACTGACAACTGGACACTAGCCTCTGTTCGCAGACTTTGTTGCGCTCCGATTTTGCACGCTGATTATCGCATCAACTAACTTATGCGGTCCAAAGCGAATGACATCTGTGGCTGGCAAGCCCGCCTCCCGCTCCGCCAATTCGGTGGTTTCACGGGCTTGTTTTTCGGTGAGGTCAAAACAGTTGAGAGCGATCCCTATGACTTTGGCAGGCTTGATGGGCTCGGCAAGTATTTCGTATTGTGCAATCATCTCTCCCAATGACGGCAAGGCGATGGGATACCGGGCGACATTTTTCCGGGAGGGCTGATGGCAAAAAATCATCGCGTCAGGCATAGCGCCGTGCAGCAGGCTCAACGTGACACCGGAGTAACCTGGGTGAACTAGCGAACCCTGTCCCTCGACAATGAGGAGATCGTGATTTTGGGCGCCTTCAATAACGATTTGCTCCGTCGCGCCAGCGGTAAAGTCAGACACTACCGCGTCAACGGCAATTCCCCACCCGGAGACCATCATTCCGTTTTGACCGGTCGGACAAAATTCAGCATTCAAACCGCGTTTTCTTGCCTCATTCGCAAGCTCGATCCCGACTACCATTTTTCCAACGCGGCAATCCGATCCGACGGTTAGAACAACGGTTGCATGAACATTGGCGGCTTTGCAGGTTGCTATTGGGAGGTTCGGCGGTGGTTTACGCACGTCCCATAGAATAACGTTATAGCGTTCTGCCAGCTCTGCAAGTTCTAAATCGTTGCTCAGAAACCAATGAAGCCCACTCATAATGTGCAATCCACCTTCGATTGCTTCACGCAGTATGGATTTCCATTTCGGAGGCAACTCCCCGCCGGGCGGGGCGATTCCAACTGCTAGCATTGTCGGATGTAGCTGCATTGCCTCCGCAAGGCTACCAACGATTGGGATTCCGGTTCCAATACCAATTACTTCGCCGACATCTTTTCCCGCCTTCGTGCTGTCAATAACAGCAACGACACTGTCCGACAAGTATCGTACCAACACGGTCGCCGCCTTTGATTCGAGAATACCGAACGAACCTTCAGCGAGAATGACCATTTCATGGGCTTTAGGATCTAATCGCCGTGCCATAGAACTTTATCCTGACGTAGATTTTCTTCCACCTAAGATAGACTCCATCCAAATTGTGGGAACTTGTGTGTACTGGAATTCAATCTATCTGATATGCCACTTACGCAGAAAAATACGCCTCTCCACACTCACAGCAGACTTGGGCAGACAGACTCTTCGCATACCATCAGTTCTTCATCAATAGGTGGCTTCAAACTATTCGCTGTCTAAGGTCTGAATAAGGTTTACACGCCACGAAGACAATAGCACGGTGGATTTCAGAAACGTGTGAACACAACTCTGTCCCGACCTCGGCATCGTCACATGTTCGGCATCTCACTGTCACTGCGTCCGTTTTGAAGAAGATGGTAGGACCCGTCGGAACAAGTTGCTCAATCCCGACAGGCAGCGTTGAAGGGTCGTTCTCTCTTTTGCAACACCGATAATCACTGGATATTCTTCGCAACCTTGTCTATCTGAACAACAGTCGTCAGGATAGATTCCAGCATTTCCAGACCAATCATGTTTTGCCCGTCGCAAAGTGCCTCATCGGGACGGTCGTGCACCTCCATGAACAGGGCGTCTATCCCCACCGCAGTAGCTGCTCGTGCTAGATGCGCGGCGAACTCTCTTCGTCCACCGGAGCTTCTCCCTAAACCACCTGGCAACTGAGTGCTGTGCGTAGCGTCAAAGACAATAGGATATCCAGAGGATTGCATGATTGGAAGCGAACTCATATCAACGACCAAATTGTTGTAACCGAAACAGCTTCCTCTTTCGGTTAGCAGGATTCTTTCGTTTCCTGTGGACCTTATCTTGTCAACCACGTTGGTCATGTCCTGCGGCGCCATGAACTGCCCCTTCTTTACATTGATCGGTTTCCCGGTTTTCCCAGCCGAAACGAGCAGATCCGTCTGTCTGCACAAGAACGCGGGGATTTGAATCGCGTCAAGCACGGACGAAGCAGGCTGAATCTGATTGACACAGTGAACATCTGAAAGTGTCGGCACACCAATCTCTTTTTGAACCGCCGCTAAGATGGAAAGCCCTTTTTCAAGCCCTGGGCCTCGATAGGAGCTTATCGAGGAACGGTTCGCCTTGTCATATGAGGATTTGAAGACAAAGGGGACTCCCAATTTTTCCGTAATGTTTCTAATTGCTTCAGCCATCTTGAGTGTGTGATCCCGGTTTTCGATGACGCAGGGGCCTGCGATAAGGGCAATTCCAAGCCCTCCACCAATCTGAACACCGTTTATCGGAACGGCATTTGTCGTGGGAGAAAGGTCTTGATGGATTTCCATGGGATTCACGTTGGTGTCTGAACTATGGACCCGTTCTTCCTTCTGAGAGATTATCATGTCACATATCTCCCTCACTGCTCCATCTCCACCTACTTTACCTGTTACATAATCGGCGCGGTGCTTCACCGTATCGTGGGCATCAGCGACCGCAACGGGCAGCCCAACGAAGTTCAGAACGTCAATATCCCCTAGGTCGTCTCCGATGTAAAGTGTCTCATCAGACGATATCGTATACCTCTGCACAATATCTTGCAGTACAGGGAGTTTGTCGCTCACACCCAAATGTATCTCGTCCACAAGAAGTTCCTGCGCTCGTCTCCTAACAGCCTCGCTTGTTCGTCCTGAGATGACAGCGAGCTTAATGCCGTGACTTTTAATGAGCTTGAGGCCTTGCCCGTCACGGACGTTGAAAGCTTTTATCTCCTCACCGGAATCTGAATAGTAGAGCTTTCCATCCGTCAACACCCCATCAACGTCCATTACTAACATTCGAACATTTTTTAATTTCTCAATGAAGTTCATTTATTGTTGCATCTGTCCTTCCCCGATGTCCACGCAAAGATTATGACCATGCCTCGATTAATCTATATTCTAGCTGATTCATCGAATTGTTTCCGCTCGTCTCATCCAAAATTGGGCGAATGATGACTTTCACAGGCGTACCTTTTGATGGCACGACATCCGTATTCACGCGGTAGGTTCGATCGTCCTTGCCGCCGGACAGGGGGTGATTGAAGATTGAATCCGGGTCACGGTAAACAGCAATGATGTTGTGGTGCTGCTGTGCAGTGAATTGTTTATTGATGATGCGTGCGCCGGTAAACACCCAATGGGTCTGCTGCATCGGGTGTTCGTTCATGGCGTTCCACACCAATTTTTCAGCGCGATGGCGAACAACGTCGGTTCCTCGCTCCCATTCGATCCAAACCTCGGCTGAATCACCTTTAGGTTCATGGGGATCGCCTTCGATTGTGAGGTTCATGCCCGGAGACATGCCTAGTTGCACGAGTGCAAGTTGAATATGGATGGGTTCGGCATGGACCATAATTAGACTTTCATGTGTCTTGCCAAATTTGCCAACGGCAAAAAATTCGAGGATGGTATCGCCGCTAATGATATTAATTTCGCCTGGCACAGTGACTTCGCGTTTGTTGAAATCAACCATAACATCTCCCATACGGTAGACGCCATCGCTAATCTTCTGGGTGACTGGGGTCGAATCAATGGCAGCAGCGGACTGGGGGCGAATATCCAATGCCTGTGATACAGTATTGTTCTCGCGATCTAAATCATCAATGTGTTTATCTGGATCAACAAGAACGTAGATTTCACGGGTTCCCTTCTCCGTAGGCACCCAGTTAATCGTGGTTGTCGTTTCGTCGAGATCTCTATGAAAGATGACCTCCTGATCGCCAATCATTTTTCCGCCCCGCTCCGGATTTCCATCGTAGAAATCGACCTTCACGATAGACTCTTCAGGTTGAATACCCGTATTTGTCAGGGTGACACTAATTCGGACCGGTTCACCGACACGCGGTGCGGGCGGGGAAAAGCGAAGGCTCCGATAGACAGCACCGAGGTTAGGTGAGGTCGGCCGTGGTAGGGCGCGAGTCAGAAACATCAGCGCAAAACAGGTCGTTGGGAAATAGTCTTCGTGATCAATCCAGCGCCCATCAGGTTGCTGCTCGGCGACGAGCATGTTCGATATTTCTTGGTACCAATCATGTCCAGCGAGTGTTTCCAATTTTGGGGAGATATCGCAGAACCGTTGCAGCGAGACAAGATAGTAATAATGCCATGAAGTCGCACCGGGATTTCGAGTCAGCGACCAATACTTCTTAACCCACGCCTGCCCCTTCCGGATTTGTAGGTCTTCTGCTGGTACGCCGCAAGCACGAAGTGCCCACAGACCTGTTCCGGTCATACTGCCGTAGACTCCCTCCGCCCAAGGGGAACCACTATCGACAAGGTTGTAGACCCAGCCGCCGCTTTCCATCTGATTACGTCGAATCCACTTTTCAGCACGCTCCCACGTATCCTGTGGGATGTCAAGCCCCCATTGTTTCGCCGCGTAGAGCGCATAGATTACCATATGCATATGCGCTCCATCTGCGGTTATCCCATATCCCCAACCGCCATCGTCTCTTGGGTCTGCGAACTCATCTCCTTTAACCGGCAATTGGTTTCTGACAAGCTGATTTACCGCAAACTGGGCGAGCTGACGGTATTTCGAATCGTTCGCCGCGACAAGCGCAGGCACAATGATTGCTAGTTGATAAACTTGCAAACTGTTCGTGTCCTGATGCGTTAAAAATTCTAGTGCTCGTTGTACAACAGGATCGGAGGTGGGGACACCAGCCGAAAGCAGCGTCAGTAAAGCAATTGCGGTTTCTTGCCGGCTGTCTTCCCCAAAATCCCATGCAGGGCCCTCCAGACGATTTACGGGTAGACCTTTCAGGGTTGCACCACAGATGACGCAGATAGAAATAAGCTGATTCTCAGTTCTACATTGCACACAAGTACGGCTGTGCTTTCCTTGCTGAGATTTAATCCATTCCACGCCTTTGTGAATTGCGGTTTGAATCTCTGCCGGCGTTGCTCTGGGGAATGTGCGTGGCGTTGCTGTTAATGATGTGTGGGCGATGTTGTTCTCCCGGACAACTTCTCTAATTTCTTTCTCGTCTCCGGTCGGGTTAACAACAGCATAAACCTCAACCGTACCAGGGGGCGGCCGCCATTGTGCCTTCACGCTGTCAGATTTACCGGGGGATAGTTCTAAGATTACGTCTCTGCATAGAATCCGAAGGGGCTTTTTCGCTGGATCGTCTACGTAAGGATTGCCTTCATAAAGATTCACAAGAAGGTCTTCATTGAGTGTTGGCGCAGCCTCTCCGATGTTCTTTACTGTGACATGAATCGTAATTTCCTCACCTTCAAATGGAGACGGGTTGGAAAATGTGATACTCCTGGCATCCACCGCAAAATCTGGCAGTGCTGCTGGCTGTGCTAGAACGTAAACGGCGATGAGCAGGAGCGTAAAGGAGAGAAAACAGCAAAATACTTTATACACAATAGGCCTCATATCTAGCTGAAATAATGAAACATTTTAAGCAACCTCAAGAGCGATTTGACGTAAGCGAGCCATCCGGGCTTTCTTTACAAGTTAGGACTCGCTGACTGCATCCTTGGAGTGCAACTCAAAGGGTTTCTAAGGGAGGGACTATTCTAAAAGCGCAAAAATGGCGGGTTAAGAACCATGTCCCACTTATTCGATTACTCAAAATACTGATTCATCGTCATTTCACAAAGTATAATTTGCAGAAAGATTTAGAGATATATCTACGTAGACATCTATCTTGCCCAGGAGCTGAGGTAGAGGACAGAGAATGATTATATCTTTCTGTGCTCGTTGAAGAGCTGAGACACATCCCCGCTATAGCAATGAAAACATACATACTGTCGTCTCTACGGTTACAACGAATAGCCACCAAAAAGTTGAGATAGATGCGTCAATTTGGATTCCGAACAAATTGGAGCATCCGTAGGAATGGATTTGGTCAGGAATAGGACGATCCGCTTGAAGTTGATAATGGCAAGATTGCATGTTCTGATTTCTCCATTGATGCGTCAGCATATTCGGCAATGAGATGTTAAGTATCGTAATGATTTATCCATTACGTCTTATTCACCTGCCCAATAACCGACGGAAACGTAGGATGGTATTGGTACGGCTTGTCCAAACAACTTCTTTCCTGTTGCGGAGAATTTGCTGACCTCACCTTGAAAGGTTGATCCAAGCTGGTCAGCGACCCAAAGACTTCCATCTTTAGGATCGACACTAATTGCCAAAATTATCATTCCAGCATTTGGGATTTCCTTAATTTTCTGTCCGTCTGCGGAGAGCTTAATCAGCGAAGAAGAATCGGCAACAACCCAAAGACTACCATCTTGGGAATTGACCCTCGGTGAAATCGGTAATGGAATGTCCGCAAGACGCAAGAGTTCTCGACCGTTCGCGTCCAATTTAACGAGAATGCCCGCCTGCGTATCCGCAACCCACGCATTACCCGTTTTCGAATTAACAGTGACATATTTGGGTTCTGTGAGTTTCACCGGAGAAGTCACGGCGAGCGCCCCGCTGGAATCATAACGAGCTACTTTTCCTCTAGAGTCGGTCACCCAGCAACTCCCATCGGTCAGATTTACCGCAACTTCGGGCTCATACACGCCGGGGATTGTGGCGAGGACCTGACCATCCGCCGATACCTTGACGACCACATCAAGCCCACCAATCCACGCCGCGCCATCAACCGGGTTAAGTGAGACGGAATGGGGCCGTTTGATGTTCGGAATCGCGATGAATTCTCCGCTAGAAGGGTTATACTTGTAGACCGTATTCGCAGCCGACACGGCAATCCACACGGTGCCATCTCTGGGATTGACCTCCGCAGTTTGCGCCTGGGTAAGGTTGGGAATTACTGTTGGATCCGGGTTTCCATCCGGATAGAGTCTGCGAACGGTATCGCCATTACTAACCACCCAACATTCACCGTTGTACTCGGCATCAAGGTTGTTTATCAATGAAACAACGATGAACAAGACGATTGTTAAGGTAATCTGCGAAGTCCTTATGAAGTTCCTTTGCATTTTTAATCTCCTATTAATAAAAAGCCTCGTTAGTTGTTGGAGAACGTACCTGCAATCAATGATAACATCAATAGATTAGCACATTCCTCTCACAATGTTCAAGCACTTTCGACGCGTACCCTGAAGGGCAAATCTGGGTTGAGCAATGCAAAACCTTGCTGTATCTCGCTTGGGAATAGCAGCAAGTCACGCTTCCGAACTCTCGAAAACCAATCTTCTTGACGACCAACAATCAGAAAAAGTTTATGCTGTGTTTGAACGAGGATATGGTATAATGTTGAAGAAATCAAGTGTTACTTGGAGAGCTCATACAATGATTGCGCTCATTCTTAGGGAGTTACGCTGCTACATCCATCAGCCCAAATATCGTCGTATTCAGTTCGTCATCTTGTGCCTGCTTGCGTTTACGCTTTTTGCAACTGCGTTTGAACTATTCGCGGCAAGCCAAACACAGCCGCAGACTCGCATGGGTGAAAGTGTATATGCAATATTGGTACTTGTTTTCTTCATCGCCATCATCGGTCTTGTTGTTCCTCTTCAGGCAATCGAGACACTTCAGACCGAACGACTGAACACCAACTGGGAATTACTCATAATCACCCCGCTGAGCACTTGGCGCATTCTGCTAGGAAAGATGATTGGGACAATCCTCCTGACGCTGTGGGTCGTTTGGCTCTCCGTTCCGCTATTTTGGCTTTCGGTTCACACAGGTGGTTTGGCGATTTGGGAACTTCTGCAATGCGCCCTCGTGTTTACCGCTGCATTCACCCTGTTCTTTTTGATCGGTGTTTGCCTGACCCTGTTCGGCTCCCCCATGACCGCAATTTCGCGGAGCTACGCCGTGGTATTATCGATTATTTTTGCACCGTTGATTATATCGCAGATGCCGGTTACCCCTTTCCCCTTTGGGGAGGTGCTGAGATTGTTAAGCCCCCTATGCGTCCTAATTGCCATTGTCAAATCTGAAACGCGCATTGCAATGGGCATCGCACCTATCTGGGTCTGGATGATAGGATGTTACACGTTACTGTCCGTTCTGCTGTTCTGGATTTCGAACCGACTAATCGCAAAGCAAGATTTCTATAGAGCCCTGTGAGTCTTGCCGGTGCGGCGAATCCAAAAATAGGGCAATTTTTGTGCCAAACACAATTTCGCTCGAAATTGCGTCAATGCACAACTCGTCAATCGTCTTTACCTTATAAATACCCTCATTCCGTTCGTTTTTTGAACACCGATATTAACAGATTGTACGATGAGCTGAGAAGACAACTCTAGCAGTGCAATCAGAATTGGTATAACACGCTTGGTGTTTTACACCTCACCCGCCACACTTTCAATCAATGCGAGTGGCTGCGTAAAATCGGGTGCGCTCATAATCCCCATTGCGTCACGCACGTATTCTTTGCGTTTCATCCCGTTCAGCACAACAGAAACGCCTGGCGATGAAGTCACAAAATTCAACGCCTTTTGAGAAAGAGTGAGCATTTTCTCTCCATCTGAGAGATGTCCATCCAAGGCTTGCTGAATGGGTTCAACCTTCTCCGCATCCCCTCGATTAAAGATGGCCGTCAGAATCGCGAACAGCGCGTTGAGCACCTCTACGTACTGTTGGAGTAACATCTCCCATTCGGCCTGAGCTCCATCTAAACAAGCGTGGGTGGTTTGCCGCAAGTAAGTGTTAATCTGGGGGATGAGATGCCCGTATAAGATTTGTTCCCAATGGTCTCGATTTTGGACATGTGGGAGAAGTTCAGGGAGTTGCTGGGCAACGTCATAAAAGAGGTTGAGATTCGCCTGATTACGCACCGAATCGAAGATTCCCCAACTTTTCAACACACTTTGCAGTTTTGTTTCAGTTTGGCTGAACCGACGTTCTGCGATTGAAACCTCCGCGGGATAATCGAGGTTTGGATCGTAGTGATATTGCGCCAAACGGGTCATGCGATTATTCACAATTGCGTTGAGCGGACGATTCACGAGGACACCAATCCCGAGAGATTTAGCTCCTTCAAGCACCGTAACATTTTTTCGGTCAATCTCATTGTTTACCGTCGTCAATGCACCGTGTTCAAAGAGGTTATACGGGAGTTGAATCACTTTGAAGTGATTTGCCCGGCTATTTCCATGCACCGTTGCGCCCGCTTTGCAAGCAGCCTCATAGACACGGTAGAGCGAGGCATGTTCAAAGTCAGCTTTCGGCGATGGGAAGGTGTTCGACGAAATGCCGTAGCAGCGAATCTTGCCGTTGAGAGTGAGCTGCTCCATTTGCACGAAGGCGCGATAGACGCGATTGTAAAACGTCTCTTGACTATCGTTGAAGTCAGTAAGATCTCTGCTGCGTTTTTGGGCGTCAGATAGAAAATACTCTGGGTTGTGCAGGAGATAAACATCAATTGTTTCAAGCCCCAACCGATTGGCGCTATGGTTCCACTGATCCATAAGGAAATCAGGGTGGATACAGTGCCAACAGCCTTCCATATACTTGACAACCTCCGCATAAGGCTGTCCTGTTTGTTCGCGTTGCATCGCTTCATCTAAATTCTTCCCCTGCATATAGCCGACTTTGGAGACGACAATAATTTCCTCCCGCCGAATTTTTTCAGCAGCGATGAGATCGCGGAGGACATCTCCAATCAATGTTTCACTGCCGCCATCAGTGTAGTTGCTCGAAGTATCAATCAGGTTACAACCTGCTTCGATTGCCTTCTTGAGCGTCGCAACATGTTCTTCGGATTGATTGTGAACGCGGTAGGAACCGTAGCCAACCTTAGACGTTATTAGATCTGTACCAGCGAGGGGTCGGTAAGCACTTGGCTCGAAGGATGGATATCGTGTTCGCATCCGGTCAGCGAACGTCAAGGTAGCTTTTGGGGTCGCATAGCCAGTGATTTTGGATTTCCTAGATGACACTGATTCTCCTTCCGGTGTGAACTCAGGTATGGGGTAAAGAGCGTTGGGGTTTCATAAGTTGGCGAATTTCCAGTTATCGAACTCTTATGCATTAGGCATCGCGTATCATACCTTCTACTCTTTTAAGCTGGAAATCGGCAACCAGATTCCGCCGGTGCATTTCGCTAACAATTTCTGAAAAGGTTCATTACGGCCGATGACATCTACACTAATCTCCGCCTGTTTCATTTTTTTCAATACTTCCTTTACTGAGTATGCCCCTTCAGAATATTCATCAGTCACTAAAATAAAGTGCCGCTCTGCCCCCTTACGAAACTTCACCTCGTTGACCGCGCGGACCAATGCATTCGATACTTTTTCATTACCTCGACAATGGATGTCGTCAAGCGCGTTTTTAATGTCTGAAATCGAAGTCGTTTGCGGTGTGACCTGAAAGGACCAACCCAACAGGGAAAAACCAGCCTGGTCCCGGAATGCCACAATTCCAACGGTGAAATCCAGATTTTCAGCATTGAGGAGACTGGCCATATGGTTGAGATGATCCCGCACCGCTTCAATGTCATCACGCATGCTCTGGCTTGCGTCAACGATGAAGACAATATCAATAGAATCACGATTCCGGTTCTGTAAATGGTGCTGAGCAATCTTAACAAGTGCAATATCGGACTGTGTAAAGCCACCGATATGCGGATGGATGATTCGGCTTTCCATCTCAAGAGATTGTCCTGACTGAACCGGGTTACGACCGTAGGAATAAAGATTGCCTGATGCAATAAGCCCTCCGTGGGGTACCGACTTGGAGGGGAACAGTGCTATTCCATTGACAAACTTAGAAGCAGCCGGCAATGGGACGTTTTTTTCGGCCAATATCAAAGGTGGTTTTTCATTCAAAACATTGTGCTTAACAATTAATGTGACCGGTGGTAGGGTTGCGCCAATCGCCGTCGGGGAATTCATGGCTATCGGTGGTTGCGGTTGTGGGATGTTAGGAATGGTCGGAAGATAAGGTACTCGCTCCAACGGCCGGGGGAGGGGTTCGCGAGAAATCGGAACGGTCTGAACTTGAATAAACAGTCTTTCCTCTAATTCTGGCATCCGCATTTGGATTACCACCCAAATTACCGTTAAGATGATGAGGTGAAAAACAATTGACAGCAGAAAGGCATTCCGTGATTGTTTGTCGCTGGAGCATCGTTTAATCATTGACGCTGAACCCTTCAAACTCCGGGAAATCTTGGGAAGATATTTCATTTGCGCCATGCTCGACTAGGGGTGCAAACCCTTTCCCCTTTTGTTCGTCAGTGATGGGACAAATTACATAGCAAGTTCCCTTTCTGAGCACAAGCAATGCGCTCAATCTGAATTGTCGTATGGAAGATACCGAATTGTGTTTGGAGTTCACGGTTGATTTGCTGTCGGAGCTCATATGCCGAATCTTCTGTGTGCTCATCCATAACGATATGTGCACTGAGTGCATAATAATTGGAACACAAAGACCAGATGTGCATATCGTGAACATCTTTAATCGGATAGATGCCGCAGATATGCGTGGCTACGGTTTGGGCGTCTGCGTGTTTCGGCGAACCTTCCAACAAAATGTGAGTGGATTCCTTTGTGACCCGCCAAGCCCCAATGAGAATAACGAGAGCGATGATACAACTCAGAATTGGATCGACCACGTACCAGTTTGTCCAGTACATGAGCCCACCGCCAGCGATTACTGCGAAAGAGGAGAGTGTATCTCCGATGACATGAAGCATGGCACTCCGTACATTAAGGTTTCTACGCCCTTCCCCGTGAAAGAGCCATACAATGAGCAGATTGGCGATAAAGCCGATAAAAGCAACTACAAGCATCTCCAGACTTTCAACGGGCTCCGGTTGTCTAAATCGCTGCACGGCTTCATAAAGGATCCAACCCGAAATGGCAATTAGCGAGACGCCATTGATGAATGCAGCGAAGACCTCTGTGCGGTGATACCCATAGGTCCGGGAGTGCGTTGCAGGACGTGTTGACAGATAGATTGCTAGCCAGCTCATTGCCAACGCGAGTGCATCTGATAACATATGAGTTGCATCGCTTAATAACGCTAGGCTATTCGACAAAATCCCGCCAACAACTTCCACGAGGAATACGACACCGGTGAACAGAAGTGCGAATCGGAATTTGCTCTGAAGGCGATGTTGATGACCGTGGTTGTGTGCGTTCCCCTCCACAGATTGAGGTTGGTTCATGCCTTACCCCTTGACCTTAAAAAAAACGGGAAATCAATGGATTGCTCAAGTTTTGAACCAAAGGAAATTTCTCAAGAATCTAGGCAACCATCAAACTTTTTCGGACGGGTACTTATTATGCAGCCTCAAGCCTCATCTGAAGCACTTTTAGATGTGTCACGGCTCTTAGTATCACTGCTTCTTGTATCGATGTTTTTGGTGTCGCTGCTCTTGGTGTCGTCACTGCTACTCGATGAAGTGTCTCGATCTTTCTTTTCAGCCTCTTTGTAGCTTCCATCCCGGTAATCTGTCGTGTAGAACCCCGAGCCCTTGAAAATCAATCCTGCTCCCGCACCAATCAACCGTTTGACTTTACCTTTGCATTCTGGGCAATCTTGAATTGCTTCTTCGGTCATGCTTTGAAAGCGTTCAAATCGGGTACCACAATCAAAACATTTGTATTCGTATGTCGGCATACGATGAAATCCTCCCTCCGCTGCCTCTTCTGCGATTCCTGCACAATACAGGGAAGCCGGTATATTTTAACTGTCGATATATCGCATGTCAAGCAGATTTGCAAAAGGCGTACGCTATGTATACGAAGAAGCACTATCTGTGGCTTGGTGAAGTATAATTTATTGTAATGCTCGGAAGTGACATTTTTCCAGTTGTTCATCGTTTTGTTTCGTGTTACACTATTTTCCAAATTTTCAACGAAGGAGAAAAACTCATTATGACCTATCCACTTGAAGATGAATTTGGAGATATCATCGGCAAAGCGAGACGTGGGCAAGGTTTGAGCATCGCTCAAATCGCTGACGACACTGGTCTCGCAGAGACACAATTGTCACAGATGGAAGACTGCACCCTAAAGCCGACGGAAAATCACACTCGCCAAATCGCCCAGGCGCTAAATCTTGATGGCGCAAAATTGATTGACATTGCGATGGAACGCTGGGTGCCTGAACCTGTTCAACCGGGATATGACGATGCGCTGGAAGTAGTCACAGTCAGCGAAAAAGTTGGCGGTTATCCGGTTAACGCTTATATTTTGGTTTGCAAGGCGACCAATGAAGCTGCAATTATTGATACGGCTGCGCATCCCGACGTCATCCTCCAAAAGATTCAGGAAATCGGGGTCAAGCCAACGGTAATCTTGTTGACGCATGCCCACAGCGATCACGCGGACGGTTTGCCATCAATTGAAAGTGAAACTGGTTGCCCAACTTATATTCACGCGGATGAGCCGAAACCTCAAAGTAGCCAACAACTCAGACCGCTGAAGCATGGCGCTGTAGTGAGCGTTGGCAATCTCACGGTAGAAACACTCGATACCCCCGGACACACGCCCGGCGGTTGCAGCTTTTACACGCGCTCCACGGTGATTGTCGGTGACGCGATTTTTGCCGGTTCGGTGGGAGGTCCGAATATTTCGTATAGGGTAGAACTTTCAAGTGTTCAGAATCATCTGCTCTCGCTTCCCGATGATGTGAAGCTTTTCCCCGGACACGGACCTCCCACAACGGTTGGTGAAGAAAAAAAACATAATCCTTTCTTTGTAAACCAATAACCTTTGGTAGTAGCTTTGAATGATGGTGGTCATTAAACTCTAGGCTATGTCACATCCCGCCGTAGCCTAGCCCTTTGTGGGATATTGGTTTGGTGAGAACTATAGTACCATTGGTAATCGTATGAGGGATGGTTTATTTTCCAAAAGAGGAGAACTCGAATGAACGTTGCTGATGCTATCGCTCAAATTCTAAAGGTGGAAGGTGTGAAGTATCTGTTTGCCTATCCGGTCAACCCAATTATTGAAGCCGCAGCCAAGGTGGGAATTCGCCCAATCATCGTCCGCCAGGAACGAGTTGGTCTCCACATGGCTGATGGCTTCAGCCGTGTTACTTCCGGTGAACAGATTGGCGTATTCTGCATGCAAAGTGGGCCAGGATCGGAGAATGCTTTTGGCGGTGTAGCCCAAGCTTATGGGGATTCCGTCCCAATCGTCGTAATACCGATGGGCTACTCGCGTTCCCTGACTAACACACCCCCCAACTTTAACTCCTTCATCAACTACCGCCACATCACCAAGTCCTGTGAACAGGTTACTTTGCCTCAAGTCGTACCGGAAGCTTTACGGCGAGCCTTTACCCAGGTGCGAAATGGGCGTCCGCGTCCAACACTAGTAGAAATCCCTAGCGATGTGTTTCAGGAAGAGTTGTCCGAACCTATGCAATACCGTCCTGTGCCGATTTTGTGTTCTGGTCCAGATTTTCATATGATACCTAAGATAGCCGGCACCTTGCTGGATGCGAATCATCCGGTAATCTACGCTGGTCAAGGTATCCATTACGCTAAAGGATGGGAAGCCTTACGAGCATTAGCGGAAATCTTGGAAGCGCCAGTGACCACCAGCCTTGCTGGCAAGAGCGCTTTTCCAGAAACCCATCCCTTGTCTCTGGGTTCTGGCGGGCGTTCCCTCCCAAAAACCGTGCATGATTTTCTGCACAACGCTGATGTAATTTTCGGCGTCGGATGCAGTTTCGCCAACACCAGTTATGGAGCTCGCCTGCCGGCGGACAAAACCATTATTCACGCTACACTGGACCCTGCAGATATTAACAAAGACGTGACCGTGGAACACGCCCTGGTCGGGGACGCCCGTCTGATTCTGGAAGCATTGGTTGCCGAAATCCGTGAGCGCTTGGGCGGTAAACCCCGTGGTCATTTCAATCGAGTAGCACAGGAGATTAATACCATCAAAGCAGAATGGCTGGCACAATGGGACAACAAGCTCACCGCTAACGAAATACCACTTTCTCCCTATCGAGTAATCTGGGACCTGATGCACACCGTAGATGTGGCAAACACCATTATCACACATGACGCCGGAAGTCCACGCGACCAGCTTTCTCCCTTCTGGAAACCGGTCACCCCGCTTTCCTACATCGGCTGGGGCAAAACCACGCAATTGGGCTATGGTCTCGGACTAGCGATGGGCGCCAAGCTAGCCCGTCCAGATAAACTATGCATCAACGTTTGGGGCGATGCAGCCATTGGCTTCACAGGGATGGACTTCGAAACCGCTGTCAGGGAACAGATTCCCATCCTTTCGCTTCTGTTCAATAACTTCTCAATGGCGATTGAATTGCCGGTGATGCCGGTTTCTACAGAGAAATTCCGCAGCACGGATATATCCGGACATTATGCAGATATGGCGAGGTCCTTCGGCGGTTATGGAGAGCGGGTGACTACCCCTGATGAAATCGTCCCCGCTATCAAACGAGGAATTCAGAAAACAGAGGAAGGTGTGCCAGCCTTGCTAGAATTTATAACCGCCAAAGAAATAGAATTTTCCATTTTCTAAGCTGAATTATGATACTCAAGTAGTCGCAAAATCTCACTCCGAAGCTTCTCTTCGGCTACACTCATACTTACCACTGGACAAAGTGAAGGAACGGACTTTGTAGCGATAAGACCGCAGCATATGACATCCTTTCCATGCTACTTGTCCAATACTACCTTTTTAGCACTTGATTGATAACTCGCTCGATTGTATCATGGTCAAATCCGCGTCTCAGCAGAAAACCGTGCATCCGTCGTTTGGCTACATGTGGCAGAAGCGACTTGTAATGCACCACCTGTTTTCGTGCAAGTTGCAGTGCAATCCCAGCTTCGTCCGTATCATCAATCGCATTAAGGACACAATCCGCGGTAGTTTGGTCAATCCCCTTGCTGACCAACTCGTGCTTCAGTACCTTTTTTCCGCGTGGTTTTGAACGCTGACGGCGATCAACCCAACTCCGAGCATAATTTTCGCCCTTAATGAAGCCTAGCTGTTCCAGGTCCGCCAGCGTGGTGTCAATTGCTCTTTCGCTAAGCCCTTTTTTCCCGAGCAAATCGATTAACTGCTGCTTGCTGTGGATCTGATTTCTCAAGAGATTTATAGCTGAGTTCTTCGTCGTCGTCACTTCATCTGCTTCGATTAATTTTTGAAGTACCTCCGCCTCAATTTCCAGGCCGACTCGCAAACCGAGTTTCGTAATCAAACTTGAATCGACTACGCCAAACTGTTGGTTATTGAGAAAAAGGGTGCATCGATCGGGGCACTCTTCATCAATCTGGATATCGGTAATCTGCTTTTTCATTTATTCGCTCGGTGTGGCCGCCCAGCGTGCGCCGCGCTGTAGAAGTGTTCCGAACATCTCTTGACGACAGGCTTTGGCGTCATGCCCCAGAGCAAGGTAGAAGACGCGCCCTTCACCCCAGTTTTTGGTCCAAACAACAGGCATTGTACTGCCCTTCCACAGCCCTGTGGCGAGTACATGAACGCGGGAATCGTAGTCTAAGATATACTGTTCGTCTGTGACCATGAACTCCTCAATGCCCACCGTGATTGGGTGCGTTGTATCCGAGATATTGACCTGATACTCCCGGTAATGGGGATGCATGACGAAATGTCCTCCAATCATCGCCCGGTACTCCGGGCACTCTCTGAACGAATCGGCAGCAGGGTGAACACCTACGAAGCCTTTTCCTGAAGCGATGTGGTTTAACAACCCATTTTTCTGGACATCTGAGATTTTGCCAAGAGTGTAATAGAAAACGATGAGATCATAGGCGGCTAACCGAGGAGCGGTCAGGACATCAAGATCCTCTTCGATTTTGGTAATTTCAAATTCATCCCGCTGGGATAAAATATCAATAATTGCTTCACTACAACCATTCCAGTCATGGATAGCCCCGCCAGCAAACACAAGTGTTTTAATCATCGTTGATCTCTCCTTACTACTAAATCGGACTTGAAAACGGTAGTTTGGTATTTCTGGCTGCGATTATATCATAAGTTTGGGGAGGACATCAAGTAACCTAGTCTGATTTGAACATTCGGAAATTGAGGACGAGAAAAGCAGAAAATGGGAAGAATAGGAAAAGAGGCGGCACACACGATGGCGGATAGAAAGGAAAAAAGGATGCTTTTTTACCCTTAAAAATAAGATCGCCCAAGTGTCGTTCCAGCGCTAAAGGCATTATAGGGTACACCGGCTGGTAGACTTCGGAAACCCCACGTGTCCGTTGTGGCATCATACCCAAGTCCAACAGAGGCAGCAGATTCTTCGATGAGGTTAATCTGAAAAATGAAATCTTGACGGACATTATCAGAAGAAATACCGCGCTTAATTCCACGGCGATTCCACCGTATTGTCAGATTCCAGTCATGGAGGTTCCGCCGTATTGCAATACTTTGTGAATAGAACTGTTGTTCAATCCAATCGTAAATCACGTTGAAGTCAAACTCCAGTAGGCGGCTCGGACGGTAGCTCCAACTCGCAGTGTAATTTCGTCTAGCGCGTCCTGTCCTCTTAGTGAATGAACTTCCTAAGGATAAATGCCATTTTGTTCTCCTGTACCTGAGATTGGATCGAAAACCAACCATTTTGTATCTTTTTCCATCAATCTCTGATTCATTCGGATTGTGGGTCGTTCTCATAGTAATCGTCAACTTACGGCTTGCCAGCGGAGTAACCCTAAAATCGCTTTCAATCAGTTCATATTTGCGATTTCTCTCCTTGGCACGTTCTGAGAAGTCTACCCTTAGCCGTGTGGTGAAGTCCAGAAGTCGGAGTGCAGATTTGCTGCGGCGGGTCTTCACTTCAATACTCGTACGAAAAATATAGGAGAGATTTTTTCTTTCAAAGAAGTGAGTGCTTGGTCCAAACTGGTAAAGGTTATCTTCCTCCCTTTCAACAGGCGGTTGATAATCCAATTTAAGCCTCGAATCAATTTGATGGCGCATGCGACGGGCTCCCGGAACGAAGCTGATGTCATAGATTCGAAAGAGGGTATTACTCACAGTTGCCCGTGAGCTATACACACCACGCAAGATATTTCGGTTGCCAGCTCGGTCTTTCGAGTGCCAAATCAGGTTACTTTGGAAAAGCACATCGAGCTGCAACTCACGATTAGGCATAATTTGTGATGTCGATTGTTTCCGTAGATCAAAGCCGAGATCCATCGTTTGCAAGAACACATCTTTCTCATTTCCAACTCGTTCACGAAAGAAGTTCCCCAAGGCGGTATCGAGATCAAAGCTGGTGTTTTCAAGCGTGGGGAAGGCAACCATCGAAAGGATGGGGCGATCGGTGTGCAATTTATTAGAGACCCAGGTTAAACCAGAATTGAGTGTTTTGAATAATGGCAGCCGATTGAAGCGCATTCGCGACAGTGAGATGGTGAATGCAGGCAGTTTTTGCAAGGTTGTTGTTCCTTCCCCGGTGAGATCCAAGGCATGCTTCATCTCTAAACGCCCAAGGAACTCCCCGATGGTCTTCCGCGAGAACTTCAAGTTGCCGTCCTCGTCATAATCCTCCTTATCAACTGCAGAAAAACCGGACCCCCATGTCACGATGGAAAAGGAGTCAATGGTCGATTCATTTTCTCCTAAACCTTCTTTGAAAGTTCTCGCTCCCCACAGCACACGACCCTTCCAACTCACAGGTCGCCGTCCTTTTTCTCGGCTATCCCAAGGAGTATAAATGGTATGGGTGTGCCCCCACCGCATGGTCCATCTTTGCCCGGTTCTGAAGGGTTTTTTCCGAGAAGATGAATACTGATCCTGTGCGAGAAATAGAAGATCGCCCCTGAAAGTGCGTTTTCTATCAACTCTGACGAGGCGGTACCCTTTTTTTGTTTTGATAACGCGACTCGATTCACCCCGATAAAGTCGTTGGGTTTGCGAAGCGACGTTTCGTGGCATTTCCCACCTTCCTCGAAAGCCGTGCTTCTGGTAGACTTGTACTTCTTCCTCTTCTTCGTCCATGGTCTCCGCTTCAGGCGAATCCACTGTGTCGTTAGATTGCGTATCGCGTATTGCGTATTGCGTGTTTTCCGACTGCGGTTTACCGCTCTTCTCTTCTTCTATCTCCTCTTGCTCTTTCGCGTATTCCTGCGTTTTCATTATCTCTTTTTCTGCTTGCAGAGCAGCCCATTCAGCTTCAAATTGGCGAGCAATGTCTTCAAAGCTAGGCGTCGGTTCTTTTTCAATCAACTGGAGGATATAAACCCCGAGATCCGTTTTAACCGGCGGTGTGACTTCCCCCGGCTGCTCAAACCGGCGCACCGAATATCGCCAACGATTGTCCATTTCATTTAATGGCATCCACTCGCCTCTATTGACTCTGGAAGCCTCTGCTTCTTCGTATTCGGCTGCTAACTGATCGAAAGCCTCACCGGCGCTTGCACGTTCCTGAATTTCTGTTGCTGTAGCTTGAATTGCCTGCCGGGTTTCGTCACTCGGTTCGACTGCAATGTCAATTCGACGGACCTGAATCTCTCTTTCTCCGTACACTTCAATGGCGTGTTCTACATTTAAAATGTGAAACGCAGATTCAGTCCGCAAAATTGGGCTAATTTGTCCCGGTTGTAGTCGGAAAACAGCTTCTTCCAATAGCGGATGAAGTCTCAGTTCACCGTCCCCGTCGTGTTCTCCACGCACTAAAAAACCCATATCTCCGCCCTGATAACGGGTATCTTGATGGTCAGAACTACTCTGAGCAATCTGAGCAAAATCGGCGTCCTCCGCCTGGAGTTGTTTGTAGATTTCGTTTGCTTTCTCGTAGGCTCTTGTAACATCCTCCTCCGCAATCTTATACTCCAGGAAAATCTGGCGCAGCTTAAAATTGTCATACTCCCCTTCCAACCGATCCGACAACTCTTCCGCTTTTTCTTCAAGATTCGCGCGTTCAGTTGGTGTTGCATCAGCGGGAAGGGGAACAAGAATCTCTTGAAATTTGACATCATTGATACGATATTTTCCCTCGAAACCCCTACCACCGCCGCGGCGAGCACTCTGATCAAGCAGAAGCGCGCCATCATATCGCTGCCGGCGTGCAAGAGGCAAAATGATGCTAACAAATGGGCCCTGATAGCTATCAGTACCGAGTTTTACAATCACTTTAGCGACTTTATCCTTGCGCAGATCACGGCGGTAGACCGGGAAATAAAAGAGCGGGATGCCGCCCACCTTCAACACGATGTTCTTGGCGATTAACTCTTTATTGACCTTGACTATGATTTTAGAGGCGCTGAAGTAGAAGTGAGGGTGTTTGAGCGAGCACGTAGTTAGCGAACCGCCGCGGATGTAAGACTCATCCGCTTCAACCTTGAAGATTTCCGATCCACGGTAATACCAGGGATCGCTATATGTAAATCCATCCCGCACGATTCCTTTTTTGTTTTCAAGATTGTAGACTAATTCGTTCGCGTGTGTTTCCTCATTTTCAACGATGAGACGCACATTTCCAGCTGCACGCATGATATTTTCGTCAAAATCCGCCCAAATATGGTCTGCGTGTAGCACAACGTCCTCAAACTTGATGAGCCCATTGCCGTGAATCTGGACAGTATTGTCTTGGACGAATATCTCATCGCCATCTCCAATGACTTTGCCTTCTTCGGGGGAAGTATTCTCGGGATCAAGTTGGGACTTGCTCTTTTTTTCTTTGTCTAGGGAAGTCTCTTGGATGTCGGCAGGAGGTTTGGATAGTTTCTTAACATCCGTTGTGGAACCATCTCCATCAGCGACAGGCGGGAGATTGTCTTGCGCGGCCAAAGCACAAACAGATGCAAGTGAGAAACAGGCGAGAAATGTTATTGATAATACGTGAAATGTAAAACGTGATGCATAGACTGTAAAGCGTAAAATGTAATGAGAAAACAGGAAAGCGGGAAATTGAGGAAGTGGAACCCAATTTTCCATCCATTGAAGCATCCACTCATTTGCGTTGTGACTTGTTAATCTTCCTTTCTTGTTTCTATTTTTTCCCCTCCCTTCCATTCTGTGTCATCTCTCTTTATTCAATCAGTTTGATTTTAACGTATGCACCCTTCAGTATCGTATCCGTGTAAGCCTGCCATCCCTCTTGAAATTTTTGCTCACGCAACACGATACGGATTTGGTCTTTTTCTGCCTCAGTAAGTTCGACAGGAGATCGGGTGTCAACCATGAAGATGTGTAGCCCATACTTGGTTTTGAGCGGTGGACTATATTCTCCCACAGCAAGTTTCTCAATAACCTTCCGCGTTTCGGGAATCAAATCGCCGAGCGAACGCACACCAAGATCACCACCATCTGCTTTCGTTTCCAAATCGTCCGAATATTGTCCAACGAGTGTCTTGAAATTCGCGCCCTGATGTAATTCCTGTAGAATGAGATTAGCACGTTCGTACGCTTTCTGGATGGTTTCTTCACTCGGTTTCAGACGGATAACAAGATAGCGGAACGCAATCGTTTGGTCAGTCTTACGCTCAACATTGAAGAGATAAATTCCATCATTCCCTTCGATAGGATGGCTAAGTTCACCGGGGTTTAGTGTAGAAAGCGCAATACGAAAAGGCTCGGAGAGATTTGCAACTTCTGCAATCGGCCACTGAATTAATTCGCCAACTTTCGATGAAGTAAGCTCCTGATTCTGTTCACCCACCGAATAGCGGCGAGCAAGTTCTGCGAAATCCTTTCCAATTTTAATTTCCTGAAGGACAGACTCCATCTTTTGAAGTGCGGCTTGTCGATCGGCTTCACTCGCCCTGAAAGCAATGAAGATGTGCTTCAAATGCACTTCGTCTGTTTTCGTTGTAAATTGCTCCTGGTTTTCTTCAAAAAACTTCATGACATCTGCATCTCTGACCTGGAGTTTGGGCAAAACACGTTGCATCAAAAGCCGTTCCGCCATCAGGTTACGCTTTGCCTGCTCTCGAAAGGCAATCGGGGTGTACCCCTCTCTTTTCAACTGCGCGATGAACTCTTCTTCTGTCTCAACCTTTGCATTTCTCTTAAAGTTTTGGATGTATTGTTCCACTTCCTCATCTGTCACCTCAATTTTCAGGCTTAATGCAGTTTCTACAAGGAGCATTTGGCGAATCAGCCGGTCGAGCAACTCCGGGCGTTCCTGTTTCGCTCTTTCCAAAGCTTCGCGATGGCTGAAACGATGTGCGGTCTGCAGTTCCATAGCGCGTTGTTTCACAACGTTTTCGAGTTCCCAATTTGTAATTACGGTGTCGTTGACATAAGCAATAATTTCATCGAATGTCCGCGCTAGCAGAAAGTTAGGTCCTACTACTACTATAAATAACATCAGGAGAGCTTGGCGAAATAAAGTTGTGGAGTGCATGTAAAATGTACCTCCGTAAAATCTAATTCGAAATGTGTATTGGGCATAGGCGTTACGGGTTTCGTTCTCACCTAACACCTAATGCCCAACATACTTTACTGTTCCTCAGACATGCCTTCACCCGAATCGTCAACGGAAGAAGATTCATCTTCAGTAGTTTCTTGTTCCGTGGCGGCTTCGACTTCCTTTGGTGCCCCTGGAATTCGATCGGTGTACGTTATAACCTTAGCTCGTTCGCGGAGTCGATCTATCCATGCTTGCATCAATTCCTTACGCGTGTCGCGTTTGACAGCTCTTTCCACGTTGCGGTGCACATTTTCTTCCTCAAGTTCTTGTTGGCGTTCTTGTTTATTTTCATCTTTCCGGAAAATCATATAATATGGTCGCCCAAATTCGATAACAATGAGTTCGTCACTTGTCTGACCGACCTCCAGATCGAACGCCACATTGACAAAAGGTTGTGCCTCTTCTGGATAGGAGCGGCGTGAAAAGTAACCGGTTGCGCCGGGGTCCGCAGGGTTTGCCCCTGGCCCTTCCATTTCACCCCTGTCTAACAGTTCTTTGGCAACTTCAACAATATCTCTGCCGTCTTTAATCTGCTGAAGCACTTCCTCGGCGCGGGCTTTATTTGCAACGGCAATAGCAATCCCCCGTACCTGCTCAGGCTCAACAAATCTGTCTTTATTCTCTTCGTAGTAAAGCCTATAGTCCTCTTCGGTCGTTTTTAGCTGCTGATCAACTTCGAGTTCGGTAAGCCTATCAACCATCAATTCGTGAAGATAATCGTGCACTTTTTTCAGAATTTCCGCATCTTCATCGAGTTTTTGATCCTTTGCAAGGCAGAGTATCAAACGACTCTCCGCCATAAGGGTCATATATTCTTTTAGTTCCTCCTTCTCTTTGTACTGTCGTTTTTTGTAGTCGGGGAGTTCGTTAATCTCCGCTATCATCTCTTCAAGTGTGATTTGATGTTTACCATCCCATTCAAACTCTGCAATCACTGTACCGTCTGCGCCCGTTGCTTTTCCTCCACATCCACTGAAAGCGATGTTGAGCGCAAACCCGCTAAGCAAAATGCAACCTATACTTCTGAGTATTTTCACAATTATGCCCCCTTTATTGTACTTTTTGGATTTCGTCACACGAAATGAGTAAATACTCTTATGGCGACGAATTCTGCATTTACGTTTTACATTTCCTCAGATTTTTCTTCCGTAGCTTCTTCCTCCGCCGGAGAGGTTTCCTCTTCACTTTCTTCATCCGGTGGAAGCTCGATAATACGTTCTGGGTAAGTCTTGAGTTTACCTTCGGTTGTAAACGCTTCAACCCACCCTTTGATTCGTTGTCGTTTCTTTTCGCGTTCTACTTGCCGTTCAACGCGACTTCGGACTTCATCTAACTCTTTTTGGCGTTCAGGTCTGTGATCTCTTTTGCGGAAAATCGTGAAGTAAGTCTTATCACGGACATCAGTTTCAAAGACCTCTTGAGTCATTTCACCAATTTCCATTTCAAAGAGGGCATCAATAAGCTCACTCCAATCATTAGACTCATCTCGAGAGAAAAAGCGAGTACGCCCAGGCTCCTCTTCGTTGACTCCGGGGCCCTCCAATTCACCAACTTCCCAGAGTTCCTTCGCCATTTCGACGATGTCTCTACCGCCTTTAATCTTCTCCAATACTTCTTGTGCCCGGTCTTCATCTAGTAGGGCAATACAAGTTGCTTGGACCTCAGGATCATCAATGTATTCATCTTTATTTGCCTTGTAATACTGCTTGATGTCTTCCTCCGTATAGGAGATTTTCTTATCAACCTCATTTTCCGTTAGCCGTTCGACCATGAGCTGGTGTTTATAGTCCTCTACCTTTTTAAGGAACCCCTCGTCTTTATCGAATTCCTTCTCAATAGCCGTGAGGAGTTTCAGCTTTTCGGAGATCAATTCGTCCAGATACTCCGCCTTACCTGCTCTATTTTTGTACTTCTCTTGACGGTGGGGTGGCAACTCCCCAATCGCTGCCTTCAAATCGGCTAGCGAGATCTGCTTCGGGTTGCCCTCCCAGTTGTATTCCGCCACAATAACTTGCCTTTCATTTACAGACTCTGCGGAAGAATCCGAATCCTGCGACTGAACAACCCGCCAAGCGGTTAAACATATTGCCGCAACCACAGCTAAAACACTCAACGTTTTCTTCATTGCGTGTTTCTCCTTTCTATATTTAGGATTGGGTGTTAGGTGTAGGTAGGCTGTTAATGCCTGAGCCTTGCACCTGCTTTACAGCCCTCTCATTCACAGAACAAGAGACCAAGTGAAAATGTAGATCTGCCCTGATTGCATCGGGGCGCCAAGAACATGCCACTTCTCCTCGTAAAGATTGATTTGAAATTGCCCGTTGTTCGCGGGTTATGACATCTGCACGCCACGGGAATTGAGAGGAAAACCCAACTCCTTCAACGAGCATTTACCCGAATTCGGGCAATTATCAGGGACTTCAGAAACATCAACAATAGAATCTCGATTAGCAAAAAGGTAGTCGCTGCTGTAAATCTATCACGTCACGACATCATTTGAACGCTCTGACGAGGATTCGCCTGAGGGCGAGTAAGAGGGGTTTGCCGATCAATCCCTTTGTATTGACCATCAGACGACCAGGCGGTGAAAGCGAGAGTCGTCTATCCCCTTGAATCACCTTAACCAGCTTACTGGGGTCAATTCTCGACTTCGTTTCATCCAACGTAATCTTGACATTGTCGCCCCCTGAGATAATTTCATCAACACCAAGTGCCTGACATAGTTGTTTAAGTTCAGCAATTTCAAGCAACATCTCGACAGGTTCAGGAATATTACCATATCGATCAACAATTTCTTCTGAAAGACTTTTTCGATCCGCTTCTGTCCTCAAAGCGGCAATTTTCTTATAGAGTGAAACCTTCTGCCGACTGTCGGGCACATACTCATTGGGTAAATAGGCTTCGACAGGCAAGCTGATTCGCGTTTCGACCAGTTCCTCAATTTTTTCACCCTTAAGCTTGCGTACAGCTTCTTCCAGCAACCTGCAGTACATATCATAGCCAACCGCAGCGATATGGCCGTGTTGCTGGGGGCCAAGAACATTCCCGGTTCCACGAATTTCGAGATCTCTAAGTGCGATCTTGAATCCTGACCCAAGATCGGTAAACTCCTCAACAACTCGCAGCCGTTTCTGCGCATTCTCGGTAATCGCACGCCCCTGTGGGTAGAAAAGGTAACCGTAGGCTTGATTCTGAGCGCGTCCGACCCGCCCGCGCAGTTGATAAAGCTGCGCCAATCCCAGTGCGTCAGCACGGTTAATCAGAATCGTATTGACGTTAGGAATATCAAGCCCCGATTCGATAATCATGGTGCACACCAAAACGTCGGATTCGTGGTTAATAAAATCTATCATCACTTTTTCTAGTTCACGCTCGGACATCTGTCCATGCGCTACGCTCACCCGGGCTTGCGGCACAAGGTCTTGAACTGCAACAGCAATAGTTGCGATGCTCTGGACACGATTGTGGACAAAAAAGACCTGTCCACCCCGCTCCATCTCGCGTAAAATCGCATCTCTTGCCACATCGGGATTGTATTCCATCACGTAGGTCTCAATCGGCAGACGATTTTCAGGGGGTGTGTTAATCACACTAAAGTCGCGGATACCGATTAGGGACATATGTAGTGTACGTGGAATCGGCGTTGCTGTCAAGGTGATGACATCAATCACTTGCTTAATCTGCTTGATTTTCTCTTTATGTTTGACACCAAAGCGATGCTCTTCATCAATTACCAGCAGACCTAAATCGTGAAACTTGAGGCTATCCGACAGTAAGCTATGGGTGCCGATGACAATGTCAACCGTACCTTTTTCTAAACCTGCTTTCACCATTTTCGATTCTTTATTCACTCGGAAGCGCGTCAGCATTTCGACACTAACGGGAAAGGGTTCAAATCGCTTCTGAAACGTGTTAAAATGTTGTAGTGCGAGAACTGTCGTCGGCACGAGAACAGCAGCTTGTTTACCATCCATTACCGCCTTAAACGCCGCTCGAAGCGCAACTTCTGTCTTGCCATATCCCACATCTCCGCAGATTAACCGATCCGTTGGGAGTGACCGCTCCATATCCTCTTTTACTTCTTCAATCGCTTGAAGTTGATCGGGAGTTTCTTCATAAGGAAACATCGCCTCAAATTCCCGCTGCCAAGATGTATCCGGCGAAAAAACATACCCTTCTCGCGCTTCACGAATTGCATAGAGTTGAAGTAGTTCTTCCGCCATTTGTTCGATAGACGCTTTCACCCTGGATTTAATCCGCTGCCACGATGTCCCACCAAGTTTGTCTAGTCGAGGGTCCTTGCTCTCATCATCTCCACCGATATACTTTTGAACGAGATTAATCTGGTGAGTGGGAACGTAAAGTATATCGCCGCCCGCATAGTTCAGAACCAAAAAATCCTGAGGCTTTCCGTCAATATCCAAGCGGCGAATGCCTGCATAGATAGCGATTCCATGCGATACATGTACAACATAGTCGCCCTCTTTGAGATCAATCAAATTCAGAATCGGTGCGCCTTCTTTGAAATCGGTGGGACGGCGCCGCCGACACTCACGACCAAACACCTCATCATCAGTAATGACAACGAACTTATGTTCCTTACTGAGAAACCCCTCGCTGATGCTGCCAATCTCTACAGCAGTTTGGGCTGTGAGCAACTTTCGATCCGCCAGAATTTCACTCATCCGATTGGCGCCCGCAGAATTGTCACAGAAGATGTTAACAAAATAGCCTTCATCCGTCCACCCTTTGATCTGGTCCATGACCATCTGAAGGTTCCCACGATGCACTCCTGGTGAACGCATACCAAAGTCGATTTCGGCGATACGCTCACCCAAAGCGAGTTTGGGGCGCGCCAACGATGTGCGAATCAAGGGATAACGCTGTAAAGCGGGGATGACTGATTCAAAGGGTGCAAATGTCTCATTGGATGGAGTCATGAATCGATCTTGTTCCAGCTTTCTCTCGTAAAGCACCTTCGCTTGCTCGATGGTTCGCTTTCCCTCTCTTATCACCCAGGCTGGTTCGACGAGAATGACAATCGTCGACCTGGAAAGATAATCGGTAAGAAGGCTAGGATTCGGGTATAACATTGGAAGAAGAGATTCAATTCCTTCCAGATCCGTCCCGTCCTCAAGGCGTTGCGTTATTTCATGAATCGCGTTTCTATATTTCGGCGATGGATTCGTTTCAACTAATTCATCTGCGCGTGTTTTCCACAAAGTAAGCGCATCGGGCGTCAAGATGACCTCACGCATTGGACTCAAGACAATTGATTTCAGGTCCGCTATGGATCGCTGTGAGGACAGGTCAAAGGTGCGAATAGCATCAATTTTGTCGCCCCAAAAATCAATGCGGATGGGGTTATCAGCAATCAACGGATAAACGTCCAAAATATCACCACGACGCGCAAACTCTCCTTTGACCTCAACGAGGCTAACCCGTTCATAGCCACCGCGCAGGAGCAACGCGATGATTTCATCGGGCGCGGTTTCGTCACCAACCCGTAAGGTTTCGAAAAAAGCAGATAAAACCGATTTGGGAGCAATCCGGTGCATTAACGCCTTAATTGATGTGACGGTAGTCGTACAATGACCCTCCAGCAAATGACGCAAACAGGTCATTCGCTCCGCAACAATTTCCTTGGTCGGGGAAATGCCTTCATAGAAGAAGTTTCGCCACTCCGGGAAAAACAGAGCGTCCTCAAAACCGTAGGCAGGGATATCCTGAACAACTTTTTCAGCCTCATGATGTGAAGGGAGGACAACGAGGAAAGACGCGTTGGGAAGATCCGATGCAAGTGTACTTAGTAAGTAGGCAACTGATGTACCATGCAACCCTGTCAACCATGGAGCGCTCAATGTAAGATTATTGGGATTGTCGCTGCAAGTCATCCCATCATTTAGCGTGGGGAATTGTTCTGGCTGGGTGAGCGGGTCAGTTTGATGTGCAGAAGTTTTATGGATGTTAGATAGAATTTTAACAAGAGATTGATAGCTATCCGTCCGACGAAGATAATCTTTCATAATGTATTACGAATCCACCGAATCCAAGCGGAGGAAGCGGCTTACCTCAATCTTTTACCTAAATCAACCTCTTCAAGCGTACCGATTAGCTTACCAATTCGGGTTTCTGCTTCGATTCGAACAGGAATACGGCGATCGTCATTCGTGAGCCAAATCAGATAGCCGTGTGAGGTACGTATCGCCAACGTCTCTATACGCCCTAACGCTTCTGATTTCATCATTTCACGCCGATAGATAGTGACTGTGACATCCTGGGGTTTATCCTTAACCAGTACAGGAAAAACGCAGGTCTGACCAACGTTAAACTCCTTTGATCGCAGGAAGTAAACCATCGACAATTCATCCTGTATACCGATTGGGACTTCAAAGACTTTACCGTTCTCATTTTTGGTATACTGGGCAATCCCTTTCTCAATGTCGAAATCAATTTCGACATGTGCTCGGTATTTTCGATCCTCAAGGTCTTTCACATGTCGCAGAGGGTGTAGTTGATCGGTTGTAACGTAGCTCTCCTGCCAATCCCTAAAGTGATAAAGTTTTCCAAAGACACTATCTGTCTGGGAATCTGAAACGAGGCGGTAAACTTGGCGCCCATTCAACATTGTCTTATCTGTGACTTGGGTAACCTGTTTTCCAGCGGACAATCCAGCAATTTTGACATTGTAAGTGAGAATTTCGCCAACTGTGAATGGGCATTGCTTAAGGTTTGCGGATTCAAGCAACGAATGGGTTGGCAAAGCCATCAGGGATAGATTCAGACACAAAAAAAACCAGACAGAAAGTAGGGTTTTCGCATGGTGCATTATCTGAATCTCCTAAAAGTAATATGTTCCCATGTTGATGAAGTTTATCCTTACAATATAGTTTTGTTGCGCATGGGCTGGAAATCTTCGCCTATTGTAATGCTTGACCATTTCACCGACGTCAATACGTAAAACGTGAATCTCGCATTTTTCTTTACTACGATTCGCTCTGTTCTATCGTCCCGTATATCTTTGCGTTTCCTCACAAAATCACCAACTTTAGCCATTGTTAGCTAACGATGTAAAGGCGGGGCAAGTTCCGGGTTATCCGGGTCAATCTGGTATGCCCAGTCAAAAGTAACCGCATTGTCTGAAATCGCAACAACATGAATCTTGGCATAATTTCTGTCAGGAGTATAAAAAATATAAACGTGACCTTCAATCAGCTCAACAAATTCGGTAGTGAACCCTAAGAAGGGTGACACATCAACCTCGTCGAAAGCTTCGTGGTAACCCATGTCTTGCATTTCAGTTAAATTATCAGAATATAGATAGGGAACAGTAAACGACACGTCAAATTCAGAAAAAATCTCAGTCAGTCCAAAATAGACATCCGTCGTTGGTGAGTCCCATGGAATCGCGCCCCTTTCAGGTTGAGAAAAATCAAAACCACTCTGTTTCGGAAGAAGTGAAAAGTCATTCAATGTCACATTATTACCCGACGGACGCGGAGTATCAGAGATATTTTCTGGGCTTAACTCGCTTTCGTTACCGTCGAAGTCCAAGGCTGAAACAGCGTAATAATAGGTGATGCCATTTTGGACATCTCGATCAACGTACCGAAATTCATCTGCAGAAACTCTTTCCAGCAAATTGAAGGTCTCATTATCCCGGCTCCGCCACATCTTATACCCAGCGAGATCGCTTTCACCGTTGGGGAACCATTCAATCGTCACCTGACCATTTCCAGTGATACTCTCCACACCTCGTGGAATAGCAGGGGGTTCTATATCTGGTTCAACAGAATCGTCTGAAGAACCACACCCGATACTCATCAGAAACGAACTCATCAGAAAAAGTCGTATCAGAATTCGGTATGCTTGTGTCAACATAGGTTTTTCTCCTCCAAGCGGATTGTGTTTTTCGACATTACTTGTGATAACGCTATGCTGAAGCAAGCTTTGTGCCAGCGGTAAAAAGATATCCTAGATCGAAAAATAGAGCGCGAAAAAAAGAAGGTGAGTAATTGAGATGACGTTCGTAGTGCCCACCTACTACGATTGGACTTTGGAAAGAATCCGCTAATGGTCAGCATCTAACCTTACAAAAAGTATGGAAATGAGTGAGACTTCATACACAACAACGTGATGGTGCACAGCAGTGTCGTCGTCATACCGTCTGCCAGGACATCACATCTTAGAAGTTAGACCCGTTGTCTTCCTTTCAATGCTGAGACTCTATTGACACGTTATGTGTTGTAATTCTGCAACAGTAGTCACAGCATCTCCAAATTAAACAAGGCGTTTCATTGGAAGCGCCATCATCTTCAAAAAAGATCCGCACAATAATATCATAAACTGCTATGTTGTGCAAGGATGAAGTATGAGAAAAACCCAACCCAGCGTGGTAGTCTATCGTTGGTCAAGGCACATTGTAGTGATTAGATAAACGGAAGGGAAGATAGCGCATCTGGCGTCTCGGACCATATGCTACCTGTTCAACCCCTCCGCTTTCATGAATTTTACTGTGATTCGCCTGAACACTACCACATTTCGGATGAAAAACAAGCACATCTTATGTTAAGATATTCAGCGACGGTTCATCTTGCCATGCAATTGTTGACAATCAGCTTGAGAGGCACTTTTATCGTTAGGTGCCACATTTCCACAAGCCTACAGAAAGAGAAAATTTCAGTGTCTATCTTACAACTTTTCCGCTTCTATCTGTGTCCGTTTCTTACCTTTTTATTCGTTTCTGTAGCCTGCGCCGCAATTGAGATTGAATCTGTCGAACTAGGGTTTGGCGGTACCCACAAACGGGATCGATGGTCGCCGCTGCAAGTGATTGTCACGAGTCAAAACGAAGCCTTCAGTGGTGAAATCTACACTGATATCCACAACGCCTCGTCGGGCGAGTTGATTCAATCGTATTCCACTCCGATCGCCCTAACACGAACCGATCGTCAACAACGAATATTCTACATCTTCTTGCCAGGAATTTCCACCAAACTGATACTGAAATTGATTGACCAGAAAGGACGAATTCAAACATCTCAAGAAATCTCCGCTGAATCTCCAAAGCAAACGACAGACCTCATCGCGCTTGCGCTGACACCAAGCCGTGATTTGTTGAGTCGCTGGGATGGAAAACAAATTGGTGAGAAGGAGGATGGGGATATTATTGTTACCTATGTTGGCAACCCGAAGTATCTGCCCACACATTGGAAAGGGTACGATTCCATCGATCTCTTTATTCTTCGTGGGCTTGCGTTATCCGAACGCCACATTTCTGAGCCTCAACAGACTGCGTTGCTCGATTGGATTCAGCGGGGTGGAACACTACTTACTGCGGGCGGGAGTAATTTCCATGCGCTTCGTGGAGGTTTTCTTGAACCATTCCTGCCTGTTGAACTTGCTGCATTCCAAACGAGGAAAAATCTACCTGAAGCCATGCAGAAATTCGGTTTTACAGCAATGGATTTCGCCTTTGATCTCATTGATTTTAAGTGCCGGTCCGGTGGACAAGTCCTTATCGGGGACGAAGAGCGAATTTATGTCGCAAAAAAACGCTTGGGCAGCGGGAGTATCATATGCCTCGCATTTGATTACACGGCGCCCCCTTTTTCTGATTCGCCCGGAGCGGAAAATTTTTGGGAATGGTTTTTCAAGGAAGCGGGTAGATCTCCGCACCACATTGAGGAAGCGCACTATGGTGCCTATCGCAGGCACAACGAAAAAATCCAGGCTTTACTCACAACCCGTTCTTCGACCCGCGCTCCGTTAATCCTTTCGTTAGCAGGATTCCTAATCGTTTACCTACTGAGCCTCGGCGGAATAATATGGTTGACGGGACGCCGTCAGAATAAATCAAAGTTATACTGGATTGGCGGTGTGTTGCTTCCGGTGTTTTTCTCGTTCGCGGTAATCATTCCGCGAAACGTCGCGCCCGGTTGGGTAACCCTCAACCGCTTGTCAATTTTATCCGTCTATGCTGAAAGAGAACGGGCACACTTGCAGAGTTATATCGGCATGATTGCCTCTACAAATTTAAACACGCCGATTCAGTTTGGAGCGGAGACATTGATTAGACCACTAACCCCAACCGCTACACCTCCTTTGCAACTTATTGAGGCTAGAAACGATTTTCAACTCCATGACACAAGCGTAGATGCGTGGGTAACGCAGACTTATCTTGCTGAGTCGTTCATAGATTTCGCTTCTCCCCGCATCCAGTGTAACGCTGGTTACATTCAGCATCATTTGCGTGATGCGCTCGAAAACGCGTGGCTTATTGATAGAGGCAGTTACACTTACCTTGGATCAGTTCCTCCCAATACGGCTATAAAAATAAGGGAAAAAACGACGCAGGAGAAGTGGTCATTCCCTCGAGAGTTGGTTGGAACGCGGCGGGAAGAATTTGCGAAAATTCTTGTGAGTGAAGGGTTACTACGTTATCTCGTACAGGAGGAGGGATCAAAACTGCTCGGTTGGTTGGAGGGATTGTCCTTGCCAATGTCGCTCAACAACCCTGTGAATGCTGTGGATAACACCTTCGTTATTCTTCACATACAATGAAACTCATGCCTCGCCCTTCAGGTCTTGGAACGTCAAGATAGGAAAATTCAACCTCAAATCGGTATAGTTTGGAACTAGCCGAATCGGTGGATTGAAGCCCTCTTGCACCGATAGCGTAATGAACTGCTCATTGCTTAGGACGTTTCGGCGGAGTGGCTGACACACCTTCCAATCCTCCGCTGACTCTGAGGACTTCACCGGTGATCCAGGAAGCCGCCGGACTACAAAGGAAGACGACGCCTTGTGCAATATCAGCTGGCTCTCCCCACCGCCCTAGCGGAATGGCGCTGCGAACACGTTCAATCATCTCATCCTCGGTGATGTTCAGGGTTTGGCAACGTTGCGCCATACCTCTCTGGTTAAACTCGGTGTAAACGGGGCCCGGACTCACCGCGTTAACCCGCACACCGTAAGCTGCTAGCTCCAGAGCCAGTGTCCGGGTCAGACTAATCACGCCTGCCTTTGCCGCGTTGTACGACCCAACTAGCGCGGCTGGATTCTGGCCGTTGACGGACGCGATATTGACAATACACCCCGACTCCTGACGCTCCATGATCGCGCCGGCAGCACGGCAGCAGTAAAAGGTACCAGTTAATGTAACGTTCAACACCCGTTCCCACTCCTGATCGCTCAGTTCGACAATGGGAGTCACATTCTGGCCGACACCGGCATTATTGACCAGAATGTCCAACCGCCCGTATTCGCCAGCCGCTTTCTCAAAGAACGTGGTCACGCCGGTACTGTCGGTAATGTCCAGATATGCCGCCTGTACCTTCAAGCCATACTCTCGAAACTCGTCTGCCGTTGTCCGTGCCTTTTCTAATTGCAGGTCAGCGATAATCACCGTTGCACCGTTGCGAGCGAGCTGGTTGGCGATTGCCAACCCCAAACCCTGAGCAGCACCAGTTACTACCGCAATTAACCCATCAAGGTTGTTCGAAGAAGTTGCATTGTTATTCACATCATATTCCCACGTTTAGAATTTCACCCTGCTGTTGCTAGCACCGTGTTCATCTATAGGAATTCGCGGTGTTTACAGGTTCACCCACGTCGAACCGTTATTGCAGGATTCCACGGTCTTATAGATGAACTCCATTCCACGTAAACCGTCATAAACAGTGGGGAAATTATATTTCTCAGTCTTCATCGGATTGCCATCAATGTACCGCTGGATTGCCTCAGCAACCCCAACGTAAATAGTAGCGAATCCCTCCAGATACCCTTCCGGATGACCGGGTGGGATGCGTGTGCATGCGGCTGCTGATTCAGAGAGATAGCCTTGGCCACGCCCCAGCGTCTGTCTCGGCTCGCCATAACGATAGAGTTCAAGATAGTTCGGATTCTCATGAGCCCACTTAACGGCTCCCTCGGAGGCGTAGACGCGAAGAATCAGCCCATTCTCTTCCCCAGTAGCAACTTGACTGACTGTCAATACGCCCTTTCCTCCACCTTTGAAACGAAGTAGCGCGTTGACATCTTCATCAAGCGTCCGATCCGGAAGAAATGTGCTTTTATCCGCACACAATTCAATTATCGAATCGCCAGTAACATATTCGACCAAATTCACAGAGTGAGTGCCTATATCGCCCATAGTTCCACCGATTCCCGATTGTGCAGGGTCAACTCGCCAGGCGGCCTGTTTCTGACCCAGTTTCTCGTGTGGAACCATGAGAAAGTCCTGAAAGTATTCGACAACCACCTTGCGGACTGTGCCCATTTCGCCGGAACGAAATAGATGGCGCGCGTGTCTTACAAGCGGGTGGCCCGTATAGTTGTAAGTTACCGCAAACACAAGCCCCGACTTCTCAACAAGATCGACGAGCGATTTCGCTTCATTGAGCGTGTAGGTCATCGGCTTATCGCAGATGATGTGAAACCCGGCGTCAAGGAATGCTCTTGCGATAGGGAAGTGGGAGACATTCGGCGTCACGATGCTGACGAAGTCGATTCGCTGATCGTCGGGAAGTTTGGCTTCAGCAGCCGCCATCTCTTCATAGGTCGCATAGCAACGCGCAGGAGAAAGGTGGAGTTGTTCGCCGGTAATCCGGGTGTTTTCAGAATCCCGCGAGAAGCAGCCGGCAACAAGTCCAATTTGCTGATCGAGTGCGGCTGCGATACGGTGCACACCACCGATAAAGGCGCCCTGACCTCCGCCAATCATTCCCATTCGTAATTTGCGTCCCCAAGAACTCATAACAATCTATTCTCCTCTTGAATTTCGGTACACCCATTTGAGCAAACTCAAAAGATATTTCCTGTGTGCAGTATATCACAAGTAGAACTCTTTGTCAATGCGGTGCTTCAGTACCGCCGGATGTCATTTGGTCTATCGTTCATCAGTTGCAATGTCGTGTTATGCGGATAATGTCTATGAAAGCGGAGATTTACGCTCAAGCGGTACCCCGACGAAATTCCCGCGTTTGCGGGAAGGACCGGTTAGTACGTAGCTACACGGCGTAAGTTGACGCAGCATTCCTACGACTTTTGCTTGAATCCTTTTCAGGAGAATTGTAAAATTCGCACATCCACATCGCTTAACGAAGACAAATTCTGGATCGAAAATTCCCAATGGACCGACAAAGGGAGGGTTATTTTCTACGCGTAATGGTAAGTCGTGAACATGTTGACGGCAAACTCGTTATAAGCAACGACTATCTATCTCTTGATATCTTTCTTTTAGGGAAATCTTACGGCAGAGCTAAAAGTACGTGTGTCCCGAGCATTACACCGTCGTTGCACCGCATCTCAACATAACAATCAACAGACAAAACACCTTGATTAAGTGGTAAGTTTATGCGATAATTGCTTGTAGAGGCGGATCTCATACATACTCTATTCACGGCCCACTGACCGCTGGTTTCTCAGATGGGAAAACAGATGAATCCTACAAAATCACTGCTGAGTTATATAACAGCGATTCTCGTGCTCGGCACGGTTGTGGCAACCGCCCAAACGCCACAGCAGATTGCCAAGAAAGCCTTGGACGCCACGGTGCTTTTAGTGATGGAAGATGCCGACGGTCAGCCGCTTGGATTGGGGAGCGGATTCTTCGTCCGCAAAGGGTTAGTGGCAACTAACCTCCACGTCATTGAAGACGCCGCAAAAGGCTACGCAAAAAGCGTTGGTCAAGAAACAAGGTACGACATCGAAGGCATGACAGCAACGGATGACGACAACGACCTTGCCATACTGAAGGTCACGGTTTTGGATGTACCCGTGCTGCCCTTGGGTGACAGCGATGCCGTTCAGGTTGGTGAAGCGGTTTACGTCGTGGGAAACCCGCGGGGATTGGACGGTACATTCTCGCAGGGGGTCATCAGTAGTATCCGAGCGGTTAAAACGCACAAGCGTCTCCAGTTCACGGCCCCGATTTCTCCGGGCAGCAGCGGCCCCGTCCTAAACGAAGCAGGCGAAGTGATAGGAGTTACGGTAGCGACCTTCCGCGGTGGGCAGAATCTCAATTTCGCCATTCCTTCAAATTATCTCAATGCACTCATCGCGAGGTCGGAGGAAACCAAACCGTTATCGCACGGTAAACCTTCGATATCTACGGAGACCTATTTTCGACGGGGCAACATGAAGTACGATCTCGGTCTATATCAGTCCGCCATTTCAGACTACGACACTGCCATCCGTCTCAAGCCTGATTTTGCCCATGCCTACTTCAATCGGGGCCGTGCAAAGAGCGAACTCGGACAACACACCACCGCTATTGCAGACTACGACGCCGTTATACAACTCAAACCTGATGATGCCAAAGCCTACTACAGTCGGGGCAATGCTAAAGCAAGTTAGGACAACACGACGCCGCTATCAGAGACTATGACACCTTTATACGATTGGAACCTGATGATGCCAAAGCCTACGGCAATCGGGGCAATGCTAAGAGCAAGTTAGGACAACACGACGCCGCTATCAGAGACTATAACACCGTTATACGATTGGAACCAAATGATGCCAAAGCCTACTTCAATCGGGGCCGTGCAAAGAGTAAGTTAGGACAACACGACGCCGCTATCACTGACTACGACACTGCCATCCGTCTCAAGCCTGATTTTGCCTATGCCTACTTCAATCGGGGCCGTGCTAAGAGCGAACTCGGACAACACACCACCGCTATTGCAGACTACAACGCCGTTATACAACTCAAACCTGATGATGCCAAAGCCTACTACAGTCGGGGCCGTGCTAAGAGCAAGTTAGGACAACATGACGCTGCTATCAGAGACTATGACACCCTTATACGATTGGAACCTGATGATGCCAAAGCCTACGGCAATCGGGGCAATGCTAAGAGCAAGTTAGGACAACACGACGCCGCTATCAGAGACTATAACACCGTTATACGATTGGAACCAAATGATGCCAAAGCCTACTTCAATCGGGGCCGTGCAAAGAGTAAGTTAGGACAACACGACGCCGCTATCAGAGACTATGACACCTTTATACGACTCAAACCCGATTTTGCCCATGCCTATTTCCTTCGAGGCGTATCGAAAGGGAAGGTAGGACAGATCGCCGCCGCCATAATCGACTTTGACACCACGCTCCGTCTCAAACCCAATTATACCGACGCCTACTTCAATCGGGGCGTTGCCAAGGTCAAGCTGAGACAGCACGACGCCGCCATCGTAGACTTAAGCACCGCCCTGAACCTCGCGGAAAAAGCGGGTGATACAGAGTACAGCAATCGTATACGGAAAATGCTGCGAGCGTTAAGGTAGAGACGCCCATCGCGTTGACGAGGCTACACCCAGTCTGCCATTTCACTGCATTGGACATCTAATGAATCAATCGGGCCGGATCGGCGGGTCATGTGGAGGCATAGTTTACATGACGAATCCCCCAACGAAAATGTTGTTCGCCGGCTCACTACGATTCCACGTTACAGCGAGAATCGTATCCTTATAACGGTAGAGATTGGATTTGCCAACAACGGCGGTGTCAATCGTTTCAAGGGGCTTGTACCAGACCTCATGCGGCTGGGTGCAATATTCGCAAGGATTGCGCAATGCGGATAGGAACAGCACTTCGCCAACACGAAGTTCATATTCCATATCCTGTTTGGTGAATTCGATGGGCTCAATTTGCGTGCCGACAATCTCTCCCACAACCGCACTGCGTTTGGTTTTTATCAGATCGACCAGCGCAGCACGCTGTTCTAACGTCGCCTTAGTATCTAAATATAATACGCTTCGTCGGCTTTCGGTATCGACTTCGAGGTTGCTTTTCGCAGTCACAACGGCAACAACGGTTAAATTATCGAGTGAGACACCGTTCCACTCGCCTTGGTGGATATTCCAAACAAGCGTTGCCTCTCTCCCACCTTCGACAAACTCAGACTGAGCGTGACACGCCCCGACGTAGACGCTGACGGAACGCGCTTCCAGATAATCGCCTCGCACGGTTGTCGTTTGCGTTGCAAACGCACTTGTAACCGTAAACAGAATCGCAACTGCGGTTAAGGTCCAAAACTTCTTCATTGAGTTTTCCTCCTGATTTTTGAGGTGTTAATGCTGAATCTTTGCACCCTTGAAAACGCCAAGTTCTATAACGAAACAACTCGTGACGATGATAATTATACCCGATTCATCGTAAAAAGTCAAAATTGTGAAATACGACGCCCATCCATAACGCGCCGACTGTTTAGGAATCAGCTTGACAAGGTTAGGAGCGTGCAATATACTAATCGAAATACTCAGAACATCTTCCGCATAGCCCCGCTGACCAATCCTTATCTCTCATGTCGCCCCAAAAGTTCCCTCCATCAGACCGCATCTCCCGAATCAAAAGTCGATTGCGTCAATCTCGCCTTCTATCGATTTTCATGGGATGTCCGTACCCCGCGCCGCGTTGGGAGAAAGCCGTGAAAGGAATTATCCGCCAAGTCGGACCTGACGCAAAAATCCTCGATCTCGGCTCTGGCATGGATCGGCGTGCGCCCAACGTGATCAATCTTGAAATCGAAGCGACGCCTCATGTTGACCTCATGGCTGACGGACATTTCTTACCATTCAAGAATCAGGTCTTCGATGTGGTGATTACCGAAGCGGTGCTTGAGCATGTCCGGGAACCCAAACAAGTGGTCGCCGAAATCTATCGGACGCTCAAAGATGGCGGATATGTGTGCGCTGGAGTGCCGTTCTTGCAAGCATTTCACGCTTCCCCGCACGATTACCAGCGATATACGGTGCCCGGTTTTGACTACCTGTTCAGGGCATTTACGAAGATTGAAGGGGGCGACTGCGCGGGTCCAACTGCGTCGCTACATTGGATTTTTCGAGAATATGTCGGTCTTGCCTTCTCCTTCGGGAACTTGCTGTTAGCGAAACTGATTTCGCTGATTGTGGGCTGGTTGACGTTCCCGGTAGTGTGGCTGGACTATCTATTGATGCGCAATAAACATTCGCATATTTTGGCGTCGGCGGTGTACTTTGTTGGACAAAAGCCGACTTTTCCCCAAACCGATTGTGCAATAAACCGGAGCACTGCTGAAGTCTCACCGAATACCAAATGAGATGCGTCGGCTCCACGCCCCACCATCCAACCGAACGCTAGTAACCGTTATCGCTGACGGGCAGAGGGGAACGATAGAAGGCGTCCGCGGATTGCATCGAACGCCTTATCTGATAGAGGTGTTCGGAAAACGACAATCAACGACGCTTTTCATCCATCACCTTCGAGATGGTAAACGCCATTTTTCCAGACAGCGGTTGAGGGATTTTCTCGACAAAATCGGTTTCAACTTGCACATCTGCCCCAAGCGCCTCTTTGATTTTGCGTACAATCCATCCGAGCGTATCATCTGTAAATGCGTCGTCTACCACAAGTTTCAGCCTACACAAATCGTAACTTTCTTGGATTAATTGAAACTGACTTACCGTTTTGATCCCGTAAAACTGTTGGGTAAAGTACCCACCGTGTATCCACCGCCCGTCTTTGCTGCGGAACACCGCCGTCGTCCTCCCCATTAAATCTCCTAGAATTGGGGTACGATTCCCACACGGACAAACCTCGTCGGACAGCACACCTACATCGCCGATTCGGTAGCGTATAAACGGCATACCGTAGTTGTTCAGTTGGGTGATGACAATTTCGCCGGGTTGTGTATAAGGTTCATCGCTATCGATTTCGAGGTAAAGGTCATTGCAGTTGATATGCATCCGTCCAGCGTTGCATTCCATAGCGATGAGCCCAACTTCCCGACTCCCATAGCGGTTATAGACTTGTGTTCGGAAAACCTGTTCGGCAAGTTTTCGGTAGTGTGGATACAACATCTCTGCGGAGGAGATGATGCCATTAAGCCCCCAATCGGGAGTGAGTCCGTTTTGATGTAGACATTGTGCAAATCGATAGAGCGACGATGAATACGCGAGAATCGTTTGAGGACGCCACCTCCCCAGCTTCTTGGAGAGATTAACCATCTTCTCTTCGGTCATGTTGAACCCGTTAAACCACCAGTGATTTCTCCAGTAACTATTTAGTTGCTCCTTCGCACCGCTCGCTTTTGAGCGATTCGCGGGCAGTCCCCAAATAATCAGTTGCCGCTCTCCGAAATCCCAACCTGCCCATCGATCAAAGTAGTAGACGCTCAGATTACGCTTATTCCAATATCCCCTATCCTGATAGAAGACTAACGGGGTGCCCGATGATCCGCCTGTGGCGCTCTGCTTGAGCTGATTATTTGAGAATGCCGTGGAGATAAGATCGCCTAGCCGCATGCGAACAATTGATTTCTCCAATGTGGGAATCTGTAGGAAATCTGACGGAAGTTGAATGGCTTCGGGTCTGATTCTCAGCGAGTCAAATAAGGCGCGATAATACGTCGTCGTTTCATACGCATGCTTGAGCACCCTTCTGACGCGCTTCCACTGAAATTGGACGATTGCCTCACGGCTGCCGTTCAATCGTGCCTCTACTTCGGCGAAGTGTTGTCGAAAATGCACACCTTGGCGGTAAGCGTTATACGCACACCACGCTGATTTTGAGAAAGTCGTTTTGGCACTCCGAAAGATTGACATACCGAGAGAATTTCAGACGAATCTCCTTTATCTTGTTGATGACCCCTTCTTTCGGCGAACTCGGTCAAGTCGTCGGGCTGCCGGTGTCTCCGCCGAAGGGTATTGGCATCACTCTTCTATGCAGCCACAACCTTCCACGTACATGTCAAAAGATGTCGGGCGAATGCAGCGCAAGACGATAAATTGGGGTCACAGAAACCCTTGTGCCGATGCTATGAACCTCTAATACCTACTGTCCCGGATATGTCCGGTTTTCCAACGCAGCGACAAATTTCTCTGCGGAAATTGCTGCGGCTGCCCCCGTGCCAGCTGCAGTAATTGCCTGACGAAAGACGTGATCATGCACGTCACCCGCTGCAAAAACACCTTCGATATTGGTCTGCTGGAGTTTATCTACGACGATGTAGTCCTGTTCGTCCATCTCAACAATCCCCTTGAATAGGTCTGTATTCGGGATGTGCCCGACGAAGATAAACACGCCATTGATAGGAAACACTTGTTTTTCATCGGTCTTCACATTTTTGAGCAGTGCTCCTGTAACTTTCCCACCATCGCCCTGAATCTCTTCAACCACTGTGTTCCAAATAAATTTTATCTTATCGTTTTTGAAGGCGCGTGTCTGCATAATTTGGCTTGCACGAAGTTGATCTCGACGGTGGACCACATAAACCTCTGACGCATACTTTGTCAGGAACAATCCCTCCTCAAGCGCTGCATCGCCACCGCCGACAACAATCAGGCGCTGGTTCTGGAAGAAAAATCCATCGCACGTTGCACAGTAGGAAACGCCTCGTCCGCCATATTCCGCTTCGCCGGGGATATTGAGTGTTCGAGGTGAGGCACCTGTACAGATGATGACAGCCTTGGCGTGATATTCCTTTTCGTAGGTTTTTAGATAAAATGGATGGCGATTGAAATTAACTTCTGTCACCTTGTCAAACCGTACCTCAGTTCCAAAGCGTTCGGCTTGTTTCTGCATCCCTTGGATAAATTCTGCGGCTTCGGTGCCAAAGAATCCTGGATAGTTTTCTAGATCTAACGTCAATGAGAGCTGTCCGCCGAGTGCATCGCCGGTAATGAGCAGCGGTTCAAGCATTGCTCGTGAGGTGTAGACACCAGCGGCAAAGCCAGCCGTGCCGCCGCCGATAATAATGACGTTACGTTCTTCCCAATCATTGGTTGTATCTTGAAGGTCTTCCATTGCTATGAAGGCTCCTTATTCTAGTATTCGGTCAGTTTTCTGGAGTGTGCGAGTTCAGGAAGATTCTCGGCATCGCCGATGTAATCGCCATTTCCCTAATCTTGACTACGTCGGAGGTCGTAGCCGAGCAATTCCATGGATATTGGGATAAGTGATATTACAGTGTCCGCAGCAGATTTGATGAGTTTCCCACTTAACCGGTCCTTTACAAACCGGACATACGACAATCTCTTGAAGCGTTTTCTTAGGGCTTCGGCGTTGCTTGGCTAAAAAAGTCTTTGTCCTGAAGATAACCTGATTTGGAATGATGCCTTTCGCAACTAGCACCCACTTTTTCCACAGTGGGACACAATTCGCTCGATTTAGCATCGTATCTATCGTTTCGGGTGAATCTAAATCTAGGGGAGATGTATCCGGTGGGAGGATTTTATAGTCAATTTTGCCCGCCCATTCATACTTCACGAGAAAGATGTTATGGTGGGTGACGTGAAATTTGGCGAAATTTCTGTCAGAAGCTGCAAGGGTGTGGAAAAGCTGACCGAACGGATTTTTGGTCAGCTTTTTTTGGATGATTAACTGTCCATCGATTATATTGATAACCCAGTTATGATACGACCAACCGTAAAGCCACTCAGCAATCTCGGAGGGTGTTTCAATGTAGCCCCGTGAGGCAACACGCATAAGTTCAGAAATAAGTAACTCAGGATTTTCAACATGCTCTAACACGTGCGAGCATATAACATAATCAAACGAGGCGTCCGCGAATGGTAGATACTGTCCATCGGCTTCAACTACGGGTCGATCAGCGACAATATGTCCTCCACGCTGGGTGTCATCGTCAATAAACTTATCGCATAAGACATCGGATCGAATTTTCGGATTGTGTCCGCTCCCGATTTCCAGGCTAAAATCGTTAGGTCGGAGATTCATTTCTGAAACACCATACTGTAGCCAGCCATTTACATTTATAAGAACAGTGTATAATTATAGATAGAAATCTGTTGAAAAACTAAAGAGCGGATTGTTTCAATAACCCCGTGATATCGGGAGGTGCACGAATCTGTGCAAGAGCTGGTTCAAACTGCACCGTTTGGTGCCAAGTTTATCTTTCTTAATGAAGTATCTCAAACAGTTCGCAGACCTTGATGCATCAGGTTTGCCTGGTCCAAGATTGAAGTAGATTACCTATTGGCATATAATTTGCTTTCTCAAACATATCGTAGAACCCGATTTAGTTTCGCGTACTGGGCTTCCTTGCATAGACATCTTTCCTAACAAACTCGATGTATTGGACAGAACTCAAATGGCATTGGAGTTCTGACGATTGACGTCATTCCCAAGTCAATCAGAGCAAAGGTAGATACCATCGGGCTCCGAGATTGTTTTGGCAAGATGTCTAATGTGAGGACCGGGCGCATGAAGGGTGTTGCTGCGAGTCTTTATCTTTCAAGAAAACTACAACGTAGAAACCCCGCTGCATGTTTCGGAGATTTCATCATGAGCAGCGAGTTGACTGACAGATTGAAAAAGTGATGACATTATACTGCTTCACAAACGGATTGGTCAACTGAAAAGCGGTACAACAAGTGAAAGGGGTAGGCAGTGAAAGCGTTCTGTGAACAGACATAAGAAAAGGCACGAGTTGCATAACCCATGCCTTTTTTGCAAAAATGCTATAGCTGTTGTTCGACGCAAAATTGTCAATGCGTTGATTCGATAAAGCGAAATTTCAGGCATCTATTCAGGTTGGGTTGAAACCTCTTTGGGCTCCTCCTCCGCCCCGATGCGTTGTACAGTTGCCTTTATCGAACCCAACGACACAATCTGTCCGTGTGGCTGCAAAGATTTGTTGGGTTTACTCACTGGCGTTGGTTCTGTCGCGTCAAAAAAAGTCAGTTTCACCAGAAAGACTGTCAGCATCAAGTAGAAGAGCATCGCTGTACAATTGACAAAAGTCGGATGAGGACCCAGTTTCAGAAGGCTAAGGATACGGGCAAGTGGATTGGCAAAGAAAGCCATTCGATGCCGCCGGTATTCCTGGGTGATCCGTGCTTGAGTTATTCCAACGAGATCCGGAGGCGGATCAAGAGCAGGAAGGCTTTCAAGAAATGCTACCGTATGCAACATCTCTTCATATTCCTTCTGACAGATTCGGCATTCAACGAGATGTTTTTTGAGTTCAGCTCTCTCTTGATGCGTCAGGTCCGGATTCAAGTGTATACTCAGATTTTCAATAACACGTTTGCATTCGAGGTCCATAGCCATCCCCTCGTTTCGTATGGATTATAGGTGATGTGGATTTTTCAGTTTCGACTTGAGGTTTTTTATAGCCGTATTCAAACGCGACGCCACTGTACCCTCCGGGCAGTCTAGCACTTCGGCAATCTCATGATATTTCAGATGCTGCATGTAAAACAGACTAACAACCTGCCGCTGCTTAGGCGGCAACTGGCTGATCGCCGCCTGTACGACACGGTCGCCCTCGGATTTCACCAAAATCTGATCCGGACAATCACTATCATATTGAGCGCCGTTTTCTTCAACGTTGTTTGTGTAAGCCGTTAGTGTACGCACTCGAGAGTCAGATTTGCGGATGTATTGTTGGCAGGTATTGATTGCAACTCGGTACAACCACGTCGAAAACTTCGATTGGAATTGGAATGATTTTATCGATTTATAAGCTTCTAAAAAGGCTTCTTGTGTTGCATCCGCCGCATCTTCAGGATTGGTGAGCATACGATAAGCTAGCCCGTAGATTCTGGCATGATGACGCTGCACAAGCTCATTAAACGATTCTACATCCCCTTCGATAGTTTTTTGAACATAGACCTCATCAGGGATCATCGGCACGCCCGCTTTATAAAAAGGCTTGTTGAACAAAATTTATCTGAACAGATCGACTCCTGCTTCCGATTTTTCATTTTCGGAGAGGACCATGACAAGCAACATCTGAACTTCAACAAACAATCACTTAAATTTTAGTGGATATAATCAGGCAGTTTCTTCACAGAAAATCAGCAGCTTGGCAATTATATAAACCACATCATGGCCGTTGCGGTTGCATTGGCTCAAGCTTCCGTCTTCCTAAACGCTTCGAGAGTGTTCACGAAAAGCCGGCTTGGATTTTCGACCACTCTGTCTGTTAGCAGAATAATACCATGAATTGACCTACAAGTCGATACCCGTGAAAAAAAAAGTTACATTTTCTGTGATAGATTTTAGCCCAATTTGCATACATGTAGGAGTTACGCATTTGGTTGAAGCGTAAAAAGAGGCTGCACCAAATAATCACGGACAGCCTTTCTGACAATTGAGAGTTTTGCTTCAAACCAACTGGTGCCGGTATGATAACAGTAATGCTCAATTCTCAGAAAGGCTCTCAGCGCTAAACCGATATGATTGCTTTGAGTGCGAGTCGACCGCACTTGTGCCCGTTCGACGCCAACGAATTGCTTAATGCCACGATGATATTCTTCTATTGCCCAAGACCATTCCGTATATTTGAGACGTGTTAACTCGTTCATGTGTAAGTCGTTCGTTGCCCAATATTCAATGTCACCTTCTGGAGTGTCCACCTTGAATACCAAAATCAATCCATAACCCTTAAGATGAACAATCGTACCCGTTGATTCAATCGGCACTGTACTTACAGGACGATTACCGGAATAATCTTTACTGACCCGTCGGTTGGCAGCTAGACGAGTCAGCCATCTCCAACCATAATCTCGGACGGCTTTTAGATTCTCTAGGCTAGCATACCAACTATCAAAGCAAAGACATTCGGGAACAAAGCCACGGTTCTTCGCTTCCGTCAGCATTGCACGGAAATGGTCATTTTTCGTCAAGCCGTCCTTGGCTTTGTTATAGATTCGATAATCACATGGAATATGTCTATCGCCATTCGTCCAAAGCAAAGTGATTAGGTTAATGCCATGCACAACTCGATGGTGTTTCCCCGACCAGTGTTTTGTCACTAGGTCAATCTTTTGGGAATAAGGTTTATCTAGGGTCGAATCATCTATAACTAGAATTCCTGATTTCAATTTCACCTGACTTTTTGATTCGTGCCACAGTTTGCCGGTATCGGGTTCATCTCGATGCAAAAGTCTGGTTATCGAATCATGAGCCGGTGAGTCATCAGTTTGGGGTTGAACCTTTTCTGCCTCAAGACAACTGTAACTTTTCTGAGTGCCAACCAAGAAATTGATATAGTCAATGTCATTATATTTCGATGGATTCATGCTCAAATTATAACCTATTTGCTCTCAACTGCGTAACTCCTATATAAGACAAAGATACGTACCTTGATTGTGCCGCAAGGCGAAGTGGTAACCATTTACCACAATCAAGATCGAACTGGCAAAAAGTCGTTTAAGTTCTATCAAGGCGAGTACATGGATACCACGTTCTACGAAGTGCCTCGTCATCCTGGCGTTATTCATGTTGAGAAAACTGGATTAAAGCCAGAGGACTTCATCACTGTCTGGTGGAAAACTGACGACAAGTGGCACTATAAGAAGCACATGAAGCTACCGATTGGCGAAAGCAGATATGATAGAGACTTCCCAAACGACAAGATTGATCACGTCGAGATCCCGTTTGGAGTTACTGCCGAGTTGTTTGCGGAAGGCGGCGGCGGATCGTTGATTTTCAGCGGCAACGACCAGAATCACCTTACCCATATCGACCTGCATGAATTTCATTACAATGACAAGGTGTCGCGGGTGATGATAACCGCCGACGCTTGGGAAGCCGCAGGCATAGCCATTGAAAACGAGGTTATCGCCAATCCTGAAGATAAGCGTGCTGCAACAATCACGTTGGCGAATAATTCGCCGCATGAGGCGGTTGTGCGTCAGTTGATTGGCGGCGCGATAACGCTGGAGCAAAGCGAAGAGTGGGATGTCGGCGGCAGCATCACTGCGAAGGCTGAGGTGAGTGGCGGAATTGGCCCTGTTGAAGTTACGACTGGCGTCGAAGTGGAAGTCCACGCTGGATTTGGTCAAAGCAAAAGCACATCAAAGGAAGTTAATTTTGAAAGCGAAGCGGCGGTAACTATTGACGGACACGGCACTGCCAAAGCATCCCTTATCGTAGAGATGGGCAAAATGACTTGTGATGCAATTCGCAAATGGCGCAACAAGCGCACTGGCGTAATCATTGAGGAACACGGCAAGATGTCCTTTGATAGGGCGTATCGTGCGCGCGTTGAAGTACATTAATAACTGCATGACGCAATACACTGCACATGCTATACTTTCGCGGTTGCAATCCGATGAGCACGGCGGTCATCCCCGACCGCCGTGCTCATCAACAATGGAGGACAGTGGATGATTGCGAAATTGCACTCCACCGTTTTAAAGGACATAGGGCTTACGCAGTTGAAATTCAAAGGTTCGTAGTAGGGCAATTTATTACCCGTCTCTACACAAAACAGCATGTCAGGTAACGTACAGGGAAGTGAACGACCAGACGGACGCGCAATGAATTGCGCTACTACAAACCGAAATGCGTAAGTCCTAGGATATAACATACGATAGTGACAAGTATGCTGCAATAATACAAGAATGGTAATGATTTTTTCTGTAATGGCAGGAGCATAAATGGTATTATTTTATTATACTGTAACCTTGAGGCGTGATTTAGTTTGTGAATGAGTGCTTCTGTGAACGCCAGAAAGGAGTGTTCGCCAAGTCCGCTGTCCCGAACGTAAATCTTGGTGCGTTTACTGCTGATTTATATAATGGGCTCCTGCAAAGTTTGATTCAGCAAAACGGCTCTGTCTCTAATCTAAATTCAGCGATGTCATCTACGCGATTGGAGATGGAAACGCGATTTAGCAAATTGAAGGCAGCTCAGATACGATAGAAACTATCGTGCTCGAAATCAGAGAAGACCGGAAAAAAACCCATCGGGTACCAGAATTCCCCCGAAAATATCGTGGCAAATAGACTTTCACGAAAAAAGCCGAGAGATAGTTTCTCGGCTTTTTTTGCCTGTTTCTTCCTGACAGACTTTCCCCCATTTACGCCCCATCCCTTGTAGACGGGGCATCTTGCCCCGCCGCACAATAGATGCTCGTCGTCAAGCGCAAAACAAGTGCTGGTTTTCAGACTGATCATCGTGTCCAACCTATGTCCCTACACCCCGTAGGCGGGGCATCTTGCCCCGCTACACGACAGTTGATTATCTCCAAATACAAAACAGTGCTGGTTTTCAACCTGAATTTGTAGTAATATAGCCGCAAAGCATGTAGAGGGAGCTTCATCACTCGTTTTCTTAATGCGCGCAATGAATGGCACCACTGCTTTTCTTAACCTCAAGAGGTTCCAGATTCATGAGAAGACAACTTTATCGCATCACCTTGTTTTCCATATTAACCTACCTCGCACTATGCGCACTCAACTCAACCGCCGCCGCCCAGCCATCCGGCGAACAGGGGGTGCATTATTGCGGATTTACCGGATTTCAGCTCGACGAAACACCTTATGACCAATCCCCCAACCGCCGCTACGCCCGAGCCAATTCGGAAAACCTGAACGTCGGTGAACCGCGCACAGTGCGGATGATTTACTTTCTTCCGAACGACCGTCCGTATCGCGCCGACGTGGTTCAGAAGATGAAGGATGAGATGCGGAATATTCAGACCTTCTATACCGAGCAGATGGAAGCGCACGGCTACGGGAACCTCACCTTTCGCTATGAAACCGACGCTCAAGGCGAGCCGATGGTGCATCGCGTTGATGGAGTCCACGCCGATAACTTCTACGTTAACTACACATTCTTGCCTGTAAAGTCAGAGATAAATATGGCGTTTGATCTCAATGAGAACATTTACCTCACCGTCATTGACCATAGTGCAGATGATATTGAGGCTTTTTTCGGCGCTCGCGCCCTAGGTGCTGCAGATCCAATGGGAAAAAATGGCGGATTTGCGCTAATCCCCGATGAATTTAGCTTTACAACAGCAGCGCATGAACTGGGACACACCTTCGACCTGCCGCACGATTTCCGCGATGGTGCCTACATCATGTCGTATGGTTTAAGGGCGTCACTTGGTCCACCGCAGAGTCAATTGTCCGAATGCCATGGCGAATTTTTGTCTATCCATCCATATTTTAATCTCAGTACCTCAACTGATAAGGGTGAATCCTCCTCCATTGAACTCATTTCTCCGGTCATCTTTTCCGTAGGATCACAGAGCGTACCGGTTCGACTTAAGGTCAGCAATTCAGCAGGGCTTCACCAGGTGTTTCTGCTGGCAGGGGGTCATGAAGTAAAGGCGTGTCAGGCATTAGTGGGCGAAAAGGATGCCGTCGTCGAATTTGACTATGACGGCGTTATTCCATCTGATGGCTTGACGAGTCTGTCTAATCCTGACGCAAAAAGGATTCAAGTCAACGCCGTTGACGTGAATGTGAATGTATCACGTGCCACGTTTTGGCTTAGGGAATTTTCGCCGCACCGTATCGCGACCTTCAGACATAAGGAAACGGTCGACAGGGTCAATTCCGTGTCAATTTCACCGAACGGATTGACCGTCGCCAGCGGTGGAGGCGGTGGAGTGGTACAGCTGTGGGATGTTGCAATGGAACGCATTATTACCACGTTTAAACATGCGCGCCAGAGCATCGATTTTGTGTCATTTTCACCCAACGGGAGTACCCTCGCAACTGGTGGGGCGGATACGGTGCAGCTGTGGGATGTTAGAACCGGACGCACTATTACCACCTTTAAACATGCTACCTTTCGACTTCCGGAGCGGGACCAATCAGTGTCATTTACGCCCGACGGAATGGTTTTCGCCGCTTTTGTAAACGATGAGACGGTGCAGGTGTGGGACGTGGCGACGCAACAACATATAGCCAACTTCAAACACACGGAACGGGTCATTGCTGTGTCGTTTTCAGCTGACGCGAGTATCCTGGCTGCCGGGGGAGATGACGGAACAGTACACTTTTGGGATGTGGCAACAGGACATAATGTCGCCACCTTTAGAGATAGGCCTGGGTGGGTTACGTCTTTGGCATTCTCACACGATGGGGAAACCCTCGCCACCGGTGGCTGGGAAAAGACGCAGTTGTGGAACGTGGCGACGCAACAACATATTGTGGACCTTATGGAAGGAAACTACGTGTGGATCGAATCCGTGGCTTTTACACGCGATGGGAAAACACTTGCTACCGGAGCGTCGGATGGGGCAGTCAAACTGTGGGACATCTCGACAAAAGCCAAATTCGCCATACTTCACCATGACGGTCGGGTCAAGTCACTAGCGTTTTCGCCTGATGGAAAGACTGTTGTTTCTGGGACGACGGCGGGCACGACAGAACTTTGGGATGCGTATGGGTTACTTGAGGGAAAGGTGGAGATTGATATCCCCGACTCCAACCTCCGTGCCGCGATTGCGGACGCAATTTACGTGTCAGCAAATGACATTATTTCACGAGCGGACATGGCAAATTTGTTTAAGCTTGATGCAAGTAATGTTTCCATTAGCAATCTAATCGGTTTGGAGTCAGCGACCCATTTAGAAAGCCTAGACCTTTCCAATAACAACATCTTTGACATCTCTGCTGTCGCGGACTTAACGAACCTGAAAAAGCTGAACTTCTGGAACAACGACATTTTCGACATCTCTGCAGTTGCGGGCTTAAAAAACCTGAGAGAGCTGAATCTAAGTAACAATGACATCTTTGACATCTCTGCTGTCGCGGACTTAACATACCTAAGAAATCTGAATTTCTGGAACAACGACATTTTCGACATCTCTGCAGTTGCGGGCTTAAAAAACCTGAGAGAGCTGAATCTAAGTTACAATGACATCTTTGACATCTCTGCTGTCGCGGACTTAACATACCTAAGAAATCTGAATTTCTGGAACAACGACATTTTCGACATCTCTGCAGTTGCGGGCTTAAAAAACCTGAGAGAGCTGAATCTAAGTAACAATGACATCTTTGACATCTCTGCTGTCGCGGGCTTAAAAAACCTGAGAGAGCTGAATCTAGGGAGCAACGACATCTTTGACATCTCTGCTGTCGCGGACTTAACGAACCTGAGAAAGCTGGATCTTGCAGTAAACAACATCACTGACATCTCAGCGTTATCAGGCTTAACGAACCTTACATCGCTCAGCCTTTTTGGCAACGATACCTCTGACATCTCAGCGTTATCAGGCTTAACGAACCTGACTTCGCTTAGCCTTGGAGGATACACGATCTCTGACCTTTCTGTATTATCGGGCTTAACGAACCTGGCTTTCCTGAATCTTTCGAACAGCGAAGGCTCTGATGTCTCAGCGTTATCGAGCTTGATTAACCTGAAGGAACTGGTTTTTGCATGGAACAACTTCGCTGACATCTCAATGGTATCGGGCTTGACTCACGTGAAATGGCTTCAGCTCCCAGGCAACGGAATTTCGGACCTCTCTGCTGTCGCGGGCCTAAAAAACCTGGAATTACTGAATCTCACGTACAACAACATCACTGATATCTCGCCTTTGGTATCTAATACGGGATTGGGAGCCGGAGACAATGTTAATTTGCGGCATAACCCCTTGAGCTACGAATCCATCTATACACACATTCCTACCTTACAGGAGAGAGGAGTTGAGGTAAATTTTGACAACCGAACGCCTCATAGAGTTCACATAGTCTCTGGGAATAACCAGAAAGGGCGCCCCGGTGAGGCACTTGAAAAACCGTTTGTCGTCGAAGTGAAGGACCAGAACGGCCAAACCTTTGAGGGTGTACCGGTCGCGTTCTCAGTCACCACAGGCGGAGGCACACTCAGTGTTACGAGCACCACGACTGATGCCAACGGCAGGGCGGAGAGCACACTTACACTCGGCAGTACGCCCGGTGTAAACACGGTTCACGCGAGCGTCGAAGGAAATACCGAGATTTCCGCCTCAATAACCATCGTATCCGCGTCGCCGATGTTTACGCTGTCTATCCCAGCCGGTACGCATGCGATTAACATCCCGTTGGATGTTAATCAGATTAACGGCGAAGACGGGACAATCGAAACGGTCGGCGATGTCTACGACGCGCTCGGCGATGCCGTCAACTTCATCATCACATTCGTCGACGGCACTGCGGTTAGCTACCTCGGCGATGAAAGCGCCGGCAGCAGGGCGGACGCGGATATTTACGACGATACCGGGCTGATTGCCGTAATGAAAAGCACTGCGACACTAGAGCTTGTCGGTGATGCGTTAGGTACCGGCGGCGAGTCCCGGATTGACATCGGTTTAGGCAACAACCTCCTCGGCGTGCCGCTTGATTCGTCGGTCGACATGATGATTAGCGACCTGTTGCTCGTTGAGGGTGTCGCGGCAATAGCGGTCTCCAACGCTGCTGGCGATGGTTTCAATACAATCAGTAAAAACAATCTCGCTGCTGACGGTCCTGTCATAGGCGGCGTCGCATATATTGTTGTCGCAACTGCGGAAACCAGTATCCCGGTGATGGGTTCAGCCTGGGAGAACGAAGGCGCAGCGGCAGCACCTGCAGTGGTGTTCAGCGGTACCCAGACGCCGGTACTGTATGTTCAGGGCGGCGTCATAGACGAATTCGACATGTTGTCACGAATTCCAAATCTCCGTGTCGCTGTGAAGAACCTGTCCTCAGGCGCCTCGCTCGACACAGTTCTCGGAACGGAAGCGTCGAAGACAGCGTACGGCGGGACGTTTGTTGAATTGAGCCGCCGCGCAGCGAAGGTTGGCGATGTGCTGGAGATAGTAGCGCATTCGGCGAACCCGTACGTCGGCGTGCGGCCGCCACCGCAGATTGTCGTGAGCGTGGAAGAGGTGTTGGCGAGCCGCATCAAGCTGCCCGATCTGGAACTCTACGAGATTCCGTCGGAGAATGAACTGTTGGCAAACTACCCTAACCCGTTTAACCCTGAAACCTGGATCCCGTTCCGGTTAGCGAAGGCTGCCGAAGTGACGTTGGAGATTTACGATACCAACGGACGCACCGTGCGTTCCATTGATGTCGGCTTCAAACCAGCCGCTGTGTACGAGTCGCGCACATCGGCGATTTACTGGGATGGCCGCAACTCAAGCGGTGAGTCGGTCGCAAGCGGTGTGTATTTCTACTACCTGTCCGCAGGCACCCATTCCGCTACACGGAAAATGCTCATCATGAAGTGATTGAAAAAACCACGCTCGTTGTTATTGTCACAGTAGAGCACACAAAATTTCTATACCGCGAAAACGTGTTTGCTGGGCGGACACGATACTATCGGTGCTGCTATTATGGTTCGCGGTTTGCACAATGATTAAAAGCGCGCCTAACCATGGCGAGAATCACCTCATATTTTTGATTGAAGGCGGGCTAAAATAACACCCAAGTACAAACTGCAAACAACTTGGGGAGCGGTCAAGAAATAATCCGCAGGTAGCTTCTCCTTTTCGACGTCTCATTCGGATAGCATGGCATCCGGAAACGCTAGACATGGCGTATCAAGCAGTTTCCAGATATCTAATTTCATTTCTGCTTGAAAACCTTGCGGGAATCTGTTACTATTTGAGCAGCGGAGAGAAAACTCAAAACTGAATATTTTTCGATTCATGCGCCAGCAATCAATTGTGATTGTGGAGAATAGGGAAGCGCGGTGAAAAGCCGCCACGGCCCCGCCACTGTGAACGACGAATAATCGTGTCCACGTTGCCACTGTCCCGATGTGTTGAGATGGGAAGGCGGACACGAGGTGTCGCCAGTCAGGAGACCTACCTGAATTGTGTTTCTCACAGAGTTTTCGCGGGAAGGCTGTGAACCAGAAATTGCGTTCCTTAAGCCGAAGCGGCGGGTCTAGGAATAGCGAACTGTACCCCAGTTTTCTATATGAAGACTGGGGTTTTTTGTGTTTAAAGATGGCGATTCTAAAGATGAAACACGAAAACAAGTTTATTTTACATTGCCTAGCACTGTTGATTCTATTATCTACTTCCTTTTTCGGCTGTTCAGACCAAACCGAGCAACCTCTACCTTCATGGAAGGTCGCATTTATTCCGATGGGCGCAAAAATTTACTTTGATGCCAACCGTCAAGAGCCGGTCAAATACATTCGAGCAGTTGGTTCAGGGGGAGATCTTGTTGCTCAACTCGAGATCGGTGGGTATCCGCGCAATACGGAGTCACTCTATTTCCGTTGGGATGCAGGGGAAAGATATCGATTTGAGATTACGTACGACAAGGGCGAATCGACAGCCATAACCGCCCAAGCACCTGCAATTAATCCGCGCGGTTCGATTGAGATTGCGATTCCTTACGGCACCGTCAATTCAAACTCGCCATCCCCCCAAAATGCCGTTACAGACCCAAAGCACCGGAGCGCCAAATCGTTGGTTTTAGGTAGCAGCGAAATGACTGCAACGGTTTTAGTGCGAAACGGGTTGGAAGCGCCCGTTACGTTTTACGTTGTACTTTACATCCCTTCAGTAATTCAGGTGCTGCAAACCTCATCAATTTGGCATAGCGAACCTCGTCCCGGCACCTTCTCCAACCTCCCAATCCACAAGTTGGAACGCGACGAGACAGCTATATTTGTTGCGACAGGGAAATTTTCAGTTGAAGCAGAGGTTTGGCACAGCCAATTCGAGTTAAAGATTCCGAATGAAAAATTGCCCGATTCAGCGCAGATTGGCGGGAAGGTTTTCTTTCAGGATGAATTTGGAACGCAATGGGACCGGTCTGCGACTCTGTCGCTACGCTCAGCAACAGTTGACGAAATATCTGCACAACTTTCAATTGAAGCAATTTCAATGCCCACTGACGCAACAGGGGTTGTCGATTCCCGTCGTCGTCCAGATACAATCTACTACCCACGTCCACTGTTGGGAAGAGCAGGCAGATGGTTCGGGGCAAAGAGCCATCCTGTGGACTATTTCCAGCCGATTGTGTACCAAGCTGTATCCCTGCGCAACCACAGTCAGGACGTCATTCACGTTATCGTTGGGGCAACGAATCTCGACTCAAAACGGGGAGAACCAGTTGCCTTCCTAGCACCGCCCGAGGCTATCAACGCCGGTACGAATCGCAGTGTTGCGTTTGCCAGCTTGGCAGGAGGCAGTACAACCGCTGTTCCACTCCCAATCTACTTCAACCCCGAAACTGCCCAAGCGAAAGGCGCTGATTTTATTGGTACAGGTCGCTACGACCGCGTCATCGAAATCAAAATCTGGGGAAGCGACACAACTATTCTGCGTGCTAAACGGCCGTTGCGCATCGTAACCCCAAATCTGCACGCTCTGTCTGTTACCGGCTTTGCGATTGGCGCAACAGGACTGGGACTGTTTTTCCTACTACGCTTTCACCGGCGGTTTTTCAACGGCTTCTCAACCAGACAGCTCATCCTGATTACCCTGTTTGGGACAACGATTTTCATCGTTGTTAGTGTGCCAGTGACGCTACTCTCCAATTTGACCGCTGCTTTGTTTGGACCAATTTCATTCCTCATCAACGGGCTAATTAACGAAATACTGTATTACACCTTGCTCACATCGTTGCTGATGCTCATCCCCAAATCTGGAGTGATTACCTTAGTCTCGGCGGTTCGATTGCTGTTGGACGGTGTCACGCTTGGATTATTCACCCCGATTACACTACTCTACACGGGCATGATTGTGCTATTGCTCGAATTCGGCTTTCTGATTTCACAGAGGGGCAGGAATTTCCTTATCTTGGCGCTTGTATTCGGCATTTGTGATGCCCTCGGTGTGTACACTGATTTCCAACTGAGCATCACGCTTCATCGCCTCTTCTACGCAAATTGGTACATCCTGACAATGGTTGTCGTTAGTGGCTTTGCTTATACATTTATCGGCGTGATTTTGGGAAGACAGTTGAGCTGGGGGTTACAGCGGGCTGCGGTTTAACAAGTGACGATTGACAATCGAATTAGATATTTGAATGTAGCTAACCCTCTAACACTTACAACCATATCACACATCAAATTTCCGCGGAGGTGTTTAATGAACACTCAACAGCGACGGCGACGTATATGTTTTGCCTCGTTGATTTTTCTTCTCATGTCAATAGGTGCAGTACAGAGTGCGAAAACGCTTGAAGGCAACGTTGTTTTTACACGGTTTGGCATCGCTGTTGAATTGGAAGACAGCGTTTCAATAAAGGAGTTGTCCGTTCTTGAGGTGAAAGCAGAGTCAGTGGTGGAACACATTGATAACGGACATTCTCTTATGCAAAGGGTGAGGGCAATTGACGACAAACGCTTTCTGATTCGATTTACGTGGGAACCACATGAGACTTACCGCATTAAAGCACTATGGGGGGATGACAATCGATTTGAAGTAAGCGTGACCGCCCCTCTCAAGCCGAGCGCATATCGCATTCGCACGATAGAATTGGGAGATCTGCTGTCACTGTTTGAGAATTTGCAGAAGCCGGCAACATCAACAACCGTTGCTTTTGCTCCAGATGGCGAAAAACTGGCAATTGCTACGGATGCGGGCCACTTGGCAATCATCAATCCGGTCACTGGAGACAAGATTTGGAAAATACGAATTTCAGAAAGCTATGTTAAGCATGCAACGTTTAGCCCTGATGGCAGGCGACTCTACATCGGTGAGCAATCTGCCGATGGCTTCATCTACGGTTATGAACTGTCCGGCACCAAGCCCGCCCTGCTGTGGAAATATCGCATGGCGGATGACATTAATTCTTCGACCTCATTCCATCCGAACGATGTGTATGCATGGGTACAGTATCCGGGGCCTTATCGCATCGTGGTCACACGGGATGGGGATTTGCTCGTCGCCGGCGTTCACTCGTGGACCCAAGATGGAGTGGTTTTGAAAAAATCTCAACTGTACCGATTCGTTGGAGAAACGGGTCAACTTAAATGGAAATGGCCTAGTGATCAGCCGCTGCCGATGATTATCAGATGGTTTGACTATTCCCGCGATGGACAGAGCATCGCACTTGTCTACGATACGAGCGGAAGCAGTCCGTCCGCACGATTTAGACCTGGAACATTATGCGTAATTGATGGGGAAATGGGTGCAAAACGGTGGGAATACTCCTTTGAACCACTCAAGCCTTACTTCAAAGCAGTGAAGTTTTGGCGAGGCGTCGGTGTTTCGCCGGACGGAAGATTTATCAACGTTACCACGGAAGACGGTAGAGCGTTCATCTTCGATGCCATGAATCCAGAGCATGGGAAAGTCCAACCACTATGGCGAGCCGAGCTCACGACGCCACTTGAAGTCAGCGACATCCCAATCACGGCGACCGCAGGTACAATTGCAGCAACCAATGCGTTCGCACTCTTCGTGACAGGTGACACTTTCATCCCGTATCACTTACAGAAAGGAGCACAGCAACCGCCCGCTGCCCACCCAAATGGGCTAACGTTGTCCGCTTACAAATGGACGGGTGAGAAAGTCTGGCAGTGGACATTGGAAAACATGCCGCAGGGCTTACGTGTTGACGCTAGGGACCGCTACGCTGCCGTCAGCATCTCCAAAGATAGTCGAAACGACGAAGAACAACTCCATGGGGTCTCTGTCTTTGACCTTGGTGCCACGGGCGGAGGACTAGCCAAATACCTCTATACCTACCGTGTGGAAGGACAACTTCCCTACGACACCATCGACATCAGCACGGACGGGCAGTTCATTGCCTTTATTGAAACACCGATTGTGATGTCGGACGAAACGACGCGCGGGAAAAACCGCGTGCATATTATCCAATAATGTGGTACTAGATACAAAATCGGAACGTGTCATCGTGACCGCTCGCGGTATAGTCTTGAAAACTACACTTCGCCATCCCAGTAGTCCACACTCTCATCCTTACGGAAAATTCGTCGTGTTACATAGGGGAAAACTTTGTTGGAGTCTGGATATTCACTGACATCATGAGCGATCGACATGCCTACCGCAAGTAACGTACACGGCGCGTTTCCCGTATTTATGAATTTGTGGGCTCCCGCCGCACCGGGCGGGAAGGCGATGAAATCCCCCACCGTTACGGACAGGTCGCCTCGCGGGGTTTTGAGGATGCAAGAACCTTCAATCACATAAAACATTTCCTCCCCAAAATTATGCAGGTGCATTGGGAAACTCGCCTTGTTCGGTTGCAAAAGGATTAACCGATACCCTAGATGCTTCCCCCCAATGAGCGGGTCAATATCCTTTTCCTCGAAATCGTAGGGCGTTGGGGCATTCCGCTTCACCCATTCAATCTCATTGATACTAATTCGGTTGATGTAAATATCCGTTCGGCATTGGAGACACTCTACCAAGCGTTGACGTGCATCTTGAAGGACTGAGTGTCCATCGCCAACAAGAATCGCATCGAACGATAAAGCAAGGATTTTCCGAAGTGTCAGCGCTGCCTTTGTAGAATTCTCCAACTTCTCGTCTGTCAACAGTGATAGGTGTCCAATTGGTTCCCCAACGATGATATCTCCAGATAGGATGGCTCGTTTTTCAGGAAAGTAAAGCGCGATTTCGCCGGGACTTTTCCCGAACGGTAAATGGATTGCTCGCAAACCATGAACAATTTCCTCGCCATCAACGATTAATCTGTCCGCTTTGACGGACAAAGCATCGGCATCAGCTTGATGCACGACAATTTTCGCACCTGTGCGTTTTCTGAAAACCTCTGCCTCCCGCTCGTGATCTCGATTCGTAATGATGACCCATGCCGCGCCGCCGAGTCGATTCAATTGCTCAAGGTCTGGGTCAATCATCGGCACCGGATCAATGAGTATATTTCCTTCGGGACGCACCCACAGGTGTCCATTAAAGTCGACCTGACGCATCTCGCTGAAAATTGACCAACAGTATAAGTCATCGAAAATCATTCGCTTCATTTAGATACTCCTTTACGCTACCTCAATGTCCTTCGGGACTAGAAGGTCAAGCTGGAATTAAAACCCGAGGTAGGTGATATAATCTGAGTCCGGTTATTTTTTCGTATCATTAGGCGCAGGTGGTCCAAGAGACAACAGGATTGTTCCCTTTCCATCATCGAACATTTTCTTTTCGCTTGCCATTTGCTGCTGCATTGTTTACCACCCAATAAGATCAGAGTGTTATCCCAAAAAAAAATCTGGGCTCAACTTGCGTATTCCGCTCTACGTGTGGTAGAATATGCCCGTGGATTGACAATTTTCGTTAATATTTTTCAAGAGGTTAATCTTCATATGAGCACAAGTTACCGTGTTGCTATTGTCGGCGCGACAGGCGCCGTCGGGAATACCATAATAAGCATTCTCGAAGAGCGGGCATTTCCCGTTGCCTCTCTTAAGCCGCTTTCTTCTCATCGTTCAGCAGGTGAAATTCTAACATTCAAAGATGAGTCGATTTTGGTCGAAGAGTTGACGCATGATTCATTTGATGGCATAGATCTGGTGTTCGCCTCTGCAGGAGCATCTGTCAGCCGTGAATTTATGCCCACTGCGGTAGAAAAAGGGTGCCTCGTTATCGACAACACGAGCGCGTTTCGAATGGACCCTGATACCCCGCTTATCGTCCCTGAGGTGAACATGCACGCGGCTATCAAACATAAGGGCCTTATCGCCAACCCAAACTGCTCAACCATCCAGTTGGTTGTCGCGCTCAAGCCAATCTATGACGCTGCTGGGATTAAGCGCATCGTTATCTCCACATATCAGAGCGTTTCGGGTAAAAGCGGCGCCGCCATCGTTGAACTCATTGACCAAACAGTAGCGGCGCTGGAAGGGCGTCCGATTAAACAGGAACAATTCCCACACCAGATGGCGTTTAATGTCGGGTTCGATTGGCCCTTTTCCGATAGCGGTGACAGTGAAGAAGAGATAAAGATGGTCAATGAAACCCGAAAAATTCTTGTGGACGATTCAATCGGGATATCGGCGACAACAGTTCGGGTGCCTGTATTTTTCGCCCATGCCGAGTCTATTAACGTCGAAACCCTTCGTAAACTCACGGCGGACGAGGCTAGAGAAATTCTTTCTGGATCCCCTGGCGTAGCCCTTGTTGATGAACCACAAAATCGAAAATATCCGCTTCCCGTCAATACTGCTGGCGAAGATGCAGTTTACGTTGGACGAATCCGTGAGGATACCTCAGTCGAAAACGGACTCAATCTGTGGGTTGTCGCCGATAATCTCCGCAAAGGAGCGGCATTAAATGCCATTCAAATCGCAGAGATTCTGGACCGCAGCTATGTCTAGATATAAGGCATTGTATGCATTAGCGCCGGGATTTTAATCTCGTCGGATTTCTTCAAGAATTCCCTGTCTTTCGGGGCTTGAAAATCTACGGTATTGAGCCTTTTCAGGATTTCGTAATCGAGGCAGCTTGAGCGAGAATCGACGAAGGGATAAAAATCAAGGTAGAGCACAACGAGGTCATTTTGCGGCTGGGGATTCTTTCTGAAACGGTTCTTTTTGCGCAAGTTCGCTCTCGAAAGTTTTTCGTATCCTCTTCACATCCCCCATCCCTGTACTTCTAGCGCGAAGATAAGTCGTAATAACATATTCCTTTTTTGCTGAGATGTCAATTGAAAAGCACGGAATCTATCGAAATATGCGAATAGAAAAGAAGCATAGGAAGATTTGTCCCGCGTTTCGCGACCGTCACGATTGTCGTCTTGGCACAAGCATAGAATAAGACGTTCATCAAGAGTTGTGACTACTGGAAGTAAATGAATTTTATCTAATGAATTTCGCTGGCGTGTCTCCAGATAGTTAAAATTTGCTTCTGGTGTGAGGATTTGAACACATGTCTCTGATAGGAAGCATAAAATCTTATTTCACGAATTCATTCGAACGAGGAGGAAGCTAGATGCCAGAAAAGGATTATTATGAAGTGCTTGGTGTCAGTAAGAATGCTTCGCCTGAAGAGATTAAACGCGCATATCGTAAATTGGCAGTGAAATACCATCCGGACAAAAATCCGGAGAACAAAAAAGCCGAGGACAAATTCAAAGAAGCCTCCAATGCGTATCAAGTTCTATCAGATCCAGAAAAGCGGAAAATTTATGATTTACATGGGCATGCGGGCGTGCATGACTCAGGATTTCAAGGGTTCAGGAATTACGACGAGATTTTTTCTCAATTTGGCGATATTTTCGGTCAAGAGATTTTTGGCAATTTTGGCGATGTATTCGGGGATATGTTTACTCGACGTGGATCGCGCTTCCATACGCGCCCCAGTGGCAACTCTCAAGCAAATCTGACAATTACTTTCGAGGAGTCCGTATTTGGTGCGGAAAAGCAGATTCGAATCGATAATCACACTATCACAGTTAAGATTCCATCGGGAATTAAAGATGGGCAAATGCTTCGCCTTACTGGTCAGGGCAAATCGGTTAGCGGCGAAAAACGCGGTTCTCTGCAAGTAAAAATCTCGGTCCAACCTCACCCCAATTTCAAACGGGAAGACCTAAATCTTGTAACTCAGATAACGGTTACCTTCACCCTAGCTGCTTTAGGAGGAAAAATCCGCCTCCCAATGCTGAGAGGACAGGTGGAATTGAAGATTCCCCCGGGAACACAGCCCGACCAACAGTTGAGATTGCGTGGACGAGGCATCACCGATTCATCAGGACACACAGGCGATCTCCGGGTTCAGATTAAGGTTGAAATCCCCCGATCCTTGACGGGAAAACAGAAGGAATTGTTGAGAGAATTCGAAAAGAAGTTGTAAATAGTATGGTGAATGGCGGAGTGATCGAGTGAGCTAGACTTAATACTCATCTACTCACCGATTCGGAGCCGTGAAGCAGAAATCGCCCCACCAATCACCAGTTATCAAAATTTCAGGAGGATACCGTTAATGCTGTCATTCGCTCAACGGGGCGAAAAAGTCGCACCATCATCGACGTTAGCGATTACTGCAAAAATCAACGCGATGTTGGCTGAAGGGTTTGATGTAGTTAAATTTGGAGCCGGAGAACCCGACTTCGACACACCTGACTACATTAAAGAAGCAGCAATCGCTGCAATTCACGAAGGTTTCACCAAATACACCCCCGCAGCCGGCATCCCAGAACTAAGAACCGCAATCGTTGAGAAATTCAAAAGGGACAACGGCTTAACGTATAAACCGTCGCAGATTATCGTTTCCTGCGGCGCGAAGCATTCAATCTATAATATTCTACAAGCAATTTGCAATCCTGGGGATGAAGTCATTTTCGCCGCGCCATACTGGGTCAGCTATCCTGAAATCGTGAAACTCGCTGATGGAACTCCTGTTGTTATTGAGACTTCCGCCGCGCAAAACTTTTGTATGACCCCGGAACAGATTGAACAAACCATCACGGATAAAACAAAGGCGATAATTATCAACAGTCCCAGCAACCCTACGGGTACCATCTACGATACAGAAACGCTCAGACAGATTGCTGAGATTGCGGTTAAACACCGGAGTTACCTTATCTCTGACGAAATCTACGAATCGCTACTATACGACGGTTTGAAGCATCAAAGTATCGCGTCATTTAGCGAGGACATTCAGGAAATTTCCTTTGTTGTCAACGGAGTGTCCAAAGCGTACTCAATGACGGGGTGGCGGATTGGGTATACAGCCGGGCCCGAAAAAGCCATTAGCGCAATGTCACGCATCCAGTCTCATAGCACCTCCAATCCCACCTCAATTGCGCAGAAAGCCGCCCACGCTGCGATTACTGGTTCGCAAAAGGCGGTTGAAGAAATGCGGCGGGCTTTTGAGGAACGACGGAATGTGATTTGCCAGCGCTTCGATGAAATTGAAAGGATTACGTATGTCAAACCGCAAGGGGCGTTTTATATCTTCCCAGATTTCTCCGCGCATTACGGACGCACCATTCACGGAAAAACAATCCACGGATCTATGGACATGGCAGCATATCTGCTTGAGGATACAAAGGTTGGTGTCGTGCCGGGAAATGGATTTGGTGCGGATAGACACCTACGCCTTTCTTTCGCCACTTCGCTCGAAGAAATCCATCGTGGCTTAGACCGAATCAGTGGCGGTCTGGAAAGATAAAAGGAACGGAGAGTATGAAGTGTGATAAGGCTGGAAAACATTTGCTGGAAATAGTGGGTATTGTGGCCATATAGCTAAAGTTAATTACCATCATTTTCATAAGCCGTTAATCTTTTACACATTACGAACATGATGAACATGCATTACGCAGATAGAAGGTAAAATGGAGCAAGAAAAAACTTTGGTTCTGATTAAACCCGACGGCGTTCAGCGAGGGTTAATCGGCGAAATCATCAGTAGATTTGAGCGCAAAGGTCTTAAACTCGTCGGTCTGAAATTGCTTCAACTTCCCTGTCAAAAAGCAGAAGAACTCTATTTCCCACATCGGGGGAAGTCTTTCTATGACTATCTAATCCGATTTATGTCATCAACACCCATTGTTGCTATCGCCCTTCAGGGCAGAAACGCAATTGAGCTTGTCCGTTTGCTCAACGGTGCAACAAACCCTACCGAATCTGAACCGGGCAGCATCCGAGGCGATTTCTCAATTGACGTCACCCATAATATCGTACACGCTTCAGATTCCCCGAAGGATGCTCAACGGGAGTTGGAAGTTTTGTTCGATTCAAGCGAACTCTTTGTATATCAGCGAATCGACGAGGCAATCCTTTATAGTTCGAGAATGTAATTTTCCGAATTCAACGATTCTAGCCGAAGTATAGTCATAATCGGTACTGAGTTCAAAACACAATTCACAAAATCAAACCAACTTTGCGTAGACTCTGAAAGATGAATTCCTCAATCTGCACGCTATTATTAATATGAATATAGGTAATACCCTGATTCAGACAGAAACCTTTCAAGCGATCGCAATAAGTATTGACTCGTTCGCTGTAGTTAGCAAGAGTTCGATCGCTAACTGTAATTTCTTTTTTCTCTCCTGTTTCTGCATCTTCTAGACGCAATTCGCCTGAAAGTTTTGGGTGCAGCTCCTCATCACTTAGCAACTGAATGACAGTCAAATCAAACTTTCGAGCTATGAGCTGCTTAAGCCCCAGTTCATAGCCATCTCTGTCTAAAAAATCTGAGATGACAATCGCAACACCAGTTTGTCTTGTACTAGCGCCAAAGTGTGTCAAACATGACCCCAGATGGGTTTCTTGCGCTGCGGCTATTGCTTCGATCGCTCTGGAAACCTTCGGGTATTGGCTTTTCCCGTATGTGAGCGGTACAATTGGAATTATCTGGCCAGAGAGAGTGATAATAGAAACTCGATCGAAATTTGCCAAACCAATATAACTCAAGGTGGCTGCAATTCGTTTGGCGCATTCCAGTTTTGCGGGAGTCCCAAAACTCATCGACTTGCTATTATCAATAAAAATAAAGATTGAAAGGTCTTCATCAGCGCTGAACAACTTGATAAAGGGAAGATTCAACCGAGCATAAACATTCCAGTCAATATGTCGCAAATCGTCCCCAAGTTCATAGGGACGGTAATCGACAAACTCGATGCCGACACCACGATTGAGGCTCCGTCGTTCACCTTTAGACTTGCCCCGGAACATCTTGTGAGAGCGAATTTGTAGACAATCCAGTTGTTTGAGAAATTTAACGTTTAAAAGTGACATACTCCCAATATATTCAGATGTGCATTCGTAGTTCCGTCCTGCCCCGACAAGATGTATATCTTGATTTCATCCGGATATAGCAATTCTCTTTTTCGCGCTATGTTTTGGATTCTCCGATTTTCACGATTTTTGGACTCCCGACTAAGAAATTCTTCGCTAGGCGTATTTTAGCAAACTTTTTCCCAAACCGCCATTTAAATCTCATCCTAACGCTGATGCTGTATCAGCAGCATTCTTCAGAGAGGTTGAACATCACATCCATGCTGAATTTTGGCTTGCAACTGCCCATAAAATGTGGTATATTTAGTCTACTTTTGGAATCGGGGCGTAGCGCAGCCCGGCAAGCGCGTCTGCTTTGGGAGCAGAAGGTCGGAGGTTCAAATCCTCTCGCCCCGACTAATGAATCTACAATAAACATGGGTCATAGACAGCTTAAGGGATGGGATACAGTACGGCAAGCGCGCTTGACAAGCGTGTTTCAATCTGAAGAATCGAAAGGTTAGAGGTTCAAATCTGTGCCCATCCAATGTTAATGTTATTGCGCCCGTAGCTCAGTTGGATAGAGCAACTGACTTCTAATCAGTAGGTCGCGGGTTCGAATCCTGCCGGGCGTGCCATGATGATGGTGGATGTAGCTCAGTCGGTAGAGCACTTGACTGTGGATCAAGTGGTCGTGGGTTCAAATCCCATCATCCACCCCATTTTTTCTGTTGAAGATTGAAAGTGGAGTGCCGTCTGCTAATCTTTGATATGGTGAGTGGCGCCCGTAGCTCAATCTGGATAGAGCAATAGACTTCGGATCTGATGGGGGTTCGAGTCCCTCTGGACGCATTGTTGTCTTTGCGCCGTTAGCTCAATTGGCAGAGCATCTGACTCTTAATCAGGCGGTTGAAGGTTCGATTCCTTCACGGCGCATCACGAGTATGGGCGGGTGTTGAAATTGGCAGACAAGATAGACTTAGGATCTATTGGGGTTACTCCCGTGAGGGTTCGAGTCCCTCCTCGCCCATCTCTCACATCTTTAGGATATAGGCTGGAGATTTAGTTGAAGGTTGCAGTAGAAAAGCTGGGAAATAATCAAATGTGCCTGCGGATAGAAATTTCCGCTGAAGAGATCAATGAAGAACTTGAACGCACTTATCGGGCGTTACGAACGAAAGTTTCCGTTCCCGGCTTTCGGAGAGGAAGGGTTCCTTCTAGTATCCTTAAAGCGCGTTTCGCTGAATATATTAAATCTGAATCCCTTCAAAATCTTGTCCCACCCGCCTACGAACAAGCGTTAGACTCTGAGAAGCTTACTCCCCTTAACAGCCCTGAAATTTCGCCACCGCTTGATCAAATAGAGATTGAGGAGGGTAAGCCGATTGTTTTTGAAGCCACTATTGATATTCAACCCGATCTCGTCCTTCCTAACTACGAAGAGTTGATTATAGATAAAACCCCGGCGAATGTGCCACGAGATGAAGTTGAGGCGTATATCCGCAAATTACAAGCGCAGCATGCTACCTTTGTGCCGCTTGAGGTGAATCGGCCTGTTCAGATAGGAGATTCTGTCAGGGTTGACTGGGAATGTTTTGTTGACGGGCAGCCGATTAAAGATGGAGCCAAGCAAGATGTGGATGTTGAAATCGGACGGGGTACCCTTTTGCCCGAAATCGAGGAGGCACTCATCGACATGTCTGTTGGAAGTTCCAAGAAAATCGGGGTTGACTTTGAGCAGACCGCAGCAAATTCAGAACTCGCTGGCAAACGAGCGGTGTTCCATCTGACATTACATGCACTTACGGAAAAGCACCTTCCTGCGCTTGATGACGAATTCGCCAAAGATTTGGAATATGAAAATTATGACCAACTCTATGGTGCAATTTGGAACAACCTCGTAGAAGAACAGAAGGGTATTATATACCAACGTCAGCGGGATGAAGTCCTTCAGCAGTTAATTGAGAAAGCTGGGATCGATCTTCCTGAGTCATTAATCGACCGGCACGTACAGCAGATGACTCAGAATATTCAAGGACAATTGAGAACTGAAGGTAAAACGCCAGAGCAGGCGGGAGTGGATATGGAAAAACTTCCATCAGAACTTCGTGGAGATGCGATTCGGCAAATTAAACAAGCGTGGATTTTTGATACTATTGCTGAAGAAGAAAATATCGGTGTGACGGATGACGAATTAGATATAGAAATTCGGCTTATTGCAGAACGACAAAACCGAGACTCTCAAAAATACGCCAGTTTGCTAAAGGTGAGCAATCGCTTGGAAGAATTCAGAGAGCAGCTACGGAATGAAAAGATATATGCATTCCTTATTCAGCAGGCTTCCGCGAAGCAGTCCTTGATCATCCCTTCGTAATATAATTTGCGTGCTTTCGTCACATCCTGAATTATGAGGAGCACCGATGAACCTTGTTCCTATTGTTGTGGAACAAACTAGTCGTGGTGAACGATCCTATGATATTTACTCACGGTTACTTAAGGATCGGATTATTATGGCTGGAGCGGCAATTGATGATGCTGTTGCAAACAGTATCATTGCCCAGATGCTCTTTTTGGAGAGTGACAATCCAGATGCGGACATCGTGCTTTATGTCAATACGCTAGGAGGTTCTGTATCAGCGGGATTGGCTATCTATGACACCATGCAATATATCAGACCTGATATTCAGACATGGTGCGTCGGTCAAGCCTACAGCATGGGTGCTATTCTACTAGCTGGCGGCGCCGCTGGTAAACGGTACGCTCTGCCTCATTCCACAGTTTTAATTCACCAACCCATTATAAGTGGCGTTGGCGGACAGGCCTCTGACATTGATATTCAGGCGAAAGAAATCCTTCGCATCCGGGAAGAGTTGTATGCTATATTAGCGAAGCATACGGGGCAATCCGACGATAAAATTCAAGCAGATGCAGACCGGGATTTTTTTATGACTGCCCAACAAGCGCTTAAATACGGCATCGTGGATAACGTTGTTTCTCGCCGAGTAACTCAGGTGCAGAAGGATGAAGCGTGAGATGTGATAATGAAATTACTGATTTGACCTGTCTCTGTATTGGCTGTTGAACTTATTTTCTATAATCTCTTGGCTCAGTTAAAGCAAAGTGCTAATTTATTGGAAGGTCGAGGCCGCCAGCCAATACAAGTTCTGGGGTTTAGTATGAAACTTGCCTGCCCAAACCGCGCCGAATCCCTGTTTGAACTAATCTTTGGCATGAGCTATTCCCCTTTATACTAGTCACCAACTCTTGGAGAATCTTATGTCTAGTAATCGTGAAGACAATTTACGGTGTTCTTTTTGCAACAAAAGCAAAGATGATGTAAGACGGCTAATTGTAGGCTTAAACACAGTATACATTTGTGACGAATGTGTTGAGGTATGTCACGATATTATCACAGATGACGATGAAGAAGAACATGCCGATGAATCTTCAGCTCTTTCCGATGGAATTTCTCTCCCTCACCCGTCTGAAATTAAAACAAAGCTCGATGAGTATGTGATTGGTCAAGAAAAAGCAAAAAAGATTTTAGCTGTTGCTGTCTATAATCACTACAAAAGATTGAAATTTGAAAAAAATCCAGTTGGCGTAGATTTAGACAAAAGCAATATTCTGCTGATGGGACCGACAGGAACGGGAAAGACTCTTCTGGCTCAAACGTTGGCTCGGATATTGAATGTGCCTTTCGCGATTACTGACGCGACAACCCTGACAGAAGCGGGATACGTAGGTGAGGATGTTGAGAATATTGTCTTGAAGCTTCTACAGGCAGCAGACGGCGATGTTGAGCGAGCTGAAACTGGTATTATTTACATTGACGAGATTGACAAGATTAGTCGAAAATTCGAAAATCCTTCCATTACGCGAGATGTTTCGGGCGAAGGTGTCCAACAAGCATTATTGAAGATTTTGGAGGGCAAAACAGCCAATGTGCCTCCACAAGGGGGACGGAAACATCCACACCAAGAATATATTGAAGTAGATACCTCGAAAATTCTATTTATATGTGGCGGCACGTTTATTGGACTCGAAAAAATTGTCCAGGAGCGCATTGGCAAGCAAATGATGGGCTTCGGTTCAGAAGTCCAAGCGAAGCGTGAGAGTAAAGTCCACGAACTTCTTGAGCAAGCAATCTCCAAAGATTTGATAAAATATGGCTTTATCCCGGAGTTCATTGGACGTCTGCCTATAACTGCAACACTTCACGAGTTAGATGAACCTGCATTAATTCAAATTTTAACTGAACCCCAAAATGCCGTTGTAAAACAGTACTGCCAGCTTTTTAGTTATGAAGACGTTAACCTTCAGGTGACAGAGGAAGGACTTGCCGCTATTGCTCAAGAGGTTATTAGGCGTGAGACGGGGGCAAGAGGATTAAGGGCAATCATGGAAAGTATTATGTTAGATACGATGTATGAAATCCCAGCTCTGAAAGGTGTCCGGGAATGTATCATCACAGCGGATTCTGTCTTGAAGGGCAAACCGCCTTTGTTGGTTTATGAGGATGACCGGAAAGTGTTGAGTGCCTGATATAACAAACAATTGATGATTAACAAGGAGTCAAAGTATGGATCCGAATCTAATCACAGACCATCAGATAGATGAAAGTGGTATTCTACCGGTTATTCCTTTACCTGGTAAGGGTGTCATTTTTCCACGACATAATCAACCGCTCGTTGTGATTCGCAAGATGGGAGTTTTGGCGGCGACGAATGCTTTACATACAGGTTCGTTGGTCCTTTTACTCAATCAGAAGGACAAGGAAAAAGAGGAACCTGCCCCTGAGGATTTTTATCGAGTCGGAACAGTCGCAAGCATCGCCGAATCTTATGACCCCCATGATGGAACAATTCGGATTGCAATCGTCGGAGAAAATCGGGCAATTGTCCTTCGATGCTTTGAAAAAGACGGATTTCTTCAAGCGGAAATCAAAATTATACGCGAGGCGTCGGATAAGTCGAAAGAGGCTAAGTCGCTAATGAAAATAGCGATTAACACTTTTGAAAAATATATCAAGGCAAACCGGCAGCAAATTTCCTCTGAATCCTTGATTGTTCTTCGGAAAGAAGAGGAACCCGGCAATCTAGCAGATTCAATTGCCATGTTCGTTAGCCCTAACGTAGAGTCAGAGAAATTACAACGTATCCTGGACGAGACAAATCCCATTAAACGCTTACAGGTAGTCATCGAACTTCTTGAAGAAGAATTAGATTTGATCGAGCTGGAAGAGAAACTCAATCATCAAGTACGGAAATCGGTTGAAAAAACCCATCGAGAGTTCTACCTCCACGAGAAGATGAAGGCAATCCAAAAAGAACTCGGCAGAGGAGGAGACGATTTTGCTGAAATCGAGGAACTGCGCGAACAGATAAAGGCAGCCGGCATGAACGAAGAGGCCGAGGAGAAAGCGATCAAGGAGGTCGATCGGCTTCAACAGGTGCCGCCGATGTCCGCCGAAGCTGGCGTCATCCGAACTTATATCGACTGGCTTCTGGCAATGCCTTGGAGTAAACGAACGGAGGGCAAAATCGGGCTTGATGAAGCAGAGCAGATGTTAGAAGAAGATCATTACGGCCTCGAAAAACCCAAAGAACGGATCCTTGAATTTCTTGCTGTTCTCAAATTGGTTGATAAACTCAAAGGGCCGATTCTCTGTTTTGTCGGCCCGCCCGGCGTTGGCAAAACTTCGTTGGGGAAATCGATCGCCCGCGCAACGGACCGGAACTTTATCCGTATGTCTCTGGGAGGGGTTCGTGATGAAGCCGAAATTCGTGGACACCGCCGGACATATATCGGCGCTTTACCCGGTCGAGTTGTTCAAGGTTTACGAGATGCCAAATCAAGAAATCCGCTTTTTCTTTTGGATGAAATTGATAAAATGAGTATGGACTTTCGAGGCGATCCCGCTTCTGCGCTATTGGAAGTGCTTGACCCTGAACAGAACGACACCTTCCGGGATCACTACCTTGATGTTCAATTTGACCTGTCTGAAGTGATGTTTATAACGACGGCCAATACGCGAGTGACCATTCCAGCACCTTTGCAAGATCGTATGGAAATCATTGAGTTACCTGGATACACAGAGTATGAAAAACACAAAATTGCTAGTCTGTTCCTCGTTCCGAAACAACTCAAAGCCCATGGTCTGAAGGAGAAATCCATTCAATTCTCAGATGAATCCATTTTTGGGACCATACATAAATATACGCGTGAGGCTGGCGTTCGAAATTTGGAACGGGAAATCACGGGCATCTGTCGCAAAGTTGCGAAGAAAATTGTGAAAGATGGAAACGAGAACGCACAAATCCAGATTGATGTTGACAATCTCGGTGAGTATCTGGGACCTCCAAAATTTACGCGTGGAAAAGCAGAAGAACACGACGAAGTTGGCGTTGCGACCGGGATGGTCTACACGCCGGTAGGCGGGGATATCATTGGCATTGAAGTTACTACCATGCGAGGGGACGGCGAATTGGCTTTGACAGGCCAACTTGGGGACATTATGCGTGAATCAGCGCAGACCGCACTTGCTTATATTCGATCGTTCGCGGAATCGCTCGATGTGCCTCCTGATTTTGATTTCGAGAAAAATGACATCCATATCCACGTTCCCGAGGGGGCAGTTCCCAAAGAGGGACCTTCGGCGGGAATTACGCTTGCCACTGCGATGATTTCCGCACTGACCGGTAAAGAGGTTCGGAAAGATGTTGCGATGACCGGAGAAATCACGTTGCGCGGACGCGTCCTGCCAATTGGAGGTCTGAAGGAAAAAGTTCTGGCAGCCCACAGAAATAGTATAACGAGTATCATTATCCCTGAGGATAACGACAAGGATCTCCCTGAAATTCCCGACGAAATTAGGAACAGCGTCCATTTTTACAAGGTCGATGGCATGATGGAAGTATTAGATGTAGCTCTGAAGCATGCTGATGCGCATGAACAAGCTGCACCACTAGATTTGGCTTTGAGGAAAACCGATGCGTCTAGACAAGTTTCTACAGGTAAGCCGCATCATTAAACGTCGCACTGTTGTGACTAAACTTTGTCAGCATGGTCGGGTTCAGGTCAACGGACAAAAAGCCAAAGCCGGCAGAACGCTCGTAGTAGGTGATATTCTATCGATTAGGATAGGCGAACAGGAGCCATCTGTATATGAAGTTATAAAGTTGCCATCTGGCGCCGTATCCAAAGAGAAAGCTCCGGACCTTTATCAGAATATCTCTGCGCCACCGCGTGGAAATGCATGAAAGTTCTTATATTGCGCTTCAGCTCTTAGTTTTTAGGCGCTGCACATCAACGCAAACCACCTGCCTCTTTGACTGCCCCCTTATTCCTCGCCGAGGTTCCCCATCATATCTTGGTTGAAATCGATCATTATGCCATTGAGGAAATCAAATGTGTAAGTGGGAAAATCGAGAAATGAGGAAGTCCCACCACTTTCCGGATGAGTATTGCAGGACAACCCCCGTGCTACAAATCTCCATCCGCTCCGCCCCCTCTTATTGGCTTTTCCTAGCGTTTTCCCTTGTATATTTCCTTATTCTGACGCCTTGCCTCGCCGAGTCACCGCTGCAAATCGTTTATGCCAATGCAGATAGCCTTATCCTCAAATTTCGCCTGCCACCCTTGCAATTTAATGAAAGAGAAGTTGAAGGACGCCCCTTTGCGGAAATCACCTTTGAAAGTGCAGTGCTCAGTATGGAGATTGGACGTCCCCGCTTACCCGTCTATATGCAACTGATTGGTATTCCTGGTGGCGCCTCACCTTATGCCAGTATTTTGAGTTCTCAATCTGAGATACGCCAATCGAAGCCTATTGTCCCAGCCCAGCGACCGACGCTTAACCATCAACAATCGGCAATCGATATGGATACCAGTTTTTATCAGCGAAGAAACACCTTTCACCCGGTCAAACTCGTCGAAGTTGTCCCACTCGGATTTATCCGGGAGCAGCGCGTTGCTCGACTACAGATTCAACCAGTTCAGTATAATCCCGTAAGCGGGCAACTCAAAATCTATAACCAGTTACAAGTTCGGATCGATTTCCATCTCCCTCGTTCTGCGCCGGTTGCCCCGATGGCTCCCGCCGCAAATCAATTTAACACTTCTGCCTCCCAACCCTTTGAGCAACTCTTTCAGAAAAACTTGCTTAACTACGATCAGGCAAAGGTATGGCGGCAGTATTCGAGCCGTTTGGAGCGAAGTGCTTTGGCGGCCCCGGCGGCTCAGAGCAGTCCTCAAAAGAGATACAAAATCCCAATTACTCGGACAGACCTTTACGAAGTGACTTATAATACCCTCAAGCGAATTGGGGCAGATGCCGCATCAATCGATCCCGATACAGTCACGATGGAGAATGGTGGAAGACGGGTTGGCGTTTATATCTTCGACAGAGACGACAATGGAAAATTTAATTTGGGTGATTCGATTGTTTTTTACGGACAAGCACTCATTGGCAATAAGTTTACCAATGAGAACATCTACTGGCTTTTTTGGGGGGGCGCTAGCGGCTCGCGAGTGGGTGAACAAGATGTAGTTCCCAAAACGTCGGATGCACCTATTCCCATTGCTTTTAAAAAGACAGAACATTTTGAAAAAGATTACCTGCACGATGCGCTCGTTGATGTCAAATCCGAGTTAGCGGATCACTATTTCTGGCAGGGGCTGACAAACCAAAATCAAAATAGAACCCTCAGCCAGAAAACTTTCCGAATTGATGTTCCTCGTGCTATGCCACGCGGAGACATTCAGCGGAATGCACAACTTCGCATCAGGTTGCAGGGCGCAGAAACAAAAAATAACGCTGAACACCGTGCTCGCATTATGTTCAACAAAATACAACAGGGACGGGTGGCTGAATGGAGGAAACAAGCCGCTCCAATAATTGTCCGCGATGTTAAGCAGCGCGAATTTATCCATCGAGATACACCCAATTTCTTAACCATTATCGCTGAGGACAAACCACCTAGCCCTCCCCGGGAAAATAATTTTGATTTTTACTTAGATTGGTTTGAATTGGACTATTGGCATGCTTTTGAGGCATCGGGAGGAAGACTTGAATTCAATTCGGATACAGGACCGCGGGTACATGGAACCGTTCAATACCGGGTGAAGAATTTGCGCCGTTCAGCGGTTGACGTGTACAAGATTATTGGCGGGAGCATCGTTTCGAAGCTTGTGAATGGACAAGTAAATCAGACTGGCACAAGTCATGAACTGATTTTTGAGGACAACCTCACCCAACCGTCAAGTTACTTTGTAGTTGAAAAAGGCCGCTATTCGCGGCTAACCCGAATCTTGTCAGCCCAACCCTTTGCCTTGAGAAATCCCGCGAATCAAGCCGATTATATCATTATCTCTCACAAGGATTTTATTGAGAACGTCCAACCACTTGTTGAGTTTCGGCAATCGCAAGGGTGGTCGTTAATGGTCGTTGATGTTGAAACGATTTACGACCAGTTTAGTAACGGGATTTTTAACCCCCTAGCAATTCAGAAATTCCTGCGGTACGCCTACACCAGTTGGCAAAAACCTGCACCTACCTATGTCCTGCTAGTTGGGGACGCCCATTGGGACCATAAGAGTGCAACTGTCGAGGCGTTTCGGTTGGATGGGAAAAGCTACGATCTCTACCCAATCTTTGTACCGACGCTTTACGGATGGTCGTCGCATAGTGGAGAAACCGCCATGGACCACCGTTTTGTCACAATCAGCGGGGATGATACACTACCGGACATGTTTATTGGGCGTTTATCCGTCCAGCACCCGCATGAATTAAGTGACATGATCAGAAAGATTGTCGATTACGAAGACAAACCTCAAGCGGGTCCTTGGCAAGGGCGACTGATGCAGATTGCTGATAATAATGTGGATCATGCAACGGATGACATTTTCGAGCGCAGCCGTGAAGAACTCATTGAAGAGATTATACCCGTTGCTTATGATACACGGAAGATATACTTAGGGCAAATTGTGAGTCCGGAAGTTACCAAACGCACCATTCTAGATACATTTAATGACGGAGTGCTAATCGCCGAATATGCGGGGCATGGTGGGACACACACCTGGGCAGATGAGGGCATCTTCCGCATTGAGAATGCACAACAGTTGCAAAACCAGCGTCTTCCATTCATAGTTACGACGACATGTCTCAACGGCCAATTCGATAAACCGCTGCCGTTTGGGCATCGTAGCTTGAGCGAGCAATTCATGATGGGAAGGTACGGTGCGGTTGCTACCCTGAGTGCAACTCGTCAGACGTTCGGATCTGCCAATGCTATTTTCGATAAAGATCTTTTCAGCTCTATGTTCGAAATCAAACCGCCGACGCTTGGCGCAATCATTGCCGATGCGAAAACAAAATTTATAATGAAAACTTTCGAGCTCTGGATTCCGGGTGCAGAACAATACACCCTTTTTGGCGATCCGGCGACTCGGCTTGCGGTGCCGAATTTAGAGATTTCCGTTGAACTGGAAGAAATTGCGCTTGATTCGGACAAGGACATAGTGATTCTTCCGAACCGGGTGGGCCGCTATCAATTTTCCCCGGTGACCGGGAAAACTGAATTTACGACAGCAACCGATTTCAATACCGGCTCGATGTCAGCGCTGGCACTATTTGCAAATGATTTGGATGCCGATGCCACCAACGACAATCCAAGACGACGTAGTCGAATTCAGGTTTGGCAAGGCGAATTTGGCGCAATTCACATCCCTATTCCTCAGAATACGAAACCTGGACAAGGGATTGTGCGTCTCTTCGCCTTCGACAATCAGCGCGCGGCAATTGGTGGTACGAAGTTTTGGATGTATCAGCCGATTATCCATGAGGTGCGCGAAGTCATGGATGATAAAGTAACACAAACCCTGAGTCTCTCCGTACAGATTGTGGATAACGAGGGAATCGCTGGCATCAAATCTGCTGAGGTCATCTGGAGTGATACAGTCGATTTCAAAGAGCAGACCACTACGATGATACCCAACCCGACGCCTCCAGAATCCACTGTGCAAGGAGGCGAGTGGTACAAGCTCCAGGCACCAATTCCTCTGCCGAAAAGAGGAAAAACGGTGCGTTATCAGATAGTCGTAACGGATAGCACCAACAACGTCATTCGAAGCGAAAGGAAAACGGTTAAAGTGCCCGAGGGCGCAAATGTCGCCATCGCATCAATGGCATCTAAAGTCACCGCCATTCGATATGGTTTCTCAAAGGAGCTCAAAGCCTTCACATTGAGTGCGGATTTGGTCAATAATGGCGGTCAACTAGTCGATTTAGACATAGAAGTTTGGTTTTCGGAGGGAAATCCAGATTTGAACAACGATCACCAAATCGATGCGGATGTAAAGGTTTTCGGACATACCATAGTCAGAGCGGAGGAATGGAGACCGGGAGCAATCGACCTTCAAGAAGTCACTGCGACTTTAATCTTGGATGAACCGATCTCGACAGGATTCCATAAAGTCTATGTTTTTGCCGATCCAGAGGATGAAGATGATGACCATGCGGATGATATTGTCGGTAAGCTCGATGAATCGAGATCCTTCGACAACAAAGGTTTTAACTCATTTGTCGTCAACGAATTTAGTTTGAAAGCGAATGAAACGTTGACCGCATTTAGCCTAGATCGGATATTTGACGCCTTTTTCCCGATTGGCGCATCAGAACCAACGACACTCTCAATTGATACTGTTGAGCCACTTGTCTCATTCCAGCCTGATTTAACTTTTGTGCAACTTCCGATTCCGAGTGCTGTGACATCGCAAAGTCAGGGGATTCAAACCGGTGCGCGAGCCTACAAAATTGAACTGCACTCTGACACAAATCAACTGGTCAAACCAGCAGAGATCAAACTGCGATTTGACCTGAATACTTTGGAAAATCATGTACAAAAGAAATATAACCTTGCTCCTGATGATGATGGATTCAATCGCCTTTTAGATAGGGAAGTAGATGGACTGGCAATCTATGCCTGGCAGGAGAAAATTAAAGCATGGAAACGACTTCCCTCTGAAATTCCACGCGATGGTAACGGAAATTTTATTCAAGAAAGGTTTGTAACGCCACCGGCACTTGAAAATACAAGCGTGCAACAGTTGCGGGCATCTGATATTCGTGTAGACCCAAACCTTACACCTGAAGGGAAATGGGTTGTTTTTTTCCTCGACGCGGACCGATATGAGGTGCTGCTGCGAAGAAATGGCAAAAGTGAAATCGAAAAATTGGGTCAAACTGGCCATCTGGAAAAATCCTTCAGAGATGAAATCCTTGGAATTGAGTTCAATATTCCCCGTGGAAAAACGGACGCGTTAGGTAGAAGTCAGATCTTTGAATTTGGAGATATTCTGACGTTTGAAACGCAGTCTTTGCAAGGCGTAATTCGCTTCACTTCTCCCCGTAATGCCAATCGCGGCAATGGGACCGCACATGTGAGCGTATACGGTGGTAAGGAGAATCGGTTTGAGATTGGCAATTGGCTCCTCTTTTTCTTAAATAGCAAGCAATTTGAGATTCGCAACGGTTTTAATGAACTGGTTCGTTATCAGAGCGGGACACCCGTTCGGGGAGTGGTCAATAAACCGCTAATCCTCAGCGACTTAGGGATTGAATTGCTTGTTAGTTCGGGCAATCAGCCTTATGAACATGGAGATAAGATTAAATTCGGCACAGCGATGGTGGGAATTATCTCAGCAGAGGTCAAGGAACTCAAAACGGTCGCCCTTGTATTGAATTCCGATCGAACCGCCCCAAAACTTCAACTTTGGGTGAATGGTGTAATACCGAAGTCCGAAAGTGTAATCTCACCCCGTCCTGAGATTTCACTGTTTCTGGAAGATGAGAACGGAGTTGATATGGATAGCTTCATCTTCGCGGTGAGTAAAGATTTTAAGACGTTTAAGAAAATTAAGGACTTCAATATCACCAGCGAGGGGCCGGTTACAACGGTTGGCATTTATTACAAACCTATTCTCTACATCGGTCGCTATCTTTTCAGAATTTGGGTAAATGACCTCAACGGAAATGAGCTTGGAGGCAAAGGCGGACTCCGTGAATTTCTGTTCTTTGTCGAGGAGGATCCGGATTTGAATTCGCCAACAATTGAAATTTGGGTCAACGGTGAGGTACTAACGGATGGCGTCGTCTTGCGAGAACAGCCACAGTTTGAGGTTCAGATTGCCGATGAGGAAAAGATCGACCCGGGGGCAGTTCAACTTCTATTTGGCGAATGGGAAAGCTTGCTCCTCCCATTACCAGAAGATAGTTACGATTTCGAATTTGATGGTAATCAGCCTACTTTCGCCCGAATCTCTTTCGAGCCGGATTTGGTCAATGGTAATTACCAAATTCAAGTCCTCGCTGCTGACGAGAGTGAAAATTCAGCCGAGTCACCGTCTTACCGATTCCGACTCGACGAACCGGTAGAAATCTCAGACGTGTTGAACGCGCCGAACCCGGTACGTACAAATACGGCTTTCACTTACAATCTCGTGCAGCCCCCAAATCAGGTGACAATCAAAATTTATACGGTCAACGGCAGACTTGTCCGCACACTCGAGGAAGATTCCCCCAGAAGGCACTATAATGAAACCTATTGGGACGTGCGTGATGAAAATGGAGTCCGTCTTGCAAACGGCGCTTATTTCTATAAAGTGATTGTTGAAACAGATGATCGGAAGATTGAGAAAATTGGACGATTGGCAATCTTGCGTTAAAGAGCATTATGAAAAAAAACCGACTATCGGCAGCCAAGACCGCAAGCGTTACGATTGAGACGTATAGTGAAACCAATAATTATTTATACACTGCGGTAGGTTCGGTTTCCTAACCGAACCGGTATTTATCTAGTCCGCAGGTGCGGTTGGAAACTGCACCGACCGAAACATGTGTAAATATGAATGGAATTGACTATAGTATGGAAAAGCGTGATCCAAAGAGAATGAAGGTTGTCTTTGTGGGACGCAGAACTGGCGTCAATATGGGGATAATTGACTGGCTGGACGAAAACTATACGTTTTGTGCTGCATTCTTCATAGAACAGGATTGGTCCTCACGCAAAGCGCGTATGAAGGAAGTGAGAAGAAGAATTAAACGCCTTGGTTTACTCCGCACGCTTGACGAGCTGCTGTTTTTTGGTTTTTACACTCTATGGTATGGGAAAAAAGAAGATCGGCTATGGACAACGCAATTAACCGAACAATTCAGAACGAAATCTACCATTGATAAACCTTGCTACTCCTGCGATAACATTCATAATGGTTCTTGGTTGAAGAAGATTAAAGAAATCGCTCCAGATATAATATTAGGTACATGTACGCGTACAATCTTTAAGCCAAAGTTGTTTAAAATTCCGAAGTTTGGTATGTTTATGTTACACGAGGGAATAACGCCCGAATATAGAGGACTATACACAGCCGGCTGGGCGCTTTTGCATGGAGAACCTGAATACGTGGGCTATACCTTGCTGAGGATTGATGAAGGGATTGACTCGGGTCCAATTCTGTGTCAAGGCAGCTTTCCTGACGCTGACAAGTTCGGATTCTATTGGCGATTTGTGGGGCACTTAGCACTTGTGTACGGTTTGCCAGACATGAAACAAGTGCTAGACGCCTTATATCTTCATAACGGCACCTTCGACGAGGTATCTCAGGTAGGAAGAATTTCCAGAAACTATAGTTGGATTCGCTTTTCCGATTATCTCCGACTTCGGTGGCGGGCGTTGTTACATCGTCTCTCAAACCGGGAAACAACGAGACGCGCTTGAAATTGACGGCAATCCGCCCATGAGAAACCGAGTTTTTCAAAAGAGATTGGTTTCTACTTTTCCCAAACCAAAACGTGAAGTTTATTTTTGAAAATCGGTAAAGTACACGTTAATCGTGCGATTCTTGGCTCTTGCGGAGACCGGATGCGTGCGGATTAGCCTCGCCCGCTGACGCACCCATATCCGAAATTGCTCGCTGGAGTCCAACACATTCAAAGTTGCTGCATCAAGCACGAACCACACCCGCTGCCCCTTCGATTTCCATATCCGCTCAAATCTCTCAATATCTTCCATCACTCCCTTGACAGCGATTGTCTCACGTTCACGAAGATAGTATTCGCCTACCTGTGGAATCGAAGCCACAACAAGATCTCCCACGCGCATGTCCGACTGGATTGTTGAGAATGCTTCACGCCATTTTGCGCGTCCGCCATTCTCAATGCGAAAGTAGACATAGTCCTGAGACAGCATTGTAATGATAATCACACCAGGCAAGATACAACGGAGCATCATCGGAAGTTGCTTTGTCACCCAGATTCGGTCACATCCGATAGCCACCAGGAGAAAATAGGCAGGTGCGGTGAAAAACAGGTAGTATCCTGCAACATTGAACAAGTATGACGCAATCAACAATAGAATGAGTGGTATACTTGCGTAGCTAATTAGAAACCACGCGGCACGATTCATGGGGCGAGTTAACGCGGTGAAGAATGCTACAACCGTCACCGGTACACTTAATCCGTGGACTACTGTAAAGAGGATATAGAGCGGACTCCGAGCCCATTCGTTCAGCCCCCAACCTGAGAATAAGGCGTCACGAAAGTTGGGAAAAGTGAGTAAGAGTAGCGGTGCCGCAAGTGGGAGGAAGAAAATTATTAGGTTGCGAGGGCGTAGGCCAGCAGGCTGTTCTCGAAAAATCTTGCCTCGCCATAAGCTGATTAAGTATCCAGCAAATGCCGGGACGATCATCCCGGAAGGCATATGACACAGGATGAGTAGAATGGAAGCGCCGAGTGAGACGACTATAAAACGGAGTCGATTCCGTTCTAAAGCGATAAAAAAAGTCCACGCAGCCAATGCAGCAAAGAAAAAGGTGAAGATATAATGGCGGGCATTCTGCGACCATAGTAGGTGCCAACTTGAAAACGCAACGAAGGTCGCGGCGAAGATGCCAACTCGCGGGTTAAACATGGACCTTCCAATCATGAAAATAAGCGGAATCGAAGCAATTCCCACAAAGCAAGGGATGAGGCGTGCTCCCCATTCGTTTGCGCCTGCAATCGACATTGAGAAATTAACAGCAAGATAAGGAATTGGGTTGATTCGGAAATGTTCCATTGAAAATCGTTGCGCATCAAGCACTGTGAGCACCTCATCAACCCAGAAGCTCCAAGTGCCTAAATGATAGAAACGCAAGAAAATTCCAACGAGGAGAATCGGAAGCAGCAGCCAATGCAGATTTTTCAGTTTGGATGGAATGTTGGGAAGGGAGTCTAATAAGTTGGGCATCGGGGTGAAAGATGTAGCGTGCTATTTCCTCTATTTGTCCTATACCAATTCCTCTAAACAACCGTGCGCAATAACCGTGTATGCTCTATCTTCATACGGAAATGGCATTATACGTCCATCTACTTAATTTAGAAGCACATCTGAAATCCAGTAGTCATCGGACTTTCCGACCAAACATACCCTCACAGCATCAGTCGGAGCCAAACACAACGCCAAGATGCCGATCTGCCTTCATACAATCTTCAGCGTCTCACCCGGTCTTGTTTCGAATGTCTGACCGTTGAGGATGACTTTGGAAATCCCTGCCTTGGGCGGAACATGCAGGGTGACCCGCTTGGGTCTATGTCTGAATTGCGGAACAAACGATATCTCAAGGCTCGTGCCGTTCTCCACCAACTGGAACATCAGTGTCAGCGGACCGAACGTCGTTGGCATGTTCACGAACCGTGTTTGCTCTTCTTCTTTCAGCCAAGCCAAAGGACATAGCCGCAGAAGATGCAACTCCTCATCAGGTTTCAGAAGATCGTCTATCACAGCTAGCCTTGCCAAATATGCTGCCGGTGCCGCTGAGAAGACGTTACCAGTGACTCCGCCGCGCATTTCGCAGGAAATATATGTTTGGCGGGATAGGCCGCCGGCAAACAGACTGTACATGCCCTCCAAGAACTTGGGTCTGTCACCAAGTTGATGCGAGTGGAATATATTCCAACTGTAGCAAGGCTCACACGTATTGGTTTCGTGGAGCAGACAGGCAGGGTCGGTAAAATACCCGCGATACAGATTGACCTCCGGGCGTTCGCGGAAAAACTGACAGGATGAGCGCATCAGAGGATCGTCAGCGTCCATCAATCCGGTGTAGACCAAGAAAATGGGGCCATGAGCAAGATATATCATCTCATCGAAACGAGGTACAACACCGGAGAAAGCTCCCGGAACATAATGGTGTTCTTGACCGTTGCGGTCGGTCCAAACAGGGCTTTTCTCCGTATGCTCCCGTAGAGCTTTGACAAATACCCCCTTATAGTCCTCGGCTTCTTCAGCAAATTCCTGAGCACGGGGATGGTCGATCCGCTTTAGCAGGCGGACCGTGGTGGACAGTCCCAGATAACTCCAGCCATCTGCCCAGATAGATTGCATTTGCCGTTGAGTGTCCGTGTCCACACCCAAAGGCATGAGCCCTTCCACACCGCCGTGCCCGGTGATTCCACGGACATCACGGATGAACTCACATGCCTTTAAGATCGAGTCAAGCCAGTGATTGATAAAGTCTTTATCATCCGTGAGAAGCGCATGATTGGAAACCGTATGGAGAACCGCGCCATGGTCAGACATCCAATCGATGATGGCAATACTTTCAGGAGCACCGTAATACCCCGGATGGTAATCGTAGTAGTTGACGGCGTCCTCCGGATCATCTCTTCCGGTGCCCGGCGGCAAGCGAATCCCCTGCGATTCTTTAAGAATCTCTAAATGCTCTGCCACAAAGTCGTGATAGCCCATCACGTCGAGCAACATGTGGACGTAGAGTAACGTCGGCGTTGGCCAGAGCTGCTCGTAGTTCAACGTACCGGTGAGGAAGGTACAGTGCCCGGTCGTGGGATTCGTCTCCGTACATAGCTTCACAAACTTTACACTGTGCTCAATGGTGTCGTTCACGAGCTTCTCAGGCGTTACGATTTCTGCCGCGGTAGCAGGAACCTCCGACCAGTTTCGATTGCTCTCCACAAGGGCTCTGTCGTAACCGAGGTTTATTTCAGCGTCAAAATCGACTGGCTCTGTGGGTAGGAAAGGCAAGAGCAAATCGACGGACGCGCCCTTCTCCGACGGCATGTCCACAAAGAGTAAATTGGATGGGTCACTCTCATCCTTAGGTAGAAAGCGGATATTACAGCTCTGAACACCGACAACGGCCAGGCGGATTCTCCCGTCCGGCTCGACCAGCCTGAAACCTTGCTCTGCCTCATCATCGGATGCTTCCATCCTCAGTTCCCGAGGATAAGCCAGGTGTTTCGGATTCACGTGGAGCACCCCGCCTCCTTCGCCGGAAAAAGTATGGCAGGCGTTGACGATTATCTGAAAACCGTATGTGTCAAATGGGCGCCCATCCACCACATCGTGAATCGACAGGCGAATCCAGCAGAAGAGCGGCTCAATCCCTGTCTCTACCTCTCCACCGCCGGAAACGTGGGCAAAGATTTCTTGGCGCAGCACCAGCCCTTCACGCCTCCACTCGCTCCACAGGAGGGGAGCTGGCGTTTTGTTCCAGCCCTGATTGCCGACTCGGGGCGCTCTGCCGGCATAGGGGAACGTCGTTTCTGCGTATCCATGTGTGGAGAGGTTTATCGCTCCCAATCCCAAATAAGGAGAGGGTGACGGTATGAAGGTGAGTTGTACGCCCTGACCGGCATACGGTTTGACGTACCGTTTCAACTGACCCACAGGGCTCACCACCGGATGGGCGATAATCGCGCCGTCATAGACGACATTGAACCGGAAGAGATGTGAGGGCCACCCAATAGGCGTCCAAACATTTGTGATGTCCGGCCACCAGTTACAGGCGATATCGGCGTTGGGCTCGACGGTGTCTCTATCTTCTGTATCGGTAATTTTCATAACATGACTTCAAATTCTCATACAATTTCAGAGATGAACCTTGTACAATTCCTACCGGTAATGCAGAAATTTACAAATGGACATATCGTTTCATATGACGCCTAGATGCTTCGAAGTTTGCTCCTTGCTACTCATCTATGACTGGTTTTGATCTTGCCCCAAGTGGTTGTCAGCTTTCCCTCTGGCTCAACAGCTTCACCCTTATCCAGCGGGATGCCCGGTCCAGCGACACGGACATTATCGAAGTAAACGTCTTCAGTGAATGTCGTGAAAGAAATGGTGCCATTCTCCCAACTCCCGTCTCTGATGACAAGCATCTTTTCACCATTCCACCACGATTGGATCTCCTTCCCTTCGACGACCATCTTCAATTGATTCCATTCGTCTACTTTGGGAACTGGCCAGGCATCTCTTTGGGCTATACCTCTGTTCGCATTACAGTCCCAGCCAGTTGCGACGTAGACCATGATTTCTTTCTCGATCTCAGGATAGACCCACGTAAAGTAGCTCTCGCCCGTTTCGGGATTCAGCCGCGCACGGATGCCTCCCGGCCAATCATTAAGATTGGTGAGCTTCATGTCAACTTCGAATTCGTAGTCCGTCCATTCCACGCCACCTTCGTAATACAGAGCAGCCCCGCAAATCCCACTTCCACCTTTATACTTAAGTTCCCCGTTTTTGACCTTCCAATTTCCTGACTGAACCTTCCAGCCATCCAAATTGCCATCATCGAAATCATCAATAAACGCACGACTTGACGGCGCAGCAACATATAACAATAAGAGCGCCGAAATCATACCAACGGTCCCCTTCATCATGCCTGCCTCCCAATGTAGAGGTATTGAGAATTTGAAATGTCACGGTGTTAGAATTTAACGTTGTGAAACTCCCAGTATTATATTTTACCCTCGGATATTGTCAAGAAACTAAGACAGTATTAGGTGTTTAGGCACAAATTCTTACATAGCTTTCAAACGCCAATATTCGATGTTGAAGCTTCAGCCGGTGTAGAATGAAACCAGACATGCGCTACGACTCCACTTCCTGGGCAATCACCAGCATGGTGTCTCCTTTCTTGACGGGCGCCTTATATGTCTGAAGCAGCAGATATCCGCTACGAGGCGCGTGAATTTCCAGCGGCGGACTGCCGACCCGGTCAAAATCGTAGAGCCGACCGACCCGTTGTCCCGTTTCCACTGGACTGCCGACCTTGTAGATTGGCTCGTAAACACCGGTGATTGGTGCCGGGATGTATTCGTCGAGGTTCGTCGCTGCCACGAGCTTGGGCGGCGTGCCCCGATACGGGTCAATCCGCTTAATCTCTCCGGGCAAGATCTGGTAGTGATGCAGCACGTTTTTTATGCCTTGATAAGCGTGCTGCAAACCCTGATGCAAAACCCCGGCTGAATGCCCGAACTCGCCGCCGATAGTGATTTTGCCCATGGCTTCCGCTTCATTGGTCAACAGCCCATTAGCCATCTCACTGGAATAGATCAGGATAAAGGGGGTATCGAACAAGCTGGCGACGCATTTCATCTCGGCGTATTGTTTGGGGTCGTCAATCTGGTGAAACGAGGAACACAGCGCAAACTCCGGCCCCTCGCCCGCTGCGTGAATGTCAAGCACAATATCGACCCGCGGAAAAATTTTCGACGTGACAAAATGGGCAATTCGATACGTCAAGCTGCCTTTCGGATCGCCGGGGAAAGCACGGTTCATGTTCACGCCATCTCGCAGCGATTCGCGGGTGCCCGTTTCGCAGGCGGGCACGTTCAGGCGAGGAATCAGGATGACCCGTCCGCTCATCTCCGCTGGATCGAGTTCGTGCATCAGCCGCCAGACCGCAACCTGGCCCTCATACTCATTGCCATGAGTTCCGCCGAAACAGACGACACTTTTGCCCGGTCCTGCCGTGCCGTTAATCACCGTCATCGGAACCAAAGTATTGCCCCACGTCCCGTCGTAGTGAAAGCCGACTTCGTACATTGATTTCCCTAGTCGTTCAAAATCGATCACATTGGGATCGTGAATCGTTGTGACATCGTTCATGTCTTGAATATCTCCTCATGGAAATCATCATGGGCTTAGGATGGGATGAATCATCACCCGACTTATGTTTTACGCATCACGTCTCACGCTCAGTTTACTCGATGCGCCTCAACGAATTCAACATCAACCTCCACACCGAGACCGGGGCCATCGGGAATTGACACCGTCCCGTCGTCGTTGAGCGTTAATGCACCGCCGCACACCCCGCGTGTGAGTTCGCTCTGGGCAACGTTGAACTCGACGAACTTCGCTCGTGGCAACATCGCGATTGGGTGGAGACTGTACGCATGCAACAAGTCGGTCAGCCATGAGTGCGGCACCAGATCGAGGTTCGCCGCATCAACCATCTGAGCAACACGCTTGGCGACAGACAATCCGCCACACCGGGGCAGGTTTGGTTGCACAATGTCTACGCAGCCCATGTCGATAAACCGCTGCAAGTCCCACACGGTGGCAACCTGTTCCCCCGAAGCGAGCGGTACTGGACTGTGCTTACGTACGTAGGCATGCTCATCAAAGCGTTCGGGGTGAATGAAATCCTCAACCCAGCCAGGCTTGTAAGGCGCGACCCGCTCGCAGAGCGCCAAGTTCTCCTCCCTACTCCGCAAACGATAGGGGTCTTTCCAGCCCGCACCGCACCAGCCCGGATCTATCAGTAAGTGCCTATCGGGTCCCATCACTTCGCGGATGGCGGCGAGGATTTCCACGTCGCGCCCTGGGTCTTCACCAAACACACCCCACCCGAATTTCACTGCGTGAAAGCCGCGCTCGATATAGCCACGAGCGGCTTCGGCGTTGGCTTCAGGCGCATCGCGGAAAAGCGTGGACGCGTACGCCACAACGCGATCACGACGTCGCCCGCCCAGCAACTGACACAGCGGCATATTCGCCCCTTGAGCACGAATCAACCAGAGGCAGTTGTCAATCGCGGAAATGCACTGCATTGCGATACCGCGACGACCATAATACGCGCTCCCGACGTAGAGCACTTCCCAGAGGCGTTCGACCTCAAGCACATCCTCGCCGATCAGCAGATCCCTCAAGGTGCGAAAGCCGAGTAGGCTCATGCCCTGTCCTGAAATAACTGAAACCGCTGCTGGTGCAAGCGTTTCGGCGTCTGACCAACCCCTCACTCCCTCGTCAGTGCTGACCTTGACGAGCATCTGCCAGTCGCCCTGATCGACCGCCTCGCCATCATCGGTGGATGTTTGGTACACGTCTGACTGCCCTTAAGCAAGATGGCTTCAACATCGTTAATTTTCATTACATGACTTCAAATTCCCATACTATTTGAGAGAAGAATCTTGTACAATTTCTACCGGTGATGTAGAAATTTACAAATGGATTAATTGTTTAATATGACGCCCAGATGCTTCGAAGTTCGCTCGATGCTATTCATCTATGACCGACCTTCATAGGATTTTCAGCGTTTCACCCGGTCTTGTTTCGAATGTCTTGCCGTTGATGATGACTTTGGACATCCCTGCCTTCGGTGGAACATGGAGGGTGACCCGCTTGGGTTTATGTCTGAACCGCGGAACAAACGATACCTCAAGGCTTGTGCCGTTCTCCACCAACTGGAACATCAGTGTCAGGGGGCCGAACGTCGTTGGCATGTTCACGAACCGTGTTTGCTCTTCTTCTTTCAGCCAAGCCAAAGGACATAGTCGTAGAAGATGCAACTCCTCATCGGGTTTCAGAAGATCGTCTATCACAGCCAGCCTTGCCAAATATGCCGCCGGCGCTGCTGAGAAAACGTTGCCGGTGACTCCTCCACGCATTTCGCAGGAGATATAGGTCTGACGCGATAGACCGCTGGCAAACAGACTGTACATGCCCTCCAAGAATCGGGGCCTGTCGCCCAGTTGATGCGAGTGGAATATGTTCCAACTGTAGCAAGGCTCGCACGTATTCGTTTCGAAAATCAGGCAAGGCGGCTGAGTGTAGTATCCACGGTACAAATCGACCGCCTGTCGCTCACGGAAGAACTGGCACATTGACCGCATCAAAGGATGGTCTGCCTCCATCAGTCCGGCAAAGACCAAGAACAGCGGGCCGGTATCCAGATAGATCATCTCGTCGAAATGGGGCACTGCGCCGGCAAAGGCGCCCGGAACGTAGTGATGTGCTTGACCCGCGCTGTCGGTCCATACAGGACTTTTCTCCGTATGCTCCCGTAAAGCTTTGACAAATACATCCTTATAGTCCTCGGCTTCTTCGGCAAATTCGTGAGCACGGGGATGGTCGATCCGCTTTAGCAAACGGACCGCGGTGGTGAGCCCCAGATAACACCAACCATCTGCCCAGATAGATTGCATCTGCCGTTGGCTGTCTGTGTCCACTCCCATCGGCAAGAGTCCTTCCACGCCGCCGTGTCCGGTAATCGCACGGGCATCATGGATGAACTCACATGCCTTTAAGATCGAGTCAAGCCAGAAATTGATGAAGCCCTGGTCGGCTGTCAGGAGACCATGATTGCAGACCGTATGAAGGATCGCTCCATGATCGGACATCCAATCGATGACGGCAACACTTTTCGGAGCGCACAAGTAGCCCGGATGGTAATCGTAGTAGTTGACGGCGTTCTCCGAATCAGCTCTTCCAGTGCCCGGCGGCAAGCGGGTCCCCTGCGATTCCTTGAGGACCTCTAGATGTTCTGCGACAAAGTCGTGATAGCCCATCACGTCAAGCAACATGTGGACGTAAAGCAATGTCGGCGTGGGCCAGAGCTGCTCGTAGTTTAGCGTACCGGTGAGAAAGGTACATCGCCCGGTTGTGGGATTCGTCTCCGTACATAGCTTCACAAACTTTACACTGTGGTGAATTGAGTGGTTGACCAACTTCTCAGGCGTCTCGATTTTTGCCGCAGTGGCAGGAACCTCCGACCAGTATCGATTGCTCTCCACAAGGGCTCCGTCATAACCGAGGTTTATTTCAGCGTCAAAATCGACTGGAGCTGTCGGTAGGAAAGGCAGAAGCAAATCCAGATGCGCACCCTTCTGCGCCGGCATGCCTACAAAGAGCAGGTTGGACTGATCTTGCTCATTTCTGGGTAGAAAGCGGACATCACAGTTCTGCCCACTCACAACCGTCAGGCGGATTCTCCCGTCCGGCTCTACGAGCCTGAAACCTCGCTCTTCCTCATCCCCAGCAGCATCCATCCTCAGTTCTCGAGGATAAGCCAGCTGCTTCGGATTCACGTGGAGGATCCCTCCTGCTCCGGATAAGGTATGGCTGGCGTTGAGAATTATCAGAAAACCGTATGTCTCAAACGGGTTCTGATCAGCCACATCGTGAATTGACAGGCGAATCCAGCAGAAAAGCGGCTCAATCCCTGTCTCTACTTCTCCACCGCCGGGAACGTGGGCAAAGATTTCTTGGCGCAGCACCAGCCCTTCACGTCTCCACTCGCTCCACAGAAGCGGAGCCGGTGTTTCGTTCCAGCCCTGGTTGCCGAGTTGAGGCGCTCTGCCGGCATACGGAAACGTCGTTTCTGCGTATCCATGTGTGGAGAGGTTTATCGCTCCCAATCCCAAACTAGGAGAGGGCAACGGTATGAAGGTGAGTTGTACGCCCTGACCGGCATACGGTTTGACGTGCGGTTTCAACTGGCCCACAGGGCTCACCACCGGATGGGCGATGATCGCACCGTCATAGACGACATTGAACCGGAACAGATGTGAGGGCCACCCAATAGGCGTCCAAACATTTGTGATGTCCGGCCACCAGTTACAGGCGATATCGGCATTGGGCTCGACGGTTTCTCTATCCTCTGGACTGCCGTCCGCTGCGAATCCGGACACCTGGTCTGGGTATACGTTTCTCACGGTTGATTCTCCTTGTGCGGGACATCCGGCATCTTGGGCCGCTCTCTGTCCGGGAAACTGTGAAAGCAAAGGCACGCGTCTCACCGGCAGGACTCGACACGGGAGTCCATGGTTGCGGCAGGCGTTCTAAAAACCGGTCGGCGTAAGAACCCTTACCTCTCCGCTCAATATCGCCGTCTCGCCAGTCGTCAGGGAATGAAACGTGCCGGTTGGTGGGAAAGATGAAGGGGGATACTAAGCGCGTGAGGAAGCTTCGGAGTTGGCTCGCTACTATTTACCTATGACTGGATTTGAGCTTGCCCCAAGTGGTTGTCAACTTCCCTTCCGGCTCAACAGCTTCGCCCTTATCCAGCGGGATGCCCGGTCCAGCGACACGGACATTATCGAAGAAAACATCTTCAGTGAACGTCGTGAAAGAAATGGTGCCCTTCTCCCAAGCCTTGTGTTCGATGGAAAGGAATTCCTCGCCATTCCACCACGATTGGATCTTCTTCCCTTCGACGACCATTTTCAATTGACCCCATTCACCTAATTCGGGAGGTTCCCAGGCATCTCTTTGGGCTATACCTCTGTTGTTATTACAGTTCCAGGCATCTGCGACGTAGACCATAATTGCGGTCTGAACTGGATAGACCCAGGTAAAGTAGCTCGCGCCCGTGTCCGGATTCACCCGCGCACGGATGCCGCCCGGCCAATCATTACGAGTGGTGAGCTTCATGTCAACTTCGAATTCGTAGTCCGTCCATTCTACGCCATCTTCGTAATACAGAGAAGCCCCACAAATTCCACTCCCGCCCTTATACTTAAGTTCCCCGCCTTTGACCTCCCAATCTCCTGACTGCACCTCCCAGCCATCCAAATTGCCATCATCGAAATCATCAATAAACGCACGGCTTGATGGCGCGGTGGCACATAACAAAAAGAGCGCCGAAAGCATACCAACGGTTCCCTTCATCATCGCTACTTCCTATAATAGAGGTATTGAGAATTTTAGATTTCACGGCGTTAACATTTAACGATGTGAAACTCTCAGTATTATACTGGTACCCTCGGAGATTGTCAAGAAACTAAGACCTGGACACAGAATTAAGTGTCTGGACACAAATTCTAACATGACATTCAAACGTCAATATTCTGCAGCACGGGCTCGGTCAGCACACAGCCAACAGACACGCGCCGCATGACGTACTCGGCCGAATCGATGTCGTTGAAATTCACCTCATGGATTTGCCGCGGAATGCTCTGCGAGTTGCCGGCCGACAGCGGTAGGAAGGGATAATCGCGTCGAAGTTCTTGGCGTAAAGCGAAAAACTGTGCTATGATTTGCCATGTCGATACCTCCACCTCCTCTCTGATGAGCAAAATAAACGCATCACTATGCCTATTGGCCACTTCTGCCAGAAAGAGATTCATACAATCGGCTCCCATCGAAGGGCGAATCAGAAAATCACTGACCGATCAATGATTACCTTACCATTAATTCGCCATAGACAGTTGAATCAAGAACTTCTGCCACGGCTTATTTATGTTCTACCAATCTTAAGTTGTATCGGCTTGGCGGGGTGCAGCAGACATCAAACTGCAATTCCGACTGCTGAATTAAGGAGTTTCCTTCAGCCTCTGAAAACGGTTGGAGATTATGCCGGCTTCGACTCGAAAAAAAACGTGCTTTACATGGGGAATCGCTGGATTGAGCGTTGGATTGATTTGAACACAATTCAGACAATTCGCTACACGTACAAGCCTTCGCAGCAAAATTACCTCGATTCGCCGAACGAGGAATTTCGGTTTCGGGTTGGGGAGATTATTTTTTCCGGAAATAGCAAGAAACTTACATATAATTCACATCGGATTGAGCAGAAATTTGGAGTGAGGCGGATCACAATTCAACTCACTTACATTTCAGAGTCACCGATTTTTGACCTGACAATCAACTATGAGATTTCTCCAGATTCGCCGGTTATTCGTAAGTGGTTAACGATTCAGAATCTTACGGATTCGGCGTTTTTTGTTGAGGATATAGAAATCGAACCCCTCTCGTTGCTCGGTGGGAATGCGAATAACCCCCAAATCTGGAGGTGTGGTATAACACAAGCACAGCCAGAAACTTGGGCAGGCGGTTCATCGGAGCCGTTCGTAATTGTTCAACCTGGGAACATCGAAGGCGGTATCGTGCTGGGAAATGAAAGCCCAGGCCTCCTCAAACACTACCGTGTCTACTCGGATCGGAATACGATATCAATCGCTCTAAAGCCAAAAACGGATGTGAACGGTGCTGAAATCCGGGTGCGTCCTAAAGAGACAGTGAATACGCCCAAAGTTTGGACGATGCTCTTTCAGGGTAATGTCCAAACCGTCGCTAGTGAGAAACTTAAGGGTTTTATGGCGGCCCCTCTCCTATCTACAAAGGAATTAACTACTCAATCCCCCCCAATCACATGGACGCAAATCAGTCCTGATAATCGTGTGCTAACGCAGACATTAAACGGAAATCTGATTATGGTCGATTATGACTGGAACATCAATAATCTACCGGGATTGAAGCAGATCAGCAAACATGTGCATGACGACGGCGGAAAGTTCGGTGTTCGAATCCCACTTGCTGAAATCGACAAAGCGTTTCTAAATAAACCCGCGTGGCAACTGAAGCCTACGCCGGGGCTTAATATAACGTCAAAAGATAAACAAGGAGAGGTAAGGAGAGGTAGAAACGCGGAAACAGAGGGAAAACTGGAAGAAAGAAAGGAGGTAACGCAATTGGAAGAATCCGAAAACCAGCCCGCGATTTATTGTATTTTGAGCGATTACGGCTACTATCTCATACAAGCTGTTAAGGCGTTGCTCGAAGAAACCCGTGCGGATGTCCTTATTTTCGATCAGCCGGTACTCGGCGCCGAAGATAGCACCTTAAAAGGGTGCGGTGTATTCGGTCATGAACATTTCAGCCGCAGGGGGTCCATCGGCGGGATGTATCGCTGGATTTTTGAGTTCGCCGATAATTTGCATCAGGAGTACCCGCCTCTACAACTCGGAATTACAGCGGCAGCCTATGGCGTAGAGCGACCCGATATGGCGTGCTTTGCGCACTTCGATCTGTTTTTCAAATAACATCATAGTACTCAGGATAAAGTGAAACGGCAGAATAATTGATGGATGTAGGAAATGATAATCAGACGCCCTTGTCATTCCCATGGTAACGCGAATCCATCTATCTCGCCAACTCATCATATGAGTTTTCCAGTCAGGATTCACTGTGGGCAGCATCAGTCAAAGGCGACCTACTCAGTAGCCTTGAGTGCACACGGTACAATGATTGAATCGACCATACCATGTAGCAGCTTTTTGTCAGCAGGACAAATGTTCGCCTGAATTCCACCAAGGCGGACCCTGTCTCCCGCTATGAAATAGTAAGGGCGAAGCAACGCTCTACCTGCTATGCGACGTACCTCGCCGAAATTGAAATCGTAGTATTCCATCCGAACGCGTTTGGCTTTATGGAACTGTTGAAGGATGTAGGGCGTTCGATGAAAACTCGTTAAGGCGTCTTCCACAGCTGTCTCCCAATCCTCAGTCGACATATCGTGTCCAATGACGACGCCGCGACTCCCCCACGCTAACTCCGAGAATCCCGATGGTTTGACCACAAGCCTACGTTGACGCTGTGTCACGGGGGTAATCTGTCGCCAATTCGTGACTGGCATTCCATCAATCTCAAGATTCGGGATGATGGCATGGGGAGGCAACGCGCGGGGATCGAGCACCCATGTCTGTGGAATGAGGTTCGCTAGCAAATCGTAAGTTTCTTTGCCAAGTTCCCGGCGCCAGAACGGTTGCAGTGTAGGATGTCGAAACAGAGCAAACAGTAATTTTTCTTCGAGGTACGCTTTCGGCGGAGGCGTCATGACAACCGTTCTTTTCTTTGCGCTGTAGAGCATCAACTCTGCTTTCGGGATGTTCTTGAGATCGAACAGTTCAAAGAATCGGTAGAGCACATCAATTTGTACCTTACTATGAGAAGATTCAAGAAACAGTCCATCTTCCGTGAAGAAGACATCGTGGGGTTTGACCGTGTAAACATTCAGGCAAATATCGCGAAGTGCCGACTCAAACCACTTCATCTCATCCCAATAATCTCTAGACTCTTCAGAAACGACGATTGCCAGCGTTGGACACTCGTGCTTTGTAAGCGATCTAATCATTTCTGCAAAACCAAGCATCATCCCATTACTTCCGCCAACGATGTCGTAGTCGAGTTTGGCATACTGCATTGCTAGGTTGCCTGTGAGTCCCATGCCGCCGGGAACAGAATCGAGTTCCGTGATAATCATACCATTTTCCGTTGACAGCACGTCAGGACGGATAACCTGTGGAAATTGGCTCTTAATTCGGTTCATCTTGCCATAATTGATAACCGATTCTGGTTTCCCTTGATCCAGATACGCCACAACCCATTCTGGTTGAATACCGCGTACACTTTGCGAGTATAGCAAATTACAAACTCGATAAAAGTCTAACAAATGACTGCCGAGCTTCTCGAACCATTCCAGTTCTGCTTGCGAAAGCCAAAAGGGTTCCGGTGAGAGTCGCCATGAAGTGTTGCTATCGGGATGAATCACTCTTTTTTCGCCAGTAAATAGCCCCCCCTTTGGAATCTGACTATTTATGAATAAACACTTATCTTTGGTATCCAAACTCACACTCCTTGCGTGGTGTCCGTCAACTTGATGCGTGTGCGCCTCAAAGGTTCATAACCTTTTCTGTGGTTTTTGCAAAGTCAGGTCCTGACCGTTGATGAATCTCTTCCAAAGTCTAAAAACCTTGCATGGTTCAATTTAAAGCTTAACCTGTTTGACGAAAGAGATTTCATCCCGGTTTGCAATGTGTTGAAGCACATCACGTGAAACGGGGCTATCTACGTTAATAATTGTGACAGCGAGTTCCCCAATCTGTGAACGTCCAACCGTCATATCTGCAATATTGATGTTATTTTCACCCAAAATTGTCCCTACTAAACCAATCATTCCGGGTTGATCTTGATTATAGAGCAAAACCATGTAGCCTCCAGGCTTTACATTGACATGATGCCGATCAATGCGTACAATTCGTGCCTCCTGATGGCCGAACGCAGTACCTTCGATAATGCGCTCCCCTTGATCGGTCATGACAGTAACCGCAATCGCGTTTGCAAAGCTTCCATCCGACCTGCTTTTCGTTTCAATGATCCGGATGCCGCGTTGTTTGATGAAGAATGGAGCGTTCACATAGTTAACGTTCGTTTGTAGTACAGGTGTTAGCAACCCCTTTTGCAGGGAGACAGTTATGAATGAAACATCCTTCTCATCAAAGAGGCTACCGCTGTAATGAATGTTAATCTCTGAAATCTGGCCATCGACAATCTGCGCGTGGAAACTGCCAATCTTCTCTGCAAGCGTAAGATAAGGATTAAAAACTTCGATTGTCTGCCAATCCATTTTCGGCAGATTAACGGCGCCTGCCACGGGGAGTCCGCGTAAAGCATTAATGACCTGCTGAGCAACCTCAATGGAAACATGAACTTGCGCTTCGGCAGTTGATGCGCCGAGATGGGGCGTCATTAACACATTGTCTAACGTTAGCAATGGATTGCGAGTGGGCGGTTCTTCTTCAAATACATCGAGTGCGGCACCTGCAATTTGTCCCGCTTCTAATGCCTCATAAAGTGCGTCTTCGTCGATAATGCCGCCGCGTGCAGTGTTGATGAGACTACATTCCGACTTCATCAAGGAAAATTCGTGATCGCCAATACTATGGTAAGTCTCTGGGGTAAGCGGGATATGGATGGAGATATAATCCGCTTCCTTGAACAGATTTTCACGTTTCACCAAGCGGATACCTTGCTTCTCGGCGGCTTCAGAGGAAATATACGGATCAAATGCAATAGTTTCCATGCCGAACGCCTGAGCTCGACGAACCACTTCAGAACCGATTCGGCCTAATCCAATCACGCCAAGAACCTTGCCATACAGTTCAACACCGGTAAATCTGCTACGCATCCATTCTCCATTTCTGAGGGAGATACCTGCAGAAAGAATCCTGCGGGAGAGGGCAAGCATCAGCGTAAGGGTGTGTTCTGTTGCGGAAATCGTATTTCCTGCGGGCGTATTGACGACGAGGATGCCGTGACGTGTTGCTGTGTCCAACTCGATATTGTCTACACCAACGCCGGCACGCCCAATAACTTTCAATCGATTCGCTGCCTCAATAATCTTATCCGTCACTTTTGTTGTGCTTCGAATAATCAGTGCATCATAATCTCCAATTCGTTCGACCAATTCATCCGGGATGAGGTTCGTTTTGAAATCTATTTCAAAATCTTCTTCGCTTGCTAACAGGTCCAAACCCTGTTGCGACAGCGAATCACTGACTAGTACTCTCATGGTACTATGCCTCCAAATCAAAAAAGATGATGTGAAGTAACTATAACACCTAGAAAAAAAGGTTGTCAACCGAAAATTCCCTTGACATCTTGTGAACACGTTTGTTAAGATATAGCTGGTCTCAAGAATACTAAGTCCTTGGAGAAAGCTCGCCTTTGTGGCGTTTGCTATTTTCAGAACAGATCCATAGCGCATAATTCTGGGGTCACGAGGTCTATAAACTACCCTAGTGTGAACATAGGAAGACAAGAACATGTACAATTTCCAACTGCATACCATCCTCGCAAACCAAATCAACGGTAGCAGTGTGTCGTACGCGGGTTTTCTTTATGTCTTCGTTCTTTTCACCTTTTTGTTGTACTTGCGCTGCGGTGGTGGGCTGGCAGAGATATTGGAGGTTCCATAGAAAATCCAGCATGCTTTGATTGATAATCGCCCATCATCGAAACAAAAATTCGATGGTGGGCGTTTTTATTTTCAAGACAAATCGGTGTCGAGGACTACTACATGGAGATTCGGAGGAAGTAGCGGTGGCAGAAAAGAATGGTGCTATTGACCAAAATATCAAGGGCTATGACGCCTTAATGAGTCCAAAGCAATTGCTAACTGATCTTCCAAGAACAGACACAATAACCAGGGCAATGGAATATGGAAGAAAAAGCATAAAGAATATCTTGGACAGAACTGATCCAAGAAAGGTTGTCATTGTTGGACCGTGTTCAATTCACGATCCTCAGGCTGCACATGACTATGCCGCAGGCTTAAAAGAAATCTCCGATGTTGTTTCAGATCATTTAGTGGTAATCTTGAGATGTTATTTTGAAAAACCTCGTACGACTTTAGGCTGGAAGGGCTTAATCTACGATCCTTATCTGAACGGAGGAGGTCATATAAAAGATGGCTTACACCTCTCAAGAAGGATTCTCATGGATGTTCTTGAAATTGGTTTGCCATGTGCCACTGAATATTTGGAATCGTTCACACCTCAATATAACTCAGATTTAATATCGTGGGCGGCGATTGGTGCTCGAACAACCGAGTCGCCGCAACATAGACAACTTGCTTCTGGTCTTTCAATGCCAGTTGGCTTCAAGAATAGCACTCATGGCGACATCTCTGTTGCTGTCAATGCGATTCTATCCACGAAACGCGAACACACTTTTTTAGGAATCGATGAATCTGGCGATGCCTCAATTGTACGGACAAAAGGTAATCAATACACACATATTGTAATGAGGGGCGGCAGTAACAACTCAAATTATGATGCACAAAGCATTCAGAATGTTCAACACATGCTGACACAAGCGAATTTACCGCCAAGCGTCGTAATTGATTGTAGCCATGGAAACTCAGAGAAAGACTACAGAAATCAGCCTATTGTTTTTGAGGAAGTGTTGAGACAGGTTCGTGACGGTAATGATGGGATTGTGGGAATCATGCTAGAATCAAACATTAAGGCTGGGAGTCAGAAGATACCTTCTGACTTAACGGGGTTCGATCAATCCGCGCTTGAGTACGGCGTTTCCGTCACCGACAGTTGTATTGATTGGGAAACAACCGCATTGTTGCTTAAGGCTGCACACAAAACCTTGGCTCGAGTGAATTGAGGCGCCATTCGGAAGGAGTAAGGCGAATCTCCCTATGGCATGGTATGAAACCTTCTTCGATGAACATTATCTCAAAGAGTACGCGAGGTGCCTCACACCTGAGCGAACCCAGAAAGAGGTGGATTTTATCAACAGTACGCTGAATCTCCCGCAAGTTGCTCCCAATACAACCGGGGGTGCACGGATTCTGGATCTTTGCTGCGGGCACGGTAGGCACACAGTTGGACTCGCAACAGCGGGCTATTCGATGGTCGGGCAGGATCTCTCAACCACCTTCCTCGATCTTGCAAAAGGTGCCGCTGCAGCGCGCAATCTTCAGATTCCGTTTGTTCACTCCGATATGAGAGAGATTCCGTTTGAAGGTGAGTTTGATGCAATCATCAATATGTTCACAGCTTTCGGCTACTTTGGCGACGATACGGAAGATCAGAAAGTCCTCAACGCCGTTGCGAAAGCGTTAAAGCCGGCAGGTAAGTTCCTCATTGATCTCATCAACGCCCCGCGGCTAATCCGCGATTTTCGCGCTCAAAGGTGGGACGAACTTTCTGATGGTACCTTTGTCCTAACTCAACGGGATTATAATCTCCTGACAGGTAACAACGAAGAACTTCGCGTCTACATTGCTCCTGACGGGAGTGAGCGTGAAGTTCGTTTGACTTGCCGGATGTATTTCTATCCTGAGTTCGCAAAGATGCTCAACCGTGCAGAACTTGCGCCGATTCAAGTCTTTGGCGATTTTGATGACAACGAGTACACATCGGATTCAAAGCGGATGATTGTTTTGGCTGAAAAGAGACGTGAAGCATAAATATGCCTAAAAGAAACTAGTCGAAGAGTCAAAAAGAAATCACCTATCACGGGAGGAGGTGATGAAGGTGGGGTTGAAGGCTACCGAAGAACCGGATTTACGTAACGCAGAAGACAATCTCATATCGTTAGAACAACGTACTGAATATGGCACAATCACAAATAAGGAGAATAACACAGTGTCTGAGAAAATTCATATTTTTGATACAACCCTTCGAGATGCCGAACAAACCCCGGGTGCCGCACTGAATCTTGAGGAAAAGTTAGAAATTGCCAAACACCTAGCAAAACTTAATGTCGATATCATTGAAGCGGGGTTCCCTGTCTCATCACCCGGCGATTTTGATGCGGTCAAGCGAATTGCCAATGAGGTCGAAGGACCAGAAATTTGTGGGCTTTCACGAGTGATAGAGAAGGATATCACTGCTGCGTGGGGCGCGATTAAGGACGCACCGAAACCTCGCATTCATACCTTCGTTGGCACATCGCCAATTCATAGGGAACGTATCACGCGGACATCCCCCGAAGAAACGCTGAAAATGGCAGTTGATGCGGTCAATTATGCTAAGAGCCTATCTTCTGGACACCCCGATGCAGTCGTTGAATTTTCGCCGATGGACGCCGGACGTACAGAGTTAAGCTATCTGTATGAAGTGGTCGAGGCGACAATTGCGGCAGGCGCAACAATTGTGAACATCCCCGAAACAGTGGGTTGGACTGTCCCTGCCGAATTCGGACAACTTATCTCGGACATCAAAGCCAATGTACCGAACATTGATGAAGCAATTATCAGCGTACACTGCCATAATGACCTCGGGCTCGCCGTTGCCAACAGTCTCGAAGCAATTGAAAACGGGGCAAGGCAGGTTGAATGCACAATTAACGGACTTGGTGAACGTGCTGGCAACACATCGCTGGAAGAAATTGTGATGGCAATCCGAACCCGTCGAGACTATTTCGGAGCCTACCACACCAACATAAATACGAAAGAAATCGTTCCAATAAGCCGCCGCGTTAGCCGGACGATGGGCATACCTGTTCAACCGAACAAAGCCATCGTTGGCGCCAATGCCTTCGCGCACAGCTCTGGAATCCATCAAGATGGCGTTATCAAGCAGCGAAATACCTTTGAGATTATTGATCCGTCAGATGTCGGCTGGCAGGAGAGTCAGATTATCCTTAGTCCGAGATCCGGACGGAACGCGCTCAGACATCGCCTCAACGAACTCGGCTATGAGACTACACCCGAACAGCTCGACAAAATCTATGAACGCTTTCTCGTCGTCGCAGATAAGAAGAAAGCCATCCATGATGCGGACCTTGAGGCTATCATGAGAGACGAAGTTCGCTCGATCCCCGAAGTCTTCCAGATTGAATACATTCAGATTGTCAGTGGGACAAAAATTTCCCCGACAACAACGGTAGCCGTCCGAACGGAAGAAGGGGTTATTGAGGAAGCATCCACCGGTGATGGCCCCGTGGATGCCGCTTACAAAGCGATTGATCGCATCGTCAAGATTCCGCTCACCCTCACGGACTACCGCATCCGCTCCGTAACGGAGGGAAAGGATGCCATCGGTGAAGTCACGATTAAAGTACAGGACAACGGACGAATGATTGTTGGGCACGGTGCGAGCACGGACATCATTGAAGCAAGCGCAAAAGCCTACATTGACGCAATTAACAAAATTGTCCACCTTCGCTATGAAGAGTGAAATAATGAGAACGGAACGCAAAGCCGCCGGAAGCTTTTGTAGGTTGGGTTGAGCAATCAACCAACACCACTCCACCTAACCTACCCACTAGCGCGGGTTGGCACTAGCGAAGATGTGGCAAGAGCCGCAGCTTTTCTCGATTCAGCCGAATCCGACTGACTAGCCGGTCTCGCTATCAACGTTGCTGGTGGGTCAGCGATGAGTTGACAATCACAATAAAGGAAGTGAGAACAATGGATAAAATGGAGGTCATGCGCAAATACAATTTAGGCGCAAGCGATGTATTGGATTTACGAGCAATGGCAGAAGGTAGAGTCTACGTTGAAGAGGACGGCGGGAGACAGAAACAATTGACTGACAACCGTAACTGGAGTGACGGACGCAAGCCAGGATGTTCAGTTCAATTTACCACCGAAGCACGTCTGAAAGACTACAATAGGATACAGACATTGTTTATAATGCTATCTGATGAAGAATACAATGCCATTTTAGCCAGAGATGAAAGGCGCTGAGACCAATGACTAGATGGGAGCGGATTGTTGCCTCTGGTTCCATTATCGCCAACTGCTTTTGAAGGTAGTCGCAGCTAGAGGTGTTAATCACGGTTTCGACGGAAATAACGCACACACATATACAGGTACTGGATGACAGTGCAAGCGATTACGGTTAGCATTGCAACGAAAAACATCGTTTCGATTGCAGAAGATGGCGACCGCAGTATTTTCAAGTACACGACCAAACAAAAGATGCTTGCCACGGGCAGCATGAGTGTTACAATGGATTGCGGTCGTAGAGTCATCGTATACTAGGTTCTGTTGACATTTCAACGGAGCCAGATAAGAGTAGAGACAAAACTCAGAAATCCAAAATAACGGGCAGCTAGTTTCTCGAAACGAGAGAAGATACGACGATACCATTTTATCTTGTTGATGAAACATTCAACCAGATGTCTCTCTTTGTATAAATGTTTGTCATATGTTCTTTGAGCGCCACGATTACGTCGAGGCGGTATCACCGCCGTCGCTCCATTCGCTTCAATAACGTCGATAAAACTGTCCGAATCGTATCCCTTGTCTCCAATTACATGCTCGCTGTTATATCCAACTATCAACGCTTCGGCTTCAGCTATGTCGTGTCTCTGACCGGGAGTTAGCTGGAGTCTAAGCGGATTACCTAGTGCGTTAACTGTGATATGAATTTTTGTGCTAAAGCCGCCCCGAGAGCGTCCTAGCGCTTGGTTTTCAGCACCTCCGTTTTTTTTGAGGCTCCAGCCGCGCATGGGTGAGCCCGGCAAATGGTAGTGTCAACAATAAGCCACTCCATATCTGGGTCAGAGGCGAAGTAGCGGTGCATCTGTGTGAAGATTCCTATGTCACACCAGTTACTAAACCGCTTGTAGATGGAGTTCCAATTGCCATAGGCAGTTGGTAATAATCTCCATTGAGCACCGCTACGAGTCACCCACAGAAGGGCTTCGACGAATCGTCGGGTTCCGGCTTCGTTGCGGACATAGATGTTGGAACAGCTTAGAAGAAACTGGTATATTTTTCTCCATTGGTCATCAGGTAAGGTAATTGGCATCATTCTTCTATTATGCCACAACCTTATAACCAAATGTCAACAGAACCTAATAGAAGTATTGAGGCGACGTTAGGGACAATGGTTCGAATGGCGTCATTGTTTGGTCATTGTTATATTACGATTAGAAGCGTGGCTGCCAATAAACACGATGTGTTTGTTCACGGCTTATGAGATGCCAATAACTAACCCGTCACCATCTTTACGCAACTGATGTCATGACATTAGTATTCAGGATAAGCGCCCCAAGCTAAACAATAAAACGAGCTATATTCCCTACAATCTGATTGTGAGATTCGGCAACAATCCTGACTGGATAAAAGCGTGTGACACCGAAGGACATGGACTATTGGAAATTGGGCAGGATTTCTCTGATTACGATGTCAAATTTATAATGGTTGAGATGAAGCTTAGGAATACAAATTTGCTTTACGAGCCTGAAACAATTAAGACCTATTGGCAGAAATGGCTTGCGTCAATGGGTATTACAAAGTCAAAATTTGTATATTCTGGCGAAAATGCCAGTGACGCGATTGAAGAATTATTTTTGCAGGGCGAACGTGTTACTCAACTCGAGGACGACGGTTTCCCCTCTTTAGTGATATGCCAGACCAAAAACGACTAATTAGGGCGTGAATATGTTCATACCAATGGAGATTATTGTCATTACAGTTGTTGTAATTGTATTTTTACTGTGTGCAACAAGCCATGACTCGTCAACAATAGACTATTTGAACAATCGGATAGAGGATTTGGAAACTCAATTACGCACTAAAGAAGACCAGGAATACTTGAGAAATACCTCTAACATTTTCGATTAACCTCTAGCCCCCGTCACCATCTTTTGTGCAGCCAATACCACGATAGTCAACTCGGCTTAATACATAAATGAAACTGCCGCCGACTTTCAAAACCCACGAACCCGACCCCCGGCTCTTACCCGATACACCGCGGGAAGCCGACGAGTTCATAACCTATAGCCGTGAAACCTACAATGATTATTGGGAACGAACACCCACCCAAATCGACCAGCACGTTTCACTGACGCGATTAAGAACGGACTGAAAGGTCAGAAAAAGTCCAATAGCGTCAATCAGTTTGCTTTGTTGGTATGTTGCACCCCGTCCCGACGGCTAGCAATTACTCCGTAACCCCCCAAATATTGAACGACAGATATTAAAATGACACTACCCCACAAACTTATCTACATCGGCTTAGGTGGACTACTGATACTAAATCTTGGTTGCGGTGGCAGTGGCGGTTGCAGTGGCAGTGAAGCAGATCGAGATCGCTTAAATGGGCGTTTTGTATTCTATCCTACTGATAAACACAGTGATATTATCATCATGAACGCGGATGGCACAAACCGAGCGAATCCGACTTCTGTTGCCCATCGCGGCTTCGCCGGCGACCGACTCAGTTCCGCGCCCGCACTGTCGCCCGATGGTTTTCAAATCGCTTTCATATCTGAGTACAAAAAGCCTTACCAACCGAAGACGTTATACACAAATATTCTTGTAATGGATTGCGATGGCTCAAACTTAACAGCAGTTACAGATTTCACTTCCTCTGAATGGTTTTTTGTAGGAGGTTTGATGTGGTCGCCCGATTCAAGGTTTATCGCCTTTCGTGCGTCTTCTCCAGGTCCTTCCAATCCTTTCGCTAATCTTTTTGGTGATGTTTTGTCAGATATTTATGTAGTTCGTATAGGACAAGCGCCGCCTAGCAGTCTCGCATTCCTAAAACAGTTACACGGCGAGTACCGTTATGATGCCGCATTGTCGCCGGATTGGACACAAATCGCTTTTACGAGATATAACGCGATTTTTACAATAAGCACTGATGGCGGAGAAGGCGTGCGTTTAACGTCTGGAAACGATTTTCAGCCCGAGTGGTCGCCGGATGGCATTAAAATCGCTTTTACAAGAATAAATGCCATCGGCAGCAGCGATATCTTCGTAATGAACGCTGACGGCAGTGATACCGTAAATTTGACCGCTACCCTGATAGACGGGGAGGTATATCCCCAATGGTCTCCGGACGGGCGACACATAGCGTATCACATGTGCGATGGACAGGTTGATAATGGTCTATTCTTAGGCGTAGACGTTCTAGGGACTTGGGTGATGGACGCCGACGGCAGTAATAAGACCAAGTTACCTTATGTGGAAAACTCCTGGTATCTATCCGATTGGGGTAATTAAAGTTCGGAATAGAAGAATGGCTAAGATTAAAGAGATTTGCCAACAGATTGTATTTGCAATCGTGCTTTTGCTCATGGTAGGAATGATTTGTGTTTGTTTTTACAGTGAATAGCGCGACCGATGCGTTATGACGGGTGTGGGGGAATCTTGCCAAATGGTTGCACAACTAACACAGCTCCCGCGCCCGTCGCCCTATGGCGATAACCGGGCTAAACCCGGTTGCCGCCGAACAACCGAAAGGGAGGTGAAAAGCAATGGCAAAAGGTGGCGGTCGTAGTAATAGCCGTAGTAACAGTAGTACACGTTATCCGGCAAATAAGCCGTCAAAAACCGGGAACCGGTCGGGAGTGAATCGTAAGTAATAACACTTCCGGAAAGGGGAGCGGTATTAGTTTTTGTAGGTTGGGTAAAGCGGATATGATGAAAAATGTGAATTATGAGCATGAGTTTGTTTAGTTGATTGAGTTCAAGAATAGTTTCCGCGCAGCGAAACCCAACGCTTTTGAAACGTTCGGACGACCAAAAAACATTGCCATTCGCTAGGTGTCTATGCTAAGGAGGGAGTAGTTGAATGTCAGAACGTTAATCGTCGTTGGTCCTGGATGTAATGACTATCACCCCCGCTATCCGCTCAGTTGATTTCAACCCAACCTACAAAAACTTCCCAAAGCGATACAGCGCGATAGGCTTTTTCGCGAGCAACCAACTGACTGACCGCGGCGAAATTAAGGGAACGGTTAGATACTTTCATCCTCGCCCCGTCGGAATACTTGGCTGGGACATCGCTAGGGAATAAGTTACCCAGCGTTATTAAATTCTTGCCAATTTATCCCTAAGCGGCGGACAATGCCACGAATAGTCCCTTTTTTCAAATCCTTAGATCCATGTCGCCGATTTTTTTGTGCGGGTGTCATGTCACTGTCGGTGAGACCCGCGTGTTCTGGGAAATACTTCTTCACAGCCGAGCGACTTGAGTCTGCGCACTAAATCCTTATAAGTCATTAGACCTGTACGCCAATGTCCGATGTAGGCAATGTAGCTTTGAAACAGTAAGGCGTTATGCCACTGCCGCTTTGAGGTTTGGGGTTCATTGTTTCGAAGAACCCACGCATATCTGCTCGCATTTGCCGTTGCTCTGCTTCGCGGTTTGACCGAATAGAATCAGGTAACGCACGGCTTAAATTTTCATATAGTTTAAGCGTTGTCGCAAAGGCATCGACAGTGCTATCTAATGCCTCATCTACTGAATCTCCTTCGGTTATCAATTCCGGCAACTCCTCACATGTTACTGTATAACCGCCCTCTTGTTGTGGATTTAAAAGCACAGTAATAGTATAATATGCGGTGGATTTGGCGTTCACAATGAAATCTCCTTTAGCTGTGTGTTTTAGTGTCAGGTAGGAAGACTTACTTAGCGCACTGCCTTGTGCTTGCGATTACACCATTGGATTGGGACAATGTCAAGACTTCGGTTGCTTGATCGTTGCGTTTCGCTCACATTAAACTAGCACCATTGGTTATGAAGGATGACATAAAGACAGTGGAAAGCAAAACCGCCGGAAGGCAAGGAGGTTGGAAGGCTAAGTAAGCCTCCCCTCAGGGTGAGGGCAACTTTATTTGGGTCGATAAATGTGCGTGCTGTGTCCAAAGAAAACTTCGGCGGCTTCCATGACCGTTTCCGACAGGGTTGGGTGCGGATGAATTGTCCACTGGATATCGGATGCCGTCGCCGCCATTTCGATGGCGAGTACGCCTTCTGCAATTAACTCACCGGCGCCGGCACCAGCAATTCCCATGCCTAATACCCGCTCTGTCTCTGGATCGATGAGTAGCTTTGTAAGTCCATCATTGCGCCCTAGAGTGGTCGCCCTTCCAGAAGCACGCCAGGGAAATCGGACGACCTCTACAGAACGATTCTCGATTTTCGCCTGCGCCTCGGTCAGACCGCACCATGCAATCTCAGGATCTGTAAAGACAACAGCAGGTATCGCCCGGGGCTCGAAAGCAACTTTGTGACCGGCAATCGCTTCAGCCGCAATAAAGCCTTCATGGGACGCTTTGTGAGCAAGCATCGGTTCTCCGGCTACATCTCCAATGGCGTAGATTGTGGGCTCCTTCGTCCGCCTTTGCGCGTCTACGACGACAAATCCCTTCTCATCAATTTCAACCTTTGTGTTTTCCAGACCCAAACCACCGGTGTTCGGCTTCCGCCCTACGGAGATGAGAATCTTCTCGAACACCTGTTCTGATTCTATGATTTTCTCGCCTTCCAGTCGAACCCGGATACCGTTTGCGGTCTCTTCCATATGCGCAACTTTGGTATTGGGCATGATGGACTTGAACAACTTCTCTAGTCGCTTGGAGATGACATTAACTAGGTCACGATCGACGCCCGTTAGCAGACCGGGCAACATTTCCACGACGGAGACATCTGTTCCGAGTGCGGCGTAAACGCTTCCCAACTCAAGTCCGATATAGCCGCCACCGACTACTAGCATATTCTTGGGGATTTCATCTAGCTCCAATGCGCTCGTTGAGTCGAGAATGCGAGAACCCTGTAGCGACAGGTTAGGTACAGTCGCGGGTCGGGAACCGGTTGCTAAAATTGTATGGTCGAACGACAGTGTGCTGTCTTCACCTAGGTCGGTCTGAATTCTCAGAGTCTTAGCATCCAAGAAAGTAGCTCTACCTTGGATAAAATTGATATTACGATGCTTACAAAGTTCGCCCAGCCCCTCCGTCATTTTCTGGACCAAACTCTCTTTCCAGGTGCGCACCCGATTGAGGTGAATTTTTGGCTTCCCGAATTCAATTCCCCAATCAACCGCTTCACGTGCGTCTGTAAGCACCCGTGCAATATGTAACAGGGCTTTGGACGGAATGCAGCCTCGGTAAAGACAGACGCCGCCCGGATTGGGCTCCAAATCTATAAGGGTTACCTGCATCCCCAAATCCGCAGCCATAAAGGCGGCAGCATATCCACCAGGACCGGCGCCAATTACAGCTACTTGCGTTGAATTATCGTTTCCCAATTTCCTTCCTCTATTCTATATTGAGGAGCTATTCAATATGGTCCATCCGCTGAAGTTTTGATAATGATTTAGCAACTTCATTCACGGCGTAGTAGATATCTATATCAATCTAACAACACGGGAATTTGATCATTTCGAATCCAGCGCAATCAAGAAAGGTTCCTCAAGCATTTCGGCTATCGAGCGTAAAAATCGAGCTGCGTCCGCACCGTCAATTAAGCGGTGGTCGTACGAAAGTATAAGCGGTAACAGCAAGCGGGGTTGAAACGCATCGCTAATCAGAACAGGCTCAATTCGACCGCGGGCGACCCCGAGAATCGCAACCTCGGGGTGGTTCACAATCGGAGAAAAGTGAGTGCCGCCAATACCTCCAAGGTTCGTTATAGTGAACGATCCGCCCTGCATATCCTCAGGATTTAGTTTCTTGTTGCGCGCCTTTTCGGCAATCTGGTTTAATTCGACAGATAGTTCGATGATGTTCCTCCGATCCACATCCCGAATGACCGGCACCAGAAGTCCACGATCTGTATCAACCGCTACCCCAATGTGAAAATATTTCTTATAGATAACCTCGTGCTTCATCATATCGACGCCTGCATTAAATTGCGGGAATTGCTTTAATGCGCAAGTGACAACCTTGAGCAGAATAGCGGTAATCGTCAGTTTTCCACCTGCCGCTTCTGCCCTCACTTGGAATTGCTTGCGGAGTTTTTCCAACTCAGTAATGTCGGCCTTATCGGATTGGGTCACGTGGGGAATAGTGGACCACGCGGCAGCCATGTGCTTCGCGGTCGCACGGCGCACATTGCTCATCGGCTCTCGTTCCACCGCACCCCATTTCGAGAAATCCGGGAGCGACTGCGCAAGAATTTGGCTCATAGAACCCGATGGAGTCGCTTCTTGTGCTGTTGACTCAGCATTAATCTGATATGCATGATTCTTGATGTCCCCAACTGAGATCCGTCCACTAGGTCCTGAACCTGAAACTTGATTGATATCAATTCCAATTTCGCGCGCAAACCGACGAACGGAGGGCGATGCTGGCGCAATATCACGGGGAACAACCTCTATAGGCAGCAAATCGGGGCCACGGGGTTCGGGTTCCAATTCGGCTACCGGCGCTGTTTCTAGAGATGAATCCTCAGGCGTAACTGATTCCTCCCCGTTAGCTTCGCCAGACACGGCAGGCTCTTCGACCTCAGCTACTTTACCTTCACTCTCTGTCTCCACAGTCAGAATGGGGTGTCCAACTTGAGCCTTGCCGCCTTCTTCTACATGAATCGCTTTGACGATGCCACTGACGGAGCAAGGCACCTCAATGGCGGCCTTGTCTGTTTCGATTTCCAGTACGGGCTGCTCTTCATTGATGGCATCGCCCACAGACACCAAGATGCTCAAAACATCACCAACTTCTATATTTTCACCAAGTTCGGGAAGTAAAAATTGTTGTTCCATTTCTTTCCACCAAGCTGTGACAGGTTATTGTCCAGTAGCTAGTGGAGAGTGGCTAGTTAAGGATTTTGCTCATCACTCTCCACTCATCACTGCTTTTGCACTCATCACTAGTCACTATTAGACATCCATAGGATTGGGTTTATCCGGGTCTATCTCCAGGTCTTGCATCGCTGTTTGTACAAGATCAAATGAAATCTGTCCCTCTCGGGCGAGTGCACAAAGCGTTGCTAGTGTAATAAATCTGGCATCCACCTCAAAAAAATCACGAAGTGCAACTCGGTCATCACTTCTGCCGAATCCATCTGTACCCAAAGTGACAAGCGGTCTAGGAATCCATTGAGAAATCGAATCAGGAAGTGCTTTGACATAATCTGAAGCCGCTACAAAAACACCCGGTGCATCTTCGAAGCATGCAGTTACATAGGGAACTTTGGATGGCTCGGACGGATGCAACATATTCCAGCGTTCCACGGCGTCTCCATCACGATACAATTGCTTATAACTAGTAACACTCCACACATCAGAAGCGACATTGTACTTATATTCAAGAATCTGCCCCGCCTTCAGAACTTCATTCAAGATAGAACCACTCCCCAAAAGTTGGGCATGCAGGTTCGTCTTTTTTATATCTGTCCCTTTGTACTTGTACATCCCCTTGAGGATACCCTCTTTAACATCCTCATTGGGCATTGGCGGCATAACATACGGTTCATTTCCCACGGTCAGATAGTAGAAGATACTTTCTTGCTCTTCATACATCCGGCGGATGCCATCCTGGAGGATGATAGCCAGTTCGTAAGCAAACGCGGGGTCATACGTGCGGAGGTTGGGAACAGAATATGCCAGCAGATGGCTATGTCCGTCCTGATGCTGCAGCCCTTCGCCGGCGAGTGTAGTACGCCCTGAAGTTGCGCCGATAAGGAAACCCCGGCAACGCATGTCGCCAGCTGCCCAGATGAAATCGCCAATTCGCTGAAGCCCAAACATGGAATAGAAGATGAAGAAGGGGATGGTGTTGATGCCGTAGGTCGCATAAGCGGTGCCTGCCGCCATAAACGAAGACATAGAACCAGCTTCGGTAAGTCCCTCTTCTAGGATTTGCCCATCTTGGCTTTCCTTATAGTAGAGCAGAGTGTCGGCGTCAACAGGTTCATAAAGTTGGCCGACGGAAGAGTAAATGCCTACCTGACGGAACAAAGCTTCCATTCCGAAAGTACGAGCCTCATCAGGCACAATTGGCACAATCAGCTTACCAATCTCCTTATCCCGCAGCATTTTCGTTAGCATCCGCACAAACGCCATAGTCGTGGAAACGTCTCTGCCATCGGAGCCTTTGTAAAACTCTGCAAACAGAGGCTCAGGGGGTGGTTTAAGGGGTGGTATGATTACAGTACGTTGAGGGACGTAGCCACCGAGTTTCCGCCTACGCTCGTGCAGGTATTGCATTTCTGGACTATTATCCGGTGGCGTGTAAAACGGTGCTTCAGCAACTTCATCATCTGAAATCGGGATATTAAAACGGCTCCGGAATTCACGTAGTTCTTCTTCGTTCAACTTTTTCTGTTGATGGGTGATGTTCTTACCCTCACCCGTTTCGCCGAGACCATATCCTTTTATCGTTTTTGCCAAGATGACGGAAGGCGAGCCCTTGTGATCGTAGGCGGATTTATATGCATTATACACCTTTTTTGGATCGTGCCCGCCCCGTCTCAATTTGTAGAGTTGTTCATCGGAGAGGTGTTTAACGATTTCCAGCAAGCGAGGAACCTCGCCAAAAAAGTGTTGACGGATATACCGTCCGGACTCGGTCCCAGAACCCGTCTTATACTTTTGATACTGCCCGTCTACAACCTCTTCCATCCGTTTCAACAATAACCCTTCGTGATCTTCGGCGAGCAGCGGGTCCCAGTCATCCCCCCAAATCACCTTAATCACATTCCATCCAGCTCCTCGTAGGATGGTTTCTAGTTCTTGTATAATTTTGCCATTTCCCCGCACAGGACCATCGAGCCGTTGTAAGTTGCAGTTAATCACGAAAATGAGGTTGTCTAATTTTTCTCGGGATGCCAGAGAGATTGACCCGAGGGATTCCGGTTCATCCATTTCTCCATCTCCAAGGAAAGCCCACACTTTTGCGTCGCTGGGTTCTTTTAAGCTTCGATTCTCAAGATAGCGCATAAACCGAGCTTGATAAATAGCCATAATTGGAGTAAGTCCCATGGAAACTGTGGGAAATTCCCAGAAGTTGGGCATCAACCAAGGATGAGGATACGATGAGAGACCGCCTCCAGGTTGTAGTTCTTTACGGAAGTTCTCTAAATTTTGCTTAGACAGACGGCCTTCCAAAAAAGCCCTTGCATAAACCCCGGGGGAAGCGTGTCCCTGAAAATAGATTACATCCCCTTCATGGTTTTCACTTCTAGCGCGGAAAAAGTGATTGAAGCCAACCTCATACAACGTCGCTGCGGAGGCATAGCTTGAAATATGTCCTCCGACGGAGCTGTCATCGCGGTTGGCTCGCACCACCATCGCCATCGCATTCCAACGGATGATGTTCTTGATACGCCGTTCAATTTCTCGATTACCCGGAAAAGGCACTTCCTGATCTGCCGGGATGGTGTTGATATAGGGTGTATTCGCCGTGAAGGGGAACCGAACACCCTGCTCAAACGCATGAATATTTAATGTGCGTAATAGACGCTGGGCACTCTCCGGCCCATGACGCTGCAAGACATAATCCAAGGAATCGAACCATTCTTGAAGTTCAGCGACTTCCATTTTCGATGTTTCCTTGTTCATAGCTTCACAAATCTTTCTAAAATCCCCGTGCTCCAGCACACAGGCTATACCTTATCTGAGTAGGACAATGACGATTAAGTCCTTCGATTGGCACACAGATGGTGTTTCATAATCTGACCGGACTCGCGCACGTCTAAATCATCGCTGATTGCTAGTTTTTCCCACAAATAAAAACAGCCCCAATCAGTAATCGGGGCTGTTTCGCAGAAAACAAGCCAAATTCTCGCACTCGCTCATAAATCTGACTAGCTAGCGCATACAGATTACATCATCTTTTTGATGATGGCTTCGCCCTGCTCCTTTGTAATACCGAGTTTCTGATGAGCGAGCGGACCCCCTTCATGAAGGACTGGCTCTAGTTCTTCAAGAGAAGAACGGCTGGTGTCGTGATAAATCAGCCCGATGGGTATTTCTTCATCCCAGGTCATGGCTTCCGTGATAGCTGCTTGCATATCATTGGGATCGTGGTCCGTTTCTTCGAGTTTCCTCACGCGTTGCTTGAAATAAGCGAATGTGTTGTCTTTGTTGAAGGTAATACAAGGGCTAAAAACATCCACAAAAGCGAACCCTTCATGTTCCATGCCCCTGTACATCAGTTCGGTGAGATGCTTCGGGTCACCGCTAAATCCTCTGGCAACGTAGGTTGCGCCTGAGACAATCGCTAAGGCAAGCGGATTGATGGGTTGTTCGACACTGCCAAAGGGCGTACTTTTTGTCTTCATTCCCATTCGACTCGTGGGTGAAGCTTGACCGATTGTCAATCCGTAAATCTGGTTATCCATCACGATGTACAGGAGATCGATATTGCGGCGCATGGTATGCATGAAATGGTTGCCACCAATACCAAATCCATCGCCGTCGCCTCCAGTCACGATAACTTTGAGATTGTGGTTGGCGAGTTTGACACCGGTCGCCACAGCAAGCGACCGGCCGTGAAGGGTGTGCATTCCATAAGTATTAATAAATCCGGGCAAATTGGACGAACATCCGATTCCACTTATCGTCACAAACTCGTGCGGTTCCCGCCCGGTCTTCGCGCACGCTATCTCAAGCGCCCTCAATACCCCAAAATCACCGCAACCTAGACACCAATCTGGGGAAACACTTCCTTTAAAATCCTTCGCTGTTGGAGCGGCTTTAATGGGTTTCTCATCCTTTGCCATGTGATTCCTCCTTATACCACAATTTCTTGATACGGCACATACAAAGCTGTTTTACCAGCCTCTATCTCTTTAACACCATCTACAACGTGGTGCGGCATAAACGGCTCGCCGTCATACTTGCGAATATGCCCATCAGCTTTGAAGCCGGTTTCCCCACGCAAGAAGCGTGCAAATTGACCTGTGTAGTTACATTCCACAATAATTGCTCGTTTACATTTTGAGAGTACCTGATTAGTTCTATCTTCATTTATCGGGTAAAGCCATTTGAAATGAACATGGTTGACACTGTATCCTGCCGTTCTCAACAGGCTGGCTGCTTCCTCAATGACATCTTCTGTAGAACCCCAGCCAATTAAGGTGAAATCGGCATCTTCAGGACCTTTGAGATCGGGCGGCGGCATTAACGCACTGATACCTTCCATTTTGCGCTGCCGTTTTTCCATGATCGCTCGACGTATGTGAGGGTTTGTAAATTCATCAGTAATCAAGCCGCCATCTTCATCGTGTTCGTCAGTTGCTACGACATGCACTTGTCCGGCGGTCCCCGGCAATGCTCGCGGAGAGATACCGCTCTCAGTAACCTTGTAACGCAGATATTTCTCTCCGCTGACGTTGTCTTCGGCGATCAAATCGCCTCGATCTATCTTCGGATTCCAATTGATGTCTTCGGGGTTGATGGTCGTGTATCCCATAGAAAGGGTGAGATCGGAGATGACCATTCCAGGACACTGATATTTATCGACCAAATTAAAAAGCTCAGGAATCGTGTGGAAACCATCGACAATACTGGTCGGCGCGACAATAATCTTTGGAAAATCTCCTTGACTGGCACCGAGCATCTGCCACAAATCGCCCTGTTCGGTTTTGGTCGGAAGTCCAGTTGAAGGGCCGCCACGTTGCACATTAATAAAAACAGTTGGTATTTCCATCATCCCCGCACTACCGATGGCTTCGCTCATCAAGGCAAATCCACCGCCCGAAGTCGCGCACATAGCACGACAGCCCGCATGGGCGGCACCAATGGTCATATTGGCAACGCCAATTTCATCCTCAACTTGCCTGACCATTATACCTAAATCCCTCGCATTTGAAGCCATCCAGTGCAAAACGCCCGTTGATGGGCTCATCGGATAAGCACAGTAAAATTTGACGCCAGCTGCCGCGCCGCCCATCGCCATCGCCTCGTTGCCAGTCGTCACAGCGAGAGGCTTATCTTGATATGGGAATGGTGTAGAAAATGGGTTAAAATGTTCGGCAGCGTGATTATAACTGGCACGAGCGATACCAATGTTCTCATCAACAACTTCCTGACCTTTTCGCTTGAACTGGATTGTCAGGATGTTCTCAAGTTCTTCCAGACCGGCGCCCGTTATATAGAGAGCGGCGCCAAGCAACAGCGTATTGAGCATGACTTTATTACGACTGTTGTTGCTCAGTTCCTTAAAGGAGAGCGGACACAGCTGGACCTCTTCGGGAGGATTATCTGGCGGCGCGGTGTTATCGCTGTTATAGAGAATCGCCCCGCCCGGAGCGATATTCTGAAGGTGTTTATCCATCGCATCCTGATTCAATGCAATGACCAGATCAATCCTATCACCATGGTTAGCAACCGGTTCCGAACAGATTCGGATGGTCAAAAAGGTATGACCACCGCGGATCAGGGATTGATAGGCGCTGTAAGCAAAAGCAGAAAGCCCACGACGAGCACAAATCCTTATCAGAACTGGGCCAGCACTTTCAAGACCCTGACCGGGCGCGCCACCCATGGCGACCACAAAATCAAATTTTGGCATTTTATACCTCTTTATTGCTGATTTCAATTATCTGAAAAATATCAGGCGCTAAAAATTGGTGTTCTATTTTGGCATTAAGCATTTACTCTTGATCTGAACTTCTCAATATCACCCAACCCTATAAATGTCATACAGTTTCTGGAACTGAAATGAAAACTCTTACTGCAACCCGCTTACTCTCAATTGAATCATCTCTCGGAATTTCTCTGAATCACTGAGTTTTACAAAATTCCTGTTTTTCGCCACTTACTACTTCTCGGATATGTTTTCAGGATTGGGTGAAAACGATAGGTGGGAAATTTTGGAATACATTCACATTAAGAATACCATATCAAGCCTCATTTTTCAAATGAATTCTCTTTTTTACGCCAGACCCTCCAACTTTCACAACTGACTTAACGCTTTTTCTGCTTCCGGGCTTCTTGTCTTTTGTAACGCAAAAGCCGCATGCTGACAAACACGTTCGGATTCATCGCGTAACGCTCCTATCAAAGCGGGCACAGCATCTCTCGCAAACTCACCAATATTTGCGAGTGCGACCGCTGCATAAACGCGAACCTCTGTATCTTCATCACGCAATGCCCGAATCAAAGCCGGCACCGCCTCCTTCGCCGGTTCACCAATTAAACCCAAGGCGCGAACCGCATTTTCTCGCACAGGTTGATACGTATCGCTAAGTGCCTCGATTAACGCCTGCACAGCCGGTTCACTGATTCGGCTGAGTGCGTCGGCGGCATTGAGCCTCACATACTTTTGTTCATCTGCTAGTGCCTCTACCAGCGCGGGGATGGCTAGGTCGCCAATCTGAGCCAATGCGTCAGCAGCGCTATCACAAACATCCCAAATGACATTGGCTAATGCCTCTATCAATGCAGGGATAGCGGGCCCACCAATTTCAACCAGTCCTGAAATCGCAGAAATTCGAACTTCCGTATCCGCTTCGCCCAGTTGCTCGATTAACTCAGCTATCTCGTGATTATTTGCCACATCGCTTCCTCTCTACTCTACCGTGCAGTTAATTGAGAACAAACCCATATCCCCTTAAACTAGCGTAGCCACCGCCGCCTTAATCACGCGCATGAACGGTGCTGGATAGACGCCAAGCCAGACTAGAAGGAGCGTGAGGGCTGCCAGAACAACGCCACCCACCAATGACACAGAGGAAGTTGCAAAAGGCAATTCCGCAGGGGTTAGCACTGTCGTCCCCTCACCCGCTTTGTCTTCTGGGGTTCTGTACATTGCAACAACGATGCGCAGGTAATAGTACAGCCCAATAGTGCTATTCACCACTAGCAGAACCAACAGCAGCCATAAGGCGGATCCAACACCGGCAGCCACAATGTAGAATTTCCCAACAAAGCCCGCCGTGAGGGGGATGCCAGCCAGAGACAACAACACCGCCGTAAATATACCGGCGAGCCACGGCCGATGCCAGGCGAGTCCTCGATAATCATGAATGGCATCTGCCTCCCTATCTCCGGGGGACAACACAGTGATAATACCAAAGGCGCCTAAGGTAGTCACAGTGTAAGCTACCAGATAGTAGGTTACCGCCGTTACCGCCATCAATTCGTCTCGCTGGAAAGCAACAAAGGCTACCAACACATAACCCAGATGTGCAATCGAAGAGTAAGCTAAGATTCGCTTGACATTATTCTGCAGTAACGCCATCAGGTTTCCAGCAAACATCGAAGCGATAGCGATGAGGGTAAACACCTGGAATAATGAACTGTAGGCGTCGCTGTCCGTTGTAGCGAAGTAACGCATCAGAAGAGCCACCACTGCGCCTTTGGAAGCCGTTGCTACAAAAGCCGTTACTGGCGCCGGCGCCCCCTCATACACATCCGGCGTCCATAAGTGAAAAGGCACTACTGCGAGCTTAAACCCTATGCCGATGACCATCAGCCCCATACCGGCGAGCAACAACAAGCTATGAACATCGTCAGCAACTTCCGCTATTAGAGTGAACTCCATTGTCCCAAGTTCAGCATAAACCAGCGCCATTCCAAAGAGGAGAAACGCCGAAGAAACCGCAGCCAGCACGAGGTATTTTAGCCCCGCCTCAATACTCCGCTCATCGGTGTACAAATAAGCGATCAAAACATAAAGGGATACGCTGAGGATTTCCAGTCCCAAGAAGAGAGATGCAAAGTGACTACTCGCAACTAACACCGCAGAACCCAACGTCGCCAGGAGCACAAGAATATAAAATTCCTCGTGATTACCTTGGCGTTTCCCAAGGTAACCGTAGGCAAGCAGGCACACAACAAAACTCACTACAAAGAGAAGCCCCATGTAGAAAAGAGCGTAAGCGTCAAGGGTGAGAAGTTGGGTTACCTCAAGCGACTGCGAAGTTGGCAGCACAGAGGATACCATTGGAAGTGCTGCAAATGCCAGGGCAAGCCCTATCAGCGTTAGAACGGCGATTGCCTTGTGATTCCGGTAGAAGGCGGTCACTAACAGAACTACGATTGAGGCAACGGATAAAACAATGAGGGGGGTTAACGCAAAGAGATCCGTAGTCGTCACGAATTACCTCTTTCAGCTTGGTTAGGTGAATTCACATGGTACGGGATTCAGGTGGTGATGAATGTAGTGCTTGAATTGAATTTCGATAAACCCGTTGACTCATGAAGAATTTTTCCAACTTCATACCGTGCATCTCACGGTTTGGCAGTACCGCACTGCTTTGAGATGTTCTTTCCTGCAGTTCTTCAAGTGCGGGTTTAGTTGTGTTGAGTACCGGCTGGGGATAGAGCCCCAACCAAACGATCGCAACGATTAAAGCCAACATCATCGCCATATCACGGGCAGAAAGATCCGGCAGTTTCAAATCTTCCTGAATGGGACCGTGGAAAGCGCGCTGCATTATCCACAGGGAATATACCGTTGCAAAGACAAGGCCAACCGCTGCCAGAGCTGTCATTGTGATGTTGACTTGGTAAGCCCCCATCAGCACCAAAAACTCACCGACAAAGTTACCTAATCCGGGCAACCCAAGTGACGCCATGGCAAAAACCATCCCCACTGCACTCATACGCGGGACCGCCGCCCAAAGTCCGCCCATGCGATTCAAGTCACGAGTATGAATTCGCTCGTAAAGCGCTCCCACGAGAATAAAGAGTGCACCGGTACTGATGCCGTGACAAATCATCTGTATCACGACACCCTGTAGTGCTAACTCATTCCAAGCGAAGACGCCCAAAAGTACAAAACCCATGTGGCTGACGCTCGTGTACGCCACAAGTCGCTTCAGGTCAGTTTGCGCGAAGGCGAGGATGGCGCCATACAAAATGCCAATCACTGCCAACAACATCGCTATGGGAGCAAATTCACGGGCAGCTTCGGGAAACAACGGCACCGCGAAGCGCAGCAGTCCATAGGCACCCGTCTTCAACAAAAGCCCCGCGAGAATAACGCTGCCAGCAGTGGGCGCTTCGGTGTGCGCATCAGGCAACCAACTATGTACCGGAAAGGCTGGCAGTTTCACAACGAATGCGATAAGGAAACCCAGCATCAACCACTTCGCCGTAGGCGCTGATATCGAGTTGTTAAGCAACTCGGTATAATCAAACGTATAGGTGCCGCTGTTACTTCCGTGGATGAAATACAACCCCAAAATCGCCAACAGCATTAGCAAGCCGCTCGCCTGCGTAAAGATAAAGAACTTCACCGCCGCGTAGATACGATTCTCGTGTCCCCAGATACCAATTAAGAAATACATCGGTATCAACATCATTTCCCAGAAGAAATAGAAGAGCACAAGATCCAGCGCGAGGAACACGCCCATAATCCCCGACAGAATCCACATCAGGTTAAAGTGGAAAAAGCCAACTCGCTCCTTAATCTCGGTCCACGAGGCACCCACACTCACAATCCCCAAGAAAACAGTGAGCGCGATCATCACAAGGCTCAGACCGTCCATACCCAGATGAAAGCGGATTTCGCCTTCGTGAATGGGAATCCATGGTACATCCAACTCAACCAACCATTCCGAATCGCTGGATAACGCAACCTGATCAGAATGCTGCGTCCATAGAACCAATACTAACACCAAGTCTATCGCTAGAGCAAGCAGGCAAATCCAGCGCGGTAATGAAGAATTTTGGCGAGCCAAAATCCACGCCAGAACCCCCCCGATAAGTGGGATGACAATGATCCACGTTAATATCATAGGCAAACACCAATTACGGATTGATCAGATTGGTTCAATTCAGGAAACACGGAATACATACATGCTGGGTATTAGGCTCTGCTGACATTTCAACGGAACCTCCTTCATCTCGTTGACGAACCATTCATTCGTATTTAAGACAACACAACGAATGCAAGGATGACGACGGCACCAAAGGCGATTCCCACCGCATACCATCGTACACGCCCGGTTTGCGTCAGACACAGTATAAAATGGAAAATCTGGATAATTCCTGCGAACAGGCGATAGATGAAGTCGATGAAGTCATTCTTGTTGATGCGAGCCGCCCAGACCACAGGTTGGACAAAAAGCTTGTCGTATAGCCAGTCAAAGCCCCATCCAGCAAACCAAAAGCGGTGCACAACAGAACCGACGGATGAGCGTGCAATTCTCTCCGCGGGCGCTCGATTGCGCAGGAAGAACACATACGCCAAGGCTATGCCGACGATTGAAACGACAACAGCGATGCCCTGTAGTGTCAATTCCATCGCTGCTTTGCTATGTCCACCATGTTCAACTGAGGCAGCCAATGGGAATGCAGACTGCATGAACTTCGAGAATGGTTGCCAGTTTCCCCATGCATGAGGTAGTTCGATTAAGCCTCCGATAATCGCTAACGCCGCCAGAATAGTTAGCGGAATCTTCATGAAGGCACCCGGCTTCTTGACGACATGACCTTTCGCCTCACCAAAGAAGGCGATGAATACCAAGCGGAAAGAGTAAATCGCAGTGAGTAGTGCACCCCCTATTCCGACTATATAGAGCCATGGTTGATGCGCTGACCAGACCTTCCAGAGAATCAAATCTTTACTGTAGAAACCAGCGGTAATGAATGGAAAACCTGCTAGAGCAGCGGCGCCGACAACAAACGTCTTCGACGTTACAGGAAGTTCACGCCACAAGCCCCCCATGTTAAAGATGTCCTGTTCATGATGAAGTGCCAATATCACCACGCCAGCGCCGAGGAAGAGGAGCGCTTTGAAAAAAGCGTGGGTCATAAAGTGGAACATAGCAGCAGACCAAGCGCCTACCCCGAGCGCGAGGAACATGAAGCCGATTTGACTGATGGTAGAGTATGCCAAAATTCGCTTCATATCCCGCTGCGTCAGCGCGCTACATCCCGCAACAAACAGCGTTATCGTTCCAATTAGCGCCACAGCGAACTGTACCGATGGCGCCAGTTCAAAAAGTACATACGTGCGAGCAATAAGATAGACACCCGCGGTCACCATTGTCGCTGCGTGGATAAGCGCACTCACGGGTGTTGGACCTGCCATCGCATCAGGCAGCCACGTCTGTAGCGGAAGTTGACCCGATTTACCCAGTGCTCCGCCCAGAAGCAGCGCCGCCGCCGCAACAGCTAAACCGGAACCTTCCATCCACTGTGACTTCGCCAACGCCAAAATGCCTCCATCGCCGTGGAGGTTTAGCGTTCCCAAGTGGGCAAAAAGAAGAAAAAGACCAAGCGCCATCGCCGTGTCACCGACGCGGGTAATCGTGAACGCTTTCCGAGCTGCGAGCCCATTGGCAGGGTCTTTATACCAGAAACCAATCAACAGGTAACTACAGAGACCGACCCCCTCCCAACCGAGATAGAGCAGTATCAGATTATCGGCGAGTACCAACGTCAACATCGAGCCGACGAACAGATTCATGTATGCGAAGAAGCGGCTGTATCCATCCTCGTCAATCATATACTCGGTCGAATACAGGTGGATAAGGAAACCAACGACCGTTACAACCAGGGTCATAAGCAGCGAGAGCGCATCCAGATGAAAGGTTATTCCCGGCGCAAAACTGCCGACCTCCATCCACGTCCAGAGAGTTTGTGAAAAAGCATTGCCCGGCGGTGGTGAACTCATAAAGCTAAAGCCAACCAGCAAAGACACTACCGCTGATATCCCTATTGAACCGACGCCGATAGTTGCTATTCCAGCGCGTGAAAGTCGAGAGCCTATTAACACCAACACCAAGAAACTGACAAAAGGCAGAATAGGAATCAGCCACAATAGTTCCAGCATATTACCCTCGCATCCTGCTCGCTGCGTCGACATCCAGCGTCTTGAAACGGTGGTACAGTTGAAGAACCAACGCTAAACCGACAGCTACTTCTGCTGCCGCCATTGTCAGGATGAATATAAACATCACCTGACCATCCGCCGTTCCCCATTTAGAACCTGCAACGACAAAAGCTAACCCCGATGCGTTCAGCATGACCTCAATCGACATAAGGATGAAAATAATATTCCGGCGCACAAGGACACCAATCAGCCCTAAAGTAAAGAGAACACCTGCCAAGATTAATCCATGTTCCATAGAAACTGAAGCCATTACGATTCCCCCTCCTCGCTTGTATCGCGCCGCCCGAGATGATAAGCGCCGACGAGTCCTGCTAGCAGCAGTATAGACGCCAGTTCAACACCCAGCAGATAGGTGCCGAAGAGGGACAGCCCCACCTGTTTCGCACCTACGGGTTCACCCATTATAGGTTCGCCACCACCGCCGGTGAAAATCGCATAGCCTAACTCAACCATTAGGATGGCTGCCAAAATTGCCGGTCCTATCAACATCTGCGGCTTTAGCCATTGACGCTCCTGCTGGGTTGCCCGCGCGCCCAAGTTCAACATCATGACCACGAAAATAAAGAGCACCATAATGGCGCCGGCGTAGACGATTACTTCCAACGCCGCAACAAAGGGAGCCCCAAGCGAAAAAAAGATTACTGCCATGGCTAACAGTGACACGATTAAGTAAAGCAGCGCATGTACGATATTGCGCCGGGTGATGACCATAACAGTCGAGGTAACAGTGATTACAGCGGATATCCAGAATACAACGGTCATATGTTTTCCATTCTGTGAATCGCGCTTTACGCAGCGACCAGGATTTTCACGTTATCGCGCACTATGGCATGAGACTATGCACATCCACAGGCGGGTCTTCGTTCTCTGCGTCACCCTTATCTTTCCCGCCAATTGCCAAACCGGCGAACCGATAGAAGTTGTAGTCGGGATACTTGCCGGGGCCATTGATTAACAAATCTTCCTTCTCGTAGACCAGGTCCTGCCGATTGTATTCAGCCATCTCAAAATCCGGAGTGAGTTGGATGGCATACGTGGGACATGCCTCCTCACAAAAGCCGCAGAAAATACAGCGCGAGAAGTTAATACGGAAGAAATCAGGATAACGTCTACCATGATTATCTTCCGTTGCCTGTAGAGAGATGCAGTCAACAGGACATGCCACTGCACAGAGATAGCAGGCAACACAACGTTCCTCACCATCGGGGTCTTGGGTAAGAACAATACGGCCTCTCCACCGCGGCGGCAAATTCGGCTTTTCATCAGGGTACTGAATTGTCACTCGTCTCCGAAACATGTGTAAGAAGACAAGCCAGATACTTCTAAACAAGCTAAACATGATGTTTCCCCGTCACATATTGCTTAAAGCACGATATGTAAACCGCAATCGTGATATCTGATTCTCTACCGTCGAATTTGCCAAGTTAAACCATGTTGAGAATCCAACGGCTTCGTTCTCGGCGTAAAATGGGTCTACTTCTGATTGCGCGCGATTTTACAGATTAGTTTACTAGCCAACTGCTAGTATAATTCCACCGGTGACAATCAGATTCAACAATGCCAGTGGAAGCATCACCTTCCATCCGTAAGCCATAAGTTGATCGTAGCGTGGACGTGGAAGGGAGGCGCGGAGCAAAATGAAAAAACAGATGAAGACGAATGTTTTTAGAATGAACCAGACAATCGGATGAAGGAAGTTAGGCCCCAGCCACCCGCCAAAGAACAGCGTCGCTATAAGCGCAGAGATGAGCGTGACGCCAAGGTACTCACCGACGAAAAACATGCCAAACTTCATCCCGGAATATTCAGAGTGATACCCCGCTACTAATTCGCTCTCTGCCTCCGGCAAGTCAAACGGCAACCGGTGTGTCTCGGCAATGCCGGCAACCATGAAAACGATAAGGCCAAGAATTTGGGGAATGCAAAACCACAGTCCCTCTTGTGCTTTAACAATCTCACGCAGATTAAACGAACCTGCCATCATAACGACGCCCATGAGCGACAGACCCATAAAGACTTCGTAACTCAACATCTGCGCCGCAGCCCGCATACCTCCGAGGAGAGAGTATTTGTTGTTTGAAGCCCAACCGGCTAACACCACGCTGTAAACGCCCATAGACGACATCGCTAAGAAAAACAGTAGACCGATATTGAGATCCACAACCCAGATGCCCGGTGAAAATGGGATGACAGCGAACGACATCAGTACCGCCGTGACAATTACTGCCGGAGCCAAGACAAACACCGGTCTATCGGCAAATGGCGGCACCCAATCTTCTTTGCTGAAGATCTTAATCATATCCGCAAGAACCTGTAAGAGTCCGAAAGGTCCGACGCGGTTGGGGCCATACCGATCCTGCCAAAGCGCCAGCAGCCGCCGCTCTAACCAGATAAGTAGAGCAGCAGTGTTCACCACAACAAATAAAATACCAACCGTGATAATGAGCGGGTAAATACTTGGGTCCATATTGTGCAGTTCACTAGTAGAACGATAAAATTACAAGAGATTGTGGAAAATTTTGATACATGATGGTCTCTAATCGTCCTCTGATGGCGGCTTAAATCTTGAATTTTATTTCTTTACGCGACTCCACGCTGGCAAGGTAATCCCACACAGTTCTGGCAAACCGACAGGTAACCCAGCAGTTCCTTCAGGTAACGTTGACGACAACTTGACAGGCAACCGTTTGGCAACGCCGTCTAAGGTGATTTCAACAACCTCTCCATCACCCACCTGAAGGCTAGCAGCGGTACTTGGGTTGAGCGCCAGGTAAGGTTGCGGCGACCGCTCGGCGACTGCCGGCGATAGGATGCTCAACTCATCCGATCCGAAAATGTGATAAAGCGCGACAATCAACAACTCCCCGTCGCGCGGTTCAAACGAATCAGGAACATCGTTGAAGTAGTCGGGTTGCGAATTTTGCGAGGGTTCAATGAGGCGCCGACCGGGGTCGCCGCCATGCAAGTGCCCTCCTACTTCAATCTGGAATTTGTTTATCGCCTGGGGCGAATTCCAGCCCGGCGACCAGAAGCGTGAGATTAAGGCAGAAGGCGGTGCACCCGTGTAGCCTTCCATTGAGAAGGAAAAAGGTGAATCCGGATCCTCCGGTGGTTTGGGTTCGTTGACATTCACATCTGCCAACTCTGATGTCCGTCCACTGTGCCGGGGAGACTGACGCGGTATCTTCTGGCCCACAACACGAAATCCTGCAGGCGGGGCAATCTCTGGAATGGCTTCAAAAATCGGGTAGGCTTGCGCCAATGCCGTGGTGATGTTATCCAGATTTTCCCAAGCTGGCGTCTCAAGTTGACCTGCTGCTCCCATCAATTCTTGCAGCCACCTCCAACTCTCCTGTTCATCACCAGACGGAACAAACACTTGATAAAAACGCTGTGCGCGTCCCCCACTGTTTACGAGTGTGCCATCCGACTCCGCGAAGGTCCCCGCGGGGAGCACCACTTCAGCTTTTTCTGTCGTACAGTGGGTTAGATGCTCGATAGCGATGACATGCTTGGCTGTAGCGAGGAGTGAATCTACTGATGTGGCTTCCGCTCGTCGATAGAGGTCGTTTTCCAAGATAATGACAGTATCTACTTCGATCGCCTGCACTGCCTCAATTGCGGCATTGACATCGCGTTCCGCCATGAGTCTGACACCCATGCTATTGCATTCGGGTACCACAAAATAAACCTCTCCTACTCGCCCATCTTGGCACAACGCCCATGAAACGTTCGCCGCAGCCTGCATAACCGCTTCGCTGCCACAACTGGTCCCCGAGATAACGAGTGGGCGCTTAGATGCTTTCAGTGCTTGTGCGATACTATCGGCGAGTTGACTGACGGTGTCCGATAAGTCAGTAACGGAAGGTGCATCAGGGTCAAGCGCATGGGCAACGGCAAACCCCAATCGTGCTAAATCGTCGGGTGCCGCACGGTAAGTTTGGGTGGCAATAGTGTCCAGTTTTGTCGAGTTTGGCGTTGCAATGAAAAGCGGGCCCTTTTCATCTTGAACAAGTTCTCGCACCGATGCATCATCCCACTCTGGAATTCTAAGCGCAGCCGCACGCTCGATAGGTTTTCGACGCACCGATTGTTTAACCGCCAAATCCAGCAGCGGGGCTGTGTTCGTCAAATCTTCACCGATCACAAACACCGCATCCGCCGATTCTACTTCCCGAAGCGAGGGTGTACGCGCAGGTCCCTCTTCAAGAATCTGGATTGCGCTTGCAACGAGTCGGGAATCGTTCGCGGACATGCCGTTGTAGAATCGATCCGCGCCCACCAGCGTACGCAATGCAAAATTGGCTTCTAGCGAAGCACGCGGCGATCCAATCCCAATCATCTTCGCCCCATTCGATAGAAAGCTCGCGATCTTATCGCCTACAGCCGCTGGAGCGCTCGATTCTAAGTCGCCTCGATCATTGCGAAGCAGGGACTGACGTATGCGCTGGTCGCTATTCACAAAATCGTAGCCGAATCGCCCGCGGTCACACAAGAAATAGCCGTTGACCTCTCCGTTGTATCGACTAAGAATCGTCCGGATTTCGCCGTGACGCTCGCCGGGGATGGTGTTGCAGCCAAGTCCACAATGTACACAGACGGAGGGCGCTGTCTGGAGGTCCCACTTGCGCGTATAGTGTTCCTTGTACGTCTTGTCGGTAAAAACGCCGGTGGGACACACCTCAACCAAGTTGCCGCTAAACTCGCTTTCCAACACGCCATCCTCGAAGCGGCCAAAATACACCTCACCGCGCAACGCCAGCGTTGTCAGGTCATCGCCGCCGCCGTAATCCCGATAGAAGCGCACACATCGATAACAAGCAATACAACGATTCATCTCATGGTTGATAAAGGGACCAAGGTATTGATTCCGGTGGGTGCGCTTTTTGAATCGGTAGCGCCGATAGTTGTGTCCTGTCATCATCGTCATATCCTGTAGATGACAACTCCCGCCCTCATCGCACACCGGACAATCGTGCGGGTGATTGACCATCAGCCATTCGATAACGCTCTCTCGAAAATGTCCCGCCTCTTCATCCTCAATGGAAATACGTGTCTCATTAAGCGGAGGAATGAGGCTTTTGGAATTCACCGGCGTCATACAAGCCATAACTATCTTGCCGCGTGTATCCTCTTCATCGCGAAATTGCTTTATGGCACACTGACGGCACGCGCCAACTGAACCCAATGCAGGATGCCAGCAAAAATAGGGGAGATTTAGCCCTAAAGAAAGCACCGCTTGCAGCAAATTCTGGTCATCGGCAACTTCATAAGGTTTATTGTCAATGTAAATTGTAGCCATTATCGTTTCTTCAAATCGGTTTAGGAATTTAGAAAGGAATGTATCACCTGTTAGGCATCACGACCCATACGGGCATCGCTTCTCACCGATATGCTGCTCAAAATCATCTCGGAAATATTTCAATCCGCTCTGTAGAGGCTCCACCGCTCCCGGCGCAAAAGCGCAAAAGGTGCGCCCAAGCATTCGAGTGATTGTATTAACAATGAACTCAAGGTTATCTATATCTTCAGATTTTCCGTCCCCTAATTCGATGGCGTCCAATAGACGATGCGTCCACGGAATGCCATCACGGCACGGAGTGCAAAAACCACAAGATTCACGCGTGAAGAAGAGTTCAAGGTTACGAATCATTCCAACTGGACACGTCTTATCATCAAGAATAACCATGGTACCTGTTCCTAGACGGCTTCCCGCTTCCATAACAGGTTCGTAGTCCATCGGCAAATCGAGGTGCTCCTCAACCAAGAAATCCGTTGAGGCGCCGCCAGGCAGCACACCGCGGAACTTCAATCCATCCTGCATTCCCCCCGCGTGTTCCTCCAGAAGCTCTCGCATCGGTGTTCCGAGGGGAAGTTCCCAAATCGCCGGTCGCTTAATTTTGCCGCTTGCTCCAAAGAGTTTTGTTCCGCCGTTTCCGCTATAACTCAAACTCTTATACCACTCAGCACCATTGGCGACAATATGGGGCACGTTGCAGAGCGTTTCTACATTTTGCACGATGGTCGGCTTGCCCCACAAACCGGAGGTCTGTGGAAAGGGGGGTTTGGTGCGGGGAATCGGTCTTTTGCCCTCCAAAGCATTCATAAGCGCGGTCTCCTCGCCGCAGATATAGCGGCCAGCGCTTGTGTGCAGGTAGAGCTCTAAATTGTACCCCGATCCCAAGATGTTCTTACCGAGGTAGCCCGCATCATATGCTTCAGTAATCGATTTTCTCAACAATGCTTCCGCTTTTTTATAAGCCCATCGTAGAAAAATGTAAGCGACATCCGCTTGGATAGCATATGCCGCCAGAATCATTCCCTCAATGAACTGATGCGGATCTCCTTCTAGGAGAAGGCGATCCTTAAAAGTTCCCGGCTCCATTTCATCGGCGTTGGCAACGAGATACTTGCGCTCAGGTGCCCTATCGCCCATAGGCACAAAACTCCATTTCATGCCCGTGGGAAAACCGGCGCCGCCGCGACCCCTTAGATTCGCCTCTTTGACAACCCCAGTAACTTCCTCTGGAACCATCTCCGTCATTGCTTTGCGGACAGCCTGATACCCGCCGGCACTCTCATATTGCTTCAAATCGAACGGCGTCTCACTGGGGCTAATGTTTTTCGTAAGCGGTTTTTCTCTGATAGGTTCACTCATGCCAACTATCCCTCGCAACTCTCAAGGATGCCGTCAATCTTTTCTTCATCCAAATCCCTGTGAAGCGTTTCATCAATCATCATCGCTGGCGCATGATCGCACGTGCCGAGGCACTGCATCGGCAACAGCGTAAACTCATTGTCCTCACTAGTCTCTCCGAAATTGATGCCGAGCCGTTTTGTGAAATGCTCACGCATCCGATCGCACCCCATGACCCAACAACTAACGCTATCGCAGAGCAGAATCACATGCTTTCCCACCGGCTTGCGGTAAATCAAATTGTAGAATGTAGCGACGCCATCCAGCTCCGCCGGGGACATCTCCAAAAGTTCAGCGATGTCCTTGATGCTTTCATCCGACACCCAGCCTCGATGTTTTTGAACAATCTTCAGCGCATCGACACTTACCGCCTGCTTATAATCAAAATGCTTGGTCTCTTCTTCGATTTCTTGCCGTTCTTCTTCTGTCAGCATTGCGTCTTCCAAATACGGAATGGCAAGATAGCATCTTGCCCTCTAGAATCTCCATCGTCAACGGTCTATGTCCGCCAATACGAAGTCCATAGCGCCCAAAATCGCCAATAAATCTGGAATCATCGCACCCCGGCTAATTAGTGGGAGCATCTGCATGTGAGGAAACGACGGCGTGCGTATCCGTACGCGATACGGGATAGTGCTGCCATCGCTAATCAGATAGTAGCCGTTGTTCCCTTTCGTCGCCTCGATACCGAAAAAAGCTTCGCCCGCTGGGATGACGGGACCCCAACTCACATTCAGGAAATGGTTAATCAGTGTCTCAATATCTTCCATCGTATGCTCTTTGAGCGGGGGCGTCGTCAAGGGATGGTCGGACTTGTACGGTCCCGATGGCATATTGTTCATGCATTGTTCGATAATCCGCAAACTCTGTCGTATTTCCTCAATACGCACAACAGCTCTATCATAGCAATCGCCGCCTTGGGCGGTCGGTATATCGAACTCGAACTGGTCGTAGTCGGAATAAGGGCGTTTCTTACGAAAATCCCACTCGAAGCCGCAGGCGCGTAGTCCCGGTCCAGTGATACCCCATTCAATCGCTTCGTCCACGGTATAAGCGCCAACACCCTGGGTGCGTTTCTTGAAGATACGGTTCCGCATCACCATCTTGTCGTATTCATCGAGTCGGCGCGGTAAATAGTCCAAATATTCTCGAATCATGTTATCCCAACCATTTGGGAGATCCTGCGCCACGCCTCCGATACGAAACCAACTGGGATGCATGCGCCCACCGCAAATCGCTTCGACAATCTCAAAAATTCGTTCGCGGTCGGTAAACATATAGAACACCGGTGACAGTGCACCTATATCCTGAGCAAACGTGCCGTACCAGACCAGATGGCTGGCGATGCGGAATAGCTCAGCCATCATAATGCGCACAACCTTGACTCTCCCAGGCACTTCAATACCAGCCAATTTTTCCACAGCCAGCACATAGGCGAGGTTATTCATCACACCACCGAGGTAGTCAATGCGATCGGTGTACGGGATGAACGTGTGCCACGACTGACGCTCTCCCATCTTTTCTGCGCCTCGATGATGGTAACCGATGTCAGGAACCACATCAATAATCTCCTCGCCATCTAGCTGAAGTGCAAAGCGGAGCACGCCATGCGTGCCCGGATGCTGGGGACCGAGGTTGAGGAACATGAAATCCGCGTCCTCTCCCTGTGCGTGCATCCCCCAATCCTCTGGGCGAAATTGGAGCGCCTCTTGTTCTAAATCCTGTTTTTCATCTGGCAATTCAAACTGACCCATCTCGGTGGCGCGTGCAGGGTGTTCCTTGCGGAGCGGATGACCTTCCCAAGTCGGAGGCATGAGAATCCGGCTCAAGTGGGGATGCCCTTCAAATGTGACGCCAAACATATCCCACACTTCGCGCTCATACCAATTCGCAGAGGGCCAAATATCGGTCACCGTATGGATGGAGGGATACTCATCTTGGAGTGCAACTTTGAGACGAACGTCTTCGTTGCGTTCATAGGAAAGGAGGTGGTACACAACCGTGAAGTCGCCTTCCGGCTGATTTTGGCGATGGGTACGGACGCGCTCGTCAATCGCCGTGAGGTCGTACAGCATGCGGTACGGTTTATCCGTTTCTGTTTTGAGATAACGTAGAACATCGCAAATTGTATCTTTAGACACCCAAAAGAGAGGCACACCGTCATCCGTTGGCTCCGCTGAGACAGTTGCCTCGCCGAATTTGCCTTGAAGTTCTTGTATTAGGAGGGGTGTATCGCTCATCGTAGTTAATTCTATAGTCGGCGTTCTGCAGTCGATAGTTGCTACTTCACTTCATCAGGGGAACGCAGTGTCGTAGCTTGTTGCCTCTCATCGCGTTTCAAATCCCGCCGAGCAGGCATGTCCGGCTTTACCACACCTTGCGGTCCAACGAACCAACTCAAGGGACGATGTTCCGCCCCAACTGCTTCCCGCAGTTCGACTATCCCTTCCATGAAGGCGTCAGGGCGAGGTGGGCAGCCCGGTACATATACATCAACCGGCAAAATCTTGTCGACGCCCTGAACCACACTGTAGATATCGTACATTCCACCGGAATTGGCGCACGCCCCCATGGAAATAACCCAGCGCGGTTCCATCATCTGTTCGTAGAGTCGCCTGATAATCGGCGCCATTTTGATGAACGGTGTGCCGGCAATCACCATGACATCAGCCTCGCGTGGGGTGCCGCGAATCACTTCCGCGCCGAAGCGGGCGATGTCGTATTTGCTCGTAATGCTTGTTGCCATCTCTACGAAACAGCACGAAAGTCCGAAGTTAAAGGGCCACATGGAGTTCTTGCGCCCCCAAGCCAGCAAATCTTGTAAACGCGTCAGAAGCACATTGCGGCGGACAGCTTCTTCGAGGGAACCACCCGGAATTTCAGGAGATTGACTTAAATCAGTCGATTTGCTAAACCACCATCGCATAAGCTTAAATCTCTTTCAGTCCGCTTTTCATCGCGGTGGGATTTGTATCCGCGGTCTGCTGCCCCAGTCGAGCGCACCCAATCGCCACAGATATACAAGACCCGCAAACAGGACGCCGATGAAAACTATGGCTTCTATGTAACCCATCCAACCGAGTTCGCGTATGGCGACCGCCCAAGCGAAGATGAACACGGCTTCCAAATCAAAAACCACGAAGAACATCGCAACATGGTAAAACTTAGCAGAAAGGCGGATTCGAGCCGTTCCTTGCGAGAGGATGCCGGATTCGTAGGGTTCGCCGGTAGCTCTATCTTTGTGACGCTGCCCCAAAAGGAAGGACAGACCGACCATACCAATCCCCACCAAGAAAATGACACCCGCAAAATATACCGCCAGAGGCCAGAGGGTGTTCACGCTATATCCCTCCTCAAGTTGAAGTGAGACCTCTCAAACGTTCTACAAGTCGTTCGCATAAACCTGACCCGCCGTCGTATCCGTTTCCGTTATCTGAGGACAGAGCGTTGTAAAATTTTCAGCTAGAACCCTGCGCTACGCCTAAGCTTGTAACTTTTTGTCACAAAGTCAAGTGGATAGTATATAACAGAATCAGAAAAGACGCAAGAGTTTTTTCAGATTCCCTTTTCCCCTCGCACCGACCAAATCTTCGCTCAAGTCGTATTCTTAATTGAAATCATTGAAATCGAACCGCAGCCAGTTCTGCCGCTCGTGGGTTGGGTTAAAGAAAGGCGGGCAGGAACCCGCGCCGCTTTTGTGGTTGATATATTTCGCCGGTTTATGTTACAATTCAGTGAGTTCAAAGTGAAAGCCTACAGTTGAAATTGACGACGGAAAGTATCTACACGTTGGGTATAATAGGCGCTCCATTGACTCTATGAGACCATTGTCTCAAGGTCTGTGACAAATACGCTCTCCTTGCCCACTCTTTCTACATCGCTTTGGCAATTATCGACTTCACACGCCCGATTCTTGGCTTGTCGATACCTTACTGAAGCGTCGAACCTACTCACCAGCGGATCGGATCAAATTTAAGCTAAAGGAAAAAGATGAAGCTTGTACAATTCTATCAACCAGGGCATGGCAAGCGCGTCGGTATCGTTACACGAGGCGACTTGGCTACCGATGCTGCAAGTGACGGCGATCGCGGCTTAATCACTCGGCTGTTTCAGCCGGACGAGGTAATTATTGATGTCACCAGCGACGAAGCGCCGGACGTCCTAGAACTGATTAAACTCTCGTACAAAGAGGGAGTCAGCATGGGAGTATTGCTGGCAGATATTCAAGAACACTTCTCCAGCGATTCAACGCCAGCCTTTCTCCCGGATCAGGCTAGCGACGATAAAGAAACACTCAGACTAACAGATCTCAATGTTCAACCCGATTCGAACGTGCCTCACCTTCTGTTGCCGATTGATCCGCCAGAGGTGTGGGGCTGCGGCGTAACCTACAAACGCAGCGCCGACATGCGTGATGAAGATAGCGAACAGGACATTTACAGCCGCGTCTATCACTCGGACCGCCCTGAGATTTTTTTCAAAGGGACAAAAGCCCGATGCGCTGGTCCGAACGACTTTATCGGTATTCGGAGTGACTCTAAACTCACCGCAACAGAGCCCGAATTGGCTTATATCCTTGGAGCGGACGGAGAAATCGTCGGGTATACCATCTGTAACGATGTCTCCGCTTGGGATATCGAACGCGAAAATCCCCTATACCTGCCCCCATCGAAGATTTTCTACGGATGCTGCGCGCTGGGACCGATGTTCGTGACCCCCTCTGAAATAGACGACCCCTACAATCTGAACATAAAATGTACCATCATCCGCGGTGGAGAGCTAATCTATGAAGGTGATGTGAACACGTCACAAATCAACTGGAAGTTTGAAGAACTGACCGAATTTCTATGTCGAGACAACCCCATCCCCATCGGCACGGTAGTCTCTACCGGCACCGGCATCATCGTCCCGAATGAGTTGCCGTTGGCTCCCGGTGATGTTGTTCAGATTGAAATTGATGAACTCGGGGTACTCTCCAATCCCGTAATACAGCTTTAAGGAGACGTGTAAATGTCGTCACCTCATGTTGATACATACACTGGGGTTCCCAAATCGCAAATCGACACCCCGGCGCTGCTAATTGATTTGGATATTATGGAGGCGAATATTCAGAAGATGGCGGACTTCTTCAAAACCGTCAATGCAGACCTCCGCCCTCACACCAAGACGCATAAGACCCCAATTATCGCGCATAAGCAGATTGAAGCCGGGGCAATTGGCATAACCTGCGCGAAACTGGGAGAAGCCGAAGCCTTGGTCCACGCAGGCATCCGCGATGTGCTCATCGCCAATCAGATAGTCGGTGCCCAGAAAATTGCCCGGCTCGTCAACCTTGCGAGTCATTCAGAGATTATGGTCGCTGTCGACGACCCGCATAACGTCGCTCAACTTTCTGCGGCTGCGGAAGCAAAAGGCGTAACGCTGCGAATACTTATCGAAGTCAATACCGGCATGAACCGTTGCGGAACGGAACCGGGGAAACCCACGCTCGATTTGGCGCGTCTCGTTCTGAAATCGAAGGGGCTCAAGTTTGAAGGGTTGATGGGTTATGAGGGGCATACCGTCGCCATCCCGTCATTCGCTGAACGCAAGAAACGGACGAACGAATCCGTCGAGGTATTGGTTGAGACCAAAGGCGTTCTCGAACGTAACGGCGTTTCGCTCAAGATAATGAGCGGCGGCGGTACAGGCACCTATGCGATCACCGGCGCACACCCTGAGATAACGGAAATCCAAGCCGGATCTTATGTCTTCATGGATGCGACTTACGGAAATGTGGAAGGGGTCGGCGATCGCTTCGGCAGTTCGTTGACGGTGTTGACGACTGTCGTGAGTCGTCCGAATCCGTCGCGCATCATTGTTGACGCAGGGTTGAAAGTGCTGGCAAAAGAGTTTGGCATCCCGCAGCCGATAGGGATTGACGGCTTAGAGATGACGGGGTTATCGGAGGAACACGGACGGATGACCGCACAAGACGATGTCAGTCTCAAACCCGGCGACAAAATCGAAATCTTGCCCACACACTGCTGCACAACCGTAAACCTACATGACCGCTACTACGGCGTCCGCAACGGCGTCGTCGAATCCATCTGGCAAATCGCCGCAAGAGGCAAGTCGCAATAAAGAACAAATGAACTTTGCGATGAATCTCCTAAGTCTGTAGTTAGTCAATGAGATGGTTTACGCCTGTTTGCCGCTACCATCGGGAAGTCCGCCCCCTTGCCAAACGGAAAACTAGAGTGCCTCAAACATCCTCCCCCTTGCTAAGGGGGAGCTAGAGGGGGTGTATTGCCCCGCATCAAACCCAACAAATCCTCCAATCGAATGGAGATTCACCCGTGAATAAGCCACTACTTTCCCTTTTTTTGATTTTGCTTCTGGTTTCGACACCATGCCTCGCGGGCACCTTTGCCCAAGGCTATCAAGCCTACACCCAATGGAACTTGCCCGAAGGCGCTAAAGCCCGCCTAGGTAAAGGCAAGATATATAAGATAGAGTATTCTCCGGACGGCACTCAGCTAGCGGTCGCAACCTCCATCGGAACCTGGCTCTATGATGCGCATTCGTATCAAGAGCTCTCACTGCTCACCGGACATACCCTTGAAGTCCGGAGCTTAGCGTTCAGTCCCGACGGACACATGCTCGCAACCGGTAGCATCGACCTCACGATTCGTTTATGGGATGTTGCCACCGGCAGACACCTCTCCACGTTATCAGGGCATACGAATTGGGTCACTAGCTTGGCGTTTAGCCCCGATGGACAAACACTCGCAAGTGGAGGTGGGACGCTTGACGGAACAATCCGTTTATGGGATGTTTCCACAGGCAGATGTTTCCGAACACTATCCGATCATAGCGACGGTGTCTATAGCGTAGCGTTCAGTCCCGACGGGCAGACCCTCGCAACCGGAAGTGGCGACGACACGATTCGTTTATGGGGTGCAAACACGGGTCGACATTTACGCACCCTATCATTAGATTTTCATGATGCGCATAGTCTTGGTGTGGATGTTATGGATAGTGTCACTAGCGTAGCATTCAGCCCTGACGGGCAGACCCTCGCAGCCGGGTGTCGGAACGGCACTACTCATTTATGGCACGTTAGTACAGGCATCCTCCTCCGCACGCTGTCAGGGCATGCGCATGGAGTCCGCAGTGTAGCGTTTAGTCCCGATGGTCAAACCCTCGCAACCGGTAGCTGGGACAGGACTATCCGTCTGTCGAATGTATCGACAGGCAGTCTCCGCCGTACACTTACAGGGCATGCGGGTAACGTGCAGAGCGTAGTTTTTAGCCCGAATGGACGCACCCTCGCCAGTGGAAGTGCGGACAACACCATACGTTTGTGGGATTTTCGTACGGGAAGAAACATCCGCACCCTAACAGGACATACTCCTAATTCTCGTGTTACGAGTGTAGCGCTTTCGCCCGATTACCCTCGTACGCTCGCAAGCGGAAGTGAGGATGGCACCATACGTTTCTGGGATGTTGGTACAGGCATCCTCCTTCGCACACTGACAGGACATACATCTCGGCGGGACAATACGTATAGTGTCCAGAGTGCAGCCGTCCTTTGCGTAGCGTTTAGTGACGACGGACAAACCCTCGCAAGCGGCGGCGGCGCCTTTACAGACGCATATAATTTGGGTTTCAGAGACGGCACCATACACTTGTGGGAGGTTAGCTCCGGCGTACACCTCCGCACGCTAAAAGGGCACACGGATTGCGTCGCGAGTGTAGCATTTCATCCAAGTGGGCAAACAATCGCTAGCGGGAGTCGGGACGGCACAGTATGTTTCTGGGATGTTTCGTCCGGCCGGCGCCGCCGAATACTAACAGGGCATACTGATAGTGTCGAGAGCGTAGCATTCAACCCCGGTGGACAGACCGTCGCAAGTGGGAGTTTGGACGGCACAATACGTTTATGGAACGTTAGTACGGGCAGAACTCTCCGTACTCTAACAGGGCATACAGATGGGGTCATTAGCTTAGTATTTTTGCCACGTGGACAGACTATCGCTAGCGGGAGTCGGGACGGCACAATACGTTTATGGGATGTTGCTACCGGCCGGCATCTCCGCACGCTGACTAAGGATAGCATTCCGGTGTATAGCTATAGCTTAGCGATTAATCCATTTGGCTCGACGCTCGCAAGCGGAAGCACTGACAGCACTATCCGTTTATGGGATGTTGCAACGGGTAGACTCCTCCGCACCCTCTCAAGCCCTACGCTTGGTGCCAATAGTGTTGCATTTGATGGACAAACCCTCGCAAGCGGCAGTTATGACGGCACAATACTGTTGTGGGAGCTTAAATCTGAAAGTGAACAGTAATGTATCCCATTTGGGAGAAATAAAATTGATGTCTATGGTTGTAGGTTGCGTTGAGCAATCAACGGACCGAACAGGATTAACTGAGCAAATAGCAAAGGCGATAGAAAGCCCTGCACGAGAGTTTTTAAGCATTCACTAGTTTTCTAGCCACTGCGATAGTCCTGTAGTTATTCATAAGAAATCTTTGACGATAGTCTTCCGACGAAACACGGGACATAAAGTGCATGGGCGCCCCGAGTGGATTCTGCTTGTAACTTGTCAGGCTATATGTACTGCCACTGGTTTTGGATAATCGTGAGGTGTTCAATTTAGTGGAAGCGATTCGGGTTAATGAAAAACGTTGGGTTACGCTAGGTGCGTATTACGAACCGCATCGTTCCCATTCGAAACGGTAATTCCAGAGTTTACAGTTTTAGGAAATACCCGCTTAACCCAACCTACAGGAGTTTTTAGAATAAAATCCACCGAATGCACAGGTCGTCAGATAATCTTAATACCCGTGACGATTCCGGATCTATGATTATGAATGCCTCAAGCGATTCTGAAGAATCACGAAGCATTCGGAATTATCTTGTTACTGATTTGAATGAAATAGATGCGATTTGAGAATTTCAACTAACATGATTCTAATTTTCATTCCAATCTAATAGGAACAAAAGTCAATGAATCGGAACAATAAACTATGGGATTTAACTGTCTTTGCTGCACAGTGTTTCATTTTCGCTGCGGTTCTTACTTGGATATTGGAAACGGTTTTTGGCTTGGATATGTCCGACAAATACATCAAAAAGATAATAATTGGCACGAAGCGTTTCCCAAATAAGGAGATAAGTCACGCAGACTATATCACGACCGACAATGGCAACAGATGGAGCACAGATCGTTAATAACTGCCGAGTAAGTATCAATGCTTTTTTGCAAGACTTAATCAACAACTGGTCGTTTGATTGTCAGCACAAATCCGATGCCGAACTCGTAGAATCATTAAAGTCCATTAAACAACTTTGTTCCGATTTCAACGAAGCGATTGGCGCTTACATTCAGGCTGTCGAGGCGGGCTCGTCCCTGCTTCCAAATACTTATTTGCCTCCTCAAAAAAACAGTCGGCTTTTTCTCGCTCTTGCTATATTACAACCCGCAACTTCTCATTCCGTTCCTGTTTAAGTGCCTAACCTCTGTTATAAACAACGTTCCCTGCACTAAATAGCCTAAATGTGGTATAATACATACGTCAAAACTAGAGTGGTTTCAAAGTCCGAAACCATAAACCACCTAAACAATAAAACGATAAATTGAATTTTCTGGAGAGGTGAAAAATGACGGAAAAACGAAGTTTCAAAAACCCGTACCATCAGACTCAGTCCGAACTCGCAGAATGGCTCGTGCTGTTTGCGCAGGACCATAGCACCGCCGAAGTCGCGGACGCGCTTGTCGATCGGTATCCGGAGCGTTCAAGCGGCGATCCAAAAGCCGACCGCCGCTTGGCGAAGGAAGCCGTCTGCACCGTCAACCCGAACGATAGCCGTTACAACGCAGAAAAATGGGCTAACCAATATAGGCTAATGCAGGCTAATTATTTTGAAGAACGAGAAAACCGCATGCGGCAACTCGCATCCAAGTCTGTGAGCGCATTAAACGCTACATTTGACAATCTAGAATCTACAATTTCATCCCTTAGCCCAAAAGAGCAAATTTCGCTTGTTCCGAAAGCGCTGTTAACGCTAAGTCAAGCCGTTAAGAACGTCACACCGCCCGCTCCTCAAACCGAACCGGATATCTCGGAAGAGGATGCTGAATCTGAAGAAAGAGCTAAAACGCTAGCGGAATTAGAAGAACTTACGAGTCAAGAAATGGAGAAAATTGCCCGAGAAATGCTGTGGGAAGGGAAAAGCTTTGACGAAATAACAGCACGGACGTCCGTCGATGAAGACCAAATCAAAAATGACTTGGCGCGTCAATGGGTGGAAGACGAGGTAATCCGTATGATAAATGGCGGAATGAATCGCGAGCAAATTCGCGGGCAAACCAAAATTCCCTATGCCTACATTGATTACCTAATGGACCACGCAGATGACCACAGAATATATCCGTTTGCCTTACAGGAAGAGGAACCGCCGACCGACTACGAGGAATCCGGAGCGCTATCAGACAACGGAAGTGGCGAGGATTTAGCTGCTGATTCGGACGCAGCCCCCAATCTGTATTAAACCGTCAATCGTGGCCGCATCCCACGCAAACCATAGCGCTATTTTTCAAAGACGATGTGAATCGCGCTTATGGCTATTCAACTGCAGTAATGGTAGCAACTTCGACGTTGATTGTCACTGAAAAATTCAGTCTGATTCCTTATCAACGGGGCATTTAAATGTGTGTAAATTTAAATGCAAATGGCTATAAACGTACATGTCCCCCAAAATCTCAGGCATTATCCTCGCAGCCGGGCTGTCCACTCGCATCGGCGAACCGAAACAACTTCTGCCTTTCAGGGGAAGTACGATAATCGAAACCGTAATCGACAACCTGCTCGGATCGAAGCTCGACGAGGTGGTTGTTGTCGTAGGCCATGAAGCGGAAAAAATTAAAGCCTGCATCCGGCACAAACCGGTCAAGATTGTGTTCAATCCCGATTACCGGAACGGGATGCTAACATCTGCACAGTGCGGCGTGCGCGCTATCTCCGATTCGGCGGATGCGTTTGCGTTGACGCTCGTGGATCAACCGTTCATCACATCGAATCTAATTGATCTGGTCGTTGATGCGCATACACAAACTGACCGCGGGATTACGATTCCGAGTTATGACAATCGTCGTGGACATCCCGTCATTTTCGATTGCCGTTATGCCGCTGATGTTCTCGCGCTTGAGCCGGAGAACGGCGGTGTCAGATCGCTTTTTCGGAAAAATGCGTACGACATTCATTACGTCGTTGTCGATACCGATCATGTGATAAGAGACATCGACTATCGTAAAGATTACGAGGAAGCATTAGGGGAAGCGGGAGCCCGCCGATAGGAGTATCGGTTGGGCAATACGAATCACACTATACAGCATGGGAGATTCGATTTAGGCTTGATTTTTCTCGAATAATACCAATGAACATCCAACTATACTATTATATCCGCAGATTCTGGCTGTTTTCGTTGCTTCTTTTGCTGAACCTCAACGCGACACAGGTCATAGCCGCACGATCTCTCTTTGAGACCACTGAAATTGGGGCGTCATATCTGGTCCAGGCACAAAACCCCGATGGAGGTTGGCCCCTCATCGCAGGCGGAGAGAGTGACGTTGAAGTCACAGCGCTTGTTATGCAAGCCCTGATGTTTACGGGTTGGGGCACAGGCTCAAGTGTAATTCGTAGAGGAGTGGTCTATCTGATAGCTCAACAGAAAGAAGACGGCAGTTGGAACGGAAACACAGTGCACACGGCTTTTGTCCTCATGGCGCTCGCACAAGCAGGAACCGATGCGGAGGCTCGGTTCAAGGGGCTCAAATGGCTAAAAGGGGTTCAAAACGAGGATGGGAGTTGGGGCCGCGAAATCTACCAACCCGGCAATCCCCTCTACACAGGCGCCATCTTGGCGGGTCTTAGAAGGCTCGGCTTCAAACAGAGCTTCTCCCCTATACCAAAAGCCACCAGTTGGCTTGAAAAACGAATCAACGTAGATGGTGGTTGGTCGTTGGCGCGTGGCGGGAGATCCAACGTTCTCGTTACGTCATGGGTATTGCAAGGCTTATCACTGGTCTACGATATTGACGCGCAACTTGCATGGTTAAAACAGATGCAAAATAAGGACGGCGGATTCGGCATACGGAAGAGTGAGCCCAGCGACCCTGAGATCACAGCTTATGCGATTCTGGCGCTAGTTGCAGGCGGAGATCCCCTAAATACCGACAAGGTTGCTATCGGTTACTTGAGGGAAATCCAGCAGGAAGATGGAAGTTTTGTCAGCGCTACCCCTATTGAAATCAAGACGCCAAAGGCAAATCTACAAACAACCAGCTTTGTCCTGTGGGCGATATATGCAAGGCAAGCCGAAGAAAGCTCGGAATAGCCGCGTAGGTTCGGTTGAACGGTTATACCCAATCCCCTTAAGGGCGGTTGAGTGTCTGACCTTCAACAATACCGGCTTATAGGACGAATTGAGTGAAACCCAACACAAACTCAACACAAGGAGATGTAAATGCCGCAAATAGAAATAGGTATTGCTATCGTTGTAGGTTTGGTGCTTATCCTAACCTCCGTGCGCATTCTCAAAGAGTATGAACGAGCCGTAGTCTTTCGGCTCGGACGTTTAAGTGGCGTGCGGGGTCCCGGATTCGTTCTGCTGATTCCATTCTGGATTGAGCGGATGCAGCGAGTCAGCCTGCGTACCATTGTACAAGATGTGACGCCTCAAGACGTAATCACCCGAGACAACGTCTCGGTAAACGTGAATGCAGTGCTGTCTTTTCGGGTCGTCAAACCGGAGAAGGCAGTTATCGAAGTAGAGGACTTCGGGTTTGCCATCAGCCAACTTGCTCAGACGACGCTTCGAAGTGTTCTCGGTCGTGCGGAACTCGATGAACTCCTGGCTGAACGAGAGAAACTGAATCAGGACTTGGAGGAAATCATCAGAAAGCACAGCGAAGACTGGGGGGTTCACGTTCTTGCTATGGAAATCAAACACGTGGATCTCCCATCGGAAATGCAACGTGCAATGGCAAAACAGGCGGAAGCGGAACGAGAACGCCGAGCGAAATTGACACATGCCGCGGGAGAGTTGGAATCCTCAACAGCGTTAACAGAGGCGGCGACAATTTTGAGCAGGAATCCGACCGGCATCCAGCTTCGCTTCTTACAAGCCCTCATCGAAGTGGCTGCCGAGAAAAACTCGACACTAGTCTTCCCAATCCCAATCGATCTACTAACCCCGTTTATAACAAAAAGCGATCTGCCGACCGAATAGTGAGGGATCAACTGAGTGAATAACGAGGGCGATAGTCTATAGTCTTCGAAGGCTGTAAAATATATCGCCCTCCCTATTCGGTCGGATGATTCCCTCGCTATTAGCTCAATTGATCGGAGAAAAAACGATGGAATCCTCGACAAGCACTGAACAACATAGAAAGTTAGCTGAAGAACATGGTCCCGTCCCCGTGGCAATTGTCACTGTAAGTGACACGCGAACACCAGAAACAGATAAGAATGCGGCATATCTTCGTCAGCAGTTGACAGAAGATGGGCACACTGTAACGGCGTATCAACTGATTAAGGACGAACCAACCCAGGTGGATGCTGTTCTCGATGCGTTGGCGGACGGTGAGGCGCGTGTGATTCTGTTCAACGGCGGGACAGGGATTGCCCCGCGCGATAACACCTTTGATGTATTAAGCCGAAAACTTGAGAAGACCTTGCCCGGTTTCGGCGAGTTGTTTCGAATGTTTAGCTACAATCAGGTGGGCGCGGCAGCAATGCTTTCGCGCGCTACGGCAGGTGTATACCGTGGGAAAGTGGTCATCTCTACGCCGGGGTCGTCGGCAGCCGTGCAGTTAGCATGGGAGAAACTCATTGGTCCAGAGCTGCAACATCTAGCATGGGAGGTAGGACGGTAAGCCGAAGAGGCTAGTTCAGAAACGCTTCAATCTCCGATGCCGTCGGTAGTGCCGGAATACATCCCACCTGCTGCGTGCTCAATGCGCCTGCCGCATTCGCATAGGTCATGATGTTGCGGAGTTGACCCTCATTGAGTCGAAGTGGCTCTCGCCCCGCGCCTACCGTCTGCATCAACTTCACCAGCATCGCTGCAACAAACCCATCACCTGCGCCAAGCGGATCAACGACATCGACCTGAAATCCGTCTACATATCCCTGATTACTGCCATCGTTGTAATAACAGCCGTGCTCACCTCGCGTCACGACGACCAGATCCACACCGACGTCCAGAATGCGTTCACTACCGCGTTGTAAATCCGATGTATCTGTCACAAATTCCCACTCCTCCTCGGCAAGTTTTGCAACATCTGCATACGGCATGGCTTCCCATATCCAGCGTTTAGCATCAGCCGGACTATCCCACAGCACCAACCGCAGATTCGGGTCGTAGGACAGAAACGCACCGGCGTCCTTCGCACACTGTATCGCCTTTAGTGTTGCGTCACGGCTCGGCTGATGACTCAAACTGACGGATCCGTAATGGAACAAATCTGCAGATTGAAGGTAGGTTTCGTCGATTTCGTCAGGTGTGAGAAGCATATCTGCCCCGGGATTGCGATAACAAATGATGTCCTTCATCCCATCGGATCGCGTCGCAACAAATGCTAGTGTTGTGCGGCATCCTGTCCCCGATATGAGGCACGATGTATCGACACCGTTCTCTTCGAGCGTCGTTCGCAGGGAATCTCCAAATGGGTCATCGCCAACTTTGCCGATAAACCCTGAATCTATCCCGACTCTCGACAATCCAACGGCGACATTCGCCGGCGCACCGCCTGGCGCTTTGGTGAACCCGGCGCATTCTGCAAGGCACCTATCAGTTGTTGTTGAGACAAAATCAATGACCAACTCACCGATACAGATGGCTTTGGACATATTTCACCGCTTGTTCAGAAGGTAGTTCATGTTTTTCCAGGGGGCGCTACTTCGTTGAAGCGTTTCGGGATAATCTCAAAATTAGCGCCTAATGCGACCGTCCTTAAAGGTAGCACGGTTTGAAATAAGCTGCAAGTGAAATTTCGCGGAAATTTATCAAAACCGACAGTTGAGCGGATTATCACCTGCACTACCCAACGCATAATCATATTTCCCAATTGACAAAAAACGTAGAAACAGTTATAATCATGCGGTGTATTATCGGGGAAACATAGATGAATTATAAAAACTTCAAGCTAGATCGGTTTCAAGAGGAAGCAATCTATGCAATAGATAGAAACCATTCCGTTATCGTCACCGCGCCAACAGGAGCCGGCAAAACGGTTATTGCCGAATATGTTGTCGAAGAGTGTATTCGGATGGGTCGTCGCGTCATCTATACCGCGCCGATTAAAGCTCTAAGTAATCAGAAGTACCGAGACTTTTATCAACAATACAGAGATGCCATCGGTATCGTCACGGGGGATGTAACGCTCAATTCATCCGCTCAAGTTTTACTCATGACGACGGAGATTTTCCGGAATACAATTTTTGATGACATCACCCGCCTAGAAGGTATCGAGTATGTCATCTTCGACGAGATCCACTACATCAATGATATTGAGCGCGGAACGGTTTGGGAAGAGAGCATCATTTTTGCACCACAGCACATCAAATTCGTCTGCTTGAGCGCAACGATTCCGAATATTCATCAATTTGCGGAATGGATGCGAAGCGTTCGGGAGGGAAGAATTGAGGTCGTTGAAGATGTTGAACGACCAGTACCCCTGGAACATCGCCTTTACCTTGAAGGCTACGGAATTGGCAATATCGGCGATTTTCGCGGAATTCAGGAAGAGATTGGCCTCGCCAAATTTCACAATCAATCTGTGGACGAAATTGTCGCTGGCAAATTTCCCGAGGTCATACGCTCCGACTTAATTCAGTATATCCATAAGAAGCATCGACTCCCTTGTCTCTATTTTTGTTTTAGCCGTAAGGGGTGCGAGCAAAACGCCGAATATTATGCCAACCACAATTTTTTGACAGACAAAGATCGTGATGAGATTCTTCGCGTGTTTGATTCACTCTGCGCACGCTACAGCATTCATGGTGAAAAGAACATTAAAGAGTTTCGGTATCTTGTCTCTAAGGGTGTCGTATATCACCATGCTGGCATGCTACCGACTCTAAAAGAAGTAGTTGAACACCTGTTTGCATCGGGGCGGATTCAACTGCTTTTCACAACGGAGACGTTCGCTGTCGGAATCAATATGCCGGTGTGCACCGCTGTCTTCAACAGCCTAGAAAAGTACGATGGGATTAACTTTCGATATTTGAAAACACGTGAATACCACCAAATGGCGGGACGTGCTGGACGCCGTGGAATTGATTCAGTCGGTTATGTTTATGCGCGCGTCAATCCCCGATTTGCCGATGTCGATCAGATTCAGCGAATCATCTCGGATGAAATTGAACCCATCGAAAGTCAATTCAACCTATCTTACTCAAGCATCCTGAACCTTTATGAAAAACACGGCGATGACATTTATGATGTCTGCACTTCAAGCCTAAGTAATTTCCAGAACTACGAACGAATCAACGAAATTGATTCAGAACTGAAAGGACTAAAGAGGGTATTCAAGCGCCTGCCGCACCCTGTGTGTATTCATGAGGGCATTGATGCATCCGAGCAAATCAGCGGTTATAGCCGCCTCTTAAACCGCCTTGAAGAGCAATCTCATCTCTTGAGAATGGAACGCGCGGAGGTAAAGCGAAAACAACGCGGACGAGGGAGTCAGAAGCTACGTTTGAAGAAACTTACGCGAATCAAGCGCCAGCTTCGGGGTATTGAATCCACGAAACGTGAAAATCTCTGCTGCGGCTGTGAACAGCTCAAATTGTGCCTCACCCGGCACCAAAAAATTGAGAATTCTGCGGACCATATTCGTGACCTCCAAGATCGGAGGGCATATTACAAGAATTATCAACGCAATCAAATTGCCAACCGTCTGAAAGTGCTCGAAAAACTTGGCTATATCAATGAATCCGGACCGCTGCCCAGAGGAAGTATTGCTTCCCAAATCTACGGCTACGAAATTCAGATTACCCAGTTGCTCTTCAGTGGATTCTTTGAAAACGCAGTTGAAGACCAAATCAATGTGCTCATCATGGCGATTGTCTGCGAATCGAGAAAGGACCTCCAACACTACCGGAAGTTGAAAGACAAAAGATTGACACTGTTGTTGCAGGAAGTTGACAGTGAAATTGAGCACGTTCGAGCCTTGGAAAGGAAGTATCGGGTAGTCGAGGAGATTCCCAAGCTGGAGTCGAAACTGAGTACAGCCATCCTCGCGTGGAGCCAGGGATGTGACTTTGAGGAACTTCACCAATATGTGAATCTAGCGGATGGCGACTTTGTCCGGTCGTTTCGGCTAGTCATCGATCTGCTTGGACAGATGCGCCGGGCGATGGTCGGTCACACCGCGCTTCTGGACAAGCTAGGTCGGTGTATTGATAAAATCAATCGAGACGTAGTGGATGCGGAACGCCAACTGCGGATCGGTCAAGTTCAGCAATCTACTGATAGCGACATCACTGTCAGCCCATAGCAACTGATAATTCTGGCATGAGTTAATGATAGACAGCCCTGTTTGTAGTAGGTATCGGATTGCGGTTTGACGGTAAATCCTAACGCCTAAGCTCGAAATACCTAATATCTGTCTTCACGGACCTGGAGCTTATAATGACCAAAAAACTTCTCAAGTTGTGCGTTGTTCCAATTGGGATCGCCACGCTCTTAATGGGATGTGGTAGCCAAAATGAAAACCTCGCGAAAGGGAAAGAACTCATTAAATCGGATAAACGGAATAAAGAGGCGCGCGCGGTTGAGCGATTTAAGGCAGCAATCAAAGAGGAGCCCGATAACGCGGAGGCGCACTATCTTCTCGGACATTACGATGCTGAGGACTTCTATACTGAAGAACGTGCGGCAGCTAGGATGAAAGCCTCCGTTGAAGAACGAGGTAAGCACATGTTTATCGCTTACCAGAACGATAAGCGCAAGTACCTAGAAATCCTCGTGTTTGAGACCTTAAGGCATAAATCACTTGAAGTGCAAGAAGCAGCACTTGAGGCGCTCAAGCTCGTTTACACGCAGGGGGATCGGAATAATCTTCTCAAGGCGCTCAGAAAAGCCATTAAATCCAAGGATAATCGTGATCGGCATGATGCACAGCGCGTGCTAGCGTCAATCGCAAAGCAAGATCCAAACACAATCATGCCTATCCTCGAAGAATTGATGGATTACAAGCGGATGGAAACGCGCTTGAATGTGGTTAAAGCACTGGGTGATATTGGTGATGAGCGTGCAATACCAGTGCTGGTCAAGGTTATCAACTCTGGATCCGCCAAACGCAAGAAAGATAGAGAAGCTTCCGAAGTACGACGGCTCGCGGTTGAAGCGTTAGGCAAGATTGGTGGCTCTGCCGTACAGGAGTTAGTCCAGCTCGTCGAAAACAAAGGGTCTGCCATGCGGGTTGATGCAATTCAAGCGCTAGAAAAACTGGGCGATGAAAGAGCAGTTAAGCCCTTGTTGAATGTTTTGAGCGAACAAGGCAGCCGAGAAGTTGTCGCCGAGTTTTGATAGTTAGATCGTCTCATGACGCCAATCTAACGAGGAACTAACGGACGCCACGGTTGCTTGTCGTACGCATTCACTTCCAAATTTCAAACTAGCACATTTGGTGAATACCTAACTTTCGGAAAGGAGATTTGATGATTCGGAAACCACAGCATTACTTGCTTTTAATAAGCCTTCTAGTCTGCCTACTTGCGCTCGGCTGCGGCGACAATCGTTATTACGACGATCAACTTCAGATGGAAGTCCAGCAGCTAGACAGCGACCTCGATAACCGATGGTCAACAACCGGCGTGGTAATTATCAACGTCGAGGAACATGGCTCCGCAGCGAGAGCGAAACTTGAACCCGGTGAACTAATCTCCTATGTGATCGGCGAACGACCCATCAACGAAAGCGGGGACTACGATGAGAAAAAGGCACTGAAAGATGACAACAATTTTATCCTGAGGCTAACGGACGGTAGAGAAATTCGCATGTCAGTCCGAAGGACGGGCGATAAGGTCGGCTTGCGCGTCAATGGTAATCGGGTCAGTAAAGTCACACCGGGGAGTTCTGCTGATATAGCCAATATTAAAGTGGGGGATACCATCGAGAGTATCATTGATGAGCGAAATATCCAAACCATTAAGGACTACAAGAAAGCAATTCGCGAATTTTCCAAATACGATTCCAAAGTCAAATTTCGGACGACGGAACTCATTGGTGTAAAAATCGCAGCAGTCATTGCACTGGGAAATCTGGGGGATGCGCAAGCGGTCGATGATTTAACAGAAATCCTTGAAAAAAGTCCGGAAATCTCTTTGCGGAAACCCGCTGCCAAAGCGCTGGAGCGCCTCGTGACGTTGGGTCAGTTGGATAGTCTATTTCAACAATTTCGGCAGGCGGGTACAGACGAGCTTCCCGCGGATGAATTGCATCTACACCAGCGTGAATCCGCTGAAATCCTTGGGCTGCTCACTATCGATCTTGGGGAAAATCGGGCAGTCCTCACAGATCCATTCGGCACGCAATTTCGACACAGATTCGAAGCGCTCCGTCAAAAGGTCAATAAAGAGCGCATGGTGGAGTTGGCAAGGCATTATATTAAGCGTGCGGTCGAACCGGATCAAGAAATCCGACGCGCTTGTCTCTCCATCCTGGGAAATCTAAAACCGCCGTCCGCTATCGAAGATCTGATCGCAGTGATGCAGGATGGCGAGGAGGTTCCCGGCGTTCGTTTTCAGGCAGGGCTCACCCTCAGTCAGATTGGCGCGCCCGCCGTTGATTCGCTCATTGCAGCTTTCAAACGCGGTGATGCGAGTGTCAAAGATATCGCAGCGTCCGCGCTCGGTAACATCGGTGGAGCCAAAGCACGCAACGAGCTAATCGAAGCCTTGAGGCTGTCCACGGATGCAACGATTAAACTGACTGTCGTTGATGCAATCGCCAAGATTGGGGATAGTGTTTCAATCCAAGTGCTCCGCAAAACCCTACAAGCACAACAGCAGCAGCCTCAAGAGGATAGTGGCTTAGGCACATTCCTCGCTGAATTACTTGACCAGATTGAATCTCAATCCATGTAGCGCTTTGCTTGCACGGTGAACCTAATCCCACCACATATCACGATCAAGCGAACGGATAGTGAGCGATTAACTGACCGAATAGGGAAGGCGATAGTCTTCACTGTCGGTTAAAACTATCGCCTTCCCTATTCGGTCAGTTGATCGTTTAACCGATTTTGAAGCCCATGCAAATCGGTCTCACTTCGGATCTGCATTCCGACGTCACTTCGCTGAATAAGCAGATTCTTCCCTATATCGTCGAAGCGGTTGAGGAAGCAAATCTGGACCTTTTCGTACTAGCCGGCGACCTTTCTCCAAATCTCCTTGAACTCGCTAAGATTCTCGCCGCATTCTCTGAATCAAGTCTAGCCTGTCCAAAGTTATTTGTGCCGGGAAACCACGATATTTGGGTCACCAGACATCCTCATGTCACGAGCCAGCAGAAATATAGTGCAATCGAGAAGGTTTGCTATGAGTGCGGCTTCCACCCGCTCTCAGCCGACCCGCTTGTTGTTAACGATGTCGGCTTTTGTGGGACAATCGGCTGGTATGACTACTCGTTTCGGCGAGAGGCGCATAAAATTCCGAATGAGAGATATGCGGAAAAACAACTGTTTGGGGCGGTATGGAACGATTTGAAGTACGCGAAGTGGGAAACTGATGACGTTGAAGTTGCTCATCGCTTTGAGAATGAACTGCAAAGCCAGATAAGTACAATTAAAGATTCTGTCCTTCGCATCGTTGTGACAACCCACCATGTCCCATTTCAGGCGTGTGTGCGCTATCGTGGCAAACTCCCGTGGGATTTCTTTAGTGCTTTCATGGGTAGTCAGGGCCTCGGTGAAATCTGTGTAAAAGAAACGCTTGTGACCCATGTGCTCTTTGGTCATACCCATTTCCCGCTTCGTCAGCAGATTGGCGATGTCACAGCAATCTGTTCTCCTATCGGCTATCTGTATGAACCACCTAAACAGGGCTTAGCTGCCTACGCCCGTGAACGACTGGCACGTTTTGAAATTTGAAATATCAGTTGGTCCGAAACAAGGTCGCCATGCGATAAGATTTCCGTTGACCGACATGTGAGAAAATGATTAAAATAGTTGAACCACCCCTGCCAAAGCTGTAAGAAAAGGAGTGATTTCAATTTCTGAAATTTAGCCATTGTTTGTTAGGAGTTTAGTATGACCGATGTAACAAATCATCAGTACCCTGTGGGCAGTGAGCAAAGACCGCTTCGTACCGCCATCGTCGGATCGGGACCTTCAGGTTTTTATGCGGCAGAGGCGCTGCTCCAGCAAGAGAACGTTGTGGTCGATGTCGATATATTTGACCGGTTGCCTACACCCTATGGTCTTGTTCGGTTTGGGGTAGCTCCCGATCACCAAAAAATCAAGAATGTGATTCGGATGTACGAGCGAACTGCGGCGCATCCACGTTTTCGTTTCTTCGGTAACGTCCAGTTCGGGTGCGATCTGCAAGCGGAAGATCTCAAGGCGCACTACGATCAGATTGTATTTGCAGTCGGAAATGAGACAGATCGAAAACTCGATATTCCTGGCGAAGCGCTCGAAGGCAGCTATACCGCTACAGCGTTTGTCGCTTGGTATAACGGGCACCCTGATTATCTGGATGCACACTTTAATTTGACTCATCACCGAGTAGTCGTCGTGGGAATTGGAAACGTGGCAATGGATGTAGCACGCGTGCTGGCAAAGTCGCCCGATGAGTTGGCAAAGACCGATATGACGGACTACGCCCTGGAATCCCTGCGAGGGAGCCGCGTAAAAGAAATTGTGATACTGGGCCGCCGGGGTGCCGCACAGGCGGCTTTTTCCCCCAAGGAAATCAAAGAAATCGGAACGCTTCACGGGGTAGACTTAGTCGTTGATCCCGCGAATGTTACACTGGATGAAGAATCCAGTGTGTTACTGACTGACAGCAAACAAGCACGAGAGAACGTCAGATACCTAACAGAAAAGTCAGGGGAAGGACTGGGGACAAATCCCAAAAAGGTCTTCCTTCGACTACTTCGTTCGCCTGTGGAGATTATGGGGGACAATGGACGGGTAACCGGCGTCAAAATCGAGAAAAATGCGCTCTATAAGGATGACAAGGGGAGCCTCCGTCCTCGCGGAACTGAAGAATATGAAACCCTCTCGTGCGGCGCCATCTTCCGATCGGTGGGCTATCACGGGATCCCTCTGCCAGGTGTCCCCTTCCATGAGAAATGGGGAATTATCCCGAATGATCGAGGTCGTGTCATTGATTCCAAGACCCAAAAGTTCGTACCTGGACAGTACGTGGTGGGTTGGATTAAGCGTGGTCCCTCAGGTCTCGTAGGTGACAACAAGCCGGATGCCGCCGAGACCGTCCGGTGCATGTTGGAAGACGTTGATGGTAAAGTTGCGCCCGTGTCCGAAGACAAGCAACCACAAGCCATCGAGCGGCTCTTGAGTTCCAGAAATATTGCCTATTTGACATTCTCGGACTGGAAGAAGCTAGATGCCCTGGAGACCGAGAACGGAAAAATTGTAGGAAAGGTCCGAGATAAGTTCGTGAACCTCTCCGATATGCTCAAGGCTGTCGGTAAGTAGTGAACATTGTAGTAGTGTAGGTTGTGTTGAATGATCAAGGGAGCGAACAGCGACTGCGATAGAACTCCTATAGCTATCGAGTGAAACTCAACGCTTTTTCTGTTCCGTACGTAGATTGATACAGTAAAACCCAACTCTCCATCCAAGTGAGGACGAAAAATGGAACATGAAAAAAACGCCGATACTGGCGAAGCTTGGGGTACTCGCGTTTCGCCGCCACCGAGTGATGCCCAAAGAGAGCGATTTGGTTATCAACCCCTTGATTACCAGACGACATTTTGTGAGGCGCATCTCGGACGCCACGCGCCAATAAACAATCAAACCGCCATTGGAATCCCCGGCTGCGTTCCGTTGCCATTCAGTTACTTGATGCAAGGCCGATACAGCGAATTTGACCTGCGTTTTGGCTTGTTGACGGACGAAGGAAAAGAAATGCGCCCCTACGTCCTCGACAATTTTAAACAGGAATCCCCCGGCGGCTGGATGCCGGGTTGTATCAATCAATGGGACAATCGCGGGGTGCGTTACCGCGTTTCTGTCATCACGGTTCCCAACGACCCGCAGCCCTTCGACCTCTACGCTATATCGCTCAAGAACACAGCTAGCTACCCGGAAAAAGGCAGGCTCATTGTGACTATTGACGGCGCACCAACTCTGAAGGCTGACGGCGACCTTATCTCAGATCGCGACAAGCCGATGGTGGTTATGGAGCCTGTCGTTCCAACCGAAAGCATCGCACGTCCGATCGGCTGCGTCGATCCGCGCACCACTCCCGCCGCTCCCTGGGAACACGATGCTCCGCGAACCACAATCTGGATACGACACCGGAACGGCTGGTACGGGACCCCTATCGAATACCTGATGAAGGTTGACAAGGGTGAGCAGCTGCAAGTGTTCCTCGGCTACAGCGGTGTTCCGAACATCACAACCCCCAATTGGGATGAACCCCGTGATAAGATGGAACCGGACATCCGTGACCTGCATACCCCCTTGCCCAGAGAGATAATCGCGTCAGTGGAAGGCGATCCGCATCCACAAAGGCTCAGCTTAGAACGGTTGAAGCACGTTGTTCAGCGGTTCGTCGGGGAAGATACGGACGGAGATGGATATATCAAAATATCAGTTCGAGCGACGCCTGAATCTCGTCAACCCGCCATGCTCAGTTGGATTCGCGCCTACAAAACCGATGTCGAACTCAGCCCCGACGTGATTGAGGCTGACGTTGATGGAACGATTGGCGAATATATCATCGATTCGGAACACCACGCGGGCGGGCCCGGGGCGTTCCTACGCGAATTGAAATCGAAAGCCGATGCGCAGGAAATGATAGGAGAATTGCTTCGCTACGAGGTGGACGTTGGTCGAGACTTTAATGATGGTGTTGCTGGCTTGCGCGAATCGTTCGGCGTGGACCTCACCGCGTTTGCCCTTCGCTTACACTATGCTCCCACGCTGGAGCCCGGTGAAGAACAACAATTTCTGCTGCGTATCCCAGCGATTGACAGACCGGAACCGTCGCCTTACGGCAACCCCTATCACCCGTATGACACCGATGAAAACTGGCGAGTTCATCTAGAGCCGCGTTACCCGGATAATCCAGCAGACTACGGTGAAGATGTGCCGCCCGGACGCAACCCCGAAGAATATGCAATCTACGGTCCCAAGCCGCGAACACTCTGGATGGAACAGGAAAAGAGCGCCCGAAACCTTCGTTGGGAAGAAGCATTGGACCGAGTCTCAACCTATTGGAACGACTTCATTGCGTCTTCAACCCGATTCATAACCCCAGAACCGGTTGTTGAAGACACCTATCACCACCACCTTGCAACACTGATCCTCCATCAGACATACCTTGGCGCGAAGGATTTGCCGCTCATGATGTGCGGTCCTTTCTATTATTGGGATCACACCATTAGAGACTGCGCTTACCAACATGTTGCTATGGGATACGCCGGATTTCTCGACCTACACCGCGCCCTAGTTCAAACTGTCCTAACGCCGCGGGAGCAGCTGCCTCGAACCCGATGGACGCTAGGACAGTGGGGACCCGGTGACCCCAGCCGCGATGGCATCTGGGTGACGCGGACTCGACAGTTCGACGCTCAAGGACAAACGCTATGGTGCGCGCTTGAGTATTGGAGGTTGAGCGGGGATTACGAATGGCTTGCACAAAACTATCGCTCCCTCGCTCGCGGCGCAGATTGGGTTATCCGTATGAGAGAGGCGGAATGCCAACGCCTGAACCAACCTGAGAGACCGGAATATGGACTAATGCCGCCCTCTTCCGGCGAAGGCGGAGGCGGAGGACACTGTTTCTACGTCAATGCGTTCGCATATCTGGGGTTTCGGTTGATGGCTAAAGCTGCGATGGCGTTGAACAAGGCTCAAGACGCAACCCGCTACGCGGAACAAGCGGAAGACCTGAAGCGAGCTCTTCATCGATCTATTGAGATGAGTTTTGTCCGATTTAACGACTTCGCGGGCACCATCCCCACTAATGTTGCAATTGGCGAAGCACAAAAGGAGGGCACCTTCGAGACTGCCTTCGGTGGTGTTCTCGTCCATCCCTGCGGCGTGATAGCACCGCACGACCCACTGATGAACGCTTTTTTCCGGTTTCGAGAATACCTCGGTCATACAACCGGTGGGCTGATGGTTTGGCCCTATATCTTTGTGGATTTGGCGTTGGGCTATATTCACCGCGGCGAGCCTGATCGGGCATCGGATCTGTTCTACGCCTTTTTAGCCAACGGCTCTACCACTCACGATTGGAGCGAGGTGCAAAGTCTCAACGTCGAGTACGCGGAATTTACACCGCCGAGACGAGGGGTTAAGGGTGGTGGCGATTCACCGCATTCGGAAGCCTGCTCTAACTACATCCATTTTCTACGCAACCTCATGCTCCTTGAAGAGGAGGACGAAATACTGCATCTTGCCCCAGCCACCCCACGCAAGTGGCTCGCGCAACCCAAACCGATCGGCATAGAAAACGCACCGAGCCACTTTGGACCGGTGACTTATCATTTGGCAGCAGATGCGAATCAAACCACGATTCGAGGAGATGTCCAGCTATCCCCTCAGCGCAAACCCCGTCGATTGTTGATTCACGTCCGCGGACCTAGCGGCAGGGGATTGCGCTCAGTAAAGCTGAATGACCAGACCTGGGATGCGTTCCTGAAAGATACAGTCATTGTCGATAATCCCCCTAGCAAAATTACGCTAGAGACAGAATATAGGACCAATTAGCACTGGTGATTGTATGTTGATACAAGGGCTTCGGAGAAACCTAAAAGCCCCCCTGACAAGGGGGGTTGTTTATCATTGTGACGGTTCGAGAGTTGTGTGGTTTGGAATTGCCGCTCTGTTGAACGCAATTTTGAAGCGTCGGGTATCGCCGTTGGCTCAACCCAACCTGCAAGAGCTTAGCAGCAGTATATCGCAAGCTCATCCGTCTCGCGTTTCTTGCAGCAGTCCTCTTTGGCTTCAATTCTTTTTATACGCTTGATATAGTCTCCAGGAAGACGCGCTTCCACTGCCCCTGTCAAGACATGCTTCTTGTACCATGTAAAAGGCTTCAAGCGTGGGTTGGTCTTTGTAGGATTAGCATAGTAAGTTACAGCACAGACGGTGGAACCACAATCCAATTCGACTGTTACGTCTTTTCCAAAATATTCGCATCCTAGTCCCTCGTAACAATCAAGATCTTTCTTATGTTCGCAATTAATGTGAAACACGCGCCCCCATACGACGTCGGACGCTGATGAATGCACAATATCGCACTTGCCCGATTCATCCCTACCGATTTTGTGAAATTCAAGACGGTGGCAACGGAGTATTGCCCTTGCTATCGGCTTGGCGGACTTAACTCTATATTTGAGTCTTTTTAAGGACATATTTGAACCGTACGCAAAATACTTTATAGTACTCATTGGCATTCCTTTCAACTTGGTTGACACTAAAATGTAGGTTGGGTTGAGCGATCAACGCAACCTAACCCGCCGACATGTGATTCTCATGGTTTCCAGTTTCCATTACTTCGGAATGAGCGCCATGGCGCGGATTGGCGATCCCGATCCGCCTTTAATCTTTAGGGGGGCGGCAATGAAAAAGCAGCGCGCGGGTAACTTTTCTAAGCTGTAGAGGCATTCTATCTCAAAGATATGGTTGGGGAGCAAATACTGTTTATGCCCATACGGAGTCGTCTCTACGCCGTCGAGCGCGGCAATCTCACAAGCGAAGGTGTCCGTACCTACCGCTTTGACGTTGCGTTCTAACAACAGCTTACAAACATCTTCCGCCATGCCCGGCGAGTTCCGTGAGTACCAACTCCACTCCCGATCAGTCCGCCAATACCGCCGCATCCAATCGAAATTGAACAGGACAATGTCACCTTCTGATATGGTGACGCCAGTCTTGTTTTCCCACTGCAACACCTGTGCCGCTGTTAATAAATCTCCCGCCCTAAGACCGAGTTCAGTCATGTCAAGAACAACAGCAGGCCCCATAATGCTATCCGGTGGATACGCATCAATCGTATATTCCATCATTGTGGGGTTGAGATGCGCAGGAGCATCCACGTGCGAACCAATATGCTCAGGTAAAAATATCGTCTGGCAGAAATAGCCGTCATGCTCATGCGTGATTGTCGGGTGAATGACTAGGGGCGGGTGCGTTGGTGCCTTGGGCGCGCCATTTTCCAGCAGGGGGGAGAGATCCACAACTTCAAACTGCTTAAACAGTGCCATAAACTGATCCAGGGGTGTCTGATTAGACATCATCCACCTCCCTTGCATTTAGAAGTCATCGGGAACCTGAATTTCAAGCGCCAACAAGGCGGAACTCAATACCTTGCCATAGGCATCCATGGTCAGGGTGCGGGTGGAGCCGCCATCCAGCGCATTATAGAGCACGAAGTTGAGCGCACCCATCCGAGGCAGTTCGTATCTTTCCACCTCTCCTTTGACAGTTCCCTTAAAGAATTCCTTGACGCGTTCAGCAGTGACTTCCCGCTTAATCAACTCATAATGCTGTTTATCGTAAACGATGAGTCCGATGTTCCCAGTGTCTCCCTTATCTCCGGACCTAGAATGACAAATTTCTCGGAGTTGAATCGTCTTCATTTCGCTTTTACACCTTACTTTAGTATAATTATGTTTACCTGAGTTTAAGTCATCAGCTCTTGCGATGATTTTGACCCTCATATGACCAAAAAAAAGAGCTTTGCCACCTACTTGACGGATAGGTTCTTGGGCAGAATGTGTCGAACCTCGGAGTACCGATTCTAGCAGATCACGGTAGTTCTGTCAACACTATTGGCATCGTTCCAATTTTGTTTCCACGCTAGCCCTGTTCTTTCTCTATAGCTCATAGAGAGTCTCATCAATATCTGGCTTCGGTTGTCCGCTTCCTTTCTTTCTCCGAGCTTCTAGCATTTGTGGTTCATCGGCTCCGAGCAAATCGCCCATCTCTTCTTCGATCTTATCAGGATCTTCTCCCTGTTCAAGGCGGCTCAAGGCTTCCTCCATCCCTGATTCCATGTTAAGTCCCGTTGCCTCGGAGAGCTTTCGCATCACCGCGGCTGCTTGGCGGGGGTCATCCTCGTTGATTTTTTCCGCTTCGCCGGCTAGCATAGCCATGGCTTTCTCCATTTTCGCCTCGTCCATCTGCGCCATATCTGTCTCAACGCTACCTTCGTCTTTTCTACTAGAAATCGTGGCAAATTTGGACAAGTTGCGTTTCAACTCGGTATTTTTGCATGTTGGGCAAATGGGTATTTTCTCGGTATTGACGGATCTGGAGAAGAATTGATAGACCGTATGACATGCTTTACAATAAAATTCGTAAATTGGCATCCAAATGCTCCTTGAAGAATATTCTGAGGCTCTCGGTTTCGCATACGGCTGCTTTCTTAGTCTTGCAAGGGGAGCGGATTAACTGCGCCAAAAAGAGAAGCGAGTATCTCACCAAATGATGTTGACACAACCGTGTTCTAATTCGTCAATGTTATCTGAAAATCGGTAATCTTTCAAGCACAAAACTCAATTATATCTTCCATCTCATAACTGATTGTACGCTTTGTCACCGTAGACTCGACGCCCCGGTGGCAAGAGGAATCTGAATGCCTAGCGATGGAGATTGGCATGGCTATGCGTTGGGGTTTTCGCGCGTTGTGTGCGTTTATCATCTACACGACAGAACAAATGTGTGATAAAATCTATTTTGGTCATAAGTTGGGACTTCCTCCCGTTAATTGCGATAACGGTAAAATCGAAGAACTTGTCCCATGACCCCAATCCAAGAAGGTCCAAAGAGAAGCCGAGGTCTTTTGTTGAACCCTTTGGCTTCCAAAATTCAAACTGGCGCCATTGGTAAAGAATGAACCACGATTGGTCTAGTTTTTTTATTCTGATTTAACCACACATGATTCATCAACGCAAGTGTGAACACTTGTAAGCGCAAAGGAGATAGACATGTTTTTTGAACTTCGTCAGTATCGTACAAAACCCGGTCAACGTGAGAATTGGGTGAAGTTTATGGAAGAGGCGATTATCCCTTTCCAAATCTCGCAGGGGATGGTGGTTGTCGGGAGTTTCGTTGGGCAGGAAGAAGACGATTTGTACGTCTGGATTCGTCGCTTCGAGAGCGAGGCGGAACGACAGCAACTGTACCAAGCAGTCTATGAAAGCGACCACTGGAAAAATGAGATTAGCCCCCATGTTCCCGACATGATTGATCGGGAGCGAAGCAAAATTATCCGTCTGCAAGCCACTCCCAAGTCGGTCATCCAATAATGCAGAATCGTCGCGAGAAATTCTAACAGTATAAACCTTCTTTAACGGCTCGAAGTCCTAACGTATCATACCAGGGTTAGGTGCACTCAGTGGCTTTTGCACCGCTACGGCTTTCAATCTTTAGCCTAGCGTGCTAACTTACGGATTTTCCAATTTCCATTGATATTTCAAAGTAGATTTGTTATACTTTTTCTGGCAACACTATCCGAACTCCCTCTCAAGATCGGATGGATGAGTTAGAGGATTCGCGCGCAATGCGATTTTAAGCTGTTTTAGCTCATTCTACCTTTGAAGCAAAAAGAAAGGTTCATGTACTGTGAACAAGAATGCAAAAAGCATAGCGGTTTGGCTAATCATGGCATCCATAGTTACGATTGTCATGTACCGCCTAATCAACACGGAAGATAATGTGAAGCATGACCCGAAAACCTCTGAGTTTTATCAACTCATCGAACGAGGAGATAGCCGGGAGCTATTTGAGGAAATTACGATTGGCAAGGAGTGGATTAAAGGTCAATTCAGCGAGCGGGCTATTCAAAACAACCCACCTGTAAAAGCAAATCCAAAGGGGGAATTTAGGATATATCGTGATATTTATTCTGAGTACCCACTTGAAGAAAAATTGCTAGATCAGGGAATTCCTTATGACGTTGAACCACCATCCCAGGTGCCGCAATGGATCATGATCTCTCTGACATCAGTATTACCAATTCTCCTTTTTGTTGGCATTATGATCTTCTTGTCAAGGCAAGTACAGGGAACTGGCAATCGGGCTTTATCCTTTGGCAAAAGCCGCGCTCGGCTTCACTCTGAAAACCAACCCAAGAGGACGTTTGCAGATGTTGCTGGCTGTGATGAGGCAAAAGAGGGTCTTGAAGAAGTTATCGAATTCCTGAAGGATTCGCAGAAATTTCAGCGACTCGGGGGGCGCATTCCCATGGGCGTCCTGTTAATGGGGCCACCGGGGACAGGAAAAACTTTGCTCGCCCGCGCAGTTGCTGGAGAAGCAAATGTTCCATTCTATAGCATCAGCGGCTCTGATTTTGTTGAGATGTTCGTAGGTGTCGGCGCATCACGTGTGCGCGATCTCTTTGAAACCGGAAAAAAGAACGCGCCGTGCATCATCTTCATTGATGAACTTGATGCCGTGGGCAGGCATCGTGGGGCAGGCATCGGCGGTGGACATGATGAGCGGGAACAAACCTTAAACCAACTGCTCGTTGAGATGGACGGCTTTGATACGTCCGAAGGAGTCATTCTCATTGCTGCGACGAACCGTCCTGATGTGCTAGATCCCGCCTTATTGCGTCCTGGACGCTTTGATCGCCAGATTGTCGTTGACCTTCCCGATATTAAAGGTCGTGAAGAGATTTTCAAAGTACACGCTGCGTCTCCGATTAAGGTAGGCGAGGATGTAGACTTAGAAATATTAGCCAGGGCAACCCCTTACTTCTCAGGCGCAGACATCGCAAACATGGTGAACGAGGCTGCTCTGCTTGCAGCCAAGCAGGGCAAAGATGCGGTTGACATGAGCTGTTTTGATGAAGCTAAAGACCGGGTGATGATGGGGCCCGAACGTCGTAGTCTGGTCATTAGCGAAGAGGACAAACGGGTTACTGCTTACCACGAAGCGGGACACACGTTATTGCGGCATATTATTCCTGACAATGACCCTAACTATAAATCTACTATTATTCCACGAGGTAGAGCACTCGGTGTCTCAGTGGGTTTACCTCTCGAAGAACGCCGTAACTTCAGCAAGACATATCTCCTTGCCGGTATCACCACAGCACTTGGTGGACGTGTCGCTGAAGAACTCATCTTTGGTGAGCTAACGACCGGCGCCCAGAATGATTTCGAACAAGCCACGGATTTGGCGCGGAAGATGGTCACGCAATGGGGCATGAGTGAACTTGGACCTCTCTCTTTCGGCAGGCGCGATGAACAGGTTTTTTTGGGCAAAGAAATCGCCCACCACAAAGATTATAGCGAAAATACCGCGCTTGAGATCGATCAAGCCGTACATCGCATCATTACAGGGTGCTATAATCAAGCGAGGCATCTCATCGAAACTAATGTTGACGGACTGAAAAAGCTTGCAGATGCGCTCCTAGAGAGGGAAACGCTCATTGGTGAAGAGATCGAGGAAATTCTCGGGCCTCGCCATCAAGTTTCTACTACCTAATACTAACGCTGCAATCTATGAACTGCCGCGGAAAGCAACTCGCTCTTGGACAACGCACGCTCATTATGGGTGTGTTGAACGTAACCCCGGATTCCTTTTCAGAGGACGGGCGTTATCTGAAGGTTGATAGTGCTATTGCCCATGCCAAAAGAATGGTTCAGGAGGGAGCGGATATCATTGATATCGGCGGTGAATCTTCCCGACCAGGGGCATTGCCAATTTCTGCCGATGAAGAACTAGCTCGCGTCCTGCCGGTTGTCGAAGCGCTTGTAAGCGGCGATATCCCCGTTCCCATTTCGATTGACACCTATAAAGCCTATGTTGCGCGTCGGGTGCTTCAAGAGGGCGCCCACATCGTCAATGATATTACGGCGCTTAGAGGCGATTCAGACATGGCAAGGGTCGTCAGCGAAATGCACGCAGGATTAGTCCTGATGCACATGAAGGGTAATCCTCAAACAATGCAGCAATCGCCTACCTACCAGAATGTGATCTCTGAGATTCTCTTTTTTTTCCAAGAACGTATCGGTGAAGCCGGAAAGAAAGGAATTCATCCGGATCAGATTCTAATTGATCCCGGCATCGGATTTGGTAAAACTACCGAGCATAATCTGGAAATTTTGCGCCGGCTTCGTGATTTTCAGTCCGTGAACAAGCCTATCCTCATTGGTGTCTCCAGGAAATCTTTTATTGGGAAAATCCTCAATCTTCCAGTAAACGATCGGATGGAAGGCACCGCTGCCACAGTTGCTTGGGCAATTGCCCACGGTGCAGACGTTGTTCGCGTCCATGATGTGAAAGCTATGCGTCGAGTTGCTCAAATGACAGACGCAATCTACCGCCACACAGATTCAACTTCCTCCTGAGAGTTCAGAATTTGGCGCCCGATATACAAAGCATCAAAAGTAGCGCTTATCCGGTATTGATTCGAGGCATTGGTATTGATATCGCTGAGGTCACACGCATTAGATCCGCGAGTATACGGTGGGGTGACCGATTTGAGAAGCGAATCTACACACCGGAAGAAATAAGATACTGCGGCGCCACAGATGTACGCTATCAAAGACTCGCTGCAAGATTTGCCGCGAAAGAAGCGGCCTTCAAAGCACTCGGGACAGGCTTAAGACCTGGCATGTGGTGGCACGATGTGTCGGTCATTACGGGTGGACTTGGCAAACCAGAGTTAGTTTTGAAAGGTCGAGCCCGTCAACATGCAGATTCGCTAGGCGTCTCTCAAACCTTCGTGTCGCTCGCGCATACGGATAACTACGCAGTTGCAAATGTCATTCTTTGGGGCGAATCGCAATAGACTGATAACGAAGCTTCACTAAACAATTGCAGAGGTGATAAGGTTAATCGCCATATAAATCGTAAAATCTATAGTGAAGTTCTAGTTATGAAATATCAATGGGTAAACCATGTTATTCTGACGATGTGTCTTTTAGGCATTTTCAACCTAGCATCCGCGCAAGTTGTGAGCGAAGACGCCCGCGCTGCGGCTGACATCTTTCTAAGGAAATTAACTGTAGCACCGCATCAGGGCATGGGCGGTAGCTTTGTCGGTTCGATTTCAGGTGCAAATGCGCTTAATAGTAATCCTGCAGGGCTTAGTTTAATCGAGGGCGATCGCTTTGTTGCCCATGCTGCGAGATTCCCTCGCACAGTCGCGGTGGTTTCCAAACTAAATGAAGTTGAGCGGTATGAGGATTATGGGCGGTATGATCTCCGAGCGTCAGGGTTTGAATCTGTCAACCATATTGTACCCATGGATCACGGTGGTGTCATCGGTTTTGACCTCGCTTTTGAATTTGAAGGGCGGTTTAGTCGTGTCAACCACCGTGGTAAAGCCACGAACAATTTTCCAGCGAGTAATTTAGCAATTGGGATCGGTTACGGAAGACGCCTGTTTGGTGAATTGTCTATCGGCGCGGACGCGAAGTGGATTAGATCGAAAGTGTTGGATGCCGAGTATCAGGGACACATCGGACACGGATACGCCTATAACTTGGGGGCGATTCAACAAATTGGAAAAGGACTCCGAATCGGTATTGTGGTGAGAAATCTCAGCAACGGTTTGTCCTTCTCTGATGATTCGATTCCGGATAAAATTCGTCGCGATGTGCTGTTTGGTGTAGCCTATCAGCGGCACTATAAAGATGTCAATGTGCGAGTTGGTTTGGATCTCAATCCCCCTTTTGAAGACGGCATTCGTACCGGCTTCGGTGGTGAAGTTTGGTATCGCGGGCGTATTGGGGGTCAAATCGGCTATCTGCGTCACACCGAAAACCGGTTTGATTCGATTTTCAACCTTGAGACAGAACAAGCTGAAGTTGAGAACCGCCTTTGGAAAGTAGAAGGATTGACGGTTGGGCTGGGGTTGAGTCTGGGAAAGATGAATATCAATGCTGCTTATATGCCTCAGATCAAACCTCAGGCAAAAACGCAGGAACAAATCCGAATCGATCGCGGGCGGGCGGTTTATTCATTTTCAATCGGTCGGAGTTTCTGAGCAGAAATATAGCAATGTGAACCTAACGAGATTAAGTCACAATAAATTAAGCAAAAGGGAGCATTACCATAACAAATCGAATACACGAGGCGGACAAAGTAGAAGAGGAGTATCTGCGGAGAAAAGAGCAGCTTCGTATCGCGCCAGGTCCCACAGGCAAAGATACCCCTGAGTGGATGAACGACGGTATTGAGGAACTCTACGGCTGCTTCAATGCTACCGCCGACATATGGGACAAGAAGTTCGGTGTTGAGCCTGATAACCCTTTCTATCAAACTGTTGCTAATCAGATCCCAACGACCCAGGCGGAGGTGGACATTCTAGATCTTGGCTGCGGCACTGGTATACAACTCGAATTCGTCTTTGCCAGAGCCCCCAACGCCAGGGTGACTGGAATTGACTTGGCTCCCAACATGCTTGAGCAACTGAGGTCTAAGTTCGGAAGTTTTGCCGCTCAATTGAAGCTCCTTCAAGGGTCGTTACTTGACCTGCCGCTGGGTGAGGACGAATATGACTATGCTATCTCAACCCTTACTATGCACCATCTGCCGCCCGAGGAGAAGGTTCGCGTCTACAGAAAAGCGAGAAAAGCGCTGCGTCCGACTGGATTGTACATTGAGGGCGATCAGTCGAATTCACCTGAGGGTGAGAAGAAGACCTTATACTGGTTCAACCGATGGATCGCCAAACTCCCTGGTGGGAATCGTGCTGAATGGAACTACGACATTACGCTAACCGTAGAAACTCAGAGGCGGTTGCTTCAGGAAGCGGGGTATTCCGAGGTTCAGCTTGCATGGGAGGAACCTGGGAAGATGGCGGTGCTCGTCGCCAAGAATTAGCGGGCGAAGGAGGGATGCGGCTTTAAGGTATATACACGATTTCGCACTCTTAATAAGACACCGATAGCTTCACTTATCGGACGACACGCCATAGAAACATCAGATTAGGAATGCGAATTAAATCTACTAGCATGAGGACTCTATGAGCAGATGGGTTCCGTGCTAAATTTGTGTCTCAGGTCGCGGAAAAGAGTGTTGAATGTCGAATCTGACCGATATGCGACTATACATCCTTACAACTTGCTGAAGAATTGGATGGTTTTACGGTTCGTGATGAATTGACGATTGTTGAGAGTAGACCCTATGAAATCTATGAGATTGATAATCAGCCGCCTTTGCGTCACCTCTCGAATTGTGCTGGTGTTATTGATTCTGACACCTGCACACGGGTGGAGTTTAGAAGATAAGATCGTCTTTGTTTCCAAGCGCAACGGCACTCCCGAAGTTTTTCTAGCTGAAGGCTTGGACGGCAAACCGATTCAACTCACACAAGACATGTTTGCGAGTTGGCCCTCAATTTCTCCGGACGGCACTGAGGTCGTCTTCGTCTCTGACCCGCCGCACGGAATATCGAACATATTCAAACTGCACATTGCAAAGAGAAAAATCGAGATATTGACGGACAATGGCGAATTTAATACTAAATATAGCAATCTGGACTGGTCGCCTGACGGGCGGAAAATCCTGTTTTTCGAGATTATTTTTGCACCACGAGGTCAACCCAATCTGTGTGTGATGGATATGAATACACGTGATATACAACATATACTTCAGACGGCTCCCGAAACCTATATTGGGCATCCTACTTGGTCGCCCGATAGTCAGCATATTCTGTATTCAGTTGACCATGTATTGCCTGGCAAACTTGGTATGCGTGAACTGTTTATCACTGACGATAATGGAATTCACGTAAAGAAAGTCGAACAAGATTTGACGCCGATACAATCGCTACAAAGGCTAATAGTGCCTACATGGTCACCGAAGCGCAGCGAAATCGCGTACTTCGGCTTAGTAGAAGTTGATGATACCAACCAACCGCCTCCGAATCCATATCATATCTACTCCATGAATCTGGATGACGGAATGGTCACCGCTTTAACATCTGGTGGTGCGGAAAACAGAACTCCAAGGGCTTGGCGTCCGGATGGTCAAAAGATTTTATTAACCATTTCATCTCCATACGGCGAAGAAGTTAGAAGGTCGGACTTCTATGTCATGGATCCCGATGGCGAAAACATGATAAACTTGAACTTGGCGCAGTCGTCGGAGGCAGGTGCAACCTGGTCACCCGACGGGAAGCAGATTGTGTTTAGCCGAGGGTTGAAAAAAGGGGAAGTGTCGATATTCGTCGCGGATGCGGACGGTCAAAATCAGCAGCGTCTAACATTTGAGCCCGGTTGGGACCTAGCACCTTATTGGTCGCCCAATGGAGACAAAATCGCTTACCGCTCAAGTCGAGATGGTGTACAGCGAATCTACACCGTGGACACGGATGGGCAAAATGTTCAACAAATCACGCATCGGCGGCGCAAATATTATACCCCGCCAGCTTGGTCGCCCGATGGGAGATGGCTCGCTTTCGGAGCCGGCGATGCACGGAGTTGGGGGATATATCTCATTGACCCGCAAGGTGACAACGAAACGCTTATTATGCGTACAGAGTTGAGCGAACTGACCGGTTTTGCTTGGGTGTCGCGTCCTACCTGGGCCCCCGACAGTCAGCATCTCATCTACATCAACCCCGAGAGTGAAGATGATGTCGGTTTAATGAAGATATCAGTTGACGGAGGGATGCCAATGCATTTGAAAACTAAAGGACTTATATATTGGAAGTATCCCGTGTGGTCGCCGGATGGAAACAGTCTGCTTTTCAGCGCGAGAGAGGAACGAGAACCATTCGTTGTCGAAGTAGCAGACGCGATATTCTTGATGAATCTCGATACCTTAGAAAGCCGCCATTTCATCTTGCCGGATCTGAGCATCGTGGAATCAGATAGATATGTTAGCCGATTAGTTTGGGCGCCGGATGGATTGCAACTCATGCTATCAATCGGACCAGTATTGGAAGGTCAAGGTGTAAAAGGTGTAAGGAGACTGTATTTGATTGATATCGCCAGCGAAACCGTGAAGCTATGGATGGACGATGCGACTGAAGCGGATTGGGTCAGACCCGGCTTTGTGTATGCTGTCAACCCCCGTGGAAAACACATTGCTACATGGGCGCAAATAAAAACACGGAGGGCCCTAAAACACAAGTAATCCCCTGAAGTCAGAGAATTACATCAAGTGAAACAAATCAAACTAGCGATGACAGCTTCACATGCCACATAGATTTTAAGAGTATTCACTTGAAGATACAGAAGGCTATTTGTTGATAGCTGGACACCTTAAAGCCTTTTTGAAACGTGGGTGGCAAAGCCATTTTTGGTCGATCGCGAATCAAAATCATTGGGTTTTCGCGGCATTTACCCCCAAATAGCCTCTCACGAAGATGGATTCAGAGTTTTCGAACAGGTTTTCCGATTTGACAGAGAGGGCTTGAAACATTTCAGAATACTCTCTAGAGCATCAGTTCAGGTATTGAAGTTATCCCCCCCTGTTACATCAAGTGAGTACCGGTGATTTGGAACTTCGAGAGGCTGAACCGTGAACGAAGTAAAATATACAACCACACATGAATGGATTGAGGTCATTAACTCAAAAGGGATTGTTGGAATCACCGAACGTGCTCAACAGGCTTATGGCGATATTGTATTTGTGGAACTTCCGCTGGTTGGTGACGAACTTGAGCAGGAAGACACAATCGGCAGGATTGAAGTTGCCGATGGAGGTACTTTTCCCGTGTTTGCCCCTGTGACAGGGGAAATTATCGAGGTCAACTCCGCCCTTGAAGATGATCCAGATCTAATCAATCGTTCACCAGAGGGAGATGGTTGGATCTGCCGGATGAGTATTGAGGGGCCTAGAGAACTCGATATTTTGATGGGGCCCGAAGAGTACGAAGAGTACGAAGAGGAAAACGAACTCGATGACGATGAATACGTGGGGGAAACTGATTTTTACGATGAGGAGGAGAATTAAAGACGCGGAATGTAATATGGAGGTAATATGTTAGGTGCGATTATTGGTGACATTGTCGGCTCAATATACGAGTGGCACCGTATTAAAACCAAGGATTTTAGCCTCTTTGACCCGCAATGCGATTTCACAGATGATTCGGTCTGCACGGCGGCTGTTGCTGATATTCTGCTGCATAACCTCCCACCAGCGGAGACGATGCAGAAGTGGTGCCGACGTCATCCGGAGCGCGGATACGGCGGATTTTTTCATCAATGGATCCAATTCGCCGTACCAGCGCCCTATGAAAGTTATGGAAACGGTGCGGCAATGCGCGTCTCACCAGCGGCGTTCCTCCATCGTGACCACCTATACGCTGCAATAGATGCCGCCGACAACGTGACAGCCATCACACACAACCATCCCGAAGGGATGAAAGGCGCACGGGCAACAACCCACGCTATCTGGCTCGCGTATCAAGGTGAAAATTCAACGGACATCCGCCATGCTATCGCGGCCGAATACGGTTACGACTTGAGCCGAACGGTGGATGATATCCGTCCCGGCTACTCTTTTAACGAGACCTGTCAGGGCACGGTGCCGCAGGCGATTACATGCGCGCTGGAATCAGAGTGTTTTGAAGATGCAATACGCAATGCCATTTCTCTAGGTGGCGATTCCGATACCCTCGCCGCCATAGCCGGTCCCATCGCCGAAGCGCTGCACGATATTCCCCATGAGTTCAAAGAACAGGTAGAAAATCAATACCTGGCAGATGCTCCAGACATCCGCGGTGTGATGCAAGAAATGTATCGGACATCCGGCGAATAAATCCGCTGTCTTGTTACCACTACTCGGCGATTCTAATTGGGACGTGAATTAGGCATTACGTTCCGTGTGTCCGTGATATAGATTCGTCGCACCATATTCAGCTTAGGGACGTGCACAATCTGCCGAATACGATACCCCATATCGCCAAGCGGTTTGCTCAGGTCTCTAATTGCAACAAAAGCGGCTTTAGGCGCGATATGATTGAGATTCTGCAAAATCTCCCAATCTCGTATCGGGTCGTGATCCAGCATGATACCGTAAGGAAGGTTTGTCGCCAGGGAGTCAAACCGTTCTCTAATTTGACGCGCATCGCCGAGGCAAACTCCGGCGTCTAAACTGTGATGTGCCAGGTTCGCCTGCGTTGCCTTGACCATCTTGGGGTTGATGTCATACCCAACGACCCGCATCCCCATGTGTGCGGCTTCTAGCACAATTGTTCCTGTACCGCAACACGGATCAACAAGCCGATCGCTAGGGTCAGCAATCAGATTGACGATTGCTCTTGCGAGTTTCGTTGGAAGCGCGCTTGATGTCATGTAGGGACGCTTCCGGTGGTCAACCCACCTACCGTCCGATTTAGACAGAAGCCTGCCTAACCAGACTCGTTCATTCGTGATTACCGCCAAAAACACAACGCGCGGTTGCGTCAAAGACACGGTGCCGCTGATGACGCCACCAACGATATGAGCGATTTTCGTTGTGTCCGCTTCCAGACGACGCGGTCGTTTAACTATCGAAACGCGAAAACCTTCGGCGTATAATTCTGCGGTTTTAATCTGTGCACAAATCTCTGAGACACTTTCCCCCTCAAACAGAATCTCCATACAACACTTCACATAGGCACCGCGTGTGACATCAACACATTTTTCTGAGATTGCTATCCCATAGGCATTTGGGGTGTGACCTGTTAATATCATGGATTCAGCGTTGATTAACTCCGCCTCTTGCTTGGGAACACTCGTCAGATAGAGATATTTTGAAATGGACATTTTTTACACCCTTCAGCGAGAAGATTTCGAAATGGTATCACAGTTTTTCGGAGAATGTCAATCTCCGCTCAACCTAACGTTACTAGCAGAATACAAAGGACAGAAAATTACCTTCCAAGCAAAATACTTATCATGTCGCTAGTCAAATTGGAACATGTCACAAAATCGTATGAGCCTAACCTCATCCTTGACGATGTCTCCTTATCAATTGAACATCGGGACCGAATCGGATTAATTGGTCCGAACGGTAGCGGTAAAACCACGCTAATCTCAATTATTGCGGGTTTAATCGCAGATTTTCGAGGCAGGGTCATACATGGGAAAAGGACAAAGATCGGGTACCTTAGCCAGGAGACCGATTTGCATCCCGATTGTACATTACATCAGGAGATGCTCAAGGTATTTCAGGCGCAGCGAGATCTGGAGGATCGGCTACTCTTGCTAAGCGAACGGATGGAGGACGACAGGGATAACCCTGTGATTCTGGAGGAATATGCCCGGCTACAGGGACAGCATGAACGCATGGGCGGTTATGACTATGAACATCGGATTAACAAGACGCTGGGAGGATTGGGATTCTGTGAGGTCGATTTTCATTTGAGAAGCGGTCTTTTGAGCGGTGGCCAGAAAAGCCGAGCTGCACTAGCGAAATTGCTGCTTGAAGCGCCCGATCTACTGCTTCTTGATGAACCAACCAACCATCTAGACATCAAGGCGATTGAGTGGTTGGAATATTTCCTTAATACTGAATACCAAGGAGCGGCAATCGTCATCTCCCACGATCGCTATTTTTTGGATCGTGTTGTTGGAAAAATTGTGGAACTCCACAATCACAAGATTAACGGGTATCGCGCAAACTACACGAAGTATCTCGAAACTAAACACCTCGAAATATTGACCCAAGAACGCGAGTATCAAAAACAGCAGCGGCATATCGCTCACGAGGAGGAGTTTATCCATCGGAACATCGCTGGGCAACGCACACGTGAAGCGAAAGGGCGGCAGAAACTGTTGAACCGGCTAGAGCGAATCGAAAAGCCCCATGCGAAAGAAGCAAAAATGAAACTCCACTTCACGCCGGCTGAACGCGGGGGGAATGACATTTTGCAATGTCAGAATTTGGGGAAACGATATGGAGAGGTGTCAATCTTTGAAAACTTGAACCTTGAGGCACACCGTGGAGATGTCATCGGAATCATTGGACCGAATGGAGTTGGAAAGACAACGCTCTTCCGAATGATTCTCGATCAGGAAAAGCCGACTTCGGGAAATCTAAAGACGGGGCATAATCTTCAGTTCGGGTATTACGATCAGGAACTCGCAGGGTTGAATCCAGAGAATACGGTTATCAATGAGATTTGGGAGTTACGCCCAACACAAACACAAGGAGAGATTCGAAGTTTTCTTGGAAAATTCCTGTTTTCCGGTGATTCAGTATTCAAGCGAATTGGAGATCTTAGCGGCGGCGAACAGAGCCGCGTTATGCTAGCTAAGTTGCTCATGGAAAATGCGAATGTGCTTCTACTTGATGAGCCGACCAACCATCTCGATATTCCATCTCGTGAAGTTCTTGAGGAAGCGTTGGGGGCGTATCCCGCAACTATCTTGATAATCTCCCACGATCGCTACTTTCTGAACAAACTCGCCACCAAACTGTTAGTTTTTGAGAACGGCACAGCTAGGCAATTCATCGGAACTTACGCTGAATATGAAGCACAGGCTCGATTGGAGAAAGGGCGATCAATGCAGGAAAAGACGGCTGAACAGGGGGAAAAGTTAGCACAGCGTACTAAACAGGAACGTGAAAGGTCGCGGAGCGCTTCGACTTCGAAAAAGTCAAAGAAAAGGCGGAGAACGAATAAAGCTGTTCGTATATCTGATGTTTAATGTATTAGTCAAGAGGATGGTTTGCACACGTTGTCGCTGCCGTCGGAGAGTTCCGCCCTCATCTTCGCCCTACCAATACGTATACAGTGTAGCTTCAAACAGAATCAATTGAAGGCACAACAATCCTGCAACCCAATAGAAAGGAGAGGTGCTCTGTTGATGATGGCAGAGGTCGCGAAGATGCTTCGCAACCGGAATTACGACAAACGGCGCCATGAAGATCCAGATACGTTCGACTTCCATGGTGTACAGCGTCGAAAAAGAAATCACAAGCAACGAGACAAAATAGCCAATAGCATAGATGTCCCTTCGCCGAAACATTCGTGGAATCTGTCGCACCCATACAATCGTTATCGGTATACCGATGCCGATTAAGAAGGTAAACAGGTTCGCAATGCTCAAGTGAAAGTACCGCGCAATCGATTCGTACCCTGTCCCCATTACAGCCTTGTCCTTTTCGATGGCAGCCAATAACACCTCAAGGAGGTTGAACCCCGTGGCTACAAAGGTCAGCAGGTAGAATGCGGCAAATGTCGCACCAGAAATCAATAATACCGTCAATATACCTTTGAACCGTTCTCGATCCATCATCAGCGTAAGCAACGTCACGACACCAAAAAATAGACCGATGAAAACAATTGAAAAGGTCATTAACATCCCAAATCCGAGTGCGATTCCTGTTAAGATAGCGTAAAGCGTTGTTCGGGATGAAGTGGCTTTGTAAAACAGGTAGACGCTCACAATGGGGAAGATGCTGAACGGCCCATCCATGGATGTCGTCGTGAACATGACAAAGTTAGGCATAATCAAATATAGCACGGTCGCGTACCGCCCAACCATATCATCATACAAGTTTTTCGCAATCCAAAAGATTGGAATCACGGTTAAACTCGTAAAGCAAATCGATGCAAGCGAGGCAGTGAGCAGATTATAGCCAAAGCATTTACTGACCATCCATAGAAACAGAATGCCGCCCGGTGGATGGGTTTGGGCATGTCCGGATAAAGTTTGGAACAGTTCCGGTTTCGAGTAATCTCGCAGGAATGATCGGAGGCCCGCCGTGTCGACTTTCGGTACATCGCTGTAGTATTCCAGGCTTGTCCGTGTGTACGGTTCGAGGAGCGCGGGCATACGCTGCCCATCTACCTCTCGATAGCCATCGATCATCGCAACGCTGATGCCGATGGCAAGAAAGCTCAGGATTGAAATCACAAAAAGCCTAGGGGTTGGCGTCGCTTGTTCGAATAGGACTTTTCGGCAAATCAGTAGGAACCCAACGAGGACAATTGACGCCGGAAGTATCCACAAGCTCAGGTTGGTTTGTGGTTCCGCATAGAGCGGGGCAACGTGGCGATCGAATTTTACCGCCCCAAGATTGATTCCCTCCACCTTCATCAGATAGACAAGCAGCTTGTGGTAAATCCAGAAGAAGATAGCTGCCCCAAGACATTGGATTGGGATGGATTCGAGGTCGTTGAAAAAGCGATTCCGTTGATTGTGTAAATTCATCTACCTACCGACATCTCTTCGAAAGAGACGAATCACTGTTTATCGGCTTAATGCCCGCTATTATCCTCGCCAATAGCCTTTGCCAGTTCCTTCGCCTGCTCGACTCTTTGGTGGATCAGATTGCATCCCCCCTGCCAGAAGTCGGAAGATGTGATGTCAATACCCATGTTAGCGATTAGTTGTGCGGGCGGTGCAGAACCACCGGCGCGTAACAGATTAAAGTAGGTGGGCACAAATGCTTCGCCTTCGTGTTGATACTTCGCATAAAGTGACAGCACTAGCAACTCACCGAAAGCATAGGCATAGACGTAAAACGGACTACGGTTAATGTGCGGGATGTAAAGCCACCACCACTGGTGTTCTTCGCCTAACTTTAGTGAGTCGCCGAACATCTCCTGCATCGTGCGCTGCCAGAGTTCACAGTAGGCTTCCGTAGGCTGATCGCCCTCTTCACGCCGTAAGCGATGAGCATCTCGCTCGAAGCGATACATCGCAATCTGACGAAATACCGTGGCGAAAGTGTCTTCAACCTTCCCGCACAACAGAGCCAGTCGCTCTTGTGGCGAGGACAACGTAGTTTGCAGCGCGTCGAATACCAACATTTCCCCAAAGGTGCTCGCGGTTTCTGCTAGCGGTAAGACAGGGTAGTAGTTAAGCAAGTTCTGTTTGCTTGCAAGGACATCATGGATACCGTGCCCCAACTCGTGTGCTAACGTCATCACGTCACGAGGCTCACCGGTGTAGTTCATGAGGATATAAGGATGTAAATCAGGAGTAATACCTGCACAATAAGCCCCGCCCTGTTTACCTGTTCGCAGAGCAGCGTCAATCCAACGTCTGCTGAAGAACGGTTCGGTAATCTCGGTGAGCTTCGTTGAGAATCGTGCAAAAGCGTCGAGTACGATGTCTTTTGCTTCATCGAATGAGAACTTAGTGCGCTTACTCGTTATGGGGGCATATCGATCGTAGTGCGTCAGCTCATCCAGCCCCAGCAACTCTCGCTTGAGGTGATAATAGTCGGCGACGGTTCCATAGTTGTCCACACACACGTCCACGACCATGTTGACCACTGCCTCGTCTACCTCATTGTCGAGGTGACGTGCTGCTTCTGGTGTCGAAAAACCGCGCAAACGGTCAATAACCTGCTTTTCGTGAAGCAGCGTATTAAAGATAAAAGTCAATATGTGGGCGCCCTCTTTGAGCGTATGTGTTAAGGCGGTTGAGGCAGCCTTGCGCGTTTCACGGTTGGGGTCGTAGAAGTGTACAAGCAGCTCGCTTTGTGTCAGCTCTTCTTCGCCAAGGCGGAAAGTTTGACGCGATGTTATCTCGGTGAAAAGCCGTCCAAATGCTCGACCGCGCGTATTGGCGGTCTCCTCTAGAATCCCTTCCTCCGCCTCGCTCAAGTTGTGTTTTGCAAGCTCACGTTGGTGCTGGAGATAATGACGGTAGGGTTCAAGTTGTGGCTGACTGATGATATCATCAAATGTTTCTTGCCGGATGTTGCCAATTTCGAGATCGAAGAATATTAAATGCTTTGCCGCCGCTGAGCCAACCTCCCGTGTTCGTTGTAGGAGTGCACCGCGTTGGCTATCTGCAGTATCGGTCGAAAACAACAGGCTAGCAAACGCCCCGGGCTTGTACTGCGCTTGGAGTAGCTCTTCATAAGCTTCCAGCGCCGATCGGAGTAAATCGGCGGTTACGTCAGATTGGACAATACGCCCCTTGTATTCTTGTTCAAAAGCCGCCGCTTGAGCCGCCATCGAAGTCAAGTCTTCTTCTAGCTCCGGGGCCTCTATGCCAGAATAAAGGTCCGACAAATCCCAGGACGGTAGCCCGCCGGTCTCTTCAGTGTTCACAATGTCCTCCAACCGTCAAGGTACCCGTTTTTGGGGTACGTTATGACTCCTCTCGTTAGCCAAACCGGTGGCTTAACACACTCCAAATTGTAAAGGTAACTCTAACTCCAAGGGTACACAATTTCGTTAAATCATCATGTGGCAATGAGGGAGGGAGTAGCCGGTGCGCGTTTAGGTGAGTGTACGAGTCGAAGGATTAAGTATCACGTAGCAGTACATCATCAATCATTTTTCAACCGACCGCGCGAGCAACTCCTGCAAGCGGGGCGAAAATTGATTGTAGAGCTCGCGTTTAATCGGCGGCCATTGTCCCGTATGTATATAGATATACCAAGGGAGATAAAGGATATTAGCAGCCATGCGATGCTGGTCGTGACTGGTGTTAGCGCCGCTGCGATGCCAGAGTGTGTCGTAGAAAGCGAATACCGAGCCTTTTTTTCCAACGACGGGAATTTCCTGAGGATACCGCTCTTGTGTCGGCGAGCGTCGTGAATGGTGACTAAATGGCACAACCATCGTAGCACCATTTTTAGCCGTAAAGTCCGTAAGCATCCAGAAGACTTGGAGATCTATCGAATAATCTACAAACGCATGAAATCTCTCCCTTGCCGCCCAAGCAGAATGGAGTCCTCCAGGCTTCGCACCAGGTTTACACCACTTCATCGCTACGTTGTTCGCAAGGATAAAATCATTGCCGAGCACCATCTCCACCAATTCAAGAATCGTGGGATGAGTGCACAGCGGAGCTAACTCCGGCATTGGATTCAATGCCCCTTCCAAGCTGAGATATCCATTCGTACCCCAGATATGCTCTTTCTGATGCTCCATCAAGGAGCGTGCTTGTGCATCAAGATGACCGGCTTCATCGGGATCCAGCTGATCTTCCAATATACAATAGCCTTGCTCGTCCAACTGCCTTTTGGCTTCCGTTAATTCCATTCCCTTCTGCTTTCTACATTATTGGTAACCATTTAACCGCCGCATTATTCTTCAACCGAACGCGCCAACAGTTCCTGCAATCGCTGCGGGAATTTATTGTAGATATGGCGCTTCATGATCGGCCAGCCATCTTTGGGTCGGTAGATAAAAGAAGGTACGTAAAAGACGCTGGCAGCCATACGATTTTCATTTTGGGTTGTGTTCGCACCGCTGCGATGCCAAAGTCCGTTGACAAAAACTAACACCGACCCCTTTTTCCCGACGATAGGAACTTCTTGTTGATATGTACGGTTGGATGTGGGGCCGCGCCGGGTATGATGGCTAAAAGGAATAACCGCAGTCGCACCGTTCTTCGCTGTAAAATCCGTGAGCATCCAGAACGCCGCCAATCCTGTGGGCGAAATAGGCCAAGGTTCGGGTATACTCGGTAACGGCCAATCCACATGTAATCCTCCCGGCCCCGCGCCGGGTTTACACCACTTCATGGCGACATTATTTGCAAGGATAAAATTCTCCCCGAGCGCCGTTTCTGCCAATTCAAGAATAGTGGGTTCGATGCATAACGGCGCGAGCTCCGGAATGAGGTCCAATGAGCCCTCCAAGCTAAGATACTTATCTTGCCCGTGAGCAGACTCCATCAGGGCGCACGCTCGCCTGTTGAGGTAATCGGCTTCGTGCGCATCTATCTGGTCTTCCAACACGCAATAGCCTTCATCGTCTAATTGTATTTTGGCTTCTTGGGGATCCATGGTCTCTTGCCTGCTATGCCTCCTTGCGCTGAGCAGCCCGATTCAATAAATTGCGATAAACTACGCTCACTAAAGTGAACCGGCGTTTGATGACTGGAAAAGTTGTATCGGTTGGTATACTTTTGGGCATTCGCTAGTAGGGTATCGACAATCTGTCTTTATACGCATACGGGTAAATGTGCAGACAGTTATCAGGTATGTCCATAAAATACGTGAGGGAGTCCGTAGCTTAGTGCCACTGAAACTGAATAAGACGCACTAATTTCCCAAGAACTGACAAATATAGAGTGCTCTCAAGCGGAGTCGTTTCAATTTAGGTCAATTTCAATTAGATGAGGCGGGACCGCTCCCGCCTCAACTGAGTTATTTAACATCGATCGAGCGACAGATTGCGCTTAAAACGCATTCTCCCAGCCGATATAATACAACCCGCCGTTGAAACCAAACGGTGCAGAACGCCGAGAATAGGTGAATACACCCGGCGAATCAACAATTACGTTGCCCCACGGGTCCACGATTTTTCCGCCTCGCGATTGACCAATATGGTTTTCATCCGGGATGACGTTGAACAGGTTATTCGCACCGATTTTGATTCGACCGTACTCACCCAACCCGTAACTAATTTGAATGTCGGTAAGATACTTCGGTGTAAAAGTTTGGCTCTTACCGCCATCAATCACGGTGTATTCACCATACCGATGGACTGCGTAGTCCACCCCTAGAGAACCGTTGGTATATCGGGTTGACATGGAAACCCGATCTTTTGGTTGCCACGTCTCAATGATGGATCGGTCTTGCTCGGTGAAGAGGGATTCAGGGAGATTCGCGGGAAGATTTACGTCGGTAATCTCCGTTTCCGTATAGTTTGCAGCAAAGCTAAATAAGAGTCTCCCTTGCTCGAACACCGGATAAGTATAGGACGCAACAACATCTATCCCCTGCGTTTGGGTATCGGCCGCGTTCATGAAAAATTGCGCGCCTGCAACGCCTGAATCGGCGAGACTCTTTCTAATCCCTGACGGAATCCCTTCATTGCCGCTCGCCAAGCGTCCACTAATAATTATGCGGTCGCGAATGGTCGCTCGATAAACATCTGCCGTAAGCGTCAAGCGCGGTAGCGGATGGAGGATAAATCCGCTGCTGACATTCACCGCGGTCTCTTCCGTCAACTCAGGAATTCCGACAGCTTTTGCGATATCGCTATCGTTTCGGAATGTGCCAATTTCTTGGGCGACCGACTGACCATCAACGGTATTAAATTGCGTGCTTACGTTGTTGAAATACAGTTGCTGCATAGAGGGCGCGCGAAATCCTGTACTTGCTGAACCACGCAGTGCAAGCTCTTCAATCGGTTCATAGCGTAGCGCCATCTTGCCGTTGACGGTAGATCCAAAGTCACTATAGTTCTCAACCCGTGCCGCAGGATTGACGAACACCGATCCGATGGGGTTTAGCTCTACATCCGTGTAGAAAGCGAAAGCGGTGCGCAGTTCGTTCACCTCATTCGAGGGCTGGAAGCCAGGGAAAACCTGGATGCCGCCTGAAGCGCCACCGGGGCCATCATAATCCTTGTACGAAACTTCCTCGCCTGCCGTGATTTGGTAGATGTCGTTCCGAAATCCGCCGCCGACTGCAACGTTTCCCCAGTCCGTAGGAAGCGAGAAATCGAGGTCCACCGTGTTAAGGAACAGCCGCAGGTCGCCCGCGTCAGCGGATGATGGGCTAGAGCCTTCTGCAGCAACAAGTGAGGCGTTGTGTGAATTACTGACGTTGAACGCAAAGCTATTGCCGCCCGTGACGACGCTCGCATCCATCCGCAATCCGCTGTTGAACTTCTGCTTAATACCGACTCCTATGGAGTAATCAAGTACGTTGGTGTTGATTAACGGCAGGAATCCATCGGGATAGTCTGACCCTTCTGGGTTGCGGCTAAGTTGATTGGCTCTTCGGTAGAATCCCGCGCTGGTGTTTTGTCGATTTGAATAATCAAGGAAACTGTAGAAGGTGGCGCCTTGCCAAATGCTGTCAATCGGCTTGTCCAAGCTCAAAACTACGGCACCTTGGCGAGATTCCGCATCGCCGATACGGAAATTTTGGCGGTCAAAGCTATGCTCTTTGTTGCCAGCGTCATTTACTAGCTGGACAGGACTACCCTCTTTAACTTCGCTACCAGGGTACTGAACCACGCCCGTCAAGCCGGCACGGTTGGTCGGCTGTCTGTCTCGATATTCAATTGCGCCGTGAATAGTACCGTCATTTCCGAATTTGAACCCTTTATGGGCGTTCAGTGAGAACGTTTCACCGTCGCCGGCGTAAGTGGATCCGTACGAGTATCCTAATCCTCCCTCGTAGTCATCTTTTAGCACAAGGTTGATGACGCCAGCGAGCGCATCTGAACCGTACTGCGCTGAAGCACCATCGCGCAAAATCTCGATCCGTTTGATGGCACTTGCGGGAATCGCATTCAAATCCACGCCCGCTGTGCCGCGACCGACAGAGGTGTTGACGTGAATTAATGCACTTCCGTGACGCCGCTTTCCGTTCACGAGCACAAGTACCTGATCGGGGCCCAAGCCTCTGAGCGTCGCGGGACGTAGCGCATCCGTACCGTCGCTAATCGATGAACTCGAAAAGTTAAATGACGGTGCCAATGTCTGTAGCACACGACCCACTTCGGTATGTCCCGTCTTTCGGATCGCGTCTTCGTTGATGACATCAACCGGCACCGGCGAATCGAGCCTACTCCGCTCCGGCACACGCGTACCAACAGTGATAATCTCTTCTATCTCGATTGAGGTTGTCGCCTCCTCCGCCCTAAGAGGAAGTGCGAACAATACAAGCATTGAAAGTGCAACAAAAAGTCTGAGTTTCATAAGTTCCTCCTGCAATTTTGAAAAATTAAACAAGTAGTGCGCGTAGTGCGCGATTAGAATTTACTGAAAACCCGTATCACTCGATTTTTTCTGTGAAATACGTTGTTCAGCTGTTCATTACAAAATAGTCACCCTGAATTCAGTTTGATGGCTTGTGTACCAAAACGCCGGCGGGCGTAAGCAAGACGTTCTGGATCGCCTACGTCAATCCAATTGATTGCTGCTTTGAGCACATAAAGATTTTGCACATACGGAAAGACATCCTTCTCGATAGAAAACGCATCTTGATCAGGGAAGTAATTCGCCATTGACTGATTGAAGAGATACACGCCAGCATTGATACAGCCAGGCCGCTGAATCGGTTGTTTTTCACGAAACCCTGTAATCCTATCCTGATCATCCGAAGCAATCTCGCCATAAGTACTGATGTCCTCGGCCAACACACCCAGTAATATGCCCTCTGTTTCTCGTTGAAGTTGAAAGCGATTCAACATCGTAGATAGAGCAAAATCTTCCAACAACACATCGCCATTCAGCACAAAAAAGGGAGAAGTACAAATATACTGCATTGCATGTTTGATTGCGCCACCCGTATCCAACCTTTTCTCCTCTTTGGCGAAGTGCATTGACACACCACCGTAACTTGCCCCGACTGCCTTAACTAGCGTATCATGCAAGTGCCCAGATGCCAGGATGACTTCATCAACGCCCGCTTGCTTCAATAGTTCGATTTGCCACTCAAGAACCGTCCGCCCCCGTATATCCAACAGGATTTTCGGTATGATTTTTGTTATGTCGCCAAGCCGTGTCGAACGTCCACCGCATAAAATAATGGCTTGCATCAACCATTCCTTTCTACGTTTTCACTCACAATGTTGATGAAAAAGCATCAAGCATACGCGCGAAACTGAAATGCGTTTTCGATGTGGTGCAGATCGATGAGTTCGCATTTCAACGAAAGGAAAACTGCAATAACATCGAATCGGCAGGCGGCATCTAAAAGATTATGCTTTTGTAGGTAACCCAAAGCGACCTTCGAAATCTGTTTTTGCTTGGTGGGTGTCACAGCGGTTTGGGGGGTGCCAAACTTGAGACTACGACGTGTCTTGACTTCGACGAATACAGTACGTCTCCCTTGCCGAGCGATGAGGTCAATTTCACCGAAACGCAGGCGATAATTCTGCTCAAGTATCTGATAGTTCTGCGCTTTGAGATAATCGACGGCAAACGTTTCGCCAATCTTTCCAATCTTTATTTTCGAGTTGCTCATGTTAATGAAGTTTAAAACTACGTCGATGAATTGGACAGTCCCCAACTTCAGAGATTGCCTGGCGATGCTGGCGTGTGCCGTATCCTTTGTGATGTTGGAAACCGTAGTGTGGATAAACCCTGTCTAACTCAATCATAAAGCGGTCCCGATTAACTTTTGCGATGATGGAAGCAGCGGCAATTGATTGGTAGAGCGTATCTCCCTTTGGAATGGCTTGGGCGCGAAAGGGGATAGGAGGAAGTTGTGTGCCATCAACGAGAACATAATCTGGAAATGGACAAATCCGCTCAATGGCTTGACGCATCGCTAACATTGTCGCTTGGAGTATATTCACTCGATCGATTTCTTCGTTGTCTACACAGCCAACACTGATAGCTACCGCTGATTTCTGAATTTCAACAAACAAAACGTCGCGTTGCTTGGGTGTCAACTGTTTTGAATCCGTCAGCCCTGGGATGCGGCAGCTGAACGGAAGAATAACGGCTGAAGCAACGACTGGCCCTGCTAAGGCTCCTCGCCCAGCTTCGTCAACCCCTGCGATATGTTGACAACCTTGCTGTTGTAGAAAGCGTTCAAATGGTTGTATCGTTACCTCGTTCATCTATACCACCAACAAACGCTAATTCATCTCAAATGAGTTATTGAAGATTAAGCCAAGTAATTGAAAGGACAGTGGCGTCTCCAAAAGACGGCGTTTGAAATCTATTTTGTATTCCCTGTTTACCTCACATCTTTCTTCTGGTGGAAGCCTTTGGCTCGGATAGTCGATCGTTGTGCTTACGGAACACATGTATATCCATACGGGAAATCTTATGGCGCTATTCGGCAACGTAAACCTCTTCGGCGGCTTCTACTCCTGTTAACTGCGAAACGTTCGGCAATAAATCTCCAAGTGCGGATAGCAGGCGAATGACGCTCTCTTTGCGACAAGACTCGCCCATGAGCCCAATCCGCCACGCTTTTCCTTTGAAAACGCCGAGTCCACCGCCAATCTCAATATTATATTCTTTCAACAACCGGCGACGGATGGTTGTATCATCCACACCTCCGGGGATAGATACCGAAGTCAGCATTGGGGCACGGCATCCCTCTTGTGCAATCTGCTTAACACCGATTGATTCCAATCCAACTGCCAGTGCCTGAGAATGCAGTTTATGACGGTGATATCGCTGAGATAGCCCCTCTTCGTGAACTAGCTTCAGTGCTTCATTGATGGCGTACATCATTGAGATAGGGGCGGTATGGTGGTAAAGCCGGTTTTCGCCCCAGTATTCAGAAATCATCCGTATATCAAGGTACCAGCTTTGAACCTCGGTTTTTCGCCGGTGGACGATTTCAACTGCTCGATCGCTAAAGCTAACTGGAGAAAGCCCCGGTGGACAACTCAGGCATTTCTGTGTACCGCTATAAGTTACATCAATTCCTGTAGCATCCAGATTGACAGGAACACCACTCAGCGAAGTGACGCAGTCCACAAGCAGCAGCGCATCGTAACGTTTTGCCAATGCAGAAATATCGTCCAACGGTTGTAAGACGCCCGTTGACGTTTCTGCGTGAACGATACATACCATTTTGGCGTTCACCGCTTTAAGCTTGTTTTCAACATCCTCAGGGTCAATAATCCTTCCCCAGTCCCCTTCAACAACATGCAGATTCCCCCTGCATCGTTTCACAATATCAGCCATTCGTGTACCAAAAACCCCGTTGACACAAACAACGACTTCATCTCCCGGCTCTATCAGATTGCACAAGGTGGCTTCCATACCAGCGCTGCCTGTTGCAGACACTGGAAATGTCAACTGATTTTGGGTGCCAAATACGCCGCGCAGCAGTTCCATGGTCTCATCCATCAAATCTAGGAAAACAGGATCTAAATGTCCAATCAGGGGTTGGCTCATTGCTGCAAGGACGCGCGGATGTGTGTTGCTGGGACCGGGTCCCATCAGAAGGCGTCTTGGAATTTGTTGTGAACCCCGTTTTAATTGGGATGTGCTCATCCAGTAAAACTCCAATCTTAGTGAAGGTTAGGCAAAACTCTGAATCGAAGCCGTTTGCGCTGCTTGTAAAAGCAACATTTCTGTATTGGTCAAGAGGATGTTTTACACACGTTGCTGCTTCCATCGAAGAATCCTCCCCCTTGCTAAGGGGGAGCTAGGGGGGTTAGGTGCTTTGCACCCGTGCCAAATCCGATAGCTGGTCTGAATTTGGAAATCTAGACCAAGCGAGACATAGTCGTCAATGTCTATCATCCCCGTGACCAAAACATAAAAGCAACATTTCCCTTTATTGCATTAACTTAGGTTGCGACCTATCGAAAATTAGAGTATTCTGTATGTCCATCGCTGCTCTGCTAATGCCACCAAATCGATAGATGGTTACTACAGGTAGTGCCCAAAGATGTTTTGCACACCCCATAGGGGCAACTTGAGTTACAGTAACACAAACCCTTGTGGAATGTCAACCGATTTCGGTGGCTAAAGGAAGCCCATCTTACAGTGAAGCAATACAATCGTTCTAAACTTGTCTGAATCCCGCTACAGTAAGCCTGTTATCTCTGTAGACGAATGAGCATAGGATAATCGGGCACATACAAATCGCGAATTCGAGTGCTTCCAACACCGCCCTCAAAATCCAAGTCTTGCTGGTAGCCGTGCAGCACATCCATACCGCTCGCACTGCTGGCGGCCATCTGGCACATTAGGTCGGCAACCACGCCAGAGTCGTCGTCAACCGCCACCCCATTCGACCACAGGGCAATCAGTCGATCGCCATTTGGCAGTTGAAATCCGTAATGGACAACCTCAGACGACTCGGTCTGCAACACAACGGGGAGGTCCGCTGCCCGAGCGCCCGCAAGAATCGTGCACAGGCGGCGGGTCACGTCCGGGCATTTGCCCGGAAACATGCCGCTTACAGTTACCGTTATGCCAAGACCCCGGTGCATCACTATGGTACGCGCGATGTATTTGGCGGAAACGATCGCGGTCACTGGTCCTTGCGGTTCGTCCGCACGCTCGACCCGCCATAGCGCTTCTTCAACAAGATATTCTCCCTTAAAGCCCTGTACGGTTGCCAAGCGCTGAATTTCCTCAACCATCCGGGGGTAGTTCTGGTAGTACGGATCCTCCGGACGATGCCCGTAGAACGGATGCCAAGAGATCACATCAACTAGTGGGGCAACGCCGGAACAGAGCACCTCTTCCAAGTATTCGCGGTGGAGCGTATAGCGGTTAGCGTTCTCATACCCAGGGAATTTTGGCTGCCACCATCCGCCGATGGCACCAATGACTATCTTGGCTTCTGGCGCCTCCTCGCGTATCGTCGGTGCAACATGCCTAACAAGTCTCGCATAGTCAATCGGAGGGATGCGACCCCAATCAGTGCCAGTATCCGGTTCGTTCCAAATCTCGAAGTAGCGGACGCGGTTTTTGAACTGTTGAACGAGCGTTCGTACGTACTCTCGGTAGTCGTCCATCGCTGACGGTGTTAACCGCCACATATCGTCCTCGCGGGACCGACCATCGCCGACGCCCATGGTCATCACCACCGTTATACCGCCTTCAGCGAGATCAGTCACAAACTTATCCGGCGCAGGGTCGATCGCATAACTGCCCGGCGCCCTGCGAACCCGTTGCCAGTTAAGCCCGCTGTTCCAGAATCCTAGCCGCACCCATTTGAGTCCTAAATCAAAGATGTGGTTGGCAACATTGGGATCGCTGCCGTAGTCCCCTCCAATACGGTTATCTAGGAGATCCGGTGAACGTTTGACTTCAATGCTGGTCTTAGCCATCGTATTTCCTTCCTGAATCATGTAAGCTACATTCGCTTCTGAGATCATTGACGCAACAAAGATTGCCACCATCGTCCATACCAATACGACAGCCCGCCATTGTGTTTTCTTCACTCGCCAGACCTCCAGGATCCAAACCTCGCTTTATCGCCGCATCGGCGGAATGATAGCAGTTCGTTGATAACTCTACCACAACAGAAACAGAATTCAGGCGCTTGAACTTGATGGTCGGTGCATTAGCGATCCTTTCAATTTCACGCAGAACACTTAACAATTGCCGACTTATTTGACGCTCTCGAAACAGCACGCTAATATGTCCTTCTTCGCTGTAAGAAAGCGCAAGATATTGTTCTCTTGGCTTCGTCAAGCGTTGATGGCTCAGTCATGCCGGACTGCGGCGAAACAAAAGAAGATTATCATCAAAGTATACCTGATGTTGTCCTAAAAAGGAAGTCTATTTTAACGGACATTCATCACTCCACCCCCATTCCTTGGGTAAAGTTGTGTTCACCTCCACGGCAATTGCATCTGAATTTTGGATTTGACATGAGAGGAAATTAGGATACGCTTGTGTAAAATCTTCTAAGGAGGAGTTCACATGTCTAATACCCCGATTCCCTCAATTTCAGCCCATTTTGCCTCATTGCCAGCACCCAGAGGAGTTGCTTCTCGCACACCCCATAGATTGCTTGATATTATTGTCATTACTATCTGCGCCGTTACTTGCGGTGCCGATAGTTGGGTGGCAGTTGAAGCATTTGGTCGAGCTAAATGCAACTGGCTAGCAACGTTCTTAGAATTACCGGAAGGCATATCATCGCATGATACATTTGGTCGTATGTTTGCTGCCATTGACGCGACAAAATTCGAGCAGTGTTTCACCCACTGGATTTGTAGCGCCATTGAGATGACTCAAGGCCAAGTGATTGCGGTAGATGGAAAACAAGTGCGTCGTTCCTATGGTACCCGTGACAACAAAGCAGCCATTCATCTAGTCAGTGCTTGAGCATGTCACCAAGGCGTAGCACTAGGTCAAGTCAAAGTTGCAGACAAATCCAACGAGATTCCCGCCATGCCTCAGTTGCTTGAAATATTGGACGTGTCCGGGTGCATTGTTACTATTGATGAGATGGGGTGTCAAACTGAAATTGCGCAAAAGATTGTTGATTCAGATGCTGATTACGTTTTCGCACTCAAAGCCAATCAAGGGCAGTTGTACGAGGACGTTCAACTCCTCTCATCTCAAATGAAGCGTTAACTGATGTTGAAGTCGATTTGACTCAAACTATTGATGGCGACCATGGTCGAATAGAAACCCGAAGCGCTTGGGCAATTGCTGACCTTGGCGTAAATTCCGCTCTCAGAGGCAGTGAGAACTTTGTTAATCTCAACTCAATCATCAAAGTCACCGCCGATCGAGAAATCAACCAACAGTTGACCACGGAGTCTCGCTACTACATTTCTTCACTACTGGGAGATGCAGCACGGTTGCTTGACTTGAAGCCACTAGGAATCACTGGGGAATTGAGAACTCCTGTCATTGGGTGTTAGACGTCGCCTTACGTGAGGATGCGTCTCGAATTCGTAAAGACAATGCCGGTGAGAACTTCGCCATTGTCCGACGCACTGCCTTCAATCTGCTCAAAGCTGAAAAATCAGCCCAACTTGGTGTTGCAAACAAACGACTCAAAGCCGCATGGGACAACAATTACTTGATTACCGTCCTAGCACTCTCTTCTGAACAAATTAGATGCAATTGCCCTGTGTTCACCTCTCCTTACGCTTGACAATAGATGACACGATTGATATAATCTCGCCTCAGGCTCGATGCAGGCTTAAACGCACTAACTACCGTAAAAGGGATGCGGAGAATGGAAGGAAGAAAGAGAAGGAAATTAGGAAAGGGCGAGACGAAAGGGAGGGGAAGTTTCGATACAGCCGTGCTTCCTGAATCCAAGGAACAGAAGGACGAGAAACAAGAGCATCTGTTTGATGCCTTACGCACCGCGTGGTACACACTGCAAAACTCGAAGTATGTAACTAGCGCTCTGGTCTTCTGGTGTTCCGTGCTTCCAGCGTGCGCGGAATTACTCTTCAGTGAGGTCACGGTACAAGCCGGCATTCATTTTAGGCATGAAGATGTGCGTAGCGGAGCGAAGTATTATGTCGAGCCCATCGGAGCTGGTGCCGCATGGATTGATTACGATCAAGATGCAGATATAGACATCTATTTTGTAAACGGGGCGGACCTTCCCGGCATGCGCTCCGATGTGCCACCAACAAACGCACTTTATCGCAATAACGGCGATGGTACCTTCACAGATGTAACAGTTCAGGCGGGAGTGGGCGATGAAAGTTACGGCTTCAGTTGCGCTGTCGGAGACTACGATAATGATGGTTTCCCGGATCTTTATGTCGCGAATTTTGGGCCAAATGTACTCTATCACAACAACCGCGATGGCACCTTCACAGACGTAACAGCCCAGGCGGGGGGGGGTGATGCGTTGTGGGGGGCTTCCGCTGCTTTCGCTGATTATGACAATGACAACGACTTGGATCTGTTTGTCGCAAATTATGTGGCGTTCCAATTAGAGAAAAATCGCCAGTGCGGTGAGTTCAACGTCCGGATTTATTGTTCGCCGAAGAACTTTGAGGGGACGCCGAGCGTGCTTTACCGAAACAATGGCGATAGTACATTTACGGATGTAACCCGCGAAGCCGGTGTGTTTAACCCAAACGGTAAAGGAATGGGAATCGTCTGGTGCGATTACGATAACGACTATGACCTCGACCTGTTTGTCGCAAACGATTTAGAACCGGACTGGCTTTATCAGAATCATGGTGACGGTATGTTCACTGAGGTCGCGTTATTCAGCGGGGTCGCAGTTGACGAAATGGGTAGTGCATATAGCAGCATGGCTGCGGTCTTTGGCGATATCAATAACGACGGATGGTTCGATCTCGTCGTTACGAATTTCAGTGGCGAACCTAACGCGGTCTACCTAAGCGAACAAAATGGGCTCTTTGCAGACATCACGTATCGTTCAGGAATCGGCGCCTCAACGCTCATGCGGCTCTCCTGGGGCGCGGATTTCGCAGACTTTGACAACAACGGATACATAGACCTCTTTATCGCTGCCGGAGACCTTAACGAAAACGTCCATCTCATCAATCCGAACCTCACTTATGCGCAGCAAAATCAACTCTTCAGGAACCGGGGCGATAGCACGTTCGAGGATGTTTCCAATCAGTCGGGCGAAGGGCTACTTTTGAAGAAGGTGAGCCGCGGAGCAGCTTTTGGAGATTATGATAATGACGGCGACATTGATGTCTTGGTTACTAACTGTCATCAGACGCCCGATCTGCTGCGAAATGATACCGTCCATCTGAACCACTGGCTCTCCTTCACAACAGTCGGCGTTCAAAGCAACCGCGATGGTATTGGGACCCGCATTAAGGTCGTGGCTGACGGTAAATCACAAATCAAAGAAGTCAAGAGTGGGGGAAGTTACCCCTCGCATAGCGACATGCGATTACACTTTGGCCTCGGTGGGTACGATAGAGCAGATTTGGTAGAGATTCGCTGGCCCAGCGGAACCGTAGAGCGATTTGAAAATATCCAAGGGGATCGATTTTTAATCGCGACAGAAGGGACGGGTTTGAGGGAACAATAACCCTTCGGAAGGCTCACACCTTCGCTTCTAAAATCTCAATCATCTCGAATACGAGGCCGTTGGGGGAGCGGAAAAAGGCAACGCGGCGTGACCCATACCCGCCACTGACCTGTTTTGGCTGGATAAGTACTTCTGCACCGAGTCCCATAATCTGTTCGTACGCTTCAGCGAGGTCATCAACCTCGAACACGATATGGGTCAACCCTGGGGTGAGTTGATGGTTGAGCTTGTGTTCGAAAACCGGTTCCTCAACCAAAAAAGCACGGGTCCCACCAAACTCTAACAAAGCGGTCTCATATTTTTCCCCATCTGGTTTTGAGCGGGTTTCACGATACCGGAATTTGGCACCCATCGCTTCCAAAAAACCGATTTCCGCATCCAGGTCGTCAATTTTCAAGCCAATGTTCCAAAGCTTGGGACTCACGATTTTCCCTCTTCCCCGATTAGTGGCGTTAGCTGAGTGTAACCTCCGCTGTAAAAGATAAGCGGCTCACCATCCCGCGCCTCGCCGGCAACAGGATCTCCGAGGAACATGTCGTGATCGCCGCCCGATAGAATCTCAACGAGCCGGCAATCCACGAATGCGAGTGCATTAACCAAAATCGGCGCCCCGGTCTTCGCTACGGTTAGTGACAAGCCGGAAAAGTCTTTCGGGCCCGGCATTGCAAACTGGCGAGAGGTAGCCTCCTGATCCGCCCGCAGCACATTAATCGCGAAGCATTTCCCCTGCAACAGAGATTCATGCATGTGATTCAGTTTGTCAACGGAAACGACGATCCGCGGCGGATTCAGCGACAAAGACATAATTGCGTTCGCCGTCATGCCGGTGATGTGGTTGCCGCACCGCGTTGTCACCACCGTGACACCTGTTGCAAAGCAGCCCATGATTTGCCGCTGCAACTTCGGATCGAACACCATCCTAAACACCTCCTTGACTAGGGTTCATGGCGATTTAGGTTTAGGATTGAGCTTTCCAAGTTGATGCATCTCCTTCGATTCTGAAGCGCCATTCGGAGAGATACGGTGAGACTAATCAAACGATTCAAACGGCAAGAAAATGGTTTTAGACCGATGGCAATGCGGGTACGACGTCATTCGCCAGCAACTTCATGGAGCGCAACCATCTCGCTTTGTCGTCCCAGTCGTGGGCAATCATCAGCAGCGTGCCAAAACCACCGGTCACTTCCCACAAGTCTTCCAATTGACGGACGCATTCCTCTACATCACCGATAATGCAAAGGTTCTTCAGGACGTATTCCGGTGTTACCTCGTCATCGGACATGTCTGGATGCAGTTTCATAATGTCTAGCAGGTTTGCCGCTTTGACGATCTTGATCATGTAGGCCCATGAACGTCCGAATGTGCTGTTCACAGCAAAGTCCCAGGCATCCTTATTTGATTCACCGACGAAGATGCTGCGCGACACTCCCCACATTGATCGGTCGGGGGTTGGTCGACCGGCTCCTTCGGCGCCAGCGCCGTACGTTTGCCAATGTTGAGCAACCGTAGCCGCCGGCACGACATTCGTGCTCACCGGCATATAACCGCGTTCACCCGCGGTTCGGGCTCCCATGGACGTCCCCTTAACTACGCTCATCGCGATTGGCGGGTGAGGTTTCTGATACGGCTTGAGCATTGGTCCTAGGGCAACATCCGGATTCGGATTTTCGATTCGAATGCGCCAGAATTGTCCCTTGAAGTCGAACGGAGCCTCGGATTGCCACAACTTCAGGACCATATCAATCCCTTCAAGAGTCATCAGTCCTTGCGTTCTTGGGTCCGGCAAATCGAATAACTCCCAATCGGTCGGCACGCCGCTTTGGCCAAACCCGCAATTTAGACGACCGCGGGCTAGGTGATCTAGGTATGCGATACGAACAGCAACATTGACAGGATGATGATGAGGAACAATCACCACGCCCGGGCCGAAACGAATGTTCTTCGTTAGTGGTAACACGTGGGCTATGAACATGTCGTTCGCCGGAATAGGTTCCCAAGCAGCCGAGTGGTGCTGACCGACCCAGGCATCAGTGAAACCCAGCTCGTCGGCACGAACAACCAATTCGATATCTTCCTCGAAACATTCAGTCCGGTCTTTTTCCGGTGGATGTAGCGGCATCATAAATACGCCCAATTTCATCGCAGTACCTCCCATAGCTTAACGCTTGGCGTTTCCCTTTAATGAGGGCTACTCTGACGTTTCAATTATAAGACTTAATAGTGCGGAACTCAGCGCCTTTCCACAAACATCGAACGAGAGAGTTCGGGTGGATCCGCCGTCCAGCGCCTGATGTAGTACAAAGTTGAGCGCGCCCATCCGAGGCAGTTCGTATCTCTCCACCTCACCTTTCACAGTTCCTTTGAAAAACACCTTGACCCGCTCCGCGGTTACTTCTCTCTTTATCAACTCATAGTCTTGCTTATCATACACGATAAGTCCGATGTTGGCAGT